>AP028633.1:0-5229171 GCA_033097465.1 Acidothermaceae bacterium B102
GCCCGGGCGGGACACGGCCCGCGCCGTCCGGCTACCCGGCAGCGGCGAGACGTGTCCGTTACTCGCCAGGTGGTGTCGGACACTGTGGTCGGCCTGAGGACCGCTTGCAGCTGCAAGCGGTGTCTGGGGTATGTGACCAGTGAGCTGCACGGGCTCCTCCCGGGCCACCGTCGCGTTCCTCCCCTGGTCCCTCGCTTTGCACGGCGGGCTCACGCCCCGACGGTCGCCAGGAGCGAAGTCACCGCCGCTTAGTTGGGCCGTCGTCCAGCGGCGCGGCACGAGCTCGAAGCGAGCGGTGCTGCGGTAGGTGCGACCCGACGTCGAGCGCCTACGGCCTCAGGGCACGTTCCGAGCGACCGGCGTGCCTCGGAGTCTCGTCAAGACCTCGTGCGGCGCCTTCCATGTGGTCGAGTCCTTGTTCGCCCGGGCCCGAGGCAGCATGTCCGTCACGTCGTCGGGCCTGAGGACTCGCCCTTTCTGCGCGTGCCCTTCACATGTCGGGGGGTGAGTCGGTTACCCACAACGACCGCGATCAAGACGTGCTGCGCAGACGCGTCCACGTCCGCCCGCCGCTCGGCGACCCAGGCCAGGTCGGCCAGCGGCAGGACGCCGGCGGTGTGGTCGGTCAGGTCAAGCACGAGCAGCTGGCCGAACGGCTCGCCTGAGCCTGAGTACTCCGCTGCCTGGCCGAGGTAGCTGCGTTCCAACGCTTGCGGCGCTGCGTCAGAGAGCTCGCGCTTGACCTCCGTCACCAGCCGGATGTCGCCGAATCTGACCGTCACGTCGGCCCTTCCCGTCGCAATGTCGGATCGCTCGACCCCGACTCGGCCGGCGAACTCCCACGGTCCTGCCAGCCAGACGTAGAACTCGAACTGCAGGTCAGCCTCGACCGGCAGCGCCCGACCGCTCTTCGGCAAGCCGATGATGTCCTTCATGCCGTCCATGAGCGGCCCGCCGCGGTCGTAGCGGTCGAGCAGAAACGTCAGGGTTCGCTTCAGCAGCGCGGTCATTCCGGCCCAGGCCTCGCCCACGAAGCGTGGGTTGACCTCAAGAGCGGCGACCGCCGAGTCCCGCATGCGGGCGAGGGTCGAGTGCTCTGGAGGACGCGCCCTCAACGGCGCCGCGATGTCGTCCGCGTCGCGAAGCGCGTCGTCGCTGAGTGCCGCAAGATGCTCGCACGCGTCGTCCCCGAGCGCGAGCAGAGATGGAGCGAGCCGACGCACGCGACCAAGCGCGCGGTCCCGGTCCGCGAGCCCGCTGGGTGTGCCGGCGCCGTTCGGCGCAGGTCCCGTGCGTCGGCCTTCGCGAATCTTCCCTTGAGGAGACAACCTATTCGGTGCGACTGAGTCTCCCCGTGGACGTTGCGGTGCAGGGTAGCTACGGCCGGCCACGTACGGGCCGGTACCGCGGCCACGGCGCTATCGCGCTCCCTGTCGCCTCGCCGGGTCCTCGGATAGGCCTAGGCGGTTCAACAAGAGACTTCCTTTGAAGGAGGGAGAGGTGCTACGTTTCGACTTGTCACCTCGGTGGGGGCTATGCAGTCTTTCCCAATCGGCCAATGGACGGCGGGCGCATGGGACGCAATCGAGGCAGTGTAGGCATGGCTTCCGTATTGATCATGTCGAGTTCTCTTGCAGGTTTGCTCCTTTCCACGGCGCAGGCGTCCACCGGCATTGCGGTGGGCTCGGCGGACGACACCTGCGTCGTGTCTCCAGAAGTGGCGCCGGTCGTGTATCGTGACTCTTCTGGTGTTGACTTTTCTACAGCGGCCGCGAATCGTGCCGAGGTTCACACGTATGCCGCCGGAACCGAGATTCTTCCCCCACCCGGGTGGGTGCCCTTGGGCGCAACCGATGAAGAGCTTGCAACGTTCGGATTCCCGCGTAGACCGTCGACAAGCTCCTTGGAATATGCAAGTTGGGAGAAGTTGGCAAGTAAACCAATAACTCCAATGGCCCCGGGCCTGTGCGTCGACACTTCAGAGAGTGCAGCTATAACGGGTACATACCTCCAGAAGAAGTGGGGCGGTCCAATAGCGACGAGCCCGAGCTCGGCTATGCGACGAGTCTATGCATATGCGCGCGTTCCAACCTTTAGCACGCCCAAGTCAAATTGCACTCCGCTGTCCAATTCGTCACTAGCGCTCTGGGTGGGCATGGGTGGCATGGGCGCGGACGGGCTTTTGCAAAATGGTTGGGTCACTGAGCCAGGCACGCTGCAGGGCATGGACCCATGGTTCGAGGTGATTACTCAAACTTCCGACCCCTTCGGCAAGTTCAACACAGGTCTCGTGAAACTGCGAAACTACACAGGAAGAGGTTTTGTTGACCCCTTCAACACAGCACCAGCCGGAGACCTAGTCTACGCAGACACCTATTATGTGGGGCCTTCGTATGACTCCCGAACCGGAACGAACGAGAATCTTGTGCAATTCTCGTTCGTCGACACTGGACCTAACCCGGACGTGGCAGCGACCATCCTTGTTAACGATAATGATGCCATCATGCGTGACCGCAATGGTCTTGCTCACGACGTTGAGCTGGCATGGACACCTGAATATGGCGAGGCCATCGACGAACGAGTCACCGCCGGCGGCATCAACCAGCTTCGCGAGTTCGGGACGGCTGGCTGGACCAACGCCTGGGGGGTAGAGCAAGTCGGGTCGACGCAGACATCGACTCCATTGGGAAACTTCCCGTGGCAACGCGGGGAGATAACGAGCAACGGCAGTGTCATCGGCAATATGACTGGCGGCAATATGAACCCAGACAATGAGAGTTGGAACTTTACTGAGACGAGTTGCGGACAGTACAACAACTAGCTGACGCAGGCTACTGTTTCTGCAACCAAAAGTGCGCCTGTACCAAGCCTGGCTTCATGCTCTGCAAAACCTTCTCGACGGGGGCGTCGTCCACCGCTGCGTAAAGAATGACTAGGGGTTGTCCGCTTTCGGATACCGAAATCGTGCTACCCAGTTGTGGGTCGGGCCCCAGGGCGTCGGCTAGCCCGTCGCCCGCAAACGCGGCGGTGGCCGCCGCTGCGTCGAGGAGTTGTCGCCGGGAGACATCCGTCCCGACGACGCAAACCTGGTTGACCAGGTTTGGCGGTAGAGCAGCAATAGCCGCTCGGACGTTAGTTGCGGAAATGACCGGGACTTCCACTGACCCAGCGTTAAACGACGACACAAGACTAAAGAGGTCGGTCCGTGACGCTGCGACACCCCGCACGGCGGCCCAGTCCGTTGGCTGCCAGCCGCCCGCCGGACGCGTACACGGAGGTTGAACAGTAGGAGAACTGACGGTGTCTAGGCCGAAATCTTGTGAGCCGTTGCCCGGCCTCTGGGACGTCACGAGGAAGTGCCCAGCCGTCCAGACACCTTGAACCGTGGCGACCCCCCTGGTGTAGCCATTGCCGGTGTGGGCAAACGCCAACTGTGCGCGGTTGATCGGAGACGCGTTCAACTTGGCGCCTTGGCACGCAGTAACAGGCAAGTCCTCCGAGGAGGCCCGTTCCGGTGCGCAAATGCTGGCTTGCCCGTTCGGGGCGACGATAACGCTCACGTTTCTCAGCGAACCTGCCAAAGATATAGGAGCCGGCGGTGCCGTCGGCCCCGTAGCTGCAACGGTGTGCTCTGCATGGTGAGCGCCGCGAAATGAGATCCAAACACCGAGGCCCGCGATGAGCGCGCTTGCCCCGGCGCCGGCACCCACGGCTAGAGCGACGCGTCGGCGTCGGTGTCGTCGCCGGACAGCTGTGCTCAAACCTGGCATATCCGCGGCCTGCTCGGAAAGCAGGCGCAAGTTCCGAGACAGTGTGACTTCTTCTTCTGCCGTCATGGTAGGTCCCGCTTCCAATGTGAACTATCGGTTCCGGCAGTCGGCTCGTCCAGGGCGCCAAAGTGGCGTAGCGTCTCCAGCGCTCGCATGGCCTGACTGCGTACAGTGGACTGGGCAATGCCCAAGGTCGCGGCAATTTCTGCGTCATCCCAGTCCTCGAGGTAGCGCATTGCCACGATGGCCCGCTGCCTCGGTGCGAGTTGTTTTAGGGCACTGAGCAGATCGTTGCGTTGATCAATCTGCGCGTAAGCGTCGTGGGCGTCCGGCGGCTCAGCGATCGAACCAGTGGGCGACTCGGCACTCCACTGGCGGCGACGCCGCCAGCCGAGGTAGGTCGTCAGGAGCGTTCGCCGCACGTAGCGTTCGTGATCGCTGATCTGGCCCCAGCGTGGGAGACATCGAAGCAGCGTGGTTTGGACGAGATCCTCTGCGCTGTGCTGACCACCGGTGAGGACATAAGCACTGCGCAACAGCGAAGCGGACCTGGCAGAGACGAAGTCGTCGAAGCTCGGGTCCCCCGCCGAAGAGTCGCCATGGTCCACGCTCATGTTAGACGCCCTCCGCTCCACGTTTGTTGCATTCGCCGCGAGGATATTGTTACGAAACGACCGTCACGTCCAGGCAACCGTGAAGCGGACGCTCCGTGACCAGCAGCCCCAGGTGGCGCCCCTCCCGTAAGTATGGACACACCAGCCCTCGAACGATCCGAGCTCGGCCTTGGTTGGCTCATCCGCGGAGCCCGCTGCACGGTGGCGAGCTGGCAGGGCACTGCAAAGAGACCCGGCCATGCTGCGCGGTCCGAGTAAGCGGGCCCGGCACACCGTTAGCCAGCGGCGGCACGAAGGAGGTCTCGTCCCGATGTAGGACCGGTCCGCGTCACGGATCGACCAGCGAAGCACCGATCGAGGATCGGCTGCTCACGCCTAGGTCAAGCGCCCACCGGCGCCCCTTGCTGCTGACAAGGGAGCAGACGATCGACACGCCTATAGTCGCGACAGTGTCACGGCACCAATGGACGGCCGTGCCCGTCCGAGAAACTTGAGGAGTGCGGCGCATGCTGTGGCACCTAGTAGTCGTAGGCGTCGCCCTGCTGTCGCTTGCCGGGTTGCTGGCCGGCCTACGCACTCGTCGCAGGTAGCCAACGTCTTCGGCACAAGGCGACGGCACCCCCCGCCCTACTTCCGGCTGCGACCGATAGTGGATCCGCGAACGGTCACTTCGTCACCATGGTCGCTACCCTGGCTCGGTGCCGATCAGCATCGTTGTTCGCCGGGAGGACGGGTCCCCTGTCCTGGGGTTTCAAGACATCATCGAACAGTTGCCGCCGCCGCTGCCCGCGCCCTACTACATCGACCTCGTCGTGGGCCGGAGCCGTCAGGACTACCCCCTGCTCCGAGACATCGATCCCTACGGCAACACGTGCTTCAACAGGGTGCAAGCCACCCACCTCATCGAAGAGCTCGACCGCCTTGAACGCTCCGGAGTGAGCCCGCAGGAGCTGGCGCTGATCCGAGGCCTTCGTGTGCTGCTGGCCCTCCAGCTCGGTCGCGCGCATCGCTACCTATGGTTCATCGGCGACTAGCCTGTCCCGCCCGCCCGCCGCGCAGGTGTCGTGCCCCGCCGTAGTCCCCGGGACGCACCGGTTATCGATCGGCGACTGGGGCAACGTGGTTTGGTGACAGGACACGGGCGGGGTCAGCCCGTGAACAGCCCCTGCTCAGGTCAATTCATCTGGGAACGGGCCCCTCGCGGACAACGCGACCGGCTGACCGGCTCGGCTAGGACTGCGCCGACGACCGCGCGGCTACTGCCACAGACGAGTTAGCCGTTCCCCGGCGGACACGACTGGTTCAGTATCTGGTGGGCGTGTTCGAGCCGGGCTTTGTGTCGGCTCCCGGGGAGGCGTTTACCGGCTTGCAGGGTCGCAAGGCCGTGCAAGGTTGACCAGGCGACCTCGGCCCGCGTGTCGTCGGCGGACGGGAAGGCGCTGCGGATCGCCGAGAACGCCCGGGACAGGGGCGCCTGGGTGTTGTCAGCGCCGAAGATCAGCCCGGAGGGCATCGAGAACATCGCCTCGTAGATGTTCGGGTGCGCTTCGGCGAAGGCGAGGTAGGCGCGCATGCGTGCCCGAGGCACGACGTCGACCGCTTCCAAGGCTGCGGCAAGGGCGGTGAAGCCGTCCAGCGCCACGGCGTCGACAAGGGCCTGACGCCCGGAGAAGGCGGAGTACAGCACCGGTTGTGTGACGCCGAGCTCTGCGGAAAGCCGGCGCATGGTGACGGCCGGCCAACCCTCTGCTTCGGCAAGTTCTCGCGCGGCCTGGGTGATCTGCTCTCGCCGCAGCGCGAGATCAGGGGCTGGCCTGGGTGACATGGGCGAAGTCTAACAGAGTTACCTAACGAGGCGGCATCGCCAAGGGTGTGCTAGCGTCGTTATAGAACGTTGCTAGTTAACCCTCACCAGGAGGATCTCATGACCATTGCCGCTCTCGTCATCGCCCTGCTCGGCTGTGTCTTCATCGTGTTCATCGGCGGCCGGTTCCTGTTGGCACCGCAGGTGGCCATGGCGGGATTCGGTGTACCCCAGGACAACCTGCGAGCGCTGACCAGCATCAAGGGTGTCCGCGACATCACGTCCGGGGTGGTGCCCCTTGTCGTCCTCGCCGCTGCCGACCACCATGTCTTCGGCTGGGCCCTGCTGGCGGCGGCCATCACCCCCGTCGGCGACGCCATCATCGTCACGACCAACGGCGGCAGGCTGGTTCACGCACTGAGCGTCCACGCGACCACCGCGCTGCTGCTCACCGGCGCCGGCCTCACCCTCGCCCTCACCTGACAGCCGTACTGCCGCGGCGACTTCTCGCACCGAGGCCCACCGGCCTGCCGCCCTTTGCAACCCATATCCCTCCGCTCCGTCACTGCCAGAAAGGACTCTGCCGTACGCGCGCTTCGCCTACTTGGCCGTGCGGGGAGGAGGTGGCCCTTGTTCTGCAAGTCGCAGCAGGTTGGCTAGTGCCGTCGGCATGCCTTTCCGGTAGGAACGGCTGAGCGCCAGCCGGTAGAGGCCGGTCAGCGGTCCTTCGCAGTGCATGCCGTGGCTCACTGTGGTGCCTGCGGAGTCGCTGACCAGCAGGTGAGTGAAGGCCATGCGCGCTCCGGGCAGCCGGCTGACCTCGGTGTAGCTGACCTATGGTGTGACCTCGGTGTAGGTGAAGGGGACGGCCGGCCCGGTCATCGGCTTGTTGTGTCCGGTGCCTCCGGCGACCATCGGGCCGTCGGGGCGGATCTCGCCGATCAGCGGGTCCCATGTGGGCGCACTGGCGTGGTCGAGGTACCAGCTCCAGATCCGGTCTGTTTCCGCGGTGGTGTGCTGCGTGTATTCCAACGACCACATGCTCGGCTCCTGTAGTTTGAGTAGTGCTCAACCTACTGATCACCGCTCATCTCGCAACCGGAGGGCCCTCACGTGACCGCCCCGCTAGCCACCCGCGCCCAGGGAGTCCGGGCACGGCTGCGCGTGGAGACGAAGGCGACGATCGTCGCGCAGGCCAAGGACCTGCTGGCCACAGGTGGCCTCGATGCCCTGTCGCTGCGCCGGATCGGCCTCGAGCTGGGCATGGTCCCCAGCGGCATTCACTACTACTTCGCGAGCCGCGACGCGCTGCTGGGAGCAGTCATCGTGGACACGTTCCAGGAAATCGCGGCAGCGGCGCTCTCCGCCGCGACCTCGCCCGATCCCCTGCAGGCGTGGACTTCCGGCGCTCGGGCCTATCACCGTTGGGCGATGGCGAATGCTGAGCTCTGGCACCTCGCGCACAGCCGTACCGCGACGTCACTGAAGGACAGTTCGGGGCTCCTCCCCGCCAAGGACTCCGCCGTACGCGCCCTCATGGGACCGCTGCTGAACCGCATGCCTGCGGCGGTGACGACGGAGGTCGATCCCGTGCTCACCGAGCACCTCGCCGACTGGGCACGGGCCATCGGGCAGCAACCCGACCCTGCCCGTCAACTCATGATCGTCCGGCTCTACACGCTGCTGCACGGCCATGTGCACCTCGCCGTGACGGGCAGCCTCCCTCGCGAGCTGCTGCGCGACGAAACGCTCCTGGACGCGCACCTGCGCTGGTGCCTGGCACAAGCCGGGTTCACCGACGCACCGCGGGACGAGACCTCCCGGTGACCAAGTCATGGATGCAACAAGCCGGTTCAGGTGCCATGCGGATACCGACCCTAGACTGCGACATCGACGCGCCAGGGCCGCGTCGCTCCCTGGCGTCGGAGCTATGGCCGCCCCTGGTTCGATTCGCGTCAAGACTGTGCCGTCGTCCGGTGAGCGTGACCCGTACGATCACGCGGTGAGTAGTACTGATGGTCCATGGGGTTGGCGGCAGCGCATCGTCGACGCGCGGTTCCCGGCGATGGTCTGTCTAGGCGTTGGGGGCGGCGTCCTCGCGAGTGCCATGTTCGACGACAGCGGCGGCAGCGCCGTCGTCGGCGTCGTGTTGGTCTCATTGGTGTGCGCCGCTGTCGCGCTCAGGGCGTTGCCTAAGTGGAGAGACCCGAAGCACACGCCGGTTGCTGGAGCGGTCGTCCTGTATGTCGGCGCGGGGATCACTCTGGTGGCCGGCCTGTTGGCTAGGTAGCCATCGGTCCCCGCTGTCAGGTTCTGGTCAGAGGCAGCCATCCCCATTGACCGATGAAGGATCGGCTACTGCCACCGCGGAGACGCAACGGGGTCGGGCGGTTTCCGAGCAGTCGGTGTCGGCCTCGCCTGTGGACGAAATATACTGCGGTATATTCCGTCCACAGAAAATGTCGACATCTGCCGCAACACGGAGTGGGACACGCCGCGGACACTCCCGCGCGCGTCTCAGGCGCCGCTCGCTCGTGGCGACCGTTTCACACACTGCTTGTGGACAGAGTCTTCCGCGGAAGACTTCCTCCACAGGCTGTGTCTGACAGTCTGGACCGTAGTCGATGTGGATGGTTGCGAGATGGCCCCGGGATACCAGCGGCTGGCGCCGACAACCCACACCCTCTAGCGCGCCGCTGCCAAGCACGGGCTCACCACGTGGAGATCTCCCACCCTTGCATGTGGGGAAGCGAGCGAAGAAAGGACGTTGCGGTTGCTTCGTCAAGCCCGAGGATGGCCAGTGCCTGGGCGTGCCATAGGACCTCAATCCGGCTCTTCATCGTGCTGCTGTCGACCCGTGTCCGGCCGGCCCACACCATGGACAGCACGTCCGCGGGCGAGATCGTGGGCCACGGGGAGCGCACGAACCAGAGTCTCCCGTCGTCGGGGTTAGTCAACATCGCCGGTCTGGTCTCCGGCAGCACCCGCCGGTGCGGCTCCGGCCACGCCTCCGCTACCCACATTGCGCCGGTCAACTCCTCCAGAGGGACAAACCCCTCTGCCAGCAGCTCCGTTGCCCCAGGCACACTCCGTGGGGACTCTCTCGCCAAAGCGTGGACTTCATCGTCGCCGTCATCGTCCGGGAACGGCATTCCTGCGTCCAGCGGTTCGTTGCCGCTCATGGCTGCATCTCCACCCTTCCCCACGACCTCGCCGGCATTGCTCCGCGCGCGGGTCACCATGGTGCACAGCCTATGCCGAGCCGTCATTGCATCCCGAGTGACAGGGAGACGTACGGAAGCATTCTGATGTAGTGGCTACGCCGGCGTCAGGGTTCAGCCCTCGAGGCATGAATGCCTCCTCCCACCTTCGGGGCCGGGCCGGATCTGCTGAGAGCTGCTCTGCTCAGGGCAGATACCGCCCAATACCTCCGACCGCGGAGGCAAGGTGGACGCATGAGCGATTCACCGAGACCACCGCTATTTTCCGAGCAGGTTCGACGCGAGTTCTACGAACGTCGTGTCCTCGTTCTGGACGGCCCACTCGACGACGACAACGGGACATTGCTGGCCACGCAGCTCATCACGCTGGCCGCGGAGGACCCGTTGTCGGACATCAATTTGTGGATCCACTCGCCGGGCGGCTCGGTGCCGGCGATGCTCGCGATCCGGGACATCATGTGCACGATTCCCAACGACGTCTCCACGCTCGTGCTCGGCATCGCCTACAGCGCCGGACAGTTCCTGCTTTCGGCCGGCACGAAGGGAAAGCGCAAGGCTCTGCCGAACGCAAGGGTGCTGCTGCACCAGGGCTCGGCCGGCATCGGTGGCACGGCCGTCGACGTCGAGCTGCAAGCCGACGACCTGCGGCACACTCGGGACACCGTGCTGCGATTGATCGCGGAGGACACCGGCCAGCCGATCGAGCGGGTCTTCGAGGATTCGCTGCACGACCATTGGTACACCGCGGAACAAGCACAGGTCTACGGATTCATCGACACCATCGTCGCGTCCTTCGACGACTACAAGCCGCGGAGCCGCGCAACTGCGGGATTCGGCGGCGCTGTCCACGGGAGCGTCCGATGAGCAGTTACACCATCCCCAACGTCATCGCGCAGCATCCTCGCGGCGAGCGAATCATGGATGTCTACTCCCACCTGCTCACCGAGCGGATCGTCTACCTCGGCACGGTCATCGACGCCGGCGTCGCCAACGCCCTGATAGCCCAGCTGCTTCATCTGGAGTCGGACAACCCCGACGGCGACATCCAGCTGTACATCAACTGTGAGGGCGGCGACCCCAGCGCGATGCTGGGGATCTACGACACGATGCGATTCGTCCGCTCCCCCGTCGCCACCACCTGTGTGGGGCAGGCCGTTGCCGTGGGAGCAGTCCTGCTCGCTGCGGGTGCTGAGGGCAAACGGTCAGCACTCCGTCATGCCCGGATCGTCCTGCATCAGCCCGTGGCGCAGGGGCGCGGCACCATCCCCGACCTCATCCTGCAAGCCGACGAGGTGGTACGGATCCGAGCGAGCATGGAGGAGCTCCTCGCTCGTCACACGGGCCAGAGCATCCAGACCCTGCGTGCGGACACGGACCACGACCGGGTCTTCACCGCTGCCAGCGCACAGGACTATGGCCTGCTCGACCATGTCATTGAGCAGCGATAACGCGAGTAATCAAGCTGCCAAAGCAAAAGCGGACTGACCGAGCGAGACCTGCGCAGAAGAGAGGCTTTGCTTCGCAGTCAGCCTCTCCGCGATCTCAAGCGTCAAGTCGCCCAGCGTGACGTCCAGGGCTCCGGCGACTGCCGCGATCATCTCGCTGGACGGCTCCTTGAGACCGCGCTCCATCTCGGAGAGATATTGAGGCGAGACCCCGGCACGGGTCGCGATGTCGCCCAGCGTCTGCCCACGGTCACGCCGGAGGGTCCGTAGCCGCTCTCCGAGCACGTGTCGCCAGAGCGGCTCTCGAGGCTGGGCCTTGTCGGCGGACCCTCGGTCGCGGTTCATCAGCGCTGCACGGTCCGCGGCTACGCTCGATTCGGCCATGCCCGATCGTAGGCCGACGCGATGACGTGGACGGCCTGATTCTGCTCACAGCAGAGGACTCTGTGAGCGAGCCCAGCGACTCCCCGACAGCGAACGGCCCTAGCCCTCGGGGTCGCGGGCTGAGCCGGTGACGATGGCCGGTGCCTGATGGTGCAGGAGCGTCTCGAGGACCCCGTCGACCATGCCGAGGTGGTTCTCGAGGTGGCCGAACTGCGCCCGTACATCGGAGAGGTAGCGGGTCATCGAGTCGAGCCGGGTCGCCGTCAGCCGCAGGACCGCGAAAGCGACGCCGGGGCGGGCCAGGAACTCTTGCGGGTCAGGGGCGATGCGCACCGTGGAGGCGGCACCCGCCCGTACACTCGCCGTCGCGTTCTGGCCCATCACGACCGACATCTCGCCAAAAAGCGCACCGGGGTGGTCGACCGTGGCGAAGGCCTCGCCGTCGCGCTCGATGACCATCGAGCCTTCAACGAGGACGTAGAGCGCGGGTACGGGTGACCCTTGGCTGATGAGCTCGTCGCCTGCGGCGACCGACACCACGTCGAGGTCATCGCTCAGGCCGAGCAGGTCACGACCGTCTTGCCGACTCTCGGGGCTCGCCACTCGCTCAGTCTCCTGGGAGCCGCTGGCGGTGTCCAGCAGACGGGCGGCCGCTAGGGCATTCGGGTCTCCCCGACGCGGTTGTCTGCGTGGGAGAATGCCCATGCAAACGATCATGGGGAAGCAGGTCTCGCGTGGGCAAGGGATCGGTCGAGGTGCTGTCGGCGCCAGCCGCCGCGTCGCCGAGCCTCACCCGGGCGGACAACCCCCAGGCCTACCTGCCGGGCGACCGCCGCCGAGCGCTGGCCGAGGGTCGCGAGCTGCCCGACCGGGTCCAGGGTGCGGCGTTGTTCGCCGACATCTCCGGGTTCACCCCGCTGACCGAGGCACTCGTCGCCGAGTTGGGACCGCAGCGCGGCGCCGAGGAGCTGGCCGCGGCCCTCAGCAGCATCATCGACCCGCTCATGGCCGAGCTCGACCGACACGGCGGCGACGTCATCTACTTCAGCGGCGACGCCGTGACCGCCTGGATCGACGGCGACGACGGCTCGCAGGCGGTGGCGTGCGCCCTGACCATGCAGCGCCTCATGACCGAGGTCGGGGTACGGGTGACTCCCGGCGGACGCACCGTCCACCTCGGCCTCAAGGTCGCGGTCGCTATCGGACCGGCCCGGCGATTCGTCGTCGGCACCGAGACGATCCAGCTGATCGACGTGCTCGCAGGCGCGCTGATGGACCGGCTGGCCGAGGCCGAGCACCTCGCTCGTACGGGCGAAGTCGTCCTGGCCGGCGCCGCGGCCGACGCGTGGGCAGACCGGCTGCGGCTGGGCGAGCGGCGCGGACCGGAGCGCGACGTCGCGGTTGTCGAAGCCCTCATCCAGCCGGTCGTGCTTCCGCCGCCGCGCCTGCCGCTGCCGACCCTGCCCGACCAGGAAGTCCGCAAGTGGCTGCTACCACGGGTCTTCGAGCGGATGAGCGCCGGCCAGGGCGAGTTCCTCGCCGAGCTTCGGCCGGGCGTCCCGCTGTTCCTCCGGTTCGGCGGCATCGACTACGACGACGACGCGGAGGCCATCGCCCACCTCGACGACCTGGTGACGCGTGCCCAGCAGATCGTCGATGCCTACGGCGGCAACGTCCTGCAGCTGACCATCGGTGACAAGGGCGCCTACCTCTACGCAGTCTTTGGCGCACCCGTCGCGCACGAGGACGACAGCGCGCGCGCCTGCGCCGCAGCCCTCGAGCTGAGCCGGCTCGGCGAGACCACCGCGGCCACCGGCCTCCAGATCGGCATCGCCGCAGGTCAGCTGCGCAGCGGTACGTACGGGCACGCCGACCGCCGCACCTTCTGCTGCCTCGGTGACGCCGTCAATCTCGCCGCACGCCTGATGAGCAAGGCACCCGAGGGCGAGGTCTACGTCGCGGCCGAGGTACGCAGCGCGGCCGGCGCGGACTTCGCTTGGGACACGCCGGTGACCCTGCGGGTGGCCGGCAAGGCGGCCGAGGTGGTCGCGTCGCCGCTGCGCGGACGTCGTCGCGGGCAACGCCCGGCAACCACCGCCCTCGGCCAGCTCGTCGGCCGCGACGCCGAACTGGCCGCGTTGCGCACCCTGGCGCTCGAGAGCCTGCAAGGCACCGGCCGCGTCGCCGTCATCACGGGCTCCGGCGGCGTGGGCAAGAGCCGGCTGTTGAGCGACACCGGCGACTGGCTCGCCGAGCAGGGTCTGCGGGTACGACGGGCGAGCGCTCAGGCCTACGGGCCCCGTACCAGCTATGGCGTCTGGGCCGACATCTGCCGCCAGGCCTGGGACATCGACCCCGACGACCCTATCGACATGGTCGTCGCCCAGCTCACCGCCCAGCTGGCCGCCCTCGGTCCGCACAAGCTCGCCCGGCTGCCGCTGCTCGGGACCCTGCTCGGCGTGCCCATCGCCGACACTCCGCTGACAGCCTCGCTCGACACCCGCCTGCGCAAGACGTCTCTCGAGTCGCTGGTCGTCGAGCTGTTCGAGGCCAGTGCCGCGCGGGGCCCGATCGCCCTGCTGATCGACGCGGCCGAGCACATGGACGAGCTGTCGTGGAACCTCACCGAGGCCATCGGGCGTTCGGCCCCGCGCACGCCGACCCTGGTCCTGCTGGCTCGACGACCAGGCGACTCCGCTGAGGAAGCCGAGCAGCCCTTGGCGGCGCTCCCCCACGTGCATCGACTGCAGGTCGACGAGCTGGACGACGAGGTCAGTCGCCAGCTGGCCGTCCACCACGTCGCCGCCCGTGGCGGTGCGGCCCTGCCGACGGTGGCGCTCGACCGGGTGGTCTCCCTCGCCGGCGGCAACCCGTTCCACCTCGAGGAGCTGGTCAACTTCCTCATGGACCGCGGCGACGAGCCGTCAGCCGGGCTCGACCTCGGCCTGCCCACCAGCGTCCGCAGCCTGCAGCTCGCCCGCATCGACGCACTGGCCGAGTCTCCCCGCCGCACGATCAAGGTCGCCAGCGTCGTGGGCAGCCGTTTCTCGACCGCGGTCGTGGCCGGCTCGTACCCCGAGCTCGGCACCGATCCGGAGGTCGCCGACCAGCTGAGCTCCCTCGACCGGGCTGCGCTGATCGTGTCCGATCCCGACCTGGCGAGCCACACATTCCGCAACAACACCACCCACCAGGTCGCGTACGAGACCCTGCCGTTCGCCCAGCGGTCGGGGCTGCACGACCGGGTGCTGTCCTGGCTCGAGGACCACATCGACAACGACGCCGCCCTCGACCTGCTCGCCTTCCACGCAACACGAGGCACACACGACGACAAGCGACGCGACTATCTCGTACGGGCAGGCCTCGCCGCGCAGGAGCGCTACGCCAACGATGCCGCGGTCGGCTACCTCACCGCGGCCATCCCGCTGGTCGAGGAAGCCGAGCGCGGCGCGCTGCTGCAGCGGCTGGGCAAGGTGTGGGAGATCCTCGGCAGGTGGGACCAGGCCGACGAGGCCTACGTACGTGCAGCCGACCTCTCCACCGAGCGCGGAGACCGTCGCGGATGGGCCAACGCCCAGGCAGACCGGGCCGAAGTCGCCCGCAAGCAAGGGAGGTTCGAGCCAGCCCGAGACCTGTTGCTGGCGGCCGACGAGGTGTTCACCGACCTTGACGACCTGGCCGGCCTGGCCAACGTGCTCCACCTCCTCGGCACTCTGGCGTCTCAGCAGAGCCGGTTCGACGAGGCTCGGGCGAGCTACCGGGCCAGCCTCGAGATCCGCCGCGAGCTCGACGATCAGCCCAAGGTCGGCGCGCTGCTGAGCAACCTTGCCGTGGTGGCCGAGCAGCTGGGCGAGTACGACGACGCACGCGCGCTCAACGAGCAGGCCCTCGAGGTGCGCGCGCTGGTCGGCGACCCGTGGGCCATGGCGGTGTCGCACAACAACCTCGGCATGATCGCCCTGCTGCAGCACGACTATCGGCGAGCCGCCGGACACATCGGAGAGTCGATGCGCCTGGCCGAGCTGGTCGGTGACCTGTGGATCGTCGCCGTCGGCCGCCACAACGACGGCATCGCCCAGCGCGGGCTCGTTCAGTACGCCGCCTCGGGCGAAGCGTTCGCCGGCGCGCTGCAGAGCTACCTCGACCACAACGACCGCTGGTCTGTCGCGCTGCTTCTGGAGGATGTGGCCTTCCTCGCCGTCGACACCGGGCAGCACCGCAACGCCTTGCGGCTGCTGGGTGCCGCAGACGCCCTGCGCGTCGAGCTCGCCGCTCCCCGATCGCCCGCGCCGGCGCAGCTGCTCGAGGATGCTCTCGTGCCCGCGAGGCACAGTCTCGGCGCCGACGCCGAAACGGCGGTGGCCGAAGGCGCGACGGCCGTGGCCGACGATATCGCCGCGTTGGTTCGCCAGGTGTGTCGTGATTCGGGCGGATTTACATTCCTCTAATGGGCTACTCAGCGCATTGCATAGGCTCGCCGTTGCCGTGAGACTGTGGCCCGGTCATGCCTTCGCCGCGGGGTGGTGCGGGCATTGGCCCCCACGCGCCGCTTACCTGGCTGGAGTTTCCATGCGTTGTGCCCGCGTTGTCGCCACGACGGCAGCCGCATCGGTCGCCCTCCAACTCGTGGCCGCCTTCTCCCTGGCCCCCGCGGCTCTGGCAGCCACCACGACCCTGATCAACGAGCCGTTCACCGGCAAGGCCACCGTCTCGCCGAACTGGACGCTGCCCGCCGGCACGGTCGGTGACGCGGCCAACAGCGCGTGCCTCGCCGCCTCCACCGACACCAGCACAACGCCGATCCCGGGATGTGCGGTCTCGGGTGGGCAGGCGGGCCTGCAGCTGACCACCGCGGCGACCGGCCAGGTCGGTGGCGTGGCCTACAGCTCGAGCGTCCCGTCGTCGCTCGGCCTCGACGTCACCTTCAACAGCTACCAGTTCGACGGCAACGGGCTCGACCAGTACGCCGCCGATGGCATCGCGTTCTTCCTCGCCGCCTCGGACCCCAATAACGCCGCCGCCACGCCGGTCACCCTCGGCCCGTCCGGTGGCAGCCTCGGCTACACCGACGCGACCGTCACGCCTGCGGCGCTCCCCGGCCTGACCAACGGCTATCTCGGCTTCGGTCTCGACGTCTACGGCAACTTCAGCAACACGGGCGAGAATCCCCCGTGCGGCTTGACGAGTCCGACGGTGCCCGAGTCCGTAGCCGTACGCGGGCCTGGCAACGGCACGAGCGGCTACTGCCTGCTCAGCACCGCACCGGCCGGCCAGCTGGACAGCAACAACGGCCCGGTCGCCGTCCCGGTCGAGGTGGCGGTCAACCCCACCGATCAGGTCTTGACCTCCACCGGTGGACTCACCCTCAAGCCCCGGTCCTGGGCGGTGCAGGTCACCCCCGTCGGCGCGGACACCCCGCTGCTCGAGAACGGCTCCCTCCCGGACGACTCGCAGTACGTGCCGGACCCCAGCTGGGTCGACGGCCACGGCGTGCCGCAGCAGCTCACCTTCGGCTGGTCGTCCAGCACTGGCGCAGTGAGCGACTACCACACCATCGCCAACGTGCAGGTGCAGACCCTCAACGGGACGCCACCGCGGCTGACCGTGGGGCTGTCCGACAACAGCGGCGGTACGGCCCACAGCGGCCAGATCGTCACCTACGCCGCGACCCCGGCCGTCGCTGACGCCGACGAGAGCCGTACCGTCACCCTGACCGACAGCTTCCCCGTCGGCCTCACCCCGCAGACCGCCGGACTCGGCGGCGACGGCTGGACCTGCGGGGCCATCGAGCAGAACGTCACCTGCACGCATGCTGGTGTCGCTGTGGGCCCCTTGCCGCCCGTGACCATGCCGGTCCTCGTGACCGCACCGGTCGGCGCCGTCACGTCCCTCACCGACACCGTCACGGCGGGATCGCCTGGCGCGACGCAGGGCTCGGCGACGGACGCGCAGACCTTCAACGCGACTCCCGCCGCGCCCTACACCGACCCCGATACCGTGGCCGAGAACACGTCGTGGCCCAACGCCGCCCTGCTCACCACCAAGGGAGCCAACGGCGTGCTGGCACAAGCCGGCGAGGCCCGCTGGTACAAGTTCCCCGTCGTGCCCAGCAGCCAGGTCAAGCTCGACCTCACCCAGCTCGCGCAGAACTACGACCTCACGATGTACACCGACATCGGCGCGGCCTTCACCTCGCTGATCTCGACGACCGACCTCAACACGCTCGGGGCGGAACAGGCCGGCAACGCCTACTCGCCATCGATCTACTCACCGTCGATCTACAGCCCCTCGATCTACTCACCGTCGATCTACAGCCCCTCGATCTACTCACCCTCCATCTACAGCCCCTCGATCTACTCACCCTCCATCTACAGCCCCTCGATCTACTCACCCTCCATCTACAGCCCCTCCATCTACTCACCGTCGATCTACAGCCCCTCCATCTACTCACCCTCCATCTACAGCCCGTCGGACGCGTTCCTGCAGGCCTTCTCGGACGCCCAGATCCGCAGCCTCATCGGCATCTCCGCCCAGGAGGGCACAGCGTCCGAGACCATCAGCGCGGCGACCTGGAACAACACCGGCTACTTCTACCTGCGGGTCGCCGGCCGCAACGGCGCCTTCTCCCCCACGCCGTTCCGCCTCGACCTCGGGGTCACCGGCGGTCCCTGCACCAACATCGCGCTGAACAGCTTCGCCAATCTCTCGACGCTGACCGGCACGCCCGGCTCCGCCAAGACGGTCATCCTCACGGACAACTCGCGGCTCAACCTCACCACCGCCAACCTGGGCACCGACCTGGCCAAGCTGGCCGCGGCGACCGGGGGCGTCGTGGTCGACGTCAGCCAAAGCCCCCGCGTTGTGGCCCTGAACCAGCAAGCCGACGCCAACACGAGCTGCGCGTACACGAAAAACCTTGTGGCGCAGGCGATCCGAGAGATTGTCAACAGTTATCGCAATAGCAGTGGCGCACTGCAGTACGTCGCCATCGTGGGTGGCGACTCGGTCATCCCGTTCTTCCGCTACCCCGACGCCGCCGGCCTGGGACCGGAGAGCGGCTACATCCCGCCGGTGCTGTCAACGACCGCCTCGCAGGCCAGCCTGGGCACCAACGACGTGCTCGGCCAGGACGCGTACGGCGCCGTCAGCGACCTGACCATCAAGGGCAGCGTCCTGCCGGTGCCCGACCTCGCCGTCGGCCGTCTGGTCGAGACGCCGGCCGAGATCGACGGCCAGGTCCAGCAGTTCCTCGGGCTGACCAACGGCACGCTGCCCACCCCGCAGTCATCGCTGGTGACCGGGTACGACTTCCTCACGAGCGCAGCGGACAACGTCGAGTCCACCCTCAAGGCCGGCCTGGGGTCCGGTGCCCGCAACGACACCCTCATCACCAACCAGGGCGTGCCCACGACAACGGTCACCGGAGCCTCCGGTCCCAGCCGCACCACGTCGTGGACGGCGACCGACCTGGCCAACTCGCTGTTCTCGTCGCACCACGACCTGGTCTTCATCGCCGGCCACTTCAGCGCGCAGTCGACCCTGGCCGCCGACTACGCGACCCAGCTCGCCACCCCCGACGTTGCCCAGCACCCAGGGCAGTTCACCAACAGCCTGGTCTTCAGCGCCGGCTGCCACTCCGGCTACAACCTGGTCGACGCGGACGGCATACCTGGCCTGACCCTCGACCTCGACTGGGCCCAGGAGATGGCGCAGCAGAAGGCCATTCTCATCGCCGGCACGGGCTACCAGTACGCCGACACCAATTTCCTGGCCTACAGCGCCAAGATCTACACGATGTTCGCGGCCGAGCTGCGGGCCGGCTCGGTGGGCACCCCGGTGGCCATCGGCCAGGCATTGGTCAAGGCCAAGCAGGACTACCTCGAATCGCTCTCGACCGTCGGCGGCATCGACCAGAAGGCCATCATCGAGTCGACGATGTACGGCCTCCCGATGACCGGCATGGACCTGCCCGGCGCCCGTACCGGATCTCCTGACACCTCGCCGAGCTTCACCCCCACTCCCGTCACCCAGGGCACCCCGGGCTCCGTGCTCGGGCTGAAGAGCAGCACCGTCTCCCTGGCCACGCCGACCAGCGTGCACACCAGTCCGGTGCTCGGTCTGAACGGAACGCCGACCGGGCAGTCGTTCTCCTGGCTCACCGGCGCCGACGGCACCACCACCCAACCTGCCCTGCCCGCCCTGCCTGAGCAGTACGTCGCGGCGACCAGCACGGGCGGCGAGTCGCTGCGCGGTGTCGGCTTCCGCAGCGGCACCTACACCGACACGGGCGGCACTTTGCCGCTCACCGGAGCACCGACCACTGAGCAGAACGGCCTGCACACGACGTTCTCGACGCCGTCGTTCTTCCCCCAGAACCTCTACAGCATCAACTACTTCGGCGCGCTCGGCGCCTCGGGCTCGTCCGGCCAGACCAAGGTCGTGGTGACGCCGGTGCAGTACCGCTCGGACTCCGCGACGACCAACACGCAGCGGACCTACAACAACGTCGGCCTCACCCTGTTCTACAGCAGCAACCTGCAGAAGTACGGGCAGAACATCCCTGCGCTGGCCGCACCCCCGTCGATCTCCGGCGTGTCCAGCACCACCAATGGCAACGTGGTCACGATCTCCGCACACGTGACGGGTGACCCGTCCGCCGGCATCCAGCAGGTGTGGGCTACCTACACCGGTGAGGCAGGCCCGTACCACGGCTCGTGGGCCTCGATCGACCTGACGCAGGACACGACCGACTCCACCCTCTGGACGGCGACCCTGACGCTGCCCGCCGGGCAGAACGCTGCCGACGTGCGGTTCCTGCTGCAGGCGGTCAACGGCGTCGGCCTCGTCGGCGTCGACAACAACCTCGGCGGCTACTACACCCCCGGTGTCCCGGTGGGTCAGTCGTCCGCCACCGCCGCATCGACCAGCCTCACGCTCGACAAGGTGCCGACGAGCATCGCGTACGGGACCAAGCTCACTGTTGGCGCCACCCTGACCGGGGCTCCTGCGGGCAGCGTCGTCACCTTCGACCTCGGCGGCCAGGGATCGGTCCAGGCCCTCACGGGATCCGGCGGCCACGCGTCGGCTTCCCTTGCCCTGTACGGAAACCCGGGCAGCTACCAGGTCAACGGCGCCTACGCGGGCACGGTCGACTTCCTGTCCTCGTCAGCGCGCAGCCTGGCGTTCACCGTCACCAAGGCACCCACGTCGCTGGTGCTCAGCGTCGTCAAGAACCGCAAGGTCTGCACCAACGCCCCCGCACCCAAGCTGCCGGCGCTCCGCGTCACGTCGACCGGCGCGCCAGCACCGGGCAGCACCAAGGCCGCCCCGGTCTACAACGTCGACACCAGCCTCATCGCGACGCTGACCAGTGCTGGTCAGGCGCTGCCTCAGCGGCCGGTGCTCTTCGTGCTCAAGGGCCTCGTGACCAAGCAGACCATCAGCGCCGTCCGCACCACGGACCTCAACGGCCGAGCCCTGCTCGGAGTGGTCGCGCTGCGGCCCGACATCTACGTCCTCACCGCGACCTTCGGTGTGGCCCAGCCAGGGTCAGCGGTCGACCCCATCTACTCCTCGAGCACAACCCCGCTGGCTGCCGTGGTGCTGACGCCGGGGGTCACGATCACCATCGTCCCGCCGCCGAAGAAGTAGCCGTGCCTCAGGCGTCGCGTCGGCGCAGCTGCACCGACGCGACCACGACCCCGACGACCGCCCACAGCGCCAGCACGCCCAGACCGGTCCACGGTGACAGCGTGTGCGGCTCGCTGAGGCTGCGGACAAAGCTGCCGCCGGCAGTGCTCGGCATGAACTCCGCGACGTCCTTGCCCCAGGTGCCCAGCACGCTGCCGAACAGCACCGGCAGAACGAGCATCACGCCGATGTACGCGACCAGCGCACCCGGCGTGCTGCGGACGATCCAGCCCAGCATCGCGCCGATGACCCCGACGAGGGTGAGGTAGACGCCCGTACCGATGACCACGCGCAGGACGTGCGGCTGCCCCAGTGAGTAGCCAGGCCGGTACTGGCCAATAAGTGCCTGCGCAGCAAGGAAAGCAACGAGGCAGATCGACACCATGCTGACCAGCGTCACACTGACGAAGACCACCAGCTTGGCCCAGATGACCGGCAGGCGGCGAGGCACCGCAGCCATCGTCGAGCGGATCATGCCGGTGCTGTACTCACCGGTGACGAACAGCACCCCGAGCGCGCCGATGAGCAGCTGCCCCAGGTAGTAGCCCTGCATCGTCGACGACGGGACGTGGTCGTCCGGCTGCAGGTTGGGCGTGAGGTGTCGCGTGTTGTAGGCCACCAGCAGCGCGATCAGGACCATGCCGACGATGGCTGCACCGAGGACCGCGATCGTCGACCGCAGCGTGCGGAACTTGATCCACTCGGAAGCGACGACCCGGCGCAGGACGACGGGATGGCTGACGACGGACGAGCCGGTGCCCGAGGACTGCCGGTCGATCGTGGCGGCAACGCTCATGCGGCGGACTCCGTGTCGGTGGCGGACGTACGGTCGACGGGCGCGCGGTAGACGACGGCGTCCTCGGTGAGCGACATGTAAGCCTCCTCGAGCGAGGCGATCTGCGTGGTGAGCTGGAACAGCGTCAGTCCCGCGCCGGCGGCAGCAGCGCCGATGCGCTCGCTCGACAGACCTTCGACTTCGAGGTCGTCAGCGCCGGCCCGGCGGACGGTGCCGCCACTGGCGGTCAGCAGCTCGGCCAGCTCGCGGGACTGGGGCGACCGCACCTGCACCACATCGGTCGAGGCCTCGGCGATGAACTGCGCCATCGACTGGTCCTTGAGCAGCCGGCCCCTGCCCACCACGATCACGTGGTCTGCGGTCAGCGCCATCTCGCTCATCAAGTGGGACGACAGAAAGACGGTCCGCCCCTCGTGGGCAAGGCCGGTCAGCAGGTTGCGGATCCACCGGATGCCGTCGGGGTCGAGGCCGTTGACCGGCTCGTCGAGGATGAGGGTCTGCGGGTCGGCCAGCAGCGCCGAGCCGATGCCCAGCCGCTGGCCCATGCCCAGGGAGAACGCACCGGCGCGGCGGCCCGCGACGTCGTGCAGCCCGACCAGGTCGATGACCTCCTCCACCCGGCGACGGCCGATGCCGGTCGTGGCCGCCATGGCGAGCAGATGGTTGCGGGCCGAGCGACCGGTGTGCACCGCCCTCGCCTCGAGCAGCGCGCCCACCTCGGCCAGCGGACGATCGTGCTCCGCGTACGGCTTTCCGTTGACGGTGACGGTCCCGGACGTGGGCGCGTCCAAGCCCAGGATCATCCGCATCGTGGTCGACTTGCCCGCCCCGTTCGGCCCGAGAAACCCGGTGACGGTACCAGGCTGCACGGTGAACGACAGGTCGTCGACGGCGACCGTCTCGCCGTACCGCTTGGTGAGTCCGTGCGCTTCGATCATGGTGCTCCGTCCGGGCTCGACTGCTGCCAACCCTAGGAGCAACGGCTCATCGGCGCCGACTGACTCTCAGCCCGGACACAGGGACGATCAGCCGGATCCCGCCCGCTGGCTGTACTTCTTCAGCTTGGCGCCACACCACGGGCAGTGCCGGATGCGCATGCGTGAGTCGAGCCCGTCGTGGATGCGCAGGGAGAAGCGCCCATCGTGGCCGAGCTCGATCAGACTCTCCGGACAGTCGGAGAGGTCGGGGTGCTGGTCGCAGGTGACCTCGATCTGGACCTGCATCATGGCGCAGCAGACTTTCACGCCGCTCAGCCGCAGACCGCGCCCTCGGCCGCAGAGCCCACCAGCTTGGCGTACTTCGCGAGTACGCCGCTGGTGTAGCGCGGCTCCAGGGGCTTCCAGTTGACCCGACGGCGCTCGAGCTCCTCGGCGTCAACCATCAGGTCGAGCTTCTTCGTCGCCACGTCGAGGTGGATGATGTCGCCGTCCTCGACCAGCGCGATGGGGCCGCCAACCGCAGCCTCGGGCGCGACGTGGCCGATGCAGAGGCCCGTGGTGCCGCCAGAGAACCGGCCATCGGTCAGCAGCAGGACGTCCTTGCCGAGGCCGGCGCCCTTGATGGCACCCGTCACCGCGAGCATCTCGCGCATGCCCGGCCCACCCTTGGGACCCTCGTACCGGATCACCACGATGTCGCCGGCCTTGAGCGTGCCATCGACGACCGCGTCCATGGCGGCGCGCTCGCCGTCGAAGACCCGCGCGGTGCCCTCGAAGGTGACCCGGTCGAAGCCGGCCGTCTTGACGACCGCGCCCTCGGGGGCGAGGGTGCCGCGCAGCACGGCAATGCCGCCGGTCGCGTGGATCGGGTCGGCCATCGCGTGGATGATCTTGCCGTCGGGGTCGGGCGGCGCGATGTGGGCGAGGTTTTCGGCGACGGTCTTGCCAGTGACGGTCAGGCAGTCGCCGTGCAGCAGGCCGGCGTCGAGCAGCGCCTTCATGACCACGGGGACGCCGCCGATGCCGTCGACGTCGGTCATGACGTAGCGGCCGAACGGCTTGACGTTGGCCAGGTGAGGTGTGCGATCGCCGATGCGGTTGAAGTCGTCGAGGTCGAGGTCGACCCGGGCCTCACGCGCGATGGCCATGAGGTGGAGCACCGCGTTGGTCGAGCCGCCGAGGGCCATGACCACGGTGATGGCGTTCTCGAACGCCTCCTTGGTCATGATCTGGCGGGCCGTGATGCCGTGGTTGAGCAGGTTGATGACGGCGTGGCCGGACTGCACGGCGTACTCGTCACGACGGCGGTCGGGCGCGGGCGGGGAAGCCGAGCCCGGCAGCGACATGCCCATCGCCTCAGCGGCCGAGGCCATGGTGTTGGCGGTGTACATGCCGCCGCACGCGCCCTCGCCGGGACAGATGGCCCGTTCGATGCGGTCGAGCTGTTCGCGGGTGATCTTGCCGGCGACGCACGCCCCGACGCCCTCGAAGGCGTCGATGATCGTGACGTCGTTGCCGTCGAGCTTGCCCGGCATCGTGGCGCCGGCGTAGAGGAACACGGACGCGAGGTCGAGACGGGCCGCTGCCATCAGCATGCCGGGCAACGACTTGTCACAGCCGGCGAGCAGCACCGACCCGTCGAGCCGCTCGGCGCTCATGACCACCTCGACCGAGTCGGCGATGACCTCGCGCGACACCAGCGAGAAGTGCATGCCCTCGTGGCCCATGGAGATGCCGTCGGAGACGGAGATGGTGCCGAACTCCAGGGGATAGCCGCCGGCCTCGAACACCCCGTCGCGCACCGCGCTGGCGAGCCGCTTGAGCGACAGGTTGCACGGGGTGATCTCGTTCCAGGACGAGGCGACGCCGACCTGCGACTTGACCCAGTCGTCATCGCCCATGCCGACAGCACGCAGCATGCCCCGCGAGGCAGCCTTCTCTACGCCGTCCGTGACGTCGCGGCTGCGCGGCTTGTGGTCGACGGTCGAGCTCGGGTCCGACACGGGCGCTCCCAGGGCTGACGGGACGGTTAACGGGCGGACCCATGCTACGTCCGCGTGTTCACCCGCAGGATGCCGCGCGGACGGCTGTCCCGGCAGGTGGGCTAGCTGGGCAGGTGGAACGTGATGAGCGCGACGACCTCGTCGGCCTCGGGCTCGACCTTGGGCCGGATGCGGGCGAGCACGCTGCCGTCGGTGTCGACCAGGAACTTCTCGAAGTTCCACTGCACGTCGCCGGCCTCGCCGTCGGCGTCGGCCGTCTCGGTCAGCTGGGCGTAGAGCGGGTGACGACCCTCGCCGTTGACCTCGAGCTTGTCGAACATCGGGAACGAGACGCCGTACGTCGCGGAGCAGAACTCGGCGATCTCCTCGGCCGTGCCCGGCTCCTGGCCGCGGAACTGGTTGCACGGGAACCCGAGGACGCTGAAGCCCTGGTCGCCGAAGCGCTGCTGGAGCCGCTCGAGCCCCTCGTACTGCGGGGTGAGGCCGCACTTGGAGGCCACGTTGACCAGCAGCAGGACCTTGCCCTTGTGCTCCGCAAGGGTCGTCTCGGCGCCGGCGATGGTGGTCAGCGGGATGTCGTACAGGCTCACGGTAGGGCCTTCCGGGTCAGGGTCCAGGTCAGTGAGCGGCAACGCGGCACGCGCCCCCCTGATTCCGCGACGGCTAGTAGCCGTCCGCGACGACGTTGAGCAGCGGCTCGCCCGCCAGGTGGCGCACGACCTGGTCCCGTACGAACGTGCGCAGTCGCGGGTAGACGTCGACCGTGTCACCCCCGGTGTGCGGGGTGAGCAGCAGGCCCGGCGCGTGCCACAGCGGGTGGTCCGCGGGCAGCGGCTCCGGCGTCGTCACGTCGATCGCCGCGGTGATGCGGCCGCTGGTCAGCTCGGCGAGCAGAGCGTCCTGGTGGACCACCTTGCCGCGTGACGCGTTGACCACCAGCGCGCCGTCGGGCAGCGCCGCCAGGAACCGCGCGTCGACCAGGCCCTCGGTCTCGCCGGTGAGCGGCACCAGCAGGACCACGACGTCGGCGTACGGCAGCAGCGCGGGCAACCCCTCGAAGCCGTGCACCCCGTCCCTGGCCGTGCGGGCGACCCGGGTGATGTCGACGCCGAACCCGGCCAGCCGCTGCTCGACCGCCTTGCCGATCGAGCCGTAGCCGACGATGAGCACCCGACGACCGCCGAGCTCGCGGGTTCGGACCAGCGACCACTCCCCCTGGTCCTGCTGCCGGACGTACTGCGGGATCAACCGGATCGAGGCCAGCAGCGCGGCCATCACCCACTCGGCCGTGCTCTGGTCGTGCGGTCCGCTGGCGTCGCAGAGCGTCACGCCGTCCGGGACCGCGGGGATGATCCAGCCCACCCCGGCGCTCTCGGTCTGCACGACCTTGAGCGCCGTGAAGGTGTCGAGCAGACCACGCCTACCAGCCGAGAACGGTACGGCGACGAACTCCGCGTCGAGCGCCTCCTCGGGGGGCTGTCCGTCGATCCAGGCGACCAGCTCGACACCGTCGGGCATCGGCGCGTCCTGCTGCTGCTCGTCCACGGGCCAGGGGACGACGACCTTCATGCGTGGCTCCAGACGTTTGTCGGTGGTCACCATCCTGCCGAGGGCCGGTCAGTGATGGGACACCGGGCGTCGCGGCGGCCGCCCGGCGATCGTGAGCAGGTCGCGCGCCGTGCCGTCGGGCCGCTGGCCGCGCGGCCACACGGCGCGCAGCGACCGGGTCAGGTCGACGCCCTCCACGGGCACCGCCACGAGACGCCCGGCCGCCACGTCGTCCCGGACGGCGAGGTTGCTCAGCACGGCAGGGCCAGCGCCAGCGGCGACGGCGCCGCCCACCGCGCTGGTGGTCGAGAGCTCGAGGAGCGGCGTCGCCAGCGGGGCGTGGTCCCGGAGGGCAAGCTCGAGCGCGGTACGCGTGCCCGAGGTGGGTTCGCGGTGCACCAGCCGCGTGTGGGCGAGCGTGCCCGCGTCGAGCGGGCGACGCAACCTGGTCCACGGGTGACCGGGCGGCACGACGACGGTCAGCACGTCGTGCGCGACGACCTGCGACTCGAGCCCTGACGACACCCGCGGACCCTCGACGAAGCCCAGGTCGGCCTGGCCGGCCAGCACCGCCGCTGCCACACCTGCGGAGTTGACCGCGGCGAGACTGACGGCGGTCTCCGGGTGACTCGCCGCAAGACGGACCAGCCAGCGCGGCAGCAGGTGCTCAGCCACCGTGAGGCTGGCCGCAACGCGCAGCCGGCCCTTGCGATCGCTGCGCAGGGACGCGATGCCGGCCTCGAGCAAGTCGGCGGCATGCAGCACCTCGCGCGCCCAGTCGGCCAGCAGCGCGCCCTCGGCGGTCAGCGTCGACCCGCGGGCGCCACGCGTCACCAGCGGAAATCCGACAAGCCGCTCCATGCCCTTGACTCGGGCGGAGACCGCGGGCTGGCTGATGCCGTGCTCCAACGCCGCCTGCCCGAGACTGCCGGTGGTCGCGACCTCGATGAGCAGCTGGAGCGAGTCAAGGTCGGGGACATGGGTCAATGCCATAGACATACTCTATGCCTGAGCATCAGCCATGGTTATGGGTTGATCAGGGCGACCCACCTACCGCCCGGTTGCCGCTCGCGGCAGGCTGGTCGCATGACGATGACCGCCTACCGACCGGTGTCCACGCCCCACCGGCCGCCACTGCTCGCCGGGCTCGGACCGAACTGGTTCGCCTCGGTGATGGGCACCGGCATCATTGCGACGGCGGCGGTCAGCCTCCCCCACCAGGTGCGCGGGCTGCACACCTTCGCCCTCGCCGTCTGGCTGCTGGCGGTGGTGATGCTGATTGTGCTCACTTCGGCAACCGTCGCGCACTGGGCCCGGCACCCCTTGGCGGCCCGATCCCACCTGCTGAATCCGGTGATGGTCCACTTCTACGGCGCACCCCCGATGGCCGTCCTCACCGTGGGCGCCGGCACGCTGCTGCTCGGTCGCGACCTGATCGGCCTCCGCTTGGCTTTGGACATCGACTGGGTGCTCTGGACCATCGGCACCGTCGCCGGGCTGGCCTGCGCCGCCGTGGTTCCCTACGTCGCGTTCACCCGCCACGACAACCCGCCGGACGCAGCCTTCGGCGGGTGGCTGATGCCGGTCGTCCCGCCGATGGTGTCGGCGACGACCGGCGCACTGCTGATCGGCCACCTCAGCGCCGGGCAGCTCCGCGAGACGCTCATTGCCCTGTGCTACAGCATGTTCGGCCTCTCCCTGGCAGCCAGCGCCGTCGTCATCACGTTGGTCTGGGGCCGACTTGCGGTTCACGGGGTCGGGGCCGCTGCCCTGGTGCCGACGCTGTGGATCCTGCTCGGCCCGGTCGGTCAGTCGATCACCGCGGCCAACGGTCTGGGCAACGTCGCGAGCGTGCGGTACGAGCCGGGGGCAAAGGCGTTCGGGCTGCTGTACGGCCTCGGCGCGTGGGGATTTGCCCTGCTGTGGCTGGGGATCGCGACCGCCATCACGGCCCGGACGGTGCGATCAGGACTGCCGTTCGGACTGCCGTGGTGGAGCTTCACGTTTCCGTTGGGCACCGTCGTGACGGGCACGAGCGCGCTTGCCGCCCGTACCGGACTCGAGGTCTTTTCCTGGTCAGCGGTGGCTCTCTACCTCGTCCTTGTCAGCACCTGGCTCATCGTTTTGATCAGGACGGGTGCTGGCGCCCGCTCGCTTCTTCGCTGATACAGAGGCCGACATCGGCCTCGCCGAGAAGACGACTGTGCAGATTTGCCCGGCACGCGGGCCATAGTGCGCAGTGACGTGGCTGCTTGGCGGACCTACGGGCAGCACACGGCCGGAAGGTCGAACCAGCGCAGGTGGTCGAAGTCGGCGGACACCTCGGCCGCGTGGCCGCTGAGGTCAAGCCCGTCGGCCGCGGCCAGCAGAGCCCGCGCCGCCGCGAGGTAACCGGCCAGCTCGGACTCCCCCGCCCGGTCCGGGTGGTGCGGGTAGCGCATCTCGCCGTCAGCCCCGTACGAGATGTCGGTCAGGCGCATCGGCGGCTCGGGCGGACCGAGGTGGTGGCGCCACATGCCGCTCGCCGGGTCGAACCGGTAGTCGGGCAGCAGCCGCCAGCCCTCGCGCGCGACCAGAGACACCGCCTCGATCAGGTAGTCGAAGACCGCGGACGAGATGAAGTAGTTGAAGTTGACCCGTACCCAGCCCGGCTTGATGCCCTCGCAACCGCCGGTGATCTGGCGGGTGAGCTCGTCGGACCGGTCGAGGTCGATGCCGAGCAGGTGATGGCCGTACGGGCCGGCGCACGAGCAACCGCCGCGGGACTGGATGCCGAACAGGTCGTTGAGCAGCGCGACGACGAAGTTGTGGTGCAGGTAGCGACCGCTGGGCGAACGGACGACGAACGACACGATCGACAGCCGCTCGGCGTGGAGGTTGCCGAGGATCTCGACCGCAGGCTCGGTCTGCCACGCCTCGACGGCACGCCGTACGAAGTCGGCCTCGTGCGACCGGATCACGTCGATGCCGACGGCGGCCTTGAGCTGGAAGACGAGGCCGGCCCGGATCGACTCGATGATCGCCGGCGTGCCGCCCTCCTCGCGGTGGGTGGGGTCGTCGAGGTAATGGTGGCCGCTCGGGTTGACGAACGCGACCGTGCCGCCGCCGGGCACCGACGGCACCCGGTTGGCCAGCAGCTCGCGCCGTACGACCAACACCCCCGGAGTGCTGGGTCCGCCGATGAACTTGTGCGGGCTCAGGAAGATCGCGTCCTTGTAGGAGTCACCACCGCTGCCTCTCATGGCGATGTCGACGTAGGGCGCGGCGGCCGCGAAGTCCCACAGCGCCAGCGCGCCGTACCGGTGCAGCAGCGACGAGATCGCGTCGGTGTCGGTCACGATGCCGGTGACATTGCTGGCCGCGGAGAAGGAGCCGATGAGCAACGGACGAGAGGTGTACGTCGCCAGCGCCGCCTCGAGGGCAGCGAAGTCGACATGGCCGTTGGCGTCCTCAGGGATCGTCACGACGTCGGCGATCGACTCGCGCCACGGCAGCTCGTTGGAGTGGTGCTCGAACGGGCCGATGAACACGACCGGGCGCTGATCCGCCGGGATCGTGGCCGACAACCCGTGCAGGTCGTCGAGTGTGGACGGGATGCGAAGCCCCATCACCGACACCAGCTTGTCGATGGCGCCGGTCGAGCCCGAGCCGGCGAAGATCACCACGCTCTCGTCACCGGCACCGACCGCCTCGGCGATGATCGCCCGCGCGTCCTCGCGGAACCGGGTGGTCTGCAGGCCGGTGCCGCTGGACTCGCTGTGGGTGTTGGCGTAGCGCGGCAGAACCTCGTCGCGGATGAAGTCCTCGAGGAACGACAGCCCACGCCCGGACGCGGTGTAGTCGGCATAGGTGACCCGCCGGGGACCGTAGGGACCGGGCATGACGGCGTCGTCGCCGATGACCGAGGCGCGAATGCGGCGCAGCAGCGCGGTTTCCTCGGGCGGCTCCTGCGTGGTCACGCGACCAGCCTACGGCTCGCGTATCAAGGCTGACTCTGTAGTGATTAGTACAAGCGGCGGATACACACCGTTAACCCAATTCGGTTACTCTGTGTACTCCGGTGCGGGGGGACTGCGTCGGATCACCGTCTGGGGAGATCGTTTAACATGGCTGTGAGTTACCACCCGCTTTCTGTTCGTCACCGAGCGTCACGATGGGGCGCGGCGCTCGCAGTGTCGGCGGCCTGCCTCTCTGTGGTCCCGACGGCGGCCGCCACCGCGGCCAGCCGCCCGACCGCCGTCCACGTGAGCGCCCGCGTCTCGGCTGCCACCGTGGCCACCGGTTCGATCGTGACGGTGACCGGCACGGTCGCTCCTCGCGTTGCCGGCATCAGCGTGGCGGTGCAGAGACTCGTCGCCGGTCACTGGCTCGCCGCCGGCGCGGGCAAGACCGTCGCCAAGGGCGTGTTCAGCGTCAATGTCCTCGCCCCCCGCAAGGCGGGCCCGTGGACCATCCGGGCCATCGCCGGCACCACGGCGGTCAGCGGCACCTTCCGGCTGACGGTGACCAAGACCGCGTACACGATCACCGCCCGACTGGCAGCCAAGACCGTGCCGCACGGTGGCCGCATCGTCGTGACCGGCTCGGTGCGCCCCAAGGCCAAGGGCTCGGTCCAGCTGCAGTACCTCGACGGCAAGGTCTGGCGCCCCCTCGGCACCGCCAAGCTGACCGCCACTTCGACCTTCCAGGTCTCCGGGGTGCGGCCGCTCGGCCTCATCAAGCTGCGCGTGGTCAAGCTCAACACCAAGACCATCGCCGGGGGTACGAGCACCACGCTCAAGGTCACCGTCCGCCGGGTCATGACGCCGGTGGTCACCACGACGTCGCTCCCGGGTGCCATCGTCGGTCGCCCCTACACCGCAACGCTGGCTGCTCGCGCCGGCGTGGGCCCGTACACCTGGCGCGTGACCACTGGTGGGCTCCCCGAGGGCCTGACGCTCAGCCCGGCCGGCGGCATCGGCGGGGTGCCGCTGAGGGTCTACACCGAGGCGTTCGGCGTCACCGCGATCGGCTCCGACGGGGGTCGCGTGACCACGACCCTCAGCATCACCGTCGCCGGCACGTCCGTGACCGCGTGGGGCTCCAACGCTTCGCAGCAGCTGGTCAGCGCGACCACCTCAGCCACCCACACCCCGGTCGTCTCGGTCGGCCTGACCAAGATCACCGCGATCGCGGGCGGCGCCTACTCCGCCTACGCGTTGCGAGCCGACGGCACGGTGTGGGCCTGGGGCGACAACTCGTACGGCCAGCTGGGCAACGGCGGACCGCCCAGCGAGCGCACCAACGTCCCGGTCCAGGTCAGCGGGCTCACCGACGTGGTCGGCATCGCCGCAGGCAACCAGGCCGCGTACGCCCAGCGCCGTGACGGCACGGTGTGGGCGTGGGGGTTCAATGCCAGCGGCGAGCTCGGCAACGGATCACTCGTCAACAGCAACGTCCCCGTGCAGATCCGGGCGCTCACCTTCATCGTCAAGATCGCCGCGAGCGCCTGGAACGGCTACGCCCTGCGCTCTGACGGCACGATCTACTCCTGGGGATTCGACACCCACGGCGAGGTCGGCAACGGCACCATCCACCTCGGCGGCGTGAGCACCCCGGTGCCGATCACCGGCCTGAGCAACGTCACCGCGATCGGTGGCGGCGGAGGCGGCGGCTATGCCGTACGCAACGACGGCACCGTATGGGCCTGGGGCAGCAACGCCACGGGCGGCCTGGGCAACGGCACCACCACCGACAGCCCCGTCCCCGTCCAGGTCAGCGGCGTGGCCAACGCCACGGCCGTTGCCGGCGGCAACACGGCGGGCTACGCGCTGCGTACCGACGGCACGGTCGTCGCGTGGGGCGGCGCCGGCAGCGGTCAGCTCGGCAACGGCGGGACGGCCAACGCCCCCACCCCGGTGGCGGTGTCCGGGCTCACCGGGGCGACGTCGATCGCCGCCGGCGGCTCCTCGGCCTACGCCACCAAGAGCGACGGCACGGTGTGGTCCTGGGGAGGCAACGGCGCAGGTCAGCTGGGCAACAACACGACCACGGACAGCGCCGTACCGGTGCAGGTTTCGGGCGTCTCAGGAGCCTTCAGCGTCGCCGCCGGCCAGACCGCCGCCTACGCGTTGACCAGCCCCTGAGACAGCGCCCAACGCAGGCAAAAATCATCGAAGAAGACCCGTAACCCGTCCCGTTTCGGCTCGTTCTACCGGTTGAGTGGGCTCTCGCCCGGCGATCCGACTGGGCGGTTGGCAAGGAAGGTGCGCCATGGCGATCGACTTCATGGACCTCGAGACCCGGCCTGTCGGGACTCCGGCGCGGCCGCATCGGGTCGCGCGACCGGTGGAGGTTGCGTCGACGCCCCCGAGAGCCGTCGCTCCTGAGCCGGTTGTCGACCTCACCGACTACACGCCACCGAGTCACCCCCCCGTGGTGGACGTGCCGGGGACGAGCTACTGGGTGCGCCGCCGTCGCGCCGAGGCCCAGGCCGCAGCCGACAGCTGACCGTCCTATCGGGCTGATTTCGTCGTACGGCGCAGCCGCGCCCGCAACGCCCTGCGCGCCACTGGTCCCAGGTCGTCGACGACCTCGACCAGCAGGCCGAGCGTCTCGATCGACGCCATCGCGGCCGCCGCGCCCTGCGGGTCGACCCCCTCGAACAGCTCGATGCCGACGAACGACGCCGAGATGCCCCGTGCCAGCCCCGCCGCGTCGGTGACCTCGGCGAGCGGGCTGTCCTTGAGCAATCGGACGAGGACCGCCTCGATCTCGTCGATCCACAGCGCGAGCGAGTGCTTGGCTGCCGCGGCCAGCGCCTCGTGCTGCTGAGCGCCGGCGAGCACCTGCGCAAGCACCGCGACGTTGCCCGCCTCACGCTCGGTGGCGTGCAGCTCACGGCCAAGCGCCAGCAGCTCACGCAGCGAGGTCACCTCGGCGAACCGCGGCCGGTAGAGCGCGATCCGCGTCTCCGTCGACTCGCGGCTGGCGACGTCGACCAGCTCGTCGACCGACCCGAAGTGGTAGAACACGAGCGCTTGGTTGACCCCTGCCGCCGTCGCGATGGCGCGGGCCGAGGTGCCCGCGATGCCCTTGTCCCGCAAGGTCGCGATCGTGCCGTCGATCAGCTTCCGCCGGGTGTCACTCATGCAGCGATGGTGCCCGACGAGCCGCCCCGTACAAGACCCAGGGCGCGAGACGGGCACCTGCGGCTCCCGACACTAGGGCAACCGGAAGCCAAAACAGCAGCAGCTCCGGCACGGGCAGTGTCAGAAGCGCGAGCAGCAGAAACGGGACAGCGCCACTGACAAAACCGGTGCGTCGACGGCTGCGATCGGTGCGAGCCGCCGGGCTACCAGGGCCCGGATGTTCAGAGACTGCCAGCACGAGCCCACTGACCAGCCCGACCAGCCCGCCGATAACGGCACCGATCGCCCCAAAAGCGAGTGCCCCTGCCACCCACTGCCTGGGCGGAACGGCGAAGACGACGAGCATGATGAGCGACCCCAATGGGGCGCCCCAGAAGGCCCCTGATGCCAGCCCCCTGGCCATGATCGGACACTCGCCCGGTGCGGCTTCAGGCGTGGTCATCGGCCACGCACCACGGTCGGTGCGAGCACGGCGCAAGCGACCCCGCCAGTCACAGCGACGATCGCCATTGCGGTGCACCAGACGAACCAGGTGAACAACACCACGACAGCCACGCTGGTCACGAACGCGGTGACCCGCTGGTCGAGGGTGCTGCGGGGGCGGCTCATCTCCCGGTGGGAGAGCACAAGTCCGTTGACCCCGCCGACGACGCCGCCGACCAGGACGCCAACCACGATGGCCCATGGGCTGAGGAAGACAACCGCCCACAGAGTGCCCCACGTTCCGGACGACGACGGCGACGGGCTCACCACCAGCGTCATCGCCGGGCCGAGCAGCCCTCCCCCGACCGCCCCGGCGACGCCCGCCCGCCCGTAGACCTGCGTTGCCACTGCCGCATCCACGCCTGCCCCCTCGCCTGTTTGAGCGGTCGCTCAAACAAAAGGTAGCACACGTTTGAGCGAACGCTCAAGACCCGTGGGACTCGCTTTGTGGGGAGCGCTAGATACGCCATAGCGTCGCAAGCGCTCATGGCAAATCCAGGCTCGGAGCTAAGCGAGCAACGCCCCTGCCGTGACTGTCACTGTCCGGCCACCGATACCGACGACGCCGTCCCGAGCGAGATCGAGCTCGAGGAGCCCTCCTCGCTGTGAGGCTTGCCTGGCCGTGAGGCGCGTGCGTCCCAGTCGATCACTCCAGTACGGGCCGAGCGCCGCGTGGGCCGTGCCGGTGACCTGGTCCTCGTCCACACCTACCGACGGCGGGAAGACCCTCGACGTGAAGTCGACGCCGTCCCCGCCAGCAGCAGTCACCACCGTGCGGGTCTGCGGCAACACCCGCAGCAACGCGGCGTCTGGTGCCACCGCCAGGACGGCTTCGACACTGTCGAGCACCACTACGAGGTCGTCATCGCCCTCGCCGAACCACGAGCAAGCTGCCACGCCCAGGGCGTCGAGCACCTGCTGCGGCGCCGGGGCCTCCTTCAACGCGGTGGCAGCGAGTTCGATCCAGCAGTCCGGGCCCTCGCGACGTACCGCGAGCCCGCCGGCAGCCGTGGTCATCGTGACGACCTCGTCCGGCGTCGCCCGACCGGTCTCGTACAGCACGTGCGCCGCGGCGAGAGTGCCATGGCCGCAGAGCGGCAGCTCGCGGGTGGGGCTGAACCAGCGCAGCGCGAAGCCGCCGTCGGTCGGGCGCAGAAATGCGGTGGCCGGCAGGTTGAGGTAGGCGGCGACGTCGGCGTACCACGCGTCGTCGCGATCGGCCTCGAGCAGCACGACGCCGGCCTGATTGCCTGCGCGGAAGTCGGTCGCGAACGTGCTCACCTGGAACAGCGGGATGGTCACGAGTCCTCCTCAGGTCGGTGGTGACGCTAGGCGTGCGGGCGGTGCCGCGACACGCGTTTGCGCCAGGCCAAGTGACCACCCGTGGCCCCGAACATCACGGGGACGCGCCGATTCTGTGAACCGGCTGTCCACCCCGTACGTGCCAGTGCTTGACCGGCGGCCGTCGCAGAGGACGGGGCCCGCAACGGTCCCGAGGAGGCGACACATGAGCATCAGTTGGCACAGACGCATGACGGCTGCCGGCGCAAGCGCAGCCCTGGTCATCGGCACGATCGGCTGCATGGCTGCTGGGGCCGGCTCGGCGTCCGCGGCCGGTCTGCCCCTGGCGATCGCCCAGACCAACCTTGTTTCCGACCAGCCCGGCGTCGCACAGGTGACCGACCCCAGCCTGGTCAACCCCTGGGGCATGTCCTTCGGTACGGGCGCCACGCCGACACCGGTGTGGGTGTCCAACAACGGTTCGGACAACACGACGCTCTACCGCGGCGCGACGAGGCCCCCGACGACTGCGAAGATCCCGCTGACGGTGACCATCCCGTGGGGTGCCCCCACCGGCCAGGTCTTCAACACCTCAGCCACTGACTTCGTGGTCTCCGCCGGAGCGGCCTCCGGCCCGGCGAAGTTCATCTTCGCCTCCGAGTCCGGCTACATCACCGGCTGGAACCCGACCGTGCCCGCCGCTGGTTCGACGGCCGCACAGACAGCCGTCTACGTGCCGACCGCAGTCTTCAAAGGGCTGGCCGTCGCCACGGTCAACACCAAGCAGTACCTCTACGCGACGGACTTCCACAACAACGTCATCCGCACCTTCGACTCCACGTTCAAGAAGGTGTCGTTCGGCAAGACCGCGTTCACGGATGCCTTGCTGCCCAAGGGTTATGCGCCGTTCAACATCCAACAGCTGCGTGGCGCGCTCTACGTCACGTACGCCATGCAGGACAAGGACAGGCACGATGACGCAGCGCGGCTCGGACGCGGACAGGTCGACGTCTTCACCACCAGCGGCAAGCTGATCAAGCGCCTCGTCAAGGGCGGCGTACTCGACTCCCCATGGGGCCTCGCCATCGCGCCGTCGACGTGGGGCAAGTACGCGGGAGCCCTGCTGGTCGGCAACTTTGGCAACGGCCGGATCCACGCCTACGACCCCCGTACCGGAAAGTTCGTCGGCGCGCTGTTCAACACCTCAGGCACCGTGCTCAGCATCGACGGGCTCTGGGGCCTGATGGTCGGCAACGGCGTCGCCGGCGACGCAGAGTCGGTGCTGTTCACCGCGGGTCCGAACCACGAGAAGCACGGTCTGTTCGGCGAACTCACCGTCTAGCTGCCTGCGGTGTGACCGGCCGGTGAGGCGTGGCCCAGTGTCGCGCCGCGCCTCACCACCGACCGGGGGCTACCAGAGGTGGTGGACGTGCGGGCGGACCAGCCGGTCGTACACGTCGCGCACCGCGGACAGCTGGTCGTCGGTGAGCGGAGCGGCCGAGGCGGCCGCGGCGTTGCTCTCGGCCTGCGCCACGTTGCGTGCTCCGGGGATGACCACGGTCACGCCCGGCTGGTCGATGATCCAGCGCAGCGCCAGCTGCGCGATCGTCTCCCCTGCCGGCACGACACCCTTGAGCTCGTGCACCGCTGCAAGACCTACGTCGTACGGGACCCCGGCGAACGTCTCGCCCTTGTCGAACGCTTGACCCTGGCGGTTGTAGTTGCGGTGGTCGTCCGCGGCAAACTGGGTGTGCTCGTCGTACTTCCCGGACAGCAGCCCTGACGCCAGAGGCACCCGGGCGATGATCGCCACGCCCGCAGCGGCAGCCGCGGGCAGGACCTCGTCGAGCGGCTTCTGGCGCAGCGCGTTGAAGACGATCTGCACCGACGCGACGCCCGGCCGGGCGATGGCCGTCAGGGCCTCGGCACACGTCTCGACCGACACCCCGTACGCGCCGATGGTTTTGTCGGCCACCAGCTCGTCGAGCGCATCGAAGACGGCGTCGTCGGAGTAGACCGCGGTCTCGGGGCAGTGCAGCTGGACGAGGTCGAGCGTGTCGACACCGAGGTTGTCCTGCGACCGGGCAGTCCACGCACGGAGGTTGGCCGCGGTGAAGTTGGCGAGCACCGGCGACACACGGCGGCCCAGCTTGGTCGCGACGGTGAGGCCGTGCCCCGGGTGCTCATGCAGGTAGCGCCCGATGAGCCGCTCCGAGCGCCCGTCGCCGTAGACGTCGGCCGTGTCAATCAGCGTGACGCCGGCGTCGACCGCCGCACCGATCACCGCCAGGGCCTCGTCCTCGTCGACGGTGCCCCAGTCGGCACCGATCTGCCAGGCACCGAGCCCGACGACTCCGACGACGTGATGGGTGCGGCCGAGCTGACGAGTCTCCATGCCATCGAGCCTATCCGACGCGACGGACCACGATGTCGTAGACGATGTGGCCCTTGCCCAGACCTTGCTGCTCGAAGCGGGTCACCGGGCGAGACTCCGGCCGCGGCGCAGGACCACCAAAGTCGTTGACCAGCAGGGGTTCTGCGGCCACCACGTCCAGCACCTGCTCTGCGTACGGGCCCCAGTCGGTGGCCACGTGCACCACTCCCCCGGGCTTGAGGCGCGACACCGCCAGCGCGGCAAAATCGGCCGTGAACAGCCGCCGCTTGAAATGCTTGGTCTTGGGCCACGGGTCCGGGAAGAACAGCCGGATCTCGTCCAGCCTTTCGTACGGGACCATGCCTCGCAGCACCTCGAGCGCATCACCGACGGCCACCCGCACGTTGGTCAGTCCCTCGGCCGACAGCGCCCGCAGCAGCGCCCCGGCACCCGGGGTGTGGACGTCCACCGCGATGAGGTCGCGCTCGGGCTGGGCGGCGGCCATCGCCACCGTCGTCTCCCCCATGCCGAAGCCGATCTCGAACACCAGCGGAGCCTCGCGACCGAACAGCCCCACGGAATCGATCAGGCCAGCGGTGAGATCGAGCCCCAGCACCGGTCCCACGGTGTCGATCGCCTGCTGCTGCGCGAGAGTGACCCGACCGCGGCGGTACTTGAAGGTGCGGATCGGGCCATGCTCAATAGGCTCAATAGGCTCAACAGGCTCTGTCACCGTTGTCACGCGACGCCCAGACGCTCCAGGATCAGCTCGCGGGCCCGCTTGGCGTCCGCCTGTCCGCCGGTCGCCTTCATCACCGCGCCGATCAACGCACCGACCGCACCCATGTTGCCGCCGCGGATCTTGTCAGCGGTGTCGGGCTGGGCGGCGAGCACGTCGTCGATCGCAGCGATGAGGGTGTCCTCACCTGCGACCCGCCAGCCGTGCGCCTCGATGACCGCGTCGGGCTCTCCCTCACCGGCGAGGACCGCGTCGACGACGAGGCGGGCGAGACTGTTGGTCAGCGTCCCCTCATCCTCGAGCTGGGAGATGCGGGCAACCTGGGCCGGCGTGATGGCCAGCTCGGTCGGATCGATGCCGGACTCGTTGGACTTACCCACGAGATAGGCCAGCCACCAGCCGCGCGCCTTGGCACCCGTGGTGCCGAGGTCGGCGGTCTCCAGAACCAGCTCGGTGACTCCGGCGTTGGCCATGTCAAGCATGTCCTTGTCCGAGAAGCCGTGCTGTGCAGCAAGTCTGACTCGCCGAGCGGCTGGCAGCTCGGGCAGCGCAGCCCTGATTTCCTCGACCCACTCACGACTGGGAGCGATCGGCACGAGGTCGGGCTCGGGGAAGTAGCGGTAGTCTTCCGCCTGCTCCTTGGACCGGCCCGGGGTCGAGCTGCCGTCGTTCTCGTGGAAGTGACGCGTCTCCTGCTTGACCCGGCCACCACCGTCGAGAACGCCTGCCTGGCGCTCGATCTCGGATCGCACGGCCCGCTCGACCGACCGCAGCGAGTTGACGTTCTTGGTCTCGCTACGGGTGCCCCACTCGGCGCCCGGCAGGTTGAGGGAGACGTTGACGTCGCAGCGCAGCGACCCCTGCTCCATGCGCACGTCGGAGGCGCCGAGAGTGCGGATGATGTCGCGAAGTGCTGTGACGTAAGCCTTTGCCACGACCGGAGCCAGCGCGCCCGTACCGGGAACCGGCTTGGTGACGACCTCGACCAGGGGGATGCCGGCCCGGTTGTAGTCGACCAGCGAGTGGGTCGCGCCGTGGATGCGGCCGGTGGACCCGCCGACGTGGAGCGACTTGCCGGTGTCCTCCTCGAGGTGGACCCGCTCGATGCCGATGCGGTAAACCGTGCCCTCGACCTCGACATCGAGGTAACCCTCGACGCACAGCGGCTCGTCGTACTGGGAGATCTGGTAGTTCTTCGGCATGTCCGGGTAGAAGTAGTTCTTCCGCGCGAACCGGCACCACTCGGCGATCGAGCAGTTGAGCGCGAGACCGATCATGATGGCGTACTCGATGGCCCGGCCGTTGACCACCGGCAGCGACCCGGGCAGGCCGAGGCAGACCGGGTCGACGTGGGTGTTGGGCTCGGCGCCGAACTCCGTCGAGCAGCCGCAGAACATCTTCGACAGGGTGCCCAGCTCGACGTGCGTCTCGAGACCGATCACCGGCTCATAACGCTCGACAGCCTCGGCGTACGGGACGGTCATGCCGCGTCGTCAGCGATCTCGTCGACGGCGTTGAACGCGACGACCACCCCGACCACGGCGACCGTGATCTTGAGCAGGGTGTGGACGAGCGCGAGCTTGCCCGTGCCGCTGTTCTTGCGCAGGTCGCGCACGCCGGTGACGACGGCGAAGACACCGCCGGCGAGGGAGATGAGCTTCTTGGGCGGAAGGGACTTCAGGGCGTTCATAGGGATGGTGCCTCCTCGAGCAGCGGATGTCCCCAACGTTCGACGTACGCGGCCTCAAGCGTTGCCCCGACCCGATAGAGCCGATCGTCGGCGAACGTCGGAGCCATGATCTGCAACCCCACCGGCAGCCCGTCCTCCGGCGCAAGACCGCAGGGGATGGACATCGCGGTGTTGCCGGCGAGGTTGGCCGGGATCGTGCAAAGGTCGGCGAGGTACATCGCCAGCGGGTCGTCGGTGCGCTCGCCGATCGGGAAGGCGGTCGTCGGCGTCGTCGGTGAGATCAGCACGTCGACCCGCTCGAACGCGGCGTCGAAGTCGCGGGTGATGAGCGTCCGGACCTTCTGCGCCTGGCCGTAGTAGGCGTCGTAGTAGCCGCTGGACAGCGCGTAGGTGCCGAGCATGATGCGCCGCTTGACCTCGGGGCCGAAGCCGGCCGCCCGGGTCAGCGCCATGACCTCCTCGGCGTTGTGCTCGCCGTCGTCGCCCACCCGAAGGCCGAACCGCATCGCGTCGAACCGGGCCAGGTTGGACGACGCCTCGCTCGGGGCGATCAGGTAGTAGGCCGGCATCGCGTAGGTGAACGACGGGCAGGAGACCTCGACCACTTCGGCACCCAACGAGGTCAGCAGCTCGACGGCCTCGGCGAACCGCTGCCGTACCCCTGCCTGGTAGCCGTCGCCGTCGAACTCCTTGACCACGCCGACTCGCATGCCCGCGACGTCGAGCCGCTTGGCCGCCTCGACCACAGCGGGCACGGCCACGTCGACCGAGGTGGAGTCCTTGGGGTCGTAGCCGGCGATGACCTCGTGGAGCAGCGCCGCGTCGAGCACAGTGCGGGCGCACGGCCCGACCTGGTCGAGCGAGGACGAGAACGCGACGAGGCCGTAGCGGCTGACGCCGCCATAGGTGGGCTTGACGCCCACGGAGCCGGTGACGGCCGCGGGCTGGCGGATGGAGCCGCCCGTGTCGGTGCCGATGGCGAGCGGGGCGAGGTAGCCGCTGACCGCCGCGGACGAACCACCGCCGGAGCCGCCGGGGATGCGGTCGAGCGCCCAGGGGTTGCGGGTCGGCCCGTACGCGGAGTTTTCGGTCGAGCTGCCCATGGCGAACTCGTCCATGTTGGTCTTGCCGAGGATGATGACGCCCGCGGCCTTGAGCTTGGTGACGACAGTGGCGTCGTAGGGCGGGCGCCAGCCTTCGAGGATCTTTGACCCGCACGTGGTCGGGATGCCTTGCTGGACAAGAACATCCTTCAAGGCAAGGGGTACGCCGGCGAGCGGTCCGAGCGTCTCGCCTGCCCCGCGCAGGGCGTCGACACGGGCAGCAGAGGCGAGCGCACCGTCGGTGTCGACGTGGAGGAACGCGTGCAGCTTGCCGTCGACAGCCCCAATGCGATCGAGGTGGGCCTGGGTGACCTCGACGGCCGAGACCTCGCCGCCGGCGATGGAGGCGGCCGTACGGGCGGCGGTCCACGTGGTGACGTCGGTCATGTCAGGCCTCCTCGTCGAGCATCCGCGGCACCCGGAAACGGCCGTCCTCTGCCGCGGGCGCACCGGAGAGCGCCTGCTGCGAGGTCAGCATCGGGGCGATGGCGTCGGGCCGGAAGACGTTGGTGAGCGGCACCGAGTGTGACGTCGGCGGGATGTCGTCGGCGGCGACCTCGCTGACCCTGGCCACCGAAGCGAGGATGACGTCGAGCTGGGCGGCGTACCGGTCGAGCTCGTCGTCGGTCAGAGCGAGCCGCGCGAGCCGCGCGAGGTGGGAGACCTCCGCGCGGGTGATGGACGCCATGCCAACTCCCCAACTGCCGACTTCCTGGACGCAGGCCAGTCTAGGGTCTCGTGCCCCGCGCCTCACCCGGAAATGCGCGATGGCGCTCAGCGCAACGTGACGACCCAGCTGCGTCGAACGGCTGGCAACCCGCGCGTGGTCGCCACCATCAGCACCAGGTAGCGGCCGGCCCGGAGCCGTTTGCCCTTCACCGTGAGCGGAAGCAGGTAGGCGTTGCGGCCCGCCTTCGCCGCCCGGGTGATCGACACGAGGGCCTTGCCGGTGCTGGCGAGGCTCCGGAGCGACAGCGAGACGGTGGCGCCCCGGTTGGCCGTGAGCGTGACCGCCTCGACCTTGGCCTTCTTGGCCACGACCGTCGGACCCAGCACGACCTTGCTGAGGGACAACGACGGGGTGCCGAGCCGGAGCGTGATCGCCTTGCCTCGCAGGCCCGCGGCGACGCCCCGCACCGTGACGGTTGCCGCGGCGCTCCGGTCCACGCCGCCCAGGACGACCTTGGTACGCGTGCCGAAGAACACCCGCGCCCGGCCGTCCGACGTCCGCACCGTGGTCAGGTAGTGGTCGGCGCCAGCCAGCGTGGGCCAGGTCACGACGAGGCTCGTCCCGGTACGCGCGACCCGGGCCCGTGGCGCCGATCGGGGCGCCTTGACCTGAGGCGTGCGATAGCTGCCGGCCTTGATCTCCGTCCGCGGCAAGCCATTCTGGCTGACCATCGCCTCGATCACTCGCGGCGCGCTGCTGCCCGGCACCGGTGCGACCTTGACCGAGCCGTTGCCGCCGCCCTTGACGGTGGCCAGCAGCCGCAGTCCGTTGGCGCCCCGCTCGACGAACGCGACGCTCTGACCGCGCACCTTGGGTCCGCGATAGCGCAGCGCATAGGAGGACCCGGTGCGCACGACGGCCGCCGCGACCTTGGCCGGCCCCTGCAGCACGCCCGTGCGCAGCTCGGTCAGCGCAGCGCCATCGGCCGCCACGACGCGCCAGGTGCCAGCGGCCGGTTGCCGGATGCCGACATAGGTGATGCCGTTGGCGACGTCATGGAAGACCGCTCCGGCGCTGCCCAGGCTCGACCCGGCGGCGGGCACGACGTGCAGCCCGCCCTGCGGATCGATGAGGGTCACCGCCGGCGGGCCGTCCGCGCCCCGCACGCCGAAGAACACGCCCGGCGCCGGGTCGACCCGGACCGACAGGGTGCTCGCCGTCGCCCGAAGCCCGGCGCGAGCCCCGGCCGGTGGCGGCGGCAGGACATCGCGCGCTCCGCTGATGTCGCAGCCTCCCTCGACCGGCAGCCAGGCACTGACGCTGCCGCTGCTGTGCACGACCAGTCCGAAGTGGCCCAGCCCAAAGTCGCTGCCGTCGATGCAGACTCCTGCGCCGTTGTCCGACGCAACGACCTCGCCACCGATGCTGATGTAGTCGAACGCCGTCGCGCTGCCCTCGCCGTCGACGTTCCACTGCGAGGCGTTGAGGTAGTCGACGCTGACCGTGGCCTGGGCCGTGAACACCCCGTCGATGCCAGCCTCGAACCGCGCGTGACCCGTCACCCGCGGGTGGTCACCTCCGTACACCTTGACGTCGGCGTCGGCGACCTGGCCGCCGAAGACACTGACGTTGCCGGACGCGTCAAAGAACGGCGGCGAGGCGCCCCAGTTATAGGTGTACTGGCCGTCGATGCTGAGCGGGTCCAGTGTGGTGTACGGCACGCTGATGACGGAGCCGAACCCCACCTGCCCCGACGTGGACGTGGGCGTCACGGTGAGGCCCGCGTGCTTGAGGCGCAGGAAGCCAAGCGTGAGGTACTGCGGGTCGACCGACACATCGGCGCGGCTGAAGGCCCCGTGCTCGAACTGGATGGCTCCGGACATGGGCAGCCCCGGGATCGCCTCCACGGTGCCGGCGGCGACCCACTTCTTGTTCTGGTTGGTGAAGCTGAACGAGACGTCGGAGAACACGACGCCGGCGATCACGGCGCACCCGAGATGGGCGTAGAGGTCCTGCAGCGTCAGCCCGTTCTGGTCGGCCACCAGCGTCGCCTGGACCGCGAAGTCGGAGTCGGCGTCGCAGGTGCCGACCGGCAGCGTGATGTCGACGCACACGACCACCATGCCGTCGATCAGGTGAGCCGTGATGCCGCTGCCGCCCAGGCTCAGCCCGCCCAGGCTGGAGGCGAGGCCGGTCGGATCGGGGAAGTTGCCCAGGAGCGCCGCGTTGCTCACCGTCGGCTTTTGGCACGACAGCTGACCCCCGTCCAGGGGAGACGCCAGCAGGTGCCGGGTGGCCCCCGACCCGGGCCCGACCAGAGGCGGCCCCTGGTTCGACGGCACCCGGGTCAGGATGCGGGTGTGCCGGGCCAGTGGTGTCGGCGGCACGCCGTCGGCGCCGGCCAGGTCGATGGAGGCGTCCGTTGCCTGGACCTCGCCGCTCGGCTGGTCGGCGATGACGTGGGTGCTGGTGATCAGCAGCCCATTGAGCTCGACGGTCACCGGAGCGCCGGCGGTGTCACCGACGGCCATCATCACCGGGCCGCTCGCCCGGGCGATCAGCTCGTTGTCCCCCGTCAGGTAGAGCGGCGGGATGCCCTTGAGCGGTGGCGGCGGCGGGCAGGTCTGGAGGAACACCGCACACGTCTCGCTCTGCCCGTACGGGACCGGCAGCGGGATGGCGAGCTTGCTGTTCTCCGGCCAGAGCTTGGGCTGGTAGAGGTTCCAGCAGCCGGGACCGATGATGTCGGCCGTGATGGGCTTCCACTGCAAGTGCTTGTTGCAGTACGGCGGCGGGGACGTGGTCGTGCCGAAGGTCCAGAAGAAGGTCGTCGCCTGGTCCACGCCGACGTGGGTGCCGCGCCCATTGGTCGCCACCACCCGCCAGTGGACGATCTGGAGCAGGGACAACCCGGTGAGCTGCATCGCCACCCGCGTCGGACGGGGCTCGTTGAGCAGTGAACCCGTCGGCAGGGTCGGGCCGATGTGGTCGTAGCGCCCCTGGGTGCTCCCCCACTCGACGTGATAGCTCGTCGGCAGCCCGTTGCCGGAGACGAGGGCCGAGACGTTCTCGGTCGAGCGGTTGGCCACGCCGTCGTCGCTCTGCTCCACGACGGTCGGGCGGGACGGGCTGGGGTCGCCGACCTCCACCACGGAGTTGCCGCCGGCGTTGATGACCCAGAGCTCGTTGCCGTCGCTGACGATGCCCTGCGGGTAGTTGAACGGGCCGTCGGCCGGGCCGAAGGTGTGGACGATCGCGGCGTTGCTCTCCTGGATCTGGACCAGGGACGAGCCCTCCCACAGCGCGACCCACAGGTAGCCGTCGAAGGCGACGATGCCGACCGGCCGTGGGGCGGGCATCGGGACGTAGGCGATGAGTCCCCCGTCGTCGCCGTTGACCTCGGTCACCGCCGGCGCGCTGAGGCTCCAGCTGCTCACCCACAGGTGGCCGTCGACGAAGGCCAGGCCGGACGGCTGCTGGAACCCGTACGAGCCTCCGGACAGGGTGCGTACCCACGTCCCGTCAGGGTTGAGCTCGGTCACCGAGTTGCCGTTGATATTGGTGACCCACAGGTGGGTGCCGTCGTCCAGGATCGTGTTGGGGTGGTTGAGCTGGAGGGCCGTGGCATTGACCAGGGCGACGAAAGCCCCGTCGGTGCCGCGGATCTCAGTGAGGCTGTTGCCGAACTCGTCGGTCACCCAGAGGTGGTCGGTCGCGAAGTCGAAGGCGATGCCCCGCGGTGCGTTGAAGCCGTACGAGCCGCCGGACAGCACCCGTACGAGCGAGCCGTCGGACGCGTTGACCTCGGTGACCGTGTTGTTGTCCGGGTTGGTCACCCAGATGTGGCTGCCGTCAAAGGCTGTCGTCCAGGGGTGGTCGAAGTCGTAGGTCGCACCGGACACGACGCGCACGAGAGAGCGGTCCGAGGCGTTGAGCTCGGTCAACGAGTTGCCGCCCTGGTTGGCGACCCACACGTGTGCCCCGTCGAAGACCCCGGAGAGCGCACCGTTGAACCCGTACGACGGGTCGCTGATCGACGTCGCCTGATACTGCCCGGAGCCAAAAACGGCGGGCGCGGCAGCGGGACGGGGCGCGGCTACGGACGTGGCGGCGGCTGCCGAGGGGAGGACGGTCGCGGCGGGCCCGAGCAGCAGGACGGAGCCCAGGAGCAGGACCACCAGAGAGCGCAGGAGCTGGCGCATGAAATCACCACTTCACCCGGAGGCGCGGTGAGCGCTCGCCCGTGCGCCGTGGGGCGGATGCTAGCCCTCCTCACAGCAACCTGCCAGGCTCAGGCGGTGATTTCGGCGCCTCTGCTGGCCGCCGTGGCCTGCTCCGGCACCGCGAGCCGGTTGAGCAGCCACGAGGTGGCGTTGGCCGCGGCCATCGGCCGGGCGAGGTACCAGCCCTGGGCCTCGTCGCAGCCCATCGCCGCGAGGCGGTGCCAGGTCTCGAGGGTCTCGACGCCCTCGGCCACGACCCGCAGGCCGAGGGCCTCGCCGAGGTCGATGATCGAGCGCACGATCGCAGCGTCGTCCGCGTCGATGTGCAGCCGCTGGACGAACGACCGGTCGATCTTGATCTCCTTGACCGGCAGCCGCTTGAGGTGGCGCAGCGACGAGTAGCCCGTACCGAAGTCGTCGAGACTCAGGGCCACGCCGAAGGCCGCCAGCTCGCGCAGCACGTCCTCGGTGCGGGTCGGGTCGTCGATCAGGGTGCCTTCGGTGATCTCCAGCTGCAGTGCGGTCGGCGGCACGCCCTCGCGCTCGCAGGTCTCACGCAGCAGCACCGCGAACTGCGGGTCGTGCAGGTCGCGAACGGAGATGTTGATGGCGACGGTGATGAAGATGCCGGCCGCGCGCCACGCCGCGATCTGGCTGACCGCCACCCGTACGACATGGTCGGTCAGCGGGCGCATCAGGCCGGTCTGCTCGGCCAGCGGGACGAAGACGTCGGTCGGGACGAGGCCGCGCACCGGGTGGTACCAGCGGGCCAGCGCCTCGACGCCGACAACCTCGCCGGTCGCGAGGGCGGCCTTGGGCTGGTAGTGCAGGACCAGCTGGCCGTCGTCGAGCGCCCGGCGCAGCTCGCCGAGCAGGGCCAGCCGCTCGGTCGAGTGACGGTCGAGAGCTGGGTCGTAGATGCGGAAACCGCCGCGGTCGTTCTTGGCGAGGTACATCGCCACGTCGGCCCGGCGCAGCAGCGACTCGAAGGTGTCGGAGTGCTGCGGGTGGAGCGCGACACCAATGCTGACGTCGAGGTCGAAGAACATGCCGTCGCCGGCAAAGACGTCCTCGAAGGCCGCCAGCAGCCGCCGTACGAGGACCTCGGCCTCCTCGGCGTCGACCTCGCGGAACATGACGGCGAACTCGTCGCCGCCGAGACGTGCCACGGTGTCCGTGGGCCGCACCGCAGCGCTCAGCCGGGTGGCCACGAGCTGCAGCAACCGGTCACCGACCTGGTGACCCAGCGTGTCGTTGACCTCCTTGAACCGGTCGAGGTCGAGCAGGCACAGAGCAATGCCGGTGCCGTCCTGACGGGCCGCGTCGAGAGCCTCGTCGGCGTCGCGCAGGAGGTACTTGCGGTTGGGCAGCCCGGTCAGCGAATCGTGCAGGGATTGGTACTCCTGCTCGCGCGACACGGAGGCGTTCTTGTAGACCGCGAGGAGCGGCACGAGCAGCAGGGGCACCAGCCAGACGCTGCTGGCGAGGGCGAGCACGACGAACGGCGCCAGGGCAAGCAGCGCACCCGAGCTCAGCAGCTGGAAGCCGAAGTCCTCGCGGATCTCGCGCAGCAGGGTGGAGTTGGTCAGCAGCGCGATGGCCTCGCCGACGACGATGTCGTTGACCAGGAAGTAGGCCATGGCGGCCGCGACGATCACCCAGACGTCGACCACCTTGAGGTCGGCGGGGATGTGCGGCGTGCCATGGGCGCCGGCCAGCGAGAGGACGACGCCGGCTGCAGCCCAGCTCACGGCGTACTGCGCAGTGTTGAACGCCATGCGCCACCAGACCCGGCGCTGGGCCCGGTCGCCGACCAGGGTGGCGACGGTCTGGACCAGGATCGCGACCGGCAGGCCCCAGTGGAACAGCATGGCGAAGACGAAGCAGGTGGTGATCGTGACGCCGTTGCTGTCCGGCGAGCCGGCGACCAGCAGCGGACGCATCTCGGCGAGCAGGACAAACGTCGCCATGAGCGCGAAGCCGGCGCCCATGGCCTTGAAGTCGGAGCCACTCAGTCGGCTGAGCGACCAGACGATGAGGGTCCAGCCGAGCGCGATGACCAGCGACAGGTAGGCGAAGAAGACGTGCTTGCCCCGTCTGGGCCCGCGGTTGCGGGCATGCGGGTCCTCGAGCATGGTGTCCTCACGTCGACGTGCATTGCTCCCCGTGACGGCCGTGCCGCAAGGTCATTCTCGGGCATCTCGCGCCCGACATGAACCCAACGAGCGAAAATCTTCCGAGTGACGGCTCAAGTCGACCGAACCTAGGCAGACAGACGCTGGAAGGTACGGGTCCCCCACCACGCCAGCAACGCTGCGAGCAGCACGGTCACGCTTGTGCCCCACGCCACCGTCGAGACCTCGAAGTTGCCGTGGAAGAGCTGCCGGCTCGCGTCGACGACGTGGCTGAGCGGGTTGACCTGCGACACCCGGCGGAGCCAGGTCGGGGCCAGCGACATCGGCAGCAGCACCCCGGACAGCAGCAGCAGCGGGAGCGAGACGCCCTGGATGAACGGGGCGAACGCATCCTCGTCCTTCAAGATCAACCCCATCGCGTACGAGGCGGCGGAGATGCCCAGCGCGAGCACGCAGACGAGGGCCAGGGTCGCGACCACCCCGCCGAACGACGCGCTCAGCCCGAACGGCAGCGCCACGAGGACCAGCAGGACGCCCTGGACCGCGATCGTGACGACGTTGCCGAGAGTGCGGCCGAGGATCAGCGAGACGCGGCGGGCCGGCGTGACCCGCTGGCGGTCGATGACCCCCTCGCGCAGCTCCTGGATGATGCCGAACCCGGCGAAGCCGGCCCCGAACAGCGCCAGCTGGAGCAGCAGCCCCGGCACGAACACCGACCACGCGCCGTTGCCGCCGAGCCCCCCGCCGGTGACCTTCTTCAGCAGCGGGCCGAACAGCACCAGGTAGAGGATCGGCTGGGTCAGCCCGAAGAAGACCCACACCGGGTTACGCAGCAGGATGCGCATGTGGCGCTGGAAGACGACGAAGATCTCGGTGGGCACAGCGGTTCTCCGATCAGTGCGGGGCGGGCGCGGCGGCGGCCTCGCGCTCGGCCCGGCCGGTGAGGGTGAGGAAGACGTCGTCGAGGGTGGGGCGCTTGACGTCGAGCGAGGTGATGGCGATGCCTGCGGCGTCGAAGGCCCGTACGAGAGGTGCCAGCGCCACGTCGCCTCGTTCAACCGTGAGGTCGAGGGTCGGGGCGTAGCTGAACCAGCCGCGCACGTCGATCGCGGCTCGGGCCACCTCGACCGCACGTGGCCCGTCGTCCTGGTTGACCAGGCCGACCGCGATCACGTCGCCGGAGATGCGGGCCTTGAGAGCGTCGGAGGTGTCGTTGGCAATGATCTCGCCGTGGTCCATCACCAGGATGCGGTCGGCGAGGGCGTCGGCCTCCTCGAGGTAGTGGGTGGTCAGCACCACGGTCAGGCCGAAGCTGTCGCGAAGGTCGCGGATGTGCTCCCAGAGGTTGGCCCGGCTCTGCGGGTCGAGGCCCGCGGTCGGCTCGTCGAGGAAGACGAGGCTGGGCGAGTGCATGAGCCCGAGGCCGATGTCGAATCGCCGCCGCTGCCCGCCGGACAGCTCGAGCAGCGCGCGACCCTCAAGGCCGGCCAGCTGGAGGCTCGGCGCCAGCTCCGCCAGGCGGCGTACCGCGTCGGTCTTGGACAGACCCTGCAGCCGGGCCTGGGTGATCAGCTCCTCACCGACGAGGGTGCCCGCCGACGGCGCCGAGCCGACCTGGGCGACGTAGCCGATCGAACGGCGGACGTTGCGGGGGTCCTTGAGCAGGTCGTGGCCGGCGACGCTCGCGGTGCCCCCGCTCGGGGCGAGCAACGTCGTGAGCATGCGCAACGTCGTGGTCTTGCCCGCACCATTGGGCCCGAGCAGTCCGACGATCTCGCCCTTGGCGACGTCGAGGTCGATGCCCTTGACCGCGTCGACCGGTCCGGACTTGGTCTTGAAGCGGCGGCTGAGGCCGCGTGCGGTGATCACTGGAGTCCCCTCTCGTCTCCGCCGCAGGCTCTCATGCTCTGGCCGGGATAGTCAACCTTGATTAAGTCTCCACCTCATCGACGGGACCACGCCAGCCCCGGTAGGGGCCCATCGGCGGGTAAGGTCGCTCTTCGGCAAAGGTGTAGGTGCCGGCCCGGAGCCGGCGCTGGAGTCCCTTGGTCCACTCCTGCTCCGACTTGGCCCGGGCGGTCATGAAGTCGATGATCTCGCGGACGTGCTCCGGAATCGTGCCGTCCGCCCCGGTGGCCCCGTCCCGGATCGTCTCCCGGGTGAAGGCCAGACCTTTGAGGTGGCTGCCGAGCGACTCGATGCGCGACCCCAGGGCACCCACCAGCTCGTCGCGACTCATGAACATCATCATGCTGAGGGCAGGGATGAGTGGCTCAGCCGGCAGGTCGAGGCGCCACCACGACTGACGGAGCAGGAACTGGAACTCCTTCTCGCCCTCCTCGGTCAGGACGTACGACGTCCGCTCGGGCCGGCTGTCCTCGCTCTCACGGGAGTGGACGGCGATGCAGCCGTCGCGCTCGAGGGTGCGGACGGCCCCGTAGATGGACCCCGGCTTGACGTTGGTGTTCTCCTCGAGCCGCCACGTCAACAGCTCGCGCCGCACGTCATAGGCGTGCACCGGCTGCTGGATGCGGATGACCCCGAGCACCAGGAGTCGCGTCGCCGACATGGCCGTCATGGTACTCAACCTTGACCGTCCGCGCTGCATCCTTTGGGGCGGCGGAGAGCGGCCCCGTCAGCCGCGGACGAGTGCGTACAAGGCGCCACTGCCCGCTGCGACGGACAGGACGCCGGTCAGTCCGGGCACCGGGCCGGCCGTGGGCCGGGCGTGGGCGGTGCCTTGGCCGAGGGTGCCGAACTCGGCATCGCCCCAGGCCCACTCCGTCCTGTCGCTGCGCAGGACGCAGCCGGTGAGGCCGCTGCCTTGGCAGAGCGCTGTGACGTGCGTCAGCCCCTTGACCGGGAGGGGCTTGGTCAGGTGGTCCTTGCGTGTGCCGTCGCCGGTCTGGCCGTTGCTGTTGACCCCCCAGCCCATGACGGTGCCGTTGGCGCGCAGGGCCCAGCCGCCGTACCCTCCGCCGGCGATGGCGACGATGCCGTGCAGGCCGGGCACGTGGCCGACCTCTGGGAGGCCACCGGCAACCGCGGGTGGATAGCTCTCGTCCGCGGCGCCGAACGGGACGCCGGTGCCGCCGACCGTGCCGTCCGCGTGCAGGATGTAGACGCTGTCGGTGCCGCCGGAGATGGCGACGGCGTCGGACACCCCCTGGACCCGCACCGGCGTCGGCGCAGCCTCGAAGTCGGCGAGCGACGGCGGGACGCCGAGCTGGTGGGCTCCGTCGTACCCCCAGCCCCACACGGTGCCGTCTGCACGAAGCGCGTAGCCGGACTGGCTGCCGCCGGAGATGGCGACGACATGGGTCAGGCCCTTGACCGCGACCGGAACGCGGGTGTCCGTCTGCTTGCCGTTGCCGAGCGCATCGGACTGGCCGCTCCCCCATGCCCGTACGGTGCCATTGGCCAACAGCGCGTAGCCGGTGCCGCTGCCACCGGCGCTGATCGCGATCACATGGCTCAGCCCGTCGACCTGCTCGGGGACGTCCGGGGCGCCCCGCACCGGCTCGTCGCCGGACTCGTACTCCCACCGCCCGAAGTCGTTGTCGCCCCAGCCCCAGACCGTCCCGTCGGCGAGCAGGGCGTAGGCACTCTGGCTGCCGCCGGCAACGGAGACGACGTCGCGCAGACCGGAGACGGCGCCCGGCGTAGCGCGGGAGACGCGCGTGCCGTCACCCAGCGCAGCGAACCGGTTGTCGCCCCACGCGCGGACGACGCCGTGCGGCGGGGCCGCCACCTTCTCGGTGAAGGTGGGGCTGACCGCGACGGCCACGCCCGCGGCGGCAGACCGGACCACCCGGAGGCGCCAGACCGCCGGCGCGGCAGGCGCAGTGAGCAGGAACGAGTAGCGACCCGAGACCAGCGTGGGTTGCTTGCCGAGGGTGACCCAGTGGCCCGACACCAGCCGCTGCAAACGGACCGGCAGCCCGCGCACCTCAGGCGAGACGACGCCCGTCACCGCTAGGACGGAGGTCGTGGTGACGGTCGGCCAGAACGCGCGAGCCGTCAGCCGGGTGGTCGTCGCCGTGCCGGCGCTCGCGGCCGGCGCGGCGGCGAACACCGCCCCGACGACCAATGCGGCGGCCAGAGGTCTTGAGGCGGATCTCAGCATCGCGTTCCTCACGCCTGCTCCGGGACCTGCTCGGACGCCTCTGGGTCAGGGAGCGCCACTGCTTGGGGGCCGCCGGAGAGCAGCAGCTCGAAGGCCGCCTCGTCGAGGATGCGGGAGCCGACGCTGACCGCCTTCTCGTACTTGCTGGCTCCTGGGTCGGCGCCGACCACGACGTACGACGTCTTCTTGCTGACCGAGCCGCTCACCTTGCCGCCGCGGGTCTGCACCGCCTCGGTGGCGGAGTCGCGGCTCCAGCGCTCCATCGATCCGGTGATGACGACGGTGACGCCTTCGAGCGGCCGCGGACCCTCGTCGACGACCTCCTCGGCCATGCGGACGCCGGCCGCACGCCACTTGGCGACGATCTCGCGGTGCCACTCGACCTCGTACCAGGCGATGACCGCCTCGGCGATGATCGGGCCGACGCCCTCGACGGCGGCGAGCTCGTCGACCGGGGAGGTGAAGATGCGCTCGAGGTCGCGGAGCTCGCGGGCGAGCGCCTGGGCAGCGGTCGGCCCGACGTGGCGGATGGAGAGCGCCACGATGACCCGCCAGAGCGGCCGCTCGCGGGCCGCCGCAAGGTTGTCGAGCAGACTGATCGCGGTGGCCTTGAGCTCGCCGTCCTGCTTGACGAAGTACGGGCAGGTCGCGAGCTCGGCGGCGGTGAGGTCGAAGACGCCACCCTCGTCGGCGAGCAGCCCGCAGCCGAGCAGCGCCATCGACGCCTTGTAGCCCAACGCCTCCACGTCGAAAGCACCTCGGCCGGCCAGGTGGAACAGCCGCTCCCGGAGCTGGGCAGGGCAGGTGCGCGCGTTGGGGCAACGAGCATCGACCTCACCCTCAGGTCGAGAGAGAGGCGTGCCGCACTCCGGACACTCGGTCGGCATGACGAACGCCCGCTCAGTGCCGTCGCGGAGGTCGACGACCGGCCCGACGATCTCGGGGATCACGTCGCCTGCCTTGCGTAGCACCACCGTGTCACCGATGAGGACGCCCTTGCGGATGACCTCGTCCTGGTTGTGCAGCGTCGCCAGACCCACGGTCGAGCCGGACACGAACACCGGCTCCATGAAGCCGAACGGGGTGACCCGCCCGGTGCGGCCCACGTTGACCCGGATGTCGATGAGCTTGGTGGTGACCTCTTCCGGGGGGTACTTGAAGGCGATCGCCCACCGCGGCGCACGCGACGTCGAGCCGAGCCGGCGCTGCAGCCCGATCTGGTCGACCTTGACCACGACGCCGTCGATCTCGTGCTCGATGTCGTGACGGTGCTCGCCCCAGTGGGAGACGTAGGCGTCGACGCCGGCGAGGTCGTCGCGCACCTCGTACCGGCTCGAGACCGGCAATCCCATCGCGGCGAAGCGCTCGTACGCCTCCGACTGGCTCGCCACCTCGAAGCCCTCGCGGGCGCCGAAGCCGTGGACGGTCATGCGCAGCTGGCGCGATGCCGTGACCCGGGGGTCCTTCTGGCGCAGCGAGCCTGCAGCGGCGTTGCGGGGGTTGGCGAACGGCGCCTTTCCCGCCTCGACCAGGGACGCGTTGAGGTCGGCGAAGCCTGCCGCGGGGAAGAAGACCTCGCCCCTGACCTCGAGCAGGGCAGGGATGTCGTCGCCGAGCAGCCGGTCGGGGACGCTCGGCAGGGTGCGGACGTTGAGCGTGACGTCCTCGCCGGTACGGCCGTCGCCGCGGGTGGCTGCCCGTACCAGACGGCCCTTGTCGTAGACCAGAGCCACGGCGAGTCCATCGATCTTGAGCTCGCAGAGGTAGCGGGCACCCTCGCCGCCCTCGCGGACGACCCGGTCGGCCCAGGCCTGCAGCTCCTCGGAGCTGAAGGCGTTGTCGAGGCTCATCATGCGCTCGAGGTGGTCGACCGCGGTGAACTCGGTGGAGTAGGCGGCGCCGACCCGTTGGGTGGGCGAGTCGGGGGTGCGCAGCTCAGGGTGGTCGTCCTCGAGCACCCGCAGCTCGGCCATGGCCTTGTCGTAGGCGGCGTCGCTGATCGTCGGACGGTCGAGCACGTGGTAGCGGTAGGACGCGTCGTCGAGCTGTGCCGCGAGCTCGTCATGCCGCTGCCGCGCCGCGACCGGGGTGCCTGCCGGATCGAGCCCGCTCACCGCTCTCCTTCCGCGAGGACGAGGTGGTCGTTGGAGGCGTCGTCGAGAGCCCGGGCGAGATCGCGACTGCGTTTCATCGCAGCGCGGGCCCAGCTCGGCGAGGCGCCGGCCAGCCCACAGGAGGGGGTCACGACAACCTCGGCCAGCCGGTCACCACCGAAGCCGAGCCGGGTCCACCGCGCCTGGACAGGGGTGAGCAGACCGCGAACCCCGACCGGCACCGGCGGCTCGAGCGACGGGACCGCGCCGAGGAAGACGCGCACCCCGGCCTCGATGGTCTCGCCGAGCGCGTCGTCGTCGCGGTTGGTGACGAGGGAGAAGTCGAGCGAGACCCCACGGGCGCCGGCCCGGACAAAGAGGTCGAGCGGCGGCGACGCAGCGCAGCAGTGCACCAGGGGGAAGGCACCGGCCGCCGAGATGGCCGCCAGCACCCCGCCGAGACGCTCGAGGGCCGTGGTCTCGCCGACCGACCGCAGCCGGCCGAAGCCGCTCGCCGTCGGCACCTGACCCGCTCGCACGGCGGGCAGCGACGGCTCGTCGACCTGGACCAGCAGCTGGGCGCCGGGGACCCGGCGGCGCACCTGGGCCACCAGCGCGGCGGCGTTGTCGGCGATGGCCTCGGCCAGGTCGCGGGAGGCGCCGTGGTCGGCCAGCACCGCCTCGCCGCGGTTGAGCTCGAGACCCGCTGCGGCGGTCAGCGGCCCGACCATGGACAGCTTGAGCGGACCGGTCCACCCCTGGGCGGCCTCCTCGAGGGCATCGAGGTCGCGGTCGAGGAAGTCGAGCGCTCGGCGCTCGTCGAGGCCGGCGCGGTCGACGAGGCGCCAGCCGCTGGGCTGAACGTCGGCGTGCAGGTGGCCGGCCAGGCCGAGCAGGGCGACGGCGCGCCCGATCATGGTGGCGCCGGGACCGCGGCCGGGCAGCTCGGGCAGGTAGGGCAGCTCGGGGAGCAGCTCGAACACGTCGCGGGTCGCCGCACGCGGGTCGTCACCGGGCAACGAGCCGACCCCGGTCGCCAGACCCGAGCCGACGAGGGTCACGGGCGCAGCGGCGGCGCTGGGGGTGGCGGAGCGGTCATCGGGCACGGGGCCAGCCTAGTTGTCGGCAACGACAGAAAGTGTTCACCGATCGTGACGGCAGCCACCCTTGCGTGCGCGGGGGACATCGGGCACCGTAGCGGACAATTCGACGTGTTTCGGGGGGGTAACCAGTTGGTCGAAGGGCCATTCGGGGGTTGCGCTTCCCGGCCGGGCCAGTAAGACTGCCGAAATTGTCACCGTGCGTCGTAAATCCTGTCCCTGAAGGAGCACAATGCCGCCACATCTCCACCGCTTGCGTACCGGCTTCGTCGCGACCACCGTCGCGGCCGTCGGCATGGCGGTCGCCCTACCTGCTGGTGCCAGCGCTGCCACGTCGTCGTCCAGCGCCCGGGTCCAGGTCAACGCCGCCCCGAGCTGGACGGCCAAGACCGCCAGCACCGGTGCGGTCGCCGCCAGCGCCACGCTCCAGCTCAGCGCGGTCCTGCAGCTGAGAAACACTGCAGCCGCGACAGCCCTGGCCCGCGCGGTCTCCGACCCCAAGAGCAAGACCTATGGCCACTACTGGACGCCCGCCGCGTGGCGCGCGGCCTTCGCGCCGACCAGCGCGCAGATCACGTCGGTCACGTCCTGGCTGACCAAGCAGGGCTTCATCGTCGGCACCGTTCCGGCCAACGGCCGCTACGTCAGCTTCTCTGGCACCGCTGCACAGGCCGAGGCCGCGTTCGGCACGAGCCTCTCCGGCTTCGTCAAGGCGGGCGCCAGCGTCATCGCCAACACCAAGCCGGCGACCGTCCCCAAGGCGCTCGCGGGTGTCGTTGCTGGCATCACCGGCCTCGACACGTCAGCCCGGTCGGTCAGCGATCGCACGACCGGCGACGCCGCCAAGCCCACGGTCAAGGCCGCGGCCGTCGCGCCGTCCCCCGCCGCCGTGCCTGCCGACCAGCTGCCGCCGCCCGAGCCGGTGTTCCGCAACTCCGGTCCGTGCTCGAAGTACTACGGCTCCAAGCCCGCAACGGGCTTCGTCGACCCGCTGAAGGACAAGCTGGCCTACGTTCCCTGCGGCTACAAGCCCTCCCAGCTGCGTGGCGCCTACCAGCTCGACCAGACGCAGGCCATCGGTGCTGACGGCCGTGGCGTCGTCGTCGCCGTGGTCGACGCCTACGCCTCGCCGAACATCTTGTCGGACGCCCAGCACTACTCGGCCGTCAACGACCCGCAGCACCCGTTCCGCAGCTACCAGCTCGACCAGAACCTGCCGCTGACCTTCACCCACACCGACGAGTGCGGGGCCAACGGCTGGTACGGCGAGGAGACGCTGGACGTCGAGGCGGTCCACGCCATGGCTCCCGGCGCCAACATCCTCTACGTGGGTGGAGCCAGCTGCTACGACAGCGACCTGAGCGCGGCCGTCAACACGGTCGTCGACAACGGTCTCGCCAACGTCATCACCAACTCCTACGGTGACGCAGGCGAGGACGGCATCCCCGTCGTCGAGCTGATCGAGAACGAGCAAACCAACCTGCAGGCGGCTGCTGAGGGCATCTCGATCCTGTTCTCCTCCGGTGACAACGGCGACGAGATCGCCGACATCGGCACCCGTGAGGCCGACTACCAGGCCTCCGACCCGCTGGTCACCGCCGTCGGCGGCACGACCCTCGCGGTCGGCGCCACCAACAACTGGCAGCGCGAGATCGGCTGGGGCACCGGTGTTGCGCCCCTCGTCGGCAACACGTTCCCGCTGCCGGCGGTCTACCAGGCGGGTGGCGGTGGTGGCCAGAGCCACCTGTTCGACCAGCCGTTCTACCAGCAGGGTGTCGTTCCGAAGAAGATCTCCGAGTACGACACCACGACCCCCACGCGCGCCGTCCCTGACGTCGCGATGGACGCCGACGCCCAGACCGGCATGCTGGTCGGCGAGAGCCAGATGTTCCCCGACGGCTCGGTGCAGTACAGCGAGTACCGCATCGGCGGCACCAGCCTTGCCAGCCCGCTCATGGCCGGACTGACCGCGGTCTACGACCAGTACCTCCACTTCTCGCTCGGGTTCCTCAACCCGGTTCTGTACTACCTCAACGGCAGCGTGGCGTTCCATGACATCAAGGACGGTACGGCCATCACGGCCGGCGTCGTCCGGGTCAACTACGCCAATAGCTTCGACGCCAGCGAGGGTCTGACGACGTCGCTCCGCACCTTCAACCAGACGGGCACGATCTACACCCGCAAGGGCTACGACGACGTGACCGGAGTAGGAACGCCCAACGGCGTCAACTTCCTGCTCAGCCTGGCTTCGGTGCTGTCGCCGGCCAAGGCACACGCTCCGACGAAGTAGCCGCTCGTACGGCCCGATGGCCGGTGCAGACACCCTGGTGCCTGCGCCGGCCATTTGGCGTCGGCCGCGCTCGCCGGTCGCGGTCACAGGTCACACATCGCTTTGCGCTGCGGCTTCTACCCGCCGCAACGCAAACACTTTCGGCCGTCTCGATCTCGGGTCGAACCTTGCCGGAGTGTTTGCGTTGCGGGCACGTTAGGCCGCAACGCAAAGCGTTCCGGGGAGAGCACGTTGCCAGGGGCTCGCCGACCGGCGTTGACCCGCAGCGATCTCGAGGGGCCCGTCCCGCCCCCGGCGGCGGTCGTGCGATCCGAGCGAGTTCTGCCAGCCGCGATGCTACGGCTTGCGACCCCAAGCCGAGATCATCGGAGAGGTGGCCAGGTCGAGCAGTCCAGCCCGCACGTTGACGAGGTGCTCGTCGATCTCGGCGGTGGTGGCAATCCCCTGTGCTACCAGGCGATCGCGGATCTGCTCTACCGTTGCCACCTCCAGCACCTGGCACGCCGGCGACGTCAGCGGGAAGAACCCGTCGGCCTCCACGTCGACGAGCCCCGCCTCCCGCAGCAGCCGCGGCATCGTGCGGCCGAAGGCCAGGTCGACGCCGCGTCCCGCCATCAGCTCGCGGAACCCGTTCTTGAGCCGGTTGGCCAGCCGTTCCGCCTCGCCGTGCTCGTCGGGGCAGACCAGCGGCTGCAGCGACGGGTCGGCCTCCTCCAGCAACAGCCAGCCACCCGGCCGAAGAGCAGAAACCATGGCGGCCAGGGCTTCTGCCCGTTGCGTCACGTGGACGAGCACCAGTCGCGCGTGGACCAGGTCGTACGTGCCCGGCGGCGGGGGTTCGGTGCCGACGTCATGGCGGAGCACCTCGTACGGGGCGGTGTCCGGCAGCCACGACGTGTCCAGATCGGTGGCGACAACCCGGCCCTCCGGGCCCACCCGCGTCGACAGCCACGCAGGGACGGACTGGCTGCCCGCGCCGACTTCCCAGCAGTGCCAGCCGATGTCGACACCGAGGCGCTCGAAATGGCGGAACGTCGACGGGTCGAACAACGAGGACAGTGCGTCGAACCGGACGCCCGCCTCGCGCTGGGCGTTGTCGAGCAGGTAGCCGCGATCGGTGCTCACGTGCGTCAGCGTACGACGGCAACCTTGGCCGCGTGGTCGATCGTGGCGGATCCCACAACCCGGTCGCCGTCATAGACCACGATGGCCTGGCCTCGGGCGACGCCACGCAACGGCTCAGAGAGCTGCACCAGCAGGCGATCGGGCTCGACCGTCACCTCTGCGGGCGCGATGCCGCCATGGGCGCGCACCTGCACCACGTAGGAGCCCGAGTGCCCCTCGGGCCCGCACCAGCGAGGGCGCAGGCCGACGATCTCGTCGACGTCGAGCGCCTCCGCCGGCCCGACTGAGACGCGACCGTTGACCGGGGTGATGTCGAGCACGTAGCGGGGGCGGCCGTCAGCGGCTGGGCGGCCGATCTTCAGGCCCTTGCGCTGACCGACGGTGAAGGCAAAAGCTCCGTCGTGGCTGCCCAGCACCTCGCCGGTGGCCTGGTCGACGATCTCGCCGGGCTGGGAGCCGAGCTTGCGCCGAAGGTAGCCGGCCGTGTCACCATCCGCGATGAAGCAGACGTCGTGACTGTCGGGCTTGTCGGCCACGGCGAGACCACGCACAGCGGCTTCGGCCCGTACCGACTCCTTGGGGGTATCGCCGAGCGGGAACATCGCATGGCGCAGCTGATCGGCCGTCAGCACGCCGAGGACGTAGGACTGGTCCTTGCCCTCGTCGACCGCACGGTGCAGTGCGCCGTCGACGAGCCGCGCGTAGTGGCCGGTGCAGACCGCGTCGAAGCCCAGCGCCAGCGCGCGATCGAGCACGGCCGCGAACTTGATCTTCTCGTTGCAGCGCAGGCACGGGTTGGGGGTGCGACCGGCCGCGTACTCGGCCACGAAGTCGTCCATGACCTCCTCGCGGAACTGCGCCGCCATGTCCCAGACGTAGTAGGGGATGCCGATCACGTCGGCGGCCCGCCGGGCGTCGTGGGAGTCCTCGACGCTGCAGCAGCCTCGGGCTCCCGTGCGCAGCGACTGCGGCGCCTCGGACAGCGCGAGGTGGATGCCGGTGACCTCGTGGCCAGCGTCGACGGCGCGCGCGGCGGCGACCGCCGAGTCGACGCCGCCGGACATCGCGGCGAGCACCCGCATCAGGACTCCCGGGTACGGGCGGCGGCGAGCCGGGCGCGCTCGACGACGGGGCCGATCGCCTCGACGAATGCGTCGACGTCGTCCTGGGTGGAGGTGTGGCCGAGGGTCAGCCGCAGCGAGCCGCGTGCACGCTCCTCGGTGCACCCCATGGCGAGCAGCACATGGCTCGGCCGGGCGACCCCTGCCGAGCACGCCGAGCCGGTCGAGCACTCGATGCCGCGGGCGTCGAGGAGCAGCAGCAGCGAGTCGCCCTCGCAGCCGGCGAAGGACAGGTGGGCGTTGCCGGGCAGCCGGAAGGCGGGGCCGGTCCGGAGGTCGCCGTTGACCAGCGCGTCAGGCACCCGCTCGAGGGTGCGTCGCACCAGGTCGTCGCGCAGCCCCTCAAGCCGCTCGGCCTGCTCGGGCTGGGCCTTGACGCTCAGCTCGGCGGCCACCGCGAAGCCGACGATCGCGGCACTGTCGAGCGTGCCGGAGCGCACGTCGCGCTCCTGCCCCCCGCCGTGCAGCACCGGTGTGACGTCGACCGTGCGGCCGAGCAGCAGGGCACCGGCGCCAACCGGTCCGCCGAGCTTGTGGCCGGTCACGGTCATGGCATCGACGCCGCTCGCGGCGAAGTCAACCGGCAGCTGGGCCGCGGCCTGCACCGCGTCGGTGTGCAGCGGGACGCCGAACTCGTGCGCCACCTCGGCCAGCTCGGCGATCGCCATCACCGTGCCGACCTCGTTGTTGGCCCACATCACCGAGACCAGGGCGACGTCGTACGGGTCGCGCTCGATCGCCGCCCGCAGCGTCTCCGGCGCCACCCGGCCGGCCGCGTCGACCGGCAGCCACTCGACCGTGGCCCCCTGCGCCGCCGCCAGCCACTCGACCGGGTCGAGGACGGCGTGGTGCTCGACGGCGCTGGCCAGGATGCGCCGGCGGCGCGGGTCGGCTGCCACGCGCGACCAGTAGAGGCCCTTGACCGCGAGGTTGTCCGCCTCGGTGCCGCCGCTCGTGAGGATGACCTCGCTCGGGCGGGCTCCTAGCGCCTGAGCAAGCCGCTCGCGGGACTCCTCGACGGCGCGCCGGGCTCGCCGGCCCGAGGCGTGCAGGGACGACGCGTTACCGCCGACCGACAGCTGCGTCGCCATGGCGTCGATCGCCTCGGGCAGCATGGGCGTCGTCGCGGCGTGATCGAGGTAGACCATCGCCGCCCAGCCTAGACGCAATCCGCCGACCGCTCAGGTCGAGAGCCGGTCCAGCTCGGCCAGCAGCGCCGGAATGACGGTGTGGGCGTCGCCCACGATGCCGAAGTCGGCGAGCTCGAACAGAGGGGCCTCGCGGTCCTTGTTGACGACCACGATGGTCTTGGACGTCTGCATGCCGGCCCGGTGCTGGATCGCGCCGGAGATGCCCACGGCAACGTAGAGCGACGGCGAGACCGTGCGGCCGGTCTGCCCGACCTGAGCGGCGTGGGGGTACCACCCGGCGTCGGTCACGGCGCGCGAGGCGCCCACCGCAGCGCCCAGTCGGTCGGCCAGGGCCTCGACCAGGCCGAAGCCCTCCGCATTGCCGAGCCCGCGCCCACCCGAGACCACGATCGTGGCGTCGGCCAGGTCGGGGCGGTCGCCCGCGGCCTCGCGTACCCGCTCGACGACCGTCGCGAGGACGTCGCTGGCGGCAGGCGCCGGCTGGACCGTGACCTCGGCGGGCGTGCTCGGGGATGGCGCGGCCGGCCAGCTGTTCGGTCGTACGGCGATCACCGGGGTGCCCCGCTTGACGCGGGACCGGACCAGGGTCGAGCCACCGAAGACCTGCTGGTCGCAGACCAGGTCGGCGTCAATGCCCACGGCGTCGGTGATGACGCCGGAGCCGAGGCGTACGGCCAGTCGGCCGGCCACCTCGCGGCCCTCGATCGTCGCGACGACGAGCACGACGGCCGGAGCGTGGGCCTCGACCAGGGCGGCCAGCACGCCGACCGTCGGCGCCACCGGGTGGCGGTCGGTGGCGTCGCCCTCGACCACGAAGACGGTCGCCGCGCCGTACTCAGCGAGCGCCGGACGCGCGACCTCGATGCCCGCACCACAGAAGACGGCAGAAACCTCACCCAGCTCGCGCGCCTTGGTCAACAGCTCGAGGCTGCCCTTGCTCAGGACGCCGTCGTGGTGGTCGATGAGGACGAGGACGGCGCTCATGAGACGAACCCCTTCGCGACGAGGAACGCGGCCAGTCGCGCGCCCCCGGTGCCGTCGTCGTCGGAGATGTCGCCGGCTGACCGTGCCGGGGCCTTGGTCGCCTCAACCACCTCGGTGCCCGCGCCGGCCAGGCCCAGCTGGGCAGCCTCCGCGCCGATCTCGGCCAACGCCAGCGTCGTGAACGGTCGCTTCTTGGCTGCCATGATGCCCTTGAAGTTGGGGTAGCGCGGCTCGTTGATCTTCTCGACCACGCTCACGACGGCGGGCAGCTCCGCCCGTACCGTGGCGTAGCCGTCGTCGGTCACCCGCTCGATGGTCACCGTCGTGCCGTCGAGGGTGACCTTGCGGGCGTGGGTCAGCTGGGCAACGCCGAGGCGCTCGGCGAGCATCGCGGGTACGACCGACATGCGGGCGTCGGTCGACTCCGAGCCGAGGATGACCATGTCGTACGGGACGGTGGCGAGGGCCTGCGCGAGGGCGTAGGAGGTGCCCACGGCGTCGGTGCCCTCGAGGCCGTCGTCGACGAGGTGGATCGCAGCGCCGGCGCCCATCGAGAGCGCCTTGCGCAGCGTCTCCGCGGTGCGGGCCGGGCCCATCGACAGCACGGTCACCGTGGTCTCGCCGCCGCGGGACTCCTGGAGGCGCAGCGCCTCCTCGACCGCGTACTCGTCGAGCTCGTTGAGCACCGCGTCGGCGGCGTCGCGGTCGAGGCGCAGGTCGCGCGGGCGCAGTGACTTCTCCGCCCAGCTGTCCGGCACCTGCTTGATGCAGACGACAATCGAGAGTGGCTCCATGCGCTCGATGTTACCCACCAGTAGCATCGAGGCAAGTCCGCGACCCGAAGGGCTCCGCATGCGGGTACGACCAGCGACGGCGGCACGAGCACTGGGGGCGATGCTGCTCGTCACCGGCGTGACCCACTTCGTCCGTCCGGGCATCTACCGCGACCTGATCCCGCCGGCGCTCCCGGGCAGTGCCGGTGCCTGGGTGTACGCCAGCGGCGTCGGCGAGCTGGCGTGCGCGGCCCTGCTCGTCCTACCCCGGACCCGGCGGTTCGGCGGCTACGCGGCGGCGGTGGTGCTGGTCGGCGTCTTCCCCGGCAACGCGTGGATGGCATGGGAGTGGCGCGACCGCTCGACCGTGGAGCAACTGATCGCGTACGGGCGCCTGCCGCTGCAGGTGCCGCTCGTGCTCTGGGCGGTGTACGCCGCCGGCCGCGACTAGCCGACGACGAGCGTCGCCGTCATGTCGGCGTGGTAGTCGCAGGTCACCAGGTAGTGGCCGGGCGTCTTGGGCGCGGTCATGTAGCCGCCGGCGTTGCCGGCCACGACCACGTCGATGCCCGCGCTCGCGATCGTCAACGTGTGCGCGACGCTGTCGGCGTTGTAGATCGCGATCCGCGCGCCCGGGGACACGTGGGACGGCATCGCGTACTGAAAGTTGCCGATCGTCACCGTGCCGCCCGTCAACGGCGGCTTGGTCGGCGTCACGACCGGCTTGGGCGCGTGCGTGGGCTTGGGCGTGGGCTTGGGCGCTGCCTTGGTCGTCGGCGCTGCCGCCGTGGTCGTGGGTGCCGGCTTGGTCGTCGGAGCCGTGGTGGTGGCGCGGGTCGTCGCCGCGACGCTCGTCCGGGGAGCGGCGCTGGTCGGGGGCGTGGTCGTACGGGCCGTTGTCGGCGCAGCACTCGTCGGGTGGACGGTCGTTGGGGGCGCCACCGTCGGCCGGGTCGTCGCGGGGTGCACGCGCGTCGGCGCCACGGCCGTGGTCGGACGGTCGCTGGTCATCACCGCTGAAGGTGAGGTCGAGGGTGACGGTGGCGTCGTCATGACCATCGCCGTGCTCGCGGAGGCGGCGGCCGAGGCGACCGGCGTGGGCACGACCGACCCGCCGGATTGGCCCACCGGCGACGACGCCGTGCTGGCGTGATGGCGGGAGGCCTGCACCAGGAACGGCCACGCCAGCAGCAGCGCCAGCATCGCCGGCAGCAGTGTCCACGTACGTCGCATAGGTGTGGTCTCGGCAGGATGCCGCGCCGGATTCAGTCCGCTCCCGGCGGCGATCATGGTCAGCGGTTACGATTGCCCACGTCCGTCGGGCACCCGTCCGACCACCAATGACCCCGGGGGCGCGCGTGCCGGCAGGCTCCTCCCCCGGTCGTGCTGGCCAGGAACCCCCGGTCGTCCGCCCCTGGCCCGGGCGGCCCACCCCGCTCGGCGCGACCTGGGACGGCGAAGGCACCAACTTCGCGCTCTATGCGGCGGGGGCCGAGGCGGTCGACGTCTGCCTGTTCGATGGCGAGGGCAACGAGACCCGGCTCGCCCTCGAGGAGTCGACCTACCACGTCTGGCACGGCTACCTGCCCCAGGTGCACCACGGCCAGCGGTACGGCTTCCGGGTCGACGGCCCGTTCGACCCGGCCAACGGGTCCCGCTGGAACCCGAGCAAGCTGCTCGCCGACCCCTATGCCCGCGCCTTCGACGGCGAGTTCGTGCTCGACAGCACGCTGGCCCCGGGCAGCGATGCCGTCTTCGGCTATCCGCCGGACCGCGACGACATGGTCCAGGACCACCGCGACTCCGCACCGTACGTACCCAAGTCGGTCGTCGTGCACGACACCTTCCCCTGGGGCGACGACATCCGCCCGCAGACGCCGTGGTCCGACTCGGTCATCTACGAGCTCCACGTCAAAGGCTTCACCAAGCTGCACCCCGGCATCCCGGAGAACCTCCGCGGCACCTACGCCGGCCTCGGCCACCCGGAGTCGGTCGCCTACCTGCAGTCGCTCGGCATCACCGCGATCGAGCTGCTGCCGGTCCACCACTTCGTCAGCGAGCCCTACGTCCAGAAGCGCGGGCTGAGCAACTACTGGGGCTACAACACCCTCGGCTACTTCGCGCCGCACGCCGCCTACGCCGCCAGTGGCAACGGCGGCGAGCAGGTCCGGGAGTTCAAGGCGATGGTACGGGCGATGCACGCCGCGGGCATCGAGGTCATCCTCGACGTCGTCTACAACCACACCGCGGAGGCCGACGAGCTCGGCCCGACGCTCGCCTTCCGGGGCATCGACAACGCGGCCTACTACCGGCTGCAGGAGAGCAACAAGCGCCGCTACACCGACTACACCGGCTGCGGCAACACCCTCGACGTCCGCCACCCGCACGTGCTGCAGATGATCATGGACTCGCTGCGCTACTGGGTGACCGAGATGCACGTCGACGGCTTCCGGTTCGACCTCGCCGCAGCGCTGGCCCGGTCCTTCCACGACGTCGACAAGCTGTCCGCCTTCTTCGACGTGATCCAGCAGGACCCCGTCGTCTCCCGGGTCAAGCTCATCGCCGAGCCCTGGGACATCGGCGAAGGCGGCTACCAGGTCGGCGAGTTCCCGCCGCTGTGGACCGAGTGGAACGGCAAGTACCGCGACACCGTCCGCGACTTCTGGCGAGGCACCGACACCGGGGTCGCCGAGTTTGGCTACCGCCTCTCGGGGTCGAGCGATCTTTACCAGGACGACGGCCGCCGACCGTTCGCCTCGATCAACTTCGTGACCGCCCATGACGGCTTCACGATGGCCGACCTGGTCGCGTACAACGACAAGCACAACAAGGCCAACCGCGAGGACAACCGCGACGGCGAGAACCACAACCGGTCCTGGAACTGCGGGGTCGAGGGGCCGACGGACGACAAGGAGATCCTGGCGCTGCGCGGCCGCCAGGTCCGCAACCTCCTCACCACGCTGCTGCTCTCGAGCGGCGTCCCGATGCTGGCCGCCGGCGACGAGATCGGACGCACCCAGGGCGGCAACAACAACGCCTACTGCCAGGACAACGAAATCTCCTGGCTCAACTGGGACCTGACCGAGGACAACCAGCACCTGCTCCGTCTGGTACGGCACCTGCTGACGATCCGCCGCGACCACCCGGTCCTGCGGCAACGGGCGTTCTTCCGCGGCCGGCCGATCGACGACGGCGACGTCAAGGACCTCGCGTGGTTCAGCTCGGCCGGGGTCGAGATGACCGACGCCGACTGGTTCTCCCAGGCCGCGCGGACCATCGGCATGTACCTCTCCGGTCAGGGCATCCGCAGCCGCGGACCCCGCGGCGAGCGGGTGGTCGACGACTCGTTCCTCATCCTCATGCACGCAGGTGACGAGCCGCACGCGTTTGCCCTGCCCGGCCCACCGTGGGCCAGCTGGTACGACGTGGTGGTCGACACCTCCGACGACCAGCAGCCGTGGAGCGGCCGACCCATCCTGCCGGACCACGCCGTGACCCTGCTGCCCCGCTCGATGCTGGTCCTGCGCGCCATGCCGGACGTCTGACAAAGCCCTCCAGAAGGGGCATCCGTGCCGCCGCCGGACAACACTTTGGTGACAAGGTTGACGCCGAGAACCAGAAGCGACATGTTTCGGCTACCTTTCCTCAGGTGACCACGCAGGTGAACGGCTGGCGACATGCAAGCAGCCGGGCAAGGAGGCTGTGATGACGACGTCGCAAGGCACCCGCAGGTCGGCTGCCGCGCAGTGGCTCCGACGGCATCGCCCGGGAGCGACCGCCCTGCTCTGGGCCGGCTCCGTAGCGTTGCTCGTGGCCGACGTGCTCGCCGCCGACCTCATCCCTGGGCCGACCTCCGTGTGGCACTGGACGGCCGCCGGCCTGGCGATCGGTGCGGTCCTGTTCTTCCTGCTCGCCGGCGCCGTCGGCCTGCGCCACCTGCTGCGGCAGCGTCGACGGGCCGCGTGGATCCGCCGGCACCAGCCTGGCACCCCGTACCCCATGGACGACGAGGTCATCTCCCGCGAGGCCACCCGGGGCATCAGCGCCCTCGAGGTCTTCCTCGCCCGGCAGAAGCACACCCACTGACCCTCGCGTGACCGCACGAGGCTCATAGGCCACGCATAGGTTCAGCCCAGGGGTCTACCAGGCATGATCCCCATCCTCTTCTCATGTCGCCCCTCGGCTCCCACCGGCGCAAGACGCTGGCGCTCAACATCGTGCTGGCGGCGCTGGTGGCCACAGCCGTCACGTTCGCCTACACCTCTCTTGGTACGGGCACGTCGAACGCGGCCACCACGACCCGCACGGGCACGGTGGCCAGGGGCACCGTCCTCACGACCGTCTCGGCCACCGGCACGCTGATCTCGCCCAGCGACCTCGGGCTCGACTTCGTGACGACAGGAACGCTGCGCGCGCTCTACGTCAAGGTCGGCGACAAGGTGAAGACCGGGCAGACGCTGGCCAAGGTCGACGACACCTCGGCCAAGGAGTCGGTGACCACGGCCACCAACGCGTTGGCCTCGGCGGTCGCCAGCCGGACAGAGCTGCTCCAGGGGCAGACCGCGGCGCAGAAGGCGTCGTCGGCGATCCAGCTGCAGCAGTCGGCGGCGTCCGTGACCACGGCAGAGGCCAGCGTCACGACGACCGAGCAGAACAACGCCGCCGACGCGACCACCCAGGCGGCAGCCGTGACCAAGGCCCAGACCGCCGTCACGACGGCCACCACCGCGCTGGCGACGGCCAAGGCGGGCACCGACGCCACCAAGATCTCCCAGGCGACGAGCACCCTGACCCAGGCCAAGGCGGCGCTGGTCACCGCCCAGCAGCAGCAGGTGTCGACCGCCCCCAAGGACGCCCAGTCGCTCTCCCAGGCGCAGGAGCAGGTGGCCTCGGCCCAGCTCTCGTACAAGGGAACGGTCGCCCAGCAGGCGGAAACCGCAGCTCCCCCGACCGCGAGCCAGCTCGTGCAGGCCAAGTCCGCCGTCGACTCCGCCACGATCCAGCTCGCCTCCGCTCGGCGGACCCTGGCCGGGACCACGCTGAAGGCCGCAGCCTCCGGCACCGTGCAGTCGATCGCGAGCATGGTCGGCAGCTCGGTCTCCAGCTCGTCCAGCTCATCGACCACGACCACGACCGGCACGGCCGTCGCCTCCCCCGCCATTGCCGGCAAGACCGCCACGGTCACCGCGGGCGACAGCGGGTTCCTCGTCCTGACCGACGTGACCGGACTGCAGGTGTCGGCGAGCTTTACCGAGGACGACGCGGCGTCGCTCACGGTCGGCCAGGGCGCAACGGTCACCCTCAACGCGCTGCCGAGCGCACCCGTCGCCGCCTCCATCGCCTCGATCTCGTCGACGGGCACCGCGACGAGCGGTGTCGTCTCCTACACGGTCTACCTCGATCTGACGAACCAGCCCTCGACCCTCAAGGTCGGCCAGTCCGGCACCGTCGCGGTCATCACCCAGGAGGCTGACGGCGTCCTGTACGTACCGACCACGGCGGTCACCACCGCCGGCGGCGTCTCGACCGTCACCGTCGTCAGCGGCAAGACGAAGACCCGGACCACGGTCGTCGTCGGCATCAAGGGCGACACCGACACCGTCATCACCTCCGGCCTCACCACCGGGCAGTCCGTCGCCCTCACCAGCACGACCTCGACGGGGTCCACCGGTACCACCGGCGGCACCCTCGGCGGCGGCACCCTGACCGGCGGCGGAGCAGGCTTCGGCGCCGGCGGGCCGGGTGGCGGACCGTGACGTTCACCATTCCTGAAAATAACCTGAAGGAATTGCGTCGATGAGCGTTGACCACGACAGCCGGGAAATATTCCAGGTCGGCTCCGAAACAGATAATGCTGGGCCCGCGGAAGCGGTCGAGCCGCGTCCATGGTGGCGCCGGCCGCCGACAGCACGCACCCTGCTGGTGGCGGCTCTGCTCGCTGCCGGCGGGTTCGCTGGTGGCGTGCTGACCGCCAAGCACGAGGGCGTCACCTCTGCGTCGGGCACGGCAGCGGCCTCCCGCGGAGCAGCGACAGGTGCCGCAGGAGCTCGTACTGGAGCGTTCGCCGGACAAGCAACGGGCAACGGTACGGGCGGCGCCACCATCGGCACGGTCAAGCTCGTCGACGGCTCCACCATCTACGTCACGACCACGGATGGCAGTGTGGTCAAGGTAACTACGTCTGGCGCGACCAAGCTGTCGGTCAGCTCGACCGGCAAGGCAGCGGACCTCAAGGCCGGCCAGACGATCGTGGTGCAGGGCACCACGGATGCCAGCGGTGGCGTGACGGCGACGTCGGTCACCGAGAGCAGCACCACGTCGGCGGCCGCTGGCGGCGCGACGACCACCGGCAGTGCCGCCCCGGCAGCCGGCGGCGCACCCGCCAGCGGCGGCCCAGCGGGAGCACCGGGCGGCGTCCCCGCGGGCTGACAGCAACCTCCCAGGCAGCCGACAGCAACAATGGCGAACAATTCAGGTTCCCTTCAGATCCTCGGGCAAATGTGTGGTTACCGAACCTGAGGAGAAACGATGAGCGACATTCGCGAGAACGCCGGATTCGAAGACGAGTCCGTAAGCCCCTCTGCCGAAGCGACGACGCCGGTCGAGCAGCCCGCGACCTTCGCCGCGTATCCGACCACCCCCCCGCCCGCAGCGCCGCCGGCGCCGAGCTGGCTGCCGCAGCCCGAGCCGGTCGTCCCCGCCCAGCGGTCCCGCGGTCGGATGAAGGTCACCGCGGGGCTCGCTGCCCTCGTGCTCGTCTCCGGCGGCGCTGGCGGCCTGGCCGCCTCGACCTTCGGATCGTCGAGCAACGCCGTGGCGCTGCCCGCCGCTGCCGCCGCGACCACGCTCGGCGCCAACCCGCAGACCATCTCGGCCGCCTCGACCACCGCCCAGTCCTACGCCGCCATCGCGGCCAAGGTGCTGCCGGTCGTCGTCTCGATCGACGTGGTCGGACAGAGCGAGTCCGACACCGGGTCGGGCATCGTCCTGACCACGAGCGGCTACATCCTCACCAACCACCACGTGATCGCCGCCGCCGAGACCAGCGGCACCATCACCGTCCACTTCAACGACGGCAGCACCGCCGCGGCCAAGATCGTGGGCAGTGACACCGCGTCCGACCTCGCCGTCATCAAGGTCACCAAGACCGGCCTCACCGCGGCGACCCTGGGTGACTCCTCCAGCGTCAAGGTCGGCGACGCCGTGCTCGCCGTCGGCTCGCCGCTCGGCCTGTCCGGCACGGTGACCTCGGGCATCGTCTCAGCGCTCAACCGCCCGGTCGACACCACCGCCGACCAGTCCCAGCAGCAGCAGCAGACCAGCCCGTACGGCAACTTCGGCGGCGGCACCACCTCCGGCGGCTCGGACACCTCGACCACCAGCTCGGTCGCCACGGTGTTCGGCGCGATCCAGACTGACGCGGCCATCAACCCCGGCAACTCCGGCGGCGCGCTCGTCGACGCGACCGGCGCCGTGATCGGCATCAACAGTGCGATCGCGTCGCTCGGCAGCTCGTCGAGCAGCAGCCAGTCCGGCAACATCGGCGTCGGCTTCGCGATCCCGATCAACCTGGCCAAGACCATCGCGCAGGAGCTGATCACGACCGGCAAGGCGACCCACGCCCAGATCGGCCTGTCGGTCGGCGACAACACCAGCCAGACCACCGACGAGACCACGGTGACGGTCGAGGCAGTGACCGCCGGCGGGCCGGGTGCAGCCGCCGGGCTGCAGAAGGGTGACGTCATCACCAAGATCGACAGCACCGTCGTCACCGACTCGGACACGCTGATCGCCACCGTCCGCTCGCACACCGCGGGCGACAAGGTGACCATCACGTTCACCCGCGACGGCGTGACCAAGACGGCGACCGTGACGATCGGCTCATCCAGCAGCTGACCCTGATCAGCCGGGCCAGGACCGCGCCCCCCGCACCTGGCCCGGCATGACGAAAGCGGCTGGCTCCCTCAGGGAGCCAGCCGCTTTCGTGTCTGCTCTAGGTGATACGTCGGGCGTTGGCCCCGTGAGGCCGGTTAGGCATTGACTACGAGGCCGAGCTCGGCCGGGTTGACCAGCGACGGGTGCGAGGGAAGCACCCGGACGCTGTAGCCGAACGACCCGGTACGGCCGAGGGGCAGCGCACCGGTGTAGCGGTGCAGACCGTCCTCACCGGTGCCGTCGGGGCTGAGCGTGACGGCACTGATGTCGTGCAGCACGTCGTAGTCGTCGGCGCGTCCGTAGACGACCTCGACTGCGACGTCGGTCGCCGACAGGCCACCGAGGTCGATGCTGGCGCGGACGCTCAGCGTGTTGCCGACCTCGGGACTGTCGCTCTCGCCGATGGTCTCGACGTGACCGACCCGTACCGAGGACCACTTGCCCAGGAGCATCGCCTTCCAGGAGGCAAGCTCCTTGGCGGCGGCGAAGGTGTCGGCCAGCATGACGCGCGAGCTGCCGGCTGCCGGGGTGTAGAGCTGGTTGACGTAGTCGCGCACCATGCGCGACGCGAGCACCTGCGGGCCGAGGCTCTTCAGGTTGTGGCGCACCATCTCGAGCCAGCGCGGCGGGAGGCCGGAGCCATCGCGGTCGTAGAACCGGGCCCGCACGTTGTTCTCGATCAGGTCGTAGAGCGCATTGGCCTCGAGCTCGTCGCGGCGGTCCTGGTCCTCGACGCCGTCGGCGGACGGGATCGCCCAGCCGTTGGCGCCATCGAACATCTCGTCCCACCAGCCGTCGCGGATGGACAGGTTGAGTCCACCGTTGAGGGCTACCTTCATGCCGGACGTGCCGCAGGCCTCGAGCGGGCGGAGCGGGTTGTTCAGCCAGACGTCGACGCCCGGCATCATGTCGCGCGCCATGCCGATGTCGTAGTCGGGCAAGAACGCGATGCGGTGGCGCACCTTGGGATCGTCGGTGAACTTGACGATCTGCTGCACCAGCGCCTTGCCACCGTCGTCAGCCGGGTGGGCCTTGCCGGCGATCACGATCTGGATCGGGCGGTCCTTGTCGAGCAGCATCGCAGTAAGCCGCTCGCGGTCACGCAGCATGAGGGTCAGCCGCTTGTACGAGGGCACCCGGCGGGCAAACCCGATGGTGAGGATCTCCGGGTCGAACGCGGTGGCGATCCAGCCCAGCTCGGCCTCGGTGGCTCCGCGCTGGATGGACGACTGCCGGAGCCGGCTGCGGATCTGGGTGACCAGGTTGGTACGCAGGTCGGCCCGTGTCTTCCAGATCTGACCGCCGTCGACGGCGTCGATGCGGGTCCAGCCCTCTTCGTCGTCGTCCATGCTCACGCCGATCTCGCGGCCGAGCAGCTCTTGCATCTCACGCGAGACCCAGGTGGGCGCGTGGACGCCGTTGGTGACCGACGCGATAGGCACGTCGGACTCCTCGAAGCCCGGCCAGAGGCCGGCGAACATGCCCCGGCTCACCTCGCCGTGCAGGATCGAGACACCGTTGGCCCGCTGGCCCAGACGCAGGCCCATGTAGGCCATGTTGTAGACCTGCGGGTCACCACCGGCCGGCTCCGCGCCCAGGGCGAGGATGCGGTCGACGGGAAGCGACGACCACTCCGTACCCGGCCCGAAGTACGAGGCGATGAGCTCGCGCGGGAAGCGGTCGATGCCGGCCGGGACCGGCGTGTGGGTCGTGAAGACCGTGCCGGCGCGGACGGCCGCGAGCGACTCGTCGAACGACATCTTCTCGTCGACGGCAAGCTCACGGATGCGCTCGACGCCGAGGAAGCCGGCATGGCCCTCGTTGGTGTGGAAGACCTCGGGCTCGGGGGCACCGGTCAGCGCACAGTAGGCGCGGATGGCCCGCACCCCGCCGATGCCGAGCAGCATCTCCTGCTGGAGACGGTGCTCGGTGCTGCCGCCGTACAGACGGTCGGTGACCTCACGCTCGGAGGGTCCGTTGTCCTCGACGTCGGAGTCGAGCAGGAGCAGGGGAACACGCCCGACCTGGGCCTTCCAGACCTGGGCGCGCAGGGTGCGGTCGCCGGGGAAGCCGACCTCCACCCGCAGGGGTGACCCGTCGGCCGCGCGCAGGAGCTCGAGCGGCAGCCCGTACGGGTCGATGGGTGGGTAGCGCTCGAGCTGCCATCCGTCAGCGGACAGCGACTGCGAGAAGTAGCCGTGCTGGTAGAGCAGGCCGACCCCGATGATCGGTACGCCGATGTCGCTGGCGGCCTTGAGGTGGTCACCGGCAAGGATGCCGAGACCACCGGAGTACTGCGGCAACACCTCGGTGATGCCGAACTCCGGCGAGAAGTAACCGATGGCCTTGGGGGCCTCCGGGCCGAGCGACTGATACCAACGGTCGCTCGAGAGGTAGTTCTCCAGGTCGGCGTGGGCCTCGGCCAGCCGGGCGAGGAAACCCTCGTCAGCGGCGAGCTCGGCCAGCCGGGCGGGGCTGACGGCGCCGAGCAACTTGACCGGGTCGCCGTTCACCGCCGCCCATACCTGCGGGTCCATGGACTCGAACAGGTCGCGCGAGGCGACGTGCCAAGACCAACGCAGGTTCATGACCAGCGTGGAGAGGGGCTGTAGCGGCTCCGGTAGGGCCACTCTGACAGTGAATCGGCGAAGGGCTCTCACTGGGCAGAGACTAGTCATCCCGAGTTACGCGCGTCACCGATTCCTGTAAACGAGCCCGACACGGCACCCCAAATCGGACACCTGGGGCGGCCGCCACGCACGGCGAGCCGCAGATCCCTCGGCTGGACCGGCTCACCGGGATTGATGCCGAAAATCTCCTCTGCAACGGCTCGAAAACGATTGGCTCGCGAGGGGCGTTGCCCGCGGGTGCACGCGGGTAAGGTCGCGGTGATGAAGATCGGACGCATCCCTATCACCGAGGTCAGCCCCGCCGTCGCCGCGGGCCGCTGGTCCTCGCGAGCCGTCGTCGGCGAGACCGTCACGGTCGCCTGCACGGTCTTCCGCGAGGGCCACGACGCGGTCAACGCCGACGTCGTGCTCACCACGCCCGCAGGCAAGGCGCTGCCGCCGGTGCGGCTCACCGAGATCAACCACGGGCTGGCCCGGTGGGAGACCCAGGTGACGTTCACCGAGCCGGGCCTGTGGAGCTATGCGATCGAGGCCTGGGCCGACCCGGTCGCGACCTGGCGGCACAACGTCGAGGTCAAGGTCGCTGCCGGTGTCGACGTGGCGCTCGAGCTCGAGGAGGGTGCCGCGCTGCTGCTCCGCGGGGCCCGTACCCTGCCCGCTCCTTCGGCCAAGCTGCTGTCGTCGGCGGCTCGGGGGCTGCGATCGGCCGACGCGTCGCTCGAGGAGCGGCTCGAGGTCGCGCTCTCCCCCGCGGTGGCCGACCTGCTCGACAGCGCACCGGTGCGCGACCTGCTAACGGTCTCCGAGAGCTACGACGTCTGGGTCGACCGCGAGGCCGCCCTGTTCTCCAGCTGGTACGAGTTCTTCCCGCGCTCCGAGGGCGCCCACCAGGACACCACGACCGGCGAGTGGCACTCCGGTACGTTCCGCACGGCCGCGCTGCGACTGCCGGCCGTCGCGGCGATGGGGTTCGACGTCCTCTACCTCCCGCCGATCCACCCGATCGGCCTGTCGTTCCGCAAGGGCCCCAACAACACGCTGACCCCCGCACCCGGCGACCCCGGCTCGCCCTGGGCCATCGGGTCGGCCGAGGGCGGCCACGACGCCATCCACCCCGACCTCGGTGACTTCGCCGACTTCGACTTCTTCGTGGCCGAGGCCCGCGCGCTCGGCATCGAGATCGCGCTCGACTATGCACTGCAGGCCTCGCCCGACCACCCGTGGGCCACGGAGCATCCGGAGTGGTTCACCACCCGTGCCGACGGCACGATCGCCTACGCCGAGAACCCACCGAAGAAGTACCAGGACATCTACCCGATCAACTTCGACAACGACCCCGAGGGCATCTACGCGGAGTGCCTGCGCATCCTGCGGCTGTGGATCTCCCACGGCGTCAAGATCTTCCGGGTCGACAACCCCCACACCAAGCCGGTCGGCTTCTGGGAGTGGCTCATCGACCAGGTCAAGTCGACCAACCCTGACGTTCTCTTCCTGGCGGAGGCCTTCACCCGGCCGCCGATGATGCACACGCTCGGCATGGTCGGGTTCACCCAGTCCTACACCTACTTCACGTGGCGCAACGCCAAGTGGGAGCTCGAGGAGTACGGCCGCGAGCTGGTCGCCGCCAACGACTACATGCGGCCCAACTTCTTCGTCAACACCCCCGACATCCTGCCGTTCGCCCTGCAGTACGGCGGCCCGGCGATGTTCAGCATTCGCGCCACGCTGGCGGCCACGCTGTCCCCGGCCTGGGGCGTCTACGCCGGCTACGAGCTGTTCGAGAACGAAGCGCTCAAGGCGGGCGGCGAGGAGTACCTCAACTCGGAGAAGTTCCAGCTGCGGCCGAGGGACTGGGCCAAGGCCGAGCGCGACGGCCGCACCCTGGCGCCTCACCTCGCCGCGCTCAACGCCATCCGCAAGGCCCACCCGGCGCTGCACTACCTGCGCAACCTGCGCTTCCACCAGACCAGCTCCAACGAGCTCATCGCCTACAGCAAGCGCATCGTCAAGGACGGCGTCGACGACACCGTCATCGTGGTGGTCAACCTCGACCCGCACTCCGTACGCTCCGGCCAGCTCGCGCTCGACATGCCGGCCCTCGGCCTCGACTGGCAGGACACGTTCGCGGTGACCGACGCCTTCACCGGCGAGATCTACCAGTGGGGCGAGCATCCCTACGTCCGGCTCGACCCGTACACCCAGCCCGCCCACGTCCTGACCGTCACCCGTAGGCCCAACCTCCCTCAACCAGCAGACACAGAGGACGCACCGTGACGATCGCCGAGTTCCCCGACGACACCTCGTCACAGTCGCGGGACCCGCTCTGGTACAAGCGCGCCGTCTTCTACGAGGTGCTCATCCGTGGGTTCTTCGACTCCAACGGCGACGGCACCGGCGACATCCGCGGGCTGACCCAAAAGCTCGACTACCTGCAGTGGCTGGGCGTCGACTGCGTCTGGCTGCTGCCCATCTTCCAGTCGCCGCTGCGCGACGGCGGCTACGACATCTCCGACTACATGGCGGTGCTGCCGGAGTTCGGCGACCTCGGCGACTTCGTCCAGCTGGTCGACGCCGCCCACGCGCGCGGCATGCGGGTCATCGCCGACCTGGTCATGAACCACACCAGCGACGCCCACCCGTGGTTCCAGGCGTCCCGCTCCGACCCCACCGGGCCGTACGGCGACTTCTACGTCTGGTCCGACACCGACGACAAGTACCTCGACGCCCGCATCATCTTCATCGACACCGAGAAGTCCAACTGGACGTGGGACCCGGTGCGCGGGCAGTACTACTGGCACCGGTTCTTCAGCCACCAGCCCGACCTCAACTTCGACAACCCCAAGGTGCAGGACGCGATGCTGGAGGTGCTGAGCTTCTGGCTCGACCTCGGCATCGACGGCTTCCGGCTCGACGCGGTGCCCTACCTCTACGTCCGCGAGGGCACCAACGGCGAGAATCTCCCCGAGACGCACGACTACCTGAAGAAGCTGCGCAAGCAGATCGACGAGCTCTACCCGGACCGCGTGCTGCTGGCCGAGGCCAACCAGTGGCCGGCCGACGTCGTCGACTACTTCGGCGACGGCGACGAGTGCCACATGGCGTTCCACTTCCCGTTGATGCCCCGCATCTTCATGGCGGTCCGGCGCGAGCAGCGCTACCCCATCTCCGAGATCCTGGCGCAGACACCGGCGATCCCGGACAACTGCCAGTGGGGCATCTTCCTGCGCAACCACGACGAGCTCACCCTCGAGATGGTCACCGACGAAGAGCGCGACTACATGTACACCGAGTACGCCCGCGACCCGCGGATGAAGGCCAACGTCGGCATCCGCCGCAGACTCGCCCCGCTGCTCGAGAACTCCCGCGACCAGATGGAGCTGTTCACCGCGCTGCTGCTCTCGCTGCCCGGCTCGCCGGTTCTCTACTACGGCGACGAGATCGGCATGGGCGACAACGTCTACCTCGGTGACCGCGACGGTGTCCGTACCCCCATGCAGTGGTCACCCGACCGCAACGCGGGGTTCTCGACCTGCGACCCGCAGCGGCTTTACCTGCCGGTCATCATGGACCCCGTCTACGGCTACCAGTCGCTGAACATCGAGTCGCAGTCGCGTACCACCAACTCGCTGCTCAACTGGACCCGCCAGATGATCGACGTGCGCAAGCGGCACCCCACCTTCGGGCAGGGCACCTACACCGAGATCGGGTCGGCCAACCCGTGCATCCTGGCCTTCGTCCGCGAGTTCGGCGACGATGTCGTCCTCTGCGTCAACAACCTGTCCCGCTTCCCGCAGCCGGTCGAGCTCGACCTGCGGCGGTTTGAGGGCAGCACCCCCGTGGAACTCGTCGGAGGTGTTCACTTCCCGCGCATCGGCGACCTGCCCTACCTCCTCACGGTGGCGAGCCACGGCTTCTTCTGGTTCCGCATCACCCGTTTTGAGGACCCGCGATGATCGATGACCATGCCAGGCTCGCCGAGCTGATCTCCGAGTGGCTGCCGCAGCAGCGGTGGTTCGGCGGCAAGGGGCGAGCCATCACCGCGCTCCAGGTCGAGGACGACATCCCGCTCCTCGAGGGCGACCCGGCGCTCCACCAGGTCATCGTCGGCGTGTCCTACGCCGAGGGCGAGGGCGAGCACTACCAGCTGCTCGTCGGGCTGCGGGTCGAGGGTCACGAGCGCTTCGAGCACGCCCGCATCGGCTGGCTCGACAACCGGTCCGTCTTCGACGCGGTGTACGACCCTGAGCTCACCGGCGTGCTGCTGTCGGCCATCGCGCAGGGGCGCACGGTCGGCGACCTGCGCTTCCTCGCCTCGGGCAGCGCTCCGATTGACACGACCATCCACAGCAGGCTGCTGACCAACGAGCAGTCCAACAGCTCGCTGGTCTTCGGCGACTCCTACATCCTCAAGCTGTTCCGGCGGGTGCAGCCCGGCCTCAACCCCGACCTCGAGCTCACCACCGCTCTGGCCGCGGCCGACTCGCCGCACATCGCCAAACCGGTGGGCTGGATCGAAGGCTCCCTCGACGGCCAGCCGTCCACCCTCGCGCTCATGCAGGAGTTCCTCGCCTTCGGCACCGAGGGCTGGGCACTGGCGCTCAACAGCGTGCGCGACCTGTTCGCCGAGGGCGACCTGCACGCTGACGAGGTCGGCGGCGACTTCGCCGCCGAGGCGGAGCGCCTCGGGCAGGCCACCGCCGAGGTTCACCAAGACCTCGCGCGGGTGCTCCCCACCCGCACGGTCGGGCACGACGAGCTGGCGGCCATCGGCGCGACGATGCACGCGCGCCTCGACTACGCCTGCGCGGTCGCTCCCGAGCTGGCGCCCCACGCCACCGCCATCGCCGCCATCTTCGACCGGCTCGCCACCGACGTCGGCTCGACCCGGCTCCAGCGCGTCCACGGCGACCTCCACCTCGGCCAGGTCATGCGCACCGACTTCGGCTGGGTGCTGCTGGACTTCGAGGGTGAGCCCGCCAAGTCCCTCGCCGAGCGACGCGAGCTCTCCAGCCCCGTACGCGACGTGGCGGGCATGCTGCGCTCGTTCGACTACGCCGCAAGGCATCTGCTCGCCGAGCGGCCCACCGAGGCGCAGCTGGACTATCGCGCGCTCGAGTGGGCCGAGCGCAACCGCGAGGCGTTCTGCGATGGCTACGTCAAGGGTGGCGGCACCGACCCGCGGTCCGAGGCCGCACTGCTGCGGGCCTACGAGCTCGACAAGGCCGTCTACGAAGTCGTCTACGAATCGCGCAACCGTCCCACCTGGGTCACGATCCCCTTGAGCACCATCGAGAAGTTGGCGGGCTGACATGACCGACAAGAGCATCGGCACGACCGCGACTCCCCCGCCGCCCCCGCGCGGCGAGCTCACCCCTGACCCGGTCGACCACGCAACGATCGACCTGATGATCGCCGGTGCCTTCCACGACCCGCACTCGATCCTGGGCGCCCACCCTCGCAACGGGGTCGTCACGGTACGAACCCTGCGGCCCCAGGCGAGCTCTGTCGAGGTCGAGATCGGCAGCCAGCGCTACCCGATGACCCATGTCCACCAAGGGGTCTGGGCCACTGCGCTCGCCGGCGACACCGTGCCCGACTACCGCCTCCGGGTCGCCTACGACGGCGATCCCGTGGTTGTCGACGACCCCTATCGGCACCTCCCGACGGTGGGCGAGGTCGACCTCTACCTCATCGGCGAGGGCCGCCACGAAAACCTCTGGCAGGTGCTCGGCTCACGGGTCCACACCTTCCCCAGCCTCAACGGCGCGGTGACCGGCACCTCCTTCGCCGTGTGGGCCCCCGGGGCACGCGGCGTTCGGGTGGTCGGCGACTTCAACCACTGGGACGGCCGCGCCCACCCCATGCGCACGCTGGGTTCGTCCGGGGTCTGGGAGCTGTTCATCCCCGGCATCGGCGACGGCACGACGTACAAGTTCGAGATCCTCGGCGCCGACGGCATTCTGCGGCAGAAGGCCGATCCCTTGGCGTTCGCCACCGAGCACCCGCCGCGTACCGGATCGGTCGTCTTCACCCCCGGCTACACGTGGAACGACGGCGACTGGATGACCGAGCGGGCCGCGTCGACGCCGCACAGCCGGCCGATGAGCACCTACGAGGTGCACCTCGGGTCGTGGAAGCAGGGGCGCAGCTATGCCCAGCTGGCCGACGAGCTGGTGGAGTACGTCGTCCACCTCGGCTTCACCCACGTCGAGTTCCTGCCCGTCGCCGAGCACCCGTTCGGCGGCTCCTGGGGCTACCAGGTCTCCTCCTACTACGCGCCGACGTCTCGCTTCGGCTCGCCCGACGAGTTCCGGCTGCTGGTCGACCGCATGCACCAGGCCGGTATCGGCGTCATCGTCGACTGGGTGCCCGGCCACTTCCCCAAGGACGAGTGGGCGCTGGCCAAGTTCGACGGCACCGCGCTGTACGAGCACTCCGACCCGCGCCGCGGCGAGCAGCCGGACTGGGGCACGCTGGTCTTCAACTTCGGCCGGTCCGAGGTGCGCAACTTCCTGGTGGCCAACGCGCTCTTCTGGCTCGAGGAGTTCCACGTCGACGGGCTGCGGGTCGACGCCGTCGCCTCGATGCTCTACCTCGACTACTCGCGCAAGGACGGCGAGTGGCTGCCCAACCAGTTCGGCGGCCGCGAAAACCTCGAGGCGATCGGCTTCCTGCAGGAGATGAACGCCACCTGCTACAAGCGGGTCCCCGGCATCGTGACGATCGCCGAAGAGTCGACCTCGTGGCCGGCAGTCTCGCGCCCGACCCACCTCGGCGGGCTCGGCTTCGGCTTCAAGTGGAACATGGGCTGGATGCACGACACGCTCGACTACATGAGCCGCCCGCCCATCTACCGGCAGTATCACCACCACCAGATGACGTTCTCGATGATGTACGCCTACACCGAGAACTTCGTGCTGCCGCTCTCGCACGACGAGGTCGTGCACGGAAAGGGGTCGCTGCTGCGCAAGATGCCCGGCGACCGGTGGCAGCAGCTCGCCAACCTGCGCGCGCTCTACGCCTACATGTGGGCCCACCCGGGCAAGCAGCTGCTCTTCATGGGCTGCGAGTTCGGCCAGGAGTCGGAGTGGTCCGAGGCCAAGTCGATCGACTGGTGGCTGCTTGACACCCCCGACCACCGCGGCATGTTCAACCTGGTCCGCGACCTCAACAGCGTCTACCGCGACAACCCCGCGCTGTGGACCCAGGACCACGACCCGGCCGGCTTCCAGTGGATCGACGCCAACGACGCCGGCAACAACGCGTTCTCCTTCCTGCGCAAGGGTTCTGACGGCTCGACGATCGCCTGCATCGCCAACTTCTCCGGCACCCCGCATTCCGACTACAAGCTCGGGCTGCCGCTCGGTGGCTTCTGGCGCGAGGTGGTCAACACCGACGCCGGCGACTACTCCGGCAGCGGAGTCGGCAACTTCGGCGGCGTCCACGCCGGCGACGAGCCCTGGCACGGCCAGCCGCACTCGACCCAGCTCGTCCTGCCGCCGCTCGCGACTGTCTGGCTCAAGCACGAGGGCTGACCTCGTATCACCGCTGCTTCTCGCCCGCTCTGCTGTCTTGACGATGGTCACGACGGATGGGGTGGGCGAGATGCAGCTGGGCAGGCACTGGACCGCACGGGTCCGTTGGGCAGGCAAGCCGGCGGTACGGGCCCGGCGCGGCCCGCGTTCGTTCGTCTGGGCCCGCCCGCACGCCTGAGGCTCAGGTGACCTCTGGGAGCAATCAGAGCTGCGTCAACCGGTCATCGGCTTCCGACGCCGGCGACGTGGCCACGGGGCCCGTCCCGAGGTGCCGTCGGTGGCTGGAACGAATCTGCGGCCGACCATGATCACTCTCGTGGGGTGAAGGTCGTGACGCAAGACAACATCGGATTCACCCCCATCGGTCAGCGGCCACGGACGTCAGGGCTGCGCAGCTTGTCCAAACGAGCCTGTCGCACCATGCCGTCGCGGACCCCTGCCTACTGCCGGTCACGCTGTTTCCGTGCTGCGAAAGCACACAAACGTGGGCTGAGACCCCTCGATACCGGGACAAAGAGACCCGCAGCGCCGCAGTTGGTGTGCAATCCCAGCACGGCAACCGGGCCCCAAGGACATCGTGCGACAGGCCGGAAACCGGGAAGAAGCGCACAGCGACGTGGGCCTGTCGCCGAACCCGGCTTGGCCTCGCTGGGGGGTTCCCTGGGCGGGACGCCGAGCTCCGCAGGAGTCCGAGTAGCCCCGTCCAGCGGAGAATTGCGAGTCGGGGCACTGACCCACCGCACCGGAGACGTCGCTTTGCGCCTCAGGTGACCCGCTGCACTCCGGTGTAGCAGTTCATCGTGTCGCCGCGCAGGAAGCCGACGACAGTCATGCCGACGTCTTCCGCGAGATCGACGGCGAGGCTTGACGGCGCGGAAACCGCTGCCAGCACGGGGATCCCGGCCATGAGCGCTTTCTGGGTCAGCTCGAACGACACTCGCCCCGAGACCATCAGGACATGGCCGCGCAGCGGCAGCAGACCCTCGCGGGCGGCCCAGCCGATGACCTTGTCGACCGCGTTGTGCCGGCCGACGTCCTCACGCAGCACGCGCAGCTCGCCCTCAACGGTGAACAGGCCCGCCGCGTGCAGGCCGCCCGTACGGTCGAACACCTTCTGGGCCTCACGCAGCGAGTCGGGCAGACCGGTCAGCGTCGCCGCAGACACGGTGCAGTCGTCTCCCGACACCGGCCACCGGGTCTGCGTACGAATCGCGTCGATGCTTGCTTTGCCACAGACCCCGCACGAGCTGGTGGTGTAGAAGCTGCGCTCGAGCGAGACGTCGGGCGGGGCGACACCAGGGGCGAGATCGACGTCAACAACGTTGTAGGTGTTCTCGCCGTCGACCGTGGCGCCGGCGCAGTAGCGGATGGTGCTGATGTCATCGGCACCGCCGGTCACGCCCTCGGTGGTGAGGAAGCCGGTCACCAGGTCGAAGTCGTCGCCGGGCGTGCGCATCGTCACGGACAGCGCGCGGCCGCCGACCCTGATCTCGAGCGGCTCCTCGACGACGAGCGTGTCGGGCCGCCGTACCTGGCTCTCGCCCGTGATGCGGGTCACGCTGCGCCTGGTGGTCACCCTGCCCACGTCTACACCTCCGTCCCCACCAGCGTCTGCCCTGGGCGCGCAGGGTGCAAGCCCGCACCCCTAGAGTCGTAGCATGGCCGACGCCGCTGAGCCGATGGACGCGGTGATCCTGGCCGGCGGCCGCGGCGAGCGCATGGGCGGCCTCGACAAGCCGGCCCTCGTCGTCGCGGGCAGCTCACTGCTCGACCGGGTGCTCTCCGCGTGCGCGGGCTGCGTCACGGTGGTCGTGGTCGGGCCCGACCGGCCGACGTCGCGGCCCGTGGTGTTCGCCCAGGAGTCGCCACCCGGCGGTGGACCCGTTGCAGCCCTGGCCGCCGGCCTGCCCCACGTCACCGCCCCCCTCGTTGCCCTGCTGGCCGCCGACCTGCCGTTCCTCACCGCGCCGGTGCTGGCCACGCTGCAGTCGTCGCTCACGACCAACGACGGGGCGCTGCTGGTCGACGACACCGGCCGGGACCAGCTGCTCGCCGGCGTCTGGCGCACCGCCGCCCTGCGTCCGCTGCTCGAGCGCGCGGGGCCTCCGCAGGGCCTGGCCCTGGGCCGGCTGCTGTCCGCGCTCTCCTTCGTACGGGTGACCCCCACGGAGCTGGGCACGTACCGACCGGAACCCTGGCGGGACTGCGACACCCCGGAAGACCTGCGACGAGCCGAGGAGCTGGCATGAACGTGCTGGAGGAGTGGCTGGCTCAGGCGTCAGCCCTGACGGGGCTCGATCCCACAACGGGGTCGACACACCGCGACCTGGTGCTCGACCTGGCCCGTGACGTCGCCCACGGGGTGGCCCGGCCTGCGGCTCCACTGACGACGTTCTTGCTTGGACTGGCCGCGGGGCGGGCTGGCGGCGACGTGGCCGACATCGAGTCGTTCGCCGCCCAGCTCAGCGCGCTCGCGGCGCAGTGGACGGCTGAGCACGGAGCGCCCGAGGCGCGGCCCTGACAGCCACTCAGGCCAGCTGCCACGCCTCGACGATGGTGCCGGCCTCGAGCCGTGTGACGTCCTCGGGTATGTCGATGAGGCAGTGGGCGCTCGCCAGCCAGCGCAGGTAGTGGCCCTCGTGGCCGGTCACCGGCGTGACCGTCGCCTGCGTCTCGTCGAGCACCCCCCGCACGTAGTGGCGCAGGCCGTCGGGCGATGTCAACGTCTCGGACAACCGCACCGCCACCCGCGGGCGGTCGACGTCCGGATAACGCATGGCAGCGCGCAAGGCCGGGCGCAGCAGCACTTCGAACGAGACCAGCGCGGCGATCGGTGAGCCAGGAAACGCGACGACCGGCACGCCCTCGTACCGACCAGCCCCCTGCGGGCGACCGGGGCGCAGCGCGACCTCGACGAAGTCCACGTCGCCCAGGGCCTCCTTGACCACCTCGTACGCGCCGGCGCTCACTCCACCACTCGTCACCACGAGGTCGACGTCGGCCAACGCCGCGCGCAGCGACGCGCGCAGGACCGACACGTCGTCGGGGATGCCGGCAAGCAGCACGGCCTCAGCACCCGCGTCACGCAGAGCGGTCGCCAGCATCACGCCATTGGAGTCGTACGTCGACCCTGCCCGGGCGGGTGTGCCAGGTGCCACCAGCTCGGACCCCGCCGACACGACCAGCACGCGGAGCGCCGGCCACACGCTGGCCTGTGCGTGGCCCACGGCGGCGAGCAGCCCGAGCTGCATCGATCCGAGCACTGTGCCCGCAGGGAGCAACGGGAGGCCGACCGGCACATCTTCGCCCTGCCGACGGACGTGGCGACCGGGGTCGGCGCCGACGAAGACCTCGACGACCTCGCCGACGCAACGCGTGGCCTCCACCTCGACCACGGCGTCGGCACCCGTCGGCAAGGGAGCGCCCGTCATGATGCGGTGGGCGCACCCGCGGGCCAGCGCCGGTCCATCGCCCCGGCCCGCCGGCACGTCGTCGGTAACCCGCAGGCGCACCGGATGTTCGGGCTCGGCCTCGGCGACGTCGCGTGAGCTGACCGCGTAGCCGTCCATAGCCGAGCAGGTGAACGCGGGGAACGGCGCGTCGGCCACGATGTCGGCCGCGAGTACGCGCCCGGCGGCGTGGGCGAGGTCGACGAGCCGCGCCGGCAACCGCGGCAGCAGCGCCCCGACGACCGCCTGGTGCTCGGCCACCGTCCGTACCTCGGTGCGCTCGGGTCCGGACGTGGGCCAGGACCCGCGCCGGAAGTCGGCCCCGCCTGGGCTCTGGTGCACTAGCGCCCCGCGGCGGTGAGCCGGTCGCGCTGCGGCTGCAACGTGTACTTCGGGTCCTCGGCCGACTGCATGCCGGCCTGGAAGATGCCGAAGCGCGTGCACGCCGACCCGGCCACCAGAGCGGCGCCCGACGCGGCCGCCACCAGCCGGTTGCGGCCACCGAGCGCGGCACCGACAGCGCCGCCGATCGCGAGCCCGCGGGCGATGCGCAACAGGCGCCCCGACTTGCCGAGGTCGTAGGGCTCGGAGACTAGGCCATGCGACTCCATGCGGTGCGCGGCGAGTTGCTCGACGACAGCGCCCAGCACGGCTGCACGGCGGAGCGGAAGCGTCTCGCTGGCCGGCGCGCAGATGAGCCCCGCGCCGGAAGCGGCCATCGCCGCCGAGGCAACGAAGACAAACGGCAGCTCGCGGTAGGCCTCGTGCCAGGCCGGAACGGCGGTGTCGGCGATGAGGACCCCGGTGTACGAGGCCACCGCCGGGCCGACACCGGCGGCCACCAGGGTCGCACCACGGCCGACCGTGGGGAACCAACCGGTGACCTCGGTGAGGGCGGCGATGCCGGCGAACGGTGCGTAGGCGGTGAGGATCCAGGAGCCGACGCTCATCGGCGAGGTCAGCTTGAACACCCGCAGCATGTTGTAGAACCGCTCGGGCCGGCCAAGGTCGTGGACCAGCAGCACGCCCGAGACGCTGACTGCGCCGAGCGCCGTCACCTTGGCCGCACGGGCCAGCACCGGCCGGCCGGTCAGCTCGGCCCCACCGGCAACCACGGACGAGGCACCGGCCAGCCCCCCGGTGAACAGGTAGCCGGCGATGTCGCGCGCAGACCACACCGGAGCCTTGATGACGGGGCGGCCGTAGTACGAGACCGGCTCTGCGGGGGGCACCATGAGCTGCTCGCCGCCCCGGCGACGGCGCTTGCGGCCGCCCCGGAAGCGTTCGGTGGTGCCATGGGCGCCGATCATGGCCTCGCGACCGGGCCGCTCGCCGACCAGTCCCTGCTTGGTGACGTCGGTCATGGCCGCCGCCCCACGAAGCACAGCGCGACGCCGGCCAGCAGGGCGCCCGCCGCCGCCGCCGCGTGCCGGTACATGCTCTGCACGTCGCGGGTGGTGACGATCGGGTCCGGCGGCAGCCCGTACACCTCAGGCTTGTCGAGGAGCAGGAAGAACGCCCCGTCGCCGCCGACCCCGTCGACCGGGCTCTCGCCGTAGAGCTGGGCATCGAGCACCCCGCCGGCGTGCAGCTGCTCGACCCGGGTCTGGGCCCGCAGCCGCAGCTCGTCGAGCGGCCCGAACTGGATCGACTCGGTCGGGCACGCCTTGGCGCACGCGGGCTCCTGGCCCTCGCCGAGTCGGTCATAGCAGAGCGTGCACTTCCAGACCCGGCCGTCCTCCTCGCGCTTGTCGATGACGCCGTAGGGACAGGCGGGAACGCAGTAGCCACAGCCATTGCAGACGTCCTGCTGCACGACGACAGTGCCGAACTCGGTACGGATCAGCGCCCCTGTCGGACACACGTCGAGGCACGCGGCGTGGGTGCAGTGCTTGCACACGTCGGACGCCATGAGCCAGCGGAACTCGGTGGCACCATCCTCGCCCAGCGTCTCGCCAGGCTTGGCGAACGCCGGCATGCCGAGGTCGACCGACGGTGCCGCCGGCGCGCGCAGGCCGGAGAAGTTGTTGCCGAGCGCCTTGGGCTGCTCGATGAACTTCACGTGGCGCCAGGTGTCGGCGCCGAGGCTCACCGTGTTGTCGTAGGACATGCCGGTGAAGTTGATGCCGTCCTCGGGGACGTCGTTCCACTCCTTGCACGCCACCTCGCAGGCCTTGCAGCCGATGCAGAGACTGGTGTCGGTGAAGAAGCCCATGCGCGGTGGCGCGTCGACATGGCCGGAGTCCTTGGCCACCTCGGGCTGGAGCCCGTACAACATGGCCTTGAGGTCGATGTCGCTCACTCAGGTCTCCTGACCGGTGAGGGCGGTGATACCCGCCCGCTGCTGGAAACCCTCGACGTATCGCAGCCGCGCCGCGCCTCGCGGACGCCGCCCGGGCCTGATGTCGGCCGCGAGCGCCTTGACCTCCTGGATGTGCACGTTGGGGTCGAGGGAGAGCGACGACAGCTCGTTGAACGCGTCACCGGTCGTCACCCCGTTGGGACCCCAGTGGTACGGCATGCCGATCTGGTGCATGGTGCGTCCACCGACCCGCAGCGGGGACATGCGGTCGGTGACCAGCACTCTCGCCTCGATCGCCCCACGCGCGGTGACAATCGTTGCCCAGCCGGCATTGTCGAGCTTGCGCTCGGCGGCCAGCTCGGGTGAGACCTCGACGAACATCGCCGGCTGGAGCTCGGCGAGGTAGGGCAGCCAGCGCGTCATGCCGCCGGCGGTGAAGTGCTCGGTCACGCGATAGGTCGTGACGACGTAGGGGTAGACGTCCGAGCCCGGCTGGTCGCCCGAGGGCGCGTAGCGGTTGTTCTTGTCCTCGACGGCACGACGTACCGGGTTGCGCTGCTGCTTGTAGAGCAGGTTGTCGAAGGGCGACTCCTGCGGCTCGTAGTGCGTCGGCATCGGACCGTCGATCAGCCCGACCGGCGTGTAGAGCCAGCCCTTGCCGTCGCTCTGCAGGATGAACGGGTCGATGCCGCTGATGGCGTCGACCCCCGTGTCGTCGGGGCCGGGCCGGAAGTGCGGCGACTTGGTGGGCGGGAAGTCCGGGGTGTCGTGGCCGGTCCACCTGCCCTGTGCCTCGTCCCACCAGACCAGCGCCTTGCGGTCGCTCCACGGGTTGCCGTCGGGGTCCGCCGACGCGCGGCTGTAGAGCGTCCGCCGGTTGGCCGGCCAGGCCCACGCCCACTCCGGCGAGACCCAGGTCTGCTCCTTGGCCGGTTTGCGCCGCGCCGCCTGGTTGACGCCGTCTTTGTAGACGCCGCAGTAGATCCAGGCACCGCACGAGGTGGTGCCGTCAGCCTTCAAGTCCTCGTACGTGCTCAGCGGCTTGCCGTCCGCACCCCAGCCGTTGATCTCGGCCAGGACGGCCTCGCCGATCGGCTCGTCGTGCGAGCCCTCGGTCGGGTAGTCCCAGGTGAGGTCGAGCACCGGACGGTCGCGCTCGTCGGTCGACCCGGCCAGCCGGGCCCTGATCCGCTTGCCCAGGTGGTACATAAACCACAGGTCGCTGCGCGCCTCGCCGCTTGGCTCGACCGCCGCAAATCGCCACTGCAGCAAGCGATTGGTGTTGGTGAAGCTGCCGGACTTCTCGGTGTGCGAGGCCGCCGGGAAGAAGAACACCTCGGTGCCCTGCTCTTCGGTGCGCAGCTCGCCCGACTCGATCTCCGGGCCGTCCTTCCACCACGTGGCGCTCTCGATGAGGCTGAAGTCGCGTACCACCAGCCATTCGAGGTTGCTCATGGCCAGCCGTTGCATCTTGGCGTTGGCCGAGCCGACCGCGGGATTTTGCCCCATGAGGAAGTAGCCCTTGCAGTGTCCCTTGAGCTGCTCGAGCACCGTGTCGTACGTACTGTGGCTGCCGGTAATACGTGGCAGGTAGTCGAAGGCGTAGTCGTTGTCGGCTGTGGCGTTGGGTCCCCACCACGCTTTCAGCAAGCTGATGAGGTACTTGTCGAGGTTGGCCCAGTAGCCCTTGTCGGCCTTGTCCGCCTGGATGAAGTTGGCCAGTGACTGGCTGAGATGTGCCTTGGGCATGGGGATGTAGCCGGGTAGCAGGTCAAAGAGCGTCGGGATGTCGCTGGAGCCCTGGATCGACGCGTGGCCGCGGAGAGCGAGGATGCCGCCGCCGGGACGGCCGATGTTGCCGAGCAGCAGCTGCAGGATGCTGGCCGTGCGGATGTACTGCACCCCCACGGTGTGCTGGGTCCAGCCGACAGCGTAGGCAAACGCGGTGGTGCGGTCGCGGTTGCTGTTGTCAGTGATCACCTGGGCGACCTGCTCGAACTGGTCGCGCGGCACGCCGCAGATCTCCTCGACCATCTCCCAGGTGTAGCGGGAGTAGTGCCGCTTGAGCACCTGGAAGACGCTGCGCGGGTGCTGCAGCGTCTCGTCGAAGTGCGGGCCGGGCGCCGGCTCGTCGTCAGGGGCGGCCGACGTGGTACGGGCGTCGTACTGCGAGTCGCGGGATCCGGACGCCGCCGTGGCCTTGACCCCGGCGTACTGCCAGGAGTCGGTGTTGTACGCGTGGCTCTCCTCGTCGAGACCGGAGAAGACGCCGCCGAGGTCCTCGGTGTCCTGGAAGTCCTCGCTCACCAGGGTCGCCGCGTTGGTGTAGTTGACCACGTAGTCACGGAAGTACTTGTCGTTCTCGATCACGTAGTTGATCAGCGCGCCCAGCCAGACGATGTCGGTGCCGGCGCGGATCGGGACGAAGATGTCGGCCAGCGCGCTGGTCCGGCTGAACCGCGGGTCGATGTGGATCACCTTGGCACCGCGTGCCTTGGCCTCCATGACCCACTGGAAACCGACCGGGTGGGCCTCGGCGAAGTTGGAGCCCTCGATGACGATGCAGTCGGCGTTCTGCAGATCCTGCAGGTAGGTTGTGCCGCCACCACGACCGAACGACGTACCGAGGGCCGCGACGGTCGAGCTGTGACAGACCCGAGCCTGGTTCTCGACCTGAACGATGCCGAGCGAGGTGAACAGCTTCTTGATGAGGTAGTTCTCTTCGTTGTCCAGCGTGGCCCCGCCCAGGCTGGCGATGCCCATGGTGCGGCGGACCCGCTCGCCGTCCTCGGTGTCCCAGACGAACGTCTCTTCGCGGGCCTTGAGCACCCGGTCGGCGACCATGTCCATGGCGGTCTCGAGGTCGAGGCGCTCCCACTCAGTCCCGTACGGCCTGCGGTACAGCACCTCCTGGCCGCGGGCGTCGCCGGTGGTCAGCTGCAGGCTGGCGGAGCCCTTGGGGCACAGCCGACCCCGGCTGATCGGGCTGTCCGGGTCGCCTTCGATCTGGATGACCTTGTCGTCCTTGACGTACACGTTCTGACCGCAGCCGACGGCGCAGTAGGGGCACACCGACTTGACCACCCGGTCGGCCTCGGTGTTGCGCGAGGTGAGGTTGGCCGTCTTCTTCGACATGGCCGCCTCGCCACGGCCGAGCGGGTCGGTGCCGGTCAGCTGGCGGTAGACCGGCCAGCTCTCGAGGAACGTCTTGACGCCCATGTCAGCCCTGCGCCAGGTCGCGGGCGGCCCGCTCGCGGATCCAGGCCAGCACCTCGGGCTTGACCGTCGGGTTGACGTGCGGCGGGTTGGACAGTCGCTGGGTGCTCTCGGGCAGCACTCCCGGCCGGACCCGCTCCTCGGGGGTCAGCGCCATGCTGCCGTCAGCAGGGGTGCCCGTGGCGATCATGTACGCCTGGCCGGCCGTGATCCCGAGATCGCCGGCAGCCTCCTCGTACGACCGCCCGCGCTCGACGAGCCCCAGCACCTGTGCACGCGTGACCATGCCGACCTCCTCGTCGCGGCTGAGTGTGGCCGTACCCGGCAATCTATCCGTCACCCCTCGGATCAGCAGCGGGGAGCCCCACCGTGGACGCTTCGATGATCAACCGGAACCCCGGCCGCGGGATTCAGAGAGGACGGCGCGGGGCATCCCAGCGTCCGTGAGCACCCCTGAAGCCTTGCGTGAGACCGTTTCGGCCGACCGCACCTCCTCGGCCCCGGACCAACCGACGCCGGTGCCGGTCGAGGCGGTGCAGGTCCCCATGCCGCGATGGGCAGCCCCGGCGTTCCTGTTGATGGCGCTGGGGTTGGTGCCCTGGACCGTGTGGTTAGCCGTCACCCTTCCCCATCGACACCTCACCCGGCACTACGACCTGACCTGGGTCGGCTTCGACGTGGCGCTGGTCGCAGCCCTTGGCGCGTTGATGTGGCTGGCCCAGCGGCGTTCCACCTTGGTGGAAGTCGCCGCGACAGTGGCAGGGACCCTGCTGATCGTCGATGCCTGGTTCGACATCACCGGCGCCAGCCCCGGGGCAGATCTGGCCCAGGCCGTGGCCAGCGCAGTGGTGTTCGAGCTTCCGATCGCGGCAGTCTGCCTGTGGCTGACCCGACACGCTGAGGTGCTGCGCCGTCGCCAGGCCGCAAGCCTCGTCCACCGTCGGCGGCGGACTTCCGTCCAGGTGCGCTAGCAGGCCCTGACTCAGCCGCCCGTCGCGCCGGGCGCCAGGGCTCTCGCGATGCAGTGTCTGGGATGGGACCATGCAGCGATGAAACGAGCGCGCCGCACTGCAGCCGTACTGGCGTCCTGCGCCCTTGTCCTCGCGGCCGCCGGGCCTGCCTCGGCCTCACCGTCGCACTCGTTCGATGCGCTGGAGGCGGCCCTCGATGCCGGGCTCGCCGCCAGCGGGGCGACCGCGATGTCCGTACGGGTCGACGTCGCCGGCGCAGGCACGGTATTCGCGCGCGGGTCCTCCACCGCCCTCAACCCCGCGTCCACCGAGAAGCTGATCACGGGCTACACCGCCTTGCGTGTGCTGGGTCCGGCCCACCGCTTCCGCACCAGGATCGGGTCGACGCATGCCGCCGACCCGCACGGCGTCCTGCACGGGGGCCTGGTCGTCACCGGCGGCGGAGACCCGACACTGACCGACGCCGGCCTCGACGACCTCGCCCACCAGCTGCACGCCGGCGGGCTGCGCACCGTGACCGGCGGCATCCTGCTCGACGACACCCTCTTTGCCCGAGTGCGCTACGCCCCGGTCGGGACCACCTCGCTGGACCCGGGTGACCCCGGACCCTTGTCGGCCTTCGCCGTCGACCGTGACAGCTGGCGTCTCGACGCGGACTACCGGGCCAACCCCACCACCGGCAACCTCCTGGCACTCCAGCGAGCTCTCACCCAAGCGGGCATCACGGTGCACGGGCCTTTCCGCATCGGCCGTCCGACCAAGGCACTACGACCGCTGGCCAGCACCGCATCCGAGCCGCTGTGGGCAGTCGTCAGGGACATGCTGAAGACCTCGGTGAACTTCTACGCCGAGACGCTGCTGCTGGACGTCGGGGCGGCCAGCGGTGACGGCACCCAGTTGGGAGGCGTCAAGGTCATCCGAGCCGAAGCCGCCCGGCTGGGGGTGCGCCTCGGCGGCAACATGGTCGACGGCTCAGGACTGTCCACCCTCGACCTGCAGAGTGCTGACGGTGAGGTGAGCTGGCTCGAAGCGATCCGGCGAGACCGCCGACTGGGTCCGCTGATCGATACCGGCGTGCCCATCGGCTGCGTCGACGGGTCGCTCCGCGACCGGTTCTGCGCGATCGCGGGCCGGGTTCACGCAAAGCCCGGCAGCCTCAACGGGATGCGCTCTCTCAGCGGCTGGGTCATCGACGACGCCGGCCATCTGGTGACCTTCGCCTTCCTGCTGGCCGGGCCGCTCGGTCAGGCGCTGGAGACCAGGGACGCCATCGACGCGGCCGTCCAGCTCCTCGCCGTCAGCACAGTCTGACTTGCCACGGGCGTGGGCAGCTCAGACGTTGGTGACCGAGCGGGACAGGTGCTGGGGCAGGTCGGCGTCGCGCCCTGCGGCGGCGGCCCACGCGACGGCGTGCTTCTGCACCGACACCAGCTCAACCAGCGGGTCGTTGCTGCCCTGACGTAGGGTGGCGCCGGTCGCCTCGACGGCAGCGGCCTCGATCTCGGTCATGGGGGTGAAGGCCCAGACCAGGGTGCCCGGACCGGCCACGCTGATCGGCCCGTGCCGGTACTCCCCCGTCGCGTAGGCCTCGGCCCACATGCCGACCGACTCGCGGCACTTCAGCGCTGCCTCCTGCGCTAGTGGTGCCGCCCAGCCGCGACCGAGCACGACCAGCTGGCGGGGCTGCGGCTCGACGACCGGCTCGGACAGGGCCCGGCGAGCAGCCGCCGCCAGCGCCGCCAGCTCGCGGGTCGACAGGCCGAGATGGGCCCGGAGCAACGTGATCAGGGTCGTGGGGAACCGGGTCTGTACGACGCTGTGCTCATCGGCGAACGAGAGGTCGATGACGTCGGTGGCCAGCTGGCCCACGGGCGTGCCGAGCTCGCCGAGCACCGCCGTCACGGGCGTGCCCGGCGCGAGCAGCCGCAGGGCCTGGACGACCTCGGTCGTCGTGCCCGACCGGCTCAGCGCGATCACCCGGTCGTAGTCCCGGGTGACGCCGGTGAGCTCGGAGGCGATGACGGCATCCGTGACCCCGTGGCCCGACTGCTCCCGCAGGCACGCGTACGCACCCGCGACGTAGTAGGAGGTGCCGCAACCGAGGACCAGGACCCGCTCGCCCGAGCGCGGCAGCCCCCGTACCCCATCGGTCGCCATGGTGGCGGCCTTCTCCCAGCAGGAGGGCTGGCTGGCGATCTCCTCGGAGGTGATGCGGCCGAGCGATCGGAACTCTAGGTCGGACATGGCACCGTCTCTTCTTGAAGGAATGACTGGTGGGTCACTTGACGCTGCCGGAGAGCAAGCCGCTCACGATGTACCGGTTGAGGGTCATGGTCACGAAGGCCGGAACCGCCAGCGCGAAGACGCCTGCCGCGCTGAGCAAGGAGAACGGCACGGTGTGGCGTCCTTGCAGCGCAGCGATGACGACGGTCAGCGGCTGCGTCGACAGATCGCTGGAGAGCACCAGCGGGAACAGGAACTGCGCCCACGCGAAGAGGAACGTGATGATCGCGGTCGAGACGACACCGGGCAGGGCCAGCGGCAGCACGATGTGCCAGAGCACCTGCATCCGGCTGGCGCCGTCCATCTCGCCGGCCTCCTCGAGGGCGAGCGGCAGGCTGGACATGTAGCTGTGCAGGATCCAGGTGGCGAGCGGCAGAAAGCCGGACACGTAGACCAGCACGATGCCGGTGTAGGTGTTGACCAGACCGAAGGTGCTCATGATGCGGTAGAGCGGGATCAGCGTCGTGTAGGCCGGGAACGCCATCGTCGCGAGCACCGCGTAGAACAGCACGTTGCGTCCGCGGAACGTCATGCGGGCGAACGCGTACGCCGCCAGCGTGGACAGCACCACGGTGATGACGGTGGCCGCGCCGCACTCGATGAAGATGTTCACCGTCGAGCGGCGGACCGCGTCGGCGACGTCGCCCGACCCGCTGAGCAGCGTGCGGTAGTTGTGCAGCGTGGGCGTCGGCGGCAGGTAGTGGGCGGGCTTGGAGACCACCTGGTTGTCGGTCTGCAGGCTCGTGTTGAACGCCCAGTAGATCGGCAGCAGCGACCACACCAGGATGAAGGCCACGCCTGCGCGACGTCCCCAGGGCCTGCGCCGCATCAGAAGTCCACCGTTCGGTAGACGAGTCTGACCACGAGGAACGAGCCCACCAGGGTCACCAAGGTGATCAGCAGCGACAGCGCGTAGCCCTCGCCGAAGTCGAGGTTCTGAAAGCTGATGAAGTAGGTCTGCATGGTCACGGACGCCCCCGTGGGAGCGGCTCCGTTGAGGATGTACGGCTGGTCGAACACGTTGAGCGTCGCGATCAACGCCTGGACCATCGCGATGGCCACGCCGGGTCGGACCAACGGCAAGGTGATGCGCCAGAAGGCCTTCCACGGCGAGCAACCGTCGAGGTTGGCCGCCTCGAAGAGCTCCTCCGGGATGTTCTGCCGTGCGGCCAGGACGAGCAGCGCAGACAACGGCGTCATCTGCCAGACCTGGACCAGCTCGATGGCCGCGATCGTGCGGAACCGGTGCTGGCCAAGGAAAACCTGGTAGTGGGTGATCAGGTGGGTCGACTTCAACAGGCTGTTGAGCAGCCCGGTGTTGGCGTCCCAGATGCCGGTCCAGATGATGCCCTCGACCACGCCGGGCAGCGCCCACGGCAGGACGAGCACGCCGATGAGCAGCGCCCTGCCGCGGAACGGCCGCTGCAGCGTCATCGCCATGGCGATGCCGAGCACGGTCGAGAGCGCGACCCCGATGAGGACGTAGAGGCCAGTGTTGCCGACGCTCTGCCGCACTGCCGTGTCGCTGAACAACCGACGAAAGTTGTTGAGGCCGTCGAACCGGTTGGGCGGGTTGAGGGCCTGCACCCGGTAGAAGGACTGGACGATCGTCATGCCCGCAGGCACAAGCGCGAGCGCGACGATGAAGACGGCGAGCGGTCCGACGAGGGCGTACGGCAGAACGTCGATGCGCCGGGCGAGATGGCGCCGGCCGGGCGCCCCGGAGGGCGACCCGGCCGGTTCGCTCGAGGTCACGATCCGCTCGCCAGCTTTCCCGTGGCGTCGCTGATGGCCTTGATGGCATCAGCGACGCTCAGCGAGCCGACGGCTGCCGCATGGAGGTTGGTGTAGACCGCCCGGGAGAACTCCGGGTACCACGTCGGCGCACCCTCGGGGAAGACCGGCTGGGCGCTGCTCTTGAGCAGCGAGGCCAGCTGGGCACCGCCGATGAGCTTGCCCTTGGCGGTGAGCACAGACAGGCCGGACAGCCGGGACGGCAGGAAGTAGCCGGGCATGACCTTGTCCGCGCCACTGGCCCCGGCGAAGTCGGCCTGGTTGGCGCCCTCGGTGAACCACTGGATGAACTTGGCTGCAGCGGCGGGGTACTTGGCCTGCTTGGGGATGCCGATGCCATCGGGGTTGCTCATGTTCGGGCCGGTGCCGGTGACGCCGGGGGTGGACAGGTAGGCGACCTTGCCGACGACGCTCGAGGAGGCCGGCACGTCGTACAGGCTGCCGACGTTGCCGGAGTAGTCGCCGAAGGTGCTCGCGACGGTGCCCTTGGCCATGAGGGTCTGCTGGCCCTGGCTGTCCGCGACGTTGATGTTGCCCGGCGGCACGAGCCCCTGCTTGAGCGCGTCGACCATCCACTGCGCAGCCTTGTAGCCGCCGGAGGTCGGGTCGGTGAACTGCGGCTTGCCCGCGGCATCGAGGATCGTCCCGCCGAAGGCGGCCGCCGTCTGGTACCAGTAGGTCGAAAGCCCCTCGGCCGCGGCGAACGGAATGTTGAGCGGGTACTGCACGGTGCCGCTGGTCTTGATCTTCTGCAGGTCGGCGGTGTAGTCGGTCATCGTCGTCGGCATCGTGGTGATGCCGGCCTTGGTGAACAGGTCCTTGTTGACCGTGGTCACGAGGAAGGACGCGTCGTACGGGATGCCCACCACGTGGCCGTCATAGGTGAAGGACGAGATCTGCGGCATGTCGGCGGTCAGCGACTTGGTGTCGATCAGGGTGTCCATCGGATAGAACCAGTTGAGCTTGCCCAGCTCACCCACCCGTGACCAGTCGACGTCGGTCGCGTCGGCAAAGTAGGTCTTGGCCGTGGCCGCAGCCGCGATCTTGGTCTGCAGGCTGTCCCAGTCGGTGTTGGTCCAGGTCACCTTGATGCCGGTGGACGCGGTGAACGCGTCCAGGTCGGCCTTGGGCGGCGGCGCGGTGGCGAGGGCGACGGTGATCGTCACGCCGCTCGTCTTCTTGGACCCTGAGCTGCTCTTGCTCGAGGAGCAGCCCGAGGCGACGAGGGACACGCTGATCAACCCTGCGACCGCGCTGGCGGTGACGGAACGTCGCTGTGACCTCATGAGCGGAGACCCTCCTTGGTGGGCGCTGCCTGGACTGCCGGGCGCACCCGGAGGGCGCGTTCGGAATGAGCCTCAGACTGGAGGTGATTGCACGTTCAGTCAAGGAGTTGGGCCAACACGCGCATAAACGCGCAACAGACACACGGAATCCTGCGCGTTAGACCGCCCAGACGAGCGATTTCACCATTTCGCGCAGGTGAACTGCGTGCTACGTTCCCCCACGTGCAACGCAAGCATCGGCTCAATCAGATGGTCTCCGTGATCGTCGAGGCCGACGGCCTCGCCGTCACCGAGCTGGCCAGTCAGCTCGGCATCTCGATCGCCACGGTGCGCCGCGACCTCGAACTGCTGGAGAAGCAGCGTCTCGTCACGCGCTACCGCGGGGGCGCCCGTCCGCACGCGTCGTTCAACGACCTCCCGCTCACGTTCAAGGTGGCCCAGGACGCTCCGGAGAAGGCCCGCATCGCCCGCCGCGCGTTGCCCCTGCTCGAGGGAGCGCGGGTCATCGGCACGACGGGCGGCACCACGGTCACCGAGCTCGCGCGGCTGATGCGCGACCGCAAGGGCCTCACCGTGGTGACCAACGCGGTCAACCTCGCCACCATGCTCTCGACCAACCCGTGGCTGCGCGTCTTCTGCGCCGGCGGCGAGGTGCGCAGCAGCAGCCAGGAAGCCGTCGGCGCCGCGGCCGAGGACTTCATGAGCCGCTACAACGTCGACATCGCGTTCCTCGGCGTCGACGGCGTCGACCCGCGCGAGGGCTGCACGACCTACGACGCAGTCGGCGCCCGGGTCAACGCGGTGCTGCAGACCCGGGCGCGCAAGACCGTCGTGCTCGCCGACGCCACCAAGATCGGCCGCGTCGGGCTGGCGCAAGTGTGCCCGATGCGCGCGGTCGACGTGCTCATCACGGACGCACGTGCGCCGGCCCGCGTGCTCGACACCATCCGGTCACAAGGCTGCCAGGTCATCGTCGTCTGACCTCGATCAGCACCAGGTGATGACGGAGCGGACCCTCCCGGCGACCGGGAAGAAGTGGCCATCCAAACCGGTCGCGATCAGCCCAGCGTGCGCGCCCACAGGTCGGGCTTGCCGTTGGTGTCCGCCGCAGCCAGCGCGTCGGCCGAGGTGAACAGCGCGGTCTTGCCGTCGCCCGACAGCGCCGCCCCACCGACCACCACCGACGGGTCGGGACCCGGGCCGGCCTGGACGCTGTTGGCGCCCACCGACACCCGTACCGTCTCGTTGGTCCCGAGGTAGCGGACGAAGGCGTCGGCCACGCCGTTGGTGTCGCCGACGACGAGGTTGGTGGCCAGCGAGGTGAACAGCACCCGGGTGCCGTCGCTCGAGATGGAGGGCGCCGTGCTGCTGTCGTTGCCCTGGCTGCCGTCGTTGCCCACCGACACCCGCGTGGTCGTGCCGGCCACCAGGTCACGGACGAAGACGTCGCTCTTGCCGTTGGTGTCGCCGGCTACCAGGTTGCTGGCGTCGGACTGGAAGACCGCATAGCGGTCGTCCAGGGAGAACGACGGCGCCGAGCTGGCCCCGTTGGCCTGGACACCACCGGCTCCGACCGACACGCGGACCGTCGTGTTGTTGGTGGTGTCGAAGACGAACGCGTCGACCGCACCGTTGGTGTCGCCGGTCACGATGTTGGTCGCGGCCGAGGTGTAGCCGACGTAGCGGCCGTCGGGCGAGATGGTCGGCGCCGAGATGCGGGTCGCGGCGGCGGGGGCCGGCAGCCCTCCGTCGGTTGCGCGGGAGATCCGCGTGATCGCGTTGGTGGTGAGGTCGCGCAGGTAGATGTTGTAGCCGTCGTTGACCTCAGGGGTCGGCGTGCTGATCAGGTTGGTCGCGTTGGACGCGAAGGCGACGAAGCGTCCGTTGGCCGACAGGGCCGGGCCATAGCTCTCCCGGTCGGGCTCGGTGCCGGTGTCGGTGAGCGACGCCTGCACGGTGGCGGGCGTGGCGGGAGTACGGACGAAGACGTCCTCGCGGCCGTTGGTGTCGCCCGTGACCAGGTCGGGCGCAGTCGAGTCGAACGCGACGACCGTTCCGTCGGAGGAGATGCTGGTGTCGAGGCTGAACGCACCGTTGGTCGTCGTCGCCGTACCGCCGGTGTTGACCGAGATGAGAGCGGTGGTGCCGGCGGTGCGGTCACGCAGGAAGACATCGGGCTGGCCATTGGCGTCGGTGCCGGCCAGGCCGGAAGCCGAGCTGAAAGCCACGAACTGGCCGTTGGCCGACGTCGACACCGTGCCAGTGGCGACCCCCGAGCCGTGAAAGAGCTCGGCGGTGTCGACGGACACCGGCGAGGTGACCAGGCTGCCCGCGCCGCCGGTCACGATGATCGCGAGGCTGGCCGCTGACTCCGGCGAGCTGCCGAGGGCATTGGTAGCGCTCACCGTGAAGGTGTAGCGCTGGCCGACGGTCAGCCCGCTGATCGTGGTCGTCGTCGCGGCGGCCGAGATGCTGACCGGACCGGCCGGCGCACCGGTGACCTTGTAGCCCGTGAGGGCGGAGCCGTTGGCTGCGGGCGCCGTCCACGTCACGGTCGCGCTGCCAGCCGCCGACGCAGCAGCTGTCACGCCCGTCGGTGCGGCCGGGACGCCAGCCGGGGTGACCGGGGCGGTGAAGGCGCTCGACTTCCCGTTGCCGTTCTTGGTCACGGCATAGACGGCAAAGGTGTACGGAGTGCCGTTGCTGAGGCCGGTCACGGCGAGGCTCGTCACCGGTCCCACCGTCACGACAGTGCGGATCGGTGTCGTGGCGCCGTTCGCCACGACCACGGCGTAGGACAGGACCGGCGCCGAAGCACTGACGACGGGCGCCGTCCACATCACCACAGCGCCTGCGGGCTGAGCTGTCGCAGTCACCGCGGTCGGAGCGGCCGCCACCGGGGGCGCGTAGGCGAGCAGGTAGCCGACGACGTCGACCTGCACCCGTACCGCGACCTTGGCGGTGCTGACGACGAGCAACCGGCCCTTGGCACCCGGCGTCGCCTTGACGAGCGCGGTGCCGCTGCGGCCGGCGACGAAGGCGAGCGCGGTCGCCTTGGACCGCTTGCCTGCGGCGGGCGACACGGTGAGCACACCCTTTGCGCCGGGGTTGGCGACGGAGAGCTGAACGATGACGGTCGCAGCTGCGGCCGGGACGCCGGCCAGGCCGGTCGACGCGACCGTGAACGACCCGGCCTTCTTGACCAGGGTGCTGGTAAGTCGACGGGGCGTGACCGGGTGGAAGTAGCTGCCAGCGGCCGAAGCCGAGGTGAGGGTGCGGTAGTAGCCGACCACGGTCGGGATCACCCGCACAGCGCCGACCGAGCCGTTGTAGGCGGTGACCTTGCCGCCCTTGCCCGGCACCACGATCACCGTGTTGGACGCGTCGTGTCCCGCGGTGAACGACACCGAGAGCACGGACGGTCGCTTGCCTCCCGCCGCGTAGGCGACGAGCGCCCCGGACGCGAGCGGCTTGGACGCGGTCAGCTTGATGACCACGGCGGCGACGCCGGTCTTGGGCACGCCGGCCACGCCGAGAGCAGTGAAGCTCACGGCCTTGTGCGCAGCGACGCGGACATCGGCAAGCCGATGAGCCTTGACCGTGGCCGCCGGAGCCGTGGATGCGGCCGAGGCCTGCACCGGCACGGCGGCGACCGCCAGCGGCACGACAAAGGCAACCAGCCCAGCAAGGAGACGTACGCGACGTTGCGTCATCAGCAAACCCACTCCGACATCGTGGCCAACCCGGATCAGACGGACATGCTGCCACGAAGTCGCGATGAACGGGGACAGCCGAACGGGTTACCTGTGGGCGACACTGCTGTAGCCGGGCAGGACGACTGGGTCAGAACAGGGCCGTGGTGAGGTCGCGGCGGCCCTTGATGACCGCGGGGTGGTCGGAGCCAACGACGAGGAAGAGCTCAAGCAGGCGCTTGCGGGCGGTGTCGCGCTCGGCGCCGGACTCGCGCTTGATCACGGCGATCAGCCGGTCGAAGGCTGCCTCGATGTCGCCGGCGCCGAGCTCGAGGTCGGCCAGCACCAGGTTGGTCTCGAGGGCCTCCGGCAGGGTCTCGGCCGCGGTCATGGTGGCCTCGACGTCGGCGTCGTTGATGCGTCGCATCAGCTCGAGCTGCGCCAACCCCGCTTTGGCGTCGTCGTTGCCGGGGTTGGCGGCGATCTCTTTGGTGAACGCCTCGATCGCCGCTGGCAGGTCATCGCGGGACAGCGCCTCATCGGCCTCGAGCAGGTAGGCCGGGGTGGGCTCCTCCTCCTCGACCGCGGCCGCGCCTGAGACCGGCTGCAGGCCCATCTCGGCGCCCATCGCGACCACGTCGTTGGTCCACGCGCGCACCTGGGCCTCAGGCACGGCGCCGGTGAACTCGCCGACCACCTGACCCTTGATGATGGCCTTGACGGCCGGGATGCCCTGGACCGCGGCGGCCTGTGCCAGCATCGGGTTGGCGTCAACGTCGATCTTGGCCAGCACCCACGCTCCCCCGGCGGCGGCGGCGAGCCGCTCGAGCACGGGCGAGAGCTGCTTGCACGGCCCGCACCACTCGGCCCAGAAGTCGATGACGACAGGCACCTGGGACGAACGGTTGAGCACCTCGGCCTCGAACGTTGCCTCGGTGACGTCGATGACGGTCACGGCGCCGTTGGCTGCGGTGACGGGCAGGGAGGGGGCGGCGGCTGCGGCGGGGCGCGGGTTGAGCGGGACGGCGCCGGCCAGCCGGATGTCGGTGGGATCGATCCTCATGCCCTCCATCCTGCCTTGTCCCCCGCGCAGTCGTCTCCCCTCGGGGGTACGGGCACGGGCCCCTGCGCTCACGGCGGAACCGAACCGCGGCCGAGCGCACCGGCCACGGCGAACGACACGACGAGCGTCGCGACGACGAGCCACAGGGCGTGCAGCAAGCCGAACGACTGTGCCAGGAACCCGACCACTGGCGGGCCGCCGAGGTTGGCGAGGTAGCCGATGGACGCGACGACGGTGACCCGGGCCGCTGGGTCGGGACCGCTGTCAGCCGCCGCCGACATGCCGAGCGGGAAACCCATCGAGACCCCGACGGCCCAGAGCATGGACCCCACCAACACCACCCACGCCGGCACGGCGAGGATGAACAGCAGCATCCCGACGACCCCGAGGGCCGTGGTGAAGCGCACGGCCCGCACCCTGCCGACCCGGTCGACCAGGGGCCCTCCGACGACCCGGGCGACCGTCTCGCCGATGGCGAACACGGTGAAGAACGTCGCGGCGACAGCGTCGGACTGGTGGTGGTTGTCCCGTACGGCGAGGGTGAGCCAGTTGTTGGCCGAGCCCTCCCCGAGCTCGACGCCGAGCATTACCAGCCCGATGAGCAGCAGCCGCGGGTCCGCCCAGCCGCGCAACCAGGACCGGAGTCGCTCGCGTCGAGGCGGCCGAGACGCAGCGGCCTCCCCCAGGTCGGCGACCGGGATGAAGCGCACGGACGTGGCAGCGGCCACGGCGACGAAGACCGCCTCGGCCAGGAACTGCCACTCCGGGGCGATGCCGACGACCGCGCAGCCCGCACCGATGCCGGAGCCGACCACCGCTCCCGCGGACCATGCAGCGTGCATGAGCGGCATCAGCGTCTTGCCGGCGGCACGCTCGACCGCCGCGCCCTCGACGTTCATCATCACGTCGACCGACCCGATGCCGATGCCGACCAGCAGGAACCCGACGAGAACCGCCGGCGATGAGTGCAACCCGCCCGCGCCCACCCCGATGACGGCAACGCCGACGGCCACCAGCCACAGCGCCAGGCAGATGCCTCTGCGTGGTCCGAGCCTCGACAGCATCGGGGAGGCCAGGCCCAGCCCGGTGATCGCCCCCACGGTCACGGCGGAGATCAGCAGCCCGAGCGCCCCGTCACTGAGGCGCAGGTCGGCGCGCAGGCTGGGCAGCCGCGGACCCCAGGTCGAGATGCTGACGCCGCCGAGGGCGAAGGCGGTTGCGACCGCGTTGCGCCACCGGGCGATCGTGCGTTCGTCGTACGAAGGGCTCACCACGGGCGGGCACGATACCGGTCGGCGGCGCCCGCGGACGAGCGGCCGGCTACGAGCCGGCGGTCACCAGCGACGGCTCGACAGGCCTCGGTACGGCGGCCGCCCGCCGCAGCACCATCAGGCCCCACCCGGCAGCGACGAAGCACGAGGCTGCGCCCATCACCAGCGCCGCCCGCGCCCCCAACGTCGAGCTGACGAGGCCGGCGATCGGGCCGCCGATGGGCGTCGATCCGAGGAACGCGACGGCCCACAGGGCCATCACGCGGCCGCGCATGTCGGGTGCGGCCGCGAGCTGCAGCGTGCTGTTGCCCTTGGCCAGGAACGCGACGCTGCCGGCGCCGACGAACGCCATGGCGACCAGCTCGACGCCGATGGTGGGGGCGACCGCGGCGGCGAGGATCACGACGCCGAAGACGCAGGACGTGGTGATCATGGGCATCACTCCCGTACGACCGCGGGCCGCTGTCCAGAGGCCGCCGATGACCGCGCCGACCCCCATGGCGCCGGTCAGGAATCCGTACTCCTGCGCGTCACCATGGAACGTCGCCTTGGCCAGCACCGGCAGGACGACCTGGAACTCGTAGGCGAGGCAGCCGACCAAGGCCATCATCACCAGTGGCACCAGCAGCTCTGGCTCGTTGCGGACGTAGGACAAGCCCTCGCGCAGCTGGCCCTTGCCTCGACCGGTCGGCCGCGACGGCTGCAGCGCCGAGAGGTCCATGAAGTACAGCGACGCCACGACGGCGACGAAGCTGGCCGCGTTGATGAGGAAGCAGATGCCCGTACCACCAAGGGTTATCAGCAGTCCGGCGATGGCAGGGCCCACGCTGCGGGCGACATTGACCAGCACCGAGTTGAGACTCACCGCGTTGCGCAGCTCGGCTGGGCCGACCATCTCGAGCACGAACGACTGGCGCGCAGGGTTTTCGAAGGTGTTGTTGAGCCCGAGCAGCACCGCCAGGAGGTAGACCTCCCACAGCGTGACCACATGGGTGACGGTGAGAACGCCTAGCACTAGGGCGATCACGCCCATCAGGGCCTGCAACACCATCATCAGCTTGCGCTTGTCGACCCGGTCGGCAACGACTCCGGCGTACGGGCCGAGGAGCAGCACCGGCAGCGTCTGCAACGCGATGACCAGACCCAGCGCGGTCGCCGAGTTGGTCAGCGTGTAGACCAACCAGCCCTGGGCGATCGACTGCATCCAGGTGCCGATCAGGGAGATGGCCTGGCCGAAGAAGTAGCGGCGGTAGTTGGGGATCTTGAGCGCGGAGAAGGTCTGCCGCGAGAACGCCTCGATGCGGGTCACGGCATGAGGCCGAGCGAGAGAGCCTCGAGGGCCGGCAGCGCGGCGAGCACTGCCTCGGCCTGCTCGGGGGGCAACGACTCGAGCAGGACGGTCAGCGTGCGGTTGCGGTCGTCCCGTACCTTCTCCTGGGTCCGACGACCGGCCCTGGTCACCTCGACGGTCACCACCCGGCGGTCGACGGCGTCGGTGACGCGCGTAATGAGGCCGGCCTCCTCGAGCTTGCCCACGATGCGCGAGAGCATCGTCGGGTTGACCCCCTCGATGGCGGTCAGGTCGGCCAGCCGCAGCGGCCCCTGCCGGGCAACGGTGTTGAGCACCGACATCTGTGTGGGGGTCAGGCCGGCGTGGGTCGCGGACACCCGCATCTGCCGGGCGAGCCGACCGATCGTCGCGCGCAGCCGTGCTACCGACTCGACGTCGATGATGAGCGCGGTGCCGGCGGGGGCTGGGCCAGACATGGGCGTTCCTCTCGTGGGGTGCCTCACCATAGTACTTGCTTTTCGGCAAGCATCATTTCCGGGCTAGGCTTGGGCTGTGACCGTCCTCGTCGTCGTTGCCGTCGCCTTCGGCGTGCTGCTGCTGCTCGCGGTCGGCCACGACCTCTACTGGCGGCGCAAGGGCTTCCGCACCGAGATCCGCGGCCGGGGCTCCCAGCTGACCCGCGACCGGGTCCCGATCCGGCCACACCACGACGAGCCGGGCGGCGACCACTGACCACCACCGACACACCCCGCCTCGACCCCGCGGACGTCGACGTCGCCTACGCCTGGCGGGTGTTCTCCGTCACCAGCCTCGGCGTCATCCTCACCGGCCTCAACTCATCCACCCTCGACGTCGGCCTGCCCACCGTGTCGCGGCACTTCGATGCCAGCCCGACCCAGGCGAGCTGGTTCCTGCTCTCCTACATGTTGGTCAACACCGCGCTGATCCTGCTGTTCGGCCGGCTCGCCGACATGATCGGCCGGCGGCGGCTCTATATCGCCGGTCTGGCCGTCCTCACGCTCGGCAGCCTCGGCTGCGGTTTCGCGCCTTCGGCCAACGCGCTCATCGTGCTGCGCGCCGTCCAGGCCGTCGGCGCCGCGGCGATCATCACCAACACCACGGCACAACTCACCGACGCCTTCCCACGCCGGCTGCTCGGCACCGCCCTGGGGCTCAACATCACCGTCATCAGCGCCGCCGCGGTCGCCGGGCCGGTCGTCGGCGGTGGTCTGGTCAACGCGTTCGGCTGGCGCTGGGTCTTCCTGTTCAACGTCCCAGTCGGCGTCGCCGGGGTCCTCTGGGCCCGCGTGACCCTGCGCCGTACCAGCGCCCCTGTCTCGCCGGGACGCTTCGACGCCGTGGGCGCCGTGCTGTCGGTGCTCTGGCTCAGCGGCCTGGTGCTCGGCCTCTCGGAGGGCGGCTCGGTCGGCTGGTCGGCGCCGCTGACGGTGAGCGGCTTCGCCGTCTTCGCGGTCGCCCTGCCGGCGTTCGTGATCGTGCAGCGCCGGAGCACCGACCCGCTCGTCGACCTCGTCCTGCTGGCCGACCGCCAGCGCGGGCTGGCCTTCCTCTCCAGCTTTCTGCTCGCCGTCGCGCGGTTCGCCCTGATCCTGCTCGCATCACTGTTCTTCCAGGCGGCACAGGGGCTCGACCCGCTCCAGGCAGGGGTACGGGTGACCCCGCTGGCCCTCGGCATGATGGTTGCCTCGCCGATCGTGGGCCGGCTGTCCGACCGCTACCCGCCCCGGCTGCTCGCCACGACCGGCATCGCGATCTGCTGCTCGGGCCTGCTGCTGATGGCGGTCGCGATCTCGCCCACGGTGCCGTACTGGCCGATGGGTCTGGCCCTGCTCCTCGACGGCATCGGCGTCGGCGCCTTCATGACGCCCAACACCAGCTCGATCATGGGCAGCGTCCCGGCCACCACGCGCGGCGTCGCCAACGGGCTGCGCTCCATGCTGCAGAACACCGGCTTCGTCGTCAGCACCGCCATGTCACTGGCGATCGTCACGAGTCCGCTGAGCCAGCAGGAAAAGCGGGCCGCCTACTCGGGCACGCTGTCCCGCCTGTCGAGGTCGGAGGTCGTCCACTTCGTCGGCGGCTTCCGCGCCGCGGTCGTGGTGCTCCTGGCGCTCTGCCTCCTCGCGGCGCTCGCCTCGTCCCTTCGGGGCACCAAGGCGGCGACACAGCAAGGCTGACCCGACCTCCTGGCGCTGTCGATCTGGAGCCGGCCCGCTCGACGTACGGGTAGCACTCCCACTCGTGCGTTGCCGAACATGTCGCCCTTCGAGGAGCCCCCGTGTCCCACTCCGTCTGGCCCGCCATCCATGCCGAACGCACGGCTCTGCTGAACGACGTCGCCGATCTCACCGACGCTGACTGGGCGACGCCGTCGTTGTGCAGCGAGTGGACCGTCGCTGACGTCCTTGCCCACCTGCTGTCCCTGGCGAAGATGACCCCACCGCGCTTTGCGACCCGGTTCGCGGGCGCCCGCTTCGACTTCCACCGCTTCGCGGCCGGGCAGGTGGCCCTGGAGTCCGTCGGCGGGCCTACGGCCATGGTGGCCGGCCTGCGCGCGGCCGAGCCGCGGGAGAGCTCGCCGCCCGGGCCCAAGCTGACCTGGCTCGGCGAGAACATCGTCCACGGCGAGGACATCCGGCGCCCCCTCGGCATCCGCCGGGCCTACCCCCTGTCGGAGGTGACGCGTGCCCTGACCTTCTACGCGGGCAGCAACGCCATCATCGGCGGCAAGACCCGCATCGCAGGGCTGACCCTCGAGGCGACCGACGTCACCTTCGCCGTCGGCACCGGGCCAACCGTACGCGGGCCGGCATTGGCCCTGCTGCTCGCCTCGACCGGACGGGCCTGCGCCCTCGACGAGCTGTCCGGGCCTGGCCTCGACGAGCTACGCCGACGCCCCTGATGCAGCGACTGGCGGCCACGAGGTCGGCAACGGAACGGCGGACGGTACGAGCTGGCGGACGATCTCGTTGAGGGCGATGCGGACGAACCGCTCCCCCACCCAGAGGTGCTTGGCCTCCCCGACGGCGATCAGCTCAGCCTGGGGCACGAGGGCAAAACGTTTCCGCGCCTCGGCAGGTCGCAGGTAGTCGTCGAGCTCGGGCACGACCACGACCAGTGGCTTGCCGCTGGCCCCCCACGCCGTGAGGTCATCGTCGCCGGCGCGGTGCAGCGGCGGCGAGAGCAGGACCGCACCTACCACCGAGGCGTCCTCGTGGGCCCATCGCAGCGTCACCTCGGTGCCGAACGACCAGCCCACCACCCACGGAGCGGGCAGGTCGGCCGCCTCCACCTCGTCGAGCGCGGCCGCCAGGTCGTACCGCTCGGCGTTGCCGTCGTCGAAGACCCCGTCGCTGGTGCCCTCGTCGCTGGTCGTGCCCCGGAAGTTGAACCGCAGCACTGCGATGCCGGCCATGGCGGGCAGCCGCCAGGCCGCCTTGCGGAAGATGTGGCTGTCCATCGACCCACCGTGTGTCGGCAACGGGTGCAGACAGACCATCGTCGCCACCGGGGGACGGTCGACCGGCAACGAGAGCTCACCGACCAGGGTCAGTCCGTCCGCGGTGTGCAGTCGCAGTGGCCGGTTGTCGGCGGGCAGCACGGTGCGCGGGCCGACCTCGGTGGCGTGGGTCACAGGCGCGGGGCGTTGCGGCTGCGCTGCACGACCGGGGCACGGCGCAGGCGGTGGGACCAGCACGCGGTGTGCCAGTGGCGACGGTCGTCGACGCGGCCGTCGGCCCACGCGACGACGTGGGGGGTGCCCGCCGCGATCTCCTGGTCACAGCCGGGGCAGCGGTAGGTCTTGCCGCCCGTCGAGCCCGTTATGCGCCGTACCGCGAAATCGCCGTCGGGCCACGCCTCGGCCTGCTCCAGCCAGGGCCGCGCAGGCTCGTCCTCGTCGGTACGGCCGCCCACCGGTGCGCGTCCGCGCCGCCGCCGCCCGCTGTTGCCGTCGCCTGCTCGTGCCATGTCACCAGTCTCCCAGAGAGTCCGCGCGCGCCAGACGTTCCCTCGGAGGTCGGCCGGTCGTAGGGTCAAGACCAGGAACGCACACACACGGACAGGTGGGGGTAGGCAGATGGTGGCGCACAAGCTCGTCGGCAACGCGATGCAGATGGTGGTCTGTCAGCTCGGACAGGGCGAGACGGTCTACTGCGAGGCCGGCAAGTTCCTCTGGAAGACGGTCAACGTCACGATGGAGACCCGGCTCAGCAAGCCGACCAACCCGGGCCAGCCCGGCTCGCCGGGGCAGCCGCCGGCCAGCGGTGGCGGCGGCATGTTCGCCAAGGCCCTGTCGGTCGGCATGGACGTGGGCAAGCGGGTCCTCGCCGGCGAGAGCCTCGCGTTCCAGTACTTCACCGCTGTCGGGGGCAGCGGCCTCGTCACCTTCGCCGGCACGCTGCCCGGCGAGATGCGGGCGATCGAGCTGGACGGCACCCGCGGCTGGTTCGCCGAGAAGGACGCGTTCGTCGCTGCGGCGTCGACGGTCAACTTCGACATCGCGTTCGCAGGGTTCAAGACCGGCCGCAAGGGCGGCGAGGGCTTCGTCCTGGAGAAGTTCACCGGTGCGGGCACCCTGTTCATCGCCGGCGCGGGCAACTTCATCGAGCTCAACCCGGCCAAGTACGGTGGCAAGATCCAGGTCGACACCGGCTGCATCGTGGCCTTCGAGGACACCATCAAGTACGCCGTCGAGCGCGTGGGCAGCCTCAACGCCCAGGGCGCCATGAACGCCATCTTCGGTGGCGAGGGCCTCAACCTGGCCACCCTCGAGGGCGACGGCCAGGTGATCCTGCAGTCGATGACGATTGACGCGCTGGCCAAGTCGCTGCGCAAGAACATGGGCATCGGGGACGACAAGCAGGGTCCGCTCGGCGGCCTGCTCTCCGGCAGCCTCGGCTAGTTCCTTTACGCACCAAGGCTTTTCATCACTCAGCGCCTCTTTGAGAAGGGAACCAGTCTCGTGGGATTCATGGACAAGATGAAGGTCCAGGCCGAACAGCTCGCCAAGCAGGCGCAGCAGGGCATGGCCCAGGGCCAGGCCAAGCTCGGCGACATGCAGGCCAAGAAGGCCGCCGACGGGTTGCTGCACGACCTCGGCGCGGCGGTCTACGCCGCCCAGCGCCAAGGTGCGTCCAACGAGCCGATCGAGGGCATCCTCGCCGCCCTCGACGCCCACGCGGCGACGCACGGGCCGATCGACACCGCGACCGCACCGCCGGCGACCACGGCCGAGGCACCGGTCGGTGCCGACGGCTCGCCTGCGCCGGCCTCACCCCCGCCGCCCCCGGCGGCCGCCAGCAGCACTCCTGCCGGCGACTTCACGATGGACGACATCTAGGCTCCCCCGTACGCGGCACGACCCTCTCACCGTGGGTGAGGGGGTCGTTCGCGTTCATCAGCCTCGCTGTTTGCGTGCCGTCCAGACGCATATTCGTCGCGCTCAAACCGCGCATACGGGGGGGCGGCGCCGCCCCGAACTCGGGTTTCCGTGCTGCGGCTGCACACGAACTCGCAGGAGTGGCGGCAGCCCATCAGCAACCGCTGCTTCCTGTACGGCGCGAGCCCTCCGCGGGCGTGGTCACACGAGCGCCACCACGGCGGCCGCCGCAGCGGCCCCGACCTGCTTGACCGCGTCCTCGACGGCCTGGGTGATCAGGTCCTCGATGCCGTTGACGAGCGTGTCCGTGCCCACCAGGTGCGCCACCAGCTTGGCGCCGCCCAGCTCGCCGAAGTGCGCCTGCACGTCCGGGCTGGAGCCGTTGCGCAGCTGGTCGTCGCCGCGACGTGCACCACCGAGCGGATCCGCGATCGTCCCCTCGACCTTGCCCTGGACGGCGAAGGTGAAGGTTGCTCCCTCTGGCGAGACCAGGGCCGCGGCCATGCTGTAGTCGATGTTGTCGAAGCCGCTGTCGTGCGCGTGCGTGTTCCAGGTCCACCGGCCGTCGCCGTTCACGACGAGGTGCGCCGAGCCGCCGAGCGGCAGGCTGCTGGTCAGTGGACCGGTATTAAAATCCAGCGGCACCGCCGGTCCATCGGGCAGGTGCGGCAGGGCGAACATGAAGCCCTCAGCGGTGTGCACGTCGCCGGCCGCGCAGTGGCCCTTCGCATCGAAGCCGTCGAAGAACATCACGAAGCACTTGTTGCAGAACCGCCAGGCGGTCTGCTGGGTCGGCGAGCTCGGCACGTCGTGCGGCAGGACGAACACGAAGCCCTGAGCCACGTGGTCGCCGAGGTCACGGTCGCACTTGCCCTTGGTGGGGAAGCCGTCGAAGAACATCGCCGAGCACTTGTTGCAGAAGCGCCAGGCGCCCTGGGTGTTCGGCACCTCAGGGACGTCGTGCTCGAGCACGAACATGTAGCCCTGGGCCGCGTGGGGTCCGCCGTCGGCCGGGCAGGCGCCCTTGTTGTCGGCAAAACCGTCGAAGAACATCGTGTTGCACTTGTTGCAGAACCGCCAGTCCTGCTGGACCTGGGTCATGGCACTGCCCCCTTGTTTCGGGGCGATCCCCGCGATCGCCGCTGTCTGCAGCGTCGCGCCGGTGGGGAGACCTTCGCCTCAGGGAGCGCCCCTGAGATTTGCCGGCTGCTCCAGCGCCTCGGCCAGGTCCCTGCGCGCGGTCGGACCGGACAGACCGAGCTTGGCGTACACGTGCGACAGGTGCGTCTCCACCGTCTTGAGGCTGACGAAGAGCGATTGGGCGACGTCGGCGTTGGAGTGCCCGTCCGCAACCAGCCGGGCGGCGCGCAGCTCGCTCACCGTCAAGGCATCCACTCCGGTACGGACAACCCGACGTGGCCGGGCACCGGTCGCCCGCAGCTCTCCCATCGCGCGGGCGCTCAGCCGGTCGGCGCCGCAGCGGTACGCGAGCTCGGCGCCGGCCGAGAGTGCCTCCCGTGCCTGGATGCGCTGACCGTCCCGGCGCAGCGCGGCGCCGTACTCGACGAGGGACCGCGCATGCTCGAGCGTTGCCGCCGATGCGGCCAGCAGCTCGACCGAGCGACGCAACTGCTCGAGACCCGCGGACCCCCCGGCCAGCGTGCCGGCGGCGCGCAGCGTGACGGCCGGCGCCCACGGGACGCCGGTCGCGTGAGCAAGCGCCAGCTCGTCGGTCACCAACGTGGTCGCCTCTGCCGGTTCGCTGGCGTGCAGGACGATCGCCAACTCAGAGCGCCAGAACGTGAACGGAGGCCCGAAGCCGAGCGGGCCGAAGACCTCGGCCACGGCGCGCAGATCGGCGGCGGCCTGCTCGCGCTGACCCCGCGCCGCGCGTAGTCGTCCCCGCGTCGTCAGCAGCAGCGCGCCTCCACCGGTCCTGGCGAAGTCGGGGGTGATCTCGATGCTCTCGACCAACGCGACGATGTCGTCGAGCGACGAGCGCTCGAGCATCGCCTCGGAGAGAAATGCAACCGCGGTGACGACGAGCAGCGACATCTGGCTCTGCATGCTGTAGACCAGCCCGGCCCTCAACTGCGCCTCGGCGGAGGCAAGGTCACCGCGGCGCGAGTGCAGCCAGCCCCGATAGCCGGCGGCCGTCAGGACACCGATGAGCGAACCGCTGCGGCGGCTCATCGTCTCGAGTGCGTCGCAGGCCTCGAGCGCGCGTTCGTCCTGGTCCAGCAGGACGAGTGCCATCAACGCCTGCGCGGAGGCCCAGCCGCCGGCATCATGCTCGCGGAAGAGCTGCCAGTCGCGGAGGCCGTGCTCGACGAGAACCCCTGCTGGGCCGAGAGACTGGCCACGCAGTACGTCGATGTTCGCGACCAGGACGGCGATGGCCCGCTGGGACCAGGCGTCGCCTTCTGCCAGAGCGAGCAGCCGGGCCCGGTCTTCGTCGAACTCCTGGACCAGCCCCGGGTCGTACGCCCGGATCAGCGCGAGGAAGGCATCGAGGTCGACGGCCGTGTCGCTCCGGCTGCCGTCGAGCTCGCGCAGGGCAGTGTCGATCGTCGTCAGGCCCTCGTGCCACTGACCAGCCGCCATGCAGAGCTCGGCCAGGTCTATCGCAATCGTTCCCCGCAGCGCGGGGTGTGTCTCGAGCGCCATTGCCTCGCGGAGAAATCCCAGCCCGCTCGGGCCTCTGGCCGCCACCTCGATGCGGCCCAGCTGGTGCAGCAGCACGGCCCGGCTGGGTTCCGCTGCCTCCTCGGCGAGGGCCCGCTCCAACCACACCGAAGCGACCTGGGGCGCACCGTGGCGCAGCGCCTCCTCGGCTGCGTCGGACAGGGCGGTGGCCACCTCGACGCGACCGTCGGGCCGGGCAGCGGCCATGTGTGCGGCAACCGTCTCGTACGGTGCCGCCGTGGTCTGGAAGTGCCGTGCCGCCGCCAGGTGCGCGGCATCTCGCTCGACGACCGACAGGGTGTCGTAGAGCGAGCGCCGGATCAGCGGGTGTACGAACGCGACCGGGTCGACGGCGGCGAGCACCTCGATCCGCTGCATTGCCGTCGCCATGCGCGCGGCGGTTGTTGCGTCGAGATCGGCGAGCCGCGCGGCGTCGTCGAGACGGGACCCCTCGTCGAGTACAGCCATCGTGCGCGCCAGCCGTACGACTCCTGCCCCGATCGGTGCGAGCCGACGCAGCACGTGCTGGCCGAGGATGGGCAGCGCCAGGTCGCTGACGACCGCGTTCCGCGACGCGTCGGCGCCCGAGAGGCTGATGAGCAGCTCACGGAGATAGAACGGATTGCCTGCGGTTGCTGAGAAGCAGGCCGCACACAGGTCGTCGTCCGCCCCGGGTCGGGCGGCTCGGACCAGGTCGGCGACCGATGCCAGGCCGAGTGACGGGACGGTGATGCGTACAGCCTCCGGTTGGGCGCCCAGCTGGTCCATCAGCTCTTGCCCACCCCCAGGCTCAGCGGGACGGAGAGTGACGACGAGGGCGATGCGCAGGTCGGCGATGCGCAGGGCGAGATAGCAGAGCGCGCGCACCGACGAGGCGTCGACCCAGTGCAGATCGTCGACGGCCAGGACCATCGGGCCCTGCTCGGCGAGGTTGGTGGCCAGCCAGTAGATGCCGTGCAGCACGCCGTACTCGCTCATCGTCGCTGGCCGCTCGGCGCGCATCAGCTCGGGCGCGACAACGTGGGCAGCAGGCGCGGCTGCTCCCGCGAAAACCTCGGCGCGTTCGTCGGGGGTCAGTCGGCCGACGGCCTGCTCGAACAGCTGGCGGATCGCCCCGAACGCCTGCCCGCGTTCGAGCTCGCTGCCCCGTGCCCGCAGCACCCGCAGCCCGTTGCTTGCCGCGTTGTCCAGCGACTCGGCAAGGAGGGCGCTCTTGCCGTGGCCGGCCGCGCCTTCGACGACGACCACCCGCCCGGACCTGTGCGGCACCGACTTCCAGACAGCGTCGAGCGTGTCGAGCTGCGCCTCGCGCTCGAGCAGGTCCACCCGGTCAACGTAGGCGTGACGGCCGCCTTCTTAGAAGACACACATATGCGCGACGGCCGCCGCAGGACGGTTCCGACAGCCCACGGGCGAGGGAGCCGTTCGCGTTCAGCCGAGGGGCAGCGGAGGGACGTCGAGGGTACGGGCCGGCGGAGCCGCGTGACAGCCGGCCGCCGCACCCACCGCGGCGAAGCCCTCGAGGTCGCCCGGACCATAGGCGGCGAGGCCCCGGACGGTGGGGTACATCGCGTCGCCGATGTTGTTGACGTGACCGAGGCCCACGGCGTGGCCGAGTTCGTGCATCAGCACCTCGCCCTCGCTCGGCCCCGGCCCAAACCCGACCGGCAGCTGGCGGGCGGTGTTGAGGACGACCTCGGCGCTCACGATGGACCCGCCCCCGGTGTGGGCCGCGCTGCCCACGGCCACCGGCACCGTCACCGCCTCGGCCTTCGGCTCGTTCAGCAGGTCGGTGCCCGCGGGCGGCGACCAGCTGATGAGCACCGGCGCCCACGCATGCCCGTACACCGTGGGCTGGTAGGCCTGGCGTCCGCTGGTGGGCCGCTCCTGCGTCGTGCCGTCGGAGACGAAGGTGAGCCCGCTGGCGGCGTGCAGCCGGGCGAACGCCTCGGTCACGTCTGCCGTGGCGCCGGCGGGCGCGAAATCCGGGTCGACGACGTAGTGGATCGGGGTGCAGGGGTCCCAGCGCGCGGGTGCCCCCGACGTGTCGACGAACTCAGCGCTCCAGGGCGCCGACGAGATGTCGGTGACCGCGTGCAGCCCGCTCGGGTTGGCCACCGCCGGTCGCATGACGACCGCCAGGACCGAGACGGCGACCGAGGCCAACGCGAGCAGGACGGCCGTCACCCCCACCCACGTCCGCCGGGCGGGGGCGGGCGCAGGCGGGGCGAACCAGGGCTGCACCGCCACCGCGTACCCGTACGGCGGGAGGGTCGGCGGCGCGGTGGGAGGCGGCGGCGGCGGGGAGACCGCCGGCCACTGTCCTACGTCCACGCGATCCTCTGCATGCACAAAGGATCGGCATCGCGAATGTCCGTATTTACCCGGCTGGGCGGTGGCCCGGCCGGTCAGCGACCGTGGCGCCCGTCGGTCAGCCGGTGGCGGCGAGCGGCTGGGGCGCCGGCACGGCCGGGCTCAGCACGAGCACGCGGTGCAGGCGGGTCAGCCGCAGCATGCGCAGGACGGACGGCGGGCAGGCGGCGACGACGAGGCGTCGACCATTGCGACCGGCCCGCCGGTGAGCGCCGACCAGGACGCCGATGCCGCTGGCGTCGATGGCCTCGACCGCGCCCAGGTCGAGGACCAGGTCTCCGGTGCCGTCGTCGACGGCGGCGTGCAAAGCGAGGCGTACGTCCGCAACGGACGCGACGTCGAGCCGCCCCGTCAGCGCGACCAGTCGGCCGCACTCCCTGACGTCGATCTGCATCTGACCTCCCGTGGCGGACACCGCTGAGCGTCCACCTTCCCCCTGTATGACGCCTGGAGAGGCGCTTACGTTTGCCTTAGATCCGTAACAGTTCGGCCTCGAAACGCCGAGAACGGTCAAAACCTGGCAAAACGCCCTTCCTGGCCACCTGTGGCAGGCAGGTAACAGTACCCCGGGCCGCGTAACGCACCTCACCAGCCACACCGACCCCAAACCGGACAGCCGCCGATCGAGCGCCTCCCCCACGCGCACGTTCGGCGCAGACCTGCGAGAATGACCTCGTGGTGGATGTGATGGCGGTATCACCCTGGGCCGTGGCGGCGGTGCCTTTCGGCACGCGCCCGACCTCGATCGACCCGGTGCTGACCGTGGTCGGCGTGCTGCTCGTCATCGCCCTGCTGTCGCTGCTGGCCCGCTGGGCCTTCTCCCCGGCCCCCCGCATGTCGACGAGACGCACCATGCGAGAGGGCCGCGACGTGGCCCCCGACGACTTCGGCCTGCTCATGCCGGTGGCGACCGCCCCCACCCGCGAGGACGCCGAGATGTTGCGCGAGGTGCTCACCAGCCACGGCATCCGCTGCACGATCGCCCCGGCCAGCCCGCTCGGCGGCGGACGCAAACGCCCGATGCACGTGCTGGTCTTCCTGGGCGACGCCGACCGAGCTCGCTCGCTGGTCGGCACTCGCTAGCTGGGCTCGACCAGCTTTTCGCGGCGCACGTCGGCGCCCAGTGCGACCAGTGAGTCGACAAACCCCTGGTAGCCGCGGTCGACGTGGTGCACCTCGGCAACCGTCGTCACCCCATCAGCGACCAGCCCGGCCAGGACGAGGCCCGCGCCCGCCCGGATGTCGGTCGCCCGTACCGGAGCCCCGGAGAGCCGCTCGCGCCCGCGGATCGCCGCATGGTGGCCGTCGGTGCGGACGTCGGCACCGAGGCGAACCAGCTCGTCGAGGAACATGAACCGGCCCTCGAACATGTTCTCGGTGACCAGCGCGTTGCCGTCGGAGATCGAGGAGAGTGCAATGGCCATCGGCTGCAGGTCGGTCGGAAAGCCGGGGTACGGCAGCGTCACCACGTCGACCGCGGTCGGTCGCCGGCTCATCGACACCCGGAAGCCGTCCGGCAGGATCTCGATGTCGGCTCCGGCGGTCGCGAGCTTGTCCAGCGGCATCCGCAGGTGGTCGGCCCGCGCGCCGCGTACGACGACGTCACCGCGGGTCATGGCAGCGCCGAACGCGTAGGTGCCGGCGACGATGCGGTCGGGCACGACGTGGTGGGTGACCGGCGCCAGCGCGTCGACGCCGTCGATGATCAGGGTGGACGACCCGATGCCGTCGATGCGGGCGCCCATCGCCACGAGCATCTCGCAGAGGTCGATGATCTCGGGCTCGCGGGCGACGTTGTCGATCATCGTCGAGCCCTTGGCGAGCACCGCGGCCATCAGGATGTTCTCGGTGGCACCAACGCTCGGGAAGTCGAGCCAGATGTCGGCCCCGGCCAGGGCGGACGCGTACGCGACGAGGTAGCCGTGCTCGGTCGAGACCTCGGCCCCGAGCCGGGTCAGGCCGGCGATGTGCAGGTCGAGCGGGCGCGAGCCGATGGCGTCGCCGCCGGGGAGCGCCACCCGAGCCTGTCCGGTACGGGCCAGCAGCGGCCCCAGGACGCAGACCGACCCGCGGATGCGCCGGACGTGGTCGTAGTCGGCCTCGTGGCCCAGCTGGGCCGGCACGGTGATGCGGATCTCCGGCGCCTGGCCCTCGACCTCGGCCCCGAGCCCGCGCAGGATCTCGGCCATGATCGGGACGTCCATGATGTCCGGCACGTTGGTCAGCGTCGTCGTGCCCTCGGCCAGCAGCGCGGCCGCCATGACCTTGAGCACGCTGTTCTTGGCGCCCCTGACCGTGACCTCACCCCGGAGGCCGGTCAGGGACGACCCGCCGTACACCCGGATGCAGTCCACGTCGCCACTGTACGGCCCCGGGCCGGTCGCCCCGAGCACGTCCAGCCGGCCAACACTGCGAAAACAGCGCCCGACCAGGCAGAATGCAGCCATGACCAAGTGGATCGGGCGTGTCCTCCTCCTGCTCGTCGCAGCGGCCCTCGCCCAGGCGATCATCGAGCAGCTGCGCCGGCCCTCCGACGACCGCACCTGGCAGGGCAAGGTCGCGGGCGTGGTCCCGTACGACCTGCGGCCGCCGACGCCGACCCGACTCAAGGAGTCGTTCTGGGCGCCGGACAAGGCCTACCTGACGCCGCACTCGTTCGGCGTCGGCTGGAGCCCCAACCTCGGACGCATCGTGTACGAGTTGCGGCACCATGGCGACCCAGCGAACGACTGAGCCTGTCCGGGCTCAGCCGGCGCCCCGCCGCAGTGGGCGCACCGCCGCGATCCTGCTCGCCGTGATCGCGCTGGTCGCCGGGGTGTGGGTCCACCACAGCGCGTCCCAAACCAGTCGGGTGACTGCTCCTCCGCCACTCGGTGCCGTCGCCTGGCCGTTCCAGGGCACGGCCTCCGTCGCCGCCACGCACCAGAAGGACGCGGCCGCCAGCTTTGACGCCGTGGCCGCGGGGTTCATCGCCGAGGCGAGGGCCGGCGGCCGCGTCGGCGTCCACGTCGGCCAGCCGCACGCGCTGTTCGCTGCGGACTACAAGCCGCGCTCGCTCGACGTGATCGTCGCCGTCGCCCCGGTCACCGGGGACGGCGCCGTGGTCGGCCTCGCCGGGCTGTACGCGCGAGACGCCCGTCATCACGGCATCGACGCGGTCATGGCGCTGCGGGTGGGCGAGCAGCAGGTGAGCGGCGACGTCAACAGCTACGTCGGGCTCGACCTCGACCAGGTGACCGTCGTGGTGGGCGGGCCGCGTGCGGGCGGGCTGCTCGTCACCGCTGACGGACGGCGGCAGCCCGTGGAGACACTGTCCGGCGCCCAGACGCAGTTCGACAGCCGCGGCATCACCTGGATGTACTCCAGCGTGCCCGTCACGACGGAGCGGCCGACCAACGGCGTGCTGACCGTGACCGACGGCAACGGCAACCTGGAGAACGTCCTGTACTACGGGCGTCCGTCAGCCGTCTCCACCGCCGGGTGAGGATCGCCGCTCGGCCCTAGGCTGAGGTCCATGAGCGAGAGCACCGACCACAGCACCGTCCACCTGACCCGCATCTACACCCGTACCGGCGACGACGGCAGCACCGCCCTGGGCGACCTGAGCCGGGTGTCCAAGACCTCCCCGCGCATCGCGGCGTTCGCCGACGTCGACGAGGCCAACGCCGCGCTCGGGGTGGCTGTGGCCCTCGGCGGTCTCGACGACGACGTGGCCGCCCTGCTGGTCGCGATCCAGAACGACCTCTTCGACGTCGGCGCCGACCTCTGCACGCCCGTGGTCGAGGCACCCCGCTGGAAGCCGATCCGGGTGACGGAGGGCTATGTGACCCGCCTCGAGGAGGCATGCGACGCGTACAACGCCTCGCTGTCCAAGCTCAACTCGTTCGTGCTGCCCGGCGGTACGCCCGGGTCAGCGCTGCTGCACGTCGCGCGTACCGTGACCCGGCGGGCCGAGCGGTCCACGTGGCTGTTGCTCGAAGCCGAGCGTAAGGGCACCAACCTGCTGACGGCGACCTACCTCAACCGGCTCTCCGACCTGCTGTTCATCCTCAGTCGGTACGCGAACCGCCACACCGGTGACGTGCTCTGGAAGCCCTCTGCGAACGCCTGACCACGTTTCGGAGCACAATCGCGGAGTGCGCTTCATCTTCACTCCCCCCGCCGACGCGGCCAGTGGCATGGTCGACCTCCCCTGGCACCTGCCGCTGGAGGAGTGGGACGACCCCCGCATGGTCGAAGTGCGCCAACGCGGCATCTCCCGGCACATCGTGCGCTTCGTCGAGGAGTCCGGCCGGGTCTTTGCGCTGAAGGAGATCAACCCCGATCTGGCTCGCCGCGAGTACCGCCTGCTGCGGGCATTGGCCGAACGTCAGGTGCCCGCCGTCAACGTGGTCGGCGTGGTCGTCGACAGGGCCGAACAGCTCGACGCGGTGCTGGTCACCGAGTTCCTCGAGTACTCCATCTCTTACCGGACGCTGTTCTCCAACCCGCGCGGTGACGAGCCGGCAGTGCGGCTGCTCGACGCGCTGGTCGAGCTGCTGGTCCGACTTCACCTGGTCGGCTTCTACTGGGGTGACTGCTCGCTGTCCAACACGCTGTTCCGGCTCGACGCCGGCTCGCTCGCGGCGTACATGGTGGACGCCGAGACCGGCGAGATGCAGGAGTCGCTGTCGGACCGCATGCGGGAGTACGACATCTCGCTGGCCAGCGAGAAGGTCGCGGGCGAGCTGTTCGACCTCGAGGCGGGCGGGCTGCTGCCGCCAGGCGTGAGCCCTATGGCGGTCGCCGAGCAGATCCCCGAGCACTACCACTCGCTGTGGGAGGAGCTCAACCACGTTGAGGTGCTCAAGCCGGAGGAGCAGCGCTACCGCATCGCCGAGCGGCTCAACCGGCTCAACGACCTCGGCTTCGACGTCGACGAGGTCGAGCTGATCGGCAGCGGCGAGGGCAGCCGGCTGCGGCTACGGACCAAGGTCGCCGAGTCGGGCTACCACCGGCGCCGGCTCTACATGCAGACCGGCCTCGACGTTGAGGAGAACCAGGCGCGCCGGCTGATCAACGACATCGCCTCCTTCCGCGGCTACCTCCAGCAGAAGGAGGGCCGACGCGCACCCGAGGCGGTCGTCGCCTCCCGCTGGCTCACCGAGGTGTACGACCCGGTGCTGGCGGCGATTCCCGAGGACCTGCGCGACCGGCTGCAACCAGCTCAGGTCTTCCACGAGATCCTCGACCACCGGTGGTTCCTCTCCGAGGCGGCCGGCCGTGACGTGGGGACCACGGCGGCCGCACGGTCTTACTTCGCCACGGTGCTGCCGCAGGTGCCGGAGCGGCTCACCACGGGCAGCACCCCGTTGGGCCTGGAGACATCAGAGCTCGAGGCATACGCGGGCGGCGAGGACACCGCCGAGCTCGAGGCGTACGTCGACGACGAGCACATCGAGGACGAGGTCTCGGCCCTCCCGATCGAGCCCTGACGAGTTATCCACAGGGCGGCCGCGCTGTCGACGGACTCGGGTCCAGAACGCTTTGCGCTGCGGACTCGGGTGACCGCAACGCTAAGCACTGCGGACTCTGCCGCCCGCAATGCAAAGCGTTTCAGTGGGAGTTTCGTCCGCGGCCGGGGACCTGTGGATAACTCGATTGCGGGCGCTCGACTTCGGGTCGAGCATGGGGCTGTGATCGTGCGACTCGAGGTACCGCAGGATCGGGCCACTATCCACGCCGTGCATGCTGCGGCGTTCGACCGAGGCGCGGATGGACCGGTCGCGGAGGCCGTCCTCTGGGACCTGCTCCACGGCGCGGGCGACGTAGTCGCCGAGCTGTCCTTCGTGGCGACCGTCGACGGCACGGTCGTCGGTCATGCAGGCTGCAGCCAGGCGGACATCGACGGGCGCACGGTCGTGGCGCTGGGCCCGGTCGGGGTCTTGCCCGCGCACCAGGGTCGCGGTGTCGGCAGTGCACTCGTCACGGCCGTGGTGGCGGCCGCGGAGGCCCGAGGCGAGCCGATGGTCGTCCTGCTCGGCGATCCGCGCTTCTACGCCCGCTTCGGCTTCGAGCTGGCGGCGCCGCTCGGGGTCCAGCCACCCGACCCCGCCTGGGCGGACGTCCACTTCCAGCTCTGCCGGCTGTCGGCGTGGAACCCGGGGCTCACCGGCGCCTTCCACTACGCCCCGGCCTTCGTGACAGTGTGAGCGCGGCCCGGCTCAGGCCGGGGTACGGAACCAGACCCGCAGCGGTCCCAGGGCAATGAAGCCCGCAGCGACGGCGCTGTGCAGCATCGCCTCCGACTCCCACCCGACCAGCGGCAACCCCGGGAAGCAGCCGCTCACTGCGGCCACCGCAGCGTCCCAGCCGTGGCCACCGCCGAGGAACACGTTGCTGACGCCCACCACGTCGCCCGTGCGGTAGGCGATGAGACCGGCCACGGCCGCCTCGTCGACGAACGCCGCGAGGACTCGTACATCGAGATCGGCGAGCAGATCAGGGTGGATCGACGGGGCATCGCCATGGGCGACCCGCCAGGCCGCGAGCTGGTCCGGAGTCCGCACCACCGACCAGCCAGGGTCGAGCTCTGCCGACGGTCGTTCGTAGCCGATCCAGCTCGCTTCGATGGCGACCTCGAGGCCGGGAAGGTCGACGGCGTCAAAACTGTCCTTGACCGAGGCGCCCGCTCGCTCAATGGCCATGCGGGGCAGCGTCTCCAGCGAGGCCTCAGGGCGCAGCGTCATCGCGTCCGGGTAGTAGGTCGGCGCGGCGGACAGGGTCACCCACCAGCCGTCGCCGTACTGGCCGAGGACGCCATGGGAGCGGCAGACGCGCGCGCACCAGGCCACGTTGTTGTCGACCGCCTCCTGCAGCAAGGTCGTCATGGGCTCTCCACGCGGTCAGGGGGCGAGGGCGGGAAAACCAAGGAGCGAGGCTCCCCGAAGGGAACCTCGCTCCTTGTTAAGGCTGGTGAGTCGACGTCAGCTTAGAGCGGACGAACGTTCTCGGCCTGCGGGCCCTTCTGGCCCTGGGTGACCTCGAACTCGACGCGCTGGTTCTCGTCCAGGCTGCGGTAGCCCGAAGTGGCGATGGCCGAGTAGTGCACGAAGACGTCGGCGCCGCCGTCGTCCTGGCTGATGAAACCGAAGCCCTTTTCGGCGTTGAACCACTTCACGGTGCCCTGAGCCATGCTGTTTCTCCCTGTATGCGGTGTCGAGGCCCACACCTCGCGGGCCCCGGTTGCCGCGGTCTTTCGTCATTGCAGGAGTTGGATCTCCGGAAACGACTAACGCCCGCCGTTCAGATCCGCGGGCGTCAAGACGTACGTCGGATACTGCAACTGCAACCGCGATCACGGTAGCACGGACCGGGCCAGACGCAAGAGGCGGCACCAAACCGGGAGGACCCGGTCAGACCGCATCCGGCAGGTGCGCACCGGGCGGGGCCGACTCGAGCCACGCAAGAAGCCCCGGCAGGGCAGGCTCGGCCACGGCGAGCTCGATCGGCCGACCCTGGCTCGCCGCGCCCACGACGACAGCCCCGGCCATGAGACTCAGTCCCTCGGCGTGGGCGGGCCGACGACGCTCACGGATCTCGAAGCCGCCGCGCGCCATCGACACCTTGGGCCGCGGGGCGAAGGAGAAGACGCGGTACCACAGCAACCGCTCGTCCCCCAGCTTGGCTACGCCGAGGGCCCAGCCGGTGGCCGTGGTGCCGGGATAGCGAAGGCAGAGGTCGAGCGTTGCCCCGGTACGCCGGAGGAGGGAGCGACGGGCAACGATGCCCAGGACGAGCAGGCAGAACAGGAGGACGATGCCCGCGAGCACGTCGACGAGCTCCACCGCCAACGCCGTTCCGCCCTTCGAGTCGCTCGCGTTGTCAGGTCGACTGGCCGGCGGCGCGCAGCCGGGCCTCAGCCCGCCGCGCCACCACTGCGCTCTCACTGTCGTCATGGGAGCCGCTGTTGGCCTGCAGGTCGGCCCGCGCCGCCGCGACGTCGACCTCACTGCCGAGGACCGCGGACTCCGCCAGGATCCGTACCCCTGATTCGTCAACGGAGAGGAAGCCGCCGTCGATAGCGACCAGCAGGGTCTCGCCGGACGCCTCGCGGACCTCGACGGTCGAGCCGTCGACCAGCACGCCGAGGATCGGCGCGTGGCCGGGGAGGATGCCGATCTCGCCCTCGGTGGTGCGGGCGATGACCATCGTGGCCTCGCCCGACCACACCCGGCGGTCGACGGAGACCAGGTCGACCTGCAGCTCAGCCACGACTACTCCTGAAAATCAGTGAAATCCAGTGTTACCAGCACAACCCTGCGACGTGAACGGACGTTAGCCCTCGAGTTCGCGAGCCCTCTTCAGCACGTCCTCGATGCCACCGCACATGAAGAACGCCTGCTCGGGCAGGTGGTCGTACTCGCCCTCGGCCAGCGCCTTGAACGCAGCGAGCGTCTCCTCGAGCGGGACGAACGACCCGTCGAGGCCGGTGAAGGCCTTGGCGACGAAGGTGTTCTGGGAGAGGAACCGCTGGATGCGACGGGCTCGCTGGACGAGGACCTTGTCGTCCTCGGAGAGCTCGTCGATGCCCAGGATCGCGATGATGTCCTGGAGGTCCTTGTAGCGCTGCAGGATCTCCTTGGTACGGGACGCGATCTGGTAGTGCTCGTCGCCGACGTAGCGCGGGTCGAGGATGCGCGACGTGGAGTCGAGCGGGTCGACGGCCGGGTAGATGCCCAGCTCGGAGATCGGCCGCGAGAGCACGGTCGTGGCGTCGAGGTGGGCGAACGTCGTGTGCGGCGCCGGGTCGGTGATGTCGTCGGCGGGCACGTAGATCGCCTGCATCGACGTGATCGAGTGGCCGCGGGTCGAGGTGATGCGCTCCTGCAGCTCGCCCATCTCGTCGGCCAGGGTCGGCTGGTAGCCGACGGCGCTCGGCATGCGGCCGAGCAGCGTCGAGACCTCGGACCCGGCCTGGGTGAACCGGAAGATGTTGTCGATGAAGAGCAACACGTCCTGGCCCTGCACGTCGCGGAAGTACTCCGCCATGGTCAGCGCACCCAGGGCGACCCGCAGGCGGGTGCCCGGGGGCTCGTCCATCTGGCCGAAGACCAGGGCGGTCTTGTCGATGACGCCGGTCTCGGTCATCTCCTCGATCAGGTCGTTGCCCTCACGGGTGCGCTCGCCGACCCCGGCGAACACCGACACACCGCCGAAGTTCTCGGCGACGCGGTAGATCATCTCCTGGATGAGCACGGTCTTGCCGACACCCGCGCCACCGAACAGGCCGATCTTGCCGCCGAGGACGTAGGGCGTGAGCAGGTCGACGACCTTGATGCCGGTCACGAACATCTCGGTCTTGGACTCGAGCTGGTCGTACGGCGGGGCGCTGCGGTGGATGGGCCACCGCTCCTTGATGTCGAGCGTGCTGGTCTCGACGTCGAGGGACTCGCCCAAGACGTTGAAGACGTGGCCCTTGGTCACGTCGCCCACCGGGACCGTGATCGGCGATCCGGTGTCGGTGACCTGGGCGCCGCGTACCAGACCGTCGGTCGGCTGCATCGAGATCGCGCGGACCTGGTTGTCGCCGATGTGCTGGGCGATCTCGAGGGTCAGCGTGCGGGTGTCGCCGTCCAGCGTGCGGTCGACGTGCAGCGCGTTGTGGATGTCCGGGATCGCGTCCGGCGGGAACTCCACGTCGACGACGGGACCGATCACCCGGATGACACGACCAAAGGTGTTGGCCGTCTCGTCGGTGGCGGGGGTGTCAAGTGTCGCGGTCATCTCAAGTCACCTGTCCTGGAATTCATCAGTCACTGCCTGTGGTGGAAAGAGCCTCGGCGCCGCCGACGATCTCCATGATCTCCTGCGTGATCTCGGCCTGCCGGGCGGCGTTGGCCTGCCGCACGTAGGTCTTGATCAGCTCGTCGGCGTTGTCCGTCGCGGCCTTCATGGCGCGCCGTCGGGCGGCGGACTCGGACGCGGCCGACTGCAGCAGCGCGTTCCAGACCCGACTCTCGACGTAACGCGGCAGGAGGGCGTCGAGGACGGCCTCGGCCGACGGCTCGAACTCGTACAGCGGCAACGGGGTCTCCGGCGCCTCGTGCACCTCGGTGACGACCAGGGGCAGCAGGCGTACGGCCTTGGCCACCTGGGTCACGGCATTCTGGAACTCGGTGTAGACCACGTGCAGCTCGTCGACGCCACCGCCCTCGGCCCCCAGCCGGAATGCCTCGATGACCGTGTCGGCGGCCTCCTTGGCGTGGCTGTAGTCAGGCTGCTCGGAGAAGCCGGACCACTGCCCGGCCATCTCGCGACCACGGAAGCGGTAGTAGCTCGCGCCCTTGCGGCCGATGACGTAGAGGCGCGCCTCCTTGCCTTCGGCCTTGAGCCGGGCGACGAGCGACTCCGCCGTCTTGAGCGCGTTGCTGCTGTAGCCGCCCGCGAGGCCGCGGTCGCTGGTCACCACGAGCACGGCGGCCGTGGTCGGGTGCTCGCGAGCCGTCGTGAGCAGGTGCTCGGTCGTCGCGTTGGACGCCACCGCCTGCACCACGGCGGTGAGCGCCTCCGCGTACGGCGTCGACGCGGCCACCCGCTGCTGCGCCTTGACGATGCGCGACGCGGCGATGAGCTCCATGGCCCTGGTGATCTTCTTGGTCGACTGCACCGACTTGATGCGTCGGCGGAAGACACGTTGCTGGGCTCCCACGGGCTACCTCCTCACAGTCTCTCGAGCAATGTCAGTCATGGTCAGCCAACGGCTGGCCGGTGTGCGGGGGCTACAGCTCCGCGGCCGCACCGGGGTCGTCGGCCGGCTTGGGCTTGTAGGCCTTGATCGACTCCTGGCCCTCGCCCTCGAGCGCCTTGGCCTCGGCCTCGTTGATCTCGCGCTTCTGCTCGCCGGTCTCGAAGGTCTTCTTGAAGTCCCCGATGGCGTTGACCAGCTGTTCGCGGACCTCATCGCTCAGCAGTCCGGTCGACACGATGTCGGCGTAGATGCCCTCGTGCTCCCGGGCCAGAAAGTCGAGGAAGTCGGCCTCGAAGCGGCGGATGTCGCCGACCTCGACGTCGTCGAGCTGGCCGGTGGTGCCGGCCCAGATGGAGACCACCTGGCGCTCGACCGGGAACGGGTTGTACTGGGGCTGCTTGAGCAGCTCGACCAGCCGGGCACCGCGCTCGAGCTGGGCCTTGGAGGCCTTGTCGAGGTCGGAGCCGAACGCGGAGAACGCCTCCAGCTCGCGGTACTGCGCCAGGTTGAGCCTCAGCGAGCCCGCAACCGATCGCATCGCCTTGACCTGGGCCGAGCCACCGACGCGGGACACCGAGATGCCGACGTTGATGGCCGGGCGTACCCCGGAGTTGAACAGGTCGGTCTCGAGGAAGATCTGGCCGTCGGTGATCGAGATGACGTTGGTCGGGATGTAGGCCGAGACGTCGTTGCCCTTGGTCTCGATGATCGGCAGCCCGGTCAGCGAACCGCCACCGAGCTCGTCGGAGAGCTTGGCGCAACGCTCGAGCAGCCGCGAGTGCAGGTAGAAGACGTCACCGGGGTAGGCCTCGCGACCGGCCGGGCGACGCAGCAGCAGAGAAATGGTGCGGTAGGCCTCAGCCTGCTTGGACAGGTCGTCGAAGACGATCAGTGCGTGCTGGCCGGCGTACATCCAGTGCTGGGCGATCGCCGAGCCGGTGTAGGGCGCGATGTACTTGAACGCAGCGGGGAACGACGCGGGCGCCGCCACGATGGTGGTGTAGGCCATCGCCCCGGCCTCCTCGAGCACGCGGCCGACCTCGGCCACCGTCGAGCCCTTCTGGCCGATGGCGACGTAGACGCACTTGACCTGCTTCTTGGGGTCGCCGGACTCCCAGTTGGCCTTCTGGTTGATGATCGCGTCGATCGCCACCGCGGTCTTGCCGGTCTGGCGGTCACCGATGATCAGCTGGCGCTGACCGCGGCCGATGGCGGTCATGGCGTCGATGGCCTTGATGCCGGTCTGCAACGCCTGCTTGACCGGCTGGCGCTGGACGACCGACGGCGCCTGGGTCTCCAGGTTGCGCCGCTCGGTGCTGACGATCTCGCCCTTGCCGTCGAGCGGCCGGCCGAGCGGGTCGACCACGCGGCCGAGGAAGCCATCGCCGACGGGGACGGAGAGCACCTCGCCGGTGCGGCGGACGCTCTGGCCCTCCTCGATGTGCTGCGAGTCGCCCATGATGACGACACCGATCTCGCGCACGTCGAGGTTGAGGGCGAGGCCGAGGGTGCCGCCCTCGAACTCGAGCAGCTCGTTGGTCATGGTCCCGTACAGACCCTCGACCCGGGCGATGCCGTCACCGGTTTCGGTGACGCGCCCGACCTCCTCGCGGGAGGCCGCCTCCGGCTCGTAGGCCTGGACGTACTTCTCGAGTGCGTCCCGGATCTCGTCCGGACGGATCGTGAGCTCCGTCATCTCGTCCCTGCTCTCTTGACTGCGCCGTGGTTGCGGTACGGGTGGTGCGGGTGTGGTCCGGTCGGTGGGTCAGCCGGCGATGCGCCTGCGCGCATCGGCCATGCGGCTGGCGATGCTGCCGTCGAAGACGGTGTCGCCGATGTGGATGGTCATGCCGCCCACGAGCTCAGGGTCGAGCTCGACGTTGAGGTGAACACGCCGGCCCAGCTGCGACTCGAGCGCCGCGGCGAGCCGGGCCGACTGCTCGTCAGTCAGCGGCGCGGCCACGGTGACCTGGGCGACCAGCTGGTTGCGCCGCTCGGCCGCGAGACGCACGTACTCGTCGAGGTTGACCCCGAGCGTCTTGCCCCGGGGGGAGGCGATGAGCTCGTGGACCAACCGCAGGGTCGTGACGGTCGCCTTGCCCTCGAGCAGGCTGTCGACGAGGGCGAGCCGGTTGTCGACGGGTACGGCCGGGTCGGTCAGCGCCAGCAGCAGCGCCGGCTCACGGTCGAGGATGCGACCGAAGCGGAACAGCTCGTCCTCGACGTTGTCGAGCGAGCCATCCGACGCCGCCACCGAGTAGAGCGCCTGGACGGCCAATTGCTCGACCGCGTCGACGATGTCGCGCGGCGCGGCCCATGGGGCGCTGACCAGGTCGGCCACCACGCCCGCGGCGGTCTCGCTGATCTGCGCACCGAACAGCTGTCGAGCCAGCCCCGCCCGAGCGGCGGGGTTGGAGCTGGGATCGGTGAACGCACGGCGGAGGGAGACCTCGCCGTCGAGCACGTGCTGCACCGCGAACAGCTGGTCGGCCAGGGTCGCCACGTCGGCCTTGTGCATGCCGCCGTGAGAAACGTTGCCGATCAGCGTGTCGAGTGCAGACGTGGCCTGCGCTAGCGACTCCCGGCTCTCCCCCTGCATCAGGACACCTGCTCCGGGGCGCTCTCGAGCTCGGCCAGGAAGCGGTCGATGGTCCGGCGCTGCAGGGCCTCGTCCTGGAGCGACTCGCCCACGATGCGCCCGGCGAGGTCGACCGAGAGCCGGCCGATCTCGTTGCGCAGCGAGAGCAGTGCAGCCTGCCGGTCAGCCTCGATGGTGGCGCGAGCCGCCTCGAGGATGCGGTCAGCCTCGGTACGGGCCTCGGCCCGTGCCGCCTCGACGATCTCGGCGCGCTGGGCCTGGGCCTGCTCGCGGACCCGGGACGCGTCGCGGCGCAGCTCGGCCAGCTCGGTTTGGTACTGCTGGCGGGCCAGCGCCGCGTCGGCCTGCGCCTGGTCGGCCTTGGCGATGCCGCCCTCGATCGCCTCTGCCCGGTCAGCGAAGGTCTTCTCGAAGATCGGGAAGACCTTCCACTTGAGAAGGGCATAGAGCAGCGCAAAGGCGATGATGCCGGTGATCAGCTCAGGCAGCTCGAGGTGAAACGGGCTCGGTGCCTTGCTGTCGGCCAGCACCCGCCCTGCGGCCAGGGAGGCGTGGGAGATGGCGTAAGGGATAGCCATGACCGGTTAGGAGAGTGCGAACGCGAGGCCGATGCCGATGATCGCGAGCGCCTCGGCAAGGGCGAAGCCGAGGATCGCGATCGACTGCAACATGCCGCGAGCCTCGGGCTGACGGGCGACGCCGGCGATGTAGGCCGCGAAGATGAGGCCGATGCCGATGCCCGGGCCGATGGCCGCGAGGCCATAGCCGATCATGTTCAGGTTGCCGTGGATAGTCCCGGTCATCTTGGGTGGTTCCCTTCTCGGTGACGCGTTGGGGTGGGCTGAGCCGGTCGATCAGTGCTGGTCGGCGAGCGCGCCGCCGATGTACAGGGCGGACAGGAGCACGAAGACGTAGGCCTGCAGGAACTGCACGAAGGCCTCGAAGAAGGTCAGGATGACACCCGCCACGAAACCGATCCAGCTGAGAGCCGGAAGCGCGCCGCTCGCGTGCGCCATGTAGGCACCACCGAGGATGCACAGCACGAGCACGAGGTGACCGGCGAACATGTTGAGCTGGAGACGGAGGGTGAGCGTGACCGGCCGGATGAGGACGGTGGAGAGGAACTCGATCGGCGCCAGCAGGATGTAGACCGGCCACGGCACGCCGGGCGGGAACATCATGTCCTTGAAGTAGGTGGCGAACCCCACCCGCCGGATGCCGACGTAGTTGAAGATGACGCACGAGATGATCGCGAGGAACAGCGGGACGGCAAACTTCGACGTCGCGGAGAAGCCGACGAGAGGCAGCACGCCCGAGATGTTCATGACGAAAATAAAGCTGAACAACGTGACGAGGTAGGGCACGAACTTGCGTGACCCGTGCCCGATGGCGTCGCCGGCGATGGAGTTGCGGACGAAGCCGTAGACCGCCTCGCCGGCGTACTGCAGCTTGCCCGGAACGACCTTGGAGTTGCGGGCGGCCAGCCAGAAGAACAAGGCGATGACGATCGACCCGACGATGATGATGAGCATCGGCTTGGTGAAGATCGTGCCCTTGCCGAACAGTGGCGAGAACACGAAGTCGCGCGAACTCGGCGGCTCGAAGCCCTTGCCTGCGGCGAGCAGGGTCACGGCGTGTCCTCCTCTGCGGTCGGAGCTGGTGGCTGGGCAGACAAAGAAGCGGTCGGAGCAGTCGGTACGGGGGTGGCGCGAGCGCTTTCCGGGGTGAGCGCACCCGGGACTGCACCGGTTCGGCCGGGGAACACGACAGGACCACCCGTCACCGGGGGCCCTGACTGGTGCCTACCGTACCGGAGGTAGACCGACATGACCCCCAGCACCCCCCCGATGACGAGACCAGCACCCATGTAGGCACGGGAATGCAGCCACTCGGAGACCGCCCAGCCGATGGCTCCCCAGAGCAGGACGCCGGCGATGATCGAGCTGAGCGCAGACCAGGGGTCGGCGTCGCGACCGTCGTGCTGCCAGCGGTTGACCGGCTGCTGGGTCATGGCGCAACCCCTACGGCGACGGGCTGCGGTGCGGGCTCGATCACCAGGGTCGGCTGCTGGGCCGTGAGGTGAGCCTGCACCAGCGCAGCCGTCCAGAGCAGGGCGCCCGCAAGGACCGTGGCGGCGACAGCGGTGTGGTCGACCCAGCCGGCATCACGGAACGAGAGCAGAACGGCGAGCAGCAGGACGACCCGCAAGATGTAGCCCATGGCGATCAGCAGAAACAGCTGCCCCGCAGGGGTCGAGTTGGCCAGGAACATCGGGGCCCGGCCGCCGGCGAAGAACAGCACGACCATCGCCACGCCAAGGCCGGCGCCGGCCGCCCCGCGATTTCCGGCAGAGAGCCAAAAACCGGCGACCAGCAGGACTGGCACAGCCACCATCGCCGTACGGCGGAGGCGGGTGCTGGTCACCATGCTCGGTCCCTGACTGCGACGAAGCCTCGCGAGCCGCTGACGGCCGACGAGGCATGAGAGGAGAATGAGGGTTACTGGACAGGGGGGTCCCCGCCAGGGCGCAAATGTTACCACCGCGTGAACATGGCTCACGCAGGGGGTCCGTGCACCGTCCCGTGTCGCTCCGACGGGCCGAACAGCCGCCCACGTCAGCGCCTGCGCGCGGCCCGCAGCCGGGGAATGTTGCTGACCAGCAAGGCGACCACGGCGACGGATCCGGCGACCGTGGCGACGGCGAGCCGGCCGCCGGTGAAGGCGAGCGCGACCACCGCTGACCCGACCAGCGCCGCCCAGAAGTACATGATGAGCACCGCCCGCGTCTGGCTGTGGCCGATCTCGAGCAGCCGGTGGTGCAGGTGGCTCTTGTCCGGGCTGAACGGCGAGCGGCCGGCGACCAGCCGGCGGAGAACCGCCATCGCCAGGTCGACCAGCGGGACAGCCAGCACCGCAAGGGGCAGCAGCAACGGCAGGAACGCGGTGCCGACGTTGAGGCTGAGCACCTGGTCGGGAGCGAGGCTGCCGGTGATGGTGATGCTCGCGCTGCCGAGCACCAAGCCGATGAGCATCGAGCCGGAGTCGCCCATGAAGACCCGCGCGGGGTTGAAGTTGTGCGGCAGGAAGCCCAGACACGACCCCGCGAGCACCGCCGTGATCAACGTCGGCGTGGCCATGACCGAGAGGTGGTCGTAGTTCGAGAGCTGATAGCTGTACGCGAAGAAGGCCAGCGCCGCGATCGCCACCACACCGGCGGCAAGACCGTCGAGGCCGTCGATGAAGTTCACGGCGTTGATGGTGACGACGATGAACAGGATCGTGATCGGCGCGCTGACCTCGGGCGACAGCGAGTAGACGTGATGCGGCAGCGGCACGAAGTAGAGCTGAACGCCGCCGAGCACGGTGACCCCGGCGGCGAGGATCTGCCCCGCCAGCTTGGTCAGCGCGTCGAGCTCCCACCGGTCATCGATGGCGCCGACCAGGCAGATGACGGCGGCACCGGACAGGATCGCGCTTGGCGGCGCAGACGCGCTTTGGCTTCCCCCGGCAAAAACATGGCTGAGGGCTGGCAGGTGGCGGGCGCCGAGCAGGCCCGCGGCCAACCCGCCGAGGATGGCGAGCCCGCCCCAGCGTGGCGTGGCGATCGCGTGCACGTCACGGTCGCGGACCTTGGCGAGGGCACCGGCGGCGATGGCGATGCGGCGGGTCACCGGCGTCAGCAGGTAGGTGACGAGCAGGGCGAGCATGAGGACGAGCGCGTACTCACGCATCGCGACTCCCTCGCTGCTCGGGCATCCATGGGCCGGACAAATCGCAGCGTACGCCCTCGGCGGGCGCCCACGGAGTTGGCTGTGCCGGTCGCGCGGTCACGAGCCGCCGGGTCGGGCGGCTCCCAGACCGGGGGCCCAGAGGTCGAGCGGCGCCCGGAGCAGGTCGACGATCGCAGCGGCGCACGCCTCGAACGCCCGGGCCGGAGCACCGTACGGGTCGGACAGGTCGTCGCCGTCCGGACCCAGTGGAACCAGGCCGCGGCGGGCAGCGGCGGCCACGACGAGCGCACGTCCCCGGTCGACGGCGTCGGCCGGGAGCACGGTCGGCTCGACCCCGGCCGCGAGCCGCTGGAACTCGCGCAAGGTGAACGTACGGGCGGCTGAGCGCGGCACCAGCGTGACCACGGCGGCGCGGTGCTCGCGCGACGCGACCAGCACCAGGTCGGCCGCCTCGACCATCTCCTCGGTCAGCTCGCGGGCCCGGAAGGCGGCGGAGGCGGTCGGCTCGACGCCGAGCCGGGTCAGGGTGTCGAGGGCGAACGGCTCCATCGGCGAGCCCTCGTGGCCCCAGGTGCCGGCCGAGCTGACCACGACGCGGCGAGACTCGTCGCCCAGCCGTTGGGCGAGCGCGGTCGCCGCCAGCCGCTCGGCCATCGGCGAGCGGCAGATGTTGCCGGTGCAGACGAACAGCAGCCCGAAGGTGGATCCGGTCATGGCACCAACAGGGTCGGGACGACGGAGAGCAGGTCGTCGGTCGTCACGGCACCGGCCCGGATCAGTCGCGGGCGCGGGCCGGTGAGGTCGACGATGCTCGAGGGCGTCGGCTCGGCGCACGGGCCGCCATCGAGGTAGACCTCGACGATGTCACCCAGCTGCGCCTGAGCATCCGCTGCCGTGAGGGCGGCTTCGTGGCCGCTGAGGTTGGCGCTGGAGACGGCGAGCGGCCCGGTCTTGACCAGCAGCTCGAGGGCGACCGGGTGCAGCGGCATCCGTACCGCGACGGTGCCGCGGGTCTCGCCGAGGTCCCACGCGAGGCTGGTGGTGTGGCGCAGGACGAGGGTCACGCCTCCCGGCCAGAACGCCTCGACCAGGTCGCGCGCGGTCTGCGGCCGATCAGGCGTCAGCCCGTCCAGGACGGAGGCGCTGCCGACGAGCACCGGCACCGGCATGTCGCGGCCGCGCTGCTTGGCCAGCAGCAGGCCGTCGACCGCGGAGGGCGAGAACGCATCTGCCGCGATGCCGTAGACCGTGTCGGTCGGGATGACGACCAGCCCTCCGCGCGCGATGACGGCAGCTGCGGAGGCGATGCCCGCCGCCCGCTCGTCCTCGTCGCTGCAGCTGAAGGTGCGGCTCAACGGGTCCTCCTGGCGGTGACGAATCTGTCGCGCCCGGTGAGGTCGCGGTGGGTGAGCGCGTCGGTCCAGCCCCGCGCCGCAGCAAGCAACGATCGGACCTCGGCGGAGTGACGCTCGCCGTGCTCGACGACGAGTGCGCCGCCCGGCCGCAGCAGCCGCTCGCCCGCCATGACCACCTCGCGGACGACGTCGAGCCCGTCCGGCCCGCCCCACAGGGCGAGCGCCGGGTCATGGCGCACCTCGTCGGCGACCCAGCTGCCGTCGGGCAGGTAGGGCGGGTTGCTCACCACGACGTCGACCGTGCCGTCGAGCGCGGGCAGCGCATCCGCAGCGGACACGAGATGAAGGTGGATGACGTGGCCGGTCGCGTCGGCGTTGCGAGACGCCCAGGCGAGCGCAGCCGGGTCGGGCTCGACCGCGTGGACGACGGAACCCGGCACCTCGGAGGCGACCGCCAGCGCGATCGCACCGCTGCCCGTACCGAGGTCGACGATGAGGGGGCGGTGTCCCTCGACGGCGCGGGCGAAGGCGATGGCTTCGCCGGCGACCAGCTCGGTCTCCGGCCGGGGCACGAGCGCGCCGGGGCCGACGAGCAGGTCGAGGTAGCGGAAGCCGGCCACGCCGGTGAGGTGCTGAAGCGGTTCGCGCAGTGCACGGCGGTCAACGAGCGCCTCGTAGGACGGCAGGTCGATGGTGTCGCGGGTGCGCAGCTCTCCGCGACGGACGCCGAGCAGGTGGGCGGCCAGCTCCTCGGCGTCGTGGCGGGGCGAGTCGACGCCGGCCGCCGCGAGCCGCTGCGCCGCGTCGGCGATGGCTGCGGAGAGCGATCGCGTCGTCAGGGTGGTCACGGCGCCTCCAGGCCGAGGGCGGCCGCGTTGTCGGCATCGACGAGGGACTGAATCACACCGTCGAGGTCGCCGTCGAGCACCTGGTCGAGGTTGTAGGCCTTGTAGCCGACGCGGTGGTCGGAGATGCGGTTCTCCGGGAAGTTGTACGTGCGCACCCGCTCCGACCGGTCGACGGTACGGACCTGCAGCTGGCGGGCCGCGCTCGCCTCGGCGTTGGCGCTCTCCTGGGCCGCGGCCAGCATGCGCGCCCGCAGGACCCGCATCGCCGACTCCTTGTTCTGCAGCTGGCTCTTCTCGTTCTGACAGCTGACGACGATGCCGGTGGGGAGGTGGGTGATGCGCACCGCGGAGTCGGTGGTGTTGACGCTCTGGCCGCCGGGGCCGGACGAGCGGAAGATGTCGATGCGCAGGTCGCCCGGGTCGATGGAGACGTCGACGTCCTCGGCCTCGGGCAGGACGAGCACGCCAGCGGCGCTGGTGTGGATGCGGCCCTGCGACTCGGTGACCGGCACCCGCTGCACACGGTGGACGCCGCCCTCGTACTTGAGCCGGCTCCACGGGGTGGTGCCGCCCGCACGCGCCTTCACCGCAAAGCTGACGTCCTTGACCCCACCCAGGTCCGAGTCGGTGGCGTCGATGGTCTCGGTCTTCCAGCCCTGGCGCTCGGCGTAACGGAGGTACATGCGCAGCAGGTCGCCGGCGAACAGCGCCGACTCGTCGCCGCCCTCCCCCGCCTTGATCTCGACGATGACGTCCTTGTCGTCGTTGGGGTCCTTGGGCAGCAGCTGGTGGCGCAGGTCGGCGTTGAGGTCGTCGATGAGCGTCTGGAGCGCGTCCGCCTCGGTGGCGAACGACGCGTCGTCCCGCGCGTACTCCTTGGCCACCTCGAGGTCGTTGGTCGCCTCGGTGATGCGCCGGGCGATCTCGACGACGGGGGCCAGCTCGGCGTAGCGGCGGCCCAGCTTGCGGGCGCGTCCCGCGTCCGCGTGGATCGCCGGGTCGGCCAGCTCGGACTCGAGCTCGGCGTGCTCGCGCAGGAGGTCCTCGAGCGACTCGCTCACAACAGACTCCAGGGACAGGTGCAGATGACACTGCTGATGACACGTGCGGACACGACAGCGGCGCCGGGCACAAGGACCGAAGTCCCTGCTCCCGGCGCCGCGGTCGCGCTAAGCGTTGGTGTTGGCGTTCGTGTTCTTGCCGTACCGCTTCTCGAACTTGTCGATGCGACCACCGATGTCGAGGATCTTCTGCTTGCCCGTGTAGAACGGGTGGCAGGCGGAGCAGACGTCGACGCTCAGGGCGGCGCTGGCGGCAGTCGAGCGCGTGGTGAACTCGTTGCCGCAGGTGCACTTGACCGAGGTCGCGTGGTAGTCGGGGTGGATGTCGGGCTTCATCGGGTCTCCTTGAGTGGTCGGTCGCCGGGTCGTACGGGAATCCGTACGTGAACCGGAACCAGGGGGAATCGCTACCGATTGTACGGGTGCTTCAACACGAGGCGGGCGCAGATAGTCCCGCCTCGTGCCGGGTGACCCATCAGTCCTGCGGACCGACGGTCGTCTTCTGGATCTGCATGAGGAACTCGACGTTGGAGCGCGTCTCCTTCATCTTGCCCAGGAGCAGCTCGAGCGCCTGCTGCGAGTCGAGTGCGTGGAGCACCCGGCGCAGCTTCCAGACAACCGCGAGCTCCTCGGCGGACATGAGCAGCTCCTCCTTGCGGGTGCCGGAGGGGTCGACGTCGACAGCGGGGAACACGCGCTTGTCCGCGAACTTGCGGTCGAGCTTGAGCTCCATGTTGCCGGTGCCCTTGAACTCCTCGAAGATCACCTCGTCCATGCGCGAGCCGGTCTCGACCAGCGCGGTGGCGAGGATGGTGAGCGACCCACCGTTCTCGATGTTGCGCGCCGCACCGAAGAACCGCTTGGGCGGGTAGAGCGCCGTCGAGTCGATGCCGCCGGAGAGGATGCGCCCGCTGGCCGGGGCCGCCGTGTTGTACGCGCGGCCGAGCCGGGTGATCGAGTCCAGCAGGATCACGACGTCGTGGCCCATCTCGACGAGGCGCTTGGCCCGCTCGATGGCGAGCTCGGCGACCGTCGTGTGGTCCTCGGCCGGCCGGTCGAAGGTCGAGGCGATGACCTCGCCGCGGACCGAGCGCTGCATGTCGGTGACCTCTTCGGGCCGCTCGTCGACCAGCACGACCATGAGGTGGACCTCAGGGTTGTTCTGGGCGATGGCGTTGGCGATGGCCTGGAGCACCATCGTCTTGCCCGCCTTGGGCGGCGAGACGATGAGGCCGCGCTGGCCCTTGCCGATCGGCGCCACCAGGTCGATGACCCGGGTGGTGAGGATGCCGGGCTCGGTCTCGAGGCGCAGCCGGTCCTGCGGGTAGAGCGGGGTCAGCTTGCCGAACTCGAGGCGAGCCCGCGCCTTCTCCGGCTCCATGCCGTTGACCGTGTCGATGCGGACGAGCGCGTTGAACTTGTCCTTACGCTCGCCCTCACGCGGCTGGCGGACGGCACCGGTGACGGCGTCGCCCTTGCGCAGGCCGCTCTTGCGGACCTGGGCGAGCGAGACGTACACGTCGTTGGGGCCAGGCAGGTAGCCGCTGGTGCGGACGAAGGCGTAGTTGTCGTGGATGTCGACGATGCCGGCGACGGTGACCAGGATGTCGTCGTCGCTGATCGTCGGCTCGACCTCGCTCGGGGCGAAGCGCTCGCCGCGGGGCCCGGCGTTGCGGCCGCTGCGGTTGCGCTCGCGGAACCGGCCACGCCGACCGCGGCGGCTGCCGTCCAGGTCGTCCTCGAAGCCGCCGCCCTGGTTGTTGTACGCGTTCTGGTTGCCACCCTGGCCCTGGCGGTCCTGGTTGCCCTGACCCTGCCGGTCCTGGTTGCCCTGACCCTGGCGGTCCTGGGTCTGGTTGCCCTGGCCACCCTGGTTGCCTTGACCACCCTGGTTGCCTTGACCACCCTGGCCGCCCTGGCGGTTCTGCCGGTCGCGGTTGCGGTCGCCGCGGTCCTGGCGCTCGGGCTGCACGGACTGCGCGGACTGCGCGGCCGGCGGCTGGTTGCCCTGACCGTTCTGCGGCTGACCGTTCTGCGGCTGGCCGCCCTGCCGGTCCTGGCGCTCCTGACGGTCCCGGTTGCGGTCGGGGCGGCCCTCACGGGCCCGGTCCTGACCCTCGGGCGCAGCCTCACCCTCGCTGGGCTCGCCGCGGCGCTGGGCCGGCGGCGCGATGGTCGCAGCAGCCTCGTCGAGAGTCGGTTGTACGGGTGCGACGACGTCGGCCGCGGACGAGGTCGCCTCGCCGGCAGCACGGATCGCCCGACGCGGGGTGCGCTCACGGCGGGCAGGGGCAGCAGGGCCGCCCGCAGCCTGGACCGGCGCAGGTGCGTCCGGGGCGGTCGGCGGGGTGGCGTCACGAACGACGACAGCCTCGGCCGGGGCGGAGGCCGACGTCGCCGTGGCCTTGGCAGCGCGCGCCGGACGGGCGGACCCACCGGTCTGGTGCTCCTGGATGGCGGCGATGAGCTCGCTCTTGCGCATCCGGCCGGTGCCGGAGATGCCGAGCTGCGAGGCGAGGCTCTGCAGCTCGGGCAGGACCATCGACGGCAGGCCGGCCGGCTTGCGCTTGCGCGCAGCGCCGTTGCTGGTGCCGTTGCTGGTCGAGACGTCCGCTGACTCCGCGCCAGAGGCGCGGTCGGTCGGCAGGAGGTCGGTGGTGTCGCTCACATGGGATCCTTCCCTGCGACGGTCAGGGGCGCACAGCCCGGGGAGTCCGGGCGTGCCTGACCGGGGGTGACGTGCAGCCGACGCGGTGCGCCGGTCCGTACATCCCGCCGAAGGCCGGCGGGAGGCTCAGTGGTGGGTCGCCCGGGAGGCGGCTCGCGGCTGCGGCGCTCGTCCCGGGGTGGGGCGGTGGTGGGGCAAAGGTGCGTGGGGAGTCAGACGTGTCCCGTGTGACCGACCAGGAGTGGTGATCTCGCTGCCCTGCAAGGGGTGCGGATCGCGGCGACCACCACCAGGAAAGGGCTGTGGGGCGGAGGCGCTGCAGCAACAGTACCGACCCGAGGTCACGCACGGCAACCATGGTCGGCGTTCTGCCGAGGTCTGGCGCGTGTCGGGGGTCAGAGTCTCCCCTCGACGAACGGTTCAACGTGGGCACCCCGCCCGGACATTCCCGGCATAAGGACGGTCCAGCCGGCAGGGGCGAAGGCAGCGGCCGCCGGGGCGCCGTCGCCGACGGTGAGGGCGAGGACGCTGGGTCCCGCGCCCGACACGACGGCGGCGATGCCCGCGGCGCGGAGCTTGTCGATCAGCCCGGCGCTGCGCTTCATCGCCGGAGCGCGGTAGGCCTGGTGCAACCGGTCTTCGGTCGCGTCAAGGAGCAGGTCGGGCCGGTGGGTCATCGCCTCCACCAGTAGGGCGGACCGGCCGGCGTTGACGGCCGCGTCCCCGTGCGGCACGGTCTCCGGCAGCAGCCGGCGGGCCTTGGCCGTCGCGAGCTGCCCCGGCGGCACGAACACGACCGGCACGATCTCGGGCGACGGGTCGAGCCGCACCGCGCGCACCCCCGCGGCACCCTGCCAAGCGATGGTCAGCCCGCCGAACAGGCAGGCGGCCACATTGTCGGGATGACCCTCGAGCTCGTTGGCCAGAACGAAGGCCGCGTCGTCGTCGAGCAGCTGCTCGCCGCCCAGGGTGAGCGCCCGCGCGGCGACGATGCCGGCACAGATGGCGGCGGCCGACGAGCCGAGTCCGCGGCCGTGCGGGATGCGGTTGGCGGCGTTGAGCTCGATGCCCCGCGGCTGTCCGCCGAGCCGGGTGAACGTGGCCTGCATTGCCCGTACCACAAGGTGTTTGGCGTTGCGGGGCACGTCATCGGCACCCTCGCCGGCGACGTCGACCGCGATGCCTTCGTCGGTGATGCGGACCATCAGGTCGTCGTGCAGCCCCAGCGCCAGACCGAGTGCGTCGAACCCCGGGCCGAGGTTGGCGGAGGTGGCCGGGACCCGCACGCGGACGGCAGCGGCCCGGAACGACGGCACGGGCACTAGCTGAGCCCCAGGGCCTTGGCGGCTGCTTCGGCGTCGGCCGGGATCGTGCGCGGCTTGGGCGCCCCGGCGATGGCCCAGTCAGGGTCCTTGAGGCCGTGGCCGGTGACGGTGCAGACGACCCGCGAACCCTCGGCCAGGGTGCCTTGGGCGTGGGCCTGCAGCAGGCCGGCGACGCTGGATGCGGAGGACGGCTCGACGAAGACACCCTCGTTGCGGGCGAGCATGCGATAGGCCTCGAGGATCTGCTTGTCCGTGACCGACTCGATGGCGCCGCCGGACTCGTCGCGCACCTGCAGGGCCTTGGTCCACGACGCAGGGTTGCCGATGCGGATCGCCGTCGCGATCGTCCGCGGCTCGCGGACCACCTCGCCGCGCACGATGGGCGCCGACCCGGCCGCCTGGAAGCCGCGCATCGTGGGCAGCCGGGTGATCAGACCGTCGGCGCGGTACTCCTGGTAGGCCATCCAGTAGGCGGTGATGTTGCCCGCGTTGCCGACGGGCAGGCAGTGGACGTCGGGCGCGTCGCCAAGCGCGTCGCAGACCTCGAAGCCGGCGCTGCGCTGCCCCTGGATGCGGTGCGGGTTGATGTGGTTGACCAACGTCACCGGGTAGTCGAGGGCGAGCTTGCTGGCCAAGGTGAGACAGTCGTCGAAGTTGCCGTCGACCTGCAGCAGGACGGCGCCGTGGACAAGGGCCTGGGCCAGCTTGCCCAGAGCGATCTTGCCGCTGGGCACGAGCACGGCGCACGTGAGGCCGGCCCGGGCTGCGTAGGCGGCCGCACTCGCGGACGTGTTGCCGGTGGAGGCGCAGATGACGGCCTTGGACCCGTCCTCGACTGCCTTGCTGATGGCAAGGGTCATGCCGCGGTCCTTGAACGACCCCGTGGGGTTGTCGCCCTCGACCTTGAGGTAGACGTCGCAGTTGGTACGTCCGGACAGGTAGCCGGCGGGGATCAGGGGGGTGCCGCCTTCGCCCATCGTCACCACGGGGGTCGCGTCGGAGACAGGCATGCGAGCCCGGTACTCCTCGATGATCCCCCGCCACATGGCACGTCGTACGGCGGTCTCGCTCACGGTTCCACCCTCACCTCGTGCCGACGTCCCACCGGTGTCCTCGGCGCGGATCTCGGTCGCTTGACCCTATCGAAACGCCGTCCTGCCCGCTCTGGAGCTAACGGTCCATGCCTTCGACCCGCATCACGCTGGCCACGGCGCGGACCGCGTCGAGCGACCGCAGCTCCTCGACCGTACGGTGCAGCGCCGCGTCGGTCGCGGAGTGGGTGACCAGGACGAGCGAGGCGTCGTCGCCGTGGCCCTCCTGGCGCACGGTCTGGATCGACACGTCGTGGGCCGCGAAGGCGTTGGCTACGGCTGCGAGGACACCGGCCTTGTCGGCGACGTCGAGGTTGACGTGGTAGCGCGTGATCGTCTCCCCCATCGGCCGGACCCGGAGATCGGCGTAGGCCGACTCGCCCACCCCGCGGCTGCCGGCGAGGCGGTGGCGGCAGACGGCGACCAGGTCACCGAGCACCGCACTGGCCGTGGGTGAGCCGCCCGCGCCACGGCCGTAGAACATCAGCTGGCCGGCCGCCTCGGCCTCGACAAAGACGGCGTTGTACGCATCGCCGACACTGGCCAGCGGGTGGGTCGACGGGATCATCGCCGGGTGGACCCGCACCCCGACCGACTCGCCGCGCTCGTCGTAGCCGCGCTCGGCGATGGCGAGCAGCTTGACCACGCAGCCCATCGCACGGGCGCTCGCCACGTCGGCGGCGGTGACGTCGGCGATGCCCTCACGGTGGACGTCGGCCGCGGTGACGCGGGTGTGGAACGCCAGAGAGGCAAGGATGGCCGCCTTGGCCGCGGCATCGAAGCCGTCGACATCGGCGGTCGGATCGGCCTCGGCGTAGCCCAGCGCGGTCGCCTCGTCGAGCGCCTCGGTAAAGCTGGCGCCCGTCTCGTGCATGCGCGAGAGCACGTAGTTGGTAGTGCCGTTGACGATGCCCAGAACGCGCCGGATGCGATCGCCCGCAAGGGATTCGCGCAAAGGACGGAGTAGCGGGATGGCCCCGGCGACGCTGGCCTCGTAGTAGAGGTCGGCGCCGTTCTCGCGGGCTGCGCCGTACAACGTCGGCCCGTCCTCGGCGAGCAGCGCCTTGTTGGCGGTGACGACCGAGGCGCCGCGCCGCAGGGCGGTGAGCAGCAGCGAGCGAGCCGGCTCGATGCCCCCGATGACCTCGACGACCACGTCGACGTCGGGGCGGGCGACGAGAGCCGCGGCGTCGCTGGTGAACAGCGACGGGTCGACCGGCAGGTCGCGGTGGCGCGCAGGCCGGCGGACCGCGATGCCGACCAGCTCGACCTGGGCGCCGACCCGGCTGACGATGTCGTCGTGGTGGTCGTGGAGCAGCCGCACCACCTCGGAACCGACGACGCCACAGCCCAGCAGGGCGACCTTGAGAATTTTGGGCTCGGTCACGGCACGTCCAGTCGCAGCAGGTCGTCCTCGGTCTCCCGGCGCACGATGACCCGGGACGATCCCCCGGCGATCGCGACGACAGGCGGCCGCGGCACATGGTTGTAGTTGCTCGCCATCGAGCGGCAGTAGGCACCCGTGGCGGGTACGGCCAGCAGGTCGCCCGGCGCGACGTCGGCCGGCAGGAACTCGTCGTGCACGACGATGTCGCCGCTCTCGCAGTGCTTGCCGACCACGCGGGCCAGAACCGGTGGCGCGTCGGAGGAACGCGACGCGAGCAGGCAGGTGTAGGAGGCGTCATAGAGCGCCGGGCGGATGTTGTCGCTCATGCCGCCGTCGACCGAGACGTAGAGGCGGGACGCGCCGTTGCCGAGGTCGACCGGCTTGACCGTGCCCACCTCGTACAAGGTGAAGGTGGTGGGGCCGACGATGGCGCGACCTGGCTCGACGGACAGCCGGGGTACGGACAGGCCGCGGCGCAGGCACTCCCCGCGCACCGCCTCGACGATGCCGAGAGCGACGACCTTGACCGGCTCGGGGTCGTCCTGCGTGGTGTAGGCGATGCCGAAGCCGCCGCCGAGGTCGATCTCGGGCAGCTCGATGCCGTGCTCGTCGAGGATCTCGGCGTGGAGGCCGACGACGCGCCGGGCAGCGACCTCGAAGCCGGACGGGTCGAAGATCTGGGACCCGATGTGGGAGTGCAGGCCGACCAGGTCGAGTGACGAGAGGGCAAGCACCCGGCGGGCGGCCTCGGCAGCGGCTCCGTTGGCCAACGAGAAACCGAACTTCTGGTCTTCGTGGGCGGTCGCGATGTACTCGTGGGTGTGGGCCTCGACGCCCACGGTGACCCGGATCATCACTCGCGGCCGTAGGGCGCGCTCCTGGGCGAGGTAGCCGATGCGGGCGATCTCCTCGAAGCTGTCGAGGACGAAGCGGCCAACGCCGGCCTCGAGGGCGCGGACGATCTCGGCGACGCTCTTGTTGTTGCCGTGGAAGACCAGCCGCTCGGGCGGGAAGCCGGCCCGCAGCGCGACGGCGAGCTCGCCTCCGGTGGAGACGTCGAGGCAGAGGCCCTCCTGGTCGACCCAGCGGGCCACCTCCGTACAGAGGAAGGCCTTGCCTGCGTAGTAGACGTCGACATCGGGACCGAACGCGTCGCGGAAAAGCCCTGCGCGGTAACGGAAGTCGGCCTCGTCGAGGAGGTAGGCCGGGGTGCCGTACTGCTCGGCCAGGTCGCGCACGTCGAGGCCGCCGATGGTGAGCACCCCGTCGGCGCTGCGCTCGACAGACCCCGCCCAGATCTGGGGCGTGAGGGCGTTGACGTCCGACGGCACCTGGAGCCAGGCGGGGCCATGGTCGGCGCCCTCGGCGTGGCGCGCACCGGCGGGGTGCGCGTAGCGGCTCACATCCGCTCCGGTGCGGACACACCGAGCAGGCTGAGCCCGTTGGCCAGCACGGTGCGGGTGGCGTCCATCAACCACAGCCGCGCCCGGTGCAGGTCGCCCGGCTCCTCGTCGCCCATGGGCAGCACCCGGCACGCGTCGTAGAACCGGTGGTAGGTGCCGGCCAGCTCCTCGAGGTAACGCGCCACCCGGTGCGGCTCGCGTAGCTCGGCCGCCGTGGCGACGACGCCGGGGTACTGCGCGAGGGCCAGCAGCAGGTCGTTCTCCTGCACGGTGTCGAGCAGGGCCGGGTCGTACGAGGTGCCACGATCGATGCCCAGCTCGACCGCGTTGCGCAGCAGCGACGCGATGCGGGCGTGGGCGTACTGCACGTAGAAGACAGGGTTCTCGCTGGTCTGCCGGGTGATCTCGTCGATGTCGAGCGTCAGCGGCGAGTCGACCGGGTAGCGGCACAGCGTGTAGCGCACGGCGTCGACGCCCGCCATGTCGACGAACTCCTCGAGGGTGACGATGTTGCCGGCCCGCTTGGACAGGCGCACCTCTTCGCCGGCCTTGAGGATCTTGACCAGCTGGCCGATGAGCACCGAGATGTTGGCGTCGGTGTCACCGGCGCAGAGGGCGACCGCGCGCAGCCGGTTGACGTAGCCGTGGTGATCGGCGCCGAGCAGGTAGATGCAGACGTCGAACCCGCGCGAGCGCTTGTCGACGTAGTAGGCGGTGTCGGCGGTGAAGTAGGTGAGGTCGCCGTCGGACTTGACCAGCACGCGGTCCTTGTCGTCGCCGAAGTCGGTGGTGCGCAGCCAGACCGCGCCGTCCTGCTCGAACACGTGGCCCTGCGCACGCAGCTTGTCGAGGCCGCGCTCGACCGCGCCGGAGTCGTACAGCGTGCGCTCCGAGAACCACACGTCGAAGTGGGTACGGAAGTCGTCGAGCACCCGCCGCTGGTCGGCGAGCTGGAGGACGTAGCCCTCCTCGCGGAAGGCCACCAGCTGCTCGTCCTCTGGCAGGTCGAGGACGCCGGGGACGTTGGCCACGACCTGCTTGGCGAGGTCGGCGATGTAGTCGCCGTGGTAGCCGTCCTCGGGGACGTCGCGACCGGCCGCCGCCGCCATGAGCGAGGCGCCGAACTTGTCCATCTGTACGCCGCGGTCGTTGATGTAGAACTCGCGGGAGACCGCCGCGCCCGCGGCCTCCAGCACGCGGGCGATCGCGTCGCCGACGGCTGCCCACCGGGTGTGACCGAGGTGGAGCGGCCCCGTGGGGTTGGCCGAGATGAACTCCATGTTGACGGTGGTGCCGGCCAACGCCGTGCCCCGCCCGTACGACGGGCCCGCGGCCACGATGACGCCGGCCAGAGCGGCGGCCGAACCCTGGGTCAGCCGGATGTTGAGGAAGCCAGGCCCTGCGATGTCGACCGACGCGATGTCGTCGAGCTCGAGCAACCGCGCGGCGACCAGTGCGGCCACCTCGCGGGGCGGCCGCCCGGCCGGCTTGGCGAGAACCAGGGCGATATTGGTGGAGTAGTCGCCGTGCTCGCGCTGCTTGGGCCGCTCCACCGCGGCGGTCGCAGGGACAGCCACGCTCAGCTCGCCCGCGTCGACCGCCGCAGACACGACAGCCAGAACGGCAGCACTGAGCTCGGCGGGGGTCACGTTCGAAGGCTATCGCAGTCAGGCGTGCAGGCACCGCGAGTTGTCCAGGAGCGGAGCACGCTCGGCCCACCTGCGCCCTGCTGGCTCAGCCCGGGGCGTCGAGGTCCTGCTGGCTGGCCAGCCGGCGCACCGTGTCGATCAGCTCGTCCGGGTCGAACGGCTTGGTGAGGTAGGCGTCGACGCCGATGCGGTCGCCGCGGCGGAGGTCGGCCTCCTGCGCCCGGGCGGAGAGCAGGATGACCCGGATGCCGGCGGTCTCGGGGTCGGCACGCAACCGGGTGGCCGCCTCCCAGCCGTCGAGCCGGGGCATCATGATGTCGAGCGTGACCACATGGGGACGGATCGTCTTGACCTGGTCGAGGGCGTCCTGGCCATCGACGGCGGTGTGGACCTGGAAGCCCTCCAGCTCGAGGTTGACGCAGATCAGCTGGCGGATGACGTCGTCATCGTCCACCACCAGGACCCGGCACTCAGCGTCCTCCACCCGCGCAGGCTACCTGAGCAGGCGGGCCGCACGCGGGCGCCGCGCGTACTGGTAGCCTCGTAGGGCCCCGAGCCCCCGTAGCTCAGGGGATAGAGCGCTACCCTCCGGAGGTAGAAGCGCAGGTTCGAATCCTGCCGGGGGCACCCTTTTCCGGCCTGCTCACGACCGGCCGAGAGATTTGGCGGGAAACCGTTCAAACCCTTTTCTTAGGTTTCTTTTACTCTTGTTTTTCTTGCCGAGGTTTACGAACGCCGCGCCGGGTGTAAACCCGCTCCGATGAGCAGCTGTTCATCGGGGGAAGCGGCCTTGACCTTGCCGCTACGTCAAGGTTTTGACTGGCGACCATGACTTCATCTGAGCAGCACGAGGCGCAGCTCCGCATCGGCGAGCTGGCCCGCTGTGCCGGTGTCACGTCCCGGGCGATTCGGCACTACCACGCGACCGGGTTGCTCCCGGAGCCGCCGAGGGATGCGTCCGGCTACCGCCGCTACGGACCCACCGACCTCGTCCGGCTGGTGCACATCTGCCGGCTGCGCGCGCTCGGCATGCCCATCGACCAGATCGCCAAGGTGCTCGAGGAGACGCCCGACGCCGGGGGCGACCTGCCGTCCGCCCTGCTCGCGCTCGCCGTCGACGTCGACGCCGAGATCGACCGGCTGCGCGGGGTGCACGACCGGCTGGTCACGCTGGCCGAGTCCGATGACCTCGACGACGCCGCCGACCTGCTGACCGCCGGCCTGCGGGCACGCGGGCTGATCGACCACGAGGACGGCGTCACCGGGCACACGACCAATGGCAGGTCGCGGCCGCCGCTCGACGACGGCGCCGCTGCCGTGGGGCTGGCGCACGCCTTCGCCGGTGAACGCGAGAGCGGCGAGCGGTTCCAACAGCTGCTCGCCCGCTTCCGCACCGTCACCGAGGACGAGGCCGAGACGTTGGCGCATGATTTTGCCCTGGTCATCCCGACGCCGCGCTACCCGTCGCAGGCGCTCGACCTGCCGATGATGGACCGGCTGCTGGGCGACCGGCTCAACCCCGCCCAGCGCCGGTGCATGGTCCGGCTCCGGTCCCTGCTCCAGGAACGTGCCACACCGTCACGGCAGTCCGAGGTCCGAGCCAACGCCCGCGGGTAGCCCCCACCAGCCGGAGCCGTGACAGGACGCCGATCGGGGGACGTTCTGTCACGGCCCCGCCCCACCGGCCCTGCTACTCCGTGATGGGCGCCGGGTCCGGCGCCGGATGAGGGCCCACAGCCGCCGCCAGCACCAGAGCGTTGGGCACCGAGAGGGCGCCCTCCTCGGTCAGCAGCGAGACATAGGTGAGCCCCATGCCGGTCACCCGCCCGTTGATCTCGCCCGCGAGCCCACCCGCGCGCAGCCGGATGTGGTCGCCCACCGTGAACGGGTGGCTGAGCAGCAGGACGACGCCCGCGAACAGGTTGCCCAGCGCTTGCTGGGCCGCGATGCCGACGACGATGCCGGTGACCGCTCCCCCGAGCAGCAGGCTGCCCACCTTGACGTAGACCAGGCTCAGCACGGTGAACCCGACCACCAGGTAGCCGGTCACGGTCAGGACCCACCGGATCACTGACGCGTTGCCGAGGCCGAGGCGGGACGCCGCCAGACGCATGACCTCGCGCGATGTGCGGCGCACCGCGTACACGCCGGTCATGGCGAAGCCAGCCGTGCCCACGATCCGGAGCACGTGGCGGTGCCGCGCGTAGTGCAGGTGGACAAGGCCCACGTCGTGGTCGAGCTGCCCGCGGTTCGCGACGATCAGGAAGGCCAGCGCCGCGAGCCCCAGGACGACGGCCGAGCGGAAGTCGGCCGTGACCGTCGGCAGGTCGATCCGCTCCATCGTGCGCCGCAACCTCATGCACTGCTTGTACCGCATCCCGGAGCGCCGGCACGAGGCGCCACCCACCCGCGGCGGCTCAACCTGACGGGCAACGTGTCGACGCAATGACGGACACCAACGCTTCAACGGGACGGATCACATGACGGACACGGGCGCACGCGACGTCACGGACGGCGCGACAGCTCCTGCCACCCGACGCTCGCTGATGGAACGCATCCCGAGCAGGCGGGCCGCCTTCTGCGTGCTGGCGCTGATCCTCGGCGTGACGCTGGTCGGCAGCAACGAGGTGCTGTTCTATCTGTACGCCCAGCATCGGCTCACCGTCGCGGACAAGCGCAGCCTGATCACGTTCCTCGTCCTGAGCGGCGTCGCGATCGTGGCCGTCGAGCTGACGGTGGTGTGGTTCGTCGCCAACATCATCAACCGCCCGTTCACCCGGCTGCTGAGCTTTGCCCACGGCCTCGAGGAGCACGACCTGGTCACGCTCTGCCCCATCGACCAGGCCGACGAGGTGGGCCGCACGTCGGACGCCCTCAACGTCATCGTCACCGGCTTCCGCCAGGCGATCGGCGACGTCGCCGGTGGTGCCGGGCGACTCGCCACGATGGCCCGCGAGCTCGAGCAGGTGAGCGACCGCATGGAGTCGGCCGCCGAGGCGACCTCCGACCGGGCCACGTCCGCCTCCAGCGCCGCCGAGCAGATCAGCATGAGCGTCACCACCGCCGCCACGGGCCTCGAGCAGCTCGCCGACAGCGTGCAGGAGGTCGCCCGTACCGCAGCCAGGGCGGCCATCAGCGCCGATGCCGGAGTTCGCAGCGCCGATCGCACCAGCGGCATCGTCGAGCAGCTGAGCGCGAGCAGCTCGGAGATCAGCGACATCGTCGCCGTCATCAACGACATCGCCGAGCAGACCAACCTGCTGGCCCTCAACGCCACGATCGAGGCGGCCCGGGCGGGAGACGCCGGCCGCGGGTTCGCGGTGGTCGCCAACGAGGTCAAGGACCTGGCCCGGGAGACCGCCGCCGCCACCGAGCGGATCGGCCTGCAGGTCGCCACCATCCAGAACGACAGCGCCAGCGCCGCTGCGGCGATCAGCGAGATCGCGGCCGTCATCCGCGACCTGAGCGACTTCCAGACGACCATCGCGGCCGCCGTCGAGCAGCAGGCGGTCACCACCGCCGAGATCGGCCGCAGCGTCAGCGCCACAGCCGCCGGGGGCCGGGACATCGCCGAGAGCGTGGCGACCGTCGCGACCACCGCGGAGTCGGCGCGGTCGTCCGCGAGCGACACCAAGCAGACGTCCGCGGTGCTGCTCGCGCTGTCCGAGGACCTGCAGCGGCTGGTCGACCGCTTCCGCTACGCCGCCTGACCGCCGTACGCTGCGGGGCCATGACCGAGTCGCCGGGCTACTCCGGCACGCCGCTCGCGGCCAAGCTGGGCATCAAGGCCGGCACGCGCGCCCTGCTCGCCGGTGCTCCGTCTGGCTGGGCGCTGCCCGACCCTCCCGCGTCAGCGATCATCCACGTCCGCGCGGCCACCGGCCCGTACGACGTGATCGTGCTGTTCTGCCCTGACCACGCGACCTTGGTACGGCGGTTCGTCCCGCTCAGTGGGCGGATCACCACGCCTGGGGCCCTATGGGTGGCGTGGCCCAAGCGCTCCAGCGGGGTCGCCACGGACCTCACCGACCATGCGGTCCGAGAGTGGGGCCTTGACCACGGGCTCGTCGACGTCAAGGTCGCCGCGGTGGACGCGACCTGGTCCGGGCTTAAGTTCGTCCGGCGGCTCAAGGACCGCTGAACTGCTAACGGACCCTCACGCCGTGACAAAGTCCAGCAGCTCCTCGACCCGGCCGAGCAGCTCGGGCTCGAGGTCGGCGTAGGAGTGGACCGCGGCCCGCACCCGGCGCCAGCCGTCGGCGGAGTCGCCCCAGCCGAGCGCGGCGCAGACCCCGTCCTTCCACGACTGTCCCTTGGGCACTACGGGCCACGCCGCGATGCCGAGCGCCGACGGCTTGACCGCCTGCCAGACGTCGACGAACGGGTGGCCGACGACCTTGACGTGCGGGTGGTGCACCCCGGCGGCGATGCGGCTCTCCTTCGACCCCGGCACCAGGTGGTCGACGAGCACGCCGAGCCGTCGCCCGGCCGCCGGGCGGAACTCAGCGACCACGGCCACAAGATCGTCGATGCCGTGCAGCGGCTCGACGGCGACGCCCTCGACCCGCAGGTCGTGGCCCCAGACCCGCTCGACCAGCTCGGCGTCGTGCACGCCCTCGACGTAGATGCGGCTCGGCAGCGCGACCCGGGCCTGGTGCCCCACGACCGCGACGGACCCCGAGGCGGACCGGCGGGGCGCCACGGGTCCCGTACGACGGGGTGGGGAAAGAGTGGTGACGGCGCCGTCCACCAGGAACGCCGCGGCGTGCAGCGGGAAGACGCGCCGACGCCCGTGCCGGTCCTCGAGGGTGACGGTCGCGCCGGCGATGTCGCTGCCCAGCTCGACGACCGCGCCGCAGAACCCGCTCGAGGCGTCCTCGACCACGAGATCAAGCTCGGCCTCGACCACCGGCACCGTCGGCGGGAGGCTGCGCCGCCTGCCCTCCGCGCTGAGGACGTCATGTGCGTAGCGGTCGGTCATGTTCCGTACGGTAGCCATCCGCTCACCGCGAGCGGTGGACGTGCGCCGTGCAGGCGGGTCGGTCAGAGTAAGGGACGGGGCAAGTGAACTGCCGAGGAACGTCCGATGACTAGACGCGCCGCCGACCGCGCCCACAGCCTGCCCCTGTGTGGCTACTCTGGTCCCGTCCGGCCCTCGGGCGCCAGGCCCTTCGACGAAAGTCAGACGCATGCACGCCTGCACGATCGTGGCCAGGAACTACCTCGCGTTCGCCCGCGTGCTCGCCGAGTCGTTCCTGTCCATCCACCCGGACAGCTCGTTCACCACGCTCGTGGTCGACGCGGAGTTCGGTTTCGATTCTGCCGGTGAGCCGTTCAACGTCGTGACCCCCGCCCAGCTCGACCTGAGCGACGAAGAGTTCCACCGCATGGCTGTGATGTACGACGTCACCGAGCTGTCGACCGCGCTCAAGCCGTGGACCCTGCGCTACCTGATCGAGAACGGCGCCGACGCGGCGCTCTACATCGACCCGGACATCCAGCTGTTCAGCCCCATCGACGACGTCGCCGACATCGTGGCCGCCCACGGCGTCGCCCTGACGCCGCACACGCTGCAGCCGATGCCCCGCGACAACCGGCTGCCCTCCGAGGCCGACATCATGGGCTCGGGCGTCTACAACCTGGGCTTCATCGGCGTCGGGCCGAGCGCCATCCCGTTCCTGCGCTGGTGGGAGGAGCGGCTGATGCGCGACGCCATCTCGGCGCCGGAGCAGATGCTGTTCACCGACCAGCGGTGGGTCGACTTCGTCCCGAGCTACTTCGACCACCACATCATCCGCGACCCCGGTTTCAACGTCGCCTACTGGAACCTCGACGCCCGCAAGGTGACCAAGGAGGACGGCAGGTTCCTCGTCAACGGTCACCCGCTGCGCTTCTTCCACTTCAGCGGCTACCGCCCCGAGACGCCCTGGATCCTGAGCAAGTACGTCGCCAGCTCGCCCCGGGTCCTGCTCAGCGAGCAACCGGTGCTGCTCGAGCTGTGCGAGGGCTACTCCGCCTCCCTGGGCTCCGCCGCCTTCGACCACGCCGCGGCCACCCCCTACGGCTTCAACTTCCTCGCCGACGGCACCGCCGTGACCACCCGGATGCGCCGCATCTACCGCGAGGCCGTCCTCGCCCACGAGCAGGGTTCCTCGCCTGCTCCGCCCACGGTCTTCGGTCCCCACAGCGACGGTGGCCTCGCGTTCGTCGAGTGGCTCAACGAGCCGGTCGACGGCCCCGCCCATTCGCCGATCTCCCGCTTCATGGCCCACATCTGGGCCAGCCGAGACGACCTGCAGTGGGCCTACCGGGACCCGGCCGGCGCCGGCTTCGAAGGCTTCTCCGAGTGGATGCACGACCGTGCCGCCTTCGAGGAGAGCGTGCCCGCCGCCCTCATCCCGGGTCGCACCGGCCCGACCAAGCAGGGCCAGCTGGCCAAGCCGACGCCCGGCGTCAACATCGTCGGCTACTTCCGCGCCGAGCTGGGCGTCGGCCAGATCGGCCGCTTCATGATCGACGCGGTCAAGGACATCGAGCTGCCCTACTCGGTCCACACCAACGCCAAGACCCTGTCCCGCCAGCAGCACCCGCTGGACGAGCAGGACAGCGACCAGTTCCCGCACTCCGTCAACATTGTCGTCGTCAACGCCGACCAGACGGCGGTCTTCCAACGCGACCAGCCGGTCGACATCCGCAAGGACCGCTACACCATCGGGGTGTGGGCCTGGGAGGTCGACGAGCTGTCGCCGGTGTTCGCCGAGGCGTTCACCAAGGTCGACGAGGTCTGGGCGATCAGCCGTTTCATCCAGCAGGCCCTGGTCAAGCACTCCCCCGTGCCGGTCCACGTCTTCCCGAGCCCGGTGGTCGCGCCCGTCATCGACCCCACCATCACGCGTGAGTCGCTCGGCGTGCCCGAGGGCTTCGTCTTCCTCTTCGCCTTCGACTACCTCTCGGTGCTCAAGCGCAAGAACCCGATCGGGCTGATCCAGGCGTTCTGCGCGGCGTTCGCGCCGGGCGAGGGACCCACGCTCGTCATCAAGTCGATCAACGGCGACCGCTGCCTGTCGGACCGCGAGAGGGTACGGTTCGCCGCTGCGGCCCGCCCCGACATCGTCCTGATCGAGGACTACCTCAGCGTCGACCAGACTCGCGCGCTCACCGCCCTCAGCGACTGCTACGTCTCCCTGCACCGCAGCGAGGGTCTCGGGCTGACCATGGCCGAGGCGATGTCGCTGGGCAAGCCGGTCATCGCCACCGGCTACTCCGGCAACCTCGACTTCATGGACGACAAGACCACCTACCTCGTCCCGTACGAGCTGGTCCCGGTCGGCAAGGACGCCGCCCCCTACTCGCCGACCGCGCGGTGGGCCGAGCCCGACCTGGTCGCGGCCGCCGGCTACATGCGCGAGATCTTCGACGACCCCGAGGCTGCCGCCCGCAAGGGCCTCGAGGCCCAGCGCGGTGTGCTGGAGAACCGCTCGCTGCGCCACACCAGCCTCTACGTCGAGTCCCGGGTCAAGTTCGCCGAGGAGGTCCTGGCCGGCGAGCGTGACCTGCCGGCCTTCGAGGACGACGTCGACAGCGAGGTCGAGGTCGTCGCACAGGGCCCCGACCTGTACGAGGTGTTCAAGGATCGCGCCGAGCGCACCTACCGGCAGATCGAGTCGGTGCCCGACCCGGCCGGCCCGTCCCGCATCCCGGTGCTCGTCCCGCTGCTGCGCAAGCTGGTCAACCGGGCGCGCAACCAGCACGATGCCCACGACCGCGAGTCGTTCGCCCAGCTGCTGGAGACCGTACGGGCCCTCAGCGCCCACAACCAGGCCTGGTTCGCCCACCTCGAGCAGCTGGTCGAGGACCAGCGCGTGCGCAACGACGGGCTCAAGAACTACGTCGACATCCACGTGGTCGCGATGCACGACGACGTCCGGCAGATCCGGATCAAGAACCGCGCCATCGACAGCCGGCTCTCCGAGCTGACCTCGCGTGCCGAGCAGCTGGCCTCCGCGCTGTCCCTGCCGCTGGCACCCGGCGAGGTGCCGCCGCTCGCCCAGGCGGTCGCCGACCTCCAGACCGCAAGGGCCGAGCTCGCCGCCTTCCGGGCCGAGACCGAGACCATGGCTGCCACCTTGTCCGCCGCGGTCGAGCTGCTGGGTGGCCTGTCCGTGACCGGCGATGGCGGGTCGCCCCTGCAGCTGCTGCGCACCGACGCGGGCATCCTGTTTGCACCGGCCGACCGGCCTGCCCGCTCGTACGGTGCGCGGGAGCAGGACCAGGTGCGCTTCCTCTCCTCGGCGCTCGCCGACGGCGACACCTTCCTCGACATCGGCGCCGGTCTCGGCTACCACACCATCGCCGCTGCCAAGGTCGTCGGGCCCCGCGGCCGGGTGATCGCCGTCGAGCCGTCCGAAGGTCTGGTCGCTGTCCTGCGCCGCAACATCGAGGCCAACCTGCCGGCCTCGGCCCAGGTCATCGTGCAGCCGGTGGCGCCCTGGGACGAGGATGCTCCGCTGACCTTCGCACCCGACGGTCCGAGTGCCCGGGCCTACCCCGCGGCCCTCGACCGCAGCGGGACCATGGTCGACGGACGCCGGCTCGACACCCTCGAGGCGCTCGAGGACACCACCGTGGCCGTGGTCCGCACCGACCTGCGCGGGCGCGACCACCGGGCGCTGCGTGGCCTGCGCAAGACGATCGAGCGCGACCGGCCGGTCATCGTCACCGAGCTCTGGCCCGAGGGCATCCGCGACGTCGGCGACGACCCGGTGGCGGTGCTGGCGGAGTACGCCGACATGGGCTACGCCGTGGCGTCGCTGCCTGGCCAGCCGCAGCTGCTCGGCGACGGCGCGACCATCGTCACCCTCGCCGAGAGTGCCCCCGGCGGCTCCCTCACCCTGGCGCTGACCACCACCGCGAGCCTCTGACCCCGCCAGTTTTGCTCACCCTGCGGCGGTAGTTGCTGCGTGTTCGGCACGCCTTGTCGGCGTGCCGCCCGCACGCGAGTAGCCTGGACAGTCGATCTGTCCATCAACTTTCGGAGCTACGGGCTCCACCACGCTGACCCTCCGGGGGTCAGAGCGCGCAACCTGCGGAAGAGGCGACCACCTACCGTGACCACCCAGTCAGACCCGCTCGCCGGATTCGGACCCAACGAGTGGTTGGTCCAGGAGATCTACCAGCAGTGGCTGGCCGACCCGACCAGCGTCGACGAGGCGTGGTGGGAGTTCTTCGGCGACTACAAGCCGGGCGCCCCCGCCGAGAGCAACGGGGCTGCCCCCGCCGCCCCCGCCGCGCCGACAGCCCCCGTCAACGGCAGTGCCCCGGCCCCCGCCGCACCCGCGCCCGCCGCTGCAGCACCCGTACCGGCTGCTCCTGCTGTTGTCGCGCCGGCGCCGGTCGCTGCTGCGCCACGGCACCCCGACGGTCCTGCGCCCAGCGCCGGCTCGGCCACCAAGGCGCTCAAGGGCGTCGCGGCCAAGATCGTCAGCAACATGGAGCAGAGCCTCGAGCTGCCGACCGCCACCAGCGTCCGCGCCATCCCGGCCAAGCTGCTCATCGACAACCGCATCATCATCAACAACCACCTGCGCCGAGGCCGTGGCGGCAAGGTCAGCTTTACCCACCTGATCGGCTACGCGCTGGTCAAGGCGCTGGGCGAGATGCCCGACATGAACAACTCGTTCGGCAGCGTCGACGGCAAGCCGGTGCTGGTCATCCCCGAGCACATCAACCTCGGTCTCGCCATCGACCTGCAGAAGGACGACGGCTCGCGCACTCTCGTGGTGCCGTCGATCAAGGCCTGCGAGACCATGGACTTCGGGACGTTCCTGCGGGCGTACGAGGAGCTCGTGCGCCGCGCCCGTACCAACAAGCTCACCCTCGACGACTACGCCGGCACCACCATCAGCCTGACCAACCCCGGCACCATCGGCACCGTCCACTCGGTCCCGCGGCTGATGCCCGGCCAGGGCACGATCATCGGTGTCGGCGCGATGGAGTACCCCGCGGAATTCCAGGGCGCGTCGCCCCACACGCTCGCCGACCTGGGCATCAGCAAGACGATGACCATCACCTCGACCTACGACCACCGCATCATCCAGGGCGCTCAGTCCGGCGACTTCCTGCGCCGCGTCCACCAGCTGCTGCTGGGCGACCAGGACTTCTACGACGGCATCTTCACCAGCCTGCGCATCCCCTACGAGCCGGTCCGCTGGGTCACCGACCTGTCGTTCGACCGCGACGACCAGGTCGGCAAGCAGGCCCGCATCATCGAGCTGATCCACGCCTACCGCGAGCGCGGCCACCTGATGGCCGACACCAACCCGCTCGAGTTCGAACTGCGCCGCCACCCCGACCTCGACGTGGTCAGCCACGGCCTGACCCTCTGGGACCTCGACCGCGACTTCGGTACGGGCGGCTTCGCGGGCAAGCAGCGCATGGCCCTGCGCGACATCCTCGGCGTCCTGCGCGACTCCTACTGCCGCAGCGTCGGCGTCGAGTACATGCACATCCAGGACCCCGAGCAGCGCCGCTGGATCCAGGAGCGGGTCGAGACTGGCCACACCAAGCCGGTCCGCGAGGAGCAGCTGCGCATCCTCGGCACGCTCAACCAGGCCGAGGCGTTCGAGACCTTCCTGCAGACCAAGTTCGTCGGCCAGCGCCGGTTCTCCCTCGAAGGCGCCGAGTCGACCATCGCGGCGCTCGACGCCATTCTCGACGCCGCCGCCCACAACGGGCTCGACGAGGTCTGCATAGGCATGCCGCACCGTGGCCGGCTCAACGTGCTCGCCAACATCGTGGGCAAGAGCTACGCCCAGATCTTCCGCGAGTTCGAGGGCAAGATCGACCCGCGTACGGCCCACGGCTCCGGTGACGTCAAGTACCACCTGGGCGCCGAGGGCACGTTCACCTCCTACGACGGCACCAAGATCCCGGTCTCGCTGGCGTCCAACCCGTCCCACCTCGAGGCGGTCGACTCCGTCCTCGAGGGCGTGGTCCGAGCCAAGCAGGACCGGCTCAACAAGGGTGAGGGCGACGGCGGCTACTCCGTCCTGCCGCTGATGCTCCATGGTGACGCGGCCTTCGCCGGCCAGGGCGTCGTGGCCGAGACCCTCAACCTGTCCCAGCTGCGCGGCTACCGCACCGGCGGCACCGTCCACGTCGTGGTCAACAACCAGGTCGGCTACACCACCGCGCCCGCCGCGAGCCGCTCCAGCGAGTACGCGACCGACGTGGCCAAGATGGTCCAGTGCCCGATCCTGCACGTCAACGGTGACGACCCCGAGGCCGTCGTCCGGGTCGCCAAGCTCGCGTTCGAGTACCGCCAGGCGTTCCGCAAGGACGTCGTCATCGACCTGCTCTGCTACCGCCGCCGCGGCCACTCCGAGGTCGACGAGCCCTCGTTCACCCAGCCGCAGATGTACGACCTGATCGACGCCAAGCGCTCGGTCCGCAAGCTCTACACCGAGGCCCTCATCGGCCGCGGCGACATCTCTGTCGAGGAGGCCGAGCAGGCGCTGCGCGACTACCAGGAGCGTCTCGAGAAGGTGTTCGTCGAGACCCGCGACGCCTCGGCCACTGGCACCGCGCCCGCCCCCATCGACGACAGCGGCGACGACCACCCGGTCACCGCGGTCGACGAGTCGATCCTGCGCCGCATCGCGTCGGCCCAGCTCGAGGTGCCCGAGGGCTTCACCGTCCACCCGCGGCTGCTGCCGATGCTGCAGCGACGCACCCAGATGCTCGACGACAACACCGTCGACTGGGCCATGGGCGAGACCCTCGCCTTCGGCTCGCTGCTCATGGAGGGCCGCCCGGTCCGCCTCGCCGGCCAGGACAGCCGCCGCGGCACCTTCGGCCAGCGCCACTCGGTGCTCATCGACCGCCAGACCGGCGCCGAGCACACGCCGCTGCGCTACCTCTCCGACGACCAGGGACCGCTCTACGTCTACGACTCGCTGCTCAGCGAGTTCGCAGCGCTCGGCTTCGAGTACGGCTACTCCGTCGCCCGGCCGCAGGCCCTCGTGCTGTGGGAGGCGCAGTTCGGCGACTTCGTCAACGGCGCCCAGTCGATCATCGACGAGTTCATCTCTGCCGGAGAAGCCAAGTGGGGCCAGCGCTCGAGCGTCGGGCTGCTGCTGCCGCACGGCTACGAGGGACAGGGCCCCGACCACTCGTCTGCCCGCATCGAGCGCTTCCTCGCCCTGTGCGCCGAGGACAACCTCACGGTCGCCGTCCCGTCGACGCCGGCCAACTACTTCCACCTGCTTCGTCTGCAGGCCAAGCGTTCCCGGCGCAAGCCGATGGTGGTCTTCACGCCCAAGTCGATCCTGCGGTCCAAGGCCGCGACGTCCGCCGCGGCAGAGTTCACCAATGGCACCTTCCGTCCGGTGATCGACGACACGGTCGCCCGCGAAGGCGTCCGGCGGGTCGTGCTCTGCACCGGCAAGGTCTACTACGACCTGCTGGCCGCGCGGCGCAAGCGCGAGGACGGGTCGACGACGGCGTTGGTCCGGGTCGAGCAGCTCTACCCGCTGCCCCACCACGAGATCACCGAGGCGCTCGCCTCCTACCCCGACCTGCAGGACGTGGTGTGGGTGCAGGAGGAGCCGGCCAACATGGGCGGTTGGCCGTTCATCGCCATCAACCTGCCTGAGCACCTCGGCGGCCGGGCGCTGCGCCGGGTCTCCCGTCCGGCGAGCGCCGCTCCGTCCTCGGGGTCCTCCACGGTCCACGAGGCCGAGCAGGCGGCGCTGGTCGACGCGGCCCTGCGCCCCTAGATGTACTTCACCGACCGCGGCATCGAGGAGCTCGACGCCCGACGGGGCGAAGAGCAGGTCTCGTTGGCGTGGCTGGCTGAGCGGCTGCGCGAGTTCGTCGACCTCAACCCGGAGTTCGAGACGCCCGTCGAGCGACTGGCCACCTGGTTGGCCCGCGACGACCAGGACGACGACGAGTAACCCTGGCATGCTGCACGGGTGACCGTCGGCGACTCCACGCACGACGTCGCCTACCTGCGCGGTGGCGGCGTCACGACGGACGGCCCACGGGCCCGCCGGCTGGCGCTGGGCTTCTGTTGCGTGGCGCTTGCCGCCCTGGTCGCTGTGCTCAGCGTCAGCGCCGTTCGCGAGGGACGACGGGCCGACCGGCTGCGCGATCACGGTGTGCCGGTAAGGCTCACCGTCACCGGTTGCCTGGGGCTCGCCTCGGGCACCGGGGCCACAGAGTACGCGTACGACTGCCGTGGCTCCTTCGTCCTCGACGGGAGACGGTACGACGAGCTGCTGCACGGGTCGACGGTCCAGCGTCGGACAGGCAGTGTCGTCGCGGCCGTCGCCGACCCCGCCCACCCTTCTAACGTCGCCACGGCCGCCTCGGTCGCCGGGCGCCACGCCAGCGCCAGCCGGTGGGTGCCAACCGGCATCACCGTGGCCCTGCTAGTCATCGCCGGGGCCGTGCTGGGCTGGCCCCGCCGGCCGAGCGAGCCGCCGCTTTCGTGAGAAATGCCTGTGGTTGCTGGCATCCGCGTGCCGGCGGATGCATGATGACCGCTTCTTCTGCCGTGCCGCTTCGCCGTCGAAGGCCGGCATCCTGCCAGCGTCGCCGTGGAGCGAGGCGGACCATGCAGCTGATTACCGCGATTGTCCGGCCGTTCAAGGTCGGGGAGGTCTCCGATGCCCTGCAGCGCTTCGGTTTTCGGGGCATGACCGTGACTGAGGCGCAAGGCATCGGCAAGGCGGCAGACCCGCCCGAGGTCTATCGGGGCCGGGAGTACGGCGCGCAGATGCAGCATCACGCCAAGATCGAGATCCTCGCCGAGGATCTGGACGTGAAGGACCTTGTCGAGGTGATCCGACTGGTCGCGTCCACCGGGCGGCTGGGCGACGGAAAAGTCTGGGTCACGCCCGTCAGCCACGTGGTCCGGATCAGGACCGGCGAGGCTGGCGTGGACGCCGTTCGATGAGATCCGGGGCTGCCCCACGAGGCAAGCCCTAAGACTTGTTTGTGAGCAACCTAAGTTTACCGGCGAGAAACAATCAACGTCTTTTCAGTTAACCCACCAGGAATATTTTTCTGCCGTTTCGGCGGGTGACCGTCCGAGGTCTTCCGCCTGTCCTTCCTGGGAGGGCACGTGCTACCTGAGGCAGCCGCACTAGTCCAAGCCGCAGCCAAGTGCACCGCAACCGCGGTCCCGACGGCCTGCCAGCCCAGCTGGCTGGACACCGGAAGCACCGGCTGGCAGCTCACCGCCGCCACCTTCGTCGGCCTGATGAGCGTCCCCGGACTCGCCCTGCTCTACGGCGGTCTGGTCCCGAAGAAGTGGGTCGTGAACACGATGTTCATGGCCTTCAGCGGATTCTCGCTGGTGCTGGTCGTCTGGGTCCTGTGGGCCTACAAGATGGGCTTCGGCTCGCCCATCGGCGGCGGCACGGCCAACCACTGGAACTACACGTACGGCAGCAACTTCTTCAAGAACTTCTTCTACAACTTCGTCGGCCATCCGGAGACGTCGTTGCGAGGCACGTCGGAGATCAGCCAGGCCAGCCTGACCGCCAACGGCGGCACCGCGATCCCGTTGAGCCAGCCCACCACTGCGTTGTTCTACTTCCAGTTCGTGTTCGCCGCGATCACCCCGCTGCTGTTCCTGGGCAGCGTGCTCGGCCGTATCCGGATCGGTGTGTGGATGATCTTCGTCCCGCTCTGGAGCACGTTCGTGTACGCGGTCAACGCGATGCTGATCTGGGGCGGCGGCTACTGGGCGCACGAGGGTGCGGTCGACTACTCCGGCGGCTACGTCATCCATCTCGCGGCCGGCACCAGCGGCTTCGTCGCTGCCTGGGTCATCGGCCCACGGCTGGCACGTGACCGGGCCAAGTTCATCCCGCACAGCCTGCCGCTGGTCTCCATCGGCGCCGGCATCGTGTGGCTTGGGTGGAACGGCTTCAACGGCGGCGACCCGTACTTCGCGAGCGCCAACGCGGCCACTGCCATCGTCAACACCAACCTCGCCACCGTGTCAGCGCTGCTCACCTGGGTGATCCTGGACATGCTGCTGAGCAGGGAGAAGAAGCCGACGTTCCTCGGCGCGATCAACGGGATGATTGTCGGTCTGGTGACCATCACGCCGGGCGCGGGCTACGTCAACGGCCTGGGCGCGATGCTGTCGGCGATCATCGCCTGCGTCATCGTGTGGTTCGCCTGGACCTACCTGCAGCCGATCCTGATCAGGCACGTCGACGACGCTCTCGGCGTGCTCTACACACACGGCATCGCCGGCCTCTGCGGCGGTCTGCTCGTCGGCATCTTCGCCGACCCGACCGTCGCGGTCTACCCGATCACCGAGTCCGGCTCGGCGTTCGCCGCCAAGGGTTGGCTGTACGGCAACCGGCACCTGTTCTTCATCCAGCTGCTCGCTGCCCTCACGATCATCGTGTGGGACGGCCTGGTCACGTTCGTCATCCTCAAGGTCATCAGCATCTTCACGCCGCTGCGCATGTCGGACGACATGCTCGAGATCGGCGACCTGGCGATCCACGGCGAGGAGGCCTACCCGTCCGACGACGGCTATGCGGTGTCTGCACTGTCGTCGAGCTCCGTAGGCGCGGGGGTTCCCAGCAAGGTCGACGACTGATGAGGACGGCTGCCATCTCCACTCCCCCGGCCAACAAGCTCCGCCTGCCCGACGGGACCCGGTCAGTCCAGTCGCCATGGGTGTGGCGCGGCTTCTTCTTCCTGTCCCTCATCGCCTTCGGTCTTGCGCTCACCCTCGCGGTGGGCGGGCAGTGGGTGTTCGCGGGCGCGTGGCTGTTCATCACTGTGGGCTGGTTCGCCATCTCGATGTGGCTGTGGCGCAAGAACATCCTGCTCGATCGAGCCGAGTACGCGGCGCAGCGGCCGACCCGGCCGAAGGGGTAGCCACCGACCTTGGGGCTGGCGGCCTCCCTCTGGGCCGTCGGAGCGCCGCCTCCCCAAGGTTGGTCAGGGCAGCAGCACGACCTTGCCGAAGTGGTTGCCGCTGTGCAGCCGGACGAAGGCACGGCGGGCGTCGGCCAGCGCATAGGTGCTGTCGATGACCGGCCGCACCCCGCTGGTCGCCATGAACCGGAGCAACGCCTCTAGCTCTGACCGCGTCCCCATGGTCGAACCCAGGACGTTGAGCTGCAGGAAGAACACCCGGTTGAGCTCGGCGGAGGGCGCCGCGCCCGACGTGGCGCCGGCGACGACGACGGTGCCGCCGGGGCGCAGAGACGTCAGCGAGTGCCGCCAGGTCGCGTCACCGACGGTCTCGATGGCGACGTCGGCGCGTTCCGCCAGCCGCGTACCCGGCTCCAGGACTTCCTGCGCACCAAGGGATCTGGCCCGCTCGCGGCGCTCTTCGGTGCGGCCGGTGACCGTGACGTGGCACCCTGCCGCGAGGGCGAGAACCGTTGCTGCCACGGCAACTCCGCCTCCCGCGCCCTGCACGAGCACCCGGTCGCCGGGGCGGACGCGGGCCTTGGTGAACAGCATCCGGTAGGCCGTCAGCCACGCGGTCGGCAGGCAGGCCGCCTCCTCGAAGGTGAGCTGCGAGGGCTTGGCGACCAGGTTGCGCGCCGGGACGCTGACCCACTCGGCCAGGGTGCCGTCGTGCACCTCGGAGAGCAGGCTGCGGCGCGGGTCGAGGGTCTCGTCACCGCCCCCCGCGTCGGGGTCGCCGATGACCGCGTGGACCACGACCTCGTTGCCGGCTTCGTCGACCCCGGCCGCGTCGCACCCGAGCACGACAGGCAACCGCTCCTGCCGGATGCCGACGCCGCGCAGCGTCCAGAGGTCGTGGTGGTTGAGCGCGGCCGCGCGCACCCGAACCCGTACCCACCCGTCGTTCGGTACGGGGTCCGGGCGGTCGCCAACCTCGAGGGCGGACACCGGATCAGCGTCGTCGAAACGTGTAGCAGTCGCGGCCAGCATGGGCGCGAGCGTACGCGGTGTGGTGGACGGTCTGAAGCGCTTCCTACGCATTCCGTCGTTCGGGTTGCCTGGCTCTGCGCATTACGGTGGTGTAACTCGCTCATCACCACCGGATCACGCGTCAGAGACTGCTGGAATTGTGACCTACCCCGCGTCCCCAAAGCGTTTCCGGAGGGCCATACTCGGGGGGATCGCGAACGGCGCACCGAGCCGTCGCCCTTGCTGGAGGTCACGTTGAGGATCGTCACCCTGTCCGCTCGCCGCACCGGCGCCACCCTTGCCGTCGGCGCGCTCGCGCTCACCAGCGCGGCCTGCGGCAGCTCGAGCTCGTCCGGCGGCGCCGCTGCCACGTCCGCAGCCGCAGCCGCCACCTCGGCCGCCGCTGCTGCCACCTCCGCTGTAGCCGCAGCGACGAGCGCCGCGGGCTCTGCTGCCGCTCCGACGAGCGCCGCCGGTTCAGCCGCCGCCGCCTCCGCGGTCGGACTGCCGGCCAGCATCAAGAGCGCCGGTGTCATCAAGATTGCCACCGACGCCTCGTACGCGCCCGTCGAGTCCTTCGCCAAGGACAACAAGACGATCGTCGGCCTCGACCCCGACCTGGGTGCCGCGCTGGGCAAGGAGCTGGGCGTCAAGGTGGTCTTCACCAACACCAGCTTCGACGGCATCATCCCGGCCCTGGCCGCCGGCCGCTACGACATGGCGATGTCCGCGATGACCGACAACACCGACCGCGAGAAGACGGTCGACTTCGTCGACTACTTCAGCGCGGGCACGTCGTTCATGGTCAAGAAGGGCGCCAAAGCCATCACCGCGCTGGCCGACATCTGTGGCCTCAAGGTGGCCGTCGAGAAGGGCACCACCCAGCTCGACGACGCGACCGCGCAGGCCAAGAAGTGCAGCAAGGCCGACACCGTCCTGCCGTTCCCGGACCAGAACGGTGCCAACTTGGCACTGTCCTCCGGCCGGGCCGACGTGGTCATGGCCGACTCGCCGGTCAACGCCTACGCCGCCAAGCAGTCGGGCGGTGCGTTCGAGATCACCGGCTCGCCCTACGGCACCGCGCCGTACGGCATCGCCATCCCCAAGGCGTCGAGCCAACTGCGCGATGCTGTCGCAGGTGCGCTGACCAAGCTCATCGCGGACGGCACGTACAAGACGATCCTGGCGAAGTGGGGCGTGAGTGACGGTGCAGTCACCAAGGCAACGGTCAACGGTGCGGCGTCCAGCTAGTCGCGGCCGGTCGAACCCGTGAGCACGTCGGACACCCGGGACGCCACGAGCACCCGCCCAGCGGATGAGCTCGTGGCGATCCCGGTCCGCCACCCCGGCCGGTGGGTGTCGGCAGCGGTCATCGCCGTGCTCGTGGCGATGTTTGTGCACTCGCTGGTGGCCAACCCCGCCTGGGAGTGGTCGGTGTGGCGGTCGTTCCTGTTCAACCACAGCATCCTGGTCGGCGTCCTGAAGACCCTCGAGCTGACCGTGCTCGCCATGGCGATCGGGATCTTCGGCGGCATCATGCTCGCGGTGATGCGCCTGTCGAAGAACCCGATCGTCGCCGGGGCCAGCTGGTTCTACATCCAGTTCTTCCGCGGCACCCCGGTCCTGGTCCAGCTGATCTTCTGGGGCAACATCGGGTCGCTGTTCAAGACCCTGTCGATCGGCATCCCGTTCGGGCCGTCGTTCGCCTCCGCCAGCGCCAACAGCCTGATCTCGGTGTTCACCGCGGCCGTGCTAGGCCTCGGCCTCAACGAGGCCGCCTACATGGCCGAGATCGTGCGGGCCGGCCTGCTTTCCGTCGACCCCGGCCAGACCGAGGCGGCCCACTCGCTCGGCATGACGCAGGCCAAGACCATGCGCCGGATCGTGCTGCCGCAGGCGATGCGGGTCATCGTGCCGCCGACCGGCAACGAGACGATCTCCATGCTCAAGACCACGTCGCTCGTCGTCGTGCTCGCCCTGCCCGACCTGTTGGGCACGGCGAGCATCATCTACGGCCGCAACTACAAAACAATCCAGCTGCTGCTAGTGGCCAGCGCCTGGTATCTCCTGCTGACGTCCGTGCTGACTGTCGGGCAGTTCTACGTCGAGCGCTACTACGCGCGCGGGTCGGCCCGCGCCCTGCCCGACACTCCCCTGCAAAAGCTGCGCAGCCAGCTGTTCAGCCTCAGGCACCAGCCCTCGTCGGGCGCCAGCCGATGACCGCCGCCACCACGCCGATGGTGCGCTCCGAGGGCGTCCACAAGCGGTACGGACAGCTCGAGGTGCTCAAGGGCATCGACCTGGAAGTCCAGCCAGGGCAGGTGTTCTGCCTCGTCGGCCCGTCCGGGTCGGGCAAGTCGACGTTCCTGCGCTGCATCAACCACCTCGAGAAGGTCGACGCCGGCAAGCTATCCGTCGACGGCCAACTGGTGGGCTACCGCGAGGCCGGCGGCAAGCTGTACGAGCTGCGCGAGCGGGAGGTTGCCGCCAAGCGGGCCGACATCGGCATGGTGTTCCAGCGGTTCAACCTGTTCCCGCACAAGTCGGTCCTGAACAACGTGATCGAGGCGCCCTGCCAGGTGCGTAGGTCAAGCAAGGCCGAGGCGGCGGCGGACGCCATGCGGCTACTCTCCCGCGTCGGCCTCGCGGACAAGGCCGGCTCGTACCCGAACCAGCTATCCGGCGGCCAGCAGCAGCGGGTCGCGATCGCCCGCGCGCTGGCGATGAAGCCCAAGCTGATGCTGTTCGACGAGCCGACCTCCGCGCTCGACCCCGAGCTGGTCGGCGAGGTGCTCGACGTGATGCGCGGGCTGGCCGAGGACGGCATGACGATGATCGTCGTCACCCACGAGATGGGCTTCGCCCGCGAGGTCGGCGACGCGCTCGTCTTCATGGACGGCGGCGTGGTCGTCGAGTCAGGCCACCCCAAGGACGTCCTGACCAACCCCCAGCACGAGCGCACCAAGGCCTTCCTTTCCAAGGTCCTCTGACCCCGACCGCGCCATATGGCACGGCCCCACGCTCAGAATCGGCCCGCACCGTGCCATGTGGCGCGGTGCAACGCCCGTACCGCGCCATATGGCAGGCCGCCACGCTCAGAATCGGCCCGCACCGTGCCATGTGGCGCGGTGGGCTGGCGCCGGTAGGGTCGGCGGCATGCAGGTGCGACCGCTCGACATCCTCGGCGCCTGGGAGTTCGTCCCGGTGCTGCACGGCGACGCCCGCGGGCAGTTCGCCGAGTGGTACAAGCAGGACGTCTTCACCGACGCCGTCGGCCACCCGCTCCACGTCGCCCAGTCCAACCTCAGCGTCTCGGCTCAGGGCACCCTGCGCGGCATCCACTTCGCACTCGTGCCACCGTCGCAGGCCAAGTACGTCTTCTGCCCCAAGGGCGCGATCCTCGACGTCATCGTCGACATCCGCACCGGCTCCCCCACCTACGGCCAGCACGAGATCGTCCGCCTCGACGCCACGGACCGGCACGCGGTGTACGTCGCCGAAGGCCTAGGCCACGGCTTCTACGCCCTCGAGGACGACACCACGGTCACCTACCTCGTCACCGCGCCGTACGCGCCGGCCCGCGAGCTCGAGGTGCACCCGCTCGACCCGGCGCTGGCGATCGCCTGGCCGCAGTCCGATGTGGCTGAGCCCCTGCTCAGCGCCAAGGATCTCGCGGCCCCGACGCTCGCCGAGGCCAACGCGCAGGGCCTGCTCCCCTCGTACGACGAGTGCCTGGCCTACTACGACAGCCTGCGCGGCCTCGGCCAGTAGCGCAGCACCGCGCGGCCCAGCACCGCCTCGACAGCGAGCGGCCCGAGCGTGCGGCTGTCCGTGCTCAATGCCCCGGCGTCGCCCTCGACCCACCAGCCGGCGTCGGACCGGTGCACCGCCCGCTTGACGGCGACCGGCCGGTCGCCGGGCAGCGCCACGACGACCACGTCAGCGGGTCGCACCCGCGCCCCGTACCGGATCAGCAGCATGTCGCCGTCGTGCAGCGCGGGCTCCATCGACCCGCCGCTCACCAGCACCCGGCCCCAGCGACTCATCGTTCACCCTCCGCCATGCATCGTCGGCGCCCTCGCGGGTAGGGTCGCAGATGTTGATCAAACAGATCTTCTGTCATGAGTACGGAAGGACGCGACCCATGCTTTCCCTGCGCCGTCTGCTGACCCCCACCACTGTCGTCTCCGCGCACTGCGACCTGCCCTGCGGCGTGTACGACCCCGCCCAGGCTCGCATCGAGGCCGAGTCCATCAAGGGCATCATCGCCAAGTACGAGGGCAACGAAGACCCGGTCTTCCGCACCCGCGCCATCCTCATCAAGGAGCAGCGCGCCGAGCTGGTCAAGCATCACCTCTGGGTGCTGTGGACCGACTACTTCAAGGCGCCCCACTTCGAGAAGTACCCCGAGCTGAACACCCTGTTCAACGAGGCCACCAAGCTCGCCGGTGCCTCGGGTGCCAAGGGCAGCGTCGACCCGGCCGTCGCCGAGGAGCTGCTCGCCAAGATCGCCGAGATCGACAAGATCTTCTGGGAGACCAAGGCGGCCTGACCCGCCCGTCCCCTGCCCGGCACCGTGATCCGCGGTGCCGGGCATCTTCTCGTACGTGAGGCAGCCGCATGATCCGCGTCATCACCCCGTCGGACGTCCCGGCGGCAGTCGCCCTGGTGCACGAGCTCGCCGACTACGAGCGGGAGCCGCAGAGCTGCCACCTCACCGAGGACCAGCTCACGGCCGCGCTCTTCGGTGAGGCGCCCGCACTGTTCGGCCTGGTCGCCGAGCAGGACGGCGACGTCGTGGGCATTGCCCTGTGGTTCCTCAACTTCTCTACGTGGCAAGGCGTGCACGGCATCTACCTCGAGGACCTGTTCGTACGCCCGGACACCCGGCGCGGTGGCCACGGCCGGGCCCTGCTCACCGAGCTGGCCCGCATCGCCGACTCTCGCGGCTACGAGCGCGTCGACTGGGCGGTGCTCGACTGGAACACCCCCGCGCACCGGTTCTACCGCTCGCTCGGGGCCGAGCCGACCGATGACTGGACCGGCTGGCGACTGAGCGGGGACGCGCTGCGGGCCGCTGCGAGGGGCTGAGCGCACGCCTCCGCCGGACCCGTACAAAGATCGTCTTCCCCGAGGTGTCAGCCGGCTCCAACGGCGGTACGTTGAAGTGGCTCGACGGCCTGGCCGCCGGGTAGCCGACCGTGCTCCACCACTCCCGCAGGAGGCTCCCCTTGGCCCTCGACCGGCCAGCCGAGTACGGCGACACCCTGGCTGTGTCCCCGGCGCCCACCGGCGCCGACCGCGACATCGTCAGCATCAGCCTGCCCGCGATCGGCGCCTATCTCTCGGTGCTGCGTACGGCAACGGCGGGGCTGGCTGCCCGCCTCGACTTCACCCTCGACGACATCGAGGACCTGCGCATCGCGGTCGACGAGGCCTGCGCCATGCTGCTGGCGCAGGCGGCTCCCGCGGCGACGCTGGACTGCACGTTCGAGCTGCTGCCGGACACGATGAAGGTCGCGGTCAGCGTGGTCACGACCGACGGCCAGGAGCCCTCACGGGACACGTTCGCGTGGACCGTCCTGTCCGCGCTGGCCGGTGCGGTCGACAGCAGTGTCGACGCCGACAACCGGGTGACGATCGAGCTGTCCAAGCAGCGCCCCAGCTACAGCGACCCTTCATGACCGAGACCACCACCGAGCACGGGGCGCAGGGGGCGACGACCCCTTCGCCGGACGACGCCGCGATCGCCGAGGTGATCGACGCAACCGAGGCCGAGCTAGCCCCGCCGCCGGTGAGCGAGCAGAGCGAGCGCACCCGTCACGACCGGGCCCACGCCCGCGCGCTGTTCGCCGAGCTGGCCGCCCTCGAGGCCGACGACCCCGCGCGGGCCCGCGCCCGCGACGAGCTGGTCGAGATGCACCTGCCCTTGGTGGAGTACCTCGCCCGCCGGTTCCGCAACCGGGGCGAGCCGCTCGACGACCTCGTCCAGGTCGCGACCATCGGCCTGATCAAGTCGGTCGACCGGTTCGACCTCGAGCGTGGCGTCGAGTTTTCCACCTACGCCACCCCGACGATCGTCGGCGAGATCAAGCGGCACTTCCGCGACAAGGGCTGGGCGATCCGGGTGCCCCGCCGGCTGCAGGAGCTCAAGCTGCTGCTGACCAAGGCGACCAGCGAGCTGTCCCAGAAGAACGGCCGGTCCCCCACAGTGGCCGAGCTCGCAGGACACCTCCAGCTGACCGAGGAGGAAGTGCTCGAGGGCCTCGAGTCGGCCAACGCCTACTCCGCGGTGTCCCTCGACGCCCCGGACGGCGCCGACGACGACTCCCCCTCGGTGTCGGACAGCCTGGGCATCGAGGACGAGGCGCTCGAGGGCGTGGAGTACCGCGAGTCGCTCAAGCCGCTGTTGGAAAAGCTGCCGCCGCGCGAGAAAAAGATCCTGCTGCTGCGATTCTTCGGCAACATGACGCAGTCGCAGATCGCCACCGAGCTCGGCATCTCGCAGATGCACGTCTCGCGGCTGCTGGCCCGCACTCTCGCCCAGCTGCGCCAGGGCCTGCTCGTTGACGAGTAGGGGCTAGCGTCCGCTGGCGAGTAACCGCCGTCCGGCCGGACTGAACAGCCCGATCACCACGCCGAGCGCGGGCAGCCCGACCACCACGGCATAGCCCCAGAGGTGGCCCTGGCTGAGGCCCCAGGCGACGGGCAGGCAGATCAGCTCGAGCAGCAACAACGGGGAGTACGCGGCGCGGCTGCCGGTGCCGAGCGCACGCCCGGTCAGCCCCATGACCACCCCGGCGAGCAGCAGCAGGCCGAACTCGAACTCGGTCTGTGCCAGCCCGTGGTGCTGCTTATGCCGCCCGAGCGCGTAGATGGCGAACCCGATCGCGACCGCGCTCAGCACCAGCCCCTGCGCCTGCGCCACCCACGACAGCCGGGTCAGCACCCGCTGGTCTGCCTCGCTGATGTCTGCCTCGCTGATGTCTAAGGAGGGGGACTCGTCCACGCCGCCGAGCCTATCGGGGACTCCGACACCCCGCCCGGGTAGACTCTGTTCATGCGAGCGGTGCTCATCGTCAACCCCAAGGCCACGGCGACGACACATCGCGGCCGCGATGTTCTCGCCCGCGCCCTCGCCAGCGACCTCAAGCTCGACGTCGTCGAGACCACCCACCGGGGCCACGCCGCCGAGATCGCCGCCGAAGCCGTGCGTGACGAGCTCGACCTGGTGGTCACCCTCGGAGGTGACGGCACGGTCAACGAGGCGGTCAACGGCCTGATGACCGGTGACGGTCCCCGGCCCGCTTATGCGGTCGTCCCCGGCGGCTCGGCCAACGTCTTCAGCCGTGGGCTTGGGCTCCCCGCCGACCCCGTCGAGGCCACCAGCGCCCTGCTCGAGGCACTCCGAGCCGGCCGCCGCCGCACCATCTCGCTCGGATCGGTCAACGGCCGTTACTTCTCCTTCTGCGCCGGCATCGGCTACGACGCCGAGGTCACGGGCATGGTCGAGGGGCGCCGCCGCGACGGGGCCAGATCAACCCCCGGCTTGTACGTGCGCAGCGCCGTCCGCCACTTCTACGACGGCAGCGACCGGGCCTCGCTCACCTCCGCCATCGAGGGCGAGTCCCCCATCGACGGCCTGCAGATGGTCGTCGTCTCCAACACCTCCCCGTGGACCTACTGGGGCTCCCGGCCGCTGCGCCCGTCCCCCGAGGCGAGCTTCGAGACCGGGCTCGACGTCTACGCGATGCGCAAGATGCGGCTGGTTCCGACGCTGCGGGCGCTGTCCCAGATGGCGTCGTCCAAGGCTGAGGGCCCGCGCGGGCGCTCGATCCACCGCCGCCACGACCTGTCCTCCTTCGTGCTGACCGCCTCGTCACCGGCGGCTCTCGAGGTCGACGGCGACTACGTCGGCGAGTTCGACCGCTTCGAGCTGCTCAGCGTGCCCCACGCGCTCACCGTCATCTCCTGAACCCCGACTGGTCCGCCTGTCGAGACACCATCGTGACCTAGGCCACAGGGGCTGGATATTCCTCGGCAAGCCCGATAGCGTGACCGTCGTAGTGAAGAACAGGGGGTCCGGGTTGACCGGGCCTCAGCACTCTGCCCGAGCTCGTGAAATGGTTCACAAGCCGTCGATCATGCTCGTCGCAGGCCTCACGGCACCACCCGCACGACAGGGACGGGCGCATCCAGCTCCCGCCACTACCTGAGGAGTTGGCCGTAATGGACTGGCGTCACGCCGCAGCCTGCCGCGACGAAGACCCCGAGCTGTTCTTCCCCATCGGCAACACCGGGCCGGCCCTCTCGCAGATCGAGGAAGCCCGCGCGATCTGCCGGCAGTGCTCCGTCATCGAGGACTGCCTGACCTGGGCGCTCGAGAGCGGCCAGGACGCCGGCGTCTGGGGCGGCCTGTCCGAGGACGAGCGCCGCGCCCTCAAGCGCCGGTCGCGCACCGCCGTCCCCACCAGCTGATCCCGCTCGCTCCGTACTGCAGAGCATCCGCCCGTGGCTCGGTGATCACTGGGGCCCTGCGGTTGCCGTGAGCCCAGCCAGAGCAACCAACTCGCCCCGGTGATCCACAGTGCTTGTGGATCACTGGGGACAACGTGTCGTTCTGACGCCCGCCATGGCGACCCAACGGCGCCAGTGATCCGGTGGCGGTCAGGCGGGTCGTACGGGCAGGTCCAGGACCGCTTCGGTGCCTCCACCTTCGCGCGAGCGCAGGTGGATGGTGCCCGAGAGCTCGCTCACCACGAGGGTCCGGACGATCTGCAGGCCCAGGCGCGGCGACGCCTCGATGTCGAAGCCCGCCGGCAGCCCCCCGCCGTCGTCGCCTACGACCACGAGCAATCGGCTGGGCGGCTCAGCCTCGTCGTCGCCCGCCGTCTCGGCCACACCCGCGGTCACCCGGGCGTCGACGTGGATGACCCCGCCGCCAGCGCCCAGGCCGTGCTCCACGGCGTTCTGCAGCAACTCGGTCAGCACGAGGGCAAGCGGCGTGGCGACCTGAGCGGTCAGCACGCCAAAGCTGCCGGTACGCCGGTGCGCCACGGCGGCTTCCGGGATGCTGACCTCGGCCACCATCGCCAGGATCTGGTCAGCGATCTCGTCGAAGTCGGCGACCTCGTCGTGAGCCAGCGACAAGGTCTCGTGGACCAGGGCGATCGAGCTGACGCGGCGTACCGACTCCTCGAGCGCGGCCCGCGCCTCGGGTGAGCTCAGCCGACGGGCCTGCAGCCGCAGCAGCGCGGCCACCGTCTGCAGGTTGTTCTTGACCCGGTGGTGGATCTCCCGGATCGTCGCGTCCTTGCTCAGCAACTGCTTGTCCCGCAGGCGCAGCTCGCTCACGTCGCGCACCAGGATGATGGCGCCGCTGCGCTGACCGGCCGGGAGCAGCGGGATCGCCCGCACCTGCACGGCCGCATCCTCGACGGCAAACTCGCGCTCCCGGGGGCTGCGACCCTCGAGGGCCGCGGCAACCGGCTCGTCGAGCGGACCCTCCTCGCGCACCAGGTCAGCCGTAAGGTCGCCGAGGTGGGCACCCATGAGGTCGCCGGTCAGGCCCAGCCGCCGATAGGCAGAGAGCGCGTTGGGGCTCGCGAAAATGACCCGGCCGTCGGCGTCGAGCCGGATCAGGCCGTCGCCGACGCGCGGGCCGGCGCTCAACTCGGGGTTGGCGTTGGGCAGCGGGAAGCGACCCTCGGCGACCATCTGGGTCAACTCGGCCGCGCTCTGCAGGTAGGCGATCTCGAGCCGGCTCGGAGCGCGGGCGGTCGAGAGGTTGGTGTGGCGGGCGACGACCGCGATGACCCGCTCTCCGCGCCGGACCGGGATGGTCTCCTCGCGGATCGGGACGCCTTCGCGCCATTCCGGGTCGCCCTCGCGGCAGATGCGCCCTTCGTCGAAGGCAGCGTCGATGAGCGGCCGCCTGCCTGCTTGCACGACCCGGCCGACCACGTCGTCCTGGAACGACGTCGGCCCCGTGGTGGGGCGCATCTGGGCGACCGCGACGAAGTCCGGCGCCTCGCCCAGCTCAGCCCGCATCGGCACGTACAGCAGCAGGTCGGCGAAGGACAGATCGGCGATGAGCTGCCACTCAGCCATGAGCAGGTGCAGCCACGCCAGGTCGTCCTCGTCGAGGTCGGTACGGCTGCGCACCATGTCCGAGAATCTCGCCACGGCTCTAGCGTACGGCCGACGGCTCCCCGACCTCGCAGCACGGTGCGCTATGCGTGCGCCGCGGCGTGGTTAAGAAGTCCGTGAACGACCGCCGACCAATTTCTTGTCGCCCTCGCTTGGCTGGCGCCGAATTTTCGGTCGCGCCATTCCTTGACCATCCGTACGAGCCCGCATGCATATAGCCGTCGACCTGGATGACCATGCGTTGCCGGACAGCGACACAGGTGACCGAAACGCATGCGGGGCGCGTTAGCAACAATGCCGTAACCCGCACTGGGTGGCCCTCGTGGGAATGTCGGATAGCGCTCCAAAACTGGCATCTAGACAGCCGCGAGCACATGGACCAAACTCGCGCCACACCACCATGATCAACGTTCAAGCGTCCTTGACCGTACGGGGAAGGCAACGATGACCACGACGTCCGTCCGTGCCACCACAGGCACGTCGTCGAGCGGCACACTGCACCGCAGCATCGGGTTCTGGGGGCTGATGTTCGTCAGCCTCGGCTCGATCATCGGGTCGGGCTGGCTGCTGGGTGCGCTCGGCGCGGCTCAAGCCGCTGGTCCTGCATCCCTCGTGTCCTGGGTCCTCGCCGGAGCGATGCTCGCCGTGTTGGCGCTCGTCCATGCCGAGCTTGGCGCCGCCTACCCGGTCGCCGGTGGTACCGCTCGATTCCCCTACTTCGCCTTCGGAACGCTGGCCGGCTTTACCGCTGGCTGGGTCGCGTGGCTGCAGGCCGTGACCATCGCCCCGATCGAGGTCGAGGCCAGCATCCAATACCTCAGCAACACCACCTGGGCCAAGCAGCACCTCGTGATGCTGCACTCGAACGGCACGCTCAACCCGACCGGCATTGGGGTCGCGAGCCTGTTGATGCTGTTGTTCACTCTCATCAACCTGGCCGGGGCCAAGTTGCTGTCAGAGTCCAACTCCGTCATGGTGATCTGGAAGACCGCCGTGCCGGTGCTCACCGTCATCGTGCTCATGGTCCTGGTCTTCCACGCCGGCAACTTCCACGCCGGTGGAAAGTTCGCGCCGTACGGCGCGCACGGCATCTTCGCGGCGCTACCCGCTGGTGTTGTCTTTGCGCTCCAGGGCTTCGAACAGGCCATTCAAATGGGCGGCGAGGCGCGCAATCCGCAGAAGGACATCTCGCGCGCCGTGATTACCGCCATGTGCATCGGCACCGCCATCTACATCCTGCTCGAGATCGCCTTCATCGGCGGCCTCGACCCGGCCAACATCGCGCACAACTGGAAGAACCCGGTCACCGCCGGCGACTTCGGCCCGTACGCCACGATCGCGACCGCGGCCGGGGCCGGTTGGCTGGCGACGATCCTCTACATCGACGCCTTCATCTCCCCGGCCGGCACCGGCCTGGTCTACGTCGGCACGACGGCGCGACTGTCCTACGCCATTGGGGAGGAGGAGGTCCTGCCGAACAAGCTCACCCAGACCAACGCCAAGGGTGCGCCCATCTACTCGATCCTGCTGGCCTTCGTCATCGGCGAGCTCTGTTTCCTCCCGTTCCCCAGCTGGCAGTCCCTCGTCGGTCTCGTGACCTCGGCCACGGCGATGATGTACGCCTTCGCACCCGTGTCGCTGGCGGCGCTCAACCTCCGCGACCCCGACCGTCCGCGCCCGTACCGGATGCCCGCGCCGAGCGTGTTGGCCCCCATCGCGTTCATCTCGGCCAACCTGATCATCTACTGGAGCGGCTTCGAGGCGACGTGGAAGATCCTCACCGCCATCTTCATCGGCCGCCTGCTCTTCGAGGTTGCGCTCCGCCGCCGCGACGACGTCCGACGGGAGGACGTCGACTGGCGTGCCGCGTCGTGGATCTGGCCTTGGCTCATCGGCATGACCATCATCGGGCTGCTCGGCCGCTACGGCACGGGCGCCAACAAGACGCTGCCGGACTGGGTCGACCTCGCCGTGGTCTGCGCCTTCAGCCTGGGCATCTTCTACTACGCCGTCAGTCTTGCGATGACGCCCGAGCAGGTTCGCAACGCGGTCGCCACAGAGGAGGTCGCCATCGCCCAGGGACAGATTCTGCTGCCCGACTAGATCCTTGGCTCAGGGAAGCGTGGCGCTGACGTGACCGCTCGTCGTCACCGCAGCGCCACGCTTTCACTGCGGCAGGCGAGGTGCGCGTCGAGGGCGCGACGCAGGTCGATCGCCGACGACGCGACGACCGTGACCAGCTGTCCCCCGCCGACGAGGGTCAACAGGGCGGACTCCGGCTGCGGCTCGACGGCGTTCACGTCGTAGCCGACCCGCAGCAACGAGCCGGCAGCCCGTGCGCGACCCAGAACCGCTGGGCCGTGGGTCACGACGTCTCCCCCGACAAGCCGAGAACCCGTACGCAACAGAGGAACTCGCTCACGCAGGACATCGATGCGGGTGACGGCGTCACCGCCTTGCTCGTTGTAGCGGCCGAGCACGACCTCCTCGCGCCACAGCAGCCGGGCGTTGCCGGCCAGCTCAATCTCAGTCACCAGCTCGACCGAGGCGCGGTCGGCGACGACCACCGGCTCGAGCAGCAGCTCGAGGGAGGCGCCCTCGCCCACGACCGCCTTGATGGTGATGCGCGCCGCGCCGCCGACGACCGACGGGAGCACCAGCGTCGACGCCACGGCGCGCAGCCTCAGCCAGCAGCCGTCGGGCACCTCGATGGAGAGCTCGACGTCGTCCCCGCCGAGCGGCCCCGCCGCACCTTGAGCGATGTGAATCGCGTCATCGGCGGGCCGCAGGACGATGGGCAGGTCGCTGCGCAGGACAGCGGCGGTGTACGGGCCACCGGTCCCGGCGACGACCCGTGCCCGAGCCTTCACCCGACCCGCGTCCACTCCGCGACGCGGCTCAGCACCCAGGCGGAGATGTCGGGTGCGGACGGCGCCTGCCGCAACGACGAGAAGATGACCGGCGCGTCTCCGCGGACGGCCTTGGAGTCGCGGTCCATGACCGACAGGTCGGCGCCCACCATGTCGGCGAGGTCGATCTTGTTGATGACCAGCAGGTCAGCGCCGGTGACCCCGGGGCCGCCCTTGCGCGGCACCTTGTCACCGCCGGCGACGTCGACCACGAAGATCTGGTGGTCGACCAGGCCCTTGCTGAACGTCGCGGTGAGGTTGTCGCCACCGCTCTCGACAAGCACCAGGTCGAGCGGTGCGAACCGCGCCTCGAGGTCCTCGACGGCGTCAAGGTTGGCCGTGATGTCATCGCGGATCGCCGTGTGCGGACAGCATCCGGTACGGACGGCGGAGATGCGCTCCTCGGCGAGAACCCCTGCCCTGCGCAGGAACTCCGCGTCCTCGGTGGTGTAGATGTCGTTGGTCACAACAGCCAGCGCCAGTTGGTCGGCCAGCGCCCGGCACAGCGCGGCGACGAGCGCGGTCTTGCCCGACCCCACCGGTCCGCCGACACCGATGCGCAACGGCCGGCGTACACCGGCGGTCATCGCGGGCGGGGCCACTCGTCCCTCGTCCTCAGCTCCGTGGACGTGCGGCACGTCGTCGTCATGGGCATCAGCTTGTCCGTCATGGTCATGAGGCAAAGAGACTCATCTCCCGGTGGTGGTGCCGCTCGGCGAGGATGTCGAGCAACGGTCCGGTGGTGGCGGGCAGCTCTGCCAGCCGGTGGATGTCGGTGTCGGCGAAGGTGGCGGCCAGAGCAGCCACTCGGTCGACCTCGGCCGTGACACCGGCCAGCATGACCGAGACCTCGATCGGGTCAAGGCCGAGCAGCCTCACTCCGGCCGACGCGGCACCGCTGACAATGCCGTGACAGCAGGCGATCGCCGCCGCCGCCGGGGTCAGGCCGGCGGAGTAGGCGACGGCTCCCTGGACGATGGGCAACGGTGGCCGGTCGCTGAACGCAGCCAGCGTCTCCAGGGCTGCCGCGGGCCAGACCCGGCGGCCCGTGCGCAGCAGCGCCCGGCCCTGCGCCTCGGCCACCGAACGCACGGCGGCCGACGGGGTACGGGCGTTGAACTCCGCCGTGAGCACGTCCCAGTAGCCGGCCTGCGCGCAGGACACTGCCGCCAACGCCGCCGACGTGAGCGCTGACCCCGCGAGCACCCCCCGTACGAAGAGTCCGACGTCTGCCACGGTGCGGACCCGACCGTCGACGACCGCCTGCTCGAGACCGCCGGAGTGGGCGTGACCGCCGGACGGCAACCGCCCGTCGGCCAGCAGCAACAGGGTGGCGTCCATCAGAACAGGAAGTAGCGCTGGGCCATGGGCAGCACCACAGCCGGGGCCTCTTCGACCACCTCGCCGTCGATGCGGACGGTGAACGTGTCGGGCTCGACCTCGACGCGTGGCAGGGCATCGTTGTTGACCATGTCGGCCTTGGTACGCCCGCGAACGTCGGCGACGGGCGCGAGTCGCCGGGCCACGGAGAGCCGGTCGCCGAGTCCGTCCTCGAGTGCCAGCGGGGCGACGAAGAAGACACTGGTGGAGGCGGCCGCCGCGGGGGACGCACCCCACATCGGACGCGGGAACACCGGCTGCGGCGTGGGGATGGAGGCGTTGGCGTCGCCCATCGCGGCCCATGCGATGAAGCCGCCCTTGAGCACCACGTGCGGGCGTACCCCGAAGAACGCGGGCTCCCAGAGCACGAGGTCGGCCAGCTTGCCCTCCTCGACCGAGCCGACCTCGCCCTCGAGACCGTGGGCGATCGCCGGGCAGATGGTGTACTTGGCGACGTAGCGCTTGGCCCGCTCGTTGTCGTTGTGGAAGTCGCCTGGCGCGAAACCGCGGCGGACCTTCATCGTGTGAGCCGTCTGCCAGGTGCGGATGACGACCTCGCCGACGCGTCCCATCGCCTGGCTGTCGGAGCCGATCATCGAGATCGCGCCCATGTCGTGCAGGACGTCCTCGGCGGCGATGGTCGACGGGCGAATGCGGCTCTCGGCGAACGCGAGATCCTCTGGTACGGAAGGGTTGAGGTGGTGGCAGACCATGAGCATGTCGAGGTGTTCGGAGAGCGTGTTGACGGTGTGCGGGCGGGTCGGGTTGGTCGACGACGGCAGCACGTAGGCCTCGCCGGCAACCGTGATGATGTCGGGCGCGTGACCGCCTCCGGCACCCTCGGTGTGGTAGGCGTGGATGCCGCGGCCGGCGATGGCCGCGAGGGTGTCCTCGACGAAGCCCGCCTCGTTGAGGGTGTCGCTGTGCAGGGCGACCTGCAGGCCGGTCCGGTCGGCGACCCTGAGGCAGGCATCGATGACGGCCGGGGTCGTGCCCCAGTCCTCGTGCAGCTTGAAACCTGAGGCCCCGCCGAGGATCTGCTCCATCATCGAGCTCTCGGACGTGGTGTTGCCCTTACCCAGCAGGGCCACGTTGATCGGCAGGCCGTCCATCGCCTCGAACATGCGGGCGAGGTACCACGGTCCCGGGGTGATCGTCGTGGCCTTGGTGCCCTCGGCCGGTCCGGTGCCGCCCGCGATCCAGGTGGTGACGCCCGAGCCCAGCGCCTCGTCGACCTGCTGCGGGGAGATGAGGTGAACGTGACAGTCGATGGCGCCGGCGGTGAGGATGCGGCCGTTGCCGGCGATGACCTCGGTGGATGGGCCGATGACGAGGCGGGGGTCGACCCCGTCCATGGTGTCGGGGTTGCCGGCCTTGCCCAGCGCCACGATGCGACCGTCGCGGATGCCGACATCGGCCTTGATCACGCCCCAGTGGTCGAGCACGACGGCACCGGTGATGACGGTGTCGAGGGCGCCCTCGGCCCGGGTGGCCGTGCCCTGGCCCATCGACTCGCGGATGACCTTGCCGCCGCCGAACACGACCTCATCGCCACCACGCGGGCCGCGCGAGCGGTCCTCGGTGACCTCGATGAACAGGTCGGTGTCGGCCAGCCGGATGCGGTCGCCGGTAGTGGGTCCGAAGAGGGCGGCGTAGCGGGCGCGCGTCAGGTCATGCGCCATGACGGTCTCCGTCCAGGCTGCCTGCGTGCTCGGGGCGCAACCCGGGAATCCACCGCGCACCACCGATCGGTACGAGGTGCACCTCACGCTCGACGCCCGGCTCGAAGCGCACCGCGGTGCCCGCAGGGATGTCGAGCCGCATGCCCCACGCGGCCGCCCGATCGAAGCGCAGCGCCGGGTTGCTCGCGGCGAGGTGGAAATGGGAGCCAACCTGTACGGGTCGGTCGCCGGTGTTGACGACCTCGAGGGTCAGCGTAGGCAGGTCGACGTTGCTGCTGACGACGCCCTCGGGGGTGACGGCCTCGCCGGGGATCACGGGATCGGCCGGTGCAGCGTGACCAGCTTGGTGCCGTCGGGGAAGGTCGCCTCCACCTGCACCGACTCGATCATCTCGGGAACACCGGTCATGACGTCATCGCGGCTGAGGACGGTGCGGCCCAGCTCCATAAGCTCGACCACGGGCCGGCCGTCACGTGCCCCCTCGAGCACGTAGGAGGTCAGCAACGCAACCGCCTCGGGGTAGTTGAGCACCACGCCGCGAGCCTTGCGGTCCCGCGCCACCATGGCGGCGACATGGACGAGCAACCGGTCCTGTTCGTGAGGTGTCAGCAGCACCGCGCACTCCTCGGGGATCGCCTGCAGGGCTGGACCGACGCTAGAAGCGCCGCATGTCAGGAACGTTACGACACTGTGCCGCCTGGCGACACGGGCGGATCAGGTTCGCCCTTCCTGCGCCTGTGCCGAGACCGCCCTTGGTTACGGCGCCAGTCCGCTGTGTGCGTGGGCAACGGGCGCCCGTCCAGGATCATGCGGCTGAACCACCAGTCACGCCACGTGCGCACCTCTCGGACGTCGAGGTGGGCCGGCCAGTGCCGGGCTGCCGCGTCCAGCGCATCATCGAAGGGACGGGGAGGAAGCGGCTCCCCAGAGCCGGTGACGGGCACCAGGGACACGTCGGCTGCCTGGAGAAGGCGCACGACGGTGGATATGCGGGGGGAGTCGACGGCGCCGGACTCGAGGCGGGACACCATGCCCCGGTCGACGCCGGCCCGCTCCGCGAGTTCACGCTGCGAGAGGTCGGCATGGTGCCGAGCCGCGCGCAGGAGCACCGCCACGCTCGAGCTGGAGCGACTCCTGTTGTTTGCCACGCCGCGAGCATGCGACTCGACCGGATGCGTGACCAGTCCTCCGCGGCTGCTGTGGACAACTGGCCTGTGGACAGTCCGCCTCGGCCGCCTCGACGTCCCGCAAGTGCTTTGCGTTGCGGGCTCCCATGCCCGCAGCGCAAACAGTTGTGGGAGTCTCGACCCGAGATCGAGACCGCTCAAACTGTTTGCGTTGCGGCGCGCAGAGGCCGCAGCGCAAAGCGATCGGGGACGGCGTCGGCGCTGCGCACGCCTGACCGCTTCCTGAACCCCCGCGCAATGTGACGACGACGCCGCTCGCCGTAGCGCCGCTATAGCAGGGCGAGCGCATCCAAGGTGAGGAACGCCGGGAGCACGGGGCTCAGCGCGACGTCGCGGAACACGCCCACTGCTGCCCGCACTAGGTCGGGGTCCGCACCGGCATCGACCAGGGCAGCGGCCTCCTCCGCCATCAACGTCTCGACCAGCTCGACCGTGGTGGGCTGCCCGTCCTCGAGAACCACCGCGTGGTGCACCCACTGCCACACCTGGCAGCGCGACACCTCGGCCGTAGCGACGTCCTCCATGAGATCGTTGACTGCCGCCGCGCCTCGGCCGCCGAGCCATGCGGTCAGGTAGGCGAGTCCGACGGAAACGTTGCCCCGCAGGCCGGTTGTCGTGCAGACGCCTCCAGGCACGGTGGTGTCGAGCAACGCGTCAACGCCCTCGGTCACCGCCGGCAGCACCTCGCGCTGGTCGACCCGGCCGTCGAGGGCGGCGTCGAAGACTGACAGGGCGATTGGTACGAGGTCGGGGTGCGCGACCCACGTCCCGTCGTAGCCCAGACCGGCCTCCCGCTCCTTGTCCGCGCGCACCTTGGCCAGCGCCACCGACGTCACCTCGGGCTTGCGCCGGTTGGGGATGAACGCCGCCATCCCCCCGATCGCCTGCGCCCCCCGGGAGTGGCAGATCGCCACCAGCCGCGACGCGTACGCCGCCATGAACGGCACCGCCATCGTGACCGACGAACGGTCCGGCAGGATGTGGGCCGGGTCGTCGCCGAGGGTCTTGATCACGCTGAACAGGTAGTCCCAGCGGCCGGCGTTGAGCGCCGCTGGCCGCGCCCGCAGCGCGTACAGCACCTCGTCCATCTGCAACGCCAGCGGCAGCGTCTCGACGAGCACCGTGACCGGGATCGACGCCGGGGCCACGCCAACGGCCTCCTCGACGGAGAGCAGCACGGAGTGCCACCAGGCAGCCTCGGCGGCGTCCTCGAGCTTGGGTAGGTAGAGCCCGAGCCCGCGGCCACGCGCCTGCAGGGGCAGCGCCATGTGCGTGGCCACCGCGGCAATGTCGAGGAGCGCGCCGATCGCCGGGGCACCGTCGACCAGGACCCGGGGCTCGGGCAGGTGCAGCCCCCGCGGACGTACCACCAGCACCGCCGCGTCGTCCCCGGGCGTGATGACGGTTCCGTCCGGCTTGGTACGCGACAGCGTGCCGGCCGCCGCGTCACGCAGCGCGGCGTACCCCCCGTTGATGTTGGCCCACGTCGGGCTCAGCGCGTCCTCGAGATCGGCCATGAAGCCAGTTGCCCCGCAGGTCAGCGCATTGACCATCATCACCGGCTCAGCTGGCCCGGTGATCTCACATCGCCTGTCCTTCAACCACTCCGGGCGCTCAGCGACCCGCCAGTCACCCTCACCGGCCCGCCGACCGGTGCCGATGAGCCGGTCGCGGGGCACCGGCCGCGACGCGCGCTCGGCACGAGCGGCGAGCAGGTCTGCGTGCGGCGCAGCGAACGCTCGGTGCAGCGTCACCGTGAGCGCGAGCACGTCGTCCGTCAGGGACCCCGCGGGGTCGCCGGCGAGCAGCTGGATACCGTCCATCAGCCATTGCTCCTTCTCGAGCGCTCGAAAAAAGCCGGTACGCTGACCGACACCACCGGAGGAGGACCATCATGGCGGGCAACGCGTCGCCTGAGTCGTTGGGCCCAGACCGGCGACGCCAGCTGCTGGCTCCGCTCGCTGCGGTCGATGCCCGCCTCGCGGCCACCCGCGGCCACACCACGCCCCTGCAGCCGCCGCACACCTGCTACGTCCCGGCTGATCGGTTGCGCAAGAACGAGGCGTGGCTCTGGGGCGACGAGGCGTTGGTGCTGCTCCACGACCACGCACCCGACAATGCAGCACTGGCAGGCATTCTCGACCTTCACCTGCCAGAGCGCACCTACGACGACGTGGTACGGATCCTGCGGACCCAGCCGGTCGCCGACCTGCGCGTCGACCTCGAGGACGGTTACGGCATCCGGGTCGACGAGATCGAGGACGGTGAGGTCGCGCGCTGCGTGGCCTTGCTCGCCGAAGCTCCCCCGCCGTCGTACGGCGTCCGCGTCAAGTCGTTGGAGAGCCACACCGCCGAGCGTTCGCTGCGCACCCTCGACCTCTGGCTCACCGCCCTGCACCAATCCGGCCTCGGCCCAGGCATCATCACGCTGCCCAAAGTGTCCGCGCCTGAGCAGGTGACCGTGGTCGTCGAGGCGCTCACGCAGATCGAGGCGGCCCTCGGCAGTGACAGGGCCGCCCTCGAGCTGCAGGTCGAGTCCGCGGAGGGTGTCGTCGACAGCGCCGGTCGCGTGACCGTTCCGCTGCTCATCGCGGCCGGCCGCGGTCGCGTCACCGGGCTGCACTTCGGCACGTACGACTTCACCGCCGCGCTCGGGGTCTCGCCGCAGGACCAGCGCATCGACGCCCCGATCGCCGACGCAGCCAAGGATCTGCTCCAGCTGGCGGCTGCGGGCACCGGCGTGGCCGTCAGTGACGGCTCGAGTAACGTCCTGCCGGTCGGCGACCGCGTGCACGATGCCTGGCGCACCCACGCCCGACTCGTCGACCGCGCCCTCACCCGTGGCCTGTGGCAGGGGTGGGACCTGCATCCCGGACAGCTGGTCTCGCGATGGGCGGCCACTTCGGCTTTCCTGCGGACGAGACTGCCCGAGGTGACCGCACGCCTGTCCAGCGACCGGCCGCACATCAGCGAGGAGCCGGCAACACGGGCCATGCTGGAATCCCTGGTACGCAGGGCATCCAGCCTCGGTATCGACAGCTAGACCCATCAGCTGCGCCCGACGGTGCCCTCGATCAACCCGAACGGCCGGTCGAGCACCACGAAGATCTCGTTGACGTTGGTCCGGCCGAACGGCGTGAAGTCGACCGTCACGTGATGGCGGTTGGGCAACGTCAGCCGCACCTGGCCGATCTCGGGCACCTCGGCCAGCGCAGCCTCGGCCATCAGATAGAGCGTCTGCTGGACGGCCTTCGAGTACGTCGTCGCGAACACCGTCTCGAACGCTGTCTGCACCCGCCGACGGGCGTCCGCATACGACGCGGGCACCTCGCGCCACGTCCAGGACGCCGTGACCGACGTGGCCATGATGCGGTCATCAGTGGGCCGGAGGACGGTGTAGTCGTCTGTCAAGAACCCCTGGTACTCCGAGTCTGTCGTCTTCAGCAGCAGCAGCTCGTCCAACCCCGACGTGACGACGGCCGCGGCGCCGCGTGACAGTGAGACCAGGGCCGTCGCAACGCCCGCGGCTCCGCGAAACGCGTGCGGGTGGTCGACCCCGCCGGGGGCCAACCGGGTCCAGGAGTGCTCGACCAACTCGGCGTTGGCCGTCGTGCAGGCGGGCACGACGGACAGCAGCCGAGCCAGCACCGCCTTGGCGTAACGCTCGATGTCGGCGAGCGACGTGTCCTGCGCCACCAGGTAGCAGGTGCTGCGCATGGTGTCGGTCGGGAGGCTGGTGCTGTTGTCACCCTCGAGGTAGGCACCGGAGAAATCGCCCTCGAGCCAGATGCGGATCGTCAGGTCGTGCACTGCATGGGTCGCCCCGTCGCGGACCACCTTGACCAGCCGCACCCCGTCCTTGCCATAGCTGTGCCTGATCAGCTCGCTCACGTCAGCTCCCGCGATAAGTCGTGTAGCCGAACGGCGACAACAGCAGGGGTACGTGGAGCCGCGCAGACGCATCGGAGACCATGAACTCGACGGTCACCGACGGCAGCCACGCATCCGGCCCGTGCACCGTCGACGTGTCGAAGAGCAGCCGGTAGCGCCCAGCCACGAACTCGGACAGCGGAACGAGATCGGCTGCCCTGCCGTCACTGTCGGTCTCGGCGCGTCCGACCTCGCGCCAGCCGTCAGACGCAAGCCGCTGGACCAGCAGCGGCACACCGGCAGCCGGCCGGCCGGTCGCCGTGTCGAGGACGTGCGTCGAGAGCCCCATCAGCCGGGCCCGTCGAGCAACCGGGTCAGCCGCAGCGCCGTGATCTCCGCCTGGGCCGCGGCCGCCACGGCGAGCTCGTCGATCGGGTCGTTGCCCAGGCGCAACTCCAGGATCGCGAGCAGCTCCTGCGCCGTGCGGCCGGAGGCTCGCACCACGTAGGTCATGGCGAACTTCTTCTCGTAGGCACGGTTGGCCGCCGCGATCGCATCCAGGACCGCGGCGTCCGCACCAACGGCGGCCGACTGCTCGCGGCTCTCCTGCGTACCGGCCGCCGGGCGGTCGCCGATGCGCGGGTGAGCGGCCAGCGCCTCCCGCCAGTCATCAGGACCGACCGCAGCCCAAGCGGCGGCGGCGGCCTCGTGGACCCCTGCTGGCCACGGGCGCACGTCCGTCATGAGGCGCACCCACTCCCGCGAGCCGCAAACCCCCAGCAGCACCGACGTGGCGACGTGGTCGGGCGACGACAGCAGCCACGACGACGCCAGCTCACGACGACCGTCACGGGTGAGCGCGCCCAGCACCCGCAGCCGGGAGACCCCGCCGTCGGGATGAACGGACAGCCTGACCCACCGAGCGGTACGAGCCTCCGGCAGGGCCAGGTCGTGCGCCTGGTCGGGCTGCAGCCGCACAGCGCTCAACAACGACGACCACGGACCATCGGGCGACGGGGCGACGTCCACATCGCAGAAGGCGGGCGCGTTGCCGCGGAACAGTCGGGTGTCGACGACGACGCGACGCAGCGAGCCCTCGCCCGCCAGCCGTACCAGAGCCCAGTCGTGTCCAGGCCCGCGCCGCCGCCGCGTCTCCCAGCCCTCGGCCATGACGCGCGACTCCCCCGGCGCGATGAGGTTGGTCCGCCGGCCGAAGTGCATGTCGCTGCACGCCACGACCTCGCCGCCGAGTTGGGCGGCCGCGAGGTCGATCGTAAGACCGTCGAGGTCAGCGGGGTCGGGGACGGCAAGGCCGTGCAGCCGCAGCCGCGCGACACCTCCGTCGGGGCGGATGACCAGCCGGACGTGGGTGACCCGTACCGACGTCTCGACCACCAGTTCGTGCAGCTGGTTGGGGTGGAGGTCGACGTCGGTCAGCAGCTCGGTCCACGGCGAGGCGAGCACCTCGGAAGGGCTGGGATTGCCTGGTACACAGGCACCTTGGAGCGTCGCACTGCTCGGCTGGTTGCCGTCAAAAAATGCTGTATCGACCACCGCGAGCTTGATGATGCCGGGGGCGCCGAGCCTGATCAGCACCCAGTCGTCGTCACGGCCATCCCGTCGCCGGCTCGACTCCCAGCCGTCCATCCACTGGCCGTGCTCGTCGAACGTGCCTTTGCGGGCGACCGGCGGCGTGCTGTGCAACAGCCGCTGAGCGGCCCCGAAGAAGTCGTCGCTGCACGCGACGACGGTGCCGCCGAAGCGCTCGCCGGCGAGGTCGGGCAGGTCCAGCAGCGACGCGTTCACGCCCGCTCCCCTCGTCGCAGCAGCCGTCCGCGAGCGGGGCCGGAGCTATCGACGGCCTCGCCGCGCAAATAGGTCGTGTGCACCACACCCCGCAGCGTACGTCCGTGCCAAGGCGAGACCGGGTGCCGCTGGGCAAGTGCGCCTGCGTCGACGACGTGTCGCGCCCACGGATCCCAGACCACGAGGTCGGCGTCGTTGCCGACGGCGATCGCTCCCTTGCCCGGGAGTCCCGCCATCGCTGCGGGCCGCTCGGACTGCCAGCGCGCCACATCGGTCAGGCCGAAGCCCCGCGACCACGCCTCCGTCCACACGACCGACAGCGCGGTCTGCACCCCGGCGATGCCTCCCCAGGCAGCCCCGAAATCCCCCGAGTCGAGCGCCTTGACCGACGGCGGCGCAGGCGAGTGGTCGGAAGCGACGAGGTCGATCTGGCCCGACCCGAGGGCCTCCCAGAGCAGCTCGCGGTTGGCCCGGCCGCGGACCGGGGGAGCGCACTTGGTCTGGGTCGCACCGTCGGGGATGTCCTCTGCCGCAAGGGAAAGATAGTGCGGGCAGGTCTCGACGCTGATCCGCAGGCCTTCGTTGCGAGCCTGGTCGAGGACGCCCAGGCCCTGGGCAGACGACAGGTGCAGCACGTGGGCCCGGCCCCCCGTCGCGCGCAGCCCGGCGAGCACCATCTCGAGCGCCACTACCTCGGCCTCGTCAGGACGCGAGGCGAGATAGGCGGGGTAGGACCGGCCATCAGGAGCGGGCGCAGCGTCGAGCGGTCCGGGAGCCTCGGCGTGGACCAGCACCGGCAGGTCGCCCGACGCCGACAGTGCGGCATGCAACCCGGCCGCGTCGACCCACCCGTACTCGTCGACCCCGGACGGGACGAGGAACACCTTGAAGCCGCAGACTCCTTCGTCGACCAGTGCAGTGACCGACGAGACATCGGTCGAGGTCACGCCGCCCCAGAAGGCGACGTCGACGTGTACCTGGTCGACGGCCGCCGACCGCTTGAGCTGGAGCGCCTCGACCGTGGTCGTGGGCGGCACCGAGTTGAGCGGCATGTCCACCAGCGTGGTGACTCCCCCGGCGGCCGCCGCACGGGTGGCCGTGGCGAAGCCTTCCCAGTGGGTGCGGCCCGGCTCGTTGACGTGGACGTGGCTATCGACGATGCCGGGCGACACGGTCAGGTCGCCGACGTCGACGACCGGGACACCGTCCGGGGCGTCGTGCAGCCCCACCACGTCAGCGATACGGCCGTCGGTGATGACCAACGTCGCGGCCCGGACCTCGCCGGGGACGACCACGCTCGTCGACCGCAGGCACCAGGTCACCGGGTCGCCCAAGGCACGTCGGCGCCCGCAGCGAGGTGCTCTGCCCGTACCGGCATGTGGGTCAGCGGCAGCCCGGTCGCGGCACGCATCGCCGCCATCACCGCGGCCGGCGACGACACGGTCGGCGCCTCGCCGACCCCCTTGGCGCCGAACGGCGCGTCGGGCTCGGGCTGCTCGACGAGGACGACCTGCAGCATCGGCAGGTCAACGGCGTTGGGGATGAGGTACTCGGAGAAGGTCGGGTGGATCACGAAGCCGCCCTCGAGGGCGAGCTCCTCGGTCAGCGCGAAGCCGACGCCCTGGGCGGTGCCCCCCTCGAGCTGGCCGAGGACGGACAACGGGTTGAGCGCCTTGCCGACGTCCTGGACCGTGGCGAGCTGCACGAGTCGTACCGTACCGAGGTCGAGGTCGACGTCGACCACGGCGCGGTGGATCACGAACGACCAGGCCACGTGGGCGTCGCCCTGGCCGCGGGCGTCGAGCGGCGAGGTCTTGCGATGGCGGAACGTCCGCTCGGCCTCGACCGGTCCCGCCGCCAGCGCCTCGGCGAGGGTCACCCGCAGCCGTGCCTCGGGGCTCACCACGAGGCCGTCGCGGAGCAGGCAGCTCGCGGCCGGTACCCCGGAGGCGGTCGCCACCCGCTGGACCAGCTGCTGCGACACCGCGGCACACGCGAGCTGGACCGCGCCGCCCGAGACCCAGGTCTGCCGCGACGCGCTCGTCGACCCGGCCGGACCGATCAGCGTGTCGGCGTCGAGCATCGACACCTCGTCGACGCCCAGCTCGGTGCGCACGATCTGCTCGACGATCGTCACAAAGCCCTGGCCGACCTCGGCGGCGGCGCAGTGGACCAACGCCTGGGTACGCCCGGAGGCGTCGACCTCCAGCCGCACGAGCGCGGTCGACGGGTCGTCGAAGCCTTCGGAGAAGGCGATGTTCTTGAACCCCAGGGCGTGGCCGACGCCGCGGCGGACCCGTGCGGGATCGGCCGCCGGACCGCCGGGCAGGTCCTCGACGGCACCCGACCACGGCGGCGGCAGCGGCATCTCGGCGACGGTATCGATCAGCAGCTGCACCGGCGCGGCGCTGTGGACGACCTGGCCGGTCGCCAGCGTCTCGCCGGTCGACAGTGCGTTGCGACGACGCACCTCGAGCGGGTCGAGCCCTGCGGCCGCCGCGAGCAGGTCCATCTGCGCCTCGTACGCCGCGCACACCTGCACCGCGCCGAAGCCACGCATCGCGCCCGACGGCGGGTTGTTGGTCCGCACCCCGTAGCAGTCGATGGTCACGTTGGGGATGACGTACGGGCCGGCGGCCATCGTCGCGGCGTTGGCCGACACCGGGCCGGTTGTGCTGGCGTAGGCGCCGCCGTCGAGCAGGATGCGCGCCCGTTGGCTGACCAGGCGCCCGTCGCGGTCAGCCGTCGTGCGGTAGTGCAGCCGCATCGCGTGGCGGTGGACGTGGCCGAGGAACGACTCCTCGCGGCTGTAGACCATCTTGACCGGACGGCCGGTGTCGAGCGCGAGCATGCACACGTGCACCTGCAGGCTCATGTCCTCGCGGCCGCCGAACGCCCCGCCGACGCCACCGAGGGTGATGGTCACCTGCTCCGGCTCGAGCGCGAGGCAGGCGGCGATCTGCTCGCGGTCGGCGTGCAGGTCCTGGGTCGCCACCCGCAGCAGCACCCCGCCCTTGCCGTCCGGCATCGCCAGCGCCGCCTCGGTGCCGAGGAACGCCTGATCCTGCGTGCCGATGACGTACGACTGCTCGACGGCAATCTCACCCTCGACGTCAGGGTCACCCTTTTGGAGGTGGATCCTGCGGTAGAGGTTGCCGTCTGGATGCAGCGGCGGCCCGACCAGCGCCTCCTCGGTGTCGACCACGGGAGCGAGCCGCTCCCAGACCACGGTCACGGCAGCACAGCCCTCGCGGGCAGCCGTCAGCGACGTCGCGGCCACCGCCACGACCGGCTCGCCGTGGAACCGCGCGACATCTGAGGTGAACACCGGCTGGTCCGGATCGTCCAGCCCGTACGTCGCGCGCCCCGGAACGTCGTGGCTGGAGAGCACCGAGACCACGCCCGGCACCGCGAAGGCCGGGGAGACGTCGAGCGCGACGAGGCGGGCGTGGGGGTAGGGGCAGCGCAGCACGGCGCCCCAGAGCATGTCCGGCTCGCTCAGGTCACCGGCGAAGACGAAGGTCCCCGCCGCCTTGGCCAGGCCATCGGGACGCTGAGTGCTGGCGCCGATGCCCCTGCTCACGGTGCGGCCGTACGGGCGCGTGCCGCGGCGAGGACCGCGTCGACGATGCGGCCGTAACCCGTGCACCGACAGAGGTTGCCGGTCAGGCCGCGCCGGACCTGGTCCTCGGTCGGGTCCGGGATGCGCTCGAGCAGGTCGGTCGCCGCGACGATCATGCCGGGGATGCAGAACCCGCACTGCACCCCGCCGCCCTCGACGAACGCCCCCTGCACGTCGGACGGGTGCTCGACGCTGCCCAGGCCCGCGGTCGTCACTACCGGCTCGGTGACGTCGGCCGCGAGCACCGTGCACGCGGTGACCAGCAGCCCTCCCAGAAGGACCGAGCACGAACCGCACCGCCCCTCGTAGCAGGCGTCCTTGGTCGCGGTCAGGCCCAGGTGATGGCGCAGGACGTCGGCCAGGTTGGCGCTGGGCGGCACGTCGTCGACCTCGTACGGGACCCCGTCGACGGTCAGCCTCAGCGTCATGCGAACGCCCGCGACAGGGCGCGTACGGCGAGCACGCCGGCGAGGTGCTTGCGGTGACTCTCGCTCGCACGGTACGTCGAGCGCGCCACCACGTCGTCCCGTACCGCGGCGCCGAACGCCTGGCAGAGCTCGGCGGCCGGGGCCGGCGACGACCAGTCGAGGGCGTCGGTGAGCAACGCCTCGGCGCCGGTGGCCCGGATCGGCGAGCGGGCGACCGAGCCCACCACGCAGCGCACGGTACGGCGCGTGACGTCGACCACCAGGGCCAGCGTCGCCAGCGCCTCGGCAGCGGTCGCCCGCTCCGCAACGCGCAGCCAGACCTGTGGCCCGGTCGGCACCGGCACCACGATGGAGCGGATGACGTCGTCGGGCGCACGGTCGGTGCGGGCGATCCAGCTCTCGATCGCCACCTCGCGGGTCGAGGTGGACGAGACGACGTCGAGGCGGGCGCCGAGCGCGGTCAGGGCCGCGATCGCATCGCCGTTCCAGCGGGCCGACCCGACCCCTCCCCCGATCGTGCCCGCGTTGCGCTGGGCCGGGGTGCCGAGGCGGCCGGCCAGGTCGGAGAGCATGGGCAGCGCGGACAGCCCCGCCGGCCGGCCGACCAGCGTCGCGTACGACGTCATGGCGCCGATGCGCACGACGTTAGTCGACGCCGTGATGCCGGTGAGGTCGGCAGCGTGGCGCAGGCTCACGAACGTCGTGGCGAACCGTCGCCGGCCGTTGACCGCGACCATGAGATCGGTGCCGCCGGAGATGAGGACCGGGTCGACCTCGTGCGCCATCGCGACACCGGCTTCGGCGGCACTCGACGGGCGGACGACGGACAAGATGCTCCAGATCGCTTGAGTCACAGGCATTCTGCGGTCGCGGTGGACCACCATCGCCGCCCGTCGTCGACGCTGTCAAGCCGGGCACCGCGTCATGCGCAATTGGACCGTGCCGGTAACGCTCATGAAATGCGCCGGAGTTAGCGTCCCCTGCATGGATCTCGCACCCGTTGCCCTGGTGCGTTAGGTGCTGCCCGAGGTCTGGCCGTTCGTCTCGGCCTGCCGCGCCGGTGGCCAGGCCGTCGTCCTGGCCCGCGTCGTCGCTCGCGTCGGCAACGCAGGACGCAACGTGGGGGCCGCCATGGCAGTGGCCGCCGATGGACGCTGGGCCGGGTCGGTCGCGGGCGGCTGTGTCGACGGTGACGTGCTCGAGACGGCCGCCGCCATCCACGCCGGCCAGCCTGCCACCCTGCTGCGCTGCGAGATCGGTCCCGACGCGCGCCCCGCCTGGGAGGCCGGACCCGCCTGCAGCGGCCTGGTGACCGTTCTGGTGGCGCCACTGTTCGGCGAGTGGGCACGCACCGCGGTCGACCGGGTGCTCTCGTCGTCCCCGACCGAGATGCAGCCGCCGGTGCCGGTGCTCCTGCACACCGCCCTGGTTCCCCCGTACGAGACGACCCTCGGCCCGGCGAAGGACTCCGACCCGGTCATGGTCGAGGTCGTACGGCCCGCGCCGCGCCTGGTCATCGTCGGCGCCACCGACGTCGCGGTTCCGCTGGCCGCGTTCGCCGCCACCGCGGGCTTCCGCGTGGTGGTGGTCGAGCCACGCCCGGCGTACGCGCAGGGCGACCGGGTTCCGGGCGCGACGCTCGTGCAGGCCTGGCCGTCGACCTGGCTCGGCAGCCACGCCCTCGGTCCGGACGACGCACTCGTGGCGCTGACCCACGAGCCCCGGCTCGACGACGCAGCGCTGGTGCAAGCGCTGCTGAGCGGTTGCGGCTACGTCGCGGCCATCGGCAGCCGGCTCACCCAGCAGGAACGGCTGTCCCGGCTCGCCCACATCCCCGGCGTGGAGCGCATCGCCGGGCCGGCCGGGCTCGACCTCGGTGGCAACACGTCGGCCCAGACCGCATTATCGATGCTGGCCGAGCTCGTAGCGGTACGGAACCACCGCGCGGGCGGACGCCTCGTCGACAGCGACGGACCGCTGCATGCCGGCGTGGGACCATCGGCGTCATGAGCGTCACGGCCCTCGTCCTCGCGGCCGGAGCGGCCAGCAGGTTCGGCCGGCCCAAACAGCTGGAACAGCTCGGCGGCCAGTCGCTGGTGGCTCGCGCCCTGGCCGCGGCCGCGCCTGCCGACGCGCGCCTCGTGCTCCTCGGTTCGTCCGCAGCGCTGATCCGTCCCACCGTCGAGAAGGCCGCACCCAGCGCACGCATCGCCGTGGTGGACAGCTGGCGACAGGGCATGGGCCGGGTGCTTGCCGCCGGCATCCAGCTGCTGCCGCCGGACACCGAAGCCGTCGTCGTCCTGCTCGCCGACCAGCCCTTCGTCACCGCGGACGCCGTACGGACCGTCATCGACACCTGGCGCAGCACCGGCGACGACTGGGTCTGCGCGGGGTACGGCGACCGGCGCGGCCATCCCCATCTGTTCGGTGCGCGCTGGTTCGAGGCACTCGCGACGCTCGAGGGCGACGACGGCGCGCGGGCGGTGACCGGCAACGCGCGACCCACCGTCGTACCGGTGGACGGCGACGATGCGGACATCGACCGACAATCCGACCTCGAGTCGCTCGTGCCCGATTGACGGGAGACTCCCGGCTCGTGTCGGTGAGTCGCCTGTTTACCGATCGGCAACGGACAGCAATGCCTGCGAAACCTGCGCTCCCTACCGTCATCGTTGCCGGTCGGGGGACCGGGACGGGCCAGCCCGGCTCGTTTGCAGCCAACACCGTTGGCGCCGCCTCGGACTGACTGGAGCCTTCATGCCGTCCTCGATCGACCGCCGCACACTGCTCCGCAGGGGACTCACGGCCTCCGGCCTGCTGCTGTCCGCACCGCTGCTCGAGGCCTGCAGCTCGGGCTCGAGCTCCGGCGCTGCAGCCACGAGCGCAGCGGCAGCCACGTCGGGTGCCGCAGCGACCAGTGCTGCCGCCGCGACCAGCGGTGCAGCAGCCACCAGCGCCGCTGCGGCAAGCGCCGCACCGACCAGCGCAGCCGCCACGAGCGCAGCCGCGGCCACCACGGGCGCAGCGAAGACGGTCGCGCCCGGGACGTACGGGACGATCGACTACCGCCTCGCGTGGATCAAGAACGTCGAGTTTGCCGGCACCTACATCGCCGACAACAAGGGCTACTACACGGCTGAGGGCTTCTCCAAGGTCAACCTCATCGCCGGCGGGCCGACCGCACCGCCCATCGAGACCGACGTCGTCACCAAGAAGGCCTTCGTCGGCCTCAGCGCCCCCGACCTGGTGGCCGCGGCCGTCTCCAAGGGCGCCAAGATCAAGATCATTGGCGCGCAATACCAGAAGAACCCGTTCGCGATCATGTCGATGACCAAAACTGCCATCAAGGGCCCGCAGGACATGATCGGCAAGAAGATCGGCGTCCAGGCGGCCAACGAGTCGGTGTGGAACGCGTTCCTCAAGGCCAACAAGATCGACCCGACCAAGATCACCAAGGTGCCGGTGCAGTTCGACCCGCTGCCACTCACGACCGGCGTCGTCGACGGCTGGTTCTCGTTCATCACCAACGAGCCGAATGACCTGCGGGGCAAGGGTTTTGACGTCACTACGTTCCTGCTGGCGGACAACAACTACCCGCTGGTCAGCGAGACCTACGTCGTCCTGACCGACAACATCACCGCGCAGGCCGACAAGATCAAGGCGATGTTCCGGGCCGAGATCAAGGGGTGGAAGGCGAGCATCGCCGACCCGGCCGCCGGCGCCACCCTGGCCGCCACGGTGTACGGCAAGGGCCTCGGCCTCGTCGCCGCCGAGCAGACGCTCGAGTCCAAGGACCAGAACGCGCTGATCAGCAACGCCGACACGACCAAGAACGGCCTGTTCACCGTCACCCCCGCGCTCATCGCGCAGAACATCGCAACCCTCAAGTTCGCCGGCTTTGACATGACCGCCGACCAGTTGTTCGATACGTCTCTCATCGACGCCGTGTACAAGGAAGACCCGTCGCTCATCTAGCCCGACCTCGACCTGTGAGGCGCTCGTGGAGGAACTCGTGACGTCAGAGCAGGGCTCGGGCTCGACCACCCTCGCGCGGCCCGGCAGCGGCATCTCGCTGTCCGGGCTGCGCAAGGACTTCACCATCGGGCGACGGACGCTCACTGCTCTCGCCGACACCAACCTCGACACGACCGCAGGGTCGTTCCTGTCGCTGCTCGGCCCCTCAGGCTGCGGCAAGTCGACCGTGCTGCGCATCCTCGCCGGCCTCGAGACCCAGACGTCGGGTCAGGCCCTGCTGCACGGTGAGGCCCCCGACGTGGCCCGCAGCAAGCACCACCTCGGCATCGCCTTCCAGGACTCCGCCCTGCTGCCGTGGCGGTCGGTCACGGCCAACATCCGGCTCCCCCTCGAGGTGGCAGGCCTCAAGGCCGACCCCTCGCTGATCCAGGACCTCGTCCAGCTGGTGGGGCTCGAGGGCTTCGAAAAGGCTCGGCCGGCCCAGCTCTCCGGTGGCATGCGCCAGCGGGTCGCCATTGCCCGCGCGCTCGTGGTCGAGCCCAAGGTGCTGCTGCTGGACGAGCCCTTCGGCGCCCTCGACGACATGACCCGCCAGCGGCTCAACCTCGAGCTGCTGCGCATCTGGTCCGCCCGCGCGACCACGACCCTGATGGTCACCCACGGCATCTCCGAGGCGGTCTTCCTCTCCGACGAGGTCGCGGTCATGAGCCCGCGCCCCGGCCGCGTCGTCGAGATCGTCAAGGTCGACCTGCCTCGCCCCCGTACTCCCGACATGATGCGCAGCCCCGAGTTCCATGCCTACCAGGACCATCTGTCCGAGCTGCTCTTCGGCGGCAGCGGCGTCCCGACGAGCGGCGACGACACATGACGTCCGCCACCCTCACCGGCGGCCGCCGGTTCTCCTTCCCTGCGCTCCCCCGCCAGGTGACCTCGGGCCTCGGCATCCTCGCCGTGCTCGTGGTGTGGGAGCTGCTGGCCGTCACGGTTCTGGCCCACGGCGGCGCCGTCCCGACGCCCATCGCGGTGGTGCGCCAGTGGGGCAAGGATGGGTGGTCGCTCTACCAGCCCAACGTCGACGCCACCGTCTGGGAAGCGTTGCGGGGCTTCTTCTGGGGCAACCTGCTGGCGTTTCTCCTTGCTGTGCTGGTGATCCTGGTCCCGATCGTCGAACGTGTCGTCTCCCAGATCGCCGTCGCCTCCTACTGCCTGCCGGTCATCGCGGTCGGCCCGATTCTCACCGTCGTGCTCAACGGCGACGCCCCGATGGTCGCGCTGTCGGCCATGTCGGTGTTCTTCACCTCCCTCATCGGCATCCTGCTCGGCCTCCGCGCCGCCGACCCGACCAGCCTCGACCTCGTAGCGGCCTACGGCGGCGGTCGCTGGCAACAGCTCCGTCGGGTACGGCTTGCAGCCGCATTGCCGAGCACGGTTGCGGCGCTCAAGGTGGCGGCGCCCTCGGCCCTGCTCGGCGCCATCATCGGCGAGTACCTCGGTCGCGTCGACAACGGCCTGGGCCTCGCCATGACGGTCGCCCAGCAACAGCTCGACGTCGCCCGTACGTGGGGAATCGCCCTGGTAGCAGGGGCTATCGCCGGCATCGGCTACGGCATCATCGCCCTCGTCGCGCGCATCGCGGTGCCGTGGGCCCGTACGACGACGGGTTCTCCGTCATGACGACCTCGGCGCTCCCCGACCGGACCCTGCTGACCACCGGCACGCAGGGATTGGTCGGCAGTGGCGTCACCGACATCGACGCCACCAACGGCAGCGGCCGGGTCATGGCGGGCATGGCCGCGCGCGCTGGTCGGTCGGCGGTGTCCATCGGGTTCGCGATCCTGGTGCTGCTCGCGGTGTGGATGGGCTTCATCAAGGCGTTCGCGATCAACCCGATCGTGGCCAAGGACCCGCTCGACGTCCTGCGCTACCTCGTGACCGGCTCCGACGTCGGTGCCCACTGGTCCCACATCGGCACGGGGCTCAAGCAGACCAGTGTCGACGCCGGCGTCGGCTTCGTCGTCGGGCTGGCGGTCGCGTTCGCCATCGCCGTGCTCTTCGTGCTGTCGCAGACGATCGAGGCCGCGTTCCTGCCGATCGCGATGATCATCCGGTCGGTGCCACTCGTCGCCATGACGCCGGTCATCACGCTGGTCTTCGGCCGTGGGCTGCTGGGCACGACGGTGGTCAGCGGCATCGTCGTCTTCTTCCCGTCCCTGGTCATCATGGTGTTCGGGCTCCGCTCCGCGCCCCGCCAGGCCGCCGACCTGTGCCGCGCCTACGGTGGCAGCCCCTGGATGACGTTGCGCAAGGTCGCCGTACCGAGTGCCCTGCCCTCGATCTTTGCCTCCGCCCGCATCGCGGTGCCCGGCGCGCTCATCGGTGCGCTGCTCGCCGAGTGGCTGGCGACCGGCAAGGGGCTCGGCGCGCAGATGCTGTCCGACGGTTCGACCTTCGGCTACGACGACCTCTGGGCCTCCGTGGTCGTCATCACGGTCGCATCGGTGCTGATCTACGCCCTCGTCGGTGTGCTCGAGACCGTCGTGCTCGCCCGGTTCGGCCCGGCCCCCACGCGGCACTAGCCACCCCAGCTCCGTACGAGGGGGCCGCAGCGTCGTCGCGCCCGGCGTGACGGGGGAACTCTCCGGCCCTCTCGTACGGTCCACCCGCACCGCCCAACCTCCCGCCGCGCCAGATGGCGCGGTGTGGGCCGATTTCACGCTGAACCCCGCGCCATATGGCGCGGCGGGCTGCGGCGACCGCGCCAGATGGCGCGGTGTGGGCCGATTTCACGCTGAACCCCGCGCCATATGGCGCGGTCACGCGTCGAGGCGTCGCGACACCCGGGTGAGCGCCCGACGCGCGGACGCGAGGTCGACGCCCACCAGCGCGAAGTCGGTCACCACGGGGTCACCGTCAACCAGCAGGTGGCGCACCTTGCGGTCGGGGCCGAGCACGAGCGCAGCCACCGGGTCGGGCATGTCGGCGAGGTCGTCGCCCGGCCAGACCGCGAGGTCGGCGCGATAGCCCGGCTCGAGGACGCCGATGTCGGTACGGCCAAGGGCCCGCGCGCCGCCGACCGTGCCCAGCCGCAGCGCATCCACCGGCCCGAAGTCGCCCGGCCGGCCCGACAGCTGACGCGCGGTGTAGAGCGACTGGCGCAGCTCGGCGAAGAGGCCGCCCACTTCGTTGGACGCCGCGCCGTCGACTCCCAAACCAACAGACACGCCGGCCGCCTCGAGGTCGAGGACCCGACAATGCCCTGCTGCCAGGCGATTGTTGCTCGACGGGCAATGTGCCACGCCGACACCCGCGGCTCCCAGCCGTACCACCTCGTCGTCGTTGAAATGGATGCCGTGAGCCACCCACACGTCGTCCGCGAGCCAGCCGAGCTGGTCCATGAGGTCGACCGGGCGCATGCCGAACCGCGCGAGCACATCGTGCTCTTCCTCGACCGTCTCGGCGAGGTGCGTGTGCAGCCGAAGCCCGAGCCGCCGGGCCAGGGTCGCCGACTCCCGCATCAGCTCCGGCGTCACGCTGAACGGCGAGCAGGGCGCGACCGTCACCACGATGCGCGAGCCGTCGTGCAGCCGCGACGCGACCGAGGCGGTGCTCTCCAGGATCGCGTCGAGGTCCTCGACCACGCTGTCCGGCGGCAGCCCGCCCTGGGAGGCACCGAGGTCCATCGAGCCGCGCGCGAGGTGCAGCCGCACGCCGACCGCACGGGCCGCAGACGCGAGATGGTCGAAGACGGAGTCGTCACCCCGGGGCACGAGGTAGTGGTGGTCGGCGACCGTCGTGCAGCCACTGAGGGCGAGCTCGGAAAGCCCTACGGTGGCGGCAATCTCGACGTCAGCCGGCTCCAACTGAGCCCATACCGGGTAGAGCGTGGTCAGCCAGCCAAACAGGTCGCAGTCGACCGCCCGCCCGCGCGTCGCCCACTGGTAGAGGTGGTGGTGGGTGTTGATGAGGCCCGCCGTCACGATGTCGCCGTCGACGCGCAGCACCTCGTCGCCGGGCAGTGCTGGCACGTCACCCACAGCCTCGATGGCCCCGTCGACGACGGAGATGTCGCCCGGCCACCGGGCACCACGCAGCACAAGTCGAGGGGCCACGGGTCGAGGCTAGTCAGAGCCCGTTACGCCTCAGTTTCCGCCCCCCCTTCCCGCCGTGGCCAGGCGGGTGTCCAGACGACGGGTCAGCACGAACCCCACGAGCAGAACCGCGTGCAGCAACCACATCCAGCCGGCCACCGTGGCCAGCACCCCCGCCGTCGTGAAGCCTCCGTAGGCCCGGCCGAACGACAACGGCAGCCGCAGCACGAGCACCAGCCCGAGCGACATGCCCGACACCATCGACCCCGTGGCGGCCGCACCGAGCAGCAGGGCACCCGGTCGCAGCGATCCCGCGAAGCCGATCCGGTACGTGACCACCAGCGCCGCGGTTGCGAGGCCCCAACCGCCGACGAAGGCTAGGTAGACGCCCAGGGCGAGTGGCAGCTCGCCACCTGTCAGCGAGGCACCCACGGTAGCGACGGCGAGCAGCGTCACGGTGACGAACAGGAAGCCACCGATCGCCAGCATCCGACCGCGGACAGCCTGCCGCAGGCCGGTCTCGGTACGGCCGGGCGCGAGCCGGGCCAGCGCCCGCCGCAACCCCTCGGCGTACAACGATGCCGGCAGCACCGACGCGACCAGCACCGGCCAGGGCACCCTCAGCGCTGCGGCGGAGAGCGCCTGCCCCGCATCGGACACGTCGGAGTGCGGCAGGAAGACGGAGACCACGCGGGCGAAAGACCGTACCGCCCCGTCGCCGCCCAGCCAGCCGGCGAGGCGGAGCGACACGACCGCCAGCGGCACCACAGCCAGAGCCGCGTAGAAGGTGACGCCGGCCGCGAGCAGCATCAGGTCGTGGCCGCGCAGGTCGCGGCGGAGGTCGCGGACCATGCCGTCGACTGCCCAGGCGCGCAAGCGGGACCACCGGCCGCGCGCCGGGACGCGTACCGCAGTCGTGGTCACTCGTCAGTGGTGCCCCTCGAGGGACCGCCGGAACCGGCCTACGCTGAGGCCATGGTCGACTGGGACGACGTGGCAGCGGCTGCCGGGGTGCTGCCGGCGGTGACGCAGGACGGCCACACCTGGTCCGTGCGCGGCAAGTCGTTCCTCTGGGAGCGGCCGCTGGGCAAGGCCGACACCCGGGCCATGGGAGACGCGATGCGCGATGCACCGATCCTCGGTGCCCGGACGGCGGACGAGGGCGTCAAGCTCGCGCTGATCGCCGACGACCCTGCGGTGTTCTTCACGATCCCGCACTTCGACGGCTTCCCCGCGGTCCTGGTCTGGCTCGACCGCCTCGACCGGCCGACCCTTCAGGAGCTGGTGACAGACGCGTGGCTGAGCCGCGCCCCGCAGCGCCTCGTGGACGCGTTCCTGACGAGCTAGGCGACGAGGCCGAGGCGACGCAGCTCGACGGTCAGGTCGTGCGGCGAGGTCGACGCTGCCATCGCGGCGTCGAGGGTGACGACGCCGTCGCGGATGAGCGAGACGAGGTGCTGGTCGAAGGTCTGCATGCCGTAGTACGCGCCTTCGGCGATGAGCGCACCGATGGTCGAGGTCTTGTCAGGGTCGGCGATCGCGTCGGCGATGCGGCCGGTGTTGACGGCGATCTCCATGGTCACGCAACGGCCCTCGCCGTCGGCGCGAGGCACGAGACGCTGGCAGATGATGCCGCGCAGGGCACCGGCGAGCGCGAGACGCACCTGCTTCTGCTCGTGCGGCGGGAAGAAGTCGATGACCCGGTTGATGGTCTCCTGCGCGTCGGTGGTGTGCAGCGTCGACATGACGAAGTGACCGGTCTCGGACGCGGCGAGCGCGGCCTTGACGGTCTCGTGGTCACGCATCTCACCGACGAGGATCACGTCGGGGTCCTGCCGCATCGCCGCACGCAGGGCTGTCGGGAAGTCCTCGGTGTCGACCCGGACCTCGCGCTGGTTGATCATCGCCATCTTGTCGAAGTGCAGGACCTCGATCGGGTCCTCGATGGTGACGACGTGGACCTCGCGGGTCGTGTTGATGTGGTCGATCATGCCGGCGAGGGTCGTGGTCTTGCCGGAGCCGGTGGGGCCGGTCACCAGGACCAGGCCGCGGGGCTCGAGCGCGAGCTGCTGCAGCACCGCCGGCAGGCCGAGGTCCTCGAGCGGGATGGCACCGACGCTGACCCGGCGGAAGACCAGGCCGGCCGAGCCACGGGAGCGGAACGCGTTGACGCGGAACCGGCCGACGCCGGCGAGGGAGTAGGCGAAGTCAGCCTCATTGGTCTTGTTGAACTCCTCGACCAGGTCGGCCCGCAGCACCTCGCCGACCATGACCTCGGTGTCGGCCGCTGCGAGGTCACGCGTCTGCAGCTTGCGGAGACGTCCGTCAATGCGCACCCGCGGAGGGCTGCCGACCTTGCAGTGCAGGTCGGATCCGCCACACTCGACGAGGGCACGCAGGAAGGGCTCGATCGTTGACGTCACGAGGGAATGTTCGGCGGTCCGGGGCGCCGCCTTGACCCGTTCGGGTTATCTATTCGCGATCATGTACGCGCCAAACGATCACTCGATGATGGCGATGATGTCGCCCTCCTGGACGACGTCACCCTCACCGACCCGCAGCTCGGCCACGGTGCCGGAGACCTCGGCGATGACCGGGATCTCCATCTTCATGCTCTCGAGGATGACCAAGGTGTCCCCGTCCTCGACCGGGTCGCCGGCGGCGACCAGGACCTTCCAGACGTTGGCGACCATCTCAGCGCGGACTTCCTCAGCCACGGGGGCTCCTCTCACGTGCGCGGGTACGGGCAGATCCTGCCATGAACGGGTGCGGCCGCCGAGACGACCGCGATGGTGGGGCAGCGTCAGGCCTTGGCGGCCGCCGCAGCCGCTTTGGCCTTGGCGCGGATCGTGTCGATCAGGCCGGTGTCGTAGTGGCCGCTGACAAAGTCTTCGTCGACCAGCAGCTCGGTGGCGAAGAAGGACAGGTTGGTCTTGGGGCCGACGACCTCGAAGCCCTCGACCGCGGTACGGGCCCGGGCCAGCGCCTCGGCGCGGTCAGCCCCCCAGACGCACAGCTTGGCCAGCAGCGGGTCGTAGAACGGCGTGACGGTGGTGCCCGCCGCGTAGCCGGAGTCGACCCGTACACCCTCGCCGGTCGGCTCGGTCCACACGGTGATCGCGCCCGGGCTGGGCAGGAACCGCTTGGGGTCCTCGGCGTAGACGCGGAGCTCGATCGCGTGGCCGGTGACCGTGATCGCGTCGGGGTCGAAGGCCACGTCGAGGCCGGCAGCGATGCGCAGCTGGGCGTCGACCAGGTCGAGGCCGGTCACCATCTCAGTGACCGGGTGCTCCACCTGCAGCCGGGTGTTCATCTCGAGGAACACGAACTCCTCGCCCGAGACGAGGCACTCGACGGTGCCGGCGTTGCGATAGCCGACCGCCTCGCCCGCCTTGACGGCTGCGGCCATCATGCGAGCCCGCAGGTCGGCGGACACCCCCGGCGACGGGCTCTCCTCGGCGACCTTCTGGTGCCGCCGCTGCACCGAGCAGTCGCGCTCGCCCAGCGCCACCACGCGGCCGTCGGCGAGGCCGAGGATCTGGATCTCGACATGGCGCGCGTTCGGCAGGTAGCGCTCGAGCAGGATGGCCGGGTTGCCGAAGAAGCGCTCGGCGCGGGTACGGGCGGTCTCGAACGCACCGCGCAGCTCTGCCTCGTCGTTGGCCACGCTCATGCCGATGCCGCCACCGCCGGCGGACGCCTTGACCATGACCGGGTAGCCGATGCGGGCGGCCTCGGACACGGCCGCCTCGACCTCGCCGACCGGGTCGTGAGTGCCCGATGCGACTGGCACGCCCGCGGCCTCCATCAGGTTGCGCGCGCTGATCTTGTCGCCCATCGACCGGATGCAGTCGGGCGAGGGCCCGATCCACGTCATGCCGGCGTCGGCCACGGCCTGGGCAAAGGCGGCGTTCTCCGCCAGGAACCCGTACCCCGGGTGGATGGCCTGGGCGCCGGTCTGGCGCGCAGCCTCGATGACCTTGGCGACGTCGAGGTAGGACTCCTGCGGCGGGGCGGCGCCGAGCAGCACCGCCTCGTCGGCCTCCAGGACGTACGGGAGCCCCGCGTCCGCCTCGGAGTAGACGGCGACCGCGCGCGCGCCCGCCTTCTGAATGCTGCGGATCACCCGCCGGGCGATCTCGCCGCGGTTGGCCACCAAAACCGTCTCGAACACGCGACGTACCGACCCTTCTTCATGTCCCTGCGAACCGTTGCCCTGCTGGGAGACTAGCGATGTGGCACTCGTCGTGGTCGTCCTGGCCCTCGCAACCGCCGTCGGTGTCGCGGCTGGCGGGCGCCCGGCGTCCCTCGCCCGGGTGCCGCTGGCCGGCTGGCGGCTGCTCGCCGGGGCCGCTGCCTGCCAGGTCGTCGGCTCGATCCTGGCCCGCGTCACCGGGTCCGACCTCCCGTACGCGGTGGGGTCGCTGGCCGCCGTGGCACTGCTGATCGGCTTCCTGCTGCACAACGCCGCCCTGCCCGGAGTGCCCCTCGTCGCACTCGGCCTGCTCGCCAACACCGTCGTGGTGCTCGCCAACGGCGCGATGCCGGTCTCGCGCTGGGCCGCAGCCCGCGCCGGCGTCGACCTCGGTGACATCGCCAGCGGCTCGGACGCCCGTCACGTGCTGGCTAGCGCAGCCAGCTCGGCGCGGGTGCTCTCCGACGTCGTCCCGGTACGGATCCCGTGGTTCCCGGAGGTCGTGTCCCCCGGCGACGTGCTGGTGGCCGCCGGGCTGGCCCTGCTGCTGGTCGCCGGGCTGCTCTGGCCTCAGACGGCGGGGACGGACCGGCCCGCCGGCACCCCGCCGGTCCAGGACGGCCGCGAGACGACCCGTGCGAGCGCCTCGACCACCCCGGGGTCGTACTCGTAGGCCATCCCCAGCCGCAGCCGCTCGAGCGCGTCTGCGCGGCACCGCGGGTCCTCGGGAGCGACAGAGACCAGGTCGTCGTACGCGCTGGCGGCCTTGATGATGCGACTGGCGACCGGCAGCGTGTCGTCGGCTGGGCGACGGTTGCGACGGTACGGGTCGCACTGGCGCTCGACGATCTCCGCGACCTTGTCGAGGGTGCCGCTGCTGCGGATGATCTCCGCGCCCATCGCAGCGATGCGCTTGCGCTCGGCCGCGGGCACCGTCAGCGTCGAGCCCCGCGGGATCGGCTCGGTGAGCGACAGCTGCCCGATGTCGTGCATGAGCGCTGCGTACTCCAGGTCGAGCAGGTCACCCTCGGTCAGCCCGACCTCGTGCCCGGTCGCGACGGCGAGCGCGGAGACCCGGATCGAGTGACCGTCCTGCACGTAGCCGCCGACCTCGGTGATCTTGGACAGCGCGCGAATGGTCTGCCGGTACGTCGAGCGGATCTGGGCGTAGCGGCGGAACGAGAACTGCGTGGTGAGCAGCGGCAGGACCATCACCGGCAGCGCCCACCAGCCCATGAGGTTGGCCGCCAAGGCGATGAGGACGCCCGTGGCCGACGCGGCGGCCAGCAGGCCGACCGACGCCCGGGCCTCGTCGCGCAGGGTCGCCCGTACCGGGGTGCCGTTGCGCAGCGCGCGGTGGGCGGCCGCCCCGAGCAGGTCGGCCACACCGCCGACCAGGACCGACGCGACCATGATCGGCACCAGGGCGTGGGACGTGGCCGGGTGGGCCCCGAGGCCGATCCGGCTGACGAGCGCGTGGAACGTCGCCGAGGCGACCGCGACCGCGAACAGCTGGCGGGCCAGCACCTCGGCATTGCCCGGACGCCCGGCGAGCGAGTGCAGCAGCGCCGCCGCGGCGACCGCACAGCCCTGCACCGCCAGCACGTTGGCGACCGACGACGACGCCGGCACCATGCCGATGGAGAAAATGAGCGCGTAGCCGAGGGCGGCCGCCAGCGCGATCGGCGCGCACTGACGCTCACCCGGCAGGGTCACCCGCGCCAGCTCACCGATGAAGATCAGCGCACCGAAGGCGGCCGCCACCATGGCGTCCTCGTGGGACACCCCGTGCACGAGGGTGACGATCAGACCCGCGAGGGCGGCGCAGACCCCAGCCCAGACGAGCACGCGGTGCCGAGGTGGCCGGCGACGAGCCCGGTGACTCACGCTTCGGTCTCGACGGAGCTGTACCGCGGACCGCTGCGCGCCGTCGGGATGGCGGCGTCAGCGAGCGCGGCCACCTCGGCGGCCGGTGCGACAGCACGGTTCTGGTACTCCGGCGCGATGGGCAGCCGGGCCTCGTCGGCGCCCTGGACCCGCCAGCCGTGCACCCGCAGAGCGTCGATCATCGCGCGCACCATCGCCGGGTCGAACTGCACGCCGGAGCACGCGACCAGCTCGTCGATGGCCGCCTCGATGGTCATGGCAGGTCGGTACGAGCGGTTGGACGTCATCGAGTCGAAGGCGTCGGCGACCATGATCACGCGGGCGAACTCCGGGATCTCCATGCCGACCAGGCCCAGCGGGTAGCCCTTGCCGTCCATGCGCTCGTGGTGGTGGTAGATGCCGCCGAGCGCCTCCTGGAGGAACTCGATGTCGCCGAGCATCTCGAGACCGCGCGCCGGGTGCGCCCGTACCGAGTCGGCCTCGGCACCGGAGAGCCGGCCCTGCTTCTGCAGGACGAGGGTCGGCACCCCCATCTTGCCGACGTCGTGCAGCATGCCCGCGTAGAACAGGGCCTGGACCTTGTCGTCGCGCAGGCCGAGCTGCTGGGCGATGAGGACCGAGCCACCGGCGACCCGCTCGGAGTGGCCGCGGGTGTAGTGGTCCTTGGTCTCGACCGCCTGGATCAGTGCGGCGACGGTGGCGTCGTAGGCCTTCTTCTGGTCGACGAAGCTGGCGAACGTGGTCCGCGTGACGACGAGCGGGATGAGCAGCAGCGTCGCGGTCGCGGGGTCGAAGTTCTCCCAGAGGTCGGCCATGAGCAGCCCGAGGAAGGCGTAGGCGAGGTAGGACGGGCTGCTCGGCACCAGCACGCGCCAGCTGAACTGCCACGGCAACCCGCTGGCGAACGAGACCACCAGCCAGACCAGGAACTGGTTGACCACGTGGTAGACCACCGTCACAGCAACGAGGGCAAAGATCACCGTGGGGAAGTTGCCGGGGCTCAGGTGGTGGACCGGCCCGTTCAAGGCCTCGAAGACCAACCCGCCGGCCCCGCCGCTCAGCGCGTACTGACCGGCGTTGAAGGCCAGCTTGACGCGGGGCTGACCGGGCCGCGTCCAGATGAAGGCGCTGGCAGCAGCCACGAAGACGACACCGGACGCGCCGGTGATGAAGATGGCTGCGATGCCGACGACGAGGCCGAGGTTGAGGTTGCGGGAGGCGGTCACGTCGGGGACGTCGGACAGGCTGGTGCACAGGATGATCACCGCGGCCAGCTCGGCGACGGACCAGGGGTGCTGGATGTGGGGCAGCGCAAAGCCGCCGGCCACCAAGCCGGCTAGCACGACGGCACAGACGTAGACCCGTGCCTTGAAGGGCAGCGCTGTCATGACGGACGGTCCCGGGGAAGAGGAACGCATGGGTCGGTGAGCCGAGAGGGCGGAACGGGGACCGACAGGGATAACACGGTGCTCAGGCCCAACGAACGTGTGCCTTCGCCGTCAGGATGTGCTCGACGATGGTGCCCAGCGTTGCTGCAATGCGATTCATCGGTGCTGTTCGCCTCCACGGCATCAAGTCACGAGCCCGCTAGGTGCTCGTGCGCGATCCGCTCCGCTAGGAGGTGGTGCCGTGCCTTACGGGGGTCCTGTCGGTCCCGATTCCGCCCTCTTCAGTTGTCAACGTGTCGTGCGCGGGCCCCGCGGAACGGCCGCCGTTGGCCTGACCCGGGAGACAGCAGTACCGCCCCGACGACGCCGCTCTCGCGGAGGGTCTGCAGCGTCGCAGGCCGGTACCTTGCCGAGTGAATCCGTTACGGTGACGCTGCGTCAAGGGGTTCTGCACAATTCGTTGCGTGTACCACCCGTATTCGTCCGTCACTCTGGTTCCCAATGGTGTGGTACGGGCAGGTCAACGACAATTCGGACAGTGGGCGACCTGCCGCGGCGTGCCGTGCACCCGAACGGCCCAACGCGCGGACGCGGCGGGCGGCCAGACGAGCGAGATGGGCGGTCGCCACCCCTTAGGCTGTCCGACACGGCGGTCGATCGCCGTGCCCCGAGCGGAGAGGCGCATGCCGTGACACCCCCCGCCACAGACACCGAACACCCCACAACCACCGGCCGCCTGACCGGCCCGCTGCTCGACTCGCTCCTGCAGTCACTCCTGGCGGCCCGCACCCAGCCGGCGGCCGACCAGTTCGACGACGTGGTGGCCGCTGCGGTCTCCGAGGGCACCCTCCCCGCCGACCTCGCCCGCCAGCTGCGCTACTGGCAGCGGGCCTCGGTCCACGAGGTGACCGACCACGTGCGCAGCGTCCTGCCGGCCGTGCTGCCGGTGGCCCTCGACGCGGTCACCACCTCGGCCGACGACGCGCGGCGGGCGGCCGCGGCCGCTGTCGAGGTGTGGTCCGGACGTGACGACGGGCCCGCCGATCCGCCGGTCCGCGAACGCCACCAACACCCGGCGCCCTCCCACGATGTACCCGTGGCCGCCGAGGCCGTACTCTCAGCACCGGACGTGATCGCGCTCCCGGCCGAGGCCGACCAGCCCGCCGAGACCGACCATGCCCGGAGCAGCCAGCATGCCCGGCGCCGGCTGTTCGTGGCCGGTCTCACCAGCACCGCCTGAGGAGAACCATGACCGCACTCCGCCTGCTGCCCGAGCTCGAGGACGCCCTCCGCCAGATCCCCGGGGTACGGGCGGCCAGCGTCGTCACCGGGCCCGACGCCCAGCCGACGGAGATCCACGTCCTGGCCGATCGGCTCAAGCCGGCCAAGCAGGTCGTGCGGGACATCCAGTCCCTGGCCATGGCGCGCTACGACCTCGACATCGATCACCGCATCGTCAGCGTCGTGCAGATCGACGACGGTGACGGTCCGGCGCTGCGTCTCGCCGTCCCACCGACGGCCGCCGAGACCACGATTGACGTGACCGACAACGCCCCCGCGCCGGCCGAGGTGGCGCCGCGGCCACTGGTCGAGGCGGTCGTCGTCCGTACCAGCCACTCCGAGGCCGAGGTCACGGTCACCCTCGCGTTCGGCGGTGACGTGTTCATCGGCTCGGCCAGCGGCTCGTCCGCCATCGCCTCGCGGCCGCGCCTCGTCGCCCGGGCCACCCTCGACGCGCTGGGCGAGCTGCTGGGCACCCCCGCGGACATCGAGCACGCGACCGTGCTGCCGGTCGGGTCGCGCTCGGTCGCGGTCAGCGTCCTGCAGGTGCAGGTGCCGCGCACCGGCGAGCAGGTCCTGTCGGGCAGCGCGGTGGTCCGCGGCGACGAGTCGGATGCGGTCGCCCGCTCGGTGCTCGATGCGCTCAACCGTCGGCTGATCGGCTGACCCCAGCGCGCGGGGTGTGAGACGCTTGCTGTCGCGCATCACGAAACATGAAACACGAAAGCAAGGAGGACGCCATGGCGAAGAAAGGCCGCAGGCGTCGGGCACGGGCGAAGAAGAAGGCCAACCACGGCAAGCGCCCCAACGCCTGACCCAGCACCCCCCAGACAGAACGGCGGCGGCGACCCATCGGGTCACCGCCGCCGTTGTGCGTCTGCTATTCGGAGTAGTGCGTCTGCTATTCGGTGTAGATCGTCTGCGTGATCTCGACGCGCACCTGCTGGATGCGGGCGAGGACCCGGACCTTGAGTGCGTCGGGAGCGACCTCGTCGCCGCAGGCACGGGCCACCATCGCGTTGATGTGCTGCTCGAGCCCGTACTGCCGCAGGCACGGCCCGCACTCGTCCAGGTGCTGCTTGATGGCCCCGCAGTCGTGGTCGTCGGCCTCGTTGTCGAGGTAGAGGTAGACCTTCTCCAGGACCTCGCGACAGTCGGTCGCGTGGGGGTTTCCGCAGCTCATCGCCCTGCCTCCGAAGGAACGGTCGCGCTCGCGTCCACGTCGGCCCCGCCCTCGGCGAGGTCGTCCGGGCGGATGAGCCCCCGCTCAACCGCGTACTCCTGCAGCCGGTCGCGCAGCCCACGACGTCCCCGGTGGAGGCGGGACATCACGGTGCCGATCGGCGTCCCCATGATGTCCGCAATCTCCTTGTAGGAGAAGCCCTCGACGTCGGCGAGGTAGACCGCCATGCGGAAGTCGGCCGGCAGGTCCTGCAGCGCCTCCTTGACGTCGGAGTCGGGCAGGTGGTCGAGCGCCTCGACTTCGGCGGACCGGAGCCCGCGCGACGTGTGGGACTCGGCCTCGGCGAGCTGCCAGTCCTGGATCTCCTCGGTGGGCGACTGCAGGGGCTGGCGCTGCTTCTTGCGGTAGGTGTTGATGAACGTGTTGGTCAGGATGCGGTAGAGCCACGCCTTGAGGTTGGTGCCCTCCTGGAACTGGTGGAACGCGGCGAACGCCTTCGCGAACGTCTCCTGCACCAGGTCCTCGGCGTCGGCCGGGTTACGCGTCATCCGCAGGGCAGCCGCGTACAACTGGTCGAGGAACGGCATCGCCGTCTCCTCGAACCTCGTGCTGCGCTGCGCCGGGGTTTCAGTGCTGTCGGTGACCGGTCCCACCTCCTCGGCGTCCCGCTCGAGCCCGTCGTGGGTCGCGAGCGTGGTCTGACGCCGCTCGAAGGATACGCCCGCGACAGCCCGGTCCGCGCGACGGGGAGCAGGTCCGCACGGCTGGGCGGCACGTCCCGCAGGACGCCGGGCAGGCGCCTGGCCCGCACGGTCGCGGGTGGGGACGCCCGACAGATCGGGGCTGGTCAAAGGAACCTCCGGGTCACGCTCTCGGCACGCACGCCCAGCGATGGACCTGCCGGGCGCATTGGTGCGCCTGGTGTGGCCAACACCTGTCCCGGGGTCAGCGATTCCCGACCTCAGCGCACTTTCTTGGGCCGGGACCGCGGAGCGGCCGCACGATCGGCGAGCCAGGGACCGGCGGCGCCAGCCACGGCCGCCAGGGCCTGCGCTGTCGTGGTGGCATCGGAGCGCCTCGTCCGGAACGAGTGGTCGGCGTCGACGATCTCGGCGACCGCGACCCCGGAGTCGCCGACGGCTGCCCGCACGACCGCGGCGGAGCCGAATCCGTCGCGGCTTCCCTGCACCACCAGTGTGGGTACGCCGGCCGAGACCAGCTCGTCGAGCCTCGACACCCCGGGGCGTCCCGGTGGGCTCAACGGGAAGGCCAGCGCGAGCACGCCCGCCACCAGCCCCGGCGCAGCGGCCGCCACTCGCGCTGCCACCCGAGCCCCGCTGCTGCGTCCGCCGACAACCCACGGCAGGCCGACCAGAGCCGCCGTCCCTGTGATGGAGCCGTCGCCGACACCGGCCAGCACCGCGGCATAGGCAACGTCGAGCTGCGCCGCGGGAGCAGGTGCGCGCCGGCCGGCTTGGCGGTACGGCTGGCGCAGCCTCAGCACAGCGATGCCCAGGGCCAGGGCGGCGTCCCGTACGGTGGTCAGGTCGGGTGCGTCGATGTCGCCGCCCGCACCGTGGCTCAGCACGAGCAACGCGACCGGCACCTCCGGTACGTCCAGCGTCAGGTGTGCCGACCCGACCGGGGTGGCATAGAGGACCTCGGAACCCGTCATCCCGGAGAGGGTAGAGCCAACGCATGGCCGTGGACCACCTCGAGGACGCTGACCCGTACGACCTGTTCTACGCCGAGGTCGCGGCCCGGCAGCTCACCGACTGGCTGCCCGCCGAGCGCACCACCGTGCTCGACCTCTCGGGAGGTTGCGGCACCTTCACCCGACTCATGATCGACGCGGGCCACGACGTCGTGCGCGCTGTGGCCGATCGCCGGCTGGGGGTCGACACCCGGGTACGCCAGGACGCGGGCACGGCGGGCCACCTACGCCAGGTCGCCGCGGACACCCGCGACCTGCGCTGGGTCGCGCGCAACAGCGTCGACGCGATCCTCGCCGAGAGCCGGGCGCTGTCGTTCTCGCTGGCGGCCGAGGACACCGTCGCCGACATGGCCAACGCGCTGCGGCCTGGCGGCCGGCTGCTGCTGTGCGTCGACTCGCTGGTCCTGGGGCTGGCCCGCCTCGCTGAGCAGGGCCGCTGGGCCGAGCTGGCCGACGCGCCCAGTGCCGACGTGGTGCTGGTCCCGTACCTCGACGGCACGATCACCCGGTGCTTCTGGCCCGCGGAGCTGCGCGCCCTGCTCGAGGACAACGGGCTCAAGGTCGAGTGGATCCGCCCGCGCAGCGTGCTGTCCAAAGAAGCCGTGGTGAGGGCACTGGCCAGTGACCCGTCGGCGCTGCCGACACTGGTCCGTACCGAGGTGGCGCTGGCCGCAGACCGCGAAGGCGAGTCGGTGGGCATCCACCTCCTCGCCTCCGCCGTGAAACCTGGCTAACTGCGCCGTGAAACCTGGCTGAACTGCGCCGTGAAACCTGGCTGAACTGCGCCGTCAAACCTAGCTGAACCTCAGCCGCTGCCCTTCATCACCGACGCGACCGTGCGCAGGATGATCTTGACGTCGGCCCAGAGCGACCAGTTCTCGATGTAGTAGTTGTCGAACCGGGCCCGGTCCTCGATCGAGGTGTCGCCGCGCAGGCCGTGCACCTGGGCCCAGCCGGTCAGGCCCGCCGGCACCCGGTGGCGGGCGGTGTAGCGCGGGAACGACTCGGTGAACTGGGCGACGAAGTGCGGCCGCTCGGGCCGAGGCCCGACAAGGGTCATGTCGCCCTTGAGGATGTTGATCAGCTGCGGCAGCTCATCGAGCGAGGTCTTGCGCAGCACCTTGCCCACCGGTCCGAGCCGGTCGTCGTGGGAGATGTTCCACATGGTCTGCGACTCGGCGCTGTCGACCGGCTTGAGCGACCGGAACTTCATCACCTCGAACGGCCGGCCGTCGAGGCCCACCCGCTCCTGCTTGAAGATGATGCCGGGGCCGCCCTCGAACCGGACCAGCAACGCGATCGTCGCCATCACCGGCGAGAGCAGGAACAGTGCGATGCCCGAGGCAAGCACGTCCATCAGCCGCTTGAGCCGCCAGGAGAACGTGCGGAACGCGGCACGGCGCAGCCGTACCAGCGGCAGCCCCCACACCTGGTCCATGTCGCGGCTGATCTGGTGCATCTCGAACAGCCGGGGCACGAAGAAGATTTCGCAGTCGAGCCGGTCACAGGTGCGCAGGAAGTCGACCATCTGGGACTCGGGTGCCGAGCCGAAGGCGATGATCACGTCACCGACGCCGAACTCGACGATGACCTTGGCGAGCGACTCGTGGCCGCCGAGCAGTGGCACGGGACGCTCGGACGGCTCCAGCAGCGGGTCGGAGTCGAGGAAGCCGACCGGCTTGAGGCCGTACTCCGGGTGGGCGAGCAGCTCGGCGGCGAGTGTGCCACCGATGCGCCCGGCGCCGAGGATCAGCGTCGGGTGGGCGACGAAGCTGCGCCGCCGCACGGCCCGGACGACGGAATAGCCCAGGCTGCGGAACAGCACGACCAGCCCGGCGAAGACGAACGACGTGTAGAGCAGGTCGGCGCTCACCTGGGTCTTGTCGATGACGAAACCGGCAGCGGTGACCAGAGCCGCGGCGCCGATGCCTCTGCCGGCCAGGGCCGGGAGATCGTCGAGCACCGACATCGTCAGCCGCGAGCGGTAGAGCCCGGCGGCGGCGAAGAGCACGACCACCAAGGCAAAGACGACGAGCGTCGAGTTGGTGAGGTGACCGATGATCGCGGCGGCGGCGAAGTAGGCCGCCGCGTCCATGACCATGAGGAACGGGCGTACGCCGAACCTGAGCAGGCTCAGGTCGAACGCGCGGTACCTGCCCGGATGCTGGCCTGAGGCTGCGCGCGCCTCGCGCTGGGCACGCGTCTCGTAGTACGAGTCGGTGTCGAAGGCCTCGACGGGGGGCTGCGCGAGCGCAGGGTCGACCGTCATCACCTCGTCGCCCTCGAGGGGGAGCTGCACCTCGGCGAGACCGATGGCCCCACGGTCCTCCTGGTGCTCCGGGTCCCCCACCCGTTCACCAGCCGGACCCCGATCAGCGTTGCTGCTACGACCGTCGGCCGTCACCACACTTGCCTCCCCACCCCTTGTGGTCGGCGTTGCTGCTGCTTGGGTCTCCCACGTTGCGTCGGGTTCAAGCGTTCCTGCGGAGTCTTTCGTTGCTGTGAACTCCGTGGATCGCTCTGTGTCCCGATCTCCCGCGGTCACCCTGCCTTCTGTCAACACTGCGTAACACCCCCACACCCTCCCGAGCCTGACACCACCCCGAGGTATCAGGCCGGGCTCGTTCCTCTGTCACGCACTGTCACCCCCATGCGGACTGGACCAGCGTACGCCCTGTCACGGAAAGCGGCGCAAGTTTCACCCCTTTGGCGGATCAATCGGGGCCCCTTCGAGGCGTGTCGCTCCTTGCAGGATCCGCAAGAATCGGTCACACTCCGTAGCAACGACACCAGGTGGGGGTACACCTATGCAACGCCGACTGATCACGACGAGCCGATTCGTCTCGACCGCTGCCGCACTCACTGTGGCATCGGGCCTGGCCGTGGGCGCCCTTGGGGCGTCGAGCGCGGTCGCTGCCGACAACTGCTCCGCCTACGGCAGCGTCTGCCCGACGCCGACCACGACCATCCTGACGCCGTCGCCGTCTCCCTCGACGACGTCCCCCGCGCCCACGCCGACGACGACGCTGCCGCCCATCCCGCCGGTGAGCTCCACGACGTCGCCCGCGCCCACGACCACCGTGGTGACGACGACGGCCACGACCACCACGCCGGCGGTCAAGACGACCACGACGACGCCTAAGCCGCAGGTCAAGACCACGACGCCGTCGACCACCCCGTCCAAGACGCCCGAGGTCCTGCCGACCAGCGCCTCGACGCCGTCGGTCAAGGGCACCACGCTCACCAAGACCCCGGAAGGCAGCTCGCTGCCCTTCACCGGTGGTGAGTTCGTCCTCATGAGCACGGCCGGTCTGGCCGCGCTGGGCGCCGGTGCCGCCCTTGTCGTGGTCAGCCGCCGCCGCCGCTCCGCCTAGGCTCACGGTCCCGACCCTGACACCACGCAGACGCTCCCCCGCTGACCTCACGGTCGGCGCGGGGAGCGTGCTGCTTTTCGGCCGCCCCACAACCGGCCCCTGCGTCGTGCCGGCCTAGTGCGCTACGACGAGGATGACGTCCGGGTCCGGCCGAGCAAGCGCTCCCGCCCGCGTACCCGCACCCGGCCAGGCCACCGCGAGGCCTCCGACGGGCTCGTTCTCACCGTCGACCGCGGCCGGTACGGCTGCCTGATCGACGGCGTGATGGTCACCGCTATGCAGGCACGCGAGCTCGGACACCGCTCGGTAGTGGTCGGCGACCGGGTCGACGTCGTCGGCGATGTCACAGGGAGTGACGGCACTCTGGCACGAATCGTCCGGGTTCAACCCCGGACGTCCGCCTTGCGTCGGACCGCTGATGACGACGATCCGGTGGAGCGCATCGTGGTCGCCAACGCGGACCAGCTGGTCGTCGTGGCCGCCGTCGCCGAACCCGCTCCGACCCCCCGATTGATCGACCGTTGCCTCGTCGCAGCCTATGACGCGGGCCTCGATTCGATACTCTGCGTAACCAAAGGCGACCTTGCCGACCCCGCTCCGCTGCTCGACGCCTACGCCGGACTGGGCATCGATCCGGTGGTGACGGCGGCCGGAGACGGGGGTCGTGGGGCCGCCGCGCTGCTCGAACGCCTCACCGGACGGGTCAGTGTGCTGGTGGGCCACAGCGGCGTCGGCAAGTCGACCCTGGTCAACCTGCTGGTGCCCTCGGCCGGCCGGCGCACGGGCGTGGTCAACGACGTGACCGGCCGCGGCCGGCACACCTCGACCTCTGCCATCATGCTGCCGCTCGAGAGCAGCGGCTGGGTGGTCGACACCCCCGGCGTACGGTCCTTCGGGCTCGCCCACGTCGAGCTCGAGACGGTGCTCGAGGCATTCCCCGAGCTGTACGAGGCCGCCGCCGGGTGCCCGCCCGGCTGCGCCCACGCCAGCGACTCTCCGGGCTGCGCGCTCGACGCCGCGGTCGCGGCCGGCCTGGCCGGGGAGAAGCGGCTGGTGTCGCTGCGCCGCCTCCTCGACTCCCGCGACCGGCAGATCGGCGACTGACCGGGCAACCCTGGCCGGTTAACGCGTGGGAAACGTGGCGCTGCCTCGCTATGCTGGCCCGGACAAACTGGTGAGGGAAAGGCCTCGCGTGAAGCAGCTCGCCGCCCACCCGGTCAACACCGGGAGCCTGGCACACACCCCGTCCCGCACGCATGCGTTCTCTCGCTCCTGCCGTCACTGCGGCAGCTCGATGCCGGTACGCACGGCCGGGGACCAGCTGCTGGCCGACTACGTCGACTACATGCGCCGCAACGCCGGTGACGAGCGGGCGCCCCACGTCGCGGCCCACCAGGAGTACTGCACGCGGCGCAATCTGCCCGAGGTGGCCGCCGACCGGTTGTGGCAGCGCTGGCTGCGCCACTACCTCACCTTCGGTCGCGGCTGACCATCAACGGCGACCCGGCCTCGTACTCCGCTGACCTGGCGCTGGCGCTCGCCCTCGCCGACGGCGCGGACGTCGCCTCGCTGGCCCGGTTCCGCGCGCTCGACCTCGTCGTCGAGACCAAGCCCGACCTGACCCCGGTCAGCGACGCCGACCGCGCGGTCGAGGCAGCGATGCGCGACACCCTCGCGGTCGAGCGCCCGCACGACGCCCTGCTCGGCGAGGAGTACGGGGTCACCGGGGACGCCGACCGGCGCTGGATCGTCGACCCCATCGACGGCACCAAGAACTTCGTCCGCGGCATGCCGGTCTGGGCGACCCTCATCGCGCTGTCCGACCACGACCGCGTCGTCGTCGGCGTCGTGTCGGCCCCCGCGCTCGGCCGCCGCTGGTGGGCTGCCCGAGGCGAAGGCGCATGGACCTCCGACCTCGACGGCAGCATCCGCCCGTGCCGGGTCTCGCAGGTCTCGGCCCTCAGCGACGCCTACCTGTCCTACTCCAGCCTCAACAGCTGGCCCGAGGCACGCGAGGGCGGCGGCATCCACGGGCTGCTCGGCCAGGTCTGGCGCAGCCGGGCGTTCGGCGACTTCTGGTCCCACGTGCTCGTGGCCGAGGGCGCCCTCGACGTGTCGTGCGAGCCGTCGGTCTCGCTCTGGGACATCGCAGCGCTCCAGGTCATCGTCGAGGAGGCCGGCGGACGCTTCTCAGACCTCGCCGGTGAGGCACACCCCGACCGCGGTTCCATCCTCTGCACCAACGGCCTGCTCCACGACGCGACGGTGAGCCTCCTGCAGCAGTGAGAACGTCCACCCGGCGCCTCCGGGTCTCGCCGCCAGCGGCCGCGACCCTGGCCGAACAATTCGTCGCCGTACGCCGAGAGCTCAACGTTCCCAGCACTTTTCCCGACGCGGTACGGGGCGAAGCCGCCGCCGCGACCCCCGACAGCGCCCTGTCCTACGAGGACGCGACCGGGCTCCCGTTCCTGACCATCGACCCAGCGGGCAGCGTCGACCTCGACCAGGCGATGCACCTCGCCCGTAGCCCTGGTGGCTATCGCTTCGACTACGCCATTGCCGACGTCGGCGCGTTCGTCCGCCCCGGCTCCGTACTCGATGGCGAGTCGCACACCCGAGGCGAGACCCTCTATTCCCCCGACCTGCGCACGCCGCTCTACCCCGCCGAGCTGTCCGAGGGCTCGGCCAGCCTGCTGCCCGACCAGAACCGGCCGGCGGTGCTGTGGTCGTTCGACCTCGACGAGCGAGGCGAGCCGGTGACCACCGTCGTGCGACGGGCCCACGTCCGCAGCCGACAGCGCCTCGACTACGTCGAGGTGCAGGCCATGCTCGACGGCAATGACGAGATCCCTGAGCAGATAGGGCTTTTACGTGAGATCGGCTTGCTTCGTCAGGCCCGCGAACGCGACCGCGGCGGAGTCAGCCTCGACGTGCCCGAGCAGGAGGTCAACGCCGACCCGGCCGGTGGCTGGCGGTTGGAGTTCCGCGCGACACTGCCGTGTGAGGACTGGAACGCCCAGCTCTCGCTGCTCACGGGCATGGCGGCCGCGCGGCTGATGCTCGACGGTGGGGTCGGCCTGCTGCGCACCCTGCCGCCGCCGTGGCCCTCGGCGGTCGGGTCGCTGCGCCGGTCCGCGATGGCTCTGGGGGTCTCGTGGCCACACCACAGGACCTATCAGGAGGTGGTCCGCGGCCTCGACGGCAACAAGCCTGCCGACGCCGCGATCCTCGCGCTGGCAACGGTTCTGCTGCGCGGGGCGGGATACGCGGCCTTCGACGGCACCCCTCCCGAGCAGCCGCTGCACAGTGCGGTTGCCGCCCCCTACGCCCACGCGACCGCACCGCTGCGCCGCCTCGCCGACCGCTACGTCAACGAGGTCTGCCTCGCCCTCTCGGCGGGGTCGCCCGTACCCGAGTGGGCCCGCGCATCGCTGCCCGCGCTGCCCGCGCTGATGGCGTCAGCCGACCACCGGGCCCACGAGCTCGACCGGGCGATGGTCGACCTCGCCGAGGCGGTGACCCTCGCCGGACGGGTGGGTGACGTCTTCCCGGCCACCGTCGTCGAGGTGCGCGAGGCCCACGATGATCACCCCGCTCGGGCCACGGTCCAGCTCACAACGCCCGCGGTGCGGGCCCGGTGCAGCGGCGACCTGCCCCTCGGCCAGGAGGTCGACGTGCGTCTGGTCACCGCCGACGTGGCGACCCGCACCGTCGCCTTCGCCCCTGCCTGAACCCTTTGGCCTCCTGCGGCGTCCTCGGTCGTGACTCCGGGGAGCGCGGGTGCACGGCACGGGTGTAGTGGGCTTACTGGCGGCTCTGCTGCTTGCTGGCTGCACCCTGCCCACCCACCACGCGGCCCGCGTGACCTCGCCCCCTCCGACGCTGGCCACGATCACGTCGGCTCCGGTCCTGCCGACCCTCGTGCCCTCCCCGGTCGACCTGCAGCCACAGCCGATCAGCTACGTCGGGCTCGCCACCTTCAGCCACGGTCCGGCGGTGACCATGGCCGTCCAACGCAAGAAGTACGTGCTGCTCCCCGGCGCCAGGCAGCTCCGGCTCGACATCGCGACGGCTTCGGCGCCGTGCGACACCACCCTGGCCGCCTCCCCGACCGGTCACTGGCTCGCCCTCACGACCAGCAAGGGCGACCTGCAGGTGATCGACCTCCGCGGCGGCAACCAATACTCCCTCGGCGCCGGGTGTGACCCGGTCTGGGGTGGTGACGGCCGGCTCGCCTACTTGGTCCATGGGCCGGTCGACCCCGCGGGCTCCTATTCCTCGGCCATCGTGGTCCGGTCGTCACCGCTTTCGGGTGGCAAGGTCTGGGCCAAGGGCATGCTTGCTCCCCAGGGTTGGGCCGCCGGCCGACTGGTCTATACCAGTGTTGACGGCAAGGGCCGGCGCACACCGGTCATCGCGTCCAGGCCAGGAGCGAGTCATCCCGTGCCGGTCCTCCGCGGACACGCCGCTGCCACCGGCCGCTTCATCGCGGCTAGCCCGGACGGCCGCCGTCTGCTGCTTCAGCTCGACGCTCTCGACCACGCCGGCCGACCATTGGCGACCCTCACTCTGGTCGACACAGCCACGCTCCGCGTGGTCAGTTCCGTTGTCCCCCAGGGGTTTTTGGGTCTCACCAATGCGGTCTGGACCGGTGATCGCATCGTCGCCTCCAACGGCACCGAGCCCGGCGCGAGCCCGCACTCTGGTCTCGGCCTGATCCGCTTCAGCACGTACGGGGACAGCCTGCGCATCCAGCAGGTGGCGGTGTCCTCGACGCATTTCGGGACCAGCAGTGACTACATCGCCGACCTCCACGACAACGGCGACGGCACGGTGACGGCTGTGCATCACTGGGCGGGCGGTGGACTGTTGCTGCGGTGTCGCATCGCGACGCTGAAGTGCACCGACACGCTGTCCCTCGGCAGCCGCTAGTGCTGGGTCTCGCCAGCGCCTTCTCCGCCTGGGCAGCCGCGGTCGCGCTGATCTTCCCGGGCAGCGGCACCTCCGTCGGCAGGGTGACCATCGTCCCGGGACCAGCGGTCTCGGTGGTGGTCCAGCGCGGGGCCGACGTACTTCTCCCTGGTAGCAGGAAGATCCGGCTCGCCGTGTCCCGAGACTACGGCGCCTGCGAGTCGTTCTTGTCCGCATCGCGCGATGGCCGCTGGCTGGCCTGGACCACTCCTGCCGGCGACCTGCGGGTGGCCGACCTCCGCACGCGCAGCGCGTACTCCCTCGGCGCCGGGTGCGACCCGACGTGGGGCCCGGACGGCCGACTCGCCTACCTCAGGGCGACCACGGTGTCCCTGACGCAGGCGACGTACCACTCAGCGATCCTGGTGCGCCGCACGCCGTTGGCTCGTCCCGCGGTCTGGGCCAGCGGACAGCTGTGGGGACTGGCGTGGGCCGGGGATCGCCTGGTTTACAACAAGACTCGGCAGAGCTATCCACATCAGGAACTGCTGCTGGCGAGCGGGCTGATGTCCGCCCACACGGTTCCGCGTGCAGCCGTCGGGCTCAGCTGGCCGACATTGGTCGGAGTCAGCCCCGACGGAGGTCGCCTGCTGATCCAGACTGACAAGGGCCTGGACGGCTCACTGGGCACCTTCGACGACCTCGTCGACACGGCCACCGGAAGGGTCCTCAGCGAGCTCGTCCCGCGTGGCTTTGAGGCGCTCGGCACTGGAGTGTGGGTCGGCGACCAGATCGTCGCCGGCCAAGGGGTGTCGAACGGTGGGAGCAGCCATCCGCAGCCCACGCTCATCCGGCTCAGCACCTCCGGCGACAGGCTGCGCGTCGAGCAGGTGCGCAACCTCGATCCGACGAGCGACGGCCTCTTCGACTGGCTCGACGGCCTCACCGACACCGGACACGGCACGATCGCGGTCACGCACCACCGGAAGACCTCCACCCTACTCAGCTGCCGTGTCTCGACGCTGACCTGCAGGACAGTGCTCGACCTCGGCTGAACCCCGAGCGCCCCAGGCCCGACGCTAGCTGTCGGCGATCAGCCGAACGGTGCCATCGGCGCCGGCGACGACCAGCCCGCCGTCGGCCGTCATGGCCGGATAGCTGTCGACGGCGACCCCGGTGTCGAGGTCGAAGAGCCGCCGCCCGTCGGCTGCGAAGCCCTGGACGTGCCCCTGGAAGGACGCCACGTAGAGGTCGTGGTCACGGTCGACCACGGGCGAGCTCCAGATGCCAATCGTGCGGGGGTACTGCCGATGTCCGAGCAGCGGGTAACGCGCCTCGAGGTGCCCCGTCACCGCGTCGAGCACGGTGACGATGCCGGCGTGGTCACCGAATGCCGTGAGCCCGTCCGAGGTCACCACCGGCGAGGAGTAGGTCTCCGCCCGGCGGTCGTGCTGCCACCGTACGTGGCCGGAGCCGTCGAGCCCGTACTCCATCGTGCCGCCCGCGCCGACCACCACCCCCCCGTCCGACGTCGCAGCCGGCGAGACCTCGACGGGCGCCGGCAGGGAACGCCGCCAGCGCAGATGGCCGTCAGCGCTGAGCGCGACCACCCCATCGGTGACGCTCTGAAAGATCACGCCCCGACCGAGCGCTACGGAGCCGTACGAGCCGGTTCCCACGGCCAGCGACCACGTGATGGTTGCCGGTCCGGCGACCGGCACCCGTATCGCGTAGATCCACCCAGCAGAGTCACCGATGACGACGCCGTCCGCGGCGATCGCCGGTGACGTCGGACCTCCGTGGAGAGACAGCCGCCACAGCAACCTGCCGGTCGGCGACAGCCCGAGCAAGGAGTTTCCCGGCGCCGGCCAGACGATGACGCCGCTGGGCAGCACCGCCGGGCTTACCGACAGGTCGGTGCCGTTGCGGTTGCCGGAGTCGAATGTCCACAGGTCGGCGCCGGTCCGGGCATCCAGTGCGTGCAGTACGCCGTCGTTCGTCGCCGCCAGGATGTCACCGTCGGCCGTGACCACCGGACCCGGAGTGGCCGAACCGATGAGCTTTCTCGTCCAGCGCACCCGCCCGGTCTGCGGCCCCCTGACCGCCGCGGTGCCGGAGTGACCAGCGTCGTGCATCGCCTCCGGCCAGGACGATCCGGCGGGCAGGGTGCCCCCGATCAGGCCTGAGTGTCCGCCCAGCCCGACGAGGGTCCGGTTGGGGTGGTGCGGCAGCCGCCGGAACCCGATGACGGCGATGACGACGAGAAGGACGACGAGGAGAGCCAGCCGCCACGACGGGGGCCGCCGTCTCACCGCAGCTGCGCCGTAGCGAAATCTGCCATGCCGTCGTCGAATCCCACCATCGCGGTAAACCCAAGGTCGCGTCGTGCCGCCTCGGCGGAGGCGACGATGTGCCGCACGTCGCCGAGGCGGAACTGCCCCGTCACCACGGGTTCTGGCCCGCCAAAGGCCTTGGCGAGGGCGAACGCCATCTCGCCGACGGTGTGCGGCTCACCGCTGGCAACGTTGTAGGCGACAGCGCCGCTGCTGGTGGACAGCTTGTCGACGCTGAGCAGGTTGGCCCGAGCGACGTCGCTCACGTGAACGAAGTCCCGCAGCTGGCCGCCGTCCTCGTACACCCGCGGTGACTCGCCGCGCTCGAGGGCCGAGCGCATGATCGATGCGACCCCGGCATAGGGCGTGTTCCGCGGCATTCGCGGCCCGTAGACGTTGTGGTAGCGCAGCGAGATCGCCGTGGCGCCTGACGAGATGACCCAGGCTGCCGCGAGCTGCTCCTGGCTGACCTTGGTGACGGCGTAGGTGTTGCGCGGGTCGACGGCGTCGTCCTCGACGACCCTGTCGAGCTCGAGGTCGGCGCCGCACGAAGGGCACCGCGGCTCGAACCGGCCACTCTCGAGGGCGTCGATCGACCGGGGAGGCGCGGGTACGCTCCCGTGGGTGGGGCACCGGTAGCGGCCTTCGCCATAGACCACCATCGACGAGGCCTGGACCAGCCGGGACACGCCCGCGCGGGCCATCGCTGCCAGCAGCACCGCCGTCCCGAGGATGTTGTGCGAGGCGTAGTCGGGCAGGTCCTGGGTGTCGACGCCCAGCCCGACCATGGCCGCCTGGTGGCACACGACATCGACCCCGACGAGGCTCCGGTCGACGGTCGCCGGGTCTCGCACGTCGCCGAGGACGAACTCGGCCCGAGGGTCCAGGTAGGCCGGCGGCATGGCACCTTCGCCATGTGCCAACGGAAGCAGGAGGTCGAGAATCCTTACCTGACAGCCGCTGTCGAGCAGCTGCTCGACGACGTGCGACCCGATGAAGCCTGCACCCCCGGTGACGAGCACCTTCATGCAGCGGACTTTCGGCCACGGTGGGGCCGGTGGCGCAGGTGCGGGGGGTGGGCCCGCAACGCTCGGACGAGGCACAGCAGCGCCACCATGCTCCAGACCACGGCCAGCACGATGATCAGGTTGCGCCCGTACGGCAACGGCACGTGGCTCGGGTTGTCGGCCTCACGACCCTTGCCGAGGAGCAGCGGCAGCGCGATGACGAACACCGCGCCGCTGACGATGAGGCCGCCCCGGACCGCCGGCCGATAGCTCGACGGCACGACAGCCCGCACGACGAGGCCGACCACGATGACGATCGGCGCGATCACGAGGTCGTGGGCGATGGCCCCGCCGGCGTAGTAGATCGCTGTCCCGAACGGGTGGGTGCGGTGCATGTGCAGGACGAGCCCGACGGCACCGCCGAGCATGGTGAGGGCACCGAGGACGTACAGCACCGGGGCGTACTTCCACCGGGGCGGCTCCTCGAGGCCACTGAGGGTCAGCGGCTCGTCCCCGTGGTGAGTCACAGCACGACCACCTTGGTGACCCACTTGGTCTGGAGGACGCCCGGCCGGTCGGGCGCGATCAGCCGTAGCGGGTAGCCGTGGTCCATGTGCAGGACCTCGCCCTTGATGTGCGTGGCCAGCAGGACGTCAGGGTTGCGGGTCGCCGCCCCGTCCAGGTAGGAGATCGAGTAGAGGCCGTGCTTCTCCAGCGACTCGATGCGCACCCGCGAGCCCGGTCGCGCGCCGGCCATCGCGAGCAACGTCGGTATCGAGATGCCCGACCAGTCGGTCGTCGCGCTCCACCCGTCGACGCAGGCGATCGGCAAGGTCACCTTGGACAACTCCATCGCGTGCAGCGTGGCGACGTCGAGGGACAACGTCTTGCTCACGGCCCCCGAGACGATGAGCCGGTACGCGGGATCGGCCGCGCGCTTGGTGACGCCGGCGCCCGACGCCGTTGCCCGTACCGGCAGGCCTTGCGCGCCGATCGTCGGCTTCTTGGGCGCGAGAAGGTCGAGACCCGTGAGCGGACGCAGAGTCTGCCCGATCGTGGTGATGGTGACGGCGCCGGTCGCTGCGGTGATGGCGCCCATGAACGTGCGGCGCTCGAGGGCGTCGTCGTTGCTCTCGTCCGCGCGAAGGCGGGACAGGCCCCGGCGCGTGACGGAGGCCTTGGTGCCGATGTGCACGATCAGAGCGCCGATCGTGAGCCACGCGACCCAGAAGTGGGTGGTGGGGAAGAAGAATGGCCATGGATACCACTCGATGATGTTCAGCAGGCCGCTCACCGTTTCGAAGACCGCACCGCCGACGAGGACGAGGAGGGTGCCGCGTTCGAGTGCGTGCGCGATGGTACGGGCCGGCGGCCACTCCCACAGCTTGGGGTAGACGGTCCAGAGCTTGGCCAGCAGCAGCGGGATCGAGGCGATGCCCGTAGCGACGTGGATGCCCTGCGTGTACTGGAAGAACCGGGCCGGCCGCTGCGGCAGCGCGATGAACGGGTGGGTGAGCTGGGCGTCCCAGTCGATGAGGCCGGTGACGAGGCAGACGGTGAACGCGATGCCGAGCCAAAGCCCGAGCCAGGACGCGACCCGCTCGTCGCGTAGTCGGCTGGTGAAGGCGCCCTCCTTGAGCGGCCCCACCCGCAGCTGCTCCGGTGGCACCGGCAGCGGCTTGCTGAGAACCTCACCAAGGCTCGGTCGCCGGGGCAGGCTGATCGTCCGCCGCCTCACGCGGGCACAACCTCGGCGAACCACCGGTCCTGCGCGGACCACACGCGCTCGGTACGCATGCCTGCCCGGAAGGCCAACGACTCCAACCCGAGCGGCCCGACGTGCGCCCAGCGGAACCAGCCACTTGCCTCGCCTGCGTCACTCTCCAGCCGCACGACAACGGTGCGGCCCGTGCCCTCCTGGTCCAGCTCGACCAACGCCACCCCGTCGGGAGCAAGCAGCTCTCGGACTCTCGCCAGCAGCCGGACCGGGTCGCCGCCGATGCCGATGTTGCCGTCGGCGAGCAGCGCGGTCGTCCAGCGTCCGGTGCCGGGCAGCCTGGCGAAGACTGACCGACGCAGCGCCGGCGCGCCGGACGAGCGGGTGAGCGCCACAGCGCCGGCGGAGATGTCGATGCCCAGAGCGACGCGTCCCTGTCGGGTCAGTGAGACAGTCAGTCTGCCTGGCCCACAACCGATGTCGAGCACAGAGTCTCGCGCGGCCGCCAGCAGCTCATCGTCGCCTGGACGCGGTGCGCACCACGCCCGAAGGTCCAGCGGCGTATGGCTGCCGTCGGCGTAACGCAGGCGCCACGACGCGACGTCGCCCGGCGACGCTGCGCGCAGCAGCCCGGCGTCGTACACCTCAAGGGCCGACGCCGTCATGCGATGCTGCTAACGGCAAGGCCGGCCACGAAGGCGAACCGCGTGTCCGGTGCCTGAGCCGCGACCAGGAGCACGTCGGACGGCAGGTCGACGTCTCGCAGGAGAGGCAACAGCGCGGCGGTCAGGCCACGTGCTGCCAGCTGGGCGAGCTGAGCAGAACCCGTGCAGGGCAGGGACATCGGCACGTGGTCGAAGACATGGGCGTCAGGGCGTTGCAGACCGATGCACCAGTAGCCGCCGTCCTCTGCAGGACCGAGCACGGCCGACGACTCGGTCAGTCGGAGAAGTGCCGTGTCGAGCAGCTCGGCCGTCACCTGGGGCGTGTCCATGCCGATGACGAGCACCGGCAGGGGCAGATCGCGGTACGCGTCCGCGATCGCGGCCGCCAGCCGGTCACCCAGCAGGCCCTCGCCTTGCGGCACCACGGCGACGCCGTGCGGGAGCCACGCTCCGGGCCGGCCGTCGAGGGCAAGCACCACTCGCGAGGCGCGCGAAGCCAGCGCGGCGGCGAGCGTGTCCTGCAGCGCCGCCAGAGCGAGCGCCGCCGCACCGTCCGAGCCGTACACCGGAGCGAGCCTGGTCTTCACGTTGCCGGCCAGTGGCTCCTTGGCTATCACGACGATCTGAGCCGCGATCATGCCGCCATCACCTGGCGCATGTCCTTGATTGCCCGCAGCGTGCCTCGCAGCGTTCCGGTGACCTTGGAGTCACCGACGCGAGGACGATAGTCGACGGCTACTTCATCTATGCGCCAACGGATCTCGGCGGCCTTGAGCACCATCTCCAGCGGGTATCCAAACCGACGGTCGACCAGGCCAAGGGCGAGCAGGTCACCCCGCCGAGCCGCGCGCATGGGGCCGAGGTCGTGGAGCGACACCCCTGCTCGACGCCGCAGTCGACGGGCCAGCACTGCGTTGCCGGCACGGGCGTGGGTCGGCCAGGCCTTGCGCGAGATCGGGACTCGTCTTCCCAGCACGAGATCCCGGCGACCAGCGATGACCGGGTCTGCGACGAGCGGCAACTGCATTGGGTCGAGCGAGGCGTCCGCGTCCATGAAGCACACGACGTCGGCCGTGGCGACGAGCAGTCCCGCATGGCAAGCAGCACCGAAGCCGCGCTGCGTCTCATGGATCACCAAGGCCCCATGGTGCTCGGCGACGGCCACCGAACCATCCGTCGAGCCGTTGTCGACCACGATCGCCCGGTAGCCGGCCGGCATCCGACGCAACACCCACGGGAGTGCACCGGCCTCGTCAAGACAGGGAAGGATGACGTCGACCGGGCGGGACGTTCCGGGCAAGGTCATGTCCTGAAAACTACGGTTGCGCAGCCACTTTCGGCTTTGATCCGCGGTTACGGAACTCTTACGGCGGACTGCCCCGACCGCGACGAACAACCGATGGCTCGTACTGTCACAGCATGGCATCCGGCTGGTCCATCCGCCGGACCTGCGTGTGGTGGCTGCCGACCGTCGCCGTGGTCGCTGCGGTCAGTCACCTTCCGTGGCTCTACCACCGGCTCTATCTCGGTCCGGCGGCGCCGCTGGCCGGCATGCTGCGGCTGCGCCTCAATCTCGGCTTCCTAGCCGCCGTGCTGCTCGCTGCGACCGTGGTGCGCTGGGGTGCGGTTGTCGCGACACGCCTGGCGTGGCCGGTGCTCCTGGTCCTCAGTTCGCTCACCGCATCGGTGTGGGCTGCGCTGCTCGCGCTGAACGACGGATTCTCTGTACTGGCTGGGCACATCGCGGCGCCGTACCAGGTCTGGAACGATCTTCCGTCGCTGCACCGGCTCGGGGTACACCGCTTCCTGCGCTCCTACGTGCGCGACCTGCCGGACTACGCCGTGCACTCCCAGGGCCATCCCCCAGGCGCAATCCTGGTAATGGAAGGGTTCCACCAGTTGGGCTTCAGTGCCGCGGGCGCCACGGCCGCGCTGGACATCGTCGCCGGCGGCTCCGCCGTAGCGGCCGTTGCGGTGGCGGTCAGGCTCCTGTCGGGCGAGCTCCTGGCCAGGCGTTCGTTGCCGTTCCTCGTTCTGGCGCCGGCCGCCATCTGGGTCGCCACCACGATGGATGCCCTGTTCATGGGCGTCTGTGCATGGGCGATCGCGCTCGTGGCCCTGGCCGTACGGTGGTCGGGTGTGCGCCGGGTCCTGGCGACCGCGGGCTCGACCGTGCTCTGTGCCAGCGCGTTGATGCTGTCGTACGGGCTGCTGCCTCTCGGCCTGCTGATGGCTGTCGTGCTGGTCGGGGGACGGCGGCGGGTCGTCACCGCTGTCTGCGTCGGCATCGGCACGAGCGTGCTGCTGGCCCTCGTCGGCCTGACCGGCTTCTCTTGGCTGAGCGGGTTCGCTGCCACCCACCACGCCTACGTCACCACGGTTGCCAGTGTGCGTCCCTACCTCTACTTCCTCGTCGCCGACCTGGTGGTGCTCTCCGTCATGGTCGGCCCCGCCGTGCTCGGCGGCCTCCGTGTGCTCGACCGCCGTCTGTGGCCACTCGTCGGTGCGACGGTCGTCGTCCTGGCCTTCCTCGACCTGTCCGGCTACACCAAGGGCGAGGTCGAACGCATCTGGCTGCCGTTCGCCGTGTGGCTCCTGCCGGCCGCGGCGTCGCTGCCCCTGGCGAGGCATCGGAGCTGGCTCACAGCCCAGGCCGTGACGGCCCTCGTCCTGCAGGCGTTCCTGGTCTCCCTCTGGTAGACCCTTGGCCACCCAGGAGCGATGCTCAGGCCAGCGAGCCGGGGTCGGACGGGACATCGACCGCGTGCTCGCGCAGGGCCGAGAGCGGCACGACGTCGAGGGCCCGGGCGTTGGTGGAGGCGAGCACCACCGGACAGGCGGCGCCGTCCTGGTAGGCGTCGAGCCAGCGGGCGGCGACGACGCACCAGCGGTCGCCCGCCACGAGCCCGGTGAAGGCGTACTCCGGCCGCGGTGTCACCAGGTCGTTGCCGGTCTGGCGCTGGTGGGCCAGGAACTCCGCCGTCACCACCGCGCAGACGGTGTGGCTGCCGAGGTCGTCGGGCCCGCTGCTGCAGCACCCGTCGCGGTAGAAGCCGGTGACCGGGTCGAGGCCGCACTCCTCGAGCTCACCGCCGAGGACGTTCCGCTCATCCGCCATGTGCCCCAGTGTGGACGACGCCGCTGGGGCGGGTCACGCCGCCTCCCCCGCGGGCCGGCGGCGCATGAGCCGGGTGAACGCCGGTGAGTGGCGCTCGATCAACCGCTCGAGACCAGGAGCGCCGAGAAGCGCTGCGGCGTCGAAGAAGCCGTACCCTCCAGCAGCCCCGGACGGCGGGTTGCCGATGGCCACGATGCCCAGGATCGGGTCACGCAGCTTCCACGTCCACGTGCCCAGGCCCGTACCCATGAGCTCGAGGTAGGTGACGATGACGAACGCGCCGACATAGACCGTGGCGTTGCGATTGTGCCTGCCCCACCACAGGAACAGCGCCAGGCAGACGAACCAGAACGCGCCCAGGCTGTCGAAGCGCGACGACACGAAGGCACCCCAGACCGCATAGCCGCCGCCGGCGACGAGAGTGCCCACGACCAGCGGGGTGCGGTGCCGCTGCGCCCACGGGGTACGGCCAAAGGTGAGCGCTCCCAGGTAGACCAGGCCGTGCCCCGGCGGGACGAACCACGGCACGTCGTGCAGCCGGTAGACGTAGACGCCGAGCAGGCCCGCGAACGTGTACTCAATGAGCGACGCGAACGCCACGACGATGGCCACCTGCGCCTTGGTACGGCGGGACTCGCCGCGCAGCATCACCAGCAACAGCACCCACGTGCCGACGCCGAGCAACCGCTGCCAACCCAACGAGACGCCGTGGCGCCCGACGGAGTCGAGCAGCAGGATCACCGGGATCCAGCCCAGCAGGACGGCGAACCGGCGCAGGTCGCGCGCCGAACCCGGACGTGCAGGCTCGGGCGTGTCAAGGGGTCCGGTCCAGCTGGTGGCGTGTGTGGTGGTCACGCCGTCTCAACCCAGCGGCGCTCCGCCGCCGACGAGCGCAGGGCCTCGCGGATGCGCTCGACCACGAACAGGTCGCGCAGGGTGGAAGGCCAGGGCCAGCCGTCGTACGGGGTGGCCACACCCTCGCTGCGCTGGACCGCCTCGGCCAGTCGGGTGGCGGTCGTACGCAGCCCGTCGGTGCGCAGGGTCGTCGGCTCCGGCAGCGGTTCGGGCAGCTCGAACGGCAGCTCGAGGGTGCCGTCACCCGGGCCCGCCTCGACCTCGACCCGGCCCTGCGGGCAGGACAGGCGCAGCAACGGCGCCCCGGCTCCGTCATGGGCCACCAGCACCGTGGCGCCGGATGAGGTGAGCAACGCCCACCGGACGGTCGCGCCGCCGGGCAGCTCGCGGGCCGGCAGCTCGTCGGGCGACGCGCACACCGCCACCACGTCGCCACACCATCGGGTGACCACGTCGAGCAGCTCGGCCGTCGGGGCGGCGCCGGTGGGCCAGCCCCGTACCGTCAGCTGGGCAGGAGGTCCGAGCTCGCCGCTGTCGAGGGCGCGGGCGACCCGGGCGACCGGCGCCCGCCAGCGCTGCTGCATGGCGACGGCGTGCTCAGCCCCTGAGTCCTCGGCCGCCTCGAGGGCGCGGCGCACGAGGTCGGCGCCCAGCTCGGCCGGCTCGGGCAGCAACGTGTGCAGCCCGGCCTGCAGCGTGGCGACCAGCACCGACCCCAGACCGGACGGCGGCAGCGCGAGGCAGCAGGCGTCGAGCTCAGGGTCGGAGAGCAGCTCGGTGAGGTCGAGGTAGTTGCGGGCGACGCCCGGCGTCTGGGCGGCCCAGAGCAGCCCGTCGAAGACGTCGGTCGTCAACAGCCCGGTCACGGACCACCCGGCCGACGTGAGCAAACCAAGCAACGGGGCATCGGGGCGGTCGGTCACCAGGGCGATCGTGGGCCGGCCGGCGCGCGGCAGGTCGGCGGACCGCTCCCGGCGCTGACGGACCGCCTCGGCGTAGTCGTCGGCGTCGGTCATGGCTCTATGGTGCCCGACGCAGCGGTACGGCGACGACGACGGTGCGCCCTTCGTGGTCGAGTCGCACGTCCACCCGGTCGGCGAGGCCCCGTACAAGGTCCATGCGGTGCACGATGACGTCGTCCTCGCTGGCGGCCTGCGCCCCGATGGACGCGGTGACCGCACCCGCCACGGAGACCTCGAGATCAGTGTCGTGGACGGTCGCCCCGATGGTCACGCACTCCGCTCCCAACCCGACGAACTCCGTGACCAGCTCGCTCATGACGACCATCGAGTCGTCGCAGGCCGCGGCGGAAAGGTGCCACTCCCGACACCACTGGGCGAGCAGCTGGCGGGCGAGCCACGGCGCCGCAGGTGAGCTGGGCAGACGGACCGAGAGCAGGTCGGTGCCGGTGAAGTCGGGGTCCAGATAGGCGGGCATCGGGTCACCCCCAGCGGGTGGGCGGTCGCGAAGAAGCGACGATGGGCCCCGTGGTAGTTCGACCGTAACCGCCCACGGGGTGGCCCGCAGCCGAACACGCCATTTTCTTGCGTCCGGATCCGGACAGCACACTGCCCCGCACCAGACCGGCTGGTACGGGGCAGCACACGTGCGAACTACTCGGCTGCGGGCCGACGGGGCCTCTGGTGGCGGCGCGAGCCGTCGACGTTGGCACCGGTCGGGCCGCCCCGACGCTGGCTGTCGCTGGCGAACCGCTCGGACGAGCGCTCGCCGATCGTGGTGGACGGAGCGGAGTCCCGCGGGGTGCGGGGACCGCTGTGCCGGCTCGCCGGACGGCCACCCTCGGAGGGGCGACGCGGCGACGACGGGTGACGTACCGGGATCGGGGCGGGCGCGGTGCCGCTCTCGGCGATGCGACGGACCTCGTCGTGGCCCGGGAAGACCGTGGTCGACGTGGCGGTGACGCCGGCGCCCTCGTGCAGGCGCTTGACCTCGCGGAGCTGCTCGGCGCCGGCCAGCATCAGCACCGTGCCGGTGTTGCCGGCGCGGGCCGTACGACCGGAGCGGTGCAGGTAGTCCTTGTGGTCAGCCGGCGGGTCGAAGTGGATGACCAGGTCGACGTCGTCGACGTGGATGCCACGTGCGGCGACGTCGGTGGCCACGAGCACCCGCGGTGAGCCGGCGGTGAAGCCGTCCAACGCGCGCTGGCGGGCATTCTGCTTGAGGTCGCCGTGGATGGCAGCCGCGTTGACTCCGGCCCGCTCGAGCTGCTTGGCCAGGCGGTCGGCGCCGTGCTTGGTACGGACGAACAGCAGCGTCCGACCCGGGCGGGCGACGATCTCGGCCGTCACGGCCAGCTTGTCGTCGGCCCGCACGGTGAACACGTGGTGGTCCATCGCGTTGACCGACGTCTGGACCTGCTTGACCGCGTGCAGGGCCGGGTTGTTGAGGTAGCGGACGACCAGCTTCTCCACGGCACCGTCGAGCGTGGCGGAGAACAGCATTCGCTGCTCACCCTCGGGGGTGAGGTCGAGGATCTGGGTGACCGCCGGCATGAAGCCGAGGTCAGCCATGTGGTCGGCCTCGTCGAGGATGGTGACCGCGATGCGGTCGAGCCGGCAGGAGCGACGCTCGATCAGGTCGATGAGCCGGCCGGGCGTGGCGATGACGATGTCGACACCGCGCTCGAGGGCCTCGATCTGGCGACGGATGGGCGCGCCGCCGTACACCGAGGTGACCCGCAGCCCGAGGGACTTGGCGAGCGGGTAGAGCGCGTCGCTGACCTGCTTGGCCAGCTCACGGGTCGGCACGAGGACCAAGCCGCGCGGACGACCGGGGAGGCGCTCGCCGTCGGCGAGGCGGGCCAGCATCGGCAGGCCGAAGCCGAGGGTCTTGCCGGAGCCGGTCTGGGCCCGGCCGAGCACATCGCGCCCGGCGAGGGCGTCGGGCAGGGTGCGGGTCTGGATGGCGAACGGCGCCTCGATGCCACCGCGGGCCAGCTCACGGACGAGCGCGGCCGGCAGGCCGAGCTCGGCGAAGGTCTTGCCCTCGGCGGCCGGGGCGTTGTCGGCGGCGGCCAGCAGGGCGAGCTCGAGCTCACTGACGCGGGGGGCCGGTGCCGGACGGGAAGAGGTCTGGCGGGAACGGCCCGGGTTGGGTCGACCGCCACCGGTGGGGCGGCCGCCACGACGACCGGCGGGGGAACCGCTGCCGCCGGAGGAGCCGGACGAGGAGGAGGCGTAGGGACGGGACGGACGTGCGGTGGTGCTGGGCATGCTTCAACTGCTCCGATACATCGTCGGCCGCAGACCTGCTCGGCGACGTGCACGGCACCGGTCGGGGCATCAAGAAGAACAGCCCGCCGACGGGACGAAGCAATCACAGAGGCGACCACGCGGACCACTCGCCCGCGGGAGGGAGACGGCGGAGAAGCCGTCACTGTGTTGAGTCTAGCATCCGGAGGCTTCCAGGCATTCCCACCCGCCCGCACCGGCGCGGCTGGAGCGTTGAGGGGCCGATAAGCCGGTTACCGCGTCGTGACCAGGCTCGTTTAAGGTCGACCGATGTACTGGGAGCCGACGTTCTACAGCGCGCTGTACGCGGGCGTCATCTTCGCGAGCGTCTCCCTCTTCCTTTACTCCCTCGTCTTCTTCCCGCTGGTCGGCACCGCGTGGCCGGTCCGCACCCTGCGGGTGCTGCGGTCGTTCCGTGCGCCGTTCCGCGAGGCCGGCATCATCATGGGCCTCTACACGCTGTGGGCCCTGATCGGTGTCTACAACCTGGCCAACTACCAGGGCGCGTACCAGCGGGGCAAGGACATCTGGCACCTCGAGCGGCTGCTCTACCTGCCCAGCGAGAAGTGGATGCAGGGGCCTGCACTGCACCACCCGTTGTGGGGCAAAGCGCTCAACCAGTACTACATCTACGGCCACGTCAACTCGATGATCATCCTGCTGCTGTGGTTGTGGTTCCGGCATCGCGACAAGTACAAGCGCGGCCGTACCGTGCTCATCTTGTTCACGCTGTCGTCGGTGATCGTCCAGTGGATCCCGGTCGCGCCGCCACGTTTCCTCGGGTACGGCATCGTCGACATCGGCAAGAAGTACGGCCAGACCGTCTACCAGTCCGTGGCCCACGGCTCGGCCGACCAGCTCGCGGCCTTCCCATCGGTCCACGAGGGGTGGGCGATCCTGGTGGCGGTGGTCGTCTTCACCGCGACCAAGAGCCGCTGGCGATGGCTGGTGCTGCTGCACCCGATCTTCATGATGTACGTCGTGGTCGTGACCGGTAACCACTACTGGATGGACTGCATCGTCGCCGGCATGCTGCTCGCCGTCACCTACGGCGTGCTCTGGGTCTACGACCAGGCCAAGGCCTGGGTGATCACCCGCCTCCCCCGCTCGGAGCGTGGCGTCGAGCCCGCTCCGGAGTCCGCACCGCAGCTGGCCTGACCCGGGGGATGATGGGGGGACGTCCCGGCGTTGTTGCGCGGTGAAGGACGTTTGCCTGACCCGCCCCGAAGGAGCCACGACCGTGCTCGACCCCCGCGGCCTGTACGAGACGACCGACGTGGCCCAGGACACTGCTGTGTCCGGCGAGCCGGTGCTCGTGGTTGCGCTCACCGGCTTCGTCGACGCCGGTAACGCCGCACGGTTGGCCCGCGAGCACCTGCTGGAGACCTGCCGGCCCGAGCTCGTGGCGACCTTCGACGTCGACCAGCTGCACGACTACCGCGCCCGGCGCCCCACGATGATCTTCAACGAGGACCACTGGGAGTCCTACGACGCGCCGTCGCTCGAACTGCACCAGCTGACCGACACCGTCGGCCACCAGTTCCTGCTGCTGCACGGCTCCGAGCCCGACGTGCAGTGGGAGCGGTTCGTCTCCGCCGTCGACGCTCTCGCGGGCGACCTCGGCGTACGCCTGAGCATCGGCCTCAACTCGATCCCCATGGCCGTCCCTCACACCCGACCGACCGGCGTCACCGTCCACGCGAGCCGCTCCGAGCTGCTCGAAGGGTACGAGCCCTGGCTGCAGTCGGTGCAGGTGCCCGGCAGCGCCGCCCACCTGCTGGAGTTCCGGCTCGCTCAGGCGGGGAAGGCGTCGATGGGCTTCGCGACCCACGTGCCGCACTACCTCGCCCAGACCGACTACCCGAGCGCGGCCGAGCTGCTGCTGACCTCGGTCGCCGGCGCCGCCGGTCTCGTCCTCAACACCGAGGCGCTGCACTCCGCCGCTGAGCGGATCCGCGACGAGGTCGACCAGCAGATCGGCTCCGAGGGCGAGGTCGCCGACGTGGTGCACGCGCTCGAGGCGCAGTACGACGCGTACGTCCGCGGTCGCCAGGGCACCAACCTCATCGCCGGCAACGGGCCGCTGCCCTCCGCCGACGAGCTCGCTGCTGAGCTCGAGCGCTTCCTCGCCGACCACACCGACTCCGGCGAGCAGCGCGACCTCGGCGACCTCGGCTGACCCTCCGTCCGCCCACCCACTCCCCCTCCCCCTTCTGGATCACTGGGACGTTGTGGCTGCTCTGACGGCCCGGAAAACGACCACACCCACCCAGTGATCGCCAACGTTGCGGATCACTGGGACGTTGTGGCTGCTCTGACGGCCCGGATAACGACCACACCCGCCCAGTGATCCGCAGGGGAACGGGGTGAGCGTTAGCCCCTGGGCGCGGGGCCGGTGCTGGCCCGGATGATCAGCTCGGGCGCGATAGCCGGGCGCGCGGGCGGCACGTTGCCCTCGATCATCGCGAGCAGCCGCTCCATGCAGCGCCGGCCGACCTCGGTGAAGTCCTGGCGCACCGTGGTCAGCGGCACGTGGAAGAACTCCGCCTCGGGGATGTCGTCGAAGCCGACCAGGCTGACGTCGCCCGGCACCGAGCGGCCGGCCTCGTGCAGCGCGCGCATGATGCCCAGCGACATCTGGTCGTTGCCAGCGAAGATCGCGGTCACGTCGTCGCGGTCGGCCAGCTGCTGGCCGATGGCGTAGCCGGACGCCGGACTCCAGTCACCGGTGAGCAGCTCGGGGATGACGACCCGGGCAGCGGCGAGCTCGGCCATCCACCCTCGGGTACGGGCGTCAGCCTCGACCCATGTCTCCGGGCCCCGGACGTGGACCACGGTCTGGTGGCCGAGGTCGAGCAGGTGCCGCGTCGCAAGCCTGGCGCCGGCAACCTGGTCGACGACCACGCTGAGGTCGTCCGTACGGTCGCTGGCCTCGGCCATGACGAGCGGGACGTCGAGCTTCTGCCCGTTGACCGCCTCGACCGCCGCGCGCACCGGCGCGATGACCACGATGCCGTCGACCGAGGCGTCGGTCAGGTGGTCGAGGGCCCCGCGCATCGACGACCGGGTGATCTCGCGCAGGCTGGCGAAGTTGACGAAGTAGCCGGCCCGCCGGGCCGCTTCCTCGATGCCGAAGATGGTGTGCGCCGGCCCGTACTGCGAGGTGTGGACGCTGACCACGCCGATGGCCGACGTGCGCCGCGTGACCAGGGCTCGGGCGGCGGTGTTGCGGCGGTAGCCGAGCTGGAGGATGGCGTTCTCGACCCGTCGCCGGGTGTCGTCGCTGACGCTCGGGTGGTCGTTGATGACCCGTGAGACGGTCTGGTGCGAGACGCCGGCCAGACGGGCGACGTCCATCATGACCGGGCGACGTCCGCCGGGCCTGTCGTCGAGGTCCGTCACCGGTTGACCTGCCGCTTCGAGCACACCCAAAGGCTAACAGCGCAAGGGATCTTGCACTGGCCCGCCACGGGGCTACAGACCCTGGGCGAGGCGGTAGTAGGCCTGGTTCCAGCGCAGCTCGTTGATCCAGCCGTGCGCCGTCGTCTGGGCGTTGATGTGCACCAGCTCGACGTCGAGCATCAGCGCGAGGTCGCGCAGCGACTCGAACGGCACGGCGGTGGTCATGGCGGTGTGGTGCGGCCCGCCGGCGGTGAGCCAGCACTCCGCCGACGTGGCGAGGCTCGGCGCCGGCTCCCAGACCGCGCACGCCACCGGCAGCCGCGGCAGCGGCTCGGCCGGCGGGACGACGGTGATGTCGTTGGCCACCAGGCGGAAACGCTCGCCCAGGTCGAGCAGACCGACGACGAACCCCGGCCCCGGCGCGCCGCGGAACACCAGCCGGACCGGGTCTTCGCGGTCGCCGATGCCGAGCGGGTGGATCTCGATGCGCGGCCGGTCACCGGCGATGCTCGGGCAGACCTCGAGCATGTGCGCGCCGAGCACCACCGGGGTGCCAGGACCGAAGTGGTAGGTGTAGTCCTCCATGAACGACGTGCCGCCGGGTGCGTCACCAGCCATCGCCTTGAGGATGGCCACCAAGGCCGAGGTCTTCCAGTCGCCCTCGCCACCGAAGCCGTACCCCTCGGCCATCAACCGCTGCACCGCGAGACCCGGCAGCTGGCGCAGCCCGCCCAGGTCCTGGAAGTTGGTGGTGAACGCCGAGAAGCCACCCTCGACCAGGAAGCTGCGCAACGCCACCTCGAGCCGCGCCCCGTACACGAGGGACTCGCGTCGCGCTCCCCCCGCCTGGAGGTCGGGCACGATCTCGAACAGCTCGTCGTACGCGGCGAGCACCGCGTCGACCTCGTCGTCGGCTACCTCGTCGAACCGGGCCACGAGATCGTTGACGCCGTAGGTGTTGACCGACATGCCGAAGCGCATCTGCGCTTCGACCTTGTCGCCCTCGGTCACGGCCACGTCGCGCATGTTGTCGCCGAAGCGGGCGAGCCGCAGGTGCTGGGAGGCGTGGTAGCCGACGGCCGCGCGGGCCCAGTCGCCGATGCGGGACCTGGTGCCGGGATCGCTCGCGTGACCGACGACGGTCTTGCGGCGCACCCGCATGCGGGTCTCCATGTAACCGAACTCGCGGTCGCCGTGCGCGGCCTGGTTGAGGTTCATGAAGTCCATGTCGATGACGTCCCACGGCAGCGACCGGTTGGCCTGCGTGTGGAAGTGCAGCAGCGGCTTGCGCAGCGCGTCGAGCCCGCCGATCCACATCTTGGCCGGGCTGAACGTGTGCATCCACGTGATCACGCCGATGCACCGGTCATCAGCCGTCGCGTCCAGGCACATCCGGCGGATCGCGTCGGCGGTCAGCAGCACCGGCTTCCAGACCAGCCGCACCCCGATCTCCGGCGATCCCTCGAGCAACCCGAAGACCAGCCGCGACTGCTCCGCGACCTGCTCCAGCGTCTCCGGCCCGTACAGGGACTGGGAACCCGTCAGGAACCACACCTCGAGGTCGGAACCTCCGGTTGGCGGCATGTCAGTGCACCTCTACCGTCGCTGCTCGTCTGCTCAACAAGGTCTGCAGGACAACCACTACCAGCAGGAAGCCGCCGCTCACGACGAGCTCGTCCTGGGGGTTGAACTGCAGGCCCTGCGTGACCAGGTTGTCGATGACAAACCACAGGGTGATGCCGGCGAGGGAGCCCACCATGGAGCCCACCCCACCGCTGAGCAGGGTGCCGCCGATGACGACGGCGGCGATGGCGGTGAGCTCGTACTGGTCGCCGACCCGCGCCTCGTTGCCGCCACCAGACGACGCCGTGAGCAGGATGCCGGCGAGCCCGGCGCAGAGCCCGCTGATGACGTAGACGAGGACCTTGACCCGCTTGACCGGCAAGCCCATCAGCTCGGCAGCGGTGTCGTTGCCGCCGACGGTCTGGACCGCCTGGCCGAAGGCCGTCCGGTTGAGCAGCCACCAGCCGACAGCAAAGACGATGAGGCAGATCCAGACCGGCCAGCCGATGGTGAAGAGCGTGCCTTGGCCGAGGGTCTCGAAGGACTTGTGACCCGGCACCTTGGGCACGAGGTTGCCCTCTTGCGTCATGTAGTAGACGAGACCACGCGCCGCGGTCAGCCCGGCGAAGGTCACGATGAACGGTGGGAGGCGCAGCCAGGCAATGATCGCGCCCTGCAACAGGCCGGCAGCAGCGCAGCAGGCCAGCGTCACGACGATGGTCCAGAACGAGCCGTACTCCGACATGAACGCGCTCGTGAGCACGCCCAGGGCGAACACCGACCCGACCGACAGGTCGATGCCACCGCTGATGATGACGAAGGTCATGCCCGCCGTGATCAGCCCGATGTAGCTCGCTGACAGGGCGATGTTGCGCAGGTTGTCCAGGTGGATGAAGCCCTTGTCGAAGATGGCGCCGATGATCAGCAGCACCACCAGCACGGCCACGGCCCCGCTGCGCGACACCAGTGAGGCGAACGCCTTGGCCCGGGCGGCGCCGGCGGTGACCCCGGTCTCGTCGGTCGCCACGTGGACGGCGCCGGGGGTGGCGGTCATTCGCTGCTCCGGCTGCTGCGCTGGATGTAGACCGCTGCGATGATGATCGCGGCCTGCACGATCTCGGTCTGCGAGTCCTTGTAGTTGTGCGCCGCCAGGGTGCTGGTCAGCACCTGCATCAGGACGGCACCTGCGACGGTGCCCAGGACCCTGACCTTGCCGCCGGCCAGCGCCGAGCCGCCGACCACCACCGCGGTGATGGCGTTGAGCTCGTAGCCGAGGCCGAGGTAGGACGGGTCGGCGGCGTGGGTGCGGGCCGTCGCGATGATGCCGGCGATGGCCGCCAGCGCCCCGCTCAGGGCGTAGACGGTGATGATCGTGCGGCGCACCGGCAGGCCGGCCAGGACGCTCGCCCGGCGGTTGCCGCCGATCGCGACCAGCCGGTAGCCGAAGGTGGTACGACGCACCAACACCGCGACGATCGCGACGAGCACCAGCGCGATGACGATGACGTAGGGCAGGCCCCACAGGTTGTTGACGCTCAGCTTGTTCAGGCCGGGGATGAAGAGCTGGACCAGGCCGCCGCTGGTGAGCACCAGGGCGAGGCCGCGTCCTGCGACGAGAAGACTCAGGGTGGCGACGAGCGGCTGCACCCCCAGCACCCCGACCACGAACCCGTTGAACAGCCCGACCAGCAGGCCGGCCAGGATCGCCAAGATGATCGACAGGGTGAGGTCGAGGCCGAGGCCGCCGCTGACGGCGGCGCCGTCGGACACGGCCAGGCCGAGCACCGAGCCGGCGATCGCCATCGTGGCGCCGACGGACAGGTCGATACCGCCGGTGCCGATGACCATCAGCATGCCCAGGGACACGATCAGGACTGCGGCCACCTGACGCATGATGAGCTGAACGTTGCTGAACTCGTTGAAGTGCGGCGTGAACAGGACGTTGAACACGATGAGCAGGACGAGGGCGATGTAGACGCCCTTGTCCCGTACCCAGTCAGCGGTGATGCGCGGAGCCCTGATCCGGCTGGTGACCTCGCCGGGCGTGACAGCGGTCATCAGTGTGCAGCCTCGCTCTCGTCAGCTGCCGCGCCGGCGATCATGGTCATGATGGCGTCCTCAGAGATCTCGTCACCGAAAAGGGAACCCAGGGCGGCGCCGTCGCGGAGGACCAGGACCGTGTCGGAGCCCTCGACGACCTCCTCGAGCTCGGAGGAGATCAGGACCACGCCCATGCCCTTCGCGGCCAGCTCGGCGACGAGGGCCTGGACCTCTGCCTTGGCTCCGACGTCAATGCCCCGGGTGGGCTCGTCGAGCAGCAGGACCTTGGGGTTGAGGCAGAGCAGGCGGGCCAGGAGAACTTTCTGCTGGTTGCCGCCGGAGAGCTCCTGCACCTTCTGGTCGGGACCAGAAGCCTTGATGCGTAGGCGTTTCATGAAGATGTCGACGATCTCGTCCTGCTTCTTGCGCGAGACGAAGCCGGCCCTGGAGAGCTGGTCCAACGAAGCGAGCGCGATGTTGTCCTTGATCGACATGCCCGGGATGATGCCCTCGACCTTGCGGTCCTCGGGCAGCAGGGCGACGCCGGAGTGGATCCGCGAGGCCGGGGTGTTGCGGGCGTAGGTGTGCCCGTTCATCGTCACGGAGCCGGCATCCAGCGGCATCGCGCCGAAGATGGCCTTGGCCGTCTCGCTGCGCCCCGAGCCGAGCAGGCCGGCCAGGCCGACGACCTCGCCGGGCCGGACGACGAGCGAGATGTCGTCGAGCACGAGCCGGCGCGCCAGGTCCTTGACGACCAGCACCGGCTCTTCCGCGGCGATCTCGCTGTCCCGGCCGAACTGTGTGCGCGAGGTCTCGAGATCGCTGGCGTCGCGGCCGAGCATGCGCGAGATGAGCTGGAGCCGGTTGAGCTCGGCGACCGGACCGGTCGAGACCAGCTTGCCGTCGCGGAGGACGGTCACCTTGTCGCAGGCCCGGAAGATCTCGTCGAGCTTGTGCGACACGTAGACGATCGCCACCCCCTGCTCCTTGAGCAGACCGACGACGTTGAGCAGCTTGTCCACCTCGCGCGGCTCGAGCGAGGAGGTGGGCTCGTCCATGATGACGACGCCGGCGTCGGCCGAGACTGCCCGCGCCACCGCCACCATCTGCTGGACGCCGAGCCCGAGCTCGCCGAGAGGACGCTTGACGTCGGCCACGATGCCGTAGCGCGCGAGGATCTCGGCCGACTCGCGGTTCATCCGGCGCAGGTCGATGGAGCCCCACCGGTGCGGCTCACGGCCGAGGAACACGTTGCGTGCGACGGAGAGCTGGGGGGCGAGGTGGACCTCTTGGTAGATGGTCTGAATGCCCGCCAGCTGCGCGTCGCGAGGGGAGCGGAAGTGCGCCACCTCACCCTGGTAGCGCACCTCCCCTTCATCGAGCTGGTACACGCCCGTGATCAGCTTGATCAGCGTCGATTTGCCGGCGCCGTTCTCCCCGACCAGGGCGTGTACCTCACCCGGCCACAGATCGATCGAGACGTCGTTCAGGGCTATCACACCAGCAAAACGCTTGCTGGCACCCAGAACCGACAGGGTCGGCTGCTGATTTGCCGTAGTCAATGCAACGACGCCTCTCTCGCGAACTGACTACTGGCTAGTACGCAGCGCCGCTGGCGATGCCGGCCTGGGCACTGGCCTTGTCGAGGTAGGCATTGTCCGTGGTGATGGTGACGGCCGGGTAGCCGTCGCCGTTAACGTACGCCGCGAGCGCGTCCTCGGCAGCCGGCCCGAACGCGGGATTCGACTCGATGACGGCGTCGAAGTTGCCGTCGACGACACCCTGGACGGCGGTCTTGGTGCCGTCGATCGACACGAGGTGGGTCTTGCTGGTGCCGTTCTTGCCGGCGTCGGTGAGCGCGATGAGAGCGCCGACACCCTCCTCGTCGTTCTCCGCGTAGATCGCGTTGATCTCCGGGTGGGTCTTGATCTCGGTCTCGGTGACGCTCTGGCCCTTCTCCCGGGTGAAGTCGGCCGTCTGCTCCGCGACGATCTTGATGCCAGTGGCACCCTTGGCGGTCAGCTCGTCCTTGAAGCCCTTCGTCCGGTCATCGGTCACGTTGACACCGGTGGCGCCGAGCAGGATGAGCAGGTTGGCGGTGCCCTTGGTCGCGGCGATCATCGCGTCCGCGGCACGCTTGCCCTGCTGGACGAAGTCGGAGCCGAGCTGCGGGCCGACAGACTCGCATGCCTTGACGCCGGTGATGTTGCGGTCGACCGGGATCATCGCCACGTGCTTGGTCTTGGCGTACGCGATCGCGTCACCGAGACCGGTCGAGTTGATCGGCGAGAAGATGATCGCCTTGGCGCCCTTGTCGATCATGCCCTTGATGTCCGTGTTCTCCTGCTGGACGTTGGACTGGGCGTTGGTGGTGATGAGGTGGATGCCACGCTTGGCAGCCTCAGCCTTCTCCGACTTCGTCGACTGGATACGGAACGGATTGGCCTCCTTCTCCGACTGGGCCCAGCCGATAGTGTCCTTCTTGAAGTCGATCTTCGGGATGCCCAGGCTCGAGGCCTTGCAGACGGGGCCGTACTGAGCCTCGACACCGGCAGGGAACGGGCCGGGCAGCACGCTGGTGCCTCCGTCGGCCTGGACGGCCGCCGGGACGGCGCCACCGCCTGCGGCGGACGCAGCTGCGGCGGACGTGGCGGGTGCTGCTGCAGCCGAGGTGGCGACCGCGGCGGCAGCGCTGGTGGCGGCGGGCGCTGCTGCGCCCGAGGACTTGCTGCTGCAACCCGACGCGAGGAGCGCGAGTCCCGCGATGGCGGCAATGGAGGCGCGACGTGGTGCGGACATTCCGTACCTTCCTTTTCGGTCCTGGTGCTGGGAACGGCTGAGAGGGCGGCGAAGCGCGGCGGGGCAATGCCGAAGGAGCAGGCGAGCAGTAGTGAGGGGCGGAGGGTGTCGAGCGGGCGCCGGCGACGCCGTCCTGGAGGTGGACCGCCGCCCCTGACCAGAGGCTCCGGTCAGGGTCAGCTGCCGACGGCGTCCTCCGGCGGGGCAATAGTGAGCGTTAACAACTCGGGGCGTCAAGGCGATGTGTCGTGATCCCGGAAGATCGTGTCCTCATCGTTACTTGACCTTGTGCAGCCACGGCGCAGGTCGGCATGAGCGTTAACACCGGCGGCGCCTCGGGTCGACGTCGGAGCTCCTCGACCGGAGCCGGACATCGGTCCTTGCCGACCCGCCCACCGTGTTGTAACGTCCGCTCACCGTCCGCGACGCGGCTGGCCAAAATCCTTCCTGACCGAGACAGACCGTCCACGGCAGGCAAAATGTGATCGCTCACATGGTGGCGGGCCACCCCTCCCCCCGCGCCGGGCTGAGCCCCCGCAGCGCGCGTCCGGGACGTGTTCCCGGCAGCCCGAGCTCGAGCCTGCCCTCGTGACCCCAGGCCCGCGAGAGGCGCTGCACACCCCTCCAGGTGCACCCGAAAGGTCTCGCATGTTCTCTCGATCACGGTCCCGTCACTGGCGACAGGCCCTCCTGTGCGGAGGAACGACCCTGGCCCTCACGGCGGGCGCGCTCGTCGGATCCTCTGGTACGCAAGCGATCGCCGCAGGAACGCTGCCCTGTGACCTCTACGCCAACGCCGGCACGCCCTGCGTCGCGGCGCACAGCACGACGCGGGCGCTGTTCTCCGCGTACAGCGGCAATCTGTACCAGGTCAAGCGCATCTCGGACTCCACGACCACCAACATCGCCACCCTCGCGGCGGGTGGCTACGCCAACGCGGCGACACAGAACTCCTTCTGCGCCAACACCATCTGCTTCATCACCGAGATCTACGACCAGACCGCCAAGCACAACAACCTGACGATCGAAGGCCCCGGCGGCAATGGCGCGCAGGACTTCGGTGCCAACGCTGCAGCACTGCCGATGACCGCGGGTGGCCATGCGGTGTACGGGCTCTACGTCTCCGCGGGCGTCGGCTACCGCAACAACGCCACGTCCGGTGTCGCCAAGAACGGCGCGGCGGAGGGCATGTACATGGTCACCAGCGGCAAGCACGTCAACAACCGCTGCTGCTTCGACTACGGCAACGCCGAGACATCGGGCAACGACACCGGCAACGGACACATGGATGCGATCAACTTCGGCACGGAGTGCTGGTTCTCGCCGTGCGCGGGGTCAGGTCCGTGGGTGCAGGCCGACCTGGAGAACGGGCTGTTTGCCGGCGGCAACGGCTCGCACACCGGCAACACCGGCAACGCCAGCACGTTCGTGACCGCACTGCTCAAGAACAACGGGCAGAACACCTACGCGATCAAGGGCGGCAACGCCAACTCCGGGGCCCTCAGCACCTGGTACAGCGGGGCCGAGCCCAACCTCGGGGGGTACGCCCCGATGCACCAGGAGGGCGCGATCGTCCTGGGCACCGGCGGTGACAACAGCGACGGCTCCGTCGGCACGTTCCTCGAGGGCGTCATGACCGCCGGCTACCCGACAGACGCCGCGGACAACGCGGTGCAGGCCAACGTCGTGTCCGTCGGCTACACCGCGGGGAGCACCAGCTTTCCGGTGGTCGGCACCGCGTACCGGATCACCAACGTGCACAGCGGCACGGTCATGGACGCGGTCAACTGCGGGACGGCCAACGGCACCGTGGTCGACCTGTGGGCCTCGCTCGGCAACACCTGCCAGCAGTGGAAGTTCGCGACCGCGGCCAACGGCAACTACACGATCACCAACGTCAACAGCGGCACCCTCCTCGACTCCGTCAACTGCGGGCTCGCAGACGGGACCGCCGTCGACCTGTGGGCGGCGTTAGGCAACCTCTGCCAGCAGTGGGCGGTGATCCCGACCGGCAGCAACCGGTACGAGATCGTCAGTGTGGTCAGCGGCATGGTGCTCGACGACACCAACTGCGCCACTGCCAACGGCACCAAGGTCGATCAGTGGCAGTGGCTCAACTCGACGAGCTGCCAGGCCTGGACCATCGCCCCCTAGAGGACCCGTGCGGGGCCGTCCGTGGGCGGGCGGCCCCGTACGTCGTGCTGGGAGACCGTCGCGCTAGGAGACGGAAACCACGGTGAACGTCACGCTGCGGCCGAGCGGGCTCTTGAACGAACCGGACTCACCGACGGGCGTCTGCTTGAGCGCACGGCCGAGCGGGGAGTCGAGGGTCACGATGTCGACGTCGTGGGCCACGTCGGAGGCGTTGCCGACCAGATAGGTCTCCTGGTCGGTCGACCCGCCGAAGGTCAGCACGACCGTCGCACCGATGCCGAGGCCCTCACGCTTGGCCTGCACGGGCACCGTGTTGTACAGCGCCTCGCGCAGCCGGCTGATGCGGTCGTCGAGGCGGGACAGCTCGACCTGCGCGTCGTACGAGACCGCCATGTCTCCCGCGTCCCCGGAGTCCGAGAGGATGCCGGCGGCGAGCCGCGGCCGCTCGAACTCGGTGAGCTCGTCCAGCTGCTCCTGGAGGCGCTGCCTCGCCGAGTCAGTGGTCGGGGCGCTGATCTGGGACACGTGTGCCGTCCGTTCTGCGGTTCAGTGACCCCGGGCCTCGCGGCCCGGACGGCGGCCAAGTCGGCCGCCCATGGGACTGAGATCAAACCAGGGTCGCATGTCCTTTGGGTTACCAGGGGCTGACCGTCTCATGTGGGGCTCAGGTGATGGCGCCCCGATCGGGGGTACGGGGATCACGACACAGCCGTACCGAGGAGAAGGTCGCCACCATGCCGAACGTTTTCGAGATCGACGTCAAGCAGATCCAGGACGACGCCCGCCGCCACATCGAGGAGGGCCCCGTCACCGCCGAGAACACCAGCGACGTCGACCGGATCATCGAGGTGCTCCAGCAGGTCGTCGCGACCGAGATGGTCTGCTACCTGCGGTACACCCAGAATGCGACACAAGCGAGTGGCATCAACCGGGCCCAGGTCGCCGCTCAGTTCATCGAGCAGGCCGGCGAGGAGCTCGAGCACTTCCACCTGGCGACCGAGCGCATCTCGCAGCTCGGCGGTACCCCCGACCTCGACCCGCAGACGATCGCGTCACGCGCCCACACGCAGTACTCCGTGCCGGCCTCGACCGACCTGCAGGGCATGCTCCGCGAGAACCTCATCGCCGAGCGCATCGTGATCGAGATCTACACCGAGATGGTGCGCTGGATCGGTGACGCCGACCCGACGACCAAGCGGATGATCGAGCACATCCTCGCCGAGGAGGAGGAGCACGCCGACGAGCTCAAGGACCTGATGGGCATCTAGAGGTCGCGGAGGAACGCGAGCTGGCGGCGGCGGTGGTACGGGCCGCCGCCCTCGTGGCCGTTGAACTCGTACACCCCGATGTCCTTGATCCCGCCGTAGACGTTGTAGGCGGCGAACACCGTCGACGGTGGGCAGACCTGGTCCATCAGTGCCACGGAGAACAGCGAAGGCGCCGTGGCCCGGGCGGCGAACGACGTCCCGTCGAAGTAGGCCAGCGTCTCGAAGACGTGGCCGACCTGGTCGCGGTAGGCCTGGCAGTAGTCGGCGATCTCGCGGTAAGGGTAGGCGTCGGTGACCGCCACGGCACGGCGGTAGTCGCAGAGGAACGGCACGTCGGGCATCGCTCCAGCCAGCCCCTCGACCAGGCCGGCGACCGCGATGGCTATGCCGCCGCCCTGGCTGCCGCCCTGGACCGCGATCTTCGTCGCGCGCAACGGCTCGTACCCCCGGACGAAGTCGACGGCGAGCACAGCGTCGGTGAAGAGCCTGCGGTAGTAGAAGTCCTCGGGTGAGCTGAGGCCGCGGGTCAGGTAGCCGACCGGCCCTGGCGTGTCCAGCGCGCGGTCGGGCGTCGACCCCATGGCGTCGAGCGCCCAGCCCTGCCCCCGGCTGTCCATCGACAGGTGGGCGTAGCCGGCCGAGCTCCACAGCAGGTTGTCGAACGGCAGGCCGCGACTGCCGCTGTAGCCGTGGTACTGCACGACGGTGGTCTCGGGCGTGACGCCGCGCGGCACGGTCAGCCATGCTGCGATCGGCTCCCCGTTGAACCCCGCGAAGCGCACGTCGAACACATCGACCGTGGCAAGCCCGGCGTCGTACGGCGTGACCTGCGGCGCCGTCGCGGCCGCCCGCGCCTCGGTCAGCGTCCGGGCCCAGAACGCGTCGAAGTCAGCCGGCTCCACGCCCTGGGGCCGGACCTCACGCAGCTGGTCGAGGGGGAGGTCGAAGAACACGGTGGTTGCCTTCCTTCACGGGTCGTCGGTGCGCGGCTCAGTATCCTGCACGCCATGACTCTCGTGCGCACCGCAGAGATCGCCGTGCTCGAGATCGGCGGCAGCCACGTCACCGGCGCCTGGGTCGACCTCGCTCCCGGCATCGTCGAGCCGGTCGGCCCCACCTCCCGGCTGCTGCTCGACTCCACCGCAAGTGCCGAGTCGATCCTGGCCACCCTGTGCGCCGTGGGCGACCAGCTGGAGGCACCCGCCGGCACCCGGTGGGCGGTCGCGTTCCCCGGCCCCTTCGACTACGAGGCGGGCATCGGGCTCTTCGAAGGCGTCGCGAAGTTCGAGACGCTGCGCGATGTCGACGTGCGGGCTGCCCTGGCCTCGGGGCTGGGCGCGCTGCCCGAGGACCTGCACTTCGTCAACGACGCCGACGCCTTCGCTCTCGGGGTCTGGGCGCTCGGCACCGGCGAAGGCCGGCTGATCTGCCTGACGCTGGGCACGGGCATCGGGTCGGCTTTCGTCGCCGACGGGGTGGCGGTGCGCGACGGCGACACCGTGCCGCCGGACGCCGAGATCCACCTCACGTCGTGGCAGGGCAAGCCGCTCGAGGACTTCGTCTCCCACCGCGCCGTGGTACGGGCCTATGCCGCGGCGAGCGGCGTCACCGTGCCCGGCGTCCGCGAGGTGGTGGAGCGGTCGAGGGCCGGCGATGTCGCGGCAACCACGGTGATCCGCTCGGCGTTCGAGGGGCTCGGCGAGGCGGTCGCCCCGTGGGTCGATCGATTCGCCGCGACCGACCTGACCTTCGGCGGGTCCATGGCCGCCGCCTGGGACGTGCTGGAGCCGGCGATCCGGGCTGGCCTCGCCGCGGGACTCGAGGGCCCGATCCCCCGGCTGTCCGTCGTGGTCGACGCCGAGCGCACGGCTCTCGTGGGGGCGGCGTTTGCGGCCCGGCAGTCTGGCTGAGCCCCGCGCCGTACCGCACTAGCATTGGCAGTGACGCCACCACACCACGACGGGCCACTGCCTTGACGACCGCTGCCCTGCTCGACAGCGACTACGACGCGGACCGGCCGCTGCGCACCCTGATCCTGTTCTTCCGCGGCGACCGGCTCAAGCTCGCGGGAGCGCTGCTCGCGTTCACGGTCAAGTCGAGCCCGATCTGGCTGCTGCCGCTGTTCACGGCCAACATCATCGACATCGTCATCCAGCACCGCCCCGAGCGGCAGCTGTGGATCCAGGCCGCCATCCTGCTCGTCGTGCTGCTGCAGAACGTGCCCATGCACCTCTTCTACGTCCGCAACGTCAGCCGGGCGATCCGCGACATGGAGACAAGGCTCCGCGGCTCGCTCTGCAGTCGGCTCCAGCAGCTGTCCATCGGCTTCCACCGCCGGTCCGACCCCGGCATCCTGCAGTCCAAGGTCATGCGCGACGTCGAGAACGTCGGCCTCGCCGTGCGCGAGTCGTTCGACCTCGGCGTCGGTGCGGTCACGACCCTGGTCGGCGGCATCGTCATCACGGCGATCAAGGCGCCGGTCTTCCTGCCCCTGCTGCTGCTCGCCATCCCCACCGGGGCGACCCTCGGGTACGGCATGCGCCGCCGGATGCGCGATCGCAACGCCGCGTTCCGTCGCACCATCGAGCGACTGTCGTCCGGCGTCAGCGAGATGACTCACCTGGTCACCCTGACCCGCGCTCACGGCCTCGAGGGTACGGCGCTCTCGCGCATCGACGACCAGCTGCGCGAGGTGCGCAACGCCGGCGTCGCGGTCGACACCGAGGTCGGCTTCTTCGGGTCGATCTCGTGGACGGTGTTCCAGCTGCTTGGCGGCGGCTGCCTCGTCACCGCCGCGTGGGTCGCCTACCACCACTTCCTCGGCGTGACCGCCGGAGATGTCGTGCTGATCAGCACTTTCTTCGTCACGCTGACCGCCAGCGTCACCCAGCTGATGAACCTCGCACCCGCCCTCACCAAGGGCCTCGAATCGGTGCGGTCGATCGGCGAGGTGCTGCAGGCTGCCGACCTCGAGCGCAACGAGGGCAAGGCCAGGGTCAGCACTGTCGCGGGTGGCTTTACCTTCGACCGGGCCGGCTACAGCTATGCCGCAAACCCGGCCACCGACGACGAGCCGGCGCTGGCCGAGCTCAGCCTGGTGGTCGAACCGGGCGAGACCATCGCGTTCGTCGGTGCGTCAGGGTCGGGCAAGTCCACGCTGCTCAACCTGGTGATCGGCCTGTTCGCACCGAGCTCGGGGCGGGTGCTCCTCGACGGCCGCGACATGGCATCGCTCGACCTGCGCACCTACCGCCGCCACCTCGCGATCGTGCCGCAAGAACCGCTGCTCTTTGCCGGCAGCGTGCGCGACAACGTGACGTATGGCCAGCCCGACCTCTCGGACGAGGCGGTGCACGACGCGTTGGTCGCTGCCAACGCGTGGGACTTCGTGCAGCGCATGTCCGACGGCCTCGACACGCCCCTCGGCGACCGCGGCACCCTGCTCTCCGGCGGCCAGAAGCAGCGCATCGCCATCGCGCGAGCACTCATCCGCGACCCACGGGTACTCGTCCTCGACGAGGCGACCTCGGCCCTCGACACGTCGTCTGAGGCGCTGGTGCGCGAGGCCCTGGCCCGGCTCATGCACGGCCGCACCTGTTTCGTGGTCGCCCACCGACTGTCGACGGTACGGTCCGCCGACCGCATCGTCGTCCTCGACCAGGGCCGCATCGTCGAGGTCGGCGACCACAGCGGGCTGGTCGCCGCTGCGGGCCCCTACTCCGCCCTTCACGCAGCCTCCATGCGCTGACGTCGGCAACCTTGTGACCGCCCCACGCGTTGAGCCGGCATGACAGGTCGGGTCGGCGCTCGTGGGTGGCGCGTGCCATCGGCGATGACGGCTGCCCTCGCTGCCTTGCTGCTCGTGCTCTCCCCGGTGGGTCACGCCTGGGCCGGCAACGGTGACAGCAGGTCCGTCGCGCAGTCGCAGGCCGCCCACCATGACGAGGCCGTCACCACCTCGACGGCGTCGAGGGCGACCGGCGTGGGGAGCCACGCGACCGACCTGGCACTGCCTGGGGCTGCGGGCATCAGCGATCCCGACGTTCTGGCGCCGCCGACCCGCGTCGCCCCAGATCCCGTCGAGCTCGCCGGCACTGGCGCCGCGCCCGCTCGCGCACCACCGCTGAAGGCCTGACCCCTCCCCTGCCGTCCCGCGGCGATGGGCCATGCCCGTACGCCCGGCCGGCGACACCCTTCAGCGAGGAGATCACCATGCCTACCCAACAACGCACTCCCCCCAGGCTCAGCGACGGGCAGGTCAGGCAGCTGGCCCTGCGGCTTGCCGAGCAGGAGCAGTTCCGGGCGCAACAGGTCGCCCAGCTCAGCGCCCGCGACGCCGCGGCGTCGTCGGACGCCTACGAGCAGATTAGGCTCGCGCTGCTGGCCGGCGCACTGGCCGAGCTTGCCGACACCCAGGCCGCGCAACGGCGGCTGAGGGACGGCACCTTCGGCCGCTGCGCAGACTGCGGAGCTGCGCTCGACGTGGCGCTGCTCGAGGTGCTCCCGCACGCCCCGCTCTGCATGTCTTGCGAGTGGGCGGGCCTCCGATGAGCGGCGACGGGCTGCCCTGGCTGAGGCTGCTTGCCGTGCTGGCCATCCTGTCGGCGCTCTTCGTCATCCCCATGGTCGGCTTCTGGATGGACCAGCGGCGCGAGCGGAGGCTGCCACCACAGGAGCAGTGAGCCGAGGGGCCTCGTCCGACGACCGGTCGGGCGAGGCCTCTTTTTGGAGTGAACTCCAAATTCAAGGTAGGCTCGACGCATCACCCGTCGACCTACGTTGGAGAACCGCATGATCCTCATCACGACCGCAGGCAAGGTGGGCGCCGAGGCAGCGCGTCTGCTTGCTGACAAGGGCGAGCTGGTACGGGTGCTCATCCGTGACCCGGCGAAGGCGACCGCCCTGGCGCAGGCCGGGGTGGAGGTCGTCGCGGGTGACCTCACGGTTCCGGCGACCATCGACGCGGCGCTGGACGGCGTGTCAGCCATCGTGCTGGTCAGCCCCGCCGTGCCGGCCCTCGAGCTCAACGTCATCGACAGTGCCGTACGCGCCGGTGTCGGCCACGTTGTGAAGATCACCAGCAAGGCCTCGGCCGACTCCCCTATCGCCCGGCGGCGTGGCCAGGCAGAGATCGAGAGCGGACTGCTTGCGTCGGGTCTCGGGTGGACGCTGCTGCGCAACAACGTCTACATGCAGAACTTCCTGATGCTGGCGCCGGGCATTGCCGCTACGAGCAGCTTTGGGTCGCCGACGGGCGACGGTCGCGTCGGCATGGTGGACGCGCGTGACGTCGCCGCCGTGGCCGCCGAGATCGCCATCGCACCAACGGATCACGCCGGCAAGACGTACTGGCCCAGTGGCCCTGAGTCGCTCTCCTACGACGACGCAGCAGCGGTGTTCTCCACGGTGCTGGGCCGGCCGATCGCGTTTCGCCGGCTCACCTTTGAAGAGCAGAAGCAGGTCATGGTCAGCGCGGGCCTGCCGGAGCCCATCGCCGCGATGAACGCCCAGGCACTCACGCTCGCCGCCGACGGCGACTCCGACTGGGTGACCGACGATGTCCACGCGATCCTGGGGCGGCCGGCCCGTACCTTCGAGCAGTTCGTCTCTGACCACGCTGCCGCGTTCTTGTGACGGTGGACACACCCGGCCTCCGCGAGCGCAAGAAGGCCCGCACCCGCCGGCACATCGCCGACACCGCAGCACGTTTGTTCGCCGAGCACGGCTACGAACAGGTCGCCGTCAGTAACGTGGCACGCGAAGCCGAGCTGTCCGAGCAGACGGTCTACAACTACTTCGGAACCAAGGAACAGCTGGTCACCGACCGCGAGCAGCAGATCGAGGACCGGCTGTGCTCGCTGATCCGTGCCCGGCCGGCCGACACCACGGCGGCCGCGGCGGTCCGCGACTACGTGCTCGACTCGCTCACCGCGATCCGTCGCATCGCACCCGACGTCTGGCGTGGGGAGCTCGGCTATCTCGCGGCTATCAGCCCCACCGTCCACCGGCTGGCGCTGGAGCTGACCGACCGGCAAGCCACGGCATTGGCTGCTGCTATCAGTGAGACCACGCCGGTACGACCGGAAATCGCGCGCCTGCAGGCAATCGCGCTCGCCGGCGTCTTCCGCGTCATCATCGACGAGGCGGGCCGGCGCACGTGCGAGGGCCAGAGCCAGACGAAGATCTCCCGCGAAGTGGGGGCGATGGTGGCGTCGATCCTCGACGAGCTCGACCGGTGGTTCGGCGCCGCGGGGTCAGCCGCCGGCTGAGCGCGTGCCGCCGTACGAGGCGATGAGTGCGTCGACCACGGTCGCCGCGTCGGCGTCGGCCACGCCCGCGGGATACTCCGGCAGTAGGTCGTCCCACACCACCAGCCACGAGCCCAGCAGCTGCGGCTGACCCAAGGGGCGGGCGAAGAACCAGACGTGCAGGTGAGCGCCGCCGTCGCCGATGCGGTAGACGTGGGCGCGCCCGATGTTGTCGAGGGCCTCGACGTGCCGAGCGAGGTGTGCGGTGAGCACGCCGAGCTCGGCCGCGCGTTCGTCCGGCAAGGATGCCAGGTCGAGGTGGTCGCGCGGGTGCAGCATCAGGGCCAGCGGCACGCCGACCTGCTCGACTCTGGTCAGGCGCCAGTGGTCGTCAAACCAGATGCCGTCGTCGCGTCGGGTGCACGACCTGCAGTCGGCCGCTCCCTCACCCTGACGCCCCGGCTCGGGAAGGATTGGCGGCCGGAGCGGCGCGACCAGCAGGCCGTCCTGCTCGAACGGGCTGATCTCCCAGCCCGTCATCCGCGACAGCGGCAGCCGTCGCGCGTCGTCGGCCGCGGAGAGCGCGTGCTCGTAGAACTCGTCGGGTCGCAGGGCCACAGCCGGATCCTAACCTCGGCCGCCTGCAGAGAGCGGCGGCCGCGCGCCGACCGTGGGCGTCTGTCGCTTGCGCCGTGTCCGTCGGGGGCCTCGCTGGCATCCAGCAGCCTCTTGCGCTGAAGTGGGGATATCGGGGTTGTGGACGAAACTCCTCGGAGTTCACTTATCCCCAGCGCTCACCTGCCTCAGAAGCCGATCCGCTGCTGGGACGGGTTTTAGGCGCGTCAGAGGTCGAGGACGAGGCGGAGCGCCGCGTCGACTTGCCGCAGCTCATCGAAGGTCAAGTGCCCCACCTGAACCCCAAGACGGCTTGGGTCGACGGCTGCTGTTTGCTCCGCCAGTACCCGGGTCGGTAGTCCGTCGATGACCACCTCCGGTCTGAAGCTGGCCGTCCGAGCTGACGTCGAAGTGGGAGCGACCAGCCACGTCGAGAGCGGGAAGTCGTCGGACTGGACGACGACCGCGTAGCGAGCACCTTGCTGCTCATGCCCCCGAGAGTCCCGGGGCGCGCGCAGGCGGTAGACCTCACCACGCACGCAAGCTGTCCATGTCTCGGAGGACCTGAGCCGCCTCAGCTCGGTCCTGCTCGTCAGCCGCCAGCGCTTCGGCTTCCGCCCTCAGTGACGTCCGGGCTCTGTGCCGAGCCGCCTCGATCAGAGCCCCACGCACTGCCATCGAGACGGACGTGCCATCGCGGGTCAGCACTGCGAGGGCTCGGGCGGCGTCCTCGTCGGGACGGAAGGTGATGGTGTCGGCCATACCAGCACTGTAACACAAAAGGTAAGACGTCGGAGGGTTCGATCGCCGTTTGCCGATCGGCTTTCGGTGCTGGCCCGGGGCTCTGGCCACGCCGGCCAGGCAGCCGGGGTTGTGGACGAAACTCCTCGGAGTTCACTTATCCACAGTGCTCGCTCGCCTCAGTAGCGGATCGGTGTGGGGAGAAGCGCCGCGTCCCGGCTAGGCCCGTTCGTGGGGGTGGATCCCTTGACGTGAGACGGCATTGGATTTTCCCCCACGGTTTGGGTCGGCGCAGCCACCTCCGTCGCAGACGCCGAACCTTGACCGGTGCGTTCCGCTTGGGTCCCGCTGGCGGGACTGCAAGCGCCGCGCGCAACCCGGTTGGGTTGTTCGGAAATCGTCTCGGTACTGGGGCGGAAATTGCTGCGCCTGCCGCCCACGTCCTTGCGGTGCAGCCGTACTCAGCCGAAGGTGAACGAGTAGGCCTGGACGCCGGGGCTGAACGTGAGGTCGAGTCGGGCTCGGACCGAGCTGCTGCCGGCGACCATCGTGTAGAGCGTGGGCGCGCCGGTCACCTCGACGGTACGGGTCGGGCCGCCGTTGACCTGGACGCCGACCGTGCCGGTGCCGCCGAGCACGAGGTAGACGTCCTTCGCCTGGTAGTTGAGCGCCAGCTTGGCACCCTCACCGGCCGTCGCCTCCTCGGCGTTGGCCGTCCACTGGCCCCCCAGCGCGAAGGTGTCGTCCGCGACCGCGGACGGCAGGGTGTAGGTCTTCAGCTTGCCGTGAGCGAGGGCGTCGCCGCTCGTGTCCTTCTCACCGTTCTGGTAGCCGATGTAGGACTCTGGCGTCTGCTGCGCCGAGATCTGGGCGCTCACGACATTGGTCGCCGGCGGCAGGGCGGCGCCCGCCTTGGCCTGGTCCAACAGCTGGCGGATGAGGCTCTCCGTGCCGCTGTAGTCACCCTCACCGAAGGTGATGTGCCGGATCACGCCGGTCGCGTCGACGAGGTACTCGGCCGGCCAGTACTGGTTCTGGTAGGCGTTCCACGTGCCGTAGTTGTTGTCGATCGCGATGGGGTACTTCACGCCGAGACTGGCCGCGTTGCTCTTGATGTTGGACGTCACGTGCTCGAAGGAGAACTCCGGGGTGTGCACGCCGATGATCTCGAGACCCTGTGACTGGTAGGCCTTGTACCAGGCTTCGACGTGCGGCAGGGTGCGCTGGCAGTTGATGCAGCTGTACGTCCAGAAGTCGATGAGCACGACCTTGCCCTTGAGCCCGGCAAGGCTCAGCGGCGCATCGGCCGGGGTGTTGAGCCAGCCCGTGATGCCGGTGATCGCCGGGGCCGGCCCGCAGTTCTCCAGGACGGTGCCGCCTTCGGTGCAGGGCACGTCGGGGATCGCCGCGGCCTTCGTCGTGGTCGTACCGACGGAGGTGCTGGCGGCCGGGGTGGGGGCGCTCGTCCGGTTGACCGCGTTGGTGCCCTCGCCGGTCAGCGACTGCAGCTGCTTGGTGGCCGAGCCGCTGCTTTCCACGGACTTCTGCAACGCCTCGGTATAGCCCGGGATGTGGGTCTGCAGGCCGTTGGTGAGGTTGAGGCCGATCAGGGCCGCGACCAGGATCATGGCGAGGCCGGCACCGATGCGCATGCGGCCGACCCGCCCGCGTACCTTGGCGAGCCGTTGGGTGAGCCGCTCCCCCGCCGCGGCCAGTGCCAGCAGCGGCAGCCCGGCCCCGACGGCGAACGCGAGGGTGAGCACGACTGCTCCGAGGCCGACCCGGTGGGTAGCGCCGACGACGGCGATGGTCGCCAGCACGGGGCCGGCACAGGGGACGTAGAGCAGACCCAGCGCCAGGCCGAGGCCGACGCCACTGCTCTTCTGCGAGACCGCCCGGGCCGGCAGGCGGGCAAACGGGCGCTCGAGCAGGTGGCCCAGCTGGGGCACGATCAACCCGAGGCCGAACAGCACCAGCACCGCGATGCCGGCGTCCCGCAGGAAGTCCTGCGGCAGACCGAGCGCGCTCAGGACCACGGACCCGAACAGCGTGGCGAGGCTGAAGCTGAGCACCAACCCGGCGATCACCGCGTACGGGCGAGCTCTGGTCGTGGTCGGCGCCTCGCCCTCAACGGTGGGCGGTCTGACCCCCGCCGCGAGGACGACCGGGAGCACGGGCAGAACGCACGGCGACAAGCTGGTGATGAGACCACCGAGCAGGCCGACGAAGACCAGCGTGAACACGTAGCGCCTCCTGAGCTCCTGCGACGATTGTCGCCCGCGAACCTGGGAGAATGCAGCGTGTGAGACGGTCGTTCACGGCTTCGTAAGATCGGCCGGCTAGCCCGTCAAGCCGTCTCGCAGCGAGCGGAGGGCTCCGCCCAGTGCCCGGATCTGTGCGGGGGTCAACGGACCGCCGATGGCCTCCTCGAGGTCGTGCACGTGCCCCTCGAGGACGCCGAGCACCGCCGCCCTGCCTTCAGCGGTCAGCTGCGCGAAGACGACTCGACGGTCGCCCGGGTCGCGCTCGCGACGTACGAGCGACTCCGCCTCGAGCCGGTCGATCAGCCGGGTGACGCCGCCCGTCGTGACGACGAGGTCGCGGCCGAGCTCGCTCAGGCCCAGCCGCTGGCCCGGGGTCCGCAGCAGCCGGATGAGCACCTCGAACGTCGCGAGCGGCATGCCCCCGGAGGCCCGGAGCCGCTGGTCCAGCCTGTGCTCCAGCGACGCACCTGCCTCGAAGAGCAGTCCGGCCAGGTTGACGAGGTCATGGTTGGCCAGGGCAAGGCCCCGCGCTGCAGTGATTTTCGCCACTCGCCATGGTGGCACACGCAGCGCGCGATGCCGACGCTCTCAGTTACTGACGAGTAAGGAAATAATCCCGGCGGGGAATGCCCTAACCTCATTGCTAGGTCATTGTCTGACTAGTCAGGGATCTGTGTCGTACGAGGGGAACATCGTGACGGGGAACCAGCTCGATCGCACCATCCACGCGCACTGGAGCCGGCCAGTGACCGCCGACACCACTGCCCTCGTGATCGCGCTGCACGGCCGCGGCGCGAACGAGCTGTCCATGGACGGACTGACATCTGTCGTCCCGCCGTCAGCGGCGATGGTGGCGGCACGCGCACCGATAAGCGAGGGCGACGGCTACGCCTGGTTCGCCAACCGCGGCATCGGCCGACCGCTACCCGAGAGCATCGCCGACACCATCTCCCTGATGACGGCCTGGCTCGACGAGCTGCCCGACCTCCCCCTCTACCTGCTCGGGTTCTCCGGCGGCACGGCGATGGCCGGCGGCCTCCTGCTGGCGGAGCCGAGCCGCTACCAGGGCGCGGTGCTGCTCTCGGGCACGCTGCCGCTCGACGCCAGCCTGCCCACGGTGCCCGGACGGCTGACCGGTGTCCCGGTGTTCTTCGCCCGTGGCGCCGAGGACCGGGTGATCCCGGGCGAGCTGTTCGCCCGTAGCCACGACTACCTCGCCGAGGAGTCGGGCGCCGCCCTCACCGAGCGCATCTACCCTGGCCTCGGCCACTCGATCAGCCCTCGGATGGGCAGCGACGTCGGTGCCTGGCTCGAAGGCCTGGTCCGCCGGCACTGAGCCACGGTCGGTGGACAGCACCGGAGCCACGGCGAATACTGCCCCAGTGCGCCCACTTCCGTTGCCCCCCAACATCGTTCCCCGCTTCTACCGTGGCGGGACGGCGCTCAGTCGTTTCCGCAACACGGCTTTCGACGAGTACGCGGGCGAGGACTGGGTCGGCTCGACGACCCGGGCCGCCGAGCGCACCGGTGACCTGGGGCTGAGCCGGCTGGCCGACGGCGAGCTGCTGGCCGACGCGATCGAGCGCGACCCGCTCGGGTTCCTGGGCCCCGACCACGTGGCCGCCTTCGGGTCCTCGCTCGAGGTCCTGGTCAAGCTGCTCAACCCCGACCAGCGGCTGCCGGTCCACCTGCACCCGACGCAGGCGGTGGCCCGCGAGCACCTCGGCTGCGCCCACGGCAAGACAGAGGCGTGGCTCGTCATCGAGGCCCCCGACGACGGCTGCGTCTACCTGGGCTTCTCCGCCGACGTGGAGGCACAGACCCTCGCCGGCTGGGTCTCGCGCCAGGACTCCGACGCAATGATCGGTGCGCTCAACCGGCTGCCGGTACGCGCCGGCGACTGCATCCTCGTCCCGGCGGGCACCCCCCATGCCGTCGGTCCCGGCACCGTGACCGTCGAGCTGCAGGAGCCGACCGACTTCTCGGTCCTGCTCGAGTGGACGGGCTTCGCTGTGGCCGATCCCAGCACATGGGACGTCGGGCTCGGTACGGACGTAGCGCTGGCCCTCGTCGACCGGACGCAGTGGACCGCCGAGCGCGTGGAGACGATCTGGCAGCGCTCACCGCGGCCGCTCGCCGAGGGTCGCGGGGCTATGCTGCCTGCGCTTGCCGACCCGTTCTTCCGCGCTGAAGAGGTCGTCGACAGCGCGGTCCTGGCCGACTCCGTGTCCGTGCTCGTGGTGATCGCCGGCACGCTCGACCTGACCGGCGCTGACGGCACCACCCACGTCACACGCGGCGAGACGTGGCTCCTCCCGTACTCCTCGGGTCGGTTGCAGGTGACCGGGTCGGGGCGGGCGATCCGCTGCCTGCCGCCGGGTAGCCTCGGGCTATGAGTCTTCGCACGACGCTCGAGGGGCTGCCCGGCGTCGACCGGGTCGGTGCCGAGGCCCGCGTGGCCGGCCTCGGCACCAGGTCGATCAAGACCACGGCCAAGGCCTGGGCGATCGACCTCGCCATCTCAATGGTCGACCTGACCACGCTGGAGGGCTCGGACACGCCAGGCAAGGTACGGGCGCTGGCGGCCAAGGCGCAGCGCCCCGACCCCACCGACCTGACCTGCCCGTCGGTCGCCGCGGTCTGCGTCTACCCCGACATGGTGGCGCCGGTGGTCGACGCCCTCGGCGACTCGGGCGTCCACATCGCGAGCGTCGCGACCGCGTTCCCCTCGGGTCGGTCGTCGCTCGCGATCAAGCTCGCCGACACCGCCTACGCCGTGGCCGCGGGCGCCGACGAGATCGACATGGTGATCGACCGGGGCGCATTCCTCGCCGGCGACTACGACACCGTCTTCGACCAGATCGCCGCGGTCAAGGAGGCGTGCGGCACCGCCCACCTCAAGGTCATCTGCGAGACCGGCGAGCTGGCCACCTACGACAACGTGCGTCGCGCCTCCTGGTTGGCCATGCTCGCGGGCGCCGACTTCATCAAGACCAGCACCGGCAAGGTGCAGCCCGCCGCGACCATGCCGGTGACGCTGGTGATGCTCGAGGCGGTGCGCGACTTCCGCCGCGAGACGGGTCGCCAGGTCGGCGTCAAGCCGGCCGGCGGCATCCGTACCAGCAAGGACGCGATCAAGTACCTCGTCATGGTCAACGAGGTCGCGGGCGACGACTGGCTCGACCCGGCGTGGTTCCGGTTCGGAGCGTCCACCCTGCTCAACGACCTCCTGCTCCAGCGGCAGAAACTCAGCACCGGCCACTACTCCGGCCCCGACTACGTGACGTTGGACTGATGCATCATGAAGTTTGAGTACGCGCCAGCACCCGAATCGGCGTCCATCGTCGACATCAAGAGCTCGTACGGACTGTTCATCGACGGCGAATTCGTCGACGGCCGGGGCACCGCGTTCAAGACCGTCAACCCGGCCACCGAGGAGACGCTCGCCGAGATCTCCGAGGCGACCGCCGACGACGTCGACGCCGCGGTACGGGCCGCCCGCCGTGCCTACGAAGACGTCTGGTCGGCGATGCCGGGCCGCGAGCGGGCCAAGTACCTCTACCGCATCGCCCGGATCATGGCCGAGCGGTCGCGCGAGTTCGCCGTGCTCGAGACCATCGACAACGGCAAACCGATCCGCGAGTCGCGCGACGTTGACCTGCCGCTGGTGTCGCAGTGGTTCTTCTACTACGCCGGCTGGGCCGACAAGCTCGAGCACTCCGGTTTCGGGTCCACCCCGCTGGGCGTTGCCGGTCAGGTCATCCCGTGGAACTTCCCGCTGATGATGCTGGCGTGGAAGATCGCGCCTGCACTGGCCGCCGGCAACACCGTCGTGCTCAAGCCCGCCGAGACGACTCCGCTGACTGCGCTGCTCTTCGCCGAGGTGTGCCAGCAGGCCGAGCTGCCACCGGGCGTGGTCAACATCGTGACCGGTGCTGGCGCCACCGGCCAGGCCCTCATCGAGCACCCCGATGTCGACAAGGTCGCCTTCACCGGGTCGACCGCCGTCGGCAAGCAGATCGCCAGATCCCTTGCTGGTACGAAGAAGCGGCTCACCCTCGAGCTCGGTGGCAAGGGCGCCAACATCGTCTTCGACGACGCCCCGCTCGACGAGGCGGTCGAGGGCATCGTCACGGGCGTCTTCTTCAACCAGGGCCAGGTCTGCTGCGCCGGGTCGCGCCTTCTCGTGCAGGAGAGCATCCTCGACGCGGTCATGGAGCGACTCAAGGACCGCATGTCGACGCTGCGCCTGGGTGACCCGCTCGACAAGAACACCGACATCGGCGCGATCAACTCGGCCCGCCAGCTCGCCCGCATCACCGACCTCGCCTCGGCGGGTGACGCCGAGGGCGCTGAGCGGTGGTCACCGTCGTGTGCGCTGCCCGAGAGCGGGTTCTGGTACGCACCCACGGTTTTCACCGGAGTGACGCAGGCCCACCGCATCGCCCAGGAGGAGATCTTCGGCCCGGTACTGTCGGTGCTGACCTTCCGTACCCCGGCCGAAGCGGTGGAGAAGGCAAACAACACGCCGTACGGGCTGTCGGCCGGCGTGTGGACCGACAAGGGCTCGCGCATCCTCGCGATGACGTCGCAGCTGCGGGCCGGCGTGGTCTGGGCCAACACGTTCAACAAGTTCGACCCGGCGTCGCCGTTCGGCGGCTACCAGGAGTCGGGCTACGGCCGCGAAGGTGGCCGGCACGGCCTCGGCGCCTACCTGAAGGAGGTGCGGTGATGGACCGCGTCGACGTCCGCAAGACCTACAAGCTGTTCATCGGCGGCGCCTTCCCTCGCTCGGAGTCCGGCCGCACGTACGAGGCGCTCGACTCCTCGGGTGACTTCCTCGCCAACGTTTGCAAGGCCTCGCGCAAGGACGCCCGCGATGCGGTGGTGGCTGCCCGCAAGGCTTTCCCGGGCTGGGCAGCCCGCACCCCGTACAACAAGGGTCAGATCCTCTACCGGGTCGCCGAAGTGCTCGAGGGTCGTCGCGACCAGCTGGTGACCGAGGTGTCGGCGGCCGAGGGGCTGTCCGCAGCCGAGGCCCATGCCATCGTCGACGCCGCTGTCGACCGCTGGGTCTGGTACGCCGGTTGGCCCGACAAGCTCGACGCCGTCCTGGGCAACGCCAACCCGGTGTCCGGCCCGTACTTCAACCTCTCCACTCCCGAGCCGACCGGCGTCGTGGCCATCGCCGCGCCGCAGGACTCCTCGCTTCTCGGGCTGACCAGCGTGATCGCACCGGCCATCGCGGCAGGCAACACCGTGGTCGTCGTGACCTCGTACGACCGGCCTCTGCCGGCCGTCACCCTGGCCGAAGTGCTTGCCACGTCGGACATCCCGGGCGGGGTCGTCAACATCCTCACCGGCGACATCGGTGAGATCGGGCCTTGGCTGGCGACGCATCTCGACGTCAACGCACTCGACCTGACGGGTGTGGTCGACGCGTCAGCGGCCACCGCCATGACGGCCGATGCGTCGGGCAACCTCAAGCGGGTGCTCGCCCCCGGCCGCGACGACTGGGCGGCCGATCCCGGCACCGCGCGCATGACCGCGCTGCTGGAGATCAAGACCGTGTGGCACCCGATCGGCGTCTGACTCCCCGCCCGCCCCTTTCGGATCACTGGGCCGAATTGGCTCGCTCGATGCGCGTCAGAGCAGCACAACCCGCCCAGTGATCCGCTAGCGTGATCCTTTTGAGTGACCCTGCGTCAGCGCAGGGTGATGATCGATTCGAGATAGCGGGCAGGGATCGCCACGCTCACGCCATCGCCGATCCGGTCGAAGCGCCGGGCCAGCTCGGTGAGATCGCGGGACAGGGCGGCGCGCCCAGGCTCGTCGAGGACCTCGAAAGCCTTGAGCGTCGGCCCGTACCAGCGGCGGAAGAAGGAGACGAACTCCTCGGACGAGCTGAACCGCCACGTGCAGGTGCGCTCCTCGGACGTGAGCCGGTCCAGCGACGGGCCGAAGAGCTCGAGCAGATGCTCCTCGGTGCCCCAGAGCAGCGGTGACTGCAAACCCGGCGGCGGCGGCACGTGAGCCGAGATGACCCGGAACATCTCCCCGATGAAACCGTCCGGGGTCCACGACGCCAGGGCAACCGTGGCCCCGGGACGGGCGACCCGCACGATCTCGTCAGCCGTGCGCTGGTGGTCGGGCGCGAACATCGTGCCGAACACCGACAGCACCGCATCCACCGAGTAGGTGTCGATCGGCAGGTCCTCGGCGTCCCCGAGCCGGAGCTCGACGTCGAGGCCCTCGGCCAAGGCCCGAGCGCGGCCGTCCTCCAGAAGTGCCGGCACGTAGTCGACCCCGATGGCGTGCGCGCCGGACCGGGCGGCGGCGAGGGTCGCGTTGCCGTTGCCGCAGGCGATGTCCAGCACGACCGATCCCGCGCGCAGGTCGGCGCTCTCGGCGAGCTGCTCGCTCACCAGCACGATCCGCGACGCGACGACGGAGAAGTCTCCGCTCGCCCAGGTCTTCTGCTGCTTGGCCTTGACCGCGGCGAGGTCCAGTTCTCCTGCTACGACTGACATTTATTCCTCCTCATCACGACAGCCTTGTTGCCGTCAGACTCGAGGATGTGGTGCGACCACGCTCGCAACCAGTGGCGTGGTCGTACCGGTCGATGCCTGTCGCCGACCCGCTCGGGCGCCCTGCGCCCCGTACAAAACCGCTGGCCCACGCGGGTGGGCCGGTACAGGACGCGTACTACCCACGATGTCGATCGCGAGAGAAGATCTCCGCATGAAGAGCTATGCCGAATACTGTCCGATCTCCACGGGCGTCGAGATCCTTGGAGACCGGTGGACGCCGTTGGTCATCCGCGAGCTGATGGTGGGGGCCCACGGGTTCAACGAGATCCACCGTGGCATCCCGCGCGTCAGCCGCACCCTGCTCGCGCAACGGCTGCGCCAGCTGGAGCGGCAGGGCCTCGTCACCCGCGAGGCGGGGCGCCCCGGACGGTCGGGCAGCTACAACCTGACGCCGGCGGGCGAGGCGCTCACCCCGATCGTGTGGGCGATGGGCAGCTGGGCCGCCGAGTGGGCCTTCGGTGAGCCGCAAGAGGAGGAGTGCGACGGGCGCGCCTTCCTGTGGCGGCTGCACCAGCGCGCGATCCCCGCCAAGCTCCCCGCCACTCGCACCGTGGTCCACTTCATCCTCACCGGCACCGGCGGGATCGAGGGGTGGCTCGAGCTCGCGCGCACCGGCGCGACCGTGTGCAAGGACGACCAGGGGCACGAGGTCGATCTCGTTGTCGAGGGCGACACGGGGCAGTTGCTCCGGTGGCTGCTCGGGCGGGTCACGTTCCGGGAACTGCTGAGCGCCGGTCAGGTCCGGCTCATCGGACCTAGTCGACTCGTGCGGGCGTTTCCGACGTGGTTCGACGTGTCGATGTTCGCCGAGGGGCAGCGTCGGGCCGAGGTACGTCGGGCGGCCCAGGCGGCCACGGTCAGCGCCTGAGGTCAGCAGTCGGGGGTCTCCGCGGTCCACTGGCCGATCTGCACGATCACGAACTCGGCCGGCCGCACAGCGGCGAGACCCACCAGCACGATCAGCCGGCCGTTGTCGATGTCGGCCTGGGTCATGGTCGTACGGTCGCAGCGTACGAAGAACGCCTCGTCGGGCGTAGCCCCCTGCAGCTGGCCGTCCTGCCACTGGGTCAGCAGGAAGTCACTGACACTGCTGACGACCTGCCGCCACAGCTGCTCCGTTTGGGGCTCGAACACGACCCACTGCAGGCCCACGCTGATCGAGTGCTCGAGGAAGAGCAGCCGTCGCCGCACCGGGACGTACCGCCAGTCGACGTCTGCCTGGTCGAGGACACCAGGAACGATCGCGGTCAACGTCGGCACGCGGTCATCGTCCATGCCCTCATTGTCGCCGTACGGTCGGCGGGCGCAAGAGGCTCAGCCGGTGGCCGTGCACGAACGATCGAGCGCGAGCTGTGAGGCGGCCGCGATGATCGCCGAGCCGGTCATGTCCAGCGCCGGCTCGTCGGTCTGCCACGACCGCACGTCGTCGATGAAGACGGAGCCGTGGCCGTCGAAGGCGGCGTACGGGTCCGCACCGCTCGGCGGGCAGGCCACCATGCCGTCCTGGTAGCCACCGATGCCTCCGTCAGCGGGGTCGAACAGGCTCGCGCTGTTCGGTCCGTTGACCACGGCCCCCACGGCGATCGGCGCGGTCCCGTCCGTCGAGCCGCTGAGGTTGGCCACCTGGTGCTGCATGCAGTTCGGGTAGGTGTCGCCCTCGCCGACCATAAAACTGGTGCCCCAGGCGTTGGCGCCGAACAGCCAGTCGCGCTGCTCGACGGCGAACGCGTCGTAGCTGTGGTCGTGAGACAGGCCCGCGTACCAAGCCTCTGCGGCGATCCAGCCGAAGGTGTGGGCGTCGACGTCGAAGTTGTCGATGTCACCAGCGGCCCGGAACACGTCAGACGAGGCATGGGTCGCCCCCACCTGCACCTGCCGCTTGAGGTCGCTGACCAAGGCGTTGCGTGTGACCGCCAGAGGCGGGTTGCCGGCCGCGTCCATCGCGTGGACGAGGTCGGCGTGCGCCAGCGCGCTGGTGTCGTACAGGTTGAAGGTGTCGCTGCCGGCGTCGTGGGCGAGGTAGGCCTGCGCCCAGTACGCCCCGGCCGCGAGGTAGGTCGCGGCGGAGCGGCCGAGCGACTCCAGCGCGAGGGAGATCTCGGCAGCTCCGAGCTCCATGTCGTCGTGCCAGCTGCTCTCGGGATAGAAGTCGTTCGGGTAGACGGTCGTCAGCGGGTCCGGCGGGTTTGCCGTGTTGGCCAGCGCGTAGAGCGACGTCGCGGCCTGCAGCTCACTGAGCGCCCGGGCGTGATGGGTGTACGCATCCGTCTGGGCGGCCAGCGCGAAGGCCGCGGAGACCCGACCAGCGAGATTGGGACTGATCGGCTGGCCAGGCGGAGCCGCCTCGAAGACCGGCCGCTTCTGCGCCGCGTACACATCGACGGTCGAGTGATCCGCGGTGTCGGCCTGGGGCAGCCGCCAGATGTCGTGGTCGCCGACGTAGGTGCCCGCGTCGTCACCACTGCCGATGCCGACCTGCAGGTAGAGCGTCTTCGAGCTCTGGTCCCACATCTTGTTCAGCCATTGCTCGCCGTACTGCGCCTCCGTTGTCAGAGCCGTGGGCGCTGCCGAGCCGAGGCTGCGCGCGCTGGCGTACAGCAGCACGTCCCCGTACGCGGCGGTGTGGGTGAACTTGAGGAAGTCGCCGGCGTCGAACCACCCGCCCTCGACGTCGGCCGTCACACCGAGCTTGGTGAGACCGGTGGAGAAGCTCACCTGCTGTGTCGCGGAGTTGCTGTCACACGTGGTGATGTGCACAGCGTTGCCCGACCGGGCGAGGCACTTGCCGTTGACCTGGCCCTGGAAGAGGCCGCTGCTCGCCATGCCCCGCGCGAGCGCCGACCAGAGCTGGCTGTCACTGCCGTTGCAATCAAAGACGTCGACGGGTGAGCCGTTGGCTGCGGCGCCGCCGACGACGCTGAGGCACCTGCCCGACGCCGTTCCGACGATCGAGCCGTCACCGGGGATGGTCCACTCCTGCGCCGCAGTGCCGTTGCAGGACTGGAGAACGACGTGCGAGCCGTTGGCGTTGCCGGTCGGGGTCAGGCAGAGGCCGCGCAGCACGAGCGGACCGATGTTGGCTTCGCCGTCGGTGTTGGGGTCCAGAGCCGGAGCCGCGTAGACGTCAGCGTTGCTGTCGGTGAGGTGCGAAGGCTGCCGGTCGAGCTGACCGGGCACGACGTTGGCACCGTCGCGCTGCACCTGGAAGAACGACACCCCGTTGCCGAGGATCGACCCGTACATCGCTGAGGCGCTCTCGATCGAGAACAGCGGTGAGGTCGCCGTCGCGCCACCCTGGACCACGAGGTGGTAGCGGCCCGGCGCCGTGACACCCGTGAAGATCACGTCGTAGACGTCGGGGTAGCCGGCGTTCCAGGCACCGCGGTTGGTGCTGCCGACCGTACCGGTGGCAACCACAGCGCCGTGCGCGTCGATCACCCGCCACGTCGCGTGCGCCACCGGTGCCGTCGTCATGAGGTAGGCGTGCTTGACGTCAGCGGGCAGGTAGCCCACCTGGTCGACCCGCACCTGGGCGCCGGGCGCCGAGGATGCGGAGGCGCCAGGCACTGCGAAGGCCGTGCTCGCCACTGCCAGCACAGCGGCGGCGGTGACGAATCGGACGCGCAGGGTGCTGCGGCTCATGGCGGGCTCCAACTGTTAGGAACCTTTCCTAATGACCTTGGTCACGGTAAAGGCCACCACCTGAGCCGTCAAGATGCCGAACGGCTGCAGTCCCCTACCCCCAGACCTCCTGCGCCGTCTCCACGATGAGCCGCAGCTTGGCCACCTCGTCGTCGTAGGTCAGCGCGTTGCCCTCGACCGTGGACGAGAAGCCGCACTGGGGCGACAGACACAGCTGCTCGATCGGTACGAACTTCGCCGCCTCGTCGATGCGCCGCTTGAGGTCGTCCTTGCGCTCGAGCGCACCGTTCTTGGTCGTCACCAGGCCGAGCACGACCTGCTTGCCCGGCGGAACGAAGCGTAGCGGCTCGAAGCCGCCCGAGCGCTCGTCGTCGTACTCGAGGAAGAAGCCGTCGACCTCCAGCTGGGAGAACAGCGCCTCGGCGACGAACTCGTACCCTCCCTCGGCGGTCCACAACGACCGGAAGTTGCCCCGGCACAGATGGGTGGTGACCTGCATGCCCTCGGGGCGACCGGCCAGCGCGGTGTTGATGTTGCGGATGTACTGCTCGTGCTGGTGGTCGGGGTCGCCCCCCTGCTCGGCCACCATGGCGCGCTGCTGCGGGTCGTTGAGGTAGGCCAAGCTGGTGTCGTCGAGCTGGAGGTAGGTGCAACCCAGCTCGCCGAGCCGGCGCACCTCCTCGGCGTAGGCGGCAGTCAGGTCGGTCCAGAACAGGTCGAGGTCGGGGTAGACCGCCGGGTCGATCGACGCGCGGCCGCCGCGGTAATGGACCATGTTGGGCGACGGGATGGTCAGCTTGGGCGTCTGGCCGGCAGCCGCGTGGTCGCGCAGAAAACCGAACGCCTCACCAAAAATGGTGTCCGGCAGCGAGATGCGGTCGTGGACGCTGAGCGCCGCCGACTCGAAGTCGAGCGTCTGGGTCTTGTTGCGGAAGTGGACGGCCAGCTTTTCGTCGGTCTTGTCGACCCCGCCGAGCTGGTAGATGAAGTCCATGTGCCAGGAGGTACGGCGAAACTCACCGTCGGTCACCGTCTGCAGCCCGACCTCGTCCTGCATGCGAGCGACGGCCTCGATGGAGGTGTCCTCGACCCGCCTCAACGCCTCGTCGTCGATCTCGCCGGAGGCGTGCGCAGCCCTCGCCTGGAGCAGGGCGTTCGGTCGGAGCAGACTGCCGACATGATCGGCACGGAAGGGAGCCACGCTTCGTCGCGTCATGGGCTCACTCTAGATCCGACAGCCGGGGTGTGCAGCCCGCCATAATGACGAGAGCACCAGGATCCACCGGGAGGACGCATGACGACCGACGACGACCGGATGCGCGCACTGGCTCGGGTACGGGGCCTGCTCCCCCGCAGGACGACGCCCGGCATCCTCACGCCCGCCCCGCCCAGCCAGCCCGGCTCCCACCACGTGGCGAAGAAGCGCGACCTCGACGAGGTCATCGGCGACTGCGGGGTGTACGAGCACGGTCGACGCCGCCCCGGCCGGGTGCCGCTGCACGAGGCGCACGACGTGGCCCGGTCGACGAGCGGCTTCGTCTGGATCGGACTCCAGCAGCCGACTCCCGAGGAGGTCGCGGTGGTCGCCGAGGAGTTTCAGCTGCCGCCGCTGGCCGTCGAGGATGCGATCAAGGCCCATCAGCGGCCCAAGCTCGAGAGCTATGGCGACGTGCTCTTCGTCGTCCTCAAGCCGACCCGGTACGTCGACCACGAGGAGGTCGTCGAGATTGCCGAGATCGCGATGTTCCTCGGCCCCAACTTCGTCGTGACCGTGCGCCACGGCGAGAGCGACGTGCTGCACCGGGTGCGGGCCGAGCTCGACGCCGGCAACAGCGAGCTGCTCAAGCACGGTCCGACCGGCCTGCTCTACCGGACCGCCGACCTGGTGGTCGACGGCTACGAGGAAGCCATCTCCTCGATCGACGAGGACGTCGACGAGATCGAGACCCAGGTCTTCAGCGAGGCCACCGACGACCACACCGAGCGCATCTACAAGCTCAAGCGAGAGATCGCGGAGTTCCGCCGGGCCGTGCTCCCGCTGGCGACCGCGCTGCAACGGCTCGCCGACAACGCAGTGCCGGGCATTGCTACCGGCGCGGCCCCTTACTTCCGCGACGTCCACGACCACGCGCTCCGTGCGGCGGACGCGATCGAGGGTCACGACCGGCTGCTCACCGACATCCTCCAAGCCGACCTGTCCCGGGTCTCGGCTCGGCAAAGCGAGATCGCCGTACGGCAGAACGAGATCGCGGTACGGCAGAACGAGGACATGCGCAAGATCTCGGCCTGGGCGGCCATCGCGTTGGTCCCGACCGCCATCGCCGGCATCTACGGCATGAACTTCGACCACATGCCCGAGCTGCACTGGCGCTACGGCTACTTCCTGGCGCTCGGCGTCATCGCCGGCATGTGCTTTGCGCTGTACCGCGTGTTCCGCCGCAACGGCTGGTTGTAGCTGTCAGCTGAGCTCGTCGAGGAAATCGTCGAGGACGGCAAGGTAGTCGTCGACGTCGGACTCCTCGTGCGCGAAGCCAAGGTGGGGTCCCGAGGTTGCAATGGCGTCCCACACCCCGCGGTTGGCGAAGTAGACCCGGCGGGTGTCGGCGAACAGCGCGTCGAGGCTGAGATGCGCTTCCTCAGCGTTACGAGGCAGATCCGGTACGAGGCAATAGCCCGAGCGTGCGCCGAACCGGTGCGCCCGCCATGGTAGCCCGCGCCGCCCGGCGGCCGCCTCGATGCCGTCTGCGAGCCGCCCACCCAACAACCCGATGCGCCCGTACTCTGCCGGAGTCATCAGCTCGGACAGCACGACGGCGGCGCACGCAAGGGACAGCGCATTGCCGAACAGCGTGCCGCCGATGGCGACGCCGGGCACACCCGCGGCGTCGTCCTCGAGGTGCGACCGGACGACCTCTGCCAGCTCATCGGTCATGCCGTAGGCGCCGATCGGGATGCCGCCGGCGATGCCCTTGCCCCCGGTGACCATGTCGGGCGCGACTCCAAAATGAGCCACAGTGCCGCCGTAGCAGTCAAACTGCGTGTGCGTCTCGTCCAAGATGAGCACCGCGCCGTACGACGTGCACAGGGCACGCAGGCCGTCGAGAAAGCCCGGTTCGGGCAGGACAGTGCCGCAGTTGGTGAGCACGCCTTCGGTCAGGACAGCCGCGGTACGGCCCCGGCGGAGCACCTGCTCGACGGCGTCCAGGTCGTTGAACGCGACGACGGCAAGGTCGGCGGGTGCAGTACCCAGCCCGAGCGACTCGGGCGCGACCCCGCCCTCACCTGAGGTCCAGAGCGTGTCATCGAGGTGCCCGTGGTACTTGCCCTCGAAGAGGAGGAGGCCCTCGCGACCCGTGGCCAGCCGGGCGATACGCAGCGCCTCGGTGTTGGCCGTCGACGCAGATAGCGTGAACTGCCACTGGGGTAGCCCCAACCGTAGGCGCAGCTCGTCGCACACGGTCAGCGCCGCCTCCACTGGCATCATGAATTGCACGCCGCGCACGGCCTGGTCGGCGATCGCCTCGGTCAGCCGCGGGTGCGCGTAGCCGAGCACTGCTGACATGTCGCACACGTTGAAGTCGAGGTAGGTGTTGCCGTCGACGTCGGTGAAGCGGGCGCCCTGGCCGCGGTCGATCCAGAGCGGCGGCGTGCGGAAAAGCCCTGCCATCCAGGACATCGGGACGCCGTGGGGCATGCGGTCGCGCGCCTTGACACCGAGCGCCAATGACCGCGGGACCCGCTGACGGAAGGCGTCGTCCTCCCGCTGGCGCATGCTGGTCAGCCGTTCGCGCTGGTGGGACGTGAGCGCCGTCTCCATGCGGCCATCCTGCCACCTACAAGGGCTGAACGCGATCGTGCACGCACTCGACAGACGTCGCGTGGGCGAGCACGTCAGCCTGGGTGATCCGCATGGCCTTGTAGCGCCACGATGCGTAGAGAGCGAGCTGGTCCGAGAAGTGCGGGCTACGCAGGTCGCCGCTCTGCCCGGGCGCGACGACGTTCTCGCCGACCAAGCCAGCGGAGTCAAGACTCACGATCTGGTTGTACGTCCCGCGATTCATGAACGGTGTCTGCGCCACACTTCCGGCGCCGAGCTGCGACCACGTGGTCATCACGTCCGGCGTGAGCCACGCACGCACGTCCCCCGTACCGAAGACTCCTGTCAGGGTGCCGAGCGCCGAAACGAGGCTGCCGGTCACCGCGCTGCGCAACGAACCGCCATGGACGTAGCCGTAGCTCAGCGGCAGGGCGGCCGACGAGCCACTGAGCAGCCGGCTCACGATGTTCGCCGTGGTGTTGTCGTCGTAGCCGCCCACAGCGAACGCCGGGCCGAGGACAGGGACGACGACCTGGTCGACGAACGTCGTGTACCACGCGGTGAACACGGAGACTGAGGGGTCGTCGTAGGCGCCGTCATGGTTCTGGTCGACTCGCTGCAGGTTCCACCGCCACAGCTGCGAAACGACCGGCGCGAGCCTCGGGTCGTCACTGGTCCGGACCTTGGCCAGCAGCGCATTGATCAGCGCCGGAGCGACCACTACCGATTCGTCCCCCGGAGGAGTTTCCGCTGTCTGACCCACGAGCCGGTTGATCTGCTCCAGAGTCGCCCTCGTCGCGGAGTGCGGCGCAAGCCTGTTCAGCTGGCGGGTGATGGCCTGGACCCGTTGCACCGGGCCCCACTGCCAGAACCCGTCGCTGGAGTTGGCCCAACTGGGGCGGGGCTTGTTGTTCCAGTTGGCCAGCCACCCCTGAGCCGGGTCGATGGACAGGGGCAGCTGCGAGGTCGGCAACAGGCCCAGCCACTCGTCACTGCCGTCGCCGGGGTGCGGGAGGAAGCGGTTGTCGGAGGCGGGTCGGACAGGCACCGGCCCCACGTGCGCGTACGCAATGTGCTGCGTGTCGGCATACGTGACGTTGATGCCAGTGCCTATGCGCTGTGCCGACGTCACGAACTGGTCCAGCGTGCGGGCCCGGTCCATGGAGAGAAAGGCCGAGATCGTCTGCCCGATGAGGGCGCGAGGAGCATCCCGCAGAGCGATCGCGGTTGCCCCGTCATTGCCGAGCACCGGACCGTGCACGCTCTCGCAGGCGGGGAAGGTGACGGCCGACGCTCCGGCCACGTCGACAACCTCAGGCCGGCAGTCGTACGAACGCCACTGGCCGTTGAAGCGATAGGCACCCGGGTGACTGGCTCCGTCGAGCGTCTCTGCGTACAGGTCCTCGTTGTCGTCGCCACCGCTGGTGATCGTCCAAGCATGGTCGAATCCCACGCCGATCAGGACTCCGGGCACTCCAGGCAGCGTCACCCCGGTCGCGTCAAAGCCGGCACCGTTGAGGCTGAGCTCCATGAAGCCCTGCGGCACCGACAGACCGACCTGCGGACCACCCAGCAGCAGCGGGTGACCACTGCTGGTGAGCCGACCAGACAGGGCAATCGCGTTCGAGTGACCTGGACCGCCGAGACCGAGGGTGCGGGCCTGCTTGACGGCACTGGCCAGCCGCTGGGCGGCCAGCATCGAGGCCCCTGGGCCCAGCTGAGGCGTGACGGTGGTGGGTCGGGCGGCGAGGGGGTGCGCCGCGGGACTCGCCGCCAGCTCCGCAGCCTGCGGGATCGTGGTCGGTGACGACGGGTCGTCCAGCCAGTGCGCGTCGGCAAAGGCCGCTTGGCCATCGGCCGGCCCCAGCCGAGAAACCAGGTCCTGCAGTGACTGTGCGTTGCTGAGCTCGTCGGCGCCGGACGCACCCACCTGCCAGGCCATCAACATGCCACTGGCCACGATGTCCTGCGCGGTCCACTGCTGCGGGGTGGCACCGACGCCGGCGTACTCCACCGGCAAGCTGCCCTCGCGGGTGGCTTTGGCGATCTCCGCGTTCATCCCGTGGACAAATGCTGTGACTGCGGTACGGGTGCCTGCGTCGAGGGTGGCGACCGTATGTGCAAGGCCGTTGGCTCCGCCGGAGTAGAGGCGGAAGAACTCGTCGGAGCCGATGTTGTTGTCCCCGTCTCCTGGCCCGAGCAGCGCCGCCAGGTGACCGGTGGCCGTACGACGAACCAGGTCGGCTTGCCAGAGCCGGTCCTCCGCCGTAGCAAATCCCTGGCCGAAGAAGAGCCCTCCGGCGGTGGCGGCGTAGATGTGCGGGACGCCGTAGCCGTCGCGCACGATGCGGGCGTCGGGACCGGCGACCTGTGCTGTTCCAGCCGCAGCGGCCTCCTGGGCAGCCAAGGGTGAGAGGAGGGAGAACACCGTGCTGGCAACAACAATGGCTCGAGTGGTGGCGCGCACAACGTCCTCCGGATGCCGACTCGGTTCCTTGGCCGAGACGCTACGGACAATGACGTGCGGCAGATATCAGGAAAATCCCTATCTCCGCGAAGTCAGGACAACCGGCTCACAGGTCGAGGACGAGGTCCTGGCCCGGTGTCGCGCAGCAGATCAGGATGTTGCCCGGCGCGGGTGCGTCGATGGGTTCCGGGTCGTAGGTGACGGCGCCCGCCAGCAGGCCGGTCTCACAGTTGTGGCACACGCCGGTGCGGCACGACCACCGGACCGGCACGTCGCAGGCCTCGGCCAGCTCGAGCACGCTGCCGAAGTCGTCGCGCCAGCTCACGGTGAGTCCGCTCCGCGAGAAGCTCACGTTGGGCCCGCGCCCTTGGTCACCGTGCGGAGGATGCGGTGCAGTAGCACCGGTGAGGGCAATCCCAGGAGTCATCGCCGGACCGGACCCGAAGACCTCGCTGTGCACCTGGGCCTCGTCCAGCCCCCTCGCCGTGAGGGCTGACCGGAGGTCAGCCATGAAGGATGTCGGTCCGCAGAGATAGGCGCTGCTGTCCGCAGGGATGCTGAGCTCGCGCAGTCCCTCGGCCGTGATGCGGCCCAGGTGCTGATAATCGACGCCCGGCTGGTCGGTCGGCAACGGCGCGCTGAAGAAGATCTGGCGATGCGCATGCGGGAGCACGTCGAGCAGCGCCTGCGCCTCGGCGACAAAGACGTGGTCGGCGCTGTTGCGCGCCCCGTGCAGCCACCACACGTCACGGCTGGTGCCGGACCGGACGAGGGAGTAGAGCATGGCCATCATCGGGGTGGCCCCGACCCCAGCGGAGCACAACAGCACAGGCTCGGTGCCCTCGTCGAGGACGAACCGGCCACGCGGAGCGGCGATCTCGAGCTGGTCGCCGACCTTCACCTGGTGCAGGAAGGTGCTGAACTGGCCACCGATCTCCTCTTTGACGCTCACCCGGTAAGAGGGCGACCCGGGGGGCCCCGACAACGAGTAGCTCCTGGACGCGCCGGGCCGCCCATCACCCAGATCTGCTCGGACTGCGATGAACTGCCCCGGCGCGGCGGCCGGCAGTGGCTGCCCGTCAAGAGCAGCCAACTCGAGTGATCGCACCGTGGCGGTCTCCGTCGTCGTGGCAACGACTCGTACCGGCCGGAAGCCGGTCCACGCGACGGGACGCTCGGCGGCGGCGTCCGTCAACCCCACGTTGCCGGCAACCCCGATCGGCGCGTCGAGCAGAGCCTGAAAGGACGCCTGCCAGCCGGGGCTCAGCGCCGGGATGCGCAGGGCCCGTTCGACGTCCGCGCGGTCATGGCCGGGCAGGTAGAGCAGGGAGTCCACCTCGGCGACGGACATCCGTCCCGGCCCGGCGAGCACCCGCGTGATCGGGTCTCCCGCGCTGACCTGGCCCTCGCGGAGCACACGAAGATAGAAGCCGGGGCGGCGGTGGGAGACGAGAAGCGCTGGCAGTCGGGGCTCGGCCAGGCGAAGGCCCACCCGGTAGCAGGTCACCCGCGGCTGGCTCACCTCGAACAAGGCCTCGCCGATGGCCAACCGGTCACCGATGCAGACGTCGTCGTCTGACAGCCCGCTGACGGTGAAGTTCTCGCCGAACTGCCCGTACTCGAAGTCGTCACGGCCGAGTTGAGCGCGCCAGTGGTCATACGAGTCGAGCTGGTAGACCAGCACGGCGCGGTGCGGTCCTCCGTGGCCGGCCAGGTCGCCCTGGCCGTCGCCGTCGATGTTGAGCTTTCGCACCATCTGGGGCCCAGCCACCGCCGCCTTCCAGACGCCCGTGTGGACGGTGCGTCCTCGCCACGCGACATCCTTCGGCAGGCCCACGTTGACCGACACGAGCGTGCCAACCCGGTCGACGTTCGATGGCATCGGGCACGCACCTCCGTGAGAGAGACTCGTCCGGTCAGGTCGCGTGGGCGATCGTAAGCCCGCCGGGAATCCGGGAGCAAGGCACGCCTCTGCTCACGCTCCGGCCGTGTGGCCCCCCGCGCGCAGATAGGTCAGCACGGCGAGGACGCGGCGGTTGGCGTCCGGCACCCCGGCGATCCCGAGCTTGGTGAAGGTCGACGCGACATGCGCCTCCACCGTCTTCGGGCTGAGGAACAGCGCGTCGGCGATCGCCGCATTGGTGCGGCCTTGGGCCACCAGCGCGAGCACCTCGCGCTCGCGCTGGGACAACACGTCGAGCACCATGCCCGCGTTGTTGCGCTCCAGCAGCCGGGTCACGACGACGGGGTCGATGACGGTCTCTCCCGCGGCCACCCGGGTGATGCTGGCGAGCAACGACGCGGCGTCGTCGACGCGATCCTTGAGCAGGTAGCCGATACCGCGCCGATCATCGGCGAGAAGCCTGACGGCATAGGTAGTTTCGACGTAGGTGGAGAGCACGAGGACGCCGACCTGGGGGACGCTCTCACAGATCGCGAGGGCGGCGACGAGACCCTCGTCGCTGAAGGTCGGCGGCATGCGCAGGTCGATGATGATGCAGTCCGGTAGGAGCTCCTCCACGGTCGTCAGCAGCCCGGCCGTCGTGTCGGCCTCAGCCACGACCTCCAGCCCGATGCCTCGCAGCAGGCCAGCCAACCCGGCGCGGAACAACCCCGAGTCGTCGCAGAGGATCACCCGCATAGGAAACAGACCCGGATCGTCGTGCCCCAACCAACGGGAGTCATGGCAAGCGCCCCCTGATGCGGGACGCGGGAAGGCCTCGCTGTCGCCGCCATGTTCGCATTCTGTCCCCTGACGCGTTCCTCGGCTAGGAGGGAAAACCCTTGAAAGGGCGAAACAACGTCGCAGGCCTGGTCACCGTCCGGTGGCCAGGCCTGCGAGGTCGATCTGTCGAACACCTACACCAGGTCGTACCGGTCGAGCTCCATGACCTTGCTCCACGCCGCGACGAAGTCCGTGACGAACTTGGCCTGGGCGTCGTCGCTCGCGTAGACCTCGGCGACAGCGCGCAGCTCGGAGTTGGAGCCGAAGACCAGGTCGACACGGCTGCCGGTCCAGGTGACCTCGCCTGCGCCGTTGCGACCCTCGTACGTGTCCGCATCGCCGGCCGTCGACTTCCACGTCGTCCCCATGTCGAGCAGGTTGACGAAGAAGTCGTTGGTCAGCAGGCCCGGACGCGCGGTGAGCACACCGACCGTGGAACCCCCGGTGTTGGCACCGAGCACGCGCAGACCGCCGACCAGCACGGTCATCTCGGGCGCGCTCAGGTTGAGCAGGTTGGCCCGGTCGACGAGGAGATACTCCGCCGGGAGGCGGTGGCCCTTGCCGGGGAAGTTGCGGAACCCGTCGGAGGTCGGTTCGAGAGCCGCGAAGGACTCGACGTCCGTCTGCTCCTGCGAGGCGTCAGTGCGGCCAGGAGTGAACGGCACCTGAACGTCGTGACCCGCGTCCTTGGCCGCCTTCTCCACGCCGGCGGCGCCGGCAAGCACGATCAGGTCAGCGAGTGAGATCTGCTGACCATCAGCGTTGAACGTCGCCTGGACACCCTCGAGAGTGCGCAGCACCGTGGCGAGCTCGTCGGGGTTGTTGACCTCCCAGCCGGACTGCGGCTGCAGCCGGATGCGGGCACCGTTGGCGCCGCCGCGCTTGTCACTGCCGCGGAACGTCGAGGCCGACGCCCATGCGGTGGAAACGAGCTGCGACACCGACAGCCCCGTAGCAAGGACTTGGGCCTTGAGCGCGGCCACGTCGCCAGCGTCGACCAGCTCATGGGTGACCGGAGGCACCCGGTCCTGCCAGATCAGCTCCTCCGACGGTACCAGCGGTCCGAGGTAGCGCTGGATCGGACCCATGTCGCGGTGCGTCAGCTTGAACCACGCCCGTGCGAAGGCATCGGCGAACTGGTCCGGGTGTTCGAGGAAGCGCCGCGAGATCTGCTCGTACACCGGGTCGATGCGCAGGGCGAGGTCGGTCGTCAGCATCGTCGGGGGACGGCTGAGCGAGAGGTCCTCGGGGTCGGGCACAGTGTTGGCTCCGGCGCCGTCCTTGGGGGTCCACTGGTTGGCTCCGGCGGGGCTGGCGGTCAGCTCCCACTCGTAGCCGAACAGCGCCTCGAGGTAGCTGTTGGACCAGCGGGTCGGGGTCGGCGACCAGGTGACCTCGAGTCCACTGGTGATCGCGTCGCGGCCCTTGCCACTGCCATAGGTGCTGAGCCAGCCAAGACCCTGTGCCTCGAGCGGGGCGCCCTCAGGCTCCGGGCCGACGTAGAGGTTGGGGTCGGCGGCGCCGTGGGTCTTGCCGAAGGTGTGGCCACCGGCGATCAGCGCCACGGTCTCCTCGTCGTTCATGGCCATGCGACCGAAGGTCTCGCGGATGTCGCGGGCCGAGGCGAGGGCGTCCGGGTGACCGTTGGGGCCCTCCGGGTTGACGTAGATCAGCCCCATCTGCACGGCTGCCAGCGGTCCCTCGAGCTCACGGTCACCGGTGTAGCGGTCGTCGCCGAGCCAGGTGCTTTCGGGGCCCCAGTAGACGTCCTCGTCGGGCTCCCACACGTCGGCACGTCCGCCGGCGAAGCCGAACGTGGCGAATCCCATGGTCTCGAGGGCACGGTTGCCGGTGAAGACGATGAGGTCGGCCCACGAGACCTTGTTGCCGTACTTCTTCTTGATCGGCCAGAGCAGCCGACGCGCCTTGTCGAGGTTGCCGTTGTCCGGCCAGCTGTTGAGCGGGGCGAACCGCTGCATGCCGGCTCCGGCGCCGCCGCGACCATCACTGATGCGGTACGTGCCCGCACTGTGCCACGCCATCCGGATGAAGAACGGGCCGTAGTGGCCGTAGTCAGCCGGCCACCAGTCCTGTGAGTCGGTCATGAGGGCGTCGACGTCGGCGGTGAGCGCCTCGAGGTCGAGCGTCTTGAAGGCGGCAGAGTAGTCGAAGCCGTCACCCATCGGGTTGGCGACATCGGTGTGCTTGCGCAGGATCTTCAGGTTGAGCTGGTTGGGCCACCAGTCGCGGTTGCCTCCGCCCTCGGTCGGGTGGTTGCGGGGACCCACGGTCGCCACGGGGCACTGGGCCTCGCTCTCCGCGGACTGCATGTCTCCGACGACGGCATCGTGGTGATGGTGCTCAGTCACGGGCTTTCCTTCCAGGGCAGGGGATCTTCAGTGAGCGGAGGGGTTGCTGGTCACGCAGGAGGCACAGAGGCCCCAGTAGACGACCTCGGCCTCGTCGATGACGAAGCCCTGGTCGTTGGACGCGGTCAGGCAGGGGGTAGCGCCGACAGCGCAGTCGACGTCGGCGATGACGCCGCACGACCGGCACACAGCGTGATGGTGGTTGTCGCCGATGCGTGCCTCGTACCGCGCGACCGAGCCGGCCGGCTCGATGCGGCGCACCAGCCCCGAGAGGGTGAGCGCCCGCAGCACGTCGTACACCGCCTGGTGGGAGACGTCCCCCACGTCCTCGCGAGCGGCCCGAATGATCGCGTCGGTGTCGGAGTGCGGGTGCTCGTGCACGGCGGCGAGCACGGCGACCCGGGGACGGGTCACCCGCAGCGCGGCACCACGCAGCGCCTGCTCGAGCTCCGACGTCGTGGCCACGCCCCGACTCTTCCGTGTTTTCTTGAATCAGTCAAGATAACGGCAGATGAAGAGCGTACGACGAGTCCCTGTGACTCACGGGTCCTGACGGAACCGCCAGCCCGCCAGGACCAACGCCGCCGCCGCGTACACGGCCAGCTCGGCAGCGGCGCCGGCAAGCGACGGCACCCAGGTGTCGTGCGCCGGTCGCAGCCGGGTCAGCGAGTCGCCGATGTTGACGAGCAGCCATCGGTCGGGGACGTGGCTCCAGGCCTGCAACGCCCTGGCGAACCCATAGGCGAGGTAGAGCAACGCGAACCAGGCCCCGATCGCCGCGGCGGTGTGCCGCAGCAAGGCCCCGAGAGCCATGCCGACCGCGGTCAGGACGGTCAGGTAAGCGCCGGCGGCGACGAGCGACCGGAGGACATGGGGTGAGGTCACCCCGACCGCCAGATGTTGCTGGGACAGGATCGCCTGGCCGAGAAGGAATGTAGAGAACGAGAGCGCCTCCCCGACCACGAGCGCGCCGCCGCACACCACGACGACCTTGGCGGCCAGGACCATTCCCCGTTGCGGAACCGCGACGAAGGTGGTCCGGATCAGTCCGGTTCTGTACTCCGCGCTCACGGACAGCACGCCGAGCACCCCGAACGCGAGCTCGGCCCAGATGCCCCCGTCCAGGCTGGTCTGCACGGCGTCGAACGCCGCCCGGTCCGGCGGGGCCATCGTCGGCCAGGCGTGGACCGCCGACTCTGCCGCGAGAGCGCCGAGGACGGCACTGAGCAGCACTGCGACCGCGACGGTGAGCCAGGTCGACCGCAGCGACCTCAGCTTGGTCCACTCAGCGAGCACGACGCCGCGGGACGGCGATTTCACCGGAACCCCGTGGCGCGGAAGTCGACCTCGTCGGCGGTCAGCCGCAGGAACACCTCTTCGAGGGAGGCGCCACCTCGGAGCAGCTCTGACAGCGGCGCGTCGGCCAGCAGTCTCCCGCGGCCCACAACCAACAAATGGTCTGCGGTGAGGGCCATCTCGGTCATGAGATGGCTGGACACCAGCACGGTACGGCCCTCTGCCGCGAGGGAGCGCAGCAACGTCCTGAGCCAGACCACGCCCTGGGGATCCAGCCCGTTGACCGGTTCATCGAACAGCAGGACGCCGGGGTCACCGAGCAGCGCCAAGGCCACGCCCAGCCTCTGTCGCATGCCGAGCGAATAGCCGCCGACCCTCGACCGAGCGACGTCGGACAGGCCGACGACCTGCAACACGTGCGTGACCCGCTCCGAGCCGATGTCATTGGCCTGCGCTGCGAACCGCACGTGCATCAAGGCGGATCGGCCAGGGTGGATCGCGCCCGCGTCGAGCAGCGCGCCGACCTCGCGCAGCGGGCGTCGGATCTCGCGGTACGGTCTGCCGCCGACGAGCGCGCTGCCGGACGTCGGGGTGTCCAGACCGAGGAACATCCTCAGGGTCGTGGACTTGCCGGCCCCGTTGGGACCGAGGAACCCGGTCACCCGTCCCGGCAGGACGTCGAAGGTCAGGTCGTCGACGGCCAGGACGGACCCGTACCGCTTGGTGAGCGAACGTGCGGTCAACATGAGCGGCTCCTCGGCAACGGCAGGTATCCCACCGTGCCTGTCGGCAGCCTCCGCGTCGTCGCCCTGGCGGCAGAGTCATGAGACCGCCCCGGCTCTGCCTGGAGGCAGAGGCGATCGGCTTTCCGGATGGCTACGCTGAGCCGATGCCGGTCCTTTCCGAGCCGAGACCTCCCCTGCTCCAACGACTCCGTCCACGCCAGTGGCTGCTCGTGGACGTCACGCTCTGCCTGCTGTACGGGACTCTGTCCGCGGCGGTGATGGCGTCCCGTACCCGCTCGGCATGGTTGGTCGTTGCCGTGGCCGGGCTCAGCCTCGTCTCCGTGCTGCTGACGCGCACCCGGCCGGTGATCAGCCTCGGCTTAGCGCTCACCTTGGCAGGGCTCGCCCCGCTGGACACCGAGATCGCCTTCATCGCGTTGTTCCCGGTCGGCTGCGCACTGGCCGCCTGCGCTGCCCGGCTCCCCCGCCGGCTCGGCTGGACAGCCCTCGCTGCCGGGCTGACCGCGCCGGTGGCCACCGCACTGCCGGACTTTGCGCACAGCGGAGCCATCGTGCCCTTCGGGCTGGTCCTGGTCACCTGCTGGATGGTCGGCATCGCCCTCGGTGCCCAGCGCCGCTACTCAGAGAGCATGGCCAGACGCCAGGAGGAACGTGCGTCAGCGGCGGCAACGGAGGAACGGCTGCGGATCGCCCGCGAGCTGCACGACATCGTGGCCCACAGCATGAGCGTCATCACCGTGCAGGCTGGCTTCGCCCATCTGGTCATCGGCGACCGACCGCGGGAGGCAGCCGCTGCCTTGGGCGCGATCGAGAGCACCGGTCGCGACGTGCTGGTCGAGATGCGGCGGCTGCTGGGAATGCTGCGCGAGGACGGCACAGCCGAGCTCACCCCTGCCGCCCGCCTCGACGAGCTGGAAAGCCTGGTAGCACTGACTTCCCGGGCAGGCGTTGAGGTCACGCTACGGCTGACCGGCCGCCGCCCCGAGCTCCCCGCCGGTCTAGAGCTGACCGCGTACCGGATCGTTCAGGAGGCCCTGACCAACGTCGTGCGGCACGCTGCGGCAGCTCATGCGGAGGTGTCCATCTCGTTCACCGAGACCGAGCTGCGCATCTCGGTGACCGATGACGGACGCGGTCCCCACCCCTCGGCGACGGGAGGTCATGGGCTGGCCGGCATGCGGGAACGGGTGCACCTGTGCGGAGGCGAGCTGGTCACCGGGACCCGCGAAAGCGGCGGCTTCGCCGTCCTCGCGACAATGCCACTGCGGGCCTTTGTCAGCGCTGACAGCAGATGAGCATCACCGTGGTGGTGGCTGACGATCAGGTCCTCGTACGGGCGGGGCTGAGCGGGATCCTCAGCACAGCAGACGATCTCAACGTCATCGGCGAGGCCGGCAACGGGGTGGACGCCGTCGCGGCCGTCCTCGAGCTGGCGCCGGACGTCGTGTTGATGGACGTGCGGATGCCGCGGATGGACGGCATCGAGGCGACCGGGCTCATCACCACGAGCACGCCGGCCAAGGTCCTGATCCTCAGCACGTTCGACCTTGACGAGTACGTCTATGCGGCGCTGCGAGCGGGCGCCAGCGGGTTCCTGCTCAAGGACACACCCCCGCGCGAGCTGATCGCGGCGGTGCGCACCGTCGCCGCCGGGGATGCGCTGCTGTCCCCCGGCATCACCCGCCGGCTGTTGGCCGAGTTCGCAGCCCGCCCCGAGCTCGCCTCTCCCCCGGCTTCTCCTGCGACGCTCGGTGTCACCGAACGCGAACGCGACGTGCTGCTGCTGGTGGCCGAGGGGCTGTCCAACGCCGAGATCGGGTTGCGCTTGCACATCACCGCTGGCACCGCGAAGACCCACGTCGGCCACCTGCTGGCCAAGGTGGGCGCACGCGACCGCGCCCAGCTCGCGATCTACGCCTTCCGCAGCGGCCTTGTGCCGCGGCCCTAGACATGCAGGCACGTAGGCGTCGGGACCCTCAGTAGCCGCCCGTATCGGATCAGCTAGGTCCATATCCAAAAGTAACGATATCGATCGGATCAGATAGTCACGCCAGGAGGGAGCAGTCGCTGCCGGACCACAGGGGGTCGCAACCGCGCAGCCTGCCCACTCACGGCCAGCAGTGACCACATCGGCGTGTCTCAGCACCAGCGCGGCGTCCGGCGTCCTCGGCTGAGGCCGGGTCCCCGAAGGGCCCAAGCCAACGTCCGTTGCTGTCCGCGGTCCCGCCCGCCTGCCCAAGGCCGCCCTTGCAGTGGCTGCACTCGCTGAGGTGCACCGTGGCGCGGTGCCCCCGTGCCCGCCAGTTCTCATACACCCAATAGGTCGTCACCTGAGGTGCACCCGCGACGAGCGGGCTGCCCAACTCGCCCACTTCGATGCGCTGGACTCGAAGGCAGGCATCCTGCTCGGCTTCGCGGGCGGCCTGATCACGTTGTGACCCAACGTGAGCGAGTGGTCGCGGGACGCTAGTCTTCCTCTTCTCGCACTCTCCGCGTTGCTCGCCGCCAGCGCATTCTTCCCGAGATGGATGCCGACGCTAGACGTAGCAAACCTCCGTGACTACCTGCGGGCCGACGAGGACTTCACGAAGTTGCGACTGCACGACACCCAAGTCCAGATGATCAGCCAAGGCGGCGTCGAGCTCGGCCGCAAGGCCGGACTCATGAAGCTGGCGGTCCTGTTCTTGGGACTCGGGGCAGTTACGCTGGCCATAGGCATCATCGTTGGAGGTCACCATGGCTGAGAGCACCACACCACCGCCGCAGGCCGAGCCTCCGGTAACGGTCCCCCCTCCGCCGCCGTACCAGCCCGACCCGAGGTTGATCACCTACATCGAGAAGGGCCAGCAGCCCAACACGACCAAGCGCGGCGGCTAGCTTCAAGCGGTCAGCTCCTCATTGATCCGGTCGACGTAGCGTCCAACATCGGATCCAAGGTCACGGATCGCGCCGCTGATGCCTCTGCGTTCAGTGAAGGGCAGCGTTGTCCAGGTCGTCGTCGATGCCAGCGCTGGTAGCGATCACTTCAACGATTCTGTCCAGCCACCAGCGCTGCTGCTCGTTGACGACACCCCTTGCCTGCTCGTGATGGGCTAGCAAGCCGACGTATCGCTGCTGGACGATGCTCGCGTACGGCACCACGTGGTGAAGGTCTTGCCAGAACCCGTGGCCATCGGCACCAGCGACCGCTCGAAACGCTGCTCCGGCAGGCTCCGCTCGATGCCGGTGACCGCCTCGATCTGCGCCGGGCGCAGACCCTCCGTGAGGAGGTTGGGCTAGCGGTTGACATTGACCCGCCCGGTCGGAGCCGCGGCGTCGCCCCCGCGTCGCGCAGACCCCGATCCAGGGTCTCCGGCTGCGGGCAAGCCATCTCCCGCCCGGCCCGCGGGGCTGGGGTCGAACCCGTTGGTGAAGTGCGTGTCGACGTACAGCAAGTAGTCCGCACGTCCCTGGCCTGCCGCCATGATCGCTTCCCTGACCGCCACTCCCCGACCGGCGAACAGGTTGAGATCCCTCTTGTGCTGAACGCTCCAGCCGGCCTCGGCGAGTGGCGGTCGATGAACACACAAGCAGGCTGCTCTGCCGCCAGTTGCACCTCGTTCACCAGGCGGAGCCGACCGGTGAGGGCGGTCGAGGGAGACGCAGAAGAGTTCGGTCTCGTCACTGGGGCGAGTCGCCGCAGACGTCACTCTCGAGCAGCAGTGCCGCCGAGAAAGCATTGCGCCGTTCAGCCGAGCGCGGACTAGCGGGCTAGACCGATATGACTAGGACCGCGTCCGCGCGGACCGATCACTTGAGCCATCGGTAGCCAGCCAATACGGCACAAATCGGCCAGACAGCGAAGGACAGACGCAGATGCGCGCGGACATGACTAGGGCGCTGGTAGCCCTCTCGCTCTCCGGCCTGGTAGGCGGAGCTGTCCTAGTACTGCCGGCGGCTTCGGCAGCAGCGGCTCCGGGTACCCAGCTGCTCGCCGCCGCGACTGTCTTCGGCGGACTCAACGGCTGGAGCATCATCAAGGAGTACGAGCCGGCCATCGTCTCCAGCGCCACGGCGACCTTCGTCACCGGCCCGAGCGGGGCTCACGGCATGGGCAGCCTCGCGCTGGCGACCGGTCCCGGAACGCCGGGCACCCCGAACCGGTCGGGCAAGATCTACCTGACCGAGACCTTCCCCGGCGCCGGCATCGACCCGACCCGGCTCACCGAGCTGAACTACCGCACCCAGTCCGGCACCCTGGCTCCCTACCTGTCCGTCGAGCTCTACGACGCGTCGGCCGCCCCCGGACAGACGTACCAGAACCTGATCTGGACTCCGGGCAACGTCGCGGGCACGCCTGCCATCACTCCGGGGACGTGGCAGGACTGGGACACCAGCATCGGTGGCTGGGTCGCGCGCTACAACGTCGGCGGCCTGACCAAGGGCACGTCGTACACCCTCGCCGCCGCCGAGGCCAGCGCCAAGGCCACGGACCCGGCTCTGCTGGCGATCCGCGCTTCCGTCGTGTACGGCGACACCAACTACGGCGATGCGTACGCGAACACGACCGCCTACGTCGACGGGCTCAGCCTGGGGCTCGACGGAACGACGACGGACTACGACGTCGACAACGGCCTCGGTCAATGCCAGGTGACTCAGGACGGGGCCACGAAGACGTTCACCATGCTTTCCGACTGCAGCACCGCCTTCACGGTCACTGTGCCGGACGGCTGGACTGTCGACGGCGCGGGCCACAGCCTGATCGGCACCGAGACGGCGAACACCTCCTTCCAGGGGGCGATCCTGCAGAACGCCGGCACGTCCATGAACATCCGCAACCTGTCCGTGCACACCACGCCTGCATGGGACAACGCAGGCAAGAACTCCGGCGGCGACCTCGAGGGGATCAAGTTCCTGGCCGCCTCCGGGTCGGTCACCAACACCACCGTCGACGGCGTCAGCCACGGCAATGGTGTGCAGGAGGGCAAGGGCATCTTGGTCGACAACCGCACCCACCCCCTGGACCCCAATTTCCACGCCTTCGTCACCCTCGACGACGTCACCGTCACCGACTACCAGAAGGCCGGCGTCGACATCCGGGGCGATGTCAACGGGCGCCTCACCAACTCCGTCGTCGGTCAGTCGGCATCGCCTTCGGGGGTGCGTACGGACAAGGTCACCGCAGCAAACTCGGTGGTGGTCGCGTACGGCGCCAACGCGGTCGTGTCGGGCAACACCATCACCGGCAACGACTGGGACGGCAACACCGACTGGAACGCGACGGCGGTGCTGGGCTACCAGGCCGGCACCCTCACCGTCAGCGACAACGTGCTCGACGGCCCCGGCACCGACGTCGGCGTGGACGTCGAGTCCTCGACCGCCGTGGTGGTGACCTGCAATTTGATCGGTCGCAGCGCAGAAGACCCTGCGGGCCTTGATGTCTGGGACACCGGCATCATCTCCAGCGGCAACGCCGCCGCCGACGTCGAGGGCAACACGTTCGCCGGCTGGCGGGACAACACGGCCGGCGTCGTCAACCACACCGGCGGTGCCTGTGCCCCAGCGGCTCCGGCGGTAAGCGTCTCCGGCATTCACACCTCGACGGCTTCGGTCAGCTGGACGCCCGCCACTCCCCTGCCGTACGCCCCGGTCTCCGGCTGGGAGATCGTCACCCCCGACGGCCACGCCATCGACCTGCCGCCGTCCGGCAGGTCCTTCGACCTCATCGGACTCGCGGCCGGTGCTGCCCAGACCGTGCAGGTCCGTGCGATCAACGCTGCCGGGGCGGGAGCTCTTGCCACAGCCAACTTCACGACTTCGGCTGACTTCAGTACGGCAACCCTGCCGGCGCCGGGTGCGGTCAGCGCGATCGCCGTCTCCAACCTGAGCGACACCGGCTTCCACCTGACCTGGACCCCGGCCGACGGCGCAACGTCGTACGAGGTCAACGTGGACGGTGTCCTCGAGTCGGTGACCAGTCCCTCGATCGTCGTGACCGGCCTGACGCCGAGCACGCCCTACCTGGTCACCATCATCGGGCGCAACGCGCAGGGCAACGGAGCAGCGGGCGTCGTCCTGGCCGTGACCAGTCCCGCGCCAGACACCACAACCCGCCTCACGTTCTCGGCGAGCGGCACGACCGTCGCCTACCACGGCAAGGTCACGTTCAAGGCGGCTGTCACGAGCGGGGCCTCGCCCTTGGCCGGCACGCGAGTCACCCTGCAGCGCCAGGTGCCCAACCACGCATGGGCGACCGTCGCGACCTTGACCACCAACGCGAACGGGGTGGCGGCGGCGACTCTCCGTGCCGCGGCCACCGCCTCGTACCGGGTGGTCACCGCCACCAACCCGGCCGTCACCGGAGGGTCGGTCAAGGTCAACGTCCGGACAGTCGTCAGCGCCCACCTCTCGGCTTCGCGGGCGCTGCGCAACGCGCGGATCACCGTCACGGGGGCGGTCTCGCCCACGCTGTCTGGCGCACGGGTCGTCGTCGAGCGCAAGATGGGCGCGAAATGGATCACGGTCAGCCACGCGATCGTGTCGAGCAAGAGCCGGTACGGCGCGAGCGTCCAACTGACGACCCCGGGCACCTGGAAGATCCGCGTTCGCGTGGCAGCGTTCCACGGCTTCCTCACGGGAGTCGCAGCCACCCGGACAGTCACCGTGCGCTGAGCACCGGCTGGGCTCAACGAGGTGCGTGCGGCGACTCCGGTCGTACGACGTCGTGGTCGCGGGCGTAGGCGGCGGCTGCCGCCCGGTCCCGGGATCCGGTTTTGCTGAAGATGCGGTTGATGTGCGTCTTGATGGTGTGGTGGCTGAGGACGAGGTGGGCTGCGATCTCGGGGTTGGTCCAGCCGGCGGCGAGCAGGGCCAGGATCTCGGCCTCACGCGACGTCAGACCGTCGGGCAGCAGCATCCTCGGTTGCGCAGGGGCGCTGGGCCCGGCGGCGGCGAGCAGCACCGCGCGAGCGGCCGGGTCGAGCACGGACAGCCCACTGGCCGCACTGCGCAAGGCGTGGGCGATCTCGGTCCGGTCGGCGTTCTTCGTCAGATAGCTGCGGGCGCCTGCGTGCAGCGCCCCGAGGATGGAGGTGTCGTCCGCGAACGTGGTGAGCACGACGATGGCGACCTCGGGATGGCGTGCGGTCAGGACGGTGGCCGTCTGAATGCCATCGAGCACAGGCATGTGCAGGTCCAGCAGAATGGCATCCGGTCGGTGCTCGGCCACGAGATCCAAAGCCTGCTGCCCGTCCGCGGCTGAGGCGACCACCGTGATCCCGGGCATCAGATTGAGCAGCAGGACGAGCCCTTCGCGGACGCTGGCCTGGTCGTCGGCGATGATGATGCGCAGCTCGCCCGCATCGCGCTGAGTTGCCGTCATCGCGGCACCCGCGCATCCACTTCCCACAGGCCCCCCTGCACGCTAGCCGTGAGGGTTCCTTGCAGTAGCAGCAGGCGTTCTCGCATGCCGACGAGGCCGAACCCGCCATGGATGGTCCGTAGGCCGGCCTCGGGCAGCGGCTCGCGGACGAGCGGATTGCTTACCTGTAGGCGGGTCTGCGTCGCGCCGTACTCCAGCTCGAGGCTGATGGGTTCGCCGGGCGAGTGCTTGGCGGCGTTGACAAGTGCCTCCTGGGCGGTGCGCAACAGGGCGAGGGCGGCGTCCGGCGGCAACGACCGGACCGGACCGCGGATCTCGACGTGCACCGGCACACTGTGTGCCATCCGATGAGCGGCGGCGAGGGCGGCGACCTCCTGGTCGAGGGGACGCGAGTCGGTACGCAGGGCGTAGACCGCTCGTCGCGTCTCGTCGAGGCCTTCGGCGGCGATGCGCTGGGCGCGGGTGAGCACGGCGACGGCCTGGTCGGTGTCCTGCTGCTCCTCGAGCAGCGCCCGTGCCGCCTGGATCTGGATGCCCAGAGCGCCGAGGGAATGGGCGAGCACGTCGTGGATCTCGCGGGCAATGCGAGCTCTCTCGCTGAGCGTGGCAACCTGCGTCTGCTCGGAGCGCAGGAGCTCGGCCTGGTCGAGCAGGAGCGCAGTCTGCTGGGCCTGGACGAGATAGGACCGCCGCGTCTGCCCCATCAGCAGCGCCAGGAGCACGCCCGTGCTGTAGCCCAGTGCATCGCCGATGCTGGTCCCCGCGACCACGGCGCCGCCAACGATGGCCACGACCGCGGCCCCTCCGACGATCCACCCGTCGACGAGCCGGCTGAGACCGCCCGCGGAGATAGCGGCGATCAAGGCGAACGCAATCAGCGCGCCGCCGTGCCGGGTGGTGCAGGCCGCTGAGGCAGTCGCCATGACGACGAAGGCGGCCACGAGAAAACGGTGGCCGGTGGCCCGCTCAGCTCTCGCGTGCCAGGCGATGGCGGCCCAGCCAAGCCCGGCCGCGACTCCGAGGGCGAGGCAGGCAATCTGCGCCGCACGTGTCGCCCCGGTGGCGGCCGGCCCGATCAGGACGATCATCGGGATCATCAAGAGCACGGCAGCCCGTACCGCGACGATCACCGACCCGTGCGCGAGGCCGGTCCGACGGCCACGCAACGACAGAGCCCTCCACGTGTTGGTCATCAGCGCGGGCTCCCTTCGTCTGCGAGGTCGGGTTGCTTCACCAGCCTAGAGAGCCAGCGCAGCGGCCACGTCGCCGCACGGTATGACGCTGGGTACCAGAGCGAGTCCGGTCTGGTACCGAGGATCACCCCATGGTGCGACGCCAGACAGGTCGTGGGACGCGAGGCTGGAGCAGTCAGACCATCCCTTCCCGAAAGGCCTCCGATGACCGCCTTGGTCGCTTCCGACGCTCCTGCTCAAGCCACTGACCGCCACGCATCACCGCGCGGTGTCTACGCCGTCCGCGGGGCACTCGCCCTGCTGTGGGCCGTCGGGTTCGCCGTCGTCTCCGGCTCACTCGACGCGGCCAGCATTGCTTTCCTGGTCGGCTATCCCGTCATCGACGTGACAGCCTCTCTGATCGACGCCCGCGCCGGTCGTGGCACATCGACCGGCAACGTGCAGTTGGTCAACGCGGGCCTCAGCTTGCTCGCCGTGATCGCACTGGCCCTGGCCAGCGCCGACAGCACCGCCGCCGCCCTGCACGTGTTCGGAGCGTGGGCGACGGTCTCCGGACTTCTGCAACTGACTGTGGCCCTGCGACGCCGCACGCTGGGCGGCCAGTGGGCGATGATCCTGAGCGGATCGATTTCGACCTTGGCAGGCGCAGCCTTCAACGTGATGGCAGCCGCGGACAAGCCCACGCTGGGCGGCCTCACCGGGTACGCGGTGCTGGGGGGACTCTTCTTCATCGTGTCGGCCGTACGCTCACCGAGGCCGTGACCGGGTCTTCGGCCAAGCGGCCTGCTGACCACCGAGTGAGGACTTGCTCGGGAAGGAAGCCGCAAACACAACAGGCTCGGCGCCGAGGCGCCGAGCCTGTTGCCTTGCGATGGTAGCGGGGGCAGGATTTGAACCTGCGACCTCTGGGTTATGAGCCCAGCGAGCTACCGAGCTGCTCCACCCCGCGTCGGTGTGCTCTGAGGACTATACCGACCCCCGCGGTGCCAGCCAAACCGTTGCACGCCAAGATGACCGCATGACAGACCAGCTGACGGCCGTGATGACGGAGATCGAGCTCTACGTGGCCGCAGGCGGCTGGGACCAGCAGCCCCGGCTGTTCGCCCTGGTGGACACGACCGATCTGGTACGGCGCGAGCCCGGCATCGCCGCCCGCCTCGGCATCGACGCGAGCATGCCCGTCGACGCCGCGCCGGGGTCGTTGACACCGGTCGAGCAGGACGGCCTCGAGGACGTACCCCTCGATGAGTTGCTGGCCCAGATCGGCTGGCCGCCCGAGGTCGCGGGATGCGCCGTCGTCAACGAGGTCCTGGTGCTGCCGCCAGGCGCGGACGCCGAGGCGCCGGACGACCCCGAGGAGGCTGCCGCGTGGGTGGCCGAGCGGCCGGACCGCCGTGAGGTGCGGCTCGCCGTCGGCGTGCTTCGTGACGGCACCCGCATGGCCGCGCTACGGCTCCGGTACGACGGGACGACGCCGGCGCTCGACGGTGCCGCGGACGAGATCGTGTTCGGCCCCGACCTCGCGCCCGGGCTGGCCAACGCCCTGCTCGAGACCTTTACCGAGGACTAGGAGCTGGTAGCCGTGCAGACGGGCAGCGTCGAAGCCTGACCGGCAGCGATCGCCTTCACGGCGGCGAGCGCGTCGTGAAGCTTGGTCACCTTGATGACCTGCAGGCCCGAGGGGATGCCGCCACTGACCACGTCGTTGCAGTTGCCCGCCGGTGCAAGGAAGTACTGCGCGCCGGCCTGTCGGACCCCGTACATCTTCTGCGTGATGCCACCGATTGGGTCGACGGTGCCGTCGTTCTCGATCTCGCCCGTACCCGCGATGAACTTGCCTCCAGTGAGGTCGCCGGGGGTGAGCTTGTCGATGAGGCCGAGCGCGAACATCATGCCCGCACTCGGGCCGCCGACGGAGTCGACGTGGATCGAGACGGTGAACGGCCATGTTGGCTGCAACACCACGCCGATCTGCGGGTGCGGCGTCTTGTCGGCCGATGCCACGGTGCCCACGGACAACGTCAGCGGCTTGCCGTCGCGCGTGACCCCGATCGTGACCTTGTCGCCGACCTTGTGCTTCTGGATCAGGCTGGTCACCGCGTCTTCGGAGGTCGCCGGCTGGCCGTCGATGCTGACGATCTGGTCGGCCGGCTTGAGCACCCCGAACGCCGGCTTCTTGGCGGTCACCTCGAAGACCTGGACGCCGGTCGGGGCAATGCCCAGCTCGCCCAGCGCCGCCACCTCGGCCGAGCTCTGCGACTGCTGCATCTGCTGGTTGTCCTGCTGCTGCACCTGCTCCGACGTCTGGCCGGGCGGGAAGATCTCGCTCTCGGGCACCAGCTCGACGTGCTTGTCGAACAGGTAGCGCAGCGCCTTGCCCAGGTCCATCGGGTAGTGCGGGCCTCCGCTGACCGACACCGTCACCAGGTTGAGGTGACCGCTCGTCGGATAGGTCGCGCGGCCGGTCACCTGAATCAACGGCGCGCCCTTGCTGTCGGTGCCGAGCGTGTTGTACGTCGGTCCGGGCCCGAGTCCTGCGTACGGCACGTGCAGCTGGGCGCCGACCAGCACCATCGCCAGGACGAGGGCGGTCGACAGGACGAGCGTCACGACGCGGCGGGCCATTCGTCGAGCCTACCTACCCACGAACGCAACAACGGCGGCACCCGAAGGTGCCGCCGTTGCCCGTACCCTGCTGTGCGGTTGCTGTCTCAGCCGCCGAAGAAGCCGAGGCCGCGGGGGCCCTCGCGGTGGGCGGTGGCCGGCTCGTCGGTGGTCTCGCGGGCGGCCGGGATCGGGTTGGCCTCGAAGGCCTCGATCGACGAGACGTCGGCCGGGATCTCGGCGACGTCCATCGGGGGGAGGTCGTCGGTGCTCGGGGCGGGCACACCCTCGAACGGGGCGGGCTCGAACGGGGCGGGCACCTCCTCGGCCACGGCCTGCACGGCTGGGGCCTCCACGATGGGCTCCTGCGCAGGAGCCTCTTCGGCCGCGCGGGCCAGGTCGCCGTGAACGATGTCCTTGGGGATCAGGTCGTTGAAGTCGGCCGGGATGAGGTCGGTCAGCTCGGCCGGGGCCTCCTCAACCAGGTCGTACGTGCCGCTGGTGCCGATCGGGGCGCCGTCGCCGTCGAAGAGCAGCGGGCCGGGCGCGAGGGTGAGCGGGGGCAGCTCCTCCTCGGACTCGCGATACTCCGGAATAGCGATGGGCGCGTTGTCATCCAGCACCGGCTCGGGGTTCTCGGCAACGGCCGGGATCTCGCTCCAGTCGGTGGCCTCGAACTCGGCCTGGGCCGGCTCGGCCCATGGCTCGTCGTCGACCGGCTCGGTCTCGGCCCACACCTCGTGGTCAGCCCACGCGACGTCGGGTGCTTCGGACTCGCTCCAGACGTCGGCGACCTCGACGATCTCGGGCTCAACGGGAGCCTCGACGACCTCAACCTCGGCGACCTCGAAGAAGGCCTCCTGCTCCTCAATCGGCTCGAAGAAGTCACTGGGCGGCGCGGGAGGGGCCGGCGGCGCGGCGAACTCAGGCTCGACGAACTCGGAGATGGCGGGCGCAGCCTCAACCTCGACCTCAGGCTCAGCCGGCTCCTCGACCAGCTCGGCGGTCTCGACGGGCGCCTCAAACGACTCCGGGGCCTCGAACGACTCAGGCTCCTCGAACGACTCAGCGACCTCGAACGGCGCGGGCTCCTCGAACGGCGCGGGCTCCTCGAACCCTTCCTCGGTCGGCGGGAGCGGCGGCGGCGGGATCGACGCGTCCTCGAACGACGGGGCGGCGTCAGCCTCCTCGCTCACCGGCAGCTCGACGTGGACGTAGGTGCGGAACGCCAGCGGCACTGGGCTGAGCGAAAAGACGCTCACGTCCCCGATGCCCTGGTCGTTGCGGAGGCTCTCGACCAGACGGACGGCCCCCTCGAGGTCGGCAGCCCTGCGGAACGCCTCGGCGCCATCGGCACCAGGGTAAAAGACGACGTGCTCCACGGGGAGGACCCCTCTCGATCAGGTCGATGACCTTCACGGCCTCGGCACGGAGCTGCGCGATATTGAGCGTTCGCGGGCATACGGTCGAGAAGATCACCCGGCTGCGTGGGCCGAACGGCGGAGCCGAGGAGTCAGGGCCGCGTCGTGGTCTTGCTGGGCGGCCGCGGCTTGGCGATCTGCGCCGTCCATCGCGAGGGCTGTGGCGAGGGGACCGGGGTCTCGAGCACCTGGAGGAAGCGCTGGTGCGCCTCCATGCTCTGCTCGGGCGTCGGCGCCGCCTTGGGCCGGGCGGCGATGCGGTTGACCAGCCACGCCAGCATCGTCACCACGATGGGGACGGCGACCCAGGCGAGGATCTTCATGGCCAACTTCCACACTCGGCGGTCAACGGAAGGTTCCATGGTAGGCCGACCCGCCGAGACTCGTCACGGGCTGCCCACCCACTCCTCATCTCCGTCTGCGAACCGTTGGTGCTTCCACAGCGGCACCTGCTCCTTGAGGTCGTCGATGAGTCGGCGCGCGGCTTCGAAGGCCTCTCCCCGGTGGGCGCACGAGACGGCAACGACCACGGCCGCCTCCCCCACCGCCAGGTCGCCCGTACGGTGGACCGCCGCCAAGCCGTAGACGGGGTACGCGGCGGCTACCGCCTCAGCGACCCGGCGCAGCTCGTCGAGGGCACTCGGGTGGGCGGTGTAGCCAAGCTCGGTCACCGGTCGGTCGTCGTCGTGGTCGCGCACGTTGCCCACGAAGGTGACAACCCCGCCGGCCCGGGGGTCGGCGACGGCGGCGAGCACCTCGTCGACGGACAGCGGGGTGTCCCTGATCGCCAGCAGCCGGATCACGTCGTCGCTCATCAGCTGCGCCTCCGCTTGCGGGCACGTCGGACGAGAGCCGCCGTGCCGACGAGCGCCACCGTAGCGGACGCGGCGGCCGCCCGGGTGGCGTCCTTACGGTCAAGCCGGCGGGTGCCGAGCGCGGTATGCCGGGCCGACTCCTCGAGCAGCACCTCGAGCGCCGCCTCGTTGTCGAACGACGGCACCCATCCGGCCCCCGTCAGCGCAAGGGTGGTCACGACGAGAGGGTGAACGAGGAACGACAGCTCGCTCGAGGCCGCCGGCGTGATGCCGATGCGGTGCAGCCGCTCAGCCGTCGAGATGGCGACCGACGCGGGCAGCTCGATGCGGCGCAGGCCGCTCACCCGCTCGACGTCCTCCTGGCTCAGCCAGCCGTCGCCGGCCACGTTGGCGGAGACGAGGTACGGGCCCAGCGCCGCCACCTGCAGGGCGGTGACCAGGTCGTCGACGTGGCAGAACTGCCACAGCGGCGCCGACCCGCGTAGCACCAGCAGCCGCGGCGCCTCGAAGTGGCGGGTGACCACGGAGTCGATGCCGGGCCCGACGAGCGGCGCCGGCCGAAGCACCGAGATCTCCAGCCAGGGATGGGCCCGGCGCGCCCGTTCGACGACGGCCTCCATCTCGACCAGGTCACCGAGGACCGAGTCGTCGGGGTCGGCGAGGACCTCGGCGTCGTCGCCCAGCGGACCGTCGTGCGGCGCTTGCGACCCGTACACCATCGCGCTGGTGATGAGGACGACCCGCTTGACGCCGGCGGCCGCCGCTGCGGTGAGCGCCACGGTGGTGCCGCGGACGTTGAGTGCGCGGCGCTCGACCGCCGGCGCGTCGACTCCCAGGTCAATGGCGAGGTGGACGAGGACGTCGACGCCGGTGAGCTTGCTGGCCAGCGCGGGGTCGCGGACGTCGGCCACCCGCCACGTGGCGTCGGGCTGCTCGCCCCGGTGGTCGTCGATGGCGATCACCTTGCGCACGGTGGGGTCGTCGACGAGCACGGCCGCGAGGGCCGCGCCGATGCCGCCGGCCGCACCGCTCACCGCGACGACCGGCTTGCGTGTGCGCCCTGCGCGAACGGGAGGAGCCTGGGAACTCACAGGCACCCTACCGTGGTTACGGTGGAGTGGCGCATGAGCGTCAGCCTGACACCAGGCGCGGGGTGGCTGCTCAACCGGGCTGCATCCTCGGGATCGGGAGTGACGACATGAGTGACCTGCCCTTCGGCTTCCAGCCGCCCAACGACGACGGGAAGGGCTCCGGCGGCAACCCGCAGGACCCGTTCGCGCTGTTCGGCGGCGGTGGCGGTCAGGCCGATCTGTCGGCTGCCTTGCATCGGTTCGCAGACCTCATGTCGTGGTCGGGTGGTCCGGTCAACTGGGATCTTGCCCGAGATGTGGCCGTTGAGTCCGCCGGGGAGTCCGATCTCATGATCAGCCCTGGCCAGACCCAGGCCGTCAGCGAGGCCCTTCGCCTGGCCGACCTGTGGCTCGACGGGGTCACGCCGCTGCCCACGGGCATCCGTACGACCGAGGCCTGGAGCCGCAAGCGCTGGGTCCAGGCGACGCTGCCCGTCTGGTCGACGCTGGCCGACCCGGTCGCCCAGCGAGTGGTCGACGCACTCTCGGCGCTCTCTGCGCCCGGTGGCCAGCTCGCCGAGTCGATGCCGCCCGAGATGGCCGCGATGGGCGGCGCCTTGAGCGGCATGTTCAAGCAGATCGGCGGCGCGATGTTCGGCAGCCAGGTGGGCCAGGCGCTCGGCATGCTCGCCGGCGAGGTCGTCAGCTCGACCGAGATCGGCCTGCCGCTCGGCCCGGCCGGCGTCGCCGCGCTCGTCCCCACCAACGTCGTCGCCTTCGGCGAGGGCATCGGCGTCCCCGAGGACCAGGTGCGGCTCTACCTCGCCCTGCGTGAGGCGGCCCACCAGCGGCTGTTCGCCCACGTGCCCTGGCTGCGCTCGCACCTCCTCTCGCTCGTCGACGAGTACGCCCGCGGCATCACCGTGGACATGTCCGCGATCGAGTCTGCCGTTGCCGAGCTCGACCCAACCAACCCCGAGGCGCTTCAGACCGCTCTGGCCGGCGGCATGTTCGAGCCGCAGGCCACGCCGGCTCAGCAGGCCTCGCTCGAGCGGCTCGAGACAGCGCTGGCCCTGGTCGAGGGCTGGGTCGACGAGGTCGTCGACTCCGCTGCCTCGGCCCACCTCCCCGGCGCGACTGCCCTGCGCGAGACCACCCGCCGCCGCCGCGCGGCGGGCGGGCCGGCCGAGCAGGCGTTCGCCACGCTCGTCGGCCTCGAGCTGCGTCCCCGCCGGCTCCGCGAGGCGGCCAGCCTCTGGGCGATGCTCGGCGAGACCCGCGGCATCGACGGGCGCGACGCGGTGTGGGCCCACCCCGACCTGATGCCGGGCACAGCCGACCTCGACGACCCGGCGTCCTACGTCTCGCGCGACAGCGGTCCGCTCGACCTCTCGTCGCTCGGCGACCTCGACGCGGCCGACGCACCCACCGAGCCGTCAGCCGCCGAGCGCTCCGAGCTGCGCGACGGCGACGCCTGACCCGCACCGTTCGCGGGCACCAAACGGATCACTGCGCGGTTCTGGCTGCTCTGCCGGCCCCCAGAACGACCAGAGGGCCCCAGTGATCCGGAGGGTTTGCGATCACTGGGCGGTTCTGGCTGCTCTGCCGGCCCCCAGAACGACCAAAGGGCCCCAGTGATCCGAAGAGGGTGCGTCTACTTGGCTGCCTTGACCACGAGCGCCTTGCCGTCGGCCTCGGCGTACCCCTCGACCGCGGGTGCGGCAGCGCGGTACTTGCCGGCCGCCTTCGGCAGGGCGAACGCGTAGGCACCCTTCGCGGTGAGGGCGTGGGTGGCCACGGTGACCCAGCCCTTCTTCGTCGACTTCTGCAGGACGACCGGCTGCTTGGGCTTGAAGGTCACGACCTTGCCGGAGACGACGCCCTTCTTGACGACCTCGCTGATCGTGCGACGCACCGGGATCGGCACCAGGGAGATCGTGCCGTTGTAGGCGTTGCCGTCGTAGGCGACGAAACCTCCGCCGTCCGCCGCGGTGGCGCCGCGCAGGTTGTACGGGTCGGCGGACGGCAGGACCAGCGCGGTGGCGAAGCCCTTGCGATCGCTCGACCGGTAGGTCACCTCGCGCTGACCGCTGGAGTAGGCCACACTCATGCGGCCCGCGGGGTCCTCCCAGAACGTCGGGAAGATGTTGTCCTGGCCGGCGGGCGTGACGACGGCCGGCTTGCCGAACGTCGTGCCGTTCCACTTGCGCACCTGGAACCGGCCGAACACCTCGTTGTCCTGGCTGAACAAGAACGTGCCCTTGGTGCCACTGGCCAGCTGGGTGTACTCGCCACCGGTGGTGGGTGAGCTCGACGCAGCCGAGGTGAACACCGTCGACCACGAGGCATCGGCGTTGGGGTCACCTGTGCCCGAGAAGAGGGACACGTGCATGGTCATCGTGCCGGAGCCGCCGTCGTAGTGGGACGCCAGAACCGCACCGCCGGGTAGCACCGCCAGGGAGCCGCCGTACTCGTCCTTGCCCAGGTGGGCCCGGGCGCCGGTGAGCGGGGTCGCCGATCCGTCGAGTGCCCCACGCTGCACCGAGACACCGTTGGTGACGACGTCGTCGATCGTGTAGAACGTGCCGTTCGGGCCGAGCACAGCGTCGCCCTCAGCACTGTGGGTGCCGACCAGCTGAGGCGCGTGGAAGGTCACTCCGCCGTCGTCGCTGCGCAACAGCACCGACTCCTCGATGTAGACGGCCTCGTCGGGGGTGAAGCAACAGCGGTAGGACAGGATCAGCACCGTCGAGCCGCCAGGCAGGAAGACGTAGGGGCGCTGGCCGATCTGCTGACCCGCCAGGGAGAAGGTCTGCAGGCCGGTGCAGGCGCGCTTGCCGCGCGGCACCCGGCAGTACTGGATCTGGTCAGTGACACCGGGCGAGCTGGCGTGCACCCACGCCACGTGGGCCGTGCCGTCCGGCGCCACGGCGATGTCGGGGTGTGAGCCGGTGCCGAGCGTGAAGTGCGCATTCTTGGCGGTGGCGGCCGAGGCTGCGGACGGAAGCGCCAGGGGCGCGACGACCAGTGCACCCACCGACACCGCCGCCGTCAGGCGCCGACGCCACGACCCTGCGATTGCCCTACCGCGCATGCCAGTCCCATCCCTCGTCCGGTCGGCCAGGCCCCAACGCCCGGTCGGCATCATCGTGCACCACGGACCCTGACCGGAAGCGGCATTTGCAGAGGCGAGTCCTTATCTCTTTGTCATGCGCGGGCAGGAGCGGTCAGGAGAGCCCGGGTGGACGCCCAGCCCTCGAGGCCCGGGTCGAGGCGCCGCACGTCGCCCGCCGACCGAAGCCGGTGCCAGGACGGCCCGACGGCCAGCCGCTGGGAGGGACCCTGCGACACCAGCGCATCCCCTTCCAGTGCCGCGAGCTCGCCGGTTAGCCAGGGTGGGCCCGGCAGCCGGCTGGCCAGCGCAACCAGCCCCCCGCCGTCGGCAGCACTGACGGCCACCTCGGCCGAGCCAAGAGCCCGGAAGAGCTTGCCCAGCAGCAGTCCGGGCAGGTCAGGCGCATCGGCCGCCAGCACGGCTGCGGCGTCGACACCATGACGCTGGGCCAGCGCAAGCGCCTCGAGGACCGCCTCGCCCGGCTCGTCAGCCTGCGCCTGCTCGACGACCGTGCCGGGCCAGGTCAACGTCGTGACGTCAGCCACCCACGCCGGGTCGTCGTGGCTCAGGCACAGCACCGCAGCCGTGACGATGCTCAGATCGGCGACCAGCTCGAGCACGTCCTCGCACATGGCCAGCGCGTAGGACCGGCCGTCGACGCCCGGAGGTGCGGCCGCCCCGGCCGCGGAGTCAGCGAGGACCACGACCCAACGGGTGGCGCCGTCCGGCGAGATGGCGGTCACGCGGCTGGCCCGTCATCGGCCAGCTCGTCGTCCTCGGGCCCGTCGACGCCGGGCGAGAGGTCGAGCCCGGCGGCTAGCGCCACGCCCTCGAGGAAGCCCTTGGCCCGCTCGGTGCGCGGATAGCGCGCCACGAGCTCCCAGAAGTCGGCGCCGTGACCGGGAACCAGCAGGTGGACCAGCTCGTGGACGAGGACGTAGTCGACCACCCACGGCGGCATGGTCCGGAGCCGGTGGGAGAGGCGGATGGTGCCCTCGGAGGGGGTGCAGGACCCCCAGCGGGTGTTCTGATTGGTGACCCATCTCACGCTCAGGGGTCGCGCCCGCCCCTCGAGGAACCGTGCGGACAGGGCCGCGGCCCGTACCGTCAGGTCTGCATCGACCGAGCGCGCCTTGAGCGTGCGGGCCTCACGGCGGGCCAGCCGCTCGAGCATGTCGTGCACCCAGCGCTGCTCCTCGGCCGCGGGCATGCCAGCGGGCACCAGGACCACGGTGCGGTCACCGTCTCGATAGGCCGACACGGTGCGCCGGCGCTTGCGGCTGCGGACGATGTCGACGCGGGGGTCGCTGGCGGGATGACTGGTCATGACGACGACGCTAGGGCCCCGTACGGCCGAGCGTCCACCGGGCCTCGGCATCTGGGGACAACTCCGCCCCAGAACTTTCTCCTCCACAGGCTGAAATGGCTGTTTTCGCAGGTCAGACCCTGTGCGTCCGCTCGTCCCCAGGCTTGTCCACAGGCCTGTCCCCCGACTATCCACAGCACCGCCCGCCCCTGTCCCCACCGCATCCCCAGCACTGTCCACAGGAGCCGGCCGCCACCTTGGCGGCGGCCATTGACTCGTCCCGAGCGCAGCCCCTAGCGTCGCCCATATCGCAGCCCCCGCCCTGGGGACGGTGTCCGCAAGGGGAAGGCGGGCACGGTCTCCGGGGTCGGGGGTTTCGACTGTCCGGGGCGGACACGCGCCACGCACGACGCGCCCAGCGTGACAAGGCGCGGATTAAGCGTGGTTTCCAGCGTATGGTGGGCCGCGCATCCCCACCTGAGGAGCGTCTGGGCCGGAGTCACGATCGTGTTCGTGATTTCCGGCAGGTTTCCTCCAGACCTGCACCCTTGGGTAGGGTTGCCCCCGTCCTGGCCACGATCGGTGGCACCAGGCACCGTCGAGACCTGAAGGAGGACCCCGTGGCTGAGTCATACGAGGGCTACTGCGTGAAGTGCAAGGAGAAGCGCACGTTCGATGGCGAGGTGTCGGTCAGCGAGTCCGGTCGCCGGATGGCCAAGGGCACCTGTCCCGTGTGCGGCACCAAGATGAACCGCATCCTCGGCAAGGCCTGAGCAACACCTCGAGGCCCGCACCACCCGAGCACAGCAGTTCAACCGTTCGACCTCGTTCAGGGGCGGCACCCACGCGGTGCCGCCCCTGAGCTGTCTTCCCGGTACGGGCCTGTGGACAGACCGTGCACATGTGGACGACGGCCCCGGACTCCGCACCGGGCTGACAGGCTGTCCCTGGCCGTCTGACTGGCCCCGTGACCCCGAGGAGGCAGGCCGTGCGACCCATGCTCAAGCCCGCCCTGGTGCCGATGTGGCGCAGCGACACCGCGCTGCAGCTCGGCCTCGACAGCGCCCACGCCCGCGTGGTCGAGGGCTTCGACGAGACCGGGCGCATGGTGCTGGGCCTGCTCGACGGCACGCGGGACCTCGCCCAGGTCCACCACGACGCCCGCGCGGGCGGTGCCTCCCGTGCCACGGTGGACGCCTTGCTGCGCACGCTGAGTCGCTGCTCGCTGCTCGACGACGCCTCACTCGACGCGAGCGCTCTGCGCAGCCTCGACGTCGACGCCCGGGCCGCGCTGAGCCCCGAGCTGTCGGCCCTGTCACTGCTGCGGCCAGCGCCCGGTGACGCCGTCGCGGCCCTCACCCGGCGAAGGACAGCCCACGTGGCCGTGACCGGACCACCGGTACTCGTCGACCGCATCGTTGAACTGCTCACCGCTGCAGGCATCAGCCGGCTCACCGTCTACGCCGGCCTGGCCGAGCTCGCCCCCCACACGATCGGCCGCCGCGCCCCCGACTTCGTCGTCCTGGCCACCGTGGGCGTGCTCGACCTCGAGGCGTTCGGCGTCCTCGACCATCTCGCGATCCCCCATCTCGCGGTCACGGTCCGCGAGCTCACCGGCATCGTCGGGCCGCTCGTCCTGCCCGGCGCCACGTCCTGCCTGCACTGCCAGGAGCTGCAGCGAGCCGACCGCGACCCGCGCTGGCCCAGCCTGGCCCTGCAGTTCCGCCAGGTGACCGACGGCCTGCGCTGCCCAGCGGCCCTGGCGGCGATGGTCGCGGCCACCGCCACGGTCCAGGTCGCGAGCCACCTCGACGGCGACGCCCCGGCGACGATCGAGGGGTCACTCGAGGTCACCCTGCCCGACTGGCGCTTGCGCCGGCGGTCCTGGCACCGCCATCCGGAGTGCCCCTGCACGATGGCCGCCACGGGCTGATAGGGCCTGACCCGCGCTCACGAGACGGCGCAGGAGGCCCAGCACCGTCATGATGGGGGGGTGACCGACATCCCGCGCCGCGCCGTGTTCCGTTCGGCCAAGATCGCCAGCCTGCCGTTGGGGGTGGCCGGCCGGGCCACCGTCGGTCTGGGCAAGCGCATGGGCGGCCGCAACGCCGAGGTCGTCTCGGCCGAGCTGCAGCAACGCACCGCCGACCAGATCTTCAAGGTGCTCGGCGAGCTCAAAGGCGGGGCCATGAAGTTCGGCCAAGCGCTGTCGGTCTTCGAGGCCGCGCTCCCGGAGGAGCTGGCCGCCCCGTACCGTCAGGCGCTGGTCCAGCTGCAGGAGTCGGCGCCGCCGATGCCCGCCAGCAGCGTCCACCGGGTGCTGGTCGACCAGATGGGCCCCAACTGGCGCGACTACTTCACGTCGTTCGACGACGCACCGTCCGCCGCGGCATCGATCGGCCAGGTCCACGCCGCCGTGTGGACGGACGGACGGCCGGTCGCGGTCAAGGTGCAGTACCCCGGTGCGGGGCCGGCGCTGCTCTCCGACCTCAACCAGCTGGCCCGGCTCGCCCGGATGTTCTCGGTCGTATCGCCCGGGCTCGACGTCAACCCGCTGCTCAAAGAGCTCAAGGACCGGGTCGCGGAGGAGCTCGACTACACCCTCGAGGCGACCTCCCAGCAGGCGTTCGCCCAGGCCTTCGTCGACGACCCGGACATCCTGGTCGCTCCGGTAGTGGCCTACACCCCGCGCGTCCTCGTCAGCGAGTGGATCGAGGGCATCCCGCTCTCGGTGATCATCCGCGAGGGCACCCAGGAGCAGCGCGACCGGGCCGGCCTGCTGCTGCTGCGCTTCCTGTTCTCCGGGCCCGGACGGGCCCACCTGCTCCATGCCGACACCCACCCCGGCAACTTTCGCCTCATGCATGACGGGCGCCTCGGGGTCATCGACTTCGGGGCGGTCAACCGGCTGCCGACCGGGCTACCCGAGCCGATCGGACGACTGTCCCGACTCGCGCTGCAGGGCCGGTCCGAGGACGTGTTCGAGGGCCTGCGCGCCGAGGGCTTCGTCAAGGACGGCGTCGACGTCGACGCCGAGGGGGTGCTCGACTACCTGCTGCCGATCCTGGCCCCGCTGCAGACGGAGACGTTCACCTTCAGCCGGGCCTGGCTGCGGCAGGAGGCGCTACGCCTCGCCGACCCCCGCTCCCCCGCGGCGATGCTGGGCCGGCAGCTCAACCTGCCGCCGTACTACCTGCTCATCCACCGGGTCACCCTCGGCGGCATCGGGGTGCTCTGCCAGATCGGGGCCACGGTGCCGGTGCGCGAGGAGATGGCGCGGCTCATGCCCGGCTTCCTCGACGACGAGGGCCGCTACCCGGACGGCACGTTCCCGGCAGCGGGCGTCGTCGCCCCCCACTGAACGCGATGATGCCCCGTCCATGAGGGCGGGGCATCATCGCGAGACGGGTCAGCGGGTGCTGGCTGCGCGGCCAAGGCCGATGAGCAGCCGCCCCCGGGAGGCGGCCCGAACAACACGTTGTACGGGCGAGGCGCTCGGCCGCACGGCGGCGACCTGAACCTGCTGACGCCTGGCCCGTGCGACGCGGGACTGCCGCATCGCCTCTGCTTCGGCCAGACGCTCGGTTAGTCGAGCCCTGGCCAGATCTTCCTGTAGTAACGACATTTCTCGACTCCTGGTCATGTGTGTGTGAGGGGTGGTGCTGGACGTGGTCATGCGGCCACGGCCTCCTTGCCGGCAGTGATCGGCGCGGCCGGCGTGATGGGTGCTTCGGCGGTGAGCGGAAGGCTGTCCTTGCGCGGCCGGCCCCGCGGCCGCTTGCGCGGCACGACGACGCCCTGCAGGACGAGCTGGCCTCCCCAGACCCCCCACGGCTCCCGCCGCTCGAGGGCACCGGCAAGGCACTCGGTCTGCAGCGGGCAGCCGACGCAGAGCGCCTTGGCCTGCTCGACCTCTGCCGGGGACTCGGCGAAGAACAGCTCGGGGTCCGTGCTCCAACAAGGGAGCTCGACTCCGGTCCGCTCGACCAGCGCGAGTGCGCTGTCGTACATTGCGGCCACCTCCTGGCGACGTCTCTAGTTCGGTGGTGCTAGACGGGTTGACGGTGAACGGTGCTGTGGCTCATCGGTGCTCTTCGAGTGGTGGTCCGAGCGGGCACGAAAAAGGCCGCGGATCCCGTGTACGGGTTCCGCGGCCTGGAGGGCTGCTCAGCTGGGTGGTGGTGCTCAGCCGGGCGGTGCTCCGGGTCGGGACCCGAGGGGGGTGGCGTCATTTCGCGTGACGTTCGGCTTGTCGGCCTGCTTCGGCGCGGTGGCGACCTGCTCGACACCAGCGACGGCCGGGACATGGGCAGCAGCAGCGGTGGTGGCGGCAAAGATGCCGGTCATGGCCGGGGCGCTGAACATGGTGTTGGCGAACATCGAGGGGGCGAGGGCGGCGACAGTGGGCACGGCGTTGCCGAAGCCGGTCAGACCGGTCGGCGCGAGATAGCCCTGCCAGCAAGCAGCGGAGGTCACCGGGGTCATGGTCTTCGTCACGGTGCACCTCCTTCGCTGGTCGTCGCTGCTCGTGCAGCCGTTGTGCGGGTCCCTGCGTGGCCCGTACACGCAGGTTAAGGCCTCCGTGCATCGGGGGCAACGCATTATTCGGGACTTATTGCGGATTAGCCGAAAATTCATTCGCCGCTACGCGTGACGGTCGCTGCAGCGGCCAACCGGACGTGCGGCACTATGGACCCCATGGACCTGCTCACCAACGCGATCCAGCCGTACGCCTGGGGTTCGCACTCCGCGATCGCCGCGCTCCAGGGGCGTGTGCCCGCAGACCAGCCCGAGGCCGAGCTCTGGATGGGCGCTCACCCCCTTGCTCCCTCCCGTGTCCACCGAGGCGGCTGGGCAACGTTGGTGGACACGATCGCCGCCGACCCCCAAGCCGAGCTGGGCCCCGCGGTCGTGGCTACCTTCGGCCCGCGGTTGCCCTTTCTGCTCAAAGTCCTCGCGGCCGCCAAGCCGCTGTCCCTGCAGGTCCACCCGACCCCGGAGCAGGCGCGCACCGGGTTCGACGCCGAGGACGCGCGTGGCATCCCGCGCGACGCGCCCAACCGCAACTACCGCGACCCGTACTCCAAGCCTGAGCTCATCGTGGCGTTGACACCGTTCACCGGACTGTGCGGCTTTCGCGCGGCGGCCGAGCTTGCGGCACTGCTCGACGAGCTCGCGATCCCGTCGCTCAAGGAGTTCGGCGACGCCCTCACCAACACGCCAGACGAGTCTGCGGTACGGGCCCTGCTGGCCGGCCTCCTGCGCTGGCCACAGGCTGACCGGGCCGCGCTGGTCGCCGAGGTCGCCCGCCGTTGTGCCTTGCTGCGTACGAGCGAAAGCCCCTTTGCCGCGTCCTTCGACTGGGCGGCGCGCGTTGCCGACGACTACCCCGACGACACCGGCGTTGCCGTGGTGCTCATGCTTAACCTGGTGCAGCTCGCGCCGGGCGAGGCGGTGTTCCTCAAGCCCCGCACGCTGCATGCCTACCTCCAAGGCACTGGCGTCGAGATCATGGCCGGCTCGGACAACGTCCTGCGCGGAGGTCTGACCCCCAAGCACATCGACGTCGACGAGCTGCTCGGCCTGCTCGACTTCGGCAACGGACCATTGCCCGCGACCCCGACGACCGACCTCAGTACCGACGAACGTGCCTGGCTGACGCCGACGCCGGAGTTCCGGCTCTCCGAGATCGTGCTGTCGGTCGACCACCCGGTCACGCTCGCCGGCGGGGTGCCGCAGATCCTGCTCTGCACCCAGGGAGCCGCTCACCTCGACGACGGCACCAGCGCGCTCGACCTCGCGGGCGGCCAGTCGGTGTTCGTTCCTGCCAGCTCTTCTGTCGTACGGGCGAGCAGCCCGTCCGGCGCGACCGTGTTCCGGGCGGTCCCCGGGCTCTGAGGCCCGCACGATCAGGGCTCGGTCAGGGATGTCCCGGGTTACCGCCGAGGCGCGACGCGGCCAGCATCACCGTCATGACCACCACGCCGCCTGCGGTCGAGATCACCGCACTCCGCAAGAGCTATCGGAAGAACCTCCGCAGTGCGCCCCGTCCGGCGCTGGACCGCCTCGACCTCCACATCGAGGCAGGCGGTCGGGTGCACGGCTTCCTCGGCCCGAACGGCTCGGGCAAGACGACGACGCTGCGCGTGCTGCTCGGGCTCGTCCGGGCCGACTCCGGCGAGGTGCGCCTCCTCGGCCACCGGGTCCCGTACGACCTGCCCCTGGCCCTGCCCGAGGTGGGGTCACTCATCGAGGAGCCCAAGCTCTTCCGGCCCTTCACCGGCCGGCGCAACCTCGAGCTGCTCGCGCAGGTGGCCGACCTGCCGAAGGCGCGGGTGGACGCGGTCCTCGAGACCGTCGGGCTGGCCGACCGGGCCGACGAGCGGGTCAAGGGCTACTCGCTGGGCATGCGGCAACGGCTGGGCATCGCAGCCGCGCTGCTCACGTCGCCGCGGTTGTTGATCCTCGACGAGCCGTCCAACGGTCTGGACCCGGCCGGCATCAGAGAGATCCGCACACTGCTGCGGCGCCTTGCCGACGACGGCGTCACGATCCTCATCTCGTCACACCTGCTGGCGGAGGTGCAGCAGGTCTGCGACGAGGTCACGATCATCTCTCTCGGCCGCGTCGTCCGTACCGGACCGGTGGCCGAGGTGCTCGCCCCCGACGGTGGGGCCGGGCGCCTGCGGGTCGGCCTCCCCGGCTCGCAGATCGCCCATGGGCACGAGATCCTCGTAGCAGCAGGCTTTCTCGTACGGCGTGACGGCTCGGGTCTGCTGCTCGAGGATGCGCACGAACCGACCGCAGTCACCCGGCTGCTCGCGGACCAGGGGCTCTACCTCTCGGAGCTCTACGCCGAGACGGCCGACCTCGAGGACGTCTTCCTGTCGCTCACGGAGGTGCCCGCATGACCCGCCTGCTCAAGGTCGAGCTCGGCCGGCTGACGTCGCGGCGGCTGTTCCGCTTGGTCGCGATCTTCGGCCTGCTCGGGGTTCTCGTCGTCGACGGCATCATCGCAGCACGGTCCAACACCCATGTCGCCGCCGCCAGAGCGCAGGCGACGCAGCTCGAGCAGCAGGCGTACGACCAGTGCCTCACCCTGGTCGGCACGGGCGAAGGCGCACCGACGAAGGCGGACTGCGCATCGCAACGCCCGGCGGCACAGCTGCAACAGTGCGAGGCGGCCAACCCGACCCACCCGGAGCGCAACTGCGCCGGCATCCTCACCGAGTATTTCCAGGACCCGCGGTTCCATTTTGCCGACCACGCAAAGGATCTGATCACCGGCGCGACCTACATCCTGATGGCGTTGAGCCTCGTCGTGGCGGCGAGCGCGATCGGCGCGGAGTGGGAGGCGGGCACGTTCGCCGCACTGCTGACCTGGGAGCCGAGACGGCTCCGGGTGCTGGCCGCCAAGGTGCTCGTGCCGGTGACCGCGATGACGCTCATCGCCGCCGTGCTGAGTGGCGTCCTGCTCTCGGGCGCCTACGTCGCCGCGGCGACCAGGGGCACCACCGCAGGCACAACGCCACAGCTCGTTCACGACCTTCTGTCCATGGCCGGCCGGTGCCTCGGGCTCATCGCCCTTGTCAGCCTGATCGGCGCCGCCCTGGCCGCACTGACACGCCGTACCGTCGCCGCTGTGGCGGCCGTCGGTGGCTACCTGGTCGCGGGCGAGCTGGTCGGTGGCATCGCCAGCACCTGGTGGCGGTTCCACGGCCTGTCCGCCCAGCTGCTGGCGCTGGTACGCGGGGAGTTCCACTTCACGAAGTACGCACGCACCGGCCAGGGCCTGGTGGGACGCGACTACCTGCTGCATGCAGGCTGGGCCGCCGTCATCATCGGCACGCTGGCCACCTTCCTGCTGGCGGCAGCAGCCGTCACCGTCAGCCGGCGCGACGTGACCTGATAACCCAGAGGCTCAACCGGTCGAGTCGGCGACGAGGGCCAGCACCTCGGCGCCGAACTCGTCGAGCTTGCGCTGGCCGACGCCCGGGATCGCCACGAGCTCGGCCACGGATCGGGGCTTTGCCTCGGCGATGGCGGTAAGCGTGGCATCGGTGAAGACGACGAAAGCGGGCTGGGACCGCTCCTTGGAGCGGGCGAGCCGCCACTCGCGGAGTCGTTCGAAGAGCGCCTCGTCGCGGTCGGACGGGCAGTCCTCGCAGCGGCCGAGCTTGCGCTCGACGGCGGCGGCGAGCACCCGGCCGCAGACCCGGCAGGACACGGTGGCGGCGCGTTTGCGCGACGGCGAGCCGGTCGTCCGCTCGGCGGCCGCCGGCTTGCGCATCGACGCGGGCAGCAACCCGTCGAGGAACCGCGACGGCTTGCGGTAACGCGCGCCGCCCGGGCTGCGTGCCAACGCCCACGACAGCCAGAGGTGTTCGCGGGCCCGGGTGACCCCGACGTAGAGCAGCCGTCGCTCTTCCTCTACCTGGGCCGGGGTCTCGGCGTGGACGATGGGCAGGGTGCCGTCGACGAGGCCGACGAGGAACACCGCGTCCCACTCGAGCCCCTTGGCTGCGTGGAGAGACGCCAGCGTGACGCCGTCGACCGGCGGCGCGTGCTGGGCGGCCTGGCGCTGCTCGATCTCGACGCCGAGGTCGGCCATGGCCGCGGCCGGGTTGGCGGCCTCCAGCTCCTCCGCCAGCCGGACGAGCGCCGCGAGCGACTCCCAGCGCTCACGCGCCGCGCCCGTACCGGAGGGTGGTGTGGGGCTCCAGCTCGCCGCAGCGAACACGTGGCGCACCGTGGCAGCGAGACCCTCGCCCTCGGTCTCGGAGTCGGTCGAGCGGGCCGCGCCGCGGAGCAGCGTCACGGCCTCGCGCACCTCGCGGCGCTCGAAGAACCGGTCACCGCCCCGGACGAGGTAGGGGATGCCGGCGGCGGCCAGCGACTGCTCGTAGGTCTCCGACTGGGCGTTGACGCGGTAGAGGATGGCGATCTCGCGGGCAGGGGTGCCGGCGGCGATGAGCTGACCGACCCGCTGGGCCACGGCGACCGCCTCAGCCGTCTCGTCGTCGACCTCGCGGAAGATGGGCTCGGGGCCGTTGGGCCGCTGGGCCACGAGCGCCAGCCGCAACGCTCCGGCATCACCCGTCGCCTTGGCGAGCACGCCGTTGGCCAGCGAGACCACCTGGGGGGTCGAGCGGTAGTCGCGGGTGAGGCGGACCACGGTGGCCTCGGGCCAGCGTCGGGTGAAGCCCACGAGGTAGTCGGGCGAGGCACCGGTGAAGGAGTAGATCGTCTGCTGGGCGTCGCCGACCACGCAGAGGTCGTCGCGCGGCCCAAGCCATGCGCTGAGCAGCTGCTGCTGGAGCGGGTTGACGTCCTGGTACTCGTCGACGACGAAGTAGCGGTACTGCCCCCGTACCCGGGCGGCGACCTCGCGGTGCTCCTCGATCATCGCGGAGGTCAGGAGCAGGAGGTCCTCGAAATCGAGTTGGCCGGACGAGCTCTTGACCTCCTCGTACGCCTCGAAGACCGCGGCGATGGTCTCGGGCGGGCGAGGTGGCTGGCGGCGGGCCCGAGCCGCCTCGTCGGCGTAGGTCGTGGGCGAGACGAGGGACGACTTGGCCCACTCGATCTCGCTCGTGACGTCGCGCAGCTCGGCCACCGGCAGCGAGACCCGCAGCGAACGGGTGACCGCCTCGGCGACCAGCCGCAGCTTGCTCTCGACCAGGCGCGGCGGCTCGCCGCCGACGACCTGGGGCCAGAAGTAGGTGAGCTGGCGCAGCGCCGCCGCATGGAACGTGCGCGCCTGGACCCCGCCCACGCCGAGCGCCCGCAGCCGCCCCCGGAGCTCTCCGGCGGCCCGCGCCGTGAACGTGACGGCGAGGACGCCCTCGGCGTCGACGGTGCCGCTGAGCACGGCGTAGGCGATGCGATGGGTGATGGTGCGCGTCTTGCCCGTACCGGCGCCGGCCAGGATGCAGACCGGACCGCGGACGGCCTCAGCGGCCTCGCGCTGGTCGGGGTCGAGCGCGGAGAGGACCTCGAGCGCGCGGCTGGGGTCGCTGGCCGGGGTCAAGGCTGCGGAGGACATGCCGACCATCCTTGCAGGCGCCGCCGACGGTCAGCAGGTCGGAAGGGGGCTGTGGACAAGGTGCGGTGGTGGGGACGAACGGCAGGGAAGAGTCGGAGTCACCCGCGCGTTGCCGCAAGGGTCCCGCACCACCCTGTGACGGAGCATGACGATCTGGAGAGGAACGAACGCCCGATGACGGTCGAGACGACTGCTGAGCTCACGATGTACAGCACCACGTGGTGCGGCTACTGCCACCGGCTGAAGAAGCAGCTCGAGCGCGAAGGCATCCCGTTCACGGTCGTCGACATCGAGAACGACCCGGCCGCCGCCGCGTTCGTCGAAAACGTCAACGGGGGCAACCAGACCGTCCCGACGATGCGCTTTGCCGACGGCACGGCGCTCACCAACCCCACGTTTGCCCAGGTCACCGGCAAGCTGCAGGCCCTCGCCGAAGCGGGCTGACACCCGTACGGAACGGTTGTTGGCCGCTTCCGGACACATTTCGTCGCCCTTCGGTAACTTTCTCGACATCATTTTTACGCTGGGTGGAGACACCGGCGTCAAGTCGTTGCACCATGGGTCCACCCTGAACGAGGGCGGATTTCTGCCTGTGCCGACCTGACCCCTGCCCGATGAGGTGTGCACCCCGTGCCTGCCACCGCCACCCACGACGTGCCGCGTCAGACGCCGCACCCCGGCCCGCCCCCGCGCGAGGCCCTCCACCACCCCGCTGTCGACGCCGCGATGAGCACCGCGTCCACGCTGCTGGGCATGGAGGTCGTGTTCATCGGCAGCTTTGCAGACGAGCGCTTCCAGTTCGCCCGGGTGCGGGGCGCCTGGGACGGCATCGTCGAGGGAGCCGTGGTCGACCCGGCCGCCACGCTGTGCCAGCGCATGCTCACCTCCGGCCAGAACTCCACGGCCGACCGCGCCGCCGACCCGGTCTTCGGTACGGGGCCGTCGCTGCCGGTGCTCGACCTGCTCGACGAGGTCACGTCCTACGTGGGCGTGCCGATCACCAGCGCAGCCGGCACCCTGCTCGGGACGCTGTGCGGCATCGACCACCGCTCGGTCGAGGTCAGCCCGGCCTCGCTCGCCGTGCTGCACGAGCTGGCCCGCGTGCTGGCCGCCCACCTCGGCGGCCAGGACAACGACGGCGTGGTGATCCGCCGTACCGCCGATGGGTGGCAGGTGGCCGGACCCGGCAGCCTCAGCGACGACCCGCGCAGCGACCTCACCAGCGCCATGGTGCTCGCCGACCTGATCGCGGCCGAGCTCTCGCCGGGTGGACGGCCGCCCCGCCCCGACTCCGAGCAGCTCACCGAGGTCGAGCAGCTGCGGCTCTCGGTCAGCCAGCTCGAGCACGCGCTCGCCGCCCGGGTCATGGTCGAGCAGGCGATCGGGGTCCTGGCCGAGCGCCAGCACACCACCCCGCGCGCCGCCTTCGACCGACTGCGTAAGGCTTCCCGCTCGCGCGGTCGCAAGGTGCACGACCTCGCCCGCGAGGTCGTCGCCTCGGTGACCGACCACGGCGTACCGCTGCCGCCCGAGCTCGCCGGCCGCTGACCTCGCGTCCCTGCCCTAGCCCGACACCGCAAGCCAGGCCGTGGCGTCGGACGGCAGCATCGCGCCGTCGAGCGGGACGCTGGCGAGCAGCACGCGCGTGTGGTCGGGCAGAGCGACCGGCGCGGCGGACGTGTTGGCCACGCACACGAAGTCGGTGCCCCGGGCGAACGCCAGCACTCCAGGGACCGACGGCACCCACGTGATGGCGGCGGAGGCCAGCGACGGCAGCGTGCGGCGCAGGTGCAGCCCCGACCGGTAGAGCTCGAGCACCGAGTCCGGGTCGCCGGTCTCGGCCGCTACGGTCAGCGCCTTCCACTCCGGCGGTTGGGGCAACCACGGCTCGACATCGGCGGCGTTGAACCCGAACGGTGATGCGTCGCCCGACCAGGGGATCGGCACCCGAGCGCCGTCGCGGCCCTTGTCAGTGAAACCGGACCGCGACCAGATCGGGTCCTGGAGCAGCTCGTTCGGCAGGTCCTCGACCTCGCCGAGGCCGAGCTCCTCGCCCTGGTAGACGTAGACCGCGCCGGGCAGCGCCATCGTCACCAGCGCCGCCGCCCGGGCCCGCCGGGTGCCGACCGCGAGGTCGGACCACTCGCCGAGGCGTCGGTTGTCCATGGAGAAGGAGGTGTCCCTGCGCCCGTAGCGCGTGGCGACTCGTACGACGTCGTGGTTGGAGAGCACCCAGGTCGGCGACGCGCCGACCGGCTCGTGGTCGGCCATCGTGCCGTCGATGACGGCCCGCATGCGGTCGGCGTCCCAGGCCGCCTCGAGGAACGCGAAGTTGAAGGCGGTGTGCAGCTCGCCCGGGCGCAGGTAGAGCGCGAACCGCTCACGGTCGGGCAACCAGACCTCGCCGATGAGGATGCGGTCACCCGGATAGCTGTCCGTCACGCGGCGCCACTCGCGATAGACGTCGTGCACCGCCGGCAGGTCGATGAACGGGTGCTGCCCCTCGCTGACGCCCTCGGTGAAGTCGGCCAGCGTCGCGTCCTTGACCACCAGCGCGGCCGAGTCGATGCGGATGCCGTCAACCCCGCGGTCGAGCCAGAACCGCAGCACCGACTCGAATTCGACGTGCACCGCGGGGTTGTCCCAGTTCCAGTCCGGCTGGCCGGGCGCGAACAGGTGGAGGTACCACTCCCCCGGCCTGCCGTCGGGCTCGACCACCCGCGTCCAGGCGGGTCCGCCGAAGATGGACTGCCAGTCGTTGGGCGGCAGGTCGCCCTCGTCGCCCTTGCCCGGCCGGAACCAGAACAGCTCGCGCTCGGGCGCACCCGGCCCACCCGCCAGAGCCGCCTTGAACCAGGCGTGCTCGTCCGAGCCATGGTTGGGGACGATGTCGATGATCACCCGGATGGCCAGAGCATGGGCCTCGGCGATCAGCGCCTCGGCCTCCGCCAGCGTGCCGAAGGCCGGCTCGATGCCTCGGTAGTCAGCGATGTCGTAGCCCGCGTCGGCCATCGGCGACGGGTACCACGGGTTGAACCAGATCGCGTCCACGCCGAGCTCGGAGAGGTACGGCAGGTGCGCCCGCACGCCCGCGAGGTCGCCCGTACCGTCGCCGTTGCCGTCGGCGAAGCTGCGGACGTAGACCTGGTAGATGGCCGCGTGCCGCCACCATGGCTGGTCGGAGGTCCCGTTCGCCTGTGTCTCCGGCATTCCTGCAGTTCCCTTCGGTAGGCACAGCGGTGCTCATGCTCCCCGGCACGCTCGGCCTACGCCAAGCCCGGCGCTCAGTCCTTGATCGCACCGGCGCCCAGACCGGCGAGGATGTTCCGCTGGAAGATCAGGAAGAACACGATCGTCGGCACGGAGGCGATGGCCAGGGCGGCGTTGACGATCTCCGGCGGCGTGCCGTTAGTCAGCTGGTAGAGACCGAGGTTGACCGTCGCCTTGGTGTTGTCGCTGAAGACGAGCAACGGCCACAGGAAGTCCTTCCAGACGTTGACCACCGCGAAGATTGAGACGACCGCGAGGACGGGTCGGGAAATCGGCAGCACGACCGACCACATCGTGCGCAACGGACCCGCGCCGTCGATGGCCGCAGCGTTGACCAACTCCTCGGGGATCGCGTCGAAGAACCGCTTGAGCAGGAAGATGCTGAAGCCGTTGGCGACCGACGGCAGCCAGATCGCCCACGGGGTGTTGACGATGCCGACATGGACGATCGGCAGGTTGGACGCCACGAGGAACGCGGGGATGGCGATGACGGTGAACGGGATCATCAGCGTTGCCAGCATCGCGAACAGCACCACGTTGCCCAGGAAGGGCCGCAGCTTGGACAGCGCGTACGCGGCCGACACGTCGAACACCAGCTGGAACAGCAGCGCGCCCGCAGAGTAGAGCGCGGTGTTCTTGATGAGCGTGCCGAGGTCGAGGTCGTCCCAGGCATCGGAGAAGTTGCTCCACACCCAGCTGTGCGGGACGAACGTCGGTGGGTTCTGGATGACTTCGGACGACGACTTCAGCCCGCCGATCACCATCCAATAGAGGGGAAACAGGAAGACGACGGCAAAACCTACGACGAAGAGTGCCAGGACCACGCGGTAGGTGACCTTGCCCCTCGTACGGGACAGCTGCAGGGACGAGATGAGCGTCCGGGTCTGGGATGCCATGGCCCTAGTCCTCCTCGCGGCGACTGCTCAGCCACAGATAGACGGCTCCGAAACCGACGAGCACCAGCAGCAGCATGATGCCGAGAGCCGCGGAGTAGCCGATGTTCTGCTGCTGGATCGCATAGTTGTAGATCTGGTAGACGACCGTGGTGGTGACGCCGTTGGGGCCACCTCCGGTGAGCAGGAACGGCTCGAGGAACACCTGCATCGTCGCCACGATCTGGAGCATCAGCATCAGGGACAGGATGAGTCGGGTCTGCGGCACCGTCACGTGCCAGATGCGCCGGACGATGCCGGCTCCGTCCAGCTCTGCCGCCTCGTACAGGTCGCCCGGAATCCCCTGCAGGGCAGCAAGATAGATAAGGGTGCCGCTGCCCATGTTGATCCAGGTGGAGAAGATGACCAGAGAGAGCAGAGCGGTGTTGCTCGAGTAGATCCACTGCGACGTCGGCAGGTGGAGGTCGCGCAGGATCGCGTTGAACAGTCCGGCGTCCGGGTCGTAGAAGTACTTGAACAGGAAGGCTCCGGCGGCCGGGGGAAGCATCACCGGCAGGTAGACCAGCAGCCGGAAGTAGCCGCTCAGGTGGCGGAACTCGTTGAGCACCACCGCCACTGCGAACGGTACGGCGTAGCCGAGAACCAGTGCCAGCAGGGCAAAGAGGACTGTCGCCTTCCACGTGGCTCCGAAAGCAGGGTCGTGCAGCACGGCGCGATAGTTGCTGGTGCCGACCCACGTCGGCTTGTCCACCTCATTGGTGAACTGGAACGAGGCGATGGCCTCTTTGACCATCGGGTACCACGAGAAGTAGGCGAAGCAGACGATGGCGCCGGCGAGGAACCCGTACCCGGTGGCGTTGCTCCGGACCCGTCTCGCGGACACGGCGATCGCCATCAAGACTGCCTTCCTGGGGCGTGCGGACGGGTGGCAGGCACCTCTCCCGACCGATCTGAGGGGCGGTCGGGAGAGGTGCCCAGCTGGGGCAGGCGGTACGGGACTCCGCTAGCTCGTTGCCTGACCGAGCAGCGTGGTGACGGCCGCCGCGTGCTGCGTCAGCAGCGACTGTGCGTTGGCGTTCTTGTTGGTCAGCACCTCGGACATCAGCTTGTCCAGGTCGGCGTAGATGGCCTGGGCGTTGGGTGGCTCGACGTTGCCCTTGAGGTTGGGCGTGGCCTGGACATAGGCAGCGAAGTTGGCGGCCGGGATCGTCGCGACCTTGGCCTTGGCAGCGTTGTCCGCGTCGGCCGTGGCACCGGTCCAGATCGCCGGCTCGGGCAGTCCGACCGCCTGGTTCTCCGACGCGGCGCGGGCGTAGTTGAACTGGCCCTGTCCGGAGGTGAGGTTCTCGAACTCGAGCCAGAGCAGGCCGGCCTTGATCTGGTCGGGGGTGTCCTTCTTGTTGAACATGTAGCCGTCGCCGCCGAGCAGGGTGCCGGTGCCGGGCATCGGGCCCATGCCGAACTTCTTGTAGTCGGCCTTGTAGTTGTCGTGCATCAAGGTGACCGTGTCAGGTGCTCCGACGTACATGCCGAGCTTGCCGGCCGCCATCATCTGGGGCAGGTCGGAGTACTGCAACAGCTGCTTGGTGCCCATGTCGTTGTCGGTCCAACGCATCTGCTTGAGGTTGTTGATGACGGCAAGACCCCTGGCGTTGTTGAAGTCTGCTGTCTTGCCGTCGGCCGTGATGTCACCGCCGTTGGAGTACATCTCCGCCGTGAAGTGCCACCCGCCGGTGTTGCCGGCGCTGTAGTCGGCGTAGCCGACGTAACCGGAGCCGAGCGCTGCGATCTTCTTGGCGTCGGCCTGGACGTCGGCCCAGGTGGTCGGCGGGCTGTTCGGGTCGAGGCCGGCCTGGGTGAACAGGTCACGGTTGATGACGAGCCCGAGCGTGTAGTTCTTGCGCGGCAGCCCGTACAGGTCGCCGGTGCCGTCCTTCTGGAACACGCCCTTGACCGAGGGGATGACGTCGCTGAGGCCCGGGACGGTGCTGGCGTACTGCTGGATATCGGCCGACTGCGCCTTGTTGATGACGTCCTGTGCGTCGGTGAAGTAGACGTAGAAGACGTTGGGCATGGTGCCCGCGGCGAGCTTGGCGTTGAACGTCTTGGGGTCGTCGCAGTTGGCGTCGTCGATGCTCTTGATGGTGATCAGCGGGTGGGCCTTCTGGAACGTCGCCACGTCGGCCAGCCAGTCCTTGCGCTGGGCGGGCTGCGTCTTGATCGGCTCGCAGTTGACGCTGATGGTCGTCTTGGCGGAGGGCTCGGCCGGGGCAGCGGCCGAGGAGGGTGCCGCCGGTGAGCTCGCCGCGCCTGAGGGGGCTGCGGCGGAGGTCGGGGCGGCAGAGGTGGCGGCGGGGGCAGACGTCGCGACGGCAGGAGCGGACGTGGTGGCGGCGGAGGTGGCGGCGCCGGCCGCCGACGTGGTGGTCGCTGCCTTGCTGCCGCTGCTGCTGCCGCACCCAGCCATCGCAACGAGGCTAGCGGTGGCCAGCAGGGCGGTCGCTCTGCGGTGAGTCGTCGACCTGAGGGATGTCATGAGAGTTCCTCCTGGTGGGGGGCATGGGCCGTCGGGGGGCCTCCCGTCCGGACTGGGCGCAACAGTAGCCACGTCGACATGATCGAGCAATACCTTGGCGACTTGTTGCAAAATCGTGACACTACTTAGCCGGATAGCCGATGCCCTCGGCCCAAAAACGCAGAAAAGGAGCGATCCGGACGGATCGCTCCTTGGACGTTGAGACAGGCGTTAGCCGAGGACGGCAGCCACCCGTACCGGACCGGTGCTGCCCCGGACCACCAGCTCGGGCTCGAACAGCAACTCGTCGGAGCCGGGCGGGGCTCCGTCGATCTGCTGTGCAAGGAGGGTGACGACGGCCCGGCCCATCGCCTCGATGGGCTGCCGGACAGTGGTCAGCGGCGGGTCGGTGCAGGTCATGAAAGCGGAGTCGTCGAAGCCGACAACCGACACGTCGCCCGGCACGTCGAGGCGGGCCCGGCGCACCGCGCGGATGACGCCGAGCGCAAGCGGGTCACTTGCACAGATGATGCCGGTGACGCCCGCCGCGATGAGTCGTGTGCCAGCGACCTGGCCGCCCTCGATGGAGAACATGCCCCGCTCGGTCGCGATGGCGTCGCCGACCAGGCCCTCGGCGTCGGCGGCCTCACGGAAGGCGGCCAGCTTGCGCTGGGACGGGATGTGGTCGGTCGGACCAAGGACGAGCCCGATCCGTTGGTGGCCAAGGGATCTGAGGTGAGCAAAGGCCTGCTCGATCGCCACAGCATCGTCGGTCGACACGGCGGGGAAGCCGAGGTGGGCGACAGCGGCGTTGATGAGGACGACGGGCACACCACGCTCGTGCAGCTGGACGAAGTGCTCGTGCGAGGCATCCTGCTCGGCGTAGGCCCCACCTGCGAAGACCATGCCCGAGACCTGCTGCTCGAGCAGCATGCGGACGTACTCCGCCTCGGAGAGACCACCAGCGGTACGGGTGCAGAGCACCGGCGTGAAGCCGCGCTGGGCGAGCCCACCACCGACGACCTCTGCCAGCGCCGGAAAGATCGGGTTCTGCAGCTCGGGCAGCACCAGGCCGACCAGCCGGGCGCGGTCGCCGCGCAGCTGGGTGGGCCGCTCGTAGCCCAGGACGTCGAGCGCGGTCAGTACGGTCTCGCGGGTGGAGGCCGACACCCCCGGCTTGCCATTGAGGACCCGGCTGACCGTTGCCTCGCTCACCCCGACCTTTGCGGCCACTTCCGCCAGACGTCTCGCCATGTGCATAGGCTACCGCAGATCACGCAAGTTCTCGACACCCGAACGCAAGCGACTTCCTGGCCCACCACTGCTGCCCAGCGGCGGAAATGCGTACGAAAAATCTGAGGCGGACGATGAACCCATGAGCCTCGACGGGCGAATGGTCTGCGTGAGGGGACGCTTCGGCGTCCCCACCACCCGATACCGAGGTGGGCATCCGTGGCCGGCACCGTGGATGCCCACCTCTTCGCGTTCCGGACCCTCCCCGCTACGCCGAACGGGTGGAATCGGCGCCGCAGGGGGTGCACCGGGACGACACGACCCGGTCACGGTGAACCAGGGGGATGCGAACCCCGAAGGCATTGTGTGAGACTCACCCTCGTGCCAGCCGATCGCGACCTAGCGTCGTACGCCTCCTTGGGCGATACCGCCCTGGGCGCGCTCATCGCTGAACGTGACGGCCTGGCGCTCGAGGCGCTCTACGACCGCTACGGCACCGTCTGCTACTCCCTCGCCCGGCGCATCGTGGTCGACACCCAGTTGGCTCAGGACGTCGTCCAGGAGGTCTTCCTTACTCTCTGGCGCAACGCCGGCCGGTTCGACGGAGAGCGTGGCTCACTGTCCACCTATCTGCTCTCCATCACCCACCACAAGTCGGTCGACGCCGTGCGCAAGGAGGAGCGGCAACGCTCGCGCCGGGCGCCGGCCGAGGTCCTGGAGTTCACCGACAGCGGCCAGGACGTCGACGAGGAGGCCTGGACCGAGATCCGGCGGACCAAGGTCCGCAGCGCCCTCGCCACGCTGCCACAGCCACAGCGAGAGACGCTGGTGCTGGCCTACTTCGGTGGCTACACCCAGCAGGAGATCGCCGTCCTCACCGACACCCCGCTGGGCACCGTCAAGACACGAACGCTCGCGGCACTACGCAAGCTCAAGACCGGGTTGGCCGGATACGACGAGAACGGGAAGGGAGGTGGGACCCCATGAGCACTCACGACGAGTGGGAGGAGCTCGCTGCCGGCCACGCGCTCGGTGCGCTCGAGCCCGATGACGAGCAGCGGTACGAGGCCCACCTCGCGACCTGCAGCGAGTGCCTCCAGGTGCTCGCCGACACCGAGGCCGTGATGGCCGACCTCGCCTACGCCTCCGAGCCGGCCGGTCCGCCGCCCGAGCTCAAGGCCCGGCTGATGTCCGCGATCCACGATGCCTCTGACGGCCCGTCCATGGGCGTCGTCAGCAGCCCCGACACGCTCGAGATCATGCGCGAGCGCCGGGCCAGCGCCGGCCGGCACGCCCGCGAAAAGCTGGTCGTCAACTGGGTACGGCTCGCAGCAGCGGCCTCGGTGGTCCTGCTCGCGATCATCGCCGGCGGCGTCTGGTCCCTTCAGGGCACGAGCGACACCAACCCCGCGTTCGTCGCGCTCCAGTCCCCCACCGGAACGACCGACGTCGCCACCGTCGAGGTGCTCGGCGACAAGGCGTGGGTCATCAACAGCACCATCCCGACCAACGACAGCAGCGACTCGCAGTACGTCCTGTGGACCGTGCCGGCAGAGGGTGCACCGACAGCCGTCGGCGGCTTCGACGTCGCACCGGGCCACACCGTCGTCTCGGTCGGCCGCATCACGGCCACCCGCGGCCACGTCGCGGCCTTCGCGGTGAGCAAGGAACCGGGACGTACGGTGCCGACGACGCCGACCACGGTCGTGGCCAAGGGCAGCGTCAAGTGGCCCGTGGTCGACGCCTACCGCACCTACCCCTAGAGCCGTCCGCCGGTCTCGTTGCCGGACAGCTTCTGCGCGGCCCAGATCGGCAGCAGCGACAGCACGACCAGGATCGCCGCGACGACGTTGACCACCGGCGCCTGGTTGGGCCGGAACAGGTTGTCGAAGATCCACAGCGGCAGGGTCTGCAGCCCCGGCGCCGTGGTGAAGGTCGTCACCACGATCTCGTCGAAGGACAGGGCGAACGCGAGCAGGGCGCCGGCGAGCAGCGCCGAACGCAGCTGGGGGAACGTCACCCGGGCGAACGTCTGGAACGAGGTCGCGCCCAGGTCCTGAGACGCCTCCTCGAGGCTGGTCCCCGTACGCCGAAGCCTGGCCAGCACGTTGTTGTAGACCACGACGATGCAGAACGTCGCGTGGCCAACGATCACGGTGAGGTAGCCGAACGCGATGCCGGTGGAGTTGAACGCCGAGTTGAGCGCGATGCCGGTGACGATGCCGGGAAGCGCGATCGGCAGGATCACCAGGAAGCTCACCGCGTCGCGGCCGAAGAACCGGTAGCGCGACACGGCAAACGCCGCCATCGTGCCAAGCACCAAGGCAACCGCCGTCGCGCCGAGGCCGACCTTGATGCTGGTCCACAACGCCGTACGGACGCCGGCGTTGTCGATCGTGCGATGCCACCACGACAGGGTGAACGACTGCGGTGGCCAGCCGAAGGTCTTGGAGGCGTTGAACGAGGTGGCCAGCACCACCAGCAGCGGCACGTAGATGACGGCGAGGCCGAGGGCCATCGCCACCCGCAACCCGATGCGCGCCCGCCGCGAGAGGATCACAGGTTTTCCAAAGCACCGGTGCGCCGGACCAGCGCGAGGTAGACCACGATCAGCACGACCGGCACGATCGCCGCAGCAGCCGCGAAGGGCAGGTTGCTCGCGACCCCGATGCTGTCGTAGATGACGTTGGCGAACATCTGTGTCTTGCCACCCACGATCTTGACCGTGATGTAGTCGCCGAGGGTCAGCGAGAAGGTGAAGATCGAGCCGGCCACCAGGGCCGGGAAGACAGCGGGCAGGGCCACCGACCGGAAGGTGCGACCTGCGGGCGCCCCGAGGTCGGACGAGGCCTCGAGCAGCGAGTCGGGCAGCCGCTCGAAGCCCGCGTAGACGGGCAGGATCATGAACGGCAGCCAGAGGTAGGCCAGGGTCATCGTCACCGCGACCAGGCCGAAGCCCGGGCCGTGCAGCCCGATCGGCTTGAGCGCCCAGTCGAGCACCCCGCCGTTGGCCAGCATCGAGCGCCAGGCGTAGGCCTTGACCAGGTAGCTGGCCCACAGCGGGGTCAGGATCGCCGCGACGAGCAGCTTGCGCCACCGCGGCGACGCGACCTTGGCCATGAAGAAGGCCATCGGCAACGCGATCACCGCATCGATCACGGTCACCGCGACCGCCACCCCCAACGTGCGCAGGGCGACGGTGCGGTAGACCGAGTCGCTCACCAGGGTGTGGAAGTTGTCCCAGGTGAAGGTGTGGATCAGGTCGCCGGTGAACGAGTCGGTCGACCAGAACGCCGCCGCCAGCATGACCGCCAGCGACCCCAGGTAGGCGACGACCAGCCACAGCATCGGGACGGCGAGCAGCCCGGCCAGCCGCACGCGCGGCGAGCGGTGCAGATAGCTCGACGCGCGTATGCCCAGCGACTCGGTCACGGCCTGGTCGCTCACCCCTTGATGCTCGTCCAGGCCGTGGTCCACGCGGAGTAGTCCTCGCACTTGTTGCCCCGGCTGTCGCCGCAGGCCTTCACCGGGGTCGTCCAGTACGAGATCTTCGCGGCGTAGGCGGCGTCGGTGGCGTGGTAGGTCGCGCAGAACGTCTTGTCCTTGTCGACGTCGCACGCCTTGGCCTGGGCCGGGGCCTCACCGAACCACTCGGCCACCTGGTCATTGGTGTCGGGCGAGGTGATCCAGTTCATCCACTGGTACATGCAGTTGGGGTGGGCTGCCTTGGCCGCGACCATCCAGGTGTCGGACCAGCCGGTCGAGCCCTCGACCGGGACGATCGAGCTGACCTTGGCCTTCTTGCCCGCGTTGACCAGGTTGTCGTTGACCTGCCACTCGGTGCCGATCACCGTGTTGCCGCTCTCGAGCGCCGAGACCGCCTTGGTGTAGTCCGACCAGTACTCACCGACGATGCCGTGCTGCACCTTGAGCAGGGCGACGGCCGCGTCGAACTGCGTCTTGTCCAGCTCGTACGGGTTAGTGATCTTGAGGTCGGGCTGCTTGGTCTTGAGGTAGAGCGCGGCGTCGGCGATGTAGATGGGCGAGTCGTACGCGGTGACCTTGCCCTTGTACGGGCTGCTCGCGTCGAAGACCGAGCCCCACGACGTGGGCGCCGGCGAGACCTTGGCGGGGTTCCACGTCAAGACGTTGGCACCCCAGCCGTGCGGAATCCCGTACATCTGGCCGTTGACGGAGTTCCAGGCCTTGAGCTTGAGGAAGTCGGAGATCGTGGCGTAGTTGGGCACCAGCGCGGTGTTGACCGGCGCCACGTCACCGCCGTAGATCAGTCTCAGCGTCGCGTCGCCCGACGCGGACACCCCGTCGTACTGGCCGGTCTTCATCAGCGTCACCATCTCGTCGGAGGTGTTGCCGACCTTGACGTTGACCTTGCAGCCGGTGTTCTTCTCGAACGGGTGGACCCAGTCGACCGTCTTGTCGTCGCTGCCGTCCTCGGCGTAACCGGCCCAGACGATGATGTTGAGCGCACCCTCGCCCTTGCCCAGTGCCTTGAGCTCGGAGACCTTGGGCAGCTTTTCCCCCGAGGCCTTGCCGGCCGAGCCGCCGCAGCCGGCGAGCACGACCGCGAGGACCCCGGTCACGGCGGTCGCGCGGTAGGCCATCGATCGACGAGAACGCATGACGTGCTCCTTCAGTTGGCTGGGACTGCTGAGAGGCCGAACATCGATTCCTTGCGCCAGCACAGCCGGACCCGCTCACCGCGGCGGGCGGTGACGTCGGCGGAGGTGTGGGTGAGGTTCTGCTGGACCGCGATCAGCCGGCCGCCGAGGTCGAGGTCGACGAAGAACCGGGTGGCGGCGCCGACGTAGACGACGTCGGCGACGGTGCCGTCGGCGTACACCTCGCCCTCGGACGGGGTCTGGTCGGTGGTGGTGAGCCGCAGCTTCTCCGGGCGGATGCTGAACAGCCCGTCGCTGCCGGCCAGCGCGCGGGCCGCTTCGGGCGTGAGCAGGTTGGAGGTGCCCACGAAGCCGGCGACGAACGGCGTGACGGGCGACTCGTAGATCTCAGCCGGGGTGCCGACCTGCTCGATGCGCCCGGCGTTGAACACCGCGACCCGGTCGCTCATGGTGAGCGCCTCCTCCTGGTCGTGGGTGACGAAGATGAAGGTGATGGCCGCGTCGCGCTGGATGCCCTTGAGCTCGACCTGCATCTCCTCGCGCAGCTTGAGGTCGAGGGCGCCGAGCGGCTCGTCGAGCAGGAGCACGCGCGGCCGGTTGACGAGGGCCCTGGCCAGGGCGACCCGCTGGCGCTGGCCGCCGGAGAGCTGGGACGGACGCCGTCCGCCATACCCTTCGAGGCGTACGGTCGCCAGCGCCTGCGCGACCCGAGCGACCCGCTCAGCCTTGGCGACCCGCTTGACCTTCAGCCCGTACCCGACGTTGTCCTCGACGCTCATGTGCGGGAAGAGCGCGTAGTCCTGGAAGACGGTGTTGACGTCACGCTGGAAGGGCGCGAGCCGGCTCACGTCGGTGCCACCGAGCAGGATCGAGCCCGACGTCGGCAGCTCGAAGCCGGCGATCATGCGCAGGACGGTGGTCTTGCCCGAGCCGGACGGGCCGAGCATGGAGAAGAACTCGCCGTCACGCACCTCGAGGTCGACGCCGGCGACGGCGGTCACCGCGGTGTCGCCGCTGCCGAAGACCTTGCGGAGGTCGCGCAGCGTCACGGCAGCCGTCTGCTCGCTCACCCTGACCTCCTCGGCACGGTACGGATCGCATGGCCCCCCTGCGGGAATCTAGCGGAATCCGTCGTTGCCGGGCAGTCCCCCAACGGGATTCGTCGTTGCGATCTGGCATCGACGGTGTTTCGGCTAGCCGCGCAGCACCGCAATGTTGAACAAATGGGTGCCGACGGGGCCCATCAGCCGCACCCAGAGCATGAGGTAGAGCTCGGTGCCGCGGGCGTTGCTGATGTCGCCGAGGTCGAGCACCCGGGACTCCGGCCATCCGATCTCACCGAGCAGGGCCGTGACGCTCTGCTTGGCGTCGGCGTCGTTGCCGCACAGGAGCACGACGTGGTCCCCGGGCACGCTCCCGGGGTCGACCATGACGGAGGCATTCATCGTGTTGAGCGCCTTGACGACCTGCGTCTCCGGAAACGCTCGCTGCAGCTGCTCGCCCAGGCTGTCGTTGCTGTCCACGTGCAGGAACGGCGGGAAGCCGTTGCTCAGGTCCATGGCGTTGGCGACGTCGACCAGCACCTTGCCGCGCAGGTTGTCCTCACCGGCCATCGTCAGCGCCTCGAGGCTGCCGAGACCGTTGGTGGCGTTGACGACCCGCTCCGCCCAGGCTGCCGCGTCGCGGAAGGTCCGGACGCGAATGTTCCGCGGGTCGGCCCACTCGAGCGCCGTAGGGTTGTCGGCGCTGCGACTGCCCATGACCACGTCGTGGCCGAGGTCCTGGAGCTTGCCCGCGATCGCCTGGCCGACGGATCCCGTACCGAGAACGGCGTATCTCACGTCTCCTCCAGCCACTCGGTGATGAGCTGGTAGGCGATCGAGACCGGTGGCGGCAGCAGGACCGCGCCGGAGGCCATCGCGTCGCGCAGTCCCTGGCGGGTCAGCCAGAGCGCCTCTTCGATCTCACCGTCGGGCAGCGTGATCGTCTCGTCGGTGGCCCGCGCGCGGAAACCGAGCATGAGTGAGCAGGGGAACGGCCACGGCTGGCTGTTGCGGTAGACCACGTCGGTGACGGTGACGCCGACCTCCTCGGCCACCTCGCGGACCACGGCCATCTCGGCGGCCTCGCCCGACTCGACAAAGCCTGCCAGGCAGGAGAACCGGTGCTCGGGCCATGTCGGCTGGCGGCCCAGCAGACAGCGGTCGGCCCCGTCATGGACGAGCATGATGACCGCAGGGTCCGTACGCGGGAAGTGGCTGGAGTCGTCGACCGGACACCGGCGCATGTGTCCGCCCTGCTCGCTCACGGTCTCCGCGCCGCAGCGGGGGCAGCGCGGGTGGGTACGGTGCCAGTTGTCCATCGCGATCGCGTTGACCAGCAGCCCGGCGTCGGCCGCATCGAGCAGCGCGCCGATCTCGCGGAGGCCCGCGGGTCGTGCATCCTCCCGTACCGGAAGGGTTGCTGCCACGGCAAAGTAGGCGACATCGTCCTGCTCGCCGAGGAAGTAGCGCTCGCCGTCCGGCGCCTCGGCGCCGCTCCACCAGACGATCGCCGGTGCCGCGTCGTCGAGAGTGACCAACGTCTTGTGGTCGTCGACGACGAGCACCCGGGTCGTGGGCGCGGTTGCGGCGCGGGCCAGCCAGGCGGCGTCGGTGCGGCGCGCAGTGGCCCGGTCGACGCCGGCACGGGACAGGGCAGGGGTACGAGAGGTCACCCACTCACCGTAGCCCGGGCCCCGCCGCGCCACATGGCGCGGTCGGAGCCGATTTCACGCTGCGCCCCTTGCCATATGGCACGGTGGGCCGCGGTGACGGCGCCATATGGCGCGGTGAGTGGCGATTTCGCGCTGGGCACCGTGCCAGATGGCGGGGCTGTGGACAACCCAACGCATGATTCCGTCAATCCTGGCACCCTCCGTTCATGCTTCCAGAACTCAAGGCAGTAGCCGCGAACAACGGCGGCGTCTTCACGCGGACCCAGGCGCTGAAGGCCGGCTACACCGAACGGGAGGTGCGCACCCTGGTCGAGTCGCGGCTGTGGACCAAGCTCCGGCATGGCATCTACGTCGACAGTGTCCTTCTCATCAGCGTCGACTCATCGGAACGCGCCCTGTTCGACATCGCTGCAGCACGACTGTGTCTGAACCGGCCCAGCGCAGGCAGCCACGTCTCGGCAGCCCAGGCGTACGGGCTGCCGCGCATGGACACGAGCGACGCGGTTCACCTCACCTCGGACGAGTGGCAACGACGGGGTACGCGTTCGTCGCCGATCCTCGTACACCGAGGACTGCTGCCCGAGGCGCAGCAGTGCCTCAAACAAGGCGTCGCTCTGACCTCGCCGGCGCGGACCGTCCTTGACGTCGCCTCGATCCTGGCTCTGCCCGAAGCGGTTGCTGTGGCAGATGCAGCCGTTCACGCAGGCCTGACCACGCGGTCAGAACTGCTGGCCACGCTGGAGGCTGTGGGGGGACCTGCACTGGCCCGAGCCGTCGTCGAAGCTACGAACGGCCAGAGCGAATCCGTGCTCGAGTCCGTCTCCAGGGTCGTGCTGATCGCACTCGGCATCGAGATGCCGATCCCGCAGTACTTGGTGCGCGACGAGGACGGCAAGGTCATCGCGAGGGTCGATTTCTGGTGGCCGCAGTACCGCGTGGCCGGCGAGGCTGATGGCTTGCTCAAGTACGACAGCGACCCCGCCGCTCTGCGACGGGAGAAGCTGCGTCAAGAGGCGCTCGAGCGACAGCGCATCCGGGTTGTCCGCTGGACGTGGGACGAGATCACGAAGACTCCGCTCATCGTGGTTCAGCGGATCCTGACGGCGTTTCAGCTCGCTGGGCGCTGACACCGCGCCAAATGGCGCGGTCGGCGTCGATTTCACGCTGGGCCCCCTGCCATATGGCGCGGTGGGACGGCGGGGCGACGACAGGGCGGGTAGCGTCCGGAGGATGAGGCGGGTGGCGTGAGGATCGCGACGTTCAACGTGCTGCACGGGGTGTCGCTCGCCGACGGGCTGGTCGACGTCGACCGGTTTGCTGACGCGGTACGGGCCGTCGGGGCCGACGTGCTCGCGATCCAGGAGGTCGACCGCAACCAGCCACGGTCCGGCGGCCACGACCTGACGGCCATCGCGGCGGAGGCGATGGGCGCGGTGTGGCACCGGTTCGAGCCGACCGTGCTCGGGACGCCGGGCGAGGTGTGGCGGCCGTGTGGGCCGGGCGAGGACGACGGCGGTCCCGCGTACGGCGTGGCCCTGCTGTCCCGGCTGCCGGTCAGCAGGTTCGGCGTGGTTCCGCTGACCGCGGCGCCGATCCGCTCCCCGATCGTGCTGCCCGGCGAGAAGAGCCGCGTGATCCTGCTCCAGGACGAGCCCCGAGCGGCCGTCGTGGCGGTGGTCGAGGAGCACGGGGTACGGGTCACCGTCGCGGGCACCCACCTGTCGTTCGTCCCCGGCTGGAACGTCCGCCAGCTGCGCCTCCTGCGGCGTGAGCTGGCGGGGTGGACCCGGCCCGTGGTCCTGACGGGCGACCTCAACCTGCCGGCGAGCGTCCCGGCGGCGGTCACCGGGTGGCGTCGCGCCGTCCGCGCGGCGACCTACCCGTCGACCAACCCGCGCGTCCAGCTCGACCACGTGCTGCTCGGCCCGGGCCCGCTCACCGTCACGGCCAGCGGGGCGCAGTCCCTTGGGGTCTCCGACCACTGCGCCGCCTGGGCCGACGTCGGCGTCAGCGTCAGCGTCAGGGGATGACCTGGATCTTGCGCCCGACGCCCCGACGGAACAGGTCGAGCGCGGCGACGTAGCCCTCCAGCGGCAGCCGGTCGCTGATGAAGACGTCGGGGTCGAGCACGCCGCCGGCGAACAGGTCGGCCGCCCGCTCGTAGCTGTGCAGCACCGCCATCGAGCCGGTGATGGTGATCTCCTTGTGATAGATCCGGTACGGGTCGATCTGCACCCGGGTCGCGTACGCAGCGACGCCGAACTGCAAGAACGTCCCGCCCGGCGCGACGCGGCCGATGCCGTCCTCGATCGCCGGCCCACTGCCCGTGCAGTCGATGACCACCTCCCACCCTCGCGGCCGGTCGAACTCGTCGGGCGAGGCAGCCGTGGCGCCGCAGCCGAGCAGCCGCGCCGTGGTCAGCCGCTCGGGGTTGAGGTCGACCAGGTCGACGGACGCCGCCCCCGTCCTCTTCGCGAGCTCGAGCATCATCAGTCCCATGGTGCCGGAGCCGTAGATCAGCACGTGGGCCCCGAGGTTGGCCCGGAGGACGTCATAACCCCTGACAGCACAGGAGAGTGGCTCAATCAGCGCGGCGTCCTCGAGCCGCACGTGCTCCGGCAGGACGACGCAGTTGGCCGCCGGCGCCACCGTGAACTGCGCCGCCGCACCGGGCACCGTGACCCCGAGGGCGTTGGACCGCTCGCAGAGGTTGTCCTTGCCCAGCCGGCAGTAGTGGCACTCATGGCAGTAGAGCGAGGGGTCGACGGCCACCCGGTCGCCCACGGTCACCTCGGTGACGCGGCCCCCGGTCGCCACCACTGTCCCGGCGAACTCGTGCCCCGGGATGATCGGCAGTGACGGAGCGAACTCCCCCTCGAGGATGTGCAGGTCGGTCCCGCAGATGCCGCACGCAGCGACCTCGATGACCACGTCCCGGGGTCCGGGGGTGGGGTCATCGACGGTCACCACCTCGACCTGCTGCGGGGCCGAGATGACAGCGGCCCGCATCGTCAGCCCCCGCTGCCGGGGGTGGCCGCCTTGTCGCGCAGCTCCTTGTTGACCAGCTCGACGGTGCGGTAGGCGCCCTGCGAGTGAAACCGCTCCAGCGCCTGGAGGTAGGCGCTCGCGAAGGCGTCGTTCTGTGCCAGATCGCCGAACAACGACTGATTCTCGATGAAGGCCAACGGGTTGTCGCCCTGCCGGGCAGCGATCGCGACCAGCTCGTCGCGCAGCCGGTCGACGACCACGATCGGCTCGCCTTGCTCGTCGACCGCCTCGTCGTAGCGGGCCCAGCTCGCGACAACCGCTGCAGATCGGGTGATCTCGCCACCGGAGGCGAGATTTTCCCGTACGACGGGAAGCAGCCACTTGGGGATGCGGTCGGAGCTCTCGGCGCAGAGCCTTGCCAGCGTGTCACGGACCTGGGGGTTGGCGAACCGCTCGAGCAGCGACTGCTGGTAACCCGCGAGGTCGACCCCCGGCACCTCGGGCAGTGTCGGCCGGCCCTCGTGCTCCATGTAACCGGCGAGGAACTCGACGATCACCGGATCGGTCGCCGCCTCGTGGGCGAAGCGGTGGCCGGACAGATAGCCGATGTAGGCCATGGCCTGGTGGCTGGCGTTGAGCAGCCGCAACTTCATCAGCTCGTACGGCTCGACGTCCTCGACGACCTGGGCGCCGACCTCCTCGAAGGCCGGCCGCCCGGTGGGGAAGTCGTCCTGCAGGACCCACTGGGTGAAATCCTCACACACGACCGGCCAGCGGTCCTCGACGCCAAACTCCTTGACCAGCAAGGCTTTGTCGTCGTCAGCGGTCACCGGGGTGATGCGGTCGACCATGGAGTTGGGGAACGGCACCGACGTGCGCAGCCAGTCGGCCAACCCAGGGTCGGCGAGCTGCGCGTACGACGCGAACATCTCCTTGGCGAGATCACCATTGCCCGGGAGGTTGTCGCACGACATGACGGTGAACGGTACGAGGCCCAGCACCCGACGTCGCCGAAGGCCTTCGACGACCAGCCCGAACACCGTCGCCGGCGGCCGGTCGCCCTGCGCGTCTGCCAGGATCGCGGCGTTGGTCTTGTCGAACAGCCCGGTCACCTGGTCGACGTTGTAGCCGCCCTCGGTCACCGTCAGGGAGACGATGCGCGTGGTCTCGGCGGACAGCACGGTCAGGACCGCCTCGACGTCGTCGGGGGCGTAGAGGTAGGCCACGATCGAGCCGATGACCCGCGCGTCCAGCGTGCCGTCCGCGTGCTTGACCACCAGCGTGTAGAGGTGGTCCTGCGCATCGAGCGCATCACGCATCGCCTGGTCGGACGGCATGACACCCACGCCGCAGATGCCCCAGTCCAACGCCTTGCCCTGGTTCATCAGCCGGTCGAGGTACATCGCCTGGTGAGCCCGGTGGAAACCGCCGACCCCGAAGTGCACGATGCCGACGTTCACCGACGAACGGTCGTAGACCGGGACCCCGACCGCCGGGTCAAGGGCGTTCACTGTCGCGGCTGACAGGGCCACGGGTGTGGTCGTCATTACTTGAGCGCCCCCATCGAGAGACCACGCACGAGCTTGTCCTGTGCAGCCCAACCAGCGATCAGCACCGGGAGACAGGCGACCGTAGCAGCCGCCGAGAGGTGGGCCCAGAACTGGCCCTCCGGTGCGACAAAGCTGACCAGGAACACGGGGACCGTCGAGTTGGTGCTCGTGAGGTTGACGGCGAGGAAGAACTCGTTCCAGGCGAAGATGAAGCAGATCAGCGCCGTAGCAGCGAGTCCGGGGCTGATGATCGGCATGACCACCGACCGCAGCTGACGGAAGACGCCGGCACCGTCGACCCGGGAGGCCTCGATGATCTCGACCGGCACCTCGAGCAAGAAGGATCGCATCATCCAGACCGCGATCGGCATGTTCATCGACGTGTAGAGCAGGATCAGCACCAGCTTGCTGTTGAGCAGGTGCAGGTCCCTGGCGAGGATGTAGAGCGGCAGGATGGCCCCGACGATCGGCAGCATCTTGGTGGAGATCATGAAGAACAGCACATCGCGCCACTTGCGTACCGGACGAAGCGACAGCGCGTACGCGGCCGGCAGGGCGAGGCACAGGACGAGAACCGTCGAGACCAGCGTGACGATGACCGAGTGCACCAGGTAGGACTGCAGGCCGCGATCCCAGACGGAGGAGAACTCCGACAATGTTGGCTTGAAGATGAACTTGGGCGTCGAGACCGCCGCGTCCGGCTCCTTCTTCAGCCCGGTCAGCGCCATCCAGGCGACCGGGAAGAAGAAGACCAACACGATGATCCAGGTGCCCAGGCCGAGGATCGCCCGGGTGGAGCGCCTTGTCTGACGCTCGGCCAGGGTGAGGGTACGGGCGCTCATCGTCCGGCCATCCCTTCGTCGCTGAACAGGCTCGAGACGACCCGCAGGGCGAGGGTCGAGACCACGATCGTCGCCACGACCACCACGACGCCCATCGCCGAGGCGATGCCGATGCTGAAGCCGCGGAACGCCGTCTCGTAGATGTAGTAGGGCAGGTTGGTGGTCTTCTGGCCCGGGCCGCCGGCCGTGATCATGAAGATCGCGTCGAAGGCCTGGACGATGTAGATCGAGCCGAGAAGCACGCCCAGCTCAAGGTACTGGCGCAGGTGGGGCAGCGTCAGTGAGCGGAAGATGCGGAAGTTGGTGGCGCCGTCGACGCGGGCCGCCTCGAGCAGGTCGGTGCCTTGCGACTGCAGTCCGGACAGCAGGATCAGGACCATGAACGGGGTCCACTGCCAGGTCAGCACCGTGATGATGGTCAGCTGCGGATGGGTACTGATCCAGTCGACGTGACCGAAGCCGAACAGGTGGATGAACCAGTTGAGGACGCCGAACGAGGTGTCGAGGATGGTGAACTTCCACACCAGAGCGGCGGCCGCAGGCATGACCAGGAACGGGCTGATGATCAGTGTGCGCAGGAAGCCGCGACCGAAGACGTGGCGATCGAGCAGGATCGCGATGCCGAGGCCGAAGGCCACCGACAGCAGCACCGGCAAGATGGTGAACTCGATGGTGTTGAAGACTGCCGTACGAAAGATCGTGTCCTTGAAGATGATGCGGTAGTTGTTGAGGCCCGCGAAATGCTTGCGGTCCGGGTGAAGCAGGTTCCAGGACTGCAAGGAGTACCAGATCGTCAGCAGGAACGGGATCTGGGTGAGCACGATCATGAACACCAGCGCTGGAAGCAGCGGCAGGCGACGGATCAGCCCTTCCTTGCGCACGGACCCGGTGCTGCGCTCGCGAACGGCGATGCGAGGTGCTGCGGTCATGGTTGCCACGGAGGGTCCCTTCTCGATCAGCGGTCCGGGAGGGGACCGGCCTTGGCGGCCGATCCCCTCCCGGCGACGGGCCCTACTGGTAGGTCTGGCCCACTGCCTGGGCGTAGCCCTGGGCCTTCTTCAGCGCGTCGGCCACGGACTCCGTGCCGGCGATCGCCGCGGTGATCTCCGAGGAGACCTTGGTGCCGAGGTCGGCGAACTCCGGGATGCCGACGTACTGGATGCCGTTCCAGTTCTGCGCCGCCACACCGGGGTGGTTCGGGTCGACCGAGGAGATCGAGTCCAGCGTCTGCTTGGCGAAGTCAGCAGCAGCCTTCTGGTACTCGGGGTTGGCGTACGTCGAGGTGCGGCTGCCAGGCGGGACCGAAGCCCAACCGAGCTTGGAACCCGCGTAGTTGATGTAGGTCTTCGACGTCGCCCAGTCCATGAACGTCCAGGCGGCGGTCTTGTTCTTGGACGCCGACTCGAGAGCCAGCGACCAGGTCCACAGCCAGCCGGACGCCTTGGTCTTGAGGACCGGGGCGGGGGCGAAGCCGAGCTTGCCGGCGATCTTGCTGGTGGCCGGGTCGTCGATCACCGAGGCGCCGACGGTGGCGTCGTACCACATCGCCGACTTGCTCTGCTCCATCGAGTTGGCGCACTCGTTGAACGAGAAGGAACCTGCGCCAGGCTCGCCCGACTCCTTGATGGTGTTGACGTAGAAGTTGACCGCGTCGGCCACCGCAGGGGTGTTGAGGGTCGCGTTCCACTTGCTGTCGAACCACGCGCCGCCGTAGGTGTTGATGACGGTGTCCAGCGGCGCAAGGTTTTCACCCCAGCCGGTCTTGCCGCGCAGGCAGATGCCCGCCATGCCGGGGTTCTTGGCCTTGACGGCCTTGGCGATCGCCGCGACCTCGGGCCACGTCGGGTTGGGCGGCATCGTCTGGCCGGCGGCCGCGAGGAGGTCCTTGCGGTACATCAGGAACGAGGACTCGCCGTAGAACGGCACCGCGTACAGCTTGCCGTTGCTGGAGAGCGCGTCGTGGATCGGCTTGATGATGTCGCCCACGTCGTACGAGGCGTCACCGGTGGCGTCGGCCGTCAGGTCGTCGATCCACTTGTTCTTCGACCAGGTGGGGACGTCGTTGGGGCCGATCATCACCACGTCGAACTGGCCGCCACCGGCGGCCACGTCCTTGGTGACCTGGTCGCGCAACGTGTTCTCGTCGAGGGTGACGAACTTGACCTTGATGTTGGGGTGCGTCGCCTCGAACCCAGCGGGGGTGAGCTTTTCGATGTTGACCATCTGCGGGTTGTCGACCACGGCCACCGTGATGGTCGTGGACTTGCCGCCAGCCGCTGCCGCACTCGTCGCCGGCGCGGCGGCACCGGACGTCGCACCTGCTGCTGCGGCTGCGGACGTCGCCGCCGCAGCGGACGACGGGGTCGCGCTGCTCCCGCTGCTGGACCCGCACGCCGACAACACGATCGAGCCCACGGACAAGGCCGCGAGCAGCCGAGCCGTCCGCACTCGGCTTCTGCTTCCAGGGACCTGCACTGTTTCCTCCTCGGAGTCTCACCAGCAGCTGGGAAAACCGGAGTGATCGAGCCCAGTGCTCATGTGAGCGGGTGTATGCTCTGTCGAGCACTCGCCAACAGTCACCGATCCAGGGCATGCTCGTCAAGCCCCACGAGCACCTGTTGCCGATCCGTGACCAAAGGACCTGGGAGGTCCGCGTGGCTCCGCTGGAATTGCAGGGGATCCGACCGAGCGAGCAGGTGCGTGCCGCGGCGATCGCGCGGCTCTACTACCTGCAGGGCAAGTCCAAGAGCGAGATCGCCGAGGAGTTCGGCATCAGCCGGTTCAAGGTCGCCCGCGTCCTCGACCAGGCGCTGGAGTCCGGACTGGTCCGCATCGAGATCCGGCCGCCGGCCGGCATCGACGACTCGCTGTCCGAGCAGGTCCGCAAGCGCTTCGGCCTGCGGCACGTCCTGGTGGTCGACGCCGACGGCAGCGACGAGATCGGGTTGCGCAGCAGCCTGGCCCACACCGCCACCGCTCTGCTGTCCGAGATCGTGACCGAGGACGACGTGGTCGGCATCGGGTACGGGCGGACCCTCACGATCATGGCGCAGACCATGAACGCCCTCGCCCGCTGCCCGATCGTCCAGCTCACCGGAGCCCTGCTCGGTGTCAACCGCGACGAGAACAGCGTCGAGCTGGTACGCCAGATCTCCGGTCGTAACGGGGGCCCGGCCTACCCGATGTACACCCCCCAGGTGCTGCCCGACGCGGCCACGGCGGCGACGCTGCGCAAGCAGCCCGAGGTGGCGGAGACCTACCGCCAGTTCGACAAGGTGACCAAGGCCGTGGTCGCCGTCGGGTCGTGGAACCCGCCCTCGTCACAGCTCTACGACTCGCTGCCCGAGGATGAGCGCAACGCCCTGCTCAAGCGCGGCGTCGCGGCCGAGGTCTGTGCCACTCTCCTTGACAAGCAAGGGAAGACGGTCGTCCCAGAGTTCTCCGAGCGGTGCATCTCGATCAGCGGCGACCAGCTGCACGCAATCGAGGACGTCATCGCCGTCGCCGGCGGCCCCCACAAGGTGGCCGCCCTGCGATCCGTTATCCTCAGCGGTCACGCGAAGAGCGTCATCACCGACACGACTCTCGCCCAAGCGCTGCTGGAGACACCGTGATCGTGGTCTGTGGTGAGGCACTGATCGACCTCGTGCCCGACGACTCCTCGGGGCAGCGATGGACGGCCATCCCCGGCGGCAGCCCGGCCAACGCAGCGCTGGCTGTTGCCCGGCTCGGGGTGCCCAGCGCACTGCTCGCACGTCTGTCCGGTGACTCGTTCGGCCGCCGGCTGCGGGGCCATCTCGCGAGCAACGGCGTCGACCTGAGCCTCGCCATCGACGCCGCCGAGCCAAGCACGCTCGCCATCGTCGAGCTCGACGAGACCGGTGCCGCGTCCTACCGGTTCGACATCCACGGCACGGCCGACTGGCAGTGGTCCGAGGCCGAGCTGTCCCGCGCGCTTCCCCCTGCGGTGCAGGCAGTCCACACCGGGTCCATGGCCCTCACCCTGCCGCCGGGCGGCTTCGTACTAGAAGGTTTTCTGGCCCGGGCTCGCGAGGGCCACACCATCAGCATCGACCCCAACATCCGGCCGTCCCTGGGTGTCGACGTGGCCGTGCTGAAGACGATGGTCGACCGCTGGTGCGGGCTCGCCGACATCGTCAAGGCCAGCAGCGAGGACGTCGAGGTGCTCTACCCCGGCGATGAGCTCGAGGCGGTGGCCCGACGTTGGCAGGCGCTCGGGCCGGCCGTCGTCCTCATCACCCTGGGTGCGGGGGGCGCGCTCGCGGTGACCGCCACTGCCGTCCACCGGTTGCCGGCACCGCCGACGGTCGTCGTCGACACCGTCGCCGCCGGCGACACGTTCACCGCCGGGCTGCTGACCTCGCTGCACGGCGCCGGCGCACTCGGCGGGCGGCTCGACGACCTGTCCGACGACCTCCTCGTCGAGGCCATTCGGTACGGCCTGCGGGCAGCGGCCATCACCTGCAGCCGGGCCGGCGCCAACCCGCCCTACCTGAGCGAGATGGGTTGACGCGCGGCACGTTCGCTACGGCAGGCTGATCGAGCCGGTGCACGTGGTGGCGCCCCGGGTGGCGACCGCGCGGATCCGGTCGACACCGACGAGGTCGGCGGGGTGGACCTCGACGTTGAGGCCGTCGACGCCCGTGGTCCTGGCCCCGCTGGCGATCGACGTGCCGTTGTCGGTGATGGCCACGTGCCACACCTGACCCGCGCGGTCGGTGTCCACCTCGAACTCGACCTCGAGCCGACCGTCGTCGTGCTTGGCCTTGAGCTGCCAGTGGTCGGTGCTGGTGCAGGCGCCTCGCGCGGTGACCGCGGCGCCGCCGTGACCGCCGCCGTCCTTGGCCAGGGCCGGGGTGGCGAGAGCGGTCGGGATGACCAGACTGGCGCCGAGAGCAAGGATGCCGGCGGTGCGACGACCTGTGATGAGCGACATGACGTACTCCTTCGTCGTGCTGGATGGGAGGTGACCCACCCTGCCGACGGCGAGGTTCGCTGCGCCATCAGTCGTCCGGCCTAGCCCGCGCCCCGCCTGAGCGTTCCTGGTTCTAGAACCATTGCCCTATGGCACGGTGAACCACGCGACCCTTAGACACGTCTCACCCACTAGACCCACGGTCGGAGACGTCCCCATGAACCGCATCCTGCTCCTCAGCATCGCCGGCATCGCCGCCACAGCAGTCGCGGCCACGCCCGCGGTCGCCGGACTCCGCGGCAACAGCTCGTTCAGTCACGACCTTCCGGTACGGGTGCCGTCGGCGGCCCACACCGTGCAGTTCGCCGACGACCACGGGGACGACCCCACGCCCACTCCCACGTCCGCCTCGCCGGCGGCCACGACGACGACGGCCACGGCCACCCCGACGACGACGGCAACCCCCAAGGCCACCCCGACGAAGCATCCTGAGCCGGGCGACGACCACGGCGGCGACCGCGCCCGTACCCCCAGCACCCACGAACGCGGCTCGGCCACCCCGACCGCGACGACGCGCGAGTCGGAGCCGGCGGACGACCACCACCGCGGGCGGCCCACGACCGCTGCGCCCACGACGCTCGCCGCCACCCCCACCACCACCGCGCCGAGCCCGACCGAAACCCCAGAGCCGGAGCCGAGCGACCGCCGCGGCGGCGGCGGCGGCGGTCACGGCGGATCAGATGGCTGAGGCCGGGTGATCGCGCCTCCCCAGCCCGGCGTGTGGTCCACCCTGGCCGTCGCCGGCGAGCACCGCCCTGACCCCGACGACGGCCTGCCGCTGCGCCGGATGCTCGTGCAGATCATCGCGTCCACCCTGGTCGTGCTCGCAGTCGTCGCCGTCGGCGGCGCGATCGTGGCCCGGCAGACGGCCGAGCGCCAGGGTGTCCACGACGCGGCGGCGCTGGCGGACGTCCTCGCGACGAGCGCCGTGCAGCCCCAGCTCACCGACGCCATGCTGGTCGACACCGGGCTCGCCGAGCGCGTGTTCGGCCCGCTCGCCACCAGCCTGGTGTCCGGGTCCGTCGTACGGATGAAGATCTGGACTCCCGCAGGGCTGATCCTCTGGTCTGACGAGGGCCGCCTGGTCGGCCGCACGTTCGCGCTCGACGACGAGGCGCGCGATGCACTGACCGCACCCAAGACAGTGGCCGTCGTCAGCGACCTGACCCGGCCGGAGAACGTCTTCGAGCGCACCCAGGGTCGGCTGCTCGAGGTCTACCGGCCGGTGTGGACCCCCAACGGCGAACCGCTGCTGATGGAGGCCTACTTCCGCTACGACGACGTCTCCGCCCGCGGCAGCCAGCTGTGGCGCGGGTTCTCCGGCATCATGCTGAGCAGCCTGCTGGCCGTGCTTCTGCTGCTCACCCCGATCGTCTGGACCCTCGCCGGGCGAACCCGGCGGGCGCAGGCCCAGCGCGAGGCGCTGCTCCGCCGGGCCGCCGACGTGTCGCTCGGCGAGCGGCGGCGCATCGCGGGCGACCTGCACGACGGCCTCGTCCAGGAGCTTGCTGCGGCGTCTTACGTCGTTGCGGCGCAAGCAGAGTCGGCCGCGGTGCGCGGGGAGGCCGAAGCCGCTGACGCCTTGCGCGACACCGCATCGACCGTGCGGGCCGGCATCGGTGGCCTGCGGTCGCTGCTGGTCGACCTCTACCCGCCCAACCTGCGTTCGGCCGGGCTCCCAGCCGCGCTTCGCGACCTCGCTGCCACCCTCGACGGACGCCGCGCGATCATCGAGCTGGCCATCGATGAGGCGTGCGCCGAGGGACTCGGCCCCGACGCCGAGGAGGCGGTGTTCCGGGTGGCCCAGGAGGCCCTGCGCAACGCGGTCCGGCACTCGGGTGCCAGCCGGATCAGGCTCGGCCTGTCGCTCGAGGCACTCCCCGCAGGCCGGGTCGTCCGGCTCGACGTCTCCGACGACGGCAAGGGCCTGCCGGGACCGGTGCCGCAGAGCCGGCCCGACAGCTTTGGCCTGCGACTGATGATGGACCAGGCCGCGTCGGCGGGCGCCTGGCTGGGAGTGCGGTCCGCGCCGGGCGCCGGAACCACTGTCCGTCTCGAGGTGCCCGCGTGATCCGGGTGATGCTCGTCGACGACCACCGTCTCGTACGGGACGGACTCACCCAGCTGCTGGCCGCGGCCGCCGACCTCGAGGTGGTCGGTGAGGCGGCCGACGGGGCCGCGGTGGTCGCGGTCGCCCGCTCCTGCAGCCCCGACGTCGTCCTGATGGACCTGTCCATGCCCGACGTCGACGGGGTCGCCGCCACCCGGCTGCTGCTGGCCGACCAGCCGGGCGTGCGGGTGGTGGCGCTGACCTCCTTCAGCGGACGGCAACAGGTCGACGACGCGCTGGCCGCCGGAGCGATCGGCTACCTGCTCAAGGACTCGGCACCCGAGGTGCTCTTCGACGCCGTACGAGCCGCCGCGGCCGGGCACTCGCCGCTGGACCCCAGGGTCGCCGCCGCACTGCTGCCGTCACGGCCGGCCACGCCCGCCTCGCTGCTCAGCGCCCGCGAGACCGAGGTGCTGCGGCTGGCGGCGAAGGGCCTCGCCAACAAGCAGATCGGGCGCACTCTCGGCATCACCGAGCACACCGTCAAGATCCACCTCGGCAACGTGTTCCGGCGCATCGGCGTCAGCGACCGGGTGTCGGCGGCCAACTGGGCCGGCGAGCACCTGCCTCCGGCCTAGGTGACGTGCAGGAGCAATCCCGACGGCGGCTCGGGCTTGCTGTCCTCGGCGACCAGGTCGGCCAGGATCCGGGCGAAGCCGAGCGTCGACTGCTGGCCTTCGAGGAGCTGGATGTTGCGCCTGGTGGAGTCGGTGAGCCCGCGCCGGTGCAAGGTGTTCTGCACCCGTTCCCGGAACAGCGCACTACCCCAGAACACCCCGCCGGCCAGACCGATGGGCGACAACGACGGCAGCCCGAGCTGACCCGCCGCGAACTGCGCGGCGTCGACGAGCCGGTCGGCGTCGGTGGCCACGATCCGCTGGGCGACCAGGTCGCCGGCCTCCGCGGCAGTCGTGACCTCAGGGGCGAACGCGGCCACCGTACGGCGGGCCCGTGGCATCTCCGCGAGCCACCGGCCGATCGCCGAGGTCGGACGTTCGAAGAAGGCCTCGGCCGCGTACCGCAGCGACGTGGCCTCACCGATACCATCGGCAGCCCGCGCGGCGGAGCGCAGCCCCTCGCGAGCGAGGCTGTAGGCGCTGCCCTCGTCCGAGATGATGTACTCGTGGCCGCCGACCTTGAGGAGCTGGCCGTCGGCACCGCGACCGATGACGCTGCTGCCGGTGCCGCTGCTGACCGCCAGGCCCATCCCTTGCAGGTGCGTGGTCCAGAGCAGCGGGATGACGTCGTTGACCAGCCCCACCCAGCCGGCCGGGGCGTTCTCCAGCAGCGCGTCGATCAACAGCTGCGGCGCGGGCGCCTCGTCGCCGAAGGGCATCGCCGAGGAGGCGACACACCCGACCGCCGGCCCGTCGTCGCCCACCAGGGCCGCGATCTCGAGCAGCAGGTCGCGCAGGCACCGGCTGGCCTCGTCGGCTCCGGCGGTGGCGATCGCGAACGACCCGCGCTCCCAACGGGCGGGCGCCTCGCCCGGCCGTACCACCGTCACGATGGTCCGCGACCCGCCGGCGTCAATGCCGTAGAGCGCGGGAGGCGGGTCCGATTTCTGCATGCCAGCCACAATAGGGGCCGAGCCGGAGACCGGTCGGCGGAGAGCGTGACCATACTGCCTGGGCTGCGACAATGGAGCGACAGAGCCCCGCTCTCGATGACCCGGAGGTCCCTCGCTCATGCGGCTGATCCTGGTCCGCCACGGACAGAGCCCGAGCAACATCCACCGCCTCCTCGACACGGCGCCGCCCGGGCCACCGCTGACCGAGCTTGGACTTCAACAGGCGGCCGCCCTTCCGGCAGCCCTCGCCGACCAGCCGGTCGACCTGATCTACGCCTCCACCCTCATCCGCGCCCAGATGACCGCCGGGCCGCTGGCCGCATCGCGCGGACTCAAGGTGGTCGTCCGTGATGGCCTGCGCGAGGTCACCGCCGGAGACCTGGAGATGAAGGGCGACGATGACTCGGTGCAGTCCTATCTTCGTACACTCTTTGCCTGGGCTGCAGGCGATCTCGACCTGCAGATGCCCGGCGGCGACACCGGCGTCGAGACTTTCGCGCGGTACGACGCCGTCGTGGCGGAGGCGGCTGCCGCCACGTCCGGCGCCGCGGTCCTGGTCTCCCACGGCGCGATCATCCGCATGTGGGTCGGCGGACGCGCGATGGGCATCGACGCCGCCTTCGTCGCCGCCAACACTCTGGGCAACACCGGCGTCGTGGTGCTCGACGGCAGCCCGGCCAACGGCTGGGTAGTCGACTTCTGGACCGACCGGATCGTCGGTGGAGTGAGACTCCCCGGGGTCGACGGTCCCGCCGGCCAGCCAGTCCAGGGCTGAGCGTGCTGTCGCCCCGCCCGCCGGTGTGGTTCGGGCTCCTCGCCGCGGCCGGTCTCGTCGCGACCGGGTGCAGCGCAGGTCATGGCACCGTCACCCCCAGCCCCGTACACCAGGTGCTCGCTGCACCGACCACCCTCAAAACGCCTGCGGTCAAAGTGATCCCCAGCCCCGCCGCCTCATCCCCCGCCGCCTCCCTGCCGGCGACGACCACTGCCCCCGCGTCGTCAGACCCGCCCTCGGCGAGCCACACGCCTGCGCGGCTGCAGCCGCGACCGATCACCCTCGCCTTCGGCGGTGACGTGCACTTCGAGGGCCAGGACGCCCAACGCCTTGCCGCCTATCCCGCCACGGCCCTCGGTCCGATCGCCGATGTGCTCCGCGGCGCCGACCTCGCGATGGTCAACCTCGAGACGGCGATCACCACGCGGGGTACCGCGGCCAAGAAGGCGTTTACCTTCCGGGCACCGCCGACCGCGTTCGAGGCCCTGCGCGCGGCCGGGGTCGACGTGGTGACCATGGCCAACAACCATGGCGTGGATTTCGGTCCGGTCGGTCTGCAGGACTCGCTGGCTGCGGCCAGCGCGGCGCACTTCCCCGTGGTCGGCATCGGGCAGGACGCCGACGCCGCCTTCGCGCCGTACAGGGTGACCGTCAAGGGGCAGCGGATCGCGGTCATCGGGGCTACGCAGGTGCTCGACGCGGGCCTCGCCTACGCCTGGTCCGCGCGAGACGACCACCCGGGACTCGCCAGCGCGTACAACGTGCCGCGCCTTCTTGCGTCGGTACGGGCTGCCCGCGCGGTCTCGGACACCGTGGTCGTCTACCTGCACTGGGGTCACGAGCTCGCGACCTGCCCGACGGGTGCGCAGCGCACGATCGCCCAGCAGCTCGTCGACGCCGGCGCCGACATCGTCGTCGGCTCGCACGCCCACGTCCAGCTGGGTGCGGGCCGCCTCGGCGCGGGGTACGTGGACTACGGCCTGGGCAACTTCGTCTTCTACGCCAGCGGCGGTGGCGCCGTGACCCGGTCCGGGGTCCTGCTGCTCACCGTCACCGGCCGCACGGTCGACGCCGCCCGCTGGGTGCCGGCCCAGATCGAGGGCGGCATCCCGGTGCCGCTCACCGGTGACGCGGCCAGCGCACGCGTCGACCAGTGGAAGGACCTGGTCGCCTGCACCGGCCTGAGCCGGGTCACCACTCCAGGCTGAGCTGGCCCTCGGGCTCGGGCTCCGGGGCTCGGCGAGCGGGCGGGGCGGGGACCGGCGGGACGGCCGTCGCAGGCGAGGCCGACACCGGCGGCAGCCCCTCGACCGTGCCGCCACCGAGCAACGCGGCGATCTCGTCAGCGCCGGCCAGTTCGGGTCGGACCAGCTTGCCCGTGCGGACGTAGAGGAACGCGGCACCAACCTGCTCGACCGGAACCCCCGCGATGCCCGCCCATGCCAACCGGTAGATCGCGAGCTGAAGTGCGACGGCCGCCGGGTTGCCCGGCCGCAACCCGGTCTTGTAGTCGACGACGTCGAAGCCCTCGTCGGTGCGATAGACCGCGTCGATGCGACCACGCAGCAGCCGACCGCCGACCACCAGCTCGAACGGCGCCTCGACAGCGTAGGGGACGACGTCGCCGTACGGGCCCTCGGTGAACGACGCCTGCAGCGCAGCGAGATCGGGCCCGTCGACGTCGTCGGACCACACGTCGTCCGCGGCACCGGCGAGGTCGTCGGCGTCGAAGAGCGGGTGGGCGTCGAAGAGGTGCTCGACCCACGCATGAAACGCGGTGCCGCGGCGAGCGGCAGCGCTGGGGCGGCGCGGCATCGGGCGGGCCAGGGTGCGCGCGAACTCCTCCGGGTCGCCGGCCAGCGCCACGACCTGGCTCGCGGACAGGGTGCGCGGCAGCACGACGTCACGGACCGGCGCGACCGATGCGGCCAGCTCGTCGAGCAGCTGGCCGACCTCGCGGTCCCACTCGGCCACCTGAGCGGCCACGTCGGCCGACGGTGTCGTCAGCGCGTCACCGACCAGCAGAGCAGCGGCACGACGTCGAGCGGCCGGACCCTCGCGGTAAGGAGCTGGCCAGGTCACGTCCGGTGCCTGCACCTCGAGCAGCGGGTTGACCTCGTCCGGCTCGAGGTCCCAGGGATCGAGCCAGGACGGGTCGGGCGGCACCGCCTCGCGCAGCTCGGTGAGAAAGACCGACGCCTTGAGGACGTTCTTGCGGGTCGGGCTCCAGCGATAGCCGCTGACGAGCAGCAGGTCCTTGGCGCGGGTCGCGGCGACGTAGGCGAGCCGGCGTTCCTCCTCGCTGTCCTGCGCCTTGCACTCGTCACCGAAGGCCGTCAATGCCTTGTTGGTCAGCTCCTGGAGCACCGGCAGGTCATCGGCATCGCCGCGCAGCTCGTGCGGCAGGGCGTCCGCGCGGCGCACCCACAGCGACCTGCCGTTGTTGGACGGGAACACGGTGTCGACGAGCCCCGGCAGCGCGACCACCGACCACTCCAACCCCTTGGCCTTGTGCACCGTCATCAGCTTGATCGTGTCGGCGGTCGATGCCCCGCCGATGTCGAGCCCACGCTCCTTGTCACCGGCGGCCGCGAGGTAGTCGAGGAAGGCCGAGAGGTCGGACTCGCCTTCCACACCCTCGAAACCCGCGGCGTGGTCGAGGAAGGCGGAGAGGTTGGCGGCCCTGGCCTGGGCGAGACCGCCAGGAGTTGCCTCGATCTCGACGTCGAGCCCGATGCCGCCGACCACCCCGACCACCGCCTCGACGATCGGCTGCGCCAGCAGCGGCCGGAACCGAGCCAGCTCGGCCCGCAGCTCGTCCAGCCGGGCATAGCCTTCGGGCGAGTACATCGCAGGGTCACCGAGGTGGTCGAGCGCGTCGGTCAGCGCCGTCACGTCGACCGTGTCGACCGATGCGGCGGCCTCGGCCAGCGCCCTCGACCCGTCACCGTCGGCCAGCTGACGCCCACCGGATCCTCGAGCCAGGGCGGCAGCACGGCTGCCGAGCACCTTGAGGTCGCGCGGCCCGAGCCGGTAGCGAGGACCGGTCAGGATGCGGGCCAGCGCGGCGTTGGCCGTCGGATCGGCGAGCACCTCCAGCACGGCCACCACATCGGCGACCTCGGGCATCTCGAGCAGACCCCCGAGGCCAACGACCTCGACCGGCAGATCTCGCGCGGCGAGGGCCCGGTGGATGCCCGGAAAGTCACTGCGGCGACGACAGAGTACGGCGATCTCGGACGGAGGCGTCCCCTGGGCAACCACTTCCTGCAAGCGTTCGGCCAGCCAGTCGACCTCGTCGAGCACGGTGGTGTGCAGGGCGGTGCGCACCTGGCCGAGCTCTGTCCGGCCGGGCGCGAGTGGCGGCACTGCGACATGGCGCCGCCGCGGGTCCTGCTTGTCGGCCCGTAGGGTCTCGGAGATCTGGTTGGCACCATCGAGGATGCGGCCACCGTTGCGAAAGCTGGTGAGCAGGTAGAGCGGCTCGGGCGCCGCGACGTCGCACGGAAAGTGTTCGAAGAAGCGCAGCAGGTTACCGATCGACGCGCCGCGCCAGCCGTAGATGGACTGGCACGGGTCACCCACGGCGGTCACCGGGTGACCGTCGCCGAACAGGTCGGCCAGCAGCACCCGCTGCGAGACGCCGGTGTCTTGGTACTCGTCGAGGAAGACCACAGGGAACCGCTCTCGCTCGGCGACCCCCACCTCGGGACATCGTCGGGCGATCTCGGCCGCCAGGGCAACCTGGTCGCCGAAGTCGACGAGATCGAGGGCGCGCTTGCGCTGGCGATAGCGGTCGACGAGGTCGAGCAGCTCGTCACGCATCGCCGCGGCCTCACCGAGGGTGGTCAAAGCCTTGACCGGCTTGGGAAGTGCGGCGACTGCGTCGATCGTCCGGCGATCGAGCTCGCGCACTTGGTCGGGCGAGACCAGGTGGTCGGCCATGGCGCCGTCGAGGTCGAGGACTCGTTCGGCCACGCTCCGCGGGATCAGGGTCAGCGTCGAGTAGGGGCCGGGTGCTGCCCGTACGACGCGGAGCGCCAGCTGCCAGCGCCCGGCCTCGGTCAGCAGCCGCGAGTCGGGCTCACGCCCGATGCGCAGTGCGTGGTCCTTGATGAGCGACGCTGCGTAGGCGTGGTAGGTCGACACGGTCGGCTGGTCGTCCGGCTCGGGCTGGTGCAGCCGCTGAGGCTGCAGCTCGCCAGCCTCGTCGAGGCGGGACAGCTGGGCCAGCGCCAACCGCACCCGCTCAGCCAGCTCGGAGGCGGCCTTGTTGGTGAAGGTGAGGCCGAGGATGGCGTCGGGCCGCACGCCGTGCCAGCCAATCGCGTGGACCACGCGCGCCGCCATCACCGTCGTCTTGCCAGAACCGGCGCCGGCAATCACCAGCTGGGGGCGCAGATCGGCGGTGATGATGGCCAGCTGCTCATCGGTGAAGGGCTTGCCGAGCAGCTCGCGCAGGTAGACACCGTCGGCCGCGGGGACGATCGCCATCAGCTCACCACCGACGAACCGGCGTCCTGGGCGGGGCAGGCCCGGGCGAAGTCGCAGTGGTCACAACGCGAGCTGACCCGCGCCACGAACTGTTCGGTACGGATGCCTGCGGCCGCCGTCGTCACCAACGCCTCGGCCCAACCCACCGTCTCGCCGCGTTCCTCGGCCTCCGGATCGTCCAGCGGGCCCTGCTTCTGCAGCGCCGGCATGCTGTCACCGCCGTCCTTGACCAGCGCGGCCAGCCGGAGGTGGACAAGCTCTGCTCCGCCGAGAGCCACGTCGTCGCCGAGCTTGTCGCGCAGCGCGCCTGCACGGATGGCGACCTGGTAGGCGCCGAGCTGCGGGTGGGTCGCGACGTTGTCACCGCTCGGCTTGCTCTTGCCGGTCTTGAAGTCGACGACCACTGCGCGTTGATCGGCGTCAAGCTCGACCCGGTCGAACGACCCGCGCAGGACCGCATCGTCGTACGGCACCTCGAACTGCCACTCGGAGGCGACCAGCTCGCGGTGGCGACCCTCGGACTCGTGCCAGGCGAGGAACCGCTCGAGCGCCCGGATCGCCTGACGCCGCTCACCATCGCGCTCCCAGCGGGCGTCGAAGCCGAGCGAGCCCCAAACCTCGTCGAGGCGGGCAAGCAGGGCGGGCAGCTGAGCCGGCAGGGCACCCGTGGCGACCATGTTGGCCAGGGCGTGGACGACGAGACCGAACCCGGCCGATGCCGTAGATGCCTTGACCGCCTGGGCTTCTCGGTCGAGGAACCAACGCAGCGGGCACTCGTGGTACGAGGCAATGGCGGAGGCGGACAGCCGCACCGGCTCGTCGGCCGGGCGCACCGGACGCGCGCCCGGGCTCGCCTCGCGCATGCCCCACCAGTGGTCCGGGTGGGCCGCCCGTACCAGCGGAAGACCGTTCGGACCGGTGGCCGCGAGCCTGGCCAGGGAAGCCGCCGCGGCGTGGCGCAGCGACTCAGACGACGCCTCGTCGACGAGCGCCCGGCGCAGCCGTCCGGTCAGCGATGCGAGGGACAGCAACTGGGTGGGCCGGGCGTTGTCGGGCACGTCGAGGCCGAGCTCGCCGAGGAAGCGGGACGGTCGGTCGCCGTCGTCGAGCGGCGACCGTACCGCAGTCACCACCAGCCGGCGGCGAGCCCGGGTCACGGCCACATAGAACAGTCGGCGCTCGTCGACGATGAGCGAGGACGCCGTGGGGGCCGGGCGGGGGTCGCTACGGTCGAGCCGGTCGCCGTCAAGCAGCGAGGCTCGCCGCCGCAGGTCGGGCCACCCGCCGTCCTGCACGGACGCGACGACGACGAGGTCCCACTCGAGACCCTTGGAGCGGTGGGCGGTGAGCAGCCGTACCGCGCCCTGTCCGGCGAGGACACCCTCGCTGCGCGACTGGGACGGGATCTCCTGCTCCTGCAGCTCGGCCAGCAGCTCGGCCACTCCGGCGCGTGGTCGCCGCTCCTCGAACCGTGCCACCGCGTCGAACAGCGCAACCACGGCATCGAGGTCGCGGTCGGCGGCGCGCCCCTGCTGACCGCCCGCCGCGGAGGTGCGGGCCCAGAGCGAGCCCAGCCGGCTTGCGTCCCACACCGCCCAGAGCGCCTGTTCGGCGCCCGCCACAGGCTCCTCGCCGGAAGCGCCGGCGAAGACGAGCACGGCACGGGCATCGTCGAGCAGCGTGTGAACTCGAGCGACCCGACGGGCGACGCGGTCGTCGAGACCCTCAACCGGCACGTGACGCAGGACGGCTTCGCGGATCAACGTCGCACTGGCCCGGGGCAGCTGGAGCCGGCCAGGGCTGATCTCCTCGCGGCCGTCGAGAGTGTCACGCTCCTGCTGGCGCAAGAATCGCCCCAGCCGGCGCAGGTCGGCGGGCGTCGCGCGCACCAACGGCGACAGCAGCAGCTCGCGCGCCTCGTCCTCGGTCAGCCGCTCGGGCCACCCAGCGAACCGCAGTGCCAGCAGCAGCGGCGCCACCGCGGGGTCACGCGCGACCGGCACCTCGTCGGACGCCACCGCCACGGGAACGCCTGCTGCCACGAGAGACCGACGCAGCACTGGAATCGTGCGGACGCCAGACCGGACCAGGACGGCCATCGACGACCAGGGCAGTCCCTCGTCGAGATGAGCCCGTCGCAGGGTGTCGGCGACAGCGGTCGCCTCGTCGGAAACGGTGCTGTAGACACGCACCTCGGCCGAGCCGCCGGGGGTGACGGGTTCCAAGGCTCGATGGGCACGGAGGCGATCGGCCGCCAGCCCGGGCGCCGGGAGCCGCTGGGCCACCGCGCGGGAGACGGCGAGCAGCTCACCGCCGGCGCGGCGGGAGACGCCCAAGGTCAGCGTCGGGGCCTCGAGGCCGGTCGTCGTACGGAACCGGTCGGGGAACTCGAGGATGCAGGACACGTCGGCGCCGCGGAAGGCGTAGATCGACTGGTCGGGGTCACCGACCACCACGAGGTCTCCTCCCCCGCCGGCGAGCTGTCGCAGCAGCTGCTCTTGGGCCGGGTCGGTGTCCTGGTACTCGTCGACGAACACCGCCGTGTAGCGCGCTCGGACCTCGGCCAGCACCACAGGGTCGGCGAGCAGCAGCAACGCCCGGCGTACCAGCTCGGCATAGTCCATCTCGCCGCGAGCGCCCAGCACCTCCACGTACTCGTCGTAGAAGGTCGCTGCGGCGACCCAGTCGGGACGACCCACACGCTGGCCGGCCTCGGCGACATCGACCGGCTGCAGCCCTCGCTCGCGCGCGCGGTCGAGCAGGTCGGCCACCTCGCGCGCCATGCCCTGCGTGGGCAGCGCCGGGGTCAAAGCGTCGGGCCATCGCGTGGCCCCCTCGCCCGCCGCCGAGCCCGCGAGCAGGTCACGGATGCGTACCAGGCGTTCGGGTCCGGAGAGGAGCCGTGGCAGGGCGCCCTCGTCATAGGCCCGAACCAGCGCGAGGCACCACGCGTGGAACGTCCATGCGGACGGCGAGCTGACCGTGCGGGCCAACCGGCCGGCGATGCGCTCGCGCAGCTCGTCGGCGGCCTTGCGCGAAAACGTCAGCACGAGGACGGCCTCGGGCGAGGCACCGCGACGGACCCGCTCGACGACTGCCTCGACCAGGGTGGTGGTCTTGCCCGTACCCGGCCCGGCAAGGACCAGCAGCGGCCCACCGGCGTGGTCGACCACAGCCTGCTGGGACGGGTCGAGGACCGGTGCAACGACAGCCGCCAGCGGGGTGCGGACGAGGCGATAGGGCGACGCATCGCTCACGAACTGCACCTCCTCCGACGACACCCCCCGACGGTTGCCGGAAGACGAGCGACAGCCATCACATCACGACCCGCCGACAAAAACCTCCTCCGGGTCAACAATGCCTGCGGGATAACAACTTTTCTGAGTACGGATCGTCGTGGTCGGTTTTTGTCGGGGGTCTCCTCTAGCGTTCTTGGCATGGATGAGACAGCGCTGGACGGGTGGCCGGACACGGTGCCGTGGTGGGTTGATGCCCCGACCGATGCCGAGCTCGCCGACGCGGTCCCGTTCACCGATCCGCCGTGGCGCCCGTCGGTGGCGGAGACGCTGATCGAGGCCGGGCTGGCCGGTCCCGGCCCGGACGCGCAGCGGTTGCTCGCGTCGCTGGTCGGACGGTCGTTGACCCCGGATGAGGCGTTGACGGCGGTGCAGCTGTGGGAAGCGCAGGAGGCGTGGCTGGTCGGGCACAAGCACCTCGCGCTGGCCGCGTTCGCCGGCCCGGAACCGGTCACCGTCGACGGGTTCCGCGACGACGAGGCGCTGGTCCACGAGCTCGGCCCGGCGTGGGGGTCGACCGTCGAGTTCGCCGGCACCCAGATCCGGTTAGCCCGGCTGCTGTCCGGGACGCTGACCGCGACCGGGGACCGGCTCCGCGCCGGGACGCTGTCCCCGTTCAAAGCCCGGATGATCGCCGACAAGCTCGGTGACCTGCCCCCCGAGACGGCCCGGCAGGTCGAAGCCCGGGTGCTGCCCGGCGCCGCAGAGGCGTTCCCGCGCACCCTGGCCCGCCGGCTGCAACGCGCCATCGTCCGCGCCGACCCGCACAACGCGGAGACCAAGCACCGGGACGGCCGCAACGCCCGGTCGGCGTCGGTCGACACCGAGGAACGGGTGCCCGGGTTGCTCGGCCTGGCGGCCTACCTGCCCCCCGGCATCGCGATCGCCGTCGGACAGCGCCTCGAGGCGAAAGCCGCCCAGTGGGCGGCGGTCGAACGCGCCGCCGTGCACCACAGCGGGCTGGACGGTGTCGAGCTGACCCCGGCCGACGGGGACGGCGACGGCGGGTTCGAAGCCGCCCCCTGGTCCGGCGTCGGACCGGTCGACGGTGTGCTGCGGACCAAACCGCAGCGGATGGCCGACGCCCTCGCCTGGTACATCCTCGGCCCCGACCCCGACGACCCGCTACGCCCCCGCGAACCCACCGCGACCATCCACGTCACGGTGGACCTGCCCACCTTGCTGCGGCTACAGGACAACCCCGCCGACCTCGACCACTACGGCACCCTCCCACCCGAGATCGCCCGGCAGCTCGCCGGCGACGCCCAATGGAAACTCCTCGTCCACGACCCCGTCGACGGGCACCTGCTCAACCAAGGCCGCCGCACTTACCGACCCAAACGTCGCCTCCAGGACTACATCACCGCACGCGACGTCACCTGCCGCTACCCCGGCTCCACGCTGAACGCCAGCACAGCCGACACCGACCACACCATCGCGTACAACCACGACCACCCCAACGAAGGCGGCGAAACCTCCGCCGACAACCTCGCCACCCTCAGCCGCCGCGCCCACCGCGTCAAAACGTTCCTCCACTTCACCTACCAACACCTCGGCAACGGCATCCTCCAATGGACCACCCCACTAGGCCGCACCTACATCACCAAACCCCACAACTACCGCGGCGGCGACGACGGCGGGGACAGAGGCGGCGACGGTGACCCACCCGAACCATTGGGTACTAGCTAGTCGAGATCCTCCGGTTCCCAGCGGGCGCGGGTCATGTCGACTCTGGTTCCGGCCTTGTTGAGCGGCACGCCCTCGTCGACCAGCAGATCGAGCTGGTGCTGATACTGGTGCGGAGCAGGCGCGCCCGAGGCCATGACGACCCGGTGCCACGGCACTCCGCCACCCTCGCGGGACAGCACCTGACCGACGATGCGACCCGAGCGCAAGCCGACCATCTCCGCAATGTCGCCGTACGACGCCACCTTGCCCTCGGGGATGCGCTCAATCATGGCGAGGACGGCCTCGGTCGTGTCACTCACGACGGTTCACCTCCGAAAAGCCGAAACTCCTGCTGGCAATAGCCAACAGGAGTTCCGGACCGACGAGAAGGGCTAGTAGACGGGAAGCGACGGGTCGATCTGCTTGACCCAGCCGACCACGCCGCCCTGGACGTGGGTGGCGTCACGGAAACCGGCATTCTTCAACACTGCCAGGGCCTCTGCCGACCGGATGCCGGTCTTGCAGTAGAGGATGACCGGCTTGTCCTGCGGCAGCGATGAAAGGGCGGCGCCCGAAACGATGTCGCCCTTGGGGATCAGCGTCGAACCCGGGATCTTGACGATCTCGTACTCCGCCGGCTCGCGGACGTCGACCAGGTAGAAGTCGTCACCCGCGTCCATCTTGGCCTTGAGCTCTGCCGAGGTGATGGTCGAGCCCTGGGCCGCGATCATCGCCTCGTCGGAGACGGTGCCACAGAAGGCCTCGTAGTCGATGAGCTCGGTGATGGTGGGGTTCTTGCCGCAGATCGGGCACTCCGGGTCCTTGCGGACCGTGAGCTTGCTGAACTCCATCTCGAGGGCGTCGTAGACCACCAGCTTGCCGACCAGCGGCTCGCCGATGCCGGTCAGCACCTTGATCGCCTCGGTGGCCTGGATCGAGCCGATGGTCGCGCACAGCACGCCGAGCACGCCGCCCTCGGCGCACGAGGGCACCATGCCAGGCGGCGGGGGCTCGGGATAGAGGCAGCGGTAGCAGGGGCCGTACTCGGACCAGAAGACGGAGGCCTGACCGTCGAACCGGTAGATCGAACCCCAGACGTACGGCTTGTTCAGCAGCACACAGGCGTCGTTGACGAGGTAGCGGGTGGCGAAGTTGTCGGTGCCGTCGACGATGAGGTCGTAGCCGGCAAAGATCTCCATCACGTTGGACGAGTCGAGCCGCGTCTCGTGCAGCACGACGTCGATCAGCGGGTTGATCTCCTTGATGGTGTCGCGCGCGGACTCGGCCTTGGGCCGCCCGACGTCGCTCTGCCCGTGGATGATCTGGCGCTGCAGGTTGGACTCGTCGACCACGTCGAACTCGATGATGCCCAGCGTGCCGACACCGGCGGCCGCGAGGTACATGAGGACGGGCGAGCCGAGGCCGCCAGCACCGACGGCGAGCACCTTGGCGTTCTTCAGCCGCTTCTGCCCGGCCATCGCCACGTCGGGAATGATCAGGTGACGGGAGTAGCGGTTGACTTCCTGCACGGTGAGCGCGTCAGCCGGCTCGACCAGCGGGGGCAGCACGTCCGGTGTGACAGACACAGATCCTCCAGGTGCGATGTGCGGGCTGTGCTCCAGCCTCGCAGCGATCAACCACGGTAGCCGCTGTCGGCATTCCGGTGTCCGCTTGCTGAGACGGCGCCCATGGCGTATCACGGGTCTATCGCCCCGCCTCTGTCCCGGTGGACCGACCATCGAGAGGTGCGCGACGTGACCACCACCCACCACCAGGCAGCGGTACGGATCCTGGCGGCGCTGTCGCTGACTGCGGCGACCCTGGCCGGAACCGCGGCCTCCGCCACGGCCGCGACCCCGTTGACCGTCGCGTCCACGGTCGGCGTGCCGGGCACGTTGCCCGGCGGCGCCTTCAGCCAGCCGCTCGCCGCCGAGGCCCCCGACGGCACCGTCTTCGTCGTCACGTCCACCTCCGGTGGGGCGGCCGTCTACAGCGTGAGCCCCGCCGGCGTCGTACACCTGGCAGACAAGGTGACCGGCCCAGTCACGGCGTTGGCGGCTGATGCGAGCACCCTCTATGTCGGCACCCGCAAGGCGATCAGCTCCTATCAGCGCAGCAACGGCAAGCTGCTCCGCCAGTGGCCGCTGAGCCCGACCCCCCGCGGCCTGAGCCAGCTGGCAGTGGCGGGCAATCGGGTGTGGGGCCTCCTCACACCGGTCGGCATCCACCCCGCACCGAGCTCGCTCGTCGAGCTCGACCCGACGCAGGCAGCCCGCGTCGCGACGGTCAACGGGGTAGCAGACACTGAGCGGATCGCCGCGACCACCACCGGCATCGAGTACGTGACGGCCAAGAGCACCACGCTCGTTCGCCGCTCCAACACCGGCGTGGTCACCAGCACCAAGACCCTGCTGGCAGTCAACCTCTCGCTGTCGGGACCGGCCGCCATCCAGGCCGAGGTCGTCTCGGCCGGTCGCCTGTTCGTGAAGTTCTCCGCGGGCCAGGGCCTCGATGCGGTCACCTACACCTACAACGCGACCACGCTCGCCGGCCCGCTCGGACCCGCGGCGTTCAACGCCGAGGCGAGCCTGGGTGTCACCATGTCCAGCGGGCTGGGACTGCTCGAGACCGCCGCGCCGGGTGACCTGCCGTGCACCAGCGGCGTCCACCCCTGCATCGCGCGGTACGGGTCCGGCGGCGTGAGTGGAGCCGCGCTGTCCCTCCCGTACGACGAGGCCAGCGCACCGCTGGGCCCGGTCGCCGCCGTGGTCGTGACCAAGGGAACGACCCAGAAGGTGCTCCGCCTCGCCTGAGCGCCTCGTGGATCTTGAGGGAACACGCGAGTAGTGTCCGCGCAGCCCGTACCTCGTGGTCGTCCTCAGGAGCGCCAACGATGCGTGTCCGTGCCCTCGCCCTCACCGCTGCCGCCGCGCTGGCCCTGCCGCTCGCGACCATGGCCCCGGCGAGCGCCAAGCCGCCGATCAGGATCACCTCGATCGTGGCGGTCAACGCCCCCGGACCCACGGACGCCAACGACTTCAGCTGGCCGGTCTCCGCAGAGGCGCCCGACGGCACGGTCTACCTGGCCGCCGTGATCGGCAAGGCCCAGAGCATCGTCGCGGACAAGCCCACGGGCGCTCCCACCACGCTGGTCGCCGCCACCGGCATCGGCACCACCATCGCCCTCGCTGCAGACAAGCACGACGTCTACGTCGGCAGCGCCACCGCGATCAATGCCTACGACCGCTCGACCGGCGCGCTCGTCCAGACCTGGGCGTTGACCGCCAAACCGCGGGTGTTGTCCGACCTGGTCGTGGCGGGCGACCGGGTGTGGGCGCTGCAGGTGCCGGTCGGCTTCAACCGCGCCCCCAGCACGATCATCGAGCTCGACCCGACGTCGGCCACCAGGGTGCTGACCAAGAACGGCGTCTACGACACCTTCGACCTGGCCGCATCCCCCACGGGCATCTACTACGTGACCAACAAGGACAGCACCCTCGTCCACCTGACCAACGCCGGCGTCGCCACCTCGGCCAAGACCCACCTCGTGGTCAACCAGCTGTTGGCGGGCCCGGGCGCCGTCCAGGCGATGTTCGTCACGGGCAACGCCGTCGTCGTCGAGTTCAGCTTCGGCCAGGGCACTGATGCCGAGGTCTACGCCTACAACGCCACGAGCCTCACGGGACCGGGCAAGGGCTCGTCGTTCAGCGATGGGGCGGAGCTGACCGCGACGACCGCCGGCCTGATGGTGGTGGCCAACCCCGAGGCGGACATCTGCCCCACCTCGTTCACCCAGCTGTGCCTCCGCAGGTTTGCCCTGGGCGGCCCCGCCGACTACGGCAACGTGGTCAAGCTTTCGTACGACGAGTACGGCCCGATCCTCGGCCCGCACGCCGCAATTGTCGTGCAGAGCAACAACAAACAGCGCGTCGTACGCATCGGTTGACCGAGAGCGGGCATGACGGCCTCATCACACAACGAGGAGGTTGTCATGGGTCTGGACGACAAGATCGCGAACAAGACCGAGACGGTCACGGGCAAGGTCAAGGAGACCGTCGGTGACGCTACGGGTAACGACAACCTGAAGGCCGAGGGGCAGGCGGACCAGGCGTCCGGCCACCTCAAGGAGGCCGGCGAGAAGGTCAAGGACGCTTTCCACAAGCTGACGGACCACTAGCACCACAGCCCGTTGGCAGGCCCCGGCGCACCACGTGTGCACCGGGGTCTGTTGCGTCTCAGGCCCGGTCAATGCCGGTGAGCGCCAAGAACTCGCGGGCCACCCGGACCGGGTGCTCGAGCTGCGCCACGTGCCCAGCGTCCTCGAGGACCACCAGCCGCGCGCCCGGGATCGCCTGCTGGGTGCGGCCGGCAAGAGTTACCGAGACCAGTCGGTCGTGGCGCCCCCACAGCACCAGCGTCGGCGCCTGGATGAGACCGGCCTGGGTCCACAGGCTCGCTGGGCCGCGGCGCAGGTAGCTCGCCGCGAGACCGCGCAACGACGCCATCATCGCCGTCTCGAACCACGGCAGCCCACGCCGCCGATCGAGCTCGATGACGGCCTCGTCAATGCGCACCTGCGGGACCGACGACGGGTCGGCGTAGCAGAGGTCGAGCACCGCCTGCACCCGCTGGCGGGCCGTCTGGTTGCGCGACATCCGCGTGGCGAGCTGGGACAGACCGGGCAGCAGCAGGAAGATCAGCCGCGGGTCGGTGCCGCGACGCGGCACGATGACGGGCATCGCCGGCGAGATCAGGCTCAGCGTCCGCACGAGGTCTGGACGCATTGCGGCGATCCGTACAGCGCTCGCCCCACCCAACGAGTTGCCGAGCAGGTGCACGGGTCCACCGGTCTCCGCAGCGACGTGCTCGCAGAGCCGGGTGATGGCGCGGACGTGGCTGTCCAGCGAGTAGTCGTTTTCGGGGGGCGGTTCAGAGCGTCCGAAACCGGGCAGGTCGGGTGCCCAGCAGTCGAAGCGGCCGCGCAGCAGGTACATGAGGTCGGTCCAGTTGGTGGAGGCGCCCCCCAGCCCGTGGACCATGACGGCAGGGTCGCCGCCCGACCCCGACCGACGTACGAACAGCCGCCGACCGCCCAGAGCAATCTGCTCGCCGGGCCAGGGCTCGATGGGGGCGGCGGGCAGCGTGAGCTCGGCCGTCACGCCTCGGCCTTCCAGCCCTCGCCCACCGGCACCACTCGGCGTACCCCGTGGTCGTAGACGGTGGTCGCGCGCACACCGACGGCGGTGAAGACCCCGCCGGACACCAGCACGCCCGAGCACTCGGGTAGGCCCAGCACCAACCGCGGCCCAAGGTCGGAGAGGTCGGCCGGCTCGAACCAGCGCAGCGAGCCGGAGAAGTGCGGCACCACGAGGCTGTCAGGCACCAGCCCGCAGCCGGGCACGAGCGGGTGCTCGGCGATGTCCGGCAGCACAGTCGTCGCGCACAGCACCATGCCGCCGGCGCTGGCTCCCGAGATGGCCGGCACCGCAGCGACCGCGGCACCGAGCGGAGTGCCGACCAGTGCCTCGACCAGCCGGGCCGGCGAGCCACCGGGGAGCACCAGGAGACCGGCGGTACGGATGGCCTCCACCGCGCCGAGCAGGTCATCGCGCGGGTCGGGCGCCACCGTGACGGAGGCCCCGAGGGCGGAGTAGTAGGCCACGGCGTTAGCACCGGCCTGGGCGTACTCACGTCCCTGGGCAGCGGCGGAACACAGCACGACGACCGGACCGGGTGCGACAGCAAGCACGGCCGTGTCCATCGTCACGCAGGACGCAGAGAACTCGGCGCCACCCTGAAGGCACAGCACGTCAGCCATCACGCGAGCCTACCCGCGCGAGGCGCACCCTAGGACTCGGTGAGCAGCCGTTCGACCCGGCGGTTGACGGCGTCGAGCGTCGCGCGGATGACCGCCTGGCGGGCGTCCTCGCGAACCACTGCGGCGCCGGTCAACTTCTCGCCGCCGGCGTTGGAGAGCATGGTGATCGCGACCAGCGCGGTGCGGTCGCGGCCGGTCGGGGTGACCTCGACGTGCTCGAGCTCGAAGCGCACCTTGTTGTCGAGCAGTCCCTCGACCGAGCGCAGGGTGGCGGTGGCGACCGCCCGTTGCACGCCGCTCTGGGTCGCCGTGCCGGTGCACTCGCCGACGCAGCTGCGGTCGTGGTGGGTGAGGGTCACCGTCGCCGTGATGTCGAGACCGCTGGAGACCAGGTGCATGCGCTTGATCGACGGGCGCGGGTTGCGCTCCTCCTCGCGCTGCTGGGGCACCTCGATGACCGGCTCGCTGTCCTCGATGAGCTGGACCCGCTCGGCGTCGACGCCGAGACCGAACTGCTCGCGCAGCAGCCGCCCGACCGACGTCGCGACAGCGACCTCGTCGACGCCGGGCAGCAGACCCAGGCGCAGCGTGCCGGGTCCGTCGCCGTCAGCGTCCGGCTCGAGGTCGGCGTCAGCCACTCCGGGCACAGCCTTCAGCGCCGCGACGATGTTCGTCGTATCGCGGCTGTCGCCGACGGGCACCGGACCTCCAGAGTGAAATGCCAGAGAGGCGCACCAGTGTCCTGGTGCGTCCTTTCCCGAGGATCGGCGCTGCTGCACGCAATCTTGAGCGCCCGTTCGCCACATCTATCCCACGCGTTTGCCCAGGTTATGCGGTGCGACGGGCCGGCTTCTTCTCCGGGGCCTTCTTGGCGGCGGCCTTCTTGGCAGGAGCTTTCGCTGCCGCGGCCTTCTTGGCAGGCGTTTTCTTCGCCGGAGACTCGGCTTCGGCCGGAGCAGCAGACGCTCCGGTACGACCTGCCCGTGCCGCCTCGACGCTGGCCCGGAGCGCGGCCATGAGGTCGACGACGGTGCCGGACGTGGGCGCCGCAGCAGTGGGCGCGACGACCTCCTGGCCGGCCACCTTGGCGTCGATGAGCGCCTCGAGCGCCTCTCGGTAGGAGTCGGTGTACTGCGACGGGTCGAACGAGCCGGCGAGGGTCTCGATCAGGGAGGCCGCCATCGTCAGCTCCTGCGGGCGCACCTCGATGTCCTCGTCGAGGAAGGCGAACTCGGGGGCGCGGACCTCGTCCGGCCACAGCATCGTCTCGAGCACGAACACGCCGTCGCGCACGCGCAGCGTGGCCAGAGCCTCGCGGGACCGCAGGGCGACCTTGACCAGCGCCACCCGGCCACTCTGCTCGAGGGCGTCCCTGAGCAGCACGTACGGACGTACCCCGGTCTTCTCGGGCTCGAGGTAGTAGCTCTTCTCGAAGTAGATCGGGTCGACCTCGGCCTGCTCGACGAACTCCAGCACGTCGATGGTCTTGCTCGAGGCGAGCGGCAGGTCGGCGAAGTCGTCGTCGGTCAGCACGACGGTCTGGCCGCTCGGCAGCTCGTAGCCCTTGGCGATGTCGGAGTAGGGCACCTCCTCGCCGTCGATCGCACAGGTGCGCTTGTACTTGATCCGGCCACCGTCTTCGGCGTGCACCTGGTGGAAGGTGACGTCGCGGGCCTGCGTGGCGGAGTAGATCTTGACCGGGATCGTCACCAGGCCGAAGGAGATCGCGCCCTTCCAGATGCTGCGCATGGCTGGCACTCGGTGTCCTCCCTAACCCGCGGGGTACGCGACCTACCCGAGAAGCGTACGGTTACCCATGATCGTCACATAGAGTCCTCTACCCGCATCTCGTTACGAGTAGGACACACGCCGGACATGTCCCTGAGCCACGGTGAACGGGTGGGCGACCTGTTCAGGAATTATCGCAGAGGCGATCACCTCGACGAGGCGCTCGAGGCCGACCTCACGCCACGGCCTGCCTACGCGCGGCTGATCGAGGTCCTCGAGGCCATGGGCATCGACGAGCTGGGCAACCGGGCCGAGCTGTGCGACAAGCTCCAGCGCAGCCGCGGCGCGACCTTCACGGTCTACGCCGACGGGCGCCAGGAGGAGCGGCCGCTGCCCCTCGACCTCATTCCCCGGCTGCTCGCACCCGACGAGTGGACGACCATCGAGTCGGGCGTGCGCCAGCGGGTCAAGGCGCTCAACCACTTCCTCGACGACGTCTACAGCCACCAGGCGATCATGCACGACCGCATCGTCCCGGCCTGGGTGGTGCTGGGCAGCCCCGGCTACCAGCGCGCGTGCTGGGGGGTCACCCCGCCCGGTCACGTACGGGTCCACGTCTCCGGGCTCGACGTCATCCGCGACGACCACGGCGCCTGGAAGGTCCTCGAGGACAACGTCCGGGTGCCCTCCGGCGTGAGCTATCTGATGGAGAACCGCGAGATCATGGCCCGGGTGCTGCCCGAGCTCTTCGACGCGGTCGCCATCCAACCGGTCGACCACTACGCGACCCTCCTGCTCGACGCGCTGCGCTACGCCGCTCCCCCGCAGGCCGGCAACTCGCCCAACGTCGTTCTGCTGACTCCCGGGTCGGCCAACTCCGCCTACTTCGAGCACGCGCTGCTCGCCCGCCAGATGGGCATCGAGCTGGTCGAGGGTGGCGACCTCGTCGTCGAGTCCGACGGCGTCTACGTCCGTACGACCGCCGGCCCGCGCCGGGTCGACGTCATCTACCGCCGGGTGGACGAGGACTTCCTCGACCCGCTGGCGTTCCGCAGCGACTCGCTGCTCGGCTGCGCCGGCCTGGTCAACGCGGCCCGCTCGGGCCTGGTGTCGATCGCCAACGCCCTCGGCAACGGGGTGGCGGACGACAAGGCGGTCTACACCTACGTACCGCAGATGATCCGTTACTACCTGGGCGAGGAGCCGATCCTCGGCAACGTAGACACCTACCTGTGCGGTGACGACGCCCACCGCGAGGTCGTCCTCGAGCGACTCGACCAGCTGGTGGTCAAGCCGGTCGACGGCTCCGGCGGCTACGGCATGGTCTTCGGGCCGCAGGCCTCAGAGCTCGAGCTCGAGGAGCTGCGGGTCGCCATCGAGGCGCGTCCGTCGGCCTACATCGCGCAGGAGATCGTGTCGCTCTCCCAGCACCCCACCCGCATCGACGACGGCTTGGCTCCGCGCCGCGTCGACCTCCGGCCGTTCGCGGTCTACGGCGACGATGTACGGGTCCTGCCGGGCGGCCTCACCCGGGTAGCGCTGCCAGAGGGCAGCCTCGTGGTCAACTCCTCGCAGGGCGGTGGCTCCAAGGACACCTGGGTGGTGCGTGACGCCGGCGCCGTACGCGAGTCGTGGGTCGGCGTCGGCGAGTCCCGCTCGACGTCCGTTGCGCCGCCGCGCCTCGCCGGGCCAGGATTGGCGCAGGACTACTCCGGTCAGCCCCAGCAGCAGCACCAGCAGTCGTCAGCCGAGCAGGAGCAGCCGTGCTGAGCCGCATCGCCGAGAACATTTACTGGATCGGCCGCTACATGGAGCGGGCCGACGACACGGCACGCCTGCTGTCGACCCACCTCTACGGGCTGCTGCAGGCCGGCTCGCCCAACGACCGGCTGCTCCCCGAAGAACTGCTCGCCGTGCTCGGCCGCGACCAGTCCTCGCTGAGCAGCGCCCCGATCAACCTGCAGACCGTCGCCTGGCACTACATCGCCGACCCCGACACCGACTCCTCGGTGCTCAACTGTCTGCACCTCGCGCGGGAGAACGCCCGGCGCAGCCAGCAGCAGCTCGCCGTCGAGGCCTGGGAGTCGCTCAACACGGCGGCCAGCACCCTCGAGCCGCTCATCGACCAGCGCGGCTCGGTCGGCGAGCTGCTGCGGGTCGTCCCCCAGCTGACCCAGTCGTTCCTCGGCGTGGTCCACACCGCGTTGCAGCGCGACGAGACCTGGACGTTCCTGCAGCTCGGCATGCTGCTCGAGCGCGCCGACATGACCCTGCGGGTGCTGCTGCTCGGCGCCAAGTCGGTGGCCGACCGCGACCCGCTCGACCCGCTCGCGGTACACATGCGGGCGATCTCGCTGCGGGCCTGCGCCGCGCCCGATGTCCTGCGTACCAGCGGTCCTGAGCAGCTCACCGACCGCAGCGTGCGCGACGTGCTGTTGCGCGAGCCCACCGTCCCGCGGTCGGTGTGGTTCTGTCTCGACGGCGTGTCGCGGCTGACCGGCGGCGAGCCGGCCGCGATGGCGATCGCCCTGCGTGACGAGGTCGCCGTGCCCGAGGACGAGGCCGACGGCAACGTCGACGCCGACTGGCCCGACCGTTACCGCGACCTGTTGGCCCGGTCGCGCACCCTGCACAGCGCGATCGTCGCCACCTACATGCGCCCGGCGAGGGTCGCATGAGCCAGGACCTCCACCACGTCGCCAACGGCATCATCGAGGTCGTCCACACGACCCGGTACGAGTACCCCGCCGCCGTACGCCTCAGCATCAACGAGGCTCGACTGCACCCGATCAGCGACAACTGGCAGACCTGCCTGGACGCCGAGCTCGTGGTCGACCCGCCGGCCCGCTTCCACGCCCCCTACCGCGACTACTTCGGCACGCTGGCCGAGCCGTTCGATGTCGAGACGCCGCACACGTCGATCGAGATCACCGGCCGGTCAACGGTTTCCTGCATCGCCCGGCCCACAGCAGAGCAGGTCGTCGACGCACCCCGCCGGCACCGCATGGACCCGTACGACCCCTGCATCGAGTACACCCTGGTCTCGCCGATGGTCCGCTGGGACGACGAGATCGAGGCTCTCGCCAAGTCGCTGCAGAAGGACACCGTCGTGGCGACGGCGCTCGCGGTCAACGACTGGCTCACCGCCAACCTCACCTACTCGACCGGCTCGACCGAGGTCGGCACCAGCGTCTCCGACGTGCTGGCCCAGGGCCAGGGTGTCTGCCAGGACTTCGCCCATGTCGCGTGCGCATTGCTGCGCTGCGCGGGGGTCGCTGCCCGCTACGTCTCGGGCTACTTCTCGTCCGTGCCGCTCGAGACGGGCATCTCGTTCCGAGGCGAGGGACACGCCTGGGTCGAGGTTCTCGTACGCGAGGGCGAGTGGTGGGCGTTCGACCCGACCAACGACCAGCCGGCCGGTGACCGCCACGTCAAGGTCGGCCACGGTCGCGACTACAGCGACGTGGTGCCGTTGCGCGGCGTCTACCAGGGCGGCGCGTTCGGCAGCCTGCGGGTCGACGTCACCATGCGGCGTCTCGCGGCGGCCCACACCCTCGACTAGCTCTTGTCCTCGATCTCCCACAGGTGGTCGGTGACGTGCCAGGCGACCCGGTTGATCGCGTACCTCGTCGGCCACGCGCCGGTCGTCTGCTGCCGGAGCCCGTCCAGGATGATGGCCCGCTGCTCTGGCCAGGGCGTGCGCGGTGGCACTCGTGTGCCCGCCCGGCTGGTGTAGGCCCGCTCCGCTTCGCGCACGTGGTCAGCGATCGCGTCGCGGTCACGGCCGCCACCCCGAGGGCCCTTGGCGAGCTCGGCCGGCGCCTTGGCCAGCCCCTTGTCAAACGCAGTCCAACAGCTCTCGACCAGGCCGGTCAACCGCAGGATCTCCTTGCTGGTCAGGGAGTCTGAGTCCCACGACCCTGAGACGCCCGGCGCACCGAAGTCGGCGTGCATGTCCGACGCGACCCGGCCGACCACCTCGTACGGGCCGGGTTTGAAGGAAGTGCCTGCGATGGCCGCATAGCGCTCGGCGTAGTCGTCGAGCGCGGCCAGCGCCGCCTCCTCGCCCTTGCCACGACGGCACCAGCCCGGCCAATCGAGGGCGGTCGCGAAGACCCACGTCTTGCCGGCCTCGAGGGCAACTCGCGTTCTCGTCACCATGCAGACATCTTGCCGCACCATCTGGGTAGGGTCACGTCGTGCCGATCTTCGTCGTCCACGAGCACCGCGCCACCTCGCTGCACTGGGACCTTCGCCTCGAGCACGACGGCACCGGTCCGTCATGGGCGCTGCCCAAGGGCGTGCCGCTGGACCCGCGGACCAACCACCTCGCCGTGCGGGTCGACGACCATGAGCTGTCGCACTTCACGTACACCGACGCCAACAAGTCGATCTGGGACTCGGGCACGTTCGACGTCGAGGAGTGGGAGGACGGCAAGGTCAAGGTCGTCCTGCACGGCAAGCGCGTCGAGGGCAGGTACGTGCTCTTCCGTACCGGAGGGAAGAACTGGATGATTCACCGCATGGACCCCGCCACGCAGGCCGACTTCGCGCCGGTCCCTGCGCTGATCAAGCCGATGCTGGCGGTCACGGGTCCGATGCCCGAAGGCAACCAGTGGTCGTACGAAATGAAGTGGGACGGCGTCCGCGCCGTCGTCTACGTCGAGGGTGGGCGGGCGCGGGTGATGACCCGCAATGACCGTGAGGTGCTCGCGCAGTACCCCGAGCTGCGGGCGCTGGCCGAGTCGATGGGCAGCACCCAAGCCGTGCTTGACGGCGAGATCGTGTCCTTCGACGCCGAGGGGCGGCCCAGCTTTGGCCGGCTGCAGCAGCGCATGCACGTGACCAAGGCCGCGGCGCTCGACCGGCTCAAGGTCGACGTGCCGATCCACTACCTGATCTTCGACCTGCTCCACCTCGACGGCCGCTCCCTCCTCGACGCGCCGCTCTCGGAACGACGGGCGCTGCTCGACGGACTCAAGCTGGCTGGCGACCACTGGTCCACGCCCGGCGACTTCACCGATGTGTCCGGCGACGACATCCTGGCTGCGTCGCTGAGCCAGGGCCTCGAGGGCGTCGTGGCCAAGCGGCTCTACTCCAAGTACCTCGCCGGGAGGCGCAGCGACCTCTGGACCAAGGTCAAGAACTTTCGTACGCAGGAGGTCGTCATCGCCGGATGGAAGCCGGGGGCCGGGCGGCGCGAGGGCACCATCGGGTCGCTGCTGCTCGGCATCCATGACGACGACGGCAACCTCGTCTACGCAGGGCACGTCGGGACGGGGTTCACCGACCAGGTGCTCGACGAGCTCTCGACGATGCTGGGGCGCCTCGAACGCAAGACCTCGCCCTATGCCGCCGAGATTCCGCGGGCCGACAGCAAGGACGCCCACTGGGTGACGCCGAGCGTGGTCGCCGAAGTCAGGTTTGGCGAGTGGACGGGTGACGGCCGCCTGCGGCACCCCTCGTACCGCGGCCTGCGCACCGACAAGACGGCCAGCGAGGTGCGTCGTGAGCCCTGAGTCGACCAAGGTCACGGTCGCCGTCGACGGCCGCGAGCTCACGCTGTCCAACCTGCACAAGGTGCTCTATCCCGAGGTCGGGTTCACCAAGGGCGAGGTCATCGACTACTACTCACGCATCGCACCCGTGCTGCTGCCCCACCTGGCCAACCGGGCGCTGACCCTCAAGCGCTACCCCGATGGCGTCGAGGGCAAGTTCTTCTTCGAGAAAAACTCCCCGTCGCACCGGCCGGACTGGGTGCGCGTCGTCGAACTGCCGTCGCCGGGCTCGACCAAGAACCGCGAGACGATCCGCTACACGGTCATCGACGGGCTCGCTTCCCTTGTCTGGGCGGCAAACCTTGCCACCCTCGAGCTGCACACGCCGATGTGGACCGTCGGTCCCCGCGGCGCGGTGAAGAACCCCGACCTGCTGGTCTTCGATCTCGACCCGGGCGCGCCCGCGACCATCGTCGAGTGCTGTCAGGTCGCTCTGCTGGTACGGGACCGATTGGCTCAGGATGGTCTGGTCGGTTACGCCAAGACCAGTGGCAGCAAGGGTTTGCAGCTCATGGTGCCGCTGGACGCGAAGCGGCCGTGGGAAGACGTGCACACCTACTCCCGCACCGTCGCCGACCAGCTCACCGGTGACCACGCAGACCTCGTGCTCAGCAACATGAAGCGCGACCTGCGCGGCGGCAAGGTGCTCGTCGACTGGTCGCAGAACAACGGGTCCAAGACGACAATCTCGGTCTACTCGCTGCGCGCCCGACCTCGACCCACGGCGTCGACGCCGGTCACGTGGGACGAGGTCGAGGCATGCGCCGGCGGTTCGCCACTCTCGTTCACCGCAGGCGAGGTGCTCGAGCGGGTCGAGGAGCTCGGCGACCTGATGGCGCCGCTGCTAGGTCCAGGGCGGCCGCTGCCCCAGTGACGGAGACTTGTCAGCGGTGCACGGCCCAAGAGGCCGACTCACTCACCAGGTCAGTGGCCGTGGTCGGACGTGACCAAGGCGCCACCCTGACCCTGGCCGAAACGGTGGGCGCAGTGGTCACTGCAGAAGTAGACGGTCTCGCCTCCGCTGACGGCCGATGCGGGGGCGTGGGCGATCTCGACCTGCATGCCGCAGACGGGGTCCTTCGCGTAGCGCTCGGAGGTCGGCCGGGTGCGGTAGAGCCAGTAGACGACGGCAAAGCCGACGGCCGCGACGACATCGAGCACCGTCGTGTAGTTCCAGCCCAGATGGGTGATCGAGATGCCCGTCGCCGAGCGTGAGGGCAACAAGCTGGTGGCGCGGAAGAGATACTCCGTCGCGAGACCGGCGGCGCTCATCGTTGCCCAGAAGACCGCGAGCAGCTTGAGGGTCAGCGGCGTGCCGTAATACTTGCGGTAGATCACCAGCAACGGCAGCGTGATCAGGTCGGCGAAAACGAAGGAGATCGCGCCGCCAAAGCTGATGCCGCCCTGCCACAACGCCGCCGCGAGGGGCACGTTGCCGACAGAACAGACAAAGCTGATGACCGCAACGAACGGCCCGACGACGACGTTCTCCAGTGACGACCAGAAGCCGTGGCCGGTCAGGAAAACGGTGCGCCACCATGAGGTCGGCACCTCGATAGCCGCAAAGCCGGCGACGACGAAGCCGATCACCAGCTCGCGCCGGATCATCGTGAGATCGCTGATCGTGTAGGCCGCGGCGTCGTGCCAGCCGGCCTTGGTCTGCGGGGCAGCACCGTGGCCCTCGTGCGGCCCGCCGCCGACCGCGGCCACGCGGACGCGGGCTGCGGAGATTTCGGCGTCGGACACCACCCGCGGCAGCACCAGGGTCAGCAGCACGATCATGATGGCGCCGCCGACGAACTCGGCGGCCGCGAACTGCCAGCCGATCAGCAGCCACAGGACGATGCCAAGCTCGATCACCAGGTTGGTCGAGGCGAACATGAAGGCCTGCGCCGCGGTGAAGTCGGCGCCCCGTGCGAAGAGCGTCTTGGCCAGGGCCGAGGCGGCGTAGGAGCACGACGACGAGACCGTACCGAAGAAGGACGCCTTGGCCACGGTACGGGGCAAGTGGTCACCGAGGGAGCGCTGCATCGCCGCCCGGGACACGAAGGCCTGGACCGCGCCGGAGAGCGTGAACCCCAGCACCAGCGCCCAGAACGTGTCGAAGAACATCCACCAACCCTCGGCGAGGCTGTTGCCGACCCCGGTCACGACCGCACCAGCCGCTCGATCGCGGCGGTCGCCTCGCGGACCTTGTCGGTCGCCTCTGGACCGCCGGCAGAAATGGCGTGGGTGACGCAGTGGTTGAGGTGGTCCTCGAGCAGGGACAGCGCGACTGCCTGCAGGGCCTTGGTCGCGGCCGACACCTGGGTCAGCACGTCGATGCAATAGGTGTCCTCGTCGACCATGCGCTGCAGGCCGCGTACCTGCCCCTCGATCCGACGCAGGCGCTTGAGCACCGCCGCCTTGTTGTCGCTGTAGCCAGGGTTGTCCATGGCACAAGGATACCCCCCATGGGTATATGCGCGCACCGACGCCCGATTGGGTGCAGAATCCCAGCAGAGGGGCTGTCGATTTGCGCCAACCCCGTCCGACGTTGATGGTGCCGGGCCCGCCACGGGGCCCTACGAGAGGAGCCGAGCAATGGCGGAGTACCTGGTCCTGATCTACGAGAACGAAGCCGACTACGTGACCGGCGGCGAGGACACGTACAAGGAGGTCATGGGCGCCCACAACGCGTTCGCGGAGAAGCACGGCCCTGCCCTGCGCGGTGGCGAGGCGCTGCAGCCGGGTTCGACCGCGACCACGATCCGGGGCGGCGTCGTCACCGACGGCCCGTTCGTCGAGACCAAGGAGCTGCTCGGCGGCTACTACGTCATCGAGGCCGACGACCTCGACGCTGCACTCGCGATCGCCAAGGACGTCCCGGCGAAGTTCGGCGGCGTCGAGCTGCGCCCGATCATGAAGTTCAACTGACCAGCGAGGTCGCGGCAGCCGTCGCGGAGGCGCACCGTCGCGAGTGGGCCCTGGTGCTCTCCGCGACGGTGCGCGTCACGCGCGACCTCGACCTCGCGGAGGAGTGCGTCCAGGACGCCTACGCCCAGGCACTCACCCAGTGGCAGTCCGACGGGGTGCCGACCCGGCCCGGCGCGTGGCTGACCACCGTCGCGCGACGCAGGGCGCTCGACCTGGTACGGCGCGAAGCGACCGGACGCCGGCTGCTGCCGCTGCTCATCGAGCCGGAGGGCGAGCCGGAGCCGTCCCACCCCGAGTCCATCGCCGACGACCGGCTGCGGCTGATCTTCATCTGCTGCCACCCGGCGCTGCCGGCCGAGGCACAGATCGCGCTGACCCTCCGCCTCGTCTGCGGCCTGCGCACGCCCGAGGTCGCCCGCGCGTTCCTGGTGAGCGAGCCGACGATGGCGGCCCGCATCACCCGGGCCAAGAAGAAGATCGCCCAGGCCCGCATCCCGTTCCGGATGCCGCCGGACGACCAGCTGCCCGAGCGGCTCGCCGCCGTGCTCGAGGTCGTCCACCTCGTCTTCACCACCGGCCACACCGCCCCCGAGGGCGCCGACCTGGTGCGCCGCGACCTCGTCGAGCGGGCACTCGACCTGACCCGGCTGCTCCGCCAGATGCTGCCCGCCAGCACCGAGGTCGCCGGACTGCTCGCGCTCATCCTGCTGACCGACGCCCGCCGCGAGACCCGCCTCGACGACGAGGGCCGGCTCATCCTGCTCGCCGACCAGGACCGCTCGCGGTGGGACCGAGCCGCGATCGCCGAAGGGGTCGCCCTCGTACAGGAGGCCCTGCGCCGGCGTCCGCCACCGCGCTACGCCCTGCAAGCCGCCATCGCGGCGGTGCATGCGGAGGCCGAACGGTTCGAGGACACCGACTGGCACGAGGTCGCCGCGCTCTACGGCGTGCTCGCCTCGATGTGGCCATCGCCGGTCGTCGCCCTCAACCGCGCCGTCGCGGTGGGCATGGCCGACGGGCCGGACAAGGGTCTCGTCGAGCTCGATGCCCTCGCAGACGACCCCCAGCTCGTCGGCTACGCCTACCTGCCCGCGGCGAGGGCGGAGTTCCTGCGGCGGCTCGGGCGCGCCGACGAGGCGCGGCTCGCCTACACCGAGGCCCTGCACCTCACCGGCAACGACGTCGAGCGGCACCATCTCGCCGGGAGGCTGGCCGAGCTCAACTGACCCGCACCTGCTTCATCGTTATGCGTAGATAATACGCAACTGCGGGCTAGGGGGTCGATCTTCAGCCGTACCCGCGGATAGGGTGCATGCATGCCCGTTTTCACCATGCGCGAAGCCGCCGAGCTGCTCGGCGTCAGCGACGACACCGTGCGGCGCTGGGCCGACGCCGGCCGTTTCGCCGTCACCGACCGCGAGGGAGGCCACCGCGGGGTCGACGGCCGCGAGCTGGCGACGTTCGCGCGGTCGCTCGCCACCGAGCCCGCGGCACCCGGGGCCGGTGCTGTCTCGGCGCGCAACCGCCTCGTCGGCATCGTCACCGACGTCAAGCGGGATGCCGTCATGGCACAGGTCGAGCTGCAGTGCGGGCCTTACCGGATCGTCTCGCTGATGAGCCGCGAGGCCGCCGACGAACTCGGCCTCGAGCCTGGCGTGCGCGCGCTGGCCTCGATCAAGTCCACCAACGTCGTCGTCGAGCTCCCCCGTGACTAGCCCCGTGCCTTCTCAACAACTGGAGTACACCGTGCGCAGCCGCCTCGCCCTCACCGCCGCCACCGCCACGGCCTGCGCACTCGTCCTCTCGGCCTGCGGTGGGTCGTCGAGCTCGCCCGCCGCCGCCTCTGCCGCCGCCACCTCAGCGGCGGCCGCAGCCACGTCGGCGGCCCCCACGTCGGCGGCCGCAGGCGCCGGTGGCGTCACCGGCACCATCGTCGTCGACGCCGCCGCGTCGCTCACCGGCACGTTCACGGCGCTGGGCAAGTCGTTCGAGGTGGCCCACCCGGGCACCACGGTCAAGCTCAACTTTGGCGGGTCCGACACGCTAGCCGCCGCCATCACCAGCGGTGCACCGGTCGACGTCTTTGCCGCCGCCAGCACCAAGACGATGGCCATCGTCACCGCCAAGGGCGACGGCGTCGGCACCCCGACCCCCTTCGCCAAGAACGAGCTCGAGATTGCCGTACCGCCAAGCAATCCCGCCAAGATTGCGTCGTTCGCCGACACCGTCAAGTCGGGCGTCAAGCTGGTCACGTGTGCGGCCACCGTGCCCTGCGGTGCCGCTGCAACCAAGGCCTACGCCGCCGCCAAGCTGACCTTCAAGCCGGTCAGCCTCGAGCCCGACGTCAAGTCAGTCCTGACCAAGGTCGAGCTGAACGAGGCCGACGCCGGCATCGTCTACAAGACCGACGTGCTCGCTGCCGGGAGCAAGGTGCTCGGCATCAACTTCCCCGAAGCCGCAGGCGCCATCGCCACCTACCCGATCGTTGAGGTCAAGGGCAGCAAGAACGCCGCCACCGCCGAGGCGTTCATCGCCTACGTCGTCGGCAGCGAGGGCCAGACCGTGCTGGCGGCCGCGGGCTTCGAGAAGCCGTAGCCTGACGGCGTGACAGACCGGCAGCAAGCCAGAGGACGGCTGCCGTACGGGCTCCTCGTTCCCGCCGCTGTCGGCGTCGCGTTCCTGGTGCTGCCGCTCGTCGCGCTGCTGATCCGTGCGCCGTGGAGCCACCTGCTCACCCTGCTCGCGACCGACGACGTCCTGACGCCGCTGCGGCTCTCGCTCGAGACCGCGACGCTCGCGACCCTGGTGTCGCTGGTGCTCGGGGTGCCGCTGGCCTGGGTGCTGGCCCGGCTGAACTTCCGGGGGCGCTCGCTGCTGCGCGCCTTGGTCACCCTGCCGCTGGTGCTGCCCCCGGTGGTCGGCGGGGTCGCGCTGCTGCTGGCGTTCGGCCGCAGCGGCGTGATGGGCCGGTGGTTGTACGACGCGACCGGCTACTCGTTGCCGTACACCACCACCGCCGTGGTCATCGCCGAGACGTTCGTCGCCATGCCGTTCCTCGTGGTCTCGGTCGAGGGCGCCCTGCGCGGCATCGACCCGCGCTACGACGAAGCGGCGGCGACCCTCGGGGCATCGCGCTGGTACACCTTCACCCGGGTCACCCTGCCGATGCTCGGCCCGGGCATCGCCGCTGGTTCGGTGCTCTGCTGGGCCCGGGCGCTCGGCGAGTTCGGCGCGACCATCACCTTCGCCGGCAACTTCCCCGGCACGACACAGACGATGCCGCTGTCGGTCTACCTCGCCCTGCAGAACGACCCGGAGGCAGCCATCGCGTTGAGCCTCGTGCTGCTCGCCGTGTCGATCGCGATCCTGGCCGGTCTGCGCGAACGGTGGCTGCGCGCATGAGCCTGGACGCCCATGTCGTCGTCGACCGCGGGGCCTTCTCGGTCGACGTTTCCCTGTCGGTGCCCGGCGGCAGCGTGCTCGCCCTGCTCGGCCCCAACGGCGCAGGCAAGACCACGACGCTGCGCGCGCTCGCGGGGCTGCTGCCGCTAACCGCAGGTCACATCACCCTCGACGGCACCGCGCTCGACGGCATGGCCGCTGAGCAGCGCCCGGTCGGGGTCGTGTTCCAGGACTACCTGCTGTTTCCCACGCTGTCCGCGCGCGACAACGTCGCCTTCGGTCTGCGCGCGCGAGGCGTGGACCGGGCCACCGCCCGTGCGACCGCCGACGCCCTGCTCGCCCGCTTCGAGCTCAGCGGGCATGCGGACGTACGACCGGCAAGGCTCTCCGGCGGCCAGGCCCAGCGGGTCGCTCTCGCCAGGGCTCTCGCCGTCTCACCGCGGCTGCTGCTGCTCGACGAGCCGCTGGCCGCGCTCGACGCCGGCACCCGGATGACCGTGCGTACCGACCTGCGCCACCAGCTCGAAGCCTTCGACGGCGTGACCGTCCTCGTTACCCACGACCCGCTCGACGCGCTGGTCCTCGCCGACCATCTGGTGGTGGTCGAGGGCGGACGCGTGGTCCAGTCCGGCTCCCCCGCCGACGTCGCCCGCGCCCCGCGCACCCCGTATGTCGCCCGGCTCGTCGGCCTCAACCTGCTCCGCGGCCATGCCTCCGGCACCCACGTCGACCTCGACGGCGGCGGGTCGCTGACGACGACGGAGGCACAGCAGGGGCCGGTGTACGTGGCCCTGCGGCCCTCGGCGGTGACCGTGTCCGGCGAGCAGCCGCACGGCAGCGCGCGCAACTCCTGGCCGGGGACCGTGCGCTCGATGGAGGCCCGCGGCGACACCCTGCGGGCGATGGTGGCCGGCCCACCCGACGTGCTCGTCGACCTGACGGCCGCCGCGGTGGCGGAGCTGCGCCTCGTACCGGGTGCTGCTGTGTGGTGTGCCGTGAAGGCCACCGAGCTGGACGTGTACCCCGCCTCATAGGCCCCCGTGCCGAGGTTACTGACCGGTAGACTGGCGCCTCGCCGCTGCGAAAGGGGGATCGATGGCCTCCCCGGAGGACCCTGCGAGCGGAGCCGGCACGGGTGACCTCGGTGCCCGGCCCCGCAGCCCGCGGCTGCCTCGGTCCGCACGTCGCAAGCAGCTGTTGGCCGCCGCGCAGGAGGTCTTCGTCGCCCAGGGCTACCACGCGGCCGCGATGGACGACATCGCCGAACGCGCTGGGGTCAGCAAACCCGTTCTGTACCAGCACTTCCCGGGCAAGCTCGAGCTCTACCTCGCGCTGCTCGACCAGCATGCCGACGACCTGGTCAGTCGAGTACGGGATGCGCTCAGCTCGACGACCGACAACAAGGCGCGCGTCGACAGCTGCGTCGCGGCCTACTTCGACTTCGTCACGGCCGAGAGCAACGACAGCCCGGGCGCCTTCCGGCTGGTGTTCGAGTCCGACCTCAACAACGACCCGTTGGTGGCCGCGCGGGTCGAGCAGATGCACAACGAGTGCGCCGAGGCGGTGGCCGAGACCATCGCCAAGGACACCGGCTCGAGCCCGGTCGAGGCCCATCTGCTGTCGATCGGCATGATCGGGCTCGCCGAGGTGGCGGCCCGCTGGTGGCTGCAGTCGCCGGGGCTGATCTCGCGCGACGCCGCCGTACGGCTGTTGGGCGCGCTGACGTGGCGCGGCATCGCCGGCTTCCCGCGAACGGAGGACCAGCCTGGTTTCGCCGACGGCGTAGGTGGTTCGGCGTCGCCCGGCTCCGTGGTCGACTAGCCTTGGACGTCGGACAAGTCAACAGCGTCACGTAGAGAGCAGGAGGCCCCGGTGGAGGTCAAAATCGGTGTGCAGTACGCACCCCGCGAGATCAACGTCGAGACCAAGTCGACGCCCGACGAGGTCGAGAAGCTGCTCACCGAGGCGCTCCGGGCCGACTTCGGGTTGTTCACCCTCGTCGACGACAAGGGCCGCAAGGTCTTCATCCCCGCCGAGAAGATCGCCTACGTCGAGCTCGGCGAGCCCGAGGCCCGCAAGGTCGGCTTCGGCGGCTGACCCGGTACGAGCACGCTGGCGACTAGGCCCGCAGGCCGAGCTGGGCCATGCGCTTGGTGTGCGCCTCGGTGAGCCGGGCCAGCATGCGGCCCAGCTCGACCAGACCGCCAGCCCCAGCCGCCCCGCCGACGATGAGCGCGGTGAGCGCCTCCCGGTCGACCGCGACCCGCTGGGCCTGCACCAACGCCTCACCGACGAGCCGCCGCGCCCACAGCGCGAGCCGCCCGGCCACGGCCGGATCGGCCTCGATGGCGGCCCGCACCCGGTCGATGGCGAACTGCGCGTGCCGCTCGTCGGAGAGCACCTCGACCACCAGCGCCTGCGTCTCGTCGTCGAGGAACGTCGAGACCTCGCGGTAAAAGTCAGTGCCGATGCCGTCGCCGACGAATGCCTTGACGAGGCCCTCGAGCCAGTCACTGGGTGCCGTGAGGTCGTGGAAGTCGTCGAGCGGCGTCACGAACGGCGCCATCGCGAGGACCGGGTCGACGCCGATCTTGCGCAGGTGACGCTCGATCAGCTCGAAGTGCTGGTACTCCGCGACGGCCATGCCCCCGAGCGCCGCCTTGTCCAGCAAGGTAGGCGCGAGCCGGGCGTCGTCGGCGAGGCGTTCGAAGGCGATGAGCTGCCCGTACGCGAGGACGCCGAGCAGGTCGACGACAGCGGCCCGCTCCGTGCTCTCACCGGCTGGCGTCTCGGACACTGGGGCTCCCATCCTGTGCTGCTACGACCCTAACGGGCGCGACAGGTAGACTAGACCGGTAACCGAGACCTCCGGGTTGAGGACGACCGCAGCGGTGCGGTCGCCAGGTCGCTGCTCCCGCGCCTGCGCTGATCTCTGGTCCGGACGCCGTCCGGCCAGAAGCGCGGCGCGAGCGGAGCCCGATTTCGCGCCGACCCTTCCGCTTTTTGAGAGGCGTTTACCCTGAGCACGTTCCGCGATCTCGGCGTACGGCAAGAGACCTGCGATGCCCTCGAGGCCGTCGGCATCGTCGAGCCTTTCGCCATCCAGGCTCTGACCATTCCCCTGACCCTCACCGGCCAGGACATCATCGGCCAGGCCCGCACCGGCACCGGCAAGACGCTGGCCTTCGGCGTGCCGATCCTCGAGCGGGTCGACGCTCCCGGCGACGGCCGCGCCCAAGCCCTGGTCGTCGTCCCGACCCGTGAGCTCGCCATCCAGGTCGCCAGCGACCTCGAGATCGCGGGCAAGACCCGCGGCGTGCGCGTCCTCACCATCTACGGCGGTCGCTCGTACGAACCGCAGGTCGCCACGCTCAAGGCAGGCGTCGACGTGGTCGTCGGCACGCCGGGCCGACTGCTCGACCTGTCCCGCCAGGGCACCCTCAACCTCACCGGCGTTCGGGTCCTCGTCCTCGACGAGGCGGACGAGATGCTCGACCTCGGCTTCCTGCCGGACGTCGAGAAGATCGTCGCCCAGCTGCCCACCAACCGTCAGACGATGCTGTTCTCGGCGACCATGCCGTCGGCGATCCTCACCCTGTCCCGCCGCTACATGCGCCAGGCGACCACGGTGCGGGCCGAGGAGCCGGAGGAGAACCGCACGGTCCCGACGACTGCGCAGCACATCTTCCGCGCCCACCCGCTCGACAAGCCGGAGATGCTCGCCCGCATCCTCCAGGCCGAGGGCCGCGGCCTCACCATCATCTTCACCCGCACCAAGCGGGCGGCCGACAAGCTCTCGCTCGACCTCACCGAGCGCGGCTTCGCGGCCGCGGCCGTCCACGGCGACCTCGGCCAAGGCCAGCGCGAGCAGGCGTTGCGTGCCTTCCGGGCCGGCAAGGTCGACGTGCTCGTCGCGACCGACGTCGCAGCCCGCGGCATCGACGTCACGGGCGTGACCCACGTCGTCAACTACACCTGTCCCGAGGACGAGAAGACCTACCTCCACCGCATCGGCCGCACCGGCCGGGCCGGCGAGAGCGGCGTGGCCATCACGTTCGTCGACTGGGACGACCTGTCCCGCTGGAACGGCATCAACCAGGTGCTCCAGCTGCCGTTCCCCGACCCGCCCGAGACCTACTCGACGTCCGACTCGCTGTACGAGGCGCTCGACATCCCGCGCACCGCGACCGGCACCCTGCCCCGCGCCGACCGCCACCGCGCCGGCCTCGACGCGGAGACGCTCGAGGACCTCGGCGAGACCGGCCGCTCGCGCAAGGCGCCCACGGCGGGCGGTCGCTCCAGCAGCGCCCCTCGCGGCCGCTCCAGCGCTCCTCGCGCCGACGCTCCCGCTGAGGGTGAGGTCGTCGAGCGGGCCCCGCGTACGCCGCGCCAGCGCTCCCGCACCCGTACCCGTGGCGGAGCCGTCACCGAGGGCGCCGAGGGCGAGACGTCGACCGCCGACGTGCCCGCGGGAGCAACCACCGCTGACGGCGCCCCTGCTCGCCGTCGCCGTCGCCGCGGTGGCCGTGGTGGCGGCTCCGGGGCCGCAGCTCCCGCCGCCGAGTGACCTGAGCGTCCCGCTGGGCCATCTGCTGGCGAATCCGTGCGCCGATCGCGTAAAGATCGGCGTCCGCTCGGCCGACGTGATGGGTAGGCCAAGGAGGACGTACATGGTGTTGCAGACGGTGGCGGGACACCGGGTCGGCGAGGACGCTGAAGACCTGAAGGCATGGATGTCCGGGCTAGAAGGCTGCCCGGCCGTCACGCACACGTTGCAGACCTACTGCGCGAGCGACAAGCACGGCGACACGCCTGCGACGTGGTTCTACGTCGAGGGCGACCCGCACAACGGCATCGCCCGTCGGCGCTGCCTGTCCTGCGGCGAGGTGGCCCACCTGCTCGACTCGGCGGAGCACTGGAACTACCCGGCGATGTGGTGCTGCCGTGGTTGCCAGCAGTCGATCGCCGAGGTCGCCATCGGCGTTCACGCCGAGGCCGGCGCTGCCGGTCCCGAGGTCAGCTGGCTCGCCGTCGGCGTCCGCTGCGTCGAGTGCGGCCGCTTCGACGGTGTCACCGACATGATCGTGCCCAACCTCACCCTGGACGACGTCGCCAACGGCGTCTGACCCCGGCAGTCCCTCAACAAGCGCGTACCGGCACACTGCCGGTATGCGCTTGTTGCTGTTGGCGGACACCCATGTGCCGGCGCGGGCACGGGACCTGCCGCCCGAGGTGTGGACCGCCGTCGACGAGGCCAACATCGTCATCCACGCCGGCGACTGGGTCTCGGTCGACCTGCTCGACCGGCTCGAGGCACGCGCCGAGATCCTGATCGGCGTCCACGGCAACAACGACGGGCCCGAGCTGCGCAGCCGGCTGCCCGAGGTGCAGCGGTTCGGCCTGCCGGGGCTCCAGGTCGCGCTCGTGCACGAGACCGGGCCGCGTACCGGCCGCGAGGCCAGGGCCGACGCCCGGTTCCCGCTGGACAACCTCATCATCTTCGGCCACAGCCACATCCCGTGGGACACCGTCACGCCGGCCGGCAAGCGCCTGCTCAACCCCGGCTCGCCGACCGACCGCCGCAGCCAGCCGGCGTGCACCTACCTGACGGCAACCGTCACCGACGACGGCCTCTCCGACGTCACCCTGCACCCCCTCCCGGTACGGGCCTCGTGAGCACGCCGAGGTCGGTCCAGCTGCCGCCGGGCGTCCACCGCTCGACGGTCGAGGTGTCCGCAGGCCCGCTGGCTGTCCTGACCTGCACCCCGCCGTCGCCGACCGACACTGCCGTCCTCGTCCCGGGCTACACGGGCAGCAAGGAGGACTTCCTCGCGATCCTCGAGCCGCTGGCCGCGACCGGGCACAGCGTCCTCACCTACGACCAGCGCGGTCAGTTCGAGTCGCCAGGCGACGACGAGCCCACGTCGTACGAGATCGGCGCCTTGGCCGGTGAGCTGCTCGACCTGCTGCGTCTCGTCGGCCCGGCGCACGTGGTCGGCCACTCGTTCGGCGGCCTGGTCTCGCGGGCGGCGGCGCTGCGGGACCCGACGGCCTTCCTATCCTTGACCCTGCTCTGCTCCGGGCCGGCTGCCGTGCCCGGCGCCCGAGCCGATGCGGTACGGACCCTGCGGCCGGTGCTGGCCGAGGGCGGCAAGGCGGCCCTGTGGCAACGGATGACCGAGCTGAGCGAGGGTGGCGAACCGCTGCCGGACGATGTCGCCGCCTTCCTGCAGCGCCGGTTCGACGGCAGCTCAGGCGTCGGCTATCTCGTCATGGGCGACGCGCTGATCACCGAGGCCGACCGTACCGACGAGCTGCGCACCACCGGCCTGCCGATGCTGGTCGCCTACGGCGCGGACGACGACGCCTGGCCGCCCGCCTTGCAGGCCGACATGGCGCGACGGCTCGGCGTCGCGGCAGCCGTGATTGCCGGCGCCGCGCACTCCCCCGCCGTCGAACAGCCCGATGCGACGGTGGCCGTACTCCACGAGTTCTGGACGGCCGTCTCCCGGGAGGCCGGGGCGCGCTGACCGTGACACGCTGGGACGTATGGCCCCTGAACCCGGACTGTTCACCCCCGACACCGTCACCTGGCGCATCCACGCCGACCCGTCGATGAGCGTCGCGGGCTTCCGCTCGCTCTACCTGCAGGCGTTGCACCCGCTCGCGATGGCCGGCGTCGACCAGCACTCGGACTACCGAACCGACCCATGGGGTCGCCTGCGGCGCACCGGTCAGTGGGTCGGGCTGACGACGTACGGGACCATGGCCGAGATCGAGCCGGCTGCGGACCGGCTGCGCCGGATCCACGCCTCGGTGCGCGGCGTGGACGAGACCACCGGTCTGCCCTACTCGGCTGACGACCCCGAGCTACTGCTGTGGGTCCACTGCGGCATGGTGGAGTCGTTCCTCTCGACCTACCGGCGCTGCGGTGGACCGCTGGCCACGGGTGAGGGCGACCGCTACGTCGCCGAGATGGTGCGGGTCGCACCGTTGGTCGGCCTCGAACCCGCGATGGTCCCCGACAGCGAGGCGGCGCTCGCCGCGTACTTCGAGCGGGTACGGCCGCAGCTGCGCATGACGCCGGCCGCGCGGACCGCGCAGCGGTTCTCCCTCGCCCCGCCGATGCCCCTGTGGACCCAGCTCGCGACACCGGCGCGCCCGGCCTGGATCGGGCTGATGTCGCTGGCCTTCGCCATGCTGCCGCGGTGGGCCCGGGCCATGTATTCGCCGCTCGGCCTGCCTTTGGTGGTGCTGCCGGGCCAGGAGCTCGCGACAACCGCCGCCGGCCGAGCGCTGCGCAAGACGCTGCTGGCGCTGCCGCAGGACCGGCTCGAAGGGCCGCACCTCAAGGCGGCCAAGGCACGCCTCGACACCGCCGCCTGAGCTGCTGGACCGTTTCAGCAGGGACGTTTTGCGCTCAATGCCGATAACGATCGCCACATGAGCGGCTCCGTCACCTATCCTCGGCGCGTAAGGACGACAGAATGGCAGGGTGACCGAACCGATGAGTGACGCCGTCCAGAGCGCGCCCGAGCCCGAGGGTGCCCCGGAGCAGGAGATCGCATCGCAGCCCGCGGCCACACCCGAGCCCGACGTGATCACCGAGCCCGACGTCGAGACGACGCCTGACGCAACGGAGCCCGAGGCCCTCGCGGAGCCTGTTGCCGAGGTAGCGCCTGAGCCCGTCGCCGAGGTCACGCCTGAGCCCACACCTGCCGTCGCCGTGCCGACCCCCGCACCCCGACCGACGCCCGGACCCCGACCGTTCCCGAGGCCCGGCCCCGCCACGATTCCGCCGCCCGCGGTTGTCGTTGCTCCCGTCGCGCCCGTCGTCGCTGAGGCCCCGGCCGAGCCGGCCGCCGAGCCATTGCCGGAGACCAGTCCGTACGGGCGGGTCGACCCCGATGGCACCGTCTTCCTGACCACCGCCGACGGCGAGCGGGCCATCGGCTCCTGGCAGGCCGGTGACGCCGGCGCGGGCATCGCCTACTACACGCGGCGCTACGACGACCTGATGACGCGGGCCCGGCTGGTACGCGACCGGCTCGCCGCCGGGAGCACCCCGACCGAGGCGGCCACCAAGGCCGCCGCGGAGATCCGCGAGTCGCTGCCGACCGCCGATGTGCTCGGCGATCTGCCAGCCGTCGAGGCGGTGCTCGCCGAGGTCGAGGGGCTGCTCGCCAAGCGCAAGGCCGAGCGGGCCCAGGCTCGCATGGCCGCCACCGCCGTACGACGGGGTCTGGTTGAGGAGGCTGAAGGCCTCGTCACGTCGACCAGTTGGAACGCCTCCGGCGACCGGTTCAAAGCCATCGTCGAGGAGTGGACCGCCGCGGGCCACGGCGACCGCCGCGACGAGGACGCCTTGTGGAAGCGGCTGTCGGCCGCCCGTGCCGCGTTCGGCGAGAAGCGGCGGGCTGCGTTCCTCGACCGCGACCGCGAGCGCGACGCCGCCCGCCAGCGCAAGGAGCAGCTCATCCGCGAGGCCGAGGCACTGTCCAGCTCGAGCGAGTGGACCGACACGGCCCGCAAGTACCGCGACCTGATGGACCGCTGGAAGGCTGCCGGCCGCGCGCCCAAGGCGGAGGACGACGCGCTGTGGCACCGGTTCCGTACGGCGCAGGACGCGTTCTTTGCCCGGCGGGCCGAGACGTTCTCGGCGCGTGACGCAGAGTTCTCGACCAACCAGAAGGCCAAGGAGGCGCTGCTCGAGCGTGCCGAGCGCATCGACCCGCGCTCCGACCTGGCCGGCGCTCAGGCGCTGCTGCGCAGCATCCAGGCCGAGTGGGAGGCCGTCGGCAAGGTGCCGCGCGAGGTCATGGACTCGCTCGAAGGGCGGCTCGAAGCGGTTGAGGACAAGGTGCGTGAGGCCTCCGACACCCGCTGGCAGCGCGCGCCAGCGCAGGACACCGGCATGCTCGGCCAGCTGCGCCGCGGTGTGGCCGAGCTCGAGGACAAGCTGGCACGGGCCAACGCGCGTGGCGACGTCAAGGCGGCCAAGGCAGCCGAGACGGAGCTGGCGAGCAAGCGGATGTTCTTGCAGATGGCGGAGCAGGCTCGCTGACCGGTCGCGCTAGCTCTGCTGCAGCACCGACAGGATGTTGCCGGCCGGGTCCTTGAACCACGCGATGAGCGGGCCACCGTGGCGGTTGATGCCGCGCTCGTCGAGCCCGGGATAGGCCTCGAACACCACGCCGCGCGCGACCAGCTCGTCCACGGTCTTCTCGATGTCGTCGACCGGGAAGTTGAGAGTCGTGTAGGTCGCCGGCACGTGGTCGGCCTTGGGATAGACCAACGTCTCTCGGCCGCCGGCGTGGTGGAGCGTGAGGATGCCGTTGGCCTCGGTCACCTCCAGCCCGAGGACGTCGGCGTAGAACGCCCTGGTCGCCGGGATGTCGTTGGACGAGAACCCGCTGAACGCCTTGCTGTCACTGAACATGAATTGCCTCCTGGTCATGACGACGCTGGGCCGGCCGCGGACTCATCGGTCGTCCTCGCCGAGGGCGGCCCACGATTGCTGGGGTGCAGCGGCTGCCCGGCCGGTGGGGCAGTGCCGCGAGAAGTCGCACCAGCCGCAGAGCGCGGACGGGCGAGGCGGGAACGCCTCGTCGACGGCTGCGTCCTCGGTGTCCGGCGGCTTGTCGGCCAGCCGGGACGAGAGCCCGCCTCGCCACGCGGTGTCGGCGGCCGACGCGTCGAGCGCGATGGATGCCGCGCGGTCGAGGTGGCGGGCCAGCGAGTCGGCCGAGTGCTCGTGCACGTGGACCTCGCCGGTGGGCAGGTGGTGCAGCTCGACGCGCCGCGAGCGGGTCCGCAGCGTGCGGGCTGCCGCCAGCGCGTACAGCGCCAAGGCCAGGGACGACCGTGCGTCGTCGGCCGACATCGGGCGCCGCCCGGTCTTGTAGTCGACGATCACCAGCTCGTCACCCGAGCCGTCGGCGGAGGCCCGCCGGTCGATGCGGTCGACCCGACCCGAGACGGCGAGGCTCTCGGTACGAACCCCGACGGTGCGCTCGCAGCCGACCGGCTCGTCGTCCGGGTCGAGCGTCGCCACGTAGCCCTCGACGAGGTCACGGGCCCGGTGGCGCGCCCGGTCGGATTGGCCGTCGTCGCGGAAGCCCTCGCCGATCCAGCCGGTGTCGAGCAACCGGCCCGCCGAGGCCGGGGTGCGGTCGGGGCGGGCCAGCGACCACCACCGGGCCAGCGCGTTGTGCACGCTCGCACCGACGCTGTTGTGGGCCCACGGCGGGCCCTTGGCCGGCTGGGGCCGGTCGAGGTAGGTGAGGCGGTAGCGGCGCGGGCAGTCGAGCCAGGACGTCAGCCGCGACGGCGTGCAGGAGTAGAGCCGCGTCGGCATGCCCTCGAGCCCCAGCTGCTCCACTGGCCCACCTCCCTTGCCGCTCATCCTGCCGCGGACCACCGACCAAACGCGTCGGTCGTGACGCCCTGTGGACAACTCATCGACCCCTCCGTCACAGGTCCGCACAGGCCCGCGCTTGATTGGGCCTCCTGGAGTGCCGAGTGATGATCGTGGACATTCGCCGCCCCCGCGGGCTCACAGTGCTGATCGGCGGCGTAGTCGCTGCCGGAATAGCGTTGTTTGTCCTGGTTCTCGCGAGCATCTCCACCCACCAGATCCACACCTCGCTGGCCGCCGTGATCGTGATCGCGTCGCTGCAGATCTTCGGCGAGCTGCGGCCGATCCGGCTGACCCGCGAGCAGAGCGCCAGCGAAGAGCTCTCGATCTCCACCGCGTTCGGCCTGGTCCTCATGCTGGTCAGCTCGATCGGCATCGCGATCGGTGCGCAGGTCATCGCCGTCCTGCTCGACGGCATCCTGCGCCGCCGCAGCCCCACGGCCATGGTGCTCTCGGTTGCCCGCTACACCGTCGCCTTCGGTGCCGCCCAGGTGGTGTACGCAGCGCTGCGTGGGGAGACGTTGCTGGAGAACAACAGCGCGTTCTCCAGCCACGACGTCCTCCCGTCGCTGGCCGCCGCCGCCACCCTGCTGGTCATCAACATGGCGCTGATCAGCCTCGCCGTGGCCGTGCGCTCCGGAGACTCGGTACGGGACCACCTCCGCGAGAACCTGCACTTCATGATCAGCGGCAGCGTCCTCGCCACGCTCGCACCGGTCGTCGCCGCGGTCATGAGCTTCAACGTCTGGCTGGTCCCGCTGCTGCTGCTGCCGATCCTGGCCGTACAGCGCACCGCCGGGCTGTTCCTCGAGCGCGAGCGCCAGGCGATGCACGACGCACTGACCGGGCTGCCCAACCGGGCCCAGCTGCGCTCGCGGGTCGAAGCGATCTGCGCGGATCCGAAGGCCCGTACCAAGGCTGCCGTCATGATCGTCGACCTCGACCACTTCAAAGAGATCAACGACACCCTCGGCCACCACATCGGCGACGCCCTGATCAAGGCCGTCGGCGAGCGGCTCACCACGCTGGTCCGCGAGGGCGACGTCGTGGCCCGCCTCGGCGGCGACGAGTTCGCCCTGGTCGCGACCGGCGCGGACGAGGCCGCCGCCGGCGAGCTGGCCAGCCGCATCAGCCGGTCCCTGCGCGACCCGTTCATCGTCTCCGGCGTCTCGCTCGACGTGCAGGCCAGCATCGGCATCGCGCTCTCCCCCATGCACGGCGAGGACAGCGAGACGCTGCTCCGCCGAGCCGACGTCGCGCTGTACGCGGCGAAGGAGTCACGCGGCTGCTTCGTGGTCTACAGCCCGGACGACGACCTGCACACCCCGCAACGGCTCGCCCTGCTCGGCGACCTGCGCCGCGGCATCGACAACAACGAGCTGCACCTGCACTACCAGCCACAGTGCGACGTCCGTACCGGACAGGTCGTCGGGGTCGAGGCGCTGGTCCGGTGGCAGCACCCCGACCTGGGCCTGCTCATGCCCGAGCAGTTCATCAGCACCGCCGAGAACACCGGGCTCATCGAGCCACTGACCATGCAGGTGCTCGAGCTCTCGATCGCGCAGCTGGCCCGCTGGCTCAGCCTCGGGTTCGCGCTGCGCATGGCGGTCAACCTGTCCGTGCGCCACCTGACCAACCTCGAGCTGCCAGGGCAGGTCGCCGAGATCCTGCGCCGCCACGGCGTACCGCCGACCGCGCTGACCCTCGAGGTCACCGAGAGCACGATCATGGCCGACCCCACGCGGGCGATCGCTGTGCTCGGCCGGCTCCGGGAGTTCGGCATCCGGCTGGCCGTCGACGACTTCGGTACGGGGTACTCGTCGCTCTCGTACCTCCGCCGCCTCGACGTCGACGAGCTCAAGATCGACAAGTCCTTCGTGTCCAAGATGGGCGGCGCCAACGGCGACGCGGTCATCGTCCGGTCAACCATCGAGCTGGGCCACAACCTGGGCCTGCGCGTCGTCGCCGAGGGCGTCGAGAGCGCCGAGGTCTGGCGTCAGCTGCTGCCGCTCGGCTGCGACCTCGTCCAGGGCTTCTACCTCGGCGCACCCATGACCGGCGAGCAGTTCGAGCAGTGGACCCGCATGCTCCCCGCCCACATCCTGCCGCCGCCGCGTACGACGACCGTCGACTCGCCGAGCTGGGACACCGCCTGAGCCGTCTGGGACGCCGGTACGCTCGGCCGCATGACCTCCGCCGACCTGCTGCACCCATCGGTCGCTGCAGCCGTGACCGCGCTCGGCGTCGTGCATGAGGTGCTCGAGTGCACGCCCGACCTCGCGGACACCGCGGAGTTCTGCGCCCACTACGGCTTCACGCTGGCGGAGGCGGCCAACACCATCGTGGTGATGTCGCGCAAGGTCGAACCGCCGAGGTACGCGGTGTGCGTGGTGCTCGGCACGACCCGGCTCGACGTCAACCACGCGGTCCGAGACCTGCTCGGGGTCAAGCGGGCGTCCTTCGCCGACGGTGACACGACGGTTGCCCTGACCGGCATGCAGATTGGTGGGGTCACGGCCCCAGGCATCGACGGGCTCCCGGTCTACATCGACAGCGCGGTGCTCGACCAGGCGCGGATCGTCATGGGCGGCGGCAACAGGTCGAGCAAGCTGCTGATGGCCCCGGCCGAGCTGCTCAAGCTGCCCGGCGTCGTCCTGGTCGACGGCCTCGCCACCACCCCGCCGTCCGCCTGACGCGTCACTCGGCCACCTCGACCTTGGGCCGTCGCCACCGGCTCCACAAGGCGCCACCCAGGCTGAACAGGATCACCAGCCCGATGCCGGCTGCGGCGCCCTCCCACTGCTTCGGGAAGACGGCTCGACCGAGGAGGCCGATCGCGGTGTAGAGCAGCGACCACAGCGTCGCCGCACCCAGGTCGACGAGGGCGTAGCGCCGCAGCGGATAGCCACCCAGCGCGGCGGCCAGCAGCACGGGCAGGCGACCCGCCGGGATCAGCCGCGACAGCAGAAACGTGCGCAGTGGATGTGCCGAGACCTGGGCGTCGACGCGGCCCAGGGCCTTGCCCTTGCGCTGCCGTGCGAGCCATCGGCCGAGGCGTCCAGAGCCCTCGCCCGCACGGTCGCTCGCGTAGCGCAGGGCGGCGTAGGTCGCAATGTCGCTGACGTACGCACCGGCGGCGCCGAAGAGCACGACCAAGGCGATGAGGCCCACGTTGTGTTCGGCCAGGGACGCGCCCACGCTGACGGCTGCTCCCGTTGGTGCGACGGGAAAGACGGCTGCCGAGGCGACCACGCCGAACATGCCGACGAGGTACTCGAAGCCGATCGCCGAGTCGCTCACCCGATGGTCACCGTCTGGCCGTGGAGCAGGACGTGCGCCGACGCATCGGGGCACGCTCGGGCCAGCTCGTCGGCAAAGACGTTGCCCGGGCTGGAGAAGTGCCGCGCAATGCCCTTGGGCCAGGCCTCGCGCAGGCCCATGGGCCAGAAGGTGCCGTAGTGGATCGGGACGGCGTCGGTCGCGCCCACCCGGCGTACCGCTTCGGCCGCTTGTGCCGGGTCGAGGTGCGTCTCGCCCAGCGTCGGCCCCCATCCACCCACGGGTACGACCGCGACGTCGGCTGGGCCGATGTCCGCCAGGGTGTCGAAAAGCCCTGTGTCACCGGCAAACCAGACGGCGACGTCGGCCGTGGACATCAGGAAACCCAGCGCCGGCCCCTCGTGCCGCGAGACCGGCGACCGCTTGCCCTCGTGATGCGCTGGTACGGCTAGCACGCGCACCCCGCCGACCTCGACCACGTCGCCGACGTCCACCTCCTCGACGCGGACCGCCAGGGAAGGGTCCGACCGGCGGAGCGCCCCGGCCGTACCGACCGGCGCCACGATGCGGGTGGACCGGTCGAGCAGTCGCAGCGACGGCAGGTGCAGGTGATCGTGGTGCAGGTGCGAGATGACGACGACGTCCGCGGCGAGCGCCTCGGTTGACGGCAGCGGACCACCGATGCGCAACAGGTGGGCGATGCGCCGGGTGAGTACGGGGTCGGTGAGCACCCGTACGCCCTCGAGCTCGATCGTGGTCGTCGCGTGGCCCCACCAGGTGACCGCGACCGTCACGGCAGGTGCCCGAGCAGCAGGGCGTGCAGTTCGAGCCCGTGCAACGTGCCGCCGGGCACCACCCAGTCGGCCGGGTGGATCAGCATGGCCTCGGTCTGCGCCCCGCCGAGCCCGCCGTGCGAGCCGACCAGCTCCTCGAACGCCGCGACCTCGCCGCTGGCCGGGTCGAACCCACCGAGGAGGACGAGGTCACCGACGTGGCGACGCTGGTCCAGCTGGACCAGGTCAGCCGCCGCACCGGGGCCGAACGCCGCCAACGGGTCGTCGCCCTCGCCACCACCGGTGCCCTCGGCGGTGACGACCCGCCACCCGGCCGCGCCGTGCACGACCAGCTCACCCGAGACAGCGCGTGCCAGGACCGCGCCGACGTGAGGGTGCTTCGCCAGCCCAGAGACAAGCCGCGGGTAGCGGGCCTCGACGTCCTCGAGGGTCGCCCGGCCGGGGACATCGGTCAGGTAGATGTGAGCGAGGCTGCCGGCGGCCACCACCTCGACCAGGTTGCTGGAGGGGGCGGCTGCAACGCCTTTGTCCTTGCCCCCCAAGGTGACCTCCATCTCCTCGGCAGGGAGCTTCTCCACAGACCGTGAACGGGTCACCCGCCCGGCCAGCCCGGTAGAGCGGGCGAGCCCGGTGAGCAGCACGTTGGCCGAGCCCCACCGCTCGGCCGGCGCGGCCTCGCCGGCCAGGGGCGACGTCGAGTCCGCCGGGTCGCCGTCGATGAGCTCGGCGACGACGGTGTGCAGCATCTCGCCGGCCAGTTGGGCGAACGTCGCGCCTTGCGACTGGCCATGGTCCGAGAGCACCACGATCTCGTACGGCTGCCCGGTCTCGCGGACCACGTCGTCGAACAGCCGGACGAGCCGATCGAGCTCCTCGAGGGTGCGCATCGACTCCGGCCGGCTCGGCCCGGCGTGGTGGGCGACCTCGTCGTAGTCGATCAGGTCGACGTAGATCACCGGGGCACCGCGCGCCACCTGCTCGGCGACGATCGCGACGGTGAGGTCGCTGAGCAGAGCGGTGGTGACCGCCCGCTGCACGGCGAAGACCAGGCCGCGGTGCACGCGCGGCTGCACGTCGCGCCGCCGCTGCCGGCGCCCTTGGTAGAGCTCGGTCACGACCTGACCGGCCGAGACCGCCAGCGACCGGACCAGCCCGCCGCGCGCTGTCGCGAACCAGGCGACGCCGTCGGTACGCCGCGGTGGCAGCCGCGCATCGCTCATCGTCAGCAGGCGCTGCGGTGCGTCGCCCGAGAACAGGTTGGAGACACTGACCCCGCCATCAGCGAGCAGGCCGTGGCCGGTGGAGATGCGCCGCTCGACCTCGGCGGCGTCCCGGGGGTGGTTGGCGACGAGCACCCGCCCGGATTCCTTTTCGTACCAGCGGAACGAGGGCACCTCGGTCACGTCACCGTGCAGGATCACGGCCTGCCCGGCGGGAGTGGTGGCGGGCAAGCCGGTGTGCCAGCCGCGGAGGACGTGCGACCGCTCGCGCAGCCAGCCGGACAGCGTCGGCATGCTGCCCGAGGTCAGGGCCTGACGCACCACCTCCTCGCCGACCCCGTCAAGCTGGATGACGAGCAGTCCGGTACGCGATCCGGCACCGGGGTAGGGGTGCCGACCCTGGGCCGAGACCCGGACCGCGCGGCCGAGCAGCTGGCTGAGGAAGACGTCCTCACTGCCCGAGTCGAGCACCCAGTTGACGACGGCGGCCACGGCCGCTGCGATCCACGACACGAGCAGGATCTCGGCTCGCCCGTTGAAGTCGAGGGCCGGCGCGAAGGCAATGGCGACGTCGAGCACGATGGCCTGGTAGACCACGCCGAGCAGCAGCAGGCCGAACGAGCCGAGCACCACCGCGAGGCCGGCCAGCACGGGCCGCAGCACCACACCGACGACGGCAACGGCCACCGCCAGGCCGAGCACCGCCAGCGGACCGGACGACTGCCGGCCAGGAAGGATGTAGAGCGTGGTGCCGAGGGCGATGTAGGACGTCGCCAACGACCGAAGCAACGCCCAGCCACGCGGGCCGGACGGACGCCAGGCGCGCGTGTGGCGGCCGCTGAGCCGCATCCGGTGCCGGAGGTGCCCTTCGGCGCCCATCACACCTCATCCGACGAAGCCGCAGTTGCCATCGATCATAGGCAGACGAGGTCGGCCTGGTTGCGGCGATGACCGCCCGAAAGCGCCGTTTGCCCCTTATGCTCGCCATCGGCTTCCGACGGTAGCGCCGCCCCACCTGACCAGCGAAGAGAGTCATCTCATGGCACGAGCAGTCCGCTTCGACCGGTACGGCAGCACCGAGGTGCTCTACCTTGCCGACGTCGATGCGCCGCGCCCGGACCTGGGAGAGGTCGTCGTCGCCGTCCAAGCGGCGGCCACCAATCCCGGCGAGGTCGCGATCCGCGAAGGCCTGCTGGACGCGCTCTACCCCACCACGTTTCCCTGCGGTGAGGGCAGCGACCTCGCCGGCATCGTCAGCCAGGTCGGCACGGGCGTCACGACGTTCGACCCCGGCAACGCGGTCCTCGGCTGGACGGACAAGCGGGCGAGCCACGCCGACTACGTGGTCGTGCCCGCGACCCAGCTGATCCACAAGCCGGCTGCCATGTCCTGGGAGGTCGCCGGCTCGCTCTACGTCGTCGGGGTCACCGCCTACGCCGCCGTACGCGCCGTCGCCCTGCAGCCCGGCGACACCGTGGTGGTCTCGGCCGCCGCCGGTGGTGTCGGATCGGTGGCCGTCCAGCTGGCCAAGCTCGCCGGCGCACGCGTCATCGGCATCGCCTCGCAGAGCAACCACAACTGGCTGCGGTCGGTCGGAGTCACGCCGATCGCGTACGGGGAAGGGCTGCTCTCCCGCATCAAGGCGGCCGCACAGAACGGCGTCGACGCGTTCGTCGACACCCACGGCGCCGACTACGTCAAGCTCGCCGTCGACCTCGGTGTCGCCCCCGACCGCATCGACACCATCATCGCGTTCGAGGCGGCGCAGGAGTTCGGCGCCAAGACCGAGGCCAGTGCCGACGCGTCGGACAGTCGGGTGCTCGCGGAGCTCGCCGACCTCGTGGCCACCGGGAGGGTCGTGATACCGATCGCCGCGACGTACCCGCTGCACGACGTGAAGAAGGCCTACCTCGACCTTTCACAAGGCCACACCCACGGCAAGATCGTGCTCATCCCCTGACCGGTCAAAGGTCCAGCTGCTCCACCCGCCGCGGCATCAGCAGCAGGAAGCCGACGCCGAGCAGGGCCAGGATCACGATGCCCATGAAGACGTCGTGCGAGGCACTGTTGAGGGCGTGCCGCACGTACTCTCCGGCCGGCGAGGTGCGGCTCGGTCCGTGACCGCCGAGCACCGTGCTCGTGGCGTCCGCTCCGTGCGGCAGCTGACCGGCGACCGCCGCTGGCGGATGGGCCAGGCTGTGGTTGAGCGACGCGTTGGCGATCGCGCCGAAAACTGCTGCCCCGACGGCACTTCCCGTGGACCGGCAGAACATGTTGGCACCGGTCACGACTCCTCGCCGGTCCCAGCCGACGACCGACTGCAGGGCGATCAGGGTGGGGCTAGCGACCAGTCCGAGACCGAGTCCGACGACGAAGCAGACGGCCGCAACCTGCCCGATGCTGGTGCTTTCACCGAGCAGCAGGCAAAGCAGCGAGCCGACCACCGTCAGCCCCGTCCCGATGAGAGATGTGTTGCGGAAGCCGATGCGCAGGTAGAGCCGTCCGGCGAAGGCGGCCGAGAGCGGCCAGCCGACCGTCAAAGCAGCCAGGGCAAAGCCGGCGACCACAGCACTCGCCCCGAGCACCCCCTGGGCGTACGTCGGGATGTACGAGGTGAGCCCGATCACCAGCGCTCCCACGCCCAACGACACCAGGTTGCCGCCGATGAGCATGCGGCGCCCGAACACCCACAGCGGCAGCACCGGCTCGGCGGCCACCCGCTCGACGAGGACGAACGCGACCAGCGCGAGTGCCGCGCCGGCGAGAACCAGGACGCTCGTGGTCGACCCCCACCCCCACGCGACGCCGCCCTCGAGCAGCCCGAGGATCGCGAGCGAGCCGCCGGTGGTGAGCAGGGCCGCACCGGTCCAGTCGATCGTGTGATTGCGCCGGTCGACGCTCTCCTGGAACCGGCGGGACAAGGTGATCCAGGCGACCGCGCCCAGCGGCAGGTTGACGAAGAAGATCCAGCGCCACGAGAGGTACTGCGAGAACAGCCCGCCGAGCGTCGGTCCCACCACCGCGGAGATGCCCCAGACACTCGCGAGATATCCCTGGACCCGGGCCCGCTCCTCGACGCTGTAGAGGTCGCCGACGATGGTGAGCGCGATCGGCTGCACTGCGCCGGCGCCGAGACCCTGCACCGCCCGGAACGCGATCAGCGCCGGCATCGACCAGGCGACGCCGCAGAGCACCGAGCCGACCAGGAAGGTCGCGATGCCGAAGAACATGACGGGTCGGCGCCCGATCATGTCGGCGAACTTCCCGTACAGGGGCACCGAGACCGCCTGCGTGAGCAGGTAGATCGAGAAGAGCCACGGGAACTGGCTGAAGCCGCCGAGGTCCTTGACCACCGAGGGCACCGCGGTGGCGATGATCGTGGCGTCGAGCGCCACCAGCCCGGTGCTGAGCATGAGGGCGGCGAGCACAGGGCCGCGTTCCGAGCGGAATCCCACCGCGGTCGGCGTGCTGGTCGTGTGGGTCATCCGGCCGCGATGAACGCCTTGACCGCGTTGGCGACGAGCTGCACGGCGATGGCGGACAGCAGCAGGCCGAAGATGCGGGTCAGCAGGACGATGCCACTCTCGCCGACCAGCTTGATGATGCTGACCGAGAAGCGCAGCACCACGAACAGCACGAGATGGACCAGCAGGACGCCGATCGCGATGACGAGATAGTTGCTGTACGGGTGCGGGCTGTGCTGGGCGTCGCGGACGAACACGATGGTCGCCACGATCGCGCCCGGCCCGGCGAGCAGCGGCGTACCCAGCGGTACGAGCGCCACGTTGACGTCGGTCACCTCGTCCGGCGCTTGGGCGCGGCCGGTCAGCAGCTCAAGCGCGACCAGCATGAGCAAGAGGCCACCGGCCGCCTGCAGAGCAGGCACCGTGATGCCCAGGTAGACGAGGATCTGGCGGCCGAGCACGGCGAAGAGCGAGATGACGGCGAGCGCCGTCAGGACGGCCTGGCCGGCAAGTCTTCGCCGCACCCTGGCCGTGCGGCCCGTGGTGAGACCGAGGAAGACCGGGATGGTGCCGAGCGGGTCCATGATGACGACGAGGGTCGCGAACACCTCGCCGAGCAGCTTGCCGTCGAAGGTCATGACACCGCCCGCGCGACGAGGGCCTCGTACACCGCTGCGTCGGTGGTCTCGCAGCCCAGCCGGTCGCCGGTGAAGGTGCCGTGGTCGTCGCTGGACCCTGTGACGAGCAGGTCGTACGACGCGGCCAGCGCGCGCAGCCGGCGCCGGTCGTCCGGGTCGTGGTCGGGGTGGTCGACCTCGATGCCGTCGAGTCCCGCAGCGGCCATGGCCTCGATGACGTCGTCGCCGACGACCGGTCCGCGTCGGGAGGCCGCCGGGTGGGCGAAGACGGTGACCCCGCCGGCCTTGCGCACGAGCGCGATCGCCGCAACCGGGTCGAGCGCGTGCTTGGCCACCCAGGCGCGGCCGCCGTCGCCGATCCACTCTGGGGTGAAGGCCGCGGCGGCGTGTGCGACCACGCCGGCCTCGACCATCGCCTGGGCGATGTGCGGCCGACCGACCGATCCGTCGCCGGCGAGGCCGGCCACGACGGCGTGCTCGACCGGCGCGCCGAGCTCACGCAGCCGGTCGACCATCGCCGTGGCCCGGCGCTGCCGGTCGTCCCGCAACGCCGCCAGCTCACTCGCAAGCTCAGGCTCCGACGCGTCGAAAAGGTAGGCCAGCAGATGGAGTCCGATGCGTGGATCGCCTGCTGCACAGGAGATCTCGGCGCCGGGCACCAACGTCAGGCCCGCAGGCAGCGTCTCGGCGGCCGCCAACCACCCGGCCGCGGTGTCGTGGTCGGTCAGCGCGACCACGTCGAGCCCCGCCGCGGCCGCGCGCGCCATCACCTCAGCCGGCGGACGCGTACCGTCCGAGGCCGTCGAGTGAGCGTGCAGGTCGATGCGCATCGCGACTCAGGCTAGCCCTGGGTCAATAGAGTGGCGGGATGCGGCCTTCCCTTTCCGAGCTCGCCGACCGGGCACTGGACGAGGTCCGGCGGCTCAAGGTGGGGTACGCCGACGTCCGTGCGGTCCAGGAGGACGCCGAGTCGGTCGACGTCCGCGACGACCGCGTCCAGGCCATGTCACGGGACAGCACGCGAGGCGTCGGCATCCGGGTGCTGGTCGACGGCGCCTGGGGGTTCGCGGCCACCTCCGACGTCGAGACCGTCTCGGTACGGGCGACGGCCGCGCTCGCCGTCGACATCGCCAAGGCGAGCGCCACGCTGCGCGGCGGCGGCCGCATCCGGCTCGACGACACACCGCCGGCCTCGGGCACGTACACGACACCGCACCTGCGCGACCCGTTCGAGGTGCCGCTGACCGAGAAGGCGGCCCACCTCCTTGCGGCGGTCGCTGCCGCGCGTGAGGCCGCGGGCATCACCTACGTCGAGGCGTCGACGGACGCGTGGCGCAAGCAGACGTCGTTCCGCTCGACCGAGGGCTCGCGCATCGAGCAGACGGTGCTGCAGGTCGGCGCCGGGCTCACTGCCTGGGCCATCGGCGACGGCGAGGTGCAGACCCGCTCCTACCCCAACTCGTTCCGCGGGCAGTACGTCACCGGCGGCTGGGAGCAGGTGGTCGCCCTCGACCTGGCCGGCCACGCCCTGGTCACGGCCCGCGAGGCCGTCGCGCTGCTCACGGCACCCGAGCTGCCCTACCGCGAGGACGCCACCGTCGTGCTCGAGTCCAGCCAGCTCGCCCTGCAGGTGCACGAGTCGGTCGGCCACCCGCTCGAGCTCGACCGCATCCTGGGCATGGAGCGGGCATTCGCCGGCACGAGCTTCGTCGAGCCCGACGACCGGGGACGGCTGCAGTACGCCGCGCCGATCGTGTCCATCACCGCCGACGCGACCACGCCCGGCGCGATGGGCACCTTCGGCTGGGACGACGAGGGCGTGCCCGCCGGCAGCAACGACCTGATCCGCGACGGGCTGCTCGTCGGCTTCCTGACCAACCGCGAGACCGCCGCCGACCTCGGTCTGCGCTCCAACGGCACGGCGCGCGCGGAGTCGTGGGGCACGATCCCGCTGATCCGCATGAACAACGTTTCGCTGGAGCCGCGCGAGGGTGACCGCGCGTCGATCATTGCCGACACCGCCGATGGTGTGCTGCTGCTCACCAACCGGTCCTGGTCCATCGACGACCGCCGCGACAACTTCCAGTTCGGCACCGAGGCCGCGTACGAGATCGTCAACGGGCAGCTCGGCCGGCTCTATCGCAATGGCGGCTACGCCGGGCGCTGCGTTGACTTTTGGCGATCGTGCGACGCCCTCGGCGGCGCCTCCGACTGGACCGCCTGGGGAGTGCCCAACTGCGGCAAGGGTCAGCCGGGTCAGAGCGCGCGGGTCGGCCACGGCGCGCCGACCGGACGTTTCCGCGCGACGGTCGGCATCCGATGACCGCGTACGGCGAGGACCGTCTGCTTGCCCTCGGCGAGGCCGTGGTCTCCCTCGACGGCGCCAGCGAGGTCGAGGTGCTGCTGCACCGCTCCGACATCGCCCTCACCCGGTTCGCCGAGTCGCGCATCCACCAGAACGTCGCCCGCTCCGACGGGTCGGCGCGCATCCGCGTGGTGGTCGACGGCACGCGGGTCGGCGTGGTCGCGACCAACGTCCTCACCCCAGACTCCGTACGCGAAGCGGCCGAGCAGGCACGTGAGATCGCCGGGCTCACACCGCCCGACCCGCGGTGGCCAGGCCTCGCCGAGCCGGCTCCCTATGCCACCGTCTCGCCGGTCGATGCGGCCACCGCCAGCGCCGACCCGGCCTGGCGAGCCGACCTGGTCGCCCGCCTGCTCGCCGAGCTGCCACGCAACGTCTACGGCGCGGGTACGGCCGAGACCGACCACCTCGAGGTCGCGGTCGTCAACTCCCGAGGGGTACGTGCGTACGCCGCCAGCACGCGCGCGGCGGCCAGCATCCTGGCCAGCGGGGCCGACTCCACCGGCTGGGCGCAGTCGGCCGCACCGTCGATCGACCGACTCGACCCCGCAACGCTCGGCCGCCGTGCCGCCGACAAGGTGGTGCTCGGCATCCACCCCCGCGAGGTCGACCCCGGCCACTGGGCCGTCGTGCTCGAGCCGGGAGCGACCCAAGCTCTGGCTCAGTGGCTCGGCTGGTCAGCATTCCCCGGAAAAGCCTTGCAGGAAGGGCGTTCTCCGCTCACCGGCCGCATGGGCAACCTGGTCTGCTCACCGCTGGTCACGATCGTGGACGACGCGACGTCGCCTCTGCTGCCGGGCGTTCCGTTCGACGCCGAGGGCACCCCGACGCACCGACACCTGCTCATCGACCACGGTGTCGCGGTGGGCGTCACCCACGACCGGGCCAGCGCCGCCCTCGCCGGCACCTCCTCGACCGGCCACGCGCTGCCTGCCCCCAACCATGAGGGCGGCTTCGCCACCCACCTGGTCATCGAGCCCGGCACCGACGACCAGGACCGGCTCGTGGCCGGCATGGAGCACGGCCTGCTGGTCACCCGCTTCCACTACACCAACCTCGCCCACGCCATGACCTCGACCATCACCGGCATGACGCGCGACGGCACGTTCCTCGTCGAGGACGGCCGCATCATCGCGTCGGTGCGCAACCTGCGCTTCACCCAGTCGATCATCGAGGCGCTGAGCCACGTCGAGGCGGTCGGGTCGTCCTGCGAGGTGTCGAGCGACACGTTCGAGGGATCGGCCGCGTCGCCGGCCATGCGCATCGCGCGGTTCCACTTCACCTCGACCAGCGGCCACTAGTCGACGGGCCGAGCTGCCCCACTTATTCGACTGGCTTCACATACCTCGGCAGTTTGGGTGTGCGAAACAGCCTCATGCCCTCGCGCCAACCTGCCGAGGCCCAACCGCCGAGAGCGGAACAGACGCCGCTACACGTTCAAGGGACCACTGACTCGATGGGCATCAGCCAGCCACGCCGCACCTCCCCCGTCAGCCTCACCCGCCGGCTGCTCGCCGCAGGCGCAGCGCTCTCCGTGACGGCGTCAGTGGCGGCGGTCGCGATCCAGTCCGGGCCCCTGACCGCACTCTCGCTCGCCGACCCGGCGCCCGACACCGGCAACGTCAGCAGCGCGACCGCAGGCCAGCTCAGTGGCACCGTCCCGGACGGAACCTGCGCGGCCAAGGTCACCGGTGAAGGCGGCACCGGCGCATCGTCGCCGGTCAGCGGCGGCAGCGGCGGCATCGGCGGCGCCTCGGCCAGCATTGCGGCCACGTTCTCCGTCGTGCCCGGCCAGTCGTTCGGCACCAGCGTCGGTGGCGGTGGCCAGCTGACCTCGGGCGGCACCGGCAACGGCGGCGTGGGCGCGGGTGGCGCAGGGGGCACCGTGGTCACCGCCCACCGCGGTGGCGGTGGCGGTGGCCGTACGACGGTGTCCTTCGGCGGACAGGTCGTCCTGGTCGCCGGCGGTGGCGGTGGCGGCGGCGCAGCCCACCAAGCGGCGCCTGCGGGCTTCGGCGGCGCCGCCGGCTTCGCCGGTGTCGGCGCAGGCACGGTGGCCCTGGGTGCAACGGGGACCAATGGCGTCGACTCGGGCGCGACCACGACGGCGGGCCAGGGCGGCCAGGCGGCCGGTGGTGGCGCTGGCGGCATCAACAGCACAGACGCGGCGGACGACGGAGCCCCTGGTGGCAGCGCGGCGACCGGCAACGGCGGCAACGGCGGCCCTGACCCCGACTACGACAGCGCGGGCGGTGGCGGCGCCGGCTACACCGGCGGTGGCGGTGGCGCCTCGACCTTCTCGACGTCCGTCACCGGCTCCGGCGGCGGCGGCGGCTCCAGCTGGGTGGCCAGCACCTCGCCCGTCGGAGCGGCGACGACCCCGGCCGCTGTGTCCGGCTCGGCTGGTACCGCCGCACCGGCGGCCGCAGGCGCCGGGTCGGCCGGGTCCGTGACCATCGACTGGATCCCCTGCACCTACGGCCTCAGCATCACCAAGACAGCCGCCCCGAGCACCGTGAACGCCGGTGCGGCGACGACCTGGACGGTGGTGGTCACCAACACGGGCAGCGCGGCCATGACCAAGGGCGACACGGTCACGCTGACCGACACGCTGCCGACCGGTCCCAACGGCTCGCCGGCACCCGCCTACAAGGTGCTGTCCGTCGCCACCGCCGGTGGCTCGAATGCCGAGCTGTCCCGCGGGGCCGTCACGTGCACCGGTGTGACCGTGGGTGCGGCCATGCCCGGCAGCACCGTGTGCTCCAGGCCGTACGCAGCACCCAGTGCGGCCGGCGCTCCCTCCGGCGGCAGTCGCGGCCTCGACCCGGGTGAGTCGCTCACGATCACCTACCAGCAGATCACCGCCAACACCGCCCCCTGCGCGACGATCACCAACACGGCGACCGTCGTCGACCGGGCCACGACCACCGGCACGACCGACGTCAACGGGGTGACCGCCACCCGTACCGTCAGCACCCCACTGGTCATCAACTGCTACGACCTGGGCGTCACCGTGGCGGCCGCTCCCAACTCCGCCCCCGCGGGCGGCAGCTATACCTGGACCATCACGGTCATCAACAACGGCCCTGGCCCGATGGACGGCCAGGCAGACACGACCAGCAACCCGCTGGTCGTCACCGATGCCGCGCCGGTCGCTTCGGCCAGCGCGCCGACCGGGTTCACCTCGACCGGGTCGGCCAACGGCGGCGGAGCCTGCAGCTACGCCTCCGGCACGATCACCTGTCCGGCCGGCCTCGCCTCGGGCGCGTCCCAGGTCTTCACCTTCACGCAGACCGTCAACAACGGCGTGGCCCCCGGCACCACGATCACCAACACCGCGACCGTCACCGACGCGAAGACCGGTGACACCAACGACTCGGCCAACGACGTCGTCACCGTCGCACTGCCCGGCGCGCCCATCGCCAACGACGACACCGGCACGACGGCGTCGGGTGTCGCGCTCACCGTCGCGGCCTCCGGCCTCCTGACCAACGACACCGGCACGTCCATCACCGCGACCGGCCACACCACGCCGAGCCACGGCACCGTGACGGTCAACGCCAACGGCTCCTACGTCTACACGCCGGTCGGCGGCTACTCCGGTCCGGACAGCTTCGACTACACGATCACCGACAGCTTCAGCCGGACCAGTACGGCCACGGTCCACCTGACGGTGACGCCCAACGCGGTCGCGGACACGGCCACCACGCCGCTGGACACCCCGGTGAGCATCAACGTCCTCTCCAACGACCACGGTTCGGGCCTGACCGTCCAGTCGGTGACGCAGCCTCCGGTGGCGGAGGGCACGGTGGCCATCGTCAGCGGCCAGCCGGTCTTCACCCCGGCCACCGGGTTCACCGGCACCAGCACGTTCACCTACACCGTCGTCGACGGGTCCGCGCAGACCAGCACGGCCAGCGTGACAGTGACCGTGCCGCTGCCGGCGGCACCCGTCGCCACCGACGACACCGGCACCACCCCCGCCGGGACGCCTTTGACCGTGACCCCGACCGGGGTGCTGGCCAACGACACCGGCACGTTGATCACCGTCACGGCGCACACCGCGCCCTCCCACGGCACGGTGGCCATCAACGCCAACGGCTCGTACGTCTACACACCGGCCAACGGCTACTCCGGTCCGGACTCGTTCGCCTACACCGTGACCGACGGCGCCGGCCAGACCGCAACAGCCACAGTGGTTCTCACCGTCACGCCGCTCGCCGTCAACGACGCGGTGACGACGCCGTACGCGACGCCGGTCACCATCGACGTCGTGTCCAACGACCACGGCCAGGCGCTGAGCCTCACCTCGGTGACCCAGCCCGCGGCGGGCACCGGCTCGGTGACGATCACCGGCGGGCAGGCGGCCTACACCCCGCCGACCGGATTCAGCGGCACCACGACCTTCAGCTATGTGGTCACCGACGCCGCCGGTCGCACCTCGACCGCGGTGGTCACGGTCACCGTGCCGGCGCCCAGTGCGCTGGCTGCGGCCGACGACTCGGGCACCACGCCCGAGGGCACGCCGCTCACCGTGGCGGGACCAGGCCTGCTGGCCAACGACTCCGGTACGGGCATCACCGTGACGGCGCACACCCCGCCTGCGCACGGCACGCTGACGATCGCGGCTGACGGCTCCTACGTCTACACCCCGATCGCCAACTACTCAGGCACCGACAGCTTCACCTACACGATCACCGACGCCCAGGGCAAGACGGCGACGGCCACGGTACGGCTGCGGGTCACCCCCAAAGCGACCCCCGACCACGCGTCGACCGTCTCGGGTGAGCCGGTGACCATCAACGTGCTCGGCAACGACCACGAGAGCCACGGGTCACTCACGTCGGTGACCCAGCCCCGCTCCGGCGAGGGCACGGTCGCCATCGTCGACGGCAAGGTGGTCTACACACCGGACGCGTCGTTCGTCGGCACGGCGACGTTCTCCTACACCACGGTCGACAGCGCAGGTCAGACGTCGACCACCACGGTGACCGTCGCCGTCACGGCTCCCGCAGTCCAGGCCGCCGCAACCAACGACGCGACCGCCGGGGTGTCGGGCCAACCGACCACGGTCGACCCGCTGTCCAACGACGTCGCCACCTCCGGCTCGGCACTCGTGCCGTCGTCGGTGCGGCTGGTCGACCCGGCCACCGGTGCGCACGTACTCTCCTTGACCATCAAGGGCCAAGGCACGTGGAAGGTCGATCCGGCCACGGGCAAGGTGACCTTCACGCCGGTCGCTGGCTTCACCGGGTCGCCGGCTCCGGTGCAGTACGTCGTCAACGACGGCACGGGCAAGGTCAAGTCGGCGAGGATCACCGTCACCTATCCGGCAGCGGAGCCTTCGCTCGCATTCACCGGCGGATACTGGAGCCAGCTCATGGGCCTCGGCGTCTCGTTCCTGCTGGTCGGCCTCCTGCTCACCGTGGTCGCACGACGCCGGTTCCGCACAGAGTAGTTGCCGGATCCGTAAACCCCTGCGGGGTAGCAACTTCCGGCCAATGTGGCTGCCGAGCAACATAACTCGACACACCCCGTTGTCCGCTTTTCATCAAGCTCTTACCGCGTTTTCGCAACACGTCCAGAAAAGGTTGTTTGACGCGTACGTAGCGCGGGGCAGGCAGGGTCGCGACGACGAACTGACCTTCTCAGAGCGGAGAACGCGATGAACAGCAACCGGCACCGGACCATGACCCGACTCCTCACCGGTGGGGCGACGGCAGGGCTCCTCATCGCCGCCACGGCGACCGGCGCGCAAGCGTCGACGACGTCGTTCGCCCATGTCACGACCGCCTCGGCACTGGCTGCATTGCCTGGTACTGCTGGACTTCCGGCGGGTGTCAAGCTGATCGGCAAGGTCGAGGTCACGAAGGCCCTGATCGACGAGCCCTGCGGGTCCAAGGTCGATGCAGTGCCGCTCACCGGGTCGGCTGACGTCGCAGCGATCTACTCGACAGCCAAGAGCACCAAGGTGTCCGCGACCGACTCGGTGTGGACGATCTCCGAGGCCGTCTTCGCCACGCCGGCCGCAGCGAAGGCCGACACCATCGCCCTGGTCACCGCCCAGACCAAGTGCCCGCGGGTGCAGACCGCCACGTCCAACGGCGTGACGGCCACCCTGACCCGTACCGTTTCCGCTCCTGACACGTCGGAGAAGGGTCTGTGGAAGGGCTACCGCACAGTGGCCCACCTCACCGCCAGCACGTCCGCCAAGGGTGACCGGGTCTTCGGCACCTACTTCGAGCGCGGCAACGTCGTGGTCAAGGTCGAGGAACTCGCCCCGCTGGCCGGCGACAACGCCCAGCAGGACCAGTTGCGCAAGGCGGTCGTCGTCACGACGCTCGCCAAGCTCGACGCCCTGCCGTAGCGGCTCAGGGGTGGTCGGCCCTGGGCCGGCCACCCTTCAGCCCGTCGGTCAGGTCGACCAGCACGGGCACGGCCATGCGCGGCGACTCGGCGCCATAGCCGAGCATCTCGTACGCGGCAGGTCCGGCCTGGCGCACGTCGGCCAGCTCGAGGTCCTCGAGCAGCAGCAGTCCCGCGCTGGCCGGCCACAGGATCGCCCACAGCCAGAATCCCCAGGCCTCGCCAACGAAGGCCACCATGTCGTCGGAGCCGGTGCCCGCGTCGACCTGCCACAGCGGGGTCGGGTGGCCGTCGGCGTGCAGCTTGCCCGCGGGGGCCCGGTGGGTCAGCTCGCCCGGGTCGGTGCCGGGGATGCCGGCGAATCGGGCGCCCAGACCGACCGCCATGTCCTCGGATACCAAGACCATGTCGGCCGGACCACCGAAAGGTCCAGGCCCTGAGCAGCAGATCACCGTGGCTGCAGCCCGGCTGCGGTCGTCGCCGCACGAACCGATGCCGGTGATCACCCAACCCGGCATCATCGGGTGCGGAACCCACAACGGAACAGCGGCGCGCTTGGCCGCCATGGCGATGGCCTCGGGACTGATCTGCCCGGCCGGTAAGTAGGGCAGCACCTCGCCGTGGTGCTCGCACTGCCAGGCGTTGGACCACAGGCCCGGCTCGCGGACGGCACGGCCGCAGCGGGGACAGCTCGGCGGCGCCTTGGTCATGAACGGACCTGGGTCATAACTGAACGTTCGCCCCACATGAGCGCAGAGTCAACCCCTCACCCGGGTTAATTGTCCGGTACTCCACCCGGATATCCCCTTCTCTCCTGCCGCGATCAGTCCGGTGAGACCTCGTCCACGGCCCGTCGACCCGAGCCGACCACGGCGACGAGCGCGATGCCCGCGAGCAGCAGCAACGCCCCCGGCAGCTGGCTCAGCCGTGGCGTCTGGCCGAGCCACAGCCACGCGAGCAACGCGGCGCCCGGCACCTCGAGCAGAATCGTCAGCGACACCACGGTGGGACTGGTCGTTCGCAGCACGAGGCTGAACACCGCGTGCCCCAGCAGCTGGGCGCCGGCCGTCACCGCGACGAGCTTCCACCAGGACACGGCCGACCAGCCGCTGAGCCGTACCCCGCCCAGCAGGCAGACGACGAGCAGCAGCAGGGCAGCGACGGTGTAGCAGACCGTGGTGTACGTGAGCGAGCTCACCGTACGGCGTACGACACCACCCGCGGCGATGTAGACCGCGGCGAACACTGCAGCGGCCGCCGCGAGGCCGTCGCCCTCGAGGCTGCGGCGAGAGACCGAGAAGTCGGCCCCCGCGAGCCAGCCGGCGCCGACCACGGCGACAGCGATGCCGATCCACACCGCACGGGAGACGTGGTCGCCCTGCAGCCGGGCGAGCATCGCCTGCCAGACCGGTTGGGTGGCCACCAACGCGGTCGCCGAAGCAACCGAGGTGTAGCTGAGGCTGGGCACCCATGTTGCGAAGTGCAGAGCGAGGAAAAGCCCTGCGCCACCGGCAAACCTCAGCTCACGGGCACCCAGCGCGCGTACCTCGGGACGGCGGCGCAGCAAGGTCGCCGGGCCCAGCACCACGAGAGACAGAGCATTGCGCCACATCGCGATGGCGAGCACCGGCACGGTCACCGCGGCTGAGGCCATCAACGGGCCAGACGTGGACACCGCCACCACGGCGACGGCCAGCAGCGGCAGGTCGGCCAGCGGTGGCCTCGTCACCGCCGACGGCCGCTCGCTCACCACGGGATCGCCGTACCGGACCCTGATCGTGAGAGGCTGGGGAGCGTGACGTCGACCCCGCTGACCCCGTTGCTCATCGACGAGGCGACCAAGAAGTCCGGCCTGGTCTGGGTGACCACGTCCGCCGGAGTCTCGCCGGTCTGGCTGCTCTGGCACGAAGGGTCGGCGTACGTGCTGAGCGGTCCCGGCGAGCAACCCTGCCACGGACTCGAGCCCGGTGGCGGCGCCACGGTCACGGTGCGCAGCAAGGACAAGGGCAGCCGGCTGGTCAGCTGGGTTGCCGACGTCAGCCGCCTCAACCCGGACACCACGGAGTGGACGGCGATCGTGCCGCCGCTCATGGGCAAGCGGCTCAACCTGGTCGACGGCGAGGCTGCGGCAGCGCGCTGGGCCCGCGAGTGCCTGATCCACCGGCTGACCCCGACCGGCGAGGTGACCGACAGCCCCGGCCACATGCCGGAGGGCTCGCTCGCCGCGCCGCCCCCGTCGACACCCGCGACGACGGACGTACCGATGCCGTTCACCGTCGGTGGCTCGACCCGCAAGCTGCCTCGGCGCAGCAGGCGCTGACCCGAGTCACCGACGGCTCGGCGGGCGGTGGATCTCGCCGGACGCGACCAGGGCGACAGCGCCTGACACCCGGCACTCAACCGCCGCTCCTCCTTCGGCGACCACCGTGCACTCGAGCCGCGACGGCCGGCCGATCTCGGCGCCCTGCCAGACCGTGAACTGCGAGGTGCCGTCGGCCGCCAGCCTGCCGTCGGCGACCAGGTAGGCGCCCAGCGCCAGCGCGGCGGACCCGGCAGCAGCGCTCTCGCCCGACCCGGACGCGGTGCTGAAGACCCGGCTGTGCGCGGTACGGGCTTCGGCGTCCCAGGTGAAGATGTCGAGCCCCTCGACGCCGTACAGACTCTCGAGCGCCCGGACCGCGGCCAGGTCGGGCGCGGCGCGCAGCACGTCGCGGTCATCGGCCAGCGGCAGCAGGTGGAAACCGTTGCCGGCTCCGGACGTGCGGGCCTCGCCCGCGAGCGGGGAGGCCGGTGGCAGCGAAGCGGCGGCCAGCAGGGTTGCGGCGTCTACCGCCTCGCCGAGCACGGGGACCGTGCCGGTCAGGGACACCGGACCACCGTTGTCGCCGACGTCGAGGGACAGCACCCCGGTCGCGCAGGCTTGCCGTACCGGACCTGGGTGGATGCGGCCGGCCTTGGCCAGCACCCACGCAGCACCGATGGACGCGTGGCCGGCGAAGCCCCGCTCGGTCCACGGGGTGAAGACGCGGAGCCGGTAGTCGGCGCCCGCCGCCTTCTCGTCCGCCGTGGCGACCATCGGGAATGCCGTCTGCGACAGGTCGAACTGCCGCGCCAGCCGGGCGAGGTCGGTGGTGTCGAGCCCATCGGCATCGAGCACGACCACCAGGGGGTTGCCGGCGAAGGGCCGGTCGGTGAAGACGTCCACCTGGCGGTAGTGCAGAGTCGGCATGCCTTGACGTTATCGGGTCGCTTCACGATCCCGCTTGCGGCCGGGCGGTAACCTCAACGCCGTGAGCAGCGCGCCGAGCCGCATCTATATCGCGCGCCTGGCTGGTGTGGCCGTCTTCGACCCTCAAGGCGACCAGGTCGGCCGGGTGCGTGATGCCGTCGTGGCCTTGCGCATCGGTCGCGAGCAGCCGCGCGTCCTCGGCATCGTGGTCGAGATCCAGCACCGACGGGCCATCTTCGTGCCCATCGGCCGGGTCACGTCGGCCGACGGCGACGCGGTGGTCCTCGGTACGGGCACGGTCAGCCTGCGCCGCTTCGACACCCGCCCCGGCGAGACCCTCGTGCTGGCCGAGCTGCTCGACCGCAAGGTCACGATCGTCGACACCGGCGCCCAGGCCACCGTGCTCGACGCGGCGATGGAGCAGGGTCGCAACCGCGACTGGCACCTCACCCGGGTCGCCGTCCAGGTCGCCGGCAAGGGCATCCGGCGCCGCGAGCCGCTGCGCCAGCTGAAGTGGGAGGAGGTCGAGGGCCTGTCCCTGCCTGAGGACAGCCAGGGCGCGGCCAACATGCTGGCCGTCTTCGAGAAGCTGCGCCCGGCCGACCTCGCCAACGTCATGCACGACCTGTCGAGCAAGCGCCGCAACGAGGTCGCGGCCGCTCTCGACGACGAGCGCCTCGCCGACGTCCTCGAAGAGCTGCCCGAGGACGACCAGGTGTCGATCCTCGCCGGGCTCGAGGAGGCCCGCGCGGCCGACATCCTCGAGGCGATGGGTCCCGACGACGCGGCCGACCTGCTGGCCGAGCTGCCCACCGCCGATGCCGAGCGGCTGCTCGAGCTCATGGAGCCCGACGAGGCAGCGCCCGTACGACGTCTGCTCGAGTACGCCGAGGACACCGCCGGCGGTCTGATGACCAGCGAGCCGGTCATCCTGCCGCCCAACGCGACGATCGCCGAGGCACTGGCCCGGGTCCGCACCCAGGACATCACGCCGGCGCTGGCCAGCCAGGTCTACATCTGCCGGCCGCCGACCGAGACCCCGACCGGGCGGTTCCTGGGGGTGGCCCACATCCAGCGACTGCTCCGCGAGCCACCGTCGGCGCTCATCGGCTCCATCGCCGACACCGACATCGACCCGCTCTCGCCGGACACGCCGCTGCGTACCGTCACGAGCTATCTCGCGACCTACAACCTCGTAGCAGCAGCGGTTGTCGACGAGAACGACCGGCTCGTCGGAGCCATCAGCGTTGACGACGTGCTTGACCACCTGCTGCCCAAGGACTGGCGTGAGCAGCGCGACCAGGACGGGCGGCCGCGCGATGGCGGGTAAGTCGCAGCTGCGTCGCGAGAGCCGCAGCCGCGTCGACCAGCCGAGGCAGCCGCGGCGCGGGCCCAACCTGCCCGACTACGACCCGGAGACGTTGGGCAAGCTCTCCGAGCGGTTCGCCCGCTTCCTGGGCACGTTCCGGTTCATCTCGTACATGAGCTTCTTCATCGTGGCCTGGATCGTCTACAACATCGTTCCGGGCACCCCTCACTTCGACGAGTGGGGCAACAAGTTCACGTTCCTGACGCTGATCCTGTCGCTGCAGGCGTCGTACGCGGCCCCGCTGATCCTGCTGGCGCAGAACCGTCAGGCCGACCGCGACCGGGTCACCCTCGACGAGGACCGCGCCCGCAACGACCGCTCGATCGCCGACACCGAGTACCTCACCCGCGAGGTCGCCTCGATCCGCATCGCGCTCGGCGAGGTGGCGACCCGCGACTTCATCCGCGGCGAGCTGCAGCGCATGCTGCTGGAGATGGACGGGATGGACGAGCGCCGCGCCGAGGACGCCGAGCCCGAGTCCGCCTAGGCCCGTACGGCGCAATTATCTAGGCCCCGCCAGCGGTTCATCGCGGCCCCTCGACCGCCGAGAAGATCAAGGTGACGGTGCCCTATCCCACCAGCGACCCAGACCTCGACCACCCCGCTGTCCGCGGGCTCGGCCGTCGGCGGCTGGGCGAGGTGCTCGTCAGCCAGGGGGTGCTGACCGAGCTCCAGCTCGCCGAGACGCTGGCTGCCCAGGCGGACGTGCCGCCCGGCGAGGCCCGGCTGCGGCTCGGCCCGTTGGTGGTGGAGCGCGGCCTGGTGGCCGAGCGCGACATCACGCACGCCCTCGCGGAGGCTCTCGACCTCGAGCTGGTCGACCTCAGCAAGGAGACCATCGACCCGGAGGTCCCTCGGCTGCTGCCGAGGGCGATCGCCGAGCGCCACGGCATCCTGCTCGTCTCACGCACGCCCCGCGGCGGCCTGCGAGTGGCGATGGGCGACCCGACCGACGTGTTCGCGCTCGACGACGTCAAGCTCTACACCGGCGCGGTGGAGATCATCGTGACCGTTGCGGCCGACAGCCAGGTCCGTGACCACATCCGGCGGGCCTGGGCGCTCACGGAGAACCGCGACGCACCGACCGACCTCGCGGCGATGGTCTCCGGCCTGGGCAGCATCGACGACGACGGCTCGGCGACCACCGAGCGCGCGGACGTCAGCGATGCGCCCGTGGTCCGGCTGGTCAACGAGATGTTCGCCGAGGCCGTACGCCAGGGCGCCAGCGACATCCACGTCGAGCCGCAGCGCGACGACCTGCGCATCCGGTACCGGGTCGACGGCCTGCTGCGCGAGGTCATGACGGTCCCCAAGAAGGTCACCGCCGCGCTGGGCAGCCGGATCAAGGTCATGTCCGGCCTCGACATCGCCGAGCGGCGCAAGCCGCAGGACGGCCGCGCCCGGCTGCAGGTCGACAACCTGGTCATCGACGCCCGCATCAGCACGCTGCCCACGGTCCATGGCGAGAAGGTGGTCATCCGGCTGCTCAGCCGGGGCGACAACGTGCCGCCGCTCGGCCAGTCGGGGCTCGAGGCACGCCAGCTGGAGACGTTGCTCACCGGCCTCATCGCACCGCAGGGCCTCGTCCTCATCACCGGACCGACCGGATCGGGCAAGACCAACACCCTCTACTCCGCGATCCAGCAGATCCGCAGCGCCGCCCGCAACATCGTCACCCTCGAGGACCCGGTCGAGATCTCACTCACCGGCATCAACCAGGTGCAGGTCAACGAACGCACCGGCATGACCTTCGCCCGCGGGCTGCGTGCCGTGCTGCGCCAGGACCCGGACATCGTGCTGGTGGGCGAGGTCCGCGACCTGGAGACCGCCGACCTGGCGCTCCAGGCCTCCCTCACCGGCCACCTCGTGCTGACGACCCTGCACACCAACGACGCGGTCAGCGCCATCACCCGGCTCGTCGACATGGGCTCCGAGCCGTTCCTGGTCGCCTCGTCGCTCACCATGGTGGTCGCCCAGCGTCTGGTACGGAAACCCTGCCCGAGCTGCGTGGCGCCGTACACCCCGTCGGCCCGCACGCTCGAGCTGCTCGGCGTGGGCATCGGCGACATCACCGGGGCCACCCCGATGGCAGGCGCCGGGTGCGCCGACTGCGGCGAGACCGGCTACCGCGGCCGTACCGCGGTCTTCGAGGTCCTGCCGATCACCGCCGCGGTGCGCCGTGTGCTGCTGTCGACGCCGACCGAGCAGGGGCTGCGCGCCGCCGCCCGGGCCGCCGGCATGCTGCCGCTGCGGGCCGCGGGACTCGCCAAGGCGGGGCGCGGCGAGACCACGTACGAAGAGGTGTTGCGGGTCACGCACGTCGACGCCGGCGACGGTCGCTCCTGCCGGCTCTGCGAGCGGTCGGTAGCCGAGGACATGGTGGTCTGCCCGTGGTGCGCAACGGCGATCGACCGGGGTCACTGCTCCTCGTGCAGCCGGCCGCTCGACCCGGAGTGGCGGGTGTGTCCGTGGTGTCGCACCGTGGCCGATTCACCGGGCTTTTCTGGTGAACTGTCCCAAGAGTCCCCGCAACACGGTCACACGGAGTGAGCGATCCCCGCCCTCGCCTCGTACCATCAGCACAACGATGACCATGGGGCAGGGCGGGATCAGCAGATGAACGACGTCGCGACGCACCTCTTCGACAGTGCCGTGCCGGCCGCGCGGACACCGACCGGCGAGCAGCTGACCGCATGGCGCACGCTGCTCATCGCACACGCCCAGATCACCCGCCGCCTCGAGGCCGAGCTGATCACCGAGCACGAGCTGCCGCTGGCCTCGTACGACGTGCTCGTGCAGCTGGCCGAGGCCGAGGGACGGTCGCTGCGGATGATCGAGCTGGCCGACCGCGTGCTGCTCTCGCGGAGCGGCCTGTCGCGGCTCGTGGACCGGCTGGTGCGCGAGGGCCTGGTCGAGCGCGCACCCTGTCCCGAGGACGCGCGCGGCACGCTCGCGGTCCTCACCCCAGCCGGCCTCGAACGACTGCGCCACGCCTCCGTCACCCACCTGCGCGGCGTGCACGACCACGTCACGAGCCGCCTCGACGACACCGAGCTCGCCGAGCTGGCCCGGCTGCTCACCAAGCTGACCCCGCCGCACCGCACGTAACATGACGGGGTGACGACGACGCAGGACACGCAGACCGACGCCCGCACCCCCGCGGTGATGGCCGCGCTCGCGACCGTCGAAGACCCCGAGATCCACAAGCCGATCACCGACCTCGACATGGTCGAGTCGGTGAGCTTCGACGCCGACGGCACCTGCACGGTACGGGTCCTGCTCACCGTCGCCGGCTGTCCGCTGCGCGACAAGATCACGCGCGACGTGACCGCGGCGGTGATCGCGGTCGACGGCGTCTCCGCGGTGCGCGTCGACCTCGGCGTCATGAGCGACGACCAGCGCAAGGGTCTCTCGACCCGGCTGCGCGGCGGCACCCCCGAGAAGGAGGTGCCCTTCGCCCAGCCAGGGTCGCTGACCCGGGTCTACGCCATCGCGTCGGGCAAGGGCGGCGTCGGCAAGTCGTCGGTCACCGTCAACCTCGCCGTCGCCATGGCTGCGTCCGGGCTCAAGGTCGGCGTCGTCGACGCGGACATCTACGGCCACTCGATCCCGCGCATGCTGGGCACCACCGCCCGCCCCACGCCCGTCGACCAGATGATCATGCCGCCGTCGGCCCACGGGGTGAAGGTCATCTCGATCGGCATGTTCACCGCCGGCAACTCCCCGGTCGTGTGGCGTGGGCCGATGCTCCACCGCGCGCTGCAGCAGTTCCTCGCCGACGTGTTCTGGGGCGATCTCGACGTGCTGCTCCTCGACCTGCCGCCCGGCACCGGCGACATCGCGATCTCGGTCGCCCAGCTGGTACCCAACGCCGAGCTCATCGTGGTCACGACCCCCCAGCTGGCGGCCCGCGAGGTGGCCGAGCGGGCCGGGGCGATCGCGATCCAGACCCGCCAGACCATCGCCGGCGTCGTCGAGAACATGGCCGGGCTCCCCTGCCCGCACTGCGGCGAGATGGTCGACGTGTTCGGCTCCGGCGGCGGCCAGACCGTGGCCGAGGCACTCTCGCGCTCAACCGGCACCAACGTGCCGCTGCTGGGCTCGATCCCGATCGACATCCGGCTGCGCGAGGGCGGCGACTCCGGACGTCCGCTCGTGCTCGACGAACCCGATGCCCCCGCGGCCAAGGAGTTGCGGGCCATCGCCGACCGGCTCTCGTCCCGCGCCCGCGGCCTCGTCGGCCGCCCGCTGGGCATCTCCCCCACCAGCCACTAACGCCGGCGTCGCCGGCCGCCTCCGGTGCGGATCACTGGGCCCATTTTCGGATCACTGGGAGCTTGTGGCGGCTATCGCGCACGCCAAAGGGACACGAAAGCCCCAGTGATCCGGTAGGGCGGGGTGGGGCGGTCAGGTGGTGTCGACGTCGTACGGGGCCGGGTCGCCGTACCCCAGCGCGAGCCCGCTGCCGCGACGCGGCGCCTCGAAGGGCTGGACCACCGGCGTCTCCTGCGCCTCGGCCGCCGCAGCGGCCATGGGGTGCGGGCTGGACGCGGCGAGGTCGTCCTCGAGGTCCTCGAACAGGTACTTCTGGACCATGCGGCGGGGGTGCATGTCGCGCAGGTCGGAGAGGTTGAGGTCGGCCATCTCCGGACCGAGCTCGGCCTTCAGGTCGACGGAGGCGTCTTCGGCGAGGCGGCGCAGCTGGCGCAGCAGCCGGCCGGCGTCCTCGGCGTACTTGGGGAGGCGTTCGGGGCCCACGACGATGAGACCGATCGCCATGATGACGAGCAGCTCTGGCCAGCCGATGCCGAACACGGGACGCCGTACCTCCTGACAGACAGCGTACGGGTGGTGGGCCGTCCTCAGGGCGTCAGCATGGCCCCGATGCGGTGGAGACCCCGGGTCACCCGTCCGACGACCATGCCGTGGGTTGCGGGAGCGGCGCCGTACGGCAGCGCCTCGATGAGCGGAGTCGCTGCGCCGGGAGGCACGTCGGCGATGACGGCGACCACGAGCGTGTGCGCCTGCCACGCCACCCGCAGCGGCTGACCGTCGGCTCGCACGACGACGCGCCCGTCAGGCAGCGCCACGTGGGTCCAGCCAGCCGGGAGCGAACCCGAGGCGAGGCGGCCCCGCTGCTCGAAGACCGACACCGTCGACAACCCGTCGGAGTACGAGAGGTGGAGCAGCGTCGCGGACCCGGTGCCGACCTCGCGGGCATCGTAGAGCGTGAGCCCGCCGGGCAGTGTCGGGCCGGCCCACCAGCCCTGGGCGTGCAGCTGGGCGGCGCTCTCGGGGGTGCCGGCCGGCGCCAGCGAGAGGGACTGGGCGGCAAGCGCGGGGGTGGCCGCGTCGACGGACAGCTCGGTGTAGCAGACCCGGGTGTAGGCGTTCTGGTGCGAGTCGAAGGTGTCGCGGCGGACGACCAGCGAGGACGCGTCGTCGACCCAGAACTTCGCGGCGACCGTGCCGGCCGAGGTCAGCGCCTGCACGACGACGGCGGGCCGGCCCATGACCTCGTCGGCGCCCAGCACGGTCAGCTGGTAGTGCTGCTCGAGGAGCGCGAGCGGGTCCTTGGAAAGCGGGTCGGCAGCGGACGTGGCGGGGGTGGCGTCGGAGGTCTCGTAGACCTCAGCCTCAGCCCCGGCCCCGGCCCCGACCGCGTACAGATAGGTGTGGCCCTGCACGTGGCTCACGCCGACGTAGTGTGTGGCGTTGCCGACCATGACCAGCTGGACGCCGTGGTAGGTCTGGGTCCGCGACCGGGTGTAGGCCCGTTCGAGCACGGCGACGGCGTCGGTGCCCTCCGAGACGGGCGCTGCGGCGGCCGGTCCGACCGTGCCGACGGCCGCGGTGGCGCCGCCGAACGGAAGCGCGAGCGCGCCCCCGGCGACGGCAGCGGCCGCGAAGAAGGTGCGGCGGCGGCCAGGCCGCAGGCTCACGGCCGAGCGCCGACGAGCACCGGCCGGAAGGTCACCACCGGCGGCACGCTGCCGAACGGGATCTCGCCCGTCGTGGAGGCGTGCTCGACGGTGAAGCTGTCGACCGAAGGCACCAGGGTCGGCGACGGCTGGCCGCCGCCGAGCGCGAAGGCACTGACGCCGAGCGCGAGCACCGACACCCCGCCGCCGATCGCGTACCGCACGGAGCGACGAGCCCGGCCCGAGGGACGGGTGTGGTCGCGGACGTGGGGCCGGCGGGGGACGTGGAGCCGCACCCGGTGACGCACGACGACCGGCTCGAGCGGCAGGGCCTCGTACGGACCCATGGCGCTGAGCCGCTCGAACAGACCCGGCGGCATCACCGGGTCGGACAGCTCGGCGAGGCGTGCCTTGAGCCGGCGCTGGCCGGCGACGTCGTCGCGGCAGCCGTCGCAGTTGACCAGGTGGGCGAGGGCGGCGTCACGGGCCTCGGACCCGAGCTCGCCGTCGGTGAGGGCTGCGGCCTTGTCGCCGAGGCAGCGGTCGTCGCGCGTGCGGCTCAGCCGGACGTGGGGGACGTGCTTCACGGGGTCGCCTCGCCGGGGACGCCCGGCGTACGGGGGGCACGATGGGCAAGGGCGGCGCGCAGCTGCGTGCGGCCGCGGTGGATGCGGCTGCGTACCGTGCCGAGCTTGATGCCGAGGACGTCGGCGATCTCCTCGTAGGTCAGCCCCTCGATGTCGCACAGGACGACGGCCGCGCGATACTCCGGCAGCAGCGCGTCGAGCGCGGTCTGGACGTCGTGGTCGAGGTGGGTGTCGTCGTACACCTGGGCCGGCGAGGCCTCACGGCCCTTGATCCGCTCGGCGTCGTCGGGCAGGCCCTCGAAGCGGATGCGCGCGCGGCGGCGGACCATGTCGAGGAACAGGTTGGTCGTGATGCGGTGGAGCCAGCCCTCGAACGTGCCCGGCTGGTAGTCGTGGAGCGAGCGGAAGACCCGGACGAAGACCTCCTGCGTGAGGTCCTCGGCGTCGTGCTGGTTGCCGGTCAGCCGGTAGGCAAGCCGGTAGACGCGCGCGCTGTGCTCGCGCACGACCGCATCCCAGGTAGGTGGTGTCCACGTCTCCACATCAGTACTGACGTGTGAAACGGCCGACCGGTTGCCCTTGTCCGGCTTTACCCGGGAAATCCGTACGAACCGGGACGGAGGGGTGCTCGTGAGACTCGCCGACACCTGCTCGCCCTCCCTCGACACGTGGTGGGCCGCACGGTCGCGGCCTGCACCTGTGCCAACGCCGCGAGGGCGCCGCTGGTTCCCGCCGCGGCTCAACCGGGCACCGCCGCGGTGATCGTCCGGTGTCGCCGTCATGGGGGCATCATCGCGGCCTCACCTGAGGGAACCCTGAACGTGGCACCATTCCTGGGCAGAGATCAGTGATCGCCCGCCGAGGCCTGGTGCACTAGGCTGCCGCGAAGTCGTCGTCCCGCTGGAGGCCACCATCAGCCAGGTCAGCTCACGGGGCGCCCACGCGCCCACCGAGACCGACAAGGCGATCGCGTACGCGTCCGGCTGGCTGGCCGAGGACGCGCCGGTGCTCGCAGCGCGCGAGCGTGCCCGCGAGCTGGGCCTGCCCGAAGTCGACCCGCTCGTCGGATCGACCCTGCGGTTCCTCGCCACCCTGGTCGACGCTCACACGGTGGCCGAGATCGGCACCGGCGCCGGCGTCTCCGGCCTCTGGCTGCTGAGCGGCATGCGCGCGGACGGCATCCTGACCAGCGTCGACGTCGAGGCCGAGCACCAGCGGCTCGCCCGCGAGTCGTTCAACGAGGCCTCGATCCCGGTCTCGCGGGCCCGCCTGATCACTGGCAACGCGCTCGACGTCCTGCCCCGGTTGGCCGACGGGGGCTACGACATGGTGTTCTGCCACACCCGCCCGGGCGACTATCCGGCGTTCCTGACGGCCGCGCTGCGGCTGCTGCGCAAGGGCGGCCTGGTGGTCTTCTCGTCCGTGCTCAGCGGCGGCAAGGTGACCGACGCCGCCCTGCGCGACCCCGAGACCGTGGCGATGCGCGAGTTCCTCGCGAGCGCCCGCGACGACGAACGGCTCGTACCCCTGCTGCTGCCGGTCGGCGACGGGCTGCTGGCGCTGCGAGTGCGCTAGCTAGCGCTTGGGCAGGTGCCGGCGGGCTGACGAGATGGCGCTGGCCAGGCCGAAGAACGCGCCACATCCGAGCATGAGTCCGGTACGGGCGCCGTCGTGCAAGCCGAGGACCGAACCGCACACGCGGCCGGCGAGGACGCCCAGGCCGAACATGATGACCGCGCCGACGACCGCCGCGAGCATGGTGATGACCGGGCCGACCCGGTAGGCGCTGATCGAGCGCGCGCGCGTGCTGGACTGCGGGCGGGCCTCGTCGGGACGGGTCGTCGTCATGGACCTCTCGTCGGCCGATCGGCGCACTCCCTTGAGCGCCGCGCTCACGGCCCGTCCGCAGAGACGAACAGGGCCGCTCCCGTCGCCGCGTCGATAGCGATCGTCGCCGTGCACTGTCTGGTCGTGGGGGGCACCGGTGACGCGGGGGTCGGAGTCCCGCCGCTGCGAGGAGCTGATTGACCGCCAGCCGCCGAGCACTCGGACGGCCCGTTCTCCCCCAGCCACACGACGCGGCGCAGCACCGGCTCATGCCCGAAGTCGTACGTGACCATCGCGAGCGTCATCACCGCCCCGCCGTTGCGGTTGCACGGCCCGTGCTCGGTGCAGATCGCGTACGCCTGCACGGCGTCGACCTTGGGGACGTAGCCCGCGGGCAGCGGCTCGAGGTGCATGTCCTGGCCGTGGAACCCGTCGGTAGGAACGGTGATGGGCGGGGCGAGTCGACCGGACGGCCAGCCGGCGGGCCCGCGAATGTGCTGGTAGCCGGCGGCTGCGCCGAACCTCGCGGTCAGCTCGTCGGTTTGGTGTACGCGCCAGCCGACAGCGCCCCCGCCGGCGACGACCACGGCCGCTGCCGCCAACCCGGCAGTCGTCCGGCGGCGCGCCACGTGGCGCCGCCGGGCCCGTACCCCATCGAGCAGTGAGGGGACGGGCGCCGAGTCGGCGACCCGGCTGAGCAGGTCGTGCAGGTCGGTGGTCATTCGGTCTCCCGTTCGATCAGGGGCGCGGCGAGGAGCGTGCGCATGGTGGCGGCGGCCTTGCTGGCCTGCGACTTGACGGTGCCCACCGCGATGCCGAGGACCCCGGCTGTCTCGGCCTCGGTGAGCTGCTCGTAGTAGCGCAGGACCAGAACCTCGCGCTGCCCCCGCGGCAGCCGGCGCAGCAGGGCGAGCACCTCGTCGCGCAGCTCGAGGTCGATGCCGGCCGGCGCTGGCCGCTCGGGCAGTGGGCCGAGCCGCTCGGGGCGCCGGACGCGCTGGCGCCATCGGGACGCGGCCGCGTTGCAGATCGCCCGGCGCAGGTAGGCGTCGACGTTGTCGGCCGCCCGCACCTTGGCCCAGCGCAGACTCGCGCTGCCGAGCACGTCCTGAACGAGGTCTTGCGCGTCGTAGGGGTCACCCACGAGCAGGTAGGCCAGCCGGTAGAGCGCCGGGCCGCGCCCACGCACGTACGCCTCGAAGTCCTCGACGTCCACTGCTCTCACGGTCCTCCCTCCGGCGGTCCTCACTCGTCCAGTCGCCGTTGAGCGCCGAATGGTTGCCGTGCCGGTACGGTGATCGCGATGACTCGCGCCCGCGCTCTCGTTGCCGTACGCGACGGGCTCGTCGTGGTCGCGGCGGGGCTCCTCGGCGGGTGGCTGCTCACTGCTGCGGCCAGTCTCTCCTACCGTCCGGGCGGCCACACCGGCTCGCCGCTGGACTGGCTGCGGGTCGCCTGCTGGCTGGTCGCGATGTCGGTCGGCGCACCGCTGCGCTTCCACAGCGGCACGACGCACGGCCAGGTCGGCATCGTCCCCCTGACCGTGACGCTGGTGTTGGTCGTGGTCGCCGCCCGCCGAGGTCGCGTGCTGCTCGAGGCCGTGATCTGCGGTGTGACCGCGGCGGTGGCGGTCGGCCTGCTCGCCCTCGTCGCCACCTCCACCCTCCCGTCGTACGAGCAACGCCCGCCCGTGCGGTACGGGGTCCCTGCGCTGCCCTCGGCGCTCGGCTGCCTCGTGGTCGTCGGCCTGTCCTGCTGGCTCGGGTCACGTGTCTGGACCGGTACGTGGGCACGAGCCCTGGCGGCGACCCTGCGGGGCGCAGCGGTCGTCGGGGCGGTCGCCTCGGTGGTCGCGATCGTCGGCGCACTCGCGTGGAACAGCTTCCCCACCGGAGGCCTGGGCGCGGTGCCCGGCCTGCTCGGCGACGGGGCGGCGTGGCTGGGCGGCTTCAGCCTCGGCGGTCGGCTCACCGCCGATCTGTCGTCGCCGATCCCTTTGCTGTCCGGCAATCTCGGCCTCGGCCTGATCACTGGCGGCGCCTGGCTAGTCGCCTACCTGCTGCTCGTCGTGCCAGCCGCGGCATCCCTGGTGGCAGGCCGGCGGCAGCTGCGAGGGGTCGTGCGGGTCCGCGAGTGGGCGGAGTTCGGCCGAGCCGTGGTGTGCAACGCGAGCCTGTGGCTGCTGCTCGCCGAGGCCACGCGACTGCGGTTCTCCGGCCGGATCGGGGCCGACGTGTTCTCCGGCAGCGCAGGGCTCGACCCGCTCACGACAGTGTTCGTCGCCGGGCTCTGGGGCGGGGTCGCCACCCTGATCGGCCTGGCACTGCTCCCGCGTTCGAGCGACTAGCCAGTCGACCCACCGCTGCTAGGCTCCCAGACACCCTCGTACCAGCCGGGACTCGCATGCCTGCATCCGTCAGCCGCCGTCGCGTCCTTGTTGCCTGCGGTGCCTGGCTGCTGGCCGCCTGTTCCGCCAAGTCTCGGCGGCCGAGCGCCCGCGGCAGCTCGCCGATCAGGGTCGTGCCGACCCCCACCGCGACGGTGACCCAGTCGAGCAGCCCCCAGGCCAGCGCGGTCGCGTCGCGGCCGGCTGCGACTCCGACGGTTGCGCCCTCAGCCCAGGTGACCGCGCTGGGCAGCCGGCACGTCGCCGGGGACGTGGTGAAACAAGCAGATGCCCGACGGTTCGCGCCCATGGTCAACGGCTCGTGGGCAGGAGCGTGGCGAGACGACTCCGGACTATCCGGTACGAGCGACATCACGCTCGCGGTCGACCCGATGCGGCTCAAGGCCCGAGGCACGCTCACGTTCGACGGGCCGCTCCTGGCCGGTGCAACGATCCCGCCGGCGACGTACGAGATCGATCTGCTGGGTTTCGCGCGCGACGCCGCGACCTGGACCGTGATCACGCCGCAGTTCGGGGTCGCCGCCGTCACCGCCGACGGCGGGGTGAACGCGACGGCGAGCTGCCATGACATCCCGCAGGCCCCCGGGGCCCAGCTGGAGATGACGGGCACTCGCCTCGGCAGCCGGGTCGACGTCCGGTACACCATCACCGACGCCAGCGGGAAGAAGACGATCGGCACGGCAGCCTGGGGCAAGGGCAGTGTGCGTGCGACGCCGCAGGACCCGCGCAACACCAGGCACGACAGCCTTGCCGACATCCTGAGCGGTGCCTACGCCGCCGACTTCCTGGACGCCATCGACCTCAGCAAGGCGATGTCCAGGCCGATGAAGCCGCCGATTCCCAACGGGGGCAGGATCCAGATCTACGCCGGCATCGACGTGTCGAACACCTACGCCGAGACGGTGGACGGCTTCGTGAGGGTCGACCTCCAGGTCTACCGGTCCAATTCTGCTGCTACGGCGACCGCGTGGTGGAAGCAGAACCTGCACAAGCAGCCGCAGCTCCCCGGCCCCTGGAAAGCCGCCTTCTTCCAGGCACCCGGCTACCCGGTGTTCTACTGCTGGGTCGGCAACCTGATGTTCATCATCACGGTGGGGCAGACAGTGGCCGGCGCCAAGCGCGCCCTGTCGGCTGCGACCCGCGAACGGGACTGCAAGGCGGTGGCCGGCGCCGTCGCCCGGGCCGCCGCCAAGCGCTAGAAGCCTGGGCTCACGCGCAGCAGCCCCTACCGAATGGGCTCAGACGTCGATGTCGACGCCCTTGCCGATGACAGACAATGCCGCGTCGGCAGCGGCAAGGGCCCCAGCCCGATCAGACGTCGATGTCGACGCCCTTGCCGATGACGACGATGCCATTGTCCGAGACGGTGAAGCGGGCCCGGTCGCGGTCGAGGTCGACACCGATGCGGGCACCGGGCGGCACGACGACGTTCTTGTCGATGATGGCGTTGCGGATGATCGAGCCGGCGCCGATCGTGACGTTGTCCATGAGGACGCTGCCGTTGACCTCGGCCCGCTCGTCGATCTTGACGCGCGGCGACAGGACCGAGCCGGCGACCAGCGAGTCGGCCACGATGACGCCGTTGCTCAGCATCGAGTCGACGACGCGGGTGCGGTCGTGCACGATCTTGGCCGGCGGCAGCGGCCGGTGGTGGGTGTAGATCGGCCAGTCGTGGTTGTAGAGGTTGAAGATGGGGTGGACCGAGATCAGGTCCATGTGCGCCTCGTAGTAGGCGTCCAGCGTCCCGACGTCGCGCCAGTAGCCCCGATCGCGCTCGGTCGCGCCCGGCACCTGGTTGGCGTCAAAGTCGTAGACCTGCGCCTCGTTGTGACCGACGAACATCGGGACGATGTTGCCGCCCATGTCGTGGGCCGAGCTGTCGTCGTACGCGTCCTTCTTGACCGCCTCAAGGAGGGCAGACGTGGTGAAGCAGTAGTTGCCCATGCTGGCGAAGACCTGATCAGGGTGGCCGGGGAGGGCGAGTCCTGTGGTGTCCTTGGGCTTCTCCAGGAACTCCGCAATGCCCTTGCCGTCCGAGGCCGTCTTGATGACGCCGAACTGGTAGGCCTCCTTCAGCGGCGCATGGATGCCGGCCACCGTCGCGGACGCGCCGGACTCGATGTGGGCGTCGAGCATCTGCCGCGGGTCCATGCGGTAGATGTGGTCGGCGCCGAAGACCAGGATGTAGTCGGGCTCCTCGTCGTACACCAGGTTGAGGCTCTGGTAGATCGCGTCGGCCGAGCCGGAGAACCACCGCGGGCCGAGGCGCTGCTGCGCGGGAACCGGGGTGACGTAGTTGCCGAGCAGCGTCGACATGCGCCAGGTCTGGCTGATGTGGCGGTCAAGGCTGTGATTCTTGTACTGCGTCAGCACGACGATCTTGAGAAAGCCCGCGTTGCTGAGGTTGGACAGCACAAAATCAATGAGGCGGTAGATGCCGCCGAAGGGGACCGCGGGCTTGGCCCGGTCCGCCGTGAGGGGGAGCAGCCGGTTGCCCTGGCCACCCGCCAGCACTATTGCTAGAACGCGCTTCCCGTTCGCCATGGCCAGACACTATGCCTTGCAAGCAATGCGAGCCACGTCGGTGTGGGGTCAAGGAGCCAACAATTCGATCACGGCGCTATGGTCAGCCTCATGCGCGTAGCCCTGCTCAGTCGTGAGTACCCGCCGGAGGTGTACGGGGGTGCCGGTGTCCATGTCGAGTACCTCGCCCGGGACCTGCGCCGCCTCACCCCCTCGCTCGACGTCGACGTCCACTGCTTCGGCGTCGACCGGGCGGGCGCCACCGCCCACCGGCCCGACCCGACCCTCGTCGCGGCCGGGGCCAACGCGGCCCTGCTCACGATGTCGACCGACCTGTCCATCGCGTCGGCGGTGGGGGGCGTCGATCTCGTCCACTCCCATACCTGGTACGCCAACTTCGCGGGATTCACGGCCTCGATGCTCTACGGCGTCCCGCATGTCGTGACCACGCACTCGCTCGAGCCGCTGCGCCCCTGGAAGGCCGAGCAGCTGGGCGGCGGCTACGCGCTGTCCTCGTACTGCGAGAGGTCTGCCATCGAGGGCGCCGCCGCAGTCATCGCGGTGTCGGCCGGCATGGTGCCCGACATCCTGCGCTGCTACCCGGCCGTCGACCCGGCGCGCGTCTCGGTCATCCACAACGGCATCGACACCGAGGAGTACGCGCCCACGTCGTCGGTCACGGGGCTCGAGAAGTACGGCGTCGACCCGTCGCGGCCGTCCGTGCTCTTCCTCGGCCGCATCACCCGGCAGAAGGGCCTGCCCTACCTGCTGGCGGCGGCTCACGCGTTCGACCCGTCCGCCCAGCTCGTGCTGCTCGCCGGATCGCCGGACACCCCCGAGATCGAGGCCGAGGTGTCGTCGGCCATCACCGAACTGCAGGCCACCCGCGACGGCGTGGTCTGGGTGCCCGAGATGGTGACCAAGACCGAGGCGATTGAGTTCATGAGCGCCGCCAGCGTGTTCGTCTGCCCCTCGATCTACGAGCCGATGGGCATCGTCAACCTCGAGGCGATGGCCTGCGAGACGCCCGTGGTGGCGACCGCGACCGGGGGCATCCCCGAGGTCGTTGCGGACGGCTCGACCGGCGTGCTCGTACCGATCGACCCGGATCCGAACGACCCGTACGGTGCCCCGCGCGACCCGGCCGCCTTCGCCGCCGCTATCGCCGACGCGGTCAACGCCCTGCTCGCCGACCCCGCCCGGGGCGCGGCGATGGGCAAGGCCGGCCGCTCGCGGGCGCTGGAGCACTTCAGCTGGGCGGCCATCGCCGAGCGCACCCGGCAGCTCTACGCAAGCCTCCTGTAGCCCTGGTCTGTGGAGCTAAGTGCACGCCCCAGCGTGCAGGATGACCCGCAGATGCGCGGAACACCGGGCCAGCCCAGCGACATCAGGGCCCGTCCTACCTCGCCCGCCACCTGGCACATGTCACCGAGCACGCGCAGCCAGCCGTAGCGGAGCGGGAGGCGCCCGCTCAGCACATGCGCGTTGTCCCGAGCCTGGTCGCGGGCGACCTCGACGGCGGTCGAGTGGCCCAGCCGGCCGTCGAGCTCGGCCACGACGGGGTAGGGCTCGAAGAGCGTGTCCACCCGGATCAGCCTGCCGTTGGGCAAGACCTCACCAACCTGCCGTCGCGGCTCCAGGATGTGGTGCAGCCGGAGGCCTCGGGCGAACATCAGCTCCAGCACCGAGTCGATGCCACCCGCGGCTTCGCCGACCAGCACCACCACCAGCCCGCGATGCCGCTGCCTCGTCCGCAGGATCGCGGCAGCGAGCATCTTCTCCGGCGTGGTGAGCCGGCTGCGGATCACGTCGGTGACCAGTCCCGCGACCTTGGCCGCCTCGACGTTGGCGATCAGGTCCAATGCCGTCCGCTCCGGCGTCGTCCGTGGGATCAACGTCGGCTCGACTTCCGCCCCCGACCACTGCCGGCTCCGGTGGACATGCAGGTCCTGCTGCGGATCCACTCTGCGGCGCGCATCAACTGTCACGTGGATGATGCCGCTGTCCGGACGCCAGCCCTGAAGGAACGCCGCGGTCTGATGGCTCAACGCCGCACCCACTCCGGCGTACTGCACCGCAGCGTCGAACCACACCTCCCGCGGTACGGGTCCGCTGAACGGCGCGTAGGTGCCGGGATACAGCGTCTGCCAGCGCCCCGTCCGCAGGCGGTGCTGGACCGCGCGGTCGGTCAGACCTGAGGCGAGGGCGGCGGGGCGGCTGACGACCCTGGGAAGCGGTTGCTCATCATCCATGCCCCGATCGTGAGGCGTCGCGGCCTAGCCGGACCACGTAAATCAGCGCCCTGTGGAGGGATCAGCCTCCTGTGGACAGCCCCGTTCGTGCGGGGAGATGCACGCCGGGGGATGCACGATGTTCCACAAACTGGCGAGGGTCAGGCGCGGGCGCCGGACTCCAGCCAGCGGAGCAGGGTACGGACGGCGAAGCCGGTGCCGCCCTTGGTGAGCTCGTCCTCGTCCTTGTCGGCGCGGGCCGGCCCGGCGATGTCGAGGTGGGCCCACGGGCGCCCACCGACGAACTCGCGGAGGAACAGCGCAGCCGTGATGGCGCCGCCGGAGAGGTGCAGCTCGGGGTCGCCGATGTTGCGCAGGTCGGCGACGGGTGACTCGAGGGCCTGGCGGTAGTCCTCGACCAGCGGCATCCGCCACAGCCGCTCCCCCGCGGCGTCGCCGGCGGCGGACAGCGCCGCCGCCAGGCCGTCGCGGTTGGCGAACATCGCGCCATGGCGCTTGCCCAGGCCGAGAGCGGCAGCGCCGGTGAGGGTGGCGATGTCGACGATCACGTCGGGGTCGAGCGTGGCGTCAGCGAACGCGAGCCCGTCGGCCAGCACCAACCGGCCCTCGGCGTCGGTGTTGAGGACCTCCACGGTACGGCCGCCGTACTGCGTGAGGACGTCTCCCGGCCGCTGGGCGCTGCCCGACGGCATGTTCTCAGCCGCGCAGACCAGGCCCGTGATGGCGACCGGCAGCCCCATCGAAGCCGCCGCGAGGAGCACCCCGATCACGGTCGCGCCGCCGGACATGTCGGTCTTCATCGTCAGCATGCCGTCGGTGGACTTGATGGACAGGCCGCCGGTGTCGAACGTGATGCCCTTGCCGACCAGCACGACGTGGCGCTTGGCGCCTGCGGGCCGGTAGGACAGCGTGATCAGCCGCGGCGGGCGGGGTGACCCCATGCCGACACCGATCAGGCCCCCGAAGCCCTCCGCCTGCAACGCACGCTCGTCCCGTACCGAGACCTCGACGGCGGTGCCGGCGGCCTCGCGGACGGCGCGGCCGGCAAGCCAGGCGGGGGTCTTCTCCTCGGACGTCATGTTGATCAGGTCGCGGGCGAGCATGGTGCTCGTCGCGGTCGTGACGCCGCGGGCGAAAGCGGCCTCGACGGCCTCGGGGCGGCGCACCAGCAGCTCGACGGCGAGGAGCGTCGCCGGCTTGGGCTCGCTGCGCAGGGTGAAGGTATAGGCGGCAAGCAGCAGCGCCTCGGTCGCGGCGCGCACCGCCTCGGCGGAGGCCGACCAGACCAGGGTCGTGCGCACGGTCTCGACGCCAGAGGTGGTACGGGCCTTGCGGACGAGCGCGGCGGCAGCACGCCGCAGCGCGGGCAACGAGCCGTCACCCGTGCCGACGACGAAGACGGTCGCGCCGGAAGGCAGCGGAACGGCAACGACCTCGCCGGCCTCCCCCTTGGCGCCCTCGCGGGTGAGCGCCGTCACCAGGTCGACGCCCTCGAGGTCGAGGCCCGGGACAGCGGCAGACGACAGGGTCGCCACCCCGTCCACCGACGTGGTCGCGACGGCAAAGCTGGCCGGCGCCGCGGACGCGCCGAGGCGCACAGTCAGGCGCTCACCGGTGGACGGGCGGGCAACGGTGCGAGTGGTCATCGGCAGTGGCTCCAGCTCACGAGGTGCTTGGGCGCAACGTACGCGAACGGCAAACAGCGGAGGCGGTCATTGCCGCCCCCGCTGCCTGTCCGTGCATGGTCGGGTCAGGTCCCGACACTCTTCAATGCATCACCGAGCTGGGCGGCCTCGTCGGGAGTGAGCTCGACCACCAGCCGGCCGCCACCTTCGAGCGGGACGCGCATCACGATGCCCCTGCCCTCCTTGGTGACCTCCAGCGGACCGTCACCGGTCCGCGGCTTCATGGCCGCCATGCTGACTCCCCTCGCTCACCGGCGCCGTCAACGACGACGGCGCGGGCCTGGACCGACACGCGGCCGCCGACGGCGGCCGCAGGTAAGTTGCCTGAGATGGCATCTTGCCGACCTATTGTCCCGCATTCCGGCGCCAGCGGAAAACATCGGTCCTGCGCAGACCGCCTTCCGGCATACTTGTCCGCGGAAGGAGAGGTCCGTGCGCGCGCGTTCAGCCCTGTTCGAGCTCTATGGCGATCACCTCCGGACCCGGGGTGCCGCTGCGCCCGTCGCCGGCCTCGTGCGCCTGCTCGAGCCCCTCGACATCGCCGCGCCCGCCGTCCGTACCGCGATCTCCCGCATGGTCCGCGAGGGCTGGTTGACCCCGGCACAGCTGCCTGACGGGCGAGGCTACGCGCTCACGGCGTACGCGACGGCGCGGCTCGAGGAGGCGGCGGAGCGGGTCTACCGCACCCGCGACATGCCCGCCTGGGACCGCCGCTGGCACATCGTCACGACCGGTCCGACCGGTCAGCGCTCGGCGCGAGAGCGGCTGCGATCAGGCATGAGCTTCGTCGGCTACGCCGCACTCGACGAGGCGACCTGGATCTCGCCCCGCACCCATCCCGACGTCGAAGGCCTGCTCAAGGCCGCGGGCGTCGACGCTCAGAGCTTTGTCGCCGAGCACAACGGTGACTCCGCGTCGCTGGTGAGCCGAGCGTGGGACCTCGACGCGCTGGCCGCCGCGTACCAGGATTGGCTGGCCTCCGCCAGCGCGCTCGTGGCCAACGCCGGGCCCGACGCCGACGACCGGACGCAGTACGCGGTGCGCTGCCGCCTGCTGCACGAGTGGCGGCTGTTCCTCTTTCGCGACCCCGGGCTTCCGCGTCCGCTGCTGCCGGCGAGCTGGCCGGGCGACGACGCCGCGACCTTCTTCGACCGCGAGTCGGCCCGCCTGCTGCCGGCGGCGCGCCGCTTCGTCGACAGCTGCCTGCCGCAGCGGCCGCACACCCCGCGAACCGCCTTCGCGCCCGAGCCGCGGCGGGCCAGCTCGGCCAGCATCACCAAGGTCTGACCGGGCTCAGCTGCGGCGGGCGACACACCCCACGAGGTGATCGTCGACCATGCCGGTGGCCTGCATCAGGGCGTGCGCCGTGGTCGGGCCGACGAACTTCATGCCCCGCTTCTTGAGGTCCTTGGACAGTGCCGTGGACTCGGGCGTGACGCCTTGGAGGTCGTCGAGGGTGCGGGGTGCCTCGCGGGCGACCTCGGGCGCGTACGACCAGAGCATCGCGGACAGGCCGCCGTCGATCGTCAGGGCGACCCGCGCGTTGGCGACCGCCGCCTCGATCTTGGACCGGTTGCGGACGATGCCGGCGTCGGCCAGCAGCCGCTCGACGTCGCGCTCGTCGAACTCCGCGACGTCGGGGATGGAGAACCCGGCGAAAGCCGTGCGGAACGCCGGGCGCTTGCGCAGGATGATCAGCCACGACAGGCCGGACTGGAACGCCTCGAGGGTGAGCCGCTCGAACAGTGCGTTGTCGCCGTGCAGCGGGGTGCCCCACTCGAGGTCGTGGTAGCCGAGGTAGTCGGGGGCGGACAGCGCCCACGGACAGCGCAGGACGCCATCGGGACCCGGCTCGGCGCCGCGCGTCACGCAGTCTCCCCCACGACGACGGGGTGGCCCGGCGCCCAGCGCGCGAGGCGGCCCAGCGAGGCCTTGATGCCGAGAACGGCGAACGGCCGGACGAGGGCAAAGCCGATCGCCCCCAGCAGCCCCAGCGGCGGCGTCAGCCACTCGACCCACACGAACCGGGAGTGGTCCTCGTCGATCGGCACCACCTCGAAGACCGCGGAGCCGTTGATGACCCAGCCGTGGTGGGTGACCTCACAGCGGTAGGGCGGCTCCCAGCGGGTGATGGTCATGCGGTCCGTGAACCCCAGCTTGCCCACCCCGGTGAACGCCTCGATGCCGCCGCCGACGCCGCGGCCGTCCTGGGCCGTGCCCCAGACCTTGGTGCCAAGCATCCACTCGCCCTGCCCGGCCCAATCGGTCACCGCCGCCCACACCTCGTCAGCGGGGGCGTGCACGTCGACGGTCAGCGCGATCTCAGCCATGGCCCCACTCTCGCACCCGGGGCCGACAATCACACCCGACGGTGCCTTTCAGCCCTCGGGCGGCGGGTCGTGCGGCAGCGGCGGGGCCTCGTAGATCTCGAAGCCTTGGGTCTCGTCCAGGTTGGCGCCCGGGACGGGGTCGAGGTCGGCCGACGGCTCGTCGGCAACGGGCGTGAGCAGCTCGGTCTGGGCGTCATACGGGGCTGGCTCATACGGGGAAGGGTCGTGCCTCGCCAGCGAGTCGTCGCCGAGCGGCGACAGCAACTCCGTGGGGGCGTCGTACGGAGCCAGCGGTGCGTAGGGGGCCGGCGGCTCGTACGGCGCGGGGGGCTCGAGGGGCGGGACCGCGACGCCGCGGTGATAGCTCGTCTCGCCGCGCAGCTCGGCCAGGACCGCGTCGCGCTCGGCGAGCTCGCGCGCCAGCCGGTGCAGCACCGCGTCGACCTCGGCCATCTTGTAGCCGCGGAGCACGACGTTGAAGCGCAGGTCGTCGAGGTCGCCAGGCGCTACGCGCGCCTCGGGCAGACCGACCGGCCGCGCGTCCTGGAACACGGGCTTCATGAGGTCGCCGAACCCCGCGGTCACGGCGGCCACCGCGAAAAGCACGGCGAGCAGGACCACGAAGAGGACGATCGAGACGCCGAGCACAGTCGGTCCTTCCTTCAGCTTCCCGAGCGGGTGCCGCCGATCCTGTCATGACCGGCCCCCGCTTGGTGGCAGGCCACCCTGGTCAGGAGGGCTCGGCCTCAAGCTGCTCCTCGGCCGTGGGGGTCGCAGTGGGCCGCGTCGGGGCCTCCACCGCGGCGAGCGCGTCGGCCACCGTCGTCGTCCACACGATCGACTCGTGGACGACCGGACGAGCGAAGCCGGTCGCCACCAGGCCCTCCACCAGCTCGCGTACGGGCGCCAGCACGCCGGTCGGGTCGAGGACCACGAGCGGCTTGTCGTGCATGCCCAGCGTGCGCGCGGTCCAGATCTCGAACAGCTCCTCGAGCGTGCCCAGACCGCCCGGCAGGGTGATGAAGGCATCGGAGTGGTCGTCCATCGACGCCTTGCGTTCGCGCATCGTGGTGGTCACGAGCATCTCGTCGGCATCGGTGTCGGCGACCTCCATGTCGAGCAGCGCCTGCGGGATCACGCCGACCGTCCGGCCCCCGCCGGCCCGTACCGCTCGGGCCACCGCACCCATCGAGGAAACGCTGCCGCCGCCGCTGACGAGGCTGTGGCCGCGCCGCGCCATCTCCGTACCGAGCTCCGCCGCCAAGGCGTTGTGCTGGGGGTCGATGCGGGTGCTGGACGCGCAGAAGACGCAGATGCGCATCAGGGACGGCTCCCGTCGAGGGCTTGGCCGTGGTGGGCGCTGACGATGCTGGCCACGATCGCGTCGACGTCGTCGCTGACCTCGATCAGGTCGAGGTCAGCCGCGGAGACCTTGCCACTGGCGAGCACCGGGCCGCGCAGCCAGTCCATCAGCCCCTGCCAGTAGGCGGTGCCGCAGAGGATCACCGGGAACCGGGTCACCTTGCGGGTCTGGACCAGCGTCAGCGCCTCGAACAGCTCGTCCAGCGTGCCGAACCCGCCGGGCATGACGACGAACGCCTGCGAGTACTTGACGAACATCGTCTTACGGGCGAAGAAGTAGCGGAACTGGATGCCGATGTCGACCCACTCGTTCAGGTGCTGCTCGAACGGCAGCTCGATGCCCAGGCCGACGGACATGCCTTCGCCGGCGACGGTGCCCTTGTTGACGGCCTCCATGACGCCGGGGCCACCTCCGGTGATGACGGCGTAGCCTGCGCGGGCCAGCGCCTCGCCGAGGCGCTCAGCGAGCGCGTACTCCTCGCTGTCCGGCTTGGTACGGGCCGAGCCGAAAACGCAGACCGCCTTGGGCAGCTCGGCCAGCGTCCCGAATCCCTCGACGAACTCGGACTGGATGCGCAGCACCCGCCACGGGTCGGTGTGGACCCAGTCGGACGGGCCGCGGTGGTCGAGCAGCCGCTGGTCGGTCGTCGACGTGTTGATCCGGTTGCGGCGCAGCAGGTTAGGGCCGAGCTGGCGCTCTGCGTTGGGGCCGGGCGCCGTTGACTCGTCGCGAGCCATGCCCTCGGTGGCGCGCGCCTCGATGTCGGCGCGGTCGTCCTGGTCGTCGGTCATGCAGTGCAGGCTAATGCAGGCTATCCGTCGCAGGCGTCCGCAGCCTGAACGTTGTGGGTCAGGAGACGCCGTGCTTGCGCAGGATGGCCTCGATCTCGGGGTCCTCGCCGGTGGCGCTGGCGGGAGCAGTCTTCTGCCGGCTCGGGCCGACCGCTCGCCGTGGAGTGCTCGTCAGCGCCTCGGGCTCGCCCTCGTCCGAGCTGCCGAAGCCCGTGGCGATCCAGAGCAGCGCGGCGAGGCCGAGCATGATGAGGCCGATCCAGACCAGCGGGTCGAAGACCAGGTGGAGCGCCCAGTGGCCGATCGCGTCGCCGACCTTGCGGCCGAGGCGGACAAACCCTGCCAGGTCGAGGCCGACCGGGACGAGCGCGAGGGCGGCCATGCGGGTGGCTCCGCGCATGTCACGACGCTTGGAGCGCTGATAGGCGGAGTAGCCCAAGCCACCGCTGATCACGAGACAGACGACGAAGCTCAGGAAACCGACCATGGGTCAAGGCTACGACGGCATTCACGCGACGTACACCGCGCTTACTTTTGCGGGTTCAGGATCCTCACAGGTACGGGCAACCATTCGGCCCCGGCGCGGGTCTTCCAGGTGTGACGACGACGGGGGTTGAGCGGGCGTGAACGAGGTGGACGCCGACTTCGACGCGTTCGTACGGGGGCAGCTGCTGTCGCTGAGCGGGTTCGGCCGGCTCATCGCCGGCGACGCGGCCGGCCAGGACCTCGTCCAGGAGGCGCTCGCCCGTACGTACCTCAAGTGGCGCCGGTCCGGGCCACCCGACGATCCGGCGGCCTACGTACGCCGGGCGATGGTCAACCTCAACGCGACGTGGTGGCGCCGGTTGTTCTCCCGCGAGAGCGCCGGTGCCCTGCCCGAGGTCGCGGCCGGGGTCGATGACGCCGACACCCGGCTGGCCGTCTGGTCGGCGTTGCGGTCGCTGCCGCCTCGCCAACGGGCAGTCGTGGTGCTCCGCTTCTACGAAGGGCTGACCGAGGCCGAGGTCGCCCGCGAGCTCGACGTGACGGTGGGAACCGTCAAGAGCCAGACCAGCAAGGCACTGGCAAAACTGCGGGTCGAGCCCACGATGCTCGCCGCCCACACCGGCGAGGAGATCTGATGGACCAGACCGCGTTGACCACGACGCTCCGCGAGCTCGCCGCTGATGCGGCGCTGCACACCGCGCCTGCCGCGGACGCGCGGCGGCGGGCCGCCCGACTGCAACGGCGCCGTCGTACGGGAGCCGTAGGGCTCGCCGCCGTTGTCGCCCTCGGCGCCGGGTCGCTGTTCTGGCGGACCTCTGATCACGGTGGCGGCGCCACACCGGCAGCCAGCCGCCTTCAGTGGCAGCAACAACTGAACGACCCAACGGACCCGAACAAGGCGACGACCTCCGCTCTCATCGTCGCGGACGCGGCGACGGGAAAGTCGAACACCGTTGCCTACTGGCACGAACAGCGGCTATGCGTCGGGAACCTCCAAGGCGCCCACCTGTCGACGTCTTCGTGCTCCGGCGTCAATCCGGCGACGTCTCGCCCGCTCACCGTGGCCGCTCTCGGTCGGCCCGAGGTCTGGGCCTCCGTACGCGCTGACGTTGCGTCGGTCAGGGCTTCACAGCCCGACGGCACCTCGACCACGCTGACCCCGTTCAGCGCGACCGGATTCCCGTACCGCGTCGTGATGTCGGTGGCCAAAGTGATGGGCTTGCACGCCATCGACAAGGACGGCAATCAGATCGGCGCGACGGTTGCTGGCCCTGATGCATTGCAGATGCGTCAGGTGATGTACGAGGGAACGTGTAGCGCGATCAACCTGGGAAACCCCGAAAACCCCGTGTTCAAGAATCTCAGCGGGGCAGACTGCTACCAGCTCAGCGAGCCCCACATGACGCTGGTGCCGAAGGATGCGGTGGCCAGCTATGACCCGACGCAGGGCTACATCGTGACGGTTGATCTGACCGAACCCGACCGCGTCACCTTTGGCCGCCTCACCCAAATGGCGACGGTGCAAACGGCCCCGCACAACCAACTGGCCATGGTGCTCGACGGGAAGGTGCTCAGCGCGCCGACAATCCAAGAGGCGATCCTGGGCGGCGTGTTCCAGATCTCCGCAGGCAGCGACCCAGCGTGGACCCAGGCGTACGCGGACCAGCTGGCGGCCCAGCTCCGGGGCTAGGTTCGTCGTCGATCTTGGAGATTGTGCTGCCATGCGCCCATGAATGCCAACAGGATGTCCAAGGTCGTTTAGGTGGTGAGCCAGGCCCGCACGATGGTGGCGCACTCGTCGAGCTGGGGCAGGTCGAGGTACTCGCCGCGGGTGTGGGCGAGGTTGGGGTCGCCGGGTCCCCAGTTGAGTGCCGGCACCCCGAGCGAGGAGAACCGCGCCGCGTCGGTCCAGCCGTACTTCGCCCGCGGCTCACGCCCGACCGCGGCCACAAAGTCCTTGACCAGCAGCCGATCCAGGCCGGGTCGCGCACCCTCGGAGAGGTCGGTGAGGACGCAGTCGTACGGGGCGAGCACCTCGCGCACGTGGGCCAGCGCCTCGTCGCCGGACCGGTCGGGCGCGAACCGGTAGTTGACGGTGACCACGCACTCGTCGGGGATCACGTTGCCGGCGACCCCACCCCGGATGCCCACCGCGTTGAGCCCCTCGTGGTAGGCGATGCCATCGACCACAGGCTCCCGAGCGGTGTACGACGCCAGCCGCTCCAGGATCACGCCGGCGTTGTGGATGGCGTTGTCGCCGAGCCACGACCGCGCCGAGTGTGCCCTCGTACCAAGCACTGTGACCTCGACCCGCAGCGTCCCCTGGCAGCCGGCCTCGATCTCGCCAGTGGACGGTTCCATCACGATCGCCAGGTCGCCGACCAGCCAGTCGGGGTGGTTCGCGGTGACGCGGGCGAGGCCGTTGCGTGCAGCCTCGACCTCCTCGCAGTCGTAGAACACGTAGGTCAGGTCGTGCTTCGGCGCGGTCACCGAGGCGGCAAGGGACAGCATCACCGCGACGCCGCCCTTCATGTCGGTGCTGCCGCAGCCGAAGAGCCGGTCACCCTCGCGCCGCGACGGCACGTTGTCCGCGATGGGCACCGTGTCGAGGTGTCCGGCGAAGATGATGCGGGAGGGAAGGCCGAGCGAAGTCCTTGCTACGACAGCATTGCCATCACGCTCGACGGTGAGATGGCCGTACGGCGACAGTGCGTCGAACACCCAGGACGCGAGCGCTGCCTCGTCACCACTGACCGACGGGGTGTCGACCAGGAACGTGACCAGCTCATCGAGCGGCGACGTGACCGTGGTCATGTCGCCAGGCCGTGCTCTCGCAACGTGTCGTTGAGGGCCAGCTTGTCGTGGATCTCGCCCTCGGCCAGCGTGCGCAAGACCAGCAGGCACGGCAGGCCGAAGTCCCCACCGGCAAAGGACTTCACCCGGTTGGCCATCACGCAGACCGACCGGGCGGGCGCCTCGCCGCGCGGCAGCTCGTCGCCGGTGGCGGAGTCGAACACCCGGGTCGACGACGTCAGGATCACACCGGCGCCAAGCTTGGCACCGCGGCGTACCCGAGCGCCTTCGACCACCATCGAACGCGAGCCGATGAACGCGTCGTCCTCGACCACGACCGGGCGGGCCGACGGCGGCTCGAGCACCCCGCCGAGGCCGACACCGCCGGACAGGTGGACGTTCTTGCCGACCTGGGCGCACGACCCGACGGTGGCCCACGTGTCGACCATGGTGCCGCTGTCGACGTACCCCCCGATGTTGGTGAACGACGGCAGCAGGATCACACCGGGCGCGATGTACGAGCCCCAGCGGACGATGGCGCCGGGCACGATGCGCACCCCGGGGAAGCGGGTCTTGAGCGGCATGCGGTCGTGGTAGACGAAGTCACCGGCGGACGACTCGACCATGTCGAGCACCTTGAAGGCCAGCAGGATCGACCGCTTGGCCCGCTCATCGACAACGACCGAGTCGGTGGCCTCGTCGACCCAGGCAATGCGCGCGTCACCGGAGTCGAGGGCATCGACTGAGTCGATGACCACCTTGGCAGCATCGGTGTCGGCAGAGCTGAGCTCGGTGCGGCGCTCCCACAGCTCGTCGATGAGCGGCGAGATCGGGCTGGTCGGGTCGGTCGTGGTCATGGCCGCGAGCCTACCGAAGATCGGGCGCGGGCCTCCTCCGCCGGGTCGAGCGCGATCAGACCGTGCGGCTCAGGCGGAGACCCTCGCAGGTCCGATCGACAGCGGCGGGCCACGGCGAACTGCCTTACGCCACAGGACGAGCAGCTGCGGTCCCACCAGTGGGACGGCCGCCCCGAGGACCACTACCGCAAGGGTGAGGGCCATCGGCCCGGCGAACGACGGCAGCGCAGGCCCGTAGCCGTTGAGCCCGTCGACCATGGCGCCCCGGAGCTGGGGAAGCCCGAACAACGGGATGGCGACGGCGATCGGCAGCCAGCGCCACGGCAAGCCCAGGCCCCAGACCACCGCGGCGTAAGCGATCAGCCCGAGCGCGACTGCCAGTGGGCCGGCCTCGCTGCCCGGGCCGCCGGACACTGCGTCGGCGAGACCCCATCCACTGGCCGGGAGGGCCAGGACGGGCAGCGCCAGAGCTCCCGGCAGCCAGCGCCTCGGCACCGCGCTCGCCGTGATCAGCACCCCGTACGCGAGGCCGGCCAGCGCGGCCAACGGCTCCGGGACGTTGCTGTTGTTGGGACCGGCGTAGGCAATGACCGACGGGACGACGACGGCGAGGCCCGCGAGCAGCGCCACCGGTCGGGGCAGGCTGCGGCGATCCAGCGTGCGACGGCGCGTAGCCCACAGCACGGGAAGGACTGCCAGCGCGATCACTGCGACCGAGGCGCCCCGACCCAGGCCCGGGCTCCAGGTCTCGTACCCGGTGGTGAGGACGATTCCCTCGTTGAGGAACGTGCCGGCCACGGCCAGGGGGAGCCAGGCCACCCGGCGGCCCGAGGCGATCAGCAGCAGGCAGAGCAGGCCGATGGTGAGGATCGTCAGGGCCGGCGATATGCCGAGTGCCATCGCGAGGGCCCGGCGTGCGTTGATCGGCGCGAGGTGCGGCGGCGACGGGCGGAAGCGCAGGTCAGCGGTCCCGGCCAGCACCTGGGCGTGGTAGCGCGCGAACGCGAGCACGTCGCGCCGGTAGGAGTCGACCTCCCAGTGCCGCTGGACCAGCTCGAAGCGGGTGGCCAGGGCCACCACTCCGGCGACCAGCAGCGCCACCGAGGTCGCTAGGGGCGCTCGCAAGGACCTGGCTGACACCGGCTCGGCCATGCTGCACTCCCCCATGAACGCTGACAGCTACTCGCGTTTCATCGGTTGCGGGAGAACCGGTCTGGAGCCGTCAGGCCTGCGACTGGTAGAAGCGCCAGGCGTCGGCGACCATCTGCTCAAGGTTGCGTTCGGCCCGCCAGCCCATCTCGGCATCGGCCTTGTCGGCGGAGGCGACGAGGGTCGCCGGATCACCGGCCCGCCGCGGCGACTCGCGTACGGGCACGGGGTGGCCGGTCACCGAGCGGACGGTCTCGATGACCTCGAGGACGGAGTAGCCGCGGCCCAGCCCCAGGTTGAAGACGCGGTGACCCGGGTCGGTCGCCGTCTCGAGCGCCCGGACGTGGGCGTTGGCGAGGTCGACGACGTGGATGTAATCGCGCACCGCAGAGCCGTCGGGCGTCGGGTAGTCGTTGCCGAAGACGTCGACCGCGTCGCGCTTGCCGCCGGGGACCGCGAGGACGTTGGGGATGAGGTGGGTCTCGGTCGTGTGGCGCTCGCCGATGTCGCCGTGGGCGCCGGCCACGTTGAAGTAGCGCAGGCTGGTCGCCGAGAGCGGCCGGGCAGCGGCGGTGAAGCGCAGCAACTCATCGACCGCCAGCTTGGAGGCGCCGTACGGGTTGGTCGGCTTGGTGGGCGCGTCCTCGGTGATCGGCACGACCTCGGGCTCGCCGTAGGTCGCGGCGGTCGACGAGAACACCATGCGCGGCACGCCGGCCGCGACCACCTCGCGCACCAGGGCGATGGAGCCCGCGGTGTTGTTGGCGAAGTAGCGCTCGGGGTCCTTGACCGACTCGCCCACCAGGGACAGGGCCGCAAAGTGCAGCACCCCGTCGTAGCCGTTGCCTTCGAGAACGCCTCGTACGGCGGCACTGTCGGCGATGTCGGCCTGCACGAACTCAACGTCGTCGGGCACGGCGTCGCGGTGACCGGTGACGAGGCTGTCGAGGACGGTGACCTGGTGACCGCCCTCGCGGAGGACGGCGGTGACGACGCTGCCGATGTAGCCGGCCCCGCCGGTGACGAGCAACTTCACTGGATCCTCCGCGCTCCCGGTGCCGGCAGCGCGTCGAAGACGGCTGGGGCGCGGAAGCCTCGTTCGGCGAACGCCGCGTGAACGGCCTGGTCGACGGCCCCGACCAGCTCGACCGGAACGATCGCGATGCAGGACCCCCCGAATCCTCCGCCGATCATACGGGCGCCCAGTGCACCGGCCGACAGGGCTGCCTCCACAGCGGTGTCAGTCTCCGGTACGGACACCTCGTAGTCGTCGCGCAGCGAGGCGTGCGAAGCCGTGATGAGGCGTGCGATGCCGGCCGTGTCGTCGGCCCGGAGCAGATCGACCGCGAGCAGCGTGCGCTCGATCTCGGTGACCACATGACGACTCCGCTTGAACAGCAAGGGATCGCCCAGCTTGGCCTCGAGCTCGTCGAGCGGCATGCCGACGACCTCGCGCAGGAAGTGGACGCCGAGGATGGCGGCGGCGCGTTCGCAGGACGCGCGTCGCTCGGCGTACTGGCCGTCGACGAGCTGGTGGGGGGCGTTGGTCTGGATGACCGTGACGGTGAGCCCCAGGGCGGCGGGGTCGAAGGGCACCTGCTCGACCGACGGCCCTTCGGCCTCGATCAGCAGCGCGTGGCCGGCCGTCGACATCATTGACGCGGTCTGGTCCATCATCCCGCAGGGCACCCCGACGATGACGTTCTCGGCCCGCTGGCACAGCAGCGCCAGCGCCAGCGGGTCGATCTCGACACCACCCAGCTCGACCATGGCCACGGCGGTCGCGCACTCGAGAGCCGCGCTCGACGAAAGACCAGCCCCACCCGGGATGTTGCCGGTCACCCAGATGTCGGCACCGTTGGGGCCGCCCAGGTCGCGCACCAGGCGCGCAACGCCAGCGGGGTAGGCCAGCCAGCCCTCGACGGTGCCAGGGCCGACGTCGTCGAGGGCCACCTCGACGACGCCCTCCTGCTGGGCCGAAGACGCGCGGAAGATGCCGTCGTCGCGCAGCCGAGCGGCCAGCCTGATGTCGCGGTCGATCGCGAACGGCAGCATGACGCCACCGTTGTAGTCGACGTGCTCACCGATCAGGTTGACCCGGCCGGGAGCTGCCCACACACCGGTCGGCGGGACCCCGTACACCGCCTGGAAAGAGGCGGTGACCGACTCAGGTGTCTCAGAAGGCATGACGCAACTCAGTCTCGAAAGGCATTGCGCAGCATCTCCGCGGCGGACTCGGGAACGATGTCGTTGACGAACACACCCATGGCCGACTCGCTGCCGGCGAGGTATTTGAGCTTGGTCGCGGTGCGCCGGATCGAGAACAGCTCGAGGTGCAGGTGGCCGAGGTCGCGGTCGTCGTGGACGGGCGCCTGGTTCCACGCCGAGATGTAGGGCATCGGGGTGTCGAAGAGCTGGTCGAAGCGGCGCAGCACGTCGGGGTAGATGACCGCGAACTCGTCGCGCTCGGCGGCGGTCAGCTCGGCCAGGTCGGCGACGTGGCGGCGCGGGTAGAGGTGGACCTCGAACGGCCACCGCGCGGCGAACGGCACGAAGGCCACCCAGTGGTCGGTGGCCGACACGACGCGGACGTCGGCCAGCTCGTTGGCCACGACCTCGCAGCAGAGCAGGGCGCCGGTCCGGTCGCGGTGGGCGCGCGCCACCTGGATCTGGCGGGCGACGTGGGGCCCGAGGAACGGGTAGGCGTAGATCTGCCCGTGCGGGTGGTGCAACGTGACGCCGATCTCCTCACCGCGGTTTTCGAACGGCGCGACCAGCTGGACGCCGGTCAGCGCCGACAGCGCCGCGGTGCGGTCGGCCCACACGTCCATGACGAGGCGTACCCGGTCGAAGGTCAGCGCGGCGAACGACGAGTTGTGGTCCGAGGTGAAGCAGACGACCTCGCACCGGCCGTCGCCGGGACGGGTGGTGAACCGCGAGGCGCCGTCGTCGACCTGGGAACCGGTCGCCAGCGAGGGGAAGCGGTTCTCGAACACCACGACGTCGTAGGAGGACGACGGGATCTCGGTGGGCCGCTCGGACGTCGACGGATCGAGCGGGCACTGGTCGGCCGGCGGCAGATAGGTGCGCGACTGGCGGTGGGAGGCGACCACGGTCCACTCGTCCATCACCGGGTCGAGCCGGACCAGGCTGTTGGTGTCGGTCGTCGGCAGGTCACGCGTGTCCGGCGCCGAGCGGTCGGTCGGCTCGGCATCGAAGTAGAACAGCTCGCGGCCGTCCGACAGCACGATGCGGGTCTTGACGACCGGCGGCAGGCCAGTCTCGTCGGGCAGCCCAAGGACGGGCACGGCGCCCGTGGCGCCATCGTGAGCCGTGCCTGTCAAGAGCATCTCCCCGGTCTGCGAACGAGGGCTGGCTGTCAGCCGGACCAAGCCAACGAAGCCTAGTCCCGGTAGACGCTCGTCACGGAGAGCGGCTCCACCTGAGCGAGCCGCAGCCCGCCAACCGGGGTGCTCGGCCGTCGCCCTGGCCGGCGACCGGAGTGACCAAATAGACCAAGTGTCGGGCACAATCCGACCAAGTGGTCATCAGAGCCCGCCCTGACTCTGCTCAGGGTGCCCGAACTTGTCAAGCCGAACGACGGCGAAGCGAGATGCACGCTCATCTGATGCGTCCATGACTACAATCCCGGCCATGCGGGTGAGTGAGCGGCGCAGGCTGATCCTCGAGGCGGTCCAGCAGCACGGGGTCATCTCCATGCGCGAGGCCGCAGCCCTGGTCGGCACGTCCGAGGTCACCGCCCGCCGCGACCTGCGTCACCTCGCCGAAGAGGGTCTGGTACGGCGCACCCACGGCGGCGCCACCGCGCCCAACATCGTCAGCCGCGAGGCCCCGTACCTCGAGAAGGCGCAGCAGGCCTCCGCCGAGAAGGACGCGATCGCCGCCCTCGCCGCCGAGATGGTCGAGAACGGCGACGCCATCGCGTTCGGCCCGGGGACCTCGACGCTGTCCCTCGCCCGACGGCTGACCACCCGCGAGGGGCTCACCGTGGTGACCAACTCGATCCTCGTGTCGCAAGCGCTGCAGGACGCCCCGGGCATCCACCTGCTGCTCTCCGGCGGCCTGGTCCGCAGCGCCACCCACTCGCTGGTCGGGCCGATCGCCGAGCAGTCGCTGGCCGGATTGTTCGTGACCACGCTGTTCCTGTCCGGCAACGGCCTGACCGCGGCGCGCGGGCTGTCGACGCCGGACGTGCTGACCGCCGCCGTCGACCGCCGGCTGGCCGCCTCCGCCGGGCGGGTGGTCGTGCTCGCCGATCACACCAAGGTCGGCGTCGAGACGATGTCGCTCACCGTCGGCATCGCCGAGATCGACTGCGTCATCACCGACGACCGGGCCGACACCGACGAGGTCGAGCGGCTCCGCGACGCCGGAGTCGAGGTGCTCGTCGCGTCCGCCTGACCGCGCCAGCCGCACCCGCCGCGTACCCGCACTGTCGCGGCCTCCACCGCGCCATATGGCAAGCGGGCACGCTCAGAATCAGCGCTCACCCCGCCATGTGGCGCGGTGCCCGACCCTGACCGCGCCATATGGCAAGCGGGCACGCTCAGAATCAGCGCTCACCCCGCCATGTGGCGCGGTGGACCCCGTACCGGTGCCCGTCAGGCGAGGCGGGAGACGGCCGTTTCGACGCGCTCGTCGGTCGCGGTCAACGCGATGCGTACGTGGTGGGCACCCGCGGCGCCGTAGAAGTCACCCGGCGCGACCAGGATGCCGCGTTCGGCCAGCCAGCCGACGGTGTCCATGCACGCGTCGCCCCGGGTCGCCCAGAGGTAGAGCCCGCCCTGCGAGTGGTCGATGCGGAAGCCGGCCTTCTCCAACGCCGGCCGCAGCAACCCCCGCCGCCGCAGGTAGCGCTCGCGCTGGACCACCACGTGGTCTTCGTCCAGCAATGCCGCGGTCATCGCCGCCTGCACCGGCCCGGCGACCATGAGTCCGAGATGCTTGCGGATCTCGAGCAACGTGGAGATGACGGTACGGTCGCCCGCCACGAAGCCGCCGCGGTAGCCCGCCAAGTTGGACCGCTTCGACAGCGAGTGCACGACCAGCAGCCCGTCGAACGAGCCGCCGCAGACGTCAGGGTGGAGCAGACTCACCGGCTCGGCGTCCCACCCGTAGTCGAGGTAGCACTCGTCGGCGACCACCAGCACGCCGTGCTCGCGGCCCCACGCCAGGGCAGCCGCGAGCCGTGCCGCCGGCAGCATCTCGCCCGATGGGTTGGACGGGGAGTTGAGCCAGACCAGCGCCACACCCTCGGGGTCGGCAGCGGTGACGTCGGCGCACGACTCGGGCACGGCTCCGGCGAGCCGCGCACCCACGTCGTAGGTCGGGTAGGCCAGCTCGGGGAAGAGCAAACGGTCGCCGCGGCGGACGCCGACCAGCAGCGGCAGCAGCGCGACCAGCTCCTTGGAGCCGACCGTCGGGAGGACCTCGCTGGACGCGTCGACCGCTGCGGCTCCGGCCCGCTTGACCAACCAGGACGCCGCGGCTTCGCGCAGCGCAGCCGTACCCAACGTCGTCGGGTAGCCCGGCGAGTCGGCAGCGGCCCGCAGCGCGTCTTGCACCACCGCGGGCGTCGGGTCGACCGGCGTGCCGACCGAGAGGTCGCAGAGACCATCGGGGTGGGCACGCGCGGTCGCCGCGTACGGGATCAGCCGGTCCCACGGGAAGTCGGGGAGCCGGCCGCCCGGTGGGTCGAGGCGAGAAGCCACGACTGCCTAGTGCTCGCCGTTGACGTCGGCGGGCAGCGCCAGGATCAGCGGGTGGTCCTTGTCGATGAGCCCGACCTTGGAGGCACCACCCGGCGAGCCGAGGTCGTCGAAGAACTCGACGTTGGCCTTGTAGTAGTCCTTCCACTGCGCGGGCGTGTCGTCCTCGTAGAAGATGGCCTCGACCGGGCAGACCGGCTCGCAGGCGCCACAGTCGACGCACTCATCCGGGTGGATGTAGAGCATGCGATTGCCCTCGTAGATGCAGTCGACAGGGCACTCCTCGATGCAGGCCTTGTCCTTGAGGTCGACGCAGGGCTCGGCGATGACGTAGGTCACTGGTGGTGTTCCCTCCTCGGCTGGCGGCGCCCGGGTCACGAAACCGGGTGGGCCCGGCCCCTAGTATCGCCAGGAGGGCCGCAAGGGACCACCAGGGGTGAGCCGACACGTGCACCAGTCGAGATACACCGTGGCGCTGACGGCTGCCGACGTGGGCGAGCGGGTCATGGTCCGCTACGCCCACGGCGGCGACGGACCGCCTCTCACCGACGCCGTGGGCAACCTGCTGTCCTGGTCCGGAGGGGTGCTCCAGGTCGCCACGCGACGGGGGCTGGTCGACGTCGCCGAGGCCGCGCTCGTGGCCGGCAAGGTCGTACCGCTGCCTCGTGTCGCCCGGGCCGCCGACGCCTCCGTCGCCGACCTGCAGCGCCTCTCCGCGCTCAGCTGGCGCCCGCTCGAGACCGCAAGGCTCGGCGGCTGGCGGCTGCGTGCCGGCGCGGGATTCACCGGGCGGGCCAACAGCGTGCTGCCCCTGGGCGATCCCGGACTCCCCCTCGACGACGCCATCGCCCACGTCATGGAGTGGTACGGGCAACGGGGCATCCGGCCGCGTTTCCAGCTGCCCCAGCCGATCACGGCGGCGTTGACCGACGAGCTCGTCGTACGGGGGTGGAGCACGGACGATGTGACGGAGGTCATGGTGGGCGACGTCGGCGCGGCCCTCGCGCTGTCCCAGGGCGCCGACCTGCCTCCGGTCGACGTCGCGGACGCACCCTCCGACGGCTGGCTGTCCCGCTACCACTACCGTGGCGGCCAGCTGCCGGCGGACGCCCTGCGGGTGCTGACCAATCATGAGGGCGCCGGCTTTGCGTCCGTGGTCGAGGACGGCGCGACCGTGGCCATCGCGCGGGCGACCGTCGACGAGCGGTGGCTCTGCGTCCAGGCGGTCGAGGTCGACGCGTCCGCCCGGCGGCGAGGGCTGGGGCGGCACGTCATGGGCGGGGTTCTCCAGTGGGGCCAGGACAACGGCGCCCGTCACGTCCACCTGCAGGTCATGGCGAGCAACGAGCCTGCCCACGCGCTCTACGATCGTCTCGGCTTCTCGCCACACCACCGCTATCACTACTCCTCCTACAGCTTGCCCCCGACATGACGACTGCCTCGCGCGAGCAGTTCGCGGCGCTCGTGCGCACCTCGCCCGTCGACCTCGCCCTGGCCGCCCTGCTCGTCGGCGCCGAGACCGAGCCCGACCTCGACCTCACGGCCGCCGAGGAAGCCCTCGCCGCACTCGCTGCCGACGTGCCGAGGGGCGTGCCGGGTGAGCCCGCCTCCGTCTCGGCTGCCCGCCTCACCGAGGTGCTTCACCCGTACTCCGGACGTCGTGAGGACTTCGCCGAGCTGCGGTCGTCGTTGCTGCACGAGGTGATCCGCCGGCGTCGCGGCCTGCCGATCCTGCTGGCGGTGCTCTGGGTCGAGGTCGGGCGGCGGGCCGGCATCCCGGTCTATCCGGTCGGCATGCCCGGCCACTTCCTCGTCGGCGTCGGCGACCCCGACGGCGACCACGTGCTGGTTGACGCCTTCCGCGGCGGGCTCGTCGTCTCTCTGGCCGAAGCCGAGCGGCTCGCGGTCGACTCGGCCGGCATCGCGCTCACGCCGACCCACCTGCGCCCCACCGACCCGGTCGAGGTGCTGATGCGCGTGCTCACCAACATCCGGGTGTACGCGGCGGGCCTCACCGCCTCGCTGGACGGGGCCCCCAAGGCGTCACTGGGCGGGGTGACGACCAGGCTCTGGGCGGTCGAGCTGTCGCTGCTGCTGCCGCGCCACCCCGTCGACCTGCGGCGCGAGCGGGCCGAGCTCCTGGTCCGGGTCGGCGGCTTCCAGCAGGCCTCGCTGGAGTTCCACCGCTTCGCCGACGCCGTCGAGGGCGCCGACCCGGAGGCGGCGCTGGCCGCGCGATCGGCCGCCCGGGTCTCGCTGTCCCGCTGCAACTGAGCCAGCTAGGCCCTGTCCTGGACCGGCATCGCTGCCCGCCGCACCGTGGCCAGCGCCGACCCCAGCTGGGCGAACGCCGTGCGCGACAGCGGCGCGCACAGCAGCCGCTCGAGCTCGGTGTCGAAGACCTCGCCGGCGGCGGTGAGCAGGGCGAGCCCCGCGTCCGTCAGCTCGAGGATCGACGAGCGGCGGTCGCCGGGGTTGGCGCTCCTGACGCACCACCCCGCGGCCTCGGCACGGTCGACGGCCTGACTGGTGCCACCGACGGTGATGGCGAGGGCACTCGCGATGTCCTGCACCCGGCACTGGGGGGTCTCGTCGATGATCAGCAGCAGGTTGAAGCTGCCGAGGCCCACGTTGCACTCACGGCGCAGGCTGGCGTCGACGCTGTTCCACAGCACCGTCTCGAACCGAACGAGATCGTCGAACACCTGGCGCAGCTCCATGCAGCCTCCTTCAACCGCCGCAAGACTATCTTAGGCACGATGTTGTTGACAGTAATCTAATTAGCGCTAATTTAGTTGCATGACCCAACAGCAGCGCGACCTCGTCCACACCATCCTCCGCAACGCTCCGTTCGACCTCGGCGGCGTCGCCGCCGTCCAGCGTCCGCTCCTCGACCAGCTGCTCACCGCCCACCCCCTGCCCGGCGACGTGCACGTGACCCGGGCCGAGCTCGGTGGTGTGCCCGTCGCGCTCGCCACCCTCGGCGGCAGCGCGGGCGTTCTCTTCCACCTGCACGGCGGCGGCTTCGCGGTCGGCTCCGCCCAGGGCTCGCTCGGGCTGGCGACGTCACTGGCCCGCCGCACCGGGCTCAGCGTCGTCGCCGTCGACTACCGCCTCGCCCCAGAGCACCCGTTCCCCGCGGCCGCGGACGACGCGCTCGCCGCGTACGAGGCACTGGTCGAGCGAGAGGGCGGCGCTGACCGCATCGTCGTCTGCGGCGAGTCCGCCGGGGGCAACCTCGCTGTCGGCCTGCTGGTCGCTGCCCGGCAGGCAGGGCTGCCGCTGCCGTCGTCAGCGCTCCTGCTGTCGCCGATGACCGACCTGACGGTGTCGGGCGCGAGCTTTGCCGGCAAGGCGGCGGTCGACCCCAACATCACCGCCCAGGCCATCCGCACACGGGTCGCCGACTACCTCGACGGCACGGGCACCTCGCCCGCTGACCCGCGGGTCAGCCCGATCTTTGCCGACCTGACCAGCCTACCGCCGCTCCTTGTCCAGGTCGGGTCGCACGAGGTGCTGCTCGACGACGCCACCCAGCTCGCGGTACGTGCCGCGGCGGCCGACGTCGACGTCACCCTCGACGTCACGTCGGGCGTGCCGCACGTGTTCCAGGCCTTCGCCGGCGTGCTCGACGAGGGTGCGGCCGCCCTCGACCGCGCCGGCGCGTTCGTACGGGCTCACCTCTCGACTGCACAGAAGGTCGCTGCGTCATAGGGTCGGGGCATGTTGCGCCTCACGGACACCCGCACCCGCAAGGTCGAGGACATCGTCCCCGCTCGCCCTGGCGAGCTGCGCATCTACAGCTGCGGGCCGACCGTCTACCGCTACAGCCACGTCGGAAACCTGCGGTCGTGGCTACTCTCCGACCTGATCCGCCGGGTCGCCGAGCTGCACGGCCTGCGGGTCACGGTCGCGCAGAACATCACTGACGTCGGCCACCTCGCCGACGACGCCGAGATCGACCCGGCGGGCGAGGACAAGGTGCTGGCCCAGGCGCGCGCCGAGGGCAAGTCGGCGCTGGAGATCGCGCGGTTCTACGAGGCGGCCTTCCACCAGGACCTCTCCGACCTCAACATCCGGCCGGCCGAGCACCAGCCGCGGGCCAGCGAGTCGATCGACGGCATGATCGCGATGATCGGCAAGCTCATCGAGTCCGGCCACGCCTACGCGGTCGACGACGGCTCGGTCTTCTTCGACGCCCGCAGCTTCCCGTCGTACGGGGAGATCAGTGGCAACCGTCTCGACGACCTGCGGCCGGGTCATCGGGTGGACCCCGACAACGCCGGCAACAAGCGGTTCCACGCCGACTGGGCGTTGTGGAAAGGAACGTCCGGGGCCCGCGAGATGGTGTGGGATGCGCCGTGGGGGCAGGGCTTTCCGGGCTGGCACATCGAGTGCTCGGTGATGAGCCTCGACCACCTCGGCGACGACATCGACATCCACACCGGCGGCATCGACCTGCGCTTCCCGCACCACGAGGACGAGCGCGCCCAGTCCAACACCGCCGCGGGCCGCGAGGTCGTCCGTCACTGGGTCCACGGCGAGCACCTGCTGGCCGAGGGCCGCAAGATGGCCAAGTCGACCGGCAACGTCATCCGGCTCGAGGACGTCGTCGCGCGCGGGCTCGATCCCTTGGCTGTCAGGCTTTTCTTCCTCACCGGGCGCTACCGGCAGCAGATGAACCTGACCTGGGACGCCGTCGTCGCGGCCGACAAGCGGCTCACCCGCTGGCGCAGCAAGGTCGCCGAGTGGGCCGAGTCGCCGTCGTTCGCCCTCCCCCGCACCCAGGTCGACCACGTCACCGATGCCTTCGACGACGACCTCGACACCCCGTCGGCGCTGATCCGGCTCGAGGAGATCGCCCGCGACGACTCACTGCCCGACGGCGCAAAGTTCGAGGCTTTCGCTTTCCTTGACAGGGCTTTCGGCCTCGACCTGGTGCGCGACGTCGGCAAGCCCAAGGTCGTCTCCGTGCTGCCCGACGGCGCCCAGGCGCTGCTCGACGCCCGGGCTGCGGCCCGTACCGGCAAGGACTATGCGGCGTCGGACCGCCTGCGCGACGAGCTCGCGGCCCTCGGGGTCACCGTCGCCGACACCGCCGAAGGGCAGACGTGGTCGGCGGGGTGAGCCTCGTCCTGGTCGAAGCCAGGCCGACGGTCGTGGTCGCTGCTGCCACGTCCTGGCCTGAGTTCGGGCAGCTGTGGCCGGTGCTGCTCGGCGAGGTCTGGACCTGCCTCAAGGCTGCAGAGATCCGCAGCGGCTGCCCCAACGTGATGCTCTACCTCGACGACGTGCCCCATGTCGAGGTGGGCGTGCTGCTCGACGCCGCTCCTCCGTTGACCGGTCGGGTGCGCACCTCCGCCTTGCCAGCAGGCCAGGTCGCGACGACGGTCCACCACGGGTCGTACGCGGGCTTGGGCTCGGCACACGAGAGAGTGCTGGACTGGTGCCGCGAGCAGGGGCTGCATCCAGCCGGCCCGCGCTGGGAGATCTACGGCCCGCACCGCGACGACCCGGCTGAGGTCACGACCGAGATCTGCTACCTGCTCGCGCCCTCGTCGGCCAGCGTGCGGTAGCCGCCGCCGTAGTAGATGAGCGGCTCGACCGCAGGCTCCCGTACCGAGACAGCGACGACCTCGCCGACGATGACGGTGTGGTCGCCCCCTTCGTACGCGCCGACCGTGCGGCACTCGATGGCAGCGATGCAGCCCTGCAGGACGAGCGCCTCGACCTCCAGGGCTTGCCGGGTCTCGAAACCGGTGAACTGATCCTCAAAAGGCCTGCCACGCAAGGCGAACCAGCGTGATGCCTCGGCCTGGTCTGCCGCCAGCACTGACGCGACCCACGAGCCAGAAGCGGTCACGGCCTCGTGAAAGCGGGCAATCTTCTCGCAGGAGAACAGCACCAGCGGCGGGTCGAGGGAGACCGACGCGAACGAGTTGACCGTCATCGCGTGGTCGCGCCCGTCCTGGCGCGTCGTGATGACGGCGATGCCGGTGGCGAAGTGACCCAGCGCGTGCCGGTAGGCCGCTGGGGGAACCACCCGGTCGACCGTCATAGGTCCGACATTACCTGTGCGCGCGCAGGCGCACCCGCTCAGCCGGAGTGGCTGGTCTGGGCGCTCGCGATGACGACGGCGGCGGGCGTTGCAATCAGCTTGAGGGTCGACAGGGCCGCCTCGCCGAACGCGTTCTTGGTCGCGCTGGACAGGGCCAGCAGCCCGACCACCTTGCCGCCGCGCCCCCGCAGCGGCATCGACAGGTAGGTCGCCATGGGCGTCGAGTCGTCGTCCTCGTCGAGCAGTCCGTCGGGGTCGGCGACGCGGGCGTCGAGCAGGTCGGCCGGCAGGTTGACCCCGGTGGCCTCGGTCAGCGATCCGGCCGCCGCGTCGAGGAACTCGTCGTAGTGGCTGACGGCCGTTTCGTGGGCGACTCCCACGTACGCGACCCGCTCCTCGGGGATGAGCACCGAGCAGAGGTCGTAGTCGACGAAGCGCTGCAGCTGCTTGAGCAGCTCCTCGATGGTGGCCTCGAAGCTGAGGCTGCCGCCGGCGAGGCCGATGACCTCGGCCTGGACGCTGGTCTCGAACAGCTTGCGGTCGAGGATGTCGCAGACCCGCTGGAGGACGTCGTCGGCGCTGAGCTCGACCGGGTCGGCCTTGAGGTTGGGTGCGCCACCGCGGGCCTTGGCCTTCTCGGCCAGCACCTCGGCGACGGCCTCGGCCAGCTCGGGCGCCTCGAAGTCCTTGGAGAGGTAGCGCTCGGCGCCGACCATCTTGCCCCAGTAGCGGTCGCTGGCGGCGTCGAGCGAGGTCAGCAGGATGATCGGGATGTCCGCGGTCTGCCAGTCGTCCTTGACCACCCGCGCGGCCACGTAGCCGGACACGCGCGGCATCTGCACGTCGAAGACGCAGGCGTCGGGCATCGTCCGGAAGACGGCCTGGATCGCCTCGACGCCGTCCTCGGCGATGACGACGTCATAGCCCTCCTTGGTGAGGACGGACGAGACGATGCGACGCAGCGTGGGGCTGTCGTCGGCGATGACCACGGTCGGCATGCGGTGGGTCCCCTGCTCTTAGCGGCCGATGAGTCGGCGAACGATGTCGACCAGGGAGGACTGGTCGAACTCCTGCTTCAGCAGGTACGCGCTGGCCCCGGCCTCGAGGCCTGCTCGCTGGTCCGCGTCATCACCACACGAGGTCATGATGACGACGGGCACCTGCTCCCAACCCTTGGTACGGCGGATCGTGCGGGTCAGGGTGAAACCGTCCATGCCCGGCATCTCCACGTCCGAGACGACGAGGTCTGCCGGATTCGAGCCTAGCCTGGAAGCACCGTCGAGTCCGTCGACCGCAGTCTCGACGTCGTAGCCCGCGCCCTCGAGGATGACCCGCTCGAGCTCCCGTACGCCGACGGAGTCCTCGACGACGAGCACCCGCGGCCGACGCTCCGCGCTGGGCCGGCCGTGGGCCGAGCCCTCGGGAAGGGCGGAGGCCGACGACACCAGGACACCGGCGGACGTGCCCGTGGCCTGGTCGGCCAGCTCACGCAGATCGAGCAGGCAGACGACCGTGCCGTCGCCGACGATGGTGGCGCCGGTGACCAAAGGCAGCCGGCCCAGGAACGGCCCGAGCTCCTTGACCACCAGCTCCATCTCGGTCTCGAGCCGGTCGACGGCCCAGGCCAGCTGACGCTCGCCGTGGCGCACGACGAGGGCCGCACGAGGCGCCCGCTCACCGCTCACCCCCAGCGTCGCCCCGAGGTCGAGCAACGGCACGTTCTGACCCTGTCGTACGAGGACCGTGGCACCGGCGACCTGGTGGATCTCCGCGTCACGCAGGGACATCGACGCGACAACGGCCGACACCGGCACCGCGTACACCTCGTCGCCGACCCGTGCCACGAGACAGCGCAGCACCCCGAGCGTCACCGGCAACGTCATGCGGAACGTCGTGCCGCGACCCGCCACCGAGATGACCTCGACGTTGCCGCCAAGCTCCTCGGCCGCCGACTGGACGACGTCGAGCCCGACTCCGCGGCCGCTGGTCTCGGTCACGACGCCCGCGGTGGAGAAAGCGGGGACGAACAGCAGCTGCCACAGCGCGGAGCCGCTCGCCGTGGAGTCGGCGGGGAGCAGGCCGCTCTCGATCGCCTTGGCCCGTACCCCGGCCTCGTCGATGCCGGCGCCATCGTCGGAGACCTCGAGGACCACGGTTCCGCCGGACGAGCGCGCTGCCACCCGTACCGTCGACTGGCCCTTCTTGCCCGCGGCCCGGCGCTGGTCCTGCGTCTGGCAGCCGTGGTCCACCGCGTTGATCACGAGGTGCTTGAGGGCGTCGGCCACCCCGTCGAGCACCTGCTTGTCGAGCTCGACGTCCTCGCCCACCAGCTCGAGGCGGACCTCCTTGCCGGTGGCCGTCGCGACGTCGCGGACGATGCGGGGCAGGGCGGCGAAGACGCGGCGTACCGGGACCATCGCGAGACCCATGGAGTCGTCGCGTACGCGGGCGATCTGGCCCAGGTGGCCCTCGACGAGCTCGCGGAGTCCGCGCGCAGTGTCACGCATGCCCTCGTCGGCATGCAGCAGCCGGCGCAGCGCCTCGGCGGCCTCGTCGGTCAGGTGCGTCTCGTCGAGGGAGTCCTTGAGCGCCTTGCTCCACTTGGCGTGGTCGGTCGCCATCGCCAGCAGCCGTGCGGTCGTCTGCTCGACGCGACGGGCGCCGAGCTCAGCCTCCCCGACGATGTCGAGGAGCCCGTACACCTTCTCGCTGGACACCCGTACCGAGTCACTGCCCTGGCGGCGCGGGTCGTCCTGGAGATCGTCCTGGACCTCGACGTCCTCGGCCTCGAGCGGCGGCGCGACGAGGTTGTCTTCACCGGCGAGGGCGCGCTTGAGCACATCGTTGAGCGGGGCGAGGTCGCTGTCGGCCAGCTGGTGCGCTGCCCCGGGGATCGCGCGGCCGATGGCGTCGCACGCGGCGAGCAGCAGGTTGACGAGGGTGCCGCTGATCGCGAACCGGCCGTCGCGCAGCGCGCCCAGCAGGTCTTCGCTGGTGTGCGCGAGCTGCAGCACCCCGTCGAGCCCGAGCATGCGCGCGGACCCCTTGACCGTGTGCGCGTCGCGGAAGAGTCCGGCGATCGCCTGGCGCGGCTGGCGGCTGCCCTCGAGCTGCAGCAGCCCAGCCTGCAGCGACGCGAGACGCTCCTCGACCTCGGCCCGGAACGTCGCGATCAGCTCAGGGTCGTCGACAGTCCAGCCTGCCACCTGTTCAGCGTCGACACAGTGACCCGCGACCTTGACCGTTCCGCAGATCCCCTCCCCGGGCGATCACTGTCGGCTTGCGTACCTCATAGCAGCCGTTTCAGGTACGGATCCCGACAGTGATCGCCCTGCCTGTGGACAACGCGCAGCACCCGCCACGGAACCTGGGCAACCTAGGCCGGTGAAACCGCCCGCTCCCATCCCCGAGCCCCTGCGAGGGAAGCCGCTGACACTCGCCCTCGCCACCGAGCACGGCGTCAGCAGACGACGCCTCGGTGGCCCGCTTTTCCGGGCGCTGGACCGCAACCTCTGGGTGCCCGCCGGCACGCCGGACAGCCTCGACCTCTTCATCGCCGCCAGCCAGTTGGTACTGCCCGAGGGAGCGGCCGTCTCCGGCATCGCCGCGGCATGGCTGCACGGGGTTGACCTTGCGCCACTGAAGCCGGAACCCGTTGACGTGATCGCGGACCAGTCGTGGCGCCCGGGCTACCGGAAGGTGCTCCGCCCCCACCGCGCCCCGTTGCCGGCTGGCGACGTCATGACCGTCAAAGGCATCCTGTGCACCACCCCGCTGAGGACCGCGTACGACCTCGCTCGCGGGCCGGACCTTCGCGAGGCCGTCGTCGCGGTCGACGCCCTGCTCCACAAGGGGCTGATCACTCTGGACGACCTTGCGCAATTCGCAGCTGGCCGCAGCTGGCCCGACGGCGCCCGCCTCGGACGCGTGCTGGAGCTGGCAGACGCCGGCGCGGAAAGCCCTCAGGAGTCCCGGTTGCGGCTGGTCCTGGTGCTCGACGGTGGGCTGCCGCGGCCGGAGACGCAGATCGTGGCGCGGGACGTCGACGGCAGGTTCGTCGCCCGACTGGACATGGGCTATCGACTGCGCAGGCGCGCCGGCATCGAGTACGACGGCAAACACCACGCCCAGCCAGACCAGCGACTCCGCGACCATCGCCGGCACAACCGTCTGGTCCGCGCAGGGTGGCCGACGCTCTATTGCTCCGCCGAGGACATTGCGTGCCGACGGAGCACGATCATTCGCGAAGTACGCGAGGAGGCCGGGCTATGAGTAGCGATCACTGTCGCGTTCCGTACCGCAATTGGCCGGAATGAAGTACGGATCCCGACAGTGATCGCAAGCGCGCGGCAGGGTCAGGTGCGGAACTGGCTGATCGAGGCGCGCAGCTCGGCAGCGAGCTGGTTGAGCTCGGCGGCAGCGGCGGCGGCCTGGCGCGAGCCGACCGCGTACTGACGCGACACGTCCGACACGGCGGTCATTGCGGCCACGACCTGGTCCGACGCCGAGCGCTGCTGCTGCGTGGCGATCGAGATCTCCTTGGCCGCGGTGGTGGTCTCGTCGACCATGCCGGAGATGCGCTCGAGGGCGGAGACGACGCCGCGGGCCAGTTGAGTTCCGGTACGGACCTCCTTGGCACCTTCCTCGGAGGCGATGATCGTGGCGTTGGTCTCGCCCTGGATCTCGGTCACGAGGGCCGAGATCTGGCCGGTCGACTCCTGCGCGCGCTCCGCCAGCTTGCGTACTTCCGCTGCCACGACGGCAAACCCGCGTCCGTGCTCGCCGGCCCGGGCAGCCTCGATGGCGGCGTTCAGCGCAAGGAGGTTGGTCTGGTCCGACAGGTCGTTGATGACCACGATGATGCGGCCGATCTCCTGCGACTTCTCGCCCAGGGACAGCGCTCGGGTGGCGATCGAGTCGACCCGTGTCGCGATCGTGTCCATCGCCTGCACAGAAGCAGAGACCGCGGTACGGCCCTCCTCGGCGTGGCGCAGGGTCTCGGCGGCGTAGCGGGCGACAGCCTCGGCGGTCTCGGCGATCTGGGCGGCCGTCGCGGCCAGCTCCTCAATCGTGGACGTGGTCTCGGACACGGCGGAGGACTGCTCGGTCGCGGAGGCGGCGTGCTCCTCGGCAGTGGCCAGCAGCTCACCGGCCGCGGCAGCGATCTGCTCGCCGCCACTGCGGATGCGGGTCACCAGCTGGCGCAGGTCGCCGAGGGTCTGGCCGAACGCCATGGCCAGGTCGGCGAGCGCCTCGCTGTCCTCGGGCTTGATCTTCATGGTGACGGCGAGGTTGCCGCTCGCCGCGATGGCGAGGTCCTCGGTGAGCTCCATGACGCGGGTCTGCAGCCGGTCGTGGTCGTCGGTCGCGGTCTGCCGCAAGCTCCACACCGCGGAGGCGAGCGTGCCGTTGAACCACGCGACCATCGGGACGAGCGCAGCGACGACGATGACGATCGCGAGGTTGGCCTTGTTGAGGGTGCCCGAGTCCCAGCCGGCGACGACGAGGCCGATGCTCGACGCGAACCCGACCAGCAACCCTTGCCACTGCCGCGTGGCGACGGACGCGAAGAGCACCAGAGGCACGTACAACATCCACATCGGGCCGTTGAGCCCGCCGGAGACAGCGACCACGGCCGAGACGAACAGCACGTCAGCGCAGAGCAGGGCCAGCCGGTAGATCCAGGCGACCTCCTCGACGCGGGCGTTGTGCCGCGCGGCGAACGGCAGGATGGTAAGCGCCATCGCTACCAGGGCGCCGACGATGCACCACAGCCAGAACGCCATGAGGTGCACGTGCACCCGGGCGTTGTACCTGTCCTCGACCAGGACGCCGGCGATCGCGAGCAGCAGGCTGCTCCACGTCGCGGCCGCGACAACGCGCGACAGGCGTTTGGCAAAATCCACCGGTGTCCTCCCAGGACGAGCTCTCGGGCAACCATCGGGACGAAGGAGCGTGTCCTGAAGGGTTCAGCCGGCGCGGCGTACGCGGGGCAGCTGAGAGCGCAGGCCGAAGATCGTGTCGAGGTCCAGCACGGCGATGGGCCCGTCCGGGTGGGTGAGCTGCCCGGCAAGGATCGAGGCGGTGGTACGGGACAGCGTCGCGAGGACCGGTTCGAGGGCGTCCATCTCGAGGCTGACGACGCCTTCGACCCGCTCGGCGAGGAAGGCCAGGGTCACGCCGTCGCGGGCGAGCACGAGAATCCGTCCGCTCATGCCGAGCTCAAGGGTCGGTGCGCCGAGCAGCACCCGCAGGTCGACGACCGGCAGCACCCGGCCACGCCAGTTGGCGACGCCGGCGATCCAGGCCGGTACCCCGGGCACGCGGGTCACGTGCGGCGGCCGGCCGACCTCGGCGACAGCGTCCATGGCCACCGAGTACCGCGTACCGGCCAGCCGGACGACCACCGTGTCGGTGAGCTCGGCCACCTCCTCGGCAACGCCCTCGACCCCGCGACGTTCCTCGACGACCGGCGCCTCAGGAACGACCGACGCCTCAACGGGGGGCGCAACAACGGGGGGCGCCTCGTCCACGGCGGGTTCGGCGGCAACAGCGACTGGCTCCGGTACGGGCGCAGGCTCGGCTTTGGGCCGGCGCCGGACCGGGCGGCTGAAGGCGGAGGCGGCGACCGGCTCGATCACCGGCTCCGCGACCGGCGCAGGAGCGGTCTCGACGACGGCCGCACGGCGGCGCCGTACCGGCTTGCTGAACGCAGACTCGGCGGCCGCCGGCTCGGCGACGACGAGCTCAGCGGGTTCGAGCTCAGCGTGTTCGAGCTCAGCGGGTTCGACGGGTGGTGCGGCGGCTCGACGCCGACGCGGCGGGGGGTCGGCGAACGCCCGGGTGTCGGGCACCTCGATCGCCACAGCGCCACCTTCGGTCAAGCCCACGCGGTACGGGCCTGGCGGACACCGGGCCTCAGCCGGTCATCGGCGCCCGGAGGCCCGGAGTGAAGACCCAGGATCGGCCCCATAGGTGGGCGGCGGTGTGCGCAGGCCAGGGTCGAGGAACCGCATCGCGAGCACGACGGCGACCACGCCGGCCACCGCACCCGCCACGAGGAAGCCCAGCGGCACCCAGTCACCCGGCGAGCCACCGATCACGACGTCGTCCGAGCCGCCGAACATGACGATGCCGACCCCGACGATCCAGCCGAGGAACGCGACCGCGGCGCCGCCCCTGCCCTGCAACCCCCACCCGCCGAGCAGGCCGAGCGCGAGGTTGCCTACGACCGCCACCAGCACGGCGACCGGCCAGTGGACGCCGAGGAAGGCCGGCCGGCTGGCCACGTGGAAGGCACCCAGCAGTGCCAGCAGCAGCCCGGCCACCAACACCATCGAGTAGGTCAGCGCGGTGACCAGCTCGCGCAGCAGCGGAGAAGGGGTCGCCGGCTCGGCCGGCGGTACGGGCTCGCTGCTCACCGGCCCAGACTAGTCGTGACCCGGCAGGCCCAGCATGTCGCTGGCGGCGACCGAGGGGGCCGCACCGATCGCCGGCTGGTCGCGCAGGTCGATGACCTGACCCGAATGCGCCGCCTGGGCCTGCTCGAGCACATCGGTGATCTCGTGGCCGATCAGCTCGTCCCGCTCGATCAGGGCGTCGCGCAGGGCAACGACCAGGTGCATGTTGCGCGAGAGCAGACCCTTGACCGCCTCGCGCTGCTCCTGCAGCAGACGCTCTACCCGCTCGCGCCCCTCGGCGTCGGCCAGGACGCGGCCGACGATGTTGGTGTCGTTGAAGGCGCTGTTCTGGATGGCCATGTACGAGATGAGGGTGTCGGTCATGCCGCTGGCTCCGACCATCATCGCGGCGACGTTGGTCGCGTAGAGCAGGTCGCCGCCGGGGCCGGTCGTCATGTCGTCGAAGAACAGCACCTCGGCGACCTGGCCGCCCATCGCGATCTTCATCAGGTTGGACAGCTCCTGACGGGACCGGGTGTAGACGTCCTCGGGGTCACCGTGCGCGAGCAGGCCGAGCGAGTCGCGGCGCTTGACGATCGAGAGCACCTCGAGCCGGCGGTGCGGCGCGACGAGCCAAGCGACCGTCGTGTGACCGGCCTCGTGAGTCGCGATGATCGTGCGCTCGTGCTCGGTGTACGCCTTCGGCTGGCCCATGCCCACGGTCATCGTGAGGCGCGCGGTCTCGGTGTCCTGGCGGCTCATCTTGTCGCGGCCGTAGCGCACGGCGTTGATCAGCGCCTCGTCGAACATGCCCTCGAGCATCGCCGGCGTGAAACCGCTCGTCACCGCGGAGATTGCGTCGCGGGTCGTCGGGTCGTCGAGATCGCTGTCGTGGGCCTTGCGGGCCAGGAAGTGGTCGACGAGCTCGCGGCGTCCGTTGCGGTCGGGCACCTCGAAGGTGAGGCGGCGGTCGAAGCGGCCCGGGCGCAGCAGGGCGGGGTCGAGGTTGTCGGCCCGGTTGGTCGCTGCGATGAGCATGATGTTGGCCGTCTTGACCGGCTTCTTCTTGATCGCCCGGCGGTCGGGGATGAACAGGTTGAGCTTGTCGATCAGCTTGCCGGTGAGCTTGGCGAACCCGACCGGCTCGTCGAAGGACTGCAGCTGGACGAGCAACTCGTTGACCGCTGTCCCGATGTCACCGCCGCCGGTGAACTGCGTGCTGATCGGTCCGGGGGCCGCCGCCGCGTAGGTGGACGGCAGGCCGACCAGGCCGCCGCAGCCGGAGTGGTCGTGGAAGAGCGCCGGCGCCGGGGTCATGGTCATGCCCGAGCGGGCACCACCGATGGCGTCGAACTCGTCGATGAAGCCGATGGCGCCGCCCTCCTGGTGGGCGAGCTTGCGCATCTGCTTGAAGTACGAACGCACCTTGCGGGAGGTCGCTCCCTGCAGGCCGGACTGGAACGACGTGGCGGACGCGTACAGGAAGGGGACGCCGGCGGCGCGGGCCATCGCCTTGGCGGTGTGGGTCTTGCCCGTACCCGGGCCGCCCTCGAAGAGCAGGCCGCGGCGGGCGCGACCACCCATCTCGCGCTCGAAGGTGGTGTGCTGCAGGAACAGGTTGAGCGAGCGGATGACCTCGTCCTTGACCGGGTCGATGCCGCGGACGTCGTCGAGGCTGATGTCGATCTGCTCGGGCCGGATGACCACGTGCGGCGAGCGGCCGGTGAAGAAGAACTGCGCGCCGATCATCGCGATCAGCAGCATGAAGAACACGAACGGCGTGACGAGCAGCCAGTCGATGTGCGGCATCGCCGGGAGCACCCAGAGGCCGCGCATCGAGCGCACCACCACCCAGACCGCGATCGCCGCGACGAACAGGCCGAGCTTGGCCTGGCGAGCGTGCATCCGCGAGGTGCGCATGCGGCCGACGTCGGCCTCACGCGCCTCGAACACGCGGTCGCTGGTCAGCTGTGCCGGGGTGGTGGACGGAAAGGTCATGCGACGCCCCCAGGCGAGGTGGTGACCGGCCGACTCGACCATCCCGGGAAAAAACTTCGCCGGAATCGCTCAAGCCCGCAACAGTCGGTGCCGATAAGGAGAGAGCCGGATCCAGGACCCGACGCCGTAGTGCTCGGTGGTGCTCCCCGATCCTCTCAGGCCACAACCCGTCACCGCTACTCTCGGTCACCATTTCACCCGTTTGGGTGCAGGCCGGACGGCTCAGTCCCGCAGGCCGCTGAACAGGTCGGTCTCGAGGCCCCCCTCGCCGTCCTGGTCACCGATCGCGCCGCGTACGAGCTGGTAGTACTCGGTGCCCCACGAGGTCAGGCCCACGCCATCAGCAAGGGCGAAGAACGGCCCGTCGACCGCGATCTGGGTCGCATGGGCCCGCATCGCGTCCATCTTGGCCGCGAAGAAGTCGGCGGCGTCGACCCTCGTGGTGACCAACTCGTCCGGGGTGCCCATGGGGAGCTGGTCGGCGCTGGTGACCTCCTCGCCCCAAAAGCTGGACTCACCCCGCTCGCGGAAGTAATCGATGCCCTGCTGCAGGACCGACTTGGGCAGCACGCTGTAGTAGAGCTTGGCCGCCGCCCAGGGCTCGCCCAGCTCAGGCCAGCGCTCGCGGTCGCCAGCGGCGTCGTACGCCGCCAGCGTCACCCGGTGGGCCTGGATGTGGTCGGGGTGCCCGTACCCCCCGTTCTCGTCGTAGGTGACCACGACCTGGGGGCGTACCTCGCGCATCACCGCCACGAGCTGGCGGGTGGCTTCGTCGAGATCGGCCTGCCAGAAGCAGTCGGGGCGTTCGTTGGTCGGCAGCCCGATCATGCCGGAGTCGCGCCACCGGCCGGGGCCGCCGAGGAACCGGTGGTCGGTCACGCCGAGCACCCGCATGGCGGCGTCGAGCTCGAGGATGCGCTGGGGGCCGAGGGCGTCGTCCTGGTCGGCGGCGAGATGGGCGAGCTCGGGCACGAGCACCTCGCCCTCCTCGCCGAGGGTGCAGGTCACGAGGGTGACCCGGGCACCCGCGTGGACGTACGACGCCATGGTCACGCCGGTGCCGATGGTCTCGTCGTCCGGGTGGGCGTGGACCAACAGCAGGCGGGGCTCGGCAGGGCGGACAGGGTCAGTCGTAGGCATGCCCACGACCCTACGACCTGACCCCGACAAAGATCGGTGCTCCAGACCTGCGACAAGCAGCCGAAGTAAGGACGGACTCTCTACCTAAGGACCCGCCGTGCTCTGGACAATCCGCCGCAAGCTGCTCGCGGTCAGCCTGCTCGCCGTCCTCTTCCTGCTCGCCGTCGGTGGGACCGGACTGTGGGGCGCCCAGAAGGCGACCTCAGCGGCCAACCGTCAGCAAGAGCTCTCCTCCATCATCGACAAGCAGCTCGCCGGCGCGGCGGCGGAGTACGGCGTCCGGGGCGACGTGTTTGAGGCCATCGCCCAGGAGCACGTCGCCGACATCATCACGACGATCACCGAGTACGAGGGCTTCGCGGCGGAGTGGCAGTCGGCCCAGGCAACGGTGGCCGCGTCCAAGCTGCCGCCCAAGCTCAAGCCTGCGGCCAACCAGCTGTGGACCGAGGCGGCGAACGTGATCGCCCTGGGTCAGAAGGCCGCCACCGAGGCCAAGTTCAACGTCGACGACGCTCGCGTTCTCGCCGAGAAGTTCGACGTCGCGTTCGACAAGGTCGACGCCCACATGGCCGCCTTCCAGGTGCAGCTCAACGCCGCAGCGGTCACGACCAAGAAGTCCGCCGACCAGGCCGAAAACCTCGAGAAGGTGGTGCTGATCGCCGCCCTGAGCGCGGCCGTCCTCGTCATCTTCCTGCTGAACAGCCTGATCTCCCGCTCGATCATCCGGCCGATCGACCGCTGCGTCGCCGGCCTCGAGCAGCTGGCTAAGCGCGACCTCACGGCGACCTTCGGCAAGTCCAGCAAGGACGAGATCGGGCGCATGGTCAGCGCCCTCACCTCGGCCGTCGGTGACATCCGGTCCGCCCTCGGTGAGATCGCCGGCCGGTCCAAGATCGTCGACAACGCCTCGCACGAGCTGTCCGCCGTGAGCCAGCAGCTCGCCGCCTCCGCCGAGGAGACGGCCAGCCAGGCCCGCAGCGTCTCTGCCGCGGCCCGTACCGTCAACGAGAACGTCACCGCCGTCGCCACGGGCACCGCCCAGCTCTCCGGGTCGATGCGCGAGGTCGCCGACAGCGCGTCGGACGCCGCCGCCACCGCTCGCGAGGCGGCCTCGCTCGCCGACCGCGCCGAGGCCGTGCTGTCGGTGCTGCGCGACTCGTCCACCCAGATCGGCGCCACGGTCACCGTCATCCGCAGCGTTGCGGAGCAGACCCACCTGCTAGCCCTCAACGCGACCATCGAGGCGGCCCGCGCCGGTGCTCAGGGCCGCGGCTTCGCGATCGTCGCCGAAGAGGTCAAGAGCCTCGCCCGTACCACCTCGGACTCGACCGACGAGGTCGCCGACGTCGTCACGGCAATGCAGGACTCGGTACGGGAAGTGGTCGACGTGCTGGCCCGGATCGCCTCCACCGTCCGCGGCATCGACGACAACCAGAGCACCATCGCGCACGCCGTCGAGGAGCAGACCCTGACCGCGGGCACGATGCGCAACGGGGTCGCCGACGCGGCAGACGGCGTGGCCGCCATCACGGCCAACATCGACTCGGTCGCCGAGTCGGCAGCCGCCACGACCGAGGGGGTCACCTCGGCCCAGCGCGCCGCCGACGAGCTCGCCCAGACCGCGGCGCAGCTGGCCGCCCTCGCGGACGCCTTCCAGTACTAGGTCAACCGGAGACAACTCAGCCGCAGTACTGCGGATCTGGCGGCTGAAGGCCAGATCGGCAGTACTGCGGCTGTGTCGTGTGGTGCCGTACTACTCCGCGGCTGCGCCTTCGCGGGACCGCATCGCGTTCTTGGCCCGGCGGCTGTTGCGCTCCTGGCCCATGAGGATGACCTTGCGGATGCGGACCGTCGCCGGGGTGACCTCGACGCACTCGTCCTCGCGACAGAACTCCAGGGCCTGCTCGAGGCTCAGCACCTTGTGCGGGATCAGCGGCACCAGGATGTCACCGGAGGACTGGCGCATGTTGGTGAGCTTCTTCTCCTTGGTGGGGTTGACATCCATGTCGTCCGACCGGGAGTTCTCGCCCACGATCATACCCTCGTAGACCTCGATGCCGGGGCCGACGAACATCGTGCCGCGGTCCTGCAGGTTGGCCAGCGCGAAGCCGGTCGTGGGACCGCGACGGTCGGCGACGAGCGAGCCGGTCGGCCGCGTCCGCAGCTCGCCGTGCCACGGCTCGTACCGCTCGTGCACGTGGTGCAGCAGGCCGGTGCCGCGGGTCTCGGTGAGGAACTCGGTACGGAAGCCGATGAGGCCGCGGGCCGGGACGATGTACTCCATGCGGATCCAGCCGGTGCCGTGGTCGACCATCTGCTCGAGCCGGCCCTTGCGCAGCGCGAGCAGCTGGATCAGGACGCCCTGGTAGTCCGACGGGGCGTCGATGGTGAGGCGCTCCATCGGCTCGTGCAGCTTGCCGTCGACGATGCGGGTGACGACCTGAGGCTTGCCGACCGTCAGCTCGAAGCCCTCGCGGCGCATGATCTCGACCAGGATCGCGAGCTGCAGCTCACCACGGCCCTGGACCTCCCAGGTGTCGGGGCGCTCGGTCTCCTGCACACGGATCGACACGTTGCCGACGAGCTCGGCGTCGAGGCGATTCTTGACCAGGCGGGCAGTGAGTTTCTTGCCGCTCTCGCCGGCCAGCGGCGCGGTGTTGATGCCGATGGTCATGGAGATCGACGGCTCGTCGATCGTCATGACGGGCAGCGCGACGGGGTTCTCGGGGTCGGCCAGGGTCTCGCCGATGGTGATCTCGGGGATGCCGGCGATGGCCACGATGTCGCCGGGGCCGGCCTCGTCGATCGGGACCCGCTCGAGGGCCTGGGTGCCGAGCAGCTCGGTCAGCTTGACCCGCTCGATGGTGCCGTCGGCCTTGCACCAGGCGACGGTCTGGCCCTTCTTCATCGTGCCCTCGTGCACCCGGCACAGCGCCAGCCGGCCGAGGTAGGGCGACGCGTCCAGGTTGGTGACGTGGGCCTGCAGCGGCGCGCCCGGGGTGTAGGAGGGCGCAGGCACGGTGTTCATGATCGTGTCGAAGAGCGGCTCGAGGTTGGGGCTGTCCGGCATCTCGCCGTTCTCGGGGCGGTTGAGCGACGCCCGGCCCGCCTTGGCGCTCGCGTACACGATCGGGAACTCGATCTGGTGCTCGTCGGCGTCGAGGTCGAGGAACAGCTCGTACGTCTCGTCGACGACCTCGGCGATGCGGGAGTCGGGGCGGTCGACCTTGTTGATGACCAGCACGACCGGCATGCGCTTCTGCAGCGCCTTGCGCAGGACGAACCGGGTCTGGGGCAGCGGGCCCTCGGACGCGTCGACGAGCAGCAGGACGGCGTCCACCATCTCGAGACCGCGCTCGACCTCGCCACCAAAGTCAGCGTGGCCCGGGGTGTCGATGATGTTGATCGTCACGCCGCCGTGGCGTACCGCGGTGTTCTTCGCGAGGATCGTGATGCCCTTCTCGCGCTCGAGGTCCATCGAGTCCATGACCCGCTCGCGTACCGAGTCGTTCTCGGCCTGGTGCTCGGAGAACGCGCCGGACTGCCAGAGCATCGCGTCGACGAGCGTGGTCTTGCCGTGGTCGACGTGCGCGATGATCGCGACGTTGCGAATGTCTTCGCGCTTGGCCTTCAGGACATTGGTCTCGCTGGTGGGCACGCTTCAGCCTTTGGTCGAAGATCGGAGGGGTCGCCGGGACCGGGCAAACGGGTGCGGCAACCCCTCTATGGTACGGGCAGCGGCCGCGGACCCCCAGCGAGTGCCTGAGCACTCCGTCTGCTACGGCGTGAGGCTAGTGTCGGGCGGATGCACGAGTACAACGTTGACGACGACCTGACCGCCCGCGCCCTGGCCGAATCCTGCCTGCGCAGGCTCGCCCTGAAGGCTCCGCTCGACTTCCCCCAGACGTACGACCAGCTGGTCGAGACGGCCGGCGCGACCATCACCGAGGGCGGCATGGGCGGGCGTCGGGCGCTCGCGCTGTGGGACGACGTCCTGGCACCCGCGTGCCTGTCCGTCGACAACCCGCGCTACCTGTCCTTCATCCCCAGCGCCCCCACCCGCGCCTCCGCCGCGTTCGACATGCTCGTGGGCGTGTCGAGCGTGTACGGGGGCTCGTGGCTCGAGGGATCAGGTGCGGTCTATGCCGAGAACCAGGCGTTGCGCTGGATCGCCGACCTCTGCGGACTGCCGGAGACCTCGGGCGGCGTCTTCGTCCAGGGAGGCACCGGCGGCAACCTGTCCGCGCTCGTGGCGGCCCGCGAGCACGCCAAGCGCACGCGCACCACGCTCCCCGCGCGGTGGGCGGTCTGCGTCACGCAGGAGACGCACTCCTCGGTCAAGCACGCGCTGCGCGTCGTCATGGACGTCGACGTGGTCGAGGTGCCCGGCGACGACCGCGGGCGGCTCGTCGGCACGACGCTCGAGCAGACGGTACGGGCGCTGGAGCCGGCGGTGCGCGACGGCATCTTCGCGGTCGTGGCCACGGCCGGCAGCACCAACCTCGGCATCATCGACGACCTCGCCGGCGTCGGCGCGGTCGCCCGCCGGCACGGCTGGTGGTTCCACGTCGACGGTGCGTACGGAGGCGCCGGGCTCGCCGCACCGAGCGTCCGCCACCTGTTCGACGGCATCGAGCAGGCCGACTCGTTCATCGTCGACCCGCACAAGTGGTTGTTCGCGCCGTTCGACTGCTGCGCGCTGCTCTATCGCGACCCCGCCCACGGCCGGGCGGCGCACACCCAGCACGCCGACTACCTCGACCCGGTCACCGTCGAGGGCGACTGGAACCCGTCCGACTACGCGATCCAGCTCAGCCGGCGCGCGCGCGGCCTGCCGTTCTGGTTCTCCCTCGCCATGCACGGCACCGACGCCTATCGCGACGCGGTCGAGCAGACGCTGACGGTCACCCGCGCCGGCGCCGACCTCATCGACGCCGCCGACCACGTGCGGCTCCTCGTACCCCCGGAGCTCAGCGTGCTGGTCTTCGAGCGCATCGGCTGGAGCCCGGAGGACTACTCGGAGTGGTCGCAGCGGCTGCTCGCCGACCAGGTCGCCTTCGTGACGCCCAGCAAGCACCGCGGTCAGGTCTGCACCCGCTTCGCGATCGTCAACCCGTTGACCACCGCAGACGACCTGAGCGCCATCCTCGACACGATGCGCTGACGCATTGCCCTGACGGTGGGCAGGCGTTCTGACAGGATGCCGGGACGCCAACACCGGGGGAAGCAATGCTGCGCTGCGTCCGTACGACCGCCGTCGCTGTGCTCACGTGCGGCCTCGCGATGGGAACGGCGGCCGCGGCGACACCCACCACGATCGTCACCATCCCCGGCCAGCTGGTCGTTCCAGCTCCGCCTCAGGCCCACCGGACCAACGGGCTCGTCGCCTCGGCCAATGGCATCGCTTACGCCCACTGGGTCGACCAGGCGGTGGAGGAGACGGCCTTCGTCCGGTCGGCGGGATCGACAGCCCATCAGACCGCCGGGCTGTCCCAGACCGTCTCCCTCGTCGGCGACCAGCTCGTCGGGTGGGCGTACCGCGCGCCCGGCACCCTGCCCGAGCTGACCGGCGTCAGCCTCTCCACCGGTGTACGGCAAGACCTCGGGGTCGCCGAGAGCGCGGACGCCTACGACGTCACGGACGACACCGTGGACTCGCTGCCCCGCGGCACCGGCACTGGCTGGATCGACGCCCGGATCGGCGTCGCCGGTACGACGGACGCGCTGGTGCTGACCTCGACCATCGGCGCGCCAACCCGCGAGTTCCCCCTCCCGGTGGCCGGCGTCCGGGCCATCAACCAGGTCACGGCCGACAGCGGCGGACTTGCCGCAACCATCTTGTACGGGTCCGACGGCCAGGTCGGCAACGGGGCCGCCGGCTACGCCGGCGGGGGCAGCTACTACCTCGACTTCGCCACCGGCACCTGGACCCTCATCGGCTCCAGTCGCACCGACATTGCGTTGAGCCCGGGATTTATCGCGTATGCCAGCGGCGGCACGCTGTTCCGTTTCCCGCGCTCTGCTCCTGGCTCCGCACCGGAGAGCCGCTCGATCCCCGTGACCACCAGGGCGATCGCGATCACCGACACGGCCAGCGCCTGGATCGACTCGCCGAGCCGCTACTCCTACAGCACTGCCCCGGACACCCTCACGACCGCGCCCGAGCCGTCCGCCGTGACCGGGGTGACCGTCGCCGCCGCGGCACCGGAGTACGACGGGTTCAGCGTCGCGGCGGTGGGCGGCAACGACTTCGCGACCGTCACCGCTGGGCCGGGCGGCTTCGGGGTCTACCGGGTCACCGCCGGCTCCGCCGTCCTGGGCGACCTGATGGACCTGGAGACGGGCAGCGCGGGCCCGATCAGCGAGAGCACCGGCCAGCAGTCGTCCATCGCCGTCGACGGTAGTAGCGCCACCATCGCGGCACTCACCCTCAAGGGCGGTGCGATCCGTCTCGGCAGGACCCGTGTCGTTCGTTCACCCGCGGGTGCCGTGATCAACCAGGTGGTGACCGATGGTCCCCGTACCGCCGTCGTCTCCACCGTTGCCGGCCAAGGGGGCATCGGGGGCAAGGCGACGCTCACGATCACCGGCGCAACCCTGAAGCCGTGGCGCATCCCGGTCGACGGCCCCTTCATCGCCCTCACCATGTCCGGCCACCGCCTGCTCGCCTTCGACGAGGTACGCGACGACACCGCGGCCTTTCACGGGCGCACACGGCTGCTCGACCTCAACCACTACGGCAGCCACTGGATGACGGTGCCCGACATCAGTGCGATCAGCGACCACTGGCTGGCGTACGAGAGGAATGACGGGTCGGTCTGGTTGCGTGACCTGGCCAAGCCCCGGCTCGCCGACCGGCAGGTCGCCCCCGCCGGTCCGCCCAGCGACCCGCGTGGTGACCACGGCAGGATCAACCTGTCGGGCGACTGGATCACGTGGCCGGAGTGGGGACTCAACGACTCCCGACGCATCTCGGGCGCGTACCAGCTCAGCTCACACAAGCTGCTCACCCTGCCGTTCAGTGACCCCGTGCAGTCGAACGGCCTGGTCGCGTACGCGGACGCCGGCCACGGCCTGCACCTCTACTCCCTCGCCAGCGGCGCAGACCAGACCGTGGCGGGCGCCAGCGTGGTGAACGGGCTCTCGCTGAGCGACACCGCGATGTCGTACGTCGACCTCGCCGGCCAGGCGGTGGTCGTTCCCATTGCCTCGTTGGTGACGGCACCACCGCGCGCCGTCCCCGTCCTTGCGCCCGTGACCAAGGCGCCGTTCGTGGCCACCTTCGAGACGACCCGGCCGCTCGTTTCCTGGACCCTGCAGGTGCGGTCAGCCAAGGGCAAAGTTGTCGTCACCAGCAACGGATCCGCACCGACCGGATGGGTCCGCGTGGCCTGGGGTGGTCGCGACTCACATGGCCACCGCCTCGCTACGGGGGCCTATCGGTGGACGCTGACGGGCAAGGGCCCCGGCGGCGCGCTGACGACCAGCGCCGGTAAAGGCCTCGTCACCGGAGTTGTCCACCTCTAGGCTTTCGCCATGGCTGTCCGCATCACCGAGATCATCATCGACAGTGTCGATCCCGCGGCGCTCGCCCAGTTCTGGTGCGGGGTGCTCGGCTACGTCGTGACCGACGCCGAGGACGACGTGGTCGAGATCAGGCCGGCCGGCACTGACGCCGCCACCTCGATGGTGCCGTCCGTGCTGTTCATCAAGGTGCCCGAGGCCAAGACGGTGAAGAACCGGCTGCACCTCGACGTCAACGCCACCGTCGGCGACCGCGACACCGAGCTGGCCCGGCTGCTCGCTCTCGGCGCCACCCGGGTCGACATCGGCCAGGGCGACGTCCACTGGTACGTGCTCGCCGACCCGGAGGGCAACGAGTTCTGCCTGTTGCGCGACCGGGTCGCCGCCTGCTAAGCCCGGGTGACCGGAACACGGCGCGACGTCCACCGGCACGCTGGACGTACACCCGGTGGGCCGGCATCGGGCTCGAATCGACGCCGATCGCCGGGATGCGCACGCGACCTCGGCTCCCTAGGGGACCCGCCGACCCGGAAGCGCGGCCGTCGCGCTTCCGGGTCGACGCAATCTCACCGTCGACGGCTACTCGACACAGATGCCTCGGTAGACCGGCACCGACCGGCCGAAGTAGGCGCTGTCCTGGACGACCCGGTCCGACACGTCCAGCTCGACGACGTAGCCGCACGACTCGAGCGAGGACAGGTCGATCGTGAACTGCTGGCCACTGAACGCCGTCTCCTGGGCGGTGGTCAGGAACGGCGTCGTCACGACCGGCAGGTGGAAGACCCCACCCGAGGGGCCACCCACCACGGTGATCGACCAGGACAGGAAGTGCTTGTCCCTCGCGACGAACGTGCCCGTGAGCGGAGCCTTGGGCACGCGGCACTCGGCGAACGTGTTCAGCTGCAGGGCAGCTGCGTTGACCGTGTCACCGGCGACGATGCTCGCGTTCAGCGTGTTGTCGAGCTGCACGCGCTTGGTGGCCACGACGCCCACGCCGGACAGCTCGAGGGCGAACTCCCAGAGGTCATCGCCCGCCGAAGGGAACAAGCCGAGCATCCCCGTGGTGTTGTCCTGCCACGTCGGCCAGGCGGACCAGCCGCCCGCGCCCGGCGTCACCGACGAGCCGACGCCGTACTGGTTGACCACGTAGAACGTGCCGGTGAGCGGGCCGAAAGTGCCGCCGACCGTCACGTCACGGGCCAGGATCCGGTACTGCTGCGGGGCCAGCGACGGGTCGAGCGGGCCGTGCAGCGACACTCCGCTGCCAAACGCCGCGCCGAAGCCGACCGCCTGGCCGTTCTCCGCGATCACCGTGCCAGCAAGGGTTTCGCCGGTCACGTTGTCGATCGAAGCTGCCGCGACCCCACCCACGATGGTGAAGTAGGCACTGCCGTCGTACGGACGTCCGGGGCGCAGCTGGACGTGGACGTCCATGCGGTTTCCCCAGTAGGGCAGAGCATCCGGGTCCGTCGTCGACGGCGGAGTGCCCCAGGACAGCACGGCCCGCACCCGTCCGATGACCGGCTTGCCGCACTCGCGGCGGAACTGGCCGAGGTCGACGGGCAACGGGGCGGCGTAGCAGAGGCCGCCCGCCGGCAGGGTGGGGTAGTCGTGGGTCGAGACCTTGACCGTACCGAGGTAGGTGTAGGTGCAGTCCTCACCGAAGTCGGCCCAGTAGGCGACGTACTCCGTGCTGCCCGGCGAGCACGGGCCGCCGGAGAAGCCGCTCGGGCGCTTCACCCGGAACGAGCCGACGAGCTGGTCGGTGTTGTTGTCCAGACCCAGGCACTCGAGCTCCTCGTACGAGGTGTTGCCGCTGGTCGACTCCAGATTCTTCAGGACCTCGGAGAGGTTGATCCCGATCTCCTTCGCTACCAGTGCTGAGGAGACCAGCTGCGCCTGCGGAACGTTCTCTGCCGACGACGCGAGCAGGTGCTGGAGAGCGAAGCGGTGCACCGGCACCGACTCCTGCTCGGCGGCGACCTTGGCGTGCTGGTAGAGCACGGCCAGCTCGGGGAGCGACAGCGGAGTGAGCGGACCAGGGTCGGGGATCGGCCATCCGGGCGTCTGCACCGCATAGTTCGGCAGCGGGTGCAGGATGCCCGCCGTGAGCACCGACGGCTTCTCGATGATGATCTTGACCGATGGCCTGACCTGGATGTGGCACTCGTGCACGTCGCCCCAGATCGGCTGCTGGTCAGGGGTGTTGGGCAGCGGGACGGATTCCCACGACAGGATCGCCCGCACCAGGGGCAGCACCGGCACCTTGCACGGCTCACGGCGAGGCGTCAGTTGCACCCCGCAGACGTAGCTCAGCGGCGGCCACGTGGATCCGTCGCAGCTCTTCCCGCCGGCGATGTCGTGGACCGCGAAGCTGGCCAGACCGACGTCGGTCCACTGCACACCGTTGTCATAGCTGATGTAGAACCGCACGTTCTCGTGCGAGCCTGCGGTGCACAGGCCGCCGAGGTAGCCGTACGGGCGGCGGATCTGCACTGTCGCTTCGAGCCGGTCCGTCTCCGGGTTGAACGAGACGCAGCTCAGCGCCTCATACCCGCTGTCTGACGCCTTCTCGAGCACCGCCTCGAAGCCGATGTCCGGCACCGTCCCGAAGTAGTTCGGGTTGGCTGCCACGAGCGAGTGGAACGAGAACCGCTCCGGCTCCACGCCCTGCTCTGCCCAGTGCTGCTGTTGCGTTGTCGTCTCCATGTCTGTGACCCCCTGTGTGTGCCGCCACGTCCGGTAGCGGGCGAAATGTCGCTAAAAGGGCAGAGCACGACCACCGCGGGGTGATACGTCGGCGAGCCGACCAGCCCCTAGGATCGGTGGGTGACGTTCCGAGCCGTGGCTGCCGCCGCCCTGCCGTGGTTCCTGGTCGGACTCGTCCGAACCCTCGACACCGGCGACACCGTCTCGATGTCCACCCTCGAGATCGGCGCCCGCGACGAGCCGGCTCACCTCGCCACCTCGGTTCTCGTCCTGCTGGCCCTCGCGGGACCCCAGCGCCTCGTCGACCACCCGGTCCCCACGGCGACCGCCTGCGCCTCGTCGATGCTCATCGACATCGACCACGTGCCGCTCTACATCGCCATCCCCGGCGTGGACGTCGCGGTCGACGGTGGCCGCCCGTTCACCCACTCGCTGTCCACCATCGCGGCGCTCGGCGCCCTGGCCGGTGCCTGGCGCTACCGGAGGTCGTCTCTTGCGGCAGCCGCCGGTGGGGTCGGACTGCACTTCGTACGGGACATCGCCACCGGCCACGGATTGCCGCTCTGGTGGCCGTTCGAACACAAGAACCGACTCGTCCCGTACGCGTTCTACTCGCGGCTGCTCCTGGTCCTGGCGGCCATCGGTTCGGTACGCACCTACCGTTGGGCGGCCGCACGATGAAGCCCTTGATCGGCATCACGTGCTACGTCGAACCGGCCCGATGGGGGGTCTGGGACATCCCGGCGTCACTGCTGCCCCACGCCTACGTCGAAGCCGTCGCCAAGGCCGGTGGCACGCCCGTCCTCGTACCACCGGAGGGTGCGGCCGACCCGGCCGCGCTGCTCGACCGGCTCGACGGCGTCGTGCTGGCCGGCGGGGCCGACATCGACCCTGCCTCCTACGACGAGGCTCCGCATCCGGCGACGGCAGGCGTGCGCTCGGACCGCGACGCCGCCGAGCTGCCACTGGCCCGAGCGGCGCTCGCGCGCAACATGCCCCTGCTGGGCATCTGCCGGGGCGCGCAGATCATCAACATCGCCCGGGGTGGCACGCTTGTCCAGCACCTGCCGGACGTCGTCGGCCACGAGGGCCACCGGCCCGAACCCGGCACCTACGGCGTGCACAAGGTACGCAGCGCCGAAGGCAGCCGCATCGCCGGCGCGATCGGCCTGTCGGGCATCGTCCGGTCCTACCACCACCAGGGCATCGGGCGCATCGGCGACGGCCTCGTCGCCACGGCCTGGGCCGACGACGACACCATCGAGGGGCTCGAGGACCCGACGCTGACCTTCGCCGTCGGCGCCCTCTGGCACCCCGAGGCGAGCGCCGACCACCGGCTGTTCGCCGCCCTGGTCACCGCCGCGTCCTAGGTCCTGAGTGGCTACAGCGGGGTGACGTACGCGCCGGTGAGGCCGCCGTCGACGAGGAACTGCGACGCCGTGATGTACGAGCTGTCGTCGCTGGCGAGGAAGGCGACCGCTGCGGCAATCTCGGTCGGCTCGGCGAACCGGCCCATGGGCAGGTGGATGAGCCGGCGGGCGGCCCGCTCCGGGTCCTTGGCGAACAGCTCCTGCAGCAGCGGGGTGTTGACCGGGCCGGGACAGAGCGCGTTGACCCGTACCCCCTGCCGGGCGAACTGCACCCCGAGCTCGCGGGTCATCGCCAGCACGCCGCCTTTGCTTGCGGTGTAGGAGATCTGCGACGTCGCCGCACCCATGAGCGCGACGAATGACGCGGTGTTGATGATGGATCCCTTGCCCCGCTCGAGCAGGTGCGGGATGCCGTACTTGCAGCAGAGGTAGACGCTGGTGAGGTTGACCTCCTGCACCCGGCGCCAGGCGTCGATGCCAGTCTCGAGGATCGAGTCGTCGTCGGGCGGCGAGATGCCGGCGTTGTTGAAGCAGATGTCGAGGCCGCCGTAGTGGGCCACGGCCGCGGCGTACATCGCCTGCACGGCGTCCTCGTCGGTCACGTCGGTGTGGACGTAGATGCCGCCCACCTCGGCCGCGGCCGCCTCCCCCGATCCGTCGGCCAGGTCGGCCACGACAACGTGGGCACCCTCCGACGCAAAGCGCCGTGCGGTCTCGAGACCGATCCCGCTGGCCGCCCCGGTGATGACCGCGACGCGTCCGTCCAACCTGCCTGCCACTCAGACCTCCGTGGAGATGAAGACGTTCTTGACGTCGGTGAACGAGTCGAGGGCATCGGGCCCCAGCTCGCGTCCCAGCCCGGACTGCTTGAAGCCGCCGAACGGGGTGGAGTAACGAACCGACGAGTGGGAGTTGACCGACAGGTTGCCGGCCTCGACGCCACGGCTGACCCGCAGCGCCCGGCCGACGTCGCGGGTCCAGATCGAGCCGGAGAGCCCGTACGCGGTGTCGTTGGCCAGGCGCACGGCGTCGGCCTCGTCCTCGAACGGGATGACCGCGACCACCGGACCGAAGATCTCGTCGATCGCCTGGCGCGACGAGGGGTCGACCGGCGCCAGAACCGTTGCAGGGAACCAGAACCCGGGCCCGTCAGGCACAGTGCCGCGGAAGGCGACAGGTGCGTCGTCGGGCACGTAGGACGAGACCGCGGCCAGCTGCTTGGCGCTGATCAGCGGGCCCATCTCGCTCGCGTCGTCGCTGGGGTCCATGACCTTAACGCTGAGGACGGCGGGCTCGAGCAGCTCCATGAACCGGTCGTACGCGGAGCGCTGCACCAGGATGCGCGACCGGGCACAGCAGTCCTGGCCCGCGTTGTCGAAGACCGCGTACGGGGCCGTGGCCGCGGCGCGCTCGAGGTCGGCGTCGGCGAAGACGATGTTGGCCGACTTGCCCCCGAGCTCGAGGGTGACCCGCTTGACCTGGTCGGCGCAGCCGCGCATGACGCCCTTGCCCACGGCCGTCGAGCCGGTGAACACGACCTTGCGCACGGCGGGGTGGTCGACGAAGCGCTGTCCGACGACGACTCCGGCACCGGGGAGCACCTGGAAGACGCCCTCGGGGATGCCGGCCTGCAGGGCGAGCTCCTCGAGCCGCATCGCGGTCAGCGGGGTGTACTCGGCGGGCTTGAGCACGACCGTGTTGCCGGCCGCCAGTGCGGGTGCGAAGCCCCACGCCGCGATCGGCATCGGGAAGTTCCACGGGACGATGATGCCGACGACGCCGAGCGGCTCCTTGAAGGTGACGTCGACTCCCCCGGCGACCGGGATCTGCCGCCCGTACAGCCGCTCCGGCGCAGCGGAGAAGAACGCCAGCACGTCACGCGCGTTGCCTGCCTCCCAGCGGGCGTTGCCGATCGTGTGTCCGGCGTTGGCGACCTCGAGCCGGGCGAGGTTTTCCAGGTCGGCGTCGACCGCCTCGGCGAACCGGCGCAGCAGCCGCCCCCGGTCGGCGGGCGTCACGGCCCGCCACGCCGGGAACGCGGCATTAGCCCGCTCGATGGCCGCGTCGGTCTCGGCAGCATCGAGCAGACCCACCGTCCGTACGACCTGCTCCGTCGCAGGGTTGATGACGTCGTAGGCGGTGGTCACAAGCGCTCGAACCCCCGGAACCTTTCCCAGTCGGTGACAGCGGCGTCGTAAGCCGCCAACTCGATCCTTGCCATGGTGACGTAGTGGTCGACGACGTCGTCACCCAGGGCCGCCCGAGCCACTGCGCTGTGCTCGAACAGGTCGGTCGCCTCACGCAGCGTCGACGGCACGCGGGTGCCGGTCGACTCGTAGCCGTTGCCGACGAACTCCGGCCCCAGCTCAAGGTTGTTGTCGACGCCGTGCAGGCCGGCGGCGATCAGCGCGGCGACCGCGAGGTACTGGTTGACGTCGCCGCCGGGCACGCGGTTCTCGAAACGCAGCGACTGGCCATGACCGACGACGCGCAGCGAGCAGGTGCGGTTGTCGCGACCCCACTGGACCGCCGTCGGCGCAAAACTGCCTGCTACATAGCGCTTGTACGAGTTGATGTTGGGCGCGAGCAGGAGGGTCAGCTCGGGCAGGCAGGCCAGCTGACCCGCGAGGAACTGCTGGAACAGCGGCGAGAAACCGTGCTCCTCGTCGCCCGCGAACACCGGCTCGCCACTTGGCCCACGCAGCGACAGGTGGATATGGCAGGAGTTGCCCTCGCGGGCGTCGTACTTGGCCATGAAGGTCAGGCTCATGCCCTCCTGGGCCGCGATCTCCTTGGCGCCGTTCTTGTAGATGCCGTGCTGGTCGCAGGTGGCCAGCGCCTCCTCATAGCGGAAGGCGATCTCGTGCTGGCCGAAGTTGCACTCGCCTTTGGCCGACTCGACCGTGAGGCCGGCGCCCTCCATGGAGTTGCGGATGCGCCGCAGCAAGGGCTCGACCCGGGCCGTACCGAGCAACGAGTAGTCGACGTTGTACTGGTTGGCCGGGTTCATGTCGCGGTAGCCCTTGCTCCAGGCCTCCTCGTACGTGTCCTTGAACACGATGAACTCGAGCTCGGTGCCGACGAACGCGGTCCAGCCGCGCTCGGCCAGGCGGTCGGTCTGCCGCTTGAGGATCTGGCGCGGCGACGCCGGCACCGGCGAGCCGTCGAACCACAGCAGGTCGGCGATGACCAGGACGGTGCCCTCCTGCCACGGCACGTGGCGCAGCGTCGACATGTCCGGGTGCATGACGAAGTCGCCGTAGCCGCTGTCCCAGGAGGACATCGCGTAGCCGTCGACGGTGTTCATGTCGACGTCGACGGCAAGCAGATAGCTGCAGCCCTCGGCGTCGTGGGCCACCGTGTCGTTGAGGAAGTGCCGGGCGGACATGCGCTTGCCCTGCAGCCGCCCCTGCATGTCGGTGATGGCGAGCAGGACCGTATCGACGCGTCCGGCCTCGACGAGCTCAGTGAGCTCGTCGAGGCCGAGGCGTCCCTGGGGGGAGAAGGTCATAGCGTCAAGTCTCGCTCAATGGCTGCCAGCTCCTCCGCCGACCCCTGGACCTTAGGCCCGGTGAACCACTTCTTGGCCGAAACCGTCCAGTAGATGCCGGCGAAGCCGATGACCACGATGAACACCAGCGGCGCCCAGTTGGCGGCGTTGACGACGAAGTGGTGGTGGCCCTTGGCGTCGATGGTGAACGGGTAGAACTGCGGCCCGAGCAGCGGGAACAGGATGACGACGACCCAGACGATCGCGCTCCAGCCGATGATGCCGCTGGCCTTGCCGAGGTGCCACGGGCCCCGTACGAAGGTCTTGTTCATCCGGCGCAGGAACACCGGGATCACGTAGGACACGTAGAGCCCGACCACCGCGACCGAGACGATGGCGAAGAAGGCCACCGCGTACCCCTGGTTGGTGTAGAGCGACGGAAGGCCCAGGATGATGCCGCCGACGACCGCAAACCAGATGGAGTTGGTTGGCGTACGGGTGCGGGGGTTGATCTTGTGCCACAGGCTCGAGCCGGGGATGGCGCCGTCACGCGAGAACGCGTAAATCATGCGCGAGTTGGCCGTCACCGACGACATGCCGCAGAAGAACTGCGCGACCATGACGCCGAAGAGGACGAACTTGGCGAGGTTGCCGCCGATGGCGTTGAGGATGATGTTGGGGCCGGCGAGGATGCCGCCGCCGGCGAGGGTGGCGTAGTCCTTGCTGCCGACCGCGTAGGGAACCGCCACGGACAGACCCACCATGAGGATGAATCCGGCGACGACCGAGACCCAGATGGCCGTCACGATGCCCTTAGGCCCGCTGCGGGCCGCGTCGTGCGTCTCCTCGGTCATGTGCGCCGAGGCGTCGAAGCCGGTGATGGTGTACTGCGCGAGCATCAAGCCGATGAGCCCGACCCAGAACGAGGTGAAGAACCCGGTGCCGGTGAACCCGGTGAGGTTGGTGTGCTTGGTCAGCGTGTCGGACAGCGACGTGGTGTGGGTCGGCATCGCGAACAGCAGCACCACGAGGACAACGGTGCCGACGATGTGCCACCACACGGAGATGTCGTTGAGCCGGGCGACCAGGCCGACACCGATCGTGTTGAGGAGGCCGTGGACGGCCAGCACGATGATGTAGATGACCAGGATCTCCCACGGCTTGGCCTTGAAGCTGGACCAGAAGGTCAGCTGCATGAAGAAGCCGATGATGGTGGCGAGGCCGAAGTCGATCGACGCGGTGACGGCGACCTGGCCGACCAGGTTGATCCAGCCGGTGTACCAGGACCAGATGGCGGCCTTGCCGGGCTTGGCCATCTTGGCCGCCCAGTAGTAGAGGCCACCGGCCGTCGGGTAGGCCGAGCAGACCTCGGCCATCGCGAGGCCGACGAGGGTGGACATCAAGCCGACGAAGAGCCAGCCGACCGTCGCGGCACGGGGGCCGCCGGCGTCCATGGCGAGGTAGTAGGTGGTGATGCCGCCGGTCAGGATCGAGATGATTGTGAACGAGACGGCGAAGTTGGAGAACCAGCCCATCCCGCGGTGCAGTTCCTGGGCGTAGCCGAGCTCGTGCAGTCGGGCCTCGTCCGCCGACGCAGTGGCGGCGGGGTCCTGAGTTGTGGCCATGCGGGCAACCTCCACGGCGGACGTGCAGCAACGCAGTGGTTCTAGAGAACCACCGCCGGTCTCCCCCGAACGGCTTGATCGTCTGCGCTGCGGGGCCCGCTGTCAACGACCGTTTTCGTCGTCATAGGCCGTTCATCACGACGAAATCCGCAATCGCGCCGCGAGGGGTCGCAGGAGTGGACGATTGGTGTCCAGCCAGAGCACACTGGCCAGCTCGTCCGCGGCGAGCCAGCGGATCTGGGCGTGGTCCCGCGCCTGCGGAGTGCCGTCGGCGAGCCGGGCTTCGTACACCCGGAGCAGGCGTTGCGACACGCCCGGGATGATCAGGTCAGGGCCGAGCCGGGGGCCCACCGCGATCGTGACGCCGAGCTCCTCGCGGCACTCCCGTACGAGCGCCTGGGCGTCGGTCTCGCCCGCCTCGACCTTGCCGCCGGGGAACTCCCAGCGGCCGGCGAGCTCGGGCGGCGTGGAGCGTTCGCCCGCGAGGACGTGGAGCACGCCATCGTGGTCGGCGAGGATGGCCGCGCCGACCACGATGAGCATGGCCTGAGGCTAGTGGACCGCGTGGGTCAGCTCGGCAATCTGGGCGTCGCTGAGGGTGACGTTGACCGCCCCGAGGTTCTCCTCGAGGTGGGCGATGCTCTTGGTGCCGGGGATCGGCAGCATCACGTCGGAGCGGGCGAGCAGCCAGGCAAGCGCGACCTGGGCCGGCGTCGCGCCGGTCGCCTTGACCACGTGGTCGACCGGGCCGTCGGGGGCGGCGAGGTCGCCGTTGGCGATCGGGAACCACGGGATGAACGCGATGCCGCGGGTGTCGCAGTAGTCGAGCAGCGCCTCGGACTGGCGGGTCGTCAGGTTGTACATGTTCTGGACGCTGACGATCTCGGCCGTCTTGCTGGCCTCCTCGACCTCGTCGATGGAGACCTCGGAGAGCCCGATCATGCCGATCTTGCCCTCGTCCTGGAGCTCCTTGAGCACGCCCACCTGGTCGGCGACCGGGAAGTCGGGGTCGATCCGGTGCAGCTGGAACAGCTCGATGCGCTCGAGCTGGAGTCGGCGCAGGCTGAGCTCGACCGACTGGCGTAGATAGTCCGGCTTGCCGAGGACCGGCCAGACGCCGGGGCCGGTGCGCAGCAGGCCGGCCTTGGTGGCGACGAGGACCTGGTCGCCGTACGGCGCCAGCGCCTCGGCGATGATCTCCTCGCTGACGTGCGGCCCGTACGAGTCGGCGGTGTCGATGAAGTCGACGCCGAGCTCGACGGCGCGGCGGACCACGGCGACCGCGCCGGCCCGGTCCTTGGGCGGTCCCCAGATGCCGTCGCCGGTGAGCTGCATGGCGCCGTAGCCGAGACGGTGGACGGTGCGACCGCCGGCGAAGGTGAAGGTGCTGGAGTCGGTGATCGAGGTCATGGATGCTCCTGTGAAGTGGGCGGTCCTACCGCCAACCGCCGGACCCACCGCCCGATTCCTCAGGTGGTCAGCCAGGCGGCGGTGTCCGGCGGCAGCAGCCCGTCCGCGGTCAACGACCCGCTGGCGAGCAGCACAACGCCCTCAGGCAGCGGTACGGGCGTGGCGGAGATGTTGACGAGGCACACCAAGCCGGGGTCCCGCGCGAACGCGAGCACGCCCTCGGGCGAGTCCACCCAGCGCAGGGCGCCGTCGCCGAGCGCCTCGGTCTTGCGGCGCAGGGCCAGCGCGCGACGGTAGAGCGCCAACATCGACGTGTCGTCCCGGTTCTGCGCCTCGACCGTGAGCCCGGCCCACGTCAGCGGCTGCGGCAGCCACGTCGCACCCGAGCCCTGGGGGCTGAACCCGTACGGCGGCGCCTCCCCCGACCACGGCAGCGGCACCCGGCAGCCGTCGCGGGAGAAGCCCGGCCCGCTCTGCCACGACCGCGGGTCCTGGAGCACCTCGACCGGGAGGTTCTCGACCTCCGGCAGGCCGAGCTCCTCACCCTGGTAGATGTAGGCGCCGCCGGGGAGCGCGAGTAGGAGCAGCGCGGCCGCAGCCGCGCGGCGTACCCCGAGATCGCCGTCGGCGGGCAGCGCCAGCAGGTCACCCAGCCACAACCGCTCGACGCGGTCGGTCTGCGGGCGGGCGTAGCGGGACACCACGCGCGGGACGTCGTGGTTCTCCAGAACCCAGGTCGGCGGGGCACCGACCAGCGAGAGCGCCTCGACCGTGCGGTCGATGGTCGTCCGCAGCACGTCGGCCCGCCACGGGGTCACGAGGTACTCGAAGTTGAACGCCGTGTTGAGCTCGTCCGGGCGCACGTAGAGGGCGAGGCGCGCGGCCGGCTGGACCCAGGCCTCGGCGACGAAGACACGGCGGTCGGGGTAGGAGTCGGCGATGGCCCGCCAGGACCGGTAGATGTCGTGGACGAGCGGCTGGTCCCAGTACGGATGCTCGCGCGGGTCGGCGGGGCCGGTCGCCGGTTTGGGCCAGATCAGCTCACCGACGTCGGGCAGCAGCTCGGCCTTGACCAGCCCGTGCGCGACGTCGATGCGGAACCCGTCGATGCCGAGGTCGAACCAGAACCGCAGCGTGTGCTCGAAGTCGGCCCGCACCTCGGCCTTGGTCCAGTCGAGATCGGGCTGCTCCGGTGCGAACAGGTGGAGGTACCACTGTCCGGGCGCGCCGTCACGGTCGATGACGCGGCTCCAGGCCGGGCCGCCGAACTGGCTCTGCCAGTCGTTGGGCGGCTGGTCACCGCCCGCCCCACGGCCGTCCCGGAAGAGGAACCTGCCCCGCTCGGGAGACCCCGCCGGTGCCGCGAGGGCCGCCTGGAACCACGGGTGCTGGTCGGACGTGTGGTTGGGCACCAGGTCGATGAGGACCCGCAGCCCCAGCCGGTGTGCCTCGGCGACGAGCTCCTCCGCCTCCGCGAGCGTCCCGAACAGCGGGTCGATGTCGCGGTAGTCGGAGACGTCGTAGCCGGCGTCCTTCATCGGCGAGGGGTACCACGGGCTGATCCACACCGCGTCCACGCCCAGATCGACGAGGTACGGGAGGCGGGCCTGCAGGCCCGCGATGTCCCCGATGCCGTCGCCGTCGCCGTCGGCAAAGCTGCGCGGGTAGACCTGGTAGACGACAGCGCTGCGCCACCAGTCCTCGTTGATCACCATGTCCTGGGTCACCATGCCGCCAGCCTGACATGCCGAGACCCGGCACGCGGAAGGCGTACCGGGTCTCGGTCTTGCTTAGTGCCTGCCTGGATCAGTCGTCCCAGGGGCCATAGTCGGGGTCATGCATGGCTTGCTCCTTATCGATGATGCTGGTCTGTGGTGGTGTCGCTGGCTGTGATCGCGACGACCGGACGGCGCTTGGGTGCAGCACGTCCCTGGAGAAGTTCTCGGCAGCTCAGCCGGAACCTTGAAGCCTGAGATGGCTTCATGCCTCCTGCAACAGCAATCCTGCGGTTTCGTATTCCGGCAGGACCACGCTCAGGGGCAGGGTCACGGGCTCGGTAGGCCCGTCGAACCAACCGTCGAGCGGCTGGCGCGTGAGACAAGCATTGCACATCGCGAACTGATCGAGGCAATACGCCGGCGGGCCCCAGCGCAGCCAGCGCCGAACCCCACTGCGTACCAGGCTGTGAATCTGACCGTCTCCGCAGGACGTGCAGGACCTGACCCTGGCGGAGAGGACGGTACCGACCCTGCTCTGCTTCAGAACTCTTTCCTTCATGCCGTTGACGCTAAGCACCGGGTGTTGCGGGCTCGTGACACTGAGGTTGGGCGTTGATGAAGTCCTAGCGCCCAAAGGGGGACAGACAGGCGACAACCAGGTTTCCGCCTGCCCAGGTTTTGCGGAGACCGGCCTACTCGGCGCGTACGTCGAGTCCCAGCTTTGTTGCCAGGACAACGGCTTGGTCGGCCGTGACGATGGCCCGCGCCAGGGTGGTGGTGTCCAGCTCGAACGACGAGAGATCGCTCCCACGCAGGTCGCAGCCCGTGAAGTCGGCCTTGCCGGTCCAGGCGCCGGACAGATCGACGTCGCGAAGCACCGCGCCCGCACAGCGCGCCCCGGTGAGGTCGGCCTCACGCATGCGGACGTCGTGCAGCTCCACCGACGTGAGGTCGGCGCCGGACAGCCCGCAGAACGACCAGTCACCGCCGTTGACCTTGAGCAGCTGCAGGCTGCACCGGTCGAACTTCGACCCCACCAGCTTGGTACGGGTGAAGGTGGCGTCGAAGAAGTTGCAGTTGACGAACGTGCAGTTGACGAACGCGGCGTCGGTGTGGCGCGACACGTTGAACCGCACGCTCTGGAACTGGCAGTCCGAGAAGACACCGCCGACGTTGTCCCAGTCGATCAGGTCGACGTCGACGAACCGGGTGTCGGCCCACTGGGTGATGGCCGGATCTCTTGCCTCCCAGTCCTCGTTGCGCACCGTCACCGTCAGGCCGAGGCAGGCTCGAGGACGAAGACCGGGATCGTCCGACTGGTCTTCGTCTGATAGTCCGCGTAGGGCGGGTAGGCATCGACGGCGCGCTGCCACCACAGCGCGTACTCGTCGCCGGTGACCTCGCGGGCGACCATGTCCTGCTTGTGCTCACGGTCCTGCAGCTCGACGAGCGGATGGGCCTTGAGGTTGAAGTACCACGTCGGGTGAGTCGGGGCCCCACCCTGCGAGGCGACCACGGCATAGGCGCCGTCGTGCTCGACCCGCATGAGGGCGGCCTTGCGCACCTTGCCGCTGATGGCGCCGAGCGAGGTCAGGATGATCACCGGCAGTCCCGTGTTGCCCAGGGTCAGCGCCTGGGTGCCACCCGAACTCTCGTAGGTCTCGACCTGCTCGCGGACCCACTTCTCTGGGCTGGCCACGTATTCGCCGGTGATTGGCATGCCTCACTTCTACACCCGCAACCGTTCTTCAGCGACGGTCGGTGGTGGTCGATATCCGTCCTATGAGCATCCCGACGCGCCCCGACTTCTCCCTGACCCGGTTCAAGCCGGGATACGCGACCGACCAGGTGGACGCCTTCCTGGCCACCATTGCCGACCGCACGGCGCAGGAGATCAACGACGTCGAGTTCAGGACCACCCGGTTCTTCCCGGGCTACGACGAGGAGGAGGTCGACGCCTACCTCGACGCCTGCATCGCCCACAAGCGCAGCACGTCCACCGCCTCGTAGTCAGGCCGGCTCTTCCAGCAGCGAGGCGACCACGTCGCGTACCTCGTCGGGAGTGAGCTCGAGGGTCGCGTCACCGACGGAGAGCTCGAACGCCTGGACCCCCGGATCGGTGGTCGCCATGGGTGCGCGCCAGGTCCAGATGCCTTGCTGCTCAGCAACTCTGCGGATGTTGGCGGTCAGCGTCCCTACCGGGGCCCGTACCAGGAGATGCATCATCGGCACCTGCGGCGGGTCGGGGCGGACGGTGATGCCGGGCACCTCACGCAGGAGCGCAGCGATGTCGCGGGCGTGCTCGAGATAGCGCGGCATCAGCGGAAGACGTTGCCGCAGCGCGGTCAGAGCTGCTGCGGCGTAAGGCCAAAGGGCGTAGAGCGTGCCACCGTGTCGCTGACGCCACTCGGCCACCTCGGCGACGACGTCTGCCTCGCCCACCACGCAGCACCCGGTGATGCCGCCCAGGCCCTTGTAGAAGGAGACGTAGGCCGTGTCGAACAGCGCGGCAACCTCGGCGGGCGACACTCCATAGCCGGCAGCCGACTCCCACAGCCGCGCACCATCGAGGTGTACGGCCGCACCGCGCGCCCGCGCCCACGTGGTCTGGGCGACCAGCTCGGCCCACGTCGGCTGGCTGCCGCCGATCTCCCGTTGGGGCAGCTCGATCAGCAGCGCGGCGAACGGCTCCGCCACCGACTGCAGGTCGTCGAGGGTGATCAACCGCTGCCGGTCGCCGATGGGGCGCCCGACCAGGCCGTGCAGCCGCTCGTACCCCTTGCCCTCGTGCTCGTCGACATGACAGGTCGGGTGGAACAGCACGGTGCGGCTGGTGCGGCGGTCGGCGTGGATGCGCAGCACGGTCTGCTGGGCCATCGTGCCGCTGGGCAGGAAGATGGCCGCCGGTTTGCCGAGCAGAGCGGCGACCTCACCCTCGAGCTCCTCGACCACGCCGCCGGACCCGTACACGTCGATCGCCGTGTCCTGCGGGATCAGCGCCAGCAGGTCGGCGGCGGTCAGCACCCCATGACCACCGATGGATCGCTTGCAACTCGCGCGAAGGGCCTCGACGACTGGGTCCACCATGGGTCCATCCTGCCCCACGACCGACGTGGTGCGCCCGCGCATTTCGCGCCCTTGACAGCAGGCCTACGCTGAGAGTTAGTTCGATGTTGGTCGAACATAGGTCTCCAGGAGATGCCATGCCCAGCACGATGCGCGCCCAGGTCCTCACCGGGTACGGCACCCCGCTCGCCCTCTCGCGGCTGCCCGTACCGGAGCCGGCGCCCGGCCAGGCGCTCGTCCGCGTGGTGGCCAGCGGCGTCAACCCGCTCGACCTGAAGATCAGCGCAGGCGCCGCAGCCCACGCGCGGCCCCAGCTGCCGGCCATCCTCGGGCTCGACCTGGCGGGGGTGGTCGAGGCGATCGGCGAGGGCGTCACGCAGGTCGTGGTCGGGGACGAGGTGTACGGGCTGACCGGCGGAGTTGGCGGGGTCCCCGGGTCGCTGGCCGAGCTCGTCGCGGTCGACGCCGACCTGCTGGCGGTCAAGCCCGGCTCGCTGACCATGGCCCAGGCCGCTGCCCTGCCGCTGGTCTTCGTCACGGCCTGGGAAGGCCTGGTCGACCGGGCCCGGGTCACCGCCGGGCAACGGGTGCTCGTCCACGGCGGCGCCGGCGGGGTCGGTCACGTCTCGATCCAGATCGCCCGCGCTCGCGGAGCCGAGGTCTTCGCCACGGGGCGTGCCGCCCACCGGGCGACGATCGAACGGTTCGGCGCGACGTTCATCGACTTCGAGACCACGACGGTGCAGGAGTACGTCGACGCGTACACCGAGGGCGAGGGCTTTGACGTCATCGTCGACACGGTCGGCGGCGCGACACTCGATGCTTCGTTTGCCGCCGCTCGCGTCTACACCGGTCACGTGGTCAGTGCCCTGGGGTGGGGCAGCCACAGCCTGGCGCCGCTGTCCTTCCGCGGCGCCACCTACTCCGGCGTCTTCACCCTGCTGCCGTTGCTGACCGGTAAGGGACGCGCGCACCACGGCGAGATCCTGCGCGAGGCGACGCTGCTGGCGGACAGCGGACAGCTCGTACCGCTGGTCGATCCCCGGGTGTTCGACTTGGCGGAGACCAACGAGGCGCATGCCGCGGCAGCAGACAAGCCCGCTGGCAAGATCGTCGTGTCCGTCGCCCCGGGGGCCATACTCGGCATAGCTAGACATTGACCCGCGGACTACCCATCGTGACTGCTCAGTCGGGGGGGCTCGTGCCGATAGACCGAGGGTGCCGCAGGAACAGGGCTCGCCCCAGCCCACCGCCACCGATGAGATCGGCACCCCCAGCGACCTCGTCGACCGGTACCGCCTGCTCGCCGAGCTGAGTCCGGACGGCCTGATCGTCCACCAGGACGGCGTCATTGTGTACGCCAACCCCGCAGGACTGCGGTTGGCCGGAGCAGCGCAGGACAGCGATCTCCTCGGCAAGTCAATCATCGGCTTCGTGCACTCCGACGACATCGGCCCGATGATGGCCCGCCTCGCGGCGCTCGACCGGGACGGCGCAGTCAGCGGGCCGGTCGACGCGCGCATGCTGACCGTCGACGGTCGCGAGTTCGCGGCGGCGGTGACGTCGGTGCGTACGACCTGGCGCGGACGCCCTGCGATGCAGGTCATCCTCCGCGATCTGCACGACTCGATGACGGCCAAGGCCGCGCTGCAGTACCAAGCCGCGCTGGTGGCTCACGTCTCCGACGGCATCATCGCCCTCGACCGGGTCGGGCAGGTCACGACGTGGAACCCCGCTGCGGAGGCGATCTACGGCTGGGCCGCCCACGAGGTCGTCGGGCGCCCCGTCCTGCAGTTCCTGGGCAGTCTGCCCCCGGTCGGCCAGAGCGGCCAGGTGCACCACCAACGTCGCGACGGCACCCCCGTCACGGCCCGCGTCTCCGTGTCGGAGCTGCGCGACCTCGGGGGCGGGCCGACCGGCGCCGTCATCGTCTGCTCCGACGAGACGGCCAAGCTCAAGGCCGAGCAGCGCTACGCCGCCGTCGTCGCCTCGCTGCAGGAGGGCATCTGCGTGATCGGGGCCGACGGCCGGGTCGAGTCGGTCAACCCGGCCGCCGAGCGGCTGCTCGGTGCCTCCCGGGAGCAGATCGTCGGCGCGACCCTCGACCATGTCCAGATCTGGGACGAGGCAGGCCGTCCGTTGCCGATGGCCGAGCGCCCCAGCACCGAGTCGAGCCAGTACGGACGCACCGTGCACGGACGCATCGTCGGCCGCCGTGGACCCGAAGGGCTGCCGCTCTGGCTGTCCGTCAGCTCGCGCCCGCTGATCGACAACGGCGAGTCGCCGTTCCCGGTCGTGCTGTCCTTCACCGATGTGACCGAGCGCAAGAACGCCTCAGCCGCCCTGCTGCACGCGGCGACGCACGACCCGCTCACCTCACTGGCCAACCGGAGCGTGACGCTGAACGCCATCGACGACGGGCTCTCCGCCCTGCGCGGCGACGGTGACGCGCTCGCCGTCGTCTTCCTCGACCTCGACCACTTCAAGGTGGTCAACGACTCCCTCGGCCACGGCATGGGCGACCAGATCCTCCGCGTGGTCGCCAACCGCCTTCGCCGGGTAGCAGGTCCCGGCGACGTCGTGGGGCGGCTGGGTGGCGACGAGTTCGTCGTCGTCAGCCACTCGGCCTGCGACGTGGACGGCGCCAACGAGCTCGCGTCCCGGCTCCGTTCCGCGTTGACCGAGCCGATCGAGGTGATGGACCGACACATCGTCGTCGGCGCCAGCGCAGGCGTGGTGCTCGTCACCGATGCCGCCGGCTGGTCCGCCGAGGACCTGCTGCGCGACGCCGACGTGGCGATGTACCAGGCCAAGGACCATGGTCGCGACCGCCACGAGCTCTTCGACGCCGAGCTGCGAGCACGCGCAGTACGTCGCCTCCAGCTCGAGGAGGACCTGCGGGCCGCGCTCGACACCGACCAGCTCTGGATCGCGCACCAGCCGGTCATCGACCTCCACACCGGACGGGTCATCAGCACCGAGGCCCTGCTGCGGTGGAACCACCCGGAGCTGGGCTTCATCTCTCCGGCCGAATTCATCCCCATCGCCGAGGAGAGCGGACTGATCCTGCCGCTGGGGCTGCGGGTGCTCGAGGATGCGTGCGCCCAGACCGCGCTCTGGCGCCGTACCCACGACGAGCTCGCCGAGCTGACGATCGCGGTCAACCTTTCGGCCCGCCAGCTCACCGACCCCTGCCTGGTCGGCGGCGTCACCGCGGTCCTCGCCCGTACCGGACTTCCCGCCGAGGCACTGTGGCTCGAGATCACCGAGAGCATGCTGATGGCCGATACCGAAAACGCCATCCACGTGATGGACGAGCTGCGCCGCTGCGGCGTCCACCTGTCCATCGACGACTTCGGTACGGGCTACTCGTCGCTCGCCTACCTGCGCCGGTTCCCCGTTGAGGCGTTGAAGATCGACCGCTCCTTCATCAGCTCGATGCACGACGACCAGGACGACGCGGTCATCGTCGACACCGTGCTGACCCTGGCCCACGGCCTCGGGCTGCGGGTCGTGGCGGAGGGCGTCGAACTACAGGAGCAGCTGGACAAGCTGCGTGCGCTGGGCTGCGACGAGGTCCAGGGCTACCTCACCGGCCGGCCGTCCAGAGCCTCCGACCTCCTGCCTACGCTGCTCCTGCCCTGTTCCTAGAGTTCCGCCGCAACAGACACCTGCGTGAGCTGGGCAACGTTGGCCTTCTGGGTCGATCCACGTGACCCGCGGGCCACGTGGACGAGATCGCCTGCTGCTGCTGGCTTCGCCGGCGGGATGGTCGTCGTTCCCTTCTGGGTAGGCATGCGCTGCTTGGTGGGGATGGTAGGCGACGAACCGCCCGTCTCGGTGTCCTCGGTGATCTCGTTGCAGGCACCGGTCAGGGTCTGAGGCGGCAGTGGCACCGTCGGCAGCGCCGGCATCGACATGTCCTTGGCACTGAGGAAGAGCATCGAGGTCAAGTCGCCCACGGTCTTCTGCCGCCAAGCCGAGACGTTGGGGACCGCCACCCCGAACCGCTCGTGCAGCAGCTTGAGCTGAGAGGTGTGGTCGAAGACCTGCGACGCCACGTGGCCACCCCGGCTGAACGGGGACATCGCGATGGCAGGGACCCGTACCCCCAGACCCAGTGGGCCCCGGAACCCGAGCGTCTCCGAGCTGATCGTTGGGGCCGTCAGCCACTCCCCCGCGGTGCCCGCCGGTGCCGTGGGCGGAGGGACATGGTCGAACCAGCCGTCGTTCTCGTCGTACATGAGGAAGAGCACGGTCTTGGACCACGTGTTTTTGTCGGCCATCAGCGCGTCGAGGACAAGCTGCGTGAAATAGGCGCCGCGGTCGGGCGAGGCCGACGGGTGCTCGTCGAAACCGAGCGGCGGGATGAGCCACGAGACGCTCGGCAGCGTGCCGGCCGCGATGTCCTTGGTGAAGTCGTTCGGGAAGGTTGGCGTGAAAGCCTTCTGGTACAGCGGTGACAGCGGGTTCTCAAACGCCTTGAAGTACGGGAGGACGTGGTCGCTCGCCAGCATCACCGCGGGGTTGAGCGTCGGGTTGTAGATGACCGGGTTCCAGGTCGGGTAAGTCGCGAGGTGAGCGTACTTGGGCGAGAGACCAACGAAGGACGGGTGGTAGACCTTCCAGCTCACACCGGCGTCCTGCAGGACCTCCTGCACGGTGGGCCACGTACAGCTCCACAGCAGGTCGGGATTGCCGCTGGTGTCGGTGATCGGGCCGCCCATGCCGCCGGCCGGGTCGATCGTGCCGGTGTTGGCCATGAGCCGGTTGGGGTGGGTCGGGCCGAGGATCGAGGCGTGGTAGCCGTCGGCAAGGGTGAAGTGGTCGGCGGCGGACCAGTAGAACGGCAACTCGTCGCGGGTGTAGTAGCCCATCGTCAGGGCGCCGTTGAGGCTGCCCTCGTTGGCCGACGACGTGTGCACCTGCACGAAGGCGTCCATGCGGCCGTTGTTCCAGCACTGGTGCATCGGGCCCCAGTCGTGGGTGAGGTCCATGGTGCAGCCCTCGCCGAGTGCCTGGGTGAGATGGAAAGGAAGCAGCTGCTTCGGCGGTACGAGGGCCGTGCCCGCCGGGTAGGCCTGCTCGAAGGCGCCGAGCGAGGTCTTCCCGTGGTCGTCAAAGCCGCGGCCCTTGGGGTAGGCGCCGAAGTAGTGGTCGTACGACCGGTTCTCCATCATGAGGAACACGACGTGCTCGACCGCACCCAGGTCCGAGCCTGCCGCCTTGATCGCGGAGGCCTTCTGCAGCAGGCCGGCGGTGCTGATGGCGCTCGCTCCCGTCGGAACAGCGGCGCCGGCGCGCTCAGGGATGCCAAACGCCGCCGCCGCGCCGACGGTCCCGATCAGGGCCAGCAGCTCGCGACGGGACAAGTGCTCGTACGGCTTGGGCGAGTTCGACATGCCAGCAGCTCCGCGCCCTCGGGATGGATGGTCAACCGTCGCCCTTCCCTCGCCACGCCGCCGCGACGCGGCTCGTCGCGTGAGTTCACCTGCCGTACACCCAGTTGCTTGAACATTCATGCATTGGTACAGTTGGTTGAAATTTCAACTACGCAGGAGCCCGCCGTGCAGATCACGATTCTTGGCGCCACCGGCAAGACCGGCACGGCCCTCGTCACCCAGGCCCTCGCCGCCGGGCACCGGGTCACCGCCCTTGTCCGCACCCCGGACACCCTGACCATCGCCGACCCCGCGATGACCGTGGTCACGGGCGACGCGCGGGTCACTGACGACGTGGCCAAGGCCTTGGCCGGGGCCGACGCCGTCATCAGCACGCTGGGGTCGATGAAGAGCAAGGACGAGTTGCTCGCACGCGCGACCAAAGCCATCGTCGGCGCGGCTCAGGACGCGGGCGTCCGCCGGGTCGTCGTCCTCTCCAGCTTCTTGGCCGCTCCCACCTACAAGGCAAACCTCCTGGGCAAGCTCGTCGGCGGCATGCTCAAGGGCATGGTCGCCGACAAGGCGGCCGGCGAAGCCACGCTGACCCGATCGGGCCTCGACTGGACCATCGTCTACGCGACCGGCCTCGACAAGGCAAAGCCAGGCATTCCGGTACGGGTGCTCAGCCCCACCGAGACCGTGTCCATGTCCAACGGCATCGCCCGCGCCGACGTGGCGACCTTTTTGCTCGCCGAAGTGACCGGAGCCGGCCACCCACGCGCCACGGTCGTCATCACCGGTACATAGGGACTAGGTCGCAAACCGGAGTCCGGGCCGAGATCGCCTGCTGCCGCGAGATTGTCGGAGCGGACGTCGCGGGCGGGGGTGCCGACGTCGCGGAAGTGCGCCCCGCCGCTTCTGCTGGATGAGGCCTTCCGGAGCGAGAATGCCTGGCACGCAGGCACTGTGTGAAGGGGACAGCGGAGGGCGTCTCAGACGAGTTGAATGTGACGTCTGGGATTGACTGGTACGTATGGGGTTTGTCGGTCAACATCGAACACAGTTGCTGGTCCGCAGGGCTTTTCACCGTCCGAATCGCGAGATAGCGTCGAACACATGTTCGAACCCGCACTGTCCGTCGACCCCGCTGAGGTTTTTCCCGGCCTCACTGCGACGATCGACGCCCTCCCCGGGCGAGCCGCCCGTGGAGGCACGGCGACGGAGAGCGACCTGCGCGTGCGTTCTCTGCTGACGTTGTCCCGGCGGGTCGAGGCGCTGCTTCTCGCGGAGGTGGCAGCGTTCGACGACCAGGGTTTCGCGCTTGCCTGCGGCGCCAAGTCCACCGGCAGCTACTTGGCCGCGCACGCCCACCTCGATCCTGCCGCCGCACGACGGCTGGTCGTCGCCGCCCGTACCGCCGACCGGTTGCCCCAGCTCGGGTCGATGCTGTCCGCTGGAGATATCGGCACCGACCACGTCGCCGCCGTTGGATTTTCCACCAGCCGACTGCCGGCGGAAGTCGTGGCGTCGCAGGACGCGGTGTTTGCAGCCCTCGCCTCCTCGGCCCAGCCTGCGCAGCTGCGGGCCGCCGGCCAACACCTCCAGGCGATGTACGACACCGACGCAGCGTCCCGCGACGCCAACCACGTTCGCGACTCCCGCTATCTCACCGTGGCGCAGACCTTCGGCGGCGCCTGGCACCTCGAAGGTCTGCTGCCTCCCGAGGACGGGGTTGCGCTCTCGTTGGTGCTGGACTCGCTCAGCACGAAAGCAGGCGCCGAGGACGACCGGACCGCTACCCAACGACGGGCGGATGCGCTCGTGGAGATGACCACCCTCACCCTGCGCACCGGCGAGCTCCCCGACACCGGCGGCGACCAACCCCACGTCACCCTCCTCGTCCAGGCCAAACCCAACCCGTTCGCCGAGCCGGAGGAAGTCGACAGCGACGAGGGCTGGGGCGACGAGTGCCGGGGCGGCGAAGGTCGCCGCGACGAGGTCGACCCCGATCGTGCGGCCGCCTCACTGGCGCGCGGTCTCCACGACATCGCTGGGGCCTCCACCGGATCAGGAGCAGGGGCCGCGTTCAGCGTGACCGCGTTCGACCTCTCCGACGCCCAGCTGCTCGCCTCGACGACGGGCATCTCCCGGGAGACGTTGCAACGGATCTGCTGCGACGCCCAGTTCAACATCACCACCATGGACGCGACGGGCAACATCCTCAATCAGGGCCGTGCCGTCCGCGAACCCAACCTCGCGCAACGAAGAGCCGTCAAGATCCGCGACAAGCACTGCGTTTTCCCGGGCTGCGACGTGCCCGCACACCGATGTCAGGTCCACCACGTGCACTACTGGCGAAACGGTGGTTGCACCGACCTGTGCAACCTTGCCCTCGTCTGCCTGTTCCACCACCAACTCGTCCATGAGCACCGCTGGACCCTCGCCACAGCACCCCCCACACCCGACCATCCGGCAGGAGGCTGGCGGGCGATCCACCCTGACGGACGCGAGTACAGACAGTTCCGAGAACGGGCGGCCTGATCCACAGAGACCGATGGCCAGTGAAGTTGCGCTGCCCTGGGACCTAGGGGGTAAGGGCTGGACCCGTGACGCCCCAGATGACCGGCTCGACGTAGGGGCGGCGGCGGGCGCCGGTCGGGTCCCAGGCGTGGAACACCGCAAAGTCGTCGCCGTCGACGGAGAACAGGCTGTTGTGACCGGGCCCGGTCAGACCGCTGTCGTCGCTGTTGAGGAACGCGGCGCCCTTGCCGTACGGGGCCCACGGTCCACCCGGGTGTTCAGCGGTAGCCAGCCCCACGCCGTAGCCGGCGTTGTGCCAGTTGCCGCCGGAGTAGGTCATCCAGTAGCGGCCGTCGCGGCAGACAACGGTTGGCCCTTCGAGGGTGTGCCAATCGCGGACCTGCCGGTAGATCTGCCGACCGGCCTCGTAACGCTGCCAGTCCGCAAAGGCCGTCAGTACGATCTGCGGCTCACCCAGGGAAGTCATGTCGTCCATGGCAGCGACCGCGAGCACGGTGCCCGGCCGCTCGGAGTCGAGGAAGTCGGTCGCGAAGAACAGCCACCACGACCCGTTGGAGTCGCGGAACGGCGACGGGTCGATGGCGAAGGGAAGGTCGGGGGTCAGGACGACCCCGACGTCCCAGAACGGGCCGAGCGGGTCGGTCGCCTTCGCCACCCGCAGCTGGTGCCCAACATCGCCGACACCGCTGGAGTAGTACATCCAGTAGAGCCCGTTGGCTGCGACGACCTCGGGGGCCCAGTACTCCGTGCCCGGCGGCGCATCGGCTGCGGGCTCGAGCGCGCCGCCGACGTCCGTCCAGGTCTTGCGGTCAGGGCTGAACAACGTCTGGAACGCCCGACCCTCGGCGAACAGCGCGGGCGCCGACCCGTACATCACGTAGCCGTCAGCGGTGCGCAGCACGAACGGATCGGCGCAGTAGCCGTCCCAGACAGGCTGCAGCGCAACGGTTCTGGTCACGCGGGGTCACTCGTGGAGAGGCGCAGCAGCGTCCACGAGACGGGTGGCAGCGCGACGGCGACGCCCTTGTCGGTGGCCGTCGTCGTGCTGTCGTAGCGGGGGGCGACGCGCTCCGGGCTGTCGGCGGTGTTGGTCGCCTCGAGGTCCTGACCACCCATGACCAGCTGCTCCACCACATGGACGGGCGCACCGAACGCACGAAGGTCGAGCCGCAGCTCGACGGTGTCGCTCTGGTGTCGATTGACCGCGAAGACGCTGAGACTCTGGGTCGTCTCGTCCCACGTCGCCACCACATCGGCGGCCGGCACGTCACCGAGCGTCTTGGTGGGCATGGTCGCCACCCGCGGTCGCGTCAGCAGCACGTCGCCTTGCGAATAGCGGGCGGTCAACGCGAACGGGAAGAATGTTGTCTGGCGCCACGCGGCACGGTCCGGCTCGGTCCGGATCGGCGCGATGACGTTGACCAGCTGGGCAAGTGCGGCGATGCCGACCCGGTCGGCGTGGCGCAGCAGGCTGATCAGGAGGCTGCCCGCAACGACGGCGTCCTCGACGTCGTACTCCTCCTCGATGAGGCGCGGGTTGGGCACCCACTCCTCGGTGGTGGCCTCGGTGCGCCCGGGATACCAGACGTTCCACTCATCAAAGCTGAGCTGCAGCTTGCGGCGCGAGCGCTTCATCGCGCCAACGTGGTCGCAGGTCGCGACGATGCCGTCGATGAAGGTGTCCATCGCGTGCCCGGACGCGAGCCAGCCGGCCCGGTCGTCGGGGTCGTGGGTGAAGTAGGCGTGGATGCTGATGTAGTCGACATGGTCGTAGGTGTGCTCGAGGACAGTGGCCTCCCACGCGCCGAAGGTCGGCATCGTCGGCATCGAGCTGCCGCAGGCGACCAGCTCGATGGACGGGTCGATAGCCTTCATCGCCTTCGCGGTCTCGGCGGCCAGACGCCCGTACTCCTCGGCGCTCTTGTGACCCAGCTGCCACGGCCCGTCCATCTCGTTGCCGAGGCACCAGAGCTTGATGTCGTACGGGTCGGGCACCCCGTGGCTCACCCGGAGGTCGGACATCGCGGTGCCGCTGCCGTGGTTGGCGTACTCCAGCAGGTTGCAGGCGTCCTCGATGCCGCGAGTGCCGAGGTTGACGGCCATCATCGGCTCGACGCCCGCCTGGTCGGCCCAGGTCATGAACTCGTTGAGGCCAAAGGTGTTGGGCTCGGTGCTGTGCCAGGCGAGGTTGAGCCGCTCGGGCCGCTGGTCGACCGGGCCGACGCCGTCCTCCCAGCGGTAGCCGGAGACGAAGTTGCCACCCGGGTAGCGCACCAGACTGACGCCGAGCTCACGGGTGAGCTTGAGGACGTCGAGGCGCGACCCGTCGACGTCGGCCTCGACGTGGCCTGGCTCGAAGACACCGCCATAGACGCAGCGGCCCATGTGCTCGACGAACGAGCCGAAGAGTCGCCGGGGCACCGGCCCGACGACGAAGGTCGGGTCGACGGTGACGTCACACGTGATCACAGGAGCTCCAGAGTCGTTCGGGTCAGGGGTGGTCATTTGACGCCAGAGCTCGCGACGCCTTGGACGAAGAACCGTTGAGCCAGCAGGAAGGCGATCGCCAGCGGGCTCAGCGAGATGGCCGCGCCCGCCATCAGCGCGGCGTGGTCGACACCGCCGGTGCTGGAGAACAAGGTGAGTGCCGCGGGCAGGGTCCGGTGGGAGATGTCGCTCGTGACCACCAGCGGCCAGAGGAAGTCGTTCCACAGCGCCGCGAACTGGATGACGAACAACGAGGCCAGCGCCGGCTTGGACAGCGGCAGGATGATGCGCCAGTAGAGCGCGAATGCTCCGGCGCCGTCGACCCTGGCTGCGTCGTCGAGCTCGCGGGGCAGCTGCGAGAAGAACTGGCGCAGCATGAAGATGCCCAAAGCACTCGTGGCTCTTGGGATGATGAGGCCGTGCGCGGTGTTGAGCCAGCCCAGGTGGAACAACGTCAGGAAGACCGGGATCAGCGTCACCTGGAACGGCACCATCAGCGTGGCCAGGATGAGGATGAAGACGAAGTTCTGGCCGCGAAACGTCAACCGCGCCAGGGCAAATGCCGTCAGTGAGTCAAAGAAGAGCAACAGCAAGGTCGACCCGCCGGCGAAGACGAACGTGTTGACGATGAGGCGGCCGAACGGCAGCTGGGTGGTCACGGCGCGGAAGCCGTCGAGGTTCCAGTGGCCCGGCCAGATCTGGCCCGGGTGCGCGTACAGGTCGGACGGCGGGCGGAAGGCAACGCCAAGCATCCAGAGGAACGGGATCACGGTTGCAACAGCAGCCACGCCGAGCACGGCGTAGGCCACCACTCTGCCGCCGGAGCGCAGGGTTTCAGTCGTCATCGCGGTACCTCAGCAGGCGTAGCTGGACCAGCGAGACGGCGAGGATGAGCAGGAACAGCACCCAGGCGATCGCGGCCGCGTAGCCAAGGTCGAAGTCGACGAAGCCCTGCTGGTAAAGGTATTCGACGATCGACTCGGTGTGGAACAGCGGCCCACCGCTGGTCATGACGTAGGGCAGGTCGAACAGCTGCAGGCCGGTGATCGTGGCGATGACCACGACGAAGAGCACCGACGGGCGCAGGGCCGGCAGGGTCACGTACCGGAACTTGCCCCAGGCGCCGGCGCCGTCGAGGCTGGCCGCCTCGTAGAGGTACTCAGGGATGCCCTGGATTCCGGCCAGCAGGATGATCATGGCAAAGCCGAAGCTCTTCCAGATGCCGATGAAGATCAACGTGGGCAGGGCAAGGGAGGTCGACTGCAGCCAGTCCGGCTGACCCAAGCCCAGCGAGCCGAGCCAGCCGTCGACGAGGCCGACCTGCGGGTCGAGCAAGAACTTCCAGACGATGCCGACGACGGCAAGCGAGGAGATGTACGGAAAGAAGAACGCCGACCGCAGGATGGCCGTGAACCACGACGTCCGGCGCAGCATCTCGGCCAGCAGGAGTCCGAGGACGACCTGGCCGATGCAGACGGCTGCGGTGTAGCCGATGGTCACCCTCAGCGCGTTCCAGAACCGGTGGTCGTGCAGCATCGTGCTGTAGTTGGCCAGACCGCGCCAATTATGGTGTGCCTCACCGATCGACCAGTCGTGCAGGCTCATCCACGCCGTCTGGATGATCGGCTCCAGGATGAAGACCACGATGAGCAGCAGGCTCGGGGCGATGAACAGGTAGGCGGGGTTGAAGCGCCGCCGCCTTCTCCTGCTCGTCGGTCGTGACACCGGCACCGACGGCCGTCCGGTCACGCTTCCTGCCAAGGACATGACAACTCCTGAGGGGGCCCGGCCGCAGACTGGGGGGAGCCTGCGGCCGGGCAGCTGGTGGGGCGGTTAGGACGTGCAGCCGGTGATCGCGTTGATCTGGCTGTCCGCGGCCTTGGTCGCCTTGGTGACGTCAGCACCCCGGGTGATCTGGCCGATCAGCGGAACGTACACGTCCGAGTCGATCTTGGCCCCGGTGGCGATACCAGCCAGGTAGAGCCGCGAGCTGGGGAGCGCCGCGGCAAACTCGGTAGCGTCACCAGTGACCGTGGAGGCCAGGTCGGTACGGACCGGCGGGAAGCCGCTGATCTTGGAGAACTGGGTCTGCGCGGTCTTGCCGGTCCACCACGCCAGGAACTGCTCGGCCTGGGCGACATGCTTGCCGGACTTGGCCACCATGAGCGGGACGGTGGACCCGAGGGTCACCGCGCCGCCCGCGCCGACCGGCACCTGGGCGATGCCCAGGTTGATGCCGGCCGATCGGAAGCCGGCCGCGGCCCACGGACCGTTGATCTCCATGGCCGCCTTCTTGGCGGAGAACAGCGTGTCGGCGTCAGCGCCGGTCTGGCCGATCGGGCTGATGTGGTTCTTGGTGACGAGGTCGCTCCACAAGGTCAAGGCGTCGACACTCTTCTGCTGGCTCAACACCGAGCAGCCCTTGGCGTCGATGATGTCGCCGCCGTTCATCCACTGCAGGATCGGCCACATCTGGATGGTCGCGTGGTCGGCGAGCGTCAGCCCGTACTGCGAAGGCTTGCTGGCTCCGGCCGGGAGGGTGAGCGCCTTGGCGTCGGCGACGAAGTCGGCCTGGGTCGCGGGGGCTGCGGCAATGCCGGCCTTCGCGAACATGTCCTTGTTGTAGTAGAGGACGAGGGTCGCGAGGTTGGCAGGCACGGCGTACAGCTGGCCGTTGACCGTGAAAGCCGAGGTGACCGACGCGGGGAAGGCCGACGACTGGATCTGCGTGTCACCGGTGCCCACGGCCGAGGTCAGCGGCGCGACCGAGTTGGTCTTGATGTACTGGAAGATCGAGTCGGGGTCGGAGCTCGGCGTCGCCAGGTCGGGGCCCTGGCCGGTGGCCCACTCCTGCGGCAGCTTCTGCCCGATGGCATCCCACGGCTCGACGTCCATCGTCACCTGGATCGTGGGGTGGGTGGCGTTCCAGGTCTTGATCAGTGCGTCGTACGAGGGCTTGTCAGGGCCGGTGAAGCCGGTCAACATGCTCAGCTTGACCACGGGACCAGAGGCGGCCGCCGTGGTCGCTGCGGCGGAGGTCGCGGCAGCGGCCGACGACGCTCCTGCAGCCGAGGTTGCCGCAGCACCAGCCGATGTGGCCGCCGCGGCAGCAGAGGTCGCCGCCGCTGCTGCCGACGTGGCCGTACCGGAGGCAGTCGAAGAGCCGCCCCCACAAGCGGTCAGGGCCAACCCGCACGCCACGGCGGCGGCGAGGGACATCCGTGTGGTGCTGGACTTGCGCATGACGTTTCTCCCTGGAGTGAAAGGAAACTGCTGAGGGGGCATGAGCAGGGTTCATCGCCCGGGCGGCCACGAAGGTGGTGGTGGCCGTACGGTGGAATCGGTGGTTCGGGTTAGGTGCTCGGCGGGCAGCCGCAGGACTCGCGGATGGTCAGGGTGACGGGCAGGGTCTCCTGCCCGTGCTGGGCAATGCCTTCGATCAGGTCGAGCAGCCGGGTTGCGGCCCGTCGTCCGACCTCGACGGCGGGCACGGAGACCGTGGTGAGCGCAGGGGTGGTCAACCGCGAGACCCCGAAGTCGTCGTAGCCCACCAGAGCGATGTCCTCCGGCACGCGAACTCCTCGTCCCCTGAGCTCGAGGAGTGCGCCGTAGGCCATCTCGTCGTTGGCCGCGAAGATGGCCTGGAGGCCGGGATTGCTCTCCAACAGCTCGCGAGTCGCCCGTCGGCCGGACTCCTCGTCGAAGTCGCCGGCGACCACAGGTGCGTGCTCGGCGTCGACCCCCATGGCGGCCCGAAAGCCGGCGAGGCGGTCGATGGAGGTCTGGTGGTTGAGCGGGCCACTGATGTGTGCGATGTCCGTCAGGCCATGGACGTTGCGCAGGTGCTCGGTCGCCGTTCGCGCGCCCTCGACGTCGGTGACAGCGACGCTGACGGCATCGGCGATGGCCGGGTAGTGGCCGACCAGAACCACCGGCAAGCCCGAGTCGACGAGCCGGAGAACGTTGACGTCGTCGACCGCGGCGGACGCGACGATCGCGCCGTCGCCCGCCTTGGACTGCAGGACCCGCTCGTAGGCCACGACCCCGTGCCGCTCGTCCGGGTTGGTCGAGACGAGCAGGGACGCGCCGCGAAGGTTGAGCACCTCACTCAGGCCGACGAGCAGCTGCATGAAGTAGGGGTGACCGAAGACGTGCTGGCCGGTGTTGGGCACGATCAACGCGATCGTGCCGGACCGTTGCGACCGCAGGGACCGGGCGGCGGAGTTGGAGACATAGCCGAGCTGCTCGGCGAGGGTCTGGACGTGCAGCTTGGTGGTGGTGCCGATGCGCGGGTGGTCAGCGAGGGCCATCGAGACCGCACTGACCGAGACACCCGCAGCGGCAGCTACATCCGCGAGGGTGACTGCTCGTCGACCGCTCATCGCACACCTCCCTCGTCATCGTGGGATCAGCTCTTGCTGAAACGTGGGAACCGCTCTTGCTGAAACGTTTGAGCGAGTCGTTGAGCAGGATCGCTGCTCGGTTTGCTCTAACGTTTCAGCAGCATTGCTCGGGCCGAGGACGTCGTCAAGGCGCGTTACCGAATCGCAACCCGGCACCGGACGCTCGGTGCCCACCTGCGCGCGCTGTAACATGCGCGGATCGGGCAGTCGACCAACCCAGCGGAGACGTCGTGATGGTGCCTAGCAGTCGACCTCGCTCTATCCCCGCCGCCGTCGCCCTCGGCTCGGCGCTGCTGGTCGCCAGCGCCCTGGGCGCTAGCCCTGCCGACGCGGCCACGGTCAAGCCGGTGGTGCCGTCGGTGGCGGCCTACACGTTGGTCCTCACGAGCACCGAGCAAGCCGGGTGCGGACCGACCAGCGTCGACGGCAGCTACCTCACGCTCCGGGCCGGCGTCGCCCACCTCGCCATGCCGGGCCGGTCGGCCCTCGTCGGCGTCGTCACCCGCCACGGCACGGCGTTCGCCGTCCACGTCCGCAGCACCAGTGGGGCCAAGACCGGCGTCGACCTCACCGGCACCATCGGCGCCAACCACCAGCTCAAGGGCACGGTGGCGTACGGCGGCGTGTTCCCGGGCGCCGACACCGGCTACTCCTGCAACACCACCTTCACCAGCCTGGTCGTCCCCGCGGCCAAGACCCCGTGCCCTACCTCCGCTGCGGTCTACGCGGCTTGGCGCAAGAAGGTGCCGGTCGCTGGTCCTGCCGTCACCGGATTCGGCCCGGTCACCTGCTGGCGCACCTGGGCCGTGGCCCACGTACGCGGCCGCTCCGACGGCAACGTGGTCTTCGCCCGTAGTCCCAAGCTGCACGTCAACACACCAGCGGAGGGCGCGGCCTTCCACCAGCAGGTCTGCGGCACGCCTACCGCCCCCAAGGCCTGGCGCGGCCCGACGATCACATTGTGCGCGCAGGGCTAGTGGCGCAGGCTGTCCAGCCGGGCGGCCGCTCGGGTCCAGGTAGCCGGATCGGAGGCGGGCTCGTACCGGCGGATCTCTGAGCTCGCGGCGGAGAGCGCCCTGAGCTCGGCCAACCCGCCCTGCGCAACCCCCAAAGCCCTTGCCTGTACGAGGATGTTGCCCAAGGCGGCCGCCTCGACGGGACCGGCGAGCACCGGCAGCCCGCAGGCGTCGGCGGTGAGCTGACAGAGCAGGGTGTTGCGCGCGCCACCGCCGACGAGGTGGACGACGCCGACAGCCTTGCCGGAGAGGTCAGCTGCCTCGCGCACCCGCGCACGATAGGTCAGGGCGAGGCTGTCGAGGACGCACCGCACCGTCTCCCCCTGGCCGGACGGCGGGGTCTGGCCGGTGGCGACGCAGTAATGATGGATGCGCCGCGGCATGTCCCCGGGCGCGAGGAACTCTGGCGAGTCGGGGTCGATCAGCGCGCCGAAGGGGGTGGCTCGGGCAGCCTCGTCGAGCAGGGTCGCGAGGTCGGCCGGCAGTCCCTGCTCGGTCCACGTCCGGACGCACTCCTGCAGCAACCACAGCCCCATCACGTTCTTGAGGAAGCGGATCGTGCCGTCGACCCCAACCTCGTTGGTGAAGTTGGCGGCGCGCGCCTCCTCGGTGAGCACCGGATGGTCGAGCTCAACGCCGACGAGAGACCAGGTGCCGCAGGAGATGTAGGCGAAGTCGCTGCCACTGGCGGGGACAGCGACGATGGCCGACGCTGTGTCGTGGGTGCCCACCGCGGTGACCGGCACCGGACCCGTCAGACCCGTCTCGGCGAGCACCTCGTCGCGAAGCAGTCCGGTACGGGACCCGGGCGCGTGGATCTGCGGGAACAGCTGGCGCGACAGGCCGAGTCGCTCGATCAGGTCGTACGACCAGTCACCGGCGGTCACGTCGTACAAGGCAGTCGTCGAGGCATTGGTCGCCTCAGCCCCGACGGCACCCGTGAGCCAGTAGGTGAGCAGGTCGGGCAGCAGCAGCAGCGTTCGCGCGACGCTGAAGCCCGCAGCTTGCCGGGCGGCCGCGAGCTGGAAGATCGTGTTGATCTGCAACAGCTGGATGCCGGTGATGGCGTAGAGCTCGCTCGCCGGCAGGTCGGCCAGCACCCGAGGCATGACGCCATCGGTGCGCCCGTCGCGATAGTGCACCGGCATGCCGGTCAACACCCCGTCGGCGTCGAGCAGCCCGTAGTCGACCGCCCACGAGTCGATGCCGACGGAGGAGACCGGGCCAAAGCCGCGGCCGGCCGCACGCAGGCCGTCCAGTACCCCTCGGTAGAGGCCGAGGATGTCCCAGTGCAGCGTGCCACCGACCCGTACCGGGAGGTTGGCGAAGCGGTTGACCTCGGTGAGCTCCACCGTGCCCGACCCGACCTGGCCGACGACGACCCGGCCGCTGGAGGCGCCCAGGTCGACGGCGACGAAAGCCGGGTCGGTCAAAGCCGGACCTCGACGACCTCGAGCTCGAGCAGCTCGGCCGTCGCGCGCAGCTCAGCGATGCGATGACCGGTGCCGAGAGACCAATGGTGGCCGACGCTGCTCAGCGACCATTCGTCGGTCCACTCGCCGGGGTTGCACCCGAAGTCGACCCGCGACGTGGTGTTGCCGATCTGCAGCAGCGGGCCCGAGACGACCTCGCCCTCGGACACGACGAAGACGTAGGACCCGTCGCGCTGCTGGCCGATGCCGAACGCCGTGACCGGGCCGTGCTTGACGTCGAACTCAACAGAAACGCCGTAGCCGCGCTTGCCGTGGTAGATGCCGAGGCCGCGCAGCAGTGGCCTTCCCTCGCTGATCGCCAGGTGGGCCGGGCCGTCGTGACCCATCTCCACCACGCCGGCGGTGAAGTCGAGGGCCTGGAACTCGGTGAACGAGCCGCCGCCACCGAGCCGGTCCATGATGAGCATGGCCAGCGAGGTACGGAGCTCGTACTCGCCGACGACCGGGACGCCTTGCGCGGTCAGCAGGGATGACCCCAGGATCATGCCGGCGCCGAGCCGCTCGTGCTGCTCGCCCTCGAGGCCGCGGTGGTAGTAGGCGATGCTGTCGAGCTCGAAGTCGGCCACCAGCCGGTCGAGGCCGACGGAAACCTGTGCGGCCCAACGGAAGTCGTTGTCATCGACCGTGCCGTCGAGGGTGAAGATGTCGCGCGCGAGGTCCTGCCGCGCGACGATCTCGGCGTCGGTGACCGCGGCGACCCGTACCCGGAGGTCGTCGAACTCGAGGACCTCCATGTGGCCGCCGAGCTGGGACGAGACCAGCGTGAGGTCGGTGGAGACGTCGAGCATGCCGGGGTAGAGGTGGCCCATGAGGCCGTGCCGGGCGTGCTTGAGGGTGGCCCGGATGCCGGCCGCCTTGACCCAGCGGGTGATCTTGTCCCAGGCGCGGTCCTCCTCGAGGTAGCCCGAGACCGAGCGGAACGGTACGCCGGCGCGCATGAAGGTGTTGGCGATCTCCGGCAGCGGGCAGGCGCCGCAGTAGGCGAGCCACTCCCCCGTACCGAAGGTCGCGTGGTCCATGTGCTCGCTGGGCTGCAGGTTGATGACGAGCACCGGAGCACCCGAACGCTGGGCGATCGGCAGCAGCATCGTGGCGGTCATGTACGTCGTGAGAAAGCCGACGATGAGGTCGCAGCCGGCCTCGCGCAGCGTCTCGGCAGCGCGGGCACCGTCCTGCGCGTCGGAGATGAAGCCGACGTCGATGACCTCGCAGTCGAGCTGCTTCATGCGGTCACTGACCCGCTTGGCCGACTGCTCCAGCTGAGGAAGCAGGTTGGGGAACTGCGGCCAGTAGGCGCCGAGCCCACCCGCGACGAGACCGATCTTGGTGCGCCGCGGGGTGACCCGCTCCAGCCCGGCGAGCGAAGGAACCCCCGTCGGGGACTCGTCGAAACCCTTGAGCAGCAGGCGATCCGGCGTCATCGGAGGAACGCGGCCGCGACGCCGGCGTCGACCGGGATGTGCAGGCCGGTGGTCTGGGAGAGCTCGCCGCCGGTGAGGGCGAACACCGCGTCGGCGACGTGCTCGGGGAGCACTTCGCGCTTGAGCAGGGTCCGTTGGGCGTAGAACGCGCCTAGGTCCTGCTCGTCGACGCCGTAGACCGCGGCCCGGTTGGCGCCCCAGCCGCTGGAGAAGATGCCGGAGCCGCGGACGACGCCGTCGGGGTTGATCCCGTTGACCCGCACCCCGTGACCGCCGAGCTCGGCTGCGAGCAGCCGCACCTGGTGGGCCTGGTCGGCCTTGGTGGCGCCGTAGGCGATGTTGTTGGGGCCGGCGAAAACGGAGTTCTTGCTGGAGATGTAGACGATGTCGCCGCCGAGGTTCTGCTCGATCATCACCTTGGCCGCCTCGCGGGAGACGAGGAAAGAGCCGCGGGCCATCACGTCGTGCTGCAGGTCCCAGTCGGCGACGGTGGTCTCGACGAGGGACTTGGAGATCGACAGCCCGGCGTTGTTGACGATGAGGTCGACGCCGCCGAACGCGAGAACGGCGGCGGCGATGCCGGCCGCGATGTCGTCCTCGCTGGTCACGTCAGCCGCGACCGACACGGCGACGTCGGTGCTGCCGATCTCGAACGCGACCTTGGCCGCGGCGTCGGCGTCACGGTCGGCGACCACGACGCAGGCGCCTTCGGCGGCGAGGCGGATCGCGATGGCCCGGCCGATGCCGGATCCGCCACCGGTGACGAACGCGACCCGGGTGGCGAGCGCCTTCGGCTTGGGCATGCGCGCCAGCTTGGCCTCCTCCAGCGCCCAGTACTCGATGCGGAACTTCTCCGCCTCGTCGATCGGGGAGTAGGTGGACACCGACTCCGCGCCGCGCATCACGTTGATGGCGTTGACGTAGAACTCGCCGGCGACCCGGGCGGTCTGCTTGTTGGCGCCGAAGGAGAACATGCCCACGCCGGGGACCAGGACGATCGCCGGGTCGGCGCCCCGCATGGGGGGCGAGTCGGGTGAGGCGTTGCGCTCGTAGTAGGCGGCGTAGTCGGCGCGGTAGGCCGCGTGCAGCTCCACCAGACGCGCCTTCACCTCGTCGGTGGGGGCGGTCGTCGGCAGGTCGAGGAGCATCGGGCGGACCTTGGTCCGCAGGAAGTGGTCGGGGCAGGACGTGCCCAGGGCGGCGAGGCGCGGGGACTCGGCGGCGGCGAGGAAGTCGAGCACCTCGGCGCTGTCGGTGAAGTGACCGACCTGCGCCTTGTCGGTGGACGCCAGACCGCGCAGCAGCGGGAACAGTGCCGCCGCCCGGGCGTGACGCTCCGCCTCGTCCAGGGCGGTGAAACCGTCACGGACCGCGCCGAACGGGTCGGCCTTGCCGTGCGCGTCGAGGTAGGCCTGCGCGGTGCGGATGATCTGCAGCGAACGGGCTTCGCACTCCTCGCTGGACTCACCCCACGCGGTGATGCCGTGGCCGCCGAGGATGACCCCGATCGCCTGCGGGTTGGCTTCGTGCATCGCCGCGATGTCCAGCCCCAGCTGGAAACCGGGCCGCCGCCAGGGCACCCACGCGACCGTGTCGCCGAAAGCGGCCTCGGTCAACGCGGGGCCGTCCGCGGCGGTCGCGAGCGCGATGCCGGCGTCGGGGTGCAGGTGGTCGACGTGCGGGGCGGTGACCAGCCCGTGCATCGCGGTGTCGATCGACGGAGCCGCCCCACCCCGGCCGTGCAGGCAGAAGTCGAACGCCGCGACCATGTCGTCCTCGGTGTCCACACCGCCGTAGACGGTGACCAGCGACCGCAGCCGGTCCAGGCGCAGGACAGCAAGCCCGGACTCCTTCAGCGTACCCAGGTCACCGCCGGAACCCTTGACCCACAGCAGCTCGACCGGCTCGCCGGTGACCGGGTCGGTGTCCGAGCCCTTGGCAGAAGTGTTGCCGCCGGCGTAGTTGGTGTTGGTGGGGTCGGCGCCCAACCGGTTGGACCGGTCGATCAGCGACGACACCTGCGGGTTGACTGCCATTACGCGCCCCATCCTGCCTGGTGCCCGCCGACCCGTCCGGTGGCGATCTTCTCCTGGTTGCCCGAGGCGTAGTACGCCTTCATCGGGTCGGGGTCGATGCCCATCTCGGTACGCACCTCCGCCAACAACGGCCGCACATCCGTGTTGTACGCGTCCATCAGCACCGCGTTGGCCCCGAGCACGTCACCCGCCGCCTGCGCGCCCGACAACGCCTCCTGGTCGACCAGCAGCGCCTTCGCCGTCGCCTCCTGCACGTTCATGATCGACCGGATCTGCCCGGGGATCTTCGGCTCGATGTTGTGGCACTGGTCCAGCATGAACGCCACCCCCGCGTCCAGACCACCACCGAGAACCACCTCGGACATGATCCGGAACAGCTGGAACGGGTCCGCCGAACCGACCATCAGGTCGTCGTCGGCGTAGAACCGCGAGTTGAAGTCAAACGCACCCAGCTTGCCGGCCCGCAGCAGCACCGCGACGATGAACTCGATATTCGTCCCCGGCGCGTGATGGCCGGTGTCGACGCACACCACCGCCTTGTCACCCAGCTGCATGCAGTGCAGGTAGGAGGTGCCCCAGTCCGGCACGTCCATCGTGTAGAACGCCGGCTCGAACAACTTGTACTCCAACAACATCCGCTGATCCGGACCCAACCGGTCGTACACCTCGCGCAGCGCCACCGACAACCGGTCCTGCCGGTCCCGGATCGAGTCCTGCCCCGGATAGTTGGTGCCGTCGGAGAACCACAGCTTGACGTCCTGCGACCCGGTCTGGTCCATCACGTCGACGCAGTGCAGCAGGTGGTCGATCGCCTTGCGGCGTACGCCGGCGTCCGGGTTGGTCACCGACCCCAGCATGTACTCGTTCTCCTGGAACACGTTGGCATTGATCGCCCCCAGCTTCAGGCCCAGATCCTCCGCGTACTTGCGCAGCTCGGTGAAGTCGTCCACCAGGTCCCACGGGATGTGCAACGACACCGACCGGGCCACGCCGGTGTACTTGAGCACCTGCGCCGCGTCCTCGATCTTCTCGTACGGGTTGCGCGCCACCCCAGGCTGAGCGAAGACCTTGAACCGCGTCCCCGAGTTGCCGAACGCCCACGACGGCATCTCGACCCACTGCCGGCGGAGCTCGTCCTTGACTGTGCTTGTGTCCATGGCTGTCAGTCCTTCGGTTGGTACGGCGGTGGTGCTCAGTCGGTCGTCAGGCGAGGTGGAAGATCTCAGGGATGGGCCGGACGCCCTCGTCGGGCCGCTGATCCCCCAGATCGGCGAAGAAGTGCTGCATCTCCTGCTGCCAACGGGCATTGACGTCGGTGGCGGCCATCGCGGCCTGTACGGCCTCGAGGTCGTCGCACTCGAAGTAGCCGGTCAACGTGCCATCGGCGGCGAGGAAGAGCGAGTAGTTGCGCCAGCCGGTGTCGGAGAGCGCCTGGCGCATCTCCGGCCAGACCTCGGCGTGACGGCGGGTGTACTCCTCGAGGTGCTCCACGGCGACGTGCAGCTGGAAGCAGACACGCTGGGTCATGGGCTCCCCCGGGTCACGAGTTGGGGCGGGGCTGGGCAGGGATCACCGGGTGGTCCGGCGATCCGCCACTGGAGAGGCGGACCGCCGGAGCCACGTCGGGTGGTGCGTGCTACCTACGTGGAGCGGGACCTACTAGAAGTTGAACTGGTCCACGTTGGACTTGTCGAAGACCTGCGGCGGGCCGAGGAGCAGGGACGGGCCCGTGGTGCCGGCGGCGGGCAGGACCGTGTAGTCCTTGAGCCGACCAGCGGTGAACTTGCTGCCAGCGGAACCGTCGAAGACACCAGACGCGAGACCAGCGGCGGCGTAGCCGGCGAGGTAGCCCAGGTCCTTCGGGTTCCACAGCTCGAACGACTCCACCGTGCCGTCATGGATGTACGGCTTCATGTCGGACGGCAGGCCGAGACCGGTGAGGGTCAGCTTGCCCTTGAGCGCCGGGTGCTTCTGGAGGTACTGCGCGACCGTCTTGATGCCGACGGTGGTGGGGCTGATGATGCCGCGCAGGTTGGGGTGGTTGGTCAGCAGACCCTGCAGGACGGTCAGCGAGGTCGCCGGGTCGTCGTTGCCGTAGACCGTGTCGACGAGCTTCATGTTCGGGAACTTCTTGAGCTCCTGCTTCATGTAGCCGATCCACGCGTTCTGGTTCGTCGCCGTGGCGGCGGCGGACAGGATCGCGATGTCGCCCTTGCTGCCGATCTGCTTCGCCAGCAGGTCAACCTCGGACGTACCGATCTGCTCGGTGTTGGCCTGGTTGATGAACAGGTGGTTCGGGCAGGTCACGTCCGAGTCGAAGGACACGATCTTGATGCCGGCGGTGACTGCCTGCGCGAGCGAGGGGCACAGAGCGGACGGGTCGTTGCCCGCGATCACGATCGCGTCGGCCTTCTGCTGGATGGCGGCCTGGATCGAGGGGATCTGGGCGGCGGCGGTGTCAGCGGTGCCGCTGCTGACGGTGACCGTGCCACCGAGCTCCGCGAGCGCGGCCTTGCCGCCGTTGTCGGCGATGACCTCGTACGGGTTCTGCGTGTCCTTGGGGATGAAGTAGACCTTCAGCCCCTTCTTGAAGGTGCCACCGGTGGCAGCACCGGAGGTGGCGCCGGCGCTGGGTGCGACGGCGCTGGCCGAGGGGGCCGTGGCCGCGCTGGTGGCAGCCGCTGCAGACGTCGCAGCAGCACTGGTGGCCGCAGCAGCAGCCGAGGTGGGCGCCGCAGCCGCCGCGGACGTGGGTGCAGCCGCGGAGGAGGACGTGGAGGCGGACGAGCCTGACGACGAGCCACAGGCCGCGAGGCCCATGCTCATCGTCGAGACGACGAGTGCGGCCGAACCAAGTCGGCGCGCTCGGGAACTGTGGAACATCTTTGCTCTCCTCTGATTCGTGGATGCTGTGCGGAGTCCGGCGGCCATGGGGGTCAACGCATGGACCGAAGGGCGTGCGGGAGATCAGGTACGCGTGCCGAGCCGTGTTTTCAGTCGACGCCAAGCTTCGGCGCCGCTGGGGATGATGACGCTGAGGAGCAACAGACCGCCGGTGACGACGTTCTGTACCTGTGCATCGACGTTCTGCAGGGTCAAGGCCGTTTGCAGACAGCCGAAGATGACGACGGCGAGCAGGACCCCGAAGATCGAGCCCTTGCCGCCGAATATGGAGACGCCGCCGAAGAGCACGATGGCGACGACGTTGAGCTCGAGGCCGGTGCCCGCGTCGTAGCGCGAGGTCGCGAATCGCAACGTCCAGAGGATGCCGGCGAACGAGCAGACGAGACCGCTCAGGACGAACAACTGGAACTTGATACGTTTCACTCGGATGCCGGCGAACCGTGCCGCCTCCGACTGAAGCCCGATCGCATACATCGAACGGCCGACCGCGGTGGCGTGCAGCACCACGCCGTACACGAGAGCCAGGACCAGGAAGATCAGCGTGGCCCAGGACAGCTCGGTCCCCGAGACGGGCTTGGTGCCGATGTGGGTCAGCTTGACGCTTGCCCAGCTCACCGACTGGTCCTTGAGGAAGATCTCCGCCAGACCGCGGTAGAGCGCGAGAGTGCCGATGGTGACGGCGATCGACGGCAGACCGAGCCCCGTGACGAGCCACCCGTTGAGCGCACCACCGGCCAACCCGATGGCGAGCACGCCCAGCATGCAGAGGGCGATCGGCCAGTGGTGGGCGTAGAAGTAGCCCATCATCGTGCTCGACAGCCCCAGCATGGACGCGACCGACAGGTCGATCTCCCCGACGATGACGATGAGCGTCAGCGGGAGCGCCATGATGGCGATCTCGCCCATGTTGAGGCCGATGAAGAAGATGTTGGTCGTGGTGAAGAAGTTGGCCGAGCTCTGCTGCCCGTACAGCAGGACCGCCACGAGAACGACGACGAGGCCGGTCTCCCAGCGGAGCAGGTTGCGCCAGGCGGGCGGAGCCGCGGCGGTGCCCTCGTACGTTGCGGCGGTCATGCGGGTGCCCCTCTACCGGTACGCAGACTTCGGGCCACGCGCAGGCCGACCCAGCGGTCGAAGGCGATGGCGAGCAGGAGCAGGCCGCCGGCGACGGCGTTGGTCCAGAACGACGACACCCCGAGCGCGCCGAGCGCCTGGTTGATCATGTTCAGCAGGACCGCGCCGAGCGCCGCGCCGAAGGCCGTACCGCTGCCACCGAAGATGGCGACACCGCCCACGACGACCGCTGACACGACGAGCAGTTCGTAGCCCGTACCGCCGGTGTTGTCGACGGTGGCGAACTCGGCAAGGAAGAGAGCGCCACCGAGCCCGGCCAGCGCACCGCTGATCACGAAGGCGGTGAAGACGCGGCGGGCGACCGGCAGACCGGCGAGCGCTGCGGCCTCGGGGTTGGAGCCGATCGCGTAGATGTCTCGCGCCCAACGGAACGACTTCATCGTGTAGGCCGCGATCGCCACCACCACGATGACCAGCACGGCGAGCCACGGGAGGCGGTCGATGCCCGGGACGTTCTCGTAGCCGATCTTCTGGAACGCATCCGGGATGCTGTCGGACTCGATGCGCCGACCGTTGACGATGACAGCCAGGATGCCGCGGACGATGTAGAGCGCGGCGAGCGTGACCACGAGGCTCGGCACCCGGAAGAATGTGGTGACGACGCCGTTGACCGCGCCCACGAGGGCACCGATGCCGATGCCGATCACGAAGCCCAGCAGGATCGGCGCATGCGGGTTGTGCTTGAAGAAGTCGCCCACGAGATAGGCCGACAGCCCGAGCACCGAGCCAACCGACAGGTCGACGTTGCGGGTGACGATGACCATCGTCTCGCCCACGGCCAGCAGCGCGATGAGCGCCGAGCCGGTGAGCAGCTGCTCGACGCTGAGAACGCCAGCGAAACCGCTGTTCTTCAGCGTGGTCAGGCCGAAGACCAAGATGATGGCGAGACAGATGCCCAGCTCGCGGGCGCGCAGCAGAGCCTGTCCGCGACCCACGCGGGGGACGGCGGCGGCGGGGCGGTCGGCGAGGACGGTCATGCCGGCGTCACCGCCAGCTGTCCGGTGGCGGCACGCATGATGGAGTCCTCGTCGGCGTCGGCACGGGCGATCTCGGCGACCAGGCGGCCCTCGCGGATGACCAGCACCCGGTCGGCCATGCCCAGCACCTCGGGCAGCTCGGAGGAGATCATCAGGATGCCCATGCCCTGACCGACCAGCTCGTCGAGCAGCCGGTGCACCTCGGCCTTGGTGCCGACGTCGATGCCGCGGGTGGGCTCATCAATGATGAGGATCTGCGGACGGCGGGCCAGCCACTTGGCTAGCACCACCTTCTGCTGGTTGCCGCCGGAGAGGGTGGAGACGGTGTTCCTCACCCGTCCGTACTTCAGCTGCAGCCGGGTGGCCCAGTCGGCCGCCAGAACCTGCTCGCGCACCCGGCGGATCAGTCCGTACTCCTGGAGGCTGGCCAGCGACGCGAGCGCGATGTTGTGGTCGATCGCCATGTCCATGACGAGGCCCTGCTGGCGCCGGTCCTCGGGGACGAGCGCGACGCCTGCGGCCATCGCCGCGCGCGGCGAGCCGTTGGGCAGCTCGACCCCGTTGACCCGTACCGTGCCGGCGTCACGACGGTCGATGCCGAAGATGGCGCTGGCGACCTCGGTGCGACCGGCACCGACCAGCCCTGCCAGCGCGACGATCTCGCCCCGGCGCACCGAGAAGGACACGTCGTAGAAGACGCCCTCGCGGGTCAGGTGCTCGACGTCGAGCAGCGTCTCGCCAGGCTCGGTCTCCGTCTTGGGGAACAGCGACGCGAGGTCGCGGCCGACCATGGACCGGATGATGTTGTCGATGGTGAGGTCGGCGACGAGGGCGGTACGGACAAACCGGCCGTCGCGCATGATGGTCGCTCGCTGGCAGAGCGCGAAGACCTCCTCGAGCCGGTGCGAGATGAACAGCACCGCCGCACCCTCGGCGCACAGCGTGCGTGCCACCTCGAAGAGCCGGTCGACCTCGACGAGGGTCAGCGCCGCGGTCGGCTCGTCCATGACGATGACCCGGGCGTCGAACGCGATGGCCTTGGCGATCTCGACAATTTGCTGGTCGGCCACGGACAGGCCGCGGGCAGGGCGGCTCGGCTCGATGAAGACACCGAGGCGGGCGAACACCTCACGGGCCCGGCGGTTCATCTCGTCGGGGTTGACGCGACGGCCGCCCTTGAGCGGCTGACGTCCGACAAAGATGTTCTCGGCGACCGTGAGGTCGGGGAACAGCGTCGGCTCCTGGTAGATGATGGAGATGCCCGCGGCGCGCGACGCCGACGGTCCGCTGAAGGTGACCGGCTGGCCGTCGAGGAGCAGCTGGCCGGCGTCGGGCTGGTGCACACCGGCCAGGATCTTGACCAGCGTCGACTTGCCGGCGCCGTTCTCTCCCAGCAACGCGTGCGCCTCTCCGGCGTAGAGCGTGACCGACCCGTCCTCGAGGGCCTTGACGGCGCCGAAGCTCTTGGCCGCCTGCACCAGCTCGAGCAGCGGCGCGGCTGACGTCGGCTCAGCCGAGTCGATGGGGTCTGGAGCGGTGGTCACGGACGGGAGCCTCGTCGCCTTCGTCGTTGTGAGTTGCTGCGGGTCAGATGAATCGTTTCATTCAGCGGTACGGCGTGATGCTAGGAGGCCCGAGATGCCGCTGTCAACGATTTCCGGCGCCGTTACGGAACTGATACCGGCGCCTCACTAGTCTCTCGTGTGACAAGGTGCGTGAGACGATTCAACCGCCGAGCCGAACAAAGGGGAGGGAGGAGTGCCGTGGCCCTGAAAGACGCTGCCGTCAGCGTCAAGGATGTGGCCGCGCTGGCCGGTGTCTCGGTCGGCACGGTCTCCAACGTGCTCAACCGGCCCGAGCGGGTCTCGCCCGAGACGCGCGACCGAGTGTCGGCTGCCATCTCCGAGCTCGGCTTCGTTCGCAACGAGTCGGCGCGCCACCTGCGGGCCGGCAGCAGCCGTACTGTCGGGCTCGTCGTCCTCGACGTCGCCAACCCGTTCTTCACCGACGTGGCCCGGGGTGTCGAGGACACCGCCAGCGCGGCGGGCCTCGCCGTCATCTTGTGCAACACCGACGAGAAGACGGCCAAGGAGAACTCCTACCTCGACCTGCTCGAGGAGCAGCGCGTCCGCGGCATCCTCATCACCCCCGCCGACGAGATCAGCGACCGGCTGACCGACCTGCGTCGCAGAGGCACGCCCGTCGTGCTGCTCGACCGCAAGGCCACCGGCCGCGACCAGTGCTCGGTGTCGGTCGACGACCGCAAGGGGGGCGACCTCGCCGTCACCCACCTGCTCGACTCCCGGCACCGTCGGATCGCGTTCGTCGGTGGTCCGACCTCCATCGCCCAGGTGGCCGACCGGTTGCGCGGGGCCAAGGTCGCCATTAAGCGGGCCGGCCTGCCCGACGATGCGCTGACCGTACAGATCATGGAAGGCCTCAACGTCGCCTCGGGCCGGCTCGCCATCCAGCAGCTGCTGGCCCTGCCCAAGCGCAAGATCCCGACCGCGGTCTTCTGCGCCAACGACCTGCTGGCCCTGGGCGCGCTCCAGGAGCTCTCCCACCAAGGGGTACGGGTCCCGTACGACATGGCGATCGTCGGCTACGACGACATCGACTTCGCCTCGGCGGCAATGGTGCCGCTGTCGTCCGTACGCCAGCCGCGCCACCAGATCGGCCGCACCGCCGCCGAGCTGCTCATCGAAGAGGCCGACGACACCGGCGGCCACAAGCACCGCCAGGTGGTCTTCGAGCCCGAGCTCATCGTCCGCGAGTCCAGCACCCGCACCCGCCGCGCCTAGCCTCGTCTGCGGCGGAAAATGCGCCCTCTGGGGTGCACGATGTGCCACGCACCGGGCCGTCAGCTGACGAGGATGACCTCGAGGGTGCGGGGCCCGTGGACACCCTCGACCCGGTTGAGCTCGATGTCGCTGGTGGCGGACGGGCCGCTGATCCAGGTGAGGGCCCGCGCAGGGTCGAGCAGGGCAATGGCCTCGGGCACGGTCTGCACCACCTGCGCCGCCCTGACGATGCAGAGGTGGTAGTCGGGGACCAGGGTGATGGCCCGTCGCCCCTGGTCGGGCGAGCCGTCAAGGACGATCGTCCCGGTCTCGGCCACGGCCAGGGTCGACCCGGTGAGCACTCCGTCGAAGGTGTCGAGCTCGGCGGTGGAAAGGCCTGTGTCGACGGTGCCCCAGGGCGCGAGATCCACTGGTACGACGAGGTTCTTGGCACCTCGATCAGCGAGCGCTGCCGTGATGGTCGCGTCGAGCGAGGCCTCGTCGCAGTGCCGTACCCTCGCCTTGTAGTCGACCAGCCGGTCGTCGAGCAGCTCGACCAGCTCGGCCTGACTCAGGTCACCGGCCGGCCGATAGTCGCGCGGCACCGGCGGGGCCTCCGCGTCCGTTCCCAGGGCCTTGCGCACCCGGGCCAGCACCTCGTCACGGGCGCTCATCGCTTGGCCCACCACTCGCGGAACGACTCAACCGGCGGTACGGGCGCATCGCGTGAGCGGGTCCACCGCGAGCCGGGGAACGGCAGTCGCGAGATCTTGCCGCGACGCCCGAGCACCCGACCCAGCCGGCTCAACCGCTCGGCCAACGCCCACCGTCGGTTGTCCGACCAGACATAGGACATCGCCGCCATCGCCACTGCCTCGGGGGTCGGCACCTTGTGGTCAGCCTTGGACGTCTCGACCTTGCGGTTGCGCAGGTGCACCAGGATCGTCGGGATGTCGATCATCACCGGGCACACGTCGTAGCAGGCGCCGCAGAGCGTCGACGCATAGGGCAACGAGGCGTTCTCCGGCTCGTCGTGCAGACCCGTGAGCAGCGGCGACAGGATCGCCCCGATCGGGCCGGGGTAGACCGAGCCGTAGGCGTGGCCTCCGGTGCGCTCGTAGACCGGGCAGACGTTGAGGCAGGCCGAGCAGCGGATGCAGTGCAGCGCCGAGCGCCCGACCTCGTCGGCCAGCGCAGCCGTCCGCCCGTTGTCCAGCAGCACCAGGTGGACGTCCTGCGGACCGTCGCCGGGGGTCACGCCGGTCCAGGTCGAGGTGTACGGGTTCATCCGCTCACCGGTGGACGACCGCGGGAGCAGCTGGAGGAAGACCTCGAGGTCGCGCCAGGTCGGCACCAGCTTTTCGATGCCCATGACCGTGATCAGGGTCTCGGGCAGCGTCAGGCACATGCGGCCGTTGCCCTCGGACTCGACCACGCTCAGCGTGCCGGTCTCGGCCACCCCGAAGTTTGCGCCGCTGATCGCGACCCGCGCCGTGAGGAACGTACGGCGGAGGTGGAGGCGTGCGGCGTCGGCCAGCCGGGCCGGCTCGTCGGTGAGATCGCCGGGCACGTCGGGCATCTCGCGCCGGAAGATGTCGGCGATCTCGGAGCGGTTCTTGTGGATCGCCGGCACCAGGATGTGCGACGGACGGTCATTGCCGAGCTGGACGATGAGCTCGGCCAGGTCGGTCTCGTACGGGGTGATGCCCGCGGCCTCGAGGGCCTCGTTCAGCCCGATCTCCTGGGTGGCCATCGACTTGACCTTGACCACCTCGGTCGCCCCGGTGGCCTGCACGAGCGAGGTTACGATGCGGTTGGCCTCGTCGGCGTCACGGGCCCAGTGGACCACTCCCCCACGCGCGGTGAACGCCTCCTCGAACTGCACGAGGTAGCGGTCGAGGTGGGCCATCGTCTCCGCCTTGATCGCGCGTCCGGCCTCGCGCAGCTGCTGCCAGTCGGGCACCTCGTCGACGACGCGGGCCCGCTTGGCCCGGATCGTCGCCGTCGCGTGGCCGATGTTGCGCCGCAGCTGGGAGTCCTTGACCGCGTCGGCGGCGGCAGCAGGGAACAGGCCATCGCCACGAAGGTGACCCGCGTGCGGCGCGGTCGGCAGCCCGAGGAAGGTGCTCATGTCGCCGGTCCAGCGGTTGATGCCAGGACCTCGGCCAGGTGCACCGTGCGTACCCCCGTGCTCAGCCGCGCGAGGCCGCCGCCGATGTGCATGAGGCACGAGCTGTCGCCGGCGGTGCAGATCTCGGCGCCCGTGGACAGCACGTTCGTCATCTTGTCGGCCAGCATCGCGGTGGACACGTCGGAGTTCTTGACCGCGAACGTGCCGCCGAACCCGCAGCAGACATCGGCGTCGGGCAGCTCGACGAGATCAATGCCACGCACCTGCCGAAGCAGCCGCAGCGGCTTGTCGCCGACCCGGATCATGCGCAACGAGTGGCAGGTCGGGTGGTAGGTGACCCGGTGCGGGTAGGTAGCGCCGACGTCCTCGACGCCGAGCACGTCCACCAGCAGCTCCGAGAGCTCGTACGTCTTGGCCGCGACCGCCTCGGCCCGCACCGCCAGCGCCTCGTCGGCGTACTTGCGGGCGACCATCGCGTGCTGGTGACGTACCGACCCGACGCAGGAGCCCGAGGGGGCGACGATCGCCTCGTACGGCTCGAAGGTCTCGACGTAGCGTCGGACCAGCGGCAGCGCCTCGGGCTGGTAGCCGGTGTTGACGTGCATCTGGCCGCAGCAGGTCTGGGCCTCGGGGAACTCCACCTGGTGGCCCAGCCGCTCGAGCAGCGTGACCGTCGCCTTGCCCACGTCGGGGAAGAGCGAGTCGACCAGACAGGTCGCGAACAGCGCGATGCGCATTGCGGTCAGCACCACCTCGTGAATCGTTTCAGACTGACGTCAACCTAGGACTGGCCCGAGGGTGCGTCAAGGCGAACGGTCAGGTCCGGTTGTCGAAGTCGATCGAGCTGTAGGCCCGCAGCTTGACCAGCTGGTGCTCCGAGACCACGGTACGGATCGTGCCGGACCGCGACCGCATGACCAGCGACTCGGTGGTCGCCCCGCCACCCCGGTAGCGAACGCCCCGCAGCAGCTCGCCGTCGGTGATGCCGGTAGCCGCGAAGAACACGTTGTCGCTGCTGACCAGGTCGTCGGTGAGCAGGACCCGCGAGAGGTCGTGACCAGCCTCGAGGGCGCGCCGACGCTCGGCGTCGTCGCGGGGCCACAGCTTGGCCTGGATCACGCCGCCGGTGCACTTGACCGCACAGGCGGTGATGATGCCTTCCGGGGTGCCGCCGATGCCCAGCAGCAGGTCGACGCCGGTGCCCTCGCGGCAGGCCATCACGGCGCCGGCGACGTCACCGTCGGAGATGAACTTGATGCGTGCGCCGGTGTCGCGGATCTGCTGGGCGAGGTCCTGGTGGCGCGGCCGGTCGAGCAGGATCACCGTGACGTCCTGGGCCCGCTCGCCCTTGGCCTTGGCGACCGCCTCCACGTTGAACGCGACAGGCGCCTCGATGTCGACGCTGTTCGCCGCCGCGGGGCCGGTGACCAGCTTGTCCATGTAGAACACGGCCGACGGGTCGTACATCGTGCCGCGCTCGGCGACCGCCATGACCGCTATCGCGTTGTTCATGCCCTTGGCCGCGAGCGTGGTGCCGTCGACCGGGTCGACGGCGACGTCGCACTCCGCGCCCGTACCGTCGCCGACCTCTTCCCCGTTGAACAGCATCGGGGCTTCGTCCTTCTCCCCCTCACCGATGACCACGACGCCGCTCATGGAGACCGTGCCGATGAGCCGGCGCATCGCGTCGACGGCCGCCTTGTCGGCGCCGTTCTTGTCGCCGCGGCCGACCCAACGGCCGGCAGCCATCGCGGCCGCCTCCGTGACCCGGCACAGCTCGAGGGCGAGGTTGCGGTCGGGTGCCTCTGCGCCGACGGAGAGTGCGGCCGGCACGCTGCTGTCTGTCATGTCCCCAGCCTCCCACGTCGACGCCCGGATGCGCTGTCAGGCCCCCATGCGCCGCCACCCGTGCCAACCGTCGACGAACGCCGGCTGCCACGACGCCGTGTAGACCCGGCTGTTCGTGCCCACCACGAAGATGTCCATGAAGTCGGGGCTGGACGAGACGCCGGTCACGGGTGCGCCCGGCGACGCCGTTCCTCCGTTGATGTGCGACCAACCCTGCCAGCCGGTGGCGCCAGGCTGCCACGAGGTGGTGCTGATCAAGCCCTGGACATCGGTCGCGAAGACGTCCAGGTGGTCCGTGCTGCGGGTGAGCGCATTGACGTGACTGCCGAGAGGGAGGGCCAGGGAGCCGACACGATGCCAGCCGTCCCACAGGGCCTGGCCCGGCTGCCACGACGCGGTGTAGACGCCGCGGTTGGTTCCGGTGACGAAGATGTCGATCTTGCCGGCGTTGCGGGACACCGGGTGTACGGGCGAGCCCGGCGCGGCCGTACCGCCGTTGATCGGCATCCAGGGCTGCCACCCACCGGGTGACGCCGGGTTCCAGGACGAGGTCCGAATGGCGCCGTGCACGTCCGTCACGAAGATGTCGAGGTAGTCGGTGTTCCGGGAGACGGCGCCGACCATGGAGCCGAGGGGAAGCACGATAGTGCCGATCCGGGACCAGCCGTGCCACGCGGTAGAACCTGGCTGCCACGAGGCCGTGTAGACACCACCGTTGGTTCCGGTCACGAAGATGTCGAGCTTGTCCGGAGCGCGGGAGACTGCGGTGACGTGCGAGCCAGGGGCGGCTGTGCCGTCGAGGATCGTGGACCAGCCGTGCCACCAGTCGGTGAAGTCCGGCTCCCACGAGGCCGTGTAGATGCGCTTGTTCGTCCCCACCACGAAGGCGTCGAGCTTGCCGGTGCTGCGGGACACCGCGTGGACCGGAGCACCCGCCGCCGCGCGTCCGCCGTTGAGACTCCACCAGCCGTGCCAGCCGTCGGTGAAGTCCGGCTCCCAGGCCGCGGTCAGGGTGCTCAGCGAGGAGTCCGTACAGAAGACATCGAGATGACGGGCGCTCCTGGACACCGCGGTGACCTCGGCGTGGCCCGGCATGATCGGGCTCACCAGCGAGCTGGCTCGGTAGCAGATGTCGACCTCACCGCTGGTTGAGCTGTTGTTGGTGACGACGGTGTGCTGGCCGTTGTCGGTGACGGCGTTGGTGACCAACCAGCTCACGGGCGGGTGCACCGTTGCGCACTGGATGTCGATGTCGACCATGCGCGTGTCAAAGGCGTTGGGATAGTCGAGCGGCCCGGTGATGCCGTAGCACTCGAGGGTCTGCGAGCACCAGGTGAGCTCCTCGATGTCGGTCACCGCGAATCCGCTCCCCGCGATCCCCGTGAACACCGACTCATAGCTGAACTTCGCGCCATTGACCTTCGTCAGGGTCATGACTCCCGTGAGAACCTGTCCGACCTTCACCGGGACCAGCGAGCTGTGAAACGCCGGACCACTGTCGCCGTCCACGTACCAGCTGGCCACCGCCCAGCCGGGACCGCCGCCGGCGGGTGAGACTCCCCACTGCAGGACCGGCTGGTAGATCATCGTCGAGTTCATGATGGCGTTGAAGAGGTAGAGCAGCTGGCCATTGTCCGTCTCTGGGGCGGCCGGAACGGTCCACGTCGTGGCGAAACGGGTCAGCGGCTTGCCAGTGGCATTGGTCCACGAGGCGTACGTGATCCAGCCGCTGCCGAACGCCGGAGCGACCGAGTCCATCGGCTGCGGCCGACCCTGCAGGATCGACGTGTCCGGGTCGAGCTCCTCGTCCGGGTGCCGGCCGATGTTCAACGGCTGCAGCGGGCGCCCGGCGGCACGTACCGGGATCGGACCGTAGTCGGCGAGGAGACTGCCGTCAGCGGCCAGGTGGTGCAGCTTGCCGTCGACGTGCGCGATGGACGTCCCGGCCGGCACCCGATGGACCAAACCGGCGTCGCGGTAGCCGCCGGGCGTGCGGACGAGGCTGGCCGTCATGGCGCTCCTTCACCGGCCCCGTGCGTACGGGGTCTTGCTCCGAGGGTGGACCCCGTCGGACAAAAAGAGCAAGGAGGGCTTGTGCCCCTCAGATGCCTCTCATCGCGACCGTCAAGCGCCAATGGCCGAGGTGCAGCAGGGCCGCGCCCGTACGGACGCGGCCCCGCCTTCACACCGTCAGGCGCCCATCCGCCACCAGCCGTGCCACCAATCCGTGAAGTCCGGCTCCCACGCCGCCGTGTAGACCCGGCTGTTCGTCCCGACCACGAAGATGTCGAGGTGGTCGGTGCTGCGTGAAACCGCCGTGACCGGTGCTCCGGGCGCGGCCGCACCGCCGTTGATCTGCCACCAGCCGTGCCAGCCGTCGGCGAAGTCCGGCTCCCACGCCGCCGTCTGGATCGCGCCGTGGATGTCAGTCGCGAAGATGTCGAGCTTGTCGGTGCTCCGCGAGACGGCGTTGACGTGCGACCCGAGCGGCACCTGCATGCCGCCGATGCGCCACCAGCCGTGCCACCCGTCGGCGAAGTCCGGCTCCCACGCCGCCGTGTAGACGCCCCCGTCGGTGCCCACCACGAAGATGTCGAGCTTGTTGGTGCTCCGCGAGACGGCGTGCACGGGCGAGCCGGGCGCCGCTGCCCCTCCCCTGATCGACCACCAGCCGTGCCAGCCGTCGGCGAAGTCCGGCTCCCACGCGGCCGTCTGGATGGACCCGTGGATGTCGGTGACGAAGATGTCGAGGTGGTCAGCGCTGCGAACGACGGCGCCGATCATCGCGCCCTGCGGCACCACGATGTTGCCGATGCGCCACCAGCCGTGCCAGCCGTCCGCGAAGTCCGGCTCCCACGCCGCCGTGTAGACGCCACCGTCGGTGCCCACCACGAAGATGTCGAGCTTGTCGGTGCTCCGCGAGACCGCGGTGACGTGCGCACCCGGGGCAGCGACGCCGCCCAGCACCGGCCACCAGCCGTGCCACCAGTCGGTGAAGTCCGGCTCCCACGCCGCCGTGTAAACGCGGTTGTCCGTGCCCACGACGAACACGTCGAGCTTGTTCGTACTCCGAGAGACGCCGTGGACCGGGGCGCCGGCCGCAGCACGCCCGCCGTTGAGGCTCCACCAGCCGTGCCACCAGTCCGAGAAGTCCGGCTCCCAGGCCGCGGTGAGGATGCTCTGGCCGGAGTCGGTGCAGAACACGTCCAAGTGGTCGGTGCTGCGCGAGACCGCGTTGATCTCCGCGTGGCCAGGCATGATCGGGCTGACCAGACCGCTGGCGCGGTAGCAGATGTCGACCTCGCCGTTGACGGTGCTGTTGTTGACGACCACCGTGTGCTGGCCCGTGTCGGTGACGGCATTGGTCACCAGCCAGGTGAGGGTCGGGTGGGTCGTCCCGCACATCAGGTCGATCGAGCGCATCGCGGTGTCGAACGTGTTCGGGTAGTCCGACGGGGTGGTGATCCCGTACGCCTCGAGCGTCTCGATGCACCACGTCAGCTGCTCGATGCCGCTGACCGGCAGCGACGTGCCGGCGATGCCGGTGAAGACGCAGCCGTAGTTGAACAGCCCGCCGTTCTGCCCGGTTAGCGTCATGACGCCGGTGAGCACCTGACCCACCGACACGTCGATCAGGCTGCTGTGGAACGAGTGCCCGCTCTGCCCGTCGGCGTACCAGCTGGCCACGGACCACTTGGGCCCGCCGCCGGCCGCCGAGGGCCCCCACTGCAGCACCGGCTGGTAGATCATCGTGGAGTTCTGGATGCCGTTGAAGAGGAAGACGACCTGACCGTTGTTGGTCGTCGGTGCGGGCGGCACGGTCCAGGTCGTGGAGAACAGCGAGACGGGCGTGCCGGTGCTGTTGGTCCAGGACGTGTAGGTGATCCAGCCACTGCCGAACGCGGGCACGACCGTGTCCTTGGGCAGCGGCCGGCCTTGGAGGACCGTCTTGCCGAAGGTGAGGTCAACGTCGGGGTGCTGGCTGACGTTGAGCGGGTGCAGCGGGCGACCAGCGGCGCGGTTCTGCAGCAGGCCGTAGTCGGCGATGAGGGTGCCGTCGTCCTTGATGTGCTGCAGCCTGCCCTCCGTCATGGTCAGGGTCGTGCCGGGTGGGACGTGGTGGACCAGGCTCGCGTCGCGGTAGCCACCAGGCGTGAGAACGAGGTTGTCGGACATGGACGCTCCTTTTGCTCCGGGCAGGTGTCGCTGCCCCCCGACGGCGGCTCAGCGAGTCGCCGGAAATCGGGCCTCAGGCACACGGAGACCCATCTAGGGAGAGCACGGCGAAGCCTGACAAATACATCAGAGCGGCTAAAACCGTCAAGACTCCGGTACGGGGACGACGTGCAGCGTCCCGTCGGCGTCCGCGCGTACCTCGTAGCCCGGCGGCACCTCGTGGATCGTGGACCGCAGTCGGGGTCCACCCGGCGCGATGACGACGTCGTCTTCGGCGGTCTGGTCCTGGCTCGGGTCGTCGGGGCTCATCGGCCCAGTGTTGCTCGCCGCCGGCTGGCGACAAGGTGAACAGCGGTGTGACCTCAGCGAAACGCAAGGGGCTTAGCGTGTGAACGGCTGGGGTTGATCACCACGCCGTCTGGTGACGCCCGGTCCGAGGTGGGGCGCGCCATGATCGGTCAGTACGTCGGCTACGTGCACGGTCAGGACCGGTTGCACGGCTTCCTCAGCGGCATCCTGTGGGACAAGCTGGGCGTCCGGCAGCACCGTCCCGCCTACCGCGCCTTCAAGCTCAACGGCAGCAACGAGGTCTACGCGTACGAGGAGAAGCACACCCGGGCGCGCGTCATCTGCAAGTTCTACGGGCCGTCGTTCGGGTGGGACCGCGACAAGGCGGCGTGGACGGCGAGCCAGGAGTTCGAGAGCCTCGAGCGGCTCCGCGGCTACGACCTGGTCGGCTCCCCGCACCACGTGATCCGCCCACTCGGCTTCGACCGCGACATCAACGCCGTCCTGGCCCTTGAGTACTACGCGGGCGAGCAGTTCAGCGAGGCGATCCGGCGCTCGATCCACCACCGCGACGACGCCCACCTGTTCTGGCGGCTCAAGGCCCTCGCCTTCTTCCTGGCGACCCAGCACCACCGGACGGCCAACGGCCACGGGGTCGACTTCGACGCTGACTGCCGCTACTTCGCCCGGCTGGTCGGCAAGCTCAAGCGCAACGGCCGCATCGGCGAGTGGGACGCCGACGAGCTGCTGTGGCTGCGCGGGCTCTGGCGTGAGCGCTCGACCATGTGGCAGGACCAGGAGGTCTGGCTGCACGGAGACGCGACCCCGGCCAACTTCCTCTTCGGCCACGGCATGGACGTCGCCGCGATCGACCTCGAGCGGATGAAGCGCGGCGACCGCATGTTCGACGTGGGCCGGGTGGCCGGCGAGCTGTTGCACGCCTTCATGAGCGCGACGGGCGACAGGCACCGCGCCGAGCCGTTCATCGGCCACTTCCTCTGGGAGTACGCCTGCCACTTCCCCGACAGGCACGGCGCTTTTACGTCCATCTCCGCCAGGGCTCCGTACTATATGGCCCTCAATCTGCTGCGCATTGCGCGCAACGACTACATCGGCAACGACTACGGCGACGCATTGGTCAAGCAGGCGAAGACCTTGCTCCGCGCGAGCTAGGAGCACGGTGGAACTGCAGGCGATCGCGTTCGACGTCAACGGCACGTTGATCCAGATCCACACAGAGGACGGCATGGAGGCCGCCTTTCGTGCGATCGGGCATTTCCTTACGTACCAGGGGATCGACCTGAGGCGCCACCAGGTGCGCGACCTCTATTTCGACACGATGAAGCAGCAACGGTCGGCCGGTGAAGAGTTTCCGGAGTTCGACGCGGTGGCGATCTGGCGCACCATCATCGAGACCCACATGACCGACTACACCCGTCGCCTGCCCGCCGACAAGCTGGCCCAGCTGCCACTGTTCCTGGCCGAGCTCTACCGCGGGGTGACCCGGCGCAGGCTCGAGCTCTTCCCGCACGTACGGGACGTGCTCGACCTGCTCCGCGGTCGTTTCCTGCTCGGCATCGTGACCGACGGGCAGAGCTCGTGGGCGCGCGGCGAGCTGCACAAGGTCGGCCTCAGCGGCTACTTCGACGCCGTCGTGGTCTCGGCCGAGTACGGCTTCCGCAAGCCCGACCGCCGGCTCTTCCAGCACGCGCTGGACGCCATGGGCGTGGCCGCAGAGCACACGATGTACATCGGCAACGACATGCACCGCGACGTCTACGGTGCCCATGAGGCCGGGATGACGACCGTGCTCTTCGACTCGGACCACGGCAGTCGCGAGTACGAAGGCCTCTCCCCTGACCACGTCATCGCCGACTGGCGCGAGCTGCTCGACCTGCTCGACCGCACCCCCTAGCGGTAGTAGCTGCCCGAGTCGAGATCGGCGATGAGGCCCTGGTGGATCGGCTCCCAACCGAGCAGGTCACGAGTCAGGTGGTTGGACGCCGGGGCGTCGGCGCCGAAGAACCGGCCCATCCAGCTGAAGTGCTCCATCGCCTGCGCTGCCGGGACGGACACCACCTCGAGGCCGAGCCCTCGCCCGATGGCCTCGGCGATGTCCTTGCTCGAGATGCCCTCCTCGGTGACGCCGTGGATGATCGAACCGGCCGGCGCCTTGTCGACGGCCAGCGCCAGCAGCGCGCCGGCGTCGAGCCGGTGCACGGCCGGCCAGCGGTTGGCGCCCTCGTCGATGTAGCCGGAGACGCCCTTCTCGCGGGCGATGCCGACCAGGAAGGCGATGAAGCCGTGGTCTCCCGGGCCATGCACGGTGGGGGCGAACCGCGCCACGATCGAGCGGATGCCGCCGTCCTTGAGCGCCTCGGTGTAGGCGGCGTTGGAGACGCGCGGGTGGATGCCAGGGTCGGGCCGGTCCTGCTCGGTGCCGACCCGGCCGGGTGCGAGACCCAGCGTCCCGGACGCGATGACCAGCGGGTAGCCCGTACCGTCGAGGACGTCGGCCATGGCCTCGATGGCACCGAGGTCGGTCTTGGCCGCGTCATCCATCGCGGAGAAGTCGTGGTTGTACCCCATGTGGACGACGCCCTCGGTCGCGGCGGCGCCGGCCCGGAGGCTGCCGAGGTCGTCCAGGCTGCCGCGGTGCACCTCGGCGCCGAGCGCCTCGACCTTGGCGGCGGACGCGTCCGAGCGGGCGAGGCCGAGAACCTCGTGGCCGCGGGCGAGCAGCTCGGCAGTGACGGCAGAGCCGATCCAGCCCGATGCCCCGGTGACAAAAATGCGCATGAGTTCCTCCGCTGTCATCGCTCGGCTGGCGAGCGAGTGGGTGATGTCGCTTGATGACATCACCCTAGCACTCTGATGTCGCACCATGTCATCACCTACACTAAGCCCATGGGTCGATGGGAGCCGGACGGCGTCGGCCGCCTGCGCAAGGCGGCGATGGAGCTCTACGTCGAGCGCGGCTTCGAGCAGACGACCGTCGCCGACATCGCCGAGCGGGCCGGACTCACTGCCCGCACCTTCTTCCGGCACTTTGCCGACAAGCGCGAGGTGCTGTTCAACGGCGCCGCGGCCTTGGAGGCGGCCATGGTGGCCGCGCTGGTCGATGCGCCGGCCGCCGCGACGCCCATGGAGGCGGTGGGAGCGGCGCTCGACGCGGCCGCAGAGATGCTCGGCGGCAACCGTGACTACTCGCGGCAGCGCAACTCCGTCATCACGTCCCACGCCGAGCTGCGCGAACGTGAGCTGATCAAGATGGCGTCCTTGGCCAAGGCGCTCGGCGGGGGGTTGCGGCAACGCGGCGTCGCCGACCCGGTGGCGGGCTTCGCCGCCGAGGCCGGGGTGGTCGTGTTCCGCCTCGGCTTCGAGCGCTGGGTCACCGAGGCCGACGACCAGACGCTGGGTGAGATCATGCGGGAGTCGCTGCAACAACTGCGTGCCGTGACTGCTGTCGCCGGCTGAGCCGAGGCCACTGTCTGCTAGTGCTTGGCGCAGGCCGCCCGTACCGAGCTGTCGCCCTGCTGCAGCTCGGTCTGCACCTGCGCCTCCTTGGCGGCGTCTTGGGTGGCGACGTTGGTCTGGAAGTCCTGGACCGCGATGAGCATCGCGCCGAAGGACACCGCGAGGTCGTTGACCTTGCTCGACGCGGCTTCGGCATTGGTCCCCGCGATGCGCTTCTGGACAGCAGCGATCGCCGACACCGCGTCTGCGGGCGTCGCGTACTTCTGCGCCTGGATGGCTGCCGAAACCGTGGCGAGGGAGGTGAGCTCGGCGGTCATGTCCTTGCAGATCGCTGCCGCTTTCTCTCCCCTGCCGCTCGACCCGCCACACGCCGACAGGGTGAGGGCGACAAGAACTGCTGCTGCGCAAGCTTTCTGCATGTCCAGCACCCTACCGAGCGGGGATAACAAGTAGACCTGCATGCGACCATCACCCGGTGACCACGACCAAGATTGCCAACTTCGCCTCCGTCCTGGAGGACACCACGCGGGCCCAGGCCGTCCGTACCGCGTCGATGCCGTTTGTCCAGCCGCACCTCGCGCTGATGCCCGACGCCCACCTCGGCAAGGGCGCGACGGTCGGCTCGGTCATCCCGACGCTCGGCGCGATCATGCCGGCTGCAGTGAGCGTCGACATCGGCTGCGGCATGATGGCCGTCCGGACGCAGTACGCGCTCGGCGACCTCCCGGCCGACCGGCAGGCCCTGCATGCAGCAATCGCGGCGGTGATCCCGCTGTCGGCGGGTCGGCACAACGCGTCGGTGCTCGAGACCGCCCTGTCGCGGGTCGCCGAGCTCGAGGCGATGGACGGGGTCGACCAGGCCGACGGTGTCGCGCGCAACTGGCGGATGCAGCTGGGCTCGCTTGGCTCCGGCAACCACTTCATCGAGGTGTCCCTCGACGAGACGGACCAGGTGTGGCTGTTCCTGCACTCGGGCAGCCGCGGGGTCGGCAACCAGTTGGCGCAGAAGTGGATCCGGGTAGCCAAGGACCAGTGCGCAAAGCGCTGGATCCCTTTGCCAGACGCCGATCTCGCCTACCTGGTCGAGGGTGACCCGGAGTTCGCGGGCTACATGGAGGCGCTGCGCTGGGCTCAGCACTTCGCGCTGCTCAACCGCGAGGAGATGATGACGCGCGTCGTGTCGGCGTTCGGCCAGTGGATCGACGGGCCGGTCGTCGAGGTGCAGCAGGTCAACTGCCACCACAACTACACGACGCGCGAGCACCACTTCGGCAAGGACGTCTGGCTGTCCCGCAAGGGCGCGATCGACGCCCACGAGGGAGTGCTCGGCCTGATCCCCGGCTCGATGGGAGACCTCTCCTACGTGGTACGCGGCAAGGGCCATCGGGGTGCCCTGTGCTCATCGCCACACGGCGCCGGGCGCAACCACTCGCGGACAGAGGCCCGGCGGCTGTTCGACCGGGGCGACCTCGACGAGCGCATGGCAGGCATCGCGTGGGGCCGCTCCGACGCGTTCCTCGACGAGCACCCCTCGGCGTACAAGCCGATCGACGTGGTCATGCACGATGCCCGCGACCTGGTAGAGGTGCTGCACACGCTGCGCCAGATCGTCAACGTCAAGGGAGACTAGGGCCGGGGAATAGTTCGCATATGCGAACGGTCTACAGTGGGGAGACCCCGACCCACTGAGGAGCACGCGTGCCCGCCGCACCCACCGTCGTTGACCCGACAACCTGGCGCGGTCGCGCGCTCGTGCCGGTGCTCGTGTACGTCGGCATGCTGGTCGCCGTCGTCAGCAGCCTCGGCTCGCCGTTGGTGCCGACGATCGCCCACGACTACGGCGTCTCGCTCGGCAACGCGCAGTGGTCCCTGACCCTGACCCTGCTCGTCGGCGCGGTCATCTCCCCTGTGGTCGGCCGGCTCGGTGACGGGCCGCGCCGGCTGCAGGTGCTGGTCGGGTCGCTGGGCATCGTCACCGCCGGCTCCGTCCTGGCGGCGCTGCCCGGGCTCGGCTTCGCCTACCTCCTGATCGGCCGCGGCATGCAAGGCGTCGGACTGGCCCTGCTGCCGCTGGCGATGAGTGTCGCGCGCGACCACCTCGACCCGGACCGCTCCCGCTCGACCCTCGCCGTGCTCTCGGTGACCGCTGTGGTCGGCGTCGGCCTCGGCTACCCGATCACCGGGGTCATCGCCGAGCACCTCAGCTTTCACGCCGGCTTCTGGCTGGCGGCCGTGCTGGGGGTCGTCGCCATGGTCCTGTCCGCGCTGGTCGTACCGCCGAGCCACCACCGGCCGACGCAGCACTTCGACGCTGTCGGCGCGGTGCTGCTCGGACTCGGCCTCGCCGGCCTGCTGGTCAGCCTGAGTGAGGGCGAAGTCTGGGGTTGGGGTTCCGCACGGCTCATCGGTCTCGTGGTCGCGTCGGTCGCGGTCATCGCGACGTTCGTCTGGCACGAGCTGCTCACCGCGGTGCCGCTGGTCAACCTGCGGCTCATGCGCCACCGCACCGTCCTGACCGCCAACGTCACCGGAATCCTTGCTGGCGTGGGCATGTACATGCTGCTGTCGATGATCGTGCGCTACGTCCAGACGCCAACGAGCACGGGGTACGGACTCGGCGCCTCCGTCGTCGTCGCCGGCCTGGCTCTGCTGCCGATGTCGGCCGCAAGCTTTGCCACCAGCAAGCTCGTTGCCTGGCTGAGCCGGTGGTTCAGCGCCGAGCAGCTGCTGCCACTGGGCGTCGTCACGTTCGTCGCCGGCCTGCTGCTCTTCGCCACCCACTGCAACCACCTGTGGGAAATCTTCGTGGTGATGGGCATCGTCGGCCTGTCCATCGGCGCGTCCTTCGCCGTGATGCCGCGCATGATCATGGCGTCGACGCCGCTGGCCGAGACGAGCAGCGCGCTCGCCCTCAACCAGGTGCTGCGTACCGTCGGCTACTCGATCGGGAGTGCCCTCAGCGCGACCATCCTCACGGCGCACACCTCGACGGGCTCGGTCTTCCCGGCCAACTCCGGCTACACGGTGGCCGCCATCATCGCCATGGTCCTGCTGGGCGGCACGGCACTGCTGGCCTTCGTCCTGCCTCGCCGCTCGGCCGCGTCCGAGGACCTCGACCTCGACGCGGAGCTGCTGGCGGAGGACAACGCCGACGCCGCCATCGCCGGCGTGCTCACCCTCGAGTACGAGCCAGCGGACGCCCGCCGCTGACAAACGCACGGGGTGGGTCTCCGCCTAGTGCCCATGTCTGCAGTACATGCATTCGGGACGCTCCCGTGAACGTCTCCGGCGTCGCGGCCGTGAGTGGAACTCACCACGGCGCACTCAGCACGGCGACTTCGGGGAAGGTGTCCGGCGAGCCGTAGCCGTTCTCTGTCAGCCACCTGATGTTGGTCAGACAGCGGTACGACCACCATGCTCGGATCACGTCGCGATCGAGGTCAGCGCCGTAACCGCTGGCGAGGTCGTCGAGGTTTCCCTCGTGGGCGAGAGTGAGTATGGCTAGGTCGAACAGAGCGTCGCCCCTGGATCCCTCCGACCAGTCAATGATTCCGGTCACCACGTCTCCGTCGATGAAGATGTGGTCGATTTGTAGGTCCCCGTGGATGAACACGGGTGTCCAGGGACGAAGCGCCGCTTCTGCGCGCCGACGATGTCGCATGAGCACGGCTCCGGGCAGAACCTTGTGAGCGTCGAGCCATCGGCACTCCCGATCGAGCCTCGTCGCAAGCTCATCGAGGTTGGGACTGGGTCGCGGCGGCAGGGCGGCCTCGTGTAGCACGCGAACTGCGGCGCCAGCCGCCGCCCAAGCCGCGGGCGATGCGGTTGACGTCTCGTGCAGGCGACCGAGCGGTCGTCCCGGCACCGCGGCCAGCGCGAGCACCGGTGGTTTGTGCCACAAGATCTCCGGAGTCGGGACTGGTGCCAGCTCCATCGCCACGACCTCGGCGTCAGCCCGTACCTGATTCGCGTCGATCTTGAGAAACATGTCGCCAACGCGCACCGTGGCTCGATCGTTGTGCGCAGAGATGACCTGAACCTGCTGCATGTGGCGCCTTCCACGGTGACCGGCCAGCCCTTCGGGCGACCATGTGCCTGTCGATGTGCAGGCGCGGACAACCTAGTTCAACAAGCGCTTGGCCGCGTACTGGTTTCGTGGGTGGCGACCGTACGGAAGGCCCGCCCCTACGAGGTCCCGTATGGGTGTCTCACCCGTCGCCAGCAATCGATCGGGCACTGGGAATCCACTGGACAAGCCGGAGCGGCGCGGCCAGCGTCATCGGTCGAAGGCACTTGCCGAGGACCTTCAGATGGTCCTTCCACCTTCAGGATACGGCTCCGGTGGGGGCTTGCGGCAAGCCCCGGGGAGCGTGGCAAACTCGCGCGTCCAAGCACGCAGGCGGGAGGCAGCACAGGTGACCGAACCACTCGATGAGGGTCCGTTCTTCCACGGCACGATCGCGGATCTAGGCGTAGGCGAGTTCCTCACCGCTGGCCACCGGTCGAACTACCGTCCCGAGATCGTGATGAACCATGTGTACTTCACCGCTGTGATCGACGGCGCGGGCCTCGCTGCCGAGATCGCCGCAGAACTCGCAGGAGGTGCGCCTCGCCCGAGGGTTTACGCCGTAGAGCCGACCGGGACGTTTGAGAACGACCCGAACGTCACCGACAAACGGTTTCCCGGCAACCCCACCCGCTCCTACCGCACTAGCACCCCGCTGCGGATCCTCGGCGAGATCACCGAGTGGACGCGGCTAACCCCTGACGAGATGCAGATGTGGCGGGAGCGGCTGTCGGTGCTCCTCTCAGCCGCAGGAGGCCAGATCATCAACTGAGGCCACCTGCCGCCTGCGGCACGGCCCTCAGCCACCCCGGGCCGGAAGCCGATGCGAGGACGGGTCGGACCCTGACCCGCTTGAACGTACGATCTGCGGAGGGGCAGGCCCCTGACCGCCCAGCCCCCCGCATGTCAGAGAGAAGTTCCGATGACTGACCTGAAGTTCTTCGCTCCCGACACGGATCCGTTCGTGGCCTCCGTTCTCGCTCACGTCGACGAGTTCGAGAGCGCGACGCAGCACCGCGTCACGGCACATATCGTTGGCAGCGACCCCTACTTCGACAATGCGATAGAGGCCGAGCTCCTGTCAGGCGACGGTGCCGACGTCTTCATGTCTGGCCCGGTGCTGCTCTGGGAACACCTCCCGCGGGGTGTGGTGGAGCCGTTGGACGCCTACCTCGACAAGGCAGACCCGGGCTGGGACTTCGACGACTTCCTGCCAAACGTCGTGAACGCCAACCGCTGGACCGGCCGGTTCGGGGACGCGATCGGCACCGGACCGCTGCTGGCGATCCCGGTCAACTGCGAGACGTACAACCTCGCCTACAACGCGCCCCTGCTGGACCAGCTCGGCCTACGGGTGCCCAGCACCTGGGGTGAGTACTTCAGCGTGGCGGGTCAGATTGCTCACGAGACAGCCGATGTTCGAGGCTTCGCGCAGCGAGGACTGTCGGCTTGGCACACGATGTACACGGGTTTCGCGACGCAGCTGTGGTCCTACGGTGGGGAGGACTTCGACGGCACGGGCAACGCCGCCGTCGACTCGGACCAGGCTGTGCGAGCCACGGTGGACTTCGTCGAGGCCCTTCGACTCAGCGGTCCCCGAGACTGGACCAACCAGCGGTGGTACGAGCTGGCAATCGATTTCGCCCAGGGAGGGTACGGACTCATCGTCGACTCCGACCACTACTCCCCGTTCTACGAAGCGCTCGGTTCGCCGATGGCGGGGAAAGTCGGGTACGCGCCAACACCGACGGGCCCGACCGGTAACAGAACCCCCAACCTCTGGACGTGGTCCCTGGTCATGAACGCCCGGTCGAGCCGCAAAGAGGCCGCGTGGCAATTCATCCAATGGGCCTCGAGTCCGGCCTTTCTCACCCGCGCCGCGACGGAGGGCAACTTCAACCCGACCAGAAGGTCGGTGTGGGAAAGCCCTGCGTTTCTTTCCATGACCGAGCACTGGGGCAATTACGCCACGGTTTCTCGCCGCCTCTTGGAACACGATGCCCGCGTGCTGGTGACCCCCGCTGTCAATTACCGGGCCGTCGCCGAAGTATGGGTCTCGGCGCTGCGAGACGCTTACACCGGCGGGGACACCGCCCAGCTCTTGACGGCCGCGGGCAAGAGCATGACCTCCCTCGTCAACCGCTCGTTCGGCGGCATCTAACTATGTGCTGACGCGCCGTACGCCCTCGTCCCAAGAGGTTGCCTCGACTGGCGTGCTGGCATTCATCGAGGCATCCCCCGACGTCGAACCGCACAGCCTGATGCTGCTGCGCCACGGGCAGGTGATCGCCGAGGGCTGGTAGCGCCCGTACACGCCCGATCGTCTTCAGCTGCTCTACTCGGTCAGCAAGGGCTTCACCGCAACGGCGCTCGGGTGGCCGCCTCCGGCTCGACGTGATCTTCGTCGAGACTCCACACCGGCTACAGGTCAGCTGCCGGCTCGACGAGACGGCGGCGTTCGCGCGATGGGTCACGGCGCCGTTCGACGACGCGGCTCTGCTGGACCTACGCGCGCCCCACTGACAGATGACCGGCTCAGAGCAGCTCGCCGCGCTTGCGGCTCAGGTAGGCGGACTCGGCGGAGTTGTGGGTGGCGGCAATGGCCTCGTCGTACGCCTCCCTGGCCTCGGCGCTCCGACCCAACCTGCGCAGGAGGTCGGCCCGGGCGGCGTGCCATGCGTGGTAACCGGTCAGTGGCAGCCGGTCGACCATGGTCAGGGCGACCGACGGGCCGTCCAGCTCGGCAACGGCGACCGCTCGGTTGAGGGCAACGATCGGTGATGGGTCGAGCCGCGTCAGCTGGTCGTACAGCGCGACCACCTGCGACCAGTCCGTGTCCGCCGCCGAGGGCGCGTCGGTGTGGACAGCGTTGATGGCAGCGAGGATCTGGTAACGACCCGGTCGATTGATCGCGAGACAGTGGCGCACCAGATCGTGACCCTCAGCGATCAGCGCGCGGTCCCAGCCGCCGCGATCCTGCTCGGCCAGCGGCACCAGCTGCCCGTTGCGCACCCGGGCCCCGCGCCGCGCTTCGATCAGCACCAGCAGTGCGAGCAGGCCCGCCACCTCCGGATCATCGGGAAGCAGTTGGCGCAGGATGCGCGTCAGCCGGATGGCCTCGCCGGTGAGCTCGCCGCGCGTCGGGTCGCCGTCGCCTGTTGCCAGGTAACCCTCGTTGAAGACGAGGAACAGCACTGCCAGTACGCCACCGAGCCGCTCGGGCAGGTCGGCGGCCTCGGGCACTCGGTACGGCACGTTGGCGGCGGCAATCTTCTTCTTCGCCCGGGTGAGCCGTTGGCCCATCGTGGTCTCGGGCACGAGAAACGCCTGCGCTATCTCTGCCACGGTCAGCCCCCCGAGCAGGCGGAGCGTCAGGGCGATCCGCGCCTCGGGTGCGAGGGCCGGGTGGCAGCAGGTGAAGAGCAGCCGCAGGCGGTCGTCCTCGACCGCTCCGACGGGCTCGTGGGGGGTGTCGTCGTGGAACATGTGGGCCGCCTGCTGCTTGACGCCGCGCTGCCTCTCGCGGCGGATCCGGTCGATCGCACGGTTGCCCGCGGTCGTGGTGAGCCAGCCGCCGGGGTTAGGAGGAACGCCGGTCTCCGGCCACTTCTCCAGCGCCACCACGAGCGCCTCGCCCGCCGCCTCCTCGGCGATGTCGATGTCACCGAAGCGGCGGACGAGCGATGCGATGAGGCGGCCGTACTCCTCACGGAAGACCTGCTCGACGGCCGCCGTCTCGCGCTCCATGCCTATACGCAGTTCGTAGCGACTCAGCCTAGGCCTTCGAAGGGTCGGACCTCGACCTTGCCACCGCACGCCTTGGATCCGGCGGCTGCCAGCTTGAGAGCCACATCGAGGTCGGGAGCCTCGATGACCCAGAAGCCCCCGATGAGCTCCTTGGTCTCGAGATAGGGACCGTCGGTCATCACCGGCGTCTCGCCCTGACCGTCGACCACGGTCGCCGTCGCCGCCGGCTGGAGCCCACCAGCGAACACCCAGTAGCCGTCAGCCTTCAGCTGGTCGTTGAACGCGCCGGTCGCAGCGAACGCCGCCTCCATCGCCTCCTTGGACCCGTAGTCGCCGAACTCACTGCGCTCGGCGGCGCCATGCACGGACATCAGGTAGTGCGTCATGTTGGTTCTCCTCAGCTGCCGGCGGTCCCGATGACCACCTTCTACCCCACCACGAACGGCAGCGCGCCGATCCGACACCCCAGCGGAGAAATCCTCCGATCTTTTTCCTGTCGGATCTGCCGCCGCCCGTTCGTGGAAGGAGGCATGAGCGGGTCGCAGCGAGCGGCCCACCGACGAATCGGAGCCCGACATGTCCACCACCTCCCCCGGTCCCAGCGCCCACACGTTGACCCCGGTTTCCGAGCGACCGCCGATCAGGGTGTACGGGATCACCGCAGCAGCCGTCGCGTCGGCCGTCACGACATCGCTCGCGGCAGTCGCATCGGCCGCCGGAGTCTCGTTCGCCGACGGCTCCGGCACGAGCATTCCGATCGCCGGCTTTGCCGAGATGACCATGCTTTTCTCGCTCGTCGGCCTCGGCATCGCCGCCCTGATCTCGCGAATGGCCCGCCGGCCGCGACTCACGTTCCTGCGGACAACCGTTGCCCTGACCGCGTTGTCGTTCGTCCCGGACCTCACGTTCGGGTTCGACACCGTCTCCGCGGCCACCCTGATCACCCTGCACACCGTGGCCGCGGCGATCGTGGTGCCAACCCTGGCCGGTCGCCTCCTACAGAGTCGCTGACGGGGTGGGACGGTTACGGGGCGAGCGCGGCCGTCTTGGCCTCTGCCTTGTTCGGTCGCCCGGTCCCCGTCGTCATCAGGCTCTTCAGGCTGCCGCTGATGTAACCGGCCCAGGCGGTGGAGCACTCGGCGAAGCACTCGTACTCGGGCACGAGTCCCTCGTGGGTGAAGGCCACGTGCGTGGTGTCGCCTTCGCGGGAGACGCTGAAGGTGACCCGCGTACCGATCCACTCCGTCTTGTCCTGGTTGAAGCTGAAGGAGTTGTCCAAGCAGAGCCAGACCACCCGCTCGGACGGGACCAGCTCGACGACCCGCATCGTGCAGCGGTGGACATCCTGGTAGTGGTAGGTGAACTCGCCGCCGAGCATGTCGGTCGGACCCTCGATCTCCTCCGACCACCAACCGCGAACGTCGATGATGGCGGCGAAGGCCTGCGCCGGGGGGTTGTCCACGACGAACGCGGTGGACCAGCCGAGGCCGCTCACGACGCGAGTCCAGCCCGGATGGCCTGCGCGATCGACGAGAACTCGGTGGCCGCCGCGCTCGCCACGCCACTGCGCCAGCCGTCGGCCATCGGTGCGGTCATGGGGTCGGGGAAGATGTCGTCCTCGCCGTTCTCCATGCCGTCGAAGATGGCGCCTGCGACGTACTCCGCCGTCGCCTTGGGTGCGTCGAAGCCCCGGCTCATGTCCGTGTCAGTGGGGCCGGTGAGCACAGCGTGCACGCTCACTCCCCGCTCGGCGAAGAACGACCGCAACGACTGGGTCATCGAGAAGGCAGCTGCCTTGGAGACCGAGTAGCCGGGAATGAGCGGGAAGGCCGCCAGCCCGTTGACCGACAGGTTGTTGACGACCGCTCCGCCGGACTGCGCGAGCAGGGGCAGGCACGCGTGGGCCACGTTGAGCGGCCCGAACAGGTTGACATCCAGGTGTTGCTGGATCACCGAGGGATCGGTGAGGTCGTCGTAGAGCGCAATGCCGGCATTGTTGACCAGGATCGTGAGGGATTCGATCTGGTCGACGGCACGGCGGATCTGCTCGGCATCGGTGATGTCCAACGCCAGCGGCGTCACCCGCGGGTCCGGGTGCGGTACGGGCACGCGCATGCCGGCGTACACCCGCGTCGCCCCGCGCCGCAGCGCCTCGTCGACCAGAGCCAGGCCGATGCCACGGTTGGCCCCGGTAATCAGTACATCGCTTCCTCGAACGTTGGTCACGGTGTCCCTTTCCTTTGCTGATAGGTCATTTCAGATGTGCGCGCAGGGCCTCGAGCGGGCCGTCCCAGTCCCGGGCGAGGGCCGCGAGGAACTGCTGCGCGACCCGCATCGGGCCGGACTGCAGGTGATAGCGGACCCGACGCCGCTCACCGGGCTCGGCAGCCACGAGGCCGGCCTCGGTGAGCAGTGCGAGGTGCTTGGCGATGCCCTGCCGGGTGATCGGCAGGGTGGCCGCCAGGTCGGTCGCGGTGGCCGGCCCGCCCGTGGCCAACGCGGCCAGGATGGCCCGCCGGTTGGGGTCGGACAGCGCCACGAACACGGCCTCCGCGACCGACTCCGAGGCCTGGTCAGCCATGGAGATAGGCGACCAGCTCGTCGAGCTCGCTCTTCCAGCCCTGGGTGTTGCCGTTGAACGCCTTGTCATACGCGTCCGGCTCGAGCTGGGCGAACCCCGACTCGACGACGGTCACCTCGGTGCCGCTGTCGGTGGGCCTCAGGGTGAACTCGACGTAGGTGCGCCGGGGGTCGCCTTCGGGTAGTCCGTAGACGCCCCAGGTGTAGCCGAAGATCGTCTGCGGCTCTAGCCGCTCGATGCGCAGCTCGGCAGCATGACCGCCGTCCCAGCTCAGCTTGGCCGAGCCGCCGACCCGCAGGTCGACCTCAGCGCTCTGGCCGAACCACGTTCCGAGTCCCTCGGCAGTGGTGATGGCGGCCCACACCCGCTCGAGCGGCCGATCGATCTGAACAGTGCGTGAGATTGTGTCCGGGAACCCCATGGGAGACCTCCTCTAAGTAGCAACCATTCGGTTGCTACAGACAATATGGCAACCACTGAGTTGCGTCAACCCCGGGCGCCGCCGTTTTTCCGGGGCCGCGCCGAGGCAGCTAAACTCCGCCACAGCAAGCGCCGCGTCGCGCGATCTGGGAGTGCTCATGGCCGAGAGAGAGGCCCACCTGGTCGGCAGCCTGCCCGGAGCCAAGCCGGCGGAGGCAATGGCCACCGCACTGGAGATCCTCGGGCCCTACCTACGCACGCTGCCTGACGGCGAGACCGGCGAGCGCCGCAACTGGGTGATCTCGATCATCGATGGGCTGCGCGGCCACCCGGACCTCGAGCTGCGCAAGGCCGGCGACTGGTCCGACTACGACAAGACACCCGTACTGAAGCTCCGTCGTGGCCGCACGCTCTATGGTGCATCGCTGAACTTCGGTCATGTCGACGCCGTGCGCGAGAGCTACCCGGAGTTCCAGTCGGCGACGGCCGCTGCCGGCCGGAGCGACCTCGCGTTCCAAGAGGGCGTTCCGGGTGACTTCGACCTGGCGATGTTCACTCTCGGCCCGGCGGGCGCGCTGCGCCACCGCCGACCGTTCACCGAGGCCACCCTCGCCGAGATCCGCGACGTGGCGACGATCACCGGTCGGAACACACTGTTCCAGATCGAGGTGCCAGTCGAGCTGGTCCTGTTGGCCAAGTCACCGGCAGCGGCTCGCCCCGCTCTGGCCAAGCTTCTGGCCCGCAGGATCACCGGCCTCGCGAGCGCCGCCGCCGAAGGCACCCGCTTCGGCGTCCACCTCTGCCTGGGCGACATGAACAACCGTGCCTTCGGCACCATGATCGACGTCGAACCCTTGGTACTGCTGGCCAACGCCATCCTGCGGGGATGGCCAGAGGGCCGGACGTTGGACATCCTGCACGCACCGTTCGCCGCGGCCGACCAGCCCGCGACGACAGACCTCGCGTTCTACGAGCCGCTCAAGGACCTCGCCCTGCCGGCCAGCGTCCGCTTCGCCGCCGGGTTCGCCCACGAGTCGCAGTCCTTGAGCGACCAGCTGACCATCCGCAGCATCATCGACGACGCACTGAACCGCGAGGTCACGATCTCCGCCGCCTGCGGACTCGGCCGGCGCAGCGAGGCCGCCGGGCGCGCCGTACTCGAACGGACCGCCGAGCTCTGCACCGCGTGACCGGCTAGTCGAGGGTCCGTGGGGCGTCGACGTCCTCGTACTCCGCAACGAGCTCGTCCGGTCCGCGCATGCGCCAGGCGTCGGTGACCAGCTCGCGCAGCCGCTCGACGTCCACTGCGTCGAGCTGGAGCATCAGCAGTGGCCAGCCGTCGTAGCCCGGCGTCGTGAAGAAGACATCGGGCTCGCCGAGCAGCAGCGCCTGCTTCTCCGCCTCGTCGCCGACGAACAGCACCGCGATGTCGGTACGGATGCGGCGGGGCTTGCCGGGCCGGCGCTCGGGATAGGACCAGACGAAGCCCTTGTTGCCCACGCGGAAGTCGAACCCCTCGCTCGGGATCTCGGCCACGCCCGGCAGCCCCAGCGCGATCTCCCGTACGTCATCTTCGCCAGCCACCACGATCACCCCCACGCACCATCCGCCTGCGGACAGGTTAGACGGGCGCTACGACAGTCTCAGCGATCCTCGAGCGCGGGCGGCCCGAAGCGCCACGGCCACTCGGTGTTGCGGATGAACCGGGCGGCCGCCTGGTGGTGGTCAAGACCCCAGTCGCGATGGCCGAGCACCGCGGCGGCGAGCGCCTCACTGGTGTCGATGCCGGGGCGCGACACCGCGGCCCGGATCAGGTCGGGCAGGTCAGCCGGACGGTCCGGCGCACGCTCGACCTCGGCAAGGAACCACTTGTGGAACGGGAAAAGCATGCGGTTCCAGGAAAGGAAGACCCGCCCGGCGTAGAGCCCCAGCCGCGAGGTCGAATAGCTGAGCAGGTACGGGTCGTCGCGCTTGACCGCCTCGCCGACGAACCAGCGCAACAGCATCACCTGAGCAAGGAAATCGAGGATGTTCTCGTCCCTTGCGGCCTCGGGGAAGACCGGGATGCGGTCGACGAGGCCCTCGATCTCCGCAGTGCCTCCATGCACCAGCCGCACGCCGGTGAAGGCCCACCTCGCCGTTTCGCTGCCCCGCTCGTCGACGTCCTTCAGGAAGGCGACGTCGATGACCTTGGCGTCGAAGTAGCCGCCGGCGTAGTGGTGGTCGAGGCCCCGTACGACCTCGACGTCGCGCTCGGCCGTGCGACGCGCGAACTCCTCGGCGGTGACGACCACCATGAGGTCGATGTCCGAGTCGGGGCGCGCGTGGCCCCTCGCCGTGGAGCCACCGAAGAGGACGGCCAGCACGGACGGATCGTCGCGAAAGCTGGCCACTGCCTCGGCGAGGGCAGCGGCGTGATGGGGGCTGAGCTGGTCAGCAGTCACGCCGACATTGTGCCGCTAACGAGCCACTGACGCGACGGTTGCCTGCGTGACGGAGACCAGGTCGGCCGGCGCGAGCTCGAGGTCACTCCCCCGCCGCCCGGCCGACACGAACACCGTCTCGTGCTCGAAAGCCGACGCGTCGACGACCGTGGCGAGCCGCTTGCGCTGGCCGATCGGCGAGATGCCGCCCACGACGTACCCACTGCTGCGTTCGGCATCTGCCTGCTCGGCCATCGCCGCCTTCTTGCCGCCGAGGGCCGTGGCGAGCGCCTTGAGGTCGAGCTGCCCGGACACGGGGACGATGGCGACGACGAGGTGTCCGTCGAGCTCGGCCACGAGAGTCTTGAAGACCCGCTCCGGTACGGCACCCAGGGCGGCTGCGGCGGCGAGCCCGTACGACTCGCTCTTGGGGTCTGGCTCGAACGAGTGGACCGTGAAAGCCACGCCCGCCTTGGTCAGCGCGACCGTCGCAGGAGTGCCTACCGCTGCTGGTTTCTTGGACACACCGCCGACGCTACCGTTGTCTAGGACTTGGCGGAACTGTCCGGCCCTGCCAGGGACATCCAGCCACTGGTCTCGCTGTGTTCGACGCTGTTGATGTTCCTAATCAGGACGGCATCGCGAGAGGCGAGATCGCTGTACGGGTCGGCGTGCAGCCCGTACAGACGGATCTCGGCTTTGATGGCGCTGCCGGCGAGACTGAACCGCATCCAGTTGTCGCGCCAATGGAAGATCGCGCGCAGCCCGGTCAGCGCCACGACCACTGCGCCGAGGACGGCCGGCAGCCGCGCGTCGCTCGGCGCGAGGATGCCGGCGATGGGCACGGCGGCGGCAACGCAGACCAGGACGACCTCGGAGATCTGGTATCGGAGCCGGCTCGCCTTGGCGTTCCGCTCGTACCAGTCGAAGGAACTGCGTGCTTCGTCGAGAGCCGCTGATGTGTCGGGCACTGCCCCTCCCCGGATGCTGCGTGATCCGACGACCCTACGGCAGGCCCCGCAAAAAGGTGTTGCGAAGCAAACGTTCTGGGTCCAACTCCCATTGCCACGATCCCAAGACCGTGACTTATGCCGGCTTGTCGGCGCTGAGCCAGCGAAAGGTGTTGTGCATCCTGATCGACCCGTCGCCAGTGGTGAACGGGCCGACCGCGGTACGGATGGCAGCGTCGACGGCGGCGCGACCCGCGACGGCTGCCGCTCTTGCGCCGCCTGCGGAGGCGAGCAATCCCCGTACCGCGTCGTTGGCAGTGTCGTAGGCCCAGACGCACGGCACCTCCCCCGCATCGAGGAGCTCGAGCCCGGCCGCTTGCACTGCCGCCTCGAGGTTTCCCGGCTCGGAGAGCAGGTACGGGGTGTGGGTGGGGGCACCGGTGCTGGGCGGGACCAATGCCGAGAGCGCCTGATGGATCGCGGTGGACTCGGAGCGCTCCGGCCCAGCGAACAGGCTGGCGACCAACCGACCGCCGGGTGCGAGAACCCTGCCGGCTTCGGCGAGCGCGACCATGGGATCTGCAGCGAACTGGAATGCATTGACCCCGACGACGGTGTCGAAGGAGCCTTCATCGAACGGCAGGACATCCATCTCGGCGAGCAGCAGTCGCGCGTCGGGCACCCGCTCCCGCGCCACGTCGAGGAGTGGCTGGCTGACGTCGAGACCGGTCACGAGCGCCCCTCGATCGCTGGCAAGCCGAAGCACCCTCCCTGCACCGCAACCGACGTCGAGCAGCCGGGTGCCCTCACCGACGTGCGCGACGTCCAGTACGCGGACGAACAGCGGTTCGTTGTGGCCCTCGGCATAGTCGGCCCAGCCCCGCGCATCCGTACCCCAGACCGCAGCCTGTTCCTGTGCGTGGGTCGACAGAGCGGTCACGCCAACACCGCCGGAACGATGTTCTGGTTGAGGTGGAAGACGTTGTTCCGGTCCCACACCGCCTTGATCTCGCTGAGCCGACGTAACGTGGCGCCGTACGCCGTCTCCTGGTCCGCGGCCTCGTCGCTGTCCATGAAGTTGCTGTAGCTGCCCCCGTCCAGGAACGGCTGCGCGGCGGCGTACGTGCCGCGGACCCAGGCGACCTCGTCGTCGGTCTCTGCCGGGTCGGTCCAGGAGGCCGGGATGTTGATCAACCAGGTCGCGGTGCGGTGCGGATAGGCGGTGGCATCCACTGGTACGTCGCGGATCGCGCCGCCCTGAGCGAGGATCTCGACCTGGCTGATCTCCGAGCCCATGCCCCGCGCCCTGTCGATGAGCACGTCCACGAACTCCGGGGTGATGGCGGTGGCGAAGCCGGCCTTGACATAGGTCAGCAGGCCGTGGCGGAACATCTCGTCGCCGGCCGTCTGGATCATCAGGTATGGCACCGGTTCGATGATCGACGCCACGGGTTCGATTTCGGCGCACAACCCGCGGAGCAGCGTGAGGCCCTCCTCGATGTCGCCCGACCACTCGATCACGGACATCAGACCGGGCACACCGACCAGGTCGTCGGGCATCCACGGGAGTCGGTGACCCTTGCGAAAGAAGCTGGTCCACAACAACTCTCGGGGCGTGGACTCGTCGGCCATGAGCTCCTGCGCGCGAGCCAGAACGCGATGGGCGTCCTCAAGCCGATGAAAGCAGGCGAGGATCGGGATCGTGGTCAGGTGATGGGTGCGGTAGACGAAGCGGGTGACGATGCCGAAGTTGCCGCCGCCACCGCGCAAGGCCCAGAAGAGGTCCTGGTTCTCCTCGTCGTTGGCGATGACCACCCGACCATCGGCGGTCACCACCTCGGCTTCGAGCAAGCTGTCGATCGTCATGCCGAAACGGCGCATCAGCCGGCCGACGCCCCCGCCCAACGTCAAGCCGGCGACGCCGGTGTGGGAGATGACCCCCGCTGGTACGACCAGGCCGTGCTCCTGGGCTGCCTTGTCGACGTCGCCCAGGAGCGCACCCGCCTCGGCCGACAGCCGCCCGGTGACGGGATCGACGCTGATGTCCCGCATGCCGTCCAGACTGATGACGATGCCGTCGTCCACGGTGCTGAAGCCGGGCATGCTGTGACCGCCACCCCGAACCGCGATCTCGAGCCCTTGCTCCTGCGCGTAGGCAACGGCAGCCACCACGTCCGCGACGCACGTGCAGTGGGCGATCATGGCCGGGAAGCGGTCGTGCATGCCGTTCCAGATGCGACGGTCGCTGTCGTAGGCGGCGTCCTCGGGCAGCACGACGGTGCCGGTGAACGCGGGGATGGGGGTCAGCGTAGACGTGCTGGGCATCGTCGCTCCCGAGTCGGCTTGTGGTTAGATACCTCTTAGGTCAAAGGCAACTGTCTCTGACATTAGAGGCAGTTTTGAGGGTCGTCAAGAGCTGGAGCCATGACGCAACGCAAGGGATCCGACGAGGAGTCCGCCCGCGAGCTGGCGGTGGTGCTACACGACCTCGCCTGGTTGCTGCCCCGCACCATCGGGGCTGCGGCGATGCAGGCCGAGCCTCAGCCGCCGACTGCCCTCGAGGTCATGCGATTGCTAACGCGCAGCCCGGGCCTGTCCGTCAACGACGTGGCGCGCGAGATCGGCGTACAGGCAAACAATGTCAGCACCGCAGTGACGCTGCTGGAGGACCGCGGCCTGCTCGAGAAGCGGCGCGATGAGGAAGACGGGCGGGTCACCCGACTCCACCCGACCGCCCGTGCTCGCGAGGCGCGGGCGAGCCGGGAGGAGTCGTGGGGCCACAGCATGCGGGAGGCCATTGCCAGCCTCAGTCCTGCGGAGGCGTCCGCCCTCGTCGGCGCCAGTCAGGCACTTCGCCGACTCGCAGACCTGCTCGCTCAGTCCGACAGGTCTTAGGGGTTGACGTAGCGGGCCCCCTAGGGTCGCGCGGCGTCGGGCGTCACCCCGGTCCACCGCCGAAACGCCCGGTAGAACGAGTTGGTGTCTTCGTAGGCGAGCAGGTAGGCAATCTGCGCGGTGGTGAGGGCCTTGTTGTTCAGGTACCGACGCGCGAGTCTCTCGCGGGTGTCGGTCAAGACCGCCTGATAGCTGGTCCCTTCGGTTTGCAGCTGCCGTTGCAGCGTGCGGGGGCTGAGGATGAGTTGTTTCGCGACCGCATGGATGGAGCTATCGCCAGACGGCAGCGTCTCGTGGAGAGCGGCTCGAACCCGGTCGGCCGTGGAGGCGGACTCTGCGAGATCGGAGAGGCGACGACGAAGCTCCGGCTCGAAGAAGGTCCACATGGACTCGTTCTCGGTCATGAACGGGCGGATGGCGTCCTCCGCAGCAAAGGTCACGGTGTCAAGCGCGCCCTTACGGATCGTCGTACCAAAGTAGGCCTCGAACTCTTCTGATCCTTCGTACGGCCGGCGCATGGTGACGGCCGTGGGGTAGACCTCGTGTCGAGTGCCGATCCGGGCGAGCGCGACCCAGAACGCGAGCTCGGAGGCAGCCAGCAAGCGCGGAGGCGGCGGCCCGTCAGGCCAGCGAAACCCGACCGTCAAGCCGCGGCGACCGAAGGTGACCTCGAGGGCTACCGGCCCTATGAGTGGCTTGAACTGGGAGACACGCTCAGCTGCGACGTGAAGGTTCGCGCTGCAGAGCGCGGCGAAGATGGGCGGGTTGAAAACCTCGACCGAGATCGAGCGGCCGATCCTCACTGCGAGGTCTGCGTCGCCGCCCTCGGAGTCGACGGCGTCCCAGAACCGGTAGTACTCCTGGGCCGACAGGCTCGGTGAGCCGGCCAAGAAGACGCCCGCCGGCAGTTGACCCTGGCGCAACACTCGGCTCACCGACAGCCCGAGGTCGTGCAAGAGTGCGCGGATGCCCGGGTCGAGGGTGAAGCGGTCAACAGCCACCCTATGACCGTAGCCCTTTCCGGCCGAGCAGCCACCAGCGCATGGCGTCATCCTTCTCGCAGAACGCGCCACACGACGGTGGCGCAAACGGCAAGTGTGATGGCGCACCGCGCTAGTGCCAGAGCACCTGCTCGGCCCTAGCGTTGATGACGAGCCACCAAACCGGCGGCCTACCCATAAAGGAGAAGCCATGAGCAAGACCATCCTCATCACCGGGAGCTCCAGCGGCATTGGCAAGGCGACCGCGAAGTTGTTCCACAACAACAACTGGAATGTCGTCGCGACGATGCGCAGCCCCGAGCAGGAGTCTGAACTGACCTCGCTCGACGATGTGCTGGTCACTCGCCTCGACGTCCAGGACCCCGACTCCATCACGGCCGCCGTAGCTCAAGGCCTCGAACGGTTCGGGCGGATCGACGCGCTGGTCAACAACGCGGGCTACGGCGCGTACGGACTCCTCGAGGCAACCCCCGTGGAGAAGATCCGTCGGCAGTTCGATGTCAACGTTGTCGGCCTCCTCAGCACCACCAAAGCGGTACTGCCGCACTTCCGCGCCAACGGCGGCGGAACAATCGTCAACATCTCCTCCATCGGCGGGAAGATGACCTTCCCGCTCGGCACCTTGTACCACGGCAGCAAGTTCGCCGTCGAAGGCCTCAGCGAAGCTCTGCACTACGAGCTCGCCAGCATCGGCGTTCGCGTCAGGATCGTCGAGCCGGGCATCGTCAGCACCGACTTCGCTGGGCGCTCCTTCGACTTCACCAACGATGAGGGCCTCACCGAGTACCAGCCGTTTGTCGGCGCCTTCTTTGCCGCGCAAGGACAATTGAGTGTGGCCGCCGATGATCCCATTGTCGTGGCAGAGACCATCTACCAAGCAGCAACCGATGAGACCGACCGGCTCCGCTACACCGCGGGCCCATATGCGGCCGAGCTTCTCGCGGCCCGCGCCGCCGCAGACGACGCCGCCTTCATCGCAGGAATCAAGCAGCAGTTCGGAATCTGACGCAGGACGCAGAGTCGGCAGGTCAGCGCGGGCACTACACGTTGAAGCGGAACTCCACCACGTCGCCGTCCTGCATGACGTAGTCCTTGCCCTCCATGCGGGCCTTGCCGACACCCCGGGCAGCGACGACGGAGCCCGTCGCGACCAGGTCGGCAAAGGACACGATCTCGGCCTTGATGAAGCCGCGCTGGAAGTCGGTGTGGATGACGCCGGCAGCCTCGGGTGCGGTGTCACCCTTGCGGATCGTCCACGCCCGCGCTTCCTTCGGGCCAGCCGTCAGGTAGGTCTGCAGCCCGAGGGTCTCGAAGCCGACCCGGGCCAGCATGTTGATGCCGCTCTCCGGCTGGCCCAGCGACTGCAGCAGCTCGAGCGCCTCGTCGTCCGGCAGCTCGACCAACTCTGCCTCGATCTTGGCGTCGAGGAAGATCGCCTCGGCCGGAGCAACGAGCGCCTTCAGCTCGTCCTGCAGAGAGGCGTTGCCGAGCTCGTCCTCGTCGAGGTTGAAGACGTAGAGGAACGGCTTGGCCGTCAGCAGGTGCAGTTCGCGGAGCGGCTCGAGGTCGAGGCCGGCGGCGAACACCGTCTTGCCGCTGTCGAGGACCTTCTGCGCCTCTTCGATGGCAGCGACCTGCTCAGCGCCACCCTTCTTCAGCCGCGCCTCCTTCTGCAGACGTGGCAGCGCCTTCTCGATCGTCTGCAGGTCGGCCAGGATCAGCTCGGTGTTGATCGTCTCGATGTCCTCCGACGGCGACACCCGGCCGTCGACGTGCACCACGTCGGGGTCGGTGAACACCCGGATCACCTGACAGATGGCGTCGGACTCGCGGATGTTGGCGAGGAACTTGTTGCCCAGACCCTGGCCCTCGGAGGCGCCGCGCACGATGCCGGCGATGTCCACGAACGAGACCGCCGCGGGGATGATCTTCTGCGAAGCGAAAATCTCTGCCAGCTTGGTCAGCCGCTCGTCGGGCACCCCAACGACGCCGACGTTGGGCTCAATGGTGGCGAACGGGTAGTTGGCCGCGAGCACGTCGTTCTTGGTCAGGGCGTTGAACAGCGTGGACTTGCCGACGTTGGGCAGGCCGACGATGCCGATCGAGAGGGACACAAGGCGCGAGTCTACTGGTCGCGCTGAACGGGAGCCCGAGGACGACTAGCCTCAGCGCTCGTGGAGGACGTCCAGCTCAGCGCGGTCGACCCGGGCTCGCCAGAGGCTCAGTGGGCCATGACGCAGTACTTCGCCGAGCTCGCCGAGCGGTTCCTCGAAGGCTACGACGTGACCGGCGCGCTCGAGATCGCGGCCACCTCCTATCGCCCGCCGCTCGGCTTCTTCGTGCTCGCCCGCAGCCAGGGCGAGACCGCGGGCTGCGCCGGCCTCCAGCACCTCGACGACGACATCACCGAGCTCAAACGCATGTGGGTCGCCCCGGCGATGCGCGGCCTCGGGGTCGCGACCCGGTTGCTGCAGCGGTGCGAGGACGAGGCACGCAACGCCGGCCGCACCACCGTCGTGCTCGACACGAACAGCACGCTGACCGAGGCGATCACGATGTACGAGCGCCGCGGCTACGTGCCGACCGAGCGCTACAACGACAACCCGTACGCCACGCGGTGGTTCCGCAAGAGCTTGGGAAATCGTTAGCCGCGGACGGAACCGACGACAGGCCGAGGCCGTCCTACCCCCATGAAGCGGCGGCTGCTCCTCGCGATGCTCCTGACGGCGGGCTGCCAGGCGAGCGCGACCGCGCTCCCAGCAACGAGCCCGACGCCAGCCGCCCCAGCGCTGGTGACGACCACGGCTCCGCCATCAGTCGCTCCCTCGGCGAGCTGGTCAGCGTGGGGTGACAGCCAGCCGACCCTCGCCCCCGGGAGCTGCGGATCAGCTGCAGTAAGGGTCGGAGATCCAACTCTGGTGTACAGCGGGGCGACGAGCATTCGCTGCTTCGCGAAGGCGGCCTCGACCTGCCGCCCTGCCAGTCTGAGCTGGCGACGCACCGGCGTCGACGGCGGCACCGAGGTGCACGCGATGGTGCGGTCAGATCAGCAGCCCTGCTCGGTGACCTATGCGACCAACGACTTCTCGGCGAACGGCGGCGGCAGGACCTACCCTGCCACGACCTTCGTCTGCGATCTGTCCATGGTCGCCAGTGAGATTGACTTCCACTGCCCCACCTTCGACGACGAGCTTCCGGTCAGCTGACCGTCACTCAGTAGCCGACCGGCGCGTGGTGCGGGCGCAGGTAGGAGCCGGTCTCGGTGCGTACGACCTCGAGCCGGGCCGGTACGCGACGCTGGAGCTCCTCGACGTGACTGACCACCCCGACGAGGCGGCCGCCGTCGCGCAGGGTGTCCAGCACCTCCATCACCCGGTCGAGCGCCTTCTCGTCGAGCGTGCCGAAGCCCTCGTCGACGAAGAGCGTGTCGATCCGCCGCCCGCCGGCCTCCTCGGCCACCACGTCGGCGAGGCCGAGCGCCAGCGACAGCGCGGTCATGAACGACTCACCACCCGACAGCGACGACGTCGGCCGCTGGGTGCCGGTCCACACGTCCTGCACCGCGAGCCCCAGCCCCGACCGCGACCGCGCGTCGGCGACCTCATCGCTGTGCAGCAGCGTGAACCGCCCCGACGTCATGTGGGCCAGCCGTACGCTCGCTCGCGCCGCCACCTGCTCGAGCCGTGCCGCCAGCACGAACGACGTCAGCGACATGCGCAGCCGGTTGCCCGCCCCGCCGGCCGCAAGCTCGGCCAGCCCGGCCACCTCGTCAAAGCGACCACGTGCCGGAGCCAACGCGACCTCGGCCCGCTCGATGCGGGCGGTCAGCTCGGCTGCCTGCGTGGCCCGCGCGGCGACGGACGCCCGCTCGTCGATGCTCGCGCTCAGCGCCTCGCGCGCCTGCGCCGCAGCCGATCGGGCAGCGTCGAGGTCGACCGCCGGCTCGAGGTCGACGGCCAGCTCTGGGTCGTCGAGCTGGGAGCGTACGGCCGCCACCTCGTCGTCGTGCTCACGCAGCGTCGCCTCGACCGCGTCGGTCTCCTCGGGCGACAGCACCGCCTCGACCACGGCATCGAGAGAGTCGAAGCCCACCACCGACGCCATCAGCTCGGTCTCCAGCTCGGCCTGTCGCGCGTCGGCCTCGGCGAGCGCTGCCTCAGCCGCGACCGCGACCCCAGCGGCCTCGACCAGCAGGCGCAGCAGTCCTTCACGCTCGGCCACGGAGGCAGCCCCGTCGCGCGCCGCGACCACCTGCGCCCGCTGCTCGTCCGTCGCACCCGCCAACCCCGCCAGTCCGGTACGGGACAAGGTCAGCGCGGCCTCCGTCTCGTCCACCCGCACAGAGGCGCGGTCGAGATCGGCATTGGCCTGCTCGAGGTCGGCGGTGCGCAGCGCGAGTCCCGCGGAAAGCACCTCGAGCCGGGCGAGCTCAGCCTCGGCGACCTGGTCGAGCACGCCGTCCCCGGCCCGCGCCCGCAGCTCGGTCACCACCGATGCGGCAAGGGCCACGGCCTCGCGCGCCGGCTCGACCGCCAGGTCGGCAGCCTCGAACAGCTCGCGGGCGGCACGCTCGTCGACCTCGGTGACCGCGTCGGACGAGGGCGCCGCGGGGTGCGGGTGGTCGAGTCCGCCGCACACGGCGCAAGCCTCGCCGGGCACGAGCGAGGCGGCGAGCTCGGCCGCGATGCCGAGCAGCCGGCGGGTGCGCAGGTCGAGCCAGACCTCGCGAGCGTCGAGGGCCGCGGCGCGGGCGCTCTGCAGGAAGGCGTCGGCCTCAACAGCAAGCGCCTGGGCCGCGGGCAGTTGAGCAGCCGCCGAGGCTCGGTCGCGAGCGGCATCAACCAGCGACTGCACTGCCGGCAAGCCGACGACGGCAACCTGGTCGACGGCCAGGCTCTCCGTCAACCGGGCCACGCGCTGGCGCAGCGACACCAGCTCGGCTTCGGCGGCGACATGGCGCTGCTCAGCGTCCTGCACCGCAGCCGAGGCGGCGGCCAACGCCACCTCACGCGCCACCAGGTCGCGCTCCACCGCGAGCATCGGAACGGTGACCGCCAGCCGGTCGAGCGCGGCGCGCTCGAGCGCCAGCGCCGGCCCCGAGAGCCCAGGGCACAAGGCCACGGCGTCAGCAAGGGAAGAGGCAGCGGAGGAGACAGCCAACACCAGAGGGGGACGCCCCGCCCGCAACGCGAGCAACCGTGCCACGTCGAGCGCAACCGGTGCGGCGGCCCGCGCCGCCTGCAGCCGCTGGCGCAACCCGTCCGCGGCGACGGAGGCAGAAACCAGCGCCTCCTGCCGCGCGAGGAGGGCGGCCTTGCGCGCACGGAGCTCCGCCAGCCGCGACGCCGCCTCGACCGCCTCGCGGGCCTGCCCCTCGGCCACAGCACGGCGCTCCACCAAGGCCTCAGCGGCCTCGGCAGCAGCGGCAAGCGACACCCGCCGTGCCCGGGCCCAGTCAAGCGCCGGGCCGTCGGGCACCGTGTCCGGCAGGCTGAGCGACACGTGACCGAGCAGCGCCACCGCGGCGCGGAGGTCGGACGAGAGCCCGTCGAGCTCGGCCCGCAGCTCGTCGCGCCGCCGCTTGAGCGCGGCCTCGACGTCGGCGAACCGCTGGGTGCCGAACAGCTTCTGCAGCAGGTCCTGGCGCTGGGCGGCCGGCGCCTGCAGGAACGCGGCGAACCGGCCCTGCGGCAGCACCACTACCTGGAAGAACTGCGACGCCGTCATGCCGACCGCGGCCTCGATGATCTCGGCGGCCTCGTCGATGCGGGTCGAGAGCGCGCGCGGCACCGGGGCGAGCTCCTCGAGCAGCACCGCCGCCTTGCGCGTGGTGACACCCGAGCCACGCTGCTTGGGCACCGTCTGCTCGGGCGATCGCCGGACCCGCAGCCGGCGCCCACCCGCGCTGAACGTCAGGCGTACCGACGTCTCCTCGAAGCCGGTCGTGTGCTCGCTGCGCAACCCGCGGAGCCCCCGGTCGCCCGGCACCTGGCCGTAGAGCGCGTAGCCGAGCGCGTCGAGCACGGACGTCTTGCCTGCTCCTGTGGCCCCGTGCAGCAGCAGCAGTCCGGCCGAGCCCAGGTCGTCGAGGTCGACCGTGACGGTGCCGGGGAACGGGCCGAAGGCACTGATCTCGAGCAGGTGGGGCCGCATCAGACCTCGACCCGCCGGCGGGTGGCCTCGTCGAGCGCCTCACGCAAGGCGTCGCGCTCGCCTTGGTCGGGGTCGGAGTTGCGCACGTGGCGGACGAACGAGGCCACCACCTCGAGGTCGTCGACGGCCGTGACCCGTGACGCGTAGGTGCCGCCGAGGTCGAGCAGACCGCCCTCGGGCTGCCAGCTCAGCTCGACGGCGAACGGGAACCGGCGGTGCAGGGTGGCCATCGCACCGACCGGGCACGCGAGGTCGGTCACCACCGCCGAGACAAAGGCACCCTCCGCGGAGTCGAACGACGACGAGGTCACCAGCTCGGCCATCGTTCCGCGCAGCCGTACCAGAGGTCGTGGTGTCACCGTGGGCACCGCCTCGACCGACCGCAGGCCCTGGGCGTCGAGCTCGACGAGCCAGGCCTTCTTGTCGTGGCGCTCCTCGGAGAAGGAGTAGGCCAGCGGCGAGCCGGCGTAGCGGACCGAGCCGTCGCTGATGACCTGAGGACCGTGCAGGTGGCCGAGGGCGACGTAGTCGAAGCCGTCGAACGCCGACGGCGCGACCTGACCGGCACCACCGACCATCAGCTCGCGCTCGGAGGCCGAGACCGAACCTCCGGCGACGAAGGCGTGGGCCATGGCGACGGAACGCATGCCGAGGCGGGCCCGGACAGCGACGTCACGTCGGCACAGATCGAGGGCAGCGCGCAGGACCCCGCCATGGGTACGGAGAGCGGGGTCGGGCTGGGCGGGGTCGGCCGACAGGAACGAACGCACCACGTCGGGCTCGAGGTAGGGCACGGCGTAGACGGCGACCTCGCCGTCGTCGTCATGCAGGAGCACCGGCTCGGCCGCCCGCGTGACGTCGGAACGGATGTGAACCTGGGCCCGCTCGAGCAGCCGAGCGCCACCAGCCAGGCGCCGGGCGGAGTCATGGTTGCCGCTGATGACCACGACGGCTGCGCCCGCGTCGGTGAGCCGCTCGAGCGTCTGGCCCCACAGCTCGACGGCGTCGACCGGGGGCAGCGCACGGTCGTAGAGATCGCCGGAGATGAGCACGGCGTCAACCCGCTCGGAGCGCACCACGTCGACCAACCCGTCGACCATCGCGGCCTGGGCGCCCACCAGGTCGACCCCATGGAAAGACCGCCCCAGGTGCCAGTCCGACGTGTGCAGCAACCGCATGGCGAAACCGTAGGCACGTCCACCGACAGAAACCGGAGGGCACGCCGGTCGACGCTCAGATCTCCCGCGCGCCGTCGGCCGATTTACCTCGCGGACAGTGTGGACGGACTACCGTTGGCCTCGCCATCAGGGAGGCCACCATGACCACGCACCAGCAGCACGAGACCCGCATGGAGATCCCGCCTCCCCCGGGCTTTCCGCCGCCGCACCGCCGGACTCCCGACCTGGAGATCATCCAGGACGCGCCGGAGATGGCAGCCGAGCGCCGGCCGCGGACGCCGAGACCCGTCCAGCGCCACAAGTCCCCGCTGCGCCTCGCCGACTCCCGCGGGCTGACCGGGCTCGGCGCGGTTTCCCTGGTCGTGTTCGTCGCGGCCCTCGCCGGCGCGTACGACGGTCATCGCAGTGGCAACGGCCTCAGCTGGATCTTCGGCGTCACGTTCGCAGCGTGCTGCCTCGCCGCTGCGCTCACCGCCCACTCCGAGGACATGGGTGCCGTCGCGATCCTGCCGCCGCTCGCGTTCGTCGTCGGGGCGCTGACCTGCGCGCTGTTCCGGCCTTCGGTCGCCGGCGTCAGCTTCACCCACCAGATCGCCAACGAGCTGCTCATCGCGATGCTGCTCGGCGCGCCGTCGTTGTTCGTCGCCGAGGCGCTGACCCTGGTGACCACGGCCCTGCGCGGCATGCGGCACAAGACCCTGCACCGCACCCACCGCCCGGTCTGACACCGGCACGCTCCCCGCCCTAGCTGGCCGTAGGTCGTGTCAAGCCGTAGTTGAGGCGTTAGGCATCGGCTCCGCGCCGCGGAGCTGTTTGTGATCTTGGTTGGCAGTGCTGGGTCGAGGGTTGCCTGGCGCCCACGCTGATGTATGCGACCTCGCCGAGTGGGTGGGTCTTCTGGCCTCGTTCGGGCTGCCGGATGGCGAAGGACCCAGGCGCCAAGCTAGATGCGGCGTAACACCTGACGGTGTCCGCCATAGCTGTCGCGGCGTCTGGTCCGGGTCCTTCGTGCCTTCGAGGGTGGCACTGCCGGCCGGAGTTGTGAAGCCCTCCGCTCAGGGCTGCGTGCTCCACCTCGTCGGGTCGAAGGTGCTCTGGTCGCGGGTCAGGGCGAACGCGATCCGGTTGGCGCGGTGGGCCATCGCGCAGGCGATGACCAGGCCCTTCTTGCCGCGGGCCCGCAGCTCGACCCCGTGGGCCTTGGCGGCCGGGTCGGTCAGCCACAGACCCACGCCGAGGTCGATCAAGGACCGGCGGAGCTCCACGCTGCCTTCTCGGCTGATCACGCTGTCGCGGCGTTTCCCGGCCGACTCGTACTGGATCGGGTTGAGCCCGGCGCTGCGGTAGACCTGCCGGGGATTGTCGAACCGGGCCGGGTCGCCCAACGCGCCGCCGTAGTTTCCGACCCGCACCGCCGCCCAGCCCGGCACCGTGAGTAGTGGAGCGAACGGGCTGGCCGGGATGAGGCGGTTCAGCTGCGCGGTCGCTGCGTCGATCTGCGCGTCGAGATCAGCGAGCAGGACCAGGTCCGCGGCGAGCACGGCTCGGGCAACCGATGCGCCCGCGGTCGGCAGAGCGTCGCGAGCGGCCCGAACAACCCGCTCTGCCAAGGGTTTGCGGATCTGCAGACCTCGCGTGGCACCGAAGCGAATGAACCTGCTCACCCCCAACGAGGCGAGCCGGGCCGGGTCGGCGAACTCCGCCGCGATCAGCCGTCCCACCCTTGTGGCGAGCACATCGGGCAACGCGATCGTCAGACCAGGGAACGTGCGGTCCAGCTGGCCGAGGAGTTGGTTCTTCGTCGCCGTCCGGGTCGTGACCCGGGCACCGCGGTGGGCCGACCACGCGGTCAGCTCGGCGAACACCGAGGACCGGTCAGCGACCGGTGCACCGCGGCCGGCGAGCAGCAGCTCGGTCATCGCCACCATGTCGATCACGTCGGTCTTGATCGTCCTCTTGCCCAGCACCCGACGCTGCTCAGTGACGTGCGCCGGGTTCAGCTCCAACAACTCCCAGCCACCTGGCCACGAAGCCGCCGACAGCAACGGACGGTGGTAGTGCCCGGCGGCTTCGATGCCGACCTTCACCACCGCGCCGGCAGGCAGGACACGGCCGACGTCGGCGATCACCTGGGCCAACGACGGACCGGTCATCGGGCACCCGACCTGCGGCTTGCCCAGCAGGGTGCGTGTCGCGTCGGTAACCGAGTAAGCGAACTCGTTCTTGCCGACATCGACAGCCACAACGACAGTCGAGGATGTAACAGGGGCAGCATGAACAACCACTGGACCCACCTCCGGGGGTGCCGGAAGACCAGGGCGCGTCAACGCCCGGACCTTCTCGTTGAGGAACCTGACGGTCCCTTCCAAGCACCTCCGGAGGTGTCCGTGAAGGACTACCTCGGTCTATATCAGCCGTACGGCGATGACGCATGCCTTGCGGTGGGACTACATACCGGGTATACCTACTGAGTATGTACTCCACCTCAACGCCCCTTGCCCACCGCCAAGTCGAGCTGCTCGAGCGCCGTCCGGCCCGGCTCAGCCGTCGTTGGCTCGCGTCGGCGGCCGCCGCCATCGTGGCCCTCGCCACCGCGTTCCACGTATTGCGCCCAGCCGACCCCGACCGACTGCCTTGGCCGGTGGTCGGAACAGCGACGCTGACCGTCGCAGGAGTCGTCCACCGCGGACCTGGCGCCGACCGGGTCGTCCCGATCGCCAGTGTCGCCAAGGTCATGACGGCGTACGTGATCCTGCGGGATCACCCGCTGACGGACACCGACGACGGGCCCGCGATCACCGTCTCCCCGGGCGAGGCAGCGGCCTACGCCGGGCAGCGGGCCAGGGGTGAGTCTCTGGTGGAGGTCGAGGCAGGCGAACGGCTCACCGAGCGCCAGGCCCTCGAGGCGTTGCTGCTGCCGTCCGCCGACAACATGGCCTGGATCCTGGCCCGGTGGGACGCGGGCTCACCGGCGAGCTTCGTGCAGCGGATGAACGACGAGGCGACCCGCTTGGGCATGCGCCACACCTCGTACACCGATGCCTCGGGACTTGCGGCGGACACGGTCAGCACGGCGACGGACCAGGTGGCACTGGCGGCAGCGGTGCTGCAGGTGCCGATGATGGCAACGATCGTCGGCGAGGCCACTGCCACGCTGCCCGTGGCCGGCCTGGTGCACAACTACAACTCGCTGCTCGGCCAGGACGGCGTCATCGGGCTCAAGACCGGATCGACGTCCGCCGCCGGCGGCTGTCTCCTCTTCGCCGCGCGTACGGCGCAGGGCGAGCTGGTCATCGGTGCGGTCTTTGGTCAACCGGGTCGAGGCCGGGCCATGATCTCCGCCGCGCTTGCGGCGAGTGACCGGCTAGTGGTGGCGGCCAGCCGATAGCAGCTAGCCGTTAGCCGATATTCAGTGGTCCAGCGGCGGCGAACCCGCGGCGCAGCTCGGGCGGCAGCGCGAAGAGCAGGTGCTCCTCGGCGGCCGTGACCTCAGAAACGTCAGCGAAGCCTCGGACCGACAACCACTCGAGCACCGCGGTCACCAGCAGCTCGGGCACCGATGCGCCGCTGGTCAGCCCGACGGTGGAGACGCCGTCGAGCCAGGCTTCGTCGATCTCGGAGGCGTCGTCGACGAGGTAGGACGCCCGCGCCCCGGCATCGAGCGCGACCTCGACCAGCCGTACCGAGTTGGAGCTGTTCTGCGAACCGACGACGATGACGAGATCGCACTCGGCGGCGATCTGCTTGACCGCGACCTGACGGTTCTGCGTGGCGTAGCAGATGTCGTCGCTGGGCGGGCTCTGCAGCAGCGGGAACTTCTGCTTGAGGGCGGCGACGGTGCTCTCGGTCTCGTCGACCGATAGCGTGGTTTGCGACAGCCACACCAGCCGGGACGGGTCCCTGACCTCGACGTCGGCGACGCTCTCGGGGCCCTCGACCAGCGTGATGTTGGCGGGCGCCTCGCCGGCGGTGCCGACGACCTCCTCGTGCCCCTCGTGACCGATCAGCAGGATGTCGAAGTCGGCGGCCGCGTAGCGCCGGGCCTCGGCGTGCACCTTGGTCACCAGCGGGCAGGTCGCGTCGATGGTGCGCAGGTTGCGGACCCGCGCTTCCTCGTGGACGACAGGGGCGACACCGTGCGCGGAGAACACCACCACAGCGCCCTCGGGCACCTCGTCCGTCTCCTCGACGAAGACCGCGCCGAGCTGCTCGAGGCGGCGCACCACGTGCAGGTTGTGCACGATCTGCTTGCGCACGTAGACGGGTGACCCGTACAGCTCGAGGGCCTTCTCCACCGACTCCACCGCGCGGTCGACACCGGCGCAGTAGCCCCGTGGCTTGGCCAGGAGGACTCGCCTGGTGCGTGGAACGGCACTGTCGGACATAGGCTCATGGTACGGCGCGAAGCGTGTGCCGACCGATCGAGAGCGGAGGTCCGCCATGACCGAGACCGACCAGCAGCCGGAGCCGTCGCAGGTCCCCAGCCTCACGTCCCTGGGCGAGACGGCCGTCGACCTGACCCTCGGCCTGCTCGCCGTCGGGGTCGCCGGTCTGCGCGCGGCCCCCGATCTCGCGGCCAAGCTGCCCGGCCTGGCCCAGCGTGAGGTCGACCAGCTCCTGGTACGCGGTGGCGAGGTGCGGTCGTCGCTGATGGGTCTGCTGGCGGGTCGCCTCCTGGGGCCGCCGATCGTCGAGGGCGAGCCGCCCGAGCCGGACCCGTTCGACAGCATCTTCGACGACCCGTCCGACGAGGCCTTCACCGAGCGGCCGCGCGTGGTCCCGTTCGTCGTGGTGGGAGAGACACCAGTAGTCGGAGAAACGCCGGCTGCCACGGACGACGACGTGCCCACGCCGGTCGAGCAGGTCGACGACCTGCCGCTCGAGGGTTTCGACGACATCAGCCTCGGCGTGCTGCGGGTGCAGGCCCGCGCGCTGCCGATCCCCGACCTCGAGCTGCTGCTCGAGCACGAGCGCACCCACGGCGCCCGCCCCGGCGTGCTGTCCCTGCTCGAGACCCGCATCGCCCAGTTGCAGCAGGAGCAGTCCGCGGGGTGACCCGTGGCTAGTCTGGCGAGGTGCCTCTCGAGTCCACCGCGGACAACCCGATCCCGGTCCGCAGCGTCGCCAAGGCGATCGGCGACTGGGTCGCGCGCCTCGGCCGGGTGTGGATCGAGGGCCAGCTCACCGAGATCAGCAAGCGCCCGGGCACTAACACGGCGTTCCTGACCCTCCGCGACCCGATCGCCGACATGTCCCTGCAGCTGACCTGCCCGCGCGGCGTCGTCGAGTCGGTGCAGCCGCCGCTCGAGCACGGCGCGCGCGTCGCGGTCTGGGCCAAGCCGGAGTTCTACCACCGCCGAGGCTCGCTCTCGCTGACCGTTTTCGAGATCCGGCCGATCGGTGTCGGCGAGCTGCTGGCCCGCATCGAGCGGCTCAAGACCCTGCTGGCGTCGGAGGGGCTCTTCGCCGCCGACCGCAAGAAGCCGCTGCCGTTCCTGCCCCGATCGGTCGGCCTGATCTGCGGGCGCGGTAGCGCGGCTGAGCGCGACGTCATCGAAAATGCCAAGCGCCGCTGGCCGGCCGTCCATTTCACCACCGAAGAGGTCGCGGTCCAGGGCCCGTACGCCGTCAACGAGGTGATCGACGCGATCGCCCGCCTCGACAAGGACCCCGAGGTCGACGTCATCGTCATCACCCGCGGCGGCGGCTCGGTCGAGGACCTGCTGCCGTTCTCCGACGAGGCGATGTGCCGGGCGGTGTCTGCCTGCCGCACTCCAGTCATCAGCGCCATCGGGCACGAGCCGGACAGCCCGCTGCTCGACTTCGTCGCCGACTTCCGCGCCTCGACCCCGACCGACGCAGGCAAGAAGGTCGTTCCTGACGTCGCCGAGGAGCTCGCGCGGGTCACCACCACCCGCGACCGGGGTCGCCGGGCCATCGTCGGCAAGGTCGACCGTGAGGCAACCCTCATCGCGTCGCTCCGCAGCCGACCGGTGATGAGTGACCCCGATGCCTTGCTGCGCAGCCATTCTGACCTGATCGACAGCCTCCGCGACCGCGCCCGCCGACGGTTTACCGCCGCCCTCGACCATGCCGCCAACGACCTCGACCACACCAGGGCGCGCGTCGTGGCGCTCTCGCCCGCTGCCACACTCGAGCGCGGCTACGCGGTCGTCCAGCGCGCCGATGGCTCCGTCGTACGGGACCCGGTCGAGGCCGAGGAGCGACTCACGGTACGGGTCGCCGGCGGCCGCTTCGACGTCACCAGCCTCAACGAGGGAGCCGCATGACCCCGCCCGCCGCCAAGAAGGACGAGACGCTCGGCTACGAGCAGGCCCGCGATGAGCTGGTCGACGTGGTCCGCCGCCTCGAGGCAGGCGGCGTCGGGCTCGAGGAGTCGCTCCAGCTGTGGGAGCGCGGTGAGGCGCTCGCGGCCATCTGCGAGCAATGGCTCGCCGGCGCCCGCGCCCGGCTGGACGCGGTGCGTGCCAAGGCCGACGCCCCCGAGACGGACTAGCCGCCCACGATGCCCTGGTTCAGCTGCTGGCGAGCATGCTGAGCAGGGCCTCGGCGCAGTGCTTGGCGAAGGCCCGATCGTTGATGTTGCCCGGCGCCGACTCGACGGTGACGGCGTCCCCCAGCTGCTCGGTGAGGCCGCGGACCAGCTCGGCGTCCGCAGCGCGGTCAGCGAACTCGTGCCCCACCGCGTCGAGGGCAGAGAATCCGTCGTCCGGAACGATGACCCGTACGGGTCCCTTGGCCATCGCCAGCTTGCGGCCCATGATCTCGCCCACCTCGTAGGACTCCGTCGCGTCCGTGCGGACCAGCAGCGAGTCGCTGCGGTGCAAGTACGACAGCCGGCCCTGGAAGCGTTCCGGGAGGGTGGCCGGGTCCCCTGCGTTGATCACGTCCATGGCACCGGGGACCACCAGCTGCGGCAGTCCCATGAGGCCGGCGGCCTCGAGCCGGTCGGGTCCCGCGGAGCAGCTGCCCCCGACGAGCTCGTCGACCAGCTCGGTGGGCGTCCAGTCGATCACGGCGTCGAACGCCCCGTCCTTGATGAGCCGCTCCATCGTCTTGCCTCCGGAGCCGTTGGCGTGGAACACCGCAACGCTGCAGCCGGCGTCCTCGAGCAGGTCGCGGACGATGTCACCGCCGGCGGTCGTGACGCCGAACATGGTCATCGCGACGGAGTGGCCGTCGTCCAAGGAACGAACCCGCGGCCGGGGTCGCATGGCGCAGATGGCCCGGACCGCATTGCGAAGGACCCCGCGCAGGATCTCATTGAGTCCCGCGACGTCGGTGATGCTCGGAACGAGCACGATGTCGCTCACCATGTCGGCAGAGATGAACTGCGTCCCGGTCGACACCAGCATCTTGGGGAACCCGAGAGGGAGGTCGTGAACGGCACGGGTGGTCAGCCAACTGCCGCTGCCTCCCCCGATGCCCAGCACCCCGGTGATGTCGCCCGAGGCAGCAAGGTCGGCGAGCAACCTGCCAACACCGGTCGCCACGACGTCCATGGCCGCGCTCTTGTCCAGCGAGTCCCAGCCAGCGAGTGTCGTCCCCGCCGCGCGTGCCACGTCGGCGCGGGTCACGTCGGCGAACCCGGCCTCCTCGGGGCCGCGCAGACCGACGTCGATGACGTAGGGCCGGCAGCCGCAGCCGATGATCTCGTAGCTGAGGAAGCGGGCGATCTCCGCCTTCGTGTCGAGGGTGACGAGCAAGGCGACGCGAGGCACGTCGTCCGCGGTCTTGGGCAGGGCCATCAGCCGGCTCCTTCGAGGAGTGGGGTGAGCAGGTCCCCGAGGACGTCGGGGATCTGCTGGCCAGTCTCCACCCGAACCGCAAGCAGCTAGCCGAGGGCGCCGGTCAACTCCGTGGCGCGCAGGGTGTCCAGGCGGTCGCGCACTTCCTGATACTGCTCGATCGCCGCCTCCTGGGCCGCGGTCAGCGGTCCCCGGGCCGACTCCGGCAGCGAGAGCTCCGGCACCAGGAAACGCATCGCGGCATAGGCCTGACGCTCGTCCAGAACGGCGCACCAGAGCTCGTACTCTGCGTCGTCCTGCTCCAGCGGCTCAACCTGGGCGGGGATGCTCATGCCTGTCCTGACGTCGTGGGGGTTCTCCGGTTATCGGAGCCGTGACCACGCGTGTTGGTGAGCCGTACGGAGTAACTCCCTCAGCGCAGGGAGGCGGCGAGCGTCTCGAGCTCAGCCAGTTTGGCCGTGCCCTTGACCACGACCGTCGTCGGCGTGGCCGTGCTGACCAGCGCCAGCCGACCGTCCGTACCGCGCAGCTGCTGCCAGGACGCAGTGCCGACCCGTACCGAGTCCAGGCTCTGCGGCGTCTTGCCCTCGAGCGTCACCAGGTAGCCGGCGACGGGACCGTCGGACTCCTCCAGCGCGGCGTAGTCACCGGCCGGCGTGACGTAGCCGAGGTGGAACACCAGGGGCGTGCCGCTGCCGCCAGAGCTCGACACGCTGGTCGGCCTCCAGGCGGACGGCAGCCCGGCCGGAGCGACCAGCGGGTGGGCCGAGACGCGGCGGGCCTGGCTCAGCTCGGTGCTGTAGTCGATGACCGTCACGTGCTGGCGCGTGTGATGCGGGATCAGCAGCCACAGCGGGATGATGACGACGATGACCACGGCGAGCGATCGCAGCATGTCGCTGACGACCTCGGTGCCGCGCTTCTTGTCCATAGCCACGCGGACCATGGTGTCCTACGTCGGTCGCAACCACCGACCGGAGCGCCCAGCCGGCGATACCCGGCGACCTCAGCAAGTGCTCTCAGGGAGTGCTCAGGCCTTGGCCGAGGTGCTTGACCTTCACGTACGCGGGCGAGCCGCCGTTGCTGAAGTCGACGGTGTTGAAGACCGAGCCGTCGCTGAGCTGCCACGAGCCGATGCCGACGTAGCGCAGCTTGGGGTCGAGGATGTTGGCCCGGTGCAGCGGCGAGGCCATGTACGCGGCGAAGAGCGTGTCGGCATCGGTGCCTGCGACGCCGATGTTCTCGGCGAGCTTGGAGGCATTGCGGCACAGGCTCTTGGACCAGAGCTTCTTCAGCGCCGGGTTGTGCTCGAGTAGGTCACGCCGCGCCATGGTCTGGGTCCACTGCCGGGCGAAGTCCTCGGCACACGCAGCGACCGTCAGCGGGTGCAGGCCCCGCGCCTTGCGGTCGGTATTCATCAGGCTGAGGAGGCGGTGCTCGAACGCCGTCAGGTGGACGACGCGGGCCCCGGCTGCGTAGGACGGGGTGGCGAGCACGGTGCCGCCGGTCAAGGACGCCACGGTGGCCAGCGCCAGGGCCGCCAGCCGGGTTCGCCGGGTCAGCGGCAGGACAAATCGGGTCAAGGTAGATCTCAACGTCAGCCCCTCACCAGTCGTGATGGCCCCCAAAACGGAAGGCGACGTTGCCTACCAGACGCCACACAGTACCGATGTGAGCACAGAGCGCAAGGGGCGACCCCCATTTCGGAACCGTCTCAGGAAGTGCTAGCGAGGATGCAGTCGCCGCAGACCACGCGGGGCCCACGCGGGGCGGCCCGGTAGATCAGACAGCAGCTGAGTCGCCGAAAATTCTTTCCCGGTTCACCTTCGGAACGCCCTTCCAAGACCGGTCCGGTAAGCAGTTCGGCGGCCATGGCGAGGGCTCTCTCGGCCAGATCCGGCCTCGACCGGGCGACCATGACGGCCGTCCCGTTGACGGCCGAGGCGACGTTGCCGGCGCTGACGGTCGCCGCCACGGACAGGGAGCGGGCCTGCTCCGCCAGGCCCCGTACCGGACCCTGCTGCCACGTCCGACCCAGGGCCACGACGAGGGGACCGTCGTACGGGACCCCCTCCAGCGCGCCCTCAGAGAGCGACAGCGGCGCCGGACCGCCCAGGACGGGCTGCCAGCGGGCCTCGTCCAGCTCCAGCAGCCTGGCGTCCAGCACGGCCGCGCCAAAAGCGGGCGCCACCAGGCGAGCGACGAGGCCCAGGTGAGCGACCGACGCCGCAACCCTGAGCTCGACCGGCTGCCCTGCCCCCGCTGCCAGCGCGGACTGGACCTGCTCCGCGCGGTCGCGCAAGGCGTCCGGCGAGGAGAGCAGGACGCGCAACGGCCGCCACTCCCCCTCCGGAGGTACGGACGGGTCGTGCCGGCCGACAGCGAAGTACGGGCCCAGCGCAGCGAGCTCGTCAGGCAAGCTGACCGACGCTGTCCTTCCCCCGGCGACGTCGCGACCGCGCCACGGCCGGCACCGGTGCGAGCAATCGTTCCGCCATCGGTCCAAAGGTCAGCCCGAGGGTTGACCAGAGCAGCACCTGGGCCGCCACCGAGTAGAGCCGGAACTGCACCAACGTGTCGGCCGGGAAGCCCGGGAAGACGATCACGCCCTTGCCGTTGGTCAGCGGCAACGGCGTCTCCGTCGCGTGCCGGCCGTACTGCGCCACGTTGAACGACAGGTGGCCCAGCTGCGGCAGCGACGCCATGACCAGGGCCATGACCACGATGTACGCGGCGCCGGCCAGAAGGCTGGCATTCCAGTTGCCGAAGCGCTTCTGCAGCTCCTTGCCCAGCATCACGGCCAGCACCAGGAAGACGATCGAGGCGCCGACCATGCCGAGGTAGAGAGCCCCCCGCTCCCGGATCGTCTCGGCGTGACCGATCGACGGCGGGTTGGCGGGGTACTTGATGAAGGGCACGAAGTAAATGCCCAAGAAGCCCGCCCCGGCCAGCAGCATCGCCAACACCCGGGGACGGAGCCGGCCCACTCGGCCGAGGCACACCGCGTAGACCACAGCGAACAGCGCACCCATGGCGGCGCCGAAGACGACCATGCCGACCCCGATGCCGATGTTGGCCTGGATGGTGCGGCTGAAGATGTCCGGCCCGGACGGGTCAGGCGGCAGTCCGATGGCCTTGTTCAGCAGGTCCTGTGCGGCGTCGCGCGCCGACTCGTAGTTGATCGCGGCGTTGATGACGGGCTCGGCGAAGATGCGCGCGAAGACAAACGCGAGAAGACCCGCGAAAGCCCCGGCAAGGACCCCCCGGCCGATGAGCTTGCGCTCCATGTCAGTCGCGGATCAGTGGCAGGGGAAGCCGAGGAAGTGACGCGCGTCGTGCACGAACTCGTGGATGGCCATGTTGTGGCCGAAGACCGAGGTCATGCCCTGGTCGACGCCGATGAAGTAGTAGACGCCGAGGGCGATCAGCAGCGTGGTGGTCAGCCACAAGGCGGCTCTGGCCGCCGGAATGACGACCGGCGTCGTGCTGACCTCGGGCGTGGGCATGAGGGGATGACTGGCGCTCATGTGGTGCCTCCTTCAGGGATCTGGCGTCCCTTGATCGATGGGCGAGGCGTGAAGGCAGAAGATCTGACTCACAGCCCACCGGGGTGGCCTGCTCACAGTGGCGCGACCGTGCCGGACTTGCACCGGCTTCCTCGTGCCTTCACGTGGGGCTCACCTTAGCGGTGCGCGGACAATGCCGTCCACGGGCGGTCTAGGCGCCTGGTGGTGGAGGCGGCGGGCCGGGCAGCCGTGGCGGCCGGATGGCGTCCCGGATCGTTGCCAGGCGCTCGCTCCAGGGCGGCCCGGCCACCTTGACCTCGACGCCGCCGAAGACCGCGGTGCAGTGGACGTGGAGCACCGGCGCACCTGCCGGTGGCGGCGGCACCTTGGCCGACTTGCCGCCGAAGACGGCCAAGCCGGTCAGGTGCACCTCGACCCCAGGGGGAACGATCAGCTCGATGCCGCCGAAGACCGCCACCGCTCGCACGTGGATCTCGTGCGCGCCCAGCTCGGCCGCGGTCATGTCCAGCTTGACGCCACCGAACACCGCCATGGTCTTCAACGCGCGCGGCACCCGCCAGTGGCCCTCGCGCCTCGACTCGCTGAAGACCGCGACGTAGCGGTCGGTCTCGTCGCTGGCGAAGACGACGGGTCCTGGCGAGGGGGCCGCGCCCGAGGGGAGGTCACGGGTCAGCGCCGCGAGCTCGGCACCGGTACGGGCCCGGTAGGCGATCTCGGAGCGGTCGGAGAGCTCGTCCATCGTCAAGCGCCCGTCAGCCACGGCCACGCGAAGCCGCTCGACCACGGCCTCGCGCTCGGCGTCCGAGGCCAGCACATGGCCCAGCGGGTCGTCGCCGGGCGGGCCTCCGGGGGAGACTGTCACCGGGCAACCGTACCGACCAGAGCAGAGATCGAGGATCACACCGATGACCGAGAGCGACTTCCGGATCGAGCACGACTCGATGGGGGACGTCCGCGTCCCGGCCCGGGCCAAGTGGCGCGCGCAGACTCAGCGAGCGGTCGAAAACTTCCCGATCTCCGGCCAGCCGATCGAGCGGGCCAACATCGAGGCGCTCGCCCGCATCAAGGCCGCCGCCGCGACGGTCAACGCCGAGCTCGGCGTCCTCTCCCCCGAGATGGCCACCGCCATCAACGCCGCCGCCACCAAGGTCGCCGAGGGAGGGTACGACGAGCACTTCCCGATCGACGTCTTCCAGACCGGGTCGGGCACCTCGAGCAACATGAACGCCAACGAGGTCATCGCGACCCTGGCCGGCGAGGAGCTCGGTTCCACGGTCCACCCCAACGACCACGTCAACGCGTCGCAGTCGAGCAACGACGTCTACCCCTCGTCCATCCACATCGCCGCGACGAGCGCCGTCGTCAACGACCTCATCCCCGCCCTCGGTCATCTCGCCGAAGCCCTCGAGCGCAAGGCCGTCGAGTGGTCCGAGGTCGTCAAGAGCGGTCGCACCCACCTCATGGACGCGACGCCGGTCACCCTCGGCCAGGAGTTCGGCGGCTATGCGGCCCAGGTCCGGTACGGGATCGAGCGGCTCACCGCGTCCCTGCCCCGCCTCGCCGAGCTGCCCCTCGGTGGCACCGCGGTCGGCACCGGCATCAACACCCCGGCCGGCTTCTCCGCCAAGGTCATCGCCGAGGTGGCCCGCACGACGGGACTGCCGCTGACCGAGGCACGCAACCACTTCGAGGCCCAGGGCGCGCGTGATGCGCTGGTCGAGGCGAGCGGCCAGCTGCGCACGATCGCGGTCGGGCTGTTCAAGATCTCCAACGACATCCGCTGGATGGGCTCCGGCCCGCGCACCGGCCTCACCGAGATCCGGCTGCCCGACCTGCAGCCCGGGTCGAGCATCATGCCCGGCAAGGTCAACCCGGTGATCCCCGAGGCGCTCAACATGGTGGTCGCCCAGGTCATCGGCAACGACGCGGCGGTCGCGTTCTCCGGCGCCGCAGGCAACTTCGAGCTCAACGTGATGCTGCCGGTCATGGCCCGCAACATCCTCGAGTCGATCCGGCTGCTGTCCAACGTCGCGCGGCTGTTCGCCGACCGCTGCGTCGACGGCATCGAGGCCGACGTCGAGCGCTGCCGCGAGCTGGCGGAGTCGTCGCCGTCGATCGTGACCCCACTCAACAAGTACATCGGCTACGAGGAGGCGGCCAAGGTCGCCAAGGCCTCGCTCGCCGAGCGCAAGACGATCCGCCAGGTCGTCGAGGACAAGGGGTACGTGGCGCAGGGCAAGCTGACCACGGAGCAGCTGGACGCCGCACTCGACGTGCTCTCGATGACCCGGCCGCCGGTCGCTCCGTAAAGACTAGGCAAAGGCTGCGGCGGCGGATCTGGCCAGAGGCCGCAGTTTGACACGTTTCAGGACGAACCCGGACAGCGCCAGCCCGCCCGAACCTGCCGTTCTGCTTCGAAAGGTCTACCGCTCTGCTGCGCACGGAACCGACGGGCCAGAACAGCGATAGTCACATCAGAGCGATCTTCACGTTGCGAAGAAAGTCCCCTCAAGCAACCCCGAACCGGCGACGAGTCAGTTGGCGTGGCGCTCGAGGCGCCACCCCATCGGGGACTTGAAGGAGAACGTTCAGATGCTGTTTCGCCGTCGCCTCGCCACCGCCACCGCCACCGTCGCGATCGCCCTCGTCGGCACCGTGATCGTGCCCTCGGTCGCCTCCGCCAGCACGCACCACCACGCCGCTGCCAAGGCCACCCCCTGCGGGACCTCGTGGACGCACGTCAAGCCCGGCGGCACCTCGTGGTCCCACCGCACCCCCGGCGGCACCGCTTGGACGATCAAGACCCCGGCCGGCACTGCCTGGACCTGATCGACCCGGCCCGACCCGTACATCAGTAAGAGCGGTCAGGATCAGTAGTAGTTGTAACGCTCGCTGTGCGCCCAGGCACCACAGGGCGTGGAATACCGATCGGCGATGTACCAGAGACCCCAGCGGATCTGCGTCATCGGGTTGTCACGCCAGTCACTGCCGAACGCGGCCATCTTGCTGCCAGGCAGTGACTGCGGAATACCGTAGGCACTCGACCCACCGTTCTGGTTGTGTGGGTCCCAGCCACTCTCCCGGTTCCACAGCTCGTCGAGGCAGGTGAACTGCGCCTCGCTCCAGCCGTGCTGGACCACCAGCTGCTTGGCCATCTCGCGCGGCGTGAGCTTGCGCGGCTTGGCCTTGGCTACCGGTCGGTTCGGCGGGCGCTTCTTGGCCTTGGGCGGCGTCGTGGACGTCGCCCCGGCAACTCGGGCCACCGCGGTGGCCTGCTGGAGCAGCGAGCGCCGCTCAGCGGCGATCTCGCGGGTCGTAGCGGAGGAACCTTCGGCAGAGGCCGCAAGAGCCGTGTCTGCGGGCTTGGCGGCTGCCTCGGCGGCCACCGGGGCCAGCACTCCGACGGCGATGCCCACGGTGCCGAGCGCTGCGCCGGCGGCGAGCATGCCTCGGCTGGGTGTTCGGATCACGCACAGTCCTTCCGTCATGGCGCCGCAAAGGCGGCGGCGCCGGTGCGCGTACCAGGGCATGACGTCCGACGTTGGACGTGCGTGCACCCCTGGCACCCGGAATGGCTTCGCGGTGGCCCCCTAGCAGAACCGGACGTCGTGCGTCCTCTGAGGTCCTGCGGCACACCTGCGGACCCTCGCCCTGGCCGTTGCTATCCGGCTGGACGTCCCCTGTGAGAAGCGGGCCGCTCCTCCAGTCTGCACAGCCGATCGGCCGGTTTCTGGGCCCAGAGAGTGACATGGACCACAAAAATGGCTGTCCACAGGTCCGAATTGGGACTCGTGGGGCTTATGTGACGGGTGAGGTACGGCCTTCGGAGGCTACCCGGACCACGTACCCGACGAACATGCCCACGATGAACCCGACCACGTGCGCCACGTAGGCCACACCGGCCCCTTGACCCACTCCGGTGCCCGCCGCGTAGACGTACTGCAGGACGAACCACGAGCCCAGCACCAGCCACGCGGGAAGGCGAACAGGAAGGAAGAACAGGAAAGGCAGCAAGGACAGCACTTTCGCCCGCGGATAGAGGATCAGGTAGGCACCGAGGACACCGGCGATGGCCCCCGACGCACCGACCAGGGTCTCGTGGGAGCCGCTGTCCATCAGCGAAAACCCATACGTAGCAGCGTATCCGGCCCCGATGTAGAAGACGAGGAAGGGGACGCGGCCGAACCGGTCCTCGATGTTGTTGCCGAAGATGTAGAGGAACAACATGTTGCCGAGCACGTGCAGCCAGCCGGCGTGCAGGAACATCGCGAAGAGCACCGACAGCACCGGGCTCTTGTGCGCGAAATAGTCTGGTGCGCAAGGGAACTGGCTTGCCCCGGTGCCGACGACGTACTGGTGGATCGCCAACGGGTGGCCGCTCAGCAGCTCCTTGGGGATCGCCGCCCACTTGTCGAAGAACGCGTACTGGCGGCACACGTCGGCGGCCGTCTGGCTACCCATGAAGTACTGGTGCACCGGCTCGAACAGGAACACCACCAGGTTGACCACGATGAGCGCATAGGTGATGACGGGCGTGCGGCGGACTGGGTTGTCGTCGTGGACCGGGATCACCATGGACGCATCGTACGGGTGCTGGGCCCCTCAGACCGCCAGGTCGCCGAGCATCTCCGTCACCAGCGCGGCGATGGGTGAACGCTCCGACCGGGTGAGGGTCACGTGGGCGAAGAGCGGGTGGCCCTTGAGCGCCTCGATGACCGCAGCTACACCGTCGTACCGACCGACCCGAAGGTTGTCGCTCTGGGCCACATCATGGGTCAGCACAACCCGAGAAGCCCCACCAATACGGGAAAGTACGGTCAGCAAGACGTTGCGCTCGAGCGACTGGGCCTCGTCGACGATGACGAACGAGTCGTGCAGCGACCGGCCTCGGATGTGGGTCAGCGGCAGCACCTCGAGCATGCCGCGCGCCATGATCTCCTCGACGACGTCGGCGTGCACGAGGGCGCCGAGGGTATCGAAGACCGCCTGGCCCCACGGCGACATCTTCTCGGCCTCGGTGCCCGGCAGGTAGCCGAGCTCCTGGCCACCGACCGCGAACAGCGGCCGGAAGACCACGACCTTCTTGTGCTGGCGGCGCTCGAGAACAGCCTCGAGCCCGGCGCACAGGGCGAGAGCCGACTTGCCCGTGCCGGCGCGGCCGCCGAGGGACATGATGCCGACGTCGGGGTCGAGCAGCAGATCGAGGGCGACGCGCTGCTCCGCGCTGCGACCGCGGAGGCCGAACGCCTCACGCTCGCCGCGCACCAGCCGTACCGACTTGTCGGGCATGACGCGTCCCAGTGCGCTGCCGCGGTTGGACAGCAGCACAAGGCCGGTGTGACAAGGAAAGTCGCGTGCGGCGGGCAGCTCGAGGTGCTCCTGCTCGTAGAGTACGTCGACCTCTTCCTCGGAGACATCGAGTTCGGCCATGCCGGTCCAGCCCACGTCGGTGGCGAGCTCGTTGCGGAACTCCTCGGCCGGCAGACCCACCGCACCGGCCTTGACCCGCAGCGGCAGATCCTTGCTCACGAGCACGACGTCGCAGCCCTCGCTCGCGAGATTGCCTGCTACGGCGAGGATCCGGCTGTCATTGTCACCAATGCGGAACCCCGGCGGCAGCACCGTGGGGTCAGAGTGGTTGAGCTCGACGCGGACCGTGCCTCCCTCGTCCCCGATCGGGATGGGCAGGTCGAGGCGGCCGTGGACCTGGCGGAGGTCGTCGAGGATGCGCAACGCGTGGCGGGCGAAGTAGCCGATCTCGGGGTCCTTGCGCTTGGCCTCGAGCTCGTTGATCACGACCAGAGGGAGGACCACCTCGTGTTCCGCGAACCGGGTGATGGCGGCGGGGTCGGAGAGCAGGACGCTGGTGTCGATGACATACGTGCGTCGTGCTGCGTGCAGGCCTTCGTCCACGGGGATCCCCTTCGGGCGCGCACCTGTGCGCCCGTTACCTCGAGCGGTCCGGAACCGGGCCCAGAGGCCGGGTGCCGGCCCCTCCGCGTGAAATCAGCTGCACGCCTAGGCCTCCCGGACGTCCGGCACGACGCCGTCCGTCACCACTGAAGGTAAGCCGCATCAGCAGTCCCAGCAGCAACGACACGCCATCGGCAACGTGTCCGTCAGATGACGAAAACGTCGACCCGGGCACAAGGCTCTCCGCCCCCACGAGCGCGGTCCCCAAGCTGTCTGGCCCGCCCTCCACCGCGCCACTTGGCACGGTGGACGCCGATTTCGAGCGTGGCCACGTGCCATATGGCGCGGTAGGTGCCGATTTCGAGCGTCCACCGCGCCATATGGCGCGGTAGGTGCCGATTTCGAGCATGGCCACGTGCCATATGGCGCGGTGCGGGCCCGCGTGGATGCACGCCGAGCGGAGCTAGGAGCCGAAGCGCCGGTGCCGCTCGCCATAGGCGCGAAGGGCCCGGAGGAAGTCGACGTGGCGGAACTCCGGCCAGTAGGCGTCGCAGAAGTAGAACTCGCTGTGGGCGCTCTGCCAGAGCAGGAAGCCGGACAGCCGCTGCTCTCCGGAGGTGCGGATGAGCAGGTCGGGATCGGGTTGGCCCTTGGTGTAGAGGTGCTCGGCGATGTGCTCGACATCGAGGAAGGAGGCGACCTCCTCGAGACTGGCCCCCTTGGCCGCATGCTCGGTCAGCAGGCTGCGTACGGCGTCGGCGATCTCGCGGCGCCCGCCGTAGCCCACGGCCACGTTGACCTCGATGGTGCGCGCGGGCAGGTCGGCCGTCGACTCCTCGGCCGACTTGAGCGCCACGGCGGTGGACTCGGGCAGCAGATCGATGGACCCCACGCCCCGGATGCGCCAGCGGCGACGCGACGCGAGGTCGGTGACCGTCTCCTCGATGATGCGGAGCAGCGGCTCGAGCTCGTCTGCGTCGCGGGAGAGGTTGTCGGTCGAGAGCAGCCACAGGGTGACGACCTCGACCTTGGCCTCCTCGCACCAGCCGAGCAGGTCGACGATCTTGTCGGCGCCGGCGCGGTGGCCGTGATTGACGTCGACGAGCCCCACGGACCGGGCCCAGCGCCGGTTGCCGTCGAGCATGACCCCCACGTGACGCGGTCCCGGCACTCCGGCCAGACGTCGCCGCAGCCGGGTCTCGTACACCGTGTAGACGAGGTCGCGCAGGCCCATGGCGCCCCTTCCGTCACGACGTTCCCCGTCGATGGCTGAGGATACCCGCGCGCGGAGCTGCTAGGTGCGCAGCGGGTCGGAAAACACAGGACCATCGTCCATGTTCCTGCACAGGATTGCGGCCTAGCCTGGCGGCATGACCGCTGGGTTCGAGCAGGCGAGCAGGACGGCGGCCCAGGCCTACATCGACATGCTCGCTGCCCGGCCCAAGCTGCGCGGGCTGCTGCACGGCATCGCCTTCCCCCTGACCGTCGTCGCGGGCATCGTCCTGGTCTCGCTGGCGGGCACCGACCGCGCCCGGCTCGGCTGTGCGATCTATGCGCTGTCCGCCTGCCTGCTGTTCGGGGTCAGCGCCCTCTACCACCGGTGGCACGGCTCGCAGCGGGTGCGCGCGCTGCTCCGGCGGCTGGACCACGCCAACATCTTCCTGATCATCGCCGGGACCTACAGCCCGATCGCGCTGACCGTCCTGCACGGCCAGACGAGTGCCGTCGTGCTGACCGTCGTCTGGGCAGGCGCCCTGCTGGGCATCGGACTCCAGCTGACCTGGACCTCGGCGCCGCGCTGGCTCTATGTCCCGATCTACCTCGCGCTGGGCTGGGTTGCGGTCTTCGTGATCCCCGACCTGCTGCACCATGGCGGGGTGGCCGTGCTCGTCCTGGTGGCGGTCGGCGGCACGCTGTACTCGCTCGGCGCGGTCGTCTACGCGTTCAAGCGGCCGGACCCGGTGCCCCGCGTCTTCGGCTACCACGAGGTCTTTCACGCGCTCACGGTCGCCGCCTTCATCTTGCAGTACGTCGCCGTGTCGATCGCCGTCTACTCGGCCGCCTGAGGCTCCCGCCACAGCTGCGTCTGCCGCTCGCGGTCGACGAACCCGGCCGCGCGATAGATGCCGATGGCCACGTCATCAGGGTCGGCCACGATGACCAGGGTCTCGGCCTGCGCGAGGGCCCGCACCCCCGCCTCGTACACGAGCTGGGTGGCCAGCCCCTGCCTGCGGAACTCGGGTTGGGTCTCGACGTTCTGGTAGCGCGCGATGCCCGAACCGTCGGTGACGACGCCGAGCGAGGCGCGCAGGGTGCCGTCCGGGAAGGCGCCGAACCACGCTCCGTGGCCGGCTTCGACCAGCGCCCGCTCCTCCGCGACCCGACGCTCGACGAAGAGTCGGTGGCTCGGGCTGGGCTCGTCGCCATGGCTGACTAGTTGCAGGTCGACGGCCTGGGCCCAGTCGAGGTCGGTCTCCAGCCGACGGATCTTCTTGTACGGGTCCGGCGGGCGTGGCGGCAGGTGGGTTGCGGTCAGCACCACGTCAACGCCGGCCTCGAGGCCCGTCGTGTCTCCGGTCGCGCCGTCGGTGCCGTCGACCCCCATCGCGATGTGGCTGGCGGCGGGGAAGGCGTCGCGAAAGGTGTCCAGCCACGGCTCGATGTCCTGCGGCGGCTCGGCCAGCAGCAGGAAGTTGCCCCACCAGAAGCCGGGGTTGGCAGCAGTCGTGACGACGATGTGGTCACCGCGGTCGTCAAGGGTGGCACCGGCCAGCCGGCGGAGCATCAGGTCGGTGCGGTAGCCGAGCGAGCGCACATCCATGACGTGCACGCTAGCCGTGATGACCCGCAATCGCGCCGATCAAAGGAGTGGGTCGGGCGTCACGGCGCCCGCTCCACTCCTTTGATCGGGAAAGTTCGCACGAGGGCCGGTGCCCCCATGAGTGAGCACCGGCCCTCGCACCTGCGCAAGCGGCAGGTCAGCTGGCGGGGCCGGCCTTGCGTGCCTCTTGTACGGCGACCAACGCGTCACGGAGCTGCTGGATCCAGTCGCCCTCGTGCTCGCCGACCAGCTTGACGCACCAAGCGAGCGCCTCGCTGCGGCTGCGGGCAACACCGGCGTCGACGAGGGTGTCGAGGACCTGGCGCTCGTCGTAGCGCAGCCGCGTCATCACCGGCACGGCGAGGCTGGTGAAGACCTCGCGGGTGTCGCCGATGGTGGCGCCCCACGCGACCTTGCGGCCGTACCGCTCCTCGGCCTCCTGCGCGATGGCCATGCGCTTGCCCCGGGTCTCCTCGCGGAACCGGGTGATGCGTCCGGCGGTCGCAGCCTGCTGGGCGGCAGCGTCGGGGTCGCCTTCGACGGTGGGGGCGGTCAGCGTGCCGACGACGACGATCTCGTCCCGGTCGACGTGGACCTCGGGTGCGCCCTCGTACCAGTCATCGGGCAGCCGGCCGGTGAGCCAGGCCGTGACGTCGTCAGCGGGCGGTGGTGCGTCGTTGCCGCGGGCCCACGGGGGGCCTCCGTGGCGTCCTCTGGGGTGCATGGTGTGCTCCTTCTGTTGCGGTGATTACACCATTACACACCCATCGAGGGCGACCAAGAGTGTTCGCTCCGGGCATAGGAGATGCCGGCCGAGCCCGGACAGCGGACGGCCGCCGCGCCTCAGCAGGGGGCTGAGTCACGGCGGCCGCGTCCGCGCTGTGAGGCTCGGTCAGCCCTTCTGCAGGCTGGTCAGCCGGAGCAGCAAGCCGCTCGGGTCGCGCAGGATGATGCTCAGGTGGCCGTGCACCAGGACGGCCTTGCCGCCAGGCGTCACTACCTTGACGCGTGCCGCGATCAGCCGCGAAAGCACGGCCAAGAAGTGGTGCGTGGTGTAGGTGGCCAGCCCCGCGCCTGGGTCTTGGATGTCAGGGTTGTTGGTGACCCGTGCCGGGTCCTGGTACTCGAAGTACTCGCACCGGGTGGTCGGGTCGCAGTTGCCGGTGACGGCTGTCCACAACGCCGTGACGGGCACGCCCAGGATCATGCCGAGGAAGCCGAGCGGCTTGTACTCGCCAGCCCCGATGAGCGGCGGGAAGCCCGGGTTGAGGTCGAAGCCCAGTGCGTTCTTGTAGACGTCGATCGCCTGCTGCGCGCTCCACATGGTCAGGTCGATCTGGCCCCGGATCACGTACTTCATGCCCGGCCCGTCGGTCACGGAGGGCGGTGGCACGGTGAACCAGTCGCTGTTGTCAGCTCGTCGCTGCGCAGTCTCGACGACGTAGCCGTCGGGGTCGCGGAAGAAGACGGTGGGGATGGTCGTGCCGTCAGGAACCGGCTGGCCGTTGAGGGTCTGGACACCGGCGGCCTTGAGGCGGGGAAAGAGGACCACCGCGCTCTTGATGCTCAGGGTCAGCGCAGGCGTGCCGGGGTTCTGGTGGTGCTGCGGGCCGACGGCGGTCTTGGCAACCCCGGCGTACTGCGTCAGCACGAGGCGGAATTTCTGGTTGGGGATCGCGATGACCGCCGATCGGTACTTGCCGCCGACCGTCCCGGTCAGTCGTCCATACGCCGGATCGGCCTTGAAGGTCTTATCTTCGGACACGATCTCGAGGCCGAGGACGTCGTGGTAGAAGTGCACCGTCGTGTCGAGGTTCTTGACCGCGTGCCCAACGCTCTGCACCTCGACCCGAGCGGTAGGAGCAGCCACAGCTGCGGCGTGCGCGCTGGCGGTGACGGGGACCACCAGTGACAGCGCCGTGATGAGGCCCACGATCGGTCTGCGGCTGAGTCTTCTTCGCATTCGGTCTCCTTTGACAGAAGGGTGCCGCGCCCATCACTCTCACTCTGTGAAAGTGACTTTCTCAAGGCGCAAGCCAACGTACGACCGGGCACAAGCGGTGTCAACGACCCGCTTCAGCAGCAGGTCCGTCGGCTGGGCAGACCGTCAGGGAGTGGCGAGCTCGGCCGTGAGGGCGTCGGGGGTGGTGACCGGCGCCTGGCAGACGAACCGGCGGCAGACGTAGGCCGCCGGCGCTCCGTCGACGAGCGGCCGCCCTTCGAGCAGTGCGGTGTACGGGGTCGCCGAACCATCGCCCACGGCGATCACCGCCCCCGGCGAGGCCGAGACCCACGCGGCAGCGACCAAGGCTCCGGTACGCGGGTCGTCGGGCGCGCCCACGATCGCAATCTCGGCCGGGCCCGCGAGGAGCGCCTCTGCCGCGACGCCCGCCCAGCCGGCGAACCGGGGGTGGGAGGTGAGCAAGGGCATGAGACCCGCGACGGAGGCCTCGGCCGCCTCACGGTGCCGGTCCGAGCCGGTGAGGGCTGCGTACCAGAGCAGCGCCGTCGTCGTCGCGGCAGCGCCCGACGGGGTGGCGTTGTCGGTCGGGTCCTGGGGTCGTTGGATGAGGGCCTCGGCGTCGTCGGCGGTGTCGAAGAAGCCGCCGGCACCGTCACTGAAGTGCTCGAGCACCGCGTCGAGCAGGGCTCCGGCCAGACTGACCCAGCGGGAATCGGACGTCACAGACGCCAGCACCAGCAGGCCTTCTGCGACATCACCGTGGTCCTCGAGGACGCCGGCATTGCGCCCCGCACGGCCGTCGCGCGAGGTGCGGACCAGCCGGCCGTGCGTGACGTGCAGCCGCTCGAGCAGGTCGGCGCAGGCGGTCGCGGCGTCGATGAAGTCGGGCCTGCCGAAGAGCACCCCGGCTTCGGAGAGGCCTGCGATCGCGAGGCCGTTCCAGGCCGCCACCACCTTGTCGTCCCTCGCCGGAGGCACCCGCGTGCCGCGCGCCGTGAGGAGCCACTGCCGCACGGAGAAGGCCCGCTCGAGGTCGGCGGGATCGTCCAGCAGCTGCAGCACCGACTGGCCGTGCTCGAACGTCCCCTCCGCTGTTACGCCGTAGACCCGAGCCGCGTACGCGCCGTCCTCCGGGCCCAGCGCGGCGACGAGCTCGGGGGGCGTCCAGACGTAGAAGCGACCCTCGACGCCCTCGGTGTCGGCGTCGAGGGCTGAGGCGAACCCGCCCTCGGGAGTCCGCAGGTCCCGTACCAGGAACTCGGCCGTCTCGACGGCGATGCGGGCAGCCAGCGCACGGGTGGCCGGGTTGTCGGTCTGGCGCCAGAGGTGGCAGTAGACACGGAGCAGCAAGGCGTTGTCGTAGAGCATCTTCTCGAAGTGCGGCACGACCCACGACGCATCCGTGGAGTAGCGGGCGAACCCGCCGGCGAGCTGGTCGTACATGCCACCGCGGGCCATCGCCTCAGCCGTGCGCTCGACCATCGCCAGGGACGACGCGCTTCCGGTACGGGCGGCGTGCCGCAACAACCACTCCAGGACCATCGACGGCGGAAACTTCGGCGCTCCCCCAAAGCCACCGTTGGCGGCGTCAAAACCCTTAGCCAGCAAGGAAACTGCATCATCGAGCGCGGCAGCCGTCACGTCTTGGCTGCCCGTTGGCCCGGGACGGTCGGTGAGCTGGGCCACGATGTGGGCCGCCGCCTCGTGGACCCGCTCGCGGTCGTCGGTCCACGCCCGTACGACTGACTCCATGAGCTGGGTGAACGACGGCATGCCGTACCGGGGAGTGGGCGGGAAGTAGGTGCCACAGTAGAACGGCTCACCGCCGGGGGTGAGGAAGGCCGTCATCGGCCAGCCGCCCTGGCCGGTCATCGCCTGCGTCGCCTCCATGTAGACCGAGTCGACATCGGGCCGCTCCTCGCGGTCGACCTTGATGCAGACGAAGTTCTGATTCATGTACGCCGCGGTCGCTTCGTCCTCGAACGACTCGTGGGCCATCACGTGGCACCAGTGGCAGGCCGCATAGCCGATGGAAAGCAACACCGGCACCTGGCGTTCGACCGCCTCGGCGAACGCCTCGGGAGTCCACTCACGCCAGTCGACCGGGTTGTCCTTGTGCTGCAGCAGGTAGGGGCTGGTCGCGCCGGCCAGGCGGTTGGTCATGGCTCTAGTCTGCCTCGCAGAGGGTCACCCGCGCGATACATCGCTTGACAAGAGCGCTTGCTGATTCAGCAAATGAAGGCATGACAACGTACGAAGCGGTGCTGGACGGTGTGGGCCCGAGACTGCGGGCGCTGCGGCAGGAGCGCGAGGCGACGCTCGCGGATGTCTCGGCAGCGACCGGAGTCTCGATCAGCACGCTCTCCAGGCTGGAGTCGGGCAGCCGCAAGCCCACGCTCGAGCTGCTGCTCCCCCTGGCCGGCTACCACCGGGTCGCCATCGATGACCTCGTCAGCGCACCGCCGGCCGCCGACCCCCGGGTGCATCCCAAGCCGGTGCACCGCCGTGGCATGACGATGGTGCCGTTGAGCAACAACGCCGGCGGTCTCCAGGCGTACAAGCTGACCGTCGCTGCGACCAAGGGACACCAGGAGCCAAGCCCGCAGACGCACGAGGGCTACGAGTGGCTCTATGTCCTCAGCGGCCGGCTGCGGCTCGTGCTGGGCGAGCACGACGTCGTCCTCAAGGCGGGCGAGGCCGCGGAGTTCAACACCCGCACGCCGCACTGGTTCGGCGCCGCCGGCAGCGGGCCGGTCGAGTTCCTCAGCCTGTTCGGGCCCCAGGGCGAGCGCATGCACGTCCGCGCTCGGCCCACGCGCGCCGCCGACTGAAGCCGTCACACGCCCGGTCACACGCGCCGGCTGTCTGCTGTCCTCAGCAGCCGTGACCAAGCGGCGTACGACGACGGGACACACCATGACGACGACCATCGACTTCGAGGCGATCAAGGCCAAGCAGCGCGCGGGCTGGGAGACCGGCGACTACCCGCGGGTGGGCAACACGCTGCAGATCATCGCCGAGCGCCTCGTCGAGGCAGCCGACGTACGGGCCGGGCAGCGCGTCCTCGACGTCGCCTGCGGCCAGGGCAACGCCGCCATCGCAGCCGCTCTTCGCTTTGCGACGGCGACCGGCGTCGACTACGCCACCAACCTGCTCGAGCAGGGACGCAAGCGCGCGGCGGTCGAGCACCTCGACGTGACGTTCACCGAGGGCGACGCCGAGGACCTGCCCTTCGCCGACAGCGCCTTCGACCTCACCCTGAGCACGGTCGGCGTCATGTTCGCGCCCAACCAGCAACAGGCAGCGGACGAGCTGGTACGGGTCACCGAGGTGGGCGGCACCATCGCGCTCGCCAGCTGGACGCCCAGCGGCATGATCGGCCAGCTGTTCAAGACCGTGGGCAAGTGGGCGCCGCCGCCGGCCGGCGTGCAGCCGGTCGCCCTGTGGGGCACCGAGGAGCGGCTTGCCGAGCTGTTCGGCGACCGGGTCGAGTGGACCGGCCTGACCAAGCAGCACTACGCCTTCCGCTACCGCTCGCCCGAGCACTACTCGGAATGGTTCCGCACGTTCTACGGACCGATCACCCGGCTCGCCTCGTCGCTCTCGGCTGACGATGCCGCCGTCTTCGCCAGCGACCTGGCCGACGTCGCCCGCCAGCACAACCGCGCGGAGGACGGCACGGTGGCGGCTCCCGCGGAGTACCTCGAGGCGGTCGGTATCCGGCGCGGATAGTCTGCGTCGGAAGGCAGGGGCGATGCTGACGATCCGGTTGATGGGACCGCCGGGGCTGGAGCGCGACGGGCAACCGGTGCGCCCGCCCCGCGGCCAGAAGTCATGGGCGCTGCTCGGCTACCTCGCTCTCGGCGACCGGGCTCCGAGTCGCCCGCGCCTCGCCGAGCTGCTCTTCGCCGACGCCGACGACCCGCTCGCCGCTCTGCGCTGGACGTTGTCCGAGCTGCGGCGGGCGGTGGGACCCGAGCTGTCGCTGCTCGGCGACCCGGTGACCCTGAGCCTCGACGCCGATGTCGACCTGCTCCGGGTGACGGCGGCCAACGCCGACCCCGCCCTCCTGCTGCAGGTCAGCGGCGAGCTGCTCGAAGGCGTCGAGGTGCAGGGCTGTCCGGAGTTCGAGGCGTGGTTGATGGGGGCGCGCCACCGGGTCACGGGCACGCTCGCCGCCCGGCTGCGCCAGCACACGATGGCGTTGATGGCGACCGGGCGCGCCAAGGACGCCGTCGCCTACGCTTCCCGAGTCGTGGCTCTCGACCCACTCGAGGAAGGCAACCACGAGCTCCTGGTACGGGCCCTGGCGCAGTCCGGCGACACCGCAGCCGCCCTCCGTCAGGTCGCGAGCTGCGAGGACCTGTTCGACAGCAGGCTCGGACTGCGCCCTTCCCCCGCGCTGGCCGCCGCCGCAGCCAGCGCGCCGGGCACCCAGAGCGCCCCGCCGTTGAGCGGACGTGCGGCCGCCCTCAGCCAGCTCGAGGCCGGGCGTGCCGCCATCATGGCCGGCGCCGTCGACGCCGGGCTGCAGTGTCTTCGCACGGCTGTCATGGAGGCCGCCCGGTGTCACGACAATGCCTTGCACGCAAAGACTCTCGCCGCTCTCGGCGGAGCCCTCGTCCACGCCGTACGTGGTCGCGACGAGGAGGGCTCCCTTGTCCTGCACGAGGCGATCCAGGCGGCGCAGACGGCCGGCGACCAGGACACCGCGGTCCTCGCCTACCGTGAGCTCGGCTTCGTCGAGGTGCAGGCGGGGCGACGCCAGACCGCCGACAGCCTGCTGGCCAAGGCTCAGACGCTCGCCGTCCACGACGACGCCCTCGCCGCGATCCTCGGCGTACGCGGCATGAACGCCTCGGACCAGGCCGACTACCCCGCCGCCTTCGGCTATCTGCACGAGTCGGTGGACCGGGCGGCCAGCAGTGCCGACCACCGCCAGCAAGCCTGGTCCCTGTCCATCCTGGCCCGTGCCCACCTGCTCCGCGCCGAACGATCACAAGCCGCAGCCGCTGTGACCCAGTCGATCCAGCTCGTCCAGCAGCAACGGTGGTTGGCGTTTCTTCCGTGGCCGCAGGCACTTCAGGCCGAGCTCGACCTCCAGGCCGGCGACTCCGAGAGCGCCGCCGACAACCTCGAGCGCGCCTGGACGCTGGCCTGCCAGCTCACCGACCCCTGCTGGGAGGGCATGGCCGCTCGCGGTCTGGGCCTGCTCCACGCCGGGCGCAACGAACATGCCTCGGCAACGGCGTGGCTGACCGAGGCCACCACCCGCAGCAGCCGCGACTCGGACCGCTACCAATGGGTGCATGGCTACGCTCTCGATGCCGCCATCAGCACCGCGCTCGACCAGGACGACGTCGTACGAGCCCAGCCCATGGTGGACGTGATCTCGTCACTGGCGGCCCGCTGCGACATGCGCGAGCTCGTCGTACGGGCCCACGTGCACCGGCACCGACTCGGCGACCGATCCGCTCTCACGTCCGCGCGCCTCATGGCGTCCGACATCGACAATCCCGCCCTGGCAGCACTTCTCGCTTCAGCCTAAGAGCCGCCGCAGGTCCGCGACGTGCTCGAGGAACCCTCCTGCCTCGGCCTGTTCGAGGGCTGCCAGCGCCAGCTCGCCCACGCCGCCAGCACCGCGTGCGGCAGCGAGCTCCACCTCGGCCAGCTGCGCCTCGTACCGAGCCAGCGGCGGGCCGGTCGCCAGTGCCTGACGCACGAGCGGCTCAGCGCGATCCGGCCGCCCCAGCCGGGCCAGCACGATGGCCGACCGTGCGGCCGCCCACGAGGTGAACAGGTCGAGGTTGTCCGCACTGCCGAGCGACGACGTGTAGGCAGCGAGCGCCGCCTCCGGGTCGCCTTGACATTCCGCGGCGATGCCGGTGGCCCGCCAGGCGGTTGCGGTCCAACCACGATGACCGATCCGCTGGGCGATCGCCAACGCCTCGCGCGCCGCGTCGGCGGCCTCGTCGCCGCGTCCCAGCCCCGACAGCGCCTCGGAGCGATGCCACAGGGCGTAGGACTGGCCCTCGGGGTGGCCGAGGGTACGAGCCGTCTCCAGCGCCGCATCGACGAGGACCAGCCCCTCGGCCGGGCGGGCGAGGAACACCAGCCCGTGTCCCTGGGTCGACCGCGGCGTGACCAGCCGCATCAGGTCACCGGAGTCCTCGAACAGGTCAGCCGCCCGGCCCAGCAGCCGGGTTCCCGCGCGTACGTCACCACCCATGAAGGTGGCCATGGCCTGCGCATCGAGGATGCGCGCGGCGCCCCGCGAGTCGTTCCCGGTCTGATAGATCGCCAGAGCCTCCGTGGCGCGTGACGCCGCGCGGGGCCGCCGGCCCAGATTCATGTCGAGGACCGACGCAACCTCCAGCGCCTCTGCCCGGGCGACTGCATCCTCGCCTGCCTCGACCAGAGCGAGCTCGACCAGCTCGGAGGCGCGGACCAGATCGTCGGCACCCGACGCGACCATCGCCAGCTGGGCCAGTACCCGGGCGCGCTCCGGACCCGAGCGGTACGACCGCAGGGCGTGCTGCAGGTCCTCGCGCGCACCTCCGATGTCGCCCCGACGCCGGCGGGCCTGAGCCCGTACCGTGAGCAGAGGTGCCCCCTGGTCAGCGAGCAAGAGTCCCGCCTCAGCAAGGGTTTCGGCCTCGGCGTCGGCGAAGACAGCCAACGCTGACTCCGCCGCCGACAGGTAGAGGGCCGCCGCTTGCGCACCGTCGCCGGCACCCCGCCAGTGGCGGGCCGACTCGGCGGGGTCTGCCCCTTCCTGCTCGAGCGTCCTGGCCAGCGCCTCGTGCAGCCGGCAACGCTCGCCGTCAGTCAGGCTGACCGCCACGGCCTCCGCCACCATGTCGTGGCTGCAGGTCCAGCCCCGGTCCCCGAGCCGCACCAACCCGGCCGTCGACAGCGACCCGAGCGTCTCGAGGACAGTGCGCTGGTCGTCGCCCGATGCCGAGGAGAGGGTGCGCGCCGCCACCGGTCGGCCGGTCAAAGCCACGAGCGAGAGCAGCTGCCTTGCCGGCGCACCGAGCTGCTCGGCCCGCCGCGCGATCGCGTGTCGCTGCCCGCGCCGGGCCAGGGTGGTTGCCCGCTCGGCGACCACGTCGGCAGCAGCCTCGAGGTGCCAGCGTCCTTGACCGTCGACCCGCAGCCGCCCCTCGCGACCCAGCGCCTGTAGGACTTCGGACACGGCCAGCGGCGAGCGGTCGGTGTGGTCGAGCAGGACTCGGGCGAGCGTCGGGTCATCCACGAGCGCCTCGACTGCCCCGTCGGGCAGCCTCGCGAGCTCGACGCGAAGACCGATGTGGAGATGGCGGAGCAGCTCGGCAACCGCCCCGGTCGCATCGAGCTCGTCGGGGCGGTAAGCGAGCACCAACGGCAGGTGCGCCACTCCCTCAGCGAGCGCGGCGAGCAGCCGCGCGCTCGTCGGGTCGGCCCACTGCAGGTCGTCCACGATCAGGACCTCGTAGGGGCGCGCGCCGACCAGGCGGGTCATCGCCTCGACGACCAGTGCCCGTTGGCTCTCCGGCTCCGTGACGCCGGTGAGACCCCACGCGCTCTCGGGCAGTAGCGACGACAGCGCTGCCCGCAGCTGCGACGGCAGCTCGTCGGCGGCGAGCTCGTCAGCGGACAGCAGCTCGCGCAGCAGCGCCCGGGCGAGGCCCCAGGGCTCCGACCGCTCCGGCCAGGACGCCCGCACGGAGACGGTCGGAACTCGGGCGGCGACTGCGCGGAGCAGACGCGACTTGCCGGAACCGGAGAGCCCCGAGACCGTAGCCACCGGTGATCCGCCTCCCGACACGGTCGTCACGATCGCGTCGAGCTCAGACTGCCGGCCCACGAAAGCCAGCAGGTCGGGGCCGGCCGGGGCCGTGCGGACCCTCCCGGACGTCGCGGGCGCGGCAGGTCCGGCCAGCAGAGCTGCCTGCACCGCAGCCGCCTCCGCCGACGGATCGAGGCCCAGCTCGTCGGCCAGGACGCGACGGAACCGGTCGAAGCACGCGAGAGCGGCAGCCGTGTCGCCGGTCGCGGCGAGGGCCCGTACCAGAGTGAGGGCGGCGGCCTCGCGCAACGGCTCGGCGGCGGCGGCCAGCGACGCGTAGTCGACCGCGAGCCCGGGCTCGTGCTGCTCGAGCGCACAAGCGGCCGCGGCCTCGAGCAGCTCCTGATGGACCCGCAGGACGTGGTCGCGGAACGCGGTCGCCCAGTCGCTGTAGCCGTCCTCGGCCAGTGGCTCGCCTCCGTACAGCGCCAGGGCCTTCCGGTACGCGGCAAGCCGGGCGGCGCCGGCGTGCGAGGCGCACCTCTGGGCGGCGGCGAGGAACAGCTCGGTGTCCACCACGCAGCTGGGACCGTCCGTCAGTGCGTAGCCACCAGGACCGGTCACGAGGATGCCGGGAACGACGGTGGCCTTACGGGCGCGGTTGACGAGCACTTGCAGGTTGGCCGCCGGGTCGGCCGGTTGCCGGTCGCCCCACAGCAGGTCGGCCAGGACGTCGTGCGCGACGAACCGCCCCCGCCGGGTCGCGAGGACGCGCAGCAGCAGCCGGACCTTGCGCCCGCCGAAGTCGGCAGCGGCGATCTCCTCGTCGTCCCGCAGCACGACGAACCGCCCCATGAGGCGCAGCTCGACCACCATCGGCTCTTCACCCGGCCCGCTAGGTATCCGCCGCTAGGTATTTGCAAGGTGCCGTCCCTACCGTCCCCTCATCGCACCACCTACTGAAGGAGAAAGCCATGACCAGCCAGACCACAGAGCACGTCCGGTTCGCCGAGCCGACCGAGACGCGCACTTTCGACCGCGGCCGCCTCGAGCTGCTACACGTCGGCGAGAGCGACATCGGCCGGCTCGTCCTGCAGCCGGGATGGCGCTGGTCGAAAGACGTCAAGCCGCTCGCCGGGACCGACCTCTGCGAGGCCCCGCACTTCCAGTACCACGTCGCAGGAACCCTGCGCATCCACATGGCGGACGGCACCGAGTTCGACGCGGTGCCAGGCGACGTCACGTCCCTCCCGTCCGGGCACGACGCCTGGGTGGTCGGGGACGAGGACGTCGTCGTGGTGGACTGGTTCGGCGCCAGCAACTACGCCCGATGAACGCCGACCCGCTCGTCCTGTACCGCTCCTCCGTGGCCCGTTTCGACGAGCTGGTGGGCACGGTCAAGGACGACCAGTGGACCGCTGCCACCCCGTGCACCGAGTGGGACGTGCGGGCGCTCGTCCAGCACATCGTCGGCGAGAACCGTTGGCTGCCCAAGCTTTTGGCCGGGCTCACGATCGCGGAGGTCGGGACGCAGCTCGACGGCGACCTGCTGGGAGACGATCCGGTACGGGCCTGGCGCGACGCCACGGACGCCGCGGCCGAAGCCGTCGCCCAGCCGGGTGCCCTCGCCCGTACCGTGCACCTGTCGTTCGGCGACACGGACGCGACGGAGTACCTCTGGCAGGTCGCGGCCGACCACGTCGTCCATGGCTGGGACCTTGCGGTTGCGCTCGGCGCCGACGACCGCATCGACCGCGCCACGGTCGACGCGGTGGCGGCCTGGTTCGCCGGCAACGAGGGCGGCTACCGCTCGGCCGGCGCCGTCGCGCTGCGGCCCGACCTCGATGCTGAGGCCGGCGCGCAGGCCCACCTGCTGGCGATGTTCGGCCGGCACCGTCCCGAGCCCGATCCGATCGTGGTCGTCGACCAGTTCGGCGCGGCCTTCGACGCTCAGGACGTCGACGCCATCATGGCGATGATGACCGACGACTGCGTCTTCGAGTCGACACCCGCACCGGACGGTGGACGCTTCGAGGGACAGGCCGCCGTGCGCGCAGCATGGTCGGAGTTCTTCGCCGGCTCCGAGGGTACGGAGTTCGTCACGGAGAGCCGCTTTGCCTGCGGCGCAAGGGTTGTGGTGCAGTGGCGCTACAGCTGGACGGGCGCGACGCCGGGGCACGTGCGCGGGGTTGACTTGTTCACCGTGCGCGATGGGCTGGTCGCGGTGAAGGCCTCGTACGTCAAGGGGTAGCCCGCGGAACCGGCGACGCAGACCGGGTCGGCGAGGGATACACCGTGGTGGGCGGTGCCGTGGGAGGAACCACCATCGCTGTCGGTGACGGCGGGTCAGTGGTGAGCGGTGCGGCGGGCGGCGCCGTCATCGCGGTCGGCGACGCGGCGACCGTGGTGGGCCGAGCCGTAGGGGGAACCACCATCGCCGTCGGCGACGGCGGGTCAGTGGTGAGCGGTGCGCTGGGTGGCACGGGCATCGCGGTCGGCGCCAGCCGGGTCGGGCTGGGCACGGCAACCGGCGGCACCGGCATGGGGACCGGCGAGGCAGTCGTGCTCGGCAACGGCCGCGGCACCGTCACGGTGGGGACAGGTTCGGCCACGGAGGCGACGGCGGTCGGCACGGAGACCGACGGCGAGACGCTCGAGGAGCCGACAAGGCCCGGGCTGGTCCCGCGGCCCTGCTGCTGAGCCGCGTAGGCCCCGCCGGCGCCGACGGTCACCACCGCGAGCGCACCCACGGAGCCGACCACCCGGACGCGTACCTGCCGGCGGTGCCCCCTGCGGCGCACGGCAACGGCGGTCGGGATCACGGCCATGCGGCCGGCGGAGCGCAGGACCTCGAACGGGTCGTGGTGGTCGACAAAGTCAGTCACGGCTGGTCTCCAAGTCGTCGCGAAGCAGTTCGGCGAGGGCGGCCCGGCCGCGGGAGAGCCGCGCCTTGACCGTCCCCTCAGGGACGTCGAGCTCATGGGCGACCTCGGCGACGCTCAGGTCGGCGAGGTGGTGCAGCACGAGGGCGGTGCGCTGGTTGTCCGGCAGTCGCCGCAGCGCCGTCGCTATCGCCACGGCGTCGGGTGACGGCCCGGGCAGGTCGTCCGGCACGCCGTGCTGTCGGTAGAGCGCGAGGCCGTGCTGAGCACGCCGCCACCGGCTGCGGGCCAGGCGGAACGCGACCATGCGCACCCAGGCGGCCGGTGCCTCGTGCCGCCGTACCGTGGACCAGCGCTGCCACGCCCGGGCATAGGCCTCCTGCAGGCAGTCGCCCGCCTCGGCCCAGTCCCCGGTCAGCCCGTAGAGCTGGCTGAGCAAACCGCGCGACGTGGCCGCATAGAACGCGTCGAAGTCTTCCGCTCGCTCATCCACACCCAGGACACCCACGGGAGCCCGGAACGGTTGCATCGACCGGTCAGGAGAATCCGGCGATGTCGTGCGGGACGTACGGCTGCTCGAGTCGGGCGATCTCGTCGGCGGAGAGATCGAGCGAGAGTGCCGCCACCGCGTCCTCGACGTGCGACACCTTGGTGGCGCCGACGATCGGAGCCGTGACCGACGACTGCTGCGTCAGCCACGCGAGGGCGACCTGCGCCCGCGGTACGCCGCGCGCAGCCGCAACGGAAGCGACCCGCGCCGCGACCTCGCGATCGCTGGTCGACGTGTCGTACAACGTCTTGCCGAACTCGTCGGTCTCGCCGCGCAGCGTTGTCTCGTCCCAGTCGCGGGTGAGCTTGCCCCGGGCCAGCGGGCTCCACGGGATGACCCCGATGCCCTCGGACTCACACAGCGGCAACATCTCCCGCTCCTCCTCGCGGTTGAGCAGGTTGTAGTGGTTCTGCATCGAGACGAACCGGGTCCAGCCATTGAGGTCGGCGGTGTAGAGCGCCTTCGAGAACTGCCAGGCATACATCGACGAGGCACCGATGTAGCGCGCCTTGCCGGCCTTGACCACGTCGTGCAGCGCCTCGAGCGTCTCCTCGATCGGCGTCGTCGGGTCCCAGCGGTGGATCTGGTAGAGGTCGACGAAGTCGGTGCCGAGGCGGCGCAGGCTGTTGTCGATCTCGGCCAGGATCACCTTGCGGGACAGGCCTCCGCCGTTGGGGCCGGGGTGCATCCGCCCGTGCACCTTGGTCGCGATGACGACCTCTTCGCGGCGGGCCACCTCGCGCAGCGCCTTGCCGACGTACTCCTCGCTGGTGCCGGCCGAATAGACGTTGGCCGTGTCGAAGAAGTTGATACCGAGCTCGACCGCGCGGGCGATGTGCTCGCGGGCAACCTCGGGGCCGAGCGCCCACTCGCGGCCCAGCGACGCGTCGCCGTAGCTCATGGTGCCGAGGCAGATGCGGGAGACGTCCAGGCCGGTGCGGCCGAGCTTCACGTAGTCCATGCCCCCAGTCTTCCATCACCCGCAGCCGCGTCGCCCCCAGTACTTCTCCGAGCCACCCCCCTGTCCGGATCACTGGGAGCTTCTGGCGCCAATGAGGGCCACTATTCGGACACGCGCCGCCCAGTGATCCGCAAGGGTGGGTGGGGCTCCGGGGCGCGGGGATCATGGGGGACGTGCCCGGAGACCTGCACGTCCACCGCTCGCTCGTGATCCCCGATCACGAGCTCAGCTGGCGTTTCTCGCGGTCGTCGGGGCCGGGAGGCCAGGGCGTCAACACCACGGACAGCCGGGTGGAGCTCTCGTACGACGTGCAGGGCAGCCCCGCCCTCACCGACGTGCACCGGTCCCGGGCGCTCGAGCGGCTGGGGTCGCGGCTGACCGACGGCGTGCTCACGGTGACCGGCAGCGAGCATCGCTCGCAGCTGCGCAACCGGGAGGCCGCCGAGGCCCGCCTCGCCGCCCTGCTGCGGGACGCCATTGCGCCGCCGCCCAAGACACGGCGTCCGACCAAGCCGTCGCGGGGCGCCCAGCAGCGGCGCATCGACGCCAAGAAGCAGCGCGGTCAGATCAAGGCGAACCGGCAACGTCCGGACTACTGACCGGCTCGTCGTCGGCGGGCGCATCGAAGGACGTGGGCAACCGCTTGATGCGACCACTCATCGACCGGAACAGGAAGATGCAGGCGACCAACAGGCACAGGAACACGATGAGGCCCAGCCCGGCGTCAGGGCCGTTGCCGCTGTCGGCGAGCACACGCGAAGCCAGGAGAAGGGGCACCGGACCAGCGTAGGTCACTCGCTCAGCGACGCCGACTCGCGGATGCCGGCGAACAGGTCGTCCTCCGGGGTGACCGACGCGGTCAGGTTGCGGGCGAGCTGGTAGTCCTCGGTCGGCCACGCCGCCTGCTGGATCTCGATCGGGCACTTGAACCAGAAGCTCTCCGGGTCGATCTGGGTCGCGTGGGCGATGAGGGCCCGGTCCCGTACCGCGAAGAACTCGCTGCACTCCACCTGCGTGGTGATCTTGCCCTCGTCCTCGGGCTTGTCCTCCCAGCGGTCGAGCCACTCCTTGTAGTGCGACTCGAGCCCGGCCGCCTCCATGGCGTCGTGGAGGGCGAGCAGCCGGGCCTTGTGGAACGTCTCGAAGTAGTAGAGCTTGAGCGGCTGCCACGGCTCGCCCGCGTCGGGGTAGCGGGTCGGGTCGCCGGCCGCCTCGAACGCGATCATCGAGATGTCGTGGGTGCGGATGTGGTCCGGGTGCGGGTAGCCGCCCTGCTCGTCGTACGTGAGCATCACGTGGGGCCGCTCGGCGCGGACGAACCGGACCAGCGCCTCGGCGGAGACCTCGGGGTCCATCACGCCGAAGCAGTCGTCCGGCAGCGGCTCCCACGGCTTCCAGTCCTCGGGCAGGCCGGAGTCGATGAAGCCGAGCCAGTCCTGGCGGATGCCGAGGATCTCGCGCGCCTTGTCCATCTCGCCGCGACGGATGTTGGCCAGGTCGGCCAGCACCTCGGGCCGGTCCATCGCCGGGTTGAGGATCGACCCGCGCTCGCCGCCGGTGCAGGTCACCACCACGACGTCGACACCCTCGGCGACGTACTTGGCCATCGTCGCGGCGCCCTTGCTCGACTCGTCGTCGGGGTGGGCGTGCACCGCCATCAGCCGTAGCGGCGGCGCGTCTCGGTCGACATCGGTCATGCTGGCTCCTGAGTGCTGGGGCGAGGGCGAGACCATTCTCCCAGTTCCAGCGACAGGCGGTCGTGAGAGATTCCGGAGCAGTGTCGGTGACGAGCGAGCTCGAGCAGCGGTACGGGCGCAAGCGTGGCTTCACGGACACCCAGAAGTACGCGGCCATCGTGGTCGCGTTGGTGCTGGGCACGCTCGCCTCGTACCTCGTCTTCCGCAACAGCGAGCAGGCGATCCAGAGCGCCAACGGCAACTTCCAGGTGACCAGTGCGACGTCGGTGATCGTCAGCTTCGAGGTCGACAAGCCGGCCGCCTGGACCGTGACCTGCGCGGTACGGGCCCGCAACGCCGCCGGCGCCGAGGTCGGCCGGTCACCGGTCACGATCCCGCCCGGCAAGAAGGTCAACCACGAGACCTACACGCTCACCACGACCGACCATGCCGTCACCGGCGAGGTCGAGGACTGCGTCAAGGCCTGAGACGCAGAACGCGTCCGCCGAATGCGCGTTAGCCTGAGGACAACACCCGCACCGTGATGTCCGCCCAAGGAGCACCCGTGACCGACCCCGCCGACGCGAAGATCGTGTGGCTGACCCAGGAGCAGCACGACATACTCCAGGCCGAGCTGGACGAGCTGTCGGGACCTGGTCGCAAGGAGATCACCCGCAAGATCGAGCTCGCCCGGGCCGAGGGGGACCTCAAGGAGAACGGCGGCTACCACGCGGCACGCGAGGAGCAGGGCAAGGCCGAGGCCCGCATCCGTCAGGTGATCCAGATGCTGCGCCAGGCCAAGGTCGGCGAGGCCCCTGCGGCCGGCGTGGCCGGCCCGGGCATGGTCATCTCGCTCAAGTGGCCGGGGGACGACGAGATCGAGAAGGTGCTCATCGGGGCGCGCGAGCACGGCATCGAGGGCGTCGAGATCTACTCGGCCAACTCGCCGCTGGGCAAGGCCGTCAACGGCCGCAAGCCCGGTGAGACCGTCGTCTACCAGGCGCCCAACGGCCGCGAGATGACCGTCGAGCTGCTCGAGGTCGAGCCATACAAGCGCTGACCGCGGGACGACCGTCGTGATCGAGCTGCGCACCGCGTCCGAGATCGAGCAGATGCGCCCTGCCGGCACGTTCGTCGCCGAGACCCTCAAGGCGCTGGTCGCCAAGGCGGCCGTCGGCGTCAACCTGCTCGACCTGGACGCGCTGGCCCACCAACTGATCCGCGAGCGCGGCGCCGAGTCCTGCTACATCGACTACGCCCCGTCGTTCGGCAAGGGCCCCTTCGGCTACGTGCTGTGCACCTCGGTCAACGACGCCGTGCTGCACGGGTTGCCGCACGACTACGTGCTGCGTGACGGCGACCTGCTCAGTCTCGACTTCGCCGCCAACGTCGAGGGTTGGGTCGCCGACTCCGCGGTCAGCATCGTCGTCGGCACCCCACGCCAGGACGACCTCGACCTGATCGCGGTCACCGAGAACGCCCTTGCTGCCGCGATCGCCAACGCCGTGGTCGGCAAGTCCCTCGGCGACATCTCGGCGGCGATCGGGGCGACCGCCCGCGCCGCCGGCCTGGGCGTCAACACCGAGTTCGGCGGCCACGGGGTGGGGCGGGTCATGCACGGCGAGCCGCACGTGCCCAACGACGGCCGGGCCGGGCGCGGGTTCCCGTTGCGCTCGGGCCTCGTCATCGCGATCGAGCCGTGGTTCATGCTCGGCACCGACCAGCTGCGCATGGACCCCGACGGATGGACCCTGCGCAGCGCCGACGGCAGCCGCACGGCGCACAGCGAGCACACCGTCGCGATCACCGCCGACGGGCCGATCGTGCTGACCGCCCGAAGCTGAACCCCGGGCTGGGGACGAACCGCGCGATCCGCCCATAAGTCATGGCCGAAGGGGTACGGTCGGGCCATGCATGACAGCCACCCGCTCCCCGGCACCGACGTCCTTGCTGCCGGGCTGCGCGTCCACGTCGTCCGTCATGGTGCCGACACCCACAACACCGGCGGCCTGCCCATCGTGCTGCTGCACGGCCTGCCGACGTCGTCCTACCTCTGGCACGACGTCATGCGCGACCTCGAGCGGCAGCACCCGATGGTGGCGCCCGACCTGCTCGGGTTCGGTCGCTCCGAGCGGCCGGCGCGCCGGGAGCGGTACGCGCTGGAGGCCCAGGCCCGGCTGATGCTGCAAGTCTTGGACGAGCTGGCCATCCCCCGCGCCGCGATCGTCGGCCACGGACTCGGCGGCACCGTAGCCGTCCACATGACCGCGATCGCGCCGGAGCGGGTCGCCGGCCTGGTCCTTGTGCACAGTCCGCTCCACCCCGAGACCTGGCCGACCCCGCCCGTGCTGCCGCTGCTCATCCCGGGCCTGCGCACCGCCTACGTGCGCGCCATGCAACTGTTCCCCAGCCTCGCCGGACGGGTTGTCGCCCGGTCGCTCCGCGCGGAGTACGAGCCGGCTGAGCTGCACCACTACGTCAACGCGCTGCTCGGCACCGAGGGTGGCCGCGGCCTGCTCGACTTCGTCAGCGCCGTCGACCTCGACGCCGCCGCTCTGGCCTGGCAGGAGGTCCGTGAGATCGCACCGCCGACCCTGGTGCTCTGGGCCGAGGACAACCACCTGCTCTCAACGACGTACGGACGCCGACTGGCCCTCGACGTGCCGGGCGCCGCATGGGTGCCTATCGGCGGCAGCGGCCAGCTGCTGCCGCAGGACCGCCCCGAGCGGGTCGCCGAGGAGATCGCCGGCTTCGTCGCCGAGCTCTCACCGGTGGAGGTCCGCAGCTGATATAGACCGAGGTAGTCCTTCACGGACACCTCCGGAGGTGCTTGGAAGGGACCGTCAGGTTCCTCAACGAGAAGGTCCGGGCGTTGACGCGCCCTGGTCTTCCGGCACCCCCGGAGGTGGGTCCAGTGGTTGTTCATGCTGCCCCTGTTACATCCTCGACTGTCGTTGTGGCTGTCGATGTCGGCAAGAACGAGTTCGCTTACTCGGTTACCGACGCGACACGCACCCTGCTGGGCAAGCCGCAGGTCGGGTGCCCGATGACCGGTCCGTCGTTGGCCCAGGTGATCGCCGACGTCGGCCGTGTCCTGCCTGCCGGCGCGGTGGTGAAGGTCGGCATCGAAGCCGCCGGGCACTACCACCGTCCGTTGCTGTCGGCGGCTTCGTGGCCAGGTGGCTGGGAGTTGTTGGAGCTGAACCCGGCGCACGTCACTGAGCAGCGTCGGGTGCTGGGCAAGAGGACGATCAAGACCGACGTGATCGACATGGTGGCGATGACCGAGCTGCTGCTCGCCGGCCGCGGTGCACCGGTCGCTGACCGGTCCTCGGTGTTCGCCGAGCTGACCGCGTGGTCGGCCCACCGCGGTGCCCGGGTCACGACCCGGACGGCGACGAAGAACCAACTCCTCGGCCAGCTGGACCGCACGTTCCCTGGTCTGACGATCGCGTTGCCCGATGTGCTCGCCACAAGGGTGGGACGGCTGATCGCGGCGGAGTTCGCCGACCCGGCCCGGCTCGCCTCGTTGGGGGTGAGCAGGTTCATTCGCTTCGGTGCCACGCGAGGTCTGCAGATCCGCAAACCCTTGGCAGAGCGGGTTGTTCGGGCCGCTCGCGACGCTCTGCCGACCGCGGGCGCATCGGTTGCCCGAGCCGTGCTCGCCGCGGACCTGGTCCTGCTCGCTGATCTCGACGCGCAGATCGACGCAGCGACCGCGCAGCTGAACCGCCTCATCCCGGCCAGCCCGTTCGCTCCACTACTCACGGTGCCGGGCTGGGCGGCGGTGCGGGTCGGAAACTACGGCGGCGCGTTGGGCGACCCGGCCCGGTTCGACAATCCCCGGCAGGTCTACCGCAGCGCCGGGCTCAACCCGATCCAGTACGAGTCGGCCGGGAAACGCCGCGACAGCGTGATCAGCCGAGAAGGCAGCGTGGAGCTCCGCCGGTCCTTGATCGACCTCGGCGTGGGTCTGTGGCTGACCGACCCGGCCGCCAAGGCCCACGGGGTCGAGCTGCGGGCCCGCGGCAAGAAGGGCCTGGTCATCGCCTGCGCGATGGCCCACCGCGCCAACCGGATCGCGTTCGCCCTGACCCGCGACCAGAGCACCTTCGACCCGACGAGGTGGAGCACGCAGCCCTGAGCGGAGGGCTTCACAACTCCGGCCGGCAGTGCCACCCTCGAAGGCACGAAGGACCCGGACCAGACGCCGCGACAGCTATGGCGGACACCGTCAGGTGTTACGCCGCATCTAGCTTGGCGCCTGGGTCCTTCGCCATCCGGCAGCCCGAACGAGGCCAGAAGACCCACCCACTCGGCGAGGTCGCATACATCAGCGTGGGCGCCAGGCAACCCTCGACCCAGCACTGCCAACCAAGATCACAAACAGCTCCGCGGCGCGGAGCCGATGCCTAACGCCTCAACTACGGCTTGACACGACCTACGGCCAGCTAGATCCCGACCAGCTTGGCGAGCAGCGTGACCAGTTGCTTGCGCTCGGACGGCGTCAGGCGCGCGGTGAGTTGGTCCTGGGCACCGACCAGCGCGGCGTCGAGCGCGACCAGCCGCCGACGCCCGGCCGGGGTGATGGTCACCACGTTGCGGCGACGGTCCTCCGGGTCACGATCGCGCTTCACCAACGCAGCCTTCTCGAGCTCGTCGACGAGCCGGACGACATCGCTGCGGTCGTGGCCGCTGCGGTCGGCCAGCTCGGTCTGGCTGAGCGGGTCGAACTCCTCGAGTGTGGCCATCAGCGCGTACCCGCTGCGGTGCAGGTCCTCCTGGGCAAGCACCTCGGAGACCACGCGCCGAGCCTCGACGTTGGCCTGGCCGAGCAGCCAGCTGGGCAGGCGCTGGAGTCGCCGCGGTGCCGTCTCTGTGTCCATGTTGGGGAGACTAATTGCATCGACCCATTGTTGGTGGGACCCATGACCGTTATCGTGGGTGCTACCAACGATTGGAGTAACCCATCATGAGCGACCCCCGCACCGAAATCGTCGACTTGGTCTCCAGCCTCGGACGGCTCATCGACGAGCGACGCTTCGACGACATCCGCACCCTGTTCACTCCCGACGGCAGTGTCAGCACTCCTGGAGGTGACGCGGTAGGCCACGACGCCGTGGTGGCCCAGGCGGCTCGACGGCATTCTCAGCACGACGCCACTCAGCACGTCATCACCAACGTCCTGGTCGACATCGACGGCGACCGAGCAAGCGCCCGTGCCAACCTGCTGGTGACCTTCGCCGACGACAACGTCGCGCTGCCCTACCAGGCCGGAGGGGTCTACCGGTTCGAGCTGCAGCACACGACAGGCGGCTGGCTGTTCACCACGGTCGTGACCACGCCGGTGTGGTCGGTGAACGAGCCAGCCGCCTGAGCCTCGTGCCGGTCAGCCCGCGACGGCGAACCCTGCCTCGCTGCCGGCACCGATCGCGGTCACGTGGGTGAGACCCTTGACCGCGACAGGGGTGTCGGCCTGGCCGGTCTGTTGCCCATTACCGAGCTCGCCGACCTGCTCAGTGCCGAGCGCGAGGACGGTGCCGGCGCTGGTCAGCGAGTAGAGGCAGCCCTCGACGTCCGACGCCGAGATGGCGGTGATGCCGGTCAGTCCGGGCACAGGCACCGGGTCGCCGAGGACGGCCATCTGGGCGAACCGCTGCACCGTGCCGGCGCTGTCCAGGATGAAGGAGTCGTAGCCGCTGGAGGCGACGGCCACCGCGTTCGAGATGCCCTCGACCTGCAACGGCACGAAGGTCTCGTGGTTGGTGAAGACGCCACCCCACTCCCACAGCGTTCCATCGGTCCTGATCGCGTAGCCGTCACCGAGGTCGGCTCCGATGGCCTTGACGTTGGCGATGCCGTTGACGTGACCGGCCCACGGGTGCGCGATGGTGGGCGTGTTGAAGTCGAGCTGCGTCACGTCGCGGCCCCAGCTCCACACGTCCCCGTTCGACCGGAGCGCATAGACGGAGAAGCCGGCGGCAGCGATCGCCTCGACGCTGCTCAGGCCCACGACCTGGGCCGGGGTCGGCCGGTCCGTCTCGTTGCCGACGCCGAGCTGACCGTCGTTGTTGTGCCCCCAGGCCCAGACCGTGCCATCTGTCTTCAGGGCGTAGCCGGAGCCCTCACCGGCGGCGATCGCCTTGACCCCGCTCAGCCCGCTGACCTGGACCGGCACCGAGCTGTCGGTGTAGGTGCCGTTGCCGAGCGCGCCGTGGTTGTTGCGACCCCAGGCCCAGACCGTGCCGTCGGCCTTGAGGGCGTATCCGGCACCGTTGCCGAAGTCGTCGTCCGTGCTGTGGTGGCCGGCTACGGCCACGACCCCGCTGAGCCCTGTCACGTTGACCGGGACCGTGCTGAACCCCGAGCTGACGCCATCGCCGAGCTGGCCGTGAGTGTTGCCGCCCCACGCGAGGACGGTGCCGGCAGGCTCGACGACGTGCACCACCATGGCGGGGCTCACCCCGGCGTTGGTCGTGCCGGTCGCCGCCCGGGCCAGCCGCAGTGACAGCGTGGTCGGACTGGCCGGAAGTCGGAACGAAGCCGTCAGGTTGCGACCCGAGATAAGGACTGCGCTGCCGCTCAGCCAGCTGCGGCCGACCAGCAGCTGCACGCGGACCGGCGCAGTGGCAGCCGGTGTGACAGTGCCGTGGATCGTGAGCAGGCTGCCGACGACCGGGTTGGTCGGCGTAGCCGTCGCGGTCAGGACCGTGGGAGACCCGGCAAAGGCGGGGGCCGCGGTGCCGACGACGGCTATCCCGAGGGAGGCGGCGAGGACGCATCGCGCCGTACGGCCAGCGCGGAAGTGGAGGGACATGACGCTCCTTGACAGGTGACGGGCGCCGCCGGTGCGGCTGCCCTTTCACCCCAGACAGAGCAGCGCCGGCCCAGTGGGATATGAGCAGAAGTACTCGGTCGCCCTGGAGCGCGAACCGCTCACCCCGGCCAGTAGGCCGCGCCGTCATGCACCAAGGCTGCGGCCCCTACCAGGGCGGCGTCAGGTCCGACCCCGGAGGCCAGCACCTCCAGCCGACGCCCGTACGGGACGCACAGATGACGCTCGACGGCGCGCCGCAGCGGGCCGAGGAGCACGTCGCCGGCCTCTGCGAGTCCGCCACCGACGACGACCAGATCAAGGTCGAGAAGTGCTGCGGCAGAGGCGATCGCAATGCCGAGCGCGCTGCCGGCAAGCGCGAGGGCGGCGGCCGCCACGGGGTCGCCGGCCCTGGCCGAGGCGGCGAGCTCGGGCGCGGCCGCAGAGCCGGCGGCGACCCAGCCGTGCTCGCGAGCCCACGCCACGACACGGGGCAGCGCGACCAGCGTCTCGAGGCAGCCGATGCCGCCGCAGGTGCACACCGGCCCGACCGGGTCGACGACGACGTGACCGATGCGACCCGCGTTGCCCGTGCCGCCGACGGCGAGCCGCCCGTCGAGGATCAGCCCGCCGCCGACCGTGTCGGAAACCGTGACGCCGAGCATGTCGGCCGAACCGCTACCGGCACCGCGCCAGTGCTCGGCGACCGCGCAGCACAGAGCGGCGTCGCACAGCCGGACCGGCAGGTCGGCGTGTCGCTGTTCGAGGCCTGCCAGGAGTGGAAAGCCGTCCCAGGCCGAAGCGTCATAGGCGACCCCGATGCCTTGCAGCGCAGGCGATCTGGCCTCGTGGAACACTCCCTCGGCCAGGTTGACGAGAGCGTCGAACACCACCTGCGGTGACCCGGGCGGCGTCGCCACTCGACGGACGCCGGTCACCTCGCCATCGGACGTGACCAGGCCGGCGGCGAGCTTGGTCCCGCCGACGTCGAGGGCGAGGACCGGTGGGTTCACCGCGACTCGCCGAAGGCCATCAGCGCCGCGGAGAAGCCGTGCAGATGGTTGCGGCCGCCGACCGGGCCGATCTCGCCGGTCGCGAAGAAGCCGGCGACGGCGCCGGTGGCGAGGGACTTGCGCACGGCGTCGACGTCGTGGCCCGCGCTCGTGAAGAGCCGGCTGCCGCGACCGCTGCACGACACCAGCAGCACCCCCTCGATGGAGTCGAGGCCGCACTCGTCGCGAAACGCGGTGAGCAACTCGTCCAGGTCGTCGGCAGCCGTCTCGGCATCGCGGACCTGGAACCGCACCGTACGGCCCACGGGGACCAGATCGCCGACCAGCACGGCCTTGCGGTCGCGGTCGACGCCCAGCACGCTGCGGATGAGGAACGACCCGCGCTCGTGCTCGTCGGCGTACTCGTCCATCGCGACCCCGAACTGCAGCCCGGCGCTGACGAGGGCCTGGTCGTCCGGGTCGAGGGCGGCGACGATCTGCTCGAGCCGGTCGAGGGCGTTGACGCCGGCCAGCTCGAGGATGGCGTTGCCCTCCGACCGGGTGACGACCATGGTCGGCCCCACGGGGCGACAGCCCTGGCTCACCAACGCCCGTACCGTGATCGGCCCTTCGAGGACGACGCCGACCGCCCCCCGGTCGGCGACCCGACCGTCGAGCAGCAGCCGGGTCGACCCCGGGCCGTGCGGGCCCGACGCCATGCCCCCGACCATGGGCACAGTGGCGAACAGCTGGTTGGCCTGCTCGACGAAGCCGTCGACGGGGAACGAGTAGGGGTCGGCGAACAGGATCGTCGCCGCGGCCTCGGCGCTCGGCTCGGGCATGCCCACGACCGCCATGCCGTCGGGGCTGCGCATGACCTCGAGGTGGAAGGCCCGCACCTTGACCCCGGGCAGCGACGCGACCCAGATGCTGACCGCCCGCTCGCCCTCGATGCCGAGGCCGTCGCCGATCACCCCGGACGCGCTGCAGCCGAGGACGGTGGCACTCGGGCAGAGGGCGCGCACGCGCTCAGCGACCAGGCCGGCGTCGTCGGGCTGGTCACCACCGACGAACACGCAGACCAGGTGGGCCGGTGCGCCGTGGAGCTGGTCGAGCGCCTGCGCGACCGCGCTCTCGGCTGCGCGGACGACGTCGGCGCCACGTGCCAGGCCGTCACCGAAACGTGCCACTGTCACCCCGTCTGCCGTGCTCTGCCCCTGGGGTCAATTGTCCACGCTTTTGCGGGCCCTGGGCACCGGACGAGCAGGGCCGAACGGGTGATGCTCAACCTCGGCAGGGGTGGTGCCCGGCACGGAACCTACGGTAACGTAACCTACGGCAACGTAACCGACGCAGGAGGCCCATCGTGACCGCTCCCTACCTCGAGGACAGGCAGCTGCTGCTCGAGCTCGAGCCGGTGGTGGCCCGTCAGCTCGACCGCCATCTCACGGTGACCCGTGACTGGATGCCGCACGAGTACGTCCCGTGGTCCCTCGGACGCGACTTCGAGGGCGACCCGTACGACGTCAGCCAGTCCCGCCTGTCGTCCCCCGCGCGGGTGGCGATGGAGGTCAACCTGCTGACCGAGGACAACCTGCCGAGCTACCACCGCGAGATCTCGACGATGTTCGGTCGCGACGGCGCGTGGGGCACCTGGGTCCATCGATGGACCGCCGAGGAGGGTCGCCACGCCTACGTGATGCGCGACTACCTGCTGGTCACCCGCGGCGTCGACCCGGTCGAGCTGGAGAACCAGCGCATGGCCACGATGCAGGTGGGCTACGAGCCGATCGACGACCGCACCATGCTGCGGGGCGTCGCCTACGTGTCGATGCAGGAGCTGGCGACCCGCATCTCCCACCGCAACACCGGCAAGGCCACCGACGACCCGATCGCCGACAAGCTGCTCCAGCGCATCGCGGCCGACGAGAACCTGCACATGATCTTCTACCGCGACCTGATGAGCGCGGCGATCGAACTCACCCCGTCCCAGACCATCCCGGCGATCGTCGACGAGATCATCGGCTTCCAGATGCCCGGCTTCGGCATCACCGACTTCGGGCGCAAGGCCGCGATCATCGCCAAGGCCGGCATCTACGACCTGCGCATCCACCACGACGAGGTCATCCAGCCGATGCTGCGCCACTGGAAGGTCTTCGAGCGCGAGGGTCTCGACCCGGCAGCCGAGAAGGCCCGCGAGACCTTGTCGCTGTTCATGGGCGAGCTCGACGCCAACGCCACGCGCCAGGAGGAGCAGCGCGCCAGGGCCGAGGCCCGCCGCCTCGCTGCTCAAGGCTGACGCCCCGACCGTATTCCCGGTTTCGCCCGTAGCGCAGCGGCACCAACGGTGCCGCTACTGGCGTGCGAGTCGGGCCACCTCGGGCGTACGGTCGAAAGGTGAGCCTCCCCACTGCGTCTCCCAGCCCCTCGTCCAACCCTGCCCCCGCGATCGCCACGCGTGGCGAGCTGGCGGCTGCCGGCTACGTCGCCAAGTCGGTCAAGGCCGAGATCCGGGACAACCTGCTGGTGGCCATGGCAGCCGGCGACAACCGCTTCCCGGGCATCATCGGCTTCGACGACACGGTGCTGCCGCAGCTCGAACGGGCGCTGCTCGCCGGCCACGACATGGTGCTGCTCGGCGAGCGCGGCCAGGGCAAGACCCGACTGATCCGCACCCTCGTCGGCCTCCTCGACGAGTGGACGCCGGTCATCGCCGGCTGTGAGATCAACGACCACCCGTTCGAGCCGGTCGACGCGGGCTGCCAGCGCCTGGCCGCCGAGCTCGGCGACGCGCTGCCCGTCGAGTGGAAGCACCGCAGCACCAGGTACGGGGAGAAGCTCGCGACCCCCGACACCAGCGTGGGCGACCTGATCGGTGACGTCGACCCGATCAAGGTGGCCGAGGGGCGTCGGCTGGGCGATCCGGAGACCGTCCACTACGGCCTGGTCCCGCGTACCAACAGGGGCATCTTCAGCCTCAACGAGATGCCCGACCTCGCCGAGCGCATCCAGGTCTCGCTGCTCAACGTGCTCGAGGAGCGCGACATCCAGGTGCGCGGCTACACCCTGCGCCTGCCGCTTGACCTGCTGCTCGTCGCCAGCGCCAACCCCGAGGACTACACCAACCGCGGTCGCATCATCACGCCGCTCAAGGACCGCTTCGGCGCCGAGATCCGCACCCACTACCCGCTGCGCCTCGAGGACGAGCTGACCCTCATCCGCCAGGAGGCCGCGCTGTTCTGGGGCGAGGACGCCGTCTCGGCCGAGGTGCCCGACCACCTGATCGAGGTGCTGGCCCGCTTCACCCGTCTGGTACGGGAGTCCCCGGCGGTCGACACCCGGTCCGGGGTGTCCGCCCGGTTCGCGGTCAGCTCCGCCGAGACCGTCGCCGCGTCCGCCGTACGACGGGCTGTCCTGACCGGCGAGGACAACGCGGTCGCCCGGGTCTCCGACCTGCCGTCGGTCGTGCCGGTGGCCCGCGGCAAGGTGGAGTTCGAGGCGAGCGAGGAGGGCCGTGAGGTCGAGGTCCTCGCCCACCTGCTCCGTCGGGCAACGGCCGAGACGTTCCGTGCGCGGCTGGGCGGCTTCGACCTGGCGCCGCTGCAGGAGAAGTTCGAGGGCGAGGCCACCGTCGAGACCGGCGACATGGTGCCCGCGGCCGAGCTGCTGCGTCGCCTCGGCCCGGTGCCCGGCCTCGCCAAGCTGCTCGAGCGGCTCGGCATCGACGGCGCCGACTCCCCCGGTCTCGCCGCGAGTGGGCTCGAGTTCGCCCTGGAGGGCCTCCACCTGACGCGGCGGCTCAGCAAGGACGAGCTCCCCGGCCGTACGGTCTACGGCGCCTGACCAATGGCACGCAAGGGCGAGCCCGACTACCGGTACGGCGCATGGCACGGCGGCGCCGACCCCCTGGCGCCCCCGTACGACATCCGCGAGGCCCTCGATGAGATCGGTGACGCCGTCCTCGAGGGGTCGTCACCCCGCGAGGCCCTCCAGCAGCTGCTGCGCAACGGGCCACAGGGGATGCGCGGCCTTGATGACATGATGCGCAAGATCCGCAAGCGCCAGCGCGAGGTACGCCAGCGAGGCCGGCTCGACGGCACCCTCGAGGAGGCCCGCGAGCTGCTCGACCGGGCGATCGGCCAGGAGCGGGCGGCGCTGTTCCCCGACCCGTCCGACGACGCGCGGCTGCGCGAGGCCGAGATGGACACCCTGCCCCGCGACACCTCCCGCGCGGTGCGCGAGCTGGCGGAGTACGACTGGCGGTCGCAGGAGGCGCGGGAGACGTACGAGCAGATCCGCGACCTGCTCCGCCGCGAGGTGCTCGACTCGCAGTTCCGAGGCATGAAGCAGGCGCTCGAGGGCGCGGCCGGCGACCCGAACAGCCCGGACATGCAGCGCGTCAAAGACATGATGTCCGAGCTCAACCAGATGCTCGACGCCGACTCGCGGGGCGAGCACACCCAGGCCGACTTTGACCGCTTCATGGACTCCTACGGCGACATGTTCCCTGACGCACCAGGCAATCTCGAGGAGCTCGTCGACTCGCTGGCCCGTCGCGCGGCCGCCGCCCAGCGCATGATGGCGTCACTGTCGCCCGAGCAGCGGGCCGAGCTGGCCAACCTCATGAACGAGGTCATGGGCGACATGGGCATGGCCGCCGAGATGGACCGGCTGGGACGGGCGCTGCGCGACCGGCGGCCCGACCTCGACTGGAACGGCCGCGAGCAGATGAACGGCCGCGAGGGCATGGGCATGGGCGACGCCGTGACCGCCCTTGAGGAGCTCGCCGACCTCGACGAGCTGGAGTCGACGCTGGGCCAGGGCTATGCGGGCGCCTCGTTGGACGACGTCGACCCCGAGGCCCTCGAACGCGCTCTCGGCCGCAATGCCGTCGACGACCTCGAGGCGCTGCGCCGCATCGAGCGCGAGCTCGAGGCGCAGGGCTACCTCAAGCGGGTCGATGGCGTGCTCGAGCTGTCACCGCGAGCCGTCCGACGCATCGGCGACACTGCGCTCAAGCGGGTGTTTGCGAGACTTGCCGCGCCTGGGCGAGGTGACCACGACGTCAACGACGCCGGCTCTGCTGGCGAGCTCACCGGCGCCTCGCGGCAGTGGCGGTTCGGCGACGAGCAGCCGCTCGATGTGGTCAAGACCGTCCGCAACGCCGTGCTGCGGGCTGGGCCCATGGTCCCGGGGCAACGCATGGTCAAGCTCTCCGTCGACGACTTCGAGGTCGTCGAGACGGAACGCCGTACAACAGCTGCCGTTGCCCTGCTCGTCGACCTGTCCTACTCGATGGCCCTGCGCGGCACGTGGGGCGCGGCCAAGTCGACCGCGCTCGCGCTGCACTCGCTGGTCACCACGCGCTACCCGCAGGACTCGATCGAGATCATCGGGTTCTCCGACTACGCGCGGCGGTTGCGGCCGGAGGAGCTCGCCGGGCTGTCGTGGGACATGGTGCAGGGAACCAACCTGCAGCACGGGCTGATGCTCGCCCAGCGCCACCTCGACAAGCACCGCGATGCCGAGCCCGTCGTCCTCGTGGTCACCGACGGCGAGCCGACGGCACACCTGCTGCGCAACGGCCGGGCCGAGTTCGCCTGGCCGCCGATGCAGGAGACGCTCGATCTGACCATGGCCGAGGTGGAAAAGCTCACCCGCTTCGGCGCGACCATCAACGTGTTCATGCTGGACGACGAGCCGCGGCTGGTGCGCTTCGTCGAGTCACTCGCCCAGCGCAACGGCGGGCGGGTCTTCGCGCCATCGGTCGAGGCTCTCGGCGACTACGTCGTGAGCGACTACATGCGGGCCCGACGCGGACGTCGCTGATCATCCGCGTCACCCGTTTGGCCTAACGCCCTCCCGCCCTGCACCCCGATGTTCTAGGGGACTCCCCGACCGCTGTCGGGGACGGGGAACCACGGGAGAGCCGAGCATGAGCACCATGGCCGAGGTCATCGACCGGCGTGAGACGAGTGGCTGGATACCGCGGGGCGGCAAGGTGCCCCAGCGCAGCTTCGACGAGCGTCACCGCGTCATCATGGCCGTCATCGGGCTGCACGCCGCTCTCCTCGTCGCGATCTTCTTCGGTGCCCACGGCTCGGTGTGGACGCTCGTCGGCTGGCTGATCCCGATCGGCCTGCTCACCTCCGGCGGCCTGCTCAAGGGCCGCCGGGTCAAGTCGAGCGCGACCAGCCTCGCGCTGCTCTGCTGCGCCGCCGCCATGGTCGACCTCACCCACGGCTCGATCACCACGCACTTCGACTTCTTCGTGGTGCTCGCGTTCGTCGCGATCTACCAGGAGTGGGCGCCCTACCTGCTGAGCATCCTGTTCACGCTCGTCGAGCACATCTTCATGGGCCTCTGGATGCCGATGATGGTCTTCGGCGACCCGAGTCTCGCCCGCCGTCCGCTGCTGTGGGCGCTCATCCATGCCGCGTACGTCGCGGGAGCGTGTGCCGCCGCGATCATGTGCTGGGCCCTCTCCGAGCGGGCGCAGGACGACGCCGTCGCCGCCCAGCGGGTGGCAGCGGAGGCCGTCGAGGCCCAGCGCAGCTCCCAGGAGGAGGTCGCCGGCCAGCAGCGCCAGCTCACCGAGGCCGCCCAGCTGGCCGCAGCCAACGCCGACACGTCGGCCCGCGATGCCGTAGCCCTCGCCGAGCAGCTCAGCCGCGACGCGGCCGCTGCCGGCAGCCGGGTGACCGAGGTCGCCGGCGGGGTCGACGAGCTGCACGGCTCCATCACCGAGATCGCCCACGCCGCGGCCCGCGCCTCGGCCGCCGGCCAGCAGGCATCCGCCCAGGCCGCCGGCATCCACGCGGACGTCGCCAACCTCGCCGTCGCCGCCGAGCAGATCGGCAGCGTCACCAGCATCATCACGGCCATCGCCACCCAGACCAAGCTGCTCTCGCTCAACGCGACGATCGAGGCGGCCCGGGCCGGCGACTCCGGCCTCGGCTTCGCCGTGGTCGCCACCGAGATCAAGGCGCTGGCCGATGAGACCGCGCGGGCCACCGAAGAGATCGCCAAGGTCATCGCCAACCTGCAGGCCACGTCGCAGGGCGCGGTCATCGGCCTCTCGACCATCGTCGACGGCCTGCAGGCCATCGGCGAGATCTCCACCCAGATCGCCGCCGCCACCGAGGAGCAGCGGGTGACCTCCGCCAGCATCACCGGCGCCCTGCAGGACGCGGCGACGGTCGTCGAGGCCATCTCCAACGTCGCGCAGAGCCGCCTCGTCACGCTGTAGGAGCGGTCACCCTCTAGCGTGAGGGCATGACCTTCGGCGTGCTCGACCTCGCGATCGTGGTGGCGCTCGTCGTCATCCCGGTCCGGGAGCGCGCGCTGTACTCCCCCGTACGACTGCTTCTGGCCGCCGGCGGCGTGGTCACCGTCGCCCTCGCCACCATCGCCCACCTCGGCGGCAACCCCCGTACCACCTTTCTCGCCACGGCCATCCAGTTCTGCCTGTTGTTCTTCCTGGCCCCGCTGCTGCTCGCGCTGAGCCGGCCCTCGGACCGGCCGACCAACCGCTTTCTCGGGCTCGTCGCGCCGATCCTTGCCTGCGTCGTCACCCTGGCGTGGTTCCTGACCCCGTGGCTGCGGGTGTCGCTCAGCCACGACCTGCTCTTCCAGGTGGGCCACCTGCTCACCCTCGGCGCGGGCTGGCTGTTCTGCGCTCCCGCGGTACGGGCCCGTGGGCACGAGGCGGGCGCCTACCCGGCCCTCATCTTCGTGGCGTTCCTCGAGCTGCTCCTCGACGCGATCCCCGGCATCCTCATCACGGTGCGCAAGACCCTGCTCGCGCCGACGGTGTTCCTCCCGCACCACACGCTCGCCGCGGCGCACACCTCGCAGGTCCATGGCGGCGAGGTGATCTGGGTAATCGCCGAGCTGCTCGACATCCCGTTCCTCGCGGCCCTCGTCTTCCAGTGGGTACGCGCCGACGCGCGCCACGCCGCCGTCGTCGATGCCCGCCTCGACGCCCACGGTCCGGCGCCCAGCGAGGACAACCCAGGCGAGCTGCAGCGGCCCTGGTGGGAGACCGACGCCAGCGTCTTCGGCGAACGGGCCAAGAACTACCGCGCCGAAGAATGACCCCTCGAGCCCGCGCTCCCGAAAACGGGTGCGTCAGGCGCGCACCGCGTAGAAGGCGATCGCTGCAGCCGTCCCGATGTTCAGCGAGTCGACGCCGCGGTCCATCGGGATGGCCACCCGCACGTCGGCAGCCGTCATTGCCTCGGCGCTCAGCCCAGGCCCCTCGGCACCGAACAGCAGCGCGAGCCGTTCGGGTGCAGCAGCCGCAAAGTCCTTGAGAGACACGGCATCCGGCGCCGGCGTCATCGCAGCAACGGTGAAACCCAGCGACTGTACGAGCGCCAGCCCCGACGGCCAGGCGTCCAGCCGCGCCCACGGGATGGCGAAGGACTCGCCCATCGAGGCCCGTACCGAGCGGCGGTAGAGCGGGTCAGCGCAGTTGGGCGTGATGATGACCGCGTCCATGCCCAGCCCTGCGGCGCAGCGGAAGACGACGCCCATGTTGGTGGGGTTCGAGACGTCCTCGAGCAGCACCACCCGACGGGCCGCCGCGAGCACGTCAGGCACCGACAGCTCGGGCTTGCGCAGGTAGGACGACAACGGCCCGGGGTGCTCGCGGTACCCCGTCACCTCGCGCATCACCTCGCGCTCCATGACATAGACCGGCTCGGGTCGGCCGCCCATCACCGGCTCGACCTGCGGCAGGTGGGCCGGCTCGGCGAGGACGGCGCGCACGGTGTACCCGTACCGGATGGCCCGCTCGAGGACGAGCGCGCCCTCGCCGACGAACGCGCCCAGCGGCTGCTCGACGGCGAGGCGCAGGGTCTGGTCGCGCATGCCGGCGAAGTCGGCGAGGCGGGGGTCGGCGGGGTCGTGGATGGCGATGAGGTTGGGCAGTAGAGGCACGGCCCGATCATCCCAGGCGTGACAGGATCAGCGGGTGCGCCGCCCAGACCCGCTGAAGGGACTCCCCCGCGAGGTCGGCGTCCTCGTCGCGGTGGCCTTCGCGGTGGCGGTCGGTTTCGGCATCGTGGCCCCGGCCATCCCGGTGTTCGCCCGCAGCTTCGACGTCAGCCGGGCGGCCTCGGGCGCGGTCATCAGCGCGTTCGCGGTCGCGCGGCTGCTCTTCGCGCTGACCAGCGGTCGGCTCGTCGACCGCTTCGGCGAGCGCCTCGTCATGGCGGTCGGCATCGGCATCGTGGCGGTCAGCAGCGCCGTTGCCGGCCTCGCCCAGACCTACGCCGAGCTGCTGTTGCTGCGGGGGGCCGGCGGCGTGGGCTCCGCGATGTTCAGCGTGTCCGCCTACTCCCTGCTGCTGCGTACGGTGCCTGCGGGCCAGCGCGGGCGCGCGACCGGGGTCTTCTCCGGCGGCTTCCTGCTCGGCGGCGTCACGGGTCCCGCGCTCGGCGGGCTCGTCACCGGGTGGAGCCTGCGCGCACCCTTCTTCCTGTACGCGGCGACGCTGACGGTCGCGGGGACGATCGGCCTGCTCGCCCTGCGGAGCACCGCGCTGCGCGACAAGGAGGCCGCCAAGGCCCAGGACCCGGTGCCGCTGCGCCAGGCCCTGCGCAACCGGTCGTACGTCGCCGCGCTCGTCGCCAACCTGGCCGACTCGTGGGCCGTCCTCGGGATCCGGAGCGCGTTGATCCCGCTGTTCGTCAGCGACGTGCTGCACAAGTCGCCCGGCTGGACGGGCCTGGGCTTCGTGATCGTGGCCGGGGTCAACGCCGCCGTGCTGTTCCCCGCCGGCCGCTACGCGGACAGCCACGGACGCAAACCGGTGATGGTGGCCGGCTGCCTGGCCTCGGCAGCGGGCGTCACCCTGCTCGCGGTGTCACCGACCCTCGCCGGCTACCTGGTCGCGATGGCGATCTTTGGCTTCGGCTCCGGGCTGCTCGACGTAGCCCCTGCGGCCGTGGTCGGCGACGTGGCCGGCGGCCGCGGTGGGCGCCTCGTGGCGGCGTACCAGATGTCTGGCGACACCGGCGTCATCCTCGGCCCGCTCATCGCTGGTCATCTGGCCGACGTCGGCTCCCGCGGCAGCCATCCGTCGTACGCGCTGGCGTTCGGCGTCACGGCGGCGGTGCTGGCCTTCGCGGGCCTCGTTGCCCTGGGCGCTCGTGAGACTAGGGTTGATCCATGACGTTCGTCCTGTGGCTGCACGTGTTCGCGGCCATCTTCGTGATCGGCCCGCTGACCGTGGCGATGAGCGCCGCACCCAGCGCGATCAAGAGCGGTACCGAGGGCCTGTCGCTGCTGCGCTGGTTCCACCGGACCACCCGCTACTACGGGCTCGGCGCACTGCTCGTGATCGCGACCGGCGCCTGGGTCGTCGGCCTCGACAAGGACGTCTCGTTCAGCTCGGCGTGGCTGTCGGCGTCGATGGCGATGTTCATCGTGGCCTTCCTCATGGTGCTGTTCTCCGCCCGTGAGCAGCGCAAGGCGATTGCGACCATCGAGGCAGGAGACGACGCCTCGGTCGCCGGCGGGCGCCTGTCGGCGATCGCCGGGTTCACCGCCCTGCTCTGGGTCGCCATCCTGCTGCTGATGGTGTTCCACCCGGGGACCAACTAGCCCGACCAGCACCCGGTAACGTGGACCATGCACGACCCGATCTGTGGAGGCAAACGATGGGCAGTCAGCCAGGTGGCGGGCACGAGACTCCGGTCGTCGACTGGGTCGCCGTCTACATCATGCTTGCGGGCAGCTGCCTGCTGGGCCTCGCGCTGCCGTTCAAGTCGTGGTGGCTCGGCATCGCGGGCGGCGTCGTGTTCGCGGTCGGCGCGGCCATCGCCCTCGCGTACGGGATCATGAACCACACCGAGGACTACGAGATGCACCCGCGCATCGTCGAGCCCGATGCCGCGTCCGACGAGTCAGGTCACGCCCAGCGGATCATTAGCGCCTGACACGCGGGTGCGCGAGACGCGCTGCCCTTCCCAGGCGGAAGGCGTAGCGTGCAGGGCGTGAACGCTCCCCAGCGCGCCGCCCGCTCCCTGGCCGCCACCTCGGTGGGCCTGGCCGCAGGCACCGTCGCCCTCCTCTTCGCCGAGGCCGTCGTCGCCCGCACCCGCCCCTACCTGCTCCCGGACAGCGCCCCCGAGGTCGAGGGCGAGTTCGGCGACCCGGCCGACGTGCCGCTGCGCCTCGCGATCGTCGGCGACTCCACGGCCGCCGGCGTCGGGGTCGACCTCACCGAGGACACCGTCGGCGCCCAGGTCGCCGCCGCCCTCTCGACCGAGCGCCGCGTCACGCTCACCAGTGTCGCCATCGCCGGCTCTCGTACGGGCGACCTCGGGCCCCAGGTGTCCCGCGCCCTGCTCGGCCACCCCGACGCGGTCCTGATGCTGATCGGCGCCAACGACGCCACGCACGGCACCCCGCTCGCGCGCGTGCTGCACCAGCAGGCGACCGCCGTCTCACGGCTGCGCGCCGAGGGCGTTGCCGTCGTGGTCGGTACCTGCCCCGACATGGGTGCCCGCAACTTCCTGCCGCCGCTGCGCCAGCTGGTCGCCTGGCAGGGACGTCGCGTGGCCCGCGTCCAGGACCTTGCGGTACGCGAGGCCGGCGGCGCAGCCGTACCGCTCGGCCTGATCTGTGGCCCGCAGTTCCGCGCCGATCCCGAGTCGCTCAGCGATGACCGGTTCCACCCGTCGGCCCACGGCTACCGGCTCTGGACCGAGGCCCTGCTGCCCACCATCCAGCGAGCGGTCGGGCTGCAGACCGCCCGCTGAGAAACCAGCCTGACCCCACGGCCCGCGCGGCCTAGGGTCGACCCATCGTGATCACCGCGCCGGACATGCTCTTCCTCACCGCTGCCGGCGGCGTGGCGGGCGTCATCGGCACCGCCGGCGGCATCACGTCTCTCGTCTCCTACCCCGCCCTGCTCGCGGTCGGCCTGTCCCCGCTGGCCGCCAACGTCACCAACGCGGTCTCCCTCGTGGGCAGCGGCATTGGCTCGACCCTCGGCTCGCGAGTCGAGCTCGTCGGACAGCAGCGCATGCTGCGACGGTGGGCGCCGGTGGCCATGGCCGGTGGACTGACGGGCGCGTTCCTGCTGCTGGTCACGCCCGCAGGGGTCTTCAACTGGATCGTGCCGTTCCTGATCGCCACGGCCTCGGTGCTGCTGCTCCTGCAACCGCGCCTCACCGCCCGTCGCGGGGAGCAGCCGAACGGCCACGCTCACGCAACGGCGGCCGTGTTCCTGGTGTCGGGCTACAGCGGCTACTTCGGCGCAGGGGCAGGCATTCTCATCCTGTCGGCGATGCTGCTGCTGGTCGACCCGAGCCTCGCCCGCGCCAACGCACTCAAGAATGCCGTGCTGACCATCGCCGATGTGCTGCCCGCAGTGGCGTTCGCCCTGCTGGGACCGGTGTCCTGGCGGGCGGCCGTGCCCCTCGCCGTGGGGGCCACCCTCGGCGGCCTGGTCGGACCGATGATCACGCGGCGCGCCCACCCCGCCGGCCTGCGGGTCGTGATCGCCTTCATGGGCTTCGGCCTGGCCGCCTGGCTGATCACCCGAGCCTGACCGGCCGCCGCCATGGTCCCTCGGCCGACGGTATGAACTGCACGCACAGAGGGTGCAGTCCCAGAACTGCACGCGGGGGGCGTGCAGGACATACGGTTTGCAGGAGCTATCCGCCGCCGGCGGGGCAGCGGGCCCGCAACCGGGCCACGACGTCACCGCCGCCGAGCGCGGTGATCGCGTCCCCCTTGGGCAGCGAGCCATCGAGGTCGAAGCGGTGCAGCACCACCTCGCCCAGCACGAACAGCACCTCGTCCGCCGACCCTCGAGACCGCAACGTCCGCAGGGCATCGCCACCGACCACCGCCAGCTGGTCCCCGAGCAGGACGTCGTCGAGCCGGGACGGAAAGCCGTGCGCCTCGTCGGCGACCACCACCAGCTCCCGTACGAGATGGTTGATCGCGTCAGCCCGCTTGGTGAACGGCGGCACGGAGACCGCGGCGAGCCGGGGCCCGCCGATGCTGCGCAGGCGGGAGACCAGTCGGGCTAGCTCCTGCTCGAGCACGGCGTCCTGCACGAGGCAGACGCTACTCAGGGGTGCGAGGGTCAGCCGTTGCAGGCGGGGCAGCCGGGGTGACCGCAGGGCGGCGTAGCGGCGAAACCGAGCATCACCCGCATGCGCTCCATCAGCCCATGGGCGCCGTCCTCCGCGGGATCAGGCAGACACTCCGCCCGTACCCCGGCAAGGTGCGTCATCTCGCCCCAGCTGGTCACGGTCTAATGATCGGGGGACCGGGGGCGCGCTCACAGACCCGTCGGCCGTACGGCGTTCGGCCGTTAGGCCCACAGTCGGACGCACCCATCCGAGTCAGGGCAAAACGATCTTGGCGCCCTCGTCGAGCTGGACCGGGTAGCCAGCGACGAGGACGGCGACCGTCGACGGCGGCGTGATCACGGGGACGGTGCCCCTCACCGGCCTCGGCCGCCGCGCCGCGTACCCCTCGCGTGTCCACTCCACCAGAGACCCGCCGAGCACCAGGCTGGTCCGCCCGTCGACCAGCACGAAGACGCCGTCGGGCAGCCCGCGCACCGGCAGCTCGTGCAGCCGCCGCCGGTGCGTGCCGCGAACGATGCGCTCGCCGTGCAGCTGATGGTTCATGTCACGCGCCGACGGGCGGGGTCCGGGCCAGCGATCGCGGTAGGCGACGTAGTCACCCCGTCGGCACTCCCCGCACGGCCGGTGTCCTGCGGCGAATGACACCGCCTCGTCGTGGAAGAACAGGTGGGTCCAGCGTCGCGGCAGCCACTGCTCGCGGCCGTAGTCGCGGAACGTCAGCGCACAGGTGATCCAGAGATCGCTCGCGTGGAACCGGACGATCTCGTGGCCCTCGTGCAGGACCCCGCGGTTGCCCGTCCACGCCCCGCGCAGCGGCAGCGCCTCGATGTCGCCCAGCGGCGTGACCCGGTTGCGCTCGGGCATCGGCACCTCCTGGACGGCCGTACCCCCGGAGGGACTCGAACCCTCACTGGAACCCTTTTAAGGGGCCTGTCTCTGCCGGTTGGACTACGGGGGCCTAGCGGTAGGTCTTCCGCTGGAAGATAGCGTGCGCGCCGGCCACCCGGTCGAGGAAGAGCACGCCGGCGAGGTGGTCGAGCTCGTGCTGGAACGCCCGGGCCTCGAACGCGTCGGCCTCGTACGTCCGCTCTGCGCCGGTCCCGACGACGAGGCCGCGCACCAGAACGCGGCGAAACCGCGCCACGTCACCGGTGAGGTCGGGCACCGACTGGCACCCCTCGCGACCCACCTTGGGTGCCTCGCCCGAGACCAGCACCGGGTTGGCCAGCACGACGAGCCCGGCACACGACTTCGCCTTGGGGTGGCCGGTCACGTCGAGGCAGAACACCCGGCGCCCATCGCCGATCTGCGGGGCAGCCAACCCCACACAACCGGGGTACGCGCGCATCGTGTCCACCAGGTCGGCGGCGAGCTGGACCACGGTCGGGTCACCCGGGTCGACGTCGAGCGCGGGCCGGGACAGCACCCGCTCGGGCGCCAGCACGACAGCACGGATCACAGCAGGTCCGGCTCAGCCGCCCGTACGGTGATCTCGACCCCCAGCTCGTCGGCCGCCGCGTCGAGCGATGCCCGCAGCGCCTCGATGTCGACAGCAAGCGGCACCTCGACGTCGGCCACCACCACGTACAGGTCGCCGCTGAGTCGCGTCGTCAGATCGCTGACATTGCCGCCGTACGAGGCGATCACGCCCATGACGCGGGAGACGATGCCCGGCCGATCGGCGCCGTGGACCGAGACGACGTAGGGCGAGCCGAGGCTGGTGTGGTCGGGCTGGTCGGTGACTTTGCCGACGAAGGCCGCCAGCCCGAGGGACGCCGTGATCGGCTCGAGCACCGCCCGTACCGCGTGCTCGTCCACCTGCGGATCAGCATCGAGCGACACGATGAGCGACATCGCGAAGTGGCCGCCGAGGATGGTCATCGACGAGTCCTCGAGGTTGCCGCCGACCTGGGCCAGCGCGCCGGTGACAGCCGCGATGATGCCGGGGCGGTCGACCCCGATGACCGAGACCGCGAGCAGGGTCACTTCTTGGCCGGCGGCGCGGCGGCCTCGGCGAACGCCTTCTTCGGGTCGGCGAACGAGCCGAGGGACACGATCTCGCGGCGGAAGAACAGCGCCAGCGTCCAGTCGGCCATGACCCGAACCTTGCGGTTGAACGTCGGCACCCGCGACAGGTGGTAACTGCGGTGCATGAACCACGCCACGATGCCGGTCAGCTTGACCCCGTAAATCTCGGCGACCCCCTTGTGCAGCCCGAGGCTGGCCACCGAACCGGCGTAGGCGTGGCGGTAGGGGGTCAAAGGCTCCCCGCGCAGCGACCGGATGAGGTTGTCGGCGAGGTGCTTGGCCTGGCGCACCGCGTGCTGGGCGCTGGGGCCCGTGGTCGCGCCGGTCTCCTCCTTGGTCAGGTCGGGCACCGCGGCACTGTCACCGGCGGCCCAGGCAGCATCGACGCCGTCGACGGTGAGCTCGGCGGTGGCCTTGAGCCGGCCCTTGTCGTCGAGCGGCAGGTCGGTCTCGTTGAGCAACGGGTTGGGCCTGACGCCGGCGGTCCAGACGATGGTCTCGCCGTCGTACTCGGTGCCGTCGTCGAGCACGACATGGCCGTCGACCATCGACTCGACGCGGGTCTTGAGCTTGACCTCGATGCCGCGCTGCTGCAGCTGGTCGATGGTGTAGCCGCCCATCTGCAGGCTCACCTCGGGCAGGATCCGGGTGGTCGCCTCGACGAGCACCCAACGCATGTCGGACGCCTCGAGCCCGCTGTAGAACCGGATCGCGTCCCGAGCCATGTCCTCGAGCTCGGCCAGGCACTCGATGCCCGCGTAACCACCGCCGATGACGGTGAAGGTCAAGGCACGGCGGCGCAGCTCGCGGTCGTGGGTGCTCGCCGCGATGTCGAGCCGGGTCAGCACGTGGTTGCGCAGGTAGATGGCCTCGGCGACGCTCTTGAACCCGATGCCCTGCTCGCGGAGCCCGGGGATCGGCAGGGTCCGCGCGATCGAGCCGGGCGCCATGACCAGGATGTCGTACGAGACCTCGCGGGACTCGCCCTCGAGCGGCACGAATGTCGCGGTGCGCTTGGCGTGGTTGACCGCCGAGATCGAGCCGGACAGCACCTGGCACTTGGGGAGCACCTTGCGCAGCGGCACCACCACGTGGCGCGGCTCGAGGTTGCCCGCGGCGGCTTCCGGCAGGAACGGCTGGTAGGTCATGTACGAGTTGGGCTCGACGATGGTGATCGTGGCCTCGCCCGGCTTGAGCTTGCGCTGCAGCCGGAACGCCGTGTACATCCCGACGTAGCCGCCGCCGACGATCAGAATGTGCGGACGCTGAGTGGTCGCCATGAGGCTGAGCCTACCGGCAGCCATCGAGGCGATTCGGCCCGGGTCGGCCCCCTCCGCCTTTCACAACCAAAGTGCGCTCATCGTCGCGATGCGGGCCGATTCACGACGATGAGGGCACTGTGATCATGGAACGGGGAGCGGCGGGAGGCCGGCGAGGGTGCGCGCGCGGGCCCACACGGCGTCAAGCATGGGCTCGGTGAGCTTGCCGGTGAACGTGTTCTGCTGCGACGGGTGGAAGCAGCCGACGAGGGTCAGGTCACCGAGCGCCACCTCGACGCCGTGACCGAACCGCGGCCGCGGCACCGGCAGCGCGTACCCGAGATCTTTCAGTACGGGCAGCAGCGCCTGCCAGCCGAAACCGCCCAGCACGACGAGCACCCGCAGTGACGGCAGCAGCGACAGCTCGCGCGACAGCCACGGCCGACAGGTGTCCCGCTCGCCGGGCGTCGGCGCATTGGCCGGCGGAGCGCACCGCACCGCGGCCATCATCCGGGTGTCGATCAGCTCCTGGCCGTCGCTCGCCGTGACCGAAGTCGGCTGCGCAGCCAACCCGGCCCGCCAGAGCGCAGCGAACAACCAGTCGCCGCTGCGGTCGCCGGTGAAAACCCGGCCGGTACGGTTGCCGCCGTGCGCGGCGGGCGCGAGCCCCACCACCCCGATCGCCGCATCGGCCGGCCCGAAACCCGTGATCGGCCGTCCCCAGTACGGCTCGTCGCGGAAGGCCGCCCGCTTGACGAGGGCAACCTCTTCGCGCCACGCGACCAGCCGCGGGCAGGCCCGGCAGACCGACATGCGGGCGTCGTTCTCGGCCAGGTCGGCCGCCGACCCGGCCAGGGCGACCACATCGGCCGGGACCAGTGCCACCGGGGTGGCGGCCGAAGCCTGGTCGCCCGGCCAGCCGGTGCCGGGAGCGACGACCAACGTCAGGGAGCGATGCGGTCGTTCAGGAAAGCGATCGTGCGTTCCCAGGCGAGGGCGGCGGCTTCGGGCGCGTAGACCTCGGGCCGGGTGTCGTTGAAGAAGGCGTGGTCGGTGCCGGGGTACTCGAAAGCCGAGACCTCGCCGCCGGCGTTCTCGATCGCCTTCTCGGCCGCCAGGACGCCCTCGCCGTTGACGCCGCCCTCGTGCTCGTCGGCGTGCAGCAGTGCGGCCTTGTCCTGGTAGCGCGACCAGGTCGGGCTCATCTTCTCCCACGGCATGGCGGGGTAGAAGCCGACCGTGGCGACGATGTCGTCGGACAGCGTGGCCGACCACAGCGCGAGGCTGCCGCCCATGCAGAAGCCGATGACGCCGATGCCCTGGCCGCCGGTCGCCTCGTGACCGGAGAGGTAGCCGGCTGCGGCGACGATGTCGACCGCCGCCCCGTCCATGGCGAGGCCCATCATCAGCTTGGTCGCCTCGTCGGGCTCGCGGGTCACCTTGCCGTGGTAGAGGTCAGGCGCGAGAGCGACGAACCCCTCGGCCGCGAGACGGTCGGCGATGTCCTCGATGTGCGGGTTGAGGCCCCACCACTCCTGGATCACGACCACGCCAGGGCCGGTGCCCTCAGCCGGACGGGCGAGGTAGCCGCTGGATCCCTCGCCGAACTCCACATGCTCACCGTGCGCAACGTTGTCTGTCATGACTCCACCCTCTCCCTCACGACCGCCGGGAGCAACCGCAGTTGCTCCGGACGGCCGATCCTGGCGAGCCCGTTCGTGTCGACGGGCACCGACGTTCCGGACATCTGGTACGAGACCGGGCGGCGCCCGACGCCGACCACGAAAACATGAGCACGCGAACGGGTGATTGCAGAAAGTAATCACGCGATGACACTGAGAGAGAGATCACGCGGAGGGGTTCGCGTGCTGGGGAGGGATCACGATGCAGGCATACGGGGTCAGCTGGGGCGACCGCAAGGGTCGCCGCCGCGCTGCGCTAGCCGCAGCCACGGCGACCGCACTGCTCATGCCGGGTACCGGCTTCGGGCAGGCAGGTGCGAGCGGCGCTCATGCGTCGGTGCTGCAGCAGGTCATCGTCCAGGCACTGCCGGACGCCCTGGCCAAGGCTGAGCACGCCGTCTCCGCGGCGGGCGGCACGATCACCCGCAAGCTCGGCATCGTCAACGGCTTCTCGGCGACCGTGCCGTCGGGCACCACGCTGGGCCGCTCCGACGGCGTGCTCGCCGTCACGCCGGACCGCGTACTGCACCTGCAGGGCTCGGCCTACGACCCGACGACGGACGTGGGTGCGCCCGCCGCCCTCGAGAGCCAGACCGGTGCCAGCGCGTACTGGGCCCAAGGTCTCTACGGCCAAGGCGTCGGCGTCGCGCTCATCGACTCCGGCGTGGTCGACGTGGACGGCCTGCGCCAGAACGTCTTCTACGGCCCCGACCTCACGCCCCAGTCGCTGATCCCCGCGCTCAAGCTCCGCGACACGTTCGGCCACGGCACGATGATGGCGAGCATCATCGCCGGTCGCACCGACGACGCCGCGCGCCCGTACAGCGACCCCTCGCAGTACGTCGGCATCGCGCCCGAGGCCAACCTGGTCAGCGTCAAGGTCGCCGACGCGCTGGGCGTCACCACCGAGTCCTCCGTGGTCGCCGGCGTCGACTGGGCCGTGCAGCACAAGGACGACAACAACCTCAACATCCGCGTCCTGAACCTGTCCGTGGGCATCCCCGGACGCAACTACGTCTTCGACCCGCTGGCCGCAGCCGTCGAACGGGCCTGGGCCTACGGCCTGACGGTCGTCGCCTCCACCGGCAACAACGGCGCCTCGGCGGTCGACCTGCCGGCGGCGGACCCGTACGACATCGCTGTCGGCGCGCAGGACGGCACCGCGGTGGCGTCGTTCTCCAACACGGGCAACGGCTACAACCGCAGCCCCGACCTGGTCGCACCCGGCACGCACGTCATCGGCCTGCGCGACCCGGGCAGCTACATCGACCAGCGGTACGGCAAGACCGGCCAGGTGGGCGACACGCTCTTCCGCGGCAGCGGCACCTCGGAGGCGACGGCCGTCACCGCGGGCGCCGCCGCCCTGATCATCAGCCAGCACCCGGGCATCACGCCGGACCAGGTCAAGGCACTGCTCAAGGGCACGGCCGCGCCGCTGGACGGCGAGACCACGGCCACTGAGGGCGCAGGCGCCCTCGACCTCGCCGCGGCGGTCGACGCCCCGGTGCCTGACGCCTGGCAGAGCTACCGCCACGCGTACGGCTACCAGCGCTTCCTGGTCCGTTCGTGGGGCGGCACGTGGGACGCCAACGTCTGGCAGCCGCCGTACTGGATGGCCGGCGTCGGCGACCGCCTCAAGGGCAGCAACTGGAGCGGCAGCACTTGGACCGGCAGCACGTGGAGCGGCAGCGTCTGGAGCGGGTCGGTCTGGAGTGGCTCGCTGTGGAGCGGCAGCCTGTGGAGCGGATCGCTGTGGAGCGGCAGCACCTGGAGCGGCAGCACGTGGAGCGATGACAACTGGAGCGGCGACGACTGGTCCGGGAGCGACTGGGACTGAGCCAATCGGACCTCATGGCACCCGACAGAGCCGTCGAAGGCATACCTGATGATCATGCGTGGAAGTCCTCGAGCACGGGCGCTCAGCACGAGCGCCCGTATCGGGCTGCTCACGCTCGGTCTCGCGCTCGCGACGGCGCTGCTGTACTTCACGCACCTGGTCCACCAGCCCGCCTCGATCACCGGGTTCCACATCGCCTGGTGGGTGCTCGCGCCGATGGACTACATCGCCGGCGTCAGCCTGGTCCACCTGCACTTCCGGCGTGACGCGCACTCGTTCTCGTTGAGCGAGGTGGCCCTCGTCCTGGGCCTGCTGTTCGCGTCGTCCTGGGAGATCATGCTGGCCCAGCTCGTCGGCAGCACGGTGGCCCTGGCCGTGCACCGCAGGCTGTCGTCGCAGAAGGTGATGTTCAACCTCTCACTCGACGCACTCGCCGTGGCCGCAGCGATCACGGTGTTCCACGCGCTGGTCCCCCGTGGCTCGGTGTACGACCCCGCGGTCTGGCTGGCCGCCCTCGCCGCGTGCATGACCGCCGCGCTGATCGCCGGCGTCATGGTCGTCGCCGCCATCTCGGTGTCGGAAGGCCGGCTGCAGCCCGACCGGCTGAAGACCGTCCTCATCATGGCCGCGGTCGCCGCCGTCACCAACACCAGCATGGGTCTCATCGCGGGCTCGCTGCTGCTGCACTCACCCCAGGCGACCTTCCTGCTGGTGGTTCCGATCGCCACGGTCTTCCTCTCGTACGGGGCCTACCTGCGGGAGCGCGAGAAGCACGAGAGTCTCGAGTTCCTCTACGCCTCGACCCGCATCCTGAGCGAGACACCCGAGCTGGAGCAGGCCGTCCTTGCGCTGGTCGCGCAGGCGCGGGAGATGTTCCGCGCCGAGACCGCGCAGATGCTGTTCGTGACAGGCGAAGGCGAGGAGATGCGCCGCACCCGCGTCTCCGATGCGGGGGACGCCGAGGTGATGACCGCCGTCGAGGAGGCCAGCGCCCAGGAACTGTGGCGCAAGCTGGCCCGGCACCCCGAGACGCTGCTGCTGCAGCACCCGACGGGGGTCACGGTCTACGACGATTTCCTTGTCTCCCAGGGCCTGACCGACGCGATGGTTACCGCACTGCGGGGCGAGAGCCGTGCGTTCGGCATGGCCGTCGTCGGCAACCGCGTGGGCGGCGTCAGTTTTGACACCGAGGACGCCCGGCTCTTCGAGACCCTGGCGAGCCACACCTCCGTCGCCCTAGAGAACGGTCGCCTCGAGCAGTCGCTGACCCAGCTGCGCGAGCTCGAGCAACGGCTCAAGCACCTCGCGTTCCACGACCCGCTCACCGGACTGGCCAACCGCACCCTCTTTGCGCAGTACGTCGACAATGCTTTGGTGGCAGGCAATCCAGCCAACTCAGGCGCTGTGCTCTTCATCGACCTCGACGACTTCAAGACGGTCAACGACACCCTCGGTCACGCCGCCGGCGACCAGCTGCTGGTGGCCGTGGGCGAGCGCATCACCGCCTGCCTCAGACCGGAGGACAACGCGGCACGGCTCGGTGGCGACGAGTTTGCCGTACTGCTCGAGGAGATCGCCGACGTCGAGGACGCCCAGATGGTGTCGTCGCGGATCAACGACGCACTGCGGCTGCCGTTCTCCATCTCCGGCCAGGACGTGCGCATCGGCGCGAGCATCGGCATCGCTCCCGCTGCCGGCATCACCAGCTCGGACGAGCTGCTACGCAACGCCGACCTCGCGATGTACATGGCGAAGGCCCACGGCAAGGGATCGTTCCAGCTGTTCCAGCCGACGATGAGCGCCCAGGTCGCGGCGAGGCACCGGCTCAAGGCCGACCTCGCCGTCGCCGTCGAGCGCGGCGAGTTCCGCGTCTTCTACCAGCCGATCATCGAGCTCGCGACGGGCCTGCCCGTGGCCTTCGAGGCGCTCGTGCGCTGGCAGCACCCCGACCTCGGCCTGCTGGGGCCCGACACCTTCGTCCCGATGGCCGAGGAGACGGGGCTCATCGCCGACGTCGGCCGGCTGGTGCTGACCGAGGCTGTCGCCCAGGCCGCAGCCTGGCAGCACGCCTTCCCGCGCACCAAGCCGATCTACGTGACGGTCAACCTCTCGCCGCTGCAAGTACGCCTTCCCGAACTCGTCAACCAGGTGGCTGAGCTGCTGTCCACCAGTGAGCTCGAGCCGGACACCCTCGTCCTCGAGATCACCGAGAACCTCATGCTGCGCGACGCCGATGCCTCCACCGTCGTCCTGCAGCAGCTGCGGGCGCTCGGCATCAGGATCGCCCTCGACGACTTCGGTACGGGCTACTCCTCGCTCGGCCAGCTGCGCCAGTTGCCGATCGACATGCTGAAGATCGCCAAGACCTTCGTCGACGACCTCGACGGCCGCGGCGAGAACAGCGCCTTCGCCAGCGCGATCCTTGCCCTGGGCCTGACCCTGCAGATGACGACCCTCGCAGAAGGCGTCGAACACCCGTGGCAGGCGGCAGAGCTGCGCCGGCTCGGCTGCAGCCTGGGCCAGGGCTACCACTTCTCCCGGCCCATGCCGGTGGACCAGGTTCACGGCTACCTCACGCACAGCTTTGACCCGGCCATGGGCCAGGTCATCGCCTTCCCAGCCTGAAATCTCGAGGCAGCAGCCAGCGGCACTCACTAGGGTCGGGCGGGTGACGACTCTGCCCACGGGCCACCCTCTCGTCGGACGCCACGTCGTGCTCAGCCTGTTGAGCGAAGACGACGTGCCGGAGCTGTACCCGCTGCTCGCCGACCCGACGATCTACAGCGTGGGCTACGTGATGCACCGCAGCCCCACGTCGGTCGATGATGCGCGGGCCCTCGTACACGAGAGATTCCTTGCTGGGCAAGGAAAGGCCGATGGCAAGGGTGGCGGGCGCAACGCCTATGCCGTCCGGTTGGCGCAGGACTCCGACCTCGGCCCGACCGGCACGCTCGTCGGCACGTCGTCGCTCATGGAGGCGAGCCTGCACAACGAGAGCATCCACCTCGGGTCGACCTTGTACGGCAGCCCGTGGTGGGGCACCGAGGTCAACCCAGAGGCCAAGCTGCTGCTGCTGTCGCACTGCTTCGACGAGTGCGGCTACAACCGGGTCAAGATCCAGACCGACCTGCTGAACACTCGCTCCCAGGCCGCCATCGCCAAGCTCGGCGCCCAGCGGGAAGGAGTGCTGCGGCGCGAGCAAAAGAGAGATGACGGTACGTGGCGCGACACGGTCGTCTTCAGCATCCTCAAGGACGAGTGGCCCGCGGTAAAGGAGGCCCTCGTCAGCCGGCTGAGCCGGTAGCGGCAAGAGCCCAAGGTGGGCCACTGGACACGCTCGGTTACAATCGTGATCAAAGGGCATGATCCGGTGCACAGGCCGGACCTGGTCTGTTCCACCGCACGGTAGGCGGGCAGGGTGGCCCGTTCCTGACAGCGCACGTCCGGCGTTCGGCCGGAGCGCACGTTGTCTCGACGCTAACCAGCCAAGGAACCGCATGAAGATCTCTCTTCTCAGCCACAACCTGTCGACCAACGCGCTGGGCCGCGCGCACGTGCTGGCCCGCCTGCTGCACCAGCACCACGAGGTCGAGATCGTCGGGCCGGCATCCTCCGGCGAGATCTGGGCGCCGCTGCGTGACGACACCACCGTCCCCGTCCGGATCATCCCGGAGACAGCAACCGCGGCCATGGCTGCGGAGGTGTCCGGCGACCTCCTGTACTCGGTCAAGGAGCTGCCGTCGAGCCTGGGCGTCGCACTGGAGGCGCAGCGTCAGCGCCCGCGCCCCCTCATCGCGGACATCGACGACTGGGAGCTGGGATTTCGCCTCGAGTCGATCCAGGCGATGTTCCGGAGCCGGTTCCGCCACGAGACCAAGTGGGTGGCGCGCATGGTCTTCGACGTCCACCAACCCCACTCGTTGTGGCAGTCCGCGAGGGCCGAGCGGCTCGCCTCGCGTGCCGACGCCGTCACCGTCTCCTCGACGTGGCTTGCCAAGCGCTTCGGCGGCACGGTGATCGAGCACGCGCGCGACACCTCCACGCTTGATCCCGCCCTGTTCGACCGTCAGACGACCCGGGCGGCGCTGGGGCTGTCGCCCTCGCAGACGGTGATCGTCTTCATGGGCTCAGCGCGGCGGCACAAAGGCCTGCAGTCCATCGTCGAGGCCCTCGACCTGCTGGGTCGCGAAGACATCATCTTCCTGACTGTCGGTGGCAGCACCGGGCTCCCCGAGCGTCCGTACATCCGCTCGCTCGGCACACAGCCGGTCGCTGATCTGCCCCGCTTCCTCAGCGTCGCCGACCTCGTCGTGCTCGCTCAGGACTCGGGGCCGGCGACCAAGGGCCAGATGCCCGCCAAGATCTACGACGCCCTGAGCATGGGCTGCGCGCTCATCGTCACCGACGTGTCCGACCTGCGCTCCACCGTCGAGGGCTGCGGCCTCGTGGTCGCCCCCGGTGACACACCGGCGCTGGCCGACGCCATCGCGCGCCTCGCCGACGACCCCGAGCAGGCTGACGAGCTGGGGCAGGCCGGGCGACGGCGGGCCGTGGAGCGGTTCAGTGAGGACGTGATCCGGCCGCGCCTGCTCGCGCTCGTCGAGGCGACCGTTGCCGGCTGTCACCAAGCCGGGTCGGTCCGCGCGGCCTGATCCTGCTCCGACAATGCCTGTTACGCATGACGAGTAGAGGCGAACAGCTCGGGTCCGTCGTTCAGCGCGGAGCAAGGCTGGCGACCGCCGAGGGGTCAGTCGAGCCGACGCTCGCGCGATTGACGACGTCGTCGTCGCTGACCCCTGCCTACTCCCGGTCACCCTGTTGTCGTGCTGCGAAAGCAGACAAACGCCGGTTGAGACGCCCTTATACCGGGACAAAGAGACCCGCAGCGACGCAGTGTGTGTGCAGTCGCGGCACGGCAACCGACCCGAAAAGACATCGTGCGACACGCCCACTCGCCTCACGCGACTGCCCGCCTCAGCGCGTCGCGAGCAGGTAGGAGCGCTGGCTGGCGTGCTCGACCTCGGGGTACGGGTCGCGGTCCCACCGCTGGACGAGCGCCAGCCCCGCCGAGGCCAGCACCTCTGTCTCCGCTGCAGGGTCGAGATAGCGGAACGTCAGGTCGACCGGCTGGCCCATGAACTCGCTCAGCACGACAGCGCCACCCATCGGCACCGCACTGTCACCGGTGTGGAACGCGATCAGCGCCTGCCCGCCGGGGCGGAGCACCCGCGCCATCTCCCGGTACGCGGCCAGCCGCCCAGCGCCGTCGAGGTGGATGACCGCGTACCAGCACACCACGCCGGCGACGACACTCGACGTCAGCGGCAGAGCCGTCATGTCGCCGGCAACGAAGGGCAACGACGTCGCACGCCGGCCGACTGCACACATCTGCGGAGAGAGGTCAAGCCCTACGACCTGGGCCTCAGCGGCGGCGAGGTAGGCGGCCACATGTCCTGGCCCGCAGCCGATGTCGGCGATCAGGCCGCCGTCGCAGGACACCACGAACGCCTCGAGCAACGACCGGTCGAGCGGCTTGCCGGCCAGCTCGCCACCGACCTGGGCTGCGTACTGCTCGGCGACCCGGTCGTAGCCCTGCCGCGTCCGGTCCACCGGCTCAGCCGATCGACTCGGCAACGGAGTGCGCAATGCCGTCGAGGATGTCGCGCTCGCTGATGACGACCTCGTCGACATCGGTCAGCTCGACCACGCGCGACAGAATCAGCGCGCCGGCGCCGATCACGTCGACCCGCCCCGGATGCATCACCGGTAGGGCCGCCCGCCGCGCCCGCGTCATGGCCAGCAGCTGGTCGGCGACCTCGTGCACCTGCACGGCGGTCAGGACCGAGCCGTGGATCTTGTACGGGTCGTAGGCGTCGAGGCCGAGCGCGATCGCGGCAACCGTCGTTGCTGATCCGGCAACCGCGACCAAGGTCGCCGCGTCCCGTACCGGCACGGTCTCGAGCGCTGACGCCAGCACCTGGTCGACGACCCGGCTGGCCGCTTCGATCTCCGCGGCACCAGGTGGATCAGACGGCAACGACCGCTCGGTCAGCCGCACGCAGCCGATGTCGACCGACTGGGCGGCGGTCACCGCCTCGGAGCCGAGCACCAGCTCGGTGGAGCCACCGCCGATGTCGACTACCAGGAACGGCGGACCGCTGCCGACGCTGGCGGGCAGTCCGCGGGTCACCCCGAGGAATGACAGCCGCGCCTCCTCGTCACCGCTGATGACTTCGGGCCGCACTCCGAGCACTTCCGTTGCTGCGTCGAGGAAGTCGTCGCGGTTGGCGGCGTCGCGAGCGGCTGACGTGGCCACCATGCGGACGCGGTCGACGCTGAGCGAGGCGATCTCGTCCGCGTACGACTGGAGAGCCTCGAGGGTGCGGGCGATCGCCTCAGCGGAGAACGCGCCCGTACGGTCGACGCCTTCACCGAGTCGCACCACGGTCATACGACGGGACACGTCGACCAGGCCGTCGTCCGAGACATCGGCGACGAGCAGCCGGATCGAGTTGGTGCCGCAGTCGATCGCGGCAACGCGGGTCACGCGTCACCACCGGCAACACAGGGACCCTGAGTCCACCACGGCGGCAGCATCGCGAGCGCCTCGTCGCCCAGCGGGTTGATGCCGGGCCCGACGGCGAGCGAGTGGGCGACCAGCACGTGCAGGCACTTGACGCGGGTCGGCATGCCGCCGGCGCTCACCCGCTTGGGCAGCGCGTCGAGGGCGTCGCGGCGACGGAGGTAGTCGTCGTGCGCCTCCTGGTAGGCCGCGGCCAGGTCGGGGTCGTCGGCGATGCGGGCCGTCATCTCGCGCATGACGCCGGCGGCCTCGAGCCGGCCGATCGCCGAGGCGGCCTTGGGGCACGTCAGGTAGAACAAGGTCGGGAACGGGCTGCCGTCGGGCAGCCGGGGCGAGGTCTCGACGACGTCGGGCAGGCCGCATGGGCAGTGGGCCGCCACGCGCCGCATCGCCCGGGGCTGCCGGCCGAGCTGCTGAGCCACGACGGCGATGTCGGCCGGGTCGAGGGTGGGCTCGGCCTCGGTCACTGCGCCGCGGCCGTCGGGATCACCGGGGCGGGCGTCGCTGTCAGCACGGGCGCAGGCAGTGGGGCCGCCGAGGTCTGCTTGACCACGGGGTGATCGGCGGACGTGACCGTCCCCCAGAGCTTGCTGTACCACGTGCCCGGCGTCGGGGTGGACGCGGCCGCCGTCGGCGCCGGACTGGCGGAGGGCTGGATGCCGCCCACCAGGACGTACTCGGTCTCGCCCGGCATGACGTAGTGCAGCCGGGTACGTGCCTCGCGGGCCACGAACGCGGGGTCGGACCACTGCGCGTCCTGGGCCGCAAGGGCGTCGACCTGCAGCTGGGCGGCGGTGTTGGCCCGGTGCAGCTTGGCGATCACCCCGCGCTGCGCGAGGTACTGCTGCACCGGGTAGGCCAGCATCAGGACGAGCGTGCACAGCACCAGCGCCAGGACCGCCGCCCGGCTGGTCAGTGAGCTGCGGCGGACCTGGGGCGGTTGGGGCACCCGACTACTGTGCCTCGGCGGTGAACCGCGGGAAGGCCGACACACCGGCGTAGCGGGCGGCGTCGTCGAGCTCCTCCTCGATGCGCAGCAGCTGGTTGTACTTGGCCACGCGGTCGGACCGGGCCGGTGCACCGGACTTGATCTGACCGCAGTCGGTCGCCACCGCGAGGTCGGCGATCGTGGTGTCCTCGGTCTCGCCCGAGCGGTGGCTCATCATGCAGCGGAAGCCCGCGCGGTGGGCCATGGAGACGGCGTCGAGGGTCTCGGTGAGCGTGCCGATCTGGTTGACCTTGACCAGCAGCGCGTTGGCCGAGCTCTCCTTGATGCCGCGGGAGAGCCGCTCAGGGTTGGTGACGAACAGGTCGTCACCGACGATCTGGATCTTGCTGCCGAGCTCGGCGGTCATCGTCGCCCAGCCCTCCCAGTCGTCCTCGTTGAGCGGGTCCTCGATCGAGACCAGCGGGTAGGAAGCAACGAGGCCGGCGTAGTAGGCCGTCATCTCGGCGGCCGTCTTCTGCGCGCCCTCGAACTGGTAGCCGCCGTCCTTGAAGAACTCGCTGGCCGCCACGTCGAGCGCCAGCGCGATGTCGCGACCCGGGGTGAAGCCGGCCAGGCCGATCGCCTCGCTGATCAGGTCGAGCGCGGCGCGGTTGCTCTCGAGGTTGGGCGCGAAGCCGCCCTCGTCACCGAGACCGGTCGACAGGCCGCGGCTGTTGAGCAGGCTCTTCAGCGCGTGGTAGGTCTCGGCGCCCCAGCGCAGGGCCTCGCCGTACGTGGCCGCGCCGATCGGCGCGATCATGAACTCCTGGATGTCGACGTTGGAGTCGGCGTGGGAGCCACCGTTGATGATGTTCATCATCGGGACCGGCAGGACGTGGGCGTTGGGGCCGCCGACGTAGCGGAACAGCGGCAACTGGGCCGACTCGGCAGCCGCACGCGCCACGGCCAGGCTCACGCCGAGGATCGCGTTGGCGCCGAGCTTGGCCTTGTTGGCCGTACCGTCGAGGTCGATCAGCGCGGCATCGACCAGGCGCTGCTCGCTCGCCTCGAAGCCGACCAGCTCGGGGCCGATGTCGTCGAGGACGGCCGCGACGGCCTTGAGGACGCCCTTGCCGCCGTAGCGGGACTTGTCGCCGTCACGCAGCTCGACCGCCTCGAAGGCGCCGGTGGAGGCACCGCTCGGGACAGCGGCGCGGGCGATGGTGCCGTCGTCGAGCGCCACCTCTACCTCGACGGTGGGGTTGCCGCGGGAGTCGAGAATCTCCCGGGCGCCAACGGCCTCGATGGTCGCCACGACGTGCTCCTTAACAGGGGGAAAGATCGGTACGGGGGAAGCCTATCGGGTCGGTTGCATGGTCACGACAGCGGTCTCAGTGGCTCCACGCAGGGTAGCCAGGCCGTGACGGAGAAGTTTTTCACTCGTTTGGCCTAGTGGCCGCCCACCGAGCCCAAACCGGGCACGATGGACGTTATGGGACACAGAAAACGGACATAGTCTGCATACCCGTACAGACACCTGGACGATGCCGGTCACGATGGGTGTGGCACTGATGAACTATGCGTGTAGTACCTCTGGACCAAACCCAACATGTCCTATTACCGTCAGCCTGCGTCATTTCTCCGAGATGACGCGTTCAGCCATGGCTTTTGGCACGACTGGATGGCACGCTTTGTCCCATCCGAGCCGCGTCCATTGCTGCCCGTGACAGCTGCGCCGACTGGTTTGGGGACTACCGGATGACGCTCAGAGTACGACGCCTCGCGCTTGTTGCAGGCACCTCTTTGACGACCGGCGTGTTGGCCGTGACCTCGGCTTTGACGTCCACTGGTGCGGGCACCGCCTGGACCGCCGCACGGCCGTCCGCGCACCTGCGGTCGGTGATCGTCCAGGCGCAGCCCGGGCAAGCGCGCGCCGTGGCTGCAGCGGTACGGGCCTCCGGCGGCCACATCGACCGCACCCTGTCGATCGTCAACGGTTTCGCCGCCCACGTCTCCCCGGCCGAGGCCGCTGCCCTGAGCCGGTCCGCCGCTGTACGGGCGGTGACCCCCAACGCCACGCTCACCTCGGCCAGCAGCTCGTACGACCCCACGGTTCCTGGCGCCTCGTACGCCGGCAGCGTCCGCGCGCCCAGCATCTGGGGCATCGGTGACACCGGGGCTGGCGTCGGCGTCGCGCTCCTCGACACCGGCGTCTCGATCGTGCCCGACCTGGTAGGCCATGTTGCCGCCGGCGTCGACTTCTCCGGCGAGGGCAACAGCCTGCTCGACTCCTTCGGCCACGGCACGGTCATGGCCGGCCTGATCGCGGGCAGTGGCGTCGCCTCGGGCGGTCAGTACCCCGGCGTCGCGCCCGGCGCGACGATCACCTCGGTCAAGGTCGCCGGCCGCAACGGCGTCACCGACGTGTCCCAGGTGCTGGCCGGCCTGCAGTGGATCGGCACCTTCGGGCCGGCCAAGGGGATCCGGGTCGCCGCCTTGGCGTGGGGCACCCCGTCCAACCAGTCACCGTTGGTTGACCCTCTCGACTTCGCGGTCGAGCGGCTGTGGGGCCTCGGCATCACGGTCGTCACCTCAGCCGGCAACCAGGGACCGAGCAGTGGAACGATCACCAAGCCTGGTGACGACCCAGCCGTCATCACGGTCGGTGCCTACGACGACCTCGGCACACAGGACAACTCCGACGACGCGATGGTCGGCTTCTCCTCGCGTGGACCGACCGCCAACAACGCGGCCAAGCCCGATCTCGTGGCACCCGGTCGCACCCTCATCGCGACCCGCTCACCCGACTCCCTCATCGAGGCGCAGAACCCACAAGCCCTCGTCGACGGCGGCTACATCCGCGGCAGCGGCACCTCGGAGGCCACGGCCGTCACCACCGGCGGCGTCGCGCTCCTGCTCGCCAAGCACCCGAGCTGGACGCCGGACAAGATCAAGTACGCCCTGACGTCCACCGCGAAGCTGCTCAACGGGACATCGTCGGCGACGGCCCTTGCTGCTGGTGAGGGTGCCGGTGAGCTTCGGCTCAACCGGGCGGTCTACGCCTATGTGGGGTCCGCGCCCACGCAGGCGCTCAGCGCCACCGGTCTCGGCAGCATCGAAGCGAGCCGGGGCGGGCTCCACGTCCTCGCCGCCTGCGCCGGTTCGACCGATCTGACCCTCATCGAGGGCGAGATCGACGTCTCCTGCCAGGCGTGGGACGGAGACCAGTGGTCCGGAGATCAGTGGTCCGGAGATCAGTGGTCCGGAGACCAGTGGTCCGGTGACCAGTGGTCCGGTGACCAGTGGTCCGGTGACCAGTGGTCCGGTGACCAGTGGTCCGGAGATCAGTGGTCCGGAGATCAGTGGTCCGGTGACCAGTGGTCCAGCCAGTCCTGGGATGCTGCACCGACGGGTGCCCGAGGTCGCGCATGGCGGCATTGACCCCCACTGTCGCTGTGGACGAGTCGCCCGCCGAAAGGGGACGACTGCGAGTCCATGTATTCGTCACGGTCCTGGCCGTGGCGGCGCTCGTCGCGGTCTCGTGGGCGGTGGCGCTCGGAGTGCAAGCTCCGTCCCCCCACCTGCTCATGCTCTCCGCAGCCGCGGCTGCTGTCCTCGTCGGCGACGTGCGGCTGGTCGAGATCCGCATCGGGCACAACGGCAACACCTTCACCTGGTCTGAGGCCGCCCTCATCCTCGGGGTGTCCCTGACCGGCTGGGACTGGTTCATCGCGCTAGGGTTCGCCACCCTCCTCATCCGTCAGTTCGCGGTCGGTCGCGGCTTTGAAAAGACCGTCTTCAACGCCGCAGCGTTCGCCACCGGCTCGGTGGCGGCGGAGCTTGGCTTCGTCCTCGTCTCCGGCCACCGCAATGCCTCCGCGGCCGACCTCAACCTCAGGCTGGCGATCGCCTGGGTGGTCGCGGCTGCCATCTATAACTGGTGGGTCTCCATCGCGGTGTCGATCGCCGTGGGCTGGTCCCAGGAGATCGGCATCAGATCGGCCTGGCAGCGTGGAGCCAAGCTGCGGCTGCTGGTCTTCGTCGGCAACAGTGCCGCGGGGTTGGGCACCCTCGCCGTTGGCCACTGGAACCGCCCGACTGCGGCACTCCTCCCGTTCTTCTTCCTGCTGCTCTACCTGGCGTACAACAACTTCCTGCGAGCACAGCAGGAGGGCGAGACCTGGCGCCAGCTCCACGCGGCCACGCTCAGCCTCAAGCGCATCGACTCCCGGGCAGTGTTGCGTGCCGTCAGCCGAGGGGCCGACACGCTCTTCGGCAGCGAGGTGACCGAGGTCGTCCTCGAGAACGACGGCACCATGCAGGGCGTCCAGGTGCCCGGCCTGCTCGCCTTGGGGCTCGGGGCGTCAGGCATCACCGAGGCCAACATCACGTCCGCGCCGCCGCAGATCGCGGCCGAGATCACGGCCCTCGGCCTGCACTCCGTCATCATCGCGCCGTTGGAGAGCGTGGGCCGACGCCTCGGCGTGCTCGTCATCGGCTTCCGTGGACCGATCAAGTTCAAGCGGCGCGAGCGCAGCGTGTTCTCCACCTTCGCCGACCAGACCTCGATCTCACTCCAGCACGCCCGGCTGTTCGAAGAGCTCTCCGCCGAGCGCAGCCGCCTCGACGCCATCGTCCAGCACGCCTCGGACGGCATCCTGCTGGTCGACGGTGGCGGCCGCGTCCTGTCCTGGAACCCCGCCATGACCCTGATGACCGGCCGCAACCAGGCCGCGGCGCTGGGCATGCCGCTGGGAGAGGCGCTCAACGCCACGACCGAGAACGGCCTGCCACTCGACGGCGCCCAGCTCATCGCGGACGTGCACGAAGCCGAACAGGTGCGCATGCCGGTCATGCTGACCACGTCCGACGGCCGCATGCGCGAGGTCGCGCTCGCCGTGTCTCCGGTACCGGACGCCGAGGGCAGCGGCCAGCTCGGCGTCGTGGTCGCCCGCGACGTGACGGCGCAGCGCGAGGTCGAGCAGGCCAAGCAGGACTTCATCGCGACGGTCTCGCACGAGCTGCGCACCCCGCTCACCCCGATCAAGGGCTACCTCACCCTGCTGCTGCGGCCCGACTTCGTACCCGACCAGCCCAAGCGCGACGCGTTGATGACGATGATGCTCGAGCAGACCGGCCAGCTCGAGCGCCTCGTCGACGACCTGCTCAGCGTCTCGCGCATGCAGCACGGCGAGTTCGGCATCCGGCTCGAGCACGCCGACGTCCGCGAGGTCGTCCGACGCGCCACCCGCGACTTCTCCAGCGGCAGTGACCGTGCCGTCGACCTCCGGCTGCCCGAGGGGCCGGCGATGGCCGTCTGCGACCCGTCCCGGCTCCAGCAGGTCGTGGGCAACCTGCTCTCCAACGCCGAGAAGTACTCCCCTCCTGGCCTGCCGGTCCACGTCACCGTGCGGGTCGGCTCCCACGAGGTCGAGCTGTCCGTACGCGACGAGGGCGACGGGGTTCCGCTCGACCAGCGCGAGGTCGTGTTCGAGCCGTTCCGCCGTCTCGGCGACGCTCTCACCAGCACCACCCGCGGTACGGGCCTCGGCCTGCACATCGCCCGTCAACTGATCGAGGCCATGAGCGGTCGCATCTGGGTCGACGGCACCCCCGGTGAGGGCGCCGTCTTCCACATCACCGCCCCGCTGGCCCACGAAGACGGTGCCCACCAGACCGCCCCCGACACGGTCATCCTCGACCAGCGCACCGCGCTCCCGTCGCCGTCCCCGGCTCCGGGCCAGACCTCCGTCGAGCGCAACGAGCTGACCGTCTCCTAGTAGGTATCCTGCAAGGAGCGCCGATGTGAGCGTTCACTTGGCCGGACCTGGAGGACGTCGATGCCCTACCCCGTGCCCGAGGCCCTCCTGGTGGAGGTGCTCGAGGCCAACCGCGAGATCCCGACGGCTGGGCTCGCGACGCTCACCTGGGGCAACGTCAGCGGGCTCGACCGGGCCAGCGGCGTCTACGTCATCAAGCCGTCCGGGGTGCGCTACGACGAGCTCACCCTCGACTCGCTCGTCGCGGTCGACGTGGAGTCAGGCGCGGTGGTCGGCGGGACGCTCAAGCCGTCGACCGACAGCGAGACCCATCGTCTGCTCTACCGGTCGTTCCCGTCCATCAGCGGGGTCACGCACACCCACTCGACCCACGCCGTGTCGTTCGCGCAGGCCAACCGCGACATCCCCGTGCTCGGCACCACCCACGCCGACACCTTCAACGGCCCGGTCCGCTGCACCCGTCAACTGACCGAGGCCGAGTGCGCGACCGACTACGAGCTCAACACGGGTCAGGCGATCGTCGACCTGGTCAAGACCGACGAGGCGGCGATGGCCGTGCCCGGCGCCCTTGCGGTCAACCACGGGCCGTTCACGTGGGGCGCCAGCGCTCGCAAGTCCCTCGAGCACGCCATCATCTGCGAGGCCGTCGCGCAGATGGCGCTGCTCACGCTGTCGCTCAACCCGACCGCATCGCTGCCGCAGCACCTGATGGACCGCCACTTCACCCGCAAGCACGGGCCGGGCGCCTACTACGGCAATGTCTAGTCTGCCGTCCAGGCCCGTCGCCAGTCGTCGGCCCCTGCCGCGCCGGTAGCGATGCCGGCGCCCCGAAGGCGTCCCTCGGCGGCGAGCACCCGGTCGCGGAACCGTCGCGCTGCCGTACGCAACTCAGCCTCGGCCTCGACACCGTCCCCCACGGCGCCAGCGACCAGCGCGAACAACCGGTCGCCGAGGTCGTCGCCGTCCGAGCTGAGCAGGTCGAGCGGCAAGCCCCCGCGTACGGCGCGGCGCTGCAGCTTGGCCGCCAGGGACAGCGACGGCTGCCCCATCGGCACCCCGTCGGTCACGGACAGCCGGCCCTTCTCCGCGGCCTTGATCTGGTCCCACGTCTTGTCGAGGCTGTCCGGCGACACCGGCTCACCGTTGCCCGCGTCGTCACCGAAGACGTGCGGGTGGCGGTTGACCAGCTTGTCCACCAGGTCGCCGGCGGCGTCGTCGATGGACCAGCCGTCGGGCTGCTCCTCGGCGAGCCGGGCATGGAACAGCACCTGCAGCAGGACGTCGCCCATCTCCTCGCGGAGCGCCTCGCTGTCGTCCTCCTCGATCGCCTCGTAAGCCTCGTACGCCTCCTCGAGGAGGTACTTGCCGAGGCTGGCGTGGGTCTGGTCGGCGTCCCAGGGACAGCCGCCCGGAGACCTGAGCCGGTCCATCACGGCAACCGCGTCGAGCAGTCGGGCACCAGGCAGGTCGTACGAGCCGGCGATGACCTCGAACTCGACGGGAGCCTGCTCCCGCGACACGAGATCGGCCAACGCCCGCAGGAACCGCTCGTCGCCGTCTGCGGCGGCGAGCCAGACCGCGACCCCACCGACAGCGTGGGCCCGGAACCGCGAGGCCTGCTCAGCCGCGGATGCAGGCGCAACGACCTCGACCGCGATGCCGGCCGCAGCGAGCGCGATCAGCTGCGGGTGGTCGGGGTCGGACGTCCACACCTGTCCTGCGCGCAGCGCCTGCCAGGCGTCCCACGTCAGGCAGCCCGGCGCGACCCGTGGACTGGTCGAGACCAGGAGCAGCCGGTCGGGCATCAGGCGGTCAGGAGCTGGGCGCGGCCGAGGGAGCAACCGACGCTGTGGCCGTGGGAGCAGGAGCAGCCGTGGCCGAGGGCGCCGGTGCGGCCGAGGCGCTGGGAGCCGCCGAGGCCGGTGCAGCAGTGGCGGCGGGGGCCGAGGCGGGCGCAGTCGCAGCAGGGGCGCCGGAAGCCGCGGGCGCAGCTGACGGAGCCACCGAAGCGGCCGGCGTGGTGCCCACGGTCACCACATCGCTGACCGCGGGCACGATGGCATAGTTCTTGGCGCCGGTGGTCGGGTCGGTGGTCAGGGTCCAGGACCCGAACCGAGGGTTGATCTTGACCTTGAGGGCGTTGATCTCGGTGCCGAGCTTGGTGAGATCGAGGCGGGCGTTGACCCGGAGCACGTACAGCTGGGTCGAGCTGGTGCCCACGGCGCTGACGATGCTCTGGCCGACCTTGAGGTCCTTGACGACGGTGAGCTGTCCGGTGGGCTGCAGCCCGACGTCACCGCCCGTCTGCTTGAGCTGGGAGACGGTGGAGTACTGCTGAGCCAGGGCGAACGCACTGGCCGGCGCCGCGTCGAGCTTGGCCTTGACCGCGGCACCCACCGCCTGGCTCGCGACCGGGATGGCGGTCAACCGGACGTAGTCGACGGCACCCCCGAGAGCCACGTTGTTGGCGCCGAGCGCATCGGTGATCGCGTCGGTGGAGGCCTGGGTCTCGACCGGGGTGTTGGGCGGCAGGACGGCGGCACCGGCCGCGATCTCCTGACGCAGCTGGCTGGCCCGGGCGTCGACGGCACCCTGGGGGACCGTGACGTGCTGCTGCTTGGCGAGCGTGACCAGCTCCTGGTGCGACACGAGCACCTGGAGGACCGCGGTCTCCTTGGTCGCCGCGGTCGCGCCCGCGCTGGTCTTGGCCACCCGGAAGGCACCGTCGAGCGTCTTGGTCGAGATCGAGTCGTCACCCACGGTCGCGGCCGAGCCGACCCGCGCCTGGCAGCCGGAGGCCAGCAGGACGGCGGCGAGCAGCCCTCCACCGAGAGCGGTGCGCGGCTTGCTGATCACGAGCGTCCTTCCGTCCGGCTGGTCACGCGGGACCCTACGTTACCGGTCGGACGCACATCGCTCAGCACCCCGTCCAGGAACGCCGTGCACCAGTCCAGCAGCGCGGTGTCCTGTACGGGCCTGCCGCCGATGCGCGCGGTCATCGGGCGGGGCACGAGGACCGTGCGGACCGCCTCCTTGACCAGCGTCTTCGGGTAGAGCCGCTCGAGCCGCAACTCTTGGCTCTCCTTGAGCGTGACCGGCGCGAACCGGATGTGGTTGCCCTGCTGGGTCACCTCGGTGATGCCGAACTGGCGGGCGTGGACGCGGAACGCGGCGACTGCGAAGAGGTTGTCGACCTCCACCGGCGCCACGCCATAGCGGTCCCGCAGCTCCTCCCGCACGGCGAGCACGCCGGCCTCGTCGACCGCGTCGGCAATGCGCCGATAGGCCTCGAGGCGCAGCCGCTCCCCCGGGATGTAGTCGTGCGGCAGGTGGGCGTCGACCGGCAGCTCGACCTTGACCGAGGGCAGCTCGATGGCCGCCGGGTCGTTGCGGAACTCCGCAACGGCCTCGCCGACCAACCGGATGTAGAGGTCGAAGCCGACCGCGGCGATGTGGCCCGATTGCTCGCCACCGAGCAGGTTGCCGGCGCCGCGGATCTCGAGGTCCTTCATCGCGACGGCCATGCCGGCGCCCAGCTCGGTGTGCTGGGCGATGGTGGCGAGCCGGTCGTGGGCCGTCTCGGTCAGCGGCTTCTCCGGCGGGTAGAGGAAGTAGGCGTAGGCCCGCTCGCGCGCCCGGCCGACCCGGCCCCTGATCTGGTGCAGCTGGGACAGCCCGAAGACGTCGGCCCGGTCTACGATCAGGGTGTTGGCGTTGGAGATGTCGATGCCGCTCTCGACGATGGTCGTGCAGACCAGCACGTCGAACTCCTTGCTCCAGAACGCGAGCATGACCGCCTCGAGCGCGTCCTCGCCCATCTGCCCGTGAGCCGTGCCGATGCGCGCCTCGGGCACCAGGTCTCGCAGGTGTGCGGCGACGCGGTCGATCGACTCGACCCGGTTGTGCACGTAGAAGACCTGGCCCTCGCGAAGCAGCTCGCGACGGATGGCGGCCGCGATCTGACGCTCGTCGTACGGGCCGACGAACGTCAGCACGGGGTGCCGCTCCTCGGGTGGCGTGTCGATGGTCGACAGCTCACGGATGCCCGTGATGGCCATCTCAAGGGTGCGCGGGATCGGGGTGGCCGACATCGACAGCACATCCACCGAGGTGCGCAGCCGCTTGAGCTGCTCCTTGTGCTCGACGCCGAACCGCTGCTCCTCGTCGACGATGACCAGGCCGAGGTCCTTGAAGACGACCGAGGACCCGAGGATGCGGTGAGTGCCGATGACGATGTCGACGGTGCCGTCGGCGACGCCCTCGAGCACCGCCGCGGCCTCTTTGGCGGACTGGAAACGCGAGAGGGTACGAACGGTTACCGGGAAGTTGGCGTACCTCTCGGAGAACGTCGAGAAGTGCTGCTGTGCAAGGAGAGTAGTCGGAACCAGCACCGCGACCTGCTTGCCGTCCATGACCGCCTTGAAGGCCACCCGGATAGCGATCTCGGTCTTGCCGTAGCCGACGTCGCCGCAGATCAGCCGGTCCATCGGGACCTCGGACTCCATGTCCTGCTTGACCTCGTCGATGGTCCGCAGCTGGTCGGGCGTCTCGGCGTACGGGAACGCGTCCTCGAGCTCGTGCTGCCACGGAGAGTCGGGGCCGAACTGGTGGCCACGGGTCGCCATGCGGGCGGAGTAGAGGCGAATCAGCTCGGCCGCGATCTCCTTGACCGCCTTCTTGGCCCGGCCCTTGCGCTTGGCCCAGTCGCCGCCGCCCATCTTGTCGAGCGTCGGGGCCTCGCCGCCGACATAGCGGGTCAGCTGGTCGAGCTGGTCGGTCGGCACGTAGAGCCGATCGCCCGGCTGGCCGCGCTTGGACGGCGCGTACTCGACCACAAGGTATTCGCGGGTGGCGTTCTGGACGGTGCGCTGGACCATCTCGATGAAGCGACCCACGCCGTGCTGCTCGTGGACCACGATGTCGTTTGCCTTGAGCTGCAAGGGATCGACGGTGTGCCGGCGCCGGCTCGGCATCCGGCCCATCTCCTTGGCCGACCCGCGTTGCCCCGACAGGTCGGTCTCGGTGAGCACCGCCAGCCGCAGCCGCTCATGGAGGAAACCGCGGTCGAACGAGCCCGTCGTCACGTAGGCGATCGACGGGTCGGGTGCCACGTCGAGCGAGTGCTCCAGCCGTACGCCGATGTCGTGGCCCTTGAGCACCTCGACCCAGCGCTCGGCCGGCCCGTGGCCCTCGGTCACCACGACGACCCGCCAGCCCTGCGCCAGCCAGCCGCGGACGTCGGTCAGCGCGCGCTCGGTGTCGCCCCGATAGGGCTCGGTCTCGTGGGCGCCGACGACCCGGGTGTCGCCCTGCTCGGTCGACTCGTCCGCCGCGAACGGCGTGACCGACCACCACGGGATGCCCATGTTGCCGGCGTCCTCGCGGATCTCGCCCAGCGACTTGTACGCGGCGGCACCCAGGTCGATCGGCACCGCACCGCCGACCGCGGCGCTCGACCACGACGCCTCGAGGAACTCCTGGCTGGTACGGACCAGCTCGATCGCGCGGGTGCGTACGCGCTCCGGGTCGCAGACCACGACGTGGGCACCGGCGGGCAGCTCGTCGAGCAGCAGCGTCATCTCGTCGACGAGCACCGGGGCAAGCGCCTCCATGCCCTCGACCGGGATGCCCTCGGAGATGCGGTCGAGCATGTCGGTGAGGCCGGGGAAGTCGTTGATCAGGGCCTTGGCCTTGGCCCGGACCTCGGCGGTCAGCAGCAGCTCGCGGCAGGGCGGGGCCCACAGACCGTTCTCGGCGATCTCGAGCGACCGCTGGTCGGCAACCTTGAAGTAACGGATCTCCTCGATCTGGTCGCCCCAGAACTCCACCCGCAGCGGGTGCTCCTCCGTGGGCGGGAAGACGTCGAGAATGCCGCCGCGTACGGCAATCTCGCCGCGCTTCTCGACCAGGTCTACCCGGTGGTAGGCCGCCTCGACGAGGGCGTGGACGACGTCCTCGAGCTCGGCGGTGTCGCCCGGCCGCAGCTCGACGGGGACCAGGTCACCGAGACCCGGCACCTGCGGCTGGAGCACCGAGCGAACCGGCGCGACGACGACCTGCAACGGACCGGTCGCCGGGTCGGCGTCGGGCCCGACGTTGGGGTGGCGGAGCCGGCGCAGCACGGCGAGCCGACGGCCCACGGTGTCGGCCCGGGGCGAGAGGCGCTCGTGCGGCAGGGTCTCCCAGGCGGGGTACTCAGCAACGGAGTCGGGCGGCAGCAGGGAGCGCAAGGAGGCGACGAGATCCTCGGACTCGCGGCCGGTGGCGGTCACGGCCAGCACCGGCCGACCGGCCTTGGCGGCGAGAGCAGCGATGAGGAAGGGGCGCAACGGCGAGGGGGCCGTGAGGTCGAGGTGGACCGGCGACGATCCGCTCGACGCCGCGTCGAGCGCGGCCCGTACCGCGGGATCGTCCGCGAGGACGTCGAGCACTCCGGCGAGGGACAAGGCGGCTCCAGGTGAGGCAGACAGCACGAACACCCCCGGACGGCGTGCAGCCCGGGGGTCGAGATGTCCAGTTTACCGCTGCTGGGCGACAATCACCGCCATGGAGACCAGGGAAGCGCTGCTGCTCAAGGCCATCGACGTCGCGGCGCAGGCACGGGCCCACGGCAACCATCCGTTCGGCGCGCTGCTGGCCAACGCCGAGGGCGAGGTGTTGCTGACGGCGGAGAACACCGTGGTCACTGGAAGCGACCCGACCGGCCACGCCGAGACCAACCTGGTACGACGGGCAGGCGCCGCCTACACCGACGACGAGCTCGGCGACCTGGTCCTCTACACGAGCACAGAGCCGTGCGCGATGTGCTCCGGCGCCATCTTCTGGGCAGGCATCGGTGCGGTCGTCTATGCCTTGCCCGAGGCCGAGCTGTACGCGATGACCGGCGACGACGCCGCCAACCTGACCCTGCTGCTGCCGTGCCGGGACGTGTTCGCTGCGGGGCGGCGCGCGGTCATGGTCGAGGGTCCGTACGACCTCGTCGAGGCCCGCGAGGTGCACGCGGGGTTCTGGCAGCCGGGCTAGCGGCGGGAATCGTCCTGGCACGCCCGCAGGACGGCGAGGTCGTCGACAGGGGTCCAGCGCTCGACGGCCGTCTGTCGGAACAGGTCACGCGCGGCCATCACCATGAGAGCGACCACGAGCGCACCGGCGGCGCAGGCGAGGGCGAAGGCGGTCACGAGCGCGGGCGCCTGCCGTAGGAGTGCAACAGCGGTCCGACGCCGTACTGGGGGTCGCGCGAGTCAGCAGTGCGGCCGGTGAGGGACGCGGCGACCAGCGCCAGGAGCAGGAGGAGAAGCAGGAGAGCGGCCATGGCAGTAAGTCTTCTCTGAGCGATATACGGTCGCAAGCGACTTTAAGTCGACGTGCGTTGATATGCAGCCAAAGTCGTGGCAGGCTTTCCGGGTGCCTATCCAGAGCGTCGCCGTCATCGCCGTCCCCGGGGTCCAGCCGTTCGAGCTGGGCGTGGCCTGGGAGGGCTTCGGCATCGACCGCCGCGACGACGGCATCCCCTCGTACGACACCTCGCTCGTGGCCATGACCCCGACGGTGACCACCGGCGCCGGCTGGTCCATCAGCACTCCCCATGGCCTCGACCACGCCGCCGACGCCGACCTGGTGATCGTGCCGGCCTATCAGCGCCCGAGGGGCGAAGGCCTTGCCCTGCAGGGGATCGAGCCCATCCTCGAGCTCCTCCGCCACACCGTCGAGCGCGGCGCCACGGTCATGAGCCTCTGCTCCGGCGCGTTCATCCTCGGCGCTGCCGGACTGCTCGACGGGCGCGACTGCACCACCCACTGGCGGTACGCCGCGGAGCTCGCCGCCCTGCACCCTGCAGCTCGCGTCGACCCCAACGTGCTCTTCGTCTGCGACGGCCCCGTGCTGACGTCGGCCGGCACCGCCGCCGGCCTCGACCTGTGCCTGCACGTCATCCGCGCCGACCACGGCGAAGAGGTTGCCCGCAAGGCTGCGCGACGCATGGTGATGCCGCCCCACCGCGACGGGGGCCAGGCGCAGTACGTCGACGTACCCATCCGCACCCGCGACGCCGACACCTTGGCGCCGCTGCTCGCGGAGCTGCTCGACACCCTCGACCAGGAGCACACCGTCGACTCACTGGCCTCCTGCTCCGCCATGAGCCCGCGGACGTTCGCCCGCCGGTTCCGCGCGGAGACCGGCACCACGCCGGTGCTGTGGCTCACCCATCAGCGGGTGCTGATGGCGCGGCGCATGCTCGAGGCGGGCGACGACCCGATCGAGACCGTCGCCCTGCGCTGCGGCTTCTCCACCGCGGCGATGCTGCGCCACCACTTCGCCCGCATCGTCGGCACGTCGCCCGCGGCCTACCGCCGGGCGTTCTGCACCAAGGTCAACGCCTGAGCGACGGGATCACAGTGACGGCGGTCCCGACGGCGGAGGCGGCGGCCACGAGCCGTAGGGCGCGGCCGGCGGCGGGGCGTAGGCCGGCGGCACGTAGGCGGGCTGCTGCATCGCGTACGGGGGCTGCACCGGTGCTGGTGCCGGCGGAGGGGCGGCGGCGCCTGCGAGGAAGCCGGCCTTGAAGTTGGCGTCCAGCAGCCTGATGAGCAAGGCGACGGCGACGATCGAGCCGGGGATGTAGTAGCCCTTGGTCAGGCTCAACGCGCCGACACCCACGGCGATGGCCTCCCAGGCGACGACCATCCAATAGGTGTTGGGCAACCCCATGCTGACCAGGACGCCGAGCACCGCAGTGACGAGTGCGAGCACGAGCGTCACCTCGCGCAGGTGGCTCTCGACCGTCCCGGAGGGCAGCAGCAGGAAGAACGCGGTGATGGCCGCCTGGATGAACAGGCTTTGCCGTACGGACGCCATGTAGCGGTTCACTGCAGTTGCCCCCTCGATCGGCTGTTCTTCGTGACTTCGGATCAGCGAACAGCCGACTTGACCGGGGTCAGAGCTTGGTCGCGCGCACCGCAGTCCCATACGCGCAGATCTCGGTCCAGACCTCGCCGAGCTCGCTGGTGTCGAAGCGCATGGCCACGATGGCGTTGCCGCCGCGGCGGTTGGCCTCCTCGATCATGCGGGTCATCGTCTCGTTGCGGCTCTCGTACAGGGCCTTGGTCATGCCCTTGAGCTCGCCGCCGAACATGGACTTGAGCCCGGCCCCCATCTGCGAGAACGCGTTGCGGGAGCGGACGGTCAGCCCCCAGACCTCGCCGAGCACCTCGTCGATGCGCCAGCCGGGCAGGTCGTTGGTGGTGACGATGAGCATGGGTCCTCCAGAGAGCGATCAGGCAGGATCTGCGTGATACGCATTCTGTGCCCGGTCGAGCCCGTCGGTGAGCAGCGACCCGACCGAATCCGCGGCGCGATCGACGAGGAAGTCGAGCTCCTTGCGCTCAGCTGCGGAGAAGTCGCGCAGGACGAAGGTCGCGGGGTCCATGCGGCCAGGTGGGCGGCCGATGCCGAACCGCACCCGGTAGAACTCGCCGCTGCCGAGTGACTTGCGCATCGACTTGAGGCCGTTGTGCCCGTTGTCGCCGCCGCCGAGCTTGAGCCGCAGGCTGCCGTACGGGATGTCCAGCTCGTCGTGGATGGCGACGATGCGCTCGACCGGCACCTTGAAGAAGTCGCGCATCGAGGCGACCGGGCCGCCGGACTCGTTCATGTAGGCCTTGGGCTTGGCGAGGATGACCCGCTCACCGTCGAGCCGCCCCTCGACGACGTCAGCCCGGCCCTTGTGCGCCTTGAACGTGGCGCCCATGCGTTGGGCAAGCAGGTCGACGACGAAGAACCCGGCGTTGTGCCGGTTGCCGGAGTAGTCCGGCCCGGGATTGCCAAGGCCGACGATCAGCCAGCTGTCGTCGGCCATGGACTCGATCTCGGTTCGGGCGGAGGACTACTCGTCTACGGCGGCGGCGGGCTCGACGACCGGCGACGGCGCGCTGCCCTCGGGGGCGGCGGTCTCGGCCTCGAACTGGGCTGCCGTCTGCTTGGCGACGACGTGGACGATGACCGCGTCGGGGTCGCCGGCCAGGGTGACGTTAGCCGGCAGCTTGATGTCGCGGGCGTGGATGGCGTCGCCGACCTGGAAGCCCTCGACGGAGATCTCGAACTCGCTCGGGATGTGGGTGGCCTCGGCCTCGACACTCAGCGTGTTCTGGCTGACGTCGAGCATGCCGTCGCTCGTGATGTCGCCGACGACGTTGAGCCGGATCTCGACGGTGACCTTCTCGCCCTGGCGGACGATGATGAGGTCGACGTGCTCGAACGAGCCCTTGATCGGGTCACGCACGACCGACTTGGGCAGGCACAGCTGCTCACCGGCGGCCAGGCCCTCGAGGCGGAGCAGGGTGTTGGCGCCGCCGTTCTTGAGCGCGATCAACAGGTCGTGGCTCGGCAGGGACACGTGCACGGGCGGGGTGCCGTGGCCGTACAGGACAGCGGGCACCTTGTTGGCTCGGCGGACCCGCCGGGCAGCGCCCTTACCGAACTCGGTGCGGGGCTCAGCGGCGATACGGACCTCGGACACGGCGGTGCTCTCCTCTTGCTACTTACGGATACGAGCGGCGCCACCGCAGGAGGGGCGCACGCAGCAGGCGCGGGAACCGAAGTCTAGCCGGACCTAGGCCGAACCCGAAACCGACGCCGGGAATCGCTCAGCCGTCGCCGTCGAACAGGCTGGTGACCGAACCGTCGTCGAAGACCTCACGGATGGCGCGGGCGATCATCGGGGCGATCGAGAGCACGGTCAGCTTGTCGAAGAGCTGCTCCGAGGTCAGCGGCAGCGTGTTGGTCGAGACGACCTCGCTGATCCGGGAGTTCTTCAGCCGGTCGACGGCCGGACCGGACAGCACGGCGTGGGTGGTGGTGACGACCACGTCGGCCGCGCCGGCCTTGAACAGCACGTCAGCGGCCTGGGTGATGGTGCCGGCGGTGTCGATCATGTCGTCGACAATCACCGCGATGCGCCCGGAGACGTCACCGACGACCCGGTTGGCCACGACCTGGTTGGCCACCAGAGGGTCGCGGGTCTTGTGGATGAACGCGAGCGGGCAGCCGCCGAGGCGGTCGGTCCAGCGCTCGGCGACCCGTACCCGGCCGGAGTCGGGCGCGACGATCGTCACGTTGTTGGTGTCGTACTTCTGGGCCACGTAGTCGGCGAGCAGCGGCAGCGCGAACAGGTGGTCGACCGGGCCGTCGAAGAAGCCCTGGATCTGGGCCGTGTGCAGGTCGACCGACATCATGCGGTCGGCACCGGCGGTCTTGAACAGGTCGGCGATCAGCCGGGCCGAGATCGGCTCGCGGCCGCGGTGCTTCTTGTCCTGCCGCGCGTACGGGTAGAACGGCGCGACCACGGTGATGCGCTTGGCCGACGCCCGCTTGAGGGCGTCGATCATGATCAGTGTTTCCATGATCCACTTGTTGATGGACGCCGCGTGGCTCTGCAGCACGAACGCGTCGCAGCCGCGTACCGACTCCTGGAACCGGACGTAGATCTCGCCGTTGGCGAAGTCACGGATGGTCGTGGGCGTTGGCTGGGTGCCCAGCTCGGACGCAACCTCCTGCGCCAGCTCGGGGTAACCCCGGCCGGAGAAGAGCATGAGGGTCTTGCGCCCGCTGATCTGGATGCCGGTCACGTGGGGACTCCCGGTGGTTGGGTAGCGCGCTGCTGGCCCTGACAAACATTGTGCCGGTCGCTGCCGCCCGCGTCAGGACCGGTCTTGGTCCTCGGGCAATGTCTCTACGCCGAGGGGCGTTGTCTCGGCAGCAAGAGCCCTTTCGGCCGACTCGGCCGACCGTGTTCCGGCGCGGCGACGGGCCACCCAGCCGAGGATGTTGCGCTGCTGGCCGCGGGCGACGGCGAGCGCGCCCGGCGGCACGTCCTGGGTGATCACGGAACCCGCGGCGGTGTAGGCGCCGTCGCCGATCGTCACCGGCGCGATGATCATGGAGTCGCTGCCCACGCGTACGTCGTCGCCGATCGTCGAGTGGTGCTTGGCGACGCCGTCGTAGTTGACGAAGACCGTGGCCGCGCCGATGTTGGTCCGCTCGCCGATGGTCGCGTCGCCGACGTAGGACAGGTGGGGCACCTTGGACCCGTCGCCGACCGTGGTGTTCTTGATCTCGACGTAGGCACCCGCCTTGGCCTTGGCGCCGAGCACCGTCCCTGGCCGGAGATAGGTGTACGGGCCGACGTCGGCACCGGGCCCGATGTGCGCCCCGACGGTCGTGCTGGCGATGACCGACGCACCGGCCTCGACGACCGTGTCGGTCAGGGTGCTGTGCGGGCCCACCACGGCTCCGGCCCGTACGACGGTCGCGCCTTGGAGGATCGTGAACGGCGCAATGACGGCGTCGGCTTCGAGCTGGACGTCAGCATCGATCCAGGTGGTGGACGGGTCCGTGACGGTGACGCCGGCGAGCAGGGCGGCGTGGACGATGCGCTCGCGCAGGGCCGCGCCGGCCTCGGCGAGCTGGGCCCGGTCGTTGACACCGGCCGCCTCGCGGTGGTCGTGGACGGTGGTCGCGCCGACCGGCCGGCCAGCCGAGACGAACATCGCGATGACGTCGGTGAGGTACTCCTCGCCCTGGGAGTTGTCGGTCGTCAGCCGGCCGAGCGCCTCGCGCAGGAGGACGGCATCGAAGGCGTAGACGCTGGTGCCGACCTCGCGTACGGCGAGGGTGGCAGCGTCGGCGTCACGCTGCTCGACGATGGCCAGCACCCGTGCGTTGCCGTCCCGTACCACCCGCCCGTAGCCCGTCGGGTCGGGCATCAGAGCGGTGAGCAGGGTCGAGGCGTTGCCTGCGGCGGTGTGCTCGGCGACCAACGCGGTGAGGGCGGGGGCGGTGAGCAGGGGGGCGTCGCCGGGCAGCACGACCACGGTGCCAGTGAGCTCGCCGAGCGCCTCGAGTGCGACCCGTACGGCGTGGCCGGTGCCGTTCTGCTGCTCCTGCACGACGGCGATGGCGGTCGGCGCGACGTCGGCGAGGTGGGCGGTGACCTGGTCGCGACCGTGCCCCACGACGACGACGGTGTGGTCGGCGGCGAGCGGTGCGGCCGCGTGCAGGACGTGCCCGAGCAGGCTGCGGCCGGCCACCTGGTGCAGCACCTTGGGCGTCGCGGGCGACTTCATCCGGGTGCCCTCGCCAGCCGCGAGGACGACGACGGCGGTCGTACGGGGCTGGCTCATCAGGGCGGGCTCCTCGAAGCGACGACGTGCACGAGCTCCCCGGCCAGGACTCGAACCTGGACTCCGAGCCTCCAAAGGGCTGGGTGCTGCCAATTACACCACCGGGGATCGGCGGTCCCCAGGCTATCGGGACCGCCAGGATTTGCCGCGATCCATATCCGGCTACGCGGCCGTAGGTTACGCTCGCGTAGGTAGCAGCGGCCCGATCCGGAGGACCACGGATGACCCCACCCCGTACGGCAGAAGCGACCACCGTCGCCCCTCGCAAGGGTCCCCTGCCGGCCGTCGTCCCGCCCACGTCCGGCGCCAAGCACCGCGGTGAGCAGATCTCGCTGTTCTCCTTCGTGCTGATCCCGTTCGCCGCGGTCATCGCCGCGATCCCGCTGCTCTGGGGCCGCGGCATCAGCCTGACCGACGTGATCATCTCGTTCGTCGCCTACGCGATCACGGGTCACGGCATCACGATCGGCTTCCACCGCTACTTCACCCACGGCTCGTTCAAGGCCAAGCGCCCGTTGCGGATCGCCCTGGCCGTCGCCGGGTCCGCAGCCATCGAAGGCCCGGTGATCCGCTGGGTCGCCGACCACCGCCGCCACCATGCCTTCAGCGACAAGGAAGGCGACCCGCACTCTCCCTGGCGCTACGGCGAGTCGTTCCGTGGCCTGTGCAAGGGCATGTTCCACGCCCACATGGGGTGGCTCTTCGACGAGGAGCAGACGTCGCAACCGCGGTTCGCGCCCGATCTGCTCGAAGACCGCGACATCGCCCGGGTGCACAAGTTCTTCCCGATCATCGTGGTGCTGTCGCTGGGGCTGCCCGCCCTCGCTGGCGGCCTGATCACGATGTCCTGGTACGGCGCGTTCACCGCGTTCTTCTGGGGCAGCCTGGTACGGGTGTTCGTGCTGCACCACACGACGTGGTCGATCAACTCGGTGTGCCACGTGGTCGGCGACCGGCCGTTCAAGAGCCGCGACAAGTCCGGCAACGTCTGGGCGCTGTCGCTGATCTCGATGGGCGAGTCGTGGCACAACATGCACCACGCCGACCCGACCTCTGCCCGCCACGGCGTGCTGCGGGGTCAGGTCGACTCCAGTGCCCGCATCATCTCGTTGTTCGAGCTGTTCGGCTGGGCCTACGAGGTTCGCTGGCCCTCGCGAGAGCGGATCGAGAGCAAACGTGCCGTCGCGACGTGACCTGACGCTCGTCGCCGCCGACGTTGGGCTGAAAGCGCCGAAGAAGAAGGCCCCGCCGCCCCGTACCCGGATGACCGGCAAGGAGCGCCGCGAGCAGCTGCTGGACGTCGGCCGGTCGCTGTTCGCCGAGAAGGGCTACGAAGGCACGTCGGTCGAGGAGATCGCCTCCCGCGCCGGCGTTTCCAAGCCCGTGGTCTACGAGCACTTCGGCGGCAAGGAGGGCCTGTACGCGGTGGTCGTCGACCGCGAGGTCAGCCGCATGCTCGGCACCGTGACCGAGGGGCTTTCCGGCGGCACCGCCCGCGAGCTGCTCGAGCAGGCCGCGATGGCGCTGCTCTCGTACGTCGAGAACGACAGCGATGGCTTCCGCATCCTGGTCCGCGACTCCCCCGTCGCATCGGCGTCAGGCACCTTCGCCTCGCTCATCTCCGACATCGCCGGCCAGGTCGAGCACATCCTCGGCCGCGAGTTCAAGACGCGCGGCTTCGACCCCCAGCTCGCCCCGATGTACTCCCAGATGCTGGTCGGCATGGTCGCCCTGACCGGCCAGTGGTGGCTCGACGCACAGAAGCCCGACCGCGAAGTGGTGGCCGCCCACCTGGTCAACCTTGCCTGGAACGGCCTGTCCGGCATGGAGGCCCGACCGCGGTTGAGCAGCGACAAGCGCGACCGCACCTGAGGGGCTCCCCGCCGGAGCAGCCGTCATCCGTTCGTTGGCGAACCCTTGCCGATCAAAGGAGTCATCGTGGCGTGATCACGACGGTTTGACTCCTTTCATGGATGGGGCTCAGTGCGTGCGCCCGGAAGGTCGGCGGAGAAACAGCCATCCTTGCTCACGTGGGCGCCAACGTTCGCGAACGGTAACCGTCGAGGGCGCTGCGCGGCCCGTACCCGCGAGGCAGGATGGTCGGCATGACGATCACGATGTACGGGACCGGCTGGTGCGGCGACTGCAAACGGGCCAAGCAGTTCTTCGGCGAGCAGCGGGTCCACTACGACTTCATCGACGTCGAGTCCGACCCGGCGGCCAAGGCCAAGGTCGACGGGCTCAACGACGGCAAGACGATCATCCCGACCATCGTCTTCGAGGACGGGTCGATCCTGGTGGAGCCGTCCAACGCCGAGCTCGCCGCCAAGCTGGGCGTGCAGACCTCGGCGTCGCGCGCGTTCTACGACCTCATCGTCATCGGGTCGGGGCCAGCCGGTCTCACGGCGTCGTTGTACGCGGCTCGCGAGGGCATCGACACGTTGGTCATCGAACGCGGCGGGGTCGGCGGTCAGGCCGGCATCACCGAGCGGCTCGACAACTTCCCGGGCTTCCCCGAGGGCGTGACCGGTGCGGAGTTCGCCGACCGGCTCAAGGCGCAGGCCAAGCGGTTCGGCGTCGAGATCCTTGCCGCCACAGAGGTTGTCGCGATCGAGAAGGACGACATGTACCGCGTCGTCCACACCGCCGACGGGACCTCGTACCGCGCCTTCGCCGTCCTGCTCAGCCTCGGCTCGACCTACCGGCGGCTGGGCATCCCCGGCGAGGGCGACTTCATCGGGGCAGGCGTCCACTTCTGCGCCACCTGCGACGGGCCGTTCTACCGCGACCAGCACGTGATGGTCATCGGCGGCGGCAACTCCGCGGGCGAGGAGTCGCTGTTCCTGACCAAGTTTGCCAGCAAGGTCACCATCGTCACGCGCGACGACAAGCTGTCGGCCAGCAAGGTGGTCGCCCAGAAAGTCGCGGAGAAGCCGACCATCGAGGTCATCACCGGCTCGGCTCCGGTCGAGTTCCACGGCGACAAGCGGCTCGACCACGTGGTCCTGGCCGACAGCGCCACCGGCGACACCCGCGAGGTGGACGTCGACGGGGTGTTCGTCTTCATCGGCCTGTCGCCCAACACCGCGCTGGTCAAGGACTTCGTGACCCTCGACGACCAGGGGTTCATCCTCACCGACGCGGCGCTGACGTCGTCGGTGCCCGGGGTCTTCGCGGCCGGCGACTGCCGCGCCGGGTCGACCAAACAGGCCGCGTCGGCCGCCGGCGAGGGTGCGGCCGTGGCGCTGGCCATCCGCCGCTACCTCGAGCCGCTCACCGCCGGACTGCCCGAGCAGCGCGAGGTCCATGCCATGGTGACCAAGGTCTGAGCCTGGCACCGATGAGGAAACCCCTCGCCCGGCGTCGTACCGATGGACACACTGTCCTCGACCGATCAGCGAGGAGCGCTCTATGGGTGACGCAGCACTGGCCATCGAGGCCGTCGCGCTGGTCAAGCAGTACGGCGGCCGCAGCGGCGTAGTCGACGCCGTCCGCGGGGTCGACCTCAGCGTCAAGGCCGGCGAGGTCTTCGGCTTCCTCGGACCCAACGGCGCGGGCAAGTCGACGACGGTCAAGATGCTCACCACGCTGCTCTCGATCACCTCCGGTACGGCGCGCGTGGCCGGCATCGACGTTGCCGCCAAACCGGACGCCGCCCGTCGGCGCATGGGGGTCGCGCTGCAGGAGGCCGGGCTCGACGTACGCCAGACCGGCCGTGAGCTGCTGGTGCTGCAGGGCCGGCTCTTCGACTTCAGCCGCAGCCGAGCCGAGGAACGAGCCGAGGAACTGCTCACGCTGGTCGAGCTGACCGACGCGGCCGACCGGCGGATCAAGGGCTACTCGGGCGGCATGAAGAGACGGCTCGACCTGGCCTCGGCCCTGATGCACGAGCCCGAGGTGCTCTTCCTCGACGAGCCGACGACCGGCCTCGACCCGGCCAGCCGGCTGACGGTATGGGACGAGGTGCGCCGCATCAACCAACGCGGCACCACGGTGTTCCTCACGACGCAGTACCTCGAGGAGGCCGACCAGCTCTGCGACCGACTGGCCATCATCGACGGCGGGCTGATCGTGCGCGAGGGCACCCCCGAGTCGCTGAAGAACGAGCTGCGCGATCGGCTCGGCCTCTCAGCAGACCCCACCTTGGACGAGGTCTTCCTCGATGCGACCGGCCGAGCCCGGGTCGCCGGCGACGTCCGTGAGGTACGGGCATGACCAGCACGCTGGTGCTCGGGAGGCGCGGGCTCCGGGAGATGGTCCGCACGCCCGAGGCGCTGATCCCCACGCTGCTCATCCCGATGTTCTTCCTCGTCGTCAACGTCGGGCAGGCCGGCAAGATCTTCCCGTCCAAGTCGACCGGCTTCCTCCACGGGCAGAGCTATGCGGCCTTCACCCTGCCGAGCTCGTTGCTGCTCGCGGCGTCGTTCGGCAGCGCCGCGCTGTTCCTGGTGGAGGACATCGAGGGCGGCTACTTCGACAAGCTGCGTGCCACTCCGGTCTCGCGGTCGGCGATCGTGCTCGGCCGACTGGTTGCCGAGGCGGTCAAGGGCGTCGGCATCGCCAGCCTGCTCGTCCTGCTGTCGCTGCCGTTCGGCATCCGCGTCAAGAGCGGGGTCCTCGGCTTCGTGCTGCTGATCCTGCTGGCCTCGATGTGGGGCGTCGTCTACTCCGGCTTCATGCAGCTCATCGCACTCAAGACCCGCAGCGCCGCCGCCACCAACTCCGGTGGCCTGGTGTTCTTCCCGCTGCTGTTCTTGACTCCCAACTTCGTGCCGCGCAGCATGCTCACGCACCCGATGGAGGTGGCCGCCACGTACAACCCGGTCACCTATGTGATGGAGGCGATGCGCTCGCTGATCCTCGAGGACTTCAACTGGGGACGCATCGGCGCCGGGTACGCGATCGTCGTCGTCGCGGGAGCCGTGATGCTCGCGCTCAACGTGCAGACGATCCGCCACTACGACTGAGCCCTGAGGCGTCGCGATAGGTTGAGCCATGACCGCAGCCCCGCTCGACGTGACCTGGATCCGCGGCTCCGACTCGTCCAAGCACAACGCCGACCCGGACATCCAGGTCTACCGGCACGACGAGCGGTCGGTGATCCTGCGGCAGAACAAGGCGGTCAACTACGAGGCGCCGTTCCTCTTCCTGTTGACCGGCGACGATCGCTCCGTGCTCATCGACACCGGCGCCACCGAGTCGGCCGACTTCTTCCCGTTGCGCGCCGTGGTCGACGAGCTCATCGGCGACGGCGAGCTGCTGGTGCTGCACAGCCACGGGCACATCGACCATGTGTCGGCCGACGCCCAGTTCGCCGACCGGCCCCGTACAACGGTCGTGCCCGCCGAGGTCGACGCCGTCCGGTCGTTCTTCGGCTTCGGCGCGGACGAGGCGGCGACGGTCCAGCTGGGCGGGCGGACGCTCGACGTCATCTTCACTCCGGGCCACCAGGTCGCGGCGGTCACCTTCTTCGACCCCGGCACCGGCTGGCTGCTGACCGGCGACAACGTCTACCCGGGTCGCCTCTACGTGCGCCAGCCGGCCGTCTTTGCCGACAGCATCGACCGGACCATCGCCCTCGCCGCGTCGCGTCCGGTGACCCACGTGCTCGGCTGTCACATCGAGATGACCACGCAGCCCGGCGTCGACTATCCCGTGCTGACCACGTGGCAGCCGGACGAGCAGCGGCTCGAGATGACGGTGGACCAGCTGCACGACGTACGGGCCGCGTTGCGTGAGGTCGACGGCCGCCCCGGCGAGCACGTCTACCCCGACTTCCTCATCTGCGTCGTCTGACGACGAGGGTCTTCGCCGCGAGGTCATGACCGCCTTGGTTCTTCGGGTCCTTGAGCACCCAGAGGTACGGGGCGAGGCCGGTCATCGGCAGCGGTACCAGCCCCGCGCCCTGTGGTACCAGCCACCTCGTGAACGCCTGGCGGAGGCTCGGGTTGCGGCTGGGGTCAGCGGCGTCGACGACCGCGATGCCCATCAGCCATTTGCCCGCGGTCTGCCCGGTCAACGACACGAGGAGCACTCGGTAGGCGACCCAGCCGGCGAACACCAGCAGCACCGCACCCGCGAGGGCCGCGAGCTGGAGGAGCTGGGCGCCCGTCGGCGGCTGGGTCAGGCTGACGCTGGGGAGCCCGAGCGCCTTGGTGTCGAAGTCCTTGGTGACCAGCCCGTGCTCGATGCCGTGCCAGACCTTCGTCCCCTGCACGAGGACCACGGCTCCGATGCCCAGCAGCACGAACGGGACCACGTCGACGAGCCAGGCCACCGCCCTCCGCAAGGGCGGCGCCAGCTGCACGGGGATCAGGCTGCCGGGGATCAGGATCGGCGCCACGCGAGGCGGCGGCACGGTCGGCGCACCCACCGCCACCACGACCGCGTACCCCTCGCTCTCCATGTCCTTCACGGTCGACGTGAGTCGGGAGCGGCTTGAGGCAGTTGCTAGTACGCACGCCCGAAGATGACCCGCTTGCCGTACGCGGACGGCTCGCCGCAGCGGACGCAGACACCGGTCTCGGCCGCCCCATCGGTCGGGATGTTGCGCGGGGTCGCCTGGGTCTGCGCCTTGATGTCGTCCTCGCAGGCCGGCCGGCCGCAGTGGAAGGCAACGGCCCAGCCGGTCGAGACCGCGGCCACGAAGGCGTCCCAGTCGTCGACGACCAGAGTGTGCTCGTCACGGAAGGCCGTTGCCCGGGCAAGCAAGAAGTCCTGGTACTCCGAGAGAATCGCGGGCAACGACTCAACCAGCCCGTCGAGCGGCAGGGTCTGCTTGCCCTCGTCAGGGTCGGCGTTGAGCCGCTTGGACATCACGACGACACCGGCCTCGAGGTCGCGCGGGCCGATCTCGAGCCGCAGTGGCACGCCCTTGAGCTCCCAGTCGTGGAACTTGAAGCCCGGCGACACCTGCGGCCTCGAGTCGACGTGCACCCGCATGCCGGCAGCCTTGATCTGCGCAGCCAGCCCGTGCGCAGCATCGGCCACCGCCTCGAGAGCGTCGCCGCGGCCGATCGGCACGATGACCACTTGGTACGGGGCCAGGGCCGGCGGCAGGACGAGACCCTTGTCATCGCCGTGGGTCATGATCACGGCACCAATCATGCGCGTGCTCATGCCCCACGACGTGGTGTAGCAGAGCTGCTCGACACCGGTCGCGTCCGCGTACTTAATGCCAAAGGCCTTGGCGAAGTTGGTGCCGAGGAAGTGCGAGGTGCCGGCCTGCAAGGCCTTCCCGTCGCGCATCATGCCCTCGATGGAGTAGGTCCGTACCGCTCCCGCGAACCGCTCACCGGGGGTCTTCTCGCCTTGGACGACCGGGATCGCCGCGATGTCTCGGGCCAGCGCCTCGTAGAAGTCGAGCGCCATCAGGGTCTCGCGCATAGCGTCGGTCTCGTCGACGTGGGCAGTGTGGCCCTCCTGCCAGAGGAACTCCGTGGTGCGCAGGAACATCCGCGGCCGCAGCTCCCAACGCACGACGTTGGCCCACTGGTTGAGCAGCAGCGGCAGGTCGCGATAGCTGGAGACCCACTTGGCCATGAACTCGCCGATGACGGTCTCGGACGTCGGCCGTACGACCAAGGGCTCCTCGAGCTGCTTGCCGCCGGCATGCGTCACGACGGCCAGCTCAGGCGCGAAGCCCTCGACGTGCTCGGCCTCCCGCTTGAGGTAGGACTCGGGGATGAACAGCGGGAAGTAGGCGTTGTCGTGACCGGTCTCCTTGATCCGCCGGTCGAGGTCGGCCTGGATCAGCTCCCAGATGCGGTAGCCGTACGGCCGGATGACCATGGTGCCCTTGGCCGGCCCACGATCGACCAGCTCAGCCCGGATCACCAGGTCGTTGTACCACCCCGAAAAGTCCTCGGACTGGGGGATGACTGCCTTCTCGTCACGCTGCTTGGCCACCGCGCCAGGTTACCGGGTGTCGACGGCCTCGAAGTGCTCGACCACGGGGAACGGGTCGTAGAAGTGGTGCAGCAACGCCCGCCACTGCCCGTACCCCTCGGAGCCTCTGAAGCCCTCGGTGTGGGCCTCAAGGCTGTCCCACTCGACCAGCAGCAGGTAGGCGGACCGCCGCTCGAGGCAGCGGGACAGGGTGACCGAACGGCATCCGGGCGAGGCCGCGATGATCGGGCGAGCCTGCGCAAAGGCTGCCTCGAAGGCGGCCTCCTGGCCGGCGATAACGGGCAGCTCAGCGCGTTCGAGGATCATGCCCCTCATCATGGCGCCTAGCGAGCCGCGTTCTTGACGAACACCTCGCGCTGGCCGTCGCCCTGCTTGTCGCCGGAGTAGTAGCCGCCCCGCACGTGGCGCCGCGTCGACTCGTCGTCAGTCGCCCGCGCCGCCGAGTGCCAGAGGTAGGCGTCATGCAGCAGGACGTCACCCTTGTCGCAGTAGACCGGGATCTCGCCGGCCACCTTCTCGAATCGCAACGGCATCGGGTACGGCGGCGGGGTGTCGGTGTAGCCGCCGGTGGTGGCGCTGCCCTCGGGCACCGGGGCGTTGTTGACGTTCTCGTACGGGGCCGGCGTCGCCCAGAGATGGCTGCCCGGCACCACGCGCAGGAACCCGTTGGCCGGGCTGGTCTCATCGATGTGGAACGTGAACGCCGCCGACGGCCAGATCGCCAGGTTGGGCGACGACTGCCAGTCGCTGTGCCAACCGATGCGGCTGTAGCCACTCTCCCGGCCAGGTCGCGCGTCCTGGTAGACGACCCCGAAGCGCGCATCGTCGTTGAGCCAGCAGCCCTCGCCGACCAGGGTCCGCATCACCTCGACCAGCGCAGGATGGTTGACCGCTTCGGCAACCGCGGGCGAGACCTCGTTCACGAACTCCACGTAGTTGGCGAAGGCCTCCGCCTTGCTCGCGTCGTCGAGGAAGACGGTCGAGCCGTGCCGCTCGGGCAGGCTGCCCGCCACGACCGCGCGTTGGGCCTCGGCACACTCGGTCTCCATGCGCGCCAGCAACTCTGGTGCGAACACCCCGCGCAGGATCACGAAGCCATAGCGCCGGTAGAACGCCACCAGCCCGTCGAGGTCGCTCGTGTCGAACGCGCCGGAGTCGCTGAGCAGCAGGTCTGCGGTGGCAGTCACGGGACCGTCCTCTCGAAGTCTCTCTGGACCACCCTAGGTGATGCCACCCGCGCTGCGACCAACGGAAACAGCGGCTTCACACGACCGCAACGCATGAGCCTGATGTGGCCAGTGTGCCTGCGCAGCAACAACTTTTCTTGGTACGGGTCCTCGTGGTCGGTTTCTGTCGGGGGTCTCGTCTAGCGTTCTTGGCATGGACGAGACGGGGTTCGACGGGTGGCCGGACACGGTGCCGTGGTGGGTTGATGCCCCGACGGATGCCGAGCTCGCCGACGCGGTCCCGTTCACCGATCCGCCGTGGCGGCCGACCGTCGAGGAGACCCTGATCGAGGCGGGGCTGTGCGGGCCTGGTCCCGATGCGCAGCGCCTGCTGACCTCGCTGGTGGGGCGTGCGCTCAGTCAGGACGAGTGGTTGACCGCGGTGCAGCTGTGGGAAACCCAGGACGCGTGGCTGGCCGGGCAGAAGTCGTTGGCGGTGGCCGGGTTCGCCGGGCCGGAGCCGGTCAGCGTGGACGGGTTCGGTGACGACGAAGCGTTGATGACCGAGCTCGCGTTGGCGACCGGGTGCGCTGAGGGGTTCGCCTACACCCAGATCCTCACCGCCCGCCTCCTCACCTCGACCCTGGTCCGCACCGGTGACCTGCTCCGCGCCGGCCGGCTGTCCCCCTACCGGGCCCGCCTCATCGTCGACGAGCTGGCCCGGCTGCACCCCGACGTCGCCCGCCGCGTGGAGGACCGGGTGCTGGGCACCGCGGCGGAGGTGCCGACCGGGCGGTTACGCGCCGACCTGACCAAGCACACCCGCCGGGTCGACCGGCAGGCGGTCAACGACCGCAAAGTCGACCAGCTGGTGAAGGCGGCGAAAGGCCGCCGGGTGGTGTTCGACCCCCGCGGTGAGGACGGCACCGGGCTGATGGGTTTGTACGCCTACCTCCCCCCGGTCGAAGCGTTGGCGGTGCAGAGCATGCTCCGTCAGGTCGCCGGCCCGCACCGGCGGGACGACGGCCGCAACCAGGACGAACGGATCGCCGACGCGCTGACCGGGATGGTGCTCGGGTTCGACCCGAACCACCCCGGCCAACCCATCACACCGAAGAAACTCGTCCAACTCCTCATCGACCTGCCGACCCTGCTCCGCCTGCGGGACCACGACGGGGAGCTCCTCGGCTACGGCCACCTCCCCGCCGAGGTGATCCGCGAGCTCACCGACAACGCCGCCTGGCAACGCCTCGTCTACGACCCCACCGACGGCCACCTGTTAGACGCCGGCACCACCATCCACGACTTCCCCCAACTCAGCACCTACCTCCACCTCCGCGACCGCTACGACCGGTTCCCCGGCGGCACCCGCCACCACGGCAACGACCTCGACCACACCCACGCCTTCAAGAACAAGAACAAGACCAAGACCAAGACCAGCGACGGGAAGGCCGGCACAAGCGAGGCCGGCACACGCGGGGCCGGCGACGCTGCGACGGGCACGACCGCCGAGGCAACCGCAGGCGAAGGCGACAGCCAGACGGGCACCATCAAGGGCCGGCGCCGGAAGACCAAAGCCGCCACCGAGCCGACAACCGAAACCCCGACCACGACCACGACGACGGCGACGCCGGACGCAGCGTTGGAGTCCGACCCGACGTCAGGCGAGGTGGACGCAGCGGCAGCGGTCGGGCCTAAGGCCTCCAACGAGGCCACGGTCGAAGCGGCCGCAGTAGTCGAGCCCGACGCAGTAGCCGAGTCGGCGGTAGTGGTCGCGGTCGCGGTTGACGCAGCCGTTGGCGACGACGCAGCCATGGGCAATGACGGAGTCACCGGCCACACCGCGCCGCCCACGCACCCTGCCGCGACCCCGCGCACACCCGGGACCAGTGCGTCGCCGCCAGCGGAAGAAGAGGGCGGGCGGACCGCGGCGAACAACATGGCCGCACTGTCCCGACGCCACCACCGAGCCAAAACCTTCCTCGGCTTCCACTACCGCCACCTCGACAACGCCGTCCTCGAATGGACCACCCCCCTCGGACGGATCTACTACACCCACCCCCACGACTACCGACCCGACAGCGACACCGCCGACACCACCGGAGACAGCGACCCACCACCACCGAGCTGAACGGCTGACCTGCAGTCAGCGATGACGGAAGTGGACGAAGACCCGGCCGAAGTTCTTCGAGTCCTTCTCTACCCGGTGGTAGAGCACCTTGACGTCCTTCTGATCAAGGAAGCGCAGCGCGTGCTTCTTCAACGCGCCCGAGCCCTTGCCCGGGATGATCTCGACGAGGGGGGCCTTCTTGGCGATGGCTTCGTCAATCACGGCCCGCAGCGCACGGTCGATGTCTCCACCGCGGTTGTAGATGTCGTGCAGGTCGAGGGTCAGTTTCACCACCCCATCGTGCTCCGAGATGGCGGCGAGAGTGGTCCTCTTCATCTTCCGGTCAGGTTGCGGCCGATAGACTGCTCGTCGTGTCTGTCAACCGCCGGGTCCGCGACCTGTACGCGACCTTCGAGCGGCTTCTCCACGAGATCGCCAAGTTCGGCATCGTCGGCGCCTTCAACCTTGGCATCGACGCGGGCCTCTACAACGTGCTGCTGTTCGGCGTGTTGGAAAACAAGACGCTCACCGCGCGGGCGATCTCCACGACGGTGGCAGCAACGTCGTCGTACTTCATGAACCGGCACTGGACCTGGCGCGACCGAGACCGCGCGAGCTTGCACCGCGAGCTGCCGCTGTTCCTGATGCTGTCAGCCGTCGGTCTCGCGATCTCTCTGGCTTGCCTCGGCGTCTCGCACTACTGGCTCGGCTACCAGAGCAAGCTCGCAGACAACATCTCCTCGTACGGCTTCGGTCTGCCGTTCGGCATGCTGTGGCGCTTCTGGTCGTTCAAGCGCTGGGTCTTCACCGACCTCGAGGGGTACGAGGCGACGCCGCTCGAGGCGGCCATCCGTACCGCGGACTAGCCCCGCTCGAAACGGAACCCCACCCCGCGCAGCGTGCTGATGTATCTCGGGTGGGCTGCCTCGTCGCCAAGCTTGCGGCGCAGCCACGAGATGTGCATGTCGAGAGTCTTGGTCGACTTGCGCCAGTTGAGGTCCCAGACCTCGTGGATCAGCTGCTCGCGGGTGACCACGCTGCCTGCCTCGCGAACCAGGACCCGCAGCAGGTCGAACTCCTTCGTGGTCAGCACGATCTCGCTGTCCTGCAGCCACGCCCGGCGCGACGCCGGGTCAACGCGCACGTCCTGCACCTCGACCGGCTCGGGACGCGAACGACGCAGCAGCGCGCGGATGCGGGCCAGCACCTCGTCGTGGCGCAACGGCAACGTCAGGAAGTCGTCGGCGCCGGCGTCGAGGCTGCTCACCGCGTCCGTCTCCTCGCGAGCGTCGGAGACCATGATCACCGGCAGGTCGGACGCCTGCGTGCGCAGCGCCCGGATGACTTCGAGGCCACTGCCGCCGGAGCCGTCCGGCAGGTCGGCGTCGAGCACGACGAGGCCGGCCCAGCCGCTCGCCGCCGAGCGCAGCACGCTCGGCCCGTCCTCCACCAGAGCCACGTCGTAACCCTGCGATCGCAACGCCTCGGACAAGGGCGCAGCGACGAGCAGGTTGTGCTCGCCCACCAGGACAGCCGTCATGTTTCCTATACTAAGAGCAACCGGGTGATTTCGGACAGCAATCCCAGTAAGTATTTTTGCGCCGCCGTTTCCGGATATACCGGCACAGTCCTCGTCAGCCGTCGGCAACGGTTACGGCGACAGACTATGCAGGCTCGACCTCAGGCTCGGGCTCGCCGCCGCGGGGTGCGTTGGCCTGCTCCACCAGGTCGGACAGCTGCCGCTGGACGGTCTCGACGTGCGGGATCTCGTTGACGACGAGCTGCCCACGCTCACCACCGGACTCGATGAGCAGGGTCCCGCAGCCGAGCAGCCGGTCGAGCAGCCCGTGGGTGAACGTGACGTCGTTGACCCGCGTGAGCGGGATGTCCCGCCCGGTACGCGAGACCACGCCGCTGCGGATCACGACGCGCCGGCTCGTCACGATGAACCGCGTCGTCCGCCAGCGCAGCCACGGCAGCAGGCTGACCCACACCAGCAGCAGCACCGCGACGACGATCACAGCGATCCGCGCATACTGCCGCCCGGTGAAGTCGCCCATCGCGAAGAAGCCCCAGCTGGCGAGGCCCACCACCACCGGCACGGCGAAGGCCGGCAGCAGCAAGGCCTTCCAGTGCGGGTGGGTGTCGACGACCAGTTCCTCGTCGTCGGCCAGCAGCCGGTCGTCCTTGGCCATCGCGGCTCAGTCCTTTCTCACGTGACAGGTGATCACCGCATGGTGACACGCTCAGGCGGGCCGCAGGTGGATGACGTCACCGGCGGCGAGCACGTGCCGCCCATCGGCCGCGTCGACGACGAGCTCCCCTGACTCCGCGACGTCGGCCGCGATCCCTTCGAGCACCCCCCCAGCAGGCAGCTCGACCCGTACCGTCCGGCCCAACGTGGCAGACAGCGCGCGGTACGGGGTCAGCACCAGCTCGGGGGGGCAGCCGGCCTCGACCCATCCCTGGTACGCGGTACCCACGGCCCGCAGGACGGCCAGCAGCAACGGCGCCCGGTCGACCGGCTCAGCGGTGGCGTCGCGCTCGAGCTGCAGCGAGGTCGCGTCCTCCCGCGGCAGCTCGTCCCGGCGGGTGGAGACGTTGAGCCCGACCCCGACGACGACACCGCCACCCGCCACCTCGGCCAGCACGCCCGCCAGCTTGCGGTCGGAGACGACGAGGTCGTTGGGCCACTTCAGTCGAACGGCCACCTCGGTGCGGTCGATCGTCGCGTACGCAGCGGCGGTCGCCACCAGCAGCGAGAGCAGCGGCCACCGGGCCGGGTCAGCGGGCGGGCGGAACAGCATCGAGAAGGTGAGCCCGGCCCGCGAGGGTGACGACCACGACCGGTCGAGCCGACCCCTCGCGGCGCGCTGGACCTCGGCGACGATCACCAGCCCCTCGGCGGCGCCTGCTCGAGCGGCCGCGGCAACATCCACGTTGGTCGAGCCGGTCACGGCCACGACCCGGACGTCCGACCAGAACCCGCCCGTGTCGCGCGACAACGCCCGCCCCAGCGCCGCAGCGGACAACGGCGGCCGGCTGAGGTCCGCGTACGGGGAAGTCACCCCGCGACAGTACGACCATCTCAAGTTCTCGCGAGGACCGCCGAGGTCAGGATCATGACGATGCCCGACATCCCCACCGAGATCGACGCGCCCAAGAAGTCCGGCAAGCCCAGCGTGGAGCACATCGTGCTCGGCGCCGTCCTCGTGGTCGTCCTCGCAGTGGGCGGCTTCTTCCTCCTCAAGCCCGGCTCGTCCGCGAGCACGGCCAAGGCCGCCGCGGCGCCCACGGTCGACCGCCCCGCCACGGCAGCCCTTGCCGAGCCCGGCGCCGTCGCCAAGCCGGTCACCGCGTTGAAGCCGACCAAGGCCCCCCTCACGCCGATGACCAAGCCCGCCTACCTCAAGGCCGGCAACAAGATCTGTGCCCGCATGAACGCCGCGACCAAAAAGCTCGGCGACTTCCCGAGCGACACCAAGGCCCAGGTCGTCTACATCAACAAGAACTACGCGATCACTGAGCACGCCCGCAAGCTGCTCGTCGCCCTCCCGGCGCCGACCGTCAGCGCGGTCAAGCTGGCCGGCTACTACAAGGAGGTCGCCGCCCTCGACGGGACTGCCAAGGCTGCCGCCAAGGCGCTTGCCGCGGGTGACACGGCCAAGGCCGGCGCGCTCGAGTCCAAACTGGCCAAGCAGAGTGCCAAGACCAACGCCGAGTTCGTCGCCTACGGCCTGACGACCTGCGGGACCTGAGCCTCAGGTCGGTGAATTGACCATCAGCTGTCGGGCGGCCTCGGTGAGGCTGCCCGACAGCGAGGGGTAGATCGCGAACGTGTTGGCTAACTGGTCGACGGTCAAGTTGTGCTGCACCGCAAGGGAAATAGCCAGGATCAACTCACTCGCCCGGGGCGCCACGACCACGCCGCCGAGCACCGTGCCCGTGCCGGGCCGGCTGAAAAGCTTGACGAAGCCATCCTCGATGCCCTCCATCTTGGCCCGCGCGTTGGTGGCCAGTGGCAGCGTCACCGTGTGCGCCGCGACCGCGCCCGACTCGACCATCGTCTGGCCGACGCCGACTGTCGCGATCTCGGGTTGGGTGAAGATGTTGGCCGCGACCGTCGACAGCCGCAGCGGTGTGACCGCCTCGCCCAGCGAGTGCCACATCGCGATGCGGCCCTGCATCGCGGCGACCGATGCGAGCAGCAGAACGCCCGTACAGTCGCCGGCTGCATAGACCCCGGGCGCTGTGGTGCGGGACACCCGGTCGACCTGCACGAAGCCGCCACGGTCGAGCGTCACACCCACGCCCTCGAGGCCAAGCCCGGCGGTGTTGGGGATCGAGCCGACCGCGAGCAGCGCGTGGGACCCCTCCACGGTGCGCCCGTCCTCGAGCGTCACCAGCACCCCGTCGGCGGTGCGCACCACGCCCGCCGCGCGCGAGCGCTTGAGCACCGTCATGCCCCGCGCGGCGAACACCGACTCGAGCAGCAGGGCCGCGTCGACGTCCTCGCCGGGCAGCACCCGGTCGCGACTGGACACGAGCGTCACCTGCGACCCGAGACCTTGGTACGCGGAGGCGAACTCGGCGCCCGTCACGCCCGAGCCGATCACGATGAGCCGCTCCGGCAAGTGGTCGAGGTCATAGACCTGGCGCCAAGACAGGATGCGCTCGCCGTCCGGCTCGGCGCCGGGCAGAACGCGCGGGTGGGCACCGGTCGCGACGAGGATCGCGTCGGCGCCGAGGCCCTCCTCGGGACCACTGTCGGAGCGGATCGCGAGCCGGTTGTGGGCGACCAGCCGGGCTCGGCCGTGGATCACCTCGATGCCCTCACGGGCGAGCCGGGCGGCGATGTCATCGGACTGGGCCTGGGCCAGGGACTTGACGCGGGCGTTGGCTGCAGGGAGGTCGACGACGGACGTGAGGCCCGGCACCCGTACCCCGAGCTCGGCCGCGCCCCCGATCGTCGTCATGGACTCCGCCGTCGCGATGAGGGTCTTGCTCGGCACGCAGTCGGCCAGGACGCACGCCCCTCCGATGCCGTCGCTGTCGATGACCGTCACCTCGGCGCCGAGCTGGGCCGCCACGAGCGCCGCCTCGTACCCGGCGGGTCCTCCACCAACGACGGCAATCCGGGTCACCGAACCATTGTCCACTAGGGTGAGCGGCATGGCCGTCTACGCCGCCTACGGCACCAACCTCAGCCCCGAGCAGATGCGCGTGCGCTGCCCGCACTCGCCTGCCGTCGGTGCCGGCTGGCTGGTCGGCTGGCGGCTGACCTTCGGCGGCGGAGACGATCTCGGCTGGGAGGGTGCGCTGGCCACCCTGGTCGAGGACGCCGGGTCGCAGGTCTTCGTCATGGTCTACGACCTGACGGCCGAGGACGCCGCCGAGCTGGACAAGTGGGAGGGCCTCGACCTCGAGCTCTACCGCAAGATCCGGCTGCGGGTGCAGACCCTCGACGGTGAGCCGCTCGCCTGGACCTATGTGCTCAACGGGTACGAGGGCGGGCTACCGAGCGCGCGCTACCTGGGCCTCATCGCCGAGGCCGCCGAGCAGGCAGGTGCCCCCGACGACTACGTCCGGGAGCTGCGCGAGCGCCCGTGCAGCAGTTCGAACGACCGCTGACGATCGAGAGGACGACGATGACGACTCCGCACGAGCTGGCCACCCTCGCCGCCGCCGAGCTGGCCGAGCTCACGGGCGTCGAGAACCATGACGCAGCCGTCGTCCTCGGCTCCGGCTGGGCAGGCGCCGCGGACCGCATCACGGGTGCCGGCACTGTCATGGCCGAGGTCGAGCTGCCCGTGCTGCCCGGTTTCACCGCTCCGGTGGTCGCCGGCCACATCGGCCGCGTGCTGTCGGTGTCCATCGGCGACCAGCGGGTGCTGGTCTTCCTCGGCCGCACCCACCTCTACGAAGGGCGCGGCGTCGAGCCGGTTGTCCACGCGGTACGGACCGTAGCCGCGGCGGGCGTCCGTACCCTCCTGCTGACCAACGCCGCCGGCGGTCTCCGCGACGGCCTCGCGGTCGGCCAGCCGGTCCTCATCAGCGACCACCTCAACCTCACGGCGCGCTCCCCGCTCGTCGGGGCCGAGTTCGTCGACCTCACCGACCTGTACAGCACCCGGCTGCGCGACCTCGCCCGTACCGTGGACAGCTCGCTCAGTGAGGGCGTGTACGCGGCGCTGCCTGGGCCACACTTCGAGACCCCGGCCGAGATCCGCTACCTCCGCACGATCGGCGCCGACCTCGTGGGCATGTCGACGGCGCTCGAGGCCATCGCCGCGCGCGCGGCTGGCGTCGAGGTGATGGGGCTGTCGCTCGTCACCAATCTCGCGGCCGGCGTGACCGGCGACCCGCTCAACCACCTCGAGGTGCTCGAGGCCGGTCAGGCGTCCGCCGGCCGGGTCGGCGACCTGCTCGCCGGCATCCTGTCCGCGCTCTGACCCGAGGTCAGTGCTCCAGGAGCGGTCGCACCTGAGTCAACAGCGCGATCGTCCCTGCCTCGTCCGACCCGGGGACGAGAACCATGCCGAAGGTGCCGTCATCCATCCAGCCACACGCCGGCATCTGCAGTCCCGTCGGCGAAGGGAGGACGGTGCAGCGCACGCTACCGCCAAAGCTGGAGGGTGCGGCCACGGCATGGAAGTCAGTGGTGCCGTCGTCGTTTCGGAAGGCCTCATCGGCGTGGCGCTGCGTCCCGGCGGGGACATCGGCCGTCACGACGACCATCGTGAGCCCCGCCCCCGCTGAGTAGAGGCCGACCTGGAGCTGCGTGACCTTGCCCTGGAACTTCGCGGGCAGCGCCGTGTTCATCGCGGCATCAGCCGCCGTGGCCGCAGTGCCGGACTCCTTCGAGTACGTCGCGAGGCTGGCGGGCAGGGTCGTCGTGTGGTGCCGGTGCAGCTCGTCGAGCGCGCGGGGAACGATGGCCACCGCCGCCAGCACCGCCACCAGGCCGATCACGACCCCCAGGACCATCGTGCGCTTGCTCTTTCCCGCGGGCGCACCGCCGGCGGGCGACCACACCGGTGAACCGTACGCGGCCGGAGGCCCGCCGAAAGTCGACGCCGCCGAACCACCGAACGTCGACGCGGGCGCGCCGCCGAAGGTCGAGACCGGTGCAGCAGCGAACGGCTGCGCTGCGTAGTCGGCGAACGGGCTCGGCGCGGGCGGGGCGGCCTGGGGCGGTGCGGCGGGCGGCGCGGTCGGCGGCGGTGCGTACTGCTGCTGCGGGGCGACCGGGGCGCCCGGGACTGAGATGCCGTACGCCGATGGGGGCAGGGGCGGGACGGGGATGGGCGGCGCGCTAGGCGCGCTGCGACGACCGAGACCCATGCGTGTGCTCCCCACCCGAGACTGTGCGACCGTCACGTTTCGGCACTGGGCCAGGCCGTCTTGACCACCGAACAGCCCTATTCGACGCCGGCGATGAGCGCCCGGAGTGCGGCGACGTGGGCGCTGAGCGCCGCGCGGCCGTCGCCGGTCAGCGAGATCCAGGTCGTCCGCCGGCCGTGGTGGACGCCCTTGCGGCTGTGGACGTAGCCCGCCGAGGCGAGAGCCGACACGTGCTTGGAGAGCACCGAGTCGCTGACGTCGAGGCGGTCGCGCAGGGTGGCGAACTCCGCCTCGGACACTGCGGTGAGCATCGTCATCAGCGCCAGCCGCGCGGGTGCCTGCACGTGGGTGTCGAGTCCCAGCATCAGGAGCCGGCCGCCAGCACGAACAGACCCCCGAGGGCCACGACGACGATCGTCGCAAGAAGGGCCGCCGACTCCGCTCGGGCATGCGCCGCCGGTGCCCCGAGATAGTTCTGCCACCAGCGTCGGCCACTCCACGCGTAGGCAGCGCCACCCGCAACCGCGCCGAGAACCACGAGCCACCAGGCCTTTTGGTCCGCCGCCCAGGCCGCCAGCACGAACGCGACGACGTACGCGGCCATAGCGGCGGGTGCCGTGCCTCCGACGATGCGGCTCGCGAGTCCGCCCACCCACACGCCGTTGAGTCGTCGGAACCGCACCAGCTGCGTGGCCGCGACGGCGAGGTAGGCCACGACTCCTGCCGCGAGACTCCAGCGCCCGGCCACGCTGTCGTGGACGAGCTCGAGGGTGGTCGTGGCCAGCTGCAGTGCGACGGCCGCTCCCAGGGAGGCGAAGAGGAACGACGGGAGCACCAGACCCTGCGCCATCGTCGTCCGCGCCTGGTCCGCCGCGAGCAGGGTGGCTGACGCTTCCTCCGGACTCATGTTTTCCATAGTGGAAAGTATGCGTCGCACTTTCCACTATGGCAAGTACGGATCTTCAGTGCCGCAGGGCCGCGTATCCCGGCTTGATCCGGTCGTTGATGATCGCGAGTCGCTCGTCGAAGTGGGCGAACCCGCTCTTCATCGCGTTGAGGGTGAACCACTCGAGGTCGCTCCAGCCGAAGCCGAACGTCTCGACCAGCGCCGCCATCTCGCTCGACATCGACACCCCGCTCATCAGCCGGTTGTCGGTGTTGACCGTCACCCGGAACCGGAGGTCGTGGAGCAGCTTGATGGGGTGGTCGGCGAGGGTCTTGGCGGCGCCGGTGTTGACGTTGGAGGTCGGGCACATCTCCAGCGGTACGCGGGTGTCGCGCACATAGGAGGCCAACCGGCCCAGGTGAGGCACCCCGTCGTCGTCGATGCGGATGTCGTCGACGATGCGCACACCGTGGCCGAGCCGGTCGGTGTTGCAGTACTGCAGCGCCTCCCAGATGGACGGCAGCCCGAACGCCTCACCGGCGTGGATGGTGAACCGAAAGTTCTCCCGCTGGCAGTGCTGGAACGCGTCGAGGTGACGGGTCGGCGGGTAGCCGGCCTCACGTCCCGCGATGTCGAAGCCGACCACACCGTCGTCACGGAAGTCGACAGCGAGTTCGGCGATCTCGAGCGACCGCGCGGCCGTGCGCATCGCGGTGAGGAGCGCGCGCACGACGATGGGCCGGCCGTCGGCAGCACTCGCGACAGAGCCCTGGGCAAAGCCGTCGAGGACGGCGCGCACCACCTCGCCGAGCGACAGCCCGCGGGCGACGTGCAGCTCGGGCGCGAACCGCACCTCCGCGTAGACCACGCCATCGGCCGCGAGATCCTGCGCGCACTCGGCGGCGACCCGTACCAAGGCCTCCCGGTCCTGCATCACCGCGACCGTGTGGGCGAACCCCTCGAGGTAGAGCTCGAGGCTCTTGCGCGCGGCGCCGGCGGTGAACCATGCGGCGAGGTCGTCAACGTCGTAGGTGGGCAGGGCGTCGTACCCCTGCTCCTGCGCGAGCTCGACCACGGTACGGGGCCGAAGCCCACCGTCGAGGTGGTCGTGCAGCAGCACCTTCGGGGCACGGCGGATGTCGTCGATCAAGGCCATGGTGCGACCGTACTACCCGCTACAAGGCACCTAGGTGACGACTTGCTCAGGGTCGTCCGACATGTGCCGCAGCACATAGCTCTGTTGGCCGTACGTCCATATGTTGGTCGTCAGCCAGTAAAGAAGGACGCCCATCTGGAAGTTGACGCCGATGACGCCGAAGATCAACGGCACGCCGTAGACCAGGGCCTTCTGGGTGCCCTCCTGGCCGCCGCCGCTGCCGTCGGTCTTGGCCCGGCCGAGCATCTGGCGCGACGTCAGCAAGGACGTCAGCATCATGAGCACGATCATGATGACGGTCACCGTCTTGACCGTGCCGCTGCTGACGTTGAGGCTGTCCAGCTTGGCCTTGCTCGAGCTGAACGCGGCCGCCATCGGTACGCCGAAGGTCTTGGACGTGGCCACGTCCTTGACCGTCGCGGCGCTGAGGTGGGCGTAGCCCTTGTAGACGCCGTTCTTGCCCGGGGTGAACTTGTGCAGGACGCCGAACAGCGCGAAGAACACCGGCAGCTGGACGAGCAGCGGCAGGCAGCCGGAGAACGGGTTGACCCCGTGCTCCTTGAACAGCGCCATCTGCGCTTCGCTCTGCGCCTGCCGGTCACCGGGGAACTCGGTCTTGAGCGCGGCGATCTTGGGCTGGAGCAGCTGCATCTCGCGCTGGCTCTTGATCTGCTTCATGAACAACGGGAACAGCAGCAGCCGCATGACGATCGTGAGCAGCACGATCGACAAGCCCCACGTCCAGCCCGCCGACGTGATGTGGGACAGCCCGGAATGGATCGTGTCGATGATCCACGCGACCGCGTCGTAGAGCGGGCTCAGAACAGTGGCGAACACCGCGTGGCTCCTGTCGTGGCGCTGGGCAGACTAGTCCAGCAGGCAGCCTAGCGGTCGGCGGCGTTTGCCTTGGCCTTGGCGGCCGCGGCAGCCTCGGCCGCCTTCTTCTCGCGGGCCCGCTTGAACAGCGGGTCCCACAACGAGTCGACCGTGCGCTCCTTCAACGGGATGATCGCGTTGTCGGTGATGTGGATGCCCTCGGGGCACACCTCGGTGCAGCACTTGGTGATGTTGCACATGCCGAGGCCGCCTTCTTCCTTGGCGGCCCTGGCACCCTCGTTGCGCGCCAGCGGGTGCATGTCGAGCTCGGCGTACTTGAGGAAGAACCGCGGACCGGCGAAGGCCTGCTTGTTCTCCTCGTGGTCACGGATGACGTGGCAGACGTCCTGGCACATGAAGCACTCGATGCACTTGCGGTACTCCTGCAGCCGGTTGATGTCCTCCTGGAACATCCGCCGGGTGCCGTCGGCGCCGGCCGGCTCGAGGTCGACCTCGGGGATGCGCTTGGCCACCTCGTAGTTGAACGAGACGTCGGTAACGAGGTCGCGAATCAACGGGAAGGTCTTCATCGGGGCAACCGTGATGGTCGCGCCCTCCTCGAACAGGTTCATCCGGGTCATGCAGAGCAGCCTCGGCTTGCCGTTGATCTCGGCGCTGCACGAGCCGCACTTGCCGGCCTTGCAGTTCCAACGCACGGCAAGGTCGCCGGCCTGGGTCGCCTGGATGCGGTGGATGATGTCGAGGACGACCTCGCCCTCCTCGGCGGGCACGGCGTAGTCGACGAAACCGCCCGTCTCGCCGTCGCCGCGCCAGACCCGCATGTTGGCGGTGTATGCCATTACTTGGCCTCCTCGAAGAGCGTGGCCAGCTCGGCCGGCATCTGGGGCAGCGGAACCTCGTCGATGACGACCGAGCCGTCGTCGGCCTGGCGCGAGCGGATGTTGACCTTGCCCCAGTGGTCGTAGTCGGGCTTGGGGAAGTCGTCGCGGGTGTGGCCGCCACGACTCTCCTTGCGCAGCAAGGCATGTCGGGTGGCTGCCTCGGCCACGGTGAGCAAGGACGGCAGGTCGGTCGCGAGGTTCCAGCCCGGGTTGTACTGGACGTGGCCCTCGACCTGGACGGTCTTGGTCCGCTCCTTGAGCTCCTCGATCTTCTCGAGAGCGACCAGCATCTCCGACTCGGTGCGGATGATGCCGACGTTGACCTGCATCGTGTCCTGCAGCTCCATCTGGATGGTGTACGGGTTCTCGCCTCCCTCGCGGGAGAACGGCTCGACCGCCACGGTGTACCAGTGGTCGACCTCGGCTGCGTCGACCTGCGGCGTCGTCATCAGGCCCTTGGCATACTCAGCAGCCGCGAGCCCGGCGCGCCGGCCGAAGACCAGCAGGTCGCCGAGCGAGTTGCCGCCGAGGCGGTTGGCGCCGTGCATGCCGCCGGCCGCCTCGCCCGCGGCGTACAGGCCGGGGACGGTCGCCGCCGCGGTGTCGGGATCAACCCGTACCCCGCCCATGACGTAGTGCATGGTCGGCCCGACCTCCATCGGGACGGCGGTGATGTCGACGTCGGCCAGCTGCTTGAACTGGTGGTACATCGAGGGCAGCCGGCGCTTGATGTAGTCGGCGTCGCGACGGCTGGCGATGTCGAGGAACGCGCCGCCGTGGGGCGACCCGCGCCCGGCCTTGACCTCGGTGTTGATGGCCCGGGCCACCTCGTCGCGCGGCAGCAGGTCGGGGGTACGGCGGTTGTTGGCGTGATCGTCGTACCAGGCGTCGGCCTCGGCCTCGGTCTCGGCGGTCTCCGAGCGGAACAGGTCGGGGACGTAGTCGAACATGAAGCGCTTGCCGTCAGAGTTGCGCAGGGTGCCGCCGTCGCCGCGGACGCCCTCGGTGACGAGGATGCCGCGCACGGACGGCGGCCAGACCATGCCGGTCGGGTGGAACTGCTCGAACTCCATGTCGATGAGGTCGGCACCGGCCCACAGGGCGAGCGCCTGGCCGTCGCCGGTGTACTCCCAGGAGTTGGAGGTGACCTTCCACGCCTTGCCGATGCCGCCGGTCGCGAGCACCACGGCCTTGGTCTTGAACGTGACGAACTTGCCCGACTCGCGCCAGTAGGCGAGCGCGCCGCTGATGGCATCGCCATCCTTGAGCAGCCGGACGACCTTGCACTCCATGTAGACGTCGATGCCCTGGTGAATCGCGTGGTTCTGCAGGGTGCGGATCATCTCAAGGCCGGTGCGGTCGCCGACGTGGGCCAACCGGGCGTAGCGGTGACCACCGAAGTCGCGCTGCAGGATGCGGCCGTCCTTCGTACGGTCGAACAGCGCGCCCCACTCCTCGAGCTCGAGCACCCGCTCGGGCGCCTCCTGTGCGTGGAGCTGCGCCATGCGCCAGTTGTTGAGCATCTTGCCGCCGCGCATCGTGTCGCGGTAGTGGACCCGCCAGTTGTCCTCGTCGTAGACGTTGCCCATCGCCGCGGCGATGCCGCCCTCGGCCATCACCGTGTGGGCCTTGCCCAGCAAGGACTTGCCCAGCAGCGCGGTGCGGGCGCCCTGCGCGGACGCCTCGATGGCAGCCCGGATGCCGGCGCCGCCGGCGCCGACGACGATGACGTCGTACTCGTGTGACTCGTACTCAGGCATCTAGAAGAACCTCGGGTCGTGGAAGAGGCCGGTGGCGATGCACCGGACGTAGAAGTCGGCACCCATGACGCCGAACAGGCTGACCCACGCGAAGGTCATGTGCTTGGCGTTCAGCTTGGAGGCGAACGTCCAGGCCTTGTACCGCAGCGGGTGCTTGGAGAAGTGGTTGATGCGGCCGCCGATGAGATGGCGGCAGGAGTGGCAGGAGAGCGTGTACAGCCAGAGGAACGTCGCGTTGGCGATCAGCACGACGGTGCCGAGGCTCATCCCGAAGCTGCGGCCGTTGAAGCCCCAGAACGAGTAGATCGCGTCGAACGTCAGGATGATGTTGAAGATGGTCGCGAAGTACAGGAACAGGCGGTGCATGTTGTTGAAGATCAGCGGGAACTTGGTCTCACCGCTGTAGGTCTTGTGCGGCTCGCCGACGGCGCAGGCGGGCGGCGACAACCAGAACGCGCGGTAGTAGGCCTTGCGGTAGTAGTAGCAGGTGAGCCGGAAGCCCAGCGGGAAGATCAGGATCAGCAGGGCGGGCGACAGCCAGCTGCCGATGTTGATGCTGAACCACCGGACGTCGCTGGGGCAGCTCTTGGCGACGCAGGGCGAGTAGAACGGCGAGATCAGGTTGCGGTGCTGGGCGCCGGTCGAGAAGTGGGCGCCCTCGAAGGCTCGCCACGTCGAGTAGACGACGAACAGGAACAGCACCGTCGCGGTGAGGGCCGGCTGCACCCAGTAGCGGTCGGTGCGCAGGTGGCGCTGCGGCGGGCCGCCGCGAGGATGGGTGCCACTGGGGTTGGTCGAGACGGTGCTGGCGGCCATGCCGAAGGGACCTCTTTCCTCACCCGGGTCCCGGTAGGAACCGGGCCTGAACCAGACCTACTCTTTCACCGCTCACCTTACGAGGCACGACGAGTCAGCAAGACGGAGTGTCGGCAGGATCACACTGGCGAGAACTCGAGGCAAAAGGGGTGGCCGGCCGGGTCTGCGTAGACGCGGAAGTCCTCCTCGCCACCGGGCAGCGGCCGGGCGCCGAGCTTGAGCACCTGCTCCTCCGCGAGCTCGATGTCGTCGACCGCGATGTCGAGGTGCAGCTGCTGCGGAGTGGCCGGGTCGGGCCAGGTCGGCGGCGCCGCCTGCCGCGAGCGCTGGAAGGCAAGTCGTTGACCGGCGCCGCCGTCCAGGACACACCAGTCCTCGTCGTGCTCCACCACCGGCCAGCCGACCAGCTCGGCGTAGAACGCAGCGAGCGCGGCGGGGTCGGGACAGTCGATGACGACTGTATGCAATCGGCCGATCATCGTCGTACGGTACCGCTGGCGCTCTCTCATCCCCACAACAGGTGTCCGGCCTGTGTAACCTGACCGACAATGTTTCCCTTCTCCCCCGTGCTCCGTTCACTCCGCCGGGGCTCCCTCGTGGCTGCGGTGACGGCGGCGGTGACCCTGACGGCTTGGCCCGCCCTGGCGGCCTCGCCGACCACGCCGGCTACCCCGACCGTGACGTCAGGCTCGCTCTCGCCCAGCCCGTCCCACACCCCCAACCCGGTCGTGTCCCCGTTCCGCGGACCGCTCGCCGAGCCGTGCCCCGGCGCGGCGGACGAGCACCCGACGCCCGCGCTGACCGGCCCCCCGTCGTCCCAGCCCACGACGCCGGCCGACGGGCCCATCGGCGGCCCGGCGATGGACGGCAGCGGCGTGATCGTGGGAGCGGGCGCGCCGACCGCCCCGAACATCACTGCATCGAGCTGGGTCGTGGCCGACGCCGACACCGGCGAGATCCTCGGCGCCAAGGACCCGCACGGCCGCTTCCTGCCGGCCAGCACACTCAAGACGCTCACCGCAGTGACCCTGATCCCGCGGCTGGACCCGTGCGCCATCTACACCGCGACGCCCGCCGACCTGCACGCCGAGTGCACGTGCGCCGGGGTGGCGGCAGGCACCGCGTACCGGATCAAGATGCTGTTCACCGCGATGCTGATCTACTCGGGCAACGACGCGGCCAACACGCTCGCCGGCGCCTACGGCGGCATCGACAAGACCGTCGCCGCGATGAACGCCGAGGCGCACTACCTCAAGGCGTACGACACGACCGCGGGCACCCCGAGCGGTCTCGACACGCCGGGCGAGCGCTCGTCGGCGTACGACCTGGCCCTCATCGCGCGGGCCGGCCTTGCGATGCCCGACTTCGCGTCCTACGTGAGCACCCGCCACGTGCTGTTCACCATGCCCAAGGGCAAGACCCAGACGCTGTTCACCCACGTCAAGCTGCTGCCCAACTACGACGGCGCGATCGGCATCAAGAACGGGTTCACGATCGCGGCGCAGGCCACCTACGTCGGTGCCGCCACGCGCAACGGCCACACGATCATCGCGACCCTGATGCATTCCACCGTCGGCACCGCCGTCTGGCACGAGGACGCCGCCCTGCTCGACTGGGGCTTCGCCGCCGAGGGCAAGGCCACTCCGGTCGGCCAGCTGGTCGAGCCCGACCTGCCGCCCATCCCGACCACCGCCGCGTCGTCGCCTGCCTCGTCGGCCGCGGGTGCCGCGCTGACGAGCAGCTCGGCCAGCCCGGTCGTCACCAAGGAGACCGTGGCCGCCCTCGCCAGCCGCAAGGCCAGCTCGGCTGGCGGCGTCTCCGTCGCGGTCCCGCTGACGGTGGCCATCGTGGTGGTGGTTGCCGCGGTGGTGGCGTTCTTCAGCCTGCAGCGTCGCCGTCGTCGGCGTTCGATGACGATCGAGCGCGCGCTCCGCTTCTGAGGCCGCGCGGCTCGGTGGGCCCGTCGTCGCCGGGCCCGGTCACGGTCCATGCCGCGGCGAAGAGCACGACGCGGTTGACGAGGTACATCCACACCAGCAGACCGACGACCACCGCGAAGGTGGCGTAGACGGCCTTGCCCGTCGTACGGGCCAGCAGCAGCGAGCCGACCAGCTTGAGCACCTCGAAGCCCACGCTGGCGACCATGACCCCGCGCAGCACCCGCCGCCGCGGGCGCCACTCGCTCGCCCCCGTGAACAGCAGGGTGAACAGCGGCAGGTCGACCAGGAAACCGAGCACCACGGCCACGACCTTGGTGATGAGGTTGGTCGTCGAGCCCGACAGATCGAGCAGGTCGAGCAGATCGCCGGTGTAGGCGCTGCCGAAGCCGGCGATCGTCAGGCTGAGCAACAGGCTGAACCCGATGGCCAGCAGCAGGACCAGGTCGCTGAGCTTGCGCAGGGCGAAGTTCTGCTGGGACGCGGGCAATCCCCACATCACCCGCAGCCCGCTGCGTACGGCGCCCAGCCAGCCGAGTCCGGTGTAGAGCAGTGCGACCAGGCCGACGACGCCGGTGAACGTCTTGGCCGAGGCCACCTCACCGGCGTTGATCTGACCCTTGCCGGTGCCGACGAGGCCGGCGAAGTTGTCCCGTAGCGCCTGGTCGACCTGGCTCTTGATGTCCGGGTCGATGGCGATCAGGTAGCCGACGACCGAGAACGCGACCGCCACGAGCGGGAAGAAGGACAGGAACGAGTAGTAGGTCAGGCCCGCGGCGACCCGGTCGCCGAACAGGCTCTGGTAACGCCCGGTCGCCCGGGCCACGTGGTCGAACCAGCGCCAGCGGCGGCGCAGCGCGTTGAGCCAGCCGGTCACCGCCGCATGTGGGCGCTCGAACGGGTTGCGCATCTAGGCCGGGTCGGGCGTCACCGGTCCGGGCAGCGGCAGCCCGAACGGGAAGTCGCGCTGCGGACGCCACACCGCGTCCGGCCCCTGCTCGAACAGGCTGAAGCCCCAGACGAAGAACCGGGCGTCGTACGGGCTGAGCTCGGCCTCTGCCCGGTCGAGGACGGCCTCGGGCATGTCGTGACAGACCGTGACGTGCGGGTGGTAGTCGAACTGCACCTCGCGGTCGAGCGGGCCGCTGCGGACGAGGCCCTCGATCTGGGCGCAGTGAGACGCACCCTCGGCCAGCGGCACGAAGACCACCGGCGACACCGGCCGAAAGCTGCCAGCACCGGCGAGGTGGATGTCGAACGGCTGCTCCTGCTCGGCGATGGCCCGCAGGTGCTCCTCGACCTCCGGCAGGTCGGCGTCGGCGATCGGCGTCGGCGGCAGCAGGGTGATGTGCGGCGGGATCGCCGAGGCTTGCGGGTCGCCCAGCTCGTGGCGCCACTTGGACAGCTCGGCGTTGAACGGTTCCGGGATGTTGATGGCCACGCCGAACAGCCGCGACGGCGAAGGCATGAGACCTCAGCCCTTGGCCGGCAGGAAACCGACCCGGTCGTAGACCGTCGCCACCGTCTGGGCAGCCACGGCCCGCGCCGCCTTGGCCCCGTCAGCGAGGATGTCGTCGAGGCTGTCGGCGTCGTCGAGGTAGTGCTGAGTGGCCTCCTGGATCGGCGCGACCCAGGCGATGACGACGTCGGCGAGGTCCTTCTTCAGGTCGCCGTAGCCCTTGCCGGCATAGGCCTGCTCGAGGTCGGCGATCGGGGTGCCGGTCAGGGCGGAGTAGATGGTCAGCAGGTTGGAGACCCCCGGCTTGGCGACCTCGTCGTACGCGACCAGCATGTCGCTGTCGGTCACGGCGGAGCGCAGCCGCTTGCCGATCGTGCGGGGATCACCCAGCAGGTCGATGGCACCCGCCTCGGGCAGCGACTTGCTCATCTTGGCCGTCGGCTCCTGCAGGTCGTAGATCTTGGCCGTGCCCTTGATGATGTGGGCCTCGGGCACGACGAACGTCAGGCCGAACCGGGTGTTGAACCGCTCGGCGAGGTCGCGTGTGAGCTCGAGGTGCTGGCGCTGGTCCTCGCCCACCGGCACCCGGTGGGCCTGGTAGAGCAGGATGTCGGCCGCCTGCAGGATCGGGTAGGTGAACAGCCCGACCCCGACGCTCTGGGCTCGCGCCGACTTGTCCTTGAACTGCGTCATGCGGCTCGCCTCGCCGAAGCCGGTGAGGCAGTTGAGCACCCAGGCCAGCTCGGTGTGCTCGGGCACATGGCTCTGCACGAACAAGGTGGAGCGCGTGGGGTCGATGCCGATCGCCAGCAGCTGCGCGGCCGCTACCCGCGTACGACGTCGCAGGTCGGCCGGCGCCGGGAACTCCATCGTGATGGCGTGCAGGTCGACGACGCAGTAGTAGGCGTCGTGGCCGTCCTGCAACTCGACCCAGTTGCGCAGGGCACCGAGGTAGTTGCCGAGATGGAAGGAGTCACTGGTCGGCTGAATGCCGGACAGCACGCGCGGGCGGGAGTCGGTCACGTCGTCCATTGTCCCGCACGCGAGAGCTTTGTCATGGGGTTGTCATCCGGCACCGCGACGGAGCCTCCGTACCCTTCGTGGGGGGTAGGGCAACGGAGGCTCCGTCACGGTCTCAGGAAAGATCAGAAGTCCTTGAGAGCGCAGGTGAAATCCTTGGTCATGGGGTTCCCTCCCTTCCGATCGAGCTGACGAATCGGCCACCGGCTGCGGCACCGGTGGCACGTGCGGAGCCGACGGGCACGAGGACGCGCTCCGGCCGGGGTTCGGGCAGCACGAGGGGCGCCGGAAGCACGATCTGCTCCGGGCGGCCGCTGTCCGGAGCGGTGCCGAGGCCCAGCGCGAGCGCTGCGCCGCCGAGCAGGGACACGCAGGTGAGGGCGATCGCGGCGTCGCTGCTGTGGATGACGATGAGGCCCGCCCCCGCGGTCCAGGCGGCGCTGCCGACGTAGTTGGCGCTGGCCATCCAGCCGAAGGCCTCGTTGCGGCGGGCGGCGGGGACCGCCTGCCCGAGCAGCGTCATGATGATGCCCATCGTCGGCGCGACGACGAGTGCCGCGACGCCGACCATGGAGACGAACACGACAGGGGTACGGGCGAGGAACAGCCCCGTCACCGCGAGCCCCATGAACGCCATGAGCACCTGCAGCTGACGCGCCGGCTCCCCGGGGAGCGGACGCATCGTCACGGCGATGCCGCCGATGATGCTGCCGCCCGCGAGCACGGCGACCGACAGGCCCGAGAGCCACACCCGCGAGGGACCGGCGAAGGCGACGGCCAGCACCTCGATCGCGGACAGGGCGCCGGTGAACAGCAGCCAGATAGTGATGATGCGCAGGACGTGGGGCGTGACCAGCCGGCCCTTGCCCGCCCGAGCCGGCGCCTTGGCCCGCAGCGCCGGGTGGGCGGTCAGCACCAGCGTGCCGCCGAGCACCGAGACGGCGATCAGGACGAGCGCGAGCTGGGGCGCGACGATGGCCACGCAGGCGGTGACGAGGAACGGGCCCACGACCTGGATCAGCTCGACCAGCACCGACTCGACGGTGAGCGCGGTCGTCCGCAGGGCGGGGTCGGGCAGCGCGTCGGTCACCGTGGCCCGGAAGGACGGCCCGATGGGCGGCATCACCAGGCCGGCGACGGTCGCGGTGAGCACGAGCCAGAACGCGCCGTGGGGGGCGGCGATGGAGATGGCGAGCAGGGCCGCCGCGTACAGCAGGGTGCTCAGCTGGAGGACCCCGCGGACCCCGCGGCTGTCGGCGGCTCTCGCGATGACCGGCCCGGCGAGAGCGGCGGCGAGGGCGTAGCCGGTGACGGCCAGCGCGCCGTGAGCGACGCTGTGCTGCACGTTCTGGCCGATGAGCAGCAGGGCGAAGCCGACGGTGCCCGCCGACATGCGACTGAAGGCGTAGGCGACGAACAGCTCGGCCCAGCCGTCAGCGCGCAGCAGGCGAGACAGCCCACCTGACGTGCTGCCGCCGGCACGGCTCATCACCACTCACCTCCCAAGACCCTGGGAGCAGACTAGCGTTCGGAGCAGCGGGTTTAAACCGTTCAGCGCAATGAATGTTGAGCCATTCGGCTCAGTCGTCCTTGCTAGTTCCGTCCAAATCGGGCGTTAAGGGGGTAACTGTCAGCCGGGCCACGCGGCGTCCGTCGAGCCCGGACACGGTGAGCCGGGCCGTCTCGACGCTCACCGACTCGCCGACGGCCGGCAGGTGGCCAAGCGTGGCCATGACGAACCCGGCGGCCGTCTCGTACGGACCCTCCTCGAGCTCGATGCCGGTCAGCTCCTCGAAGTCGGGCAGGTTGACGAGGCCGTCGACCTCCATCTCGCCGGTGAGCAGCCGCCGCGCAGTGGGCCTGGTGACGTCGTACTCGTCACGGATGTCGCCGATGACCTCCTCGATGAGGTCCTCGAGGGTCACGATGCCCGCGGTGCCGCCGTACTCGTCGATGACGATCGCGAGATGCTGGCTGGCGCGGCGCATCTCCGAGAGGGCGGAGAGCACCTTCTTCGTCGCGGGCACGGTCGCGACCTCGCGGACCACGTCAGCCACTCTGGTCGACGGCGAGTGGTGGGCAGCAAAGAGGTCGCGCAGGTGGAGGAAGCCGATGACGTCGTCGTGCGACGTACCGAACACGGGGTAGCGCGAGTGGGGCGACGACTGGGTGAGCGCGGCGGCCTGCGCCACCGTGAGCGAGCTGTCCAGGAAGTCGACCTCGGTACGGGGCACCATTACTTCGCGGACGGTCCGCTCCCCCGCGGCGAAGACCTCGTCGATGAGCCGGCGCTCGTCCTTCGACAAGGACTCGTGCGCGGCGACCAGGTCGCGCAGCTCCTCCTCGGTGATGGCCTCGCGGTTGGCGTCGGGGTCACCGCCGAGCAGCCGCACGATGACGTCGGTCGACCGCGACAGGAACCAGATGACCGGCCGGGAGATCGTGGCGAACCGGTCGATGAAACCGGCCACCGTCGTCGCGATGCCCTCAGCGCGCTGCAGCGCCATGCGCTTGGGCGCGAGCTCGCCGACGACCAGGGTGAGGTAGGTGATCACGAGCAGCACGCCGGCAAAGGCGATGACCTGGGCCATCGTGTGGTTGAGACCCGCCTCGTGCAGGCCTTTGGTCGCCGAGTCGACGAGGGTCACCTCACCGAAAGCCGACGACAGCAGCGCGGTGAGGGTGACCCCGAGCTGCACGGCCGAGAGGAAGCGGTTGGGGTCGGCGACGAGGTGCTTGACCCGGGCACCCTTGCGGCTGCGCTCGCCGATGGCGTTGACCTGGCTCTCGCGCAGCGAGACGAGGGCCATCTCCGAGGCGACGAACAGCGCCTCGACCAGGATGAGGCCCAGGACGATCACGATATAGATCGCTACGGCCATGGCGTGAGTCTAGGCAGTCACCTGTGTTGGACGTGAACCGGAATGGTCTACATTGCTGCAACGATGCGCTCCGCTCGTGCCGGCGTGGCGACGCGTTCCATTTCGGGATGAACAAGACAGGAGCGACATGGGGTCACAGAACACGCGGTGGCGCAGACGTGCGGTCGCAGCGATCGCCGCCGTCACCCTGCTGTCCGGCGTCGGTACGTCGATGGCGCTCGCCAAGCCGCTCACCACCAAGGCCCAGCGCGGGGTCGACGGCTTCGGCATGACCAAGGCGTTCTACAACGGCAAGACGATCGACTTCACCTACAACCTGGGCTACTTCTGCGACAAGGCCGTGGCCTCCGCGGCGAGCACCGGGTGTGAGGTCGGCCTCCCGTACGTCCACGCTCCCTCGCCGCAGCACTCGCCGCTCATCATCACCGTGCCGCTCGGGTTCAAGATCCCCACGTACGCCGTGGACTGCCCCAACCTGCTGACCTGCATCGACCACCCCGGCACCATCGACCTCAGCCCGGTCGAGCCGGCACTCAAGGGACTCTTCCCGACCTTGACCGACGCCCAGCTGACCGCGGCGCTGAAGAACTACCCGGTCCCGGGGCACGACCACTTCATCGGCACGCTCGCCAAGGGCAAGCCGCAGTGGTGGGAGGTGCGTGTCGTGGTCGTCACCAACCCCGACACCTACCGCACCATCCAGCAGAAGAAGTCGCTGGCGTTCGTCCTCAAGCTGCTCAAGGACAAGAACAAGAACATGGTGGGCACCGTCAAGACCAACCTGTTCCTCTACTTCGCCGCGAGCTGACCTCGCCGTCACGATGGGCCGCAGGCAGTGCGCGTGCGGCCCATCGTGCTGCCGCCAGATGATCTCTCAAGATCGCCGGTGATCTGTACGAGAAAAAGGGCATGAGTAGTTGGACTGTTGACGCCGGGCGTCACCCGGGAGTGCTGACCGTCGTCGTCGTGGGCTCACCCGACGTGGTGGAGATGCGCAAGCTCGTCTCCGCCCACAACGCGGCCATCGACGCCTTCGCCGGCGCAAGCTACCGCGTCTTCTGCGACCTCCGGGAGATGAAGGTGCTCTCGCCCGAGGCCGCGGAGGTCTTCGAGCAGGCCAAGACCTACAGCAGCAGCCAGCCCAACTTCCGCGGCAGCGGCGTGCTCGTTGCGAGCCAGGTGGTCGGCATGCAGCACCGCCGCACCTCGATCGCGGGCGGCGTCATGGAGACCGAGCTGATCAGCACCGACGAGGCCGCCCTCTGGGAGCACCTCGCCGCCCTCGCGGTCTAGTTCACGCAGGGCAGTCGTTGCCAGGATCGACCTCGGCCAGGACCAGCTGATCGGCGCCGATCGCCGGCGGCAGCCACAGCGAGGTCGGCGCCGTCAGTGACCACAGAGCGTGCCCGTTCTTCAACGAGTAGGTACGTAGCTCGCCCTTGGCGGTCTTGGCGTTCGCTTGGCCCATCAGGTAGACCTGGCCCGCCGACGCGACCATGGCGGTGGCCCGGGCAGCACCTCCATGAAGGGCGACCTTCCAGCGCACGTGGCCGGTGCGCACGTCCCGGTCCCACAGCGTGAACTTCCGGTACAGGTCGTAGGTGAAGGTGAGCTGCAACAGGTCGTTGCCGACGATCGTCTGCGCCGCGGTGGGCTCGGGCAGCAGCTGGGCCGGGGCAGACCACCGCGTCCTGCCGGTACGAGGCGCCAGCATGTACTCGCGAAAGACTGGGTAGACGCCACCGGTCAGCAGGAATCCGGCAGGCGTCGCCTCCAGCCCCACCTGGTAGGTCGTCGAGAACCGGCGCTGCCACAGAACCTTCCCGGTCGCCAGCGACATCGCGACAACCCGCTCCGGCTTCGTGCTGCCGGCGTTGGTGGTGAGCGCAGCCACACCGCCCGAGATTGCCAGGGTCGGTTGCCCGGGCAGACCCGTGCGCACCCATCGCCGCTTGCCGGTCTGCTCGTCGTACGACGTCAGCGCTCCCCTCCCGGCAAAGAGCACGGCGCCACCGAACGTCGTGACGGAGGCGCCGTGGAACTGCAGCTGCATCTCGTTCTTGGCGACTCGGTGGGACCACCGCAGCTTGCCGGTCCTCAGGTCCAGCACCTGCACGACACCGTCCCCGCGGATCCAGGCGACGCCGCCGTGCGTGGTCTGGACGACGACGTTGTACATGCCGGTCCCCGGCGAGACATAGGTCCAGTCGACAGCACCCGTTGTCGCGTCGTACCCGGTCACCGTCGCGTGGTCGGACACCTGGTCGGTCAGCACCGCGAGCACCGTGCCGTACCGCCAGATGTTGTACGGCATGGTGCCGGGCTGTGCCTGCCACAGCACGTGGCCGTCGGCGGAGTCCAGTGCAGAGATCGTGTTCTCGGCGGCGAGGTAGGTGATGGCGCCGTCGATCAGTGGCGGCAGGGTGATCCCCCCGCCGTCCTGGGTGATCGGCAGCGGGGTCGACCAGAGCTGCTTCCCGTCGAGCCCGACCGCCGCCGCGTACGCGTGCCGCGTCGGGAAGGGGCCGCACGGCGGGAACCCGGCCGCGCCCGCCGGTCCGCTCAGCAGCGTCGACAGGATAAGGGTCGCGCAGACAGCAAGGACCGTACGTCTCATAGCGACGTACGGTCCCACACTTCGTGCTGCTAGAGGGACTCGACGTCCTTCTGCTTGGCCCGTACGGCCTCGGCGGCGTTCTTGAGGTCGGCGAGTTCGTCGTCGGAGAGCGCCATTTCGACGACCTCCGTCACGCCACCCGCACCGAGCCGGCCGGGCACACCGAGGTAGACGCCCTCGATGCCGTACTGGCCGTCGACCCAAGCGCACACCGGCATGATCTCGCCGGAGTCCTCGTGGATGGCCTTGACCATGCGAGCAGCGGCGGCCGACGGCGCGTAGTAGGCCGACCCGGTCTTGAGCAGGGCCACGATCTCGGCGCCGCCCTCGCGGGTCTGCTTGACCAGCTCGGCCACGGTCTCCGGGTCGAGCACCTCCGACAGCGGCTTGCCGTCGACGGTGGCGACCGAGGGTACGGGAACCATCGTGTCGCCGTGGCTGCCGAGCGTGATCGCACCGACGCTCGACACCGGGACGCCGAGCTGGTCGGCGACCTTCTGCTTGAACCGCGCCGTGTCGAGCATGCCGGCCTGGCCGACGACTCGGGCCTTGGGGAACCCGGTGACGTTGGACGTCAGCGCCGTCATCTCGTCGAGCGGGTTGGAGACCACGACGATGACCGCGTTGGGCGAGTGCTTGGCGACGTTCTCGGCCACGCTCCGCACGATCTTGGCGTTGGTCTCGATGAGGTCCATGCGGCTCATGCCCGGCTTGCGAGGCAACCCGGCCGTGATGACGACCACGTCGGAGTCAGCGGTGCGCTCGTACCCCGAGCCATCGACTCCGGTGGTGACACCGACGACCTTGGTCTCGAAGCCCTCGATCGACCGGCTCTGGCTGATGTCGAGCGCGATGCCCTCGGGCTTGCCCTCGAGGATGTCGGTGAGGACGACCTCGTCGAAGATGTCGAACTCGGCCAGCCGCTGTGCCGTGGTAGAGCCGTAGAAGCCCGACCCGACGACGGTGACCTTGCCTTCGCGGCTCATGACGCGCTCCCGAGGACCTCGATGATCGCGTCCGCGTACTCGGCGGTGCCGACGGCGGTGGGGTCGTTGCGGTCCGGCTTCATGTCGTAGGTGACGCTCTTGCCCTCGGCGATGACCTGGGCGACGGCGGCCTCGAGGCGAGCGGCCGCCTCGTCCTCCTTGAGGTACTCGAGCATCAGCTTGCCGGACAGGATCATCGCGGTGGGGTTGACCTTGTTCTGGCCCTTGTACTTGGGCGCGCTGCCGTGGGTGGCCTCGAAGACCGCCGTGTCGGTGCCGATATTGGCGCCCGGAGCGACACCGAGGCCGCCGATCATGCCGGCGGTGAGGTCGCTGAGGATGTCACCGTAGAGGTTGGGGAGCACGAGCACGTCCCACTCGTTGGGGCGCTGGACGAGACCCATGCAGGTGGCGTCGACCAGGTTTTCCCAGGCCTCGATGTCCGGGTAGTCCTTGGCCACCTCGCGGAACACCGACAGGAACAGCCCGTCGGTGAACTTCATGATGTTGGACTTCTGGATGCAGTGGACCCGCTTGCGGCCGGCGCTGCGCGCGTACTCAAAGGCGTAGCGGATGATCCGCTCGCTGCCGAACTCGCTCATCGGCTTGATGGAGATGCCGGACTTGGCCCGGATCCGCTTCTTCTGCAGGCCATTGAGGTAGTCGATGACCTGGTCGGCCTCGGGGGTGCCGCTCTCGTACTCGATGCCGGCGTAGAGGTCCTCGGTGTTCTCGCGGACGATCGTGATGTCGACGTCGTCGAAGCGGCTGCGGACACCCGGGTAGGTCTTGCACGGGCGCAGGCAGGCGTAGAGCTCGAGCTCGGCGCGCAGGGCGACGTTGACCGAGCGGAACCCGGTGCCGATCGGCGTGGTGATGGGGCCCTTGATGGCGACCTTGTTGCGCTTGATCGACGCCAGGGTCTCGGGCGGCAACGGGGTGCCGGCCTCCTCCATGATGTCGACGCCGGCCTGCTGCACGTCCCAGTCGAAGGACGAGCCGGAGGTCGCGGCTGCGGCCTCGAGCACGCGGCGGGTGGCCTCGGTCAGCTCAGGTCCCGTGCCGTCGCCGGGTACCAGTGTCACGCGGTGGGTCGTGCCTGCCATGCGGGATTCTCCCAAGTCTCGGATTGTCGCTGTGCACGGTACCCAACGGGCACCGGACGTGTTGAGGCGGGCCGCTAACCCGTGGAGCTGCCAGGGACGACCGCGGCCAGCACCATGACGGCGCCACCGGTCAGGCCGAGGGCGATGACGTCGAAGACTCTGCTGCGTACGACGAGCAGTCCGGCGTCGCGGCTGCGCAGAACGAGCCGCAGCAGGGCCCCCACCAGAGCCGCCACGCCGACCAGGAAGATGCCCCGACGCCAGTGGCCCAGGCTCACGGCGACGATGCCGAAAGCCGCGATGAACATGACCACGGCGGTCGGCAGCTCACCGAACGGCCGGCGTACGGGGCCGTCGGGAACCGTCTGCGGACTGGTCACCGGTCGCCGATCGGGGCCCAATGCTGGTCGCGCAGCCCGATGTATTCGCTGTCGGGGCGGATCAGCCGGTTGTCGGCGTGCTGCTCGATGACGTGGGCGGTCCAGCCGGACATGCGGGAGATCGCGAAGACCGGGGTGAACAGGTCGGTCGGGATACCCAACGCGTGGTAGACGCTCGCGGCGAAGAAGTCGACGTTGGGGTAGAGACCCTTGACCCGCAGGACCGTCTGCTCCATCGCGATCGACATGTCGTAGTACTGCGCGTCACCCGTCGCCGCCGCCAGCTGCGCGGACAACCGGCGCAGGTGGGTGGCCCGCGGGTCCTCGGTGCGGTAGACCCGGTGACCGAACCCCATCAACTTCTCCCCGCGACCCAACCGGGCACTGACATCGGCGTCGACCCCGGCGACCCCGTCGTCGATGGACTCCAACGTCTTCATCACCTGCTCGTTCGCGCCGCCGTGCAGGGCACCCTTCAACGTGCCGATCGCCGCGGTCACCGCGGAATGCATGTCCGACAACGTCGCCGCGCACACCCGGGCGGCGAACGTCGACGCGTTCATCGTGTGGTCGGCGTGCAGGACCAGACACTCGTCGAACGCCGCGGCATCCGCCTGCGACGGGGACTTGCCGGTGATCTGGAGCAGGAAGTTGCCGGCCGTACCCAGCGCCGGGTCCGCCTCCGGGACCACGCCACCGGTGCGGGCCGCCTGGAACGACGCCACCAGCACCGGCATCTGCGCCACCAAACGCACCGCCTTGCGCTGATTGGCCTGCGGGCTGTTCGAGTCCTGGTCCGGGTCATCGACACTCGACGCCGACAGCAACGTGCGCAACGCCTCCATCGGACCCGCGTTGGCCGCCACCAGCGGCAACACCTGCACAACCGTCGGACCCAGCGTGCGCCCAGCGGCCAGCTCAACGGTGATCGCGTCGAGCTGCGCCTGCGTCGGCAACGTGCCGCGGCACAGCAGATGGACACACTCCTCGAAGCTGATCTTCCCCGCCAGGTCGTGGATGTCGTACCCGCGGTAGAAAAGCTTGCCGGCCTTACCGTCGATGTCAGAAATGGACGTCGAGGCCGCTACCACATCAGCAAGCCCGCGAGACGGCACATCAGCCATGGTCAAGTCCTCCAAGGATTCGCTGACGAGTCTAGGTCCGTGACCAGAGTGCTCCAACCTCGGTGTGGACCTCGGTGTGGATTGTCGAGGGCAAGTGCGGGTATCGAGGGAGCCAGACAAGACTGGCGCCCTGAGGAGGACCCCGTGACTTCCCCGCTCCTGCCCTACCTGCGTATCGAGGAGACGGGAACGGTCGTCGACCTGCAACCGGACGTCACGACGATCGGCCGGGGCGACGGAGTTGACGTGCGCCTGGACGACTCGAGCGTCTCCCGGCTGCACGCAGAGCTGGTACGACGCGGCACCTTCGTGTACGTGAGCGACCTGGGGCTCTCGACCAACGGCACCCGGGTCAACGGCCGGCCGGTGGGCCGTCGGGTCCTGGCCGAGGGCGATGTGGTGACCTTCGGGCTGGCCCGCTGCCGCATCGGCGGCCTCGCCAGCGCCGAGGAGCTGGTCGACGCCACGGTCGAGGTGCGCCGCATCGCGGCACCCGACCTCACCCGGCGCGAGATCGAGGTATTGACAGCGCTGTGCCGCCCGGCGCTGCAGGAGGACGCGTTCGTCGCCCCCGCGACCGCCCGCGAGATCGGCGACGAGCTGGTCGTGACCGAGGCTGCCGTCAAGCAGCACCTGCTGCGGCTCTACCAGAAGTTCCGCATCGCCGAGGGGGTCAACCGCCGCGCCCGGCTGGCCAACGAGATCGTCTCCGCGGGCATCGTGCGTCCGCTGCCGGCGCACGACGACGCCCGGGTACGCCGCGCCGGTTAGGCAGAGGCGCGCTCGGCTGCCTCCACCACGTTGCTCATGAGCATGCCGCGCGTCATAGGACCAACCCCGCCCGGGTTGGGGCTCAGCCAGCCGGCCACCTCGGCGACGGCTGGGTCGACGTCGCCGAGCAGCTTGCTCACCCCGTCGATGACCGCGCGGCTGACTCCGACGTCGAGCACCGCCGCGCCAGGCTTGACCATGTCGGCGGTGACGAGGCCGGGCACCCCGGCGGCGGCGATGACCACGTCGGCGTTACGCACGTGGGCCGCCAGGTCACGGGTGCCGGTGTGGCACAACGTGACCGTGGAGTTCTCGGTACGCCGCGTCAGCAGCAGGCCGAGGGAGCGGCCGACAGTGATGCCACGGCCGATGACCACGACCTCCGCTCCGTTCAGCTCGACCCCGTACCGGCGGAGCAACTCGAGACAGCCGCGCGGGGTGCAGGGCAGCGGTGCGGCCTGGCCGAGAACGAGACGGCCGAGGTTGGTGGGGTGCAGGCCGTCGGCGTCCTTGTCCGGGTCGATGAGCTCGAGGACGCGGTTGGTGTCGATGCCTTTGGGTAGCGGCAGCTGGACGATGTAGCCGGTGCACGCGGGGTCAGCGTTGAGCTCGGCGATCACGGCCTCGATCTCGGCCTGGGTCGCGTCGGCCGGCAGCTCGCGCTGGATGCTGTGCAGGCCGATCTCGGCGCAGTCCTTGTGCTTGGACCGCACGTAGGCGTGGCTCGGGCCGTCATCTCCCACCAGCACCGTGCCGAGGCCGGGGTGGATGCCACTGGCCGCGAGCTTGGCGACCCGCTCGCGCAGGTCGTCCTTGATTGCCGCGAGAGTGGCCTTGCCGTCGAGAACCGTTGCTGTCACGCCTACGTACTCTGCCAGACGCGGGTCAGCCGGGTGACGAGGCGCTGGTCCTTGGCCGGTCCGGTGACGTCCCAGAGAGTACGGATCCTGGCGGGCTCGACGTCGACCAGACCGCGGTAGCTGTCCTCGCCGCACGGGTGGACGACCCACTCGCCCGGGGTCCACGGATGGAACGGCCGCCCGTCGTCGAAGAGCATCCAGCCGTCCGCCAGAAGGTAGGTCCGGGTGAAGGGGCGACTGCGCCCGGCCATCGTCCAGCTGCCCTGCTCACGCCACACCAGCCCGGCGCCGTCGGGCTCGATGACGAGGGTGCCGGCGACCCGCCCGTACGACGAGAGTCTGCGGTCGACGACGCGTCGCTGCAGCCGCCACTCCCCGACCAGCCCGTCTGGGGTCACGCCTCGAACTGGACCCGCGAGATCTGCTCCGACACCGGAGCGAACAGCTCGCGCCGGATGCGGTTGTGCTCGTCGTCGAGGTCGTAGGCCCGGTAGGCAGCCTCGTCGACCCAGGTCGAGCTGATCGCGTAGTCCCACGACCCCTCGCGCAGGCGCAGGTCAGTGCCAACCCGGCACTCGATCAGGCCTGGCGGGGTCAGCGCGAGGATGGCGTCGAGCGCGGGTTGGGCTGCTGAGAGCTCCAGCCCCGGCTTGAGCTTGCCCATGACGACGTTCTGGATCATGCGATTCCCTAGTGGAAGAAGTGGCGGACGCCGGTGAAGTACAGGGTGACCCCGGCCTTCTCGGCGGCCTCGATGGTGAGCGGGTCGCGGACCGATCCGCCGGGCGAGACGATCGCCTTGATGCCGGCCTCGATGAGGATCTCGGCGCCGTCGGGGAACGGGAAGTAGGCGTCGCTCGCGGCGACCGACCCCTTGGCCCGGTCGCCGGCGCGCTGGACCGCGAGACGGCAGGAGTCGACCCGGTTGACCTGGCCCATGCCGATGCCGACCGTGGCACCGGCCGAGGCGAGCAGGATCGCGTTGGACTTGACTGCGCGGCACGCCCGCCAGGCGAACTCGAGGTCGGCCAGCGTCGCCGCGTCGGCAGCCTCACCGGTGACGAGGGTCCAGCCCGCTGGCGCGTCGCCTTCCTCGGTGATGGTGTCGGTCGACTGCAGCAGCATGCCGCCGCTGACCGGACGCAGCTCGACCGGCGCGGCCCGACGGGCGCCCGCCCGCAGCACCCGGATCGACGGCTTGGCCGACAGGATCTCGACCGCGCCCGCCTCGTACTCCGGCGCGATGATGACCTCGGTGAAGATCTCGGCGACCTGCTCGGCCATGGCCACCGACACCGGGCGGTTGACCGCGATGACCCCGCCGAAGGCGCTCACCGGGTCGCAGGCGTTGGCCTTGAAGTGGGCCTCGGCGACGGTGTCGGCAGAGGCGAGGCCGCACGGGTTGGCGTGCTTGATGATGGCCACCGTCGGCGCAGCGAAGTCGTACGCGGCACGCAGCGCGGCATCGGTGTCGACGTAGTTGTTGTAGGACATCTGCTTGCCGTGCAGCTGCTCGGCCTGGGCAAGGCCGCTGCGGCCGGGCTGGGTGTAGAGCGCCGCCCGCTGGTGCGGGTTCTCCCCGTACCGCAGCACGTCCGAACGGTCCCAAGTGGCGCCGATCCAGGACGGGAAGCCGGTCGATGCACCGTCGACGGCGTCGGTGGGCGCGAGCACGCTGCCGAACCAGCTCGCCACGGCGACGTCGTACGAGGCGGTGTGCTGGAACGCGAGGCCGGCCAGCGCCTGGCGCGCCGCCAGGTCGAATCCACCGCCGGCGAGCGCCGCGTACACCTGGCCGTAGCCGGAGGGGGAGACGACGACCGCGACGTTGGCGTGGTTCTTGGCGGCGGCGCGCACCATCGAGGGGCCGCCGATGTCGATCTGCTCGACACACTCGTCAGGCGTCGCGCCGCTCGCGACCGTCGCAGCGAACGGGTAGAGGTTGACCACGACGAGCTGGAACGGCGCGATCTCGAGCTCGGCGAGCTGGCGCTCGTGGTCGGGGTTGCGCAGGTCGGCGAGCACCCCGGCGTGGACCCGCGGGTGCAGCGTCTTGACCCGCCCGTCGAGGCACTCCGGGAAGCCGGTGAGCTGCTCGACCGGCGTGACCGCGAGGCCGGCCGCCGCGAGCTTGGCGGCGGTCGAGCCAGTCGAGACGATCTCGACGCCGGCGTCGACGAGCGCCTGGCCGAGCTCGAGCAGCCCGGTCTTGTCGTAGACGCTGACCAGCGCCCGGCGGATCGGCACAAGGGTCTCGCTGGTCTCGCTCACGGCAGGATGACCTTTCTTCCCTCAGTGGTGTAGCCGTCCCGGCCGAGCCGGCCGACGGTGTCGACGAGGAGCGCGCGCTCCTCGACCTTGATGCGTTCGTGCAGGCTGGCCTCGTCGTCGTCGTCGCGGACGGCGACCGTGGCCTGGGCGATGATCGGCCCGGTGTCGACCCCCGCGTCGACCAGGTGGACGGTGGTCCCGGTGACCTTGACCCCGTACGCGAGCGCGTCCCGTACCGCGTGGGCGCCCGGGAACGACGGCAGCAACGCCGGGTGGGTGTTGACCAGCCGACCGGCGAAGCCCTCGACCACGGGGGGCCCCAGGATGCGCATGAATCCCGCGAGGACGACCAGGTCGGGCTCGTACGCCGTGACCGCCTTGGCGAAGGCTGCGTCCCACGCCGCGCGGTCGGCGTAGTCGGCGAACGGCACCACGAAGGTCTCGACGCCCGCAGCCTCAGCTCTGTCCAGCCCGCCGACGCCCGGTTTGTCCGATCCGACCGCCACGACGGCACAGCCGTAGGCGGGATCGGTGGAGGCGTCGAGCAGAGCCTGCAGATTGGTGCCCGAGCCCGAAACCAGGACGACGAGCCGGAAGGACATGACCCGTACCCTAATCGTCGCGTCTGAGGCCGTGCAGGCGGTACGCTGCGCGCGTGTTCGCCCCCGTGCTGCTCCCGTTGCGTCGCCTCGCCATCCTGGGCGCCGCAGCCGTGGGCCTCGCTGCACTTCGGGTGCCGGGGCGGCCGCACACGGTGTGCCTGCTGCGCGCCGTGACCGGCATCCCCTGCCCGCTCTGCGGAGGCACGACCGCCGCCGTCCGGGTCGGCCAGGGCGACCTCCGGGCAGCGCTGACGGCCAACCCGGTCGTCGTAGTCGGGGCGCTCGTGCTGGTGCTCGCCGCAACTCCGTACGGGCGACGCGCCGTGCGGTCGTGGCGTGCGCTGCCCGCGTCGTCCAGGCTGTTGCTCGGCAGCGCGGTGCTGGTGTTCAGCGAGTGCTGGCAGCTCACCCGGTTCGGCCTGTTGTGACCCACCCAAGCGCCACTTACGAGGAGCCGAGATGACGACGCCCGACAACCCGTACGGCGATCCCAGCCAGAACCCGCCGCCGCCGCCCTCCTATGGCGCGCCGCAGTACGGTTCGCCGCCCCCGCCCGGATACGGGGCGCCGCAGTACGGAGCCCCGCAGTACGGCGCACCCGCCCCCTACGGCCAGGCGCCGTACGGCGCCCCGCCGGCCGGCAACTTCGGCGGCACCCTGGTCGAGTGGCCCGTCCGTGTGGCCAGCTCGCTCATCGACGCGGTGCCGTCGTTCATCCTGTCGATCATCAGTGGGGCATCCAGCTCGGCCGGCATCAGGGGTCTGTTGGGGCTGATCTCGCTCGGCTACTGGATCTGGAACATGATCCGTCAGGGCCGTACCGGACAGAGCATCGGCAAGTCGGCCATGGGCACTTACCTCGTACGCGAGGCGGACGGGCAGTACATCGGCGGCGGTCTCTCGGTGGTGCGCAGCCTCCTGCACATCGTGGACGTCATCCCGTGCTTCCTCGGCCTGCTCTGGCCGCTGTGGGACTCAAAGAAGCAGACGTTCGCCGACAAGATCATGGGCACCGTCGTCGTCAAGCGATAGCGGTCAGCCGCCCGGGTAGGGCGGCGGTGACGGTGGAGCAGGTGGCGCAGGGATCGGCCCTCGGGTCGGTCCCTGCGGCGTCTCCGGGGTGAGGTCGATGAGGTCGGGGCCGCCGGCGACGATGCGCCGGGCGTGGCCGGCGACGGTCACCGGCAGGGCGGCGTAGGGCGCGGCGAGGCGGCGGAACAGCGCGACCACTGCAGCAGCTCCGCCGATCTCGACGGCAGCGGCGAGCCCCGCCTGCCACGCGGACGGTCCCAGAGTGACGAGCCGGCCGTTGCCCGCGGGTCCGCCGGACACGCCGGTGATCGCGGCCACCAACAGGCCGGCTGTGACGCCCGCGCCCAGGCCGACGAGCGGCAGCTGCCACCACGCGAGGCGGCGCGACCGTCCGGCCAACCGCCAGCCGGCGAGGACGCCGGCCAGCACTGGCAGAGCGATCAGCAGCGGGGCCCACCCGGGGCTCGGTCCGGACGGGACAGCGGCAAGCACTGGCAGGTCGGGTACGGCGCCCAGGTGGTGGGCGAACGGCGAGACCCCGGTGTGGACCCCGATCGAGAAGCCAGTGCCGACGAGGTACGCAAGGGCCCACGCCACGGCGGTGAGCAGGAACGCCGCGTTGACCACGAGCAGGGCGCCATCGCCGATCGCCCCCGCGTGCAGCGAGTGGCTGAGCCGGGTGGCCAGGTCGATGTGGCCCAGCAGCATGAGCACGACGAGACAGGCGGAGAGCGCGACGAGCGTCAGGACGGCCTTGGCCCCAGCCCTGACCGCGTCGCCGACGGCACGTGGCAGCCGATGGAGCAGCCGGGCACCGAGCCGGTCGTGGCGCAGGGCGCCGACGGTGCCACAGACCAGCGCGAGCGCCCAGGGCACGAGGAGACTCTGCAACGGCGCGGGGCGTACCGAGGTCGACGTGGTCATGCCCGCGACGACGCCAGCGATGGCAGCGTAGGTCGCCGCCATGCCGCCGATGGCCAACCAGCCGTCGCGCCAACCGCGAAGGCCGACCACGCGGGCGACGGACTGGCCCGCGCGCACGAGCAGCAGCGCCGGAACCAGCAGCAGGCCGAGCGGGACGATGCCCAGGTGGACCGAGGGCAGCGGCCCGACCGCGATGCCGACGTGTTGGCTCAGCAGCCAGGTGGCCGACGCGACCCGCAGCGCCGACGAGGCGCCGGTGGCGCCGCCGGCCGAGGCCCACGAGGCCATGACGACGACCGTGGACAGCACCAGCCCCATGGCGGCCGCCCAGGCAGCAGCCGCCATCGCCGCCATGAGGGTCGCCCGGCGCCCGTACGAGACGAGCGCGGCCTGGCCAGGTGGCGCGGCAACGCCGTGCTCCGCGAGGTCCGTCACGCCACTACTCTGGCAGCCGGGAAGGGCGGCGGACCGCTGCGACGCGCCCGGCAGCAGGAGGAGAGACTCGTGAGCGCTCAGCCCCCTTATCGTCCGCCCACGTCGCCGCCGCCCGGCTACCCGCCGCCCCGCAGGCCGTTCCCGGCCGCAGCCGTGGCAGCCGGTGTGGTCGTCCTGCTGATCGTCGCCGGCGTGGCCTACTGGCTGGGTGGCCGCGACAGCAGCGGCTCGACCGCGGCGCCTACGCCTCCCGCGACGTCGGCCGGCGCACCGTCGGCCAGCGGGGCCGCTCCATCGGCCACCGCGGCGGCTTCTGCCTCGGCGGCAGCGTCGGGGGCGCCGTCCGCCTCGGCGTCCGCTGCCTCTGTCTACGCAGCTCCCACCAGTGCAGCCGCACCGGCGACCGTCACCTCATCTGCGACGCCGAGCCCAACGCTGACCACTGCGCCGCCGGTCAACCCGGTCCCGGACTTCGGCTATCTGCACACCGTCGTGACCGCGGGCGGCGTCACCAAGCTGACGTTCGACCGGGCGATCCTGCTCACCGGCGCGGCCGCCGCGTCGTACGCCAAGGCGCACAACACCCAGATCGACGACGACTACATCATCCAGAACGACAACCCGCTGATCCGTACGTGGACTGTGTCGCCGACCGCAGTCGTCACGGGCAGCATCCAGCTCAGCGGCCAGGTCGCGGAGACCCCGTCGACCATCGCGGCGCTGCAGGCCTGGATCGCCGCTCACGGCAAGAGCTATCTCCCGGTCAACCTCTACTACGACAAGGCGGACGCGGTCACCAAGATCGCCGAGGTCTACTTCCCCTGAGCAGTCCCCCATATCCCGAGCACGACGAAGGCCACACCGTCCGATGGACGGTGTGGCCTTCGTTCGATCAAGCCCCCCCGGGCACGCTCGGACCCAGGGTCAGTGCGAGGCGGTCGGGGGCTGCGTGTCGTCCAGCGTGAAGTCGCCCGAGGGCGTCGCCGGCGGGTAGGTCGCCGCCGGCGGCGGGGTGCCGTAGCCAGGGGGCGGCGGCACTGCACCCGGGGTCTTGGCAGCCTGCATCGCCTTGAAGTCAGGCATGACCTCGCCTGAGCTCTTGAAGAGCAGGAACGAGGCGACCGCCTGGGCCAGCACATCGAGCACCAGCAGGTAGCCGAAGATGCCCAGGTGCACCGAGATCTTGACGCCGGAGAACGACGCCGAGCTGCTGTTGTGGAACCAGGCGATCACGATGCACAGGAAGCCCAGCCCGGACAGAGCCAGCGCCAGCAGGTTGACGCCGACCGGCAGTTTGGGCATCGAGGCCGGCGCGAACAGCCGCACGGCAACCACGGCCGTGGCGGCAAGCACGAAGAGCATGCCGATGACGCCCCAGTTGTGCCAGGCCGTGGCAGCCCCCCGGCTGCCGAGGCTGCCGATCAGCGCGGAGCCGGGACCGCTGACCGACACGACGAACACATGGAACAACGACAGGATGAACCCAAGGACGCCGGTGCCGAGCACGACTTGGTCCAGCCGGTTCAAACTCTTCAGGTCATCTACTGCAGGCATTGCGGTAACCCCCAAGCGTGGTAACAGAACGTGTCCAGCGCATGGTGGTCTCTTAGGAGCCGGTAAGCAAGCACCTGTGCGCGTCACGTGGGCACCGTGACAGAGCGTGGGCGTGCTGCCGGTGATACGTGACCGGTCGATCAGAGCCCGCGCATGACCTCCGCCATGAGCGCGGCGGTCGCGCTGGGGGTGCGACCGACCCGTACGCCGGCCTTCTCCAGGGCTGCCTGCTTGGCCTCGGCGGTGCCGGACGAACCGGACACGATCGCGCCGGCGTGGCCCATCGTCTTGCCCTCGGGGGCGGTGAAGCCAGCGACGTAGCCGACGACCGGCTTGGTGATGTGGGCCTCGATGTAGGCCGCTGCCCGCTCCTCGGCGTCGCCGCCGATCTCGCCGATCATTACGATAGCGTCGGTGTCGGGGTCGTCCTGGAACGCCTGCAGCGCGTCGATGTGGGTGGTGCCGATGACGGGGTCGCCGCCGATGCCGACGCAGGTCGAGAAGCCGAAGTCGCGCAGCTCGTACATCATCTGGTAGGTCAGGGTGCCGCTCTTGCTGACCAGGCCGATGCGGCCGGCCGGGGTGATGTCGGCCGGGATGATGCCGGCGTTGGACGCGCCGGGCGAGGCGATGCCGGGGCAGTTGGGCCCGATGATGCGGGTCGCGTTTCCCTTGCTCGAGGCGTAGGCCCAGAACTCGGTCGTGTCGTGGACCGGCACGCCCTCGGTGATGACCACGCACAGCGGGATGCCGGCGTCGATGGCGTCGGTGACAGCGCCCTTGACCCCGGCCGGCGGGACGAACACCACGGAGACGTCGGCGCCGGTGGCGGCCATCGCCTCGCCTACGGTGTTGAACAGCGGCAGGCCCTCGAACTCCTGACCACCCTTGCCGGGGTTGACGCCGGCGACGACGGTGCTGCCCGCGGCGAGCATGCGGCGGGTGTGCTTGCTGCCCTCACGGCCGGTCATGTTCTGGACCAGGATGCGGCTCTGGGCCGTCAGCCAGATGGCCATGTCTAGTTCCCCTTAGCAGCGAGCTCGGCCGCGAGACGCGCGGCACCGTCCATGGTGTCGACACGTTGGATGAGCGGGTTGCCGGCGGCATCGAGGATGGCGCGGCCCTCGTCGGCGTTGTTGCCGTCGAGCCGTACGACCAGCGGCTTGTCGACGACCTCGCCCTGGTCCGCGAGCAGCTGGAGTGCCTGCACGATGCCGTTGGCGACCGCGTCGCAGGCGGTGATGCCGCCGAAGATGTTGACGAAGACCGACTTGACTGCCGGGTCGGACAGCACGATGTCGAGACCGGCCGCCATGACCTCGGCCGAGGCACCGCCGCCGATGTCGAGGAAGTTGGCCGGTTTGACCCCGCCGAACTCCTCGCCGGCGTAGGACACGACGTCGAGCGTGCTCATGACGAGCCCGGCGCCGTTGCCGATGATGCCGACCTCGCCGGTGAGCTTGACGTAGTTGAGGTGGCGCTCCTTGGCCTTCTGCTCCAGCGGGTCGTCGGCCGTCGGGTCGGCGAACTCCGCGAACTCCGGGTGGCGGTAGGACGCGTTGTCGTCGAGGGTCACCTTGCCGTCGACGGCGACGATCTCACCGGCACCGTTGAGGATCAGCGGGTTGACCTCGACGAGCGTTGCGTCGCCCTTGACGAAGGCGTCCCACAGCTGGGCGATGACCTCGCCAGCCTGGTCGAGCACGGCCTCGGGCAGCCGGCCCGCGACTGCGATCTCGCGGCCCTTGGCGGCGTCGACACCCTCGAGCGGGTTGATCGCGATCTTGGCAAGCGCCTCAGGGCGCTCGACCGCGAGCTCCTCGATCTCCATGCCGCCCTCGACCGAGCACATCGCCAGGAAGCTGCGGTTGGACCGGTCGAGCAGGAAGGAGATGTAGTACTCCTCGCGGATGTCGCTGGCGGGCTCGATGAGCACCTTGTGCACGACGAGGTCCTTGATCGTCATGCCGAGGATGTCGCCCGCGCGGGCAGCAGCCTCGTCGGCGTCGGCCGCGACCTTGACGCCACCGGCCTTGCCACGACCGCCGGCCTTGACCTGAGCCTTGACGACGACGCGCCCGCCGATCGCGGCCGCGGCCTCGTGTGCCTGCTCGGCGGTCACGACCACGCGACCGGAGGGCACGGGGACCCCGTACGAGCCGAAGAGCTCCTTGGCTTGGTGCTCGAACAGATCCACGCAGACCGCCTCGTCCTTGTTGCCATCAGCCCAGGTAACGCCACCGGGCAGCCTATCGGGTCACGTTGTGGCAGTTCCCGGTGGGATTGTCGCGGGCCCCGGGGGGACGTCGGGGACGAGGTCGCGGATGACCCGGGGCAACGCCGGCTGGTCCATCACGTCGGCGTGGCTGATGCGGTCGAGCCGGAACGCCCGACCGTCGCCGCGCAGCCGGCACCAGCCCACGAGGTACCACCCGTCGGTGCCGCGGACCAGCCCGGACGGCTCGACCTCGCGGCGGGTGCCGTTGCCCTCGCCGTCGACGTAGTCGATCGCCACGACCCGCCGCTCGCGGACCGCCCGGCGAACGGCGCGCTCGACCCGGACGTCGCGCTGCTCGTCGCGGCGACGGAACAGCAGGACGGTGGCCGGTGCGTCGTACGAGACCTGCTCGGGCTGTGTCGTGGGCATGCACAAGATGTACCCGGGACCGCCGACAATTTCGGGTAACAGGTCGATGGTGCACAATCGCGGCGGTACCCACCCAGAGGAGAACAGACATGCCACGCAGGCCAGAGCCGCTGCAGACCACCCGCATGCTGGGGGCCGGCACCCTCCTGTGGCTGATCTACGCCGTCATCTGGATCTGGTACCCCCAGCCGTCGTCCAAGCACGCGGTCGGCTTCGTGACCGCGCTGTACAACGTCTGCCTGTTCGGCGGTCTGCTGTTCCTCGCCGTCGGCATGTTCCTGCGGGCGAGCGCCTGGGCCCAGGCCTGGCGCGACGGGACCGACGCGCCGTACGACTTCCCGGCCGACGTGATCGTCTCCGAGCGCACTGACTTCCCGGCCGAGGACGACCCCGACTTCTGAGGAGCCCGCGTTGCCCACGCTCGCGCAGCGGGCGGAGACGCTGGTCGTCTCGGCCTGTTCCGACGACCCGCGTCCCGCCAGAGCACTGCTCGTCGCCGATCCCGCCCTGCCGACGTACGACCTGCTCACCGCGTGCGTGGCGGGCGACGTCGCGACGGCTGAGCGGCTGATCGACCCGGTCCGCGTCAACGACCGGGTCGGCCCGCTGGGCTGGACGCCGCTGCTCTACGCCTGCTTCTCCCGCCTGCTCCGGGACACCCGCCATGCGCCCGGCATCGTCGCCGTGGCCCGCCTCCTGCTGGAGGCCGGGGCCGATGCCAACGCGTCGTTCGTCGACCACGGCTGGGTCGAGGTGCCCGTCTACGCGGCCGCTGGCATCGCCAACAACGCCGAGCTCACCCGGCTGCTGCTCGCCTACGGCGCCGACCCCAACGAGACCCTCACCGACTCCGAGGCGATCGGCGAGGCGCTCTACCATGCCGTGGAGTTCGCCGACACGACATGTGCCCAGTTGCTGCTCGAGGCCGGCACCGCCCCGCACAAGATCTCCTTTTGCCTCGGCCGCGCACTGAACTTCAGCCGCTCCCCGATGGTCGAGCTCCTTCTGTCGTACGGGGCGAAGCCCACCAGCGGCCACCTCAAGCAGGCGATCACGTCGCACCACTCCCTCGACATCGTCCGTCGGCTGCTTGACGCCGGCGCGCCCCTGTCACGAGCCACGCTGCGCCTCGCGGTCAGATGGGGGCGCGACGACGTCGTGGCTCTGCTGGTCGAGCGCGGAGCCGACCTGTCTGTCGTCACACCAGGCGATGCCGTTCCGGACGTGGACATGCTGCACGACGCGGTGCTCCTCGGCGATGTCGCGCTCGTCCAGGCCATCCTCGACTCGGGCCTGGACGTCGACGCCCTCTCGGAGAGGCACGAGCGTACGGCCCTGAGCGGTGCCTGTTGGCGGGGAAACGCCGAGCTGGTAGGGCTTCTGGTCTCATCTGGTGCCTCCTTGGAGTGGCCCGACGGGTCGCCGATCGGCGCGGCCCTGCACGGCTCGCAGCACTGCCACGACCCGCAGGGCGGCCCGATGTCCTTGCCGATCGACGAAGTGCGGCACGGCGACTACTCGGAGGTCATCCGGATCCTGCTGGCGGCGGGAGCAACCGTCCCGACCGACTACGGCGACGAACCTGGTTCAGCAGCAAGCATTCTCGGCGACCTCGGCCACGTCGTCGAGCCCTAGGACGTCGCCTTGTGGACAACTGAACTCCGCGGAGTTCAGTTGTCCACAGCCGACAAACCATCCTGTTCTGAGTGTGACCAGCCGTGCTTGAATCCCTGCCATGACGACTCTCCTTGCGTGGCTGACCAGCCTTGACGAACAACGGATCGCGACCACCCTGCGGGCCCGCCCAGACGTTCGATTCGACCTCGTCCGCGACCCCCTGACCGAGTTGGCAGACCTCCTGGTCGACCCCGATTCCCTGCGCAGGCTGATCGCCCGGTTGCCCCTGCCTCACCTTCAGGTCATGGAGTGCCTGGTGGCCATGGGTTCTGGGGCAACCCTGACCGAGCTGACGAGCCTTCTCCTCTCCTCGGGCCCAATGCACGAGGAGCGAGTGCGCGAGGTGGTCGGCCATCTCACGACCTGCGGAGTCGTGTGGCCACCGTCGGAGGGCCGACTCCAGGTGGCCGAGGGAGCGGAACGCCTGTTCCCACGCCCGCTCGGGCTCGGGCCGCGCGTGGCCGACCTGCTGGACCTGCTGCCGATCGCCGAGCTGCGTCGGCTCGCGGGTGCGCACGGGCTCGCCGACCTACCGCGGACGCGTCCGGAGCTAGAGATCGCGGTCGAGGAGGTCCTGACCAACCGTGAGTGGCTGCGCGGCCAGTTCGCCTCGGCTCCTGCGATCGTCTTCGACGCTCTTACCCTCGTCGCCAGGCCGCGGAACGATGGCGGTCGCGACGAGCAGAACGACGACGAGTACGACGAGTACGACGAGTACGACGCGTACGACTATGACCCCTATGTCCGCCGGCAACGGGTGCCCCACCGCCGCGAGGTCTTCGCCCAGAGCGGAGCCGCCTTCGGATGGGCCAAGGCAAGGGGCATGGTGATCAGCAGCCGGTACGGCTACGAGTGGCACATGCCGGCTGAGGTCGAGCTCGTGCTGCGTGGCCCGGGCTACCACCCCGCGTTCGCCCCTCTGCGGCCCGTGCCCACCGTCCGCACCCTCGAGGTGGAGCACGTGCATGCGGCAGCAACAGCTGCGGCCAGTGACTTTGCCCAGCAGACCGTCGCCGTCCTCGACATCCTGGCTCGGTCCCCGTGGCCGCTAGTGCAGTCAGGTGGGGTGGGAGTCCGCGACATGGGCCGGCTGGCCAAGGCAGCGGTGGTCGAGCCTGGGGCAGCGCGCCTGGCGCTTGAGCTGGCAGCGTTCGCCGGACTGCTAGTTACGTCGCAGCGGCGGGTCACCGTGTCCGACACGTTCGATGCCTGGCGCGAGCAGGGCGGGCCAGATCGCTACGCCCAGTTGCTTGTCGCCTGGTGGGAGCTGCCGTTCTCCCCGACCAACGCCACCCGCGCGAGTGGGACCACCATCCGGGCGCTCGAGCGGTTCGCCCACTGCCAGCCGGCGGACCGCGCCCGCCAGGCGCTCATCGGCGCCATGTCCCGACTGCCGCCGAACAATGCATGCGACCTGACGCTGCTGCTGGCGACGGTCCAGTGGGACCGGCCTCGAGTGCCGGTCCTGGATCAGGAGGGGATCGATCCGTGGAACACCGCGTGGGCCGAGGCGGAGTCCCTCGGCGTGATCGCCTGCGGTGCGTTGACAGCGGTCGGCCGCGCCCTGCCACAAGGCAACCCGGCCACTCTGGCGCCCGTGGCACGCGGGCTCCTGCCGACGACCAGCGAGCGGGCCGCCTTCGGCTCCGATCTGACCGTCGTGCTGGTCGGGTCCCCCTCAGCCAGGCTCAGCCTGCTCCTCGACAGCTGCGCCGATCGAGAGAGCAGTGGGGCCGCGATCACCTGGCGGCTCACCCCTGACAGCGTGCGGCGGGCCTTCGACGCCGGCACCAACCGTGCCACGCTCACCGGCCACCTCCTGTCGATCGCAACGACCGAGCTCCCGCAGCCCTTGTGCTACCTGCTCGCCGATGTCGAGCGCCGACACGGTGAGCTACGCCTCTCTGGTCACGGCACGCTCCTACGTGGCGACGACCCAGCCCGGGTGGCCGAGGCGGCCGCCGACCGTTCGCTGCACCGGCTGGGCCTGAAGGTGTTGGCACCCACGATCCTGACTAGCCGGCTCTCCGTCGAAGAGACGCTGGAGGCGCTGCGCAAGGCGGGTTATCTGCCGACCACCGAGGCGGGCCCCGCCGAGCTCGCTGCGCTCTCACCTATCCCGAGTCGAGCCAGCTAGCTCAGCGCGTACGACCCTGCTCTGTCGGCCGACCCGAGCGAGCTCTACCCGCAGACAGTCCTTGTGGGCTAGAGCTTTTCGATCGGCGGGGAGTAGCGGAGCAGGAAGCGCTTGATGCCGACGCCGTTGAAGTCGATGCGCACCTCGGGGTCGTCCGGCTTGCCTGCGATGGCCACCACCGTGCCGAGGCCGAACGCGTCGTGGCTGACCCGGTCGCCGGCCACGAGCGTCGGCATCTGCTTGCGCCGCTGACCCGAGCCGAACGAGAAGCCGCCGCCCTCGACCTTGCGGGCGACCGAGGCCTGTGCCGGTTCGGTACGGGAGGTGGCGGCGGTGCGGCGCCAGTCGACCAGGTCGACGGGGATCTCGTCCAGGAACCGGGACGGCGGGTTCCACTGCGGAGCGCCCCACGACGACCGGACAGAGGCGCGCGAGATGTAGAGGCGCTGGCGGGCCCGGGTGATGCCGACGTAGGCGAGCCGGCGCTCCTCCTCCAGCTCCTTCGGGTCGCCGAGCGATCGCATGTGCGGGAAGACTCCGTCCTCGAGCCCGGTGAGGAAGACGACCGGGAACTCGAGACCCTTGGCGGTGTGCAGCGTCATCAGCGTGACCACGCCGCCCGACCCGTCGGCGTCGGGGATCTGGTCGGCGTCGGCGACCAGCGCGACCCGCTCGAGGAACTCGGCGACCGTGCCGTCCGGATTGGCCTCTTCGAACTCGCGCGCAACGGCAACGAGCTCCTGGAGGTTTTCGATGCGGCTCTCGTCCTGCATGTCTTCGGAGGCCTGCAGCTCGGAGAGGTAGCCCGACCGCGACAGGATCTCCTCGAGCACCGCGGCGGGTCCCTGCCCGCCGATGACGAGAACCCGCAGCGACTCGACGAGGGTGTTGAACTCCTGGATCGCGTTAACCGACCGGGAGGCGATGCCCGGGGCCTCGTCGGCGATGACCAGTGCCTCGCCGAACGGGATCTTGCGTCGCTCGGCCAGCGCCTCGACCATGGCCTCGGCTCGGTCGCCGATGCCCCGCTTGGGCACATTGAGGATGCGGCGGAGCGAGACGGTGTCGCTGGGGTTGGCCAGGATGCGCAGGTAGGCCAGCAGGTCCCGTACCTCTCGGCGCTCGTAGAACCGCACGCCACCCACGACCTTGTACGGCAGCCCGACCCGGATGAACACTTCTTCGAAGACCCGGCTCTGGGCGTTGGTGCGGTAGAACACGGCCACGTCGCCGGGCGCCACCTTGTGGTCGTCGCCCAAGCTGTCGACCTCGCTGGCGACGAACGCGGCCTCGTCGTGCTCGTTGTCAGCGACGTAGCCGACGATCGCGGTGCCTGACCCGGCGTCGGACCAGAGGTTCTTGGGTTTGCGGTCAGGGTTGCGCGAGATGACCGCGTTGGCCGCGCTGAGGATGGTCTGGGTCGATCGGTAATTTTGCTCGAGCAGGATCGTCCGCGCGTCGGGATAGTCGGCCTCGAACTCGAGGATGTTGCGGATGGTCGCGCCGCGGAAGGCGTAGATGGCCTGGTCGGCGTCGCCGACGACGCACAGCTCGGCCGGCGGCACGTGCGGCCCGTCCGGGGTCGTGCCGGAGCGGACGAGTTCACCGTCGACCGTGCGGCGCTCGCGGTGCTTGACCGCACCGCCGACGAGCTCGCGTACCAGCACGTACTGCGCGTGGTTGGTGTCTTGGTACTCGTCGACCATGACATGGCGGAACCGCCGTCGGTAGTGCTCGGCGACGTCCGGGAACCCTTGCAGCAAATGGACAGTCGTCATGATCAGGTCGTCGAAGTCGAAGGCGTTGGCCTGCTGCAGCGCGGTCTGATAGGCCGTGTAGATCTCGGCCATCTCGCGCTCGGTGTGGTTGGCCGCCTTGGAGCGGTAGGTGTCGAAGTCGACCAGCTCGTTCTTCAGGTTGCTGATCTGGGCCGACACCTGGCGCGGGGGGTAGCGCTTGGGGTCGAGGTCGCGGGACCGCAGGATCTGGGCGATCAGCCGCTGGGAGTCGGCGGCGTCGTAGATGGAGAACGTCGACGAGAATCCGAGCTTGGCGTGCTGCTCGCGCAGAATGCGGACGCAGGCCGAGTGGAACGTCATGACCCACATGCGCCGAGCCTGCGGACCGACCATCGAGGCGACCCGCTCGCGCATCTCGCCGGCCGCCTTGTTGGTGAACGTGATGGCGAGGACGGCGCCCGGGTTGACCTTGCGGACGGCCAGCAGGTAGGCGATGCGCGAGGTGAGCACCCGGGTCTTGCCCGAGCCGGCGCCCGCGACGACGAGCACCGGCGTGCCCTCGTGCACCACGGCCGCTCGCTGCTGCGGGTTGAGCCCCTCGAGGATCGCGTCGACGTCGATCGCCGGGCGCCGCGAAGCCGCCGGCACGTCCTCGGGAGAGGGCGGCGGCTCGGGCAGCGGGAGGTCGTCGTCGAACAAGGTGCTCATCGTGGGTTCGATCCTACGTTCGAATGCGGACACTGCGGCAGGGCCCACGCCGACCTGGGGACAGGCCTTGTGATTGCCGCGTTGTACCAATACAGTTAATACATTGGTTGCGACAGAAGGGTGCGGCGGTGGCGATCTTCTTCTCGGCCTGCTTGGTCGCGCTCGTCCTGGTCGCGATCGGCAGGTGGTGGTGGCTGGGCAGACCAGGCAAGACCTTGCAGCTGCTGCACAAGGCAGCCCGAGACCTTGATCTCTCGGTCGACCCGGTCAACGCCGCGCCGGTTGCCGCCCGGCTTGTCCGTAGGGAGCGGGCGGCGCTGGTGGGACATGTCGGCGCCTGTCTGGTCGTGCTGCCGTTCTATGCGCTGTACATGGTCCACGTGACGAACAACAGCGCCCATCACTTCAGACCTCCGTCCCTCTTCCTGCTGATCCTCATGGTTCCCTACGTCACTCCCATGCTCGGTCGGCAGGCTGTCCTCGCTGGTCTGCTGGTGCGCGAGGCCCACCGTCGAGGCGCCCATCGCGGGCCACGGGTCGCCAGGGCCGTCGTGCCGCACCTGTCCGACTACGTCCGGCCACTCGAGATCTGGGCGGCTCGGTTCATCGCTCTCGCCGTGGTGCCTGCGGCCGTCCTTGGCGCCGTCTTCGGCGATACGGACGCCAAGACGTCCGCCCTGGTCGCCCCGTCGCTCGTCGTGGGCGCTGCGATCGTGGCGGCGGTGTGGGCACTGGCCGAGCTGACAGCCCGTCGCCTTCTTGAGGTCGGTCAGCCGGCGGACAACCCGATCGAGCTGGCCTGGGACGACGCGCTGCGCTCCCGCCAGCTGCGCGAGCTGTTTCTGTTCGTCTCTGCGTTCGGGTTGCTCCTCACCATGTTCTCGGCCCTCGGCGAGCTGCCCGACTCGCTGACCATGGTGCCGTTCCTGTGCGCGTTGGCCGTCCTCGGCCTGCTGGGCCTCGTCGGCAAGCCGGCTTCGCACTACCGCCGGCGACTCTGGCCGGCCCCGACCGACCGCCGCCAAGCCAGGGCCACCGCATGATCACCGTCGACCCCAGCTCACCGGTTCCTCCGTACGAGCAGGTCCGGCTGTCCATCGCCCAGGAGATCCGCAGCGGGACGTTGCCTCCCGGCGCCCGCCTACCGACGGTGCGGCGGCTCGCGACCGACCTCGGGCTCGCGCCCAACACGGTGGCCCGTGCCTACCGCGAGCTCGAGCAGGACCAGGTCATCGAGACCCGCGGGCGCCACGGCACCTTTGTCGCAGAGGCGGCCGACGTCACGCAGCGCCAGGCCTATGCGGCGACCACCGAATACGTGGAACGGCTGCGTCGGCTCGGCGTCGAGCTCGATCACGCGGTCGACCTGCTCAAGGCGACGTACCGCGCCGCCACCTGAAAGAGTGCAGGCATGGTCCTGCTCGTCCACCTCAGCGACACGCACTTCGACAACGGTCCGCGCGCGTCCGAGCGGGCGGCCCGCGTCATGGCCTACCTCGAGACCCTCGACGACACGGTCGACGCCGTCCTGGTCACCGGGGACATCGCCGACCACGGGCTGAAGGCGGAGTACGCCGAGGCGCTGGCGGTCCTGTCCAGCCGCCATCGCGTCCTGCTGTGCCCCGGCAACCACGATGTACGGGGCCCGTACCGCGAAGTGCTGCTCGGGACCAGCGGCAACGGGCCGGTCAACGCGCTGCACGAGGTGCCCGGCGCGGTGATCGCGATGTGCGACTCGAGCGTGCCGGGCGAGGACTGGGGTCACCTCGAGGAGGAGACGCTCGCCTGGCTCGACGAGGAGCTGACCCGCACGCAGGACCGACCTGCGTTCGTCGCCTTCCACCACCCACCGGTCATGGTGCACAACGAGCTGATCGACGGCATCCGGCTGCGCAACCCGGAGCCGCTGGCCGACCTGCTCGCTCGCCACCAGCAGGTCGTCGCCGTCCTGGTCGGCCACGCCCACACGGCGGCCGCGAGCACGTTCGCGGGGCGGCCGCTGCTCGTCGCGCCCGGGGTGGCGTCGACGTTGCTGCTGCCATGGGAGGGCAGGGGCCACCTCGATCTCGAGCTGCCCCCTGCTGTCGCATTCCACGTGCTCGACGACGGCGGGCGGGTGACCACTCACTATCGCGTCATCCCCAACGGGTAGCGTCGCAGCATGTTCACCCTCCTCGTACGCTTCGACCTGCCCGACGCCGCCGCAGCCGCCACGTTCGACGGACTCCTCGCCGACGCGCTGCCGTTGATCCACTCCGAGCCAGGCACGCTGACCTACGACACCTACACCGTCGAGGGAGAGCCGCTGGCCCGGGTGTTCTACGAGATCTACGCCGACGCCGATGCCCACGCAGCACACGAGGTCCAGCCGCACACGGCGGCATTTCTCACCGCGGTACGGGCGCTGGTCGTGAGCATCAGGGTCGAACAGCTTCATGCCTGACGTCTTCGCCCAGGACGCGTACGGGGTGCGGTTCGACTGGGGCGTTGCGGGTGCGCGGTCGGTCGGTGTCGGGGCCACCGTGTCCGTGGTCGTCGACGTGCTCTCCTTCACCACCACCGTCAGCGTGGCGCTCGACGCCGGCACGACCGTGCTGCCCTGGCCGCATGCCAAGGACGGCGCCACAGCCTTCGCGACCGAACGAGGCGCCACCTTGGCGGTCAGTCGTGCGGAGGCCGGCCGCGGCCAGTTCAGCCTCTCCCCCGCGTCATTGCGGCTCGGCGCGCCGCCGGCCCGGCTGGTGCTGCCCTCCCCCAACGGCGCCACCGTCGCCGACGCCCTCGGCGGCACCTGCGTCGCAGGCAGCCTCCGCAACGCCGACGCTGTCGCCGCCTGGATCGCCGGTCACCACGACCCCGCCACCACCTCGGTCGCGATCATCGCGGCCGGCGAGCGCTGGCCCGACAACACCCTGCGGCCAGCCGTCGAGGACCTCTGGGGCGCGGGCGCCATCGTGGCCGCGCTGCGCGACGGAGGGTGGACCGACCTGTCACCCGAGGCCGAGACCACCGCCGCGGTCTGGGACAGCGTGGCGCCCGACGTCAGCGCGACGCTCTTCAACTGCGCGAGCGGCCGCGAGCTGACCGTTGCCGGCTATCGCGACGACGTGCTCATCGCCGGCGAGGTCAACAGCAGTCGCTCAGTTCCCCTGCTGCGCAACGGAAGTTTTGAGTCGGCGACCTAGACGATCCGCCGGTCGGACGCCCACCGCGACAGCTCGTACCGGTTGGACAGCTGCAGCTTGCGCAGCACCGCCGACACATGGGTCTCGACCGTCTTGACCGAGATGAACAGCTGCCGGCCAATCTCCTTGTACGCGTAGCCTCGCGCGATGAGGCGCAGCACCTCGCGCTCCCGCGGGGTCAGGACATCGAGATCATCCGCCTCGGCCACCACCACAGCATCGGGTTTGCTTGGTACGGCGGCAAAAGCGTCGAGCACGAAGCCCGCCAGTCGCGGCGAGAAGACCACGTCACCGTCGGCAACGCGCAGCACCGCATCCGCCAGGTCAGCGCCCGAGATCGTCTTGGTCACATAGCCGCGTGCCCCAGCGCGGATCACCCCGATCACATCCTCGGCCGCGTCGGACACGGACAACGCGAGGAAACGTACCGTCGGCAGCTCTTCGCGCAGCGCCTCGAGCACAGCCCGGCCGCCACCACCCGGCAGGTGGACGTCGAGCAGCACGACGTCGGGCACCGTGGCCCGTACGACGGTGATGGCGGTGGGTGCGTCGTCGGCCTCACCGACCACCTCGACCCGCTCGCGCAGCTCGGCCTGGACGCCGGACCGGAACAGCCGGTGGTCGTCGACCAGCACGACGCGTGGCAGCCCGGTCATGACGGCTTCCCCAGGGGCATCGTCAGCACGACCTCGGTGCCTTCGCCAGGCGCCGTATTGATCGTGGCTGTGCCGCCATAGCGTTGCATGCGCCCGACGATCGACTGCCGGATGCCGTAACGGTCGTGCGCCACCGCGTCGAGGTCGAAGCCGGTGCCACGGTCCCGTACGAAAGCACTCGCGGTGTCGCCCTCGACCTCGAGGTAGACCGACATCGCTTTGACACCAGACGATTTGGCCGCGTTGACCATCGCCTCGCGGGCGGCCTGCACCAGCCCGGACAGCGCCTCGGTCAGCACGGCGTCGCCAACGACGACCACATCGACCGACACGCCGAACGAATCCTCGACCTCACCTGCCGCCTGCTCGACGGCGGCGCCGAGCCGGTCGCTGGGAGCGGGCGTGCCCGGCCGGTAGAGCCACGACCGCAGGTCGCGCTCCTGCGCGCGGGCGAGCCGGCCGACCTCGCGCGGGTCCTCGACGTTGCGCTGGATCAACGCGAGCGTGTGCAGCACCGAGTCGTGGACCCGCGCGGCCAGCTCGGCCCGCTCCTCCGTGCGGATGCGCTCGCGCCGCTCGGACGCAAGATCGCCGACCATGCGGATCAGCCACGGTCCGATGACGACGGCCGTGCCGACGACGACGGCGATCGCGGCCAGCCCGATGTTGCGGACGTGGCTGACCGCTCCCTGGTCGACGAGGAACCAGCCGAGCCCGGCCAGCAGGAACACCGAACCGACGAGCACCCGCAAAAGACCAGTCGTCGTGTACGAGCCCGGCGTGCGCCTCGTCTGCGGGGTCCTGGCCCGCTGGCGGACATCAGCCTGGCGCCAGATCAGCCCGCCGCCCGCGGCCGCCACGAAGACCGGCCAGGACGTCGCCGGCCCCACGCCGAGTCCGATCTGGCTGGCGAGCCACGCAGCGACGATGCCCAGGAGCAGGAACCCCGCGAGGGCCCCGAGCTCGATCCGCCGGCCCTGGACCGGCTCGCCCGGCCGCTGCGGGACGAACGCCCAGAACGCGGCGTAGAGGAGGAGACCTGACCCGCCGGCGATGGTCAGCAGCAGAAAGGCCACCCGGATGACGAACGGGGACAGGCCGAGGTGCTCAGCCAGGCCACCGGCGACGCCGGCGATCAGCCGGTCGTCGTCGCTGCGGTAGTAGCGCCGGACCATCGGCGCGGGGCTGCGGGTTGCCATGGACCGATGGTCACACACCAAGGCGCCGCACCGGGTCAGGGATCGTCCCGAGATCGACCCTGGGACGGTCGACCCGGGACATTACAGTGGCGGCCATGGAGATCCTCGGTGTCGACAACGTGCTGTTCGCAGTCGGCGACGTGCTGCTCGCCCGCCGGTTCTACTCCGACGTCCTCGGGCTGGCGGAGTCCTTTGCGTTCCCGGAGGCCGGCATCGTCGGTTACAAGCTGGGCAACGAGACGCCTGGCCTGCTGATCCGGCTCGACCCCGACCTCAGCCCGCGCCCACCGCTCGCGTCCCCCCGGCTGTGGCTCGAGGTCCCCGACACACACGCCGCCGAGGCCCTGCTGCACGAGCGCGGCACCGACCCCATCGAGCCGGCCAGGCAGACCCGTACCGGCTGGGTCGTCGAGGTTGCCGACCCCTGGGGCAACGTCATCGGCCTCACCGACTACAGCCTCGCCCCCGCCATGGCCCGCGACCCCGCCAGCAGCGAGGACTAGCTCAGGTCGCGGAGCCGCCACCAAGCTGCTCATACGCCCGCTGGCCTCGCACGAACGTGGCCTGGTCGCCGCCCCGGTCGGGGTGATGGGTCGCCGCGAAGCGCCGCCACGCGCGCTGCAACTCCGCCTGCGTGTATGTCGGCGGCAGGCCGAGCACCGCCTGCGGGGTTGCCGCCGGGAGTGCGAGCCGGGCCGGCACCGCCTTCTTGGCCGGCACCTTCTTGGCCGGCACCTTCTTGGCTGGCGCAGCCTTCTTCGTCGGCACCTTCTTAGCTGGTAGGCGTTGCACGTCCTTCGGCACGGTCAGACCTCGCTCAGACCGCTGACCGGAGCAAAGTGAACGACGAGTCGCGCACGGTCAACGTCGTCACCTGGCCCTCGACCTTCTGCGCCGGGTCGCTCGACAGGGCGAGCTGCCATTCGGCATGCGGGGCAGCCGGGACGGTGAACTCGACTCCGTTGCCGGCGGCGTTGAGCAGGAGGGCGAAGGCGTCCCCACCCTCGTGACCCAGGACGAAGGTGACGCTGCGGGCGCTCGGGTCGTCCCAGTCCTCATCCGAAAAGCCTTCGCCGTCCGAGCGCAGGACCTGCACCCAGTCGGTCACCCCGTCACCGGGCGCCTGACGGAACCACGCCGGGCGCAGCGCCGGGTGGGTCCGTCGCAGGCCGACGAGCGTGGTGGTGAAGTCCAGCAACTCGGCGTCGACGGCATCCCAGTGGAACCACGAGATGTCGTTGTCCTGGCAGTAGGCGTTGTTGTTGCCGCCCTGAGTACGGCCTAGCTCGTCCCCGCCGAGAATCATCGGGACGCCCGCCGACAGCAGCAGGGTCGCGAGGAAGTTGCGGCGCGCGCGGTCGCGCCGCTCGTTTACGTCCTGGTCGTCGGTCTCACCCTCCGCGCCGTAGTTGAGGGACTTGTTGTCGCTCTCACCGTCGTTGTTGTCCTCGCCGTTGGCCTCGTTGTGCTTCTCGTTGTACGAGGTGAGGTCGTGCAGCGTGAACCCGTCATGAGCGGTGACGAAGCCCACGCCCGCGGTCGGCGAACGGCGGTCGCCCTCGTACACGTCGGGACTGCCCAGGACACGCTGCGACAGGGTGCCGAGCACGCTGTCCTCGCCGGCCCAGAAGCCGCGCACGTCGTCGCGGAACTTGCCGTTCCACTCCGACCAGTCGGCGGGGAAGCCGCCGACCTGGTAGCCCGCGGTGTCCCACGGCTCGGCGATCATCTTGGTAGGCGCCAGCACCGGGTCCTGGGCGATCATGTCGGTGAACGCGCTGTGTCGGGTGGCGTCGCCGTCCTGGCGGGTGAGCGTCGTCGCGAGGTCGAACCGGAACCCGTCGACGTGCATCTCGGTCACCCAGTAGCGCAGCGAGTCCATGATGAGGCCGAGCGCCGCGGGGTGCGAGACGTTGAGGCTGTTGCCCGTGCCGGTGGTGTCGAAGTAGTGCGCCTCGTCACCCTCGACCAGCCGGTAGTAGGCCTCGTTGTCGATGCCCTTGAACGACAGCATCGGACCCAGGTCGTTGCCCTCGGCCGTGTGGTTGTAGACGACGTCGAGGATGACCTCGAGGCCGGCGGCGTGCAACGCCTTGACCATCGACTTGAACTCGTTGACCTGACCGCCACCGTCGCCGACCGAGCTGTACGCGCCGTGCGGAGCGAGGAAGCCGATGCTGTTGTAGCCCCAGTAGTTGGACAGTCCCTTCTCCTGCAGGTGGCTGTCCTGCACGAACTGGTGCACCGGTAGGAGCTCGACCGCGGTCACGCCGAGGTCGACCAGGTGCTGGAGCGCGGCGGGGTGCGCCAGCCCGGCGTACGTGCCGCGGATCTCCTCCGGCACGTCGGGGTGCAGCTGGGTGAAGCCCTTGACGTGGACCTCGTAGACGATGGTTTCGCACAGCGGCGTCAGCGGCGGAGTGTCGTCACCCCAGTCAAAGTCGTCGGCCGTGACCACGCACAGCGGGGTCGAGCCGGCGCCGTCGGAGGTGTCCATCTCTTCCGGGTTGTTCATGTCGTGCGCGAAGACCGCCTGGCCCCAGGTGTAGTCGCCGGAGACCGCGGTGGCGTGCGGGTCGAGCAACAGCTTGTGGGCGTTGTGCCGCCGCCCGGACGCCGGGTCCCAAGGGCCGTGCACGCGCAAGGCGTACCGCGTGCCGGGGCCGACGCCGTCGACCAGCCCATGGAAGACGTGGCCGGTGCGGTCGGTCAGCGGGGTGCGCTGCTCGTGGCCCTCGTCGTCGAAGACACAAACCTCGACCAGGTCGGCGGTCGCAGTGAAGACGGCGACGTTGGCTCGACCTTCCCTCAGCGTGACACCCAACGGGTAGGGGAGGGACCGGTCTGTTCCAGGCATGCGTTGACCTCAGGCTCTGTCGGTGGGCGTGGCAGACCATTGCCCAGCCGCACCCGTCCCAATCAGATCCAGCTGGGAAAGAGCATGCGGACGACCCACTGGTCGTGCGACAACGTGTGGCCGGTCAGGACCGGGTAGAGGAACCACAGGTTGAGTACGACGAGGGCCACGTAGGCACCGACGAAACCGGCCCCGGTCGCTCGACGCCGGAACGACGCGCTGGGCGGCCCGAGGACGAAGCCGAGGCACAGGGTGATGGCCAGCACGACGAACGGCAACCCGGCCAGCTCGTAGAAGAAGAACATGGTCCGCGACTTGGAGCCGGTGCCGGGGAAGTAGGCGGCGAAGGGCAACCAGGGCACCCACGTCGAGGCGAAGCCGACGACGATCGCCGAGGCCCGCCAATCGCGACGCGCGACCGACCACCAGCAGATGACGATCAGGGCAAGCACCCCAGGCAGCCAGATCATCGGGGTGCCCGTACCGATCACCTGCCGCACGCAGGACGCGGCCTTGCAGCCCTGCGTCCCGGTCTTGGGACCGGTCGAGTAGTAGAGAACCGGGCGGCTGAGGAACAGCCACGACACCGGACGGGACGAGAAGGGGTGCGGGGTGTAGAGGGTGCGGGCGAACTTGAAGGCATCCTCGTGGTAGTGGACCCAGCCATGCAGCACGGCCACCACATGCTGCAGCGTCGACTGACCCGGCTTGACGTACGTGTCGTGCTCGTACGCCCGGTGGCCGGCGAGGAACCAGCCGGTCCAGCTCGCGGTGTAGACGGCGACGGGCACGACCCCCATCCAGGCCGGGATGCGCCACCACGACTGCCGCAAGGTCGCCGCCCAGGGACGGTCGCCAGCGGTGCGGCGTCCGCCGACCTCCCAGACGAACGCGAGCAGGGCGAACGCCGGCAGGATCCAGACCGCGTCCCACTTGGTGGCGCACGCGGCACCACAGCAGACGCCGGTGAGCAGGAGCCACGGCCGCCACCCCGTACCGGAGAAGACCCGCCCAGGCAGGTCACCGCGATCGACTGCTGCTGCGAGCTTTTCGCGCGCATCGTCGCGGTCGCGGATGAGGCAGGCGAACGACGCCACGATCCAGAACATCAGGAAGATGTCGAGCAGGGCCATGCGACTCTGCACCAGCTCGAGCCCGTCGAGGGCGAGCAGAAGACCCGCGATGGTGCCGAGGAGGTTGGACCGCGTCATGCGACGTGCGGTACGGGCGAGCAGCAGGATCGCGAGGCTGCCGAAGACGACGGAGGCGAAGCGCCAGGCGAACGCGCCGGTGTAGGTGTAGCAGACCGCCTTGCTGTCCGTCGCGCACTTGACGTTGTACGCGCTCTGATGGACGTGGAAGAAGTAGTAGCCGAGCGAGATCATCCACTTGCCGAGCGGCGGGTGGACGACGTACTCGCCGGTCGTGTCGCCGCTGCTGGGCTGCAGCTCGACGCCGTGCTCGTGCAGGTCGATCGAGTCGTGGACGTAGTAGATCTCGTCGAAGAGGATGTCGTGCGGCGAGCCGGCTCCCCACACCCGCAGGATGAAGCCGAGGATCGTGACGCCGATCGGTCCCGCCCAGCCGGCCCAGCGGCTGCCGAGGAAGGCCGGCACCAGGCGGTCCCTGAGGCTCACTGGGTCGATCGGCGACAGCAGGGCGTCTGAGGGTTCGGCCACGGCGACAGACATCGGGCCATCGTAGAGGCCGACGCTGAGCGCGTTGGCTACTGCACCCGGCGAGCCGTCCGGATCAGCCAGATCGCGCTGAAGAACGGCCCGACGATGCTCACCACGAGCACGGTGATCGCGATCGCCGGCCCGACCCAGTCGGTGCCCGAGGAGGCGCAGTGGGTTACCGCCGCCGAGCCCGCCTGCTGGACCGTTTCGCAGGGGCCGCCGCTGGTCCGCGCCACCATCAGGCCACCCACCACCAGCAGGAACAGCGGCGCGAACAGGCCGCCAGGGAACAGCAGCGTGCCGATGACCTTGTCCTTGGTCCGCCAGGCCGTCGACGTCCAGAGCAGCACCACGCCGATGACCCAGCCGATGACCGGCAGCACGATGCCGCCGATGAGCAGCAGGATGACGGTGAACACGTCCCGGCCGGCCATCTTGGTACGGCCTGGGGGCTGCTCGGCGTAGGCCGCCTCGGCGATCTCCTGCGGCGTACCCAGCTCCTCGAGCACCTGCTCGACGTCGGCAGCTGACGGTTCGCCCCGGTCGGCGAGCGCGACGTCGATGTGGCCGCGGATGTCGCGCAGGATCTCGGTGCGCCTGTCCTTGGGCAGCCCGGAGAGGGCTCGGTCGAGCTCGTCCAGGTAGGTGCGGACCCGGCTGGTCGTGGCGTTCGGCATCTCAAGCCCCCTCGGCGAGTACACGGTCGACAGCGTTGCGGAACAGGTGCCACTGATCGGTAAAGCTGCGGACGGCGGCCTCACCACTCGCGGTCAGCCGGTAGTAGCGCCGCGGCGGCCCGGCCGTCGACTCGCGCCACGTCGTCTCGACCATGCCGTCGCGCCGCAGCCGTGACAGCAACGGGTAGACCGTGCCCTCGCTCGTGACGAGAACCCCATCGGCGCCGAGGTCGGCCACCAGGTCACCCGCGTAGCGCTCCCCACTGCGCAGCGCGGCCAGCACGCAGTACTCCAACGTGCCGCGGCGCAGGTGGGTGAGCAGCTGCCCCGGTTCCATGCGACACACAGTACCGGGTCACACATGGAAGTCAATCAGGTGCGGAGCTGGCGCTTCAACGCCTCAAGGCCCTCCGGGGACAGCTCCAGCTCCCACGAGTGGTAGACCCAGTCCCAGGGCCCGTCGGTCCAGTGGTGGATCTGCCCGGAGCCGCTCTCCGGCCAGGGCTCGTCCGAGTGCGGCCGGCGGGCCAGCGAGCCCTGCCCGCTGCCAAGGGTCGCGTGGAATGCGCCCGTCTCATCGTCCCAGCTGTGCACATCCACCGAGACGACAACGTCGAACCGCAGCGGCAGCGGCGCGACGTTGGCGGTGAACCAGTCGCGGCGCGACGCCATGAGTTTCTCGTGCTCATCCATCGAGTCCGCATGTACCTGCGCCTCTGCCACAGCAGGCCCGTTCCAGGTGAACAACTCCAAGTCGAGAGTCTCGCCCACGACGAGCTCGACCCACTCGTCGACCGAGCCGAGCAGCTCGTTGTAGTCCCTGAGCAGCAGCCCGGTCTCGGCGTCCACCACCCACAGACTGGAGAACGACTTCCCCGGTGGGGGCCCGACCCGCACGCTCCAGGCCGGGCGGCCGAGAAAGCTGGTCGTCTCGACCGGGCCGAGGGGTTGACGGGATCCCCTGCCCAGCAGGCGGGATCCGTCCTGGTGCCAGAGCAGCTCGGTGCCGTGGCCGCCGTACCGAAGAGACGTGATGGGCGAGACGACGACGTCACCGCCCTCGTTCGGCCTGGGAAAGCGCCAGAACCGCTCATCGTCGACGATCAGCGAAGGCGAGCCGTCCGGCCACTCGATGCGCACCTTGAACCCGTCTCGCCATACCTGGTACGGGCTCTCGCCGTGGGCGGCGGCTGCCTCACGCGCCTGCACCGGCGTGGGCTGGCCCTCCGCCCAGGAGGAGGTGTGAAACCGCCGGCTCGCATCGTCGCCGTCGACACTGCGAATGGCGCCGCTGATCGTCGGCTCGGGCTCGGGCACGTCGACCATGAGCACCGCCAGCTCAGTCCAGGTCAGCGCGTCAGGCATGGAACACACACTCCCCATCCACCCAGGTGCTCACCGCGCTGACCGACGCCAGCTCAGCGGGTTCGATCGTGTACGGGTCCCTGTCGAACACCGCGAGGTCGGCGATCGCGCCGATCCGCAGCGTTCCTCGGTCAGCGTCGCGGTGGTCGGCCCACGCGGCACCCACCGTGAACGCCGCCAATGCCTCGTCGACGGTCAGCCGCTCCTCGGGCAAGAATGCCTGCCCACCAACGGATCCGGGCACCGTGCGGTTGACTCCGACCGCGATCTGCGCGAACGGGTTGGCCGTGCTGACCGGCCAGTCGCTGCCGGCCCCGAGCACCGCGCCGCCGCGCAGCATGGAGGCGAAGGGATACTGCGTGTCGCTGCGGCCCGGTCCGAGCACCGGCATCGCCAGGTCGGTCATCTGGTCCTCGAGGCAGGCCCACAGCATCTGCACGTTGGCCACCGCACCCAGCCCACCGAAGCGCGCGACGTCCGTCGGATCGACGACCTGCAAGTGGGCCACCTGGTGGCGCAAGCGACCGGGGTCGTCCAGAGCGGCAACCGCGTCGAGGGCATCCCGTACCGCGGAGTCGCCGATGGCATGCATGTGCACCTGGAAGCCTTCGGCGTCGAGCGCGGCCACCGCCTCGCGCAGGTCGGCTGCCCCGACAAAGCGGGTGCCGGAGCCGCACAGGTGCCCGCCCAGGTAGGGCGCGAGCAGCGCAGCCGTGCCGTTCTCCAGGATGCCGTCAAGCATGATCTTGATGGCAGTCGTACGAAAGCGCTTGCCCTGCAGGGTCTCTGCTCGTCGAGCGAGAAAACCCGGGAGCTGCTCGAGACCGGCGTGGCGGTCCCACCACAGGGCTCCGGTCACGCTGGCGGTCAGCTCGCCACTGGCGTCGATCGCCCGGTAGGCGTCGTACGCGTCGGGGTAGACGCCGAGGTAGGAGCCGATGATGGCGTCGTGCCAGCCGGTGAGGCCGAGGCCGTGCAGGTGACGCTGAGCGCGGAGCAGTGCCCGTACACAGTGGTCGAGATCGGGCATCGGCAGCAGGCCCGCCACCAGCCGGGTCGCCCCCTCGTGCAGCATGCCGGTCGGTTCGCCGTCGGCGTCGCGCTCGATGCGGCCATCGTCCGGATCGGGCGTCGCGCGGGTGATGCCGGCCCGGGCGAGGGCCGCGGTGTTGACCCAGGCACCGTGCCGGTCCCGGTTGACCAAAAAGGCGGGGATGCCGTGGGTCACCGGGTCGAGCATCGCCGCGGTGGGCGTGCCACCCGGAAAGGCGCTCATCGACCAGCCGCCGCCGGTCAGCCACGGCAAGTCGCGGCTCGCTTCGGCGTGTGCGCCGATCTTGGTCAGGTAGGCGGCGGCATCGACCGACTCAGTGGTGAGGTCGCACGACAGCTGATCGAGACCGCCCTGAAGCGGGTGGATGTGCGAGTCGCGCAGGCCCGGGACGAGGAGCCCACCGGCCAGGTCGATGACCTCTGAACCGGCGGCGACGCTCTCGCGTACTCCCTGCAGATCGCCGAGGGCGATGATGCGGTCGCCGCGGACGGCGAGGGCCGTAACGTCGGTCGGCCCCGGAGCGAAAGTGCGAATGCGACCGTTGACGAACACCCGATCGACCATGGCGCATCACCCTACTGGGGGGGCCATGCAATCACTGAAAGTAGCGGTGCAACTACATAACGAAGTAACCAATCGGAGCCGCTCAAAACGCCCCTCGTTCCTCTACACTTCACGCAGAGTTACGACTTGGCCGGGCTTGCCGACCCGATTGAGCGTGATCACCCGGAGGCCAGGTGTAGATCTGGTAACAAAGGGTATTGCCCGCCACTCGTGGGCGAGTCGCTCGTTGAACGAGGAGAAGTCGGTGCGGGGCATGCAGGGCAGGGTCGGTCACAGCTCAACTACGCCGGGGGTCATCATCACCACGTCAGGTCGCAGCCGTCGTTCTTTCCGCGCCCCGCTGCGGGTGCTCGCCGCCCTCGCGACCGCGCTGTCGCTGATGGCCGGAGTCACCCCGGCCCAGGCCGCGACGCACAAGGCGACCTCCAAGCTGACCGCCGTGCTCTCGCCGACCACCGTGCTGCCGCACTCGGCCGCGACCATCGCCGGCACCGTGACGCCGAGAGGCACCGGGGTCGTGGTCCTCCAGCGCTACGTCAAGGGCGCCTGGGTCCAGATCTCGCACAAGACCGCCGGCAAGACCGGCGCCTACACCTTCACGGTCAAGACCTCGACCGCCCTCGGCACCTCCTACTACCGCGTACTCCGCGGCGGGTCGAGCAAGGCCACCGCGGTCACCGGCAAGTCCCTCCACCTCCGCACCGTCAAGACCGCCTACCTGCTCAGCGCGGCGTCCCGTCCGGCCGTCGCCGCCGGCAGCCCGGTCGTCGTCACCGGCACCGTCGCCCACAAGGCGACCGGCTTCGTGATGCTCGAGATGCTGCAGCACGGCGTGTGGAAGGACATGTGGACCGGCAAGCTGACCAAGAAGTCGACCTTCTCCTTCAGCCACGTCCTCGCAACGGGCGTCTACGCCATCCGCGTCCGCAAGCCCGCCAGCGCGACCATCGCGAGCGGCGTCAGCAAAGCCGTCAAGGTCACCGTCACCGCGCCCGCCGCCGCGCCGACGGCCGCTATCACCCTGTCCGGCGTCCCCAACGGCACCGGCGTCTACTCGGGCCCAGTGACCGCGACGGTCACGACGACCGCGCCAGCGGGCGTCAAGTCACTGACCTACGCGCTCGACGGGGCAGCAGCCAAGTCCTACACCGCGCCGCTCGTCGTGAGCACCACCGGCGTCCACTCGCTTCTGGTCACGGTCACCGACACCGCGGGTCGTACCGCATCGGCCACGTCGAGCTGGACGATCAGCAGCCTGCAGGCCCAGCCGGTCCTGCCGACCGCGGTCGTCACGCTGGTCGGCACCCTCAGCACCGGCAGCAACTACATCGGCAACGTGTCCTTCAGCATCGCCGCCTCCGACGTGGGCGGCCCGGGCGTCGCGTCGGTCAGCTACACCCTCGACTCCGACGTCGTCGTGCCCTACACCGGCGGATCAGTCGTCTCGACGGCCATGCACGCCCACACCCTGACCGTGACGGTCACGGACACCGCCGGCACCATCGGCACCGTCGTCACGACGTGGAGCCAGACGGCGTCCGTGGACAAGACTCCCCCGACCGGCTCGATCAGCCTCTCCGGCAGCCTGGTGTCCGGCTCGACCTACTCGGGTGCGGTCACGGTCACCATCAACAGCGCCGACGCCGGCAGCGGGGTCGGCTCCGTCACCTACACCCTCGACGGCGCCCCCGGCACCTACACCGGGCCGCTCAGCGTGGTCGCCAGCGGCAGTCACACCTTGGTGGCGACCATCACGGACATCGCCCTCAACCACATCACGGTCACCCGCACGTGGACCCAGCAGCCCATCGCGGGCGGCGGCTCCGACATCGTGGTGTCCTCGGCAGACCAGGCCACCCTCGGTCTCCCCACAGCCCGACTGGTGTTCTCCAGCTATATCGGCAACGCGACCGCGGTGCCGGCTAAGCAGTTCACCTTCACCAACACCACCAACAAAACCCTCGCCGTCAGCAACATCGCGATCGGCGGCACCAACCCCGGCAGCTACGGCCTCGCCAGCGCGTCGTCCTTCAGCCTGGCGCCCGGCGGCTCAGCCCTGGTCAGCGTCGTCTTCCACCCGGTCGCGCCGAGCGGCTGCCCGACACCGGCTGACACCACCGCGATCGGGACCAACGTCGCGCAGGTGGCCACCCTCACCTACACCACCAACGACGGCGGCCAGCCGAGCGGCTCGGCCGACCTGTCCGGCGTCAACGCCTGCTTCCAGGGCGGCAACGGTGAGCCGGTCTTCGACCAGGTCATCGCGGGCCTCGGCTACACGACGCAGGTCGACAGCTACACCAACCGTCGGTTCATCGGCCCGCTGCGCTTCCTGCCGGGCACCGACGAGATCCAGTCGCCCTACTTCGTGGCTGCCAACGCAGCCGCGCCGGTCAGCCTGGTCCCGCTCGCCCACTACGCCACCGGCAACACCGCGCCCGCGGGCTACCAGAGCACCGGCTGGTACGCCTTCGGTGCAGCGATGAACCCGGCCAAGTCGACCTGCAGCGCGGCCTGCAACCAGCTGTTCAACTTCCCCGCCGACCCGAGCACCACCTCGTACAACCAGAACCAGCGGCTGCTGCCCGCGCAGGTCGGCGGCACGACGTTCACGCCCGGCGGCACCTTCGGGCTGTTCAGCGGTGACTTCACCGACGTCAACTTCTCCGACGACGGCCTGGACGTCGGTCACACCAACGACGGCACCAACGCTGACCTGCCGGTGCCCCACTACCTGCATGACATGCGGGTCTTCCAGGCGTACGGACCTGGCCACGTGGCCATCGCCAACACCTACCTGATCGGCCTCGACATCAACCGGGTGCCGGCGTTCAAGAACAACGACTACCAGGACCTCGTCTTCCTACTGAGCAACGCGCGGCCCGCGGTCGCCCAGGGCCCGATCATCTCCGGCACCAACGCGATCGACCTCACTGCCATCGGCTCGATCGGCGCCAACTGCGCGGTGCCCGGCTTCGACGGTGTGCTCGACAATGCTTGCGTACCAGGCAATCTGCACGCTAGCGGAGCCGGCCTCGCCATCACCAGCACGCCAGGCCAGCTGGCCACCAACAACCAGGCCAATGCCCTCTACAAGACGTTCGACGCGACCCGTGGCCCGTTCACGGTCACGGCGCGGGTGGCCGGTGGCATCAACCAGCTGACCACCAACTACCAGCAGATCGGCGCCTTCTTCGGCACCGACCAGAACAACTTCATCAAGATCGAGATCGAGCACAACGGCACGGGCACGCCCCACATGACCATGTTCTTCCGGACCAACGCAGGGGCCGGCCAGTCGGTGACGACCATCCAGCCGAGCGGGCTGACGACGGCGTCGACGGTCGACCTGGTCATCAAGGGCAACACGACCCTGCCCGACCCGATCCCGTTCGGCGACACCTACGGCGTCAGCGGCTACCCGCTGGACCAGCTCGGCGTCTACTACAGCATCGACGGCGGACCGCTGACCCAGCTCGGTACGACGTTCGAGTACCCCGCCAACGTGCCCGGCTTCTTCTCCCGTTCGTCCAAGGCCGGCATCCTCGACTCCAACTCGGGGACGCCCACCACGCTGACCGCGACGTTCAGCCGGTTCTCCATCTCGAACAGCTGAGATCAGGGATCAGTCAGGGTGATCCCGGGTGTCCAGCGCGCCGTGCGCTGGACACCATGGAGCCATGACCACGCCTGACGCTCCGTCCGCTCCCCCGTACCGCCCGCTCCTGCGCAGCCGAGACGACCGTGTCGTCGCCGGCGTTGCGGGTGGCCTCGGCCGGTGGCTCGACCTCGATCCGGTGATCTTCCGGGTCACCTTCGCCGTGCTGACGCTGTTCGGCGGGCTCGGGCTCGTCGGCTATCTCATCGGCTACCTACTCATCCCCGACGAGGCGACCGGCCAGGCGCTGGTGTCGTCGCGGATGCTGCCCGACCTGCGCCGGCTCACCCCCCAACAGCGCGCTCTCGCCGGGTGGGGTGCAGCAGGGCTGGCCGTGATCGTCGCGGTCGCGGGTCACCGCTCCACCACCGTGGCAGTGCTGCTCATCGTGGCCGGAGTGGTTGTCCTGGCCCTGCGCGAGGGCAACCGCCCCGCCAGCGCCGGCTACGCCCCCGAGTCGACGCCCCAGCAGGAGTACGCGTTCAGCCCGCCGCCCGGCGCGGTCGTGCCACCCACCGTCACGTTCGCCTCGACGGCGACGCCGACGTGGCAGGCGCACCCGACCGGCCCCGCATGGGAGCCCCGTACCTACGCGCCGCTGCCGCGCCCCGAGTACGTCACCGTCGAACGCGGCCCGCGACTCAACCGGGCCTTGATCAGCGCGGCGGTCCTCGCCGCCGGCATCTACCTGTTGATCGGCCAAGCCGGTGCCTACCAGCCACGGACCCTGCCGGCCATCGCGGTCGGGCTGACCACGCTGGGCGTGGGTCTCGCTGCCACCGCCTGGCGAGCCCGGTCGCGGCTGGCCCTCGTGCTCGGCGTGCTGCTCTCGGCCGTCGTCATGATCGGCAGCCTCATCCAGGGTGACTACGGCAGCTCGATCGGCAAACGCGACTGGCAGCCGCGCGACTCGGCCTCGATCGCGTCGGAGTACAAGCTGGCCGCAGGCGACGCGACTCTCGACCTCACCCAGGTGGGCTCGGCCGCGGCGGGGCGGACGATCAAGGTGACGATGGGGGCGGGCAGGCTCACCGTCTTCGTACCGGACGGCTTGAAGTTCTCCGCTACGGGTGACGTGCCGGTCGGCAGCTTCTCGGTCTTCGGCGAGCGCTACACCGGTCCCGACACGCACACCATCTACACCCCAGGCTTCACCACATCGGACGGTGTACGAATCCTCGTCCACCTGCGGATCGGCAACGTGGAGGTGCTCCATGGCTGAGCGGGACACAGTCGGGCTGGTGGCGGGGCTGCTCTTCGCGGCCATCGGCCTGACCTACCTCATCGGCGGCAACCACGTCGTCTCCGACCACTCCGACCTGCTGGTTCCGGCGCTGCTCGTGCTGCTCGGCCTCGCGGGCCTCGCCGGGTCAGGCCTCATCCGCCGGCCCCGACGGCAGGTGGAAACACCGGTCGCCCCCGACCTCGACGAGTCGTGAGATCCTCTGCCTGAGGGGGTGCCATGGACGAGCGGGTCAGGCGCAGGACCTTGGCTATCGCGGCCACGCTGGCGGTGACGGGCGCGTTCGCCGGCCTCGGCGGTGGAGTCAGCGTCGCCGCGGGGCCGCCGCCCGCCCACAGTGTCCGTATCAGCTGCTGGAACCGCGCAGCCGCGGTCCCGTACACGCGGATCAAGCCCGGCGCCTGGGCCACTCCGATCGCAGCCCCCTTGCGGGCTCTGGTCGCCAAGCCCGGCCGGTACGCGCCGATCCGGCTCGAGCTGCTGCCACGGTCGCGCTGGGCCGTGGTGAGCCATGACAAGACCCACCGCATCTTCGCCCAGCGCACGGCGACCGGCATCAGCGCCGTCCTCTACTTCAAGCTCTACCTCGGCGTGTGGCGGCCGAGCGTCCAGTGCGGCATCGCCTACCCGGACGGTCAGGCCAATCGCATCGCAGCCGTGGCCGTACACGCGCGTTCCTAGGACCTGAACTGGATCAACGGCACCTGCTTCCCTGAGCAAGGGCGGCCGATCAGCGACCTGGTCCGCCGGGTCATCGTGACCGAGTCCCCGACCGTGGTGACCCTCTCGCTCGTGACCTACGAGAACCCGGCGGAGATCGCCGCCGAGGCGGCTCTGGCGACGAACCTCCCGCCGGGAACGGCGGTGGCCTGCGCTGGAGTCGGCCTGCTCGACCACGCCAAGGTCACCCTGAAGGCACGGTTGGGCAAGCGCTTGCTGCTCGACGTCAGCGGCGTCCCACCGTGGCCCGTCGACCGTGACGGCACCGTGGGCAAACCGCTCACCTAGGCGTCCGGCATGATGTCGGCTATGCCCCAGCTCGCGCAGGTCAACGTGGCACGGCTGCTCGCTCCGCTCGAGAGCGAGCAGCTGTCCGACTTCGTCGCGGCGCTCGCCCCCGTCAACGCGACGGCCGACGCGGCGCCCGGTTTCGTGTGGCGGCTCCAGGACGACAGCGGCAACGCGACCGACGTCGACGCGTTTCAGTGGGACGCCGACGGCCATGTCGGCGTCATCGTCAATCTGTCGGTCTGGACCGACATGGACCAGCTCACCGCCTTCGTCTACAGCCCGCTGCACCGCGAGGTCTTGCGCCAGCGACGGCAGTGGTTCGCCGCCGTCACCGACGCGACGACCGCCTGCTGGTGGGTGCCGGCCGGACACATCCCCTCCACCGACGAGGCGGAGGAACGCGTTCTCCACCTGCGCGAGCACGGCCCAACCCCCTGGGCGTTCACCTTGCGCACCCATTTCCCGCCCGAGGAGGCGCTGGCGCCATGACCGAGATCTGGCCGGGTGCCGCCGGTGCCGTACCGCTCGGCGCCGAACCACAGCAGGGAGGCACCCGGTTTGCGGTCGTCTCCGAGGTCGCCACTCAGGTCACCCTGTGCCTTTTCGCTGACGACGGCACCGAGACCCAACTGCCGCTCCCGGCGCGCGACTCCGGCATCTGGCACGGCTTCGTCCCGGGCGTCGGGCCGGGGCAGCGGTACGGCTACCGCGTCGCCGGCCCGTACGACCCCGCGAACGGTCATCGCTGCAACCCGGCCAAGCTGCTGCTCGACCCTTACGCCCGCGCCACGGACGGTGCGGTCACCTGGAATGCGTCGCTGCTCGGCGGCAACGACCAGGACTCCGCGGCCGCGACACTACGGTCGGTTGTCGTCGACACCGCCTTCGACTGGGGCGACGACCAGCCGCTGCACCTCCCGTACGCCGACTCGGTCATCTATGAGGTCCACGTCAAGGGCCTGACGGCTACCCACCCCGACGTGCCGGCCGAGCTCCGCGGCACCTACGCCGGCCTCGCCCACCCGGCGACGCTCCGGCACCTCACCGGCCTCGGGGTCACCGCGGTCGAGCTGCTGCCGGTGCACCAGTCGCTCACGAGCGGCACGCTGGCCGGCAAGGGACTCGAGAACTACTGGGGCTACGACACTCTCGGCTACTTCGCGCCGCACGCCGCCTACTCCGCCTCGGTACGGGCAGGGCACGTCGGCGGTCAGCTGGCGGAGTTCCAGACCATGGTCAAGGCGCTCCACGCGGCGGGCATCGAGGTCATCCTCGACGTGGTCTTCAACCACACGGTCGAGGGCAACGACGCGGGCCCGACCCTGTGTCTCAGGGGGCTCGACAACGCGGCCTACTACCGTTTGGTACCAGGCGATCTCGCCCATTATTTTGACACCACCGGCACAGGCAACAGCCTCGACACCGGCCAGCCAGACTGCCTACGGCTCATCCTCGACTCGCTGCGCTACTGGGTCACTGAGTGCCATGTCGACGGGTTCCGCTTCGACCTCGCGGCGACGCTGGCCCGCCAGGACGGCTCGTTCAGCCTGCTGTCGGCGTTCCTTGACGTCGTCCACCAGGACCCGACGCTGTGCCAGACCAAGCTCATCGCCGAGCCGTGGGACGTCGGCCAGATCGACAGCTATGACGTCGGCCGCTTCCCGCCCGGCTGGAGCGAGTGGAACGGCAAGTTCCGCGACACCGTCCGCGACTTCTGGCGCAGCACCGACGGGCTGCTCGCCGACTTCGCCACCCGGGTCGCCGGATCGGCCGACCTGTACGGCATGAGCCGGCGACGGCCGACCGCGTCGGTCAACCTGATCACGACGCATGACGGCTTCACGTTACGCGACCTCGTGTCGTACGCCGACAAGCACAACCTGGCCAACGGCGAGAACAACAACGACGGTACCGACACCAACCTGTCGTGGAACTGCGGTGCCGAGGGTCCGACGGCCGACCCCGCCATCACCGTGCTGCGCCAGCGGCAGTCGCGCGCCCTGCTCACGACGCTGCTCACATCGCGCGGAGTGCCGATGCTGCAGGGCGGCGACGAGCTCGGCCGCACCCAACAGGGCAACAACAACGCCTACTGCCAGGACAACGAGATCTCCTGGTACGACTGGGCCAACGTCGACGCCGACCTGCTCGCGTTCACCACGCGGCTGATCGCCCTGCGCAAACAACACGCGGCCTTGCGCCGCAGCGTCTTCGCCGACGCCATGGCACTGCAGTGGTTCACCCCGGCCGGCACCGCCATGACGGACGCCGACTGGGCGGAGCCGTACGCGAAGACCGTGCTGGCCCTGATCGAGGGGCAGACTGGCGTCGAGCTCGACCCGCAAGGCCAGCCCAAGCTCGACGACGACCTGCTGCTCGCGTTCAACAGCTGGTGGGAGCCAGTCGACGTCACGATCACTGCACCCGGCTCGTGGCGGATCGAGGTGGACAGCTACGACCCATCGCGGACGGGTCCGGTCGGCACGACCGTCACCCTGCAGCCGCGCTCGGTCGTCCTGCTCGCTGCGCCCGGGTGAGCCGCGGCTAAGGCACCTCGACTACGGCATCGATTGGCAAGACGTGGGTCAGCGCGGGCGGCGTGAAAGGTACGCGCGAGTCCACGGCGGCTGACTGCGGCTGCTCCCCCGGCGACGCCGTCCCGATCGCCAATCCGTTGATGCGACGGTGATCGGACGCTGCTTCCTTGTCTAGGTGTCGGGGAGATGCCCGCCTTCGCGGTACAGATGTGGGGCTCCGGGAGCAGCGCGACGAGCATGGCTACGGAGATGACGTAGAACGCGAGGCTCGTGCCGCCTAGCGGGGCGCGTGCTCAGCGGGGCGCTCGAAGGTCGAGCGTGGTCACGTCACCCAAGGGTTCCGTCATCCAGTGCGCGCGCGCATTTTCGACGTCCAATGTGCAGGCGACCTGTAGACGATGGGGTGTTTCGACAAAGATCACGCCGACCCGCAGTGTTCCGGATTCGCTCCAGCCGCCGCTGACGGCCACCGGGGTCGATGCGTCCTCAGGCCCAATGTGAGCGATCGTCCAACCATCCGAGCTCAACGGAACGGCGAACGCGGGCTCCTCATGCGAGAAGAGCTCAGCCTGCCAGCCAACGTGGGTGCGCATGACGGCGACTGCGGACAGCGGGCCATCGGCGAGGTCGACCCGGGCCCCGTCCCACTGGGCGGCTGAGGCCGCAGGCGGCTCAGGGTCGCCCGGCACCGGCGGCAGCGCCAACGACGCCAGCTTGTTCGCGAGTGCGTCATCCGCCTCGGGCGTGGGCGCGTCGACCGCAGGCAGCAGGTGCTCCCAGACAGCGTCGAGGGCGGACTGCGTGTCGTTGGTCGCCACGGTCAGCGCGAGGACGATGTCCTGCTCCGGCAGCACCAGGCAAAACTGGCCGTACGCACCATCCGCGCGGTAGCCGTGCCGCGACCGCCAGAACTGGAACCCGTAGCCCTGGTTCCAGTCGATCGACGCTTCGCCACGAGTGACGATGTGACTGCGGGTGGCCTCCTCGACCCACTCCTCGGTGAGCAGCTGCCGCCCTTCCCAGACCCCGCGCTGCAGGTAGAGCTGGCCGAACCGCGCGATGGCGTCCGTCGTGGCGTGCAGGCCGCTGTAGCCGAGGTCGCGGCCGGCACTGTCACGGATCCAGGCCACCTCGCCGATCCCGAGCGGGTCGAGCAGCCGCGGCCGCAGGAAGTCGGTCAGCGTGGTCCCGGACGCCCGCGCGATGATCGCCCCGACCGTGTAGGTGCACATCTGGTTGTACGCGAAAGCGCTGCCCGGTGCGTGTTCCGGCGGCGTGAGCAGGAAGCCCCGTACGAGATTGTCCGGGTCCTTCGCCTTGGCCGCGTCGATGGCGTCCTCGTCATGGCCGCTCGCCATCGTCAGCAGGTGGCGCACCCGAATGCTGCGCGACCCAGGGTCGGTGACTTCGCCGTCCAGCTCGGGAAACCAGCTCACGACCGTGTCGTCGAGACCGACCAGCCCCTCAGCCACCGCCAGCCCCAGAGCGGTCGAGGTGAAGCCCTTGCTGAGCGAGTAGAGCAGTCCCAGCCGGTCGGACGTGTACGGGTGCCACCACCCCTCGGCGATAACCTGCCCGTGCCGCAGCACCATCACGCTGTGCGGTTCGACGTCGGGCAGGCTCTCCAGTGCCTCGATCAGGGCAAGAAGCCCAATCGACGCAACTCCTTGCGACGAGGGGGTACTGCGCATCAACATGTCGGCCACGCGGATGAGGCTACGCCCCCGTCACGGGCTGTCGCGATCACACCAGACGGTCACATGCGGCGCGAGCAAGATCAACGGACCCCAGCGGAACTCCGGGGCGCGGTGACCGAAGCATGTCCCGCAGCGGACGCGCACGCCGCTCGAGAATCTCGAGGAGCACCTCATCGTCCTCGCGACTGTCCATCCGGCTCACGATGCCTCACCCAGTCGACTGAATCCACCTGCTGTCGGACTGTCGGCGCCGCCGAAGTCGCCGATCCTCACCGGCGCGACCGAGCACGCAAGCGAGCCCAACCTGAGGCCGGCGCGGGCCCTAAGACAGCCCGCCGGCTGCGACGTCGATCGCGAGCCCGACAGCTATCAGGATTACCCAGCGCACCAGTAGCCAGCGTTGCCTCGTCTTGAGCGCCGGACGCTCCGAGACGTCGGCCGCCTTCCACTGAGCGTCCTCCAAGTTCTCGACGTGTCCACGGGAAGCCAACACCAGCGCTGAGGAGGCGAGGGCGACGAGGGTGAGCGCCTGGGGAAGCGAGCCGGTGCGAAACTCCAGCCCGATAAGCCCGGCAACATAGGAGATCAGCAGTAAGGCTGGCGACCACACCGCGCGGCAACGGCGTGCGCACCACGCCTGGGCACTGACCCCCGCGACAGCAGCAGACGCCGAAAGCCAGAGGAACACTGAGCCATTCTTCCACCGGTGAGTCGTTCCATTTAGCGATCGCCGGCTGCGACATCTACCGCCTGCGCGTATCGCTGGGGACGGCGCCATTCCCCGGCCGAGGCTTGGGTAGCACATCGTGTGCTACTCTGTGAGGTATGGAACGCATCGGAGTTCGCGAGTTGCGACAACATGCCAGCCGCTATCTCGACCGAGTGAAAGCCGGAGAGACGGTAGAGGTCACCGAACGCGGTGAGTTGGTGGCGCTGCTGGTTCCTCCTACCCCGGCCTCCAATGCCCGCGAGAGACTGATCGCCGCCGGTCGGCTCACGCCCGGATCCGGCCCGCTGGTCATGCCCCGGCGGGTGACCGTCAGCACCAAAACCGCTGCCGTGCTTGAGGACCTGCGTGAAGAACGGTGATCTACCTCGACTCGTCCGCCTTGTTGAAATTGCTGTTCCAGGAGGCCGAGAGCGATGCCCTGGAGCTGTGGCTGAGCGCGCGCCGCGACGTTCCGAAGGTGAGCAGCGAGTTGGCCAAGGTGGAGGTGGTCCGTGCCTGCCGACGCCTTGACCCCACCACTGTGCCCGCGGCTCAGCGGCTCTTGGCCCAGCTGGACCTCATCCCGCTCTCAGGGGCCGTCATCGAGCAGGCGTGCGACGTCGGCGGTGAGACGCTCCGCAGCCTCGACGCGCTACATCTCGCCAGTGCGCTGACCATCGGAGCGGACCTCTCCGCATTCGTCGTCTACGACCATCGACTAACAGCTTGCGCGGTCGATGCCGGCCTACCTACCCTCCGGCCAGGTGCCTGACCGAGACTCCATGGCGTCGCACATGACGATCCCCATCTCAGACGGAGCGGCGCTCGGGCCAGGCTGCTGTCACCTCGTGCCGGTCAGGCTTCCTCGAGCGGGCCGGCAAGACTGCCTACCCGGCGGCCGTGGCTCTGTCCTGAGGGCTACGGTCGTCCCGGCGACGCTAGCCCTCCAGGCCAGCCGCAACCCGGCCCGCTGTGCCAGCCGCGGATCCGCCGATCGGCTAACAGACCGCCGTCGCGACCTCCGGGCTCCTCCACCGAGGACCACACTCGATGGCTCGGGTCGGCGGGCTGCTTGTTGTGCAGCAATTCCCGGAATGAGCCTGTCGCAAATTCGGCTGAGGTCCGGCGTCGGGTTGGTGCCAGCGGGTGGGTCGGGGCCGGCGCAGCCCCTCGCTCAGCAGGCGAGGGTGGCCTGGCGCCACTTGAGCAGGTTGTGGACGCTGGCTGCGAGGTTGATCTCGCTGGCGGCCGCGGTGATGCCTCGGCGGGAGAAACGTCTGAGCCCGGTGCGGTCTTTCAGTGAGCCGATGGTGGGTTCGACGGTTGCGCCTCGTCTTCGGTAGGCGGTGATCCCCGCTTCGGTTCGTAGCCGGTGGTCCATCGCAGCGACAGGGTCCTGGCCTGGCGGTGGAGCACCGGTTGTCGGGTGCTCCCTCGCCGCTTGCTCGGTGGCGCGGTGCTTGCCCAGGGCGATGAGCCGGTCCGGTCCGTCGGCGGTCAGGTTGGCCTCGGAGATGTAGCCGGCGTCGGCCAGGACTACCCCGATGTCGGTGTCGGTGCGCCCGGTGGCCTGCGCGAGCATCGCCGCGGCCCGCACTGCGGCGGTCATCATCGGGATGAACGTGGGGGCGTCGACCGGGCTGTTGTTCACGCAGGTCGCGAGGATCAGCTGGTCGTCGGTGACCGCGACTTGGGCGTTGAACCCTTGCACCCAGCCGTTACGGGTCGGCATCAACCGGGTGTCCGGGTCGGTGACGTTGCCCATCTGGGAACGCCTGCGCAGCTCATACGGTCTGACGCCTTGCTCGATCGCGCGGGCCAGGCGGGTTTTCACGTTGTCCAGGGTGTCCTGGGCCCGACGCACCAGAACGTGCTCATCCGGGGGCACCGGGCGTGGGCCGGCCAGCTTCTCGCCGCGTTGGGCTGCCTCCCACCGAGGGGTGACCTTCGCCCGGATCGCGGCAACCTTCGCTTCGGCGTGGCCGACGTTTTCCTGCCACTTCGCGACCCTCACCTCCAGCGGTGCGGCGTCTTCCTGCTTGTCCTTGGCGATCTGGTCCAGACATTCCCGGATCCTCGCGACCCGCGACGTCGGATCAGCCCACTGCGCCGGCAGCTCATCGCCGCGGGCGTCGCCGAGCTCGGCGTCCTCCTCGGCGTCAACTTGGGCGGCCTCCTCCAAGATCCGGGCCGCCTCAGCGCGCAACGTCTCCTCGGTCCGGTTCGCACCAGCCGAGGCGTTCCCGGCGATCTTCGTCCCGTCGATCGCGACCGAACCGAACCGGCCCAGCCCGGCCTGCGCGCACAGCACCAGCACCTGGGTGAACACCTCCGCGAAGGAGTCCTCGTGCACCGCCCGGAACCTGGCGATCGTCGAGTGGTCCGGGGCGTCGTTGCCGCAGATCACCCGGAACGCCACATCCGTGCCGCACAACCGTTCGATCTGCCGCGACGAGCGCTCCCCGTGGGCATAGGCGTAGATCAACAGGGTCAGCAGCATGGCCGGATCCAACGGGGCCCGACCCACCCCGCCGGTCTTCGACCGGGCCTTCAACGCGGTCAGGTCCAACGCCTCGACAGCGTCGATCACGAACCACACCAGATGATCTGGGCCCAACCACTCACGCATGTCCGGCGGCAACAAGAACTGCTGATCCCGCTGCGGCCGACGGAAGTCTCTTGCCATGAACGAATTTTCCTCGCCCCACCCCAACACCAGCGTGAGGCACGCCGCTCAATTAGCGACAGGCTCAAATCCGGGAGTGCCTGCACAACGACGACGGCGCAGACGCCGAACCGCAAGCGGGACGTCCCAGTGAGGTCCCTTGGGTGGCACGTCCTGCGCCGCTCAGATCCCAGTCGACCCGTCCGGAGGGGAGTTCCGGAACTGGGCCGTTGGCTGCTACACGGTGACCGCCGGCGTGGGGAGTATTCGACTGGCCTGGGGCGCAACCGGAGGTTCACGGTGGCGCATGTCAGAGGCAAGCCCTGAATTGGGCACCGCCAGCAACGCACCCTGCTGAGGTCAGCGCGCGGTGACCGTGGTGTCGCTCCCGACGTGCTGATGGCCGAAGCGCAACCCTCGTCGGTAGGAGACATCCAGGCCCTCGATGTGGACCACGCCCGCCCTACGTGGCGCCACCACGAGGAGCACCTCGATCTTGCGGTCGTCGATCAGCAACGAGCCGGGGTGGAAGGCAACGACGGAGCCGCACAAGGAGCCGGGGCTCCGCGTTGCGCCGATACGGGTATGGGTTTGCCGCTGGACGCAGATAGAGAAGGTGACGACCGCGTCCGCGGTATTGGCCGTAAGCCTGGGCGACAGCCGTCGAACGTCGACATGGAACGAGCTGTCGACCCCGCCACGGGGTTAGACGCCGGCGTCCAAGTACATCGCGCGACCGGGCGACGTCGTGGTGGTCACGATGCTGTTGTAGCGGCCGAGGGCCTGGTCGTCGGTGAACCAGCGCGCGGCCAACCCCACGACAAGCACCACCACGAGCAACGGCGCCAGGCGCAGCCACCGGCGCCCAGGCCGATCGCCTGCGGGAGCGGGCGCAGCGGTCGCGATGGCCATGCCGTCAGTGTGGCGACATGCGGCGGCGGCACAACCGTCATTCCTGGAGTCGGCGGGTGGGATGCGATCCCGCTACCTTGGCGTTGTAGCCGGAACCACCCCTCGTCGTACGGGAGCCGTAGTGCTGGACCAGGATGCAATCAAGCGAGTGCTCGTCGTCACCGCTCACCCCGATGACGTCGACTTCGGAGCCGGCGGCACCATCGCGACGTTGACCAAGGCAGGCGTCGAGGTTTTCTACTGCATCTGCACCAACGGCGACGCCGGCGGCTTCGACCGCGACACTCCTCGCAGCGAGATCGCAGGCATCCGCCAGGCCGAGCAGCGCGCAGCCGGCGAGGTGCTCGGCGTCCACGACGTGACCTACCTCGGCTACCCCGACGGCAAGCTCGAGATCAGCCAGGAGCTGCGCCGCGACATCAGTCGCCAGATCCGTCGGGTCAAGCCCGACGTCGTGCTGACCCAGAGCCCCGAGCGGCACTGGCTGCGCATCGGCGCGAGCCACCCTGACCACATGGCCGCCGGCGAGGCAGCGCTGCGTGCCGTCTATCCCGACGCCCGCAACCCGTTCGCCCACCCGGAGCTGCTGCAGGACGAGGGCTTGGACGCCTACTCGGTTCCCGAGGTGTGGGTCAGCGGCCGCGAGCACCCCAACCACTGGGTCGATGTCACCGACACGTTCGAGCTCAAGCAAGAGGCGCTGCTCTGCCACGTCTCCCAGCTCACCAAGCCGGCGGAGCTCGAGACCATGCTCCGAGGCTGGCTGGAGATGCAGGCCGAGGCCGGCGGGCTGCCCAAGGGTCGGTTGGCGGAAGCGTTTTACCGCATGGAAACGGCCTGACCAAAACGCAAGGTACTCTTGTCCGTCGGACCCTCACGGTCCCCCGAAGTGCGGTCCATCGTCGTGCCGCCTCTGATGCGTCTGTCTGCCTCAGGAGGTTGTCATGGCTCGCTCTTACGTCCTCGTGCAGACCGATATCGGCCGCGCGGTCGAGATCGCCGAAGCCGCGATCGTCCTGCCCGGCGTCACGTTCGCTGATGCGGTGACTGGCCCTTACGACCTGGTGGTCGCTCTTGATGGCGACGGCAGCGCAGCGCTCGGCGCCCTGCAGAAGATCCCCGGCGTCACGCGCACCGTGTCCTGCGGGCCGACGATCACCCTGCCGTAGTCGACGCGTCCGCCGGCGGGGTGTCCTGACCCAGGCACATCTTGGCGTGCAGCTCGATGGTCAGTTCGTGGATCTTCTTGGTGAGCTCGGTGTTCATGCTGAGCTCTTGCTCCTGCGCCACGAAGTCGTGGTCGGCTTTGGCCTGCTGGAACGACGCCTGCCGGTTCTGGCCGATCATGACGAACGTCGACAGGAAGATCGCCTCGAGAGAGACGACCAACGTCAGCATGGGCCACGGGTTCTTCTCCAAGACCAGCATCCAGAACGCAAAAATCACGATGTGGACGTAGACAAACATCATCGAGCCGGCAAACGACGTGATGCCGGACGCGATCTTGACCTGGAAGTCGCTGGCGCGCTTCTCGATCTCGCGCTCGACGGCAGGGTGGTGCATCTTGGGCCTGTGCGAGGTGGTAGTCACGGCTGGGAGTCAACCCCACGGGCGGCAGGCGTCGTGGGAAGCAAAGCCGTGTCTCTTAGGAGAACCTCACGCAGGCGTCAGCCACCGGACTTGCGTCGAAACTGACGCGTCCGCTTGTCATTGCTGGCCGGCGTGGCCGCCGTGCCAGGCGCATGTGGCTTGGCATTGGCGCCGGTCGTGCCGTGCTTCTTGTCGAGGGCGGCGCGGAACTTTGCCCGTACGTCGTCCTCGGCGGGGGGTGCGCTGTCGTCGGCGGGCTGGGTGCTGCCGTCTGCTGAGGAGGTCATGGAACCAGTGTCCTCCCCGCAGACGGCAGCACGCCAAGCCTTTGGCGCAGGGTCAGACGCGCGAGCCCTTGAAGATCGACCAGCCGCCGGGGCCGACCGCACAGGCCACGACCAGAAGGACGATGCCCCAGAGGATCGATCCGCTGACCAGCGCGATGATGCCGAGGATGGCGAGGACAACTGCTGCGAGCCACAGGATGAGTGTCATGTCACTGCTCTGCCCGCGATCAAGATCGACAATCCTTACTGGGCAGGCACTTTTTCCTGCTACTCCATCGTGGGTACTGGCACGATGTCGGCGGCTTCCAGCCGTACCGCGTCGGCCGTCTCGTCGTCCGGCTGCATCTGCGACTTGCGCTCGGCGGCTACCCGGTCCAGATAGTGCTCGACCTCGTTCTTCTCCTGGACGTCGTCCCAGCCGAGCACCTGCGCCATGAGCGCGGCCACGACCGGCGCCGCGGTGACCCCGCGGTCCCAGCCCTCGATGGAGGCCCGGGTGCGGCGGGCAAGGACGTCGTCGAGGTGGCGTGCACCCTCATGGCTGGCGGCATAGACCGCCTCGACCCGCAGGTAGTCGTCCACACCCGGCAGCGGCTCAGCCAGCGACGGGTCGGCCGCGATGAGCTCGAGGACCTGGCTGATGAGGGAGCCGTACCGGTGCATCAGGTGGTCGATGCGCGCGACGTGGAGTCCGGACTGGACCGCGAGGGCGTGCCGCTGGTTGAGCAGCGCCTTCCATCCATCGGCGCCGACAAGCGGCACGTCGGTGGTGACCGAGTCGGGGATGCGCCCGTCCATGCCGCGCACGGCCTCGTCGATGGCGTCCTTGGCCATGACCCGGTAGGTCGTGTACTTGCCGCCGGCCACGACGACCAGCCCGGGAACCGGGTGGCCGACGACGTGCTCGCGGGACAGCTTGGACGTCGACTCGCTCTCGCCGGAAAGCAGCGGCCGCAGCCCGGCGTAGACCCCTTCGACGTCGGCCTCGGTCAGCGGCGACGTGAGGAATCCGTTGACGTGGTCGAGGATGTAGGCGATGTCCTTGGATGTCGCTGCGGGGTGCGCGAGGTCAAGCTTCCAGTCGGTGTCCGTCGTCCCGATGATCCAGTGGCGGCCCCACGGGATGACGAACAGCACGCTCTTCTCGGTGCGCAGGATGATGCCGGTGTTGGACTGCACCCGGTCGCGCGGGACGACGAGGTGGACGCCTTTCGAGGCCCGTACATGGAACTGGCCGCGGGTGTCGGCCATGGCCTGGGTCTCGTCGGTCCAGACCCCGGTCGCGTTGACGACCTGCTTGGCCCGGACGTCGAACTTCTCGCCGGTCTCGAGGTCCTCGACGCGGGCACCGGTGACCCGCTCGCCCTCGCGCAGGAAGTCGATGACCTTGGTGCGGTTGGCCGCCATCGCGCCAAACGACGCAGCGGTACGGACGATGTTCATGGTGTGGCGGGCATCGTCAACCTGGGCGTCGTAGTACTGCACCGCGCCGATCATCGAGTCGCTGCGTAGGCACGGCGCCTCGCGGAGCGCGCCGCGATGGCTGAGGTGTCGGTGGTGGGGCACCCCGCGGCTGGCCCGCCCGATGGTGCCCATGGTGTCGTAGAGCAGGACGCCCGACCCGACGTACGGCCGCTCCCAGACCCGGTGCGTGAGCGGGTAGAGGAACGGCACCTCGCGCACCAGGTGGGGAGCGAGCTTCTGGATGAGCAGGCTGCGTTCGTAGAGCGCCTCGCGGACCAGACCGAAGTCGAGCATTTCGAGGTAGCGCAGGCCGCCGTGGATGAGCTTGGACGACCTGGACGACGTACCGCTGGCCCAGTCACGAGCCTCGACGATCGCCGTGGAAAGGCCACGGGTCACAGCATCGAGGGCCGACCCTGCGCCGACCACTCCGCCACCGACGATAAGGATGTCGATCTCGGGGGCAGCCTTCATGGCGGCGAGGGCGTCCGTACGGGCGGACGGGGACAGCGGTACGACGTTCATGGTGTGCCTTTCGCGAGAGGAGGGTCAGGGCCGCACGATCAGCCGACGTCCACCCAGTCGAGGGTACGTTCGACCGCCTTCTTCCACCCGGCGTACCCATCGGCGCGCTGCTGGTCGGACCACTCCGGCTTCCATGCCTGCGACTCGTTCCAGTTCTCGCGCAGCTCGTCGGTGTTGGCCCAGAAGCCGACCGCCAGACCGGCGGCGTAGGCGGCCCCGAGCGCCGTCGTCTCCGCCACGACCGGGCGGCTGACGGTGACGCCGAGGATGTCCGCCTGCAGCTGCATGCACAGGTTGTTGGCGGTCACGCCGCCGTCGACCTTGAGCACCTCGAGCTTGACGCCGGAGTCGGCCTGCATGGCGTCGGCGACGTCGCGACTCTGGTAGCAGATGGACTCGAGAGTTGCCCGCGCGAGGTGCGCGTTGGTGTTGAACCGGGACAGCCCGACGATCGCACCGCGGGCGTCGCTGCGCCAGTACGGAGCGAACAGCCCGGAGAACGCCGGCACGAAATACATGCCGCCGTTGTCGTCGACCTGGCGGGCCAGCGACTCGACCTCGGATGCGCCCGAGATGATGCCGAGCTGGTCACGCAGCCACTGCACCGCTGAGCCGGTAACGGCGATCGACCCCTCCAGTGCGTACACCGGCTTGTCGTCACCGAACTTGTAGCAGACGGTGGAGAGCAGACCGTTGCTGCTGCGGACGAGCTCCTCGCCGGTGTTGAGCAGCAGGAAGTTGCCGGTGCCGTAAGTGTTCTTTGCCTCACCCGGTGCGAGGCAGACCTGGCCGACCATGGCCGCCTGCTGGTCGCCGAGGACACCCGTGAGCGGGATGCCCTGCGCGCCGCCGGGCGTCGCCACCTCGCCGAAGCCCTTGGCGTCGGACGACGACCGGATCTCCGGCAGCATCGCCCTGGGGATGTTGAAGAAGCCGAGCAGCTCGTCGTCCCAGTCGAGCGTCTCGAGGTTCATCAGCATGGTGCGACTGGCGTTGGTGACGTCCGTCGAGTGGAGTCCACCGTGGGTGCCACCGGTGAGGTTCCAGGTCAGCCACGAGTCGGTGTTGCCAAAGATGGCGTCGCCACGCTCGGCTGCTTCCCTGACGCCGTCGACGTTCTCGAGGATCCACTGGATCTTTCCACCGGAGAAGTACGTCGCCGGTGGCAGGCCGGCCTTCTGCCGGATGACGTCGCCCTTGCCCTCGCGCTCGAGTGCGGACGCGATGCGGTCGGTACGGGTGTCCTGCCAGACGATCGCGTTGTAGTAGGGGCGACCCGTCTTGCGGTTCCAGACGACGGTCGTCTCGCGCTGGTTGGTGATGCCCAGCGCAGCGAAGTCCGACGGCGTGAGCCGGGCCTCGTTCATGGCGGTCTGCAGCACGGCGCTGCTGCGTTCCCAGATCTCCACCGGGTTGTGCTCGACCCAGCCGGGCTGCGGCAGGATCTGCTCGTGCTCGAGCTGGTGCTTGCCGCGCTCGTTGCCCGAGTGGTCGAAGATCATGAAGCGGGTGCTGGTGGTGCCCTGGTCGATTGCTCCGACGAAGTCGGCCATCAGTGACTCCTCTGCCTCAGGTGCGCAAGAAAAGGGTAGGTGATGTGCAGGTCAGGCGTTGGGGTCCTCCCCGGCGGCACCCTCACCGAGGGCTACCTGCTCCTTCGAGGGCAGGTGCGGGCTGATGCCGTACGTGTAGAGGCCACCACCGACGACACCGCCGATGAGCGGGCCGACGATCGGAACCCAGAAGTACAGATGCCCGTACTGATCGCGGAAGGCTGTGCCGTAGCCGGTGAAGAACTCGGCCAGTCGGGGACCGAAGTCACGCGCCGGGTTGATCGCGTAGCCGGCGTCGGTGCCCCACGCCATGCCGATCGCGACGACCAGCAGGCCGATGACGACGGGCGCGAGGTTGGACAGCGGTGAGGAGTTGCGGGCGTCGACGATGGCGAAGACCAGGAACAGCAGGATCGCCGTGCCGATGATCTGGTCGCGCAACGCCCCCATGTCCGAGACCGGAGCGCCGCCGTTGCCGGGCAGGGTGGAGAAGATGCCCTGGCTCTTGATGGTGTGGCCCGGGTCGAACTTTGCGATCACCTCGGTGTAGTTCCACCGGACCAGCAGCGCCGCGCAGAACGCGCCGGCCGTCTGTGCCGCCGCGTACGGTGCGACCTTCTTCCACGAGAAGCCCTGGAAGACCGCGAGGGCCACGGTGACCGCTGGGTTGAGGTGGGCGCCGCTGATCTTGCCCGCGACGTAGATGCCCAACGTGACGCCCAGACCCCAGGCCCAGGCGATGCTGTCGTGCGCCCCGATGCCGCCGGCGACCACCTGGGCGACGACGCCCACGCCGAACATGATCAGGATGAAGGTGCCGAAGAACTCCGCGATCAGCTCCCCGGTCAACCCCGGCACGTAGGGCTTGATGGCACCCCGGGGGGCGTCAAGCCTGATCTCGCGGCCACGCGGCGGCTTTACTGCCGGCGTGCCGACGTCGGTGCTGCTGCTCATCGAACCACTCCGTCCGGTTGAGTTTTCCCCCCGCACGGCCCGGCCTCGCCAGGTCTAAGCCGGACTCTAGGAGGACAAATCGGGCCTTGACACAGCAAGCGGTCGACATTGTCGACCGACCTGGGGGCAGGCTGGGAGCAACCGACCCACGCCAGGTTCGTCCCGTGTGGGGCTGGTGCCCGTTCGGCCATGGTTTGCGGTCGACAATGTCGACCTGAGGCGTTTGGACCACGGCGAACGTGGTGAAGACGGGGATGTGCCCGGCTCTATCCAGTCGGTCGAACGCGCGGCAGCGATCCTGCAGCTCGTGGCCGAGAGCTCGTCCCCGCCCGGCCTGACGGATGTCGCCGAGTCGCTGGACCTCGCCAAGGCGACGGCCTACGGCCTCCTGCACACGCTGCAGGAAGTCGGCTTCCTGGTGCAGGACGACACCGGTCGCTACACGATCGGCGGCGGGTTGACCGACCTCACCGAGGCCCACGTCGACCCCAACGACCTGCGCTCGCACGCGATGAACTGGGCCGACACCCTGGCCAGTCGCAGCGGCGAGTCGGTACGCATCGCCGCGTGGGTCGACGGTCGCGTGAGCATCGTCCACCACGTCTTCCGCCCGGACGACACCTTCCAGCAGTCCGAGGTCGGCGCTCGCATCCCCGTCCACGCGACCGCGCTCGGCAAGGTCCTGCTGGCGTGGGGCGGCTTCCCCGGCGGGCGCCCGGACAAGGCGTTCGACCAGCTCACGCAGCACACGGTCACCAGTCCGCGCGACCTCAGCCGGCGGCTGGTCGACGTACGCCACGAAGGCTGGGCGTGTGACGTCGAGGAGCACCATCCCGGCGAGGCGACCGTCGCGGCCCCGCTGCGTGCCGTCGGCAGTCGCGTGGTCGGCGCCCTCGGCGTGGTCGGGCCGGTCGACCGCATCTGCGACGCGGGCGGCCAGCCGCGCGCCCATCTCGTCGCCCTGGTCTGCGACACCGCGCGCTCGATCTCGCGCGACCTCGTCACCGCACGTCGATGACCGGCCACTACATCCTCGCGGTCGACCAGGGCACCACCTCCACCCGTTCGATCCTCTTCGACCAGTCGGCCCGGCTCGTGGCTGTCCGCCAGCACGAGCACCACCAGCACTTCCCGCGCCCCGGGTGGGTCGAGCACGACGCCCTCGAGATCTGGCGCAACCTGTGCCGCATGATCCCGGAGACGCTGCACGACGCGGGCATCGGCCTCGACCAGCTGGCCGGGGTCGGCATCGCCAACCAGCGCGAGACCACCGTGGTCTGGGACCGCCGCACCGGTCGCCCGGTCCACCCGGCGATCGTCTGGCAGGACACTCGCACCTCGGCGGCCCTCGATGCCATGGCCGGCAACGCCGACAAGGTACGGGAGCTCACCGGGCTGATGATGGCGACGTACTTCAGCGCCTCCCGGCTGAAGTGGATCCTCGACCACGTGCCGCAGGCCCGCGAGCTGGCAACCGAGGGCCATCTGCTGTTCGGGACGATGGAGACCTGGCTGATCTGGAACCTCACGGGGGTCCACGTCACCGACGTGACCAACGCTAGCCGCACGATGCTGATGAACATCCGAACCCTGGCCTGGGACCCGTACCTCCTCGAGCTGTTCGACATCCCGTCAAAGATGCTGCCGGTCATCCGACCGTCGATGGAGGTGTACGGCACCTGCACCGGCGTGCTCGAGGGCGTGCCACTGGCCGGGGCGCTCGGTGACCAGCAGGCCGCGTTGTTCGGCCAGACCTGCTTCGACGCGGGTGATGCCAAGTGCACGTACGGCACCGGCAGCTTTGTCCTGCTCAACACCGGCTCCGAGGTCGTGGCGTCCGACCACGGCCTCATCCCTACCGTGGCGTACCAGATCGCCGGCGAGGACCCGGTCTACGCCCTCGAAGGGTCGATCGCGGTCACCGGGTCGCTGGTCCAGTGGCTCCGCGACGGCCTCGGCCTGATCTCGACCGCCCCCGAGATCGAGACGCTCGCCAGCACGGTCAAGGACAACGGCGGCTGCTACATCGTGCCGGCGTTCGTCGGGCTGTTCGCCCCGCACTGGCGCAGCGAGGCGCGCGGGGTCATCGCCGGACTCACGTCGTACGTGACCAAGGGCCACCTCGCTCGCGCAGCGCTCGAGGCGACGGGATGGCAGACCCGCGAGGTCATCGACGCGATGAACGCCGACTCGGGGCTGACCCTGCGCGTCCTGCGGGTCGACGGCGGCATGACCGCCAACAACCTGCTCATGCAGTTCATCGCCGACATCCTCGACACCACGGTCGTGCGGCCGATGATGTCCGAGACCGTGTCGCTGGGTGCCGCCTACGCCGCCGGCCTGGTCGTCGGCTTCTGGCCCGATCTCGGCTCGCTACGCCGCAACTGGCACCGCGCCGCGCAGTGGACCCCGTCGATGGACCCCGTGCTGCGCGACCGCGAGTACGCCAACTGGAAGTACGCCGTGACCCGGACCTACGGCTGGATCCGCGAGCCCGAACCGGAGTAGCTCAGCCGGGGTTGTTAGTCACTCAATAGGCCATGGCTCATCCAGCGACTAACAACTCGGGCCGGAAGCCGCTACTCCCACTCGATGGTGCCGGGCGGCTTGCTGGTGATGTCAAGCACGACCCGGTTGACCTCGCGCACCTCGTTGGTGATGCGGTTGGAGATGTGGGCGAGCACGTCGTACGGGACGTGCGACCAGTCGGCAGTCATCGCGTCCTCGGACGACACCGGACGCAGCACCACGGGGTGGCCGTACGTCCGCTCGTCACCCTGGACGCCGACCGAGCGCACCTCGGCGAGCAGCACGACCGGGCACTGCCAGATGTCGCGGTCGAGGCCGGCGCGGGACAGCTCCTCGCGGGCGATGGCATCGGCCTCGCGCAGCACCTCGAGCCGGTCGAAGGTGACCTCGCCGATGATGCGGATGCCGAGCCCGGGGCCGGGGAACGGCTGGCGCCAGACGATCGGCTCGGGCAGGCCGAGCTCGAGGCCGACCTTGCGCACCTCGTCCTTGAACAGCGCCCGCAGCGGCTCGACGAGACCGAACTGCAGGTCGTCGGGCAGGCCGCCGACGTTGTGGTGGCTCTTGATGTTGGCCGCGCCCTCGCCGCCACCCGACTCGACGACATCGGGGTAGAGGGTGCCCTGCACGAGGAACTCAACCGTCTCGCCGTGGGCGTCGGCCTCGGCGATGACCTCGCGCGCGGCCTCCTCGAAAACCCGGATGAACTCGCGGCCGATCGCCTTGCGCTTGGTCTCCGGATCGGTGACGCCGGCCAGCGCGTCGAGGAACCGCTTGGACGCGTCGACCACCTTGAGTTGAACGCCGGTCGAGGCCACGAAGTCGCGCTCGACCTGCTCGGCCTCACCCTTGCGCAGCAGCCCGTGGTCGACGAACACGCAGGTGAGCTTGTCGCCGATCGCCCGCTGGACGAGCGCGGCAGCCACCGCGGAGTCGACGCCGCCGGACAGCCCGCAGACCGCCCGGCCGTCGCCGACCTGGGCCCGGATCAGCGCGACCTGCTCCTCGACGATGTTGACCATCGTCCACGTCGGGCGGCAACCGGCACCGTCGTACAGGAAGCGCTTGAGCACCTCGAGGCCGCGCTCGGTGTGGAGGACCTCGGGGTGGAACTGCACGCCATAGAGCCCGGCATCGATGTTCTCGAACGCGGCGATGGGGGTCTGCGTGGTGCCGGCGGTGACCGAGAATCCTTGCGGAGCAACGGAAACAGCGTCGTTGTGCGACATCCACACCGATGCGGTGTCGGGCAGCCCGGCAAACAGTCGCCCGCCGCCAGTGACCTGCAGCGGGGTGCGGCCGAACTCCGCGGTGCCGGTGCGCGCGACGGTGCCACCGAGGGCCGCAGCCATCGCCTGGAAGCCGTAGCAGATGCCGAACGTCGGCACGCCCGTCTCGAACAACGCCCGGTCGACCTGAGGCGCACCCTCGGCGTAGACCGACGACGGTCCGCCGGACAGGATGATTGCCTTGGGACCCTTGGCCAGCATCTGCTCAAGCGGCATCGTCCACGGGACGACCTCGCTGTAGACGTGGCACTCGCGCACCCGGCGGGCGATCAGCTGGGCGTACTGCGCGCCGAAGTCGACGACGAGGACGGTGTCGAACGAGGGCTCTGTCACCTGGACATGGTATCGGCTGGACGTGCCGCGATCGCCACGCCCACGCTGGGCAGCAGCAGGACCGACAGCAGCCCAGCGCCGACCAGCGCGCTCGCGTCGGCGGCCGTCATCTGCCCGGTGGCCACGCCGAGGTCGGTGATGACCACGACCAGGGGCAGCGCGGTCGACGCCATGAGAGCCAGCGCCACGCGGACCTTGGACGCCAGCACACCACGGTAGAGCGCCAGGACCGGCAGGCCCCGTACGACAAGAAACGCCAGCAGGAACAGCGGCACCTTGACCAGCGTCGCCGGATGGCCCAGCGCGTTGAGGTCAAAGTGCATGCCGCTGTTGACGAAGAACAGCGGTACGAAGACGCCGAAGCCGACGGCTTCGAGCTTGCCCTCGACCAGGTGGATGTCGTCCTGGTCCTCGCCGGAGTGCACGAGGAGCCGCACCACCATGCCGGCCGAGAACGCGCCGAGCAGGATGTCGAGGCCGAACGTCGACGCGACCCAGACCAGCGCCGCGACGACCAGCAACGCCACCCGTACCGGCAGCTGGCCCGACGTGTGCAGGGTGTGCGACATGAGGTGGCGGAGCCGCGCGGGCAGCGGTCGCCGCGCGGCCAACGCAGCCCCGACCGCGAGCAGCGCGAAGACGACGAGCAGGACCGCGGTACGGGCAGCGTTCTCACCGGTGAGCAGCAACGCGATCGCCACGATCGGCCCGAACTCCCCCGCCGCGCCGACCGCCAGCAGATGCGGACCCAGTGGGCCATCGAGCAGTCCCGCGTCCGAGGCGATCGGCAGCAGCGTTCCCAACGCTGTCGTGGTCAGAGCCAAACCGACGACCAAGGCTTTGACCGAGACCCCCTCACCGGCCAGCAGCAGGCCGCCGGCCAGGCCGAGGACCAACGACACCACCCACCCGGTCGCCGCGAGCCGCAGCGGCCGCCCGCGCAGTGCCGGCACGTCGATCTCGTAGCCGGCCAGGAAGATGAGGAACACCAGCCCGATCTCGGCGATCGTGTCGACCACGGAGTCGGGGTGCCCCCACGCGAGTACCGCCGGGCCGATCAGGATGCCGAGCACGATCTCGACCACCGCGCCGGAGAGCCGTACGCGGCGGAGCAAGTCGGCCACGATCGGCGCCAGCGCCATCGCGCATGCGACGAGCGCGAGAGTCGGCAGCGTCGTTCCGTGCACGGCAGCCCCTCCTGACGAGACCCCTTGAAGGCAAGGGATGCCGAAAATGCACAATCCCCCCGTGTATCACCGAGTCGATCTTTTCACTCAAATAGGTGACAGCAGTGCACAACAGGTCGATGCTGTGCATGTGGACGCTTGAGGGGGTTTCGATGACCGTCGTCCTGACGCAAGCCGAAGAGGTGCTGCCCGACTTTGCGCTGGACCCACTCCAGCGTGTGCCCATGGATGATTTGGTACGGGCGGTCATCGCGCGCGCGGCAGAGCGGACGCCTGACGCCGACCCCCTGCTCGACATCACCTTGGACGGGGTGCGCTGCGCACTGACCCTCGTTCACCCGTCCAGGGCCGACTCGCTGAGCCCGCGCGAGCGTGAGATCGCCCGCATGGTGGCGCAGGGTTACACCAACAAGATGATCGCCAGCGTGCTCGACATCAGCCTCTGGACGGTGTCGACCCATCTCCGCCGCATCTTCGCCAAGCTTGGGGTGTCGACGCGAGCAGCCATGGTCGCGCTGGTCATCCAGGGCTCTTAACCAGCGCACACGCCACCGGGCGAGATCGGCGGTCGTGTCCGGTTCCGCACGTCCGGGCAGGCCAGCGGTGCTTGCAGCCGCCTCGATATGACGTACGTTGTCCCCCGTGCGCCTACAGTCCGGCCGCCTGGCCGCCCCGCTCACCGTCGTCCTGCTCGGGCTGACGGCCTGCACCAGCCACGGTTCCTCGGGTGCTGGTCCGACGACGTCCGCCGCCACGGCCACGTCCGCCGCCGCACCGACGAGCACCGCACCGCCGAGCCCGACGGTCACCACGACGCCGCCCGGGCCGCCCAAGGTCGCGCTGCCGTGGGGCGGCCGCCAGATCCTGCCCAAGTACCGCGTGATCGCCTACTACGGCAACGGCCAGTCCAAGGCGCTGGGCGTCCTCGGGCACACATCGCCTGACCAGGCTGCCCTCGCGGTGGCCGCCGAGGCGAAGAAGTGGGCCACGCCGACGAGACCCGCCCTCGGCGCGCTCGAGCTCATCGCGACGCTCGTCGACGGCTACGCCGGGCACGATGGCGACTACAGCCACGACAGCACGCCCGACCAGATCCAGCCCTACCTCGACGCGGCGACCAAGAACAACCAGCTGCTGATCCTCGACATCCAGCCCGGCCGGCAGGACTTCCTCACGGTGGTCAAGCGGTACGAGCAGTTCCTGCTCAAGCCCAACGTCGGCGTCGCACTCGACAGCGAGTGGCGCATGGGACCCGACCAGATCCCGGCCAAGGTGCGCGGCCACGTCACCGCGGCCGAGGTCAACGCGGTCACGGCCTACCTGTCCAAGCTGACCGTCTCGCACGGGCTGCCGCAGAAGGTCGTGGTGCTGCACAACTTCACCCAGCAGATGATCCTCGACCGGGCCAACGTCAAGCCCCGTTCCGGCCTCGCGATCGTCTGGCACTTCGACGGCCACGGCGACCGCAACAACAAGCTGTTCGGCTACAACCTGCTCAAGGTCAAGAAGCCGTTCTTCAACGGCTTCAAGCTTTTCCTGGCCGAGGACATCAACATCTTCCAACCCTCCGAGGTCGAGGCACTGACCCCGCCGCCGGACTTCGTCAGCTACCAGTAGCCCGTCGCACCAGCCGCCACACGACCATCAGCGCCGCTATCACCGAGGCGCTGACGGCTGCGACGCCTGCCGGACGTTTGAGCCGGCGGCCCAGCTCGGCCCCGACCAGCGGTCGGACGGCAGACACCGTGCCGGGCTGGACGAAGCTGCTGCGGGTAACGACCTCGCCGAGGCGCGACTGCGCCCCACGTCCGAGCCGCAGGTAGACCCCGTCGGGGCCGGTCAGGTCGATGCGCAGGCCCTGCTCCTGCAACGCGTCCGCCACCCTGCCGAGCGCCCGTGGGCCGTCGATGCGGCCGACGGACGCTGGCAGGGCTGCGTACGAGAGAGCCTCGAGAATGCCTGCGGGATCAGCGGAGTGGAGCACGAGGTCACGTCCCGAGCCGGTCAGCGTCGAGACGACGCCGTCGACCTCGAGAGTCAGGTCGGCCCTGACCTCCATCACGCGGCGGCGTTGTCCGAGGTCGTGATGCGCAGGGTGCCGTTGAGCCTCCACGAGGCGCGCGGGGCGTTGGCACCGGTCTCGCGCGGGACCTCGACCGTCATGTCGACGAACTCGTAGTTGATGGCGGCACCGCGGCCGGTGAGGTAGGCCCACATCTCCTTGCCGAGGTCGGCAAAGTTGGTGACCTGGTGGTCCTGGAGGTCGGTCGAGCTGGCCATTGGGCGCTCCTTTGAAGGGGGTGCGTCCTACGGTAGGTGGAGTCGGCGCAGCCCGCTCACTGAACCGATGTGGTCTCGGCGGGCAGGTCGGTGTGGCTGTACTGCGACCACGAGCCGGGATAGAGCCGACCCTTGCCGAAGCCGGCGTGCTCGAGCATCAGCAGGTTGTGGCAGGCCGTGACCCCCGAGCCGCAGTAGGACACCACGTCGTCGCCCGGGCTGATGCCGACCGCGGCGACCCGTGCTCGCAACTCGTCCACCGGCAGGAAAAACCCGTCCGGGCCGAGGTTCTCGCGACACGGCAGGCTCTGCGCGCCGGGGATGTGACCCGCGCGAGGGTCGACGTCATCACCCTCGCCACGGAACCGCGGGGCGGGCCTGGCGTCGATCACGTGCTTGCCCTCGACCGCGTCCGAGAGATCGGCGAGCTGGTCGACCGGCCACGGACGGGCGGCGAAAAGGGCCGGCGGCCGGGCCACGACCTCGGTCTCCAGCTCACCCTGGTACGTGGTGAGCCCTCCGTCCAGGAGTGCCGCGTCGTGTCCCGTGGCGCGCAGCATCCACACCAGGCGGGCAGCGATGACCCCGCCCGCGTCGTCGTAGCCCACCACCGTCGTGTCGTCGCCGATGCCGAGGACGGCCATGCCCTTGGCGAAGCACTCGGGCGACGGCAGGGGGTGGCGGCCCAGCGCGGGCGAGCCACGGTCAGCCAGCCAGGCATCAAGATCGACGAAGACAGCGCCCGGCAGGTGGCCGTCCTCGTACGCGTCACGACCTGAGCTGCCATCGAGATACCAGCGGACGTCGGCCAAGACGGCACCGGGCGGGACGGTCGCGACGACGGGTGGCAGCACGGGCACCTCCGCCTTAGTGGGCCGGGTTGACGACGATCTCGACCCGCTGGAACTCCTTGAGGTCGGAGTAGCCGGTCGTGGCCATGGACCGGCGCAGCGCGCCGACGATGTTCATGGTGCCGTCCGTCACGTGGGACGGCCCAAACAGGATCTGCTCGAGCGTGCCGACGGTGCCCAGCTCGACGCGCGCACCACGGGGCAGCGTCTCGTGCCGCGACTCGGCACCCCAGTGCCAGCCGCGGCCGGGGGCCTCGACCGCGCGGGCCAGTGGCATGCCGATCATCACGGCGTCGGCACCGCAGGCGACCGCCTTGGCGATGTCACCGCCGTTGGCCATGCCGCCGTCGCAGATGACGTGGACGTAGCGGCCGCCCGACTCGTCCATGTAGTCGCGGCGGGCCGAGGCCACGTCGGACACAGCGGTGGCCATGGGGACGCCGATGCCCAGCACCTTGCGGGTCGTGTGCGCGGGACCGCCGCCCACGCCGACGAGCACGCCGGCCGCACCCGTACGCATCAGGTGGAGGGCCGCCTGGTAGGTGGCGCAGCCGCCCACGATGACCGGGACGTCGAGCTCGTAGATGAACTGCTTGAGGTTGAGCGGCGCGGCTTGCGACGACACGTGCTCGGCCGAGACGACGGTGCCGCGGATGACGAAGAGGTCGACCCCGGCGCGCAGCACGGCCTTGTGGAACTCGGCGGTGCGTTGCGGCGACAGGGCAGCTGCGGTGGTGACTCCCGCGTCGCGGATCTGCGCGATGCGCTCGACGATCAGCTCTTCGCGGATCGGCTCGGCGTAGAGCTGCTGCAGCCGGGCCGTGGACTCGGCCGGGTCGAGGCCGGCGATCTCCTCGAGCAGCGGCTCTGGGTCGTCGTACCGGGTCCAGAGTCCTTCCAGGTCAAGGACTCCCAGGCCGCCGAGGCGCCCGATGGCGATGGCCGTCGCCGGCGAGACGACGCTGTCCATCGGGGCGACGACGAACGGCACCTCGAACCGGTAGGCGTCGATCTGCCAGGCGACCGAGACGTCCTCGGGATCGCGGGTGCGGCGGCTGGGCACGACGGCGATGTCGTCGAACCCGTAGCCCCGCCGCGCGCTCTTGCCTCGTCCGATCTCGACGTCGGCCACTGATGCTCGTCCTGTTCCCGGCGCTCAGCGGCCGTGGTAGTTCGGTGCCTCGGTCGTCATCTGGATGTCGTGCGGGTGGCTCTCCTTGAGCCCCGCCGCGGTGATCCGGATGAACGACGCCTGCTGCAGCTCACCGATGGTACGGGCGCCGCAGTAGAACATCGCCTGGCGCAGCCCACCGACGAGTTGGTGGGCCACCGCGGAGAGCGGGCCGCGGAACGGCACCTGGCCCTCGACACCCTCCGGGACGAACTTGTCCTCGGTCTGGACGTCCTGCTGGAAGTAGCGGTCCTTGCTGTACGAGACACCGGTGCTGCGCGACTTGATCGCCCCGAGCGAACCCATGCCCCGGTAGGACTTGAACTGCTTGCCGTTGACGAAGATCAGCTCGCCCGGCGACTCCTCGCAGCCGGCCAGCAGCGATCCCAGCATCACGCTGTCGGCACCTGCGGCGATGGCCTTGGCTACGTCGCCGGAGTACTGCATGCCGCCGTCGCCGATGAGCGGCACCCCGGCCGGGCGCGCGGCGAGCGAGCAGTCGTAGATGGCCGAAATCTGGGGCACGCCGACGCCGGCGACCACCCGCGTCGTACAGATCGACCCCGGTCCGACGCCGACCTTGATGGCGTCGGCACCCGCGTCGATCAGCGCCTGGGCGCCGGCCCGGGTCGCGACGTTGCCACCGATGATCTCGACCCTCGCGTCGGCCTTGAGCTTGGCCACCATGTCGAACACACCGCGGTGGTGGCCGTGGGCCGTGTCGACCACGATGAAGTCGGCGCCCGCGTCGATGAGCAGCTGGGCCCGCTCATAAGCCCCGTCGACGCCGACCGCGGCACCGACGACGAGCCGGCCGTTGGCGTCCTTGGTGGCGTACGGGTACTGCGTCGACTTGGTGAAGTCCTTGACCGTGATGAGGCCGCGCAGCCGACCGCTCTCGTCGACGAGCGGCAGCTTTTCCACCTTGTGGCGCATGAGCAGCGCCATGGCGTCGTCGCGGCTGATGCCCTCGGGCGCCGTGATGAGCGGCATGCGGGTCATGACCTCGGAGACGAGACGGCTGAAGTCGGTCTCGAAGCGGATGTCGCGGTTGGTCACGATGCCGATGAGGATGCCGTGGTCGTCGACGACTGGCAGGCCCGAGATGCGGTAGCGACCCATGAGGACGTTGGCGTCGCTGATGGTGGTGCCGGCCGTGCACGTGACCGGCTGGGTGACCATGCCGGCCTCGGAGCGCTTGACGATGTCGACCTGCTCGGCCTGGTCCTCGGGCGACATGTTGCGATGGAGGACGCCGACGCCGCCCTGGCGGGCCATGGCGATGGCCATGCGGCCCTCGGTGACGGTGTCCATGGCCGAGGAGACGAGCGGGGTGCGCAGCGTGATGTTGCGGGTCAGCCGGGTGGAGGTCTCGACCTCGCTCGGCAGCTGGTCGGAGACAGCAGGTTGCAGCAGGACGTCGTCGAACGTGAGTCCGAGCGGGGCAAACTTGGCCGGCAGCTCGGCCGGGCGGTCGTCGGGGAAGGTCTCGAAGCCCAGGGCGGTCTCGTCGGGGTACATGCTGCCTTCCGATCGCGAGCTCAAGCAATCCCGGATAGGACGTTGCCTGCCACCTCTACAGAGTACGGCCCTCCACAGCCTGAGACAGGTTCCCCCGTCTGCGTCCGACCCGGGCGTACGGTGGCCGGGTGTACGAAGACCAGCCCATCGACCCCTTCCACGGGGACCCGCTCGACCCGGCGTCCGCCCTCGGTGACGAGGAAGAGGCCCTCGAGCCGCTCTCGCCTGCCGAGCGTGAGGACGTGCTGGCCGACCTCGAGGACCTCGAGGTGTTCCAGGCCCTGCTCGAGAACCGCGGAGTCCGCGGCCTAGTCGTCGACTGCGACGACTGCGACGAGCCGCACTACTTCTCCTGGGCGCTGCTGCGCGGCAACCTGCGCCACCTGCTCGACATGGGCCAGACCCGCGTTCACGAGCCGGCGTTCAGCCCCGACCCGAGCGAGTACGTCAGCTGGGACTACGCCCGGGGCTTCGCCGACGGAGTGCTCGACGCCGGTGGCGAGGTCGACGACGTGGGCCGAGACCCGGTCTGACCTGCCGCGCTCAGCCTGAGGGCTGGGCGCTCGCCGGAGGCGGCGTGGTGGTCACCGCTGCCGACGCGCTCGGCTGGGACGATGCCGGGGCGTCGGAGGGCGGCGGCACGGTGTCGCCGTTGGGCACCTGTGATCCGGTGTCGCTCGGCTCCGGGGTGATGACGATCGGGTCGATGGGTGAGCCCGGCGCGGCCGACGGTGTCGTCGTGCCCTTGTGGCCGCCCTTGCTCGGAGTGTCGCTCGGCGACGGGCTGTCCGAACCGGACGGGGCCGCGCTGGACCCGACGGAGCCGCTGGGTTCGGCAGAGGTCGGGGCGACCGGCGTCGGCGTGACCGACGTCGGAGCTGCGCTCGTCGTAACCGGGGTGGTCGTGGGCGCGGGTGCCACGGTGGGGGTGCTGCTGGGGCTGTGGCTGAGCGTCGGCGACGGGCTGACGGCAGGCTTGCCGCTGACCGTGGGCGACAGCGTGGGGACCGGGGTCGGCACGGTCGTCTCGGTCGGCTTGGCCGGGACGACAGCCGGCACGACGGGGGCGACGGCACGCGCCTTGACCTGCTTGTTCAGCATGGTCCACTGGGCGGCCAGGTCGCGGCGACCGTCGCGGACGTCGACCTTGGCGATGCGGCCCGCCGCGGCCGACACGTCCTTCTCCGCCCGGTCGACCTTGCCGGCGGCGAGCGCCTTGGACGCCGACCGCAGCTTGTCGCGCACCTCGAGCGCCTGCCGCTGCGACCCGTCGAGCTGCGGCTGGCCGGTGAGGACCTGGTGCAGCGGGAAGAGCGGGCTCGTCGGTCCGGCAGTCACGCTGGCCGCGGCGACGCCACCCGTGGAGACGACGGCGACAGCGGCGGCAAGGGCGACTCCGGTACGGGGCGCCAGCCGCAGCAGGCGGGAACGCCGCCGCCCCAGCTCGTCGGGCGCAACCGGGATCGGCGCGGTCTCGGGCAGGTCGGCGCCGATGTCGGCAACCAGAGCCGCGAGCAGCGATAGCCCGCGATCGTCACCAACGGGGTCGCCGACGGAGAGCGCATCGAGCAACGAGTCGGTGGCCCACAGGGTCTCTTCGTCGTAGACGTCGGTCACGGGGCACCTCCCGCGGCGAGGGCCCGCAGCTTGGCCAGGGCCCGGTGCTGGGCGACCCGTACCGCACCGGCAGACATGCCCAGGACGGCGCCGGTCTCCTCGGCCGAAAGGCCGGCGGCGACCCGCAGCATGATCAGCTCTCGCTGGGGCTCGGGCAACAGATCGACGAGGGCGCGCGCTGTCTCGGCGTCGGCGGCTCGCAGCGCAAGGTCCTCGGGGCCTAGTGCACCGTCGGCGGACTCGGGCACCTCGGCGACCGGCATCGGGCGGCGTACGGCGGCCCGGTGGTGGTCGGCGACCTTGTGCGCGGCGACGCCGTAGAGGAACGCAGCGAAAGGCCGCCCCTCATCGCGGTATCGCGGGAGCGCGGTCAGCACAGCGAGCAGAACCTCCTGGGCGACGTCGTCCGCCGCCTCGTACGAGCCATGCGCCCGCCCCAGCCGAGCACGGCAGTACCGCACCAACGAGGGACGCACCTGAGCGAGGAGCTCCCCGATGGCCTCGCGGTCACCGGCGACGGCCCGGCTCACCAGAGCCCTGCCGTCCTCCTCTGCCGTGATGATCGCGCTGCCCGAAGAAGCCGTTACAGACGGGACGATCGACAGGTCCGAGGGGGTGCCGGACGAGGACTCCACGGGGGGTCGCACCGAGGCGTCCGAGCGTGAGTCCACGGTCCACCTCCGTCCCCTCCTGGGCCTACTGGCCTTGTCGAGGGTACGGGGAATCCGCGCCGACCGCGTCGGCCTAGTGGACCAATCCGCGGCGGAAGCCGAGTGCGACGGCCTGCGCGCGGTCGTTCACCCCGAGCTTGCGGAAGAGCCGGCGAGCGTGGGTCTTCACCGTGTCCTCGGACAGGTAGAGCTCCCGGCCGATCTCTCCGTTGCTCTTGCCCTCGCTCATGCCGCGCAACACCTGGAGCTCGCGCTCGGTCAGGTCAGGCGCGCCTTCGGGGGCCAGCTCGCGGACCGTGCGGGGTGCCGGGATGCCGGCGGTGAGCAGGTCGGCACCGGCCAGGGCATGGGCCACCGCGGCACATAGCTCCTCGCGGGAGACGTCGCGCTGCAGGAAGCCGCGGGCGCCACCGGCGATGGCCTGGACGACCGAGTCACGGTCATCGCCTTGCGCCATGACGACGACGTTGGCCTCGGGGTGCTCACGGACAAGGCGGCGGGTGGCCTCGGAGGCACCGACGCCGGACAGGTGCAGCGACATCAGTACGAGGTCGGGCCGCTCGAGCGGGTAGCGGCTCAGCAGCTCCTCGGCGTTGTCGACGGTCTCGACCCGGTCCACACCGGGGACGGCGGCGACGTTGCGGCGCAGCCCTTCCCGTACCGGACGGAAGTCGTCGCAGATGAGCACGGTCGTCATCGGGCCACCAGGCTCTCGGAGCGGTCGCGCACCGGTTCGTCCGCGGAACCGTCCGGATTCGGGCGGGCGGAGCTCCAGGGCAGCACCAACGTGACTCCATCCAGATGGCGGTCGAGGCGACCGTCGAGTGCGGCGGCGCGGCGTGCCCAGCGGGCGAGCGTGCCGGTGTCGTGCGCTTCGAGGGCTCCGCTGACCGTGATCGTCAGGAAACCATCAGGGGTAGGGCGCAGGGGGGTTTCGACCCGTACCCGGGCCTGCGTACGGACGCCTTCGAGGGCAGCCAGCACGACGTGGTAGGCCGTGACGGCCTCGACCGGCGAGCAAGGCAGCAGCCGCGACGGAAGGTCGAGGCGCACCTCCGCTCCGGTACGGCGACTGGCGGCGACGGCAGCACGGAGGGAGACGCCGAGGTCACCGGCGAGCGAACGGGCGACGAGGGTCTTCTCGACCCGGCGCAGCTCGTCCAGCGCGCTGCGCACATGGCTGGTGGCCGGCGACTCCTCGGACGAGGACTCGCAGACGTAGAGCGCGGCAACGAGCGCCGGCAGCGGACCTTCGCCGAGCGCGTGAGCGACGTCCGAGCGCTCCGCCTCGATCTCGAGCACCTGGCGGCGCGCGTCGATCGCGGGGAGGACGCTGGCGAGGGTCAGCGTGAGGACGTCCGCGGCAGCCCCGAGCAGGAGCAGGTCCTCGGAGTCGAGCGGTGCGGCCGCGACGACGCAGAGGGCGGCAGCGAGGCGGCCGGCCTGACGCAGCGGGATGTCGAGCAGGGCGTTGGCGGACCGGGCCTGAGCAGGGACGAGGGCGAGTCCGGACGTCGCGATGACGGCGGAGGTACGGCTCCGGCCCGCCTCACGCAGCGTCAGCGTGGCCTCGACGGACAGCCCGTCAGCGAGGACCTGGAGCGCGTGGTCGATGCGGCGCTCGTCGTCCGCTGCCAGCAGCCGGAGCATGGCGGCGAGCACGGCGAAGCCTTCCGGTCCGCTGTCCATCGCTCACCTCCACGGTCTCGCACGTCTGCCTGCGGCTGTCTGACTCAACAGGCATCGGCACGCGGAGGGGCCAGGGTGAGCATTCCTGCGGAAAAGTACGGACGAATCCGGAAGGGATTGTCGTAGGCGCGTTCAGGCGCCCAACAGCTCGGCGATGTCGGGCCGGGTGAGCCACTCCTCGCGGACGTTCGGGGGGAGGTCGCCAGCGATCGCGAGCACGGCGTTGCGGGCCGCGGCGAGGCTCCGGTCGCTCTCGTCGGTGTCGGTGTCAGCGAGCAGGGCACCGAGGAGTGCCCGGGACGGCCACACCAGCGGCAGTGTCGCCAGGCCCTCGGCCAGCGTCGCCGCGCGGCGGAGGGTGCCTGTCGCAGTCTCCGGGTTGCCGGTGTGCAGCTGGGCGACGCCGAGGAACAGCAGTCCCTTGGCCACGTGGCGCGGGGCCCTTGCCTCCTCGGCGCCGGCGACGGCAGCCTCCGCCGACTCGACGGCCTGCGCCGTGTTGCCCTCGAGCAGCGCCACCTCGGCGCGTACCCAGTCGAGACGGACCCGCTGGCGCCACCAGTCGTCGCGGCCGGGGACGAGGCGCGCGGCCTCGGCCAGCTCGGCCGTGGCGCTCGCGACATCGCCGAGACCGACCGCGTCGGCCGCGAGGCCGAGCCGGCAGTCGAACGCCGCCTCGCCGACACCATCGGTCAGGGAGAGCCCGCGCAGGTCGGTCTCGCGAGCGGCAGTGTGGCGGCCGAGCTGACGGTGGACCGAGGCCACGGTCGCGGCGGCCAGGGCGGAGAACAGTCGCTGGTCGGCCGGGAGGTCCGGAGTGTCGCCGGCATCGATCAGCGGTGAGAGCACCATGAGCGCGCCGCCGTAGCGGCCGCCGGCACCGAGCGCGACCCCGAGCAGCCAGGCCGCCGCGGTCACCTCGGCGCGTCGCCCCTGCTTCTGGGCCAGCACGACGGCTTGCTCGAGCGCGCTGATCGCGTCCGCGGGCCGGCCGTGGAAGGCGGCCCGCTCACCGGTGGCGAGCAGACCGGCCAGGTCGGCCGAGCCCTGTGCATCTACGTTCACGCCGCCTCCGCAGGTCTGATGGGCGAAGGCTATCTGTTCGGCGGGTCCGCAGCGTGTCTAAAGACCCAAGCGGTGCTCGACCAGCTCGACGGCGTGGGGCACGTCCTGGCTGAACGTCACCCTGGACGGCAGCTCCTCCAGCCACCATCCCGGGCCGCCGAGCAGCAGCGAGACGGCCGGGACGGTGGTCGGCACCTCCGCCAGGACCGCCGGGTCGCCCGTGGTGCGCAACGACGACCAGAGGAACAACACCGCCGGACCGACCCGTCGTACGGCGTCGGCGAGCGCCTCGCCCGGCACGGAGGCGCCGAGGTTGCGAGTCGCGATGCCCCGCTCGGCCAGTGCGGCCGCGAGGACGTGCAGGGGCAACGCGTGGTAGTCGTTGGGTGCGCCGGCCAGCAGGACGCGCGCGGGCCCCGCTGGGTCGGGCGCGCCGTACGAACGCATGGCGACCAGGACGCTCTCGGCGAGTAGGTGCTCGACCTCGACCCCCTCGCCGGTGGCCTGCCACCGCTCGCCGACCCCCTGTAGCACCGGCCCGATCAGCCCGTGCCAGGTGTCGGCGACCCCCTGCTCACGCAGGGAGCGCCGGATCGCCGTGACAACCGTGGCCCCGTCGAGTGACATCGCGGCCCGGGCCAGTCCGCGCACGTCGGGGCTGCCGCCGGGCAGCGACACGACCCGGCCCCCACCGTGCTGCCCAGTGACGGCTTGCACCGGCTCCGGCGCGCTTAGCCGTTGCGACTCAGCGAGCATCTCCGGGGTGTGCGCGGCCACGGTCCGGGCCGCCTCGGCGGCGGGCACGCCCTGCACGACCAGCCGGCGCATCAGCTGCAACCGCTCGACGTCGGCCTCGGTGAACCGCCGGTGGGCCCCGGCCTCGTGGGCACTGGGGCCTAGCCCGTACCGACGGTCCCAGGTGCGCAATGTCGAGGGAGCGACGCCCAGCCGGCGCGCGACGGCGGCCACGGTGTAGCGCGGCACGTCACGGGGCGACGGCTCCGAGCCGGAACCGGAGTCCTGGCCAGGGCCGTCGAGGGAAGTCACCTGTCTGATCATGCGGGTGAACGCACCGAGCCACAACCGGGGGCGGGGCGAGCAACGAACAAACACCGAAGAAGTTGTTCAACGGGCTGGGGTTGAACAATGTCTGAAGCGGTTATACGGTGGTCATGGGCCACTTCGACCGGCCCCTTTGGTAGGACGGAGCCCCTCATGAGCGACCTCACGCGTCTCCCCGGCCCGGTGGCCGAGCATTGGGACTGGCAGCGGCAGGCCGCCTGCACCGGGCTGGGCACCGAGGCCTTCTTCCACCCGGACGGCGAGCGCGGCCAGCGCCGCGCCGCTCGCGAGCGGGCCGCCCTCGCGGTCTGCGCGACGTGCCCGGTCATGGCCGCCTGCGCCCAGCACGCACTCCAGGTCCGCGAGCCGTACGGCGTCTGGGGCGGGCTGACGGAGAACGACCGCGAGGAGATCCTGGCCCGCCGCGGCGAGGCGTCGCCGACCCCGGCGCAGGCCTCCTGATCGTCAGGAGCCGCGGCAACGTACGGTGGCAGGGATCTTCGTCCCCTGCCTCAGGAGCATCCGCATGAGCTCGACCGCCGACGCCACCATCAATGCCCTCCGCGCAGGCCACGACGAGCTGGTCGCCGTCGTCGCCACACTGCCTCCGGAGCGGCTGACCGGCTCGTCCCGATGCGCCGACTGGGACCTCTCCGAGGTCATCAGCCACCTCGGCAGCGGCGCCGAGATCACCCTCGCGGGGCTCCGTCGGGCGCTCGATGACAGCGTCGTGACCCCGCCCAACACCGAGGTGTGGGACCGGTGGAACGCGATGAGCCCGCAGGACCGCGCCGCGACGTTCCCCGTCGTCAACGAGGCGCTGGTCTCGGCCTACGAGGCACTGGACGACGAGACGCGCAACACATTGCTGATCGACCTGGGCTTCCTGCCCGCGCCAGTCGACGTCGCCACCGCGGCCGGCCTGCGTCTCAACGAGTTCGCCCTGCACTCCTGGGACGTCCGGGCTGCGCTCGACCCGTCGGCCACCGTCGACGCCGGGGCCGCCGCCGCGCTGGTCGACAGCAGCGGCTTGCTGCTGGGCTGGATCGGCAAGGCGGCCGAGATCGACGGCGACGTCCAGGTGCTCGTCGAGACCACCGCACCCGGGCGGGTCTTCGGACTCTCGATCACCGACGCCGTCGCCAAGGGTGACGCACCTGAGCACGCCGACGCGACGCTCCGGCTGCCCGCCGAGGCCTGGCTGCGGCTGACGACCGGGCGCCTCTCCCCCGACAGCGCCGGCGCTGTCAGCGTGTCCGGTTCCGTCACGCTCGACGACCTGCGTCGCGTGTTCCCCGGGTTCTGACCATCGGTTGAACGCCCCTGGGCGGGGCAGGACGTGGCCGAGCCCAGGGGAGGAGCCGACGTGTGTCGGGTTGCGCAGCAGCACTTCCCTGACGACCCGGCGGCCGTGTCGCCTGCCCGGCTGTTCGTCGGCGTCACCCTCCGGCGCTGGGACCTTGGCGCCCTCGTCCCCGACGGAGAGCTCGCCGTCAGCGAGATGTTGACCAACGCGATGGTCCACGCCCGACCGCCGATCGTGGTGATGGTCTGCGTGACGGAGGGCATCACCGAGATCGTGGTGACCGACTCCGATCCCCGTACCCCTCGGCTCCGGCCGCAACGGCGCGACCTGCTGGCCGATCTCGACGCACTGCCGCTCGGCATCGAGGATCACGCTGACCCACGCCACCCCGGCCTGCGGTACGGGCCTTCGGGCAGCATCGCCGCCGGCCGTGGGCTGATCATCCTCGACGCCATCAGCACCGCATGGGGTGTCCGTCGCCATGACCACGGCAAGGACGTGTGGGCGCGCCTGGCCGTACCCACCGCGTGGCCCCACCTGTCGGCATGCACCTGCCGGCAGTCAACGGGGCGGATGAGCGCGTCCGGACTTCCGCTCCACCACCTCGAAGGCGCATGGGACGTCGCCTGACCGCTGGGCCGTTTGCGCTGAAGTCTCTGCGGCGCCAGCCGATAGAGGAAACGGCGCGGTGTGCGTCCGGCGGAGGAGGTTCGGGGTGGCCAGGCAGCGTTCCGACGCCGAGCAGCAGGTCGCTGATCTCCTGCGCACGGCCAAGGAGTCGCTGCAGATCAGCGTCGCCTTTCTCACCCGCATGGACGGCACGACCCAGCACCTCGAGGTGGTCGAGTCCTCGGTGCCCTTCCTGTTCAAGGAGGGAGCCACGCAGAAGCAGCAGACGACCTTCTGCCAGGCGATCCTCGACGGCAAGCTGCCAGCCGTGCTGCCGGACGTCAAGCAGTTCCCCCTGGCCATGTCGCTGCCTGCTGCGCGCATCCCCCGCATCCGCAGCTATGTGTCTGTGCCCGTCGTGCTGAGCGACGGGACCTTGTACGGGACCTTCTGCGCCGCTGGCCTCACCTCGGACAAGGGTCTGACCAAACGGGACAAGTCACTGATGGACGTGCTGGCCCACGCGGCCGCCGTCATCATCGAGCCCGGCATCCGCAACCGCGAGCGGGCCGAGGAGATCGAGCAGCGCATCTGGCCGATCATGGAGGCAGGCGGTCCGGTGGTCGTGCTCCAGCCGATCGTCGACCTGGCGACCGGTGTACGGGTCGGCGCCGAGGCGCTGAGCCGCTTTCCGCTGGACTGGGCCAAGGCCCCCGACCTGGTCTTCGGCGAGGCGCACTCGGTCGGTCTCGGCCACGACCTCGAGCTGCTGGCGCTCGCCGGCGCGGCCGAGCATGTCGCGTCCGTCTCGGGCTATGTCGCGATGAACATCTCGCCGAGCACCCTCATGACGCCGTCCGCCACCGCCTTCATCAGCGGGCTTCCCCTCGACCGCATCCTGCTCGAGCTCTCCGAGCACGACCAGGTCGAGGACTACGACGCGCTGCACGCCGTACTCGCCCCGCTGCGCGCTCTCGGCATGCGGCTCGCCATCGACGACGTCGGCGCCGGCTTCTCCTCCCTACGCCACATCGTGCTGACCCGCCCAGACGTGCTGAAGATCGACCGCACCCTCGTGGACGGGGTCAGCACCGACGAGATCCTGACCACGCTGGTCCACTCACTGGCCGACTTCGGCCACGCGATGGGGGCGACGGTCGTCGCGGAGGGCATCGAGACCGGAGCCGACGCCGCGTGCCTGCTCACCCTGGGCGTCGACTACGGGCAGGGCTGGTACTTCGGCCGACCGGGGTCGGTCGCCGAGCTGCTGATCCGCGACGCGGCCGAGGCGCCGTTCGTCCCCGTACCGGCTCAGTCCGCTCCGCTGCACCCGGCGCCGATCTCCTGACGCTGTACGAAACCACGCGGCCCGTGTCACCGTCACAGGGACATGGTCACCCGATGGATTGCCGTGCTGCTGGCCCCGCTGGTCGCCGTCCCCGTGGTGGCTGGCGCGTCGAGACCTGTTCACATCAGAACGACCCCCGCTCCGGCCGACGACGCGTGCGCCCACAGACCTGAGGTCGACGCCAACGGCTGGCTCATTCGCCCTTGGGGCGGCATGACGCCGGCGCCCGTCGCCACACGTGCCGTCGCTCAGTCCCGGGCTCTCAGCGCGTACGCGGCGTCCGAGTGGTCGTCGACCGGTGGTCACCCTGTCGCGGCATTCGGCCTGCTGCGATTGCCGAGCGGCAAAGACCGGGCGCAGTGGCTGGTCGTCGTGTGTGACGGCACCGAGCTGCCGCCGGTCACCGTGCCGCCGATGGGCTACCCGGGCACCGCACCGTCGCCGGGACCGCCGCAGCTCGGAGTGCAGCTTGTCACCGTCGGTGCGACGAGCGGTCGAATCGGCGGCGTGGAGCAGACGAGTCGACTGAGTGCCGCGGGCCGTGCTGCGGAGTACGTCCACGTCCCCTGGCACCTCGTAGGCAGGCCGACAGCGGCGTCACGCCATGTCCGGATCCGTTACCCAGCAGCCGAACCCTGCGCGACGTTCGATCACGTGGCGGTGGAGCTGAAGGCCACCACCGTCGACCTCCGGGTGTGGCTGCGACTTCTCCCTGGCGGACCTGCTCACTGCGCCGGAAAGCGGCAGCGTGAGGCGGTGGTCTACCTGAGCGAGACGATGGTGCGGCAGACCCTGGGTCACCGTCGGCTGCGTGATGCCGGCGACCTCGACCCCGGCGAGCTGTACTGACAACTCAGCTTGCTAGGCGGCCTGAAAGCTGCCGCAGCCGCAGGAGCCGCTCGACACCTCGTCGGAGGACTCGCACCGACCCTGGACCTGCTCGCCGGCCCGCCACGCGTCACCGAAAGCGCCGCTGTGCCAGGCAGAGGAGTGACCGCAGCTGCACAGCTTGAACAGCCCGAAGTACGCGCCTGCGGCTGAGACCTGTCGGGCCGCGGGAATCGTGGCCGTTTCGGCCTGAGCGACCGGCGGAATGATCGGCGTCGAGGACATTGCGCCTCGGTGGGCGCCGGCCTGTGCCAACGTGACGATGCTGGGAATCATCCGTGCTCCCCGTGATGGTTGGCTATTCAGTCCCTGGCAGTCCTTTGCCTCCTGCTGTATCGGACGCCGCGGCGTTCCCGTGCTAGCCCGTACGGGTGGCGGTACTACGACATGCCGGACAAACGACGAAGGCCCGCCCGGTGTCGTACCGGGCGGGCCTTGCGCTGAAAGCGGGTCGAGCTAGTGGCTGTGGCCGTGACCGCCGTGGCCGTGACCCGAGCCAGCCGGCTCGTCGTCAGCCGGCTTGTCGGCCACGAGCGCGTCGGTGGTGAGGATCAGGGCCGCGATGGAGGCCGCGTTGACGACCGCCGAGCGGGTGACCTTGACCGGGTCGACGACGCCGGCGGCAACCAGGTCGGCGTACTCGTCGGTGGCGGCGTTGTAGCCGTTGCCGAAGCCGAGGTCGCGGACCTTCTGGACCACGACATAGCCTTCCTTGCCGGCGTTCTCAGCGATCCAGCGCAACGGCTCGTCGACCGACTTGCGGACGATGGCCACACCGGTCGCCTCGTCGCCGGAAAGGCCGAGGTTGTCGTTGAGGACCGCGGAGGCGTGGACGAGGGCGGAGCCACCGCCGGAGACGATGCCCTCCTCGACCGCTGCGCGGGTCGCCGAGATGGCGTCCTCGAGACGGTGCTTGCGCTCCTTGAGCTCGACCTCGGTGGCCGCACCCACGCGGATGACGCATACGCCGCCGGAGAGCTTCGCGAGCCGCTCCTGCAGCTTCTCGCGGTCCCAGTCCGAGTCGGTGTTCTCGATCTCGGCCTTGATCTGGCGAACGCGGTCGGCGATCGCTGCGCCGTCGCCGCCACCATCGACGAACGTGGTGTCGTCCTTGGTGACGGTGATGCGGCGGGCGGTGCCGAGCACCTCGAGGCCGATCTGGTCGAGCTTGAGGCCGACCTCGGGCGCGACGACCTGGGCGCCGGTGAGCACCGCAATGTCCTCGAGCATGGCCTTGCGGCGGTCGCCGAAGCCGGGGGCCTTGACCGCGACGGCGTTGAACGTGCCGCGGATCTTGTTGACCACCAGGGTCGACAGCGCCTCGCCGTCGACGTCCTCGGCGATGATGACGAGCGACTTGCCAGCGCCGATGACCTTCTCGAGGATCGGCAGCAGGTCGGAGACCGAGGAGATCTTGCCGGAGTTGATCAGCACGTACGGGCTCTCGAACACCGCCTCCATGCGCTCGGTGTCGGTCACGAAGTACGGCGAGATGTAGCCCTTGTCGAACTGCAGGCCCTCGGTGAACTCGAGCTCGAGCCCCATCGTGTTGGCCTCTTCGACGGTGATGACGCCGTCCTTGCCGACCTTCTCGAACGCCTCGGCGATGAGCTCGCCGATCGCCTTGTCCTGAGCGGAGATGGAGGCGACCTGGGCGATCTCCTCGCGGCTCTGGACCTCGGTGGCGACGCGGAGCAGCTCGGTCGAGACGGCCTCAACGGCTGCCTCGATGCCGCGCTTGAGCCCGATCGGGCTGGCGCCGGCGGCCACGTTGCGCAGGCCTTCCTTGACCATCGCCTGGGCGAGGACGGTCGCGGTGGTGGTGCCGTCACCCGCGACGTCGTTGGTCTTGGTGGCGACCTCCTTGGCGAGCTGGGCGCCCATGTTCTCGTACGGGTCGGTCAGCTCGATCTCGCGAGCGATCGTGACGCCGTCGTTGGTGATGGTCGGGGCGCCGAACTTCTTGTCGATGACGACGTTGCGGCCCTTGGGGCCGAGCGTCACCTTGACGGCGTTGGCCAGGGCGTCCACGCCGCGCTCGAGCGACTGGCGGGCGTCCCCGGAGAACTCCAGGATCTTGGACATGGTGGTGTGGTCCTCTCGGGACTCATCAGTGTCGGTCAGCAGGTGCGGGAGAAAAGGGAAACGCCCCAGGTGCCCGGGGTACGGGCGCCCAGGGCGTTCCTACATCGAGCGGGAAAGACAATCGCCTCGCGGCAATTAGCTCTCGACGACGGCAAGCACGTCACGGGCGGAGAGCACGAGGTACTCCACGCCGGAGAACTTGACCTCGGTGCCGCCGTACTTGCTGAAGATCACCTTGTCGCCGACCTGGACGTCGAGCGGGACGCGAACGCCATCCTCGAAACGACCCGGGCCCACGGCCAGGACTCGGCCCTCCTGGGGCTTCTCCTTGGCGGTGTCGGGGATCACGATGCCGGAAGCCGTGGTCTGCTCGGCCTCCAGAACCTGGATGACGATGCGGTCCTCGAGCGGCTTGATGCCGATCTTGGTGTCGGTGGCGGTCGTCATAGACCTCCCCCTTCTCGTGCGAAGTGGACGGGCGGGAAAGTTCGGTGGTTGCAGTCCGGTCAGGCCGCCGTCGCGGGGGTCGGCCGCCCGGTGCTGCTAGCACTCGATGTGGCTGAGTGCCAGACCCGAGACTAGGCCGCGAGTAAGCACTCCGTCAAGGCGAGTGCCAGCCTGCTAGGGGTGTCGAACGTGATCACTGTCGGCGTCCGTACCTCATAGGGCCGGAATGCGGTACGGATCCCACCAGTGATCGCCTCAGGAGGAGATCCACAGCCGCAACCGGCGAGCCCCCTGCGGCGTCTCTCCAAGCATGAGGTGGGTGCTCGCCGGGGCTGCGGTGCTGGCGCTGGCCCGCGGCTGCGCCCACCCAGTCACCGCCGCTAGCCCCTCGCCTTGGCCCTCGGTCTCGCCGAGTCCGGCGACGAGCACCGTTTCCGAGCCGGTCTGTTCCGCCGAGAACCTGTGGACACGTCAGGTAGGAGACGGATCCTTCATCGGGCACGCGGTGCCCTACTACCAGCTGCAGAACCGCGGCCGGGCTGCCTGCTCGCTGCGCGGGTACGTGGCCGTCCGGGCCTACTCGACCGCAGGGCTCGTACAACGGCTGAACACAGAGGAGGTGCCGGCCACACCCGAGGGTGCGCCGATCCCCGTCCGCACGGTGATCCTGGCACCAGGAGCCGCGGCGCAGTTCATCCTGAGTGAGTGGTACGGCGACGCCTGCAGCAGGCCGCCGTTCGGCCGGGTCGACGTGACACTTCCCGGGGGCGGAGGGCTGCTGACAAGCCCTGACCTGCCGCGCAACGGTGAGTGCGCGGCGCGGAGCGTCGACATCTCACCGATCTACGCGGCCGCCTACGTCCAACCGCTGCCCGAGTGACTAGAGCTGCTCGAAGACCCAGGCGTGGGTTCGGCTGAACATCGTGCCGAACGGCGGCCGCTCGTCGTAGTCGTGGGCCGAGCCCTGATCGCTCCACCGGGTGATGAGCACCATGCGGTCGACGGTGTCCTCCGAGGTCGCGGCGTAGGAGATGTAGCCCTCGGCGCTCAGACACTCGGCGTCGTCCGAGACCTCGGCCACGCAGCGCCGTACGAACTCCTCGGCATCGTCGGTACGGCCATCGGCGACGGCCGCCTCCCACATGCGGGCCCAGGTCATGCGAGGGCCAGTGAGGAGTCGGCTGCCAGGTCGAGCGACGAGGGTTCGACGTCGCGGGCGACCATCTCGGCACCCAACGCAGCGACCATGGCCCCGTTGTCCGTACACAGTCCTGGCCGAGGGACGCGCAGGACGATGCCGGCCTTGTCACAGCGTTCCTGGGCCACGGCGCGGAGCCGGGAGTTGGCTGCGACGCCGCCGCCAATGACGAGGTGATCGACGCCTCTGTCCTTGCAGGCGAGCACGGCGCGGCGGGTCAGCACGTCGACCACGGCCTCTTGGAACGCGGCGGCAACGTCGTTGACCGGCACCGGCTCGCCAGCGCGCTCGCGGCCTTCGATCCAGCGGGCGACGGAAGTCTTGAGGCCGGAGAACGAGAAGGAGTAGGGCTGGTCGCGCACCGTGGCCCGCGGGAAGTCCATCGCCCTGGGGTCGCCTTCGCGGGCGGCCCTGTCGATGTACGGGCCTCCGGGGAACGGCAGGCCCAGCACGCGGGCGACCTTGTCGAACGCCTCCCCCGCCGCGTCGTCGATGGTCGCCCCCAGCGACACGACCGGGCGAGTGACATCGGCCACCTCGAGCAGCGACGAGTGACCGCCGGAGACCAGGAGCGCAATGCACGGCGACGGCAGCGGACCGTGCTCGAGCTGGTCGACCGCGACGTGGGCGGCGAGGTGGTTGACCCCGTACAACGGCTTGCCGATCGCGAACGCGTAAGCCTTGGCCGCGGCCACTCCGACGAGGAGCGCACCGGCGAGTCCGGGGCCGGCGGTGACGGCGATCGCATCGACCTGGCCCAGGGTGACGCCGGCCCGCTCGAGCGCCCGATGGACCGTAGGCACCATCGCCTCGAGGTGGGCCCGGCTCGCCACCTCGGGGACGACGCCGCCGAACCGTGCGTGCTCCTCGACGCTGGACGCGACCTGGTCGACGAGCAGCTCGTGGCCCCGTACCAGACCGACGCCCGTCTCGTCGCAGGAGGTCTCGATGCCGAGCACGAGCGGCGAGATCACGTGTCACCCCGCGCTGCTCGCGCGGCCAGATGGCCTGGTACGTCGGACATCTGCATCACGATGGCGTCGACTCCCGAAGGCTGGTAGTAGCGCCGTCGGCGTCCGATCGGCAGGAACCCGAACCGCTCGTACACCGCCTGGGCCCTGGGGTTGTCGGCGCGCACCTCGAGGGTGACGGTGTCCTCACCGCGTCGGACCGCGTCCTCGAGCAGCGCGGTCAGCATCATGCCGCCGATGCCGGTGCCTTGGGCCTCGGGGATGACGCCGATGGTCTGGATGTAGGCCTCGCCCTGGTAGGCGCAGAGACCCGCGTAGCCGACGACCGCGGGCTTTCCGTCATCGTCGACGCGCTCAGCCACGAGGTAGAGCCGGCTGTCCTGCGCGAGCTCGGACCAGAACATCGTCTCGGTCCACTGCTCCTCGGGGAACAGCTCGGCCTCAAGCGGCAGCAGCTGGCCAATGTGCCACCACCGCATGGGAACCAGGGTCACTGTCATGCGGGCGTCACCTGCTTGCGCGGAGCCGGGGGTACGGCGTCGGGGCGGCGCAGGTAGAGCGGATCGGCCGGACCCGCTGTGCCGTCGGCGATCTGGGCTGCGGCGATCGTTGCCAGCGCGGACGCCTCGGGGTAGGGCTGGTCATCACGGACCACATGGTCGGGGAAGTGGTCGCGGTAGAGGATCGCGCCGGCGCCCGCCAGCACAGCCTGCGGCGGCAGCTGGTCCCTCAGGGCATCGGGGCGCACCACCAGGGGCCCGTGGGTGCGTACGCCCTCCGGTGTATAGCCGGCGCAGTAGACCTCGCGGCGCCGTGCGTCGGACATCACGACGAGACCTCCGGTGCCCGCAGAGTCCTTGTGCAGCAGGGCAAGTGCGTCAAGACTGCAGACGCCGTGGACCTCGATGCCGAGCGCATCACCGAGGGCCCTGGCGGTGACCAGCCCGACACGCAAGCCGGTGAACGGCCCGGGTCCCGTACCGGAGACGACGTGGGTGAGGTCGCGCGGCTCGGCTCCGGCCATGGCGAGGACGGCCTGGATCGACGGCATGAGCAGCTCGCCCTGGCGGTTGACCCCCAGCTCGGTCGCCTCAGCAAGCACCTGGTCACCATCGTGGAGCGCGACGGTGACGGCCGGGGTCGAGGTGTCGAAGGCGAGCAGAAGCACCAGTGCAGCCTACCGAGCCCGTCGGCTAGCGTGCGGGTCGTGGCGATGCCTCCTGATCCCAACGTGGCGGCTGCCCTCGCCAGGTTCGGCGACGCTGACGTGGTGCCGCTGATCGCCGCCCGGCTCAATGACGAGGTGGGGAAGCTCTGGCTAACGGCTGCCGAGGTCAGCGGCGACGCTCGACTGCTGCCCGCCTTGATCGCCCTCACCGAGCCCGACGAGGACCTCACCGACCCGTGGGTGCAGCAGCTGCACGACGCGATCGACAGCTGCTCCGAGACATCCTGAGGCACTCAGTCCTCAATGTTTTCAACAGGTTTTTCTGGTACGGGTCCGGCGTCACCGATTTTGTCGGGGTCTCGTCTAGCGTTCTTGGCATGGACGAGACGGGGTTCGACGAGTGGCCGGACACGGTGCCGTGGTGGGTTGATGCCCCGACGGATGCCGAGCTCGCCGACGCGGTCCCGTTCACCGATCCGCCGTGGCGGCCGACCGTCGAGGAGACCCTGATCGAGGCAGGGCTGGCTGGTCCGGGGCCGGACGCGCAGCGCCTGCTGACCTCGCTGGTCGGGCGTGACCTGTCTCAGGATGAGTGGTTGACGGCGGTGCAGCTGTGGGAAACCCAGGACGCGTGGCTGGCCGGGCAGAAGTCGTTGGCGGTGGCCGGGTTCGCCGGGCCGGAGCCGGTCAGCGTGGACGGGTTCGGTGACGACGAAGCGTTGATGACCGAGCTCGCGTTGGCGACCGGGTGCGCTGAGGGGTTCGCCTACACCCAGATCCTCACCGCCCGCCTGCTCACCTCCACCCTGGTCCGCACCGGGGACCTGCTCCGCGCCGGCCGGCTGTCCCCCTACCGGGCCCGCCTCATCGTCGACGAGCTGGCCCAGCTGCACCCCGACGTCGCCCGCCGCGTCGAGGACCGGGTGCTCGACACCGCCGCGGAGGTGCCGACCGGGCGGTTACGCGCCGACCTGACCAAGCACACCCGCCGGGTCGACCGGCAGGCGGTCAACGACCGCAAAGTCGACCAGCTGGTGAAGGCGGCGAAAGGCCGCCGGGTGGTGTTCGACCCCCGCGGTGAGGACGGCACCGGGCTGATGGGTTTGTACGCCTACCTCCCCCCGGTCGAAGCGTTGGCGGTGCAGAGCATGCTCCGTCAGGTCGCCGGCCCGCACCGGCGGGACGACGGCCGCAACCAGGACGAACGGATCGCCGACGCGCTGACCGGGATGGTGCTCGGGTTCGACCCGAACCACCCCGGCCAACCCATCACACCGAAGAAACTCGTCCAACTCCTCATCGACCTGCCGACCCTGCTCCGCCTGCGGGACCACGACGGGGAGCTCCTCGGCTACGGCCACCTCCCCGCCGAGGTGATCCGCGAGCTCACCGACAACGCCGCCTGGCAACGCCTCGTCTACGACCCCGCCGACGGCCACCTGTTAGACGCCGGCACCACCATCCACGACTTCCCCCAACTCAGCACCTACCTCCACCTCCGCGACCGCTACGACCGGTTCCCCGGCGGCACCCGCCACCACGGCAACGACCTCGACCACACCCACGCCTTCAAACCCAAAACCAAGGCGGCGCGCGACGCTGCGACGGGCACCACCGCCGAGGCAACCGCAGGCGAAGGCGACGGCGACAGCAAAACGGGCACCATCAAGGGCCGGCGCCGGAAGACCAAAGCCACCGCCGAGCCGACCACGGACACCCCGACGACGGCGACGCCCGACGCAGCGTTGGAGTCCGACCCGACGTCAGGCGAGGTGGACGCAGCGGCAGCGGTCGGGCCTAAGGCCTCCAACGAGGCCACGGTCGAAGCGGCCGCAGTAGTCGAGCCCGACGCAGTAGCCGAGTCGGCGGTAGTGGTCGCGGTCGCGGTTGACGCAGCCGTTGGCGACGACGCAGCCATGGGCAATGACGGAGTCACCGGCCACACCGCGCCGCCCACGCACCCTGCCGCGAAACCGCGCACCCCCGGGACCAGTGCGTCGCCGCCAGGGGAAGAAGAAGGCGGCCGGACCGCGGCGAACAACATGGCCGCACTGTCCCGACGCCACCACCGAGCCAAAACGTTCCTCGGCTTCCACTACCGCCACCTCGACGACGCCGTCCTCGAATGGACCACCCCCCTCGGACGGATCTACTACACCCACCCCCACGACTACCGACCCGACAGCGGCACCGCCGACACGAGCGGGGACAGCGACCCACCCGAACCACCGAGATAAGACAATGACCGGGCGCGACACCGATCGCTGACAGGGGACGGGGAGGACGTGTGCCCGAGTTCGCCGCTTACGCGCCGACGACTCAGCGCGGCCAACGACCAGCCGGCTTGACCGTGCGCCCCGCCGTGACGGCCGACGTCGAGACATGCGTTGCCTTGCTGTTGGCGGTGCGCGGCGGAGAGCCGGGTGAGTGGCTCCCGATGTTCGAGCGGACCCTAGCAGCCGACAACAAGATCCTCTTCGTCGCCGAGGTGGGCGGCGAGGTCGTCGGCTATGCCCGTGCCGTCACTTTCGTCAGCGGTGCGGACGCATCAGCCGACATCGTGCCCGACGGCATTTATCTCATGGGCCTCGTCATCGCTGAGGGTTGGCGCCGCAGGGGCATCGCAGCAGCGCTGACCCAGGCGCGGGTGCAGTGGGCATGGGCGCGGGCCGACGTGGTGTGGTACTTCGCGAGCGCCGACAACCGCGCCTCCCTCGACCTGCACAGCCGGCTGGGCTTCCGCGAGGTCACCCGACACTTCACCTACCCCGGCCTGACGTTCACCGGTGGCGTCGGCGTCCTGTCCCGCTGCGACCGACCCATCGCGCCGGGCTAGGGCAGACTGTGGACGTGCTGATCATCCGGACGTTCGTAGGACTGCTCGGCGTCGCCGCGGTGATCGCGACGTTCTTGTCCGCGCTGCGCACGGTGGTTCTGCCGCGGGCGGTGCCATCGAGGCTCGCCCGCGTCGTCTTCGTCGCCCTCCGCACGGCGTACGACCTGCGGGTCAAGCGGGTCGCCAGCTATGAGGACCGCGACGCCGTCATGGCGACGTACGGGCCGCTCTCGCTGCTCGCGCTGCTCCAGGTGTGGCTGATCGTGACCTACTTCGGGTTCGTCGCCATCTGGTGGTCGATCGGCAGGACCCTGCGCGACTCGCTCGACCTCAGCGGGTCCTCGCTGACGACGCTGGGCTTCCAGCACCCGCCAGGCCTGCCGGGTGTGTTCATCGCGGTGACCGAGGCGATCTCGGGCCTCGTCCTGCTGGCCCTGCTCATCACCTACCTGCCCGCGCTCTACTCGGCGTTCAAGACCCGGGAGTTCCTGGTCGCCAAGCTCGAGGTGCGGGCCGGCCAGCCGCCGTTCGGGGCCACCCTGCTCTGGCGCTACAGCAGGCTCGGCCGCATGGATCAGCTGACCGAGGTCTGGCGGGACTGGGAGAACTTCTTCATCGACATCGAGGAGAGCCACACCTCCTTCCCCGCGCTGACGTTCTTCCGCTCGCCGCAGCCGGGGCACTCCTGGGTGACCGCCTCCGGTGCGGTGCTCGATGGCGCCGCGCTGCGCGCCTCCAGCGTCGACCTGCCACCCGACGTCGATGCCCAACTCGCCCTGCGCGCCGGCTACATCGCGCTGCGCCGCATCTGCACGTTCTACCGGGTGCCGTTCCCCGAGGACCCGCAGCCGGGCGACCCGATCTCGGTACGACGCGACGAGTACGACGCCGCGCTCGTACGCATGGAGGAGGGCGGCGTGCCGCTGCGGGCCGACCGCGAGGCAGCGTGGCTCGACTTCTCCGGCTGGCGGGTCAACTACGACGCGACGCTGCTCGCACTCGCGGCGCTGACCATGGCCCCGTACGCCGAGTGGTCGAGCGACCGGTCACTGTCCTCAGAGGCGCGGGCCCTGCTGCCCAAGCCGCCTCGGCGCGCCCTGCGACTGCGGATGAACGAGCAGGCCGAGCGGGAGCGCGAGCGCCACCCGGTCGGCTAGAAGATCTCGACCCTGTCGACGGTCGTCCAGACGTAGCGCGAGGCCGCGTTCATCGTGCCGGCGACACGGAGGCTGAAGACGTGCTCCCCGTATGCGAGCTCGGGGCTCTCCCACAGCCGAACGGCGAGGGCGCGCTCGGCGCTGTACATGTCGACGAACTGCTCGCGCCCACCGTCGACCGACACCGCGCCGACCCCGTGGTTGGCGTCGGTCACCCCGAAGAACACGATGCGCGTGCCGACGAAGCGCACCCGAGCAGTGTCGCCGGTCATGCTGCTGTACGAATTCGTGCCGTCACCCTCGTCGGCGGCGTTGGCATTGGTCAGCGAGTGCGACCAGCTGCCCTCGTAGTCGAACTGGTTCAGCCCGCTGCCCTGCACGGTGTCCTGCACGATCGTGACTCCGTCGACGACGACCGCTTCCGTCGCGACCTCACGGACCAGGGACGGCTGCTCCGCACCGAGACCGGACAGGTCGAGACCTGCGACGAGCGCCGCGAGCTGGAAGGTCACCTCGGCGATCTCCGAGGCACTGGTACGGCACTGGGCCCCGGCATACGCGGTGAGTCTCGAGTCGTGGGCGAGCCGGGCGATGTTGGCGGCGATGGCGGCCGACCCGACGGCGGCCTCGCTGGCCCCGCGGCCGATCTCATGCGTCGCCGCGGTCTGCTGCTCGACGGCCGCCGCAATGGCGACCTGGTTCTCGGTGACCCGCTCGATGGTGCTGGTGATCTCGGTGATGGCAGCCGCGGCCTCGTCGGAGCCGCCCTGGATGTCGCGTACCGACTGGCTCACCCGACCGGTCGCCCGCGCAGTCTCCGCTGCGAGCGACTTGACCTCGCCCGCCACGACAGTGAAGCCGAGCCCGGCCTCGCCGGCCCGCGCCGCCTCGATCGTGGCGTTGAGCGCCAGCAGGTGGGTCTGGCCGGCGATCGTCTGGATCAGTTCGACGACCTTCTCGACCCTCTGCGACGACGCCCCCAGCGCCGACACGGACGCGTTGGCCCGCACGGCCTGACTCGACGCATTGACCGCGACGCGCGACGCCTCGGACGCGTGCACCGCGACCTCGCGGATCGTCGCGCCGAGCTGCTCCGTCGCCGCTGCGACGACCTGCACGTTGTTCGACACCTGGACAGCTGCGGTGGCCGCGGCATCGGCCATGGCAGCGGTGCCCTCAGCCGTGGACGACATCCGGTTGCTCATGTCGAGCACCTGGCGCCAACCGGTGTCGAGCGCCTGCGCGCTGCGGCTGACGGTCACGAGCGCTTCGCGCAGCCGCACGACCAGCTGGTCGGCGGTGCGCTCGAGGGCTCCCAGATCGCCGTCGGACCCGACAGCGATCGGGGTCCTCAGGTCGCCGTCCAGCACCGCTTGCAGCGACGCCGTGAGCGTGACGATCCGCTGGTCGGCCCGTCGGCGGGGCAGCAGGGACTTACGCACAACCATCTCCGACCTCTGGGCACCATGGACGCCCTTCAGATGTCGGCAGGATGAGGGATGCCCTTAGCGGTACCTCGCGGTGAGCTCGCGCTTGAGCACCTTGCCGGACGGCCCGAGCGGCAGCGCGTCGACGAACCGGACCAGCCGGGGGTACTTGTACGAGGCCACCCGTTCCTTGGCGTACGCGATGATGTCCGCCTCGAGGTCGGCGTCGCTTGCGTCCCGGTGAGCGTGGTCGCGGACCACGACCGCGCAGACCTCCTCGCCGTAGTGCGGGTCGGGCACGGCGATGACGGCGACCTGCGCCACGGCCGGGTGACGCAGCAACGCCTCCTCGACCTCTCGCGGATAGACGTTGTAGCCGCCGCGCAGCACCATGTCCTTCTTGCGGTCGACGATGGTGAGGAAGCCCTCCTCGTCGAGCGTCCCAAGGTCGCCGCTGCGGAACCAACCGTCGACGATCGCGGCCTCGGTCTCCTCCGGCTTGTTGTGGTAGCGCGTCATCAGGTTGTGGCCGCGGATCACCACCTCTCCGAGGTCGCCGACCGGCAGCAGCTCGATGGCCTCCTCGATCTCGGGACGCGCGATGCCGACGTCGACGCCCCAGATCGCGCAGCCGACGGTGCCCGCCTTGCGCCCGAAGTCCGGCTGGTTGAAGGTCGCGACGGGCGCGGTCTCCGAGAGCCCGTACCCCTCATAGATGTCCACCCCGAAGACCTCGAGGAACTTCTCGATCACCGTGGCCGGCAGCGACGCCCCGCCCGAGATCGCGCTACGCAGCGGCGGCCGACGCTCGTCGGTGCGCGCGGCCTCGAGCAGCGCGATGTACATCGTCGGCACGCCCTCGAAGACCGTGACCCCGTGCTCCATCATCAGGTCCATGGCCCCGCCGGGCTCGAACCGCGGCATGGTCACGATCGTCACGCCCTGGGAGAACCCCGCGTTCATCACGCACGTCTGGCCGAACGAGTGGAACAGCGGCAGCACCGCGAGGATCACGTCACCCTCTTGCAGCTGCAGGATGTTGCGCGCGGAGATCTGCGCGTTCATGACCATCGTCAGGTGCGACAGCACCGCGCCCTTGGGCTTGCCCGTGGTGCCTGACGTGTAGAGCAGCACCGCGTCGTCGAGCGGATCGCGGGGGGCGAGTGCGCGTACGGGCTCGGCCAGCGCGGCGAGCAGGTCGAGCCGCTCGACGCCCGGGTCGGGGCCGTCGAGGACCGACAGCAGCGGGACCCCGGCGAGCTTGGCGCCCGGCTCGCCCTCGCCGAGGAACGGCGCTGCGCACACGAACACCGCGGCCTCCGCGTCGGAAAGGACGTAGGCGATCTCCTCCGACTTGAGCAGCGAGTGGATCGGCACGATGACCGCGCCCAGCGCCAGCGCGCCGTAGTAGGTCATCGGGAACTGCGACAGGTTGGGCATCATCAGCGCGACCCGGTCGCCAGGACCGACGCCGTGGTCGCGCAGCACTGCGGCGTAGCGCCGCGCCTGGTCCCACAGCTGCCCGTACGAGATGCGGTAGCCGTCACTGATGATCGCGGTACGAGCCGGCCAGCGGCGCGCCGACTCCGCCAGCAACGAGGCGATGGACAACGTCATGCGCTCATGGTGCACCTGCGAGGCGCCGTCCGCGAGCGTTCAGCCGAGACGGCGTCGGCGGTTCCTATGACGCCGGCGCCGGACCAGACCCAGCGGCAGGACGACCGCCGCAGCAAGCACCATCGGGGCCGCACCGGCTGCCGCAGCAGGCACGCCGTGGTACGAGACCGGCGACAGCAGGCGCCAGCGCGAGGGCGGCCAGATGGTGACGAACGCCCGCCCGATCACGTCCTTCTTCGGTACCGCGCCGACGTAGCGCGAGTCGTAGGACTCGGAGCGGTGGTCGCCCATGAGCCACAGCTTGCCGGCCGGCACCGTCACCGGGCCGAACGTGTGATGGTCGTCCTGATAGACGTACGGCTCGTCGAGCGCGACCCCGTTGACGGTCACCCGGCCGAGGGAGTCACAGCATTTCACGACGTCGCCGGGCAGGCCGATGACCCGCTTGACGTAGTCGGTGCCCTTGGGCGCGAGGCCGACGAAGCTGATCGCGTCGTGCACGACCCGGCTGACGACGTTGCTCGGCACCGACGCCGGCGCCTGGTCGTCCTGGTAGTTGTCCTTGCCGTCGAACACCACGATGTCACCGCGGTGGATGCTGCGGATGTCGTACACGACCTTGTTCACCAGGATGCGGTCGCCCTGACAGCCGTCGCACCCGTGCAGCGTCGTCTCCATCGAGCCGGACGGGATGAAGAACGCCTGCAGCAGGAATGTCTTGATCAGCACCGCGAGGCCGATCGCGATGGCGACCAGGATCGGGAACTCCGCCCAGCTGCGCAGGCCCCCGTGCTTGTCAGGCTGGGCCACCGGCTCGACCACGGGGAGGTCGGGGAGCGCCTCGTCCGCGGTGTCCGGGTTGCTGGTGCCGTCCGTGGTCAAGCCTGGGGCCCTTCGTCGCGCGACAGGTCGTCCCCCACGACAGTACGGGTGCCCGCGGCAATTGCCACGGACACCCGCAAACTGTGCCGGTCCGGTCTTAGCGACGCCTCACCAGGACGTCACCACGGTGTAGGAGCCGGCGGTACGACCACCGGCGGGCGGTCGTCACAGGTGATCGTGTTGGGCAGCTCCCACGACGCCATCCACGGTCCGGTCGTCCCGCCACCGTCGTTGCCCCCCAGGTCGGTGACCGCGAACTCCGAGCCGGCCGGGGTGAAGTTGAACGAGCCGCAGTTGTTGATACCGACCGCTCCGACGTTGCGGGCGTCGACGTTCTGGAAGGTCGCCCCGCCGGCCGACCGGGCACTGAGCACGGAGGTGCCCGTACCGTCGACCTTGATGTCCTGGAAGTGGACGTTGGTGATCGAGTAGAGGTCCTTCACCGGGAAGTCGGCAACCAGCATGATCGCGTTGTAGGTGTTGTCGAGGAAGTTGTCGCCGACCACCTCGATGTCGGCGTCGATGTTCTTCTCCAGCGCGTAGAGCCAGATCGCGCCGAGACCGATGTTCCAGTTCAGCTCGTACGTGCCTGCGCGCACCGTGGTGTTGTTGGTGACCCGGACGTGCCCGGTGAAGGCCTCGGCCCCGAACCGTGAGCCGAGCTGGATGCCGCTGCCCTCGCGAATCGGGTCGGCGACCAGGTTGTTCGACACCGTGTTGTCGGTGCCGCCGTAGAGCGCAATCCCGTTGGCCAGGACCGGTGTCTGCACCGTGTCGTGGTCGAACGTGTTGCTCGCGTCCTCCGTCTTCTCCGACCACATCGCGAGCGCGTCGTCGCCGGTGTTGCGGAAGAAGCTGTTGGTCACCGACGAGTGCGTGACGCCGGTGTGGAAGTTGACCCCGTCGGCGATGAGGTCGGCCTCCTGGGTGTTCGCGATCCGCAGGCCATCGGTCGGTCCGTCGATCCAGATGCCGGCCTTGGTGTGCTGGATGTAGAGGCCGTCGACCGTGGAGTTGTTGAGCGCGCCGCCGATGCCGTTGACCTGGTCGGTGTCGATGCGCTCGCGGACGTCACCCTCGATCGCGAAGTCCTTGAGGTGGACGTTGGACGAGCCGCCGTCAGCCGCGTACTTGCCGTAGAAGCCGACCCCGGTGTGGATCGAGAGGTCGGGCAGCGGCGCGCTGAGCGTGACCTGATGGCCCTTGAAGATCGTCCACCAGCTGCCGGCGCCCTCGATCGTCACGTTGTCCACGAGGATGTGCCGGTTGACCTGGTACGTGCCCGGCGGGACGTAGACGGGCAGGTGCCACTTCTTGGCGAAAGCGATCGCCCGGTCGATGGCGTCGGCGGAGTCGTGGCGACCCGTCGGGTCGGCGCCGAACAGCCACGCGTTGGCCGCCCGCAGGTAGAACGTGGGCGGCGCGACGAGCTGGGAGTCGAGGAGGTCGATCGTGTACGAGGACGCAGCCGCGTGCGACGGCACCTGGAACCGCACCCTGGATCCGGCAGGGTAGGTCCGCGGGAGCAGGATGCGCTGCTCGTCGTAGAAGTGGTTGGGCCGGAACGGCGTCGCGAACACCGGCGTCGGCGTGGTCTGGTCCGGGACGCACGAGCACTCGGTGGCCCACCAGTCCGGGTGCAGGACGCCGGCCGTCGGGTCGTTGCTGAACGGGTACTCGTTGTAGAGCCATGCGTACTGCGAGGTCAGCGTCGGGGAGAGTACGTGCCGACCGTTGACCAGCAGGTCGATCGGCGCCGTGATGCCCCCGCCGGTCGGCGCGTCGGGGATGCTGTAGCGCAGCGTCAGCGCGTTGGTCGCGCCGGGCAGCGTGAAGGACACGTACTGCCCCGCCGCCGTGAGCTGCACCGCCGAGCGTCCCGAAGCCTCCGCAGGCAGGGTGTAGGCAGCGGTGGACGGGCCGATCACGGTGCCGTTGGTGTCGGCCGTCTCGGCTTCCTGCTCCGAGAAGCCGAGGTCAGCGCCGCGGCCCTGGGTCAGTGCTGGTGCGATGGCGGCCCGGGTGACCGGGCTCGGGGTGGCGCTCGGGCTGGCGATGGCCGCGCCTGGGGCGACGGCGAGGCTCCCGCCGACGGCTGCTGCGGTCAGAGCGGTCAGGAGACGGACGGCTCTCGGGCGTACGGACATGCGCACTCACTCCCTCGTGATGGCGGCTGACGAGGGCTGACCTTAGGCCTGTACGGAGTGCGACACAAGACCTCTGTCACAGTTATCCGAACCGTTATCGATTTTTGCCGTGCTTACGTCAATTTTTTGCAGATACCTGGAGGGCTGACTCCAGCGTCGCCTGCATGACGGCGGCATCCGGCTCGAGCCCGGTCCAGAGTCGGAGGGCCGCGACGCCCTGGTTGACCAGCATGCCGAGCCCGGTGAGCGTCAGGCAGCCACGGGACTCGGCCAGCCGCAGCAGCGCGGTGACCGGCGGGTTGGCGATGACGTCCGCGACGACAATGCCGGGACGCAGGCACTGCGGGTCGAGGTCGAGGGTCACGTCGTGCTGGGGGTGCATGCCGATCGAGGTCGCGTTGACCACCACGTCGACACCCGCCCCCACCGCGTACCCCTCGCTCCACCGTTCGGCGTGGGCCGATGCCGGGGTGTGCGCGGCGACGTGGGCCGCCAGCGCCTCTGCCCGTGCGAAGGCGCGGTTGACGATGGTCACGGACGCCGCCCCGGCGAGCGCCGTCTCGACCGCGATCGCCCGTGCGGCACCGCCGGCGCCGAAGATCAGGACGTGGCGGCCGGTGGGCTCGACCCGCGTGCGCAGCGACTCCACGAAGCCCTTGCCGTCGGTGTTCTCACCGAGCAGGCGGCCGTCGCGGATCAGGACGGTGTTGACGGCACCGATGATCGCGGCCGCGGGTGTCAGCTCGTCGAGCAGGTCGATGACGGCCAGCTTGTGCGGCACCGAGCAGTTGAAACCGCGCCAGCCCATGGCCTTGGCACCGCGTACCGCGTCAGCGAGGCCCTCCGGCGCAACCTCGCAGTTGAGGTAGCGGGCGTCGAGGCCGGCATGGCGGAAAGCCGCCTCGATCATGGCGCCCGTGGGGTTGTCCGAGGCAGGCTGGGAGAAGGAGCCGGTGATCAGGCTGAGGAACGACACTCGGGGAGCGTGCCATGGCAGCGTCGAGCGCGTCGACCCTGAGCGCCGAGATCGTCATCATCGGCTCCGGAGTCGGCGGGGCAACGGTGGCACTGGCCCTCGCGCAGCAGGGCCACGACGTGCTCGTCGTCGAGCGCGGCGAGCGGCTACCGACCGAGATCGAGAACTGGTCGCCCTCGGCGGTGTTCATCGAGCGGCGCTACAAACCGGACGAGACATGGCTCGACGGCGCCGGCCAGGCGTTCCACCCGGGCGTCCACTACGTCGTCGGCGGCAGCTCCAAGGTCTACGGGGCCAGCCTGCCGCGCTTCCGCGAGAGCGACTTCGGAGCGGTCGAGCACCACGAGGGCGTGTCCCCGGCCTGGCCGTTCAGCTATGCCGACCTCGAGCCCTGGTACGGGCGAGCCGAGACGCTCTATCGGGTGCACGGCTCGACCGGCGAGGACCCCACCGAGCCGTGGCGCAGCACGCCGTTCCCCTACCCCGCCCTGGCGCACGAGCCGTACATCGCGGACATGGCGCAGCGGCTGCGGGCAAGGGGCGTTCACCCCAGCGCCAACGCGATGGGCCTCGACCGCCGCGAGGGTGGTCGCTGCGTGCGGTGCGCGACGTGCGACGGATTTCCCTGCCTGGTGAGCGCGAAGAGCGACGCGGAGAACTGCGGCATCGAACCCGCGCTCGCGACCGGCTCGGCACGGTTGGTGACCGGCGTCCGCGTCCACCGCATCGAGACCGACCCGAGCGGTCGACGGGTGGGCCGGCTGCTGGCCCAGGGGCCCGACGGCCCGGTCACCATCACCGGCTCGCGGTTCGTGCTGTCGGCGGGCGCGGTCAACTCCGCGGCCCTGCTGCTGTCCTCCGGCGTCGCCAACGGCTCGGGCCAGGTCGGCCGCAACTTCATGATGCACAACAACGCGCACATCGCCGCCGTCGACGTGCGCCGTCGCAACGACGTGGTCTTCCAGAAGACGCTGTCGGTCAACGACTGGTACCGCGACGGAGGCGACGGCCGCCCGCTCGGTGTCCTGCAGCTCATCGGCAAGGTGCAGGGCGTGATGATGAAGAGCTATGCCACGCGGGTGCCGACGCCGGTGCTCGACGCCGTCGCCTCGCACAGCGTCGAGTGGCTGGTCATGGCTGAGGACCTGCCTCGGCCGGACAACCGGGTGGCCGTCGACGGCTCGGGCCGCATCACCACGTCGCGCGCGGCTGTCGGCATGACCACGCACGCCCGACTTCTCCGACGCAGCAAGCGGATCCTGCGCGAGGCGGGCTACCAGCTCGTTGCCACGCAACCGTTCGACATCAGCATGAACAGTCACCAGTGCGGCACGGTCGTGGCCGGCCTCGACCCGGCCACCAGCGTGCTCGACCCCTGGTGCCGCACCCACGAGATCGACAACCTCTGGGTCGTCGACGGATCGTTCTTTCCTTCGTCCGCCGCGATGAACCCCGCCCTCACCATCGTCGCCCAGGCGTTGCGTGCCGCCGCCGAGTCGATCGGCGTCTAGAGGTCGAGGACCACGCCGGCCCAGCGCGGACCATACGCCGACAGCGCGACGGTGCGGGTGTCGTCCTCCTCGTCGTCGCCCTCGGGCCGCTCGATGCGGACCTCCAGCCGGTTGTCGGCCAGCGTCTCGACGAGCCCCTCGCCCCACTCGACCAGCGTGACCGACTCCCCGACCGACGCGTCCAGGTCGAGGTCGTCCACCTCGTCGACCCCGCCGAGCCGGTACGCGTCGACGTGCACCAGCGGCAGCCGCCCGCCCCGATAGACCCGGGCGATGACGAAGGTCGGCGACACGACCGGCCCGGCGACCCCGAGTCCGGCGCCGATGCCCTGCGCCAGCGTGGTCTTGCCAGCGCCGAGTGGGCCGATGAGCAGCACCAGGTCGCCCGGCTCGAGCAACGTGGCCAGCTGGGCGCCCCACGCCTGCATCGCCTCGCCGTCGGGGATCTCGGTCATCGGGCGTCCCTCTCCGTACGCAGCTCGGCCGCACGCGCCGCCGCGTACCCCAGGTCCTCGGCGAGGGCGGCCCGCGGCACTCCCTGCGGCCCGAACCGGATCGCGGCCGAGGGGTGGTACGTCACGATGACGGTGCGGCCGCCGACCCGGTGGTCCTGCCCCCGCAGCTGGGTCAGCCGGGCGCCGCGTCCGAACATCGCCTCGGTCGCCGTCCCGCCCAGCGTCACGAGGACCAGGGGGTCGAGCAGCATCAGCTGGCGGTCGAGAAAGCCGCGGCAGTTGTCCATCTCGCCCCGTGCCGGCTTGCGGTTGCCCGGCGGCCGGCACTTCAGCACGTTGACCACCCCGACCGTCGCCCGCGCCACTCCGGCCTCGGCCAGCAGCCGGTCGAGCAGCTGACCAGACCGGCCGACGAACGGCTCGCCGGTGGCGTCCTCGTCCGCGCCCGGCGCCTCCCCCAGCAACACCAGGTCGTACGGGCGGGGGGCGGCCGGGCGCTGGCCGAACACCACGTGCTGGCGGGTCGACGCCAGCTCGGGGCAGGCGACACAGCCCTTGGCCAGCGCGGCCAGCTCGTCCCAGCTCGAGCTCATGCGGTCCCGCCGCTGTAGACCCGCGGCACCCGACCCCCGACGCGCGTGACGATCTCGTAGTTGATGGTGCCCGTCGCCTCCGCCCAGTCTTGGGCCGTCGGTTCGCCTGCGGTGCCAGGCCCGAAGAGCACGACCTCATCGCCGGCGGTCACCGCGTCTCCGCCGACGTCGACCACGAACTGGTCCATGCAGACGGTGCCAGAGATGCGTCGCCGCTGCCCGCCGACGAGCACCTCGGCCGCGTTGGTAGCGTTGCGAGGCACCCCGTCGGCGTAGCCCAACGGCACCAGCGCCAGCGTAGTCGCGGCGGTGGTGCGGTAGCGGTGTCCGTACGAGACTCCCGTACCAGCAGGCACTTTCTTGGTCAGGGCGACTGCGGCGGCCAGGGTCATGGCGGGGGTCAGCCCAAAGTCGTCCGGCCGGCCCACCTCGACGCTCGGGGTCAGCCCGTAGACCGAGATGCCCTGGCGCACCAGGTCGAAGTGGGCCTCGGGCAGGGTCAGCCCGGCCGCAGAGTTGGCGATGTGACGCAGCTCGGGGCGCACCCCGCGCGACTCGGCCAGCGCCAGAGCCTCGGCGTAGACGGCGAGCTGGGCGGCGATGGTCTCGTGGCCCGGCACGTCGGCGCAGGCGAAGTGCGACCAGACGCCGGCGACGACGATGCCGTTGCCCGCCTGCGCCTTGGCTGCGGCATCGACCAGGTCGGGCCAGTCCCGGGGCGTCGCCCCACCGCGAGAGAGCCCGGTGTCGACCTTGAGGTGGACCCGCGCGGTGACCCCGATCTCGGCGGCCTGTGCCACGACCTGCTCGAGCATCGCCACGTCTGACACCGACAGGTCGACGGAGGTACGCAGGGCGTCGCGCAGGTCCTCGCCCGGTGCGAGAAGCCACGCGACCATCGGCGCATCGATGCCGGCACCGCGCAGGGCGGCAGCCTCCGACGGGAACGCGACTCCGAGCCAGTCAGCCCCTCCGGCGAGAGCGGCTCGGGCCGACGGCAGCGCGCCGTGGCCGTAGCCGTCGGCCTTGACCACGGCCATCAGCTGGGCGGTCGGCGGGCGGAGGGCACGGACGTTGGCGGTGATGGCGTCGAGGTCGACCCGCGCCTCGGCCCGCAGCCCGTTCACGCGACCACCGCCCGGACGGTCCGCTCGACGTCGGGCCAGACGTCGAGCAGGTCGGCGGCGACCAACGGAGCACCGTGGCTGGCGAGCTGGCCCGCCAGGCCGTGCAGGAACGCACCGACCCTACCGGCGTCGAACGGCGAGAGTCCCTGCGCCAGAAGGGATCCGCACACCCCGGAGAGCACATCGCCACTGCCGGCCGTGCCGAGCCACGCCGTCGCGGTGGTGTTGACTGCCGTGCGGCCGTCGGGGTCGGCGACGACGGTGGTCGACCCCTTCAGCAGCACGGTGACGCCCAGCTCGTCGGCCGCCCGGCGCGCCCACGACAACCGATGGGCTTCCACGTCGTCGCGGTCGGTGTGCATCAGCCGGGCGAACTCCCCGGCGTGCGGGGTGATCAGCGTGCCCGCCGAGCGGCGCAGCAGCGCGTGCCGGTCGGCCAGGGCCGTGAGCGCGTCGGCATCGACCAGGACAGGGAGATCGGTGCCGAGCAGGGTCTCGGCCACCCCGATCGATCCGCGACCGTGCCCGGAGCCGAAGGCCCATGCCTGCACGCGTCCCGCATCCACAATCCTTGCTGGGTCGGCGATCTGACCATCGTCACCGGCGACAACCTCGGTCACGACGACCTCGGGCCACCGCGCGCGCACCTGGTCGGAGGCGTGGGGCACACCGACGAACCGGACCATGCCCGCGCCCGCCCGCAGAGCCCCACCGGTCGAGAGCACGGCCGCTCCGGTGTACTGCTGGCTGCCCGTGACGACGCCCACCACGCCGCGGGTGTATTTGCTCGCCTCGCCGGTCGGAGTCGGCAGCAGGGCCGCCACGTCAGCCGCGTCGAGGGCCGTGACCGCCGGCTCCGGCAGGTCGAGGCCGATCTGCACCAGCTCGACGAGCCCGGCAAACCCTGCACCCGGCGACACGAGCAGCCCGGCTTTGAGTCCGCCGAAGGTGACGGTCACGTCAGCCCGGACCGCGTCGCCGTGCACCTCACCGGAGGAAGCGTCGACCCCGCTGGGCACGTCGACCGCGACCACGACGGCCTGACTGCCCGCGAGCAACCGGGCGAGCGTGGCCGCTGGCTCGCGCAGGGCTCCGGTCGCGCCGATGCCGACGAGGCCGTCGATCACGAGATCGGCTGCTGCCACGGCACTCTCGGTCTCGGTGACGACACGACCACCCGCCGAGCGGAGTGCGGCCAGGCCGCCGACGTGAGGGGTCTGGCCGACCACCACTGCCTGGACGGCTGCGCCGCGTCGGGCCAGCAGCGCGCCCGCGTAGAGCGCGTCACCGCCGTTGTTGCCCGACCCGACGAGCAGCACCACCCGCGCCCCGTACACCCGGCCGAGCAGGTCGGCGCAGCGGCGAGCCAGCCCGGCCGCCGCCTGCGCCATCAGAGCGCCGTCGGGCACCACGGCGAGCAGCTGCTCCTCGGCCGCGCGGATCTGCGGGACGTCGTAGAGAGACCTCACGACTCGGCCACCACCATGGCCACGGCGATGCCGCCATCATGGCTCAGCGACAGGTGCCAATGGGCGATGCCGAGCCCAGCGGCCGCCTCTGCGACGGCGCCCGTCACTGCCAGCCGCGGGCGACCGGTGTCGTCGGAGTGCACTTCGACATCGTGCCAGTGGAGACCTTTGGGCGCGCCAATCGCTTTGGCCACCGCCTCTTTGGCGGCAAAGCGTGCGGCCATGCTCTCATCGGGCCGACCGCGCTCGCCGTCGGTGAACAGCCGCGCCTCCAGCCCCGGGGTGCGGGCGAGCGAGGCCACGAAGCGCTCGACGAGAACGGCGTCGACGCCGATGCCGACAACAGCCACGACTCTGCCTACTCGACCGTGACCGACTTGGCGAGGTTGCGCGGCTGGTCGACGTCGTGGCCCTTGGCCGAAGCCAGCTCGCAGGCGAAGACCTGCAGCGGCACCACCGCGAGGACGGGCTGCATCAGGGTCGGGGCGGTGGGGATGCGGATGATGTCGGCCCCGTACGGCTCGATCGCCGTGTCGCCCTCCTCGGCGATCACGATGACGTGGGCACCGCGGGCCCGGATCTCCTGGATGTTGCTGACCACCTTGTCGTGGAGCACGCCCCGGCCGCGCGGCGGGACGATGACCACGACTGGGGTGTCCTGCTCGATCACCGCGATGGGCCCGTGCTTGAGCTCGCCCGCGGCGAAGCCCTCGGCGTGCATGTAGGCGAGCTCCTTGAGCTTGAGCGCACCCTCGAGGGCGACCGGGTAGCCGACGTGGCGGCCGAGGAAGAGCACGGTGGGCGCGTCCTTGAGCCGCCGCGCGAGCGCGCGTACGGGCTCCATCGTGTCGAGCACCGCGTCGACCTTGGCCGGCAGCGACTCGAGATCGGTGATGACCCGGGCGACCTCGTCGCCGTACAACAGCCCCCGCACCTGGGCGAGGTAGGCGGCCACGAGGTAGCACGCGATGACCTGCGTGAGGAAGGCCTTGGTCGAGGCGACCGCGATCTCGGGACCGGCGTAGGTGTAGAGCACGGCGTCGGACTCGCGCGGGATGGTCGAGCCGTTGGTGTTGGAGATGGCGAGGATGCGGGCGCCCTGCTCCTTGGCGTGGCGCAGTGCCATCAGCGTGTCCATCGTCTCGCCGCTCTGGCTGATCGCGATGACGAGCGTGTCGGAGGACAGGATGGGGTCGCGGTAGCGGAACTCGCTGGCCAGCTCGACCTCGCACGGGATGCGGGCCCAGTGCTCGATCGCGTACTTGGCGATGAGGCCGGCGTGGTAGGCGGTGCCACAGGCGATGATGACCACCTTGTCGGCCGCGCGCAGGTCCTCGTCGGCGAGGCGCATCTCGTCCAGCTGGAGGCCCTTGGCACCGAGCCGCCCGCGCAGGGTGTTGGCGACGGCGACCGGCTGCTCGGCGATCTCCTTGAGCATGAAGTAGTCGTAGCCACCCTTCTCGGCGGCGGAGACGTCCCAGTCGACGTGGAAGGCCTTGCCCTCGACGGGCGCGCCGTGGAAGTCGGTGATGGTGAAGCCGTCGGCATGGAGCTCGACGACCTGGTCCTGACCGAGCTCGACCGCGTCGCGGGTGTGGGCGATGAACGCGGCAACGTCGCTGGCGAGGAAGAACTCGCCGTCGCCGACGCCCAGCACGAGCGGCGAGTTGCGGCGGGCGCCGACCACGACACCCGGGGCGTCACGGTGGACGGCGACGAGGGTGAACGCGCCCTCGAGCAGCCCGCAGACCGTGCGCATGGCGTCGGCGAGGTCGCCCGCGTAGTAGTCCTCGAGCAGGTGGGCGACCACCTCGGTGTCGGTCTCGCTGGCCAGCTCGTGGCCGGCCGCCTCGAGCTGGGACCGCAGGACCGCGAAGTTCTCGATGATGCCGTTGTGGATCACGGCGACCGCACCGTCGCAGGACAGGTGCGGGTGGGCGTTGCTGTCGTTGGGACCGCCGTGGGTGGCCCACCGCGTGTGCCCGATGCCGGCGGTGCCAGGACGAAGCGGGTGCTCGGCGACCAGCTTTTCCAGGTTGGCCAGCTTGCCGGCCTTGCGAGCCGAGTCGAGGCCACCCGCGCCGTCGAGGATGGCCACGCCGGCGCTGTCGTAGCCGCGGTACTCCAGCCGGCGCAGGCCGTCCATGATCACGTCCAGCGCCTGCTGGTGACCCACGTAGCCCACGATGCCGCACATGACGCCCAGCCTAGCCGAGCGTCACGTGCGGCCCGCGGGATTGCGCTAGCTGACCGGAGTGGCGTTGCGCAGGATCATCACGACGTCCTGGAAGTCGTTGTTCTTGAAGTCCGGGACGCGGGTCACGTCGACGGCCAGGAGGTAGGTGTTGGGGATCGCGACGTGGTTGACGTCGTACGCCGGGTAGACCCGGATGTCGTGCAGGTAGGTCGACGGCAGCAACGGAGCGTTGTGCGAGTCGTGGGCGAGGTTGAGGTGGTCGTCGGTGAAGTTGACGTCCGAGAACTCACCCAGGTAGAGGCCGAAGTTGGTGGTCGGCGAGAACGTGGTGGTCCCCTCCGGCACCGGCAGCAGCTTCTGGTTCTGGTTGAACGCCGACGTGGACGGGTCGGCCGGGAAGTCCCACAGCTTGTTGCATGCGGCGGTGCAGGCCGGGTCGGCCGCGAACGTCGAGCCCTGCGCGTACCAGCCGGCCGTGTGGTACGGAACCGTGCTGGGCGTGGAGTAGTGGGTGAGCGGGGTCAGGCTGACCGGCAGGGCGGGGTTGGCCGACTTGAAGTACGAGGCCGTGATCTCGTCGGTGCCGGGGATGTGCGCTGCCTGGCCGAGGAAACGGCGGTGGTTCGGCTGGTCGACGACGTCGGTGTAGCCCAGTGCCTGCAGCACCTGGTCGAGCACCGGCTCGTTGTCGCCGGAGAGGCTGCAGGAGTTGATGCCGCCGAGGTCGACAGCACCGCCCGGGAGGCCCACGTCGGTCGACGAGAACACCAGGCCGGCGAGCCGGACCGCGTTGCCGATGTCGTACTGGTGCGGGTTGTTGGCGGGCAGGGCCACCGGGCAGCCGGTGGTCGGCGTCGGGTTGAACTGCACACCGACCGTGGCCGTGCCGCCCGCGGGGATGGTGATCGTGGTGGGCTGACCGGCGACCAGCGAGAAGCTGGCGGCGTCGACGCCCTCGATGGCCAGGCCACTGATCGTGACCGGGGCGTTGCCCGTGTTGGTGTAGGTGAGGCTCTGCGGCGGGGTGGCCGCCGAGTGGATCGTCGAGTAGACGAGACGGTGACCCGGCAGCGCGAGCACCGCATCATCGGGTGAGGTCAGCGAGAGCTTCGGCGAGACCGTCGGACGCGGGGTCGTGCCGGGGGCCGGGAACACCGTCACGTGCAGGACACGGCTGTTGCCGGTGGCGATGGTCGCGTTGTACGGCTTGGTCACCCGCAGGGTGTAGGCGCCCGCGGGGAAGACCTTGCTGATGGAGTAGGCCGACGAGGCGAGGCGGGCGGTGGCCAGCGTCGTCCACTTGCCGCCGATGAGGCGCTGCAGCACGACCTGGCCGGTGGTCTTGGGCGTCACGACGCCGGCGACGGCGATCGGGTTGCCCGCGTTGACCTTGGACACGGTGACTGCGGTGATCTTGTACGCGGTCTTGGTGAGGCGCACCTTGAGGGTCTTGCCGACGACCGCCTTGGCAGCACTGCTGGCCGGGCGCATGACGCGCAGCGACCAGGTGCCGGCCTTGCCGGTGGCCTTGACGGAGAAGCTGTAGACGCCGAGCTTGCCGCTGGCGACGTGGCCGACGGTCTTCCACTTGCCGGCGACGACGCGCTGCAGGTAGACGGGCTTGCCCTTGACGCTCGGCGACACGGCGCCGGAGACGACGACGCGGGTGCCGATGAGCACCGTGGCCGGCGCGGCGGCTTCGCGCAGGTGCGAGGTCTTGGCCGCTGCGGCCTGGGCGGGGGCCGCCGCGACCATCAGGGACAAGGCGACCGACGTCGCCGTGACCCAACGCAGGCCGACCCGGCCCACTCTCGAAGTTCCTGCACTCGTGATCGACACTCATTGCTCCCAATAGTCAAAAGAACATGCCCGTGGTGTGCCAGGCCTCCCCCAGATCGGCCCACCGTCCCACATCGTTACGGTTGTTGTCCTGGCAATCACCGGTTATGCGCACTCAGGCGCGGATTCACCCGTTTGCCATCGGTTGCCACCGCAGACGCGCTCAGGTGCAAATGCGGGGACGGTACGGGCCATTCAGGCCAGCGCGGTCGCCACCACGGCGGCGAGGCCCTCGGCGATGTCGCGGGCGGCGACCTGATCGGTGGCCTCGACCATGACCCGGACGATGGGCTCGGTACCGCTCGGCCGCACCAGCACGCGGCCGCTGGGGCCGAGCCGCGCCTCGGCCTCGGCGATGGCAGCCGTGAGCTCGGCAGAGCTGTCGGCCTTGCTCTTGTCAGCCACCCGCACGTTGATCAGCAGCTGCGGCAGCCGCGTCATCACGGCCGCGAGCTCGCCCAGCGGCAGGCCGGTCCCGGCCATGCGGCCCATGAGCTGCACCGCGGTCAGCGTCCCGTCGCCGGTGGTGGCGTGGCGGGTGAAGAGCACGTGGCCCGACTGCTCGCCACCCAGCACGAAGCCGTCGCGCAGCATCGCCTCGAGGACGTAGCGGTCGCCGACCGCCGTCTCGACCAGCTGGATGCCCTGCTCGGCCATGGCCAGCTTGAAGCCGAGGTTGGCCATCACCGTGCTGACCACGGTGCCGTCGGTCAGCTGGCCGGCGTCACGCAGCGCCAGCGCGCAGATCGCGAGGATCTGGTCGCCGTCGACGAGCAGGCCGTCCGCGTCGACGGCCAGGCAGCGGTCGGCGTCACCGTCGTGGGCGATGCCGAGGTCGGCGCTCAGGTCGACGACCATCTTCTGCAGCTGCTCGGGGTGGGTCGAGCCGATGTCGTCGTTGATGTTGAGCCCGTTGGGCTCCGCACCGAGGGTGTGGACCCGCGCACCCAGCCGGCGGTAGACCTCGGGCGCGACCGCGCTGGCTGAGCCGTGCGCGCAGTCGACGACGACGCGCAGCCCGTCGAGCCGGGCAGGGGCGCAGCCCACGAGGTGGTCGATGTAGCGGACGACGGCCTGCGGGTCGTCATAGACCCGGCCGACGCCACCCCCGGTGGGCCGCTGCCAGGGCTCGCCCATGCGGTTCTCGATCTGCTCCTCGACCTCGTCCGGCAGCTTGTAGCCGAAGCGGTCGAACAGCTTGATGCCGTTGTCCGGCATGGCGTTGTGGCTGGCGGAGATGGTCACCCCGAGGTCGGCCCGCAACGTCTGCGTGAGGTAGGCGACGCCGGGCGTGGGGATGACGCCGACCCGGATCACGTCGAGCCCGGCGCTCGCCAGCCCGGCGGTGACCGCCGCCTCGAGGAACTCACCCGAGGCCCGAGGGTCGCGGCCGACGACCGCGACCGGACGGGTGCCCCGCGCCCGCGCAGCAGCCACGCCCCCGTCACGACTCTCGACGAGGACGTGCGCAGCCGCGACGGCGATGCCGAGCGCCAGCTCGGGTGTCAGGTCGGCGTTGGCCAGTCCTCGTACACCGTCGGTGCCGAACAGCCGGGCGCCGGACCCCGGGTCGGGCACTACCGCTTGGAGTACTGGGGGGCCTTGCGGGCCTTCTTGAGGCCGTACTTCTTGCTCTCCTTGACCCGGGGGTCACGGGTGAGGAAGCCGGCCTTCTTCAGCGCGGGGCGCTCATCAGGCTCGGCCAGGATCAGGGCACGGGCGATGCCGAGGCGCAGCGCGCCGGCCTGGCCCGAGATGCCGCCACCGTTGAGCAGCGCGATGACGTCGTACTGACCGTCGCGCTCGAGGGTCTTGAACGGCTCGTTGATGGCCTGCTGGTGCACCTTGTTCGGGAAGTACTCCTCGAGGGTGCGGCCGTTGAGCTTCCACGTGCCGGTGCCGGGGATGAGGCGGACGCGGACGACGGCCTCCTTGCGGCGGCCGAGCCCACGGGTCGGGGCGGTCGGGCGGGCCCGGCTGCTGACGACGGGGCCGGGGGCCGGAGCGGTCTCGGTGTCGTCGTCCAGTGGGGTGTCGAGGTCGGACTCGCTGACCGTCACCTCGACGCCCTCGGGCGCGTCGACAGCCTCGGTCTCGGCAGTCTCGGCTGTGTCTTCGGTAGCCAGGGTGTCGGCCACGGTTCTCCTTCTAAGGGTGGTGCAGGGGTGCGGGCGTGTGGGGGGCTGAGAGGGTTTTGGGGAGTGTTACTGAGAGACCTGGTGGATCTGGTACGGCACCGGCGCCTGGGCCTGGTGCGGGTGGTCGGGGCCGCCGTACACCTTGAGCTTCTTGAGCATGGCGCGACCCAGCGACGTGTGCGGGAGCATGCCACGGATGGCGAGCTCGACCACGCGGTCGGGGCGCTTGGCGAGCAGCTCGCCGTAGGAGACGGAGCTGAGGCCGCCGGGGTAGCCGGAGTGGCGGTAGGCCATCTTCTGGGTGCCCTTGGCACCGGTCATGACCAGCTTGCTCGCGTTGACGATGATGACGAAGTCACCGGTGTCGACGTGGGGCGCGAAGATCGGCTTGTGCTTGCCACGCAGCAGGATCGCGGCCTGCGAGGCCAGACGGCCGAGGACGACGTCCTCGGCGTCGATCACGTGCCACTGGCGCGTGATGTCGGAGGGCTTGGGGCTGAACGTGCGCACAGGACGACCTTCGGCTCGAAAGACTGAGATGGTGGCTGGGGCCCCTCAGGGGAGCGCCAACACGCGGCAAACCAACGCCGCGAACACGACGACCACCCAAGATACCGGCCTCACCCGCAAAGGGTCAAAGTGACGGATCGTCACCGGCTCCTTCGGCGAGCGCCGTGAGCGCCGTCACCACCGCGGTGACGACCACGCAGGCGACCAGCACGGAGAGTGCGGAGGGCGACCCGGGACGGGGGCGCCCGCCGCCGGAGACGAGAGCGACGAGCCCGTCGAGCAGCGCGCAGGTCGCGACGAGGGCAAGCGTCACTCGCCAGGGCCACGCGCCCGGCGCCGTCGGCAGCTCCTGCGTCCGGTCCAGCTCGCCGTGGCTGAGGTGGGCCAGCCCGAGCAGAGCGACCCCGGCCAGCCCAGCCGTCAGCGGACCGTCGTGGTGCCCGGCCACGGTCGCCGCGTAGGTGGCTCCCGTCAGCAGCAGGCCGCCGATCAGGTCGCGGCGCTTGGCCGTCCGTACCCCTGAGGAGACGAAGCCCGCCGCCACCAGGGACGCGAGCAGGGTCAGGACGAAGACGGCCGTCGCTCCCCCCGCGGTGCCCGGGGTGTCGAGCCCGGCCCATGCGTTGGCGCCCCCGATCGCCGCGGCGACGAGGAACGGGGCCACCCCGAGCCTCAGCCCGTACGGTGTCGTGCGTATCGCTGGAATGCCGCCACCTCCTCGACCACGGGGGCCAGGGGCTCCCGGACGTCCCACGCGACGATCGGCACCCCGCGGTCGCGGAACCGGTCGCGGTTCTCCTCGAGCTCGAGCAGCCACATCGCGTAGGCGAGACGCTCGGCCGGCGTGGTCCCCGGCTCAGCGACCGACTCGGCGGCGACCTCGATCACCGCGACCCGCAGCCCCTGGGCGGCGACCTGGGTGACCGTGTTCATCGAGTAGAGGTCGGCCAGCGGCGTGACGGCGAGCACCATCGCGGTCGAGGGCAGCGCCTGCTGGGGCAGCCGACGCAAGTTTTCCCAGGCCACCCCGCGGTGCACCGACGCCTCGAGCAGGGTGTCGACGATGCGGTAGAGGGCGCGCGCTCCCATGGCCGGCGTCACCCACTCGAGGCTGGTACCGAACCTGACCAGGCCCACCCGGTCGCGCTCGGCCAGGTAGGCCGTGGCGAGCGCGACGGTCGCCCGTACCGCGGAGGGCAGTCCGGCGGAGGGGAACGCGTCGAGCAGCAGGACGACGTCGGTGCTGCGCTCGGGGTGGTGGTCGTTGACGCGCAGCTCGCCACGGCGCGCCGTCGCCCGCCAGTTGACGTCGCGGCGCCGGTCGCCGGGCACGAAGTCACGGATGTCGGCGAACTCGAAGCCCGCCGCCTTGGCCCCCGCCACTCGGGCGCCGGCCACGACGCCGGTGCGCGACGAGCGAGCCAGCTGCTCCAGCGCCTCAGCCAGCGGCAGCACCCGCAGGACGGCGTCGACGACGGCGCTCCCCTCGTACGAGACCAGGCCCAACGGCGCGGGGACCCGTACCGTCAGCGGTTGCCAGCGGTGGACACCCCACGGCGGCTGCTCGAGCCGGTAGCGGACGACCACGACGCCCTCGGCGGGCAGCCGGACCTCACGCACCGCGGGCGTCTTCTTGGCATAGGTGACGCCCGCCGGCGCAGGCAGGTCGATGACGACCCGTCCACCCGGTCCGCGGCCACGCAGGGTGACCAGGACCTCGGTGACGTCGTCTTCGAGGATGCGCTCGCTGGTCAGCTCGACCGTCACCTCGACCTCGGCCGGCCCGTCGAGCAGCAGCCCGACGACGAGCACCACGAGGAAGGGCAGGCCGAGCTCGACGAGGTACGGGCGCTGCAGCACCACGGCCGCCAGAGCGCTCGCGACCACCATCGCCACGCTGGTCAGCAGCATCGGCGCGACCACCCGCTGGAGGCGTACCGGGGTCACCGGGTCACCGCGAGGTCCTCCGACGACGGCGTCGGCACCCGGGCGAGCACCTCGGCCACGACGTTGTCACCGGTCACGCCGCGCACCCACTGGGCCGGCTTGAGCACGATGCGGTGACCGAGCGCGGCGACAGCCACGGCCTTCACGTCCTCTGGCGTCACGAAGTCGCGACCGGCCAGCACAGCGCGTGCACGACCGGCCATCACCAGGGCGAGCGACCCGCGCGGGCTGGCGCCGACCTGGACGCTCGGGTGGGTGCGCGTCGCCGTGACGAGGTCGACCATGTAGTAGCCGATCGACTGCTCGACGTGGACCGTCTCGATGGCCGCCTGCATGGCGAGCATGGTGTCGCGGTCGACGACGCGCTGGAGCGTGACGTCGTCCTGCTGGCGGTCGATGCGGCGGGACAACACCTCCCACTCGGCGGCCCGGTCGGGGTAGCCGAAGCCGACCCGGAGCAGGAAGCGGTCGAGCTGGGCCTCGGGCAACGGGTACGTGCCCTCGTACTCCACGGGGTTCTGGGTCGCGACGACGAGGAACGGCGGCTGCAGCGGGTGGGTGGTGCCGTCGATGCTGATCTGCCGCTCCTGCATGGCCTCGAGCAGTGCCGCCTGCGTCTTGGGCGAGGCCCGGTTGATCTCGTCGGCCAGGACCAGGTTGGTGAAGATCGGCCCGGGGCGGAACGCGAAGTCGCTGGTGCGCTGGTCGAACACCGACGAGCCGGTGATGTCCGACGGCATCAGGTCGGGGGTGAACTGCACCCGCGCGAAGTCGAGGCCGGTCACCTGCGCGAACGACCGCGCGGCGAGCGTCTTGGCCAGCCCCGGCACGTCCTCGAGCAGCACGTGGCCGTTGGCCATCATGGCCACGAGGACCAGCTCGAGCGAGGCCCGCTTGCCGATCACGGCCCGCTCGACCTCGTCGAGGATGCGCTGGCCGAGGGCGGCGACCTCAGTGAGCTCCATCAGTGCTGTTCCCCTGTCATCGTTCGTTGGGTGCCCAGTGCGGTGAGGGTGCGGGCGAGGTCGTCGATCTGGGCGTCGGTCAGGCCGACGGTGTCGTCGTCCTTGGGGGCGGGCGCGTCCGGGTGGACGAGGTGCCACGCGGTGCGCCCGAGGACCGCGGGTGCGCGCGGGTCGCGGTCGAGGTCGATGCCGGAGCGGCTCAGCCGGGCCCGTACCAGGCCCTGGACCGCTGGACGCAGCCGGCGGTGGCGGGTGTAGCTGGTGCGCACCCAGAACGTCACGCTCTCCTCGAGCGACACCAGGCGGTCCGGGCGACGGTCGAGGTCGGGGCGGCGGGCCGCGCGGCTCCACAGCCGGTCCGATGTCTCGAGCCGCGCCAGCAGCTGGAAGCACCAGAACAGCGCCACCGCGGTGACGGCCAGCAGGTAGAGCTCGGTCGCCACGGCCGGGCGCAGTCCGAGGTCGGTCAGCAACCGCAGCATCGTGAGGCCGAGCAGCACGACCACCCCGACGGCACGTCGTACCAGGATCCGGCGCAGCTCCCTCATGCGCCGCCCGCCGGCGTGGTCAGCCCCGCGCGCAGTGCGTGGAAGGCGGCGACCGCCTCATCGCGCATGTCCGGGCCGACGTCGTGCTTGCTGAACGCCGCCTGCTCGAACAGCGTGGTCAAACGGTCGATCGCGGCGGCCTGCCCGCCGAGCTCACGCAGCACCCGGTCGAGGTACTCCAGCGGCGCCTCGGCCGGGTGACGGGGCAGTCCTTGGGCTCGCAGCACCGCCTCCATGCGGGCGTAGGCCTTGATGACCGCGCGCCGGGGGTCCTGCTCGCCCTCGAGGTCGACGAGGGCCGCCTCGATGGCGGTGACCAGCCGGTCGGCCGTCGGGGCCAGCTCTGGCTCCTCCACCTCGTCCGGCGCGTTGCGCAGCCGGTTGATGACGACGAACACGAGCAGCGCCAGCACTCCGAGCCCGACCAGGACCCCGAGCCAGGGCAGCAGGTCGGGACCCTTGTACGGGCCCGGGGGGGCTGCGACGGGCGAGGCGAAGGTCTGCCGCGGCTGGATGTTGATGCGCGGCAGCTGCCGACTGCTCGAGCCACCCACCGCGGCGATGAAGGCCCACGCCAGACCGGCGGTGGTCAACAGGATCAGCAGTGCGATGCCGAGGCCGGAACGGTCGAACGGCGTGTGCTCGCGATGCGGCCTCGGGGAGTCGTGGCGGCGCAGCAGCACGAGCGCGGCCCACGCGAGGACCGGCACGGCCGCGACGACGACGAGCACCGCCAGCCACAGCGCCGGGTCCCCGAGGTGCAGCCGCCCCGGGCTGCCGGAGGCCGCCAGGACGGCGACGACCAGGACGGCGACGACGGCAGCTCCGCCAAGTCGTCGCGCCCCCCGGTTTGCCGTCACCGCCGCAGCGTACGCCAGAGCCGTCGGGTCAGCGGACCGGACGGCGCTCGTCCCAGTGCGGCTCGGTGTCCTCGTACACCTCGCCGGTCGAGCCGAAGTGCAGGAACCGGTCGAAACCGCGGGCGAACCACCGGTCGTGGGTGACCGCCATGACTGTGCCGTCGTAGGCCGCAAGCCCGTCCTCGAGTGCCTCGGCGCTGGCCAGGTCGAGGTTGTCGGTCGGCTCGTCGAGCAGCAGCAGGGTCGCCCCGGCCAGCTCGAGCAGCAGGATCTGGAACCGTGCCTGCTGACCGCCCGAGAGCGAGTCGAACAGCTGGTCGGCCTGGTCGCCCAGCTCGTAGCGGCGCAGCGCGCCCATGCCCTTGCCGCGGTCCATCGCGTGGTCGCGCCAAAGGATGTCGATGATCGCGCGGCCGAACAGCTCTGGGTGCTCGTGGGTCTGGGCGAACCAGCCGGCCACGACCCGTGAGCCGAGTCGAGCGACGCCGGTGTGATGGACGTCCTCGCCGGCCAGCAGTCGCAGGAAATGCGACTTGCCCGAGCCGTTGCCGCCGAGCACCGCCACCCGCTCGCCGTAGGAGATCTCGAGGTCGAAGGGCGCCATCAGGCCGGTCAGCTCGAGCTGCTCGCACACCACTGCGCGGATGCCGGTGCGGCCGCCCTGCAGCCGCATGCGGACGTTCTGCTCCTCGGGGCGATCGGGCGGCGGACCCGCCTCCTCGAACTTCTCCAGCCGGGTGACCATCGCGTGGTAGCGGTTGGCCATGTCCGGGCTGATCTTGGCCTGCTGGCGCATCGTCAGGACCAGCGCCTTCAGCCGCGCATGCTCGTCGTTCCAGCGCTTGTGCAGCTCGTCGAGGCGGGCGATGCGGTCCCTACGGGCTTCGTGATAGGTGGTGAAGCCGCCACCGTGGACCCAGGCGGTCTGCGCCTCCAGCGTCACGATGCGGTTGGCGACCCGGGCGAGCAGCTCACGGTCGTGACTGACGAAGAGCACCGTCTTGGCCGACTCGACAAGGCGCTCCTCGAGCCAGCGTTTGCCTGGTACGTCGAGATAGTTGTCCGGCTCGTCGAGCAGCAGCACCTGGTCGGGACCGCGCAGCAAGGCTTCGAGCACGAGCCGCTTCTGCTCGCCACCGGACAGCGTGGCCGCCTTGCGGTGCTGGCACTTGTCGAGGCTGAGGCCGAGCGCCGCTGTCGTGCAGACGTCCCAGTGGACCTCGGCGTCGTAACCGCCCGCGTCACCCCAGTCGGTGAGCGCTTGCGCGTACCGCATCTGCGACTTCTCGTCGTCGATCTCCATCATCGCGAGCTCGGCGTCGTCGAGGGCGTGGCCGGCCTTCTGCAGCTGGTCGGGGCTGACGGCGAGCAGCAGGTCGCGGATGGAGGTGTCGTCGCGCACCGAGCCGACGAACTGCCGCATCACGCCGAGGCCGCCCGACCGCACCACTCCCCCGGAGTCAGGGTTGGTGTCGCCCGCGACCACCCGCATCAGCGTCGTCTTGCCGGTGCCGTTGGCCCCGACTAGCGCGACCTTGGACCCCTCGCCGACCCGGAAGTTGACGTCGTCGAGCAGCACGCGGCCGTCCGGCAGGACGTAGCGGAGCTGACTGACCTCGACGTGACCCATGACCCTAGTCTGCCGGGTCGGGCCTAGCCGAGTCGGCTGCGCACGGCGAGCAGGTCGATGCGGGCGATCAGCCCGTCCGCCAGCCGGTACGCCGCCAGCCACTCGACCGCGCCGACGTGCGGCGCAGCGAGGGGCCGACCCTGCTCGTCGTTGGCGATGGTCCCTCGCGCGTGCGCACGGACCACGACGCACTCGCCGACCTCGATCAGGTCCTGGACGTCAATGTGCCAGTCCGGTCGGGTCGCGGACTGCCAGGCGTAGAACGCGCGCAGCTCGGGCTTGGATCCCGGCCAGCCGTTGCCGCTGCCGGTGTAGTCGTCGGCCACCAGCTCGTCGACCGCGGAGACGTCGCGCTCGTTCACGACGCGCCGCAGGTAACTGCGGACCAGGTCGCCCGGTCGATCGGCCATGCCGGCCAGAGTATCGACCCGCTACGGCCTGGCGCGCTCGTACTGGTCGGGCCAGGCGATGTCGTCGCCCAGCTCGTGGGCTGCCTGCAGCGGCCAGTGCGGGTTGCGCAGCACCGCGCGGGCCAGCAGCACGGCGTCGGCCGAGCCTTCGGCCAGCACCTGCTCGGCCTGCAGCGCCTCGGTGATCAGGCCGACGGCGGCGACCGGCAGCCCGCTGCCCTCGCGGACCATGCGGGCGAACGGCACCTGGTAGCCCGGACCCACGGGGATCTTCTGGCGCGGGTCGAGACCAGCAGTGGACACGTCGATCAGGTCGACGCCCAGGAGGCTCAGACGCTTGCACACCTCGACCGTCTCCTCGGCGGTCCAACCGCCCTCGACCCAGTCGGTCGCCGAGACACGGACGAAGACCGGCTTGCCGGCCGGCCAGGCCTCGCGCACGGCGGCCGTGACCTCGAGCAGCAGTCGGGTACGGCCCTCGAAGTCACCGCCGTAACCGTCGGTGCGCTGGTTGGACAACGGGCTGAGGAACTGGTGGATGAGGTAGCCGTGGGCGGCGTGGACCTCCGCCACCTCGAAGCCGGCCCCCGCAGCCCGCGTCGCCGCGGCGCCGAACGCCCGTACCGTGTCCTCGATCTCGGCGACGGTCATCGCGCGGGGGGTGGCGTAGTTGCCGAAGGCGAGCGCCGAGGGGGCGAGGGTCTCCCAGCCACCGTCGTCGATGGCCACCGATCCGGGTGCGTCCCATGCGCGGGTGGTGCTGGCCTTGCGGCCGGCGTGAGCCAGCTGGATGCCGGGCACCGCGCCCTGACCCTTGATGAACGCCGTGATGCGCTGGTAGCCGGCGACCTGCTCGTCGTTCCAGATGCCCGCATCCCACGGGGAGATGCGGCCTTCGGGAGTGACGCCGGTCGCCTCGGTGATGACTAGGCCCGCGCCGCCGCGGGCGAGACCGCCGAGGTGGACGAGGTGCCAGTCGTTGGGCGCGCCGTCGGTCGAGGAGTACTGGCACATGGCAGCGACCCAGGCCCGGTTGCGGAACGTCGTGGTGCCCAGGGTCAAGGGCTCGAACAGGAGGCTCATGCCCTTGTTCAACCGCGGTCGAACCGGCTCATTCCGACGACTCGCGCAGGGCCCGGGTGACGTCGGCGCGGGCTGCGTAGTCGGCCGGCTCGGGATAGCGGATGGCGATGAGCGTGAGTCCGTGGGCGGGGGCGACCGTGACGTCGCCGGCGCGGTCGGCCGTGTCGAGCAGCGAGGCGGGGAACTCGACCGGCTTGCGGCCGTCGCCCACCGCGAGCAAGGCGCCGACGAGGGACCGGACCATCGAGTGGCAGAACGCGTCGGCGATGACGGTGGCCACCAGCAGACCGTCGTCGTACGAGGCCCAGTCGAGCGATCGCAGCGACCGGATCGTGGTCGCGCCCGCGCGACGGCGGCAGAACGCCGCAAAGTCGTGCTGGCCGAGGAGCAGGGCAGACGCCTCGCGGAGCCGGTCGAGGTCGAGCGGCCGCTCCCAGGCGAGCGTGTCGTGGCGGCGCAGCGGGTCGGGGATGACCGGGGCGGCGACCACGCGGTACTGGTACTCACGGGACAGCGCCGAGAAGCGCGCATCGAAGCCTTCCGCGGCTCGGGTGACCGCGAAGACCCGGATGTCGTCGGGCAGCAACCCGTTGAGCCTGCGGACCAGCTCACCGGCACCCGAGCGCCCGTACTCCTGGCTCGGCAGGTCGATGTGGGCGACCTGGCTGCGGGCGTGGACGCCCGCGTCGGTGCGGCCCGCGACGATGAGCCGGTAGGTGTCCGGCGGCAGGCGGAGGGCGGTGGACAGCGCGGCCTCGATCAGGCCCTGCACCGTCGGCAGTCCCGGCTGGACGCCCCAGCCGTAGAAGGCGCCGCCGTCGTAGGCAAGGTCGATCCGCACGCGGACGAGCCCGCCCTCCCTCTTGGGAGTGGCGGGCTCGTTCGATGCCTCAGGATCGTGCGGGACCAACTCAGGCCTCGGTGCTGGCCTCGGGCTCGGCAGCCTCGGTCACGACCTCGGTGTCGCCACCTTCGGCGGGAACCGCGATCTGCTCGACCTCGGCCTCCTCGGGGCTGGCCTCGGTGTCGCCCTCGGTCGGGACCGGGTGGACCTCGGCCGTCTCGACCTCGGCCTCGGCTGCGACGGCTGCCGCGGTCGGGGACTCGTCGGCCAGGTCGGCCGCCGCGGCCGCAACGGCCGGGGTGGTCGCCTTGCGCGGAGCGGTACGCGTACCGCGTGCGCGCTCGGCCTCGCCGACCGCCGTCTGGGCCACGGTCAGCGCCTCGACCAGCTCGATGACCGCCATGGGGGCGTTGTCGCCCTTGCGCGGACCGATCTTGGTGATGCGGGTGTAGCCGCCCGGGCGGTTCTCGTACCGGGGGCCGATCTCCGAGAAGAGCACGTGCAGCACGGTCTTGTCGTGGATCTGGCGGGCCACCGTACGGCGGGCGTGGATGTCGCCACGCTTGGCCTTGGTGATGAGCCGCTCGGCCAACGGGCGCAGCCGCTTGGCCTTGGTCTCGGTGGTGGTGATCTTGCCGTGCTCGAACAGCGCGGTGGCCAGGTTGGCCAGCATGAGCCGTTCGTGCGACGGTGAGCCACCGAGCCGCGGGCCCTTCGTAGGCGTAGGCATGGTTGTCGCTTTCTCGTGGTGGGGCGGGTGCTGTGCGGGAGGGCTGAGGAAGGTTAGAGCTGCTCGGTCTCGGCGTAGCTCGTGTCGTCGTAGTCGTCGGTGCCGTAGGTGTCGACGACGTTGGTCGGGTCGAACCCGGGCGGGGAGTCCTTGAGCTGCAGACCCATGCCGGCGAGCTTGCCCTTGACCTCGTCGATCGACTTGGCGCCGAAGTTGCGGATGTCGAGCAGGTCGGCCTCGCTGCGCGAGACGAGCTCGCCCACCGAGTGGATGCCCTCGCGCTTGAGGCAGTTGTACGACCGCACCGTCAGGTCGAGGTCCTCGATCGGCAGGGCGAGGTCGGCCATCAGCGCCGCGTCGGACGGGGACGGGCCGATGTCGATGCCCTCGGCCTCGACGTTGAGCTCGCGGGCCAGGCCGAACAGCTCGACCAGCGTCTTGCCGGCGCTCGCCACCGCGTCGCGCGGGGTGATGGACGGCTTGGTCTCGACGTCGACGATGAGCCGGTCGAAGTCGGTGCGCTGCTCGACGCGGGTCGCCTCGACCCGGTAGGAGACCTTGAGCACCGGCGAGTAGATGGAGTCGACCGGGATGCGGCCGATCTCCTGCGTCGCCGACTTGTTCTGGTTGGACGAGACGTAGCCGCGACCGCGCTCGACGGTCAGCTCCATCTCCAGCTTGGCCTTGCCGTTGAGGGTCGCGATGTGCAGCTCGGGGCTGTGCACCTCGACGCCCGCGGGGGGCGCGATGTCGGCAGCGGTGACCGCGCCGGGACCCTGCTTGCGGAGGTACATTACGGCCGGCTCGTCGAGGTCGGAGGAGACGACGAGGGCCTTGAGGTTGAGGATCAGCTCGGTCACGTCCTCCTTCACCCCGGCGATGGTGGTGAACTCGTGGAGGGCGCCATCGATGCGGATGCTGGTGATCGAGGCACCAGGGATCGACGAGAGCAGCGTGCGGCGCATCGAGTTGCCGAGCGTGTAGCCGAAGCCAGGCTCGAGCGGCTCGATAATGAAGCGGGAGCGGAACTCGCTCACCGGCTCCTCGGTCAGGGTGGGGCGCTGTGCGATGAGCACTGTTTCTCCTTCGGTGCGTGACGACCGCTATTTGACGTCACGGGGATGGTGCGCCCGGGCCGGCCTCTGTGCCGGCCCGGGACCGTACAAGAACTACTTGCTGTAGAGCTCGACGATCAGCTGCTCGTTGACCTGGGTGTCGATGATCTGCCGGCTCGGCAGCGAGTGGACGAGGATGCGCATCTGCGAGGAGATGACCTCGATCCATGCCGGCACGGTCTTGCTGCCGGCCTCGGCCCGGGCGATCACGAACGGGGTCAGTTCGCGGGACTTCTCGCGGACCTCGATGATGTCGTTCTCGGAGACGAGGAACGACGGGATGTCGACCTTGCGACCGTTGACGACAATGTGGCCGTGCTTGACCAGCTGGCGGGCCATGTCACGGCTGTGCGCGAAGCCAGCCCGGTAGACCACGTTGTCGAGACGGCGCTCGAGCAGACGCAGGAGGTTCTCACCGGTCTTGCCCTGCTTCTTGTTCGCCTGCTCGTAGTAGCCACGGAACTGCTTCTCGAGCACACCGTAGATGCGCGCGCACTTCTGCTTCTCGCGCATCTGGAGGAGGTACTCGGAGTCCTTGGTGCGCCCGCGGCCGTGCTCGCCCGGCGGGTAGGGCCGGATCTCGATCGGGCACTTGGGCGTATCGCACTTGCTGCCCTTGAGGAACAGCTTCATCTTTTCGCGACGGCAGCGCTTGCAGTCTGCCCCGGTGTAACGAGCCATGATCAAATCTCCTGGGGGTCAGACGCGGCGGCGCTTGGGAGGCCGGCAGCCGTTGTGCGGAACAGGGGTCACGTCCTGGATCGAGCCCACCTCGAGGCCTGCGGCCTGCAGCGAGCGGATCGCGGTCTCACGTCCGGAGCCGGGGCCCTTGACGAAGACATCGACCTTGCGCATGCCGTGCTCCTGGGCCCGACGAGCCGCAGCCTCGGCAGCGAGCTGCGCGGCGAACGGCGTCGACTTGCGGGAGCCCTTGAAGCCGACCTGGCCGGCAGAGGCCCAGGCGATAACGGCACCGGAGGGGTCGGTGATGGACACGATGGTGTTGTTGAACGTGCTCTTGATGTGGGCGTGCCCGTGAGCGACGTTCTTCTTTTCCTTGCGACGGATCTTCTTGGGACCCGCGGTACGACTCTTGGGTGGCATCTAGCGCTCTCTCTTCTGAGGTGATCGGTCCGGTGGGTTGAGGACCGGACTACTTCTTGCCGACCTTCTTCTTACCGGCGACCGTGCGACGCGGACCCTTGCGGGAGCGGGCATTGGTCCGGGTGCGCTGACCATGGACGGGCAGGCCACGACGGTGGCGGATGCCCTGGTAGCAGCCGATCTCGATCTTGCGCCGGATGTCCGCGGAGACCTCACGTCGGAGGTCGCCCTCGACGCGGTAGTTGGCCTCGATGTGCTCGCGGAGCTTGACGAGGTCGTCCTCGGAGAGATCCTTCACTCGAATGTCACCACTGACGCCGGTGGCCTTCAGGGTGGCGAGCGAGCGGGTGCGGCCGATGCCGAAAACATAGGTGAGTGCGATCTCCAGCCGCTTTTCGCGGGGGAGGTCGACGCCGACGAGGCGTGCCATACGGTCGTGCTCCTTGCTGCAATCTGCGGAGGTCGTGCGCGCCCTACCCCTTACGGGCCCCGGCCTCCGACCGGGGGTCCGCCGCCCCAACCTGCGGGGCGACGCTCAGGGAACGCTGTGGTGCAAGAGAGTGCTGGCTAGCCCTGCCGCTGCTTGTGCCGCAGGTTTTCGCAGATGACCATGACCCGGCCGTGGCGGCGGATCACCTTGCACTTGTCACAGATCTTCTTGACGCTGGGCTTGACCTTCATCGGTCCTTCTCTATGGAGATGAGTTCTGTAGTGGCGGGAACGGGTGCTACTTGTACCGGTAGACGATCCGGCCACGAGCGAGGTCGTACGGCGAAAGCTCCACAACGACCCGGTCACCCGGGAGGATGCGGATGTAGTGCATCCGCATCTTGCCGCTGATGTGAGCGAGAACGCGGTGACCATTGGTCAGCTCCACCCGGAACATGGCGTTGGGGAGTGGTTCGACCACGGTGCCCTCGATCTCGATGGCGCCTTCTTTCTTTGCCATGTCCTCCGCGTTTCGCTCGCTTGTGTGCTGTCAGATTCGTCTAGGGTTCGTCTCACCCTGGGCCACCACGCAGGTGATTCGTGGCTGGCGCACGCGTGCGCCAGCTCCGCAAGGCAGGGCCGACGGGTAAGTCTACGCAGATGGCCGGTCAACTCCAACCGACGGAGCTGGCAGCGCAACCCCGCCCTACTCAAGCCTGCGTCGCCGGTGGTCATTCCGGTCGCGATCGGCCCGATCCCCGATGGCCTGGGCGAGCAGCACCCCGCCCCAGGGCACGGTCACCCACACCGGCCAGAAGCCCGCCACGCTCCCGCCGCTGATCGCCGACGCCAGCCAGATGCCCCAGCAGATGACCGACGCCGAGCCCCAGGCGCCCCAGGCCGGGCCGCCGTGGGTCAGGTCGCCGCCCCAGCCGTGCTCGAACGGGACCGGGCTCGTCCCGTTGGCCGGGAACGGCACCGGCAGGTCGCTGTACGGGCCTGGGCCGGGCAGGTCGTCGACGAGAGGCTCGAGGTCACCATAGGTCTGGGCCGCGTAGACCTTGTCGAGGCGCTCGTTCAGCTCGTCCATGCGCAGCCGGCCGGTCGCGAAGTGCTCGCGCAGCTGCTCGGCCACCGCGTCCCGGTCGGCGTCGGAGGCCCGCAGCTTGGGGTCCCGCTGACGCGACATGGGTCCATTGTCCTCTGTCGAGGGTCAGCCCACGGTGGCGAGGGCCGCCAGCTTGCTCTTCCCGCCGTCGAGGGCGGTCAGCACCAGCGGGCCGTCATCGGTCAGGGTGAAGCTGTGCTCGAAGTGGGCGCTCGGCGAGCCATCCTTGGTCACCACGGTCCAGCCGTCATCCAGCATGCGGGTGTGCCGCTTGCCGAGGTTGAGCATCGGCTCGACGGCCAGCGCGAGCCCCTTGACGATCTCCGGGCCGCGGCCAGGCTTGCCGAAGTTGGGTACGGCCGGCTCCTGGTGCATCTCGGTGCCGATGCCGTGACCGGTGTACTCCTCGACGATGCCGAAGCCGAACGGCCGGGCGTACTCCTCGATGGCGTGGCTGATGTCGCTGACCCGGCCACCGATACGGGCAGCGGCGAGGCCGCGCCACATCGACTCCTCGGTGACGTCGATCAGCCGCTGCAGCGCAGGGTCGATGTCACCGACCGCAAGGGTGACCGCCGAGTCGCCGTGCCAGCCGTCGAGGATGGCACCGCAGTCGAGGGAGACGATGTCACCCTCGCGGAGGACCTCACGCATGGACGGGATGCCGTGCACGATCTGGTTGTTGACCGAGGCGCAGATCGTGGCCGGGTAGTCGTGGTAGCCCTTGAAGGACGGGACGGCGCCCTCGGAGCGGATGTAGGACTCGGCCATGGCGTCGAGCTCGCCGGTGCTGATGCCGGGAGCGACGGCCTGGGTGAGCAGCGCCAGCGCGCGGCCGACGACGAGCCCGGCGGCGCGCATCTTGTCGATCTCGGCGTCGGTCTTGATCTGGATCATGGAAGCCCTCAGCGGTCAGCGAGTGGGTCTCAGCGGGTCAGTGGGACAGGTAGGGCCGCAGCGCGCGGGTGGCCCGGTCGGTGACGTCGTCCACCGGACCGGTCGCGTCGATGCCCACCAGGATCCGGCGCTCAGCGTAGAAGGACACCAGCGGCGCGGTCTGCTGCGCGTACACCTCGAGCCGATGTCGGATCGTCGCCTCGCGGTCGTCGTCGCGCTGGAACAGCTCGCCGCCGCACAGGTCGCAGACGTCGGGCACGGCCGGCGGGTCGAAGTCGATGTGCCAGATGTGGTTGCAGCTGCGGCACGTACGCCGGCCCGACAGTCGGCGGACCACTTCGTCGTCGTCGACGACCAGCTCGAGGACGACGTCGACCGCGGCGCCGAGCTCGAGCAGCATCGCGTCGAACACCTCGGCCTGGGCAGCGTTGCGCGGGAACCCGTCCAGCAGGAAGCCCTTGGCCGCGTCCTCCTGCGCCAGGCGGTCGCGCACCATGCCGATGGTGATCTCGTCGGGGACGAGGTCACCGGCGTCCATGTACTTGCGAGCCTCGACGCCCAGCGGGGTGCCCTGGCTCACGTTGGCCCGGAAGATGTCGCCCGTGGAGATCGTGGGCACGCCAAGGGTGGCCGCTATGTACTGCGCCTGGGTCCCCTTGCCGGCGCCCGGGGGTCCGAGTAGCACCAGCCTCACTAGCGGAGGAAGCCCTCGTAGTTGCGCAGCATCAGCTGGCTCTCGATCTGCTTCGCCGTGTCGAGGCCGACGCCGACCAGGATGAGCACGGCGGTGCCGCCGAACGGGAACTCCTTGGTCGCGCCGACGAGCCCGATGAAGATGTACGGGATCACCGCGATCGCCGCGAGGTAGAGCGCGCCCGGGAGGGTGATGCGGTCGAGGATGTAGCCGAGGTACTCCGCCGTCGGGCGGCCGGGGCGGATGCCGGGGACGAAGCCGCCGTACTTCTTCATGTTGTCGGCGATCTCGTCGGTGTTGAACGTGATCGCCACGTAGAAGTAGGTGAACCCGAGGATCAGCAGCGCGTAGCAGGTGAGGTAGATGCGGTCGTCGCTGGACTGCGAGCTCAGGTGGGTCGACACGAACGTCTTGAAGCTCTGGTTGTTCCAGACGTTGGTCAGCAGCGACGGCACGTAGAGCAGGGACGACGCGAAGATGACCGGGATGACGCCCGCCTGGTTGACCTTGAGCGGCAGGTAGGTCGAGGTGCCGCCGTACATGCGGCGGCCGATCATGCGCTTGGCGTACTGCACCGGGATGCGGCGCTGGGCCTGCTCGACGAAGACGACCGCGGTGACCACGATCAGGCCGATTGCCAGCACGACGATGAACTTGACCGTGCCGTTGCTCGACTTGAGGATGTCGTGGCCCTGGGTCGGGAACCGGGCTGCGATCGAGGTGAAGATCAGGATCGACATGCCGTTGCCGATGCCGCGGTCGGTGATGAGCTCACCCAGCCACATGATGACCGCGGTGCCGGCGGTCATGACCAGCACCAGCATGCCGATGCGGAAGACGCTGGTGTCCGGGATGATCTTGGCGCTGCAGTTGGGGAACAGCGTGCCCGACCGGGCCAGCGCGATGATCGTCGAGGACTGCAGCACGGCGAGCGCGATGGTGAGGTAGCGGGTGTACTGCGTCAGCTTGGCCTGACCCGACTGCCCCTCCTCCTTCAGCGTCTCCAGGCGCGGGATGACCACGACGAGCAGCTGGATGATGATGCTGCTGGTGATGTACGGCATGATGCCGAGCGCGAACACCGACAGCTGCAGGAGCGCCCCGCCGCTGAACAGGTTGACCAGCCCGTACAGGCCACCCGAGCCGGCAGCAGCGATGCACTGGTGCACGTTCTTGTAGTTGACTCCCGGCGACGGCACCGAGGTGCCGAGGCGGTAGAGCGCAATGATCGCGCCCGTGAAGAGCAGCTTCTTGCGCAGGTCCGGCGTGCGGAATGCCCGGACGAAGGCGGTCAGCACGTGTCCTCCAGCGCGGTTCGCGAGCGGGGCGTCGGCGACCACCGGCGGTGGGCGGACGCTGCGCAGGTCGATGATTCGGGGCAGTGGTTTAGGGCAGTGCTCGGTGCCGGCTCACGCCACACCTCGCCGATAGGACTCTAACAGCCGCAACGGGCTTCCAAGGGCGGGAATGCCACGAGGGGTCCCGGTGCGGGACCCCTCGAGGTGGTCGTACGGTGACGCCTGGTACGTGAGGCTGGGCTACAGCTCGGTGGCCGAGCCGCCGGCTGCCGTGATCTTGTCACGCGCGGTGCCGCTGAACTTGTGCGCGGTGATCTGCACGGCGACGGTGATGTCGCCGGTGCCGAGCACCTTGACCAGGCTGTTCTTGCGGACGGCGCCGGCAGCGACGAGCTCGTCGACGCCGATGGCACCCCCCTGCGGGAACAGCTGCGAGACCTTGTCGAGGTTGACGACCTGGTACTCGGTACGGAAGGGGTTGGTGAAGCCCTTGAGCTTGGGGATGCGCATGTGCAGCGGCATCTGACCACCCTCGAAGGCAGTCGGCACCTGGTAGCGGGCCTTGGTGCCCTTGGTGCCGCGACCGGCGGTCTTGCCGCGCTTGCCACCCTCACCGCGACCGACGCGGATCTTGGGCTGGTGCGACCCGGGGGCGGGGCGCAGGTGATGGACCTTGAGCGTCATGGTTAGTCGACCTCCTCGACGACGACGAGGTGGCGAACCGTGTGGACCATGCCGCGGATCTCCGGGCGGTCCTCCTTGACGACGACGTCCGACAGCCGCTTCAAACCGAGCGACCGCAGGGTGTCCCGCTGGTTCTGCTTGCCACCGATACCGGACCTGATCTGCGTGACCTTGAGCCGTCCCATGTCAGGACCCCGTTCCGGCACGAGCGCGCAGCAGAGCGGCCGGGGCGACGTCCTCGAGCGGCAGGCCGCGGCGAGCCGCGATCTCCTCGGGACGCATGAGGCCCTTGAGGGCCGCCACGGTCGCGTGCACGATGTTGATCGGGTTGGAGGACCCGAGGGACTTGGAGAGCACGTCGTGGATGCCGGCGCACTCGAGCACGGCACGGACCGGACCACCGGCGATGACGCCGGTACCCGGGCTGGCCGGCTTGAGCAGCACCACACCGGCGGCCGCCTCACCCTGGAACGGGTGCGGGATGGTCCCCTGGATGCGCGGCACCTTGAAGAAGTGCTTCTTGGCCTCCTCGACACCCTTGGCGATCGCCGCGGGCACCTCCTTGGCCTTGCCGTAGCCGACGCCCACCGTGCCGTCGCCGTCGCCGACGATGACCAGCGCGGTGAAGCTGAACCGGCGACCACCCTTGACGACCTTGGCGACCCGGTTGATGGCGACGACGCGCTCGATGTACTGCGTCTTCTCCGCCGCGGGGCCACGCCCGTCGCGACGGTTGCCGCCCCGCTCGTTACCGCCGCCGGCGGGGGACGAGCCGGTGCCCGCACCCGTACCGCCGCGGCGCTGAGGACCTGGCATCAGACGTTCCTCTTCTCGATAACACTCTGGAAAACAGTCACTAGAAGTCCAGCCCGGCTTCGCGAGCCGCGTCGGCCAGGGCCGCGATGCGACCGTGGTAGCGGTTGCCACCCCGGTCGAAGACGACCTTGTCGACGCCGGCAGCCTTGGCCCGCTCGGCGAGCAGCTTGCCGATGGCCGTGGCCTGGGCGGTCTTGTCACCCTTGCCGCCCCGCACACTGGCGTCGAGCGTCGAGGCCGAGACCAGCGTCTGGCCCAGGTTGTCGTCGACCACCTGCGCGAAGATGTGGCGCGTCGAGCGGTTGATGACGAGGCGCGGACGGCCGGCGGTGCCGGTCACCCGCTTGCGCACACGGAGGTGACGGCGGGCCTTGCCGAGACGGCGTACCCGCGAGACGTCAGCCTTGCTACCTGCAGCCATGACTACTTACCGGCCTTTCCGACCTTGCGACGCACGGCTTCACCCTGGTAGCGAACGCCCTTGCCCTTGTACGGCTCCGGCGGACGGATCCGTCGGATGTTGGCAGCGACCTCGCCCACCTGCTGCTTGTCGATGCCGCGGACCACGAAACGGGTCGGCGCCTGCACCTCGAAGCTGATGCCGGACGGGGGGGTGACGAGCACCGGGTGGCTGAAGCCGAGGGCGAACTCGAGGTCCGAGCCCTTGGCGACCACGCGGTAACCGACGCCGACGATCTCGAGCGTGCGCTCGTAGCCGGCGGTGACGCCCTGGATCATGTTGGCGACCAAGGTGCGGCTCAGGCCGTGGCGGGCCTTGCTGTCGCGCTCGTCGTCGGGGCGCGTGACGACGAGGGTGCCGTCCTCACTGCGCTCGATCGAGATGGGCTCGACCAGCGTGTGGTTGAGCGAGCCCTTAGGACCCTTGACCGCAACATCGCGGCCGCTGATGGTGACGTCGACACCCGAAGGAACGGGGATCGGCAGTCGTCCGATGCGAGACATCTGCGAATACCTCCCGTTACCAGATGTAGGCGAGGACTTCCCCGCCTACCTTCCGCTTGGCTGCCTGCCGGTCGGTCAGCAGACCGGTGGACGTGGACAGGATCGCGACACCGAGGCCACCGAGCACCTTGGGCAGCGCGGTCGACTTGACGTAGACGCGCAGTCCGGGCTTGGAGATACGGCGGACGCCGGCGATGGTGCGCTCACGGTTGGGACCGTACTTGAGGGTGACGACGAGGTTCTTGCCCTTCTCGACGTCCTCCACGGTCCAGCCGGCGACGAAGCCCTCCTGCTGGAGGATCTCGGCGATGTGCACCTTGATCTTGGAGTGCGGCATCGAGACGGTGTCGTGGTACGCGTGGTTCGCATTGCGCACCCGCGTCAACATGTCAGCGATCGGGTCGGTCATGGTCATGGGCCACAGGGCCTTTCTCGCAACGGTTCCCGTGAGGGCCTGCTGCGAAGCGTGGAGCTACGGGGTACGGGTGACAGGCAACCTTATGAGGTTACCTGATGGGTCAACTACCAGGACGACTTGGTCACGCCGGGCAGCTCGCCCGCGTGGGCCATCTCGCGGACGCAGATGCGGCAGAGGCCGAACTTGCGGTAGACCGCGCGGGGGCGGCCACACTTCTGGCAGCGGGTGTAGCCACGGACGGCGAACTTGGGCTTGCGGTTCGCCTTCTCGATGAGCGCCTTCTTGGCCATGTAGCTCAGGACTCCTTGAACGGGAAGCCGAGCAGACGCAGCAGGGCGCGCCCCTCGTCGTCGGTCGTGGCGGACGTCACCACGGTGATGTCCATGCCGCGGGGGCGGTCGATGCGGTCGGGGTCGATCTCGTGGAACATCGACTGCTCGTTGAGCCCGAACGTGTAGTTGCCGCGGCCGTCGAACTGCGCGGCGGACAGGCCACGGAAGTCGCGGATACGGGGCAGCGCGATGGTGAGCAGCCGGTCCAGGAACTCCCACATGCGGTCGTTGCGCAGGGTGACCTTGGCGCCGATGGGCTGGCCCTCGCGCAGCTTGAACTGCGCGATCGACTTGGTCGCCTTGCGGATCTGCGGCTTCTGGCCGGTGATGGCCGTCAGGTCACGCAGCGCACCGTCGATGAGCTTGCCGTCGCGGGCCGCGTCGCCGACTCCCATGTTGACCACGATCTTGGTCACACCCGGGATCTGCATCACGTTGCCGTACGCGAACTGCTCCTTGAGGGCCGGCGCGATCTCGGCGCGGTAGCGCGCCTTGAGGCGCGGAACCTCAGTGGTGGTCGTGGCTTCAGTGGTTGCTGTCATCGTCTTGTCTCTCAGTATCTCGACTTAGAAGGCTTCGTCGCAGCGCTTGCAGACGCGGACCGGACGGGTCTTGGTCTTGCCGGAGCGCTCGTCGGTGTAGGTCTCCTGGCGCGAGCCGAGCCGCGAGGGCTTGTCGCACTTGGGGCAGACCACCATGACGTTGCTCGCGTGGACCGGAGCCTCCTGGGTCACGATGCCGCCGGACTGAGCGCCCCGCTGCGTGGTGGTGACCTTGGTGTGCTTCTTGATCCGGTTGACACCCTCGACGAGGACGCGGTTCTCCTTGGGCAGGGTCACGATGACCTTGCCGGTGACGCCGCGGTCCTTGCCACTGATGACCTGCACGCTGTCGCCCTTGCGGACGCGCATCTTGGCTTTGTGGTCGGTACGGATAGCCATGGGTTAGAGCACCTCCGGTGCCAGCGAGATGATCTTCATGAACTTCTTGTCCCGGAGCTCGCGGCCCACCGGTCCGAAGATGCGGGTGCCGCGGGGGTCTCCGGAGTCCCGGATGAGCACGGCGGCATTCTCGTCGAAGCGGATGTACGAGCCATCCGGGCGACGACGCTCCTTGGTCGTACGGACGATGACCGCCTTGACGACGTCGCCCTTCTTGACGGCAGCACCGGGCAGCGCGTCCTTGACGGTCGCCACGATGATGTCGCCGATGCCGGCGTAGCGCCGACCCGATCCGCCGAGAACGCGGATGCAGAGCAGCTCCTTGGCGCCGGTGTTGTCAGCGGCACGCAGACGGGACTCCTGCTGAATCACTTGGCCTTCTCCAGGATCTCGACGACCCGCCAGTGCTTGCTGGCCGAGAGCGGCCGGGTCTCCATCAGCAGGACCCGGTCACCGACGCCGCACTCGTTGGCCTCGTCGTGCGCCTTGAGCTTGTTGGTGCGCCGGATGGTCTTGCCGTAGAGCGCGTGGCGGACCCGGTCCTCGACGGCGACGACGACGGTCTTGTCCATCTTGTCGCTGACGACGAGGCCCTCACGGGTCTTGCGGAACTTACGGGTGGGAGCGCCAGAGGCTGCGGCAGCGTCGGTGGTGCTGACGGCCGCCGGCTTGGCGGTGGTGTCGCTCATGTTCTTCCCTGTGCTCATGCCGCGCCCTGTCCGGACCCGGCGGTGCTGATGCCCAGCTCGCGCTGACGCATCACGGTGTAGATGCGGGCGATGTCACGCCGCACCGTCTGCAGCCGCCGGTTGTTGTCGAGCTGACCGGTGGCGACCTGGAAGCGCAGGTTGAACAGCTCTTCCTTGGCCTCGCGCAGAGCGGCAACCAGCTCCACGTCGGTCAGATTCCTGACCTCTTCTGCCCTGTCCTGAACAGCCATCACGCCTCACCCTGTTCACGCTTGACGATTCGGCACTTCATCGGCAGCTTGTGGATGGCCCGAGTCAGGGCCTCCTTGGCGATGACCTCGTTGGGGTAGGCCAGCTCGAACATCACCCGACCCGGCTTGACGTTGGCGATCCACCACTCCGGCGAACCCTTGCCGGAACCCATGCGGGTCTCGGCCGGCTTCTTGGTGATGGGGCGGTCCGGGTAGATGTTGATCCAGACCTTGCCGCCACGCTTGATGTGGCGGGTCATCGCGATACGGGCCGACTCGATCTGCCGGTTGGTCACGTACGCCGGCTCGAGGGCCTGAATGCCGTACTCGCCGAACGTGACCTTGGTGCCGCCCTTGGAGGCACCGGAACGGCTGGGGTGGTGCTGCTTGCGGTGCTTGACGCGCCGGGGAATCAGCATCCCTATGCCTCCGATCCGGTCTCGACGGGGGTTGCCTCGGGGTTGGTCTCGACGGCCTCGACAGCCGGCGCAGCGGCATCGCTGACCTCGGCGCTCGCGGCCACCGGCTCACCGGTGCCCCCGTCACGACGGCTGTTGGCCGTACGGGTGGGGCGCTCGGTGCGGGCCGGGCGGGCCGGCCGCGCACGCTGGGCCGCACGCAGGGCAGCCTCGGCCGCCTCGCGCTCGGCGCGGCTCTGCACGACGTCGCCCTTGTAGATCCAGACCTTGACGCCGATACGACCGAAGGTCGTCCGCGCCTCGTAGAAGCCGTAGTCGATGTTGGCGCGCAGGGTGTGCAGCGGCACGCGGCCTTCGCGGTAGAACTCCGACCGGCTCATCTCGGCGCCACCCAGGCGACCGGAGCACTGGACCCGGATGCCCTTGGCTCCACCCTTGAGGGCGGACTGCATCGACTTGCGCATCGCACGACGGAACGACACCCGGCTGGACAGCTGCTCCGCGACACCCTGGGCGACCAGCTGCGCGTCGATCTCGGGGTTCTTGACCTCGAGGATGTTCAGCTGCACCTGCTTGCCGGTCAGCTTCTCGAGGTCGCCGCGGATGCGGTCGGCCTCGGCGCCACGACGGCCGATGACGATGCCCGGGCGTGCGGTGTGGATGTCGACGCGGACCCGGTCACGGGTGCGCTCGATGTCGACCCGGCTGATGCCGGCCCGCTCCATGCCCTTGGACATCATCTTGCGGATGGAGACGTCTTCCTTGATGTAGTCCTTGTACAGCTTGTCTGCGTACCAGCGGGATGTCCACTCGGTGGTGATACCGAGCCGGAACCCGTGCGGGTTTACCTTCTGCCCCACTATCGGGCCCTACCCTTCGGCTTGGCGGCAGCCGGGGCTGCCTTGGGCTCACGCGACTCGACCACGATGGTGATGTGGCTGCTGCGCTTGCGGATGCGGAACGCGCGACCCTGGGCACGCGGCTGGAACCGCTTGCCGGTCGGGCCCTCGTCGACGTAGGCGGTGGCGACCCACAAGTTGTCGGCCTTGAGGCCTTCGTTGTGCTCGGCGTTCGCAATCGCGCTCGCCAGCACCTTGTAGACCGGCTCGCTCGCCGACTGCGGAGCAAACCGCAGCACGTTGAGCGCCTCGTTCGCCGGAAGACCCCGGATGAGGTCGACCACACGACGGGTCTTCATCGGCGCAACCCGCACGTGGCGGGCTGTCGCCGAAGCGCCGGCCGGGCTGTTAGCCGCGGTAGCCATCACTGTCCCCTTGCTCGTCACTAGATCTCAGAATCTCTGCTGGTACGGGTGTCAGCCACTGTTAACCACGGCGAGCGCGGCGGTCGTCCTTGATGTGGCCCCGGAAGGTCCGCGTCAGGGCGAACTCGCCGAGCTTGTGGCCCACCATCGACTCGGTGACGAACACCGGGACGTGCTTGCGGCCATCGTGGACGGCAATGGTGTGACCGAGCATGGACGGCACGATCATCGATCGGCGCGACCAGGTCTTGATCACGTTCTTGGTGCCCTTGTCGTTCTGCACGTCCACCTTTTTGATCAGGTGGTCGTCGACGAACGGGCCCTTCTTCAGGCTGCGCGGCATGTTGTCCCTCGCCCCTAGCGCTTCTTGTTGGTCTTGCGGCGGCGGATGATGAGGCGGTCGCTCGGCTTGTTGGCGTGCCGGGTGCGACCTTCGGGCTTGCCCCACGGGGTGACCGGGTGGCGACCACCGGAGGTCTTGCCCTCACCACCACCGTGCGGGTGGTCGATCGGGTTCATGGCGACACCACGGACGGAGGGGCGCTTGCCCTTCCAGCGCATGCGGCCGGCCTTGCCCCAGTTGATGTTCGACTGCTCGGCGTTGCCGACCTCGCCGACCGTGGCGCGGCAGCGGACGTCGACGTTGCGGATCTCGCCCGAGGGCATCCGCAGCTGGGCGTACGGTCCGTCCTTGGCCACGAGCTGGACGCTCGCGCCGGCGGAGCGGGCGATCTTGGCGCCGCCACCGGGACGGAGCTCGATGGCGTGGATGACCGTACCGACCGGGATGTTGCGCAGCGGCAGGTTGTTGCCCGGCTTGATGTCGCTCGCCGGACCCGACTCGACCACGTCACCCTGCGCCAGCTTGGCGGGGGCGATGATGTAGCGCTTCTCGCCATCCGCGTAGTGCAGCAGGGCAATGCGGGCGGTGCGGTTGGGGTCGTACTCGATGTGAGCGACCTTGGCCGGCACGCCGTCCTTGTCGTTGCGACGGAAGTCGATCAGCCGGTAGGCACGCTTGTGCCCGCCGCCCTGGTGGCGCACGGTGACCCGGCCGGTGTTGTTACGACCGCCCTTGCTGTGCACCGGACGCACGAGCGACTTCTCCGGCGTGTCCCGGGTGATCTCGGCGAAGTCGGCAACGCTCGAGCCACGTCGGCCCGGGGTCGTCGGCTTGTACTTGATGATGGCCATCGAAGTCCTTAGTCCCAATCAGCTATCGAGTACCCGGTCAGGAGACCGGACCACCGAAGATGTCGATGCGGTCGCCCTCTTTGAGGCTGACGATCGCGCGCTTGGTGGCCTTGCGCTGCCCGTACCCGAACCGGGTGCGCTTGCGCTTGCCTGAGCGGTTGAGCGTGTTGACGCTGGTCACCGTCACGTTGAAGATCTTCTCGACCGCGATCTTGATCTCGGTCTTGTTCGCGTCCGGCCGGACGATGAACGTGTACTTGTTGTCATCGAGCAGGCCGTAGCTCTTCTCGCTGATGACCGGCTTCTGCAGCACGTCGCGCGGGTCGGGGATCATGCCTCGTCCTCCTGAGCAATGTCACTGCTTGCGTCGGGCTCGAGCTCGTCCGTGGCGGTGGCCGCCAGGGCCTCGTCCGTGGCGGGCTCCTCGACGACCGCAGCCGGCTTGGCCGCTGCCGCCTTCTTGGCCGGAGCCTTCTTGGCCGGCGCTGCCTCGACCGGAGCCGGGGCCTCGACGACGACGGTGCTGCCGGGTGCCGTACGAGCCAGGAAGGACTCGAGCGCCTCGGCGGTGAACACCACGTCGTCGCTGACCAGCACGTCGTACGTGTTGAGCTGGCCGGGCGAGATGAGGTGGACCGACTCGACGTTGCGCAGGCTCTTCCAGGTCTGGGCGTCGGTGCGCTCGGCCACGACCAGCACGTGCCGGCTGCTGGCGATGGCCAGCAGCACGGAGATCGCGGTCTTGGTCGAGGGCGCCTCGCCGGCAGCGAACTGCGTGACGACGTGGATGCGGCCGCCGCGGGCCCGGTCGGACAGCGCGCCGCGCAGGGCGGCAGCGATCATCTTCTTGGGGGTCCGCTGCGAGTAGTCACGCGGCGTGGGGCCGTGGACGACACCACCGCCGACGAACTGAGGCGCGCGGATTGAGCCCTGACGAGCCCGGCCGGTGCCCTTCTGGCGGTACGGCTTGCGCCCACCGCCGCTCACCTCGCCCCGCGTCTTGGTCGACGCGGTGCCCTGACGAGCCGCGGCCAGCTGGGCGACGACGACCTGGTGGATCAACGGGATGTTGACCTGGACGTCGAAGACCGAGGCCGGCAGCTCGACGGTGCCGGAGGTAGTGCCTTCGGGGGTACGGATGTCGAGCGTCGTCACTTGCCGGCTCCCTTCGGGCTCTTGGCCGGGGTGCGGACGAGGACCACGCTGCGGTCGGGGCCGGGGATGGCGCCCTTGAGCAGGATGAGGCCGTTCTCGACGTCGACACCGGCGATCGTGATGTTCATCGTGGTGGTGCGGACGCCACCCATGCGGCCGGCCATCCGGGTGCCCTTGAAGACACGACCCGGGGTGGCGCAGGCGCCGATGGAGCCGGGCTTGCGGTGGGCACGGTGGACACCGTGACCGGCGCCGAGGCCCTTGAAGTTGTGCCGCTTCATGACACCGGCGTAGCCCTTGCCCTTGCTGGTGCCGGTGACGTCGACCGTCTGCCCGACCTCGAACAGCTCGGCAGTCAGCTCCTGGCCCAGCGTGTAGTCATTGGCGTCCGGCGTGCGGATCTCGATGAGGTAGCGGCGTGCGGGCACACCGGCCTTGGCGAAGTGTCCGGCGGTCGGCTTGTTGACCTTGCGCGGGTCGATGGTGCCGTACGCGATCTGGACGGCGGAGTAGCCGTCGCGCTCGGCGGTGCGGACCTGGGTGACGACGCAGGGCCCGGCCTTGACGACGGTCACCGGCACGACGCGGTTGGCGTCGTCCCAGATCTGCGTCATACCGAGCTTTTCGCCCAGGATGCCCTTGGTTGGCCTGATGGCAGACATGAAGACGGATCCCCTACTTGATCTCGACGTCGACGCCCGCCGGAAGGTCGATGCGCATGAGCGCGTCCACCGTCTTGGGCGTGGGGTCGAGGATGTCGATCAGACGCTTGTGGGTGCGCATCTCGAAGTGCTCGCGGCTGTCCTTGTACTTGTGCGGCGAGCGGATGACGCAGTACTTGTTGATCTCGGTCGGCAGCGGCACCGGACCCACGACGGTTGCGCCCGTACGCGTCACCGTGTCGACGATCTTGCGCGCCGAGCTGTCGATGACCTCGTGGTCGTAAGCCTTGAGCCGGATGCGGATCTTCTGTCCCGCCATAAGGATCTCTTGTCCTTCTGTGCAATTGCTGCTGCCGTTTGACATGTCAAGGTTGGTGCGCACCGCGACGGCTGGGCCTGGGGCCCAGCCGTCACAGCGCTTGTTGCTGGTACTACTTGATGATCTTGGTGACGCGACCGGCACCGACGGTGCGGCCACCCTCACGAATGGCGAAGCGGAGGCCGTCCTCCATCGCGATCGGGTGGATCAGCGCGACCGTCATCTCGGTGTTGTCGCCGGGCATGACCATCTCCGTGCCCTCGGGCAGGTCGACGACGCCGGTGACGTCCGTGGTGCGGAAGTAGAACTGCGGGCGGTAGTTGTTGAAGAACGGCGTGTGGCGGCCACCCTCCTCCTTGCTCAGGATGTAGACCTGGGCCTCGAAGTCGGTGTGCGGGGTGGTCGTGCCGGGCTTGATGACGACCTGGCCGCGCTCGACGTCCTCACGCTTGATGCCGCGCAGGAGCAGTCCGACGTTCTCGCCGGCCTGGCCCTCGTCGAGCAGCTTGCGGAACATCTCGACACCGGTGACGGTCGTCGTCTGCTTGGTCTCCTTGATGCCGACGATGTCGACCGTCTCGTTGACCTTGACGATGCCGCGCTCGATGCGACCGGTGACGACGGTGCCACGACCGGTGATCGTGAAGACGTCCTCGATGGGCATGAGGAACGGCTTCTCGACGTCACGGACGGGCTGCGGGATCGACTCGTCGACCGCGTCCATCAGACCGATGAGCTTGGCGCTCCACTCGGGGTCGCCCTCGAGCGCCTTGAGCGCCGAGACGCGCACGACCGGCAGGTCGTCGCCCGGGTAGTCCTGAGCCGACAGCAGCTCGCGGACCTCGAGCTCGACGAGCTCGAGGATCTCCTCGTCGTCGACCATGTCGGACTTGTTGAGCGCCACGACGATGTACGGGACACCGACCTGGCGGGCCAGCAGCACGTGCTCGCGGGTCTGCGGCATCGGGCCGTCAGTGGCGGCGACCACGAGGATCGCGCCGTCCATCTGGGCCGCACCGGTGATCATGTTCTTGATGTAGTCGGCGTGCCCGGGGCAGTCGACGTGCGCGTAGTGCCGCGACTCCGTCTGGTACTCGACGTGCGCGATCGAGATAGTGATGCCGCGCTCGCGCTCCTCCGGTGCCTTGTCGATCTGGTCGAACGGCGTGAAGGGATTGAGAGTCGGGTACTTGTCGTGCAGCACCTTGGTAATGGCCGCGGTCAACGTCGTCTTGCCATGGTCGATGTGACCGATGGTGCCGATGTTGACGTGCGGCTTGGTCCGCTCGAACTTGGCCTTCGCCACTGTGTGTCCTCCTGTGGACTGATCCGTCGCCGTACGACGTTTCGTGCTTGCCTGTTGACGTCTGGTGGGTGGTGCTGGTGCAGCAGGTGGTGCCGGAACTGCGGGCTACTCGCCCCGAACCTTCACTGTTTTCATGCGCTCGTGCAGGGCTCGTTCGTTCCTCACTCGCCGCGCACCTTCGCTGTTTTCATGCGCTCGTGCAGGGCTCGTTCGTTCCTCACTCGCCACGCACCTTCGCGATGATTTCCTTGGCCACGTTGCCGGGAACCTCAAGGTAGGAGTCGAACTGCATGCTGTAGCTCGCCCGGCCCGAGGTCTTGCTGCGCAGGTCACCCACGTAGCCGAACATCTCCGACAGCGGCACCAGCGCGGCCACGATGCGGTTGCCGCCCCGCTCGGTCATGGACTGGATCTGTCCACGACGAGAGTTGAGGTCGCCGATGACGTCACCCATGTTGTCCTCGGGCGTGGTTACCTCGACCGCCATGATCGGCTCCATGAGGACCGGGTCCGCCTTGCGGGCCGCCTCCTTGAACGCCATCGAGCCGGCGATCTTGAACGCCATCTCGGAGGAGTCGACGTCGTGGTAGGCGCCGTCGAGGAGGGTCACCTTGACGTCGACCATCGGGTAGCCGGCGAGGACGCCGAACTGCAGCGCCTCCTGGCAGCCCGCGTCGACGGCCGGGATGTACTCCTTCGGGATGCGCCCGCCGGAGACCGCGTTGACGAACTCGTACCCACCGGGGTTCTCGGCGTCGACGAGCGGCTCGATCTTGATCTGGACCTTGGCGAACTGGCCCGACCCACCCGTCTGCTTCTTGTGGGTGTAGTCGTACTTGTCCACCGTGCGGCGCAGCGTCTCGCGGTAGGCCACCTGGGGCTTGCCCACGTTGGCCTCGACCTTGAACTCGCGGCGCATGCGGTCGACCAGGATGTCGAGGTGCAGCTCGCCCATGCCGGCGATGATGACCTGACCGGTCTCCTCGTCGGTGTGGACCTTGAACGTCGGGTCCTCCTCGGCCAGGCGCTGGATCGCCGTACCGAGCTTCTCCTGGTCGCTCTTGGTCTTGGGCTCGATCGCGACGCTGATGACCGGAGCCGGGAAGGTCATCGACTCGAGGATGACCGGCTTGTCGTTGTCGCACAGCGTGTCGCCGGTGGTCGTCTGCTTGAGGCCGATGACCGCGCAGATGTCGCCCGCCTTGACCTCGGAGATGTCCTCACGCGAGTTGGCGTGCATCTGCATGAGGCGGCCGATCTTCTCCTTGCGGTCCTTGGTGCTGTTCAGCACCTGGGCGCCGGCGCGGAGCGTGCCTGAGTAGACCCGGATGTAGGTCAGCTTGCCCACGTGGGGGTCGGTCTGGATCTTGAAGGCCAGCGCGGCGAACGGCGCGTCGAAGGTCGGGTCACGGTCGACCTCGACGGAGGCGTCGCGGACCGAGACACCCTTGGTCGTGCCGATGTCGAGCGGGCTGGGGAGGTAGTCGACGACCGCGTCGAGCATGGGCTGGACGCCCTTGTTCTTGAACGCGGAGCCGCAGAGCACTGCGGTGACGGTGTGCTCGGTGGTCGAACCGAGGATGGCGCGGCGGATGCCGGCCTTGATCTCGTCGACCGAGAGCTCCTGCTCGTCGAGGTACTTCTCCATCACGGCGTCGTCGTTGTCAGCGAGCGCCTCGATCATCTTGTGGCGCCACTCGGCAGCCAGCTCGGTGAACTCGGCCGGGATGTCGACGATGTCATAGACGTCGCCCTTGCTGGTCTTGTCGTCGTTGGCCCAGTGCAGGCCCTTCATCTGGACCAGGTCGATCACGCCGGTGAAGTCGCCCTCGACGCCCCACGGCAGCTGGAGAACCAGCGCGGTGGCGTTGAGCCGGTCGTGGATCATGTCGACGGTCCGGTAGAAGTTGGCCCCGGTGCGGTCCATCTTGTTGACGAAGCAGATGCGCGGGACGGAGTACTTGTCCGCCTGGCGCCACACCGTCTCGGACTGCGGCTCGACGCCGGCGACGGAGTCGAACACGGCAACGGCACCGTCGAGCACGCGCAGCGAGCGCTCCACCTCGACGGTGAAGTCGACGTGACCCGGCGTGTCGATGATGTTGATGCGGTGGCCGTCCCACTCGCAGGTGGTGGCAGCGGAGGTGATGGTGATGCCCCGCTCCTGCTCCTGCTCCATCCAGTCCATGGTGGCCGCGCCGTCGTGGACCTCACCGATCTTGTATGCCTTGCCCGTGTAGTACAGGACGCGCTCGGTCGTGGTGGTCTTGCCCGCGTCGATGTGCGCCATGATCCCGATGTTGCGGGTCCTGGCGAGTCCGGCGGCCACGTCTGTTGCCACGTCCTTTACTTCCTATCCATAGATCGGTGCGGGTTCAGGGCTGTACGGGTGGTGCCTTGGTGCGGGGAGAGCACTACCAGCGGTAGTGCGCGAAGGCCTTGTTGCTCTCGGCCATCTTGTGCATGTCCTCGCGGCGCTTGACGCTGGCACCGAGACCGTTGCTGGCGTCGAGCAGCTCGTTCATGAGGCGCTCGGTCATCGTCTTCTCACGGCGCTGCCGGCTGTACTGCACCAGCCAGCGCAGGGCCAGGGTGTTGGACCGGCTGGCCCGCACCTCGACCGGCACCTGGTAGGTGGCGCCACCGACACGACGGCTCTTGACCTCGAGCGTCGGCTTGACGTTGTCGAGGGCACGCTTGAGCGTGACGACGGGGTCGGTGCCGGACTTGGCACGGGCACCCTCGAGGGCGCCGTACACGATCCGCTCGGCGACGGACTTCTTGCCGCCGAGGAGCACCTTGTTGACCAGCTGGGTGACCAGCGGGGAGGCGTAGACCGGGTCGATGACGACCGGGTGCTTGGGAGCGGGACCCTTGCGTGGCATGGGTTAGCTCTTCTCCTTCTTCGCGCCGTAACGGCTTCGCGCTTGCTTGCGGCCACGGACGCCCTGGGTGTCGAGCGAACCGCGAATGATCTTGTAGCGAACACCGGGGAGGTCCTTCACCCGGCCGCCGCGCACGAGCACCATGGAGTGCTCCTGCAGGTTGTGCCCGACACCGGGGATGTAGGCCGTGACCTCGATGCCACTGCTCAGTCGCACGCGGGCGACCTTGCGGAGCGCGGAGTTGGGCTTCTTCGGGGTCGTGGTGTAGACGCGGGTGCACACACCGCGACGCTGCGGGCTCCCCTTGAGCGCCGGGGTCTTGGTCTTCTCGACCTTGTCCTGGCGGCCCTTGCGGACCAGCTGCTGGATCGTGGGCACCGCTTCTCCGTCCAAGATGAGTTGCTCGACTTGTGCTGTTGTCGTGTCGCTGCGTACGGGCGTGCCGGAGGAAACCGACTCGTTCGTCCTGTTTCGCCGACCCACGCGCTCGGGCGTGTCGCCCTCTTCGCGTTCCGCCCCTCCGAAAACTCCGGCGGGTCGGGATCGGTGGCCGTCACGCCAGGGCGTGCGACAGGGCCCGGGTCACCCCAGGCACAAGGAGAGACCTTACCGAGTGATCCGCAGAAGGTCAAAGCGGCGGGCGTGTCGGCTTGCGCACGCTGCTGACGCCCTCCTAGCTGGTGCTGCTCAGGACGCCGGCAAACACGACGAAGAACACCAGCAGGCCGAGGGCAACGAGCGCCAGGTGCGCCCACGCGATGACCTTGGCGGCGGTCACCATGGACTGCCCGCCGAGCGCACCGCCGGACGCCGCGATGGCCTGCGCTGCCCGACTCGCGAAGACCAGGGCGACGATCGCCGGGATGACCGGGCAGATCACGAAGGACAGCAGCGAGGCGACGAGCGCGATCACCGCGTCCTGCGAGTTCTGCTGGGGGTACGGGTAGCCGTACGGCACGTGCCCGTACCCGGGAGGTGGCCCCTGGCCATAGCCGGGCGGTGGTGCGGACGGACCGGCCATGCCACTCCCCCTGTCGGAACTGAGGCACACCCTAACGTCAGCGGGCGCCTCCCCGAAGGAAGGCGCCCGCTGCGACGCTGACTCTGGCGTGCTGGGGGTACGGACTAGCCGCGGTAGTCGCGGTAGTCGTAGTCCTCGAGCGGGACGGCCTGACCGGAACCGGCGCCGAAGGCGTAGTCGGCCTCGTCGTAGCCGGCCATGGAGTAGACCGCGGCCTTGGCCTCCTCGGTCGGCTCGACCCGGACGTTGCGGTAGCGGGCGATGCCCGTACCCGCCGGGATGAGCTTGCCGATGATGACGTTCTCCTTGAGGCCGCGCAGCGAGTCGCTCCGGGCGGAGATGGCCGCGTCGGTGAGGACGCGGGTGGTCTCCTGGAACGACGCCGCCGACAGCCAGGACTCCGTCGCCAGCGAGGCCTTGGTGATGCCCATGAGGACGGGACGGGCCGATGCCGGCTCGCCGCCCTCGGCCACCAGCCGACGGTTCTCGCTCTCGAAGATCGCCCGCTCGACGAGGGCACCGGGGAGGAACTCCGCGGCACCGGCCTCGAGCACGTTCACCCGCTTGAGCATCTGGCGGATGATGATCTCGATGTGCTTGTCGTGGATCGACACGCCCTGGGACCGGTAGACCTCCTGCACCTCACCCACGAGGTGCAGCTGGACGGCACGCGGGCCGAGGATGCGCAGCACCTCGTGCGGGTCGATGGCGCCGGCGTGCAGCTGCTGGCCCACCTCGACGTGCTGGCCCTCCTCGACGCGCCACTGGCCACGCGAGCGCTCCGAGGCGGTCTCGTACCAGCGCCAGCCGAGCATGCGGCGGGACAGGGGGTACTCGATCGGCTCGGCGCCGTCGTCCGGGGTGACGACAAACTTCGCCGTCTTCTCGGTCTCCTCGACGCTGACCCGACCGGCCACCTCGCTGATCGGGGCGACGCCCTTGGGCTTGCGCGCCTCAAACAGCTCGACGACACGCGGCAGGCCGTGGGTGATGTCCTCACCCGCGACGCCACCGGTGTGGAAGGTGCGCATCGTGAGCTGGGTGCCGGGCTCGCCGATGGACTGGGCGGCGATGATGCCGACCGCCTCGCCCACGTCGACGAGCTTGCCGGTGGCCAGCGAGCGGCCGTAGCAGAGAGCACAGACGCCGACCTTGGAGTCGCACGTCAGCACGCTGCGGACCCGGACGATGTCGACGCCCTGACCGATCAGCTCGTCGATGAGCACGTCGCCGAGGTCGGAGCCCGCGGGGGCCACGACCTTGCCGTCCTTCTCGACGTCCTGCGCGATGGTACGGGCGTAGGTCGCCGTCTCGGCGTGCTCGTGCTTGATGAGGCCGCCGTTGGGGCCGGGCTCACCGATCGGGAGCAGGATGCCGCGCTCGGTGCCGCAGTCCTCCTCGCGGATGATGACGTCCTGGCTGACGTCGACGAGACGGCGGGTGAGGTAACCCGAGTCAGCCGTACGCAGCGCGGTGTCGGCGAGGCCCTTGCGAGCACCGTGGGTGGAGATGAAGAACTCCAGCACGGACAGACCCTCGCGGAAGTTGGCCTTGATCGGCCGCGGGATGATCTCGCCCTTGGGGTTGGCGACGAGACCACGCATGCCGGCGATCTGCCGGATCTGCATCATGTTTCCGCGGGCACCCGAGCCGACCATCATGTGGACCGGGTTGTACTCCGGGAAGTTGGCTTCCATCTCGCGGGCGACTTCGGTGGTCGCCTTGGTCCAGATCTCGATGAGCTCCTGGCGGCGCTCGTCGTCGGTGATGACGCCGCGCTCGTACTGCCGCTGGACCTTCTCGGCCTGGGTCTCGAACTTCTCCAGGATCTCCTGCTTGCGCGGCGGGGTGACGACGTCGTCGATCGCGATCGTGACGCCGGCCCTGGTCGCCCAGTAGAAGCCGGAAGCCTTGAGCGCGTCGAGGGTCGCCGCGACCTGCACCTTGGGGTAGCGCTCGGCGAGGTCGTTGACGATCGCCCCGAGCTGCGCCTTCTTGATCTGGTAGTCGACGAAGGTGTAGTCGACCGGCAGGGCCTCGTTGAACAGCGCGCGACCCAGCGTGGTCTCGACGATCAGCGGCTCACCGGGGACCCAGCCCTCGGGCGCGGACCAGTTGGCCACACCCTTGGTGTTGGTGCCGGAGTCGACCGACGGGAGGTCGGGCATCCTGATCTTGACCTTGGCCTGGATGTCGAGCACCTTGGCGTCGAGGGCCATCTGGGCCTCGGCGACCGAGGAGAACACCCGTCCCTCACCCGTTGCGCCATCGCGCTGGGTGGTGAGGAAGAAGACGCCGAGCACCATGTCCTGGGTGGGCGCCGTGATCGGGCGGCCGGATGCGGGCGACAGGATGTTGTTCGAGGACAGCATGAGGATGCGGGCCTCGGCCTGCGCCTCCGCGGACAGCGGAAGGTGCACGGCCATCTGGTCGCCGTCGAAGTCGGCGTTGAACGCGGTGCAGACCAGCGGGTGGATCTGGATGGCCTTGCCCTCGACCAGCTGGGGCTCGAAGGCCTGGATGCCCAGACGGTGCAGCGTGGGGGCACGGTTGAGCAGCACCGGGTGCTCGGAGATGACCTCCTCGAGCACGTCCCACACGACCGGGCGGGCCCGCTCGACCATGCGCTTGGCGCTCTTGATGTTCTGCGCGTGGTTGAGGTCGACCAGCCGCTTCATGACGAACGGCTTGAACAGCTCGAGCGCCATCTGCTTGGGCAGGCCGCACTGGTGCAGCTTGAGCTGCGGGCCGACCACGATGACCGAACGGCCGGAGTAGTCGACGCGCTTGCCCAGCAGGTTCTGGCGGAACCGACCCTGCTTGCCCTTGAGCATGTCGCTCAGGGACTTGAGCGGGCGGTTGCCCGGGCCGGTCACCGGACGGCCACGGCGGCCGTTGTCGAACAGTGCGTCGACGGCCTCCTGCAGCATCCGCTTCTCGTTGTTGACGATGATCTCGGGCGCGCCGAGGTCCAGCAGCCGCTTGAGCCGGTTGTTGCGGTTGATCACCCGGCGGTAGAGGTCGTTGAGGTCGGACGTCGCGAAGCGGCCACCGTCGAGCTGCACCATCGGGCGCAGGTCCGGCGGGATGACCGGCACGCAGTCGAGCACCATGCCGAGCGGGCTGTTGCGGGTGTTGAGGAACGCGGAGACGACCTTGAGCCGCTTGAGGGCACGGGCCTTCTTCTGGCCCTTGCCGCTGCGGATGGTCTCGCGGAGCGACTCGGCCTCGGCCACCAGGTCGAAGTTCTTCAGCAGCTCCTGCAGTGCCTCGGCACCCATGCCGCCGGTGAAGTAGGCACCGAACCGGTCGCGCAGCTCGCGGTAGAGGAGCTCGTCACCGATCAGCTGCTTGGGCTCGAGCTTGCGGAAGGTGTCGAGCACCTCCTCGAGCCGGTCCATCTCGCGCTGGGCGCGGTCACGGATCTGGCGCATCTCGCGCTCGGCACCCTCACGGACCTTGCGGCGCACGTCGCCCTTGGCACCCTCGGACTCGAGCTGGGCGATGTCGCCCTCGAGCCGCTTCTGGCGGGCCTCGACGTCGGAGTCCTTCTTGTCCTCGACCCGCTGGCGCTCGACCGAGATCTGCGCCTCGACCGTGGACAGGTCGCGGTGGCGTGCCTCGTGGTCGACCGTGGTGATCAGGTAGGCCGCGAAGTAGATGATCTTCTCGAGGTCCTTGGGAGCCAGGTCGAGCAGGTAGCCCAGCCGGCTGGGGACGCCCTTGAAGTACCAGATGTGGGTGACCGGAGCGGCGAGCTCGATGTGGCCCATGCGCTCACGACGGACCTTGGCCCGGGTCACCTCGACGCCGCAGCGCTCGCAGATGATGCCCTTGAACCGGACCCGCTTGTACTTGCCGCAGTAGCACTCCCAGTCGCGGGTCGGACCGAAGATCTTCTCGCAGAAGAGTCCGTCCTTCTCCGGCTTGAGGGTGCGGTAGTTGATGGTCTCCGGCTTCTTGACCTCGCCGTAGGACCACTGCCGGATGTCCTCGGCGGTCGCCAGGCCGATGCGCAGCTCGTCGAAGTAGTTGACGTCGAGCACTATGTCATCCCTCTTTCAGGGTTTAGTGGAACGAAAGTAGTTCTGCCGGAGACCGGAGCGCAGCAAGCAGGTTGCGCGCCCCGGTCAGAACCGTCAGACCTCCTCGACGCTGCTCGGCTCGCGACGCGACAGGTCGATGCCCAGCTCTTCTGCCGCTCGGAACACGTCCTCGTCGGTGTCGCGCATCTCGAGCGTCATACCGTCGCTGGAGAGCACCTCCACGTTGAGGCAGAGCGACTGCATCTCCTTGATCAGCACCTTGAACGACTCGGGGATGCCGGGCTCGGGGATGTTCTCGCCCTTGACGATCGCCTCGTAGACCTTGACCCGGCCCAGGACGTCGTCGGACTTGATGGTGAGCAGCTCCTGCAGCGCGTAGGCAGCGCCGTAGGCCTCGAGCGCCCACACCTCCATCTCACCGAACCGCTGGCCACCGAACTGTGCCTTACCACCCAGCGGCTGCTGCGTGATCATGGAGTACGGGCCGGTGGAGCGAGCGTGGATCTTGTCGTCGACCAGGTGGAGCAGCTTCAGGATGTAGATGTAGCCCACCGAGATCGGCTCGCGGAACGGCTCACCGGAGCGGCCGTCCTTGAGGTTGGCCTTGCCGGTGCGGCCGATCAGCCGGACGCCGTCACGGGTCTTGCGGGTCGAGTCGAGCAGGCCGGTGATCTCCTCCTCGCGCGCACCGTCGAAGACCGGGGTGGCGACGTTGGTGCCGGGCTCGCCCTTGTGGGCGGGCTCGGGCAGCAGCTTGGCCCAGTCGGGCTTGCCCTCGACCTCCCAGCCGGTCTTGGCGACCCACCCGAGGTGGGTCTCCAGCACCTGGCCGATGTTCATCCGGCCGGGCACGCCCAGCGGGTTGAGCACGATGTCGACCGGGGTGCCGTCCTCGAGGAACGGCATGTCCTCGACCGGGAGGATCTTGGAGATGACGCCCTTGTTGCCGTGGCGGCCGGCCAGCTTGTCGCCCTCGGTGATCTTGCGCTTCTGGGCCACGTAGACCCGGACCAGCTGGTTGACGCCGGGCGGCAGCTCGTCGCCGTCCTCGCGGGTGAAGACGCGGACGCCGATGATCTTGCCGGACTCGCCGTGCGGCACCTTGAGGGAGGTGTCACGGACCTCGCGGGCCTTCTCACCGAAGATCGCGCGCAGCAGCCGCTCCTCGGGGGTGAGCTCGGTCTCGCCCTTGGGCGTGACCTTGCCGACCAGGATGTCGCCGGGGGCGACGTCGGCACCGATTCGGATGATGCCGCGCTCGTCGAGGTCGGCGAGCACCTCCTCGGAGACGTTGGGGATGTCCCGCGTGATCTCCTCGGCACCGAGCTTGGTGTCGCGGGCGTCGACCTCGTGCTCCTCGATGTGGATCGAGGAGAGGACGTCGTCCTGCACGAGGCGCTGCGACAGGATGATCGCGTCCTCGTAGTTGTGACCCTCCCACGGCATGAACGCGACGAGCAGGTTCTTGCCGAGCGCCATCTCACCGGTGTCGGTGCACGGCCCGTCGGCGAGGACCTGGCCCTGCTCGACCCGGTCGCCCTCGCTGACGATGGGCTTCTGGTTGATGCAGGTGCCCTGGTTGGAACGGCGGAACTTGGCCATCCGGTACGTCTGACGCGTCGCGTCGTCGGCCATGACCGTGACGTAGTCGGCGGAGAGCTCCTCCACCACGCCCGCCTTCTCGTTGACGACGACGTCGCCGGCATCGACAGCGGCGCGGTACTCCATGCCGGTGCCGACCAGCGGAGCCTCGCTGCGCAGCAGCGGGACCGACTGGCGCTGCATGTTCGAGCCCATGAGGGCGCGGTTGGCGTCGTCGTGCTCGAGGAACGGGATCATCGCGGTCGCGACCGACACCATCTGGCGCGGCGAGACGTCCATGTAGTCGACGTCGCTCGGAGCGAGGTAGTCGACCTCGCCACCCTTGCGGCGGACGAGCACGCGGGCCTCGGCAAAGCTGCCGTCGCTCTTGAGCGGGGCGTTGGCCTGGGCGATGACGTGCCGGTCCTCCTCGTCGGCGGTGAGGTAGTCGATCTGGTCGCTCACCTTGTCGTCGATGACCCGGCGGTAGGGCGTCTCGACGAAGCCGTACGGGTTGATCCGGGCGAAGGTCGCCAGCGAGCCGATCAGGCCGATGTTGGGACCCTCAGGGGTCTCGATCGGGCACATCCGGCCGTAGTGGCTGGTGTGGACGTCGCGGACCTCGAAGCCGGCCCGCTCACGGGACAGACCACCGGGGCCGAGCGCGGACAGCCGACGCTTGTGGGTCAGACCGGCCAGCGGGTTGGTCTGGTCCATGAACTGCGACAGCTGCGACGTACCGAAGAACTCCTTGATCGACGCCACCACGGGGCGGATGTTGATCAGGGTCTGCGGGGTGATCGCCTCGACGTCCTGCGTGGTCATGCGCTCGCGAACGACGCGCTCCATGCGGGCCAGACCCAGGCGGACCTGGTTCTGGATCAGCTCACCGACCGTGCGGAGACGACGGTTGCCGAAGTGGTCGATGTCGTCGACCTCGACCGGCAGGGTGAGGTCGTCGCCGGCCACCATGTCGGTGACGCCGGCGTGCAGACGCACCAGGTATTCGATGGTCCCGACGATGTCGTCCTCGGTGAGGACGCCCTGGTCCGACGGCAGCGTGAGACCGAGCTTGCGGTTGACCTTGTAGCGGCCCACCTTGGCGAGGTCGTAGCGCTTGCCGTTGAAGTACAGGTTGTCGAGGAGCGTCTGCGCGCTCTCGCGGGTCGGCGGCTCGCCAGGACGCAGCTTGCGGTAGATGTCGAGCAGCGCCTCGTCCTGGGTGGTGGTGTGGTCCTTGTCCAGCGTGAGCCGGAAGGACTCGTACTCACCGAACCGCTCGAGCATCGACTCGTTGGTCCAGCCCAGGGCGCGCAGCAGCACGGTGACGCTCTGCTTGCGCTTGCGGTCGATGCGGACACCGACGGCGTCGCGCTTGTCGATCTCGAACTCGAGCCAGGCGCCGCGGCTCGGGATGACCTTGCACGCGTAGAGCTCCTTGTCGGAGGTCTTGTCCAGCGTGCGGTCGAAGTAGACACCGGGCGAGCGGACGAGCTGGGAGACGACGACGCGCTCCGTGCCGTTGATGACGAACGTGCCCTTGTTGGTCATGAGCGGGAAGTCACCCATGAACACCGTCTGGCTCTTGATCTCGCCGGTGGTGTTGTTGGTGAACTCCGCCGTGACGAACATCGGGGCGGAGTACGTCATGTCCTTGTCCTTGCACTCCTCGATGGAGTACTTGGGCGGCTCGAACCGGTGATCCCTGAAGCTCAGCGACATCGATCCTGAGAAGTCCTCGATCGGGCTGATCTCCTCGAAGATCTCCTCGAGGCCCGAGACGCTGTTGACGTCGTCCCGGTTGGCCTTCTGCGAGGCATCGAGGCGGGTCTTCCACGCCTCGTTGCCGAGAAGCCAGTCAAATGAATCCACTTGCAGAGCAAGGAGGTTGGGGACCTCCAGTGGCTCTCGAATCTTGGCGAACGAGATGCGAGACGAGCGCGAGGCTGCCAAGAGGTGTCCTTCCGAGCGAAGTACGCGGCGGCGCTGGTGTTCAGCTGTGGGTCGTACGGGTCGAACTGGTCGGTGCTCAGTGGTGCTAGGTGGTGCGAGAGCGGTGGAACGGTGCGGGTGCCGGAGTCACGCAGGTGCGGGCAGGGCTCTGCTCGGGCGGCGGCCAGGCAGATCCGCGCACGACACAAGACTCCCCGGGACAGGGGAATAGGGAAGGCACGGCAAACGTGCAGTGTAGCGAGTTGCCACACTGCTGTCGAGGGGCCAAAATTTGGCCCCGAACTGGCGCAAGCTGACCGCCCGATGGATCGGCATCACACTCCGCAACGAGAGAGTCCCCCCGCTTTGTTCCTGCGTCAAGCACCGAACGGGTTACGAGCGGCATGCGGGCGCGTCGCACCCTGCCGGGCCAACGCACGAGCGGGCGGTCACCGGAGCTCCGGTGACCGCCCGCTCGGGACGTACGACAGGTCGTTGACCTGCGGTGATGCGGTGGGACCTACTTGACCGTGACGGTCGCGCCGGCGCCCTCGAGGGCCGCCTTCGCCTTCTCGGCTGCTTCCTTGTTGACCTTCTCGAGCACGGTCTTCGGCGCCTCGTCGACGAGGTCCTTGGCCTCCTTGAGGCCGAGGCTGGTGAGCGCGCGGACCTCCTTGATGACCTGGATCTTCTTGTCGCCGGCGGCCTCGAGAACGACGTCGAACTCGTCCTTCTCCTCCTCGACCTCGGCGGCAGCAGCTCCACCGGCACCGCCGGCAGCGGCAACCGCGACCGGGGCGGCGGCGGTGACGCCGAAGGTGTCCTCGAAGGACTTCACGAACTCAGAGAGCTCGATGAGGGTCATTTCCTTGAACGCGTCGAGCAACTCGTCGGTGCTGAGCTTCGCCATGGTGGCGGGTTCCCTTCTGGAAGGTGGTCTAACGGCTGATGCCGTGGTCTGTCGGTGGGTGGGACGGTGCTACGGATGGGGCAAGCTGCAGGTCGTACGCCGATCAGGCCTCGGCGTCAGCCGTGGTCTCGGTGCTGGCCTCGGCCGCAGGGGCCTCGTCCGTTGCGGTCTCGGCCGGTGCTGCCTCGTCCGTCGCGGTCTCGGCAGGTGCTGCCTCGTCCGTCGCGGTCTCGGCAGGTGCAGCCTCGTCCGTCGCAACCTCGTCCGTCGCGGTCTCGGCAGGTGCAGTCTCGGCCACGGGGGCCTCGTCCACGACCTCTGCCTCAGCGACCTCAGCGACCGGTGCGGGTGCCGGCGTGCCGGCTCCCCCGCGCAGGATGCTGGGGTCGGCGTCGGCCTTGAGCCGCAGCGCCTCGACCAGGCGGGCAGCCTGGGACAGCGGCGCCTGGAACAGCGATGCAGCGTTGGACAGCGATGCGAGCAGCGCGCCGGCCATCTTGGACAGCAGCACCTCGCGGCTCTCGAGGTCGGCGAGCTTGCGGATCTCGTCCGCCGTGAGCGCCTTCCCGTCGAGCACGCCGCCCTTGATGATGAGCAGCGGGTTGGCCTTGGCGAAGTCGCGCAGGCCCTTGGCCGCCTCGACCGGGTCGCCGCCGATGAACGCGATGGCGGTCGGGCCCTCGAGGAGCACCTCGAGCTGGTCAGCGGCGTCGCTCGGGATGTCGGACTCCCGTACGGCGCGCTTGGTCAGGGTGTTCTTGACGACCGCATAGGTCGTGTCGGTCCCCAGGTTGCGGCGCAGCGTCTTGAGCTGCGCCACGGTGAGGCCGCGGTACTCGGTGAGCACTGCAGCCTTGGAGTCGCGAAAACCATCCGCGATCTCCGCAACCGCGGACACCTTGTCGGGCCTTGCCATGGGCCTCCTTCCGGGGTGCATCGGGATCTACAGCCGGTGGAGGAATCCTCGAAGTCCCGCAGGAAACACGAACGCCCCGGCGCAGGGCGCACGGGGCGGAAACATGCGTCGAGCGCATGCTGCTGCTACGAACTCCTGCGCGGGCCGCCCGCATCAGCGGGGCCTTCGGCCTTCCTGCGAGGTACACAGGGAGGCAACCGGCGGTCTTGGGCAGGGTCAAGACTACGGAGCGCGGGCCGGACCGTCAAAGGAGTCACATCCGCCGGCCGCACTTCCCGTGCGCCGACTGCAGGGGAACCCGCCACAACCGGCTAGCGCCGCCACCAGTCGCCGGGGTGGCGCCCTGGCCTGAATCCCGCTGCCTCCGCCATGGCGGCGGCCTCGGCGAACCCGCTGCCGACCACCCACGGCTCGTGGGCGTCGCTGCCGAACGTGACCGCCTCGCCGCCCGCCTCGTACCACCAGCGGAGCTGCCCGACCGACGTCAGCCAGCTCTTGGTGTTGAACTCCAGGGCCCGCCCCGACGCGGCGAGGGCCGCGAAGATCTCGCGGTACTCCGGCTCGTAGGGCTTGTCCTCGTACGGGCCGCAGGCACGCGGCAGATAGCGCCCGACGAAGTCGACGTGGGCCAGCACCTGGAACGGGCTGCTGCACTCGACCACCGCCATCACCTCGGCGAAGTAGCGGCGTACGACGTCCTCGGCCGGCATGAGCGGGAACAGCGCGCTGATCTCGACGAGCGCACCCTCGTGGATGACCGCGTGGGCCGAGCCGAGGACGCGGTCGAAACGCCCGCCGGCGAGCACCGCCGCCTCGCTGGCCGCGAACAGGTGCGGCTGACCCGACTCCAGCCCGGTGAGCACGCGGAGACCGGTGAAGCGCTCGCGGCACTCCTCGATCGCGGCCAGGTAGGCGTCGATGTCCAGCTCGCTGCGCCGGTCCTCGTACGAGGGTGCCAGCTCGGTCGAGCCGATCGCATCACCCTCGACGGCGGCAGTGAACTCAAGATGCTCTGTGAAGGCGATCGACGGAATGCCCAACGCGACAGCCCGCTCGCACGAGGCGACCATCGAGGCGCTGGGACCGGTGTCGTAGGAGAACTCGCTGTGGACGTGGTCGTCGGCGGGGAGGTGGACGGGGGCAGGGCTCTGCTCGGCGTTCATCACCGTCAACGGTGCCACACCCGTCCGCGCGCCGACCGGCCGGGTCAGCTGATCGCGCCGAGCAGGCCCTTGGTCAGGTCGACGGTCTCGGCGGCGGGGGGCGCGATGACGGTGACCTTCACGCCATAGCTGCTCAGGTGCAGGCTGACCGTCAGCGACACCGTCGACGAAGCCAGCGCGAGCGTGATGCGCCGTGGCCGGTCCCCCGCGTCGATCCAGGCGTTGACGTGGACCGCCTTGATGCCCTCGCTGGTGGCGAGCTTGGACCAGATCTCGGGCACCTGCGGCAGCGCGGCCAGGGCCTTCTGCAGGTCGACCGAGCCGGCGTAGTGGCGGGTGAGCACGCCGTCGATCGTCGCGGTGCCCAGGGCCTTGACGTTGACCGACTGGGTCAGCAGCCGGAGGTACTGCCCGGGAGCCGCTTGCTGGGCCTGGCCGGCGAACTGGCCGAGATCGGCGCCACCGATCGAGCTGGCGCCAGTGAGGGAGATCTTGGCCCACTGCTTGTGCAGCAGCGACGCCAGCGACGGCAGCTCGAGGTAGACCGCCTGGCCCGTGACCCGCACAGTCACCTTGCCGACGGACACGCCGGAGACCTGGACCCCTGACACGACCAGCGATGCGGCCTCGCTCGGGCTCCAACGCTCCTTGCCGGCGAACGGCACGGTAACCGTCGCGCCCAGGCTCTTGGTCACGATGGTGCCGTCGACCTTGGCGCTGCCCGACGCGTCGACCTTGGCTGAGGCCGCGCTGATCACCTTGCTGGCGGCCGTCACCTTGACCGGGGCCGTAGGCGCCAGCGTAGTCGTGGCGGCGACGGGAGCGGTCGTCGTGAGCGCCGTCTTGGCCGGACCGAGGGGGCCGCAGCCCGCGAGCAGCGCCGACAGGACGGCCACTCCGGCTGCGCTGGCGATCGTACGGGTCGACCTCATCGGTCAGCGCCCCTTCGTCCTCTTGCCCCGATGCCGGAAAAACAGCAGAACCCCCACCAGTATCGGTGAGGGTCCGGCTCTGTGCTGGGAGAAAGGCTAGCTTGCGGGCGTCTCCTCGAGCAGGTTGCGCAGCTTGGTCGGGTCGACCGGGATGGACGGGCCCATCGTGGTCGTGAACGCGACCTTCTTGAGGTACTTGCCCTTGGACGAGGACGGCTTGGCCCGGACGATCTCGTCAATGGCCATCGCGTAGTTCTCGACCAGCTGCACGTCGGTGAACGACGCCTTGCCGATGATCACGTGCAGGTTGGCCTGGCGATCGACGCGGTACTCGATCTTGCCGCCCTTGATCTCCTCGACGGCCTTGGCGACGTCGTTGGTGACCGTGCCGGTCTTGGGGTTGGGCATCAGACCACGCGGGCCGAGGACGCGGCCGAGCCGGCCGACCTTGCCCATGAGGTCAGGGGTGGCGACCGCGGCGTCGAAGTCGAGCATGCCGCCGGCGACGAGGTCGATCAGGTCGTCGGAGCCGACGAAGTCGGCGCCGGCCGCGCGGGCAGCCTCGGCGCGCTCGCCGGTCGCGAAGACGGCGACGCGTGCGGTCTTGCCGGTGCCGTGGGGCAGGCTGACGGTGCCACGGACCATCTGGTCGGCCTTGCGCGGGTCGACGCCGAGGCGGATGGCGACCTCGACGGTGGCGTCGAACTTGGCGACCTTGCCGGTCTCCTGGGCGAGCCGGACCGCGTCGAGCGGCGCGTACAGCGCGTTCTCGTCGATCTTGGCTGCTGCCGCGAGGTAAGCCTTGCTGCGCTTCATATCTGTCTCCTGGTGCGGAATGAAGGCGTGGTTAGACGGACCGGGTGGCCCTCCCACGTGGTGCTGTGGTGACGAGTGACGCGTCTTAGCTGGTGGTGATGCCCATCGAGCGGGCAGTGCCCTCGATGATCTTGATCGCGGCGTCGATGTCGTTGGCGTTGAGGTCGGCCATCTTGGTCTCGGCGATCTCGCGGATCTGGGCGCTGGTGAGGTTGGCGACCTTGGTCTTCTGCGGGACCGCGGAGCCCTTCTCGACACCGGCGGCCTTGAGGATCAGCCGCGCGGCCGGCGGGGTCTTGGTGACGAAGGTGAACGACCGGTCCTCGTACACCGAGATCTCGACCGGCACGATGTCCCCGCGCTGCGACTCGGTCGCGGCGTTGTACTGCTTGCAGAACTCCATGATGTTGACGCCGTGCTGGCCGAGCGCCGGGCCGACGGGCGGCGCAGGCGTGGCGAGACCGGCCTTGATCTGCAGCTTGATGATCGCTGACAGCTTCTTCTTGGGGGGCATTTCATGTCCTCTTTGCTGGTACGGAACTGGTGGGCGTCAGATTTTGGCGACGTCGGAGAAGTTGAGCTCGACCGGCGTCTCGCGGCCGAAGATCGACACGAGCACCTTGAGCTTCTGGGCGTCGATGTTGATCTCGTTGATGGTGGCCGGGAGGGTCGCGAACGGGCCCTCCATGACGGTGACCGACTCGCCGACCTCGAAGTCAACCAGCTTGGTCTTGGTCTTGACCGCGCCGGCCTCGACCTTGGGCTCAGGCGCCAGGATCGGGGCGACCTCGTCCAGGGACAGCGGCGACGGCTTGGTGGTGAGGCCGACGAAGCCGGTCACGCCCGGGGTGTTGCGGACGGCGGACCAGGACTCGTCGGTCAGCTCCATGCGGACGTAGACGTAGCCGGGGTACTTCTTTCGGGTGACGTTGGCCCGCTTGCCGTTCTTGATCTCGATGACGTCCTCGGTCGGGACCTCGATCTGGAAGATGTAGTCCTCCATGTTGAGCGACCCGATGCGCGACTCGACGTTGCTCTTGACCCGGTTCTCGTAGCCGGCGTAGCAGTGCACGACGTACCAGTCACCCGGAAGCGCGGCGAGCTGACGGCGGAACTCCTCGTACGAGTCCTCGGCCGGCGCGTCCTCGGTGAGGTCGATGACGGCATCGGGGGCTGACGCGAGACCATCCGGACCGACGTAGCCGGCGTCGGTGTCGTCGTTGCCGCCGTCACCGAGCTCCTCGGCACTGGCCGGCGCGTCGCCACCTTCGCTCGAGGGCACCAAGGAGTCGGCGACGTCGAGCGCCTCGGCCTGCTCGGAGACAGGGTGCTGCTCGAACGGGTCGCCGGGCGCGCCGGAAGCGGCGGTCAGCGGAGCGTCAGACACGGGTTCTTGTCCTGTCTTGTACGGATGCGGGGCGGGCGGAGCAGGGAGGACGGGGCTTAGCCGAAGACTTTGAGGACGACCCAGGTGAAGGCGTAGTCCAGGCCGTACACGACGGCGATGATGAAGCTCACGAAGACGATGACGACCGACGTGTAGGTGATCAGCTCCTGGCGGGTCGGCCAGATCACCTTGCGGAGCTCGGCCACGACCTCGCGGGTGAAGATGACCGGGTTGCGACCGGCGCGCCTGCCGGGGGTGGAACGACTCCGCTCGGGCAGGCCTCCCGTCCGTGTCTCGGTCACGCGTCCTCGGCTTTCTGCTTGCATTGGCTTGCCTTGGCTTGCATTGGCTGCTCGGGTCTGGCGGGGTGCTGCGGCGTAGACGACTACCTGGTGAGGACCTCTGGTCGTACGGGTCCTCGCCTGGCAGGGCAAGAGGGACTTGAACCCCCAACCACCGGTTTTGGAGACCGGGACTCTACCAATTGAGCTATTGCCCTCCGTGCGGGCGACAGAACCCAGGCTCGCCTAGGCGCCAGACGGCACGCCAGAGCGAGGGCGGATCGCCCGAACGTCGACGAGTGTACGTCGGGCGACGCTTCCGGGTCGACCTTCTGCCTAAACCCCGGACGAACCACCGGGTGTACGTCCGGTCCAACGCATCGCGGCCCGTACCCGTTCCGGCCGCCGCCAGGTTCGCCCTTCGGGATACAGGTTGGACCCCGCGTCGGGGCGTGGGCCAGCATGGTCCCATGACGTCTTCCGTGACCCCCCGCCCCCGCGTCTCTCGGCGCATCGGCAGCATCGCCGAGTCCGCCACGCTCGCCGTCGACGCCAAGGCCAAGGCGCTGAAGGCCGCCGGGGCCGACGTCATCGGCTTCGGCGCGGGTGAGCCCGACTTCGCCACCCCGCCGGCGATCGTCGAGGCGGCCATCGAGGCAGCCCGCAAGCCGGCCTCGCACCGTTACACCCCGGCCGCCGGCATCCCTGCGCTGCGCGAGGCGGTCGCCGTCAAGACCAAGCGCGACTCCGGCTACGAGGTCAGCGCCTCGCAGGTCATCATCACCAACGGCGGCAAGCAGGCCGTCTACCAGGCCTTCGCGACGCTGCTCGACCCGGGCGACGAGGTGCTGCTGCCGGCCCCGTACTGGACGACCTACCCCGAGGCGATCGCCCTCGCCGGGGGCGTGCCGGTCGACGTGCTCACCGACGAGACCACGGGCTACCTCGCGACCGTCGAGCAGCTCGAGGCCGCACGCACGCCGCGTACCAAGGTGCTGCTCTACTGCTCGCCGTCCAACCCGACCGGGGCCGTCTACCCGCGCGACCAGGTTGAGGCCATCGGCCGCTGGGCCGTCGAGCACGGCATCTGGGTCATCGCCGACGAGATCTACGAGCACCTGACCTACGACGGTGCCGAGGCGGTCTCCATGCCGGTCGCGGTTCCTGAGCTCGCCAACACCTGCATCGTGGTCAACGGCGTCGCGAAGACGTACGCAATGACCGGTTGGCGGGTCGGCTGGATGATCTCCCCCGCCGACGTCACCAAGGCCGCGACCAACCTGCAGTCGCACCTGTCGAGCAACGTCAACAACATCGCCCAGTACGCGGCCCTCGCTGCGGTGAGCGGCGACCTGACCGCCGTCGACGAGATGCGGGCGGCGTTCGACCGGCGCCGCAAGATCATGGTCAAGCTGCTCAACGAGATCCCGGGCGTCACCTGCCCCGAGCCGCTCGGCGCGTTCTACGTGTTCCCGTCGGTCAAGGCGCTGATCGGCAAGACCATCCGCGGCCGAAAGGTCGAGTCGTCAGCAGGCCTCGCAGAGCTGCTGCTCGACGAGGCGGGTGTCGCTGTGGTGCCCGGCGAGGCGTTCGGCACTCCCGGCTACTTCAGGCTGTCGTACGCGCTCGGCGACGACGACCTCGTCACCGGCGTGACCCGCATGGCCGAGGTGCTGGGCGAGGCCCAGTAACGGGCCGACCCCTTGTGTGCCCCAATGACGGGGAGCCCCGTGGCCGCCAGGGCGACCAGGGGGCTCCCCGTCATTGGGGTGTTTCCGGTCAGCTGGCCGAGACCAGGACTTGCTCGGCCACCGCGTCGTCGGCGGTGACGGTCGTGACGCCGCGACCCGGGATGAAGGCCGCGCACACCGCACCGGCAGCGACGATGACTGCGCCGACCCAAAGGGCGGGGGTCAGGCCGTTGACGAACGCCTCGCCGGAGGTGTAGCCGCCCTTGGCGGTGAAGATCGACGCCAGGACCGCGATGCCGAACACCCCGCCGAGCTCGCGGATCGCGTTGTTGGCGCCGGAGGCAATGCCCTCCTGGTCACGGCGGACCGACGACAGCACCACGTTGGCAACGGGGGCGAAGAACAGCCCCATGCCCACGCCACCGAGGATGAACGGCGGCACCAGGCTGGCGTAGGACACCGAGACGGTCGTCACACTGGCCATCCAGCCGAGGCTGAGGGCCTGCATCACCAGGCCGACGACGAGCAGCGGGCGGCCACCGATCTTGTCCGACAGGATGCCGGCGATCGGGGCGACGAAGACCGGTGCTGCCGTCCAGGGCAGGGTGCGCAACCCGGACTCCAGCGGCGAGTAGTGCTGGACCGTCTGCAGGAACTGCGCCAGCAGGAAGATCGAGCCGAACATCCCGAAGAACATGAACAGGCTGGCCGCGTTGGTGGCGGCGAAGCCGCGGCTGCGGAACAGCTTCATCGGCAGCATCGGCTCAGGGGTACGGAGCTCGTACGCGACGAAGGCGAAGACCAGCAGCGTCCCCGCGATGAGAGCGGTCAGGACCTGGGCGCTGGTCCAGCCGACGCTGTTGCCGCGGATGACGCCGAACACCACGCCGAAGAGTCCGGCGATCGCCAGACCGACACCGGGAAGGTCGAGCTTGGCGGCGGGGCCGTGGCTCTCCTCGAGCATGCGCCACGCCAGCGGCACCAGGACGATGCCGATCGGCACGTTGAGCCAGAAGATCCACTGCCACGACGCACCCTCGACGACGGCGCCGCCGACCAGCGGGCCGATGGCGATGGCAAGACCGCCGACGGCGCCCCAGGCCCCCAGCGCCAGGCCACGCTTGGCCGGCGGGACGGCCTGCGAGAGCAGGGTCAGCGTGAGCGGCACCACGATGGCGCCGCCGACGCCCTGGACCGCCCGCGCTGCGATCAGGGTGCCGATGTTGGGCGCCAGAGCGGCGGCGGCCGAAGCGAGGGTGAAGACGGTGAGACCGCCGACGAACAGCAGGCGCCGGCCGAAGCGCTCGCCGAGCGTCGCCCCGGTCAGCAGCAGCACGGCGAACGTCAGCGTGTAGGCGTTGACGGTCCACTCGAGACCCTGGATGCCGGCGTGCAGCTCGGTACGGATGGCGGGCAGCGCCATCGTCACGACCAGGTTGTCGAGCGAGACCATGAACAGCGCGAGCGCCGTGACGATGAACGCCCACATCGCGGCGCGGGGGCGGGCCACGGCCGGGGGCCGGGCGGGGGTGGTGATGGTCATGACATCCTCCGAAGTATGTGAGTGGTCACTAACTTAGTTGCTTATGCAAGGACTCGAGGGATCCCTTGGAACGGGAAACTAGTCGACGATCATGTCGGGGCAGGTCAGTGCGATGAGGCCCTGCGCCCACGGCTCCCTGAGGTGCGGCAGGTCGAGCGACGCGGCCACGTTGATCAGCATGCCGGTGGCGAAGAACTCGACGATCCCTTCGTCCGGCAGGCCGGTGGCCCGCTGGACGAGCAGCCAGAGCCGGCGGAAGCCGTTGCGGGTCGCCTCCCGGATCTCCGGGTCGTCGGCCGCCGCGTACGCATGCATCTGGGTGGTGAGCAGTTCGCGGTCCTGGAGCAGGACGGTGTAGGCCTGCCCCATCGCTTCTTTGGCGTCCATGCCGGCCTTGCCGTCGGCCGCGGCGAGGAAGGCGTTGTAGACCCGGTTGAAGCAGCTGGTGACAACCGCGATGAACAGGTCCTTCTTGGTGTCGAAGAGCCGGAACACGTAGGGCTGGCTGATGCCTGCCCGCTTGGCGATGGCCTCGGTGGAGGTGCCGGCGTAGCCGCTGCGGGCGAACTCCGTCAGCGCCGCCCCGACGACCAGCTCGCGCCGCTCGTCCGCACCCATGCGAACCGCTGTCATTGCCATGTCCCCTAAGTTAGTGGTCACTCACTACCATGTCAACCCCGAGGCGCAAGGATTTCTTTCCGGCCGCGGAACCGCTGCAGCAGCCGGTTGTACGTCTTGGCCGACTCGGCGTCGCGGTAGGCCGGGTCGGAGTCGTGGTAGCCGCGGTGGCGGTCCTGCCGTACCGGCAGCGGGCCCTCGGGAACGACCAGCCGGCCACCCGCCTCGCGCAGCGCCAGGCTGAACTCCATGTCGGCGTTGCGGTAGAACCGCGCCTTGGGGTGCGGGCCGCCCACGGCGAGTCCGGCGCTGCGCCGTACGGCGAAGAGGTAGCCGAGGATCGCGTCGACCTCTCCTCCTGATGCCTGCCCTGCGTCGGTGAAGGACCGCCACTGGTCGTCGACGTCGACGTTGACCCCGCGCCAGCCCGCGCCGGCGACGGAGGCGTCGTCGAAGGCGGCGAGCACCGGGGACAGCGCATCGCCCTCGAGCACGGTCGACGGGTCGAGCAGCACGTGGACGGTGGCCACGTCGGCCTTGAGCAGGGCGGTACGGGCGGCGGCCCACCCGGCAGGGCGTTCGACGTGCAGCTCCTCGATGACGCCGGGGTGGGCGGTCGCGAGCTCGTGCAGCACGTCACCGGCACCGTCGACGTTGCCCAAGTCGAGCGCCACGACGACGACCCCGGCGGGGAGGTGCGCTGCCAGGGCCACGAGGCAGGTGCGGACGTCGTCGGGCCAGCCTTCGACCAGGACGCTGACCGTGGCGAGCCGCTGGTCGGGGTCGGCCGAGTGGTCCGGCAGGTCGCCCACGGACGCCAGCACGTCGTACGGCGGCTTGGGGTTCAGGGTGAAGCCGTCGGGAGTGTCGCGGACGACCCAGCCGGCCGCGGCGATCTCGTCGCGCAGCGAGTCGGAGGCGGCAAAGTCCTTGGCAGTACGGGCATCGGCCCGTCGCTGGGCGAGAGCGGTGACCTCGGCTGGCGGTTGGGTCATGCGAGCTGGACCACGGCGCGGGCCTGGCCGAGCACCTTGGCGCCGGCGCTCGACACGGTCAGCTCGACGCGGACCCGCCGGTCGTCGAGCAGCTCGGTGACCTTGCCGGAGACCTCGAGGCTCGCGCCGACGCCGTCGTCGGGCACCACGACCGGCCGGGTGAACCGTACGCCGTACTCGAGGACCGCTCCGGGGTCGCCCGCCCACTCGGTCACGACCCGCACGGCGCTGCCCATCGTGAACATGCCGTGGGCGATGACGTCGGGCAGGCCAACCTCGACCGCGACCCGCTGGTTCCAGTGGATGACGTTGAAGTCGCCGGAGGCGCCGCAGTAGCGGACCAGGTCGGCGCGCTGCACGGGGAACGCCTGCGGCGGGAGCTCGGTGCCGACCTCGACGTCGGCGAACGCCACGACGGCCGTCACGCGGTGCCCCGCGCCACGAGGGTGGAGTAGGAGGTGCAGATGTGCTCGCCCTCGACGGTGGAGACCTCGCCGCGGGTGGACAGGATGTCGCTGCCGGCCATCGACTTGATGTTGTCGACGGTGACGACCACGGTCAGCCGGTCGCCGGCCCGGACCGGGCGGCTGGCGACGAAGCGCTGGTCGCCGTGGACGACCCGGGTGTAGTCGAGGCCGAGCTCGGGGTCGAAAGCAACCTGCTCGGCGGCGCTCAGGGTCACCACGATCGGGAAGGTCGGCGGCGCGATGACGTCGGAGTAGCCGAGGGCCCGGGCGGCCGCGGGGTCGACGTAGGCAGGGTGCGGGTCGCCGAGCGCGGTCGCGAACTCACGGATCTTCTCGCGGCCCACCTCGTACGGCGGAGTGGGCGGGTAGGTGCGCCCGATGAAGGAGGGGTCGAGTGGCATGTCGCCCATCCTGACACGCACGAAGGCCGCCCTCCTGGTGGGAGAACGGCCATCAGAGCAAGAGGCGGCACAACTGCGGCTAGCGGGTCTCGCGGTGCTCGCGGTGGCAGCGGCAGTTGGGGCAGAACTTGTTCAGCGACAGCCGGTCGGGGTCGTTGCGACGGTTCTTCTTGGTGATGTAGTTGCGGTGCTTGCACTCCTGGCACGCCATGGTGATCTTCGGACGGACGTCGGTGGATGCCACGGAAGTGCCTCTCTCAACGGTGCGGGGACGATACAGGGTAGCCGAGACGGACGCCGGCAGCCAAAGACTGCCGCCCACCCGACCCGGCGCGCGTAGCGGAGGCCGGACTTGAACCGGCGACACAGCGATTATGAGCCGCTTGCTCTACCAAGCTGAGCTACTCCGCCTGGTGATCGGCGAGAAGGAGGCGGCTCGGCCGAATCCTTCTGCACTGATCTCCTGGAGCCCCCTTACGGAATCGAACCGTAGACCTTCTCCTTACCATGGAGACGCTCTGCCGTCTGAGCTAAGGGGGCCGAACGCGCAGCCGAGACTACACGGTCGCCCCTAGCCTCGGCGACTTGGTTGGCCTACTTGATCAGGTGCTGGTCACCAGCTCGTGGCGGTGCCCGCAGCCGGGCGCGCGCCCCGCGTCTGGAAGGTGACCCGCCAGTCGTCCTGCGTCTCGCCGTCGATCTCGAGCCGCCACTCGTAGCGCCGCCCGGGCGCCAGGGGCACCTGCGCGAGGTTGAGGGCCAGGGCGAACGGCTGGGCGGTGCCCGCCACGATGCCCGGCGGCCGCCCGACCTCGAAGTCGGTGCGGGCCTCGATGCCGCGCATCGGCTCGCCCTCCGGCCCCGGCAACGGGTAGATCTGGCCGTCCTCGCCGAGCAGCTTGACCACCATCTGGTGCGACCGGTTGGTCTGGTCCCACGGCACCTCGACGAGCACCCCGAGGCCCATGGTGACCTCGTCTGGCCCGGCCACGGTCCAGCCCCCGCCGAGGACGTCGAGCTTGCCCTCCGACACACGGGTGTAGTCAGCGAGGATCAAGGTTGCCTTCATACATCGACCCTAACGCTCCAGGCACGACGAAGGCCCTCGACCCGGCGGGGTCGAGGGCCTTGCGGTGGTGCGGTGGGAGGTGCAGGGTTCGAACCTGCGTAGGCTGAGCCGGCAGATTTACAGTCTGCTCCCTTTGGCCGCTCGGGCAACCTCCCGCAACCGCCGGCGAACCGGCGACGCATGAGAATAGCCGATGCCGTGGGCAGACCGCCAAAGCAGTTGTCAACATCTGAAAAGGAGTCACGTCGTGGCCGACTCGTCGTTCGACGTCGTCAGCAAGGTCGACCACCAGGAGGTCGACAACGCCCTGAACCAGGCCGCCAAGGAAGTCCTCCAGCGGTACGACTTCAAGGGCACGGGCGCCTCGATCGCGTGGTCGGGCGAGGCCATCGAGATCAAGGCCAACTCCGACGACCGGGTCAAGGCCGTGCTCGAGGTCTTCAAGGAGAAGATGGTCCGCCGCAACCAGTCGCTCAAGTCCCTCGAGCACGACGAGCCCCAGCCGGCCGGCGGCAACAACTCCCGGCTGCTGGTCACGATCAAGCAGGGCCTCGACGACGACAAGGCCAAGGCGATCGTGCGCAAGCTCAAGGAGGACGGCCCCAAGGGGGTCAACGCCCAGCGTCAGGGCGAGACGGTGCGGGTGTCGTCCAAGAAGCGCGACGACCTGCAGGCCGTGATCGCGCTGCTCAAGGGCGAGGACTTCGGCGTACCGCTGCAGTTCGAAAACTACCGCTGACCGCGGTCTGTGGAGCCCTTTACACGTCCCCGCGTGCACGATGTTCCGCAGACCTGACCCACGCTTCGGCGGGGCTAGTGCCGCCTAGATCGAGTCGATGATGCGCTGGCGGGCGGCGGCGTACTCCTCGTCGGTCACCGTGCCGGCCGCGTGCAGGGCATCGAGGTCGGCGAGGCGTTGTGCCGGGGTACGGGCGGGTGCCGCCGGAGGACGCGCCCCCGACATGCCGCTGCGCACATAGGCGGCTGCCAGGCCGTTGTCGTTGAGCAGTGCGACGGCAGACGCGTCGCGTGGGTCGAGGCCGTTGCGCTCGGCGATGCGTCGCGCGACGCTGCTGCGCCAGATGCCCGACCCGACCACCCACGCGAGGAGCGCAAAAGCGCCCACGAAGACGATGCCGGGAACGTCCGGGCTGATGGCGTACATCGCAGTCCCCCTGAGCGATCGATGACCTCGCCCGCACAGTACTGCCGATCAAGCGCTGGGACTGCGGAGGCTTTTGTACACCCGCCGGGACAGGATGTTCCGCAAGCCAGGGTCAGTGGGCGCGGGTGGCGAGGTCGGCGGCGCGCAGGACCCACTCCGGGTAGACCGACAGCACCACGGTGACCGTGGCCGTGACGGCGATCGCCCCGGTGACAAAGCTGGGCACGGTACGGGCGGCCGCCGGTTCGAGGGTCGTGGGCCCGAACAGCGCGAAGGCCCACGTGGCGTAGTAGTAGAGCGCGATGACGGTGTTGACGGCCATGACCGCAGCGAGCCAGGGCAGGTGGCCGTCGATGACTGCGCGAAAGACGGTGAGCTTGGCGAAGAGCCCGGCGACGGCGGGCGGCAGCCCGGCCAGCGCGGCCAGGAAGAAGGCCAGGACCACCGCCAGCAGCGGCTGACGCGACGCGAGGCCGCGGTAGTCGCCGAGCAGCTGGCCGGGCGAGCGCCGGCCGACGGCGATGACGCAGGCGAAGGCGCCGAGGTTCATGGCGGCGTAGATCGCGAGGTAGACCAGCAACGCCGACTCGGCCGCGCCCAGCGCATTGGTCCGGCCATATCCTGAGGCCGCAACCCCGAGCGGCACGAGGATGTAGCCAGCCTGCGCGACCGATGACCACGCGAGCAGCCGTACCGCGTGCCGTTGCCGCAGCGCCACGAGGTTGCCCGCGGTCATGGTGAGTACGGCCAGCACTGCGAGCACCGGCCCCCAGACATCGGCGTACGGGCGGAAGCCCACCATCAGCAGGAGCACCAGACCCGCGAAGCCAGCCGTCTTGGACACCACCGAAAGAAACGCGGCCACCGGGACCGGAGCGCCCTGGTAGGTGTCGGGCACCCATGCGTGGAACGGCACGGCCGAGACCTTGAACGCGAACCCGGCCAGTGTCAGCACGATCGCCGCGGAGGTCACCGGCTGGCGGGTTGCGGGGTCGCTCAACGCGGTCGCTACCTGATCGAGCTGGAGCGAGCCGGTCACCCCGTACACCAGGCTCATGCCCATCAGGGTGACCGCGGTGGCGATGACCGAGATGAGGAAGAACTTGAGCGCCGCCTCTGCCGAGCGGGCGTCGTCGCGGCGCAGGCCGACCAGGACGAACGCCGGCAGCGACACCACCTCGAGCGACACCAGCAGCGACAGCAGGTCGCGGCTCGACGCCATGGTCAGTGCGCCGACAACGCTTGCCAGCAAGAGGAAATGGTACTCCCCCGCAGGCAGCCGCGAGTCGGCGAGCTCGTGCCGGCCAAGCAGCAGCACCACCACCGTCGAGGCCAGGACGATGACCTGGAACGCCACGGCGAACCGGTCCTCGACGTAGGAGCAGGCGCCCGGCGACAGGCAGAACGTCGCACGCGGCGTGGCCCGGGCCAGTGCGAACGCCGACACCAGCGCAACAACGACACCAGCAAGAGACAGGGGTACGGACAGCCACCGCTGGGCGGGAGCCCAGAACAGGTCGGCGACCAGCACCAACAACGCGGTGCCCGCCACGATGAGCGCCGGCAGCAGCGCCACCAGGTTGACCGACTGGGTCACGGAGACCAGGGTCACGGCGACCCCCCGGTCAACGCCGAGACGGCCGCCGCGCTGATGCCGAGGACGATGCGCGGGTAGACGCCGATGGCGAGAGTCAGCACGACAAGTGGCGTCCAGACGACCAGCTCGACCAGCGACACGTCGGGCAGGCGTACGGCCCGCCACTGCGGCGGTACGACGCCCTGGTTGACCCGGAGCAGCATCCAGAGCAGGTAGGCCGCGGTGAGCACGGCGCCGATGCCGCCGGCGGTCATCAGGCCGAGGTAGAGGCCGCGGTTGAGGCCGGCCGCCGGGTGGTAGGCGCCGAGCAGCGCGAGCATCTCCCCCCAGAAGCCCGCAAGGCCAGGCAGGCCGAGCGACGCGATGGCGGTGAAGCCGAGCAGGCCGCCAAGGTAGGGCAGCTTGGCCTGGGCCCCGCCGCCAATCTCGTCGATGACGTCGGTGTGGTAGCGGTCCTTCAGCGATCCGACGAGGAAGAACAGCAGCCCGGTGATCAGGCCGTGGGCGACGTTGCCGATGAGGGCGCCGTTGATGCCGGTCGTGGTCAACGTCGAGATGCCGAGGAGGACGAAGCCCATGTGGCCGACGCTGCTGAACGCGATGAGCCGCTTGAGGCTGCGCTGGGCCAAGCACACGAGGGACCCGTACACGATGCCGATGACCGCGAGGACGCCGAGATAGGGCGCGAAGTCGTGTGCCGCCAGGGGAAGTGCGGGCAGCGCGATGACGATCAGCCCGTACGTGCCCATCTTGAGCAGCACCCCGGCGAGCAGCACCGAGCCGATCGTCGGGGCCTCGGTGTGGGCGTCGGGCAGCCACGTGTGCAGTGGCCACATCGGCGTCTTGATGCCGAAAGCAACCAGCAGGGACAGGAAGATCAGGTCCTGGGTGCGGTGGCTGAGGCCATTGCCGGACAGAGCGCTGAAGTCGAACGAACCGTGGCCCAGGCCGATGCCGAGGAAACCCAGCAGCATGAACGCCGAGCCAAGCAGGGTGTAGAGGATGAACTTGGTCGCGGCGTACTGCTTGCGGTCGCTGCCGCCCCAGATGCCGATCAGGAAGTACATCGGGACGAGGACGACCTCGAAGAACACGAAGAAGACGATGAGGTCGGCGGCGAGGAAGGTGCCCATCATGCCGACCTCGAGCAGCAGTACCAGGGCCACCAGCGCCGGAAGCCGACCACCGGCTGGCGGGTGCGAGACCGTGTAGACGAGGCAGAGGAAGACCAGGAGAGCCGACAGGACCAGCAACGGCAGTGAGATACCGGTGATGGCCAGGTGGAAGCGCACCCCGATGCTGTGCAACCAGGGCGCGTCGACGCGGAATTCTCCGCCGTAGCAGAGACGTCCGATGTCGGTGTTGGAGACGAACTGCGGGCCAGTCTTCACCAGCGCCGGGCAGCCACCGCCCCCGTAGACGAGTCCTTGGAGCTTGCCGCCGGGCTTGATCGGCGCGAAGGCAAACCAGCCGTACGTGCCGGTCTTCGCGCCCAACCACGCGAACAACAGCACGCCGATGTCGACCAGGGTCAGCCCGCTGGTGGCGACGCCGACCTTGACCGCCTGACGCGGCAGCGCTAGAGCGAGGACGGCGCCGAGGGCGGGCAGCACGAGCAGCCCGACGAGGAAGACCTGCTGCCAGCTCACGGGACGGCCACCACGATGGCGATGACGACAGCACCGATCAGCATGCCGCTGGCGTAGAGCTGGACGTTGCCGTTCTGGCTCAGCTTGGCGACCCCGCCGGCCCAGCGGGCAGCGCGGCCGGCGCCGTTGACCGTGCCGTCAACGACGTCGCGGTCGAAGGCCAGCATCGACCGTCCCAGCGCCATCACGGGCAGCACGATGCCTCTGCGGTACGCGGTGTCAACGCCGAGGCCCGATTCCAGCGCGCCCCGCAACGGCGTGGCCAGCAACGCCGCGGGATCTTGCCCAGGACGCGCCCGCACGACGAGCAGCACCGCCACGACCGACACAGCGACGAGCGCGAGGGTCACCAGGAGCGGGCCCCAGGCGGGGGCGACACCGAAGGTGCCGGGCACGGGCGACGGCAGCCAGGTGGGCAGCAGCCCGTGGAAGCCCAGCACGCCGAGCGCAGCCGCGGGGACGGCCAGCACGACCAGCGGCGCACCCATGGCGAACGACGACTCGTCGAGGGCGGCGTCGTCGTGGCGGGGGCCGAGGAAGGTCCGGGCCACCATGCGGGTGGTGTAGAGGGCGGTGAGGACGACGGTGAGCAGGCCCGCCGCGTACACGATGACCCCGACCCAGGAGCCGACTCCGGTGGCGGCCCGCGAGCCTGAGGCGACGGAGCGCGCGGCGTCGAGGATCGCATCCTTGCTGAAGGCACCGGAGAACGGCGGCACTCCGGCCAGGGCGAGCGCACCCACCAGGAACGTGACGAAGGTCAGCGGCATGCGCCGCCAAAGGCCGCCCATCTCACTCATCAGGTTGGTGCCGACAGCGTGCAGCACCGAGCCAGCGGCGAGGAAGAGCAACGCCTTGAAGGCCGCGTGGTTGAGCAGGTGGAACAGCGCCGGCTGGTAGCCGCCGACGGCGAGACCCGCGGTCATGTAGGCGAGCTGCGAGACGGTCGACCAGGCGAGCACCCGCTTGAGGTCGTCCTGCACCAGGGCCGCCAGCGCCGACAGCAGCATGGTGACCACCGCGGCCAGCGCCAGCACCGTCATCGTCACCGGCGACGCCGCGAAGTCGGGGTAGAGCCGGGCGACCACGAAGACGCCGGCCGCCACCATCGTGGCGGCGTGGATCAGGGCCGACACCGGGGTCGGGCCGGCCATCGCGTCGGGCAGCCAGGTCTGCAGCGGGAACTGCGCGCTCTTGCCGGCGACACCGCCGAGCAGCAGCAGCGTGCCGGCAACCACGGTGCCGTGCGACAAGCCGGAAACCCGTGTCACGTCGGCAATCGCAAAGCTGTGGGCGCCGACGCCGAGGGTGAAGATGCCGAACAGGAACGCCACGTCGCCGAGCCGGGTGACGAGGAAGGCCTTGATGGCAGCCAGTCCAGCGCCGCGTGACTCGCGGTAGTGGCCGACCAGGAGGTAGGAGCAGATGCCCATGACCTCCCACCCGACGTAGAGCTCGAACAGGTCGCTCGCGAGGACGACCAGCAGCATCGCGGCGGTGAACAGCGAGACCCAGGCGAAGTACGACGGCAAGCGCCGATCGCCGTGCAGGTAGCCGATCGAGTAGACCTGCACCAGCAGCGAGACCACGCAGACCATGACGGCGAGCAGCGCGGACAACCCGTTGACCGAGGTGCCGACGTGCAGGGTCAGCCCGCCGGTGCCGGGCGCGTAATCGGCGTACCTCCTCGCCATGGCACCGCCCGTGCTGCCGATCGGGGTGTAGACCCACGAGTGGATCGAGGTACGGGCGGGGTGCTGCATTGCCGAGGGGAGCAACCCGATCGCGACCACGGTCGTCACCACGGTGCCGAGCAGCGTCGCGACAGCCGGGCCGCCGGGCAGCCGCCGGCCGAGCAGCAGGGCCACGAACGCGAAGAAGGCAGGGGCGACCGGCACGAGCCAGGCGACGGGGCTCATCGGGTCACCGGGTCGCGGTCGCTCAGCTGGTCGATCTCGTCGATGTTGACGGTCGACCGATGGCGGAAGACGGACAGCACGATGGACAGCCCGACGCCGAGCTCGGCCGCCGCGATGACGATGACGAACAGTGCGAACACCTGACCGGAGTGCAGCGCGGTGTCGCGCCACCAGGCGTCGAACGCGACGAGGTTGAGGTTGACCGCGTTGAGCATGAGTTCGACGGACATCAGGACCAGGACCAGGTTGCGGCGCGCGAGCACCCCGTACACCCCGATGCCGAAGAGCAGCGAGGCGACCACGAGCGGGTAGACGAGGTGCATCAGTCGTCCTCGGCCGGGTCGGGCTTGCGGACCAGGACGATGGCGCCGACGAGCGCGGCCAGCAGCAGCACCGAGACGACCTCGAAGGGCAGCACCCACGACCGGAACACGGCCGCGCCGTCACCCTGCGCCGAGCCGACTGGTACGTGCTGGACGTCGACCCAGCCGCCCTTGAACGCGTCGATCACCAGGAACACCAGGGTCGCCGCGGTCGCGAGCCCGACGATGGCCGCCAACACCTTGTTGTCGCTGTCGAGGTCGAGCGTCTTGCCGATCGGCGCTCGCGTCAGCATCGTCGCGAACAGCAGCAGCACCACGACCGCGCCGATGTAGATGAGCACCTGCACCCACGCCACCAGCTCGGCGGTCATCAGCAGGTAGCCGCCGGCGAGGGCACCCAGGGTGACCACCAGCCAGAGCGCGGCATGGACGACGTTGCGCGCGGTGACGACCAGCAGTGCGGAGCCCACTGCCATGACGCCGAGGCAGGCGAACAGCGCCTCGGCACCGTGCCAGCTGGCGTAGGAAGGCGCCGTCGGGTGACCGATGAGGGCGGCGGCGGCGATCACGACGCCTCCCCCTCAGAGGCCGCCTTCTCCAGCTTTTCCAGCGCCTTCAGGGCAGTGACGAGCTCCTTGGGCTCCTCGGCGGAGGCCTCGACGCCCGGAGGCGCGGGCACCGTCCACATCCAGTCGCGGAGCCGGTCCTTCTCGTGGGTCAGGTCGCCGACGTCGTACTCCGCGTACTCGAACTCCGGGGTCCAGAACAGCGCGTCGAACGGGCAGACCTCGATGCAGATGCCGCAGTACATGCACAGGGCGAAGTCGATGGCGAACCGGTCGAGCATGTTGCGGGTGCGCTCGCGGCCGCCTGGCTCCTGCGCCGGCACGACCTCCTTGTGCGAGTCGATGTAGATGCACCAGTCGGGGCACTCGCGGGCGCAGAGCATGCAGACCGTGCAGTTCTCCTCGAACAGCGCGATCACGCCGCGCGAGCGGGGCGGCAGGTCGGGCTTGACGTCGGGGTACTGCCGGGTGACCGAGGGTCTGGTCATGGTCTTGAGCGTGATGGCCAACCCACGAGCCAGTCCGCTCCCAGGCAATCCAGCCAGTCCGCTGCCGGGGGCGGTCATGCGGTCGCCACCCGTACCACGGCGGTCACGACGACCTGCAGCAGAGCCAGCGGTACGAGGACCGTCCACGCCAGCTTTTGCAGCTGGTCCTCCCGCAGTCGCGGATAGGCGACCCGCAGCCAGATCACCAGGAACGACAGGGAAAGCACCTTGACCAGCGTCCATAGCCAACCCAGCTGGTGCTCGGCGAACGGCCCGCGCCAGCCGCCGAGGAAAAGGACCACCGTGAGCGCCGAGACCACGACGATGCCGGCGTACTCGGCGAGCAGGAAGAGCGCGAACCGCAGCCCGGTGTACTCGGTAAGGGGGCCGAAGACGATCTCGCTGTCGGCGTAGGGCATGTCGAACGGCGGGCGGCGCAGTTCGGCCACGCCGGACACGAAGAAGATGGCCGCGGCGACGCCCTGCCACGGCAGCCACCACCAGGTCCAGGCGCTCGCGATGCCGCCGAGCGACAGCGTCCCCGCCGCCATCGCCGCGCTCGCAGCGGCCAGCACCAACGGCAGCTCGTACGCCATCAGCTGGGCCGCCGCACGCACCCCGCCGATGAGGGCGTACTTGTTGGCGCTCGACCAGCCGGCCATGAGCACGCCGATGATGCCGACGCTCACGATGGCCAGCGCCACGAACAACCCCATGTCGAGGTTGCTCGCGCTCTGCCCGGGCCCGACCGGGATCACGACCAGGACGATGAGGTAGGGGAGCAGGGCCACGAACGGCGCGAGCTCGAACACCCGGCGGTCGGCCGCCTTGGGGACGACCGACTCCTTCTGCGCGAACTTGATGCCGTCGGCGACGAGCTGCGCCCAGCCGTGGAACCCGCCGGCGTACATCGGGCCCAGCCGGCCCTGCATGTGCGCCATCGCCTTGTGCTCCATCTGCCCGACCAGCAGCGGCACGGTCAGGAAGACGAGCAGCACAATGACGAGCCTGGCCGCAACCTCGAGGGCGGTGATCACTCGGGGCCCCAGGTGCCGGGCTCAGGTACGCCTGGCGGCAACATGCGCCTCCGTGATGGGGAGCCGTCGTCGTGCTCGCCCGGCTCCTTGGCGCCCGGCCACTGCTTGGCGACCCTGCTGGCGAGGACGAACTCCTTGCGCAGCGGATGACCCTCGAACCCCTCCGGCAGCAGCAGCGGGACCAGCCCGGGGTGGCCCGCGAAGTCGATGCCGAACATCTCGTGGGTCTCGCGCTCGTGCCACGACGCGCCCTTGAACACCCCGATCAGCGTCGGCAGCACCGCGGTCTCGCGGGGGATGCGGGTGCGCAGCAGCACATGGTGGTGAAGGGTCAGCGACCACAGGTGGACGAGCACGGAGAAGCCGTCGGTGAGCTCGTCGACCGCCGACAGCCAGTCGAAGTAATCGGCGGCGACCTGTTCGTCGGAGGCTGCGACCGAGACGGCCTCGATCCAGCGGTCGGCCGGCACGTCGACGGTCACCGCCCCGAACGTCACCTCGGCGGTCACGTCGTCGCCCAACAACTCGACGAGCCGCGCGCCGACCTCGTCGGGGGTCACGTCTCCTCCGGCTCGGCAGGCACCTCGGCAGGCACCTCGGCAGGCACCTCGGCGGCAACCTCGAGCTGGACCGGCTCCCGCAAGCCGTGGACCTTGTGGCGTACGGGAGTCGTGCCGCCGTCGTGGAGGGCCTGCGGCGGTGACACGAAGGGACGGGTGAACGCCGCGGCCGAAGGCCGTACCGACTTGTCCGACGGCTTGAGCGGCACCCGCTCACCGGCGATCTTGTCCTGCAGCTTGAGGATGCCGTGCAGCAGCGCCTCGGGCCGGGGCGGGCAGCCGGGCACGTAGACGTCGACCGGGATGATCTGGTCGACGCCCTTGGTGACCGAGTAGGAGTCCCAGTACGGGCCGCCGCAGTTGGAGCAGGCGCCGAAGGAGATGACGTACTTGGGCTCGGGCATCTGCTCGTAGAGGCGGCGGACGGCCGGTGCCATCTTGTCGGTGACCGTGCCCGAGACCACCATCAGGTCGGCCTGGCGCGGGCCGTGCGCGAACGGGATCACGCCGAGCCGGATGAAGTCGTGCTGGCTCATCGACGAGGCGATGAACTCGATGGCGCAGCAGGCGAGGCCGAAGTTGAAGACCCAGAGGCTGTAGCGGCGCCCCCAGTTGAGGACGAACCGCATCGGCGCGGGCGCCTCCATGCCGATGCTCTGCTCGCCCGAGGACAGGACCGGCAGCCGCGCGGGTGCGAAGAGGAGGGGCTCGCCGGAGGGCGTCACACCCACGTCAGCACCTTGCGGCGCCACGCGTACAGCAGAGCGACGGCGAGGATGGCGACGAAGATGCCCATCTCGACCAGGCTCTGGACGCCGAAGCCGCGATAGACCGTGGCCCACGGAAAGAGGAACACCGACTCGACGGCGAAGATCACGTAGAGGAAGGCGAACACGTAGTAGCGGATCTGCGTCTGCGCCCAGTCGTCGCCGACCGGGTCGACGCCCGACTCGTACGTCGTCAGCTTTTCGAAGGTGGGCTGGAACGGACGGAGCAGGCGGTTGGCGGTGATCGCGGTCGCGAGGAACCCGCATCCGACCAGGATGAGCAGGCCCACCATGGCGTAGGCGCCGAAATAGCCGTGCAGCACAACCGCTCCCCGCGTCCGCTCAGGCGAGTCTCACCCCGGGCATCCTAGTGAACTCGTCGGGATGCGGCCCTCCCGACCAGCCCATCCCGGATCACTGGGCGCCTTGGGCGGCCATCCGCGCCGCCAGAGCAGCCACAACCTCCCAGTGATCCGCACAGAGGTGGATCACTGGGCGCCTCTGGCGCCCATCCGCGCCGCCAGAGCAGCCACAACCTCCCAGTGATCCGCAAGGGAGGGCGGGGTCGGTCAGGCGGGGAGGACCACGCCGACCATGGAGAGCGCGATCTCGGACGGTACGGGGCGGGCGTACCAGTAGCCCTGGCCGAGATCGACGCCGAGCTGCTCGAGCTGGTGGGCTGCGGCGGGCGACTCGACCCCCTCGGCGACGGTGAGCAGCCCGAACGAGCGGGCCAGGTCGACCGTGGCGCGCACGATGGCCGCGTCGTGCGGGAACGCGAGCATGCCCGCGACGAAGGACCGGTCGATCTTGAGCTCGTTGACCTGCACCCGCTGCAGGAAGGTGAGCGACGAGTAGCCCGTACCGAAGTCGTCGACCGCGATCTGCACCCCGAGGGCGCGCAGCCGGTCGAGGACGTCGACCACGAGGTGCACCTCGCCGAGCATCGTCGTCTCGGTGATCTCGAGCTTGAGCCGGTGCGGGTCGAGGCCGTGCAGCGCCAGCACCGCCTCGATGGCGTCGGCGAGGCCGAGGTCGAGCAGCGAGCGGGCCGACAGGTTGACGGCGACGCTCGGCCGGATGCCGTCGACCTCGGGCCAGAGCACCGCCTGGGCGCAGGCGAGGTGGAGCACGTGCATGGTCAGCTCGCCGACGAGGCCGGACTGCTCCGCGACCGGGATGAACTCGTTGGGCCCGACCATGCCACGCTGCGGATGCTGCCAGCGCACGAGCGCCTCGAAGCCGGCGACCCGGTGGGTGATGAGGTCGACCTGCGGCTGGAAGTAGACCTCGAGCTCGTCGCGGTCGAGCGCCTGCCGCAGCTCGGCACCCATGGCCAGCCAGGCAAAGCCGGCGTTGCCCTCGAGCGAGGTGTCGTACTGGTGGGCAGTGCCGCGGTTGCGCTTGGCGTGGTACATCGCGACGTCCGCCCGCTGCAGCAGCGTCTCCACGTCACCGGCGTCGTCGGGGTGTACGGCGATGCCGGCGCTCGCGTGGACGGCGATCTCGAGCGTGCCCACGCTGAGCGGCTCGCTGATCGTGCGCAGCAGCGCGATCGTCCGCCGCATGGCGCTGGCCGGAGACTCGACGTCGCGCAGCAGCACCGCGAACTCGTCACCACCGAGCCGCGCGACGATGTCGTCGTGGCGCAGCAGCGGCGGGAGCCGGTCGCCGACCGCTCGCAGCAGCGCATCGCCGGCCGCGTGCCCGAGTGTGTCGTTGACGTGCTTGAAGTGGTCGAGGTCGAGCAGCACGAGCGCCGACATGCCACCGGTACGTCGGTCGGCCGCGATCGCCTCGTCTGCGCGACGGAGCAGCAGGGCGCGGTTGGCGAGACCGGTGAGGGCGTCGTGCTCGGCTTCGAAGGATTTGAGCGACGCCTGCTCGACCACCTCGCGGTAGAGCCGGGCGTTGAGCAGCGCCGAGCTGACCGCCTGCGCGTACGTGCCCACAAGGCGTTCGTCGCGGCGCAGGAATGGAGCCGGCTGCGACGACCACAGCCGTAGCACCCCGCTCACGCCGGCCATCGACGGCAACGGCGCGGTGGCCATCAGGTAGGGCTCGTCGGGCAGCCGGTGGAAGGTGAGCACCCCGTCGTCGGTCCAGGCCGGCGCCTCCCCCGCGCCCGGGAACGAGAAGGCGCCGTCGCCGACGTAGTAGCGGCTCGACATCGACACGTCGCCGCGGCGCTTGCCGAAGACCTCGATCTCGGCCGCCTCGACCCGGAACAGCTGCGGCGCCCGATGGGCCGCGGCCTCGACGACCCGCTCCTCGTCCAGCTGCTGCAGCGCCTTAGTCGCCGACTCCAGCTGCTGCCAGAGGTCGCGCTCGTCCAGCGCGCGAACGTAGCCGCGGTAGGCGAGGACCAGCAGCGCAGCGAAGATCGGCAGCACGATGAACGCGTCGACCGGCACCCGGTTGATCTCGATCATGAAGAACAAGCCCAGCGCGATGTTGCCGACGGCGGTCATCACCCGCAGCGGCAGCGCGGGCAGGTAGGCCTCGCGCAGCCGACTGCCGGTCGCGGCGGCGATCACGCTCGAGACGCCGAGCTGGGTCCATGCGCTGTAGACGAGCACCGCCACGGTCACGGCGGCGCCCGACCGCCAGCCGAGCGGGAACAACGACCCGCCGAGCGCCGAGAAGACCAGGGACGCCAGGCCCGCGCCGACGACGGCGTTGGCGGTGTTGAACAAGATCTTCACCCTCGTACGGCCCACCAGCGCAGAGGTCAGCGAGACCGACAGGGCGAGGACGGGAGTCCAGCCCGGCGGCAGCGCGATCAACGTCGCCAGGACCGCGATCTCCACCGCGGAGTAGGCCTCACCCTGGGCGTGGCCGAACCGGATGCGGGCCAGCGGCAGCTCGCCCACGGCGAGGACGGCGGCCATGCCGAGGATCCACCAGATCGTGGGCGTGGTGTCGTTGCCGACGATCGTGATGGCGGACCACGCGAGGGCGACCGCCGCGAGAGCCGAGACCGCGATGACCACGGCGCTCACCGGCCCAGCCCCGGAGCGGGCGGACGACGTGCGGGAAACCGGGACGACTGACTGCGTGTCCGGCATCGTCATCACGTGCGGTCAGCTCCCCGTGCGCACAGCCCCCGCCGCGCCACCCACCCGGGAGGACCCGGCCGGGCCAAGGTGACAGTGGTCGTCCGCACCTCATTGTCACCGTAGCGCGACCGATTCATCACTGCGAGTCGCCATTGGGGTGTTTCTTACCCCCCGGGTCCGTCACTGCCCGTGCCCGAACCCCGACGCCCACCACCCCGGTGACCTCCGGTGGCCCGATGTCCACGACAATGGCGGTCATGACCGCCTCGAACGCCGACCTCCCGCCCAGCGCGACGGCCGGACGGACCACCGCCCGCCACGGCGTGCCGCCCGAGCTGCGCTCCGAGGTCCGCGTGTTCGGCGCCGCCCTAGGACAGGTGCTGCGCGAGTCGGTAGGGCCCGACCTGTTCGACGACGTCGAGCGGCTGCGCCGGGCTGTCATCGACACCCGGGGCGGCGAGCCCGACGCCGAGTCGCCCGCTGACATCGTGGCCGGGTTCGACACCGTACGGGCTGAGCAGGTGGCCCGGGCATTCACCGTCTACTTCCAGATGGCCAACCTCGCCGAGGAACGCCAGCGGGTACGCGCGCTGCGCGGCCGCACGGCGAGCGACCGCCCCGACTCGTTCTCCGGGCTGGTCGGGCGCCTCGAGCCGGACGAGCTGGCCGCGATGCTGCCGGGGCTCCGCGTCCACCCCGTCCTCACAGCCCACCCGACCGAGGCCCGCCGGCGCGCCGCCGTCACCGCCATCCACCGGGTCGGCGAGGCCATCGACCTGCCGGACGAGACCGCGCGCGAGCGACGGCTGCTCGAAGAGGTGACCTCGCTGTGGCGCACCGCCCAGCTGCGGGACACCAAGCCCGGCCCGATCGACGAGGTACGCACCGCCATGGCGGTGTTCGACGAGTCGCTGTTCGCCATGGTGCCCACGGTCTACCGCGCCTTCGAAGCCGCGCTGTCCGGCCCGGACGCCGGCACCCGACCGCCGACGGTCCCCACCTACCTGCGCCTCGGCAGCTGGATCGGCGGGGACCGCGACGGCAACCCCAACGTCACCGCACCGATCACCCGTGAGGCGCTCGATGTCCAGGCCGACCACGTGCTCGTCGCGCTGACGGACGCGACCGAGCGGCTCGCCTCGACCCTGACGCTCTACTCCCAGGCGACCCCGCCCTCGGCCGCCCTGCGCTCGGCCGCCGAACGCGCCGCCGACCAGCATCCGGCCCTGATCACCCGGCTCTCCGATGGCGAGAACGAGCCCCACCGCGAGTACCTCCTCTACGTGGCCGCCCGGCTCGCCGCCACTCGCGACCGCCACGCCGACCTGGCCTACCGGGGAGCCGACGAGTTCGTCGCCGACCTTCGGCTGCTGCAGGACTCGCTCGCCGCAGCCGGCGCCGGGCGCATCGCGTACGGCGGGGTGCAGGACCTGCTCTGGCAGGCCGAGACGTTCGGGTTCCACCTGGCCGAGCTCGAGGTGCGCCAGCACTCCGGCCTCCACACCGCGGCACTGGCCTGCTACCTCGGCGACGAAGCGCGCAACTCCGAGGTGCTCGACCAGGTCGCCCGCGAGGGCGCCGGCGACCCGGTGACGCCGCTCGACGACATGTCCCGCGAGGTGCTTTCGACCATCCGGGCGGTCGCGGCGCTGCAGCACCGATGGGGCGTCCGCGCCTGCCACCGCTACATCATCAGCTTTACCTCGCGCGCCTCCGACCTGGTCGCCGTCCGCGCGCTGGCCCGCATCGCCGTCGGCGACGGACCGCTCGACATCGACGTGATCCCGCTGTTCGAGACGCAGGAGGATCTCGAGAACTCCGTCCCGGTTCTCGAGGAGTGGTTGACCTTCCCCTCGACCAAAGCCCACCTCGCCGGCAACGGGCGCAAGGTCGAGATCATGCTCGGCTACTCCGACTCGGCCAAGGACGTTGGCCCGGTCTCCGCGACCCTCTCGCTGTACGACGCGCAGGCCGCGCTCGCCGACTGGGCGGCCCGCAACGACATCGCGCTCACCCTGTTCCACGGCCGCGGCGGCGCTGTCGGCCGTGGCGGCGGCCCGGCCGGGCGGGCCATCCTCTCCGGCGCCCCGGGCTCGGTGGCCGGCCGGTTCAAGGTGACCGAGCAGGGCGAGGTGATCCTCGCCCGCTACGGCACTCCCGAGATCGCCGTGCGCCACCTCGAGCAGGTGACCACGTCGGTGCTGCTGGCCTCGACGCCCGCCATCGAGGCCCGTACCGCAGAAGCCGCTGTGCGGTTCAGCGACCTCGCGCTGCGCACCGGCGCCGCGGCCAAGCAGGCCTATCGCAGCCTGGTCGAGACCGACGGCTTCGCCGACTTCTTCGCCGAGGTCAGCCCGCTCGAGGAGCTGGGCATGCTGCAGATCGGGTCCCGCCCCGCCCGCCGCAAGACCGTCGGCACCGGCCACGACCTCGCCTCGCTGCGCGCCATCCCGTGGGTCTTCGCCTGGGCCCAGACCCGCTGCAACCTGCCCGGCTGGTTCGGCCTGGGCACCGGGCTCGCCGCGGCTGCGGCCGTGGAGGGCGGACTCGACGAGCTGCGCGCCGCGTACGCCTCCTGGCCGTTGTTCTCCTCGATGCTCGACAACGCCGAGATGTCACTGGCCAAGGCCGACCGCGACATCGCCGCGCGTTACCTCGCGCTGTCCGACCGATCCGCGCTGGCCGAGGTGATCCTGGCGGAGTTCGACCTGTCCGTGTCGATGCTGCTCCAGGTCCTGCAGCGCGACGCCTTGCTGGCCGGCCACCGGGTGCTCGGCTGGGCGGTCGAGCTGCGCAACCCCTACGTCGACGCGCTGTCCCACCTGCAGCTGCGGGCGCTGACCGCGATCCGCGCCGCCGAGGCTTCCGGCGAGGAGCTCTCCGCCCGGGACGCCGCCACCAACCACGACCTGCTGCTTCTGACCGTCGGCGGCGTCGCGGCCGGGCTACAGAACACCGGCTGAGCCCTCCTCTCCTTCTCCGTCTTCGCTGTTGTTGCTTCTGGGTTCAGGGTCTAGACTCAGTATCGTGCTCAGTGACCTAGGTGACGTGCTGACCGTCGTGGGCGAGCGCTGGACCCTGCTCGTCGTACGCGAGGTCGCCCTCGGCGTGCGCCGGTTCGACGAGCTGCAGGCGGCGACAGCTGCACCCCGGGCGGTGCTGTCGGACCGGCTGCGCCGCCTGATCGACGCCGACATCCTCGAGCCGCGGGCCTACCACGTCCCCGGCAGCCGGACCCGCCAGGAGTACGCGCTGACCGCCGCCGGACTCGACCTGATCCCCGTGCTGTCGGCGTTCTCCGACTGGGGCGAGCGCCACCTGTCCCCCGGCTCCGAGCACCGTGAGCCTGATGTTGCCTACCGGCACAGCGGCTGCGGCCACCGGGTCACCGCCCGCCTCGTCTGCGAGTGCGGCGCCGAGGTCGAGCCCGGCCACGGCACCGTCGCCTCCGTCAACCGAACCCGCCTGTAGAGGAGCACCATGTCCCACCTGCATGACACCACCGACGCGACGTTCGCCGCCGACGTCCTGGCCAGCGATCTGCCCGTGCTCGTCGACTTCACCGCCGACTGGTGCGCGCCCTGCAAGATGGTGACGCCGGTGCTCGAGCGGCTCGCCGACGAGCAGGCCGGCCGGCTGCGCATCGTGTCGCTCGACTCCGACGCCAACCCCGAGACCGTCCGCGACTACCACGTGATGGGCATGCCCACGCTCGCGCTGTTCGTCGGAGGTGAGCGGGTCGCCCAGGTCGTCGGCGCGCGGTCCGGGCCCGCACTGATGAAGGCGTTCGAGCCCTACCTCCCGGTCGAGTAGCCGGACTGAGTACGACTACCCGTGTGCGCGGGGATGTCCTGGCCGACAGTCAGTGCATGACATCGACCGCACCGGCACCGCGTACCAGCCCCAGCCCAGTCGCACTCCGCGTGTGCGCGTTCCTCGTAGGAGCCGCAGCTGTGGCAACCCTGCTCCTCATCGTCGTCGGACGCTGCTTCGACCCCGGTCCCTTCGGCGACCAAAACGGGTTCATCAACCTGCTCGCCACCGTCGGGTTCCTCGGCATGGTCACGGGCGGGGTGAGCGGCGTCGTCGTCGCCAACCGGTTGCTGAACCGCAGCGAGCCCGAGGCATCGACCGCCGCCACGGTGATCTACCTGTCGACCGTGCTGGCCGTGCCGGTGCTGCTCTACCTCACCGCTGCCGTGGTCTTCATGGTGATGTTCGAGTCGTACCAGTTCTGAGGCGCGACCAGTAATTCGGGTGGGGTTGCGGTCGCGGGGTTGCTAACGTCTAAGGGTTCCCTGAAATGGAGTCCCTGTGCTTTCCCAGTACCGCGCCGTGCTCTCGAAGCCCGGCGCGCTTGTCTTCTCGAGCGCCGCGTGGGTCGGACGGCTCTGGCTGTCGATGACCAACCTCGGCATCCTGCTGCTGATCACCGCGACGACCCATCGGTACGGCATCGCCGGTGCCGTGTCCGCGACGTACGCCGTCACGGGCGCCCTCGGCCAGCCCTACCTCGGCCGGCTCACCGACCGCTTCGGTCAGGCCCGGGTGCTGTTGCCGCTCGTCGCCGTGCACGCGGCCGGCGTGATCTCCCTGCTCCTGCTCGCCAACGGGCACGCGCCCCACTGGACGTTGTTCGCCGCCGCGTTGCCCACCGGGCTGTGCTGCCCGCCGCTGGGTTCGCAGGTACGCACGCGGTGGGCCCACCTGCTCGGCAGCGGCCGCCAGCTCGACACCGCGTACGCGCTCGAGTCCGTGCTGGACGAGCTGCTCTTCGTCCTCGGCCCGGCCCTCGTCACCGTGCTGTCGACGCAGATCAACCCGGCAACCGGCCTGCTCACCGCGCTCGCCTTCACGGTCGCGGGCACCGTCACCTTCGCGCTGCAGCGGCACACCGAGCCCAAGTCGACCAACCAGGCCGCCGTCGGGGCGCAGCCGCTGACCGTCCCCGCCATCCGGGTCGTGGCGCTCACCTACATCATGGTCGGCGTGCTCTTCGGGACGACCGACGTGACGATGGTCGGTTTCGCGACCCAGCACGGCGGCCGCGGCTACACCGGCGTCCTGCTCGGCATCTTCGCCGCGGGCAGCGCGCTCGGTGGCCTCGCGTACGGGAGCCGCCGGTGGAAGCTGCCGCCGGAGCGTCGGTTCACGATCGCCGTCGGCAGCCTCGCGTTCTTCTCCGTCGGCGTCGCCCTGGCCCCCAACCTCGCGACCATGCCGTTCGTCGGCGCGCTCGAGGGCATGAGCGTCGCGCCGGCGATCATCTCGTCTTCGCTGATGATCGAGAAGTACTGCCCGCCGGACCGACGCAACGAGGGCTTCAGCTACATCGGCTCGTCCTTGGGCATCGGCTTCGCCCTCGGCTCCGCGATCGCCGGTCGGGTCATCGACCAGCACAGCACCCACGTCGGTTTCGCCATCGGCACCTGCGCGATGGTCGTGGCGTTTCTCGTCGCCCTCCGCGGACGCCGCGCCTACCCGAAGAGCACCCTTACCGGACCCGTACACGACGATCTGCTGCCGCTGACGGTCGCCGCCGAAGGTTGAGACATCAGGCCCGCCGCAGTGGGCCGTCTCCTCTGGAGGAATCCCGTGAACCCCATGTCCCGCAAGGCTTTCCTGACCGTTGGCGGGGTCGTCACCGCCGCCACCCTGACCCTCGGCGGCGGAGTCGCGTCCGCGGCCGAGAGCCCGACCGCCACGGCCCACCCGGCGGCGGCAGCCCACGTCCAGCACCGGCTCGACCGCGTGGTCCGGCGCCAGAACCGCATCGCGACCCGCTTCGACAAGGCCGCGGTACGGCTCGACGCCCGCTCGACCACGTTGACCACCAAGGTGGATGCGCTCGCCGACGGTACGGCGAAGACCGACGCCCTCGCCAAGCTCGCCGACCTGGCCACCCAGACGGCAGCAGTCACGGCCGCCGACGCAAGGGCGCGCTCGGCCCTCGCCGCCGTCGACACCACCAACGTCACGGCGACCCAGGCAACGCTGAAGGCCGACCGCGCACTGCTCAAGACCGCGCGGGTCGACCTGCACCTCGCCCGCAAGGACGTCCTCGCCATCGCCCGCGACCTCAAGGCCTGATCGCCGGGCCCCTGCCGCACCCCCCCTTCCGGATCAGTGGGGCGTTCGTGCTGCTCTGCCGCCCACCAAAGCCGCCAAGACCGCCCACTGATCCACGATCACTGGGCGGTTTTGGCTGGCATTCCGGCGGTCAGAGCCGCCAAAGCGGCCCAGTGATCCGGATGGGGGTGCGGCGGCTGGAGGTCAGGCGAAGAGGCCCTGACCCCACCAGCCGCCGGGCTGCACGCCGGGCGGGCAGGCCCAGACTCCGGATCCGACGTGCTGGATGTACTCGTTGAGGTTGTCGCGGGTCTTGCCGGCGAGGTTGGTCTGGATCGTGACGAACGCCGCGCGCGGATCCCGCTGGTACGCAAGGAAAAACAGGCCCGCGTTGAGCCGTCCGAGGCCGTCCGTACCATCGACGAAGCTGTAGCCGCGGCGGAGCAGGCGGGCGCCGTGGTTGGCGTCGGGGTGCGCTAGACGCACATGGGCCTTGGGGTCGACGAGGGGCCCGCCGGTCGGGCCGTTGCTGGTGAAGTCGATGGGGTCGAACTCGTCCTGCAGACCAGGCGCCGCGCCACTGCCCTTCTGGCGCCCGATCACCCGCTCCTGCTCGTCGAGCGGCGTCGAGTCCCACGGCTCGATGAGCATGCGGATGCGGCGCGACACCAGGTAGGAGCCGCCGGCCATCCAGGCCTTGCCGTCGGCCGGCTGCGCCCAGACGTACTGGTCGACCGTCGCGGTGTCCTCGGCCTTGAGGTTGTCGGTGCCGTCCTTGAAGCCCATGAGGTTGCGTGGCGTCTGCTGCGTGGTGCTGGTGGACGAGGTGCGGCCGAACCCGAGCTGGGAGTAGCGCACCGCTGCGGTGCCGCGGGCGATCCGGGCAAGGTTGCGGATGGCGTGCACGGCGACCTGGGGGTCGTCGGCGCAGGCCTGGACGCACAGGTCGCCGCCCGAGCTGGCCGGGTCGAGGGCGTCGCCCGCGAAGGCGGGCAGGTCGGCGAGCTGGGCCGGCCGCTGGGCGGCCAGGCCGAAACGGTCGGTCTTGCCCGCGACGCCGAACAGGCTCGGACCGAAGCCGACGGTGAGGGTGAGGTTGGCCGGGGACAGCCCGAGCGCCTCGCCGGTGTCGGTCGGCGGCGAAGCGGGCGGACCGTCGGCGGCTCCGCCGAGCCCTACCTGGTTGCCGGCGCACATGTCGGCGGCCGCCACGGTCCAGGCCTTCAGCAACGTGACCAGATCGTCCTTGGTCGCCTGGTCCGAGAGGTCGAACGCGACAAAGTGCAGCCGGTCCTGAGCCGGCGTGACGACACCGGCCTGATGGTCGCCGTGGAACGGGACTACGAGCGAGGGGGCCGCGACCTTCGGGGTGGTGCTGCCGCCGAACGCCGCGTCGGCACCCGCGACCGCTCCCGCTCCGACGGCAACCCCGGCCCCGAGCAGGCCGAGCAGGCGGCGGCGCGAGACGCCTCCCGAACCGGCCGAGGGCTGGCCGGGCTCTGGGGTCACGTCGTGGGCGTGCAGGTCATCTGTCATGTGTCATCTCTGAAGTGATCCAACCAGGCAGCCGGGGGCTAAGCCTTGGGGAGAGCGCCCGCGATCTGGCCGAGAGGCTCGCTCAGCGCGTCGACCTCGACGGCCAGCGCCTTGACGTCGGCCTTGCTCAGTGCGGTGTAGGCGACGTACGGGCTGCCGGTCTTCTGGTTGTCCGCGGCGGTGGCCGCATGGGTGGCCAGCAGCTTCTCGAGGGTCGCGAACCGGGTGTCGAGGGTGGTGACCAGCGCCGGGCTGCCGACGCCGAGGACGGGCCGCAGCTCGGTGTAGGCGTACTTGCTGCCGTCGACGTTGGCGGCGAAGTCGACCAGGTCGATGTGGGAGTAGCGCTCCTCCTCGCCGGTCACCTTGGACTTGGCCACCTCGTCGAGCAGCGACTTGGCCCCGTTGGCCATGATCAGCGGGGTGATGTCGACGGTGGGGATGGCCGCGGCCAGCTTCTTGACGTTGGCCAGCAGGTCGTCGGCGACGGTGCCGTCCTTGCTGATGTCGCCGGTCTTCCAGAGGTCCTGCTCAAGCCGGTGGAATCCGACGAACGGGTCGGTGCCCGTGACGTCGTCGATGCGCTCGTCGATCAGCGGGTCGAGGTCGCCGAAGGACTCCGCGATGGGCTCGATCCGCTCGTAGTGGGTACGCGGCGCGGGGTAGAGCGCCTTGGCCTTGGCCACGTCGCCGGCCTTGACCGCGGCCACGAACGGCTCGGTCGTGCTGACCAACGTCGCCGTCTCGGTCGTGACGTAGGCGCGGTAGTCGGCGACCGCCGTCGTGAGCTGGCTGCCCAGCGGGGCGGCGGACGGGGCGGTGCCGGTGACGGTGAGCTTGCTGCGGATGCCCGTACCGACCATGCCGGGCTTGCAGGCGACCTGATAGTCACCCGGCACCAGATCGACCACGAGGGTGCGCTTGGTGCTGGGGCCGATGTTCTCGACCTCGCCCATGACCCGGTCGCCCGCCGCGTACACGTAGAGCTCGGTGATGGTGCTGCCCTTGTTGGTGACCGAGAAGGTGTTGCGGCCGGCGGGCACGGACGAGGCGGCGACGTCGCAGGATTTATCGGCTGCCTTGACCTCGACCGCCTTGGCGCTGCCCGAGGACGAGCCTGCCGATGCCGATGAGCTCTTGGACGCACAGCCGGCGACCGCGAGCAGCGCACCCGCCGCGAGCAGGGCGACGCCGGAGCGGAGGGGCAGGGGGGTGCGCGTCATCGAGGATGTCCTTGGGGCGAAGGGACCGGGGCAGCAGGCACCGGCCCGACGGGTGAGCGACGGGGCGAGGAGGTGTACGGGGCCTAGCGGACGGCGGCACCCACGGACTGGGCGGAGGCGGGCGCCACAGGAGCGGACGGCGGGACGGCCGGCTTGGTCCTGCGCCCGATCAGGAAGAACACCACGAGGACGGGTACGAGGTAGGCGACGTAGGCGATCGCCTGGAGCCACGTGGTGTTGGGGCTGAAGTTGAAGATCCCCTTGAGCAGCGCGCCGTACCAGCTGCTCGGCGGGATCTGGGCACTCACGTCGAAGGCGAGGTTGTTGAGGCCGCCGAGGATGGCGCCCTCCTGCAGGTCGTGGACTGCGTAGCCGAGCACCCCGGCCGCGACCACGATGAGGGCGGCGCCGGTCCAGGTGAAGAACCGGGCGAGGTTGAGCTTGACCGAGCGGCGGTAGAGCAGCCAGGCGAGCACGACCGCGGTCGCGATGCCGAGGGTGAAACCGAGCACCGGCGTGAGCGTCGAGCCGGCTGCCTGGACCGCGGACCAGAAGAACAGCGCGGTCTCGAGCCCCTCGCGGCCGACGGCCACGAAAGCAGTGATGGCAACGGCGAGGCCGCCCACTCCTAGTGCGGTGCCGAGTCGGTTGTCGAGGTCGGACTTGAGATGGCGGGCCGTGCGACGCATCCAGAAGATCATCGCGGTGACCAGCACGACGGCGAGGACGGAGCAGATGCCGCCGAACGCCTCCTGGCTGGAACCCGACTGAAGAACGGTCGTCGAGGTATAGGTGAGCGCCGCTCCGAATGCGACACTGAGGGCAATCGCGGCGCCGACGCCGGAGGCGACGAGGGGCAGCTTGTCGCGCCGACCGACGCGGACGAGGTAGGCCACTAGAATGCTGACCACGAGGGAGGCCTCGAGGCCCTCACGGAGACCGATCAAGTAGTTGCCCAGCACCTGCAGGCCCGCCCGTCGTACCGAGTAGTGATTCAAGGAATGAACTTAGGTTTACCTGACTTGGGTTAAGTTACCTTAACTCGCTCCCGATGCAAAGTTGTGGGCCCGGAACACACGAAGGGACGGCCGGTGTGAGTGCAGTCGGCGATACCACCGAGACGACGCAGATGTACCTGCGCACCGTGCTCGAGCTTGAGCTCGCTGGTGTCCCCGCGCTGCGTGCCCGCCTTGTCGAGCGTCTCCACCACAGTGCCCCCGCGGTGAGCCAGACCGTCGCCAAATTGGCCGGCGACGGGTTGCTCGAGCTCAACGAACCCGACCGCACCCTGCACCTCACCTCCGTCGGACGGCGGGTTGCAGCCAGCGTCCTCAGCAAGCACGTGCTGGCCGAGCAGATGCTGACCGCTCTCATCGGGCTCGACCCGGCCGCCGCCCATGCCGAGGCGTGCAACTGGGAGCACGTCATCAGTGACGACGTCGAGACCAAGCTGCGCGAGCGGTTCGGACCGGCCGAGCCCTGCCCCTTCACCGGGCCCGCCGAGACGCTCAAGCACGTCGACATCTCCTCGCCGGCCGAGACCCGCTCACCCGCCGCCTCCGCGGCCAGCTGACCACCGCGACCGCCGGCCCGCTTCATGACCGACCCGGGCGACCTGCCCGAAACGCCTGACAGCACCGACTCCCAGCAGCCCGCGGCCGGTCGGCTGCTGGTCGCTGCGCCTTCGCTCGACGACCCCAACTTCCACCGCACGGTCGTGCTGCTGCTCGACCACAGCGACGACGGGGTGCTCGGGGTCGTGCTCAACCGGCCGTCCGAGGCCGACGTCGCCGACGCGTTGCCGCAATGGGCCGACCACGCCACCGATCCGGTACGGGTCTTCGTCGGCGGGCCGGTCCAACCGACGGCCGCCCTCGGCCTGGCGTGGTGCCCGCCCGGCCTCCCCGATGACAACGACGGCGGCCTGCGGGTGCTCGGCGGGTCGCTGGGCACGCTCGACCTCGAGGAGCCGCTGGCGCTGCCGGCCGGCTGCCGTGGCGTACGCATCTTCGCCGGCTACGCGGGCTGGGGCGCCGAGCAGCTCCGCGACGAGATCGCCGAGGGCAGCTGGTACGTCGTCGACGCCCTGCCCGAGGACGCGGTCACCCCGGAACCGGACACGCTGTGGCGGCGGGTGCTGCGCCGCCAGTCCGGGCCGCTCGCGATGATGGCGTCCTATCCGCAGGACCCGTCCCAGAACTGAGACCTCGCGGCAGCCGCCAGCAACGACGCCCGGGCCGCAGGTCGGGTCCGCCACACTCCGGCTCCCCAGCTGATCCTGGCCACGCCGAGCGCGGCCAGCTCCACCACCGTCCAGACACCCTGCTGCTGCAGGATGTTGACGGGGCGCTGCACCTGCGCGACGAAGTCGGCCACGGATTCCGCCGCGAGCATGATCGGGTAGACGCAGTCGGCGGCGGTATAGGCGCGCGCCCGGGTCAGGCACTCCTCGAGCGGGTCGGCAGCCCCCTGCAGGGCCGCGTCGATGCGGGCGTTGAGGACGAGGTCCCAGTCCTCGTCGACGGCCGCCTGCCGTACCGACGCGAGCAGGTCGGCCTGTCGTTCGGTCTCGACCAGGGCACCCGTACGCGGGTCGGAGTCCTCGAGGTTGCAGCCGACGACGCCGGCCGCAGCCAAGCGCTGGACCAGCTCCCGGGGTAGCAGCCCGTACCCTCGCTCGAGGTCAGCGGTGACCGGCACGCCGACGGCCCGCGTGATCGCGGCGAGGGTGCCGAACAGGACGTCGACCGGCAGCTGCTCACCGTCACCGACCCCGAGGGCCTCCGCAACGGCGACACTGCTGGTGGCCACGGCGGGGAAGCCCGCGGCCACCACGGCCTGTGCCGAGGCCACGTCCCACGCGTTGGGCAGCAGCACCGGACGGCCTGGTACGTGCAGGGCCCTCAGCGTGGTCGCGCCACTAGTCAAGGGGCCACGGGTGGGCCGTCGCACCCAGCCGGTTCCACACGTTGATCGTGGCGATCGCGAAGATCAGGTCGGCCATCTCCTGGTCGCTGAACGGCGCCTTGGCCCGGTCGTAGAGCTCGTCGCTGAGCGGGTTGTCGGCGAGCCGGGTGACCGCCTCGGTCAGCTCGAGGGCGGCCCGCTCTCGCTCGGTGAAGAACGGTGCCTCGCGCCAGACCGCGACCGCGAAGATCCGACGCGCGGTGTCGCCCTCGTCGATCGCTTCCCGCGAGTGCATGTCGACGCAGTAGCCGCAGCCGTTGATCTGTGAGGCGCGCAACCGCACGAGCTGCAGCAGCGGCTGCTCGATCGAGCCCTTGTCGACGGCGGCTTGCAGGGCATTGAGGGCCTTGGCCGGCGCGGCGGCGAGATCGTCGACAGGGAGACGGACGGGGACGGGAACGGTGGTTGTCGTTGTCATGGGACTGACGCTAGGCCAGCCGTGGTCAACGAAACAGAGCCAGTTCGGGGCAACTTTTATGGTCCAATGTCAGCTGTGACCTCAGGACTGCGCGTCGGGCTGGAGGGCCGGCTGCGTGAGGCGATCCGCAGCGGCCAGCTCGCCGAGGGGTCCCGGCTGCCGTCGTCACGCACCTACGCCGGCGAGTTGGGGGTCTCGCGCGGCACCGTCACCGCCGCCTTCAACCAGCTGGTAGCCGAGGGCTACCTGGTGGCCAAGCCCGGCGCCGGCACCCTGGTTGCACGGGTGCACCGCGCCGAGAGCGCGACCCCAGGAGCCTCCGAGCAGCCGGTCCGTCTTCACGACCTGCAGCCAGGCACGCCCGACGTCGCATCGTTCCCGGTCGCCGCATGGCTGCGCGCCGGTCGCAAGGCGCTGAATGCCGCAGCACCCAGGACTTTCGGGTACGGCGACCCGCGCGGGCAGCTCGAGCTCCGCCAGGCTCTGGCCGACTACCTCGGGCGGGCGCGGGGCGTCGTCACGACCCCTGAGGCCCTCGTCGTCACGAACAGCTATGCGCAGTCGCTGTCCTTGCTGTGCACGGCGCTGGGGCGCGGGTCCGTCGCGATGGAGGACCCTGGGCTGCCGTACCACCGGGAGATCGTCCGCCGACGCGGCCTGCGCGTCGTGCCCGTACCGGTGGACGAGCGCGGCCTGGTCGTCGACGGGCTGCAAGCCGACGCGGTGGTCACCACAGCCGCCCATCAGTACCCCACCGGGGTCACGCTCTCCCCCGACCGTCGGGTGGCGCTGGTCCGCTGGGCACGCGGCGGCAGGCTGGTGGTCGAGGACGACTACGACGGCGAGTTCCGGTACGACCGGCAGCCCATCGGCGCGCTGCAGGGCACCGCGCCCGACCACGTCGCCTACTTGGGGACCACGGCCAAGACCCTCGGCCCGGCGCTGCGGATCGGCTGGATGGCGCTGCCGCAGCACCTGCTCGAGCCAGTGACCGAAGCCAAGCGCTACGCCGACCACCACACCGACTCGTTGCAACAGCTCACCCTGGCCGAGCTGATCGCGAGCCACGCCTACGACCGGCACATCCGCGCGGCCCGGCTGCGCTACCGCCGGCGGCGCGACCTGCTGCTTGCCGGGCTGGCCGGCCTGCCGGTTCGGGTGCAGGGCGTCTCTGCGGGACTGCAGGCGCTGGTGCTGCTGCCGACGAACGGCCCGAGCGAGGCGGAGCTGCTCACCCTGGCCGACGCCGCAGGCATTGCGCTCGAGGGGCTCGCGGAGCACTGGCATGCCCCTGGCGCCCACCCGCCCGGCCTCGTCGTCGGTTTTGGCTCGTCGAGCGAACGCGCCTACCCGGCGGCCGTCGCGGCGCTGCGCGGTGTGCTCAGTCAGGCGCTCGCACCGCGGAGAACGTGACCTCGCGGCGGACCTCGAAGCCGATGGACAGGTAGAGCCGGATCGCGTTCGCGTTGGCGGCCGACGCGTGCATCATCGGCTGGTCGCCGCGGGCCCGGATACCGTGGCCCACCGCCTGGACCAGCCGAGTGCCGAGCCCTTGGCCGCGGAAGTCGGGGTCCGTGCAGACCGCGCTGATCTCGGTCCACCCCGGAGGCCGCAGCCGCTCGCCGGCCATCGCCGCCAACCGGCCGTCGCGGCGTACCCCGAGGTAGCTGCCCATCGCATGGGTCCGCCGCAGGAACGGGCCGGGCTTGGTCCGCTCGGTCAGGTCGAGCATGTCGTCCTCGTCGGCCTCGCCGAGAACGACTGCCTCGTCGAGCGGAACGGTCTCCAAGGCCTCGGTGGACACCAGCTGCACCCCTTCACCGCGGAACTCGACAGCCCAGCTGTCAGGCAGCGCGCGGGGAGCACCGATGACCACGACAACGGTGGCCGGACCGACCAGCGTGCGCAGGTCGTCCCAGGCGCTGGCGTCGTCCGGTACGCCGGCGAACGGGGAGACGTCAGCGGGATAGCGCAGCGCCTGCCCGTACGCCTCGGCGAAGGCCCGGTGCGGACCGGTCAGCGAGGCCCACGCCGGGTTGTCGAGCACATGTGTCATGCGACCACTATTGCCGGTCGATGCTCCCCATGTTCGGGTAGCGGTCGCCGGCCGCGGCGCCGTGCGGGGCCGCTTCGTCGAGCCGCGCCAGGTCCTTGTCGTCGAGGGTGACCTCGTTGGCCGCGACGTTCTCCTCGAGGTAGGGGATCCGCTTGGTACCCGGGATCGGGACGACGGCGGTCTCTGCCGTGCTCTGCGCCATCACCCAGGCAAGGGCGAGCTGACCGGGCGTGCAGCCCTTCTCGTCGGCGATCTCACGCACCCGGTCGACGAGGTCGAGGTTCTGCCGGAAAGCGTCGCCCTGGAACCGCGGGTTGTGCCGGCGGAAGTCGTTGTCCGCCAGGTCCTCCGGCTTGGTGATCTGGCCGGTGAGGAAGCCACGGCCGAGCGGGCTGTACGCGACCCAGCCAATGCCGAGCTCCCGTACCGTCGCGAGCACGCCGTCGTCCTCGCAGTCACGGGTCCACAACGAGTATTCGGTCTGCAGCGCAGTGATCGGGTGAACGGCGTGGGCCCGGCGGATCGTCGCGGGCGACGCCTCGGAGAGCCCGAGGTGGCGCACCTTGCCTGCCGCGACCAGCTCGGCCATCGCGCCGACGGTCTCCTCGATGGGCGTGCTCTGGTCGACCCGGTGCTGGTAGTAGAGGTCGATGTGATCGACGCCGAGGCGCTGCAGCGACGCGTCGCAGGCCTTGCGGACGTAGTCGGCGCTGCCGGAGATGCCGAGGAACTCACCGTTGTCCCCGCGCATGTTGCCGAACTTGGTCGCGAGCACGACCTCGTCGCGACGGCCGGCGATGGCCCGACCGACCAGCTGCTCGTTGACGAACGGCCCGTACATGTCGGCGGTGTCGAGGAAGGTCACGCCGAGGTCGAGGGCACGGTGGATCACGGCGATCGACTCGGTGTCGTCGGTCGCGCCGTAGAACTCGCTCATGCCCATGCAGCCGAGGCCTTGCTGGGAGACATCGAGGGCTGCCGAGCCGGTGCCAAGGGTGCGGGTCATGAGGATGCCTTTCGGTAGAGGTTGATCTTGTAGTCGATGTGCTCGAGATCGCGTTTCGCCTCATCGAGCCGCTGGAGGACGGCCTCGCGGTGCGCCTGGAGGAGCACCAGCCGGTCGGGCTCGTTGCCGTCGCCAGCCCAGCACAGCTCGACGTACTCCCGCACCAGCCGGATCGGCATGCCCGTCGAGCGGAGCTTGGTGAGGAACGTCAGCCAGCCGATGTCGGCCTCGGTGTAGCGCCGCCGCCCGGCGGCGTCACGCGAGGGCGCGTGGACCAGCCCGGCCCGCTCGTAGTAGCGCAACGTGTGGGCGGTCAACCCGGTGCGGCTGGCCACGTCGGCGATGTCGTACGAGTCTTCGGCGATCAGCGTCTCGGTCACGACTACACCCTCCCCCTTCGAGCGCACTCGAAGTCAAGTCGGGCGGATCGATCTGCGTCAGTCCGAGACGGTGACACCCTTCCAAAAGGCGACCCGGTCCTTGATCTGCTTGGCCGCGTCCTTGGGCGCCGGGTAGTACCAGGCGGCGTCGGCGTTGGTCTGACCGTCGACGACGACAGAGTAGTAGCTCGCGGTCCCCTTCCATGGGCAGATCGAGGTGGTCGCGGAGTCGACGAGCACGCCAGGAGTGACCGAGTCAGCCGGGAAGTAGTGGTTGCCCTCGACGATCTCGGTCTCGTCGGAGGACGCGATGACGGTGCCGTTCCAAGTCGCAGTTGTCATGTCTCGCCCAACCTCTGCGGCACCGTCGATATGCCGGGCGAGCGAGGCAAGGCGCGCGGTCGATCGTGTCAGTGCGGCTGCAACTGGTGCATCAACGAGACCCTGGCCGCGGTGAGTTCTGCCCTCGACGCTGTCACGCCCCCAAAACGCATCTCCCCCGGCCTCGGCGAACAACTGCAGTGGAACGTCCAGCGGCTGCTTGCCGGCGCAGAGATCAGCCAACCGAAGCGACGCTGATCGGCCTGCCACCTAGTGCTACCGACAAGGACGGGCGGCGCAGCGCGGCCTACGTAGAACGCGCGGCCTTGAAGCGCTCCGCGCCCTCGCGAAGGTCGACGATCGGCTCCGGATAGTGCTTCGGCGGGGTCGACAGCTTCCACGGCTCGTGCACGGCGAAGCCCTCGATTCCCGCGAGCTCGGGGACGTACCGACGGACGTACTCGCCCTGCGGGTCGTACCGCTCGGCCTGGCGCAACGGGTTGAGAACGCGCCCGGGGCGGCTGTCGGTGCCGGTGCCGGCGATCCACTGCCAGTTCATGGTGTTGTTGGAGACGTCGCCGTCGACGAGCAGGTCGGCGAAGTGCTGCGCCCCGCGGCGCCAGTCGATGTAGAGCGTCTTGGTGAGAAAGCTGCCGGTGATCAGCCGCGCCCGGTTGTGCATGTAGCCCTCGCGGGCCAGCTGGCGCATGCCGGCGTCGACGATCGGGTAGCCGGTGCGTCCCTCGGCCCACGCCTCGAAGCCCTCGTCGTCGTTGCGCCAGCGGTCGCCGTGCGGGCGGTAGTCCTGGTGCGTCGCCTCGGGCGAGGCGGCGAGAACCTGGGCGTGGAAGTCGCGCCAGCACAGCTGCCGGTTGAAAGCGCCGACCCCGGGCTTGCCGTGGTCCGAGCGACCGACGATCTCGTACGCGGAGAGGGTGCCGAAGTGGAGGTGGCCGGAGAGCCTCGACGTCCCGTCGGCCGCGAGGTCGTCGTGCAGGTCCTCGTACCTCTCGACCCCCTTGGCCAGCCAGGCGGACACCCGCTTGCGCCCGGCCGCCTCGCCGCCGACGTCGAGCTCGGGCGAGACGTCGCCGGCCGGGCAGATGTCCTCGCGGGTCGGCAGGCTGCCGCGATCGACTCCGTCGGGCAGCCGCAGCTTCTTGGGCGTCTCCGCGATCTCCCGCCACGGCAACGCCTGCTCCCACGCGCGGTGGTAGGGCGTGAACACCTGGAAGCGCGAGCCGCCCGACGGCAGCACCTTGCCCGGCGGCACTGCGGTCGTGCCGCCTTCGACCGCCTCGACCCGGCACGACACCGCCGCGGCAAGCTTTCGGGTACGGGACTGCGCGTAGCCGCTCACGTCGGAGTGCAGCACCACCGCGTCGGCCTCGTGCGAGCGGGCGAGCGCCGCGATCTCGGTGACCCAGTCACCCCTGCGCACCACGAGCCCCGCACCGAGGCGACGCAGCGACGCGTCCACGTCCTCGAGCGCGGCGGCCAGCATCGCCGCCCGGTTGGGCCGGTTGAAGCCGCCCGCGAGGATCGCCTCGTCGAGGACGAAGAGCGGGATCACCGTGTCATAGGTCGCGGCTACGGCCAGGGCCGGGTGATCGGCGACCCGCAGGTCACGCCCGTACACGAGGATCGCGGTGGTCATGCCTCTTTCGTACCCGACCTCACGGCCGACCGCATCTCTAGCGCCGGGTCCGGTCGTGGACGACGTCAAGGCAGACCGCCGAGAGCAGGACCAGAGGCCACAGCTCTCCGCCGAGGCCTTCGCCTCGTTCGACGCGGTAGCGGCGCATCTCGAACGCCTCGGGATCACGAGATCGCAGCCGGGTGACGAAGCCGAGGGGCTGTCCGGCAAGGTCCTGGACGGTCCACTCGTACGAGCCGGCGCGCGCGTTGGCGAGCCGCAGCGTCGCGCCGGACGCGTCGATCATGCGGAACTGCGGCGCGAAGAGCACGTTCTCCTGCAGCACCTCGCCGAGGAACGTGCCGTGCTGGTCGACGAGGAACCGCGACACCTTGCCGGCCGCGGAGCGGTCCATGTGCCAGACCGTGGCACCGTCGGCGTCGGCGACGACGTAGCGGATGTGCTCGCCCGGCTTGAGGCTGCCGCCGGGCTGCCGTACGACCGACGCCATCGCCTCCCCCGCCGGCGGGAACAGGTCCCACGTCGGCTCCTGCCACAGCGGACCAGGACGACGGGCGACCCCGACCTCCGTCGCGGTCATGAGCGCGCTCATCCGTTGTTGCGCTGCCGTTCGTGCCGGACGACATCGAGGCAGACGCACGCGGTGAGCGCGACTGCGCGCATCGGGCCGGTGAGATCGGGGCCCAGCTCGACGACGAAGTTGTCGGCCGACATCAGAAAGCTGGCCATGCCGCCGAACGTCTTGGTGACCTTCCCAGCCGGCTGGCCACCCGGGCCCTCGATGGTCCACTCCCAGCTCATCATCCGGCCGCCGTCGAGGCGACCGACCGAGCCGTCGGAGGCGCGCAGGTCGAACTGCGGGGCGAAGAACATGCTCTCCTGCTGCACCTCGCCGAGCTGGACACCGTGCGCGTCCTGGACCGAGAAGTGCTGGCGGCCCCACGATCCGGGCTTGTCGAGAACGAGCAGCGGCTGGCCGGCGGCGTCGGCCACGATGTAGCGCAGCTCGGCGAGCTGGCCCAGCAGCCACTTGCCGCTGCCCGGCTGCTCGACGACCGTGCCCAACGGCTGGCCGTCCGGGGCGTGCAGGTCGTACTCCGCCCGCTGCGACAGCATCTTCGGCCGCTGGGTCACGACGACGATGGGGGCCGAGAGCAGGTCCGGAGACGTGGTCATGTCCAGCACTCTAGGGGTGCCGGTTCGTGCGGGGAAATGCACGCCATGGTGCGCAGGATGTTCCGCAGATCAACGGCGCTACAGCTCCTCGTGGGCGATCAACGACCGCAGCGCCCACCAGCCGGGCAGCGCGGGGACGTACTGCGAGATGAGCTGGTGGACGAGGACGCCGCCCACGGCCGCGGTCTCCGGGATGCCCAGCGCGATCAGCGCGCCCGAAAGTCCGACGCTCGACACCGCGGTGCCACCGCCGGGGAACGGCACCAGCGCCGCGATCAGGGTCACGCCGAGGTTGGCCGCCATCACCTCCCAGATGGACGGGGACTCGCCGAACGCGCGCAGCGTGGCGGTCAGCGCGAGCCCGTACAAGACGTAGGCGAGAGCGGATCCGCCGATCAGCAAGGCCATCTGGCGCGGACTGCGCAGGACGTCGGTGATGGTGTGGAAGCCCTTGGTCACCGGCGGCACAACCTTGCGGCGCAACACCGGCACCGCGAGCACGACCAGCGAGACGACGAGGATGACGGCCAGCACCAGCTCGAGGAGGGTCTCGACCGTGCCGGTGGGGATCTGGCCGAGGTCGACCTTGCGCGGCGATGCCTCGAGGGCCAGGAAGAACAGCCCGATCTGGGTGATCGTGCCGGCAGCGAGGTTGATGATGCCGCCGGCCGCAACCGCCGTCGCCCCGTCGACGCCCTGCTTCTGCAGGAACCGCACCTGCAGCGCCTGGCTGCCGAAGGGCAGCGCCAGGTTGGAGAAGACCCCCGCCGCCTGCAGCTTGACGTTGGGCCAGAACGGCAGCCGCCGCCGGATCGACCCCGCGAGCGCCAGGGCGAACCCGACGTTGGTCGCCATGACGAGGCCGAAGGCGACGAGCAGGGGGTACGGCTTGGCCCTGGCGATGGCATGGAACAACGTCGACGGCTCGCCCACCGCGCTGAGCAGGGCGCCGACACCGACCAGGGTGCCGACGGCAAGGGTGAGGTTCTGGCCGCTCATGCGCTGCAGCTGCTCGAGCTCGGGCACCGGGACGCCGGTTGCGGCAGCAGCCTTCTCGCGCAGCTCGGTCATGCGCTCCTCGACCTGCTTGCGGCTGCCGCCGACGATGCGGCGGGCCTCGCGACTGAGCGCCGACGACTGGAGCAACGGCAGCGCGGCGATGACCTCGTCAGGGCCGAGCGCGGCCATCGCCGCCCGTACCGCCCGGTCCGCTCCCGCCTGGCTCGCCGTCGTCGTGAGCAGCTCGGCCACGTCCGCCGTGCGCAGCTCCTCGGACGCCGACGCGCTCGAGTAGGCAAAGCCGACGATCGTCACCCCCTCGGGGGTGGCCCGCAGCTGACCGGTGTTGAGCCGACCGTGGGCGATGCGGATGTGGTGCAGCTGAGCGGCCTGGGCCCAGATGTCGGCGAGCAGGGCATCGTCGATCTCGGCGTCCTCGAGCTCGGAGACCGGCCGACCGCCGACGTCGCGCTCGGCCATGAGCACCGTGCCCGGCCCGCCGGTGCCCGCGACGACGACCGGCGGCACCCGCACCCCGCCGTTGCGCGCCAACAGGGTGAGGTAGGCCTGGTGCTCGATCTCCTGGATGCGGGTGAGGTAGAGCGTCGGGCCAGAGTCCTTGTAGTAGAGGAACTTCCAGACCTTGGTGACGAGCCGCGCGTCACGTTCGTCACGCCCGAGCACCTTGACCACGAGACCCTCGGTGCCGTCGTTGGCATGCATGACGGTGTGCTCAGACGGCTGTACGGGAGCCAGACGCACCTCGTGGGCGGCAACCACCCCCAGATCGTGCAGTGCCCATTCGACCTGGGCTGGCGTCGGCCGGCCCGCCGGTGAACCGAAGAGCAGGTGGATGGCCGCACCCACGCCCCACCCGAGGATCAGGGCCGTCGCGACCGAGCGCGGCAGGGCGACGCCGAGGTAGAGCTCGGTGGGGATGAGCAGGACCACCACCACGGCGTCGAACCAGCGGACCGCCCGGGTCAGGTAGGGGCTAGCCGCGGTGACAACGGCGACCAGCAAGGTCAGCTGGACGTTGGGAAAGCTCGGCGTCACCCGCGATCGGACAACCGCGCGCAGGCCGGGGCGGAAACCGTCGGCGAGCACCAGACCCAGGCCGCGGGCGAGCAACCAGCCGAGGACCCCGGCGAGCAGCAGGTCGCGGGCCAGCCGCCAGCGCCGGGTGACGACGGCCGCCGCCGCGACGATGAGCAGAGCCCAGATCGCGGAGGCGCGGTAGACGTTCTCGAACAGCGGCTTGAGCGCACCCGGCAGTCCGTTCAGCGCATGGAACACGGCCAGCGCGAGCGGTGAGTTGTAGCCAGAGTTGTCGCTGAGCCAGAGGACGCCGACGGTCGCGACGACGACGCGGAAGACGTCGGTCGTCCGACGCCGGTACGGGTGCTCGGACGCGCGGGCGAACGATGCCTGTCGTACACCGGCCCAGCGCCGCACCGCCGTACCTCCGCTGGTCGCCACGCCTGCCCCCTACCCGTCCTGCACCAACGACCATCCTCCCGGTCAGGACCGGTCAGGCGGTGATCGCTGCCACGACGCGCTCACACAGTGCGTGGGTCTCGAGCGCGTCGAGCGCCGACAGCACGACGTCGTGGCGGACGGCGTCGAGGAACTGGGTGCACATCGCCGTGAAACCGCGGGTCTCGGGCGCGCTTTCCCACCCCGGCCTGCGACTCAGCCGCTCCGAGCTGTCGTAGGTGAGGACGTCACCGAGCTCGGCGACCCGTACCTTGCGACCGCCGCCCACCACCTCGAGCGACTCCTCGGACGCACCACTGCCCCGGTGCATCGAGCCGTAGCAGCTGAAGCCCTCGCCGGCCAGCAGCACCGAGATCCAGTCGACGGTGCCGTCGCTGCCGCCGAAGTCGATCTGCTCGGTCGTCACCGGGCCAGCGGCGAAGAACCGCAGCGTGTCCACGACGTGGATGAAGTCGTCGAACACCATGCGGCGCGGCTTCTCCGGCGGCAGGTTGGGCCGGTGCTTCTGGTGGATGACCAGGTCGCGTACGCCGGCGTGGGCTGCGACGTGGGCCGGCGCATGGCGGCGGTTGAAGCCGACCATGAGGCTGACGCCCGAGCGCTCCGCCTGGCCGACCAGCGCGGCCGACGTCGCGTAGGCGTCGGTCAACGGCTTGTCGACGAAGGTCGGGACACCGGCGTCGAGCAGGGCGCCGACGATGGTCGGGTGCGCTGAGGTCGCCGCATGGACGAACGCGGCGTCGACCCCGCTCGCGATGGCCTCGTCGACCGTGGTCGAGACCGCGTCGGGGCGGTAGCGGGCGGCGAGATCGGCCAGCACGTCGCCATTGCGGGTCACGAGGTGCAGTGCGACGTCGGGCAGCACCGACAGGACCGGGAGGTAGGCCTTGCGGGCGATGTCACCCAGGCCGATGACGGCGACTCGCACGACTGCGCCTGTCCCTCAGCCCGTGCGGGCGACGACGTACTCGCAGAGGGCTGCGAGGGCCGACTTGGCGGTGCCGTCGGCCAAGGGGGCGATGGCGTCGAGCGCCTCGTCGGCCCACGCCCGCAGCACATCGCGGGCCTGGTCCATGACCGGGTGGGCGCGCAGGAGGGCCAGCGCCTCGGCGACCTCGCCGTCGTCCTCGATCGGCCCCGAGAGCAGCGAGCGGAGCCGCGCCGACTCGGGGTCGGAGGTGCGGGCCAGGAGCAGCGCCGGCAGCGTCGCCACGCCCTCGCGCAGGTCGGTGCCCGGGGTCTTGCCGGACTGGCCGGTCTCGCTGACCACGTCGAGCAGGTCGTCCGAGAGCTGGAAAGCGACGCCGATGCGCTCGCCGTACCGGGTGAGGATCTCGGCGATGGCCTCGTCGGCGCCGGCGAGCATCGCGCCGAACCGGGCCGAGGTGCCGATGAGCGACCCCGTCTTGTCGGCCAGCACCCGGAGGTGGTGCTCGATGGGGTCGCCGTCGAGCTCGGGCCCGACCGTCTCTCGGATCTGACCGTGGACGAGCCGCTCGAAGGTGCGGGCCTGGATGCGTACGCACTCGGGGCCGAGGTCGGCAAGGATGTCCGACGCCCGCGCGAACAGGAAGTCACCGGTGAGGATCGCGATGCTGTTGCCCCAGCGCGAGTTGGCGCTGGCCGCGCCGCGGCGGACAGCGGCCTCGTCCATCACGTCGTCGTGGTAGAGCGTCGCGAGATGGGTCAGCTCGACCACCACGGCCGCCGGGACGACACCGGGAGCCCCTGCGTCACCGAACTGCGCCGCCAGCAGCACCAGCAGCGGACGGAACCGCTTGCCGCCCGCGTCGACGAGGTGAAGCGAGGTCTCGGTGACGAACGGGTAGGTGCTCTTGACCGACTGGCGGAGGTGCTCCTCGACAGCGACAAGCCCGGCGCGCAGCTCTCGCTCGAGCTCCACGTCGTCGAAGACCAGGCCCAGCGTGCTGGGCTGGTGCACCTGCTGACTGGTGTCGGTCACATCTGCAATCTAGTCCAGGAGCCCTGCTAGGACAGGAACGGGCCTGCCTGGTGGGCCAGGTCAAGCACCGACTGCGGCCACACGCCGAGCACGACGGTGACCGCCACGGCGACCGCGATGGCCGCGTTGGTCAGCATGCTGGGGACGGCGACCGTGGGGCCGTCGGGGCTCGGGTCCTGCCAGTACATGAGCACGATGACGCGGGCGTAGAAGAAGGCCGCGACCGCGCTGGCGACCAGGCCGACGATGACCACCGGGGTGGCACCGCCGTTGATCGCGGCGAGGAACACCGCGTACTTGCCCATGAAGCCCGACGTCAGCGGGATGCCGGCCAGGGCCAGCAGGAACAGCGTGAACGCGGCCGCCATCATCGGCGAGCGCTTGCCGAGCCCGCGCCACTGGGACAGGTGGGTGGCTTCGCCGTCGCCGTCGCGCACCAGCGAGACGATCGCGAACGCGCCGACCGTCGAGAAGCCGTATGTCAGCAGGTAGAACATCGTGCCGGCCAGGCCATCGGGGTTGAAGGCCAGCAGCCCGGTGAGGATGAACCCGGCGTGGGCGATCGAGGAGTAGGCCAGCATGCGCTTGACGTCCGTCTGGGTCAGCGCGAGCAGCGAGCCGACCACCATCGTCAGGATGGCAACGCCCCACATCACCGGGCGCCAGTCCCAGACCAGGGTGCCGAAGCCGACGTAGAAGACCCGCAGCAGCGCACCGAACGCGGCCACCTTGGTGCACGCCGCCATGAACGCGGTGACCGGCGTGGGTGCGCCCTGGTAGACGTCGGGCGTCCAGCTGTGGAACGGAGCGGCGCCGACCTTGAACAACAAACCGACCGCGATCAGGGCCATGCCGGCGAAGAGCAGGGTGTCGGACTGCGTCCCGGCGGCCGCGGTACGGATGACGCCGAGGTCGACGGAGTGCGCGAACCCGTAGACGAGCGCGAGCCCGTACAGGAAGAAGGCCGAGGAGAACGCCCCGAGGAGGAAGTACTTGACCGCCGCCTCCTGCGAGAGCAGCCGGCGCCGTCGGGCGAGGCCGCAGAGCAGGTAGAGCGGGAGCGAGAAGACCTCGAGGGCCACGAACATGAGCAGCAGGTTGTTGGACGCCGGGAACAGCAGCATGCCCGACACCGCGAACATCGACAGCGGGAAGATTTCGGTCTGCTGCCGGCCACTCGCGTTGACCCGGCGCTCGTCAGCCGAACCGGGGACGACGGACGCCTGGCCGACGAAGGCACCGCCGTCGGCGTCGAGCGAGGTCTCGGCCATGAACAGGAAGCTCAGGAACGCGAGCAGCAGGATGGTTCCCTGCAGGAACAGCGTCGGCCGGTCCTGGGCCACCATGCCCTGGGCCACGATGGCGCCTCGGTTGTGGTTGGCCACGACGGCAACGAACGCGGCGACCAGCCCGCCGAGCGCCAGCACCAGCTGGGTCAGCCGTCGCTGGGCCGCTGGCACCAGGGCCTCGACGAGCACGCCGACGGTGGCCACGCCCAGGACGATCAGGATCGGCAGCAGGGCGCGGTACTGGACCTGGGGCGCGGTGATGGCCTCAGCGACTATCACTTGGTTCCTCCGGTGGTGGCGCACGAGTCGAAGCGGAGGGAGACCGGGCTGCTCGCCGACGTCAGCGCGTGGATCGGCGCAGGGTCGGTGCGGCCGTTGAGGCAGAGCGTGTCCTTGACCGCCGGGTCGATGGCGTTGATCAGCGGCTTGGGGTAGACGCCGAGCGCCACGATGAGGACCAGCAGCGGCGCGATGACCCAGGCCTCACGCGAGCCGAGGTCCTTGAACCCCTTGTCCGTCTCGTTCAGCGGCCCCTGCATCGTGCGTTGGTAGACGATGAGGATGTAGAGCGCGGCGAAGATGATGCCGACGGTCGCGACGATCGCGAAGGAGCGGTAGCGGGTGAACGTGCCGACCAGGACGAGGAACTCGCTCACGAAGCTGTTCAGCCCGGGGAGCCCAAGGCTGGACAGGCCGATGACGAGGAACGCGCCGGACAGCCACGGAGCCACCGCGTGGACTCCGCCGAAGTCGGCGATCTGGCTGCTCTTGCGGCGGGCGATGAGGAAGCCGACGATCAGGAACAGCCCACCGGTCGAGAGCCCGTGGTTGACCATGTAGAGCACCGAGCCGGTGCCACCCTGCGAGGTGAACGCGAAGATGCCGATCGCGATGAACCCGAAGTGGGCGATCGAGGTGTACGAGACCAGGCGCTTCAGGTCGCGTTGGCCGATCGCCAGCAGCGCCCCGTAGAAGATGCCGACCACGGCCATCGAGAGCACCAGCGGCGCGAACGTGTGGGTCGCCTTGGGCAGCAACGGCAGCGTCCAGCGGATGAAGCCGAACGTGCCGACCTTGTCCATGACGCCGACCATCATGACCGCGCCCGAGGTGGGGATCTCGGCGGCGGCGTCGGGCAGCCAGGTGTGGAACGGCCACAGCGGCGCCTTGATGGCAAAAGCGATGAAGAAGCCCAGGAAGATGACGTCCTGCTTGCCGTGGGACATCGCGCCGGCGTGCGCGACGAGGTCGCCGTAGAGGAAGCTGTGGCCGGCGAAGACGTACAGGCCGATGACGGCCGACAGCATGAGCAGTCCGCCGAACAGGTTGTACAGCAAGAACTTCACCGCGGCGTACGAGCGGCGGGCACCCGACGCGGCGCTCGCGCCGTAGCTGCCGATGACGAAGTACATCGGGATGAGCATGACCTCGAAGAACACGTAGAACAGGAACAGGTCGGTCGAGGCGAAGGACCCGATGAGGAAGCCCTCCACGCCGAGCAGCAAGGCAAGGTAGCCCCGGATGCTGCGCCCGCCGAGCTCGTCCTCACCCCAGGCCGCGAGCACCACGATGGGCATGAGAATGGCGGTCAGGTCGATCAGCGCCAGGCCGATGCCGTCGACACCGACCGAGTAGTGGACGCCGAAGTCCTTGATCCAGTCGTAGGTCTGGACGAACTGGAAGTGTCCGTTGTTCTTGAACTGGAACGACATGACGATCGCCGCGACGAGCGTCACCAGCGACACCGCGAGGGTGACCTGCTTGGCCAGCAGGTCCTGCGCGGGTCGGCGGTCGGGGTAGTCCTCGTCGTCCAACAACGGGTCACCAGCACCGGCGTCGTACTCGGCCATCTTGGCGTCGAGCTCGGCCTCGACAGCAGCACTGGGAGCGGTCAGCGCATAGGCCGGCTCGAGCTCGAGAGCGTCGTCGGGCGCGGCATCGCGCGGGAGAGCGGCAACGACGAGAGCACCGGCGAGCGGCACCGCACCGACGATGGTCAGCCAGGGAACAGTGCTCATCCGACCCTCACCAGCAGCAGCGCGGCGACCAGGACGACGGCGCCGCCCAGCATCGACAGCGCGTAGGAACGTACGAATCCGGTCTGCAAGCGTCTGGCCCTGCCCGATCCGCCTCCGAGCAGCGCGGCGAGACCGTTGACCGCGCCGTCGACGCCGCGGGCGTCGAGGAAGACGAGCGCGCGGGTGAGGTACTGGCCGGGACGCATGATCAGCGTCTCGTTGATCGCGTCGCCGTACAGGCTGCGGCGGGCGGCCGTGGTGATCGGGGTGACGGCGACGGGGGCGACGGACGGGACGGTACGGGCCTGGAAGAGCAGGTATCCCCCGGCCACGCCACCCGCCACGACCAGCAGGGTCAGGATGCTCAGCACGGTCGGGTCGACCGTGTGGACGCCCTCCTCGAGCGAGCCGCCGACCACCGGCGTCAGCCAGTGCTGGACGCCGCCGCCGAGGATGAGCAGGTAGCCGCCGACGACCGAGGCCGCCGCGAGCACCATCATCGGGACGGTCATGGTGAGCGGCGACTCGTGCGGGTGCGTGCCCTCGACCCAGCGCTTCTCGCCGAAGAACGTCATGGCCATCAGTCGGGTCATGTAGAACGCGGTGAGTCCAGCGCCGAGCAGAGCCAGGATGCCGAAGATCCAGCCCGACGTACCGCCCTTGTCGAAGGCGACCTCGATGATCTTGTCCTTGGTCCAGAAGCCGGAGAACGGCGGGCAGCCGATGATGGCGAGGTAGCCCGCGGCGAAGGTCCAGAACGTGATGGGCATGACCTTGCGCAGGCCGCCGTACTTGCGCATGTTCACTTCGTCGTTCATGCCGTGCATCACCGAGCCGGCGCCCAGGAACATGTTGGCCTTGAAGAAGCCGTGTGCCAGCAGGTGGATGATGCCGATGGCGTAGGCACCCGGCCCGATGCCGACGGCCAGCATCATGTAGCCGATCTGGGACATCGTCGAGGCGGCCAGCACCTTCTTGATGTCGTCGTGGCCGCAGCCGATGATCGCGCCCATGGTCAGCGTGATGGCGCCGACGATGGCGACCATCAGCGCCGCCGTGCCTGACCGGTCGAAGATCGGGTTGGACCTGGCCACGAGGTAGACGCCGGCGGTGACCATCGTCGCGGCGTGGATGAGGGCCGAGACCGGGGTCGGGCCCTCCATCGCGTCGAGCAGCCAGGTCTGCAGCGGGAACTGCGCGCTCTTGCCGCAAGCGCCGAGCAGCAGCATGATGCCGATCGCCGTCAGGTAGCCGCTCGAGGCACCCGAGGCACCCGAGAAGACCGCGTCGAACGAGGTCGAGCCGAACGCGACGAACATCAGCATGATGGCGATGGACAGCCCGACGTCACCGACCCGGTTGACGATGAACGCCTTCTTGGCGGCGGTGGCCGCGGTCGGCTTGTAGTACCAGAAGCCGATCAGCAGGTAAGACGCGAGACCGACGCCCTCCCAGCCCACGTAGACCAGCAGGTAGCTGTCGGCCAGGACCAGGATGAGCATGGCCGCGACGAACAGGTTGAGGTAGCCGAAGAACCGGCGCCTGCCCGGGTCGTGGTCCATGTAGCCGATCGAGTAGATGTGGATCAGCGACCCGACACCGGTGATCAGCAGCACGAACGTGATCGACAGCGGGTCGAGCAGGAGCGACGCATCGACGTGGAAGCCGTTGACCGGGATCCAGCTGAACAGGTGGTTGTCGAGGCTGCGCCCAGCGCCAGCGGAGTGCTTGCCCTTCAAGGAGAAGAACAGCACCACGGCCCAGATGAACGAGCCGATGGGCATCGCTGCACCGAGGTAGTGGCCCCAGCTGTCGGCACGCTTGCCGCTGAGCAGCAGGACCAGGGCGCCGAACACCGGCAGCGCCACCAGGAGCCAGGTGGCGGAGAACACACCGGTGGCACTGGTGGCGTGGAACTGCACCAGTGTGGGCACCGCGGCCGAAGCGGACGTCACAACTAACCCCTAGTACTTGAGCAGGTTGGCGTCGTCGACCGAGGTCGAACGGCGGGTGCGGTAGATCGCCATGAGGATGGCCAGACCGACGACCACCTCGGCGGCGGCGACCACCATGACGAAGAAAGCGATGACCTGGCCGTCGAGCTGGCCGTTGATGCGGGAGAACGTGACGAGGGTCAGGTTGACGGCGTTGAGCATCAGCTCCACCGACATGAACATGACGATGGCGTTGCGGCGCACGAGGACGCCGATCGCACCGATGGTGAACAGCAGCGCGGAGAGCACCAGGTAGTTCTCCGGAGTCATGACTGCTCTCCCTCGATCGTGGGCGCAGCGGAGACGCGGGCCAGGGAGGCCCCACCGTCGCCGCCGGCCTCGGTGATGACGTGAGAGACCGACCCCGGGGCCACACTGCCGTCCGGCAGGAGGGCGGGAGTCTCGATCGAGTCGTGGCGCGCGAAGACACCAGGGCCGGGCAGCGGCGAGGGCCGGTCGCCCGCGAACCGCAGCCGCGACTGCTCCCGCTGGGAGAGCCGCGGCACGATGCGCTCGCGATGGGCCAGCACCATGGCGCCGAGCGCCGCTGTGATGAGCAGCGCGCTGGTGATCTCGAACGGGAAGACGTAGTTGCGGAACAGCAGCTTGGCCAGGCCGAACGGGTTGCCCTCGGCGTTGGCCGCGGTCAGGCCCGCGGTGGTGACGTGGTCAAGCGCGCTCCAGACCGCGATGATCGCCGCCGCGACGAAGGCGCACCCGGCGATGACCGCGGCGAACCGCTGGCCTCTGATCGTCTCGACGAGGGAGTCGGACGAGTCGACGCCGACCAGCATGAGGACGAACAGGAACAGCATCATCACGGCGCCGGTGTAGACGATGATCTGCACCGCCGCGAGGAACGGTGCGTCCTCGAGCGCGTAGAAGACCGCGAGGCCGAGCATGACGGCGGCCAGGAGCAGCGCGGAGTGCACTGCGCTGCGGACCAGGATCATGCCGAGCGCGGCGAGCACGACGAGCGGGGCGATGACCCAGAAGGTCACGGCCTCGCCGGTCGGCACGTTCTGCAGGGCCAGGACGGTGGGGGTCACGGGTGGCTCCCGTCTGTCGTGATGTCGCGGCCATAGCTGCCCTCGGCCGCGTCGACCGCGGCGTCGGCCTTCAGGTGGTCGAGCGCGTCCTGCGCCGCCTGGCCGGGACGCGGGACAGCGGTGCGGTTGCCGACGTAGTAGGCCTGCTCGTCGTCACCGAGGCGCATCGGGTGGGGCGGCATCTCCATGCCGGGAGCCAGCGGCGCGAGCAGCTGCTCCTTGGTGAAGATGAGGTCGACGCGCGAGTCGTCGGCGAGCTCGTACTCGTTGCTCATCGTCAGTGCGCGGGTCGGGCAGGCCTCGATGCACATGCCACAGAAGATGCAGCGCAGATAGTTGATCTGATAGACCGCGCCGTAGCGCTCGCCCGGGGAGAAGCGCGCGTCCTCGGTGTTGTTGCCGCCCTCGACGAAGATGGCGTCGGCCGGGCAGGCCCACGCGCACAGCTCGCAGCCGATGCACTTCTCCAGGCCGTCGGGGTGACGGTTGAGGACGTGGCGGCCGTGGTAGCGCGGCGCCGTCGGCTTCTTGTACTCGGGGTACTGCTCGGTGGTCACCTTCTTGAACATGGTGCCGAAGGTGACGCCGAACCCCTTGACGGGGTTGAGGAAATCAAGCACGGTCGACGCCCTCCGGCGAATCGGTGTCAGGGCTGTCTCGAGGAGTGTCATCACCGAAGGCGCCGAGGTCGGCGGCATCGGGGCTGACGGAAGGCTCGCCACTGCCCGCGGTGAGGGCACCGACCGCCACCGGGCTGGGCGCCCGGTCGGCGAGCAGGTCCTCGAGGCGCGGGATCGGGAAGTGGCCGGTGGTGACGATGCCGCCGAGGGCGATCTCTTCCTCGGTCGGCTCGACCTCAGCCTTGGCCGGCCACAGGAAGCTCAGGAAGATGCCGACGAGCCCGACGATGATCAGCGTCGTGATCAGCTGGTTGTTGGTGAGGTGGGCACGGCCCGCCTTGATGGCTGCGACCATGAGCACCCAGACCAGGCTGACCGGGACGAGCACCTTCCAGCCGAGCTTCATGAACTGGTCGTACCGCATGCGGGGCAGCGTGCCACGCAGCCAGATGAAGCAGAACAGCAGCGTGAACAGCTTGATGCCGAACCACAGCAGGCCCCACCAGCCGACGAGGTGGTTGATGCCGGGGATCGGGAACGGCCGCCAGCCGCCCAGGAACAGCGTCGTAGCGAGCGCCGAGACGGTGGTCATGTTGATGTACTCCGCGAGGAAGAACATCGCGAACTTCATCGAGGAGTACTCGGTGTGGAATCCGCCGACGAGCTCGCCCTCGGCCTCGGGGAGGTCGAACGGCGCGCGGTTGGTCTCCCCGACCATCGAGATCAGGTAGATGATGAACGACGGCGGCAAGGCCAGCGCGTACCAGAGGTTGTGGTGCTGCGACTCGACGATCTCCGAGGTCGACAGTGAGCCGGCCTGCAGGAAGACCGGGACCAGCGCCAGGCCCATGGCGACCTCGTACGAGATCACCTGGGCCGCCGAGCGGAGACCACCGAGCAGCGGGTAGGTCGAGCCGCTGGACCAGCCCGCGAGCACCAGCCCGTAGACCCCGAACGAGGAGCAGGCGAGGATCCAGAGCACGGCGACCGGCATGTCGGTCAGCTGCAGCGCCGTGATGTGGCCGAAGATCGACACCCGGCCGCCCACGGGGATGACCGCGAAGGCCATGAACGCCGGGATGGCCGACAGCACCGGCGCCAGGACGTAGACCGGCTTGTCGGCCAGCGCCGGGATGATGTCTTCCTTCAGCATCAGCTTGAGGCCGTCGGCCAGGGGCTGGCCGAGGCCGAACGGGCCGACCCGGTTGGGGCCGAGCCGCTGCTGCATGCGACCGACCACGCGCCGCTCGGCCCAGATCATGAAGACCGTGGTGAGCGCGAGGAACAGGAAGACCACGAGCGACTTGATGAGGATGAGCCACCACGTGTCGTGACCGAACGCGGCGAGCGGGAAGTACGGGGTGATGTTGCTGTCCGAGGTCGAGGCGGCGAGCGCACTCATGAGGTGGCCTCCTGGACGGCGTTGGGGATGATCGCGGCGGACGCGCGGCCGACCCCGATGCGGACGACCGACCCGGCTCCGGCACCGAGGTCGCGGTGGATCGAGCTGCCGGCAGAGTGCTCGGGGACCCAGACGACGTTGTCGGGCAGGTCGGCGATGGTCAGCGGCAAGGTGATCGTGCCACGAGCGGTGCCGATGGAGAGCAGGTCACCCTCCGCCACACCCACGGCGGCGGCGGTCGCGGCGGAGAGCCGGGCCACCGAGGGGCGTGCGGTCGCGGCGAGGAAGGGCTCTCCGTCCTGCAGGACGCCTTCGTCGAGCAGCAGGTGCCAGGACGCGAGGACGGCCTCGCCGGCCTTGAGCTTTGCCGGCGCCGACGCCTTGGCGGTGGTCGAGATGAGCCGGTCGCCGGCGTAGAGGGGCAGGCCCTCGATCTCGGCCCGCAGCACGTCGAGGTCGAACAGCCCGAGCGGTACGTCGAGCTCGTCAGCAAGGCGGTCGAGCACGCGGTGGTCGGCCAGCGAGCCCACGCCATTGAGCGTCTCGGGGAACGGCCGCGGGCGACCCTCCCAGTCGAGGAACGTGCCGGCCTTCTCAACGACAGGCGCGACCGGGAAGACCACGTCGGCCCGGTCGGTGACCGACGACTCGCGCAGCTCGAGACTCACGAGGAACCCGACGGCGTCGAACGCGTCGAGCGCCAGCCCGGGGTCGGGCAGGTCGACCGGGTCGACGCCGGCGACGATCAGCGCACCGAGGCCACCCGAGGACGCGGCGGCGAACATCGCGCTGGAGTCGCGGCCCGGCTTGGCCGGGAGCCCGTCGACGCCCCAGTAGGCGGCGAGCGCTGCACCGTCGGCGACCGGACGACCGCCCGGCAGCAGCGACGGCAGGGCGCCAGCCTCGACGGCGCCACGCTCACCGGCGCGGCGCGGGATCCAGGCCAGCTTGGCACCGGTGGCGGCAGCGAGCTTGGCAGCGCCGGTCAGCCCGCCCGGCGACGACGCGAGCCGCTCGCCCACCAGGATCAGCCCGCCGCCAGCGGCGAGCGCGTCGGCCGCTGCGGTGCCAGCCGCATCGAGCTCGGTACGGGAGACGAGCACGTCGAGCAGCGCCCCCTCGGACCCGGGCACGGCACGCAGCAGCGTCGCGTACGACTTGCGGACCGTCTCGGTGGTGTAGGGCGCGATAGCGAAGACCGGGGTGCCGTGGTTGCGGGCGTTCTTGCGCAGCCGCAGGAAGACGATCGGCGACTCCTCCTCGGCCTCGAAGCCGACGAGCAGGATGGAGGACGCGTGGTCGATGTCGCGGTAGGTGACCGACATCGGCCGCCCGGCGACCGAGCTCTCGAGGAAGGCGAGCTCCTCGGCGCTGTGCTCGCGGGCCCGCATGTCGATGTCGTTGGTGCCGAGGACGACGCGGGCGAACTTCGCGTACGCGTAGGCGTCCTCGACGGTCAGTCGGCCACCCGGCAGGACGCCGACCCCACCCGCGTCACGCGCGGCAGCGAGGCCCTTGGCAGCGAAGTCGAGCGCCTCCGGCCAGCTGGCCGCGCGGAGCACCCCGTCCTCGCGGATCATCGGCTGGGTGATGCGGTCGCCCTGGGTCGTGTACTTGAAGGCCCAGCGACCCTTGTCGCAGTTCCACTCCTCGTTGACCTCGGGGTCGTCGCCCGCGAGACGACGGGTCACCTTGCCGCGACGCCAGTCCGTACGCATCGCGCAGCCGGCGGCGCAGTGCTCGCAGATGGACGGGGTGGAGACGAGGTCGAACGGGCGGGCCCGGAACCGGTAGGCCGCGCCGGTCAGCGCACCGACCGGGCAGATCTGGATCGTGTTGCCGGAGAAGTACGAGTTGAACGGCTGCTCCTCGGACGTGCCGACCTGCTGCAGCGCGCCCCGCTCGAGCATCTCGATGAACGGGTCGCCGGCGATCTGCTGGGAGAACCGGGTGCAGCGCGTGCACAGGATGCAGCGCTCGCGGTCCAGCAGCACCTGCTCGGAGACCTTGATCGGCTTGGGGTAGGTGCGCTTGACGTCATGGAAGCGGGAGTCGGCCTGGCCGTTGCTCATCGCCTGGTTCTGCAGCGGGCACTCGCCGCCCTTGTCGCACACCGGGCAGTCGAGCGGGTGGTTGATGAGCAGCAGCTCCATCGTGCCGCGCTGGGCCTTCTCGGCCACCGGGCTGCTGAGCTGGGTGTGCACGATCATGCCGTCGGTGACCGTGGTGGTGCAGGCCGTCAGCGGCTTGCGCTGGCCCTCGACGTCGACGATGCACTGGCGGCAGGCACCGACCGGGTCGAGCAGTGGGTGGTCGCAGAACCGCGGGATCTGGATGCCGATGAGCTCGGCGGCCCGGATGATCAGGGTGCCCTTGGGCACGCTGATCTCGAAGCCGTCGATGGTCAGGCTGACCATGTCCACCGGGGCAACCTCGGCGGCACTGTTCGGAGTAACCGACAATGTCGTCATGAGGCAAGGGCTCCCGCGAAGAGGGTGGCTGCCATGGGGTCGAGCGGGCAGCCGCCGTGGGCCTGGTGGCTGAGGTACTCGTCCTTGAAGTACTGGATCGAGGACGTGATCGGGCTAGTCGCGCCGTCGCCGAGAGCGCAGAACGACCGGCCGAGAATGTTGTCGCAGGTGTCGACGAGGACGTCGAGGTCGGCCTGAGTGCCGGTGCCCTGCTCGAGGCGGCGCAGGATCTGCACCATCCAGTAGGTGCCCTCGCGGCAGGGGGTGCACTTGCCGCACGACTCGTGGGCGTAGAACTCGGTCCAGCGCAGGACCGCCCGCACGATGCAGGTGGTCTCGTCGAAGATCTGCAGGGCGCGGGTGCCGAGCATCGAACCCGCAGCACCCACGGCCTCGAAGTCGAGCGGCACGTCGAGGTGCTCTGCGGTGAGGATCGGGGTCGACGAGCCGCCGGGGGTCCAGAACTTCAGCTCGTGGCCCTCCCGGATGCCGCCGGCGAGGTCGATCAGCTCACGCAGCGTGATGCCCAGCGGGGCCTCGTACTGGCCAGGGTGGGTGACGTGGCCCGAGAGCGAGAAGAGCCCGAAGCCCTTGGACTTGTCGGTGCCCATCGAGGAGAACCAGGCCGCGCCGTTGCGCAGGATCGACGGGACGGACGCGATGGTCTCGACATTGTTGATGCAGGTGGGGCTGGCGTAGAGACCGGCGATGGCCGGGAACGGCGGCCGCAGCCGGGGCTGGCCGCGCATGCCCTCGAGCGAGTCGAGCAGCGCCGTCTCCTCGCCACAGATGTAGGCGCCGGCGCCTGCGTGGACGGTGACCTCGAGGCTGTAGCCGGAGTCCATGATGTCGGTGCCGATGAAGCCGGCCGCGTAGGCCTCCTGCACCGCCTGCTGGAGCCGGCGGACGATGTGCAGCACCTCGCCGCGGATGTAGATGAACGCGTGGGAGGCCCGGATGGCGTACGACGCGATGATGACGCCCTCGACCAGGGTGTGCGGGCTCGCCATGAGCAGCGGCATGTCCTTGCAGGTGCCCGGCTCGCTCTCGTCGGCGTTGACCACGAGGTAGTGCGGCTTGCCGTCGCCCTGGGGGATGAAGCCCCACTTCATGCCCGTCGGGAAGCCAGCACCGCCGCGACCGCGCAGGCCGGAGTCCTTGACGGTCGAGATGACGGCGTCGGGCGTCATCGAGAACGCCGTGCGCAGCGCGTCGTAGCCGCCGCCCCGCTGGTAGGTCTCGAGCGTCCACGAGCTGGGCTTGTCCCAGAACTCCGAGAGGACCGGGGTCATGGTCACGGTCATGCGGACGCCTCCTCGGTAGCGGGTTGTGCCGGCGGGGGAATGTCAGGAGCCTTGTCGCCGCGCTGGTGGGCCAGCTCGAGGCCGACCAGCGAAGCGGGGCCTGCAGAGGGACCGTCGTTGGCGCGGCCATCGGGGAAGCCGGCGAGTACGCGCTCGGCCTCGCGCCAGGTGCAGAGCTTGCCGCCCCGGGTGGGCTGGGGCAGGTCGTCCGGCGTGGCCGCCGAGCGCAGACCGTCGACGAGGTCACGGGCCGACTGGGGCGTCTGGTTGTCGTAGAACTCCCAGTTGACCATCACCACAGGGGCGTAGTCGCAAGCGGCGTTGCACTCGATGTGCTCGAGGTGGACCTTGCCGTCATCCGTGGTCTGGTCGTTGCCGATGCCGAGGTGGTCCTTGAGGGTGGCGAAGATGGCGTCGCCGCCCATGACCGCGCACAGCGTGTTGGTGCACACGCCGACCGAGTAGTCGCCGATCGGGCGCCGCTTGTACATCGTGTAGAACGTGGCGACCGCACCGACCTCGGCCTTGGTCAGCCCGAGCTCGTCGGCGCACAGCGCGATGCCGGCCGGGCTGACATAGCCCTCCTCCGCCTGCAGCAGGTGAAGCATCGGCAGCAGGGCCGAGCGCGGCTTGGGGTAGCGCGCGATGATCTCCCGTACGAGATCGACTGTCGTGTCGGTGATCGGCACTATCTGTCCACTCCCTGCTTCTGGTCCTGGACGTCTTCGCATGCCGCCCTGGCAGTCGCCTCCGCGCTACGCCGTTCGAGCCTGCTCATCGGTCCACTCCCCCCATGACCGGGTCCAGGGAAGCAACTGCGGCAATGACGTCGGCGATCTGGCCGCCCTCACAGGTGGGCGGGATCGCCTGCAGGTTGACGAACGATGGGTCGCGCAGGTGGACCCGGAACGGGCGGGTGCCGCCGTCGGAGACGATGTGGCAGCCCAGCTCGCCGCGCGGGGACTCGACCGACATGTAGGCCTGGCCGGCCGGCACCCGGAAGCCCTCGGTCACCAGCTTGAAGTGGTGGATGAGCGACTCCATCGACGTGCCCATGATCTGGCGAATGTGGTCGAGGGAGTTGCCGAGGCCGTCGGCGCCGAGCGCGAGCTGGGACGGCCACGCGATCTTCTTGTCACCGACCATGACCGGACCCGGCTCGAGCCGGTCGAGGACCTGCTCGAGGATGCGCAGCGACTGGCGCATCTCGTTGAGGCGCACCAGGTAGCGCGAGTAGCAGTCGCCGTCGGGGTCGGTGACGACCTCGAAGTCGTACGTCTCGTACTGCAGGTAGGGCATCTGCTTGCGCAGGTCCCACGGCAGGCCGGACGCCCGCAGCACCGGACCGGTGACGCCCAACGCGACAGCGCCCTCGGCGGAGAGGTAGCCGACGTTCTTGAGCCGGTTGATCCAGATCGGCTGGCCGGTGAGCAGGGTGTCGTACTCGTGGATCTTGCCGAGCATGTACGGCAGGAACTCGCGGATCTTCTCGACCGCGCCCGGGGGGAGGTCCTGGACGAGGCCGCCGGGGCGGATGTAGGCGTGGTTCATCCGCAGGCCGGTGATCATCTCGAGCATGTCGAGGATCAGCTCGCGCTCGCGGAGGCCGAACAGCATGCCGGTGCTGGCGCCGAGCTCGAGGCTGCCGGTGGCGAGCCACGTGAGGTGGGACGCGATGCGCTGCAACTCCATGACCAGCACGCGGATCTGCTGGGCGCGTACCGGGACGTCGTCGGTGATGTCGAGCAGCTTTTCGACGGTGAGGCAGTAGGCGGCCTCGTTGAACAGCGGCGAGAGGTAGTCGGCACGGGTCAGGAAGGTGACTGCCTGGGTCCAGGTGCGGTACTCGGCGCTCTTCTCGATGCCGGTGTGCAGGTAGCCGATGACCGAGCGGGCCTGGACGACCATCTCGCCCTCGAGCTCGAGCACCAGACGCAGCACGCCGTGGGTGGATGGGTGCTGCGGGCCCATGTTGACGACGATGTGCTCGTCCTCGATGGGGTCGCTCGTGATGGTGTCCCAGTCACCGCCGGAGACCGTGTAGACCCGTCCCTCGGTGGTCTCGCGGTAGCCGCCGTACAGGTCTTGGCTGCCCGTCTTGGAAGGCTCAGTTGTCGTCATGCGTAGGCCCTCCGCTCGTCCGGCGGCGGCACCATGGCGCCCTTGTACTCGACCGGGATGCCGCCCAGGGGGTAGTCCTTGCGCTGCGGGTGGCCCTCCCAGTCGTCCGGCATCTGGATGCGGGTCAGGGCGGGGTGGCCGTCGAAGATGACGCCGAACAGGTCCCAGCACTCGCGCTCGTGCCAGTCGGCCGTCGGGTAGAGGCCGACCAGGGATGGCACGTGGGGGTTGTCGATGGTCACGGCGACCTCGACGCGCAGCCGGCGCCGGTAGGTCATCGAGGTGAAGTGGTAGACGACGTGCAAGCGGCGCTCGGTGCCGAGGTAGTCGACTCCGGAGACGCAGGAGAGCATCTCGAACTTCAGCGCGGGGTCGTCGCGCAGTGCCCGGGCGATCTCGAGCAGGCCGGCGGTGGTCACGTGCAGCGAAAGCTCGCCGCGGTCGACCACCACCCGCTCAACCAGTTCACCGAGAGTCGGCACAGCGGTCTCGAGGCTGTCCGTGGCGGTGTCGAACCATCCGCCGTACGGCTTGGCGCTCGAGGCCTCCTCGACCTCGGGCACCTGCAGGCCGCCGAAGCCGGAGGTGTCACCCGAGCCGTGGACACCGAACATGCCACGCGGAGCGGGCTTGACCGCGGCGGCACTTTCCTCGGACGTGCCACCCGTGGCTGCGGGCAGGTTGTCGCTCGTCACTTGCCCCCCTTGAGCAGCGAGCCAGCCTTGACCTGGACGATCGGCAGGCCCGCCGAGGTGTAGCTGTCGCGGTCGATCGGCTTGAGGTAGGGCGCGTTCTCGTCGCCGCGCTCGGTCTCGTACGAGGTGCCCGAGATGTCGCCGTACTGGATCTTCTTGTGCAGCTTGAGGATGGCGTCGAGCAGCATCTCGGGCCGCGGCGGGCAACCCGGGAGATACATGTCGACGGGCACGATGTGGTCGACGCCCTGCACGATCGCGTAGTTGTTGAACATGCCGCCGGAGGAGGAGCAGACGCCCATGGCGATGACCCACTTGGGCTCAGCCATCTGGTCGTAGATCTGGCGGAGCACGGGAGCCATCTTCTGGCTGACCCGGCCGGCGACGATCATCAGGTCGGCCTGGCGCGGGGTGGCGCTGAACCGCTCCATGCCGAAGCGGGCGATGTCGAACCGGCCGCCACCCACCTGCATCATCTCGATCGCGCAGCAGGCCAGGCCGAAGGTGGCCGGCCACAGTGAGTTCTTGCGCTGGGTGTTGATGACCTTGGCGACCGTGGTCAGCAGGAAGCCATTGGGGATCTGCTCTTCTAGGCCCATGTGCGCCTCATGTCGTTGCCCATGTCCGGCTCCTTCGTCCTAGTCCCACTCGAGCCCGCCGCGGCGCCAGACATAGGCGTACGCGACGAACACGGTGACGATGAACAACACCATCTCGACCAGCAGGAAGACCGTCGCCCCGCCGGGCTGGCCGAACGCGACCGCCCACGGGTAGAGGAAGATGATCTCGATGTCGAAGACGATGAAGAGCATGGCGGTGAGGTAGTACTTCACCGGGAAGCGGCCCCCGCCCATGGCCTGGGCCGTGGGCTCGATGCCGCACTCGTACGCGTCCAGCTTGGCCCGGTTGTAGCGCTTGGGGCCGACCAGCGCGCTCTGCCCGACCGAGAAGACCGCGAACCCGGTGGCGATGACGAACAGGTACAGCAGCGGCACGTACCAGGTCAGCATCGGGCCTGTCCTTCCGGTTCGGGGTGGGCCGTCAAGGGCGCACTTGCCGCCCGGCGCATCAGTCTAGGCAGTAGCGGGACCCTGCTCATGCGGCGGGGGCCAACTTGGTCATCAGGTTGATCGCGCGGTCCATGGCGTCGCCACCACGGGCATCTGTCAGGTTGGCCAGCAGCTTGAGCGTGAACCGCATCAAGGTGGGGTGCGGGAGGCCGTGGCGGGTCGCCAGCTTCATGATCGAGGGGTTGCCGATGAGCTTGACGAACAGGTTGCCGATGGCGAAGTAGCCGCCGTACTCGGCCCGGAGATCGGTCGGATAGGCCTCGAGGGCCCGCTCGCGTGCGGCCCCGCTGCGGGCGAGGGCCTGGATCGCTGCCCGGGCCGCCATCTCACCCGACTCCATGGCGTACGGGATGCCCTCGCCGTTCATCGGGTTGACGGTGCCGGCCGAGTCACCGACCAGCAGCAGGCCCTTGGTGTAGGCGGGGGTGCGGTTGAACCCCATCGGCAGCGCTGCGCCCCGGATCGGGCCGGTGGCGTTGTCCTCCTGGTAGCCCCACTCGCCGGGCATGTTGGCCAGCCAGCGGCGGAGGAGGTCCTTGTAGTCGACGTTGCCGAACGCCGAGCTCGTGTTGAGGACGCCGAGCCCGATGTTGGAGGTGCCGTCACCCATGCCGAAGATCCAGCCGTAGCCGGGGAGCAGTCGGCTCTCGCCGGGCTTGCCCTCCCACAGCTCGAGCCAGCTCTCCAGCCAGTCGTCGTCGTGGCGCGGGCTGGTGTAGTAGCGGCGGTAGGCCACTCCCATGGGCCGGTCGTCGCGCTTGTGCAGGCCGAGGGCGAGCGCGAACCGGGCGCTCACCCCGTCGGCTGAGATGACGATGGGGGCGCGGTAGGTGCGCTCCTCCTTCGTCTCGGTGTCCTTGGCTGTCACGCCGACCACGCGGCCCTCGTCGTTGAGCACGGGACCCGTGACGTTGGTGCGCTCGCTCAGCCGGGCGCCGGCCTTAACCGCCTGGCGGGCCAGGATGTCGTCGAAGTCCTGCCGCGGCCGCACCAGCCCGTACCCCGGGTAGTCGCCGAGCTCGGGCCAGGGGATCTCGAGCCGCATGCCGCCGCCGTAGATGCGCAGGCCCTTGTTGTGCAGCCAGCCGGCGCTCTCGCTGACGTCGACGCCCATCGAGACGAGCGCCTTGACGGCGCGCGGGGTGAGCCCGTCGCCGCAGACCTTCTCGCGCGGGAACGTGGTCTTTTCCAGCAGTGCGACGTCGAGTCCCGCCTGGGCCAGGTAGTAGGCGGCCGAAGAGCCACCGGGCCCGGCGCCGATGACGATGACATCGCTGTCGTACGACGGTGCTGCGGTCACGTCACGTCCTTCTTCGCAGTGCTGTTTGTGAACGGCTTCACGAGCGCAGGTCCGGTCTCGAAGTCTAGGACGCGTGCCCGCTACCCCACCACTCGACAGGCCAAATCACTGTCCCGCTGTGGTACCACGGCGGTACCATTCGCTCATGGCGATGAACCTTCGACTGACCGATGACGAGACCGAGGCCCTGCGCCGCAAGGCGGAGCAGGAGGGCCGGTCGATGCAGGAGGTCGCCCGCGCGGCAATCTCGGAGTACGTGTCCGAGCGTCCCCGCCGCCTCAAGGAGGCGATCGAGCGGGTCGCGACAGAGGACGCCGAGCTGCTTGCCCGACTGGCCCGGTGAGCCAGGACCAGCCCATCGACTACCTGACGCTGGACGACCTGCTCGAGGTAGCGGCCGGGGTCATGGACGAGGTGGCGGTGCGGGACATGGGCTTGCTCGCGTCGGCAGCCGCCCGTCCACGCATGACCGCGTTCGGCGAGGACGCCTACCCGGACTTCGCGCACAAGGCGGCAGCACTCATGCACTCGATCGCGCGCAACCACGCCCTCGTGGACGGCAACAAGCGTCTGGCGTGGTCGGCGACCCGGGTGTTCTGCCTGCTCAACGGGCGCGACCTCGTCCAGCAGGTGGACGAGGCCGAGACGATGGTGGTCGACGTCGCGGCCGGCCGGTTGGACGTCCCGCAACTCGCGACACCGCTGGGACGCCACCTCCGCTGAACCGCCTGCTCAACCCATGGCTACTGGTCAGGCGGTGCCGCGGTGCAAGGCGACGATGCCGCCGCTGAGGTTGCGCCACTTGACGTGGGTCCAGCCGGCCTTCTGCAGCCGTACGGCAAGGGCCGGCTGGTTCGGCCACGCCCGGATCGACTCGGCGAGGTAGACGTAGGCGTCGGGGTTGCTGCTCACCGCACGCGCGACCGGGGGCAGCGCCCGCATGAGGTACTCCACGTACACCGTGCGGAACGGCTTCCAGGTGGGGGCGCTGAACTCGCAGACCACGAGGCGCCCGCCCGGCTTGGTCACGCGGTGCAGCTCGGCGAGCGCGACGTCGACGTCGTTGACGTTGCGTAGGCCGAACGAGATGGAGACAGCGTCGAAGCTGTCGTCAGCGAATGGCAGCCGCAGCGCATCGCCGGCGACGAACGGCATGTCCGGGCGGCGCTTGCGGCCTACCTGGAGCATGCCGAGGGAGAAGTCGCACGCCACGACGTCGGCGCCGCGCTCGGCGAACGCTGCGGTCGACGTGCCCGTGCCGGCGGCGAGGTCGAGCACCCGCTCCCCCGGCCCGGCGGCGACCGCGTCGACTACCGCCTTGCGCCAGCGCCGGTCCTGGCCCAGCGACAGCACGTCGTTGGTCAGGTCGTAGCGCGCCGCGACCTCGTCGAACATCGAGGCCACCTGCTGCGGCGTCTTCTCCAGGTCGGCGCGGGTCACTCGGGGTCTCCTGAACGGTGGACGAGGCGGCCGCCCAGCACGGTCGCGGTGCAACGGCCGGCGCCGTGGTCGAGCAGTGCGGAGTAGGGGTCACCGTCGCTCGGTACGTCGAAGACCGCGAGGTCGGCGCGTCCCCCGACCACGATGCGGCCTGCGTCGGCCAGCCCCATCGCCCCCGCCCCACCCAATGTGAGCGCTTCGAAGAGACGCCGGTCGAGGTCAGCCTCGGCGTACCCCTGGTCGAGCGCAACCTGACGGGTGGCCGCGGCCTCCTCGAGCAGGTCGAGGCTGGGGCTGCTGGCCAGCGAGTCGGTGCCGATGGCGATCGGGTTGCCCTCGCTGAGGTAGGCCGCGACCGGTGGCACGCCGGCCTGCAGGATCGCGTTGGACCGCACGCACAGCGCGACGTAGGTGCCCGCCTTGCGCAGCAGCGCCCGGTCGTCGGCGTCGAGGTGGACCCCGTGGGCGACGTGAACGTCGGTGCCGAGCCCGCCGATGTCGTGGAGATGCTGGGTCGGGGACACGCCGGCCCCCGTACCGATGAGCTCGAAGTCCATGTCGAAGCGACGGGCGAAGTCGGCGAACGGACCGGTGCCGGTGAGCACGTACTCCGACTCGGCCACGGACTCGGCGAGGTGGGTGTGGGTGCGCAGGCCACGGGACCGGGCGAGGGCCAGCAGGTCGGAGAAGACGCTGGTGCCGATGGTGTAGAGCGTGTGCGGCGAGACCCCGACCGCGTTGGGGCCGCCGGGGTAGACGAGCAGGTCGGCGAACGCCTGACCCTTCTGCTCCCAGCCCGGGGCGTCCATGAACAGGCCCTCGAGGTAGGCCGTCCCCGCAAGCCCCGACCGCGCCAGGGTCGGCATGACCGCCGGGTCGGTGACGATGTCCGCGACGGCGGTGGTGCCGCTGCGGATCGCGAGGTGGATGCCGCGGCGCGCGCTGGACTGCCAGGCCGCATCGTCGAACGTGGCTCTGCGCGCGGCGACCATGGCCAGCCACTCGGGGAACGGCTTGCCGGTCGAGGCGAGGTCGTTGAAGTCGGTGTACTGCAGGTGGGCGTGGGCGTTGACGAGGCCGGGGGTCAGGATGCCGCGGTGCGCACGGACCCGTACCTCCGGATGTCCGCCGAGGATCTCGTGACGCGTCCCGACCGCGGAGATGGCGGCGCCGTCGATGAGCACCGCACCGTCGCTGATCGGTTCGCCGGTCATCGAAAGCACGACATCGGCCGTGTGGACAGTAAGCACGACGCCCATGATCCCGCGCCCGGGTCCAGGTGCACCATAGGGGTATGTGGACAGCGGCATGAAGACTGCACAGCCGGGCATCTTCGCGCTCGGCACCACGGACCACTTCTACGTCGAGCTCGACCTCGTCCCCAGTGTGCCGCCGATCGATCTGGTACGGGCCCTGGCGGCGCTGGTCGGGCCGGGCAGCACCGTGCGCGGGGTCAACGTGGTCGTCGGTGTGCGGCCGGAGCTGTGGGCGGCGTTGTCACCGGAGCACCTGGTGGCGGAAGGGTTCAACGATCCGGTCATCGGCGCTCACGCGTACCAGATGCCGGCGAGCCAGCACGACGCCTGGCTGTGGATCGCTGGTGGCGCACGCGACGTGGTCTTCGACGCCGGCTACGCCGCGCTTGCCACGCTGGCGGGGGTGGCGTTCGTCGAGCTGGAGCTCGGCGGCTGGCTCTACCGTCACGACCGCGACCTCACCGGCTTCATCGACGGCACCGAGAACCCCTCCCAGCTCGAGGCCTACGACGTCGCGGTCGTCGGCGAGGGCCCGGGCGAGGGCAGCTCGGTCCTCCTCGTGCAGCAGTGGCACCACCAGTCGTCGGCCTTCATGCAGCTGCCCGTTGAGGCCCGCGAGCGCATCATCGGGCGGACGCTCGACGACAGCACCGAGCTCGACGAGTCGGTGATGCCGGCCAACTCGCACGTGTCGCGCACGACCCTCGACCGCGACGGCGAGGAGCTGGACATCTTCCGCCGCAACACCGCGTACGGCGGCGTGACCGACCACGGCACGCTCTTCGTCGGCTTCAGCAAGGAGCAGTTCCGGCTGGCCGAGATGCTCCGGCGCATGGCTGGCGCGGGCGACGGTGTCCGTGACGCACTGACCTTCTACACGACCCCGCTGACCGGGGCCTACTACGTGGTGCCCGCCGTCGAGGACCTGCTGGCCCTGCTGCCGCCGGCGTGACCATCCACCCGCGCGGCTGATCCGGCACAATCTCTGCATGCCCGTGTCCAAGAAGCGCCCGACGAAGAGCCGCCCCGCACGGTCCGCCGTCACCCCCGGACGCACGACGGCCGCGCCGGGCAAGGAGCTCAAGCCCTGGCAGCTCGCCGTCTTCATCGTGCTCGGGCTGATCATCGCGGCGGCGTTCGTCGGCGTGGGCTTCGCCAAGAAGTCCCACGACGAGTACGGGCAGTGGCCGTGGGCCCGTACCGCTATCCCGCCAAAGATGTACTACGACAAGCGCAACTACACCGCCGCCGGCGTCGGCTCGACCACCGGGCTGGTCAAGGTCGGCAAGACCCCGGGCGGCGGCCTCATCTTCGCGGCGAGCGCCGACAAGAAGACGCCGCCGGCAGAGATCGACGTGCAGAAGGCGTCCGGCGGGGCTGCGACCAAGTTCACCCTCGTCGCCAAGAAATGACCGCGCTGCGCGACCAGGCGCTGGCGCTCGACGCGGCTGACCCGTTGGGCCCGTATCGCTCGCGGTTCCTCGACTCACCCGGTCTCGTCGCCTATCTCGACGGCAATTCCCTCGGCCGCCCGCTCGCCACCACGGCGTCCATGCTGGACGACTTCGTACGAGGACAGTGGGCCGGGCGGCTGATCCAGGGCTGGACGGACGGCTGGCTGGACTGGCCGCTCGTCGTCGGTGACCGGCTCGGGGCTGCTGTTCTCGGGGCGGCTGCGGGTCAGGTCGTGGTCGCCGACTCGACGACGGTGCTGCTCTACAAGCTCGCGCGGGCAGCCGTCGACGCTCGGCCGGGCCGGACCCAGGTCGTGCTCGACACCGACAACTTCCCCACCGACCGGTACGTGCTCGAGGGCATCGCCGCCGAGCGCGGCCTCGAGCTGGTCTGGGTGACGACCGACCCGGCGGCGGGGGTGCTGCCGTCGCAGGTGGCTTCGGTGGTCGGGCCGTCGACGGCGCTGGTGGTCTTCAGCCACGTCGCCTACCGGTCGGGCTTCGTCGCCGACTGCGCCGCGATCACCGCGCTGGCCCACAATGCAGGCGCGCTGGCCCTGTGGGACCTCAGCCACTCCGTCGGCTCGGTGCCGCTGGCCCTCGACGCGTGGGGCGTTGACCTCGCGGTCGGCTGCACCTACAAGTACCTCAACGGTGGACCGGGCGCTCCTGCGTTTGCCTACGCTCGCGCTGGATTGCCTGTGCAGCAACCGATCTGGGGCTGGATGGGCCGGCGCGACCCGTTCGAGATGGGGCCTGGTTACACCCCGGTCGCGGGGGTGCGGTCGCTGCTCAGCGGCACCCCGCCGATCCTGGGCATGCTGCCGCTGCTCGCGTCACTCGACCTGGTCGAGGAGGTCGGCATGACGGCCATCAGAGCCAAGTCGCTCGCCCTGACCTCGTACGCGCTGGAGTTGGTCGACGCGTGGTTGGTGCCGATGGGCGTCTCGGTCGACTCGCCTCGCTCAGCGGCTTCGCGGGGTGGTCATGTCACCGTGCGGCGGGCGGGGTTCGCGTCCCTATTGGAGCCGCTGTGGGCCGCCGGCGTCGTACCGGACTATCGCGCTCCCGACGCTCTTCGCCTCGGACTCTCGCCGTTGTCCACGTCGTTCGTCGAGGTGTACGAGGGCGTGCGGGTCATCGCCGACCTGGCGGCGTCGCTGTAACCGCTTGCGCTCGTACGGGATGATGTTGGCTGTGCTGACCTCGGTGCTCGCCTTCTCCTTCGCCGCGTTCCTCATCGTGCTGCTGCCCGGCCCGGACACGCTGGTCGTGCTGCGCAGCCTGCTGCGCTCCGGCAAGGCGGCGGCCACCCGTACCGTCGCCGGGGTCCTCACCGGGCTCACCGTCTGGGCCGCAGCCGCGTCGGTCGGGCTCGCCGCGCTGCTCCACGCCAGCCACGACGGCTACCTCGCCCTGCGCATCGTCGGCGCGGTCTACCTCTGCACGCTCGGCGTCCAGGCGCTGCGCTCGCGGGGCGCGTCGTCGGAGTTCTCCGCCCTCGAGGACGGCGCCCTGCCGCCGCGGCGCGGGCTGCTGGGGACCGGCTACGGCGCCGGGCTCGCGACCGACCTGCTCAACCCCAAGGTGGGCGTGTTCTTCGTGACGTTCCTGCCGGCCTTCGTGCCGCAGGGCAAGCCGGTGGGGTGGGTGTCGCTGCTGTTCGGGGCGATCTTCATCATCGAGACCGCGGCCTACTTTGCGTTGCTGCTGGGTGCGGCCGACCGGGTGGTGGCCTTCCTGCGGGTGCCCCGCCTGCGCCGCCGCCTCGACCGCGCCACCGGCGCCGTCCTCATCGGCTTCGGCCTCCGCCTCGCCCTCGAGCCCTAACCCTCGCACCGCCGACTCCCACCGCGCAGTACTAAGGCCACCTGCAGTACTGCAGATCTGGCGGCGGGGCGCCCCCTCCGCCTAACGCCGGCCGCAGTACTGCAGATCTGGCCGCGGGCCGCCACATCTGCCTAACGCCACCTGCAATACGGCGAGATCGGGCGGCGGAGGTCCTGTGGACAACCAAAGCGCGCGCAGCCTATGTGAGGCACGCTGCTCCGATGAAGACAGCCAGTGCACGGGCATACGACCTCCGAACAGGCAGCTTTGTCGACGCCCAGAGCGCGGTCGTCACCCGTCGTCAGCTCGCAGCAGTGGGCATCGGCCCCAGTCAGGTGCGTAACCAGGTGCAGGCCGGCCGGTGGAGCCTCGAGGGCAATCGCGTCGTGATCCTGCATAACGGACCGTTGACGGCAGAGCAGCAACGGTGGGCGGCCGTCCTCGGGCAGACCCACACGGCAGCGCTCGGCGGCATCACGGCAGCGCAGGCCCACGGGCTGAACTGGCTGGCGGAGGAACAACTGCACGTGCTCGTTCCCGAGGGGTCACGGATCATCCCGACCGAAGGCGTCGTCGTCCACGCCTCCCGCACCTACGAACCCGAGCTGCATCGCCACGCTGGCTCGGGGGTGCCTCGAACGAGGATCGAGCGATCAGTGATCGACGCCGCCGCCTGGACGAGCAAGGACAGACGGGCCTGCGGCGTCCTCTGTGCTTCTGTGCAGCAACGGCTCGTCACGCCGGAAGCGCTGATCGACGCCTTGGCCGCAGCCGGGCCGATCCGGCGGCGTCATCTCCTGGGCCTGACCCTCGGCGACATCGAGGGAGGAGCCCATTCGCTGCTGGAGATCGACTTCGGCCAGCTCGGGATCGAGGCCGGCATCGGGCGTCCACGCCGACAGGTGGAGCGCAAGGACGCATCAGGCAAACGACGCTACATCGACGTCGAGTTCGATTTCTTCGACGCCGAAGTGGACGGGGCGCTCCACCTGCTGCCCGCCAACTACTGGAACGACCAGTATCGGCACAACGAGTTGTTGATCGCCGGCTCGCGCACGCTGCACTTCTCCACAGTTGCGGTACGGGTACAGCGCGAGCTCGTGATCTCGCAACTGCGGCGAGCCGACGAGGCGTTCCGGCGTTAGACAGATGGAGCGCCCCACCGCCAGATCGGCAGTACTGCGGCCGGCGTTAGACACATGGAGCGCCCCACCGCCAGATCCGCAGTACTGCAGCCGGCGCGCAGGAGGCGGATTAGCGGCTGACAACCTCGAGCGGGGTGCCGACGCCGAGGCCGCCGCCGGGCAGGGCGGTGGACGCGAAGTGGGACACGATGCGGGGGTCCTCGGCCGGGTCGTCGGCCGGCGTCCAGTGAACGGCGAGGTGGTGGTAGAGCGTGTCCCGCTGCGCCGGCACGCGCCCGGCCGAGCGGATCAGGTGGATGATCTCGTGCAGGTTGGAACGGTGCTTGGCGCCGGCCGAGGAGACGACGTTCTCCTCGAGCATGATCGAGCCCAGGTCGTCGGCGCCGTAGTGCAACGTCAGCTGGCCGACCTCCTTGCCCGTCGTCAGCCACGACCCCTGCAGGTGCTGGACGTTGTCGAAGAACAGCCGCGCAACCGCGATGAGGCGGAGGTACTCCAGCGCCGAGGCCTGCGTGCGCCCCTTGAGGTGGTTGTTCTCCGGCTGGTAGGTCCACGGGATGAACGACCGGAACCCGCCGGTACGGTCCTGCACGTCACGCACCATGCGCAGGTGCTCGATGCGCTCGGCGTTGGTCTCGCCCGTACCCATCATGAACGTCGCGGTCGACTGCACGCCCAGCTCGTGCGCGGTCTCCATGACCTGCAGCCAGATCTCGCCCGACTCCTTCAACGGCGCGATCGCGGTACGGGGGCGCCCGACCAGGATCTCGGCTCCCGCCCCCGCGAACGAGTCCAGGCCCGCGGCGTGGAGGCGGGCGATCACCTCGGGGAAGCCCAGCCCCGAGACCCGGGCGATGTGCACGACCTCGGACCCACCGAGCGAGTGCAACGTCAGCGACGGGTAGTTGGCCTTGATCGCCGCAAAAGTCTCCTCGTACCAGTCGATGCCGAGGTCGGGCGAGTGGCCGCCCTGCAGCATGATCTGCGTGGCTCCGAGCGAGACGGCCTCACCGCAGCGGCGCAGGATCTCCTCGACCGAGTGGGTCCAGCCCTCGGCGTGCTTGGGCGCGCGGTAGAACGCGCAGAACTTGCACGCGGTCACACACACGTTGGTGTAGTTGATGTTGCGGTCGATGATGTACGTCGCGATGTCAGCGGTGTCGGCGAACTTACGGCGTCGTACGGCGTCGGCCGCCCGGCCCAGCGCGTGCAGCGGCGCGTGGACGTAGAGGTCGAGCGCCTCGTCGGGCGTGATGCGCCCGCCGTCGGCGGCGCGGTCGAGGACGTGCTGAAGATCAGAGGCCACACCTGAGGGTAACCGGGCCTGCAACCGCAACGCTCAGGCGGGCTGGCAGATGCTGCGCAGCTGGCCGACCATGTCGACGACGCCGGCGGTCTTGTCGATGTAGGCGGCGGCACCGAAGCCGCGCGCACGCTCGGCCAGCCACCCCGAGTCGTACGCGGAGTACATGACGACCTTGGTCTGCGGGGCGACGAGGCGCAGCTGCTGCAGCGCGTCCATGCCGTCCATGACCGGCATCGCGATGTCGAGGACCACCAGGTCGGGCTGGTGCTCGGCGGAGAGCCTGATCGCTTCCTCGCCGTTGGCCGCCTCGGCCACGACGACGAACTCGTCGTCGAACTCCAGCACCAGCTTGAGCAGCACCCGGATGTCGGCAGCGTCGTCCACCAGGAGCACCCGAATGGGTGACGCTGGCACGACGGTGGACACGGGCTCTCCTGAGGACGACGGACGGGCTGTGTTCAGCATGAGGGGTCGCGCGAGCCGGTCCTAGACCCCGTTGTAGTCATTTAACGGCCGCACCGGCAACTAGTCACGGTCGCGGCCATTTGGCGTAACAGACAGGTGAACCCGCAGGTCAGAGCGGGGCCAGCTCGGGTGATGCGCCCGAGGGTACCGCATGCCGGGCCGCCGCGCGACGAGCGAACTCGCGCACGCCGTCCAGCTGGCGCGCCCCCAACGAGAAGTCGAGGGTGCGGAAGTACGTCGCCAGCGTCGCCTCGTCGAACGACTCCCACCGCGCCGCGTGCGCCGCGATCTCGTCCACATGCTCGAGCGACACGTCGCGTGAGCGCAGGAACGCCTGGTGGACGTCCTTGACCAGCCCCGGCTCGGCGGCCAGGTAGTCGCGCCGCACCGCCCACACCGCGAAGACCATCGGCAGCCCGGTCCAGTCTTTCCACGCGGCCCCGAGGTCGTGCACGGTGAGCCCTCGGGCAGGCCCCTGGTACGCGGCTCGCAGCGCGGTGTCGCCGATGAGGACGGCCGCGGCGGCCTCCTGCATCATCGCGCCGAGGTCGGGTGGACAGCTGTAGTACGCGGGCCGGACCCCGTACACCTCCTCGAGCCACATCTCGGTGAGCAGGACGCTGGTCCGGCTGGTCGAGCCGAGGGCGACGCGTTGCCCGTCCAGGTCGGCGAGGGGCACCTGTGAGACGAGGTTGACCGAGAGCACCGGCCCGTCGCTGCCCACGGCGAGGTTGGGCAGGAGGACGAGCTCGTCGGTGTGACGGAGGTACTCGACGAGGCTGATCGCCCCCATGTCGAGCTCGCCGGCGACCAGCATGTCGTTCAGCCGGTCCGGCGTGTCCTTGACCAGCTCGACGTCGGCGAGGGCACCCGAGCGGATGAGGCCCCAGTACAGCGGCAGGCAGTTGAGGAACTGGATGTGTCCGACCTTGGGGCGACGCTGCCCCTCACTGATAGTCACTCCCCGAGGCTAACCCCGGCTGCGACGCACTGCTCTCCCGGGTTGCAAGCACTGGTTGACAGTTCAACTATCCCGACCTACCGTAGTCGTTGAACATTCAACGAAGGAGTCCGGTCATGGTCGCAGGTGCAGCATTCGACGAGTTCCTCCTCCGCGAGGCGCCGCGCAGCCTCGACCAGCGCACGTGGATCCCCGACGACGGCGCGATGCCGGCGCTCTACCTCAGCCACGGCGCCCCGCCGGTCTTCGACGACGCGGCGTGGATGACCGAGATGTTCAGCTGGAGCCAGGCGCTCCCCAAGCCAACGGCAATCCTCATCGTCAGCGCCCACTGGGAGGCAGCGCCGCTGACCCTGTCCGTCGCCGAGGCCGGCACCCCGCTGGTCTACGACTTCGGCGGCTTCGACCAGCGCTACTTCGAGATGACCTACGACACGCCCGATGCGACCGCCCTGGCTGCCACCGTCGCCTCGCTCATGCCGGACAGCGAGCCGGTACGGCAGCACCGCCGCCGTGGGCTCGACCACGGGGCGTGGGTCCCGATGAAGGTCATGTACCCGTACGGCGACGTCCCCGTACTCCAGCTGTCGATGCCGACTCACGACCCGGCCCGGCTGCTCGAGCTCGGCCGCCGCTTGCAGCCGTTGCGTGACCAAGGCGTCCTCGTCATGGGCTCGGGCTTCATGACCCACGGCCTGCCGTTCCTGACCCACGACGCGTTCGTCAACAACGTGGTCCCGGGCTGGTCGGCCGACTTCGATCACTGGGCAGCCGACGCGCTGGCCCGCGGCGACGTCGACACGCTGGCCGACTATCGCAGCAAGGCGCCTGGCCTCCCCTACGCCCACCCGACCGTCGAGCACTACACGCCGCTGTTCATCACCCTCGGTGCCGCGAGCGCCCCTGACCAGCCGGTCCAGACGACCATCGAGGGCTACGCCTTCGGCCTGTCCAAGCGCTCGTTCCAGGTCGCCTGACCGCGCCATATGGCGCGGTGAAGGCCGATTTCACGCGGGGCACCGTGCCATATGGCGCGGTGGGGCGCCGCTAGTCCTGGTGCTGCGCCCGCTCCTGCTCGGCGATCATCTCGTCGGCGATGGCGTCCTCGCGGGCGACCCGCTCGGCCGCCCGGGCGCGCGCCGCCCCGACGCGGTGCTCGACAGCGAGACCGAGCTCGTCGCGCTGCTTGGTCAGCAGGAAATAGGCCGCGATGCTCGACACCAGAGCGGCCACCAGCAGCGCGAGCAGCAGCCCCATGCCGCACAGGTAGAACACCAGGGCGCAGACGCCAAAGAGCGCCAGCCGGCCGAACGTGTAGATCAGCAGCGGGCGCGCGGCGCCGGAGCCCCTGGCCATCAGACCGGCATCGGCTGGGGGGCGTCGCGCCGCGTCAGGTCGGGCCCCTCGTACGTGCGGATCTCGCGGTAGCGGGTATCGCGCTCGACCGGCGTGAACCCCGCCTCGCGGATGATCTCGAGCAGGTCGTCGCGCGTCATCTCGTTCGGCGTGCCGAACTTGTCGGCGTCGTGCGTGATCTTGTACTCGACCACCGACCCGTCGAGGTCGTCCGCGCCGTACGAGAGCGACAGCTGGGCGGTGGTCAGCCCGTGCATGACCCAGAAATTCTTGACGTGGGGCACGTTGTCGAAGAGCAGCCGCGAGACGGCGAACGTCTTCAACGCCTCGGCACCGGTCGCCATCGGCTGGTTCATCAGCCGGTTGCGGGGGTCACCGGCGGCGTCGTGCTGGAACCGCAGCGGGATGAAGACGACGAAGCCGCCGGTCTCGTCCTGCAGCTCGCGCAGCCGCAGCACGTGGTCGACGCGGTGCCGCGGCTCCTCGATGTGCCCGTACAACATGGTGGCCGGCGTGCGCAGGCCCTTGCTGTGGGCGAGGCGGTGGATGCGCGACCAGTCCTCCCAGTGGGTGTCGTGGTCGACGATCTTCTGCCGGACCTCCCAGTCGAAGATCTCGGCGCCGCCGCCGGTCAACGACTCGAGCCCGGCGTCGATCAGCTCGTCCAGGATCTCGTCGGCGCCGAGGCCGGAGATCTTCTCGAACCAGTGCACCTCGGTAGCCGTGAACGCCTTGATGGCGACGCCGGGCAGCGCGGCCTTGAGCTCGCGGATCGACTTGGGGTAGTAGCGCCAGGGCAGCGTCGGGTGCAAGCCGTTGACGATGTGCAGCTCGGTGATGCCGGCCGGCTCCATCTGCTTGGCCAGCGCGACGGCCTGCTCGATGCGCATCGTGTAGGCATCCTTCTCGCCCGGCTTGCGCTGGAACGAGCAGTAGGCGCACGAGGCGGCGCAGACGTTGGTCAGGTTGAGGTGGCGGTTGACGTTGAAGAACACCTTGTCGCCGTTGAGCCGGGTCCGGACGGTGTGCGCCAGGTCGCCGAGCCACGCCAGGTCGTCGCTGGCGTAGAGGTCGACACCATCCGCGAAGTCCAGCCGCTCGCCGGCCAGCACCTTGTCCTCGAGCTCGCGCTTGCGTCCCACATCCATGCCTACGAGGGTACGGGCACCGGCGGCAGCACCGCTCGTCGGAGTCCGTCCCGCTATCGCCCAGATGCCACCGAGATCGCGCGATCACGGCCCGATCAGCGGGCAAATCACACGTTCCCGGGGCATGAAGACGATCAATCCGTCGCCGACAGGTGACACGAGGCGGACGACCGTGTACACACAGGACCACTGGAACGGGGGGAAAGGAGCGTGACGTGGAGGCACGGGAACGACTTCTGACGCCCGGGGAGGTTGCGAACCTATTCAGAGTTGACCCCAAGACGGTCACTCGGTGGGCAGCAGCCGGGCGGATCGGCAGCATCAGGACTCCCGGCGGCCACCGCCGTTTCCGGGAGTCTGAGGTACGAGCACTCCTCAGCGGGGAGTTCTCCGCCGATGTCCCTGAGCAGGCTGGCCCGGCCAGCACTGCGTTCGAGCCCGGGTTCGCCCAGGCCTGATCGACCGACCTCCCCGGTCAGCGTGGATCGGGGCCGGTCGCGTTCATCCCGCGGAGCCTCAGTCGGGGGACTGAGTGGCAGTGGCCGAGCCCAGCTCGCCGGACCACCTCTGGAACAACGAGTGCTCGACGCCGAGCACGTCCAACACCTTGCCTGCGACGAAGTCGACGAGCTGCTGCACGTCCTGAGGGGCGTGGTAGAAAGCCGGGCTCGCCGGCAGCACCGTCACGCCCTGGTCGGCCAGGGTCACCAGATGAGCCAGCGTGCTCCGGGTCAGCGGCGTCTCCCGTGGCACGACGACCAGTGGCCGGTGCTCCTTGATGGTCACGTCGGCCGCCCGCTGCAGCAGGTCCTTGGACAGCCCGATCGCGATGCCCGCGACCGACGCCGTGCTGGCCGGCACCACGACCATGCCTCTGGTCTCGTACGAGCCGCTCGAGGGCCCCGCCGCGAGGTCGCCGGCCGACCAGTAGACGACGTCGTCCTTGTCGAGGTCGCGGCCCAGCCAGGTCGTCAGGTCGTCACGCCAGTGGCCGTCCCGGAACGACAGGCCGGTCTCGTCGAGCAGGGTCAGCCGCGCGGCCCGGGACACGACCAGGTCGACGGGCAGGCCGGCATCGAGCAGGCCCCGCAGAACCGCTGCTGCGTAGGGGGTTCCGCTGGCGCCGGAGACTCCGACGACCCACGGGGTACGGGTCACCCGCCGAGTCCCCGCGAGACCAGGTCGACCACGGCGAACGCGAACAACGCGATGCCGACGAAACCGTTGGTGACGAAGAAGGAGCGGTTGACGCGGGACAGGTCGTCGGTGCGCACAATTGCGTGCTCGTAGGCGAACGCGACCGCGGTGACCGCGAGTCCCGCGTACCACCAGCCGGTGAAGTGCTCGCGGACCCCAAAGCTGACGAACAGCGCGAACGTCGCGAGGTGGACGAGGGTCGAGGTGACGAGGGCGGCGTGGACACCCCACCGCGCAGGGAACGACTTGACCCCGATGAGCCGGTCGACCTCGACGTCCTGGGTCGCGTAGATGAGGTCGAAGCCGCCGATCCAGGACCCGACACCCAGGCCCAGCAGCGCCGCGGACCAAGACCAGTGGCCGGTGACCGCGATCCAGGCACCCACCGGGCCGACCGCCTGGGCCACGCCGAGGATCGCGTGAGGCGCCCAGGTGAACCTCTTGCCGTACGGGTAGATGACGAGCGGGATCACGGCGAGTGGGGCGAGCGCCAGGCAGAGCGGGTTGAGAAGTGCTGCTGCGCCGAGAAAAACAGCGAGGGCGACCAGTGCACCGGTCCATGCGGTGCGGACCGCGACGACGCCGGTGACGAGCTCGCGCCTGGCGGTGCGGGGGTTGCGCGCGTCGATGTGGCGGTCGATGACCCGGTTGGCCGCCATGGCGAAAGTGCGGGCGGCGACCATGGCAACCGTGATGACCAACAGCTCGTACCAATGGACGCTGCGACTGACCGCGTACATGGCCGAAAGCGCTGACACGTAAGCAAACGGGAGCGCGAACACAGAGTGCTCGATCGCGACGAGGCGGAGGAACGAGCGGGTGCGGCCGACCCGTACCGGCGGATCAGTGGTCACGGTGGCGGTCACAGACCGAGCTCTTTCCAGCGCTTGTCGACGCGGGCGACGACGGCAGGGTCCTGCACGATCATGTCGGGCCACCCGCGGGTGTAGCCCTCGGTCGGCAGCTTGCGGGTGGCGTCGATGCCGAGCTTGCCGCCCCAGAACTGCGAGTAGGCCGAGTGGTCGAGGTGGTCGACGGGTCCCTCGGTGAGCAGGATGTCGTGGGCGTAGTCGACGTTGCCGAACGCGCGCCACGCGACGTCGCTGTAGTTGTGGACGTCACAGTCGGCGTCGACCACCACCACGCACTTGGACAGTGACAGCAGGCCGGTGCCCCAGATGGCGCTCATCACCTTCTGCGCGTGCTTGGGGAACCGCTTGTCGATCGAGACGATGGCGCAGTTGTGGAAGACGCCCTCGACCGGCAGGTCGTAGTCGACGATCTCGGGGATGGTGAGCTGGATCAGCGGCAGGAAGATGCGCTCGGTCGCCTTGCCCAGTGGCCCGTCCTCCTGCGGGGGCCGGCCGACGATGATGCTCTGGAAGACCGGGTCCTTCTGCATGGTCATGACGTCGACGGTGAGGGCAGGGAACGGCTCGACCGGCGTGTAGAAGCCGGTGTGGTCGCCGAACGGTCCCTCGGGCCTGCGCTCCCCCGGCTCGAGCCAGCCCTCGAGGACGACCTGGCTGTTGGCCGGCACCTGGAGCGGCACGCTGAGGCAGTCGACCAGCTCGACCCGCTCGCCGCGCAGGAAGCCGGCGAAGAGGTACTCGTCGATGCCGGGCAGCGGAGCGCTGGCGCTGTAGGTGATGGCCGGGTCGGGGCCGAAGGCGATGGCCACCGGCAGCCGCTCACCGCGCCGTTCGGCGACCGCATGATGGGCGCTGGAGTCCTTGTGGATCTGCCAGTGCATGCCGAGCGTCCGGCGGTCATGGCGCTGCAGGCGATACATGCCGAGGTTGCGGGCGCCGGTCTCGGGGTGCTTGGTGTGCGTGAGGCCGAGGTTGAGGAAGACCCCGCCGTCGTCGGGCCACGCGTGCAGACCGGGCAGCATGGTCAGGTCGACCTTGTCGCCCTTGAGTACGACCTGCTGGCACGGCGCGCTCTTGACCATCTTGGGTGGCACCCCGCGCAGCGTGCCCAGCTTGTGCAGCGCCTCACGCATGCCGCCGAAGCCGACGGGCACCTCGGGTTTGAGCAGGTCGCGGATGCGTTCGCCGATGTCGTCGAGCGTGTCGACGCGCAACGCCTTGGCCATGCGCGCCTCGGTGCCGAACACGTTGATGGCCAAGGGCATCGACGAACCTTTGACGTTGTCGAACAGCAACGCCGGGCCCCGGTCCCGTACCACCCGGGTCACGATCTCGGTAACCTCCAGGTGCGGGTCGACCTGCGCCTTCACCCGTCGCAGGTCGCCCTCCTTCTCGAGCGCGCGCAGGAAGTCACGAAGATCGTCATAGGCCACGCGGTCATTATCCGCCAACGGAACCTGTCCGGCTCCCGGAGCGTCCAAGCGCCATGAGGGTACGAGCGTTCGCCGCACTGGCCGTCCTCCTCCTCCTCGCCCTCGCCGGCTGCGGCGGCGCGTCGGCGGTGAGCGGGTCGACAGCGAGCCCGGTCGCCCCGACGTCGGCCGCCCCCTCCACCCCGGCGACCTCCTCGAGCCCGGCCGCCCCCTCGACCCCGGCCGCCCCGCTGGCCAGCTGCGGCACCGCCCCCGTGTCCGACGGCCCCTCGGCGAAGCTCATCGCCGCCACCGCCAGCGCACCGGCCACGGCTGTCGCCGGGTCGGTGCTGAACGTCGTCGTGCACCTGCGCTCGATCGATGGCAAACCGCACGTGTTCGACAGCGGCTGGGCACCGGTGCTGATCCTCCAGGCGGGCCGCATCGTCGGCCAGTACGAGGGTGGCGTGGCAGCCTACGGCACCGAGACCACGGTGACGGCCGCCGAGCCCCGCACCGCCGACGCTTCGGGGCTGCTCTCCGGTTGCCCACGCCATCCGCTGATCGACTCGGCGCCGGATGTGTCGCGCAAGCCGTTGCCCGCGGGCACGTACCAAGTGGTGGTCTCCCTGCCAGACCTGTCGGGCAAGCCGTTCGGACACCTGGTCACTGCGCCGATCCCGCTGCAGGTCACGGCCTACCCCACCCCCCTGCCGACGTGTGGCGACGTGCCGGCGTCGACCGGCCCCTCGTCGGATCGGATCGGCGCCGAGCTGATCGCACCCGCGAGCGCAGCCGCCGGCAGCACGGTCGCCGTCCAGGTGCAGCTCCGCTCGTACCGCGGCAAGGCGGAGCCGCTCGAGACCGGGCTGCCGGTCGAGGTGCTGATCGTCAAGGACGGCCTCGTCGTCGGGCGGTCGGACGGCCCGATCGCCGGCGTCGGCATCGAGGTCACGGTGCCGCCCTCGGGCACGACTCCACTGATCCCCAGCGACGCTCCAGCGAACCTCAACTCGGCCGTCACCTTGTCCGGCTGCCCGCAGACCGGCGACTCGAGCCCGCCGTCGCCGTCGCCTCGCCAGGCCCTACCGGCGGGGACCTACCAGCTGGTCGCCGACTTCGAGGACGACAACATCGCCGGTGCGCCGGGGGTGTTCGTCGCCGAGCCCGCGACCATCCGGGTCACCGCCGACTGAAGAACAAGCGGCCGGGCGACCGCACTCACCGTTGCGTCTCCATTGGTCTTGCTCCGTCCATCTCCAGGGATGGATGTGCACTTTCAATCAAAATTCGGCATAAACCGCGCAACCACGTCGGCATTACGCTGCCGTTACGCACTGACGGTTGGCTCATCCTGCGCAAGGGCACCGCGCCCCAGCCCGGAGGAACCCATGTTCGCAAGAGCTCGCATTCTTGTCGTCGTCACGGGCCTGGTGGCCGCCGGACTCAACGCGGCGCCGACGTGGTCCACCGCCTTCGCCGCGACCACGGCGCCGCCGCTGGCCGGCCAGTGGCACATGGACGCGATCACCCAGTCCGGCAACCAGTCCGTCACCCCGGACAGCTCGGGCAACGGACTCGACGCGCAGGTGGTCCAGGTCAACCAAGGTCTCGTCGCCGGCCGGTTCGGCAACGCACTCGATCTGTCAGCCGCGACGGCAGGCGTCGTGCAGACCTCGACAAGCGTGCCGTCGCCGCTCGCAGCGCTCGAGCCGACGCAGGTCACCGTCGTCGCGTGGGTGAAGCATGCGGGCAGTCCCGGCCAGTACAAGTACGTCGTCGCCAAGGGAGCCCGCGCCTGCGCGGCCGCCTCGTACGCGCTCTACACCGGCGCCAGCGGCGGCCTCAGCTTCTACGTCGACGGGGGCAGCGCTCCGCTCGTGTCGCCGGATGCCGGAACGGGTCTCTGGGACGGTCAGTGGCACATGGTCGCTGGTGTCTTCGACGGGGGCGCCGCGCGGCTCTATGTCGATGGGGTCCAGGTCGGGTCAGGCACGAACGGTTCGGTGGCGATCGACTACGGCGTCGCCGATACGAGAGACTTCCTCTTCGGCAACTATCCGAACGCGACCTGTGGCAACACCCGGTGGGACGGCCAGCTCGACGAGGTCCGGGTCTACGCGACCGGGCTGAGCAGCGCCGACCTGCTCTACCTCAGCAGCCCCTCGGCCGTGACGCCGCCCACCTTGCCGCAGCCGACGCCACCCAAGGGACTTCCTGCCCTGACGGCTCCGCCGACCATTGCGGGCACGGCGACCGTCGGGCAATCCGTCTCCTGTTCTACGGGTACCTGGACCGGCAGTCCCACGAGCTTCGTCTACCAGTGGCAGCTCGACACGCAGGTGCTCGTCGGTGAGACGAGCTCGAGCCATGCCATCACCGCCGCCGACGTGGGGCATTTCCTCACCTGTACGGTCACCGCCACCGGTGCCGGCGGCTCGACGAGCGCGACGACCGCCGCCGTCACGCCCACCGCCGCAACGACCCCGGTCCAGGCACCGAGCGCCGTCCTGAAGCCGGTGAAGCCCTCGGCCGCCGCCGGCCTGCCGATCTTGTTCGACGCGGGTAGCAGCGCGCTGCACGGCGAGACCGCGCGCTCGTACACCTTCACCTTCTCCAATGGCGCCAAGGCCAACTGCGCTAGCGGCCGACCCGTTCTGTCTGCCGTGTTCGACGCGCCGGTGAAGGGAACGGTCTCGCTCGTCGTGCGGACAGAAGCAGGCGCCTCGGCGGCAGTCAGCTCCGGCTTCACGGTCGGACACCAGACCGCCAGCGGCAGGACGGTAGTAGGTCGCGCCCGGCTCGCCAGCTATGCGTGCTCGGCGACGGCAGCAACCAATCCGCACGCCCGGACGTCGGTCGGCAATCTCATTCGCCCCTGTCTGGTCACGTCGACCGTCGACGGCGGTTTCGTCCAGATGGTCGGCTGTGTCGGGGTCGTGCCCATCAGCGAACTGTCCGACGCTGACCGTGCGACGGTGCCGTTCAAGGCCTCCGCGGTGCGGTCCTTCGTTCCTGGTAGCGAAGGTGATCCGACGAGTGACGTCTTCTATGCCGCGTACGACGAGGTGCTCATCAACGGGCTGGCCGTGACCCCGGCAAAGGGCCACGCCGTCATCCTGGCGGTCGCGGGCGGAAAGGGCGACACTTTGCTTTCGACGCCGAACGGCTACTACATCGCCAGCGCCGATGCGACCGTCGCGGTGTACGCCAAGGGATCCCGTTCGATGCCCTTGGCGAGCGGACGGATCAGCTGGGACGTGTCCGGTGGCGTCGGACCGAACGGAGCGCCGCCCGTCAACAGCACCAACGCGATCCCGATCGCCAATGTCACGCTCGCGAATGCGGCACCCATCGCCCTGCCGGGCATCGGCTGGCTCCTCGGCAAGGTCATCTCGGCAATTCCCGGTGGCAATCCCGTGCTGTCAACGCTTGCCTTTGCCTACCCAGCCGATGCGAGCGACCCCACGGGCAAGCTCGGCCGCTACGTGACCAATGTCCCCATCGACCTGACGAACCTCCCGTTCGGAATCGCCGACCAGACCAGTCAGGGAGCGACGGCAGCCCTGATGCTGCAGACCGACAATGCGTCAGGCCTGCAGCTCGGGGACTTCACGCTCAGCATTCCGGACGCATTCTTCGGCGCCGTCGAGATCAAGGACATCGTCCTCGCGTACTCCCGAACGGGAACAGCCAATCTGCCGGATGCGTGCGTGGGTGACAAGATCACCGGCAAGACCATTGCCGACTCGCTGACCGGATGCGCCAAGACCGACATCGCGTCCGGCACGGTGGCGGCGAAGGTCGTCATCGGCAACATCGGCAGCAGGCCAGCACTGAAGGTCTTTCATGTCGACTACGTGGGCAATCTGCAGGTGGTGCCCGACATCATCTACCTGACCAAGTTCAGTGGCGATCTGAACACCGACACAGGCACGCTGGTGATCAACACGCACCTGTCGATCCTCGGCGGTGCTGTCGCCAACGGCTGTGGCGTCGCCGGTGCGTACGGTCAGATGACGATCAAGTCCGACCCCTTCTCCTTGGATTCGAAGGGCAACGCCGAGGTGCTCTGTATCCAGACCGGCGGGCCAGGAAGCTTCTTCCACCTCGATGGCCACGGCTACTTCTCCGAGGGCTACTACCTCAACTACGACTTCGGCAGCATCGGCTCGCTGAAGGGCAACCTGTCCGGTGAGGGCTACTTCGCACCGAGCGACGGTCAGTACCACATGAGACTGGACGGCGACGTCTCCCTCGGCGGCAACGCCTTCGGCCTGGGCAACTTCGCCGAGTCGGCACACGCCGTGATCTCGGACGTCGGTCTCGCCGCGTGCACGTCGATCGACACTCCGTGGCACTCCTACGACGTCGGATTCGGTGCTCGCTACTCGCCGTCGGATATCTTCAGCAGCCCCGGCGGCGCCCTGAAGTACCTCGCGGACAACTTCGACTTCAAGGGCGACGGCTGCGACACGAACGACTACAGCCGCATCCCGCAGGTCCCGGCCGCACAGGCGATCGCAGGTACGGCGACCGCGACGGCCGACTACGGGTTCACCGTACCCAGCGGTCAGAAGGTCACCATCGTGCTGCTCCACGGCCAGGATGCGGCGCCTGGCGCGATCCTGCACGGACCGGGCGGTCAGACGATCGACGTCTCGGAGCCCGGTGCCCAGGCAGCGCACAAGGCGCTCGTCGTCCAGCTGGCGTCCGCCAAGGAGACCGAGGTGCAGATCGTCGGAGCCACGGCCGGCCGCTGGACGGTCTCGCCTTCGCCGACGGCCCCGGCGATTGCCGCAGTCGATGTCTCCAGCGACCTCGGCAAGCCGGCGATCACCGCCCAGGTCACCGGCCACGGAGCGACCCGCACCCTGCACTACCGGCTGAAGAACGTGCCCGCTGGGACCAAGGTCGCGTTCGTCGAGAACGGGATTCGCGGCGGCGGGCTGCTCGGCCGGACCAGCGCAGCAACAGGAACCCTGACGTTCAGCCCGTCGGCGGCCCGCTCCGGTACGCGCACCATCGTCGCCCTGCTGACGGCCCCGGACGGGACGCCCCGCGGGTCCATCACGGTCGCGCACTACTCGGCGAAGCCTCCGACCCCGGGCAAGCCGTCGGGCTTGCGCGTACGCCACGTCGGCAGGACCCTCGTGATCACGTTCAAGCCCATCGCGTCGGCAACCAAGCAGGTCGTCAGCGTGCGTCTCAGCGACGGTCGCGGACTCGCGTTCGTGCTCGGGGGGCGCGTCAGGAGCCTGACCGTCAAGGGCGTCACGGCAAAGGTGCACGCGACCTCGATCGCCGTACGCGACTTTGCGCACGGCCTCGAAGGTCCCGCGCTGACGGGTCGGGGCGGCTGACCTGGGTCAGGCGACGACCGGGCTGGCGTCGTGGGTGAAGGTGCTGTTGCCCTCCGCGTCGCCCGGCGCGGTGGGCGGGTTGGCCTGCAGCGCCGCCAGCGTCCGGCGCATGTCGTCGAGCAGCAGGTCGGCCATGTCACGACTGAAGCCGTGCCGCACGATGATGCGCTGCACGGCGAGGTCCTCGCGGTCGGCAGGCAACGTGTAGGCCGGCACCAGCCAGCCGCGGGCGCGCAGCTTCTCCGCGTAGTCGAACAGGCTGAAGGCATGCTGCCCGGGCTGGAGCTTCCACGTGACGGCGGTGATGCCGCGATCGGGGTCGCCGTCAAACACCAGGGCGAACGGCCCGAGGCCAGCGATCTGCTCGGCCAGGTGACGTGCCGTCGCGTACGAGGTCGCATGCACGCGGCGGTAGCCCTCGCGTCCGAGACGGGCGAAGGCGTAGTACTGCGCGATGACCTGGCCACCGGGGCGGGAGAAGTTGAGGTTGAACGTCGGCATGTGGCCGCCGAGGTAATTGACGTTGAAGATCAGCTCGTCGGGCAGCGCGTCGGCATCACGCCAGATCACCCAGCCGCAACCCAACGGCGTGAGGCCCATCTTGTGGCCGGACGCGTTGACCGACTTGACCCTCGGTAGCCGGAAGTCCCAGACCAGGTCGGGCGACACGAACGGAGCGAGGAAGCCGCCGCTGGCCCCGTCGACGTGCAGGTCGATGTCCCACCCGTGCGTCCGCTGCAGGTCGTCGAGGGCAGCACTGATCGCGGCGACGTCCTCGTACAGACCGGTGAACGTCTGTCCGAGCGTCACCACGACGGCGATGGTGTTGGCGTCGCACCGGGCGACGACCTGCTCGGGAGTGAGGGTGTACTGCTCGCCGACCATCGGTGCCTGACGCAGCTCGACGTCGAAGTAGCGGGCGAACTTCTCCCAGCAGACCTGCACCGGCCCGCTGACCAGGTTGGGCAGGCCCGGGGTGGTGCCGGCCGCCTGGTGTCGCGCCCGCCAGCGGAACTTCGCGGCCAGACCCGCCAGCATCGCCGCCTCGGACGAGCCGGTGGTCGACGTGCCGGTCGGGGTGCCGGCAGGTGCGTGCCAGAGGTCGGCAAGCATCGCGACGCAGCGCGCCTCGAGTGCGGCGGTCTGCGGGTACTCGTCCTTGTCGACGATGTTCTTGTCGAGCGACTGGTCCATCAACGCCCGTACCTCGGGCTCGACCCACGTGGTGCAGAACGTCGCGAGGTTCATCCGGGACACCCCGTCGAGCATCAGCTCGTCGCGGACCAGGCCGTGGATGTCGCGGGGGTTGGACTCGAGGTCCGGGAAGCGCGTCTTGGGCAGGCCGACGCCCGCGCCGTACTCGTCGTCGTCGACCAGGTGGCGGGCAGAGTCGTCGTTGGGGGGCGTGGTCATGCGGGCGACTCTGCCACGGGGAGGTCAGCCGGCGACGAAGGCCTCGGCGGGCAGCAGGTCCTCAGGTCCCAGTCGCAGCGAGCGGGGCAGCCCTCCGATGAAGACGAAGGCGACCAGCGCCACCACCGTCGCGCCCAGCATCATCGTGCCCATGGCGATGGCGGAGCCCTCGGACCACAGCCCGGTCACCGGCGCGAGCACGCCACCGACGACGAACTGCAGGCAGCCCACCAGCGCGGACGCCGTCCCGGCCACCTCGGGGTGGTCGGCCAGGGCCAGCCCGGTCGTGTTGGTGGTGATGAAGCTGAGGGCGAAGAGCATCACGCTGAGCGGGATCATCAGCCCGACGACACCACCGGCACGCGTCAACGCGACCACCAGCAGCCCGACGCCGCCCAGGCTCATCGCGACCAGGGCTGTCAGCACGAGCGGCCGCGGCGCAAAGCGGTCGACGATGCGGACGTTGACCTGGCTCGCGCCCACCATGAACACCGCGTTGACCCCGAAGATGACGCCGAACTCCTGGGCCGACACCCCGTACCCGTGCTCGAAGACGAACGATGCGACGGAGATGTAGACGAGCAGCGCCGCGAAGGCGAACGAGCAGGTCAGCGCCGCGGCGAGGAAGTGCCGGTCACGCAGGAGCATGCGGTACGCGGCGCGGGCTGAGCTCCAGCCGCCGCTGCGCCGCCGTTCGACGGGCAGCGTCTCCGGCAACCATCGCGACATCGCGACCAGCTCGACCAGCCCCACCACGGCCAGCACGACGAAGATGCCCCGCCAGTGGGTCACCCGCAGCAACTGACCGCCGAAGAACGGGGCGAGGATCGGGACCAGGCCGGTGATCATCATCAGCCGGGAGAGCGAACGGGCGACTGCCACGCCTTCGTACAGGTCGCGGACGACCGCGCGCACGACGACGACGCTGCATGATGCGATAGCCCCTTGGAGGACGCGAAGCGCGATCAGCGTCGCGACGTTGGGCGAGACCGCGCAGGCAACGGTGAGCACGACGTACAGCGCGATGCTCGCCCGCAACGGCGCGATGCGACCGCGGGCGTCGGAGAGCGGGCCCGCGATGAGCTGGCCGGCGGCCGTACCGATGAGGAACGCGGTCAGCGTGAGCTGGATCGCCGCCTGACCGGTGTGCAGGTCGTGGCCCATCGCCGGGAAGGCCGGCAGGTAGAGGTCGGTCGTCAGCGGGCTGAGCGTGGTCAGCGCGCCGATCAGGAGCAGCAGGTGGCGCCGCTTGTCGAGGGCAGTCAGGGTCACGCGGGAGTCCCCACGCGGACGCACAGCACGGCAGAAGCTCCAGAAGTAGTTCGGATTCCCCAACAACCAGACTACCGGCCTGTGGCGTGTCCCACCGTCCCCGGCTGGTGACGGCCGCGGTCGCTGGGTAGGGAGCCCGCCATGGCCACCGAGACCCGCTCCACCGTCCTGTTCGCGCTGCTGGCCAACATGGGCGTCGCGCTCGCCAAGGGGGCGGGCGGGGTGGTCAGCGGGTCGTCCGCCCTGATGTCCGAGGCGGCCCACTCGGTCGCCGACACGCTCAACGAGGTCTTCCTCCTGCTGTCACTGTCCCGCGCCGACCGTCCGGCCGACCGTGACCACCCGTTCGGCTACGGCAAGGAACGGTTCTTCTGGTCGCTGCTCGCGGCCGTCGGCATCTTCGTAACTGGTGCCGGATACTCGGCGTACCAAGGCATCTCGGCTCTGACAGGTCACTCGGAGATGCCCAGCACCGTGGAGTTTGTCGTCATCTACCTGGTGCTCGCGCTCAGCCTCGTGCTCGAGGGCCTGTCACTGCGCAAAGCCGTTCAACAGGTGCGCAGCGAGGCCGCGACAGCCCGGCGCGGCGTGCTCACCTTCGTGCGGCGCAGCCCCGACCCGACGGTCAAGACGGTGGCATCAGAGGACGCGGTCGCCGTGGTCGGTGTGGCCACCGCCACCATCGGCACCGTCCTGCACCAGGTCACCGGTCAGGAGGTCTGGGACGGCGTGGCCTCGCTGGTCATCGCGCTGCTGCTCGGCTACGTCGCCTGCCTCCTGGGCCGCGACACCAAGGCGCTGCTCATCGGCCAGGCCGCAGACCCGGCCGTTCGGCTGACGGCGTTCGACGTCCTCAGCGCCCGCGACGAGGTGGTGGCGGTCAAGGAGATGCTGACCATGCAGCTCGGCCCGTCCTCCGTCCTGGTGGCGGTACGGGTGGAGTTCGACGCCTCGTTGACCGTCGGCGCGCTGGCCGAGGTGTGCGACCAGATCGAGGCGGAGATGCACCAGCGCGTACCGGATCTCGAACAGGTGTTCCTCGACCCGAGCACGTTGGCGACCGGCGACCGCGAGCGCGGCCGGGCCGCCCTCGCGCTCACCACGCGGGAGGTGCTGGCGCTCGAGGGCGAGCAGGGTGTGCGGCGCGCCCGCACGTCGACGGCGGCCCGCGCGGGCAACGGTTCACGCTCCCGGTAGGTTGCTCTCATGAAGAGACTCTCGAGGATCACTGCCGTCACCGCCGCCTCCGCCACGCTCGTCGCCGCCGGTGCGGTCGGCGGGGCAGCCGTCGCCGCGTCCAAGCAGCATGTGCTGGCCCTCGCCTGCGTCTCCGTGAAGAGCCGAGCGGTGACCGCGCCCATCGGTCGCAAGTGCCCGCTCGGCAGCCTGCTCGAGACCGTCGGCGCAGCGCCGCGGGGCAAGGCCGGCCCGCGCGGGCCCCAGGGCTACACCGGGGCCACCGGCAAGACCGGCGCCACGGGCAAGACCGGGCCAGCCGGAGCGGCCGGCAAGACCGGAGCCACGGGCAAGACGGGCGCCACCGGTGCGACCGGCACCGGCCACTCGTACATCGTCAACTGGCAGAAGCGCGCGATCGTCAACGCGACCACCGGCATCACGCTGACCTCGGACGTGACCGACACCACCGCGGTCACCGAGACCGTGGGTCTCAAGCTGCCGGTCGACATCACCGCGTGCGGCGTCTCGGTCTCGCCCGTCACGACCAACGCAGCCGCCACGGGCACGCCCACGGCGCAGGCCTGGCGGACCACCGGGTCGCCCACGCTGGTCACCGTGCTGACCAAGGGCAGCACCGCACCGGGCATCGACTTCTCCCTGACGGTGATCTGCCCGTAGCCGCCGTCTGGTCTTAGACCACGATCTCGACCCGGTCGGTGCCGGCAGTCATCTCGACCTTGGCCGGGTTGTCCTCGGCGATGCGGCCGAGGCCGTTGACGACGACCGACCAGGCGGCGTCCCCGCTGGTACGGCGGACCCGTACGACGCCTCCCTCGCGGGTCGTCACGAACGACGCGGCCACCGAGCCGTCGAGCGCGGGCACCGTGGTCACGACCTCGGCGCCGTCGTCGAGCTGGTAGACGTTGAGCGTCACGCCCTCGGCATACGGGTAGTCGGCCCGCCGGTCGTCAGCACCCGTCGCGATGACCGAGCCGGGACGGGCGAACACCGGTACGGAGCGGATGCCGCAATGGTCGCGGAACCAGCCCGGCCCGGTCAGCACGTCGCCGGTGAGCAGGTGGGTCCAACGGCCTGCGGGAAGGTAGAACTCCGCCAGCGAGTCGGCGTTGAAGACCGGTGCCACCAGGATGTTCTCGCCGAGCATGTACTGCCGGTCGAGCGACGCGCAGCCCGGGTCGTCGGGGAAGCCGATGACCATGGGGCGCATGACGGGATCGCCGTCGGTGTGGGCGACGACCGCTGCCTGGAAGACGTATGGCATGAGCCGCAGCTTGAGCTTGGTGAAGTCGCGCAGGACGTCGACGGACTCCTCGTCCACGGCCCACGGCACCCGTACCGAGCCACTGCCGTGCAGCCGGCTGTGCGAGGAGAGCAGACCGAACGCGATCCAGCGCTTGAACGTCTCGGGGTCGGGCGTGCCCTCGAAGCCGCCGATGTCGTGGCTCCAGAAGCCAAAACCCGTTGCTGCCAGGGAGAGTCCGCCTCGCAGGCTCTCGGCCATCGACTCGAAGGTCGACTCGCAGTCGCCACCCCAGTGGACCGGGAACTGCTGTCCACCAGCGGTCGCCGATCTCGCGAAGAGCACCGCGTCGCCCTCGCCGCGCACCTTCTCCAACAGCTCGAAGACGACCTTGTTGTAGAGGTGCGTGTAGTAGTTGTGCATGCGCTGCGGGTCCGAGCCGTCGTGCCAGACGACCTCGGTGGGGATGCGCTCGCCGAAGTCGGACTTGAAGCAGTCGACCCCCAGGTCCAGCAACGCCTTCAGCTTGCCGGCGTACCAGGCGCAGGCGTCGGGGTTGGTGAAGTCGACCAGGGCCATGCCGGCCTGCCATCGGTCCCACTGCCAGACGTCGCCGTTGGCCTTGGTGACCAGGAAACCCTGCTCCATGCCCTCGCGGAACATCGCCGACCGCTGGGCGATGTACGGGTTGATCCAGACGCAGATCTTGAGACCCTTGGCCTTGAGCCGCGCCAGCATGGCCGCCGGGTCGGGGAAGGTGCGCGGGTCCCACTCGAAGTCGCACCAGTGGAACTCGCGCATCCAGAACGAGTCGAAGTGGAACACGCCGAGCGGCAGGTCGCGCTCGGCCATGCCGTCGACGAACGAGGTCACGGTCTGCTCGTCGTACGAGGTCGTGAACGAGGTCGTCAGCCACAGGCCGAACGACCAGGCCGGCGGCAGGGCGGGCCGGCCGGTGAGCGCGGTGTACTTGCGCAGGATCTCGATCGGCGTCGGGCCGTAGATGACGAAGTACTCGAGGGACTGGCCCGGCAGGCTGAACGAGACCCGCGAGACCGCCTCGGACGCCACCTCGAAAGACACCCGGCCGGGCTCGTTGACGAACACGCCATAGCCGTGGTTGGTCAGGTAGAACGGGACGTTCTTGTAGGCCTGCTCGCTGCTGGTGCCGCCGTCGGCGTTCCAGATGTCCACCTCCTGACCGTTCTTGACGAACGCGGTGAACCGCTCGCCGAGCCCGTACACCTGCTCCCCCACGCCGATCGTCAGCTGCTCGCGGGCAAAGGTGCCCTCGCCGGCGACGTCGAGGATCGCCATCGACTTGCTCACGCTGCTGGTGATCTGGCGACCGCCGGCGTGGAAGGTCATCGCCCAGCGGTCCCCGCGGTCGAACCGGACCTCGAGCTCGCCGGAACGCAGGACGGCCGAGGTGTCGTCGACCGTGACCACCGGCTCCACCGACTCGTCGCCGGTCAGGTCGAACACCGGGTGCGGTGCGCGTCCGCCGGCGAAGTGGGAGAGCCGCACGCCGATGACGTCGGGCATCGGCGAATGGGCCTCGACGGTGATCAGCGGCTGGTTCAGCGTGTCGCCGCGCCCAGCGGTCTGCCGTGTCGCTGCATGGATGCGCAGCCGGCCGGCGTCCTGCTCGGCGTCGTAGACGTGGTGCGGGTAGAGCGGCGTGACGCCCTCGCGCATGCCCCAGTACCCGTCACTGAACTTCATGAGCCACCGCACTTCATGGCGCTACTGGACCTTTCGTCGAGCCGGGTCACTTGACTGCACCGACGGCGACGCCGCGAGTCAGTGTCCGCTGGAAGATGAGGAAGAAGACGATGGCGGGCAGGATGCCCAGCAAAGACGATGCCGCGGTGCCGGTGATGTCGGTCGTGTGCTGGCCCTGCAGCTGGGCCAGCGCGACCGGCACGGTCTGGTTGTCGTTGGACACCAGGAAGATCAGCGGCAGCAGGAACTCGTTCCACGTCCAGATGAAGAAGAACGTGAACAGCACCGTCAACGTCGGCATGCTGACCGGCACGACGACACGCCACAGGGTGCGCCAGCTGCCGGCACCGTCGATCGCGGCCGCCTCGAGCAGCTCGCGCGGGAAGGCGGCGTAGACCGACGACAGCAGGTAGGTGCCGAAGGCGCTCTGGACGACGGTGAAGATGATGACGATCGCCCACTTGCTGTCGTACAGGCCGACCTCCTTGGCCATGTAGTACAGCGGGTAGACGAGCCCTTCCTGCGGAAGCACGTTGGCCAGCAGGAAGAACACGAGGAAAGCAGTACGCCCCCGGACCCGACCGATGCCGAGGGCGTACGCGTTGAAGAGCGAGACCAGAACGCCGAGAACTGCCACGGCAAAGCTGATCTCGAAGCTGTTGAGCAGCTTGCCGCCGAAGTCGCTGTTGTTCCAGAAGTCGACGACCGTCTTGATGTGCAGCGAGTGCGGCCAGCCCAGCGGCCCGTGCGCGGCAAAGTCTGCCGGCGCCTTGAAGGCATTCATCACGACGATCAGGAATGGCGCGAGGACCAGCAGCACCAGCACCGTGAGAACGGCGAGGACGACGTACGACGACGGGGTGCGCCGGGCAGCGGGCAGCTTGTGGCTGGTGGGCGTCACACCCGAACGGTGCTCGACCTCGGTGTCGAAGATCGTGCTCATGACATACCACCCTCGGCAGCACGGGTCTGGGCCCGCATGAAGATGAAGCCCACCACGATGATGATGACCGTCATGACGCTGGAGATGGCCGAGCCATAGCCCACGTTGAGGATGTCGAAGAAGTTCTTGTACGCGAAGTACGACGGGACCAGGGTCGCGTTGCCGGGACCGCCACTGGTGAGCACGAAGATCTGGGCGAAGACCTTGAGCGCGGCGATCGTGGTGGTGACGAGGACGACGTAGAACTCCGGCTTGATCAGGTGGACCGTGATGTGGCGGAACCGCTGCCACCACGAGGCTCCGTCGAGGTCCGCGGCTTCGTACAGCTGAGGGTCTATGCGCTGCAGCCCGGCCATGAACATGACGACCGGGTAGCCCAGCTGGACCCAGATCAGGACGAGTCCGACGCTGATGAGCGCCCAGCTCGGGTTGCCCAGCCAGTCGGTCTTGAGGCTGTTCAGGCCGATGTCGTGCAGCAGCGAGTTGACCGCGCCGGTGGGCGCGAGCAACCACCCCCACACGATGCCGGTGACGGCCGCGGGAAGCACCTGGGGCAGGTAGAGCCCGGAGCGGAACAGACTAGCGAGCCGGTCACCGTACTTCTTGGCGATGTAGTCGAAGAGCAGCGCAGCGAGCAGGAGGCCGAGAAGTGTTGGTATCACGGCCATCGCGATGACCATGGCACCGATGTGACGGAACGAAGCCCAGAAGTTGGAGTCCTGGAACAGCCGGGTGTAGTTGTGCAGGCCGACCCACTGGGGCGTGCCCACGCCCTGCCACCGGGTAAAGCTGATACCGAAGTTGGCCACCACCGGCACCAGGATCACCGGGATGCACAGCAGCACGCCGGGCAGCAGGTAGAGCGCGTAACCGCGACTGAGGTGGTTCCTCCGACGCTTCATGCTGTTCCCTCCTCGCCTCGCCGTGCTTGGGTGCCGTGCCTTGCGGGGACGGCCGGCCGGGATCCAGGGTCGGCCGCCCCCGCACTCGGCAGCTGCTAGCCCTTGCCGATGGTGTCGAGATTGTCGTTGTACGGCTTGGCAAGCTCACCCAGGACGGTGGACGGGCTCTTACCGTTCATCAGGTCCTGGATCGAGGCACGCATCACGTCGTAGTAGCCCGGGGCGGGCCAGTCCGGGTAGTAGGCCAGACCGTTCTGCGACGTGAGGGTGTTGAACTGGGCGATGAGCGCCTTGTTGCCCGGGTCGGTGATCTTCGTCAGGTCAGCGTTGACGGGGATGCCACCGGAGTTGCCCATCAGCGTCTGGACGTCCTTGCCCAGGGTGATGTTGATGAAGTCGTACGCGAGGTCCTTGCTCTTGGCCTTGGCCGGGACGACCCAGAGGTTGCCGCTCGAGCCCGCGTCGTAGGTGTTGCCGGGGAAGAGGAACGTGCCCCACTTGAAGTTCTTGATCTCGCTGGCGAGGGAGCCGTACCACCAGGTGCCCGAAATCATGATCGGGTTCTTCTGGGCCTCGAACGCGTCACCCATGTCCTGGGCCTTGAGGTTGACGCTGTCCTTGGCGATGTAGCCCTTGTTGACCCAGTCCTGCAGAGTGGTGGCGCCGTTGGTGAACTCCGGCCCGTTGAAGTCGACCTTCTTGGTGTAGAGCTCGAAGTCGTTGATGAACGAGCGGTCCGCCTTCGACAGCGAGAGCTCGTAGAAGATCTGCTGCGTCGGGTACTCCGCCCCGCCATTGGCGATCGGGGTGATGCCCTTGGACTTGAACGTCGCGAGGTCGGCCTCGAAGCCCGCAAGCGTCGTCGGGACCGGCACGTTGTACTTCGCGAACAGATCCTTGTTGTAGTAGACGAAGACGAACTCGCCGTACGTCGGGACGCCGAACCACTTGGTGCCGCCCATGTTGCCGGCCGCGTCGTACTTCGCCGTGACCTGCAGGCTCGGGCTGAGCAGCTTGTCCCAGCCGAACTTGGTGACCTCGGGGGTCAGGTCGGTCAGCAAGCCCTGCTTGGAGAGCAGGCCGGCGGTCGCGTTGCCCTTGTTGTACTCCATCACGTCGGGAGCGCTGCCCGAGTTGAGGATCAGCGAGGCGCTGGAGTTGATCTGCTCGAACGACTTCAGCTGGTACTTCACCGTCACACCGGGGTGGGAGGCGATGAAGTCCTTGATGGCCAGGGCGCGGGCCTTGCCGAGCGCGCTGTCCGCGGTCTCGTAGTCCCACAGGTTGAGCGTCTGGCCCGCGTACTTGCCCGCACCGCCGCCGAGGGTCTGGTTGGAGGCAGGGGCTGCTGTCGTCGGAGCGGCAGCACCACTCGTTGGAGCGGCCGAGGCGGCCGAGGTCGCGGCAGGCGTACCGCTGGCTGCTGCCGCGCTCGTCGCAGCGGCGGCGGCACTGGTGGCTGCGGCAGCACTGGTGGCCGCGGCGGCGGAGCTGGGGGCGGATGCGGTGCTGCTCGATCCGCCGCAGCCGGCCAGGGCGAGGGAGCCCACGGCAGCGAGCGTGATGGCGGCGAACCCTCGATTTCTCAGTGCCGTACGCAGCAGGGGCGGACGCATCGACGTGATGGCCATGGCGTTCCTCTCTGTGGACCTTGGTGGGAGTGGGCTGGTGGGAGTGGGCTGGTGGGAGTGGGCTGGTGGGAGTGGGCTGGTGGGGTCTCGGGTGAGCACCGTGGGGACAGGCGGTACGACGGCGAGTCGGGGTCTGGGTGAAGTCATCGAACAATCATCGATGCGCTTCGATGCAGCGGGGCTGACAGTAGGATCGCGCTCCCACCGGTGTCAACGGGCGAAGGCCCGCTCCAGGAGACCGTGTCCGAAGCGTTATATGGTGAGGCAACAAACTATTCGTTGCCGGAGCGCCGTCGCGGGCTCGAACGGCTAGAGTCGTCGCGAGCGACCCGAAGATCGATGCGCTTCGATGGGGGAGACCGTGGTCAGCATCGGCGACGTGGCCAAGGCCGCCGAGGTCTCGACAAGCACCGTCTCGTACGTGCTCAGTGGCAAGCGGCCGATCTCGAAGGAGACCGCAGACCGCGTGCACCGCGCCATCCGCGAGCTCGGCTACCGCCCCAATGCCGGCGCGCGCGCCCTGGCCGGCGGCCGTACCAACGTCATCGGCCTCGTCGTCCCGCTGCGCGCCGACCTCAGCCTGCCCGTGCTCATGGAGTTCGCGGCGGCCGTCGTGACGCGCGGGCGTCAGTCCGAGTACGACGTGCTGCTGCTCACCCACGAGGAAGGGGTCGCCGGACTCCGGCGGGTGGCCGCCTCCTCGCTCGCCGACGCGTTCATCGTCATGGACGTCCAGGCCGACGACCCGCGGGTGCCGATCCTGCGCGCCCTGCATGTGCCGGCCGTCCTCATCGGGCTGCCTGGCCGGCCCGTCGGCCTCAGCTGCGTCGACCTCGACTTTGCCGCGTCAGCAGCACTTCTCGTCGACCACCTGGTCGATCTAGGCCATCGCTCGCTCGCCCTCATCGGCTCCCCCGCCGCGGTGTACGACCGGCACACCGGCTATGCCCAGCGGGTGCTGTCCGGCTTCGGCAGCGCGGCCCAACGGGCAAAGGTCACCACCATCTGGACACCCTGCGAGCCCAGCTTCGACGGTCTGCGCCGGGCGGTGGCCGACGTGCTGTCGAGACAGCCCGACACGACCGGCTGGCTGCTGCACAACGAGAGCGTCCTGCCATCGATGGTGGCGGTGCTGCAGGAGTTCGGCCGCTCCGTCCCAGGCGACGCGTCCGTGGTGACCATCTGCCCCGACGACATGGCCGACACCCACGCCGTGGCTTTCACCAACGTGGGCCTGCCGGCCAACGACGTGGGCGAGATCGCCGTCGAGATGGCCCTGCGCCACCTCGAGGGCGCCTCCGCCGTCGAGACCCGCCTGCTCGCCCCCGTCATGACCGAGCGAGACAGCACCCGCCGCCTCTGACAGTACGACCGCATGTGCCCCGTCCCGCCAAGGCGTTGAGACTTGAGCCGGTCCTGACCGGCCTAAGTCTCAACGGCCCGAGGTGAAGAGGTCTCCCGACGCGGAGGGTGCGTCCGCGCCAGGAGACCTCAGATCAGGGTCAGCTCAGCGTCAGGGCCGTGTCGTCGATGAAGAACGACGTGGCGACCGAGCTGTCCTCCGTCCCGGTCCACTTGATCGTGACGGTAGACCCGGCGTACGCACTCAGGCTCACGGTCCGCAGGACGTACCCCGTGCCCTTGTTGACGTTGGAGAACGCCTGGACCGAGGTGCCGTTCGCCGTGACCGCGAGCTTGTCGTACGCGGTCGTGGTGCCCTCACCCGAGCTGATGTACAGGTAGTACGAGAGCGATGCGCTGCAGCCGGCGGGGATCGTGACCGCCTGCGACAACGTGTCGGTGTGCGTCGAGCCGTAGCCGTCCAGCCAGGCGTAGCCCGTGCCGGTGTGGCTGTGCGCCGAGTCGGTGTTGATGACTCCGCTGGTCTGGGTCCAGCTGGTGGCGCCCGACTCGAAGCCCGGGTTCAGCAGCTTCTGCCCGGTGCTCGAGCAGCTGCCGCCTCCCCCTGTGGTGCTGACGGTCCAGCCGAACGTCGCCGAACCGGTCGCTGCCGCCGAGTCCTTGGCCGTCGCCGTGACCGAGAAGGAGCCGGCTGCGCTCGGGGTGCCGGAGATGAGCCCGGCCGAGCTGATCGACAGCCCGGTCGGCAGGCCGGTCGCGGTCCAGGTGTACGGCGAGGTGCCGCCGCTGGCGGACAGCTGCAGGCTCACGGCGGTGCCCACGGTGCTCGACTTAGAGCCCGGGTTGGCGACGGTCACCGGAGCGGGACCTGAGGTGCCCGCCGTGAAGGCCGCGACGCCGTTGGGGGTGCCGAGGCCGGTCGGGCCGTCCCAGCCGGTGCCGGCGATACAGAGCGGCGCACCGCAGGTGCCGTTGGTGCCGCTGGTCACGTCGTTCAGGTTGGCCGGGTGGGCGTACGGATAGGCGTTCGGCACGTCCGTCGCACCGGGAGCACCGGCGAGGGCATAGACCGACGCGATGATCGGTGACGCAGCGCTCGTACCGCCATAGACCGCCCAGCCGGAGCCGCCGTAGGTCTGGTAGACCGCGACCCCGGTGGCCGGGTCGGCAACAGCGGAGACGTCCGCCTCGGCCCGCTTGGCACAGCCGGTGGTGATGCCGCTCTGGAAGGCCGGCTTGGCCACGACGGTCGAGCAGCCGGAGCCGGTGCCCTCGGTGTAGCTCGTGGTGTTCCAGACCTTCTCGCTCCAGCCGCGGGCGTTGCTGGCCGTGCTGAGCGAGGTGCCGCCGACGGCGGTGACGTACTTGGACGTCGCGGGGTACTCGCCGCCGTCGTAGTCGGAGTCACCGGCGCTGGCGGTGATCGCGACGCCGGGGTGGTTGAAGTACGAGGAGTCGTAGCTGTTCTCGCTGCCGTCCTCCGGGCCGCCGTAGCTGTTGGAGACGAACTTTGCCCCCATGGTCACCGCACGGTTGACCGCGGTGCCGAGGTTGGCGGTCGTCGGCGTGGTGGCCTCGACCAGCAGGATCTTGCAGAGCGGGCAGGTCGCCGAGACCATGTCGAGGTCGAGCGAGATCTCGCCCGCCCAGCCGGTGTCGCCCTTGGGCAACGCGGTCGTCGAGCCGGTCTGACTGACCTTGGTGAAGCAGCCGCTCGCGACAGTGCAGGCCGGGAGGCCGTACTGCGTCCGGTACGTCGCGAGGTCAGACGCCGCGTTCGGGTCGTCGTACGCGTCGACGATGGCCACGGTCTGGCCGGAGCCGGCGGTGCTCGAGGGCAGCGCGTACGCCGCTTGCAGGCTGCTCGGGCCATAGCCGCTGGGCGTCGCGTTGGGGGTGACGGCATCCGCGTGCACCGACGCGGGCTCGACCGGGTTGACTACCTTGATCGCCAGGCAGGCCAGGTGGCCGGGCGCGGGGTCGGCGCAGACTCTGGACGTCTTCACGTGCGCCACGGAGGACGGTGAGCTGGCGGCCACGGCGGATCCGCTGGTCAGTGCGGCGGCGACGCTGAACGCCGTCAGCAGCACCGCCCCGGACCTGATGGACAACGACATCGTTGATCCTTTCGGCTGGGCCCGTACCCCCCGGCCGACACCGGGTGGTGCCCGGGGTGCGACGTCGCTCCCCGGCGGGCTGCGGGCCAGCCTCACACAACGATCTTGGGAGAAATACCCCTTTTGAGTAACTAGTCCGTTACGACAAGAAATCCGGCGGATCAGCCAGCGGCAAAAGAAGATCCGGCACCCGCCGCACCGAGCGTGGAGTCATCCGGTGATGATCACTGCAAACCGCAGGACTAGTGCGGGATACCGCCCCCACCCCGTTCGGATCACTGGGAGCGTTTGGTCCCTCTGACCGCCGTCAGAGCAGCCCGAGGCGCCCAGTGATCATCTTCATCGGTGATCACTGGGCGGGTTTGGTCGCTCTGGGCGGGCGGATAACGACACGGACCGCCCAGTGATCCGCAAAAGGGGCTCGTGATCCGCAAGGGGCGCGTGATGCGCAAAGGGGCTCGTGATCCGCGAGGGGCGCGTGAGCCAGCGGGGTGCGTTGCGGTACGGGGGCTAGTGCGGGATCCCGGCGTAGGAGTGCTTGCCGACGATGAAGATGTTGATCACGTAGTAGTTGACGATCATCGTGGCGAACGCGAGCGTCGAGATGTGCGCCGCCCACTTGCGCAGGCCGGGCGTCGAGCGCGCGTGCAGGTAGGCCGCGTACACGATCCAGGTGATGAGCGCCCAGGTCTCCTTGGGGTCCCACTGCCAGTAGTGACCCCACGCCGCCTCGGCCCAGATGGCGCCGGCCATGACCGCGAACGTCCAGATCGGGAAGCCGAAGGCGATGATGCGGTACTCGACCCGGTCGAGGGTCCGCGCGTCGGGCAGCGAGCGGGTCACCGCGGAGAAGCCGGGCGCAAGACCCGCAGAGACGAGCCGCTCAAAGCGACGGCGGGCCAGGTGGACCGAGCTGACCACGCCGGAGACCATCAGCACGCCGGTCGCGGTGATGGCCGCAGCCACGTGGATGATCAGCCAGTACGAGTTGAGCACCGGCTGCAGGGGCTCGGCCTTGGCGTAGAGCACCGTGCCGGCGAGGCCGAGATAGAGGACGACCGGCACCATGACGAAGACGCCGAGGTGGGCGACCTTCTTCTGGGCGGTGAGCACGAGGAACGCCCCGACCGCCACCAGGCAGATCGCCGAGCTGAACTCGTACATGTTGCCCCACGGCATGCGCATCACGCCGATGCCGCGGCTGACCACCTCGACCAGGTGGACGAGCCAGCCGACGGCGGTGAGCGCGAGCGCAGCAGTACCGAAGGAGAGCCGCCGAGAGGGCGGAGGCACGTCCACCGGCACCGAGGGGTACGAGGGTGCGTCGGCTACCGGAGCGCCAGCCCCGACCAGCGCGCGCTTCTCCGGTACGGCGACGGCTTGCTCGTGGGAGCGGACCAGTCCGCGGCGGGCGAACGCGAGGTCGGCGATGAACGCGAGCATCGCGGCGGCGTAGACGCCGAGCGTGACCCGGAAGAGCACATCGGACAGCGCCGCCAGAGCCGGATGCGGGTGGGACACGCTCACTCCTCGCTGTTCGGGTGGGGACGACCGGTGGCCACCTGCAACCGCTCGGTCAGCGCGGCGAACTCCTCCGCGAACTGCTCCGGGTCGGTACGGGCGAGCCCACCTGCCTCGACCACGGTACGCCCGGTCGTGTCAGCCCGCGCGCGCACCCAGAACCGCCGGCGGCGAACCCGTAAGGACAGGATGAGACCGAGCACGATGAGGATCGCCGCAACCAGCGCGAGGTTCTTGCCGGGGTCGTCGGTGATCTGGAAGTTGGCGAACTCGGTGACGCCGACGAACGTGACGGTGTAGCCGTTCTTCAGCTTCCAGGACTGGCCCGGCTTGAGCCCCATCGACGGTGACCCGTCGGCGGCGAGCAGCTGCTTCATGCCGCTCGGCACGTCGTACACCGACGCCGCGCTCGGGTCGCCGGAGAGCGCGTTGAGCAGCAGCTCGGGGTTGCGCGCGGCGGGAAACGTGGAGGTCGGGCCGGCCTTGGTGGTCTTGATGCTCGGCGCGAAGATGCCGTGCAGGGCGAACCACGACTTCTTGTCGTCGCCGTCGGTGACCTTGAGATAGCCCTCGGACAGGTAGTTGGTCGTCTCCTGCGGCAGAAACACCTGGTCGACGTCCTTGACCACGCGACCCTGCGGGTCCTTGACGACAAGGTGCGGCGCGAACCCGTGCCCGCCGAGATAGACCTTGGTGCCGCCGGTGAGGATCGAGCCACCGATGACCAGCGGGTGGTTTTCCCTGATGTCGTAGGTCTTCACCGGGCCGCCGGGCTTGGACGTATAGGTGACGAGCGCGTCGTAGGACTGCGGCTCGCCGTCGGGCAGGTAGACCGCCTTGAACGACTGGAACGTCACGGTGAACGGGGTCATCGTCGAGAGGCGGAACGCCCGCCCGGTGCTCGACTCGTCGTACTGGCCGGGCACGTTGGACCAGCCGGGCGCGTCCTGGGTGCGGATGATCTCGCCCTTGAAGCCGAACAGCCCGCCGAGCGCCACGCCCACCAGCAACAGCAGCAGCGCCACGTGGAAGACCAGGTTGCCCGTCTCCCGCAGGTAACCGCGCTCGGCCGACACACCGTCCGGGTGTTCGACGACCCGCCAACCCCTGCTACGCAAGGACTTTCGTACGGTGGCGAGCACAGCGTCGGGCGCCTCGACAGACTCCCACGACGTCGACCGCGGCAGCCGGGCGAAGTGGCGCGGCGGCGCCGGCGGCGGGGTGCGCAGTGCCTTGACGTGCAGGCGGATGCGCGGCATCAGGCAGCCGATGAGCGACACGAACAGCAGCAGGTAGATCGCCGCGAACCACGGGGCGGCGAAGACGTCGAAGAGCGACAGCCGTTGAAACAGCGGGCCGAGCACGGTGTGGTGGGTCATAAAGCTGGTGACGAGCCCGTCCTGCTGGCCGTGCTGCGGCAGCAGCGAGCCGGGGACGGCACCGAGGGCGAGCAGGAAGAGCAGCTGCAGCGCCGTGCGCATCGAGGTCAGCCGGCGCCACGCCGAACGGACGTGCTGGGCCGGGGTACGCGCTGGCGCCGCACGGCGGGTGTCGGCGGGTTTGGTGGTGAGCGCCGCGCGGGCAGCGGTGTCTGTGGGGTCTGGGCGCTCGCTGAGCTCGGTCACGTCAGACCAGCCCGCTGTTGGGCGCGATGTTCTGCAGCTGGGCGACCAGGGAGGCCCACCACCCGGTCACTAGCAGCAGCCCGACCACGATGAGCAAAGCGCCACCGAAGCGCGTGACGGCCTGGGAGTGCCGGCGCATGAACGCCACTGCGCTCACCGCACGCTGGAGTCCGAGGGCGATGGCGATGAACGGGATGCCGAGGCCAAGGCAGTAGAACAGGACGAGGATCGCGCTGCGGGTCGGCCCCGAGCCGCCGGTGTTGCCCAAGAACAGCACCGCACTCAACGTGGGTCCGACACACGGCGCCCAGCCCAGCCCGAAGACGACCCCGAGCAGCGGTGCACCGGCGACCCCGATGCGCGGCAGCCGGTGGATGCGGACCTCGCGCGAGAGCAGTGGCAGGTAGCCGAGGAACGCAACACCGAGGACGACCGTGATGACGCCGAAGATCTGGTCGAGGCCCTGCTGGTGGGCCTTGAGATGGATGGTGGCCTCGCCAAAGAGCGTCCCCTCGAGCAGGAACACCAGGGAGAAACCGAGCACGAACAACCCGCTGCCGGCCAGCATCCGTCTGCGGTTGGCCCGGGAGTCGTCGGCCGCGCTGACGTCGGCGCCGGACATGCCGGTGACGTAGGAGAGGTAGCCGGGGACGAGCGGCAGCACGCAGGGCGAGAGGAACGACACCAGCCCGGCGATAGCGGCGATCGGGAGGGCCAGCAGCAGCGGCCCCGTGCTCACCGAGTGGGCAAAGCTGCTGCCGACGGACGCCAGCACGACCGCACTCATGCGGCTGCCTCGTCGTTGGCAGCGACGACCGCCGCCTTGAAGTGCGTGTAGTCGACCTCGCCGTTGATCACCGTGGCGATGCGGCCCTGCTTGTCGATGATCATCGTCAATGGCGGGGCGGCGACCGAGACCTTGCCCGCGAGCTTCAGCACGTACTGGCTGTCCGGGTCGTAGAGGCTGTCGTACGGGACGCCGTGGCTGTGCAGGAAGGCGAGAGCGTTGGCCTTGACGTCACCGTGGAACGCGATGCCGATGAAGGTCACCCCCGGCGCCAGCTCGGTGGCGACCTGGTCGAGGGCGTCGGCCTCGTCGCGGCAGGGGTCGCACCAGGACGCCCAGAAGTTGACGACGACCACGTGACCGCGCTGGGCCGCGAGGGAGAAGGTGGCGCCCTTGAGCGTGGCACCGGCCAGGTCGGGAGCCGCCTTGCGGTGCTGCGGCGCATAGGTGACCTGCGCGTCGCCCGTACCGCTGCCGGACGAGCAGCCGGCCAGTGCGAGGGCACACACGACCGCCAGGGCGGTACGCAGGCTGCGGGTGGCGGGCGGCACAGAACCTCGGCAGGCGTGGTGGGCAGGTCTTCGAGGCCGGGCCGGCAAACAGCCCGTACAACGGGAAACCGGCCGGCGCCTGGTGGCGCCGACCGGTCCCATTGTCACTCGTGACCCTGGCAACTCGCCCCTCGGGGTGAGTTGCTGGGGGCTAGCTGACCCGCAGGCCCGTGGCGCCGTCGAAGACGTGCATGGCGCCCTCGTCGATCGCGAGGTTGACGACCTCACCGGCGTTGGGGATGGTGCGGGGCTCGACGCGGGCGACGATGTCGTTGGACAGCGCGACCTCGCCGCCACCGCTGCGCCCAGTGGTGCCGTACAGGAAGGCGTCGGAGCCGAGCTCCTCGACCAGGTTGACGGTGACCGGGAAGCCGGCGCCGGCACCCACGACGCTGAGCGACTCGGGACGGAAGCCGACGGTGAGCTGGTCACCGCTGATCTTGGCGAGTGTGGCGCGGTCGACCGGCAGGATGCCGCCGTCGAACGCGAGGCCACCCTCGGTCTTGGTGCCGGAGATGAGGTTCATGGCGGGCGAGCCCATGAAGCCGGCGACGAAGACGTTGGCCGGGTGCTCGTAGAGCTCACGGGGGCTGTCGCACTGCTGGAGCAGACCGTCCTTGAGCACGGCGACCCGGTCGCCCATGGTCATGGCCTCGACCTGGTCGTGGGTGACGTAGACGGTGGTGACGCCGAGGCGGCGCTGCAGCGAGGCGATCTGGGTGCGGGTCGACACGCGGAGCTTGGCGTCGAGGTTGGACAGCGGCTCGTCCATGAGGAACACCTGGGGCTTGCGGACGATGGCGCGACCCATGGCAACACGCTGGCGCTGGCCACCGGAGAGAGCCTTCGGCTTGCGGTCGAGGTAGGCCGTCAGGTCGAGGATCTTGGCTGCGTCAGCCACCCGGGTGGAGATCTCACCCTTGTTGACGCCGGCGATCTTGAGCGCGAAGCCCATGTTCTCGGCGACCGTCATGTGCGGGTAGAGCGCGTAGTTCTGGAACACCATCGCGATGTCGCGCTCCTTGGGCGGGAGATCGGTGACGTCACGGTCGCCGATGAAGATGGCACCGCCGTCGATCTCCTCGAGGCCCGCGAGCATGCGCAGACTCGTTGACTTGCCGCAACCGGAGGGCCCTACCAGGACCAGGAACTCACCATCCTGGATGTTGAGATCCAGGGCATCTACCGCGGGCTTCTCGGTCTTGGGATAGACGCGAGTGGCCTTGTCGAACCTGACACCAGCCATGCTTGTTCAACTCCTTCACCGGCAGGAACGTGCCGGACGATCCGAGTGAGAGGACGGCCCACTCTCGCACGCGATGTTCGGTTTGTCTGCACCCCTGGCGACACAATTTTGTGCTAGTAGCCAAACGTGACCGCGCGGGCGCGGATCCCGCCTCCCCAGGCTCGTACGGCAAGATGACCCCGTGAACGGATTCGAGCTGGGGACCGACGGGCCGACGGTGGTGCTGACCGGCGTCGACGGCACCCGCACGTCGATGCGCGCCGCCGCCTATGCCGCGGGTCTCGCCCGGCGTCAGGGAGCGCTGCTGGTGGCGGTCTACGTCAGCGGGGTGGGCGCGGCCGGCGGGTTCGCGGGGCTGTCCGCCGGGTCGCTGGCCGCCGTCACGATGTCGTCGCGCGAGTACGGGGAGCAGCTGCGGGCCGAGGGCACCGCTGCCGCCGCGCAGCTCGGCATCCGCTTCCGATTCATCACCGCCGAAGGCGACCCGTACCGCGAGCTCACCCGCATCGCCGACGAGGTGCGCGCCGAGACCGTGATCATCGGCGCATCCGAGGCGGCAGGCCACCGACTGGTCGGCTCACTCGCGGTCCGTCTCGTCAGGGCCGGCAAGTGGCCGGTCACCGTCGTCCCGTAGTCCTTCGCAGTACTGCGGCCGGGGTCAGGCGCCGGGGACGGCCTTGACCCGCGAGGCTTCGCCGGCCGGCTCGGTGTAGGAGACCGACACGAGCCGATCCCCCTCGTACTCAAGGGAAGTGAGGCTGGCGAGCCCGCACTGGCGGCGGTCGGGGCGGTGCGCGAGGGTGCGGCCCTCGACAAAACGGCGCACGGTCCAGATCGGCAGCTGGTGGCTGACGAGCACCGCTTCGTGACCGGCGGCGGCGTCGCGGGCGTCGTGGATCGCGGCGAGCATGCGGTCGGCGATCTCCTGGTACGGCTCGCCCCAGGACGGCTTCCACGGGTTGCGCAGGTGCTTCCAGTGGGTCGGCCGGCGCATGGAGCCGTCACCCACGCCGTAGGTCAGGCCCTCGAACACGTTGCCGGCCTCGATCAGCCGGTCGTCGGTGTGGATCTCGAGGCCGAAGACGTCGGCGATCGGCTTGGCCGTCTCCTGCGCGCGCTCGAGCGGGGAGGCGACGACCCGGACGACGTCGCGGCCGGTCACCGCGCGGGCGGCGGCCTCGGCCATCGCGACGCCGGCCTCGGACAGGTGGAAGTTCGGCAGGCGCCCGTACAAAACCTTGTCCGGGTTGTAGACCTCGCCGTGGCGGAAGAGATGGACGGTGGTCCGCTCCAGCTCAGATGTCACTGTTCTCCCTCGATCGCTGCGGCCGCCGCGGCCGCTGCCAAGGGCAACGCCTGGGCGACGTGGGACATTGCCTCGTCGTCGTGGGCGGCAGAGACGAACCATGCCTCGTAGGCGCTCGGCGGCAGGTAGACGCCCTGAGCGAGCATGGCGTGGAAGAACGCTGCGAACGCCCCGCTGTTCTGCGTCTTGGCAGACTCGTAGTCGACGACCACGCCGTCGGTGAAGAAGACGGAGAAGAGGTTGCCGGCGGCCGAGACCCGGTGGGGCACCCCGGCGGCGGTCAGTGCGTCGCCGACCAGCCCCGACAACGACGCCGCCGTACGGTCGAGGTGGGCGTAGACCTCGTCGGTGCAGCCCTGCAGCGTCGCTAGTCCCGCCGCGACCGCCACGGGGTTGCCGCTGAGGGTGCCGGCTTGGTAGACCGGCCCGATCGGGGCGAGGTGGCCCATCACGTCGGCCCGACCGCCGAACGCCGCCGCGGGCAGACCGCCGCCCATGACCTTGCCGAACGTCGTGAGGTCGCCGGCCACGCCCTCGACCCCGTACCAACCGGCCCGCGAGAGCCGGAAGCCGGTCATGACCTCGTCCATGATCAGCAGCGCGCCGTTCTGCTGGCAGAGGTCGCGCAGCAACGCGTTGAACCCGGGCAGCGGCGGCACGACGCCCATGTTGGCGGCGACCGCCTCGGTGATCACGCAAGCGATCTCGTCGCCGTGCTGCAGGAAGGCACCGCGCACCGCGGCCTCGTCGTTGTACGGCAGGACGATGGTCTCGGCGGTGGTCGCACCGGTGACGCCGGGGGTGTCGGGCAGTCCGAGGGTCGCCACCCCGGATCCGGCCGCGGCAAGCAACGCGTCGACGTGACCGTGGTAGCAGCCGGCAAACTTGACCACCTTGGTACGGCCGGTGAAGCCGCGGGCCAGTCGTACGGCAGACATAGTCGCCTCGGTGCCACTGCTGACGAGGCGGAGCTGCTCGACCGGGGCGACGCGGGCCACGATCTCCTCGGCGAGCAGCACCTCGCCAGGCGACGGCGTCCCGTACGACGTGCCGTGGTCGACGGTGTCCTGGATCGCCTTGAGCACGTCGGGGTGGCGGTGGCCCAGGATCATCGGCCCCCACGAGCAGACCAGGTCGACGAAGCGGGTGCCGTCGGCGTCCCAGAGGTAGGGGCCATCACCGCGGACCATGAACCGCGGGGTGCCGCCGACCGCACGGAACGCCCGTACCGGCGAGTTGACCCCTCCGGGCGTCACGGCCTTGGCGCGCTCGAACAGGGCAACAGACGCCGGAGCAGCAGCGTCGAGATCAGTCATGACCCCATCTTGGCGCACCCGACGCGATCAAGCCGGGTCGCGTCCCTGCCACGTGCACACGCAGACCTCGTTGCCCTCGACGTCGGCGAGGATCCAGAACGACGGGGCCGCGCTGTCGGACACCAGGTGGCCGCCGGCCGCGACGGCGGCCTCGATGCGCCCGGCGGCCTCGTCGTGGCCGACGATGATGTCGAAGTGGATGCGGTTGCGCTGGGTGCGCGGCTCGTCCATCTGCTGGAACCAGATCGCCGCCGACTGCCCTCGACTGTCCACCACGTCGTCAGCGAACTCGTCGTAGCCCATCACCGCCGCCCAGAACGGCTTGATCGCCGGGATGTCCATCGCGTCGATCGCGATCTCGAGCGCCTGGACCGGCCTGCCACCACTGGCGTCGGGCACCGTCGTGAGGCCCAGCTCGCCCACCGCCTCGCTGATCTCGGGAGCCAGCGCGAGGACCCGCTCGGTCAGCCCGTCAGGCGATCTCAAAGCGAGCAGCGCCACTCCCTCGCGCACGTCGACGCGCACCAGGCCCTCGACGTCGGCGATCACAGCGAGACGGGCGAGCAACCGCGCGCCCTCCTCGTACGAGGTGATGGGCACCGCGGTGCGCAGCTCGCCGACGATGACGCGCCAGCCGAGGTCGGAGACAGCGGCGGACGCAGCGGGACGGGTCAGCGTGGAATCAGTCATGGCGGCATCGTCGCACCGGCCACCGACAGAAAACTACTGCCGGGTGTGCTCCGCGGAGTCGAGCCGGGCGGCGGAGGCGCTGACCAGACCGAGTTGGGCGGCGACCGGCCGGCTGAACGAGTTCACCACCCAATCGAGGCCCACCCGCAGCCGGTTGGGCATCGCCGGGATCGCGTACAGGTGATAGGCCTTGGTCACCAGCTTGGCGACGACCCCGGTCAGCGGGATGCCCAGCGGCCGCGCCACAGCAGCGGTCCCGCCGAGGTCGGCGACCAGCCCGAGGTCGTGGTGGCGGTACGGGACCGGCGTGCCGTGGCCCAGGCTGGCGGCGACGTTCTTGCCGAGCACCACGCCCATGCGCTGCGCGTGCTGGGCCGTCGGCGGATAGTCGGCGCCCTTGGGGTTGTACGGGTCCTTGGCCGCCGCAGCGTCACCGCCGGCCCAGATGTTGGGCCGCAGGAGCAGGTGGTCGTCGACGACCAGCCGACCGCGGTCGACCGGCAGCGCGAGCCGGTTGACGAGCGGCGGCGGTGTGACGCCGACCGTCCAGAGCACGGTGTGGGTGGCGAGGGTGGAGCCGTCGGACAACGTGATGGAGCCGTCCGACATCTCCGTCACGCTCATGCCGAGGCGCACGTCCATGCCGCGGGCGCGGATCGTCTTCAGCGCCGAGCGGCCGAGCCGCGGCCCGAGCTCTGGCAGCACGGCCGTGGCCAGGTCGATCAACACCCAGGTCACGTCGTCCTTGCGCAGCGACGGGAACAGCGCGACCTGCTCCATGGACATGCGCTGCAGCTGTGCAGCGGTCTCCGTGCCGGCATAGCCCGCGCCGACCACGGTGAACGTCAACCGCGCCCTGCGCTCGGCGAGGTCGGTGGTGACCGCGGCCATCTCGAGCTGGCGCAGCACGTGGTCGTGGATGTACTGCGCCTCCACCAGGGTCTTGAGCCCCAGCGCGTGCTCGGTCAGGCCGGGCGTCGGGAACGTCTTGGTGATGCTGCCGACCGTCATCACCAGCCGGTCCCACGGCACCAGCGTCGGCTCGTCCACGCCACAGTGGACGGTCACCGTCTGCTGGTCGAAGTCGACGCCGTCGACGGTGCCCTGCAGGATCCGGTGGCGCTTGAGTGAGCTGTGCAGCGAGATGGCGATGCGCCGCGGGTCGAGCCGGCCCGAGGCCACCTCGGGCAGCAGCGGGCTGTAGCAGAGGTGGTCCGTCGCGCTGATGATCGTGAGGTCGGCGGCGTCAGCGGGCAGCACCTTCTCCAGCGTCCGTGCGGCAAAGAAGCCCGCGAAACCGCTGCCGACCACGACCACCCTGGGTGCGTTCACGGGATCCTCCTGCCGCCGGCACGACCTGCTAGCCGCATCATGCCTCACCCGCCCGACACGATCACGGCTGCTAGCGATCAGCGGAGGCGGCTCGCGACCTCGGTGGCCCAGTAGGTCAGCACGATGTCGGCGCCGGCCCGCTTGATCGCGGTCAGCGTCTCGGCGATGGCCCGGTCGCGGTCGATCCAGCCCTGGGCAGCGGCCGCCTCGACCATCGCGTACTCGCCGCTGACCTGGTACGCGGCGACCGGCACGTCGACAGCGTCGGCCACCGCCCGGACCACGTCGAGGTAGGTGCCGGCAGGCTTGACCATCACCAGGTCGGCGCCCTCGGCGACATCGAGCGCCACCTCGCGCAGCGCCTCGCGCACCGACCGCGCCGGGTCCTGCTGATAGGCGGAACGGTCGCCGAACTGCGGCGCGCACTCGGCGGCATCGCGGAACGGCCCGTACATCGCGGAGGCGTACTTCACCGAGTAGGCGAGGATCGAGACGTCGGTGTAGCCCCCCTCGTCCAGCGCGGTACGGATCGCGCCGACCTGGCCGTCCATCATGCCGCTGGGCCCGACGACCTGGACCCCGGCCGCGGCCTGGGCGAGCGCGATGGACGCGTAGCGCTCCAGCGTCGCGTCGTTGTCGACGTCACCGGTGGCGGTGAGCAGGCCGCAGTGACCGTGGGAGGTGTACTCGTCAAGGCAGAGGTCGGCCATCAGTACGGCCGCGTCGCCGATCTCGGCGGTCAGGTCGCGCAGCGCCACCTGCACGACGCCCTCGGGGTCATCGGCCCCTGAACCGCGCTCGTCCTTGTCGTGCGGGATGCCGAACAGCATCAGCCCGCCCACACCGGCGGCCGCAGCCCCGGCGGCCGCCTTGCGCAGCGAGTCGCGGGTGTGCTGGACGACGCCCGGCATCGACGCGATCGGGGCCGGGTCGGTCAGGCCCTCCTTGACGAACATCGGCAGGATCAGGTCGGACGGTCGGAGCGACACGTCGGAGACCAGGCGGCGCAGCGCAGGGGTGCGCCGCAGCCGCCGGGGCCGGACCACCGGAAAGCCGGCGGTCACGAGTCGACCAGCTCTGCGCCCTCGTCCGCCTCGAGGTCGTCGAGATCGACGGAGACGTCGGCCACGTCGACGACCGAGAGGGCCTTGCGGGCCGAGGGACGCTTGCGCTGCCGCGACCGGGCGAGACGCTCGGTCGGCCGGAACGGCACCCCGTCGGCAAGAGACTCGGCACGCAGGCCGTCGGCGTAGTCAGCGAGTGCCTCGACGAGTGCGGCGACCGACGGGGTAGCCGCGCGGACATGGACGACCAGCCCGTGCTCCTCGGCCGTCTCGACGGTCTTGGGGCCGATGCAGGCGATGACCGTCGACTCGTGCGGCTTGCCCGCGATGCCGACGAGGTTGCGCACGGTCGAGGACGAGGTGAACAGCACCGCGTCGAAGCCGCCGCTCTTGATGGCCTCGCGGGTCTCAGCGGCCGGCGGCGCAGCCCGTACCGTGCGGTAGGCAGTGACGTCGTCGACCTCCCAGCCGTGTTGCTTCAAGCCCGCGACGAGGGTCTCGGTCGCGATGTCGGCCCGCGGCAGCAGCACCCGGTCGATCGGGTCGAGGATGTCGTCATAGGGGGCGAAGTCGGCCAGCAGCCCCTCGCTCGACTGCTCGCCCGAGGGCACGAGGTCGGGCTTGATGCCATAGCCCATCACGGCCGCCGCGGTCACCTCGCCGATGCACGCGATCTTGATGCCGGCGAACGCCCGCGCGTCGAGGCCGTACTCCTCGATGCGCTCGCGGACCGCCTTCCAGGCGTTGACGGACGTGAAGACGACCCACTGGTAGCGGCCCTGGACCAGGCCCTTGATCGCCCGCTCCATCTGGGCAGGGGTACGGGGCGGCTCCACGGCGATGGTCGGCACCTCGACGGCGACGGCCCCGTGGGTGCGCAGCTGCTCCGAGAGCGCGCCGGCCTGCTCCTTGGTCCGGGGTACGAGGACCTTCCAGCCGAACAGCGCCCGGGTCTCGTACCAGGAGAGCTTGTCGCGCTGCTTGACCACGGCTCCGACGACGACGACGGAGGGCCCGGCGACGGTGGTCTGGGCAGTGCTGACGGCCTGCTCGAGGCCATCCAGGCTGGCGACGACGGTGCGCTGCTCGGGGGTCGAGCCGGCGACGGTCAGCGAGACCGGCGTCGAGCCCGGGCGCCCCGCCGTGACGAGCGACTTGGCCAGACGCCCAGCGTCCTCGGCATCGACCCCGAGCACGACGAGCGTGTCAGTGGTCGCGAAGGCGGTCCAGTCGGGTTCGGCGAGGGAGACGTCGACGGTGGTGAAGCTGTGGTGGCTCGCATCGGTCAGCGGCACGCCGGCGTAGGACGGCACACCGGTCACCGTGCTGACGCCCGCGACCAGCTCGAAGTCGAGCTTGGCCTTGCCGAGCGCCAGGCCGAGAGCGGGACCAGCGGCGCCGACGAAGGGGTCGCCGGGAAACAGTCGGACCACGTTGCGGCCCGCCCGGGCCCGCGCGACGACCTGCTTGGCCACCTCGGCCTCGTCGTCGATCGTCGAGACGTCCACTACCTCGATCCGCTCATCGGTACGGGCTACCAGTGCGGCCAGGCGCGTGGCATCGGCGAACACCACGTCGGCCTTGGCGAGCACCTCGACCGCCCGCACGGTGAGCAGGTCGGGGTCACCGGGACCGGCACCGACCAGGGAGACGGTGCCCGGGTCCTTCTTGGGGAGGGGCTTCTTGGGGGACGTGGTCATGTGGCTCTTCCCATCAGGTCGGCAGCACCTGCATCGAGCAGGTCAGCGGCCAGGCGAGCGCCGACGGCCTCGGCGTCGTCGTACGGACCGGTCGCGGACAACCGGAGGTCTGTGCTGCCGTCGACACTGACGACAACGCCGCGAAGGTAGATCTCGAGCCCGTCGTCGCCCTCGGCGACCTCGGCGTAGGCGCCGACGGGAGCGGTGCAACCAGCCTCGAGCGCAGCGAGCAACGCCCGCTCGGCGAGCACGGCTGCCCGGGTGTAGGGGTCGTCGAGCAAGGTCAGGAAGGCGACCAGCTCGCGGTCGTCGGCGCGGCACTCGACGGCCAGGGCACCTTGCCCGGGAGCCGGCAGCATCGTCAAAGGGTCGAGCACCTCGGTGACCTCGTCAAGGCGGCCCAGCCGGGCCAGGCCGGCCCGAGCGAGGACCACCGCATCGAGCTCGCCGGAGGTGACCTTGCCGAGCCGGGTGTCGACGTTGCCGCGGATCGGGACGACCTCGAAGCCGAGCCCGAGCGCCCGCAGCTGCGCGGTGCGACGCGGCGACCCGGTGCCGATACGCGCACCCGCCGGCAGCTCGCCCAGGGTCAGGCCGTCTCGGGCGATGAGAGCGTCGCGCGGGTCCTCCCGTACCGGAACGGCCGCGACGACCAGGCCAGGCGCCGGAGCGGTCGGCAGGTCCTTGAGCGAGTGGACGGCGAGGTCGACGTCTCCGGCCAGCAACCGCTCGCGCAGCGCCGTCACGAAGACCCCGGTGCCGCCGAGCTGCTCGATCGCGTCCTGCGACCGGTCGCCCTGGGTCGAGATCTCGAGCAGGGTCACCGTCACCGGCGCCACCGCCATGAGGGCGTCGGCCACCGCGGCGGACTGGGTCATGGCGAGCTTGCTGCCGCGCGTACCGAGGACGAGGGCGCGCGTCACGACAGCTCCTCAGCATTGACCTCGACCGCAGCCCGGCTGACCGCGTCAGGCGCGCCCGGGTCGAGCTCGAACAGCTCACGCAGCGCCTCGGCGTACTTGGCGCCGCCAGGGACGTCGGCGAGCTGCTTCACCCGCACGGTGGGCGCGTGCAGGATCTTGTCGACCACGCGTCGGACCGTCGCCGCGACCTCGGTCTCGGTCCGGTCGTCCAGCTCGACCCGGCCGCGCAACCGGCTGAGCTCGGCCGCGACGACGAGCTCGGCCTTGGTACGCAGCGCGACCACCGTCGGCGCGACCTGCACCGAGCGCTGCCACGCCAGGAACGTCGCCACCTCGTCGGCCACGATGCGCCGTACCGCCTCGACGTCCTCACCGACCTGAGCCGACTCGAGCACGTCGCGCAGGGACTCGAGGTCGGCGACGAGGACCCCGTCCAGCTCGCCGACCGCGTGCTCGACGTCGCGCGGCAGGGCAAGGTCGAGGAAGAACAGCGGTCGGCCCTGGCGGTGCGGGGCACCGATCGTGGGTGCGACGGCGTCGACGTGGACCACCGCCCCGACAGAGCCGGTCGCGGCAACCACCAGGTCGGACAGCGCGATCGCCTCGCGCAGCTGCTCGAGCGGAAAGGCCTCACCGCCCACGGACTCTGCGGTACGCACGGCGTGCGCCAGCGTGCGGTTGGCGACCAGGATGCGACCCGCGCCGCGTCGGCGCAGCGTGGCGGCAGCGAGGGCGGCCATCGACCCGGCCCCGACCACCAGCGCCGTACGACCGGAGACGTCGCCGACCTCGGACTCGGCAAGGTCGAGCCCCACGGAGACCAGGGACTGGCCGGCTCGGTCGATGCCGGTCTCGCTGTGGGCCCGCTTGCCGACCCGGAGGGCCTGGCGGACGAGCTCGTTGAGCACGCGGCCGGTCGTGGTCTGGCCCTGGGCGGTGCGGAACCCCGCCCGCAGCTGGCCGAGGATCTGCGCCTCGCCGACGACCATGGAGTCGAGCCCGCACGCCACCGTGAACAGGTGCTGGACCGCGGCGTCCTCGTAGTGGACGTAGAGGTGGCCGGCGAGCGTCTCCCGCGGCACCCCCGTCACCGCGGACAGGATCTCGGACACGTCCTGGACCCCGCCGTGGAACTTGTCGACCTCGGCGTAGACCTCGACCCGGTTGCACGTCGAGAGCAGCAGGGCCTCGTGGACGTGCTCGCTCTCGAGCAGCGCCTCAAGCATCGTGACGACCTGCTCGCTGGGGACGGCGACCCGCTCGAGCAGTGGGACGGGCGCGGTGCGGTGGGAGATGCCGACGACGAGGACGCTCACGAGACCACCGCCTCGACGGCCTCGAGGAGGGTCGCCGCACCCTCGGTGGCCTTGCGCTGCTCGTGGAACGACAGGATCTGCAGCTCGATGGACAGGTCGACCTTGCGCAGATCGACGCCCGCCGGCACGGTCAGCACCGTCGGAGCGAAGTTGAGGATGCTCGTGACACCCGCCGCGACGAGCCGGTCGCAGACGTCCTGGGCGACGCCGGCGGGGGTCGCAATGACGCCGATCGACACTCCGCCCTCGGCCACGACCTCGGCCATGTCGTCGACGTGGCTGACGGCGACCCCGTTGACCCACTCGCCCACCCGGCTCCGGTCGGCGTCGATGAGCGCAGCGATGCGGAAGCCGCGGGTGGCGAAGCCGCCGTACTTGGCGAGGGCGTGCCCGAGGTTACCGATGCCGACGATGGCGACCGCCCAGCGCTGGGTCAGGCCGAGCTCACGCGAGATCTGGTGCACCAGGTAGGCGACGTCGTAGCCCACCCCCCGGGTGCCGTACGAGCCGAGGTAGGAGAGGTCCTTGCGCACCTTGGCCGAGTTGACGCCGGCGGCGGCGGCGAGGGCGTCGGAGGAGACCGTGGAGGTGCCGGCCTCCGCGAGGCTGTGCAGAGCGCGGAGGTAGACCGGCAACCGGGCGACCGTGGCGTCCGGAATGCCGCGGCGCACCCGGGGGGTGGCGGCGCTCGGAGCCTGCTTCGCTGCGGTCACGGTCTCAGGGTAGGCCCTTGTGAATGCATGCACAAAGTTGAGATGTGAGCCGAAAAGTGCTAGCGCCCCAGGGCCGCCCGCAGCCGGGCCTCGTCGACCCGCCAGAAGTCGTGCACCACCCCGTCGACGAAGGTCACGGGCACCTCGTCCGTGTGGCGTAGTCGCAGGTCACGAGGGGTGTCGGCGGCATCGATGTCGTCTTCGCGCCAGAGGGTCGCGGTCTCGGCGCACACCCGTGCGACGACGGCTCGGGCGTCGTCACAGAGGTGACATCCCACCCGTCCCAGCAGCACCACGCGCACCGCGGGAGGGGTCGACACCATGCCGCCCACGCTAGCCCGTACGGGCGAGATGCCCTTTCCGCTCAATGCGAGCCGCCCATCGGTCGATCACCGGGGGAGACGCACGCCACAACGGGAGGATGTCTGTGCGAGGAGTGTCACGACTGACCGGCATGGGCGGGCTGCAGATGACAGCAGCCGCGGCCTCGCTGTGCGCGTCGTTGCTCACTCCCCTCACCGCCGCGGCCGTCCACACCGCCGCCCCCGTCGCCCCCACGCCGCCGGCAGCCACGGCCTTCGTGCACGACATCAACGTGTCCCGCGTCGCCGCCGGGCTGCGCCCGCTCAAGGTCTCGCCCGACCTCACGAACGTCGCCAACAAGTGGGCCGCCACCCTTGCCAAGAAGGGCGCGCTGTCGCACAACCCGGCCCTCGGCACGGCGATCAAGAACTGGACCGGCCTGGCGGAGAACGTGGGCATGGGCCAGACCGTGCCCCAGCTGCACTCCGCCTTCATGCACAGCGCGCCCCACCGGGCGAACATCCTCGCCCCGATCTACAGCCAGATCGGCGTCGGCGTCGTGACCGTCAACGGCGAGCTGTACGTCGTCGAGGACTTCCGCCGCCCGGCCTGAGGCCACGCCGCTCGTCCGCCTCGCCCGACCCTCTCGCCTGCCCGGAGCCCGGCCAGGTTGGTTTCGGCCTGCCCGCATCCCTTTCCCAGGTCAAGCGTTATCCATCGCGTGTGCCGCTCATGCCGGACTACCATCGTTGCGGCCGGTAACCACGAGGGAGCAATTGGTGAGTGTCCGCGTACTCGTCGTCGATGACACCGAGCACGTCAGGTCCATGTTGGTCGACATGCTGAGCCTGGACGGGTTCGACGTCGTGGGGCAGGCAGGTGACGGAGCCGGCGCCGTCACGGCCGCCGACGACACCGATCCCGACGTGATCGTGATGGACCTGCGGATGCCCGGGGTCGACGGCCTCGAGGCAACCCGGCGAATCAGGGCAAGGCGCCCATCGCAGGCGATCGTCCTTTACACCGCGTATTTAGATGACAAAATCATCAGCGAGGCCCACAGCGCCGGTGCGCGGCTGTGCCTGGGCAAGATCGAAGGCCTGCTCGAGCTGGAGCGGGAGCTGTCCCGGATCAGCCTGGAGATGGCGCACGAGGCGAGGTACAGCAACGACTGAACGGCACGTGCAGCACCAGGTGTGCGCAGTAGGCATTGACCGGCGGGTACGCACCGCGTGTACTGGTCCGGCCCGAAAGGGCCGAGGGAGGGAGGCACCGTGGCTTACGCCGCAGCTGCGCTCCCGCTTGGCCGCCTCAACTCCGGTCTCGCCCGCCGTCTCGACGCCCTGATCTGCGCGTTGCTGCAGGTCCAGCTCGCCGAGAGCGCCGGGCCGCGTCTCCCCCGCCCCGCCCGTCGGGCCCTGCTGCCGACGGCCCGGACCCCGCTGGGCGCCCTGAGCGCCGACGCCGAGCCCTACCCGGTCGAGCTGCGCGTGATCCAGCCCTCGATGTCGGCGACCGCACGCAGCGTCCCCACCCAGCCGGCCACCTCGCCGCAGGGTCCCAACCCGGACGAGCCGCAGATCGTCGACACGGCCGACAACACCCGTGACCTCGTGCTGCGCGCACAGCAGGGCGACCCGGACGCGTTCGGCGCCCTCTACGACCGCTACGTCGACCTGGTCCACCGCTACGTCTACTACCGCGTCGGCAGCCAGCAGCTCGCCGAGGACCTCACCAGCGAGACCTTCCTGCGCGCGCTCCGCCGGATCAGCTCCTACACCTGGCAGGGCGTCGACATCGGGGCTTGGTTCGTCACGATCGCCCGCAACCTGGTTGCCGACCACTACAAGTCGGGGCGCTACCGGCTCGAGGTGCAGGTGCACGAGGTCGGCGACGACCGCACGCTGGACGGGCCCGAGAACGAGGTGCTCGACGCGCTCGACCACCGCGTGCTGCTCGAGGCCGTCACCCGGCTCGGCGCCGAGCAGCAGGAGTGCATCGTGCTGCGCTTCCTGCAGGGACTCTCGGTGAGCGAGACCGCCCTGGTCATGGGCAAGAACGACGGCGCAGTCAAGGCCTTGCAGTATCGCGCCGTCCGCAGCCTGTCCCGCCTGCTCCCCGCGGGGTTCGTCCGATGACCCTTCGCGCCGACGCGTTCGCTGACGCGCTCGACGGCATGGCCACCGATCTGCTCGACGACACCGAGCTGATGCTGGGCGTCGTCGAGCGGCTCCATGGTCTCCCCGGCACCGCCACGCTGAGCAACGCCGGTGCCCGCCCCGACTTCCGCTCCCAGCTGCGGGCCCGGCTGATCGAGGAGGCCGTCGCGGCCTCGACCCCCGACCCGCACGCCAACGTCGTCCCGATCACCAGCAGGTGGAACCAGAGCTGGGCCCGACGCAACCGCGCTCGGCTGCTGACGAGCGCCGCCGCCGGCGTCATCATCGTCACCGCGGTCTCGATCGGCGCCTCCAGCTCGCTGCCCGGCAACCCGCTCTACCCGCTCAAGCGGGGTGGCGAGTCCGTTGAGTACGCGCTCGCCGGCTCGGACGAGGCACGCGGCACGCTCGAGCTGAGCTTCGCCCGCACCCGCCTCGATGAGATCGGCCAGCTCACCTCGCACGACGCCGCCTTCGGCATCGCACCGGTGGCCGGGGTACAAGCCGCGGGGGGCAGCACCGTGCTCGCGACTTCGACCAACACCTGGGTCGTACGGCTCTTCGGCGACATGGACCACAACACCACCCAGGGCTCTGCGCTGCTGCAGCGGTCGTTCAAGAATCACCCGCGCCCGGCACCGCTGCGTGAGGTGCAGGAGTTCGCGAAGTACCAGGAAGCCAAGCTCGCCGTGCTGCGGTCACGGCTGGCCGGGCCGGCGCTGACCAAGGCGACCAGCTCGTTGAGCGTGGCCCGGTCGCTGGTCAAGTCGACCACGGTGGCGCTGGCCACGTGCACCTCGACCACGTGCCCGGCCGGCGTGGCCGCGGCCCTCACCCCGCCCGGCACCCCGCAAGCCAGCGCCGCTCCTCCCTCGGTCGTGCCCTCGACATCGCCGAGCCTGTCCTCGGTCGCGCCGTCACTGCCCGCCCCGACCACGGGTGCTTCGGTGCCCTCGGTCGCACCGACGACCACGGTCACGCAGGCGCCGCCCGAGAGCACGCCGGCTCCCACACCCGCCCCGCCCACCGGTCAGCCGACCACGGCGCCGCCGACGCCGCCGACCACGCCGTCGACCGCTCCGTCGACCACCCCCACCGACACCCCGCCGCCGACGACGGGGCAGCCCAGCACCGATACCCCGCCGTCCACGTCGGTGCCGCCGAGCACGCCGAGCAACCCGCCCCCCACCACGCCGACGGTCGAGCCGCCGACGTCCACCAGCCCCTCGGCTCCGGCCATCCCCCCGTCGACGCCCGCTCCCACGACGCCCGCGCCACCCACAACGCCTGCTCCCACGACCAACCCGCCGGTCACGACCACCCCACCGCCGACCACGGTTGCCCCGACCACGGCCCCGGCGACGACGGTGCCGCCCACCACCGTTCCGCCGACCACAGTGCCGCCCACCACCGTCCCCCCGACCACAGTGCCGCCCACCACCGTCCCCCCGACGACCGTGCCGCCGACGACTCTGCCCCCCACGTCTCACCCGCCGCTGATCTGCCTGGCGCCGGGGCACGTCATCAACGGGTTCTGCATCCGCCCGCCCGGTCCGCCCGGCCGCGACTGACCGCTGATGTCGCACCCGCCGGGACACGTCCTCGGTAGGGTGGCCGAGTGAAGCTGCTCCCGTTCCGACGCGGCGAGACGGACGGGCGCGAGGCGTCCGACCGACGCCGTGCCGAGGCTGCCGGCGAGGCCTCCGCAGCCGCCGCGACCGTCCAGCCCACGGTGACCAGCGTCGAGCCCGACCTCACCGGCGCCGCGTTCTTCGACGTCGACAACACGATGATGATGGGCTCGTCGATGTTCCACATCTCCCGTGGACTCGCGGCCCGCAAGTTCTTCACGACCCGCGACCTCGGCCGGTTCGCCTGGCGCCAGGCCGTCTTCCGCATCGGCGGCAGCGAGCCGGCCGGTTACCTCGCCGAGGCACGCAAGGCCGCGCTGGCCTTCGCCGCCGGCTGGCATGTCGACGAAGTGGTGCGCCTCGGCGAGGAGATCTACGACGAGATCATGGCCGAGCGCATCTGGCCGGGCACCCGGGCGCTGGCCCAGAACCACCTCGCCCAGGGGCAACGGGTCTGGCTCGTCACCGCCACCCCGGTCGAGCTGGCCTCCATCATCGCCAACCGCCTCGGCCTCACCGGCGCCCTCGGGAGCGTCGCCGAGCACAAGGACGGCGTCTACACGGGTGAGCTGATCGGCGAGCTGCTGCACGGACCGGCCAAGGCTGCCGCGATCCGCGCACTCGCCGAGCGTGAGGGCCTCGACCTCAGCCGGTGCACCGCCTACAGCGACTCCGCCAACGACATCCCGATGCTGTCCCTCGTCGGCACCGCAGTCGCGATCAACCCCGACCCCGAGCTGCGTCGGGTGGCCAAGGAGCAGGGCTGGCAGATCCGCGACTACCGCAGCGGACGCAAGGCGCTGCGCATCGGCCTGCCCACGGCCGCGGCAGCGGGAGCCGTCGGCGGCGCGGTGTCCACCGGCCTCGCGCTACGCCGGCGCCGTACCGGATCAGGACGCCTGCTGTGACCACCCGACCTGACGTGCTGCCAGCCAAGAACGACGCCTGCTGGTGCGGCAGCGGCCGGCGCTACAAGAACTGTCACCGGCTCGCCGACCTCAACCCCGACGCGGTACGGCCCCCCGCCGCGGCTGCGGTGCGCCGGGTGCGCCCCGGCCGGGTGAGCCCGCGTCGCGCCGTACCCCCGTCGATCGCCCGTCCGCCCTATCTTGCGACCGGCGGTGTGCCGCAGGACCGCGGGTCTGGCGCCCCCCGGTCAGCGGACGTGATCGCCCGCCTGCGGGTCGCCGGTCGTGCGGCTGCCGAGGTGCTCGCCCTCGCGGGAGCCGCGGTGCAGGCGGGCGTCACTACCGACGAGCTCGACGTGATCGTCCACGATGAGTGCATCCGGCGCGGAGGCTACCCGTCACCGCTGGGCTATCGCGGCTTCCCCAAGTCGGTGTGCACCTCGATCAACGAGGTCATCTGCCACGGCATCCCCGACTCCACCCGGCTGCGCGACGGCGACATCATCAACCTCGACGTCACGATCTACCTCGACGGCGTCCACGGCGACACCAACGCGACCTTCTGCGTGGGCGAGGTCGACGAGACCTCCGCGCGGCTCGTGCAGGTCACCCGCGAGTGCCTCGACCTCGGCATCGCAGCGGTACGGCCGGGGGTCGAGGTCCGTACGATCGGCGCCGCGATCCAGCAGCACGCGGAGGCCCACGGGTTCGGCGTGATCCGCGACTTCGTCGGCCACGGCATCGGCGAGGAGTTCCACGGCGAGCTGCAGATCCCGCACTACGACGACGTCCACGCCACCAGGCTGCTGCTGCCAGGCATGACGTTCACCATCGAGCCGATGATCTCTGTCGGCGACTGGCACCTGAAGATGTGGGACGACGGCTGGACCGCTGTGACCGCCGACCTGTCGCGCACCGCGCAGTTCGAGCACATGATGGTCGTCACCGACGACGGCGTCGACGTCCTCACCGCGCTGCACTGAACGACCCCACCCCACCCTTCCCGCCCCCACTTTTCTCGACCCCACCCTTCTGGATCACTGGGCGCTTTGTGCTGCTCTGGCGGCCGCTATTCACGCCAGTTCCGCCCAGTGATCGCCACCCTCCCGGATCACTGGGGGCTTCGTGCTGCTCTGGCGGCCGCTATTCACGCCAATTCCGCCCAGTGATCGTTGCTGGTGGTCTCATATAATGGACGCGCCGTTGTACATAGTGAGACGGCGGCGCAGAGTCGGAGCATGACGACCTACACCCACGGTCACGCCGACTCGGTCCTGCGGTCGCACCGCTGGCGTACGGCGGAGAACTCCGCCGGCTACCTGCTGCCCCACCTGCGCGCGGGCCTCGACCTGCTCGACGTCGGCTGCGGGCCGGGCACGATCACGGCCGATCTCGCGGTACATGTCGCACCGGGGAAAGTCATCGCGATCGACGCTGCCGAGGCGCCTCTGCCCGAAGCACGCGCCGCTGCCACGGCCGCCGGGGTGGAGGTCGACGTCCGCCTCGGCGACGTCTACGCCATCGACCTGCCCGACGACAGCGTCGACGTGGTCCACGCCCACCAGGTGCTGCAGCACCTCACCGACCCGATCGCCGCGCTCCGCGAGATGGCGCGCGTCTGCCGACCTGGCGGCCTGGTCGCGGCTCGCGACGGCGACTACGCCGGCATGTTCTGGTCGCCGGCCTCCCCGCTGCTCGACCGGTGGCAGGCCATCTACCGGGCAACCGCCCGAGCCAACCAGGCCGAGCCCGACGCCGGACGTCACCTGCTCGGCTGGGCCCACGCCGCCGGCTTCACCGACGTCATGGCGACGGCGAGCACGTGGTGCTTCGCCACCGAGGAGGACCGACGCTGGTGGGGCGGCCTGTGGGCCGACCGCACCACCAGCTCCGCGTACGGCGAGCAGGCCGTGTCGCTCGGGCTCACCAACCGGGCTGAGCTGCTCGACATCGGGGCCGCGTTCCGCCAGTGGAGCGACGACCCCGACGGTTGGTTCGTCGTGGTCAACAGCGAGATCCTCTGCCGCGTCTGACCTCTGCCTGATCTATCCATCCGGTTACCGTCTGCTGCGGCCATGGCGGCGGCCAGCCCGCTTGGGTAGCGTGACCGTCATGCGGCCTCCCCCACGCAAGAGGGCGACTCTGCGCGACGTGGCCGACAAGACCGGGCTGTCGCCCTCAGGCGTCTCGTACGCCCTGCGCGGGCTGCAGTCGTCACCCGAGACCCAGGCGCGCGTGCGGCAGGCGGCTGACGAGCTGGGCTACGAGGTCGACCCCATCGCGCGAGCCCTCGCGAGCGGTCGCTCCGGCATGATCGGCCTGCTCTGCGGCTCGCTCGACGATGTCTGGCAGCAGCTGCTCGCCGCCGGCGTCGGGCGCGAGCTGCTGCTGCACGACCGCTACGCACTGATCCTCGACGCTCGCGGCGACGCAGAGCGCGAGCTCACCATGGCCCGTCAGCTGCGTGACCAGCGGGTCGACGGTCTGATCATCTCCTCACTCGACCCGTCGTCGCCGGGCTGGTCCAGCGTCACGCAGTCGGTGCCGGTCGTCTCGATCGGCGACGCACTCGAGGGTGCCTCCGCGGGTGAGGTCCTGTTCGACAACCGTGCGGGCGTGACGCTCGCCCTCGAGCACCTCTACCGGTTGGGACATCGACGCCTCGCGGTGCTGACCCCCACCGACGCCAGCACCCCCGACCGCCCGGCCGACGTCCACGTCAGCAGTGAGGCCAAGCGGCTCGGCCTCGACGTCACGATCACGCCGTCCAGCCACAACCTGCTCGAGGCGAGCATGGTCGCCACCGTGGTGATGTCGCGGCGGCCACGTCCCACGGCAGTGTTCTGCTTCTCCGACTCGATCGCGTACGGGGCCTATGCCGCTGCGGGTGAGCTCGGACTGCGCATCCCCGACGACATCTCGATCTGCGGCTACGACAACCACCCACTGTCTGGCCTGCTCTCGCCGCCGCTCACCTCGGTCGACTGGGACACCGACAGCATCGTCCGCGACGCCGTGCGCCTCGTGCTGGCCGCCGCTGACGGCAGCCACCGTCGCAAGCGCATCGTCAAGATGCCGACCCTGCTGCCGCGGGCGTCCACGGCCAAACCCCGCCGCGGTGCAGCCCGCGCCTGAGCCGTCCCGCGGTCGGCTGTTTCGCCGGTGTTACAGCTCGCTGGCAACACTCGGGTTTCCTTGACATGTCAACAGTCAAGCGCTTCACTGAAGCGGTACAGTGAAGCGCTTGACTAGTCATACCTGACCAGTCCACTGGGAGGTGCCGGGATGGACATCGACGTGCACCAGCACCTGTGGCCCGCGCCCTTCATCGACGCCCTCCGCTCGCGCACCTCGTCCCCGCGGCTCACCGGCTGGACGCTCCACCTCGACGGTGAGCCTGACTACGAGGTCGACCCGCGCGACCACGACATCGCCTTGCGGCAAGCACTTCTCGCCACGGACGGCTACCAGCTCGGCGTCGTCTCGATGTCCAGCCCGCTCGGCGTCGAGTGGCTGCCGCCGGACGAGGCGCAGCCGCTGCTCGATGCCTACCACGCTGGCGTGCAGGACCTGCCCGACTCGTTTGCCGCGTGGTCATCCGCTTGTCTCACCGAGCTCGACCCGGACCGGCTGGGGGTTCAGCTGGCCGAGGGGTGCGTCGGGCTCCAGCTGCCGGCGACGGCCCTGACCAGCCCCGAGGCCGTCGAACGGTGCGCCCCGCTGTTCGAGGTGCTCGTCGAGCACGACAAGGCACTGTTCATCCACCCCGGCGCCGTGCCGTCGACCGCCGGCGCACAACGGGTCGCGTGGTGGCCGGCGGTAGTCCCCTACGTCGCCCAGCTGCACGCCGCGTGGTACGCCTTCGCACTCGCCGGACGCCCGGCCTTCCCCGAGCTGCGGGTGTGCTTCGCCGCGCTGGCCGGCCTCGCGCCCGCCCACCTCGAGCGCTACTCCTCGCGCGGCGGCGAGCGCCGGCCGATCGACCGCAACGCCTACGTCGAGACCTCGTCGTACGGGCACACCGCCATCGACGCCACCGTGCGGACGATCGGGGTCGACGCCATCGTGAGCGGCTCCGACCGCCCGTACGCCGCGCCCTTCACCGGCGACGTCGGCGGCCCGGCCCTCACCCACGCGATCCGCAGCACCAACCCGCAACGCCTGCTCGGCCTGAAAGGACACTGACCATGGACTGGGACCAGCTGCCGGCCCGGACTCTCGACCAGTCCGAGCTGCGTGACCTCGTCGACCGGCTCTCCGCCGAGCCGGGGCTGTGGGGCGCGGGCCTGCAGTTCTCAGCGGGCGAGCGGCACTACGAGTCGCTCTACCGCGACGAGCACGTCGACGTCTGGGTGCTCTCGTGGGTCGAGGACAACGACACCGGCTGGCACGACCACGACACCTCCTCGGGCGCCGTTCGCGTGGTGCGCGGCGTCATCGCCGAGTCCAACCCACGTTTCGGCGGCGACCACCTGGTCAGCGAGATGCCCGAGGGCACCACGTTCTCTTTCGGCCCAGACCACATCCACCGGCTCAGCACCGTGCGCGACAACAGCGTCACCATCCACGCCTACTCGCCCCCACTGTGGCGCCTCGGCCAGTACGCCGTCACCGAGAGCGGCCTGCTCCGCCGGACCGCGGTCAGCTATGCCGAGGAGCTCCGGCCGCTCGAGCTCGCCACCTGAACCAGGCTGGTCAGCAGTCCGCCGGCAACGGCGAGGTCGTCGGTCAGGTCGCGGTCGGCAGCACCCGCCGGCAGCGCCGAGCACAGCGCCAGCAGCTCGGCGACGGGAGCGGGAGTCGGCACCCCACGCAACCGCAGGGCCCGTACCGCAGAAAGCAGCTCACCCGCAACGACGACCTGGTACGGGCCCGTGGACTCGAACGCGAGCCGGGCCCCGAGCGAGGCAAAGCTGGCGTCGTCCTCGGCACCCCGCGAGATCGACACCGACTGAACGGCCGCAGGCGAAGCAACCAGACGCAGCTCGGCGAGGGCCGACGCGACCACGTACTCGACCACCATGACCCCGGATGCCCCGGGCGTCCCGTCGCCGAGGAACGCCGGCAGCCCGGTCAGGGCTGGGTCGACCAGGTAGCCCAACCGCGCGAGGCTGAGCTGGGCGGCCTGGGCCACGGCAGACCGGACGGTGTCGAGTGCCGTCGCGAGGTAGGCCATGTGGAAGCCGCCGTGGTGGGCGACGGCCGGCGGATCGACGCCGAAGACGGGGTTCTCGGAGCCGGCTGAGGCGAGCGCCTCCACCACGCCGGTCAACGCGGCGAGCGCGTCGAGCAGAACGCCATGCACCTGGGGCAGCGCCCGCAGCCCGAACGGGTCCTGGATCCGTGCCGCCACCACTCCCTCGGCCAGCGAACGCATGGCCAGACAGACCGCCCGGGCGCCGGGGAACGGCGTGGCCAGCTCGACCAGAGGCGCGAAGGCCTCGCCATTGCCATCGACAGCGGCGAACGTCAGCGCCGCGACCGACAGCGACGCCTGGGCAAGCGTCGTGAGGTCCGCAGCCGCCAGGGCGGCGTCGGCGAGGGTCGCGGCATTGCTGCTGATGAGGGCCAGCGCATCGTTCTCGTCGAGGGTCACGCCGCGGGTGATGAGGGCGACGGCCGTGGTCGCGAGGGCGGACAGGTCGCCGGTGCCGAGGGAGCCGAACTCTCGTACCGGGGGCAGGTCGTCATCGGCCAGCATCGTGACCAGAGCCTCGAGGACCGACGGCGCCACCCCGCTGGACCCCGCGGCGAGCTGGGAGCAACGGATCGCCAGCATCGCGCGGACCCGGCGGGCGGCACGCAGCGGTCCGGCGCTGGTGGCGTGGCTGTGCAGGAGGCGGAGGGCGTGCTGTCCGCCGTCGTCCACGGCGACACCCTTGTTGGCGCCGACCCCAGTGCTCCGCCCGTACACCGGTCGCTGTCGAGCCAGGGAGACCGCGGTGTCGCGCGTGACGGCGAGCCGGTCTAGGACGCCGTCGGCCAGCACGAGCTGCGCACCACCGGCGACGACCGCGATCTCGCCGACAGTCAGCGAGGTCGGCCCGACGGTCACCACAGCCATCTGCCATCCGTTTCCGTCACGGTGCGACTGCACCCGGTGAAGTTCTACCAGGCCGCCGCCATCTTGCCGCACCATGGCAACAAGGTTTTACCCAGTAGAAATACCGATGTTCTATGCTTTCGGCTGTCCGGACCGGTCGAGACGCTGCGAGGTGACGGATGTCAGCCTTCGAACAGGGTGCTGCTGACCAGTCAACCGACCGACGCCGCTCATCGTTCCCGGGGCCCTCGGGCCCCACCCGCACCGTCGACCGGGCGCTCGCCCTGCTCGCCGAGGTCTGCTCCCACGACCCGGTCAACCTGGCCGACGCGGCCCGGCGCACTGCCCTTCCGGCGAGCACGGCCCTTCGGCTGCTGCGCACCCTCGAATCCACCGGCTTCGTCAGCCGTGACGGTTCCGGGGTGTTCCACGCCGGCCCGCGCATGGTCCAGCTCGGAGCTCTCGCGTACGGGCGGCAGCCCCTGGTCACGGAGGCCGAGCCCGCCATGCGGCGCATCGTCTCGGAGTGCGGCGAGTCCACCTACCTGGCCGTGCCGAGCACGGTCGGGACCGCGATCTACATCGGCATGGTCGAAGGCACCTACTCGGTGCGGCACACCAGCTGGGTCGGGCGCACCGTGTCCCTCGACGGCACTGCGGTGGGCGCCGCCATGACCGGCTGGACCGGGCCGGACGGCTACGTCGCGCTGCGGTCCGCGGTGGAGGTCGACGTCGCCGCGGTTGCCGCCCCCGTACGACGGGCAGGTGGGCCTGCGAGCAGCCCTGCGCCCATCGTCGGCGTCCTTTGTGTCGTAGGTCCCTCCTACCGTCTTGACCAAGACCGTCTGGATCAGGTCGGAAGGATCGTGAGTCGCGAGGCCTTGGCCCTGTCTGAGCGATTCGGCAGTCCCGCGGAGGTCTCCGCGTGAGCACGGACCGTCAGCGCAAGACCCGTACAAGGACGACAAAGGTGACCACCCGATGATCCGGTTCGAGTCCGTGACCAAGCAGTATGCGGGCGGTGGCGCCGTCGCGGTCGACAACCTCGACCTCGTTGCCCCGTCCGGCCAGATCACCGTCTTCGTCGGGCCCTCCGGCTGCGGCAAGACGACCTCCTTGCGCATGATCAACCGCATGATCGAGCCGAGCAGCGGCACGATCTGGATCGACGACAAGGACACGTCCAAGGGGTCGTCGTCCGAGCTGCGCAGGGGCATCGGCTACGTCATCCAGAACGCCGGGCTCTTTCCCCACCGCACGGTGCTCGACAACGTCGCGACCGTCCCCTACCTGTTGGGACAGGACAAGACCAAGGCGCGCGCGCGGGCAATGGAGCTGCTCGAGCGGGTCGGCCTCGACACCGCGTTCGCGACGCGCTACCCCGCCCAGCTCTCAGGCGGCCAGCAGCAGCGGGTCGGCGTCGCACGCGCCCTCGCCGCCGACCCGCCAGTGATGCTCATGGACGAGCCGTTCAGCGCGGTCGACCCGGTGGTGCGCGAGCAGCTGCAGAACGAGTTCCTGCGGCTGCAGCAGGACCTGGGAAAGACCATCGTCTTCGTCACCCACGACGTCGACGAGGCCATCAAGCTCGGCGACCAGGTCGCGGTGCTGCGGGTCGGCGGCAAGCTGGCCCAGATGGCGCCGCCCGCCGAGCTGCTGGCCCGCCCGGCCGACCCGTTCGTCGCGGCCTTTGTCGGACGCGACCGCGGCTACCGTGCCCTCGGCTTCACCACCGCCGGCTCCCTCGACCTCGATCGGACTCCGGCGGTCACCCTCGGCACCGACCTCGCGTCGGTGCGGGGCACGACGGAGGACGGCTGGATCCTCGTCGTCGATGACGGCAACCTGCCGCAGGGCTGGATCAACACCAACGATCTCTCCGGCGATCGGCTGACCGGTCAAATCACCCCTGACCTGCTCAACCTCGGCGGCACCCTGGCCCACGAGGGCGGCACCCTCCGCGAGGTGCTCGACGCGGCCCTGTCCTCACCGAGCGGCTGGGGCGTCATCGTCGACAGCTCCGGGCGGCTCGCCGGCACCATCACCGCCGACAAGGTGCTCACCCACATCAAGGCCTCCCGCACCACGGCGCCCAACCCATGAGCGCCGTCTGGGACTACTTCACCGGCCACATCGGCGACATCCGCAGCGAAGCCTGGACCACCATCTGGCTCGCCGCCCTGCCGCTGCTGATCGGCACGGTCATCGCGCTGCCGGTCGGTTGGTGGGCGAGCCGCACCCGCTGGCTCTACCTGCCGCTCATCACGACCGCCGGCATCCTCTACACGATCCCGTCGATCGTGCTGTTCGTCTCGATGCCCGGCATCATCGGCACCAAGATCCTCGACCCGCTCAACGTCGCCATCGCCCTGACCGTCTACACCTTCGCGCTGATGGTGCGGGTCAGCGCCGACGGCTTCGGGTCGGTGTCGAGCGACACGATGGCGGCGGCCGCGGCCATGGGCTTCACGACGAGACAGCGGTTGTTCAGCGTCCAGCTGCCCATCGCGGTCCCTGTCATCGGCGCCGGCATCCGGGTCGCCGCGGTCTCCAACGTGAGCCTCGTGTCGGTCGCTTCGACCATCGGCGTGACCCAACTGGGGTCGCTGTTCATCGAGGGCAACCAGACGTCCGACATCCACCCCATCGTGCTGGCGCTGATCCTGTTCATCCTGCTGGCGCTGGTGTTCGACGGCCTGGTGCTGCTGGGCATCCGCGTGCTCACGCCCTGGCAACGAGCGGCGGCGGCCCGATGAGCGCCTCCCTGGTCCTGGCCGACGGCTCGGGCCTCCCTAGCCTCAGCAACGTGCCGACCTGGCTGGGCGACTCGGCCAACTGGATGGGCATCAACGGCATCCCGACCCTGGTGCGCCAACAGCTCACCTACACCGTGCTCGCCGTCGCGATCGCGCTGGTTGTGGCACTGCCGATCGGTCTGGCCATCGGCCACACCGGGCGCGGCGCCGGCGCGATCGGTGGGCTGGCCAACGCGGCACGCGCCGTACCCGTCCTCGGCCTGCTGCTCCTGCTCGTGGTCTGGCTCTCGCCCAAGATTCACCACACTGCCGCAGTGCCAGGCATTGTCCAGCGCGGCGGCTTCCCCTACTTCGTGCCGCTCATCATCGTGCTGGTGCTGCTGGCGATCCCGCCGATCCTCACCAACACCTACGCCGGCGTGCAAAACGTCGACCCTGCGGTACGGGACGCAGCGCGCGGCATGGGCATGACTGGCAGCGAGGTCGTCCGCAAGGTCGAGTTCCCGTGCGCACTGCCGCTCATCATGTCCGGCCTACGCAGCTCGACCCTGCAGGTGCTGGCCACCGCCACGATCGCCGCCTACGTCCCGCTGCTCGGCGGTCTCGGCAGCCTGATCTACAGCGGCGACCAGTCCATCACCGACCCCAAGACCGGCTACCCCGTCATGGTCGCAGCCGGCCTCCTCGTCGCCATCCTGGCGGTCCTCGTCGACATCCTCCTGGTGGGAGTTCAACGTCTGGTCGTTTCCCGCGGTCTGTCCGGCCGCTACTCCACCACCACTGGTCCCAGCACCACCCCGTCCGGCGAGGCCGTCCCTGAGCTGTCCGTCGGCACGCACTAGCACCGTCAACCCCGAGCACAAGCTCACCTCACAAGGAGACACATGAAGAGCAAGTTTGTCCTCGCCACTGCCTCAGCCGGGGTCGCACTGCTGACCGCCGCCTGCGGCAGCAGCAGTAGCAGCGGCGCCGCGTCCAGCGCGGCGGCAACCTCCGCGGCTGCTGTCGCCACGTCCGCTGCCGCTGCCGCAACCTCGGCTGCTGCGGGCAGCAGCTCGGCTCCGGCCACCAGCTCTGCGGCAAGTGCCGCCTCCGGCACCTCCGCAGCCGCCTCGGCCGGCGGCGCGCCCGGCTCGATCACCATCGGCTCGGCCGACTTCTCCGAGAACACGATTCTGGCCTACGTCTACGGCGACGCGCTCGCCGCCAAGGGCGTTACGGTCAAGTACAAGGTCAACATCGGTGAGCGGGCCGCCTACATCGCGGCCCTCAAGGACGGCTCGATCGACTTCATCCCCGAGTACAGCGGGTCGATCCTCGACTTCCTCGACACCTCGGCGACCGCCAAGTCGCCGGCCGACGTCGCAGCAGCGCTCAAGACAGTGGCCGCCAAGAGCAACTTCGCGACCCTCGACTACGCGCCGGCCCAGGACGCCGACACCATCACGGTCACCAAGGCTACGGCCGACAAGTACAAGCTCACCACGATCAGCTCGCTCGTCCCCGTGGCGAGCAAGCTGACCTACGGTGCGCCGCCGAACATGCAGACCCGCGTCGACGGCATCCCCGGCTTCAAGAAGGTGTACGGGCTGACCTTCGGCCGGTTCACCGCTCTCGCGGCCAGCGGCCTGATCACCCAGACGGCGTTGAAGAACGGCAGCGTCGACGCCGCTGACATCTTCTCCACCGACCCGTCGATCGTGACCGACGGCTTCGTCTCCCTGCAGGACGACAAGAGCGTGTTCGCCGCGCAGAACATCGTCCCGCTGGTCACCGCAGCCAAGGTGACGCCGACCATCTCAGCCGCTGCCAACGCGGTCTCGGCCAAGATGACGACGATCGAGCTGGCCAAGCTCGTCGAGCAGGTCCAGGGCGAGAAGAAGGACCCGCAGGCCGTCGCCAAGGCGTGGGACGCCGCCAACGGCTTCGCGTAACACCCGATGATGACGGACGGCCCGGCCAGCACCGCTGGCCGGGCCGTCCGCGTCTGGCGGGCCGCTGACCTCGAGGCCACGCCATGGCGCAACGGCGGCGGGTCGACGTACGAGCTCGCCGTCGAGCCTCGTGACGCCAGTCTGGGAGACTTCGCCTGGCGCATCAGCATTGCCGCCGTCGAGGCCGACGGACCGTTCTCCCGCTACCCCGGCGTCGACCGCATCATCACGCTGCTCAGCGGTGGGCCGATGCGCCTCACCGTCGACGGCACGCTTGCCGACCTACAACCCCTGCGGCCCTTCAGCTTTGCCGGCGAGGCCGACGTCGACTGCGTGGTCGGCGGCGCCAGCCGCGACCTCAACGTCATGACCCGCCGCGGCCTGGTCTCGGGCAGCCTCGAGCTGGTGACGCCTGCGGCCGATGGGTCCACCGTCGAGGGTGCTTGGCGCGCCGCGCTTGTCGTCGTCGAGGGCACGATCGAGGTCGGTCCGCTCACCCTCGAGCCCTGGGACGGTCTCATCGACGAGACGGCAGAACCCTTGTCGGTACGGGGAACCGGCACCGTCGCTGTCGTGCGCCTGACAGCAGTCGCCACAGGTCCCTCGTCGCGCTAGAGGTCCCGCACGGACCAGCCAGGGGCGTCGAGCTTGATCGCACTGGGGCCGACGAGTTCGCGTAGCGTCTCCTCGACCTGGGCCAGGGCTGTCGCACCGACCCGGCTCTGCCATTGAGCATGCAGCTCGTCGAAGATGGCCTCGCCCTCCTGCAGCAGCGCGAGCCCATGGTCGGTGACGCGCAGTCGGATCCGCCGTCCGTCGGTGGCATCGGGCTCTCGCGCCACGTAGCTGCGTTCCTCCAGCAGGGCGATGGTCTTCGCGGCCGCCTGCTTGGTGACGGACAGGCGCCTCCCCAGCTCGGACGCGCTGTCGGCACCGGACAGGATCGCCCGCAGCGCGAAGTCGTGCACCGGACGCACGTCCTCGTAGCCGCGCGCCGAGAGCTCGTTCGTCGCCTGGTCGGCCAGGACGCGAAACCCGCCGAGCAGCAGGAGGGCGAGGTCGGCGCCGGATCGGGGCATGGGGGCAGTTTAAAGGACCCCAACGTTGACAACGACAACCTTGTTGTCTATTGTTCGACAACAAGGTTGTCTATCTGAGGAGCCCACGATGCCCACGACTAACCCGTCCGGCGCGACCATCGCCGACGTGACCCATCACCTGGCCGACGTCAACGGCGCGCAGCTCCACTACGTGTCAGCGGGCGCCAGCGGCTCCCCGATCCTGCTCGTCCACGGCTGGCCCGAGACGTGGTGGGCCTTCCACCGGCTCATCCCGCTGCTGGCGGCCACGCACCAGGTCTTCGCGCTCGACCTCCGCGGCTTCGGCGACTCGAGTCACGGCGAGGGCCACTACAACCCGACGACCTGCGCCGACGACCTCTACCACCTGGTGTCGATGCTCGGCGTCGGACCGGTCCACCTCCTGTGCCAGGACATCAGCGGGGGTCTGGGCTTCCGCTTCGCCGCCACACACCCCGACCATGTGGCCAGCCTGATCGCCGTTGAGACGACCTTGGCGGGCTTCGGCCTCGAGGCGCTTGCGGACGTCGTCCACGGCGGGTCCTGGCACGTCGGATTCCTTGGCGCAGCAGGCATTCCCGAGCTGCTCCTCGCCGGTCACGAGCGCGAGCTCCTCGCGGACTGGGCCTACCCGTTGATGACCGGCATCGCCGGCTCCGTCACCGAGGACGACCTCGACGAGTACGCCCGCACCTACGCAGGCCCGAACGGCTGGCGCGGCACCGCCGGCCTCTACCAGGCGGTCTTCTCCGATGGCGGCGCCACGAGGGCTCTGGCTGAGGCGGCGCCGCTGTCGGTCCCCGTCCTGACCGTTGACGCCGTCAGGGCCGACTTCACCGCGCAGACCTTCCGCCAGGTGGCCGTGGGCGAGGTGACGGCAGTGCACCTGGAGGGGGTCGGCCATCTCGTCGCGCAGGAGGCCCCGGAGGCACTCGCAGCGGCCGTCCTTCCTTTCCTTGACCGCGTAGACAACAGCTGAGCCGGACGTCACCGGAGCTGGCGCTAGGTAGCCTCGGTCTGGTGAACCCTTCCCCCGCCCAGCCCCGCAGGCGAGCGCCGTGAGGCTGCGGCTCCATCGGGCCGGACTGCCCGAGGACGGGCGAGCGATCGTCGAGCTGCACCTGGCCGTCTGGCCACTGCTGGACGACGACGAGCAGGAACGGCTGCTCCGGATCACCGACGAACTGCTGTCCCGCAAACAGTGGGAGGCAGCCCGCGGGTTCGCTCTCGACGACACGATCCGGGTTGTGATCGCCGCCCAGGCGGCCTTGCTCGTCCTGGCGCTCAGCACCGACCACTACCGGCTGGTGAGCGGCATCGTGGTCCACCCATCGACGCTCGAGACCTCCGGGGTACGGGCCGGGCCGTCGCTGGGCACCGTGACCGCCGACCCGCTCGCGGTGCTCGGGCTGGCGGAGGACGGCCGCGGCCCCATCGTCATCGCCTGGGACGAGGCCCTCGCGGGCGCCCACCGCACCGAGCCCGGCCACAACGTCGTGCTGCACGAGTTCGCCCACAAGCTCGACATGCGCGACGGCACCATCGACGGCACCCCGCTGCTGCCGTCGGGCCTTCGTGAGGACTGGATCAGGGTCTGCACCGACGTCTACGACGACCTGGTCAACGGTGTGCCACGCCCACCCATGCAGTGGTACGGGGCCACCAACCACGGCGAGTTCTTCGCCGTCGCCACCGAGGTGTTCTTCGAGCAGTCGCGGGACCTGCTGGCGCTCGAACCTGAGCTCTACGACGTCCTAGCCCGGTTCTACCGGCAGCACCCAGCAGCCCGCGAGGGCCCGCTCGTCTAGCTGGGTTAGCGGGCCGCCTCAGCGGCGACGACGTTGTCCTCGAGGCAGGTCAGGCTGGCCAGCGCACGGCGGCGCTGCTCAGGAGTCAGGTCTCCCACCGTGAGCTCCTCCAACCGCTGCCACACCTGCTCGACGCGACCACGCAAGCTGACGCCGGCGGGGGTGGGCTCGACCAACGTCGCCCGGCCGTCGGCAGGGTCGGGCAACCGCCGGACGTAGCCGGCCCGCTCGAGCCGCTGCACGGTGCGGGTCATGCTGGCCGAGTCGGTGTCGAACTCGGTGGCGAGCACCGACTGGCGCTGCGGCCCGTACTCCCAGAGATGCATCATCAGCACCTCCTGACCCGGGAACAGCCCCACCTCGCGGAGCAACTGGCCCGCCAACATGCGGTGAGAGCGGGCAAGGCGGAAGATGACGTGACTGATCGGTCCGCCGGCCGCTGCCTGCGGTTGCCGAGCCTCGCTCTCCGTCGCCATGCCGCCACGTTACCTGTGTGACACAACGGACACCAGGATCTTCGCCCCGCAGGGAATACTCCCAACCGCCAGGTCATTTACCTGTGCGGAACAGTTAATTGCGCCCCGCTCTGGAGGAACTCGATGACCGCAGCATTTGACCCCGCGACGATCGGCCGCTACACCACCCGCAACCGCGTGGTCATGGCCCCGATGACCCGCAGCCGGGCGTACGGGCCGGGCAACGCGCCGACCCAGCTGATGGCGGACTACTACGCCCAGCGCGCCACCGCCGGGCTGATCATCACCGAGGGCACCCAGCCCTCGCCCGTCGGCCAGGGCTACCTCAACACCCCCGGGCTGCACTCGGCGGAGCAGGTCGCCGGGTGGCGCCTCGTCACCGAGGCCGTGCACGCCAAGGGCGGGCTGATCTTCGCCCAGCTCATGCACACCGGCCGAATCGGCCACCCTGACCTGTACGACGACGACCTGGTGCCCGTGAGCGCCTCTGCCGTGGCCGCAACCGGCACGACGTACACCGCGTCTGGCCCGCAGGAGCTGGTCACGCCGCAGCCGCTGACTACGGAGGAGATCACCGCCACGATCGCCGACTTCGCCGCGGCAGCGCGCAACGCGATCGAGGCCGGCTTCGACGGCGTCGAGCTGCACGGAGCCAACGGCTACCTGCTGCACCAGTTCCTGTCGACCAACGCCAACGTGCGCGACGACGAGTGGGGCGGCGAGGGCCGCATCCGCTTCGTGGTCGAGGTGAGCAAGGCCGTCGCCGACGCCATCGGCGCCGACCGGGTCGGCCTGCGCATCTCGCCGGCCAACCCGTTCAACGACATCGTCGAGGACGGGCACCGCGACACCTACCGTGCCCTGGTCACCGCGCTCAACCCGATCGGCCTGGCCTACCTGCACATCGGCGAGGGCCCGGACACCGAGCTGACACCGGAGCTGCGCTCGCTCTGGCAGGGCACGCTCATCCTCAACCCGTATACCCCGGGTGCCTTCACCGGCCCCGAGGCGCTCAAGCTGATCGAGAACGGCTCCACCGATCTGGTGTCGTTCGCGGCACTGTTCCTCGCCAACCCCGACCTGCCGGCGCGACTGCAGGCCGACGGCCCGTACAACACCCCGGACTACTCGACGGCGTACGGCGGCGACGAGCACGGCTACACCGACTACCCGTTCCTGGGCGACGAGGACGCGGCCTAGGTCCGCCTGCAACGTCGAACATGGGCCGGGTTACGACCACCACCTCGTCGGTCGTGGCCCGGCCCATGTCCGTTGCGTCCCGTCCCTCTCGTTCTCCAGTGCTTCGTGGTCAGGTGTTCAGGCCGCTTGTTGTCGGAACTGTCTGAGCTCCTCACGTCCGTCGGGTGGCCGGGCGATCCAGTGGCCGAAGGGGTGCTCGGGTGTGGCTGGTGCAGCAGCCAGGGTCCATTTGCCTTCGTGAACCAGGCGGTGGTGAAAGCGGCAAACCAGCGCGAGGTTGCACAGGTCGGTGCAGCCACCGTTGCGCCAGAAATGAATGTGGTGGACCTGGCACCGGTGGGGTGGGGTGTCGCAGCCGGGGAAGACACAATGCTTGTCGCGGAGCTTGACGGCTCGTCTTTGGGCCAGGTTGGGGTCGCGTACTGACCGGCCGAGGTTGAGGATGGTGCCGGTGGTGTCGTGGGTGGCGAGGTTGAACTCGGCGTCGCAGCAGATCCGTTGCAGCGTCTCGGTCGACATCATGGTGGCCGCGCCGAGCAGCTGGGCGTCGGCCAGGTCGAACCCCGTGACGCTGAACTGAGTCCCTCCCGGCTGATGCGGGACCTTGCCGGCGAGGTGCCGACGAGCGCTGAGCCCGCCGGGGCGGGAGCCCGCACCGACGCCTGAGCCAGTGCTGGTCTCGGTTAGGTCATCGCCATCGGGATGGTCGTCTGTCGGGTGTTCGGCGTCGGCGAACGGGTTGGTCGTCGCCTGGACCAGCAGCGTGACGCGGGCTTGGTCGCCGCCAGTGTCAGGCAGCTCACCCGCGCGGAGGGCGAGCTGGGCCATCTCGACCAGGGCGTCGTTGCGGCGTTGGGTCGCCGTGCGGTCATCTTCTGCCCCGGCGCTGGTGCTGAGCGCATCGAGGACCAGGGACAGGGTGAGGCCGTCCTCTGGGGTGAGCAGTCCTTCAAGATGCCAGGCGTCGCCAAAGGTCTGCGCCAACGTCAGGTAGCGGGTGGCGTGAACGTGGGCGGCGTCGCGACTGATCGCATCGGTGTCGTACGTGTGCTGCAGCTGCTTGCCGGCGACCCGCAGGTCCGACGGCTTCGCCGAGGCGGCCAGGGCGGCGAACACCGCGTCGAAAGAGGTGACGATCTCCGGCGGGACCCGGCTGGTGGAGAACCCGACCGCAGCCACGTGCTGGACAGTGATGTCGCCGGCCGCGAGCATCGAGCCAAGCTGCGGCAAACGGTCCGCGGTCCGAGCAGCAACGACGGTACGGCGAGCGTCGGCGGCATCCATGTGTCCGTGGGCGGCGAGGAAGCTGCCGGTGGACTGTGCGCCGCAGGCGGTGGCGAAGCCTTGGTCGTCGAACGCGGCCACCTCGGCCAGCCAGCGTGCCTTCACCTGCTCCGAGAGCGCCGTCAGTGCCCGGACCCGGACCGCGCTGTCCGCGGCGGTGCCGCCGCGGGTGGCCCGGACCGGGATGGCGTCGATCGCCGCCGCAAGGTCGGGGTAGACCGCGGCGGGGTCGATGATGACGCTGGACTCGAACACGTGTTCGATCCTATCTCGCTGACACCGGCCCACCAAGAGCTGAGATCGCCTGCAGGGCAGCATCTTTGGTCGATCTTGATCGACAAACCCCATACGTACCAGCAGTTCTCACCAGTCACAGACGACTGGGTCTGTTGGCGACCGCGACACCTCCGAGCACAACGCCTACGCAGCAGGCATTGCCGTTCCCAGCGCAACCGAGCAGCAGCGACGTTGCCTAACTCGAGACCATCAGCCGGACCTCGATGCGGACGGTGGCCGGCGTCGAGCCGCGCAGTTCCGCGCTGGCCAGGAGCGCCTTGCCGCGCCGGGCCAATTGCTTGAGCGCCGGCCTGGTGGCGGCGGCAGCCTCACTCTTCAGACGGCCAAGGGTGTGCTTGCCGACATGCACGATCACCTTTGACGCGGGATCGTCAGCGTCTTCAAGGTTGAGCCAGCACGGGAAGCGGGGCTCGAGGCCGTCCACCTCTTCCGGCAGGTGGATGGGTACGGGCGCGTCGGCGAACAGCCGGGCCAGCAGGTCCAGGTCGCGCGGGTCGAGGTCGATCTGTCCCAGCGCTCGCTCGACCGCCGATGAGGCGTCCAGCGGCACGGCGTGACGCGGCGGGTTAAGCCACGCCGGGACCTCGTGCTCCTTGAGCCACGCCACCGCCTCCCGTGTCTTCTGCACTCCGGTCAGCGCGTAGTCGGCTAGGACGCTGGTCCGGGACGTCTGGATGGCGCGCACCATCGGGTCGAGGCTGCGTTCGGAGAAGTCATGGATGCCCCGAGCGGCCAACGCCTGCAGCAGAGCCGGCCGGATCTCGCCCGCAGGCGCGTCCCTGATGCCGGGAAGGCGGCGAGTGGCGTCGAACGCCTCCTTGACCAGTGCCCGTCGCGGTGCCGTCTCTCGTTGGTGATGCCAGGCCTGGACGATGGCCTCCGACAGCTTCACCGGTGATCCGCGGCGTACCAAGCGGTCAACTGAGCGAAGCCCTCGTCGAGGCTGACCCGCGGCTCCCACTGCAAGGCCTCGCGCGTGCGGCGTTGGTCGAACCAGTGCGCGGTGGCCAGCTGCTCAGCGAGGAACCGGGTCATGGGCGGGGTGTCGCGGCGCCGGAGCAGCCGCCACGCCGTCTCGATGACAGACCCCGCCGACGCGGCAACGACGAGGGGCACGTGTCCTCGCGGACCCGGGACCCCGGCGGCGAGGCACAGCCGGGACAGAATCTCGGCCACGGGCCGTGGCTCGCCGTTGGTCACGACCAGGGCCTCGCCGCGTACCGTCCACGCATCGACCGCGCCGACCAGCGCCGACACCGCGTTGTCGACGTACGTGGTGTCGATGAGTGCGGCGCCCGTGCCGATCAGTGGCAGCCGTCCCGCGCGGCCACGCTCGACGATGCGGCCGACCAGCTGGGTGTCGCCGGGACCCCAGACCAAGTGAGGCCGGATCGCCAGCACTGCCAGGCGATCTCCGTCGGCCGCCAGCGCGATCTGCTCGGCCATCGCCTTGGACCGCGCGTAGTGACCCCGCGCACCCTCGGGGTCAGCTGGCCCGGCGCCCGCACCGACCAACGAGTCGCCGGCGTGCGCGACCGAGGGCGACGACACGTGGACGAGCCGGAACGGTGACCCGGACCGACAAGCGTCGATGAGGGTACGGGTGCCGACCACGTTGGCCTGCTCGTACTCGCTCCACGGCCCGACGACGTCGACCTTGGCCGCGAGATGGACCACCACCTCCTGGCCCTCGACGGCCTGGCCAACGGCGGACGGGTCGGAGACATCGCCGAGCACCTCGCGGCAGGGCAGCCCCGACGGCCGCCGTTGCAGCACGGTCACCTCGTCGCCGCGGTCGACCAGCGCCTGGGCGGTCGCCTTGCCGAGCATGCCGCTGGCGCCGGTCACCAGCACCTTCACGGCCGGCCCCCGGCGAGCACGTCGGTGGCCCACACGGCCAATGCCTGACGGTCGATCTTGGACTGATGGCGGATGTCGACAGGCAGTTCGTCGCGTACGAGGAAAGCCGCCGCGTCGATGCCTGCGACGTCGCGCAGCGCGGTGGCCATGGGCACGTCGGCCAACGGACCGCGCTGCGGCTCGTCCGGCACCACGATCAGCACCAGCATCTGCGCGCCGGCTGGCCCCACACCCACGGCGGCCGCCTGGCGAACCGAGGCAAGCGCCTCCGCGCGGTTCTCCACCTCGACCGGCGTCACCACCCCGCGCGACGTCGTGATCACGTGCACCAGTCGGCCCTCGACCCAGAGTCGGCTCTGGTCGTCGAAATGACCGACATCGCCGGTACGGTGCCAGCCCGCGTCACGGGACGCAGCCTGCTCGGTCACCCACAGAGCGTCGTAGCGGTCCTTGACGTGCTCCGCGCGCACGCAGATCTCGCCGACAATGCTTGGTGCTGCGGTCATCTCGCCGTCGGCCACGCCCAGCGGTGACAGCGGGACGACCCGGACAGTGACGCCGGGCAAGGGTCTGCCAACACAGACGCCGTCGCCGGCACCGGCCTCGTTGATCTGCTGCTCGGAGATGTCTGTGACCGGCAGCACCTCGGTCATGCCGTACGGAGTGTGCTTGTGCGCAGCAGGCAGGATGCCGCCGAGGCTCTGCAGCAACGCGACCGGCACCGGCGCACCGGCCGACATCAGCAGCCGCACCTTCCACAGCGCCTTGCGGTGTTCGGCAGTGAGCTCGTCCTGGGTCGCGAGCACGTTGCGCAGCGCGGCCGGCGAGGCGAACACAACCGTCGCGTCTACCGCCGCGACCGCCTCGGCCAGCTTGACCGCGGTCAGCGAGCCGGGAGCAGTGACGTCCATGTCCGGCACGGCCGAACCGATGCCCAGCGCGGGCCCGTACAAGGCGAAGGGCGCGAACGCGGCGACAATGCGGTCGCTCTCGGTCAGGCCGTAGGTCGCCCGGATGAGCGCGACCTGGGCACGCAGCTGACGGTGCCGGTAGACGACGCCCTTGGCAGGCCCGGTCGCACCGGAGGTGAACACGACCGCGCACTCGTCGTCGGCCGACGGCTCAGGCAGCACGCCGAGGTGGTCGCGGCCTGCGCGGGCGAGGTCGGCGAGCGAGAGAGCGGCCCCGAGCAGCCGGTACGGGGCCGCAGCGCCAATGCGGAGTCCGGGCGGGTGCAGGCGCATCGCCTTGGCAGCGGCCAGCCCCTCGGCCGTGCCGATGAGGTGGTCGACGCGGGCGCTGCGCAGAGCGCGGCCCATGCCACGGACGCCCAACCCCTTGTCGGCCACCACGATCACCGCCCCAGCGCGCCAGACCGCGTAGACCGCCAGCGCCAAGTCGGCCGACGGCGGCACGAGCAGGCCGACCCGGTCGCCCGGCGCCACCCCGTGGGCGATGAGACCCGCCGCCACCTCGGCGACCCGGCGATGGAAGACGCGCCACGACACCGATCGGCCGCCCACCTCGACGACGGCCGGCGCATCGTCGTCGGCGCGGTCGTCGAGCGCCGCCCAGAGCTGGGGCCGCTCACGACCTGGCGACGCGAGTGCGACGCGAGGCCGGGTCACCCAGCGCCACACGGTCGCCGCGTACGACGGCTCGTCCTCCATGACCAGGTGGGACGCCTGGGCAAAGCGATGCACGTCGGCGCGGGGCAGTCGCCGCCGCAGGTCGTCGAGGTAGGCCTCGCCGAACACCGGGTCGCGCGGCCCCCAGAGCAGCAGCGCCGGCACGTCGAGCGAGCTCAGCCGCCTCGCGATGTCGTCGACCACGGGACGCGTCGGATGGCCTGGTGCGAAAGGGATGTCGGCGACGAAGTCGCCGATCGCGCGCCGGAGGTCGGCAGACCCGTACGGACGAAGAAGTGCCTCGCGAACCTCGCGGGACAGCGCGGGTCGCGAGGTCGCGAGGGTGGCATGGATGAACCCCGTGGTACGGACGCAGGCGAGCTCACGCAGACCCGGCGTGTCGGCGAGCCGGATCAGCGATGGGCCGGAAGTGCCTGCGGGCAAGGCGATCGCGGTGTTGCTGAGAACGATGCCGGTGACCTGAGAGGCGTGGGCGACGGCCCAGCCCAGCGAGACTGCGCCACCCCAGTCGTGGGCCAACGTGACCACGGGGCCGGTGATGCCGAGGGCTGCAGTCAGCGACGACAGGTCGTCGACCCGCTGACTCAGCGTGCGCGGCGAGGACAGCCGCTGGGAGAAGCCCATGCCCAGCTGGTCGGGAGCAACGACCCGCCACCCGGGAGGTGCCTCGGCCAGCACGCGGCGCCAGATGTAGGACCAGGTGGGGTTGCCGTGGACGCACAGCAGGGTGCCGACCGGGTCGGTGACCCCGTTGTCCAGGACGTGCCAGGTGCGCTCGACCCCGTCGCCGACAACGCCTGCTTTGACCGTGACCCGACGGGACCAGCGCGGGTCGAGACCCGCGACACCGTCGAGCGGAAGATTCACCAGCGGAGCTCGGTGCAGGACGTGTTGAGTCCCGACCCGATGCCCATCAGCAGGATGCGGTGGCCTGGCTCGAGCTCGCCGGCGTGAGTGGCCAGGGTGAACGGGATCGAGGCCGGCCCGATGTTGCCCCGGGTCGGGAAGGTGCGCGGCACCCGCTCGGAGTCGATGCCGACCCGGTGGCACAGCGCCTGGGTGTGGATCTCGGAGACCTGGTGCATGACGTAGCGGTCCATGTCGGCCCAGTCGAAGGGCTCGGCAGACGCTATGCCCGCCGCGGCCTCGACCCACATGGCGCCGGCGAGGTCGAGGCCCGCGTCGAGCAGCCCGCTGGAGTCGGTGCGCATCATCTCGACATCGCCGACGCAGAGCTCGTTGTGCTCGGTGCCGGCGCGACTGACCCCGCCGATGATGCGGTGGCCCTCGGGATGACGGTCGGCCGGCCCGAGCACCATGGCCGCGGCGCCGGAGCCCAGCGTGAGGGTGGCGAACTCGGCCATCACGTCGCGAGCGGTGACCTCGGCACGGGAGAGCCTGGCGATCGTGTTGTCCTGGACCTGCTGGGCGTCCTCGCCCGCCACGACGACCGCGTACGAGATCTGACCGGCGTCGATCATGGCGGACGCGAGCTGCATGCCGTTGACGAAGCCGAGGCAGGCGTTGGAGACGTCGAAGTTGAGACAGGGCGTCGGCAGGCCCATGGTGTGGTGGACGTAGGTGGCGGTCGACGGCTCGAGGTGGCGCCGGCTGACCGAGGTGTTGATGAGCAGCCCGACCTGGGACGAGTCGATGCCGGCCTCGGCCAGCGCCTTGTCGCCGGCCATGGCCGCTCCGTCGGCGAAGGTCATGCCGCCGTCCCACCAGCGCCGCTCGTAGATGCCGGCGAGACGCTCCATGAGGCCGGCCCGCAGGCGTACCCGACGGTAGGTCGACTCGAGGCGCTCGTCGAGCTCTGCCGACGTCACCACCCGGGTCGCGTCGACAGCGCTGACCGACAGGATGGCGGTGTTGCTGGGGCGGTACGAGGCGTTGCCGCCGATGGAGCCGGTCATGCACTTCCCTTCGCGGCCGGAACGCCCGAGGGCGCCGCTTCGGTCGGCACGCTCATGCGGGGCGGGTGAGTCGTCGACGGTTGCCCGCTCGTTGCCCGCTCACAGTTCTGCAGAGAGTCTGACATCCGGCGGGCTGGGAGGCGCGCGACTTGGCCGGACAGCAGTCCAGCCAGCGACCGCCGCGGGTGAGCCGCGGTCACCGGCTGGGGCGCCTCAGAGCGTGCGCTACTTCTTGTTGCGACGCTGAACGCGGGTCTTCTTCAGCAGCTTGCGGTGCTTCTTCTTCGCCATGCGCTTGCGACGCTTCTTGATGACCGAGCCCACGGCGCGACCTACCTGATCTTCGAGAGAGGAACGGGGCGGGGCCGGACCGCCGGCGCCGCAATGGTCCCCTACCTTACCTTCCCACCCGACTCACCGCGCCAGGCCGGTCAGCCCGCCTCGATGTAAGCGGTGGAGAGGTAGTGGTGGACCGCCCGCTCCGGAACGCGGAAGGACCGACCGACGCGCACCGCCGGCAGCTCGCCGGAGTGGACCAGCCGGTAGACGGTCATCTTCGAGACCCGCATCAGATCGGCAACCTCCTTGACCGTCAGGAAGCTGACCTCTGACAGAGGCCTCTCGTTCTTCGGCCGATCACTCGACGGCCTGTCACCTAGCGGCATGGCTGCACACCTTTAGCGCGTGTCGAGGGCCGGCTTCCCCACCGGCCCCACAAGTCGCACGCGATCTCTGTACGCAGAGTAGCGGCAGCCGGGACCTGTGTGCAGGGGCAACTTTTCTGGGACGGCTGGTACGGGCGGAAACTGTCGGAAACCGCTCGGACGAGCGCAGAATGTGTCGAACAGGCCTGCCAGGAGCGACGAACCGCGTGTTCAGCCCCGCGCAGAACCGTCGGGCTGGCGCATGATCACGGTCACGTAGAGCAACCCATCACGCACCGAGACGCCCACGCCGAGCTGGCGGAAGCCGGGCGTGCGCAGGTTGACCCGATCGCTCGGGCTGCTCAGGAAGGCGTGCTCGAGGTCGACGAGGCGGCTGGCACTGCCGACGTCCTCAGCCAGCGAGCGCCACCCATGCACCTCGGAGCCGAGGCTGGGGTCGTGGTAGACCTTGTCGATCTTGGCCATGTGGGCCGCGTGGCGATTGGCGATGGCGGTCAGGTCGGCCGACAGGGACACCGGGCGGAGTCCAGCTTTGGCCCGCCCCAGGTTGATCCAGTGGACCAGCGCGTGCGCGGGGGTCTCGACCTTGGGGGGCTTGTGCGGCTTGGCATGGCCGGCTGCTGAGGCGGGCCCGGAGGCGACGAGCAGCAGGGCGGTCGTGGCTGCGGCCAGGCCGACGGCACGGGCGCGCACCGGCCGCGTACCCCCTCGCGCCCTCTGCCGAGCCTGCCCGCGCATGACGCCCCTGACCTGTTGTCCGCAGTCCCCACCAACGCAAGGACAGGCTCAGAGTACGGGACGTCGCGGCAGGTCAAGGCGGGGTATCCCCAGGCACGACCCGCCCGGTGCTGGCCTACTCCGCCCGCAGCGCGACGACCGGGTCGAGCCGACCGGCCCGCCGCGCCGGGGCGACGCCGAAGAAGATGCCCACAAATGCGGACACACCGGCCGCCAGCAGGGGCGACCACCAGGAAACCGTTGCTGGTACGGGGGAGAAGCGCGCCATGAGCAGCGACCCGCCGAGCCCGATGCCAATGCCGATCACACCGCCGATGGTCGTCAGCAAGACCGCTTCAATGAGGAATTGGGCGAGGATGTCGCGTTGGCGGGCACCCAGGGCCTTGCGCAGGCCGATCTCGCGGGTCCGTTCCCGCACCGACACCAGCATGATGTTCGAGACGCCGACCCCTCCCACGAGCAGGCTGATCGCGGCGATGGCCGCCAGCACGCCGGTGAGCAGGCCGAGGATCTTGCCGACCGTGCCGAGGATCTGGTCCTGGGTGACGGCCGAGAACTCCTGGTCGGTGTGGCGCGAGTTGAGGACCGTGAGGACCTCCGACTCCAGGCCCGGGATGCGCTTGCTGCTCGAGGCAGTGACGGCCAGGGCGTCGACGCGTTGGGTGTCGAAGATGCGCTGGGCCTCGGTGATCGGGATGTGCACCACGTCGTCCTGACTGACGCCGAACGCCGAGCCGCGCTCCTTGAAGACGCCGACGACCCGGAAGCGGACGCCGACGATCGTCACCCGCTGGCCGATCGGGTCGATGTCGGGGAACAGCTTGCCTGCGGTGGCCGAGCCGAGGACGGCGACCCGGCCGCGGGTCTGCACGTCGGTGTTGGTGAAGTAGTTGCCCCGTGCGATGGGCTCGTTGAAGACGATGGGGACGGCGGCGTTGGTGCCGCTGACCGTGGCGAACGACGTGGCGTGGCCGGCGCGGACGTTCTCACCAGACTGCAGGTCGACCGCGACGCCATTGGGTTCGCCGATCGCCTGCTCGACGGCGGTGACGTCGGGCAGCCGCAACCGGGACAACGTCGGCGCGGCGCCGAACTGGAACTTGCCGGGCACGAAGATGACGAGGTTGGAGCCAAGACCCTGGACCTCGCTCTCCACCTCGTTCTTGGCGCCGGTGCCGATGGCGACGAGGAGGACGACCGCCGCCACGCCGATGACCACGCCGAGCATGGTGAGGACGCTGCGCAGCCGGTTGGCGCGCAGGGCGGCGAACGCGACGCGGAACGCCTCCCCGAGCCTCACGGCCTGCTCCGGGTGTCGCTCTCGATGAGCCCGTCCCGTACGAAGATCTGGCGCGGAGCGCGCTCGGCGACCTCACGATCGTGGGTGACGATGACCACGGCGACCCCGTGGTCGCGGTTGAGCTCGTCGAGGACGGCCAGCACGTCGGCGCCGTTGCGGCTGTCGAGGTTGCCGGTGGGTTCGTCCGCCAGGAGCACCGCAGGCTCGCCGACCAGGGCGCGAGCGATAGCCACCCGCTGCTGCTCGCCGCCGGACATCTGGGCCGGGTGGTGCCCCAGCCGATGTCCCATGCTGACCGCTTCGAGGGCGGCGGTCGCGAGCTTGCGGCGCTCGGCCTTCCGTACCCCGCGGTAGACCAGGGGCAGGCCGACGTTGTCGACGGCAGACGTGCGCGGTAGCAGCTGGAAGGACTGGAAGACGAAGCCGATGGTGCGGTTGCGCAGCTCGGCCAGCTCGGTGTCGGACATGCCCATGACATCGCGTCCGTCGAGCAGCAGCCGGCCAGTCGACGGCTTGTCCAGTGCACCGAGTAGGTGCATGAGGGTCGACTTGCCTGAGCCGGACGGCCCGACGATGGAGACGTATTCGCCGCGCTCGATGGACAGGGAGACCCCGGCCAGCGCTGTCACCTCGACGCCCTCGAGCTGGTAGACGCGGGTGACGTCGACGACCTCGAGAGCGGGGACGCTCATCGGGGCAGCTTCTGGCCCTCGGTCAGGTTCTCGGCGTTCTGCACGACCAGCCGCTGGCCGGCGGTGAGTCCAGTGAGCACCTCCACGAAGTCGTCGCCCTGGGCACCGACGGTGATGTACGCCTTGCGGGCCACGGCGCTGTCGTCGGCCCAGACAAAGACCCGTGACCGGTCGTGGATCACCGCACTGGGCGGCACTCTCAGCACATTCTTGGGGTCGTCGACCAGCATGTCGACCACGGCGCTCATGCCAGGGCGCGGCGTGGGCGCCGCTGACTTGTCGGCGTTGCGACCCTTGCCGAGCGCCAGCCGAACCCGGTACGTCACTCCCCCTTCGGCGGACGTGGTCGGCGACTGGCCGATGCCCAGGACAGTCGCGGTGTAGGTCGCGTCAGGCACGGCATCGAGATCGACTGTGGCGTGGACGCCGGGGTGGACCGAGAGCACGTCGGTCTCGTCGACGTCGGCGGTCAGGCTCAGGGTCGAGGCGTCGGTGACCGTGACGAGGGTCGAGCCGGTGGTCACCGGGGTGCCTGCAGACAACGTGGTCATCGACGTCGTGCCGCCAGACCCGCTGCCACCCAGCAGCTGTGCTGCCTGACCCTGGACGCTCGAGGGCAGCTGGCTCAACGTGCCGGAAAGATCGGTGGAGCTCGATGCCGCTGGCCCTCCCAGCTGGACGATGCCAGCGACCGGCGCCTTGATGGTCAGCGCCGAGATCGCTTGCTGGGCAAGGGAAACAGCGGCGAGAGTCTGCGTACGCTGTGCCTGGGCGACGGTTGCGAGGGCCTGCTGGACTCCGCCGATGCCGTTGTCCAACGACTGGATCGCCTGCTCCGCCTGCGATCTGCTCGTTGCGTACGAAGAACGGGACGACGCCAGGCGAGCCTGTGCGGCGACCTTGGCCGGGCCCGCGGGGATCAGGTCGATGGCCTGCTGGGCGGTGGCAAAGGCCTGATCGGCCGAGGTGTCGGAGGCGGCGAGGAGTCCGGTGAGGTCGGTCGGCGACACCGGCTTCTCGCCCTCGGCAGCCTTGGCATCGGCGGCCTTGGCCTGCTTGAGCCGTGACTGCGCGATGGGAGAGCTGATGACAAGCAGAGTCTGGCCCTGAGTGACCGTGGCACCGTCCCGTACCAGAAGCTTGCCCACCCGGCCGTCGGCAGGCGAGGTCACCGTCGCCGATGCCTTGGCCGTCACGGTCGCCGGTGCCTCGACGACCTCGCGCACCTCGCCGCGGGTGACCGACGCCACAACCGGCTTCTTGCCCGACGATCCGCCGCAGCCGGCGAGCACCAGCGCTGTCAGGGGGATCCAGCCGGCGCGCCGAAGGAGGGTACGCGAGGCTGGCATCACCTCAACATCGTAGGCAACGACCGTCGCGGATGCTCGCCGAACGAGGCGACGCCAGCGCGGTCAGACCCGTACCGGAGCCTGCCACCGGATGAAGTCGGACTCCGGCATCGGTCGTGCGATGCCGAAGCCCTGCATGCGGTCGCAACGCAAGAGGGTCAGCCGGTCCCAGGTCGCCCGGTCCTCGACGCCCTCGGCGATCGTCGTCATGCCCAGGGCGTGCGCGAGCTGGATGATCATCGTGACGATGGCGGCGTTGCCCTCGTCCTCGAGCATTCCGGTGACGAACGACCGGTCGATCTTCAGCGTCATCATCGGCAGCCGTTGGAGGTAGGCGAGCGAGCTGTAGCCCGTACCGAAGTCGTCGATGCCGAGTCCGACGCCGAGGTCGGCCAGGTCGTTGAGCATGTCCTGCGCCGTCGTCAGATCGGTCATGAGGGTGGTCTCGGTCAGCTCGACCTCGAGCAGCGCCGACGGCAGGTGGTGGCGGGTCAGGGCGGCCGCGATCAGTGCCGCAGTCGGTGGGTTCTGGAGGTCACTGGCCGACAGGTTGACGGCGACACCGACCCCCGGCTTGTGCCGCTGCCAGCGGGCGCAGGCGTCGAGGGCATTGTCCAGCGCCCACGCGGTCAAGGCAGGCATGATGCCGGCCTCCTCAGCAAGGGGAACGAAGACGTCAGGCCCGATCGGGCCGTGCTCGGGGTGGGTCCACCGGGCCAGGCCCTCCGCCGAGACCAGCTCGCCGGTCGCGCAGTCGATGATCGGCTGGTAGACCATCGACAACCCACCCTCGGCCAGCACGCCGCGCAGCTCGATCGTGAGGTGGGACCGATAGAGCTGGGCGTCGCCCATGGCCTGGCTATAACGCTCGCTGGGGCGACGCTCGCGGCGGGCACTGGTCAGGGCCACGTCGGCCGAGCGCAGGACGTCCTGCGCCGAGGCACCGTCCGCCGGCGCAGAGGCCACGCCGATGTGCGCGGAGAGCGCGTGACTCCTGCCGTCCACGACGAACGGCGAATGAAAGGCACGAAGCAACCGTTCCACCGCAAGCTCGACCGGACGACCGGGGACGGGCGCCAGCATCACCGCGAACTCGTCAGAGGCGAACCGGGCGACGCACTCGCCCGCCAGCAGCAGGTGGTCGAGACCGCCCGACGCGCTCTGCTCGGTGGGGCGGCCCGGCGACACCAGCGTCGCCACCAGGCGGTCGGCCAGCTCGCGCGCAATCTCGCCAGCAACGTGGTGGCCGAACCGGTCCTCGAGGCCGTGCAGCTGGGGCACGTCGATCAGCGCCACCACGGTCTCGTCCCCGTCCCGCAGTCTGGACGCGAACAGCTCGTAGAACAGCCGCCGGTTGGCCAGCCCGGTCAACGTGTCGTGCGTCGCCAGGTGGGTGAGCTCGTCCGTCCGCTGCCGCTGCACGCTGATGTCCTCGAACTGGGCCGCGAAGTAGGAGGGTGCGCCGTCCTTGTCCCGTACCAACTGAGCGGAGACCGACGTCCACACCCCCTCGCCGTCGGCCCTGAGACATCGGGTCTGGATGGTGCCGGCGTCCTCTGGACCGCGCAGCAGCCGGTTGATGAGACCCTGCTTGTCGTTCCGGTGCTCCGGGTGACTCACTGCGAGAAAGTTCATGGTCATGAGCTCGGCCTCGGTGTAGCCGAGGATGCGGCCCATGGCGGCATTGACCAGCTGGAAGGACCCGTCGAGACGTACCAGGCAGATGCCGACCGGTGCGTTGTCGAGGGTGAGGCGCCACAGCTGCTGACCTTCGCGCAACGCAGCCTCGGTCGCCGCGTGGGCGACGACGGAGGTGGCGGCCGCGCCCAACGTGCGGGCCAGACTGACCAGCTGGGCCGCTGGGCGGACGTCGAAACGCCAGCCGAGGACGAGGGCCCCGAAGGGCGCGCCGTCGCCCGGCACCAGCGGCACTGCGAGGACCGTACGCAGCTGCTCGCGGGAGAGGACCGGCAACCGCTCCATGTCCCAGTCGGGATTGGTCCCCAGGGCGGTGAGGACGAACGGCTCCCCCTCGGCGATCTTGTCCAGGAGCGGCCACTCCGGCGCCTCTCTCGGCCAGTCGGACCGGCTGGAGATGGTGCCGTAGGCCGCCGACCAGACGTTCCCAGCCTCCGAGGGGAGCACGATGCCGGCGAACTCCGCGCCCAGCCCGCGACAGGACAGCTCACAGATGCGCTCGAGGATGGGTGCCATGTCGGTGCTGACCGCGGTCTCCCTGATCAGCGACGTGAGCTCCCTCGCCTCAGTGAGCCGAAACTGCGCCTGCGCCAGTGCCCGCATGCCGTGCAGAGTCGGCGCCACCTGCAGGCCGACCAGGTCGAGCAGCTGGATCACGCGCTCGGTGAAGACGGCGTGCTTGTACTGGACGACGGTCAGGACGCCGCACACTTCGCCGTTGACGATGAGGGGCACGGCGGCCGCGGCGAGGACGCCATCGGACACCTTCCAGGCTGGGGCGAACGAGATCGACGTGGGGTAGTCGTTGGCGATGACGGGCCGGCCGGTGGAGTAGGCCTGGCCCGTCGCGCCCTGCCCGGGGTGGAACACCTGCGGCAGCCGTCGCGGCTGCGGGTCGACGGTGGCGAGCGGAAGCAGCACCTGCTTGGTGTCGTCCCACCAGTACAGCGCCGCACCGTCGACGTCGCACAACTCGTGAGCGTGCCGGACAGCCAGCGAGGCGACCGCGGAGGGATCCTGCAGCGCGCTGGCCTCCATCAGCGCGGCCGCCAGCGCGACCTGGTCGAACAGCGCCTCAGGCGTGGACGGATCCGGCAGTCGGGGCGTACTCACATCGGATCGCCTCCCCAGGCGCCAAGATCACTATCATGCACGCCAAAGGAAGACAAGGCGGGCGATTGGGGAGACGTCCGGATCTTTCGGGTCCTCCACTGGGGACGAGCCTCGAGGCAGCCCGTGGGGCGACAGGCAACAACGGCGGCGCCCATCGCGTCTTAGGCGGCATGGGGAGCAATGCACCGGTGACGTTCGACGAGTACGTGGTGTCGCGGTCACCGGCGTTGCTGCGCTTCGGCGCCGCTCTCACCGGCGACCGCCACCTCGCCGAGGACCTCGTCCAGGCGGCGCTGGTGAAGGCCCACCGGCACTGGCGCACGGTCTCGACGGCCGACCACCCGGACGCGTACGTCCGCCGGGTGATGGTGACGACCCACATCTCCGCCGGCCGCCGACGTCGGGTCGTGGAGCACCTGACGGCCGTGCTGCCGGAGCGCGCCAACGCCACCAAGGACCCTGCCGACCAGGTCGGCGACCGGGACGAGCTGGACAGGGCCATCAGCACGCTGCCCGCGCAGCAACGAGCGGTGCTGGTGCTGCGGCACTACGCCGGGTACGGGGACGCGGCCATCGCCGAGGTGCTCGGCTGCAGCGAGACCAGCGTGCGCGCCTACGCGAGCAAGGGCGCGGCGCGGCTGCGGGCCCTGCTCACCGACGACACCCACCTGCAAGGGAGCGGCACATGACCGAGCTGGACCAGCGCCTCGCCGCCGCCTTCGAGCAGCGCGCCGCCGCGGTGACCGGAGGGGTCTCGCCCGCCGCCGTGGAGCGAGCCATACGACGCCGGCGGACCGGCACGGCAGTGGGCGCTGCATTCGCGACGGTCGCCGTCCTGGTGACGGCAGCCGCGGTGCTGGCGGGGCAGCAGTCCAGAGGTCGCGTCGAGCCATCGGGCACCGTAGCCCCGGCACAACCGAGCTGGAGTCCCGGCAAGGTCATCGCCTCACTGCCCTGGTCGAAGGGGGTCACCGTCAGCCTGCGGTACGGGGACGGCACCGCTACCCACACCGGCTTCGACTGGTGCGTCATCGGGGCTAGCGACTACTCCTGTGGCACCGCAAGCGCAGATGCGAAGGCCGCGAACGCGGGTGACGCAACAGCGTTCTACGGGCTCGCCCCCGCGGGTACCACCAAGGTCGTGGTCACGGTACGGGGCAAAGCTCCCGTCACCGCGTCGATCGCCGCGCTCGACCTCGCACAGCCCGGCATCCCAGCGTTCAGCGACCCGCACGCCGTCATGTTCGGGGCTTCTGGCGTCACAGCCAGTCTCGAACCATCGGACACCCTCACCCGTGGGACGAAGATCGAGGCGTTCGACGCCACGGGCCGCCTCGTGGCTACCTCGTCCACACTCGGCACGTGGGACCTGGCGCGGACGCACCCGCCAATGCGAACACCCACCCCGCTGGGCAGCCTGACGCCTGCACCCTCACAGGAGTGGTTGTGGACCGCCGCCGACGGATGGGCCTGTACCGGCGGCGCAGCCACCGTCCAAGGTCACCGGCAGTTCGGGGCGGACGTGTGCATCGCCCCAAGCACAAAGGGCACCGAGCTGCTGCGACGCAACGCGAGCCCGAGCACCGAAGAACTGCTCGTTCGAGTACCGTCCGAGGCGACCATTGCGCGCTTGGTGACCCAGGACGGGCAACACCTGCAGGCAACGATCGTGCGCGGCATCTCCAGCAGCATTGCCGTTCTCGAAATGAATAACACTCGGCCCACCAGCCCAGAACTGCTGACGATCGACGACGACCAGGGGAAGGCCCTGTTCACCGGCACCATCGAGGAACTGCCACAGTTGGAGCCCAACGAGTCCGTGCCGAGCCGCTGAACGCCCAGGCCCCCCCGATGTGCGGAACAACCTAGACGTCAGGGGGTAGACGATGGTCCGCGTATCCGCCGAAGCGGGCTACTCGACGCCTTTGGCCAGTTCGCGGGAGCGATCACGAGCAGCTTCCAACGCGGACAGCAACGCCGCCCGTACCCCATGCTTCTCGAGCTCGTAGATGGCCGAGATCGTCGTGCCAGCAGGCGATGTGACCTGTTCACGCAGCTTGACGGGGTGCTCGCCGGTGTCGCGCAGCATGGTCGCGGCGCCGACCGCGGTCTGGACGATGAGGTCGGCGGCGACCGAGCGCGGCAGCCCGAGCAGGATGCCCGCGTCGATCATCGCCTCGACCAGGAAGAAGAAGTAGGCCGGACCGGAGCCCGAGAGTGCGGTGACCGCGTCCTGCTGCGACTCGGGCACCCGCAAGGTCTTGCCAACCGGCCGCAGCAGCGCCTCGGTGGCCGCGAGCTGGGCTTCCGTGACGTTGGCGCCCGGCGAGATGACCGACATCGCCTCGTCGACGAGCACCGGCGTGTTGGACATCACCCGAACCACGGCGACGCCGGAGGTCAGCCGACGCTCGAAGAACGCGGTCGGGATGCCGGCGGCCATCGAGATGACCAGGGTGTCGGCGGCCACGACCGGCGCGATCTCGTCAACGAGTACGGCCATGTCCTGCGGCTTGGCGGCCAGCACCAGGATCGAGGCGGCCTTGGCAGCGGCCGTGTTGTCCATGGCCTCGACGCCGTAGCGCTCGGTCAGGTCGGCGGCCCGCTCAGGCCGCCGGGTCGTCACGATGAGGTCGTCGGCGGAGCGGCCGGAGCGGAGCAGCCCGGAGAGCAGCGCCTCGCCCATCTTGCCGGCGCCCAGGACTGCGACCCGACCCTCGGGAGAGCTCACGACTTGGTCACCACCGATCGGAGGAAGAACGTCAGGTTGGCCGGACGTTCGGCCAGCCGCCGCATGAAGTAGGCGTACCAGTCGGAGCCGTACGGCAGATAGACCCGCACGTTAGCGCCTCCGGCCGCGAGGCGACGCTGCTCGTCGGGGCGGATGCCATAAAGCATCTGGTACTCGAAGCTGTCCGAGCTGCGGCGCCAGCGGGTGGCGAGCGCCTCGGCAATCTCGATGAGCCGCGGGTCGTGCGAGGCGACCATGGGGTAGCCCTCGCCGGCCATCAGGACCTTGAGGCAGCGGACATAGCTGCGATCGACGTCGCGGGTGTCCTGCCAGGCGACCGTCGCGGGTTCCTTGTACGCGCCTTTGCAGAGCCTGATGCGGCTGCCGGCAGTTGCCAGGTCGACGCAGTCGGCTTCGGTGCGGCGCAGATAGGCCTGGAGGACCGCGCCCACCCACGGGAAGTCTTCCCGCAGGTCCCGTACCGCGTCCAACGTCAGATCGGTCGTGCTGTGGTCCTCCATGTCGCACGTGACCGTGGTGCCGACGGCCGCTGCCGCCTCGCAGATGCGCCGGGCGTTGTCGACGGCCATCGACGGGTCGAGCGCCTGACCGACCGCGGACAGCTTGAGCGACACCTCGGCCCGGTCGGCGAGCCCCTCGTCGCCGAGCCGGCCGAGCAGCGTGACGTAGGCGTCAGCTGTGGCCTTTGCGTGCTCGGCATCGAATACATCCTCGCCGAGCCGGTCCAGGGAGACGCTGAGCCCGTCTCCGGTGAGGGTACGGACGGCGTCGACCGCCTCGTCGAGCGTCTCGCCGGCCACGAAGCGGTGGACCACGCCCCGGGTGATCGGCGCGCCGGTCACGGTTCGGCGGACAAGGTCACTGCGTGAGGCACCGAGCAGCACCTGGCGAAGCACGTCGCCTCCCCGTCCTCGCCTCGGTCGCGCTCGCGGCAACCTGTGAACCAAGGCTAGACCAAACTGGGTGTGCGGCCGCTGGAGAACGCGGTGAAACCGGGGTGGCGTTGCGCGGGTCGGTGCGCACCCGTGACCCGCACTGTGCCCTGCGTCGCCTACCATCGCAGGGACCGTCCCAGCAGAAGGTGCCTTTTCTTGTCCTCGTCGCTCCCCCCGCCGCCTCCTACTCCCCCGGCCAGCAGCCCCGAACCGCGCCCGCTCAACCCTCGTGGTGGCGGCCGGCGACGGAGCAGCATTCGCTGGGTCCCGATCTCCCTGCTGACGCTGGCGGCCCTGGTCGTCGTCGCGTACGCGGTGGGCGTGCTGGTCACGAGGGGCAAGATCCCGCACGGCACCTCCATCGGCGGGGTCAACGTCGGCGGCAAGACGGTCGCCCAGGCCAAGACCCTGTTGCGTACGACGCTGGCGCCCAAGGCGACGGCGGGCATCCCGGTCACCGCTGACGGAGTCACCGCAACGATCGACCCGGTCACCGCGGGCCTCACGCTCGACATCGACCGCTCCGTCGACCGCCTCGACACCAGCTCGATGAGCCCGTCGGCGATCCTGCACGGCTTCGGCCGTGGGTCGTCCCACCCCGCCGTCCTCACGGTCAACAACGACGCGCTGGCCAAGGCCGTCGCCGCCGTGGCGGCCAAGGTCGACCGGCCGGTGTCCGAGGGCAGCGTCCACTACAACGGCATCACCCCGGTCGCGGTCATGCCGCAGATCGGCCGCGCGGTCGACCAGGCCAAGGCCGTGGCCGCGATCAAGACCCGGTTCACCTCGCTGACCGGCAACCAGACGCCGATCACCCTGCCGGTGACGTTCAGCCAGCCTCACACCAGTCAGGCGCAGATCGAGGCCGCGCTGACCAAGCTCGCCGCGCCCGCCGTGGCCGGTCCGCTCCATCTGGTCTACGACGGCAAGACGGTCGACGTCCCGCCGACGACGCTGGCGGCCGTCCTGACCTTCGCACCCTCCGCTGACGGCTCGATCGTCGCAACCGCCGATCCGGCCAAGGTGATCTCTACCTTCGTCCCGTTGCTCGGCACGATTCCGACGGTCACCCCCACCGACGCCAAGATCGCCCTCGTCAACGGCACGCCGCACATCACGCCCTCGATCAGCGCCAAGACGCCGGACGGCACCACTATCGCGGCCCAAGTGCCGACCGCGATCGTCAGCGCCGACCGCACGATCCAGGTGCCGGCCAAGTCGGTCGACCCGTCCTTCACCACCGCCGACGCCCAGAAGCTCGGCATCAAGCAGCTGGTCGGCACCGAGGACCCCAACAACGGGGCCACCCCGCACCCGTGCTGCCCGCCCCGCGTCACCAACCTCCGGATCATCACCGGCATCGTCAACAACGCGATCATCCTGCCGGGCCAGGTGTTCAGCCTCAACGCGTACGTCGGCCAGCGCACCCTGGCGCGCGGCTTCCTGCTCGCCCCGGAGATCTCCGGCGGTGCCGAGAAGCAGGCGGTCGGCGGTGGCGTCAGCCAGTTCGCCACCACGATGTTCAACGCCGCCTACTTCAGCGGCATGAAGATCATCGAGCACCACCCGCACAGCTTCTGGATCAGCCGCTACCCACCCGGCCGCGAGGCGACCGTGTCATGGCCCGAGCCCGACCTCAAGTGGCAGAACAACACGCCGTACGGCGTGCTCGTCCAGTCGTGGGACGACGGAAACCACACCCACGTCCGGTTCTGGAGCACCAACTACTGGCAGGTCGCGTGGAGCTCGAGCCCCGAGACCAACATCACGACGCCGGCCACGACCTACGAGACGCCGGACGAGCTCTCGGGCAAGCAGGTCTGCGTCCCGACGGTGGCCGAGACCGGCTTCAGCATCACCATCTTCCGGACCCTGAGCCTCCATGGGGTCGCCCAGCCGCAGGAGTCGTGGTTCCACCGCTACACGCCGCAACCCCTGCACATCTGCAAGCCCAACCCGACGCTGTCGCCGAGCCCGGGCACCAGCTTCTCGCCCGGCGCCCCGGGGTCACCGTCACCCGGCACGTCGCCGACGCCCGCCAAGCCGGGGGCACCTGCGACACCCAAGGTGTCGGCCACGCCGACCAAGGCGCCGACGCCAACGAAGACGCCCAGCCCCAAGCCTTAGGCTGACCGCTCCAGCGGGTCGTTGACACCCCGGAAGTCCTTGAGCAGGTCACGCTGCCAGGTCGAAGTGTCGAGCGCGGCCTCGTCGGACAGGTGCAGGCGGGTGAAGGCCAGCGCCTCCGCGAGGTCGGCGTCACGCTCGGCGCGGTTGTCACAGCGCCGGGTGTTGATCTCGACCACGACCACGCCGGTGTACGCGTCCCTGCGCAGCCGGTCGAGCAGCGGGGCGCAGGGCTGCGTGCCGCGGCCGGGGACCAGGTGCTCATCCTTGGGCGTGCCCAGACCATCGGCCATGTGCACGTGGGCCAGTCGGTCGCCGAGCACGCCGGCCATTGCCATCGCGTCGCTCTGCGACACCGCGGTATGCGACAGGTCGAGCGTCACGTGGCCGTAGTCGTGCTCGACGGGTGACCAGTCCGGCGCGTACGGGACGACGACCTGGCCGGCGGCACGCAGCGGAAACATGTTCTCGACCGCGAAGACCACGTCGGTCTCGTCCGCCATCTTGGCGATGCCGGTGATGAAGTCCTTGGCGTACTCGCGCTGCCAGCGGAACGGCGGGTGGACGACAACAGTGCGCGCGCCCACCGTCTCGGCGCACTTCTTCGCCTTCTGCAGCTTGAGCCACGGGTCGCCGCCCCAGACCCGCTGGGTGATCAGCAGGCAGGGCGCGTGGACCGCTAGCACCGGCACCCCGTGATGGTCGGACAGCCGCCGGATCGCATTGATGTCCTGGCTCACCGGATCGGTCCAGACCATGACCTCGACACCGTCGTACCCCAGTCGTCCCGCGGTCTCGAAAGCCGTCGCCGTGGACTCGGGGTAGCAGCTCGCGGTGGACAGCGCGACAGGGATCCCCGACCCACCGACGCTGGTGCTCACCACCACACGGTAGCCCGGATAGGCTCGTCGCCATGCCTGAGGTTGATCTGGATTTTGCGCGCGAGTGGGTGGAGTTCCCTGACCCGGAGGACCCGGAGAACGGGCTCTACCGCATCGACCTCACCTGGCTCGTCTCCTCGTGGACCTGCATCTTCGGCGCCGGCTGCTGCGGCATCGTCGAGGGCCGCGACGACGACGGGTGCTGCACGCATGGCGCCTACCTCGCCGACAAGGACGACCTCGACCGGGTCAAGGCCGCGGCCAAGGAGCTCACCCCCGACATCTGGCAGCTCCATCGCAAGATCGGCAAGGCGACGTTCACGACCGTCGAGGAGGTCGACGACGACGGTGACGTGGTCGTCAAGCGCAAGACCGCGGTGGTCGACGGTGCCTGCGTCTTCCTCAACCGGCCGGGGTTCGCCGGCGGCACCGGGTGCGCGCTGCACAGCCGGGCGCTCACGATCGGGGTCAACCCGCTCGAGCTCAAGCCCGACGTCTGCTGGCAGCTGCCGCTGCGGCGCGCCTTCGACTGGCGCGACCGGCCCGACGGCACCCAGGTCATGGTCACGACGATCACCGAGTACGACCGCCGGGGCTGGGGTGAGGGCGGCCACGACCTGCAGTGGTACTGCACCGGCAACACCGAGGCGCACCTGGGCAAGGAGCCGGTCTACGTGTCCAACGGGCCGGAGCTGGTCGCGATGGTGGGACAGGCCGCGTACGACGAGATCGTGCGCTACTGCGAGCCGCGCTGGCAGTCCCGCGTCGGCTGGCCGGCCCAGCACCCCGCCGACCCCGGCGCCCGTCCGCTGCTGCCGGTCATCGCGATCACCCTGACCTGAGCTGACCCACCCCCACTTTTCGGATCACTGGGAGCTTCTGGCGGGAATCATCGCCGCCAGAGCAGCCCGTTGCTCCCAGTGATCACCAAGGGTGCGGATCACTGGGGCGCTTTGGCGGTCATGAGTGCCGCCAGAGCAGCCCGTTCCTCCCAGTGATCCGAAAGGGGGGTCAGCGGTGCGGCGGGCCGGCGGTGATGGTGGCGTAGGCCTGGGCGAGGGTGTCCGTCGGCTGCAGCGACTCCAGCCACCACGTCATGCCGGCCGCCTCGAGGGCATCGAAGTCGGCCGGCGTGCCGTCCTCGTGGCGGGCGTCGCGCCCCTGCAGCACCACGTCGAAGTCGTCGGTGGACCCGCGGAGCTCCCGTACGGCCGACAGCAGCACCGCCACCTCGGACGCGGAGTGCATCGCCTCACCGATGGGGAACATGCCGTCGAAGCGGGCCGCCCGGCGCAGCGGCGGCTTGTTGGGCCACGAGCCGCCGCACCACACCGGGATGTGCGACACCGGCCCCGGGACGAACCGCACGTCGTCGACGGTCAGCGTCCCGTTGTGGGTGACCCGGGCGCCCGACCACAGCCCGGTCAGGATCTCCAGCGACTCGTCGAGCAGCCGCCCGCGCGCCTTGGCGTCCATCTCCTCGCCGAACGCCGACAGCTCTCGTCCGTTGTCGTTGCCGAGCCCCACGCCGAGGACCAGCCGCCCGCCACTGAGGTGGTCGAGCGTCACCGTCTGGCGCGCGACGACCTGGGCCCGGCGACGCGCCAGCGGCGTGATCAGCGGCCCGATGGTGATGCGTGTCGTCGCGCAGGCGATGGCGGCAAGCACGATGTACGGGTCGCTCACCGCGAGCGCGTCGTCGACCCGTACGACGTGGTCCCACACGAAATAGCCGTCCCAGCCGGCATTCTCGGCCTCGGCGGCGAGGGCGGCCTGGGTGCGCGGGTCGGCCATCTCTCCGAACGGCGGCAGGAAGACCCCGTACCGCAGGGTCATCTCAGCTCTTCTTGCCCTGGTTGGCCACGGCGGCCGAGGCGATCGCCGCCGCCTCGGGGTCAAGATAGGTGCCGCCCGGATTGACCGGCTGGAAGTCGTCGTCAAGGGTGTAGAGCAGCGGGATGCCGGTGGGGATGTTGATGCCCACGATGGTGTCGTCGTCGACCTGGTCGAGGTGCTTGACCAGCGCCCGCAGCGAGTTGCCGTGAGCGGTGACGAGGACGGTCTTGCCCGCGGTCAGGTCGGGCACGATCGAGTCGAACCAGTACGGCAGCATGCGGTTGACGACGTCCTTGAGGCACTCGGCGAGCGGCAGGTCCTCGGGCGGCACGTCGGCGTAGCGCCGGTCATTGACCGGGTTCATGCTGTCCGACGGGTCGAGCGACGGCGGGGGCACGTCGTACGACCGGCGCCAGAGCATGAACTGCTCCTCGCCGTAGGCCTCGAGGGTGGCCGCCTTGTCCTTGCCCTGCAGCGCGCCGTAGTGACGCTCGTTGAGGCGCCAGCTGCGCTTGACCGGCAGCCACATCAGGTCGGCCTCCTCGAGCGCAAGCTGCGAGGTACGGATGGCGCGGCGCAGCAACGACGTGTGCAGCACGTCGGGCGCGATGCCGGCCTCGCGGATCAGCCGACCGCCGTGCGTCGCCTCGGCCCGGCCCTTCTCGGACAGGTCGACGTCGACCCAGCCGGTGAACAGGTTGAGGGCATTCCACTCGCTCTCGCCGTGGCGGAGCAGCACCAGCGTGTAGGTCATGGCACTCAGCCTGCCAGATCGCGCCGCCCGGCGGGAGAGCGGGTCTCAGCTGACCGATTCGGCCGACCGCGTCGCCATGATCGCCCCGCACACCTGCGCGAGTTGGCGCAACCGCAGCACCTCGGCGTCGTGGAACGGCGGGCCGCCCGAGCGCCCGAGCAGCATGACGTACGCGTCAGCCAGCTCGACGGTCACCATCTCGGCGGTCATGCCGGTCGGCAGCGTGAATCCGGACGACTCGGTGACCCGCACCGCGCGCCGCGGCACCCGGCCGTCCCAGTCGACCGTCGGGGCGAGCGCGGTCTGGGCGCTCACCTCGCGCGGTTCGATGCGGTAGGCGACCGCCCAGTCAGCGGCGAAGATGCGCGGGATGGCGTCGGTGAACAGGTCGACGCCGAGGTGAGTGTTGTCGGCGAGGGCGAGCAGGAAGTCGAGCTCGGCGGCGCCACCACGCGTACGGCTGGACCGGCGCAGACCCAGGACGACGAACCCAGCCTCGGTGGACAGCGCGGCGGTGAGGCCGTGGGCGTCGCCCGGCTCGCACTCGAGCAGCATGTGGTCGATGACGCCCTCCTCGCTGGAGCCGAGGACCTCGATGCCGCGCACGTCGATGCCATGGTCGGCGACGAGGGCGGTCAGTCGGGCGAGCGCGCCGGGGCGGTCGGGGACCGTCACGCGCAGGTCGAACAGCATGCCTCGCCCTCCTTTCCGTGGACTCCCGTGCCACCCAGACTCGCGGCGCGGCGTGTCCGAACGATTACCTGGTGACGACAGGGGCGTTTCACGACCACGCAGGGTGGCCGGGCTCAGCCGATGCGGACAGTATGGTCTCCTCCATGCTGGCACTGAGCGAGACCGACGCGGCGCCGCGCCGATCGCGTGGTCGCGCCGGGTTCGACGTCCTTCGGGCCGTCGAGCTGGTGGCCTTCCTCGTCGGCATCGTCGCTGCGGTCGCGCTGTCGCTCACGACCCTCGGCCTGCCCGCCAGCCTCGTCCTGCTGGGCACCTGGCTGCTCGCCGCCGCCTGCCACCGCGTCGTACCGGGCCTGCAGGGCACGGTCTCCTGGGCCGCCGGCGTCCTGCTCGAGGTCGGCCTGCTCGCGGTGCTCAGCGGCCTCATGGCCAAGCTCTCGCCGCACGAGCAGGGCACGAACGCCAACCTCGCCTTGCTGGCCGCGCCCGTGGTCGTCGCCGTTGCCGCGCTCGCCATGGGCCTGGTGCTCGACCGCCGCGCGACCAAGGAGGAGGACGCGCCGCGCCGCGAGAGCGCCCGCCCCGGCATCGCGCTCACCGTGATCGTGGCCGGCCTCGCCCTCGCCGCCCACCTCGGCTCCCAAGGTCACCTGTACGGGGTGGCGTGGGCCATGAGCGGCGATGCCCGCAACCACGTCGTGGTCATGCGCTCCGTCCTGCTCAGCGGCGGCATCACCATCAACCAGCTGCGCAGCTTCCCCGTCGCGATCGACGCCATGGCGGCTGCGCTCTCCGGAGGCGGCGGCCGCAGCGGACTTGCCCCCGGCCACCTCTTCGTGCACGACGCGTGGGCGCTCGTCGACACCTACATCCTGGCCGGGCTCGGCATCGCGACCGTCACCATTTCGGCCCTCCTCGAGTGCCTGCCGCGCACGACGACCGCACTCCGGCGGCTCAGCCCCGCGACCTACATCGCCCTGCTCGCCAGCTCGGCGCTGTCCACGACGGGACTCGTCCTCGGGACGGCGACCCGCGACGGCTATGTCTCGGCCTACGCGACGATCCCGCTGACGCTCGCGGCGATGACCCTCGGCCTGGCCTGTGTCCGGCGGGCCACTCCCGCCGCCTACGCGCTGCTCGGGCCCGCGATCGTCCTGACGTTCTTCAGCTGGACCATCCTCGCCGTCGCGCCGGCCGCCATCGTCGTGACGATCACTGCACTGCTGGCGGTACGGGCCCGTGGGGCGCTTGCCTCGGGGGGCAACCGCAACCCTGGCTTGCTGTGGATCGGCTCCCTCGTCGTGACCCTCGGCTGCCTGGTCGCCACCGCGGGCGTCTGGCTCACCCACCTGACCCTGTTGAAGACGACGTTCAAGCTCACCGGCGCGATCACCGCCCCCAACGTCCACCTGCTCTACGTCCTCGGCTTCGTCGCGGCCGGTGCGGTCTTCGGCGCCCGCACGTCCCTCGACCGGCGGCAGATGCTGGTCCCCTTCTCGGCGGCACTGGCCGGCGGGCTCAGCCTGGTCTGGCTGATGGGGCTCTCCCCCGACCACAAGTCCTGGACCTACTACGGCATCAAACAGCTGTGGCTGGTCTCGTCCTGCCTGGTCTGGCTGCTGTTCCTGCCGATCGTCCAGGCGTCCACCTCGACGTCGACGATCGGCCCGCGGCTCGCCTTCCAACGGGTGTCCCGCATGCTCCAGGCGGTGGCCTGGTCGTTGGCAGCCCTCGTCGCGGTCGGGCTGACGACCCCGCTGCCCGGACCCGTGACGCTGGCCGGCCAGGGCTGGAACCAGCCGTCGGCTCAGGTGCTCGCCGACATCGAGGTCGCGGCCGACCAGGGGCGGCCCGTGGTCATGTGGGGCTGGTCCGACCCCGGCAACGAGCGGCTGGCCAACTTCTGGTCCTCGCTCGCCTGGGGCTACACCAGCACCGACGCGATCAAGGCGTTCGCACCCGCCCTTCCCGGCGGCATCGTCTACTGGGCGTACGTCGAGCAGGGCACGCCGACCGACCTTTGCGACGCTGCCCGCAGCGTGCGCGACCTGGTCATCGTCACGCACACCAAGGACCTCGCCAAGAAGCTGAAGAAGGTCTGCCCGACCAGCCTCGCCACCGTGGTGCTGAGCCCGACCGCGCGGCCATGACCGCAGCGACACCCCGGGTGCTCATCGTCGTACCCACGCTCGGGCGACGTCCGGAGCTGCTCGCACTGACCCTCGCCTCGATCACCGGCCAGGCAGAGCCGGCCGACCTCGTGGTCGTGATCCCACCCGGCGCGGACGAGGGCCGCAGGCTCGCCACCGCGGCAGGGGCGACGCTCGTGGACGACCCCGGCAGCATCTCGTCGGCGATCAACGCCGGCTTCGCCACGGCAGGCGCCCAGCACGTCTACGCCAACTGGATCGGCGACGACGACCTGCTCGCCGAGGACGCCCTCGGCATCGCCGTACGCGCCCTCGACACGCAGCCCGACGCGGTCATGGCCTTCGGCTACTGCGACTACATCGACGACCAGGGGCGCCGGCTGTTCACCAGCAGGGCCGGACGCATCGCTCCCTGGCTGATGACGTGGGGGCCCAACCTCGTCCCCCAGCCGGGGGCCCTGATGCGGGTCGCGGCGCTGCGCAACGCCGGCGAGGTCGATGCGACCCTGCACTACGCCATGGACCTCGACCTGTTCCTGCGGCTGCGCCGGCTGGGGCCGCTGGTCAACACCCGTACGACGCTGGCGTCCTTCCGGTGGCACGCCGACTCGACGACCGTCGCCAACCGGTCGAAGTCGCTGGCCGAGGCCGAGGCGATCAAGCGGCGCTACCTCGCCCCGTGGCAGCGCCGCATCGCCCCGCTGTGGGAGCGGCCGGTCCGCATCGCCACCACCGTCGCCGCCCGCCGAGCCAGCAAGGCCGCGCCGAGCTAGGTCCGCCAGGCCGCCTGGACGAAGCGCGTCTGCACCGGGGACGCCTCGTGCAGGACCCGCGTCCAAGCAGCGGGCATCAGGTAGTCGTCCAGCCGCACCTCGAGGTGGTCCTCCGGGTTGTGCCACTCGCGCCACTGCTTGACGAACGCCGTCGCATCGGGGCGGACCACACGACTCAGCAGGGACAGGTAGGTGTCGACCTGCTCGGGCGTCATCTCCTCGAGCGAGGCGATCGCCACCACCAGGTCGGGGCGCGCGGTCAGCGACTCGAGATCACCCGCATCGACGAAGGTCAGGTCGCGGTGCGGGTAGAGCGCCGTCAGATAGAACCGGCTGATCGACAGGGCCGGCTCGAGGTCGACCACCGTGTACGCAGCGTCGGGGAAGATGCCGAGCAGCGAGTACGCGGTCCGGCCGTAGCCCCCGCCGATCTCCAGGATCGACGTCGGCTGCCGTCCGTCCAGGGCGCGACGCATCGCCGCGACCTCGAGCGAGCAGTTGGCCAGGTCCTGCGAGATCACCTCGCCGCGCCAGAGCACCGGCGGCGGGTTGCCCAGCGAGGGCTCGCCCAGGGTCAGCACCTCCGCGTCGCCGTGGGCCTCCGCGTACAGCCAGAGCAGTCGGGTGGCCAGCGCGTACAGCCATCGGTCGGCCGGTCCCCAGGGCAGCCCGCGCCAGAGCCCGGCGGACAACGGCTGGCGGGTGAGCAGCACCCGGCCGATCGACCCCGGCGGCGTCTTGCGCAGCAGGAACCGGAACTGCTCGCTGCGCAGGATCTGCCGCCACCGCCACTGCCAGGTGAAGTAGCGCAACGCCTGATGGCGTTTGACCTCGCCGTAGCCGAAGCGCGCCAACATGTCGGCGTGCTGGCCGGCCACCTGGCCCCACCACAGCGAAGGCTTCCCGGTGCTGTCCATGCCCGGGGACACTAGCCACACTCGACCGGCAACCGAGCAGCGAGGCACCCGGACTGGGCTAGGATCGCCGCGACGGCAGCCGGACGGGGCACGGCATGCCGCACGGGCCGGACGGGGCGCCCACCCCGCCACGGAAGGGACACATGAAGGTAGTCATCCTCGCCGGAGGACGCGGGACGCGGCTTGCGGAGGAGACCCACGCGGTCCCCAAGCCGATGGTCTCGATCGGCGGGCGCCCGATCCTGTGGCACATCATGCGCCACTACGCGTCGTACGGGCACACCGAGTTCGTGGTCGCCCTGGGCTACAAGGGCTACGTGATCAAGGAGTACTTCGCGAACTACCTGACCCACCAGAACGACCTGTCAATCAACCTCGGGTCGGGCGAGGTCGAGGTGCTCTCGCGCCACCCGGAGAACTGGCAGGTCACCCTCGTCGACACCGGCGAGGCGACCATGACCGGTGGCCGGCTCCACCGGCTGGCTCCCCTGTTGGACGAGCGGTTCATGCTCACGTACGGCGACGGCGTCTCCGACGTCAACGTCGACCAGCTCATCGACTACCACGACAAGCGCGGCGGTCTCGCCACCGTCACTGCGGTGCACCCGCCGCCCCGCTTCGGCCTGCTGGGCATCGACGACGGCATGGTCACCAAGTTCCGCGAGAAGCCGGTCGACAGCCAGGACCGCATCAACGGTGGCTTTTTCGTGTTCGAGCCGGGCATGCTGCCGCTCCTCACCGGCGACAGCTGCGTGCTGGAGGCCGAGCCCCTCGCGACCCTCGCCGGCCGCGGCGAGCTCGCCGCGTACCGCCATGACGGGTTCTGGATGCCGATGGACACGCTGCGCGACCGCGACGAGCTCAACCGGCTGTGGGACTCTGGCTCGGCTCCGTGGGCGCCCGCGTGAGCACACTCCCCGACCCGTCGTTCTGGCGCGGGCGCAGGGTCCTGCTCACCGGCCACACCGGCTTCAAGGGCGCATGGCTGACCTGTTGGCTGCGCGAGCTCGGCGCCGACGTGCTCGGGGTCTCGCTGCCCGACCTGCCGACGAGCCCGTCGCTGTGGGCCCAGCTCGAGCGCGACGACATCGACGAGATCCGGGTCGACATCACCCAGCCCGGCTGGTCCGAGGGCATCGCGGAGTTCCGGCCCGAGGTCGTCTTGCACCTTGCGGCCCAGTCCCTGGTGCCGGTCGGCCATGCCCAGCCCGGGCTGACCTTCAGCGTCAACGTCGGCGGCACCGTCGCGGTGATGGAGCTGCTCGCCGGCCTCCCCGAGGTGGTTGCGACGCTCATCATCACGACCGACAAGGTGTACGACCCGCGGCAGACCCCACCGCACGACGAGTCCCACTACTTCGGCGGTCTCGAGCCCTACTCGGCCAGCAAGGCGGCCGCCGAGCTGGTGGTGCTGACCTGGCCGCCGACCACCCCGCGGGCCACCGCCCGCGCCGGCAACGTCATCGGCGGCGGCGACTGGGCGGCCGACCGGCTGATCCCCGACCTGGTGCGCGCCTGGCAGTCCGGCGAGGTGCCCCACCTGCGGGCGCCGCGCAGCGTCCGCCCCTGGCAGCACGTGCTCGAGCCGCTACGTGGCTACCTGCTCTACGTCGAGGCGCTGGCCGCCGGCCGCGAGCTGCCCACGGGCCTCAACTTCGGTCCCGCCGACGGGCAGTCGGTGCGGGTCGAGGAGCTGGTCGGCTTCGCCGGCGGCCACTGGCAGAGTCGGACCGGCTCACCGCTCGGCATCTTCTGCACCAAGGCCGACGCACCCGCGTTCCACGAGACCGTCGACCTGACCCTCGACTCTCAGCTCGCCGAGAAGACCCTGGGCTGGGTCAGCGCGCTGGACTGGAAGGATGCGGTGAGCCTTACCCTCGACTGGTACCTCGGCCTGCGCTCCGGCAGATCTGCCGACGCCTTGGTGACGGCACAACTCGCGTCCTACACCGCAATGATCAAGGAGAGCGCGTGACCGGCTCAGAGGCCCTCACCCTGCGCGGCGTAACCGTCTGCCGTGGCTGCGGTGAGCAGGCCCTGCACTCTGTCCTCGACCTCGGCGAGCAGCCACTGGCCAACGAGCTGCTCCCCAAGGCCGACACCCCCGACGCGTTCTTCCCGCTTCACCTGCGGATCTGCGCGGTGTGCGGCCTGGGCCAGCTCGGCGAGTTCGTCGCCCCCGAGCGCATCTTCGGCGACTACCCCTACCTCTCCTCGGTCAGCACGTCATGGGTCGCCCACGCCCGCGGCTACGCCAAGGTCATGTACGACGAGCTCGGGCTCGCCCAGGGCGGCAAGGTCATCGAGGTCGCCAGCAACGACGGCTACCTGCTGCGCGAGTTCCGCGACCTCGGCGTCGAGGTGCTGGGCGTCGAGCCGGCGGCCAACGTCGCCGAGATCGCCCGCAGCGGCGGCGTGCCCACGGTCAACGCGTTCTTCGGCCGCGACACGGCGACCCAGCTGGTCGCCGAGCACGGCCACCCCCGGCTCGTCGTCGCCAACAACGTGCTGGCCCACGTGCCTGACCTCGACGACTTCGTCGGCGGCTTCGCGATCCTCTGCGACGACGAGACCGTCATCACCGTCGAGAACCCTTCCTTCGCCGTCTTGCTCGCCGAGACGCAGTTCGACACGATCTACCACGAGCACTACTCCTACCTCTCGGCCCACGCGGTCGCCCGGGTCGTGGCGCTGCACGGACTCGAGCTGGTACGGGTCGAGGAGCTCACGACTCACGGCGGCTCCTACCGCTACTGGATCCGCAGGGCGGGCGTCGTGCCCGCCGACCCGGCGCTGGCCGGGCTGCTCGAGCGCGAGCTTGCCGACGGGCTGCTCGAACCTGCCACGTGGGAGGCCTTCGCCGGCCGCAGCCTCGCCGCCGTTGACGGGCTGCGCGCCTGGCTGACCGAGCGGGCGGCCGCCGGGGCGCGGGTCGCCGGCTACGGCGCGGCAGCCAAGGGCAACACGCTGCTCAACGCCGCCGGTGTCCAGTCGGGCGACCTCGTCGTCGTGGCCGACGGCTCCCAGGAGAAGCAGGGTCGATGGCTGCCCGGCAGCCGGGTGCCGATCGTCGCGCCCGCCGCGCTGGCCGACAGCGCGCCGACCGACGTCCTCGTCCTGCCGTGGAACATCGCCACCGAGATCGTCGGCGTGCTCGCCGAGCTGGTCCCCGAGGCGACCGCCTGGGCGGCGATCCCCGAGATGAGGACGCTCTCCCCGTGAACGTCGAGCCGCTGGCGATCGAAGGCGCCGTGCTGTTGCGGGCCGAGCTCCACGCCGACGAGCGGGGCAGCTTCCGCCGCGTGGTCGACCTGCCGTCGCTGCGCGCTGCCGGGCTCGAGGCCGAGGTCGACCAGGTCTCCGTCGCCACCAACACCGTCGCCGGCACCGTGCGCGGCATGCACTGGCAGGCCGACCCGCACGGCGAGGCCAAGACCCTCTGGTGTACGTCCGGCGCGGTCTTCGACGTGCTCGTCGACCTGCGCCCCGGGCCCTCGTACGGAACCTGGCTCTCGGTCCACCTGTCGGCGGCCGAGGCGGTCGCGCTGCACGTGCCCCGCGGCGTCGCCCACGGCTACCAGACCCTGGTCGACGACACCGCCCTCGCCTACCTGATCTCGACGCCCTACGTCGCGACGGCCTCGCGCAGCCTGCGCTGGGACGACCCGTCGCTGGCCATCACCTGGCCGCTGCCGGTGACCCGCATCTCCGACCGAGATCGGGAGGCGCCGCCATGGCCGGCATTGCCCTGATCACCGGCGCCACCGGGCTGATCGGGCGGGTGGTCCTCGACACCTGGTCCGACCCAGACCTCCAACCAGTCACGCTCGACCACCGCACCGACGACCTGCTCGCGCCCGGTGGGCCGGCAGCCGTGATCGCACGGCTGCGCCCCGACGTGGTCGTCCATCTCGCCTGGGTCGCCAGCGGCACGCCCGGCTACCGCAGCTCGCCCGACAACGCCCGCTGGCTGGCGGCGACCCTCGAGCTGGCTGCCGCATGCCGCGACCACGACGCGTTGCTGCTCGCCACAGGCACCGTGCTCGACAGGTCGACCGGGCTGTCCGACGCCTACTCCGCGTCGAAAGCCTCCCTGTGGCAAGCACTTTCGCCCGCAGTGGCCGCGGGCGAGGTCGGCTGGCTTCGCCCGTTCTACGTCATCGACCCGGTGCGACGACGGCCTGCCGTGGTCGACCAGGCGATCGCGGCGCGCGACGCCGACGACCCGGTCGTGCTGCTGACACCCGACAGTGAGCACGACTTCGTCCATGTCGACGACGTCGCCCGGGCCGTGGCCCTTGCCGCCTCCCACCGGCTGGCCGGCGAGGTCGAGATCGGCGCGGGCCGGCTGCGGCCCGTACACGAGCTGGTCGAAGCGCTCGGCGCCCACTGGAAGCCGGCCACCCCGACCGGGGGCCAGGCTGCCCCTCATGCCCACGAAGCCGCTAACGTGTCGCGACTGCTCGACCTGGGCTGGTCGCCCGCCACCACAGAGGAGCTGTTTTCCCGTGACTGACAGCAGCGGCGAGCAGCAGCTCTCCCACGACACCGTCGTCCCTGCCGCCGACGAGTTCGCCGACGCGCGCACCGGTTGGCGCGGCTCGCTCGGGCAGGACGATGCGCTGCGCCAGCGCGCGGTCGACCTGCAGGAGGCGGCCGACGCCCACCACTACACCTACACGTGGGAGTGGCTGGGCGTGCCGATCATCCGGCTGCCCGACGACGTCATGGTGCTGCAGGAGCTGTTCTGGTCGTACAAGCCCCAGCGCGTCGTCGAGACCGGGGTTGCCCGGGGCGGGTCCATGCTGCTCGACACCAGCCTGATGCGGCTGTGCGGCGAGACGCCGGCAGTGCTCGGCATCGACATCAAGATCTTCCAGCACACCCACGACGCGCTCGCCGCCCACCCGCTGTCCGAGGGGGTCGAGCTGCTCGAGAGCGACTCGACCGTGGCCGAGGCCGAGGACCGTACCAAGGCATTCCTCGGCGACGCTGAGCGCGCCGTGCTCATCCTCGACAGCAACCACACGCACGACCACGTCCTGGCCGAGCTGCGGCTGCTCGCCCCCCTACTGCCGGTGGGTGGCCTCGCGCTCGTCGCCGACACGCTGGTCGAGGAGTTCCCGGCCGGCTTCTACCCCGACCGGCCGTGGGACAAGGGCGACAACCCGCTGACCGCCGTGCGCGCCTTCCTGGCCGAAAACGCCGACTTCGCGCTGTCCGACTGGTCGCGGCGGGCCCTCGTCACGGAGTTCCGGGACGGGATCATCCAGCGGGTACGCTGAAGCCGTGACCAGCGTGGGCAACGAACTGCCCATCGCGGCCGCGCCAACGGGTCTCGACGGCGGAGGCCGCAGCCTGGCCCGCGGCTCGCTCGTCGTCGCTCTGGGGCTCGGCATCACGGGCGCCGGCACCCTGCTGATGCTGGCCATCGTCGACTACAAGCTGCCGGGCAAGAACGCCCAGGCCGCCTTCAACGTGTGGTGGGTCGTCACCACCCTGCTGATCCTGCCGTTCGGCGTCTTCGAGGCCTATCTCGCCCGGCTCACCGTTGCCGAGCGGGCAGCGGGCCGTGACCCGGCGCCGGTCATCGGCACCCTGCTCGGCCGCACCCTCATGGTCGCCGCAGGCATCTCGGTCGGGGCCTTGTGCGCGGGCCCCTGGCTGACCTCGACCCAGTTCAACCACGACGTCGGGCTCACCCTGCTGCTGCCGCTGTGGGTGGTCGTCGTCGCGACCCAGGCCGCCCAGCGCGGGGCCGCCACCGGGCTGACCCGGTTCCCGGCCATTGCGGTGCAGCTGGGTACGGACGGCGTGCTGCGGGTGGCCATCACAGCTGCCATCGCGTTCAGCGGCCAGGCGACGCCCGACCGGCTGGCGCTGGGCACCTGCGTCGCGGCCGCTGCCGGCGTCGTCGCTGGCGGCCTCGCCTGCCCCGAGTGGTACGTCCGGCCGAGGCTGCACGCGGCCGGTGTGGAGTGGGCCCCCGTCCTGCTGCTGCTCGCCGGCTCGGTCTGCCCGGTGCTCGCCAGCAGCGGGCCGGTGCCCTGGCTCAGGGCGGCCGGCCACGTCGACTCGACGACCATCGTGGTGTTCTCCGCCGCGGTGACGATCAGCCGCATCCCGACGCAGTTCGTCTCAGCCGCCTTCGGCCCGCTGCTGTCCCACCTGACCCACGCCGCCGAGACCGGCGACCGGGCGACGTTCCGCCGGCTCAGCCGCATCGCCAACCTCGGGGCGGCCGTGCTGGGCGCGGCCTTCGTCGCGGTCTTCGCCGTCGTCGGCGTGTGGTTCCTGCCGCGCTACACCAACACCCCGCACGGCTACCTCGGCGTGGGCACGTTGGCCCTGCTCGCCCTCGCCAGCGCCCTGATGTTCATTGCCGTGGTGCAGCAAGCAGGGCTCGCGGCCATGGCCCGGTGGACGGCGATCGCCGCCTCGTGGGGCATCGGCCTGGTCTCGATGGTCGTCGTACTCGCCCTGCCGATCAGCTCGCTGCACCGGGCCGCTGCCGCGCCGGCGGCCGCCATCCTCACCGCGCTGCTCCTGATGAGCGTCGTCTCACTGCGCGCGGCGAGCTCGCCGGCTCAGCCGTCCTGACCCCGACCGCCCGCGAGGGCGGCGCGAGCCTGGCCGATGGCGCCCCACCACCACTGCGGAGCGCGTACCGCCTGCACCACCGATGTACGTGGCCGGCCGGGGCGCCTACTGACCTGCCGGAGGGCCGCCGCCAGTGATCGGTTCGACGCCACGTTGACCTTGACGTACATCGTCATCAACCCGACCGGACCCTGAGCGTCGGCCTTGCGGAAGCCGACCCGCTCGAGCAGGTCGGCGTCGGCCCGGACGTGCCGATGCCCCACGGCCGCCGGGCAGGCGGCGATGCGGTGGGCACCCACCACGCTCCAGGCCGCGGCGTAGTCGGCCGCGTAGGCGTCGCCGCCCCGTTCCCAGGCATCGGCCAGGTCGCTGAAGGCCTGGCGGCGGAATACCCCGTACACGAGGTTGGACAGCTCTCTGCCGTCCGGCAGGAGCAGAGCCGCGCGCTGGCGAGCCCGGGCGGAGCGCTGCAGGAAGGCGGCCGGCGAGAGCCAGCGCTCGGTGCTGCCGTCCTCCCAGACGAAGCGCGGGAAAACCCCGCCGACCTCGGGCCGGGCAGCGAGCACACCCATCGCCGCGGAGACGAAGCCGGCCGACCACGTGTCGTCGCCGGCCAGCAGGGCGAACAGGTCACCGTCGGACTCTGCGAGCGCCCAGCGCATGGACGAGACGAAGTGCGCGCCGGGACCGTGCGGCGCAATCGTGCGCAGCCTGAGCGCGAGGGTGTCCGCAAACTCCCGCGCCTTATCCGCGGTCGCATCGGTGGAGGCATTGTCCGAGACCATGACCGCGAGCCGAGCCCCACGTTGGGCGGCGAGCGACGCCAAGCAGGCTCCGATCCGGGCCTCCTCGTTGCGCGCCGGGACCACGACGACCAGGCCGGGCTCTGTCACAGCGATCCTTCCGAGGCGGTACGGGACCCGCACAGTCTGGCCCATACCGCTCGGCAGCGCGGCACGCCCTAGGATCGGCGCGGTGACGCACAGGGCGCAGGGCCGATGAGGGTCGGCTACGACGAGCAGGTCTTTCTCGCCCAGCAGCGAGGCGGCATCTCGCGCTACGTGGTCAGTCTCGTACGAGCGCTGCAGGCGGACACGTCACTGGACATCGAGCCGGTGCCTGGCTGGGCGTACTCGACGAACGTGCACAGCAACGATGTCGGCCTGTCGCGACGCATCGCGCTGCTCGACCGGCTGCCCGGGCCGGAGCTCGCCCACCAGGTGGGCTACCTGCTCGCCAACACCTCGAGCCGACGCCGAGCCCGCCGCGCCGAGGTGCTGCACCACACCTACTTCCACCCGCGGTTCTGGGCGCCCGGCAGCAAGGCCGCCCACGTCTGCACGGTCTACGACATGATCCCCGAGCTGTTCCCCGAGTCGTTCCCCGGCCGCAACCCGCACCTCGCCAAGGAGAGCTACGTCCAGCGCTGCGACGTGGTCTTCTGCATCTCCGAGTCGGCCAAGAGCGACCTCATCTCCCTGTACGGCGACCCGGGCGTGCCGATGCCCGTCACCTACCTCGGCGTGGGGCCAGAGTTCCGACCCGGCCTGCCGCGACCGGCGGCCGTGCCCGACCGCTATCTGCTCTTCGTCGGAAAACGCGGTGGATACAAGGACTTTGGCGTTCTCGCGGAGGCGTTCGCCGAGCTGAATGATCCGTCCGTCTCGCTGCTTGCGGTGGGGGGCGGCGGCTTCACCGACGACGAGACGCGCGACCTCGACCGGCTCGGCATCGCGGGGAGGGTTCGCCAACTGGCGGTCACCGACGAGACGCTTCCGGCGGTGTACGGACACGCCCTCGCGTTCGTCTTCCCGTCCCGCCACGAGGGCTTCGGACTGCCGACCCTGGAAGCCATGGCGTCGGGCACTGCCGCCGTGCTGGCCGACTCGTCCTCCCACCCGGAGGTCGGCGGCGACGTGGCCCGCTACTTCCCGGTCAGCGACGTGGCCGCCCTCTCCACGGTCCTCGACGAGCTGGTCGGTGACGACAATCTAAGAGCAGCGCTGAGCGAGGCCGGCATCGCACGCGCGGCGACGTTTACCTGGGGGGCCACCGCAAGGGAAACGGCGGTTGCATACCGTACGCTCGCGACGGACTAGACCTACAGAGTGAGGCTGCCGGACATGTCGCAGGACGCAGAGCGACCGTTGCCCCCGTTCCAGCTGTTCGGGGACAGTGACCCACGCCTCGTCGCCGGTGGGCACTCCCACACCGCCTGCCTCATCATCGCGATGAACGAGGGCCGCATCGACATGGCCGCCGAGCGGTGCGCCGTGGCGTTCACGTCCGACTGGGTGCCGCCGACCACCGACGCCTACTGGGACTACCTGGTCGAGCAGAGCGCCGGCCGTACGGTCGCGATCCTGTGGAGCGGCAACGAGCACAACGGCAAGTTCCTGCTCCAGCAGAAGCCGCCCTTCCGGGTGTACGACCCGGAGGGCGTCGAGCTCGGCCCCGAGCACGGCGACTGGGTGCCGCGCAGCGAGCTCAGGGCGCTGTGGTCCCCGTCCTTCGACGCGCTGCGGGCCATCGTCGCCCGGCTGACCCCCATCGCCCATGTCCTGCTCATGTCCACGCCGCCGCCCAAGTCCGAGCAGCTGGTGCGCGCCGCGCTGGCCACGGAGCCGTACTTCCTCGAGCAGGCGGCCCAGCTCGGCTACGAGCCGACTGACCTGCAGATCACTCCGGAGGAGACCCGCGTCGCGCTGTGGCGCATCCTGCGCGACCTGCTGCGCGAGGTCGCCGAGGCCGGCGGAGCGACGTTCGTCCCGGTGCCGCCCGCTGCCTACGATGAGCGGGGGCTACTGCTGCCGGAGCTCGACGCCGGCGACGTCACCCACGCGAACGGCACCTACGGGGGCATGGTCTGGTCGCAGCTGCTGCACTACTCCTCCCTTCAGGCGGCCCGATGACCGAGCACCCGTACAAGAGCCAGCCAGACCGCGCGTTCTGGTCCCGCTCCGTCTCCCGCAACTTCGTGCCCTGGCACGTGCCCGCCGTCACCGAACCGCTGTTGCGCTACGACGACCACATCGTCTCGGCCGGCAGCTGCTTCGCGTCCAACGTCATCCCGTGGCTCGCCTCAGGCGGGCTGCACTACGTGATGACCGAGGGGCCACACCCCGCCCTCGAGTTCCTCGGCGAGAACCTCGGCTACCGCAACTTCAGCGCGGCCTACGGCAACATCTACACCGCTCGCCAGCTGCGCCAGCTGCTCGACCGCGCCGTCGGCGCCTTCCACCCGGTCGAGGACCGGTGGCACATCGGCGACACCGTGGTCGACCCGTTCCGGCCCGGGCTGCGTCACCCCGCCACCTCCGACCGCGAGTTCGATCTGCTCACGGCCCAACACCTCGAGGCGGTACGGGAAGCGTTCGCCTCGGCCACGATCGTCCTGCTGACCCTCGGGCTGACCGAGGCGTGGGTGTCCCTGGCTGACGGCGCGGTCTTCCCGGCCTGCCCGGGCACGATCGCCGGGGAGTACGACCCGGCCAAGCACGGCTTCCACAACTTCAGCGCCGCCGAGGTGCGCGACGACCTGTTCGCGTTCGTCGCGCAACTGCGCAGCATCAACCCGGCCTGCCGGGTCATCATCACGGTGTCGCCGGTGCCGCTCGTGGCGACCGCCACCGACCAGCACGTGCTGGTCGCGACGACCTACAGCAAGGCCGTGCTCCGGGTCGCCGCCGGCGAGGTCGCCGCAGCGCTCGACGACGTCATCTACTTCCCGGCCTACGAGCTGGTCACCGGTCCCCAGGCTCCCGGCGACTACTACGCCGAGGACAAGCGCGACGTCACTCCCGAGGGGGTGTCCGCCGTCATGAACGCGCTAATGGCGAACAGCATGGTGCACCCGCCCGAAGGCACCCCGTTGCCCGCACCGGTCGCCACGGCAGCCCCGGTCACGATCGAGAGCGAGCTGTCCCGACGCATCGCCGAGGCGGAGTGCGACGAGGTCCTCGCCGACCGGTAGGGGGACTACAACCGCGCGGTCGCGTGGTGCTCGACGAACCAGCGATAGGTGTCGGCGAGGCCGGCCCGCAGGTGCACCTCGGGCTGCCAGCCCAACGCGGTGAGCCGCGAGGTGTCGAGCAGCTTGCGTGGGGTGCCGTCCGGCTTGGTGGTGTCCTGGACGATCGTGCCGGTGAAGCCGACGACCTCGGCCATGATCTCGGCGATCTCGCGGATGGTGATGTCCTGGCCGACGCCGACGTTGATCGTCTGCGGGTCGTCGTAGTGCTCGAGCAGGTAGACGAGCGCGGCCGCCAGGTCGTCGACGTGCAGGAACTCGCGGCGCGGGGTGCCGGTGCCCCACAGCACCACCTCGTCGTCGCCCCGCTCGGCCGCCTCGTGGAACCGCCGCATGAGGGCCGGCAGGACGTGGGAGACGTTGGGGTCGAAGTTGTCGCCCGGCCCGTACAGGTTGGTCGGCATCGCGGAGATCCACGGGACGCCGTACTGCTTGCGGTTGGCCTGCACCTGCATGATGCCGGCGATCTTGGCGATGGCGTAGGCATCGTTGGTCGGCTCGAGGGCGCCGGTCATCAGGCTGTCCTCACGGATCGGCTGCTCCGCGAACTTGGGGTAGATGCACGACGAGCCGAGGAACAGCAGCCGCTCGACCCCGAGGTCGTGGGCCGCGTCCATGACGTTGACCTGGATGCGCAGGTTGTCGCTCAGGAACTCGGCCGGATAGCTGTTGTTGGCCAGGATGCCGCCCACCCGGCCGGCCGCCAGCACCACGACGTCGGGCCGGATGTCGCGCAGGTAGGCATAGGTCGCGTCGCGGTCGCGGAGGTCGACCTCGGCCGAGGCCGCGCCGTAGAGGTTGCCGAAGCCAGACTTCTCCAGCCGGCGCCAGACGGCCGAGCCGGCTAGGCCGCGGTGGCCCGCGACGTAGACCCGGGAGTCCCGGTCGATCGGGTACGGGGCGTGCTCTCCCACGGTGTCTCCAGCGGTCGCAAGCAGTGTCAGAGTCCGTCGTTCGAAGCTCGGCAAAGGGTCGTCGTGACCTCGAGCGGACCCGCTGAGACTAGCAGCCGGGGATCGTCGCAAGCCCGCATCCGGGCGTCGGCGGGCCCGGGCGGCTGCCCCGCCGGAGGGGTCCGTGGTGATACCGTCTCCTGCGAGGCGCCGCCTAAGGGCCGGGTAATTGCCGTCAAGATTCGATGAGGATGTGCGCACCTCGGTGACCGTGACCCAGCTGATTGCAGCAGACACGCTCGAGAACATCGACGTGTGGGTGGTCATGCCCATGTTCAACGAGGGCTCGGTCGTCGGCGACGTCGTGCGCCGGGTCCGCCAGACGTTCCCCCACGTGGTGTGCGTCGACGACGGCAGCACCGATGGGTCGGCCGCCGCGGCCGCCGCGGCCGGGGCAGCCGTCGTGCGCCACCCGATCAACCTGGGCCAGGGCGCCGCGCTCCAGACCGGCATCTCGTTCGCCCTCACCGACCCGTCGGTGCGCTACCTGGTCACGTTCGACTCCGACGGCCAGCACCGCGTCGACGATGCCCTGCGCATGGTTCGGCTGCTGCGCGACAGCGACCACGACCTGATCCTCGGCTCACGGTTCCTCGACGGCGCCGCCCAGCCGCCGGCGGGCAAGAGAGCCCTGCTGCGCGCGGCCCGGGCGTTCAACGCGCTGACCACGGGCCTCAAACTGACTGACGCCCACAACGGTCTGCGGGCATTCACGGTCAAGTTCGCCGCGTCGATCGAGATCACGATGCCTGACATGGCCCATGCGTCGGAGTTCAACTACCTGATCAAGAGCGGCGGCTTCTCCTACGACGAGGTGCCCGTCCACATCGACTACACCGAGTACAGCAAGGCCAAGGGTCAGTCGGCGTTCAACGCCATCAACATCGCCTTCGACATCCTGCTGCGGGGCCGCTCGTGATCATCCAGATCCTGCTGATCGCGGGCGTCATCGGCGTGAGCTCGGTCGTGATGCTCGGCCGTCCCAGCCACGTCGGCAGAGCCGGTCGCAAGGCGTTCTTCGCCCTCTTCGCCGTCTTCGCGGTGGTGGCCGTCGCCGACCCGGGGCTCACCACCGACGTCGCCAATGCGGTGGGGGTCGGCCGTGGCGCCGACCTGCTGCTCTACCTGCTGGTGATCGTCTTCCTGTTCTTCGCGCTCCACGTCTACGTGCTGTTCAAGAAGCAGGAGCGGGTGATCGTCCGTCTTGCCCGCGCCATGGCGCTGCAGGAGGCGTCGTCACGCGGCGTCATGTCCGAGGCGACCATCGCCGACCTGGCGCCGAGCGCCATCGTCGTGTCCGCCCCGGTGCCGCCGGCGTCAGCGGCCGACGGGCGCTAGAAGCCGAGCACCTCGCGCCGCTTGTCCAGCCAGCGCAGCGAGTCGCGCAGCCCGTCCTCGAGGCTCAGCTGCGCCTTCCAGCCCAGCAGCTCGGCGGCCCGGTCGCTGCGGGTGTAGCTGCCGATGACGTCGCCCGGCCGGGGCGGTGCGTCGACCGATGCGAAGTCGCCGACGATCGCGCGGAAAGCAGCGACGAGCTCGCGTACGGTCGTGCCGGTGCCGGTGCCGACGTTGATCGGCAACGCGACCCCGGGCTCGACGATGCGGTCCATCTCGCGCAGCGCGGCGACGTGGGCGAGAGCGAGGTCCCAGACGTGGATGTAGTCGCGGATCGCCGAGCCGTCGCGGGTCGCGTAGTCGACGCCGGTGACCTGGAACGGCGTCTTGGCGGCGTAGGCCTCGAGCAGCTTGCCGACCGCGTGGGAGGGAGTCGCCAGCTGCAAACCCGTACGCAGCAAGGGATCTGCGCCGATCGGGTTGAAGTAGCGCAGGGACAGCACCCGGCTGCCGGAGGCCGCTGCGACGTCGGCAAGGAACAGCTCGACGACCATCTTGGTACGGGCGTAGGGGCTGCCAGGGGCGAGCGGGGAGCTCTCATCGACGGTGAGGTCGTCGCCCGGCGCATAGATCGACGCCGACGAACTGAACAGCAGCCGCGTACAGCCGAGTCGCTGCAGATGGGTGACCAGCGCGAAAGTCTTGGCGACGTTGTTGTCGTAGTAGCCGGCCGGGTCGGCTACCGACTCGGGCACCACGATCTTGGCGGCGCAGTGGATGGCGGCGCTGATGTCGGGGTGGTCGGCGAAGACGCGGGCCAGCAGCGTCCCGTCGGCGATGTCGCCGCGGTAGGAGAACCGGTCGGCCACGAACTCGGGCCGGCCGGTGCTGAAGTCGTCGAGGATGACCGGCGTGATGCCGGCGTCGAGGCACGCGGTGGCGACCGTCGCGCCGATGAAGCCGGCGCCGCCGGTGATCAGAACCTTCATGGGGCCGATCTTGCCACGTGCCCGTCTCCCCCAGGTCCCACTCGGTCGCCCAGCACCGCGAGCAGCGCCGCGCAGATGACCTCGACGTCGGCCTCACTGAGCCGCAGGGCCGAGGGCAGGTTGATCCCGTACGGGCTGATAGCGCGGACGATGCCGTTGACCTCGCGCGCATGCGCGGCGGAAGGCAGGTGGGCATAGGCACGCAGGCTGGACAGCGGCTCGAAGAACGGCCGGGTGTCGATGCCCTGGGCAATCAGCTGGTCGGCCAGCCACGCCTTGTCGACGCCGGGGATCACGGCCGTGACCATCCAGTACGAGTTGTCCGTGCCCTCGGGCTCGACGTTGAGCGTGATGCCGCGCACCCCGCCCAGCCGAGCCTCGTACCACGCGAAGATCTCGCGCTTCCTGGCCACCAGCTCGTCGACTCGCTCGAGCTGCGCGACGCCGAGCGCCGCCTGGACCGGGCTCATCTTGTACTTGAAGGCAACCTCGTCGTTTTGGAAGTGCTTGTCGCCTGGGGCGCGACCGTGGTCGCGCAGCACGGCGATGCGCGCCGCCAGCGCGTCGTCGTCGACGAGCAGCATGCCGCCCTCGCCGGTGGTGACGGTCTTGGAGCCGTGGAACGAGAAGACCGAGGCGACGCCGAACGAACCAGCCGGTCGGCCTCGCCAGCTCGACCCGACGGCCTCGGCCGCGTCCTCGATCAGGGGCAGGTCGCCGGCGACCTCACGGAGGGCCGCCCAGTCGGGCATGCCGCCGTAGAGGTCGACCACGATCACGGCCTTGGTGCGCTCGGTAAGCGCCGCGGCGAGCCCGGCGGCAGACAGGCACCAGGTGACCGGGTCGATGTCGGCGAAGACGGGGGTCGCACCGACGTAGCTGACCGGGGCCGAGGACGCGATCCAGGTGGCCTCGGGCACCACCACCTCATCGCCGGGACCGATGCCGAGCGCCGCGAGCGCGAGGTGGATGCCGGCCGTGCAGGACGGCAGCGCGAAAGCGTGCTTGCGGTCGACGACCCGGCAGAACCCCGCCTCGAAAGCGGCCGGCCAGCGGCCCGCGTTCTCGTACCAGCCGTCGCGCACCGCGTCCGCGACGTACTTCTCCTCGAGGTCGCTGATCCAGGGGCCCGCCACGTGATAGGCAGGATCCGGTCGCTCGCGGGGGGCTTCGGGCTGCGGCAAGGGAGGCCTTCTCAAGAGCGGTCGACAGACCGGCCAGTGTAGACCAGACCCGCCTTGACCTGTGCGTTCTTAGACTTCTACAAGCATCGCGAGCAGCCGCCGCACCTACAGCGCCGCCGAGGCAAGGCCCGCGCTGCGGGCGAACCTGGCCGCCTCGATGGCCTCGCGATAGGTCTCCAACACGCCCGCTGCGGTGACCGACCAGCCGAACTGACTCGCGTGCGCGACGGCACCCTCCGCCAGCGAGTGACGCAACGAGGGCGAGTCGATGATCGTCCGGACTGCGGCCGCATAGTCGACCGGATCATGGCCGGGGATGAGCAGACCGGAGCGGCCATCGGTGACAGCGGTGCGCAGGCCACCGACCGCGGCCGCTATGACGGGCGTCCCACATGCTTGTGACTCGAGCGCGACCAGACCGAAGGACTCGTTGTGGCTCGGCACCATCGTCACGGTGGCGGCGCGGTAGATGTCGGCCAGGCGCGACTGGTCGGCCGGCGGCTCGAAGCGGACGAGGTCACTGATGCCGAGGTCGCCGGCCAGCTTGGCGAGGGCCGCCGGCTCCTCGAGGCCACTGCCCGAGGCACCACCGACGACCAGGACCACGAGGCGCTCACGCAGCTCGGGGTCGTGGGCAACCAGCCGAGCAGCGGCATGGAGGACGACGTCCGGTGCCTTGAGCGGCTGGATGCGGCCGACGAACGCGAGCACGACGGCGTCTTGAGGCAGACCCAGCCGGGTGCGGGCCGCGACTCGCGAGCCTGGCCGGAACCGCTCGAGATCGACGCCGGGAGCGACCGTGACGACCTTGGCCGGGTTGGCGCCGTACAGCTCGACCAGCTCGCGGGCCTCCTGGCTGGTGGAGGCGATGAGCCGGTCGGCCTCGGCGACGACCTGCTCCTCGCCCACGGTGCGGGCCGCCGGTTCGGCGCAGTCGCCGGCGGCCAGGTTGGCGTTCTTGACCTTGGCCATGGTGTGCATGGAGTGGACGAGCGGCACGCCCCAGCGGTCCTTGGCCAGCCACCCGATCTGGCCGCTCAGCCAGTAGTGGGAGTGGATCACGTCGTACCAACCCGGCTCGCGCATGGCCTCGGCCCGCAGCACGCCGGACGTGAAGGCACAGAGCTGGCTGGGCAGATCATTCTTGGGCAGGCCCTCGAGCGGCCCCGACACGATGTGCCGCACGGTCACACCGGGGACGAGCTCGACAACGGGCGGCAGGTCGCTGCTGGTGGCTCTGGTGAAGATCTCGGACTCGATGCCGAGGTGGGCGAGCCGTTTGGCCAGCTCGACGATGAAGACGTTCATGCCGCCGGCGTCGCCCGTACCCGGCTGGTCGAGGGGCGAGGTGTGGACGCTGATGGTGGCGACCCGCCGTGGCAGCAGGTGCCGGGTGGTGCGGATGGAGCTCACGCGGGCGGCACCTCCTCTGACGGATCGAGACCTACCCCAGTTTGACGCATCTGCGCGCCACCGCATTCCGGGGCGGGGCTACCGCACGGTAACGTCCCGCCCCATGACCGACTACCCCGCCGTCGACCTGCCGTTCCTGCTCGCCGAGGAGGAGCGGCTCGCGCTGCCGCGCTTCGACCTCGCCGCCGCCCTCTCGCTCGGCCAGCGGCTCATGGCACTCGCCGTCGAGGAGGGCCTCTTGGTCACCCTCGCCGTCTCCCACGGCGACCAGCTGGTCTTCCACGCCGCCCTGCCGGGCACCATCCCCGACCAGGCCGACTGGATCCGGCGCAAGCGGGCGACGGTTCACCGGTTCGGACACTCGTCGTACTACGTGGGCCGCTCGTACACCGACGCCGGCAAGCGGTTCGAGGACGTCGAGCACCTCGACGTCACGCAGTACGCGGCGCACGGCGGGGCCTTCCCGATCACCGTCATCGGCACCGGCCTGGTCGGCGTCGTCGCCGTCTCGGGGCTGCCGCAGGACCAGGACCACGCCCTCGCCGTACGAGCGCTCGAGGCCCATCTTCTAGGCTGATCCACATGACCTCACCCCGCACCGCCGTCGTCACCGGAGCCTCGAGCGGCATCGGCGAGGCCACCGCCCGCCGCCTGGCCAAGGAGGGCTTCGACGTCATCCTCGCTGCCCGCCGGCGTGACCTGCTTGATGCCATCGCCGACGAGATCGGCGGAACCGCGCTGACCCTCGACGTGACCTCGCCCGCATCGGTTGCCGCGTTCGCTGAGGCGGTCGAGCGCTGCGACGTGCTGGTCAACAACGCGGGCGGCGCGCGCGGCATGGGACCGGTGGCCGAGGCCGACGAGGAGCAGTGGCGCTGGATGTACGACGCCAACGTGCTCGGCGTGATGCGGGTGACCAAGGCGCTGCTGCCCAAGATCATCGCCGGCGGCGACGGACACATCGTGGTGATGGGGTCGGTGGCCGGACGTGAGGTCTACGACGGCGGCGCCGGCTACACCGCTGCCAAGCACGCGGCCCGGGCGGTGACCGAGACCCTTCGCGGTGAGCTGCTGGGCCAGCCGGTCCGCATCACCGAGATCGATCCGGGCATGGTCGAGACCGACTTCTCGCTGCTTCGCTTCGACGGCGACGCGGCCCGGGCGGCCAAGGTGTACGAGGGCCTGACGCCGCTCACCGCCGACGACGTCGCCGACTGCGTCGCGTTCGCCGTCACCCGCCCGTCCCACGTCGACATCGACGTGATGATCATCAAGCCGCGCGATCAGGCGTCGGCAACCCGCGCCTTCCGCCGCTGAGCGAGGCTTACCGGATCCGTACACGATCATGGTCTTGGCGTGAGCCCGGCATGATCCACTGGGGGTTATGAACCTCCGTCGCCTGCTCGCCGCAGCGATGCTCCCGCTCCTCCTGACGGGAGCCGCTGGCTGCCGCCTCCGCCCGACGCACGCTGCCTCGCCGTCCACGGCGGCCGTGCCCAACGGCTCGTCCGACCGGACTATTACCGTCGCCGGTCTTGCCCGCACCTACCACGTCTACCGTCCCGCGGGACTGACCGGCCCGGCGCCGCTCGTCGTGTTCCTGCACGGTGGCTTCGGCAACGGCCTCGAGGCGGAGAGGTACTACGGCTGGAACGCTGAGGCCGACCAGGGCCGCTTCCTCGTGGCCTACCCCGACGGGTTGCACCGCGCGTGGGACACCGGCGGCGGTTGCTGCGGAACCCCTGGTACGCAAGGGATCGACGACGTCGGCTTCATCACGGCCATGGTCGCGTCGCTCGAGAGGGTCGCGCCGATCGACGCCCGCCGGGTCTACGCCACCGGCATCAGCAACGGCGGCATCATGGCGTACACCCTGGCCTGTCGCACGTCGCTGTTCGCCGCGATCGGCCCCGACTCCGCGACGCAGCTCGGCCCGTGCGCTTCACCCTCCCCGACCTCGGTCATCCATGTCCACGGCCTGGCAGACACCCGCATCCGGTACGAGGGCGGCGAGGGCAACGGCAGCGCCCACATCGACGGGCCGGCCGTTCCCGCGCTCAACGCGACCTGGCGAGGCATCGATCACTGCGCCGCGCCAGCGGTTTCCGCCGCCGGCGTGGTGACAACGTCCGTCGCGGTCTGCCAGCACGGGCGGGCCGTCGAGCTCATCACCATCGCCGGAGCCGGTCACCAGTGGCCAGGATCGCCCAACCGGCCGCTGCTGCAACGTGTCGCCGGCACCGATGCGCCGTCCACAGCACTCGACGCCACGTCGGTGATCTGGCAGTTCTTCTCCGCCCACCCGCTGGTCAGCCCGTCGTAGGTGTCCGTACAGCCGAGTCGGGCAGGAAGGCCAGGACAGTCGAGCCGGACCCGAGCGTGACGCCTCCGTCGCCCTGGAACTGAAACCGCGGAGTGCCGGAGAAGATCGCCTCGTACGCCGCGGCCACCATCGCGCTGGCCGCACACTCCGAGCCCTTGACCCCTTGGTCGGAGGTGTTGACCCCGGTCAGCGTGTAGCGGATGAGGCCGATGTGGGTCGCGCACCCGTCCTTCGCCTCGTACGAGGTGGCGGTCAGCCTCAGCGTCGCTCCCTGACCGGACGGCACCGCAGTGGTCGTGGTCCCTCTCGTCACGGAGACCAGGCGCCAGACCTTGTCGACCACGGCCGAGCGCAAGGCCGACGGGTCGACGGTGGCGAGAGGTGCGACCGACGGAGCCGGACTGCCGGAGGGCGCGACGGGGCGGTCGGCAACCTTGCTGAAGGTGAGCGTGGCCCGGCCCACGAGGGTCAGCGTGTTGCCCCCGACGTTCGCGGCCGCCGGTCCATGGAGCAGAGCTGCGTAGGCAGAGGCAATCCTCGGGTCCACGCCTGGCCCGCTGCACGCGACCTCGGTCGTCATCTGAACCACAAACGTCAGAGAGACCTTGCCGGTGCCGTAGGCGACCGAGGCCGTCTGGTCGTTGCACCCGTCGTCAGCGACCACCGTGCTGGCGCTGAACAACACGGACGCCCGGGATCCCTTGGGCACGCGGTAGGTCGGGCTGTCCTTGCTCCAGCTCACCAGCTGCCACAACGGGCCGATCAGCTGCTGCCGGAGATTGGGCGTAGCCGTCGGGGTGGGCGCCGGCACATACGTCAGCGTGTCGCCGTGCCCGCTGACGGTCAACGTCGTGCCCACCACCCCGGCCCGTACCGTGCCCTCGTTGGCGAACACGGTTGCCACCGCGTTCTCGACCACGTTGTTGTCGCACGCCATCGCCGTGTTCCAGACGGTCCCGAGCTTGATCTGGTCGCCCAGGTAGGTGACGTCAGACGTGACGTCGTTGCAGCCGTCGTAGGCATCGATGCCTGTGGCCGTGAACGCAATGCTCTGCGGACGCCCGCTGCGTGGTGACGGGATCGAGCCGCCGTGGCTGGTCGACTGCAGCACCCACGTCGACCCAGCCAGGGTCGAGGCGTCGACGACGGCACTGGTCTGGCCGGCTGCCTCGGGATCGACAGACCTGGGTTGGGCGCAGCCAGCCAGCGCAAGCACGACCAACGCCGCAGAGGCCCACCGCTTCATGGCGGTGAGGCGCGGACCGACGGCACCCTGCCCCCAGCCTCGCGGCAAGCCAACGCCCATGGTCACAGCGCGCTAGCAGATTCGTGCGCGGACGCACCCCCGGACGGTGCCGGGAGGCCCACGCGCGGTCGGCTGAAATGCAGGACCACGCCGGTACGGGTCAACGTCAGTGTGTCGTTGCCCAATGCCACGTGCAGCGGCCCGTACAACGCATCGAAAAAGGCCTGCGGCGGGACGCTGCCCTTGGGCGGCTCGGCACCCAACGAGCACGCCATGCCGGTCCCCTGGCCGCCGCGGGCGAAGGTCACCACCGCCGCAGCACCATCGTACGAGACCGCAAAGCCCTCACCCTCGCAACCGTTGCTGACCTGATACGTGCTGTCAGCAAAGGTGAGCGTGCCGTGGGAACCGGCGATCGCGTGCCAGCTCTCCGTCGGGGTCGTGAGTGACTCCAGGTGCCATGTCGTGGCCGTCAGAGTCCCCTTCATGTTCGGTATGCCCGTCGCGGCGAGGGACGGTCCAGGGCTCGGCGGGACGGTGCTGGCGGAGTTGCCCGGGGCAAAGCTCAGGGTGGCGCCCTTCGCTGAAAGGGTCACGCCACTGCCCGAGAAGGCAACGTTGACCGGTCCGGCGAAGACCGTGGCGAATCCCTTCTCCACCCCGGCGACGGAGGTTGCCGGCACGCAGGTCCCCTCGGTCATGCCCGCCCACATCGACAGCGGGCCCGCGTACGAGACCGAGCCGTCGTGCGCAATGCACTGGGACTGCGCGCGGTAGCTCGTGGCCGTCATGGTCAACGTCCAACCCGAAGCGACGGCCCCGTTGACGGCGACCAGGTTCCAGCTGTTGGCCGTCAGCCGCTGCTCGACGTACGCCGGGGTCTCCCGCGTGAACGTCAGCGAGCCCGTCCCGTCAGCGATGGTGAGCGACTCCCCCACCAACGTCGGCCGCACCGTGCCGTTAAGGATCTTGCCGTAGGCGGCTCCGATGTCTCCGGTCGGTTCGGGGCACGCCGCAGCCGTCTGGGAGCCACCGCCCAACGTCAACGCATGGGGGGCGTACGAGACCGTGCCGCCGTGCGAGTTGCAACCGTCGTCGGCCACGAAGTTGCTGGCAGCAAAGGAAATGTCGGCATACACGGTGGACGCCACGTTGGTGCTCGACGACACATCAGCACCCGTCTGCCCGATGGAGACGAGGGCCCACGTCGTGCCCGGCAATGCCTTGCGCAGGTCGAGGGGGACGGCCGGCTCGACCCGGCTGAGCGCAAAAACTGTCTGCCCAGCAGTGAGAGTCACCGTCTTACCCAAGACCGCGGCCGGCAGGTCCTGGTCGATGAGCAGTCGGAACGCCGTCTGCATGCGGTCTTTGTCGGCACCTATGCAGCCGAGCTCGGTCATCGCCCCCGGTCCGAGACGTACGGTCCCGGATCCGTACGTGAGCGTGCCGCTGGTGCCGTTGCACGAGTCATTGCCGGTGTAGCCGCCCGAGGTGAAGGTGAGCGAGAAGCCAGAGTCGACCGGCGCCTGCCAGGTCGTCCCGCCGGACGTGATCGACGCCAGCGACCAGCGCCCGGCGAGCTGGTTGCTCAGCGAACCCGCCGGGGGCTTGCCGTTGCCGGCGTCCCTGCTGATGACGGCTGCCAGCACTACGACCAACGCGACGACGGCTACGGCCGACACCGAGGCCAGCCGCTGCCGGCCACGACGTCGGTGCACCCGGTCGGGCGTCGACGCGACGTCCTCGCCCGGTAGCCAGAGCATCTCCGGTTCGCCGTGCCCACTCATCGGGATCCTCTCTGCGCGCCCCTGCACCTCCGACGCGAAAACCCGCTCTACGGTTCCACGCGCCGCCCCGTGCTCAGAGCGGACGCACCGGGTTCCAGGCGACCACGTCATCGAGCACCATGCTGCTCTCGGGCCGACCGTAGTCGGCCAATCGGTCGAGCAGCGCTTGGAACGCGGCGATATCTTCGACCGCGACGAACAGCACCGTGCAGTCGACGCCGGTCACCCGATGCATCGTCAGCACCTCCGGCCAGGTCGCGACATGGGGGTCGCGCAGCACGCAGGTGGCGCCGTAGCACTGCATGCGGACGAACGCCCGTACCGCGCGTCCGGCCCTGACCGGGTCGACGTGGGCGTGGTAACCGGTGACGACCCCGGAGTCGACAAGCCGGCGTACCCGCTCGCCCGTCGATGGGGCGGACAGCGTGACCCGGCGGCCGAGCTCGTTGGTCGAGACCCGGGCGTCCCCCTGCAGCTCGGCGAGGATGGCCCAATCGGTCCGGTCCACGTGGGTTTCCTTTCGTAAGGCAGATCTGCTCGACCGCCGCCTGAATCACTGCCGTTCGGCTCCATGACGTTACGTCCGGCATTCCCTCGGGACCAGCGGTCGACGACCATCAGTCCATGGACGCACCCAAGTTCCGCACGATCATCGAGCCCTTCCGCATCCACAGCGTCGAGCCGCTGCGGATGACAACGCCCGACCACCGCCGGGAGGCCGTACGTCGAGCGGGGTTCAACCTGTTCCAGGTGCATGCCCAGGACGTGATCATCGACCTGCTCACCGACTCGGGCACGGGAGCGATGAGCCGCGACCAGTGGGCGGCCCTCCAACATGGGGACGAGTCCTACGCCGGATCACCCTCGTACTACCTCTTCCGGGACGCGGTACGGGAGCTGTTCCCGTTCGAGCACGTCATCCCGACCCACCAAGGGCGGGCGGCGGAGCGCATCCTGTTCAGCGTCCTCGGCGGCCCGGGCAAGGTCGTGCCGAACAACACCCACTTCGACACCACGCGGGCCAACGTCGAATACACCGGGGCGACGGCGCTCGACCTGGTCGCCGCCCACGACACCGCGTCGACCTATGCGTTCAAGGGCGACATGGACGTCGAGGCGCTCGACCGGTTGCTGCGCGAGCGGGCCGACGACGTGCCGGTGGTCATGGTGACGATCACCAACAACAGCGGCGGCGGGCAGCCGGTGTCGCTGGCCAACCTGCACGCCGTACGAGACGTGTGCGACCGGTACGGCAAGCTGCTCTTCCTCGATGCGTGCCGGTTCGCCGAGAACGCGTGGTTCATCCGCGAGCACGAGGACGGGCACGCCGATAGGGACGTCACCGACATCGTGCGCGAGATCGCCGGGCTCGCCGACGGTATGACGATGAGCGCCAAGAAGGACCCGATGGGCAACATCGGCGGCTGGCTCGCGCTCGACGACGACGACCTCGCCCGGCGGTGCCGCGACATGCTGATCTTGACGGAGGGCTTCCCCACGTACGGCGGTCTTGCCGGGCGCGACCTCGAGGCGCTCGCGCAGGGACTGAAGGAGGTCGTCAACCACGACTACCTGCGCTACCGGATCCGCTCGACCGCCTACCTGGGCGAGTCTCTCGCCGCCGCAGGCATTCCCGTCGTCTCACCCATCGGCGGCCACGCGGTCTACATCGACGCCCGCGCCATGCTGCCGCACATCGCGCCGCTCCAGTACCCGGGCCAGTCGCTCGCGATCGCGCTCTACGAGGCCGGCGGGGTGCGCAGCTGCGAGATCGGCACCGCGATGTTCGGTCGGCAGCCGGACGGCACCGAGCAGCCGGCCGCCCGCGACCTGGTACGGCTGGCGATCCCGCGGCGGACGTACACCCAAAGCCATATCGACTACGTCATCGAGGCCTGCCTGCACGTGGCTCAGCACTCCGACGAACTGGTCGGCTACCGCATGGTCGAGGAGCCGCCAACGCTGCGGCACTTCACCGCGCGCTTCGAGCCGATCACCTGAGGCGTCGACGATCTAGGAGGGGTACCGACTCGTTCCAGCGGCAAACGTCATGACAAGTCCGTTGCCCGAAAGCGTCAGCGTCGTCCCACTGACGCTGACCTCGGCGCCGCCAGAGAAGAGCTGCACGAACGCGTTCTGGGGACTGCCGGACAGAGGCCCGCAAAGAATCAGCGGGACCACGGCGCCCGAAAACGCAACGCTCGCATCACGGTAGGCCACCGCGGCCGTCATGCCACCACACCCGGAACTCTTGGCGGTGGAGTAGTCGAACAACAACGTCGGCGGCTGTGCCACGGAAGCGGACACAGATCCGGTCGTGCCGTTCACGCTCCAGGACTGCACCTGCCACGTCCACATCGGCAGCAGCTGGGTGACGCCGCCTTCGTCGGTACGAACCTGCGCGGCCTCGGGACCGGAGGCACCTGGCCCGAACACCAGCGTGTCCTGCCCGGAGTGCATCGTGAGTCGCTGCCCGGAGAGGGACACCGTGACCTGGCCGGTCAGGTCGCCTCTCTCCAACTGCTCGAGACGTTGAGTGAGCGCCGCGAAGCAGCCGACGGCGCTGCTGGCCCCTTGCGCCATCAACAGAGTGCCGCCGGTTGCAGTGCCGACGCCGTAGAGCAGCGACCCCAGGTGATCGTTACAGCCGTCCGAGGCCTCCCAGGTGAGCGCTCCGAAGGCGACCGTTCCGGAGTCGGCGGGCACCGCCCAGTGGCCACCGCCGCCAGGCCCGTCCACGGTGAGCAGCTGCCACCGCGTGCCCTGCAGCGCCTTCTGCAACGGGACTTGCAGGGCGACGGTGGTCGTCTTGGTGGACACCAGCTCGAGCACGACGCCGGTGCCGGCGAGAGTCAGCCGGTCCGACGTCACCGTCACTGCGATGGGCCCACTCTCCAGCCGCTGGTAGGCATCGAGCAGGCCGACGTTCTGGTTGGGGCACGGCAGCGATGCTGCCGCCTTGCTCAGGCGGAGGGTGGATCCGTCGTACGTCACCGTTGCCGTCGGCTTGTTGCACCCGGTGTCGAACTGCACGCTGCGCCCGCCGTCCGTCGAGAATTCGAGGGTGACCGTGCCGCCGGCGACGGTGTGCGATGCGCGGTTGAACGACCAGCTGCCCAGTTGCCAGGTCGTGCCAACGAGTTGGCTCGTCACGGCCGGCGACTGAGACTCCTGAGGCGCTGGGGCAACCGTCCCGCTCGGGTTGGCCGGTTCCGCCCCGATGGCCGGCGGGTAGGTGCTCTGTTGACCTGCATGCAGGACGAGCACGACGCCGTGACCGGACAGCGTCAGCGAGGTCCCGTCCAGCACTACCGAGATGTTGCCGCCCAGAAGCGCTCTGAAGGCGCTCGTCGCTTGGCCCCGGACACAGGTCGGCGCTGACTCGGTGATCGCTCCCGGCGACACCGTGTGGACGCCATACGTAGCAGCGGCGATGTAGTCGCGGCAACCGTCGTTGAGGTCGATCGTGCGGTCCGCGAAGAGCGCGCCGTCGTGCAGACCACTGGCGATCCGTGTCGTGGCACCGCCGAGAGTCCACGAGCTGAGGATCCACTTGACGCCCTTCAGCTGGCTTGCCAGCGGATAGGCGCGGAGCGTCACCACCTGCTGGTCGGTCGTCAGCACAAGTTGTCCACCCGAGAAGTCGGCCCGGACGGAGCGCGACAGCAGCTGCTGGTAGGTCTTGAGCATCAGGTCGATGCCGGGACCGGTGCACCCGACCTCCGTGGTGGATCCGGGAGCCAGACGCACCGAACCGAGTGCGTACGTCACGGCGCCACCGACGGAGTTGCAGCCGTCGTTGCCGGAGTAGCGGCCCTGGGCGAAGGTGAGCGAGAAGCGGGGCGCCCCCGCCGGCGCCCGCCACGTCGCACCACCGCTCCTGATCGACGTCAGAGCCCAGACCGGCCCGATCAGCTGCGCTTGCGAAGCGGGCGTCACCGGCCCGACGGCAGGACGGCTCGTCGACCCCTGAGCAAGAAGGCCGACCAGGACTGCCGCGACGACCGCGAGCACCACGGTCGTCGACGCCAGTGCTCGCTGCGCCCGCCGACGACGCCGGCGCACGGTGACGCCGCCGAACGACGGCAGCTGAGCGGGCGCCACGTCGTCGGCGTAGAGCCGGAGCTTCTCCCGTACCAGGTCGTCACTCATCGCGGTCCTCTCCGAGTACGTCCGCAAGGTGCGCCCGCGCGCGGGACAGCCGCGACTTGACGGTGCCCGGCGCAATGCGCAACGTCGTAGCGATGTCGTCGACCGAGAGGTCGACCAGGTAGTGCAAGACGACCACGACGCGCTGCTGTGCCGGCAGCTGCGCGAGCGCCGCTTCGACCACCACCCGATCGGGCGAGGGACCCTCACCGACGGCAGGCGACTGAAGGATCGGCGCCCGGCGGTGGAACAGCCGCGCCCGCCGCTCGTGCGACAGATAGAGCCGCAGCGCCACGGTCCGTACCCAGGCCTCGGGATTGTCGTAGTGCTGCACCGCGTCCCACCGCGGGACCAGCCGCGCGTACGCCTCCTGCAGCAGATCCTCGGCGAGGGCCGGGGTGGCGCCGGCGGAGACGAGCAGCCCGACGAGCCGGCGACCCGTGGCGGCGTAGAGAGCCGCCACGTCCCCGGTCACCGCATCGACCTCACCCGTCGTCACGGCAGATGAGACGCCCTGCTCGGGGGGCTGGTTCCCTCCACCATGCGGACACCCGCTTCATGAAGCGATCACAACTGGTCGGTACGGTGGATCGTCGCACCAACCGCCACGGGGGCAGACGGAAGGTTCTTCACATGCAGGGCGCCAAGACCGTGCTCGTCACCGGCGGTGCCGGGTTCGTCGGCTCGCACCTGTGCGACCGGCTCCTCGACGCGGGTAACGACGTGCTCTGCGTCGACAACTTCTCCTCGTCCTCGCGCGACAACATCCGCCACCTGCTGGGCAACCCGCGGTTCGAGCTGATGCGCCACGACATCACCTGGCCGCTCTACGTCGAGGTCGACGAGATCTACCACCTCGCCTGCCCGGCCTCCCCGATCCACTACCAGGCCGACCCGGTGCAGACCACCAAGACCGCGGTCCTCGGCTCGATCAACATGCTCGGCCTGGCCAAGCGCCTCGGCGCCCGCATCCTGCTCACCTCGACCTCCGAGGTCTACGGCGATCCCGAGGTCCACCCGCAGCGCGAGGACTACTGGGGCCGGGTCAACCCGATCGGCCCGCGCGCCTGCTACGACGAGGGCAAGCGCGCCGCCGAGACGCTGTTCTTCGACTACTGGCGCCAGCACGACCTCGACATCCGGGTCGTGCGGCTGTTCAACACCTTCGGCCCGCGCATGCACCCCCACGACGGCCGCGTGGTCTCCAACTTCGTCGTGTCCGCGCTCGAGGACAAGCCGATCACCTTGTACGGCGACGGCTCCCAGACCCGGTCGTTCTGCTACATCGACGACCTCGTCGACGGGCTCGTGCTCATGATGGCCACCCCGCACGAGGTCACCGGCCCGATCAACCTGGGCAACCCCGGCGAGTTCACCATCCGCGAGCTCGCCGAGCTGGTCATCGAGCTCACCGGCTCCGGGTCCGAGATCACCTACGAGCCGCTGCCCACCGACGACCCCACTCGCCGCAAGCCCGACATCACCCTCGCCAAGAAGACGCTGGGCTGGGAGCCGACGATCGAGCTGCGCGAGGGCCTGATCCGTACCATCGAGCACTTCAAGCAGTAGGGGCAGCCCGTGATCGCGACCATCGACCCGGCGAAGACCATTGACGAGCCGCAGCTGCAGGAGGGCCCGTCCCTGGCCCGTACGCAGACGTCGTTCGACACCGGCGACGGCTTCTCGGCGGGCAGCTGGCTGTCCGAGCCCTACACCGAGCAGTTCGACGCCTACCCCTTTGACGAGGTCATCGTCATGCTCGACGGAGTCGTCACGATCCGCCTCGAGGACGGGACGGAGACGTCGTACGGACCCGGCGCGTCGTTCTGCATCGCCAAGGGCACGCCCCTGACGTGGGTCCAGGACGTGCGCGTGCACAAGATCTGGGTGATCCGCGAGGACGTCTAACTGACCGGCTTGTAGAGCACCCGCTCGCGGGCCAGGATCCACAGCGCCTCGACACCGTCGCGCCAGGTCAGCTTCTTGCCCTCGGCCCGACTCCGGGCGCGGTAACTGATCGGCACCTCGTACGGGCGGACCCCGCTCTTGAGCAGCCGCGCCGTCACCTGCGCCTCCATACCGAAGCCGGCCGCCTGGATGTCGAGGCTGCGGTAGAGCGCCGTCGGCATCAGCTTGAAGCAGGTCTCGAGGTCGCTGATGTAGCAGTTGAAGAGCAGGTTGGCGGCGAGCGTCACACCGCGGTTGCCCTGCACGTACCAGTACGAGTAGGCGTTGTGCGAGCCAAAGCTGCGGGTCCCGTAGACCACCGTCGCGTCGCCGGAGAACACCGGCTGAAGCAGCGACGGGATCTCCTCGGGGCGGTACTCCAGGTCGGCATCGCAGATGATCATGTAGTCACCGGTCGCGGCCTCGGAGGCGGTACGGATCGCCGCACCCTTGCCCTTGTTGCGCTCGTGGGCGATGACCCGCAGCCGCGAGTCGCCGACGCCCTCGAGCAGCGCCAGCGAGTTGTCGGCGCTGCCGTCGTCGACCGCGACCAGCTCGATCTCGCAGCTGTAGTCGACGTCGAGCACCCGCTTGACCACCTGCAGAAGCGTCGCCGACTCGTTGTAGACCGGCATCAAGATGGACAGCTTCACGCGGTTTCCCCCTTCCTGCGGGCCTGCCCCACACTGTCGTGGGAGCCTAACGCACCCCGGGTGACGGCTGGGTAAGCACCAGATGAGGGGGTCAGGCGTGCCACAGGGCGTGATCACCCGCGGCACGACCAACCCCAACCGGCTGCGCCGCGTCGACCGCTGGCTGGCCGGCCCGTGCGGCAAGGCCCTGCGTGGCGCCGCCAACCCGCTCGTGGTGGACCTTGGCTACGGCGCCTCGCCGGTCACCACCCTCGAGCTCGCGACCAGGCTCCGCGTGATCCGGCCTGACGTCGAGGTCGTGGGCATCGAGATCGATCCGGTACGGGTCCGGGCTGCGCAGGCGTTCGCCGGAGACCGGGTGTCGTTCCGGCTCGGCGGTTTCGAGCTGCCGCTGGACGGCCGCTCGCCCGTGCTCGTCCGGGCGATGAACGTGCTGCGGCAGTACCCGGAGGCCGAGGTGGCGGACGTTTGGGCGGGGCTGGCCGCACGCCTGGCGCCCGGCGGGCTGCTCGTCGAGGGCACCTGCGACGAGGTCGGCCGGCTCGCGACGTGGGTCACGCTCGACGCTGCCGGGCCGCAGACGCTGACGCTCGCCGCACGACTGGGCAGCCTCGCCCGCCCATCCGACCTCGCCGAGCGGCTGCCCAAGGCGCTGATCCACCGCAACGTGGGCGGCGAGCCCGTGCACACGCTGCTGGCCAGGCTCGACCGGGCGTGGGACACGGCGGCGCCGTACTCCAGCTTTGGTCCTCGACAGCGCTGGGTCGAAGCGGTCCGCCTGCTGGTCACGGACGGCCTCCCGGTGCTCCACGGGCCTGCGCGCTGGCGGCTCGGCGAGCTCACCGTCGCCTGGTCCGCCGTGAGGCCGCAGACTGGTGACCATGACTGAGCCGCATTCGCACGTCGTTCACAACGGCAAGCGCGAGATGACGATCGACGAACTGGCCGCGAGCCAGCCCGGCATGGACCGGCTGATGGCCGAGGTGGGCCCGCGCATGCACCGGCTCTACTACGCGGCGAGCGCCGGCAACTGGCGGCTGGCCACCTACTTCTACAACTCGGTGATCAAGCAGCTGCGGCTGTCGGCGTTCAGCCGGCCCAAGTACGAGGCCGAGATGGCGACCTACATCGACGACGACTGCGAGCCGGTACGGGTGGCCCTGCGGGACCGCGACTCGTCCGCCTTCGCGACCTCGTACGCCGCCATGGTCGAGCGGGGAAACTTCTACCACGGCGTGTTCGGCAAGCCCTACATCGCGTGGAAGACCCCGACGTCGCCGCCGGAGGACCTCGACCTCACGGCGGGGATGGGCGACGCGGAGGCCTGATCGGCGGCAAACGGGGAAGGACGGTCCTGCTGGCCTCCCCGGTCCGGACAAACCGGACAGTGCGTTCGATATCTTCGGTGAACGTGCAGGTCAGGACCCCCTGCCTCAGCAGGATCTCAGGTGCGTCAGGCATGCTCTGTGGCAGCCATGCGCCACTCCTGCACTCCGCTCTCCGCTACCGTGAGGTGCTGTGACCGACGTAACGCCTGCTCACGGCCAGCCCGGCAACGACCTGCGCCGACGTAGATGGCGCCGGGCGTCGATCGCGCTGACGGTTGTCTCGACGCTGATCCTGATCAGCCTGGGCGGTGCGCGCTACTACCTCAACCGCACCGTCACCACGCTGCAGCAGGCCGGCAACGCCGTCGTCGCCGCGCTTCCGTCGGACGCTCCCGTGGTCAAGGGCAAGGGTCACCTCGCGGCCAAGCCCAAGACCGGCCAGCCGTTCACCGTGCTGATCCTCGGCGTCGACAGCCGCGCCGGCACCACCGCGTACGGGCCCAGCTCCGCTGCCTGTGGCTGCAGCGACACGATCATCCTGGCCCGGGTCAACCCGCAGACCGAAAAGGTCTCGCTGCTCTCCATCCCGCGCGATACCCGGGTGCTGGTCACCGGCCGTAACGTCACCGAGAAGATCAACTCCGCGTTCGGGCGCGGGCCGGACAACTCCGTCGAGACGATCCAGGACGCGCTGCACATCCCGATCACCCACTGGGTCGTCCTCGACCTTGCGGGGTTCAAGAGCATCGTCGACGCCATCGGCGGCATCAAGCTCGACTTCCCCGCCCTCATCACGGACAAGAACGCCGGTCTCTACATCACCAGGACCGGCTGCCAGACGGTCAACGGCACCACCGCCCTCGCCATCTCCCGGTCCCGCGAGCTCAAGTACCTCGACCCGGCCACCGGCAAGTACGTGTTCGACAACACCTACGAGTACGGCCGGTCGCGGCGTGAGCAGATCCTGATGAAGGTGATCGCCGCACACGCGGTCAAGAAGAGCCTGTCCAACCCGCTCACCGCCAAGGCCGTCATCGACACGTTCACCAGCCATGACCGGCTCGCGGTCGACAACCAGGTGAGCGGCGCCGAGCTGCTCAACCTGGCCGCCGACTTCGCCGGCTTCAACGCCGCGGCGATGCAGACCTTCACCCTGCCGACGTTCACCAAGTCGCTGTACGACCCGATCCTCAAGCTGCCGCAGGACTACGAGATCCTCGAGCCCGACGCCGACGTCGCCACGATCCAGGCCTGGTACAACGCGACTCTCGCCACCCCCAAGCCGTCGACGACGACCACCCCGGCCGCCGGCACGACGGAGACGACCAAGGCGGGCGCGACCACGACCGCTGCGCCCACCACGACAGAGGTGGCCCCGACCACGACGACGGCCGCGCCGACGACGACCGGGACCACCACCGCAACGCCCACCTCGACGGCCATCGCCTCCCCGAACGAGCCCCGCTCGTTCGACCCCCGCCCCTGCAGCTGACCCCCAATTCGGCCGTTTCCTTGGTTTTGCCGGACAAAGTGGCAGATGCTGAGCAGGACGGCCGACGTTGCGAGGGAACGGGTGGCGATGAACGCGGAGCCTTGCCAGGAGCTGATCGACCTACGGGAGCAGGACTTCCCGACGCCGGCCAGCCCGGTGACCTGTGCCGAGTGCGTCGACGAAGGCGCCGACTGGGTGTCGCTGCGCGAGTGCCGCGAGTGCGGTCACGTGGGCTGCTGTGACTCGTCACCGGGACGCCACGCGAGCGCCCACCACTGGCGCACCCAGCATCCGGTGATGCGCTCGGTCATGCCGGGCGAGCACTGGAGCTACTGCTACAACCACGCGGCGACCGGCCAGTTGGTCTGACCTCGCCCATGCGCAACGGCCCGGACTCCAGGGAGGTCCGGGCCGCTCGCGGTACGCCGATGTCCTGTGCGAGGGTGCCGGTCAGGACGCGGCGAGGCCCTCGTTGCCGCTGCCGTTGGCCACCGTGAGGCCCCCGACGGTGCCGAGCGAGGAGAGCGAGCCGTCGTCGTTGACGTGGTACTCGTTGATGGCTCCCGCACCGTTGACCAGCACGTACAGGAACTGCCCGTCCTTGCTCACCGCTTCGTCGACGGGTCCGGCGCCGGTGACCGCGGCCACGCCACTCGGGTCACGCAGGGTCAGTCCGCCACTCGCGTCCTCGCGGAAAGCCGTGACGGTGCCCGAGCCGGAGTTGCCGGTGTAGATGAAGCCCTTGGCGACGACCGACCAGCAGGCCGCGACCTGGCCGTTGTTGGTGACGTGGCTGGCGATGATGGTGAGGCTCGCATCGGGGTTGACGGTGTAGGTCGACTCGCCACCGCTCGCCTCGTTGACCAGCAGCCGGCCAGCCGAGTCGAATGCCATGGAGAACGGCACCGGCGCCGCCGACGGGGTCACCACGGACGTCGCGGCGGGGATGCCCTTCTTGTTCAGGGCAAAGCTGATGATCGTGTTCTTCTTCTTCGTGGTGACGATAACCGCGGAACCGCTCGGCGTGACCGCGACCTGGGCCGGGTCATCGAGGAAGTTGGGGAGCGCGATGTTGCCGAGGGACAGGCTGCGGGTCGAGCCGGCCAGGCGTACCAGCTTGCCGTTGACGACCTTGAAGCCGGTCACCGCGCCGTCGCCCGAGGCGTCGAGAACGTAGACCAGGTCGTGGCCGACAGCGACGGACGTCGGCAGGACGCCGCGGGTGTCGAGGATCTGCAGCCGGGTCAGCGTGAGGCCGTTCACCTTGAACACGGTCAGAGTGTTGCTGCCGCCGTTCACCGCGTACAACAAGCTGTTCTTGGCGTCATAGGTCAGGGCTCCCTGGGACGCGAGCGGGTCGACCGCCGCGCCGGGCAGGTTGGCGCCGAGGCCGCCTGTCGCGTAGTGGTGGACCGCCTGCAGCCGGCCGTCGCGGCCGCGGGAGAAGACACCGACGGTGTTGCCGGTCGTGGCGTTGCTAGCGAGGAAGACGGCGTGGTCCTTGGACACGGACGCGGTGCCCGCCTTGACCGCTGCGGAGGCAGGAAGAGCCGTCGCGACAAGGGTCGCTCCAGCAGTCGTGGTGACGGCGAGCGTGGCGAGAAGGGTGCGGCGGGACATGGGAACTCCTTCGTTCGGGGGGCCGGTGCCTGAGCACGCTAGGCGCCGGAACGCCCGCTGGGCGTCTCGTAAGGACTTCGGAACCGGTCCGTAAGAAGCCTTACGAAACGAGGAAGACCCTTGAAGCACAGGCGTTCTCGGGCGTGCCGACCGGCTCCGATATGCTGCTGCCATGGGCGACCTGGTGATCCGCGGCGCCCGAGTGCTCGACCTCGAGGGCGACCTGCACCAGCCGCAGGTACGCGACCTCGCGATCAGAGACGGCGTCATCATCACGGTCGACGAGGTCACCGCTGACGCCGAGGTCCTCGACGCTGGTGGCCTGCTCGCGATGCCGGGCATGGTCAACGCCCACCACCACTCGTACGACGCCCTCGGCCGTGGCCTGCTCGAGAACCTGCCGTTCGACGTGTGGGCCTTGCACTCCCAGCCGGGCTACCTCGGCCCACGCAGCCGCGAGGAGCTGCGGGCGCGCACCCTCATGACCGCGCTCGACTGTTTGCGCGGCGGCATCACGACGGTGCAGGACATGTGCAGCCTCGTACCGTTCGACGAGAAGACACTCGACGTCATCCTCGACGCCTACGCCGAAGCCGGCATCCGGGTCGTCTTCTCAGCGGCCGTGCGCGACGTGACCCAGCTCGACATCGCGCCGCTGCTGCGCAACGCACCTGCCGACGTGGTGCGGGCGATCGAAGGCTCGGCCCCGCCCGCGGCCGACCAGCTGGCCTTCGTACGGGACCAGCTGCGGCGGCGCCCGGCGCACGAGCTCTTCTCGTGGGCGCTCAGCCCCTCCGGGCCGCAGCGCTGCACCGACGGGCTGCTCGACGGGGTGGCCGCCTTGTCGGCTGAGTACGACCTCCCGGTGTTTACGCACGCGTACGAGACAAAGGCGCAGACCGCGCGGGCCCGCTCGCTGTACGCGGCGACCGGTGGGTCGATGGTGCGTCATCTGCTCGCGCACGGTCTGCTCAACGACCGCGTCAACCTCGTGCACGCCGTCTGGATCGGCCTCGACGAGCTCGACCTGGTCGCTGCTGCGGGTGCCCGCCTGGTCCACAATCCCATGAGCAACCTCAAGCTCAAGAGCGGCGTCGCGCCGATCGCGCGGGCTCGCGCGGCCGGCGTCGATGTTGCCCTCGGCTGCGACAACTGCACCTGCGGCGACGTGCAGAACATGTTCGAGGCGATGAAGCTCTACTGCCTGCTGGCCTCGGGCGCCGAGCCAATGCCGACCGGAGTCGACGCCGCTGATGCGCTGCGTGCGGCCACTGTTACTGGGGCTGCTGCGATCGGGCGTGCCGACCTCGGCTCGCTGCGACCGGGCATGCGAGCCGACCTGCTGCTCATCGACCTCGACGACTGGGCCTACCAGCCGCTCAACAGCGTCAGTCGCCAGGTGGTGTACGGGGAGACCGGGCGCGGCCTGCGCCACGTCCTGGTCGACGGCCGCCTCGTCGTACGGGACGGGGTCGTCACCACGGTCGACGAGGCAGCGTTGCGCGCCGAGATCGCCGACCTGCTCGGCGTTTTCCGTTCGGACTTCGACGCCAACGCCGCCCGCATGGCGCCGGCGATCCCCTACCTGCTCGACGCGCTGGCCCGCCTCCGCGACGTCGACGTCGGCTCCTCGCGCCTGCTCGACGAGAGCCTGTAGCCACCACAGGGTTGTTAGTCGCCGAGTGGGCCATGGCCCATCCAGCGACGAACAACTCACCCGGAGGACGTGCCGCGCCTCAGTCCTCGATGACGTCCAGCCCCTGCTCGCGCAGCGCGGCGAGACGATCGAGCATTCCCTGCAGCACTGCCGGTTCGTGGCCCGGCCAGCTCTCCAGCTCGCCGACGATGCGCAGCGGGTGGCGGCTGCGGTAGGACTCCGTGGGATTGCCGGGGAACTTCTTGTTGGTCACGTTGGGGTCGTCCTCGAACGGACCCAGCGGCTCGACGACGTAGATGTGACCTCGTTCGCTCAGACCGGCGAGAGCCGTCGCCAGCTCGGCTCCCCAGGCGGCCGTCCCCACGACAGCCGTGAAGTAGATGTTGTTGGAAACGCGTCGTTCCTGGAAGTTGGAGCCGTAGCCAGCGACCAGCTCGTCGCCGATCGCCAGGGCGGTCTTGGTCCCGTGATAGAACGGTCCGGTGATGTGCGCGCACCGGTCGTAGGTGACCGCAACGTGGGTGCTGCCCTGCTCGTCCATCGGTGTCTCCCTCGACGTCCTACGGCAGCCCGGAGCCGACCGCCGACACAGGAGTGAGGACAGCGATCAGCCGGCGGTCGGTCACCATGGCCTGGTAGTACTCGGCCGGATCCGGGTGGGGAGCGCCGGAGATCTGCTCGTACAGGGTCAGCAGCTGCTGGCCGACGGCATCCGCCGGATGCTCGCTCACCGGTGTGAGCTCGGCGGTGCAGGCCACGGCCGCGAACTGCCAGAACGAGTCGCCGAGCACGTGGAGGACAACCCCTGGGTGGCGGCGCATGTTGACTGTCTTGGCCCGGCTCTCGGTGACGCTGATGCGCGCGTGGCTGCCGTCAAAGGCGAACAGGATGTTGGAGGTCTGCGGGGTGCCGTCTCGTCTGGTCGTCGCGAGCACGGCCTGCTGTCGCGGCCGCAGCCAGGCGACCAGCGCGGGATCCAGAGGGCTGTCCACCACACGAACGCTAGCGCGTTCCTCGGCACAGCGACGGCGACCGTCGTGCCCGAGCGTTCAGCGCAGCGTGACCTGCTGGGCCCCCAGGCCGTCGATCGTCGTGCGGAGTGTCTCACCCGGCCTCAGGTAGCGCGGCGGGTTGCGATGGTGACCCACGCCGCCGGGACTGCCGGTGAACACAAGATCTCCTGGCAGCAAGGGAACATTGGCCGAGAGCAATGCCAGCAGCTCGGCGACCGACGTGGTCATCTGACCGGTCGACCCGGACTGCATCTGCTCGTGGCCAACCCAGCACCCGATGTCGAGCGGGCCGGGGTCGACGCCTTCGGTCGCGAGCAGCCACGGCCCGGTGGGACCGAAGCCCGGGTAGGACTTGGCCATGCTGAACTGCGCCACCGGCGGCCGGAACTGCTCGACCCGCTCGGACAGGTCCTGCCCGATCATCAACCCGGCGACATGCTGCCAGGCGTCAGCGACCGCGGTGTGATGCGCCAGCACGCCGATCACCACCACCAGCTCAGCCTCCCAGTCGACCGTCTGCGTGGGCAGCACGACGTCGGGGTACGGGCCGGTCAGGCAGCTGGCGAACTTCGTGAAGATCGGCGGCAGCGCGATGTCGGCGACCCCGCCCTCGGCCGCCCGCGCACCGTAGTTCATGCCCGCGGCAAAGACCTGACGAGGCTGCGGTACGGGCGGGCCCAACAAGGCCGGATCGACCGCAACCGCGTCGACATCCAGCGCGGCGGTCGTCGCCCACGCCACGAACGCGGGCCAGTCGGCGTAGGCGGACATGGGATCTGGACCGAAGCGACCCTCGCTGACCGTCTCCACGTCCACGGCCAGACCCAGACCGTCCAGGGCGTCGCCCACGAGCAGGACCAGTCGGCCGTCGAGATTGGCGAGCCGCGCTGTCATCCGACCAGCAGCCGGATGCCGACACCGACGCCGAAGATCACAATCGCAACCCGGAGCACCCGGGGGTCGAGCCGCTGCGCCACCCTGGCCCCGCCGATGCCGCCGATAAAGCTGGCGGGGGCGACCACCGCCGCAGCCGCCCATCCCACCGGTCCGAAGAGCGCGAACCCGATCAGGGCCACGGTGTTGATCAGCAGCTGCAGATAAGTTTTCAGCGCGTTAAGTCGGCCCAGGTCGATGGGGATGCCGAGAGCCAGCACCGCGAGCAGCACGATGCCGAGCCCGCCGCCGAAGTAGGCCCCGTAGCCGGCCGCCAGGAAGATAGCCCCCGGCAGCAGCGGCGACGTGTGGTCAGGGTCGACCGGCTCCGTGCGCCGCGCGGCCATGCGCCGGGAGATCGCCGGCTGGGCCGCGAGCAGCCCGGTGGCCGCGAACACCAGGTAGGGGACGATCTCGTGGAACACCTTCGCGGGCGTGCTCAGCAGCACCACCGTGCCGACGACGCCGCCGAGGGCCGACGCGACCGCCAGCCGTACCAAGAGCTTGCGGTCCTTCCACTGACCGCGGTAGGAGACCGCGCTGCTCAGGTAGCCGGGCCAGACCGCCACCGTGTTGCTGACGTTGGCCGACACCGGGCTCAGGCCGACCGCCAGCAGCGCCGGGAAGGTCAGCAGCGTGCCACCCCCAGCCACGGCGTTGACCGCTCCGGCGGCGAGACCTGCGACCAGCAGCACGGCGATGTGCCAGGCGGTCATGAACGGATCACGCGTGCACCAGGGCAATCGGGCGTACGGGGCTCGCGGTGCCGCCGCGCATGGGCAGCGGCAGCACGACGAACGTGAACTCTTTGCCCACCAGCTGGCCGAGGTTATTGAGCTGCTGCACCATCGGAACGCCACCGGTCAGGAAGGCGGTGTGGGTCGGCTCCCACCACTCGTCAGGGTTGTCGATGGCGATCAGGTCGGTGCAGAACAGCGTGGTGCCCTTGTCGACGAGCCACTGCGCGGCCTCGGCGGTGACGTAGGGCCGCTCGGTGAAGAAGTCGGGCGTGCCCCAGTTGACGTCCTGTCCGGTACGGACGAAAACCGCGTTGCCCGGCCCGACGGGTGCACCGCTGCGGGCCTCGGCGTCGACCAGGTCGGCGGGCTCGATCGCGTCGTGCGGCCGCTTGTGCGTGAGGTCGAGCAGATGGCCTGGCAGTAAAAGGTTTTCGAGCGGGATCTGGTCCACGGAGGCGCCTCCCTCATGGAAGTGCGAGGGCGCATCGAGGTGGGTGCCGGTGTGCTCGCTCAACAGCATCATCTTATTCTCCAGCCCCATGCGGCCGTCGCTCATCTTCCGTGTCTTGGCAAAGCTGTCCACGGTGTAGAACGACGTGATGGAGGCTGCGTGGCAGGGCATCCCGTCGTACAGCGGGTGCCCCAGGTCGACGATCTCGGAGAAGAACACAGGTGCTCCTGGGCTAGGCCGGCATGCCGACGAGGGAGGCGAGGAACCGCTGGGTCTGCGGCTCCTTGGGGGCGGTGAGCAGCTCGCGGGCAGGCGCGTCCTCCACGATGCGGCCGCCCTCGAGGAAGATCGCGCGATCGGCCACGTCGCGGGCAAAGCGCAGCTCGTGGGTGACCACGATCATCGTCATGCCGTCCGCGGCGAGCTGGCGCATGACGACCAGCACCTCGCCGACCAGCTCGGGGTCGAGGGCGCTGGTCGGCTCGTCGAAGAGCATGAGCTGCGGCTTGGTGGCCAGCGCCCGGGCGATGGCCACCCGCTGCTGCTGGCCGCCGGAGAGCCGGTGCGGCAGCTTGTCGGCGTGGTCGGCGAGCCCGACGGCGTCCAGCATCTCCATGCCGTGCCGGCTCGCCGTCGCCTTGTCCTCGCCGTAGACGTATATCGGGGCAGCCATGACGTTCTGCAGCGCGGTCAGGTGGGGGAACAGGTTGAAGTGCTGGAACACCATGCCGATGCGGGCGTCGGCGCGGGCCTGCGCGAGCCGCCGCGGCGACTGCTCCGGCGATCCGCCCTCGGTGTAGCCGACCCGGTGACCGGCCACGGTGATCGTGCCGCTGTCCATGGCCTCGAGGTGGTTGATCATGCGCAGCATGGTCGACTTGCCGCTGCCGCTCGAGCCGAGCAGCGCGACGACCTCGCCGCTGGTGACCCGCAGGTCGACGCCGCCGAGCACAACCCGGTCACCGTAGGACTTCCACACGTCCTGGCAGAACAGCAGCTGCCGGCCCGGGTGGCGCTCACTCACGACGGCTGCGCGGGCTTGGGCGAACAGTGGTCGCCCCGGCGCGACATCGCCAGCTGCCTGAGGGATGTCGACTCGGATCGGGTCGAGGTCCTGAGCCGGGCGCACAAGGAGGCCGTCGACCGTGTTGGCCGGCCGACTGTTCCGGCCGGTCAGGCTGATGAAGCAATCGAACCAGCTCAGCCCGCTCTGCCGGTCGAGACTCACGTGACGCTCCCAGAGCACCTGCAGTCCGGAGACTCCCGTGGTGAGCACGAGATACATCACCCCGGCGGCCAGGAAGACCGGGAAGAAGATGAACGACTGGGAGGACAGGTAGGTCGAGCGCTGCTGGATGTCGGCGACCGAGATGACCGAGACCAGCGACGTCGACTTGATCAGGTTGATGAACTCGTTGCCCAGGCTGGGGATGATCGCCCGCAAGGCCAGCGGCCAGACGATGCGCCGGCGGGTCACCGCGGGCGTCATGCCCAGGGCCTGGGCAGCCAGCAAGTTGTTGCGGTCGACGGCCATGACCCCGCCGCGCAGGATTTCGGCGAAGAAGGCAGCCTCGCTCAGGGTGAGCGCGACGAACGCTGCGGTGAAGGGGGACAGGGTGAGGCCCACGGACGGCAGCGCGTCGAAGATGATGACCATCTGCAGCAGCAGCGGAGTGCCGCGGATGATGTAGATGTAGGTTGAGGCGAGCACACGCACCGGCGCGAACCTCGTGAGGCGGCCCTCCGCCAGCACCGCCCCGAGCGCGATCGCGGCCAGCAGCGACGACACCGCCAGCTCGAGGGTGATGCGCACGCCGCCCCAGAGGTAGGGAAGCGTCAAGTAGTGCCAGAAGTCGCTCACGGTCGTACCTCTCGTACTGAGTGCTGATCGGTGGTCGAACGGACCGCGGTACGGCCGGCAGCGACGCGCGCTGCCGGCCGTACCGCTGCTGCAGGGATCAGGGCAGCAGGGACGCGGTGGCCTCGTCGTTCGGGTCCTGCTTCCACTTGGTGAACAGCGCCTTCTCGGTGCCGGCGGTCTGGACGTTGGCGACGGCTGCGTAGACGGCGTCACGCAGGTCGGTCTCGCTCTTCTGGAACGCGATGCCGATCAGCGAACGGAACTCCGCGATCGGCGCGGTGGCGGACAGCTTTGTCGGGTACTTCGCGACGCTGTCGGCGACGACGCTGACCGGATTGATGAACGCGTCGCTGCGGCCGGTGAGCACGCCCTGGAGGCAGCCGTTGAAGTCGGCGTAGGTGTTGATGGTGATGGCCTTCTTGCCTGCGGCGACACACGCGGTGCTCTGCGTCGCCGCCATGCCGGCCTGGAGCGTTCCCGGGAACACTGCGAGCCGGTTGCCGCAGAGGTCGCCCACCTCCTTGATGTTCTTCGGGTTGCCCTTGGCGACGATCAGCGCCTCCTCGTCCTTCTGGTAGATGACGAAGTTGACCTGCTTGGCCCGGTCAGCCGAGGCGATCAGGTTGCTGATGACCAGGTTGATCCGGCCGGCGTTGAGCGACGGGACGAGGGTCTGGAAGTCGGCCCGGCTGTAGGAGTAGGTGAAGCCGGCACAGGCCGACACGGCCTTGAAGAAGTCGACGTCGAATCCGACCAACTGGCTCGGGTCCTTGGGGTCGATGGTCTCGTAGCCGGGGATGGTCGGGGCGATGCCGACGGTGAACTTCTTGCCGGCGACCGCCGGGTACTTCGCCTTGATCGCGTCGCAGGTCAGCGTCGGCGCCGCACTCGCCGGAGCCGAAGTGGCCGCCGCCGAGGCCGCAGCACTCGTGGCCCCCGCTGCGCTGGTGGCGGCAGCACTGGTCGCAGCAGCGCTTGCGGCAGCGGCGCTGGTAGCGGCAGCACTCGCCGCTGCCGGGGTGGTCGCCGCCGCAGCCGCACTGGTGGCTGCCGCCGCTGCGCTGGTCGCCGCCGCGGCGCCGGCGCTGGACGAGGTGGACGAGGAGCCGCAGCCGGCGAGGACCACCGCGAGGGAGGCGACGCCGACGAGCGCGGTGAGGGGGCGGGGAGCTCTGTTCATTGCTTCACGTCGATTCCGGCCGGCCGGGGAGCCAGCGCGTGAGGTTCGGTCCGATCACCTGTCTGATCGAAGCCACCCCAGTTGTATACGACCTGAATGTTTCTGCTGCATGACAAGATCGGCGCCGAGCGGGTTAACGCTGTGTTCCCGGCAGGATTCGGCCCTGAGCGGAGCGGCCAAGGGTGGCGGCCCCGGTGGCGCTAGCTAGCTCCGGGGAGCGCCGGACGAAGCCGATAGGCGGCCTGCGCGGAGCGGACATGCGCCACCATGAGCGCCCGGGCGCTGTCGGCGTCACCCCGCTCCAGGGCGTTGATGATCAACCGGTGCTCAGCCCACGAGTCGGCGGCCCGGCGAGGCAGCTCGACGGAGTAGACCCACGTGATCTTGTGCCGCAGGGTGCCGATGATCTGGTTGAGGGTGACATTGCCGGAGGCCTCGGTCAGCACGGTGTGGAACCGGGTGTTGAGCTCGGCGAGCAGCTCAAGATCCTCCTTGGCCAGCGCTGTATAGCCCTCGGACAAGATCTCCCGCAGCCCGTCCAGGTGCACGTTTGTCCGTGTTTCCGCCGCACGGGCGGCCGCCAGCGGCTCGAGAACACCCCGGATCTCGAGCAGATCGGCCGCATCCTGGGCGGTCAGCTCGGCGACAAAGGTCCCGGTGTAGGGGATCACCCGGACGAAGCCCTCGCCCTCGAGCAGCCGCAGCGCCTCCCGCACCGGGATGCGCGAGACGCCGTACTGCTCGGCGAGATCGTCCTCGGTCAGCCGGTGACCGGGAGGGTACTGACCACGGATGACCCGGTCGCGAATAGCGGAGGCCAGCGCCTGCGGCGCGATGCGGCGGTCCTTGCTCGAGCCGGGCAGCAATGGCCCCGCCGGCCCCGCTGGCCCCGCTGGCCCCACCACCGCGTCATCGCCGGCGGACGGCGGTCGCTCTGCCATGCACTCCCCCACACAGGCGATTGTGTACGATGAAACAGATCCGTAATGGTCGTATGCAATCTTGCTTACGTGACGCTACCCCAAGGCGGCGCTGACCCGGTGCGCACTTCCTCAGCCTCCCACCACGTCGGCTCGCTCCCCGACGAGGTCCTCTGGGGCCTCCTGCCCAACGCGGCGACCGCATCTTTGCTGTCCATCGTCTCTGGCGAGACCGTCTGCTTCGACACGATCAGCCACGAGGGCGTGCTCGAGGACCAGGGCCGCGACCCGGTGGCCTTCTTCGGGTCGTACGGCATCCCGCCGTCCCTCGTGCTCGACGACGCCATCGCGATCGCTGCCAGCGGCCGCCAGCACGACCCCGCCGTGGTCGGACCGCACGTGGTCACCGGTCCCATCGCGGTACGTGGCGCCCGGCCCGGCGACGTGCTGGAGGTCGAGGTCCTCGCCCTCGAGCGCCGCGCCTCGTACGGGATCATCAGCAACCGGCACGGCAAGGGCGCACTGCCGGGCGAGCTGCCCTCGCCGGACGCGGCCGACCCGGTCTGCGTGCTGGCCACGGTCGAGGACGACCAGGGGGTCATCGCGGTCGGCGACGGACGCTCGGTGCGGTTCGCGCTCAATCCGTTCCTCGGCATCATGGGCGTCGCCGCGGCCACCGACGAGCCAGTCCACTCGGTGCCGCCCGGGCGCCACGGCGGCAACCTCGATGTGTCGCTGTTCGGCCTCGGCTCCCACCTCTTCCTTCCCGTGCAGGTCGACGAGGCGATGTTCTACGTGGGTGACCCGCACTTCGCGCAGGGCGACGGTGAGGTGGCGCTCACCGCGTTCGAGGCACCGCTGCGCGCGACGCTACGGCTGACCCTCCATGCCGACCCGACCGTCCGGCGGCTTGCCGGAGCCCTCAGCGCACCCTGGGGCCAGACCGACGAGGTGTACGTGGCGACCGGGCTCGACGCCGACCTCGGCCGCGCCATGAAGGACGCCACCCGCAACGCCCTTGTCCTGCTGGGTCAGCGTTTTGGCCTGCCCGAGCACATCGCCTACGCCTACCTCAGCGCCGCCGGCAACTTCGCGGTGAGCCAGGTCGTCGACGGGGTCCAGGGCGTCCACTGCAGCATGCGCCGCTCCGATCTCGACCCGCTGGCATGATCCTCAGCCGGTACGAGGACCGCCTCCTCGTCGTCCACCAGCCCGAGCACGGGGTGCAGACCGGGCTGTTCGCGGCTGCCTGGGGCAACGACGAGGTGCTGCCGCTGCCCGACCCCGGGCTCGCGACAACCCTGGCGGCAACCCATCATGACGACGGCTGGGCGGTGTGGGAGTCGCGGCCGACGCTCGACCCGCACACCGCGCAGCCGTACCAGTTCATCGCCATCCCCAAGGACGAGCACATCGCCGCCTACCGGGCCGGCATCGCGCGCGCCGCCGAGCACGACCCGTGGACCGGGCTGCTGGTCAGCATGCACGGCGCCGGGCTCTACAACGACAGGTACGGCAGCTATCGACTCGAGGAACTGGGCGACCAGACGCTCAGCGCCGACGAGCGGGCGTTGGTGGACGAGTTCCTCCGCGACATGGCCGCCCTGCAAGATGACCTGGCGCACCGGTCCTTCGGCCACCACGCGCCCCCCGCCGCGGCCGACCTGCCTTCGGTCCGGCAGGCCTACTTCCTGTTGCAGGTGTGGGACAGACTGTCCTTGCAGTTCGCTTTCCGCCATGCTGTCGACGGCCGCATTGCCCCGCTGCCGATGCCCGACGGGTCGCTGCAAGCGCTGGAGTGCCGCAACACCGGGCCCTTCCGGTTGCGCCTCGACCCGTACCCTTTCGTCAACGACGAGGTGGACTTCCCGGTGCAGGCCCAGCTGGTCGACGACCGTCGCTACACCGATCCCGAGGACTTCCTTGCGGCCCTGGCGGCCGCCCCGCGGTGGGCGCTGGAGTGCCGGGTGACCCGATGAGGCTCGAGTCGCCGTTCGTCCCGTGGGCAAGCGGCCTGTCGCTGGAGCCAACCTCGGCGGGCGTCCTCGACGGCCAGCGCCTCGCGGTCAAGGACGTCTTCGACCTTGGCGGATATCCCACCGGGGGCGGCAACCCGACCTGGCTCGAGAGCCACCCGTCGGCCGCCCACGACGCCGAGGCGGTCGCGACCCTGCGCGCCGCCGGCGCCCGGGTCGTCGGCAAGACGCACACCGACGAGCTTGCCTACAGCCTGGCCGGCAGCAACTACCACTACGGCGACCTCGACAACCCGCGCGTGCCGGGGAGCACCCCCGGCGGCTCGTCCAGCGGGTCGGCCGTCGCCGTTGCGTCGGGCCTGGCCGACCTTGCGTTGGGGACCGACACGGCAGGTTCGGTACGGGTGCCTGCGGCGTGGTGCGGGCTCTACGGCCTGCGACCCACGTGGGGCCGCATCAGCGTCACCGGGGCAATGGCGCTCGGCCCCACCCACGACACCGTGGGGGTCATGGCACGTTCGCTCGACCTGCTGACCGCGGCTGCGGGAGTCCTGCTGCGGCCGGCGGACGCGACCGAGGCCGACGGGTTCCTCGTACCGCAGAGTCTGTGGTCGGAGGCCGATCCTGAGGTCGTCGCGGCACTCACGCCGACCCTCACCAGGCTGGGCGAGCTGCTGCCGGTGCACGAGGCGGCCGAGTTGCCGTCCGCAGCGTCGATGGTGCAGACGTTCACGGTGACCCAGGGAGCCCAGGTGTGGCGGACGTTCGGCGAGTGGGTTAGCGCCGCGGACCCCGAGCTCGGACCGGACGTGCACACCCGCATGACCGCGGCGTCGCAACTCGCACCGGACGAGGTCGCCACGGCTCAGCAGCGAGCGGCCGAGATCCGGGCCCAACTGGCCGAGACGCTCCAGCACCGCATCATGCTCTTGCCGACCGTGCCGGTCACCGCGCCGACGCCCGAGCAGGCGCGTTCGCCCGAGGTGCGCAACCGGCTGCTTGCGCTGACCGTGGCCGCGTCCATCGGCGGCCTGCCGGGGCTGACGCTGCCGGTCGACGGCCCTGACGGCCTGCCGGTCGGGCTGTGCCTCGTGGGTGCTCCCGGGTCGGACGAACAGCTGCTCGCACTCGCCGCCGCGCTGTAGCCGCCTTCATGATCCACAGAGAATCTGGGGTGTCCCGACAGCGCACATTCTCTGTGGATCAAGAAGCGTCAGGTTGTCCACAGCTCGGCGACAGGCCTGGGCGTCGTGACGTGCGCCCGGGACCGTTGATCCATGGCGACCGCCGACCCTGCCGACCTGGCCTCGCTGCTCCGTGAGCAGCGCCAAGCCATCCACGCGCGACAGGCGTTCGCGATGGGCATCAGCAAGGGGCGACTGCGTCACCAGATCGACGCCGGACGCTGGCAGCGGCCGTATCCGTCGGTCCTCGTCAGCCACAACGGCCCGCTGAACCGCGAGACGCGCGAGTGGTGTGCGGTGCTCTGGGCGAGTGACGGACTGCGTCATGTGGCTGGGCTGTACGGCCCGAGCAGCGCCGCGATCCAAGGACTCAAGGGCCACGTCGACGACGTGGTCCATGTCGTGATCGACACGCGGCGCCAGCTCTCCGCCCAGCCGGACGTACGCGTCCACCATTGCCGCGACCTGGGCGAACATCAGCTGCACCCGGTGCGGCAGCCACCCTGCACTCGCCTGCCCCGAGCGGTCGTCGAGACTGCGTTGGGTCGAAGGTCCGCTGACGACGCCGTCGCCGTGCTCGCTTCCGCGGTACAGCAACGGCTCGTACGAGCCTCGGATCTGGCCGTCGCTCTCGTCGACTTTCCGCGGGCACGTCACCGCGCACTCTGCCTCGAGGTCCTGTCGGACATCGAGGGGGGCGCCCACTCGCTGCCAGAGGTGGACTTCGCCCGCCTGCTCCGCCGGAACGGGTTGCCGCAGCCCGACCGCCAGGTCGTCCGGTACGAAGGCGGACGCAAGCGCTACCTGGACAACATCTGGATCGACGCACGGTTGACGCTCGAGATCGACGGTGGGCTGCACCTCGAGCCAGAGTCCTACTGGGACGACATGTGGCGAGATGCCGAGATCGGTGTCGACGGTGTGCTCGTGCTGCGACTGCCGGCGTCGGCCATCCGTCGCCACGAGGCACGGGTGGTCGACCTCCTTCGCCGAGCGCTTGCCCGCTTCGATGCGCTCTCCGCCTAGTCGCACGTGGGATCGTGGAGGCATGTACGTACCCCAACACTTCGCGGCGACCGATGACGACGTACGGGCGCTGTTGTCGCAGGGCGCCGCAGCCGATCTGGTCACCCTCACCGACGAGGGTCTCGTCGCCACGTTCTTGCCGTTCCTGTACGACCCCGACGCGGGCGAGCACGGATCGCTGCTCGGCCACGTGGCGCGCAACAACGACCAGTGGCGGCGAGCGGCAACCGGCGAGTCGCTGGTCATCGTCCACGGCCCCGACTCGTACATCTCACCCAACTTCTACGCCTCCAAGGCGGAGAACCACCGCGTCGTCCCGACCTGGAACTACCTGACCGCCCACGTGTACGGGCAGCTCGTGGTCCATGACGACGTCACCTGGCTGTCGTCGTTGGTCGGCCGGCTCACCGACTTCCACGAGGCGCGCGAGCCGCGGGCGTGGTCGGTCGACGACGCGCCTGCGGCGTACATCGACGGGCAGCTGCGGGCAATCGTCGGCGTCGAGCTGGTCATCAGCCGGGTCGAGGCCAAGGCCAAGCTCAGCCAGAACCGACCCGCCGCAGACGTCGATGGCGTCGTCGCGGGCCTGTTCGCACGGGGCGACGAGGCGGGCGCGCAAGCCGTCCGCGCGGCGACACCCCCCTCCGTCTGACACGCCCTGGTCGACCGTGCAGGATGTGCCCATGGCAACGGCGCCCTCACGCATCCACGACGCTGCGGCGGCCGAGCTGGCCGGGTTGCCCGCCCATCGGCGCGAGCTGTTCGCGCTACGGCTGGACCGCTGGTGGGACGACCTGGTCAACGGCCTCCGAGAGGTCTACGCCGACACCGACGAGCTCGCCGAGCGGCTGGTACGGGCCGCAGCGCGCGCCTACGTCGAGCGGGACGACGACCTGCTGCTGCTCGACCAGCGCCGCACCCTGCAGCCGGACTGGTTCCAGTCGCCGCAGATGCTGGGATACGCGACGTACGCGGACCGCTTCGCCGGTGACCTCGCCGGCGTGCGCGACCGCGTCCCGTACCTCAAGGAGCTCGGGGTCACCTACCTGCACCTGATGCCGCTGCTGCTGCCGCGCGAAGGCGACAACGACGGCGGCTACGCGGTCGCCGACTACCGGACCGTGCGCCCCGACCTGGGCACCATGGACGACCTGCGGTCGCTGAGCGCCTCGTTGCGTAGCCAGGGCATCAGCCTGGTGCTCGACCTGGTGCTTAACCACGTGGCCCGCGAGCACGCCTGGGCGGTCGAGGCCCGCGACGGTGATGCGGCCAAGCGCGCGTACTTCCACGTCTTCCCCGACCGGACGATGCCCGACGCGTACGAGGCGACGCTGCCCGAGGTGTTCCCCGACTTCGCGCCCGGCAACTTCACCTGGGACGACGCGTTGCAGGGCTGGGTCTGGACGACGTTCAACGAGTGGCAGTGGGACCTCGACTGGTCCAACCCGGACGTGTTCGCGGAGTACGCCGACGTCGTGCTGTTCCTCGCCAACGCGGGCGTCGAGGTGCTGCGGCTCGACGCGATCGCGTTCGTCTGGAAGCGACTCGGCACCAACAGCCAGAACCAGCCCGAGGTGCACGCCATCACCCAGGCGCTGCACGCGGTGACCCGGATCGCCTGCCCTGCAACGATTTTCAAGGCCGAGGCGATCGTCGCGCCGTCCGACCTCGTGCACTACCTCGGCCAGGGCAAGCACCACGGCAAGGTCAGCGAGCTCGCCTACCACAACAGCCTCATGGTCCAGATCTGGTCGATGCTGGCGACGCGTGACGTACGGCTGACGGTGCACGCCCTGCGCAACCTGCCGACCGCGCCGACCAACAGCGCCTGGATCACCTACGTCCGCTGCCACGACGACATCGGCTGGGCGATCGCCGACGACGACGCGGCAGCCGTGGGATTGAACGGCTGGGACCACCGGTCGTTCCTTTCCGACTGGTACGCCGGCATTTTCCCCGGCTCGACGTCCCGAGGCTTGGTGTTCCAGTACAACCCGGCCACCGGCGACCGGCGGATCAGCGGCATGGCGGCGGCTCTCGTCGGACTCGACGCGGCATGGCAGGACCCCGCGGCGGTCGATCCGGCAGGCGTCGATCTCGGGGTACGCCAGCTGTTGCTGGCCCACGCGATCGTGCTCGGCTTCGGCGGGGTCCCGGTGCTGTGGATGGGCGACGAGCTCGGCCTGCCCAACGACGACGCATGGGCGAGCGAGCCCGGTCACGCCGACGACAACCGCTGGGTCCACCGGCCCCGGATGCCCTGGCCCGTAGCCGATCTGCGCTCCCAACCCGACACCGTGCCCGGCCGGATGTTCGCCGGCATCCAGCACCTCGCAGCGGTACGGGCGGGGCTCGAGCACCTCCACGCGTCCTGGCCCGCCGAGGCCCTGCCCGCCGGCGACCCGGGAGTGCTGGCGGTGCTGCGCAGCCACCCGCTCGGGCCGATGCTCGGGCTCTACAACGTGACCGAGACCTGGCGGCCCTGGTCGTTCTTCCGGCTCGCGGAGCTCGACCTCGCCGAAAGCGTGGACGTCCTCACCGGTCGACCGACGGAGTCCGGGGACGACGGCAACGTCTGGCTCGCGCCGTACGAAGCCCGCTGGATCATCGGCCGGTGAAAACGAGGGCCGATGCTGGCTGAACCTCGTAGTGGCACGCCCCGAAGGTTGGCGCCAAAGTCGCCGAAAATGGCCGCCTCACAGCCAACCTTCGCGAATCAAAGGAGCCGACAGGGCGCGCACACGCCCGTACCACTCCTTTGATCGGCTTGGTTCGGACGAACGTGCCCGCGCGGATCAGCCGGTGACGCTGGCGGCCTTGAGCCGCGTCTCCTGGCCGAACGACGACAGCCCCACCGACCGCTCCGGCAGCGAGATCTCGCCGGCGGCCAACCGTTTCTGCAGGTAGACGAAGCTCTGGGCGGTCTGCGCGTAGAGGTGCTCGCCGGCCACGAGCGGCTCGAGCTGGGGTTTGCCAGGCGCGGAGAACCGCTCCATGGGCACGACGAGCGTGTCGTAGTCGACGCTGAAGAAGAGCGGGAACGACCAGCGCTCCTGCTCGACGGCGCGCACCCGGTGGGTCGTCGCAACGTACTCGCCATTGGTCCACAGCTCGAGCATGTCGCCGATGTTGACCACGAACGCGTCGGGCATCGGGGGTGCGTCGATCCAGGTGCCACCGCCGGTCAGCACCTCGAGGCCCGGGCTGGTCGAGCGGAGCAGGGTGAAGGCCTCGTAGTCGGTGTGGTCGCCGATGCCGGGGCGGCTGGCCGCGGTCTCGTCGACCGGGTAGTGGATCAGCCGCAACTGCGACGGCGGCTTGGTGACCACCTTGTCGAAGTAGTCGGCCGCCTCACCGAGGCCTAGCGCCAGCCCTCGGAAGACGTGGTCACCGACGGCCCGTACCCCCTCGTAGTAGGCGTTGACCTGCTCGGCGAACCCGGGCAGGTCGGGCCACTGGTTGGGTCCGAGCATCGGGTTGCCGGCGAGGTAGTCGGGATCGTCGGCGGGCAAGTCGGCCGCGAGGTCGAACGCCTCCTTGAGGTCGGAGGTCTTGCCGGCGAAGATCTCCTCACCCTCCGGGACGTAGCCGCGGTGGTTGCGCGAGAGTCCGATGTAGTTGGCCATCTTGGCCTCACGAGGCTGCTCGAAGAACGCCTGCGCTGCTGCGAGGACCCCGTCGAACAACGCGGGGTCCATGCCCGTACCGGTGAGGTAGAAGAAGCCGACGTCGCGGGCTGCGCGGCCCATCTCGTCGGCGACCGCGCGCTGCGCCGACTCGTCGCCGGTCAGCAGCCCGGACATGTCGATGACCGGGATCTCAGTGAAGTCGGTGAGCGCCATACGTCCCAGAATGAACCGTGCACATTTCACCCGTGTTGCGCAGCCGCCGGGTCGCTGCTGTAGGTGAGGTTGTACGGACCCTTGTGGAAGACCAGCGTGGTGCCGGTGATCCGCCAGCTCGACGTCCCCTCGAGCACCGTCGTGACAGCAGCGTCAGACGACACTGCCGCGGCCGTGCTCGTCCCGCCATGGACCAGCACCCCGACGGCCGTGCCTTGACCGAGGCGGAAGATCCAGGTGGTCTCGGCGGGATCAGTGGTCGTCGCGGTGGTTCGACTCTGAAAGACCAGGCTGGGAGCCGGCCCGCTCGCCGGCTCCACGACGGAGCCGGACGAGGTGGTCCAGGAGGTGAGGTACCAGGTCTTGCCCTGCAGTGCTTGCGGGTCGAGGACCGGCCTAGCGCCCGCCGGTGCGCGCTGCGACGCGGTCAACGCGAGGTCGGCCACGCCGGCCACGACGACGACGACGAGCACGCCCGCCCCGATGACACCGCCCAGCCGCAGGCGACGTACCTTGTCCGCCCGCGCACGGACGGCCGGCAGCAACGACTCGTCACCGACGTCCTCCGCCCGCGCGCGCAGCACGTTCCCAAGGTCAGTGACGTCCAGTGCTGCGACGCCCGCCTCGAGCACGCTGCGCGCCGTCGCCTGCGGCGTGTCCATCACCGCGGCCATCCGGCCGTCCGGCAGACCCTCGAAGAACCGCAGCACGATGGCCGCCCGCTGCTCCCGTCGCAACCAAGCCAACGGATCGTCGTCGTGCGGTTCGTGCCGCAGTGCCCGGCTGGTGACCACGCCCCGCAGGAAGTAACTGTCCGGATTGGGCAGCTCGCTCAGCCGACCCCACGACAACCACGCCCGCGACAGCGCCCGCTGCACAACGTCGCGCGCCACCCCCTCGTCGCCGGTGAGCAGATAGGCGACCTGGACGAGGTGGCGCCCGTACCGCTCGACGTAGTCGGCGAAGCCGTCGTCCTCACGCATCCGTACAGCATCCCCGATGTCCGGCCACTAGGGAGCGTGGACGGGCAGGACCTCGACCGCGCAGTACGGCTTGGTCAGCTCGGGCAACATGCTCGCCAGCCGGACCGCCTCGGCGCGGTCAGCGACGTCGATGAAGTAGAAGCCGCCGAGGACCTCCTTGCTCTCTGTGAACGGACCATCGGTCGCCCACGGCTTGCCGCCCCGCGCCCGGAGCGTGGTCGCGGCGCTTGAGGCGGCCAGCTGCCTACCCTCGCGCAGCCCGGGGCCGACCGCCGCGACGAACGCACGGTGCGCCGCGTCCTTCTCCCGGTTGTCCGCCTCGGTCTCGGCGTCCCACTGCTGCTCGTCGCCGTAGATCAGGATCAGAAACTCAGCCATGTCGTACGTCCTATCAGCCAGGGCCCGGTCGGCCCACTCCCAGGTTCGTCGGCCGACCCGTACGCCGATCGACAAAACGCCTAACCTCATCTCGTACGGGTAAGGTCCGCGTCACCAAGTCCACGACGGAGGCGTCATGAGCGAGCTCGGTTCCTTCCTCGTCGTGCTGCGCGGCGGCAAGCACGATGGCAACAGCACCACGGTCGCTGACGGGGTGCGGCGGCTGCTCACCCCGTCCGACGCCCCTGGCCTGCTCGACGTCTACGAGCCGGTCGAGCAGCTCACCCACCTGCGCGGCAACGACGAGCCGGCAGAGATCTGGGAGATGGTCGGTCAGGAGTCGATCGACCGGGTCACCACCGAGCACGGGCACCCGATGCCCGGCCACGACATCCGCCCGGACGCGCACACCGCCGAGCAGCTGTAACCGCACCTCGTGAGGGCTCCTGGCTTACCACGGGCGTGATCAAGGATATGACTGCGCACCTTGTCCCGGAAATGCGGGAAGAAGTGCACAGTCATTTGGGTCAGCGGGCGTTGTAGACGACGGCGTCGTCGCGGGCGCCGTACTCCCGGAACACCGCGATCGCCTCGTCGCGCAGCACGTTCTTGGTCACCGAGATGCCACGCGACTCGAACTGCTCGGCCCAGTCGTCGACCATCGGGCCCTCGTCGAAGCCGGTGAGGTCCTCCACCTCGGGGCCCTCCCCCGCGATGAGCAGCCGCCGCACGCCAGACCACATCGCGGCCCCGTAACACATCACGCACGGCCGCCAGTTGACGACAAGCTCAAGGGCCGGAGTGCCTGCTGCACCCAGGTTCCAGCCGCCGATCCGGGTCTGCGCGAGGGACAGGGCCACCACCTCGGCATGGGTCGACGACAGCCCGGACGCAAGCACGACGTTGACCCCGGCCGACACCAGCACGCCTGTCGCGGAGTCGACCACGAGCGCGGCGAACGGCCCACCCGTGCCCTCACGATGGTTGCGCGACGCCAGTGCGTTGGTCAGTCGTACCCTGTCCTCGTCGGTGGCCAGGACGTCGGGCGCACCGACGAGCTCGTCGAGGACCCAGCCGGGCAGCTGAGCCCCGAAACTCGTTGCCAGCACAGAGGTGTCCACGGCGCGCGCCTCCCAGGTCAGGGTGAGCAGCCACCATCCCACGACGACGTTTCCTGTCGGTTGCGGCTACCGTGAAGGCCATGACGACGACCACGGACGAGACGACGCGGGCCGCCCGGCTGCTCGAGGCCCAGGCCAAGGCCGTGGCGCTGTTCGCGGCTGTCGAGTCCGACGGCATCATTGCGCCAGGCGTACTGGAGACCACCGCCAGCAACGCGATCCGTGATCTCGCGGCGGAGATGTTCGGCGTCAGCCGCCACTGGCACAAGCGGATCGTACGGGCCGGCGTCAACACGCTGCAGCCGTACCGAGAGAACCCGCCGGACCGGGCGATCAGCGACGACGACATCGTCTTCCTCGACTTCGGCCCGATCTTCGAGGCGTGGGAGGCCGATTTTGGCCGTACCTTCGTCGTTGGCGGCGACCCGGTCAAGGCGCGCTTGCGCGACGCGCTGCCCGTGGTGTGGGAGGCCGGCCGCCAGCACTTCGAGGCCAGGCCGGACATCACCGGCGCCCAGCTCTACGCCTTCATGGTCGCCGAGTCCGAGCGGGCCGGCTGGGAGTTCGGCGGGGCCATCGCGGGCCACCTGGTCGGCGAGTTCCCGCACGAGAAGATCGCCGGCGACGACATCGAGTCCTACATCGCGCCCGGCAACGACACCCCGATGCGCCGTACGGACAAGTCCGGCGCCACCTGCCACTGGATCCTCGAGGTCCACCTCGTCGACCGCGAGCGCGGGTTCGGCGGGTTCCACGAAGAGCTGCTCGACCTTGGCTTCTGAGGGTTTCTAGGAAGGAACACCCATGTGCCGCAACATCACCGAGCTGCGCGGACTCGAACCGGCCGCCACCCCGACGGAGGTCGAGGCAGCCGCCCGGCAATACGTGCGCAAGGTCACCGGCCTGCAGAAGGTGCCGACCGCGGCTCACGACGCGTTTGAGCTGGCCGTCGCCGAGGTAGCCGCCACGACGGCACGCCTGCTCGCCGAGCTGCCGGCACGCAAGCAGCCGCCGGCCACCATCCCGCCGCTGCGCCGCCCCGAGGTGCTCGCCCGCATCGCGGCGCGCGAGGCCGCTAAGCGCTGAGCCAGCCGGAGATCAGCGCGCGGAGCTCGGCTCGGGCGTGCCACAGCGGGGCCGGCGTCTCGAACACATGCAGCTGTGCGTACGGGAGTGCCGCCGCGATCTCCTCCGCGACACCGACCGGGTGTACGTCGTCGCCAGCCGCCGCGATCACCAGGACCTGGGCGGTCACCGCGTCGAGCGGGCCTTCGACCGGGGCGGCGCCGGCGGCCAGATTGTTCAACAACCGCAGGCCTTCCGGGCTCGCCAGGCGACCGGCCCGGGTCTGAGACGCGTCCACCGCAGGGCGGCTAGCCCGTACAGCAACAGGCAGTTCCTCACCGAGCAGCACGCTCAGCGCGTGGATGTCCCCCATCTCGGCCATCGCGACCATCGCGGCCAGCTGCTCGCGACGCCGGGCGGTGACCGTGGCGAGCGCCGACGGCAGGTAGAGCACCACGCGGGCGAACCGGGTCGGGGTCTCACTCAGGATCCGCAGCAACGCCCCCGCACCGAGAGAGACGCCAAGCGCGCGGTCGGCGTCGAAGCGGTCGGCGACCGTACGGAATGTTCTTGCCAGTCCGGCAAAGTCGTCCGGGGCCTCTTCACCTACGAGCTCGCAGAACACCCGGGTGCCGGGCACGCCGCTGCCCAGAGGTCGGAGGTGGTCGATAGAGCCGCCGAGGCCGGGCACGAAGACGGTGACCGGCCGACCCGTACCGTTGACCAGACAGGCGACGCCCCTGAGTGAAGCGGTCAGCGCCAGTTGTCGTGCAGGTCGTTCTCGCGGCGCCGCGGCGGCTGGTACTGCGCGAGCTTGGGCTTCTTGTCGACCTGGTAGAAGATCGCCGCACCGAGGGCGACCCACTGGAAGATGCCGATGACGCAGGGCAACGCGAACGCGGCGAACGTGATGGCCAGCCAACGGTTGCGATTTTCGCCTGCGTAGATCCAGGCGGCAACCGGCCGGGTCATGGCGTCGAAGAAGGCGAACCCCGCGGTGATGACGATGGCCAGGCGCACGAACCCGAAGACGGACGGGTTGGTGAACACGGACAGGAGGGTCACGAGGCCTCGCTCTCGGTCAGGTCGTTCGGTGCGGTGTCGAGATTTTCGCGGCGGAAGCTGTCGTAGATGTCGAGCAGAACCTGCTTCTGCCGCTCGTGCAGGTGGGGGTCGGCCATGACGGCCTCGCTCACCTCGGTGCCTGCAATGCGTTCGTCGAGGATGCCCGCTTGGACGTACAACGCCTCTGCCGAGATGCGCAGCCCGCGGGCGATCTGCTGCAGGATCTCGGCGCTCGGCTTGCGCAGCCCGCGCTCGATCTGGCTCAGGTAGGGGTTGGACACGCCGGCCGCCTTGGCCAGCTGGCGCAGCGACACCTCAGCGGTGCGCCGCTGCTCGCGGATGAACAGGCCGAGGTCGCGGACATGCTCGTTCGCTGGCTTGACCATGATCACCTCCTGGCAGTGCGCCGAGCCTAGGCACCTGGTGCTAGCAGGTGCAAGCACCTTCCATGATGCCTCGTCTTACCAGCGGCTTACAGCCGGTTAAGCCGACAGCCGAAGACCTCGCCATGGGGGATCACGCTGGAGACGCCACAAGGGTTGCTTCGGTACGGGTCCGGCCGGGCTGGACCCTGCCCGCCCCGGTGCCCTGTTGACGATCGTCCGGTGGCGGCTCACGCTGAGCGCATGAGCACGCTCGACGTCCCCAGCCGGTGGGTGGCCGACCACCGTGGCGACGGACGTGCGGTGCGCGTGTCGGCGCACGTCGAAGCCGGTTTCCTGGTGGTCAGCACCTGGCGGCTGGGCACCTGCGTGGGCACCGTTCGGCTGCTGCCGGCCGAGGCCGTAGAGCTGATCACGGGACTCGCCGAGGGTCTGGCCTGCCTAGCCTCGACGGAGCCGTCGCTGCCTGCCTGAGGTCAGGTTCCGGTACGGGGGTCCCGCCACATCGTGGTCACGGGCGCCACATCGGGCGAGACGACGAACGACGAGTGCGGCCGGAAGCCGTACCGCGCGTAGAGAGCGACGTTGACCGGGTTGCTGGCCTCGAGGTAGGCGCCGACGCCGTCCTCGTCGGCGAGCGCCAGGGTGTCCTCGAGCAGCTGCAGGCCGAGACCCTTGCCGCGGTGGGCCGGATCGGTGCCGAGCAGGGTGAGGTAGTAGTGCTCGGCATTGTGCGGATGGTGCTCGGCGAAGCCCTCCATCATGCGCAGCACACGCGGAGCATCGTCGGCGCCCAGCAGGTCGACCAGCAGCGGCGCCACCCGCTCGTCCTGCTCGACGGACAGCTCGGTGCCGCCCGGCGGGATCCAGACGGCGGTGGCGGTCGCGTCGGCATTAAGCCAGACCGACGGGTAGCGCGCCGCGCCCTCGACCAGCAGCCGCCACAGCGCCGCCAGCTGGGCCGGCCGCCGCTCCGGGTCCGGGAAGGCCCAGGACCAAGTGGGGTCGGTGAAGAAGGCCCCGGTCAGGATCTCGACCACGCGGTCGAGGTCGTCGGCCCCTGCTACCCGTGCCACCGGCTCTGTCACGTCAGCTCCTCGTCACGCCCGCGTACCGCCCCCGAGTATGTCGCCTCGAGGTCACCGACAAGAGCCTCCGGTACGGCCTGCGGCGCGGCGCGACGGCCCGTCGCCAGCCAGCACCCCAGCAGCACCAGCGGGAATCCGATCGCCATGCCCGCGGTGAACTTCTCCCCGCGCAGGGTCACGCCGAGCAGGATCGCGATCGCCGGGTTGAGGTAGGTGATGACGGTCGCCCGCTGCGGGCCGACCTCAGCGATGAGCGCGAAGAACACCAGGAACGCCGCCGCCGTACACAGCACCCCGAGGCCGATGAGAGACCAGACGACGTTGGCGGCGGGGGTGCGCGACGGCGCGTCGTGAAGAGCGAACGGCAGGTAGATCACGGCGTTGATGCCGAGCGCCAGCGCGATGACGCCCATCGGGGGAACGTCGGAGAGCGCGCGGGCGACGACCATGGGACCCAGCGCGTACCCGACGGCGGTCAGCAGGATGAACACCGCGGCGAGGGCTTGTCCGTGGGCGCCGTGCAGGTCGATGCCGAGCAGGGCGGCGACCCCGGCGAACCCGACCAGCAGCCCGACGAGGCGGTCGCGACTGAGCCGGTCGCTCGACACGGAGATCAACGCGAGGACTGCCCCCACGAGCGGCACCACCGCGATGAGCAACCCCGCGAACGAGCTGGTGACCTTGCGCTCGGCCTCGGTGAGCAGCAGCCACGGCGCGGTGATCTCAACCGCGGTGAACAGCAGCAGCGGACGCCACCGACGCAGCACCGGCTTGAGCTGACCGCGGGCCGCCGCGATGGGCAGCAGCAGGGCCGCGCCGATGAGGGTGCGCAGGAACACCACGACGCTCGGGTGGACCCCGTCGACGGCCACCTTGATCAGCAGATAGGGGATGCCCCAGATGACCGAGAGCGCGAGAAACAACGCCCAACCCCTGCGTGACACGTGGCCGCTCCTCCTTGGGCAATGTCGTACGCCTTCACGAACGGCGTTAGGCCGAACGGGTAGAACGGGGCGTCCGTCGCGCCCGCGCCTTCAGATGACCCCGTGCATCCGTCGAAGGCATCTGTACACCTACAGCGCGGGAGAGTCACATGACATTGGAGCAGGTCATCCGACCCTCCGCAGTGCTCTCCGAGGCGGCAGCAATCACCGTACTGCGTGCCCTCAACGACCAGGACGTCTCCCGCGGCGGGATCTGGAACGCCACGTCGTCGGTGTGGCAGCGCTATGACCGCCCCTGGAACGGCCTCGGCGGCATGCGCGGGACCGCCCAGCTGATCGGCAGCATCGCGGTCATCTACGACCGCCCGGTGCGCCACCAGATCACGATCTACAAGGTCACGATCACGTCGTACGGGGCCTCCAAGGGCGTCAGCGTCGAGAGCCTCACCGACGAGGCGCTCAAGGCGGCCAAGCTCACGCTCGCCAGCTGTCCCCGTGCTGAGCTGGCCGACCCGCCGCCGGCCGACCCGTTCTGGGCCGCAACACAGCAGCAGCAACTCGCCGTCTGACCATCGGTCTCGTCAGGGCAGAGGCCCCGCAGATCCCCTTCGGCCGACGTGGGGTCCGCGGAGTCCCGGTCTGGGCCTCGGGGGGCCCAGGCCGGTGACTGTGCGGCTGGTTAGCTGAGCAGCTCGTCCGTGGGCAGCACGGAGGAGACGTCGACCTCGCCCTGCCGGTAGCGGCGAGTGACCTCGGCACTGCACGCGTCCATCAGCACCTGCAGCTGCTTGCGCAGGCTGGAGACCCGCTGCTCCTCACCGCGGTAGGACGTCAGCGCGCCCTCGAGCTCGTCGTCGGTGCGGGCCGACACGTCGGACAGGCCGATGTCGGCGACCAACGCCTCGACCTGGCGGCGGTGCTCGTCGACGCGGGACGGCTCGAGCGTCGCGTGGCGCCCCAGACCGCGCGGCCCCGACGGAGTGTCGTCGGCGGTCAGGATGCGCGCCAGGTTGGAGACGAGGTCACCCGTGGTTTCGCCCCGGCGGCCGGCCAGCTCGGCCTGCACGATGTCGATGCGGCCTTGCAGCAGGCGGCGCAGGTAGGACGCGTCGGTCTCCTCCTGCTCGGCGTCAGCGCGCAGCACCCGCAGGTCGTCCATGCTCAGCGTGGCCAGGTCGTGCGGCTCACCCAGCAGACGGTCGACGCGGCGGTGTCCGCCGGTGATCACGCCCAGGTCCTCGGTCATCGTGGTCTACCCCTTCACAGCACTGCGGTACGGCCGGCCTCGCGCCCGTCGAGCTCAACGCCCAGCCTAGACGGGCGGGTGCCTGCCCGTGAGGCTCGTGAGCATCGTACGGGGACGAGCGCGCAGGCGTGCGGATTGCGGGGCGGACCGGGCCGGGCGCCGCGCCACGCCGACGCACCGATTTGGTCCGTTCCATTCACGCGAATGGCTTAGGAACGGCCCTGCTCGTGCCGATGTGGTCTGAGCGCGCAGTAGTCGGCCGGAGCGGCCGGACACAACAGGGCAAACCCAGCGAGGAGGTCGCAGTGCTGCTGAAGGGCGACCTCACCACCACAGCCCTTCCCGCGCTGCTGACCGAGCTGGCCACCGAGGCGATGTCCGGTTGCCTGCACGTCATCGACCCCGAGGGTGACGAAGCGCTGGTCTACGTCAAGACTGGCCTCATCTACTCCGTCTCCGCACCCGGCCGCCGCCCGTCCCTAGGCGCCCGCCTGGTCTCCTCCGGCGCACTGGCACCCGAGGCTCTCGCGGAGGCCCTGGAGGCCCAGCGCAACGAGCTGCAGGGCTGGCGCCTCGGTGAGCTGCTGGTCCACCTCGGCTTCGTCGAGCAGTCCGTGGTCGAGGCGTTCGTCGTCGAGCAGGTCCGCGACTCGATGAGCGACCTGATGCGCTGGCAGAACGGCCGCTGGCGCTTCCGCAAGACCGAGAAGGCCCGCGAGGACGTCGCTCCCCCCATGCCGGTCAACGAGCTGCTGGCCGAGGTCGCCTGGCGGCACACGCAGTGGAACGACATCGTCCCGACCGTCCACGGCCCGGGCGCCGTACCCGTGCTGTCCAGCCGTGCGCCCGCCTCCGCCGACATCATGCTCGACGCCGACGCGTGGTCACTGCTGTGCAAGGTCGACAACGAGCGCGCCCTGGCCGAGCTGGCCCGCGAGTGCGGCTACACGTTGTACGAGGCCGGCCAGATCGTGTACCGCCTCGTCCAGGCCGGCCTCCTCGACGTCGAGGAAGACCTCGCCGTCGAGCCCGCAGCCGCGCCGGCCCCGTACGAGATCGAGGACGAGGAGCAAGCACCCGCCCCGAGCGTCTTTGACACGGCGACCATGAGCGACATCACCGCTGCGGTCGCCTCCGCGCTGGCCCCCGCCGCGACACCCGAGCCTGCGCCGGCGGTCGTCGAGGAGGAGCTGGTCCTCGAGACCACCCCCGAGCCGGAGCCATCCGTCGAGCTCGTCGAGGACGTCGACCTGGACGAGCCCGAGGAAGAGTTCGAGGACGACGAGCCGGTCGGCTCGATCGCGTCGCGGCTGATCAACGCCTTGGGCGGCTCGGTGCCCAGCGCCGCCGCCGAGCCCGCCGCCGCCGACCCCGAGGTCGTCGAGGCCGAGACCGTCGAGGCTGAGCTCACGGAGCCCGAGGTAGTCGAGGCTGAGGCCGTCGAGCCCGAGGCGCCGGCCAAGAGCAAGCGGGCCGCCGCCGGTTCCTCCGCCGACAGCGACCTGGGCGAGCTGGCCAAGCTCATCACGTCGGTCGCGTACGGACGACCGGAACTGGTCGTCCCCGAGGAGATCGACACCTCGGCACTGATCCCCGACGACCTGCCGCAGGGCCCGATCCCGATCACCGACCAGATCAAGCCACAGTCGGTCGACGCGTACGACCCGAGCGACGACCCCTTCGGGCAGTCCATCGCCCGGGTGTCCTCCGCGCTGTCCGACCTGCTCGGCCCGCAGCAGGCCAACTACGACCCGTTCGAGCAGTCGGCCCGCAAGCCGCGCAAGAAGGACCCCGAGGCCGACAAGCCCAAGCCGCCGTCCGAGGACGACCTGCGCCGCGAGCGCATCCGCGCCGCCGCTGCGGCCGAGCTGGCCGCCGCCCACGCGACCGCCGAGGCCGAGCGTCGCCGCGCCGCCGGCCTCCCGGACGAGAACGAGCTCGCCACGGTCACCGACCTGCAGTCCGTACGGGCAGAGAACGAGCGCCGCGAGTCCGAGCGCCTCGACATCGAGGAGCGCACCCAGCGCGAGCGGGCCGAGCGGCTCGAGGCCGAGCCCAAGGCGTGGCAGCACCACGCGCTGTGGCTCAAGGCCGAGCGCATGTCGGCGGAGTTCGATGCCTACGACGAGAACGAGGCATGGACCGCCGCACTCGCCGAGACCGTCCGGCTGGCCGAGGTCGAGGCGTGGGTCGAGTACGACGTCCGCCTCGCCGCTGAGATCGCCGCTGCTTTCGACGAGGCCGCTGTCGAGTACGCCGCTCGGATGGCCGTCGAGGTCGCCGAGGCCGAGATCGCCGCGTGGGTGGACCACGCCCTGTGGTTCGCCGCCGAGCGCGCTGCCGCTGAACCGATCGCCTGGTCTGAGCACCTCACCTGGCTCGCCGCCGAGCGCGCATCCGTCGAGGAAGCCGCATGGGCCGACCACGCCAGCTGGCTCTCCGAGCTGCGAGGGTCCGTCGAGGCTGAGGCCTGGGCAGACCAGCTCGTCTGGCTCGCCGCCGAGCGTGCGTCGGTCGAGACCGACGCATGGACCATGCACGACGCGTGGCTGCTGACCGAGCGCGCCGCCGTCGAGGCCGACGCCTGGGCTGCGCACGAGTCGTGGATGACGACCGAGCGCACCACGATCGAGGACGAGGCGTGGGCTGACCACGCCATCTGGCTGAACGCGCTGCGCGCCTCGGTCGAGCCGGCCGCTTGGGCCGACCACGTCGAGTGGCTGACGGCAGAGCGGCTGTCCGTCGAGGAGCAGGCCTGGGCCGACCAGGAGGAGTGGCTCGACGACGAGCGTGCCCTGGTCGAGATCGGCGCCTGGGGCCTGCACACGCAGTGGCTGGACGAGTCCCGTCGGCTGGCCGAGGTCGAGGCCTGGGCGGAGTACGACGCACGGTTGGCCGTCGAGGTCGCCGAGGCAGAGGAAGAGGCCTGGGCGGAGCACGAGCTGGTCCTGGCCGCCGAGGCCGAGGCCGCACGCCTGGCGCAGGAAGAGGCCGATCGGCTCGCCGCCGAAGAAGCCGCTGCCGCCGAGGCCGCACGCCTCGCTGCCGAGGAGGCCGAGGCCGCACGCCTCGCGGAGGAGGCCGCCGAAGCAGCACGCCTCGCGCAGGAAGAGGCCGACCGCATCGCGGCCCTCGAAGAGGCCGACCGGCTCGCCGCCGAGGAATCCGCTCGTATCGCCGCCGAAGAGGCCGAGGCTGCTCGCCTCGCGCAAGAAGAGGCCGACCGGCTCGCCGCCGAAGAGGCCGAGGCAGCACGCCTTGCGCAGGAAGAGGCCGACCGGCTCGCCGCCGAAGAGGCCGAAGCCGCGCGCCTCGCCGCAGAAGAGGCCGAGCGACTCGCTGCCGAAGAAGCTGCCCGCATCGCCGCCGAGGAAGCCGAAGCCGCGCGCCTCGCCGCCGAGGAAGCCGACCGGCTTGCCGCCGAGGAGGCCGCTCGCATCGCCGCCGAGGAGGCCGAGGCCGCGCGCCTCGCCGAGGAAGAGGCTGAGGCTGCACGCCTCGCGCAGGAGGAGGCCGACCGGCTCGCCGCCGAGGAGGCCGCCGCCGAGGCCGCACGCCTCGCGCAGGAAGAAGCCGACCGGCTCGCCGCCGAGGAAGCTGCCGCGGCAGAAGCAGAGCGGCTTGCCGCCGAAGAGGCCGAGAACGCCCGCATCGCTGCCGAGGAAGCGGAAAGCGCACGCCTTGCACAGGAGGAGGCCGACCGGCTCGCACAGGAGGAGGCCGACCGGGTCGCCGCCGAAGAGGCCGAAAGCATGCGCCTCGCCCAGGAAGAGGCCAACCGGCTCGCTGCGGAAGAGGCTGAGCAGGAGCGCATCGCCGCCGAGCAGGTCGAGGCCGCGCGCCTGGCCGCGGAGGAGGCCAACTGGCTCGCCGCCCAGGAAGCCGACACCGCTCGCGTCGCGCAGGAAGAAGCCGACCGCCACACGGCCGAGCAGGCGATGGAGGTCGCCCGCCTGTTGGGTCAGCCCGTCGAGATCGACCACGCCGCCGCGGCGATCGAGGCCGCCCACGCCGCCGAAGCCGCGGAAGCCGCACGCGTCGCCGTCGAGGCCGCCGAGGCGCATGCCGCACGGGTCGATGCCGCCGAGGCCGAGGCCCTCCGCATCAGCGCGCTCGGTGCCGAGGCCCAGCGCCTGGCCATCGAAGCGGCCCTCGCCAGCGAGCACGCTGCCGCCGAAGAGGAGCGACTCGCTGCCGACGAGGCGGTCCGCCAGCTCTCCGAGGAGGCCGCGCGGATCAGCTCGCCCCCGCCGCCGCCCCCGTACCAGCCGATGCCCCAGTCGCCCCCGGCGGATCTCGAGGACAGCCTCGCCGCCTACGCCTCTTTCGAGGACAGTTCGTCCTCCGCGTCGATGTTCTCCGACCTGTCGGACCTGCCGGTCGAGGTGCCGCCGGCACCCGCTCCAGAGGCCGAGGAGGAGCCCGAGCAGGAGTACGCCTACTCCGGCGGCATGGCCGACTTCGCCGACACGGCGATGCTGCTCCGCGAGCTGTCCTCCCTGGGGCTCGAGGACGACGCCCCCAACGGCCCGACTGCCCCGACCACGCCCCGCACGCCCTCACCCCGCCCCGGTGGTTCTGGTGGCGGCGCAGGCGGTTCGGCCGCAGGCGCCGGCAAGGGCAAGCGCAAGGGTCTCTTCGGCCGCTGAGCGACCGCACCGCCCCGTACGGCATGATGGGCGCCATGCGTTGCATCGTCCAGAGAGTCACCCGGGCCAGCGTCACCGTCGCCGGCGAGGTGCTCGGCAGCTTTGACGAGCCGGGCCTCGTCCTGCTCGTCGGGGTCACGCACACCGACACCACGACAGAAGCAGAAGCCCTGGCACGTAAGGTTTTCCGCCTCCGTATTATGGCGGAGGAGCGGTCCGCCGAGGACCTCGGCGCCCCCATCATGGTGATCAGCCAGTTCACCTTGTACGGGGACACCCGCAAGGGGCGGCGCCCGTCCTGGCTCGCGGCGGCGGGTGGGCCGGTCGCCGAACCTCTCGTCGATCACGTCGTAGCGACGCTGCGTGCCGAGGGCGCCAAGGTCCACACCGGTCGGTTCGGCGCGGACATGGCCGTCGAGCTGGTCAACGACGGGCCGATGACCCTCGTCCTGGACAGCGCCGACCCCCGCTAACGGCCACCCCCCGGACCGGATTCGGGGGTACCCTCCTCCAATGGCACGCGACCGGGACGCCGCGCATGAGCCGCAGGAGTGCGATGCGGCGCTCGCTCGAGCCTTCGGATTTCTCGGAAAGCGCTGGAACGGCGTGATTCTCGCGACGCTGATCTCTGGGCCGGCCGGATTCGCCAGCCTCCGTCGCTCGGTCAACGGCATCAGTGACTCGGTCCTGTCCGAGCGGCTGGCCGAGCTGACCAAGGCCGGGCTCGTCGAGCGCGCGGTCGACAGCGGGCCACCGATCTCGGTGGAGTACAGCCTCACCACCGCGGGCAACGGACTGCTCCCCGCACTCAACGAGCTGACCCAGTGGGCCGCGACCAACCTGCCGGCCGGCGACTGCTAGAGCGTCGCCACACCAAGGCCGGCGCGCGGTGCGCCGAGCTGCGGCCGCCGGGTCGGGGCCACCTCGAGCTCGTCGTACGACAAGCCAGGCAGGGCCTCGATCGCGCCTATCATCGGCGCCGCCTCGTCGTCGACCACCTCGACGGACTCCCCGTCAGGCGTCGCCCGCTTGATGACGGCGAGAGCGATCGGGCCGAGCTCGAAGTGGTGGACGGCCGTGCCCAAGCGACCGATGGAGCGGCCGTCGCGGACGATGTCGGCGCCCGGCGCGGGCAGTCGCTCACGGGTGCCGTCGAGGTGGAGCAACACCATGCGCCGCGGCGGCCGGCCAAGGTTGTATACCCGGGCGACCGTCTCCTGACCCCGGTAGCAACCCTTGTCCATGTGCACCGCCGTGGCGAGAAATCCCACCTCGTGCGGGATCGTCTTGTGGTCGGTCTCGATGCCCAGTCGCGGCTCGCCGGCAGCAACCCGCAGCGCCTCGTATGCGGCTACTCCTGCTGGTGCACCGGCACTCTGGGCGAAATCCCGCAGCTGAGCCCGGGGTACGAGGACCTCGCGGCCGCGGGCGCCGACCCGGGTCACCAGCTCGGCGTGGGCCTCGGCCAGCGGCTGCCACACGACCGCGTACCCCTCGGTCACGTCGGCCACCTCGACCCGCAACATGAAGCGCATCTTGTCGAGGAACCCTGCCAGCGCGGGGCCGGTGCCGGGCTCGGCGTGGATCCAGGTGGTGGTGCCGTCGTCGACGATCGCCATGACGTGCTCGACGTGACCGTTGGGCGACAGGATGAGGCCGGTCGTGCCAACGCCAGGCTTGAGGTTGGCGACGTGCTGGCTGATCAGCGAGTGCAGCCACGACAACCGGTCGGGGCCAGTCACGGTGACGACCGCGCGGTGGGACAGGTCGACCAACCCGGTGCCCTCGGCGAGCCGACGCTGTTCGCGCAACGGGTCGCCGTAGTGCGCGGCCACGCCCTGGTCGGGGGCGTCGGCAGGCACGGCACCAGGCAGGCTGAGCAGCGGACTAGTCACCCTCTCAGGGTACGTCGCAGTTCGACGGTCACCGAACGAGGCCGGGATGATGGGACGCCAGCACCGAGGGGGAGCCGTGATCACCGTTTCACCGCAGATGTCGCCGTACCTGCGCGAGGTCGAGGCGATGCCGTACGGGGTGGACACCTTTGAGGTGATTGTTCGTACGGACCAATCGTTCAAGGACGTTGTCGCCGCTCTGCAACCCGTCTACGACGAATGGGCGGACGAGGCGAGCGCGGACGACGCGGGCTACCACGAGCTCAACGGGCCCGCACCGAGTCCTTGGGGCCACCTGTTCAGGGTCGCGAACAGCGACCACTTCGACCGATCGTTGTCCTGGGTGGTCGCGCTTCTGACGCGTGCGGGCGTGGACGGCACGCTAGAACCCTTCCGTGCGCCGGACAGGCTCTGGTCGGACCACGACGAGCACGGCAACTCCCCCGACCAGGTGGTGGCCACCATCGACCTGCGCGCCGACGTCTCAGCGGGCCCAGGCCTCTTAAAGCTCGTCACGGTCGAACCCGAACGCACCGTCGCCATCATCTCCTGGATGACCCGCTGGTGTCTGGAGGGCCAGACCGACATCATCAGCCGGCGCATCGACACCAGCGCTTGCCGGTACGAGGTGCCCGCGGAGATCGATGATGACGCCATCACGAGTCTGCTGATCCGGAGCAGCATCCCCTTCCGGCGCTTCCACGCATTCGCCTTCGGCCTCCATGTGGTCAGTGCGACGGGCTTTCGATCCGCCCTCATCAGCGGCTATCGGGGACGGCTGGCACTCACCCAAGGTTGGTCGCCAGACGTGTCCCCTGGCTGGCCAAACCCAGTAGCTGCTCTGACCACTGCGCTGGTCGAGCTCGCACCGCAGGTCGCGTACGGGCAGATCAGCCGCAGCCGCTCTCCGATCGACCGCCACAGCGGCACCACGGGGTTCTGGCCGGGTCGGGACGGCAACACCAACGATCCGCGACCGGGGACGGACACCGACCAGCTCACCGATGTCTTCGGTGTCCAACTGCTCGGAGCGGGCCAAGCGGCTTCCCTCCCCGCGCTTGACGCCACGCGGTGGGAGGTTCGAACTATGGAGGACTGCCTGATGGTGAGCCATCGTGAGCCCAGCCTCTGGTTCTCCGATGTGCGCCCCGACGCCGGCGAGCTGGTCCAGACTCGGCAGGAGTTCGAGTCGCTGCTGACACCGCTGCCGCCCGTCACACCACGCTGACCTGGGCGGTCAGCGCGGGCAGCGCCGGCTCGAGGAACTGCCACGTCAACGTGGTTGGCCCGAGGGGAGCGTCGGGTGGCACGGTCAGGACCAGGTCGTACGCCACCGACTGTGCCTGCGCGAGGATCACCGGCACGTCACACCGCAACTCGTACGTCCCACCGGCGCTGCCAAGCCGGACGTCATAGAGCGGGCAGAGCGTGCCGTCCTGCGGCTGTCCACCGTCCATGGCACCCCCGTCCCTCCCGTTGGCGGTGAGCACGAGCCGGTAGTGCAGGACCGACCCGCGACGCACCTGCCCAGGCACCGCGAGGGCACCCTCCAGCAGGGTAAGGCCGAGGAAGACCCCACCAAGCGACGGCGCGTCGATGGCAGCGATCGGACGCCCCCTGAGCTGACCAGGAGACGGCGTGGGTGGGCCGGCAGCAGAACCGCAGTCGCGACTCCAGGGGCCGCCCAGCCGTTGTTCGATCCGGCGCACAGCCGATTGCCCGGGGAGCGAGACCGAGACCACCGTCGTCACGCCGGCACCACCGCAGGACGACCCCACCATCCACGGATTGGACTCGGCCCAACTGCCCGGCACCAACACGACGGCGGCGGCCTTGTCCGTCCGCACGGTCCGAGCGGTGCTCTGCCACACCGTTCCGTCGGCGGCCACCAACGCCACATCGGGAACGCCGCGCAGCTCGCAAGCGGTGGCCGACTCATTACGGAAGCGCAGAGCCATCCCCACTGAGCCACCGGCAGCGCCCACCAGCGCAACGACCCTCAGATCAGCCAAGGGGCACGGCCTTGCGGTCGTCAGCCGTGTGGGCAACGTCAGAGCGTCCGCGGCCCGCGCGTTGAAGGCCTCAGGGTGGTCCCACCAGGCGAAGGTGTGCACAACCGCGGGAACCGTCGGGGCCGCGGAGGTCGCAGGGTCAACAGAACTCGGTACGGCAGAGGTCGCCATGACGGGCGAGGGCATCGGGGCCGGAGCAGTCGCAGGGCCGGGCGACGGAAAGGCCGTACGCGAGGGAACCGGTGAGGAGGCCGAGGACGCGGAGGCCGCCGCGACCGGCTGCGGTGCGGCGCCGCAGCCGGTCAACAGCGATGCGCAGAGACCCGCGATGACTCCTAGCGGCGCCAGCCACCGGCGGGGTCCCGTACCCATGTCTGCTAGGACGCCGATGGAAGCCGATGCGTTCGGGGGTTGTTAGTCGCTCGATGGGTCATGGCCCACTGAGTGGCTAACAATCCCAACATCAGGGCCAGCGGCGGCCGCGCAGGCCTTGCAGAGGCCGAAGATGGCGACGTGGCCGACGTCGACGACGAAGCCGCGCTCGGCCTGCAGCTGAGCGACCAGCGGAGCGACCGACTCGGGCGTCACCTCGTCGACGTGCTCGCACGAGCGGCACACCAGGTGAACGTGGTCCTCGCCGGTGACCGCGTGGTAGGTCGGGGCGCCGTGGCCGAGGTGGGCGTGAGTCACGAGGCCCAGCCCCTCGAGCAGCTCGAGGGTGCGGTAGACCGTGGAGATGTTGACGCCGCTGGCCGTCTTGCGCACCTCGGCGACCAGGTCGTCAGGCGTTGCGTGGCCGAGCCGGTCGACCGCCTCGAGGACCAGCTGGCGCTGCGGCGTGAGCCGGTAGCCCCGCGCGCGGAGCTCGGTCTGCCACATCGCACCGGCCATGGGAGGGATTCTAGGCCGTGCCGCTGCGCAGTCCCCGGAGGAAGTCACTGCGCGAGGTCACAGCGGCGAGGAGCTCGCGCGGCAGGGGCTCGAGGTCGTCCTCAGCATCCAGCGCCTCAGCGGCCATGATGCCCCTGGTGTCAGGTCCGTCGGGGCTCGCGAGGTCCAGCAACAGCGACAGCGGGATTCCTGCCCGCAGCAGTCGCATGGCCGGGTGTGACTCGCTCACCGAGGTCTCCGTTCGTCCTGTACGAGGGCTTTTACCCTCCCTAGAACCATCGGTTGGAGGCCCTGCGCGCGAAGAGGACCGGACGGGTGATCCGGTGCAACGGGGGTTGCTGCGTTCGCCTCATTCATGCAAAGGCGCGGTCCCGAACGGCCTAGTACGCCCCGCCGCCGCGCAGCACGGCGAACAACGTCTTCCACAGGATCGAGATGTCCAGCGCCGGCGACCAGTTCTCCACGTAGTAGAGGTCGAGGCGTACGGACTCCTCCCACGTCAGGTCGGAGCGTCCGCTGACCTGCCAGAGGCCGGTGATGCCGGGGCGGACCATCAGCCGGCGCCGCACGTCGTCCTCGTACGCGGCGACCTCGGAAGGCAGCGGCGGACGCGGACCGACAAGCGCCATGTTGCCGCGCAGTACGTTGAGCAGTTGAGGCAGCTCGTCCAGCGAGTACTTGCGCAGGAAGCGGCCGGAGCGGGTGACCCGCGGGTCGTTGCGCATCTTGAACAGCAGCCCGTCAGGGTCGCTCTCGTTGAGGTCCTTGAGCGCCGCGAGCTGGTCCTCAGCGTCGAGGACCATCGTGCGGAACTTGAAGACGGTGAACTCCCGTCCCGCGGCACCGACCCGGGTCTGCCGGAACAGCACCGGGCCCCGGCTGTCGATCGCGATCCAGGCGGAGATGAACAGCAGCAGCGGCGACAGGACGACCACGAGCAGCAGGGCAGCCACCCAGTACGCCGCGGTGCGCACGAGCGGCCAGAAGCCGGTGATCTCCGGCTCCTCGACGTGCAGCAGGGGCAGGCCGGCCACCGGTCGGATCGAGATGCGCGGGCCGGCGACGTCGGCCAGCGCGGGGGCGACCACGAGGTCGATGCCGGTGCCCTCCAGCTGCCAGCCGAGTCTGCGCAGCGCGGCACCGGTCATGCTCGACGAGGCGGTGACGGCGACGGAGTCGGCCCTCGCATCGGTGAGCACGCGGGGCAGGCTGTCGAGCGTTCCGAGCACGGGTACGGGCTCGCCGTCGACGATCATGCGGCCACGTTGGGGCAGCGCGACTCCGACGATCTGATAGCCGGCGGCGGCCTCGCGACGGATGCGCCGTACCAGCTCGATGACCTGCGGGCGGTCGCCGGCGACGACGAGGCGGTGGCTGAACCGGCCGTGGTCACGCGCCCGGTGGACGTACTTGCGGATCGTGTAGCGGCTGATGAGCAGCGCGACCGTGCCCGCCGGCAACGCGACGCCGATAAAGCCACGCGCGATCTCGAGCTTGAGCCCGTACGAGACGATGGCGACGATGGCGCCGATGCGGAAACAGGAGACGAAGACCCGGCGGTACTCCTCGACGCCGCTGCCGAGGAACCGTGGCTCGTACGCGCGGTGGCCGCCCAGCATGAGCAGCCAGAAGAAGCCCAACATCGACGTGACCAGGCTGTAGTTCAGGCTCGCGTTGTTGCCCGCGTGGACCTGGGTGTTGCGGCCGAAGCGCAGCGCCAGCGCGCCCAGCATGGCCGCGTAGATGATGGTGCAGTCGACGAAGACGAGGACCTGCGCGTACCGGTTCTCCCACGTCGTGGCGGAGACGATCGGCTGCTCGTCCGGGTCGGGTCGCAGATCGACGCCACGCCGCAGCGGGCGGTGCTGGCGCGGAAGCGCAGCCCGCTGTCCCGGCTCCTCGGCGCCTGCCGCCGCGGGGGCCGTGCCACTGCTGAAGACCATGGTTGTTTCGTCGGCGCTTGCGGCGAAATCCTGAGCCCTCGGAGCGGCCCGGAAACGGGACTATTGGCGCACGTCAGACCGCCGCGGCGACCCTGCTGAGCACGACCTCGGCCAAGTCAGCCCGACACACCACGAGGTCAGGCAGCAGCGGATCGGCCTCGTTGTACGTGAGCGGGCTCCCGTCGAGGCGTGAGCACCACAACCCGGCGGCCCGCGCGACCGCGACCGGGGCAGCCGAGTCCCACTCGTACTGGCCGCCGCTGTGCAGGTAGACCTCGGCGTCACCCTGGATCACGGCCGCGATCTTGGCCCCCGCCGACCCCATCGGGATGGTCGTGGCGCCGAGCTGTTCGGCCACGCCGCTCACCCAGGCCGGCGCCCGGGTGCGGCTGACGACGATGCGCGGCTGCCCCTCGTACGACGGTCGGGTGGCGGGTTCCTCGGCGAAGAGCAGGGTCGCGAGCGGGGCGCCGGCCGCGGGCAGGGCGACAGCCGCCGCGGTGAGGCCCTGGCCGCGTACCCAGAGCGCGATGTGGACCGCCCAGTCGGTGCGGCCCTCCTCGCCGTACTCCCGGGTGCCGTCCAGCGGGTCCACGATCCAGACCCGGTCGGCGGCGAGGCGAGCCTTGTCGTCGACGCCCTCCTCGGAGAACACCGCGTCATCGGGCCGCTCGGCCGCGAACCGCTGCATGAGCAACTCGTGCGAGTGGGCGTCGCCGGCCGCGCGGAGGGCCGTCGGGTCGGCGAAGCCCATCGCCTCACGCAGGCCCAGCAGCAGCTGGCCCGACTCGGTGGCCAGGGCGAGCGCGAGCTCGTCATCGGAGATCATGTCGGCCACCCTGCCACAGCGGTCGTGGGAATGCCCTCGCACTCCCCGTACCTTGGGGGTTGGTGAAGCGGTTGACCACTGACCCGAGGGACAGCCTTTCGTGAGCGCTACCAGCACGGAACCAGGTACGGCCGAGGCCCTGCTGAGCCTCGACGAAGGCCGCGGCAGGTGGGTGCTGTTCGCCGCGGTCCTGGGCAGTGGCATCGCCATGATCGATGGCACGGTCGTCAACATCGCGCTCCCGACGCTCGGCAAGGCGATGCACGCCGACTTCGGGGCGCTGCAGTGGACGGTCAACGGCTACACGCTGACGCTCGCCTCGTTCATCCTGCTGGGCGGGTCGTTCGGCGACCGGTTCGGCAGACGCAAGATCTTCGTCGTCGGCGTCACGTGGTTCGGCGTGGCCAGCCTGATCTGCGGCGTCGCCCAGAACATCAACGAGCTCATCGCCGCCCGCATGCTCCAGGGCATCGGCGGCGCGCTGCTCACGCCAGGGAGCCTGGCAATCATCTCGGCCTCGTTCCGCCAGGCCGACCGCGGTCGGGCGATCGGCGCCTGGTCGGGCCTGGGTGGCATCGCCTCTGCCGTGGGCCCCCTGCTCGGCGGGCTGCTGGTCCCGATCTCGTGGCGCCTGATCTTCCTGATCAACCTGCCGCTGTGCGCCATCGTGGTGTCCGTCTGCATGCACCACGTCCCTGAGTCGCGCGACCTCGAGATGGACCCGCGCATCGACTACAGCGGCGCCGTCACCGGGGCGGTCGGGCTGGCCGGCGTGACGTACGCGCTGGTCGATGCGGGCCGCCACGGCTTCAGCCCGACCGTCGCCGCCTCCGCCGCAGTCGGGCTCGCCGGACTGGTGGCGTTCATCGTCGCCGAGCGGCGCTCGACCCACCCCATGGTGCCGCTCGACATCTTCGCCTCCCGCCAGTTCACGGCCGCCAACCTGGTGACCTTCGTCGTGTACGGCGCCCTCGGCGGGTTGTTCTTCCTGCTCGTGGTCGACCTCCAGGTGGTCGGCGGTTTCAAGCCGCTTGCGGCCGGGTTCTCGCTGATCCCGATGACCCTGCTGATGCTGCTGCTCTCGTCCCGGGTCGGAGCGCTGGCGCAGAAGACGGGGCCCCGGTTCTGGATGGCGACCGGGCCGATCGTCGCCGCCGTCGGGGCACTGCTGCTGCTCCGGACCGGCATCAACACCAACTACTGGACCGACGTCCTGCCGGGCGTCGTCGTCTTCGGCCTCGGCCTGTCGGCGACCGTCGCACCCCTCACCACCACCGTGCTCGCCGCTGCCAGCAGCCGCCACGCGGGTGTCGCCTCCGGGGTCAACAACGCGGTCGCGCGGGCGGCCAGCCTGCTCGCCGTTGCCATCATCCCGTTGGTGGCCGGCATCTCCGGCGACGACTACCAGAACGCACCGAAGTTCAACCACGGCTTCCACACTGCCGCCATCGCCTGCGCCATCCTGCTCGCGCTGGGCGGGATCGTGGCGGGCGTGAGCATCAGCAACGACAAGGACGAGCAGCCCAGCTGACCGGGTCCCGTACCGGAGGCTGTTGATCACTGTCGGGAAGTGCACCGCGTAGCCGCCGCATGGGGTACGCATCCCACCAGTGATCGCCCTGCCCCGGCTGTTCACCCGGCAGCAACAGACGTGATCTAGGGTGGCTCTTCCGCCCCGAGGTGGTCCGCGCGGGTGGATGATGACGGCGTCAGATCGTGTCACCGACGAGGCGGAGGGTGAACAGATGGCGGTTGTGCGTGCGGCGCTGGTCCAGACGACGTGGACGGGCGACAAGGAGTCGATGATCGAGGAACACATCGCCCAGGCCCGGGCCGCCGCCGAGCAGGGCGCGCAGGTGATCTGCTTCCAGGAGCTCTTCTACGGTCCCTACTTCTGCCAGGTGCAGGACCCGCAGTTCTACGACTACGCCGAGGCCATCCCCGACGGCCCCACGACCCGGCGCTTCCAGGACCTCGCCCGCGAGCTGCACATGGTGATGGTGCTCCCGATGTACGAGCAGGAGCAGCCGGGCGTCCTCTACAACACCGCGGCCGTGATCGACGCCGACGGCACCTACCTCGGCAAGTACCGCAAGCACCACATCCCGCAGGTGCTGGGGTTCTGGGAGAAGTTCTACTTCCGCCCCGGCAACCTCGGTTACCCCGTCTTCGACACGGCGGTCGGCAAGGTCGGCGTCTACATCTGCTACGACCGGCACTTTCCCGAGGGGTGGCGTGCGCTCGGTCTCAACGGCGCGCAGATCGTCTTCAACCCCTCCGCCACGAGCCGCGGCCTCTCGTCCTATCTCTGGAAGCTCGAGCAGCCGGCGTCCGCCGTCGCCAACGAGTACTTCATCGGCGCCATCAACCGGGTCGGCATCGAAGACCTGGGCGACGACGACTTCTACGGCACGTCCTACTTCGTCGACCCCGAGGGCAAGTTCGTCGGCGAGGTGGCCGACGCGTACAAACCCGAGCTCGTCGTCCGCGACCTCGACCTCGATCTGTTGACGACGGTGCGCAACCGGTGGGCGTTCTATCGCGATCGGCGCCCGGAGTCCTACGGCGACCTGACCGAGCACTGAGGGGCTGACATGACGCTGCTCATCAAGAACGGCACTGTCATCAGCGCGACCGGGCGAGCACCGATCGACGTGCTCATCGACGGCGAGCGCATCGTCGCCATGCTCGAGCCTGGGTCGGTCATCGCCGACAGCATTGCCGCCGACCAGACCATCGACGCCACCGGAAAGTACGTCGTACCAGGCGGAGTAGACGCACACACGCACATGCAGCTGCCCTTCGGCGGCACCGCTGCGTCTGACACGTTCGAGTCCGGTACGCGGGCGGCAGCGTGGGGCGGCACCACCACCATCATCGACTTCGCGGTGCAGAAGACCGGCGAGCGCATCCAGGACGGCCTCGACGCCTGGCACGAGAAGGCGTCCGGCAACTGCGTGATCGACTACGGCTTTCACATGATCGTGGGCGGGGTCGACGACGAGGCGCTCAAGGCGATGGAGAGCCTGATCGACGAGGGCATCAGCAGCTTCAAGCTGTTCATGGCCTACCCCGGCGTCTTCTACTCCGACGACGGAAAGATCCTGCAGGCCATGCAGAAGGCAACCGAGATCGGCGGCCTCATCATGATGCACGCCGAGAACGGCATCGCGATCGACGTGCTCGTCGCGCAGGCCTTGGCCCGCGGCGAGACCGACCCGGTCTTCCACGGCCTGACAAGGCCCAAGGAGCTCGAGGCCGAGGCAACCCAGCGCGCCATCCTGCTGGCCAAAGTCGCGCGCAGCCCGCTCTACATCGTCCACCTCTCAGCATCAGAGGCGTTGTACGCGGTCGCCGCCGCACGTAACGCGGGCGCCAACGTCTTCGCCGAAACCTGTCCGCAGTACCTCTACCTCACCCTCGAGGACCACCTCGGGGCTCCTGGATTCGCGGGCGCGGGCTACGTCTGCTCGACGCCGCTGCGGTCCAAGCACGAGTCACACCAGAAGGACCTCTGGCAGGGGCTCCGTACCAACGACCTCTCTGTCGTGTCCACCGACCACTGCCCGTTCTGCATGAAGGAGCAGAAGGAGCTGGGGCTCGGCAACTTTGCCAAGATCCCCAACGGCATCGGCAGTGTCGAGCACCGCGTCGACCTGCTCTACCAAGGCGTCGTCGCGGGCGAGCTCACCCTCGAGCGTTGGGTCGAGCTGTGCTCCACGACGCCGGCGCGGATGTTCGGCCTGTACGGGCGCAAGGGCGTGCTCGCGCCAGGAGCCGACGCCGACGTCGTCATCTACGACCCCCAGGCCCAGCAGACACTCGGAGTCGCGACGCACCACATGAACATGGACTACTCCGCGTACGAGGGCATCACCATCGACGGCGCCGTCGACACGGTCATCTCGCGGGGCACAGTCATCAAGGATGCCAACGGTTTTCACGGCACGACCGGCCACGGGCGCTACCTCAAGCGCGGCCTGACGCAATATCTCATCTAGCCACCTCTACCCCTTGGGGCCACCGCATGGACTTCGGACTCGTGCTCCAGACCGACCCGCCCGCTTGGCGTCAGGTCGAGCTGGCCAAGCGGGCTGAGCACCTGGGCTTCACCAATGTCTGGACGTTCGACTCGCACGTGCTGTGGCAGGAGCCGTACGTCATCTACTCCCAGATCCTCGCGGCGACCCACCGGGTGACCGTCGGGCCGATGGTGACCAACCCGGCCACTCGCGACTGGACGGTCACGGCGTCGCTGTTCGCCACGCTCAACGACATGTTCGGCAACCGCACCGTCTGCGGCATCGGACGCGGCGACTCCGCCCTGCGCTTCCTCGGCGGCAAGCCGACCACGCTCGCCACCCTGCGCGAGTCGATCCACGTGATCCGCGAGCTGGCCAACGGGCGCAGCATCTCCCGCGAGGACGGCAGCGAGCTGCGCATCCCGTGGATCACCGAGTCGCAGCTGCAGGTGTGGATGGCGGCGTACGGGCCGAAGGCGCTGGCGTTGTGCGGCGAGGTGGCCGACGGATTCATCCTGCAGCTCGCCGACCCCGACATCGCGGCCTGGACGATCGCCTCGGTACGGGAGGCTGCGGTCGCAGCCGGCCGCAACCCCGACGACATCACGATCTGCGTGGCAGCGCCCGCCTATGTCGGCGACGACCTGCCACACCAGCGTGAGCAGTGCCGGTGGTTCGGCGGCATGGTCGGCAACCACGTCGCCGACATCGTCGCCCGCTACGGCGATGCGGGCGGCGCGATCCCGACCGCGCTCACCGACTACATCAAGGGCCGCGAGGGCTACGACTACTCCGAGCACGGCAAGGCGGGCAACACGCACACCACGTTCGTACCCGACGAGATCGTCGACCGGTTCTGCGTCCTCGGCCCGGTCGAGGCGCACATCGAAAAGCTTCGCCAGCTCGAGGCGTTGGGGGTCGACCAGTTCGCGCTCTACCTGATGCACGACCAGCGCGACGCGACCCTGACCGCCTACGGCGACCTGGTGATGCCAGCCCTCAAGGCTTAGCCCCTGGTGTGGGGACCATCCTGTTGGCCCTGGCGATCAGGATGTTCCGCAGATCAAGGTCAGGACGAGGCGGGCAGGATCATGCCGGCGGCGACGGTGCCGTTGGTCGCCTCGTCGACGAGGATGAACGACCCTGTCGTACGGTTCCTGCGGTACTCGTCGACCAGCAGCGGCTGGGTCGTCCGCAGCGTCACGCGGCCGATCTCGTTGAGGGTCAGAGACCCTGGCTTGTCGTCGCGGTGCAGCGAGTTGACGTCGACGCGGTACTGCAGGTCCTTGACGAGAGCCCGGGCCCAGCGCGACGTGTGCTTGATCGCCAGCTTCTGACCTTGGCGCAGCTCGCCCTCGGACATCCAGCAGATCATCGCCTCGATGTCCTGGGTGACCCGCGGCTGGTTGTGCGGCCGGCAGATGAGGTCACCGCGCGACACGTCGACGTCGTCAGCCAACCGGACCGTCACGGACATCGGCGAGAACGCCTCACCCACCGGACCGTCAATCGTCTCGATGGCCTCGATGCGGGTGGCGAAGCCGCTGGGCAGCACGACGACCTCGTCGCCGACCTTGAGCACGCCGCCGGCGACCTGGCCCGCGTAGCCGCGGTAGTCGTGGTACGCCGACGACTGCGGCCGCACGACGTACTGGACGGGGAAGCGCACGTCGATGAGGTTGCGGTCGCTCGCGATGTGCAGGTCCTCGAGGTGGTGCAGCAGCGACGTGCCCTCGTACCACGGCATGTTGGGGCTGCGGGTCACCACGTTGTCACCGCTCAACGCCGACACCGGGATGAACTGCAGGTCACCGATCTCAAGCTTGGCGGCGAACGAGCGGAACTCGGACTTGATCTCCTCGAACCGGTCCTGGGAGAAGTCGACGAGGTCCATCTTGTTGACGCAGAGCACCATGTGCGGCACCCGCAGCAGGGATGCGATGAACGCGTGGCGGCGGGTCTGCTCGCTGATGCCCTTGCGCGCGTCGACCAGCAGCAGCGCGAGGTTGGCGGTGGAGGCGCCGGTCACCATGTTGCGGGTGTACTGCGTGTGGCCGGGGGTGTCGGCGATGATGAACTTGCGCTTGGGCGTCGCGAAGTAGCGGTAGGCGACGTCGATCGTGATGCCCTGCTCGCGTTCGGCGCGGAGGCCGTCGGTCAGCAGCGCCAGGTTGGTGTAGTCGTCGCCGCGGCGGCGCGACGTCTCCTCGATGGCGGCGAGCTGGTCCTCGAAGATGGTCTTGGTGTCATAGAGGAGTCGACCGATGAGGGTCGACTTGCCGTCGTCGACCGATCCGGCGGTGGCGAAGCGCAGGAGCTCCATGGTTAGAAGTACCCCTCGCGCTTGCGGTCTTCCATGGAGGCCTCGCTGACCCGGTCATCGGCGCGGGTGGCGCCCCGCTCGGTGACCCGGGTAGCCGCGATCTCGTCGACGATCTCGTACCGCGTGGCCGCCGTGGACAGGACCGCGCCGGTGACGCTGAGGTCGCCGACGGTGCGGAACCGTACCGTCTCCTCGGTCACCTCTTCGCCGGCGCGCGGCTGCACGACGTCGCTCACCGCGAGCAGCATGCCGTCGCGGCGGACGACCTGGCGGCGGTGGGCGAAGTAGATCGACGGGATGTCGATCTCCTCGTCGGCGATGTACTGCCAGATGTCGAGCTCGGTCCAGTTGGACAGCGGGAAGATGCGGATGTGCTCGCCGGGGTGGTGGCGGCCGTTGTAGAGCGACCACAGCTCGGGGCGCTGGTTCTTGGGGTCCCACTGGCCGAACTCGTCGCGGAAGGAGAACACCCGCTCCTTGGCGCGCGCCTTCTCCTCGTCGCGCCGGGCGCCACCGAAGACCGCGTCGAAGCGGCCCTTCTCGATGCCGGCGAGCAGCGGGGCGATCTGCAGCTTGTTGCGCGACTCACCGACCCGCTCGACGACCGAGCCGTCGGCGATCGCGTCCTCGACCGACTCGACGATCAGCTGGACCTCGAGCTCGCCCGCCCGGCGGTCCCGGAACTCGATGACCTCGGGGAAGTTGTGACCGGTGTCGATGTGCATCACCGGGAACGGGATGCGGGCCGGCCAGAACGCCTTCTCGGCGAGGCGCAACATCACGATCGAGTCCTTGCCGCCGCTGAACAGCAGCACCGGACGCTCGAACTCGGCGGCGACCTCGCGGAAGATCTGCACCGACTCGGCTTCGAGCGCGCCGATGCCCGACAGCTCGTACGTGTGCGCAGTCACGCTTCGACGCTACCGTGCGGGTGCCCAAGGGCTGGAATCGTGGTCCGCCATCTGGTACGCGCCCGCACCGCGCCAGATGGCACGGTGAGGGCCATTTTCACGCTGGGCACCGTGCCATATGGCGCGGTCCGTGGGCCTCACCGCGCCAGATGGCGCGGTCGAGGCAGATTCCACGCTCACCCGCTTGCCATATGGCGCGGTGGCTAGGGTTCGAGGCGCTCGCCGGCGTTGATCTCTGCGGCGAGCGTGTTGCCGGGCCCCGCCAGCGGACAGTCCCACTGCGGGTCGTACCGGCAGGACGGGTGGTAGAGGAAGTTGAAGTCGACGACCACGGTCGACCCGGTCCCGCCGAGGTCAGCGCCCTTGATCGTGTCGAGCAGGTAGCGCCCGGCCCCGTACGAGGTGAACCGCGCCGTCGCGTCCTTGACCGGGATGAAGATGCCGCCGCCGTACTGATGGAGCCACCAGACGTCGAGCAAGCCACCCACGGGCGCAGGCAGCGCGAGCCGCCCGACCAGCACCTGGCGCACGTCGCCGTCGGCCGAGGTCGGCACCACCCGCTCGACGTCAGGCTCGCCGGGCACCAGCTCCACCTCGAACCGGTACGAGGGGTCATAGGGCCAGTAGGGGACGCCCGTCTTGCGCATCTCGTGGTCCGGGCCGAGCGGCGACTGCGGGTGATGGAGGAACAGCTCGTCGCGCCCGGCCCGCCACAGCGCGTGGCCCTCCTCCGGCGAGCCAGCCGCCCGTACAGAGGCGTAAAGCATGGCCACCTGACGTCGCCAGTCAGCCAGCTCGAGCCGTGGTACGGACATCCGGAGCCCCGATCAGACGTAGAAGTTGCGCTCCCAGCGGTGCTTGCCCTGAGCGGACAGCGTCGAAGCCGGCAGCGGCACCCCGTCGGAGGTCGCGACGTTGCGCTCGACGTTACGGACGCTACGCATGCCGGCGATCACGGTCGACACCGCGGGCTGCGCGAGGACGTAGCGCAGCGCGAGGTCGGCCACTTGGTCGGTGGTGATGCCGAGGTCGGCGACGAGCGCGTTGACGTGCTCTTCGACCTGCGCCCGGCGGTCGCCCTTGAAGTAGCCGTTGCGGAAGTCGCCCTCGGGGAACGTCGCCTCGGCGGTGACAGCACCGGTGAGGCCGCCCTCGTCGAGCGCAACCCGGACGATCACACCCACGTTGTGCTCGATGCAGGCGGGGAAGAGGACCTCCTCCGCCTCCTGGTGGAACACGTTGTGGATGACCTGGACAGTGTCGACGGCGCCCGAGGCGACCAGGGTGACGCCGTTCGAGGGCTGGAGGTCGTTGATCGAGACGCCGAAGAACCGGATCTTGCCCTCGTCCTTGAGCGCCTGGACCGTCTCCAGCCAGTCGCCGCGGCCGACCCACTCGTCGCTCCAGACGTGGAACTGCAGTACGTCGAACGCCTCGAGCCCGGACGCGGCCAGCGACGTCTCGAGCGAGGCCCGGATGTGCGCCCCGGGGAACGTCACCATGGGGTCGAGGCCGTCAGGCGCGGGCCACCGGCCGTTGAGCGGCGGCACCTTGGTCGCGACGTAGAGGTCATCCGAGGCGTGCGCGCGCAGCACCCCTCCGACGATGCGCTCGCTCTCGCCGTAGCCGCGGGCCGTGTCGATGAAGTTGAGGCCGAGCTCGATGGCGCGGTTCAGCGCCCGTACCGACTCGTTCTCGTCGGCACCGATCCACATCGAGGCACCGATGCCCCAGGCGCCATAGCCGATCTCGGATACGGATAGTCCGGTACGGCCCAGCGTGCGGTACTGCATGTCAGATCTCCTGGCGACGAGGGCAGCCCGGCTCAGGCCGGGCCCTAGACTCAGCCTATTGATCCTGCCAGACAGTTGGGGGGCAAGCGTGAGACCGTGGCTCGCCGGAGCGCTAGCCCTCCTCGCGACCACGGGCTGCGCGGCGCAATCGTGCCCAGCGGTCTACCTGAGCCCGGGCGTCCACATCGACGCGACAGCATGGGCAGGCGGTCAGCTCGCTCCCGCAGCCCTCACCGCCACGGTCTGCTTAGGGACCACCTGCGTGGCGGCGGGCGCCATCACCCGGTCCAACCCGGACGACCTGTTCGCGGGCGTTGCGCTGCCAACGGGCAAGGCCACGGTACGGGTGAAGCTCACCGCTCCCGACGGCCGGACCCTCGACCAGACCACGACGGCGGACGTGACCCTCCAGAAGCCGTTCGGCAGCGGCTGCGGCGGTCGCAACGAGGTCGACCTCGCCGTCACCACAGCGGGCGCGCTCGTGGCCGGGCTGCCCGCCAAGACCAACTGAGGCCAGACCGCCCTAGGCTCCATGGTCATGAGCACCGGCCCACTCCCAGGCGACCTGGTCATCAGCCCCGACGACGCGGCCGCGCTGACCGCCGACGCCGCCGGCTGGAAGGTCCTCACGCTCAGCCTCGAGGACGCTGGCCGGGTCGACATGGTGATGATCGGCGCGCTGCCCAACCTGGTCGAGCTGCCCGCGCCGTCCGCCTTCGCGGCCAGCGGCGACACGCTGGCTCTCAAGGACACCGAGGGCGTGCTGATCGGCGCGATGGGCGTGACCCGCGTCGTCGAGGGCGGGGTACGGGGTGAGGTAGCGGCGTTGCGGCGCCCGACCCGGCCCGATCACCGTGACCTGTGGCGGGCGCCGGCGCCGTACCCTCCCGGAGCGGTTGCCGTCATCGCCACGACACCGCCGCAGGAGCACGAGCTGGACGCGCTCGAGGGGCCGGCCATCGTGCTGGTGCTGGCCGGCACCGACCCGCTCGACCCGCTGCACCACCGCCGGGTCGCCCGCTGGCGCGAGCTGACCGTCGAGCGTGGCCTGCCACTGGTGCTGCTGCCGCTCAGCGCGGTCACCGAAGGCGAGGCGACCGAGCTGGCCACGGCGTACGGCGCCACCCGCGGAGTCGCCGACCCGATGGAGCCGGACGGCGCGATGCACCACCACGGCGACGGGCTGACCGTCTTCTTCACGGGGCTGTCCGGCTCCGGCAAGTCGACCGTCGCCGCGCTGCTGGCCGTCCAGCTGGCCGAGGTGGGCCGCTCGGTGACGTTGCTCGACGGCGACGTGGTGCGTACCCATCTCTCCCAGGGGCTGGGCTTCTCCAAGGCCGACCGCGAGACCAACATCCGGCGGATCGGCTGGGTCGCGGCCGAGGTCAGCAAGCACGGCGGGGTGGCGATCTGCGCGCCCATCGCGCCCTACGCAGCGACCCGGGCGGCGGCCCGCGCGATGGTCGAGCGGTACGGGCGGTTCGTGCTCGTCCACGTGTCCACACCGCTCGAGGTGTGCGAGGCGCGTGACCGCAAGGGGCTCTACGCCAAGGCCCGCTCGGGCGAGCTGACCGAGTTCACCGGCATCAGCGACCCGTACGAGGCGCCGCTCGACGCCGACCTGGTGCTCGACACGAGCGAGATCGACGTGGAGGAGGCCGTCAGCCGCGTCTTGACGGTCCTGGCGCTACGCTGACGGATCAGTTTCGCGCACTACGGAGGATCAACACACCATGGCGAAGAGCGCCCTCATCACCGGGATCACGGGCCAGGACGGCTCCTACCTGGCCGAGCTGCTGCTGTCGAAGGGCTACGAGGTGCACGGCATCGTGCGCCGGTCCTCCAGCTTCAACCGCGAGCGCCTCGACGACATCTACCAGGAGGCGCACACCGACCACCGCAGCCTCTTCCTGCACTACGGCGACCTGGCCGACTCCTCCAGCCTGACCAACCTGGTCCGCGAGGTCGAGCCCGACGAGGTCTACAACCTCGGCGCCCAGAGCCACGTCAAGGTCAGCTTCGAGGTCCCCGAGTACACCGGCGACATCACCGGCATCGGCTCGATCCGGCTGCTCGAGGCGGTCCGCGCGGCCAAGCTCAGCACCCGCATCTACCAGGCCTCGACCTCCGAGCTGTACGGGTCGACGCCGCCACCGCAGAGCGAGACGACGCCGTTCCACCCGCGCTCGCCGTACGGCGTGGCCAAGATCTACTCGTACTGGGCCACGGTCAACTACCGCGAGGCCTACGACATGTTCACGGCCAACGGCATCCTGTTCAACCACGAGTCGCCCCGCCGCGGCGAGACGTTCGTGACCCGCAAGATCACCCGGGCCGTCGCCCGCATCCAGGCCGGCGTCCAGGACAAGCTCTACCTCGGCAACCTCGACGCCATCCGCGACTGGGGCTACGCGCCGGAGTACGTCGAAGGCATGTGGCGCATGCTGCAGGTCGACGAGCCCGGCGACTACGTGCTCGCCACCGGCGTCGGCGCGACCGTCAAGGAGTTCGTCGCGGCGGCGTTCAAGGCCGTCGACCTCGACTGGGAGCCCTACGTCGAGGTCGACGCCAACTACTACCGGCCCTCCGAGGTCGACTACCTGCTCGGCGACCCGACCAAGGCCGAGAAGGTCCTCGGCTGGAAGGCCACCACCCACTGGGACGAGCTGGCCCGCATCATGGTCAAGGCCGACTGCCAACAGCTCGACGACCAGCTCAACGGGCGCCATGTCCGGGCAGACGCGCGCTGACGGTCCAGCCCGTGCGCATCGTCGCGGTCATGACGGTGCACAACCGGCGTGACACGACCGAGCGCTGCCTGCGCCTGCTCGACGCCGCTGCCGACGGGGTCGAGCTGCGCCGCGTCATCGTCGACGACGGCTCCACCGACGGCACGGCAGAGATGCTGGCTCGTACGCTCCGGGACGGCGATGTCGTGGTCCGAGGCAACGGCGGCCTCTACTGGGCGGGCGGCATGAGACGCGGCCTCGCCGAGCTTGCGGCGCTGGACCCGTACGACCATGTCCTGATGCTCAACGACGACACGGCCCTGCGACCCGAGGCATTGTCGATCATGCTGGAGACGGCGGCGGGCCGGCGCGACCGGGTGATCGTGGGCCAGCTGATCGACCCGGTGTCGCGGGCGACGACCTACGGCGGCTACCGGCGGCAGAGCCGGTGGCGGCCGATGAGCTTTTGGCCGGCGATCGACCCTGCGGACGGGCCGCTCGACGGCATGAACGCCAACGCCGTGCTGGTCGGACGCGAGGCGTACGAGACCGTCGGCGGGTTGTCGGAGACGTTCACGCACGCGCTGGCCGACTACGACTTCGCGATCCGGGCCAACCGGCGTGGGATCGAGGTGCTGCTCAGCGACGACTGGGTCGGCGAGTGCCCGCGCAACACGGTTGCGGGCACTTGGCGGGACCCGTCGCTGAGCCGTCGGGCACGGCTGCGACTGATGCTCTCGCCCAAGGGCGTGCCGCCGCGCCAGTGGGCCATCTTCTGCTGGCGCAACGGCGGGCTGGCCGGGCTGCCGTACATCACGTCTCCGTGGATCACGCTGATCAAGCCGGCCGCCAAGTAGTCAGCGGCGACGCCAGCCCTTGCGCTCGACCGACTGGGGATCCTTGGCGGCGGCACGCTCGATGGCCACGCCATAGATGTGCTCGAGATGGTCGACGACCGGTCCAATGCCGTACGCATCCGCGATCGCCTGCCGCCCGGCCTGACCCATCGCCGCGCGCTTGACAGGGTCGTTGAGCAGCTCGAGCACCGCGTCAGCGAGAGCTGATGCAGGCGGAGCGCTGACCGACACGGCGCCGCGCTCGGCGAGGTCGGCGGCGATGTGGCACGAGTCGGTGACCAGTGTCGGCGTACCGACCGAGAGCGCCTCGAGTACCGTCATCGGGAACGGCTCGTCGACGCTGGGGAGGACGAAAACCGTTGCCTGGGCGAGCTTTTCGCGCACACGGGAGGGTGCGACGGCGCCCTCGTACCGGATGCGTTCGGACCAGCCCTTGGACTCCACGAACTCGAGGAACTCGGTGAGGTCACCCTCGTCGGCGCCCACCGCGACGAAGTCGGCGTCGACGCCACGCTCGAGCAGCTCGACGGCGAGCAGGGCGAAGGCGAGCACCCGCTTGCGCCGGCTCAACCGGGCGCAGAACAGCACGACCGGGCGCGCGTCGAGGTCGGGGCCGGGCAGGTCGGGCGCCTCCTCGATGCCGTTGCGCAGCCGGGTCGTGCCGATGCCGGGCAGCACCTCCTGGAGCGCCGCGTCCTCTTCCTCGTTGAGCGAGAGGACGCGAGCAGCACCGGTGAGGACCTTGCGTACGGCGAGGGCGTCCATGACCTTCGCCTTGTTGCGCAGGTCCGGCGCGATCATGCCGTGGGTCTGGACGAGGTAGGGGATCTGGCGGGCGTTGGCCATCCACCCCGCGCTGACGCTCATCAGGTCGCGCCCCTGGTGTAGGTGGACCACGTCGTGGGCGCCGCTGTTGGCGTCGAGGTCGAACGGCAGCTTCACCGAGACCATGCCGGACAGCGAGCCGCCCGGGGTGAACGAGCGCACCTTGTGCAGGCGAACGTCGACGGTGGCCGGCAGGTCGACGCTGCCGACCCCGTCCCAGCCGGCGTACAAGGTCATCGCATGTCCGCGGCGGGCGAGTTCGCGGATCTGACCGACCGCAACGCTGAGCGGGCCGCCGAACGCGCCGTCGGCACTGACCAGGGTGACGACGTGGGCGATCCTCACCAGCGCTCGGTCGCCTTCACCCGCGCCTCGGCCGGGACGTCGCGGGTGACGACCGCCCTGGCACCGACGACGGCTGCGCGACCGACCGTGACGCCCCGCAGGACGAGGGCCTGCGCCGCGACCCAGGCTCCGTCCTCGACGGTGATGGGACCGTTGTCGTACTCGAAGGAAGGCGACCGGGCGTCGTGACTCCCCGTGCAGAGGAACACGCCCTGGGAGAGGCAGACGTCGCTGCCGATCGTGACGGGCTCGAGGTTGAGCAGCCAGACATCCTCGCCGATCCAGCTGTCGTCGCCGATGGTCAGCTTCCACGGCCACAGGACCCGGACCCGGTGACGGATGAAGACCCGCTCGCCGACCTCGGCCCCGAACGCCTGGAGGATCAGCGGCCGCAGTGCCTTGGGGCACCACCAGGCCATGAAGACGAGGTTCATCGTGGCGAACCATGCGGCCTGCCAGACCTTGCTGCGACCAGCGCTGTAACCGTCGCCGGTGAAGGCCCGGAGCGAGCGGACGGGAGGCTGCTGCGCGGTCATCGGTTAGATCGTGCCACGGCACAGGCCCGCAGAACGTCGTCCGCCATCGCCTCCGGGGTACGGGCCAGGACCGCCGGCTGGTCGAGCGGACCGCCCCACGCCGCGGCGCTCGCCAGCATCGCCTTGCGCAGCGACCCGGGCGACGGCTGAGCCGGAAACACACCGCGCAGCTCGTGGACATCGGCGTACACGCCGCAGTTGTCGGTCACGACGACCTGGAGGCCCGCGGCGAGCGCCTCGATCACCACCAGCCCGTACACCTCGGATCGCGAGGGCAGCACCAGCGTCGCGAACTCAGACAGCAGACCGGGCACGTCCTCGTACGGGACGTAGCCGCGGAAGTCGATGCGGCCCTCGACGCCCAACGCGGCGGCCCGCGCCCGCAAGGCTTGCTCCTCCGGTCCCTCGCCGGCGACGACCAGCCGCGCCGACCCGGGCATCAGCGCGAAAGCCTCGATGAGACCGTCCACGTTCTTGCGGCGGATGAGCTGCCCCACGTACCCGAAGCAGTGGGCCCGCGTCTCGACCCCGGCGGAGCCCTGTCCACCCTCGTGGATGCTCCGCACGTCGACGGTGTTCTGGGTGGCCACGATGCGGTCGGGGTCGACCCCGAAGCCGAGGACCGCGGCCCGCGACGCGGCGCCCACGGTGATGACGGCGTCGACGCTGCGGAAGAACCGCCGGCGCATGGCAGCCACCGGGCCGTGGGAGAACCGGTGCGAGCCGCTCGACGACTCGTAGAACGCGACGGTACGGACGCCGCGCAGCTTGGCCTCGGCGAGCAGCTCCCAGGACGCCGGCGACTCCCAGCCGGGCAGGATCAGCACGTCCAGCGACCGCTGCAGCAACGGTGCCCACAGCAGATAGAGGTGGAACTCGCCGCGATGAGCGGCGACGGCACGCGCCCGCATCCTCGCCACGCCGGCCGGCAGGTCACCACTCCACTGCCGGTTGGGCTCATTGTCGGCCAGCAGTCCGACGCTGAAGTCAGACCTCTTGGCCATGGCCGCCCACACCGGGTGGCGGTAGGGCGCGCCCACGTTGGTCACCCATGCGATCGACGTGCCCGCGTCAGCAGCTGGGTGACGCTCGGCACCGCCGCCTCGGTCGCTCACCGGACCTACCCTAGCCAGGCTCAGGACGAGCCAGGCTCAAGCGGGCGACGAGCAAGCAGTGTCTCGTGATAGGTGAAGAGACTTCTCGCGAGCGGGGGCGCCACCGCAAGGACGCCGACCTTGAGGTGCCACTGTGCTCGGCGTTGCACGGAGGCGCCACCGAAGAGGGCCTGGGCCTGGCTTGGGTTGGTCGTGAACTGCTGCAGCACCTCGAGGTTGCAGGTCTGCACCAGCTGGCGGATCGACGTTGCAGTGTACTTGTTGATGTGGCCGAGGTCGTCCCACACGTAGTCCTTGGGCAGCCGGGCATTGAGCTCGAGCGGCACCTCCACCACGACGTGGCGCGCGAGTCTCCGTGCCTCGTACAGCAGGACCCGCGGATGCTCCAGGTGCTCGACGACGTGGCTGAGGACAACCAGGTCTGCGCTGTCGGCGGGCAGGTCGAGCGCGGACCCGTCGGTGACGTGGAACTCCGCACCCTCGATCGCGCGACCCTTCGCCTCGGCGATGCCGGACTCGGAGAGGTCGTAGCCGACATAGCTGCCGGCAAACCCGCGGCTCATCAGTGCCGCTGCCACGGCCCCCTCGCCACAACCGAGCTCCAGCACACGAGGCCTCGGTGCCAGGCCGGCGGCGCGGCACGCGCGCACGATGTTGTCCGCCTTGTCGACCGCACCGGCGTCGCGGTGGGCGCGCTCGACACCGTTCGCGTACATCTCGGTGTAGAGCTCGGCAACTCGCGCGGTCGGCTGCATCACTACGTCCCCTCGTCGGCAGGAGGCCTGCACAGACCACCTGACTCCCCTCTTCGACGCGCTAGGTCATCAGTTGAGGAAAATGCGCTTGGGTGTTGATGCGCTGCACGCCGCCCGATCCCCTGCGGCGGGGTGCGCGCCGTCGCGGGCGCGATGCGGCAAGGTAGGGGGGTGAGGATCTCCCAGCGTCTGCAGAGGACGCGACGCCGAACCTCGCTGGTGACGATCGTCCAGCCGTACGTCCCCGCGTACCGGGTGCCGCTGTTCGACGAGCTTTCCCGGCTGCTCGCCGAGGCGGGATCCGAGCTTCGGGTCGTGCATGGGGCGCCGGAGGGCGGACAGGCCGATCGGGGCGATGCGCGGGCCGGCGCGTGGAGCGTCCCGACCCGGGTCCGCGCCTTCCGGCTCCGTGGCCACGAGCTGCACTACCGCTCCGTGTTGCGACACGTCTGGCGCAGCGACGTGGTCGTCGCCGAGCTGGCCAGCACCAACCTCGACACCTACCTGACAGCCCTGTTCTTTCCTCGCAAGCTGATGCTCTGGGGTCACGGCAAGGCCTACGTGACCGACGCCTCGGCCTTGGACATGCGGCTCGAGCTCTGGCTGGCCCGACGCGCGCAGCGGGTCTTCGTCTACACCGACGGAGGCGCGGCCCATCTGCGCTCCGTCGGCTATGACGCCGAGCGACTGACCGTCGTCCGCAACAGCACCGACACGGTCGCCCTTCGTCGCGCCGCGAGCGGGATCTCGGCCGACGAGCTCGCCGCTTTCCGTCAGAAGCACGACCTCGGCGACGGGCCGATCGCCTGCTTCATCGGCAGCTTCGACGAGTCGAAGGGCCTGCCGCTCCTGTTCGCCGCAGCCGAGCTCGTGCACGCGGAGCTGCCCGACTTCCGACTGCTCGTCGCGGGCGCCGGAGCACTGCAGGACCTTGTCGACGAAGCGGCGGAGCTGCCCTTCGTCCGGGTGCTCCCGCGGGCGGATGTCCCGTTGCTGGCGATGATCGGGCGGACATCGAGCTGTGTCGTGATCCCCGGCCGAGTGGGCCTCGTGGCCGTGGACGCGCTGGCCCTCGGGCTCCCCGTCGTGACGACGACCTTCCCGCATCACGCGCCGGAGGCCGAGTACCTGACCGACAGTGTGAGCGTCGTCTCCGACCGCAACGCACCCGCTCTCGCCGACGCGATCGTTGCTCTCGTGACCGACCACACCAGGCTCGCGACGACGCAGGGGCTCGCGTACGAGCTGGGCGGCACCCTCACCGTCGAAGCCATGGCGCTGGCCTTCGCGACCGACTTGCGCCACCCCGATCCGCGGCCGGTGAGGCTGTCCTTGGCGTCTGAAGATCACTGATACGGTCCGGCCATGCATCGACATCTGCTTCGAATACGCAACCGAGTCGTTCGTTCGGTGCTGGCAGTGAGACTCCGACCGTCGGAGTCGGTGCCCCTGGTGCGACTCGGCAGCGCGTACGGCGGTTGGTGGGTACCAGAATCCCTGCTGCGCAAGGATGTGGTCGCCTACTGCGCTGGTGCCGGTGAGGACATCACGTTCGACCTCGCCCTCCTCGAGCACGGCCTGCGCGTCACCACATTCGACCCGACGCCACGAGCCATCGCGTACGTCTCGGCGGTCGCTCCGTCCAGCCCTGCCTACCGGTTCGAACCCGTGGGCTGGTGGGACTCGACCACAGAGCTGCGCTTCTACGCACCGCAGAATGCCGCGCACGTTTCTCACTCCGCGGTCAACCTTCAAGGAACACAAGACTTCTTCACCGCACCGGTCGAGACCGTCCACGCCATCGCGCAACGCCTCGGAGACGAGCAGGTCCACCTCATCAAGATGGATGTCGAAGGTGCGGAGTACCGCGTGATCAAGTCTTTGCTCGAGAGCGGACCACTTCCGGACGTCCTCTGCGTCGAGTTCGACCAGCCGGCTCCCGTTGGTCGAACAGTCGCGGCCAGCAGATCACTCGCCGGCGTGGGGTACGAGCTGGTGCGACTGGAGGGGTTCAACGCGACCTTCGTACGAGCGCGCCGGGCATAGCTGGACGGGGTCAGAGAGTTTGGCCCGCCGCTGCCAGCGGCCTAACGCTCGCAACCCGCTGGCGCACCGGACCGCTGGGCGCCGCCGAAGCAGCGGCTACCTCAGCCGCCACCGCTGCCGACTGGTCGGTAGCGCGGCGGGCCACATCAAAGGAGGCCAGCACCAACGCGACGGGAATCCAGAAATACCGGTTGTAGTCGCTGGGGGCCGTCAGAGCGAAAACGATGGTCGCGACCAGGGCCGCGTAGAGCTGTGTCGCCAGCGCCGAGGACCGGGCTGTCCGCCACCCTCGTCGCATCGCCATCCCGATGGGAAGCATCAGTCCCATGACCAGGAACGTCCCTCCCTGGTACGCGGCACCGATGAGCATGTTGTGGACCTGGAACTGGTCACGTTGGTCCACGACGCCGGACGCCGTGTCCAGCCCCGCACCGACCAGCGGATGGGCAAGGTAGCCGCGGATGCCGGCCCGGTCTGTCTCGAGTCGGCTCTGCGAGGTGTCCAGACCCTGCTGGGCCGAGGTGTAGCGCGCGAAGCCGGTGGCCTGCTCCACACGCTGCCACGGAGTCAGCGCTCCGGTCGTCTTGTGCTGGATCGTGCCCACCACCTGCAGCACGACCAGAGCAACGACGGCCATCGCGACGAGGCGGCGGATCGAGACACCCCGACGCACCAGCAGAAAGATGCCGGCGCAGGCTGCCGCGAGCAACCCACTGACGCTGCCGCTGAGCAGCAAGCCGATGCCCGACAGGCCGAGGCACGCCATGGTGAACCAGCGTTGGCTACGTGTCGCCCTGGCGGTCAGCCCGCCGAGGCAGAAGGCGATGGCCACGGCGGTGATTCCGCCGGTGTCGCTGACCGTCTGGGTCAATCCGGAGAAGCGGCCTGAGCTCGTGACGGCGGCGCCCGGGATGATGCCAGCCCCGAACCGGGCCTGCAGCAGGGTCCCCGCAGCGCAAACAGCAGCACCCGCCACCCACCACTGAGCGGCTCGGGTGAGCAGCTGCCGGTCGGGAAGCAGCGCCCTGGCCTGCCACGGCAGGATGCCCACGAGAAACACCAGCCGCAGCATCACGGCGAGGTCGGAGGGTTCCGAGAGCGATCGACCGGCCGAGGCCACGCCAGCGATGAGGACCAGCGCCACCGCCACATGCAGCTTGGGGGTCGAGTCGACAACCCGCCGCCCCACGGTGCTCATCAGCAGGGTCCCGGTGGAAGCGAGCAGCAGGAGATCGCCGATGGTGACGCCTCCCGCCGAGCGGAATGCGAGCAACGAGCTCATGAAGAGTCCTGCGTTGAACAGGCCGCGGGAGAGCCGCACGAGGTCCGGGTCCTGATGCGCAGCAGCAAGCGGCGGCAGGTGCCGCGGCGTCGCTGTCCGGGGCTGCATGCAGCACCTCTCTGCTCGTGGAGCCGTTGATCGCCGCCGAGGACGACCTGCACGAACTGCTTCGGCAGGACCTGGGGCAAGCGTTAGAAAGATGTCCTGCCGATCGGCTGGGACCATCGTTCGTCGCCACATTCGCCCTACGGCTCGGGCCATTGGCTGCCGATGCACCCGCGACAGAGGAACAGCCAGCCGACCAGGAGCTCCCCAGACGGTGAACGTGCACCGCACGCAAGCAGTCGGACCGGACCTCGATGACAACGGCGTCCCGGTCGGTGTCAACCTGGCCGATCGAGGCACTCCTCGGTCCACCCGCGGGCTGTTCCTGGCCAGCACCGGCTGGTCCGCGGTCGCACAGGTGGGCATCAAAGCCTCCACCGCTGGTGGCGCCCTGCTGCTGGCCCTCATGCTGTCTCCTGGTGACCTCGGCCGGGCTACAGCGGCGACATCTCTCGCCCTGATCTTCAGCGTCCTGTTCGACACGGGCTTCTCGGTGGCTGTCATCCGTCAGCAGAGCTCGGGCGCGTGGAGTCCGCGCGCTACGCGAGCGGCCGCGCTCGGTTGGCGCCGCCGGGCGATCCTTCCCGCCACCGCCGGAGCGGTCCTCGTCACTGTCGCGAGCCCTCACCTCGGCGGATGGTCCCTCGTCCCCGCCGTAGTTCTGTACATGCTGGCCACCAGCTTTGCCGGGCTCGGAGCAGCTCTCCTGAACGGGCTACACCAGTTCCGCGACGCGACTCTGTCCATCGTCGTGGGACGCAGCGTCGGTTGCGCACTGCTGCTACTCGACCTCACACTGCACGGCCCGACCTCACCCCTGGTTGTCGTCGAGCTGCTCGCCGTGGGTGAGGCACTGACGGCAGGCGTCGCATTCCTTCGATTCGACAGGCTGGCCCCTGCAGACCAGGACGTCGTCCCTGTCGGCACGAGCGAGGCGATCAGGGCGGCGACGCCCTTCGCGCTGAGCACCTTCTTCACTTTGGTGTACAACCGCGCCGACGTCTACATCGTCACGATCTTCGCCGGCTCCCAGGTTGCCGGCATCTACTCACCCGCAAGCCAGCTCCAGAACGCAATGATGGTCCTGCCCGGGATCGCCGGCGCAGCAACCATTCCGCTGGGAACGCGACTCCTGGCCACCCGGGATCGGGCAGGCGTGCTGTGGCTGGTCAAGTCGTCCCTCCGGCTTTCCCTCTTGCTCACGATTCCGGCCTGCGCCGTGCTCTGGCTTGCCCTGCCGAGGGTGCTTGCGCACGCCTTGGGGTCGTCGTACGACGCGTCGGCAACGCCGGCACGGCTGCTGCTTCTGTCGTTGCCGGTCATCGCACTCGAGATTCCGCTGCTCGGCATCCTGACCGCTGCAGCACCCCGCTCCGCGTCGGTGGTGTACGGGCTTGGCCTTGTCGTCTGCGTCATCGCGCACGCTGCGTTGGACCGGGCGTACGGACCCAACGGTGCTGCCATCGCCGCGCTGACCCGGGAGCCAGTGATCCTGCTCGGAGCCGTGTTCGCGCTTCGCCGCTACGTGTCCCGGCACCAGCCGGACTAGAGAAGCAACAGCGCGCGACTACTCCGGCGTCAGCTCGGCCAGCAGGCCGATGAAGCGGGTGAGCGCGTCGGACCCGCGGACTCCCTCGTGTGCTGGTGCCCGCTGCTCGGGGATCTCGGCGGGGACCGATGCAGCGTGCGCGGCGTTGTGCAGCGCCGCCGCGTCACCAGCTCCCACGACGTTGCCGAGCCCGAGCCGGCGCAGTTCCTGCGCAGTGGCTCCGTCGTCGTTGACCGCAGCCAGGATGGGCTGGCCGGCGACGAGGTAGGACGTCAGCTTGCTCGGAAGGCTCATCTGGATGACGCTTGCCCGTTCGTTGATCAGCAGAACGTCGGCTGCCGCAAGGACGTCGCTGTAGATGTCGGAGTCGACCCCGTCCACGATCTGCACCCGGGCGTTGCCCACGGCGAGCCGCTCGAGCTCCTTGCGCTGACTGCCATCGCCCATGAGCACGAACCGGCACTTGTGGTCGCGGTTGTCGCAGAGCTTGGCGGCCTCGATGACGACCTCGAGGGCCTGCTTGCGCCCCATGTTGCCGGTGTGCAGGACGACGTGCTCGTCAGTCCAGCCCAACGACTTCCGTACATTGGCGCGCTCCTGCTTGGGCGCCGACACGTGGGTCCAGTTCGGCACCAGGACCACGTCGGAGGCGGCGACGCCGAGCCCAACCACGTCCCGGACGAACGTCTCGCCGATGACGACCGTGGACGCAGCCTTGCGCAGGACCGCGCGCTCGATCGCACTGACCAGGCGCACCGTCGATGCTGCCCCGGCAACGCCGCTCTCGGCAGCCGCGGAGCCCATCAGGTCCTGCACCCACACCACGGCGGGGGCGCGGTGCTTGGCAGCGATCTTCTCGGCCGCCCACGCGCTGAGCAGGGTCGGGACCACGGCGACCACGACATCGGGGCGGTGCCGGACCTTCTCGGTACGGATCCGCAGGGCGAACGTCAGCTCGTACAGCCCACGGCTCACGGCATTTTGCGAACGCGGGACAAAGCTGCGCAGCCGCCGTACCAGGACGCCGTTGCACGTCTCGGTCCGGCGCCACGACCACTGGTACTCCGCGGGCACGCGCCAGGACGGATAGCTTGGCACTCCGGCCCAGACATCGACGTCATGGCCGTGCGAGGCCAGGAACTCGGCAAATGCCGTCGTGTACGGGGCGATGCCGGTGTGCTCCGGCGCGTAGTTGATGCCGACGATCAGCACCCGGAGCCGCCGGCCCGGGCCACGGCGTTCGCGCTGGGGCATGGCGGAGCTCACGCTCACGCTGTCATCGGACTTCTGCACACCTGTCATGTCGGCCGACATGGCCCGTTCTTGACCCGAAGTGATCATTCAGCCGGGGCCGCCGTCGGGCGACGTTGGGAACGCGGCGAGAGCCGGTGCGCAGAGGTCAAGGTTTTGGCCCATTCACCCGAGTAGAGCAACGGGACCGCCATCAGTGGCCTCGTTGACACCGAACGTAGGGATCCTCTCCGTGGACCTTCGCGACTATCTCCGCGTCGTACGCAAGCGCTGGGCACTCATCGTGCTCAGCGTCCTCGTGTGCCTCGGGGCGGCCTTGTCCTTGGCCTTCCTGCAGAGCCCGACGTACCAGGCAACCTCGCAGATGTACGTCAGCGTCATCGCCACCAGCACGGACCAGGCGTCCCAGCTGCTCGATGGCAGCCAGGCGGCCACGCAGCGGGTCAAGTCCTACGCGGACATCGTGAACAGCCCCCGAGTGACCGCCGCCGTCCAGAAGGAGCTCGGGTCGAGCCTGACCTCGGCACAGATCGGCAAGGAGGTCAGCGCGGACAACCCGCTCGACACCGTGCTGCTCAACGTCCACGTCCGCGACACCAACCCGGTACGGGCGCAGCTCATCGCCAACGCTGTCGCGCAGCAGTTCGGCATCCTCGTCAACCAGCTCGAGACCCCGCAGGGCTCGGGCACCTCACCGGTCAAGGTCAGCGTCGTCCAGGAGGCGCAGCTGCCGCTGACCCCCGTCGCCCCGAACAAGAAGGTCGACGTCGGCCTCGGCATCCTGCTGGGTCTCGCACTCGGCGTCGCCCTCGCCGTCCTGCTCGACGTGCTCGATACCTCGGTGAAGTCCGCCGAGGAGCTCGAGGCCGCGACCGAGAGCGCCGTGCTGGGCGTCATCGGCTTCGACTCGGATGCGACCAAGAGCCCGCTCATCGTGCAGACCGACCCGCACTCGCCACGTGCCGAGGCCTTCCGCCAGCTGCGTACGAACCTGCAGTTCGTCGACATCGACCACCCGGTCAAGTCGATCGTCATCACGTCGTCGATCCCGCAGGAAGGCAAGTCGACTACGACGGCCAACCTCGCGATCACCCTTGCCCAGGCCGGCCTCAAGGTGGTCCTGGTGGAGGCCGACCTGCGCCGCCCCAAGCTCATGCAGTACCTCGGTGTCGAAGGCGCTGTCGGTGTCACCAGCGTGCTGATCGGCCGGGTCAACCTGGACGACGCGCTGCAGCCCTGGGGCAACGGCTCGCTCATGGTCCTGCCGAGCGGCCCGACCCCGCCCAACCCGAGTGAGCTGCTCGGATCGCAGGGCATGGCCGACCTGATCTCCCAGCTCGAGGCCCGCGCCGACATCGTCCTCGTGGACGCCCCGCCGCTGCTGCCCGTCACCGACGCGGCCGTCCTGGCCAAGATCTGCGACGGTGCGCTCCTCATCGTCCGCCACGGCCTCACCAGCCGCGAGCAGGTCATCCGCGCGGTGGAGAGCCTTCGCGTGGTCGACGCCCACCTCATCGGCAACGTGCTCAACATGGCCCCCGCCAAGGGACCCGATGCCTACGGGTACGGGTACGCCTACCGCTACACCTCCACGCCGGGCAACAAGATCACCCCGCGGGCCAACCAGACCGTCCCGCGCCGGTCGGCGCCGTCAGGCTTCGCGTCCACCACGGTCGTGCCCACGGGCGGCGGCCGCAGGCGCAAGAGCCCCGTCCCGGTCACCGGCATCCCCAGCGTGCCGCCGCCCCTGTCCGTGTCCCCGCCGGCCGTACCGTCGCAGGCCCTGCCCAACCAGTCCGACCTAGACGCGTTCTTCGCCGGCCAGTCGAACAGCGGCACCGCCTGAGGTCAGTGCAGCGCAGGCAGGTCGACGAACAAGGACTTCATGTCCGGCCACGCCTCCCGCCTGCACCACACCAGCACTCGTTCGACCGGAACCTCGGCGTCGATGACCACACCACCCGTCACCGATTTGCCTGACCACACGTCGATCCACTCCCCCGATGGAAGGTAGACCGACTGCTCGCGGGTTCCGGCCGCCACCACCGGCGCGACCAGCAAGTCGCCGCCGAGCAGATACTCGTAAGGGCGCGCCCAGACCGCGTCGTTCGTCCCCTCCAGTAGGCAGAGCGACTGCATGAGCGGGCGGCCCGTCGCGACGGAGACCGCAGCCTCCCGGGTGAGGTACGGGACCAGCCTCGATCGCAGGGTGGCCAGCCGGCGGAAATGCGTCAGCACCTCGGGTCGAGCCGTGCGCTCGGCGATGTTCCACGGCGTGCGGTCGCGTGACGGCACCCGATGATGGTTGAACTCCGAGTGGTACTGCATGACTGGCACGAAGCAGGACAGCGCCGCCGCCGTCATATACAGCTCTGCATCGGGAATCTCACCCGAGAAGCCGCCGAGATCCCACCCCCAGTAGATGATTCCGCAAGCGGCCGCGCTGAGGCCAGCCACGAGACAGGAACGCAGCGACTCCCAGTTGGAGTCCTGGTCGCCGGCCCAGAACACCCCGTGTGCCTGCGATCCGGTGAATCCGGCCCGGCTGAACGTCACCGGCGCCTTGCCCGACTGCGCGAGCAGCTCCCCGTAGGCCGCTGCATAGTGCACGGGGAAGAGGTTGTTGCCCTCGTCACCGCGAGTGCCGTCGGCGTAGGACAGGTCGCGTCCCCACGCATGCTCCCCGCCATCGGTCTTGAAGCCGTCGATGCCGACCTCGTCGACCAGGTACTGCCGCTGCGCGAGCCACCAAACGCGCGCCTCCGGGCTGGTCAGGTCAGGCATCAGGCCCTGGGGGAACCACCAACCGCGGTTCCGGTACGGGCGCCCGTCGGCCTCGTTGACGACCAATCCGTTGCGCAGCAAGGTTTCTGCGTCAGCCCTCGCTTGTCCGATCGGCGACGGCCGCATCTTGGCCAGAGGGATCTGCCAGAGCAGGACCCGGACTCCTTGTTCGTGCAGAGTGTCGACCATCTTCTTGGGGTCGGGCCACGCGCCCTCCGCCCGGAACCGGAAGTCGGCGAGCCGATGCCGCTCCCCATCGAGGTGAACCTCATACTCGGCGTCCCGGAAGATCGTGAACGTTGCCTCGTCACTCCAGGCCTCGATGACCACCACACCGACCGGGATCTCCTCGGCCCGGTGCCGCTCGATCTCACCGAGCACCCGCTGCTGGGTGTTCCACTCGTTGCTGCTGGCCCATAGCTCGAACACCCAGCTGGGCAGCACTTCCGGTTGGCCGACCGCGGCCAGCCACTGCCGCAGCACCTCTGCCACGGTTCCTTCGAGGAACCGCACGGTCAGGGATTCGTGGTCACCGCCACCGAGCGCCGCCTCGACCCACAGGGCGGTGGAGTCCGATGCGCCGACGTCGAACCAGCACCTGCGTGCCGTCTCCACGTGAAAGGCCCAACCGACAGCGCCCAGGACATGGGCGAACGGCATCGGAAGATAGGTCTTGGCAGCCTCACCCTGGTTCTTGTACTGCTCGAACACCACCGAGTCGAGGTTCAGGCCGCGTTGGTCCAGCTGGTCGTACCGCTCGCCGAACCCCACCACGTGCTCGTTTTCCCCCAACGCGAGGGCAAAGCGCACTCGGAGCAGTCCCTCGCTGTCTCGCAGCCAGCGGGTGCTGCCGGGGACCACTCGCGAGGCACCCTCGACGTCCAGCGAGCCGCCTTCGTCTGACCACGACGAGGGTGAGACCATGAACCAGCGGCTGGTGATGCTGCGACCGGCGGCGTCGGTCGAGTGGAAGCGGTAGCGGGCGTCCTCTCCGGTCCGGAGCGTGGGTGCCTGCACGGTCCAGCTGACACGTGCGCCTCGTTTGGCGGTGGCAGCCAGCGCGAGATGCGAGTCGTCCTCGGTTGCCTGCGGAGCATCGACTGCTTCCTCGACTACCAAGGGGAACGTGAGGGTGCGAGACGGATCGATCCACTCGCAGGTGACGGTCTGCACGGAGCGTGCCGCAGCCACCCGCAGCTCGAAGGTCTCACCAGCAAGCGGTCGGGCCGGCACGCGCTGGTCGGGCGTCTCGAGGTACGGGTGCTCAGAGCCGAAGGGTCGGTGCCGGATCACACGGTCACCCCGAGCCCCGCCGCCAGGGACAGCAGCATGCCGTGCGACCAAAGCAACGGGCAGGCGACCGTGCCCCACTTCTCGACCCATTCGTCGTAGCGCTCGGGGTGGAGCAACAGGTCGCTGTTCTGTTCAGGCAGGTCACCGCCAGGTGTGGCGGTTGACGTCATCCAGCGCATCGCCTCCCACGCCTGCTCTGTACGACCGAGTCGGTCGAGGGCGAGACCGTGGAAGCCCGCGAGTACGGGCCAGCGCCCACCGCCGTAGAACGTGTCCTCCAGGTAGCGGTAGACGCCACCCTTCCGTACCAGGTCGCGCTCGACCGCCTCGACGGTGGCTGCCGCGGCCTGGTCGTCCAGGAGACCGAAGGGCGCGACGAGGGCCAGGAGGCTCCCGTCGACGTCGGTCGAACCCACCCACTTGACCAGGTGGCCCTGGCCGGCAATCTCGGTGTTCATCACCTTTCGCAGGGCCGCCTGCTGCTGCGCAGCCTCCTCGCGTTGCCTCTCGTCCAGGAGGCCCAGCTGCTGTGCCGCGGTGAAGCCGGCGTCAAGGGCGCCGAGGGTGGACAGGTGACGTTGCTCCTGGCGTTCCTCCCACCAGTCGTAGCAGGGAAGGGACCACGCCGCCGCGAGGTACGACGTCGTGAGCTGCACGGCTCTCCGGTACGGTTCGGGGTCACCTCCGTGGCGCGAGAGGTGCTGCTGCAACGCCCACATCCACGTGCCGTACCCGTCGGTCTGGAAGTCCCACCACTCGTCCGTGCCCTCGTCACCGTCGAGGGTGAAGCGGGTGGGCAGCATGTCCGAGCCGGGAACCTGCTCGCCCTGGCGCAGCCTGACCACCAGACTTTCGATCCGTGACTCACGGGCCTCGATGATGCGGGCACACCAGGCGTAGAACGCCTGCGCCGCAGAGACTTCGCCTTGGCGGCTGAGGCCTTCGGCGATGAAGGCCCCGTCCCTCAGCCAGCAGTACTGGTAGACGCGGTAGGTAGGTGCGGCGGGCAGAGCACCCGAAGGCGCCTGACTGCGGAGGATGAGATCCCTGCTGTGACGCAGGAGGGATCGCAGCTCGTCGGGCTCGGTTCCGGGCCCTGCGGGTGCGGAGGTCATGGTGGTGGACGTCTCCCGGCTCATGAGGAACGGACAAGCAGTCGCGGGGCTCCCAGCAGCGCCGGGAGCCCCGCGGTATGCCTACTTCAGCAGTGCGTTGACCTGGGAGACGGCCTTATCCAGATCACTCTGGACCGATCCTCTGCCCGCTGCTGCGTTCTGCAGTGCAGTGTTGACGAGGTCCTGCATCTGTGTCTGCTTGGCAATGACCGGAGCCAGCGAGGGGGCGTCCAGCGAGTCGATGACGGCCTTGCGGTTCGTCGGCGGCGTCGCGGTCAGGTATCCCGCGATCAGGGCGTTGTCGGCGACGGGCGGGAGCTCCCAGTTGGAGCTCACGCGGGTCGTGACGGACGACTTCGACGAGGACAGGAAGTTGATCCACGCCAGGGCGTCTGCCGCGTGCTTCGTGGTCTTCGACGCCGCAACACCGTTGAAGAACACGGCACTTGCCTTCTGCGTGTCACCGGGCTCCACCACGACATCCCAGTTGGCCTGCTTCGCCAGCCCAGCGAACTGCCAGTTGCCGTTGATCCACATCGCCAGCTTGTTCGTCATGAACAAGTTGGTGTCGAAGTTCGGCGTGTTGCCGATCTGCGTGAGGGTCGGCATGACGGTTCCCAGCTTGCCGATCAGCCAGTTTGCGGCCGCAACGCCGGCCGGGCTGTTGAAGGTCGCCGTCTTTTTGTCCGCGCTGAGGAACTGGCCGCCCGCCTGGTTCAGCGCCTTGTAGAACTCGTTGTACGTCACCGGCTGGAACAGTCCGAACGTGCCGGACGACTTGTCCGTGAGCTTCTTCGCAGCGGCCATCTCGTCAGTCCAGGTCCAGCTGCTGGTGGGGTACGCGACGCCGGCCTTGTCGAAGAGCGCCTTGTTGTAGAAGAGGACGACGTCTGAGAACGACTCAGGCAGTGCCATCTGCTCACCGTTGTAGGAGAACGCCTTCAGCGAGGACGCGGTGTACGCAGCCGGAGAGTAGGTCGACGCATTAGCCCCGGCCAAGCTGAGCAGCGTGCCGGACGAGGCGTAGTCGACAAAGTCCTGGTAGTCGAGCTCGAACGTGTCGGGGGCGGTCCCCCCGGCGAGCTCGGTCGACAGCTTGGTGAAGTAGTCGGCGTAGGCGGCTGTCTGCACCTTGACGGTGATCTTCGGGTGCGCCTTCTCGAAGGCGGCGATGATCGTGTTGAGGTCCTTCAGGTGATCGGGCGCGGCCGAGAAGGTGAAGTAGTTGATCGTCGCCTTGGTGTCGTTAGCAGCGCTGTCGGTGACGGTTGAGGCAGCGGCACTGCCCGGAGCACTCCCGCTCGCCGACGCACCAGCGGCCACGGACGAAGCCGCCGCGGCCGAAGTTGCTGCAATGGTGGCAGCAGAGGTTGCCGCGGCACCGGCGGCGCTGGTGGCCCCCGAGCCCGCGGCGCTGGAGCTGGCACTGGTGCTGTTGCTACTGCTGCCGCATGCGGCGGTGAGCAGGCTGGCGGCCACGGCAAGGCTGATGACGGGCACGCCAAAGCGGGTGTTCATGTGGTGCCTCCTGTGAGTGGGGACGGGCTTACTTGAGGCCCGACGTCGCCATGCTCTGCACGACGTACTTCTGGGCGAAGACGTAGATGGCAAGGATCGGAACGATGCTGAGCACCGAGCCGGCCATTACGACGTTCCATTGGGTGCTGAACTGACCGTGTAGCGAAGACAGGGCTAACGGCAGGGTCATGTGATCGGCTGAGGAGAGGATGACCAGCGGCCAGAGCAGGTTGTTCCAGCTGGCCATGAAGGCGAAGATCGCGAACGTAGCGAGCGCCGGTCTGATGTTCGGCAGGATGATCGCGGTGAAGATGCGCAGGTGACCGCAACCGTCGATCGTCGCGGCCTCATCGAGTTCCTTCGGGACAGCCGCGATGGCCTGGCGGATAAGGAAAACTCCGAAGGCAGAGGCGATGTTGGGCGCTAGGACGGCCTCGTACGTGTTGACGAGGTGGAACGTCCGCATCTCGATGAACAACGGCACGACGAGAACCTGGAGCGGGATCATCAACGTCGCGAGGTAGATGGCGAAAACAGCACCCTTGCCCAGAAAATCCAGTCGGGCGAAGGCATAGGCGGCCATCGCGCTCGTGGTGACGGCGAGCACCGTAGAGACGACGGCCAAGACCACACTGTTCATGATCACCCGCAGGAACGGGATGTCGTACGAGGTCGAGAACAGCTGGCGAAACCCGTCCAGACTGAGGTGCCGCGGGACGATACTCGGTGTCGTCAGGACCGAGCCATTGGGGGAGAACGCCGTCTGGACGGTCCAGTAGAACGGGAACAACATCACCAGGCCGCCCAGGACCAGGGCGGTCATGAGCAGGAGCGATCGGGCCGACATGCGGGACCGACGGCGACGTGCGGACTCCGGACGCGGGGCCGACGTGATCGACAGAGGGTGGATCACCTGGGTGTCAGGCATAGTGCACCCACCGGCGCTGGACCCGGGTCTGGATGAGTGTGACGACCAGGACCAGCGCGAAAAGCAGCCACGACAGTGCCGAGGCCAGACCGACCTCCTGGTAGCGGAAGGTCATGTTGTAGATGTCGAGGACAAGGGTCTGCGAGCTGTTGTCGGGGCCTCCCCCCGTCATCACATAGACCTGGTCGAAGACTTGGAAGCCGTTGATGAGGGAGATGACCACGACGAAGTAGGTCGCTGGCGAGAGCAGCGGGAAAGTGATGCGCCAGAACCGTTTCCACCCAGTGGCTCCGTCGACCTCGGCCGCCTCGAGCAGCTCCTGCGGGATGCTCTGCAGACCTGCCAGCAGAATCACCATGACGAAGCCGAGGTCCTTCCAGGTGGACGCCAGGATCACAGACGGGATGGACCACGTGGTAGAGGCCCACCAGCCCGGACCGTGGATGCCGATCAACCCCAGTAGATGATTGACCAGGCCGTTGGCTGGGTTGAGCAGCCACTGCCAGGTGAGCGCGACAACGACCCAGCTGGTGACGACCGGGACAAAGTAGATCGACCGGAACAGGCTGCGTCCCAGCAGCCGACGGTTGAGCAGCATCGCGAGGCCGAGGCCGCCGGCGTAGACAATCGGGAGGTACCCGACGATGTAGTAGAGGGTATGCAGCAGGGCGGAAAGGGTCGCCCGGTCGCTCAGCAGCGAGGCGTAGTTGCTAAGGCCTGCCCACTGCATCGGAGTCAGCAGGTTCCACGTGTGCAGGCTGACCCACAGAGAGGTCACCATCGGCACCAGGGTAAAGAGCACCAAGGGAACCGCGCTCGGCGCGAGGAAGAGCGCGACAGTGCCACCCTGACGAACGCGACGGGAGCGGACGGACCGCGCGGTCATGCGATGGCCTGCCCGTGGAGACGGGCGAGGACGTGATCGGCTTGGCCGCCCGCGAGGCCGACGACGTCGAAAGGCGTCGCCAGGACCAAGGCAGCCGCCCCCTGGGCCCAACTCATGTCGTCCCACGGCTCGATCTCGATGGGCGTGTGCCGGGCGAACGTCGGCACGTGCTGAGTGAAGGCCTGGCGGAACGCGTCATCCCAGTGCAGCCACGCGGATGTCCCCTCCCCGAGGATGAACACCGCCTCCGGGTTGAGTGCGTTGACCAGCGCCGCCACAGCGGTTCCGAGCAGCCGGCCGGCCTCCGCGAAGACACCGCACGCGGCCTTGTCTCTCCGGTCGGCCAGCTGACGCAGTCTCCCGGTGTCCTTGACCGAGTGGGGGACACCCGCTAGGCGCGCAGCGACGAGCAGCGCCGCGTCGCCGATGACCGCTTCGAGGCAGCCCTTGTTGCCACAGGCGCAGGTCGGTCCGTCAACCATGGACGGGAAGTGACCGAACTCGCCGGCCCCGCCTCTGGCCCCGCGGTACAGCGCCCCGCCCGCGACGACTGCCAAACCGACGCCGCGCCCGATGGTCACTACCAGGAAGTCCTGGCGGGCTCGGCCGCGTCCGTACAACAGCTCAGCCACTGCAACGGCGTTGACGTCGTTCTCCACGAGGATCGGTATCCCGAGGGCACCGCGCAGGTGTCGGCCCAGCGGCAGACCGGACCAGCCGATGCCCGCAGCCTCGACGTTGCCCGTGTCGGGGCTGTCCACGATGCCCGGCACCGCGACCCCGACGCCGAGCAGTGGAGCACTGGAGCGCTCGGCCACGATGGGCTGCAGGACCGCCGCAAGCCGACCAGCTACGTCAGGCGCGACACCGTCGAAATCAACTGTCTGCCGGGAGAGCATCGTCCCGTCGAGCTGCACATCGACGATGGCCAGGTGGTCGGCGGCGACCTTGACCCCGATGGCCCGTCCCGCCGAGCCGACAAGACCGAGCAGCTTCCCCGGCCGCCCGCCACGTGACGGCGCCATCTCCAGCTCCTGCACGAGACCTAGCTCGAGGAAGCGTTTGACGATCTGCGTGACCGTCGCGGAGCTCACACCCAGCTCCTCGGCCACCTCAGCACGAGACGCAGCCCCACCTCGTCCGAGCACCGCGAGAACGGCGGACGGAGTCAGGTCACGACTGCTGAGACGCTGCGGAGACATCGGCTACTTTCGTTGCGGACTTTGGTTAGCCGCTACTTAAAGTCCTCTGGGTCCTTCCGTCAAGGCGTCGGCTGACGCTGTTACCGAGTCGTGACCGCCGCCGCCTCGTCACCCCGCAAGATGTCGCTCCCGCTCCCTGCCAAAGCCCTAGGATCAAGACACACAGCCACGATCAAAGGTGCTCATGACGCAGGACTTCCGGCTCGCCGATGTCACCGTACGGGCCGACCTCGGCGCTCTTGCGCTCGTCGACTACGCGACGAGCTCGGTCGACACGCTGACGTGGTACGACGGCGACGCTGCGGGCTCGGCGGACGGCATCTCCGCGGCCGTCATCGGGCGGGCGGCGTTCATGGACGCGCGGCTCACGCGTACCGAGGTCCGTGCTCTGGTCGCCGCAGCCGCCACGGCTCCGTGGTCATCGGTTCCCGTGGCCGCGACGCTCGCCGAGGCCGACCCGCAGGCGCGAGACGGGCTCTACGACGCCGCCGAACGGCTGCACCGGCACTTCCTCGACGCCGAGGGCCGGGTCGGCGCCACGACGATCTCGACGGTCCTCCATCTCACCCGCCCCGCGCTCTTCCCGATCCTCGACTCGGCGGTCCGGCAGCTGTACGCGAGCCGCGCCGAAGCCGCGTGGCAGGCCGAGACCCGCCGCGAGCGCCCGTACTCCGGCAAGTCGTACTGGCCGGCCATCCGCGCCGACATCACCGACGCCGGCGACGTGCTCGCCGGCTGGCGCGACCAGCTCACTTCCAGTGACGACCCTGCCCAGCGTGCCCTGGCGGTCCTCAGTGATGTGCGGCTCTGGGACATCGTCACCCGGCAGATCGCCGCCGCCGGTCAGGGCGTCGGCTGGTACGCGGCAGCCGCCCGCCTCGGCTGAGGGCGAACACGCCAACTCCTGCATTCCCGTTGCGATCATGGCGGACGGGGCTTACCGTGGTCGTACACGAGAGAGGAGGTGGTTCTGAGTTGCATACGACTTGGACACGTGAGGTGACTGCGGCCTAGCCGCTGTCTCCGGACTCCTGGTGTACCACTGGTTGCCCCTATACGGCGGCTGGCGATACCACCGCAGACACCGCTCCCCCGGGCGTCGGACCTGTCCACCCGACCCTCGCTCCTAGCGAGGCCAGCCCGGGGGTTGTCTGCGTCCGGGCCCGTCGGGTTAGGGCCGAAAACCAGGCAGGACGGCGTCGACGATGCGTCCTGGCAGCTTGCGGTCGAGCGCCCCGCCACTGAGGAACAGCCGGTAGTAGACCGGCCCGAAGAGCAGCTCGTGCAGCAGGTCGACGTCGGTGTCGGCGCGCAGCTCACCCCGCTCGATGCCCCGCACCACGATCTTGCGCACCTCCGACACCCGCAGCGCCACGACCTGCTCGTGGAAGGCACGCGACAGGTCGTCGTTGGTGGCCAGCTCGGAGACCAGCCCCTGCATGACCCGTCCCATGGCGGTCGTGCCGAGGGTGTTGACCGCCCCGCGCAGCAGCGCCGTCAGCTCGTTGCGCACGCCGTCACCACGAGGCACCGCAACGATGGTCTGGACGAAGTCGATGAGCACTGCGAGCGCCAGCTCGTCCTTGGACCGCCAGCGCCGGTAGATCGTGGTCTTGGCAACCCCCGAGCGGGCCGCGACCTTCTCGACGGTGAGGTGGCGCACGCCGGACTCGGAGAGCAGCTCGCGAGTCGCGTCGAGGATCGCCTTCTCGGTACGCGACGCCCGGCTCGGCGTGAGCGGGGCGAGTGCGGTCTCCGACGATGCAGGCTCAGCCATGGACGTACTCCCAGTACCAGAAACGCAACGTAGCGTTCTCACACAATGCCCACGTCGGCGCCCGCTGGCAAGGAAAAGTTCAGGGAACAAGAAAATGCGTCTGAACGCTACAGGACGTAGCGTTTCGCTCCGATGGAAGCATCGGGTAGAGTAGTAAACGAAACGTAGCGTAGCGCGGTGCAGATGGCACCGTCCGCGAGACGCTTCACACGACAAGGAGCACGACATGACCCGCACCGCCCTCCGGACCCGACGCAGCCTGCGTACCAAGCGCGCTGTGAGCCACCGCCCCGCCGCTGTGCAGACCGCCGCGTTCATCCCGGCGTCGCGCGACGAGCTGGACGAGGCCAACATCTGGGTCGTCAACGCGGCCCTCGAGAACGGCCAGACCGAGCTTGCTTACGAGCTCGCCGACCGCTACCAGCGCGCCTAAGCCCTCCCCCGCTCAGTCAGCAGCTTCCGTGGCATAGCGCCGGCGCAGCTCCGAGATCAGCTCAGGGGAGACCTCGGAGCCGTTCCTCACCGCGTCGTGCACGTCCCGGAAGTACTGCTCGTAGCCCGGCGGCGTATAGAGGCACAACGCCTCACACGCCACGTCTCCGGCGTTACGAAAACCGTGCACTGACCCGCGCGGCGCGTAAGCAAGATCGCCTGGCAGCACGGCAATCTCACCGTCGTCAGTGGCGACGGTGAGCACACCACCGAGCACGTAGAACGTCTCGTCGTGGTGATGATGGATGTGCGGCCCGGCACCGATGACGCCGGTCGGCACGGTGAAGTGCGCGACACCGAGCCGGCCGGCGGTCTCGTTCCCCGTCAGCTTGAACACGTGCTCGACGCCCACCGCCGAGATCGTCTCACCGGCGGCAGCCCGTACGACGAGGGCTCGAGGCTTGTCCATGACGGCCAGTCTCGCCGACGAACCCAGTCGCGTCGACAGCATTGCCCGTGGTTGGCTGACCGGCATGAACTACATCGGCATCGTGCTGTTCCCCGACGTCGAGGAGCTCGACGCGGTCGGCCCGTGGGAGGTCCTGAGCCACTGGGCCCAGGTCTACCCCGAGGACGGCTGGACGGTCTCGACGCTGTCCCGCGACGGCGCCCCGGTGCGGTGCGCCAAGGGCCTGATCATCACGCCCGACCACTCCTACGCCATTGCTCCCGACTACGACGTCCTCGTCTACCCCGGTGGCAGTGGCACGCGGCGCCAGCTGCAGGACCCCTCCGAGCTGGACTGGGTACGGGCCCAGCGGGCGCAGGTGGGGCTGATGACCAGCGTCTGCACCGGCTCTCTCGTGTACGCGGCGGCGGGGCTCCTCGACGGGCGCCCGGCAACGACCTACTGGGACTGCTTCGACGAGTTGGCCGCTCTCGACCCGACCATCGAGCTGCGTACGCAGGAGCGGTTCGTCGACGATGGCGACATCGTCACTGCCGCTGGCGTCTCGGCCGGCATCGACATGGCCCTGCACCTCGTCGACCGCCTCGCGGGCGTCGCGCGGGCCCGCCAGGTCCGCAAGGGCATCCAGTACGACCCCGAGCCGCCGGTCTAGGCGAACGGGCCACGCAGCGCGGCCCACTGCAGCAGCATGATGGTCTTGGCGTCGGCGATGCGTCCGTCGGCGATCATCGCCAGCGTCTCGTCGAAGTCGAGCTCGAGCACAGCGATGTCCTCGCCCTCCTCGGCGATGCCGCCGCCGGCCGTCGTACGGTCCCGTGCGGCGTAAGGCGCGGCGTAGAAGTGCAGCGCCTCGGTCACCGAGCCGGGGCTCATGTAGACGTCGAAGACATGGGTGAGCTCGCCGACGTCGACACCCAGCTCCTCGGAGGCCTCCCGCCGGATGGCCGTTTCCGGGTCGTCGTCGTCGAGCAGCCCCGCCGCGGCCTCGATCAGCATGCCGTCGGGGTGGCCGTTGACGTAGACGGGGTAGCGAAACTGCCGTGACAGCAGCACAATCCGCCGCGCGACGTCATACAGCAGGATCGTCGCTCCATTGCCACGGTCGTAGGTCTCGCGGGCCTCTGTAGTCCACTGGCCGTCGGAGTGCTGGTAGTCGAACGTCGTCTTGCGCAGCACGTGCCACCCACTGGCGAGCAGCTCCACGTCGCGTACCCGCACGTGCGGATTGCCGGTGAGGTCGCGGCCGACCTGGTCAAGGCCGGTGCGTCCGCGGTGGTCCGGGACGTCGACACCCGCCGTCACGAGGCGGCCGGAACGTCAGCGAGGGCGTAGAAGACCGTACGACCAAGGCTTGCCGCGATCGCGACCATCTCGTCCGACCCGCTCGACGAGCCGGGCAGCCGCAGCACCGCGTCGCACCGCTCGACCAGCCGCCGCCCCACCGGGTGGAAGATCTCGTCGAACGCTGCGTCGCCCACTGCGGTTGATCCGGCCAACGCCGCCAGTGGCAGGGCGATGTCCTCGCCGTTGACCGCCAGGTGACCGGCGCGGAACAACGCCAGGGTCGCGGTACGGATGACCTCGAGGTTGGCGGCGATCAGGTCGGGGTCGTCGCCCGTACCACTGCGGTAGGGCCCGGCCACCAGGATCATCAGCGGCCTACGTGGCGTGGCGGTCATGCTGAAGCAACCTCCGGGACGGTATCGGATGGGGCGATGTCGAGGCGGCGCAGGCCGCGGACGTCGGGCAGGGCTGCCGTGAGCACGGCCCAGCTGATGCCGATGAGCGACACCGTGACCATGACGTGGTCGACGCCGAAGCGGTGGGACAGTGGGCCGATCAGCACGAAGCCGACCGGCGACCCGACGACTGTACCGAAGTAGTCGAACGACGAGACCCTGGACAGGGACGCGGGGTCGATCTGCTGAGCAAGAGTGGTGTCCCACGTCGCGAAGAGCATCGAAAGAGCACCGCCGGAAACCGCGAGGATGCAGGTGATGGCCCAGACCGACCACCCGCTCGCGATGACCGCCGGCTGAGCCGCCCCACCCACCAGCAGCAGGGTGCAGGCGACGATCGGCCGCCGCGGGCGGAAGCGCAGCGCCAGCAGGCTTCCCACCACGGCTCCCGCACCGAAGCCGCCCGACATCCATCCCCAGCTCGACGCCCCGGCATAGCTGCGTTCGGAGACCACCGGCCCGAGGACGATGATTCCGGGCAGCACAACGGTCTCGTACACCGTGAAGCCAATGATCATGGAGGCCAGCCACCGCCTGCTGGTGACTGCACGCAGGCCCTGGACGAATTCCTCGACGAACGAGGTGCGTCGGCCGCGGACGATCGGCCGCGGCCGCACCCGCAGCAGGAACGCCGCGCTGACGAGGAAGGACGCGGCATCGATCGCGATCGCGCCGCCAGGGCTCGATGCGGCGACCAGCAGGCCGGCGATGACCGGCCCGACGACCATCGCCGCGTTCATCGACAGCCCGACCAGAGCATTGGCCTGGCCGAGGCGTTCGGGCGAGATCAGCTGCGGCACAAGGCCTGTGGCCGCGGGCTGGAAGAACGCCGTCGCGCCGCCGAACAGGGCCGCCAGCAGGGCCAGCTCCCACAGCCGGGCCCAGTGGCCCAGGAGCAGCACGGCCAGCACCGTCTGGATGACCGCCCGGGTCAGGTCGGAGGCGAGCATCACCAGCCGCCGGTCCAGGCGGTCGGCCCACACCCCGCCCACCAGCAGCAGGACGGCCAGCGGAACGGTGCCAGCAGCGATGACCAGGCCAAGGTCCGTCGCGGTGCCGTGCAGCGAGAGCACGGCGAAGGCCAGGGCGATCGGGGTGATGCGGTCGCCGACGTTCGACACCACCTGCCCGCTCCACAGCATGCGGAACTCGCGCTCGCTGAGCGCTCCCCAGCGTTCGGAGACGGTCATGGTCTGGCTATCCCGATGGCTGGGCCTTGGCGCGGTAGAGCCGGCCCCACAGGTGTGGCTGCAGCGGCTGGCCCATGGCGGACATGTCGATGGCGTAGAGCAGGACGCCCTCGAGCAGGCCGTACAGACGGTGGATGCCCGAGACCTCAAGAGCACTCGAGGTACGGGCCACGAAGTCGGAGGCGAGCTCGAGCTTGACCCCCTCGGCGGTCCCGTACGAGACCTCGACGACGCCACTGCCCTGCGTGATCAGTGCCTCGATGGTGCCGTCGGGCTGCGGCCTGAGGTAGCCGGTCTCCACGGCCAGCGGCTTGCGCTCGTTGTCGAGGGACCAACTGCGGCTGACGTACTCCAGCACGGGCTTGCCGCGGTGGGAGAAGGTCAGCTCTTGGCCATAGCTGAACTCCTCGACGGTCGGGTAATCGCCGCGACCGTGGCCGCGCCAGGTGCCGAGCAGCCAGGAGAGCTTGAGCAGGGCGGGGTGGAGGTCGGCGTCCGTCGGCGGCATGAAGTCTGCACCCGAGGTGTCACCGAGGTGGAGCGACGCAGCTGCGTCGCCGAGGTCCAGAGGAGTGTCGCTGTCCATGACAGCCACCCTAATCGCCAGATGAGCGTTAGCTGCGAGCGCCGGCCTTGCGCGCCTTGACCGTGGTCAGCAGCAGGAAGCCGCCGGCCATCATGGCGGCACCGATGATGACGCCCGGGATGATGACGTCGCTCCCGGTGAAGGGCAGCCCGCTCGCGGGGGACGCGGCCTCGACCGCGGTCGCGGTGCCGTCAACGACCACGGTGGCGGTGACGACGTGCGGCGAGCCGTCCGGTGCGACACCAGCGCCGACGAGGACGTTGGAGCCCGCGGCCTGGAGGGTGACCTTGACCGAGAACGATGCGGCGGCCGGAGTGGCGGCCGGGAGAGCGACCGAACGGAAGGCAGCGTTCTGGAAGTGCACAGCGGTACGGGACCCAAGGGCGGAGTTGGCGACGGTGGAGCCAGCGACGACGGTCGCGTACACGGCCTTGTTGACCGAGACGACGACCTTGCTGCCCGCGGCAAAGCCGTCACCGGCGAAGTCGACCTGGCCACCGGGTGCAACCGTGGTCGCACTGACGGCACCAGCCTGCATGGCCGGCGGGTAGTCGGCCAGAGCCGCCCCGGCGGAGCCGCCCACAATGGCGACACTGGCGGCCATGACAGCGAGGAAGCGCTTGATCACCGCTTTCCCCTTCCCTTCGCGCACACGCAACTCGCTCGACGGAGTCGTCTTCGGATGCAACGTCGCGGTCCTATCGGCATTCGGACACAGAAACATGAGTTACTTGCGGGATGACAAGTGGTTGAAACGGCACAGTTGCGCCACCAGCCACAGTGGGTTCCTCCAGATGGAGCACCAGCGTTCCGCTGCTCGCCGGGTCGAGCTCGAGGTAGCGCGAGAAGCGCGGATGTCCGCGCTCGGTGGTCGCCTGCATGGCAACCGGTCGGCCGTCCAGAGTGGCCGAGGTGAGGCGCGCGCCGAGGGCCGCGTAGACGCTCACCAGGGTGCGGTTCTGGCCCGGCGGGTAGGCGTGTGCGGGCTTGTCCGCCCGGGTCAGGGCGTAGGCCGACAGACCGGACGACGGAGCGCCGTTGGTCAAGGTCACGCTGATGGTGGAGTCGCGCAGGCCTGTCGTACACGGGCCTGCGGTGTAGGTCAGGCTGCGGCCGAGGTAGTAGTCGAGCTTGCCGCCGGCGGCGTTGTTGACGACGAGCTGGGCGTACGGGCCGGGCGTCGAGGTCAGCTCGCCCGCGATGGGCAGCGTCGCGAGCCGGGCCTGCTCGTCGGCGTGGGCGCTCCAGAGCCGCAGGTGCCTAGCGCCGACAGCCGAACCGAGACCGGTCAGCAGCGCCTTGGGGCTGCCACCACCGGTCATGAGCTGGCCGACTACCGCGTGCGCCACCAGCTGCAGGAACTGCTTGCGCACCTGAGGGTCGGTGAACTGGTCGTACGCCCTCTGCTCGGTGAGCTGGACGACATTGGCGCCTGTGACGCGCGTGCCGTCGGACAGCGTGGCCGGGCCGGTCGCGTCGAGGATGCCGGCCATGGCGACCGGGTCGAGCGCGAGGACGCCGTCAACCGGGTGCTTCGACTGGCGCTGCCACATCGCGGCCCAGATCGTCGCCGCGTCCGGGAAGTGCGGGCTGAGGTTGGCCTCGCGCAGGTCGGTCTCGGCGCTCGCCCCGTAGATGCCGTCGTACTCCGCACCGAGGCTGATCACCGGCCGGGCGTACTGGCTGAGCTGGGAGTCGGATCCGGTACGGGTGACGGTGATCGTGCCCTTGTCCGCGACGGCTACCCCGAAGGCACCCATCAGCCCGCCGGTGCCGCGGGCCTCGGCGTTGTTCTGAAAGGCAAGGAAGTAGGTACGGGGCCCGTGGGCGCCGAGCATGTCAGGGGCGAGGGCGGCGGCAATGGCGGCGGTCCCGGTGCTGGAGACGAGGGTCGTGAGCTGAGCGAGCAACGACGCGCGGGCCCTGGCCACCTGGCCGACCAGGCCGCTACTCGGCAGCGCGTTGATCTGGGTGAACACGGCCCTGCTCTGGGTCGCCGCCTGGTTGAGCGCAGGGAGCGCGTCGACGAACGGCTGCAGCTCGATGGTCGCCCCGCTGCGCAGGTGAGCCGGGTCCAGCTGCTGCCCCGCCCGCACGAGGGCTGGCAGGACGTTCTGGGCCAGGTCGGCGGACGCGGCCGCGAGCCCGCTGCTGGTGCGTAGCGAACCGCCGACCAGGGGCAGGTGTGCGAAGGCACTCCACACCGGGTCGTCGGTGAGGCCGCGCGCCCGGCTGGTCTCCTCGGTAAGTGCGGCAAGGGACCGGGTGGCCGCGGCGGTGTCGCCCTGAACGATCTCGCTGCGCAGCGCGGGCAGCTGGCGTTGCGCGGCGGCCAGCTCGGAGCGCGCCTGCAGGCCACGGACGACGACCCAGGTGGCGGCGAGCGCCAGCACGACAAAGGTGAGGGTCAGCGCTGCGAGCATGCGCCGCCGGGTGCGCTGGCGACGCCGCCGCCGCGCGCGAGCCGGAGCCGACGGGGCGCTCCAGCCAGCCGGGGTCGGCGGCGGCGGTGAGGTCGGCGGAGGGGTGGCGGGCAGCGGGCCGCGCTGTCCGTCGAAGGCCACCATAGGAGTCGGATCGGCAGGGTCCGACACTTTCTTCACGTCCTCCCCAGGCCGCGTTTTCGTCCACAGCCCCGCGGATCACCTGTGGCGGGGCTCCTTTCGCCGGCAGCATCGCCGCCATGAAGGCCGTCTTGCTCCTGCTCTGCCTCGTCCTGGTGGGCTGCTCCACCCGCGGCTCGGTGCCCTGGGAGCCGTCCCCGGCGGTCGAGCGGTCGGTGCTGGCGCGGTCTCCCTCGGCGGGCGTGCTGTCGGCGGTCATCGTGCGGGTGGTCGACGGCGACACCGTCATCGGGCGGCTGCCCGGTCAGGCAGCGGTACGGGTCCGCATCATCGGCGTCGACACCCCCGAGACGGTCAAGCCCGACACACCGGCCGCCTGCTTCGGGTCGGTGGCCTCGGCCTACGCCAAGCGCCTGCTCACCGGTCGAACGGTCCGGGTCGGCTACGAGCGTGGCGGCACCACCGACCGCTACGGCCGGCAGCTGTGGGACGTCTGGCTGCCCGACGGTCGGTTCCTGGCCGGGCTGCTGGTCGCCGACGGCCTCGGCCGGGCCTACCCCTTCGCGCCCCAGATCCAGTACGCCGGGCTGCTCCACGCCCTGCAGGGCGAAGCGCAGGCCCACCATCGCGGGCTGTGGGGCCCGCCCTGCCGCGGCCGGTCCTTCAGCACGCCGGACCGCCACTACGTGCCGCCCTAACGGCATCGCCGGGCAGACTCCCCGGTTTGGTCCTGGCGAGAATGCCTTCACATGCCGCCGGCGACCCGCAGGACAGTGCCGGTCACATAGCCCGACTCGGGGCCGAGCAGCCACGCGATCGCGGGCGCGATCTCCTCCGGCTCGCCCACCCGCCCCATCGGCACGCGTCCGACAACGCGGTCGAGGCGGCCGGGATCGCCTGCTGCTGCGTGGATCCCGGTGCGCACCAGGCCCGGCGCTACCGCGTTGACCCGTACGCCCTGGCCGGCCAGCTCTTTGGCCAGGCCGACGGTGAAAGCGTCGACCGCGGCTTTTGCGCCGGCGTAGTGGACGTACTCGCCCGCCGCGCCGACCGTCGCCGCCGCTGACGAGACGGCGACGATCGCACCGCCGGCGCCGCCACGGCTGCTCGACATGGTCTGTGCGGCCCGGCGGGCACAGAGGACGACACCGAGGTAGTTCACGTCGATCACATGGCGGATGACGTCGACGGGGGTGTCGGCGAGCTCACCGATGTGGCCGGTAAGGCCGGCGTTGGCGACCAGCCCGGTCACCGGGCCGAACCGGTCCGCGGCGGCGCTGAACAGCTCGTCGACCCCGGCCTCGGACGTGACGTCGGCCGGCACGGCGACCGCCTTGCCACCGGCGGCGGCGATCCGGCCGAGCACGTCGGCCGCGCCTGCGGTGTCACTCAGGTAACCGACGACGACGGCGTGACCCAGGCTCGCGAGGTGCAGGGCCGTGGCAGCGCCGATGCCCTTGCTGGCGCCGGTGACGATGGTGACCGCCATCAGTAGACGACCGCCTGAGTGCCGTCCGCCATGATCTGCTCGAGAAAGCTGGCCATGCCGGCGATGGTGACGCCGGGCAGCATGGCCCCGTCGGCGATGCCGCGCCGGGCCGCGCACTGGCTGCACAGGAACACCCGACCGCCAGAGATGACGGTCGCGAGCAGGTCGGGCAGGGGCGGTGACTCCGGCAGCGCGAACTCCGCGGCCTGACCGGGTACGGCGAACCACGCCGCCTCACCACTGAGCCACAGGGAGACGTCGACCCCGCTGGCCACGGCGGTGGCGGCGAGGGAGAAGGCTGCGGCGCACCGTTCGGGCGAGTCCGTACCGGCCGTGACCTTGACGACGAGGCGGCTGCTCATGCTTCGCAGTCTAGGTGCGCTCGGTCAGGCGGCGACCGTGGTGTCGGCCGAGGTTGCCTGTGCCGGGATCACGCCGAGATCGTCGGGGCGCGAGCCCCGTTGGCGGTCAGCGACGGCGTGCCGGGCGGCGAGGGCGTCGTACGGGATCGGGCCCGTCCAGCACAGCGGACCGCCAAGGTTGCGCATCAGCTCGAGCAGCAGCGGCATGGCGTCACGCTCGACCTTCGTGGGCTCGTGTTCCTGGCTCATGATGACCCTCGCCTTCCTTGGCTGAACTCCGGTTGTCGACCAGCCGTCACCCCGTACAGAGCGCCGAGAGGCCCACGCTGATTGCGCCGAACGGCCCAACAACGGAGCAGCGCGAGAATGCCGAAGGCGCCGCACCCAGTGAGGGGTACGGCGCCTTCGGGCAGTGCGAGGAGCTGATAGATCTCGAGCCTCCTGGTGAGGCAGCGTCTGGGTGACGTTGTCGGCGGGTGGAGGTTGTTGTGGGATCACTGCTGAAGAAGGCGTTACCGGTATCGACCTTGGTGGTCGCGATCGATCCGGGGAAGGCGCAGAACCGTGTTTGGCTGACGAGGGACGACCCTGAGCTGGTCGTGGAGCCGTTCACGTTGCCGGTGCTGCGTTCCGGTTTGGAGCAGCTCGACATGCTGGTCCGCCGGCATGCCGCGGACGGGGTCGCGGTGTTCGCGATCGAGGCCACCGGTGGGCTGCACCGGGCCTGGGTCGCCGACCTCACAGCCCGCTTTCCCGGCTGCGTCAGGGTGTTCGCCCCGTCGGAGACCGCGGCGGCACGCTCGCAGCTGGGGTCGCGTCGGTTCAAGACCGATGACCGGGACTGCGCCGCGTTGACGTATCTGGCCCGCCAAGGACACGGCCGCACGGTCCCTGACAGGGATCACCAGGGGCTGCTTGACGCTGTCCGGCACCGACGCGGGCTGATCACCGAACGCAAGGTTGCGCAGCAACGCCTGCATGACCAGGTCAACGCGTTGTGCCCGGGGCTGTCCGCACCACCCGGACATGGTCGCAAGCTGGACCTTGCCGGGGTCACCGGCCAGGCGGTGCTCGACTGCCTGGTCGCGTTCCAGGGGCGGCCGGCGGCGGCCCGATCGTTGCAGGCCCGCGCCCAGGGGCGGCTCACCGACACCGATGCCCGGTTCTGGGCGGCCCGGTGGAAAGACTGTCTGCCACCTGCCGGTGACACCACGACCGCTGCCGCCCGGCTGGGACGAGCCGTGGCCCGGTGGCGTGCCTTGAACGCCGACATTGACTTCGTCGACGCCGAGATCGAAGTGCTCCTCGCCGGCACCGAAGGCCACGTGTTGACCAGCCTGCCCGGGGTGAAAGCCTCCCGGGCAGGGGCGTTCGCCGCGTTCAGCATGCCGATCGACCGGTTCGGTGACGCCGAGCACCTTTATTCCGCGACCGGGCTGGCACCGGCGACCTACCAGTCCTCCACGATCAACCGGCGCGGCGGGATCAGCCGCCAAGGCCTGCCCGAGCACCGCGACGCCCTGATGTCGATGGCCTGGGGGATGTCGATGTACTGCGCCCCGTTCACCGAACGAGCAGAGGAGCTGCGCACCCGCGGGATGAAACCGATGCAGGTCAGGGTCGCGCTGGCCCGCCACGTCTGCCGGCTCGCCCACCGAATGATGACCACCCAAGACACCTTCGACGAGCAGCGCTACCGTGCAGGAAGGCACCAGACCGGGCGGTGACGGCGTCGGAGCTATGCCGCTCGACGGCGCAACCTAGCTTGCCGCCCGCCCGGCCTGGGGCCACCTACGGCGAAGACGAAAGCCTGCCGCACGACGGCGACTCATCAGCCTGCCGAACCGGCCCCACCGCCGACCCGAACACAACGCTCACCACCCGGCTGGAGCCCAACCCGCCCCGGCCTACATCCCCATGCCCACATGAACTTAGAGACGCTCTTGACTCGCGCCGTGAAAGCTAGGCGACCGAGAGCTGGACCTCGGTGACCTCGCCCTGCTCGGCGCTGACCGAGGTCTCGCCACGGGCGCCGGGCGCGAGGGCGAGGACGGTCCACGAGCCGGGCGCAGCGAAGAACCGGAACTGCCCGGTCGCGCTGGTGACCACCTCAGCGGTGAACTCGTTCGAGCCGTCGAGCAGACGCACGTAGGCGCCGCCCACGGGCTCGCCCTCCTTGAGCACGGAGCCTTGGATCACTGTCTCTTTTGCCACGTCAATTCCCTCCAGAGAAACGCCGCCGACCGGTGCCGTGCACATGGTCAGGCGCCCTTCTCGACCGGAACGCCGACGAGGGAGCCGTACTCGGTCCACGAGCCGTCGTAGTTCTTGACCCGCGGCAGGTCGAGGATCTCGTGTAGCACGAACCACGTGTGCGCCGAGCGCTCGCCGATGCGGCAGTAGGCGATCGTGTCCTTGCCGGACAGGTCGACGCCGGCGTCGCCGTACAGCGTCTTCAGCTCGTCGTCGGAGCGGAAGGTGCCGTCGTCGTTGGCCGCCTTGGACCACGGGATGTTCTTGGCGCCGGGGATGTGGCCGCCGACCTGCGACTGCTCCTGCGGAAGGTGGGCAGGCGCGAGGATCTTGCCGGAGAACTCGTCAGGCGACCGCACGTCGACGAGGTTCTGCGAGCCGATGGCCGCGATGACCTCGTCGCGGAACGCGCGAATGTCGGTGCGGGCGTCCTGAGCGGTGTAGTGGGAGTGCTCACGGGTCGGCACCTCGTCGGTGACCGAGCGGGAGTCGAGCTCCCACTTCTTGCGGCCGCCATCGAGCAGCTTGACGTCCTCGTGGCCGTAGATCTTGAAGTACCAGTACGCGTAGGCGGCGAACCAGTTGTTGTTGCCGCCGTAGAGCACGACGGTGTCGTCGGTGGCGATGCCGCGGTTGGACAGGAGCGCCTCGAACTGCTCCTTGTTCACGAAGTCACGACGGATCGGGTCCTGAAGGTCCTGCTTCCAGTCGACGCGCACAGCGCCCTGGATGTGGCCCTTGTCGTACGCCGACACGTCCTCGTCGACCTCGACCAGGACGACCTTGGGATCGCCGAGGTGAGCCTCGACCCAGTCAGCGTCGACGAGTACGTCGGAGCGGCTCATGGGGTTGTTCCTTCCTTGCTGTTGGCTAGCCAGTTGCTAACGAATGGGTGGTGTTCAGTGGGCGGAGCTGGGGCTGATGAAACGCGGCCCGATCGGCCGGCCGAGCGCACGGACGATGAGCAGGTGCATCTCACAGCCGAGACAGAGCCCGAAGACCGCGTTGAGCAGGGCGGCCACGAGGGCGAAACCGGTGGCGATCAGCCCGACGAGCGACGAGCCGGCCAGGAAGCCGACCACGCCGATCACCGCGAAGACGAGGCCGACCAGCTGGGCGAACTGCGGGGGCGCAGCAGCCTCCAGCTCGACCGGCGGTGCCAGGCGGGGTCGCACGAAACGCCGGAATACGATGCCGTACGGCTGACGACCGAGGTCGAAGGCGCCGAGGGCAAAGACGACGGCCTGCAGCGCGAGCAGCCACCAGGCGGACGTGATCAGGGTGACGACCAGGACGACCGACGTGATGGCAGCACCGATGCGCTGACCACGCGGGTCGACAAAGGTCTGGCTGCCTGCGGATGAGGCCATGCGAAGGGCTCCTGACGCGCGTACGAGACGGGGACGCGGTGCAGGACGGCTGCTGGTGGAGCGCTGAGCCGTCCGGTCAGGGACGACAGAGGCAGGCGGACGTACGGCACAGGTCGACCGCGCGTCGCTTGGTGAGCTGGGTGACCTCCACGATCAGCATGGTAGGAGCCTGGGGGAGGGCTGTCGAATTCCGATCATCGAGTCTCACCCTCCGAGACCTTGCTGGTCAGGGACGGTGGCTCAAGAACGATCCGGCCGATCGCGGCCACGACGTCGGCCTTGCGCGGCTGACCGGCGGCCCGCTGGACGACCAGGCCCGTTCGGTCGACGACGAGGGTGGTCGGCGTCTTCATGATGCCGAGCGCCCGTACCGCCTCGAGCTGCGACTCGGCATCCACCTCGACGTGACGCACCCCGTCGACGGTCGCGGCGACGTCGGAGAGGATCGCGCGGGTGGCCCGGCACGGCTGGCAGAACGCGCTGGAGAACTGCACGAGCGTGACATCAGCCTCGCCCGGCACGAAGCCGAGGCCCTGCAGGACAACAAGATCAGGGGGTACGGGGATGGCGGGCGCCGGGGTCACGGGGCGCAGGACACCGTCGCGGCGCTTGCGGACGACGCCGAGCACGGCAACGACCACGATCACGCCCACGAGCACGTACACACCGGTCACGTGAAGTCGAGCAAGCGGCGAGGTCCGACCATTCCCGCAAGCCCGCCGATCGGCGCGGCGTGAGCGGGATCCTTCGAGCACTGCCACGTACCTGTCGGCCCGACAGGCGTCGGGTCGAGCGGCCGCCGATGCACGTTGCACTCGGGCCACGGCCGCTCGAACTCCTCCATCACGTTCTCGTTCATCATTCCGGCGAGCTGAGATGTCATGAGCCCGGTCAGCGTCACGTCAGCAGGCAGCCGTCCCTGGTGCCACGCGTCAGCGAGCTCCGAATCCGCGGGCAGGACCGGCAGGCCGGTGTCCTCAGTGCCGTAGTTGAAGCCCAGCGCGCCGTGCTCTCTCCGGGAGGATCGGACCTCGACCTGCAATGGCCAGCGCAGGTCGGTCGTCGCCTCGAGGTCAGCGCGCACCAGGTCGGCCGCCGCCCGCCACTGCTGCATTTCAGCCTCTAACGGAGACGGGTCCATGCCGCCATGCTGACAGCCCCTCACCGCCCGCGCGACCACAATCCTCCCCAATGACGGGGCAACTGACGGTCGCCAGGGCGACCAGCACGAACCCCATCATTGGGGAACATAGGGGGGCGTCAGCTGGTGGCCGTGGGGACGCTGACCAGCGTCTTGCCCTCGAAGGTGACGATGTCGTACGAGGCCGTCGAGGACAGGCTGAGGGACGTGGCCCCTGTCAGCGTTGCGCCGCCATGGTAGGTGACCTCCCACGAGCCGGCCGTCTCCGTCGAGCCGTCACGCCCGACGGCGACCAGCTTGCAGTGCTCGCCCGCGGGGACGCCGGTCAGCTTGAGGTTGAGCGAGGCGCCCCACAGCCTGGGCTCGACCTCGATGCGCGCCCAGGTGCCGGTCGTCTTGTTGGTGGCCGACAGGGAAATGTCCTGGGCCGGGGTTTTGGACGGCGAGGACGACAGCACAACGGCAGCGGCGGACGAACCGGCGACCAGCACCACGGCAGCTGCCGAGGCCACCAGCCACCGACGCCGGCGCTGGCCACGACGCTCGGCCACCGCGGCCGCGACTACGCGGTCGACGAGGTCCGCGGGTGGGCGGCCGGCACCCGTACCCATCGCCACCACCTCCTCGGCCGAGAGCAGGTCGAGGAGCACGGGAAGTCGGGTCAGCTCATCCATCTCGGAGGTGCAGTCGGGGCAAGAGCTGAGGTGGGCGTCGATGACCTCGCGCTCGTCCGGGGTCAGCGCCCCCATCACGTAGGCGCCGAGGTCGAAGCGAAGGTCGTGGGACTCGGTCACAGGGTCACCCCCCGCTCGGTCAGGGCGAGCCGCAGGGCCCGCAATGCGTAGTAGCAACGAGACTTGACGGTGCCGGCCGGGATGCCCAGCGTTGCCGATGCCTGGGCCACCGTCGATCCACGGTAGTAGGTCTCCAGCACCACTGCCCGGTGTTCGACGGACAGCGACTCGAGGGCGTCCGCGACCTGCCAGGCGACCAGCGCCCGGTCGATCTCATCGGGCGCCGGGATCAGTGCAAGGACGTCGTCGGCGACCTCGTGCGGGCGGGCCATGCGGGCCCGGTGCGCGTCGACGACGAGGTTGCGGGCGACGGTGAACAGCCACGGCCGCAGCGATCCGCGCCCGGTGGAGTTGAGCGCTTCCGGGTGGCGCCACGCCCGCAGCAGGGTCTCCTGCACGATGTCCTCCGCCCGCTGCCGGTCGCCGGCGACCAACCGCAGGACGTACCCGAAAAGTGCTGCTCCGTGCTCGGCGTAGACGGCGCGCACGAGCGCCTCGTCCGAGGTCATCTGACCGGGTCGAGGGGCTGCCGCCGGCACGTCGCGTGAGCCACCCACCCCCGAAGGTACGGGCGGCGGCTCACTCTGGTTCATCGCTCAGCGCACCGGGATGACGAAGGCGTCTGCCGCCGCACCCACGTCGACGCCGGTCGCGCTGACGACGACCGTCTTGACCTTGATCCCGTACGGGAGGCTGGTGTTGGGGATCAGGAACGACAGCTTGGTACGCAGCAGTGCCGTGACCGCCGCGGGCACCCCCGCCGCCTTCAACCCGCTGATCGTGACCTTGATGCCGGCGGCCGTCGCCTCGACCGAGCCTGACCCGCTGCCCTTGAAGGTCTGACCGCCGACGACGACCGAGCCGGCCACCGTCACGACGCCGTTCTTGCCGGGCGTGACCTTGACCCCATCGGCCTTGACCAGGGCGTTGATGTCGGCATAGCTCAGCAGGACGCTGCCGTCCGCGCGGTCGACCGAGATGGTCTTCACCGACTGGGTCAGCACGTCCATCGCGGTGACGTGGACTCCGTGCAGGTGCAGGGTGAGCGACGTCGCCCGGACATTGCCGTTGCGCACGTCGGCCGCGGACGCATCGACGTCGTCATAGCTGCCGTTCATCAGCTGCGTCAGGAACGGGAAGCCGTTGATCTTGACGGTCGGCGTCGTCGTCAGGTGCTGGCTGGCCTTGATCCGGTCAGCGACGACCTGACCGGCGACCCGCGCCGCGAAGCGGTCGGCGACGATCACCAGCACGAGCAGCAGGAAGATCGAGAAGAAGAACTTGAACAGCCGGATCACGTGAGCACCGCGCGGGCGATCGCGTAGGCAGGCGGCGCGGAGATCAGCACGGGCAGCACCGCCACGACGACCAGCCGGGCCGGCCAGGGGGCGCGCTTGCGGGCGGCCACCGGACCTCCGGCCGATCCGACGGAGGCCGCGCCCGGAGGCGGGTCACCGCCCAACGTCGCCAGCCCGGCGTCGACCCCGAGGTCGGTGACGGCAGCCACGGCCGCAGCGCCCAGGGCCACCAGCGCTGCCTTGCCCGACGTGAGCGGGCCGCCGTGCGAGCCGTAGTAGGCGCCCAGCGAGCCGGCGGCGGCCATGCCCACGACGAGCCCCGGCAGCCCGCGCCGCCGCGAGCCGGACAGCGCTGGTACGGGGAGCACCGCGTCGACCAACCGACCGATGCCCAGCACCGCGGCGACCCCGAGCAGGGCTGCCGTCGCCGCCTGCTGGCCACCGATGCCGGCCCGCAGGGTGAGGTAGGCGCCGCCGGCCACCGCGAGCACGGCCGCCGCAAGGGTCGCGGCGAGCGACTCGGTGACCCGCGACCGGTGCGGCCGCAGGATCTGCCAGATCAGCGAGAAGAGGAACGCGACCGCCACGATCGTCGCGAAGTCGGTCAGCGACACGTGGTTGGACGACAGCAGCACCCCGTCGGAGGCGGCGGCCGCGCCTGCCGAGACGCCGACCGCGCCGAGGATGCCGGGAGTGTCGAGCAGGTAGGCCCATGCCGTCACGAAGGCGACCTGCGCGATGAGCACGACCGCCGCGAGCACGTGGCGCTCGAGCGGCACCACAGCAGCCATCAGACCGGCTGTGCCCGCCGCGACCACACCCACCACCAGCACCGGACGGGCCTTGGGCGAACGCGAAGGCAGAGCCGGTCGTACGGGGGTGGTCACCCCACGATCGTCCCAGACCCGACCAGCATGTCGGCTCGGGCGCGCAGCCAGACGAGCAGCTCCTCGACCGGGAGCGGGTGGCAGTAGAGGTAGCCCTGGGCGATGTCGACGCCCATGTCGCCCAGGATCGCGGCGACCTCGGCCGTCTCGATGCCCTCGGCGACGACGGTCAGCCCGAGCGAGTGGGCCAGGGACACGACGGAGGACACGATCGCCCGGTCCCGCGCGTCGTGCTCCATCTGCGTGACGAACTCGCGGTCGATCTTCAGCTGCTGGACCGGAAGGTTCTTGAGCCACGCCAGGGAGGAGTAGCCCGTACCGAAGTCGTCGACCGCGCAGGCGATGCCGACGTCGGAGAGTCGTTGCAGCGCGTCACGCACACCCTCCTCGGCGATGACCGACTCGGTGATCTCGACGATGAGCCGGTCGTGGCTGAGGCCGGCCTCGGCGAGCGTCGCCGTGATGGACGCCGGCAGGTTGTCGTCCTGCAGGACGGCGGCGGAGAGGTTGACGGCGATGGGCAGCGAAAGCCCGAGCGCGGCCCAGCGACCGGCCTGCTCGACGGCCTCCTGGAGCACCCAGGCGGTGAGCGGGTGGATCAGGCCGCTCTGCTCGGCGAGCGGGATGAACTCGGCCGGCGAGATGACCCCGCGGACCGGGTGGACCCAGCGGACGAGCGCCTCGACGTGCTCGACCTGGTTGGTGCGCATGTTGATGAGCGGCTGGTAGTGCAGCGTGAGCTCGCCCAGCGCCGCGGCGTCGCGCAGCTCGGCGAGGACGGCGAGGCGGTGCCGGTGGGCCTCGTCGGTGGCCGTGTCGTAGACAGCCCAGCCGCAGCGGGCCCGCTTGGCGCGGTACATCGCGATGTCGGCGCGCTGCAGGAGCACGCTCGGCTCGTGGCCGTGCTCGCCGGAGAACGCGACGCCGATGCTGGCGGACAGCGAGACCGCCATCTCGGCGAGGTCGAACGGCTGCTCGAGGCAGGCCAGCAGCTTGCTCGCGACCGCGCTCGCCTCGACCGACGAGTGCAGGTCAGGCAGGCAGACCGCGAACTCGTCGCCGCCCAGTCGGGCGACCGTGTCCGACCCGCGCAGCGCCGCGCAGAGCCGCTCGGCGACCTGGCGCAGCAGGAGGTCTCCAGCGTGGTGGCCCAGGGAGTCGTTGACGTCCTTGAAGCCGTCGAGGTCAAGCAGCAGCAGCCCGACGTTGGACCCGTCGCGGTGGGCGGCGGTCAGCGCCTGCTCGAGCCGGTCGGCCAGCAGGGTGCGGTTGGGCAGCCCGGTCAGGCCGTCGTGCAGGGCCTGGTGACGCACCTCCTCCTCGGAGCGCCGACGCTCGACGACGGCGGCGGCGACGTTGGCCACGGCCAGCAGGAAATTGACGTCGGGCTGGCTGAACGTCCGGCGTACCGGAGAGAAGGCCGAGAGGATGCCGTATGGGCTGGCGTGTCCCTCGATCGCCACGCTGACGCCGGAGAGCGCACCCTGCTCGAGCAGCACGTTGGCCGCGAGGAAACGGGTGCCGGTGTCGAGGTCGCCGACCGTGACCGGCGGCATCCAGGCCAGCTCGTACTCCGAGAGCCCGCGGACCCCGGTCGGCGTGGTGATGACCCCGACCGCTCCGGGCGCCCAGCCGACGCCGGCGACCAGGCGGAGGTCCTCGGCGCCGGGCAGCAGCTCAAAGACGCCGCAGAGCGGGAGATCGAGGGTACGGGCGACCAGCGCAGCCGCCGCGTCGAGCAGCTCGGGCAGCGCGGTGCCGGACAGCGCCCACTGACCGAGCGCGGCGACGGCGGCCTGCTGCTCGGCCACCCGGCGCCGCTCGGTGACGTCGCGGAGGTTGATCACGACGCCCTGGATCGCCAGGTCGTCGAGCAGGTTGGACGCGCTGACCTCGACGTGGCGGTAGCCGCCGTTGGCGTGGCGGACGCGGAACTCGAGCGTCGTGGCCAGGTCTCGTCCGCCGATGGCAGCGGCGAAGGCGGCCTCGACCGAGGGCATGTCGTCAGGGTGGACGGAGTCGAAGATGTTGGAGCCGTCACCCTCATAGCTGCGGCCGAGGACGGTGGTCGCCGAGGGCGTCGCGTAGTGCACCACCCCGGTGCCGTCGACGATCATGATGACGTCGGCGGACTGCTGGACCAGCTTGCGGTGACGCTCCTCCGAGGCCCGTACCGCTGCCTGGGCGTTGAGCGCGATGTGGAACAGCCGCGCGTTGTCGATGGCCAGCGCCACCCGCTGACCGATGTCCTTGACGAGGGCGAGGTCCTCGCGGGAGTAGGGGGCCGACGCGCTGTTGCGCACCGAGGCCAACGCCCCGACCGTGCGCCCGCGGACCCGCAGCGGCACGACGATCAGGCTGCGCACCGGGTAGGCGTCGAGGAACGCGCCATAGGTGTCGTTGAGCCCGGCCCGGATGCGGTTGCGGTCGACGTCGGTGATGAACACGGTCTCGCCCTGCTCGACCGCCACCTCGGCGAGGCCGTCGGACGAGGCGTAGATGACGTCGAGGGCGGCCTTGGCCTGCGGGTCGGGGTGCCAGTTGCTGACCGCGCGCAGGCCCTCGTCCTCGCAGACCCAGATCGTGGCGGCGTCGCCGACGATGCGGGCCACCGCCTGCGCGACGTCGGTCATGAGCTCGCGGTCCTCGTGCGTGCCCTCGGCGAGCAGGTCGCACAGCTCGACGATGCGGGCGGTGCGCTCGGCGTCCTGGCGTAGCGCCTCGTCGGCGGTGCGCAGCTCGGTCACGTCGAGCACCTGGACGAAGAACGACAGCGGCTCGTACGGGAACTCGCCGCCACGGACGACGGTCACGTGCTGGACCACCTGGACGACCTCGCCGTCGGGGCGCAGGTAGCGCTTCTCCTCGCGGGACGCGGGAACGTCGCCGCTGGCCAGCGCCATCAACCGGGCCTCGCAGGCCACGATGTCGTCCGGGTGGGTGACCTGACGGAAGCTGATGCCGACGAGCTCGTCCTCCTCGCGGCCGAGCATGTCGCAGAAGGCGCCGTTGACCTGCGCGAACCGACCGTCGAGGCCCACGACGACCATGCCGACGACACCCGTGTCGAACATGCCGCCGCGGTCGGCGTCGAGGTCGGGGCGCAGCGACGCGTCGCTGAAGACCATGACGGCACCGGTGACCCGGCCGGCCGTGAACACCGGCGTGACGCGGTAGTCGACCACCAGGGCGGAGCGCGACGAACGCCAGAGGACCTCGCCCTCGAGGCTGCGCGGCTGGCCGTCGGCGAGGACGGCGGCGATCGCGGAGTCGTCGAACCCCAGCGGCTCGCCGTCGGCGCCGTGGTGCATGGCCCGCTCGTGGAGGGAGCGTCCGATGAGGTCGTCCATGCTCCAGCCGAGCAGCCCGGCGGCGGCCGGGTTGGCGAAGACGACGTTTCCGACCTCGTCTAGGACGCAGATGCCTTCGCTGGCGGCGTCCAGGACAGACTCAGGTGTCAGTCCCGGTCCGGCTTCCGGCACGCGTCCCACTCCCGTCGGTTCAGGTCACTGGTCCCCGGGCATTTCGGCGTCGGGGACGGCTGGCTGATGGGCCGTCTGCCTCGGTGACGCTAGTCTGCCGCCTCCGAACGGCTCAAGCACCGTGTACGGGGGAACCCGTGCGGGCGGTCCGTGACCGAGCAATCATCGCATTTCGCACCATGCCGGTCGCGATCGCGGCTCCTACACCTTCGCCCGAACGCAGCCGCAGGTCGAGCAGCGGCTCGAGCCCCAGGTGACGCAGCACGAGCGGGTGGCCCGCCTCGCGACTGCGGTGACCGGCGACCAGGTGGGCCGCGACGGCGGGTTCGATGCGCACGGCGAGCAGGGCGGCGACCGTCGTGGCCAGCCCGTCGAGCACGACCGCCTTGCCGGTTTCGGCCGCCCCGAGGACCACCCCGGTGAGCACCGCGATCTCGCCGCCGCCCATCGCAGCGAGCAGGTCGCGCGGGTCGTCGCTGCGGTGCCGCAGGGCCAGAGCCACGACCGCGATCTTGCGGTCGAGGATGTCCGAGTCGGCCCCCGCCCCCAGCCCGACCACCCGCTCGGGGCCGACGTCGAGCAGCGCGGCGGCAAGCGCAGCGGCAACCGTGGTGTTACCGATGCCGACCTCGCCGAGCGCGACCGGGCCCCGGGCCTCGGCGCCGAGCCTGCGGCCGGCGGCGATCAACCGGTCGACATCCGCGGTACGCAACGCCCCGCCGTCCGCGATGTCGCCGCCCGGCGCCTCGGGCCGGGCGTCGTGAGCGCCCTCGACCAGGCCGCCGTCCACACCCGCGTCGACCACCACGACGTCGAGGCCGTTGGCGTCGGCCGTGACCACGCCGAGCGCCTCGCCGGCGACCGCTGCGCGCAGGACGTCGCGGGTGACCGAGGAAGGGTAGGCCGAGACGCCGCGCGCGGTCACCGCGTGGTCTGCACCCACGAGCACCAGCGTCCCCCAGGCCTCGTCCCGTACCGGGGGCTCGTGGGTTGGGAGGGCCAGCATGCGGTCGACCGCCCGGTCGAGCACCCCAAGGGACGAGGGCGGGCTGAGCAGCTCGTCGGCCCGGTCACGCACCCGTACGACGTCAGCCTGGTCGGGCGCCTGCAGGTGCGACGGCGGCGACTGACGGTCCTCGTCCGGCCAGCGGCCGTGCAGGACGACATCGGCGAGCGGCGCGCGACGGGACCAACCGGCCCGCTCGAGCCCGGGCGCCGGGGGGCGCTCGTCGGGCCAGCCGAGGCAGAGCCAGCCCAGCGTCACCACTCCGTCGGGCAGGTGCAGCAGCGCCGCCAGCTCGGCCGGCTCGAACAGCGTGACCCAGCCGACGCCGAGCCCTTCGGCGCGGGCGGCCAGCCACAGGTTCTCGATGGCGCAGGCGCAGGACCACAGGTCGGCGTCGGGGAAGGTGGAACGGCCGAGCACGCCGGCCGCCGGGGTGCGTCGGTCACAGCAGACGACCACGCCCAGCGGGGCCTCGCGGATGCCCTCGAGCTGCAGGTCGGCCAGCCGTCGGCCGGCGTCCTCGGTGAGCAGCGCCGCCTGCGACAACCGTTCGCGGTCGGCCATCGTCGCGGCGCGCTGCCGCGTGTCGGCGTCGTCAATGACGAGGAACCGCCACGGCTGCGAATGGCCCACCGACGGCGCGTGGTGGGCCGCCTCGAGCACCCGCTCGAGCAGCGCGGGCTCGACCGGGTCGGGGCGAAAGCGCCGGATGTCGCGGCGGGCACCGATCACCGCGTGCAGGGCGTCACGGTCCTGGGGCTCGAATGCCCACGCCCGCGGGTCGTCCCGACGCTGCTCGGCCGAGGTCCGGTCACCGATCAGCGGTACGGGTCGAGGCCAGGGCACCGGCTCACTCTAGGCGTCCTTTCGCCGCCCTCGCCGCCCCGTCGAGGGCGACCGCCCGTCCAGTCCTGCCCCACCCCCCCTTTCGGATCACTGGGGGCTTCGTGTCGTTATCCCGGCCGCCAGAGGGACCAATCCGCCCCAGTGATCACCACCTGAGGCGATCACTGGGGGCTTCGTGTCGTTATCCCGGCCGCCAGAGGGACCAATCCGCCCCAGTGATCCACAACGGTGGGGTCGGGGATCGGGCGGCGGTGATGCTGCCCACCGTGACAATCGCCACGTGCGCGTCTATGAGGCGGCGTGGTGTGACAAGTACAGATAATTGCCTGGTTTGCCCCCACGTGGGTGAAGCACCATAGACGTATGAACCGCCCCGCCTCCATGCAGAGGCTCTTCCTTCTCCTGCCCGACGGCACGTCCGCCCCGCTCGTCGTCGTCGCCCGTCGTCGCGGCCTCCGCGACCGCATCATCGTGCGCTGGCGGTCGCTCGCCCTCGACTCCCAGCTCGCGGCCGGGCTCTCCCCCGACGACGAGCGGCTCCGTGCGATGCGGGCCGACGCACTCGTCACGCCGAAGTGCCGTCGCCGGCTCGCCAAGAGGTACGACGAGCTGGCCGGCGAGGCCCGTCGCGGCCCCGCCTTCCCTGACCCTCGTCAGCCGCTGGCCCGCCGGCGCATCCTCGCCGCCGAAGGTGAGCTCCGCCGCCTGGCCCAGGCGTTGCGCAGCCCGCTGCCGGTCCCGGCTCGTGGCGTCGCTCTGGCCAGCCTGCTGCTCACCGACGGCACCGGCCCGGTCTACAACCCGCGCAGCCGGCGCAGTCTCGACGAGGCGTTGCGCGACTCGATCCGCTACCTCGATCCGACCGTGGAGCTCATGTCGGCCCACCGCGCTCAGTAGCCGGTCGGCGTCCCGTACACCGCACCGAGCGGAGTCGCGAGGAGGCTCGAGTGCGCGATGAAGCCAGCGTTGGCGACATCGCCCTTGCTGGTGCTGCACAACAGCGAGATGTCGGTGCTGTCCGTGAAGGTGTCGACGGTCGAGTCGGACAGCGCGTCCGTCCCGAACGGAACCACGTCGAGGTAGTCGTAGCGGCCGTACTTCGTCACATCGTCGGACTTGAAGGCGACGGCGCAGACAAACTCGGTGGCGTCGTTCTCGGGGTTGGCCAGACCGACGTTCAGACCGACCTGGTACGTGCCTGCGGGCACGGTGACCGTGTCGAAGAACGTCTCCAGCCCGGGCGATGCGGCCTTGGAACCGTTGGCGTCCGCCTGGGCGAAGTAGGCGCTGTTCAGGTAGGCGGACGCGTCCTTGCCGGCCAGCTTGGCCGAGTCGGCAGCCTGGCCGTTGGCGGGCAGGAACGACGAGGCGTCCTTACCGCCGAGCTTGGCCGCGTCGGCCGCCTTGCCATTGGCGAGAAGGAAGGCCGAGGCGTCCTTGCCGCCGAGCTTGGCGGAGTCGGCCGCCTGACCGGCCGCCGGCAGAAAGGCCGACGCGTGCTGGCCGTCCAGCAGGTCGGCGTCGAGGTTAGGGATGAGCGCCTTGCTGTTGACGCTGAACGCCGGCCGGCCACCCTTGGCCCTGAGGGCCAGCGGGATGCCGTGCGTGTTGGTGAGGACGGTCGTGGCCTTGACGGTGTTGCTGTGACCGAGCAGGAAGGCCCCGCCGGTCGTGGCAAGCGCCGTACCGCTGCCGATGACGAGGGTCGCGACAACGCCGGCGGCGAACGTTGCTGGGGTGGACGTGCGCATGACGGGAACTCCGTGGCTGGTGGGTGACGGCTGACCAGTCCGGCGCCGCCGTGTCCTGGAGGACACAGCCTCAGGCTGCCGATGCGCGACCACCGCGCCATGAGCAGTAACTACTCAACCGCCGGCGAAGGGCGGGAGCACCTCGACCACGGCGCCAGCAGGCACCTCGAGCTGGGCGTGGTCGCGCTTGCCGACGGGGTCACCGTCGACGAGGAACGAGGACAGCGCGAGGACGGCGGCCAGCCGGTCGCCATGGCGTACGGCTGCACGGGCAGTGATGGAGGCGAGAGTGCCTGCTGGGTAAGGCTCTTCGGTCACTCCGGCGGCCGCCCGAGCCGCCGCCCAGAACCGCACGGTCACGTCGCTCACGTGGCGGTCTTGCTCTGCATCGCCTCGTCGTGACCGAGCATGACCTCGACGTGGCTGCCGATGCGGGCCAGTAGCTCGGGCGTCGCGCCGGCCTCCGCATGGCCGAAGCCCTCGATGAGCCAGAGCTCGCTGGGCTGGCCGGCCGCCGCGTACAACGCCTGCGCGTGGTCGATGCCGAAGTAGTGGTCGTCGCGCCCGTGCACCACGAGCAACGGCGTCGGCGACACCTTGCCGACCACCTCGACCGGCGACTCGGGATCCTCAACCCAGGCGTCGCCGATGCGCAGGTTGTACGCCCGGCGGGCGACTGCACGACCGGGCTTGGTCTCGACCAGCCACATCAGCTTGCGCATCGGGATGCTGTCGCGGACGTGCCACCGCGACGGACCACTGATCGCAATGACAGCGTCGACGCCGCCCTTGAGCGCCGCGTGACGGACCACGACCGACGCCCCCATCGACCAGCCGCAGGTGACAACGTCGCGGTAGCCGAGGCGACGCGCAGCCGCCACCGCCGCCTCGAGGTCGAGCACCTCGCGGTCACCCAGGGTCGACCGCCCGGTGGAGCCGCCGTGCCCCCGGAAATCAAAGAGCAACAACCCGGCGTACGGGCTGAGCCCCCGGGCGACGGCACGCAGAGCGGGCCGCTCGACGGACCCGGTGAACCCGTGCGCCACCACGATGCACACCGCCCGCGACCCGGCCTTGCGTCGCTTCGCCGCAGGTCGAGGCACGTGCAGGGCGGTCAGCCGCTCGCCGTCGGACGTCTCCAGGGTGAGCTCCTCCGCGTCAGGCAACGCGTGCCCAGCGTGCGGGAAGGGAGACGGGAGGTGGGGCATCAGGGTATTGTCCTCGTCAGCATCTAGTTGCACGAGACCTTCGCGTAGGAATCGCGCAACCTCGATGACATCTCGACGACACCGTGGTCGTCTCCGCCCGCTATCCCTGGGAGGAGCACCGTGACCACGCTGCTCATGTTGACTAGTGCTCTCACCCCGTCGACCGCCGTCATGCCGGCTCTCGCCCTGCTGCCGCACACGGTCCGCGTCGCCTCACCCGAGCCCGCCGCTCTGCTCGAGGCCCCGCCGTACGACGCCCTGCTGGTCGACGCCCGCCGCGACCTGATGGCCGCCCGTTCGCTGTGCCGCCTGCTGCGCACGACCGGGGTCACGTCGCCGATGTTCGCGATCCTCACCGAGGGCGGCCTGGTCGCCCTGACCGCCGAGTGGGGCATCGACGACGTCCTGCTCGACAGCGCCGGCCCGGCCGAGGTCGACGCCCGGCTGCGCCTCGCGATGGGCCGCCGCCACTCCGACGAGCCGCCGACGACGCAGAGCGAGCGCGGCGTCATCCGTGCCGGCGACGTCACCGTCGACGAGCACGCCTACACGGCCAAGCTCAACGGCAAGGCGCTCGACCTCACGTTCAAGGAGTTCGAGCTGCTCAAGTTCCTCGCCCAGCACCCGGGTCGCGTCTTCAGCCGCGCCCAGCTGCTGCAGGAGGTCTGGGGCTACGACTACTACGGAGGCACTCGTACGGTCGACGTCCACGTCCGGCGGCTGCGCGCCAAGCTCGGCCCCGAGCACGAGGCGATGATCGGCACCGTGCGCAACGTCGGCTACAAGTTCGTCCGCCAGCCCACGTCGCTGGGTGAGACCGACGCCAGTGAGACTGCTGACGTCGTCGACCTCACGGCCGCTCAGGTCACCGCCTCCTGAACTGCCACTGAAGGATCCGTCGCGCTGAGCGGGACGGATCCTTCAGTGCTTTCCGGCGACCACCCATCCCCCCAATAGACGGGGCGATGACGGGGTCAGGTGCGCTGCGGTACGGGCTCGAAGCGCTCGACGGAGACCAGCTCGGGCAGCGCGCCGGGCTCGGCGGAGGCCGTGAGGTTGAGCACCCAGAACCCGCCCTTGCGGGTGCTGAGGTCGGGCGGTACCGCGCCGCCAAGCGTGCCCAGCAGGCCGGCTAGCAGGCCCGGGATGCAACCGCGCTGGCTGCTGACCACCGTCGGGACCCCGGACTGCGCCAGTGCCACCAGGCGGTCGAGACCTTGCGGGTCGTCCTGGTCCCAGCCGAGCTCAGACATCGCGGGCTCCTCGACGACCGTGGCGCCGATGCTGGCGGCGTAGGCAGACACGGTGTCGATGCAGCGCGCAACGTCGGCGGAGTGGACCGACGTGACGGCGTAGGCCGTGAGCACCGAGCCGAGCACCGCCGCCTGCTCCTCGCCCACTTCGTCAAGCGGCCGCAACGTGTCGTCGCCGTCCCAGCTGGCCCGGTCACCGGCGCTGCCGTGGCGGGCCACGATCAGCGGCCAGGTCGGGCGCAGGTCGGCCATGAACCGCTCGATCGCCGGCACGTCGCGGTCGTACGAGAGCCGTCCCAGGGCGTCACCGGGGCTGAGCCAGTGCATCTGGTCGACCTCGTCAGCCTCGTCGCCTTCGAGGAACAGCGTGTCGACCGCGAACATCGACCAGTAGCGGACCCGCTTGGGCAGGCCCTCCTTGAGGTAGCGGATCTCGCCGAGCGGGCGGCCGACGGTCACCCGGGCCCCGGTCTCCTCCTCGACCTCGCGCACGGCCCCCAGCAGCAGGTGCTCTCGGCGCTTGATCTTGCCCTTAGGCACCGACCAGTCGTCGTACTTCGGCCGATGGACCAGAGCCACCTCGACCGAGCCGTCGACGCCATAGCGCCAGAGGACCCCACCGGCCGCCTCGATCGCGATGCTGCCCCACACCAAGGTCACGCTCTCCGGCCTGCCCTGCGTCTCGGCGAGTGACACGTCGGGAGCGGTCATAAAGGCGGACATCCTTCAGGAAAGGGAGCGTTCGGGCCGGTCTCAACCCTCCGGGCACGAGGTGAACGAAGGGTGAACACGACATGGACAGTAGGCGGCACCTCTTGCCGACACGCCGTAACAGGCCGCAGCGTGGACGCACGAGCCCCTGGAGGTCAGCATGTCGTCCGAGACTCCGCCAGCAGATCTGTCTGCCGAGTTGTCCGCTCCGCGCGCCACGTCCGCCCTCGCGCCCAGCCGCGAGACCGGGCAGGACCTCACCAAGCACATCAACGGTGTCCGCGAGCGACTGAGCAAGGAATTCCTGCCGGCGTTGGCTCCCGAGGTCGTCAGCCACGAGGTCGACGTCGCCGTCGCCGGGTTCAGCGACGCGCGGGTCAAGACCTACATCCCGGTGCTGGTCAACCGCCAAGTCCGGCTCAAGCTCCGCCAGCTCGTCTCTGCCGCTTAAGACCCTGCCTGCCCAAAGCCCTGCTGCCCCAAGCCCTGCTGCCCACCCCTTGGCCGCCTGAGGCCTCGCGACGTTCACCGTCGCCCCGTCCGGCGTTCACCTTGCGGCCACCCGCGTCACCGACCCGACCGGTTGACTGTGCAGGTCTTTGACCTCGCCGCGAAGGGCTCCGCATGACGACGCTCGTCCTCGACCCGACCACCCCCAGCGGGCCGGACGAAGCAGCGCTGCTCGAGGAGCCAGCCGCACCAGCGAGTACGCGCCCGGCGTCCGGGCTGCGAGCGGTCGACGTCAGCGCCTGGTTCGGCGCCCGTCAGGTGCTCGACCGGATCAACCTCGAGATGCCTGCGCACACCGTCACCGCGTTGATCGGCCCGTCCGGCTGCGGAAAGTCCACGTTCCTGCGCATCCTCAACCGCATGCACGAGCTGGTGCCGGGCGCGACGCTCGCCGGCGAGGTGCTGCTGGTCGGCGAGGGCGACGTCGACATCTACGACGCCGACCAGCGCCCCACCGACACCCGCCGCAGGGTCGGCATGGTCTTCCAGAAGCCCAACCCGTTCCCGGCCATGTCGATCGCCGACAACGTGCTGTCCGGCATCGGGCTGAGCGGCCTGCCCGCGGGCAGCAAGGCCGAGCGGGCGGCGCTGGTCGAGGAGTGCCTGACCCGGGCCGGTCTGTGGAACGAGGTCAAGTCGCGGCTCGGCGAGCCCGGCGGCGGCCTGTCCGGCGGCCAGCAGCAGCGACTGTGCATCGCCCGCTCGCTCGCGGTACGTCCGGAGGTGCTGCTCATGGACGAACCGTGCAGCGCCCTCGACCCCACGTCCACCCGACGCATCGAGGAGACCATCCTCGAGCTCGCCGCCGACGTCACGGTCGTCATCGTCACCCACAACATGCAGCAGGCGCAGCGGGTCTCCACCCAGTCGGCGTTCTTCCTCGCCGCGGAGGACGAGCCCGGACGGATCGTCGAGCACGGGACCACGGAGCAGATCTTCGGTACGCCCGTCGACCCCCGTACCGCTGACTATGTCGGTGGCCGCTTCGGCTGAGCCCCACGTCGGGGTCAACCGCTTCACGGCTAGTCTTCGACGCGTGACCGTCGCCGAGATCGAGGACCGCGCACGCCTGAGCGGCGACGAGCTCGCGGCTGTGCTCGACCTGGTCCACGAGGTGACCGAGGCCGACGGGGTGCTGCCGCTCTCCGAGCACGTCATGCTGCACCTGCGCTACGGCGGCGACGACCGGGTGCGCAACCTGCTGCTCAGGGCGCCCGACGGGGTGCTCGCCGGCTACGCCCACCTCGACGTGACCGACGCCGTGGAGGGGTCGAGCGCCGAGGTCGCCGTGCGGCCCGCGTACCGGCGTCGTGGCTACGGCCGGCAGCTCGTCGAGGGGCTGTTGGCCAGCAGCCCGGACGGGCGTCTGCGGCTTTGGGCCCATGGCCAGCACCCCGCCGCCGAGGCCCTTGCGATGGGCATGGGCTTCGAGCGCTCGCGCGTGCTGTGGCAGCTGCGCCGGTCGCTCCATGCACCCCTCGGACGGGCGGAGCTCCCTGACGGCGTGACCGTGCGAGCGTTCCGGCCGGGCGAGGACGAGGCAGAGATCATCGCGCTCAACGCGCGGGCCTTCGCCGCCTATCCGGACCAGGGCCGGTGGACGCTCGCCGACCTCGAGCAGCGCGAACGCGAGTCATGGTTCGACCCGGCCGGGTTCTTCCTGGCCGAGTTCGAGGGCCGCATCGTGGGCTTCCACTGGACCAAGGTGCACGGCAAGGACCAGGTGGCACCGTCGCCGGACAGCCACGGCCACGAGCCGATCGGCGAGGTGTACGTGCTCGGCATCGACCCGGGCTACCAGGGCCACGGCCTTGGCGCGGCGCTCACCCTGATCGGCCTGCGCCACCTGCGATCGCGCGGCCTGGCCCAGGTGATGCTCTACGTCGACGAGAGCAACCCGCGGGCGATCTCGCTGTACGAGCGCCTCGGGTTCACCCGATGGGACGTCGACGTCTCGTTCCGCATGCACTGACGGACGGACTGCCGCCCGGGAAAGACGGCAAATCGCCCACTCTGCGCCCTCCGCATTCCGAGACGCGCCCCTTTACCTCGATGAGGAACAGAGGTCCCTCTCAGTTCACCCCTCGTTCATCTCGCGCGTGCCGCCCGGCCACCTTGGCCCCCTACCTTCACGAGCAGGTGCTGCCGGTGGCGGCGCCGCGGTGCTGCCCTGAACGGCGCCCGCTCCTCATGGCCTCGATGACGAGGCAACCCCGACCCAGGCCCTCATCGGCTTATGGAGGATCTCCACGTGAAGCACACCCGTACCGGCGGACTCGTCGCGCTTGCGATCGCAGGCAGCATGGCCATCTCCGCCTGCGGTTCCAACAGCAACGGCAGCACCGCCGCCAGCACGACCAGCGCAGCGGCAGCAGCCACCAGCGCGGCCGCCGCAGCATCGACCTCCGGTGCCGCCGCCGCGACCAGCGCCGCGGCTTCCGCCGCAGGCAGCGCCGCCGCGGCAGCCTGCGTGAGCGGCAGCCTCTCCGGCGCCGGCTCCTCCTTCCAGGGCCCGATGCAGGACCAGTGGGCCAAGGACTACGCGGCCAAGTGCTCCGGCGCCAAGGTCGACTACCAGCCCGTCGGCTCCGGTGCCGGCATCCAGCAGTTCGGCGCGGGGACGACCCTCGACTTCGCCGGCTCTGACGTCCCGATGAAGACCGACGAGCAGGCCGCGGCCGACAAGCGCTGCGGCAGCCCGGCCTGGCACCTCCCGATCACCGCCGGCGGCATCGGCGTGACCTGGAACCTCTCCGGCGTCACCGATCTCACCTTCTCGGCCGACACCCTGGCGGACATCTTCCAGGGCAAGGTCGTCAAGTGGGACGACGCCGAGATCAAGGCCGACAACCCCTCGGCCACGCTGCCGTCGACGCCGATCTCGGTCGTCTACCGCTCTGACTCCTCCGGCACCAACGCCGTCTTCACCGGCTACCTCGCGGCCGAGTCCAAGAAGTGGACGCTGGGCAGCGGCAAGACCGTCCAGTGGCCCTCGGGCACGGGTGCGCAGAAGAGTGCCGGTGTCGCCAACGCGGTCAAGCAGACCCCGGGTGCCATCACCTACGTCGAGCAGGCCTTCGCGACGACCAACCAGCTGCCGCTCGCCAAGATCAAGAACGGCACTGCCGGCGTCGCCCTGACCACCGCTTCGGTCACGGCCGCCATCGCCGGGGACGCCATCACCGGCACCGGCAACAACCTGGTCGCCACGGTCAACTTCGCGCCGACCGACCCGACCGCCTACCCGATCTCGACCCTGTCCTACGAGATCGTCTGCAGCAAGTACTCCTCGGCCTCCAAGGTCCCGCTGCTCAAGGGCTACCTGTCCTACGCTGCTGGTGCCGGCCAGGCGTCCGCCGACAAGCTGGGCTTCTCGCCCCTGCCGTCGGCCATCGCCGCCAAGGTCGCCACCGCGATCGCCGCCGTCAGCTAGTCCGATCGGCAACACCAGCCTCACGCGCGCTGCTGCCCGCCGGTTCCCCCAGGGGACCGGCGGGCGTGGCGCGTCACCAGCAGTAGCAGGGCACGTGGGCGTCATTGAGGAGCGGACGATGCAGCAGCTCACCCTCTGGACCGGAGGCGACAGGTCATGGTGACCCAGGTCACCCCGCCGGCCGACCCGATCGCGCCCTTGCTGTCCGGCCGCAAGGGCCGCGGCGACGTGGCCTCGCGGCTGCTCACCTCCGCCGCGGGAGTCTTCGTCCTCGTGCTCTTGGCGGCCATCGCGGTCTTCCTCATCGCCAAGGCGGTCCCCGCCTTCCAGGACGACAAGGCCAACTTCTGGGGCACCAAGCTCTGGGACCCGGACAACAGCAAGAAGTTCGGCATCGCGGCCCTCGCCTTCGGCACGTTGGAGACCGCGCTCATCGCCCTCGTCATCGCGTGGCCGATCGCCATGGCCGTCGCGCTGTTCGTCGCCGAGTACGCACCGCGACGCATCGCCAAGATCATGGGCTACCTGCTCGACCTGCTCGCCGCCGTCCCGTCCGTCGTGTACGGCTTGTGGGGGCTGGTCTGGCTGGTGCCCCGGCTGAAAGGCTTCCAGGGCTGGATGGGCCACCACGCCTCGTGGATCCCGATCTTCAAGAACCGGTACGCCGGACTGCCGACGCGCTCGCCCTTCGTGGTGGGCGTCGTCCTCGCGATCATGATCCTGCCGATCATCTCGGCGATCATCCGCGAGATCGTGGTCCAGGCCGATCCCGCCCAGAAGGAGGCCGCCCTCGCCCTGGGCGCCACCAAGTGGGAGATGATCCGCGTCGCGGTGCTGCCGCCGAGCCGCTCCGGCATCATCGGCGCCACCATCCTCGGCCTCGGCCGGGCGCTCGGCGAGACGATCGCCGTCGCCCTGATCCTGGCGTCGTCGTTCATCGTCAACACCCACATCTTCGAGCCCGGCGGCAACACGATCGCCGGCAACATCGCGGTCCAGTTCGGTGAGGCCGGCAGCCTGGGCCGCTCCGCGCTGATCGCCAGCGGCCTCGTCCTGTTCGCGATCACCCTGATCGTCAACTTCGCCGCCCGGCTGGTCATCAGCCGCAGCCAGAAGGGGGCGACGGCATGACAGCACTCAACCCGGCGGGTTCTCAGTCGTCGCTGAGCCTCGGCGCCTCCGGCCGACGCCGCACGGTCGACCGGATCATGCGGACGCTCGCCTGGCTGGCGTTCCTCATCGCCCTGGCGCCGCTCGTCATCGTCATGGGCTACACCATCAGCCGGGGCGCCAAGGACCTCAGCTGGAACTTCCTCACCCACTCGATGGGAGGGGTGTCGCCGACCGACAAGGGAGGCGGCGCCTACCACGCCATCGTCGGCACGATCGAGCAGGTCGCCATCACCAGCGTCCTGTCCGTGCCGCTCGGTCTCGCCGCAGCCGTCTACCTCACGGAGTACGGCCAAGGCTGGCTGCCCCGGGCGATCCGGTTCTTCGTCGACGTCATGACCGGCGTGCCCTCGATCGTGGCCGGGCTGTTCATCTACGTCTTCTGGGTCCTCGGCCTCCACCAGGGGTTCTCCGGCTTCGCGGGCGCGCTCGCCCTGGTGATCCTCATGCTGCCGGTCATCATCCGGTCGGCCGAGGAGATGCTGCTGCTCGTCCCCAAGGCACTGCGGGAGGCGGCCTACGCGCTGGGCGTACCGCAGTGGAAGACGATCGTGAAGATCGTGCTTCCTACGGCTTCCGCCGGCCTGGTGACCGGCATCATGCTGGCCGTGGCCCGCGTCATCGGTGAGACCGCCCCGCTGCTGCTGACCGTGTTCGGCACCAACTACATCAACATGAACCCGTTCAAGGGCGCACAAGAGGGCCTGCCGCAGTTCATCTACAACCAGGCGCTGCAGGCCTACCAGCCGGCGATTGACCGCGCATGGGCCGGAGCGCTTACCCTGATCGTGATCGTCGTCATCCTGTACACAGCAGCCAGGTTGCTCACCCGACGCAACCAGCTCGCCGGCCGGAGGTAACCCGTGGCCAAGCGGATCGAGACCGACAAGCTCTCCTGTTTCTATGGGGGATTCCGGGCTGTGGCGGGGGTGAGCATCACCATCGAGCCCAAGTCCGTGACGGCGCTGATCGGCCCGTCCGGCTGCGGAAAGTCGACCTACCTGCGGTCGCTCAACCGCATGCACGAGGTCATCCCGGGTGCCCGCGTCGAGGGCAAGGTGCTGCTCGACGACGAGGACGTGTACGGCCCGGGCGTCGACCCGGTCGCCGTACGCCGGATCATCGGCATGGTCTTCCAGAAGCCCAACCCGTTCCCCACGATGTCCATCTACGACAACGTGGTCGCCGGCCTTCGTCTCTCGGGCACCCGCAAGAAGGCCGACCTCGACACCGCGGTCGAGAAGTCGCTGCGCGGCGCCAACCTCTGGAACGAGGTCAAGGACCGCCTGGACAAGCCCGGCATGGGCCTGTCCGGCGGCCAGCAGCAGCGGCTCTGCATCGCTCGCGCCATCGCCGTCGAGCCCCAGGTGCTGCTGATGGACGAACCGTGCAGCGCGCTCGACCCCATCTCGACGCTGGCGATCGAGGACCTGATGGTCGAGATCAAGGACTCGTACACCATCGTCATCGTCACCCACAACATGCAGCAGGCGGCCCGGGTCAGCGACACGACCGCGTTCTTCAACGTCGAGGGCGCCGGCGAGCCCGGCCGACTGGTCGAGATCGGCCCGACGTCGCGCATCTTCACCAACCCGACCGAGAAGCGCACCGAGGACTACATCACCGGCCGCTTCGGCTGACCCGCCCGTCCGGGAAGAACCGGATCACTGGGAGGACCTGGCGCGAATGCCGGTCCGTTTAACCACCGAAACCGCCCAGTGATCGCCCCCCCCCCCGGAACGGATCACTGGGCGCTCGTGGCTGTTCTGGCGGCACTCAGAGGGACCACATCCTCCCAGTGATCCAAAACTGGGGCGGACGTATCACGGGGGGCGGACGATGCCTCTGCCTCTGCGGGCCTGTCTTGCCGGCCCGGTGAGGGGTGTCGGCCATGTCTGTGGGACGTCAGCTGTCCATCGTCGGCTTCATGCTGGCGTTGGCGGCGATCGACTTCGGGGCGGCACTGATGGCCCAGGACTTCGCCGACCGACGGCGGCTCTCGACCCTGCTCGTCGGCTCAGGCCTGTCCATCACGCTGTTCGTCGTGTACGCCGTCGCGCTGCGGCTCGCCAACCTGTCGATCGTGACCATGGGCTGGATCGTCATGCTGCAGGTGGCGGTCATCACGTTCGACGTGGTCCGCCACGGACTGCGCCTGACCGCGGTGCAGTGGGCAGCCGTGAGCCTGGTCATCGTGCTCCAGGTGTTCCTGACCGCGACGACGCAGCGCAACGACGGGGGCCCCAGCCCGTACGGGCCGGAGATCTCGGTGGGTCAGACCTCGGCGACGACGCCAGTGCGCTCGCCGGTCACGAGGAACACGACCCTGCGGGCGACCGAGACGGCGTGGTCGGCGAACCGCTCGTAGTAGCGCCCGCACAACGTGACGTCGATGGCCGCCTCGACCGAGTAGCGCCGCTCGTCGGACAGCAGCCGGGTGAACAGCTTCTTCTGGTAGTCGTCCATGACGTCGTCGTCGTCCTCGAGCTCGAGGGCCAGAGCGACGTCGCGGCCGGCGATGACGCTGCCAGCCTTCTCGACGATCTGCTGGGCGACCTGGCCCATCTCGAGCACCGTCGACCGCAGCTCGCGCGGGATGGCGTGGTCGGGGTAGCGGCGACGCGCCACCTTGGCGACGTGCATGGCGTGGTCGCCCATGCGCTCGAGGTCGGCGACCATGCGCAGGCTGGTGATGAGCACGCGCAGGTCGGACGCGACCGGCTGCTGGCGGGCCAGCAGGTCGAGGGCCAGACCCTCGACGGTGGCATAGAGCGCGTCGACCGTGTCGTCGGCGCTGATGACGCCCTCGGCCATGGCGAGGTCGGCGTCGAGGAGCGCGGTGGTGGCGCGGCCCATCATGCTGCCGACCAGGCCTGCCATCTCGACCAGCCGGTCGGTGATGGCGTCGAGGTCCTCGTGGTACGCGTCGCGCATGGCCGGTGCTCCTCAGGTCGTGATGCTGCTCCGTACGGCAGGCGCACGTGCGTCCAGACTGCCCTGCAGCCATGAACGCGGGGCCAAGGGTGAGTGAACACTGCGTTCGGCCTCACGGCAAACCGCGTCCCTGGGCCGCCCATGCCTACTCTAGGTGTCGTGACAGCCGTGCTCGTAGGGATCGCTGGGGTCCTGGTAGGGGCCGTGCTGGTGGTGCTCATTGCCTTTCTGCCGCCCAACGGGTGGACGTGGGCACACAACCGCCGCCGGCCGATCGCCGTCACCCCGTCCCCCAGCAGCAGTCCCTCGGCACCGCACAACCTCGCCCTTGCCATCCTCGACCAGCTGCCGACGGCGACCGTCGTGCTCGACCAGACCGACGAGATCCTCTTCGCCAACGCGGCAGCGGCGTCGACCGGCATGGTCAAGGGCAACCGGCTCACCAACGCCGAGCTGCGCGACCAGGCCCGCAAGTCACGTCGCGACGGCCGCATCCGTGAGGCCGAGCTCGAGCTGCCGCACAGCGAGATGTCCCGCGGACCGTGGGCCGTACGCGCCCGCATCGTCCCGGTCGGCGGCGGCGACGTCGCGGTCATCGTCGACGACCTGACCGAGAGCCGCCGCATTGATGCGGTCCGCCGCGACTTCGTGGCCAACATCTCGCACGAGCTCAAGACCCCGGTCGGCGCGATCTCGCTGCTCGCCGAGGCCATTGCCGAGTCGACCGACGACGCCGAGACGGTGGCCCGGTTCGTGGGGCGCATCACCCACGAGTCGGCCCGGCTGACCCGCCTGGTGCAGGAGCTCATCGACCTGTCCCGGCTGCAGGGCGCCGAGCCGCTGCCCGACGTGCGCACGGTGTCGATGCGCATGGTCGTGGGCGAGGCGGTCGACCGAGCCCGCCTGGCGGCACAGAGCAAGAGCATCGGTCTGGTCTGCGACGACTTCGACGCTCAGGTCCTCGGTGACGAGCAGCTGCTGGTCACGGCCATGGGCAACCTCATCGACAACGCGGTGGCCTACAGCCCGGAGAACACCCGGGTCGCGGTCGCCATCCGCGCCGGCGAGGACAGCGTCGAGGTCTCGGTCACCGACCAGGGCATCGGCATCGCCGCCGACGACGTCGACCGCATCTTCGAGCGGTTCTACCGGGTCGACCCGGCCCGGTCGCGCGCGACCGGCGGCACCGGTCTGGGGCTCGCGATCGTCAAGCACATCGTCACCAACCACGGGGGGACCATCTCCGTGTGGAGCACGCCGGGGGCGGGCTCCACGTTCACGGTGCGGCTGCCGGCCGTACCAGTGCCCGACCCGCCCGTCGCCGAGATCCCGGTGACTGTCGGTGCCCCCCGCCGCAAGACCACAAGCCTGGAGGCTTCTGCGTGACCCGCATCCTGGTCGTCGAGGACGAGGAGTCGTTCTCCGACGCCCTGTCGTTCCTGCTCCGCCGCGAAGGCTTCGAGGTCTCGGTCGCCGGGACCGGACCGGAGGCCCTCGTCGAGTTCGACCGCACCGGCGCCGACCTCGTGCTGCTCGACCTCATGCTGCCGGGACTCTCCGGTACGGAGGTGTGCCGCTCGATCCGTACCAAGTCGCAGGTGCCGGTCATCATGCTCACGGCCAAGGACGGCGAGGTCGACAAGGTGGTCGGGCTCGAGATCGGCGCCGACGACTACGTCACCAAGCCGTTCTCGTCCCGCGAGCTGGTCGCCCGCATCCGCGCCGTGCTCCGCCGCCGCGGCGACGCCGAGCCGGCCGCCCCCGCCGCCGTCGAGGCCGGCCCGGTCCGCATGGACGTCGAGCGCCACGTCGTCACGGTCAACGGTGACGGGGTGACGTTGCCGCTCAAGGAGTTCGAGCTGCTGGAGTTCCTGCTCCGCAACGCTGGCCGGGTGCTGACGAGAGGCCAGCTCATCGACCGGGTCTGGGGCAGCGACTACGTCGGCGACACCAAGACCCTCGACGTCCACGTCAAGCGGCTGCGCTCCAAGATCGAGCCCGATCCTGCGGCCCCCAAGCACCTGCTGACCGTACGGGGCCTGGGCTACAAGTACGAGGCCTGACCCCGCAGCGCTGGCACTGCAGGATTCCTCCTCGCCCAGCGGGACATCGCCTGCAGTGCCTGTCCACAGGTAGCAAAGTGATCGTGCGCGGGGCGCAGTCGATGGCCGACGCTGGCAGCCATGAAACCGGCACCCCCCACCCCGCTGCTGCAGATGCTGCGACGGCAACACGGGCTCATCACGGTCAACCAAGCCGGCAAGCTGGCATCTCCAAGTCAGCGCTTTCTCGACGGTCGTTGTCCGGCAACGATCCCTGCCAGCGGGTGCTCCCCCGGGTCTACGGGATGTTCCCCGGCGAGCTCTCGGATCTCCAGCGGGCGAGTGCCGCGGCCCTCTACGTGGGGTCACAGGCACAGGTCACGGGCACCGCAGCCCTCCAGCTGTACGGCATCCGACGGCTGCCCGAGGCCCGTACCGTGCAGGTCCTCGTGCCCGTCTCTCGCGTTGTTCAAGACGCGAAGTTCGTCTCCGTCTCGCGGGTCGTGTCGCCGCCGCCAACCCGAACGATCAAGGCAATCCCGTTGGCTCCCGTCGCCCGCGCGGTGGTGGACGCCGCCCGACTGTGCACCTCGTACGACGACGTCTTGTCTCTCGCCTCCGCCGCCATCATGAGCCGGCGCACCACGCTATGCGCCATCGAGGACGAGGTCGCCAGGGCATCGTCGCGGACGACCGTCCTCCTGCGCCTCGTCCTTACCGAGAGCCGCCAGGGGAGCCGCTCCGTGCCCGAAGCTCAGGCGCGTGCGCTGTTCGTCCTCGCCGGGCTGCCCGAGCCCCTGGTCAACCACCCCATCGAGGTCAACGGGGAGCGGCTTGTCCCCGACTTCCTCTGGCCGTGGTTCATCGTCGAGGTGGACTCCAAGGAGTGGCACCTGCTCGAACCCGGCAGCTGGGAGCGCACGCAGGCACGTCGTACGCGACTCGAGGCTGGTGGCTACCACGTGCTGCCGATCACGCCGCAGCAGATCCGCGACGCGTCCGCCGAGGTCGTCGCCGCCGTTCGAGCTGGCTATCACGACTCACTGCGGGGGCGCTGAAGGATTCCTCCCGCCCAGCGGGACGATGCCTGCACTGGCCGCCGGGTCTAGTCCGGTCAGCCGAAGATCGGGTTGAGGACGCCGTAGACGGCGGCCGCGACGAGACCGGCGGCCGGGATCGTCAGGATCCACGCCGCCACGATCGACCGGGCGACGCCCCAGCGCACGGCCGACAGCCCGTCGGTCGACCCGACACCCATGACGGTGGACGAGATGACGTGGGTGGTCGAGACGGGGGCGGAGGCGTGCTGGGCGGCGAACGTCAGGATCGCGGCGGCCGTGACGTCGACCGCGAAACCCCGCGGCGGATCCATCTTGATGATGCGCCGGCCAAGGGTACGGATGATGCGCCAGCCGCCGGAGTACGTACCGAGCGCGATGGCTGCGGCTGCGCAGAGCTTGACCCAGAGCGGAACGGTGAACGCGCGGCCCGGATGGCCGGCCAGCAGGGCCAGGGCAATGACGCCCATCGTCTTCTGGGCGTCCTGCATACCGTGGGCGAGGGAGATGGCGGCGGCCGCCACCGGCTGGAGCCGGCGGAAGGCCTGGTTGACCGGCTTCGGCTTGGCCCGACGGAAGGCCCACAGGATGGCGAGGATCACCGCAGCGCCGCCGAGAAAGCCGACCAGTGGCGAGACCACCATCGGGATGACGACCTTTTGGACGATCACGTGCCAGTGGACCTTGGTCGAGGACGCGAGGCCGGCCCCGATCAGCCCGCCGATGAGCGAGTGGGTCGACGACGACGGCAGCCCGAAGTACCACGTGATGAGGTTCCACGTGATGGCGCCCAGCAGGGCGGCAGCCAGGATCACCAGCAGGTGGTAGTCCTTGCCCGGGTCGATGATGCCGCTGCCGATGGTCTTGGCCACCTTGGGCGAGAAGAGCGTCGCGCCGAGCAGGTTGAAGATCGCGGCTACGGCGAGGGCAGCCCGCGGCGAGAGCGCCCGGGTCGAGATCGAGCTGGCGATCGCGTTGGCCGAGTCGTGGAACCCGTTGGTGAAGTCGAAGGCGAGGGCGATCAGGATGACCGCGACCAGACCGGTCACGTGCACCGGTCAGGACTCCTTGACCGCGATGGTCTCGATGGTGTCGGCAACGTGCTCGAAGGCGTCAGCCGCCCGCTCGAGCTCGTCGACGAGCTCCTTGAGTTTGAGCACCGTCAGCGCGTCGTACTCGCCGGAGAACAGCCGGGCCACCAGCTTGCGATGGATCTGGTCCGCCTCGTTCTCCAGCCGGTTGGCCTCGATCCAGTACTCCTCGAGGTCCTTGAGCCCGCGCAGCCGCGGCATCGCATCCGCGGCGATCGCGGCCGCACGCTGGAGCACGTCGCACTGGGCACTGACCCCGTCCGGGAGCTCGACCACCCCGTACAAGACGATGAGGTCGGCCGCGGCCTCGACGAAGTCCATGACGTCGTCGAGCCGGCTCGCCAGCCGGTAGATGTCCTCGCGGTCGAACGGTGTGACGAAGGTGGAGTTGAGCTGGCGGTAGATGCGGTGGGTGAGGTCGTCGCCCGCGTGCTCGCAGTCGCGGATAGCCGCCCCGATGGCGGCGCGCTCCTCGGTCGGGGCCGCCACCAGCTGGGCGATCAGGTCACAGCCGACCACCAGGTTGGCGGCCGACTGCGTGAACAAGTCGTAGAAGCTCGACTCTTGCGGGGTGAGTCTCAGTCGCACGGAACGGAACCTCGGCTGGCTGGGGCTGAAGTGTCACCGAAGGTTAGCCTGCCGGTCACCAACTGTTGCTGGCAACCGCGTCCCCGACTGCGCTCCGTCACCGCCGTAGGCTCCCAGTCATGAGCGTCCCCGTCGACCCCCCGATCGACCCGGATGTCGGCACCGACGCCCTGACCGCACCGTCACGCGCCGCGCTGCTCACGGTGATCGGCGTCGGCGGCGCTCTCGGCACCCTGGCCCGCTACGAGCTGGGGGTCCACCTGACGACCATCGGGTACGGGTGGTCGTGGGCAACGTTCATCGCCAACCTGACCGGAGCGTTCGCCCTCGGCCTGCTGGTGGCCCTGGTCAGCCGGCACTGGCCGCACTCGCACTACCTCCGCCCAGCACTCGGTACGGGCGTGCTCGGCGGCTACACGACATTCAGCACCTACCTCGTCGAGACCGTGCAGCGCCTCGACCACGGCCACGCCGGCCTCGCCCTGCTCTACGTCGTCGTCACCCTCGTCGGAGGCATCGCGCTGTCCTTCGCCGGTCTCGCGCTGGGCAGCCGCACGTGACGGTGGTGCTGCTCCTGGTGGCGGGCGCAGTCGGGGCGATCGCGCGCTTCCTGCTGGAGGAGGCCGTCCAGCAGCGCGGCGACGGCAGCTATCCCTGGGGCACGTTCTGGGTCAACGTCACGGGCTGCCTCGCCCTCGGCGTGATCACCGGCTTCACTGACCACCACAGCGCCGGGGCCTTCCACACCGTGGCAGGCACCGGCTTCTGCGGCGCGTACACGACCTTCTCGACCTTCAGCGTGGAGTCGGTCCGACTGATTGAGACCGCACGGTACGGGGCCGCAGCGCGCTACATCGGGACCAGCCTCGTCGTCGGCGGGGTCGCCGCGGCTGTCGGGCTTGCCGCCGGCGGGGTGTAGTTGCGGCAGCACGACCGAGATCGGGTGCGTCCGTGCCGCGGGTCGTCCGCTCAAACATGCAGGCAGAGCGCGCCAAGATCGATGCCGTACACCGGCTGGTAGAGCTGGCATCCCACCCGCGCGGAAAAGAAGTCGCGGCTGGCGTCGACGGCGATCGCGGCGACGGGCACGATGTCATCAGCGCCTACACCTGGCAACACCGGATCACGTGGTAACCCCTTCACGCACCACATCCGTGGACTCAACCGAGGCCGATCCGGCAGGTCGGCACACTGACCGGACGCCTGACGGAACCGTTGGACGGGTTGACGACCGCTGGAGATGAGTGATCAGACAGAGGAGGAGGGCTATGGGCGCATCGAGCGCGCGGCGATCCCTACGCGGGGTGCGGGTGCCTGTCCTGGTGGTCCTACTGCTCTGCGGCTGCGCGGCAAGCGGCACCAACGGTGCGGGTGCGTCGTCTGGGGCGTCGGGCGTCCGCACGGAGGACCTGTCCGGCGGGCGGCTCGACGCATTGACGAGCGGGAGGCTGTTCCTGCGCGTGATCCGATTCGTGCAGCTGCCTCACTCCAAGTTCGGCTCCAAGAAGCACCAACCGGGGTTCATCTACCAGGTCAGTGGTCAACAGGTCCTCGCACTCACCGGTGGCCCGCAGGTGACGCTCACATCTGGCGAGGCGTACTTCCACCTCAGCGTCCCGCACACCCACCTCAACCCGGGGGGTGATGCGAACTCCTGGCTGTTCCTTGCGCTGTGGCCGTCGGCTGCGCGCGGGCAACCCAATGTCAATCCCCTCGCGTACATCAGCTACGACAGCCCCGACTTCATCCCGGCGCCGGCCGCCGGACCGATCTCGGAGTCCTTGCAGCTCGTGTCGATGGAAGCAGGGGGTCATACCGCGACCACAGAGCGGTCCGGTGTGCAGCTGCTTTACGTGCTGTCCGGTGCTGCCACGGTCCACGCCGGGACCCAGACCACGAAGCTGGGCCCGGGAGCTGGCATCTACCTCCGGCCACTTTCAAGAGCGCAGGTCCTCGCGCACGGCTCCGCTACGAGCTATCTCGATCTGACCGTCACTGCCGTCGGTGAGCCCTTCGAGGTCACACCTTCTGCGTGACCGCTCAACCCACGAGGCGGATCTGGTCGTCGCCGGAATCAAGCACGTAGACCTTTCCGGCATGGACCGCGACAGCCAGCGGCAGATTCAGCAGCGAGGTCAAGGCGGGTTGCGTACGCAGGCTCGTGAGGATCCCTGACACATTGAGCACGCGCACCCGGTTGTCCAGGCTGTCCGCGAGGTAGAGGCGGCCGGCGTCGTCGACGGACAGTGCGGAACCGCTCCCGTTGAGCGAGCTCGCGGCCAAGCTAATACTCGCCTGCCGCCCGGGGAGTCCGTCGCCGGAGAAGCCGGAGCGGCCATCGCCGGCGACGGTGGACATGGTGCCGTCGGCAGTCACCTCGCGCACACGGTCGTTGAGCGAGTCGGCGATGAACAGGTCGCCCTCGTGGTCGAAGGCCAAGCCCTCGGGCGCGTTGAGGAGTGCCTCTGTCGCATTCGATCCGTCGCCGTTGTAGCCGGCGTCGCTAACGCCGGCCACGGTCACGATCGTGCCGTCAGGTTGGACGTGTCGCACCCTGTTGTTGCCGGTGTCAGAGACGTACAGGGTGCGGCCGAACCCGATCGCAAGCCCAGCCGGTTGATCGAGCTGAGCCCGCGTTGCCGGACCCGTATCGCCGGAGAACCCGGACACTCCAGTCCCAGCCACCGTGCTGATGGTCCCGTCCGGTGAAACCCGGCGCACCCGGTCGTTGCCGGTATCCGCGATGTACACGTCCCCGAGATCGTCCACCGCCAACGCCTGCGGATGATCCAGCCGGGCTTTCGACGCCGGTCCGCCGTCGCCGGCGTACCCACCAACGCCTGACCCGGCGAACGGCGTCACGGTCCCAGTCGGGCTCACGCTGACGACGGCGTTCATCTGGGCGACGTAAAGGCGCCCGTCCGGGCCGACGGCAAGGGCGACGGGGTGAACCAACGAACCCGGTGGCGTGGCGAGGTCCACGACCTGTGAACCCGCGCGGACGTGCGGAGCTGCCAGGACAGTCGTCGTAACGAAACCGGCAGCGACGACAAGGGCAGCGACCACGGCGCCAACCATCGCCTTGCGGCGGCCTCCTGTTTGGCGCCGCGTCCCGGCGGTGCCAACGGCCGGGCCTGCCGCGGCAGGAATGCGCCCCTCGGCGACCCAACGTGAGATCTGAACACGGTTCGTGAGCCCGAGCTTGGCCCTGACCTGCTCAACGTGCCCCTCTGCCGTCCGCTCGGAGATGAACAGGCGCTGAGCGATCTCCCGGTTGGTCAGACCCTCGGCAACCAACTCGGCGACTTGACGCTGACGCGTGGTCAGCTCCCCGGACAGGCGTCCCCCTTGCTCGCTTCACATGCTGGGGGCAGGACAGGTACTTCCACCCGCTCCCCGAAACAGGTAGTTCTCCCGCTTCGCAGAACCCCACCGCGAACATAGCGTCGGGCGTCGAACAGGGCGAGCACGCCGCCGATTGTTGACCGCCTCTTGACGGCATCTTGCCGCACTCCAGGCGCCGAGGCCCAGCGTCCCGCCAAGACCACAACCTGAGCGGAAGGGAACCGACCATGATTCACCGAAGCACTCTCGTCCTGGGCGTCACTGCCATCGCCGGCGTGGCGTTGCTGACCGGCAACGCAGCCGCGACACCCAGCGCTGGGCTCACCACCACGATCCTGGCGAAGTCCACGTTCGGCACGACACAGCTCGCCGGCTTCGCCCGCGTGGGAGACAACACGGGGCCCTCCAAGCCCAGTGACGTATGGGCCGTCTTCCTCAAGACGCACGGTCTCACCGACGGCTACGTCGTCGACAACGTCATCGCCCCGGGTGGAACGACCGGATGGCACTCCCACCCTGGACCGAGCATCATCTTCGTGGTCAAGGGGACGATCACGAACTACGACCCTGACGCCAAGAAGTGCGCCGGACACGACTACCCGACGGGCAGCAGCTTCCTCGACTCCGGCGGCGACGACGTCCACACGCTCAAGAACAACGGCACGGTTCCTGCAGAGACGATCGCCGTGCAGTTCCTCCCCGCCGGGGCAGCACGCAAGTCCGACCAGACGGCTCCCCCCGGCTGTCCGCTGTCCTGAGGTTCGCCGGATCTCGGCGTCGGTGGCCGGCCGGGGCCGGCGGGTGGAGGCGGCTGTCCCGCCACCCGCTGGCCTGGCCGGGGGCCTTGCCCATGGGCGAGGTGCCAGGGCAGCCAATCGCCGGATCCCGTCACCTCGACCGTCTTCCCGGCCTTAGTCGACCGGGCGTGCTTGCGGCAGACTGATCCGGTGACCTTCGGTTCGGCGGGGCAGCGCGGTCGCTGGCGGCTGGCCCAGCTCAAGCGGGACACCGAGCGGCGCCGCCTCGAGGCCAAGCACACGTTGGCCCTGGCCCGCCACCGACGCCGGCTGCGCCGGGCGCGTGTCGTGAGCGCAGAGTTCGCCGGGGCGACGGCGGGCAGCGCCGTCGGCATCGTCGTGGCGCACGGTTTTGCCCAGACCTGCTGGATCGCGGCGACAGTCGCGTGCGGCGTCGAGACCGGGCTGTGGTCCCGCAAGTTGCTCCAGCGCCGGCAGGCAGCACCCCCCGTGGCGCCGGCCCTTCCGCAGGCCGTCCCCGCTCCCCCGCCCCGCGGCTCGGCGGCTTGGCCTTCGCTGCGCCGGGTCGAGACCGCGGTGACCGCGATCCGGCGGCTGGCGCCGGCGCTGCCTCCGGACCTCGTCGAGGTCGCGGCCCCGTCCGTCGACGCTGCGCGGGCTGCGTACGACGTGTCCCGCGCCCAGGCCGCGCAGATCGCCGCGACCGAGGCAGCCCTGCTGGTGGTAGCCGCCGGCGACAGGGCCTCGCTCGAGCAGGTGCGGGCGCAGCTGCTCGGCGAGCTCGACCTCGCGGCGGTCGCGGTGGAGCACCTTTTGGCCAGCTGCACACGACTGATCGGCGCTCGCGCGGGGTACGACGCCCGCGGCCAACTCAGCGCCGCCACCGCCGAGGTGGTGGCCCGCACCTACGGGCTGGCCGCCGCAGCGCTCGTCACGTCCCCCTACCCGCCGCCCGCCAACGTCTGAGGTGCCCATGGCCGACTACTACTACTGCCTCACCCACCACGAAGTGGAGCAGGGACAGGGCTGCCGCGCTCTCGACCGGATGGGCCCGTACCCCTCGGCCGAGGCCGCCCAGGCTTGGCAGGAGTCGGTGGCGGCGCGCAACGAGGTGGCCGACGAGGAGGATCGCGAGGAGAGGGGAGACTGACCCGTAACCCCGTCGCGGTGGCCTCGTTAGAAGGCCCGTGACACTCTGCGTGATCGAGGCAATCCGTCCCGTCGCCACCGACGAACGTGTACGTATGGGGATAGACCAGCAGAAACGCCGCGGCACCGCGTGGACGATGGCTCGCGGGACCACCTGGACCGCCTCGACCGTGCCGCCGTTCGGTGTCAGGTCGTCCCATCGGACTACCTCGAGCGCGCAGCAAACCACCCCCCTCAGAATCTCGCTCCGCCGGACGGCGCTCCCCGCACCTGTTACCAAGGGAACTGAGCCGTTTTTCGGGGAGGTGTAGCGCGTGAGTGGACACGACTGGGCGATCATCATCGTGGTCGTGCTCGCCGTGGTCCTGGTCCGTACCCTGTGGCTCGTTGCCGGAGCCGCGTCGGCGCGTGACGCAGCCCGGCTGCAGAACACCCTCACCTCGCTGGCCGAAACCACCCATGACTGGCTGTGGCGCACCGACCGCGAGGGCCGGATCATCTACAGCAACTCCGGCAGCACCCTGCTCGGCTATCTCCCCGATGACGTCACCGGCCGCAAGGCCTACGAGCTGATCGACCCGGCGGGGCTGCCCGAGTGGCAGGTGCGGGTGGCCGACCTCGGTCGGCTCGGGCTCGGCTGGTCCGACATCACGCTGCACATGCGCCACCGCGACGGTCACCTTGTCGACATCGAGTGCAGCGCTGCGCCGATCATCGGCCGCGACGGCCGGGCAGAGGGCTTCGAAGGCACCGCCCGACCGCTGTCCGCCGACGTCGCGCTGGCCACGACCCGCAGCCACCAGCGGCACCGGGTCGAGCAGATCCTGAGCGACCACTCGGTACGGATCGCCTTCCAGCCCATCGTGAGCCTCTCCACCGGCGCGGTCGTCGGTGTCGAGGCCCTCGCCCGCATCGACTCCGACCCGTACATCCCGCCGGACATTTGGCTCCGCGACGCGGCCGACGTCGGGCTGGGCGTCAGCCTCGAGCTGCAGGCGCTGCAGTGCGCCCTGGACTCCGCCACGGCACTGCCGCCCAACCTCTACGTCTCGATCAACGCGTCGCCCCGGACCATCGCCGACCCGGCGTTCCTCGAGCTCCTGCTCAGCCACGACACGGCGCTCGACCGGCTGGTGCTGGAGATCACCGAGCACGAGTCGGTCTCCGACTACGAGCCGCTCACCAACACGCTCGGCTTCGCGCGGTCGCGGGGCCTGCGGCTCGCCGTCGACGACGCCGGCTCCGGCTATGCCTCGTTCCGGCACATCCTCACGCTGCGCCCCGACTACATCAAGCTCGACCGCGACCTCACCGCCGGCATCGACACCGACGCGGCGCGGCGCGCGCTGGCGAGTGCCGTCGTCATGTTCGCGCTCGAGCTGGACGCCCAGGTGACCGCCGAGGGGGTCGAGACCGAGGGCGAGCTGGACACGCTGTGCTCGCTGTCGGTCGACGCCGCCCAGGGCTACTACCTCGCGCGGCCGTCGACCGACCCCGCGGAGTGGGCCCGGTGGGCCGGACGCCGCCTCGGCGTCGTCGGGCGCGACACGAGGGCGATCGGCTTCGGCTGACCGTTTTCTCCCGGATCCGGCTACCGTGGGCTTCCTGTAACAGGGCCGTCCCGCCGCCCCGAGGAGGCATGTGAACCCGGCCGACCTCGACGTACGACGTGCCCTGTCGCTGTTGGAAGCCCTGTTCGCCGACGCGGCCGTGGGCCTCGGCATGTTCGACGCCGACCTGCGCTACCTGCGGGTCAACGGCGTTCTCCACGACATCATCGGCGTCCCGCTCGAGGAGCTCTACGGCCGTCGCCCCTCGGAGGCCATGCCGGGCTTCGGTGAGGGGGTCGAGGCGGTCCTGCGTCGGGTGGCCGAGACGGGGGTGGCGCTCCGCGAGGTCGAGCTGCGCGGCCGTACGCCTGCCACGCCCGACGCCGACCACAACTACCTCTGCTCCTACTTCCCGCTGACCGGGCCCGACGGCGCGGCCATCGGGCTGGCCAGCATCGTCCGCGACGTGAGCGAGCGCCGGCAGAGCGTCATCGACCTCGCGGCCGCCCACGACCGGCTGGCGCTGCTCTCGCTGGTGGGGCAGGTGATCGGCTCGTCACTGAGCACCCGCGACACCCTGGCCGCGCTCGCCGCACTCACCGTGCCGCGTTTCGCCGACCACTGCGTGGTCGACCTCGTCGACCTCGAGGGCGAGCAACGCGGGCTGCTGAGACGCATGGCCCTGGTGCACGTGGAGGAGGTGCGCGAAGCCGGCGACATCGCCTGGCGCGGCAACTCCGGCCTCGTCACCTACCCGCCCGGCCATCCCGTCACCACCGTCATCGCCTCCGGGTCGGCGCTGCTCGTACGGGACGTGCCCGGCGAGCTGCCGGACGAGGAGACCCACAACCTGCCGGGCTCGCAGTTCTCCCGCCAGGTCGGCGTGCGGAGCCTGCTGGTGCTGCCGCTCACCAGTCGCGGCATCCTGACCGGCGTGGTGTCGTGGGCGGTCTCCGTGAGCGGCCGGGCCTACGACGACGCCGACCTTGCGGTCGCCGAGGAGATCGCCGGGCGGTTCTCGGTGGCCCTGGACAACGCGCACGCGTACGAGACCCAGCAGGCGGTCGCCCTGACCCTGCAGCGCAGCCTGCTGCCGCGCCAGCTGCCGGAGAGCGAAGGACTCGAGCCCGAGTCGGTCTACCTGCCCGGCGCCGGCGACACCGAGGTGGGCGGCGACTGGTTCGACCTGATCCCGCTCTCGACCGGCCGCACGGGCATCGTGATCGGCGACGTGATGGGCCGCGGCATCCACGCGGCGGCCGTCATGGGCCAGCTGCGCGCTGCAACCCGGGCCTTCGCCGTGCTCGACCTGGCTCCCGCCGAGGTGCTGCGTCATCTCGACGAGCTGGTCGTGGCCCTCGACGCGGTGCAGATCGTGACCTGCGTCTACGCAGTCTTCGACCCCTCGACGTCGACGCTCACCATCGCCAACGCCGGCCACCTGCCCCCACTGGTGCTGCACGACGGCGTCGCCCAGCGGCTCGACCTCGACACCGGCACCCCGCTCGGCATCGGCGCCGTGCGCTTCGTCCAGCGCGACGTGGCGCTGCCCCCGGGTGACGCGGTGGTGCTCTACACCGACGGTCTGGTCGAGACCCGCGGCAGCGACCTCGACGACGGCATCGAGCGGTTGCGCGCTGCCCTCACCGCCCACTCGCCGGTCGGTGGCACGTGCACCTCTGCCCTGCGCGCGCTGCTCGACGACGACGCCGTGGAGTACGACGACGATGTGGCGATGCTCGTGCTGCGCGCCACCGCGGCCGACCGGGAGCCGCTGGTCCTGCGGCTGCCGGCGCGGGCCGAGGCGCCGCGGATGGCTCGCGACGCCGCCCGTACCGCGCTGTCCGGTTGGGGGCTGTCCGCCGACGTCACCGACAACGTCGCCCTGGTCGTGAGCGAGCTGGTCACCAATGCGGTGCTGCACACCGGCAGCTCGCCGACCCTGCGGCTGCGGACGTCGACCGGCGCGGTCTACGTCGAGGTGACCGACGACGACTCGCGGCAACCGCGGATGCGCGACCCCGAGGACGACGAGGACAGCGGTCGCGGACTGCACCTCATCGAGGCACTCTCCCGTCGATGGAACGTCCGCACGACCGCCAGCGGCAAAGTCGTCTGGGCCGAGATCCCCTGCTAGGCAGGCACTCCACCAACAACAGACTTGCAGCGAGCGGAAGATGAGGCAAGGCTGCGCGCATGGTTGCCTTCGTCGCCCACACCACCATCGACTGCGCCAACGCCTTCACCCTCTCGGAGTGGTGGAAGGAGACCCTCGGCTACGTCGATCTCGAGGGAGACCCCAACCTGCCCGGCCACGAGGAGTGCATGATCCGGGACGCCGAGAACGGCCACCGGCTGCTGTTCATCGAGGTGCCCGACGGAGCCGAACATCCGCGCAAGAACCCGCTCCACCTCGACCTGCGCCCGCGCCACGGGACGTGCGGCGCGGAGACGGCGGCGGTGCTGTCCCGTGGCGCGACACTGGTCGCCGACCTGCGCGACCATCACGGACCCGGCACGGGCTGGGTGGTGCTCGCCGACCCCGAGGGCAACGAGTTCTGCATCCTGCTCGCCGAGTCCGAGCGGGCTAAGCCTGCTTGACCGTCTTCAGGGTGAAGGCCCGGGTGCACGAGCCACAGCGCCAGGAGCCGGCGTTCTCGTCGTACGGGCGGAGGTCTTCGTCGCCGCAGTAGGGACAGTAGAACGGGACCGCACGCTCGCCCGCGGTCGGCAGGTCTGTCATCTCGACCTCGAGCTCACGACAAGGCGTCCTCGGGCGCGCGCTGCACCCACGCCGCGAATGACTCCTCGGACCCGCGGTCGGCATCGAAGTTACGTAGCACCCGCTCGACGTAGTCGGTCAGCCCGGCGCTGGTCACCTTGAGGCCACGGACTTTGCGGCCGAAGTTGGGGTCGGCGTCGACCGCGCCCATGGTGCCGCCGAGGTGGACCTGAAAGCCCTCCTCGCCGTTGACGATCGAGCCCTTGAGCCCGATGTCGGCCACCTGGAACCGGGCGCAGGAGTTGGGGCAGCCGTTGACGTTGATGGAGACCGGCTGGTCGAAGTCGGGCATGCGCGCCTCGAGGTCGGTGAAGAGATCCATCGCCCGCTGCTTGGTCTCGACGATGGCCAGCTTGCAGAACTCGATGCCGGTGCAGGCCATCATGCCGCGGCGGAACGCGGACGGCCGCGCCACCAGGTCGAGAGCGTCGAGCGCCGAAACCAGCGGCTCGACATCGAGCTCGGAAACGCCGAGCAGCACGAGCTTTTGCTCGACGGTGCAGCGGATCTCACCCTCGCCGTACTGGTCGGCGAGGTCGGCGACCGAGGCCAGCAGCGACCCGGACACCCGACCGACCTTGGGCGCGACGCCCACGTAGAACTTGCCGTCCTTCTGCCGGTGAACGCCGACGTGGTCACGCGAGCCCGAACCTGCGGTCGGTGCCGACGGCCCGTCCGGCAGGGCGTACCCGAGGTACTCCTTCTCGAGGACCTCGCGGAACTTCTCCGGACCCCAGTCGGCCATGAGGAACTTGACCCGCGCACGGGTACGGAGCCGGCGGTAGCCGTAGTCACGGAAGATCGAGGTGACGCCGGACCAGACCTCCTTGACCTGCTCCGCAGTGACGAAGACCCCCAGCCGGCGGGCGAACATCGGGTTGGTCGACAAGCCGCCGCCCACCCAGAGGTCGAAGCCGACCGAGCCGTCCTCGCGCTCAACCCCGACGAAGGAGATGTCGTTGATCTCGTGGACCGTGCAGTGGGAGCGGCAGCCGGAGATCGCCGTCTTCCACTTGCGGGGCAGGTTGGAGAACGCCTTGTTGCCCTCGGCGAACTCGTTGACTTCGCGCAGAACTGCTGTGGCGTCGAGGATCTCGTCGACGTCGATGCCGGCGAGGGGGCAGCCGAGCATGTTGCGCGGGGTGTCGCCGCAGGCCTCGGTGGACGACAGCCCGACCGACTCGAGCCGACGCCAGATCTCGGGCACGTCCTCGATGCGGATCCAGTGGTACTGCACGTTCTGCCGGTCGGTGATATCGGCGACGTCGCGTCCGAAGTCGGTCGAGATGGCGGCGACGACCCGTAGCTGCTCGCTGGTCAGGCGCCCGCCGGGAATGCGTACCCGCATCATGAAGTAGGAGTCCTCGAGCTCCTCGGGCTCGAGCATGGCGGTGCGACCGCCGTCGATGCCAGGCGCGCGCTGGGTGTAGAGACCCCACCAGCGCATGCGGCCGCGCAGGTCGGCGCCGTCGATCGAGGAGAACCCGCGCTTGGAGTAGATGTTCTCGATGCGGGCGCGGACGTCGAGGCCGTCGTTGTCCTTCTTCATCTGCTCCGAGGCGTTGAGCGGCTCGCGGTGTCCCATGGCCCACTGGCCGGCGCCAGTGGGACGGGTCGGTCGTGCCATGACGAGTGCTCCTCGGTACGGGGCGGCAGCGCGGGGCTCAACGGTCGCCCCGACGATCCCAGCGTACGGCGTCGACCACTGACCAGCCGTCCGAGCGGCGCCCCCGGCGTCTCACGAGGTGATACCAGGCTGCCCACCCCTGGACAATCCCTACCTGCACATGTGAGATTAGACGGGTGACCAACCTGATGCTCGTCGCGCGTCTGCACGTCGACCTTCAGCGTGTCACCAGCGCAGCCTGTCGCCTCGGCCGCTGATCGGGGCTTCCGTCGAGGAAGCGCCCCACTCCGCCTGCACTTCCCTGGGCCGGAATACTCCGCCCGCTCCCGCCGGTTGCGCCCCATTGCTGCCACCCGCCTTGACCTGCGGCCCCTGACGGCCGATAGCCAGCACAGATCGTGCGAAAGGAGGACGCCATGACCGCCGAGCTGGTCGACTACAGCACCGCAGCCGACTACCGCACCGCCATGGTCGACCTCGCCCAGCGCGCCGGCGAGCGGCTCGAGGGTGCCAGCCCGTTCGAGATCCTGCAGTGGGCTGCCGACACGTTCAGCGAGGGCCTGGTCGTCGCCACGTCACTGCAGGACTCGGTGACTGTCGACCTCGCCTCCCGCGTGCGCCCCGGCATCGACGTCGTCTTCCTGGACACCGGCTACCACTTCGCCGAGACCATGGGCATGCGCGACGCCGTGAGCTCCGCCTACCCGGTCACCTTCCTCAGCATCACCCCCAGGCAGACCGTCGCCGAGCAGGACGCGACGTACGGCAAGGACCTCTGGAAGACCAATCCCAACCAGTGCTGCGCCCTGCGCAAGGTCGAGCCGCTCGAGCGAGCGCTCGACGGCTATACCGCGTGGATCAGCGGACTGCGCCGCGTCGAGGCCGTCACCCGCCGCGACGCCAAGGCGGTCGAGTGGGACACCAAGCGCAACATGATCAAGATCAACCCCATCGTGGCGTGGGACGACGAAGAGCTCGACAAGTACATCGCCCACCGCGGCATCCTGATCAACCCGCTGCAGTACGACGGCTACCCGTCGATCGGCTGTGCCCCCTGCACCCGCCGCGTCGCACCCGGCGACGACCCGCGCAGCGGTCGTTGGGCCGGCAGCGGCAAGGTCGAGTGCGGCCTGCACACCTGACGCACCCCGCGCCCGTTGTGGATCACTGGGCCCTCTCGGCTGCTATCGCCGCACTCAGAACCACCACGACCCCTCAGTGATCAACTCCGCTGTGGATCACTGGGCCCGCTCGGCTGCTATCGCCGCACCCAGAACCACCACAACCCCCCAGTGATCCGAAAAGGGGGGTGCGGGTTCAGCTGCTCTTGACGGTGAAGCTCGCCTGGCCGACGCTCGCCGCGTCGTGGGTGGTGCCGAACGTCCCGGTGTAGTGCACCTTGACCAGCCGCAGCCCGCGGGCGTGCCCGGCCCGTACCGAGAAATGGCAGGTCAGGCCCTGGGCGCCGGCGACCCAGTGACACGACCGCGAGGTACGGGGGCCGGTGTAGACAATCGCGTCACCTCGGGCGTTGACGGTGACCTGTGAGGCGTGGGCCGGCGGCGGGGCCGCAGCCGTGCCGTAGCGGGTCCGGACCGACGCGACGCAGCTGACGACCGCGCCCGGACGCACCGCAGCGCGGGCCGAGCAGTGGACCCCGACAGTGGTCGGCACCGCGTGGATGGTGAACGCGCCCGTACCCGTGGACGGCGACGAGGCATCGGACCCGGAGTAGGCCACCGCCAGCGAGACCACGGCGCCGGGCAGCGCCTGGCTAGCCACCGAGACGGTGCACAACCCCTGGGTGGTGAGCGTGCAGGACGCAGCGGCGAAGGCGGGGGACCCTGCCGCAGGCGACACCGTCACGGTGCCCGACGGCACGCCAGCGGACGACGTCACGGCGACGGTGCACTGGGTGGCGTGGCGGTAGGCCACCGGTCCGGCACAGGCGATGGCGGTGGTCGTGGTCGCCTTGGAGGGCGGGACCGGGGCCGGCTGCGGCGTCACCACGGGCGGTCCGGGGACGACCCAGGAGAAGCCGACCGTCGACCCGGCCACCATGTCGAAGTCGTCTCCGGTGTACTCGCCGATGAGCAGCTGAGGTCCGGTCGTCTGGTCGAGCTGGAGGGAGAACCCGGCCACCGTCGCGGTGGGCGTGTTGACATGGCCACACCCGTCGCCGGCGTCGACGTCGCAGGTCACCGTTCCTTCGCTGGTCGAGACGAAGATCGCGTCAAGCGGGCCGACCGGGACCGGCCCACCGTCGACGGTGGAGAAGGTGAGCTCGCAGTGCAGCAGGCTGCCCGCAGCCGGACTGGGGTTGTCGCAGGCGATCTGGGAGGTCGTCGCGGTCGGCGTGACGTCGACCTGCTGGTCGGCGGTGGCCGGCAGGTAGCCGTCGTCGCCGGCGTAGCTCGCCCGGATCGGCGCGGTGATGCCGGAGGACCAGTCGGCGAACACGCTGATCGGGACGCTGCACGTGCCGGCGTCGAGCTGGCAGACCTGGCTGTCGGCCCAGTTGACCGGCTGGCCGGAGTCCTGGTCGAACGCCACGGCGCCGGTGGGAACCAGCAGCCCGGGTCCGGTCGCCTGGACGCTCACCTGGCAGGTGCCGACCGGGCTGCGCGCTGGCACCGCGGCGGGGCAGGTGAGCGACAGGATCGGCGCAATCCGGGGCCCGTTGGCCACGCGGAGCACCACCGAGCTCGGCTGCTCGTCGGCCACGGGGTCACCCGGGTAGGTGGCCGTGAGGGCTCGCAGCCCCGGGACCTGGTCCGCGGCGAGGGTCAGCCCGCAGCTGAGCATGGAGTCGACCACAGCGGCGAGGCAGCTGGCACCGCCCGGCGCGGGCTTGTCGTAGGTGACCGTGTCGCCCGGCGCGGACGACGTGACCGTCAGCCCGGCGACACCCGGGCCGAGCTGCGCCGGGTGGCTGTCCCAGGCGTAGAGCTGGTCGGCGACCCCGACCACGCAGTGGGTTGACCCGCCGAGCGGCAGACCGGACTGGTCACAGACCAGCTGGGTGACCGTCGGCCGCAGGGTCAGGTCGACGGAGATGGCGGTCGAGACGGTGGCGCCGTCGGCGCCCTTGAACCCGACGACGAACACGACGGTGCGCGGCTGGGCACCCGGCGGCGTCGCCAGCGTGGCATCGACCTCGCACTGGGACTTGTTGACGACGCACGTCTTGGCCGTCCAGGTCGCAGGTAGCGCCTGTGCCTTGTCGAAGGTGAAGGTGCCCGCCTCGGCGAAGTCACCGTTGACGTCGGTGCTCGCTGCCCAGCAGGTCAGGTCGCCGCCGTAGCTGACCGTCGCCGTGCAGGTGACGGTCAGCAGGGGTGGGGCCGCGGCTGCTGCGGCGGGCGGCGCAAAGCCGCTCACGGAGGCCAGACAGGTCAGGAGGGCGACCACTACGGTCAGCGCTGCACGCCAGTGGCGGGCCCCCCGCCCACGGTGGATCGCGGCACGCATGTGAACAACCCCTCGTCCCAGCCCCGACGGGACATGTCCCGCGTCCTCACCCTAAGCGATGGTGGAGCCGCGAAACAGGGCCTTTGTGCCTACGGACAGTAACAAAGCTGTATCGCCCGAGATGCCCCGTTACGTGCAGCGCAGCGACGCCTTGGGCGGGGTGAGCGCGATCAGGTAGGCGTTGACTGCCGTGTCGACGCAGCTGCTGCGACCGCCGCCGTACACCGTGTGCCCGTCGCCGACGTAGGTGACGAGCCGGCCGCTGTTGAGCTGGTGGGCGAGGTCGACAGCCCAGGCGTAGGGGGTGGCCGGGTCGCCGGTGCTGCCGACGACGACGATGGGCGGGGCGCCTTTGGCGCTGACCCGGTCGGGCAGCCGGGTGGCCGTGGGCACCCAGCCGTTGCAGGTCAGCAGCCCCCACGCCTCGAGCGGCCCGTACAGCGGGGCGCCGACGGCCCAGCTCTTGGCGTAGGCGGCCACCTGGGCGACCGTGAAGTGGCTCGGCACGTCCATGCAGCTGATGGCCGGGAAGGCGCTGGACGTCGACTCGTAGCGGCTGGCGTGGCGCCCGGCGAACGAGTCGGAGTAGGCCAGCAGCAGGGACCCGTCGCCCTTGAGGGCCTGGCTCAGGCCGACGCGCAGGGCAGGCCAACTCGCGGTGCTGTAGAGCGCGGCTGTGATGCCGTTGACGGCGTTGCCTACGGCCAGCGGGCGACCCAGCCGGGTCTGCAGCGCCTGAGCGGCGACCGCGCCGACGAAGGCGTTGAACTGGGTACGGGCGTGGGCCGCCGTACCGGAGAAGGGGCAGCTGGTGTGCCTCACGCAGTCGGCGAGGAAGTCGTGCAGGTCGCCCTCGAAGCCCACGCCTTGGCCGCGGGCCTGTCCCGCGACATCGAGGCCAGGCGGCAGCGCCCCGTCGAGGACGAGGGCGCGGACCTTGGTCGGGAACTCGTCGGCATAGACCGCACCGAGCTCGGTGCCGTAGCTCTTGCCAAGGTAGCTGAGCTTGGCGTCGCCGACGGCCGAGCGGATGAGGTCCATGTCCCGCGCGGCGTAGGTCGTGCCGAGGTAGGGCAGCTCCCAGCCCGCGGTCTTGGCACACCCCTTGGCCAGCAGCGCGGCCCGGGCCACGGCAGCCGCCACCTGCGCGGGGGTGGTGGGATTGACGGGCGCGGCGACGTTGGCGTCGAACTGCGCCACCGTCAAGCAGTTCAGCCCCGCGCTCACGCCGACGCCGCGGGGATCGAAACCGACGATGTCGAACCGCGCCCGTACCGCCGCCGGGATCGCCGAGGTTGCCTGGGTGAGGTAGTCGAGCCCCGACACCCCAGGGCCGCCCGGGTCGATGAGCAGCGAACCGATTCGGTGCGACCCCGTGGCGGGGAGCCGGGCGATGCCGAGGGAGATCTTGCGCCCGGCCGGGTGGCGGTAGTCGAGGGGTACGCGCACCGCGGCGCACTGGAAGCCGGTCAGGTCGATGAAGTCGACGGCCGCCGCCGACGGGTTGCAGGTGGACCAGGCGACCTTGGCGGCGTAGTAGGCGCTCAGCCCTGTCCCCGGCGTGACGCCGCCGGCCGTCGCCGACGTCGGGGTGGCCAACGGCTGGGGAGTGGTCGCCTCGGGAGCCACGCTGAGCGTCGGGCCGAGCGAGAGAGCCGGCGCCGGCGACGTGGTGGTCGCCGCTGGAGTGGCCGGGGGCGTCGTCGGCTGGGCGGCGTGGGTGGCCGGACCGCAGGCGGCGAGGGAGACGAGGGCGAGCACCGACGCCAGGACGGACGTACGCCTCATGACGGGCGCCCGTCGAACGCCTCGCGTGACCCGCAGACGCTGGCCTTGCTGCAGGTGCGCCGCTCACCCGAGGCCGACAGGCGTACGACGACGTTGCCGGCAGGAACGTTGTAACCGACCAGCCGACCCTCGCCCTCGTCGGTCTCGACCGTCGAGCCGAGCGCCGGCAGGTCGGCCTTGAACTCCTGGTAGAGCGGGTGCTCGTACTTCAGGCAGCACATCAACCGACCGCACGCGCCGGAGATCTTCAGCGGGTTGAGCGGCAGGTCCTGGTCCTTGGCCATGCGGATCGATACCGGTTCGAAGTCCTTCAGGAAGGTGGCGCAGCACAGGTCGCGGCCGCACGGGCCGATGCCGCCCTGCACCCGGGCCTCGTCGCGGGCGCCCACCTGCCGCAGCTCGACCCGGGCGGAGAGCCCGCGGGCCAGGTCGCGTACCAGGAGCCGGAAGTCGACCCGCTCGGGCGCGCCGAAGTAGACGGTGTAGCGCGGGCCGCCACGGTCGTTGCCGTCGCGTGCGGGAGCATCGGGCACGTAGTCGAGGCCGACCAATTTCATCGGCAGGTCGTGCTCACGGACCAGCCGCTTGACCACCTTGCGCGCCTCGGCCCGCAGCGCGCGGTGTCTCTCGTCACGGGCGAGGTCGGCGGCCGTCGCGAGGCCCACCAGACGGGACAGGGTGACCGGCTCGTCCACCCACTCGGGCGCCCAGACGCATTCGGCCACCTCGGGGCCCTCGTCGGTCGGGATCAGCACCTTGTCACCGACCGCGACCCGCAGGTCGCCCGCGTCGAAGTAGTAGAGCCGGCCGTACCGCTCGAAGCTGACCGCGCACATCATCGGCACCTGGCTGCCCTCCTCCCCTGAGAGTAGCCGGGGGAGATGTGACCGGAATCGCCATGAGCCACCGAGCCCTGGTCACAACAGGTAGCCGCCGCGACGTCAAGAAATGGCCCGGCGAACCGACACCCATGGCAACCAACGTCTCGTCGAGGAGACTCCATGCGGTTCAGAACAGCTGGCACCAGTCAGACCGGGCGCATCCCCGCCGAGCTACGCCCCTTGGTACGGGACCTCCAGGCCATCGCCGATGGCGACCTGACCGTCCAGATCGACGGCGGCAGCAGCGCCGCGGGACAGGCCATCGCGGCCGCCGCCGGACGCGTCGTCGACGACCTGCGCCACGTCCTGACCGACGTCACGGCGGGCAAGGAAGCACTCGGTACGGGCTGGCGCGAGGTCAACGACGTCGCGTGGTCGATGCTCGAGACCTCGGAGACGACCGCAAGCCGGGCCAACACCGCAGCCACCACGGCCAACGAGGTCTCCGACTCCATGCACCGCATCGCCGCGGCCACCGAGGAGCTCGCCGCGACCATCCGTGAGGTGGCCAGCCACGCATCGCTCGCCTCGTCCGTCGCCACCGACGTCACCGTCCAGGTGGTCGCAGCCAACGGCACGGTCGGCCAGCTGCAGAGCGCCTCTCGCGAGATCCAGAAGATCGTCGACCTGATCAGCTCGATCGCGAGCCAGACCCACCTGCTCGCCCTCAACGCCACGATCGAAGCCGCCCGGGCCGGAGACGCTGGCCTTGGCTTCACCGTCGTCGCCGGTGAGGTCAAGGCGCTCGCCGCCCAGACCTCGACCGCCACGACCAACGTCACCCGGTCGGTCGGCTCTATCCAGACCGGCTCCGCGGCTGCAGCCGAGGTCATGAACGCGGTCACCGACACCATCTCGCGGGTCAGTGACAACCAGAGCGCGATCGCCGCCGCCGTCGAGCAACAGACCGCGACCACCCACGAGATCGGCCGCAACACCGCCCTTGCCGCCCAGGGCTCCGCCAGCCTCGCCAGCAACGTCCAGGACCTCGTCGCCGCGGTACGCGCGACCGCCTACGCCGGTGCCCAGGCCCGTACCGTCGCCGGTGAGCTCGCCGAGCTCGAGTCGTCGCTCGATGCCGTGCTGGGCCGCTACACCTTCATCCCGGTCGAGCGTGCCGAGGCCGTCGCCGAGCGGATCTCCGTCGCGACCACGGCCGACGGTGTCGTCACCATCCAGAACGATGTCTTCGGCACCGGCCTCTACGAGCTGTCGTACGGCGAGCACTGGCGCCACTCGAAGGTCACCATCGAGTCCGACGGCACCGACTCCTACTGCGGCATCCCCGACGACTTCGTGACCTTGCGGTTCCGGGGACGTCAGGTGCGGTTCTACGGCATGGTCGAGGCCAACCATGGCATCGGGGCCATCACCCTCGACGGCGGCCCCGAGGTCCTGGTCGACGAGTACGGCGCCTCGCGCGACAGCCGCATGCTCTGGGAGAGCCCGCTGCTGAACGACGGCGAGCACACGCTGAGCCTGCGGGCCACCGGCCTGATGAACCCGAAGTCGCGCTACATCTGGACCACGGTCGACCGGTTCGAGGTCACCCTCTAACCAGCAGCCAGCGACAGCGTCATCTCCTCGACCGCGAGCAGCACGGCGACGTTGCCGGCGATGCGTTCGCGACAGAGCAGGACCGCCTCGACGCGCCGCAGCGTCGCCTCGGGCGTCGAACGCTCGGCCACGCGGGAGAGCTGGTCGCGCAGGTCTCCATGCACGAGCGGCACAGTCGACCCGGACTGCAGCAGCAGCACGTCGCGGTAGAACGCCGCGAGGTCGGTCAGCGCCCGGTCGAGGACGTCACGCTGCGACCGCGTCTCGCGGGACTTCTGGCGACGCTCGAGATCCTTCATGATGCCGGCGGTGCCGCGCACCTTGACCTTGCCGCCCGCGCCTTCGCCGATCGCCTCGCGCATGGCCGCCGTCTCGGCGACCGACGCGGGGGTCGTGATGCGGGCGGACTCCTCCTCGCTCGCCTTGACCAGCGCATCGGCGACGTCGAGGCAGGCGCCGATCGACGAGAGCTCGAGCGGCACCTTGAGCGCGTCGTGTCGCTGGCGGCGGGCGTTGTCGTCGGTGGCCAGGCGGCGGGCCCGGCCGACATGGCCCTGGGCGGCGCGCGCGGCAAAGTTGGCGATGGCGGAGTCGACGCCATCGCGGCTCACCAGCTGGGCAGCCACTGCGGCGGCCGAGGGGGTGCGCAGCCGGACCAGGCGGCACCGTGACCGGATGGTCGGCGGCAGGTCGTCGGCCGAGGGAACGCAGAGCAGGAAGACCCCCCGCGGCGGGGGCTCCTCGATCGCCTTCAGCAGCGCGTTGGCCGCGGCCTCGGTGAGCCGGTCGGCGTCTTCGAGGAGTACGACCTGCCAGCCCCCGCGGCCTGGCGCCATGGACGAGCGCAGCACGATGTCGCGGGCCTCGGCCACGCCGATGGACAGCCCGGCGGGCGTGACGACGTCGACGTCGGGGTGGCTGCCGGCCCGTACCGTCTGGCACGAGGAGCAGTGGCCGCAGCCACCGTCGGGGCACTGCAGGGCGGCCGCGAACGCCCGCGCGGCCACCGACCTGCCGGAGCCCGGCGGACCGGTGAAGAGCCAGGCGTGGGTGAAGCCGTGGGTGTGCTCACCCCGGGCGGCCTCGACCGCTTGCTGCAGCGTGGCGATGACGTCGTCCTGTCCGACCAGCTCGTCGAAGACGCTCACGACTGCTCCCCTGCGGTGGCGGACACGGGCACGGCGGCTGCCGGGGACGGCAGGGTGGGCTCGGGGAGCAGCCCGTGCACGCGGGTCCGGATGCGCTCGGCGACCTCGTCGACGGGCAGCGTCGCGTCGACCACGAGGTAGCGGGCGGGACGGCGACGCGCGATCTCGAGGAAGCCGGCCCGGACCCGGCGGTGGAACTCGAGGGACTCGGACTCGATCCGGTCGGCCGGCTCGGCGAACCGGCGCAGGCCGACGGCAGGGTCGATATCGAGCAGGATGGTTAGCTCGGGCAGCAGCCCACCCGTGGCCCAGTGGGACAGCTCGCGGATCTCGCCGGGCGGCAGGATGCGCCCCGCCCCCTGGTAGGCGACCGACGAGTCGATGTAGCGGTCGGTCACGACCACGGCCCCCTGCGCGAGCGCGGGCAGCACCACGGAGTCGACGTGGGCGGCGCGGTCGGCGGCGTAGAGCAGCGCCTCGGAGCGCGGCGACAGGCCGGTGGTCTCGCGGTCGAGGAGTAGGGCGCGCAGCCGGGTGCCGACCGGCGTCCCCCCGGGCTCGTGGGTGGTGACCACCTCGTGGCCGAGCGCCGCGAGCCACTCGGTGAGCAGGCGCACCTGGGTCGACTTTCCGCCGCCCTCGCCGCCCTCGAACGCAATGAACAGTCCGGTACGCGTCGCAGGGCGCCCCGCCGACTCGCCCCGCACCGCCGCCCACAGATCGGCCCGTACCGAGATGCCGCGACGATCGTCCATCTGCCGGAAGGCGGCGATGCCGACCGCCACGGCGACGAGGCCGGCGCCGAAGAGCAGCAGGGTCACGCCGTCGTAGCGCAGGTGGGCGTGGCCCCACAGCCGCAGTTGGTGGTTGCCGATGAAGGCCGCGATGACCGGGCTCACCGACAGCGTGAGCAGCAGGTCGACCTGGACCAGGGACTGGACGAGGGAGAACGTGCGCCCGCGCACGTCATCGGGCACCTCGCCGCCGAGCAGGGTGTAGCCGGTCACCCAGGCGAGGCCGGCGAAGCAGCCGACGACCGCGGTGACGGCCACGCCGAGCACGAGGTTGGGCAGCACCGAGTCGACGGCCAGCGTCACGCCGGCGCCCACGATCGAAAGGCCGAACTTGCGTCGTGGGCTGAGCCCACGCAGCAGCTTGGGGCCGACCAGCATGCCGAGGGCCAGCCCGGCGAAGACGGCACCGAAGAGCAGACCGTAGCCCGCGTCACCGCCGTGCAGGTCCTCCGCGAACTGACGGCCGACGCCGACGACCGCCCCGCCTGCGGCGAAGGCCCCGAGGATGCCCACGACCAGCCCGCGCACCATCGGCGTGGTGCCGACGAACCGCCAGCCGTCGACGATCGCGCGGGCCATGCTCTGCTGGCCGGCAGCAGGCTCCTGACGCTTGCGCGTACCGCCGTGCTCGGAGATCTCGCGCAGGCTGAAGATGGTGGCTGCCGAGATGAGGAACGTGACGGCGTCGAACCCGAACGCCAGCATGATCGGCTCGTTGGCGAAGTAGGACTCGGGGCTGGTGAGCGCGCGGGTCAGGACCGACAGCAGAGAGAACAGCACTGCCGCGACGAGCGCCATGCCGTACGTCGTCACCAGCGAGATCTGGTTGGCCGCCTCAAGTCGCTCGCGGGGCACCAGGTTGGGGACGGACGCCTCCTTGGCGGGGATCCAGAAAAGGCTGAAGATCTCGATCGCGAAGGAAGCGGCGAGCAGGTAGGGCAGCGTGTGCACGATGATGATCGAGGTGACCAGCGCGGCCCGGATCAGGTCGCAGAGCACCATCTGCTTGCGCCGGTCGAACCGGTCGGCGAAGGCTCCGGCGAACGGGCCGAAGAGCACAGCCGGGGCCAGTCTCGACGCGAGCACGGCGCCGGTCGCGTACAGGCTGCCGCGGTAGCCGCTGACCAGCGACGCGGCGAACGCGGTCGCCGCCAGCAGGCCGAGCCAGTCACCGAGACTGGACAGGCCGAGGGCGATCCACAGCTTGCGGAACGCCGGGATCGCGAGAGCCTCGGAGAGCTGGTGCGAGGGCACGCTGCTGGCCGAGACGTCGCCCGGGTTGGGGACGGTCGCCTCGGGAGGCATGGTCCGGGGCTTGCTGATCGGCCGGATCCCCTCGTACGAAGCAGATCGCCGACGGCACGGGGAACCGAACCGGTGGGCGAACCGACCCTGTCGACTCTAATGGCAGCCGCGGACACTCACGAGACCCCGAACACCCCTCCCCGGTTCCGGATCACTGGGCGGTCCTGGCGGGAAAGACGGCCGCCAGAGCAGCCACAGGGCCCCAGTGATCCGTACCGAAGATGATCACTGGGCGGTCCTGGCGGGAAAGACGGCCGCCAGAGCAGCCACAGGGCCCCAGTGATCCGTACCGAAGATGATCACTGGGCGGTCCTGGCGGGAAAGACGGCCGCCAGAGCAGCCACAGGGCCCCAGTGATCCGAAGGGGGAGGCGGACGCGGTCAGGCCTTCTTCGCTGCTGCTCGCTTCGCCGGGGCCTTCTTGGCGGCCGTTTTCTTGGCAGCCGTTTTCTTGACCGCTCCGCCGGCCGTCTTGGCCGCCGCCTTCTTGGCAGGAGCCTTCTTGGCGGGAGCACGGCGGGCGACCTTCTTGGCTGGGCCGCGGAGCCGCCGGTCGGCGAGCAGCTCGGACGCGCGGGCGTCGGTGAGCTCCTCGACCACGTCGTCCTTGCGCAGGCTCGCATTGGTCTCGCCGTCGGTCACGTAGGCGCCGAAGCGGCCCTCCTTGACCACCATCGGGGCGCCCGACACGGCGTCGTTGCCGAGGGTACGCAGCGGGGGTGCGGCTGCGGCCCGACCGCGCGCCTTGGGCTGCGCGAGCAGCGCCAGTGCAGCGGGCAGGTCGACGGTGAACAGCTCCTCCTCGCTGGCGAGCGAGCGGGACTCCTTGCCGTGGGTGACGTAAGGCCCGTACCGACCGTTCTGCGCGGTGATCGGCTCGCCGTCCTCGGCCAGCCCGACGACGCGGGGCAGCGAGAGCAGCCGCAGGGCGTCGCCCAACTCGATCGTGTCGACCGACATGTCCTTGAACAGCGACGCGGTGCGCGGCTTGTCCTTGGAGCCCTCGACCGGCACCGTCGCGACGTACGGCCCATAGCGTCCGGCCTTGACGACGACCGGCAGCCCCGACTCCGGGTCGATGCCGAGCTCGCGATCGCCCTGCGGCGCCTCGAGCAGCTCGGTGGCGCGGGCGATGGTGATCTCGTCGGGCGGCGTCTCGTCGGGGATGCTCGCCCGGTCGTCACCCCGCTGCAGGTAGGGCCCGTACCGGCCGACCCTGATGACGATCTCGCGACCATCGCTGTCGGTGCCCAGCGGGATCGAGTTGACCTCGCGGGCGTCGATCTGGTCGAGCTGCTCGGAAACCATCGACTTGAGCCCGGACGTCGTGACGTCGGTGACGCCCTCGGTGGCGACCTTGTCGGGCGCGCCGAAGTAGAAGCGGGTCAGCCACGGGGTGCTCTCGCGCTCGCCGTTGGCGATCTCGTCGAGGTCGTCCTCCATGGAGGCGGTGAAGTTGTAGTCGACGAGGTTACCGAAGTACTGCTCGAGCAGGCCGACCACCGAGAACGCGATGAACGACGGGACCAGCGCCGTGCCCTTCTTGAACACGTAGCCGCGGTCCTGGATGGTGCCGATGATCGAGGTGTAGGTCGACGGGCGGCCCACGCCCATCTCCTCGAGCGTCTTGATCAACGAGGCCTCGGTGAAGCGCGCGGGCGGGTTGGTCGCGTGTCCGACCGGTTCGAGCGAGTCGACGGACAGGGACTGGCCCTGGGCGAGGCGGGGCAGCCGGCGCTCACGGTCGTCGAGCTCGGCGTCCGGGTCGTCGGCACCCTCGACGTAGGCCCGCATGAAGCCGGGGAACGTGATGGTACGGCCGGTCGTGGAGAACTCAGCGTTCTCGCCAGACGATGAGGTGCCGGCGATCCGCACGGTCAGCGACTGCCCCCGGGCGTCGGTCATCTGCGAGGCAACGGTGCGCTGCCAGATCAGCTCGTACAGCCGCAGCTCGTCGCCGCCCAGCTCTCGGGCCAGCTCGCCGGGGGTGCGCCACGAGTCGCCGGCGGGGCGAATCGCCTCGTGCGCCTCCTGCGCGTTCTTGACCTTCTTCTCGTAGCGCCGCGGCACGTCGGGCACGTACGGGTCGCCGTACAGCGCCCGCGCCTGAGACCGGGCCGCGTTGAGCGCCGTCTCGGACAGCGTGGTCGAGTCGGTCCGCATATAGGTGATGTAGCCGTTCTCGTACAACCTCTGCGCCGTGCGCATCGTCTGCTGGCTCGACAGGCGCAGCTTGCGACCGGCCTCCTGCTGCAGCGTCGACGTCATGAAGGGGGCCGACGGACGACGGGTGTACGGCTTGTCCTCGACCGACGTGACCGCGAACGCCGCGCCTTCGAGGCGAACGGCCAGGGCTCGCGCCGCTGTCTCGTCGAGGTGCAGCACGGCGGACGCGCGGGCCGTGAGCCGACCGTCCTCGCCGAAGTCGCGGCCGCTGGCGACGCGGGCGCCGTCGAGCGAGATCAGGTCGCCGTCGAACGTGGACGGGTTGGCGGGATCGGCGACCGCACCTGCGACGGCCGCGTCGAAGCCCGCCTTGATGTCCCAGTAGCCGGCGCTGTTGAACCGCATGCGAGCCCGCTCGCGCTCGACGATGACCCGGGTGGCCACGGACTGCACGCGGCCGGCGGACAGCCGCGGCATGACCTTCTTCCACAGGACCGGCGAGACCTCGTAGCCGTAGAGGCGGTCGAGGATGCGGCGGGTCTCCTGGGCGTGGACCAGGTCGGCGTTGATCTCGCGCGGGTTGGCGACGGCGGCGGCGATGGCCCCCGGGGTGATCTCGTGGAAGACCATGCGCTTGATCGGCAGCTGCGGGTTGAGCGCCTGCACGAGGTGCCAGGCGATGGCCTCACCCTCGCGGTCCTCATCTGTGGCGAGGTAGAGCTCGTCGACGTCCTTGAGCAGTGCCTTCAGCTTGGCGACCTGCGCCCGCTTGTCCGGCGTGACGATGTAGAGCGGCTCGAAGCCGTTGTCGACGTCGACGCCCAGCCGGGCCCAGGGCTTGTCCTTGTACGAGGCGGGCACCTCGTCTGCGTTGCGCGGCAGGTCGCGGATGTGGCCGATGGAGGACTCGACGACGTAGTTGGAGCCGAGGTAGCCGCCGATGGTCCGGGCCTTGGAGGGGGACTCGACAATGACCAGGGCACGGCCCGTGCCGCTCGCCCCTGTGCTTGGCCCCTTGCCCGATGCCTTGCTCGCTGCCACGTCACTCCTGTCGGTGTTGCCTTCTGCCCCGCGAACGCACAGTGTCACCCGTCAGGGTCGGTCAAGGGTGACCGGGGGCCTCGCCGCGCGTGTCGATCATCCCCGCGCCACCGCCATCCCCCACCCCATGGTGCCCGCCCCTCGATCATGCCGGGCACCGTTCGGGTCAACTCGGAGCAGGCCCGCCGTAGTTCCCGGCCGACCGGACGGCTCGGCCATCGCCCGTTCCGCCCACCCCACCGTGCCCCCCAGCACCCCGCGCAGCCGACGGCCACGCCTCGACAGGCACGCCATGGGGCACCGCTCCGACCAGCTCGGCGAGCCGGACAAGACGCCGCGCCCCGACCACACGGTACGCCGGACCGTTGGCCCTCGGCCCCACGAGCGCCGCCGGCACCCCCGCTGACGCCAGGGCGGCACCCGCTGCGGACCACACGGCGTCACTGTCGACAGCGGCCAGACCGAGCCGGTAACCCACTGGATCAGCGCTTCCTGCGGCGACGCACCACCACCACAACCGGGCCCCGTCGAGCCGCAGGCCGGCCGGCGGGTGCTTGCCGGCGAAGGAGTGCCACCGCTCCGCCAGGGCGTAGAGCTCAGGCACGAAGGCCGTCCTGACGTCCAACCCCTCCGGCGAGGTCTCGACCTCGGCTCCCGGCCCCAGCACCGCGAGCGCGCGCAGCATCACCTCGGCCCGCCAGTCGTCGGCCACGGCCACGCTGACCCGCGCGACATCGCCCCGTCGCTCGATCGACCCCGGTCCGGCCAGCAGGCCCTCGAGGTCGTCGTACGACGGGTCGCTCATGCCGGCGGCGAACAGCGACATCTGACTCATCCGCGCTGACGGTACGGCGTACGAAGGCCTCGTGCACCTATCTATAGGTGCCTGTGCACAGACCGGGGCGCGCCGAAAGCCCCTGGCTAGTGTTGGCGCCATGCCCGATCCCCTCCAGCTGCGGTTCCTCTCCGGCCCGGACATCGACCTGCTCGCGGTCACCCCGAGGGAGATCGTCGCCGCGGTCGAGACCGTGATCGCCGCCCACGGCAGGCGCGAGACCGTGCACGAGCCGCGCACCCACCTGGTGCCCGACAACGGCGGCGCCGGCCACTTCAACGTCCTGCGCGGCTCGGTCTCCAGCCTCGGCCCGTCCGGCGTGAGCGGCGTCAAGGTGGTCGGCGACTTCGTCAGCAACTTCGAGCGCGGGCTGCCGAGCGAGCTCGCCCTACTGACGCTCTACGACCCCACGACCGGGGTGCCGCTGGCGATCCTCGACGCGACCTTCATCACCGAGGCCCGCACGGGCGCGATGACGGCGCTCGGCGCAAAGTGGCTGGCCCGCAAGGACTCTCGCATCCTCGGCCACGTCGGCGCACGCGGCACCGCCTTCTCCAACGTCACCATGCTCGACGCCCTGCTCGACCTTGACGAGATCCGGGTGACCAGCCGCCGCGAGGAGTCCCGCGAGGCCTTCGCCGACCAGCTGCGCGCGGTGACCGACACTCCGGTACGGGTGACCTCCAGCGTCGCGGAGACCTTCGACGGGGCCGATGTCCTGGTCGAGGCGACCCGGCTCACCGAGCCCCAGCCCCTGCTGCACCCCGGGCTGGTCAAGCCGGGCGCGTTCGTCGTCCCGTACGGGACCATCTCCGCGGTCTCCGACGACCTGCTCGACATCATGGACAAGGTGGTCGTCGACGACTGGACGGAGTCGCAGGCCGGCCGGTTCGGGGCGCTGCGCCACCACGTCGACACCGGCGCGCTGTCGCAGGAAACGCTGTACGCCGAGCTGGGCGAGGTGGTCGCCGGCCGCAAACCCGGCCGCGAGACCGACGACGAGCGCATCCTGCTGTGGCACCGTGGCCTGTCGATCCTCGACATCGCGGTCGGCTGGCTGCTCCTCGAGCGCGCGGTCGCGGCAGAGGTCGGCACGATCCTGCGGTACCACTGATGACCGTCAGCACCGCGGCCGACCTCGACGCACCGGCCTGCCTGCGGGTGGCCCGAGGCGCCTCGATCACCCTCGGCGACGCCCTCCTCGCCGACCTCGACCGCCGACGCGCCCGGATGCTCGAGACGCTGACCTCCGGCGCGCCGGTCTACGGCGTGTCGACCGGGCTCGGAGCGCTCAGCGAGCACCGGCTCGACACCGAGGCGCAGGAGTCGCACCAGCAGTCGTTGCTGCTCGCCCGAGCAGTGGGCGGCGCGCCCTGGCTGACGCCTGACGAGGTGCGTGCGGTGCTCGTCGTACGGCTGCGCGGCCTGATCAACGGCGACGCCGGAGTGAGCGCTGGGCTCTGCCGCCACCTGGTCACCGTGCTCGACGCCGGCGTGCTGCCGGCGCTGCCCCGGCTGGCGTCCGGGGCGGCTGGCGAGATCATCCCCCTGGCCCATCTCGGCGGCGCCCTGACCGGCATCGGCCAGGTGCTCGACGGCGACGGGCGAGCGGTCGCCGCTGGTCCTGCGCTGCGTTCGGCCGGCATCGACCCGTACCACCTCGGCGCCAAGGAGGGCATCGCCCTGATCGAGGGCGTGCCCATGACGACGGCGCTGGCGATGCTCTGCTCCGACGGCGCGCGCACAGCGCTGCGGGATGCCCAGCTGGTGCTCGCCGCCGAGCTCGCGCTGACCCGCGCCTCGCGGGACGCCCTCGACCCAGCCCTCGCCCGGGGCGACGACGTCCTGGCCGGTGTCACGCGCACGCTGCGAGCGCTCGCCGGCACCGAGCCCCTGCCACGCTCGCTCCAGCCGCCCGTGTCGTTCCGCGTCTCGCCCCAGCTGCTGGCCCACCTCGAGCGCGCACTGGACCAGCTCGACCAGGCGGTCGGTCGCGCGCTCGACGGCGTCACTGACTCGCCCGCCTACCTCGACGACGAGCGGTTCGTCGGCAGCGCGGGGTTCTCGGGGTACGACCTGGCGGCCTACCTCCACCTCGTCACCGTGGCCCTCGTCGGGGTGGCCGAGGTGGGCGCGGCCCGGCTGCACCGGCTGATGGACCCCCGGGTCACCGGCGTCGGCGCCCAGCTCTCGCCCGACCCGGGGCCGCACACCGGTCTGTCGCCGGTGCACAAGCGCGCGGTCGGCGTCGTCCACAGCCTGCGTCAGCTCACCCTGCCGTCGACGGTCGGGACCGTCGAGACCTCGGCCGGCCAGGAGGACGTGCAGTCGTTCTCGCTCGAGGCCGCGGAGACCTGCCGGTTGGCCATCGCCGGGCTCCGCGACGTGCTGGCCGGCGAGCTCCTCGCGGTCCATCAGCTGCAGGGCCTCGGCGCGACGCTCCCGGGTGACGCTGCGCCCGAGCTGACGACTCGCCTCCAGCAAGTGGCTGACCTGCTGCCGACAGGCACAGGCGACCGGGCCTGGGGCGTCGACCTGCAGACCTTGCGCGACCTGCTGGATCGCTAGAGCGCGTGCACCTGCAGCGCCTTGCTGGACGCGCCCAGGTGGAAGGCGTCCGCGGGCTTGGTGAACCGGTAGAGGAAGTGCCCCTTGGCCAGCGGCCGTACGACGACCGACTTCTTGCCGTTGGTCCCCAGCCGCACCGTCGCGTACGGGTGCCAGGCGTTGCGGGCCCAGCGCTCGACGACGACGACCTGGCTGGCGTGCCCGGGGATCGACACGTTGAGCCCCACCGTCGCACCGTGCTGGACGACCGGCTTGCTGACGGCCGCGATCACGAGCGGGCGGACGATCACGCTCAGCTTGTTGCTCGTCGAGCCGGTCTCCGTCGCGGAGGGCTCGATCCGCAGCCGGTAGTCGGCCGACCCGACCGGCCGGAACGCTGCGGAGAGGAAGCCCGCGGGCGAGATCGCGACCGTGTCAAAGGTGGTCCAGGTGCCCTTACCGTGCGGCGTGGACTGCAGCTCGACGGTCGCGCCGGTCGCCGGGGTGCCGTCCTGCCGCAGGGCCGTACCGGAGACGAGGACGGCCTCGCCCTGGTTGACGGTCACCGAGGGCAAGCCGCTCGCGAACCGCGTCGTCAGGAAGGACGCCACGGCGGGCGAGGCGGCTGGGCTGCCCGCGCTCGAGCTGGCGCCTGTGCCCGAGGCCGACGTGGCGCCGGCCGCCACGGGAGCGACGCCCACGCTGACGCTGACCGTGCCGCCGCTCGGCTGGCCGACCGAGAAGGTGACGCCCTCGGGGCTCGTCCAGCTCTGCCCGTACGGGAGAACCGCCGCGCCCAGCCACTTGTCCGCTGGGCTCTGGTCGGTGAGGTAGCTCTGCGCAGGCGCCCAAGGCGACGCCTCGCCCGCCTTGGTGTCGATCGTGGTGTCGTCGACATGGATCAGCACGCCGGCGGTGGCCCCGGTCGGCAACGCGCTGTCCGGTCCGGTCGCGGAACGGTTCTCGAACCAGTAGGTCCGGGTGGACGACACGGCGAACGAGGCGGCGTGCGGCGCTGCGGACTGCTGCTCGTACGGCACGAGCTGGACGGGCGCCGCCGCCGTGAGCGGCACCTTGCGGCCGGCGTCGAGCCAACCGAGCACGTTCTTCTGGCTCGCGGAGTACTCCCCGACGTAGCCGGAGGCGCCCATGGCGTCGAACGGGTCACCGTAGTCGGAGAAGGTGCAGTTGTCGGCCGCGGGATCGGGCGCGGCGGTCAGGGTGGTGCTCCCCGGCGTCGTGCAGGTCGCCGAGTGGGCGTGGTAGAGCCCGTAGTTGTGGCCCTGCTCGTGGATCGTGCTGCGGGCGTCCATCGTGCCGTTGAGCCAGACCCGGGTGCCCGGCGCCTCGGCGAAGCCGGCCACGTTCGAGCAGGTGCTGTCACTGCTGGACGGAAAGTAGACGACGACCCGGTCGAACTGCGCCGCCGTGTAGCCGGCCGCCGCCACGGCGCGGGCCGTCAGCTGGTCGGCGACGTTGCTGTCCGAGCAGAGGTTGGCGGCCGGGGCGGTGACATGCACCCACGGGGTGACGGTGGGCACGAGCGACAGGTGGCCGTACGACGTCTGCTGGAACCACGTGCTGTCCCCGTTGAAGACGGCGGCGGCGGTTGCCTGCGTCAGCGCGTCGGGCTGGGTCCAGGTGGCGAGCACGACGAGCACCTTGGTGGCGCCGCCGATCGCCGGCTGGTCCGCGGCGAATTGCGTGATCTGCGCGTGCTGCACGCTCAGGGTGGCTCCCCGCAGCTGACCAGACATGGTGACCGAGTCGCCGCTGCGGAACGCCAGCCCGTGGTGCAGCTGCACGTCGTACGAGTGTCCGCCGGCGAGGAACTCCTCGTGATAGCTGTCAGCAGCGGGGTGCCCGACGCGGCCGTCGACGTGCACCAGGGTGTACAAGCCGTTGAGCGTCACCGAAGGCGGCGTCACGCTTGCCAGGGCAACGGTCGGGGCCACCAGCGAGGCGCCGAGAACGCCAAGAGCAACGATCCGGGTTGCCCGGCGAAAGGCCCTGCTACTTCTAGGATCCATGCTTACGGTGCCCCGTCCTCCATGACGTCTCGTGTAACGTCGGGGCCTCGGGACCACCCGTTGTACGGCCATTTGGCCCAGTGGGCCCTGGCGGATGGGTGGTGCACCGCCCGGCTGCCCCGCCTCCACCGCCCCCGTCCCGAAGGCTGATGGATGTCACGGCTTTGGAAGTCCCGGCTCGTCTCGGCTCAGCGAGGTGCAGCCGCCCTGTCGCTCAGCGCCCTGGTGCTCACGGCCTGCGGGGCGCCGGTCACCGTCGAGCACCCGTCAGCCGACCCCGGCCCGGCGACGACCCTCGTCCACCACGCCGCCGCCAAGGGCATCAAGGCTCAGGACACCAGTGGTGACCCGGTCATCGCGGCCGCGGGCGACATCGCCTGCAACTCGACGGACGAGGCGGCCGCGGTGACGTACAACGACACGACCGTCTGCCAGGAGGCCAAGACCGCGGCGCTGCTGCAGGACCCGGCGATCGGGTCGGTGCTCGCGCTCGGCGACGACCAGTACTACAGCGGCGACCTCGACCAGTTCTCGACGATGTACGACAAGACCTGGGGCACCGTCTTCGACAAGACCTACCCGGTGCCGGGCAACCACGAGTACTACGGCGCGGACGGCCTGGCCAACGGCTACTTCTCCTACTTCGGCAACCGCGCGGGCACCGCCGGCAAGGGGTGGTACTCCTACGACATCGGCGCCTGGCACCTCATCGCGCTCAACACCGGCAACTGCACGGTGATCGGCGGGTGCTCACCGGCGTTCTCGGGCCATCCGGCCTCGGAGCAGTACACGTGGCTGGTCAACGACCTCGCCCAGCACCCCAACCAGTGCATCCTCGCCTACTGGCACCACCCGGTGTTCTCCGGCGGCGGCGAGGGCGGATCCAAGGCCCTCGGCGGCTTCTTCGCGGCGCTCTACAACGCCCAGGCCGACGTCATCCTCAACGGCCACGACCATGACTACGAGCGGTTCGCCCAGCAGGACTCCCTCGGTACGGCCCAACCGGGGCGGGGCGTCCGCGAGTTCATCGTCGGCACCGGCGGACGCGGCCACGAGGACTTCACCGGACCCACGCCGCCCAACACCGAGGTGCGCTTCAACGACTCGTTCGGCGTGCTCAAGATGACACTGCACCCGACCTCGTACGACTGGCAGTTCGTCGACGCGGCCGGGTCCACCAGCGGTGACTCCGGGTCGACGACCTGCCACGTCGTGACCCCGACCGTGACCGTGCCGCCGCGCGTGCTGCGCGGTCAGCCACTGGTCGTCACCGGCACCGGCCGCGCCAACACCCCGGTCGCGCTGCACGTGGCCAGCCCCACCGGCGCCCAGGACCTCACGATGCACCCCGACGCCACCGGCGCCTGGTCGGTCACGCTGCCGACCACCCCGAACGGCGGCCCGTACACACTGACGGCCACCTCGGGAAAGCAGGTGTCGACGCCGGTGACCGCAACCATGGACGGCACCACGATCACCGGGCCCGCCCTGGCGCCCCGCGGAGGTCGCATCCTGCTGTCCGGCCTGTCAGCGCCGGGACGCCAGGTCGCGGTCTATGTCACCGCCCCCGACGCCCAGCCGCGCGTGGTCAAGACGGTCGCCACCGCGGTCGGCACCTGGTCGGTCGAGGCACCAGTCGCGGCGGCCGCAGGGTGGTACGCGATCTCCAACTCCTACCGCACGGCGGAGGGCCACACCACGCTGCACGGCATCACGGTCGCCGGGCCGACGAAGGCCGGCCTGGGCAAGTCGGTGGTCATCAGCGGCCTCGCCGCGCCGCGCGCCACGGTGGTGGTGTTCACGCACTCCTACCACGGCAAGAGCTCCATCGGGCACGTCGTCCGGGCCGATGCCCGGGGCGACTACCGGCTGAAGACGTCGTTCCGGGTCAGCTCGATCTGGTGGGCGACCTCGGCCGGATCGCGGTCCCCGACCCACACGACGCTGCTTCCGCCGGTCACCTCAGCCAAGGCACCGACGTCACCCTGACACGGTTGAATGTCACCGTGAGTTATCAGGACGTAACTAGACAGCCATTGCGATAGCGGACACAGACCGGAAGGATGCGTCTCTGGGCGGGGCTGCACCACAGTTCCTCGTCCAGGGCGCCCCTGACCCGTACGGCGTGCTGCACCTACCGGTGACAGCCTGCCGTCTATCGCAAAGGAACTCCGTGACCAGACCCGCCAATCCCAGGCGCCGCCGCCTGGCGACCTTCGCCGTCGCCTCGACCACGCTGGCGACCGCGCTCGCCACCGTCGGTGGCATCGGCCCGTCCTACGCCGCGAGCACCGGTTCCGTGGGGCAGAGTGCCATCCACGTCGCCAAGGCCGCGGTCGGCGCCAAGAAGACCAAGGTCATCGTGCTGCTGCGCAACCAGCACACGGGCGTCCCCGCCTCGGCCAGCCACCTCAGCCAGCGCCTCGCGCTGATCAAGTCTGACCAGCGTGCGCTCCTCGCCGAGCTGCGCAAGGCCGGTGTCACCGGACTGCACAGCTTCACCACGCTCAACGGGTTCTCGGCGACCGTCACAGCGGCTCAGGCCGCGGCACTGAAGGCCGACGCTCGCGTCGCGTCCGTCGTCGCCGACTCCGCCCACGCTGTTGCGCCCGCCGCAGGCGCCGGCGTGCTGGGCGCCATCAAGCAGCGGGCCCAGGCGCAGGCGAGCCCCGCCACCGTCCCGCCGGTCGGCACCCAGAGCACCGCTCTGTGCGGCACCGCCGCCAACCCGAAGATCGAGCCCGAGGCACTGTCGAGCACGCGCGACCTCACCACTGACGGCAGCCCCAACGCCCAGCAGCTGGCCACCGGCAAGGGCGTGACCGTCGCGTTCATCGCCGACACCGTCGACGCGACCGACCCGGACTTCATCCGCAACGGCCAGAGCATGGTCACCTCCATCGACCTCAGCGGCACTCCGGGGCAGCCGACCGGTGGCGCCGAGGCCATGGGCGACGCCTCCGCCATCGGCGCGCAGGGCAACGTCGTCTACGACATCTCCCAGTACAACAACCCGGTCGCCGGGCCCGTCGGGGCAGGCTGCGACATCAAGATCGTCGGCATGGCGCCGGGGGCCAACATCCTCGGCATCGGCACCAACCTGTTCGACACCGGCATCATCGAGGGCATCGACTACGCCGTCACCCACGGCGCGTCGGTGATCAACGAGTCGTTCGGGCTCAACTCGACGCCGGACAGCGGCACCACCGCGGCGATCCCGCTCGCCAACGCCGCTGCCGTGGCGGCCGGCCTGACCGTGACCGCCAGCACCGGCGACGCGGGCACGACGGGCACCATCGGCTCGCCCGCGTCCGAGCCCAACCCGGGCGTCATCAGTGTTGGTGCCAGCACCGACGCGCGGCTCTACCAGCAGACCGGCTACGCCGCGACGAAGTTCTCCAACGGCAAGTGGACCGACAACAACATCAGCTCGCTCTCCTCAGGAGGCGTCACCCAGGGCGGCGCAGTCCCCGACCTGGTCGCGCCTGGCGAGGCCGACTGGGCGCTGTGCTCCACCAACATCGCGATCTTCACCGAGTGCACGAGCCTCTACGGCGGGGCCGCGATCGGCATCCAGCCCTTCGGTGGCACCAGCCAGTCAGCACCCCTGACGGCCGGCGTCGCTGCCCTGGTGATCCAGGCCTACCGCGACACCCACCACGGCGCGAGCCCCACACCCGCGCTGGTCAAGTCGCTCATCGTCAGCACGGCCCGTGACCTCGGCGTCCCCGCGTACGAGCAGGGTGCCGGGCTCATCGACGCCCGCGCCGCGGTCGAAGCCGCACGCTCGGTCGGCGCCAACGGCGGACTCTCCTCGTCCGTCACCGGGTCCAACCTGCTGCTCAGCACCAGCCAGCTCGACCTGTCGGCCCGGGCCGGGGACACCAAGTGGGCCAGCGTCGGCGTCACCAACCTGAGCACCAGCAGCCAGACGTTCGTGGCGGCCAGCCGCGTGCTGTCGCCGCTGTCCGACCAGGTCCAGACGGTGGCTCTCAACAGCGCCGGCAGCCCGGTCGACACCCCGTTCACCTACGTGACCGGAGCGGCCTGGATCGCTCACAAGGCCACCTTCACCGTGCCCGCCGGCGCTGACCGGCTCGCACTCCAAGGCGCCTGGCAGGGTGCTCCCAAGATCGTCGGCACGGCAGTCGTGACCCCGGTCGTCCGCTTCACCCTGCTCGACCCGAGCGGCACCTACGTGGCCAACAGCCGTCCGCAGGGCGGTCCGTCGTCGGCCAACTACGCCAACCTCGACGTCCGTCGCCCCGTCGCCGGCACGTGGACCGCGATCATCTACACCGTGGCCGGCGCAGCTGGCTACACCGGTCCGGTGATCATGGACACGAGCACCCAGCGCTCGGTCCCCGGTGACACGGTCATCCCGGCCGCCACCACCATCCCCGCCGGCGGCACCCGCACGGTCTACATCAAGCTGGCGGTGCCGACCACCGGTGGCGACACGACGGAGAACCTCACGCTGAGCGGCTCGGGTGGCACGACCACCTCGGTGCCGGTCGTCCTGCGTACCAAGGTCGACCTCAGCAGCGGCACCGGGACGTTCTCCGGCACGATCACCGGCGGCAACGCCCGGTCGTTCTCGGAGTCCCAGACCTCCACCTACGAGTTCGAGGTGCCGTACGGCGCTCCCACGGTCTCCGTAGGACTCACGCTGGGCAACCCCGATGTCCTGGTCGAGGGCGCGCTCATCTCGCCGTCGGGTGAGGTCATCGACGCCGGCACCAACGAGCAGGTCATCGGTGGCTCGGCCTTCACCACCAAGACGTTGTCGGTGGTCGAGGCCAAGCCGGTTCCCGGTCACTACCGGTTCGTCGTGCTGATCGAGAACCCCGTCAGCGGGGCCGAGATCAGCCAGCCCTTCACCGCCACGGTGTCGCTCGCGGCCATCCCGTTCCACTCGAACGGGCTGCCGCAGCACGGAGCCATCACCATCAAGCGGCACACCACCCGGACGCTGACCGTCAGCGTGACCAACCCCACGGCCACGCCGCTCTCGGTCCAGCTCGACCCCAGGAAGACCCAGACCGGCTCGGTCGCGCTGACGCCGCTCGGCGACGCCAACACCGACCTGCCGGCCGGGTTCACGCCCAACTACCTGGTGCCGCCGGGTACGACCAGCCTGACGACCGCTGCAGTCTCCGATCCGCCGAACTCGCAGATCGAGCTGTCGGGCCCGTTGTTCGCTCCCGACCTGGTCGGCAACGTCAACGGAGCCACGTCGGTGGCCACCGACACGGCGCAGCAGGTGGGCCGTGGTGTCTGGACCTCGGTCGTCCAGGAGGTGCTCGCACCGGGACAGACGGCGGTGGACGGTACGACCACCGGGACGGCCAGTGCGACCACGCAGCTGTTCGACACCGACGTCACCTCGACGACCGGTGACCCGTGGCTGCAGTCCATCCAGGCCACTCCCACGGGCACCAACACCGACGGCGGCACCCCGGTCGTGATCCAGCCCGGTCAGACCAGGACCATCACGGTGACAATCACGCCGAGCGCGGCCAAGGGCACCACCGTCACCGGCGTGCTCAACGTCGTGACGTGGTTCTACGGCAGCGCCTACGTCGGCGCTGTGCCGTTCGTCTCGAGCAGCGTGCTCGCGGCGGTGCCGTACAAGTACACCGTCAGCTAACTGGCTGGGACACCGTCCGCTAGTCCGATCACCGCACAGGCCCCGCGACCGATTTGGTCGCGGGGCCTGTGCGCGTTGCGGTGCCGGTAAGTTGGCGCCCATGACGTCCTCCACCTGGCGGGTGCGACCGCCGCGTACCGACGAGTTCGACGCGTGGGCCCGGCTCTTCACCGGCTATGCGGCGTTCTACCGTGTGCCGACGTCGCCAGAGCACCAGCAACAGATCTGGGGCTGGATCCACGACGACCGGCTCATCGAGGCCCTCGTGGCGGTGCCCGTCGACGCCGAGGGCAACGAGACCGGCGAGCCGCTCGGCCTGGCCCACCTCCGGACCTGGGTACGCCCGCTGCGCGGCGTGGTGTGCGGCTACCTCGACGACCTCTACGTCGACCCGGCCACCCGCGGCCAGGGCGCGGTCACGGCACTGTTCGACGAGATCCGCCGGCTGGCGGCCGAGCGCGGCTGGCCGACGGTGCGCTGGACCACGGCAGACGACAACTACCGCGCCCGTACCGTCTACGACCGCATCGCCACCCGGACCACGTGGATCACGTACGACCTGACCGTCTAGCCCGGGAACGACGAAACGGCCGGCTCCTCACAGAGGCCGGCCGCACGTCGTAGCAGCAGATCAGACCGCGACGACCGAGACCGGCTCGTCGCTGCCGGTCGAGTCGGCGGTCGGCACCTGGCGGCGCTTGCCGATGACGACCGACGCGACCAGGATCACGACGGCGCCCAGGGACACGCTGATCCGCAGGGCGGTGTTGGCGTGGATGCCGGTGTGGTACTTGACGACGCTCGGGGCGATGAGCACGGCGACGAGGTTCATCACCTTGATCAGCGGGTTGATGGCCGGGCCCGCCGTGTCCTTGAACGGGTCGCCGACCGTGTCGCCGATGATCGTCGCGGTGTGGGCGTCGGAGCCCTTGCCGCCGTTGACGCCCTCTTCGACCAGCTTCTTGGCGTTGTCCCACGCGCCACCGGAGTTGGACAGGAACACCGCCATGAGCAGACCGCAGGCGATGGCCCCACCGAGGTAGGCACCGAGCGGCGCGTAGCCGAGGCCGAAGCCGACCGCCACGGGCGCGAGGACGGCCAGCAGGCCGGGCGTGACCAGCTCACGGAGCGAGTCGCGGGTGCAGATGTCGACGACGCGGCCGTAGTCGGGGCGCTCGGTGTAGTCCATGATCCCGGGGTGCAGGCGGAACTGCTCGCGTACCTCGAACACCACGCGGCCGGCGGCGCGGCCCACCGCACTGATCGCCAGGCCGGAGAAGAAGAACACCACCGATGCGCCGAGGATCAGCCCGACCAGGACGTCGGGACGGTCGATCGAGAGTTCGAACGACGAGAGCGGCACGATGCCGGTGCCGATGACGGCGGTGCGGAAGGAGCCGAACAGCGAGGTCGCGGCGAGCACCGCCGTGGCGATCGCGATGCCCTTGGTGATGGCCTTGGTGGTGTTGCCGACGGCGTCGAGCGAGGTGAGCGCGATCGCACCGGGACCGCCGGTGGCGCCGGACATCTCGGCGATGCCCTGCGCATTGTCGGCGACCGGTCCGAAGGTGTCCATCGAGACGATGACGCCGACGGTGGTGAGCAGGCCGGTGCCGGCCAGGGCGACCGCGAAGAGCGACACCGTGACCGACTGCTGGCCGAGCAGGTAGGCCGAGTAGACCGCGGCGCAGATCAGAACCGCGGAGTAGACGGCCGACTCGAGACCGACCGAGATGCCGGACAGGATCGTCGTCGCCGGACCCGTCTTGGACGCCTCGACGATGTCCTTGACCGGCTTGCGCTGGGTCTCGGTGAAGTAGCCGGTGAGGACCTGGATGGCGGCGGCGAGGACGAGACCGATGAGCACGGCGCCGATCGCGATGAGCCGCGGGTTGCCCTTCTGGTCACCGAGCGTGCCGTGGAACGAGTGGAAGCTCGAGGGCAGGTAGGCGAACGAGGCGATCACGACGAGAACCGCGGAGATCACGGCGGAGAGGAAGAAGCCCCGGTTGATGGCGGCCATCGCGTTGCGGTCGTTGGCGCGCGGCGCGACGGCGAAGATGCCGATGACTGCCGTGACCACGCCGATGGCGGGCACGATGAGCGGGAACACGATGCCCTTGAAGCCGAACGCGGCAGCGCCCAGGATCAGGGCTGCGACCAGGGTCACCGCGTACGACTCGAACAGGTCGGCCGCCATGCCCGCGCAGTCACCGACGTTGTCGCCCACGTTGTCGGCGATCGTGGCCGCGTTGCGAGGGTCGTCCTCGGGGATGTTGTTCTCGACCTTGCCGACCAGGTCGGCGCCGACGTCGGCCGCCTTGGTGAAGATGCCGCCGCCGACGCGCATGAACATCGCCAGCAGGGCCGCACCGAAGCCGAAGCCCTCGAGGACCTGGGCCGCGTGCTCGTTGTAGATCAGCACGACCAGGGCCGCGCCGAACAGGCCGAGTCCGACGGTGAACATGCCGGCGACGCCACCCGTACGGAAGGCGATGCGGAGCGCGCGCTGGGAGCCCTCGTTGTGGGCCGCGGCCGCCACCCGGACGTTGCCGCGGACGGCCAGGCTCATGCCTACGTAGCCGGTGAGTGCGGAGAAACCGGCGCCGAGCAGGAAGAACAGCGACCTGCCCCAGCGCACGTTGGTGGTGTCGGCCGGCAGCAGCAGCAGCACGAAGAAGACGATCACCGCAAAGACGCCGAGAGTGCGGAACTGGCGGGCGAGGTAGGCCGAGGCCCCCTCCTGCACCGCCTTGGCGATCTCCTGCATCTTGTCGTTGCCGGTGCTCGCGGCGAGAACCTCGCGGACCAGGAACCCGGCGACGCCGAGGGCGGCGAGACCCACCAGAGCGATGACGACGACGATCGTGTAGTCGCCGCCGGTCACGTGCGTGGTGAGCCCTGCGCCTGCGGCGAGGCTCGTGGTCGGGAGCATGCGTCCTCCTCGTGGGTAACGGCGAGGGTGGCCGACCGGTGCGGTCAGCAGCCCGACACCGTTGTCAGGCCGGCCCCGGAGTGTGGTCGAGGCAGACGCGGCATATTACCGACCAGCACGCGTCCGGAGCCAAGTGCGCACAGAACATGTGGGACGGGACGAGCGATTCGAGCGGATAGTTCCTACGTTAGAGCGCTCTCCGACAGCGTCTGTGTGTCCATCGCCACACGCCCCGCAGGCCACTCCATGTGCACCCGAGTGCCCTTGCCCGGTCCGGGCGCGATGGTGACCGCATCGACGAGGCCCGAGATCACAGCCAGCACGACGCCCGACGGAAGGCCGTCGGCCAAGGCGTCGGGCTCGGCCGGAGTCATGCCGTCGAAGCCGCCACCGAGGTCGAGTGCGTCCTGCCGCGGAGCCGCGTCGTACGGACCCTGGTCGATCACGTCGACGGCGAACGAGCCATCGTCGTCGCACAGCGTCATGGCAACGGGTACGCCCGGCGCGTACCGCTGGTGCAGCCGGACGGCCCGCGAGCAGGCCTCGCCGACGGCCAGCCGGAGCTCGTCGAGAGCCGACTCGTCGACGTGCGACCGGCGCGCCACGGCAACAGCCATCAGCCGTGCGGTACGGACGTGGGCGGGAAGCGGAGAAAACCGGATCTCGACGGTGGGCATAGGAAGGCGGCGACCGTCAGTCGGTCGCCGACAACGCCTCCTCGACGGAGGTATGGATCGGGAAGACCTTGGTCAGGCCGGTGATGCGGAAGATCTTGAGAATGCGCTCCTGCGAGCACACGAGGCGCAGCGAGCCGTCGTGGGCGCGGACCCGCTTGAGTCCGCCGACCAGCACACCGAGCCCGGTGGAGTCGAGGAAGTCGACCCCCTCCATGTCCACCACCAGGTGGTAGTTGCCGCTCGACACCAGGTCGATGAGCTGCTCGCGCAGCTTGGGCGCGGTGTAGACGTCGATCTCGCCGCCCACCACGACCACCGTCGTGTCGCCTTCGGTTCGGGTCGACAGGGACAGGTCCACAAGTCCTCCAGCGCCAGTTCGGCTCTTTGGCGCTCCCGGCGGGAGCGCGGTGTACGTGCTGCTCATGATCCTCGGACAGGCGTGCAAACGACGAGCGACCCGGGGCCGCACCTCGCGCCGGCCCCGTCCGTGGTGCCGCCGTACCCGATGTCCCCCGATCTAACCACGCGGCGTCAGGCTCCTCAGCGGGTTCGCCTCACAAGATCACCTGGGGTTCACCGTCGGAGCAGGCGGCGACCACGACCGCAGGACGACCGATTCCGTCGGGGTCGCGTGAGACACTGAGCCGTCGTGTCAGCACAGCCCATGGACGAGCTCCTCGCCGCAGCCGACGGGTCCCTCAGCCGGCTGCTGACGGGCGCCCTGGGATCACGCGCCGCTGACGTGACCCACGTCGAGCACGTCCCCGCCCGCACGGCTCGTACGACCGGCTGGCCGTCGTGGGTCGCCCCGCTGGTGATCGACCGGCTGCGCCTGGCGGGGGTCGACGCACCGTGGACCCACCAGGCCGAGGCGGCGTCGCTGGCCTGGTCCGGCCGCTCGACGGTGGTCGCGACCGGCACCGCGTCGGGCAAGTCCCTGGCCTACCTGCTGCCGGTCCTGACCACGCTCGTCGAGAGCGGCGACGGGCTACGACCCAGCACCGCGCTCTACCTCTCGCCCACCAAGGCGCTCGCGACCGACCAGCTGCGCGCGATCCGCGGGTTGCAGCTCACGCAGGTGCGCGCTGCGACGTACGACGGAGACACGCCGCGCGAGGAGCGCGAGTGGGTCCGCACCCACGCCAACCTGATCCTGACCAACCCGGACATGCTCCACCACGCGATGCTGCCCGGCCACGCGCGGTGGGCGCAGTTCCTGCGTGGGCTGCGCTACGTGGTGATCGACGAGTGCCACGGCTACCGCGGGGTCTTCGGCTCGCACGTCGCCCAGGTGCTGCGCCGGCTGCGACGGTTGTGCGACAAGTACGGCTCGTCGCCGGTCTTCGTGCTGGCCTCGGCCACGGTGTCCGACCCGTCGGTCTCCGCCGAGCGGCTCACCGGCGTGCCGATGACCGCCGTCACCGATGACGGCTCGCCGCGCGGCTCGCTCGCCTTCGCCCTCGTCGAACCGCCGCTGCAGGACCGGTTCAGCGGCGAGAACGGCGCTCCGGTACGACGCAGCGCGACCGCGGAAACGGCTGACCTGCTCGCCGACCTGGTCATTGCCGGCGTACGGACCATCGCGTTCGTCCGGTCGCGGCGTGGCGTCGAGGCCATCGCCATCAGCACCAAGCGGTTGCTCGGCGAGGTTGACGACTCGCTGGTCGGGCGGGTCGCTGCCTACCGCGGCGGCTACCTGCCCGAGGAGCGCCGGGCGCTCGAACGCGCCCTGCAGACCGGACGGCTGCTGGGGGTGGCGGCGACCCAGGCGCTCGAGCTGGGGGTCGACATCGCAGGGCTCGACGCGGTGGTGATCACCGGCTTTCCCGGCACCATCGCGTCGATGTGGCAGCAGGCCGGGCGCGCGGGACGGGCCGGCCAGGGTGCCCTCGCGGTGCTGGTCGCCCGCGACGACCCGCTCGACACCTACCTCGTGCACCACCCCGCGGCGCTGTTCGGCCGGCCGGTCGAGGCGACCGTCCTCGACCCAGCCAACCCGTACGTGCTCGGCCCTCACCTGTGCGCGGCGGCCGCCGAGCTGCCCTTGACCGACGACGATGTCGCGGTCTTCGGCCCGGCCATGCACCACGTGCTCGATGAGCTGGTCGGGCGCGGTCTGCTGCGCCGGCGGCCCACCGGGTGGTACTGGACGCGCCGCGAGCGTGCGACCGCACTCGCTGACCTCCGGGGCACCGGCGGCGCACCCGTACGCGTCGTCGAAGAGGTCACCGGGCGGCTGCTCGGCACCGTCGACAACGCCATGTCGCACAGCAGCGTCCACCGCGGCGCGGTCTACGTGCACCAGGGCGAGTCCTACGTGGTCGGCGCGCTCGACCTCGAGGACTGTGTGGCCCTCGTGGCACGCGACGACCCGGACTACAGCACCTCCGCCCGCGACGTCACGGACATCACCATCGTCGAGACGCTGCAGACGCTGCCGGGCCTTGGAGTCTCACTCCACTTCGGCACGGTCGACGTGAGCAACCAGGTGGTCGGCTTCCTCAAGAAGCGGCTGGGCACCGGCGAGGTGCTCGGCGAGGAGACCCTCGACCTGCCGGTCCGCCAGCTCCGGACCCGCGCCGTGTGGTGGACCGTGGAGACGGACGTGCTCGAACGGGCCGACCTCGGCTGGACCGACATCCCCGGCGCAGCCCACGCCGCTGAGCACGCCTCCATCGGCCTGCTGCCCCTGTTCGCGACCTGCGATCGCTGGGACATCGGCGGGGTCTCGACCGCGCTGCACGCCGACACCGGGCTGGCGACCGTATTCGTCTACGACGGCCACCCCGGAGGCGCGGGCTTCGCCGAGCAGGGCTTTCGGGCCGGACGGGCTTGGCTGCAGGCGACGCTCGACCTGATCGGTTCGTGCGCGTGCGACAACGGCTGCCCGTCCTGCGTCCAGTCGCCGAAGTGCGGCAACGGCAACGAGCCACTCGACAAGCCCGGCGCCGCCCGGCTGCTCACGGTCTTCCTCGAGGCACTGCCGCTCGACCTGCGCCCGAACGTCGCCGAAGGCGTAGTCGTCAGCCTCAACGGGTAGCCCCCCGACGTCCGACGACCCGAGCGTCCAGCCCGGGATCGGCGAAAGGGGCACACAATGGTCATCCTGGGAGTCCTCCTCCTCGTCGTCGCAGCCGTCGTCCTGGTGGACATCGGCGTCGCCAGCCACGGCACCATGGACGTCCACCTACTCGGGTGGCACCTCGGCACCTACGGTCCGGGTCGCCTCCTGGTGCTGGGGGCGTTGATCGGCGTGGCGCTCACCCTCGGCCTGATGCTGGTGCTGTCCGGGCAGCTGCGCTCGCGGCGCAAGCGCCGTGCGCGGGACAAGACGATCAAGGGCACCCGCGCCGAGAACAAGCGCCTCGCGGCGCAGCTGGAGCAGCAGCGGGTGACCGGCGCCGACGCTGTCGCCGCAGCCGAGCCGGGCGGGCACGCCGGCCGCCACCACGACGCCCGCCACGACGACGACACCCACGTCAGCACCGGCGACGTGGAGGCCTACCCGGCCGAGCCCTCCTCGCAGGGCGCGGAGTACGTCCTCGGCTCGCGCCACCCGCAGGAGAGTGCGAGGGCTCACACTCCCCCGGCCCCACCCTCCGGCGGCTGAGGGCAGCGGGTGTGCGGTTACGAGCCGGCCCGCGCCTGAGCGGTCACCGGGCCCGCCGCCCATCGACGCAGCGCCGGCGGGGCGCGCACCGCAACCGTGACGCTGATCGACCCATCGGCCACTACCGCGCAGGCCAACAGCTCGGCAGCATTAGCCGTCGCGTTACGGGCGGCAGCGACGCAGCCGTCAGCACCGTCCTGGGCCGCCGCCGCACCCGCCAACGCAGCCAGGTCAGCCGCCGCCTCGGCCCGATGGCGCACTCCGACGGCCACGCACACCAGTAGCACCACCCATGCGACGGTCAGGGTGACCAGCGCCAGGGCCAGCATCCAGATCGACGCGGAACCCGTGTCGCCACCTCCATCCGTCATCGACCCAGGTGTCGCCTCGAATGCCGGGTCGCTGCCGTCCTTCGTCGGCTCGGGCAGCACACCGGTGCGGCTAACCACCGGAGCCACGCTCTCGGGCAGCGACCGCCCGCCCCGTCACCGAGATGGTCGGCAGCCAGCGGCCTGCCGTGGGCACCCGTGCAACGACCAGCACCCCCACCTGGAGCGCGGTCTCGGTAACGGTAACCACGGCGCCTCTCGGCGCGGCGGCGAGTGCCACCGCCCGGGTCGTCGCCAACGGGTCCCCCCGGGCCGCCGAGCGGGCTCCTTCTCTTGCTGCGTCGGCACATTGCACCTGGCGGCCGCCCGCCGCCACCGCCCACAGGGCGAAGGCGAGCAGAAGCGCAAGCACGGGCAGGACCGCCGCGGTCTCGGCGGTGACCATGCCCGCCGAGCCGTCAGACGGTGTGCAGCGCCTTGGTGACGATGCCCGTGAGCAACGCAAGGACGTCATGACTGGACACCACCTTCAGCAGCACCGCAGCGAACGCACACGCCGCCACCGTGCCGACCGCGTACTCGGCCGTCGTCATGCCGTCGTCGTCCGTCAGGAACGATCGCAGCCTGCTCTTCATGGGTTCTCCTTCAGTGCTGATAAGGCTGATAGGGATGGATGGCGGTGGGCAAGGGCGTGGATCGGCTGTGCTGCAGGCGTTGTCGCCTGACGGTCGCCCCGTCGGACGCGGCTCAGAGGGACAGCGAGGCGAGGAGACCCACCACGATGGGCACGACGCCGACCAGCACGAACGCGGGCAGGAAGCACAGCGCCACCGGCAGCACGGAGAGGACGCCGGCCCGCTTGATCGCCGCCTCGGCCTCGAGGACCTGAGCCTCGCGGGCGTGGGCAGCCAGCTCACGGCAGGCGTCCGCCATCGCCGCACCACTCGCAGCGGATCGCACCGCCAGTCGGGCCAGCTGTCGCAGCACGGGGTCGTCGCGCGCCAGCCGCCACGCCTCCTCGGCACCGGCGCCGAGCCGCAGGGAGGCGCCGACCGCGTGCAGCGGGCCGTCGAGCGGTGGCCCACATCCCCGCGCCGCCAGTGCGACAGCCGCATCGGTCGGGGTGCCGGCAGTCAGCGCCGCCGCCATGAGGTCGAGGACCTGCGGCAGCTGACGACGGGCAGCAGCCGCAGCGGCCACCGCCGTGCGGTCGGGGAGTGCTGCGAACCAACGGTCGAGGCCCAACGCCACCAGTCCGCCGAGAACCAGCGCGGGAAGCCCGGGCGACACGACGAAGACCGCCAGACCGGCGGAGCAGGCGACCAGCCGGCGCGAGCGCCGGGCCCTCAGTCGTGGACGCTCGACGGCGGTCGCAGACCGAGAGGCCATCGCCCGCTCGGCAGCGCCCCGGGAGACAAGACGCTGCTGGGGAGGCGGCGCCTGCACCCGCCATGTCGCGACACCGAGGCCCGCCCCTGCCGCGAGCACCCAGCCGGTCACGGGATAGCCTTGCGCAGGCCGCGGCCGATCAGCCGGAACCAGCCGACACCGACAGCCGTGAGCAGCATCGCCAAGCCCAGACAGGCCAGGCCCCAGGCGGTGCCGAGAAGGACATGGCCAGGGCGAGCTCCGAGCAGCTGGCCCATGGCCAGCCCTGCCAACGGCAGGCAACCGAGCACCACTGAGGTGGTGCTCGCGCCAGCCAGTTCTGCCTTGGCACGGCCGACGAGAACGGCGTGGGACCGGGCAGAGTGGGCGACGGCGTCGAGAACCTCAGCGAGAGGAAGGCCCGCGGACGTCGAGGCGTCGCAACACGCCGCGGTGGCTCGCAACGCGACGCCTAGGGCATCGAGATCGCCAGTGGCGGCCGGGAACGACGTGGCGCCCGCCGTCAGGATCGGCCCTACGTCACCACCGTGGGCCGCCGCTGCCGCTGCCCGATGGAGTCGATCGGACACCTCACCACCGGCGAGCTCGTCCCCCACTGCCCGGAGCGCACCCGCGAGGTCGCGGCCCGAGCGCAGCTCGAGGGCGAGACCGAACGGGACCTCGACCGAGGCCGCAACAGCGGCTCGACGGGATCTCCCCGGACGAGCACGCCAGTGCCAGAACGGAGAGGGGGACCCAGCCCGCGATCGGGCCGACGGGTGCAGCAGGGTTGCCAGCCGCGACCGAGAGTCGTTGCCCGCCAGCAGGATCGCCAGTGCCAGAGCCGTGGCTGCCTCCACCGCCGCGATCATCGGGCGAGCTCCGCGGGCAGACAGGGCCGGTCGAGCAGACCGGCCAGGACCGGCCAGCCCTCGCCGGCGCGGTAGCTGCCGGAACGGGTGCGCTGAACGGCGTCGACGACAGCCGCCAGACCGCCGGCGGCAGCCGTCAGGACGCCCAACGACGCGAGCCGGCGCGTGCCACTCGCGTCGCGGTCGAGGTGGACGACCACGTCGACCCCGGCGAGGAGCTGGCTGTGCGCGGCCGCGCGGTCAAGGCCCGCCGCCGTCGCCAAGGCCTCGACCCGGGCCGGCAGCGCGGCGGCGCTGCCCGAGTGGATCGTGCCGGCGCCCCCGGCGTGGCCGGTGTTGAGGGCGGCCAGCAGGTCGACGATCTCGGCCCCACGCACCTCACCGACCACGATGCGATCAGGGCGCATGCGCAACGCCTGCCGGACGAGGTCCTGGAGGGAGACCTGACCTGCCCCCTCGGCGTTGGCTGGGCGTGCCTCGAGCCGGACTACGTGGTCGTGCGCCGGCCGGAGCTCGGCAAGATCTTCGATGAGGACGACGCGTTGGCCGGGAGCGCAGAGACCGAGCAGCGTCGACAGAACCGTGGTCTTGCCCGAGCCGGTGCCCCCGGTGACGAGAAAGCTGCGCTGCCAGGCGATGAGGTCGGCCAGCAAGTCGGCCACGGCGTGGGAGAGCAGGCCGCCGCGCACGAGCTCGTCGAGCGTGAAGCCGTTGCGGCGAGGCAGCCGGAGCGAGAGGACCGGCCCCTCGACGGCGATCGGGGCCAACAGCACGTGCAAGCGAGTGCCGTCGGGTAGTCGGACGTCGACCCACGGGGCGGCGTCGTCGAGCCGACGACCAGCAGAGGCGGCGAGCCGTTGCCCGAGCCGTCGGATGGCCGCCCGGTCGGCGAAGCCGACGGAGGTGAGCTCGAGGCGACCACCGCGCTCGACCCACACCTGGTCAGGACCGTTGACCAGGATGTCCGTGACCTCCGGGTCGTCGGCCAGCGGTTGGAGCGGACCGACCCCGACGAGCTCGGACTCGACCAGCTCAACCCGCCTCAACAGACCCTCGTCGCCGGCCAGCACCGAGGCCGCCCGCACCGCGGAGGCGACGGCGGTGCGACTGGGCCGGCCACCGTCACGGACGAGCCGTTCGCGGACGGACGCGGCCAGCTCGGCCGAGCTCACGCGACCCGCCGGGCCGGCGGACGCGCGACCTCCTGCAGGAAATCAGCACAGAACGTCGCCAACGGTCCCCGCACCCGCCGACCGGGAGGGTCACCCCGCTCGAGAGCGGCCGCAAGACCCGGCTCGGCTCTGATCTCGCCGGCCAGCGGGAGCCCCAGCACCTCAGCCACGACGGCAGCGTCGAGACCGCTGGGCGCGGGACCGCGGACCAGCAACCGCACGTCAGCGCAGTAGTCACGGACGCTGGCGAGCACCCGGGTCGCCGCCGCTGCGGCACGCAGCTCGGCGGGCACCACCAGCAGCGCCACATCAGCCAGCTCGAGCGCCACCCGCGTCGAGTCGACGACATGGCGGGGCAGGTCGGCCACGACGAGCTCGCTGCCGCGCAGCCCCGCGTCGAGCAGTGAGGACATCGCCTCCGGGGGCACATCCGCCCCGTCGGTGCGGCCCCAGGACAAGACGCTGAGCTCGTCGACCCGCGGCAACGACCCGTACAGCGAGTCGGGGGTGAGTCGGCCCCGGGCTCCGTCGAGGTCGCTCCACCGCAGTCCCTCCTCCGCCTCGCCGCCGACCACGAGGTCGATGCCTCCGCCGAGCGCGTCACCGTCGACGAGCAGGGTGCGGTGGCCGAGGCGGAGGCCGGTGACCGCCAACGCTGTGGCCGTGACCGTCGCGCCCGCTCCTCCTCGCCCCCCGATGACGGCCAGCAACGTGCCGCGAGCGCCGTCGGAGATCGCCTCGGCGAACCGGTCGACCAGCCACGACTCGCCGTCGGGCAGGACCACGACGTGCTCGGCGCCCACATCGACCGCCCGCCGCCAGACCCCCGCGTCGTCGAGATCACGACCGACCAGGACCACATCGGGCCGCCGGGGCAGGCCGGCGGCAGCGACGTGGCGCGCCAGGTCGTCTCCCACGAGCACGAGCGGAGCACCCGGCCAGGCGCTCCGCGCCGCCGCGGCGGACGGCAGCACCACAGCCTCGGCACCGGCGGCGGCAACCAGCCGGAGCAGGCTGTCGAGCAGGGTCGGATCCTCCGTGAGGATCAGCGGCCGGACCGCTGGTGGGCCGGTGACAGTGGGGCTGCGCATGGTGGTCCTCCCGGAACTGGTGGGAGGTCGACCATCACCCGTCCGGCAGCCGCCGCGGGGAGAAAATCAGGGCCTGTGGACGAAAACGGCACCTGGGGACAACGACACCAGTGGGCGCTGCTGTCCGGCAGAGTGGGAGGTAAGCGCCGAGGCCGCAACCGTTTAGGCCCGGACAGCGGACGACCCCCGCTGGGGGGGTAGCGGGGGTCGTCGCAGAGGTCCGACTCCGGGGGGGTTGAGCCGGACCCGTGTGCGTGGACAGCGGGCTGAGAACGGCCCACCTGTCCCAGACGGTATGACCCGTCGACGTCCATCTAAACACGAGAGCGTCACACGCGCGAGATCTTGAGCACAGGAAATCCGGCGAGTGCAATGGACTTTGGTCACCCCACGGCAAAGGCAGCGTGGGCCCGACACACGTTCTTAACGAGGCCTCAGACAGCAGCCACGCCAGAGCCCTTCCCAATCCCGACATCCCGGCGTACAACGGAAAGGCGGAGTCCTCGCCGGTGACCCCTACCAGCAACAACCGGAGCTCCCCCCGATTCCGTGCAGATGCCTAACGGGTACCCACGCGCGACCAGCCACGAGAGGCAGTCGCGACAGGCGGGTCGTGAAATCCGACCTGGTCCGACGTATCGGTGCACGCTTGGTAGCCCACGACATCTGCCGACGACGGCGCCTCCCATGGGGGCGCCGTCGACTTTGTCCGGCCCTCAGCCGCGAGCCACGGCCTCCGCCACGGCGAGCGACTCGCTGGCTCCGAGCTCGACAGCCCGCGCGCAGTGCAGCACCCACCGCGCGACGCCAGCCGGCTCTCCCTTCTGATACGCGGCCGAAGCCTCGGCGTAGTCGCCGAGCTCCACGTGGCCGACCTCGACCATCGTCAGCAGGCTCGGGTCGAGCCCACGGGCAGCGAGCACCAGGCGTGCGGCCGCCCGCGCAACCACCGCGTTGGCCGAGCCGAAAGGCGCGGCCAAGAGCAGCTCGCCGTGCACGACAGCCGCGACCAGCAACGCTGGCGCAGACGTGGACGACGAGGCGAGGGCCGCCACCTGACCCAGCGCCGCCGCCCCCCGCTCGGTCGACGGGCGACCGAGATCGTCGATGGTCGCCAGATCGGCCGCTGCGAGCAGGTGCAGCCTGGCCAACGCCTGGCGCGGCGACGTCGCCCACACCGCACGCAGCCGAGGCAGCTCCGCGTGCACCCGAAGCGCACCGGCAAGCACCGGGTGACCCGCTTCCCCCGCCCGGGCGTCGTCCAACGAGACGTCCTCGCCGGACAGTGCCGCAGACTCCCGTGCACCCCGCAGCGCGCTCTCGGCGGCAAGGGCAGCGGCGCGGGTCCGGACCACCCGGTGCACCAGCACGCGGTCGACTGCCCTACGTGCGTCGATCACGGCGTCGGCCACCCCAGGCAGGGCCGCAACAGCCGCCCAACGATCCGTGGGGCCTGGCTGCACACCGTCGAGGGACAAGGTCATTACCGCAGGCTAGCCGCTGGGCCGGCCGGACCCGGTCGATCCATCGCTGACCCAACCTTGAGGGCTTACGCTGCTGGGCGAGGCCGCGCCGCTCGCGGTGCACCGACCTCGAAGAGCCCTGCCACCGCCGTCGCAGCAGAGGAGCTGACCGTCAGTGCCGAGTGACCCGCAGCCAGTGCCAGAGTCCGCGCTGTCCAACCTGCTGCACGAGAACCGCCGTTTCCCACCGCCGCCCGAGCTGGCCGCCAACGCCAACGCCAAGGCGGAGCTGTACGAGGAGGCCGCGGCTGACCCGCTGGCGTTCTGGGCCAAGCAGGCTGAGCGGTTGACGTGGGGCACGCCATGGGACGAGGTCCTCGACTGGACCGGCGCGCCGTTCGCCCGGTGGTTCGTCGGCGGGACGCTCAACGCCGGGGTCAACTGCGTCGACCGGCACGTGGACGCGGGCAACGGCGACAAGGTCGCGTACTACTGGGAAGGCGAGCCCGAGGGCGACACCCGGGTGATCACCTACGCCGACCTGCAGCGCGAGGTCAACAAGACGGCCAATGCGCTAACCGAGCTGGGGGTCCGCAAGGGCGACCGGGTCGCGATCTACATGCCGATGATCCCGGAGACGGTGTTCACGATGCTGGCGTGCGCCCGCCTGGGTGCGCCGCACACCGTGGTGTTCGGCGGGTTCTCGGCCGAAGCGCTGTCGAGCCGCATCCTCGACTGCGACTGCACCCTGGTCGTCACCAGCGACGGTGGCTACCGGCGGGGTACGGCGAGCGCGCTCAAGCCCAACGTCGACGAGGCGCTGCTGTCATGTCCCGGAGTGCAGAAGGTGCTGGTCGTACGCCGGACCGGTCAGGACGTCGCCTGGGACGACGCCAAGGACGTGTGGTGGCACGACGTCGTCGAGCGCCAGTCGGCCGAGCACACCGCTGAGGCCCATGACGCCGAGCACCCGCTCTACATCATGTACACCTCAGGGACAACGGCGAAGCCCAAGGGCATCCTGCACACCACGGGCGGCTACCTCACCCACGTCACCTACACCCACAACGCGGTCTTCGACCTCAAGCCCGACACCGACGTCTACTGGTGCGCCGCCGACATCGGCTGGGTCACCGGCCACTCCTACATCGTCTACGGGCCGCTGGCCAATGGCGCGACGTCGGTGATGTACGAGGGCACCCCGACCGAGACCCGGTGGTGGGAGATCGTCGACAAGTACAAGGTGTCGATCCTCTACACCGCACCGACCACGATCCGTACGTTCATGAAGTGGGGCGAGGACTACCCCGCGAAGTACGACCTGTCCTCGCTGCGGGTCCTCGGCTCGGTCGGCGAGCCGATCAACCCCGAAGCATGGATGTGGTACCGCAAGAACATCGGCCGCGACCGCTGCCCGATCGTCGACACCTGGTGGCAGACCGAGACCGGCGGGCTGATGATCGCCCCGCTGCCCGGCGTCACGGCAACCAAGCCGGGTGCCGCGATGCGCCCGCTGCCGGGCATCAGCGCCGAGGTCGTCGACAACGACGGCCAGCCGGTCGGCAACGGCGAAGGCGGCTACCTCGTGCTGACCCAGCCGTGGCCAGGCATGCTCCGCGGCATCTGGGGCGACCCGGAGCGGTTCAAGGAGACCTACTGGTCGCGGTTCGACGGCGTCTACTTCGCCGGCGACGGCGCCAAGAAGGACGAGGACGGCGACCTGTGGCTGCTCGGCCGGGTCGACGACGTCATGAACATCTCCGGCCACCGCATCTCGACCACCGAGGTCGAGCACGCGCTCGTCAGCCACCCCAAAGTCGCCGAGGCCGCCGTCGTCGGCGCGGCCGACGCCACGACGGGTCAGGCGATCGTCGCGTTCGTCACCGTCAAGGGTGACGTCGCCGCCGAGATCGGCGACGACGCCGTCAAGGGCGAGGCGCTCGTACAGGAGCTGCGCAACCACGTCGCCCACGAGATCGGCCCGATCGCCAAGCCCCGTCAGATCCTGCTGAGCCCCGAGCTGCCCAAGACCCGCTCCGGCAAGATCATGCGTCGCCTCCTGCGCGACGTCGCCGAGCACCGCGACCTCGGCGACGTGACGACGCTGCTCGACCCGACGGTGGTCAACGCGATCAGCGAGCGCATGGCGGTGGCTCCGGCAGAGGACTAGCTCCCTCAGCAGGGGCCCCTCAGCCCTTCTTGACCTCGCTGAGATGAACCATGCCGTCATAGAGCTGCTCGTACGTCATCGGCGGCTCGGGGAGAGCGTGTGCCCGCTCAGCCCGGTAGGCGTCGAGCATGAGGTAGAGGTAGCGCCGCCAGGCGTTGGGCGCGGTGGTGCTCGTGGCGTCGATGATCCGGCCGTTGGACCAGATGAGGTTGACGATGTCGGCCTGGGTGATGTCGGGCCGAGCCGCGCCGGCATCCTGGGCTCGGGTGAGGACGTCCTCGATCTGTTGGCACATCTGGTCGTGGATGCGCTCGGTCTCGGCGTTGCCAGGGAAACGGCGCGAGAGGAAGTCGTTGAACCCTCGGTCTCCTGCCTGCATGGCGAACAGGTTCTCCAGGTAGTGGACCAATCCGTCCCATGGATCAGCCATCTCCAGGGCCTTGGCCGCCCCATCGAGGAACTCCTGGAGCCGGGGTTCGAAGGCGGCCGTGAGCAGGTCGAGGCGGGTTGGGAAGTGGCGATACAGGGTGCCGATGGCGACGCCGGCCTCGCGTGCGATCTTCTCCAACGACGCATCCACGCCGTGCAAGGCGAATTCGCGCTGGGCCGCCGCGAGGAGCTGGCCTCGGCGCTCCTGGGCATCGCGGCGCAGCGGCCTGCGCCTCTGCTCCACGCCGCTCGCGCTCATCTCCCCACAGTAGCCAGGATGTCGAGGGGGCCCTCCGGAATAGAGTGAGGCAGCCCTCAGGTTACGCCACTGAACGGACCGGAGGGGTGCCTCATCTTGGTGCTCCGACCCACCGACAGCCGAACCTGACACGACGGAGGAACACCCACCATGACCACCATCAGCATCATCGGCTCGGGCAACATGGCCAACGCCATCGGCACCCGGGCGGCGAAGCACGGCCACAGCGTCGAGCTCATGAGTCGCAACGCCGCCACGGCTCAGGCACTCGCCGACAAGATCGGCCACGGAGCCACCGTCGGCACGTTCGGCGCGGTGCCGGCAGGCGACATCGTCATCGTGGCCGTCCTGTACGCCGGCGCGGTGGACGTGGTCACGCACTACGGCGACGCCTTGGCCGGCAAGATCCTCGTCGACATCACCAACCCGTTCAACGCCGACGCCAGCGCAGTGGTGACCACCGCGGGCAACTCGGTGTCCGAGCAGATTGCCGCCGTCGCCCCCGAGGGTGCACACGTCGTGAAGGCCTTCAACTCGATCTTCGGCGGCGTCATCGCGGAGGACAAGCAGCTGGACGCGTTCTTCGCCGGCGACAACTCAGCAGCCAAGGCAACATTTGCGGCGTTCCTGGAGACCCTGGACATCCGGCCCCTCGATGCCGGAGGGCTCGCAATGGCTCACGCCCTTGAGTGGGCCGGCATCCTCCTGGTGGGCCTGGCAAGCAACGGTGCCGGTTTCGATATCGCCTTTGGCGCCGACGTCCGCTGACGATCGCCCAGGCCTGAGCCGGCCGAACTGGCTCAGGTCTGGTCCGTCACCACTAACCGACGGCGGCGAGGTCGCGGGCGCGCCGTACCGCCTCGAGCCGCGACGAGACGCCGAGCTTGGCCAGGATCGACGAGACGTGGTGGTGCACGGTCTTCTCTGACAGGAAGAGCCGCTCGGCGATCTCGGAGTTGCGCAGGCCCTGGTCCAGCAGCTCCAGCACCTCGAGCTCGCGGGCGGTGAGCCCCGCGACGTTGGCGCGCGTGCTGGGCCGGGCGCCGCGCGGCACCTTGGCGCCGATTGAGCGGAGCTTGCCGTCGGTGCGCTCGACCAGCGCCGGGGCGTCGAGCCGGACGAACAGCGCCCGGGCCTCGCGCAGGTCGACCTCGTCGTCACTGTCGAGGAGCGCCCAAGCCGCCTTGTACGGGAAGCCCGCCGCCGACCAGAACGCCGACGCCTCGCGGTGCCGACCGGTCAGCGACAGCACCTCGGGCTCGCGCAGTCCCTCCGGCGCTTCGGCGATGAGTCCGGCACGCCAGACGAGAAGGGCCAGGTCGGGGAGCAGGTCGAGGTCCCAGAGCCGCAACGCCTCCTCGTACCACGGCAGCACCTCGTCGCGCACCGCGTCGAGGTTGCTCTCGAGCAGGTGGGCCTCACCGCGGGCCAGGGCAATGGCGCCCTGGTAGCCCAAGGTCTGGTTCTTGGCGATGTAGTCGCGCGCCTCGTCGAGGTGGGTCCACGCGGCCTCGCGGTCGCCGCGACGGGCAGCGATCACACCGATCGCGCTGAGCGGCTCGACCCGACTGGCCCGGCCGGTGTTGCGCACGTAGAGCAGGTCGCGCGACTGCGCCACCGCGTCGTCCCACCGGCCCAGCTCCACCTTCAGCGTGGTCTCGCTGGCGATGATGCACATGAGGTGGCCGTTGAGGTCGTGCTCGAAGGCGAACCGCTCCGCCTCCTCGAGCTGCGCGTGCGACTCAGCAACGTCGAACCCGTAGAAGGCGCTCCAGGCCACCGACTGGTGGATGCGGGCAACCGCGTCGTCCTGACCGTGCTCGAGCGCGATGCGCAGCGCCTCGCGGACATCGGCTTCTCCTGCCTCGAGCTCGCCGAGCAACGTACGTGCGACGCCGAGGGAGCAGAGCGCCCGGGTGACCACCTCGTAGTCGCCCACCGCCTGCGCCATCTCGAGCCCGCGGCGGAGCCAAGGCACGGCGGCCGCCATCTCCGAGCCACGATTGAGGTGCAGACCGCGGCGACACAAGGTGGCGGCCAGCTGTGGGCTCGGCCCCGTACCCTCGAGCAGCGCGAACGCCTCGTCGACGAACCGGGTGCCCTGGCTGTTGTCGCCGACGGTGTAGTACGAGTCGTCGAGGCCGAGGAGCACGTCGACGACGTCGAGGTCGCGCCCGGCCCCACGCAGCAGCGTGCGTGCTTCGTCCCACGCAGCGATGGCCGCGTCATGGTCGTCCGAGACCTGGGCCTCTTCGGCCCGCTTGCACAGCAGGGCGATGCGCGCGTCAACCTGCAGCAGCTCGGCGTACGGAACGGCGCGACCGTACTGGTAGGCCGCCTCGCGGTGCGAGCCGAGTCCAGCAGCCACATCGCCTGCTGCCACGGCAAACTCGAGGATCGCGGGCACGTCGCCGGCCGCCTCGGCGTGCTCTGCGAGACGGGCGTACGGGCGCGGCGACATCGGCATCGAGCGCAGCCGGTCGAGGACCTGCCAGTGCAGCGCCCCCAGGCGACCGGGGCTGATGCCGGACAGCACGGCTTGGCGGATCAGCTCGTGTCGAAAGGCGAAGGCGGGCGCCTCGAAGCGCAGCATGCCGGAGCTGACGCACTCGTCGACCGCGTCCGCCGACATGCCTGGCAGACCGTGCAGGAGGTGCGGCTCGATGCGGCTCCCGATCACGGCGGCGGCCTCAAGCGCGAGCCGACCCTGGGCCGAGAGCCGGTGAACACGGGACAGCACCGCGTCCTGGACCGTGGCCGGCAGCTGGCCGCCGCCGACAGCGAGCACCTCGGTCACGAAGAAGGCGTTGCCGCCGGTCTCCCGGTAGAGAGCCTCGGCGTCGACACCGGTGCCCGCCGCCATGACCGCCACGGCCGAGGCCGAGAGCAAGGGCACCTCGATACGCCGCACGGGGGCCTGGGTAGCGATGTCGCCGAGCATGACGCGAACCGGGTCGGAGGGCTGCAGCTGCTCACCGCGGTAGGTGACGACCGCCAGGAGGGGCGTCCCCACCACACGTCGGGCAAGGAACCGCACCAGGTCGAGGGTCGACCCGTCCGCCCAGTGCAGGTCCTCGACCACGAGCACGGTCGGGCCACCGGCCACCAGTGCGGCCAGGGTCGCCTCGAAGAGCCCGTCGCGCTCGCCGGAGCGCAGCAGCTCCTCGACCCGGCTGTCGAGGTGGGACGCGATGTCGACCAGCGGCCCCAAGGGCCGGGGCGAGGTCATCGGGTCGCAGGCTCCCCAGAGCACCCGGCCGCGCGCCTTGGCAGCAGTGTCGGCCCACTCGCGCACCAGGGCCGACTTGCCGGCCCCAGCCTCGCCCTGCACGAGCAGCAGCCGACCCGAGCCGGAGAGCGCTTCGTCGAGAACACCCGCCATCGCCTCGACGAGGTGGGACCTCTCGGCAAGCGCCACCGGCTCAGCGTAGACCTCGCCCCTCGGCGGCTGGAGGAACGTCGACATCGCGGAGGTCTCGAGAGAGGCATCCTCGTCACGGATGAGTCGCTCGAGCTCACGCAGCTGCGGTCCCGGCGCTGCCCCGGGCGCCAGGACGGAACACGCACGCCGGTACGACGCCAGCGCGTCCGCCGTACGTCCCGACCGGAACTGCGCCGCCATCAGCAGTGCCCAGAACGCCTCGCGCCCTGGGTGCCACCGGACCAACGCCTCGAGCTCCGCGACGGGCGGTGCGACGTCGGGTCGCCCAAGGTCGGCGGAGATCCGGCGCTCGAGGGCGTCGAGCCGCAGGGCGGCAAGCCGTTCGGCCTCAGCTGCCAGCGGAGCACAATCGGCGAACTCCGCGTACGGCGCGCCCCGCCAGAGCGTCAGCGCCGCCCCCAGCACCGCGCTCGCCTCGGCGGCACGTCCTTCGAGCAGTGCCCGGCTGCCGAGGGTGAGCTCTCGCTCGAGGACGCACGCGTCGACGTCGCCGGGAGCCACGTCGAGCACGTAGCCGTGCCGACCGGTCCGCACGCTCTCAGGCGACGGGAGGTCACCGCGCAGCCGGCCGATCGCCGTACGCAGCGCACCCTCCGACGGAGGGGGACGGTCGCCCCACAACCCGCTCGCCAGCAGGGCCGCGTCGACCTCACGTCCGGGGGTCAGCGCGAGCAGTGCCAGCAGCTGCCGGCACAGCGGGGTGCTGACTTCGACCGAGCGGTCGTCGTGGCTGACCTCGAACGTCCCCAGGACCCAGATCTCCATGAGCCGACGGTACGGCCGCCGAACCTGCCGACGTCAGGGCAGAAATCCCCAGGTTGGCGCCGGAGGCCGGTTCACGAGTCGCCCCGGGCCCGAAATGCCGCCGTGCTCGCCGCCTCGGTGGCAGAGATCGACGGTGGCACGGTACGCGCGGCCGTACGCAGATGGGCCAGGGTGACGACGGTCGCCGACGATGACTCACGCATCGCGCACATGGCCGCCTCGCGCAGCAGCGCCGCGCAGTCAGCGGCCGAGTAGCCCTCGCAACCCGCGGCCACCTCGGCCAGGTCGACGTCCGGCGCCAGCGGCACCTTGCGCGCACACGCCTTGAGGATCTCGGTACGGGCAGCAGCGTCGGGCGCCGGCACATGCACGAGCCGCTCCAGCCGCCCGGGTCGCAACAGCGCCGGGTCGACCATGTCCGGCCGGTTGGTGGCGCCGACGACCACGATGTCGCGCAGCTCCTCGATGCCGTCGAGCTCGGTGAGCAGCGCGGCCACGACGCCATCGGTCGCTGAGTCCTGGTGCGTGCCACGGGCCGGCGCGAGCGCGTCGATCTCGTCCATGAAGATGAGGCAGGGGGCGGCGGCGCGGGCCCGCCGGAACAGGTCACGCACCCCCCGCTCGCTCTCGCCGACGTACTTCGTCAGCAGCTCGGCGCCCTTGACACTGAGCACGTTGGTACGGCCGGAGCCGGCGAGTGCCTTGACCAGGAACGTCTTGCCGCACCCGGGAGGCCCGTACAGCAGCACTCCGCGCGGCGGCGTGACCCCGAGCCGGGCGAACGTCTCGGGATAGCTGAGCGGCCAGAGCACCGCCTCGGTCAGGGCCTGCTTGACCTCGACCATGTTGCCGACGTCGTCGAGGCTGAGGTCAGGCAGGTCGAGCTGGTCACCCTGCAAGGAGCTCGGTCGCACGGTCTCGAGCGCGCCGATGAAGTCGGCGGCGCTGACGGCGGAGACCTCGCCGGACTGCTGGCGATAGGCCGAGCGCACCGCCGCCTCGCGGCAGAGGCTGACCAGGTCGGCGGCGACGAACCCCGGGGTACGCCCGGCAATATCGTCGAAGTCGACCTCCGCGGCGATCGGCATCGACCGCGTCGTCTGCAGCAGCACCCGGCGGCGGACGTCGCGAGACGGCAGGGCGAGCGCGATCTCGTGGCTGAGCAGGCCGGGCGCGACCACAGCGGGGTTGACGTCCTGGGGCTTCGAGCTGGTCCCGATGACGGCCACCCGGCCGGTCGCGAGCAACATCCGGATGGTGTCGACCAGCGGCCCGAGCAACGTAGCCTGGCCATCTCGCGGCACCGCAGCGTCGATGTCGTCGACGACGAACACGCTCGGCAGCGACGCCATCGTCTGCTCGGCCGCGCGCTGCAGCTGGGCCGCCGCGTCTGCCGCGGACACCAGGCCCGGACCCCACACCCGCACGAGCCGGGCTCCGACAGCACGCGCGGCGGCGTCGACCATCGCCGTCTTGCCCGACCCCGGGGCGCCGGTGACGAGCACCCCCAGCGCAGGCACCCCACCGAGCTGGCGCAGCAGGTCGGGCCGGCGGAACGCGAGGTCGAGCCGCCCCCGCAGGTCTGCCAGCTCAGCCGCGCAGGACGGCAGCTCGTCGGCGACGGACGCGACCGGCATCTGGTCCGGCGCGTCCCGGGGCGGCGGGGCCGGGATGCCGGCGACGGTCGACGACGTCGTGGTCGTACCCCCGTGCCACCCCACCTGCGTGGAGCCATTGACCAGCGCGACGGTGCCCGACGGATCGACGGTCACGACCGTGAGCAACGCCGTCGTGGACGCGGGTCCGAGCACCCGATGGACGCCGGTCACGAGCAACATCCGGTCGCGGTCGTCGACGTCGGCCGGCAGGTGAAAGTCCTGCGCCAGCAGGGAGACCTGGTCGCCGCCGGTCACCACCTTGCCGAGCAGGACGGCTCGTACGGCCTCCGGCGGAACGGCCCGCATGACCTCGGCGGCCGCGGTCAACGTGACCCGGCCGGCGGCGATCTCGCCGGCCAGCGTCACCGAGACGGTCGCTCCGGCCACGACGCCGAGGTTGGCGAGGACCAGCTCGTCACAGGCGATCCAGCGCGGGTCCTGGCTCGCGTCGAGCAACGCCGCCAGCGCACCGGTCGTACGGGCGCCGGTCAGGGCCAGCACGCTCCACGGGACGGCACCCAGCGCCAGCAGGGCGTCCGGGTGCAGGCGGACGACGCCGCGGCCTGCCTCGACCGGAGACTGCCGGAGGACCGCGGTGAGCTGCAGGGTGTTCGGCACGGGCGCAGCCTATGGCCAGACGCTCGTCCCGGCGGTGAGGTGGAGGGTGGCGAGGCTCCGGACGGGGTACCGGAGGATGATCAACCGCACAGGCCCGCTCGCCACTGCCCAGGAGGACCCGATGTCCGAAGCCCCCCGCGTCACGAGCGTCCCCGCGTCGGGCGAGCAGAGCCTCGGCGCCCTCGTGGCCAACGCCAGCCGCGACCTCTCCTCCCTGATCAAGATGGAGAAGGAGCTCGCGATCGCCGAGCTCAACCAGACGGTCAAGCGTGTCGTCCCCGCGGCCGCCGGGCTCATCGTCGCCGCGGTGGCCGGCATCTTCTTCCTGTTCATCGGCTCGATGGCCCTCGCGTACGGCATCGGCGACTTCCTCACCGTCGGGTGGGGGTTCGGCATCGTCACGCTGGTCTGGCTGATCATCGCCGCCGTCGGCGCCTTGGTCGGGCTGCGGTCGATCAAGAAGATCACGCCGCCCGAGCGCACCATCCGTACCGTCAAGGACACGGCGGACTGGGCGCGTCACCCCACGGGCACCAGCACGGACGTCGTCGCCACGAGCTGACCCTCGCGGGTCTGTGTCACGCTGAGTACATGTCCATGACCCGACCTCTGCCCACCGGCGACGAGGCCTGCGTCATGGTCGAGGGCCCGTGGCGTCACCGCGAGATCACCGCCAACGGCCAGCGATTCCATGCCGTTGAGGCGGGCGAAGGGCCACTTGTCCTGCTGCTGCACGGGTTTCCGCAGTTCTGGTGGTCGTGGCGCCATGTGATCCCCGTGCTGGCAGACGCAGGGTTCCGGGTGGTCGCTCCCGATCTGCGCGGCTACGGCGCGAGCGACAAGCCACCGCGCGGATACGACCTCGCGACGCTGTCCAACGACGTCGCGGGCATGATCCCGGCGCTGGGCGAGCACGACGCGATGATCGTCGGCCACGGCTGGGGCGGCCTGCTGGCCTGGACGACGGCCGTGCTGCACCGGCGCCGCGTACGACGCCTCGTCACCAGCGGCACGGCTCACCCGCTCGCCATGCGGCACGCCTTCGTCGCCAACCCCGGCCAGCAGGCAGCGATCGGCTGGTCGGCCGCCGCGATGCAGATCCCACGGGCGGAGAACTACCTGAAGCGCCACAACGCTGACGCGATGATGCGCCTCGCCACCAGCTGGGCCGGCCCCGGCTGGCCCGACGCCGACAACGACCAGCGCATGCGCGAGGCCTTCCAGCTGCCCGGCGTCGCCCACTGCTCACTGGAGTACTACCGCTGGGCGTTCCGCTCGATCCCACGCCCGGACGGCCTGCGGTTCGCCCGCGCGATGCGCCCGCCGGTGTCCGCGCCGGTGCTCGCCCTGCACGGCTCGGTCGACCGGTGCGTGCTGCCGCAGACCGCCCAGTCGAGCCGCAAGCACGTCGTGGGCCCGTTCGAGTTCCGGTTCGTCGAAGGAGCCGGCCACTTCATCGCCGAGGAGGCGCCCGAAGTGGTGTCCTCCGCGCTGGTCGAGTTCGGGCAACCCGATCTGAGTGCCTGACATGGCGCCGGACCGGGACCGTGACCCCGCGGGTCGTGCCCGCAGCTCGAGGCCGCGTGACGACTTCGGGCGACCCCTCCCGTACGGGGAGCCCGGCGTCGAGCGGGTGCCGGACGACCTGTCGCTGACCCCGGTCGAGGGGCTCGCGGAGGCGCAGCGCTACCTCGACGAGAGCCACCCGTTCCAGGCCCACGAGGTGCTCGAGGCCAGCTGGAAGGCAGCGCCGGACAGCGAGCGCGGTCTTTGGCGGGCGCTCGCCCAGATCTGCGTCGGTCTCACCCACGCCCAGCGCGGCAACACCCGTGGCGCCAGGACGCTGCTCGAACGCGGCGCTCAGGGTCTCGCGGCGTACGCGGGGACCACCCCGTACGACATCGACGTCGACCGGGTCGCCGCACAGGCAGCGGGCTGGGCCGACGACGTCACCTCGGTCGCCCGGCTCCAGCTCACCGACGCGCGTTAGGTAGCGTCGAAGACGCTGGCGGGCACCCGCGGCTGGGCCCACCCCGCATTCAGGACATGTGGCAAGAACCTGGGGGCCACAGTTGGTTCACCCGGAGTTCACAGTTTTGTCCCCCTTGCCCCCTGGTGCGCGTCTAGTGGCGTTGATAGACATGGGCTCATGACGCATACAGGGAATCGCAGAGGGTGGCTCCGGCTGACCGGAGCAACCGCCACCGCCGGCGTGCTCGTCGCGGGAGGCCTGGCCACCGCCTCGTCCGCGCTGGCCAAGCCCGTCCAGACCAGCACGACGATCACGACGACAGGGCTCAAGCCCGGTCAGATCAAGCATGTCTGGCTGATCATCCTGGAGAACAAGTCGTACGACGCGACGTTCACCGGGCTCAACCAGAACAGCTACCTCTGGAAGACGCTGCCCGCCCAGGGCGTCCTGCTGAAGAACTACTACGGCACCGGCCACTTCAGCCAGGACAACTACGAGACCCTCGTGTCGGGCCAGGCCACCCAGCAGGACACCCAGTCCGACTGCAGCGTCGCCAACACCGACTTCGGCAGCACCGGCAGCATCATCACCTCCGGCCCGAACAAGGGCCAGGTCCTGTCTCTGGCCGGCCCCAACGCGGTCAACGGTGCCAACGGCTGCACCTACCCGCATGCCGTGCCGACCCTGTTCAACCAGCTCGACGCGGCGAAGAAGTCGTGGAAGGGCTACGGCCAGGACATCGGCAACCAGCCCGGGCGCGAGGACGCGGTGTGCGCCGGCCCCGGCACGGCGGCCAACGACCCGACGACCAACCCGACCGTCATGACCGCATCCGCCGCCCACCCGTTCCCCGCCGGCGTCACCAGCTTCACCGGCGCCCAGCCCAACGACCAGTACGTCGCCAAGCACTTCCCGTTCCCGTGGTTCCACTCGCTGACCGGCGTCAAGAACGCCGACGGCACGACAACGCCGCCGCTGACCAAGCCGGTGCACGGTACGGACTGCGACACCGGACACATCGCCAACCTCGACAGCGCGACGCACGGCCTGTTCCACGACCTGCAGAAGGTGGCGACGACCCCGGCGTTCAGCTGGATCACGCCCAACAACTGCAGCGACGCCCACGACGCGATCTGCAAGGGCAACAACCTCTCCGGCGCCTTCGACGGCAACGGCAAGCCGATCTACCAGGCCGGCGCGCCCAACCCCGAGGCGTTCGCCCCGGCCAACTACACCGGCGGGCTCTACGCGAGCGACCTGTTCCTCGAGTACTACATCCCGATGATCGAGAAGTCCGCGGCCTTCAAGGACGGTGGCCTGATCGACATCACGTTCGACGAGGGCAACCCGCCGTTCACCTACTCCGGCAACAGCTTCAACAACGCCAACGCGTACGGGCCGACCAAGAACGACGCCCCCAACGTGACGAGCGGCCTTGCCGCTGACGCTGCCGGCCAGACGATCAACGGCAAGACCGTGCACACCGAGCCGACCGGCCCCAACACCCCGCTGGCCAAGGACGCCAACGGCAACCAGCTCTTCCCCGGGCCCGGTGACAACGCGTTCATCGACCGGCCGCCGGTCTGCACCGCCACGACGCCGACGCTGGTGCCCGCCAACTGCGTGCCCGGCATCGTTCTCGGAGGCGCCGGACAGCCGCCGGCAGCCCGTACCGACAAGGCCGCGGCGAGCACCGCCAACACCTACGTCCTGGACAGCTCGATCATCGCCTCCGACACCGGACGCGGGGTGACCGACACCGTCGACACCACGGGCCCCGGCGGCACCAGCCCGATCCCGGCCGACTCGTTCGTCGGCACGGTCAGCGACACCGGCCCGCAGAGGGCGGCGTCCCCGACCGGCTCGATCATCGACGGGTCGTTCCAGCTCGTCGACCAGGCGGGCAACCCGGTCACCCCGACCGGCCCCGTCAGCAGCGTCAAGCTCAGCGCCGAAGGCGCACCGGGCTTCCTCGCACCGGGACAGACCGCGGACCCGCTCTACACCGCGACCGACCCGACGCCCGGCGGCGGCGACACCGGCAGCGTCCTGATCAGCCCGCTGATCAAGCCGGGCACGACCACCAGCCGCTACTACAACCACTACAGCTGGCTGCGGACGATGGAGGACATCTTCCAGGTCAGCAACGGCAAGGACCACGCCAAGCTGCCGGCCGGGGTCACCGTCTCCGGTGGACTGGACAAGCTGGGTCACCTGGGCTTCGCCGCCCAGCCCGGCCTCGCCCCGTTCGGCAAGGACGTCTTCAACAACGCGGCAGTCGTCTCGAAGAAGAGTTGACCAGCTCGTTCCTCGCTGCCGGCGCCGGGTCACTGACCCGGCGCCGGTGGCGCGTCCTCGCACCTGCGATCTTGCTGGTCGTCCTCACCGGATGCGGCTCGAAGGCGGCGTCCACAGCGGCCGAGCCGTCGTACGGGTCCCTGCCGAGCTTTCTCCCGTCGGCGGCCCTGCACAACGACGCCGAGCTGACCGGCAGCTCCGCCCACCCGGCAGTCACGTCCCAGGGCGACAGCGTCCACGTGCAGCTCGCTGACGCGTCGGTCCACGCCACGGTGACCGGTCCGGTCGTACCCGGGGAGGGGCTGCCCGTCGTGCAGGAGGCGACGACCTGCACCTGGACGATCACCCTTACCGGCGCGAGCAAGGCGGTGCCGATCCGCGCGGCCGACTTCACCGCGATCGACCACCTCGGCAAGATCTATCGGCCGTACTACGTGCCCGGCCGCCCGGTGCCGCCGGCCACCCTGGCGCCCGGCGCGAGCGCCACCTTCGAGCTGCGCGCCGTCATGAACGCCGGCGAGGGCCTGATGCGCTGGGCACCCACCGGGACCACCGTCGCCTCGTGGGACTTCGAGGTCGAGAACGACTGACCCCCGCCGCCAATCCTTTCGGATCACTGGGAGCCTCTGGCGCGAATCCAGCGCGTCATTGCCGCCACAACGGCCCAGTGATCCGCAAGGGTGGGCGATCACTGGGCGAGTGTGGCGGCTTTGACGACCGCCAGAGCAGCACAGGGGCCCCAGTGATCCGAAAGGGGGGCGGGCGGTTACTCGGTGGTGCAGGCGCCGGTGGAGACCTTGGCGGACGCGGTACGGCCCTGCGCCGCGTCGGGCGCGACCTCGGCCGCCGTCAGCGCGTACCCCGTCGCACGGTCGTCGAGCGACTGGGCGAAGACGACCCCCAGCACCCCACCGGACGGCGAGAGCAGCGGGCCACCGGAGTTGCCCGGCTGCACCCGGGCGTAGATCGAGTAGATCTCGCGGGTCACCTGGGCCGACTGATAGATGTTGGGGCCACGTGCCCGTAGCCGCTCGCGCACCCGCGCGGCGACCGGGGTGAACGGCCCGCCCTCGGGGTAGCCGACGACGACCGCATCGGCGTCGCTGCCCACCGCCGGCGCGAAGGCCATCGGCTGCACCTCGAGGTCGGGCACGGCCAGCACCGCGATGTCGCGCTGAGAGTCGTAGAGGACGACGGTCGCGTCGTACGTCGTGCCGTCGGACTGGGAGACGGTGAGCTGGCGCACCCCAGCCACGACGTGGGCGTTGGTCATGATCCGGTGCGGCGCGAAGACGAAGCCGCTGCCCTGGATGTCGCGGTGGCAGGACGGCGCCACCCCGTGGATGACGAGGACGTCGTGGCGGGCGAGCACCACCGCCGGCGACTGGACGAGCTTGGGGTCAGGAACCGCCACCGGCACGATGCTCTCGGGGGCGATGCCGCTGAAGACCTGGGGCACGCCGTTCTGGTCGAAGAGCCGTTGGAAGGCCGCGAACCAGGTCTCGGCCTGGGCGGGCATCACCCGCTGGACCTCGGCCAGGACCTGGGAGTGCTGCACCTGGCGGGCCAGCGGGCGCAGCTGCGAGTGGGCGACGGCCGTACCGACGAGCCACGAGACCAGCAGCACGCCGAGCACGCTGACGACTGCTCCCGCGGTCGAGTCGACCAGCTCGGCAGACCGCCAGCGCAACCGACGGCGCAGTGCGGCTCCCAGCGGCGTCAGCACCACCTGGCCGATGATCGCGGCGATGAAGACCACCGTGATCGCGCCGACCGGCTGCCCCTCGCCGTGCCCGATCCAGCGCAGCAGCGTCGGCGCGGCCTTGGCCCCGACCACCCCGCCGCCGAGGAACCCGACGAACGACACGACGCCCACGACGAAGCCCTGGCGGAATCCGGACACCCCGAAGCCGAGGACCGCCAGCACGAGCACGACGTCGAGCACGTCCCCCATGAGGGTCAGAACCCCTGGACGGTCAGCGTCCCGACCATGTGCTCGGACGTGTGGTAGGCGCAGTCGAAGGGGTAGGAGGCGGTGCCCTGCGGGATGGTGAACGTGACCGTCTTGGACGTGTGGCCGGGGATGTTGCCGGTCGAGACGTTGAGTGACGGCACCTCGAACTGGTGCGGGTCGCCGCCCGCGTTGTTCAGCGTGACCGTGATCTTGCCCGCATGCACCAGCACCGTCGACGGGACGAAGCGCAGCAGGTCGGTCATCTGCAACGTCACCGTCTGGGCCCCCGACGCGTCGACCTTGGCTGCGATGGCGGATGACGACGCCGGCGCGTGCTGGCCCGAGAACCGCGGCGACTGCCGCTGGCAGCCCACGACCATGATGAGCAGCGTCGCTGCGGTCAGCCCGGCGGCAACCACCGACCGGGTCCCGTACCGCGTGCTCGTCACCGTGCGCCTGCCTCTCGGATGCCGACCGCTTTCCACCGACGACTTGCTTGATGACCGTACAAGCCCCGTCATGCCGGCAGGTCGCGCAAGCGGGTGGCGTCCCACGGCAGGGCCCAGCCGGCGAGCTCGAGCAGTCGGTCGAGCAGCCCGGCGGTGAAGCCCCAGACCAGCATGCCTCCGACCTCGAAGGCCGGCCCGACGTAGCCGGCCGGGTGGCGGACCCGCAGCCGGTTGGCCGGGTCGACGAGGTCGGCGATGGGGATGCGGGCGACGGCGGCGCACTCGGCGGGGTCGACCGGTCCGACGACCGACGGCTCGCGCCACCACGCCAGCACCGGCGCCACGACGAAACCGCTCGGGGGCAGCCACAGCGACGGCAGCTCGGCCAGGATCTCGACACCGTGGGGGTCGAGCCCGGTCTCCTCGACGGCCTCCCGCAGCGCCGCAGCGGCGGGCGACGCGTCGCCCGGGTCGAGCGCGCCACCCGGGAATGCCGGCTGGCCCGCGTGGCTGCGCAAGGTCGCGGCCCGCTCGATGAGCAAGACGTCCGGCCCGTACGGACCGTCGCCGAACAGCACCAGGATCGCCGACTCGCGGCCACCATGGTCCGGCGGTAAGTGGCGGGAGAGCTGCTCGCCGGTGAGGCCCGGAGCGGCCTCGGCGAGCTGCTGCAGCCACGCGGGCAGGGACGGCGGGACGGTCATGGGATGGTGACGCCGAGCCTGGTCCGTACCGCGTCCTTGAGCTGCTGCAGACTGTCGATCGGACTGAGCGGAGCGCCGACGACTTTGCCTGCGGCGTCTACGAAGTAGGTCGAGGGGAAGTGGCCCACGACGAAGTCGGAGTGCTGGTCGGTGAGCATCGCGAAGTGCAGTCCGTAGTCGTAGGCGAAGGTCAGCCCCGGGTCCGGGTAGGCCTCGCTGTCGACGCCGAGCAGGAGCACCTTGCCCTGGGCCGCGGTCTGGAACTTTGCCAGGATCGGCGCCTCCGTCTTGCACGGCGGGCAGTTGCTGTACCACGCGTTGACGATGGCCGGACCTCGTACACCGGCCAGGTCGACCGAGGGTCCGTCACCGAGGCAGTGCAACGTCACCTTGGGCAGGCCGCCCTCGACCGAGGGACCGCTGACGGGGCACGTGGCCAACGCCGCCTGGGTCACGAGCGACGGGTCGGGCAGCCGCAGCTGCGGGGGCGTCAGGGACGGGTTGCAGCCGGCCAGCAGTACGACCAGCGCCGGCACCACGAGCGCACGGAGCGCCGCCGGACGCCGGGTCACGCCGAGACCGCCACCTGCGACGAGGTCTTGACCAGCTTGGCGGCGACGGCAGGGTCGGTCGGGCCCTCGCCGTAGGCCGGGCAGATGGTGGCGAGCGGGCACACGCCACACGCCGGTTTGCGGGCGTGGCACATGCGCCGGCCATGCCAGATGACCCGCTGGGAGAAGTCGGTCCACTCCTTCTTCTCGATCAGGGTGGCGATCTCGGCCTCGACCTTGACCGGGTCCTCGAGGGTGGTGAAGCCGAACCGGCGGACCAGTCGACCGAAGTGGGTGTCGACCGTGAGGCCGGGGATGCCGAACGCGTTGCCGAGCACGACGTTGGCCGTCTTGCGCCCGACACCGGGCAATGTGACCAGGTCGGCAAGCCGGGGCGGGACCTCGCCTTGGTAGCGCTCTGTTAGCGCAGCACCCAACGTGATCAGGCTGTTGGTCTTGGCCCGGAAGAACCCGGTCGGCCGCAGCACACCCTCCATCTCGTCCCGGTCGGCGGCGGCGTAGGCGGCCGCATCGGGCCACCGCGCGAACACTGTCGGGGTGACCTCGTTGACCTTCTTGTCGGTGCACTGGGCAGAAAGGATGGTGGCGACCAGCAGTTCGAGCGGGGACCGAAAGTCCAGCTCACAGTGCGCATCTGGATACATCAGGGCCAGCTCGCGGTTGATCCGGCGGGCTCTGCGGACGAGGGCGGTGCGGGACTCGCCCGTCGGCGTACCGGACGATGGCATCTGCGCGGCTGCGGTCACCCGTTCAGCGTACGTGACGCGTTTGCGCTGGGCCGTTCGTGTGGTCCTTCTCAAGCAATCCACAGGCACACCGATGTTCGGTTTGTAGTCACAGAGCGTGACGAAGAATCGGGCGGATTCTCATGAAGACAGCAAGTGCAGAGCGGGCCAGCGAACGAGCAGCAGAACGGGCTCGGGCGATCCGCACGGTTCCCGTGCGCAACTCGGAGTTCGACCACCTGGGCCTGGAAGAGCTTCGCGGCTACCGGACCGCCCTCGCGGCGGAGGAGGGCAGAGTCTCCTACTGGCGGCGCATCATGCAGGCCCGCCTCGACGTCGTACGGGCGAACAGCGCCGGCGGCTCGGCGGTCGACAACCTCCGCGACGTCCTCGCCGACGTCCGGGTGACCACCACGCGCGGCGCCCTGATCGAGATGGTCGCCGACCCGCACGGAGAGCTCATCGACCTGCCGGACCTGAGCAGCCTGTGGACCCGCGAGGTCGACTCGCGTGACCCGGTCGCGACCGAGGCGCTGATCCTGGCGCTGGAAGAGGCCGAGGGACAGCTGTCGGACTACCGCTCGGCGCTGCACAAGCGGATCGCCGCGGCCACGACCGAGCTCATCGCGCGCTACCGCGAGGAGCCCACGCTGTGCCTCGTGGCGCTGCCGCAACCCCCCGAGCAGCGGTTTCCCCACACCGTCTGACCGGTAGCGGCCAGTTCGTCTCATTCGGCGTGCATGATCTTTCCGCACTGACATGATGAAAACGGTCACCGGCTCGTCAGGTGGCCGTTTCATCGTGGCACTCGGGGAGGTGGCCGGTGGAGGTCGACCAGCAGGGCGCTCCGGCGACGGAGCCGACGCCCGCTGAGGCGTTGGCGGCCGACCTTGACCGCATGCGGGCGGCCCTGCGGGTGCTCCCGGCCGCCGAGCACAGTCACGCACTGCGACGGCTGGCCGAGGTCGCCGCGAGGCTGCTGCAGTCCGACTCCGGCCAGGTGTCCATCCTGACCAGCGAGCAGGTGGCTGCCGCAACCGGCGGGTTGGCACGCGACTACGCCGGCACCACCGTCGCGCTCACCGAGGCGTTCTGCACCATCACCACCGTCACGTCGGCACCCGTCGTGATCCCGGACGCGTCGGCCGACGACCGCGTACGCCACCTGTCCCTTGTCCGTTCGGGCCAGATCGGGTCCTACCTCGGCGTGCCGCTGACCCTCACCGCTGGCCCGACCATCGGCGCACTGTGTGTGTACGGCACGCAGCCGCACCAGTGGACGGCACCCGACGTCGCGCTGCTCACCCACCTCGGCTCCACGGTCGTCGCTGAGCTCGAGCTCGCCGCGCTGACCCAGGAGTACGACGCGAGCCGGCTCAACTGGGAGCTGGCGGTCGACGCCGCAGGCATCGGCTCCTTCGACTGGGACCTGCGCACCGACCGGGTGGACTGGGACGCACGGCTCGCCGCGCTGCACGGGTTCGACCCATCGACGGAGGTGCCCACCTCCGCCGAGGCGCTCCGCCACGTCCATGCCGACGACCGAGCACGCCTCGACGCGCACATCGCCGACGCGCTGGCGACGGGCAACGACCTGCGCACCGAGTACCGCGTCGTGTGGCCCGACGGGTCTACCCACTGGCTCGCCCTACGTGGACGGCGGCTGCAGGACGCCGGTGGCACACCGGCCCGCCTCATCGGCAGCGCGTACGACATGACCGAGGTGCGCACCGCCAAGGACGAGGCCAGCGACATCCTCGCCACCATGACCACGGGGTTCCTGTCGCTCGGCCGCGACTGGCGGGTCACTTACGTCAACGCGGCCGGCGAGCTCCTGCTCGAGCGGACCTCCGCCGAGCTGCTCGGCCGCAGCATGTGGGAGGCGTTCCCCGGGCTCGACGAGATCGAGTTCGGCCGCCAGTACCGGCGGGCCGTCGCGACCAACCTGCCGGTCGAGTTCGAGGCCTACTACCCGCACAACGGCCGGTGGTACGAGGTGCGCGCCGTCCCGGGTCCCGCGGGGCTTGCGCTCTACTTCCTCGACATCAGCGAGCGGCGTGGTGCACAGGAGCGGGCGGAGGTCTCAGCCGCGCGCCTCGAGCTGCTGAGCACGGTGAGCGCCGAGCTGAGCGGCACCCTCGTGGTCGACGCCCTCACCGACCGGCTTGCCAAGGTCGTCGTGCCCGCGCTCGGCGACTGGTGCGTCGTGACGTTGGCCGAGGCCACCGGGCCGCGTGACGTCGCGTCCTGGCACCACGACCCCGGCCAGCGCCCGCTCGTCGAGCGCTACGCGGCGCTGCGGCTGGCGGCGATGAAGCAGCACTCGTTGCTGTTCAGGGGCACGCGCCCGGAGGAGGCCGAGGTCCTCCCGTACCGGCTGCAGGCTGAGGCGAACGAGGTCATGGTGGCGGGCGAGGCACGTGACCTGCTGGCCGAGCTCGGCGCCGCGTCCGCCGCCCTGCTGCCGCTGCGCTCCCGCGAACGGACGGTCGGCCAGCTGACGATCTACCGCCACGCCGACCGACCGGCCATGACCGACGCCGATGTCGCAGTGGCCACCGAGGTCGCCTCCCGGGCGGCCGTGGCGCTCGACAACGCGATGATGTACGCCGACCAGCGGGGCCGGGCAGAGGCCCTGCAGCGCAGCCTGCTGACCGATCCACCCCATGTGGACGGACTCGAGATCGTCGGCCGCTACGTGGCGGCGGCCGAGACCGCGTCCGTGGGCGGCGACTGGTTCGACGCCTTTCGCCAGCCCGGCGGCGCGACGGTCCTCGTCATCGGCGACGTCGTGGGTCACGACACCGAGGCAGCGGCGGCGATGGGCCAGCTGCGCGGCCTGCTCCGCGGCATCGCCTGGCAGAGCGGCGGTGGGCCAGCGGCGGTGCTCAGCCGGCTCGACGCCGCGATCGAGGGGCTGCAGCTGCCGACCACCGCGACCGCCGTCGTGGCCCAGCTCGACGCCATCCCCACCTCACGGGGCACGATGACCCTGCGCTGGTCCAATGCCGGCCACCCGCCGCCGATGGCCATCCACCCCGACGGCGGCACGCTGGTGCTGAACGGGCCTGAAGCCGACCTGCTGCTCGGCGTCGCCCCCGACACGGCGCGGTCGATGCACGAGATCGACCTGGTCCCCGGGGCGACCGTGCTGATGTACACCGACGGCCTCATCGAGCGCCGCGGGCCCGGGCTGGACGAGGGACTCGCCCGGCTCGAACGGCTGCTCGCCGAGCTGGCGACGCTGCCTCTCGCGACCCTCTGCGACGTGCTGCTCCAGCGGCTGGTCCCGGACCGGCCGGACGACGATGTCGCGATCGTTGCCGTACGCCTCGAGCCCCGACATGCACAGGCCGGTGCTTCCGCTCGTACGGAAGGCTTCGCTGCGGCAGACTGATCGCCGTGGAGGACGGACTCGCCCGGGTCGCGCTGTTCGCAGCGCTCGGGCCCGAGGCAACGACGGCACTGCTGCCGTCGTTGTCACACCTGACCGCCAACCGTGGCGACGTCGTCTTCGCCGAGGGCGACCCCGGTGAGGCGCTCTACGTCATCCAGGAAGGCAAGATCAAGCTCTCCCGCTCGGCCTCGGACGGGCGCGAGAACATCCTCGCCATCCTCGGGCCCAACGAGATGTTCGGCGAGCTGTCCCTGTTCGACCCGTCCCCGCGCACGTCGGGCGCGACCGCGGTGACCGACTGCCGCCTTCTGGTGTTCCCGCACGACGCCCTGCGGCCGTGGCTCAACGAGCACCCCGAGGTGGCGCCGGCCTTGCTGCAGGCCTTGGCGCAGCGGCTCCGCCGTACCAATGAGACCCTCGCAGACCTCGTGTTCTCCGACGTACCAGGCAGAGTGGCCAAGACGCTGCTCTCGCTGGCCGACCGGTTCGGGCACACCGAGTCCGGCGGCATCCGGGTCAACCACGACCTCACGCAGGAGGAGCTGGCCCAGCTGGTCGGCGCCTCGCGCGAGACCGTCAACAAGGCCCTCGCCGACTTCGCCGGCCGCGGGTGGCTGCGCCTCGAAGGCCGCGCGGTCGTCCTGCTCGCCCCCGACCGGCTCGGCCGCCGCGCCCGCTGACGATGTCCTTGTCATCCCCACCCCAGCACGTCGGTGTGGTCGGGGCGAGCGGGTCCGGCAAGACCACGTTGGCCCGCGCGGCAGCCACCCGACTCGGCCTCCCCCTCGTCGAGCTGGACGCGATCCATCACCGGGCCCACTGGCAACCGGCGCCGCGCGAAGAATTCCGCTCCGAGCTGCTCTCCGTGCTGGCGGGGTACGGTGCCTCGCGGGGCGGTTGGGTGGTGGACGGCAACTACCGAACGGCGGTCGGCGACCTCGTCGAGGCCGACGTCTGGATCTGGCTGGACTACTCGCGACTGGTCGTGATGTCGCGCCTGCTCCGGCGCACCGCAGGCCGCGTCCTGCTCCGCCGCGAGCTGTGGAACGGCAACCGCGAGTCGTGGCGCAACCTGGTCAGCCTCGACCCGGACCGCAACATCCTGCTCTGGGCCTGGACGACCCACGCCGGCAACCGCACGAGGTACGCCACGCTCGCGGGCGCCTCCGCCGTGCCCTGGGTGCGGCTGCGCTCTCCCGGTGAGGCCGCCGCCTGGCTCGCCACGCTCTGACCGGGCGCCGACGTCCGTACCGCCGCGTCTCCCACCCGCCCCGACCGCGCCATATGGCAAGGCGCCCCGCGTGAAATCAGTGCCGACCGCGCCAAGTGGCGCGGTACGAGTCGTCCACCGCGCCATATGGCAAGGCGCCCCGCGTGAAATCGGCCTCCGCCGTGCCATATGGCGCGGTACGGGGTCGTACGCAGATGTTGAGGTAATCCGACCAGCGCAGGCTTGGTTTACGAGGCCTATCATCAGCAGATGCGAACGACTGAGCGGGCGATGGATAGGCTGGAGGAGCAGGCCGGGCGCGAGGTTCGGCGCGGGGTGACCTCGCTCGCCGCCAGAGCGCGGTCCGAGCGACCCGGCACGCTGACCACCACCACCGTCGCCGCGCTCGGCCAGCTGGCGCGGCACGGCGCGATGACCGCGGGGGAGATGGCGCACCGGCTGCGGACCTCGCCGCAGGCCTTGACCCGCACACTCGCGGCGGCGCTCGACCACCACTTCCTCGAGCGGATGCCCGACCCGGACGACGGCCGTCAGGCGCTGCTCACCATCACCGCCGAAGGACGCGAGGCGCTGCGGCAGGACATGCACCCGCGCGACGTGTGGCTGGCAGAGGTGATGGCGGCCGAGCTCACGGAGGCCGAGCGAGACCTGCTCGTGGTCGCCTCCCGGCTGATGCTGCGCCTCGCCGACGTCGACGCCTCGCCAGGTGTGGTCGAGCGGTGACGTCCGCCCAGGACGACGTCGACGTCGTCCCGTTCCGCCGAGTCGCGGCGCTGTTCGCCCCGTACCGGCTGCTCGTCGCGGGCGTGGTGCTGGCGTCGGCTGTCCAAGGGCTGACGTCGGTCGTGTCCCCGTTCCTGCTCCGCGGCATCATCGACCACGCCCTGCCCGAGCGGTCGGCCTCGCTCGTGACGATCCTGGCCGTCGGCATGCTGCTTGCCGCCCTGGCGACCGCGGCCCTCGGCGTGCTGACGACGCGGCTCGCCACGATCGTCGGCCAGCTCGTCATGCACGACCTGCGGGTCGGCGTCTACACGCACCTGCAGCAGATGTCGCTGAAGTTCTTCACCAAGGCGCGCGCCGGCGACCTGCAGTCGAGGCTGGCCAACGACATCGGCGGCGTCGACAACGTCGTGACGTCCACCGCCAGCGGCACCGTCCAGTCGGCCCTCGGCGCCACCGCGGTCGCCGCGGCAGCCCTCATCATGAACTGGCGGCTCGGCCTGCTTTGCCTGGTCGTCGTCCCGTTGTTCCTCGCCTTCTCGATGCGTCTCGGCCGCACGCGTCGGCAGATCACCCGCAGCCGGGCCCGCAAGCAGGCCGGCCTCGCCGCACTCGTCGAGGAGACGCTGTCGGTCTCCGGGGTGCTGCTGACCAAGACCACCGGCGGGCAGCAGACGCTCATCGACCGGTTCAGCGCCGAGTCACGCCGCCTCGGCGACACCGAGGTCGAGCTCGCCATGGCCGGCCGCTGGCAGCTGGCCAGTCGACGAGCGGCACTGACGATGATCCCCGCGATCGTCTACCTGGTCGCCGGTCTCGCCGCCGCCAACGACCACCGCGGCGTCTCCATCGGCACCGCCGTCGCCTTCACCAGCATGCTCAACCGGCTGGTCGCGCCTGCCTCGACGCTGCAGGGCATCGGCGTCGCCTTCTCCAGCTCGATGGCGCTCTTCGGTCGCATCTTCGAGGTGCTCGACCTGCCCATCGACGTGGCGACAAAGCCTGGTGCACAAGGACTTCCAGCTGTACGCGGTGACGTCACCTTCACCAACGTGTCCTTCAGGTACGACGAGCCCGGACCCCTCACGCTCCAGGACATCGACCTCACCATCCCCGCGGGGACCACGACCGCCCTCGTCGGCGCGACCGGTGCGGGCAAGACCACGCTCGCCTACCTCATCGCCCGGCTGTACGACGTCGACGGCGGCCAGGTCGCCATCGACGGCGTCGACGTCCGCGACCTGCACAGCGACGCCCTCTCCGGGGCAGTCGGCCTGGTGGCACAGGACATTTACCTCTTCCACGACACCGTGCGCGAGAACCTCCGCTTCGCCGCGCCTGGCGCAACCGACGCCGAGGTCGAGGCCGCCGCCCACACCGCCCACATCCACGACCTCATCGCGTCCCTGCCCGAGGGGTACAACACGCTGGTCGGCGCGCGAGGCCATCGGTTCTCCGGCGGCGAGCGGCAGCGGCTGGCCATCGCCCGCATGCTGCTGCGTGACCCGCCGATCCTGGTCCTGGACGAGGCAACCAGCGCCCTCGACAACGAGACCGAGCGGTCGGTGCAGGAGGCACTGAAAGCGCTGGCCACCGGGCGCACGACCGTCGCGATCGCCCACCGGCTCTCGACCGTGCGGGACGCCGACCAGATCGTGGTGCTCGACCACGGCCGCATCATCGAGCGCGGCACCCACGAGACACTCGAAGGCGCCGGTGGCAAGTACCAGAGCCTGCTCGGGGCGCTGCGCTGAGCCGGATCAGTCCCGCGGCTTGGTGAGGCCGCGGGCCTTCATGACGGCGAAGAAGGTCAGGACGGCAGCGGCGGCGAACGCCGCGGGTTGGTGCTTCACCCCGTACACGACCCAGAAGAGCACCGCAGCAGACACGTAGAAGCCCAGCATGCGCAGGCCGAACGCGCGCGAGCGGGCGCTGCGATCGCGCCGCAGCGGGTGGTCGGCGGGGTAGAGCACACCGAGGCGCTCGCCGATGCGGCGGAAGCTGCCGGGCGTGGAGGACATGTCGGCCATTGTGCCGCACGAGGGAGCCGGTCCGACCGCGACGGGGGGTTCGGGTCGGACCGGCTGCACCACACTGTATCTGTATACAAAAGTCTGGATCAAGGACCCGGATTGACCATTTACCTCGCGGGCATCGTGGGCTAGTGGAAGCGAACTACGCCGTCATCGGCGTGCCCACCAGCGCCGGAGCCCACCACGCGGGTCAGGAGCGGGCGCCGGCGGCGCTACGGGCACACGGGTTGGTCGAGCGCTTGGTCGCCGCCGGCCTCGACGTCGTCGACGTGGGCGATGTGGCCGGCGAGGCCTTCCGACCAGACGATGCCCACGCCTCGGCACGCAACCTGGCGGCCGTCGTCCGCGTCGCCGGTGCGGTGGCCGATGCCGTCGAGACACAGGCCCGCCTCGGCCGTACCCCGATCGTGCTCGGGGGCGACTGCACGATCACGCTCGGCGTCGTGGCGGGGCTCCAGCGGGTGCACGACGACGTCCGGCTGGCCTACGTGGACGGTGACGCCGACCTCGTCGCACCAGGCCGCAAGGGCAGCGGCGTCCTCGACGCCACCGGCGTTGCCCACCTGCTCGGCATCGCCGACACCGCCCTCGCCCGGATAGGCCGGACGACCCCGATGCTCGGCCCGCACCAGCTCGTCATGCTCGGCTACGACGCCGGCGACCCGGCGAGCTTCGACGCCGCAGCGCTCGCCGACCGCCCACGGCTGCTGCACTTCAGCGATGGAGCGGTTCGTACGGATCCTCGCGGCGTCGCGCGGGCGGCACTCGCCGCCCTGGACCGGGACGAGGCACGGGTCGTCGTCCACTTCGACGTGGATGCGGTCGACTCCGGCGACCTCCCGCTCGCCGACTTCCCGCACTACGGCACCGGCGTACCCGTCGAGACCGCTGGCGTCGTGCTGCGCGAGCTGTTCGGCGCGCGACGGCTGGCGGCCGTCGTGCTCACCGAGGTCAACCCCACCCACGACACGACCGGCGAACTGCTCCGCCGCTACGTCGAGACCCTGGTAGTTGCTCTTGTCACAGCAACTGAAAGTCGGCGGGCTAGTTAGGAGTAGTCATCTACCTCGGCCCGGAAGCGCCGAGATCACTGACATGTCGATTGTCCCGCCGTCGCAGCGCAACGCCATGCTGTACGACACGCCTGAGCTCAAAGCGGCCGCCATGAAGGCGCGCGACTCGGCTCCGCGGCGCCGTCGGATCGGTGAGGTGCTGGTCGCCTCCGGCGTGATCTCCGAGGCGCAGCTGCAGCTTGCCCTGGCCGAGCAGGCGGCCACTCCCTCAGGAACCCCGCGACGCCGGGTCGGCTCGGTCATCGTCGACATGCACTTCGCCACCGAGGCCCAGGTGGCGCAGGCTTTGGCGCGTGCGCTGGGCTTCGAGCTCGTCGACCTCTCGCGCACCCCGATGTCGCCCGAGGCCGCCCGCCTCGTGCCGCGCGACATGGCCGAGCGCGAAGGCGTCCTCGTCCTCCAGCAGAACGGCAAGCAGATCACGGTCGCGGTGAGCGACCCGACCAACCTGCTCGCCCTGGACGACGTGCGCTTCCACACCGGCGCCGGCAACCTGCGCGTCGTCATCGCCACCAACACCCAGCTGCACGAGCAGCTGCGCAAGGCTTGGACCCTCGCCGACAACAACGACGTCGCCTCGCTCTTCGACGCCGAGACGATCGCCGCGGTGCTGCCGACCGAGACCGATGCCGACAAGGCTGCGGCCACCGCGCCGATCGTGCGACTGGTCGACGTCATCTTCAAAGACGCCGCCGCGAGCCGCGCCTCCGACATCCACATCGAGCCGCAGGCCAACGCCCTGCGCATCCGGTTCCGCATCGACGGTGTACTCCGCGACGTCATGACCGTCCCCCGCACCGCTGCGCCCGCCGTCGCCAGCCGGATCAAGATCGTGGCCGGCCTCGACATCGCCGAGCGACGCAAGCCGCAGGACGGCCGCGCCCGGCTCTCGCTCGACGGCCAACCGCTCGACGCCCGGGTCTCGACGCTGCCCAGCCTGCACGGCGAGAAGATCGTGATCCGGCTGCTCTCCCGCGGTGAGGACATCCCCGCACTCGAGAAGAGCGGCATGGAGCCGTTCCAGCTGGACATCCTGCGGGCCGCCCTCGAGGCGCCGCAGGGCCTGATCCTGATCACCGGCCCGACCGGCTCCGGCAAGACCAACACGCTGTACGCCGCGATCCAGGCGACCCTCAGCCCCGAGCGCAACATCATCACCCTCGAGGACCCGGTCGAGGTGCAGTTCCCCGGCATCACCCAGGTCCAGATCAACGTCAAGGCCGGCATGACCTTCGCCGCCGGGCTCCGCTCGGTGCTGCGCCAGGACCCGGACGTCGTCCTCGTCGGTGAGACCCGTGACCAGGAGACCGCCGAGCTGTCGCTGCAGGCGTCGCTGACCGGCCACCTCGTCCTCACGACCCTGCACACCAACGATGCGGTACGGGCCATCACCCGCATCGTCGACATGGGCGTCGAGCCGTTCCTCGTGGCCTCGTCCCTGACCCTCGTCGTGGCCCAGCGCCTCGTCCGGCGCGTCTGCCCGGACTGCAGCGCACCCCACCGCCCGTCCGCCGAGGTGCTCTCGCTGCTCGGCCTGACCGACCACGAGCTCGTGGGGTCCGCGCCGCGCATGGGCACGGGCTGCTCGAACTGCGGCGGCTCCGGCTACAAGGGCCGCACCGGCATCTTCGAGGTGCTGCCCGTGACTGCCGGCCTGCGCGCCGTTCTGCTGGACAACCCGACCGAGGGCGCGTTGACAGCGGTCGCTCAGGCCGAAGGCGTCGCCACGCTGAGGATGTCCGCACTGGCCGCCGCCCGCCGTGGTGTCACCACGTACGAGGAGGTCCTGCGGGTCACCCATGTCGACGCGGTGGACCCCAGCAGCGGTACGCACTGCCACACCTGCACCCGTCAGGTGGGCGTCCACATGTCCTTCTGCCCGTGGTGCCGCACCGCCCTCAAGCGGCCCCTGTGCCACAGCTGCGGCACCCGGCTCGAGGCGCGCTGGCAGGGCTGCGCCACCTGCGGCGCCGAGGTAGTCGAGACCGAGGCACGGCCGGCGCTCTCCGAGATCCTCCCCAAGCCACCGGCATTCGTGCCGCCCCGGGCCCAGAGCGCACCGCCCGCCGCCCCGCCGGCCAGCTTCTTGCAGGCGGGCAAGCCCGCCGCAGCCACGGCTCCCGCGGCAGCCCCGGTCGCCACCCCCGCGCCGTCGACGGCTGCCGCGCCCGCGCCGACTCCTGATGTCGCTACGGCTCCTGTACCGACCCCGGCCACGGCACCCGCCGTCGCTCCCGTGCCCGCGCAACGGTTCACCATGCCGGACACGTTCGTCATGCCGGGCGCTCCCCGACCGCTCGCCCCCTCGGCCGCCGCAGCCCCCGCGACGACCACACCCCTAGCAGCGACACCCCAACCAGCGACACCCGCCGCCGCTCACGTCGTGATGCCGCCAACCGCGGCCACGGCTCCGGCGCCCAGCCCGGCGGTCACGGCGGCAGCCCCTGCAGCGACAGCCGAACGTGCGGCGTCTCCGACCGCGGCGATCCTGGCGGAGGCGCTCAGCGGGCTCACCCGACCGGCATCCCCCACAGCGTCGGCCACCCCGAGTCAAGCGGCGCCGGCAGCTCCCGTGGCGACGATCCCGCCGAGCACTCCGTTCACCGGCCCGGTCTTCGCGACCCCGGCGGCCAGCCCGGCACTCAACGACTACGCCACCTTCACCGAGGTCGCGGCGTTCGGGAAACGTGCCCGGCCCTGGGGCTGAGTGCGCAAGGCTCCGCAGGCCCGTACCGGACCTGACGGACAACTCTGGTGCCGTCGGGGGAATCGAACCCACCGCATCGCCCATGCTTGACTGCCACGCGCGAGGGCGTCGTCTGTCGGCGGTCACCCACCAGCGCATCCAGGGACGGCGATGCCGACAACGTTCGGTGACGTCCTGCTGTTCCCCGACCCAGCCTCAGCCGCGGCCGCCACCTTCGGCGACGAGATAGGCGAGCTGGGCCCGCACTGTCGCCAGAGCGGCAGGCAACAGCCCCGGCTCGACCCCGGCGTAGACCTGTTCCACCACGCTGTCGGCGGTGGTGGCCCCGGCATTGACAGCCCGGCGGACCTGCTCGAGGCGCTCGACCCGGTGGGCCAGGGCGCGGTCGACGGCCTCGAGCACGTTGCCACCCGCGGGGCCGTGCCCGGGGAGCAGCACCGTGTCGGCCGTCGCCCGCAGGGCGATCAGGCGGAGCGTCGCGAAGTAGTCGTCGAGCCGCCCGTCCGGGTGGCCGACCATGGTCGAGCCCCGGCCGAGCAGCGTGTCTCCGGTGACCAGCGCCCCGTCGACCTCGAAGCACACGCTGTCCCCCGTGTGACCCGGGGTGGCGAGGACCGTCAGCGGGGGCAGCCCCGGCACGTCGAGCCGGTCGCGGTCATGGAACGACTCAGATCGCCTGCACAGCAAGGGATCCAGCGCAGCGACAGGCGCGTCCACCCGGTCGCTGAGCTCGCTCGCCGACGCGGCATGGTCTGCGTGGCCGTGCGTGAGCAGCACCAGCAGCACCCGCCCGTACGACGTCAGCTGGTCGAGGTGGCCGGGCAGCGCGGGTCCGGGGTCGACGACCACGACACCGGCGTCGCCGCGCAGCACCCAGGAGTTGGTCCCCTCGAGCGTCATCGGCCCCGGGTTGTCCGCCCGGACGAGGGTGGCGTAGGGCGGGACGCTGGTCATAGGTCCATTTTGACCTGTTTTGCGGCGTTGGCCATCGTCAGTCGAGCGTGACCAGGCTGACCTGGTCGTCGTACGGCAGCCGGCCCCCGGCGACCGCCGTGACCTGGAGGCTCGTGAGGTCGGCATTGCCGGAGAGCACCGTCGCGAACGCCGTGTCGGCGGCGTCGCGGCCGGTGGCGATGCGGACGAGGCTGGGCCGGGGCGCGAGTCGCGTGGCGTCCCAGACCTGCCAGCGCCCGTCGATGTCGGTCTCGACGACGGCGTGCAGGTCCATCGGCGACAGACCGGGCGCGTAGACGCCGGTCACGCGCGCCGGCACGTCGACCGCCCGGCAGAGAGCTGCGACAAGGTGGGCGAAGTCGCGACACACACCTGCGCCCGAGACCAGGGTGTCGACCGCGTCGGTGGTGCCGTCGCTGCTGCCGCTGACGTAGCGGATGTGCAGGTTGACGTAGGCGCAGATCGCCCGGACCTTGTCCAACGCCGACGGCTCGCGGCCGAAGCGACTGCCGGCGAACCCGGAGAGCCGGTCCGACGGGCAGTAGCGGCTCGGCCGCAGCGCATCGATGCGGTCGCGCATCGTCACGACCTGGGCGTCGCCGACCGGGTCGCGGCTGACCTTGGCGTCATAGACCACCACGAGGTGGCCCGGGTGGGCGCGCAGCAGGTGCTGCCGCCCGCCGGCCGCGCCCTCGAGCTCGTCGTACGGGATCAGCGCGCCGTCGACGCTGGCCGAGAGCAGCTCGCCGAAGACCAGCTCGTCCGGGCCGGCTGCCGCCACCTGGAGCACGATCTCGGCGGGCGTGGTGACCGTGAGCTGGAGTGCGCAGCGCACTTCGTTCGGCTCGCGGTGGGTGCTGGTCAACGCGGGCCTCCGGCCAGTGGTTCGGGTCTCCCACCAGCCTAGTGAACCCGCGCAAGCTCAGGCCTTGGCGGCCGCAACCGCGTCGGCGAGCGGGGTGGCCGGCCGGCCGATGAGCCCGACCAGGTCGGCGTCGCTGACCTCGAGCTCGCCGTGCGCGATGCCCTCGTCGAGCGAGGCCACGAAGGCGGCGGTCGGCGCCGGGAGGCCGTACGACTCGAGTGCCTCGGCGTAGTCGGTCGTCGACAGATTGGTGGACACGACGGTAACGCCGGTGACCTCGGTGATGGTGGCCGCCAGCTCGGCGATCGTGAAGGCCGGGCCGCCCAGCTCGTACACGACCCGGTCGTTGCCCGCGCCGGTCAGCACGGCAACCGCCGCGGCGGCGTAGTCGGCGCGGGTGGCCGCGGAGACGCTGCCGTCAGCGGCCGCACCGACGATCGCGCCGCGCGCCAGGTAGTCGTCGAGCTGGCTGGTGTAGTTCTCGATGTACCAGCTGTTGCGCAGGGCAATGTAGGGGATCCCAGACGCGGCGAGCAGCTCCTCGGTCGCCTTGTGCTCGGCGGCCAGCGCCATCGGGTTGGTGTCGGCGTGGGTGATGCTGGTGTAGACGATGCGCGCGACGCCCGCGGCCTTGGCGGCATCGACCAGCGCGGCGTGCTGCGGGATGCGCCGGCCGGCCTCGCTACCGGAGACGAACATCAGCACGTCGACGCCGGCGAGAGCGGGCGCGAGGGTGGCGGGCTCGTCGTAGTCGGCTACGCGCACCTGGACCCCGCGGGCGGCCAGGTCACCGGCCTTCTCCGAGGTACGGGCGAAGGCCACGACGTCTGCCGCAGGCACCCCTGAGGCGAGCAGCCCCTCGACGATGAGGTGGCCCAGCTGGCCGGTGGCTCCGGTGACGGCGATGACACTCATGAGGACTCCCTGGGTTAGTACTATCTGATGGGTGGCACTAACTATTACACAGTGCTAGCGAATCGGCCAGTGCGACCGCTAGACTGGATGCATGGCCACCTCGAGCGACACCTGCGCGCCGGCGGACGGCCCCAGCGACGCGCTCATCGCCGACGTCTTCGCGCACGGCTGCACGTCCCGTCAGACCCTCGAGGACGTCGCCAGCAAGTGGGGCATCCTCGCGATGCTGGCCCTGGGCGAGGGCAGCTACCGGTTCAACGCGCTGCGCCGCCGGGTCGACGGGGTCAGCGAGAAGATGCTGTCGCAGACGCTGCAGTCCCTCGAGCGCGACGGCCTGGTGACCCGCGAGGTCCACTCCGCGATCCCGCCGCGGGTGGAGTACTCCCTCACCCCGCTCGGCGCCGACGTGGCTGGCCGGCTGCGCGACCTCGCCGACGTTCTCGAGGGCTCGTCGGTCCAGCTCGGCCAGGCCCGCGCCGCGTACGACGCCCGCACGGCCTGACCCTCGCGCCCCACCGGACCACGCTGCGACCACCTGGGAGCCGTACCCCCCGTTGTGGATCACTGGGCGCCTTCGGCGGCTATGACGGCGGTCATGTCCACCAGAACGCCCCAGTGATCCACGATCAGTGGGGCGGCTTGGCTTGTATGACGACCGGCATTGCCGCCAGAAACGCCCAGTGATCCGAAAGGGGGAGCTTGGGTGGTTGGGGGGCGGCGCGGGGTCGGTTGGTCAGTCGGCGTGGCCGAAGAAGCGCCCGGTCACGCTGCGGCGCGAGCCGACGACCATGACCGTGCCGAGAGCGACCATGAACGCGGTCACCAGCATCAGCCGCTCGGCGTTGAAGCCGGTGAACGGCAGGTTGACCGGGATGCCGGGCGGCTCGAACGGCAGCGGCGAGCCGTGGACCGGCGCAGGCGGCACGGTGGTCCCGTACACCGTCGCCTGGTACGTCGCGGCGCCGACCTGAGCGAACGGGTCGACGACGGCGAACGTCACCGGCGGCGGGGTGCCGATGAAGCCGTGCTCCGGCTGGAAGGTGATCTGGCCCGAGCCGGGCTTCATCGTGTAGGTGCCGGCGCCGGCGAGCTGCAGGCTCTGCACCTGGTGGCCGTGCCCGTCGACCAGGGTCGCCGTGTCACCGCGCGGCACCGCGACGATCGCGTGCTGCAGGCTGTCGACCGGACCGGTGGTGCTCAGGCCTGCCGGGTGCGGCGGGGTCGGGGCTACGACGAGCGCGCGATAGGTGCCGGTGTCGCTCTGCCCGGCCGGGTCGGTGATCCGGTAGCGCACCGGGTCGGCTACGCCGACGAAGGTCGAGACGGGCGTGAAGGTAATGACGCCGGTCTTGGGGTTGAGGGTGTACGTGCCCTGGCCCGGCTCGAGGACCTTCAGCACCGCCTTGCCCTCGTTGTCGAGCAGCGTGATCGTGTCGCCGTTCGGCTCGGTGACCGAGGTCTGTTGGGGTGTGCGCACCGGCCCGCTGGTGTGGAAGGTCGACGCCACCGGCCCGACGGTGAAGCCGGTGGTGGCCGTCTCGCCCGCGTAGTGCGGGTCACCGGAGTAGGTCGCCGTCACCGCGTAGTCGCCGGTCGCCAGGGTCACCGACGTGAGGCAGCCGCTCTGGGTGCCGACCGTGGCCGTGCACAGCACCACGCCGCCGGCGCTGAACGACACCGTGCCCGTGGCGCCGGCCGGCAGCCCGGCGTAGGTCAGGGTGGTGGCGCTGCCGTGCGGCACCGCGGCCGGGTTGGCCGCCGCGGTCAGCGTCGAGGCGGCCGTCGTCACGACGAAGGACGTGGACGTGGTGGCCGGGGCGTGGTTGCTGTCGCCGGAGTAGGTGACAGTGACGTCGTAGGAGCCCACCGGCAGCGCGCTCGACGTGCCACACCCAGTCGCGGGCAGGGTCGCCGTGCACAGCGGGGCGCCGCCGCTGACGAAGGCCACCGTGCCGGTAGCGCCCGCCGGGATGCCGGTCGTGGTCAGCAGCACCTGCGTCCCGTACGACGTGCTGCTCGGGGAAGCGGATGCCGTGATCGTGACGGGGGCCTTGGTGACCGTCAGGGACGTGGCCGCGACCACGCCCGCGTAGTTGGCGTCGCCACTGTAGGTCGCGTCGATCGCGTACACCCCGGTGTCGACCGTGGCCGACGTGTCGCAGGAGGTCGCCGAGCCGAGGGTCACGGTGCAGAGCGGCATCGTGCCGCTGGTGAAGATGACCGTGCCGGTCGCGCCCGCCGGGAGGCCGCTCGGTACGAGGGTGCTCGGGTGACCGTAGACGACGGTCGGCGGCGTCGCGACGGCCGACATCGTCACGGTGGCCTGCGTGACCGTGAACGTCGTCGTGCCGGTCGAGCCGGCCCAGCTCGGGTCGCCGGAGTAGGTGGCGGTAACGGTGTAGGTGCCCGCGGGCAGGCTGCTCGAGGTCGGGCAGCCGGTGGCGGTCGTGATGTCGACGATGCACAGCACCTGACCGCCAGCGGTGAACGTCACCGTGCCGGTGGCGGTCGCGGGCAGGCCGCCCTCGGTCAGGGTGACCGGCGTGCCGTACGTCACCGAGCCGGGGCTGGCCGCAGCACTGACCGTGGTGGCCGCCTTGCCGATGGCGAAGCTGGTGGTCGCGGTGGCGCCGAGGTGGTCGACGTCACCGGAGTAGGTGGCCGTCACCGGGTAGGTCGCGACCGCCAGCGTCGAGGACGTCGCGCAGCTCGTCGCCGGCAGGGCCACCACGCAGAGGGTCGTGCCGCCGGAGGCGAACGTGACGGTGCCCGTCGCGCCGCCGGGCAGGCCGCCGCCGCTGAGGGTGACAGCGTTGCCGTACGCGGTGCCTGTCGGCGTCGCGGCGGCGGTCATGGTCACCGGCGCCTTGTCGATCTCGAACGACGTGGTCGCGATCGACGCGACGTGCGAGCCGTCGCCCGAGTAGTCGGCCGTGACCGGGTAGGTCGCCGGGTCGAGGGTGGCGGAGGTGCTGCACGAGGTCGCGGGCAAGGTCGCCACGCAGTAGGTCGTGGCGCCCGTGTGGAACCGCACCGTACCCGTGGCCCCGGCCGGGAGACCGCTGTCGCTCAGGGTCACGACCGTGCCGTACGGCGAGGGCGTGGGCGAGGCGGCTGCGGTGAACGGCGCCGGGGCCTTGACCACCGTGAAGGACGTCGTGGCCGTCGAGCCGGCGAAGTTGCTGTCGCCGGAGTAGTAGGCGGTGACCGGGTAGCTGCCGACGGGCGTCGAGGCAGGCGCGTCACAGGTCGTACCGGTGCCCAGGGTGACCGTGCAGAGCGTGGTCGCGCCCGACTTCATGACGACCGTGCCAGTCGCGCCGGCCGGCAGCCCGGACGGGGTCAGCGTGACCGCGCTGCCGAAGGAGGCCGTGGGCGGCGTGGCGGTCACGGTGAACGACGTCGCCAGGGCGCCGACGGTGAAGGTGGTCGTAGCCGTCGAGCCGTCGTAGTGGCTGTCGCCGGGGTAGGTGGCGAGCACCGGGTAGGTCGCCGCCGGCAGCGACGACGACGTGAGGCAGGACGTCGCGGTGGCCAGGTCGACCGTGCACAACGTCGTGCCGCCGGAGGTGAACGTGACCGTGCCGGTCGCGTCGCTCGGCAGGTTGCCCGGCGACAGGGTGACCGGCTGCAGGTAGACCACCGAGGCCGGGGTCGCCGCGGCGGTGAGGGCCGTCGGCGCTGTCGTGACGGTGAAGCCGAACGTGTCCGTCGAGCCGACGAAGTGGGCGTCGCCCGGGTAGTCGACGGTCGCGGTGTACGTCGCCGGCGGGAGGTTGGTCGAGACGACGCAGGACGTCGCGGGCAGCGTCACCGTGCACAGCGTCAAGGTGCCCGACTTCGCGGTCACGACGCCGGTCGCACCGCTCGGCAGGCCGCCGATGGTGACGGTGACGGGCGTCGCGTAGGGGCTGCTGGCCGGCGCTGAGCCGGTGATGCTGGTCGGCGCCTTGGTCACGGCGAACGACGTGGTGTCCGACGACCCGGCGAAGTGGGCGTCACCCGAGTAGGTGCCGGTCACGGGGTAGGCACCGGGGGCCAGGGACGCGCTCGTCGAGCAGCTGGTCGCCGTGGCGACGTCGACGGTGCACAGCGTGGTGCCGCCGGAGGTGAAGGTCACCGTGCCCGTCGCCGCGCCCGGCAGGTTGGCCTCGCTGAGGGTGACGGCGGTCCCGTACGAGACGGTCCCGGGGGTGGCGGCGACCGACACGGCAGTCGCGGCCGTGCCCACGACAAAGCTCGTCGTCGCTGTCGCGCCGGAGTGCGAGCCGTCGCCGGAGTAGGTGGCGGTGACGGGGTAGGTGCCGACCGCCAGCGTCGCCGATGTGTCACAAGACGTCGCCGTCGCCACATCCACGCTGCACAACGTGGTGCCGCCGGAGGTGAAGGTCACCGTGCCGGTCGCGTCGCTCGCGAGGTTGCCCTCGGACAGGGTCACGGCGGTCCCGTACGCAACCGAGGCCGGAGTCGCGGTGGCGCTGAGCGAGCTGACCACCATGGTGATGGCGAAGGTCGTCGTCGCCGACGAGGGGGCGTGGTTGGCGTCGCCGGCGTAAGAGCCGGTGACGGTGCCGTAGTTGCCCACCGCGAGGGTCGACGACGTCGAGCACGTCGAGGTGACCGCCACGTCGACGGTGCACAGGGTGGACCCGAGGTAGGTGAACGTCACGAGGCCCGTCGCGTCAGCGGGCAGGCCACCCGTGGTCAGCGTGATCGGGTTGCCGTGGGTCGTCGTGGCCGGGCTGGCGCCCACCGCGAGGTGCGTGGTCGCCGCCGTGACGTCGAACGTCGTAGTGGCCGACGAGCCGGAGAAGTTGTTGTCGCCCGAGTAGGTCGCGACCACGGGGTAGGTGGCGGCGGGCAAGGTGCTCGGGGTGACGCAGCTCAGGGTCGGCAGCGTGGTGGTGCATAGCGTGGCGCCGCCGGAGGTGAAGGTCAGGGTGCCCGTACCGCCCGCCGGGAGGTTGCCCGCGGACAACGTGACCGGGCTGCCGAAGGCCACCGAGCCGGGGGTCGCCGCCGCCGTGATCGCCGTGGCGGCCGGGTCGACGACGAAGGTCACCGTGTCGACCGAGCCGGTGAAGTGGGCATCGCCGCTGTAGGTCGCCGTGACCGGGTAGCTGCCGGCGGGCAGGGTGGCCGGGGTTGCGCAGGTCGCCGGACCGCCGAGCGTCACGGTGCACAGCGTCGTGCCGCCGGAGGTGAAGGCCACGGTGCCGGTCGCGCCGCCAGGCAGGCCCGACTCCTTGAGCGTGTCCGCCGAGCCGTAGGTCACATGCGCAGGCGTCGCGCCGGCGACCACCGCGGTCGGTGCCTTGGTCACGACGAAGGCACTGGTCGCGGTCGAGGCCGAGTAGTCGACGTCGCCGCTGTAGCTGCCGGTCACGGTGTACGAGCCAGGGGCCAGGGTTGCTGGGGTGGCGCAGCTGGTCGCGCTGCCCAGGGTCACGACGCAGGTCGAGCCGGTGCCCCAGTCGAGGGTGACCGTGCCGGTCGCGCCAGCAGGCAGGCCCGACTCACCGAGGGTGACCGCCGTGCTGTACGCCACCGAGGCGGGGGTCGCGGAGACCGCCAGCGCGGTCGCCTGGGGGGTCACCGCGAACGTCGTGGTGTCGGTGGCCGACGCAAAGTGGGCGTCGCCGCTGTAGGTCGCCGTGACCGGGTAGCTGCCCGGGTCGAGGCTGGCCGACGTCAGGCAGCTGGTGCCGCTGCTCAACGTGACGGTGCACAGCGTCGTGCCACCCGAGGCGAAGGTCACCGTGCCGGTCGCACCGGCCGGCAGGCTGGTCGCCGACAGCGTCACGGCGTTGCCGAAGACCACGCTCGCCGGGGTGGCCTTGGCGGTGAACGGCGCCGGCGCCTTGGTGATGGTGAAGGACGTCGACGCGGTCGACGAGGCGTGGTTGGCGTCGCCGCCGTAGGTCGCGGTCACTGGGTAGACGGCCGGGTTGAGCGTCGCGGCCGTGTCGCACGAGGTGTCGGTCGTCACGTCGAGCGTGCACAGCGTCGTGCCGCCGGAGGCGAACGTGATGGTGCCGGTCGCGCCGGCCACCAGCCCGGCGTCCGTCAGGGTGATCTTGGTTCCGTACGGGGCGCTTGCTGGCGTCGGCGCCGCGGTGAACGACGTCGGCTCCTTGGTCACGGTGAACGACGTGGTGTCGGTCGAGCCGAGGTGGGTGGCGTCGCCGGAGTAGGTCGCCGTCACGGGGTAGGTGCCGACGACGAGAGTGGCCGGCGTCGCGCAGGTGTTGCCGCTGCCGAGCGTCACGGTGCACAGCGTCGTGCCGCCGGAGGTGAACGTCACCGTGCCGGTCGCGGCCGCCGGGAGACCCGACTCCTTGAGCGTCGTGGACGTCTCGTACGGGGTGGTCGCGGGGGTGACGCTCGCGGTGACCGGCGACGCGATCTTGGTGACGGCAAAGCTGGTCGTGGCCGTCGAGCCGACGTAGTTGCCGTCGCCGGAGTAGGTCGCCGTGGTGGGGTAGGAGCCGACGGCGAGGGTGGTCGACGTGCCACAGCTGGTGGCCGGCAGGGTCGCGACGCAGAGCGGGCTGCCGCCGGACGCGAAGGTCACCGTACCCGTCGCGTTGGCCGCGAGGCCGGTCTCGGCGAGGGTCACGACGGCGCCGTACGTCACGGTCGCCGGGGTCGCCGAAGCGGTGAAGGCAGTGGCCACGGTGGTGATCGTGAAGCTCGTGCTCGCCGTCGAGGTCGCGTGGTCGATGTCGCCGCTGTAGGTCGCGACGACGGGGTAGGGGCCTGCGGCGAGGGTCGCCGAGGTGCCGCAGCTGGTCGCGGGCAAAGTCGCGACGCAGAGCGTGCTGCCACCGGACGCGAAGGTCACCGTGCCCGTGGCACCACTGGCGATGCCCGACTCAGACAGGGTGACGCTGTTGCCGAAGCCGGCGCTCGCCGGGGCGGCCGCCGCAGTGAAGGGCGACGCGACCTTGGTCACGGCAAAGCTCGTGGTCGCCGACGACGACGCGTGGTTGCTGTCGCCGCTGTAGGTCGCCGTCACCGGGTAGCTCGCGGGGTCGAGGGCGGTGCCGGTCGCACAGCTGGTCGCGGGCAGGGTCGCGACGCACAGCGTGCTGCCACCGGACGCGAAGGTCACCGTGCCCGTGGCACCGCTGACGATGCCTGACTCCGCCAGCGTCACGGCCGTTCCGTACGAGACGGAGGCCGGAGCGGCGGTGGCCGTGAACGGCGACGCGGCCTTGGTGACGGTGAACGTCGTGGTGTCGGTCGACCCGGTGAAGTTGCTGTCGCCGCTGTACGTCGCCGTCGTGGCGTAGCTGCCGACGACGAGCGAGGCGGGAGCCGTGCAGGAGGTGGCCGGCAGGGTCGCGACACAGAGCGTCGTGCCGCCGGAGGCGAAGGTCACCGTGCCCGTGGCTGCTGCCGGCAGGTTGCTGTCGCTCAGGGTGTCGGCTGTCCCGTACGGGGTGCTGGCCGGCGTGGCCGCGGCGGCCACAGCGGTCGCTGCCTTGTTGACCAGATAACTCGTCGTCGCCGTCGAGGTGGCGTAGTGGCTGTCGCCGCTGTAGGTCGCCGTCACCGGGACCGAGCCGGCCCCCTGGGTCGTCGGGGTGGTGCAGCTGATGGCCGGCAGCGTTGCGACACACAGTGTCGTGGCGCCGGTCTTGTAGGTCACGGTGCCGGTCGCACCGACCGGAAGTCCGGTCTCCGCAAGGGAAGTAGCCGTCCCGTACGTCACGGTGGCCGGCGTCGGTGCGACGGTGAAGGTGGTGGCCGTCGGCACAATCGTGAACGACGTCGACGCCGTCGAGCCGGTGTAGTTGCTGTCACCTGCGTAGGTCGCGGTGACCGGGTAGGTGCCGGCGGCGAGCGTGCTCGAGGTGAGGCAGGAGAGCGTCGGCAGCGTCGCGGTGCAGAGCGTCGTGGCGCCGGAGGTGAAGACGATCGAGCCGGTGGCCGGCCCGGGCACGTTGCCCGCTGTCAGCGTGACGGCATTGCCCCAGCCGGTGCTCGTCGGCGCCGCCGTGGCCGTGATCGCGGTCGTCGCCTTGGTCACGGTGAAGGTCGTGCTTGCCGTTGCCCCGAGATAGGCCGTGTCGCCGGAGTAGGTCGCGGTCACCGGGTAGGTGCCGGGCGCCAGCGCGGTGCCGGTCGAGCAGGTCGTCGCCGACGCGAGCACGATCGTGCACAGGGTGGTCGCGCCGGACTTGTAGACGACGGTGCCGGTCGCGTTGGACGGCAGCCCGGTCGTGCCGAGCACGGCAGCGGTCCCGTACGGGACCGATGCCGCACTCACGGACGCGCCCAGGGTCGAGGTCGCGTAGTAGAGCGTGGTCGCGTCAGGTGCGCCGTCGATCGACCCCATGCGGGCCGTGTTCGTCAGCGGGTTGGCCAGCGCGCTGGCAGTCGTGACCGGGATCGTGATGGCCGGCAGGCTGGTACCGGCCGGGATCGGCACCGACGGGGCATAGGTGCAGGTCACCTTCTGGCCCACGGTCGTGCAGGTCCACAGCGAGCTGCTGGTCGCGGTGCCCGGGACGAGGCCGGTGGGGAACACGTCGGTGACCGTCAGCGGGTCGATCTCCGGGCCGCCGGCGAGGGTGACCGACGGGCTGAGGGTGATGACCGCCTGGTTGCTGGTGAGGAACTTGCCGCTCTCGTTGTCGGTCATGCCCAGGCCGAGGACCGGCAGCTGGCCGCTCAGGGTCGTCGCGACGAGGCTGTCGACCTCGTGGATCTCGTTCGACCCACCGGTCGAGGCGACCCACCCGAAGGCGACCTGGTACGGGACACCCGTGGCGGGGTTGATCCAGGACGACGGGAAGCCGGCCAGCGTCGTGTTGTTGGCGGTCGTCGGCAGCAGGCCGGTCAGCACCTGCGGGCTGCCCAGGGTCGCGCCGGTGGTGGACGTGTACGGCGTGACCTGGATCAGGTAGCTGTTGGCCGGCACGCTCAGGCCAGAGGCCGTCGTTGCCGCGGCGTTGGTGGGGTTCATCGCGAGCTCGGCAGCGACCGGGCGGGGCCGGGTGGTCGAGCTCTGCACGTCGAGGAAGCCGCCACCGAGGTTGCTCACCGTGCCGCCGGAGCCGCCACCGTTGGCGACCGGGGCGACCGACGCGGTCGTACCCAAGATGCAGTAGCCGGTCGTGTTGTTGCCTGGGCCGCGGACCGTGAGGTTCTCGGGGTAGGCCTTGCCCGCGGTGAGGCCGGCCGGCAGGGTGCAGGTCGAGCCGCCGAACGTGGAGTTGGCGAAGTTGCCCCAGGCGTCGGCGCCATAGCCGATGTAGCCGTACGGGATGCCCTTGGAGGCGCCGGTCGTCGTATAGCCGAGCGAGCCACCCACCGGGCCGGTCACCACGGGCGGGGTCGGGTTGGCCGGGTCGACCGCGGTGAGGGCGAAGCCGATGCCGTCGGCGCCCGAGGTGCTCGTCGCGTTGTACTGGTAGGTGTTGAACTTGATGTCGAGGCCCGCGGAGGTCGGCAGGCTGGTCTGGTAGAAGGTCGAGCCGACCTTGCTGCCCGTGTTGGGGGTCAGCCGCAGCGTGCCGGAGCCGCTCGCGTCGGGCGTCGCCAGGTTGCACCCGGGGATCGGCAGCTGGGTCGTGAGGGTACCTGCGGTGAGACAGGTGTCGTTGGTCCCCGAGGCCGCCGGCGGCAGGTACCACTCATTGGTGACACTAGATCCGGTGAACGCCTGCGCGACGAGCGGAGTCACGGCAGCATTGGCGTTGGCGACGGGCACCAGCACGAGCGCCGTCACGACCGTCACGGCCGTGAGGCCGGAGATCGGGGCGCGGCGGAAGGTGGCGAGGCCGAGCGACATGCATCACGTCCAAGTCAACCGGGAACTGCCGAAGCAGCCGGACGCCATCACATCGACAGGTTTTTGTGTCGCTTGACCGCCGTTCGCCGATGCAAAGCAGACGCGTCGATTAACCCGTTTGGCGTAGTGATCGCTTACGGTTCCGTACAGTGATCACACCCACACACGCACGGGGGTGCGAAAAGGATGACGAACCACGGGGACGAACGGCTGGTTGAGGCTGCTCCACAACGCTGCACGATCGGTGAGCTGTCGGAGCAGGTAGGCATGACGGTCCGGAACATCCGGGCTTACCAGGCACGCGGACTGCTGCCGCCCCCGGTGGTGGACGGCCGCGTGGGCTTCTACAACGAGACCCATCGCGAGCGGCTTCGGATGATCCGTCGGCTGCGCAGCGAGGGCTTCAACCTGGTCGCCATCTCGGCGCTGCTCACCGGCGTGGTGCCGGTGACGACGCCGACGGTGTCGCTGGTGGAGCCCGACGGGGAGCGGTCCTCCGATCCGACGGACCCGAGCCCGCCGGACTCCGGCGCCGCCCTGCTGGCCCTCGGGGTGCCAGTCGACGCGGTGCTCGAGCTGCGGCGAGAGGTCGCCCGGTCGGTGGAGACCATCGCGGCTGCCTACGCCCGGGTCTACGACGACTACGTCCGCGGGCCCTGGCTCGCCGTCGGCTCGCCGGAGAGCACGCACGCCCGGGTCAGCGAGGCGACGGCCACCCTGCCGGGCATCGCGACGTCGGCCGTCAGTGCTGCTCTTGTCCCGGCGGTACGGCGGGCGGTCGAGGCCCAGCCAAGCGTCAGCGTGCTCGAACGGTCGCAGGGATCGACGACCTCCTAGAGGTCGACCTCGACCACGATCTCGACCTCGACCGGCGCGTCGAGCGGGAGCACGGCGACACCGACGGCGCTGCGGGCATGGCGGCCGGCCTCGCCGAACACCGCCACGAGCAGCTCGCTCGCGCCGTTGATGACCTGCGGCTGCCCAGTGAAGGTGGGCGCGCTCGCCACGAAGCCGACGACCTTGACCACCTGGCGTACCCGCCCCAGGTCGCCGACCTCGGCCTTGACCGCGGCGAGGGCGTTGAGCGCGCACTGGCGGGCAAGCAGGTAGGCGTCGGCCGGGTCGACCTCGGCGCCGACCTTGCCGGTGAACGCGAGTGCGCCGTCCTTGAGCGGCACCTGCCCGGAGGTGAAGACCAGCGAGCCGGTACGGACGGTGGGCACGTACGCCGCGACGGGCGGGACGACCTCGGGCAAGGTGAGCCCGAGCTCGGCGAGACGCTCCTCAGGGGTGGTCATGTCAGTCCTTGGGGCGCTTGAGGTAGGCGACCAGCTGGTCCGTGCCGCCAGGGCCGGGGATCACCGTGACGAGCTCCCAGCCGTCGATGCCCCAGTTGTCGAGGATCTGCTTGGTCGCGTGTGTCAGCAACGGAACCGTGACGTACTCCCACTTCACCATGGCCCGAGCCTAGCCACCTTGGCGCCGACCGCCACGAGCACGGGCGCCCGAGCACGGCACTGAAGGCGGAGTCGCGCTGAGCGGGACGGATCCTTCACTGGCTGGGCGGCAGCGCCGCCGTGCCGGCTGCTGGGCTAGGCGGACTGAGCCTCATCGGCCTGGCGGCGGCGCAGGACGCGGCGGCGCTCGAGCTCGTTCATGCCACCCCAGATGCCGTGCGGCTCACGGATGCGCAGCGCGTACTCGAGGCAGGTCTCGCGGACGGGGCACGCGCCGCAGAGCTGACGGGCGACGTGCTCGCGGGCGTCCTTCTCCGGCTTGCGCTCGAAGTGGCCCGGCGCGAAGAAGTAGGACGAGAGCTCGCCCATGCACTGGGCCTCGCCACGCCAGCCCTCCACGTCCACCGACTGGAACGCGGTCTCCAGCGGGAACATCCGACCCATCCGCACAGGGACCTCCAGGTTCGACCGACTGCCTCGTACACCTCGGCTGGTGCCGGGGCCTTGTACGGGGATAGACGCGCGACGGTCGGAAAAGGATGCAGGCGGCCAGTGATTCGTAACCGATTCGTTACCAAAACTCGCAGCGGCCCCGTCGCCCGAGTGGATGGCCTGGTGGTCTGACCGAGTTTCGGCCCTGGCGTCCTGTCGGCCCGGAGCTCTCAGCCCTCGAGGAAGTTGTTCGTCGGCCGCTCGCTCGGCGGCGGTGGCACGTCCGAAGCGGCGTCCTCGAGCTCCGGGATCTCCACCGGCGGCACATGCACCGGCGGGACGTCGATCGGCTCGATCTCGAGCGCTGCCACCTCGGCGTCGGCCTGGTCGCCCAGCTCGGCGAGGTGGATCAGCTCGGCCGCCGTCGGCGCGGTCGGGGCGGCCGGAGGACCACCCGCCGCGTGCTCGAAGAACCGCAGCAGCTCGACCGGGAACGGCATGACCAGGGTGCTGTTCTTCTCCGCCGCGACCTCGGTCACGGTCTGCAGCAACCGCAGCTGCATCGCCGCGGGATCGGCGGCCATCAGACGGGCCGCCTGCGCCAGCTTCTTCGACGCCTGGAACTCGCCGTCTGCGGTGATGACGCGGGCCCGCCGCTCGCGCTCGGCCTCGGCCTGGCGGGACATCGAGCGCTTCATCGACTCGGGCAGGGTCACGTCCTTGACCTCGACCCGCTCGATGCGCACGCCCCACGGACCCTCGGTCGGCTCGTCCAGCTCGTCACGCAGGATCGCGTTGATCCGCTCGCGCTCACCGAGCAGCTGGTCGAGGTCGCTGCGGCCGATCACCGAGCGCAGCGAGGTCTGCGCCACCTGCGAGACGGCGTACATGTAGTTCTGGACGTTGACCGTGGCCTTGATCGGGTCCAGCACCCGGTAGTAGACGACTGCGTCGACCCGTACCGAGATGTTGTCGCGGGTGATGCCCTCCTGGGCCGGCACCCCCATCGCGATGATCTGCATGTTGACCTTGACCACGCGGTCGGTGATCGGGTTGACCAGGGCCAACCCGGGCGCGAGCGGCTCCGGGTTGACCTTGCCGAGCCGGAACACAACCCCGCGCTCGTACTGCTGGATCACCCGCAGCCCTCGGGCGGCGGTCGCGAGGCTGAGGACGACGAGGATGGCCAGGATGATCAAGATGGGCTCCATGCCCGCAGTGTTCCACTCCGGGCCGCAAGCCACACCCTTCTGCACACCCACCACGTGGCCGGTAACCTCGCAGGAGTGACCGCCGACTTCGCTGGAGTACGACTGCACGTCGTGACCGGCAAGGGTGGCACCGGCAAGACCACGGTCTCCGCGGCCCTCGCCCTCGCGCTGGCCAGCCAGGGCCGCAGCGTCCTGCTGATCGAGGTCGAGGGTCGCCAGGGCATCGCGCAGGTCTTCGACATGGCGCCGCTGCCGTACGAGGAGCGCCGCATCGCGGTGGTCGACGGCGGCGGCGCGGTTCATGCGCTGGCGATCGACCCCGAGGCCGCGCTCATCGAGTACCTCCAGATCTTCTACAACCTCGGCCGGGCGGGCGCCGCCATGCGCAAGATCGGCGCGATCGACTTCGCGACGACGATCGCCCCCGGCCTGCGCGACGTCCTGCTCACCGGCAAGGTCAAGGAGGCGGTGACGCGACGCAAAGACGGCCACCTGGTGTACGACGCGGTGGTGATGGACGCGCCGCCGACGGGGCGCATAACCAAGTTCCTCAACGTGACCAGCGAGGTGCAGGGCCTGGCCAAGGTCGGCCCCATCCACCACCAGGCCCAGAGTGTGATGCGCCTGCTGCGGTCAGAGCAGACCGCCGTCCACCTCGTCACCTTGCTCGAGGAGATGCCGGTGCAGGAGACGGTGGACGGCATCGACGAGCTCACCCAGGCCGGGCTGCAGGTCGGCGGCGTCGTGGTCAACCTGGTCCGCGAGCCGCTCCTCGGGCCCGCTGACCTGGCCGCCGCCCTCGATGGCTCGTTCGACCACGCCGAGCTGGCGGCCGACCTCAAGGGTGCGGGCCTCGACGTCACCACCGCCACCATCGAGGCCTTGGTACGGGAGACGGCCGAGCACGCCCAGCGCATCACGCTCGAGGACGGCCAGCGCGACGAGCTGGCCGGCGTCGGACGTCCGATGTACGAGCTGCCGCAGCTCAACGAGGCCATCGACCTGGGCAACCTCCGCCGCCTCGCCGGCCTGCTGATCGACCAGGGTCTCGCGTGACCACCGAGGCGAGGCCGTACAAGACCTTCGACGTCGACGCGCTGCTGTCGACTGCCGAGATCATCGTCTGCTGCGGCTCGGGCGGGGTCGGCAAGACGACCACGGCGGCGGCGCTCGCCCTGCGCGCCGCCGAGCTGGGCCGCCGTACCGTCGTCCTCACCATCGACCCCGCGCGCCGGCTCGCCCAGTCGATGGGCCTGACCGCGCTCGACAACACCCCCCGCCGGGTAGCCGGGGTCGATGAGTCGGCCGGCGGCGAGCTGCACGCGATGATGCTCGACATGAAGCGGACGTTCGACGAGATCGTCCTGGCCCACTCCGACGCCGACAAGGCCGAGGCGATCCTGGCCAACCCGTTCTACGTGGCGATGTCGTCGAGCTTCTCCGGCACGCAGGAGTACATGGCCATGGAAAAGCTCGGCCAGCTCAAGGCCACCGGCACGTGGGACCTCATCGTCGTCGACACCCCGCCGACCCGGTCGGCGCTCGACTTCCTCGACGCGCCGCGGCGCATGGCGACCTTCCTCGACGGTCGACTGCTGCGCCTGCTCGCCGCGCCCGCCAAGGCCGGCGGCCGCGTCTCGGCGCGGGTGCTGTCGGCCGGGGTGGGCATGTTCACCGGCGTGCTGTCGCGGGTGCTGGGCGCGCAGCTGCTGCACGACCTCGGCGGGTTCGTGGCGGCGCTCGAGACGATGTTCGGTGGGTTCCGCCAGCGCGCTGAGCGCACGTACACCTTGCTCCAGCAGCCAGGCACGGCGTTCGTGGTCGTCGCCGCACCCGAGCGCGACGCGTTGCGGGAGGCGGCCTACTTCGCTGACCGGCTGGCCGAGGAGTCGATGCCGCTGGCCGGTCTCGTCCTCAACCGGGTGCACAGCTCGTACGCACCGGAGCTGCCCCGCGACCTCGCAGCGGCAGCCGCGGACGACCTCGGTGGCGGCACCGCGGCCGGGGTGCTGCGGCTGCACGCCGAGCGCACCGCGCTGGCCGACCGCGAGCGACGGCTGCGCGACGGCTTCACCTCCACCCATCGGGGCGTGGCGCTGGTCGAGGCCGCAGCCCTGGCCGGCGACGTGCACGACCTCGACGGGCTGCGCGCCGTGGGGCGCGACCTCGGCGGAACCCGGTGACCCTGCGTCTCGCCCTGCGCGCGTCCACCACACCTGCAGCACAGACCGCACTCGAGGACTTGACCGAGCGCTACGGGTCCGTGCCGCTGGACGAGGCCGACGTCGTGATCGCCCTCGGCGGTGACGGGTCGCTGATCCAGGCCCTGCACGCCGTGCTCGACCTCACCAACGGTCCGACCCCACCGGTGTACGGGATGAACCGCGGCACTACCGGCTTCCTGATGAACCACTACGAAGCCGACGACCTCGAGGAGCGCCTGGCGGCGGCGGTGCCCAGCGTCCTGCGGCCGCTGGAGATGCGAGCGCTCGACCTCGACGGCGCCCCCACGCCGCCCCAGCTGGCCTGCAACGAGGTGGCACTGCGCCGGGTCGGTGAGCAGTCGGCGCGGCTGCGGGTCAGCGTCGACGGCGAGGTGCGGCTCGAGGAGCTGCGCGGCGACGGCGTCATGGTCGCGACACCGGCGGGCTCGACCGCGTACAACCTGTCGGCGCACGGGCCAATCCTGCCGCTCGGCGCGGGACTGCTCGCCCTCACCCCGATCTGCCCGATGACCCCCCGGCGCTGGGCCGGGGCCCTGCTCAAGCGCGACGCGGTCGTGCGGTTCGACGTCCTGGAGCCGGAGAAGCGGCCGGTCGTCGCGACGTCAGACCAACGGCGGCTGGTACGCGTCAGTGCGGTCGAGGTCCGCGAGGCCGCGGACCGGCCGCTGACCTTGCTGTTCGACCCCGACCGGTCGCTGGACGAGCGCCTGGTCCGGGAGCAGTTCGCCCACTGATCAGGGAGTGGGCAGCGGGCTCGAAACCCCACCCCTCCCACCGATAGCATCAAGATTGTTTCCAGGCCCGCTGAAGGAGAGACCATGCGTTGGATCCCGCTCACCCCTGTCGCCGTCGTCGCCGCTCTGGCACTGACGGCCTGCGGTGCCCAGAGCAGCGTGAGCAGCGCTCCTAGCAGCCAGGCCGCCGTGACCACGACCGCCGACGCACCGACCAGCGCGTCAGCCGCAAGCGCGGCCCCCGGCAGCTCGGCCGCCACCGCCGCCGCGCCCACGAGCGCCGCCGCCACCTCGGCCGCGTCCAGCGCCTGCGCGCCCGCACAGCTCAAGACGCACAAGTCCGGTCAGCTGACCGTCGCGACCGACTCGCCCGCGTACGAGCCGTGGTTCGTCGACAACAAGCCGGCCAACGGCAAGGGCTTCGAGTCGGCGGTGGCTTACGCCGTGGCCCATCAGCTCGGCTACACCGCGGCCCAGGTCAGCTGGGTCCACGCGTCGTTCGACAGCGTCATCGCACCGACGCCGAAGAACTACGACTTCGACATCAACGAGGTCTCGATCACCCCGGCGCGGGCCAAGGCCGTCGACTTCTCCAGCGGCTACTACGATGTCGCGCAGGCGATCATCGCGCTGAAGAGCGACAAGTACTCGAAGGCCACCACCATCGCCGGGCTGCACGGCGCCAAGCTCGGCGCCCAGCAGGGGACGACCAGCGTGGACGCGCTGACGAACCAGGTGAAGCCCGGCACCACGATCCGCCAGTACCCGACGAACGACCTGGCCGTCCAGGCGCTGAAGAACGGCCAGATCGACGGGCTCGCCGTCGACCTGCCGACCGGCCTCTACATCACGGCCGCCGAGCTGGACGGCTCCACGATCATCGGCCAGCTGCCGGTCACCGGCTCCCCCGAGCAGTTCGGCCTCGTCCTCTCCAAGGGCAGCCCGCTGACCTCGTGCGTGTCGGCGGCGGTCACCGCGCTGCAGGGCAAGGGCACGCTCGCCCAGCTGCAGAAGCACTGGCTGACCACCTCCGCCGGCGCACCCGTCCTCCAGTAGCCCGGGCATGACGGCCTGGCAGCCCTCGACGCGGCAGCTGCAACGCGACGCCTTCCGCCGCACCCGTACCCTGCGGTCCGTCCTGATCGCGGTGGTCAGCAGCGCCATCGTGCTCACGGTGCTGGCGCTGGTCGTCACGTCGAGCCCGGGCTGGCCGCGGGTCAGGGACAGCTTCTTCGACGTCCACCGCGGGTGGCAGGTCCTGCCGGGCCTGCTGCGCGCGCTCTGGACCAACCTCCAGATGATGGTGATCGCCGAAGTCTTCGTCCTGATCTTCGCGTCCCTCATCGCCTACGTGCGCACGCTGCCGGGGCCGATCTTCTTCCCGGTACGCTTCCTGGCGGCTGCCTACACCGACGTCTTCCGCGGTCTGCCGATGCTGTTGGTGTTGTTCATCGTCGGCTACGGCATCCCGGGGCTGCGGCTCAAGGGCGCGCCGTCGAGCCCGTTCGTCCTAGGCATCATCGCGCTGGTGCTGACCTACACCGCCTACGTGGCAGAGGTTCTGAGAGCCGGCATCGAGTCGGTGCACCCGAGCCAGCGAGCGGCGGCGCGTTCGCTCGGGCTCTCGTACGGCCAGACGATGCGCCACATCGTTTTCCCGCAGGCGGTGCGGCGGGTGCTGCCGCCGCTGCTCAACGACTTCGTCAGCCTGCAGAAGGACACCTCCCTGGTGTCGATCCTGGGCACCGTCGAGGTCGTCCTCACCGCGCAGAACGACACCGCCCAGGACTTCAAGTTCGTCCCGTACGTCGTGGCAGGGCTCATCTTCGTCGCCCTGACCGTGCCGCTGACCCGGCTGACCGACTCGATCGCCGCCCGGCAGGGCTCGGCCGGCGTGCGGCGGCTGTGGACCACTCCGCGCGGTGCGGCGTGACCGAGGCGACACCGTTGCTGTCCGTACGCGGGCTGCGCAAGAGCTATGGCCACGACGTCGTCTTGGACGGCCTCGACCTCGACGTTGCGGAGCACTCCTGCACGGTGCTCATCGGCGCATCGGGGTCGGGCAAGTCGACGCTGCTGCGCTGTCTCAACCTGCTCGAGGTCGTCGACGACGGGGTCATCGAGCTTGACGGCGAGGACATCGCTGACCCGCGCACCGACGCCAACGGGCTGCGCGCGCGAGTAGGCATCGTCTTCCAGTCCTACAACCTGTTCCCTCACCTCGACGTGCTCGCCAACATCACGCTCGCCCCGCGCAAGGTGCACGACAAGGACCGGGCCGTGGCCGAGCGCGAGGCCCTCGAGATGCTCGACCGGGTCGGCCTCGCGGACAAGGCCCATGCCCGTCCGGACGACCTGTCCGGCGGCCAGCAGCAGCGGGTGGCGATCGCCCGGGCGCTGGTCAACCGGCCGCGCCTCATGCTGTTCGACGAGGTGACGAGCGCCCTCGACCCCGAGCTGGTGGGCGAGGTGCTCGGCCTGATGCGCGAGCTCAAGGCCGAGGGCATGACGATGATCGTCGCCACGCACGAGATGGCCTTCGCGCGCGAGGTGGCCGACCAGGTGTGCTTCCTCGCCGAGGGCTCGGTCCATGAGCGAGGCCGGCCCGAGGACGTCTTCGGCCAGCCGCGCCAGGCGCGTACCCAGCAGTTCCTCCGCCGGGTCACCGAGGCCGGCCGGCTCTGATGTCGCCGGGGTCCGGAGCGCGCGACGTGCGCGCGCTCCGGACCCGGCATCCCCGCTGACCCCCCAGTAGTCAACGGGAGGCTGTCACTCCTTCAGGGCCGGCAGCCCGAGCTGCTGGCAGAGGCCGGCCACGCCCGGGAAAACCGCGGCCTCGCTCTTGTAGACACAGGCGACGAGCGCCGGCGCGGGCTGCGCCGACGGCTGGGCTGCGGTTGACGGCGGCGTGGGCAGGTCGGCGCCGAGGTGCAGGATGCCGGCCTCCCACAGCGCGGCGCAGGCCCGGACTGCGTCGGCCGGGGCGCCGCTGTAGTTGGTCGAGGTGCCGAGGTCCTTCGAGCCCGTACCGGGTGCTGTGAAGCAGAAGACGCCCGAGTGGTCGGGGGCCGGGGCCGAGGCGAAGTAGGCAACGCCCGCGCCGGCGGTGGCGACAACGACCGTGCCGAGGCCGAGGGAGAGCAGCCAGCGACGCAGCCGGTGCAGCGCGGGCACCTCGCGCACCACCCCGGCCAGTGCCTGGCCCTGCCGGCGCCGCTCGGCAGCGTCGGTGGTCCGCAACGGCGGCAGCATCAGCTCGTCAGGCATCCGAGGCCCCCGTGACCGTCTGGCCCAGGCTCAGCCCGGGCTCGCGCTCGACCACCTGGCGCAGCTTGTGCCGGGCCCGGGAAAGGCGAGACTTGACCGTTCCGACGGGAACGCCCAGCGCGATGGCGGCGGCGGCGTAGTCGAGCTCAGCCCAGACGCACAGCGCCAGCACGTCCTGCTCGCCGCGGGTCAGCGTCCCCAGCGCCTCCTGCACCTGGCGCATCTGGGCTTCCTCGTGCAGCCGGGTGACGGCCTCCTCGGCCGGATCGTCGTCGCTCACCAGCGAGACGGGGAGCCGCGCGAGCATCGCTCGATGACGCCGCACGGAGCGGGCGCGCGTACGGACGACGTTGTTGGCCACCGCGAGCAGCCACGGCAGGATCGATTCCTCGTGCAGCCGTACGTCGCGCCGCCGGCGCCAGGCCTCGAGAAAGACCACCGACCGAAGGTCTTCGGCCGTGCTCCACGAGGCGGTCTTGCGGAAGCAGTGGTTGTAGACAGCGTCGGCATGCCGCTGGAACAGCTCGGCGAAAGCGGTGGGTTCCTCGCTGGTGAGCGCCCACAGCTCAGCGTCGCTGTGGCTGCTCAGGTCGCGGTCCACAGACTGACTATGTCCGCTGCGCCGTGCGGGTTCCCGAAACGGACAGCAGAAGTTGCCCGGGCTGAGGGGCCGCCCTGGCGATGATTAGGCGGTCTGGCCGACCACGGGCTGGGGGTGGTCGTCGCGGGCTGCGCGGCGATCGAAGTCGGCACGCGCGGCCTCGAGCAGGCGGCGCCACGAGGTGACGTTGGGACGCCGGCGCAGCAGGGCGCGGCGCTCGCGCTCGGTCATGCCGCCCCAGACCCCGAACTCGACCTTGTTGTCGAGGGAGTCGGCCAGGCACTCGGTACGGACCGGGCAACCCTGGCACACGGCCTTGGCCCGGTTCTGAGCGGCACCCTGGACGAACAACTCGTCCGGGTCGCCGTTCTGGCAGGCTCCTGCGGTGGTCCAGTCCCGGCTCCAAGCGGCAACACCTGTGATGGTCCGCATTGTGCTCGCCCTTCGGTAATAACGCCCCGTGTAGGTCTGTTTCGACCCGTTCTTCCCGATCAATTGTTACTGTCGAGATCCTTATGATGACCGTACGAAGTCATACCCCCCCTCGACAGTCCCTAGAGGGCCTATCTTTGGAGTAGTCCGAACGGGCTATCCGGGTGGTTCTCGGCAATACTCCGTTTGCCTTAAGCGTCGGTTGGGCACTCGTTGGCGGCCGACACCGTCCCGGCCCGTCGAGACCCTCTCGGCGCGAGCTGCGACGTAGATTGGCTGGACGACCGCACCTCGAGACCTCGAGGTTCCGCTCTCATCAGCCGAGGCTTCCCGCGTGACTTCCCGCTCGCCCTCACCCCTGCGCCACGTCGCCTTCGTGCGCCCGCTGGTGATGCTCGTGGTCGTCTCGGTCCTGGCCGGCCTCATCGTCGCGGCCATCGCACTGCCGGTCGTCGCAGGTCTGGGCGTGGTCGCCAAGACCGGCGCCTCGGACTGGGAGAGCCTGCCGGACAGCCTCACCCAGTCGGTGCTGCCGGTGCCCAGCAAGATCCTCGCTTCCGACGGCAGCCTGCTCGGCGAGTTCTACGCCCAGAACCGCGTGCCGGTCACGATCAACCAGATCCCGACCGTCACCAAGCAGGCCCTGCTCGCCATCGAGGACTCCCGCTTCTACTACCACCACGGCGTCGACTTCCAGGGCAGCCTGCGCGCGCTCGTGTCCAACCTGCACGGCGACAGCCTGCAGGGCGGCTCGACGCTGACCCAGCAGTACGTCAAGAACATGCTGCTGTACGACGCGACCGACGCCAGCCAGGCCAAGGCGGCCAACGAGACCACCATCCAACGCAAGATCCGCGAGGCGCGCTACGCGCTGACGCTGGACAAGACGCTGACCAAGGACCAGATCCTCGAGGGCTACTTCAACATCGCCTACTTCGGCGAGGGCGCCTACGGCATCGGCGCCGCGGCAGCGCACTACTTCGGCATCCCCGTCACCCAGCTCAACCTCGACCAGTCGGCCCTGCTCGTCGGCCTCGTCCAGAACCCCAGCGCCCATGACCCGGTGCGCCACCCGACCAACGCGCGCAACCGGCGCGACACCGTGCTCGCCCGCATGGCCACGGTCGGGTTCCTCACCCAGGACGAGGCGACGACCGCCAGCGCGATCCCCATGCACCTGCACATCACCAAGCAGACCGACGGGTGCCAGGCCGGCAAGGCCCCGTACTTCTGCGAGTGGATCGTCTCCTCGCTGCAGTCCGACCCGACGTTCGGCGCGACCAAGGCCGAGCGGACCGCCAGGCTGCTCAAGGGCGGCCTGACCATCAAGACCACACTCAACTGGAAGGACGAGCGGGCCGCCGAGGCGGCGCTCGCCGCCAACCTGCCGGCCGATCACAAGAGCAACCCACGCGGCATCGCCGGCGCCGAGGTGCTCATCGACCCCAAGACCGGCGCGGTGCTGGCCATGACCGCCAACCAGCCGTGGGGGTACGACGCCAAGGCGGGGGAGAACGTCAACCCCTACGCCACGGGTGCCAGCTCGGGCTTCCAGGGCGGCTCGACGTTCAAGCTGTTCACGATGATCACGGCCCTCGAGCAGGGCATCCCGATCAGCCAGGTGTTCAACTCGCCGTCGCGCTACTACTCGACGATCTTCCCTGGCTACTCGAAGAAGAAGGGTGGCGTCGCCAACGCCGGCGACAGTGAGGCCGGCGTCTTCAACATGACGCAGGCGACCGCCTTCTCGGTCAACACCTACTACATCCAGCTCGAGGAGAAGGTCGGCGTCCCTGCGGTCGTCGCCACGGCCCGGTCGATGGGGGTCGACCCCAACGCCTTCGACAAGGCGCCGATCACCGTCGACGAGGGCAGCTTCACCCTCGGCACGCGTGAGGTCTCTCCGCTGGAGATGGCCGGCGCCTACGCCACCATCGCCAACCACGGCACCCACTGCGTCCCGTACGGGCTGGCGCAGGTCACCGGCCCGGACGGCGCCCCGCTGCCCGTCCAGAGCGCACGCTGCACGTCGGTCATGAGCCCCGCGATCGCCGACACGGCGACCGAGCTGCTCACCCACGTCATCACCGACAAGGGCGGCACCGGCAACAAGAACGGCGACATCGGGCGCCCTGCCGCCGGCAAGACCGGCACCACCAACAGCTATGGCGCGGCCTGGTTCGACGGCTTCACCCCCGACCTCGCCGGCTCGGTGTGGATGGGCGACCCGGCCGGCCCCAACCACCTCGGCGGCCTGGTCAACCTGACCATCAATGGCACCCCGTGGGCCAGGATGTTCGGTGGTGACATCCCGACCATGATCTGGCGCGACACGTTCAAGGTGGCCCTCGCCGGGGTACCGGTCAGCCAGTTCACCGGGGCAGCCGCTCCCGCAGACACAACCAACAACAACGTGACCTCGGTCGTCGTGCCGCCCGTGGTCAACCGGTCGCAGGCTGACGCGAGCCACGTGCTGAGCACCGTCGGACTGCTGCCCAAGATCGCACCGGTCCAGGTCGTGTCAGCGACGGCCCCGGCCGGCACGGTCCTCTCGTCGGTGCCGGCAGCCGGCGCCAAGGTGCCCTCGGGGTCCACCGTCGTGCTCACGCTCAGCAGCGGTCCGCCGACCCCGAGCGTGACCCCCTCGGCCAGCGGGCCGCCGACGACGGTGGTCACCACGACCGCCGCCCCGCCGGTGACGCCGACGACGTCGATCTCGGCGCCGGCGACCCTGCCCGTCACGCCGGTCACCCCGCCCGCGGTCGCGACCACGACGCCGCCCGCGGTGGCCCCTCCGCCCACGGGCGCCGTACAACAGCCGTGATCTTCTGCCTGGGTGCCACCGCCCGGGCGTGAGATGACACCATGTGTCTATGCGCATGAAGACCTTGCTCCCCCTCGCTGCCGGCGTGGGGCTGGCCTCCGGCGTGGCCGCGCTCGGATACGCCTCGTTGATCGAGCGCAACGCCTTCACCTTGCGGCGGTACGAGGTGCCGGTGCTCGACCCCGGCTCGGAGCCGCTGCGGATCCTGCAGATCAGCGACACCCACCTGACCCTCGGGCGGCGCCGGCTGCGCGAATGGGTCGCCGGGCTGGCCGAGCTGCACCCCGACCTAGTGATCAACACCGGCGACAACCTCGCGGCCCACGATGCGGTGCCCGCGATGCTGGAGGCGCTCGCTCCGCTGCTCGCGCTGCCTGGCGCCTTCGTGTTCGGCTCCAACGACTACTACGCCCCTAAGCCCAAGAACCCGGCGCGCTACCTGTTCCCGGACAAGGGCAAGCGGTTCCACGGCGACCCGCTGCCCTGGCGCGACCTGCGCGACGCGATGACCGGCGCCGGTTGGCTCAACGCCAACAACGCCAAGGGCTGGGTCACTGTCGGCACGCGGCGCATCTTCATCTCGGGCGTGGACGACCCGCACATCCAGCAGGACCGCTACGCCGACGTGGCGGGTCCGGTGCCCGACGACGCCGACTTCGCGATCGGGCTCACTCACTCCCCCGAGCCGCGTGTGCTCGACGAGTTCGTGTCCGACGGGTTCCGGCTGCTGCTGTGCGGCCACACCCACGGCGGCCAGCTGCGGGTCCCGGGCTACGGCGCCCTCGTGTCCAACTGCGGCCTCGACCCCAAGCTCGCGCGGGGCGTCAGCCGGTGGGGCCTCGGCCTGGTGCCGGCGTGGCTGCATGTCTCCGCCGGCCTTGGCACATCCCCGTACGCCCCGGTGCGTTTCGCCTGCCCACCCGAGGCGTCGCTGCTGACCCTGGTTGCCCGCGAGAGCTGATCCGGTTCGACCCGTACCGTGGCTGCCCGGTAGAGTAGGCGGGCACCATCGGGGTGTAGCGCAGCTTGGCAGCGCGCTGCGTTCGGGACGCAGAGGTCGTGGGTTCAAATCCCGCCACCCCGACAGTACGAGGGCCGGTCTCCACTCATCGTGGGCACCGGCCCTTGGCCGTTTCCCCGCGCCCGTCCCCGCAATGCAGCCCCGCCGCACCGTGGACTGCAACGGATGTGCAGACAGCAGATCGAGTCCACTCTTCCGCGGTGCTGCAGCCAACAACGCCGATCAAAGGAGTGAAACGGGCGTGAGAACGCCCGTTGGACTCCTACGTCCGGCGATGTTGCGTGAGGGTCAGGCCGTGGCGGGGAGGCGGGCGGCGACCAGCTCGGCGATCTGGACCGCGTTGAGCGCCGCACCCTTGCGCAGGTTGTCGTTGCTGATGAACAACGCGAGGCCGCGGCCGTCGGGCACACCTGGGTCCTGGCGGAGTCGGCCGACGAAGGACGGGTCGGCGCCGGCGGCCTGCAGTGGGTTGGGCACGTCGGTCACGGCAACACCGGGCGCCGTCGCCAGCAGCTCGTACGCCCGCTCCACCGACAGCGGCGACGCGAACTCGGCGTTGATCGAGAGCGAGTGGCCGCTGTAGACGGGCACCCGCACACACGTACCCGAGACGAGAAGGTCTGGCAGGCCGAGGATCTTGCGACTCTCGTTGCGCAGCTTCTGCTCCTCGTCGGTCTCGAAGGAGCCGTCGTCGACGATCGACCCGGCGAGCGGGATCACGTTGAAGGCGATGGTACGGACGTACTTGACCGGGTCCGGGAACGTCACGGCCGAGCCGTCGTGGACGAGGCCGGTGGAGTCGTCGGCCACGGCGCGGATCTGGCCGTCGAGTTCAGCGACACCAGCGAGGCCGGAGCCCGAGACCGCTTGGTACGTCGAGGCAATGAGGCGTACGAGCCCCGCCTCGTCGTGGAGCACCTTGAGGACGGGCATCGCCGCCATGGTCGTGCAGTTGGGGTTGGCGATGATGCCGATGGCGGCGTCGGCAATGGCCTCGGGGTTGACCTCGCTCACGACCAGCGGCACGGACGGGTCCATGCGGAACGCCGACGAGTTGTCGATGACGATGGCACCGGCCGCGGCAAACTTCGGCGCCAGCGCACGCGACGACGACGCGCCCGCGGAGAACAGCGCGATGTCGATGCCTGACACGTCAGCGGTTGCCGCATCCTCGACGACGATGTCCTCGCCACGCCACGGCAGTGTCGTGCCGGCTGAGCGGGCGGAGGCGAAGAAGCGGATCTGGCCGATCGGGAAGTCGCGCTCGTCGAGCAGGCGGCGCATGACCTTGCCGACCTGACCGGTCGCGCCGACGACGGCAACCACGGGACGTGCGCTCATCGGCCGGTGCCTCCGTAGACGGTCGCGGCGTCGTCGGAGTCGAGGTCGAACGCCGTGTGGATGGCCTGGACCGCGACGTTGACGTCGGTGTCGCGGCAGACGACCGAGATGCGGATCTCGGAGGTCGAGATGAGCTCGATGTTGACCCCGGCCTCGGCCAGCGCCTCGAACATGCGGGCCGTCACACCGGGGTGCGACTTCATGCCCGCACCGACCAACGAGACCTTGCCGATGTGGTCGTCGTACAACAGCTGCTCGAAGCCGACCGTCGACTTGACCCGCTCGAGGGCAGCCATGGCCGTGGGGCCGTCGGTCTTGGGCAGGGTGAACGAGATGTCGGTGCGGCCGGTGGCGCCGGAGACGTTCTGCACCACCATGTCGATGTTGAGCTCGGCGTCGGCGATGGTACGGAAGATGTGCGCGGCCTCACCGGGCTTGTCGGGCACGGCGACCACGGTGACCTTGGCCTCGCTCCGGTCGTGTGCGACGCCAGAGATGATCGCCTGCTCCACCGTGTCCTCCGATGCATGGGTGACGAGAGTGCCGGGCTTGTTGGAGAACGAGGAGCGCACGACCACCGGAACGCCGTAGCGACGGGCGTACTCGACGCAGCGCAGCATGAGCACCTTGGCGCCGGACGCGGCCATCTCGAGCATCTCCTCGTACGAGATGCGGTCGAGCCGTCGCGCGTTGGGCACGATGCGCGGGTCGGCGGTGTAGACCCCGTCGACGTCGGTGTAGATCTCGCAGACTTCGGCGTTGAGCGCCGCTGCCAGGGCCACCGCGGTCGTGTCAGACCCGCCCCGGCCCAAGGTGGTGATCTCCTTGGTGTCCTGCGAGACGCCCTGGAAGCCGGCGACGATAACGACGTAGCCCTCGTCGAGCGCTTGGCGGATGCGGCCGGGCGTGACGTCGATGATGCGGGCCTTGCCGTGGGTCGAGTCGGTGATGACGCCGGCCTGCGAGCCGGTGAACGACCGCGCCTCGAATCCGAGGTTGGCGATCGCCATGGCGAGGACCGCCATCGAGATGCGCTCGCCAGCCGTGAGCAGCATGTCGAGCTCACGCGCCGGGGGCACCGGGGAGACCTGCTGGGCGAGGTCGAGCAGCTCGTCGGTGGTGTCGCCCATCGCGGAGACCACGACGACGACCTCGTTGCCCTCGCGGCGGGAGGCGACGATGCGCTCGGCGACCCGCTTGACCCGCTCGGCGTCGGCAACCGACGAGCCGCCGTACTTCTGGACGACGAGCCCCACGGCACAGCTCCCGGGCAGTAGACGACAGGTCGGACGATCTTCAGCAGGCTCATTCTATGCGGCAGCCCCCGCCAGTCCCCTGCCGTTTTCGAACGCTGAGACTCGTCAGCCCTCGACAGCCGCTGGTACGGGTGAGCCGTGCGGGGCGCTGCGGTCACGCCGCTCGAGCGTCCCGGCGGTGACCGCGATCACGAGCCCGACCCCAGCGAGACCGGCCGCAACCGCATTGGGCGCGTCGTAGCCGTAACCCTCGGCGATGACCACACCGCCGAGCCACGCACCCAGGGAGTTGGCGATGTTGAACGCCGCCTGCATCGAGGCCGCCGCCAGGTTGGGCGCCCCGCCGGCGAGCGTGATCATGCGGATCTGCATCGCGGGCAGCCCTGCCATGAAGGTCGCCGGAAGCACGAACACCGTGATGGCGGCGCTGACCTGGTGGTGGGCGGTGACGATGAAGAGCGAGGCCACGACGACCTCGGCGAAGAACGTCCCGTACAACGTCTTGATGACCGAACGGTCGGCCAGCCGGGCACCCACCAGGTTGCCGACGGTCATGCCGAGTCCGAACAGCACGAGCAGCCAGGTCACGCCCGATTCGGAGAAGCCGGCCAGCCGGGTCATCATCGGGCTGATGTAGCTGAAGGTCGCGAACAGCCCGCCCCCGCCGAGCGTCGCCGCGCCGAGGGTGAGCCAGACCTGCCGGTTCTTGAACGCGCCGAGCTCGTGCTGCAGCAGCGCCCGCGTGCTGCGCTCGTCCGGGCCGGTGCGGTCGGCCGGCAGGAACACCGCGATGCTCAGGGCGGCCAGGAATGCGATGCCGCCGACCAGCCCGAAAACCACCCGCCAGCTGGTGTTCTGACCGAGCAACGTGGTCAGCGGCACACCGACGATCGTGGCGACGGTGAGGCCGGTGAACATCACCGCCATCGCGGCCGTGCGCCGTCCCTCGGCCACCATGCGCGACGCCGCGACCGCGCCGGCGCCGAAGAACGCCCCGTGCGGCAGTGCGGAGACGAAGCGGGCGACGATCTCCCAGTCGAGCGTCGTCGCGACGGCCGACGCGAGATTGCCGAGACCGAAGGCGACCATGAGGCTGATCAGGAGACCCTTGCGCGGCAGCCGTACGCAGAGCACGGTCAGCGTCGGCGCACCCACCACGACCCCCAGCGCGTACGCGGAGACCATGTGCCCGGTCTGCGGGATCGTGGCGTGGAAGGTGTCGGCGACGTTGGGCAGCAGCCCCACGATGACGAACTCCCCGGTGCCGATGGCGAAGCCACCGACGGCGAGGGAGAGCAGCGCGAGCCGAACCGGGCCGAGACGGATCACTCGTGCGACTCGTCGACGCTGCGTCCTGGCACGAGGGAAAGGCTAGCGCCTAAGAGTCGCCCCGCCCGAGGCGGGTGCGTGAGCGTCCCGGGCGGCACACTGGTCGGGTGACCACCCCTCCGGCCGTGCTGCTCGTCGAGGACGACCGCGAGCTTGCCGATCTGCTCGAACGACTGTTGACAGACGAGGGGTACGACGTGACCGTCGCGCCCGACGGCCATCGCGGGCTGCACCTGGGGCTCACCAAGACGTTCAACGCGCTCGTGCTGGACCGCGGCCTGCCAGCGGTCGAGGGTCTCGACCTGCTGCTGCGGCTGCGCGGCCAGGGTGTGACCGCGCCCGCGCTGATCCTGTCCGCCCGAGGCACCGTCAGCGACCGCATCGCCGGGCTGGACGCGGGTGCGGAGGACTACCTCGCCAAGCCGTTCGACGTCGACGAGCTGCTGGCGCGCGTCCGGGCCCTGCTGCGCCGCCACACCGAGTCGGCGACGGTGCTCTCGCTCGGCACCCGCGTCCTCGACCTCGACGCGCGACTCGTGCGCACCGCCGACGCTCCGGTCGGCACCGGCATCAGCCTGTCCGAGCGCGAGGCCGTCTTCCTCGCCCTGCTCGCCCGCCGCCCGCAGCGCGTCTTCACCCGGGACGAGCTGCTGGCCAACGTCTTCACCGACGCGGAGTCAGAGGTCGTCGTCGACACCTACGTCCACTACTGCCGGCGCAAGCTCGGGCGCGGCGTGATCCGCACCGTCCGCGGCGTCGGATTCCAGCTGGGCAAGACATGAGCCGCCGCCATCTCACCGGTGACGATGCTGCCCTGGTACGAGGGACGGCGCGGCGCATCGCGCTGCAGGGAGCCGCCCTCGTCGCGCTCGTCGTGCTCGTGCTCTCCGGTCTCGCGGTCGCGATCGCACTGCGCCAGCAGCACAACCAGACCGACTCCCTGTTGACGCAGGCGACGGCCAGCGCTGACGACGTCGGCGACCCGCCCGCCGGGATGTGGCTGACCATCCGCCGCGGCACCGTGACCCGTACGACGCCAGGCGCCCCTGATGCGCTGCCCGACCTCGCGGCGCTCGCCGCGGTGGCCGCGACGCAGCGCAGCGACCTCCGCGACCTGCACGCCGACCGCGAGTACCGGATCCGCACCGTGAGCCGCCAGGGGTCGATCGTGCAGGCCGCCCTCGACCTGTCGTCCCAGCACGCCGAGCGTCAGCACCTGCTGACAGCCCTGCTCGGCGTGGGCGCCGGCGGGCTCGTCCTGGCCGGCGCGGTGGGTCTGGTGATGGGCCGCCGAGCCGTGCGGCCGCTGGCCAGTGCGCTTGCCCTGCAGCGTGACTTCGTGGCCGACGCGAGTCACGAGCTGCGTACCCCCCTGACGCTGCTCAGCACCCGGGCCCAGCTGCTGGCGCGAGCGCTCGAGTCGGCCGACGTGTCGGAGCGCGTCCATGCCGACAGCCAGGGTGTCGTACGGGACACGTCCCGCCTCGTCTCCGTGGTCGAGGACCTGCTCATCGCGGCGCAGGGCATGGACGGACCCGGCCACGCGACCGTCGACATCGCGCAGATCGCGGTCGAGCTCGCCGACAGCGCCCAGGCCCACGCGGCCGAGCGGGGCATCGCGCTGCAGTCGTCGACCCCGGAGGAGCCGCTGCTCGTCCACGGCAGCGCGGTCGCGTTGCGGCGCGCGCTGACCGCGCTCGTCGACAACGCCCTCGCGCACACTCCCGACCGGGGCTCGGTGACGATCCTGGCCGGCCGTGACCGCGAGGGGGTGACGGTCGACGTCGTCGACACCGGCGCCGGCATCGACCCCGCCGTGGTCGATCGCATCTTCGACCGGTTCCACAGCGGCGGCCAGCGGGCGGGGCGCCGCAGCTATGGGCTCGGGCTGTCCCTGGCCTCGGGGGTCGCCGCGCGGCACAAGGGCTCGCTGTCCGTGGTCGAGAGCGGGCCCACCGGGACGACGTTCCGCCTGCGCCTGCCGGAGGTCTGACCCCGCTGCAGCGCCTCGGCCAAGAATTCGCCAATATTTGCCGCCGAGACTCAGGTCATGACCACCCCACGAGACCACCGTGCAGCCAGGTCCCGCCACGGCTTGACGCGAGGCAGTGCCCGGACGCGAGGCCGCGCGACCCGCGCAGTGCGCGCGCTCACGACGCTCGGAGCGGCTTCGGCTGTCGTCGGCACCGGCTACCTCACGGCGGCGCTCGTGCCCGCAGCCCATGTCACCGCAGCGCCGGGCAGCCCGCCCGTACCGTCGACGGCTCCCTCCGCCACCGCTGCGGCTGCCCCGTCAGCGGCCGGGACGACGGCGCCGTCGAGCCTGACCGCGACCAAGAAGCCGCACAGGAAGACCACCAAGACCGGTACGGTGACGACGGCACCGACCACGCACCAGCCCACGGTCAGCCCGGCCCGGACCCACGCCGCGGCGACCACCCACGCCCCCGCAGCCCCAACCACCCACGCCGCTGCCCCCACGACCACCAAAGCCCCCGCGCCGGTCGTGACGCACGCCGCACCCCCACCGCCCCCTCCGAAGCCGGTCGTCACCTCCGGCGGGAGCTGAGGAAGCCGATGACGGTCCTCGCTGTTGCTGGGCCCTTCTCCTCGTCGCCGCTGTGGTACCTCACCCGCAGCACGGGGATAACCGCGTTCGTCGTCCTCACCATCACGACGGTGTTGGGCATCGCGGCCACGCAGCGCGCACTCGCCAGTCCGTCGTGGCCCCGCTTCGCCACCCAGCAGCTGCACCGCAACGTGTCGCTGCTGGGGATGGTGCTGCTGCTGGTGCACATCGTGACCACACTGCTCGACAGCTACGTCAACGTGGGCTGGCTGTCGATCGTCATCCCGTTCTGGTCCTCGTACCGCACACTCGGCGTCACCCTGGGCACCGTCGCGTTCGACTTGTTGCTGCTCGTCGTCATCACCAGCCTGCTGCGGCTGCGCATGTCCGCCAACACGTGGCGTCTGATCCACTTCACCAGCTATGCCGCGTGGCCCCTGGCGCTGCTGCACTTCCTGACGACCGGGACCGACACCGCCCACGGCCGGTGGGGTGTCTGGCTCGGCATCGCGTGCGGGGTCGTGGTCCTTGCGGCGATCTGGCTGCGGGTCCGTACCAGCAACCACCCCCATGCCGTGGCGAGCGTCAGCCGCGGGGCAATGCGATGAGCGCCACCCCGCTCCCGCCACCTCCGCCGCCCCCGCCGTCCGATCCCACCGCCGACCGCGGACGCGATCAACGGCTGCTGCGACCAGGCGACACCCGCCCGCAGTCCTTGGCCGAGCACCTCGACCGGCACGGACCACTGCCGACGATGAACGCTGCGGCGATCCTGGACGACGTCACCGACAGCGGCCTGCTGGGTCGCGGCGGAGCGGGCTTCCCGACCGGGCGCAAGATGCGGACGGTCGCCGCGGGCACGGGACGCGCGGTCGTCGTCGGCAACGGCTGCGAGGGCGAGCCGGGCAGCAGCAAGGACACCATGCTGATGCTGCAGTCGCCGCACCTCGTCCTCGACGGGCTGGCGCTGGCCGCTCGGGCGGTCGGGTCGCGCGAGATCCACCTCGTGCTGCACGAGGGATCGCGCGTCAAGAGCGTGCTGACCGAAGCCATCGCCGATCGCAAGCGGCACAAGATCGACGCGACCCGCGTCCACCTGCATGCCGTCCCTGCCCGCTACGTCGCGAGCGAGGAGTCGGCCCTCGTGCAGTTCCTCAACGGCGGCCCGGCTAAGCCGATGTTCACACCGCCGCGCCCGTTCGAGCGAGGGGTGGGCGGGCGGCCGACGCTGATCAACAACGTCGAGACGCTCGCCCATGTCGCGCTGATCACCCGGTACGGGCCTGGGTGGTACCGCTCCGTCGGCGACGTGGACGAGCCGGGCACCATGCTGCTGACCGTCGCCGGCCCGCGGGCCGAACCCGCCGTCCTCGAGACCCGCACCGGCACGACCGTCGACGCCGTCCTCGGCGCGGCAGGCGTCCGGCTGGACGACTGTCAGGCCGTGCTGGTCGGCGGCTACTTCGGCACCTGGCTCGCCCCGACGACGGCCCATCGGCTGCCGCTCACGCACGCCTCGATGCGCGCTGTGGGGGGCGCCCTCGGCGCGGGCATCATCATGGGCCTTCCCCGGGGCAACTGCGGGCTCACCGAGACCGCCCGCGTCGCCACCTATTTGGCCGCGCACAACGCGGGCCAGTGCGGCCCCTGCTTCAACGGGCTGCCGGCCATCGCCACGGCACTCCAACGTCTCGCGTACGGGCCTTGGGACGAGCGGATGGCCGCACCGCTGAGCCGCTGGCTGAGTGTGGTCCCGGGCCGGGGCGCCTGCCGTCACCCGGACGGAGCGATCCGCCTGGTGGCCAGTGCGCTCCAGCTCTTCTCGTCCGACGTCGACGCCCACCGCAGCGGTTTTCGCTGCCGGCACGTGGGAGCCCAGCCGTTCCTGCCCATCCCCGACCTCGCAGCGGCGTCAGGAGCGTGGAGGTAGCCATGCGCGTCATCGTCAACCCGATCGACTGCACGGCCCACGGTCTGTGCGCGGAGCTGTTGCCCGAGTGGATCCAGCTCGACGAGTGGGGCTACCCGGCCATCGACGGCGGGACGCTGCCCGAGCAGCTGGTCGCCCACGCCCGCCGTGCCGCCGCCGCCTGCCCGACACTGGCCTTGCGACTCCAGCAGTAGTCCTGCGGGCGCCCTTGACGCGGTCCCAACACCGACCGCAGCACTGCAGATCTGGCGGCCGGGCGCCACGTCTGTCTAGCGCCGACCGCAGTACTGCAGATCTGGCGGCCGGGCGCACATCTGTCTAACGCCGACCGCAGTACTGCACGAGGCAGGGCTGTACGTGACGGCTGCGGGTGTGCCGCACTGGCAACGCCTGTCAGCCGTGGGACTGGGGTGCGCCGAACGCGGGCCGACGGTCAGGGTGCGAGGTCCACGACGAGGCTGACGGATAGAGCAGGCTCGCCACGGCAACCCCTCCCGCGAGGGAGACAACGACGAGCAAGAACCTCAGCCCGCGTCCGCTCGCCAGGGGGCCGCGCCGGATCTCGCGGGCGGAGGAGACGATGGCCTCCTGCAGGTGCCCCAGCACGTGCACGGTCATGACCGCAGCCCACGCGAAGAAGCTGACCTTGTGGGCGGTGAGCAGCAGCCCGCCGCGACCGCTCTCGAACACCAGCCCGACCCCCGTACCCAACAGGGCGACACTGGTGGCGATGACCAGCGGGCCGAGCACCCGCAGGACGGGGTGCGGCGGGCCCTTCTCCACGTACGGCTCAGAACCGCTGTAGTAGCGGGCGAAGCGGTACATCGTGCTCAACGACTTCAGGAGCACCGGCCCGAGCAGCAGCAGGCCGAGGTAGACGTGCAACGTGATCAGCTGGCGGATCTGCAGGATGGTCGCGCCCTCGACCGCCAGCATCACGAGCAGCACCATGCCGGTCACGGACGTCAGCCTGGTGTTGCCCTCGACGCCGGTTGCGCTGGCTCGCGCCATCGATGGATCCCCTCTGCCGGCACCGTGCCGTCAGGCAAGCATCGGGAGCGAATCTTCGAGCATTCTTGGAGCAGCTCTCGTCAGTGCGACTCGCGGCTGACGGCGTCTCCGCTGGACCCGACGAGGAAGTCGAGGTCGGCGCCGGTGTCGGCCTGCTGGACGTGGTCGACGTAGAGCTTTTCCCAGCCACGCAAGGGTTGTGCGTACGCGGCGGTGGTCGCCGTCGACGGGCGCCGCGCGGCGAGCTCGGCGTCGGGCAGGTCGATGTCGAGGCGGCGCCCAGCGACGTCGAGGACGATCCAGTCACCGGTCTGCACCAGCCCCAGCGGGCCGCCGGCGGCCGACTCGGGCGCGACGTGCAGCACGACCGTCCCGTACGCCGTCCCGCTCATCCGGCCGTCACAGATGCGCACCATGTCGCGGACCCCCTCGGCGAGCAGCTTGGCCGGCAGCGGCAGGTTGGCGACCTCGGGCATGCCGGGGTAGCCGCGAGGGCCGCAGCCGCGCAGGATCAGCACCGAGTCGGCGTCGACGTCGAGAGCCGGGTCGTCGATGCGGGCGTGGAAGTCCTCGACGCTGTCGAAGACGACCGCCCGGCCGCGGTGCTGCAGCAGCTCGGCCGTCGCCGCAGCAGGCTTGATGACGGCGCCGTCAGGAGCCAGATTGCCTCGTAGCACGGCAATGCCGGCGTCAGGCAGCAAGGGATCGGTACGCGGCCGGATCACCGTCGCGTCCCACACCTGGGCCCCGTCCAGAGCGTCGACCAGCGGCTTGCCCGTGACGGTGATCGCCGTCGGGTCGAGCAGGTCCTCGACCTCGCGCAGCACCGCCAGGAGTCCCCCAGCGCGGAACAGGTCCTCCATCAGGAAGGCACCCGCCGGCTGCAGGTCGACGAGCAGCGGCACGCCCGAGCCCCGTACGTCGAAGTCGTCGAGGGTGAGCTCGACGCCGAGCCGTCCGGCGATCGCCAGCAGGTGGACCACCGCGTTGGTCGAGCCTCCGGTCGCGGCCAGGGTGACGATCGCGTTGAGGAACGACGCCCGGGTCATCACGTTGCTCGGCCGGCGGCCCGCGGCGATCATGTCGACGATCAGCCGGCCGGTCAGCTGGGCCTGCTCGGCGAGGCGGCTGTCGGGGGCCGGGGTGCCCGCGATGCCGGGCAGCGTCATGCCGAGCGCCTCGGCCATGCAGGCCATGGTCGACGCGGTGCCCATCGTGTTGCAGTGGCCCTTGCTGCGGATCATGGCCGACTCGGACTGCAGGAAGGCCTCGTTGGACAGCGTGCCGGCCCGCACCTCCTCGCTCAACCGCCAGACCCCGGTGCCGCAGCCCATCAGCTCGCCGCGGAATGTGCCGTTGAGCATGGGCCCTCCCGGCACCACCACCGCCGGCAGGTCGACCGAGGCCGCCGCCATGAGCAGGGCCGGGATCGTCTTGTCGCAGCCGCCGAGCAGCACCACCCCGTCGATGGGGTTGGCCCGGATCATCTCCTCGATCGACATCGCCGCGAGGTTGCGCCACAGCATTGCCGTCGGCCGCACCTGGGTCTCGCCGAGCGACATGACCGGCAGGTTGAGCGGCACCCCGCCGGCCTCGAGGATGCCCCGCTTGACGCTCTCGGCGACCTCGTCGAGGTGCATGTTGCAGGGCGTGAGGTCCGAGGCGGTGTTGGCGATCGCGATGTGCGGCCGGCCGTCGAACGCGTCCCCGGGGACCCCGCGGCGCATCCAGGCGCGGTGGATGTAGGCGTTGCGGTCGGTTCCCCCGTACCACTGCTGGCTGCGCTGGGTCACGACTCGCCTGCTTTCCAACTATCGGATTGTTGGTCTACCATCTGGAACATGCCGGAGCCTACCCGATCGATGCCCGCGAGGGAACCAGATCCGCGGCTCGTCGGCTCCGACCGGGTGCTGGCGGTCCTCGCCGAGCTCGCGCGGCATCCCGACGGCATCGGGCTCGACGAGATGAGCCGGGTCGTCGACAGCCCCAAACCCACCGTCCACCGGGCCCTGGCCTCTCTGCGTCGCGCGGGCTTCGCCCGCCAGGACGGGCACGGCCGCTACGTGCTCGGCGACGAGCTGCTGCGGCTGGCCTTCACCAACCACGAGGCGCGGCCCGAGCACCTGCGCGTGCAGGGCGCGCTGCAGGCACTCTGCGACGCATTCGGCGAGACCGTCCACTACGCCGTCCTCGATGACGCCCACGTCGTCTACCGCGCCAAGATCGACCCGCCCGTCGGCGCGATGAAGCTCACCTCGACCATCGGCGGCCGCAACCCAGCCCACTGCACGGCGGTCGGCAAGCTGCTGCTCAGCTATGCCCTGCCCGACGACGTCGCGGTACGGGCGTGGCTCTCGGGTCGTCCGCTGCAGCGCCGCACGAGCCACACCCTCGTCACCGCCAGGGCCGTCGCGGCATCGCTGACGCAGGCCCGGTCCGACGGCTATGCGGTCGACGACCAGGAGAACGAGCTCGGCATCAACTGCCTCGCCGTTCCGGTCTGGCTGACGTCGGCACGCGTGCCGGTCGGCGCCATCAGCGTCAGCGCGCTGGCCCACCGCACCCCGCTATCCGAGCTCGTGGACCGGGTCGACCTGATCCGCTCCATCGTCGAGATCCATCTCTAGTTACCGGAGACACCGTGCTGCTCATGAGGATCGGCCCCACCGGCAACGAGAAGCCGGCGGTGCGGCTCGCGTCCCTGCCCGAGGGCTCGTACGTCGACGTCTCCGACCTAGTCGGCGACTTCGACGAGGCGTTCTTCGGCGGCGGCGGCATCGCCCGCATCGAGCCGGAGGTACGCCGCCGGGCCGACGCGGGCGAGCTCCAGCAGCTCGGCGGCCAGCGCATCGGCGCCCCCATCGCCCGACCGCACCAGATCGTCTGCATCGGTCTCAACTACCGCGACCACGCCGAGGAGACCGGCCAAGCCGTCCCCGACGAGCCGATCATCTTCAGCAAGTCGCCCAACACCCTCGTCGGGCCCTACGACGACGTGCACATCCCCCGCGGCGCGACCAAGACCGACTGGGAGGTCGAGCTCGGCATCGTCATCGGCAGCCGGGCCCGTTACCTGCCCGACCTCGAGGCCGCCAAGGCCGCGATCGCCGGCTTCACCTGCGTCAACGACGTCAGCGAGCGGGCGTTCCAGATGGAGCGCAGCGGACAGTGGATGAAGGGCAAGTCGGCCGAGACGTTCAACCCGGCCGGGCCCTGGCTGGCCACGCCGGACGAGCTGCCCGACGTCCTGGCGCTGGACATGTGGCTCGACGTCAACGACCAGCGGCGTCAGACCGGGTCGACGTCCACGATGGTCTTCGACCCCTATTTCGTCGTGCACTACCTCAGCCAGTTCATGGTGCTGGAGCCGGGAGACCTGATCAACACCGGCACCCCACCCGGCGTCGGCATGGGGTTCAAGCCCCCGGTCTGGCTCCAGCCGGGCGACGTCATGGCGCTGGGCATCGACCACCTCGGCACCCAGCGACAGCACCTCGTCGCGGCACCCTGATGCGAGCCTTCGTTCTGACCGGGCCGCGCGAGGCGGCGGTGCTCGACGTCGAGCCGCCGACCGCCGGTCCGGGCCAGGTGGTGGTCGACGTCCACCGGGTCGGCTTCTGCGGCACGGACGTGGAGTTCTTCACCGGCGAGATGGCCTACCTGCATCAGGGCCACGCCGCCTACCCGCTGCGGCTCGGCCATGAGTGGTGCGGCGTGGTCGCCTCCGTCGGACCCGGCGTCACCGCGGAGTGGCTCGGCCGCCGGGTCATCGGCGACACGATGCTCGGCTGCGGCGTCTGCTACCGCTGCCTCGACGGCCGTCAGCACGTCTGCGAGTTCCGGTACGAGGTGGGCATCCGGCGCGGGTGGTCGGGTGCGCTGGCCGAGCAGCTGCTCATGCCGGCGTCCGCGTTGCGGGCGCTGCCCGACGCGGTCGACAACACGGCGGGCGCGATGGTCGAGCCGGGCGGCAACGCCCTGCGGGCCGTGCGCGGCGCCGGTCTCGTCCAGGGCCGACGGGTGCTCATCTTCGGGCCCGGCACCATCGGTCTGCTGTCGCTGCAGTTCCTCCTCGCCGCAGGCGCTGAGGTGCACGTGGTCGGCACGACGGCACCCTCCCTCGCGCTCGCCACCACGCTCGGCGCCCACGGGGTCTCGGCGGCCGACAACCTGCCCGACCTCGCCTGGGACGCGGTCATCGACGCCACCAACGATGCCGACGTGCCCGCGCTGGCCCTCGATCTCGTCGAGCCCGGCGGCCGCGTCGTCTACATCGGCCTCTCGGGCACGCCGAGCCAGATCGACACCCGTACCGCTGCACTCAAGGACGTCACTGCCGTCGGCGTGCTCAGCGGGTCGCCCGGGTTGGACGGCGCGATCGAGGAGTACGCGTCGGGCCGCGTCGACCCACGGCCGCTGGTCGCCGCCACGGTCGGCCTCGACCAGGCGGCCGACGTGCTCGCGGGCTGGCGACCCGACGGAGCAGGGCCCGGACCCAAGATCCACATCGACCCACGCCTCTCAGGGAGCAGCACATGAGCGACTACGACGGCTTGGTGGCACTGGTCACCGGCGGCTCCAGCGGCATCGGCGCAGCCACCGCCGCACAGCTCGCGGCACGCGGCGCCACGGTGGCGATCCTCGACCGCCAGCCGCCTCTCGAGACCACGAAGCACCTGTTCGTCGCGTGTGACGTGACGGATCGGGCCGGCGTGGTCGCGGCCGTCGGACACGTCAACGCCACGCTTGGTGGCCTCGATGTCGTGGTCAACAACGCCGGCATCGGCGCCATTGGCGACGTCGCGGCCAACGACGACGCGGAGTGGCGGCTGGTGCTCGACGTCAACGTGGTCGGCACCGCGCGCGTGTCCGCGGCGGCCCTCCCCTACCTCCGGCTCTCCGAGCGCGCGGCGATCGTCAACCTCTGCTCGATCGTGTCCCACCTCGGCGTCCCGCAGCGCGCGCTCTACGCCGCCAGCAAGGGAGCCCTGATGGCGCTGACCCTGTCGATGGCGGCCGACCACGTCGGCGAGGGCATCCGGGTCAATGCGGTCGCCCCGGGCACCGCCGACACCCCCTGGATCGGCCGGCTGCTCGGCCAGGCCGTCGACCCGGTCAAGGCGCTGGAGTCGCTCAAGAAGCGCCAGCCGATGGGGCGCCTCGTGTCGGCCGACGAGGTGGCGTTCGCGATCTGCTACCTCGCCAGCCCGCTGGCCGGCTCGACGACCGGCACCATCCTCACCGCCGACGGAGGCATGACCGGGCTGCGCCTCCCGACCTGACCGGTTAGTGGAACGTCGTCCACCCCAGGGCGTACAGGAAGGTCCGCGGATCGGCCGCCGCGGTCAGACGTCGAGGCGGCGGCGGCCCTCGAAGGCGCGGCCGAGGGTGACCTCATCGGCGTACTCGAGATCACCGCCGACCGGCAGCCCGCTCGCCAGCCGGCTGACCATCAGCCCCATCGGCTTGATCAGCCGGGCGAGGTAGGTGGCCGTCGCCTCGCCCTCGAGGTTGGGGTCGGTCGCCAGGATGATCTCGGTCACCACGTCGTCGGCGAGGCGCACCATCAGCTCGCGGACCCGCAGGTCGTCCGGGCCGATGCCTTCGATCGGGCTGATCGCGCCGCCGAGCACGTGGTAGCGCCCGCGGAACTCGCGGGTCTTCTCGACCGCGACGACGTCCTTGGGCTCCTCGACCACGCAGATGACGGTGAGGTCGCGCCGCGGGTCACGGCAGATGCGGCACTCCTCGGCCTCGGCGACGTTGCCGCAGATGCGGCAGAACCGCACCTTGTCCTTGACCTCGGTCAGCGCGCTCACCAGCCGGCGCACGTCGACCGGGTCGGCCGCGAGCAGGTGGAAGGCGATGCGCTGCGCACTCTTGGGGCCGACGCCGGGCAGCCGCCCGAGCTCGTCGATCAGATCCTGGACTGCACCCTCGTACACCTCAGAACCCGGGCAGGCCCATGCCGCCCATCCCTGCCGACAAGGGGCCCATGGTGGCCGCGGCGACGGTCCGGGCGTTGGCTGCGGCGTCGCGCACGGCGGCGACCACGAGGTCCTGCAGCGTCTCGACGTCGGCCGGGTCAACCACCGACGGGTCGATCTCCAGGCTGACCAGGTCGCCCTGGCCGGTGACGACGGCCTTGACCAGCCCACCAGCGGTCTGGCCATCGACGTGGGCCTCGGCCAGCTCGGCCTGGGCAGCCATCATCTGCTGCTGCATCTTCTGCGCCTGCGCCATGAGCTGCTGCAGGTTGGGCGGCGGACCGGGCATCGGGCTCGTACTCCTCTGGCACCTCAGGTAGACGTGCCGAGCCTACGTCGCGCGGGTGACAGTGCGGCTCAGGCGCTCTCGGTGTCGCGCCGGTAGCGGGTGCCCGCAGGGTCGCCGAAGGTGCTGACCCGAACGGTCGGCCCGTACGTCTCGGGTCCGTCGGCCCAGCACAACCGGTCGCGGCCGGCGTCCTTGGCCGCGTAAACCGCGCGGTCGGCCGCAGCGAGGGTGAGGCCGGGGAGGGCGTCCTCCTCGTGCAGAGCGGCGCCGGCGGAGAAGGTGACCTCGCTGTGCAGGGCCCAGTCATCGCGGAGCCGGTTGACCAGCAGCGCCGCCCCCAGCCGGCCGCTGCCGCGGACGATCACCGCGAACTCCTCGCCGCCGTAGCGGGCCACGACGTCGCCCTCGCGGACGTGCTCGCGCAGCACGCCGCCGAACGTCGCCAGCTCGCGGTCACCGGCGACATGGCCGAGCGTGTCGTTGAGGTCCTTGAAGTGGTCGAGGTCGAGGAACACCACGGCGTCACCGTGCTGCAGCGACGGGAGCTCGCGGAAGAACACCCGACGGTTGGCGAGGCCGGTCAGCGGATCGGTGTCCGCGTCCTTGGCGAGCCGCTCGGCCTGGCGGAGCTGGTCCACGACGCGACCCGTGGCCTCGGCCAGCAGGTTGAGACCGCGGATGGTGATCGTGTCGATGGCCCGTCGCGGCTTGAGGAACCCGGCGATGGCGATGCCGGACACGCTGCCCGGCTTGCCGGTCAGCGGCAGGAAGAGCGCCGAGGCGACGTGGTTGTCCTCGACGAAGCTGCGCATGACCAACGGCGAGGTGCGCGCATCGGGGACGAAGATCATGCGGCGCTGCAGGGCGGCGATGCCGGTGCCGCTGGGCGTCGTTGCCGTGTCGACGACGACGACACCCCGACCCGCCTCGTTCGCCTCGTCCGGCATGCCGACGCCGCCGGCATAGAGGAAGCGGGTGGAGTCCGGACCCTCCGGCACGACGACAACGACGAAGTCGGCCCCGACCAGGCGGGCGGTCACGGCGGCGCTGAGGTCGGTCGCCTCCGCCACGCTCTGGCAGCCGGTCAGCCCGGCCACGCTCATGAGCAGCTCGTCCAGGGTGTCACTCGCGATCCGCTGCATCCGCACCGACCTCGAGATGAGCTCGCCGAGCGTCGTGCTCACCCCCACCATGATCAGCAGCGGGACGAACAGGAACCCGTGACTGCCGCTGAACATCTCCGCCGTGCCGGCGGCCAGAGCGAGCGGGGCCAGCGCGAGGGAGGTCCCCGGGCGCTGGGTCACGCCGACGAACCCGAACGGCAACGCGTACAACGGCAGGTAGTAGAGCAGCGCATGGCCGAAGCCGCCCACTCCGACGCCGATCAGCAGCAGCGACAGCACGGTCGAGACCATGATCGCCCGATCCGGCCATCGGTCCCAGGGCAGCAGCGCCTGCACGAGTGCGGCCAGGGCAGCGGTGGCCGCGACGATCCACATCACCCCGTGGTGCACCCAGCTCGGCATCAACGGGGTGGTCGCCGCCCCGATGACGGCGGCCAGCAGATAGAGCGCCGCACCGACCCGCGCGTGGCGTACCCGTGGGTCGACGGAGGGGTCGTTGAACGCCGCGCGGACAGACCCCAGCGGGGAGCCGCCGAGGACAACCGAGCCGGCTGAGGCGCCGGGCGTGACGTTCACACCGGATGTATCGACAGGAAGGGGGCTTTGGTGAACGTCAAGACCACCCGAAATGATGGCCGGCATGGCCCCCGGATCACCCAGCCGGCACGGCCCGCTCTGGCCAGCCTCAGCCGGCGTCGATCTGGCCGATGACCTTGGCGCCCAGGCTGTCGCTAAGCAGGGCCATGGCGGCCTCCTCGGGGTCGACGCGCGGCGCCTGTTCCGAGGGTTCGTCGCTCTCGTCGGCCGCCTCGTCACCGGGCGCGAAGCCCTCGTACGCCGGGGCAGGCGGCGTCGAGGGGCCGGAGCCCCGAGGCGCAGCGCTGCCGCCCGACGGGCCGGCGTCGCCGCGCTGGTCGGGCGGCCCACCGGCGACGGTCTCGATCGAGCAGTCGATGCCGAGCACCTGGGACAGTGCCTCGCAGAGCACGTCCTCGTTGGTGCCGGAGTGGTACTGGCGGCGGATCGGCTCGGTGGAGAACGACAGCGTCAGCTTGCGGCCGGTGACCTCCACGATCTGGGCGTACTGACTGAGCAGCGCCCAGGTCGTCATCTTGCGCTGGGTCTTGATCGCCTCGAGCACATCGGGCCACAGCCGGCGCACGGCCGCTGCGTCGAGCTGACCACCGGCGACCGCCTCGACCGCGGACATCGGGGCCGGCTCGGCCGGCGGGGGGGTTGCCGTCTCGGCCGCTGCGACCTCGGCGGCCTTGTCGGCGGCGGCCGGCGCACCGGGGGTGGCGGTGACCGGCCAGGCGGGTGAGGCGGCCCGCTCCGGCTCCGGGGCAACGGCGTGTACGACCGGAGTCGGCGTCGGCAGCGCGGGGGTGGGCATCGGCGCGGCGGGGGTGGGCGCCACGGGGGTGGGCGTCGGCGCGACGGCCGCTGGGGCAGGGGTCGCAGCAACTGCCGGCGCCAGGGCGGCCGGGGCCGGCCGGACAGGGGCGACCGCAGGCCGAGGAGCCGCCAGCGGAGCGCCCTCGACCTCGAGGCGGCGCTCGAGCCGGTCGAGCCGGGCCAGCATCGAGGACTCGTCGCGGGCGGCGGCCGGCAGCAGGATGCGGGCGCAGATGAGCTCGAGCATCAGCCGGGGAGCGGTGGTGCCGCGCATCTCGACGAGGCCGGCGTTGAGCAGGTCGCCGGCGCGGGACAGCTCGGCCGACCCGAGGCGGGCTGCCTGCACCCCCATGCGCTCGAGCTGGTCCTGCGGCGCGTCGAGCAACCCCTTGCTCGAGGCGTCAGGCACCGCCTCGAGGATGAGCAGGTCGCGGATGCGCTCGAGCAGGTCGGCGGCGAAGCGGCGCGGGTCGTGGCCGCTCTCGACCACCCGGTCGACGATCTCGAAGACGGCGGCGCCGTCGCGAGCGGCGAAGGCGTCGATCACCTCGTCGAGGAGCGCCGCGTCGGTGAAGCCGAGCAGCGCGACCGCGCGGGCGTAGGTGAGGCCCTCGGGCCCGGCACCCGCCAGCAGCTGGTCGAGGACCGAGAGCGCGTCGCGGGCCGAGCCGGCGCCGGCCCGGACGACCAAGGGCAGCACGAGCGGGTCGACCTGGACGTCCTCCTGGGCGCAGATGTTCTGCACCAGGCCGAGCAGCTCGCGCGGCGGCACCAGCCGGAACGGATAGTGGTGGGTGCGCGACCGGATCGTGCCGATGACCTTGTCGGGCTCGGTCGTCGCAAAGATGAACTTCAGGTGGGCGGGCGGCTCCTCGACCAGCTTGAGCAGGGCGTTGAAGCCCTCCCGGCTGACCATGTGAGCCTCGTCGACGATGTAGATCTTGTACGTGCTCGACACGGGGGCGTAGAAGGCGCGTTCGCGCAGGTCGCGGGCGTCGTCGACACCGCCATGGGAGGCCGCGTCGATCTCGATCACGTCGAGGCTGCCTGGCCCGTTGGGAGCGAGCGCCACGCACGAGTCGCAGACCCCGCACGGGTGAGGCGTCGGCCCCTCGTAGCAGTTGAGCGACCGGGCCAGGATGCGCGCGCTGGAGGTCTTGCCGCAGCCGCGCGGGCCGGAGAAAAGGTAAGCATGGTGGACCTTGCCGTTGAGGATCGCCTGCTGCAACGGGCCGGTCACGTGCTCCTGGCCGATGACCTCGCTGAACGTGCCGGGTCGGTACTTGCGGTACAGGGCGAGGCTCACGCGGGAAAGCGTACGTCACCCGTACGACGGTCTCGAGGGCGGATCTCGCGGGCTGTGGACGGGGAAGCGAAGACCCCTCACGCACCCGCCAGAGCTCGCCTACCCTTGCTGCCTTCCAGCCCTGGGGGAGTTCGGGGAGATGACGCCGCGTGAGGGGCTGCAAGCACTCTATCCGAGGGGCGGGGGCGCGTGCTCGACGCACCCGGTATCCTCTCCGACGGAGGATTCGCCTAGTTGGCCTAGGGCGCACGCTTGGAAAGCGTGTTGGGGGCAACCCCTCGCGAGTTCGAATCTCGCATCCTCCGCCATCGCCGGGTCTCACCCCGGCCGGGGAGGTGTCGGCACGTGACGGCCGACACCGAGCCCCCGGGGCTGAGCCGCGGTACGGGCACCGCCGCAGCCCTCGGCCTCAGCCTCTCCCTGGTCGTGCTGGTCGCGGCCCTCGGCTCGAGTGCCGTCGAGCCCCGCCTCCCCGGCGCCGGCCACCTCCCACCGTGGACCCTCCTCGGCGCCAGGCCCGACCCGGTCGGCGTTGTGGTCCTGCTGGTCGCCGCGCTGGTCGGCGGTGGCATCGCCCTCGCGTTCGCCGTCCGCGCCACCGCTCACGACTGGCAGCCGCGCCCGTCCCGGCTGTTCGCCGCGGGACTGCTCGCCGTCGTCGCACTGACCCTCGTGCCCGCCACGGGGTCAGCCGACCCGGAGAGCTACGCGGCGTACGGGCGCATGGTCGAACTGGGCCACGACCCCTACACGACGACCCCGCGCGACCTGGTCACGATCGGCGACCCGATCGCCGCTGCGGTCGAGGACCCGTGGAAAGACACCGCGTCGGTGTACGGGCCCCTGGCTACCGCGGAGCAGCGATTGGCGTCGTCGATCGGTCGGCGCTCGGTGCGCACGACGGTCGTGGTCCTCGTCCTCGTCAACGACGTGGCCTTCGTCCTCACCGGGCTGCTGCTGATGGGGGCCGCCGGCACGGACGCGGGCAAACGACGCGCCGCGCTGCTATGGATGCTCAACCCGCTGCTGCTCTTCGAGCTGGTGTCGGGCGCCCACGTCGACGCCCTGGTCGCTTTCTTCGCCGTAGCAGGCATTGTCGTCGTCTCGCGGTCGCGGCTGGCAGCCGGCGTCCTGCTCGGCTGCGCCGCCGCGGTCAAGCTCCCGGCGCTCGCGGTGGTCGCAGGCGTGCTCTGGGCCCGTCGGCACTCCTGGCGCGAGGTCGGCGAGGTGCTGGCGGGGGTCGCGGTCACGCTGGGCATCGGCTACTCCACCGTGAGCAGCCACGCCCTCAACCGGACGCTGCAGGCGGGCCAGCTCGCGTCCTGGGCGACGCCGTGGCGGGCCGGCATCTCCCTGCTCGATGCCATCGTCGGACGGCCCCAGTCCCGTACCGTGATGTCGTTCCTCGCTGCGGCTGTCGCCGTCGCCATCGTCGTCGTCCTCCTGCGCCACCAACGCGTCCCGCGAGAGGTGCCATCGGACCACCACGCGGCGACCAGAAATGCAGCAACCGCAGGCTTTCTCGGCTACTTCGCCTACCTTCTGGCCGCGCCCTACGCCCTCCCGTGGTACGACGCTCCGGCCTGGGCGATGCTCGTCCTGATGGCGCCCTCCGCGTACGACCTGCTCCTGGCGGCGCGGACCACCGCCCTGGCCGCGGCCTACGTCACGCACGACGAGCCGCACCTCAAGCCGGCGGCCCACCATGTCGTGGTCGCCCTGCGCAACGTCGTCAGCCCGGTCGTGCTCGCCGCCGTCCTGGTGGCGACCATCCTGCTCGCCCGCGGGATGCCCACCGGTTTGGCCAACCGTCCTGCCGCACCGAACCGGCCAGCGTAGGCTCGACCTCCAGGCGAAACGGACAGTGGCGGGGGCCGATGGACGTCGACACGCGCGGCAGCGGACCGGGGGCGACCAGCCCGTCCCGGCTCGCTGACGCCAGCGCGCGCCAGGCCCGCCGCTACGGACGCCTCCTCGAGCTGCAGACCCGGCTCGCCGAGAGCACCGCCGACCTGGGCTCCCTGCTCGACAATGTGGCCCGCGACGTCGCGGTCCTGCTCGGCGATGCGGCGCTGATCTTCCTGCTGGACGACGACGGCGAGTGGCTGCGCCCGGTCAGCAGCTACCACCCGCAGCAGGACGGCCGGGACATGCTGGCCACAATGGCCGAGAACGGTGGCGCCCGGGTGACCGAGGGGCTGGTCGGCCAGGTGGTCCTGCGCAACCAGCCGCTGCTGCTGCGCGACCTCGACACGGCCGCCGTCCGCGAGCGCTTCCACCCCACCTTCCGGCCCTACCTCGACACCTTCGGCATCCGCTCGCTGATCGAGGTGCCCCTCCGAGTCCGCGGGCGGACGACCGGGGCGCTGGTGTTCGCCCGCAACCTGACCAGCCCGCCGTACGACGAGGACGACCTGGCCCTCGCCGTCGACGTGGGGCAACGGGTGGCGCTGGCCGTCGACAACGCCGAGCTGCTGTCCCGTACGGCGAAAGAGGCGGACGGGCACCGCACCACGTTGTCGGTGATCGGTGCCACGGACGCCCGCTACCGCGAGCTGCTCGACCTGTCGCCGATCCCGGTCTGCGTGCTCATCGCCGACCGGCAGCAGTACGCCAATACGGCGGCGCTGCGGCTCTTCGGCGTCGACGCGGTCGGCGACCTCGTCGGTCACAGCGTCATGCACTGGGTGCACCCGGCCGACCGCTCGCGGGTTGCCCGCCGCGCCGAGGAGGTGTCGCGGGGCATCCTCTCGACCACGGGCCTGAAGTTCCGGCTGGTGCACGACGACGGCGAAGAACTGCTCGTCACCGCGATGGGGGCGCCCTGCTCGTGGGAGGGCAAGAGCTGCATCCAGGTGATGTTCGAGGACGTCACCGAACGCGAGCGGGCCCAGGTCGAGCAAGTTGAGCGCGAGCGGTTCCACGCCGAGGTGCTCGACGCCATGACGGTGCACGCCATCGTCCTTGACGCGACGGGCGCGGTCCTCATGACCAACCAGGCCTGGGACCGCCACCTTGAGCGACGCGGCTACCCGGCCATCACGCCGGTCGGCAGCAACTTCCTCGACCTGCTCCGGCAGGAGCCGATCGAGACGGCAGCCCAGAACCACCTGCTCGCCGACGGCATCGAGTCGGTGCTGCACGGGGCCGGCCCGTTCACCAGCGACCTGCGGGTGGAGTACGCCGACGGCACACTCCAGTGGTTCACCATGAACGCCATCCCCATGACGACCGCGACCGGTCGTGTGATGGTCAACCTCAACGAGATCACCGAGCGCAAGGCCTTCGAGGCCGAGCTCGCCCACCAGGCCAGTCACGACCCGCTGACCGGTCTGCCCAACCGGCTGCTGCTCGAGGACCGGCTCGAGCGGGCGCTCGCGCTCGGCTCGCGGCACAACCGGGTGGTCGCGGCGATCTTCGTCGACATCGACCACTTCAAGCTGATCAACGACAGCTACGGCCACGAGGCCGGCGACGCCGTGCTCACCGCCGTCTCCGCGCGGCTGTCGGCTGCGGTCCGGCCTTCGGACACGGTGACCCGGTTCGCCGGCGACGAGTTCATCGTGGTGTGCGAGTCGCTCGACGACGCCGACCAGGTCATGGGGCTGGCCGACCGTCTGCTCGACTCCCTCAAGGGGCAGTACCCCGTACCGGGAGCCTCTCTCGAGCTGTCGGTCAGCACCGGCATCGCGATCGCCGGGCCGGGTGACAGCGCCGAGGACCTGGTACGCAACGCCGACACCGCGATGTTCGAGGCCAAGGCCCGCGGGCGTGACCGGGTCGTCGTGTTCGACAGCGCGCTCTCCGGCCGCGCCCGGGCGCGTCTCGACATGACCCAGGAGCTGCGCTACGCCGTCGAGCGCGGCGAGCTCGAGCTGCACTACCAGCCCGTACTCGACCTCCGGCACGGTCGAGTTGCCGGTGTCGAGGCGCTGCTGCGCTGGAACCGGCCCGGTCATGGCCAGGTCCAGCCGCTGTCGTTCATCCCGGTCGCCGAGGACAACGGACTCATCGTGCCTATCGGCGAATGGGTCGTCCTCGAGGCCTGCCGCATGGCCGCCGCGCAAGGCGACAGGTCGCTGTCCGTCGCGGTCAACCTCTCCGCCCGCCAGCTCGGCGACCCGGGCCTGGTCAGCTCGATCAGCCGGGCTCTCAAGGAGACCGACCTTCTGCCCGGGCTGCTCACCCTCGAGCTCACGGAGAGCACGGTCATGGACGACCCGGTCGCCGCCAACGCGATCCTCGAGCAGCTCAAGGACCTGGGCGTGCGCTTGTCCATCGACGACTTCGGTACGGGCTACTCGTCGCTCGCCTACCTGCAGCGGTTCCCGGTCGACGAGCTGAAGATCGACCACTCCTTCGTCGACGGCCTCGGCACCGAGCAGTCCGACGGTGCCATCGTCTCCGGCATCATCTCCCTGGCCCACACCCTCGACCTCGACGTCGTCGCCGAAGGTATCGAGACCCCGCTCCAACTGCAACGGCTCCGCGAGCTGGGCTGTGAGCGCGCCCAGGGCTACCTCATCGCCAAGCCGCAGGCTGCGGACGCGCTGCTGCTCTGGTTGGACGACCGCCACAACAGCCGCGTGGGTTGACCCCGCGCGGACGCCGGACTCACCAAAGACGCCCGGGTACCGCAAGTCAACGTCGCGTCGGGTGGCAAACCGAAACCCCCTGCGGCTGCACCTCGTCGGCGCAACCCCAAGGGGTTTCGTTGGCGCAGAGCCCTCACTGTCGTCAGGACCCCATATGGCGGTGGAGGTGGGATTTGAACCCACGGAGGAGTTGCCCCCTCACACGCTTTCGAGGCGTGCGCGCTCGGCCACTACGCGACTCCACCGTCGGCTAGCCTAGCGGACCGCTGGCGGTGGCGTCGCGATGACCGGCGAAGAAGGACCGGAGCAGCTCGCCGGCCTCGCCCGCGCGCACGCCCTGCACCACCTCGGGGCGATGGTTCAGCCGCCGGTCGCGTACGACGTCCCACAGTGAGCCGACCGCACCGGCCTTGGGGTCGGCAGCCGCGTAGACGATGCGCTCGACGCGCGCGAGGACCGCCGCACCCGCGCACATCGTGCACGGCTCCAGGGTGACGACGAGGGTGTGGCCGCTCAGCCGCCACTCCCCGACGCGAGCGGCGGCACGCCGCAGTGCGAGGACCTCGGCGTGGGCGGTGGGGTCGCCGGTCAGCTCACGCTCGTTGAAGCCCTCGCCGACGACGGTGCCGCCCGGGTCGAGCACGACGGCGCCGATGGGCACGTCACCCGCAGGCAGCGCCCGTACCGCGAGAGCCAGAGCAGCCTGCATCGCTGCGTCGTACGGGCTCACGCGCCGCGCAGGTCCTCGAGCACCTCGGCGCAGCCGGCCCGCTCGCACACCGCGTAGATCACGTCGGCGGGCAGGTTGCCCTCCTCGGAGCAGAGCTCGAGCAGCTCGTTGGACGGGGTGCCCAGGTCGCTGGCGATGGCGTCATCGCCGCCGGGCTCGCCCTCGGGCCGCGCGGCGGACTCGTCGTCGTCCTCGTCCTCGAGCACGACCTCGGGCATCGTCAGGTCGTAGAACTTCGCGGCCAGCTCACTGGTCTCGACGGCGCGGATGTCGGAGATGAAGCTGCGCGGGTCGCCGTCGCCGTCGACGCGGACGGCGAGCATGTACTCGTCGTTCTCCTCGAGCATCATCAGCGCGGTGCCCTCACCGTCGCTGAGCATGTCGCGGAGCAGCTCGGTGACCCCGTCGAGATCCTCGAACTCGTCGAGATCCAGCTCCTGGCCGGTCCAGCCCGAAGACCGCTTGGCGAGGGCCACTGCAAAGTAAGGCACGTCGTGTTCTCCCCTGTCGCTCGCTGCTAGCGGACTGCGCCCTCGAGTGCCCGCTCGTACACGTCCCCGAACCCCAACCGCGCAGCGATCGCGGACAGCATCTCGTCGGCATAGGCCTCGAGGTCTGCCAGCACGGCGGTGAGCTCCAGCTCGTCCATGCCCAGGTCGGCGAAGATGGTCAGGTCGCCGGCGGGCCACACGTCGTTGATGTCATCGTCTCCAGGCACGGGGACGTCGAGGCTCTCGCACACCTGCGCTGCGAGGTCCCACGCCACCGCTGCGGTGACGTCGGAGAGCAGCAGCCGCACGTCGTCGCCCACGACGCGCAGGGCTACGAAGAACTCGTCGGCCACGTTGACCAGCCCGAGCGCCCCGCCCTCGCCAGGCTGCTGCCGCAGGGCGGCCACGAGTCCGTCGAGGTCACCGGTCAACCGCTCCGGCAGCACCCCGACCTGCCAGGCCTGCTCCTCGACGTAGGCCACGACGGCGTAGTCCTCGACGGTGTCGAGTGCCACGGGCTGACCTCCCTTCAACTGACGCCTTGCTCAACCGGCCAGCCCCCGTACCACCGGTGACGTGATCGTTGCAGATCTTTGCCCCGGAGGCGATGGGTTGTCCCAGGGTTGTCCCAGGGTTGTCCCCGCTGGCGCCGAAAACCGACGCTTTCCTCACCCCGGCGAGATCAGCCCGTGCACCGCGACGGCGTCGAGCGACAGCGTGCGGTAGCCGACCTCCTCGAACAGCACGACGATGCGGTCGCCCTCGTACCGCATCACCACCCCCTCGCCCCAGTCGGCGTGTCGCACCGCTGACAGCAAGGGGTACGGGGAGTCCTCGGGTGGGCAGGCCGCCTCGGCCGTGCCCGCGGCACAGGTGTCGCAGTGGCCGCACGGCTGGGCGAGATGCTCGCCGAAGTAGGACAGGAGGTACTGCCGACGGCAACCCTGGGTGTCGGCGTAGCCCCGCATCATCTCCACCCGCGAGCGCTCGACCCGGCGATGAGCCTCGGCGAGCAACATCGCCCCCCGGGCCGCCGCCACCGCGTCGAGCTCGCCCACGGGCTCGAGCAGCCCGTCGGCGGTCTCGAGCAGCGCGCCCGCCTGCTCGAGCAGGTTGACGAGCGCGGTCAGGCGCGACGACGACAGGTGCATCGCCTCGCGCAGGTCGTCCGGCGAGACCGGCCCGGCCATCTCTTGGTGCAGCCGGACCAGGGTCATGACCTTGCGCAGCGCCTGCTCGTCGGGCGAGCCCGAGGCGAAGAACTTGCGCAGCCCGAAGTCCTCCTGGCGGTAGAACAGCACCGCCTCGGCCGGCAGCCCGTCCCGACCGGAACGCCCGATCTCCTGGTAGTAGGTGTCGACCGAGTCGGGCACGTCGGCATGCAGCACGAAGCGCACGTTGGGCTTGTCGATGCCCATGCCGAACGCCGTGGTCGCCACGACCACGTCGAGCTGGTCGGTCATGAAGCGCTCCTGGACGTCTTCACGGTCCGCCGCCCGCATGCCTCCGTGGTACGGGGCCGCGCGCAGCCCGAGCGCGTGCAGCTCCGCCGCGTACGCCTCGGCGTCCTTGCGGGTGGCCACGTAGACGATGCCGGGCTTGGCCTCGGCCGCCGCGCGCAGCTCGACCGCCTCGCGCTTGAGCTCCTCGTCCCGGAACGACTCGACGGAGAGCCGGAGGTTGGGCCGGTCGAAGCCCCAGATGACGCTGCGAGGGTCGCGCAGCCGGAGCCGCTCGATGATCTCGGTACGGACCGGTGGCGAGGCCGTCGCGGTCAGGGCGACGACCCGCGGCCGGCCCAGCTGCTCGATGACCGCGCCCAGCCGCAGGTAGTCGGGGCGGAAATCGTGGCCCCAGGCCGAGACGCAGTGCGCCTCGTCGACGACGAACAGCGAGGGCCTGGCCGCACGCAGCATGTCGACGACGTCGCGCTTGGCGAGCTGTTCCGGGGACAGGAAGAGGAACTCCACCGACCCCGACGAGATCGCGTCGAACGCCGCCGCCTGATGGCTTCGGCTCTGCGACGAGTTGGCGCTGACAGCGCTGGTGCCGACCCTGCCGAGCAGCGAGGCGACCTGGTCGCGCTGGAGCGAGATGAGCGGCGAGACGACCACCGTCGGACCGTCCAGGAGCAGCGCGGCGATCTGGTAGACCGCCGACTTTCCCCACCCGGTCGGCATCACGACGAGGGTGTCCTGACCCGCGAGCAGGGACAGGATCGCGTCGAGCTGACCCGGCCGCAGCGCCGCGTACCCGAAGGTCAGCCGGGCGACCTCGAGCACCTGGTCGCGCAGCGACTCGTCGAGTGGTGCGGCCGTCATCGGCACAGCCTCTCTCCTCCGGGCACGGAACCCGGACACCGATGTCCTGCCGCGCGCCCGACCGGATGAAACGTCACGTTTCGCGGTGCCGACGACCGGGCAGCCCCAGCCATGTGTTCGCCAAAGGAATCGGCTTCCTCGACGAACAGACCATCCGCCGTGTTCTCACGGCGGGTGCCCGTCTGCAGCTGGGAGCCCAACCCACCAGTGCCCGGCGGGCGCGTGCCTTCGTACGGGAGCAGGTCGACGTCCGCCTCATGGACAACGCCGAGCTGGCGGCGAGCGAGCTAGTCACCAACGGCGTCCTCCACGCGCGAACCGAGTTGACCCTAGGCATCGTCCCCGGTGACGAGTGCGTCCTCATCGCGGTGACCGATGACAGCGCGGAGCGGCCCTCCGAGCAGGAGCAGAGCATGTCGGCCGAGGGCGGCCGCGGCATCGCCCTCGTAGCGACCATCGCGAGGTCCTGGGGAGTCCAGGCGCAGGACAGTGGCAAGATCATCTGGTGCCTGATCGACGCGGAGCCCCTCGGAGTGGCATGACGCCGCTGATCCGCCCGGCCGAGCTGGGTGACCTGCCTGCGCTGGTCGACCTCTACAACCTCTACATCGCCACGACCGCGATCACCTTCGACATCGAGCCCGTCACGATCGCCACGCGCACCGAGTGGTTCCACCACTACGCCCCCACTGGACGCCACCGGCTGCTCGTCGCCTATGCGGACGACACGCTTCTCGGCTATGCGTCCACGAGCCCGTTCGCGGTCAAGGCGGCGTACGAGACGTCGGTCGAGGTCAGTGTCTACACGGCCCATGATCAGATGCGCCGTGGCGTCGGAACCGCCCTGTACGACGCGCTCTTCGCTGCCGTGGCGGGCGAGGACCTGCACCGCGCCTACGCCGGCATCACTTTGCCCAACGAGGCCTCGATCGCGCTGCACCAGAGGTTCGGCTTCACCGACGTGGGCGTCTATCGCGAGGTCGGGCGCAAGTTCGGGCGCTACCACGACGTCCTGCGGATGCAGCGCGACCTGACGATCCTTGATCGTCCGTGAGACGTGACACCGGACCACAGCATTTGTACGTACGCTGTCCCGCGTGCCCCTGACCCGACGCATACCGAATCGCTGCTTTGCCGTACTAGCAACGGTTCTCGCGCTTGCTGGGTGCACGGGGAACAGCACCCGGCCGGTTGCCGCGCGCTCCACTCCATCGGCGGAGCAGACCACCACGGGCCCCGCACCGAGCGCCGCTCCGTCGCTCGATCTCGCCTGCGGTGTCGGTGACTGCCCCACCGCATCGGCGCCGGCGGGACTGTTCGAGGGGCGGCTGCTGACCTATGCCACCCACGGCTTCACGCGGGCCGAGCTGGCGTCGATCACGGCCCACATCAGCGGTCCGGTCACCGCGGTCTACTCCACCGAGCAGACGTTGCACGGCACCGAGGCGGCGTTCCCGCTGACGCCCGTGGCGACGCTGCTCGTCGATGCCGCCTCGTACGCCGCGGCAGCAGGACGGCCTGCACTCGCCGACAACCTCACCGGTGGCGTCGTCCTCGCGGCCACCGAGGCCGACCTGCGCAAGCAGACGGTCGGCGACTCGATCACGCTCTCCGACGGACGCACCTTCCCGATCACCGCAGTGGTGCCGGACCAGGTGCTGGGAGGCTACGAGATGGCCAGCTCGGACCAGGTCCTGACCGTGCCGGCCAAGCAGCCCGCCGCCTACCTCCTGGTCGGCGGCATGGCCAGCGTCGCGGCCCTGCAGGCGGTCATGAAGGCCCAGCTGCCGACACGGACGGTACGGGTCAAGTCGCGCACCGCCAACGGCTTCCTCAGCTCGTACGACACCGTGCTCACCCAGCTCGAGATCAAGCGGCGGTTCGGCGAGTTCTCGCTCAAGACGGCCGCCGATGGGGCGTTCGTACCGGACACCGCGTGGATCAACACCTGGATCCGGACGAAAACCATCACCCAGCTCGGCCCGGTCGAGTGCAACAAGGCGATCCTGCCCGACCTCGAGGCGGCCATGAAGGAGATCACCGCCGACAAGCTGGGGGCGCTCGTCGACACCGCCGACTTCCAGTACGAAGGCGGCTGCTTCGCACCGCGGATCGCCCGGTTCTCCGACGGCGGCAGCGTCTCGGCGCACAGCTGGGGCATCGCGGTCGACCTCAACGTCAAGAACAACCCGCTCGGCGGCAAGCCGCACCAGGACCCGCGGCTGGTCGCGATCATGGCCAAGCACGGCTTCACCTGGGGCGGCCGCTGGCTGCGCCCGGACGGCGCCCACTTCGAGTGGGTCGGCACCGCGCTCAGCAAGGCCTGAGACGCCGCATCGGCACGGACGATCAGCCGGGCTTGATGACGACGACCGACTTGAGGCGTGAGCCGTTCTCGCCGCCGAGGAGGTAGCCGACGCCGCCCAGCATGGCCACGCCAGCATCGGTGCGCGCCTCGGGCAGCACCCCGCTGCGTACGAAGGTCACCGCGTCGTCGGACCGGAACAACGCGGCCGTGGTGCCCGACGTGGTGGTGCCGCCGGCCAGCCAGATCGTCGAGCCGAACACCAGCGCCGCCTCGTGGCTGAGTGGCTGGGGCAGGTGGCCGACGGCGGTGGCGGTGCCGGCCGCGACGTCGACCTTCTGGATCACGTCGCTCGGCTTGCCCGCGACGTCGCCGCCGTAGAGGTAGAGGTCGTTGCCGCGTACCGCGACGGCGGGGTAGCGCACCGGCACCGGCAGCCTGGTCAGCACGGTGAACGTCGTGCCGTTGCTGCTGACCAGCACATCGGCCAGCGCGTTGGTGCCGTCGTAGCCGCCGAGCAGCACCACCTTGCCGCCCGCCTGCGCCTCCACCATGTCCGCCCTCGGGGCCGGCAGGGCGCCCGCCTTGGCGGCGACGTGGCCGCGGGTGATCCGCTGGACCGTGGCGACCGTGCCGTTGCCCGTACCGCCGTAGAGGAACAGACCACCCTGGTACGACGCGCCGGCGGCCGCGTGGACCCCGACGGCGAGCCGGGCGTCCAACGTGGCCTTGCCCGACGGCAGCGCGATGAGCCGGACCAGCGCTGACGACGTGTCGCCGTCGAGCAGGCCACCCATCATCTCGAGACCGCCCGGGATGGGCAGGACGACCATGCGCGACAGGGTGTTGGGCAGGGTCCACGTCGCCTCGGCAACGGTGACCTTGTGGACCGGCGTCGACGCGACGGTGGGCGTGGGCGTCGGCGACGTCGTGGGCTTGGTCCCGGTGGTTGGCGCCTTGGACGTGGGCGCCGCCGAGGTGGAGGACGCCGCAGTGGCGCTGGCCGCCGTCGACGGGCCGCTGCCCGGGGCGGCCGCGCCCTTGCCCTTGCCGGAGAACGCCCCACCGAGGTCGGCGAGCACCAGCACGATCACGAGGACGAGCAGACCAGCCGCTGTGCGCAGGACCAGGACGCCGCGTCTAGTGAGACGCAGCCGTACGACGGTTTCCGGTCGCGGGTTCGACGAGGCAGGCGGGCGGGGCGACGTCACAGGTCTCGCACTCCAGCTCCAACGTCGCGTGTCCGATGGCGAACTCGGCCGCCAGACGATCCTTGAGCCGCTCGCCCACCACCCGGGCCTCCTCGAGCGATGGGTGGCCACTCACGAGGACGTGGGCACTCATCGCACGGAGGTCCGAGGACAGGCTCCAGACATGAAGATCGTGGACGCCGAGCACGCCGGGGTCGGTGCAGAGTGTCGCGACCATCCCGTCGACGTCAAGGCCGGTCGGCGTCGACTCGAGGAGGACGTCGGCCGAGTCCCGTACCAGACGCAGGGCCTGAGCACCGATGAGGATCGCCACGAGGAGTGAGGCGAGCGGGTCGAGCAGGTAGGGACCACCGAGCCAGATCGCGAGACCGGCGGCCGCGACGCCCACCGAGGCCAGCACGTCACCGACGAGATGGAGCATGACCGCACGCAGGTTGAGGTCGTGCGATCCGCGCTCGCGGACGACCAGCACCGCCAGGATGTTGAGCACCGCGGCGGCCAGCGCGACGATCGCGACCACGCCACCATCGACCGCCGGCGTGTGGTCGAGTCGGCGGAAGCCCTCGACGACGAGCCACCCGGTGACGGCGACGATGAGCACGGCGTTGGCCAGGGCGGCCAGGATCGTCGCCCGGTGATAGCCGTACGACCGCGATGTCGTGGGCGCCCGCCGCGACCAGCTCACTGCGACCAGCGCGAGCAGGATCGCCGCGACGTCGACCAGGTTGTGACCGGCGTCTGCCATCAGGCCGAGCGAGTGGGCCTCGATGCCGGCGACGAGCTGGCCCGCGACGATGAGCAGGTTGAGGCACAGGGCGACGACCAGCGCCCGGCTGCGGCCGGTGCCGACGTCGTGCCCGTGCCCGGTCCCCATGCCTCCAGGCTATCTCTCAGGAGCTGCTGGACGCGCCGGCACCGACGTCGATGCCACAGTGCACCTTGACGTAGGCGTCGACCTTGGTCTCCGAGGCCTTGACCGCAGGGGTGTCCAGAGCGGACAGCGCAGTGGTGTCGATCTTGGTGAAGTCGTAGTTGGCCTTCTGCACGGCGCCGTAGAGCACGCTCACTGCGCCGGCCAGCGTCTGGACATCCGACTTGATCTCCGACGGAGCCTCGACCGTCAGCACGGCGAGCTCGGCCAGGCCCTTCTCCACCAGCGCCTTCTCGGCCGCGACCGTGTCCGTCGTGCCTGTCGTCCCGGCGTCGTTGAGAGTGTTCGCGATGTCCTTGCAGAACGTGCCGCCGCCCTTGGCGACGACCTTGGTCTTGGTCGGCGCGGGAGCGGAGCTGGTCGTGGCCGCTGCTGAGGTCGCGGCGGCCGCTGAGCTGGTACCGGCAGCCCCGGACGTGGCCGCAGCCGCGCTGGTCACCGCGGCGGCACTGGTCGCCCCGGCGGCGGCCGCGGAGGTCGAGGAGCCTGTGGCCGCGGCACCGCTGGAGCTGCTGCCGCCGCAAGCCGTGACCAGGACGGCGGTGGCGGCGACGCCGAGCGTTGCCCTCAGCCGGAGGGACGGTGCGCTCATGGTGGTTCCCTTCACGAATGTCGGATGCTGCGTGCCATTACAGAGAGCGGCCTGATACACGGTCGGACCGGACCAGTACAGCCGAAACTGTCACTGGCCGGTGGGACCGTCACAGCATGACGCTCCCTACCCGGTCTGCGGAAGTCACTCCTCGGGGTTCTTTCGACCTGGCGCAGACGATGGATTTCGGTTTTGGCCAACGCGACGCACAAGCGGGCGACCTGGTCATGCGGCTCGGCTTCGTCACTGACGACCAGCGCCTTCAGGTCGGCGTCGCCGTGAGCCAATCTCCGGACGGCCGGCTGCGCTGCGTCGTGTCCGGCGCTGCCGACCTCGAAGCGGTCGTGGCTCAGACCGCGCGCATCCTCTCCGTCGACGTCGACGCCACCGGCTGGGACGCGCTCGGCCGGCGCGACGACCTCATCGGCCGACTCCAGGCTGCCCGGCCCGGCCTGCGACCGCCGCTGTTCCATTCGGCATACGAAGCGCTCTGCTGGGCGGTGATCTCGGCGCGGCGGCCGGCCAAGCAGATGGCCGAGGTGCGGCGACAACTCTCCGAGCGGTACGGCGCGGTGGTGCCGGTCGCCGGCACCGACGTCGCCGTCATGCCGACCCCGGCCCAGCTGGTCGCCATCACCGACTTCGACGCGCTGCCCGAGGTCAAGCTGCGCCGGCTTCGAGAGGTCGCAGCAGCGGCCCTCGACGGTCGGCTCGACACCGCCGCGCTCAAGGCGCTGCCCCAGGCAGAGGCAGAGACGATGCTGCGTGAGCTCGACGGCATCGGCCCGTTCTACGCCGAGCTGGTCACCGTCCGCGCGCTCGGCCACACCGACGTCGTGCCCTCGGCCGAGCCCACCCTCCTCGCTGAGGCAGGCCGGCTGATGCGGGGCGGCGTGCCGTTCACCGCGGCAGAGTACGCCGAGGCCGCTCGGGCCTGGTCACCCTGGCGCACCTGGGCGAGCGTCGCCATCCGCGCCGCCGGACCCCGCCTGCAGTGACTGCACGGTGGCCGCGGTCGCCACGGCCACCTGGGTCAGGGCAGCGAAGTTCAGCGTCTCCGGCCGGTCGTCCCTCGTGTGGTAAGCGGGATTCCTGAAGCTGGCGGTGTCGGTCAGCATGAGCGACGGCACCCCACGGCGCCAGAACGCTGCATGGTCACTGCGTCCCAGGTGCAGCGTCTGAGGCAGGACGAGGGTGCTGAGGCTGCCGGTGAGCCCGTCGCGTCGCGGGTCGCGCAGCAGCACCGCCCGGTGACCGGCCCGCGCTGCGGCCGCCTCCCAGGTCCAGGCCGCAGTCGTCGACGATCGCCGGTGCACCACCAACGTGAAGTCGCCACGCCCCCCGCCGTCGGCGATGGCCCGCGCTGCCGCCGGAAAGGCCAGCGACGCCCCCGCGGGCAGCCGCTGCGGTGCCGAGCCGTAGCAACCGACCGACTCGAGCCCGATCATGGCCGCGACCGGCCCGGCACGGGTGAGGCCACGCGCCAAGGCTGACGCCCCGACCAGCCCGAGCTCCTCGAGGTCGAGCACGGCGAGGACAACCGGGGCGTCACCTGGCTCGAGCAGCCGGGCGACCTCCAGCAGCGCCGCCACCCCCGAGGCGTTGTCATCGGCCCCCGGGCTGTGCCGCACCGTGTCGAGGTGGGCGGCCACGACGACCGGCGGCGCCGACGATGCGCCAGGGCGTCGGGCGACCAGGTTGACGCCGGAGAGTCCCCGATACGGCCGTACCCTGACGACCCTTGCCACCAGGTCGGCGTGGTCGTTGCTGGCCAGCCGCCAGGGAGCGCTGAACGGCTGACGCTCGACGGCCCAGCCGACATCGACCAGGGCGGAGGTCACGTGGTCCTGTGCCGCCTCGAGGGCGTCGGGCGCCCATCGCCGGTTGCGCGGGCCACCGGCCAGCGCCTCGACGTCGCGGCGCAGCCGACTGGCGTCGGCCCGTCGCAGGCAGGAGTCGACGAGCCGCTCGAGATCGCCGGCCACGCCCTGCCCCGGCTCAGCCGCGGATCGCCGCGACGGCGCTGACCACGCCGAACACCAGCAGGATCACGGCGGTGACGCGCCGCAGCAACATCACGGGCACGTGGTTGAGCAGTCGGGCGCCGACCGTCACGGCGAGGCCGCTGACCAGCCAGAGCCCGAGCGTGGCGCCGATGCCGACGCTGAGCGGGTCGTCGTACTTCGCGGCGTAGTTGGCCGTCGCGATCTGGGTGATGTCGCCCCACTCACCGATGAAGATCAGCGTGAACGAGGTGAGGAAGACCTTGCCGAAGCTCGGGCCGGCGCGCAGCTGGTCGGCGTCGGTCTCGACCTCTTCCTCCTCGTCGTCCTCGTGGGAGAACAGCACGAGCGCCGCGCCCACGAAGAACAGCGCCGAGACGATCGCCTCGACCAACCGGTGTGGCAGGAGGGCAAGAGCGCCACCGGCAGCCACCGCGATGACGACGTGGACCAGGAAGGCGGTGGCGACGCCGAACCACACCCACGAGGCCCGGTAACGGGTGCCGAGCACGAGCGTGGCGATGAGGCTCTTGTCGGGCAGCTCGGCCAGGAAGATGACCGCGGCCACCCCGAACAGGATGCCAAAACTCATGCGCGGTCGGCTTTGGCCGGGGGCGCTCCCGCGGCCTCGGCCACCGCCTTGGCGACCCGGTCATGCACGTTGCTGGCGAACATCGAGGGGATGATCACGCCGACCGAAAGCTGCTCGTCGGTGACCGTGTCAGCGATCGCCCGGGTGGCCGCGAGCTTCATCTCGGACGTGACCGACCGGGCACGTGCATCGAGCGCCCCGCGGAAGAAGCCCGGGAAGCACAGCGAGTTGTTGACCTGGTTGGGGTAGTCGCTGCGGCCGGTGGCCAGCAGCGCCCCCTCGGGCAACTCCTCGGCGAAGACCTCGGGCACCGGGTTGGACAGCGCGAAGATGACCGGACGCGGTGCCATCAGGGTGAGCAGCTCGGGGTCGACCGACCCGCGCATGGCTGCTCCGATGAAGGCGTCGGCGCCCTTGAGCGCCTCCTCGATCGTGGTGATGCCCCGGGGGTTGGTGCACTCGGCGATGCGCCGGTGGTGCGGCAGCGTCGCCGGGTTGGCGCCGTTGAGCGGGCCGCTCTTGTCGACGGCGATGACGTCGACCACCCCCGCGTCGAGCAGCGCCATCGTGATCGCGGTGCCTGCGGCTCCGGCGCCGACCACGACGACCTTGAGGTCCTTGAGGGTGCGGCCGGTGAGCCGGCAGGCGTTGATCAGGCCGGCCAGCACCACGATCGCCGTACCGTGCTGGTCGTCGTGGAAGACCGGGATGTCGAGCTGGGCCTGCAGCGCCAGCTCGACCTCGAAGCACTCCGGCGCCTTGATGTCCTCGAGGTTGATGCCGCCGAACCCGGGAGCGATGGCCAGCGTGGCGTCGATCAGGGCCTGGGTGCTCGGGACGTCGAGGCAGATCGGGTAGGCGTTGACGTTGCCGAACTGCTTGAAGATGACCGCCTTGCCCTCCATGACCGGGAGCGCCGCGAGCGGGCCGAGGTTGCCCAGGCCGAGGACCGCGCTGCCATCGGTGACGATGGCGACGCTGGAGCCCTTGGCGGTGAGCCGCCAGGCCCGGTCGGGCTGCTCGGCGATCGCGGTGGAGATGCGCCCGACACCGGGGGTGTAGGCCATCGACATGTCGTCACGCGTGCGCACGGTGCGCCTCGGCGTCACCTCGATCTTGCCGCCGAGGTGGTAGAGGAACACCCGGTCGGACGTGTTGCGCACCCGCATGTCGGCAGCGTTGAGCGCCTGCTCGAGCCGCGTCACGTGCGCCTCGTCATGGGCCTGCAGCGTGACGTCGACGACCGCACCCCCGACCGAGACGTCGACGAGGTCCATCGCCACGACGACGGCGCCCTCGGAGGTCACCGCCTGTGCGATGCGGGGCAACAGCTGAGGGTCCGTGGGTGCCTCGAGCCGGATGGTGACGGAGTAGGCCGCGCCTGGCGCGACGGGAGGGTGGCTCACCCGTACGAGTATCCGCCAGAACCAGCCGGTACGGGAAACCGATGCGGCAGCGGGTGTCAGCCGGTGATGCCCTTGACGTTCTTGGCCGCGGCCGAGGAGTCGAGGGTGACGTACAGCGCCGCCCAGGCCTTGTCGTGGGAGTTGGCCGACTTGCCGTCGCAGAACTTCTTGTTGCCGTTGGCCGTGTAGTAGGCCAGGAAGGTCAGCACGTCCGAGGTCGTGGCGCCGGCGCCCCCCTCGTAGGCCGCGGTCGGCTTACCCGTCTGGTGCACCAGGCAGGTCTGCGACGCGGCACTGATCTGCAGGCCGGACTGGGTCTTGAAGGCCGGGCCGCTGGACGAGGATCCACAGCCGGCGGCGAGGGTGACGATGGCGAGGGCAGCCGCGATGCGGCGGGGATGGACGTTCACGGTCAGAAGCTCCCGGAGATTGCCTTGGCCATGAGGCCCAGGCCGACGATGAGGACGAGGGATGCGGTGAGGATGGGCAGCACGGAGGCCACCCACCCGAGCCGGGCGATCTTGCGCCCACCCAGCATGCGGGTGAGGCGATCCTGCAGCCGGACCACGAGCAGTCCCGCGACGCAGAGGGCGAGCGCCATGCCGAGCCCGTACGCGAGGACGAGGCCGACGCCAAAGTAGGTGCGACCCGCGGTCACGGCCGCCAGCAGCACGACGAGTGCCGAGGGACTGGGCACCAGCCCACCGGCCGCCCCGAGGCCGATGAGGCCACCGCGGCTGAACGACGGTCCCCCCGCTGTCGCCGGCGCGTGGGAGTGGGCCTTGCCCCAGCCGTGCGAGTGCGTCGCGGCGGCGGCGTGGTCGTCGTGCGGGTGCGGGTGGTCATGACCGTGGTCGCCGTGCGGGTGGTCGTGACCGTGGTCGCCGTGCGGGTGGTCGTGACCGTGGTCGCCGTGCGGGTGGTCGTGACCGTGGTCGTCATGGGGGTGCGGGTGGTGACCCTCGCCGCCGTGCTGGTGCGGCTCGGCGAGGGCGGTGACCATGCCCTCGGCCGAGGCGCCGTGCAGCACGAGGGTACGGGTCGGCGTCTCACGCGACTCCTGGTGGACCAGCGCCTCTTCGACGGCCAGGGTGTCGACCTCGAGGTGGGAGAGGTGCGACTCGACGGAGACCCGCTCGGCCCTGCGGCGGCGCACCGCCGAGGCCAGCAGCCCGATGCCTACCAGCGCGACCGTGCCGCCCGAGATGATGGCGAGGTCCTGCTCGACGACCACGGTGGCGAACTGCGCGCCCAGGGTGATCAGCAGGCCGAGGATCAGGACACCGGCCGTGTGGGTCACCGTCACCGTCGCGCCAACGGTCACGACGTCGCGTACCCGGCCCTTCTTGCCGACGAGGTAGGCCGCCATGACGGTCTTGCCGTGGCCAGGCAGGAAGGCGTGACCTGCACCGAGCAGCATGGACAGCAGAACGGCGAGGATGCCGATGCCGACCCCGAGGTTCTTGCGCCCCAGCATGGTGTTGAAGCCGGTCGTCGCCTTGTTCAGCTCGCGCACGAAGAATCCCGCAACCGGGAGGTTCTTGACCTTCGCGTACGTCGAACCACCGGCGCCGGGGGTCACGTCGAGAGTGGTCGAGCGCACGGTCAGCGGCGAGGTCAGCAGGTCGTTGGGGTACTTCAGCAGGGTGTCGCTGATGCTCGTGGCGGGCACCGGCGAGTTGTTCAGGGAGACGCCCGTACCGACGGCGGTGATCTCGTGCCAGCCGACGCCGTCGCCGTCCCAGTTGTCATCGAGCGCAACCGTGGCGCCGGAGGACAGGTCGGCCGTCGCCCTCAGGTCACAGACGAGCCGTCCGACCTTGAGGTTGATGGCGCCGGGGCGCTCCGAGTAGGCGCTGGACAGGACTTGCCACGCCGTTGCCTTGCCGCCCACCGTGAGGTGGTCCCCCGCTGCCAGCGCGGTGCACTGCGAAGCCGCGTAGCTGGACAGCTCCGTCGCCGAGAGGCTGCCGTCGTGGTTGGTGTCGATGGCGGACGTGCGCTGGAAGGTCGGGATCTCGGCGATGTCCTCGACCGCCATGTTGCTGATGTGATCGGCGCTCAGCGTCAGGCCGTCGTAGTGGTTGACCGTCGCGTTGCCCAACGGGTGGGCGCTCGCGGGCAGCATGCCGCCGAGGACGACCGACCCGGAGACGCCGGCGACCAGTGCCAGCCTGACGATAAAGCGCGACGGGCGGAAGGGGAGGGATGTCATGACGCGCTCCCGAGCTGCTCAAGGGCCTGCTTGGCCACCGGTGCCTGCAACGGGCTGAAGCCCGGGTTGATCGTGAGAGCGGTCGTGAGGTCCTTGACCGCAGCCGCCTTGTCCCCCAGGGACTTTTCGATCATGCCCTGGTGGAAGTAGAACAGCGCGTTCTTCATGCCGGTCGCCAGTGCCCTGTGCGACCAGGTGAGTGCCTCGGCATCCTGGCCGTTGACGTGCAGGGCCCATGCGTAGGCGTCGTCCATCTCCAGGAACGGTCGGATCTTGATGCCTGCCTTGGCGAACTGCAAAGCCTTGGCCGGGTTGCCATGGTCGGCGTAGTAGAGCGTCGGGTCCGAGTCGAGCAGCACCCCGTTGGCCTGGAACAGCTGGTTCTCGACGGCGAACGTGGCGTACTGCTGCTGCGCCTCGGCGGTCTTGCCGAGGGACTGGAGGTACTCGCCGAACTCGATGACGTACTGCGGCTGCGGGACCCGGGAGACGACCGTGGTGTAGTCGGCGATCGCCGCGGTCTGCTGGCCGAGAGCTGCCTCGGCCTTGGCCTTGCCCTCGTAGAGCGCGGCGTAGGACGGGTCCACCTGGAGGCCGGCCGCGTAGTAGGTGAGGGCCTGGGTCGGGTGGCCGGCGTTGCGGGCGAGCTCTCCGAGGTAGTAGTCGGCGAAAGCGGTGTCGGCCGGCACTCCGGCGGCGTCGCGGGCCTGCGTCATCAGCGAGACGGCCGACGGGAGGTTGCCTGCCAGCTCGGCGACGTAGGACGCACGCGACAGGGCCGGCGTCTGCGGCCGCAGGTTGATCATCTTCTGTACGGAACCCGCAGCGGCGACGTACTCCCCGAGCTGAGTCTGCGCATCGGCGAGAATGCCGTACAGGGCGGCGTTGTAGCCGTCGATCGCGATGCCCTTGAGGGCGCTGGCCTTGGCCTGGGCGAACTGGTGGCGGGCTGCGGCGAGCGAGGCCTGCGCCGCGTACCCGATGAAGTTGTCGGTGGTGTCGAGGGCGAGGGACTTCTTCACTGCACCGTCGGCCATCGTGTCGAACTGGGGGTTGACGGTGATGCGGGCCTGGTCGACGTAGTCGAGGGCGAGCGTGCCCCACCCGGCGGCATTGTCGGGAGTGGTCCGCAGCGTCGCCTGGAGTGCGCTGATCGCTGCGGTCTGGTCGCCGTCGGCGGCCGGGTTGAGCGCAGCCTCGGCGTCACCCGTCTTGCTGCCGGTCGACGTCGGTGTCGTCGCGGTGCTCTTGCTCCCGCCGAAGTGGCCGGCGATGCCAAAGCCTGCGACCAGCACGAGAGCGACGATCACGACGGTCGCCGCCATCAGCAGGCGACGTCCCCTGCGCCGGCCGCCGTGCTCGGCGACCTCCGGGGGGTGCTGCAACTCAGTCATCACGGCATTGACTTTCGGCTCGTCATCGGCAAGAACCCTGTGCTGGCAAGGATTGTGGTGCGGTCACCCACCCGTCCCGTCAAGGACGGGTGGGTGACCGGGTGAAGCAATCGAGCAGTAGAGCTGGAGCAGGTGGTGACTAGCCGGCCAGGTTGACCGCGGCCGTGTTCGGCAGGTTGATGTACGGGAACGTCTTGCCGAAGGCGTACTCGTTGTGGTTGACGCCATCGCCGGCCGCGAGCGGCTTGACGATGCCAGTCACAGCAGCACCCTCGAGGGCCTGCAGAGCGATGTCCACGACGTCGTCACCGAGGCGACGGCCGTTCGGGAAGCCCTGGAGGTCGCCACCGATGACACCGAGCCGGTTGGGCTTGGCGGTGACGGGGACTGCCATGTTGAGGCGAAGCTCCTCCGACGGGACAAAGGCAGCAGCCTTGACGTCCGCGTTGAGGATCTGCGAGTTGAGGTCGGCCTGGATCGGCGCCTTGGTGCCATCGAGCGTCGGAGCGTTCTTGGCGATGCCGGTCAGGAAGATCTCGGCCAGGTCGTCACGGTTGCCCTTGGGTGCCGGGATGCCGTAGATGGCCTGGACCAGGGTGGGCACGATCGGGTGCAGCACCTTGGCCACGACCGGGGCGACGGTGTGGTCGGCGTACGGCGGGATCGCGTTGAACGCGTCCTTGTACGCGATCGGCACGACGGCCTCGTTGACGAGCGGGTTGCCGAGGCGCGAAACCTGCACGTAGGGGCCGTACTTGGCCTTGCCCGTGGTGGAGCTGATGGAGACGGTCCGCTCGGCGGTCGTCGACCAGACACCGATGACCGGGTTACGGGTCGCGTTGCCCTTCAGCGCCAGCTCGCTCTTCGGCACCTGCAGCACCAAGGTGTTGACGTTGTAGCCCTTGAGCGTGTCGTGGCCGGACTCGGAGAGGTTGGCGCCGTAGAGCAGGTCGAAGATGCGCAGGTCGAGGAAGAACGGGTCGTCGGCCTGACCGGCGTAGGTCTTGCCACCGCCCGGGAGGGTCTTCGTGGCCTGAGCGCGCAGCGCCGCATAGTGCGGCATGGACGCCTTGCCGGTGTCCGACGGAGCGACGATGGCGTTCTTCAGGATGGTCTTGGGGCCGCCAGGGCCGCTCTCCTCCTGCAGCGTGTAGGTCTGGTAGAAGTTCAGCGTCTTGTCGGTCAGCTTGTTGACCACACCGGTGTTGTAGAGGAACTCGCCCGTGGCGTCCCGGTAGTGGTTGGTGAAGGTCCAGATGTAGTTGATGTCGGCCTTGCCGTCACCGTTGTTGTCGATGTGCAGCATGTAGTGCGTGTTCTGCGCGAACGGGTAGTAGTTCGGACCGCCGTTGGGCTCCTCGAACGGGATCCAGTTCGCGATCAGCGTGACGGTGCTGGACTTGTCCGGGCTCACGAACGCGTACGTGTCCGTATTGTCTGCCCGCGGGTCACCGGCGATGAGGGGTGCCTCGCGGTGCGAGGACGCCTGGCTCGCGGTCGGCGCCAGCAGCGCCGCTCCTCCAGAGACGGCGAAGATCGCCGCTCCGGCACTGGCGATGGCGCGGCGGCTGAGACCGTGTCGCCTTCTGGTGCTGCTCTTGATCTGCACGTGCTCTCCCTTGCTGAGCCCTGCCTGACGACTCAGGCAGGAACGGATGGAACCGCGAACTACGGCACGTCATCGAGCCAGTAGCGCACCGCGACGTGCAGCGGAGTGCGTCCTGCCCTTCTCGTCGAGTTTCAAGTCCGCCGCAGAGGGCGGGTTTCCTCAACGGCTGTCGTTCGACCGAACGACGCAGCCGGATTGGTCCAGCCGGAGACTTCCTGCCGGTCCTGCGGCACGACTCCGGCAGAGATCCGTGACAGGGCAGTAAGAGTTTCGAGTTGCAGGAACGCCAGACCGTGGTATCAGCGGCTCGCGGGAGGCCGCGGTCCGGTGTCCCTCAACGCACGCAGCGGCTCGGCGTTGTCGTGGTCGCCGGCCTCGAGACCGGCCCGAAAGGCGGCCTCCGCAGCCACGACGTCGCCGCGTTCGAGGGCCAGCGATCCCAGGGCGTGGTGGGCCTCAATGTCCCCTGCTAGCAGCATTTCCCGGTACGCGGCCTCGGCCGCGTCGAGGTCGCCCGACCGCTCATGGGCCTGTCCGATCTCCCACCAAACGGTGGCCGGCTCGACGACCCCTTCGGCCAGGGCGAGGTGCCACTGCTCGAGGGCCTCGGCGGGACGGTCGAGGTCGTAGGCGAGCAGGTCGGCGTAGTCCTCGCGGGCATCGAGGAGGCCCGCGGCGATGGCGTCGAGGTAGGCAGCGGCCGCCTCGGGCAGTCGCTCCTGCTCCCGGTGCAGCTCGGCGAAGCCGAGCATCGCCCGCTCGTAGCCGCTTGATAACAATTCGGTCAAGAGCGGGGTTGCCTCGGCCGGCCGCCCCTGTCGGACGAGGAACCGGGCCAGCTCGAGCCGGTCGTTCTGGTCACCCTCGCCCATGCCCATGCGGAAGGCGAACTCGGCCTCGGCCAGCTCGTCGCGGCGCTCGGCGAGCAGGGCGAGGTCGTGCCAGGCACGGGTCTCCCCGGCCACGATGGCCGCGCGCAGCAGCCGCTCGGCCTCGATATCGTCGTCCCGGGCGAGGGACACCTCGGCCAGCTGCCACTGCCACTGCTCCTCGCCGGCCTCGATGCCGACCCGGAGCAGCCGCTCGGCGGTGTCGACGTCACCGTCGGCGAGCGCTGCGGTGCCCGCGGCGAGGTAGCCGGCGAGATCACCGGCGTCCATCGCCCGGGTGAACAGCTCCAACGCACCCGCGTGGTCACCCAGCTCGTCCCGTACGAGGCCCAGCTCGGTCAGCGCCGGCACGGACCCACCGGCGACGAGGGCGGCGAAGACCTGGCCGGCCTCGTCCCAGTGACCCTCCTCGCAGAGCGCCCGACCTTCGCTCAACCGCGCGCGCTCGCGCGACGACGCGGTCTGCTCGGCCACGCGCGGCCGACGATGGGACGAGGAAGGAGTCACGGGCCTAGTTTGGCAGCAGGCGCCGCGGGTCAGGCGCTCTCGCGCAGGACCAGCTCGGAGCCGAACAGGTGGGGCAGCGAGTCGGCGACCGCCGGCTCGAGCAGCGAGAGGGCGGCGGACGCCGCGATGCGGGCGACCGGGTGGGTCGCCGTCGTGAGCGTCGGCGCGCTCTGGGCGGCGAACGGGATGTCGTCGAACCCCGCCACCGCCACGTCGTCGGGCACCCGCACTCCGCGCCGGCGCAGCACCGACAGCACCCCGAGCGCGGTGGCGTCACACGTAGCGAACACGGCGTCGGTGGACGGCCAACGGCGCAGCACCTCGAGCGCACCGGCAGCACCAGCCGCCGAGGTGAAGTCTCCCGGTACGAGGCGCGGCTCCAGCCCGGCCGCAGCCACGACGTCGACGTAGCGCTGCGTCTGGGGCTCGACGCACGGCAGCCAGGGCGGCCCGGTGACCATCGCCACCTCGCGGCGTCCAGACCCGAGCAGGTGGGTCACCATCAGCTCAGCAGCCCCGGCCGTGTCGATGCTGAACCGCGGGACGTGGGGGTTGCCGATGCCGACCGACACGACGCGGCCGAGGACCTCGCGCGGGAGCCCGGCCAGGACCGACTCGACGGTGTTGAACAGCAGCACGCCCCGGACGCCCGGCGCCGTCGCCAGGAACCCCAGGTCGCGGCCGCCGAGCGGCAGCCACTCGAGGGAGACGCCCGCCCCGAAGTCCTGCGCGGTCTCGGCGACGGCGGCGACCGCCCGGCCGACGTAGGGGTCGTCGAGCACGGCGCGGGTGGGGCCGATCACGCACACCACGAGGCGACCACCCTGGGCGTCAGGCAGCGCGGGTGTGCCGGTGGCCAGCGCCCGAGCCGTCGGATCGACCTGGTAGCCCAGCCGGCGTGACGCCTCCAGGACGGCGGACGCGGCAGCAGCGGAGAACTCTCCCGCCCCGCTCAGCACCCGCGAGGCGGTCGAGCGGGAGACGCCGGCCAGCCGCGCGACATCGTCGAGCCGGACGCGCTCGTGGCCGCTGCGAGACACCTGTTCCTCCCGGTGGTAGCGCTCTCACACTGCTCCGGGCCGACCCACCGGTCAATGACTTTCTGACCATGGTGCCGTGACGAACGGGTGCCTCGATCAGGGAGCCACGGTCAGACCTTGGCGGGGAAGGAGATGCCAACGCCGCCGCGGGTGGCGCCGCCGTACCGCAGGATCTCCTTGGCCAGGTCGAGCTGGCGCGTGTCCGGCGTGACGTCGGGCGTGAGCAGGTCAGCAGGCACCAGCCAGCTCACCTCGAACTCCAGGCCGTCCGGGTCGTGGGCGTAGAGCGCCTTGGTGGTGCCGTGGTCGGTGGCCCCGACGAGCGCACCCGAGGCGGCCAGCAGCCCCTCGATGCGGGTCAGCTCGTCGAGAGTGTCGACCTCCCAAGCGATGTGGTAGAGCCCGACGGTGCGGCGGCCCGCCTCGGAGCCACCTGCCTGGGCACCGATGCCGAACAGCCCGAGGTCGTGGTCGTTGTTGCTGCCCGGCGCCTGGAGGAAGGCAGCGCGGCCCGGGACCTCCATCACCACCCGGAAGTCGAGCATCTCCTGGTAAAACGCCACGCTGCGGGCCACGTCCCGTACGTACAGCACCGCGTGGTTCATCCTGGTGACCGGCATGACGTCCTCCTCGAACTGGGCCTTCCTTATGGTTGCACGTTCAACTATGGTTCAGGACCGAGGCCGCCCCGTCGATGCCCCGACACGGCCAGCGCACCACGACCGACGCCCGGAGGACCAGCCCTGATGCAGCTCCGTCGCCCGTCGGCAGCCGTCCTTGGAGCGGCCGCAGCCCTTGCCGCCCTGACCGGGTGTACGGGAGCAGGTCCCAGCGCAGCAGCGGCTCCCACGCCCACCGCATCGGCGGCTGCCGTCCCGACCGCCGCCGCGTCCGTGGCCAGCACCGTCGCCACCCCGACTCACACGACGACGGAGCCCGCCCGCACTGCCCTCACCGCCCACGGGTTCGACGTGCGGCTCGGCCTGCTCACCTCGACGGCGGCGGCGGCACCGGCGGCCGCGCTGTCCACCCACACCCGCGGCCGCCTGGCCGGACTTACCATCGTGCTCGACCCCGGCCACAACGGCGCCAACGCAGCCAACCCGCGTCGCCTCAATGCCCCCGTACCGGCGGGGGGTTTCACCAAGCCCTGCAACACCGCGGGTGCGGAGACGAACGCCGGCTACCCCGAGCACGCGTTCACCTGGGACGTCGTCGAACGGGCGGACCGCCTGCTCACCGCCGAGGGCGCCACCGTCGTCCTCACCCGCCACAGCGACACGGGCTTCGGGCCCTGCGTCAACATCCGGGCAGCCATCGGCAACGCAGCCCATGCCGACGCCGTCGTCGCGGTGCACGCCGACGGGGCCGCCGGCAGCGCCTACGGCTTCCACGTCATCGCTCCCTCACTCGCGCCCGACGGCGGCAACCGGGCGATCCTCGCCCGCTCGTGGGCCCTGGCGCTCGCGATGCACACGCAGTTCCACCGGGTGACCGGCGAGGCCTTCTCGTCGTACGTGGCGAACGGGCTGACCCGCCGCGACGACCTGGCCGGGCTCAACCTCTCGCGAGTGCCCGCGATCTTCATCGAGTGCGCCAACATGCGCAACGCCGGCGACGCAAGCCGGCTCACCAGCGCGGCCTGGCGGCAGAAGGCCGCGTCCGGCATCGTGGCCGGCCTCACCGCCTACCTGCACCGCTGACCTGGCCCCGTTGACCTTGCCCCGCCTCCCGGCGATCTGCCAGGGTCGGGTCATGACCGAGGACATCTTCCACGACGTCGACGACCGCTCCGCGGTGATGCCGGACGGACGCACCGTGGCCTGGACCGCCTGGGGCAGCCCGACTGGCACTCCGCTGCTGCGCATCCCCGGCACCCCCGGCTCCCGCTACAGCGTGCGGGCGGACCGCGCGCCGTGGCGGGACCGCGGCCTCTTCGTACTGACCACCGAGCGCCCCGGCTTCGGTGCGTCCACCCGGCTGCCCGGGCGGCGGTTCTCCGAGCACGCGGACGACCTGGCCCGGCTGCTCGACGTGGAGGGCGTCGAGCGCACGTTCGTCACCGGCGGCAGCGGCGCCGGGCCGCACATCCTGTCCTTCCTGTCACGGCACCCCGACCGGGTCCGGGCGGCCACGGTGACGGCGGGCGCCGCGCCCCTGCGCGAGCAGGACGTCGAGCAGATGATCGAGCTGAACCAGCAGAGCTACCGGCTGTCCAGGGCACGCGACGTCGAGGGCTTGCTCGCCCTGCTCAGGGCCAACATGTCCGACGACCCCCTGGCGGACATCCGCAGCGCCATGGCGACGGCGCCACACGACGACCTGGCGATCATGGACGACCCGGCCTGGCAGCAGGCCTTCGCCCGGGCTCAACGACAAGCGCTCGGCGGCGGGCCAGAAGGCTGGCTGGACGAGTGCCTCGCGCTCGACAACGACTGGGACGAGATCGACCTGTCCGCCGTCACGCCCAGCCTGACCTGGTGGCACACGCGCGCCGACCGCAACACCCCGTTCGAGTCCGCGCGGGCCTTGGTCGACCAGCTGCCCAACGCCCGGCTCAACGTCTGGGCGGAGGGTGGCCACCTGGCCGCGTACCGGCGCGAGGGAGAGGTCCTCGACGAGCTGCTGAGCCGCGGTTAGCTCGTCGCCGTGGGCACCAGGACGCGGGTGGCCAGCGCGTGCGTGGTCCAGTGCACCCCGTCGGAGCTGAGCACGACGTGGTTGTCGAGCGTCGGCCCGTACACCTGGCCGGCGTTGGCCGAGAGGCACGCGGGGACGGTGGCCGGTCCCGACGTCACCGGGACGAAGCTCGTCGCGCCTCGCGGCAGGCGCAGCAGCTGCTTGCCGTCGACGGCCACCCCGAGCAGGCTGCCGTCGGCGAGCATCACGGTGCAGGCGGCGTTGGCCATCGGGCCGCTCACGGCCGTCGCCTGCCACGTCAACCCCGCGTCGGTGGAGACGACGACGCCGCGTACGGGGTACTCGCCGCCGTCGCCGGCCACGCCCAGCGTCGTCGCGTCGACGGCGACCTGCAGTCGCGCGAGCCGGTCCCCCGTGGGCGTCGCAACCACGAGCTCGAGGTCGTTGCTGCTGACCACCGTGTCGTGCCACGCCCTGCCCGCGGTCACTGTCACCGCGAAGGTGGTGGCATCGCGGATCCAGGCGTGGTCAGGAGCGACGACGCCCAGCTCCCACGGGGTCGTCACGGGGATGGGCGGCAGCAGCGCCTCGGCGGTGTCGGCCGCCGGCGACGCCAGCACCTCCTGCTCGCCCTCCCGGACAACGAAGGAGTCCGCGGGCAGGACGGCGGTCCCGCCGTGCAGGGTGGGAGCGGTCCAGGTGACGCCCGCGTCGGTGGAGAGGAAGACCCCGTACTGCCAGGGGAGCGCGAGCGTCGCGCCCCGCACCTGCAGCTGGCCCCAGAGCGAGGGGACGGTCGGGGCGCCGATGGGCAGATCGACCGACCGCCAGCTCGCACCGCCGTCGGTGGAGTGGAACAGCTCGGGCGGGCAGGCGTCGGTGGGGAGCACCCGGTGGCAGTCGGGGTAAAAGGCCCAGCCGTCGGACGCATCGGCGAACACGACCTCAGGTGGGGCGACGGCCGCGCGGGTCGCCCCTGCCGCAGGCGTGGGCTTGGTCGCGGTGCCGGTGAAGGCCGCCAGCGTGCCGACGCCCCCGAGCAACGCAAGCCCCAAGAGAACGGCCACCGCCCGCCGCGTGCGGCGGCGGCTGCCCTCGGCCCGGGTCAGCGGGTGGCCGGCGTCGTTCGGCACGCGTCCCCCTCGTCGGCTGGTCAGTCCGTCGATGTCTCGACGCTCGCCCGCCACGACTTGACGAGCTCGGCCTCCCGCGCGACCGAGAGGCCGGCCCGGCGGACCCGGTCGAGGCCCTCCAACCGTTCCCAGCGCAGCGAGTCGGCGAGCAGGTCGCGCCGCGGGCGATGCCGCAGCCCGGCAGCGAGCGCGGCTGTGCCCGCTCGGGCACCGAACCCCTCCCAGCCCGGCTCGGAGATCCACAACGGCAGCGACTCGGGGCCGGACCACTCGGCGACCCCGTGGTCAGCCAGCCACTGCCCGGGCACCGTGACGACCTCGCCGGTGTGGCCGCCCACCTCGCGGGACACAGCGATCCAGTCACCGAGCGAGAGCACCGGGCCGACCGCGTCAAAGGTGCCGATCGATCCGGTACGGGCGCACGCCAGCACCCACGCCGCCAGGTCGCGCACGTCGACCACCTGTGTCGCCTGATCAGGCGCGGCGGGGACCAGCATCGGGGTGTCGTCGCGCGCCGCCCGGCCCACCCAGTAGCCCGGCCGGTCCGACGGATCGCCCGGGCCACCGATCAACCCGGCCCGCGCCACGAGCAGACGGTCCGACAGGGCCTGGGTCGCGGCCTGCTCGCATGCCACCTTGGCCTCGCCGTACACCTCGCCGGTCACCTCGGCCAGGTCGGTCGCAGTCAGCAGCACGGACGACTCGTCCGCACCCAACCGGGCGTGCGACGCGTACACGCTGCAGGAGGAGATGTAGGTCCAGTGCCGGGTCCGGGGAGCCAGCGCCGCCAGCGCCTCGCGGACGAACCCGGGCTGCCACGAGATCTCGACCACGGCGTCCCAGTCGCGGCCGGCTACCGCGTCGTACGCCGCCGGGCTGTTCCGATCAGCGATGACCAGGTCGGCGCCCTCGGCGGCGGCACCGCTCGTACCGCGCGCGAGGCAGGTCACCGCGTCGCCCGCGGCGACCGCCTGACCCGCGATCTCCCGACCCAGCCACTGCGTCCCACCGAGCACCAGAACGTCCATCGGACCACTCGACCACGACGACGCGCCGCCGGGAAGCGTGGTTCGCACCGGGCGTAACCGAACCGCGCCGGGAGTGAGCGCGTACATCATTGGGTAACGTTCCGTGCAGGGTCAACGATCCTTGCGTATTCGGACACCACGAGAGGACCGGCGTTTTGAGACAGGCTCGAGCCCGATGGACGCTCACCGCCCTCGGCCTGTCGCTGTCGCTGTCCCTGGGTGGCGTCGGCGTCACCGCCACCGGAGTCGCCCACGCCGCGACCGCCCGCGTCTCGTCCCGCGTCAGCGTGCTCGCTGACCCGATGACCGTCCACGTGGGCTCGATGATCGTGCTGTCCGGCAATGCCACGCCTGCCTCGAGCGCCCCCGTCTATCTGCAGCGCTACGTCGCCGGCCACTGGCGCACGCTGGGCCACAAGACGCCGCACCTCGCAGGCGCCTACTCCTTCACGGTCAAGGCGCCGGGCACCGCCCGTACCTGGATCTTCCGCGTCGTGCGGGCGGCCACGTCCACGACCACGGCCGCGATCAGCCGCACGCGGCACATCAAGATCAGCAAGGCCAGCTTTCACGTCAAGGCAACCTCGCCCTCACACGTCGCCGCCGGCACCCCCCTGGTCGTCACGGGGTCAGTGAGCCCCAAGGCGACCGGCCTGGTGACGCTGCAGATCCTGCGGGACAAGGTCTGGACCGGCCTGGCCGTCGCGCCGCTGACCCAGCAGTCCACCTTCACCCTGCAGGCCAACGGCCCGACGGGCGCCTATCGGTTGCGGGTGGTCAAGCCGTTCAGCTCGACCATCGCGGGCGGGGTGAGCCCGGCCCAGGACGTCGCCTTCGAGTCCGACCCGACCGTGCCCACGCCGCCGCCGGTCGTCCCGGGTGCGCCCGGCACGCCGAGCGCGGCCTCGCTGAAGGTCACCTCCCCCGACGACCCGCTGCTGGCACTTTCGGCCACCCGGCTGATCTTCTCCGCGGTGCACGGCGGGGTCCTGCCGCCCGCCCGGAGCATCACGATCACCAACTCCGGCACCGCGTCGGCCACCGTCAGCGGGGTGGCGATCACGGGGGCCGACGCGTCGAGCTATGCCCTCGCACCCGCCCAGCAGAAGACCTTCGTCGTCCCCGGCGCCACGTCGGTGAGCATCCCGGTGACCTTCCAGCCGACGGCGCCGACCAACTGCCCGACCGCCAACGCGGTGACCCTCAGCAACGCCAACCGCAACGCATCGCTGTCCTTCACGACCGACGACCCGGCCCTGCCGAGCGTCTCCGCAAGCCTGGGTGGCGTCATCTCCTGCGCATACGGCGGCAACGGTGAGCCGGTGCTGAGCCAGATCACCCGAGCGCTGGGCTACACCGACACCGTCTACCCCACGGGCGGCGACCCGCGCTTCCTCGGCGTGACGATCCAGCCGGGCACCGACGAGATCGCCTCGCCCTACTTCACTGCGGCCGACCCCGCGCTGCCGGTGAGCGTCACCGCGCTCGCGCACTACTCCAGCCCGAGCACTGTGCCCTACCACGCGACCGGGTGGTACGCGAAGGGCGCGACGTTGCCGACCGACGGGTCGTGCAACGCGGCGTGCAACCAGCTATGGGACTTCCCCGCTGACCCGTCGACCACCACGTACAACCAGAACCAGAAGCTGATGCCGACCACGGTGGGCACCACGACGTTCACCGCGTCCGGCACCTTCGGGCTCTGGACCGGTGACAAGCAGGACGTCGTCTTCTCTGACGATGCGCTCAACCCGCAGTCGACCGCCGGCGGCACAGGGCCGCACGACGAGCGGGTCTACCCGGCGTACGGCCCGGGGCACATCGCGATCCCCAACACCTATCTGATCGCGATCGACACCGGACGCGCATCGGAGAGCAAGAACCACGACTTCCAGGACGTGGTGCTGATCGTGCGCAACGTCAAGTCGGCCAGCTAGAGCCAGCCCTGGTCCTCAGCGAGGCGCAACGCCTCGATGCGGTTGCGGGCGCCGGTCTTGGAGATCGCGGCGGACAGGTAGTTGCGTACCGTCCCCTCCGACAGGAACAGTCGCTGCGCGATGTCGGCGACGGTCGCCCCATCGCGTCCGGCGACGAGCGCGTCCCGCTCACGTGCGGTGAGCGGGCTGCTGCCGCCGGCGAGGGTCGAGGCCGCGAGCACCGGGTCGACGACCCGCTCGCCCCGCGCCACCCGTCGTACGGCGTCGGCGAGCTGCTCGACCGGCGCGTCCTTGACCAGGAAGCCGAGCACCCCGGCCTCCATCGCCCGGCGCAGGTAGCCCGACCGGCCGAAGGTGGTCAGCACCAGCACCCGGCAGGTGGGCACCTGCTCGTGCAGCAGCGCGGCGGCGGCGAGCCCGTCGAGGCCCGGCATCTCGATGTCCAACAGGGCCACGTCCGGCGAGCATGCGAGCGCCACGGGCACGACCTGGTCGCCGCGCGAGACCTCGGCCACGACCTCGAAGTCGTCCTCGAGGGAGAGCAGGACCGCGAGCGCGCCGCGGACGAGGTGCTGGTCGTCCGCCATCAGGATGCGGATGCTCGTAGGGATCTGACTGCTCATCGCGGCGACGTCGTTCACGCGGGCACCTCGACGCGCAGCCGGTAGCCCGTCGACGTGCCCGGCCCGGCCAGCATGCGGCCTCCGGCCGAGGCGACCCGCTCGGCAATGCCTGAGAGCCCGTTGCCCTGCAGCGCAGGCGATCCGGCGCAAACGCCGTCGTCAACAATCTCGATCGCCCGCGGCTCGACCGTGACGACGACCCGGCCGGCCCGGCTGTGCCGGACGACGTTGGTCACGCCTTCGCGCAGCACCCAGCCGAAGAGCCCGCCGAGGTCGCCCTCGACGTTGTCGACCGCCCCGGGCAGCTCGGCCCGGATGCCTGCCGCCTCGAGCACCTGACGGGCGGCGATCAGCTCGGTCGAGAGGCGGACGTCGCGGAAACCGGTCACGGTGGCCCGTACATCGGCCAGCGCCTCACGGGCCAGCCGCTCGACGTCGCGGATCTCGACCTTGGCGCGTTCGGGGTCGCTGTCGACGAGCCGGCCGGCGAGGGACGCCTTGACCGTGACGGTGGTGAGCGAGTGGCCGAGCAGGTCGTGCATGTCCCGCGCGATGCGGGCCCGCTCGCGTTCCGCGGCAAGGACCGCCACCTCGTTGCGGGCGGCGGCGAGCTCGTGGTTGGCCCGGATCAGCCGGGAGAAGCCGAACACGGCGAGGCCGGCCAGCAGGATCTGAGCTCCCTGGTCCCACTGGACGCCGGTGAGGTGCCAGGGGCCGATGAACTGCGGGAGGATCGACGCCACGACGGCCAGGGTGACGCCGAAGGCGATCGAGGCCCGGTTGCCCAGCAGCATGACGGCACTGACGCTGACGAACACCAGCGCCGTCAGGCCCTGCACGCCGATCACCGCAGTCTCGGCGATGGCGAGGCTGAGCACCAGGGCAGTGATCCGGACGCCGTACCGCTTCTGTCCGTGGCCCCACCAGCCCCTGGGCACGAGGAACAGGTAGACCAACGCGAACGCCACGAGGAGCGCGGTGCCGGTGAGGCTCGAGACCAAACGGTGATGGGTCCAGGCCTGGCCGAGCGGGTTGAGCAGGTAGAGCAGCCAGATGCCACCGCCACGGCGCCAGCGCCTCGGCCCGTCGCCGGAGCGACCCCGGACCCCCGGGGTCGCCCATTCGAGCACGGAGTTGTCGCTCACCGGGCCGACGATAGCGCCGGTGCCGGTCACGCGCGCTTGGTGTCGGTGCGGTAGGAGTACATCGCGAGCCGGCCGAGGACCACGCTCCAGATCGCGATGGTGACCCAGCCGCGCGTGGTCCAGCCGGCGCCGCCGATGAGCGTGTGGCCCGCCTGCACCAGCCAGTAGGTCGGCGTCGCCTGCGACAGGTCGTGCATGAACCCGCTGTCGCCGCCGAACGGGCCCCACGCCCCGCCGACGAAGGCGAGGATCGAGGTGCCGCCGCCGAGGATGGGGCCGATCGCGTCCGTGGTGAACCGATGCCCGATGACGATGCCGAACGCGGCGAACGGGATGAGGCCGACGGCTACGTACCCGATCATCTTGGCGACACCGACGAGCTGTTCGTGCACCCCGAGGGTCAGCCCGGCGACGAGCAGCAGCGCCACGGTCAGGCCGGCCATGATGTACGACGCGGTGAGCTTGGCCGCGAAGTAGGGCACCGCCTTGAGTGGAGTCATGCGCAGCTGGCGGTTCCAGCCGACCGAACGTTCGCCGGCGATGCGGCCGCCGTTGGCGAGCATCGCGGCCATGGTGCCAAAGCTGGTCATGCCGGCGAGGTAGTAGGCCGCGAAGGAGATGCCGCCGAGGGTCCCGGACTTGTTGGCACCCGCGATCAGGTAGAAGAAAACCAGCGGGAAGACCAACGAGAAGATGAAGAAGCGCCGGTTGCGGAAGGTGCGCTTGATCTCCATGCGGAGGTAGGTGCCGTTCATGCCAGCTCCTTGTTGAGGTCCTTGGCGGGAGCCTTGGTCAGGGTGAGGAAGGCCTCTTCGAGCCCGGCCCCGGTGATCTCGATGTCCTTGGCCTCCGGGTAGGCGGCGAGCAGCGCGCGGATCGCCTCGTCGGAGTCGTCGCAGGACAGCACCACGGCCGTGCCGCGGCGGTCGACCGCGGCGACCCCGGGCAGGTCACCGAGCAGGTCGAGCCGCGCGTCGGGCAGCGTGGCCCGGATGTTGCGCCGCCCGACCGTCGCCTTGATCTCGTTGGCCGGCCCATCCGCGACGATCAGTCCGGCCGACATGAGCACGATGCGGTCGGCGTAGAGGTCGGCCTCCTCGAGGTAGTGCGTGGCGAACACCACGGTGCGCCCTGTCGCGGCGAAGGTGCGCATCGCGTTCCAGAACGCATGCCGCGCCTCGACATCCATCGCGACCGTGGGCTCGTCGAGCACCAGCAGGTCGGGATCCGAGATCAGGGCCATCGCCGCCCGTACCCGCTGGGTCTGCCCGCCGGACAACGCCTGGGTACGGCGGCCGGCCAGGTTGGCGATGCCGCACGTCTCGAGGACGGCGTCAACGCCGAGCGGGTTGGGGTAGAGGGACGCCATCATCTCGAGCAGCTCGCGGACGTCGAGGTCGCGGATGAGCCCGCCGGTCTGCAGCATGGCGCCGATCGCCCCGCGGTCGACGGCCTCCTGCGGTGTCATTCCGAAGATGTGGACGGTGCCCGCGTCGGGCTGCGAGAGGCCGAGCAGCATGTCGATGGTGGTGGACTTGCCGGCGCCGTTGGGGCCGAGCAGTGCCACGGTCTCGCCCGCGGCGATGTGCAGGTCGACACCCTGGACGGCGTGCACCTCGCCGTAGCTCTTGTGCAGGCCGGCGAGGGTGATGCCGCCGGGAGCAGTGGAGTTCGTCATGGCCCCAGCGTGCCAGCCGGCGTGCCGTCGCGGCAGTGCCGTCTGTGGTGACTCCGTCATGACATGCGTCATGGGCCCAGCCGAAGAGCCCCGCGCTGACCGAGGTCAGAGCGGGGCTCCGGAGTGCTAACGGGTGGTCATGGCTGGTCTGGCCCTGGGCCCTCCGCCGGCGCCGTGCCGCGGCGGACGCACCACGGTCACGACGGCGGTGTCGCCCGGGGCGACCGGGGCGACGACCGGGGCTTGGACGCGGCGCTGGATCGCGACGGTGGTCGGGCGGCGGTGCTGGGCGGGGCCGGTGGAGCGGCGGCGGGTCAAGGCCGCGTGCGCCCGGCGCGTGGCGCTCGGCCGTACCGGAGCCGGAGCTGCTACCCCGATGGGCCGGATGTCCGCGATGCCTGCTGCGGTCACGTTCGCCTCGACGACAGTGATCCTCATGTCGGCCTCCTTGCTGTCCCTGGCTGTCCCGGCGCCTTGCGTGCTCGGCATAAGACGACTCTGTCCGGTGCGCCTTTGCCTGGCATGTCCGGCGACTGTCGGCTCCCTGTCAGTCGCCACGGCCCGGTGGGCGCACACAAAGAGCCCCGCCATGACGGGTGTCATGACGGGGCTCGAGATGCTCATATCAGCGTCGTGGCTGGTCTCGCCCTCGGTCCCCCACCGGCGCCGTGGCGCGGCGGACGCACCACAGAGACGACGACCATGTCGCCGGACTCGACCGTCGGTGCCATGACCCGGGAGCGCGTCGGCACGATCAACGGGCGGCGGCGCAGGGCCGGACCAGTGGACCCGCGGCGCATCAGCGGAGCGTGGGCCCAGCGTGGCGCCGAAGGCCGTACCGGAGCAAGAACGCCGACGGGGCGAAGGTCCGCGATGCCTGCGGTGAGAGCTCGCGTCTGGTTGACGGTGATCATCATGTCGGCCTCCCTGCTGTCCCTGGCTATCCCGGCGCCTTGCGATAAGACGACTCTGTCCGCTGAGCCTTTGCTCAAGCCGTCGGGTGGCTGTCCGGTTCCTGTGAGACGAAATGTCCTGCCCAGCAAGGGATCTGGGTGACGCGTCCAACAGAAAAGCCCCGTCACGACGACTGTCATGACGGAGCTCGGGGTCCACGGCGTACGCACTAGTTGTACCCGGCCACGACGTTGGTGGCAGCGTGGCGGCTTGAACGAATGAGAACCCCCGAGTGGGGTGTGGCTTGTCTAGGGCCCACATCCACTCGGAGGTTCTCGTGTCTCACGGTAGTGCTCGCACGACGCTGCATGGGCGTCTGCTCATCGTTGAGCGGTATCAGGCCGGCTGGCCGCAGTCGCACATCGCAAAGGCGATGGGCGTCTCCCGCAAGTGTGTGAAGACGTGGCTCGACCGGTTCGCCGCTGAGGGCCGGGCCGGTTTGGTGGACCGGTCTTCACGACCCCACTCGTCTCCGGCCCGAACCAGCGAACTGGTCGAGGCGCAGGTGGTCCAGGCGCGGCTGACGCAGCGCCTTGGCCAGGACCGGCTCGGGCCGGAGCTAGGGGTGCCGGCCCGGACAGTGTCGCGGATCCTGCGCCGCCACCAGCTGCCCTACCTGCGCGAGTGTGACCCGCTGACCGGGGCGGTGATACGAGCGTCGAAGGTGACCGCGGTGCGCTACGAACGCGACCGGCCCGGCGAGCTGGTGCACATGGACGTGAAGAAGCTCGGGCGGGTCCCCGACGGCGGGGGCTGGCGAGCGCACGGCCGCGGCAACGCCACCCGTCAACGTGAGGACAAGGTCGGGTTCGACTACGTCCATGCGCTGGTCGATGACCACTCCCGGCTGGCCTACTGCGAGATCCTCCCCGATGAGAAGGGACCCACCTGCGCGGCGTTCCTGGACCGGGCCATCGGCTACTTCGCCGCGCACGGCATCCCCCGGATCGAGCGACTGATCACCGACAACGCCTGGGCCTACCGCCACTCGCTCCGGCAGGTCTGCGCCGCGCACGGCATCACCCAGAAGTTCATCAAGCCGCACTGCCCCTGGCAGAACGGGAAGGTCGAACGGCTCAACCGCACGCTGGGCGCCGAGTGGGCCTACCGCCAGATCTTCACCAGCAACGACGACCGAGCCCGAGCCCTTGCCCCCTGGCTCGAGTACTACAACACTGTCCGACGCCACAGCGCACTCGGAGGACACCCACCCGTCAGCCGCCTGCTACCAACCTGATGGCCGGGTACAACTAGTCGGTCTGGCCCTCGGGCCACCTCCGACCGCGTACCGCAGGAGGGCGATGCTGGGGAGCGCTGGTGCGGTGGTGGTCATCTGCCCTCCTCGGTGGCTTCGATGACCTGACTTTGCCCGGAGAGCCTGGAGACAAGCCGTCGAAACCCTGTCGGCTCGCTGTGAGCCCGGTTCACGTGCCGCCACGGCACGACAACGCGATCAGGTGGTGGCGGCGACCAGCGGCTCGAGGAGCAGGCCGGGGTGCTGGCGCTGGACCCAGGCCAGGCGCCACTTGTCGGGGAACAGCACGAGCAGCGCCTCGTCGACGACGCGGGTCAGCACCTCGATGCCGCTGATCGTGCGCAGCGTGACCGCGCTGGCTTCGTCCGTGCGCATCGCGATCGAGAACCCGAGCTGGTCGAGCACCGCCTCCGCGCCGAACTCCTCCGCGAGCCGGTGGGTCACGACCTCGAACTGCATGGGACCAACGGCAGCGAGTACGGGGGTGGCCTCACCGCGGAAGTCGGAGCGCAGGACCTGGACCACGCCCTCCTCGGCGAGCTGCGCCACCCCGCGGCGGAACTGCTTGAAGCGGCCGAAGTCCTTGGCCCGTACCGCGGCGAAGTGCTCAGGGGCAAACGACGGGATGGGCGGGAAGCGTACGGACCGGCCTTGGAACAGCGTGTCGCCGACCCGCAGCGCGCCGGTATTGACCAGCCCCACCACGTCGCCGGGGTAGGCGACGTCGAGTGTCGTGCGCTGCTGGCCGAACGCGGCGTGAGCGTACTTGGTGGCGAATGGCTTGCCGCTCTCGGCGTGGGTCGCGACCATGCCGCGCTCGAACCGGCCGGAGCACACCCGGACGAAGGCAATGCGGTCGCGGTGGGCGCGGTCCATGTTGGCCTGCACCTTGAACACGAAGCCGGAGAAGTCGTCGGCGATGGCGCGCGGCTCACCGTCGGCGTCGGGCCGGGCCTCGGGCGCGGGCGCCAGCTCGAGCAGCGTGTCGAGCAGCAGCTTGACGCCGAAGTTGGAGAGCGCCGAGCCGAAGAGGACCGGGGTCGACGTGCCGGCGCGGTAGGTCTCCGGGTCGAAGTCGGCCTCGATCGCCTCGAGCAGGCCGAGCTCCTCCTGGGCGGTGTCCCATGAGGCGCCCTCCCTGGCCTGGGCAGCGTCGAAGGCCATGACCTGCTCGGGTGCGGCCGTCGAGCCGCCGGCCGTACGGGTGAAGGAGATGTAGTGGCCGGCCCGGCGGTCGACCACGCCGCGGAAGTCGCCGGCGATGCCGACCGGCCAGGTGAGCGGGGTCGGACGCAGCCCGATGGCCTGCTCGATCTCGTCCAGCAGCTCGAACGGCTCGCGGCCCGGGCGGTCCCACTTGTTGACGAACGTGATGATCGGCACGCCGCGGTCCTTGCAGACGGCGAAGAGCTTGAGCGTCTGCGGCTCGAGCCCCTTGGCGGCGTCGAGCAACATCACGGCGGCATCGACCGCGGACAGCACGCGGTAGGTGTCCTCGGAGAAGTCGGCGTGACCCGGGGTGTCGAGCAGGTTGACCACGGCGTCCCGATAGGAGAACTGCAGAACGGCCGACGTGATCGAGATGCCGCGGTCGCGCTCCATCGCCATCCAGTCGGAGGTGACCCCGCGGCGACCGCCCTTGCCGTGCACGGCACCCGCCTCGCTGATCACCTGGGCGTGGAGGGCGAGCGCCTCGGTGAGGGTCGACTTGCCGGCGTCCGGGTGGGAGATGACCGCAAAGGTACGGCGCCGGCCGGCCTCGGCGACGACCTCGGCAGCCAGCTTGGCCGGGGTGGGCGCGGTAACGACGGTGTCCGACACGCACTCCAGTCTACGGAGATGTCGTAGGGTGCGAGGTGATGGACGACCAGGGGGACCGCTATCGCGAGGGCCGACCAGAGCTGGTGGCGTACGTCCTGGCTGTGCTGACCTTGATCGGGCTCGGCATCCTGCTCACGACCATCGTGCTCAACTGGATCGTCGGGCCGACGCTGGCCGTGGTGCTCGTGGTCGCGTACACCTCGCTCTGCCGCCGTGTGATGGGCCGCCGGTGAGCTGGGCCGCCCATGAGCTCGAGAGCTACTTCCTGCAGAAGCACACCAAGATCCGCGTCTCCTACCTCGCGATCCTGCTCGGCTGTCTCGCGCCCGACTTCACCAAGTTCCACGTGTACGGGCTGGACATCGGGCCGATCCACCTCAAGGCGGCCAAGCACCCGTACGAGTACCACCGCGGCTGGCCGGGCGTCGGACCCACGCACTCGCTGATGTTCGGGGTCGCCCTGTTCGTCTTCGTGCTGCTGGTGTTCCGCTCGAAGCAGTGGGCGCTCGGCCTGCTGATCGGCCAGTGGGCCCACGTGCTCACCGACATCTGCGACAGCGTCGGCACCATGGTCTTCTTCCCGTTCTCGACACAGCACTACACGATCGGGATGTGGGCCTACGCTGCCCAGCAAGGAAAGTACGGCGACGCGGCGGCCTACTACTCCAGCCTCGGTGGGGTGTGGGACTTCTTCTGGCTGCTCATGGTGCTCACCGGTTTCCAGGTGCTGAGCGCCGGCTACTTCTTCGCCCACGTTGTGCCCAATGATCCTGTCTGGGGTTGGCTGCGCAGGCGCTTCCACCTCCGCGACGTCACCTTGCTGGCGATGTACCGCGCCTTCTTCCTGTACGGCGCCTGCCGGATCATCGCGTGGTTCACCTGGTCGCGCCTCGTCCGTCACGCGCCGCTCGACTGGTCGTGGGGCGGCCCGTACTGGGTCAACAAGGTGGTGCTGCCGCACGAGCCGTGGGCGACGTTCGCCTGGAACACCACCCGCAGCCTGGTGCTGTTCCCGCTCTCGCTCTATCTGCTCTGGGTGCTCTTCGGCCGCCGCCTCTGGAACCGCGGCCAGGAGCTCCCGGCCCTGCTCTAGCCACCCCCCCTTGCGGATCACTGGGCCGCTGTGGCGCGAATGCGGCGCGTCAGAGCCGCCACAAGGCCCCAGTGATCGGGAAGGGAGGGCTGGCTAGGACATCAGGCGGGCGACGGCGCGCATCTTGTTGGCCGCGTCGAGCGCCGCGACCTTGTACGCCTCGGACAGCGTCGGGTAGTTGAAGACCGTGTCCACGAGGTGGTCGACGGTGCCGTTGCAGGTCATGATCGCCTGGCCGATGTGGACGAGCTCGGTGGCGGACGACCCGAACACGTGCACCCCGAGCAGCTGCCGCGTCTCGGTCGAGACCAACAGCTTGAGCATCCCGTACGAGTCGCCCACGATCTGTCCGCGGGCCAGCTCGCGATAACGGGAGATGCCGACCTCGTACGGGATCGACGACTTGGTGAGCTCGTCCTCGGTCTGACCGCAGTAGGAGATCTCGGGGACGGTGTAGATGCCGATCGGCTGCAGCGCCAGCAGCGAGTTGCACGGCTCACCGAAGGCAGAGTAGGCGGCGAGCCGACCCTGCTCCATCGACGTCGACGCCAGCGCGGGGAAGCCGATGACGTCGCCGACCGCCCAGATGTGGTCGACCTCGGTACGGAAGTCGGGCCCCACCTTGATGCGTCCCCGGTCGTCGGCGGACAGCCCGACCAGGTCGAGGGACAGCGACTCGGTGGTGCCCTGACGCCCGGCGGAGTACATCACCGTGTCGGCCGGGATCCGCTTGCCAGAAGCAAGAGTGGTGATCGTCCCGTGCTCGTGCGGCTCGACCTTGTCGACGGTCTCGCCGAAGCGGAAGGTCACCGACAGGTCGCGCAGGTGGAACTTCAGCGCCTCCACGATCTCGGAGTCGCAGAACTCCAGCATCTGGTCGCGCCGCTCGACCACGGTTACCCGGGTGCCGAGCGCGGCGAACATCGACGCGTACTCGACCCCGATGACACCGGCACCGACCACGACCATGGACGCGGGCACCGCCTCCAGGCCGAGGATGCCGTCCGAGTCGACGATGCGCTGGCCGTCAAACGCGACCTCGGGCGGGCGAGCCGGGCGGGTGCCAGTGGCGATGACGAACTTCTCCGCCGTCACGATCTTGGCCGGCGACCCGTCGGACGGCTCGACCAGCACGGTGTGCGGGTCGGTGAAGCGGCCGGTCCCCTGCAGCAGTGCGACGTGGTTGCGCATGAGCTGGCTGCGAATGATCTCGATCTCGCGGCCGATGACGTGCTGGGTGCGCGAGAGGAGGTCCTGGATGGTGATGTCGTCCTTGACCCGGTAGTTCTGCCCGTACAGGTCGCGCATGTTGAGGCCCGTGAGGTAGATGACCGCCTCGCGCAGCGTCTTGGAGGGGATCGTGCCCGTGTTGATGCAGACCCCGCCGATCATGTGGCGCCGCTCGACCACCGCCGCGCGATGACCCAGCTTGGCGGCCGCGATCGCCGCCTTCTGCCCGCCGGGGCCTGATCCCAGCACCAGCAGGTCATAGTCGTACGACGAATCAGTCACTGCCGCTCCCCTGTCCGGAGCCACCAGTATCGCTTCCGCCGCTCAGACCGTGAACTGCGCGTCCAGAGTCCCGACCTCGGCGATCACCGCCTCCAGGCTCCGGAGACGGCGAACGTCCCGCTCCGAGCGCCGACGCGGTGTTATGGTCCGCGGCGTGCCCTACGTCCGGATCGTGGTCGCTGCCCTGGCCCTCAGCGCCTGCTCGGCCAGCCACGTCACCGTCGCCGCCCTCGCCGCTGCCGAGTCGTCGGTCAAGGCCGCGTCAGCGACGTCCGCCGCACCCGCCGCCACGACACCGATCACCGGCCCGACCACCAGCTCCGCGCCGGTCCAGGCCATCGCACCGACCACGACCAAACCCGTGGTGCCCCACTCCGACCTCGGCCGACTCACGCTGATCCACACCATCAGCGGCGCCATCTCGCCGAAGTCGGTCGCATCGAGCGGCCACGGCCTCGTCTTCGCGCAGAACATGATGTACCGGCACAGCATCACCGTGTACGGCAGCGACGGGCACATGGTGGGCACGATCCCCGACTCGGTGACGCTGTCCCAGTTCGGCATCACGGGTCACCCCGGCGTCAGCCGCGGCGCCCCGGTCGAGGCGGTCTTCTCCGCTGACGGCAAGTACGCCTACGTCTCCAACTACTCGATGTACGGCGCCGGCTTCGGACCCGAGGGCCACGACGTGTGCACCCCGGCGTCCGCCGCCCGCCTCGGCGTCTCGCCGAGCTTCGTCTACCGCGTCAACGTCGCGACCCTGAAGATCGACAAGGTGATCCAGGTCGACCGGGTGCCGAAGTTCGTCGCGCTCACCCCGGACGGCACCCGGCTGCTGGTGAGCAACTGGTGCTCGTACACCGAGGACGTCATCGACCTCACGTCGTGGAAGGTGGTCAAGGAGATCCCGGTCGGCGCCTACCCGCGCGGCATCGCGATCTCGCCCGACTCCCGCACCGCCTACATCGCGGTCATGGGCAGCACCCACATCGCGGTGCTCGACCTGCACACGCTGACGGTAAAGGGCACGGTCACTGTCGGCGTCTCGCCGCGGCACATCGTCATCTCGCCCGACGGCCACTACGTCTACGCGACGCTCAACGCGGGCGGCGGCATCGTCAAGGTCGACACCCGCTCACTGCAGGTCGTACGCCGCGTCGCGACCGGCACGCAGCCACGCAGCATGGCCATCTCCCACGACGGCCGCAGCCTGTACGTCGTCAACTACGTGTCCAACACCGTGACCAAGGTGCGGTCCGACGACCTCGCGGTGCTCCAGCGCGTCAGCACCGGCAAGAACCCCATCGGCATCAGCGACGACCCGGTCACCGGCAACATCTGGGTCGCCATCTACACCGGCCAGATCCTGGTCTTCCAGGACCGCTGACCACCGGATCCGTACCGCTCAGTCCGGGAACGGCGTGGGCGCGTCGTCCTCCAGCCAGGCAAGGACCTCCGCGTTGTCGGCGCCGAGAGCCGGAGGCGCACGGTGGTAGCGCACGCCGGTCCGTTGCAGGCCGACCGGGTTGGCGAGACTTGCGATCCCCGCCAGGTCGACCACGGGGTCGAGCCCGAGTCGACCGGCCAGCGCGACAGCTTCGTCGATGGCGTTGACCGGCCCGCTGGCCACGCCGGCAGCCTGCAGCAGGGCCGCCCACTCGGCGGCAGGCCGGGTTGCGAGCGCCGACTCGAGCTCGGACACGAGGGCCCCTCGATTCTGAACCCGGCTGGTGTTGGTCACGAACCGGTCATCGGCCGCTAGGTCTGCACGGCCGAGGACCGCCGCCATGCTCGCGAACTGCCCGTCCGTGCCCACGGCAACGGCAAGGGGGACGTCAGCCGTCGCGAGGGTCTCGTACGGGGCGATGCTCGGGTGCTGGTTGCCCATCGCGGCCGGCACTCCGGCTCCGTTGACGTAGCCCGCCCCCTGGTTGACCAGGGAGGCGAGCAGGCTCGAGAGCAGGTTGACCTCAACGACCTGCCCCCGGCCAGAGCGCTCGCGCTCGCGCAGCGCGGCGAGGATGCCGATGGTCGCGTGCAGACCGGTCAGGACATCGACGAGTGCGACACCGACCTTCATGGGCGGACCGCCCGCGGCTCCGGTGATGCTCATCAGCCCACCGACGGCCTGCACCACGAAGTCGTAGCCGGGCAGGTCGGCGCCCGCACCGGGTCCGAAGCCGGAGATCGAGCAGTAGACCAGCCGGGGGTTGAGGCCCTCCAGGGTTGCCGCATCCAGGCCGAACTCCGCCATCGTGCCCGGCCGGAAGTTCTCGACGAGCACGTCGGCCCGCCGAGCCAGTCGCTGCGCCAGCCTGCCGTCCCGCTCGGAGCCCAGGTCGAGTTCGACGCTGCGCTTGTTGCGGTTGACGCTGGAGTAGTACGTGCTCGTCTCTCCCACGAACGGCGGCCCCCACGCTCGGGTGCCGTCCCCGACCGCGGGACGCTCGACTTTGACCACTGTCGCACCCAGGTCGGCGAGGAACATCGACGCTAGCGGCCCGGCCAGCACTCGGCTGAAGTCGGCCACCAGCAGGCCTTGCAGTGGTCCCGCCGGTGCTGTGTCCTCCACTGGACCCCTCTCGCGCCATGGTGCAGGTCTCCGCACGTCTCCAGGAGTATTCTACGATTTTATAAAATCGTAGGAGGTGCTGATGGCAGGGCAGAAGGCCAACGCCGGCGAGCCGGTCCAGCTCGGCCTGATCGCCACGGTCCAGCACGCGACGCTGCTGTGGCTACGTCAGCGGATCGCTGAGGGGCACTACCAGCCGGGGACGCAGCTCAGGCAGGAGAACCTCGCCCGCGAGTTCGGCGTGAGCGTCCCCCCGGTGCGCGAGGCGCTGAAGACGCTGGAGGCCGAAGGGCTGGTCCTGTACGTCCCCCGCCGCGGCTACTTCATCGCCCAGCTCACGGTTGGCGAGCTGCAGGAGACCTACGTGATCCGGGACCTGCTCGAGTCCGACGCCATCGCCCGCGCGGTCGGCGCTCTCGCCCGCGACGACATCGCCAGGATGCGACAATGCCTCCGCGACATGGAGAACGCCCACCGCAGCGACGATGTCGCCCTGCTGACGACGGCCAACAGGCGCTTCCACTTCACGCTCTTCGAAGGCGCTGGCCTACCGCGGATGTCCGACCTGATCCGCGTGCTCTGGGACGGCACCGACCGCTACCGGTCTGTCTACTTCACGACGCCGGCTCACCGCCGCCGCGTCAACGCCGAGCACCGCGCGATCATGGCGGCCGTTGCCAAGGGCGACGGGACTGCCGCCGTCGAGCTCTCCCGCGCGCACCGCGAGCACGCCCTCACCGCCCTGGTTGGCCTGCTCTCCCACGACGCCGCAGCGTCCAGCCCGCGCGCCGCCCGGCGCGCGACACCCTGACCGAGGAGCCACTGTGCCCCAGACAGCCCCCGCCACCGGTTTGGTCGAGCTGCTGGCGTTCGACCAGCTGCTCAGCGACGAGGAGCGACTGATCCAGGCGACCGTCCGAGCCTTCGTGACAAAGGAGGTCCGGCCGCACATCGCCCAGTGGTACGAGGACGGCCAGTCCCCCCGCGAGCTCGCCACCGCGCTCGGCCAGCTCGGCCTGCTCGGGATGCACCTGGAGGGCTACGACTGCGCGGGCGCCAGCGCGATCAGCTACGGCCTGGCCTGCCTCGAGCTCGAAGCCTGCGACAGCGGCCTGCGCAGCTTCGTCTCCGTACAGGGGTCGCTGTCCATGTTCTCGATCTGGAGATACGGAACCGAGCAGCAGAAGCAGGAATGGCTGCCGCGACTGGCCGCGGGTGAGGCGATCGGCTGCTTCGGGCTCACCGAGGCGGACTTCGGCTCGAACCCAGCCGGCATGGCGACCCGCGCCGTACGAGACGGCTCGGACTGGATCCTCAACGGCTCCAAGATGTGGATCACCAACGGCAGCATCGCCGACGTGGCAACGGTGTGGGCCCGTACCGACGACGGCATCCGGGGTTTCCTGGTCCCGAAGGGCACGCACGGCTTCAGCTCGTCCGACGTCCACCGCAAGCTCTCGCTGCGCGCCTCCACGACCTCCGAGCTCGTCCTCGACGACGTCCGGCTGCCTGCCGAGGCCATGCTCCCCGAAGCACGCGGACTTTCCGGACCGCTGAGCTGCCTCAACGAGGCCCGCTACGGCATCGTCTGGGGTGCGATGGGAGCCGCCCGCGACTGCCTGGAGGCGACGCTCGACTACGCCGGCAGCCGCGTTCAGTTCGACCGCCCGATCGCGGGTTTCCAACTCACCCAGGCCAAGCTCGCGGACTGCGCTGTCGAGCTGTGCAAGGGCCTGCTCCTGGCCCTGCACCTGGGCCGGCTCAAGGAATCCGGCCGGATCCTGCCGGCCCAGGTCAGCCTCGGCAAGCTCAACAACGTGCGCGAGGCGCTCGAGATCGCGCGCACCTGCCGCACCGTGCTCGGCGGCTCGGGCATCACGCTCGACTACCCGGTGCTCCGGCACGCCAACAACCTGGAGTCCGTCCTCACCTACGAGGGGACCAGCGAGATCCACCAGCTGGCGATCGGGCAAGCCCTCACCGGGTTGCCCGCCTATACGTGACGACGGTGAAGGCCATCGACCACAGCCGGTCGAGCACGGCTGCCACCAACGTCGTGGCCGAGTACATCTAGCGCCCGTAGCTACCGCTGTACGCCCGGCCGTTGAGCGCGCGAGCGCCGCAGGGCACACTGAGCGGATGCCGGACGAGCCCCTGATCGAGGTCGAGCTGCTCGAGGTGCCCGTCCCATTGCGCGACCGGGCCCTGCAGCACAGCGACGAGCTGCTCCGCGAGATGACCTTGGTCGCGATGCAGATCCGCGAGGGCGACGGCCAGGAGCTGCCGCTGCGGCTGACCCAGCTCGCTGCCGACGTCCAGGTCACCTACGGCGCCTTCACGGCAACCCCGGAGTCGCTGCTCGACTCGGCGCACGAGCGTGGCGAGGACGTCGTCGCCCGCGTCGTCTACACGGTGCCGCTGACCGTGGGCCCGTTCGCCCGCCACCTCATCGAGGTCCTCGAGGAGACCGAGGAGTTCTGCCGAGCAGGCACCTACCTGCTGGCCCTCGCGTCACCGCCCGACGTCATGGCCTACCGGATGTGGACGCTGCTCGAGTTCGAGCGCCAGACCGCCGGCGAGGCCGCGACCTCCTGGCCGAAGTACGCAGCCGAGCACGGCCTCCCAGCCTGAGCCGCCCCGCACCCGACAGTGCGGGCGCGGGGCACGACCGCCTTACAGGCCGTTGGTCTTGAGCCAGTCGAGCACCGCGTGGGCGACCTCCATAGAGCCGCTGTCGACGGTCAGCGAGTGGCCGCGGCCCTCGAACTGCTTGAGCTCGGTCACGGCAGTCGAGTGGCGGTACTGCTTGAGCGTCGACCGCGTCACGACGTCGGGGACGGTGTGGTCTTCGAGACCGGAGATCAGCAGCAGCGGGCCGCGGCTGGAGTTGTCGGTGTTGACCTTGGCCTCGGAGTGCAGGGCGAAGTTGGCCGCGGCGGCCTGGAAGAGCGGCTTGGCCGGCGACGGGATCGCCCACTTGTCGAACAGCTCGTCCGATTCCGCCTCGCTGACCGCGTTGCCGAACCCGTACCGGAACTCCGACTTGGTCAGCGACACCGCCTTGTGCAGGTTGGTCGGGTTGCCGAGACCGGGCAGGCCCGAGCGCAGCTGGGCCAGCGGCAGGGGCAGGACGCCCTTGATCTGGGCCGGGTCGATCGCGACACCAGCGATGCCGACGTCCTCGCCGAGCAGCTTCTCCGTGAGCAGTCCGCCGAAGGAGTGGCCGATCAGGATCGGCTTGGAGCCGAGGCCGGCCGCGATCTGAGCGAAGTGCTCGGCCGCGTCCGCGATGCCGACGTTGGCCACCAGCTCGGGGTGCTCGCGCGCTTCCGCGACCGTGTCCGGCTCGCCCGGCCAGCCCGGTGCCACCGGCGCGTACCCGTTGTCGGCGAACAGGTCGACCCACGCCTGCCAGCTGGTCGCATGCAGCCAGAGACCGTGGATGAACAGGACGGGGGTGGGAGTCGACATGAGCGCTTCCTTAATGTGGCCGGCGGGATTGTCCCAACATTGCCCCATCTGCAGAGGTTGTCCAGACCCCGTCGGGGCCCAGAGCGGCGGGGGTGGAAGATGTTCACGCGGCGGGTGCTCTGCCGTTACACACCGACGAGGGAGAGCGTCATGGCAGTCAACCCCCGCGCCGGCCAGCCGGCCGCCGCCGCCGATCTGGTCGACCTCTCCCACCTGGTGACCGCCTACTACGCCGAGCACCCCGATCCATCGGTGCCGGAGCAGAAAGTCGCCTTCGGTACGTCGGGCCACCGCGGGTCGAGCCTCAACCGGGCCTTCAACGAGGACCACATCGTCGCGACCAGCCAGGCGATCTGCGAGTACCGCGCCGCCCAGGGCACCGACGGGCCGCTGTTCCTCGGCCGCGACACCCATGCGCTGAGCGAGCCGGCCTTCGTCAGCGCGCTCGAGGTCTTCGCCGCCAACCGGGTGACCGTGCTGATCGACAGCCGTGACGGCTACACGCCCACCCCGGCACTGTCGCACGCGATCCTGACGTACAACCGCGGTCGTACGGGCGGCCTCGCCGACGGTGTCGTCGTCACGCCCTCGCACAACCCGCCCATGGACGGCGGCTTCAAGTACAACCCGCCCAACGGTGGGCCGGCCGACACCGACGCGACCGGCTGGATCCAGGACCGCGCCAACGAGCTGCTCCGCGACGGGCTCAAGGGCGTGCTCCGGGTCCCGTACGCGAAGGCGCTCTCGGTCGACACGACGCAGCGGTTCGACTTCCTCGACTCCTACGTCGGCGACCTCGGCAACGTCATCGACATGGCGGCGATCAAGAACGCCGGCGTGCGCATCGGCGCCGACCCGCTCGGTGGCGCGAGCGTGGGCTACTGGGGCGAGATCGGCGAGCGGTACGGGCTCGACCTCACCGTGGTCAACCCGCTGGTCGACGCGACGTTCCGGTTCATGACGCTGGACTGGGACGCCAAGATCCGGATGGACTGCTCGTCCCCGTACGCCATGGCCTCGCTCATCGGCAAGCGCCACGACTTCCAGATCGCGACAGGCAACGACACCGACGCCGACCGGCACGGCATCGTCACCCCCGATGGTGGCCTGATGAACCCCAACCACTACCTCGCCGTGGCGATCTCCTACCTGTTCGCCCACCGCCCGGGCTGGCCGGCGACCGCTGCCATCGGCAAGACGCTGGTCTCGTCGTCGATGATCGACCGGGTCGCCGCCGAGCTCGGCCGGACCTTGCTCGAGGTGCCCGTGGGCTTCAAGTGGTTCGTACCAGGGCTTCTCGACGGATCGGTCGGCTTTGGCGGCGAGGAGAGCGCGGGGGCGTCGTTCCTGCGCAAGGACGGTTCGGTGTGGACCACCGACAAGGACGGCCTGATCCTCGACCTGCTCGCCTCCGAGATCCTCGCGGTGACCGGACGCTCGCCGAGCGAGCACTACGGCGACCTCGTGGCAAAGTTCGGCGACCCCGCCTACGCCCGGGTCGACGCGCCCGCCAACCGCGAGCAGAAAGCCGTACTGGCCAAGCTTTCTCCGGAGCAGGTGACGGCCTCGACACTGGCCGGCGAGCCGATCACGGCGATCCTCACCACCGCGCCCGGCAACGGCGCCGGCATCGGCGGGCTCAAGGTGACGACCGCGTCGGGCTGGTTCGCCGCACGCCCGTCGGGCACCGAGGACGTCTACAAGATCTACGCCGAGTCGTTCCAGGGACCCGATCACTTGGCACTGCTGCAGGACGACGCCCGCGAACTGGTCTCGCGCGTCCTCGGCTAAGCCCGGTGCGTGGCGGAAAATGCCCGCCCCACGGCACGTTTTCCTCCGCAGACCAGGACAACGGCGGCGTTCCGGTACGGTCAGCCTCGTGACCCGCCTCGGCAGCCGATGAAGGACGCGACCACCTTCGGGTGGATCGTGCTCGCCTTCGCCGGCGTCGGCCTGTCCGCCGTGCTGTCCAACCGGCTGAGCGAGCGGCTCCGACTGCCGACCCCCGCGCTGTTCCTCGCCGCGGCAGCGGTCACCGCCGCGCTCGCGCCGAGCCTGCACCACCTACCGCAGCCCACCGTCGAGCGCCTCGTGACGGTCGCCCTCGTGCTGATCCTTTTCGACGGTGGCCTTCACCTCGGGGTCCGCCGGGTGCGCAAGGCCGCGGTCCCCATCCTGCTGGCCGGCCTCCCGGGCACGTTCCTCACGGCCGTCGCCGCTGCCACGCTGGCCCACGTCGTCTACGGCTGGTCCTGGTGGGTCTCGCTGCTGCTCGGCACTGCCATCGCGCCGACGGACCCCGCGGTCGTCTTCTCCGTCCTCGGCAAGCGCGAGGTCGCCGGCCGCAGCGGCACCATCCTCGAGGGCGAGTCCGGAGCCAACGACCCGGTCGGGATCGCCCTGATGTCAGGCCTTCTCACCGCCGGCGGGGTCAGCGCGGGCGCCCTCGGCGGGGTGGCCGGCACCTTCCTGCTGCAGATGGCCGTCGGCGGTGCGGTCGGGGTCGTCGGCGGGCGGGCGCTGCTGTTCTTCATCCGCCGGTTCGCCCTGCCCAGCGAGGGCCTCTACCCGCTCCGCACACTCGCCGGCGCCCTTCTCCTGTACGGATTGGCGGCCGGCCTGCACGGGTCCGGCTTCCTCGCGGTCTTCGTCGCCGGCATCCTGCTCGGCGACGCAGCGGCCCCGTACAAGCGGGAGATCGAGCGGTTCCACTCGGCGCTCGCCAGTCTCGGTGAGATCGTCGCGTTCATCGTCCTGGGGCTGACCGTCGACCTCGCGACCCTCGGCCACGCCGACGTCTGGGTGCCCGGGCTCGTGCTGGCAGCAGCACTTGCCCTCGTCATCAGGCCGGTCGTCATCGGGTTGAGCCTCGCCCGCGTCGAGCTGTCCCGCAACGAGCGGGTCTTCGTGCTGTGGGCCGGGCTCAAGGGTGCCGTGCCGATCCTGCTCGGCAGCTTTCTGCTGGTCGCGCCCAAGGTCCCCGAGGCCCAGCGGCTGTACGGCGTCGTGGTGATCGTGGTCGTGTTCTCCGTCGTCGTACAGGGCGGCCTCGTACCCCTGGTCGCCGAACGGCTGGGAGTGCCGATGCGCACCGTCGAGCCCGAGCCCTGGGCGCTCGGCGTGCGGCTGCAAGACGAGCCCGAGGGGGTACGGCGGCTCACGGTCGCCCCGGGGTCGGAGGCCGACGGCACCACGATCGAGGACCTCGACGCCCTCGCTGACGACTTCTGGGTCAGCATCGTGATCCGGGACGGCACGCTGGTCGCCGTACGCCGGGACACCGTACTCCGGGCGGGCGACGAGGTGCTGGTGCTCGGCGCAGGCGACGGCCCCACGGTCGAGGCCGCTTTCGTCGCCCCGGACGACCCGCCGCGGAAGTGACGTGCCGCCAGGACCGGCCTACGCTGAACCATGGAGACAGCGGGTCAGCCCCACGATGCGACCGTCCGTCGCGACGCCGAACGTGCGCAAATGGCCGACGAGCGTGACTCCCTTGCCGACGAGCGCGACCGCATGGCCGACGAGCGCGAGCAGTTGGCAGACGAGCGCGACCGCATCGCCGACGCCCTCGATCTGTTGACGCAGGAACGACACGGGGCCTCCCACATCCCCCCCGCCACCACGCTGGGGGTGCGCGGCTCGCAGCTGCGCCTGCTCGAGTCCGAGCGCGGTCTCGCGTCGGCGCGGACGGCGTTGGAGCGGTCGCAGGCACTGGTCGCGCGCCAGCGCCTGGCGATGACCCACGAAACCAACGACGGACGCCGGCAACAGCTGGCGGTGGCCCGGGAGATGTTTGCCAGCAGGGTCCGCGCCCACCGTCGCGACACCTCGCGCGGGCTGCCCACACCATGACTTTGCCGGGGCACCCCTGCCCCGTCGTGGTGATCGGCGCGTCCGCAGGCGGAGTCGAGGCGCTCCAGGTGCTGGTCGGCGGCCTGCCCCGCGCTCTTTCGGCGGCGGTCGTCGTGGTCCTGCATCTCGCCCCCGGAGGTCCGAGCATCCTGCCGCAGATCCTGGCGCGAGCCGGCACCCTGCCTGTTGTCGCAGCGACCGACGGCGTCCTCCTGATGGCGGGCACGGTGTACGTCGGGCCGGCGAGCCACCACGTGCTCGTCGACGGCGACACGCTGCGCCTGACCGTGGGCCCACCCAAGGACCACCACCGGCCCTCGATCGACCTGCTGTTCAGCAGCGCCGCGGCCACCGTCGGATCGGCGGTCGTCGGGGTGGTCCTCTCCGGTGCGCTGCGCGACGGAGCCGAGGGGCTGGCTGCGATCACGGCGGCCGGCGGCGGCGCCGTGGTCCAGGACCCGGCGACGGCCAACTACCCCGACATGCCACGCAACGCCCTGGTAGCCGTGCCTGACGCACTGCGGCTTCCCCTCGACGAGATCGCCGCTGAGCTCGTCCGCATCTGCAGCGGTACGGCCGTCGCACCACCCGGCTAGTCTGGGCGCGTGGCCGAGGCAGACGGTGCGTTCGAGGACCTGTTGGTCTACCTGCGCGACAGTCGCGGGTTCGACTTCACCGGCTACAAGCGGACGAGCCTCATGCGCCGGGTCGACCGTCGCATGCAGGACGCCGACATCCCGAGCTACGAGGCCTACCTCGACCTGCTGCAGGTGCGGCCCGAGGAGTTCACCGCGCTGTTCAACACCATCCTCATCAACGTCACCGACTTCTTTCGCGACGAGGACAGCTGGCAGCACCTGCGTGACGAGCTGCTGCCGCCGCTCGTCGCCGGCAAGGACGGCGGCCTGATCCGGGTCTGGAGCGCGGGCTGCGCCACCGGCGAGGAGGCCTACACCTTGGCGATGGTCTTCGCCGAGGCGCTGGGCGTGGAGGCCTTCCGCGACCGGGTCAAGATTTACGCCACCGACGTCGACGACGAGGCGCTCGCCGACGCCCGCCAGGCGACGTACAGCGAGAAGGACGTCGAGGGGGTGCCGGCCGACCTGCTGGAGAAGTACTTCGAGCTGTCGGGCGACCGCTACGCGTTCAGCAAAGACCTTCGCCGGGCGGTGATCTTCGGGCGCAACGACCTGGTGCAGGACGCCCCCATCTCGCGGATCGACCTGCTGGTCTGCCGCAACACGTTGATGTACTTCAACGCAGAGACGCAGGCCAAGGTGGTCGGCCGGTTCCACTTCGCACTGGCGCCGGAGGGGGTACTGTTCCTCGGCAAGGCCGAGATGCTGCTCGGCCACAACGCCCTTTTTGCGCCGGTCGACCTCAAGCGTCGGTTCTTCCGGCGGGCCTCGACCGGCCACGCCGTCGACCGTGCCGAGGCGCGACTGGCCACGGTCGAGGCGATGGACAACGTGCTCGAGGCGGCCCTCGCGGCCAGCCCGGTGGCGCAGGTCGTGCTCTCGACCGACGGCCGGCTCGCCCTCGCCAACGACTCGGCCACGCGGTTGTTCGGCCTCTCGGCGCGCGACCTCGGACGTCCGTTCCAGGACCTCGACCTGTCCTACCGGCCGGTGGAGCTGCGCACGTCGATCGACCAGGCCGCCGACGAGCGGCGCGACGTGTGGGTGCGCGAGGTGGAGTTCTCCCGTACGCCGGGAGAACGGGCCTGGCTGGACATCCAGGTCATCCCGCTCGGCAGCATCGACCGCGGAGTCGGCGTCTCCATCCACTTCCACGACGTGACGCGTCACCGTCGGCTGCACGACGAGCTGGAGCAGACTCACCGCCACCTCGAGACGGCGTACGAGGAACTGCAGTCGACCAACGAGGAGCTCGAGACCACCAACGAGGAGCTGCAGTCGACGGTCGAGGAGCTCGAGACCACCAACGAGGAGCTGCAGTCGACCAACGAAGAGCTCGAGACCATGAACGAGGAGCTGCAGTCGATGAACGACGAGCTCCAGGCCATGAACGAGGAGCTCCGCGACCGCACCAGCGCTCTCGACGACGTCAACGGCTATTTCGACTCGGTGCTGACCAGCCTGCAGGCCGGTGTGGTCGTCGTCGACCCTGAGCTGCACGTGCGCACCTGGAACCGGCTGGCCGAGGACATGTGGGGACTCCGGTCGGACGAGGTCGTCGGCCAACACCTGCTCAACCTCGACATCGGACTGCCGACCGACGAGATCAGGCCGCTGGTACGAGCGGCGCTGGCGGACGGGTCCACCCCCCAGCAGCGCGACATCGCCGCACGCAACCGGCGCGGGCGCGACGTCACCGTACGCGTGGTCTGCACCGGCATGACGGTGTCCGGCCACGGCAGCCGCGGCGTCGTCCTCGTCATGAACGAGGTCGAACCGCACCGAGCCGCCTAGGTTTTGCTGCTGCATGCATGGACGCGGGCAAGGATTGCCGCTTTGTCTTGCCGAACCTTCATCCGAGGCCCATCCTTGGTGACAGGAACCTCGGCACTGCGCCGAGTTCCCTCCCGGGAGGTGCCGTGTCTCTCACCATCGGCGAACTCAGCCTCAGCTCGGGCGTTCCGATCGCGACCCTGCGTGACTGGGACCGTCGCCACGGCCTCTCGCCGAGCCAGCGCACCATCGGCAACCACCGCCGCTACACCGAGGGCGACGTCGACCTCGTGGTCCGGGTCCGCGACCTGGTGGCCGCGGGCCTGCGGCTGCGGGCGGCGGTGCCACAGGCGAGGTCGGAGCGCGGGCCCCTGACCGGCAACCACAGCACCCCGGCCGACGCCGTGAGCGAACACCAGCGCGTGCGCGACTCGTCCACGGCGAGCCGGCTCGCCACCATGGCCCGCCGCGATGAGCTGGTGGCCGAGCGCAACGCCCTGGTTGCGCGCCGCGAGACGCTGGTCCGTGACCGGCCCAAGCCGGTCTTTCCCGCCGTGACCGTGGACGCGGCTCAGGGGCACTCGTGACCTCCGACGGCGCGGCGACCGAGGTCGACGAGACCGACCGCCCTCCGGCGGTGCTCCCGCCGCTGCCGCGCGACGAGGTCATCATCCCCAAGGAGGCCGACGCTGAGCGCGAGCTCTACGGTGCGCTGATGAGCGGCCTGCCTGGCGAGGAGAAGGGCGAGCTCGAAGACCTGATGATCGACAACATCGAGCGCCTGCGCAGCGACGGGGACAGCTACGCGCCCTGAGCCTCGGCGAGGCGTGCGTCGCGCAGCGACGCGATGCTCACCTCCGACAGGGCGGCGTGGACGGTGTCCGAGAGCCCGGTCCACACGGCCGTGAGCCACTCGGCGGGCGCACCCGGCGGCTCCTCGCTCGGGGCGGGCGCCTGCTCCATGACGTGCACCACGTCGGCGACCGAGATGAGGGCCGCGTCGCGACTCAGCCGATAGCCCCCGTGGCGGCCGCGACGGCTCTCGATCAGACCGCCGTCGCGCAGCTGTCGCAGCACGTGGTCGAGGAACGTCACCGGCAGCTGCTCGGTCTGGGCGAGGGCCTCCCGCGGAAGCACCGCGTCGGGCTGGGCAGCCATCGCCACGACGAGGCGCAACGCATAGTCAGCCCGCGCCGACACCCGCAGCACGGCCCGGAGGCCGCCACCGCTCGACGTCGTGGCGGACACCACCATCAGGCCTGAGGAAGGCTGATGGCAGCGGCCCGGCGGGCGTACACGACAGCCCCCTCACTCAGCATCAACTTCTCCGCGGTCGACCGGGTCAGCTGCACCCAGGCGTCCTGCGGATGGAGGCCCTCGATGCGCAGGTCGACCCTGATCTCGAAGCCGAGCCGTACGACGCGGACGACGGTCGCTTCGACGGTGTCGGGCCCCGGGGTGGCCACGAGGTCGATGTCGTGCGGACGGACGACCTCGCCGCCGAGCCTGGTCACCGGGCCCAGGAAGCTCATGACGAAGTCGTTGGCCGGGGCGTCATAGAGCTCGTCGGGCGGCCCGACCTGCTGCACGGTGCCGCCGGCGATCACGACGATGGAGTCGGCCACCTCGAGCGCCTCCTCCTGGTCGTGGGTGACGAACAGCGTCGTCACGTGCACCTGGTCGTGCAGGCGACGCAGCCACCGACGCAGCTCCTGGCGCACCTGGGCGTCGAGCGCACCGAACGGCTCGTCGAGCAGCAGCACCCCGGGCTCGACCGCCAGCGCGCGAGCCAGCGCCATGCGCTGGCGCTGGCCACCGGAGAGCTGGGCGGGGTAGCGGTCGGCGAACTGCTCGAGGTGGACCAGCTCGAGCAGCTCGGTGACGCGGGCCCGCACCTTGTCCTTGGGCCACTTGCGGATCTCGAGGCCGAAGGCGACGTTCTTGTAGACCGTCATGTGCTTGAACGCCGCGTAGTGCTGGAAGACGAAGCCGACGTTGCGCGACTGGACCGGGGTGGTCGTCGCGTCGCTGCCGTCGATGGTGACGCTGCCGGAGTCGGGCTGCTCGAGGCCGGCGATGATGCGCAGCAGGGTCGACTTGCCGCCGCCGCTCGGCCCGAGCAGGGCGGTCAGCGACCCGGCGGGGATGTCGACGCTGACGTTGTCGAGCGCCAGGAAGTCGCCGAAGCGCTTGGTCACGTTGCGGACGGTGATGCTCATGTTCGGTCGCCCCTCAGGCGCAGGTAACGGGTGAGCAGCAGCGCTATGACGGCCGTCATGGCGAGCGTGAACGACGCGGCATAGGCGGCCGGCTGGTCGAAGTTCTCGAACCGTTCCTCGACGAAGAGCGTCGCGGTCTGGGTGCTGCCGACGATGTGGCCGGACACCACCGCCACGGCACCGAACTCGCCGATGGACCTGGCGAGGCTCAGCACCACCCCGTACCCGACGGCTGCGCGGATGGCGGGGAACGTGATGCGGCGGAAGGTCTGCCAGGACGAGGCGCCGAGGGTACGGGCGGCCTGTTCCTGGTCGGTGCCGATCTCCTCCAGCACCGGCGCAACCGCACGGACGACCAGCGGCAGCGAGACGAAGACGGTCGCGAGCACCATGCCGGGCAGGGCGTAGATGACGTCGAACCCTTGACGGTGCAGCCAGCCGCCGATGGGCTCGAAGCGGCCGTAGACCAGGATCAGCGCGAGTCCGACGACCACCGGCGACACCGCGATGGGCAGGTCGATGGCCGCGTTGAGCAGTCGCCGGCCCGGGAAGTCGTGCCGTACCAGCAGGATCGAGGCGCCGACCCCGAAGACGGTGTTGCAGAGGACCGACAGGAGCGCGACGATGGCCGTCACCTGGAAGGCATGGCCGGCCTCCTGGGTCGTGAGCGCGTCGAAGACCGGGGAAAGGCCGTGCTCGAACGTCCGCCACGTGACCAGGCCGAGCGGCAGCAGCAGGAGCAGGAGGACGTAGACCAGGGCGACCCAGCGCAGCGAGTGCTTAGCCACGGTGACCCACCCAGCGCTGGGCGAGGTTGACCAGCAGCAGGACGAGCAGCGACACCGCCAGCAACAGAGTGGACACCGCAGCGGCACCCGACACGTTGTCGGACTGGATCTGGTTGTAGATGGACACCGAGGCGACCTCGGTCTTGAACGGCAAGTTGCCCGAGATGAGCACGGTCGAGCCGTACTCGCTGATGGAGCGGGCGAAGGCGAGCGCCGTGCCGCCCAGCATCGCAGGGACCAGGTTGGGCAGGATGATGCGGCGGAAGATCGTGAGCCGCGACGCCCCCAGCGACGCGGCAGCGTCCTCCATGTCGCGGTCGAGCTCGAGCAGCACCGGTTGCACCGTGCGGACGACGAACGGCAGGGTCACGAAGAGCAGGGCCAGCAGCACGCCGCTGCGGGCGTAGGCGAGGTTGACGCCGAGCGCGCTGTCCGACCCGTACAGGCTGAGCAGGACGAGACCCGCGACGATCGTCGGCAGTGCGAACGGCAGGTCGATGACGGTGTCCAGCGCCGCCTTGCCCGGGAACGTGTCCCGTACGAGGACCCACGCGATGAGCGTGCCCATCACCAGGTTGACCAGAGCCACGATCACCGACGCGCCCAAGGTCAGCTTGATCGCCGCCCACGCCTCGGGCGAGTGCACGGCGTGCCAGAACTGCCCCCAGCCGTGGGACTGCGAGCGCCAGACGACCGCGGCGAGCGGCAGCAGGACGACCAGGCTGAGGTAGGTGGTGACCAGGCTGAGCCCACCCCGCCGACCGAGGTGGAGGTCGCGCCGCCGGCCCGGCTCCCCGGTGAGGGGGGCCGGGTCGACGAGGTCGAGCTGGACGGTCACTACTTGCCTGTGGTGGAGACGCCGTTGCTCTTCTCGATCGTGGTGATCAGGCCCTTGTCGGGGTCGAAGAACTGGGTGTTGACGGCGGTCCAGCCGCCGAGGTCGGTGATGGTGAAGAGCTTGGCCGGCTGCGGGAACTTGTCGTACCCCGGCGTGGTCTTGACGATCGGGCGGTAGCCGTTGGCCTCATAGATCTGCTGGCCGGCCTCGCTGTAGAGGAAGGCGAGGAACGCCTTGGCCTCGGTGGGGTGGGCGCTCCCCGAGGTGACCGCGATGGGGTTCTCGATCAGGATCGTGCTGTCGGGCACGGTGTAGTCGATGGCCTGCTTGTTTTGCTGGGCGAAGGTCGCTTCGTTCTCGTACGTGATGATCGCGTCGCCCTCGCCGCCGGTGAAGGCGGTGAGCGAGGCCCGGCCGCTGGCGGCCTGGACCGGGACGTTCTTGAACAGCGAGGAGAGGTAGGCCGTGGCCTCGGCCTCGGTCTTGCCCTCCTTGATCTCCGCTCCGTATGCGGCGAGGACGTTCCACCGCGCGCTGCCGGACGAGAACGGGTTGGGCGTCAGCACCTTGATGCCCGGCTTGACCAGGTCGTCCCAGGTCTTGAGGCCCTTCGGGTTGCCCTTGCGGGTGGTGATGACCGCGACGGAGTCGGTGATCATGCCCTTGTACTGGTTGGCGTCCCAGCTCGCGTCGACCAGCTTGGCCTTGACGAGGCGGTCGATGTCTGGGCTCAGCGAGAACGCGACGATGTCGGCCGCCTGGCCGCTCGCGACGGCGCGGCTCTGGTCACCGCTGGCGCCGTACGACGTCTTGAAGGTGACGTTCTTGCCGGCGGCGGTCTTCTGGAAGGCGGCGATCTCTGCGGTGTACGCCGCCTGCGGCGTGGAGTAGGCGACCAGGTTGAGCGTGACCTTGCTCCCCGAGCCTCCCGAGCCGCTCGACGAGCCGCCCCCACACGCAGACAGGGCCAAGACGGCTCCTGCCAGCAGGGCGGTTCCTCTGACGGTGGTGGTACGGACCATGGGAACGTCGACTCCTTGAGCTGGACGCGCGCCATCCGCACGTTTCCGGGAAAGCCTACGTAATTGGTTGGGTAATGCCCAACCGGTGTCCGATTCGTGAGACGCCGCGCTGCCGACAAGACGGCTGTTCGAGACTTGGCTTACAGGGTTGAGATTTCAAGTCTCGATTGTGAAACTTGGAATCTCAACCGATACTGTCGGTTGCCGCTGCACAGGCTCGGTACGGCCGGTCCAACCAGGCGAACCGAAACGCCATCAACGCGCTGGTGGACATCGGCTTGCTCGAGCCCTACGGCTCTGCCAGCTATGACCGTTTGTTCTGGAACCGCCGCGTCTTCCAGGTCATCGACGACTAGCGCGTTTGGTGGTCCGGTGCGCTCGCCGGTGGCGCCAGTAGCCGTACCCCGTGGTCCAAAGCAGAGCGCAGACCAGCACGACGAGCCCGATGACGAGCGGCGTGCTGATGCCGCCGTGGGGCTTGCGCCCAGGGCTGGGCAAATAACTGATGTCGGAGAGGTAGCGAAGGTCTGGGCCGGCGTCGGCCGTCAGCCCGAGCGCCGCCGTGAGTTGGGCCCACGCCGGCTGGGGCGCGAGGTCGATGCCAGGGCACGAACGCCCGACGCAGGCGGCCGCCTCGGTCAGCGCCCCGACGATGCGCACTGGCAGGTCGGGGTGGTGCTCGACGCTCCACGCCTCCAGCCTCGCCCAGGCCCGGGCGTTGCCGCCCTTGACCGCATAGATCTCCGGCAGCGCGACCGCCCGGCCGTCGCCGACCGCTACCGCGTACACGTCCTCGGTGGTCCACCCGTTGGCCGGCGGGGCAGGGAGCGGCGGGCAGGTGCAGCTGCCGAAATCGACGTACGGGCGGGTGCCGCTGGCGTCGAACGCCTCGACCCACGACCGCGTCGCCAGCGCCGTGGAGTACTCCTGCTCCGCGTCGAGCCCGCCGCGGACGTCGATGCCGGGCAGGGCGTCCGACACCGTCTCGACCATGCGGGCCCACGCGGCTCCGTGCGGCCCACCGGCGTACTCCCCGTAGTTGGTGGTGCCGACGACGAGGACGAGGGCCGGACCCTTGGCCGACTGCCACGCCTTGCCGTACGCCTCGACGGCCTTGGCCACGTCGCGCGCGAGCGTGTGCAGGCGGGTGTCCGGCAGGCGTACCGAGCCGTCGTCGCCCGCAGGACTACCTGCGTCGAGCACGACGAGAGCCTGGGTCATGCCCTGGGCGAGGGCGTCCTGGGCGTCAGCCGTGCCGGTGCGCCGGAGGGCCGCCTGGTCGACGGTCGTCAGGTAGTGCGACCGCGTCTCGCCCGGAGGCGGAGGGCCGGCGACCGGCGGGCTCGTCGTGACGGCTGCCGCGGGCGCGAGGCCGCCTCCCAGGGCCAGGGCGAGCAGGCAGAGGACCGTCGCCGCACCCCTCCCGACCTGCACGCCGCCAGCCTGTCACGAAGCGTTGGTGGGGAGTGTTCCCGTTGTTTGTTACTGACCAGTAGCATTGGTTGTTACCGGCGGGTAGGATTGCCGGTACGAGCCTGCGGGAGGCGTGATGGGTCACTACCGGAGCAACCTGCGCGACATCGAGTTCGCACTGTTCGAGGTGCTCGGTCGCGGCGAGGTGATGGGGACCGGACCGTTCGCCGACATGGACGTCGACACTGCCCGCGAGGTGCTCCGCGAGGTCCGCCGACTGGCTGAGGGTGAGCTCGCCGACTCCTTCGTCGAGGGCGACCGCACTCCCCCGGTCTTCGACCCGGTGGCCGGCACCGTGACGTTCCCGGAGTCGTTCCGCCGGTCGTTCCGCGCGCTGATGGACGCCGAGTGGTTCCGCCTCGACCTGCCGGCCCACCTCGGTGGCACCGGCGCACCGCCGTCGCTGCGCTGGGCCGCCTCCGAGATGCTGCTCGGGTCCAACCCCGCCGCTTTCATGTACATGTCCGGTCCCGGGTTCGGCGCGATCCTGCACCGGTTGGGCACACCGGACCAGCAGCGCCTCGCCGAGCTCATGATCGAGCACCAGTGGGGCTCCACGATGGTGCTCACCGAGCCCGATGCCGGGTCGGACGTCGGCGCCGGTCGTACCAAAGCCTTCGAGCAGCCCGACGGCACGTGGCACCTCGAGGGCGTCAAGCGGTTCATCACCAGCGGCGAGCACGACCTCGCGGACAACATCATCCACCTGGTGCTCGCCCGGCCGGAGGGCGCCGGACCCGGTACGAAGGGCCTCTCGCTGTTCGTGGTCCCCAAGCTCATGGTCGACCTCGAGACCGGTGCGCTCGGCGCCCGCAACGGCGTCCGGGCGACCAACGTCGAGCACAAGATGGGCCTCAAGGCGTCGACGACCTGCGAGCTGACGTTCGGCGACGGCCAGCCTGCCGTCGGCTACCTCGTCGGCGGGGTCCACGACGGCATCGCGCAGATGTTCGAGGTCATCTCGTACGCGCGGATGAGCATCGGCACCAAGGCCATCGCCACCCTCTCGACCGGTTACCTCAACGCGTTGGCCTACGCCAAGGAGCGGGTGCAGGGCCGCGACCTCAGCCGGCAGACCGACCGCACCGCACCACCCGTGACCATCACCCACCACCCCGATGTACGGCGCATGCTGATGCTGCAGAAGTCCTACGCCGAGGGCCTGCGGATGCTGATGCTCTGGACCGCGTCGCTGCTCGACACCCTCGAGCTCGCCCGCGCCGACGGGGTGCGCGACGAGAACACCGAGGGGCTCAGCGAGCTGGTGCTGCCGCTGGTCAAGGGCGTCGGCTCGGAGCGGACGCACGAGCTGCTGACGCTGTCATTGCAGACGATGGGCGGGTCCGGATTCCTGCAGGACTACCCGATCGAGCAGTACATCCGCGACGCCAAGATCGACTCGATCTACGAGGGCACGACGGGCATCCAGTCGATGGACCTGTTCTTCCGCAAGATCGTCAAGGACCAGGGGCGGGCGCTCACCCTGCTGCTGACCCAGGTGTCCGACTTCGCCAAGGGTGACGCGGGCAACGGTGCGCTGGCGGTCGAGCGGGCGCTGTTGGCCACCGGCCTCGAGGACGTGCAGGCGACGCTTGGGGCCATGGTCGGCGACCTCACCTCGTCGATGCAGGAGCCGCGCAACGTCTACAAGGTCGGGCTCAACACGGTGCGGCTGATGCTCGGGCTGGGCGACCTGGTGCTGGCGTGGCTGCTGCTGCGCCAGGCCGAGGTGGCGCTGACGGCATTGGCCGGCACACCCGCGGCCCGCGACGTGGCGTTCTACCAGGGCAAGGTCGCGGCGGCGCGCTTCTTCGCGGCGCAGCGGCTGCCGCTGCTGGCCGCCGACCGAGCGATCGTTGAGTCGACCACGCTGGACGTCATGGACCTCGACGAGTCCGCCCTCTGACCCGACCTTCCCGTGCACTGACTGCACACTTATTGCCCTCACGGTGCGCCGCGCGAGCGTCAGCCCCTTACCCCCAACCCTGGTTTCCGTGCCGCCGCTGCACGCAAACTGACGGTTGACTCCGTGCCCGACGGGACAGGACGTGACCATGACGCAGCAGCCTGACCACGAGATCGAATCGCTCGAGGACCACCCGGAGATCCCACCTCGGCCCGAGGAAGAGATCGCCGACGCGGTACGGGCGGATGCCCCGGCGATCCCGCAGCCGCATCACGACTGACCACAACCCGCAACGCCTCTCTGTGGACGAGGGACCGGCCTGTGTACGCCCGCAACACAGCGGCGGCGGCCGAGGCAGGCTCGGCGCATGTCCTCTCCCCACTGCCCTGACCACAACTGCGTGCCTCAGGGCTCGGTGTTGAGCCACACCTCGGCGGCCAAGCTCTGGACGTTGCCCCTTCCGGGCGACGTCCCCGACGTCACCCATGTGACGCTCCCCATGTCGCGCGGACGTTGGGCCGCAACCTCAGCAACGGTCCATCGACGAGATCTGGCGCCGCAGGACATCGTCGAGCGGGACGGCGTTCACGTCACCTCCCCTCTGCGGACCCTGCTCGACCTGCCATCGGTGCTGTCGCTCAGCTCGTCCGTGGCCGCCGCTGATGCCGCGATGCGCGCGGGGCTCGTTAGCCGAACCGAGCTGCGCAAGGTCTGTGCCCACGCCATGGGTCGTGGCGCCCGTGCCGTCCGCGACCTGGGCCGGCTCGCCGATCCGTCGGCCGACTCGCCGATGGAGTCGGAAGCGAGAGTGTTGCTGACGTTGGCCGACCTGACGCCGGAGGCGACCCAGTACGTTGTCAAGGACGGCGACCTGTTCGTCGGTCGGGTGGAGTTTGCGTGGCCGAGCCAAGGCGGCACTGCTCACGGACGGCCATGCCTACCATTCCGCACGTGACGCGCTGCGACACGACCGTGAGCAGGACAACGCGTTCCGACGAGCGGGGTGGACGGTGCCGCGGGTGACGTGGGAGCACGTCTACCTCCAGCCCACCTACCTGCTCGACGTGGTCCGTTCGCTGCTGCAGTGAAGTTCCTGTGCAGCCAGGGCACGGCAACCAGGCCGGTCTCGCCCCGCCTGAGCGTTACCCCATCGCCGCCCATCGGGTTTTCCGTGCAGTGACGGCACCGGAACGCGAAGACGCTGCGGCTGCTGTGTCCGAAAACCGCCAGTTGACCGCCCGCGCGTCCGGTAGAAAGGACGCATGGCGAAGACGTTGGACCCCGCAGCCTGCTACCGGGCGGTGAGCAGCCGGGACAGTCGCTTCGACGGCCAGTTCTTCACGGCCGTCAAGACCACCGGCATCTACTGCCGGCCCATCTGCCCCGCCCGCACCCCGCTCGAGCGCAACGTCGAGTTCTACCCGCACGCCGCCGCAGCGGAGGCCGCGGGCTACCGCAGCTGCCGCCGGTGCCGCCCCGAGGCAGCGCCGGGCAGCCGGGCTTGGGACTACGCCGGTGACTTGGTCGGGCGGGGGCTGCGGCTGGTGGCTGACGGGGTCGTCGACAGTGCGGGAGTCCCCGGCCTCGCCGCCACGCTGGGCATCGGCGAACGCCAGCTGCACCGGCTCTTCGTCCAGCAGCTCGGCGCTGGTCCGCTCGCGGTTGCCCGCACTCGGCGCACCCAGCTCGCACTCCGCCTGCTGCACGAGACCGACCTGCCCATCACCGACATCGCGTTCGGGTCCGGATTCTCCAGCGTGCGTCAGTTCAACGACAGCATGCTGGCGGCGTACGGCCGGGCACCGTCCGCCCTGCGCGGCGGCCAACGACGCCGACAGGGTACGGGCGTCCAGCTGCCGCTCGCGTTCCGGGTGCCGCTCGACGTGGCCGACGTCACGGGCTACCTCGCCGCGCGCGCCATCGCCGGCGTCGAGGAGGTCGGCCCGGCGTCGTACCGCAGAGCCGTCGGCAGCTCGACCGGCGGCGGGGTGCTCGAGATCACGGCAGCCCAAGGCCAGCTCACCCTGAGCCTCATCGGCACCGACATCAGCTCACTGGCGAGGGACGTCGCAGCAGCGAGACGGCTCTTCGACCTCGACGCCGACCCGACGGCCGTGGCGGACGTGCTCCGGCAGGACCCGCTGCTCGAGCCGCTGCTCGCGGCGAGGCCCGGGCTGCGGGTGCCCGGCGCGTACGACGGGTTCGAGCTGGCGGTGCGCGCCGTGCTCGGCCAGCAGGTCAGCGTCGCGGCAGCGTCGACGTTCGCCGCGCGCCTCGTCGAGCGGTTGGGCACCCCGCTCAAGGAGCCTGCCGGCAGCGTCACCCACCTGTTCCCGTCCGCCGAGACCGTGGCCGACGACGACCTCAGCGGCATCGGCCTCACCGGCGCGCGCCAGGAGACGCTGCGCACGCTGGCCCGGGCCGTCGCCGACAAGACCGTGCTGCTCCACCCCGGGGCCGACCAGCAGCGCACCGAACAGGCGCTGACGGCCCTCAAGGGCATCGGGCCCTGGACCGCGTCCTACATCGCGATGCGTGCCCTCCGCGACCCCGATGCCCTGCCCAGCAAGGACATTGCGTTGCTCAAAGCCTTCAGCCGACTCACCTCGACCACGGCAACAGCCCACGACCTGGAGCGCCACGCCGAACGTTGGCGACCGTGGCGGGGGTACGCCGCCATGCACCTGTGGGCCAGCCTCAGCGACACGCCACCCGTACACCAGGAGCTCACATGATCAACGCCAGCACGCTCGAGACCCCCGCCGGGCCGCTGACCGTCCTCGTCGACGGCGACACGGTCGTTGCCGCAGGATTCACGTCCGACGTCGACCGGCTGTTCAGCCGCCTCCCCCAGCAGACGCAAGAGCAGGGGTACGCGACCGTTGCCGACCTCGGCGCGACCACCAAGGCCGTGCTGCGGTGGCTCGACGGCGACCTCGCCGCGCTCGACGAGGTGGCCGTCCAGCAGGCGGGAACCCCGTACCAGCAAGCGATCTGGAACCAGCTGACCGCGGTGCCGCTCGGCGAGACCGTGACCTACGGCGAGCTCGCGGTACGGGCAGGCAAACCGGCCGCCGCACGGGCAGCGGGCAGCGCCTGCGGCGCCAACCTGATCGCGCCCTTCGTCCCCTGCCATCGCGCACTACGGAGCACCGGCGCGCTCGGCGGCTACGAGTACGGGCTGGAGGTCAAGCAGTGGTTGCTGGCCCACGAGGCCCAGCACGGCTGACGAGGATTGCGCCCGGCCGACCTGGGGTAGTGCGCGACCATGACAACGGCTCTTGGCGTGTTCCTCGTCGCGGTCGGCGCCGTGCTCGCGTTCGCTGTCGACGCCACCGTGCCCGGCATCGACCTGCTCCTCGTCGGCGGCATCCTCATGCTGCTCGGAGCGACCGGCGTGGCCCTGTCGATGATGCGCTGGACCCCGCGCCGCCGAGTTGCCGTCACCTACGGCCCTCGCCCCGTCGTTCGGCGCACGGTCCACCTCTGACGATCCTTACGTAGTCCTGAAGACTGCGTCAGGTCCTTGTCGGTCGACGGCGATCACGCAAGGCTGGGCTCCCGCCAGCGAACGGAGCACCGCCATGTCCGACGAGGTCCGTGAGGTCGACGTCATCGTGCTGGGCATGGGCCCGGGCGGCGAGGAGGTCGCCGAAAAGCTCGCTGTGGCCGGTCTCGAGGTCATCGGCATCGACGAGCGACTGGTCGGCGGCGAGTGCCCGTACTGGGGCTGTGTGCCGAGCAAGATGATGATCCGGGCAGCCGACCTGCTGGCCGAGGGGCGACGCATCCCCGGCATGGCCGGCACGTCGACCGTCACTGCCGACTGGGCGCCGGTCGCACAGCGCATCCGTGACGAGGCCACCGACGACTGGGACGACACCGTCGCGGTCGACCGCTTCGAGGGCAAGGGCGGTCAGTTCGTACGGGGCCACGGGCGCCTGACCGGTGCTCACGAGATCACCGTCGGCGACCAGGTCTTCCGGGCACGCAAGGGGATCGTGATCAACACCGGCACGCACCCCGCGATCCCGCCCATCTCGGGCCTCGCAGGCACGCCGTACTGGACCAACCACGAGGCCATCGAGACGACCACCGTGCCGGAATCGCTGGCGATCCTCGGTGGCGGAGCGATCGGCGTCGAGCTCGCGCAGGTGTTCGCCCGGTTCGGCGCCACGGTCACCGTCATCGAGGGCTCGCCCCGCCTGATCCCACTGGAGGAGCCGGAGAGCGGCGACCTGCTGGCCACGGTCTTCGCCGCCCAGGGCATCGACGTGCGGCTCGGTGGACACGCCCAGCAGGTCTCGTACGACGGGCAGCAGTTCACCGTGTCCCTGCCCGCCGGCGAGGTCACGGCCACCCACCTGCTCGTGGCCACCGGGCGCGCGGTGGACCTGCACGCCATCGGAGTCGGCGTGCTCGGCATCGACGAGACGCTGCGCGCCCTGCCCGTGGACGACCGGATGCGCGTCGCGGACGGCGTGTGGGCGCTCGGCGACGTGGTCGGCAAGGGCGCCTTCACCCACGTGTCGATGTACCACTCGGCCATCGTGCTGCGCGAGATCCTCGGCGAGGACGGGCCGCCGGCCGACTACGCGGCCCTTCCGCGGGTCACGTTCACCGACCCGGAGATCGGCAGCGTCGGCCTGACCGTGGCGCAGGCACGCGACCAGGGGCTCACCATCCGCGTCGGTCACGCGTCGATCGGGTCGTCGACCCGCGGCTGGATCCACCGCGGCGAGGGACACATCATCGTCATCGAGGACGCGAAGCGCGGTGTGCTCGTCGGCGCGACCAGCGCCGGCCCGGTCGGCGGTGAAGTGCTCGGCGCCTTGACTGTCGCCGTGCACGCGCAGGTGCCGACCGCGACCCTGCGGTCGATGATCTACGCCTACCCCACGTTCCACCGGGCCATCGAGGCCGCGGTCGCCGACCTGAAGTGACGCTAGGTTGGGGCGCATGGACAAGCACCCGTTGCTGACCTCGCTGGAGTCGGACAGCGCGGTCTTCCACTCCGTCGCCGCGACCGCCCTCGGCAAGGGTGACGCGCCAGTGCTCTGCTGCGCCGGCTGGACCGTCAGCTCGCTGGTGCAGCACCTCGGCTCGATCCACTCGCTCGTCGCCGAGTGGGTGACGACCGGGCGCCGCCCCGACACGTGGGACTCGGTGCCGTCCGGCGATTCCCTCGACTGGCTCGCCCGCTGCTCGGCGCGGCTGCTCGATGCCGTGGCGACCGTGGACCCGCTGACCCCGTGCAGCACGTGGTCGCCGTACGACCAGAGCATTGGCTTCTGGGTACGGCGCATGGCGCACGAGACGGCGGTGCACCGGGTCGACCTGCAGCAGTCGCTCGGCATCGACTGGGAGGTGCCGCCCATCGTGGCCGTCGACGGCATCGACGAGGTCCTGACGCTGTGGCTCGGCGGCCGCATGCCCACCGGTCTCACCGGCAGCGGACGGGCGACCCGACTGACCGCGTACGGGCCAGAGGACGAGGTGCTCGTCGACCAGCTGGTGCGGCCCTACGGCGACCTCGTCCACTTCTGCCCGTACGAGCAGGGCATGGCGGTCGATGCCACGGTGAGCGGTCCCGCGGACGCGCTGTGGGCGTGGTGCTGGGGCCGCTCCGACGCCGACCACCCGGTCGAGATCATCGGCGACGCGAGCGAGCTGCGGGCGATCTTGGCCGCGGCTGAGCAGTAGATTTCCGGGCATGACCATCGACCGCGCCCGGCTGCAGACCCTCGTCCAGCGCGAACGGGCGTCGTACGAGGCTGCCCATCCGCTGTCCATGGCGGCGGCCAAGGCGGGTGGATCGCTCATCAGCGGCGTGCCGATGACGTGGATGGCGATGTGGTCGGGCGGGTTCCCGCTGCAGCTGGCCGGTGCCCACGGCAACCGGCTGACCGACCTCGACGGCCACACCTACGTCGACTTCTGCCTGGGCGACACGGGCGCGATGGCCGGCCACTCACCCGCGGCGACCGTGGCCGCCATCCACCGGCGCATCGACGAGCTCGGCGGCATCACGACGATGCTGCCGACCGAGGACGCGGCGTGGGTCGGCGACGAGCTGGCCCGGCGGTTCGGCCTGCCGCAGTGGAGCTTTGCGCTGACCGCGACCGATGCCAACCGCTGGGCGATCCGCATCGCCCGCCACCTCACGGGTCGGCCCAAGATCCTGGTCCACAACCACTGCTACCACGGCAGTGTGGACGAGACGGTCGCCGAGATCGGGCCTGACGGCTCGGTCATCGCCCGGCCGGGCAACGTGGGTGCGCCGGTCGAGCTGGCCGTGACGACGCGCGTGGTCGAGATCAACGACCTCGAGGCGCTGGAGCGCGAGCTGGCCTTCGGCGACGTGGCCGTCGTGCTCATCGAGCCGGCGCTTACAAACATCGGCATCGTTCTGCCCGACGACGGCTACCACGCGGCCGTACGCGAGCTGACCCGGCGGTACGGGACCCTGCTGGCGATCGACGAGACGCACACCTTCTCGGCCGGGCCGGGCGGCTGCACCCAGGCATGGGGGCTGGAGCCCGACATCATCACGATCGGCAAGGCCATCGCCGGCGGCATCCCTGCAGGCGCGTACGGGCTGAGCGCCGACCTCGCCGCCCGCATCCTCGGCAGCGCTGACGCCGACCTGGTCGACGTGGGGGGCGTGGGCGGCACGCTCGCCGGCAACCCGCTCTCGACGGCCGCGATGCGCGCAACGCTGGGCGAGGTGCTGACCGACGAAGCGTTCCCGCCGATGATCGCGCTGGCCCAAGCGTTCACCGCGGGCGTGCAGGAGGTGATCGACCGTACCGGAGTCCCGTGGTCGGTCACCCGTCTCGGCGCCCGCGCGGAGTACCGGTTCTGCCGGCCCGAGCCGCACAACGGCGGTGAGTCCGCGGCGGCCATCGACGACGAACTCAACGAGTACTTCCACCTCTACACGGTCAACCGGGGCATCCTCATGACGCCGTTCCACAACATGGCGCTGATGTGCCCCACGACGACGGCAGCCGACGTCGTGCTGCACACCGCGGTCTTCGGCGATGCGGTGGCCGAGCTGGTCGGCTGAAGTCTTTCGAAGCCAGGACCTTCGCCACTTTTAAGGCGCTGCGATCGGGCGATAGTGGAGTCATGGACACTCCCAGCACCCAACACCCGCTGATGATTCTCGCCATGGACCACCGCGACTCCTTCGAGAAGAAGGTGTTCCACGCGGACCCGCAGGCGCTCGACGACAACCAGCTGACGGCCATGCGGCAGGCCAAGTCGCTGGTCTACCATGGGCTGCTGGCCGCGCGAGGCGACCTCGGCGACGGCACGCCGGGAGTGCTCGTCGACGAGCTCCTCGGCTCCGACGTCCAGCGGGCCGCTCGAGCGGACGGCGTCGCCCTGGCCGTACCGGTCGAGAAGTCGGGCCAGCAGATCTTCGAGCTCGAGTTCGGCGACGAGACCGCGGCCCACGTGCAGTCGGCCGCACCGGACTTCGTCAAGGTGCTGGTCCGGATGAACCCAGACGACCCGCAGGCAGACCGTGACCTCCAGCTGGAACGTCTGGCCAAGCTCTCGACCTGGCTGCACGAGGTGCGCATCCCGTTCCTGTACGAGTTGCTCGTCCCCGCGACGGAGGACCAGCTGGCGAAGGCCGGCGGCAGCCAGGACGTGTACGACCGCGACATCCGGCCGGGACTGGTGACCGCGGTGATGGCGGCTCACCACCGGGCCGGCGTCGAGCCTGCACTGTGGAAGATCGAGGGCCTGGAGACCGCCGAAGCCGCGCACGCGGTGGTGGCCGAGGCCAGGGCCGGGCACCGCAGGGACGTCGGCTGCATCGTGCTCGGGCGCGACGCTCCGCGCGACCGCCTGGACCACTGGCTGACCGTGGCGGCCGGCGTCGAGGGCTTCGTCGGGTTTGCCATCGGCCGGTCGATCTGGGAGGACGCGATCGAGGCGCACGAGCAGGACCACGACGACGCCAGGGCGATCGAGACGGTGCGGGCCAACTACACCCACTTCGCGCAGACCTACCTCAGCGCCCGCTGACCCCCTCCCCCCTTTCGGATCACTGGGAGCTTCTGGTCCCTCTGGGGGCTGGCATTCGAGCCCAAGGCGCCCAGTGATCCGGACAAGGTGCGGATCACTGGGAGCTTTTGGTCCCTCTGGGGGCCGGCATTCGAGCCCAAGGCGCCCAGTGATCCAAAGGGTGGACCTGGCGTCGCGGCGATGGGCCCGCACCACCCGTTGACCGGCTGACCACCCGCGTTTCCTTTCCGGCACTGGCAGTGCGATGCTGCGACCCGGACGAAGGGAACGTGCATGAGAGTTCGACGGATGTCGATCATGGTCGTGGCAACGGCCGCTGTCCTGGCGAGCACCACGGGGATTGCCGCAGCGCAGCCTGGGTCGTGGCAGCCGGGTCGGCAGTGCTCGTCCGGCGCCCGGACGCTGTCGCACCTCGGGGACCACGTCTACCCCGAGACCGGCAACGGCGGCTACCGCAGCGTGCACACCGACGTTCACCTCGTGTACGACGCCCCGACCAACCTGTTCCTTGCCGGCAACCACGTCGATCTCACCGACGTGGCAACGCAGTGCCTGAGCGACTTCAGCCTCGACTTCCAACGCACGTCGGCGGCCGGTGCCGACGGGCCCGACCTCACCGTCCAGGGCGTCACGGTCAATGGGCGACCCGTCGCGTACCGGTTCGTGCAGCCGACCTATCCCGATGACCCGAACGGCGTGAACGACCCCGACCCGCGGGCGCACGAGGCAGGACAGCAGACCCCCGTCGGCGGTCCGGACAACAATCCGCTGCCGCCTGCCTGCGAGCCCGAGCTGACCTCCGACGACCCTGACGGCCAGGACGGCGAGCAGTGCCCCGCGAACAAGCTGGTCATCACCCCCTCGCGGCCGCTGCGGGCCGGTGAGCCGTTCGTCGTCTCCGTCAGCTACACCGGACGGCCGGGGGTGCACGTCGACGGCGACGGCTCGACCGAGGGCTGGTTCCGGTCGGACTCACCTCCGGGCGACGGCGGCTTCGTGACGACCGAGCCGGTCGGCAGCGAAGCCTGGATGCCGCTGAACGACCACCCGAGCGCCAAGCCGACGTACGACTTCTACGACACCGTCAACGCCGGCAAAACCGCTGTGGGCAACGGGATCCTGGTCTCGAGCCAGCCGGTCAGCGACCCTCGGTTCCCCAACGGTGCGACGATCTGGCACTGGCACATGTCCTCACCGGTGGCCAACTACCTGGTCGAGAACAGTGTCGGCAGCTTTGACATGACCCAGCGGATCGGCCAGGACGGACGGCATTACTACGAGTTCCAGCCAAGCTCTCTGTCTGATGCGGACAAGGCGGCCAACCTCGCCGTGATGAGCCAGCAAGAGGACATCACCCGCTTCCAGAGCTACTTCAACGGGCCGTTCCCGTTCGCCTCCGACGGCGTGCTCATCGGTCTCCCCGACGCGAGCTTCGCCGAGGAGATGGAGAGCATGATCACCTTCCCCGGCGGCACCATCGACCTCGACACCTTCAACCACGAGAACATGCACCAGTGGTGGGGCGACAACGTCACCGAGGCCAACTACAACCTGACCTTCTTCAAGGAAGGCATGGCCACCGTCGGCGAGTATCTCTTCGGTGCCCGCAACGCCGCCACGACCGCGGGCGGTCTGAACACAGCCGCCGGTCGCGCTGCTTTCCAGGCAAGCCTGGTCCAGCAGTTCAACGACAACTACGCCCGAACCGACCTGTGGTCCGGCGCCCCGTCCAACCCGACGGCCTATACGTTGTTCGACGGCTCCTCGACGTATGACCGGCCGGGAACCGCCTATCTCGCGCTGCGGCAGATCCTCGGCAACGACCGCTTCAACCGTGCGCTGCAGCAGATCCAGCGATGGTACGGCGGTGGCGTCATCACCGAGCCGCAGCTCGAGGCCGGCTTCGCCCGCTGGCTGCCACGGCCGAGCTGGTCGTGCCGTTCCGCGTTGTCCACGTTCTTCACCCAGTGGTTCGACACCGACTACCCCACGCCGGACGGCGCCACCAAGCCGACGCTGACCGGGCCGGGGTTGGACGGCACCGGCTTCCCGAGCCGCTGCACGGCCGGCTAGCCCAGGACGTTCAGCCGCGGAGCATCAGGGTGAGCGTTGACGAGGCGCCGGCCACGACCCGTACCGGGATGCCCCAGTCCTGCTGGTGAACGTGGCATGCGGCGAACTCGACGTCGACGTCGCACGAGGCGCCCATCGCGGCGATATGCAGCACGCCCTCGCCCGCAGCGAGCTCAAGCCGGCGGGTCAGGCCGGTCGACGAGCCCTCGCCGGCGACGAGCAGCGATGGCGGCGAGGCGCTGACGGACAGCCGGGTCGCAGGACCATCGCGCTCGTCGAGGTGCTGGCCGGGCGGCGGCTCGAAGACGACCTCGAGCTCGACGAGACCGAGCGCAAGGTCGGTGAGCGGCCGCTGGACGGTGTGCTTGTCGCCGATCATCCGCAGCACGCCCTCAGCCACCGGGGTCGAGAGCCGGTGCGCGGCCGACTCGACGACCACCAACCGGCCGTCGACGACGACGGCGCCCGACGGCTCGGACACCCCGACCGCCAGGGTCGAGACCTCGTCGGTCACCGGGTCATAGCGCCGGACGGCGTTGTTGTACGTGTCACAGATGGCCACGGATCCATCGGGCAGCATCGCCACGCCGAGCGGGTGCTGCAGCAGTGCGTCGTCCGCCACCCCGTCGCGGTGGCCGAACGCGAACAGTCCCTGACCGACGACGGTGTGCAGCGAACCGTCCCGAAGTACACGCAGCGCCGAGGTCTCGGAGTCGGCGATCCACAGCGTGTCACCGTCCGACGCGAGGCCGGAGGGTTGGGCCATCCACGAGGTCAGGGCAGGCCCGTCACGCAGGCCCTCGCTGGTCGTACCCGCGAGCACGGAGGCGGTGCGGGCCAACGGGTCGAACGTCCACAGCTGGTGCGTGCCGGCCATCGCGACCACCACCGCGTCGGCATACCAAGCGAGGTCCCAGGGCGTCGACAGGTCGACGTCGAGCGCCGGCCCACCGCTGGAAGACCCGCGCATCCACTGCTTGCCGGTGCCGGCGACGGTGGTGACGGAACCGGCCGCCAGCGACAGACCGCGCAGCAGGTGGTTGGCCGTGTCGGCGACCACCACGTCATAGCCGACGGCGCGAGCAACGTCAGCCGGCAGCACCAGAACGCCTTGTGGCTCGGCAAACTCAGCCTCGCCAGCGGCGCCATCCGCACGTCCGCGGCGCCCGCTGCCGATCCGCCGTACGACGGTGGTCAGGTCGTCGGGCGAGACCACGGCCAGCGAGTGGTTGCGCGCGTCACCGACCAGCAGGTCGCCCGACGGCAACACCACGACCTTGGCCGGGAACCGCAGCTCCGACGCGCTCTCGACCACCGGGGCCGACAGGTAGGAGTCGCCGCGCCGCAGAGTGCCCTTGGCGGTGTGCTCCTCGATCAGCTCGTCCAGCAGGGCGGCCAGACCATGGCCATGACCCTCGCCGGACATCTGGGCCACGACGTAGCCCTCGGGGTCTACGACCGCGAGCGTCGGCCAGGCCCGCACGGCGTACTGGTTCCACGTTACCAGGCCGGGGTCGTCGAGCACCGGATGGTCGACCTCATAGCGCTCGACCGCCGCGACCAGTGCGTCGTGGTCGGCCTCGTGGACGAACTTCGGCGAATGGACGCCGACGGTCACCAGCACGTCGACGTAGGCCCGCTCGATCTCGCGCAGCTCGTCGATGACGTGCAGGCAGTTGACGCAGCAGAACGTCCAGAAGTCGAGCAACACGATGCGGCCGCGCAGCCCGGCCAGCGTCAGCGGGGTGTCGGTGTTGATCCAGCCGCCGGCGCCGTAGAGCTCAGGCGCCCGTACCCGGGAAGTCCGCACCGGTCCATCCAAGCACCCACCTACGATGCGAGTCATGGACGTCTCGTGGCTGACCCGCCCACTCGAGCACCCCGACGCAGCGGCGCTGACCGCCGAGATGCGCGCCGAGGTCAACGCCCTCTACCAACGACCGGACGCCGGCAAGCCGCTGCTGCCCGAGGAGTTCGAGCCGCCACGGGGTCGGTTCGTGGTCGGCTACGACGGTGACCACCCGGTTGCGTGCGGCGGCTACCGACGCATCGACGGGCGCCTGGCCCGCGTCCAACGGGTCTTCGTACGGCCAGCAGCCCGCGGCCGGGCGCTGTCCCGGCTGCTCATGCAGCACCTCGAGGACGCGGCGCGTGCGGACGGCTTCACGTCACTCGACCTGCACACGGGGGTCCGGCAGCCGGCGGCCGTGCGCGTGTACGAGGGTCTGGGCTACACGCCGATCCCCGTCTTCGCCCCGTACACCGGCGACCCGCTCAGCCTCTGCTACGCCAAGGACCTGGCCTGACCCTGCCGACTACCGACGCCGCTTGCGGCCGCCCCAGAGCGGGGCGATGACGCCGATGAGCACCGCGGCCGAGCAGACCTGCAGCACGTGGCGGGTCCAGTCGATGCCGCTGGTGTGGCGGACGCCGAGCTTGCGCGAGATGGCGTCACCGATGAGTCCGCCGCAGATGCCGAGGAAGCAGGTCAGCCACAGCGGGATCTTCTGTCCGCGCACCAGGAAGAGGCGGGCAAGTCCACCGATGACGAGGCCGGCGATGACCGCCCACAGGATGTTCATGAGCCAAGGATCACACGTGGGCTGGCAGCAGACCAGCAGCCGATCAGGTGCAGGGAGTGGTGCTGGCGGCGTTGGCCGCGGAAGAGAGGTAGAGCGACGGCGCGTGGAACGACGAGAGGTCGTCCGCGCGCAGGCAGAAGGTGGTGGCGGTCGCGCTGACCACGGTGATCTTGTCCGTCGCCGAGGACGTGAAGCCGGGGAGCAGGCTGGTCGACGCGGCGTACCCGCTGTTCTGGGCGAGGTAGGTCTCCTCGGCCTGCTCCGCCTGCTGCAGGTCGCTGGTCTCGACGATCTGGTGGGCCTTGACGACCGGGGTCTCGACGGTGGTGGCCACGTTGCCTGCGGTCTTGTTGCCCAGGTGCTGCAGATAGATCAGGCCACCGGTCAGCGCGGCGACACCGGCGAGGAGGCCGCCGATGACAGCGAGGTTGCGGGCGGTCTGGTCCTTGACCGGTGGGCGCAGCACCGGGGCAGGTGCCCCCGCCGGCATGCCGAACTGGGTGGGCGCCACCGGCATGCCGAACTGGTTGACGGCGGGCGGGGCGACCGGCATGCCGAACTGGTTCACGGCGGGCACAGCGGCTCCGGGCGCCGGCGGCGCGCCGGGGGGAGGGCTCGTCGGAGCCCCGAAGAAGTCAAAGTCGCCTGAAGTCACGTCGGCATGATCGGCTGCCAGGGTGCAGGACTTGACGGTACAGATGGCAACCCGCCGACGCCGGATCATGCAGGATCAACACCATGACCGAGTCCCCGCCCCATGGCATCGCAGCCGCGACCCACATGTCCCCGCTCGGTGACGGACGGTGGGCCGGCGTCATCGACGAGGCCTGGAGCATCGGCGGGCGCCCCAACGGCGGCTACCTGATGGCCGCCATGGCGGCCGCGGCGTCGGCGGAGACCGGTCGCGACCTCCCGCTCGGGGTCACGGCGGTGTTCACCCAGCCACCGTCGTTCGGGCCGGCGGTGATGGCGGTCGAGACGATCCGAGCCGGCCGCACGGTGTCCGCTGTCCGGGTGCGGGTCGAGCAGGCCGGCGCGAGCTGCGCCGAGGCGCTCATCTCGATCGGCGACGCGGCAGCGTTCGGCGCCGAGCCGGTGTGGGTGGGCGAGGCCCCCGTGGAGCTGCCGCCGGTCGACGACTGCATCCCAGCGGTGCCGACGCTGCCCGACGGCACCCCCGTACCGATCCTCGAAGCCTTGGAGGTGCGGCTCGACCCGGCGTGCGTGGGCTGGTTCACCGGGCGTCCCTCGGGACTGCCCGAGATGCGGGCCTGGGTGCGCGAGCCCAGGCTGCCGACGTCAGCCCTCGCCACAATCGTGGCCACCGACGTGCTGCCACCCGTGGTCTTCGAGATGGGGTTGTTCGGCTGGTCGCCGACGGTGGAGATGTCGGTCGGGCTGCGCTCGGCGCCAGCGCCAGGGTGGCTGCGCATGCGTTCGCGTGCGCACCTGGTGGCCGACGGCTGGTTCGACGAGGACGTCGACGTCTGGGACAGCACCGGGCGGCTGGTCGCGCGAGCCCGCCAGTTGGCCCGCGTCGGCCGGGGCCCCCGCCACCCCTGATCAGCGGCCGGCCAGGAACCGTTGCATCGTCGCGACCCTCACCTGCGAAGTCTGGGCCTGGATCAGGTGGAAGAGCGCCTCGCGGGCCCACCGCTGCGCCGGGTGACCCAGCGACATCGACGCCCCCGCACCGGCCGCGACCAGGGCCGAGGTCGCTGTCACGACCAGCTCGAGCACGGCAGCCCGTACCGCCAGCCGTTCGGACATGCGGGTGCCGGCGGGGGCGTCGTCGATGAGCGCGTAGGCCAGCGACCGCAGCGCCTCGGTGTCGCTCTCGAGCCTGGCGGCGAGCGCCACGGTCGCCGGCTCGCGCCGTCGCTCGCCCTCGTAGCGCAGCCGCGCGAGCACCGGCCGGAGCAGCCCGAAGACCGCCGGCGCGGCGTTGGCAGTCATCGCGGCGTCACGCTCCGCCCACTCGTCGTACGGCACCCGCTGGGCGACATCAGCGTCGCTGACGAAGAAAGCGTCGAGCCGGACGGACACGGTACGGGCGGCCTGCATCGCCGCCAACGCGAGCAGCGGTCCGGCGACGAACCCAGGCGCCTCGGCCGCCGGAACCAACGCGAACACCACGTCGGGGCCGTCGCGGAACCCCAGCATCACGATCTCGGCCAGCCCCCACGAGGAGAGCCAGGCGACGTCACCAGAGACCGACCAGCCGCCGGGTGCGGCGACGCCGCTGACCGCAGGAGCACCGGGGCGGCGGAGGTGGGCGAGCGCGATGCCGGCGAGCGTCGACCCGCTGGCCAGCGGCCGCATCAGTCGCGCGCGCAGCTCGGTGTTGTCACTCGCCTGCAGGGTCCGGACCGGCGAGCCGTGCTGGGTGCAGACGAACCAGGTGGCACCCGAGGCACCGGACAGCACCTCGACCACCGCACGGCCGACGGCGGGAGACGCACCGCCGCCACCCAGCTCGACCGGCGCCGTGGGGGCCAACAGCCCGGCAGCAGCGATGCGTTGGACATGCTCGAGGGGCACCTCGGAGCGGTCGACGGCCTCGGCGGTGGGCACCAGAAGCTCGGCCGCGAGGCGATCTGCGGCCTCGACGAAGGACGCGCGTTGTCCGGTTGCGCTGCCGTTGTCCTCCACCGTCCCAGCCTAGGGCGCATGCCACACATCGGCTCACCCATCTGCTAGCGCCAGGGCACCGTCCAGGCCCTAGGATCGCCTCATGCAGCTCGACCACGCCGGCTGGCTCGGCGCGTTGGGCCTCTCCGAGTCAGAGATTCCGCGGCTCGTAGTGGTCGAGAACTCCTGGTGGCACGCGCGCCGCACCGCCGCGCGGCTTGCCCTGCTGGACGACGTCCGCGAGACCCGGCTGCCCGACATCTGGTGGGGACGCTGGAAGGGCCAGCCGGTTCTCTACAGCTGCGGCTGGGGCTCACCTCGGGTCGTCGAGCCGATCCACGTCGCCGGAGAGCTCGGTACGCCTGCGGTCATCGCGCTCGGCAGCTGCGGCGGTCTGCAGAAGGGGGTCCGTACCGGCGACGTCGTCCTCGGCCTGGCGGCCACCATCGGCGAGGGAACGTCGCAGTACTACGGCGGCCACGGAACGTCGACCGCCGACCCCTCGCTGGTCGCCGCCGCCGACGCCGCCCTCAAGGCGCGCGGCCTGCGTACCCATGGCGGACGGCTGGTCACCACCTCCGCGCTGCTCGCGCAACCCCGCCAGCTGGTGCAGTCCTGGTTCGGCGCCGGCCACGTCGCCGTCGACATGGGGTCGTCCGCGATCTTCTCCGCGGCGACCTTCTACGGCATGCGCGCAGCGTCGCTCCTCGTCGTGTGGGAAGAGATCATGATCGGGCAGACCTTCCTCGGCGACTTCACGCCGGACGAGGTCGCGGCCCAGGACAGGGCGACCGAGGCGATCATGGAGGTCGCGCTCGAGATCGGCTTCGACGAGGGCGAGTAGCCCGCCGCAGAAGTTTCTGGACCCCTTTTGCTTAAGCCCACCCCGGTGAGAGGCCGATGCACGGCCAAGCATGCCTCGTACAGCAGGCATGAGATGCACCGAAAGGGCCGATGTCGGTGAACCTCAAGGGTCGCAAGAGCGCGAAGTCCGAGCAGGCGGAAGCACCCGCTCCGCAGGAGCTGGTGATGGCCGGTGCCCAGACCCCGTGGGCTACCGAGCTGCCCGCCGGCGGTGCGGTCAGCAACCCGTTCGCCGAGCAGGGGCTGCCTCCGGGCATGCCCACCCTGCCGCCGCCCCCGCCACCCTTCGCCCCTGGCGAGGAAGAGGCTGAGGCCGACGCGGATGCCAAGAAGTCGCCGTTCAGCAAGCAGGTGATCGCGGCGATCGTCGCGGTCGTCGTGCTCGGCGGAGGTGGCTACTTCTACCTGAACTCCGGCTCCAGCTCGTCGTCGACCCCGGCGACCACGGGCCACACGCTGACCCCGGCGCAGCTCGCTGCCCTGCGGGCCAAGGCCGCCGCTGGTGCCAAGGCCGGCACCACCGGCGCTGCCGCCGCCAAGCCTGCCGCTGGTGCCGCTGCCAAGCCTGCCGCTGGTGCCGCTGCTGCCAAGCCTGCCGGTGCTGCCGCTGCCGGTGGCGCCGCTGGCGGAGCCGCCAAGCCGCCGGTCACGCCGGCCAAGGCCGGTACTCCTGCCAAGGCTGCGGCCCCCGCCGCGCCGGCCAAGGCCACAACGCCCGTCAAGGCCGGCACCACGGTCACCTCGACGCAGACCTCGCCCACCGTCGCGTACACCGCAGCCCTCCCCGGCGCCATCAACGGCTGGGACAAGCTGGCCGGCCAAGAGCTGCCCAACACCCTCGCGAAGTACGACTCCGACCTCGGTGCCAGCGCCAGCAACATGCAGTACGGCGTCTTCGGTGGCACGAGCGACGAGCCCTACCTCGTCGTCGAGACCGGTGACCACTCGGCCAACGCGACCGGCAAGGCCCTGCCGATCCTGCGCTCGGTCATCAAGGACTTCCAGGCCGAGGACGCCACCGCGAGCGTCCGGCTCTCGTACGCCGACCCGGTCGCTGTTCCGCACACGCCGTGGGGTGGCACCGCCGCCTGCACCCTGATCACCGGCGGCGACGTCTCCCAGGTGCTCTGCACCTGGATCGACAAGAACACGTTCGGCGTCGTGCTCGCCCCCCACCGGGTCATGTCGCAGGCACTCGGCCTGCTCAACGTGACCCGTGCATCGGTTGAGCATTGACCAGCAGCAACTCCTAGCGCAGGCTCAAGCCCGCGCCTGCTCGGCGGCCACGATGGCGTCGAGGAGGGCGCGGGCTTTTGCCTGTGTCTCCCGTACCTCCTCGTCGGGGTCGGAACCGTCGACGACGCCCGCCCCTGACCGCACGGTGGCGACGCCGCCCGAGCCGAAGAGCACGGTACGGATGGCGATGCACATGTCGGCGTTGCCGGAGAAGTCGAAGTAGCCGATCGCGCCCCCGTACACATGGCGAGACGTCGTCTCCAGCTCGCGCAGCGCGGCCATCGCCGCGGGCCGCGGAGTGCCGGCGACGGTGCCTGCGGGACAGGTCGCGGCCAGCGCGTCCACGGCGTCGCGGCCCTCGGCGAGCCGGCCGACGACCTCGCTGGTCATGTGCATGACGCGGGAGTAGCGGAGCACCGTCGGGCCGTCGGTGCGCCGCACGGTGCCGGGTGCGCACACGGATTCGAGGTCGCTGACGCCGAGCTCGACGAGCATGTCGTGCTCGGCCAGCTCCTTGGTGTCCTCGACCAGCTCGGCCGCGAGCCGACGGTCCTCGTCCGGGTCGCCGGTACGCCGGCGGGTGCCGGCGGTCGGCCGTACCGTGGCCGTGCCCTGCTCGACGCGGACCAGCACCTGCGGTGACGACCCGACGATGGTGACCTCGGGCAGGCGGAGGAGATACATGTAGGGCGAGGGATTGTAGGTGCGCAGCATCCGGTAGACCTCGAGCGGTGACGCCTCGGTCGGCCTGGTGAAGGTGCGCGATGGTACGAGCTGACGGGCCTCGCCGCTGCGCACTCGCTGCACCGCATGCCTGACGACGTCGGCAAAGTCGGCGTCGGGCACGTCGGTGGTGGTCGCGATGGGCTGGTCGGAAGCGGCAGGCACATCGACGGGACGGAGGGTCGTACGCGCGGTTGCCAGACGTTCGACGAGGCCGTCGACCTTGGCCGACGCCGCGGCGTAGTCCGCGGCCGGGTCATCGCCGACGACCGCGTTGACGACGACCCGGATGACGTGGCGGAACTGGTCGAACGCGAGCATCGAGCCCGGGACCACGAGGGTGGCGTCGACCACGCCACTCGGGGTGCCGCTGAGCGCGTCGTACCCGACGAAGCCGACAGCGCCTGCGTACAAAGGGAATCCGGGCAGGACGGGCGCCCTCAGTCGCGCAAGCAGGACCCGGAGGGCAACGGCAAGGGACGACCCGGTCGGGAGGTCGAGCGGCAGGTCGCCGGTCCAGCGGGCCACCCCGTCGCGGGCGGTGAGAACGCCGAGCGGGTCGAGGCCGACGAAGGAGAACCGACCCCAGCGCTCCTCGGAGTCGGCGCTCTCAAGCAGCACCGACCCCTCGGCGGCGCCGAGCTTGTCGAAGACGCCGACCGGGGTGTCGACGTCGCCGAAGACCTCACGCCACACCGGAACGACGGTGAAATCGGCTGCCTGCGCGGCGAACTCGGCGTACGAGGGATGGGTGGTCACGAAGCGGCGGCGGCGCTGGCCACCAACGACTCCACGACGTTGCGCACCAGGCGAAGGCCGACCTCGCCGTCGGCGCTCATGATGGACTCGGGGTGGAACTGCACGGCCGAAACCGGCAGCGACGTGTGCTCGACCGCCATGACCACACCGTCGTCGGTGACCGCGCTGCAGACCAGCTCGTCGGGCAGGGTGAGCGCGAAGATCGAGTGGTAGCGGCCGGCCCGGAACTGCGTTGGCAGGCCATCGAAAAGCATCGACCGGTGGCCACTATTCACCCGCTTGATGGCAGACGCCTTGCCGTGCATCGGGTAGTCGAGCAGGCCGAGGCTGCCGCCGAAGTGCTCGACCATACCCTGCAGGCCGAGACAGACGCCGAAGACCGCGAGGTCGTTCTCGAGCGCGACCTCGATGGAGGTGCCGACCGCAAAGTCGGACGGGCGGCCCGGCCCCGGCGAGAGCACCAGCATCTGCGGCTGGAAGGCCGCGATGGCCGCCTCGAGCTCGTCCCGCTTGAGCGGCGCCCGCACGGTCTGCACCTCGGCGCCGGCCTGCCGGAAGTAGTTGGCCAGCGTGTGGACGAAGGAGTCCTCGTGGTCGACCAGCAGCAGACGTGGCTTTGGACTGGAGGACTCGGCGTAGACCGTGGCCGCCTGGGGCACGTCGGCCACCGGCTTGGTCAGGGCGTCGAGGAACGCCGAGGCCTTGATCTCGGTCTCAGCCTCCTCGGCGTCGGCGTCGGAGTCGATCAGCAGGGTGCCACCGGCACGGGTCTCGGCGACGCCGTGCGCGACGTGGACCGTACGCAACGTCAGGCCGGTGTCGGCGTCGCCGTCAAAGCCCAGGCGACCGAAGGCCCCGCCGTACCAACGCCTTGGCGACCGCTCGCGGCTCTCGATGAAGCGCATGGCCCACAGCTTGGGAGCACCCGTGACAGTGACCGCCCACATGTGCGACAGGAACGCGTCGATGGCGTCGAAGCCCTCGCGCAGGGTGCCCTCGACGTGGTCGACGGTGTGGATCAGCCGGCTGTAGAGCTCGATCTGGCGACGTCCGATGACCTTGACGCTGCCCGGGACGCAGATGCGCGACTTGTCGTTGCGGTCGACGTCGGTGCACATCGTCAGCTCGGAGGTGTCCTTCTCCGAGTTGAGCAGCTCGCGGATGTTGACCTCGTCCTCGAAGACGTCGCGGCCGCGCACGATGGTGCCGGAGATCGGGCAGGTCTCGACCCGCGAGCCCTGCACCCGGACGTACATCTCGGGTGAGGCACTGACCAGATATTCGGCGTCACCGAGGTTGACCAGCACGCCGTACGGGGCGGGGTTGCGCTCGCGCAGCCGGTTGAAGACGACCGACGGGGCGTAGGTGCACGGCGTGAAGAACGTCTGCCCGCAGACGACCTCGAACAGGTCGCCGGCCTTGAACGACTCCTTGGCCTTGCGTACGGTCTCGGCGAACCCGCCCGGTTCGTTGTCGCGGGTGCGCTCGACGGCGGTCGCGGCGACGTAGGGGATGGCTCGGCCGGTGCGCGGGAGCCGCTCGGTGCTGACCCCGTCGACCTCGAACTCGTAGGAGATCAGCCGGCCGGTGGGCTCGTCGTGGGAGGAGACGAAGAGCCGGTCGGGGAGGTAAAGCACCATGTCGCGCTGGGTGAGGTCGCGCTCGACCTGGCGGTCGATGTTCTCGAACTGGAAGACGAGGTCGTAGCCGAAGGCCCCGTACAACCCGAGCTGGTCGTCTTGCGCGCGGTCGATGCGGAACAGCTCGAGCAGCGCACGGATGACGGAGAAGACGGTGTCCTGCTTGCTGCGCGCCTCCTCGGGGAAGCGCTCGGCGGGCAGCCGGACGTGGACCTCGAGCGCATCGCCGCTGTCGATCAGTCGCTCGACAGCAGGAAGCATCTCGAGCGTGCGCCGTACCGCGGGAAGCAACACCTGACCGCGCTCGTTGAGCGCCTCGACCCGTACCATCCGGTCGCGCGAGACCACCGCCAACGGCGGGTCGACGAAGCCGCGCAGCCGCTGGGTGTAGCGGCCGGGGAACTCGTAGTTGGACGACTCGAGCATGCCCCGGTGGGTGTCCAGGGCAGCGAGCAGCTCGTCGGTGTGAGCCACGGAGTCGACGGTCTGCCACCAGCGCCGGACGAGTACCCCTCCAGCAGAGCTGAAAGTGACCTCCTCCGACCGAGCGGTGGCACTCACGTCCGACTCCCTTCGCCTGGGCGCGCCCACGCGGCGCGTCCGCCTAGCCTCTCACGACGAGGCCGAGGGAAGCCCGGCGAATATCCGGCTAGCGGAGTGGCCCCATCGCGGCCTGCCACGGCGAGACCAGCTCGTCGTACGTGCGGCTGTCCAGCAGGTCGGTGACGACGACCGCCTGGACCACCGCCGTGACGACGCGCATGACGCCGGTCGCGGCAGACATCGGGGTCAGGCCGGCGAGCAGCAGGGCCCGCGTCGCGGCGATCTGGGCCCGGGCGGCAGGGCGCAGACGACCACTCATGTACGCGGCCCAGGTGGCGTTATGCATGAGCTTGGCCCAGTCGGTACCCGCGGTGCGCGCAGCGTTGGCGATGTGCTCGATCGTGTCGAAGTCGTCGACGGTGAGGCGGGCGAGCTGCTCGACGAGCTCGCGCAGCCGGCGACCCTGCGGGCCGAACGCCTCCGAGTCACCGATGCCGGGCAGCGCGGTCGGCACCCCGAAGTGCAGGCCGGCCCAGGGCCCGCCGAGCCGGGCGTAGGCCTGGATCGAGAGCCGGTCGCGGACGTAGGCGGCGGCAACCGCGTCGACGACCACGGCCGCGGCAGCCGGGTGGCGACAGACCGAGACCTCGCGGCTGCGCTCCCAGGTCCAGTCGAGGACGTCGTTGCGGACCATCGAGAGCAGGTGGGGCAGTCCGAACATCGGGGTGCGGGCGAACCGGTCGGCGAGGCCGGTCTCCATCACCGTGTCGAAACCGGCGTCGGCGATGGTCTGCCGGACAGCTGCGACGGCGTCGGACAGCTTGGGGGCGTCACCGGTCAGTCTCTCGACCTCGGCCCAGGCCCGGTCGCGGGAGTCGTCGTCGCGGTGGGCCGCCTCGAGGGAGGCGACGTCTGTCGGGCCGAGCGTGATGGCCCGGTCGAGGACGTCGAGGACGCCGAGCGCGTTGTCGTGCCGTACCAGATCCATGCACAGCACCGAGGGGCTGACGAGCGAGTACATGGAGCCTCCGGCAAGTGTGCGTGTGGGGTGTGCTCACTGTTCCACGTTCAGCCCCTCGCACACGTCGGCCATCCGGGTGGAACTTGAGCCGCCATACGGGTGACAGGGACCGCATTGTTTCCCCACCACTGCGCGCCGGCGTGGTAGGACAGGTCCATGACGGACGTGCTGGGGATGCCGCTGGGGTTTGCGGCCCCGCCGCGCCGCCGGTCCCGTACCGTCATGGCCGTCGTGTTCCTGGTGCTGGTGGTGACCCCGGTCGTGCTGTTCCCGATCGTCGTCGCCATGGCCGACCACCCGACCATGCCGTCCGCGCCCTCCGGCCCCGTGGTCGCGCACCAGCCCCAGCACGCCTGACAACCTTCGCCGCCCACCAAGTCCGGCGCTTTGGGGAGGGAAATCAACGTCAGGGTGTTGAAAAGCCTCCACAAACCAGCCGGGGTCAGGAGTCGAGGCCGAGGACCATCGTCGGCTTGGCGATCACGTGGTCGGCGCGCAACGGCGTGACCGCCGTACCGATGGCGAAGAACTCGGTCGTGTGGCCGCCCCAGGTGTGGGCGTGGTTGCGCAGCTGCACCCCGACGATGCCCTCGGCGCCGAGCTGCTCCGCCTCGGTCTGCATGCGCTCCATGGCCAGCTCCCGCGCGTCGTACAGGGCCTGGGTGAACTGCGGCAGCTCGGCGTTCTGCCCGATGTTGGACAGGACGTTGCCAAAGCTGCGGTGGGCGATGTGGTAGACGCACGTGCCCATGACCATGCCGAGAGGCCCGTACCCCGACTGGATGAGGGTCCAGAAGTCCTGGCCGGACAGGTCGGAGGTGAACGGCAGGCCCTTGTTGTTGCGCCACACCCGACCCGTCACCTCAGGGGAGGAGGCCTTGACCGCGGTGCCGACGGCGATGAACTCGGCGATGTCCGAGCCCCACTCCTTGAACTCCACCTCGAGCCGCACCCCGACGATGCCGTCGGCGCCGAGCACGTCGGCCTCGGCCTCCATGCGCGACATCGCCAGCTCACGGGCGTGGTACATCGCCTGCGACAGGACGTCGAGCTCCTGGTTCTTGGACCAGCGGCCGACCTGGATGCCCACGTGGTAGATCGACGAGCCGAGCACCAGCCCCAACGGCGTGAACCCCGCCTCGCGCACGAGCAGGAACTCGTTGACCGACAGGTCGCTCGTGAACAGCGAGGTTGCCTGCCCGGGCCGCATCTCCTGCAGCCGCTTCATCGCGTCCCGGGGGATGGTGTTGTCGGTCGTCACGCTGTTCCTTCCGTTGTACGGCGGCTGACCCGCAGAATCGGGAGCGTACGGGGACCCTCGTGCACCTTGGCGGACGTGAACCGGGTGATGGCGGTGCCGATGATGGTCGCCTCGGCGATGTGGTCGCGACCGCTGTCCTGGCCGTAGACCCGGCACTCCTGCTCGCGAACCCGCAGTGTCATGTCGCGCACGACGACGCCCTCGCCACCGAGCTTGGCAACGTCGCGGCCGAGGGCGACCCGCGACGCGTGGCGGGTCTCCTGGATCAGCTGGGTGTAGCCGCTGACCTCCTGGTTGCCCCAGCCGCGAGCCTGCGCGTTGGTGGTCCAGTCGTCGTGGCGCACCACGATGGCGATGCCGAGGGCGATGCCGGTCGGGACCCAGCCGGACAGCAGCAGCTTGACGAAGTCCTGGCCGGACAGGTCGCTGAGGAACGGCAACGGCGGGTGTACGGGGCCGTCGGCACGCACCGCTGTCCCGATCGCCTGGAACTCCAGCGCGTTTGCGGCACCGGTGAACGGGCGGATGTGCAGCTCGACGCCCACGACGCCGTCGGCGCCGAGCGCCTGCGCCTCGACCTGCATGCGGGTGAGCGCGCGCCGGCGGGCGTCGTACAACGACATCATCAGTGGGGTGGCCATCGAGGCGCTGGGTCCGCCGCCCCAGCGACCGCCGCCACCGCACCAGTTGGTGCCCGCCCAGCCGATCTGGTAGACGGACGTGCCCATGACCTGGCCGACCGGGCGAAAACCTACGGACCCCAGCACGTCGAACTCGGAGACGCTGAGGTCGCTGGTCCATGCGCCGTGGTCACGCAGGTCGGCGAGCCGCTGCTGCGCACGCAACGGCAGCTGGCCGGCCTGGACCGCGGCGAGGCTGCGCGCCTCGAACTCCTCGGGGCTCAACGCGGCCAGCTCCTGGACGGTGTAGCCCGAGGAGGTGCGGCTGGCGGCCTGAGGCGGCGGGGGCGGCGGAGGGCCCGGCGAAGCGTTCATCACGACACCCCTCCCCGTACGATCGGGCCCTCAAGCACAGCCTAGGCGGCGAAGTGGCAGGATGCGGCTGGCAGGTGCGGCGATCATGATCAAGCTGGCGACAGGAGGGAGTGCGTGATGTCCGAGCAGACCGATGTCGAGGTTGCTGCCCGTCTCCGGTTGGCCATAGCGCGCATCTACCGCCAGCTGCGCCAGGACAACACCGAGGGCCTCACGCTGACCCAGCTCTCCACGCTGGCCCGCGTCGAGGAGAACGAGCCGGTACGGCCGGGCCAGCTCGCCACCCTCGAAGGCATCAGCCCCTCGACGCTCACCCGGCTCATCGCCTCGCTCGAGGAGCTGGGACTGATCGAGCGGACGACCGACCCTGCCGACGGGCGGGTCAGCCACCTGCAGCTCACCGACCACGGCCGTGGCGCCCTCGACCAGATCCGCAGCCGGCGCACCGCCCTCCTGCAGAGCCGGCTGTCGCAGCTGGGCCCCGACGCCCGGGCCAGCCTGCTCGCCGCCATCCCCGCGCTGGAGCAGCTCGGCGGGGACTGATGTATCTCCGCGGCGGCTAGAGACTCTGTGAGAATGCGCTGATAGCGTGCCGCACACATCCCTGCCCTTGACCCAGGAGCACCCCCATGGCGAAGACGAGCCGCCCTGCCCGCGTGACGGCGGCCGGCGCCGCCGCCGTGCTGCTCACGTCGACGATGCTGGTCACCGCTGCACAAGGGCTCGCTGAGGCCAAGGCGGTGCCCGCGCCGGTATGGACGCGACTCTCGACCGGCCCCGGCGTCAGCATCAGCTCCGAGCCGACGGTCACCCGGTGGAAGAAGAAGCTGGTCGTCGGCTGGCTTCAGGGCGAGTCCGTCATCAACAGCCGGCTACTCGGTTCCAACGCCAAGACGATCGGCGGCATTAACCCCGTCGTCACGGGGTGGAACGACCTCGACGTCGACCCCCAGCTGGCCGTCATCGGCGGCAAGCCGACCCTCGCGTTCCACGGCGCGCACAGCGACGTGACCGGCGACCCGTACACCGGCCCAGTCCTCTACGCCCAGGCAACGAACGGCGCTACCTGGGCCACGGGCGCCGGCTCACTGACCCAGAGCCCGCTCGGCAGCTCGTCGTTCGGACTGGGCCTGGCAGACGACGGCACCGGTCAGCCGATTATCGCCCTCGCCGGGGCGCCTGCCGACCACATCACCGTGCACCACGGCATCGACCCGGCGGTGCCCGCGGCGACGCCGGACACCGAGGGACCCAACGTCGGCGAGACCCAGGACGTCAGCCTGGCGCGCGACGCCAAGACCGGCATCGCCTACGCCGCGTGGTACTCCAGCCTCCAGGGCGCGACCCAGGGCATCCACTTCGAAGAGGTCTATCCGACCGTCGGCCCGCCCTCCAAGGCCGCGCCGGGCTCACTGACCAAGTACAGCGGACAGCTCACGTCGCTCAACCCCAACCAGTCCATCGCCATCGCCGCCCGCGTCGGCGGCGGGGTCTGGGCCGCGTACGAGCAGGGCTACGTCGGCTCGTACCGGCTGGTCCTCTACAACGTCGTGACCGGCAGGACGCTGTCGATGTCGCGGGGCAGCAACTGGCCGCAGTACATCAACCTCAGCGCCGCCCCCGGTGGCCGGCTGTGGGTCTCGTGGGTCGAGGGCACCCACATCGTGGCCACCCGTACCAACCCGTCCGTCACCGCGTTCGGCGTGGTGCGCACCGTCGCGTCGCCGACCATCTCCGGGTCAGCGCCGACCCGCACGGCCGGTGACGGGGCGCTCGGCCCGCTGGACACGGTGATCAACACGATCGGCAAGGGTGACCACGACGCCAAGGGCAACCTGATCACCGAGCTCTACTCCACCCGCATCCTCGAGGGCCTGGCCGTGCACGTCTCACCGGCCGTCATCTCGTACGCCAAGGGCGGCACGCTCACCGTCACGGTCAGCGATGCCGGGGTGCTCGAGCCGGGCGCAAAGGTAGCGATCGGCTCCGTCGTCAAGGTGACCAACGCCCAGGGGCAGGCGGTGTTCGCGCTGCCGGCCAGGACGGCCAAGGGCAGCCACGCCGTCACCGTGACCCAGACCGGCTGGTGGCCGGGCAGCGCAGTGTTCAAGGTCCGCTAACCGAGGAGACAGCAGATGATCCGTCGTTCCCAGCGCCTGACCGCCGCGGCAGCATCAGCCGTGCTGGCCACCACTGGTGCCGTGGTCGGGCTCGACGCCGGCCCGGCTCAGGCCAAGGTCACAGCCTCGCCGTGGATCCAGCTCTCCGCCGGCTATGGCGTCAACAACAGCTATCAGCCGCGCGTCGTTCGGTGGCAGGGCAAGCTGCTGGTGACCTGGATCCAGACCACCCCCGACAACAGCAACACCGCGCTCAACACCCGGCTCCTGTCCAACAAGGCAAAGCCGATCGGCGCCATCACGGCCGCACTGTCACCGGTCTGGTCGTCCGTCTCGTCCGACCCCGACCCCTTCCTGCTGGGCGGGGTGCCGACGATCGCCTTCGGCGGCAACCGCTCGCTCGACACCTCCGACCCGTACAACGGCCAGATGTCCTTCGTCCAGGCGCCGGACGCCACGAGCTGGACCCTCGGCACCGGCGCGCTGACCAGCAGCCGATCGGCGTACGGCGACTATGGCCTCGGCGCGGTGGACGACGGTACGGGCGTGCCCGTGACCGCCGGCGCCTACAGCAGCACCGACCACATCTCGGTGCACCACGGGTTCGACACCGTGCCGCCGACCGCGACGGACATCCAGCTCGCGCCCACCGGCGGCGATGCGTACAACACCAACGTGGCGCGCGATCTGAAGACCGGCGTGACGTACGCCATCTGGTACTCCTCTGCCAACGACGCCGCCAACCAGGGCATCCGCGCCGCCGAGATCTGGCCGGCTCAGGGCGCGCCGATGGCTCCCGCGCCGCTGTCGACGGTGCCGTTCCAGGGTCAGACCGAGTCGGTCAACAGCATCCAGGACGTCGGCATCACCAGCCGCATCGGCGGCGGTGTCTGGGCGGTCTACAGCTCGGGCTACCCGAGCCCGCACACCGTGGTCCTGTGGAAGGTCGGCACCAGCACCAAGCTGACCCTCAAGACCTCGGGCGAGGTGCAGTACCCCACGGTCTCCGCCGGTCCGGGCGGGCGCCTCTGGGTCTCGTGGATCGAGGGCTCGCAGATCCGGGCTGTCCGTACCAACCCGTCCGTCACCACGTGGGGTGTCGTCCGCGCCCTGACCACGCCCGCCGCTGATGGCGACGCGCCCACGAGCATCACCGGTGACGGTCAGCTCGGCCCGCTCGACGCCGTGATCAACGTGGCCAACAAGCCGCTGGTCAAGGGCGGCAACCCGGCGCCGCAGATCTTCTCGGCCCGCATCCTCGAGGGCCTCCGGGTCGCCGCGACGCACGGCATCTCGTACAAGAAGGGCGGCACCGTCGTCGTGGTGGTCACGGACGCCGGCCTTCCGGTGCCCGGCGTCAGGGTCGTTGTCGGGGGCAAGGCCAAGACCACCAACGCGGCCGGCAAGGTGACGTTCGCTGTGCCCGCCAAGTCGGCCAAGGGCGCCCACTCGGTGGTCGCGACCGCCGCCGGCTGGTGGCCGGGCTCGGCCTCGTTCAAGGTGGGGTAGCCGCCGCCGAAACCGGGGATGCGGGGCGCTCAAGCGGTGCGTACGATGGTCGATAGTTTGGTCGTACGAACTATCGCTCTGAGGGGCTCCGCCTGATGACCGCTGCCACCGCCGACAAGAAGCCTACCGCCTACAAGTGGGTCGCGCTGTCCAACACCACGCTCGGCATCCTCATGGCGACGATCAACTCGTCGATCGTGATCATCTCGCTGCCGGCGATCTTCCGCGGGGTCAAGCTCAACCCGCTCGAGGCCGGCAACGTCAGCTATCTGCTCTGGATGCTGATGGGCTACCTGCTGGTCAGCGCGGTCCTCGTGGTCAGTCTCGGCCGCCTCGGCGACATCTACGGTCGCGTGCGCATCTACAACGCCGGCTTCCTGGTCTTCTCCCTCGCGTCCGTCTTCCTCGCGATCGACCCGCTCACCAGCGGAGCCGGGGCGTTGTGGCTGATCGCCGGACGGGTGATCCAGGGCATCGGCGGCGCGATGCTCATGGCCAACTCCAGCGCCATCGTCACCGACGCGTTTCCCTCGAACCAGCGCGGCCTCGCCCTCGGCATCAACATGGTGGCCGGCCTGTCCGGGTCGTTCATCGGACTCGTCGCCGGCGGTCTGCTCTCGGAGGTCGACTGGCGGCTGGTGTTCTGGGTCAGCGTTCCGTTCGGGCTGCTCGGCACGTTCTGGGCCTACCGCAGCCTCAAGGAGATCGGCGCCAAGAACCCGTCCCGCATCGACTGGTGGGGCAACCTCACATTCGCGATCGGGCTGTCCGCACTGCTCTCCGGCATCACCTACGGCATCCAGCCGTACGGCGGCCACAACATGGGCTGGACCAACCCCTGGGTCGAGGCCGGCCTGATCGGCGGCGTCCTGATGCTCGGGGTGTTCTGCATCGTGGAGACCAGGGTCGCCGCGCCGATGTTCCACCTCGAGCTGTTCAGGGTGCGCGCCTTTGCCGCGGGCAACGCCGTGACGTTCCTGTCCTCGATCGCCCGCGGCGGCCTGCAGTTCATGCTCATCATCTGGCTGCAAGGCATCTGGCTCCCGCTGCACGGCTACTCGTACGAGAACACCCCGCTGTGGGCCGGCATCTACCTGGTACCGCTGACCATCGGCTTCCTCATCGCGGGCCCTCTGTCGGGGTTCCTGTCCGACAAGTTCGGCGCGCGCGCGTTCGCCAGCGGCGGTCTGCTCCTGGTGGCGGCGACGTTCGGCGGTCTGCTGCTGCTGCCCACCGACTTCTCGTACGGGTGGTTCGCCCTGCTGATCGGACTCAACGGCTTCGGGTCCGGGCTGTTCGCCGCCCCCAACACCGCCGCAGTCATGAACAGCGTTCCCGCCGCCCAGCGAGGGGCGGCCAACGGCATGATGTCGACGTTCCAGAACAGCGGCATGGTGCTCTCGATCGGCATCTTCTTCTCGTTGATGGTGGTCGGCCTCGCGAGCAAGCTGCCGAGGACGATGTTCGCCGGCCTCACGGCCAACGGGGTGCCCGCCACCGCCGCACACCAGATCGCCAACCAACCGCCGGTCGGTGACCTGTTCGCCTCGTTCCTCGGCTTCAACCCGCTCGGGACGCTGCTCACGCAGGCTCACGTGACCGGGCTGACCGTCGCCCAGCACGCGACGCTCACCGGCAAGGAGTTCTTCCCACACCTGATCGCGCAGCCGTTCCACCACGGCCTCGAGATCGTGTTCACGCTGGCGATCGTGATGTCGCTCGTGGCCTCTGGCGCCTCGTTGCTTCGGGGCGAGCACTTCGTCCACGACGACGCGTCGGTGGCGACCACCGAGCCGGCACTGGAGGCCGAGGGCGACCTGCTGCTCGAGTCCGCGGACAGCGCCCAGTCCTGACCCGCCGCCCCTTCCCGGATCTCTGGGCGGAGTTGGCGCCTATCGCCGCCACCAGAGCCGCCACTTCCTCCCAGTGATCCGCCCCTTCGGCGATCACTGGGGCCTCTTGGCTCGCCTGACGCCCGGCATAGCAGCCCAACGGGCCCAGTGATCCACACGCGGCCCCGATCGTGATCACTGGGCGGCGCTGGCTTGTATGGCGGCCCGGATAACGACCAACGCGGCCCAGTGATCCGAATCTGGGGGGATCACTGGGCGCGTTTGGCTGCTCTGACGACCGTGAGAGCAGCCAGTTCCTCCCAGTGATCCGAAAGGGGAGGGGGGCGTGGCGGGAACGCTGGGCGGGGTGAGTGGGTGGGTGGGCAGCTCAGCGGGCGGTAAGGAGGACCCTCGGGCTGTACGGGTGGAGCGCGCCGCGGCTGGCGTACACCCGGTAGTCGATCGAGACCACGACCGGCCTCGACCAGACGCCGTCCGCACCCACGTGCACCGACCGCACCAGGCTGAAGTCGGTCGCCGCCGTGCCCGCCTTGTGGAAGTGCAGCAGCACCGAGGTGTGCGGCGCCCCGTGACCGGACAGCACGACGGTCTGGCCGCGCGGCAGGGTACGGGTGGCCGCCCCGGAGATCGACGGCGTGAGCTGCTCGAGCACCGAGGGTGAGACGGTCAGCCCGACCTGGGCGTAGTAGCGGATGTCGTCGTCCGGCTTGATCGTGGTCGCGAAGACCCCGTTACCGTCGGCCTGCAGCGTGCGCAGCTGGACGTAGCCGATGGTCCGCGGCTTGTGGAACCACAGCGCGACGGTCGACCCGGCGGGGGCATGTCCGCTGATCGCGACCGTCGCCCCGTACCGCGCCTGCACCGTCGTCGGGCCGTTGAGGGTGACCGGCTCCCCCGATGCGAGCAGCAGGTGCAGCGTGTCGGTGTTGTCGTCGGCGTAGTAGATCGCGGTGTGGCCGGCGGCGTCGGTGGTCGTCGCGATTCCGGCGATGCCGCCCGGCGCGCCCGCGGGGTCGAGGTCGCGCGTTGCCACGACGGCACCCGCGGTCGTGATCTCGACGAGCTGGTTGTCGACCGCGCCGTTGCTGACCAGCAGGTGGCCGGTCAGCGGGTCGAGGGCGAGGCCGCGCGGCTGGTGCAGTGGACCGCCGTGCAGCACGACGGTCGCGACCAGCGCGGAGTTGGTGGTGTCGGCGTTGGGCAGCGCGACAACCTGGTCCGAGGCGCTGTCGGCCACGTACAGCGTGTGCGTCGCGGCGTCGAACACCATGCCCTGCGGCGCCACGACGGTGCTGCCGGCGAAGGACGGGGACGGCGCGTGGGACAGCGTCGCGAAGTGGAAGCGGATGTTGGCGGTCGACGTCGAGTGGTCGTACGGGGCGGTGAGCCGACGGTCCCGTACCAGAGTGCCGTCAGCGTTGGACCAGAACACGATCGGGTTGGAGGTGCTGTGGTTGGTGGTCACGCCCCACGGCCCGTGGTTGTCGCCGAGGACACCGTGGGAGTTGGGCTGACCGGCCGGGGTGTGGGCGTGGAGCACCGAGATCGCGCCGTGGGTGCCGTCGTCGGCGTTGCCGTAGCCCGCGGCCCAGACCTGGTTGATCGCTGCGTTGAACGCCGTCGCCACAGGCCCGGTCACCGAGGTCGAGTAGACGCTGGTGCCGGTGGCGGAGTAGCGCAGGATCGTGTGGCCGCGCCCCTTGACGCCCGCACTGTTGCTGACGTCGCCGACCAGCACGTCACCGGGCCGCAGTGGTGACCCGGTGTAGCCGGAGGGCACGACGGTGACGGAGTACGGGTGGCGGTCACCGTTGGGCGCCACCGCCGACCCGACGACCCGGTCCGCAAGCGCGGACAGCGGCACCGGGGTCACCGGGACCGGGATCACCGTGGCAGCAGCAGCAGTGCCGGCCAGTGGCAGGGCGAGAGCCCCGACCACAGCGGGGACGAGCAGCGGGCGGAGCGACATCGTTGACCTCCGAAAGCTCAGGAAGGCGAGCCGGCCCACCCTACGGCTCGCCGAGCAGTAAAGCGCGAGGGCGGTGCGGTCGGGGGACACGCACCGCCCTCGCGGTCAGGCGGGGTCAGACGCCCTTGAGCAGATAACGCGGGGTGTACGGGTGGAGCGCGCCACGGCTGCCGTAGACCCGGTAGTCGACGGAGACGACGACTGCCTTGGTCCAGACACCGTTGGCGTCGACGTGCACCGAGCGCAGCAGGCTGTAGTCGGTCGCCGCCGTGCCGGCCTTGTGGAAGTGCAGCAGCACCGAGGTGTGCGGCGAGCCATGGCCGACCAGCACGATGGTGTGGCCCTTCGTGGCCAGCCGCGTGGTCGTGCCGACGACGCTGGGCGTCGCCTGGACGAGCACACTCGCCGACTGCAAAGTGCCGACCTGGGCGTAATAGCGGTAGTCGTCATTGGGCGCAAAGCTGGTGACGAAGACGCCGTTGGCATCGGCCTGCAGGGTGCGGCGCTGGACGTAGCCGGGGACGTTGGCGCGGTGGAAGAAAATCGCCACCGTCGAACCGGCCGGGGCCCGCCCGTTGATGCTGACGTTGGTCCCGTACGTCGGGGTCAGGCTCGCCGCACCCGAGATCGTGACGGGCGCGGTGGAGACGCTGAGCGAGTGCACCGTGTTGGTGTTGTCGTTGACGTAGTAGACCGTCGTCTGACCGGCGGCGTCCGAGGCGGTCGCGATGCCGGCGATGGCACCAGCGGCGCCCGGGTCGAGGGTGCGGGTCGCGACGATCGCGCCAGCCTTGGTGATCTCGACCAGCTTGTTGTCGACGGCGCCGTTGGTCACCAGCAGGTTGCCGGTCAGCGGGTCGACGGCCAGGCCGCGGGGGTTGTGCAGCGGTCCACCCTTGACCACGACGGTCGGGGTGAGGGCCGCGGTCGCCGTGGCCGCGCCCTTGAGCGCGACGATCTGGCTGTTCACCGCGTCGGTCACGTAGAGCGTGTCGGTCGGGGCGTCGTAGACCATGCCCTGCGGCGCGACGACCGTCCCGCCGGCGATCGACGGGGAGGCACCGTGGGCGAGGGTCGCCAGCGTGGTCTGCACGTTGGCGGTCGCGGTGGTGGTGCCGAACGGCTGGGCGAGCTTGTCGTCGCGAACGATCGTGCCGTCGGCGTTGGCCCAGAAGTAAGCGGGGGCCGTGCTGCTGTGGTTGAACTCGATGCCCCAGACACCGCGGCCGGCGCTGATCACACCACCGGTGAACGGGTCGCCGGCCACCGTCGCGACGGCCGTGGCGGTCGTCGTCACGGTCGGCGTCGGCGTGGCCGAGTCGCTGGTCGGGGCGCTGACCGGGACGGTGCTGCCGGTCTGCGTGTGCAGCACGTACACCTTGCCGTCCGTGCCGTTGTCCGCGGTGCCGTAGCCGGCGACCCACAACGCCGAGCCGTTGCCATTGAAGACCTGCCCGACCGGCCCGGTGACGGCCGTCGAGAACACGCTGGACGTGCCCGCGTGGAACCGCAGGATCGTCGTACCGCGACCCTTGACGCCAGCGCTGTTCGCGATGTCTCCGACGAGCAGGTCACCCGGCAGCAGTGGGCTGCCGGTGTAGCCCGGGGGGACAACCGAGAGGGAGTACGGGGTCTTGTCGCCGTTGGGCGCGACCGCGGACCCGATCGAGGTGTCGGCCTTGGCACCGAGGGCAACGGGCACCACCGGAGCGGCGGGCGGGGTCGCGGTCGTCGTCGGCGTCGGGGTGGGCGTCGCGCTTGTGGTGGGCGTGGCGCTGACGGTCGGGGTGGCGCTGGTGGTCGTCGCGGCCGGGGTGGCGGCGGTGGCCGCACCGGCAAACGTGGGGAGCGTCGCGAGGACGGCGGCGGCTCCGACGGCGAGGGAGGCGGCGGCTGTAGCAGCCTTGGCGGATCGGGCCTTGGCGGAACTGGCATGGAACGACAAAAGAGCCTCCTGCGGCTGGCGGGCAGTACCGGGGTGCATCGAGCCCTGGTGACAAACCGTTACAAAGACTGCAGAGTGGTCCGCCCAGCCGCTGAGGGGTTATGGTCAGGGTGACTGCAACAGAGGAAGACGCGATGCCGGGTCCTGGCCTGTTCACCGACCGCTACGAGCTGACCATGCTCTCGTCCTGGCTGGCCGACGGGACGTCGCAGCGGGCAGCGGTGTTCGAGTGCTTCGCGCGCAGGCTCCCGCCCGGCCGCCGGTACGGGGTGCTGGCCGGCCTGGGTCGGCTGCTGCCGCTCCTGACCGAGTACAGGTTTGACGCCGACGAGATCACGTGGCTACGCGAGGTCGGCGCCATCACCGACCAGTGCGCCGACTACCTCGCCACGTTCCGCTTCACCGGCGACGTCGAGGGCTACCGCGAAGGCGAGCTCTACTTCCCCCACTCACCGGTACTGACGGTGAGCGGCAGCCTGGCCGAGTGCGTCGTGCTCGAGACCCTCGTCCTCAGCGTGCTCAACCACGACAGCGCCATCGCCTCGGCGGCCGCACGCATGGTCGGTGCCGCCGACGGGCGGCCCCTGATCGAGATGGGCAGCCGGCGCACCCACGAGCGGGCTGCGGTCGCCGACGCCCGCTCGGCCTACATCGCCGGCTTCGGCTCCACCAGCAACCTCGCGAGCGGCAAGCTCTACGGCATCCCGACCGCAGGCACCGCTGCCCACGCGTTCACCCTCTCCTACGACCAGGAGAAAGACGCGTTCGCCGCACAGGTGCGCGCGCTGGGCCCGGGCACGACCTTGCTCGTCGACACGTACGACATCGAGCAGGGCATCCGGACGGCCGTCGAGGTCGCGGGCACCGCGCTCGGGGCGATCCGCATCGACTCGGGCGACCTCGCCGTCGAGTCCCGCAGGGCCCGTACCCTGCTCGACTCGCTCGGGGCCACCCGCACCCGCATCACCGTCACCAGCGACCTCGACGAGTACGTCATCGCGGCCCTCGCCGACGCCCCGATCGACGGGTTCGGCGTGGGCACCCGCCTCGTCACGGGGTCGGGCCACCCGACCGCGTCAATGGTCTATAAGCTGGTCGCGGTCGGCGATGACGCCGAGTCGCTCCACTCGGTGGCCAAGAAGGCCGTCGGCAAGGTGAGCATCGGCGGCCGCAAGGTGGCCTACCGGCCGATCGCCGACGGCGTCGCCACCGGCGAGCGCATCACGCTGCGGCCGCACGGCCTGGAGTCGACGGCGCCCGTCGGCGGGCGCCTCCTGACCACCCGGCTGATGCAGCACGGCGAGATCGTCCACGCCCCGACGCTGGCCGAGGTCCGCGCGTTCCACGCCTCCGCCATCGCCGAGCTGCCGTTCCAGGAGCAGTCGGTGTCCCACGGCCATGCGGCCTTCCAGGCGACGCTCGAGGAGGCCTGATGGCGCGCGCCCTGCTCATCGTCGACGTGCAGAACGACTTCTGCGAGGGCGGCAGCCTCGCCGTCACCGGCGGGGCGGCCGTCGCGTCGGCCATCACCGCCTTCCTCGGCACGCACCGCGACCGCTACGCCACGGTCGTCGCAAGCCGCGACTGGCACCACGCCCACGACAGCAACGGCGGCCACTTCGCCTGGGACGGCGGCGATCCGGACTACGTCGCAACGTGGCCCGTCCATTGCGTCGCGGACACCGACGGGGCCTCGTACCACCCAGGTCTTGACTCGACGCTTGTCGACCACCACGTGACCAAGGGCCAGGGGTTCCCGGCCTACTCGATGTTCCAGGGAGTCGACGCCGAGGGCGTGGCCATGCCCGATCTGCTGCTGGGCAAGGACATCGACGCCGTCGACGTGGTCGGCATCGCATCCGACTACTGCTGCCTCGCCAGCGCACGCGACGCGTTGCAGGTCGGCTACGGCGTGCGGGTGCTCACCGACCTGCAGGCGGGCGTCGCACCCACCAGCACCACCTCCGCGTACGACGAGCTCGCCCAGCTGGGCGCCGAGATCACCACGAGCGGGGAGACCGCATGAGCATCAGGCCGGGCGAGGCCGAGTTCCTCGCCGAGTACGACCCGAGCAAGTACCCCGCCTTCGCGCTCACCGTCGACCTGACGATCTTCACGATCCGCGGCGGGGCGCTCACCGCGCTCCTCGTCCAGCGGCGCCAGCACCCGTACCAAGGCTTCTGGGCCCTGCCCGGCGGACACGTCATGCACGGCAAGGAGAACGCCGAGCGGGCAGCGCGCCGCGAGCTGAACGAAGAGACCGGCATCGACTGGGACGACGCCGCCGGCCACCTCGAGCAGGTCGCGACCTACACCGACCCCGACCGCGACCCGCGAGTCTCGGCCGGGCTCCACGTGGCGTCCGTCGCCTACTTCGCGCTCGCGCCCGACCTGCCCGATCCGCACCCCGGCACCAATGCCAGCGAGGCGATGTGGTGGCCGGTCGACGACCTCGACCTGCCGGAGCAGCGCGCCGCGTGGGCGTCTCGGCGCGACTATCTCGGCGACGCACCGCCGCTCGCCTACGACCATGCGGTCATCCTTTCGGACGCCCTCGAGCGGGTGCGCGACAAGCTGGAGTACACCACCCTCGCAGCGCAATTCGTCCAGGAGCCGTTCAGCCTCGCGTCGCTGCGCAAGGTCTACCAGGCGGTGTGGGGCACGGCCCCCGACCTCGGCAACTTCCGCCGCAAGGTGCTCTCCACCGAGGGTTTCGTGCTCCCGGTGGAGAAGGCCGGGCACCCCGCGAGCGACGCCGGCGGACGGCCGCCACTGCTCTACCGACGCGGCGACGCGCAGTGGCTCTACCCGCCGATGCTGCGCGGTTCTGAGGCCACCGAGGTCTGACGGTGGTGCCTCCGCACGACGGCGTTCATCGCGATGCGGGCCAGCGCGTGGTGCTGCCACGGACAATCAGCTGAGTGGGTGCGGTGACGGCACGGTCCACCGGCTCGCCGCGCAGGATCGACACCAGCATGCGACCAGCGACTGCGCCTTGCTCGCCCACGTCCTGACCGACAGTGGTGAGGTCGTTCAGCTCGGCGAGCGGGTGGTCGTCGATGCCGACGACGGACATGTCCTCAGGCACCCGCAACCCCGCTCTCCGCAACGTGCGAAGGGCACCCATGGCCACCTCGTCCGAGTGCGCGTAGACGGCCGTCGGCGGTTCGCGGAGGCTCAGCAGCTGGGCCATCGAGAGCGCGCCCTGGTCTGCGCCCCACGGTCTCGACACCACCAGGTCGTCGTCCACCGCGATGCCGGCGTCGTCGAGTGCTGCGAAGTAGGCGTTGGACCGGCCGGCGATCGCGGGGTCCTCCGGGTCGTAGCTGGACAGCATGCCGATGCGCCGGTGGCCGAGGAAGAGCAGGTGATCCATGGCTTGCCGTCCCGCGACGTCGTCGTCGATGCAGACGAAGGGGTACGAGGCGATCTGACCACCGGCTGCGATCACGTCGACGCCCATCACGGCCAGGCGTTGCTGCTCGACCTGATCGACCGGAAAGGCAAGCACCACCACGGCGTCCACCTTGCGATGGGCGGGCAGCTCGGCAAAGAATCGATGGCGGTCGGCGGCGTCCTTAACGTGGTAGAGCAGAACGTCGAGGTCGGCATCCCTGAGCACCGTCCCCAGGCCCTCGAGCAGCGCCGCGAAGAACCAGCGCGATATGTGCGGCGTCACCACGGCCACCCGACCGGTCCTGCCACCCGCCAGTCGTGACGCCTCGGGTGACACGACGTAGGACAGCTCGTCCGCCACCCGGCGGACGCGCGCGCGCGTGCTCTCGGACACCCGCGACGCGCCGCTGAGGGCGCGTGAGGCCGTGGCCATCGAGACACCGGACAGCCGCGCGATGTCGGCCATGCGCACCTTGGCAACGGGTTCTGTCACCGGACCATGATAGACGCGGCGCAAACGCTTCCATGTGGGTAAACCGGCACACTGTGACGCCGCCCTCAAGGCCGCCCCCAACGTCTGGGTTATCCTATCGTTACTTGACGTGAGGCAGCCGGGCCCAGATAGTCGCTATGCGGTATCGCTTCCGCATTTGTCGGTCGGGCGTCCAGACGCAAAGGCTGCACAGTTGACGAACGTGGACGTGGCACACGAGGGGCATGAGGGGCGCTACCGGCGCCGACGGGGCAGGCCGAGCAGGCAGCCCGTCGTCGTGGAGGTGCTCGAGCTGCAGGACGGCTTCCGTACGGCGCACGAGCTCTTCGCGGATCTTCGGCGCCTCGGCGCGACGATTGGGTTGACGACGGTCTACCGCCACCTCAACCTGCTCGTCGAAGCCGGGCGGGCAGACGCGGTGGTCATGCCGGCCGGTGAGGCCCGATTCCGCATATGCAAGCCGGACGAAGGCGCGGTGTCGGAGCAGCGAGAGCAACACCATCACCAGTACCTGCATTGCCAGAGCTGCGGTGCGGCGGTCGAGATCGAGCCTCCCGTCCTCGACGAGTGGGCGGCCTCGGTGGCCGAAGCCGCCGGCTACACGCACGTCAGCCACACGCTGGAGCTGTTCGGCTTTTGCCCGGACCACGAAGGCGAGCACACGCCGGCCGGAGCAGCGACGCACTAGTTCACCCTCATCAGCTGCAGCATTCGAGCGACAACTGCCCGGCCGACCCGTGGGTCCACCCCGCCCCGGCTGTAAGGAGAGGCGAGGTCAGCGATGGTTGGTCGTTACGATCCACGTCCCGAGGTGCTCATTGAGCACCCCCCGTGGACCCGCAGTGCGACGATCTACCAGATCAACGTCAGACAGCTCACTGAGGCAGGCACGTTGCGCGCCGCCCAGGAGCACCTCCCGCGGATCAGGTCCCTCGGCGTGGACATCGTGTGGCTCATGCCGATCAACCCGATCGGCGAGGTCAATCGCAAGGGCGCCCTCGGAAGTCCCTATGCGGTGCGGGACTACTACGGCGTCAACCCAGAGCTCGGTACGCACGACGATGTGCGCGAGTTCGTCGAGCGGGCGCACCAACTCGGCCTGTACGTCATCCTGGACTGGGTGGCCAACCACACGGCATGGGACAACGTTCTCGTGGCCAGCCACCCCGAGTGGTACTCCCGCAACACGCGGGGAGAGCTGCAGCCGACGCCGTGGTGGGACTGGGACGACGTCGTCGATCTGGACTACCGCCACCCGGAGCTGCGCGAGTACATGACCGAGGCCATGCGGTACTGGGTCACGGAGTTCGACTTCGACGGCTACCGGTGCGACGTCGCAGGGTTCGTCCCGACGGATTTCTGGAACAACGTTCGCGCCGAGCTCGACGCGATCAAGCCGGTGTTCATGCTCGCCGAGTGGGAGTCGCGCGATCTGCATGCCGAGGCGTTCGACATGACCTATGCCTGGAGCTGGCAGCAGTCGATGCGCGAGATTGCGCAGGGGCAGGCCGGACTCGAGAAACTTCTTGTCTACTACTCGTGGAATGAGAAGGCCTTTCCGGACGACGCCATAAGGATGACGTTCGTGAGCAACCACGACCAGAACTCCGCGGAGGGCACCGACCGCGAGCTCTTCGGCGACGCGCTGGAGGCGACGATCGCACTGTCTGTCGTCGGCGATGGGATGCCGCTGCTCTACAACGGCCAAGAAGCGGGCAACGACAAGCGGCTGGAGTTCTTCGAGCGCGATCCCATCGTGTGGCGCGAACATCCGGTCGGCGAGCTCTACCGGTCGTTGTTCGCCCTCAAGCGCACCAACACGGCGCTCGCCAACGGCAGGCACGGAGCGACCATGGTCCAGGTGGTCAACACCGATCCCCAGCACGTGTTCAGCTTCGAACGCCACAACGACGTGGACGGCGTCTTCGCGGTGTTCAACTTCGGCCCCGAGTCGACGAGAGTGGCATTTCCACGCCCTCCGCTGACGGGCGAGTTCGTCGACTATCTGACCGGCGCACCGATCGTCCTCGACGGCTCGCTGACTCTTGATCTCGGGCCGTGGGACTACCGCGTCTACGTGGCAGCGTCCGGTTGCGAGCCCTCGGCTGCAGCACATCAGCCCCGATGACGAGCCGGCTGGTCGAGCGGTCGCCGCCGTCCCGTGGCGTCAGTCGACGACGCGTCCCGGCTCTGACCCGGGCACCGGGCCGGTCGACCCACGGATGACGAGCTCTGCTGCCACCAGCACCTCGCGGGTTTCCGTTCTACTGTGCCGGAGCTCGTCCATCATCGAGTTGACCGCTATCACGCTCATGGCGGCGACGTTCTGCCGCATCGTGGTGAGCGGCGGCGCGAGGAACGGCGCTATGGGGAAGTCGTCGTACCCGATCACGGACACGTCGTGAGGTACGCGCAGTCCGTTGGCCGTCGCCGTGCGGATCACACCGAGAGCCATCTGGTCGCTCCCGCAGACGATCGCGGTGACCCCTCGATGGAGTAGCTGCTCGGCCGCCGCCTGTCCCCCTTCGACCGAGTAGACCGAATAGGCGACCATCTCGGCTTCGAGTCGCTCAAGTGCCTTCTTGTCAGGGACGGACCCCAGGGCAGCCGTCTCCTGGTAGCCCAGGAGGAATCCCGCGACCTTGCGTCGCGTGGAGATGTAGCGCGACGGACCGATGGCGCAGCCGATGCGCCGGTGGCCGAGGTCGTACAGGTGTTGGAACGCGAGGCGCAGTGCCTGCGTGTCGTCGGACGCGACGAAGGGCGCGTCGATGCCCGGGAAGTAGCCGTTGACGAAGGACAGGGCAATCCCGGCTGCCTTGAGCTCGTGGTAGCGACTGTGGTCGGTTTCGGTGTTGGCATGGCGACCGGCGATGAAGATGATGCCTGCAACGCCGCAGTCGACCAGCATGTCGATGTACTCACGCTCGTCGATGATCGGAGTGGCGGCGCAGAGCAACGGCGCGAACCCATGGGCAGCGAGGGTGCCCTCAGCATGGCGGACGAAGGACGGGAAGATCGGGTTCTCCAGGTCGGGCACGACCAGCCCAGCTCGCCCGACCCGGTGGCGATCCGGGGGCGTCTCGTAGCCCCGTTCCTCTAGGGCGTCGAGCACCGCTCGGCGGGTCGCGTCGGAGATGCCGGGCTTGCCGTTCAGCACCCGGCTCACCGTCGCGACGCTGACACCGACCTGGGTGGCGATGTCTGCCAGCCGTACCTTCACGGGCCCTCCGAAGTTGCGTAACAACTGTGCAACGTTTGCTCTGTCTATTGCAACGCAAAGTCCCTGGCGTTACGTTCCCAACGTTACCGCTACTGGGCGGTTACGCCGAGATGTCAATCGACCGTCGCGTCGAAGTCTGACGCCGGAGGAGGATTTCATGCTGTCTCGTATGTCCGGGCTTCGAGGCACCGTCGTGGCGGTAGCGGCCCTGACCATGGTGTCCGCGTGTAGCAGTGGCAGTTCGAACGGGGCCGCGCCTGCGGCGAGCGGTAGTTCCACGAGCGCAGCGGCAGCCAGCAGCTCGACGAGCGCGGCAGCAGCGAGCAGCGGCTCGGCCGGCGCCAGCGCCGCGACGTCGTCATCCGCGGGGGGGGCGGCGACCTCCGGGGCGGCTCCGAGCGTCGGCGGCGCCGTGGGACTGACCATCTGGACGGATGCGCTCAAGGCGCCGGTCATCCAGAAGTTCGCGACCGAGTTCGGCGCAGCGAACGGAATCAAGGTCGCCGTCCAGTCCGTTGCAACGAATTTGCAGACAGCTTACGTAACCGCGACTAACGCGGGCAAGGGTCCGGACGTCGTGGCCGGTGCCAACGACTGGATCGGCAACCTGGTGCAGAACGGCACCATCGAGCCACTCAACCTGCCGGCGGCCACGGCGAGCTCGTTCCTCCCGATCGCCATCAAGAACGTCACCTACAACGGGCAGATCTACGGGGTGCCCTACGACGTCGAGAACCTGGCCCTGTTCTACAACACCGACCTGGTCAAGACGCCGCCGACGACTATCGAGGAGCTCCAGGCGCAGGGCAGTGCGCTGCTGAAGGCGGGAAAGGTCAAGGAGATCCTCGACCTCCCGGCCGACGGTGGCACGGCCGGTTCGGGCGACCCGTACAACGCCGAGCCGTTGTACACCTCCGCCGGTGGCTACATGTTCGGGGTCCAGGCCAACGGGGCCTACGATCCGTCCGACCTCGGCCTGAGCAAGCCGGTTGCGGCCACCGCGTACCAGAAGATCCAGGGCCTCGCCAAGGCCGGCGTCCTGAAGACGTCGATCAACGACAACAACGTCATCAGCCGATTCTCCGAGGGCGACGCCGCATTCCTGCAGTCTGGCCCGTGGGCGACCGCCCAGATCGGCAAGAAGGTCCCCTTCAAGGTCGTTCCCATGGTGGGATTCGCCGGCGGGACTGCACGAGCGTTCGTTGGCAGCCAGGCCTTCTATGTGTCGGCCAAGTCCAAGAACAAGTCATTTGCCGAAGAGTTCGTGGAGAACTTCTTGACCAAGCCGGCGGTTGCTGCGGCGCTCTACCAGAACAATCCGCTGCCCTCGGCGCTGACCGCGCAGTACAACGCTGAGGTCGCTGCCGACCCGAACACGGCAGGTTTTGGTGGTGGAGCCAAGGTGGGTGACCCACTGCCGTCGATCCCCGCCATGGCGGCCGTGTGGACGCCACTGGGCATCGCGGAGTTCAACATCCTGTCCGGCCACGACCCCGTGTCCACGATCGCGGCTGCCGCGACAACCATCAAGGCAGCCATCGGCAAGCAGTAGTACAGAAGCTGTGCCGGGTGGTGGCGGACGGGACCCCCACCACCCGGCACTACTCACCATGACCGGTGTCCCGCGACCCGCCATACCAGCGAAAGGTCTTCGTCGTGGCGTCCATAAGCACCGCGCAACCCGACCTCGACCACCCCAGTGAGGACGACCTGGACCCGGGAGGGGGCGAGGGTGGGTTCACCGCCGGCGCAGTAGTCCGCTACGTGCTGTTGGCGGTGGTCATAGCGATCGGCGTCCTGGGCCTCGTCAAGTGCGTGGGGCAAAAGGAATGGACCGGACTTGCCGTCGTTGTCGTGGCCACCCTGGTGGTGGTTGCCACCTACGTGACGCCCAAGTTCATCCCCTTGAAGTACCTGGTCCCCGGCATTCTGCTGATGATCATGTTCCAGCTGTATCCGGTGCTCTACACCTTTGAGACTGCCTTCACCAACAACGGCGACGGCCACCGGTCATCCAAGGCCGCGTCGATCGCAGCCATCACCGTCAACGGCCCCGTCGTGCAGGGCGCGAACGCGACCAGCTACACCTTGTCCGTCGCCGTCAAGGCCGGAGCAAACCCGTTGACGGCTCCGTTCGTCTACTTCCTTGTCGACACGAACAACAAGGTCCAGCTCGGCGACAGCTCGGGGCTGCATCCGGTCGCCGCCGGCTCGGTGACCGTGTCCAGCCTGCTGACCAAGGTGACGGCGGCGAAGGGCTACACGATCCTTTCCGCGCTCCAGGTCAACGCCAGGTCCGATGAGTTCAACGCTTTCACCGTGCCGGCCGGCAACGGCAGCGCGGTGAAGGAGTCCGGCATCTCGTCTGCCTATCTGGGACAGTCGAGGTACGTCTACAACAAGTCCTCCGACACCATCACGGACTCCGTCACGAAGACGGTGTACGTCGCCAAGGACGCGCAGTGGACTCCTCAGTCCGGCAACGGTGCGCCACTTGCCCAGGGCTGGCAGCAGAACGTCGGCTTCTCCAACTTCACCAAGGTGCTCACCAACAGCACCATCAGGTCGTCGTTCACGGGCATCCTGTTCTGGAACCTCGCGTTCGCCTTCTTCAGCACCCTGACCATCTTTGCCCTGGGCCTGTTGCTCGCGATCGCGCTCAACGACTCTCGGATGAAGGGTCAGAAGGTCACCCGGTCACTGCTGCTGATCCCCTACGCGTTACCGGCCTTCGTCACCGCGTTGGTGTGGGCGAGCATGTACAACAAGGACTTTGGCCTCATCAACAGCCTCACCGGTCTGCATATCGACTGGCTGGGCAGCGTCTGGCCGGCCAGAGCGGCTCTGCTCATCACCAATCTGTGGCTGGGTTTCCCGTACATGTTCATCGTGTGCACGGGCGCACTGCAGTCCGTCCCTGGTGATCTCAAGGAGGCGGCAACAGTCGACGGTGCCTCGCCCCTGTTCGCCTTCCGCACCGTGATCCTGCCCATGCTGATGGTCGCGGTCGCGCCCCTGCTGGTGGCGACGTTCGCCTTCAACTTCAACAACTTCACGCTCATCCAGCTGCTCACCGGCGGCGGTCCCTTCCCGGCCAACAACCCATCGGCCGGCAAGACCGACCTGCTGATCAGCTACACGTATCGGCTGGCCTTCGGCGGCGGTGGGGCGCAGTTCGGCTTCGCGGCCGCGATCTCCATCTTCATCTTCATCATCGTGGCGATCATCTCGCTTGCCACGTTCAGCCGGACCAAGGCCCTCGAGGACGTGAACTGATGACCACAACGACAGCAGCCACGTCGCCCGCGGCTTCCTCGGCAAAGCCGATCGTCCTGGGTAGCGCCAAAGGGTCCTGGTTCAGCCAGGTCGGCTGGCGCTACCTGGTCGCGGTCCTCGCCCTGGCTTTCGCCATCTTTCCGGCGCTCTTCATCGTGTCGGCGGCCCTCAACCCGGCCGGGTCACTGCAGAGCACCAACCTCATCCCGTCGGGCGCGACCCTCAAGAACTTCAAGGCACTGTTCGACACCACTGGGCTCGACTTCACCCAGTGGTACGTCAACTCGTTGCTGATCAGCATCGTGACCGCGGTGGCCCAAGTGTTTATCGGCGCCTGCGCCGCGTTCGCCTTCTCCCGCTACCGCTTCAGGGGTCGCCGCACCTTCATGCTCGCTCTGCTGCTCCTGCAGATGTTCCCGTCCCTCCTCGCGCTGGTGGCTATGTACCTGATCTTCATCAAGATTGGCGGCATCTTCCCCGCGATCGGCCTGAACACCCCATGGGCGCTGATCCTGGCCTACTGCGGCGGCGTCCTCGGCGGCAATGTCTGGCTGCTCAAGGGCTACTTCGACACGGTGCCGAAGGAGCTGGATGAGTCAGCCCGGGTCGACGGCGCCTCGCACGCGCAGGTCTTCTTCGGCATCATCCTTCCGCTCGTTCGCCCGATCCTCGCCACCGTTGGGCTGCTGACCTTCGTGGCCATCTACAGCGAGTTCCTCCTTGCGTCGGTCTTCCTCACCAGCACCAGCAAGCAGACCCTCGCCGTCGGCCTCTACGGTCTGATCGCCGCCCAGCGCAACGCCAACTTCGGTGTCTTCTGCGCGGGGTCGCTCCTTGCCTCGCTCCCCGTGCTGATCCTCTACCTGTCGCTGCAGCGCTTCCTGGTCGGCGGGCTGACGTCGGGTGCGGTCAAGGGATGAGCTCATCGGCAACGGCGTGGCGCCAGCCCCATCACGACGGGTCGCCCCTGTACGTCTCGAACCCGAACCCCAAGCTCGGTGACACCGTGGCGGTGTTTCTGCGGGCCCCCCACCCGTCCGGGGTCAGTCAGGCGCACGTCCGTGTGGTCGTTGACGGGGAGCCGGCGTGGTTCAACGCCCACGTCGACCGCACGGACGCGGTCGAGACGTGGTACCGCGCTGACATCAGCGTCGCCAACCCGATCGCTAGCTATCGCTGGCTGATCGACGGGGGGACGTACAACTACCGGTGGGTCACCGGAGCCGGAGTCGTCGAGCACGACGTCACCGACGCGACGGACTTCAAGCTCACCACGTTCGCACCGCCACCGACCTGGGCCGATGACGCGGTCGTCTACCACATCTTTCCTGACCGCTTCGCCCGCTCGACATCGCGGCCGGCACCCGCGTGGGCGATCCCGCAGGCCTGGGACGACCCGGTGGTCGGCGACGGCGCGCTTGCGGCCCTCCAGTGGTACGGCGGCGACCTCGACGGCGTGGTGATGCACCTTGACCACCTCCAGAGCCTGTCCGTCAACACGGTCTATCTGACCCCGATCTTTCCGGCGGGATCCAACCATCGCTACGACGCCGCATCCTTCGACACCGTCGATCCCCTGCTCGGCGGTGACGACGCCCTGGCCCGCCTGTCCGACGCCCTGCACGCCCGGGGCATGCGACTGATCGGCGACCTCACCACCAACCATGCCGGCGTGACGCATGCCTGGTTCGAGGCGGCGGTCGCCGACCGCAGCGCAGCCGAAGCGGGCTACTTCATCTTCCGCGAGCACCCAGGCGACTACCTGTCCTGGCTCGACGTTCCGTCGTTGCCCAAGCTGAACCACCAAGACGCGAGACTGCGGGAGCTGTTGTACGAGGGGCCGGACTCCGTGGTTGCCCAGTGGCTGCGGCCGCCGGGCAACCTCGACGGCTGGCGGATCGACGTGGCCAACATGACCGGCCGGCACGGCGACGTCGACCTCAATCACGACGTCGCGCTGGCCATCAGGGCAACCATGACCAACGTCGCGCCCGACGCCCTGCTGCTGGCCGAGCACGGTCACGACTACACCCAGGACGTGATGGGTGACGGCTGGCACGGGACGATGAACTACAGCGGTTTTGCTCGTCCCATCTGGTCGTGGCTGCGTGCGCCCGATCACTCGTTCCGAGCACCGACCGGGGCGCCGATCGATCTGCCGCGGATTGCCGGCGAGGACATGGTCGCCACCATGCGTGCGTTCACGGCGGGCGTCCCCTGGGATGTCACCCGGCACAACCTGACCATCCTGTCGTCCCACGACAGCCCGCGTGCGATGACCGTGCTCGGCGCACCGGAGCTCGTCGCAGTCGCCGCCGGCTTGATGGCCACGCTGCCCGGCATCCCGAGTCTGTACGCCGGAGACGAGATCGGGCTCGAGGGGGTCAACGGTGAGGACGGCCGCCGCCCCTTCCCCTGGGACGCGCCCGAGACCTGGGACGGACGGCTGCTGGCTGCCTGGCGCGGCCTGCTCGGGCTCCGCACCCAGCTGCAGGCACTGCGTACCGGTGGGATGAGATGGCTGCACGTCGGCGCCGACTGCATCGTCTTCATCCGCGAGCTGGCCGACCAGTGCGTCCTCGTCCAGGCCACCCGGTCGTCTGCAGAGCCCGTCACCCTGCCAGCGCAGCATTTCGGCGGTGGCCGCCCGTGGACCGGTCTGCTCGGCGCCGCCGATCTCGCACCGAACGAGTACGAGGAACTGTCCCTGCCCAACGACGGCCCCGCCATCCGGCTGTGGCTGCTGCCTTGAGAAGCTAGGAGATCGTCATGGCCGGGGTGACCCTGGAGAAGGTGAACAAGCTGTACGAGAACGGCTTCCACGCCGTTCATGATCTGGATCTCGACATCAAGGACGGCGAGTTCCTCGTCCTAGTCGGGCCATCCGGCTGCGGCAAGACGACGGCGCTGCGGATGGTGGCCGGTCTGGAGGACATCTCCACCGGGGTGATGAAGATCGGCGACAAGGTCGTCAACACGCTGTCCCCCAAGGACCGCGACATCGCCATGGTCTTCCAGTCGTACGCGCTCTACCCCCACATGACGTTGCGCCAGAACATCGGCTACGGCTTACGCATCCGGAAGATGAGCAAGGAGGAGACCGAGCGGCGAGTCAACCACGCGGCCGAGATGCTCGACCTCACCCACATGCTCGACCGCAAGCCCAAGCAGCTCTCGGGTGGCCAGCGCCAGCGCGTCGCGATGGGACGGGCCATCGTGCGCGAGCCCAAGGTCTTCTTGATGGACGAGCCGCTGTCCAACCTGGACGCCAAGCTGCGCGTACAGATGCGTGCCGACATCGCCCAGATCCAGCGCGACCTCGGCACGACGACCATGTACGTCACGCACGACCAGGTCGAGGCCATGACCATGGGCACGCGCGTGGCCGTGATGAAGCTCGGCGTGCTCCAGCAGCTCGGTGAGCCCCAGGCCATCTACGACAACCCGGACAACGTGTTCGTCGCCGGCTTCATCGGTTCGCCACCCATGAACATGGGGTCCGCCGTCGTCACGGTCCGCGGTGAGCAAGTGTCACTGCGGATCTCCGGGGTCGACCTGATCATCGACCCGATCCGGGTGGCTGATCGTCCTGGCCTCCTGCGCTACCACGGCAAGAAGATCATCGTGGGCGTCCGGTCCGAGGACATCTATCCCGCGGCGATCGTGCCCAACATGCCCGAGGACCAGAAGATCAAGGTCACCGTGCTGCTGACCGAGGCGCTCGGATCCGAGGTCATCGTCCGGTTCGCCATAGACATCCCGGTCGCTGTCACCGAGGACACCAAGCTGCTCCAGAAGGACGCGGGCTTGGACGACGCCGGCCACATGGGTTCGGCCCGCGACCACACGGCGTGGGTCGCGGCCTTCGGCCCACGCGCTCCGATCCGCGCCGGCGACGACATCGACATCGCGATCCAGACCAAGCGGCTGCACTTCTTCGACCCGGAGACCTCGCTGGCGATCCGCAACTAGAGCGCCGCAACAGACGATCCCGCCTGGGAGCGACGGGTGACGCGCACTGTCGTCACCCGTCGCATGCCGCTCGGCTCCGCGCCATCGGACGGGTGAGGCCAACCTTGTCGAGGGGCTGGCCTATCGGCGTGGATGCTCTACTATGGCCCTCATCGAGATAACGATTTCTCAGGAGGTGCCGTGACCCTGCTCCAGCCCCCTCAGGGCTACGCGTCGGGCCGATTGACACCTCCCCATGCTCTCCGTAGGGTCCTGACCATGGGAAACCGATTCCCGACAGTGGGCCGGGAGTCGAGCCGCGTCGTGCCAGCGCCACCACGACGCCGGTGAAGGCCCAGGTCCGGTTGCGTGACGTCGCCGAGCACGCCGGCGTCTCTCCGGCGACCGTCTCCCGCACCCTCAACGGCGACGTCCGCGTCGATGCCGACCTGCAGCGCCGGGTCAACGCCTCGGTAGCCGAGCTCGGCTACCGGCGCAACCGGCTGGCTCGCAACCTGCGGCTGCAGCGCATCGACGCCATCGGCGTCATGGTCTCCGACATCGAGAACCCGCACTTCAGCGAGATGGTCAAGGTCATCGAGGACGAGGGCTTCCGGCTCGGCTACCGCGTCCTCGTCTGCGGCACCAACGAGTCGCCGGACAAGCAGAGCACCTACCTGCGCATGCTCGCCGACGAGCACGTCGCCGGCGTCATCGTCTCGCCGTCCGATCCGGACGCGCCCGAGATCGGCGAGCTGATCGACGCCGGCATCCCGGTCGTGGCGTTCGACCGTGAGGTGTCCGACCCACGGGCCGACACGGTCATCGCCGACAACGTCACCGGCCTGGCCCAGGCGACCCAGCTGCTCATCGACCTGGGCCACCGGTCCATCGCCTACATCGGCGGCCGCAAGGGCGTCGAGACGACGGCCGAACGCCTGCAGGGCTACGAGCAAGCGATGCGCGGTGCCCGGCTGCGGCCGCGCACCCTCGTCGGTGACTTCCGCATCGAGGGCGGCCACCGCGCGGTGACCCGGGTGCTGGCCTCCGCCGACCGACCCACCGCGCTCGTGGTGGCCAACAACTTCATGACCCTCGGCGCACTCAAGGCCGTACGCGAGGCACAGCTGCGCATCCCCGAGGACCTCGCCCTGGTCGGGGTCGACGACCCGTACTGGGCAGAGTTCGTCACGCCGCCCATCACCTCGCTGGCCCAACCGGTGGGCGAGATGGCACGCCAGGCGCTGTCCATGCTGCTCGCCCGCATCGACGGCCAGACCGGCCTGGCCCGTCGCTCCGTCCATCCACTCCAGCTGCTCGTCCGGACTTCGTCCGGACCCGTCGTCACCCTTGACCGCTGATCACCCATCGCACGCCGTCCACCGCGAGGAGCACCCATGGCCACCGTCGCCGTCATGACCGTCTCGGACGGGCGTGACTACGTCCACCGGGAAATCGAATTCTTCGGCCTCGAGGTTCAAGCCCGCATCGTCGCCGCCCTGGAGGCGCTGGGCCACACGGTGCTGACGGCCGAGGGCGACATCCACTCCAACGCCTCCGCGGTGCAGGTCTCCCGTACCCTCGCCAACCAGCGCCCCGACCTGACCGTCGTCAACGTGCCGGTCTGGGCGTTCCCGCACTTCACGATGCTCGCGGTACGGGAGACTGCGGGCGCCGTCGTGCTGTTCTCCAACATCGACCCCACCTATCCCGGCATGGTCGGCATGCTCGCGGCCGGCGGCGGTCTCGACCAGATCGGCCGGGTCCATGAGCGGGCGTGGGGCAATGTCGAAGACCCTGCAGTGCTGCGCCGACTCGACTCGCTGGCGCGGGCGGGCGCCGCTGCCAACGGGCTGCGTGGCTCGACGTTCGGTCGCATCGGCGGCCGGCCTATGGGCATGTACACCGCCGTCTCCAACACCGACCAGTGGATGGAGAAGTTCGGCGTCGACGTCGAGGAGATCGACCAGTACGAGCTCGTGCACCGCTCGGCGTCGGTCAACGATGCCCTCGTCACCAACGCCCGCCTCTGGCTCGAGGCCCACGCGGCCAAGGTGCACTACGACGGCAAGCAGCTGACGCCCGACCTGCTCGAGCGCCAGATCCGGGTCTACTACACGATGAAGGAGCTCATCGCGGAGTGGAACCTCGACTTCTGCGGCATCAAGGGCCAGCCGGAGATGACCCGCAGCTGGTGCACGATGGACATCGCCGAGGCGTTTCTCAACGACCCGTACGACTGGGACGGGCCCAAGGAGACGTTCGTCTGCTCAACCGAGGCAGACATGGACGCGGCGCTCACCATGCAGATGCTGAAGAAGATCTCGGGGACGCCGGTGCTGTTCGCCGACGTGCGGCACTACCACGAGGACCTCGACATCTGGGACCTCTGCAACTCCGGTCAGCACGCGACGTGGTTCGCCGGCCGCTCGGACGACCCGGCGGTCAACATGGCCAAGGTCCACCTCATGCCGGAGATCTTCTACTTCCCCGCCGGTGGCGCATCCGTGCAGCACGTCGCCGCGGCCGGTGACATGACGTTCGCGCGGCTCACCCGCCTCAACGGGCGTTACCGGATGCACGTACTCACCGGCGAGTTCTGCGAGTACGACGGGGCGACGACCGAGCGGCTGTCGCGCGCCTCGACGTACGAGTGGCCGCACGCGTTCAGTCGCTTCGACGCAACCGCGTCGGAGTTCCTGTCCCGGTTCGGCGCCAACCACATCCACGCCGTACCCGGCAATCGCGTCGCCGAGCTGCGCGCCACGTGCAAGTTTCTCGACATCGACTTCGACGGATTCGGGCCGCTCGCCTAGACAGGGCTGGCCAGCAGCCAGTCGACGACGTGCGTCGCGGACCAGCCACCCGGGTGCGCGGCAAGCAGTCGGACCGCACCGTCGAGGTCCGACCCGAGGGTGAGCAGCGGCGGCTCGACGTAGCCGTCCGGGCGCGTCTGGGCGAGACCGATGTTGGCGAACAGCGCGTTGCACAGGCAGGCGACGCCCTCGGTCTGATCGACCGTCCCGCCCTTGCCGATGAACACGTCGACCGGCTCGCCCGGGCAGCGATAGCCGACGCGCCCGCTCGGCCGTTGGAACGGGACGCGCAGCACGCCCAGGTCGCAGAGCCGTACCCGGTGCTGCTGGATGTGCCCAGCAGTGGGCAGCAACGGCGCGCTCACCACCTTGAACGGGAACCCGGTGGGTGAGGCCGCCATGTCGGTACTGACCGTGGCACGGCCCGCGGCGATGCCGGCCAGGGCGGCGTCGCGCAGGTCCGTGGTCAGGCCTGACTCGTGGCACAGCGCAAAGGCGGTTCCGACCTGGATGCCCGTCGCCCCCCTCGCGAGCGCCTCGGCCAGCCGCTCCGGGGTCCCGTACGAGCCAGCCAGCCAGAACGGCTGACCGAGCGAGACCATGCGGTCGACGTTGGCCTGGTCGCGGGGTCCGTAGACCGGCTCACCGTCCTCGTCGCGGACCAGCCGACCGCGTGGCGGCGCGTTGTGCCCGCCGGCCGTCGGGCCCTCGACGACGTAGCCGTCGGGCCGGGTCTGCTCCTCCCGCGCGAGATAGGCCGCCAGCGTGTCCGAGGAGACGATGGCGAGGAACTCCGGGCGACGCAGCGCCGCGTGCGATCCCCAGTCTGCGGGGTCGACCGTCAGCCGGTGCTCCTGCGTCGAGCCATCGACGTCGACGCGGGTCGAACCCGGCCGACCCGCCGCAAGATCGTCGAGCAGCAAAGGAATGTCGCGGGGGAGGCCGGCTCCCATCAGCACGTAGTCGACACCGGCCAGCATCGCGCCGAGCACGGCGAACGGCGTGGCCAGCTGCACCTTCTCCAGGTAGTTGACGCCCACCGGGCCGTCGTGGTCCTCCTTGGCCAAGAACACCTCGACGAAGTTGGCGACCACGGCGAGCTCGCGGGCCTTGCGGGCCCCGGTCAACGCCAGCTTGGGCACCGGCGCGTACGACGCCCCCGCCGGCCGGCCTCCCTCGCTGAAGTAGCGCTCCAGCACCCACTCGGCGACGTCCTGCCGGGGGAAGCCGGCCAGTGCCCGGCGCGCATGGCCGCCCGGGTCGCCGTCCTGCAACCGCCGGGCCAGCACGATGTCGAGCGCGGTGCCCGACACCACCCCGAGCTGGCCGGTACGGGCCACGGCGGAGGCGAGCTGCCAGGACGACACGGCGACCCCCATGCCGCCTTGAATGACCACCGGACGAAGCGGAGCGGGCACGACAGCCTCCTGGTTACGGTTGCGTAGGTTACGCCTCCGTAACCTTGGCCGACCGAGGGCCGCGTCGACCAGAGACTTAGGTCCCGATTCGGGCCGGGGGCCGACCAGTTCGGGCACGGGAGGATGCTGCCGTCACTGCTGAAGACCACCGACCGCCGTTCACCGGCTGACCGAAGGGACTCGTCATGACGGCAACCTTGCCCGACTACAGCGACCTCAAGGCCCTCTTCATCAACTGCACGCTGAAGCGATCCCCCGAGCCGAGCAACACGCAGGGGCTGGTCGACGCGAGTGCCCACATCATGCGGGAACACGGCATCGGCGTCGACATCGTCCGGGCGATCGACCATGACATCGCGACCGGCGTGTGGCCAGACATGCGCGAGCACGGCGCGGCCACCGACGACTGGCCGGAGATCTTCGAGAAGGTGCTCGCCGCGGACATCCTCGTGCTTGCCGGACCGATCTGGCTCGGCGACAACAGCTCGATCATGAAGCAGGTCCACGAGCGGTTGTACGGCGGCTCTCACCTGCTCAACGACGCCGGCCAGTACCTCTACTACGGACGCGTTGCCGGCTGCTTCATCACCGGCAACGAGGACGGCATCAAGCACTGCGCGATGAACGTGCTCTACACGCTGCAGCACATCGGCTACACGATCCCGCCACAGGCGGACGCCGGATGGATCGGCGAGGCGGGGCCTGGTCCGTCCTACCTCGACCCTGGCTCCGGCGGCCCGGAAAACGACTTCACCAACCGCAACACCACGTTCATGACGTGGAACCTCATCCACCTGGCTCGGGTGCTCAAGGATGCAGGCGGCATCCCGGCGCACGGCAATCAGCGCTCGGAGTGGGACGCCGGATGTCGCTTCGACTACGAGAACCCCGAGTACCGCTGATCCGCCGAGGTCGTGGACACGTCGGCCAAGGCCGACATCCGTTCCAGCCCGCGGTCAGCGGCGGCAGCCGCCCGTACCGCTGCCTCCTGCACGGCCGGCATCGCGCGCTGAGACGGTGCGATCCGGCCCAGGTTCAAGGCGCACCGGTTGGCCCAGGCCTGGATGTCGGGCTCGCTGCTGAACGCTCGCGTTGCCAGGGCCCCACGCGCTTGCATGCGGGCCCAGCTGGCCGGGGTGTCGGCGAAAGAGTTGGGAGGGCACAGCCGGTTGCGCTCACGGTCGTCGTCACGGGTCGCCTCGACGAACCCGGCCAGCGCCGCGCCGAAGCACGGGAAGCCGGCCCTGATCGTCTGGAGCCGGATCCTGTCCGGTTGCCACAACGGAACGGGCGGGGGATAACGAAGTCCCGACGCCGCGCAGTGCACCACGAGCGAGCCTGCGCGCAGCGGCACGAGTCCCCCGGTCAGCACCAGGTCCTGCTCGGTGACGTGGTCGACGTGTCCGAGCCGAACGACGTCCTCGACGGTACGGAGGAGGTCGAGCTCCCAGCGACCGAGGGTGGGTGCCTTGACCATCGTGGGCATCAGGTCCGGGTCGATGCGGAGCATGACGCCCGCGGCCTCGAGCCTCAGGAAGAGGTCGTCGAGCGACTCCGCCTCGGCAGCCGCGGCCATCATGTCCTCGATCGTCTTCAGCGCGACGAGCGGGTCCGGTTGGATGACGGCCCGGTTGAGCATCCACGGCTCCCGCGGCCGCACCCAGGTGATGCGGGTGGGCTCGACGCCGTTCTTCAGCAACCAGACGATCCCATCCGTCGCGGTCTTGCCGGAGCCGACGATGACGAAGCGTTGGGGAGCCTCGCCGAGGGACGCGAGCTGGTTGACCGGGACGACGCGGGCGCCTGGGGCAACGCCGAAGGGCGGCGGCGTCGTCGCCGGGATCGTCGGCGAGAGATAGGCGGCGTCGACGACGCGTCGACGCGCCTTGACGTGCACCGTCTCGCCCGAGACACGGGACGTGACCAGGTGCGCGTCACCGTCATTGCGGTAGTCGCTGCCGCCGAGGAAGGTGACCCGCCCCGAGCCGATGAAGCGATCATGCAGCACATGGTCGTAGTAGTTCTGGATCTCTGCCCGCCGGGCTCTCTGGTGCAGGCCCGCCTCCGGTCCGTCGATCTGCAGCGCTCCGTCACCGAGGACCGTCGACGCGACTCCGTAGAACTGCGAGGCCTGGTGGAGCTGGACGAACGGATAGGCATCCAGCCAGTGGCCGCCGGCCGTGCTGCGACGGTCGACGAGGGTCACGTGGACGTCGGCATGATCGATCAACGCGTCGGTGAACGCCATGCCCATGGCACCGGCGCCGACGACCAGGTAGTCCGTGTCCAACGACCGCATGGTCATGAGCGCCGACGATACAAGACTGCGACAGGGGATTGCTGCGGTCGTCAGCGGCCGGCGAGCGTCACGACCAGACGTTCGTCGACGGTGAGCATCACCGGACCCAACGGGCGGGTGCGGTCGCCCTCGGCAGCCGTCGCCACTGGCTCGCCGTTGACGTAGAGCCCGGCTGCGGTGCCCGGCACGGTGAGCGACTGGATCGCGATGATCCCGCCGCGGCAGACCAGTGAGACCGAGCGGCCGTCGACCCGCACCTCGCCCCAGCCGGTGGCGGCCAGGAACGGGTAGCGCGTCGCCCCGAGCCCCAGCTGGGCATGGCCCGAGAGCGCGTCGTACGACGAGCCGGTCAGCGCCTCGAGCACCGCCCAGCCGGCCATCGCCCTCGAGTAGTGGTCGCCGCACTCGATCTCGTTGTACGGGTTGCGGCGGCTGCCGTCGTAGCGCCCCCGCAGCGATCGCAGCAGCAGCAGGCCCTCGTCCTGCAGGCCCTCGTAGAGGCAGTGGGCAGCCACTTGGTACTCGACACCGGTCCAGACCTCGTCGGCGTAGCGGATCGGCACATCGGGACGACCGCCGTGGGGCCAGGTGCAGATGAGCAGCCCGGAGTCGTCGGCATCGGCGAAGACGCGGTAGCCGTGCTCGAAGCCGCGGAAGCCCTCGCGGTGGTTGTAGCGCACGATCGAGGCGAGCGCGGTACGGACGTGGTCCCGCGGCAGCACGTGACCCAGGCCCAGCTGGTGGGCCCACGCCTGCCCGAACAGCTGGTCGGCGAGGCAGCCCGATCCGAAGTCGAAGGCCTCGCCCTCGGAGCTCTGGCTGTAGTACTCGCCGCTCCAGAGCAGGTCGTCGTAGGCGGTGCTGGCCTGGGCGAGGCGGCGCGCGTAGTCGACGGACTCGCCCTTGTTGCCGGTGACCTCGAGGACGACCTCCATGGTGCGCAGGGCGGCCAGCCAGAGCCCGCCGACGTACATGTTGGCGCCTTGCAGGCTGATGTCGTGGGTGACCGGCTGGTCGCCGGTGAGGACGCCGGTCTCGTCGGGGTCCCAGGTCTCGGAGGCGTAGTCCATCAGCCGCCTCATGTGGGGCAGATAGCCTTCGAGCCAGGCGATGCCGGCGCCCTGACGCGCCTCGCGGTAGGTCTTGAGCACCGTGCCGAGCATGCCGTCGAGAGCTGGTCGCGTCGGGCCGCCGATGGGCCGGCCGTGCAGCTGAGGCCGGTCGCGTGGCAGCAGGACCCGGTGGGGCAGGTAACCCTCGGGGGCCTGCAGCACGTCCCAGTCGGTCTCGCGCATCGACCGCTCGAGCTCGGGGAAGAGCCGCGAGAGCGCCTGCTCGTAGTTCCAGACGTGGGTGCAGTTGAGCGGGCACGAACCGCCGACGTTGCCGTTCCAGTTGAGGGTCGATTCACCCAGAACGCCCTCGTAGCCATAGAAGTGGCCATCAGCGGTACGGAACGTCGTCGGGCTGCGGATCAGCGATGGCTGGGCCTCGAGCACGTCGACGACGACGTCGGGCAGCGTGCTCTGGTGGATGGCGTCGCTCCACCGCACGCTCGCGTCGTGGAGCTCGACCCGGTCGTGGGCGTAGCGCTCGACCACCTGGTCGGCGCCGGTGAAGTGCTGGGTGTAGGCGTTGCCGATCCAGGTCGGCCGCGGGAGCGTCTCGTCGGCAGCCCCGAACGCGTCGAAGTCGTTGTAGCGGTTGGGAAAGTGCCACGCATGGACGATCTCGACGGTCGCCGTCTCACCTGGTGCCAGGTGGAAAGGCACGGCGAGACCAGCCGCCCAGGTCGAGCCCGGGTTGCTCGGGCGAGACGGCGCAGCCACGGGCGGGCGCAACGCCGACAGCGACCGTGCGACCGCCGCCGGACTCCAGTCCTCGAGCACGGTGGGGCCCAACAGCTTGAGCGAGTCGACGAACGCGAGAGCCGTGTCGGCATCGTCGAACTGCGGCAGCACGGCCGCCGGCGACGGACTCCAGAGGGTCATCGTGCCGGCCCCGGGGTGCAGGGGGTCGAGGCCCGGGTTGGACATCCGCACTGCGGTGCCACCCGCAAGGGAGCCGCCTTGGTTGACGTTGCCGCCAAGCACGGCACAGCTCGCGTCACGGATGGGCGTGACACCGTCCCAGCCGACGACGTTCTGCAGGGTTCCGAGCAGCCAGCCGCCGATGTCGTGCACGAACCGGTTGGTGACGGTGAAGGTAAAGCTCACCAGCGGCAACCCCGACGCCTCGGCATCGAGCGGCACAAATGGCGTGTAGGCCTCGAGACGGACGTCGACCGGCCAGTCGTCCTCGTACGCGATGCGGGCGAACGGGTAGGCGCCGCTGAAGGCGGTGGTCGCGACCGTGTCCCACGCGAACGGACGTTGGTAGTCGCCGGCCGCATCGAGCTGGTCGTTGACCTCGGGCGCGGGCTCGGGGTGGGCATCGACCGGCGGTGACTGCAGCACCCGGCGGACGTGCAGCGGCGGCTCGACACCGAGCAGGCGCAGCCCGAAGAACGCCTGCGGCAAGAAGCCGAGGTGGTTGCCCTGGTGGTGCAGCTGCCACTGCTTGAGGACACCCGTCGCGCCGAGGGCGACGTTGCCGGTGCCGATGCCACCCAGCGGCATGGCGACGTGGCGCCGGCGGTCGCCGGTGTAGGGGGCGCGGTCAGACATGGCCGTCCTTCGGCGGGAGCAGGGCGGCGACGCCGTACTGCACGAGGAGCGCGACAGGCGCCGGGAAGAGCACGAGCACCAACGGGCCGAACCACGCCGTCAGCTGGCCCAGCACGACGGCGAAGGCAACCCCGGCGACAATGGCGAGAGGCCGCCGTACGGCGAGAGCAAGCGCGACCAGGAAGGTACGGCGGAGCCCACGCTCGCCGGTGGCAGCAGCCGCCATCGCCAGCGGCGTCAGCAGCACGGCGATCACCGTCAGCGCGCCGTTAACGCCGAGGGAGGCCACCAGGACCACTCCCGCGTGGTCGAGTCCGCCATCGGCCCGGACGGCGTTGACCGACAGCGAGAGCAGGGTCGCGACGACCGCCAAAGGCACTGTCACGACGAGAGCGGGACGAGCGGCAGCGCGCAACGTCGGGGCCAAGGACGGGGCGGCCCGCTCGGCCGCCAACGCCGTGCACATGGTCGAGATGGCGAGCCACACCGGCGCCGCGACCAGGACGACGACCGCCGCCTGCAGCACGTCGGGGACGAGGAAGGCCAGGGCCAACGCCGCCAGCAGGCCCGCGACGAACAGCCCGTCCAGGGCGAGCAGCCGGCTGAGGTTGGCGTAGCAGCAGGACAGCGCCGCCCGCAGCGGCAGGCCGCCCTCGGTGGCGGGCGCGTCGTCGGTGAGGAAGGTCGTCATCCCTTGATCCCCGTGCTCGCGATGCTTTGGACCAGGCTGCGCTGGAAGATCAGGAACAGCACCAGCAGCGGCAGGACCACGAGCGTGATGGCGGCAAAGATGACCGTTGCCTCGCCGTCGCCCTGGGCGCTCAGCAACGACGCGAGACCCACCGGCAGCGTCATGTTCTTGGCACTGCTGAGAACGGTGCTCGGCCAGAAGAAGTCGTTCCACGCCGTCAGGAAGACGAAGATGCCAAGCGCCGAGATGGCGGGCGAGGCGAGCGGGATGATCACGTGGCGCAGCACACCCAGGTGGCCGAGGCCGTCGATCTTGGCGGCGTCGTCGAGCTCGCGCGGGATCGACTCGATGTACTGCCGGAGCAGGAAGATGCCCAGCGCACTGACCAGGCCGGGCAGCACGATCGCGCTCTTGTGGTCGATGAGGTGCAGGTGGCGCATGAGGAGAAAGAGCGGGATCACCGTGCTCTGCGGCGGCACCATCAGACCGGCCAGGAAGAACAGGAAGAGCACGTTCTTGCCGCGGAACTCGAAGCGGGCGAAGCCGTAGGCCGCCAGAGTGCTCGTGACCAGGGCGCCGACGGTGATGCAGGTGACGATCTCGACGCTGTTCAGCGCCTGCTGGCCCAGCGGCAGCAGGTCGAGCACGTGGCCGAAGTTGTTGGTGTTCCAGTGGATCGGGAACCAGTTGGGCGGCAGGTTGAACGCCTCGGCGTCGGGCGCGATGGCGGTGATGAAGACCCACCAGACCGGCGCGACCATGATGAGGGCGAACACGAGCATGAGCAGCAGCGACACCGCGTGCCGCGACTTGCGCACCACCGCGCGCCGCTTGTCCTGCTGCAGCGTCGGTGTCGGCGCGACGGACCCCCGTACCGTCGCTAGGTCGACCTTGCCCTCCACTGCCTCGGCGCTCATGCCTCGTGCACGAATCGCCGGAGGAACCTGAACTGCAGCCCGGTCACGACGAGCACGATGGCGAAGACCACGAGCGCGAGCACCGCGCCGTACCCGACGTCAAAAGTCCGGAAGACGGTCTGATAGAGGTACTGCACGATCGAGATGGTGGAGTCACCGGGGCCGCCCTGGGTCATGAGGAACATCGGCTCGAAGATCTGGAACGCCCCGATAAAGCTGATGACGGTCACGAAGAACAACGACGGGGACAGCAGCGGGACGGTGATCTTCCAGAACCGCTGCCACGCGCTGGCGCCGTCGACCGTGGCGGCTTCGTAGTACATCTCGGGGATCGCCTGCAGACCAGCCAGCAGGACCACGAACGCGAAGCCGATCGTGTGCCAGAAGTCGACGAAGATCAGCGCGATCAGGGCGGTGCTCTTGTCGATCAGCCAGTTCTGCGAGAGGCCGAGCTGGTGGGTGTAGTAGCTGAAGATGCCGAACGACGGGTCGAGCGCGTACTTCCAGACGAGCGACACCGCGGCCCACGAGATCAGGAACGGGAAGAAGATCGAGGTACGGAGCAGGTAGCGCAGGACCCGCGGCATCCGGCTGTTGACCGCGATCGCGAGCAGCGTGCCGAACACCACGTGGAGCACGATGGACGAGGCGGTGAAGATCAGCGTGTTGCGCAGGGCGTCGAGCAGCACCGGGTCGTTGCCGAGCTTGGCGAAGTTGTGGAAGCCGGCCCACGAGGGACTGCCGAGCAGGTTCCAGTTGACGAAGGCCAGGACGAACGACGCCAGGACCGGGGCGACGACGAAGATGACGAAGAGCAGGAAGGCCGGGGACAGGAACAGGTACGGCGCCAACCTCTCGGTGAGCGCCGCACCCGATCGATCCCGTCGTATGGCTTGGGCGGTCATGCACTGCTCATAGGTAGGAGCTCACCTTTGCCTGCATCTGGTCCATGCCCTTCTGCGGAGTGACGTTACCGCTGAGTATCTGTCCCCAGATGTCCTCGATGGCTTCCTGCACAAGATTTCCCTTGAGCGGCGACGGCACCGGGGTCGCGTACTTGAGGGCGTCCCAGAGGTAGTTGGTCCCGGACGGCGAGTTGTCGGTGTACGGGGACGAGTGGGCGAGGCTCTCCCGTGACGGGGTCACGGTGCTGCCGATGTGGTCGGTGGCGGCCATGCCGGCAGCCGAGACGTAGAACTTGTTGAGCGCCCAGGCCGCCTCGGGGTTCTTCGTCGACTTGGTGATGCCAAAGCTGCCCCAGCCGACCGGGCTGCCGTTGCCCGTCTTCTGCGGCCACGGGACGATCGTCATCTTGCTGACCGCGTTGGCCTGCCGGATCTGGATGATCGGCCAGCGGCCGGCACCGAAGCCGGCCATCTTGCCCTGGACGGTGAGCGAGAACCGGTCGAACGAGCCGCCGGGCGCCGGGCTCAGGCCCTCCTTGACCAGCTGACGGGCGAAGGTCGCGGCCTCGACGGCTGCGGGGGTGTTGCAGGTGGCCTTGCTCCAGTCGGCAGTCAGGGTCGAGGCCCCGTTGGTCGTGAGCCAGGGCATGACCCCGATGAAGTACTCCGCGGTCGCGGGGTACATGAAGGCACCGGTCTTCTGCTTCACCGTACGGGCCATGGTCAGGAAGTCGTCCCAGGTCCACGTCGGGGCGGGGACGTCGACACCGGCCTTCTTGAGCACGTCGGTGTTGAGCCACATGCACATCGTGTTGAAGCCCGAGGCCAGGTAGTAGGTCTTGCCGCCGGGCGAGTCGAGGTCCTTGTTCCACTTCTGCAGGGCGGGGCTCTCGTCGGAGAAGAACGCCGAGACCTCGGCCTTGTCGCGAGCGATGTAGGTGTCGAGCGGCAGCAGCAGGCCCTGACCGGCGAAGAGCTGCATGCCCTCGGTGGCGATCTGGATGAGGTCGTAGTTGGCCCCGCCGGCGATCTGCGTGGAGACCTTGTCGAAGAATGCGGCCCAGTTGTCCACCGGCACCGCGGTCGACTTCAGCTTGACGTCGGGGTACTTCTTGCTGAACTCGCCGAAGAAGAACTCCCAGGACTTGGCCTGCTCGGCGGTGCCGAGATAGGCCAAGGTCAGATTGCCCGAGACGGCGGGTGCGGCGGTGGTCGCTGACGTAGCGGCGGCTGCGCCCGAGGTGGCACCCGCTGCGCCTGAGGTCGCGGCAGCGGCGCCCGAGGTCGCCGCGCCGGCTGCGCTGGTGGCCGACGCGGCGGCAGGCGTCGAGCTGCCCGAGCTGCAGGCGGCGAGGAGCGAGGCGCCGCCCAAGGCCATCGCGCCGGTCCCGGCGGCGCGCAGCAGGGTGCGCCGGGACAGGCCGTCCTCGCCCTGCTCGGTGTCGTGAGAAGTCGTTTTCTCGGGGTTCATCGACTGCGCTCCCAGGGTGAGGTCGAGGCGGGGGTCCAACGACGTGAGAAATCGTTTTCTGGCGTCACCGTAGGCCGATCACCTAGGGCTGTCAAGAGTCCTGGCACGAGGCACGGACCAACGCCAGAGGCTCGCCGGAGAGCACCCCTGACCTGCCGGTTCGCGCCCGCGAGGACCCTCCCGCAGGCGGCCGTGACGGTTGGCAGGCGGCAAACCGTGATCAGATCGTTGTCGTTGCGCGGCCACCGTGACCTGCGGCTCGTACACAACCCGAACGTGGCGTTGACCCTCCGCGACGCTGCTCCGTCGATACTGCGGGAGTGGACACAACCGCTGCGACCAAAGGCCTCGTCCTCGTCGTCGAGGACGAGGGCGCGATCGCCGACCTGGTCCGGCTCTACCTGACCCGCGAGGGCTTCGGCGTGCACGTCGAGCGGGACGGCCGCTCCGGGCTCGCCGCGGCGCGGCGGCTGCAACCCGTCGCCATCGTGCTCGATGTCGGTCTGCCCGAGATGGAGGGCACCGAGGTCTGCCGGCTGCTGCGCGCCGCCGGCGACTGGACGCCCGTACTGTTCGTCACCGCGCGCGACGACGAGGTCGACCGCATCCTCGGCCTCGAGCTCGGTGCCGACGACTACATCACCAAGCCGTTCAGCCCGCGCGAGCTGGTCGCCCGCGTCCGCACCGTCCTGAGACGATCGCGCGGCGAGACCGGCCGGCCACCCCTGCGCCTCGGCCCGCTGTCGCTCGACCCCGAGGCCCGCCGCGTCAGCACCGATGCCGGCGGCGAGATTGCCTTGACAGCAACGGAGTTCGACCTGCTGGCCCACCTGATGCGCAAGCCGGGGCGGGTCTTCACCCGCGAGCAGCTGCTGTCCGAGGTCTGGGGCTACAGCGCCGCCGCGGGCACCCGCACCGTCGACGTCCACGTCGCCCAGGTGCGCGGCAAGCTCGGCCCGGACGGCGATCTCATCCGCACTGTACGCGGCGTCGGCTACGCGGCGCAGGAACCCACCACGTGAGCCGGCGCAGTCCGGTCACCCGACAGCTCACCCTCGCGATCTGCGGTGCGGTGGCGGCCGCCGTGCTGCTGGCGGGGCTTGTGGCGCTCGGTCTGATCCGCCACTCCTACGACGGGCAGGCACGGTCGACGCTGCACCGCGAGGCCGGACTCGTCGCCGAGCTGGCCTCCCGCGCCGCCAACACCCGGCCGACCAACCCGGTGAGCCGTGTGCTGAGCAACACGGGCATCGAGCTGGTACGGGTCCGGGCCAACGGCCGCAGGCTCGGCACGTTCGCCATCGACCAGGCCGACCTCACCGCGGCCCAGGCGGGCCAGACCCTCTCGACGAGCCGCCTCATCGGTGGCCACCGCTACCTCGTCGAGGTCGCGCCGGTCGCGAGCGACGGCGGAGTCGTACTGGCTCAACGGTCCTCGGTCGCCGCCGCCGTCACCCGTACCGTGCTGCGTCGATTCCTTGGTGCGCTGGCGATCGGGCTGCTCTGCGCCGGTCTGTTCGGCGCCCTCCTCGCGCGCCGCATCTCTCGCCCCCTCGTCGACGCAGCGTCGGCCGCGCACCGGCTCGCCGCCGGCGAGCGCGACATCCGGCTGCGTCCGGACGGGCCTGCCGAGGTGGCCGACGTCGCCGAGAGTCTCAACTCGCTGGCAGCAGCACTCGCGACGTCCGAGGGCAGGCAGCGCCAGTTCCTGCTGTCGATCAGCCACGAGCTGCGCACCCCGCTCACCGCGATCCGAGGTTTTGCCGAGGCCGTGGCCGACGGAGTCGCTGTCGACGGTGACGCCGTCGCGGCGGGCGAGACCATCGTCGCTGAGTCAAACCGCCTGCAGCGCCTGGTTTCTGACCTGCTCGACCTCGCCAGGCTCGGCGCCGACGACTTCCGACTCGACCTGGCCGAGGTCGACCTGACCTCGCTCGTGGCGGACGCCGCAGCCGTCTGGTCGGCGCGCTGTCTCTCGCTGGGCGTGCTCTTCTCGGCCGAGCTGCCGCCAGCGCCGGTGTTTGTCCGCACCGACCCGACGCGCATCCGACAGGTGGTCGACGGACTCGCGGAGAATGCCCTGCGAGTGACCCCTTCCGGCGCCCCGATCGTGCTGTCGCTCGGGCTGTCGAGCGAAGCGACCGACGCGGGATCGCCTGCTGCTGCGGTGATCTCGGTACGCGACGGCGGTCCGGGACTGACCGAGGCCGACCTGCCCGTGGCCTTCGACCGCTCGGTCCTCTACGAGCGCTACCGCGGCGTCCGCCAGGTCGGTACGGGCGTGGGGCTCGCCCTCGTTGGTGCCCTGGTCGGACGGCTGGGTGGCACGGTGAACGCCGGCCACGCCCCCGAGGGTGGCGCGGCGTTCACCGTACGACTGCCGTACTAGCTGATCGAGGCGACCGCTGGCGCGACGGCCCGTTCGATGGTGAACGGGACGCTCGTCGGGTGGATCCGGTCCTTGCCCAGGAACACCTGTGCCGGAGTTGCTGCAACCTTGTCGATGCTCAGGCGCACCGTCACGTCCTTGGAGCAGGCGGCGGCAAAGCTGACGCCGTCGAGGTAGCCGTAGTTGGTGAACCGGAAGGACAGCGTGTGGCGTTCCGGGCCCACCTTCATGGTGTCGGCCTTCTCCAGCCGGAAGCGGTGGACCGCGCTGATCTTGTTGGTGACGGTGATGCTGCCGGCGAAGACCACCTTCTGGTGGCCTGGGTGGGTGACCCGCAGCGCGTACCCCGCCTTGCCGTGCCACAGGTAGACGCCCATGGCGTCCTGCGCCTTGACCCCGTCGGCGCCGATGACGCTCACCGGCAGCACGCCGGTCGAACAGCTGGCGGGCTCCGCGGGGGGCGCGGTGGCCGCGCTCGCCGTCCCGACAGAGCCGAGCATGGCGGCTCCGAGAACCGCCGTGGTGGCGCCGACGGTGTAGAGCCGATGCAGTGCGCGCATGACCACTCCTCGTACCGGGATCACTTGATGCGATCCATCACCGGGAGCATCGGGCGCCGTCGTACGGGTGCTACCGGTTCCTGTGTTCGGACTGTGTAAGCGTCGCGTGGCACGCTGGAGCCATGATTGTCGCCTTCAGCATCAGCCCGGCCGGTTCCGACGAGACGGGTGGCGTCGCCGAGGCGGTGGCCGAGGCCGTGCGGGTCGTCCGTGCCTCGGGGCTGCCGCACGAGACCAACGCGATGTTCACCAACATCGAGGGTGAGTGGGACGAGGTGATGGCCGTGGTCAAGCAAGCCGTCGACGCCGTCGCGGCCCACTCGCCACGGGTAGCCCTGGTCCTCAAGGCCGACATCAGGCCGGGCTACACCGGACAGCTGACGGCCAAGGTCGCGCGGGTCGACAAGATCCTGGGCGGATGACCGACCGGTCCGCCCTGGCGGCACTGCTCGAGCAGGAGCGGGCTGACACCCGTACACAGATCGCCTCGCTCGACGCCGACTTCGCCACGATCGTCGAGGCGTCGGCCCAGGTCGCGACCGACGACGAGCACGACCCCGAAGGCGCGACGATCGCCTTCGAGCGGCAGCAGGTCGACGCGATCCGAACGCAGGCCCTGCGCCGGCTGGACGACCTCGACCACGCCATCGAGGCGCTGGCCGCGGGGACGTACGGGGCGTGCGAGCAGTGTGGGCAGCCGATCGCAGCCGAGCGCCTCGCCGCGCGGCCGGCGGCGCGCACCTGCATCAGCTGCGCGAGCTAGCCACGCATCAACCGATGTGACCGCTGCCGCCACCCGGGTTGGTGCTGCCGCCGGTGTCCGGAGTCGTCGGCGGCACGGTGGTGTGCTGCACCGGTGGGGTGGTGTGGCGGACGTGGGTGGGCGGCGGGGTCGTCGTCGGCGGCGGCGGGGTCGTCGTCGGGGCCGCGGTGGTCTTGGTGGGCTTGACCGTCGTCTTGGTCGGTTTGACCGTGGTCTTCGTGGGCTTGACCGTGGCCTTGGTCGTCGTTGCCGCAGGGGTGGTCGTGGGCGGCGGGGTCGTGGTGGGCGCCCCCGTGGTCGGAGCAGGAGTTGTCGGGGCGACCGAGGACGACGGCGCGACCGAGGCGGACGCGGATGGCTCGTCGCCCGGCGATGACGGGTTGATCGCGCCGGGCACCTCGAACTGCACGTCGACCGCCGAGCCGTGCCACTGCACCTTGCTCGGAGTCGTGTTGCCCGGCAGCGTCACCGACCACGAGACCTGCTGCTGCTGGCCCGGCTTGAGGAGGAACGACCCGACGGTCTTGGTGTCGGGGACCGGCGAGAACGTCTTGCCGGTCTTGTCGAGCACCATGGTCGTCGCAGGCTCGACCTGGATCGGGTGCTTGCTGATGTTGCCGTAGAAGGCGAGGAACGAGCACACCTGGCCCAGTGCGTTGGCAGCCTTGGCCGGCGCGCACTCGACGTTGCCGACCTGAAAGGTCAGGGCGGCAGAGTGCTGGACGAGCCCGCAGCCCGAGGCGAGCACAGCGGTGGCGGCCCACAACACGGTGGTACGGGGACGGGTCACGTCACCACGACCTTGAGCGACGGCCCCGTGGTCGCGACGAACGAGTGGCTCGCGGCGAACACCAACCGGACGTGGTAGGTCGCCGGCAGCGCGAACCGGTAGGAGAACGGCACCTTGGTGCCCGGCGCCTTGCCCGTGCCCAGGGTGTACCACTTGCCCTTGAGCTCGTACTGCAGCTTGAGCTTGGTCCCCTTGGGCATGCCGGGCAGCGAGCAGACGCCCTTGCCGAGCTTGTTGCGCGCGAGCTTGCTCACCGCCTTGCACGTCGGCTGCGGGATCACCGACAGCCGGGTGAACGTGTGGCTGGTCCCGTTGTAGGCCAACGGAACGACCGTCGCCTCGACCACGGTGTTCATGGTCGGGACGAAGGTCACCTTGTAGAAACCGTTGGCATCCGTGCTGACGGTGAACGCCCGGGTCTTGCCGTTGGAGAAGACCAGCAGGATCTTGACCGGCACCGAGGGCACCGCCGCCTTGTTGATCAGGTAGGTGGCCCGCCCGGTGATGGTCACGCTGCGCCCGGCGCGGAGCGTGTGCACCTTGGGCAACACGACGGCCGTACCGCCGTAGACGTAGACGGTGGTGGTGACCGACGTACCGACGGCTCCGTGCAGCGTCGTCACAGTCGCGACCAGGATGTGCTTGTCGGTCAGACCCACGGTGTTCCAGGCAAAGCCGACCTGGCACGACCGTGGCGCCGAGGGCACCGGCGTGCACGCCTGGGCGGCGCCGAGTGGCTTGCCGTCGACCGTGAGCGTCATGGAGGCGGGCGCGTCGGTCTGGGTCGCGTCGACGGTGCCCGACACGGTGACGGTCACGCCGCGGGCGACCGTGGAACCCGCCGCCGGAGAGGTGATGACGGCGGTCGGCGCGGGGCTGACGACCGCGACCGTCGTCACTGCACTGAGGGCGGTGACCCCCTTGACCGTGACCAGCTTGGACTGGACGGTGTGGGCGCCGGTCAGGCCGGTGGTGTCCCAGCTGTACGGGAGGGAGCACGTGTGGCTGGCGGCCGGACAGGCCGTCGGGGTGCCCACGGCTGCGCCGTCGATGAGCAGCTGCAGTGTCGCGGGGTTGTCGGACTGGCGGGAGTCGGTAACCCCGGTCGCGGCAACGGCGACCACTCCGGACACGCTCGCCCCGGCTGCCGGCGCGGTGACCGTGGCGGTGGGCGGCACGATGACGACGTTGACGGTCTCATCGGCCGTGGTCACCACGACGCCGTTGCCCGTGACGAACTTGAGGTGCAGCTTGTGCGGCCCGAGCAAGGCGCTCGCGTCCCAGGAGAACGACACCGGACAGCTCTTCGTGGTGCCCGGGCAGTCGACCGGACCGCCCACCGCCGCACCGTCGGCGAACAGCTGCATCGTGCCAGCCGTGTCGACCTGGGAGGCGTCGACCTCACCGTCAGCGGTGACCGGGACCACGCCGGAGACGGTTGCCCCGGCGGCAGGTGCCGTCAGGGTGACGACAGGGAGCGGGCTGGTGACGTGGACCGAAACCGTGTCGGTGCCAACGGTGCCGCCACTGTGCACCTGCGTGAAGAAGTAGACGTGCAGCGTGTAGTTGCCCGCGGGTCTTCCCGTAGCGTTCCACGTCAGGTCCTGGGTGCACTGTGACGTCGCCGCCGAGCAGGCAGCCGTGTCGACCCACGTGTTGGTGCCGTTGAGGACGACGTACAGCTGCAGGCTGGACGGCGCGTCGTTCTCGCCCGCGGGGATGGTGCCGGTCGCGTTGACCGTCACGACGCCCTTCTCCTCATCGCCGCTGTTGGGGCGGTTGATGGTGACCCCGGGCAACGGGTTGTCACTAGTGAAAGTGATAGCTGAGCTGTGCACGCCGGCCGCAACGTCAGCCGTCACAAAGACCGCTCGAAAGTGATAGACGGTGTTGTCGTGGGCGGTCGTGTCGTAGCTGAACGACGTCATGCACGGGTTGGCCGTGCAGGCGAAGGCAGCGCCCACGAGCGCCCCGTTGACCTCGAGCTGGAGCGTCCCTGGAGTGTCGGTCGACGACGAGTCGATGGTGCCCGTGGCGTTGAAGGCGACGAGGCCCCGTACGTCGCCGGGCATTACCTGGGCGATCGTGGCCGCAGGCGGCGGGGGTGGTGAAGGCACCGTGACCATGATCGCGGGCGCGCTGTCGACGAGGCCGGAGACGTTGGCGTCCATCTCCACCACCAGCGAGTGGACGCCTGGCGTCGCGGCCCCGGCGTTCCAACTGATCGTGCCGGTGCAGTTGTACGTGTCGGCCTGCACCGTGCAGTCGACCGGCGTACCGGTCGCGACGGCGTCGACGAGCAGGGTGAGCGAGACAATGCCGTCGAGCGGGGTGTTGACGGAGTCGGTGTGGCCGTCGACCGCCACCGGCACGGTGCCCGTGACCACACCGCCGGTCGGCGAGGTGATCTCCGCGTACGGCAGGGTGGGGTCGGCATGGGCCAGCGACAGCGGCGCCAGCTGTCCCGCGACTAGCACCGTGACCGCCAGCACCGACGCCCGCCAGACTCGCGCGACGCGCATTCCGAACCTCCCAGACCAAGCCGACGAAGCGCGGTAGGGTCCGCCCTGGGGTATCGATCGAACGACCCCACCGTTACGCCGTGACGCGCAGCCTATCTCCCCGCCCTAGGGACCGCGCTAGGCACCTTTACCTGCCCTTGCCCGACATGGGGCGATATGCGTCGGCTCGTCCGGTACGGGACGCGTGGGTTCAGCGATGCGGTCGCGGAGCGCCGTACCGGAGACCGTCCATCAGCAGCGCCACGAGCCTTCGTGCCTGGTCCCGCCACTGCGGCCCGTCGGTCATCTGCCACACGCCACCCATCGCGCGCAGCACGTCCTCGAGGTCGACGTCCGCCCGGATCGACCCGTCGGCGACGGCCGCGTCCAGCAGCTGGCCGAGCGCCGTGAGCATCGAGCTGCGGGTGTTGGCGAACAACGGCAGCCCGGAGGCGACGGCCGAGCTCAACGCCTCGGAAAGGCCGCGCTTGGTTGCGGCGTACTCCACGAAACGGTTCATCCACTCCTGCAGCGCCTCGTCCGGCGCGTGCTGAGCCAGCAGGGTCGTCGGCGACTGACAGAGCCGCTCGACCTCATGGCGGTAGACCGCCTGGACAAGAGCGTTGCGGTTGGGGAAGTGCCGGTAGAGCGTGCCGACGCCGACCCCGGCCTTGGCCGCGATCGACTCGAGCGGCACGTCGACGCCCTGCTCGGTGAACGCGACGACGGCGACGTCGATCAGCTTCTCGCGGTTGCGCGCGGCGTCGGCGCGCAGTGTCCGGGGCTGCGGGAGGGCGCCGGTGCTTGCTCCGGCGGTGGGGCTGGTGGTGCTGGTCATGCGGGGGACAGCCCTTCGAGTTGTAAACGGATGAGCCTCCGGTTAGGCTGAAGCGGAGGAAGTTCCGGTTAACAGGTTACCGCGCAGTGATGTCCGACAGGAGACAACCATGACAACGACGCCACGGATCGTGACCGGGTTCGGCCACGACTCGACCGCTGCGGAGGTCTCCGCCGGCATCGACCTTTCCGACCGCCGTGCGGTCGTCACTGGAGGCGCCTCCGGCATCGGCGTCGAGACCGCCCGCGCGCTGGCCGCGGCCGGAGCCGAGGTGACCATCGCCGCGCGCGACCTGGCCGCGGGCGAGGCCGTCGCCAAGGAGATCGCCGCGTCAACCGGCCGCGACGTCGCCGTCCGCTACCTCGACCTCTCGCAGCGGGCGACCGTCGAGGCGTTCGCCGCCGCGTGGGCCGGTCCGCTCCACCTGCTCGTCAACAACGCCGGGGTGATGGCCAGCCCGCAGTCGTACACCCTCGAGGGGTGGGAGCTGCAGTTCGGCACCAACCACATGGGCCACTTCATCCTCACGACCGGCCTCCACGACGCCCTCGCTGCCGCAGGCAACGCCCGCGTGGTCGCGCTGACCTCCGTCGGCCACGTCCGCTCGCCGGTGGTGTTCGACGACATCCAGTTCCGTGAGCGCGCCTACGACCCGTGGCTCGCCTACGGGCAGTCCAAGACGGCCAATGCACTGTTCGCCGTCGAGGGCAGCAGGCGCTGGGCTGCCGACGGCATCACCGTCAACGCGGTGCACCCCGGCGGCATCTGGACCAACCTGGTCCGCCACATCGAGCCGGACCAGCTCGCTCAGATGCGGGCCACCGCTGACCCGAGCATGAAGACGGTCGAGCAGGGCGCCGCCACCTCCGTGCTCGTCGCCACCTCGCCACTGCTCGAGGGCATCGGCGGTCGCTACTTCGAGGACTGCAACCAGGCCGTCCCCTACGTCGAGGGCGGCCCGCGACGCGGCGTCGCCACCTGGGCGACCGACCCCGAGGCCGCCGAGCGGCTCTGGAACGTCTCGCTCGACCTGCTCGCCTGACCCTGACCCAAGGAGAACCACCATGCCCACCACCCCCTTCGGACACGACACGACAGCAGCCGAGGTCGTCGTCGGCGTCGACCTGACCGGCAAGCGCGCCGTCGTCACCGGCGCCGCCTCCGGCATCGGCGTCGAGACCGCCCGCGCGCTGGCCACCGCCGGAGCTGAGGTCACTCTCGCGGTACGCGACCTCGGCGCGGGCGAGGCGGTCGCCAAGGAGATCAACGGCGCCACCGGTCGCGATGACGTCCGAGTCGGTTACCTCGACCTGGCCAAGCGATCCAGCGTCGAGGCGTTCGTCAGCGACTGGTCCGGCCCGCTCAACATCCTGGTCAACAACGCCGGCGTCATGGCCTCGCCTCGCATGTACACGGTCGACGGCTGGGAGCTGCAGTTCGGCACCAACCACATGGGCCACTTCATCCTGACGACCGGCCTCCGCCCCGCCCTTGCCGCTGCCGACGGGGCCCGGGTCGTCTCCGTGAGCTCCTCCGGCCACCTGCGCTCCTCCGTCGACTTCGACGACCTCCGGTTCATGCAGCGTGAGTACGACCCGTGGCTGGCCTACGGGCAGTCGAAGACGGCCAACATCTGGATGGCCAACGAGATCGCGGTGCGGTGGCGGGACGACGGCATCGTCGCCAATTCGCTCATGCCGGGTGCCATCCACACCAACCTGCAGCGCCATGTGTCCGCGCAGGAGCTGGACCGACTGCGTGCCCGCAGCGGCCCGGACATCGGCTGGAAGAGCGTCGAGCAGGGTGCGGCCACGTCCGTCCTACTCGCTGCGTCACCGCTGGTCGCAGGAGTGACCGGGCGCTACTACGAGAACTGCAACGAGGCGGAGCCCAATGCGGGCGGTGCCCGCACCGGCTACGCCACCTGGGCCTACGACGAGGCCGGAGCCGCCCGGCTCTGGGACACCTCGCTCCAACTGTTGGCCTGACAACCCCTACCAGACAGGACATCTGAGTCATGAAGACCTGGTTCATCACCGGTGCAAGCCGCGGCTTCGGCCGTGAGTGGACGATCGCCGCGCTCGAGCGTGGCGACCAGGTGGCGGCGACCGCCCGCGACCTGTCGACGCTCGACGACCTCGCCACCAAGTACGGCGATGCCCTGCTCCCGCTGCAGCTCGATGTCGACAGCCGCGAGGCCGACTTCGCCGCCGTAGCAGCAGCTCTCGCACGTTTCGGCCGCCTCGACGTCGTCATCAACAACGCTGGCTACGGCCAGTTCGGCTTCTTCGAGGAGCTGACCGAGGCCGAGCTGCGGGCCCAGCTCGAGACCAACGTCTTCGGTGCGATGTGGGTCACCCAGGCAGCGCTACCGACCCTGCGGGCCCAGGGCTCGGGCCACATCATCCAGGTGTCCTCGATCGGCGGGGTCAACGCCTTCGCCGGCCTCAGCGCGTACCACGCCTCCAAGTGGGCGCTCGAAGGCTTCAGCCAGGCGCTCTCGCAGGAGGTCGCCGACTTCGGCATCCACGTGACGCTCGTCGAGCCCGGCGGCTACTCCACCGACTGGGGCGGCGCTTCGGCCAAGCGCGCCGACCAGCTGCCCGAGTACGGCGCGATGCGGGCCAAGGTCGCCGAGTGGCGCGCCGCACGCATGTCGTCGCCGGGCGACCCGGTGGCGACCCGCGACGCGATCCTCACCGTCGTCGACGCCGAGCAGCCGCCCCTGCGCATCTTCTTCGGCGACGCCGGCCTCGACATGACGACCGCGGAGTACGAGCACCGCCTCGCGACCTGGAAGCAGTGGCAACCGGTCTCGGTCGCAGCCCACGGCTGACCGAGACCGCCCGTCCGGCGGCCGCGGATCAGTGCTTCCAGGCCGCCTGCGAGTCGACGCGCAGCACGACCATGTCGCCCTTCTCCAGCATGCTCACCCACACCAGCACGCTCACCGGTTTGCTGTGGTCGATCGGCTCCATGACCAGCCGCCGCACCCCGTCCTTCTCCGGCAGCGGTTCGGCGGCGACGGTGCCCTTGGCCGGGTAGGCGCGGAACCATGCGACCAGCTGGTCCACGGTGCCCTTGACCGTGTACGCCTCGGTCCAGTTCACCGCCGCGCCCAGCCCGGTGTACGGCGGTCGCGGGACGACGCCGGCGTTCCACTGGTAGGAGAAGTCGTGCGGCGGGCCGACCTGGTTCGGGAAGTCCCGGGCGACCCGCATCGCCTGCACCGCGTTGTGCTGGAGCACGGCGATCGCCGGGGCGGGGGTCCGGACCGGTGGCCCTTGAGCCGGCACGGACGGGATCGGGGTCTTGACCACCCCAATGGCCAGGAACAAGTCGTCCGTCAGCCGCTGGTCGCCTGCCAGGTCGACCGGTGGGCGGCGGTCTGGTGTGGCGAGCACATCGCCACAGCCCAAGACATCGACGTCGAACACTGTGCGGTGGCCGCCGTAGGCGAAGGTCAGGATGAAGGATTCCCCGGAGTCCATCGGGCAGCTGCGAGTGCCGCCGCTCTGCGGGATCAGCGTGTTCAGCTCGTGCACTACCGTGGCCAGTCGCGTGCCGGCCAGCACCACGTGGGCATGCGCCGGCTTCGGGGTGGTGTCCTGCTGACCGGGACCGAGCTGCGCGTTGTTGGCGTTGGTGAAGCCGTTGTCATAGTCGAGCACGGCACTGGTCACGGAGACCGGCACCAGGGTGTCTGCGGGCCGCTGGGTGACCCAGCTGTCAGAGACGTCGACTCGCAGGTCGATGTGGTCCCCGTCGTCGGCTGCGGTCACGTAGATCTCACCGACCTGGCCGACACCCCGGGTGAACGTGACCCAGACCGGCCCGGTCGGCGTCCCCGCATACCCGCCCTCGCCGGCCTTGCCGAATCCGACCGGAGGGTGCTGGAGCAGACGAGCGAGGTACGTCCTCTTGTCACCCGGAGCCGTCCACAGCGAGTGCACGTCGACCTGCTGCGGGTCGTCGGTGCTCTCAGGTGGGCCATTCAGCGTCGTCGCACCGACGTGGGTCACCCGGGTGGCCCCGGGCAGCGAGGCCAGGGCGAGCACCGCGTTCGCCCGCGCAGTTGCGGCGGCCTTCGAGTAGAGCGGGCCGGGTGCCAGGACGGGATCGGCCGACCCAGGTACGGCCGTCGAGCGGATGGTGCCGGTGGCTGCGGGCCTCGCGCCCGTCTGACAGCCCGCAGTCAACAGCGCCAAACTGACGAGCACTGCCACGAGGCGCGTCATCGGGAGGCACTCGCTGTCACGGCCACACCCCCGATGTCGATGGGCCCTCTCGACGGCGGTCCGGCTAGCATGCGCATGACGATAGGACTCCGGCAGCGGCCGAACGGTTCCGTGAGCGACGTCGGTGTTGCAGGTGCAGGCCGGTCGCGGATCAGCTGTCGGTGAGCCGGGAACACGGGCGACGTCGACGCGGCACAATCGCCGGATGAGCGACCTGCGCGACTACCAGAACTGGCACCGTGCGTACGACGACCCCGACTCCGCACTGTCGTGGCGTCTACGCACGGTGCAGGCCTACCTCCGGACGGCCCTCGACCATCACCCCGGAACGCTGCGGGTGCTCAGCGTCTGCTCAGGTGACGGCCGCGACGTCATCGGCGTCCTCTCCGGGCGCGACGACGCCGACCGGGTGTCTGTCACCCTCGTCGAGCTGCACCCGCAGATCGCCCAGGACGCCCGCGCCGCAGCCGCGGCGGCGGGACTGAACCGGATCGACGTGCGGACCGCCGACGCGGGCAACACCGACGCGTTCGTCGGCGCCGTGCCGGCCGACGTCGTCCTGCTCGTCGGCATCTTCGGCAACATCAGCGATGCCGACCTGCAGCAGACGATCGCCCTGTCCCCCGAGCTGTGCACTCCGGGAGCGACCCTTCTCTGGTCGCGCGGTCGCGACGACGAGGACCGCAACGACGCGGTACGCGGGTGGTTCGCCGCAGCCGGGTTCGACGAGCTGGCGTACGACACGCACGACACCGTGAGCAAGCCGGCGCTGGGCATGATGCGCTACACCGGGCCGTCGCAACCCCTCGTACCAGGGCGTCGCCTGTTCACCTTCCTGCGGTGATGCAGTGCCGGGTAGCGTTCACCGCATGACAGCCCCAGGTCCGGTCGCGCTCGTCGGCAGCGGTGAGTACCTCCCGGTGATGGAGGCCACCGAGCGCGCCCTCATCGCCGGGCGGGCGCCGCGCTACGTGCAGCTGGCGACGGCGGCGGCGCCCGAGGGACAGCAGTCGCTCGCCCGCTGGCACGCGCTCGGCAAGTCGGCCGCCGAGCGCCTCGACGTCGAGCAGGTCATCGTCCCCGTCGTCGACCGGATCACCGCCGACGACCCCGCGCTCGCATCGTTGGTCGCCGGCGCCGGGCTGGTCTACCTGTCCGGCGGCAACCCGATCTTCCTGGCGCAGACGCTGCGCGGCACGCTCGTCTGGCGGGCGATCTACGACGCGTGGCAGTCCGGCGCAGCCCTCGCCGGGTGCAGCGCGGGCGCCATGGCCTTCGGCGCGACGGTCAAAGGCCTGCGCAAGCCGTTCCATGGCCCCGAGGAGGGCCTCTCGGTGACCCCCGCGCTCAGCGTGATCCCGCACTTCGACCGGTTGGCCGCCCGCATGCCTGACTTCATCCTCAACGCGGTCACCCACTCCGGCCCCGGCGTGACGGTGGTCGGCGTCGACGAGGACACGGCCCTGGTCGGCGGCCCCGATGACTGGGTTGTCGAAGGCCGGCAGAAGGTGTGGCTGCTCACCGCCGACGGCCGCCAGGGCTACGGCGCCGGCGAGCGCCTGTCGTTCCCCGCGGGCTGACGACTGCCGGTTGAGTAACCGGTACTCATGGCAGCTCGGTCCGCGACCGGCACCGTGGTGTCTGCCAGCAGGTCGCTGGCCACACCCGACCCGATCACGAGGCCGACATGCCCACCGCGCAGCTGCACACCAGGCCCCAGGCCCTGCTCGCCGACGCCATCGTCGCCCACGCGACGCTCGTCGGCCGGACCACCGACGGCCGCCACATCGTGGACCTCTCGGTGCTCGTCGTCGCGGCTGACCAGACCACCGAGTCGGTGTCCTTGCAGGTGTCGGTCACGCCGAGGGACCTGTCGAGGGTCTACCCCGGTGCGTCCCTCACGGTCCGGCACGACCCGAGCCGCCCGGCGCAGCTGCGCCTGCCGTGGTTCCTCAACCCCTCCCACTAGACCCAGAGAGACGAAGCAATGAGCTTGTTCCGACGCACGCCGGCCGCCCAGGTCGACGCAGTCGAGACCGAACGCTGGCGCGGACGGTCCGCCGAGATGGTCGACGCGGGCGCCCTCCCGTGGCAGCACGTCCTGTCGGCGCTGAAGACCGCGCCCGAGCCCGGCCCGGACAACACCCTTGACCTGCCCGCCCTTGTGATGGCTCCGCTGGGCCTTCGGTGGATGGAGGTCACCAACCGCGGCACGGCCGGCCTCGGCGGCCTGGGTGACACGGTCACCAGCACGGAGACCCACATCTTCTCCGGCACGCGGTACGGGCGTCCCGTGCTGATGAACCAGGGCAACCAGCGCAGCGGGCAGAAGGGAGCGGTGGTCTGCTGGGTCAGCGCGGCGACCCCGCACCTGTCGATCACGGGACAGGACGGCCGGATCGTCGCCGAGGGCTCTCCACCGCTCGAGGTGTCGACGTTCCTCGCCAGGTTGTCGGCCCAACCCCGGCTGTGGAAGCACGTACACCTGGTCGGCGGAGCCGAGGGTGTCGTGGTCAAGCGACCGATCACCACCCTCATGCACCCGCAGGGCTGGATCTACGACCTCTGGCTGGCCGAACACCTCGCTCACCTCACGGCGTACGCGACGCTGCCGGCGCCGGACCCGGCGTCGACCTATCTCCCGTACCGGCTGGACCGCGCGCACACCTGGTGACGCCTAGGATGTCGACCGAGGAAAGGGATCCGTATGTCGCCCGAGGAGATCGTGCTGGTCGAGGCCACCATGGCCGACCTGCAAGACACCCTTCCGCTGCTCGCCGCCACGTTCTACCGGCAGCTGTTCCTGGCCGCCCCCGAGGCGCGGGACATGTTCAGCACCGACCTCGTCGTCCAGGGCGAGAAGTTCTCGACGATGCTCGCCTACCTCGTACGGTCCCTGCGGCAGTGGACGGTGCTCGAGCCGGCGAGCCGCGACAACGGCCGGCGCCATGCGGGCTACGGCGTCACGGTCGACCACTACGAGGTCGCCGGGGTCGCCTTGCTCGCGGCGCTGGCCGAGGTGTCCGGACCCCGCTGGGACGACGCCACCGAGCGGGCGTGGCGCTCGGCGTACGAGCTGCTCGCCGAGCTCATGCTCTCGGGTGCCCGGGCAGGGGCAACACCCGCGCTCTGACGCCTCAGTCGACGCGCGACGTCAGGTCGATCAGCGTCGCGAGCTCTTCCCGGCCGTTGGCGCCGGTCTTCGAGTAGACGCTCTGCAGATGGTTGCTGACCGTCCGGACCGACAGGAAGAGCTTGCTCGCGATGGCGGGGCTCGAGTGGCCGGCCACGGCCAGCACGGCGATCTCGTGCTCGCGCGCCGTGAGCGGGACGTGGGCCACCACTGTCACGAGACCGGGCGTCCACGGGTCGCCGCATGAGGCCCGGCGCTCTGCCGCCTTCAGCGCGAGGGTACGGCCGCGTCGAGCCTGGTCGGTCGCGGCGCACAGGGTGGCTGCGAGCGTGAGGCACTCGGCTTCTCGTACCGGAAAACCCATGGCAGCAAAGGACTCTGCGGCCGCGATGAGTCCGTCGACGTCTGCGGCGTCGCAGGCTCGGGCATGCATCACGCGGGTCGTGCAGAGCGGGTTGTCAGCGCTGCTGGACAGCTCGGCCATGCGCTCAGAGACGCCTCGACCACCGAAGCGTACGGACTCCGACAACAAGGCGATGGCCGTCGCCGGCTGGCCGAGGCCGACGAACAGGTCGGCGGCGGTCACCAGCTGCTCCCGCGCCTGCCCGAGCTCGCCGACAGAGGCCGCCAGCCACGCCTCGGCGCGTGCGAGGGCCCAATAGGAACCGCCGTCGTCCGGCAGCGCCCGCATGCGCTCGGCCGCCTCGCGTGCTGCGTGCGGGTCGCGGGCCATGACCTGGGCCTGGACGGCGACCGACCAGCCCAGCAGGCGGCCGTGCTTGATGCCGTCGTCACGCCCCGCCGAGACAGCCTGCATCGCCGTGTCCAACGCCTCGCGTACGTTTCCCTGGGCCAGCAGCGCCGCGGCGAGACAGGCCAAGGTCTGGGCCGGCGTGACCTGGCCACGCGTGATCGTCACGTCGCCGATGACCTGGCGGGCGGCACGAACGGCCTCCTGCACCCGGCCCCCCTCGAGCAGCGCCCACACCAGCAGCCAGTCGGCCAGCAGCGGGTGCGGCAGCCCCACCGACCGGTCACCGAGCAGCCGCAGCTCGGTCGCGGCACGGGTCGCGGCGGCCACTGCCGACGCTGTCTGGCCCCTGCCAGTCGCGGAGTTGGCCGTGACGAGATCGGCGTAGACCGACAGCCGCGGCTCGGGTCCCGCTGTCGGCGCCAGCTCGTCGGCCAGCGCGGTGCGCCCGGCGTTGGCGTGCAGCAGCGCCAGGGCTGCCTGTGCCTCGTCCTTGGCGGCAGTGCCGGCCGCGATCTCCCGCTCGGCAAGAGCGATCGCGTCGTCGGAGCGGACCAGACCCGACGAGAGAGCGAGCATTGCGGTAGCGACCAGCCGGCCCCGAAAGGCCCCGCCGGCGCCCGGATCGTCGAGTACGGCCACGGCCAGCGCCAAGGCCTCCGGGTCGCGGTGCAGCTGGTAGAGCGCCTCACAGCGCAGGCTGACCGCCTCGGCGTCGACCACCGCGGACGCGGCAATCATCCGCTCGACGGTGGGGAAGTCGTGGGAGAAGCGAGCCATGCGGGCCGCACGCAGCAGCAGGTCCGGCTCCACCGGTGCGCCCGCCGCGATGCGCCACGAGACCACGCGAGCGAGCGCCGCGTCGCTGAGCCGGCCGCCGTCCTGGACGTGGTCCGCCTCGTCGAGCAGCAGGCGGGCCGCCTGAGCGACCGGAAGCAGGCGGCGCAGCGCCTCGCGATGCAGGGGGTGGGCGACGTCGACCATGAGGAGGGCTCCGTCGCTGTGCACGGAGAGGACTCCGCGCCGCTCGAGCGCCGCCAGCGCATCGTGGTCGACGAGCTGAACGACGCGGGCCAGCGGCAGCGGGCCGCAGACGGCAACGCGGTCGAGCAGCCGGCGTGCTTCCCCGTCGAGGTCACTGACACGGCTGGCGACGAAGTCCATCAACCGTGGGCCGGGGAGCAACGACCCGATGAGCTGCCACACACCGTCGATCTGGCGCAATGCATCGCGGTGCAGCGCCTCGTTGACGAGCTCGCGGACGAACAGCGGGTTGCCGTCGCTCGCCGCCCACAGCGCCTCAGCCACCGGAGCGGCAACCGGCGCTTGGAGCACGACGTGCAGGATCAGGTCGAGCTCGCGGCGACTGAACCCTTCCAGGTCAACGCCGACCAGCCGCCCGGAGCGCCACAGCGCAGCGAGCAGGTCGGGGTCGGGTCGGTCGCTGCGGTCGGTCGTGATGAGGAACAGCTGCGGGCTGCCCGCGACCGTGGCGATCAGCGCAAGCGACGTGGGATCGAGCAGGCTGACGTCGTCGACGAAGACCACGAGCCGTGCGCTCCCTTCCTCTGCCACCCGCGCCTCGAGCCGACCGCGCACCGCCGAGAACAACGTGGCCGGGTCGACGTCGCGCAGCGCCGGAGTGATCAGGTGAGCGACGGCGGCCAGCGGCACTGCTGCTGAGGTGGCCGTGGCGTCGACCCGGACGAACGGCAACGCACGGGCCGCCAGGATGTCGAGGCAAGCGCCGGCCAGAGCAGTCTTGCCCGTACCGGCGGCGCCTCGGATCGAGAAACCGCGACAGGCCGGGTCGTCGATGGCGGCGGCAAAGCTGGCCATCTCGCGATGTCGGCCGGCGAACGGCCACACTGCCGGGGACAGGGGCGCCCTCGACGGCACGACATCGATCATGAACGGTTCATACCACGGACAGAACGCGGCAGGACCGCCTCGATCTGTCGGGCCCGCCCTGAGCTGCGTCAGCCCGCCAGCCGAACCCGATCCGGCCGGGCCGGGTCGACGCGGACGTCGAGCCGTGACCCCGGCCGCAACGCGGCGAGGTCGGTCAACGCGACCGGCAGCCGTACCGTGCACGGCACCGGAGCCCCGCCCTGCACGGTGACGAGCAGGCTCAGTGCCACGACCGGGTGGTCGTTGACCGTGCTGCCGGTCGAGGCGACCTGCAGCACGACGGCCTTGGCCGGCACCAGCAGGTCGTCGGCGATCGGCGCCGACTGCTCCTGCAAGGCCTGGGTCAGCTGGCCCATCCGGGACATCGCGTCCCGCATCTGTCGGGCCGGGTCGAAGTCTGCGGACAGGTCCTTGGCCAGGCGTTGCGTCGCGCGCAGATCACGGAACATCCCCATCACGCCACGCCCTGGTAGACCGTGCCGTACTCGACTGCGAGCGCCATGTCGCCGTTCATCCGCAGCGGCCAACCGGCCGCCGCCGCGAGCCACGAGGCCTCGTCGATGCCGAGCTGGCCGGCGACCACCGACGCGTGCTCCCCTCGAGCGGTCGAAACCTTGACCACCCGCGCGTAGGACGCCAGGTCGACGCCAGCGATGGGGGCTAGCCGCGGGTCGTCGGCGGAAAGGCCGGGCGTGGCCAGCTGCCGGCTGTTCTGCTGGTAGGCGAGAGCCGCGTTGCGCAGCTCGCCCGCCTGGGCGATGACGCCCGGCAACGCCGCCGTCGTCTCGCGGAGCTGCTTGATCTGCTGGAACATGCCCATGGCTGCTGGTCTCCCTGTCGGATGGTGCCGCCGATGTGGCGACACCTCGCAGCCTCCCGGTTGCGGCGTCCGGAGCCCTGAGCAACGACTACTCAACCTGCTGCCACGGCGATCCTGAGTAGCCCTTGCTCATCCCGTACGGCCTGCGGCTCGGCACCGTTGCTGCCACCAGACGGGACCAGCCGGCCTCGTCGTTCTCACCAGGAGCAGTCCGTCATGCCAATGCACCGATTCCTTCAGCGGCACGGGGTGCGCAGCGCCACGCTTCGCCGCGTTACGGCCGTAGCCGCCATCGCCGCAAGCACCGTGCTCGCGCCGGCCGCCGCCCACGCCAGCAGCCCGTGCCAGACCTACTGCGGCACCGTCTACGCCTCGCCTCTCGGGACGAGCGCTGCCCTCAGCACGTGGACCACCGTCCCGACGACGATGAGCACCTGGGTCTACCGGCACAGCGACGAGTCGCTGGCCAGCATGCCCAAGACCAACGTCTTCAGCACCTTTCACTATTTGACGACCAGCGACGTGCTCGAGCCCGGCACGCAGTACGACTGGTCGGCCGTCCTCACCGACAAGTCTGGCGGCAAGGAGTGGCGCAGCGGCACGTTCACGACCAAGCACCGACGGCTCCAGATGCAGATCAGCGGCATCAAGGTCACCGACAAGGGCAACTTCTGGGGCTCCGGCGACGAGACGTTCTATGCGCGGGCCGGCAGCTCCGGCGACAACCCGGACCCGTTCCTTACCGATGTCTCGCTGACCAACGGCGACTGGGTCTATCCGTGGAACACCGTCACCTCGATCGACCCGCCGACCGTGGCCGCGCTCAACGTGGAGATGGTCGACGCCCACTGCGGCTTCTGCACGTACGGCCTCGGTGCTGACTGGGACCGTGGCAGCGACTCGCAGCACAACTGGATCACCGCGTGGCACTGGGTCAACACCAGCACGCCCACCAACGGCTGGGTCGTCTTCAGCGCGGTCGGCGTCGGCCCTGCTGGCATGAACGTCTACGGCTACTACAAAGTCGACTACGCCTGATCGCGTGCGTCACGGTCGGCGACGGTGTGCGCAAGTCCTGCGGTCACCGTCGCGACCGTGAGCACCGGGTGGTCAGGCCGAACGCGGCCGGACTACTCCGATAGCGTGAGCAGCTGCTGAGCGAAGGCCGGGCCCGCGGCGCCGGACAGGATCGGCGGGCTCCCAGCCGCGCCCTGCACGATCTTGAGGCTGACAACTATCTTGCCGTCGCTCGCCACGGTGCCTACCACCGTGAGCGACGCGGGGGCGGCAGGGCTCCCCGAGGCTGCCACGACGTTCTTGGCTGCATCGGTGGACGCCTGCGCCTCGGCCACAGCCGAGGCCTTGATCGCGGGCACGTTAGCCCCGGGGCCGGCCGACCCGCTCACGGCGATGGCCGTGCCCAGCTGGACGTCGTTCCACGCGATGCCTACCGATCCGCCACCGTCGGTCGCCCGGAACGTCGCCGATGTGCCGACTGCCTTGCCGGTCTGGGTGTCCAGCAGGACACCGGCATCGATCTCGGTGAATCGCGTGCCCAGCAGCCCCTTGGCCGCGGCGACCCGCTTATGGTCGACGGCAGAGAGCTCGGTTGACTTCGACAGGACCAGCGGCACGCCGGCCTTGCCCGGCACCGACGATGGCCGGGCGGCGGCCGTCGTCGTGCCGGCACCTCCGGCGCCAGGGGACCCCAAGATGGTGCCGGACTGCCCGCCCACCACGAGGAAGGCGGGAACGGCCAGCACACCCACGGCGACGGCGGCGGACGTTGTGGCTGCCAGCCGGCGGCGACGCAGCTCAGCGCCCCGGCGGCGGGCTCGTACCGCCAGATCAGTTGAGGGATAAGGGTTCCCGACCATCTCGCGTAGCTCGTCGGTGATAGGCATGTCGCGCTCCTCAGTCATGGATGGTCGCCACGTCGCGGGACCGGCGCAGACTCTGCAACGCCTTGGCCCGGTGGCTCTTCACGGTGTTGACGGTGCAGCCCAGCGCCTCGGCGATCTGGGCGTCGGGCAGGTCCTCGTAGTAGGTCAGGACGACGACGACCCGTTGCCGTACCGGCAGCTGGGTGAGGGCGGCGCGCAACGTCAACGTGGTCGCGACCCCCTCGCTGCCGTCGGGGGTGACCGGGTCGTGTGCGTCGATGAGCTCCTGGGTGCGGAAGGCCTTCCGGCGCCGGCGTGAGATGTGCTGGTTGACGATCACGCGGCGTACGTAGCCCTCGACGTTGTCCACCGCGGACAACCGCCGCCAGCGGACGTAGCAGCGGGCGAGCGCCTCCTGGAGCAGGTCCTCGGCCTCGGGGACGGATCCGGTGAGGGCGACGCCGAGCCTGAGCAGCGCCGCCCCTCGTACGGCGACGAACTCGTCGAAGTCCACCTGGTGGTTGCTCACACTGTCCCTAACGAGGCGAAGGCCCCTCGCGGGTCACCGTACGTCGAGGGCGGTTGTCCCGGAGTACTCCTGCGTGGCCGCCGTCCGCGCGACCAGCGTCACCCTCCAGTGGCCGGTGTACGGGAGCTCGACGTCCGTGGCACGGAACTGCGTCGGGTTGATCTGGGCCAGTGCGACGTTGAGCGGGCCCGCAGCGGGCGTCGTCAGGTCGAGTGTCAGCGTCAGCTCGGCCAGCCCCAGCGGTTGACCCTGGGCGTCGGTCACGTCGACGCGGACAGCGAGAACCCGGGTCGCGCTGGGGTCGACGGTGAGCTCGAGGTGGGCCGGGCCGGCGACGAGGCGCAGGTCGCTGGACGGGCGGAAGTCGGTACGCGCGGGGATGCCGGCGACGAGCAGCGAGGTGACCGCGAGCACCACGACGACGAGCGCCGTCTCGAGCGACACCGACCAGCCCAGGGCGCGCACGCTGACCTGCTCGTCGCCCTCCGGCGTGCGCCGCACCCGACCGACCCAGCGTCGCGACACCTCGGCGACCAGCAGGACCACGGCCACGATGGCGGTCTTGACCAGCAACAGCGTGCCGTAGTGGGTGGAGGTCAGCGCGGCCGCGATGCCCGCCTCGCGCCAGGCCTGATAGACGCCGGTGGCAACCAGCGCGACCACCGATGCCATGGCAGCACGGGAAAAGCGTGCGGCAGCGGCCCGTACCGTCAGCTCGTCCTCATCGGGCAGGACGACGACGGAGAGTGTGAGAAGGCCGCCGAACCAGACGCACATCGAGGTGAGGTGCAGCACGTCGCTGGCTACCGCGAGCGGCACGTCGGTGCCGACAGACGGATGACCGGTGTACGGGAAGGTGACAAGCGTCGCCACCATGAGGCCGGCGAACACCGCGGTGAACGCCCGACCGGTCCGGCGGACCACCAACGCCGCGGCGCAGGCCGCGACGACCAGCAGCACGACCCGTGCCAGAAGTGCTTGCCCATAGCGGGTTTCGGCCACGCCCTTGACCAGCGACCAGTCGAACACGTGGGCGATCGTCTGGCCGGCGCCGTACGGTCCTTCGAGCAGCAGGGACGCTGCCGCCCCGACGAAGGCAATCAGCCACCCGACCTGCAGTGTGCGCCGCATCGTCACGGATGCGCGACCGACGGGCCAGCAGAGGACGACGAAGGCGACGCCTCCGAAGAAGGCCGCGATGCCGACGAAGCCGAGCAGTCGGGCGAAGCCGAGCGCCGCGCTAACCGTCGGGTCGGGGCTGGTGTCGGTGTCGGCGCTGGCAACGTCGCCGGCCTTGCCGACCGAAAAACTGAACGAGCCCGCAGTCGGGTGCGAGTCGTCGGCCACCACGCGCCAGACGACGAGGTAGGTGCCGTCCGCCAAATGAGGCTTGAGCTCGACGGCGAGGTCGGTGCTGCGGCCGAACGCGTGCAGCACCTTGCCCGTCGCGACGTTGGCGCCGCCGGCGTCAAGGACGCTGAGCGCGCCCAGCGACGTACCGACCTGCTCGCTGAAGTGCAGCGTCACCTGGATCGGCGAGGTCGCGAGCACGGTGCCCTGAGGCGGCGTGCTGCTCTCGAGGTAGGCGTGGGCACTGGCCCTGGTCGACGAGGCGAGCAGCACGAGCAGCACCCCGACGGCGACGACGGCCAGCCGGACAAGCGGCGCGCGCAGGTGGCGCAGAACGACCCCACCAGAGGTCGTCATCGCCACCTAGTCCCCACTCATCGCCGCTGATAGTCGCTGATCGTCCGACCAGGGTACGGCCGGCTGGCCCTTTCGGATGAGATTTCCCCGGTGGGCGATATGTCCCTTCAGCGGCCCTTCGCGACGTCGATGCACCAGTTCACCAACCCCCCACTCGGTGCTGAGCCGGCACGAACCGGAGTCACACACTCATGCGATTCACCTTCCTGCGCGTCACCTCGGCGGCCCTCGTCGCCGTCACGCCGGCCCTGGTCAGCATCACCGGCATTGCCGGCGTCACTTCCCCCGCTCATGCTTCCGCTCCGGTGTCGCTGCACGTCAGCTTTCGGCCCGCCTCCCTGGCGGCGCCGGCTGGCTACATGGCCGACACCGGGGCGGGCTTCAACGGCACGTCCGGCTGGCAGACCCTCACCGGGGCGCCGCTCGACCTGACCGCCAACACCCGCTCGCGCACCTCGCCGCTCAACCCCGACGCACGCTACAGCGCCTTCGTCCAGGCACAGGAGACGCCGCTGTCTGCGGGCGTGCTGACCCCGGGTCGCTGGGCGACGAACCTCGCCAACGGGCGGTACGACGTGACCGTCGGTGTCGGCGACGCGACCCACGTGGACTCGGTTGACGAGGTCACCGCGCAGTACGGCACAGCCAACGCCATCGCGATCGTCGACCACTTCGTCCCTACCGCTGCGGCTCCGTTCGCGACCCGGACGGCGCGGGTCCTGGTGACCGACGGCCTCCTCGTCCTCGACCCCAGCGGCGGCAGCAACACCAAGCTCGACTTCGTCGACGTGGTCCCGGTTCCTGACACGACCGCGCCCACCGTGACCCTCGCGGCGAGCGGTCCGCTGTCGACCGGCACCACCACCGCGTACACCGGCCCCGTCACGGTCACCGCGACCTCGACGGACGACATCGGCGTGACGGCCAGCAGCTTTGCGGTCGACGGTGGGGCGGCGCAGCCGTACACCGCACCCGTCGTGGTCGGTGCGCTCGGCGCCCACACCGTGACCGTGACGGCGACGGACGCAGCAGGCAACGTCGGCGCCACCACGACCGCGTTCTCGATCGTGCCGACCAGCATCCACGTCAACTTCGCGCCCGCGACGAGCGCGCCCTACGCCGGGTACGTGACCGACTCCGGCGCGGCGTTCGACCCGGCGAGCGGCACCGGCTGGGAGAGCGCCGTCGACGGCACACCCCTGTCGTACGCGGCCAACGCCCGTGAGCGCAACCTCGCCGCCTCGCCGGACAAGCGGTACGACACGCAGATCATGATGCAGGAGCAGCCGACCTCGGTGGGCGTCAAGACGCACGGCCAGTGGGAGCACGCGATCGCCAACGGCACCTACGACGTGACAGTCGGCGTCGGCGACGCATCCGCCATCGACTCGATCGACCGGATCGTCGCAGAGCCGGGCGCCGGTGCCGTCGTGGTCGTCAACAACTTCCTGCCCACCACCGCTACCCCGATCAAGACCGCCACCGCCATCGTCAAGGTCACCGACGGGCGCCTGACGCTCAACGCCGAGGGCGGCGGCGCCAACACCAAGCTCGACTTCGTGGACGCCATCGTCGACATCCCGCCGGTGCAGTCGGCTCCGTCACGCGTGGTCGGCCGGCTGTCGCCCGCCACGGGCGCATGGTTCGGCGCAACGCCCGACAACGCCGGTGCCGGTCTCTGGGACTCGCAGTGGGAGTCGTGGACCCTGGCCCGCGAGGCCAAGGTCGGCCGCGCCTGGGACATCGTGAACACGTTCCCCGGCTGGGGCGGCAACATCGCCACCGCCCGGGTGAAGTGGACCATCGCCCAGGGCCGCATCCCGATGATCTCGTGGGACTCCCCGACCAACGTCACCGACCAGCAGATCATCGACGGGACGCAGGACGCCAACATCAAGGCGCAGGCGGCCAACCTCAAGTCCCTCGGCGTGCCGGTCTTCCTGCGCTTCGACTGGGAAATGAACGGCAACTGGTTCGTCTGGGACGGCACCCACAACAACACGCCGGGCACAACCGACGGCCCGTCGAAGTACGTCGCCATGTGGCGTCACGTGCACGACCTGTTCACCGCCGCCGGCGCGACCAACGTGGTCTGGGTCTGGTGCCCGAGCGTCGCCGACCTGCCTGCTGGCAAGGGCGCTGAGTGGAACCACTGGTCGCAGTACTACCCCGGTGACGCGTACGTGGACTGGGCCTCCGTGGACAACTACAACTGGGCCGGCGCCCCGGGCTACTCCGACTGGGCGGAGTTCGGCCCCAAGCTGGCCCCGTTCTACGCCGACTTCGGCACCCGCAAGCCGATCGTCATCGCCGAGACCGGCGCGGGCGAGGAGGCCGGGCACGACAAGGGCGCGTGGATGACCAACATGCGGACCGCGCTGAAGTCGCAGTTCCCGGACGTCCAAGCGGTCGACTACTACGACCTGAACTACCAGAACGACTGGCTCTTCGACACCTCGGCCAGCTCGCTCGCCGGCTACGCCGCGATGGGCGCGGACCCGTACTTCAACCCGCTGAACCGTCCGGACAGCTTCGTCCCGGCCAGCTGAACGGGCGCTCCCCCGAGGTCGGGTCGAACACCGTACGTAGTCACATGACTTCATATAGTGTCTCGCTCATGACCAGACTTCGGGGGACCCGAGCCGCCCTTGCCCTTGCCGCCACCAGCGCCCTGCTGCTGACTGGCACCACGTTCACCGCCGTCACTGCGAGTGCCGCGGCCGTCGCCACGCCGGTGATCACGCCGGCCCAGGCGCTGAAGACGCTCGCCGCCTACTTCCCGGCCAACAACAAGGCCAACGCCAAGCACAGCACCGCCATCATCAACACGATCGAGACGGGCGCCCCGGCGTTCGAGGACGAGTCCTTCAACGACATCGCGCACACGCTGCACCTCCCGCCCGGCAGCCCGTTCACCGGTGCCGCGCCCAAGGTCTTCGTCCCGTACCAGACGTCCTATCCCGCCGTCTTCGTCGCGCAGTTCCGCTACAAGAACCCCGGTCAGCCGGCGGACAAGAAGTCAGTCGTGTACTTCTTGTTCGGCAAGGCGAAGGCGACCGACACGTGGCGGCTTTCGGCCTCCTCCGTCGTGGGCACCGGCAGCCCGCTGCCCGTCTTCACCCTGGACAGCAGCGGCTACCTGCCGCCCTTGCCGACGCTGTCCGTTGGTCGAGCGCAGCTGGAAACCCTGTGGGTCAAGGCATTGCGGACATCGTCGATCACCGGCAAGGTGCCCGGAAAGCCCTGGAAGTCCAACTCCCTGCTGGCCAGCTTCGCGAAGTACGAGACCAACAGCACGACGCCCTACCGCCACCTGACCTACACGTCCACCCCCTGGGCGCCGGTGTGCGTTGCCGCGTCTGGCGGCGGGCTGTGCTTCGCGAGCGTCGGCTTCAGCGACGCCATCAAGGTGGCCGCGGCTGATGCCGCCCAGGGCATGCACTTCACGGTGAGCACGGTCGCCGAACAGATCGCCACGGGCGGGCTGCCGCAGGGCGCCTACCTGGCGTTGACCACCTACCGGGTGCGCGACTCGCTGCTGCTCGTGGCCAAGAAGGGTGCCACCGGCGTCCGGCTCGTCGGCAGCGACACCAATGTCGTCGGCGGAACGGGTGTGCCCGCCACCGCCCAGTAGGTCAGGCGCGGGCCGGCTCCGGCTGCGGGGTCGCGGGCGCGGGAGTGGCGGCGAGCGGCAGCCGCACCGTGAAGCAGGTGTGTCCCGGCACGCTGTCGACCCAGATCTGACCCCCGTGAGCGTTGACCACGGCGGCCACGATGGACAGCCCGAGCCCGGTCGACCCGGCGGTGCGTGACCGCGAGGTGTCGGCCCGGGTGAAGCGTTCGAAGATCTCGGGGAGCACCGACTCGGGAACGCCGGGCCCGTTGTCGACCACGGTCACCACGGCGGAGTCACCTTCGACGTCGAGGGTGACCGTCACCCGCGTACCGGCCGGGGTGTGGGTGCGGGCGTTGGCCAGCAGGTTGACGACGACCTGGTGCAGCCGGGGGGCGTCACCTGCGACGACGACCGGCTCCTCGGGCAGCTCGAGGTCCCACTGGTGGTCGGGGCCCGCGGCGTGGGCGTCGCCGATCGCCTCGACCAGCACCAGCGACAGGTCGACCTCTTCCTGCTCTAGCGGGCGGCCGGAGTCGAGGCGGGCGAGCAGCAGCAGGTCCTCCACGAGGCTGCTCATGCGGATCGCCTGCGACTCGACCCGCTCCATCGCATGAGCGAGGTCGGGCGGCGCATCAGCGCGCGAGGGGCGGGTCAGCTCGGCGTAGCCGCGGATGGCGGCCAGGGGGGTACGCAGCTCGTGGCTCGCGTCGGCGACGAACTGGCGGACCCGCTCCTCGCTGTTGTGCCGGGCCTGCAACGCTGCGGTGACATGGCCGAGCAGCTGGTTGAGCGCGGCGCCGACCTGACCGACCTCGGTACGGCGGTCGGTGTCCTCGGCGCCGACCCGCACCGGGATCTCGACCTCGCCCTTGTGCAGCTCCATCGTGGAGACGAGGTCAGCGGTGGCGGCAACGCGACGCAGGGGTCGCAGAGCGCGGGAGACGATGGCAGCGCCCAGCGCCCCGGCGAGCAGGAGGCCGCCGAGTGTCGCCAGGGCGATCACCAGGACAAGCTTGATGAGCGTGGAGTGTGCCCCGCTCAGCGGCAACCCCGTAATCACGGTGTCGCCGTCGGACTCCTTGGTCACCTGGACGCGGTAGCTGCCCAAGCCGTCGATGTCGACGGTGCGCGGGTGTGCCGACGCGGGCAACGACGAGACGGACGCGATCTCAGAGGCCGTCAACGGCACCTGCGCGATGCCAGAGTCAGGGACCCGGCCGGCATTGACCACTTGGCCGCTCTTGATCCGCACCGCGACGGCGCCGGAGGTGAGACCGATAGTCGCCGGTCCGACCGTTGTCCCGTCACCCCCTGTGCCCGCGCCGGCGCCCGCATCCGCGGGGCTGCCGTTGGGTCCACCACCGCCGTAGAAATGGCTGATCGCGTCGCGGTTGTGCTGGTCGGCGGCGGCCAACTGGCTGTCGAGCTGGCGTACCTGGAACCGGTCGAGGGCGACCAGGCTGATGCTGCCGATGACCCCACTGAGCAAGGCCAACAGCGCGATGAGGGAGACCAGGAGCTGAGTGCGCAGGGTCAGGCCGCGCAACCGTTGGCTGAGCGCTCGCTTCATGCCGCCGGCTTGAGGACGTACCCCACACCACGCATCGTGTGGATCATCGGCTCGCGGCCGGCGTCGATCTTCTTGCGCAGGTAGGAGATGTAGAGCTCGACGACGTTGGCCTGGCCGCCGAAGTCGTAGTTCCAGACCCGGTCGAGGATCTGCGCCTTGGACAGCACCCGGCGCGGGTTGCGCATGAGGTAGCGGAGCAGCTCGAACTCGGTCGCGGTCAAGGAGATCTGCTCGCCGGCGCGGGTCACCTCATGGCTGTCCTCGTCGAGGCTGAGGTCGCCCACGGTGAGAGTGGCCTCGTCGCGGCTCATGACGGCCTTGGTGCGGCGGCGCACGAGCCCGCGGAGGCGAGCGACGACCTCCTCAAGGCTGAACGGCTTGGTCACGTAGTCGTCGCCGCCCGCGGTGATGCCGGCGACGCGGTCCTCGACGGCGTCCTTGGCCGTGAGGAACAGCACGGGCACGTCGTTGGTCTCGGCGCGCACCCGGCGCAGCACCTCGAGGCCGTCAATGTCCGGCAGCATCATGTCGAGCACCACGACGTCGGGGCGGACGTCGCGTGCCTGTCGTACGGCGGAGAGCCCGTCGTGGGCGACGTGCACGTCCCAACCGTCGTAGCGCAGCGCCATCGCCAGCAGCTCGGCGATCGGCGGCTCGTCGTCAACGACAAGGACGCGAACGGGGGTGCCGTCGGCGTGGGAAAGGGCCTGGCGAGTGTGGGTGCCTGCAGTCGTGGTCACGAGTACATCCTCGGCCCGCCTCCTGTAGCGCGTCTATCGATTGCCTGTGCGTTCCCTGTGCAACGTCATTCAAGCGCGGGTTGTGTCGTTTCTGACGCCCGCCTGCACACAAACGGCGACCTTCCGCGCAGACGTCCGCTCAGCCCCCCGCGCGGACAGTGACATTGTGTGCATTCAAGGCACGGCTCAGGGCGCTCGGCGCGAAGACGAGGCCAGGCAATAACGTCGCGTCCCCCGTGGATTCGCTTGGGCGGCACTGAAGGCGGTGTCCCGCTGAGCGGGACTGTTCCTGCAGTGGTCCGACAGCGGGCCGGGCTCCTCACCGGACCCACAGGTGGGGCATAGCCAGATCAGGACCGTGGCACAGACCCGGGCCCGAATCTCAATCCATGACCACGGCAACGCTCCCTCCGCAGAGCACCCCTGACCCCAGTGCTGGCACCGGCTTCGAGTTGGCCGCCGCCCACCCCGTCCTCGACGTCGTCGTCCCCGTGTACAACGAGGAGGCGCAGCTCGAGGCAACCGTTCGCAGGCTGGACGAGCACCTGAGGCGCCACTTCCCGTACTCGTACCGGATCACGGTGGCCGACAACGCCAGCACCGACGACACCCCCGTCATCGCCCGCCGCATGTCGCGGCAGCTGCCCAACGTCCGGATGGTCCGGATGGAGCAGAAGGGCCGCGGTCGGGCGCTGTCGAAGGTCTGGAGCGAGTCCGACGCCGACGTCCTCGCCTACATGGACGTCGACCTCTCGACCGACCTCAACGCGTTGCTGCCCCTCGTCGCGCCGCTCATCTCCGGCCACTCCGACCTCGCGATCGGCAGCCGGCTCGCTCGGGGCTCCCACGTCGTACGGGGACCGAAGCGTGAACTGATCTCGCGGTGCTACAACCTCGTGCTGCGAGGCACTCTGGCCGCGAGGTTCAGCGACGCGCAGTGCGGATTCAAGGCGATCCGCGGCGACGTGGCCAAGCGGCTGCTGCCGATGGTGCAGGACACCGGCTGGTTCTTCGACACCGAGATGCTGGTGCTGGCCGAGAAGGCCGGGCTGCGCATCCACGAGGTGCCGGTCGACTGGATCGACGACCCCGACAGCCGGGTCGACATCAAGGCGACCGCGATCGCCGATCTCAAGGGTGTCGTACGGGTGGGCCGTGCGCTGGCGACCGGCAAGATCCCGCTGCGCGACATCACCGGACCGACATCCCGCCAGGTCGTCGCCGAGACCACCCCGCCCGGCCTCGTACCGCAGCTCGTCCGGTTCATCGGCATCGGCGTCGTCAGCACCCTCGCCTACCTGCTGCTCTACGTCCTGCTCCGTCAGGGCATGGGCGCCCAGGCAGCCAACTTCATCGCGCTGCTCGTCACCGCGATCGGCAACACCGCTGCCAACCGCCGGCTCACCTTCGGGGTCAGGGGCGCAGGCGCGGCCAAGCACCAGTTGCAGGGGCTCATCGTCTTCGGACTGGGCCTCGCGCTGACCAGTGGCTCGCTCGCCGCCCTGCACGCGCGGTCCACCGCACCGAGCCGGGGCCTCGAAGCCGCTGTCCTCGTCGGCGCCAACCTGGCAGCCACTGTGCTGCGCTTCGTCCTGCTGCGGGCCTGGGTCTTCCGAGCCAGCCACGTGGCCCCGATCACCACGCCTGTCCTCGAGACCTCCGGGAGCACCCGATGACCGCCACCGCCCACGCACCCACCTGGCTCGACGAGCCGGGAGCACCTCTGCACCGCTCGCCGGTCCAGCGCATCGTGCGCGGTCCGCGCGAGGACCCGACCTGGGTACGCCCTGCGTTGCTGGCACTCCTCGCCGCGACGGGCCTCCTCTACATCTGGGGCCTCGGCGCCTCGGGTTGGTCGAACGGCTTCTACTCCGCCGCCGTCGAGGCTGGCGCGAAGAGCTGGAAGGCCTTCTTCTTCGGCAGTTTCGACTCCTCCAACTTCATCACGGTCGACAAGCCGCCGGCGTCGCTCTGGGTCATGGACCTGTCAGCCCGCATCTTCGGCGTCAACGCGTGGTCGATCCTGGTCCCGCAGGCGCTGGAAGGCGTCGCGGCCGTGGGGCTGCTGTTCGCCACCGTACGACGCCGGTTCGGGCCAATCGCGGGCCTCATCAGCGGCGCGGTCCTGGCGCTCACTCCTGTTGCGGTGCTGATGTTCCGCTTCGACAACCCGGACGCGCTGCTCGTGCTGCTGCTCGTCGGTGCTGCCTACGCGACGGTACGGGCGACGGAAACCGCATCGCGGCGTTGGCTCGTGCTCTGCGGCGTACTCATCGGCATCGGCTTCATCACCAAGATGATGCAGGCGTTCCTCGTGGTCCCCGGCTTCGCGCTGGTCTACCTCGTCGCGGCTCCTGCCACCGTCAAGAAGCGCATCATCGACCTGCTGGTCGCAGGGGTCGCGATGCTGGTGTCCGCCGGCTGGTGGGTCGCCGTCGTCACGCTGATCCCCGCGGCTGACCGCCCGTACATCGGCGGGTCGCAGCACAACTCGATCCTCGAGCTGATCTTCGGCTACAACGGCTTCGGTCGCCTGACCGGCAACGAGACCGGCAGCGTCGGCGGCGGGGGCACGGCGACGACCGCCGGCCAATGGGGTGCCACAGGCATCACGCGACTCTTCGGCAGCGAGATGGGCGGCCAGATCTCATGGCTCATCCCGACCGCGCTGGTCTTCCTCGCCGCCGGCCTTTTCCTTACGTGGCAACGGAAGCGCACCGACCTCGACCGCGCCCACTTTGTCCTCTGGGGCAGCTGGCTGGTCGTCACCGGCCTCACCTTCAGCTTTGCCAAGGGCATCATCCACCCCTACTACACGGTGGCCCTCGCTCCGGCGATCGGCGCACTGGTCGGCATGGGTGCTGTCGCCTTCTGGCGGGTGCGCGACACGATCCTCGGCCGGCTCACGCTGACCGCGGGCATCACCGCCGCCGCGTGCTGGTCCTACGTCCTGCTGCAGCGCAACTCCGGTGGCTGGAAGACGCTCGGCGTCTTCGTCCTGATCGCCGGACTGGCGGTCGCCGCAGCCGTCGCCGTGGTGCCGTGGGTGCTGCAACTCCTGGGTGAGAAGCACTCCGCGCTCGCCGCCAAGGCGACCGCGGTGCTGGTGGCCGCCGGCCTGGTGTTCGGCATCGCCGGCCCCTCGGCCTACGCCCTGCAGACCGCCAGCGTCGCGCACAGCGGCTCCATCCCGTCCGCAGGACCTACGTCCTCTGGTGGTACGGGCTTCGGCGGCGGGCGTGGCGGCGGCGGCTTCGGCGGGGGCACCCGGCCCACCGCGCCGACCGGCACCGGCACGCAGACCGGCGCGGCCACTGCGCCCACTCAGGGCGGCTTCGGCGGGGGCACCCGCACAGGTGGTGGCGGCGGCGCAGGCGGCTTGCTCGACGTCTCCACCCCCAGCGCCGCACTCGTCACAGCGCTCAAGGCCAACGCCGGGTCGTACACCTGGGTCCTGGCCACCGTCGGTTCCAACAGCGCCGCAGGGTACGAGCTCGCAGCGCAGGAGCCGGTCATGGCCATCGGCGGGTTCAACGGGTCGGACCCGACGCCCACCCTGGCCGCGTTCCAGGCACTCGTTAAGGCCGGCAAGATCCACTATTTCATCGGTGGTGGCAGCCTCGGCGCCGGCCAGGGCGTGACCGGCACGGCCACCGCGATCACCAGCTGGGTCGAGGCCAACTACACCGCCACGACCATCGGCGGCTCCACGGTCTACGACCTCAGCGGCAGCACCACCACCTCATGAACCCCTCCTCCACCAGCCCTCTCGACACAGGAGCGCCTGCCATGACCAGCGACAACCTCACCGACCGCAGCCTCAGCGACCACAACCCATTCCTGCCGATCGTCGACTTCCCGCCGGCCGAGGAGCACGACCTCCTCGCGGACGCGAACGACAAGCCCGAGCCCGTCGACAAGCCCCGCCGCAGCAGCACCGCCAAGACCGGCGCCATCGCCGGCATCGCGGCCACCGCCGCGCTCGCCATCGGCATCGGCGTCGCGGTCACGTCCAACGGCAGCTCGACCGCCCAGACCAACGGCGGCTTCGGACAGCAGGGCGGACCCGGCGGCGGTGGCGGCTTCGGCGGACCGGGCGGTACCGCACCGGGCGGCGCGCAGACGGGGACCGGCACGCAGGCCGGCACCGGAACCGGTGCGGGCACCCAGGCCGGCACCGGAGCCCAGGCCGGTACGGGCGCCCAGGGCGGACCCGGCGGGGCGGCAGGCTTCGGCGGCGGCCCGGACGACGGCCAGCTCGTCATGGGCACGGTCACCGCGGTCAGCGCCTCGTCGATCACCGTCAAGACGACGGCGGCCACCACCACGTACACCGTGACCTCGGCCACGCAGGTCATCGTCAACGGTGCGGTCGGCTCGCTGTCGGCGGTGACGGCCGGCACCAGCGTGCTGGTCCAGGTGCCGGCGACCGGTGCGACGACGACGGCGACCCGGATCATCGTCGGCGGCTTCGGCGGCCAGGGTCAGCAGGGTGGGACCACGCAAGGCGGGACCACTCAAGGCGGAACCACCCCCGGCGGTACGGGCACCAGCACAGGCGGCGCGCTCACCGGCACGACGAAGACCACCTGATCCTCCCGCGGATCCGACCCCCAGCGGCTCCGCGGGAATACCGGGCGGGCGAGCACGGTCAACTGCGGCATGACTGTGCTCGCCCTCACCGGATCCACCGGCCGCCTCGGTGGCCGGGTCGCCCGCCAGCTCGCGGCAGCGGGCGTCCACCAACGGCTGCTGGTCCGCGACGCCTTAAGGGCGCCTCAGCTGCCTGACACCGAGGTCGCCGTCATGACCTACCGCGACGGCGATGCGGTCCGCCGCTCGCTCGACGGTGCCGGAACGGTCTTCATGGTCTCGGCCGCCGAGGCTCCGGACCGGGTCGACGAGCACTTCACGTTCGTCGACGCCGCTGCCGCCGCGGGTGTGACCCACCTCGTCTACACGTCGTTCCTCGCGGCCTCGCCGACCTCGACCTTCACCCTGGGCCGCGACCACTGGGCCACCGAGGAGCACATCAAGGCGAGCGGCATCCCCTACACCTTTCTGCGCGACAACCTCTACGCCGACTTCCTGCAGCTGATGGTGGGCGCCGACGACGCGGTGCGCGGACCAGCGGGAGACGGGCGCGTGTCAGCGGTGGCGATCGCCGACGTTGCGGACGCGGCGACCGCCGTCCTGCTCTCGCCCGAGACCCACGCGGGTCGCACGTACGACCTGACCGGGCCGCAGGCGTTGAGCCTCGAGGAGGTCGCGGCGACGCTGACCGCCGGCCTCGGTCGACCGATCAGGTTCGAGAACGAGACACTCGAGGAGGCCTACGCGTCACGGGCTTCGTACGGCGCCCCCGACTGGGAGGTCGACGCCTGGGTCTCGACCTACACCTCGATCGCGGCCGGCGAGCAGGCGGCGATCAGCCCCCACGTCGAGCAGCTCACCGGCCACCCGGCAACCGCCCTGGCCGACCTGCTCCGCGGCTGACCGCACCGCAGCGGTGAAGGAAAGTCGCGCTGAGCGCGACGCATCCTGCACTGGTTTCGGGTTGGGCGCTTGACCGACGCCTCATGGGGCAGGATGGGCTGCGTTCTTATTGCCCGTTCACCCGAGGGAGCCTCATGACTGTTCGCCGCACGTACGCCCGTCTCGCCACGACCTCCGTCGCGGCATCCCTGCTGATGGGCACGATGGGCGCAGTCGCCACCTCAGCTCAGGCGGCCACCTACCCGACGATCACCCTGGCCCAGGCAAAGACCGCGATCCCGGCGGCCAAGCTGCTGCCGGCTTCGGTCAAGCTGACGGCGCCTGTGGCCCTGCACAAGACGGTCAACGCGATCCCCTGTCTGACCGTGCCCAAGCAGGTGGTGCTCAAAGGCGCCACGGGCACGGGTGGCGACTACGTCGGCAAGGTGACCTCGCCGGTGTCCCCGAAGTACATCGAGTTCGCCCTCACGATCGCCGTCTTCGCCACGCCGGCCAAGGCCAACGCCGCGGCCGCCGGACTGCTGAAGATCGAGAAGGCCTGCCCCAAGACCAAGACCACCATGGTCAAGGGAGCCACCGAGACCTGGTCCCGGTCTCTCGGGACTAAGTACGCCGTGGGCGCGTTCAAGGGCTACCGCAGCGTCGAGCACCTCACCGTCACCGAGGGCGCGCAGACCCTCCACGTCCGCGCGTACGAGATCTACCTGGTGCGGGGCAATGTCCTGCTCAGCATCGAGGAGGTCGGTGGCGCCACGGCCGTCAACGGCAAGGAGCAGGACGCGTGGCGCAAGAAGCTCACGACGCTGATGGTCAAGCGGGTCTCGGCCCTCAAGTAGGAGGTCGTGTTAGAGCTCTCGGGAGTCGTGCTCGGCACCCCCGATCCTGACGCGTTGGCCGGCTTCTACCAGCGACTGCTGGGATGGCCGCGCATCCAGGACGAGCCGGACTGGGTCAAGCTCGGGCCTCCCGCCGGAGGTCCGGGCCTGTCCTTCCAGCTCGAGGTCGACCACCATCCACCGACGTGGCCATCCGGACCGGGTGACCAACAGATGCAGGTGCACCTCGACATCAAGGTCGACGACCTGCCGACGGCCAGCGCCAAGGCGGTGGAGGCGGGCGCACGGGTGGCAGAGTTCCAAGGTGACGACGACGTCATCGTCCACCTCGACCCGGACGGTCACCCGTTCTGCCTGTTCATCCGCTAGTACGTGACGACCTTGTCGAGATAGCTGGCTGCGACGTAGCGCTTCCACGCCTTGGGGATGGTGACGTGGCCGGGGTTGCCCGCCGACACGTACACCTGGCTCTTGTTGGCTGCGAGGTTGGCCAGCCAGTACTTCGCGGTGAGCGGCACATTGCCGTTGTCCCAGGAAGAGTTGCGGATCCGCGGGATCGACGTCGGCACGAACTGGCTGCTGAACGGCGAGTGCGACGGGTTGGCGCCGACCAGCAGGACGCCTTCGTTGGTGTACGACTCGCCGCCCCACGACCCGGCGTGGGACAGCGACCGGGTGTGCGGTGACACGCCGAACGGCAACGCCATCGTCAGCACGCTTGCTCCGGGCACGGCCTTCTGGACGAGCTGCTGCAGCTCGACGAAGTCCCTCTGGACGCCGACCGCGTCGAGCTTGGCCAGGTTGTCGTGGTTGTAGGTGTGGTTGGCAATCTCGAAACCGAGCTCATGCAGCTTGGCCAGACCGGCGTGCTGCGCGGCAGGATCCTTGAGGCCGAAGGGATTCTTGTTGATGTTGAACGAGCCGGCCGGTGGGCAGTCGGGGAACTGCTTGCACACGTCGAGCATGATGCCGACGCCGCTCTCGGGGTCGACCTCGCCGGTCGCGCTCATCGCGAACTGGTCCGGGTAGCCGTCGTCGAACGTCATGACCGCCGGCGTGTAGCCCGCCGCCACCCGCAGGTCTCCGCGTACCAGATCGATCGTGCGCACAGGCCGGTAGCCGGCGGCGAACATGCCATGAAGGCGGGCACGGAAGTCGGCAGGCGTCGTGTCGTACTCCCCGATGACCGTGGGCGTGATGCGGTGGAACATCATCACCGGCACCAGCCCGAGCTCGTTGGCCTTGACCGACGCCGGATCGACCGGTGCGGCAGCCGAGGTCGGCGCAGCAGCAGAAGTCGGTACGGGCCCGGCGCTGGTCGCGACGGACGACGTGGGCGGAGCCCCCGTGGCCTGCGCTTTCGTTGCCGGCGCTGCGACGGAGCCCTTGGCGGTGCAGCCCGCCAGCCCAGCAGCCGCGACCACGCCGCCGGCGAGCAGGCCCCGGCGCGAGATGCCCTGAGGATCGGAGGACGTGGCCATGGCGGGGACGCTACCCGAGGAGCGGGGAGGCCGTACCCGTCGCAACGCCATCCCTTATATGGGCATCATCGCTCCGGGGCAGGCTAGGTTCGGGGTGTCTGAGAAACGTATGAACCACCGAGGAGAGGCAACCGTCGTGCCCACGCCCGACCCTGCGCCGGTCCGCCGCAGGCGGCCACCGGAGAACGGGCTGGGCAACGCGTCGCTGCTCATCGGCATCGTGTCGATCCCTCTCGGCATCGTGCTCATCGGCGGCGGGCTCGGCCTGCTGGCCGTGGTCCTGGGGACCCTCGGCCGAGCCAAGGTCAAGGTCGGCAAGGCCACCAACCCGAGGGTCGCGCTGTCCGGTGTGATCTGCGGTGCCATCGGCTGTCTCGTCGCGGGCGCCGTGGTGCTCTGGGTGATCGTCTCGACGCTGTCCGGCTGAGACCTTTGGCGGTACCTTTCTGGCTGACCGACGTCATGCCTGAGGGGGCCCTTCGATGACCGTGCCTGACGACTTCACCGGGGGCTTCAACAACCCGACGCCTCCACCGCCGCCCGGCGCCCCGCCCGGCTGGAACCAGCAGCAACAGCAGGGGTACGGGGCCCCGCAGGGCTACGGCGGGCCGGTCTACAGCAGCGGACCGCAGAACGGCATGGGCATCGCCGCGCTGGTGCTCGGCCTGCTCGCCCTGCTGCTCGGGCTGTTCATCATCGGTGGACTGTTCGGTGCCGTCGCCATCGGTCTGGGCTTCGCCGGACGGGGCCGGGTCAAACAGGGACTGGCCGACAACAAGGGCGTGGCCACCGCCGGCATCATCACCGGCCTCATCGGCATCCTGCTCGCCTGCCTCACCGTGACCCTGCTCGTCGTGGGCACCGTCAGCTTCCTGCACAGCAACACGGTCAAGGACATCCGGCAGTGCCTGTCCAACGACAAGAGCCAGCAGGCAGCCTGCGAACGCAAGCTCGGCATCAGCCCCACTCCGTCCATCGGCTGACCGAACCTCGCCCCACGCTGGGGCGTCCTCGTCGCTGACGAGGGGATTGGCCATGGATCGCCGTGCGCGCATCGTGGTGGTCGGGCTGAGCGTGCTGGCCGCCGGTTGCCACCCGGCGACCTCGCCTCCGGCGACCACCAAGCCGACAACCCCCGTTGCAGCGACGTCCAAACCCGCACACCCCGTGCCGTCGCCGACACGGACAGCGGCTCCGCCAACGCCGCTCGCAGCGCCTACTTCCGTACTAGCTCCTGTTGTCCCGCCTGCCCCCACCCCTGCCGTGGTGAAGCAACCTGCCCTGCAGGTCGTCGCCACGGTCGTCACCGGCGATCGCAGCGGTGCGGCGCTCGTCCGCGAGTGCCTGGTGCGGCACCCCTGCACCGAGCGGGTGGAGACCACGGCGGACAGCGGTTTGACCTGGCGGGTTGGCCCGGTGCTCGGCCGTGACTCCTATCCGGGATTCCCTGACTGCGGGCCGGACGTCGTCGACAGCCTCGCCGCCGCCGACCCCGAACGGCTCTATGCGGTCGGCTCGTGCTGGATGAGCAGCGCGGCCTGGACCTCGGACGACGCCGGACACTCGTGGCGCCGCCTGAGGTTGCCCTCCGCCGGCTATCTCCTCGCCGCCCGACCGTCGTACGCGCTCGTCATGCCACGCCCCGACCGCCTCGGCTCGGCTGGCCTGAGCGCCACCCTGCTCATCAGGTCAGGCGGCCAGGTCGAGCGCCGCACCCCGCTGATCCGCCACGATGTGGGCTTCTCCGGCAGGCTCGTTGCCAACAGCGTGGGCGCTTTCCTGCCCGCGCGACTGGGCGACGGGCAGTCGTGGCTGATGCGGACGCAGGACCAGGGACGCACCTGGCAACGGCTCGCGGCTCCGGCAACTTGGTGTTGGTCTTTCGACCCCACCATCACCGTCGCCGGTCCACGCTCGCTGCTCAGCATCTGTGACGGTCCCAACGGCGGACCCCACCAACGCCTCACGTTGGTGCGCTCGGACGACGCGGGGCTGACGTGGCGGACGGTGGTCCCGCTCGGCAACCACCCAGCGGGCGTCGTACGGGCAGCCCCCGGGGTGTTCTGGATGTACGGCAACCTCGCGGACAACATCCTCGGCGCCCGGCTTAAGGTCAGCACCGACAGCGGACGACACTGGCGGACCGTGACGGCCCCGGACCTGACCAGCGGGGGCACCCGCGTGACGAGCTTCGCGGCGCACGGAACCACCGTCTGGGTAGGAGCCGGTGCCGCTGGCTACGACAGCCAGCTCAACGACGGTCGGCTGCACGTGAGCGTGGACGGCGGGCAGCACTGGCGGGTCGTACGGCTGCCGCGTCGGTGAATCGTCGTAGACGCGTGATCCATGGGGGGATTTCCTGTCGTCTTGCGTCACGAAGTGCACCCCCACACCTGCCGAGGTCGGGCCCGACGTTGGCTAGCCTCGGCCCATGACACGTCGGATGTTGCCCGCTCTCGCGGCGGGGGCCATCCTGCTCGCCGGGTGCACGTCGGCACCGGCCGCCGCCCCGCCCCCGTCGGCGGCGGCGACGGCAGTCGCCCATGCCGTGCCTGCCGGAGCCACCGCCGAACTTGCCGCGCTGAAGATCAAGGGCCGGGCACCGATGACCGGCTACACCCGTCTCCGGTTCGGGCCGGCGTGGCCCAAGCTCGGCGGTTGCGACTCGCGCAACCGAGTGCTCCAACGCGACCTGACGGCGACGGTGCTGCGGACGACGGGCTGCGTGGTGGTCTCGGGCGTCCTGGTCAGCCCGTACACCCTGGGTGTCATTCACTTCGTCCGGGGCCGCAGTCGGCGCAGGCCCAGATCGACCACGTCGTACCGCTCGGTGACGCCTGGCAGACCGGCGCCCAGGGGTGGACCGACGCCAAGCGCGCGCAGTTCGCCAACGACCCGATCGAGCTGCTCGCCGTCGACGGACCGAGCAACGAGGCCAAGGGCGACAGCGACGCCGCCTCGTGGCTACCGCCCAACAAGGCGTTCCGCTGCGCGTACGCAAAGATCCAGGTGGCGGTCAAGGCGAAGTACGCGCTGTGGGTGACGCAGGCCGAGCACGACGCCCTCGCCGCCCAGCTCCAGCGCTGCTGACGAGCGGGTCGGTCGGTAGGGTCGCCGGGTGGCTCCGATCCGGCAGGCAGCGCGCGTGGTGCTCGTCGACGACGAGGGCCGGGTGCTACTGCTGTGGCACCTCGGCGACCTGGACGACCACCACTGGGCCCCTCCGGGCGGAGGCATCGAGCCCGGCGAGACCGTGCTCGAGGCAGCCGCGCGCGAGCTGTGGGAGGAGGTCGGCTTCACCGACGTCGTCCTGTCCCGGCCGGTGTGGACCTGGCAGCACGACTTTCGCTACCACGGCGAGCAGATCACCCAGCACGAGACGATCTTCATCTGCCGAGTGCCCCACCGCGAGCCCCGCGGCCAGGCCGAGAACCTCGTCCTCGACAGCATCGCCGAGTGGCGCTGGTGGCACCCCGAGGACCTGCACGCCGTGACCGAGGACGTCTGGCCGCACGGTCTCGCGACACTGCTACCGGCCGTACTCCAGGAGTCCCTCGACCCAGCCGAGCCGCGCTCGCTCAACGCCTGACCGGTCAGCTGGTACGACGGGCCAGGTAGAGCACGGTGTCCATCGAGACGACGACCTGGTCGCCCGCGACGTCGCGCAGGTCAGCGAGCAAAGACGAGCGGGTGGCCTCGGACTGGACGCGGTACTTGGACATGGTCGAGAGCAGCTCGACGTAGTCCGTCCCGGTGAGGACGCGCTGCCACGAGTAGCGCCTGCTCTCCAGGTCGGTGAAGGCGCTGAGCTGGGCGAGGTGGGGCCCCGGCCACTGGTCGGCCGCGTCGCCCTCGGGCAGTGGGTCGTCGATGCGGATGTCGGGGGTCCAGCGCTGGTGGGCCGCTTGCAGCCGGTCGGCCACGTCGGGGTCGGCGGGGTGGTCGTGGTTCCAGAACAGGGCCATCGACCCGCCCGGTCGCAGCACCTCCTCGGCCCGGGTCCACCGGACCAGCGGGTCGACCCAGTGCCAGGCCTGCGCCGAGACGAGCAGGTCGTACGCACCGTCGGTAGGGGTCTGCTCGAACGACCCCACCGTCACCTCGGCCGACGGCACCCGCTCGCGGAGCACTGCGGCCATCAGCGGGTCGGGCTCGATCGCGTGCACCGCGAGCCCGTGCTCCGTGAGCGCCAGCGTGGCCCGACCGGTGCCGGCGCCGACCTCGATCACCCGCGCGAGCGGTGGGGTCACGTAGGACAGCAGGTCGGCGAAGAGCTCGGCCGGGTAGCCGGGTCGGATGCGGTCGTAGATGTCGGCGACGGGACCAAAGCTGCGTGCACGAAGCGACGCCATGGACGGCAGCGTCGTCATCCCTGTTCGACCGGGACACCTCGGGTACGTGCGCCTCGTCGTTGGACGATCGGGTAGGCGATCCAGCCGACGGCCAGCACCAGCCAGAAGCTGACCAGCCGGTAGGCCAACACCGCGGTCGTCGCCTCGGAGGTCGGCAGCCGGGTCGCCACCAGAGCGGCGATCAGCGCTGCCTCAACGACCCCGAGCCCGCCGGGTGTCAGGTTGAGCGTCGTCGCGGCGGCCGCCGCTGACCAGATCAGCACGATCGACCGCATCGGCAGCGGCAGACCCGCCGCCTTGACCGCCGCGGCTAGGCAGCCTGCGTCGGCCAACCAGTTGATCAGCGAGAGCAGGACCACGAACGCCCAGCTGGTCCGCCGCAGGTGCAGCGACGAGACCTCGTCGCGCGCCTGGGTGATCAGCGTGGCCGGGTCACCCGCAGGCTTGTGGATCACCCGCTGGACCAGGCCGAGGATGCGCACCGCCAGCCGTTCGAGCCACGCGGCGACCGGAGGAACCCGTACCGCCACCAGTCCCAGGACGAGCGGAACGATGAGGGTCAGGCCACCGATGAGCCCGGCGGTCGCGGCTGCGGGGCTGGTCGAGACGAGCGCGCCGCCGATGACCACCACCGTGAAGGCGAGCGACGAAATGACGCCAGAGGCGAGCACGGTCCACGCGGCGGTGACCTGCGTGGCTCCCCGGCGCTGGAACTGCTTGTAGGCGAACAGCGTGCCGACCTCAGGTCCCGCGAGAGGCAGGGAGACCGAGATGGCGTTGCCGGCGTAGGTGATGCCGAGGGCGGAGGTGAGCGGGAGGCGGGTGCCGCCGGCCCGCAGCATGCGTCGCTGGAGACGGGCGAACGCCGTCATCGACATGCCCTCGAGCGCGATGGCCAGGGCGACCCACCACCAGTGCAGGTGACGCAGGGCGGCGACAGCGGAGACGAGCTGGCCGCGCTGGACGACCAGCAGGACGACCACGACGATCAACGCGATGACCGTGAGACCGGTCTTGATCAACGACGGCCGGCGCGGGGCGTCGATCTCCGGAGGGTCGACCGGGCGCGTCTCCGTGGTGGTCACGCGACAGCCAAGGAAGGCGTCGAAGGGCAGGCAAGCGACACTGAACCCCTCCTTCCTGCCCTTGCAAGCAACCTCAGGGTGCCCCCTTGTTCCCGGATGGGCACCTCGATTTTCTAGCGGCCCGAGCGGGGGTCAGGCGCCCGGGGACCGGGAGGAGCCGGTGTCCGCCGATGAGGTGATGCCCCCGAACAGCGACTTGTACCGCGCAGCCGCCCGCGGGAACGTGTCGCCGTCGATCGCGAAGGTCGCGCAGATCGTCTTGTCCTGCGTGTTGAAGTACGCCTCGTACGCCACGTCGTGGGCGTTCATCCAGTCGTGCATGTGGTCGATGAACGCCGGGTCGTCGCCACCGCCGTGTCCGTCGCAGCGCTTCTCGAGGCCCCACTCGCTGAAGCTGATCCGCTTGCCGTGGTCGGCGGCGAAGCCGGCCAGCCAGTCGAGTCCGTACGGTTTGGTCAACAGCTGGTGCCAGACCGCCTCGTGGTCGGTCGCCTTGACCGAGAACGAGACGTCGTAGACGTCGGCGCCGACCAGGTCGACGTAGCCGTCCCCGGGGTAGAGCGGCCCGGGATCGGCAGCGCCGAGCGCCACCGTCCAGTCGAACGCGAAGTGCTGCCCCGGCACCGACCGCATCGCGTCGACGGCGTGGCGGTAGGCGTTGACCCAGGCAACGGGGTCCCGTACACCGCTCCAGGCGAACCAGTCGCCGGTCATCTCCCAACCGATCCGCAGCGTCGCGTCAGCCTGGCCACCCTTGACGAGCTGCTGCGCGAGGGTGCGGAAGTGGCCGTCGTAGCGGCCGGCGGCGCCCTGCAGCAAGGTCGCGCCGACGTCGGTCGGGATCAGCGGGATGCTGTAGACCCGGCGCACCCCGGGGCCCGGCTCCGTGAGCAAGCCCTGGCCGGCGACCTGCGTCGCGCCGTCCCAGGTCTTGGTGCCGACGTAGCTGACGATGACCTGCGCGGCGCGACCCCGCCACGCGCCGAAGGTCTCGCCGGTGGTCGAGCCCGGCACGACCACCCCGGACAGCCGCTGGCCGGCGGGGAACGCCGCGGGGGTGACGGCCGCGACGTGGGTCTTGGCGTCCTTGTTGCCGATCGCGACCACCCCGATCGCCACGAGCGCGGCAGCGACGAGGGCCACCACTGCCGCCGTGCCGACCCGGCTGCGCGGCCTGCGGACGGTGGTGTTCATCGACAACCACGTTACCGGCGCCGCGCTTGGCCTGAGCCCAGCCAACCCGCGCCGATCATAGGAGTGGATCGGGCGTGCCAACGCCCGGATCACTCCTATCACCGGCAACAGTCGGGTCCGGCGGCCGCTGCGTTCGAGAACCTCGTCAGAAGGGGCCGTTGAGTCCGTCGAACGACGTGTTGCCCATCTCCCCGTGCTGGTGCAGCATCGCGTTCACCGCTGCGGCACCCGTGTCGAGCGCCAGCTCCGCGCGATGGCGGCGGTCCTTTCTGATCCACGGCCAGCGCGAGAGACCCAGCCAGACCAGCATGATCTCCCTGTCCTCGGTCGAGACCTCGGCCCAGACTCCGGACCGTGCCGGCACCTGCCCGAGCAGCTGGGCCAGCACGTCCGCACCGAGAGCGCGGCTCTGGGCGACGCCGTGATCAAACACAGCGCAGTGTGGCACGTGCCGTCCCTGCGCACTGGTGATCGGCTAGCGTGCTGGTCGTCGTCCGTTCAGCGCTGAGGGGCAGGTCTGGTCATGGGTCGTTGGGTGCGCTGGCCGGGACAGCCGGACGGACCGGGTCCGATGATCTACGGGGCCGACTACAACCCCGAGCAATGGACCCGCAAGACCTGGCTCGAGGACGTGGACCTGATGCGCCAGGCCGGCGTCACCATGGTCAACCTCGGCATCTTCTCGTGGGCGCAGGTGCAGCCGGCCGAGGACACCTGGACCTGGGGCTGGATGGACGAGATCCTCGACCTCCTGCACGAGGGCGGCATCGCGGTCGACCTGGGCACCGGCACCGCCTCGCCGCCGCCGTGGCTCGCGGCCAAGCATCCGGAGATCCTGCCGGTCACCGTCGACGGGCGCGTCGTCTCGCCGGGCGGTCGCCAGCACTTCCGGGCGTCCTCCCCTGTTTTCCGCCGGTACGCGATGTCGCACGTCCGGACGATGGCCGAACGTTACGGCGAGCACCCCGCCCTCGCCCTGTGGCACGTGTCCAACGAGCTCGGCTGCCACAACGCCCACGACTACTCCGACGACGCCGCGATCGCCTTTCGCTCGTGGCTCGCCGACCGGTACGAGACCCTCGACGCCCTCAACACCGCGTGGGGAACGGCGTTCTGGTCGCAGCGCTACTCGGCGTGGGACCAGATCCTGCCACCGCGGTCCAACACCAGCTTTTCCAACCCGACCCAGGTCCTCGACTTCTACCGTTTCTCGTCCTGGGTGCTGCAGGACTACCTCCGCGAGGAGACCGCCATCCTGCGCGAGGTCTCGCCCGGGGTCCCGATCACGACCAACTTCATGGTGATGGCTGACGGCCCGAACGGCATGGACTATGCCGCCTGGGCAAGCGATGTCGACCTGGTGAGCAATGACCACTACCTCATCGGTGCCAACACCAACGCGTACGAGGAGCTCTGCTTCTCGGCCAGCCAGACTCGCGGCATCGCCGGCAACGAGCCGTGGCTGCTGATGGAGCACTCGACCAGCGCGGTCAACTGGCAGCCGGTCAATCTGGCCAAGGTGCCGGGCCAGCTGCGCAGGGACAGCCTCACCCATGTCGCGTACGGGTCCGACGCGGTGTCGTTCTTCCAGTGGCGCGCGTCCAAGGCCGGCGCGGAGAAGTTCCACTCGGCGATGGTGCCCCACGCCGGCGCCGACTCTGCTCTCTTCCGCGAGGTCAAGGCACTCGGCGCCGACCTGGTCAATCTGGCTGAAGTCGTTGGTACGCAGGCGATCCCCGCGCGTGTCGCAGTCCTCTACGACTGGACGTCACGGTGGGCCGTCGAGCAGCTGTCGCACCCCTCGACCCTGCTGCATTACTCCCAGGCTGCGATCTCGTGGTTCGAGGCGTTCCACCAGAACGGCATCGCAGTCGACGTGCAGCCGCTCGACGCGGACCTTGCCCCGTACGACATCGTCGTTGCTCCGCTGCTCTACATCGTGGATGTGCCTACAGCGCAACGACTCTCGGCGTTCGTCGAGGGCGGCGGCCATCTCGTGACGACGTTCTTCTCGGGCATTGCCGACGGCGACGACCACATCTACCTCGGCGGTTATCCCGGCGCGCTGCGCGACCTGCTCAGCGTGCGGGTCGAGGAGTTCTGGCCGCTGCTGCCGGGCGACACGGCCCTGTTGGAGAGCGGCGGACACGTCTCGCTGTGGTCGGAGCACGTCCACCTTGCCGACGGCGCAACGGTTCTCGAGTCCTACGCTGAGGGCGATCTCGCCGGCATGCCCGCGGTGACCCGGCGTCCCGTCGGCGACGGCAGCGCGTCGTACGTCAGCGGCCAGCTCGACCCGGCGACGCTGCGCACGACCGTCGCGACCTTCGCTCGGCTGGCCGGCGTCGAGGCCGACACGACTCCCGGCGGAGTGGTGACGCGGCGGGTGCGTGGCGACGGCGAACGGCGGTTCGTGTTCCACATCAACCACACCCGCGCACCCCAAGAGGTGCCCACGGAGGTCGGCGTCGACCTGCTCACCGGACGCGACGTCTCCGGCTCGCTCACCCTGGAGCCGCTGGGCGTCGCAGTGATCCGTACCGGCTGAGTCGGTGCGGCCGGTCAGGCGTGGAAGGTGGCCTCGGCCTCGGCGGCCGTGGTGATCTGGCCGTGGCAGATGCAGCCGCGGTTGACGCCGTGGTCGCCGGAGGCCTCGCAGTAGCGGAGGGCGACGCGGTCGTGCTCGTCGAGGCTGTGGCCGCAGCGCGTGCAGTCGGTGACGATCGGTTCGGACATCAGACGCTCCAACGCAGCCAGGTAGCGGTCGGGAGGGTCATCTGCCGACCGCAGGCGGGACAGCTGCCCATGACCCGCTTCTTCGCCGCCGAGGTGTAGGTGAACGCGTCGGCCCGTACCGGAGCCGCGCACGAGACGCAGCGCAACGAGCGGACGACCGTCGTACGGGGCGACGGTGCAACTGTCACAGGAAGCCGTTCACGTCGACGTGTTCGCGAACGGCAGGGGATGAGCGAGCCGGACAGACCCAGGGACCCTGAGTGCCTCCAGTCTCTCACGGCGGCTCAGACCGGGTAGTCGGCTTCCATCCAACCCTTGAAGATGGCCACCTGCTCGGGCGACCACGCCGTGTCGCACGGCATGGATCCTGCCGCGACCTGCTCGTAGATTGCGTCGGCGTGCGTCTTGACGTCGTCGTAGTCCCAGAGGTCGAACGCGGACTTCATCGAGCGCTGGTCGCGGTCGCGGAACAGCACCTTCACGTCGGTCTCAAAGCTGGGAGCGGCCATGGGGGCCTCCGTCTCGGTCGGCACCCCCTTTTATGTACGCGAGATGGCAAAGGCGTCAAGCCGCCGCCGAACCGGACGACCCAGTGGCTACTCGCCAATGATCAGGACGGTCGTCATGCCATCACCTACGCGGGCCACGAGCAGCTCCCTGCTCGGCATGCGCGACGCCAAGGTCCGTACCAAGATCATGATCGCAACGTGTACGGGGCTGCTGGCGCTCACCATCGTGGGGGTGGCGGGGATCATCGGCATGTCCCGGGTCAACGTCAAGGCGCAGCAGCTCTACCGCAACGCCGCCGTGCCGCTCGCCGCGCTGGCCGCCGTGCGTGAGGGTGTGGGTGACAGCCGGGTCGACGCGATGTCGATGTTGCGGGCGCTCAACCCCGACCAGCAGACGGCTGCCGCGCACGACGCTGCCACTGCGGACGCCTCCGTCGACGCGGCGATCGCCTCCTACCTGGAGGCCCACAAGACCGACCTGGGCACCAAGCGGGCGTCAGCCGTTGCGGACTTCAAGGACAAGCTGGCCCGCTGGCGCCTGGTGCGCGGGCAGATGTTCGCGCTGGTCCAGCACGGCGACATCGAGGGCGCCAACGCGATCTACGACGCCAAGCTGGTGGCCGCCAACGCCGCCTTCACCAAGGACACCGACACGCTCAGCGCTCTCGAGGCCGGCTTGGTGCCGAGAACCGCGGCCGCTGCGGCGAACACCTACCACGTGATGCGCCTCGTCATGCTGCTGGTCCTCCTCATCGGCGCCGCGATCGCCCTTGGGCTCGGACTGCTGGTCGCGCGGATGATCGTGCGGCCCGTGCGCCGGGTGCTCTCCGTGCTGGTCGGACTCGCCTCCGGAGACCTCAGCCGCCAGGCGGGCTCGACATCGGGGGACGAGGTCGGCGCCATGGCGACCGCACTGGACGAGGCGACCGCGACGATCCGCGAGATCATCCGTACCCTCGGCGACAACGCGCAGGCCCTCGCTGAGGTCGCCGGCGAGCTGTCGACCAGCAGCCACGAGATCGCCACCGGATCGGCAGCCGCGAGCGGCCAGGCCATGGCGGTCAGCGCGAGCGCCGTGCAGATCAGCGCCAACGTGACCAGCGTCGCGGGAGGCGCCGAGCAGATCGTCCGGTCGATCCGCGACATCGCGCAGAACGCCTCCGAGGCCGCCGGCGTCGCAACCACCGCCGTCCACTCCGCCGGCGCCGCCCACCAGCGCATGATCACCCTGGCCGAGTCGTCCGTGGAGATCAGCTCGTTCATCGAGGTCATCACAGCGATCGCCGAGCAGACACATCTGTTGGCCCTCAACGCCACCATCGAGGCAGCGCGGGCCGGTGACGCCGGACGTGGTTTCTCCATCGTGGCCAGCGAAGTCCGCGAGCTGGCCGGCGAGGCCCGCCGGGCGAGCGAGGACATCTCGAGCCGCATCACCCGCATCCGAGTGGACGCCGACGAAGCCATCACGGCGATCGGCGAGACGACGACCGTCGTCGGGCAGATCAGCGACTACGCGACCACCATCGCCGCCGCGGTCGAGGAGCAGACAGCGACCACCAACGAGATGACCCGCGCCCTGTCGGCCGTGGCCCAGGGCTCGGAGGAGATCGCCCAGAACATCGCCAGCGTCGCCCGCGAGTCCCACGCCACCACCGAGCGCATGGTCGCCGGCCAGGACACCGCCACCACGCTGACCCGCATGGCCGACGAGCTCAACGCCGTCGTCGGGCGCTTCGCCTACTGAGCCGCCCGGTCGTGTGCAAGGCCGATCGTAGGAGTGAGACGGGCGTGATCACGCCCCGCTGACTCCTTTGATCAGCGTTGTTCGGTCAGCATTGTTGCTCACGCCAGGATGCGGACCGGCTCCTCGAGGATCGCCAGCAGCGCCGCCATCCACTGCGCCGCCACCGCACCGTCGATGGGGCGGTGGTCGACCGACAGGGTCAGGTGCATCACCATGCCGACGCGCAGCTTTCCCTTGCGTACCACGGGTTCTTCGCGTGCGGCACCGACCGCGAGGATCGCGGACTGCGGCGGGTTGATGATCGCCGAGAACGACTCCGTGCCGAAGCCGCCGAGATTGGTCACGGTCAGCGCCCCGCCCGAGAGCTCGTCCTCCTGGAGCCGGCCGACCCGCGCCCGGCTGACGACGTCCTGCGTCGCGGCGGCCACCGCAGAGATGGTGAGCTTGTCGACCGAGCGCACAACCGGCGTCACGAGCCCGCGCTCGGTGGCCACAGCGACCGCGATGTCGACCGTCGACCACGACCGGACCGCGTCGGGCAGCCACGTCACGTTCATCGCCGGCACCAGCACCTGGGCACGCGCAGCGGCGAGGACGACCAGATCGTTGACCGAGATCTTCACGGCACCGGTCTCGTTGAGCGTGGCCCGCATGCGCAGCAGCTTGTCTACGCGCGCACTGCCGTTGAGGTAGAAGTGCGGCGCTTCCTGCGTGCTCTGGGTGAGACGGGTCGCGATGGCGCGGCGCATCCTGCTGTGCGGGACGTCCTGGTACGCGCCGGGCGCGGGCGTCTCGGGTATGGCTGGGTGCTGCGGCACCGCCACCCGTACCTCGATCGCCTGCTCGACATCGCGGCGGACGATGCGGCCGCCCGGACCGCTGCCGGTCAGCTCCTCGACCTCGAGCCCAGCGTCGCGGGCCAGCCGACGGGCCAGCGGACTGCTGAAGACCCGGCCATTGGACTCTGCCGCAGGGGCAGCGACCGGAGGCAGCGGCGAGGAGACAGGTGCAGCGCCGACCGAGACAGGACCTTCATCGGGCGGCGCCGTCGTGGGGGCCGCGCTCGCGGCGGCCGGGGTGAAGCCGAGCTCGACCAGCAGGGCGTCGATGTCGGCCGCGGTCTCGCCGGCGTCGCCGAGCAGGGCGATCGGGTCGCCGACCATGACCTCGGCGCCGGCCTGCACCAGCTGGCGGAGCATCACGCCGTCGAGGTCGGCCGGGACGTCGACGACCGCCTTCTCGGTCTCGATCGTGGCAATCGCGTCCAGGGCGGTGAACGATGCACTCTCGGCCACCGGCCACTCGGCCAGCACCGCGGTCGTGGTGCTCGTGGCGACCTCAGGCACCCGCAGCAGTCGGGCCATGTCAGCCGTTCCTGAGCTCGGTGAGGCGGGCGACGACCTCTTCGGTACGGGCGATCGCCGCACGCTCGAGGACCTTGCTGATGCTCGGCGAGGCCGTGCCGCCGGTGACCCGCTCGATCGGCGCATCCAGCCAGTCGAAGTAGCGGCGTTGGATCTCGTCAGCGAGCCAGCCGCCGTACGACGTGCCGACCGCGCCCTGCTCGGCGATCACCACCCGGTTGGTCTTGCGGATGCTGGCCCCGATCGTGTCCCAGTCGAGGCTGGCCCGGTCGAGCCACCGCAGGTCGATGACCTCGGCGTCGACGTCGCCCAGCTGCGCGACCGCCTCGAGCACATAGGCGGTCATCGCGAGGTAGGTGAGGACAGTGACCTGCGAGCCCTCGCGCCGCACGGCCGCCTTGCCCACCGGCAGGCAGTAGTCGAGGTCGTCGACCGGACCGTCGCCGGTGGAGGCGTAGAGGTCGACGTGCTCAAGGACCAGCACCGGGTCCTTGCAGCGCAGGGCGGCGTTCATCAGGCCGACGTAGTCGAACGGTGTGCTCGGCGCGACGATGCGCCAGCCGGGCGCGCTGGCAAAGATGCCGGCCGGATCCATCGAGTGCTGCGAGCCGTAGCCCGTGCCCATCGCGACCTTGCTGCGCAGCACCAGCGGCACGTCGCCCTCGCCGCCGAACATGTGCCGCGCCTTGCCGATCTGGTTGAACAGCTGGTCGGCCGCGACCCACATGAAGTCGGCGTACATGAACTCCACGACCGGCACGAAGCGGCCGTCGAGGGCGATGCCGCCGGCGAGGCCGGCGAACGCGTTCTCGCTGATCGGCGTGCCGAGGACGCGGTCGGGATAGGACGCCTTGAGGCCGCGGGTGGCGCCGTTGGTGCCGCCGTTGAGCCGGTGCACGTCCTCGCCCATGACCACGATCGACGGGTCGGTGGCCATGCGCCGGTCCATGACGGCGGAGACAGCGTCGATGAACCGCTGCTCCTTGAGCGTGCCGCGGAAGTCGGCCAGGTCCTGGGTGGGGGCGTCCGCAAACTCGTGCAGGTCGCCCCGTACCCCGACATCGACGAAGGCCGGGTCAGGCCACTCGGTGGGCCGGATGCGGCGCTCGCCAGGCTTGCCGTCGGGCACCGGCTCGAGCAGCACCTCGCCGGTCTCGGCCATGACCGCCTTGGCGCGGGCGACGCTCTCGTCGACCTGCTGTTGGGTCATCAGTCCGCGGCGGACGAGATGGCTCGCGACCTGCAGGATGGGGTCGCGGGCCCGCCAGCTCGCCTCCTCCTCCTTGCTGCGATAGCCGAACGCGCTGCCGGGGAAGGGGCCGTTCTGGTGGAAGTAGCGGTAGGTGTCGACCTCGATCATGGTCGGGCCGTTGCCGGCGCGCATGTGGGCGACCGCCTCCTCCATCGCGAGGTGGACCGCGAGCGGGTCCATGCCGTCGACCTTCCAGCTCGGGATGTTGAACCCGAGCCCGCGCGCCGACAGCCGCGGCTCTGCGGTCGCCTCGGTCACCACGGTCGACACCGCGTAGAGGTTGTTCTCGATGAAGAAGCAGACCGGGAGGTGCCAAGCGGCCGCGAGGTTGAAGGTCTCCAGCGTCGAGCCGATGTTGATCGCGCCGTCGCCGAAGTAGGTGACCGCGACGGCGTCGGTGCCGGCCTGGCGACTGGCCCACGCAAAGCCGGCCGCCTGGGGGACGCCACCGCCGACGATGGCGTTGGTGCCCATCGCGCCGGCCTCTTTCCACTGCAGGTGCATCGAGCCGCCGCGGCCATGGCTCCAGCCACGGTTGAGCCCGCAGATCTCGGCCAGCGTCCGGAGCAGGACGGCCCGGACGTCGTCGGAGAGCTCGGCGGTCAGGTCGAGGCCCTGCGGGGTGACGTGGGCGAGCGCCTTGGCGAGGAACTGGTGATGGCCGCGGTGCGAGCCGTTGACCGCGTCGTCGCTGCGCAGCGACAGCACCGAGCCGACCGCGCCGCCCTCCTGGCCGATGCTCGAGTGGGCCGGGCCGTGCACCAGCCCGGCGGCCGCCAGCTCGAGCACGTACTCCTCGAAGGTCCGAATCAGCACGAGCTGGTGGAACATCGCCGAGAGGAGCGTCGGCTCGGCGGCGTCCCAGTCGTCCGTGGTCGCCACCAGCTCGACCCACGGCGACGCTGCCACGAGGTCATGGTGCTTGCTCATCACACTCTCCGAGGGGTCAGCGGACGATCAGCGTCCCCCAGATTGGATCCAACTGCAAGGGTTGGTGACCCAATCGAGACCTAGACAGGCCGTTTCAGCCGGTGTTGACTCCACAATGGATCCAAAGAGAGGACCAGCGTCCATGGGCATGCCCGGTCTACGCAGGCTTGACCACGTCGGCTTCACGGTGCCGGACCTCGAAGAGGCGACCCGGTTTCTCGTCGACGTGCTCGGGTGCACCTACCTCTATCCGCTCGGCCCGTACGCCGACGACGGCGACTGGATGGCGGAGCATCTGGCCGTCCACCCGCGGGCGACGATCCCGGAGAACCGGTTCTTCGACTGCGGCGGCCAGGCGATCTTCGAGGTGTTCCACTACACCGCCCCGGACCAGCGCACCGAGCCCCCGCGCAACAGCGACATCGGCGGCCACCACGTTGCGCTCTACGTCGACGACCTCGACGCGGCTGTCGCCCACCTGCACGAGCACGGGGTACGGGTGCTCGGCGAGCCCACGGTGAGCCGCGGCCCGCACGAGGGCCAGCGCTGGGTCTACTTCCTGGCTCCCTGGGGCATGCAGTTCGAGCTGGTCTCCTATCCTCACGGCAAGGCGTTCTTCCGCGAACGCGCAGAGTCGGCGGGTGAGGCGGTACAGGCGTGACGTCAGCTCCCGTGGCCCCGCCGGCGAGCCACCGGGTCGCCGACCACCTACGCCAGCTCATCCTGGGCGGTGAGATCGGCCCGGGTCAGCGGGTCCGCCAGGAGGATGTGGCACGTCGCCTCGGGGCGAGCCGGCTGCCCGTACGCGAAGCCCTGCGCATGCTCGACGCCGAGGGGCTGATCGAGCACGAGGCCAACAAGGGCGCCCGGGTCCCGCGGCTGTCGATGCACGAGGTCGACGTCATCTACCAGATCCGCGAACGCCTCGAGCCTCTCGCGCTGACCGAGAGCATCCCGCACCTCACCGACGACGACCTGGCCCGGCTGACCGACCTGCAGGCCCAGATCGAGGCCAACGCCGAGGTCAGTCGCTTCCTCGAGCTCGATCGCACGTTCCACCTGCTGACCTACTCCGGCTGCACCCTCGACCCGCTGCCGGCCATGGTCACCCGGCTGTGGAATTCCACCCAGCACTACCGCCGGGCGTTCGTGTCGATAAGCGGGCCTGAGCGCATGTGGGTGGTCAACGCCGAGCACCGGCTGCTGCTCGACGCCATCGAGCGGCGCGACGTCGTCGACGGCGAGCGCTTCCTCAACGGGCACATCCGGCGCACCCGGATCGAGCTGGGCCGCCACCCCGAGGTGTTCAGCGAGCGGTGACCTCGGCGAGGGGCGGGTCGGCGGGTCAAGGCGACGGTGGCCATGACACCAACCCGCATGACACCGCAGGCGCTCATGGCTCGGTGAGCGGGACGACCTTCGTGGCTGCGCCTTCCATGATCAACCCGTCGGGGTGGAATTCGTGACTCACGACGACATGGAATCCACCCTCAGGGACCGCGATCGAGGCCGGCGCTGTGCGGATTGTCCAGGTGTAAGCGGGGAGAAGTGCGCAGCAAGATGCCGTTTCCCTTGCCAGACGACACGTTGGGCGTCCTCAACCCGGGGTCACCCGGCGCTGGCGCGGAGGCCGGAACTCCGCCGCCGTCCGCATGACGGTGTCCTCGAAGGCGAGCGCCGCCCGGCTCGGCTGGACGTTCTCCAGCCGCGCCAGCACGATCGTCCGCCGCAGCTTGGGCGGGTCGAACGGGATCTGGCGCAGCTTGCTCCGCCCACGCAGCGCGAGCACCGGGACGACGGCGATGCCGAGGCCCGACTCGACGAAGCTCAGCACGGCGTCCATGTCGCCACCCTCGACCGCGTACGTCGGGTCGAAACCCTCGGCGTGACAGGCCGCCAGCGTCGTCGAGCGCAGGTCGTAGCCCTCGCGGAACATCACCAGCGGGTGACGGGCCAGGTCGGCGACCTTCATCGTCGGGGCGGTGATCGTCGTGTCCTGAGCGGCGACGGCGACCACGAGCTCCTCGGTGAGCAGGGGCTGGGTCGTGAGGTCGGGGTCGTCGCGGAGCAAAGGCAGCACGATGATCGCCAGGTCGAGCTCACCGCTGGCCAGGTGCTTGACCAGCTCGCGCGAGCCGGCTTCCTCAACCTGCAGCTGGATCGCCGGAAACTCCGCGTGGAAGTGCTGCAGCGAGTCGGCCAGGACGGTCGTGCACAGGCTGGGCAGGGCTCCGACCCGTACCCGCCCGGCGCGCAGCCCGATCAGCTCGCCGACGTCGAGGCGCGCGCTGTCGACGTCGCTGACGATGCGCCGCGCGTACGGCATGAGGGCCTCACCGACAGCGGTGATGCTGACCCCGCCAGGCCCGCGGTCGAACAGCCGCCCGCCGAGCTCGCGCTCGAGGTTGTGGATCTGCTTGCTCAGCGACGGCTGCGCCACGTGCAGCCGACCGGCCGCACGCGTGAAGTTGCGCTCATCGGCCACCGCCAGGAAGCAGAGCAGCTGCTGCAGTTGCATGCCCATAGCCTAGGGCTATGGGCGCTAGAGCCACAAGCACTTGGACGCTATCAACAGTGGGCCTTAACGTTTGCCGAACATCAGGTGGACGGTCCAACGAGTCCCGGGAGCACACCATGGCCAAGCACGAGGTCCTCTACACCCGCTACCGCGACGGCTGGACTGCGGAGCAGGTCTTCCCAGTCAGCCTGACGGTGTCCGGCCCGACCCTGGCCGAGGTGCGCCAGGCCATCCGCGACGCCGCGGCCGAGCAGGTCCACATCGACCCGGCCGACCTCGAGCTCGAGGAGCTGCTCGACTCGGGCGAGACCCGCTGCGTCCGGCTGAGCTGAGCCCCACCAGAGACCGAGGGGCCCTGACCCGGCAGCCCTTCCGCAAGGACGAGCACAGGACCACTTCCCGCGCGACCATAGAACCGGCAGACACCTGAAGGGGTGGCCGTGACGAGGTACGTGTACGAGTTCGCAGAAGGCGACCGAGGGCAGCGCGACCTGCTGGGCGGCAAGGGTGCCAACCTGGCGGAGATGACCCGCCTCGGCCTGCCGGTGCCCCCCGGGTTCACGATCACGACCGAGGCCTGCCGGTCCTACCTCTCCACCGGCGCCCAGCCGGACGACCTCGAGCTGCAGGTGACCGACGCCCTGCGCCGCCTTGAGGACGTCATCGGACGCCGGCTCGGCGAGCGTCATGACCCCCTGCTGGTGAGCGTCCGGTCCGGTGCCAAGTTCTCCATGCCCGGCATGATGGAGACCGTCCTCAACATCGGGCTGAACGACGAGTCCGTCCACGGTCTGGCCGAGGCTGCCGGCGACGAGCGGTTCGCCTGGGACTGCTACCGCCGGCTCATCTCGATGTTCGGCAAGACCGTCCTCGACATCGACGACCGCGCGTTCGCCGACGAGCTCGACCGGACCAAGTCCGACAAGGGGGTCAAGTCCGACCTCGACCTCGACGCCGGCGACCTGCGCCAGCTGGTGACCCGCTACAAGGAGATCGTCCAGGAAGAGACCGGGGCGGCCTTCCCCCAGCACCCTCGCGAGCAGATGGACCTCGCCATCTCCGCGGTCTTCCGCTCCTGGAACACCCGGCGGGCCCGCCTCTACCGGCAGAAGGAGCGCATCCCGCAGGACCTCGGCACCGCCGTCAACATCTGCACGATGGTCTTCGGCAACCTCGGCGACAGCAGCGGTACGGGCGTGGCCTTCACCCGCGACCCCGCCACGGGCATGTCCGGCTGCTACGGCGACTACCTGTCCAACGCGCAGGGTGAAGACGTCGTCGCCGGCATCCGCAACACCTCCGGGCTCGACGAGCTCGAGCGCGTCGACCCGGCAGCCCACGCCCAGCTGCTCGAGGTCATGCACATCCTCGAGACCCACTACCGCGACCTCTGCGAGATCGAGTTCACTCTCGAGCGCGGCCGGCTGTGGATGCTGCAGACCCGTGTGGGCAAGCGCACTGCAGCTGCGGCCTTCCGCATCGCGATGCAGCTGGTCGACGAGCAGCTCATCACCATGGACGAGGCCCTGCTCCGGGTCAGCGGGCAACAGCTCGCCCAGCTGATGTTCCCGCAGTTCGACGCCGGCGGCACCCGATCCTGGCTGACCACGGGCATCGCCGCGTCCCCGGGCGCTGCCTCCGGGCGCATCGTGTTCGACTCAGCGACAGCGACCGCCTGGGCCGAGCAAGGCGAGCGGGTTGTCCTGGTACGCAGGGAAACCAACCCCGAAGACCTCGACGGCATGATCGCCGCGGTGGGCGTCCTGACCGCGCGCGGCGGCAAGACCTCTCACGCGGCCGTCGTCGCCCGAGGCATGGGCAAGACCTGTGTCTGCGGTGCCGAAAAGCTCGAGATCGACCCCGTGGCCGGCACTCTCTCCGTCGCCGGGATGACCTTGCGGTCAGGCGATCTCATCTCCATCGACGGGTCCACGGGCGAGGTCTTCGCCGGTGCCGTCGACGTCGTCGACTCTCCCGTCACCACGCTGCTCGCCGAGGGGCTCGAGGCCGCCCTCGTCGGCATCGACAGCCAGACCGCCGACCTGCTCTACGCCGTCGACCAGCTGCTGGCCCACGCCGACCAGGTGCGCCAGCTGCGGGTCCACGCCAACGCCGACAACGGGGCCGACGCCGCTCGCGGGCGTTACCTCGGCGCCGAGGGCATCGGCCTGTGCCGCACCGAGCACATGTTCCTCGGCGACCGCAAGGTGCTCCTCGAGCGGGTCATCCTGGCCGCCACCCCCGCTGCCCGTACCGAGGCCCTCGACGCGCTCCTCCCCTTGCAGCGCGCCGACTTCATCGAGCTGCTCACCGTCATGGACGGCCTGCCCACCACGATCCGGCTGCTCGACCCGCCCCTGCACGAGTTCCTCCCCGACCGCAGCGACCTGATGGTACGGGTGGCCGTGGCCGAGGAACGCGGTCACATCAACCACGAAGACGTCGACATGCTCGCGGCGGTCAACCGGCTGCACGAGAGCAACCCGATGCTCGGCCTCCGCGGAGTCCGCCTCGGCATCGTCGTCCCCGGTCTCTTTGCCTTGCAGGCACGGGCGATCGCCGAAGCCACGGCCCACCGGCTCCGCGAGGGCGGCAACCCGCGGCCCGAGATCATGGTGCCGCTGGTCGGGTCGGCGATGGAGCTGCTCATCGTCAAGGACGAGGTGCAGGTCATCCTCGACGACGTCGCCCGTACCGAGGGGGTCGAGCTGCACGTGCCCATCGGGACGATGATCGAGCTGCCCCGCGCCGCCCTCACCGCCTACCGCATCGCCGACTCCGCCGACTTCTTCTCCTTCGGCACTAACGACCTCACCCAGACGACGTGGGGATTCTCCCGCGACGACGTCGAGGCTGCGTTCTTCGCCGCCTACCTCGACAAGGGCGTGTTCACCCAGTCGCCGTTCGAGTCCCTCGACGTCGACGGGGTGGGGCGGCTCGTCAGCATCGCGGTCGAGGAGGGCCGGGCCACCAGGCCGGGCCTCAAGATCGGCGTCTGTGGCGAGCACGCCGGCGACCCGCGCTCGATCGCGTTCTTCCACAAGGTCGGCGTCGACTACGTGTCCTGCTCGCCGTTCCGCGTCCCGGTGGCCAGGCTCGAGGCCGGCCGCTCCGCACTTGGCGGCGGCCAGGCCTGACCCTGGCTCGCCTCCGTTGATTGCCTGGGGATCCGCAGGATGCGCGCGCCGATGGCGGGCATCCACCAGTTGGCCCGGTCGAGCAGGCTGATCAAGGCCGGCGCCAGCAGCGATCGCACGATCGTGGCGTCGATGAGTACGCCGAGCGCGAGGCCGGTGGCGATCACCTTGACGGTCACGTCGGGTGCGGTCGACAACGAGATCAACGCCGCGAAGAGGATGAGCGCAGCGCTCGTGATGAGCCGACCGGTCCGCCCGATGCCTTCGACCACCGCAGTGTCGGTCGAGCCCGTGCGGTCGTAGGCTTCGCGCATCCGGCTGAGGATGAACACCTCGTAATCCATGGAGAGGCCGAACAGGAACCCGAACAGCAGGATCGGCGCGAGCGCATTGATCGCCCCGTTGCTGCGCAGGCCGAAGAGTGCGTGCAGGCCCACCCCCTGCTGCCAGATCAACACCGTCGCGCCGTACGTCGCCGAGACCGACAACAGGTTGAGCGCCACCGCCTTCAGCGGCAGGACGATCGAACGCAGCGACCGGGCCAGGAACACAAAGGTCACGATCGCGACGAGGGCAAGGACCACCGGGAAGTAGGAGTAGATCTTCGCGGTGTTGTCGGCCACCACCACTTCGTTACCGGCCACGCTCTCGGGGCTCGGCGCGGCTCGCCGGACGTCAGCGAGGAGTTGTCCCGTGCCGGTTCCCGCCGTCTGTAGCCGCGGGACGGCCAGGACGATGGTCGTACCCGCCGGGCTGCGCCAGTCTGAGCCGCCCACCGCAAACGCCCCCGCCAGCTCGGGCACGGCAGCGACGCGCCTCGCGACCGCCGCGTTGCTGGCACCAGGCGGGACAAGGATGGGCAGCGGGGTAAGAACACCGTCCGAGAAGCCGTCGGCGTGCAGCTGGTGCAGCCCAGCCGAAGCAGGCCCGCTCGACGCGAGACCGTCCAGCTGGGGCTCGGCGACGTTGATCTGCGTCGCGGCCCCCGCGAGCCCGCCGAGGAGGACGAGGCCGGCGATCAGCGCCACCCAGCGGCGGCGGACGACAAGGGCTCCCCAACGGTCCCAGCCGCCGACCCGATCGAGATCGACCAGGTTGCGACGACGTGGCCAGTCCAGCCGAGGCCCGACAACACGAAGTATCGCCGGTAGCAGCGTCAGGGAGACCAAGGCCGCGATGGAAGGTACGAACAGCCCGCTCAGGCCGACGCCTCGGACGAACGAGACAGGCACGATGGCGAGCGCGAACAGCCCGATGCTGGCGGTGACCCCACTGACGGCCACAGCGTGGCCGGCCCGCGCGCACGCCGCCCGTACCGCGCTCTCGTTGTCGAGCCCGCGCGTCCGCTCCTCGCGCCACCGGGTCACCACAAGCAGCGCGTAGTCCAGCGACAAGCCCAGGCCCAGGATCGCCACGATGAACTCGATCGCCGGGTTGAACCGCGTCCCCGGCAGAAGCCGGGTCAGCCCGTCGACCGCCAGCAGCATCGTGAGGATCGACACGAGTGCCGTCACCAACGGCACAAAGGCGATGACCGACCCGAAGACCCAGGCCAGGATGACCAGAGCGGCCAGAGACCCGACCAGCACCTCGGTGAGCACGCTGCTGCCGCCGGCGCTGCTGCCGGCGCTCAGCTGTTCGACCCCGGTGATCGAGGTTGTCGTGCCGGGGACAGCGTCAGTCGCCGCCGCGGCGAGCGAGTTCATCACCGTCGGATCGACGACGTCGGTACCGGCAACAGCAGGGAAGAGCAGGACCACCGTGGCCCGGCCGCCGTTCGCCACCAGCGACGGGTCGTGGCTCGTAGCGTAGGAGATTGCCCGGATGCCCTCGCCACGAGGCACTTTTGCCTCCACCGCCGCCACCGCCTTCAGCCCCGCAGGGGTCGTGACCGAGGTGCCGGCGGGAAGGTTGATCAGCAGGACGCTGGGGTTGGATCCTGCTCCACCGAACTCCTTGCCCAGGGCCTGGTTGGCGATGAAGCCAGGGCTGGACAGGGCAAACCCACTCTGCAACTGGCCACCGACGCTGGGGGCCACCGCCGCGCCAGCGACGGTCACCAGCAACCAGGCGATCAGAACCCCACGGCGGTGCTTGAGCACCCAGGCGAAGACGGCGTCCATGCTGCACTCCTGATTCTTCGGTTGCGGCGCTCCCGCGAGATGGTCGGGAAGCAAGTGCCATGAACGCTAGGGATCGAGCACGTCCGCCACATCGGCCGCGAGCATGGGCCGGGAGTCGTTCGCATGGACGATGGACGCAGACCCCCGCAGTACCTAGCGTCAGTGAGGTGACGATCCCTCCGCGACGGCTGACACCACTGCTTGACGTGACGTTGGGCGTGGCAGCGGCCATCGGGATCCTGGGCGAAGGCTTGGCGCGGGGGCACGGTGGCTTCTCCAACGTCGGGGACGTGGCGCTCGCGCTTGCTGTCGCGGTCTGCATCACCGTGCGCCGGCGTTCACCCGTGCTTTCGCTCGCCGTGACGATGGGGCTCCTTCTCTTGGTGCTCTACCTCATGCACAGCACCCACACCGCGCTGGCCGTGGCCATGCTGAGCGCAGGAACCGTTGCGTATCAAGGTCGTCGGCGACTGTCATTGGTCGTTGGGACGGCCCTGGTGCCCGTGGTCGCGCTTGCCTGGCGGGTCGCCGGCGGTGACGGGGTAGGGCAGGAGTTCTTCAGCTACCTCGTGCTGCTGCTCGCCGCCGTGGTGGGCGGCGACGCCGTTCGGTCACGGCGCGACGCTGTCGCCGCCCGGGCGGAGCGCGAGCTCGTGGCCCGCGAGGCGGCAGCGCGCGAACTGTTCGACGGTTACCGACTGCAGCTCGCTCGCGACCTGCACGACAGCGTCGCCCACTCGCTCGTCGCCATCACCACCCGGGCCGGCGTGGCGGCCCACCTCGGCAGGGCGAACGGCAATCCCGAGTTGCTCAGTGCGCTGACGGACGTCAAGCGGGTGTCCGCCGACGCCCTGCACGAATTGCGAGAGACCCTGCAGATGCTCAGGGCCGACGGCGTGAGCGCACCCAACCGGCCCAGGATTACGTCACGACAGACGCTCGAGGGCCTTGTCCAGCCGCTCGGGCTCGCCGGACTCACGGTGCGGCTGCGCTGTGACCCCGACACGGAGCGAGCCCCGTCGAGGGTCAGCAACGCCGGCTACCGCATAGTCCAGGAGAGTGTGACCAACGTCCTGCGTCACGCCGACGCGGACACCGTCAGCGTCTCGCTTGCGGTGGAAGGCGGGACACTCCTGATCGAAGTGAGCAACGACGGGCCACCCGTCGGCGAGCCGGCGGCAGCCGCGCTCCCCCGCAAGGGACACGGTCTCTTGGGAATGCAGGAGCGCGCGCACGACGTGGGCGGCACCGTGTCGGCCGGCCCTCAGTTGCAGGGCGGTTGGCTCGTGTCCGCCCGACTGCCGATGAGCGCATGACCGACGGCCCCATCACCGTCGTCGTCGCCGACGACCAGGCGATGGTCCGCGGTGGCTTCCGTGCCCTGCTCGACGCAGAGTCCGACCTCTCCGTCGTCGCCGAGGCCGCCGACGGCCAGCAGGCGTTGGAGCAGGCCCGCGCCTTCAGCCCGGACGTGCTGATCATGGACATCCGGATGCCTGTACTCGACGGCCTGCAAGCCACCCGGCAGATCGTCGACGACGCGAGCCTGCGCCGTACCAGAGTGCTCGTCGTGACGACGTTCGACCTGGACGAGTACGTCTTCGGGGCCCTCGCCGCTGGAGCCAGCGGCTTCCTGCTCAAAGGCATGGAGCCGGGAGAGCTGATCAGCGCCGTGCGCGTCATCGCCGCCGGGGATGCGCTGCTCGCTCCGACGGCCACCCGCCGCCTCATCGCGGCCTACTCTGAGCGGGCCCGTCCTCGCGCGGTTCCGGTCGCCCTGGCTCCAGACACCACCGAGCGCGAGCGGGAGGTGCTCGCGTTGCTCGCGGAGGGACTCTCCAACGTCGAGATCGCCGCCCGCCTCTTCATCAGCCCGTTCACTGTTAAGTCGCACGTCTCCCGACTGCTGTCCAAGCATCTGCTGCGCGATCGGGTCCAGCTGGTGGTGCTGGCCTACGAGAGTGGCCTCGTTCGCCCAGGCGGCTGACCACCCACCGGTGCATCGGCGATGTAGCCGCCGTGAGGGAGTGTTGCCCTCCCGGCGACCGGGGGTGACGCTGGTCCCATGACCGTTGGCTCGCGCCGGCGGGCCCACCCCGAAGGACCAGGGCAGCCCGCTGCGTCGTTGATCGCCCGACGGCGGGCCCTCACCGCGTCACAGCGCAGAGCGAGGCGCCCGTGGTGGCGGGGAGCGGACGGCTGGACCCTGCGCACCGCTCCCCTGCTCTGGCCCCTGCTGCTGACGTGGGCCCTCACCAGCGGCGACCAGCTGGCCTGGGCGTTCTTCGCCTTCCACACGCTGCTGCTCTGCTCGACGCTGGGCAACCGGTGCGAGGAGCGCCGTTCCGATCCCGCACTGGCTGCCCTGGGCCGGGCGATCAAGGACGAGCTCAGGGCGGCTGACCAGCTGCACCGGGTGGAGCGGGAGGGCTGGGTCGTGCTGCACGACCGCACCCTGCCGCGCACCGGACACCGGCTCGCCCACTTAGCAGTAGGGCCGCCCGGCGTGCTGATCATCGCGCCGGCGCCGCTCGCAGCGGATGGGCCCTGGCTGGCCGGTTGTCGCGACGATGCCGAGGCGATGCGGGCCACCCTGCGTGCCGACCTGGGCCGGGGCGTGCTGACCGTGACGACCCTGGTCGTCTCCGGCAACGGGGCACCCGTGTCGGGTCTGCCGACCTGCGCCATCGGGTCGTTGGCCGCCCGGCTGCGGTCCCTGCCACCGGGCTTGCCGGTGCAGGCCGAGGCCTACGTGGCGGGCATCATCGACGAGCGTTGTCCGCGGGTGCCGCTCGACCCGACGGGAGAGCGGCCCGAGCTGGCCGCCCCCACAAGGTGACCCGCATGCTGCCAAAGCTGTGCTGCCTCAGGTCGGTCCAGCCGAGCGCGAGGGTGGCCTGAGCCTTCTCCGACGTCGGGTCGGTGCTCGGGATCGCGTCGACGCCGGCCCACGACACCACCCACACGCGTCGGGTTTCCCCCAGCAGAGACGGTACGTCGTACGGACCCACCGAAGCCGCCTGGAGCGAGCCCAGCCTCACCGCGTCAGAGTGGCTGGCTAGCAGCACATCTGGCGGTTGCGGTCCGTCGTCCGACCGCGACCCGGCAGGCTCCGAGATCTCGTCGCTGAGGGCCAGCCGGGCGCTGACGCCGAGGTAGACGAGGCCGTCACCTTGCTGCGAGCCGTCGCGGATGAAGTCGGCCGCCGCCGGCAGGTTCTCGTACCGGAAAGAGTGCAGGCCCTGGCTCGCGACCACCAGCACGCCGACGCCGACCGCCATCGCGGGCACCACGACCAGCCGCTGCCACCGGACGGCGAGCGCCTCCAGCCCGGTCACGGTGACCAGCGCCATGGCCGGCGTCGCCTCGATGGCATAGCGGGGGAGGTAGACCGGATCGACCGCAGACACCAACAACAGCAGGGCAAGTGGGGCCACTGCCCACAGGCCGACCACTCGCCAGCTGCCGCTGCGACGGAGCGCGGCGACCAGGCCAAGGAGCGCCGGCAGGGCCAGCCACCAGCCGCCGCTCAGCGTCGACCAGCCACTCAGCGGGGCGTACCACGCGGGCCGGCTGATCCAGCCGAGCTGGCTACGCTGCGACAAGCTGACCAGGCCTAGCACCACCAGCAGGCAACCCGGCACGGCGGACCAGCTGCGACCGCGTCGAGACAGTGCACCCAGCTGGGACACGAGGGCCAGCGCCGCGAACAGATGCGACACGACCGCCAGCGAGGCCCAGAGCGACCACCGCAGGCCACTGCGCGCGGTCGGCACGATCACCACGGCAGCAGCGCCGGTCACGCCGAGGGTGGCGAGCGCGTACGGCCGCGCGTCGTAGGCATAGCCGACAACGAACGGGTTGGCGGCGAACAGCAGTGCCGCGTAGACGCCACGGTCGCCCAACAGGTGACCGCCGATCCTGCCCACGAGCACGACCGTCGCCAGGGTCGCCGCAAGTGACGGCAACCGCAGCAGCCACGGCGCCGACCCGAGGTGAAGCACGAGGTGCAGCAGCAGGTAGTAGCCGGCGAGCACACCATCGGTGTGGTGCAGCAGATGCCAGAGCCCGGACAACGACCGCCGGCTGGCTTCCTGTGTCGCCACCTCGTCGTACCACAACGGCTGGCGCACCATCGGCGGGAGCGCGAGGGCCAGCAGCGCCACCGGTGGAGCGATGACCGCGGCGCGGGCTCGAGTCAGCCTCAGCACGCAGCGAGGCTAGCCCGACGCGGGTGTACGGCAGATGGCAAGCGGGCGACTTACCACTGGACGGCGATGTATTTGGACTCGAGGTAGTCGAGCATGCCGTCGTGGCCGCCTTCGCGGCCGATGCCGCTCTGCTTGACCCCGCCGAAGGGTGCGGCGGGGTCGCTGACCAGGCCGCGATTGAGGCCGACCATGCCGGACTCGAGGGCCTCGCTGACCCGCAGTCCCCTTGCGAGGTCCTGGGTGTAGACGTAGGCGACCAGCCCGTACTCCGTCGCGTTGGCGTAGGTGATGGCCTCGGCTTCGGTCTCAAAGGTCACGACGGGGGCGACCGGGCCGAAGATCTCCTCGCTGAGGATCGCGTCGTCGCTGGCGACGTCGACGAGCACGGTGGGGTCGAAGTAGTAGCCGGGCCGGTCGGGCCGGGTGCCGCCGACGAGGGCCGTGGCGCCGGCCGCGACCGCCGCGTCGACGAGCTCGGCGACCTTGGCGGCGGCGACTTCGTTGACGAGTGGCCCGACCTCGGTGCCGGCGTCGAGCCCGGGGCCGACGACGAGGGCTGCCATGCGCGCGGCCAGCCGTTCGCTGAAAGCCCTGGCAACGCTGGACTCCACGTAGAACCGGTTGGCCGCGGTGCAGGCTTCGCCGGCGTTGCGCATCTTGGCGATCATCGCGCCGTCGAGGGCCGCGTCGAGGTCGGCGTCGGCGAACACCAGGAACGGCGCGTTGCCGCCGAGCTCCATCGAGGTGTTGACGACGTTGTCGGCGGCCTCGGCGAGGAGGACCCGGCCGACCTCGGTCGACCCGGTGAAGGACAGCTTGCGTACGCGCGGGTCGTGCAGCATGGCGGAGACCACCGGGCCCGACCGGCGCGAGGGCACGACGTTGACGACTCCCGCGGGAACGCCTGCCTCGTCAAGGATCGCCGCCATCGCGAGCGCGGTCAGCGGGGTGTCGCTGGCCGGCTTGAGGACGACGGTGCAACCGGCGGCGAGGGCCGGCCCGATCTTGCGCGTTGCCATGGCGGCAGGGAAGTTCCACGGCGTGACGAGGACGCAGATGCCGACGGGCTGCTGCAGCACGAGGATGCGGTTGGCGCCGGACGGGGCGGTCATGACCGATCCCGCGGCGCGCACGGCTTCCTCTGCGTACCAGCGGAAGAACTCCGCGGCGTAGGCCACTTCGCCGCGGGCGTCCGGCAGCGCCTTGCCGTTCTCCAACGAGATCAGCCGGGCGAGGTCGTCGGCCCGGGCTGTCATCAGCTCGAAGGCCCGGCGCAGCGTCTCGGCCCGCACCCGGGGCGGGGTCAGGGCCCATCCGGAGGCGGCCGCGTCGGCCGCGTCGACCGCAGCCAACCCGTCGGCGACCGTGCCGTCAGCGACGGAGGCGATGACGTCACCGGTCGCCGGGTCGACGACGTCGAAACGCCCGTCACCCTGAGCGGGCAGCCACTTGCCACCGATGAACAGGTCGGTCACCAGGTCAGTCATGGGCGCTCCTCAGTACTTGTTGGCAACGACGAGGTCCTGCGCCGGGTAGAGGGTGAGGATGCGCGGCCCCTCCGCGGTCACCACGACCTCCTCTTCGATGCGGGCGGCCGAGAAGCCGTCGCTGGCCGGGCAGTAGGTCTCCAGGGCGAACACCATGCCGACCTGCAGCTCGATCGGCTCCTTCATGCTGTTGAGCCGCGAGATGATCGGGCGCTCGTGCAGCCCGAGCCCGAGTCCGTGGCCGAACTGCAGGCCGAACGCGGCCATCTCGTTCTCGAAGCCGAACTCCGTCGCGGCCGGCCACACCGCGGCCACCTCGTCGGTGCCGACCCCCGGCCGGATCGCCTGGATCGACGCGTCCATCCACTGCCGCGCCTTGGTGTAGGCGTCCCGCTGGCTCGCGGTGGAGCTGCCGACGCTGAACGTCCGGTAGTAGCAGGTCCGGTAGCCGTTGTAGGCATGGATGATGTCGAAGAACGCCTGGTCACCGGGGCGGATCAGCCGGTCGGAGAAGTTGTGCGGGTGCGGGTTGCAGCGCTCGCCCGAGACCGCGTTGATGGCCTCGACCTGCTCCGACCCCATCTCGTACAGCCGCTTGTTGGCCAGGGCGACGATGTCGTTCTCGCGGATGCCCGGCTTGAGCGCCTCGACGATGTCCTGGTAGACACCGTCGACCATCGCCGCCGCCTGGGTCAGCAGCATGATCTCGTCGCTCGACTTGATCTGGCGGGCGTCGAGCATCAGCTGCTGCGCATCCACGACGGTCAGGCCCTGACGCTGCATCTCAAACAGGAACGGCGGCTCGACGATGTCGACCCCGACCGGCAGGTGGGCGACCCCGGCGTCGGTCAGCATGCCCTTGATCTCGCGCACCGCCGACTCCATCAGCCCGGCGGTCGGCGCGATCGCCCCGCGCAGGCCGAGCATGCCGGCTCGCGAGTCCTCCTGGCGCAGCCAGGGCGAGTGCAGCCGGTGGTGCCGCGCCGCGGAGCCGAAGTCCCAGAGCGTGGGCCCGCCGTCGCGGGTGAGCAGCGCGTACCGCGTCATCTTGTCGCCGAGCGCGCCGCCGATCCACGTCTGCGTGGTGTAGCGGATGTTGTAGAAGTCGAAGAGCAGGAAGGCCCCGCACTCGCTCGCCTCGAGCGAGGCCTTGGCCCGGCCCAGCCGATAGCTGCGCAGCCGCTCGAAGTCCAGCCGCATCTCGTAGTCGACCCCCATGTGGCCGGGGGCCGGCATGGGCGTTGCCGTGCTCACGGGCGCTTCCCGCTGGCGAGCCCGTCGTCGACGGCGATGTTCTCCGGCTTCATCTCGAGACCAGCGCTCGCCGCCTGGAGGTCGAGCAGGATCGAGAAGTCCTCGCCGACCCGACCGCTGCTGACGCTGGCCTGCACGAGCTGCGCCGTCAGCGCTGCGACCGGCATGGGGACGTCAAGCCCCCTGGCCGCAGCGAGACCGAGGTCGAAGTCCTTGCGCAGCAGCACCGGCGTGAACGTCGGCGTGTAGTCGAGGTTGACCAGCGCTGGTGACTTGTAGCGCGTGAACACCGACCCCATGACGCTGTCGTTCATGAACTCCAGGAACGCGGAGCGGGTCACTCCGCCGCTCTCGGCGAGCACGGTGATCTCGGACAGCGACTGGATCACGACGCCGAGGAAGATGTTGTGGGCCAGCTTGACCAGCCGGGCCACCTCGCCCTCGCCGACGTAGGTGACCGAGTGACCCATGAGGGCCAGCAACGGCTCGACCTCGTCGTACGCGTCGCGCGGGCCCGAGACGGCGATGGACAGCCGACCCGCCTTGACCACCTTGGCGTTGCCGCTCACCGGTGCGGCGAGGAACACCGTGCCCTTGGCCTCTGCTGCTTTCCGTACGGTGGCGGAGGTCTCGCTCGACACAGTGCTCGAATCGACGAGGTACCGCGGCGTCACGTCGCCATCGAGGACGCCGCCCGGGCCCACCGTCACCGCGAGCAGGTCGGCATCGGCCGCGACCATGGTGAAGACCACGTCGCGGTCCGCCAGGTCCCGTACCGAGTCGACGACGGTGCCGCCGAGGTCGCCGAGGTCGTCGGCCTTGCTGCGGGTGCGGTTCCACGCCGTGACGTCTTCGCCTGCCTTGAGCAGGAGCGTCGCCATCGCGTGGCCCATCCGGCCGGTGCCGATCCAGCCGATGCGGCTGCCCAGGGTTGTCATGGTGGTCCTCTTTCGGTGAGCGGGTCAGGACGGGACGTCGGGGGAGGGGTGGGACATCACGGCGCCGGCGCCGAGGTAGAGCCGGGCGACCTCAGGGTCCTGCAGGAGGCTGGCGCCGGTGGCCACCAGCCGGACGACGCCCGCCTCGAGCACGGCGCCGAAATCGGACGCCGCCAGGCCCGAGCGGGCGTTCTGCTCGACCAGCAGGATCGTCCGGCCGGTCTCGGACAGCGCCCTGATGCTGTCGAAGACCACCTGACGTGACTTGGGATCGAGCCCGATCGACGGCTCGTCCAGCAGGATCAGGGTCGGGTCGAGGACCAGGGTGCGGGCCAGCTCGACCTGCTTCTGCTCGCCGCCCGAGAGCGACCCGGCCTGCTCGCGCTGACGGGACAGGCAGATCGGGAACGCCGACACCGCCTCGTCCATGCGGCTTCGCAGCAGCTGGGCGTCCTTGATCAGGTAGCCCCCCATCAGCAGGTTGTCCCAGACGGTCATCTGGGGGAACAGGCTGCGCTCCTGGGTGACATGGACGATGCCGAGCCCGAGGCGTGCCTTGGTGCTCAGCTTGCTGATCTCCTTGCCGTCAAAGGAGACGGTGCCGCGCTTGGGCCGCAGCAGGCCACTGACCGTCTTGAGCACGGTCGACTTGCCGGCGCCGTTGGGACCGATGAGGCAGGTGATCGTGCCGGCCTCCACGGTGAGGTCGACGCCCTTGAGGATGTCGCCCGCGCCGTAGCCGGCGACAACGCTTTCGAGCTGCAGGATGGTCGTCACGACTAGCCCCCCAGGTAGGCGTCGAGGACCAACGGGTTGGTCTGTACGTCCGTCGGCCGACCGGCGAAGATCTGCCGTCCGCTGTCGAGCACGACGACCGGGTTGCACAGCCGCATCACGAAGGTCATGTCGTGCTCGACGATGAGGAAGGTGATGCCCGCGGCGTGACGGCTGCGGATGTGTCGCTCCATCGTGTCGATCATCACCGGGTTGACCCCTGCGGTCGGCTCGTCCAGCAGCACCAACCGGGGCGAGCTCATCAGGACGGCCGCGAACTCCAGCAGCTTGCGCTGCCCGTACGAGAGCTCCGCCGCCAGCAGGTCGGCGACGGGTGCCAGCCGGAATTCCTCCAGCAGGTCGTCGGCGTGCTGGCGGTCTGCCGACGACACCCGGCGGGTGAACAGCTGGGACCAGCGGTAGCCGGCGGCGATGACGAGGTTCTCCAGCACGCTGAGCTGAGGAAACACCCGCGCCTGCTGGAAGGTACGGGACAGGCCGGCCCGGTAGAGCTTGCCGGGATCACGACCGGTGACGTCCTTGCCGTCGAAGCCGACACGCCCCGAGTCGGCGGGCAGGTAGCCGGTGATCATGTTGAACAACGTGGTCTTGCCCGAGCCGTTCGGGCCGATGAGCGCGGTGATCGTGCCCTCGGCGACGGACAGCGAGCAGTCGTCGACCGCGCGCACGCCGCCGAAGACCTTGGTGAGGTGGTCGACCGTCAGCAGGTCGGTCATCGGGCACCGCCCTGGGTCGAGGCGACGGCACGGACGGCGGAGGCCCGAGGACCCGTACCGCCTGCTGCGTCGACCTTGCGGGCCCGGCCGCGGAGGCGCAGCCGGTCCTGCAGCGTTGGCAGGATGCCGCGCGGCAGCAGCAGCATGATGACCAGAAAGATCAAGGCGTAGGCGATCAGGTAGAACTGGCTGCCGCCCAGGTTGTACGCCAGGGTCTGCTGGCCGCCTTCGAGGATGATCGCCCCGAGCACCGGGCCCCAGAGCGTCGCCCGGCCACCGAGGAACGTCATCAGCACGATGGCGATGGTGATCAGCGGGTCCACCGCGAACTGCGGGTAGATGAAGGTCTCGTAGTAGGCCCACACCCCGCCGACCATCGCTGTGATGCCGACGCTGGCTGCGAAGGCGAGGACCTTGACCCCGCTGACCCGTACGCCGATGCCCCGTGCCTTGTCCTCGTCGGCGCGCACGGCGACGAGCGAGAGGCCGAGCTTGCTGCGCATCACGCCAAAGGTCAGCAGCATCGCGACCGCCAGCAGGATCACCAGCACGTAGTAGAACGGCCACTCGAAGTGGACCTCGGCGAACGGCGGGTTGGGCAGCGCGAGGCCTTGCGACCCGCCGGTCAGGTCGTGCAGGTTGAAGGCCAGCGTCTGCACCACGAACAGGAAGGTGATCGTGACGATCGCGAAGACGTCGGCCCGCGTGCGCATCGCGATCAGGGCGATGGGCCAGCCGACGAGTCCACCGATCAGCGCGATGACCGGCAGCACGAAGAACGGCTCGTACCCGGAGTGCAGGGTGTGCCCCTGGAAGATCAGGCCCATCGAGTAAGCGCCGATGCCGAAGAACGCCGCGTGGCCGAGGGAGGGGTAGCCGGCGAAGCCGCCGACGAGGTTCCAGCCGCTCGACATCGTCGCGAACATCAGCACGAACACCAGCAGGTTGAGCTGCCAGTGGGCGATGCCGGTGAAGGGCAGGGCGACCAGTAGCGCGAAGAAGCCGCCACCACGAAGCAGACCGAGACGGGTCACAGGGCGCCCCGCCCGACGCTGCCGAACAGCCCCTGGGGGCGGATCAGCAGGACCAGCAGCAGGACCACGAAGAACGTCATCTCCGACCACGCGGGCGACACCGTCGAGGCGACGACCGCAGACGACGTCGAGACGATGACGCCGGCAATGACCGCGCCGCCGACGCTGCCGAGGCCGCCGAGCACCACGATGGACAGCAGCCGCGAGATGAGGTCGTAGTGGCTGCCTGGGAAGAACGGGTAGAGCAGGCCGTACACCGACCCGGCCGCCGCCGCCGTGGCAGCGCCGAGGCCGAAGCCCATGGCCGACACCATCGTCGAGTCGACGCCGAGCAACCGTGCTGAATCGGGGTTCTGCACGGTTGCCCGGACGGCTCGGCCGAACCGGGTGCGGTTCAGCAGCAGGAAGAGCAGCCCGAGAGCCACGAGGGAAAGGACGAACGCCCAGAACCGCACCTCGGTGATCTGGTAGCCACCGACGGTCCAGCTCGCGTTGGCGTAGCTCGTGTTGATGCTCCGGTACGTGGTCTTCCACGTGACGCTCAGCGTGCCCTCGATCAGCAGGGCCACGGCGAACGTCACCAGCAGGCTGAGCTCGGCCTTGTCATCACGCCGCAGCGGCCGCAGGAACACGAGCTGCACCACGACGCCGAGGCCGAACATCGCCACAGTGGTGAGCGGGATGGACAGGAACGGGTCGATGCCGAAGGAGACGAAGAGCTGGTAGGCGAGGTAGGCCCCCAGGATCACCATGGCGCCCTGGGCGAGGTTGACGACCTTCATGATGCCGAAGATCAGGGTCTGACCGGAGGCCATCAGCGCGTACACGCCTCCGGTCAGCACCCCGAGGATCACGCCCTGGATGAGCGCATGCACGTGGCTGTCACCCGCCCCAGTTGGGCTTGGGGTAGGCAGGGGTCGCCTTGGCCACGCCGGCCGGGAACACCGGGAGCAGCTTGCCGCCCTGCCACTGCACGAGGTTGAAGCTGCCCTGCGGCTGACCGATCGCGTCCCAACTGAGGTTGCCGAGCAACGTCGGCCAGACGCCCTTGTGCAGGGTGGCGATGATGGTCGCGTTGTCGATCTTGCCGGTCTTGGCGGCGATCTCCTCGAGCAGCTGTCCGCAGGCGTACGCCTCGGCGCTGCTGTTGTCGATGGTGTCCGCCGTGCCGCCGTTGGCCTTGATGTAGTTGGCGGTGAACTCCGCGCTGCCCGGGTTGGTCGAGCCCGGGAACCAGTCGCCCGCCGACATGATGTCGGTGGTGTTGTTGGCCCCGACCTTGCTCGGGAACTCCAGCGGCGAGTTGGCGCCGTTGGACATGAACATGAACTTGGGGCTGAACTTCAGCTGCACCAGGCTCTTCACCTGGCCGTACGCGTCCTCGCTCTGCGTGCCGCTCACCAGGACGTCGGGCTTGGCCGCCGCGACCTTGGCCATGATGGCGGAGAAGTCCTGCGTCTCGGCCGGGTAGACCTGCTTGTAGACGGTCTTGATGCCTGCTGCCTCGAAGCGGGTCCGGATGCTCTCGGCGATCGGCGAGGAGAACGGGTCGTCCAGCTCGGCGTAGGCCGCGGTCTTGGGCCGGTCGGCCGCCGGGAGGGAGAGGACCCAGTCGGCGAAGACGTCACCCGACTTGACCACCGGCGCGGGCTGGACGAAGAACATGTTGTCGAGCTTCTGCGCGAAGACCTTGGGTCCACCGCCGGCCGACTCGAGGAACGCGTAGCCGTAGCGCTTGACCACCGTCGAGGCAGGAACGGTGAGCAGGCTGGAGAACGGCCCGAAGACCAGGTCGACCTTGTCCTTGTTGATGAGGTTCTGGTAGTTGCTGACGACCTGGGTCGGGCTCGACGTGTCGTCGACGATCTTCATGACCACCTTGCGGCCGAGCAGCCCGCCCTTGGCGTTGATGGTCGCGGCCCACAGGTCGTAGCCGGCCTTGACCGCCTTGCCGGAGTCGGAGAAGTCACCGGTCAGCGAGACCGAGGCGCCGATCACGAGCGGCTTGCCGGTCGGGGCCTTCACCGCCGACGTGGCTGCCGTCGACGCTCCTGCGCCCGAGCTCGTCGCTGCGGCCGAAGCCGCCCCGGCGGACGTTGCGGCCGCCGAGGTCGCGCCGCCGGAGGCAGTCGACGAACTCGACGAGCCCGATGAGCACGCGGTCAGCCCGAGCGCAGCGACGGCAAGGCAAGCCGCGGTGCGGGTGCGGAACTGCAAACGATTGTTGCCGGTCATGACACGATCCTCCAAGGCGAAGACGAGCGGAGGTTGCCCCGATCCAACGACGCAGCGGTGGATGGGTCTCGTTTAAACAAACGATTGCAGTCAACCTGCGCTCGCCTGCCGCTTCTGTCAAGGTTCGTTACCGAGATGTTGCCAAGTCAGCCGGCGGCTGCACCGAAGTGGTATCAGAAGCAACCGATTGTGGACCAGGACGGATCGCCGCGCCTTAGAGTGCATACATGGAGCGGGTGAAGCTGGTTGACGTCGCGCGGGCCGCCGGTGTCCACCCCGGCACCGCCAGCCGCGCCCTTGCCCCGGACAGCAGCGGGCTGGTCAGCCCGGAGACGGTACGGCGCGTCGTACGGGCGGCCGAGCGCCTCGGCTACGTGCCCAACACCCTCGCACGGGGGCTGCGCATGGCGCGCTCGTTCATGATCGGCATGGTCGTCCCCGACATCACCAACCCGCTGTTCCCGCCAATGGTGCGCGGTGCCGAGCAGGTCCTTAGCATCGCCGGCTACACCCTGGTGCTGACGGACACCGACAACGACGCCGCCTCCGAGCGGCGCCAGGTGGACCAGCTGCGGGCACGCGGCACGGACGGGTTCCTGCTAGCGACGGCCCGGTGGAACGACGAGCTGCTCGACGAGCTGGCCGACGCCGGCGTCCCGGCTGTGCTGATCAACCGCAACACCGCTGGGCACCGGCTGCCTTACGTCGGGGCGGACGACCGTACCGGGGTGTCTGCCGCCGTCGCCCACCTCGCCGAGCTGGGCCACCGCCGCATCGTCCATCTGGCCGGTCCCCAGGACACCTCGACCGGCCGCGAGCGTGCTTCGGCGTTCCGGCAAGCGATCCGCAGCCACGAGCTGCCCGCCGGACGGGGACTCGTGCGGCCCTGCGCGGCATACAGCGAGGACGCGGGGGCGGAGGCGACGGAGCGGCTGCTGGCCTCGGCCACTGAGTTCACCGCGATCCTCGCCGGCAACGACCTCATCGCCCTCGGGGCGCTACGGGTGCTCACCGCCGCGGGCCTGCGCTGCCCGGACGACGTGTCGGTCGTCGGCTTCAACGACCTGCCGCTGGTCGACAAGCTCACCCCGTCGCTGACCACCGTGACGCTGCCGCTGCGCGAGATGGGTGCGTTGTCCGCCCAGATGCTGTTGACCGCCCTTGATGCGCCGCGCGACGCCGGGCCCGTTGCCCAGGCCCTGCTCGGCGTCGAGCTGGCCGTCCGCGGCAGCACCGGAACATGCCCGGAGGCAGTCAGGGGTTATCCGCACAAGCGAGGAGGAAGCGGCCCATACTTGGGCGGTGAGTGAGACGCCGCAGCCCGCCGACGCGCTGATCGACCTCGATCAGTTGCGGGCGAGCGCCGCGATCAACGCCACCCCGATGACCATCGGCAGCTCCGACGGTCGCTACCTCGCGGTCAACGAGGCCTTCGCCCTCCTCACCGGACGGAGCGTCGACGAGCTGGTCGGCCTCCCGTTCGCCGCGATCACCGTGCCGGAGGACCACCAGACCGGCATCGTCGTGCTGGCTGAGGCGACGGCATCGGGCACGCCTGGACTCACCTTCGACAAGCGCTACATCCGCCCGGACGGCGGCATCATCCACGCCCGCCTCTCGACCACGATCGTGCGCGGGCCGCAGAACCAGGTGCTGTACTTCGTCACCCAGGTCACCGACCTCACCGAGCTGCGCGAGGCCCAGGAGCTCTCCCAGCGCAACGAGGAGCGGCTACGCCGGGTCATCACCTCAGCCACGGATGCGTACGTCAGCATCGACCAGCACCGCCACGTGCGCGACTGGAACCCCGCGGCGGTGCAGATGTTCGGGTGGACGCGCGAGGAGGCCTTGGACACCGACCTGGCCGAGCTGATCATCCCGCCCGACCTTCGCGAGGCCCACCGGCAGGGCGTCGACCGCTACCTCCGCGGCGAGGGTGCCCACTACGTCGGCAAGACCGTCGAGCTGCCAGCTGTTCGCCGCGACGGCGTGACGATCCCGATCGACCTGACGCTCTGGGCGGCAACCGAGAGCGACGGCGAGGAGACGTTTCACGCGTTCCTCCGCGACGCCTCCGGCCGCGCCGAAGCCGCGGAACAGGCCCGCCGGCACGCACTGGTCCTGGAGGCGCTGACCGACGGCGTGTTCCTCACCGATCCGTCCGGCATGGTCATCGACACCAACCCTGCGGGCGAGCGTCTCTTCGGCCGGACAAGGGACGAGCTGCTCGGCGCCGCCCCGAGCCAGTTGCTCGACGACCGGCCGGATATGGTCGAGCGGGTCACGGACGCCGTGGCTGAGCACGGTTCCTGGTTCGGCGACGTCGGCTTCACCCGGCCGGACGGCCAGCGCCGCGTCAGCGAGGCACTCATCAAGGCGTTGCCCGGGTCGAACGGCGAGCTGCAGGGCTACCTCGCCGTCCACCGCGACGTCACCCAGGACCGGCAGGCAGAGGCCCGCCTCACCGAGGCCGAGGCCCGCTGGCGGCTGGTGTTCGACAGCGCGCCCATCGGCATCGCGCTGGTCGCACTCGACGGCTCCTGGCTTGCCATCAACGCCGCGCTCTCGCACATCATCGGCTACTCGCACGAGGAGCTGACGGACAAGCGATTCCAGGACATCACCCACCCCGACGACCTCGCCGCCGATCTTGCCCTGCTCCACCAGCTGCACGACGGCGTGATCACCACCTACCAGCTGGACAAGCGCTACCTCCATGCCGACGGGCACGTGGTCTGGGTGTCCCTCACGGCGACCCTGCTCCGGGACGGCGACGGCCAGCCCCTGCACTACATCGCCGAGGTCGAGGACATCACAGACCGCCGCGCGGCCGCCAAGAGCCTCGTCGAGTCGGAGGCCCGCTACCGGCTGCTGGCCGAGAACAGCAGCGACGTCATCAGCCACAGCGGCCCGGACGGCACCCTGCTCTATGTCAGCCCCTCGTACGAGCGGGTGTTCGGGCTCGAGCCCGACCACCGGCTCGGCGGCGCGATGGGCGCCGACGCCCACCCCGACGACCTGGCGGCCATCCGCGAGACCTGGAAGGCGGTGATCTCGGGGACGCCGACCCGAGTGACGTTCCGAGGCCGCCGCGGCGACGGCTCGTGGGTCTGGCTGGAGAGCGTCAGCGAGCCGATGCGCGACGCCGAGACGGGCGCCATCGTGGGCGTGCAGACGGCCACCCGCGACATCACCGAGCGGCGGGCCGCGGAGGCCGAGCTGGAGCGCATGGCGTTGTCCGACGCCCTGACCGGCCTGGCCAACCGCACCCTGCTGACCGACCGGCTGCATCAGGCGCAGCAGCGGCTGCGTCGCGACCCGGGTCACGTCGCCCTGCTGATGCTCGACCTCGACCGGTTCAAGCTGGTCAACGACACCCTCGGCCACAGCGTGGGCGACGCGCTGCTGATCGAGGTCGCGCGGCGGCTGCAGCGCTGTGCCCGGCCCACCGACACGGTGTCGCGTCTGGGCGGCGACGAGTTCATCCTGCTGCTCGACCGGCTCAGCGACTTCGCCCACGCCGAGCAGATCGCCGAACGCATCCTTGAGGCTCTCCGCGCGCCCATGGTGCTGGCCAACCTCGAGCCGATGGAGATCCGCGGCAGCATCGGCATCGCCGTGTCGAGCGACCCCGACCATCCCGCCGACTCGCTCTACCGCGAGGCCGACCTCGCGCTCTACCGGGCCAAGGACCAGGGCCGCGACCGCTACTCCCTCTTCGACGCCGGCCTTCGCCGCAAGGTCATCGCCCAGGTCAAGGCCGAGCGCCAGCTGCGCCGGGCGCTCGCCGAGGACCGTCTGCACCTGTTCTACCAGCCGATCATCCGGCTCGCCGACGACCAGGTCTCGGGCTCAGAAGCCTTGGTACGGCTGCAAGATCCTGATTCGACGGAGCTCGTACTCCCCGGCGCCTTCATCGAAGCGGCGGAGGAGTCCGGGCTCATCGCCGACCTCGACCAGTGGGTGCTAGGCCGCGCGATCGAGCACCTGGCGGCGATCGGCACCGTCGACGGGCTCGGCGGCACCGTCGCCATTAACGTGTCACCTCGCTCGATGGTCGACTCGCGCTTCGCCGACCGGGTCGCTGAGGCGTTGGCCACCCGACAGATCGACCCGCGGCGGCTGCTCATCGAGGTGACCGAGCGGACCCTCATGGACACCAGTGGCAGCGCCGTCCGCTCGCTCAACCTGCTGAGGGAGCTCGGCGTCCGCGTCGGGCTCGACGACTTCGGTACGGGGTACAGCTCGCTGGGCTACCTCCAGCAGCTGCCGCTGGACTTCCTCAAGATCGACCGGTCGTTCATCGGGTCGCTCGCGGACAGCTCACGGGCCCGCGCCACCGTCGAGGCGCTGACCGTGCTGGCCCACGCCCACGGGCTGTCCGTCACTGCCGAAGGGGTGGAGACGGAGCTCCAGCTGACCGCCGTCCGCGAGATCGGCTGCGACTACGCGCAGGGCTACCTCACGGGCCGCCCCAGTCCCGCCTGACACTGACCAGCTGCCGCGGCTCTATTTGACAACGGTTTTCATTCTTGGCATGGTCTCTCCTGCGGCCGTCGTATGAAAACGGTGACCGTTACCGTTCCCGACCGACGAGGAGCTGGCCATGCGTACCCGACTGATCGCGGCACTCGCGCTGGTGCTCGCTGGTTGTGGAGGCACGACATCACCCTCGGCGGGCAAGGTCCACGTCGTGGCCGGCGAGAACTTCTGGGGCGACATCACCCGCCAACTCGGTGGTGACCACGTCACGGTGACCTCGATCATCAGCGATCCCAACGCCGACCCGCACACCTACGAGACCGACCCCAGGGACGCCGCAGCGATCAGCGTCGCGAGCTTCGTGGTCCTCAACGGCGTCGGCTACGACGACTTCGCGAGCAAGCTGCTCGCCGCGAGCCCCCGCAGGTCGCGCACCGTCCTGTCGATCGCCGCAGTGGTCGGCGTCACGGGCAGCAACCCCAACCCACACCTGTGGTACGACCCGGTCTACGTCACGCAGGCGGCCCGTGCGATCGAGGAGCACCTCGCCGCCGTGGATCCCAGCGACACGGGGGCCTTTCAGTCGAACCTACAAACCTTCCTCGCCGCCTACCGCCCCTACGCCGACACCGTTGCCACCATTCGACAGCGGTACGCGGGCGCCCGGATCGCCTACACAGAAAGGGTTCCCGGCTACCTCGTCGAGGCGGCCGGTCTCGTTCTCGGCACACCCTCGTCGTTCGCCCAGTCCATCGAGGACGGCAACGATCCCAGCCCCTCGGACACTGCGGCAATGGACAACGCAATGCGAGGGCAGTCGGTGAAGGTCCTGCTCTACAACGCCCAGGTCACGAGCCCGGTCACCGACAAGGTCAAGGCACTCGCGACGGCCGACGGGGTGCCCGTCGTCGGGGTCAGCGAGACGATTCCCCTGCAGTACCAGAACTTCCAGACGTGGCAGATCGCCCAGGCAAAGGCAGTCCTTGCCGCCCTCGGCGGATGAGCACCGTCGTTCAGCTGCACGACGCAGCGCTCGCCTTCGGCGAACGCCCGGTCTGGAACGACCTCACGCTCGACGTCGCTGCCGGCGAGTTCGTCGCAGTGCTCGGCCCCAACGGCAGTGGCAAGACCAGCCTGATCAAGGTCCTGCTCGGCCTCCAGCCGCTCTCAGCCGGAAGGGTCAGCGTCTGCGGTCAGCGTCCTCGACGCGGCAGCGCCATGGTGGGCTATGTCCCTCAACAGAAGTCCTTCGACCGCGACCTGCCGTTGCGGGGGCGCGACATGGTCCGCCTCGGGCTCGACGGCCACCGGTACGGGCCAGCCCTCCACGGCAGCGCCGACCGCAGCCGGGTCGAGGCAGCGCTCGCCGAGGTGGGAGCCACGGCGTACGCGGACGCACCGGTCGGCAGGTTGTCCGGCGGGGAGCAGCAGCGGCTGCGCGTCGCCCAGGCCCTGCTCGGCGACCCCCGCCTGCTGTTGTGCGACGAGCCGCTGCTGAGCCTCGATCTTGCCCACCAGCAGGCGATCTGCTCTCTCATCGACGCACGGCGGCGCACCCGGGACACGGCCGTGGTGTTCGTCACCCACGAGGTCAATCCGGTGCTCCCGCTCGTCGACCGCATCGTCTACCTGGTCGGCGGACGCTGGGCCACGGGCACGCCCGACGAGGTCATGACCACGGAGACGTTCTCGGCTCTCTACCAAACCCCGGTCGACGTGCTGCGGGTACGAGGCCGCATCGTCGTCGTCGGAACGCCAGGCGAAGGGCACGCATGACCTACCTTGGCCAGCCGTTCGCGCAGCACGCCCTCGCGGCCGGCACCCTCATCGCCGTCATCAGCGGGCTGATCGGGCCCTTCGTCGTCACCCGCGGCATGGCCTTCGCCGTGCACGGCACGGCCGAGCTCTCGTTCACCGGCGCCGCAGCAGGTCTCGTCGTCGCCGGCGACCCGGTCGCCGGGGCCCTCGTCGGCAGCCTGGTCGTGGCAGCGACGATCGGCCTGCTCGGCGTACGGGAGCGGGAGCGCGACTCGGCGATCGGCGTCATCCTGGCCTTCGGGCTGGGCGTCGGCGTCTGGCTGTTGAGCCTCTACCGCGGGTTCGCCACCGAGGCGACCAACATCTTGTTCGGCCAGGTCTTCGGCATCAGCGACGACCAGCTGTGGCTGCTGCTCGCGGTGGCGGGCGGCGTGCTGGTGACGATGACGGTGCTCTACCGGCCGCTGCTGTTCGCCAGCGTCGACCCCGACGTCGCCGAGGCCCGCGGCGTGCGCACCCGGCTCGTCGGCGTGCTCTTCCTGTTCGCCCTCGCGGTCACCGTCACCGAGGCCGCGCAGGTCGTCGGCACGCTGCTGGTGCTGAGCCTCGCCATCACCCCCGCCGCGGCCGCCCAGCGGCTGACCGCCCGCCCCACGCGGGTCACCGCCTTGTCCATCGCGTTCGCCCTCGTGGCGGCCGACGGCGGCCTGCTCGCCAGCTTGCAGGTCGGCACGGTCAAGGCCAGCGTCTTCGTGACCGCGATCAGCTTCCTGCTCTACGTCGCCGCCAGGACCCTCGGGACGCTGCGCGCGCGGTGAACGCCGACAGGGCTGCAGCGAGCGCAACATAAGAGTGCGCGCCCGCCCTCAGTCGGGCGCGGTACCGTTCGTCACCACGGACTGGTTGCCGGAGGGGTCGGGTGCCAACAGATTCGCCGGTGGTGGAGCTGCTCGGCCCGGTCGGTGTGCGCAACGGCGATGGGCTCGTGTCGGGCAATGCCCTCGGTGGCCGGCGCGGCCGGGTGGCCCTCGTCGCCCTCGCCCTCGCCGAGCAACCGGTCGCCGCCGAACGCCTCGCCGCCATGGTCTGGTCCGACGAGCCCCCCACCACGTGGCCGGTCGCCCTGCGCGGCATCATCTCGGCCATCCGGTCCGCGTCGGCCGCGATCGGCCTCGGTGAGCAACGGCTGATCGAGACGACCCCGTCGGGCTATGCGCTCGCGGCCGGCATCGACGTCGACACCCGGGCGACCGCCGTCAGCATCCGCGAGGCCGAGTCGCTGCTCGAGCAGGAGCGGTACGCGGCGGCTCTCCACGAGGTCGGTCCGGCCACGACCCGCGAGGGCGCGTCCCTCCTGCCCGGCGAGGACCTCGGGTGGCTCGACCCGTACCGGCAGAGCCTCGACGAGCAGCGACTGCGGGCTCTGGAGATCGCCGCCGAGGCGGCCGCCCAGCTGGGTGACGACTTCCGTTCGGTGTCGGCCGCCCGTCAGATGGTGACCGTCGCGCCGCTCGAGGAACGCGCGCACCGGGCGCTCATCCGGGCACTCGACCGGGCCGGCGACCGCGCGGCGGCGATCAGCGCGTACGAGCGGTGCCGGTCCCTGCTGGCCGAGCAGCTGGGCGTCGACCCCAGCAAGGAGACCGTCGACGCCTACCTCGCCGCCCTCGGCCGGCAGTCGTCCTCGTCACCGCGCGGCCGGCTGCCCGCCGAGCAGTCGTCGTTCATCGGGCGTGAGCAGGAGATCGGCGACCTGGCCGCAGCCATCTCCGGGCCAGGCGTGGTGTGCGTCACCGGCAAGGGCGGCGTCGGCAAGTCGCGGCTCGCCCAGCGCGTGGCGCAGGCAGCGAGCGGCTTCGACGGCGGCCGGTTCTGGGTGCCTTTGACGGCTGTTGGCGACGACGAGCTGGTCGGCCCTTCGGTCGCCCTCGCCCTGGGTGCGCGCATCGGCGCAGAGGACCCGGGCGTCACCTTGACCGAGCAGCTGGCACCGCTCGGCCCGACCTTGCTGGTGCTCGACGGCACCGAGCTGGTGGCCGACGGCGTCGCTTCGCTGGTGAGCTCGCTGCTCGCCGGCTGCCCTGCGCTCACCGTCCTGGCGACCAGCCGCGTCCCGCTCGGCATCCCCGGTGAGCGGGTGGTGCCGCTGCTGCCGCTGCCCGACCCCGAGGCCGGTGACCACAGCGCCGTCCTCGGCAGTGCGGCGGTCCGGCTGCTGGCCGACCGGGTGCGCGATGGCGGCGACGTCCTGACCATCGACGCCAGCACAGCGCCGCTGCTGGCCGCGCTGTGCGAGCAGTGCGGCGGGCTGCCGCTCGCCCTCGAGCTCGCCGCCGCCCAGCTCTGCGTCATGCCGGTCGGCGACCTGCTCGACCATCTGTCCGAGGTCGTGGCCGGCGACGACCGGCTGCGCTCGGTGCTCCGTCGCGGCCACGCACTGCTCGACGCCGACGAGGCCGCGGTCTTCCGACGGTTCGCCGTCCTCGACGGGCCGACCGGGCTTCCGCTCATCAAGGCGGTGGTGACCGGTGAGGACATCGCTGCGGTACGGGTGATCCGGGTGCTGCGTGAGCTGACAGCGCGCGGCCTGCTCTCGGTCGACAGCTCGGGTGCGCGCTGGCTCTATCGGCAAGACGACGACGTCCGGCGCTTTGCCCGCGAGCAGCTCGACGAAGCGGGCGAGACGGCTGAGGGCTTCACCCGGCTCGCCGACTCCCTCCGCGCCCTCCTGCCCGACGACCCGCGCGCCGCCCCCAGCACGTACGAGCAGCAGGTCACCGAGATCGGCGGCTCGGTACGTTCGCTGCTGGCCGCCGCCATGGCCGGTGACGTCGACCGGGACGCCGGGCTCGAGCTCGCCTTCCGGCTGCACCGTTATTGGGCGGCCACCAACGTCGCCGAGGGTCACTTCTGGCTGTCCCGGTTGCTCGACGGCCACGCCGACTCCGCCTGGGCGAGCTACGCGTCGTACGGCGCCGGCTACCTGAGCTACTGGGCGGGGGCGGTGGAGCTGGCCATCGCCGAGCTGCAGACCGCGGCCGAGCGGCTGCGCGGTGTGGACGACTCGTACCGCGCCCGGGCGTTCATCTTCCTGGGCGGTATCGCCGACGACCTCGACCGCGGCGCCGAGGCCATCGAGTACGTGCGCCAGGCGATCGAGGCGGCAGCTGCCTACGGGGTCGACCTGCAGGTGTCAGCCGCGATGGGCATGGCCTGCCTGCTCGGCGAGCGCACCGACCCGGCGGCCGTCGCCTTCGCCGACGAGGCGATCGACCTCTGCCGCAACGGCGGCTCTGCCGAGCAGCTGGCCGCGGCGATGCCGACGGCGGCGATGGTCTGCTGGCAGGTCGGCGACCTCGAGTCGGCCAGGCGGTACATCGACACGGCCCGGCCGATGCACACCGGTGGGCGCCGCATCGCCCGCGTCGTCCTGCTCTCGGCCGCAGCCGGGGTCGCCCTCGCGGAGGGCGACGTCGCCGCCGCGATCGACCACGGTCTGCACGCAGACGCGGACGCCACGGACCTAGGCGTCGAACGGGAACTTCCGCTGATCCGCGCCGTGCTTGCGCAGGCGCTTCTTGCCGCCGGCGACCTTCGGGGCGCCGCTGAGCGGGGGGTCGCCGCTTTCGCCGCCGCCCGGTCGCTCAGCTTCGACTTCCCCCTGGCCATCTGCCTCGAGACCGCCGCCCTGATCACGCTCGCCGCCGACCTCCCGGGCGACGTTGCCGGTGACGTTGCCGGTGAGGTTGCCGGTGACGTGGCCGACCTGCTCGGGGTCTGCGCCGACCTTCGCGAGCGCGGCAGCCGACCAGCGCTGCCCAGCCTCCGTGACGAGGTCCACGAGGCCGAGGCCCGGGTCGGTGTCCGCGGGCGCGGCCCCCTCGACCGCGCCCGCCTCGACCGTGCCACCCGTATCGCCGTCGACCTGCTCGAACGGGTCTCGCGGGTCACCACTCCCTGAGCCGCCCATGGCGCTACGGGGCGATGCAGCTCCGGAACTTCAGCGTCGCCGTGCCGACCCTGCTCACTCCCCCCTTGGTGAACACGACCTTGCCGACGAGCGCGTACACCTTGCCTGGCTTGAGCACGGCGCCGTTGATGGTCGCCTTGCTGGCCAGCTTCTTGCCGCCGAAGGTCAGCGACGCTGAGGCGACCTTCCAGCCGGCCTGGGCACCCTTGACCGACACCGCGATCGTCGACGCCGGCTGGCAGGAGACCGGACCGGTCACCGTGACCCCCGACGTGCTGACCGAGGTGTCGAGGCCCGGCAGCAGTACCCGGCCGAAGTAGAGCCGGTTGCCGACGCTGGGTGACTCGACCGCCCAGACGGCGATCGCGTGGCCCCGCGGCGTGCTGGCGATCTGGGCCGGGCCGGCCGCGTTGGTGCCTCCCGCGGAGAACCGGACGATGCCCGCCTTGGTCGTGTTGGCCAGGTTGTCGACGGCGAGCTGGCCGCACTCGTTGCTGATGTCGACGACCCGACCGCTGGCATCGGTGCCGACATCGTGACTTGAGGGGTCGCAACCGTTGTGGTCCCCGATGAGGACCGGCTTGCCGAACGCTGTGCCGCTCAGCTTGGCCACCACGGGTGCGTAGCTGTCGAACTGGGCGGTGACCAGCCTGACCCCGGACTTGGTGGCGACCAGGCCGATGTTGGCGCCGGCCGTCCATGCGTGAAGGTCGGCAAAGCTGCTGAAGCCCGCGCCGATGGCTGCCCCTACCGCATGCGCGTACGAGGGCGGGATCGTGATGCCGCCGTCCTTCTGGATCGCGAGGATCGGCGTCGACCCGGCATAGGCGAGGTAGGCGTAGCCCGGCGCGTACGGCGTGGCGACGGTGATCGGCGGGCTGGCCACACCCTCGCGCACCTCCATGGCGTTGGTCCCTGCGCCGATGGCCATGACCGTCGCGACCGTCCCGCCGGGCGTGAGCACCGCGTCATAGAGCGCGCTCTCGGTCGGTGCGTCAGCGACGTCCACCGGAGCGCTGAGCGGGCTGCCGGCCTGCGACGTGCTCTCGGCGATGTGCGAGTCGCGGCCCGCGTACGTCGGCACCACCGCGTTGTGCGACCAGATCAGGGTGACCGCACCAGCCGGGGTGACGAGGACGTGCAGCCCGGCTGCCGTCGACGGAGAGATCGGAGAGACGCTCTGGATGCCACCGGCGCAGGTGGACGCGCCGGCGTGCACGGTGCACAGGTGCACCTGGTTGGTGGTGCTGTCGCTGGTCGAGCCGCCGATCCAGCCGATGTAGGCGTTGCCGGCACCGTCCATGGCCACGTCGAAGCCGCCGGCGTACTCAGCGGCGTCCTGCAGGATCACCCGCCCGCCGACGAGCCCCGGCTTGGCCGACGATGCGGCCTGGGCGGTCGCCGGCAGCCCCAGCGTGGCGACGGACAGCGCGGCAACGACGGCCAGGCTGCTGGTTCGAGCGCGAGTATGCATGGCGGTGTCCTCTCAGGACAGTGGTGTGTCAGGGGTTGATGCAGCTGCGGAACGTAAGGGTGGCCGTGCCCGAGCTGGTGACGCCGCCCTTGGTGAACACGACCTTGCCGACCAGCGCGTACACCTTGCCTGGTTGGAGGCTCGCGCCGTTGATGGTCGCCTTGCTGGCCAGCTTCTTGCCGCCGAAAGTCAGCGAGGCGGAAGCGACCTTCCAGCCGGCCTTGGCACCCTTGACCGACACCGCGATCGTCGACGCCGGCTGGCAGGACGTCGGGCCGGTGACCACGACGCCCGACTTGTTGACGCTGTAGTCCTTGCCTGGCAGCAGGATCCGGTTGAAGTAGAGCGAGTCGCCGTCCTGCGACTGGGCGCCCTCGACGGCCCAGACGACGACACCATGCCCACGGGGGGTGGTCGCGATCTGCGGCGTGATGCCGGCGAACGTGCCCGCCACGGGCATGCGGAACAGGCCGGCGACGGTGGTGCCGGGCAGCGACGCGACCGCGAGGCTGCTGCACTCGATGTTCACGTCCACCAGACGGCCGCTCGCGTCGGTGTTGAGGTCGTGCGTCGTGGGGGCGCAGTTGTTCGTGTCACCGGTCAGGGCCGCCTTGCCGAACTTTCCACTGCTCGCCGAGTACTTGGCGACGACGGGCCAGTAGTCGGCGTTGCCCACCGAGTCGATGATCCGTACCCCAGTCTTGGTCGCGACGAGGCCGATGTTGGCCGCAGCCGTCCACGTCGTGCCGAGGGGACTCCAGGGCGCGAAGCCGCCGCCGACTCCATGGGTGTACTCCGGGGCGGTAGAGATGGCTCCGTACTTCTGGATCGCGATGACCGGCGTCGAGCCGGCGAAGGCGAGGTAGCCCGAACCCGGGAAGTACGGCGTGGTCACCACGATCGCCGGGTTGGTGACCCCCTCGCGGACCTCGAGGTTGTTGGTGCCCGCGCCGATCGCCACGACCGTCCAGATGCTGCCGTCGGGGGCGAGTTCGGCGTCGTACAACGAGGACTCCGACGGCGCGTCAGCCACGATGGCCGCCGGCGTGAGCGCGGCCCCGGCCTGCGACGTCGAGGTGACGATGCGCACGTCGCGGCCGGTGAAGGCGGGCACGGCCGCATCGGCCGACCAGATGAGGGTGACGAGGCCGGCCTTCGTCACCAGCAGCCGCAGCCCTGCCGCCGAGGCGATGCCCAGCGACGGGGTGCTCTGCACGCCGCCCTGGCAGGCGCTGCCGCCGGCCGGGATCGTGCAGAGGTAGACAGTGCGGTCAGCGTTCCCATCGGTGGCGACGTCACCGATCCAGCCGATGTAGGTGTTGCCCGCGGCGTCGGTCGCTGCGTCGGCGCCGGAGAGCGAGGTGTGCGCCTGGAGCAACACCTTGCCCCCGACCGGCCCTGGCTTGGCCGACGCGCTGGCATCGGCTGCGGCCGTGAGGGTCGGTGTGGCCAGGGTCGCGGCGGCCAGGCCGACCACAGCGACGACGGTACGGGTACGGGCGAACAAACGCATGAAATCCTCCGGAGCACGACACGGAACTGCTGTTGGAAGCAGACAACTCGCGTCGCGTAACGGCTGCGTAATGGCCCGGGCTCAGTCCAGGACGGGCACCTCGTACGAACCGTCGGGCGCTGGAGCGAGGGGGGTCACCGCGACCACGGCGGCCACGTTGATCGGCCCGTACACATGGGGGTAGAAGACTCCCGGCGCGATCTCGTCGTCCTGCCACGGCGAGGTGAGCAGCTCGGGATCGACCGTGAGCAGCAGCAGCGGGCCGGCGCCGACGTAGTAGCGCTCGAGCACGCCGGCGACCTGGTCGGCCCGCGAGCAGTGGATGAAGCCCTCCTCGGCGAGGGTGCGGTCGCGGCTGGAGCTGGTGTAGTCGCCAGCGGGCTGGGCCTCGGCCCACTCGGCCGGTGTCGAGAGGTGGTAGATCATGGCGGCGACCCTACTGGAGCAGCGTCGCCACGATGCGGTCGAGCGCCTCGAGGTCGGCCTCGGGCAGGGCGAGGAGCGCCGCCGGGGGCCGGTCGAGGATCTGTTGCGCCCGCGCGGCGACCTCGGCACCAGCGGGTGTGATGGCCACGGTCTTGGTGCGCTTGTCCTCCGGGTTGACCGTACGGGTGACGAAACCCCTGCTCTCGAGGTCGTCGATGAGCAACGTCACGTAGGGCGGATCGGTCGAGAGCAGCTGCGCCAGGTCGCGCATGGCGACGGGGCCTCCGACAAGCCGACGCAGCGCACGGGTCTTGGCGAAGCTGATGTCCAGGGTGGACGCCACCTCGCGCTTGCGGGCGTCGAGGTCGAAAAGTCCTGCCCACAGGCCATTCCAGATGCGGGTGGCCCGCTCGTCCGCCCCCGTCATCGCGCTGCCACCGCCCGGGCCGGCAGGAGACGCTCGGCCGTCCGGTCGGCGGAGGCCCGGCCCCGTACGCCGCTGACTGTCAGACCGACGCTGAGGACGCCGACCCCACACCCGACGACGACCCACCAGCCGGGGTGGCTGGCGTGGGCGAAGCCGGTGCCCAAGGCGCCGACCGCGCCGGCGCCGGCGACCGACCCGACGACGGCAACGCCGAGCGACTGGCCGACTTGACGCGAGGTCGACGCGATGGCTGCGGCGACCCCGGCCTGCGCCCGCGGCATGCCCGACACGGCGGTGTTGGTGATCGGCGCGTTGAGCATGCCAAACCCGATGCCCAGCAGCAGATAGCTCGCGAGCAACCAGGCCAGTGGGGTCGTCGGCGTGAGCCGGGTGAGCATGAGCGGGGCTGCGGTCATGGCGATGCCGGCGACGGCCAGCGGGATGCGCGGCCCGCGGCGGGCGGTGATGCGCCCCGACCAGGGCGAGAGCACGAAGGCCATGACAGCGGTCGGCAGGGTGCAGAGGCCAGCCTGCAGGGCGGAGTAGTGGCGGACGTCCTGCAGGTAGAGCGTGTTGAGGAAGAGGAACCCGCCGAACCCGCCGAAGCCGAAGGCCGCCATGGCAGCAGCGCCGGAAAAGGGCGCGCTGCGGAAGAATCGCACGTCGACCAGCGGCTCGTGACGCCTTGCCTCGTAGCCGACCAGGACGAGTAGCCCGACGACCGCGGCGGCGAGCAGGGACACGATCTCGGGCGACGACCACCCTTGACGCGGCCCCTCGATGATCCCGTGCGACAAGCCGACGAGCACCCCGATCACGAGCAGCTGGGCCACCGGGTCGAGCCGTCGCGAGCGCGCCGCCCGCGACTCCGGGACGAAGAGCGCAGTGAGCACGAGCGCCGCGATGCCCACCGGGATGTTGACCCAGAAGATCGAGCGCCAGCCGATGCTGTCGACCAGCACCCCGCCGAGGACCGGCCCGAGACCCAGGCTGACCCCGACGACGGCACCCCACACCCCGATCGCCCGGGCCCGCTCGCCCGGCTCGGTGAACACGTTGGTGATGATCGACATGGCGACGGGGTTGAGCATCGAGCCGCCCACCGCTTGCACCGCCCGGAAGGCGACCAGCCAGCCGAGGCTGGGGGCGACGCTGCACAGCAGCGAACCCAGGGTGAACAACGTCAGCCCGACCTGGAAGATGCGGCGCCGGCCGAGCCGGTCGGCCGTCGAGCCGGACAGCAGCAGCAGGCTGGCGAGGACGAGGGTGTAGGCGTCGATGATCCACTGCAGGCCGCTCACCGAGGCGTGCAGGTCATGCTGGATCGACGGCAGCGCGACGTTGACGATGGTCACGTCGATGCTCACGAGCAGCAGGCTCATGCAGCAGATGGCGAGGATGAGGCGGCGGCGTCCGGGCGTCAGGTCAGGGCCCGGATTGGTTGTAGTCATAGAACTATTGTACAAGTACAAGTAAGCGCCGGCAAGGTGCCCTCCACCGCCTACCGGGGCGGCCTAGACCGCCCTGCGGCGGAACGGCGCGACGAGTGCGCGGACCGCCTCGCCCGAGCCCCAGTCGTCGTCGAACATCGCCATGAGCGCGAGGTGCTGGCGCAGTTGGACGTAGGCGAACCGGTCGGTCCACCCGGGCTCGGCGCCGGTCAGCTCCCCGTACACCGCGAAGAACCGCTCGGCTTGCGACGGGTGCGGGGTGGACCACAGATGGGCGAGGTCGACGTCGGCCCACATGTAGGAAACGGCCGGGTCGATCACGGCCGGCGAGCCGTCAGCCGTGCTGAGGATGTTCTGCTTCCAGAGGTCGCCGTGCGTCAGGCAGGGCGACCGCGGCGGCATCAGCTCGGGCAGCGCCGCGCAGAGCCGCTCAAGAGCGTCCCGGTCGGCCGGGTCGAGCTTGGCCCGCACGCGCGGCTCGGGCAGCCAGCGCAGGACGCGACACTCGGCGAAGAACGTGAACCCGTCGTCCTGCCACGCGTTGCGCTGCGAGAGCGGGCCGAGCCAGTTGTCGGACGGCCAGCCGAAGGCGTCGCTGACCGTGGTGGTGTGCAGGTGGGCGAGGTCGTGGGCGAGCCGCTCCCAGAACTGCTCCGTGTCGACGCGGGGAGACAGCAGCGACAGGACGAGCAGCTCGCCGTCGCGGTGCAGGATCTGCGGTGTCGCAAGGCCCGCCGCGCCCAGTGCGTCGAGACCGCCCGCCTCCGCGGCGAAAACGTCGCCGCCGGGCTGCTCGTCGAACGTCTTGGCGAAGACCGTACGGCCGTCCGCGAGCGACGCGATGCCGGAGACGGCGGCGAACCCTTCGTCCGTCGGACGGACCGCGCCGACGTCGAACCCGGCGCGGGTCAGGCGAGCGCGGAGCAGCTCCATCGTCACGTGCCGGACGCTAGCAGCGGAGGCCGCCCGCGACTGCCTACCGTGCCCTCGTGCTGGCCGTCACCTGCCCGCGGGCGGCGGCCAGCCACGCGTCGAGGGTCTCGCCAGTCGGCTCGCTGTCGAGCAGGAACAGCCCGCGGGTCGGGACGGTCGCCCCGATCTCGACCAGCACCGGCTTGAGCAGCAGCTCGGCGGCAAGGCCGTGGCGCCAGTGGCCACCGAGCATCAGCGGCACCGCGGTCACCCCGGCCAGTGCCGAGGGCGCGAACCGGTCGAGGAAGACCTTCAACAACCCGGTGTACGAGGCCTTGTAGGTCGGGCTCGCGAACACCACCAGGTCGTGGCCGGTCACGGCCTTGACCGCGTTGCTCACCTCGGGATCGTCCGGCTCCAGCAGGCGTGGGCCGAAGTCGGCGAGGTCGAGGGCCAGGTCGGGCGGGGCACCGGTGAGCTCGACGACGACATGGACAGCAGCGTCGTACGTCCGGGACCTGCGCCGCGGGTTGCCGACGACGACGGCGGTAGTCACGAGACCTCGCTCAGGCGGCGGTAGCGGCTGCCGTGGAACACCAGGGGGGATCCATCGCGCGCGTCGAGGTCGTGGACTGCCAGCACGACGATGCGGTGGTCACCGGCCGAGTGCTCGGCGTAGATGCTGCAGTCGAGCCAGGCGATGGCGTCGGTGAGCAGCACCGCACCACCCGGCCGGGTTTGCCAGCCGACGCCGCTGAACCGGTCGGCGCCGGACCGGCTCATCGCCGCACTCAGCTCGCCGTGGTGCTCGCCGAGAACGCTGATGCCGATGCGGCTCGCGGTCGAAAGCCTCGGCCACGTACGGGAAGTAGCTCTGATGCACACGGATACGAGCGGCGGGTCGAGCGACACCGAAGTGAACGAGCTGGCCACCAGACCGGCGGGCGAGCCGTCGACGCAGGCCGCGACTGTCGTGACGCCGGTCGGGAACGCGCCGAAGACGTCGCGCAGCCGGCGGGGGTCGAGCAGGGTCGCTGTCATAGCGCCTTCCCGGGGTTGAGGATGCCGGCAGGGTCGAAGACCGCCTTGAGCTCGTGCTGCAGGCCGAGGTTGTCCGCGCCCAGTTCTTCGGCCAGCCAAGCCCGCTTAAGGTGGCCCACGCCGTGCTCGCCGGTCAGCGTCCCGCCGAGGCGCAGGGCGAGCCGGAAGATCTCGCCGGCCGTGTCCCACACCCGCTGGTCGAACGGGCGGCCGTGCTCGACGACGATGATCGGGTGCAGGTTGCCGTCGCCGGCATGCGCCATCGTGAAGACCGGTATGCCGCTACGTACGGAGATCTCGTCAATCGCAGCCACCGCTTCGGCCAGTCGGGACCGTGGTACGGCGACGTCCTCGATGAGGACCCGGCCGAGCCGTTCGAGGGCGGGCAGGGCCTGGCGACGGGTGGCCAGCAGCTGCTCGGTGTAGAGCGGATTGGTGGTCAGCTCGACCGAGGTGGCCAGCGACCCGATGGCCGTACGCGCCGCCTCGGCCTCCGCCTGCGCGCCGAAGCCGTCGGTCTGCACCAGCAGGAACGCACCACCGCGCGCACTCAGGTCGCCGCCGAACGCCGCGTCAATCGCGCCGAGGGTGCGAGCGTCGAGCAGCTCGGCGACCGAAGGCTGCAGGCCGGCGGTCGTGATGGCGACGGAGGCAGCAGCCGCATCAGCGACGGTCGCGAAGAACGCCGTCAACGTGCAGGTCGCCGGCGGGATCGGCCGCAGCCGCAGGGTTGCCCCGACGATGACGCCGAGAGTTCCTTCTGAGCCGACGAACAACCCGGTGAGGTCATAGCCGGTGACGCCCTTGACGGTACGGCGGCCGGTGCGAAGGAGGCGTCCGTCGGCCAGCACCACGTCGAGCCCCAGCACCGAGTCACGCGTCACGCCGTACTTCGCACAACGTAACCCGCCGGCGTTGGTCGCGATGTTGCCGCCGATGGTCGAGATCGCGACGCTGGCCGGGTCCGGTGCGTACCGGAGTCCGTGCTCGTGCGCCGCCCGGTCGAGGTCGGCGGTGATGACGCCGGGCTCGACCACCGCGAGCTGGTCGACCGGCGAGATCTCGACGATGCGGTGGAGCCGGCTGACGTCGAGCACGATCGCACCGGCCGTTGCCGCGGCGCCCCCGGACAACCCGGTGCCTGCACCACGCACCACGACCGGGGTACGCGACCGGTTGGCCTCGGCGAGCACGGCCTGCACGTCGGCGATGTCCTCGGCGAACGCGACCCCGAGCGGCTCACCCTCCGGCACCCAGCCGGACCGGTCCAGCCGATGAGCCCGCACCACAGCCGGGTCGGTGCTCCACCGGCCCACGGGCAGGACCAGGCCAAAGTCCGCGACCGCGGTCACGCCGCCTCCTCGCCGAGCGCATCGTGGATCAGCGAGTCGGCAGCCGCGTGGGTCGTCATCGTGAGTCCTCGAGTCCGGGGAGCGGGCCGGTCGCGACAGGGCGGGACGGGTCAGCCGACCAGGCGGACCACGAGCCGGGGTAGAGCGCGGCGTCGATGCCGAGAGCGGCGAGCGCGGCGACCTCGTGGGCGGCCGTGACGCCGGAGCCGCAGTAGACACCAACCGCAGCGTCCGGGGTTGCGCCCGCAGCGGCGAAGCGATCCTTGAGCAGCGCGGCGTCGAGCAGGCGGCCGTCGCCGTCGAGGTTGCCCGCCGACGGGACACTGTGGGCGCCAGGGATGTGACCCGCCTGCGCGTCGACCGGCTCCACCTCACCGCGGTAGCGCTCGCCGACCCGGGCGTCGAGGAGGACCCCCGTGCGGGCGAGCTGCGCTGCCTGGTCGGCAGTCAGAGTCGGCAGGTGTCCAGCAGAAAGCTCAACATCACCTGGTACGACAGCGTTCTCCGGGCCCACGGTGACGTCGCCATCGGTGGACGTCCAGCTGGCCAAACCGCCGTCGAGGATGCGAACGTCGCTGAGGCCGGCCCAACGCAACAGCCACCATGCGCGCGAAGCCGCCAGCCCACCGGTGTTGTCGTAGACCACGACCCGCGAGTCGCGCCCGATGCCCCAGCTGCGGGCCGCGTGCTGCAGGTCCTCGAGGTCGGGCAACGGGTGGCGGCCGTCGCGCGGGTCGCCCGTGTGGCCGGCCAGCTCGCGGTCGAGGTCGACGAACCGGGCCCCCGGCAGATGTCCGTCGAGGTAGTGCTGCTGGCCATGCGGGTCGCCGAGCGCCCACCGGACGTCGAGCAGGACGGGCCGGTCGTCGCTCGCAAGCGCCACCCGCAGGTCGGCCGCGTCGACGAACGGCGACTGCGTCGAGAGCCCGGTCAAGGTGCCCGCAAGGTCGTGGTCGTCCAGGCTGCCGGGCGCTATGCCATCCGCCTCGGCCCGGTGCGCCCGGGCCGTGACCGCCGCATTGAGCGGTGCTCGCGCGCCGAGAAGCCGCGCGAGCAGGACGATCTCACCGTTGAGGAAGTCGGTCTCCAAGCCCGCACCGCGAGCCAGGCTCTGCCAGGTCGAGCTGCCCGGGCGCGACTGCCCGGCGACCGGCGCCACGCCGAAGGAAGCGACGTCGAGCCGGCTCTCGCCGCGCAGGTCGGCGACGTCCGCTCCCGACAGGGCAAGGATCCGACGACCCTCGGCGCGTAGGGCGCCATCAGCCCGGTCGCGCAAGGCGCTCGGTGCGTACAGCGCGTCCACGACGTTGCCCAGGTTGAACAGCAGCTTGGCGTTCTTCCACCGGGCGACATCGTCGATGGACTGGGCGGCGAAGCCGGTGTCGGCCAGGTCGGCGACGAGCTCGTCGAGCCCCGCCTCCGACCCGCCGTTGACCCGGCCGACGTAGAGGAAGCCCACCGCCGGCACTCCGGGCGAGACGACCTCGCCGGCGTGCAGGTAGCTCGACGGCAGCAGCACCACGGCCCCGTACACCGTCTCGAAGCGGCGCAGCGCGACCCGCTCACTGTCCAGCCCGTTCTGCAGGACGAGCACGGGCAGGCTCTCGGCCGCCGAGGCGGTACGGCCGTCCTCGTCCTTGACCGGCCGCCAGGCCCAGGTCGCGACGATGGCCTCGGTGTGCTGTGCCTTGCCGGCCACCACGAGCACATCACCGGACCGCAGGTCGACCTCATCGGGGCCGCCTGCGAGCGCCAGCTCGAGCCGGTGCTCGCGGTCGGGGCGCAGGTAGCGCAGGCCGCCCGACCGCAGGGCCGCGAGCTGGTCGCCGCGGGCCACGAGCACGACGTCACGCCCGGCGAGGTGCAGCTCGGCGGCGAGCGTGGCTCCGACGGCGCCGGCGCCCACGATCACGTAGCGGGACATGACGACTCTTTCCTTGGTTTGTTGATGCTCTTCATTAAGATTGTGTGACACGCTGGCAGTGCTGATGATCCGGGCGATCAGCCCGCCGAGAGCTCCTCGGTACGGGCGATCGAGCTCAGGTCTGCCCCGAGCCGCAGCCGCTCCAGGAAGAGCACGATGGTGGCAGCCGCCGTGCGGTGGGTCTGGTCGTTGAGCGCGTCATGACGTCCACCAGCGATGGACACCAGCTCGACCCGAGCTGCCTGGGCAAAGACCGGCCGCACGTCGTCGAGTGGGCTCACCGGGTCGTCCGCACCGTGAAGACCCAGGACCGGCACCGTCACGGCCGCGAGGCCTGCTGCCGTCCAGTCGTCGGGCACCTCGCGAGACAGCGCGCCACGCTGGAAGTCGGCGTCGTCGGTCAGCTTGCCGCGGTGGGCCGAACATGCGGTGCGGGCGCCGAGCTCGTCGTCCCAGCTCAGCTCAGCCGACGTCGCCAACCCGGTCGGCAGACCCGAGAGCACGAGCGCGTCAGCCAAGACCTCGCCGCTGGCGGCAACGGTCACGGCGAACGCCGCGCCGCTGTCCGACCCGACGAGAACCCGTGGCCCACCGGCATTCTCACCCGCAAGCACGTCGGCGATCTGGCGCCGTGTGGCCGCTGCGTCGATCGTGGGGTCGCTCACGGCGTACACCAGGTAGCCGTCAGCGCTGATCCGGCGGCCGAACCGCTCGTACACCCCGGGGTGCTCGCCACGGCCGGGAACGACGACGAGGACTCCGCGCGGCTGGACCGGTGCGGGGACGTCCCAACGCCGGACATCGGTGTCGGTCTGCTCGAGGAACGTGGTCACGAGGTGGCTCCTGACAGGGTCGGGCCGCGGCAGCGAGCCGACGGCTGGTCGAGGGAGAGGGGGCGCACGAGAGCGGCGGCTCCCAGGCAGACAACGGCCCGGGAGGGGGAGCGGCAGCTGGCTTAGCTCAGCGACAACACGCAGTCGAGTTGACGACGCAGAAGTCGATGACCCTGCGCTGCGTCAGCTCGAGCGACTCACCTGCGGCAGCACGGCTCGCAGCACTGCGGCTGGAAGAGCCGGTGCTGGAGGGGCGTGCGGAGGTGGTCATGGGCGATAGCATGCAACAGGGCCGCAGTGCTGTCCAACGCGTGCGAACGATCAACACCGATCGCGGAACTCAATCAATCGGTGCTAGCGTTCATTGTGTGCCCCAGGTCCTGGACATCGTCGCTCTTCGCAGCCTCGTCGCCGTGGCAGACCACGGTGGGTTCCACCGCGCCGCCGCCGGGCTCGGCCTCAGCCAGTCGACAGTCAGCCAGCACGTGCGCCGGCTCGAGCTGGCGGTGTCGCTGCCGCTCGTCGAGCGCGAGGGCAGGGGCAGCCGGTTCACCGCCCACGGCGAGACTCTCGTCGCCGAGGGGCGACGCATCCTGGCGGCCCACGACGAGGCGCTCGCCCGCCTCAGCGTCCAGCCGGAGCAGCGGCCCCTGCTCGTCGGTGCGACCGAGCACGGCGCCGACCGCATTCTCCCCCGGATCGCGGAGGCACTGCGGGCCCGCTACGTCGACGTGCCGGTCACCTTCCGCATCGACCGCAGCAGCCGGCTGCACGAGCTCGTCGACCGCGGGACCATGGATGTCGCGATCTTCCTGGGCGATCCGCAGCACCGGCGGAGCCGTACCGCAGGCGACCTGACCCTGCGCTGGTTCTCCTCGCCTGACTTCGTGGTCCCGTCCGCCGGCCGTCCCTGGCCGCTCGCGGTCATCGACGAGCCGTGCACCATCCGTCGCGCAGCGCTGAGCACCTTGGCGCAGCAGGGGGTCCCGGCCAGGGTCGTCGCAGAGGCGGGCTACCTCGCGGGCGTGGTCAACAGTGCCCGGGCCGGCATCGCCGTCGCGCTGCTCGCCGACATCGGGGCTCCCCCGGAGGGCCTCGTACGCCGCGCGGACCTGCCCACGGTGGCGGCCGAGCGGCTGCGGGTACGCGTACGCAGCGGCGCCGATGCCGACCTCTCCGCGACCGTTGCCACGACCGTTCAGACCCTGCTGGCCGCCGGCTAGGCCGCTCGGCGCGACCCGAGTCTGGCAAACAGCCCTCCGCACGGGGCCTCGGGTGCCGATACTCATGGGGTGAACCGTCCCGTGGCCGATCGACGCCTCGCCGTGGTCGTGACCGTGGCGGCGCTGCTGGTTGCGTTCTCGGTGCTACTCGAGGCCGCACCGTTCAGCGCGTACGGGGAGCGTGCGTTCGACGACGCCGTCCAGGGACTGGCGGCGTTCGCCGGCGCGTTCGCCTGCCTGTTCCGTGCCCGCCGCACGACCGGGCGGCTGCGTACCTCCTGGGCGCTGTTCGCGGCCGCGACCTGCAGCTGGGGCATCGGCCAGGTGGTGTGGAGCTACTACGAGGTGGTGGTCCGCGAGGCCGCCCCGTTCCCGTCGCTCGCCGACGCCGGCTACCTGCTCTTCCCGGTGTGCGCCCTCGCCGCCCTCCTCGTGCGCCCCTCCGCCGCCTTCGACGGGCGCGGCCGGCCCCGGGTCGTCCTCGACGGGCTCATGGTGGCCGGCGCGCTGTTCAACCTCAGCTGGGCGACGACGCTGGGCACCGTCTACAAGGACGGCGCCGACTCGGTCGGCTCGCTCATCGTGGGCATGGCCTACCCAGTCGAGGATCTCGTCGTCCTCGCGGTCGCCGTCATGGTGCTGATCCACGCCCGGTCCCGTACCGGCCTCCTCCTCGTCACGGCCGGCATCGTCGGCATGAGCGTCGCCGACAGCGCGTTCGTCTACCTCACGGCCAAGGGTGACTACGCCACGGGCAACCCGGTCGACATCGCGTGGGTTGCTGCGTTCCTGCTCATCGGCCTCGCTGCGCTGCTCGACGCCGGCCAAGCCGTCGGCCAGACGGAGTCACGGGCGTCGTCCCCGCTCTACCTGGGGCTCCCGTACGTGCTGGTGGTCATCGGCATCAGCGTCGTCGTGGCCGACTCTCTGCGCGGGCGGGCCGACCCCGTGACCGTCGTCGTCGGCGCGGTCGAGCTCGCCGCCCTGCTCACCCGGCAGTACCTCCTGGTCCTCGACAACCGCCAGCTCGCCGCGCACAGCCAGCAGCAGCAGGACGAGCTCCGCCACCGCGCGTTCCACGACCCGCTGACCGGCCTCGCCAACCGGGCGCTGTTCGCCGACCGCATCGGCCACGCGCTCGAGCTGCACCACCGCACCATCCGCCCGCTGGCCGTGCTGTTCTGCGACCTCGACGACTTCAAGGCCGTCAACGACACCCTCGGCCACGACGCGGGTGATGCGCTCCTCGTTGCCGTGGCCAACCGGCTCACCGCGACGGTGCGTACGGGGGACAGCGTCGCCCGGCTCGGCGGCGACGAGTTCGGCGTCCTCATCGAGGACGACGGTGACGCCCTTGCGCTCGCCGACCGCATCCTCGCCGCGCTGGCCGCGCCCATCGTGCTGGTCGACCGCCGGCTGCGGGTGCACGCCAGCATCGGGGTGGCGCGGGTCTCCCGTACCGACGACCCCATCGACGGCGTCGAGCTGCTGAAACGAGCCGACCTCGCGATGTACGCGGCGAAGGGCTCGGGCAAGTTCACCGTCGCGGAGTACACGTCGGCCCTGCGGGACGGGCACGCCGACAACCTCGACATGCAGCTGGCGCTGGCGGCCGACGTCACGTCCGGTGGGGTACGGGCGGCGCTCCAGCCGATCCTGCTCGCCGATGGGACCGTCTACGGCTACGAAGCCCTCGCCCGGTGGGACTACGACGGCAAGCCGGTGCAGCCGCTGACGTTCGTCTCCATGGCCGACCGCGCGGGCGTGCTGCCCGACCTCGACCTCGGCGTCATCGCCCAAGGCATCGCCAACATCGACTCCCTGCCCGCGGGCGACGAGCCCGCCGTGCTCACGGTCAACATCGGGCTCACCCACCTGCCGCACCCGGGCCTCGTACCGATCCTGCTACGCCTGCTGGCCGAGCACGGCGTCGCCCCGCACCGGTTGGTGGTCGAGATCCCGGAGGACCGCTCGATCGAGGACCCGGCGGTGCTGCGCACGCTCCGGGCGCTGCGCGAGGCCGGGGTGCTGCTCGCACTGGACGACTTCGGGGTCGGCTACTCGAGCCTCAGCCGCATGGGCCACCTGCGGGCCGACCTGGTCAAGCTCGACCAGTCCTTCGTCGTCGACCTCGAGTCGTCCGCCGAGGCGCGGGACATGTTCTCCGCTGTCGTTGACCTGGCCCACCGCATCGGGGCGCGGGTCATCGCCGAGGGCATCGAGACCGAGGGCCAGTACACGATCGCCCGTGCCCTCGGCTCCGACGCCGTCCAGGGCTACCTGCTCGGCCGGCCGACGGAGCTCGTACCGCAGGTGCTCCGCACGGTCTAGCTGCCCGAACGCGCGTCACCCCGGCGTTTGCCGGGGTCACGGTGGGCCTCGCAGTGATCATGCTGATGGCCTTAGGCTGACGGTCGTCGTCGAAGGGACCGGACCCGTGGTGCACGCGCCCCAACCCCCGATGACCACCACGCGGTCCCGGGTGCCCACGACGGCCGCTGGGTGCGAGATCGCCATCGTGCTGGTGTTCCTGGGCGTCCGGCTGCTCAACGTGGTCCAGCTCGTGATCGCGGCCATCTGGGGGCTGCCGCTCTCGACGAGGCCGTGGCTCGACGCGACGTGCATGGCGGTGTTCGCCCTGACGTCGCTCTACATCGGGGTCGTCGTCGTCCGACGGGGCCAGTACCGCGATTGGCGGCTCGTCGTTATGGACGGCTCCGTCGCGTGCGCCATCGCCTTGCTGCAGGCCGACTTCACCCGACCGGCCGACCGCATCAACAGCTGGGGCGGGTGGGCCTTCCCGGTCGCCATCACCGCGGCGAGCGGTGCCGGCATCGCCCTTCGGAAGGTCTCGACGACCACGCTCGCGACCGCCGCCATCAGTGCCTGCTACCTCACCCCGACGCTGCTGGCGACGCACAACCCGAGCCAGCGACTGACCGTCATCGTCAACGGCCTCGCCATCGGGGCATTCGCCGCCGTGTCCCTGGTCGTTGCCCGCTTCCTGCGCCGCCTCGGGGCCGACTCCGATGCCGCGCGCGCCTGGGCTGCCGAGGCCGCCCGGTCCGCCGAGCTCGACCGCCACCGGCTGCTGCTGCATGACCAGGAGACCGTGCTCCGGCTGCTCAGCGAGCCGGTCCTCGACGCCACCCTGGCCCGGCTGCTGCAGAAGCAGGCCGCCTCGGGGGCCTCGCAGATCCGGTCCTTCCTCACCGGCGACGGCATGCCCGACACCGGCGAAGCGACGCTCGCCGCGACCGTACGGCGGGCCGCACTGCAGTTCACCGACCTGCCCATGACGATCAGCACCGACCTGGCCGACGAGGTGCCGCTGTCGGCAGAGACCGCCGCGCCGCTGGGCCAGGCGATCGTGACCCTGTTGCACAACGTGCGCCGCCACGCTGCCGCGACGTCCGTCGTGGTCCACGCCGCCGGCGACGTCGACGACGGTTGGGAGGTGTCGGTCCACGACAACGGCTGCGGGTTCGACCCAGCCACCACTCCCCCCGGCTTCGGCCTCGGCACCCAGGTCCACCGTGCCCTGGCGCCTCACCACATCGAGGCCCACCTCTCCGCTGCCGCCGGCGACGGCACCCTGGTCATCCTGCGGTTCTCCCCGGCTGAGGCGGCGTGACCACAGACGGCGACTCGCCGTCCATCCGAGTCGCCGCCATCGATGACGACACCCTGATCCGAGAAGGCCTGGGGCGTTTGACGTCCACGCTCGAGATCGTGGCGTCGTACGCGACCGCCGAAGCCTTCCTGCACGATCGCCCGGACGTCGACGTGGTCCTGCTCGACCTCAACCTCGCCGGTACGGGGCGGACTGGCGGGCTGCAGGGCGGGGCGGCCGTCGCCGCAGTGGCCGGAGTCCCGTACCGCGTCCTGATCTACACCAACGAACGACGCCGCCAGGTACTCGTCGGCTGCCTCGCCGCAGGCGCCCGCGGCATCGTGCACAAGGCCGAACCGATGGCAGCGCTCGAGGCCGCGGCCCACGCAGTGGCCGGCGGCGAGGTCGTCATTACCGACGCGATCGCCGGGCTGGTCGAGCTGGTCAACCACCGGGGACAGCTGCCCACGCTGACGCCGCGGGAGCGCGACGTGCTGCGCGGCAGGGCCCGGGGCGAGAGCTTCTCCTCGATCGGAGCGAGGCTCTACATCAGCCCCAAGACAGCGCAGGAGTACATGACGTCCGTGACCGGCAAGTTCGGCGACTACCTGCGATCACACTCGCCGGCCGACCTCGAGCGCCACCTCGGCTTCGCCCCCGGCGACCTGCTCGACTGGACCTAGCCCCCCCCGAAGTGGACCGCCCCCCACGCGCGGTCCACCCCGACCGGCAAGTCTCGTACGGGAGGTCACCGCAGTCACCCCGACATTTGTCGGGGTGACATCAGCCGATGCTGTTCAACTCGGTCAGTGCATCCTCGGGCAGCGTCAGGCCTGCGCCGGCGACGTTGTCGCGCAGGTGGGCGACTGAGGAGGTGCCGGGGATGAGCAGGATGTTCGGTGAGCGTTGCAGCAGCCAGGCCAGCGCTACGGCCATCGGGGTGGCCTCAAGCCGGGTGGTCACGGCGTGCAGGGTGTCCGACTGCAGCGGGGAGAAGCCGCCAAGCGGGAAGTACGGCACGTAGGCGATGCCCTGTGTGGCGAGGGAGTCGATGAGGTCGTCGTCGACCCGGTGGGCCAGGTTGTAGAAGTTCTGGACGCACACGACCGGGGCGATGGCCTGGGCCTCGGCGATCTGCTCGGCGTTGACGGTGCTGACCCCGAGGTGCTTGATGAGGCCTTGCTGCTGCAGCTCGGCGAGGGCGGTGAACGGCTCCTCGAGCGAGCCGGGTTCGGGGCTGTCGAACCCGCCGACGCGCAGGTTGACGACGTCGATCACGTCGAGGCCGAGGTGGTCGAGGTTGTCGTGCACGGCTTGGCGCAGCTGCTCCGGAGACCGGGCGTGCGGCCAGCCGCCGTCGGCGTCGCGCAGTGCGCCGACCTTGGTCACGATGACCAGGTCGTCGGGGTAGGGATGCAGTGCCTCCTTGATGATCTGGTTCGTGACGTACGGGCCGTAGAAGTCGCTGGTGTCGATGTGGGTGATGCCCAGCGCCAGCGCCTCGCGCAGCACCGCGACGGCTTCGTCCCGGTCGGCGGGTGGGCCGAAGACGTGCGGGCCGGCGAGCTGCATCGCGCCGTACCCGGTGCGGCTCACGGTCAGGTCGTCGGCCAGGGCGAACGTGCCGCCGGGCAGGGTGGTCGTAGCCATGGTCAGGGGTCTCCTTCAGCGTGGTCGGGCCTCAGCGCCCGACCGTCGCCCTCCACACTCCCTGCCGAGCCGCCGGTTAGACAGAGGTTCAGTGATCCTGGGACCAGCAGGGACACCCTGCCCTCGCCTCGCCGGGGCTAGCGTTGCAAACGTGAACCAGCTCGGTGAGTACCTCAGGGCCCGGCGCGAGCTGGTTGCGCCCGAAAGCGTCGGCCTGCCGGCGCAAGGAGTGCGCCGGGTGTCGGGCCTGCGCCGCGAGGAGGTCGCCCTGCTCGCCGGCATCAGCGCGGACTACTACCTGCGACTCGAGCAGGGCCGCGACCGCAACCCGTCGCTGCCGGTGCTCGAGGCGTTGGCCAGGGTGCTGCAGCTCGACCAGGCGGCGACCGACTACCTGCTCGGTCTCGCAGCGCCCAAAGCCCGCCATCGCCCGCGCCGGCCGCGGCGGGAGACGGTGGCGCCCGGCATCCGGCAGCTGCTCGGCGTCGTGGGCCTACCGGCGTTCGTCGAGGGACGCTATTTCGACGTCCTCGCGTCCAACGCCCTCGCCCGTGCCCTGTCGCCCAACCTGCAGGAGGGCGAGAACCGGCTGCGCGCCGTCTTTCTCGACCCCGCCGAGCAGGCGCTCTACCCCGACTGGGAGCAGGCGACCGCGGGGTTGGTCGCCGGCTTCCGCGAGTCGGTCGGCACTGATGTCGACGACCCGCGCTTCGTGCAGCTCGTCGGCGAGCTGTCCCTGTCCAGCGACCGGTTCCGCCAGCTCTGGGCCCGCCACGACGTGCACACCCGCGAGGGCATGCCGACGCGACTCCACCACCCGCAGGTGGGCGACCTGACGCTGCACCGGGAAAAGCTCGCGATCGGCGGGGCGGACGGTCAGCTGCTCGCGATCTACCACGCCGAGCCGGGCACCGACAGCGCCGACAAGCTGGCCCTCCTCGGCGCCCTCGCCAGCACCCCGAACCGCCAGCGTGCCGAGCGGGAACGCGTCGACGAGACCTGAGGCCCTGACCTCAGGCGGGTGACATGTCGACGAAGCGGCTGTAGTGCCCCTGGAACGCCACGGTGATGGTGTCGGTCGGGCCGTTGCGGTGCTTGGCCACGATGAGGTCAGCCTCGCCGGCGCGCGGGGACTCCTTCTCGTACGCGTCCTCGCGGTGCAGCAGGATGACCATGTCGGCGTCCTGCTCGATCGAGCCGGACTCACGGAGGTCGGAGAGCTGCGGCTTCTTGTCGGTGCGCTGCTCGGCGCCACGGTTGAGCTGGCTGATCGCGACGACCGGGACCTCGAGCTCCTTGGCCAGCAGCTTCATCGACCGGGACATCTCGGAGACCTCCTGCTGGCGGTTCTCCACCCGCTTGGCCGAGGACATCAGCTGCATGTAGTCGACGATGATGAGCCGCAGGCCGTGGCGCTGCTTGAGCCGTCTGGCCTTGGCCCGGATCTCCATCATGGTGATGTTGGGCGAGTCGTCGATGAACAGCGGCGCCTCGGCGACCTCGCCCATGCGACGGGCCAGCCGGGCCCAGTCCTCGTCGGTCATCTTGCCGGAGCGCATGTGGTGCAGCGGCACCCGCGCCTCGGCCGAGAGAAGCCGCATCGTGATCTCGGTGCGCCCCATCTCGAGGGAGAAGATGCAGGTGGCCAGGCCGTGCTTGATGGCGGCGGAGCGGGCGAAGTCGAGGCCCAGGGTGCTCTTGCCCAGCGCCGGACGGGCGGCGAGCACGATCATCTGGCCGGGGTGCAGCCCGTTGGTCAGCTCGTCGAGGTCGGCGAAGCCGGTCGGTACGCCGGTCATGCCGCCGCCGCGCGAGCTGATCGCCTCGATCTCGTCGAGGGTCAGCGGCATCACGTCCTCGAGCCGGACGTAGTCCTCGGCGGTGCGGCGCTCGGTGACCTCGTAGACCGCGGCCTGGGCCCGGTCGACGACCTCGTCGACCTCGCCGTCGCCGCTGTAGCCGAGCTGGACGATGCGGGTGCCGGCCTCGACGAGGCGGCGCATGACGGCCCGCTCCTGGACGATCTTGGCGTAGTAGCTCGCGTTGGCCGCCGTGGGCACCGACGAGACCAGCGTGTGCAGATAGGGGATGCCGCCGACGCGGGCGATCTCGCCCCGCTTGAGCAGCTCGTCCGCGACCAGCGTGGGGTCGGCGGGCTCGCCTCGACCGTAGAGGTCGATGATCGCCTCGTAGATGGTCTGGTGGGCGGGACGGTAGAAGTCACCCGGCCGGATCACCTCGACCACGTCGGCGATGGCGTCCTTGGAGAGCAGCATGCCGCCCAGCACGCACTGCTCGGCGCCCATGTCCTGCGGGGCCGTGCGCTCGAAGTCGGAGGAGCCGGACGACCGTGGAGCCGGTGCGTCACCGCCACGCTTGTCTCGGACATCGGTGACCGACAACCCACACCTCCCCACCCCAAGGACCGGTGGTCACCGGCCTGGGACATGTCTATAGGAGAGCGGCGACAATCCCGCGCGCGTCGCGCCGACTACTTCCGCAGGCCTGTGGACAGAGCTGGGGAAGCGGTGGGGACAGGCGCTCACGCCGGTGTGCGCGTCCTGTGGACACCGCTGTGGATGATCTAGGCCCATCCCCAAGATCCAGCCTGGGACGAGGGCAGATGGGGTGCTCAGCCTGTGGACGAAGGAAAGTCGGCTGGCTGGCCCTCTGCATGAACGCCGGGTTGCACGTGAGCAAACCGCTTCATGACACGGTCTTCTGTCACGGGTTGTCCGGGACCACCGCAGATGCCCTGATCATGCCCTCAGGGGACGGGTGTGGAGGGAGGCGCAGGTGAGGGCGCCGACGACAGAACGCTCGGCCGCAGGACGCAGACAAACGTCGAGCCCGACGGGTCACAGGGACCCGCCGGGCTCGTGATGACGTGACGGTCGTGCTAGCTCGCCACGACCTCGACATCGAGGGTGGTGAGGACCTCGGGGTGCAGCCGGACGGAGACCCGGTGCGTGCCGAGGGACTTGATCGGCGAGGTGAGCTCGATGCGGCGCTTGTCCAGCGACGGACCACCGGCGGCCTTGACCGCGTCAGCGACGTCGGAGGTGGTGACGGAGCCGAAGAGCCGGCCCTCGCCGCCCGCGCGGGCGACCAGCGTGACGCTGAGCGCCTTGAGAGCGGTGGCCACCTCGTCGGCCGAGGAGCGGTCGCGGATCTCGCGGACGTCGCGACCCTTGCGGATCAGCGCCGCCTCCTTCTCCGCGCCGCGGTTGGCGACGGTGGCGAGGCCCTGCGGGACGAGGAAGTTACGGCCGTAGCCGTCCTTGACCTCGATGATGTCGCCCGGGCCGCCCAGACCGGCGACCTCCTGCTTGAGAATCAGCTTCATGTCAGCGTCTCCTAGCGCGCAGTGCTGGTGTAGGGCAGCAGCGCCATCTCGCGGCTGTTCTTCACCGCGGTGGCCACGTCGCGCTGGTGCTGGCTGCAGTTGCCGGTCACCCGACGAGCGCGAATCTTGCCGCGGTCGGAGATGAACTTGCGCAGCAGGCCGGTGTCCTTGTAGTCCACGTAGTAGATCTTCTCTTTACAGAAGACGCAGACCTTCTTCTTTACCTTGCGTACGGGTGCGGCCTTGGCCATGACAGCTACTCCAAGTCAGTAACGGCTCGCGGCCCGGGGCCACGAGGGGAGAGGTCGGATCTAGAAAGGGGGCTCGTCGGAGAAGCCGCCCGAAGGCGTGGAGGCCCAGGGGTCCTCCGCTGCGCCACCGGCGCCACCACCGAAACCGCCGGCAGCACCGCCGCCGCCGCCACCGCCACGGGAGGTCTTGTTGACCTTGGCCGTGGCCAGCTTGAGGGACGGGCCGATCTCGTCGGCCTCGATCTCGTAGACGGTGCGCTTCTCGCCTTCCTTGGTCTCGTACGACCGCTGCTTGAGGCGACCCTGAACCATCACCCGCATGCCGCGCTGCAGCGACTCGGCCACGTTCTCGGCCATCTGACGCCAGATGTTGACGGTGAGGAACAGACCCTCGCCGTCCTTCCACTCGTTGGTCTGGCGGTCCAGGTAGCGCGGGGTCGACGCGATGCGGAACTTCGCGACGGCCGCACCACTGGGGGTGAAGCGCAGCTCGGGGTCGTCGACGAGGTTGCCGACGATGGTGATGGTGGTGTCGTTAGCCATGGATCGTCCTTTTGACGAGTACGAGGACTGTCGGAACAGAAGGCGGACGGTGGTGCGGAGGTGCGGTCAACCGGGAGAACCGGTCAGTGCATCTCGGGGCGAAGGAGCTTGGTCCGCAGGACCGACTCGTTCAGGTTGAGCTGGCGGTCCAGCTCCTTGACCGTGACGGGCTCGGCGGTCAGGTCGATCACCGCGTAGATGCCTTCGGCCTTCTTCTTGATCTCGAACGAGAGCCGGCGGCGGCCCCAGATGTCGACCTTCTCGACCGTGCCGCCACCCTGGCGAATCACGTTCATGAACGTGTCGAGTGACGGAGCGACAGTGCGCTCCTCGAGATCGGGGTCGAGGATGATCATCAGCTCGTAGCGACGCATAGCAAACCCACCTCCTCTGGACTAAACGACCGCGGTCTCTCCGCGGCAGGAGGGTTACTGCGTACAACGCAACGAGCAAGGCTACCAGCAGCGTCGAGCGGCGCTCGGGTCGTCGGCTCACGGGCTGGCGGAGGGGCATGACCGGCACGCTACGACGAACCCCCGACAGTCGTTGCCGCTGTCCCCAGGCGACGATTTCCTGCACAGGGCAGACTGCAGGGATGACAACGCCGCCACCGCGTGCTTCGGGGCGACGACGGCTCGCCATCGCCTCGTTCCACGCCTCCCGCGACGGGCGCATCTACACCCGCCTCGCCGTCGATGCGACGCCGGTCCTCGCCTACGTCGAGCGCACGCGGGCCCGTACCGGAGTCCACGTCACCCTCACCCACGTGGTCGCCGCGGCGCTCGCCCGGGCGCTGCGCGAGGTCCCCGAGGTGCGCGCCCGGGTGGTGCTCGGCCGGGCCGTACCGATCGAGGCCTGCGACCTGAGCTTCACCGTCGACGTGGATGGCGGGGCCGACCTCGCTCCGGTACGGGTGGCGGCGGCTGACGAGAAGACGCCCGCCGAGATCGCGGCGGTCCTCCGGCCCGCGGTCGACCGGGTACGCGGCGCCGCAGACCCGGCCCACCACCGCAGCACATGGTGGGTGCGCACGTTCCCCTGGTGGGCGCTGCGCCCTGCCCTGGGAGTCGCCGGCTTCGTGATGTCGGGACTGGGACGGCCCGCCTTCGGCCAGGCGGCGTTCCCCCTCGGCGCGGCTCTCATCTCCAACGTCGGACCGCTGGGTCTGGACGAGGCCTTCCTCACGCCGATGCCGATGGCCCGCTGCCCGCTCTACCTCGCGATCGGCGCGGTTCGCGACGCCCCGATGGTCGTCGACGGCGAGCTCGCGGTGCGCCCGCAGATGGTGCTCGTCGCGACCGGCGACCACCGCCTCGTCGACGGGGCCCATGCCGGGCAGCTCGTCGCGATCCTGCGCGAGCTGCTCGCCGACCCGGACCGCCTCGACGTGCCCTGGAGCCAGCGGCCGTAGCGACAGTGCGGAATGTCCGGGCTCCGTGGTGAGATGGGCCGATGCGGATCGCCACGTGGAACGTCAACTCCGTCACCGCCCGGCTGCCCCGGCTGCTCGACTGGCTGGACACCACCAAGCCGGACGTGCTGTGCCTGCAGGAGACCAAGGTCGCCGAGGACGGGTTCCCGCGGGCAGAGGTCGAGGCGCTCGGGTACGAGGTGGCCCTGCACGGTGACGGTCGCTGGAACGGCGTCGCGATCATCTCCCGGGTCGGCCTGACGGACATCCAGCGCGGCCTGACCGACGAGCCGGGCTTCCCGACCGACGACGTGCACGAGACCCGGGCCATCGGAGCGACGTGCGGACCGCTGCGCATCTGGTCGGTGTACGTGCCGAACGGGCGCACGCCCGACGACCCGCACTACCCGTACAAGCTGGCCTGGCTCGAGGCGCTGCGTACGACGCTGGCCCAGGAGGTCGGCGCCGCCCGGCCGTTCGCGGTGACCGGTGACTTCAACGTGGCGCCGACCGACGACGACGTCTGGGACCCCACGCTTTTTGTCGACTCGACGCACGTCACGCCGGCCGAACGCGACGCGTTGGCCCGGCTGCGCGACCTCGGGCTGAGCGACATCGTCGGACGCCCGCTGAAGTACGACAAGCCCTACACGTACTGGGACTACCGGGCCGGCAACTTCCACAAGAACTTCGGCATGCGCATCGACCTGATGTACGTCGACGCCCTGTTGGCCGGCGCGGTCACCGACGCCTATGTCGACCGCGAGGCGCGCAAGGGCACCGGACCGTCCGACCACGCGCCCCTGGTCGTCGACGCCGACCTGTAGTCGACGGCACGGCCGAGACGGCGACGGGCCCCCAGGGTAGGGGCCCGTCTGCCGACCGGCGCCCCGGTCCGACCGCCCCCAGTGCGACCGGCGGGAGCACGCGAACCACGCTAGGCAACCCCGATCGACGAAAAAAGGGTGCTGTCCGCTAGTGGACATGCCCCGTGACGTTGGCGTCTGCACCGATTTGCCCTCCCTACCGGTGTCGTGAGAACGCGGCCACACTGTGCGTATGGCACGGTAAGCGCACCAGAAATGAGGTCCATGGCATCCCACGAGCCGACCGACGAGCTGTCGGCGGTCGCTGTCATCGTGCTGGGCTACCTCATGCGCGGCCCGCACCGCTACCACCCGGCGCAGCTGGCGGCGCTCGCCAACATCCCGCTGCCGACCGTCCGGCCGGCCGTCGACGAGCTGGTCGCGGCCGGGCGCGTGCGAGTCGCGACCGGTGGTGCGCTGATCCTGCTGCCGCCCGGCGACCCCGACGTCACCGCCGCGGCGCCAACCCGAGAGCAGCGACACGAGCAGGCCCGGCAACGCTGGCGCACCGACGACCTGCTGTCCCGCGAGGGCGGTCGCGTCGACGACACCATCGTGTCGATCCACGGCATGTCGGCGACCGTCGCCAGCATCGCAGCCGCCTACCTGGCGCGCCCCCAGGAGTGCCTGGCCCTGTCACCGCCGCCCCCGGTCAAGACGCTGCAGGTCATGGACGCACCGGCCCGCAACGCCAACCTCGAGATGGTCGCGGCCGGCACCCGCTCGACCTGGGTCGTCGACGAGCTGCGCCTCGCCGCGCCGTCGTGGCGGGCCCACGTCGACCGGCTGCAGCGCGCCGGCGAGGAGGTCTCCTCCGCTCCCGCGGTGGGCCAGCGGCTGATCATCCTCGACCGCCGCATCGCCTACGTCCCGCTCGACCCGGCCGATCACTCCCGGGGCGCCCTGCGCGTCGACTCCCCGCCCCTGGTGGCCGGGCTGGTCGCGCTGTTCCACGAGGTGCTCGACCGGGCCACACCCGTGGCCGGCACCCGGACGGTGAGCCAGGTCCGCCACGCGATCCTCAGCCTGCTCGCCGTCGGCACCAAGGACGAGGCCATCGCTCGCAAGCTCGAGGTGTCGACCCGCACCGTGCGCCGGGCCGTCGCCTCGATGATGGACGAGTGCGGCGCCGACAACCGCTTCCAGCTCGCCGTCGCCGCCGTCCGCCTGGGCTGGCTCAGTGCCGAGGATCTGGTACGGGGGACCCAGACGCAGGCCGAGACGACCGCCGGCAAGGACTAGCCTGGGCACCATGCTCATCGGTGCTCACGTCGATCCCGAGGATCCGCTGGCCGCAGCCGTCGAGCGCGGCGCCGACGTCGTGCAGTTCTTCCTCGCCGACCCGCAGAGCTGGAAGCGCCCCGCGCCTCGCGAGGACGCCGCAGCCCTGATCGCGTCCGACACGGCGATCTACATCCACTCGCCCTACGTGATCAACGTGGCGAGCAGCAACAACCGGGTACGGGTGCCCAGCCGCAAGATCATCGACCAGCACGCAGAAGCGGCCGCGGCCATCGGGGCCCGGGGCCTCGTCGTCCACGGCGGGCACGCCGGCAAGGACGACGACGCGGCGCAGGGCTTCGACAGCTGGCGCAAGACCTTCGAGCGCGCGTCCTGGCCGCTGCCGATCCTGATCGAGAACACCGCCGGCGGCGACAACGCCTACGCCCGCAGCCTCGACGACGTCGCTCGGCTGTGGGACGCGGTCGGCGACCTCGGGGCGGGCTTCTGCCTCGACACCTGCCACGCCTTCGCCGCGGGCGAGGAGCTGCTCGACATCGTCGACCGGGTCAAGGCCATCACCGGCCGCATCGACCTGGTCCACCTCAACGACTCGCGCGACCCGTTCGAGTCAGGACGCGACCGCCACACCAACGTCGGCACCGGCACCATTGACCCCGAGCTCTTGCTGGCCGTCGTACGAGCTGCCGACGCCCCCGTCATCTGCGAGACCCCCGGCGGCATCGAGGGACAGAGTGCTGACATCGCCTTCCTGCGCGGGCATCTCGGCCACCCTTAGCCCACCCACCCGCCGCCGGTGAACGCAATCACGTACGTCACCATGAACGCCGGTGCGACAGCAAGATAGGCCTTGTGCACCCAGGGCCGCCGGACCGAGACCCCTGCGAGCAGCAGCCACAATGGCCACCACAGCAGGGTTCCGCGCCCGACCGACAGGTAGAAGCTGGACAAGCCGAAGGCCAGCACTTGCAGCCCCACGTAGACCGCCTCGGCCCATCGCCGCCGCACCGCCAGGACCACGGTCAGCGCCAGACCGACTGCTACGGCGACGATCTCCTGCCCGAAGGCCCACGCGTACGGCGCCCGTTGGCTCGGGTCGCGGGCGGCACCCAGCGTCACGCGGAAGGCGTGCCACGGGGCGGTCAGGTGGCGCGTCCACGGGGCGGCGGCCTGGGCATGGACCCAGGCGAGCGCATCACCGGTGAGGTAGTCGAGATAGCCGAAGTAGGCCGCGATGCCCAGGAAAGGTCCGAGCAGCCACCACGACTCGCGGTCCAACAGCCGCTCACCCGCACGGTGCCGTACGACGAGATGGTCGACCAGCAAGGCGATCCCGAGAAAGAGCCCGGTGATGCGGACCGTCGCCGACAGCAGGCCGAGCACCCCGGCCAGGCGCCAGTTGCCCTGCCGCGCCGCGAGCCACGCGGTCAGCGCGAAGGCCAGGAACAGCGACTCGCTGTAGCCCGCGGCGAGGAACACCGCGAACGGCGACAGCACGAAGTAGAGCACCGTGCGTTCGGCGAGCAGTCCACTACTGCCGCCGGTTTCGTACGAGGCCAGCCGCGCGAGTGCCGTCACCGCAACGGATCCCGCCACCGCGGACACCACCAACGCCGACAGGGTCCAGTTGCGGAACACCAGGTGCACGACCCGCAGGGCCGCCGGCTCACCGGGAAAGAACGCCGACGCCTCGGGCTGCTGGCGCAGGGTCGCGCGGTAGCCGTCGCGCGCGATGCCGACGTAGTAGTCGGCGTCCCAGTGCTGCCAGCGCGCGACCAACGCCTGCCAACCGCCGTCGACGGTGTCGTGCAGGACGTGCGCCGACACGACGGTCACCAGCACGACCGTCACCCGGGTGAGCCACCAGAGCGACAGCGCCGTCCGGTCCGACGGCGCCGGCCTAGGCGTTGACCAGGTCGCCACCGACCAGCCCGTCCGCGTCGTCGTCCGGATCAGTGGGAAGGTCGTCGTCCTCGATCAGGCCATCCAAGATGCCACCCGCCGGGTCGTCCATGCCGGACCGTCGGACGACATCGTGCTCGGGTCGCAGGATGTCGCGCACCACCACCGCGATGAGGAACAGCAGCATCAGGTCGCGGATCCACACGGCGCTGAAGAACCAGGACTCGCCGATGCCCTGTGAGCCGTTGTTTCCCTTGTCTACGTTGATGAAGTAGTAGAACCGCGTCGTCACGACCACGAGCTCGGTCAGTTGCCACAGCAGCAGCAGCCGCCAGCGGGGGACGGCGAGCACGACGACGGGGAGATACCACAGCGCGTACTGCGGCGAGAACACTTTGTTGGTCAGCAGGAACACGGTAAGGATCAGGAACAGGACTTGCGGTACGCGCGGCCGGCGCTGGGCCCGTACGACGAGCAGCGCGATCAGGCAGAGCCCGATCAGCAGCGAGATCGCGACCAGTTCGTTGAGCAGGTCACTGGCGCCACCCGGCGCGGCCAGCGCGCTACGGGCCACCCCATCGGCGCCGACGGGCGCGGGCAAGACCTTGTCCAGCTGGAACCACAGCGAGTCCCAGTCGGCCGGCCGGGTCTGGTTGAGCTTCCAGAAGGTCAGCCAGCTCTCGCGGTAGTTGACGATGATCCACACGTTGGCGAGGACCCAGGCCACCACAGTGCCGAGCAGCGCGAGCGACCACTCGTACATCTTGCGCGAGCGCAGGCAGAGCAGCAGCAGCGCACCGAGCAGCGCCAACGGGTAGAGCTTGGTGGCCACGCCGAGCCCGATCAGCAGCCCGGCCGTCACCGGTTTGCCTCGGGCCCACGCGAGCATGGCAAAGCCGGTGAACGCAGCCGCAAGCAGGTCCCAGTTCGTATATATGTGGAACAGCAGCAGCGGCGAGAAGGCCAGCAGTGCCGCGTCCCAGGGCCTCCGGCCAGCCAGCTTGACGGTGACCGCGACCAGCAGGATCGCCGACGCGCCCAAGATGCCGGCGGTCACGGTGAAGAACCACTGCGAGCGGTACTTCTCCGGAGCGAGGTCGGCGGTGAGCTGGGCCGCGCGCATCGTCTCGCCGATGATCACGGGGTACTCGACGGCGTGGTCCTTGTACGGGACCGCACCCTTGTCGAGATCCTCGGAGTAGTACAGCGCGTAGATGTCGGAGTAGCAGAGCCGCGTGTACTGGTACTCGTGGCTGTAGCCGTGCGTCATGCACGACGCCTTCTGCACCCAGCCCAGGGTCGCCGTTCCGGCCGTACCGAGGCAGACGATGACCATGATGCTGAACAGCCAGCGGTTGACCGCTGCGTGGCGGCCGAGCGGCCCGCCGAGCACGGTGCTGCCCCCCGCGATGAACGGGTCGTCCCGGGTGGGAGCGACCGGCTCGTCATAGCTGTCCCGTGGACCGACCAGGCCCGCGCTCTCAGACGTCATGCCGTGCATCGTCCCCTATAAACGGATCGACCGTGACAACCCCCCTCGCCAGCCGCGAGTCGCATCACCCGCTCGGCGCGGCTCCTGCCGCAGGCGGCTGTGCGGGCGGAGCAGTGGTCGTGGTCGGCGCTGCCGTGGTCGTCACTGCTGCCGCACTCGTCGGCGGCGGCGGGGCAGCAGCAGACGTCGGTACGGGCGCCGTCGACGTAGGCGCCGTCGTGACCACCGCCTGGGTGGTCGTCGTGACAACCGGCTTGGGCGTCGTCTTCGTCGGCTTGGGCGTCGGGGTGGTCTTGGTCGGGCTCGGCGTCGTGGTCGGCGCCGCCGTCACCGGCGATGCCGGCTTGGGCCCGAAGTAGTAGGCCGGCGCCGGGAAGGAGACCAGCGGCTTGCCCGCCATGGCGGTGGTCATGAAGTCGTGGAAGATGTCCGCCGGGATCTGACCGCCGAACAGCCCCTTCTCGAAGCCGGGGATGTCCGTGAGCGGCGTGACCGTTGCCGCGTGCCCCACCCACACCGCCGTGACGAGCTGGCCGGTGGTCTTGGCCGGAGCGGTGCAGCCGACGAACCACGCGTTGGTGTTGTTCTGCGTGGTGCCGGTCTTGCCGGCCACCTGGCGGGCGCCGAGCGCGGCTCCCTTGCCCGTACCGGAGGCCACGACCTGCTGCATCGCGTAGTCGACGTCGGCGGTGATCTTGGGGTCGATGACGTTGACGGACGGCGTCTTGGCCTTGTACAGCGACTCGCCGCTCTGGCTCTTGACGCTGCGGACGAGGAACGGGGTGATGCGGTTGCCGCCGTTGCACAGCGTCGCGTAGCCGGTCGCCTGGTCGATCGGGTGCACCGGGTAGACACCGAGCGCGATCCGGTCGGTCGTCTGCCCGGCATCGGCCAGCGTGATGGACGCCGGGATGCCGGCCTGATGGGCGAAGATCGCAACCTTGGGCGGGCCCACCTGCCGAGCCAGTGGCACGTAGACGGTGTTGACCGACTGCGCCAGCGCATTGGTCAGGGTGATGTTGCTGTACGCGTCACCGTTGTCGTTGTGGATATCCGCCCCGGGCGGGTCGGGCAGCACGGCGGGACCGTTGACCCGGGTCAGCAGGCCACCATTGCCCCAGAGCTCAGAGGTGGCGAGGACGTAGGGCTTGAACGACGAGCCCGGTTGGAACAGTCCCTGGGTGGCCAGGTTGAGGCAGCCGCCCTCGCGCACACTGCAGTCGCCGTTGCTGGAGCCCTGGCCGCCGTACATCGCCCGGATCGCCCCGTCGCTGGGCTGCATGGCCACGAGCGCGCTCACCGGGGGGTTCTTGGTGGTGAGGCTCCTGACCTTGCTGTTGAGCTGGTCGTCCTCGGCCTTGATCGCTGCGGCCTGGGCGTTCTTGTCGATGGTTGTCACGATCGTGGCGCCCAGCGCGAGCTTGGCCTGGTCGATGGTGGAGGCGTCGAGCTCCTTCTGCACGGCGTCGATGACGAAGGCGTTGGGCCCAGTCACCCGGACCGGGGTGTACTTCACGACGTTCTTGAGCGGGTAGATCGGCGCGGTGTCGAGCCAGCCCTTGGCGATCATGCCGTTGATGACGTAGGTCCAGCGCGCCTCGGACGCCTGCGGGTGGACCAGCGGGTCGAGGTAGGACGGCCGTTGGATCGCCGCGGCCAGCACCGCGCCCTCAGCGGCGTTGAGCTTGCTCACGTCTTTGCCGAAGTAGGCCTTCGACGCCGCCTGAATGCCGTAGGACCCGCGGCCGAAGTAGATGGTGTTGAGGTAGGCCAGCAGGACGCTGTCCTTGGTGTAGTGCAGGTCCAGTTTCTCGGCGATGACGACCTCGCGCAGCTTGCGCGACAGCGTGCGCTTCTGGGTCAGGTAGGCGTTCTTCGCATACTGCTGGGTGATCGTCGACCCGCCCTGAACATGGCCACCGCTCAGGTCGACGAGGACCGCGCGGGCGATGCCGGTGATCGAGATGCCCGGCTCGCTGTAGAACTTCCGGTCCTCCGCGGCCAGCACGGCGTGCTGGACGACGAGCGGCACCAGCTTGAGATCGTCGAGGCTGTGCCGGTTGGTCGCGCCGATGTTGCCGAGGACGGTGCCGTCGGAGTAGAGCACCGTCGTCCCTTGGATCTGGGAGAAGGCGCTGGCCTCCTTGGGAATCGGCGTGCTGAACCACAGGTAGGCCACCCCGGCCGAGACCAGCACGAACCCGCTGAGCGCCGTGACCCAGATCATCCGCCAGGTCGGCAGCCACCGGCGCCAGCCGCTGCGGCCCCTCCGGACCTTGGGCGGCTTGGTCGGGGGTGCCGCGTCGCCGGGCGCCTTGGCCGGTGTCTTGCGCGGAGCCGCAGGACCCGTACCGGAACCTCGCCCAGGCTTGTCGAGTCCGTACCTCGAACTGCCTGTCCCACGCGGAGGCGTGGGCGGACGGCGGCGGGGCGGAAGCTGGGGCGGGGGAGGGACGCTCACACGGGCCTTCGCGCCCTGAGCTGGTGGGGGGAGGGACGGCAGGGCGGCCGCAGGGCTCGGCTCACTCCTCCGCTGCCCGGCGTCGGGCCCGGCGCACAGGTTGTCGCTCGCCGGTCCCCACAACGTACGAGGTGATGAGGCAGTTCCACGAACAGCCCTGGCACACCTCGACTACATAAACACCCAGCTCGGCGTAGACCTCTTCCAGCCGGTCGAGCTCGCGGGTGGGCCGCACACGGCCGCTCGCGTCGCCCAGCTCGTCGCCGTAGACGTAGGTCACCAGGGTGAGCGGGTGGCTCCTGCAGACCGGGCACGGGCGCTCGGTCGGCTCGCCATGATGCTTGGCTGCCCGGAGCAGGTAGGGATGGGCGTCGCACGCGTCGAGCGCGGACACCTTGCCGGTGAACAGCCCGGCCAACGTCGCCCGCCGTGCGAGCGAGTAGTCGATGACGGAGCGGACCGATCGAGCCACGGGATCCACCGTACGCCCGGTGTCTGGGTGGACGACACGCGAACGCCAGATGACGTCTGGAGTGGCATCCACCGAAACGCCTGCTATCGTCTCGATGTATCGGTTCGATACATCGAACTCCCGATCTGCGAGGCAGGCCGACATGAGCAAGAAGCGAGGTGGCGTCCTCGAGCTCGCCGTCCTCGGCTTGCTTCAGGAGTCTCCTCTGCACGGGTACGAGCTGCGCAAGCGGCTCAACACCCTGCTCGGCAGCCTACGGGCTCTCTCGTACGGGTCGCTCTACCCGGCGCTGCGTGACATGCAGACAGCAGGTCACATCGCGGAGGACCTCCAGGACGAGGCGGACCTGGGAAATGCAGCGCCCGCCCTCACCGGACGCCGCGGCAAGGTCGTCTACAAGCTGACCGCCGAGGGCAAGGAGCGCTTCGCCGACCTGCTCAGCGAGGCCGGGCCGACCGCGTGGGAGGACGAGAACTTCGGCGTCCACTTCGCGTTCTTCGGCCAGACCGACGCCGAGGTGCGCATGCGCATCCTCGAGGGTCGCCGCAGCCGGCTCGAGGAGCGCGCGTACGGCGTCCGTACGGCAATGTCCCGCACCCGGAGTCGCATCGACTCCTACACCGAAGAGCTTGCCCGGCACGGCCTCGAGTCCGCTGAGCGCGAAGTGCGCTGGATCGAGGAGCTCATCTCCGCCGAGCGTGACAAGACCAGCACCACCACCACAAGCCCCAGCTCATCCCACACGAACAAGAACTAAGGAGCAGACGCATGGGCACCAGCTCAGGCCGCATCCGCGTAGCCATCGTCGGCGTCGGCAACTGCGCATCGTCGCTGGTGCAAGGCGTCGAGTACTACCGCAACGCCGACCCCGAGGCCCGCGTCCCGGGGCTCATGCACGTCAAGGTCGGCCCCTACCACGTCGGCGACATCGACTTCGTGGCCGCGTTCGACGTCGACGGCAAGAAGGTCGGCCAGGACCTCTCCGACGCCATCGGCGCCAGCGAGAACAACACCATCAAGTTCGCCGACGTGCCGCCCACCGGCGTCACCGTCCAGCGCGGTCACACCCTCGACGGGCTCGGCAAGTACTACATGGAGATGATCGAGGAGTCCACGGACACCCCGGTCGACGTCGTGCAGGTGCTGCGCGACGCCGAGGTCGACGTCCTCATCTGCTACCTGCCGGTCGGTTCCGAGCAGGCGGCGAAGTTCTACGCGCAGTGCGCCATCGACGCCCACGTCGGCTTCGTCAACGCGCTGCCGGTCTTCATCGCCGGCACCCCTGAGTGGGCGCAGAAGTTCGCCGACGCCGGTGTCCCGATCGTCGGCGACGACATCAAGAGCCAGGTCGGCGCGACCATCACCCACCGGGTGCTCGCCAAGCTCTTCGAGGACCGCGGTGTCGTGCTGGACCGCACCTACCAGCTCAACGTCGGCGGCAACATGGACTTCAAGAACATGCTCGAGCGCACACGGCTCGAGTCCAAGAAGATCTCGAAGACCCAGGCCGTCACGTCCAACATCGAGCACGAGCTGGGTTCCCGCAACGTGCACATCGGGCCGTCGGACTACGTGCAGTGGCTCGACGACCGCAAGTGGGCCTACGTCCGCCTCGAGGGTCGCGCCTTCGGCGACGTGCCGCTGAACATGGAGTACAAGCTCGAGGTCTGGGACTCCCCCAACTCGGCCGGCGTCATCATCGACGCGCTCCGCTGCGCCAAGATCGCGCTCGACCGCGGCATCGGCGGCCCGCTGCTGTCCGCCGCGTCGTACTTCATGAAGTCCCCGCCGGAGCAGTACCCGGACGACATCGCGCGAGCCAAGCTCGAGGCCTTCATCTCCGGCGACGCCGAGCGCTAGTCACCACAGGCACAGATGCCCTGCCGCCGGCTGGTCCGGCAGCAGGGCATCTGTCATTGCGGCCGGTGTGCGGAACATCCTGCACGTCCCCGCGTGCACGAAGCTCCCCGGACCATGCGGCGCCGAGCCCCGCTAGCCTGGGGTCGTGGCTGGACCCGTGCGTGCGTTGTTCAGCGAGCAGGGGTTCACCCGGTTGTACGGGACCCGGCTGGTGTCGCAGACCGCCGACGGCGTCTTCCAGGCCAGCCTGGCGAGCGCGGTGCTGTTCAACCCCGAGCACGCGACCGACCCGGCCACCCTGGCCGCCGGCTTCAGCATCATCCTGCTGCCCTACTCGGTGGTCGGGCCGTTCGCCGGCGTCTTCCTCGACCGCTGGCGCCGGCAACGCGTGCTGCTCCTCGCCAACATCGTCCGGGCCACGATCGTCGTCCTGGCAGCAGCGCTGCTGCTGTGGCAGGGCCCGGTCAGTCCGGCTTTCTACACCGCAGCGCTGGCCGCGACCAGCGTCAACCGGTTCTACCTGTCGGCGCTCTCGGCCGGCCTGCCGCACACCGTGACACCGCCGCGACTGGTGCTCGCCAACTCGGTCTCAACCACGTCGGGCACGGTCGTCACGTTCATCGGCGCGGGGCTCGCGCTGCTGCTGCGCCAGGTCCTCGGCTCCGGCGATCGGGGCGACGCAGGCCTGGCAGTGACGGCTGCCGTGATCTACCTGCTCAGCTCGGTCGTCGTCAGCGGCTTTCCATCCCACGCCCTCGGCCCCGACCTCGCCGAGGCGTTGACGCGTCCGCCGCTGCGCGACGAGCTGGGCGTCGTGGGCCGTGGACTCGCCGCCGGCGGTCGGCACGTCTGGTCGCGCACCCGCGCCCGTAACGCCTTGCTGGCAATCGTGTCGCACCGGTTGTTCTACGGCATCTCGACCATCGCGACGATCCTGCTCTACCGCAACTACTTCCACTCCCAGGGCGTGTTCAAGGCCGGCCTGCCGGGACTCGCCGAGGTGTTCAGCGCGAGCGCGATCGGGGTGCTGCTCGCGGCTGCGGTGACGCCCGTCGCCGTCGCCCGCATCACCAAGGAGGCGTGGATCGCGTCGCTGCTGGGGTTTGCCGCCTTGGTCGAGCTCGCGCTGGGCACCCCGTACCGGAAGGACCTGTTCGTCCTCGCCGCCCTGCTGCTCGGCTTCGTGGCCCAGGGCTCCAAGATCTGCGTCGACACGATCGTGCAGGAGGACATCGACGAGGTCTTCCTGGGCCGGGTGTTCTCCGTCTACGACACGCTGTTCAACCTGACCTTCGTGGCCGCGGCTGTGCTCAGCGCGCTGTTCCTGCCGTCGACCGGCAAGTCCTACGTCTCCATCGCCGTCATCACCCTGGGGTACGCGCTCGCAGCGGCGGCCTTCTGGACCGCGTCGCAGCGTCGCCGCCGCCGCATGGGGGTGAAGCCGCTGTCGTCACGCGTCAACGAATCCACCCTCACGAGCTAGAGGCCCAACTCCTTGCGGGCGGCGGCAGCGATGTCGGCGCTGGTCATCGCGAGGCCGTCGATGCCCCAGCCGCCGTCGGGTGACTCGTGGATGAGCACCCAGGTCCGATCGGTCAGCGAGGGGTCGGCTGCCGCCGACGCGACGATGTCGGTCATCTCGCGGACGCAGCCGAGCTGCTTGTCGCGGGTCAGCACTCCGATGGGCGTCAGGATCTGAACGCGCACGTAGCTGGAGTCGCCGTTGGCATTGGCCAAAGAGTCGGCAGGCATGTCGTGGACGAACGCGGCCGTGTTGTCGAGGAACAGCGAGATGCTGGGGACGCCCTCCCACCGCATCATCGCGGCGGTCAGGGCCTGGGTGAGGGCTGGCTTGTCGGCGAAGGTGCCGGTGGCCGCGTAGACGTCGATCATGGGCATGGTGGCTCCAGGAGTTGGTATGACAGTCGTCATACAGAGAAGGCCAGGTCAGCGTCGCATATGCTGATCGTCATAGTCAAGGTGGGAGTCTGATGGCCAACGACAGCCGCAGCCGCATGGTGGCCAGCGCTGCCGCGCTAATCGGCTCACGGGGAGTCAGCGCCACGTCGTTCTCCGACGTGCTCGCCGAAAGTGGGGCTCCCCGCGGGTCGATCTACCACCACTTCCCGGACGGCAAAACCCAGCTCGCACAGGACGCTGTGCGCTGGACCTCCGGCCGGGTCCTCGCCCATCAGGCGGCCTACGAGGGCACGACCGCGCGCGGCGTACTCGAACGCTTTGTCGCCATGTGGCGCAACGTCGTCCTGAGCTCCGACGGATCGGCCGGCTGCGTGGTCGCCGGCGTCGCTATCGACACCACCGCGCGCGACGTGGCCCTCGTCGACGTCGTAAGGGAGACGTTCCGCGCGTGGGTCGACCTGCTGACGTCGCAGCTCGAGGCGACCGGCATCGGGCCACCCCGAGCGCGCGCGATCGCCACGGCGACGCTGGCCGGCATGGAAGGCGCGCTCATCCTGTGCCGGGCCGAGGGCGGTGTCGGCCCTCTCGACACCGTTTCCGAGGGCCTCTACGCCCTCCTGGCCGCCGACCCCGTACCCCCCGCGCCGCAAACGAAGGAACCCAAGCCCAAGTCCGCCAAGAAGAAGCACAAAAAGTCGCCAGCGCCATGACCCCCGCACTGGATCACTGGGCGCATTCTGCTGCAATGCGCGCCGCCAGAGCGACCACAAGCTCCCAGTGATCACGCTCGGTCCGGATCACTGGGCGCAATCTGCTGCAATGCGCGCCGCCAAAACGGCCACAAGCTCCCAGTGATCACGCTCGGTCCGGATCACTGGGCGCAATCTGCTGCAATGCGCGCCGCCAAAACGACCACAAGCTCCCAGTGATCACGCTCGGTCCGGATCACTGGGCGCATTCTGCTGCAATGCGCGCCGCCAAAACGACCAGAAGGTCCCAGTGATCCGAAAGGGGGGCGGGGTCGAAAACGGGGGGGCGGGGTTAGCCGGGTGGGGTGATGCCCTCGGCGGCAGCCCAGGCGAACAGCGCCGTCTCGGCGTCGGCGCGCGGCAGCGGCCCCCGTTCGAGGCGCAGCTCCATCATCGCGTTGTACGCGCGCCCGACCAGCGGCCCCGGCGTGAGCCCGAGCAGCGCCATGATCGCGGTGCCGTCGAGGTCGGGGCGGATGCGACCGAGCTCCTCCTCCTCGGCGAGCACGGCGATGCGCGCCTCGAGCTCGTCGTAGGCCGCCGACTGAGCCGCGGCCTTGCGCTTGTTGCGTGTGGTGCAGTCGCTGCGGACCAGCAGGTGCAGCCGGTCGAGCACCGGGCCCGCGTCGCGGACGTAGCGCCGCACCGCGGAGTCGGTCCACTCACCGCGGCCGTAGCCGTAGAAGCGCAGGTGCAGCTCGACCAGCTTGCAGACCGCGTCAGTGATGTCCCGGGAGTACTTCAGCAGTCCCAGCCGCTCGCGGGCCATCTTGGCGCCGACCACCTCGTGGTGGTGGAACGACACCCCGCCCGCGGCCTCGAACCGCCGGGTCTTGGGCTTGCCGATGTCGTGCAGCAGAGCGGCCAGTCGCAGCACCAGGTCGGGTCCCGTGCGCTCCAGCGCCATCGCGTTCTCGAGGACAGCCAGCGTGTGCTGGTAGACGTCCTTGTGGTGGTGCTCGGGGTCCTCCTGCATCGCGAGGGCCGGCAGCTCGGGCAGCACCAGCGCCGCGAGCCCGGTCTCGACGAGCAGCTCGAGCCCGCGCCGCGGGGCGGCCGACAGCACCAGCTTGGACAGCTCGCCCTGCACCCGCTCAGCGGTCACGATCGCGAGCCGCCCGCTCATCGCCGTCATGGCGGCCACCACGACGGGGTCGACCGTGAAGCCGAGCTGCGCCGCGAACCGTGCCGCCCGCAGCATGCGCAGCGGGTCGTCGCCGAACGAGTCCTCCGGCAGCCCCGGCGTCCGCAACACTCCGAGCGCGAGGTCAGGCAGCCCGCCGTACGGGTCGACAAAGCGATGGACCGGCACGGACACGGCCATCGCGTTGACGGTGAAGTCCCGCCGTACCAGGTCATCGGTGAGCGACGTTCCGTAGGTGACCGCAGGCTTGCGCGACTCCGCCCGGTAGCTCTCGCTGCGGTAGGTCGTGACCTCGAGCCGGAACCCGTCCTTGGACAGTCCCACCGTGCCGAACGCGATGCCCGTCTCCCACAGCGAGTCGGCCCAGCCCTTGGCCAGCGCCTTGACCTGCTCGGGGTGGGCGTCGGTGGTGAAGTCGAGGTCGTCACCGAGCCGGCCGAGCAGGGCATCGCGTACGGATCCGCCGACCAGATAGAGGTCGTGCCCGGCAGCCGCGAACCGCCGCCCCAGGTCGTCCGCGACCGGCGAGATGCGCATCAGCTCGGCCAACGCCCGGCGCTGGGCCTCGCTCAGCGGGTCGGGGTCGGGACGGGCAGCGGGGGGCATCAGGTCATCCGGTCGGGTTCGGGGCACGAGGCCTAAGCGTACGGGCCCAGCCGCCGGCGCCCAGGGCAATAAGCCGCCGCGCCACCGGCCGGCGTCCCGTTTGTCGCCCAAGGCCGGGGGGAGAACCGTCAGGTCCTGGACCCCGACGAGCGCAAGGAGCAGGTCGGTGAAGACGGCATTGGACCTGCACCGCGAGCTGCTCAGCCTCGACGTCGCGCACGAGATCATCAAGCTGCCCCGCCCCGTCCTGAGCGCCGACGAGCTGCCCGAGGTGCTCGGCGTGCCACAGCAGCAGTGCCTCAACGTGCGGCTCTTCGTCGCTGGGCCGCGGATGATCGCGGTGGGGCTGCCGGTCGGACGCCAAGCCCAGCTCGACTCGCTGCTGCGTGCCGTCGGCTCCCGCACGCTGCGCACGGCGACCGTCCACGAGGTCAACGAGGCCACCGACTTCGCGGCAGGACTCGTGCCACCACTGCCGCTGCCCCGCGAGGTGACGTTCCTCGTCGACGCCAGCATCGGGCTGCAGGACGTGGTCTACACCGCGACCGGTGACTCCGGCACCGCACTGGGCATCCGTACGGCTGCGCTCCTGCTCAGCAGCGAGGCCCGGGTCGCCGACCTCACCACGCCCACTCTGGCCGACGTCGTGGTCGACCTCGAAGTCTGAGTCGGGCCACTACGATCGGCAGGTGACCTCTGCCCGGCCTTCGCGACGCCAACGGCTCCGGCGCGTGGAGGAGATCTCCGCGGGCGGGCTCGTCGTCGAGCGCAGTGCCCTGGGTGCGCGGGCGGCCCTCATCGGCCGGCTCGACCGACGCGGCCGGCTGCTCTGGTCGCTGCCCAAGGGCCACATCGAGGACGGCGAGACCCCCGAGATCACCGCCGTGCGCGAGGTGGCCGAGGAGACCGGCATCCGCGGCCGCGTCGTCGGCGAGCTCGGCGTCATCGACTTCTGGTTCGTGATCGACGATCGCCGCATCCACAAGACGGTCCACCACTACCTGCTGCTGGCCGAGGGCGGCGAGCTCTCCGACGAGGACGTCGAGGTCACCGAGGTCGCCTGGGTCCCGCTCGACGAGGTGCCCGCCCGGCTCGCGTACGACGACGAGCGCCAGTTGCTCCAGCGCGCGACGCTCCTGCTGGCCGAGACAGCGTGATGGCGGCGTGACCGCCGGAGCCTGGCGGCGCCGGTGGCGCAGGAGTTTGCCTGCGGTCGCCATCCTGGCGGTGCTCGGCCCGCTCGCCGCCATGCCGGTCATGCCGGCCACGGCCCAGACGGCCGAGCCACTGCCGCTGACCGTCACCATCACGCGTCTCAGCCCGACGGCGCCCCAGCCCGGCGACCTGGTCACCGTCGCCGGCCAGATCACCAACCCGACAAGCGTCGAGTACGACCAGCTCGGAGTGGGCCTGCGCATCGACCCGTCGCCGCTGCTGTCCCGCGCGGCACTGCTCGACGTCGTCAGCGCCAACGACCACCTGCCCACCGGCATCGGGACGATCACCACCATCCCCGCACTGCCGCCAGGCGCGACCGTTCCCTACGAGCTCACCCTGCCGGCCGACGCGCTCCACCTCACCCAGGCCGGGGTCTACCGGCTGTCGGTCGAGGCGACCATCCCGGACGACGAGGCGACGGACGACGGACGGGTCGACACCTTCCTGCCCTGGCTGCCGCCGAGCGCCTCGGTCCCGCCGGTCCAGGTCGCCTGGGTGTGGCCGCTGCTGAGCACCCCCCACCTGCAGGCCGACAACACCTTCACCAACGACACCCTCACCACCGAGATCGGTACGCGGGGTCGGCTCGGAGCCCTGCTCGACGTGGCCAACCAGGCGGCTGTTCAGAGCGGCTCGGTGCCCACCCAACGCGTACCCGTGAAGAAAGGACAGCTGCGCACCGACCCGCCACCCGAGGCAGTGGCGATCCGCCCGGTGCCGGTCACCCCGGTCATCGACCCGGAGACCGTCCAAGAGCTTGAGCTGATGCAGGACGCTGCCACCCCGTACCAGGTCACCGTCCCGAGCGGCGGCACGTCAGCCGGTACGGGTCAGGTGGCGGCAACGGCCTACCTCGCGGCGCTGCGCCAGCTGATGGGACACACCTCCTCGATCGCCGTTCCTTACGCGGATCCGGACCTCGAGGCGCTGTCGAGCGCCGACGCGTCGTCACTGATCACGCAGGCCCGGTCGACCGGCCTCGAAGCCACCCTGCCCGGCGTCGTGGCCGGTCTGGTCTGGCCGCCCAACGGCGTCCTGAGCGAGACCGCCCTGGACCAGCTGACGACCTCGGGCCTCGTGCTGAGCAGCACTGCCGCCCCCTTGACGGCAACGCCCGCCTACACGCCGACCGCCGTGACGACCGTCGACCGCACGGGTGGCACCGTGCCGGCGGTCGTGGTCGACGACGGGCTTAGCCACCTGGTGACCAAGCAGACCCGCGCGGCCGACCGGGTCCTGCTGACGCAGCGGTTCGCCGCGGAGACGGCGGCAATCGCCGTCGAGGGTCTTGCCACCACCCTGGCCACCCGGGCCCTGGTGATCGCCCCGGGCCGACGGTGGTCTCCCACCAACACCGCGGTACGGGCGTTGCTCGCCGAGACCGGTCGACTGCCGTGGCTCACTCCGGTGACCGTGCCCCAGGTGCTGCAGCAGGACCAGCCCGACCCCGCCGTCACGCGCGCTCCGCTGCAAGCGCCGTCGACGACCAGCGAGTCTGGCCTGCCGCTCGGCGTCGCGCGCCAGATCGCCGCCGCCAACACCGAGCTCGCCGGCTTCCGGTCCATCCTCTGCCCGGTGATCAAGTCCGCGACCGGAGCGGCGCCCGTCACGACGACCACCGCCGCGGTCGTCGGCGCCCCGAGCAGTCTCCCCACCTCGAGCACCGCGACCTCGGTCAACTGCAACCGCGACGATCAGGTGCTGATGCTTCAACGCAGCCTCTACCGCACCGCCTCGAGCGCCTTCGCCAAGCCAGCCAGCGGTGGCGAAGCGCTGCTGTCCAGCACCCTCACCACCCTGCGGGCTGCCGAGGGCAAGGTGTCCATCGTCACCAAGGGCCAGGTCAACCTGCTCGGCAATCGCGCCCGGCTGCCCATCACGATCGCCAACGACCTGACCGTCCCCGTCAAGGTCCAGCTGGTGCTCGTCTCCCGCAGTCCCGGGCTCACCACCACGTCCAAGGCCCAGACGCTGGTCATCCTGGCCGGCACCAAGCCCCAGCTCGACGTGACCGTCAACACAGTCAAGGCCGGCGCCGGCACCCTGCTCGTCGACGCCCAGCTGCTGACCCCCGAGGGCAAGGCCTTCGGTCCACCTACACGGCTGACGGTACGGGTCTCGGCGTACGGCGCAGTGATCGTCTGGATCACCGTCGTCGTCTGCAGCCTGCTCGGGCTCGCCGTTGTCGTCCGCCTCTACCGGCGCATCCGCAACGCTCGCAGGGCATCGCCGCCGGACGAAGCCGCCCCGGCTGAGCCCGCATGACCATCCCGCCGCCTCCGCCGCCACCGCCCACGCGCCGAGCCGAGCCGAGCCTGTTCCGCTCCAGCCGGGTGATGGCGGTCGGCACGATCGCCTCGCGCGGCACCGGCCTGCTGCGCACGGTCATCATCGCCTGGGTCATCGGCAGCCAGGCCTTCGGCGACGCCTACAACATCGCCAACACCTTGCCGAACATCATCTACGAGCTGCTGCTCGGCGGGGTCCTCACCAGCGTTGTCGTCCCCCTGCTCGTGAAAGCCGGGCGGCACAACCGCAGTGCGGGCGTCGCCTACGCCCAGAGGCTGCTCACCCTGGTCGCCCTTGCGCTCGGCGTGGCCAGCGTCATCGGCGTCCTCCTCGCGCCGCAGATCATCTCGCTGTACGCGGGCAAGTGCTTCAACGCCGCTGACCGTGCCGACGCCATCACCTTCGCTCGCTGGTTCCTGCCCCAGATCGCCTTCTACGGCGTAGGCGCCACCATGGGCGCAGTCCTCAACACCCGCAGGCGTTTTGGTGCGCCGATGTGGGCTCCGGTCCTCAACAACCTGGTCGTCATCGCCACCGGCATCGTCGTACTGGTGTTGCCGCGGGCGACCGTCGGCGGTCACCACGTCCCCTCGCACACTCAGGTGCTGGTGCTCGCCGTCGGGACGACGCTCGGCGTCGTCGCCCAGACGGTCGTGCTCACACCGGCCCTGCGCCGCAGTGGATTTCGGTGGCGACCCCGCTTCGACTTCCGCAACGCCGGCCTGGGCAGGGCGGCTCGGCTCGGCTCCTGGGTGCTCGTCTACGTCCTGGCCAACCAGCTGGGTTACTACGTCGTCGTCAAGCTCGCCCACAGCACGCTGTCCACCACCAACACCTGCGTCAAGACCACGTCGGTGGCCGGTAGCGGCAGCTACACCACCTACGTCTACGCGTTCGTGGTCTTCTCACTGCCCCACGCCGTGGTCGCGGTCTCGGTGATCACGGCGTTGCTGCCGCGCATGAGTCGCCTCGTCGTCGACGGCACGCCAAGGCTCCTGACCGCCGAGCTGTCCCGGGGGCTGCGGCTCGCCTCCGTTGTCCTGGTCCCGGCCATGGTCGCTCTGATCGTGCTCGCCCAGCCGATCGCCACCACACTGTTCGAGCACCGTGCGATCGGGCCGGCCGACGCCCGCGTCATCGGCTGGACCATCGCCGCGTTCGCCGTCGGCCTGATCCCGTTCTCCGCGTTCCAGCTGCACCTGCGGGCCTTCTACGCGCTCGGCGACACCCGCACGCCCGCCTTCATCTCCATCGTGGTCAACGCGGTCAACGTCATCGCCGACATCGTGCTGTTCCTCGGGCTCAACGGCAGCGCCCGGCTGCCCGGTCTGGCCGTCGGCTATGCCCTGTCGTACGCGGTCGGCGTTGCCTTGACCAGCATCGTTCTGAGCGGTCGGCTCGGGTCGCTCGACGGCTCCCGGACGGTGCAGACGTTGATCCGGCTGACGCTGGCCTCATCCCTCGGTGGCGTCGTGGCCTGGCTGGTCTCCCACCTCGTGGGCGCCGTCGCCGGGCACGGCTTCGCCGGCTCAGCGATCGCCCTGGCCCTCGCCGTGCCCGCCGGGGGCTGGGTAATGCTGCGCGCGGCCGCCCAGCTGCGCATCGCCGAGGTCGGCCGGCTGCTGGTCGTGCTCAACGGCCGGGTGCCCGGCCTGCCCGTACCGCGACCCTCGCTGAGACGACCCTAAGGACCACCCTCCGGCGCACGCCTGCGCCGCGACTGTGTCCCCCGTACGGCTCAAGGCGGTTGCCTGTTGCGCCGACCCGAAGAGTGGACATCGGCAAGGCCGAGTCGTCGGGACAGCAGGGAAGGCGCAGCACTGTGAGCCTCACACACCACGATGACGAGGGCAGCATCGTCGTCGGATGGATGACCAAGCTGGTCGCCGTGGCGGCCGTCGTCGGCGTGGTCGGCTTCGACGGCATCAGCGTCGGGGTCGCCCACCTGTCCACCACGGACGACGCGAACAACGCGGTCCAGGCGGCGAGCCAGAGCTACGAGCGTCAGCACGACCTGCAGCAGGCCTACACGGCCGCTCGGACCGCGCTCAACGCGCATGAAGAGGTGCTGGTCAAGGGCTTCGCCATCCAGCCGGACGGCACGACCACGCTCACCATCGTCAACACGGTCAAGACCCTCCTGCTCGAGCGCACCTCGCAGACCAAGGGCTGGGCCGTCGTCACGGTCACCGCCACCGGCAAGTACACCGGCTCGTGACCAGGCGCCGGGCCCTCTCGACGGGTCTGGCGCTGGCCACTGTCGCAAGCCTGCTCACCACCGGCCCGGCCGCCAGCGCCAAGCCTTCGCCGCACGCCAAGGCCGTGGGCAAGAGCGCGGCCAAGGACGCGCCGAGCCTCGCCGCAGCCAAGGCCGCCGCCGCCGCGCTCGAGAGCCAGGTCAACCAGCTCAACGACCAAGCCGAGATCGCGAGCGAAAACTACGACGCCGCCATGGAGCAGCTGGGCTCGTCGGTGACCGATTACCTCGCCGCCCAGACCGCGCTGCAGGACGCCCAGGCCGGCGACGCGGCGACGCAGGACGGCGTCAAGCGTCAAACCGCCGCGCTGTACGAGGCCGGCGGGGCCGTTCCGCTGTACGCCGCGGCGCTCAACGGTGACGACCTCGGTGACGTGGTCGAACGCATCTCGATGGCCGGTGACGTGCTGCGTCTCCAGCAGAACACCGCGCACACCGCCGCCGGACAGACCGCCAAGCTCGCCCGTCTCAACGCCCGCCTCGCGGCGAGCGCCGCCCTGCACAGCACGCTGCAGGCGCAGGCGACCCGCAACCAGGTCCGCGTCGAGTCGCTGCTCGCCCAGCAGAAACGGCTGCTCGCCGCCGCCAACAGCAACGTCAAGACGGTCCTCGTCCAGCTGCAGCAGGAAGCTCAGCAGAAGGCGGCGCAGAAGTTCGCCGACGAGCTCGCGGCCGCGCGGGCACAGGCGCTGCAGAACGGCCTCCTCCTCGGCGGAGCCACTGCGCCCACAGCAGCGGCTGGCGCGGCCCTGCAGGCGGCGGCGACCCGCGAAGGCACCCCGTACGTCTGGGGCGCCACCGGACCCGGCCAGTTCGACTGCTCCGGCCTGACCAGCTGGGCGTACGCCCAGGCCGGCATCCTGCTGCCGCGCACGTCGCGCGAGCAGTGGAACGTCGGGCACCACGTCGCACTCTCCGAGCTCCAGCCCGGCGACCTGCTCTTCTGGGCCAGCAACACCAATGACCCGGGCAGCATCCACCACGTGGCGATCTACGCCGGCAACGGCTACATGATCGCCGCGCCGCACAGCGGGGCGACGGTCGCGCTGCAGCGGGTCTACCTCAACGGCTACATCGGGGCCACCCGCCCGACCGGCTAATCGCTTAGGCGAGCGTGCGGATGCAGTACCGCGAGCCGCCTTCCTGCTTGGCGAAATACATCGCCTCGTCGGCCATCCGCAGCAGGGCACTCGCGGGTACGGGGTCGACGGCCACCGCAATGCCGACGCTTGCACCGATCGACGCCGTCCCGGACTCGAGCTCGTAGTCCCCAGGGATCGCCGCCACGAGACGCTCGGCGAGGATCAGGGCGTCATCGGGCAGCGACATGTGCTCGCACACGATGACGAACTCGTCGCCGCCGTACCGCGCCACCAGGTCGGTCGCCCGCACCGCCAGCCGCAGCCGGGCCGCCACGGCGCCCAGCAGCTCGTCGCCTGCTGCGTGGCCCCACGTGTCGTTCACCGCCTTGAACCGGTCGAGGTCGACGAAGATCACCGCGGTGTGGCCGCCGTGGCGCTGCTGCCGGGCGAGCGAGCGCTCGAGCTCGTGCAGCGCGTATGTCCGGTTCGCCAGGCCGGTCATCGGGTCGCTGAGGGCCTGGTGCGAGGTGGCCTCGAGCCGCCAGGCGTTGGTCATGGCAGTCGCGAACGGGACGGCGAGCAGCTCGAGCGAGCCCGCGTCGTCCTCGTCGAACTGCCCCTTCTCGTCCGCCATGACCTTGAGCACGCCGACGACGGCGTTGCCGTGCCGCAGCGGGGTCACGATCATCGAGCCGACGCCCACCCGGAGCACGGCGGCGGCGTTGACCCGGGGGTCGTGGTACGCGTCCCGCGTGATCAGGGTCTGCCCCGAGGTGATGCACCGTCCGGAGAAGCTGTCCCCCACGGGCAGCCGCATCCCGAGGTGCTCCCGCATCGCCGACGTGCCGGAGCGGTAAACCATCTCGTCGCCGTCGAGCAGCTCGATCACGGCGGCGTTGCCCCGGGTGACGGCGGCTGCCATCTCGCAAATGCGCTGCATCACCTTGCTGGGGGTCAGCTCGACCTGCGCGAGGTCCAGCTGGGCTTGAACGATCGCCTGCTGGCGCGCGGTGAACGCGGCTGCCCGGGCGCCGGCCCGTACCCGCTCCCCGATGTCCCGGAGGAACCCGTGGAACTCGCCGGCGGCGTCGTCGGCACGCCACACCGTCAGCTCGATCGGGAACGACTCGCCACCGCGGCGGACCGCAGTCAGCTCCAGCCGCTGACCCAGCACCACGGGTTGGCCGCCGCTGTTCAAGCGGGCCAGCCCGGCCTCGTGCGCGGCCCGCATGCCCTCGCCCATGATGAGCCACGACAGCGGTCGCCCCATCGCTTCTTCCCTTGGCCAGCCGAACATCTCGCTCGCCGCGGCGTTCCACTCGGTGACGAGGCCGGCCCGGTCCATGCTGACGAACGCGTCGCTGGCGGAGGCGATGATGGCGTTGAGCCGGTGGTGCGCCTCGCGGGCCGCGGTGACGTCCTCGATCTGGGCGATGTAGTGCAACGGGTCACCGCCGTCGCGCCAGACGAGGCCGACCGAGAGCCGTACCCAGACGTCCCTGCCCTGGGCGTGGCGGTAGCGCTTCTCCAAGGTGTACTGGTCGATGTCCTGCCGGAGAAGCCCGGCCATGAGGGTGAGGTCGGCGTCGAGGTCGTCCGGGTGGGTGAGACTCTGGAAGGTGCGGGTCAGCAGCTCGGGCTCGGAGTAGCCGAGCAGCTCGCACAACGCGTCGTTGACCCGCAGGAAGTGCCCGTCCAGAGCGACCAGGGCGATGCCGATCGGCGCCGCGTCGATGGTGAGCCGCCAGCGCAGCTCTGCCTCGGAGAGCATGACCGCCGTCGTCAGCTCCTCGGTCACGTCCCGCGTGATGGCGAGATAGCCCGTGACCTCGTCGGAGCCGTCGTCCAGCCGGGTCCACGTGGTCCGGCCGATGCGCATCTCTCCGTCAGCCCGGCGGAACGGGACGTCGCCGGTCCACTGGGCGTGGGCACTCAGGTGGGCCCGCAGGGCCGCGGCCCGGTCGGCGGCCAGCGCCGGGTCGTCGATCTCGCCGGGCAGGTGGCCGATCAGCTCGTCCGCGGGGTAGCCGGTAAGCAGACTCGCCGCAGGGTTGACGTCGACGACCCTGGCGTCCGGAGCACAGAGGAAGACGGCCTCCCGCAGGTGGTGGAACACCGCGGCGTAGCGATCGGGCACCGTCGTACGCGTCATGACCTAGATCTCGGCAGGCAGCGCTGCGTGCATGAGGGGTCGGACCTGAGCAAAGAACGCCGTCACGGTCACCCGGCAACCGTCAGCGCTGTAGTCCCAATGGACCATTTTTTGCGACCTTCGCGCTGTCGATACAGCCTCGGACAGACCCCGATGTTGGTCCCGGACGCTCGCACCGTCTAAGGTCCGGCAGACGGAATGAATCGTGAGCCCCGGTCGTAACGCCGAGTCCTGCCCCTCGACCGAGGCTCATCCCGACAACAGAACTCAGGGGCAGGAGCGGGGGACCCACTGGTCTCCAGACCGCGGTACGGGACAGCATCACCGTCTCGTGCCTTGGGGTGAAGCCGACCGCACCTGGTCGGCCGGGCAACCTTTCCAGCCCGAACCCGACAGCTGACCTCGCAGGCGTTGACGGAAGGGAAACCTGTGCCTGCGGTCTATCCGCGTGCGCGCTTTCGCCTGTCGGCGGTAGCGATCGCACTCAGCGTGTCGTCCAGCCTCACCCTCGGTCTCACCAGCGCACCTGCGCAGGCGTCGGAGCGCACCGCTCCCGCCACCACCAGCACCGCCCAGCTGACCGGCGCCAGCGTCGGCGCCTTCTCGCTGCACTCCATCGCTGCAGCGGGTCTTCCCACCGTGGCCGTCCGCCACACACCGGCGACCAAGCCGGTGCAGAAGTCCGGACACCAGCTCGCGCACGAGAAGGCTGTTGCCAAGGCCACGATCGTGGCCAAGAAGGCAGCGGCGAAGAAGGCCACCGCCCGGCGGGTCGCCGCTCACCGGGCAGCTGTCAAGGCGGCAGCGGCGCACCAGCGGGCCGTCTTCGGGGCCCGGGTCATCCGCGCCGCGTCGCAGTACCGGGGAACGCCGTACTCCTACGGCGCGACCGGCCCCAGCCGGTTCGACTGCTCGGGTTTCACCCGTTTCATCTTCGCGAAGTTCGGCATCTCCCTGCCGCACAGCTCGTCCGGCCAGTACTCCGTGGTCCGGCACATCGCGAGCAGCCAGAAGCGCATCGGCGACCTGGTGTTCTTCCACAGCGGCTCCGGCCACGTCTACCACGTCGGCATCTACGCCGGCGGGGACGAGATCTGGGCGGCCACCCACACCGGCGACTTCGTCCGGCTCGAGGGCATGTGGAACGCCTCGTACTACGTAGGTCGGATCAGCTAGCCCCGGCCCTCACGCACCAGAAGCGGCCCGGTGGACGCCCCTCTAGAGTGGGGTGGATGCCGGGCCGCCGCCGTCTCCGCTGACGGCCAGTCCCGGCGCTGACCCCCACCGGAGACGCGCTTGCCAACCCCTCCCGCCCCGCTGGCGCCGGGCAGCCTGGTCACAGGTCGCTACCGGCTGCTCCGGCAGGTCGGCAGCGCGACCTCGACGCTGTGGGAGGCCCACGACGACGTCCTGGCGCGACCGGTCGCCATCCGTTCCCTCCCGACCGACTCCGCCACGGACGCGGTGCTCGAGGCCGCTCGCCGGGCGGGCGTGGTGCCCCACCGCACGCTGACCCGGGCCTACGACGTCGTCGACGAGCCCGACCTGCGCCTGGTGGTCCGTGAGTGGGTCGCCGGCGAACCGCTCGACGCGGTCGTCGCCGAGGCCCCGCTCTCGCCCGAGCGGGCCATGGCCGTGATCGGATCCGTCGCCGAGGCGCTCGCCGCCGCTGCCACCTACGGGGTCCACCACGGCCGGCTCCACCCAGGCCACGTCCTCATCACCCCCGAGGGCGACGTGCGGGTCACCGACGCCGCCACGGCTGCGGCCATCGTGGGCGCCCCGGCGGGCGACGACGCCGACGACGTCACGGCGCTGGGGTCGCTGCTCTACTTCGCGTTGACCGGCCGCTGGCCCGGCGACGACGCGAGCGGCCTGCCCCCCGCACCCACCGAGGAGGGCCGGCTCTGCAGCCCCCGCCAGGTGCGGGCCGGCGTACCCCGCGACCTCGACCGCCTGGTGACCGACTGCCTGCTCTGGGGGCCCACCACCCCCGCCTCGGCCGCGGAGGTCGTGACCCGGCTCACGACGCTGCGTCATGCCGGTGAGCCGACTCAGGTGATCCAAGCCGTCGTCGAGCCCGACCCCCCGCCCGCACGGCGGCTCCGCATCCCGATCGTGGTCGCTGCCGTCCTGGCGGTCCTCCTGCTCGGCTACGTCGTGGTGCTCGGCCTCGTCGGCAGCAGCGGGGTCGGCGAGCCGTTCGACCTGCTGCGGCACAACGCGACGACCACCACCTCCGCCGGTACGAGCCCCAGCCCCGGCACCAGTACCTCGGCAGGGGCATCCGGGGCGGCGTCCCCGACCACCTATCCCCTCGCCACGGCCAACTCCTTCGACCCGCCCCCGGGCGACGGCTCGGAGGAGCAGTCGCACGCGCGCTACGCGATCGACAACGACCCCGCCACCTTCTGGTACACCGAGCGCTACAACCAGGCCGACTTCGGTCGCCGCAAGCCCGGCGTCGGCCTGCTCGTCGACGCGGGCACGGCCGTCGCACCGAGCCAGGTGACGGTCGACTTCCTCGAGCCGGGGACGACGTTCGACATCCGCAGCGCGGACACCGCGGCCACCACGCTCGATGGCTTCACGGCGCAGGGCGACGCGACGACCGCCACCACGACGAGCGCCTCGGTGACCATCACCGACAAGACCCCGCACCGCTACTGGCTGCTCTGGATCACCCACCTGCCGGCCATCCCCGGCGGATTCAGGTCGAGCGTGACGACGTTCGCCCTCGATCGCTAACCGGTGACGCGCACCGCGCCGGTGTAGTCGCTGCGGTCGATGCTCTGCACCCGTACGACATCTCCCGTCTGGGGCGCGTCGATCATCTGCCCGCCACCGACGTAGATGCCGACGTGGTGGATCGGCGAGCCGAAGAACACCAGGTCGCCGGGGGACAGCTGGCTCCGTGAGACGTGCGCACCCACGCCGTACTGCGCCTGGGACGAGTGCGGCAGCGACACCCCCGCGGCCGCCCAGGCGTAGGCGGTCAAGCCTGAGCAGTCGAAGGACTGCGGACCGTCGGCGGCCCAGTCGTACGGGGCGCCGAGCTGCCGGTAGGCCGCCCGTACAGCGAGCGACGCCCGCGAAGAGGGCGGGCCGGCGGACGAGCCGTTGGACGTCGAGGTGGAGGAGGTGTCCTGCTGCTGCCGCGTCTGGGCCGCTGCCTCGGCCAGCGCCTGGCGACGGTCAGCCGCCTTCTGCGCCACCTCACGCTGGGCCGCCGCCTTGGCCTGGGCAGCGTCCGCCGCCGCCTGCCTGGCCGCGGCGACCGCGGCGGCGGCTGCCGCCTCCGCGGCCTTGCGCGCAGCCGCGTCGCGCTCCGCCCGCGCCTTGGCCTCGGCGATGGCCGCCAGTCGGGCCTTCTCCGCCGCGATGGCCTCGAGCGTGTGCTGCCGATCGACCAGGGAGCTGACGATTGCCTGGTGAGCGGCCACCTGGCTGGCGATCGCGGCCTTAGCGGCGGCGAGCTGCGCCGTCGTACGGGCCGTCGCGTCCGCGGCCTGGAAGGCCGCGGTCTGGGCCACCGCGAGCTCGTACTGCGCGGCCGCTGCCGCCGACAGCGTGCTCTGCTGCTGGGAGCTGACCTGGGAGAGCAGCGCGGTCGACTCGGCGAAGGCGGCGGCTCCGTCCGGGGTCGCCACGAGGATGTCGGGCGACGCGCCGGTCTGGTAGGCGAACGTCGCGATGCGGTCGACGCGCGTCTGCAGCGCCGCGTGGCGGGCCTTGCCCTTGGCGAGCGCACGCTCGGCCGCCGCCTGGTCGAGCGTGGCCTGGTGCAGGGCGATCTGGCCCTGCCGATAGTTCTCGTCGGCCACGTCGAGGCTGGCCGCGAGCTGGGCGAGCTGGGCCTGGGCCGCGTTGAGCTCTTGGGCCAACGGGCGCGGGCTGGGCGTCGACCCGACCGCCAGCGCGGGGGCCGGCAGCAGCGCGAGGGCCAGCACGGCGGCGATCGCCGGCGCGGATCGCCGCCGGCCGTACCGCTGCTGTCGCCTTCGAGGCTGCCGCACATCCCTTTGTACGCTCGGCGACCCCCCGATCCCCGGCATCTCGTGGGCGCGTCGCGTGCCGGAGATGACGCGGATTCGTGACTTTCGTTCGCTAGGCTGCGCTCGCGCGTGCCAACCGACGGGGATGGGGGTGAACGGAGTGGACGGCCAGGTTGTCGACCACCCGGACGCCCTCGACCGCGCCCTGCTCGACCGTCACGTCAACGGCGACTCCGCTGCGTTCTCCGAGCTGGTCCGTCGCCACCAGGACCGGCTATGGGCCGTCGCCATCCGGACCCTGGGCGACCGCGAGGAGGCGGCCGACGCGGTGCAAGATGCGCTGCTGTCCGCCTACCGTGCCGCCGGCTCATTCCGAGGCGACGCCAAGGTGTCGACCTGGCTGCACCGCATCGTGGTCAACGCCTGCCTCGACCGAGTACGCCGCCAGCAGGCCCGCCCGACGGTGCCTCTGCCCGACGACGACCGCCACCCCGCGACCGGCGACGCGCTGGCCAACCGCGAGCTCGCGACCGACCTGGGCCGCGCCCTCGCCGTGCTGCCGCCCGAGCAGCGGGTCGCCGTCGTCCTGGTCGACGCGCAGGGCTATCCGCTCGACGAGGTCTCCCGGCTGCTCGGCGTGCCTGTCGGCACCGTCAAGAGCCGCTGCTCGCGTGGCCGGGCCCGCCTCGCGCTCCTGCTCAGGGAGACACCCACAGCCGGATCAGGGAACCCTGGCCCCGCGGTGCCCGTCCAACCCCCGGAGCCGACGTCCGACGTCGACCGTGAGACCCCTCCGGGAGGTGAGCAGCCATGACCGAGTCCTCAGGAGCTGACGCGCACCTCGGGCTGGACCGCCTCGCCGACCTGGAAGAGGGCCTGCTCACGCCCGCAGAGGAGCAAGCCGCCCGCGACCACCTCGCGGGCTGCGAGATCTGCCAGGAGGATGCGGCCGCGCTCGCGGCGGTCCACGCGGCGCTGCTCGACGACGCTGAGGTGCCCATGCCGGCGGACATCGCCGACCGGCTCTACGCGGCCCTCGGTGAGCTGCCCGCGCTGACCCCGCCGGTTGCGGCCGTCACCACCCTGCCTGCCCGGTCAGGGCCGTCCGCGTGGGAGCGCCGACGCAAGCCAGTCCTGATCACGCTGGCCGCAGCAGCGGCCGTCACGTTGCTGACCCTCGGCGTCATCCACCTGCCGCGCTCGCAGGGCTCGTCGGCCAGCTCAGCGGCGGGCGTCACCAGCGCCGCGGCAGCTGCGGCGGGTCCGCAGATCCTGCACAGCGGCCACAACTACACCGCCGCAGGGCTCGGCCCCGACGGCGCCGCACTGGTGGGAGGAGCGACGGCAGGGGCCACCTCGGGGGCGGCCGCAGCCACCGAAGCCGCGGCAGCAGCCACCTCCGCAGCAGCAGCGGCACCCACCTCGGCTGCGGCCGCCGCCAGCTCTGCAGCTGCGGCCGGAGGGGCAACCTCCGCAGCTGCGGCCACCGCGGCCGCGGCCACCTCCGCTGGCACCTCGGCAGCAGCGGCTACCTCAGCCGCCGGCTCCGGAGTAGCCGCTCCACCCAAGACGCCGGCCAACGCGGGCGCCTCGAGCCCTGCGGGGACCAGCGTCCCGGCGGCCCCGGCAGCGACAACTGACGCCCTCGGGCCGTTGCGGGCACCTGATGCGGCGCAGCGCTGCATCGCCCTGCTGCTGCAGACGAGCGTCCCGCCGCTGGTCATCGACTTCGCGACGTTCAACGGTAAGCCCGCGGTGATCGGCGTCGTGCCCGATCCGCAGGACCCGACCAAACTGGCGGTCATCGCCGTGGGCCCGCCCGCGTGCTCGCTGTACTCCCTGAACTACGTCCCGAAGCCGTAGCCGCCCCGTACGCGTGCGAGCGGGAATCCGGCGGCCCTAGACTCCGTTAGCGCCCATGCCGGAGACAAGCCGGTGAACGCAGAGACCACCACCACCGTCGACCGATCGAGGACCGTCGTGACGACCACCACCACCGACCAGAGCGGCACCATCGACACCGTTGCCGACGTGATCATTGTCGGCTCCGGACCTGCGGGCTACACCGCCGCGCTCTACACGGCGCGGGCCAACCTCAAGCCGCTCGTGATCGAGGGCCAGCAGTTCGGTGGCGCGCTCATGACGACGACCGAGGTGGAGAACTTCCCCGGTTTCCCCGACGGCATCACCGGCCCCGAGCTCATGGACAACATGCGCAAGCAGGCCGAGAAGTTCGGCGCGGTGTTCATCAGCGACGACGCCACCTCGGTGGACCTGCTCTCCGACCCCAAGACGGTCACCGTCGGCACCGAGGTCTACCGGGCCAAGGCGGTCATCGTCTCGACCGGCTCGCGCTGGCGGCGCCTCGGCATCCCGGGCGAGGAGACCTTGCTGGGCCATGGCGTGTCGAGCTGCGCGACCTGTGACGGCTTCTTCTTCCGCGACCAGGACATCGCCGTGATCGGTGGTGGCGACTCCGCAATGGAGGAGGCCACCTTCCTCACCCGCTTCGCCAAGTCGGTCACCATCGTCCACCGCCGTGACACGCTGCGGGCCAGCAAGATCATGCAGGACCGCGCGCTCGGCCACGACAAGATCCGGTTTGCGTGGAACACCGCGCCGATCGGCGTCGTCGGCGACGCCAAGGTCGAAGGCCTGTCCGTACGCAATCAGCTCACCGGCGAGGAGTCGGTCCTGCCGGTCACCGGTGTCTTCGTCGCGATCGGCCACGACCCGGCCAGCGAGCTGTTCCGCGGCCAGCTCGACACTGACGACGAGGGCTACCTGCTGGTGCAGGGCCGCAGCACCCACACCAACCTGCCCGGAGTGTTTGCCGCCGGCGACGTCGTCGACCACACCTACAAGCAGGCCATCACCGCCGCCGGCAGCGGGTGCGCCGCCGCTCTCGACGCGGAGCGCTGGCTGGCCTCGGTCGAGGGCACCGACCACCACGACGCCGGGCTCGGCGTCACCACGGCCGACCCGCTGGCCGGTATGCCGCAGGGTGTCTGAGCAGGGAATCCCCGCACCCGTCGCGCCGTTCTACCCTCCGTCGGGCACACCCGACGAAGACCACATCCCCACGAAGGAGCTCCAGTGGCAGCCAAGCACGTAACGGACGCCAGCTTCACCACCGACGTCCTGCAGAGCGACAAGCCGGTCCTGGTGGACTTCTGGGCGGAGTGGTGCAACCCGTGCAAGCTGGTCTCGCCGGTGCTCGAGGAGATCGCCTCCGAGCACGCGGACAAGCTGACCATCGTCAAGCTCAACATCGACGAGAACCCCGAGACCGCGCGGGCCTACCAGATCATGTCGATCCCCACCATGTCGGTGTTCCAGGGTGGCCAGATCGTCAAGAACATCGTCGGGGCCAAGCCCAAGGCCGCGCTGCTGCGTGACCTCGAGGCCTACCTGTAAGACCGCCACGTGCGGTGCGCCGGGCGACATACGCCCGCAGCCCACGGGGCAGTGACCACACCGAGCAGCCGCTCAGGCGTACCGTCGCCTGGGCGGCTGTTTCATGTGCTTTCCCTGTGTCGGGGAGGTTTCGCGTTTCCCGGCTGAGGCCGTCTACGATGAACGTTCGCCGCACCCGTCCAGCCATCCACCTGCCCACGACCTACCCGTCACCTGACTCGCCGAGGGATGCGTTCGCATGCAGCCAGTACGCCGCGGAGACCGGGGGCCCGTCGTGGCCGAGATCCGGTCCAAGCTGGCAACGCTGGGCCTGGTCACGGCGAGCGCTGACGGGTTCGACGGGTTCGACGAGGCCTGTGACCAGGCCGTGCGCGGCTTCCAGCAGACCCGTGGGCTCTCCGTCGACGGCATCGTCGACGCCGAGACCTACCGTGCCCTCGACGAGGCCCACTGGCGGCTCGGCGACCGGGTGCTGAGCCATCAGGTGAGCAACCGGCTGGTCGGCGACGACGTGGCCGAGCTGCAGCACCGGCTGCAGGAGCTCGGCTTCGACGCCGGCCGGGCCGACGGCATCTTCGGCAGTCGGACCGAGTACGCGGTACGGGAGTTCCAGCGCAACGTGGGCCTCGCCCACGACGGCACCTGTGGTCCACAGACCCTCAAGGCGCTGGCCCGGCTGCGCCGCACCGTGGTGGGCGGCCGCGCCCAGTGGATCCGCGAGACCGAAGAGCTGCACCGCGCCGGTCCCAGCCTCGCCGGCAAGTCGATCGTCATCGACCCGGGCCACGGCGGCAGCGACCGCGGCGCCCGTCACCACGGCCTCGAAGAAGCGTGGCTGGCCGAGGAGCTGGCCTCCCGCATCGAGGGCCGGCTCACGGCGCTCGGCGCCCAGGCCTTCCTGAGCCGCTCCGCCGACCACGTCCTGGCCGACGGTGGACCCAGCCGCTCGTCCACCGTCGCCGACGCCGAGCGGGCCGAGCTGGCCAACGGCATCGACGCCGACCTGTTCCTCTCGCTCCATGTCGACGCGTCCAGCAACCCCGTCGCGAGCGGCGTCGCGTCCTACTACTTCGGCTCGTACGGCGTCGCCGGGCGCGCCACCGGGTCGGCGATCGGGGCCCGGCTCGCCGGCCTGCTCCAGGACGAGATCACGACCCGCACCGACCTGCTCGACTGCCACACCCACGCCAAGACCTGGGCGCTGCTGCGGCTGACCCGCATGCCGGCCGTGCGGGTCGAGCTGGGCTACCTCAGCAACGCCGCTGACGCCCGCCGGCTGGCCTCGGCTGAGTTCCGCGACACCCTCGCCGAGGCGGTGGTTGCCGGCATCGAGCGGCTCTACCTGCCGGAGGAGCTGCGACAAAGCCCGGACCATCTTCCGCTGGCCGTCGGGCTGGGCTGACCGGCGCCCAACCCTCAACCAAAGGTTGAGGGTCAACCCGCGGTCGAGGCTCGCCGTCAGACGGGCCGGAGCACGCCCTCGGGGGTCATCGATCCCAAGAGCCGCTCCAGCGCCACCTCCACGTCCTCGCGCCAGGAAGCCGTCGTCTTCAGCTCCAGCCGCAGCCGTGGCCACCGCGAGTGCGGCCGCACCGTCTTGAACCCGACCGCGAGCAGGTAGTCGGCCGGCAGGACGCACGCCGGCTCCTGCCACGCCAGGTCACCGAAGGCCTCGATCGCGCGCACGTTGCGGCGCAGCAGCTCCTTGGCCACCGCTTGGACGAGCATGCGTCCGAGGCCACCGCCGGCGAACTCCGGCAGGATGTGCGCCGACATCAGCAACACCGCATCGGCACTCACCGGGCTGGTGGGAAACGCGACCGATCGCGGCACGTAGGCCGGCGGGGCGAACAGCACGTACCCGGCTGCTACCCCATCGACGTAGGCGACCTTGCCGCAGCTGCCCCACTCGAGCAGCGCCTGAGAGACCCAAGCCTCCTTCTCCAGCGAGGTGTCGCCCATCTCCTCCGCGCGGGTGCGGGAGACCGGGTCCAGCTCCCAGAAGACGCACCGCCGGCACCGCACCGGGAGGTCGTCGAGATTGTCGAGCGTGACGTTGACCAGCCGGCGGGTCATCGTGGCGTCATCGATTCGCACTCCGTCTGTGGCTCCCCCGCGGATCCCCCAGCATGTTCTCAGCCGGGATCGGTCGCGTCCAGCGCATCGGCGCCCACCGCATCGGGCGCCATGGCGGCGACGATGCGCTCGAGGTCGTCGACGGAGGCGAACTCCAGGGTGATCTTGCCCTTGGAGCGGCCGAGCTCGACCTTGACCCGCGTTTCGAAGTGATCCGAGAGCCGACTCGCGAGTGACGCCAGTGCTGGTGCCTGGGGCTTGAGGCGACGGTGCGAGACCTTGGTGGGCGCTCCGGTCTCGCCGAGGGTCACCAACTCCTCGACGGCGCGGACGGACAACCCCTCCGCCACGATGCGGTGCGCCAGCCGCTCCTGCGCGGCCTCGTCATCGAGAGCGAGCAGCGCGCGGGCGTGGCCGGCGCTCAGCACCCCCGCCGCGACCCTGCGCTGGACGCCTGGCGGCAGGTGCAGCAGGCGCATGGTGTTGGAGACGTGCGAGCGCGACTTGCCGAGCCGGCTGGCCAGCTCCTCGTGGGTGCCGTCGAACTCCTCGAGCAGCTGCTGGTAGGCCGCCCCCTCCTCCAGCGGGTTGAGCTGCTGGCGGTGCAGGTTCTCCAGCAGGGCATCGCGGAGCAGCGCGGTGTCGGCGGTGTCGCGGATGATCGCGGGTACTGTCGCGGCCCCAGCAGCCTGCGAGGCACGCCATCGCCGCTCGCCCATGATCAGCTGGTACTCCCCGGGGGCGACCTCACGGACGACGACGGGCTGCAGCACCCCCACCTCGCGGACGCTGCGAGCGAGCTCGTCGAGTGCCTCCTCGTCGAAGACGGTGCGCGGCTGCTGCGGGTTAGGAGAGATCGCCGACACGGCCAGCTCGGCGTAGCGCGCGCCCGCGACCGGCAGCGGACCGTCGGGTGTCGACATCGGTGCGAGGTCGACCCGCAGGTCGTCGCCCGGGTCGCCCGCCGGCGCAGCGGTGACCGAAGTCGGGATCAGAGCGCCGAGCCCGCGGCCCAGCCCCCCACGACGTGCGCTCATCGGGCACCCTTTTCTCGGACCGAGCGGTACGCCATCTCGCGCGCCGCCTCCAGGTAGGCCAGCGACCCGCGTGACCCGGGATCGTAGGTGATGACCGACTGGCCGTAGCTGGGCGCCTCGCTCACCCGGACGCTGCGCGGGATCGGTGAGCTCAGCACCAGCTCACCGAAGTGCTTGCGCACGTCGTCGGCGACGGCGTCGGCGAGGCGGGTCCGGCTGTCGTACATCGTGAGCAGGACCGTCGTGACGGTCAGCTCAGAGTTGAGATGCTGCTTGACCATGTCGATGGTCCGCAGCAGCTGGATGAGCCCCTCGAGCGCGTAGTACTCGCACTGGATCGGGATCAGCACCTCGGCGCCGGCCACCAGACCGTTCAAGGTAAGCAGTCCGAGGGACGGCGGACAGTCGATGAAGATGTAGTCGACCGGGCGGTCGTAGGCACCGATCGCGCGGCGCAGCCGCCACTCTCGCGCGACCATCGGCACCAGCTCGATCTCCGAGCCGGCCAGGTCGAGAGTCGCTGGGGCGCACCAGAGCGTCTCGAAGCCTTCGACCGGCTGCACCACCTCGGTCAGGCTCTTCCCGTCGATCAGCACGTCGTAGATCGACGGGATGTCGGCGTGGTGGTCGATGCCGAGCGCCGTTGAGGCGTTGCCCTGCGGGTCCAGGTCGATCACCAGCACTCGCTGCCCGTGCATGGCCAGGGCGACGGCCAGGTTGACCGTGCTGGTGGTCTTGCCGACCCCGCCCTTCTGGTTGGCAACCGCCAGCACGCGGCGCGCGGTCGGCCGTGGATAGTGATCGGCCTCGCGCGGGTTGAGCACCCGCACGGCCTGAGCCGCAGCGGCAGCGATCGGGGTGTCGAAGGTTTCACGTGAAACATCGGGCATCGGCGGGAGGTCGGTTTCACGTGAAACAGGCGACACGGGCGGTTCGGGCGGCGGCGGCGTCATCACGGTCACTCCTTCCCAACCGAGCCGGAACCATCGGGTCGAGGCAGCGTACGACGCGTCGGGCGACGCGCCGAAGACGTACCTCCAGCACGCGGAACACCAGCGGTCCGGCCGGCAGGCTGGGCAGACGGTGCCGCAGCGCGCCGAACCTTCACCGGTCCGGTGCGACTACCCTTGACCAGCCGGATGACGTGCGCCGGCACCTCAGACCCCAGCGAGGGCAGCACCAAGAGCTCGTGCGAGATGACGCCCAGCCGACGGAGGCCGGCAGCGTCGCGGTTGAGCTCGTCGGCAGCCGACTCGCCCTTCATCGCGAGCAGCGAGCCGCCCCCGATGAGATGGGGCATCGACCAGCCGGCCAGCTTGCTCAGCGGGGCCACGGCACGGGCAACCACGACATCGGCGTGCAGAGACGGCAGCTCCTCGGCCCGGCCCCAGAGCACCCTGACCCGGTCCCCGAGCCCAAGCTCGGCGACTACCTCGTCCAAGAAGTCGGTCCGCCGTTTCGTGGAGTCGACCAAGACGATCTGAATCGTCGGGACCATCAAGGCCAACACGACGCCCGGCAGGCCAGCACCAGAGCCCAGGTCGATCACCGTCGCCGTACGCGGCAGCAACGGCGCCACGGTGGCGGAGTTGAGCAGGTGCCGCTCCCACAGCCGCGGTCCTTCGTTCGGACCGATCAGACCCCGCTCGACGCCGGCACCCAGCAGCAGGTCGGCATAGCGAGACATCGGACCGAAAGCGTCGCCGAGTAGCTCGGCTGCACCGTCCGGGACGGGCACGGTCACCCGGGCAGCACCACGACGTGACGCTGGGGCTCGACGCCCTCGGACTCGGTGTGGACGCCGTCGATGCCGGCGATCGCGTCGTGGACGACCTTGCGCTCGAACGGGGTCATCGCCTTCATCGACACGGCCTCACCCGAAGCAACGACGTCGGCAGCGGTGGCCGTGGCGAGCTCGATGAGCGAGGCCTTGCGGCGCTCGCGGTGTCCGCCGATGTCCAGCATCAGCCGGCTGCGCTCGCCGGTCTGGCGCATCACGGCGAGACGGGTCAGCTCCTGCAGCGCGTCGAGCACCTCGCCGCGGCGTCCGACCAGGTCGTCGAGCTTCTCTCCGACGATGGCCACCACGGCCCGGCTGCCCTCAACGTCCATGTCGATGTCGCCGTCAAGGTCGACGATGTCGAGCAGGCCTTCGAGGTAGTCGGCTGCGACCTCGCCCTCCTGCTCGAGCAGGGACAGGTCAGGACCCTCGGTCTCCGGATTGGCGAGCGTGTCCTCGCTGGGTGCCGTCGGTGCGGTGGTGCCTGCGGTCTCGGATGCGTCGGTGGTCGACGTCACGGCTGTTCCTCCTGCTGGTGGGGCCAGGTGTTCCAGGTCGGGGGGTACGGATCGGGGACCGCACGCCTGCACACGGCAGGCGGGTCACCCGGGCCAGGCAAAGACTAGTGCCGGCCGCCCTTGCGCTTGTTGCGGTTGGCGCCACCCGGGCGCGATCCTGCCGGTCCGGGTCGCCGCGCGCCATTGCCAGCACTGCCGGCACCGCCAGAACTAGCGGGGTTTCGGGCGGTGCTGGATGTGGCGCCGTTGGAGGTCGCGGGTGCGAGCGGAGTGGCCTTCTTCTTTGCCGACGCATCACCCCGGCCCGCAGCGAAGGTCGGCGCCGGGACCACAGGGCCCTTCGTACCGGCGGCCTCAGCGGCTGCCTTGGCCTTGCGCTCGCGCACCACGGCCTCGGGGTCGTCGCCCATGCCCTTGATCACGAAGTACTGCTGACCGAACGTCCACACGTTGGTGGTGAGCCAGTAGAGCAGCACGCCCATCTGGAAGTTGACACCGATGACGCCAAAGAACAGCGGCATGCCGTAGACCATGACCTTCTGGGTCGTCGCCTGCGCACCGTCGAGCACCTGGCCGGACTTCTTGCTGCGCGCCAGCATCTGGCGCGACGTCAGGAACGACGTCGCCATCATCAGCACGATCATGATGACGGTGACGGTCTTGACGTGGGTGGCTGTCACGCTGAGGTTGGTCAGCAGCTGCTTGCTCGAGCTGAACGACGCCGCGATCGGCACCCCGAAGATCTTCGACTCGGCCACCGCGCGCACGGTCTCCCGCGACAAGCCGTAGTGCGCGTTGTAGGAGGAGAGGCCGGAGCCGGTCGCGCCCTTGTTCTGGACGAACTTGTGCAGCACGCCGAAGAGGGCGAAGAAGATCGGCATCTGCACCAGCAGCGGCAGACAGCCGGCGAGCGGGTTGACCCCGTGCTCCTTGAACAGCGCCATCTGCTCCTGGCTCTGGCGCTGGCGGTCGTCCGGGTACTTCTTCTTCAGCTCGGCGATCTTGGGCTGCAGCAGCTGCATCTCGCGCTGGCTCTTGATCTGCTTCATGAACAGCGGGAACAGCAGCAGCCGCATGCACACGGTGAGCAGGACGATCGAGAGGCCCCAGGTCCACGACGCCGTGGTCAGGTGGGACAACCCGGAGTGGATCGTGGACAGGATCCAGGCGACGGCTGTGTAGAGCGGATCGAGAAAGCCGATGTTCACCGGGTGACTCCTGTCGTGGTGCTGGGGTGACTATGACGGCCATGCTGGTGACGGCGGTGGCGCTCGAGTGGTACGGGGTCCCAGCCTCCGGCGGCGAACGGCTGGCAACGCGCCAACCGGCGCACGGTGAGCCAGCTGCCGTACAACGCTCCGAAGCGCAGGATCGACTCCCGGGAGTACTGACTGCAGCTGGGGGCAAAGCGGCACCGCTGGCCCAGCAACGGACTGACGACGGCTTGGTAGACCCCGATCGCTGCTCCCAGGGTACGCGCGGCCAGACTCGGCGAACCGCTCTGGCGCCTCACCGGCCGACCCCTAGTCGGACGAGGGCACGGTCGAGATCGGCGGCGAGATCAGCTGAGCTGGCCCCCGCCGAGGCGGGGAGCGCGCGGACCACCATCAGGGAGCCGGCCGGCAGCGCGCCGAGACGCGGCACCATCGCGTGGCGCAGTCGACGGCGGACCTGGTTGCGGACGACCGCACCGCCGACAGCCTTGCTCGTGACGAAACCCACCTTGGCCGGCGCCGGATCGGGAGTGACCGACGCAGCAACCGCCCGTAGGTGGACGACGACCAGCGGCCTGCCCGCACGACGGCCGCCGCGCAACGCGGCGGTGAAGTCCTGCGACCGGGTCAGCCTGGCTCGGCCGGGGAGCATCGAGGGCCGGTCCGTGAACCGGGTCTAGGCCGAGAGCTCGTCGCGGCCCTTGCGGCGGCGGGCCGAGAGGATGGCGCGACCGGCACGAGTACGCATGCGCAGGCGGAAGCCGTGGGTCTTGGCCCGACGACGGTTGTTCGGCTGGAACGTGCGCTTGCTCACTCGAGGACTCCGTACTAAGGCTCACTAGGACACAGCAGGACATCTGACGGGCGTGTAGCGGCAGACAGACTGCCCTACGGTACGGGGGCGACGTGAGCGGGTCAAACCGCCCACCGGCAAGTCGCCGCGCCGCGCCGTCGAGCAACGTCAACAGTCTTGGGCGGCAACACAGGTTGTGGACAACTCTTGTGGTCCAGCCGACGACACTGCTAGCGTCCTGCACTCGCCCCCTGCTCGTTGCAACACCGTAGTCGCGAACCCCGGCCGCACAGCCTGGCTCGTCACCGATGCGGCGTCAGGTCGGCATGCAGGGACGGCATGCACAGCCTGTGGATGAACGTGTGGAAGATGCTCCGACCACCCTGCGTGGGAGCGCCGGAGGGCATGCAGTGAGCGACCTGAACCAAGACCCGGCAGAGCACGATCCGGCCGCGCACGCGGCGGCCGCGGGTCCCACGCTCGCTGAGGTCTGGGCGTCCACGATCGCAGCCCTCGACGACGAGACCCTCCCGGTGCAGCACCGCGCCTGGGTCCGGCTGACCCGACCCCTTGCCCTGGTCGAGGACACTGCCCTGCTGGCCGCTCCCAACGACTTCGCCAAAGACGTCCTCGAGAGCAAGCTGCGCCCCGTCATCGCTGCCGCGCTGTCCAGCCGACTGGGACGCGACATCCGGGTGGCGGTCACTGTCGACTCGACCATCCAGGACGGGGGTGACACGGACGGCGCGACCGTCACCGACCTCACTCCCCGCCTCGACACCACGCCGCTCGAACGCCGCGACCAGCTCGGCCACGGCGAGCCGCCGGCGCAGGAGCGACGCAAGAACACCCCCGAGCCGGTACGCGGCACCGGGCGCCAGGGCGCGGCCGGCCGGCCAACCGAGCCCGCCCGACTCAACCCGAAGTACACCTTCGAGACCTTCGTCATCGGTGCCAGCAACCGTTTCGCTCACGCCGCGGCAGTGGCGGTCGCCGAAGCTCCGGCCAAGGCGTACAACCCGCTGTTCATCTACGGCGAGTCCGGCCTCGGCAAGACCCACCTGCTGCACGCGATCGGCCACTACGCCCAGCACCTGTTCCCTGGTGCGCGGGTGCGCTACGTGAGCTCGGAAGAGTTCACCAACGACTTCATCAACTCGATCCGGGACGACAAGAACTCTGCCTTCCAGCGCCGCTACCGCGATGTTGACGTGCTGCTCGTCGATGACATCCAGTTCCTGCAGGGCAAGGTGCAGACGCAGGAGGAGTTCTTCCACACCTTCAACACGCTGCACAACGCCAACAAGCAGATCGTCATCACCAGCGACCTGCCGCCCAAGCAGCTGTCGGCGTTCGAGGAGCGCATGCGGTCCCGCTTCGAGTGGGGCCTCATCACCGACGTGCAGCCCCCCGACCTCGAGACCCGCATCGCCATCCTGCGCAAGAAGGCGGCCCAGGAGCGGCTCGCGGCCCCGCCGGAGGTGCTGGAGTACATCGCCTCGAAGATCGCGACCAACATCCGCGAGCTCGAGGGTGCGCTGATCCGGGTCACTGCCTTCGCCAGCCTCAACCGGCAGCCGGTCGACCTGTCGCTCGCTGAGATCGTGCTCAAGGACCTGCTGCCCGACTCGACCTCCCCCGAGATCACCGTCGGCGTCATCATGGCCGCGACCGCTGCCTACTTCGGGCTGTCCCTCGACGACCTGTGCGGCTCCTCCCGCAGCCGGATGCTGGTGACCGCCCGCCAGATCGCGATGTACCTCTGCCGCGAGCTCACCGATCTGTCCCTGCCCAAGATCGGCCAGGCGTTCGGCGGCCGCGACCACACCACGGTCATGCACGCCGACCGCAAGATCCGCTCGCTCATGGCCGAGCGCCGGTCCATCTATAACCAGGTGACCGAGCTGACCAACCGGATCAAGTCCCAGGCACGGCAACAGTGACGCTCTCACCTGCGGTTATCACTACACGTTCTGATGTAATCACTCTCAGTGCCCGGCATGCACAGCCTGGGGACAACGGTGTGGACAAACACCCCACACCTGTCGAGAACCTGTGGGCGCCGGTGTGGGGACAGCGGGGGACAACCGGAGTTGTCCCCGGACCTCGTCACTGTCCCGTGGTCGCTCCCCCGGTGGTTGTGCATGGCGCTACCCCGATTGACCAGGCACAACGGGCGTCGTCCACAGTGTCCACACCACCTAGTACTGCGGTGCTCTTTAACTTTTCTGACTATCTGTTCACTACCGAGAGCCCTGCCCGGTCCCTCGACCGGTCGCCGGCTGCGCTGAAGGGCGGTTCCTGGTGAAGTTCCGGGTTGAGCGCGATGTCCTGGCCGATGCCGTTGCCTGGACGGCCCGTACCCTGCCGGCGCGGCCGCCGGTGCCGGTCCTGGCGGGTTTGTTGCTCGAGGTCGACCTTGATGGAGGCCAGAGTTTGGCCTTGTCGAGCTTCGACTACGAGGTGTCCGCCGCGGTGTCGGTCGAGATCGCGGCGTCCGAGGGGGGTCGCACCCTGGTCTCCGGCCGGCTGCTCGCCGAGATCACCCGCAGCCTGCCGGCTCAGCCGGTCGACATCGTGACCGAGGGCGCCCGCATGGTGGTGACCTGTGGCACGGCTCGGTTCACCCTGCCAACGCTGCCGGTCGACGACTACCCGTCCCTGCCCGACATGCCCGCCGCTTCCGGCCTCGTCGGCTCCGACGCCTTCGCCACGGCCGTGGCCCAGGTGGCGGTCGCCGCCGGCCGCGACGACACGTTGCCGGTTCTCACCGGCATCCGGGTCGAGATCGAGGGCGACCGCCTGACGCTCGCCGCCACCGACCGCTACCGGCTCGCGGTACGGGAGCTCACCTGGCAGCCGGGTGCCGACGGGCTCAGCGCCACGGCTCTCGTACCGGCAAAAACTCTTGCTGACACGGCAAAGTCGCTTGCGTCCGGCGCCGAGATCACGATCGCCTTGGCGACCGGCGGCTCCGGCGAAGGCATGGTCGGCTTCGAGGGTGGCGGACGACGCACCACGACCCGGCTGCTCGAGGGCGAGTTCCCCAAGTACCGCTCGCTGTTCCCGAGCCAGCACGCGGCTGTCGCCGAGCTGTCCACCGCATCGTTCGTCGAAGCGGTCCGGCGGGTGTCCCTGGTGGCGCCGCGCAACTCCTCCGTCCGCCTCGGCTTCTCCGCGGACGGGCTGGTCCTCGAGGCCGGCGGCGGCGAGGACGCCCAGGCGTCCGAGGGTCTTGACTGCTCGTACGAGGGTGAGGCGATGACCATCGCGTTCAACCCGGCCTACCTGCTCGACGGCCTCGGCGCCATCGACTCCGACACGGCCGTGGTGTCCTTCACCACCCCGAGCAAGCCCGCCGTGCTCACCGGCAAGCGGTCCGGCGAGACCGGCACCGCACCCCCAGGCGAGTACAGCTACCTCCTGATGCCGGTGCGTCTGTCCGGCTGACCTAGGGTGAGCGTCAGGAACTCGCCAAGCCAACCCAGCCCGCAGGAGGAAACCGTGGAGATCGGAATCATCGGCCTGGGCCGCATGGGCGGCAACATGGCGGAGCGGCTGCGGCGAGGGGGTCACACGGTCATCGGCTATGACCAGTCGGCACCGACCCGCGACGTCGACAGCCTCGAGGCGCTGGTGGCGGCACTCACCGCGCCCCGCGCCGTATGGGTCATGGTCCCGGCCGGCAAGCCGACCGACGAGACCGTCAACGCACTGGGCGACCTGCTCGCCGAGGGCGACATCGTGATTGATGGCGGCAACTCCAAGTGGACCGACGACATCCGCCACTCCGAGGAGCTCGCCGCCAAGAGCGTCGGCTTCATCGACTGCGGGGTCTCCGGCGGCATCTGGGGCCTGACCGAGGGTTATGCACTGATGTGCGGCGGCAGCGACGAGGACGTCGCGCGGCTCCAGCCGATCTTCGACACCCTCAAGCCGCAGGGTGAGTTCGGCTTCGTGCACGCGGGCAAGGTCGGCGCCGGCCACTTCGCCAAGATGGTTCACAACGGCATCGAGTACGGCATGATGCAGGCCTACGCCGAGGGCTGGGAGCTGCTCGAGGCGGCCGGTCTGGTCACCGACGTACGGGGTGCGTTCCGCTCGTGGCGCGAGGGCACGGTCATCCGCTCGTGGCTGCTCGACCTGCTCGTACGCGCCATCGACGAGGACGAGCACCTCGACAAGCTGCGCGGCTACGCCGACGACAGCGGCGAGGGTCGCTGGACCGTCGAGGCGGCCATCGACCACGCCGTACCCCTGCCGGTCATCACCGCGTCGCTCTTCGCCCGGTTCTCCAGCCGCCAGGACGACTCGCCGGCGATGAAGATGATCGCGGCGCTGCGCAACCAGTTCGGCGGTCACGCGGTCACCGCCGCGGGTGGCGCGGCCGGCACCACGTCCGCCGCCGACTCCGCACCGGCCGGCTGACCTCCGCTCACCCGATGTACGTAGCCCACCTGTCGCTGACCGACTTCCGGTCCTACCCCGGGGCCGAGCTCGCGCTCGACCCCGGGGTGACCGCGCTCGTGGGCCCCAACGGGCAGGGCAAGACCAACCTGGTCGAGGCGATCGGCTACGTCGCCACGCTCGGCAGCCACCGAGTGGCGACGGACGCGCCCCTGATCCGGCTCGGCGCCGCCCGAGCGGTCATCCGGGCTGCCGTGTCGCGCGACGACCGGCAGACGCTGGTGGAGCTGGAGCTCAATCCCGGTAAAGCCAACCGGGCTCGCATCAATCGCGCGCCGGTGCCCCGGGCCCGCGAGGTGCTGGGCGTGCTGCGCACCGTGCTCTTCGCACCGGAGGATCTCGCCCTGGTCAAGGGCGACCCGTCCGACCGGCGCCGGTTCCTCGACGACCTGCTGGTCGCCCGCACCCCGCGGTTCGCCGGGGTCCGCGCCGATTACGACCGACTGCTCAAGCAGCGCAACGCCCTGCTCAAGTCCTCGTACAACGCGCGGCGCGGTGGCGGTGACCTGGCGACCCTGGACGTCTGGGACTCCCACCTGTCCAAGGCCGGCGCCGAGCTGCTCGCCGGTCGCATCGAGCTGGTCGACGCCTTAAGTCCCCGTGTCGACAAGTCGTACGACGCGATCGCCGACTCCGGCGGCCCCGCGGTCATCGACTACAAGTGCTCACTCGGCCCCGACGTGCCGCTCGTGGTCGACCGCGACCTGCTCGCCGCAGCGCTGCTCTCCGAGCTGTCCCGCATGCGCCCCACCGAGCTCGAACGCGGGGTCAGTCTCGTCGGGCCGCACCGCGACGACCTCACGCTGAGCCTCGGCGAGCTGCCGGCGAAGGGCTACGCGAGCCACGGCGAGTGCTGGTCGTACGCGCTGGCCCTGCGCCTTGCGTCGTACGACCTGATGCGTGAGGACGGCGACGGGGTTGCGGGCGGAGGCGACCCGGTGCTGGTGCTCGACGACGTGTTCGCCGAGCTGGACGACCGCCGCCGCGACCGCCTCGCCGAGCTCGTCGCGCCGGCCGACCAGGTGCTCGTCACCGCCGCAGTGCCGGGCGACGTGCCCGAGGCGCTCGCCGGGGCGCGGTTCGACGTGATGGCGGGCGAGGTCACCCGTGTCCGATGACCAGCCGCCGGCCAACAAGGGCGCAGACCTGGCCCGGGAGGCGCTGGCCCGCGCCAAGTCCGGCCGCGCCGGCGCGCCGGTGGCGGGCCGTGGTGCGGCTGCCGCCCGGCGACGGCTTGCCGGTGACCGGGCCCGCGCCGCCGGTTACACCAGCGCCGGACCCGACGAGCGTGACCCACAGGAGATCGGGTCGACGATCCGTGACCTGGTCGACGGCCGGGGCTGGCAGGCCACGACCAAGATCGCGACGGTGCTCGCCTGCTGGGAGCAGATCGTCGGTCCGCAGATCGCCGAGCACTGCCGGCCCGAGACGGTCGCGGACGGCGAGCTGGTCCTGGCGGCCGAGTCGACGTCGTGGGCGACCCAGCTGCGGCTCCTCGCGCCGGGCCTGATAGCCCGGGTCGACGAGGCCCTGGGCACCGGGGTGGTGACCTCGATCAGGGTGCACGGACCGACCGGACCGGGCTGGGGTCACGGCTCACGGCGGGTCCCTGGCCGGGGTCCGCGGGACACCTACGGCTGATCCCCGGGCAACCCACGGCCCAGCGACGAGAGGGCCGTGGCGCCTCGGAGGGGCCCGCTTCAGGTAGGGGGAGTTGACCCCGGGTGCGTTGGTCCGCCTCTGTTGTCCACAGGACGCCGCAATACGGGCTTATGTGCGACGGGGACGGTAGACTGGAGCCAACAAAGAACGTGTCGCGTCCAGGTGGGAGCGCCTGGTCCGATTCTTCCGCCCGTCACCGTTCGTCCGTCGGTCCCCGACCCTGGACGGTGCGTGCCCTGCCCGCTCCAGCGAAGGACCTCGCCCGTGACTTACGACGCCAGCTCGATCACCGTCCTTGAGGGACTGGAGGCTGTTCGCAAGCGCCCGGGCATGTATATCGGGTCGACCGGTGAGCGCGGCCTGCACCACCTCGTCCAGGAGGTCGTCGACAACGCCGTTGACGAGGCGCTGGCCGGCTACAACGACACGATCGTGGTGACGCTGCTCGCCAATGGTGGCGTCCGGGTCCGGGACGAGGGTCGGGGCATCCCCGTCGACACCGCGCCCGGCCAGTCCATGCCCGCCCTCGAGCTGGTGCTCACCACGCTGCACGCCGGCGGCAAGTTCGACGGCAAGAGCTATGCCGTCTCTGGTGGCTTGCACGGCGTCGGCATCTCGGTGGTCAACGCGCTCTCCAGCCGCCTCGACGCCGAGATCCGCACCAACGGCTTCACCTGGACCCAGAGCTTCATCGGTACGGCCAAGACGCCCGGCGCAGCTGAGGGTCCCCTGGTCAAGGGCGCGCCGACCGACGAGCACGGCACCCAGATCACCTTCTGGGCCGACCCGACCGTCTTCGAGAGCACCGAGTACTCCTTCGAGACGCTGTCCCGGCGACTGCAGGAGATGGCCTTCCTCAACAAAGGTCTGTCCATCACCCTGCGCGACGAGCGGCTGCCCGCGGCGCCCGCGCCGGCGCTGTCCGAGCAGACCGGCGAGCCTGCCGCGCCGCCCGCACCTGCTGCGCCCGTCGAAGACCCCGACCCGTTGGTCGCTCGCGAGGTCGTCTACCACTACGAGGGCGGCATCTCCGACTTCGTCACCTACCTCAACGCGTCCAAGTCGGCCATCCACCCGTCGGTCATCTACTTCGAGGAGAAGACCGAGGGGCTCGAGGTCGACATCGCGATGCAGTGGAACGACTCCTACTCCGAGTCGGTCTACACCTTCGCCAACACGATCAACACCCACGAGGGCGGCACCCACGAAGAGGGGTTCCGCTCGGCGCTGACCACGGTCGTCAACAAGTGGGCGCGCGACAAGAACCACATCAAGGAGAAGGACGACAACCTCACCGGCGACGACATCCGTGAGGGTCTCGCCGCGATCGTCTCGGTCAAGATCGCCGACCCGCAGTTCGAGGGCCAGACCAAGACCAAGCTCGGCAACACCGAGGTCAAGAGCTTCGTTCAGAAGGCGTGCAACGAGCGCATCCGCGACTGGTTCGACAGTCACCCCGGCGAGGGCCGCGACATCATCATGAAGGCGACCCAGGCCGCCCGCGCCCGCCTCGCTGCCCGCCAGGCCCGCGATCTCACCCGCCGCAAAGGCCTGCTCAACAGCAACTCCATGCCGGGCAAGCTGTCTGACTGCCAGTCGGCCAACCCGGAGGAGTGCGAGCTCTACGTCGTCGAGGGCGACTCGGCCGGCGGCTCGGCTAAGGGCGGGCGCAACCCGCGGTTCCAGGCGATCCTGCCCATCCGCGGCAAGATCCTCAACGTCGAGAAGGTCCGCATCGACCGGGCCCTGCAGAACACCGAGGTCCAGGCGCTGATCACGGCGCTCGGCACCGGCATCCACGACGAGTTCGACCTGGACAAGCTGCGCTACCACAAGGTCGTCCTGATGGCCGACGCCGACGTCGACGGCCAGCACATCCGCACCCTGCTGCTCACCCTGCTGTTCCGCTTCATGCGCCCGCTCGTCGACGCCGGCCACTGCTACCTCGCCCAGCCTCCGCTGTACAAGATCAAGTGGGGCCGCGAGGAGTTCGAGTACGCCTACTCCGACCGCGAGCGCGACGGCCTGGTCGAGCGCGGCATCGCCGGCGGCAAAAAGCTGCCCAAGGACGCAATCCAGCGGTTCAAGGGTCTCGGCGAGATGAACGCCCAGGAGCTGTGGGACACCACGATGGACCCGGAGAAGCGGGTGCTGCTCCAGGTCACCTTGGACGATGCCGCGACAGCGGACGAATTGTTCAGCGTGCTCATGGGCGAGAACGTCGAGGCCCGGCGGGCGTTCATCACCCGCAACGCCAAGGACGTCCGGTTCCTCGACATCTGACGGCCGTGCAGCCCGTCGAGTGTCTGAAAGCCCGTACCGGCAAGGAATGTAGGAAGGGATTGCTGTGACCGAGGTCAACCCGCCGAGCGAGCGCGTGGAGCCTGTCGGCATCGAGGTCGAGATGTCGCGCAGCTACATGGACTACGCGATGTCGGTCATCGTCGGGCGCGCGCTGCCCGACGTGCGCGACGGTCTCAAGCCGGTGCACCGCCGGGTGCTCTACGCGATGTACGACGGCGGCTACCGCCCCGACCGCGGCTACTTCAAGTGTGCCCGCGTCGTCGGCGACGTCATGGGCAACTATCACCCGCACGGTGACTCCCCCATCTACGACACCGTGGTCCGCCTCGCCCAGCCGTGGTCGCTGCGCTACCCACTGATCGACGGCAACGGCAACTTCGGCTCGCCGGGCAACGACCCGCCCGCGGCCATGCGCTACACCGAGGCGCGGCTCGCCCCGTTGGCGATGGAGCTGCTCGCGGACATCGAGTCCGACACCGTCGACTTCACGCCCAACTACGACGGCCGCTCGCTCGAGCCGCTCGTGCTGCCGGCCCGGTTCCCCAACCTGCTGGTCAACGGTGCCGCCGGGATCGCCGTGGGCATGGCCACCAACATTCCGCCGCACAACCTGCGCGAGGTGGCGGCGGCGGTCGACTGGTTCCTCGACAACCCCGAGGCGAGCGACGCTGAGCTGCTCGACGCCGCCATCGAGCGGGTCAAGGGTCCTGACTTCCCGACCCACGGCCTGATCGTCGGCCGCGACGGCATCGAGGAGGCCTACCGCACCGGCCGCGGCTCCATCCGCATGCGCGCGGTGGTCTCGGTCGAGGAGGACGGCCGCGGGCGCCAGACGCTGGTCGTCACCGAGCTGCCGTACCAGGTCAACCCGGACAACCTCGCCCAGAAGATCGTCGAGCTGGTCAACGACCGCAAGGTCGACGGCATCGCCGACATCCAGGACGAGACGTCCGGCCGTACCGGCCAGCGGTTGGTCATCGTGCTCAAGCGCGATGCCATCGCCAAGGTGGTGCTGAACAACCTCTACAAGCACACCCAGCTGCAGGACTCGTTCGGCGTCAACATGGTGGCGCTGGTCGACGGGGTGCCGCGCGTGCTCAGCCTCGACAAGATGATCCGCTACTGGGTCAGCCACCAGGTCGAGGTCGTTGTCCGGCGCACCCGCTTCCTGCTCGCCAAGGCCCAGGCCCGCGCGCACATCCTGCAGGCCTACCTCAAGGCGCTCGACGCGCTCGACGCGGTCATCGCGTTGATCCGCAACAGCGCGTCGGCCAACGAGGCCCGTACCGGACTGATGACCCTGCTGGACATCGACGAGGACCAGGCCGTGGCCATCCTCGACATGCAGCTGCGCCGGTTGGCCGCCCTCGAGCGGCAGAAGATCAACCAAGAGTACGACGAGCTGATGGCCGAGATCACCGAGTACAACGCCATCCTCGAGTCGCCGCAGCGCCAGCGCCAGATCATCCGTACCGAGCTCGACACCCTGGTGGCCAAGTACGGCGACGTCCGGCGCACCCAGCTGGTCCCGTACGAGGGCGACATGTCCATCGAGGACTTCATCGCCGAGGAGGACGTCGTCGTCACGCTCACCCGTGGCGGCTACGCGAAGCGGACCAAGACCGACCTCTACCGGGCCCAGCGCCGCGGTGGCAAGGGGGTCAGGGGCGCGTCGCTCAAGCAGGACGACATCGTCGACCACTTCTTCGTGACGACGACCCACCACTGGATCCTGTTCTTCACCAACAAGGGACGGGTCTATCGGGCCAAGGCCCACGAGCTGCCCGAGGCCAACCGCGACGCCCGCGGCCAGCACGTCGCCAACGTCCTGGCGTTCCAGCAGGACGAGCAGGTGGCGCAGGTGATCGACCTGCGCGACTACGAACAGGCGCCCTATCTCGTCTTGTCGACACGGGGTGGCCTGGTCAAGAAGACGCCGCTGAAGGACTTCGACTCCAACCGCAGCGGTGGCCTCATCGCCATCAACCTGCGCGAGGACGACGAGCTCATCGGCGCCGCCCTCATCTCCGGCGAGGACGACCTGCTGCTGGTGTCGCGCAAGGCGCAGTCGATCCGATTCCACGCCAACGACGAGTCGCTGCGGCCCATGGGTCGGGCGACCAGCGGTGTCATCGGCATGCGGTTCGCCGAGGGTGACGAGCTGCTCGCGATGGAGGTCGTGCGTGAGGGCTCCTACCTGCTGGTCGCGACCGACGGCGGCTACGCCAAGCGGACGCCGATCGACCGCTACCCCGTCCAGGGTCGCGGCGGCCGGGGCGTGCTCACCGCCAAGATCGTCGAGGACCGTGGCCAGCTGGTCGGGGCGCTTATCGTGAGCCTCGACGACGAGGTCTACGGCATCACGTCGGCGGGCGGGGTCATCCGCACCCGCGCCGAGGAGGTACGCGAGGCCGGACGCAGCACCATGGGCGTGCGCTTGATGAACCTCAGCGGTGGGCAGACCGTCACCGGCATCGCTCGCAACGCGGAGGCGCAGGACGACACGGAGGACGACGAGGCCGAAGCCGGCGTCGACGACCTCCAGCCCGAGGCCGTAGCGGTCGATGGTGAGGTGGCGCTCGCGGAGACCGTTGCGGACGACGACATCAGCGATGATGACGCGAGCGACACGGACATCAGCGACACTGCAGACGGTGACACGGATGGCACAGTCAATAGCGACACGGACGACACGGACGACACGGACGACGAGAGCTAGAGGGCGGTGCGATGACTGAGCTGTCGAGCAAGGACGGGGCCGCCTCGGTCCCGGCTCCGCCACGCCCGCCAGCTCCGCTGTACGACGATGACCCGCGCGATGACCCGCGTCAGGACCCGCGGGACGCCCGCAGTGATCCCCGCGGCGACCAGTACGACGGCGGGCCGGCCACCTCGGCGATGGGCGCGGTGCCGGACGACGATGTCCGGGGCCGGGGCTTCGACGGCGGCTTCACCGCCTTCACCCCCGTGCCGGGCGACATCCTCGGCGCGCCGCCGGTCACCGGCCCGACACGGCCGATCCGGGGCTACGACACGTCCCAGGTCGACCGCAAGGCCGAGCGCAAGCGCCGGGTGTCGGTCCGCGGGCCCCGGCGGGCCAAGCTGGTGCTGCGCCGGGTCGACCCGTGGTCGGTGCTGAAGTTCAGCATCCTGTTCTCGGTCTGCCTGCTGATCATCTGGGTGGTGGCGATCAGTTCGCTGTTCTCGCTGCTGCGCACAATGCACGTGTTCGACAACATCAACTCGGTGCTGGCGAGCGCGACGTCCGACCCCACGTCCAAGGGCATCCACATCGACCCGACGTCCCACCAGGTCACCGAGTGGGCGGCGATCATCGGTGCGGTCAACGCGCTGCTGTTCACCGCGCTGGCCACGCTGGGCGCTTTCGCGTACAACCTGGTGTCCATGCTGGTGGGCGGCATCGAGGTCACCCTCGCCGAGCGCGACTGACGGTCGCGGCCCGGGCCAACGGTTGGGCCAACGGTTGAGCCAAGGGTTGAGCATTGCGGTTGGGGCCGTGCGGCCCCGTACGGTAGCCTTTCGGTCTGCCCGCTCCGAGTCCGTCTCGGGTGCGCGCGGGCCTATAGCTCAGCTGGTTAGAGCGCTGCCCTGATAAGGCAGAGGTCGGTGGTTCAAGTCCACCTAGGCCCACTCGTCTCCTCCCCAACCTCACCCCCGGGGGTCACCATGCGGACCAAGATCCTGCTGCTCGCCGTTCTCGCCGCGGCCGGCCTCGTCGTCACCCGCCGCTCCGCCTCGCGCCGTGCCGAGCACGCGCTGTGGACGGAAGCCACCGACCCGGTCGACCTGCGCTAGCGACCGGTACGCTGGAAGTCCCCTCGGGGCCGTAGCTCAGTTGGCAGAGCGCTGCCTTTGCAAGGCAGATGTCGTCGGTTCGATTCCGTCCGGCTCCACCCGTACGTCCGCAGCGCCTGTGTGGCCCGGTGTATCACCCGGACCCGACGCTCGCTCTGTCCCCCGGGAGCCGATGCAGTGCGGCTCGATCGGGGGGAATCATGCGCAGCACATCGTCACGAGTCCTGACGAGTCTTGGGGTCTCGTCCGCGGTCGTCGTCATGGCCACGATGACGGTCGCCCTTGCGCCGGCATCACAGGCCGGTGTGGCCCATCCGGCAGGGCTGACGTTCACGGTGCTTCCGCCGCCCACCGTCACGGTTGCCCCCACGACCAGTCCGCCGAGCCCACCCGCGGGCCAGGTCTGGGACTGGGGCTACGGACGCGATGGCGCCCTCGGGGTCGCGCCGGTTGGCGCGTTGGTCCAGAAGCCGCAGCGTGTCCCCATCCTGAAGTCGGTGACCTCGGTGGCGGCCGACCAGTACGCCGGAGTCGCTTCGAGCTCCAGCGGGGCGGTATGGACCTGGGGCAATGCTGAGGGCGGCATGCTCGGTAACGGGCAGTCCAGCGGGCAGCGGGCGACCCCCGGCACGGTGGTGGGCCTGCACGGCGTCGTCGCCGTCGCAGCGGGTGCGAACACGCGCTACGCGCTCACCTCGAGCGGGCGGGTGTGGGGTTGGGGCGACAACTTCGTCGGGCAGCTGTGCCTGGGCGACAGGAACGAGCGCGACACCCCCGTGCTGATCCCCGGGGTCTTCGATGTCGCCGCGGTCGCCACCAGCGGCAGCACGACCTACCTGCTGAAGCGCAACGGCACGGTCTGGGGTTGTGGCGACGGCATGTTCGGCCAGCTCGGCCATGCGGTGAACCCATGGGCCCTGAGCCCGGTCGTGGTGCCGTTCGGCAAGAAGGTCACGTCGATCGCGCTCAACTCCGACGTCGGCTTCGCCGTCGTCGGGGGCCGGGTCTGGGCGCTAGGCAACAACGAGTGGGGCATGCTCGGCAACGGCCAGGAGGACTACGCCCGCCAGGACACTCCCGTACTCGTGCAGAAGCTGTCCGGCGTGACTCGACTGGCCGTCGCCTTCACCGAGGGGTTGGCCCTGCTGAGCTCCGGCACGGTGGAGCACTGGGGCGACGGCGTGCCTGGTTGGCTGGCTGCGCCCGTCCCTGTCCTGACGAAGGCCACCGCGATCGCCGTCGACTCGCTGTACCCGCCCGGCTTCTACGCGGTGCAGGACGCCCACATCTGGCAGTGGGGTGACGGCGCCAGCACCGCGCTGGGAGCCCCGTACGACTCAGAGACGCCGGCCGAGGTGCCCAGTCCGACGGGAGTGTTCGACCTCGGCAACGGCTACCAGTCGGCGTTCGCCCTGGCGAGGTAACGAGGACAGGTACGAGGCGTGCGGGGGGCTGCCGACAGATTGCCCCACGCCAGGCGCAACCATGGGACGCTCAACGACGTCCAACCTCCGTCGTTGGTCGCGAGGGAGCGTCATGTCGGGTACGGGTCCTGCCGGGCGCAGCCGCGTACGCCAGGCGGCGCTGGTGGTCGGGGTCACTGCAGCTGTGGTCGCCGTCGTCGCCATCCCGCTGTGGGTCAACGACGACTCGCCCGCGGCAGGGTTGGGTGCCTCGTTCTCGGCCGCACCGACCGCCGTCTCGTCGGCGGGCGTTGCCTCACCCACGCCGTCAGGGCCGGTCCCGCTGGCTGACGGCCAGACTGTGCAGGCCGACGGCCGCGTGGTGTCGGTGCCCGGCAAGCCGGCGCGGTTCTGCGCCCCGGAGGCCATGGACGCCGTCGCCTACGCGCCGGGCCGTGAGCCGGCCCCGAAGTGGTGCCCGCTCGGAGTCGATGTCACCGGGGTCGACCTGCACGCGCTGTCCATTCCGCGGACCAAGGAGGGAGCCACCGAGGGGTACGCGTTCCTGCGTGGCGTCTATCGGTCAGGCACGCTCGCGGTCTCGGTGCAGAGCGCTCAGCGGCAGCAACAACCGGACTTCCCGATGCTGACCACCCCGCCCTGCCCAGTCCCGGCCGGAGGTTGGCACCGGGAGAGCCGGGGCAGCAACCCGCCGATCGCGGACGCGGTCTCCACCTTCTCGGCGAGTCACCTGGGCCAGGTCGTCACGATCGCGATCTTCCGGCCCAACGGCACGACCGGGGTCGTCGTCGCCGCCGTCACCGATCTCGCCGTCGCCAAGGCCGCGCTTCCCGACAAGCCCGCCGAGCTGTGCCTCATCGCGGCCAAGTACACGATGGCGCAGGTGACGGCTGCAGAGGCCCCGTTCATCGCTGAGATCAAGGCGCACCTGACCAGCCCCGGGGGCCAGGTGTACGGGATCGGGCGGGGCGTGGGTCCCGATGGGCAGTCGGTGCTGCAGGCCGACGTCGTGACCCTGACCACGACCGTCCGAGGGTGGGCGTCTGCGGCACCCGCGGGACTCGTCCACCTGGTCCCGTGGCTGGCGGCGGTCGGGCCGGGTGCGTCGCTCCCGGCGCTGCTGCCGACCGGCCCGCCGACCGTGTCACCGGCCTCGGCTTCGCTCTATGCCTCCGAGGACGCGGCCTATCCGTCCGCACCGGCAAGCTCGTAGCCCGCAACCCGGACAGGCCGCCAGCTGATCACAGAGGCCCCACCGTCGTGATCTGGCGCGATCCGCGACGATGAGGCCTCTTTGCTCCTGGTCAGGCGACTGGCGTCAGTCGGTGGACTCCTCCGAGGCGACCGGCTCGGCCTCAGTGCTGTCCTGGGCCTCTGGGCTGTCCTGTGTGGCCTTGGCGGCCCGGACCGGCGGGTCGGGGATCGTCACCGTGGTCGGGCGGAGCGGGGTCGGCGAGACGGCCGGGCCCCGGTTGGCCAGCCGGCGGGCGATCTCGGATGCGGCGGCACCGGCGACGGCACCCAGGACCAGCACGGCGGCCACGAGGCGCCACCGACTGCGCGGCTTGGCGACGACCTCGCCGCGCAGGGCGGCCAGCGCGGCCGAGCCGCGGACCTTGGCCTCGGCGCGGGCCGGGGCGGTCGAGGTAGCGGCGTTAGCGAGCGCGGTGCTCACGGCCGGGGCGACGGTCTCGCGGGTCGCGGCGACCGCCTGGTCGTACGCCGGCTTGAGCTTGTGGCTCGCGATGTCCTGCGCCGAGGCCATCGTCTTCTCGGCGACCGGAGTGATGCGCTCGCGGGCGGTGGCGACGTAGGGCGCGACGTTGTCGCGGGCGCTGGTCACGTAGGGGGCGACGCTGTCGCGGGCGTTGGACACGTAGGGCGCCACGCTCTCGCGGGCGTTGGACACGTAGGGCTCCAGCCGCTCGATGGCGTTGTGGACGTAGGGCTCGGCCACCTCGCGCGCGTGCTGCAGGTGGTCGGCGAGCTCGACCGCGTTGGCCTGCGACTTGGCGCGGGCCGCGGCACGATCGGTGAATGCGCTGAGACGGGACACGGTGCACACCTCCAGGACATGGGTTCGTCGGAGTCCTTGCCCGACCTGACCCGGTCCAACCGTGGCAGCCGGGCGTACCTGATCTTGAGTCCATCATGCCAGGGCAGCGCGGGCCTGACGTGGCAGGATGGGACGCCGCAGCGGGGATCCCCCCCTCGCTGCCTCGATGCTGTCCCGATGCCGTCTCGATGATGTCCCGATGCTGGGAACCAACAAGGAGGAACCACCCGTGGCTGAAGAGCTCTTCGCGACCCTGCACACGTCAATGGGAGACATCGAGGTGCAGCTCTTCCCCAACCACGCCCCGAAGACGGTCGACAACTTCGTCGGCCTCGCCGAGGGTGGCAAGGAGTGGACGGACCCGCGCAGCGGTCAGAAGTCCACGGAGCCGCTCTACTCGGGCACGGTCTTCCACCGGGTCATCTCCGGCTTCATGCTCCAGGGCGGTGACCCGCTGGGCTCCGGTACGGGCGGCCCCGGCTACCGCTTCGGCGACGAGATCCACCCCGACCTGGCGTTCACCAAGCCCTACCTGCTCGCGATGGCCAACGCCGGCCCGGGCACCAACGGGTCGCAGTTCTTCATCACGGTCGCCCCGACCGGCTGGCTGACCGGCAAGCACACGATTTTCGGCGAGGTCACCCAGGGCGTCGACGTGGTCGAGGCCATCGGCAAGGTCAAGACTGGTTCCATGGACCGGCCGGCCACCCCCGTGACCATCGAGTCGATCACCATCGACCGACGCGAGTCCTGAGCCTCCGCTCGTGACCGTTCCGCCGCCGCCACCCCCGCCTGCGCCCACGGTGGAGGGTGCGCCGTCGTGCTACCGGCACAGCGGCCGGCTCACCCGGGTCAGCTGCTCGCGCTGCGGCCGGCCGATCTGCCCTGACTGCATGAACGACGCCCCGGTCGGCTTCCAGTGCCCGGAGTGCGTCAAGGAGGGGCGGGCGAGCCGTCCGCGGACGATCACCGGTGCCCGGGTGGTGTCGCAGCAGGGTGTGGTGAGCTACACGCTTGTCGTCGCCAACGTGCTGGTGGCGCTGCTGCACGGCTGGGGTGACGCCTACCGCAGCAACTGGGCGCTGTGGCCCTACGGCGTCGACCACGGTGAGTACTACCGGTTGTTCACCGCGGGCTTCGTCCACTTCGGGTTCCTGCACATCGCGCTCAACATGTTCGTGCTCGCGACAGTGGGCCCGCAGCTCGAGGGGATGCTCGGGCGGGTGCGCTTCGGCGCGCTCTACCTGGTCTCGCTGGCGGGGTCGTCGGCGCTGTCCTACCTGCTGCTGCCCATCGGTACGGTCGCCGGGGGCGCGTCCGGCGCGATCTTCGGCCTGATGGGCGGGCTGTTCGTCGTCGCCAAACGGATGAACCTCGACACCCGCCAGCTCAACGGCTGGATCCTGTACTCGCTGGTCTTCAGCTTTCTCCCTGGCCTCAACGTCGACTGGCGCGGCCATGTCGGCGGGCTGGTCACCGGCGCGGCCGTGACCTGGGGCCTCGTCCACGCCCCGCGCAAGCACCGTGCCTGGATCCAGGCCGGCGCCGTCGTGGCCGGCCTGGCGGTCGCGATCGCCGTGATCGCGATCCGTACGGCGACGTTCCCGACCCTCACCGGATAGTTGTCCCCATTGGGGACAACTCCTGTGGAGAACTACAGCGGTGTAACTCGGGTTACTTCCAGCGGGTCGCCAGCACGAAGCCGGCGATGAGGAAGCCGAAGCCGATGAGCAGGTTCCAGGCGTGGATGCCGGGGATCGGCGCGCCACCCTGGTCGAGGTAGTAGACGACCAGCCACGCCACGCCGATGAGGAACATGGTGGCCATGGCCGGACCGGTGAGCGGCGACCCGTACTTCTTGCGGGCGGAGACCGCCCCCACTGGCGGGGTGTAGACGCTCTTCTTGCGGACGCGGGACTTGGGCACGGTGTTTTCCTCGGTCTCGGTCGATGGGCTCGGGTTAGCGTAGTGCCTGAAGCATGCTCGCGGGACTCCTGCCGGCGATCCTGCTGCCGATGCATGCTGGGGAACGACGTGGGTGGACGAACGGGTGGAGGACGGTGACGTGACCGACACGGCGACCGACGAGGCTGCGGCCGTCGTCCCTCCCCGTACCACCGGCGACGTCGTCCGGACCGTCATTTCCGGGCTCGGCCAGCTGTTGATCACCCTTGGCGTGATCATCTTCCTGTTCGTCGGCTACGAGCTGTGGTTCACCGGCATCTATACCCACCAGCAGCAGCAGAGCGCCGAGAAGAAGATCGAGCAGACCTTCGCCGCGGCCAACCCGCCCGGCCCCAGCGCGGGAGCCACCGCGACCGGCTCGCCGGTGACGACCCCGCCACCGGTCAAGCACGCGACCGACGGCGACGTCATCTACCCCGCGGTCGCCAAGGGCTCGCCCGAGACCATCCTGTACGTCCCTCGGCTGGGCACCGGCTACCACTACGTCGTGGTGGAGGGCGTCGGGGTCGACGACCTGAAGAAGGGCCCCGGCCACTACCCCGGTACGGCCCTGCCGGGGCAGCTCGGCAACGTCGTGGTGTCAGGTCACCGCACCACCTACCTCGCTCCGTTCAACCGGTTCGACGAGCTCAAGCCGGGCGACCCGGTGATCTTCGAGATGGCCGACGGCTGGTACACGTACACGGTGGTCGGCACCCGCATCGTCGAGCCCACCGCGACGTTCGTGATCGACAATCCCTACCCGGACAAGCGCGCGGTCGGCCGCAGCTTCACCTTCACCACCTGCAACCCGAAGTACTCCGCGCGGCAACGGCTCGTGGTCTACGGCACGTTCGTCTCGCACACGCCGTTCAGCAAGCCGCCGTCCGACGTCGTCCCGGTCAAGGGGGGCTGAGCCGTGTACGTCTGGATCTGGCGCACCCTGCCGGGCAACTGGGCGGCCAAGCTGGCCGGCTCGCTGCTGCTGCTCGCGGGTGCCGTCGCCCTCCTGCTGCTGCTGGTCTTCCCGTTCGTCGAGCCCCGGCTGCCGTGGAACAACGTCAACGTCGACCAGCCCAGCACGACGTCCAGCCATGACTCGACCAATGACCAGCCCACCGTCACGCACTCCGGACTCGCTGGTCCGGGCGCCACATCCATCAGGATCACCCTTTGATTTGGGTGTCGCCCGCGTAGCATTCGCTCTCGTGACAGCCGATGACACTGGAACTGCTGCAGACCCTGACGCTGCCGGCCCGGGCACCGCGGCGTACGACGCCCGGCCCTGGCTGAGCTCCTATCCCGCAGAGGTCCCGGCGGACTACGAGTTCCCGATCGTGCCGCTGACCCGGTTCCTCGACGACGCGGCCGCGTCGTTCCCCAACAACTTGGCCGTGACGTTCCTCGGTACGACGCTGACGTACGCGCAGCTGCGCACCGACGTCGACCGGTTCGCCGGCGCCCTCGAGACGCTCGGCGTGACCAAGGGCGACCGGGTCGCGCTGATCCTGCCCAACTGTCCGCAGAACGTGATCGCCTTCTACGCGATCCTGCGGCTGGGCGCCGTGGTGGTGCAGCACAATCCGCTCTACACGCCGACCGAGATGCGCCACCAGCTGGCCGACTGCGAGGCCAAGGTCGTCATCACCCTCGACCGGGCGTACGCGACGGTGGCCGAGGTGCGGCACGACACGTCGATCCAGCACGTCGTCGTCACCTCGATCATCGACTACCTGCCGAGACGCCAGCAGTTGCTGCTCAAGCTGCCGATCAGCAAGGCCCGTACCAAGCGGGCCGAGATCTCGGCCGTCGTGCCCAAGAATGCCGAGCTGCGGCAGTTCACCGAGCTGCTCGCCCACTCTCCCGGCCCCGCCGCCCAGGCCCCGATCGACCCGTCGACCGACCTCGCGCTGCTGCAGTACACCGGCGGCACGAGCGGGCTGTCCCGCGGCGCGATGCTTACCCACGCCAACCTGGTGGCCAACGCCTACCAGTGCCGGCTGTGGTTCACGACGGCACGGGCCGGCCAGGAGGTCACCCTCGCGGTGCTGCCGCTGTTCCATGCGTACGGGCTGACGCTGTGCCTCGGGCTGACCGTGCTGCTCGCCGGCAACCTGGTGCTGATGCCGCGCTTTGACCTGCAGCTCGCCTTCGAGGCCATCGACGAGTGGAAGCCCACGCTGTTCCCCGGGGTGCCGCCGATGTACAAGGCGATGCTCGACTCCCCCGACGTCGGCAAGCACGACCTGCGCTCGATCAACGAGTGCGTCTCCGGCGCGATGAAGCTGCCCGCCGACATCGCTGCTGCGTTCGAGCAGATCACGGGCGGACGGCTGGTCGAGGGCTACGGCATGACCGAGGCCTCACCGGTCACCCACGCCAACCCGCTCACCGGCCAGCGCCGCTCGGGCATGATCGGCATCCCGATCCCCGGCACGCTGGCGCGCGTCGTCGACCAGGACGACCCGTCGATCGCCATGGCGGTCGGCGAGCCCGGCGAGCTGGTCATCAGCGGCCCCCAGGTGATGAGCGGCTACTGGCGTGCGCCTGACGATGCCGACGAGGCGTTCACCCACGACGGCTACCTGCGCACCGGTGACATTGCGGTCATGGACGCCGACGGCTGGTTTGCCGTCGTCGACCGCAAGAAGGAGCTCATCATCGCCGGCGGGTTCAACATCTACCCGAGCGAGATCGAGGAGGTCCTCTACTCCATGGTCGGCATCGCCGACTGCGTCGTGGTCGGGGTGCCCGACGCCTATCGCGGCGAGACGGTCAAGGCGTTCGTCGTGCTGGCGCCCGGGGCCACGCTGAGCGAGGCCGATGTCAAGGCCTACTGCGCCGAGCGGCTCACCGCGTACAAGGTGCCCAAGCTCGTGGAGTTCCGTGAGACGCTGCCGCGGACGCTCGTCGGCAAGATCCTGCGCCGGGTGCTGGTGGCGGAGGAGCGGGAGAAGCAGGCGGCGGCCGCCGGAGGGGCGTGACGCGCATCCTGGTGGTCGACAACCGGGACAGTTTTGTCCACAACCTGGTCCACTACCTGCGCGAGCTCGGGGCCACGGTCGAGGTGCGCGGCAACGTCACCTTCCCGCCGGACGAGGTGTACGAGCCGCGCAACACCGGGGCCGACGGCGTCATGATCTCCCCCGGTCCGGGGCGTCCGGAGGACGCCGGCTCGTCGGTCGACCTCATCCACGGCTGCGCGCGCAGCGGCCTGCCGATGCTCGGCATCTGCCTGGGCCACCAAGCGCTCGCCATCGCGTACGGCGGCGTGGTCGGCCCGGCGCCGGAGCTGGTCCACGGCAGCACCAGCGAAATCTTCCATACCGGAGCCGGTGTGCTGCACGGGCTGCCCGAGCCGTTCCCCGCCACGCGCTACCACTCGCTGGCGGTCGACCCCGCTCACGTGCCCGACGAGCTCGAGGTCACCGCCACGACCGAGGACGGCACCGTGATGGGCCTGCGGCACCGCGACTACCCGCTGGAGAGCGTGCAGTTCCACCCGGAGTCGGTGCTCAGCGAGGGCGGCCACGAACTGCTGGCCAACTGGCTGCGGACGTGCGCCACCGGCTGACCGAGGTCAGCTGACCGGTGCGGGGGGTGGCACTGCTGGTGCGGTCGTCGTGGCGGCTGCGGGCGGGGTGGTCGTCGCAGCCGCGGGAGGTGTCGTGGTGCCTGCGGGCGGCGGGGTCGCTCCACCAGCTGGCGGCACGCTCGTCACGGGGGCCGTCGTCGGGGGCGCCGTGGTGACGACCGGCTTGGGCGCGGGTCCGAGCGAGACGGTCAGCTGAACGACCGTGCCCAGCGCCACCTTGCTCGGCTTGGGGTTCTGGAACGTGACGGTGTTGGCTGGTGCGCTGCGGAAGGCGTTGGTCCGCAGCACCGAGAGGCCGGCGTTGGTCATGGCGGTCTGCGCGTCGGTGAACTGCAGCCCGATGACGGACGGCACCGGGGTCATGCCGCTGCCGACGACCAGGGTGATCGGGGTGCCGGTTGCGGCCGTGGTGCCGCCGGCGGGGCTGCTGCTGATGACCTGGCCCTTGGTCGTGCCGTCCTTGAGCTTGATCTGGCCAGGCGCAAATCCAGCCGTGTGCAGCGCGGCCTGGGCCGACTCGACCTGCTGGTTGCGGACGTCGGGGACAACGACCTTGGCAGCTCCGAGGCTGACGTAGAACGTGACCGTGCTGCTCGGGCGCGCCGCCGCCTGGGGCACCGGCGACTGGTTGTAGACGGTGCCCTTCTTCTTGCCGCTGTTGCCCGTCATGACCTGCCCCACGAGGCCGAACTGCTTCAGGTCGGCGAGGGCGGCCGCCTGGTTCTTGCCGCTCAGGTCGGGCACGGCGACGGTCTTGGGCGTGGTCGGGCCGAAGGACTTGTGCAGCTCGTACACGCCGCCGAACACCATCGCCGCGACCGCGCCGAAGAGCAGCAAATAGGCGAAGCCGCGCAGGAAGTGGTGCTCGCGCCTGGCGGGTCGTACCGACATGACGTCGGCGACCGGAGCCGCCATGACCTGGGTACGGGCCTCCATCATCAGCACCGGCGTGGCCAGCACCGGGCGGCCGGCGAGGGCCCGGGTGATGTCGGCCTGCATCTCGGCGGCCGTCTGGTAGCGGTTAGCGGGGTTCTTGGCCAGCGCCTTCATGACGATGGCGTCGACCGAAGGCTCGATGTCGGGCACGAGCGTGCTCGGCGGAGCGGCGTCCTCGCGGACGTGCTGGTAGGCGACGGACACCGGGGAGTCGCCGACGAACGGCGGCCGGCCGGTGAGCAGCTCGTAGAGCAGGCACCCGGTGGAGTAGATGTCCGAGCGGGCGTCGACGACTTCGCCGCGGGCCTGTTCGGGCGAGAGGTACTGCGCCGTGCCGATGACGGCGGCCGTCTGGGTCATGGTCGCAGCGGCGGCGGTGACAGCCCGGGCGATGCCGAAGTCCATGACCTTGATCGCGCCGCTCGGCGTGAGCATGACGTTGGCCGGCTTGATGTCGCGGTGGATGATGCCGGCGGCGTGGCTGTACTGCAGCGCGGAGCAGACGCCCGCGGCGATCTCGAGCGCGCGCACCGGCATAAGGGCGCCCTCGGTCTGCAGCACCTCGCGCAGCGTGCGCCCCTCGACGTACTCCATGACGATGTACGGGGTCGTCACGCCGTCCTGCGCGTCCTCGCCGGTGTCGTAGACCGCGACGATGGCCGGGTGGTTGAGCGAGGCCGCCGACTGGGCCTCGCGGCGGAACCGGGCCTGGAAGGCGGGGTCGCGGGCGAGGTCGGGTCGCAGGATCTTGACGGCGACGTCGCGGCCCAGTCGCACGTCGCGACCGCGCAGCACCTCGGCCATGCCGCCGTAACCGAGCACCGGCCCGATCTCGTACCGGCCGCCCAGCCTCCGGGGCTCAGCCACCGTCGCCACCTCGTGTGCCCATCTCTCGAGAGTGCCCGCGAGCGGGTCGCCCGGGGTGCATCCCGGTCACGGTACCCGCCGCTGGTGTGCATCAGTCGCATATGCGGCGGGGTCGAGACCGAGTCGTTGTGGCCTGGTGGCCGGTTCGGGATAGACGCTCGGCCCTGCCGAACGGTTGTCCTGCACGCTCACAGCGGCTGCCTTGGCGGCATCGGTCTCGATCAGGGCGACGGCTGCGGCGGCTCCTACCAGGGCTGCGACGACGACGATCCACCACAGCCGTCGGCGGTGGCGGCGCCGGCTCAGGGGTGGCGGTGGGGCGGGTCGGGCGGCCGGAGCAACGGCAACGGCGGGGAGCACGGCGGTGGGTGGAGCCGGGACTGGGCGGGGCGCTGTCACCGGCAGGTGAGGGGGGTACGGGCCTGCGGCGAGGGCCAGGGCGGTGCGTCCGAAATCACCCGCGGAGGCGGGCCGGTCGGCGGGGTTCTTGGCGAGCGCCCGCCCGATGAGCTCACGTACCGCGGGCGGGATCGTGTCGGGCAGCGGCGGAGGCGGCTGGTGGGCGTGGGCCGCGGCGATGGCGTAGGCGGTGGCCCCCTCGAAGGGCCGGTGGCCGGTGAGGCACTCGTAGCCGACCACGCCGAGGGAGTAGAGGTCGCTCGACGGAGTGACCGTGCCGGCTCGCGCCTGCTCGGGGGACAGGTAGTGGGCCGTGCCCATGACCATGCCGGTGCGGGTGAGCGGCGCGGCGTCCTGCGTGCGCGCGATCCCGAAGTCGGTGACCTTCACGTCCAGGCCGCCCGGGCCCTCGACGATGATCAGGTTGGCCGGCTTGATGTCGCGGTGAATGACGCCGGCGTCGTGCGCGGCTTCGAGGGCCAGCGCGGTCAGCCCGACGATGCGCAGCGCGACCGGCACGGGCAGCGCGCCCTCGCGAGCCAGCAGGCGCGACAGTGGCTCACCCTCGACCAGCTCCATCACGAGGAAGGCCTGGTCGGCGGTCTCGCCATAGTCGTAGACGGCGGCGATGCCCGGGTGGGAGAGGGCGGCCGCGTGGCGGGCTTCGGCGCGGAACCGGGTCAGCGAGCCGATCGAGGCGCCCTGGACGTGCAGCAGCTCGGGCTTGAGCAGCTTGACCGCGACCTCGCGTTGCAGTCGCTCGTCGCGTGCCCGCCAGACGGCACCCATGCCGCCGGTCGCGATGAGCGACGTGAGCCGGTAGCGGCCGCCGACGATGGTGTCGGAGCCCGCGGTCACTGCTTGAGCACCGCCTTCATCACCTGTGCCGCGATGGGCGCGGCGACCCGGCCGCCGGTCGCGTCGCTGCCGAGCGCCCCTCCGTTCTCGACGAGCACTGCGACGGCAACCACGGGGTTCTGCGCCGGAGCGAACGCGATGAACCAGGCGTGCGGCGTGGAGTCGGGGCCGTGCTGGGCCGTGCCGGTCTTGCCGGCCACCTCGACCCCACTGATCTGGGCCGCGGTGCCGGTGCCGTTCTTGACGACGCCGACCATCATCTGGGTCAGCTCGGCGGCGATGGCCGGGGTGACCGACTGATGCAGGACCTGCGGCTTGGTGGTGCTGATCGGGTTGGTGTCGGGGCCGAGCACCTGGTCGACGAGGTAGGGCCGCATCAGCGTGCCCTTGTTGGCCACGGCCGCTGCGATCATCGCCGCCTGCAGCGGGGTGATCCGCACGTCGAACTGGCCGATGGCCGACTGGGCGGTCTCGGGCGGGTTGAGGTTGCTCGGGAAGACGCTGGTGGCCGTCGGGATCGGCACTGTCAGGTCGTTGTCGTTGAGCCCGAACGCCTCGGCCTGTGTCTGCAGCACCTGGGCGCCCAGGGTGAGCCCGAGCTGGCCGAAGGCGGTGTTGCACGAGATGCGCAGCGCATCGGCCAGCGTCATCGTGCCGCTCTTGGCGCAGACCTCGTTGCCGAAGTTGTTCAGCGGGTTGCTGGTCTGCGGCAGGGTCAGCTCGTGCGGCGCGGGGATCAGCGTCGACGGCGTGGTGCCGTTGGCGAGCGCCGCAGCCGACGTCACCACCTTGAACAGCGAGCCGGGCGGGTAGGTCTCGGACAACGCCCGGTCGACCAGGGGGTTGTCCTGACGGGCGTTGAGCGACTTCCACGCCGCAGCGATCTTGGCCGTGTCGTGCGAGGTGAGCAACGACGGGTCGTACGACGGAGAGGTGGCGAGCGCCAGGATCTTGCCGGTGCGCGGGTCGAGCGCCACGACCGCGCCCGCCTGGCCCTTGAGCCCGTTGTACGCGGCGTCCTGTGCGGCCGGGTCGATGGTGAGGACCACGCTGCCTCCACGGACGCTGCGCCCGGTGAGCAGGTCCTGCAGCCGGCGGACAAAGAGCCGGTCGTCCTCGCCGGAGAGCACGCCGTCCTCGGCCCGCTCGATGCCGGTGGCCGCCTGGGTGAGCGAGTAGTAGCCGGTGATCGGCGCGTACTCGGGGCCGTTGGAGTAGACCCGCTGGTACTTCAGCCGGTCGTTGGTCGGCACCGACTCGGCCACGGCCGCGCCGCCGATGACGATCTGGCCGCGCGGGCGGCTGTAGGTGCGGAGCAGGACGCGGGAGTTGTGCGGGTTGTTGCGCAGGCTCTTGGCGTCGACGACCTGCAGGATGTTGGCGTTGACCAGTAGTGCGAGGAACAGCAGCAGGCAGGCGATGGACACCCGGCGCACGGCGCGGTTCATGCGATCACCTGCGTCGGCGACTCGTCGGGCGCAGGGGCACGAACGGCGGCCTGCGGTACGGGCCTGCGGGCCGCGTCGCTCACGCGTACCAGCAAGCCGATGATGACCCAGTTGGCGACGAGCGACGAGCCACCGTAGGACAGGAACGGCATCGTCATGCCGGTCAGCGGGATCAGCCGGGTGACCCCGCCCACGACGACGAAGACCTGCAGGGCGAAGGAGAACGCGAGACCGGTGACCAGCAGCTTGCCGAAGGTGTCGCGGACCAGGACGGCGGTGCGCAGGCCGCGCTGCACCACCAGCCCGTACACGACGAGGACCGCCATGAGACCGGCGAGGCCCAGCTCTTCGCCGAGGGTGGCGGTGATGAAGTCGGTCTTGGCAAAGGGAACGAGGTCGGGCCGGCCTAAGCCGAGGCCGGTGCCGAGCACGCCGCCGGTGCCGAGGCCGAACAGTCCCTGCACCAGCTGGTAGGCGTGGCCCTGCGCCTGGGACCACGGGTGCAGCCAGATGTCGACCCGCTCGCGGACGTGGGCGAACAGCTGGTCGGCGGCGTAGGAGCCGGCGGCGAACAGCGCGACGCCGATGACGAGCCACGAGGTGCGCTCGGTGGCGACGTAGAGCATGGCCGTGAAGATGCCGAAGAACAGCAACGCTGTGCCGAGGTCGCGCTCGAAGACGACGACCGCGAGCATCAGCAGCCAGGCCACCACGACCGGCCCGAGGTCGCGGCCGCGGGGGAGGTTGAGGCCGAAGAAACGCCTGCTGGCCAAGGAGAGTACGTCGCGCTTGGCGACGAAATAGCCGGCGAAGAAGATGATGAGCAGGATCTTGGCGACCTCGCTCGGCTGGAACGAGAAACCGGCTGCCCGCACCCAGATCTTGGCGCCGTTGACCTCGCTGTAGCGGGCCGGTAGCACGGCCGGGACGAGCAGCATGGCCACGCCGACCGCGGCTGCGGTGTAGGTGTAGCGCTGCAGGGTGCGGTGGTCGCGGACGACGGCGATCACCGCGACGAACAGCACCATGCCGAGCAGCATCCAGATGAACTGCACGTGGGCGTCGCCATGGGGAGCGACCCGGTTGAGCTGGCGTGCGCGGTCCTCGTCGGCCAGGTCGAGCCGGTGGATGAGGACCAGGCCGAGGCCGTTGAGGAACGCGACGAGGGGCAGCAGCAGGGGGTCGGCGTACGGCGCAAGGCGGCGTACGGCGAGGTGGGCCGCGAGGTAGAGCGTCGCGAAACCGCCTGCGTACCAGCCGATCGAGGGCGGGAAGGACTTGTCGTGGCCGACGCCGACGGCGACGTAGGCCGCAAGGTCGACCAGAAGACCCAGCGCCAGCATGAGCGCCTCGGGTCTCCTGCCGGCGCGCACTGGCGGGAGGGTGGCTGCCGGCGCACCGGCCGCGACGGCGGTCACGGGGTCGCGGCGACGCAGCTGGGTGGTGTCCCTGGCGCGACGCCTGCCGCGCACGGCGGCAGCTGGTTGGCCCGCAGCTCGACGACGACCTGCTCGGCGCCGTGCAGGCTGCTGGCGGTGATGGTGCCTTGCACCTTGTCGCGCCAGAACGGCTTGAGGGAGTTGACCGGGATGCCGGTGTTGGTCTTGACCGAGGAAAGGTCGACGCCGGCGAAGGAGTCGGGTACGCCACGGAAGATCGTGACCTGCTGGTTGTGGACGCCGACGTAGTACTGCCGGTGCAGGTAGGCGCGGCCGCCCAGCAGCACGCCCGCGACGACTCCGACGACGACCAGGAGGATCACCACGAGGCGTACCGGATGGCGTTGCTTGCGGTTGGCGGGGGCCGCGGCGTAGGAGCGGATGACCGGCTGGGTGGCCTTGGCCGGGGCGGTCATCAGCGAGGCACGGGCGGCCGGGGTGTCGGCTCTCGGGAGGGTGATGGGGGTGTACTCGGAGGCGGCACCGGCGACCACGACCGCGTCGCTGCCGTCGGCCGCCTCGTCGAGCACCTCGGCGACGATGCAGGTGATGTTGTCGGGGCCGCCCCCGCGCAGCGCGAGGTCGACCATGCGGTCGACCGACTCCTGCGGGTCCGGGAGCAGCAGGGCCTCGAGCAGGGTGGCGTCGGAGACGACCGCGGAGAGCCCGTCGCTGCAGAGCAGGTAGCGGTCGCCGGGCAGAGTGTCGCGCACCGACAGGTCGAGGTCGAGGTGGTCGTCACCCTTGAGGGCACGCAGGATCAGCGCGCGTTGCGGGTGGCTGTTGGCCTCCTCGCGGGTGATGCGGCCCTCGTCGACGAAGGTCTGCACCAGCGTGTGGTCATGGGTGATCTGGGTCAGGACGCCGTCGCGGAGCAGGTAGGCGCGGGAGTCGCCGATGTGCAGCAGGCCGATGCGAGTGCCGGCGATGAGCATCGCGGTCAGCGTGGTGCCCATGCCGTAGAGCGCCCCGTCGTGGGCGATCATCGCGCGCAACTGGTCGTTGGCCTCGTACGCGGCGTTGGTCAGGGCGTCGAGCAGGTCGGCGCCGGGCGGGTCCTCGTCGAGCGGGGCGAGCGCGGCGATGGCGACCGCGCTGGCCACCTCGCCGGCCGCGGCGCCGCCCATGCCGTCGGCGACCGCGAGCAGGCGCGGGCCGGCGTACACCGAGTCTTCGTTGCCGTCGCGCAGCAGCCCGATGTCGGAGCGCGCGGCGAAGCGCAGGGCGGTCATCGACGCAGCTCGATCGCGGTCTTGCCGATGCGGATCGCCACGCCGGGCGGCACGATCGTCGGCCCGGTCACCTTGTCGCGGTCGAGGTAGGTGCCGTTGGTCGAGCCGAGGTCCTCGATCAGCCACTGCCCGTCACGCGGCACCAGCCGGGCGTGCCGCGCAGAGGCGTAGTCGTCGGTGAGGACAAGGGTCGAGTCGTCGGCGCGGCCGATGGTGATGGTCTCGTCGCCGAGATGCATGCTCGTGCCGGTCAGCCCGCCCGCCGTGACGACCAGCTTGCGCGGGACCGCCTTGCCCTTCGGCGGCTTCGGTGGTTTGCGCTGCGTCGGCTTGACCGTGGGCGGGGCGGGCCGGGCGAGGGTACGGGCCGCGCCGGTGCCGGTGAGGTCGTTGCGCATCACCCGTACCGCTGCCAGGACGAAGACCCACAGCAGCGCGAGGAGTCCGATCCGGATGCCGAAGATGGCGAGGTCCGGGACGGTGTTGCTCTGCACTACGAGCCACCCGGGTCGCGGAGGAACACCAGGACGCTCGACCCCAGGGCGATGCGCTGGCCGCTGGTCAGCTCGGTGGGCGCCGAGACTGGCGCGCCGTCGAGCGTGGTGCCGTTGGTGGAGCCGAGGTCCTCGAGCCAGACAAGGCCGCCGCGCAGCTCGACCTGGGCGTGGTGGCGCGAGACGCCGGGGTCGGACAGCCGCAGCTGCGCGTCGTGGCCGCGTCCGATGATGGTCACCGGGGTCAGCAGCTGGACGGCTCGCTCGGCGACCTCGCGGCCCTTACCGTCGGTGCTCAGCACGAGTCGCGGGTTGCCGGTGAAGCCGGTGGCGGCCGGTTGCTTGGCGATGACCTGGGTGCGGTGGGGGTCCGCGGCCGTCTCGACGCCCTGGAGGTCGACCACCGTGCTGTGGACGTGGAACACCCCGGTCTCGAGCGAGTCGACCTCCTCGAGCGTGACGGCGACGTCGCCCACGAAGGACCACTGCTGCTCGGCGGCCGACTCCTCGACCATGGTCGCGAGCTCGATCCCGAGCTGTCGCGCGTACGGGGAAAGTCGTGCGTAGTCGGCGTTGCCGAGCTGCACCACGTACTCATTGGGCACCAGCACGCGGCCGGCACCCACGATCGCCTTCTTGTCGAGTGCCTCCCGCTCCAGGGCGGCCGCGATCTCGACCGGCTCCACGTTGCCCTTGAAGGCACGGGCGAAGGCCCCCTCCACCAGGCCCTCGAGCCGGCGTTCAAAACGCTGCAGAACTCCCACGCCGACTCCCTTCCCGGCTCGGGGTGATCGTATCCGCGTATCTGGGTGCCCGCGGTGAGAGGTGCCGCTGTGATAGCCTCGGACGCTGTCCACGGGCGAGTGGCGGAATGGCAGACGCGCACGGTTCAGGTCCGTGTGTCCGTAAGGACGTGGGGGTTCAACTCCCCCCTCGCCCACCCACAGGGTGCATGTCGAGCCGGGCTCGGTCACCAGCTACACGGTGACTGTCCCGGCTCTTCGCGTTGCGGCGCCGGCGTGTTACTCGGCTCAGCCGCCGGCGACCAGGGCGAAGACCGTGTAGTAGCCGTTGAACACGTCGACAACTCCGCTCAGTCCAGGCACTGCTGCGGGTGTCGGCTGGTCGGAGGTGAGGCCGTTGCCCAGGTCGCCGTATGCCCCGGCGCCCCACGTGAAGACCTGCCCCGACGTGGTGAGCGCGGCGCCGTTGAACTCGCCGCCGCCCAGCGCCTGCACGCCGCTGACCTGGACGGTGATGGGGGTCGCGCTGTCGGTGGTGGTGCCGTTGCCCAGTCGGCCGTTCTGTCCGGAGCCCCAGGCAGAGACCGTCCCGTCGGCGTGTAGGGCGTAGGCCCCGAACAGGCTGTCGACGACCGTCACGACGTTGGTCTGGCCGGGGACCGTCACCGGCGCCAGCGCCGGGGTCGCTGCGCCGGTGCCGAGGCCGGCGGCGAACCCCCAGGCCTTGAGGCTGCCGTCGCTCAGGACCACGTAGCCGTTCTCGTGTGCCCCGAAGATCGCGACGGCGGTGGTGATGCCCTGCACCCCGACGGGGGAGAGCTGCTGCACCCCGGACCCGTCCCCAAGCTGCCCGCCGCCGTTGTTGCCCCAAGCAACGGCCGTGCCGTTGGAGAGCAGGACCCCCGCCCAATGGTCACCAGCGACGACGCTGGTCGCCGTCGTGAGGCCCGGCACCCGCTGGGGGACCAGGCTCGCATTGGTGGTGCCGTCGCCGAGCTCTCCGTCAACGTTGCTTCCCCAGGCCCACACCGTGCCGTCGGCCTTGACGGCGTAGCCGCTGTCGATACCGCTCGCGATCGAGACGACGCCGCCGAGGGCCAGCTCGGTCGGTGTGGCGACGCCGGTCATGGAGTTCAGTCCCAGCTGGCCGAACGCATTGGCCCCCCAAACCCAGACCGTGCCGTCGGTGCGCAGGCCGAGAGTGAATCCGTTGCCGCCGGAGATGGCCTGCCATGCCCCGCCGGGCGACAGCGCGACGGAGGGAGCCACCGTGCTGACGAGCCCCCCGTTGCCCAGCTCGCCGGAGGTGTTCTGTCCCCAGCTGCGCATCCCGACCGTGGCCACCTGCCAGCTGAACGTCTTGCTTCCGCTCCGCCCGTTGCTGTCGGTCACGGTGAGGGTGACGTTGCCCGTGCCGGAGCTGACCGGCCGTCCGGACAGCCGCCCGGCCGACGAGAAAGCGACGCCCTTCGGGAGGGCTCCCGAAGAGACGGTCCAGGTCAGCGCGCCGGTGCCGGAGGCGACGAGCGTGGCCGACACCGATCGGCCGACGACCAGGCCGGGCAGGGCGGAGGTCGTGATGGCCGGATCCGGCGGCAGGACGGTCACCGCGAACGGCACCCCGTCGCCGGCGGCAACCGTGGTGCTGAAGGCCTTGGAGACGCGGAACGTGTACGAGCCGGTGCTCAAGGCCGTGCTGATCGAGAACGTCGACGTCTTGGACAACGCCGTCTGCGCGGCCGTCACCCAGGCGCCCGCCGAGAGCTGTTCCAGCGTCACCGTGCCCGTGGCCGAGGGCACGACCGCGCCGGTGACCACGAGGCTGCCGCCGTTGGGCAGCGCGACACCGCTCGTCGCCGCGGCGATGGCGTACGCGTTCGGCACCACACGCAGGTGGACCCCGCCGGTGCTGGCGGCCTTCGTGGTCTTCGAGGCTGCACGCGTCACCCGTACCGTCCAGGTCGCAGCCTTCTTCGGTGCGGTGAGGCGGATCGTGTAGGCGCCGGTCGTGGTGGTCCTGGCGTGGGCAACGGTCGTCCACTTCTTGCCGACCAGTCGCTGCAGCGTGACGGGCAGCGAGGCCACCCGCGGTGTGGCAGTGCCGGTGACGACGACGGACGTGCCGACCTTGGCCGTCGTCGGCGTGATGGCGATGTGCAGGTGCGTCGCGACCGGGTGGACGGCCGCCACGGCGGGCAGGGACGAGACCGTGAGGCTCACCGCGGTCAGCCCGGCGGTCACGGCGATGCGGCGCCAGGGCAGGAATGACTTCGGCACGCGCACTCCCCAGGTCGACGAGCTGTTCCGCCCGCACGTTAGGGGAGCAGAGCGAGGAGCACAACCATCTGATACGAGTGACGATGGCGCGCGGAGATATCTCCTGGCGCGTCGGGGGAGGATGGACGCCTGACCGTCGAGAGAAAGCAGCACCCGTGAGCACCCTGGCCGAGACCCTGCACGACGACATGATCGCGGCGCTGCGCGCGCACGACGACCTGGTCGTGAGCACGCTGCGGATGGCCTTGACCGCGGTGAAGACGGAGGAGGTGGCCGGCAAGACTCCCCGTGAGCTGAGCGACGGCGACGTCCTTGCCGTACTCGCGAAGGAGTCCAAGAAGCGCCGTGAGGCCGCAGAGATGTTCGCTACCGGTGACCGGGCCGAGCTCGCCGACAAGGAGCTGGCCGAGGCGGCGATCCTCGATCGCTACCTGCCGGCCCAGCTCACCGATGCCGAGCTCGCCGAGCTGGTGACCTCGACGATCGCGGAGACCGGCGCGACAGGGCCGCAGGGGCTCGGGCTGGTGATGAAGACGCTCACCCCCGTCGTCGCTGGACGTGCCGACGGCAAGCGACTCTCGGCCGAGGTCCGCCGCCAGCTGACGACCTAGTCGGTACGGGCGGCCAGCGCGTCGACCTTGTGCTGCAGGGCGAGGTTCTCGGCCCGGATCGCCCGCAGCTCGTCCATCACCTCGGCGAGGGTCGCGTCCTTGCGCTCCTCGGCCTCGCTGATGTCGCGCAGCTGGCCGACGAACCACGCCGCGACCGAGGCGGTGACGACGCCGAGCACCGAGATGCCGACGACCATCAGGGCGATGGCGATGAGTCGGCCCTCGAGGGTGACCGGCACCATGTCCCCGTACCCGACCGTCGTCACCGTGCCTGCGGCCCACCACAGGCCGTCGCCGAAGGACCGGATGCTCGCGTGCGGGGCGTGGCGCTCGGCGTCGAAGATGGCGGCGGCCGCGACGACGAGCAGCACCACGGCCGTGCCCGTCACCGAGACGGCGATACGGGCGTGGGTGCTGCGCTTGCTGCGGCGGTGCAACAACCCGAGCACGGCGCCGAGCCGGGCCAGCTTGAGCAGTCGCAGCGGGCGGGCCGTGGGGATGGCGACGACGAGCAGGTCGAGCGGGTGCGTCCGTACGAAGTGCCAGCGCCGCTGGGCGAGGTAGAGCCGCGCAAGATAGTCGGCGAGGAACAGCACCCAGATCACCAGGTCGGACACGTCGATCGCCAGGCGCACCCCGTGCGGCGGCTTTTCCCAGAGCAGGTCGACGAGCAGCGTGACCAGGAAGACGCCGGCCAGCACGGCGAGCGGTGCCGTCGTACGGCGCTCCCACTCGTGGTAGCCGTCAGCCTGGCGGAAAGCCTGGGCCCGCGCCTTCACCGGCAGATCACCCGGTCAGCATCGCCCAGCGGCGGGAGCGGGTGGCCGTCCCACGCCGAGGCCCTCACAGTTTCGCTTCAGGTTGCCTTCAGGGGGCCGTCCGAAGGTCGACGAGGGGGGCGCCTGATGAGCGAGGAGTTTCTGCATGATCGAGGACATGGGTGAGTTCGGGAACGGCACACCGCCGCCGCTTCCTCCGGGTGAGACCCCGGCGCAACCGAAGTCGCGCAGCAAGGCGCGCGGAGTTGCGGCTGGCGTGGGCGTGGCCCTCGTCGTCGCCGCTGGCGGCGGCGCAGTGGCCGCCTCGGGGTCGACGCCGAGCACCGCTCCGGGTGGCTCCCCCAGCACGGAGGGGGCTCCCCCGACGGCCGAGGGTCCGGCTGGTCACCCGGGATTTGGCGGCGGGCGTGGGCCGGGTGGCATGGGTGGCTTCGGCGGCCCCGGCCTCGGTGCTGGCGTGCTCCACGGCACCTTCGTGGTCACCAAGTCCGGCGGCGGCTACGAGACCGAGCAGGTCCAGACCGGCACCGTCGCCGCGGTGAGCGCGACGTCGCTGCAGGTCACCAGCAAGGACGGCTTCAAGGCGACGTACGTCGTGCCCAAGGCTGCCGTCGTCGGCGCTGCGCGCGACGGCATCAGCTCGGTCAAGAAGGGCGACGAGGTCGTGGTTACGGCCACCGTGAGCGGATCCACCGCCACCGTCAGCCGACTCCTGGACACGACCGACCTCAAGGCCAACGCCGGCACGTGGGGCGGTCCGGAGGGCGGCACTGGTCAAGGCGGTCCCGGTCACCGTGGCCCTCGGCCTGGCGCCGGCGCCACCCCGACGGCACCGCCCACGACCAACAGCTAACGGGTCACCACCCCGAATCTCCCTTGCACGGCGTCTGCGCCGCCCGCCCCCAGCGGGTGGCGCAGACGTGTGTCCGGAGCTGCCCGGGCGTGCAGCGGCGCAGACCAGGACTCACAGCCGCCTCCCAGGTTCGGGACAGCAGCGTCCCAGCACCTGTGTCGAGTCTCGTCCCATGTCGCCTCGTCTTCTCCACCGGCGCAAGACGCTGGTGCTCAACTCCGTCCTGGCCGTCGCCCTCCTCGCGGCCGTCGGGTTCGCCTACGCCTCCATCGGGACGAGCAGCTCCAGTGCCGCGACCAAGGTGCGTACGGCGACCGTCGCGCAGGGGACCGTCGTCACCACCGTCGACGCCACTGGCACGCTGATCTCGCCGAGTGACCTCGGTCTCGGCTTCGTCACTGGCGGCACGCTGCGCCAGGTCTACGTCCAGGTCGGCGACAAGGTGAAGGTCGGCCAGGCGCTGGCCAAGGTCGACGACACCACGCAGCAGGAGTCGCTGACCACAGCCAAGAACGGGCTGGCCGCCGCCAAGGCCAGCCTTGCCGAGCTGATCCAGGGCCAGACCCCCCAGCAGCGGGCGGCAGCAGCAGTGCAGCTCGAGCAGTCGCAGGCCCAGATCACCTCCGCCCAGAACAGCCTCGACTTCCAGGCGAAGAGCAACGCGGCCGACGCCAGCAACCTCGCCACCTCGGTCGCCACCGCGCAGGCGACGGTCACCACGGCCAAGGCGACGCTCGCCACGGATACGGCGACCCTCAAGGCCGACAAGGTCAGCAACGCCAAGGCCGTCACCGCCGACCAGTCCAAGGTCGACCAGGACACCCAGGCGGTCACCCAGGCCGCGAACAGCCTCACCCAGGCGCAGCAGCAGCAGACGTCCGGGCTGCTCAAGGACTCCCAGTCGCTCACCCAGGCCCAGCAGCAGGTGGCGTCGGCGCAGCTGTCCTACAAGTCGCAGCAGGCGCAGCAGGCGGTGACCGATGCGCCGCCCACCGCGAGCCAGCTCAGCCAGGCCAAGAACTCCGTGACCTCCGCCCAGATCCAGCTCGACGCGGCGCAGCGCACCCTCGACGGTACCGTCCTCAAGTCGCCGTCGGCCGGCACCGTCCAGTCGATCAGCACCATGGTCGGGGGAACGGTCTCGTCCGGCGGCTCGTCCAGCAGCTCCTCAAGCAGCACGGGCAGCACGGGGTCGACCAGCACGGGTAGCACCGGGGCCACTGGCACGGGCAGCACCAGCACCGGGAGCACGAGCACCGGCAGCACGAGCACCAGCAGCACGGCGCTGGTCACGTCGAGCTCGGACCCGACCCCGGCCGCCTCGATCGCCGGCCACACCGCGACGGTCACCAGCGGTGACACCGGCTTCATCGTCCTCACCGGCATCACCAGCCTGCAGGTGCAGGCGAGCTTCTCCGAGGACGACACCGCGAGCCTGCACGTCGGCCAGGGGGCGACGATGACGCTCAACGCGCTGCCCGACACTCCGGTCAACGCGACCGTGGCCTCGATCTCCTCGACCGGCACGTCGACGAGCGGCGTCGTCTCCTACACCGTCTACCTCAACCTGAAGAACGCGCCGAGCACCCTCAAGGTCGGCCAGTCCGGCAGCGTCGCCGTCATCACGTCCGAGTCGGACAACACGTTGTACGTGCCCAGCACCGCCGTGACCACCGCCGGGGGCGTGTCCACCGTGACCGTGGTCAACGGCAACACCCGTACCCGAACAGTGGTCACGATCGGCACGGTCGGCGACACCACCACCGCCGTCACGTCCGGCCTCACGAAGGGACAGAGCGTGGCGCTCACCACCACGACGACCGGCAGCACCGGCTTCCCGACCGGCGGCTTCCCCGCCGGCCGCGGAGTGACCGGCACGCTCACGGGCGGTACGGGCGCAGGCCTCGGCGGCGCCGCCGGTGGTCGGGGGTGACCGCGGGACGCGTCATCGAGATCTCCCGCGCGGTCAAGACCTACGGCGAGGGCGAGACGGCGGTCCACGCCCTCCGCGGCATCGACCTGATCGTCGAGCGCGGTGACTACGTCGCCATCATGGGCGCGTCCGGCTCCGGCAAGTCCACCCTGATGAACGTCATCGGCTGCCTCGACATCCTCACCTCGGGCGTCTACCGGCTCGACGGCATCGACGTGCGGGGTCTCGCCGAGTCGCAGCTCTCCCTGGTACGCAATCGGCGCATCGGTTTCATCTTCCAGGCCTTCAACCTCATCGCCCGCACGACGGCTCTCGCCAACGTCGAGCTGCCGCTGGCCTACGCCGGCATCAAGGGTGCGGAGCGCCGCCGCCGGGCGCTGGCAGCGCTCGACCTGGTCGGGCTCTCCGACCGGGTCGACCACGAGCCGAACGAGCTCTCCGGCGGCCAGCAGCAGCGCGTCGCCGTGGCCCGCGCCCTCGTCACGTCACCGGCCCTGCTGCTCGCCGACGAGCCGACCGGCAACCTGGACACCAAGTCGACCCATGAGGTGCTCGACATCTTCGACCGGCTGAGCATGAGCGGACGGAGCATCGTGATCATCACCCACGAGGACGACGTGGCGGCCCACGCCAAGCGCGTCGTCCGGCTCGTGGACGGCGAGGTCGTGAGCGACGTCCGCCACGCTGCCGTCACCGACCCGCCGCCGCGACACCAGTCGGTCGGTGTCTGATGGGGCCGTTCGAGGTCATGCGCTTCGCCCTCGTCGGGCTCGGCGCCAACAAGCTGCGCAGTGCGCTCACCACCCTCGGCATCCTCATCGGCGTCGGCTCGGTGATCCTGCTGGTGGCGGTCGGAAATGGCTCCAGCAAGGCGATCCAGTCCAACATCGACAAGCTCGGCACCAACACGCTGACGATCTCGCACAGCGGCGGCGGCTTCGGCCGCGGGCGTGCGGCCAACGCCGCGTCGACCGCCAAAGACCTCACCGTCGCCGACGCCAAGGCCCTGGTCGACGCCGACCAGGCGCCCGACGTGCTGAGTGCCTCGCCGGTGGCCTCGACCACGGAGACTGCCGCGTACGCAGGCGTTTCCACGTCGATCACGTCGTTCCTCGGCACCTACCCCAGCTATTTCCAGGCCACCAACAACCCGGTCACGTCGGGCACCTACTTCAGCAACCAGGACGTCACCAACGGCTCCAAGGTGATCGTGCTGGGCACCACCGTGGTGACCAACCTGTTTGGCACGATCGACCCGATCGGCAAGCAGATCACGGTCAACGGCACGCCGTTCACCGTCGTGGGAGTGCTGGCCTCCAAGGGATCCACGGGTTTCCAGGACGCTGACGACACGGCGATCGCCCCGCTGACCACCGTGCAGCAGTCGTTCACCGGCTATGGGTCGCTGACCGAGATCATCGCCGAGGCCAAGACCGCCAAGACCATCAACGACGCGCAGTCCGAGATCACCTCGATCCTCGACACGCGGCACAAGATCACCAGCACGGCGAGCGCCGACTTCCGCATTCTCAACCAGGCCAGCCTGCTCACCGCGAGCACCAGCACGTCCAAGACGTTCACTGTGCTGTTGGGTGCGGTCGCCGCGATCTCGCTGCTCGTCGGCGGCATCGGCATCACCAACATCATGCTGGTGACCGTGACCGAACGGACCCGAGAGATCGGCATCCGCAAGGCCATCGGTGCCCCACGCTCCGCGATCCTCGGGCAGTTCCTCACCGAGGCCACGTTGTTGTCGTTGATAGGTGGGGCCCTCGGCGTGCTCGGCGGCTTCGTCGGCTCGCACTTCACCATCGTCGGGGTCAAGCCGGTCATCGTCCCAAGCTCGATCGCCCTGGCCTTCGGGGTGTCCGTGGTCATCGGGCTGTTCTTCGGTGGCTACCCCGCCAACCGGGCCGCGTCGTTGCGCCCGATCGACGCCCTGCGCTACGAGTGACCATGCACCGCCCTGCTGCTTGCCCGAACCGTGCAGAAAGAGAGAGCTAGATGGCCAGCATTCGCCGGCGTAGCGGGACCGTCGATCACGGTCTCGACATCATGGACGTGGCCGAGCAGCCCCAGCCGGTACGGGTGAGCAGCGCAGGACCCGAGGTGACCTCACCGGTGGGCGCGTTGCCGGCCGACCTGTTGAACGCGCCCATCGGCATGGACGACGACCTCTCCTACGCGTTGTCGTCCGGACCGCCGCGCCGCAAACTGCCTGGTGCTACGGCATTCCTGGCCTCCGCGGTGCTGATCGCAGGCGGCTTTCTCGGTGGCGTCATCACCCAGAAGCACGAAGGCAGCAGCTCCACCGGCAGCACCGCCAACCTGGCCGCTGCCTTCCGCAACCGGACCGGCGCCACGGGCACGGGCACCGGCGCGGCGGCCGGGACCGGGGCGGCAGCTGCCGGGACCGGAGCGGCCGCGGGGGCTGGTGGGGCAGCGGGTGCTGGCGGCGCGACGGTCGGCACGGTCAAGCTGGTCGACGGCAACACCATCTACCTCACCGCGACCGACGGCAGCATCGTCAAGGTCACGACCGGCAAGGGCACCACGATCAAGGTGACCAAGAACGGTACGGCTGGCGACCTGGCGCCCGGCTCGACGGTGATCGTCCAGGGCACGACCGGGTCGGACGGGGTGGTCAAGGCAACGACCGTCACCCAGGGTGGCGGTGCGGGGGCGGGTGGCTTCGGTGGCTTCGGCGGTCGGCAGCGCACCGGAACGGGTACGGGGACGGGGACAGGCGCCGGCGCTGGTGCCGGCGGAGCCGCAGCACCTGGAGGAGCCGGTGGTTAGCAGCATGAGCAACGCGAGCACCATGAACTCTGTGAACCCCGAGGTCCGGCCTGAGGCGCGGCTGCTCGTCGTCGACGACGAGCCCAACATCGTCGAGCTGCTCTCGGCCAGCCTGCGCTATGCGGGCTTCGAGGTAGCCACCGCAGCCGGCGGACAGCAGGCGCTCGAGGTGGCCCGCACGTTCCGCCCCGACCTGCTGGTGCTCGACGTGATGATGCCGGGCCTCGACGGGTTCGGGGTGGTCAGCCGGCTGCGCGGTGAAGGGCAGCGGATGCCGGTCGTCTTCCTGACCGCGCGGGACGGCACCGACGACAAGGTCAACGGTCTCACCCTCGGTGGCGACGACTACATCACCAAGCCGTTCAGCCTCGAGGAGGTCATCGCCCGCATCAGGGCGGTGCTGCGACGAGTCGGCGGCACCCCGACCGGCGGCACGACCGTACGGCTGACCTTCGCCGACATCGAGCTGGACGACGAGACCCACGAGGTGTGGAAGGCGGGCGAGCTCGTCCCGCTGTCGCCGACCGAGTTCAAGCTGCTGCGTTACTTCATGCAGAACGTCAACCGGGTGCTGTCCAAGGCGCAGATCCTTGACCACGTGTGGAACTACGACTTTGGTGGCGACATGAACGTCGTCGAGTCCTATGTCTCCTACCTGCGCCGCAAGATCGACACGACTGAGCCGCGGCTGCTGCACACGCTGCGCGGCGTCGGGTACGTCCTGCGGCTGCCGCGCAGCTGACGCTGGTGACGACCGAGCCCCTCACCCCGGCCGGCGACGACGGGGCACCCCCTCGCCGTCGCCGGTTCCGTCGTGTCCGGGCGCTCTCGGAGCGGACCCCGCTGCGGGTCAAGCTGGTGGCATCGGTGCTGGCCCTCGCGACGATCGGGCTGTTCCTCGCGGGCGCGGCGGCGTCCACCGCCCTGCGCTCGTACATGGTCGACCGCGTCGACAGCCAGATCGGTGGCGCCCGGCCGCCGAACCCGTTCATCCCCGACAGCGAGACGGCCACGGCCACGTCCGGCACCGTCGTCCTGACCCCGGAACAGGCCGGCTTCATCAGCTCGTTCTGCAGCAGCCGTGGCCCCGATCGCCGCGGTTTCGGGCGGGTCCAGTACGTCCAGTGCAACTCCCTCGACGGCAGCACCGTGACCTACCACTCGTCCATCACCGACGGCACCCAGCCGCCGCAGCTGCCGGTCTGGACGCAGAAGAAGGCGCTGGCCGAGTCCGCCCCGTTCACGGTCGCCAGCAAGGGTGGCGGCGCCCACTGGCGGGTGCACGCCATGGTGATCGGGCCCGAGGTCATCCTGGTGGCCAGCAGCCTGGACGAGGTGGAGCACACGGTCAGCCGGCTCGAGCTGGACGAGCTGGTGATCGGCGTGACCGTGCTGGTCCTGATGGCCGGCTTCGGCTACTGGATCGTCCGGCGCAGCCTGCGCCCGCTCGCCGACGTCGAGCACACGGCTGCCGCCATCGCGGCGGGCGATCTCAGTCGCCGGGTGCCGCACCGCGACCCGCGCACCGAGGTCGGCCGGCTTGCCCTGTCGGTCAACGGCATGTTGAGCCAGATCGAGAGTGCGTTCCGCGTGCGCCGCGACTCCGAGGAGCGGGCCCTCGCGTCCGAGCAGCGCATGCGCCGGTTCGTGACCGACGCCAGCCACGAGCTGCGTACCCCGTTGACGTCGATCCGCGGCTTCGCCGAGCTGTATCGGCAAGGCGCCGCAGGCAACCCGGACGACCTGGCCCGGCTGATGCGCCGCATCGAGGACGAGGCGGCCCGCATGGGGCTGCTCGTCGACGACCTGCTGCTGCTCGCCCGGCTCGACCAGCAGCGGCCGCTCGAGCGGGAGATCGTCGACCTGGTGGTGCTCGGCGCCGACGCGGTGCACGCTGCTGCGGCCGTGGCGCCGGACCGCGACGTCACCCTCGAGATCCTGCCCGGCCCCACGCCGCCCGAGATCATCGGCGACGAGTCGCGGCTGCGCCAGGTGGTGGGCAACCTGGTCACCAACGCGCTGACGCACACGCCGGCTGGCACCCCGGTGACGGTACGGGTCGGAAGCCGCGTCGAGTCCACGGGTCTCTACGCCCTGGTCGAGGTCGCCGACGAGGGGCCAGGCCTCGACGAGGAGGCGTCGGCGCGGGTGTTCGAGCGGTTCTTCCGGGCCGAGTCGTCCCGCAATCGCAGCCTCGGCGGCACCGGGTTGGGACTGTCGATCGTGGCGGCCCTTGTCGCCGCTCACGCCGGCCGGGTCGAGCTGGAGACCGCGCCGGGCAAGGGCGCGACGTTCCGCGTCCTTCTGCCGGCCGTGCCCGAACCGGAGCCGGAGTCAGACCTGGGGGCGGCGGACCTGGACGAGAGCCTCAGCTCGGAGCTGGCACCGCCACATGACGCCGCTCCCGCGCCGACTGGATGACCGCGGTCGCCACGTCCAGTGCCCGTGAGCCGGCTGCGGCATGGATCGGCGGCGGTCCGCCGGCGCGCAGGGCCGGCACCAGCTCGTCGAGGTGCGCCTCGAACATCGCGCCGAAGTCGCGGCCGCGGTCGTCGAAGAGCCCGGCCTCCCACACCCGGGCGGTCGCATCGCCCGTACGGGACTGGGTGAACCGGCGCACCGTGTCGTCGATGAGCAGCCGACCCTCGGTGCCGTTGACCTCGAGCATGTGCGCGCGGGGGTAGGCGTAGGACGAGTCGTACGTGCCGAGCATGGTGCCGATCGCTCCGCCCGCGAACGACAGCGCGACGGCGACGGTCGAGAACCCGTGCCCGGTCAGGTCGTTGACCTCGGCCGACACCGTCGCGATGGGGCCGAGGAGGTGCTCGAGCATGTCGAAGCCGTGGCACTGCGTCTCGATCAGGTTGGCCCACGGGTGCTGGCTGGTGCCGGGCTCGCCGCCGAAGCGCCACGTCGCGAACACCAGCTCACCGAGCTCGCCGGCCCGGATCGCCTGCGCGGCCATCTGCACCGGCACCGCGTACCGATGGTTGAAGTTGAGGGCGAAGAACAGGTCGCGCTTGGCGGCCTCGGCGAGCAGGTAGGCGGCCTGCCACGGCTCGAAGACCAGCGGCTTCTCCACCAGCAATGGCACGCCGGCCCGGATCACCTCGAGCGTGGTGTCGAAGTGGCTCTCGTTCGGCAGGCACAGCGACACCAGGTCGGGCTGCTCCGCCTCGAGCATCGTGGCGAGGTTCGTGTACGGGGTGGTGCGGAACTCCTGCGCTCGCCGCTGCGTCTTCTCCGGCGTGCGTCCGACGACGGCGACCAGCTCGGTGTCGTCGCGTACCGAGAAGACGCGGGCGTGCTCGCGGCCCCACCACTCGCCGGTCCCCACGACGGCCACGCGCAGCTTGTCGGTCATGGCGGAAGCGTAGCCAGCCCTGCGTTCACAGGAACTGCCCAGGCTCATGACAGCCCTGTCCCAGCGCTGCCCCTCGACACTGGGGACACCTGCCACCACCCTCCCCCAGCCTGTGTCCACCACCCTCCCCCCACCCGCTGTCGAGACCTGAGGTTTCTGTGCCGCTGTCGTCGTCCGTCGCCCCGCTGCTCCACCGCCGCCGCGCAGCCCTCGCCCTCCCAGCGCTCGCCCTGGCTGTGGCAACGGTGGCGGGCTGCGGAGGCGGGTCCAGCGGGGGTGCGGCCGCAGCGGCGTCGACCTCGGCGGCCGTGAGCGGTGCCCCAGCGGCGGCGTCGGGCACGCCGGCAGCAGGTGGCGCCAACGGGTTCGCCGCGTACGCCGCGTGCCTCAAGCAGCACGGTGTCACCATCCCGACCCGGGCAGCTCGACCCAGCGGTGCGGCACGACCGAGCGGCGCTCCCCGCAGCGGCGGTTTCGGCGGGGCTTTCGCGACCTCCGGCCCGGCCGCCGCGGCGGCCAAGGCGTGCGCGTCGTTGCGCCCGACCGGCGGCTTCGGCGGAGGCGCGCTCGGCAACAACGCGCAGCTGCAGTCCGAGCTGACGGCCTACCGCAGCTGCCTCTCCGACCACGGCGTGGTCCTGCCGACCCAGGCGGCCCGCCCCTCGGGGGGCGTGCCGACCCCGGGTGCCAGCGGTGCTGCCGGTCGACGCGGTGGCGGCTTCGGTGGCATCGGCGCGCTCAACACGGCCGATCCCAAGACTGCGGCGGCCGTCAAGGCCTGTGCCGCGCTGCGGCCGGCGTTCGGCGGCGCCCGGGGCAGCGGAGCTCCTGCCACCCCGGCGGCGACGCCCAGCACCTGACGACTCAGGGTTTCGCGGTTACCTCGAGCACCTCGACCGCGAGCAGGGCCACGTCGTCGGACAGCGCCCCACCGGTCCAGTCGCGTACCGACTCCTGGACGCCGCGCAGCCCCTCGTCGAGGGACCCGCTGCTCAGCGCCGGCGTTGCCATGCGGCGCAGCGGGAAAAACGAGCCGTCGGTACGGTGCCGGGCCTCGCCGAGCCCGTCGGTGTAGAGCAGCAACCGGTCGCCGACCTCGAGCTCGACCGTCAGCACCTCGCACTCGTCCGCCATGCCCAGCGGTGGGCAGCGCGAAGGGGGGCGCAAAACGGTCGCGATGCCGGCCCTGAGCAGCAGCGGGGCCGGGTGGCCGGCGTTGGCCAGGCTAAGGGTGCCGTCGGGCGTGACCTGGGCCACCACTGCGGTCACGAAGTCCTCGTCGTCGGCCACGCGACGCACGGCCCGGTCCAGGTCATGGAGCAGTACGCGCAGGTCGTCACGTTCGTCCGCCCGCTCCCGGAACGCTCCGAGCAGGGTCGACGCCAGCCGTACCGCCTCCAGGCCCTTGCCGCGGACGTCACCGATGAGCAGCCGCACCCCGAACGGGGTGTCCACCGCCGCGTAGAGGTCGCCGCCGATGCGGGCATCGATCGCCGCGCTGGTGTACTGCTCCGCCAGTGCGAGCCCGGCGAGCCGCGGGGGGATGGGGGCGAGCACCGCGTACTGCGCGACCTCGGCCACCCGGGTCACCGACTGCAGATGCGCTTCGTGGCGCATCCGCCGTCGGGCCGCAAGCACGCCGATGATGCCCGCGATGCTCACGGCGGAGATGCGTACCACCTGGCCGGTGCGCTGCGCCGACGTGCTGTACAGATCGTCCGTGAAACCGAGCAGCACCGCGGCCACCAGCGACAGCACGCCGTAGACCGCCGTGAGCCGCATGCCGACCAGGTTGGCCGCAAGCAGGGGAGCGGTGGCGACGAGGCCGAGGACGACGGTCTGCCGGGAGTTGGCCAGGTCGAGGATGCTGACGGCGGCAATGACAACAAGGGGCGCCAGCACCCGTACCGATCGGCGCCAGTTCACGAGACGGAACATAGCAGCGGAAACATTCACGGATGATCGCCAACGGGACGGGGAGGAACACTGCGCGCAGTGAAACAAGGAGCGCTGATTCAGGTTCCTTTCAGTTGGCGTGGCGAGAGTAATGGCACCAGTCGTTGGAGGAGCACACTGATGAGCGAGACCGGTGCAGACCAGACGCCTGCGGCGCAGGGCCGTAGAGGGCCGTCGTTCACGCCATGGGGTGATCCTCGCGGCTACGAGGACACGGTCAACATGAGCTACCCGATGACCCCACCGCCCGCGCCGCCGAGCTGGACGCCAGGGCCGGACACCCTCGTCGGACCCGCGCCCAAGCGCCCCCGGTCCCGTCGCGGGCTGCTGGTGTTCGCAGGTCTGGTCGCGCTCGTCCTGGTCGCCGGTGGGGCCGGAGCGATCGGCGGCAGCCAGTTCGCCAGCAACGGCAGCACTTCGTCGCCTGCGGCAGCTCCGACGTCCGGAGCAGCCCCGACCTCGATCGGTGCGGCCGCGCAGGGGGTTTCCGGCTCGAGCACGCCCAAGTCCTACGCTGCGATCGCCGCCGCCGTCCTCCCGGTCGTGGTCTCGATCGACGTCGTCAGCGGCCAGAGCGGCGACACCGGGTCGGGCATCGTGATCGCGGCCAACGGCTACATCCTGACCAACAACCACGTGGTGGCCGCAGCCGCGACGTCGGGCTCGGTGACCGTCCACTTCAACGACGGCACCAACGCTGCCGCGACGATCGTCGGCACGGACCTCTCGTCCGACCTTGCCGTGATCAAGGTCGCCCGCACCAACCTCCAGGTCGCGCACATCGGGTCGTCGGCCGGCGTACGGGTCGGTGACGCCGTCCTCGCGATCGGCTCCCCCCTCGGCTTGTCGGGCACCGTGACCTCCGGCATCGTCTCCGCGCTCAACCGGCCGGTCGACACGACGGCCGACCAGCAGCAACAGCAGCAGCAGCAGGGCAACCAGTTCGACCCGTTCGGTGACAACAGCGGTGCCAGCCCGAGCACCGGCACCGGCAGCACGGCCACCACGACCCAGCAGGTGACGGTCTTCGGCGCCATCCAGACCGACGCCGCCATCAACCCGGGCAACTCCGGCGGTGCCCTGGTCGACGACAACGGCAACGTCATCGGCATCAACAGCGCCATCGCTTCGCTCGGTTCGAGCTCCGCCAGCACCCAGTCCGGCAGCATCGGCGTCGGCTTCGCCATCCCGATCGACCTGGCCAAGAACATCGCCGAGCAGCTGATCAAGACCGGCAAGGCGACCCACGCCCAGCTCGGCATCAGCGTCAACACCAAGACGGACGCCAAGACCGGCGTGACGACCGTCGAGGTCGTACGGGTCCCTGCGGGCACTCCCGGAGCCAAGGCGGGCCTCCAGGTCGGCGACGTGATCCAGAAGATCGACTCGACCATCGCCACCGACTCCGACACGCTCATCGCGACCATCCGGTCGCACCTGCCCGGGGACACGGTGACGTTGACCATCAGCCGGGCCGGCGCGGTCAAGACGGTGACGATCACGCTGGGCACGTCGTCCAGCTGACGGACGGCCTGCATGGCTGAGCCGGGGTGCGGGTAGGGGTGGAGAACGCAGCCATCGAAGGAGAACGGCCATGCCGCTGATCCGGGCCACCGCCCGTCCCATGCTCGCTTCCATGTTCGTCACCGGCGGTCTGGACGCCCTGCTCCACCCGAAGGGCAAGGCGTCAGCCGCCGCCACGATCGGGCCCAAGCTCGCCGCCCGGTTGCCGTTCGCGCTGCCCGAGGACCCGGTGCAGCTGGTCCGTCTCAATGGCGCTGTCCAGCTGGTCGCCGGCCTTTCGCTGGCGACCGGCCGCATGCCGCGGCTCGCGTCGCTGGTGCTGGCCGGCAGCCTGATCCCGACAACCCTTGCTGGGCATCGGTTCTGGGAGAAGGACGACCAGGGTGAACGCCACGCTCAGCAGCAGCAGTTCACCAAGAACCTCAGCATGCTCGGTGGGCTCCTCATCGCCGCTGTCGACCTCGAGGGCCGCCCGGGCGTCCGGCATCGGAGCCATGACGCGGTGCGCGAGCTCAAGCACGCCTCCCACGACGCGAGCCTCCAGGCCCACGCCGCGGGGCAGCGGGCGTCCTCGCAGGCGCGCCGGCTGGTGCCCGTCGGCTAGTCAGCCGGGATGGCAGACTTGACCCATGCCGGAGATGCCGGAGGTCGAGGCGTTGGTCGCGTTCCTGCGCGACCATGCGGTGGGGCGCGTCGTGGCCCGGGTCGACCTCGCCTCGCTCAGCGCGCTGAAGACGTTCGACCCGGCGCCGTCTGCGCTGGTCGGGCTGGAGATCGAGTCGGTCTCGCGCCACGGGAAGTTCCTCGACCTCGACGTGTCGGGGCTCCATCTGGTGATCCATCTCGCCCGGGCCGGCTGGTTGCACTGGCGTGACAGTCTGCCTTCCGCCCCGCCCCGTCCCGGTGGCAAGAACCCGCTCGCCGTACGGGTGCACCTCGACGACGGCAGCGGTTTCGACCTGACCGAGGCCGGCACCAAGAAGGGCTTGGCGGTCTACGTCGTACGCGACGTCCACGACGTGCCGGGGGTGAGCCGGCTGGGCATCGACGCGCTCTCGCCCGACCTCACCATCGACGCGTTCGGGGCGCTGCTGGCCGGTCACCGCCAGCAGGTCAAGGGCGTGCTGACCGACCAGTCCGTCATTGCTGGCGTCGGCAACGCCTACTCTGACGAGATCCTGCACTTCGCCCGACTCTCGCCGTTCAAGATGGCGGCGACGCTGACCGGCGACGAGGTGGCTCGGCTGTACGCGGCCATGAACACCGTGCTGGCCGGGGCGCTGCAACGGTCGCTGGGGCTGCGGGCCGCCGAGCTCAAGGGCGAGAAGCACACCGGCATGGCCGTCCACGGCCGTACCGGCGAGCTGTGCCCCGACTGCGGTGACGTGGTCCGCGAGGTGTCCTTCGCGAACAAGAGCCTGCAGTACTGCGCCACCTGTCAGACCGGCGGCAAGCCGCTCGCGGACCGGCGGATGTCCAAGCTGCTGAAGTAGCTCACGCTTGCGGTCGGGGTGACGGTGATCCGGGCGGCGTCCTGAGCAGAGCCAGCCCCAGCATGACCACGGCACCACCGATGCCCGCGGCCGTGATCGCCTCGCGGACCCCCAGGATCTCGGCCAGCCCGCCGCCGATGAGCACGCCGATGCCCTGGGCCACCTGGATGCCGCCGGCAGCGACGCCGAAGGCCCGACCACGGAGCTCGGGAGGGATCTCGGCGACGAACGCACCCTGCAGCGGCACCTGGTAGCTCCACAAAGCCCCGCTCGCCAGCAGCAGGAGCAGGGCGCCGGGCAGCGACGGCCGGAGCACGAAGCCGACGAGCGGCAGCGTGCTGGCCAGCGCCAGCGGTCGGAGCAGCGCCAGCCGATGGGCCGGCCGCACCAGCCGGCCGAGGGCGAACGAGCCCACGATCATGCCGGCCGGCTGCGCGGCGAGCAGCCACCCGGTCTGGCTGTCCCCGCCGTGGCCGGTGACTGCCGAGAGTGGTGCGGCGAGCGCCTCGGGGACGAGCAGGACGGCGGCGCCCCACCAGGCGATGAGCAGCAGGGTGCGGGGACCTGGTCGGCCCAGGGCCACCGCGATGCCGCCGCGGGTCTCCTGCCAGAAGGACGTGCGGGGCTCGGCGCCGGGCGGCGGGTAGGGACTGGTGAGCGCGAGCCGGACGAGCACCGCCGCCACGAGGAAGCTGGCCGCATCGAGGCCGATCGCCCCGCGCGCGCCCAGCCCGGCCACCACCGCACCACCCGCGCCGAAGCCAACCAGCTGGGCGGCCTGGGACAGCGCCTGGTTGACGGAGATGCCGACGACGTAGCTGTCGCCCGGCAGCAGCTCGGGCAGGACGCTCGCGGCCGCGGAGTCGGCGGCAGGCGACAGCAGCTCGGCGCACGCGACGAGCGCGAGCAGCACCCCGATGGGGAGGTGGGGCAGCGTCATCAGGCCGACGAGGCCCGCCCGCGCGAGGTCGCCCGTGATGATCAGTGTCCGCCGGGGGATGCGGTCGGCGAAGACCCCGAGCAGCGGGCCGCCGACCACCCAGGGCAGGAAGGTCAGCGCGTACGCGACCGCCGTCAGCAACGGCGAGCCGGAGGACTGGAAGACCAGCAGCGCCAGTGCCACCCGCAGGACCTGGTCGCCGAGGGCGGACAGGGTGCGGCTGGCCATCAGGTAGCGGACGGCGGCCGGGGCGAAGACCTCGCGATAGGTAGCGGTGGCCTCGGCTGTCTGGCGGTGTGCCAAGCCCCGCTCCCTCCGCCGTCCCATGATCCGTTGCCCCCATCCTGCACGCCCTGATGTCGTCACCGGGCTCGACAGGCTGCCCTGTGGATACTGGGAGGCATGTTCGGACACTCCTCCACACCCTCCGTCTCCGCCGCCCAGGTCGCTGCCGACGCCTTTGTCCTCGACGTGCGGGAGCCGTACGAGTGGCAGGCCGGTCACATCGCGGACGGCGTGGGGGCGCTGGTGCACATCCCGATGGGTGAGGTGCAGCAGCGGCTGGCCGAGATCCCGGTCGAGCGCGAGGTCGTGGTGGTGTGCAAGGTCGGCGGCCGGTCGGCTCAGGTCGTCGACTACCTCAACCAGGTGGGGCGTACCGCGGTCAACCTCGATGGCGGCATGTATGCGTGGGCGGCGGCCGGTCGACCCCTCGTCAGCGATGCCGGCGCACCCGGTTCGGTGGTCTGACCCGCTCGCGGACGGCATGATGCACGGGTGGCTGTCGTCATCCTGGTACGCAATGCAATGCCCGTCGTCCAGCCGGGGGTCCACCCGGTGCGCTGGCGCCTCGACGATCTGGGCCGTTCCGCCGTCGCGTCGTTGGCGTTGGCGCTGCCCGACGAGCTGTCGCCCACCATCTGGAGCAGCAGCGAGGCGCGCGCCGAGGAGACCGCCGAGATGCTCATCGGCACCCGGGGTGACCTGCACGCGCGGCTGCGCCTCGATCCCGAGCTGCGCGAGGTCGGCCGGCCGACCTCCTGGTCCTCGACCTACGCCGAGGACCTCGCGGGCTACTTCCGCAACGGTGAGCGCGAGGGATGGGAGCCGGCCACCGCGGTGATGACCCGCATGAGCTCGGCGATCGACCGCGCCTTGCGCGAGGCCGCCGGAGTGCCTGTCGCGGTGGTGACGCACGGGCTGGCGCTCTCGCTGTACGTCGGCGCGGCGTGCGGGTTGCGTCCCGCGGGCTTCCTGCACAGCCTCCTGCACCCCGACGCGTGGCTGCTCGACGTCTCCGCGGGGCGCCTCGAGCGGCTCGACGTCGACGACGACCTCGACCTCTCGCAGGACTTCCCCCCGGACGCCGCCGGGGACGGCGGCTGACGTGCCGGCTCCCCGGGTGATCGCTCACCGCGGGGCGTCCGACGAGGCGCCGGAACACACGCTGGCCGCGTACCGCCGAGCCATCGAGGCGGGGGCGGACGGGCTCGAGTGCGACGTCCGCATGACGCGCGACGGGGTGCTGGTCTGCGTACACGACCGCCGGGTCGACCGCACCTCCGACGGCCGCGGCGCCGTGTCGGCTCTGGCCCTTGCCGACCTCGAGCAGCTCGACTTCAGCGTCCGCCGGCGCCGGGTGCTCGCCCGTACCGCGGCCTGGCAGGTGGAGGGCCGCACCCCGTCGTTCGACACGGTGGGGGTGCTGACCCTGGGCCGGCTGCTCGCGCTGGTGGCCGAGGCGCCGCGACGGGTCGAGCTGGCCATCGAGACCAAGTACCCCACGCGGTACGCCGGGCGGCTCGAGGAGGAGCTGGTCCGGCAGCTCGACCGCTCGGGCCTGCCGGTCGGCGAGGACTCCCCGGTACGGGTGATGAGCTTTGCGTCCGCGAGCCTGCGGCGGGTCCATGCGCTGGCGCCCTCGCTGCCCACGGTCCTGCTGCTGCGCCGGCTCTCCCCGCGGCTGCGTGAGGGTGAGCTGCCCACGCCGATCACGATCGCCGGCCCCTACCTTGGGCTGGTCCGGCGCAACCCGTGGTTCGTCGAGCGGGCCCACGAGGCCGGCCACGAGGTGCACGTGTGGACGGTCGACGATGAGGCAGACGTCGACCTCATGGCGTCCCTCGGCGTCGACGCGATCATCACCAACCGGCCGCAGCAGGTGCTGGCCCGGCTCGGTCGGTGAGCCCGGCGTGAACGGCATGGATCGGCTGCTCGGCCTGGTCGGCCTGCTGCACAGCGACCTCGACCTCCCCGCGATGCTGCGGCGCATCTCCGATGCCGCTGCTGACCTACTGGACGGCGAGGCGGCCGGCGTGGTGCAGGTGCGCAGCGAGGGGCTGGAGGTCTCCGCGGTCGCCGGGACGGGATCGATCGCGGAGCGGCACTTCTTCGCGTACGAGCAGAGCAGCATGGAGGCGCTGGACCTCGCTGACACCGACATCCTCGTCACGCCGACGGCTGACTACCCGGCGGTGGCGGCGCTGGTCGCGGCGAGCGGTCGGGCCCTGCCGACCATGGCGGTGGCCCGGGTCGTCGTCCATGGCCAGACCCGGGGCGGGCTCTACGTCCTGTTCGCAGACAGCGCGCGCGACCTCGACGCGGACGAACGGCTGCTGCTCGAGCTGCTCGCGGGCCACGTGGGCGCCGTGCTGGCGCACCACATCGTCGTACGCCAGCGGCAGCACGGACGCGCCATCTTGGCCGCGATGGCCGACGGGGTGGGCGTGGTCACGGCGGCCGGCACGGTGGTGTGGTGGAACGTCGCCGCCGGAACGATCACCGGGGTGCCCGAGCGCGAGGCCCTCGGTCAGCCGCTCCCGTTCCCGGTCACCGACCATGGTGTGGAGGTCGAGCACCAGCTGGCGGATGGGCGGTGGGTCGAGGCGGTCTGCTCGCCTCTGGTCGACCACGACCCGCCGGAGACCGTGGTGACTTTCCGCGACATCAGCGCGGCGAAGATGGTCGAGGAGGCCAAGAACGTCTTTCTGGCCACCACCGGCCACGAGCTGCGGACGCCGCTAACCGTGATCCGGGGGTTCGCCAGCACCCTCATCACCCGCTGGGACCTGCTGACCGACGACGAGCGGCAGGAGGCCGTGCGCATCATCGCCGCGCGCGCGGACGGGCTCGGGGTGCTGGTCGAGCAGGTGCTGGCCAGCTCGCACGCCGAGGTCGGCGCCCGGCGCCTCGAGCGGATCCCGTTGGCCCTCGGCCCGATCCTGGCCACCGCGGCGGTCGACGTCGGGTCGCTGTCCGAGCAGCACACGGTCACGGTCGAGGTGGCTGATGACCTGCCCCTGGTCCTGGCCGACGAGCAGGCGGTACGGACGGTGCTCGGCCATCTCGTCGACAACGCCGTGAAGTACTCCCCGGCCGGTGGACGCGTGGCCATCTCGGCGGTTGCTGCGGATGACGGCAGCGCGGTCTGCGTCCGGGTCGACGACGAGGGGATCGGGGTCGCGAGCGAGGACCAGGAGCGGGTTTTCGAGCGGTTCTTCCAGTCCGACGGGGGTGATACTCGTCACCGTGGCGGCTTCGGCTTGGGGCTCTACATCGTGCGCCGACTGGTCCAGGCACACGGGGGAACGGTGTCCATGGGGCGTCGACCGGGGGGTCTGCCGGGCAGCCGGGTCGAGCTGCGTCTGCCTACCTCTATGGCGAAATAACACACCCCCTGTTCCTCCGGCCGTCGGACCCGTAGTGTGTGGGACGCGGGCGCGGCGATCCCCCCCGTTCGCCGCGTCCGCATCATTCACTCAGCAGTCGTCCAGGTTTTCCTGGCGGCTGCTGCTTGCCGTCTGAAGCCTGTGGGGTCTGCCATTTCCTCCCGTCACCGGCCTGCCGGCCGCAGCACCGCCGCCCTCGACCCGAGTGCCTCCGTCCCCGTCGTCGGTGCCCGCGAGGCATGCCCCTGCGGGTCGGGCCGTCGGTACAAGGCCTGCCACGGTCGGGAGTCGGCCCGGGCCGCCGAGATGGTCAGCCTGCGCCCCTTCGCTGGTCTGTCCAGCGAGACCGACTGGGTGGCGCTGCGCGAGATCGTCCCCGCCGCGACGGCTCCCCTCACGTTGCGCGATCCGGTCCACGCCGACCGCGAGGTGCTGCTCGCCACCGTCCTGCCGATGGGCTGCGCGGCCATGGTGCGCGCCGACAAGTCGATCTTTCTCGGGCTGCAGGTGTCGGCGCACTCCGGTGACGTCAGCCGAGATGCGGCCTTCGCGCTGGAGCAAGCCCTGGTCGCGCCGGCCGGCACGCCGATCGCGGCGACCGGCCTCCCCGGTGCCGGGCCGTCCCTGCAGGACCTGCTGACGGACGACCCGCTGGTGGTCACCGTCCTCGATGGCTTCAACTTCTGGGTCGAGGGGGTACCGGTGCTCGAGCCAGAGGTGCAGGCCTCCCTCGAGCGGGCCAACTCGGTCGTGATCCCGACGGCGGCCGTGCCCGGAGCCACCTCGGCCTACTGGTGCCGGATGCCCGAGCGCAACCACCTGCGCTGGGTGCTCCCGTACGACGAGGACACCTTGCTCGACGCGATGGCCCGCCTGATGCCGACCGGCGGGCTGTCCCTCGGCGAGGGCACCAAGTACGTCGGGTCCTTCCGCGCCCACGGCCTGCTCGTGCCGGTGTGGGATCTGCCGACTTCGGTCGAGGCCGATGCTCTGAGCCTGCCGGTGGCCGACCTCCAGGTGCGCCTCGACGAGGCCCTCGCCGACGAGACCCCGCTCACCGCGGATCAGCGTCGTTCCCGGGGTGCGCTCGCGGGTCGCCAGCTCACTATTCGATAGTCGACCGGTTGACTAGACCGCCCGGCCTGACCACGGTTGCGCCGGTCGGCCTGATCCAATGAGCCCATGGTCAACACCCCGGCGCCCGGTCTAGGCTGAACGAGAACCCGGACGCCGCCGCATCCCCCGTCGGCAGCGTCCGGGTTCTTTACTTTTCCCGGGGTTAGGCCGTTCGGCGCAAAAGGTTGCGGCCCAGGTCTGTCGAAGCACTGCTCGGGTCACGGCTGTCCGACAGCCGTCGTCCCCGCGATGCACTTCACGCCCGCAGCCTGCCGGAGTCCGACCGACGCCGGCAGCAGGACCCGCCGAGGGGGACAGTCACGTGACCGGACGCACCCGCAGGGGAGCCCGTCGCTGGCTGGCGCACGGCTTCGCCGCCTCGCTGCTCGCCGTGGGCGGCACCGTGGGTGCGCTGGCGGCCGCCGGCCCGGCGTCGGCCGCGACGACCACCATCAACTGCGACACGGCCGCTCAGCCGTCGGCCAACTGGACGAGCTGCCAGCAGCTGGTCGGCACCGCCAAGTGCGTCTGGAACAACAAGGACGGCACCTACACCCTCGCCGTCGGCTACACCAACCCGACCGCGTACAACCTCTACGCCGTCGTCCCGAACACCGCGACCAACACCGCCGGCCCGAACAACGCCTTCACCGCGACCTCGGGCTTCGCGGCCAACCCGGGACATGCCGCGACCTTCTACCCCGGCACCTACACCACGGCCTGGACCGTGACCTGGACACCGGCGTCGAAGACCGACCTGGTGACCTGGGCGCTGATGGGCCACACCTACACCTGGGCCGACACCTACACCGCCTGCCCGTCCAAGCCGGTCCCGGTCATCGGCAACGGCATCGCTGCCAGCATGGGGGTTGTCGCCATCACCGGCTTCGGCCTGCTCAATCGGCGCCGGCTGCGCGAGATGCTCGCCGCCACCCGCCTGGTCGCCACGCCAAGCTCGCTTTAGGGACGTTCCCGCGAGGGACGGTTCGCCCTAGGGACAGTTCGCTCTGGGACAGGGCTGGCTAGTGACGGTGGTGGGCCAGCAGCCCATGACGCCGCGCGAAAAGCGACCGCAGCGAAACTCCGGCGGACAGTGAATGCGGCCCGGCGGCGGACCCGGCCCGGCCGCGCACATGCGGCCGCCTCGGCGGCCTCGCACAGCGTTGAACCTTGCACAGCGTTGAACCATGGACAAGCGTGAGCTTCCCGTGGTGAACCTGACACGGCGGTGAACCGTCGGCCACCTTGGAGGGCTCGGCGCAGCGGTGAACCCTCGACTGCGGCAAACCGTGCCCATCGGGGAGCCCGGCGCGGCGTTGAGCCCGGCGCGGCCTTGAGTCCGGCGCGGCCTTGAGTCCGGCGCGGCGTTGAGTCCGGCGCGGCCTTGAGTCGCCCCCTCTCCCCGCCCGCTCCCCGTCAGAACGGGGGCGGACCTGGGTCGGGTGGTTCGCGTCGGCGCTCCTCCTCTGCACGTTGGGCCCGGTCGGCTCGTTCCCGCTGTTGTCGTCGCCACTCCGAGGGGTAGTCGGCTCCGGCGACGTCGGGCGGGCGGAATCGCTCCGGGCGGTAGTCGTGCGGATCGGTGCTGTAGACGCGCCCCAGCGGGCTGGTCCAGATCAGCTGGTCGCCCCTGCGCTCAACCCGCCACTGCTTGCGGGTCTTGAGTCCGTGCGGCCGGCGGCTCAGCGACGCCAGGTTGGCGGCGCTGGTGGAGCCGCCCTCCTCCGGATGGTCGTGGTCGTAGGGCTCGTTGTGGTCGAGGTCGGAGTTCTTGGCCTTCCGGTTGGAGAAGGGGAACCGGTCGGTCACATCGCGAGCCCGGACGAACCGACCGAGCACCCGCCGAGGCGTGTAGCTCGTGGTGCCCTGGTCGAGCAGGTAGCCCGTCACCGGCTCGGTGACGAACCTTGTCCAGGCACCGTCACTGGCGAGCTCGCGGGCGACGTCCGCAGGGATCGGCCCGTAGCCGAGCAGCTCGCCCGGGTGGTCGGCGAGGTGGAGCAGGGTGGCCAGATCGACGGTCACCTGCACCGAGACCGCGAGCGCGCCCGGCCCTGACGAGGGCTCGGCGAGGATGGCGCCGGTCAGCGCGTCAGCCATGCGCTGGTCCTTGCTGCGCCCGTCGGTCTTGCGGTAAGGCCCGGCGAGCTGCTCCAGCCGCTCGTAGCAGGCGACTCCGTCCTCGGCCGGCAGCAGCGCGAACATGCCGATCAGCCCGTTGAGCCCTTCGGCCAGCTCGACACGACGCTCGGCCCGACCCTGCTCGTGGCGCTCCGTCTCCCCGGCGGGGTCTGCGGCGGTGACCGCGCGCGCCACCGCCTTGCGGAACGCGCCCGCAGTCATCGCGCCGGCATCGGGGAGCACCATCGCCTCGACGCGTTGGGCGTCCGCGTCCGACAACTGCTGGGTGCCCATCACCAGCAGCTTGGCCTTGTCGTAGGTGAGCGTGCCGTCGCGCAGTCGGGCCGCCGTGACACGGAACACCCGATCGAGGCCTCGGGCGACCGCCACCTGGGACCGCATCGTCTCGGCGGATAGTCCCAGCGCACAGCCGAGCTCGGCGTGAAGGGAGTCTTCCTCGTCCGAGCTGCCCGAAGACTGGCTACCGGCGAAGCGGGCCACCATCGCGGCCTGCTCCGCCGCCGCCCAGGACGACTGGGCCGCCCACAGCTCGACGATGGTGAGCTGGTCGTCCTCGCAGAGGCTCAGCTCCGCAAGTGCGGTCAGCACCCCGATGGCCTCGGGCCCGGGGCCGAGCGCACGAGCCAGCCCGATCAGCTCGTGGGCCGTCCATTGAGGGTCCGGTGCCGCCTCGGAGAACGCCACCAGCTGGTCGTCGGACCACGGCATCGGCTCGGCAAGCGGGTTGTGGGCATCGGCGGAGGCAGCGATGGCAGCCCACACGGCAGCGTCGACCCGGGACCCCGAGTCGATGACATTGCTCCGTCGTTCGAACATGTGTTCGACTATACCTGACCCCGAGGGAGGTCGTCAAGCCCCCGACGGGGATGATGTCTGGGTGCCGACGACCGCCGCAGCCGACGGCTCCACCCCGGCCCCGCTGCGCCCGTACGAGCGACGTCTCCACCGCCTGGCCGGGCGCCTGCCGCACGGAAGAAGCGCCCTCCTGCCGGCGACGGCGCTCTACCTGGTGCTGCTCAGCCCCTACCTCGTCGGCCGGTTTACGGTGGGCAAGCGGCAGTGGTTCATCGACCTGCTCGTCTACCGCGACGCCGGTCGCGCGGTGCTCGACGGGGGCCACACGCTCTACCGGTTCGTCTCGGCGGATGTCCACCTGCCCTTCACCTACCCCCCTTTCGCTGCGCTGCTGAGCCCCTGGCTGGCATCGCTGCCGCCCCTCGCCGACGTCCTGATCTGGACCGCCGCCGAGCTGGCCACCATCGTCTGGTTGACCTCTGTGGGGTTTCGGCCGCTGCTCGCACGGACCGGCCCCGGCCGGCCCTACCTGCTGGCAGCGCTGGCAGCGGCGGTGACCTGGCTCAACCCGGTACGGGACGTGATCAAGTTCGGCCAGGTCGACCTGTTCCTCATGGCGATGGTGGTTGCCGACCTGCTCTCGCCCAAGCCCCGCTGGCCGCGCGGTCTGCTCGTCGGGCTGGCCACCGCGATCAAGCTGACGCCGGGGCTGTTCATCCCGTACCTCTGGCTGACCGGTCGCCGCAAGGCTGCCGTGGTCGCCGCTGCGACGTTCGCCGGTGCGGAGCTGCTCGCGCAGGCGGTGATCCCGTTCGGCTCCTGGGACTACTGGACGCGTGCGGCGACCGCGAGTGACCGGCTGGGCAGCAACGCGGGCGCGTCCAACCAGTCGATCCGCGGCATGCTGCTGCGCCTCCACGTGAACGGCCATGTGACCAGCGCGGCGTGGGTGCTGCTCGGGGCCACGGTGCTGGTGCTCGGCATGCGGCGGGCGATCGCGGTCCACAGGCAGGGCGATGAGCTGACCGCCACGGTCCTGGTCGCGCTGCTGGGGGTCTCGCTCTCGCCGGTGTCCTGGATCCACCATGTGTGCTGGGTCCTGCTGGTGATCGCGGTGATCGCAGGGGACCTCACCGACCCGTGGCGGGTGCGCTGGTCGGCGTACCTGATGATCTTCTTCGTGCTGCGCCTGCCGTGGTACGGGTCGACGCTGTCGCTGCACCACGGCGTGCTCTACCCCGCTCACCTGCTGCAGGACTCTTTCGGTCTCGCCGTCGTGGGGCTAGTCTTCTGGTTGCCGACGCGTGCCAGGGCTGCCAGCCCCCACGCGCCTGCTGATCGTGGCGAAGATGCCGCTCTGTCGGGGGACAGGTTCCACCACACGCACGCGCGCTCCCCTCGCAAGCCGCCCCCGACCAGCAGGAACCCCCATGACAGCTCTGACCCTGCCCCTGAACGAGATGACGGAGAACGCTGACGTACGGGAGTCGCTCCCGCCGCCTGCGCGTCCGATGAGCCGGTTGCTGATTCCGCTGGTGCGCCTCGAGCAGCCGGTCGCGGCCCCCCGCCCGGTCGCGGTGACCGAGCCGCTTCCCGTCGAGCCTCTTGCCGTCGAGCCGACGCCCGCCGCGGAGGTGCTCGCCCCGTGGTGCAAGCTCGTCGAGGACTCGCCCGAGCCGTCGTTCGTGCTCGACCAGAGCGGCACCGTCGTGGCGTCTTCGTCCCTCGCGGCCGAGCTGCTCGGTGAGTTCGGGCCCGACCAGGTCGTCGGACACCACCTGCTGGACGTCGTCGACCTCGTCGACTTCCACGGCGGTCCGGCGGGCGCGGTCTACACCGACCGGCTCGCACCGCTGATGGCGATGGCCGGCGACGTGCTGACCCGCGGGCTGATCCGGGTCCGCTTTCCGGACGACACGACCCGCACCCTCGACGCCGTCGCCGCGCCGCTGCACGACGCCAACGGAGCGGTCGTCGGCACCATCGCGTTCCTCGCCTCAATCTGGTCCTGAGACGCCCGTCAGCCGGTGGCGTTAGCGTGTTCCCATGCCCGACCAGCCGCTGACGACTCCGGACGCGGACGACCGCACGGAGCGCGAGCACGATCCTCGGGTCCAGCACGCCTATCCGCCGCCGGTGCTGCCCGCGGGCACCGAGACCACCGCGTTCTGTGGGGTACGGATGACGGTGGGCGGCGTGGGCGGCGAACCTCCGGCCGATGCCTGCCCGTTGTGCGTGGTCGCCTGGCAGCAGCGCAAGCGTCGGCGCGGCTAGAGACCAGTGCGGCTAAGGATCAGCGCGGCTCGGGATCAGCGCGGCTAGGGGGCCAGCCCCGCAGCGTGGGCGGCCGCGTTGGCTGCGGCGAGGACCGCGATCACCGGCCGACCGAGTGACGCAGCGGCCGCCGCCACGTCCTCCCACTCCGGCTGGGCGTTGACGATGAGCCCGTCGAGCCGCCCGATTTTGACCCGGATCGCGACCCCGTCGACAGTCACGGTCGCCAGCTCGCGGGACAGCGCCCGCTTGCCGTAGCGCGACTCACGCACCCCCAGCGTCGAGGTCTCGGTGAAGACCACCCGGCGCACGGCGTCGGCCTTGGCGTCGGGAACCAGCACCGACAGGGTGTGCGCCGGCCGCCCCTTTTTCATCAGGATCGGGGTCAGCCAGGCGTCGGCGGCCCCCGCCGCGAGCAGCGAGGCGAGCACGGACGGCCACACGCGCGGGTCGAGGTCGTCGACGTTGGTCTCGATGACCAGCTGGGTGTCGTCGGGCGTCTCGTCGACGGTCTCGCCGATCACGAGCCGGAGCAGGTTGGGCACCTCGGCGGGGTCGCGTCCCCCCGCGCCGACGCCGACCCGGGTGACCCGCATCGCCGGCAGCGACCCCCAGCCGCTGATCGTCGACGCCAGCAACGCCGCCCCGGTGGGCGTGCACATCTCGTAGGGTGCCGGTCCGGCCTGAACCGGAGCGCCCGCATCGGCGAGCAGACTAAGAACGGCCGGAGCCGGTACGGGCACCAGGCCGTGGCGACCTCGGGCAGCGGTGCCGTGGCCGAGAGTCACGGTCGAGGCGCTCGTGGCGCTGAGCCCCAGCGAGACCAGCCCGGCGGCAACGCCCACGACGTCGGCGATCGCGTCGAGGCCCCCGACCTCGTGGAAGTGCACCGCCTCGGGGGTCGTCCGGTGGACCGCGGCCTCGGCCGCGGCGAGCCGGGCGAACGTGGCCAGCGCCAGGGCGCGTACCGCGTCGTCGAGGGCCGCCGCCTCGAGCAGCGCGCGGATGTCGGCCCAGGTGCGCTCACCCTCAGGACCGGTGGCGACGACCCGCACCTGGGTCGCCCCTATGCCATGGCGCTCGACCAGACTTGCGCTGAGAGACACCGGCGCACCGAGCGTGTCCACGGCCGCCTGCAGGGTCGACAAAGGGACCCCCACGTCGACGAGGGCGCCGAGCATCATGTCGCCGCTTGCCCCGGCCGCGCAGTCCCACCAGCCGACGAGGCTCACGAGATCGCAGCCGTACGACGGGCCACCCGCGCGGCGAAGAGCCCCGCGCCGAAACCGTTGTCGATGTTGACCACCGTGACGCCGGGCGCGCACGACGTAAGCATGCCGAGCAGCGCGGCCAGGCCCTCGAACGCGGCTCCGTAGCCGACGCTCGTCGGCACGGCCACGATGGGTGCGCCGACGAGACCGCCGATGGCGCTGGGCAGGGCGCCCTCCATGCCGGCCACGACGACGAGGCAGTCGGCCTGCTCGAGCTGGGGGCGCACGGCCAGCAACCGGTGCAGGCCGGCCACCCCGACGTCGGTGATGCGGTCGACGGACGCCCCGAAGGCCCGGGCCACGAAGGCGGCCTCGGCGGCGACGGGCGCGTCGCTGGTGCCGGCGGTGACGACGCAGACGGTGCCGCGCGCCACCGGCAGCTCGCCGAGCAGGGCGCAGCGGGCCAGCTCGTCGACGACGGCGTCCGGCAGCTCGTCACGGATCAGCGCGATCGCCTCGTCGTGCAGCCGAGTCACTACCGCCGGGCGGTCCCCGGCCTGCGCGTACAACGCTCGCAGCAGAGCAACGACCTCGGTCGGGGTCTTGCCCGCGCCATAGATGACCTCGGGGTCGCCGGTGCGCAGCGCGCGGTGGGTGTCAAGGCGGGCGAAGCCGAGGTCGGCGAACCCCGAGAGCGGCGCGGCGACCAGCGCGTCCAGTGCGTCGGAGGTGGGCACCTCACCGGCAGCGACCCGCTCGAGCAGCGCTCTCACCTCGTCACGATCCATGCTGGAGACGATAGGCGTCCGACGAGACCTCCGCCGCCATAGGCTCAGCGAGCACCTGCCCGCAGCTCGGCCTCGTAGGCTGGGCAGGTCCGCCCCGCTTGACGACCGCAAGGGTGCTCCGTGTCCCTCGACAGCTCCACGCTCGACACCCTGGCCATCGCGGCCGCGGCCGTTGCGGTCATCGCCTTGGTGCTCGCCTTCATCGCGGTCCTCAAGATCGGCTCGCTCAAGCGCTCGCTGCTGGTGCTGCAGGGCGATGCGACCCACGGCTCGCTGCTGTCGGCGGTCGACCGTCACGTCGGCGCGGTGGACGACTTGCGGGCCGAGGTCCGCGGCATCCAGGGCGGGCTGGCCTCGGTACGCGGCGACCTCGGCGTCGCGCTGCGCCACGTGGCCGTGATTCGCTACGACGCGTTCAAGGACATGGGCGGCCGCATGTCGTTCTCGGCAGCGCTGCTCGACGACCAAGGTGACGGTCTCGTCATCACGGCGATCAACGGCCGCAGCGAGACCCGCGCCTACGCCAAGGGCATCAAGACCGGTCAGAGCGACAACCCGCTCTCGCCCGAGGAGACCCAGGCCGTCGGCCACGCGCTGCAGGGGCGCAAGACCGCGGCCAAGGCCAAGCCGGCGGGCTGAGCCGTGCGCACCGCGGTGGTCACCGGCGCGATGAGCGGGCTCGGCTTGGCCAGTGCCGTGCGCCTGGCGGCTGACGGGGTACGCGTCGTGGGCCTCGACGTCGTCCCGGGCGCCGATCTCGTGGTCGACGTGACAGACGCTGACGCGGTACGGGCCGCAGCGCGCCAGATCGGGCCGGTCGACATCCTCGTCAACTCCGCCGGGGTCATCGGCCCCAACGTTCCGCTGTGGGAGATCGACCCGGCGGACTGGGCACGCACCTTCGCCGTCAACGTCACCGGCACCTTCCACACCTGCCAGGCCTTCGTCCCCGGCATGCGCGCCGCCGGATGGGGCCGCATCGTCAACCTCGCGAGCATGGCCGGCAAGGACGGCAACCCCAACCTCTCGGCCTACTCCGCCTCGAAAGCAGCCGTCATCGGGCTGACCAAGTCCCTCGGCAAGGAGCTCGCGACGAGCGGCGTGCTGGTCAACGCGATCGCGCCGGCGGTGATCGACACCCCGATGAACGCGACCACCGAGCCCGAGGTGCTCGCCCACATCACCAGCCTCATCCCGATGAAGCGGGTGGGCCGGCCTGAGGAGGTCGCCGAGCTGGTGGCCTGGTTGGCGTCAGACAAGGTGAGCTTCTCCACGGGCGCGGTCTATGACATCAGCGGCGGCCGGGCGACGTACTGAGCCGTGTTCCCGTACGACCGCATGCACGACAGCGCGGCACCCCGTGGTGGGATGCCGCGCTGCGATCGTGCCGTGCTGTGGTGTGCAGGTGCTGACTACGCCGGCGGCATGAGGACGCTGTCGACGATGTAGACGGTCGCGTTGGCGGTGTGGACGCCACCGCAGACCACCTTGGACGTGCCGTTCACGGTGAACGAGGTGCCGCTGCCGGCGGCCGCGACGGTGCCGCCCTCGAGCGACTTGAACGGACCCGCGGTGCCCAGCTGGGCGGGCGTGACGGTCGAGCCGATGACGTGGTAGGTCAGGATCTTGGTCAGCTTGGCCTTGTCGGCGAGCAGCGCCTTGAGGTCAGCGGGAGCGATCTTGGCGAAGGCCGCGTTGTCCGGGGCGAAGACCGTGATGCCCTTGGCGCTGTTGAGGGTGTCGACCAGGCCGGCCGCCTTGACGGCTGCGACCAGGGTCGACAGCAGCGGGTTGGCGCTGGCGGCGGTGGCGACCGGAGCGGTCTCCATGCCGTTGAACGAGCCGGCGCCAGTAGTGGGGACCTTGGCACAGCCCGGGCCGAAGGGTGCAGCCATCGCCGCGGGGGAACCGCTGGCCATCATGCTCGTCGACGGCATCGCGGCGGCCGAGGTCGCCATGGCGGCAGCGGAGGTCGCGGCGGCCGCAGCGGCCGAGGTGGCAGGTGCGGCGGCTGCCGTGCCCGAGCCGCTGCTGCTGCCGCAGGCGGCGAGGGACAGGCCCAGGAAACCGGTGGTGACGAGTGCTGCGAGGGAGCGGGTGCGGGTGCTCTTCATGGTGGTGCCTTTCGGGTTGGGTGCTGGGTCAGGGCGGTGCAGGGTCAGGGCGGGTGGTGCTGGTCTTCAGGCGACGGTCACGAGCAGCTCTTGCTGCCCCGTGGCTCCGTCGGGGTAGGTGGCCTTGCGGGTCGCGGTCTGGACATATCCGGTCTTGTCCGTTGCCCTTACTGCGATCCGGTGGGGCCCGGCGGTTGCCTTCCAGGGGAAGGACCACTGGCGCCACGTGTCGGTGGTGTCTTGGGCGGCGAGAGTGGCCGGCATCCAGGCGGCGCCGTCGATGCTGATCTCGACCTTGGCGATGCCCTTGTGCTGGGCCCACGCCACACCGGCGATCGGGACCATGCCGGCGGCCACCGTGGCCAGCGGCTTGGGGGTGTCGATACGGCTCTGGGTCTTGATCGGGCCGAGCTGGGCGTAGCCGCGGGTGATCCAGTACGCCTTGCGCTCGAACGTCGTGAGCTCGATGTCGGTGACCCACTTGGTCGCGGAGGCGTAGCCGTACAGACCGGGGACGACCATGCGGACGGGAAAGCCGTGCTGCAGCGGCAAAGGCTCGCCGTTCATCGCCACAGCGAGGATCGCGTCGCGACCGTCCATGACGACCGAGGTCGGGGTGCCGCAGGTCCAGCCATCGACCGAACGGCTAAGGATCTGCGTCGCCCCGGCCTTGACGCCGGCCTTCTTCAGAAGAGGCGCGAGCAGCACCCCGGTCCAGCGGGCGTTGCCGATGTACGGGCCGCCGATGTCGTTGGAGATGCAGGTGAGCGTGATGTCCCGCTCGACCAGCGGCATCGCCAGCAGCTCGGCGTAGGTCACCTTGAGCGGGTGGTCGACCATGCCGTGGATGGTGAGGGACCAGGACCCGGCGTCGACCTGGGGCACGCTCAGAGCGGTGTCGACGCGGTAGAAGTCGGCGTTGGGCGTGAAGAACGGCAGGGATCCGGGGACGCCCGCCGCAGGGTTGCCGACGATCGCAGTGGCTTTACTGGCGGGAGCGGGGATCGTGACGCCCAGCCGGGAGGCCGCGGCACTCGCGGTGTGCTGCAGGATCGTGCGACCGGCAGCGCCCGCGGCTGCTGCGGCAGCGGCGACCGAGAGGCCGTACTGGAGGAGCTGTCGGCGGTTGATCGTCGTGCGTGCGCCGGACTCCTCAGGCTGGCGTGATCGCCGGACGCGCAGGACGTACAGCGCGACCAGTGCGGCCAGGCCGCCGAGGATCGCGGGCACCGTGTCGCCGACGCCGCCGGTGGGGCGGGACAGGGCGGCGAGGGCCGCCACCACTGTCAGCAGGGCGATGGCCGCGAGCCCGATGCGGATCTCGTACGAGGCAACCAGGCCCGCGATCGCGGCGAGCAGCGCCAGCGTCACGAAGATGCCGGTGAGCAGGACGGTCTTGTCGTTCTCCCCGAACTGGCGGATCGCGAAGTCCTTGAGCTGATGGGGAGTGCGGTCGATCGCCGACTCGCCGATGGCGATGGCCGGTGCGGACGTGGCGCCGAACAGCGGGGCGAACAGCTCGGCCACGCCGAGGAACAGGCCGAGCGACAGCAGGCCGGCGAGGGCGCCCGTGAGCCGCACCCAACGCACGGGGCGGGTGTCTGAAGGGAGCTTCGGCGGCGAGGTCACGGCAGGCCTTCGGGGCCCGGAGTGCTTTGGGTTCACTACTTCACGCAACGTTCAGGTTACGGAGAGGAAGCACATGGCGGCCTGGTCCGCAACTCGAAGAACGACCCATCCGGGCGCTGTCGAAGGGCGAAAGACAACCGAGGCTTTCGAGTTGCAGTTGCACAAGATGTGCAAGTACGGTCAGAACGTCCGAGGGAACAGACGAGCGCAGGAGACCGCACCGTGGCGATCCAGACCCAGGACGACCCCACGGTCGACCAGGCCCAGGTCCGCAAGCTGGCCCGGTTCGACCGGGACGAGTGGCCCCGGCTGGCGGCGCTGTTCGGGTTCGTGATCGTGCTGCACGTGGTGGGCTTCGGGCTCTTTGTCCACTACAACTCGATCGCGAAGTTCCACTCACTGGCCGACGACCAGCACAAGCTGATCTACGCGACGGCAGCGGCCGTCGCGTACGGGCTGGGCCTGCGGCATGCCTTTGATGCCGACCACATCGCGGCCATCGACGACACCACCCGCTACCTGCTGCAGAAGGGCAAGCGCCCGCTCGGCGTCGGCTTCTTCTTCTCCCTCGGCCACTCCAGCGTCGTCATGGCGTTGAGCATCGGCATCGCCTTTGCCGCCCACTCCGCGAGCGGGTTCATCCAGAGCTTTCACAGCAGCGGCAACATCATCGGAACGCTGGTATCCGGCGGCTTCCTCTACTTGATCGCCGCGCTCAACTTCGCCGTGTTGTTCGGCATCATGAAGATGTGGCGCCAGGCCAAGTCCGGTACGTACAAGCAGGAGGAGCTCGACGTCCTGCTTTCCCAGCGCGGCTTCATGAACCGCATCTTCAAGGGCCGCTACAACACCTTCATCACGTCGTCGTGGCAGATGTACCCGGTCGGCATCCTGTTCGGCCTCGGTTTCGACACGGCCACGGAGGTGGGCTTCCTCGGGCTTGCCGCGACCACCGCGGCGGCCGGCACCAACGGTGGTACGAGCCTGCCGCCGCTGGCGATCATCGCGCTGCCGTTCATCTTCGCGGCCGGCATGTCGCTCATGGACACCATCGACGGGGTCTTCATGTCCAAGGCCTACGGCTGGGCCTTCGTCACCCCGATCCGCAAGATCTACTACAACATCACGATGACGTCGCTCTCCATCTTCATCGCGTTCGTCATCGGCACGATCGAGATCGTCAGCCTGGTCACCGATCAGCTCGGCTGGACCGGCGAGCCGTGGTCGTTTATCGCCGGTATCAACATCAACACGGCCGGCCAGATCATCGTGGCCATCTTCATCCTTGCCTGGATCGGCGCCGTGGTCGCCTACAAGGTGCGCAAGATCGATGAGCGGTACGGGTCGCTGCACACCGGCGATACCGCGATCTCGCTGCCGTCGTCCTGACCTCGCCTCATAGGGTCGGTACCGGCAGCCAGCCCACGTGGCCGGCCAACGCCGCGTACCCGCAGAAGGCCACCGCGTCGATCAGGGTGTGGGCCACGATGAGCGGGCCGACGCGCCCGTACCGCTGAAAGACCCGGCCGAAGACGACGCCCATCACCAGGTTGCCGGCGAACCCGCCGACGCCCTGGTAGAGGTGATAGCTGCCGCGCAGGAAGGCGCTCGCGGCCAGGGTGCGGCCGGGACTCCAGCCGATCTGACGCAGTCGGTGCATGAGGTAGCCGACGACGATGACCTCCTCGAGCAGGCCGTCGTGCAGGGCCGCCAGCAGCAGCACGGGGTAGCGCCACCACACCGCGGGCAGCGACTCGGCCTGGACGGTGAGGTCGATGCCCAGGGCGTGCGTGACCAGGTAGAACGCGAGCCCGGTCCCGCCGACGACCGCGGCAAGAGCGGCACCCTGAGCGGCGTCGCGACCGAGGTGGTGACGGTCCAGCCCGATGTCCGCGGCCCGGTCACCGGAGCGCGACAGCAGGTGCAGAGCCAGCAGTACGGGTACCAGCGCCAGCCCGAGCGACGTCAGCTGAAGGCCAAGGTCGATCCAAGGGTGGCCGGGTGCGCGGGAGGCGTTGAGGGTCGCGGTCTGAGAGGCCAGCGAGCCGGTCTCGCTGAGGGAAGCAGCGAGGTCGAGGGCCGCCCGCACTGCCGAGGCACCGAGCGAGACCCCGAGGACGAGCAGCACCTCCTGGCGCAGTACGCGCGGTGCGGTGGCGGTAAGCGGGACGGCAAGCGGAGACGTCGGCGGGCCGGTCAGGAGGGACACGCGGACACAACGCGCAAGGTCCGGTCCGGGGTTCCACCCGGCCATTCTTAGGAATGCATCACGAATTGTTGGTGTGTTATTGGTGAGCGTTTCTTCGCAAAACCGCGATTGAGTGAGCAGGACTGGACGACCTGGCAGATGATCGCCCACAGCCGACACACAAGTGCGGTGGGACGCGTGCTGAGGGAGCAACGATGTTCAGAAAGTCGAGTGTGCGGGTCAAGGTAATCGCGGCGGGTATTGCCTTTTCGGCCGTCGCGTCTGGTGTGGGCGTGGCCGCTGCGGCGACGAAGGCCAATCGTGGTGTCGACACGTTCGGCATGACGCAGGCGTTCTACAAGGGCAAGACGTTGAGCTTCACCTACACCAAGGGCTTCTACTGCGACACCTCGGTGACGTCCAAGGCGGCCACCAAGTGCGAGGTCGGCGTGGCCGGCAAGCACGCGCCGTCCAAGGTGCACGACCCGCTCTACATCACCGTGCCGCTCGGCTTCTCGCCCAAGCTAGGCCCCGAGTGCCCGGCCGCTCTCGTCTGCGTCGACCACCCGGCGACCGCCGACCTCACCCGGCTCGAGCCCGCGCTCAAGGGGCTCTACCCGACGCTGACCGATGCCCAGCTCACCAGCGCGCTCAAGAACTTCGGGCTGCCGGCGCACGACCACTTCGTCACCTACGCCGCCCCGGGATTCAAGGAGTGGTGGGACGTCATCGTCATCGGCGTGACCAGCCCGTCGGTCTACGCTGCGATCCAGAAGCACAAGTCGTACAGCTACATCGCGGGCCTGCTCGCCGCCAAGAACGCCAGCGTCGTCGGCCCGATCCCGAGCAACGTCTGGCTCTACTTCAGCGTCAATTGAACCTGCGGCAACGCCACCACGTGGTGAACAAGGGGGCGGCCCCCGGCGGGGCCGTCCCCTTGCCCGTCCCTCCCGCGATCGGAGCACCTTGGTGACCAGCTCGGCGCGTAGCCGCTCTTTCGGACTGATCGGCGTGGGCTTCGTCGTGGCGGCCGTCGTCTCGGCCTGCGGCGGGTCGAGCGGTACGGCGTCGCCCTCGTCGGCAACGTCGACGGAGAGCGCGCCAGTGGCGGCGGTCTCCGCGGTGGCGACCTCGCCGGTCGCCACGGCCGCCGCGCCCACCGCCCCGGCTCCCACCAGCGCCGCACCGACGAGCTCGGTGGCGCCCACCATGTCCATGTCCATGTCCCTGTCGCCCACGCCCAAGGCGACGACCAGGTCGCCCAAGCCGACCACCACGTCGCCCAAGCCGACCCTCGCGACCACGACGCCCAGGCCCACGACGCCGAAGCCCGCGGGCACGACGCCCAAGCCCACGCCCACGACGCCCAAGCCGAAGCCGACGACCCCGAAACCGACGCCGGTCGTCACCACCCCCAAACCCACCACCACAGCACCGTCGGTGGTCAGCGTGACGGCGGCGGAGACGGAGTTCGCGATCTCGCTGAGCCGCACCTCGTTCAGCGCCGGCACCGTGGTCTTCCTCGCCAAGAACGATGGCACCGCCACCCACGCGCTGGGCATCACCGGACCGGGCGTCAACTCGAGCACCGGTGACCTGTCCCCGGGACAGTCCGCCCGGCTCACGGTCCGGCTGGTGAAGGGCACGTACGACGTCTACTGCCCGGTGGCCAACCACAAGATGCTGGGCATGGACGTCCACATCACGGTGTCCTGACCTCGCTTGGCGCACGCACCCGTACGGCTGAGTGTTCGCTCGGCCACTTGGCGTAGCGCTCCCGCTCTCGTATGCTGCGAAATGACGGGATAAATCAGGCATCCGCCACTTGCGTTCACCCATACGGCGGGTATCCCGCTTCCGATCCTCCGCCGATTGGCTCTTTGACCGACCCCTGTCGGCTGGGCCGTTTGGAGGAAGTGCATGACCGACCAGGACCCGACGGGCGTGCCCGCCCGGGCGACGTTCCGCGAGGTCCTGGCACGTCGCGAGTTCCAGGCGCTCTACGGTGCGCGGCTGCTCAGCCTGGTCGGCGACCAGATGGCTCGCATCGCGCTCGCGGTGGCGGTCTACGCCCAGAGCAAGTCGCCGCTGCTGTCCGCCGCGACGTTCGCCTCGTCCTTCCTGCCGTACCTCATCGCCGGCCCGGTGCTGGCCACGCTGGGCGACCGGTTCCCGCGCCGCCAGGTCATGGTCGTGTGCGACCTGCTCCGGGCCGCCCTGCTCGTCGTCCTCGCGCTGCCCGGCGTCCCCGTCCCTGTGCTGTTCGGGCTGCTGCTCGTGGTCGTGGTCGTCTCGGCACCGTTCGAGTCGGCCCGTGCCGCACTCATGCCCGAAGTCCTCCCTGGTGATCAGTACGTCGTCGGCACGGCGCTCAATCAGACCGCCAACCAGCTCACGCAGGTCATCGGCCTTGTCATCGGCGGGGTGGCGGTCGCGACGTTGCACCCGTCCGGAGCGCTGCTCCTCGACGCTGCGACCTTCCTCGCCTCGGCGGTGCTGCTCGCCGGCTTCGTCCGCAAGGGCAGCGTCGCCGAGCCGCGCGAGCCCGGGGTGCGGCGGTCGGTGTTCGCCGACGTCCGCGAGGGTGCGCTCGAGGTCTGGCAGCGTCCGGTGCTGCGTGCTGTCGTCCTGCTGGCGTGGATCAGCTCCGCCTTCTCGATCGTGCCGGAGGGTCTCGCCGTGGCCTACGCCGCGCAGATCCATCACGGCGACCTGGCCACCGGCCTGCTCATCGCGGCGCTGCCGAGCGGGGCCCTCCTGGGCAACCTCGTGGTCGGCCGGCTCGTCGCGCCCAACCGGCGCGGGGCGTGGATGCGACCGCTGGGGCTGCTCGCCGTACTGCCGCTCATCGCCACCGTGTTCCGCCCCGACCTGCCGCTGGCGGTCCTGCTGTGGTCCGCGGCGGGGTTCGGCTCGGCCCTCCACCTGCCGGCCATCACGACCTTCGTCGCCCACACGCCGACAGCCATGCGGTCGCGGGCCTTCGGCCTGGCCGACTCCGGCCTGCAGGCCGTGCAGGGCGTCGGCCTCGTGGCCGGCGGCGCGCTGGCCCAGTGGCTGGCGCCCTCGACCGTGGTCGCCCTGGCCGGGGTGGTAGGTGGCCTCACCGTCGCCCTGCTCCTCTCGGCGTGGCCCGCCGAGCTGCGTTCCCGGTTCATCGTGCTGCCGACGACCCCGCCGACCATCCCGGCGCAGGGCGGCCCGCGTCACCGTCGCGCCGCCCGTACCAGCAGCGTCTGAGCGAGCGCTCCGCCCGCTACCGTGGACGCATGTCGTCCCAGCGCTACACCTACCTCGGCCCCGAGGGCACCTTCGCCGAGGCCGCACTGCTGCGCATCCCCGGGGCCAAGGACGCTGAGCTACCGCCGTCGCAGACCGTCCCCGCGGCGCTGGAGATGGTCCGCCGTGGCACCGCCGACGGCGCCCTCGTGCCGCTGGAGAACTCCGTCGAGGGCGCGGTCACGACCACACTCGACGAGTTCGCGTCCGGCGAGCCGCTGCACATCACCGCTGAGGTGCTGTTGCCGGTGTCCTTCGCGCTCATGGCTGCGGCCGGCACCGAGCTCGACGACATCCGCACCGTCGGCACCCACCCCCATGCCGAGGCGCAGTGCCGCAAGTGGCTGGCCGCGCGGCTGCCCCGTGCCAAGCACCTGCTGTCCGCCTCCACGGCCGACGCCGCCCGGTCGATCGCCGCTGGCGAGGGGCGCTTCGACGCCGCCATCGCCGCGCCGCTGGCCGCCGAGCGGTACGGCCTGACGGTGCTGGCGACCGACGTCGGCGACAACCTGACCGCGGTCACCCGCTTCGTCCTGGTCCGCCGGCCAGGCCCGGTAGCGCCGCCCACGGGCGCCGACCGTACGACCGTGGTCGCGTGGATCGCCGACGACCACCCCGGTGCGCTGCTCGAGCTGCTCACCGAGTTCGCGGTACGGGGCGTCAACCTCAGCCGCATCGAGTCCAGGCCCACCGGCGAGCGGCTCGGCCACTACTGCTTCTCCATCGACTGCGAGGGCCACATCGCCGACGCCCGGCTCGGCGAGGCGCTGTCCGCCTTGCATCGCATCTGTGACGAGGTGCGGTTCTGCGGCTCCTACGCGCGCGCCGACGGTCAGCCGCCGCAGATCCGACGGGGCACGACCGACGGGGCGTTCGCCGCGGCCGAGGCGTGGCTCGCCTCCGTACGCGGCTGATCCCGGGTCGGCCCGGCTCGGACAAGCCGGGCCTGGGTAGGCTCGACCCGTGATCGACCTCAAGCTGTTGCGCGACGACCCTGACCTCGTACGGGCAAGCCAGCGCGCGCGGGGGGAAGACCCCGGGCTGGTCGACACGCTGCTCGCGGCGGACGAGCGGCGCCGGGCGGTGGTGAGCGCGGCCGACAACCTGCGCGCCGAGTCCAACGCCGCGAGCAAGGCCATCCAGTCGGCGGCCAAGGACGACCGCCCCGCGCTGATCGAGCGGGCTGGCGCGCTCAAGACCGCCGTCAAGGAGGCGGAGGTCGAGCAGGGCGAGGCTGAGGCCGAGCTGCGCCGCCTCCACCTCGCCGTGCCCAACGTCATCGAGGAGGGTGCGCCCCCCGGCGGCGAAGACGACTACGTCGTCATCGAGCACGTCGGCGAGCCGCCGGTCTTCGACTTCGAGCCCAAGGACCACCTCGACATCGGCGAGGGCATCGGCGCCATCGACATGGGACGCGGCGCCAAGGTCTCCGGCGCGCGGTTCTTCTACCTCAAGGGTGTTGGCGCCCAGCTCGAGTTCGGCCTCTGGCAGCTCGCCATGGCCCAGGCGGCCGAGGCCGGGTTCACGCCGATGATCCCGCCCGTGCTGGTCAAGCCCGAGTCCATGGAGGGCACCGGGTTCCTGGGCGCCCACTCCGCCGAGATCTACCACCTCGAGGAGGACGACCTCTACCTGGTCGGCACCAGCGAGGTGCCGCTGGCGGCCTACCACCGCGACGAGACCCTCGACGCCGCAACGCTTCCGCTGCGCTATGCGGGTTTCAGCGCCTGCTTCCGTCGCGAGGCCGGCTCGTACGGCAAGGACACCAAGGGCATCATCCGGGTCCACCAGTTCCACAAGGTCGAGATGTTCTCCTTCTGCCCGCCCGAGCTGGCCCATGAGGAGCACCTGCGGCTGCTGGGCTGGGAGAAGCAGCTGATGGTTGCGCTCGGCATCCCGTTCCGCGTGATCGACGTGGCGGCCGGCGACCTCGGCACCTCCGCCGCGCGCAAGTACGACTGCGAGGGCTGGGTGCCGTCCCAGGGCAAGTACCGCGAGCTGACGTCGACGTCCAACTGCACGACGTTCCAGGCCCGGCGGCTCAACATCCGTACCAAGGTCGACGGCCAGTCCCAGACCATCGCCACGCTCAACGGCACCCTGGTCACGACCCGATGGCTCGTCGCGCTGCTGGAGAACAACCAGCAGGCAGACGGCTCGGTACGGGTCCCCGCGCCGTTGCGGCCGTACGTGGGTGGCCGCGAGGTCATCGAGCCGCTGTGACGATCCCGTACCGCATCGTCGCCACCGATCTCGACGGCACCATCGTCCGGACCGACGGAACCATCAGCGATCGCACCCGCGACGCCCTGCGCCTCGCCCAGGACAGCGGTGCCGCAGTCATCTTCGTGACCGGTCGGCCGCCGCGCTGGATGCACCCGATCTCCGAGGCGACCGGGCACACCGGGCTGGCCGTCTGTGCCAACGGCGCGATCCTCTACGACCTCGGCGAGGAGCGGATCATCTCCGAGCTGGCGCTGCAGCCCGAAGACCTGGCCTCCGTCGTCGAGCGGCTGGCCGAGGTGTTGCCGGGGGTCGCGTTCGCCGTCGAGCGCAGCGGGGTGCTGTCGCACGAGCCGGACTACGTGCCGGCGTGGGACGACGACCAGATCACGGTGCTGCCACGGGCCGAGCTGCTGGTGCTGCCGGCCACCAAGCTGCTGGTGCGCAGCAGCGGTGCCGATCCCGACGCGTTCCTCGCCAGCGCGCAGGAAGCGCTCGGCGACCGGGTCTCAATGACCCGCTCCAGCGTCGACGAGCTGCTCGAGATCTCGGCTGCCGGCGTGACCAAGGCCTTCGGGCTCGAGCGCTTTGCCCGCACGCACGGCATGGGGCCGGCCGACGTCATCGCGTTCGGCGACATGCCCAACGACCTGCCGATGCTCGCGTGGGCCGGACATCCGGTCGCCGTGGCCAACGCCCACCCCGAGGTGCTGGCCATCGCGGCCGAGGTGACGGCGTCCAACGACGACGACGGGGTCGCCCAGGTCCTCGAACGCCTCTTCGCCTGACCCACCGCGCCACTTGGCACGGTGGACCCCGATTCTGAGCGTGGCCCCCTTGCCATATGGCGCGGTGGGTGGGGAGTGGACCTCCCGGGCGCGGAAACTGTCGGTGGGGTCGGTCATCCTCGGCTCATGGCTGCTCTCACCTACGTCCTGCTCGGCCTCGTCATCGGCGCTGTCCTCGGTGCCTACGCGGTACGGGTGCTCACAGCGCGCGACGAGCAACGGGTGCGCGACGCGTTCGCCGCACTGTCGCAGCAGGCCCTGACCGATGCGAGTGCCTCGTTCCTCGACCTCGCCAACGCCACGCTTGGCCGGCACAATGCCGTGTCAGCAGGCGATCTCGAGCTGCGCAAGCAGGCCGTCGACTCGGTGGTGGCGCCGTTGCGGGACCAGCTGGAGGCGGTGACCCGCACCCTCGGCCAGCTCGAGGCGACTCGCCAGGGCGCCTACGCCGGCCTCACCGAGCAGCTGCGCGGGCTCGCCGACGCCCAGCAGCAGCTGCGCACCGAGACCTCCACGTTGACTACCGCCCTGCGCGCTCCCGCGGTACGGGGCCGGTGGGGCGAGCTGCAACTGCGCCGCGTCGTCGAGCTGGCCGGCATGGTCGAACACTGCGACTACGACGAGCAGCCGCACTCCACGGGAGACAGCGGCATCCTGCGGCCGGACATGGTGATCCGCATGCCGGGGGGAGGCTCGGTAGTGGTCGACAGCAAGGTGCCGCTCGAGGCGTTCCTCATGGTCGGTGGCGCCCCCGACGAGGCCACCCGCCGCCAGTCGCTGCAGCACCACGCCCGCCAGCTCCGCCAGCACGTCGATGCCTTGTCCGCCAAGGCGTATTGGCAGCGGTTCCAGCCGGCGCCCGAGCTGGTCGTGCTGTTCGTGCCGGGCGACCAGATCCTGTCGGCGGCCCTCGAGGCCGACCCCGACCTGTACGAGCGGGCCATCACGTCCAACGTGCTGCTCGCCGGTCCGACCTCGCTGATCGGGCTGCTGCGCACCATCGCGTACGGCTGGCGGCAGGAGGCACTCGCCGACAATGCCCGTGCCGTCTGCGATCTCGGCCGCGAGCTGCACAGTCGCATCGCCAAGATGACCGATCACTTCGCCAAGGTCGGCAGCTCGCTCGACAATGCGGTCGCGGGCTACAACGCCGCGGTCGGCACCTTGGAGTCGCGGGTGCTGGTGAGTGCCCGGCGCTTCACCGAGCTGTCGGTCACCGACGTCGACCTGACCGCGCCGCGCCAGGTCGAGCGGCTCGCCCGCACCATCAGTGACGGTCAGCGAGGCGTCGACGTCCCGGCACCCGGAGCGGAGGCAGCGGACGACGAGGCCGCCGCCGGGCCGGACGATGCCAACGAGGCCGACGATGCCGACGAAGCCGCGTCCGCCGCCTGACCGAACCAGCTCGCGGCGCGACCGATCTCCGCTGTCGTCGACTCCAGCTGGTCCGACGGCACCGGCGGGGCAAACAGGTAGCCCTGCATCCGAGTGCAGCCGATCGTCGACAGCAGTGTCGCCTGCTCCGCGTTCTCGACGCCCTCCGCGACGGTGTCCAGGCCGAGCAAGGCGGCCAGGTTGACGATGGTCCGTACCAGCTCGCGGTCGACCTCGTCGCCGACGATGCGGTCGACGAACGACTTGTCGACCTTGACGGTGTCCAGGGGCAGGTCGCGCAGATAGGCGAGGGACGAGTAGCCAGTACCGAAGTCGTCGATCGCCAGCCGTACCCCGGTCTGCTTCAGGGCCTTCATCCGGGCGATCGTCGCCGCGGGGTCGGACATCAGGGCGGTCTCCGTCAGCTCGATGGTGAGCAGGCGCCCGGGCAACCCGCTCTGCTGCAGGGCGCCGGCGACCCGGTCGACCACGTCGGGCGCGGTCAAGGTCATGGCCGACATGTTGACGTGGACCGACAGCGCATCGGCCGGTGACCGGCCGGCGTTCCACTTCTGCACCTGGCGGCAGGCTTCGTGCAGGACGAACAGGTCGACGTTCTGGATCAGGCCGACCTGCTCGGCCAAGCCAAGGAACTCCAGCGGCGGCACCATGCCGTGGTCGGGGCGCCACCAGCGCACGAGCGCCTCCACGCCGCGTACCTGACCGTCGAGACCGTCGACGATCGGTTGGTAGTGGACGGTGAGCTGATCATCGGCGATCGCGCGGGTCAGGGCCTGCGTCGTGTCGTGGCGCGTCACCAGGGTGTCGAGCATGGCGGGGACGAACACTTCGTACCGTCGCTTGCCGCCGTCCTTGGCGACGTACATCGCGATGTCCGCGTGCCGCAGCAGGGTCTCGCCGTTGCGCGCACCGTTGCTCGAGTCGTCGGTCATGGCGACCCCGACGCTGACGCCGAGCTCGGCACTGCCTTCCCGTACGGTGAACGGCGCCTCGAAAGCGGCCACCACCCGGCGGGCGACGGCGGCCGCACCCAGCTGGTCGGCCCCGTTGACCAGGATCGCGAACTCGTCGCCACCGAGCCGGGCGACGGTGTCGCCGGCCCGCAGGCAGCCGGTGAGACGGCGCGCCGCCTCCCGCAGGACCCGGTCGCCTTCGGCATGGCCGCACCGGTCGTTGACCAGCTTGAAGTCGTCCAGGTCGACGATCATCACGGCGAGGTCGGCCTCCGAGCGCACCCGTGCGGCCAGCGCATGCTCGAGCCGATCGGCGAGCAGCGTGCGGTTGGGCAGCCCGGTGAGGGCGTCGTAGAACGCGTGGTGGTGCAGCTCGGCGGCCAGGTTGTCGGCGAGGCCGACCGAGGCGGTGAGGTCGCGGACCAGCCGCGCGTTGTCGCCGAAGGCGTTCATCTGTCGGATGACGACGAGGGCTGTCACGGCGAACGCGGCGGTGAACATGCCCCATGTCCGCCCGTTGGGGTCCTCGCTGATCAGGGCCACACCGAGGAATGCGTACGTGGTGGCGACCGCGGCGTACGGGACCCGGCTGTAGAGCTGGCGGACGCGGCGCGCGGGTGTGGCGGGTTCGTGCATGTGCAGGCGCTGGTAGCGGATCGCCAGCATCCCCAGGCCGGCCGGCACGGCCCGCAGCAGCAGGACGAGACGCAGCCAAGGGGTGCCCAGGGCGACGGGGAGCGCGAGCTCGGTGACGACGCCACCGATGACGGCGACCATGGCCATGATGCCGGTCTGCCAGACGATCGGGCGCGTGTCACTGGTCGCCGGGCGGGCGAGGGCCAGCAGGGTCACCATGGCGCAGGAGTCGAGGATGATCGTCATGGCGACGCTGAGCCCGCTGACATGCGTCGTGACCAACGGCCCCGACTCGAAGAACCAGATCGCGCCCAGCCCGCCGGCCATCACGGTCGCGGCGTCGAGCCAGCGGCGCAGCTGGCGCCGTGCGTTGTCGCCGGTCTGGCGGTAGGTGAGGCAGGCCCAGACCAGGGCCACCACGGACATCGCGCCGAAGATGCCGTGGACCAGCCCGGGCACCGCTCCACCGGAACCGCGCGAGCCCAGGCTGATGGCGAGGGGGAAGGCCGCGGCGGCCGCGGCGGTGATGCCGGTCCAGCGCACCGTGGACCAGAACCGGCGGTTGGCCGCCGAGATGGTCGGGTCGTGGGTGAGGCTGACGATCTGGATGGTGAGCAGGACATAGAGCAGCGCCTGCACGGTCCAGGACGTCACGACCTGGAGGTGGATCGGACCCAGCAGGCCCACCAGCAGCAGGGCAGCGAGGAACAGGCCACCGCTGCGCCAGCGCGCGTCGGAGCCGGCGAACGGCAGGTGTACGTGGCGGTGTGGCAAGGAAGTCCCCATCGAGCGACGTGTGTACCTGGAGGAGTTATCGGCCAGGTCGTCCCCTTCGAGAGGGTTCCGATCAGTCGAGTTCGCTGACCCGCCGCCGGACCATGGCCAGCTCGTCGGTCAGCGAGTGCGCCCGCTGCGCCCGGTTGCCGCCGAAGCGCTGCGCGTCGTACAGCGCTGCCTCTGCCGCCTCGAGCAGGGCCGCCTCGTCCTGGGCGACGTCCGGGCAGGTGGCGACGCCGAAGGAAGCGGTGACCCCGCGCTCGACGAACCGCCGGGCAATGATCTGCCGCAGGCGCTCGGCCAACGACGCGGCTGCCGTCTCCGGCGCGCCTGGCAGCAGGACGGCAAAGGCGCCCTCGCCGGTGCGGTACGCGGTGTCGCTGGCGCGCACCGTGTCGGCGAGCACCGAACCGATCGTGCGGACCAGGTCGTCGCGGACCGCGGTGCCCGCTGCCGTACCCCGGTCCAGGTGGTCGACCTCGAGAACGACCAGGGAGACCGGCAGGGCGCCGGCGAGGCTGCTGGCGACGCCTGTGGCAAGGTCGGCGAGCAGGGTGGCACGGCCGCTGAAACCGGTGAGCCGGTCGCGGTCGGCGGCGCCCGGCCCGTACGCGACGGCCTTGGCTGCCTGGCGGCCCCACGCACGCAGCATCTCGATCTGCGCATGGCTCGGCTCGCCGCTGCCATGCGGCATGGTCAGCTCGACGACGCCCAGGGTCCGGCCGTCGTGCAGCAGCGGGACGGCGAGGGTACGGCGGGAGCGGCTGACCGAGGTGGTGATGGCGCCCTCGCGGTGGGCCCGCAGAGCGACGTCGTGCCGGCGGCGTTGGGCGATGATGATCGGCTGGCCCGGCTCGACCCGGCGCAGGTCGTCGCCGTCGGCGAGCCACAACGACGCTGCCGTCGCCCCGGAGATCTCGCGCCCGGCGTTGGCGATGGAGACGGCCAGCTCGTCGAGGTCGCCGGAGACGGCGAACGAGGGGGACGGGCTGCCGCCGACGGACGGGGTACGCGGCGCGGCGGCCTCACCGTTCGACTCGTGCGGCCGGCGCTGCCGCCGTACGAGGGCGTAGGTCAGCAGGAGCAACGCCATGACCTGGGTGACCCCGGTCGAGGTACGGACTAGGTCTTCGGAGGAGCGCTCCCGGGCGATGGCGTCGGCCACTGCGGACGTCGCGCCGACCTGCGCCGCCTGCCACTCGCCGAGACGCGACGAGCCGGCCAGGAGGTTCTCGACCGAGGGCTTGGCGCCGGCGGGGCGGACGTCGTTGATGGCCGGGACCGCGTAGCGCTGCTCCCAGGCGAGCGCCCGGTTGACCGACGCGTCCCACGCGTTGCCGAGGTCGGGGTAGCCGACGAGGTTGGTCCGCGCGATGACGGTGGCTGCGGCGAGCTGGCGGCGGCCGGCGAGGTAGGGCTCGAGGAAGCGGCTGTCGGCGCTCAGCTGATAGCCGCGCAGGCCGTTCTCCATCTCGAGCACGGCCCGGCCGGCGGTGTCCTGCGCCGTCGCGGCGGTGCGCAACCGGTCGAGCGCCGGGTCGTAGCCGAACCCGGTCACGGCGACGCGCACCAGCGAGCTCGCGACCAGGACGAGCGTGGCCACCAGGGCGAGCTGCATCAGGCCGTCGACGCGCCGGTCGGCACGTGAGGTGTGGTGGGAGGCGTTGCGCACGCTTGCTTATCGGCACCCGCGAAGGCGATTGGAAGCCGTCCGGATGACAATCTGCACGCTCGTCCTAGGCCGTTCGGTGCAACGGCCGGAGTAGCGCTTAGAGGTAGGCGCCGGTGCCGCCGCCGCCAAAGCTCGCTTCGGCCGTGCCCTGACCGGCCGGCAGCGCCCGCCGTCGCATCTCGGCGAGCTGGGCCTGCGCGGCCATCTGCTGGGCGACCATCGCGGTCTGGATGCCATGGAACAGGCCTTCGAGCCACCCCACCAGCTGGGCCTGCGCGATGCGCAGCTCGCCCTCGCTCGGCACCGTGTCGTCGTCGAAGGGCAGCGACAGCCGGGCCAGCTCGTCGCGCAGCTCGGGCGACAGGCCGTCACTGAGCTCCTTGATGGAGTTCTGGTGGATCTCGCGCAGTCGGTTGCGGGACGCCTCGTCGAGCGGCGCCGCCCGTACCTCCTCGAGCAGCTGCTTGACCATCGTGCCGATGCGCATCACCTTGGCCGGCTGCTCGACCATCTCGGCGAGGTCGCCCTCGTCGTCCGCCTGCTCTAGTGGGGTGCCGTCGGGCGCGAGGAGGACGGGGTGCTCGGGCTCAGGGGCGATCGCAGTCATGAGTCCATCTTCCCTGACCGGCGGCCCGAGGTCAGGTCAGCCGTCGTACGAGCGGCAGCCGGGCCCGCGTGAACACCCCCGCCCCGGCTCCCGCGACCAGCGGTACCCCGACGAGTGCGAGCGCGATCACCTGCCACGGCACGGTGAAGTCGAGCACGTCGGAGCGCACGGCGATGACCGCGGCCATGGGCACCAGCCCGGCGGCGATGCCCAGCACCCCGCCGAGCAGGGCGAGCACCGACGCCTGACCGACTGCGAGCCGCCGCCGCACGGCAGGCGTCGCCCCGACGGCGCTCAGCGTGGCGAGGTCGCCCTTGCTCTCGGCGGCGGACAGCGACGTGCTGATCGCCGTGACGCCGAACGTCACGAGGGTGCTGATGGCCAGCAGTGCCAGCGGGACGAGCAGCAGCTTGCCGTCATTGAGCTGTTGGTGGGTGAGCAGCCCGTAGTCGCCGCTGACCGAGGTCGACCGGGCCAGCAACAGCGACTGCGCTGCGTCGATCTCGGTCTGGTGGGCGGCGCGGGACAGCGTGAGCAGCCGCTCGTCCAGGACAGGGCTGATGCCGAGGGCCTTAGCCGTCGCGGGGGAGATGACGAGGGCGCCGAGGCCGGAGTAGGAGCCGACCCGTGCGGCGACCGCCGGCAGTGCGTGCGTTGTGGAGGTGGTGCCGTCACTGATCTCGACCGGCACGGTGCCGGACGCGACCGAGCGGCCGTCGATGAGCACTGCCTTGCCCGAGGCGAAGGCGGGGATCGCCTGGGGGATGCCCAGAGCAGTCAGCAACGCCGGCGAGCCGACGGTCAGGTTGTTGATGGTCTCGTTCGGCCCGCGGTTGAAGGAGGGCGAGACGTAGCCGGACAGCTGGCTGTTGCCATTGCCGAAGGCGGCGATCGACAGCGTGGGCAGGCTGCGGGCCACGTCCTTGATCAGGTCGTCCGGCAGCGGCCGCTGCTGGTAGTCCTGCAGGGCGACCATCGTGCTGGGCAGCGTCGGCGTGAAGTTGGCCTCGGACCTGGCGTGCTGGCTGGCGACGTAGACGCCCATGGCCACGACGCCGGACAGGGTGGCCATGATCGCCGCGACGGCGGGGCCAGTGCGGTTGCGGTTGCGGGAGATGTCGCGCAGGGAGAGCCGCAGGGCGAGCGGCAGGCGCCCGCTGAGCCGCCCGACCACGCCGACCAGGCTCGGTGCGCAGCCGGCAAAACCCAGCTCGGCGATCGCGGCGAAGAGCAGGATCGCGTCGAACTGGTGGCTGCCCAGACCTTGCGCACGGCCGGCCCACGCGCAGAGCAGCGTGCCACCGGCGGCGGTGGCGAGCGCGAGGCCGACCCGAGCCCTGCTGGTACGGGTGACGCCGCGCTGCCCCCGCAGCGAGGCGACGACCGGCGCCTTGGCCGCCCCCCGGGCCGGCAGCCAGGCCGAGACCAGCGCGGTGACGAGCCCGACCGCGAACGCGGCGAGCAGCTCGAGCGGACGCGGACGGAGGCCGACGTACTCGTGGCCTGAGTAGTCCTGCGCCGCAGGCAAGAGGGCCCATGCGGTGAGCAGGCCGATGCCGATGCCGACGACTCCGGCGATCGCCCCGAGCACGACCGCGCCGGACAGGACGACCCCGCGCACCTGACTGACGTCGCCGCCGGTCGCCGCCAGCAGCGCGAGGTCACGCTGCGAGCGCCGGGCTCCCACGCCGAAGGCCGCGCCGGCCATCAGTACGGCCTCGAGCAGGGCCAGCCCGCTGACCAGCACGGTCAGTCCCACGCTGATCTGCGACTGGAGGCGCGACTGCGGGTGGTGGACGGGGTGCAGGACGCTGTCCCTGGTCAGCACGGTGCCACCGGTGGTGGCGGCCCAGGAGACGACGTCCGTGCCGGGCGGCACGGACACCAGGACGATCGTCGCGCCGTACGAGGGGCTGGCCGTGACGAACGACCCCGGCGCGACCCAGACCTCGTCGGCGCTGAGCTCGCCCGGGGTGACGGCGGTGCCGACGACGGTGGCGACGCGGTGTCCCACGTCGGCCAGCGTCACCGTCGAACCGACGTGCAGGTGGGCGGCCCGGGCCACCGCGGAGGAGACGACGACCTCGGCAGCGGTGCGCGGTGGGCGGCCGCTGCGCTGCTCGACCATGCCGCGGGCGAGCGGAGCTGTGTAGTCGAGGTCGGTGACGGAGGTGGTGCGCAGGCTGCCGTCGGCGCCGGTGATGCGGGTCTGGCCGGCGATGGTGGTCAGGGTCGTCCAGCTCGCAGGCACGGACGACGCGATCGACCGGGTCACTCCGTTCTCGTCTGGGTCGAGCTCGATCGAGGCGTCGGCCCGGCCCAGCGCCCAGGTCGCCTTGGCGCTCGCCGGCACGGTGAGCGCGTGCAGCAGCGTGACCGCGGCGACCAGCCCGGCGACTGGGAAGGCGAGCGTGAGGACGATGAGGAACGACCGACCGCGGTGCCGCAGGGCGTCCCGCCTCGCCAGCCGCAGCAGAGCCCGTACCGAGGGCGCACTCATCGGGGCGATCCCGGCGAGAGCAGCACCTCGGCGCTGTCGCGTCGCCCGGTGTCGTCGACCACCCGGCCGTCCCGAAGGAAGACCACCCGGTCGGCCCAGGCGGCGTGGCGGGCCTCATGGGTGACGAGCACGCCCGCTGCCCCGGCGTCGCAGCGGGCGCGGAGCACGCGCAGCACCGCCTCGCCGGTCTCGGAGTCGAGTGCGCCGGTGGGCTCGTCGGCCAGCACCAGCCGGCGGGTGCCGACGAGCGCCCGGGCGATGGCGACGCGCTGCTGCTGGCCGCCGGACATGTCGTCGGGGAAGCGGTCGGCGAGGTCGCCCACGCCCACCTCGTCCAGCACGATCTGGGCCTCGGCCCGCGCGGCGCGTACCCCGATGCCGTCGAGCTCGCGAGGCAGGGTGACATTTTCGATCGCGGTGAGCGCCGGGATCAGGTTGAGCTCCTGGAAGACGTAGCCCACGCTGCGTCTGCGCACGGCAGCGAGCTGCTTCTGGCTGAGACCGCGCAGGTCGGTGCCCTCGACGAGCACGCTGCCGGCGGTTGGCTCGTCGAGCCCGCCGGCCAGGGTCAGCAGGGTTGACTTGCCCGAGCCCGACGGACCCATCACCGCGACCAGCTCACCGGCGCGGACGCTGAGGCTGACCTCGTCAAGGGCGCGCACCGCCGTGGTGCCGGTGCCGTGCAGTCGGGTCACGGCGACCAGCTCGAGGACGGGTGCCGTGGTCATCGCTGCACTCCCTCGGTACGTGGTGCGTGCGCATCGACCGGCGCCGGCTGGACCGGTGCGTGGTCCCGGAGACGGGACAGCCGCGAGTCGCACAGGTCGAGCCAGCGCACCTCGGCCTCGGCCTGGAAGACCATGGCGTCAAGCACCAGCAGCCAGGCGACCTCGCCGGGGTCGCTGGGATCGACCTTGGCCTTGAGCCGGGTGTAGTCCTGCAGCGTGCGGAGGGTCTCGGTGCGTTGCGTCGCGATGATGGTCGTCACGTCGAGGTCGCGGGCCTGCACCGCCAGGGCGAGCTTGATCGCGAGCTCGTCGCGGGGGGCAGCGGTGCGGCTCACCGGGGTGACGAACCAGCGGTGCACCTCAGCCCGGCCGGCTTCGGTGATGCGGTAGGTCTGGTGGCCCTCGCCGTCGTCGCCGGACTCCTCGACGAGCCCGTCGCGCTCGAGCCGGTTGAGCGTCGTGTAGACCTGCCCGATGTTCAGCGGCCAGGTCGCACCGGTCCGCTGCTCGAAGGTGGCGCGCAGCTGGTAGCCGTACATGTCGCTCTCGTCGAGCAGCGCCAGCAGCCCTAGCCGTACCGACATCGGTGGTCCTCTCGTCCGCGTGTGTTACTGAGTATGCATACCCGGTATGGCTCTGGCAAGGACCCACGTCTACGCCGGGGTGTGCCACCATCGGCGACATGCGCGCCTCCAGGCCGAGCCTGCCGCTGATGTCCCTGGCCGCGGCCGCACTCGTCGCCGTGACCGGGTGCCTCGGCCACTCCTCCCCCTCGGCCGAGCCCACCTCGGCTCCCACCTCGGCGCCTGCTGCCACGCCCGCTGCGGCAACGCATGCGGCGGTCACGGCGAGCGCGGCCACCTCCTCTGCCGCCTCCTCTGCCGCCTCCGCCGCCGGGGCAGCGTCCGCCGCGTCGTCCGCTGCTCCGCTTGCCAGTGCTGGTCCCGCTTTCGCCGCCGCCGTCCCCAAGCCCACTGCGCCCTCGAGCGCTGGGGCTGCCGCCGCGCTCGCCCGGATGTCGCTGGCGCAGCGGGTCGGTCAGCTGTTCATGGTCGGCACCCCGGCGAGCCTCGTCAGCAGCGCCGTCGTCCACGCGATCCAGGCCGACCACGTCGGCAACGTGATCCTCACCGGGCGTTCCCAGGCCGGCGTGGCGGCGACGGCCGCCGTGACCGCCCGGCTGCAGCGGCTCGCGTCGACCGCAGCGACCGCGGGCGTACCTCTGTTCGTCTCGACCGACCAAGAGGGCGGGCTGGTGCAGGTGCTGCGAGGCCCCGGGTTCTCGGCGATCCCGGCAGCGCTGACGCAGGGCACGTGGTCGGCTGCGCTGGTCCGGGCCTACGCCAAGAAGTGGGGCGGCCAGTTGCGCGCGGCAGGCGTCAACGTCGACCTCGGGCCGGTGCTCGACACTGTGCCCAGCCCGGCCGCGGCCAAGAACAACCCGCCGATCGGTCGGTTCCGGCGCGAGTACGGCTTCACGCCGGCCCTCGTCTCCTCGCGGGGGGGCGCGTTCGCCGAGGGACTGCGGCTGGCCAAGGTCGCCGCGACCGTGAAGCACTTCCCCGGCCTCGGGCGGGTCACCGGCAACACCGACACCACGGCCGGCGTGACCGACACGGTGACCCGACGCGGCGACCCCTACCTCGCGCCCTTCGCGGCTGCCGTCAAGGCCAACGCACCATTCGTCATGATGTCGACCGCGATCTACAGCAGGCTCGACCCGGGCGTGCCGGCGGCGTTCTCCAAGACGATCATCGGCACGGTGCTGCGCGGTGACCTCGGCTTCACCGGGGTGGTGGTGAGCGACGACCTCGGCAACGCCAAGCAGGTAGCCGCGTGGACGGCCGGCAATCGGGCGATCAACTTCCTCCGGGCTGGCGGCGACATGGTCCTGACGGTCAACGGTGCGCTGCTGCAGCCGATGTACGCGGCGGTGCTGGCGGCGGCCGTCAAAGATCCGGCGTTCCGGGCCCAGGTCAACGCGTCGGCGCTGCGGGTGCTGGTCGCCAAGCAGCGGTTCGGCCTGATCAGCGCCCCCTGACGGTCGCTGCGTCGTGACCGAGGTGAGCGCTCGTCGCACCGATCAGACGGCCAGGACCAGCTTGCCGATGTGCCCGCTCGCCTCGAGCAGCCGGTGCGCCTGCGCCGCCTGTGACATCGCCAGCACCTGGTCGACGACCGGCCGCACCACGCCGTCCTCGATCGCCGGCCAGAGCCCCTCGCGGACCGAGGCGACGATCGCGGCCTTCTGGTTGTGGGGGCGCGAGCGCAGGGAGGTGCTGCTCAGTGTGAGTCGTTTGGCCATCATCAGCCCGAGGTCGATCTCGGCGTGACGGCCCTTCTGCAGCCCGATCGAGACCAACCGTCCGTCGGGGGCCAGCAGCGCGAGATTGCGCTCGAGGTAGCCGGCCCCGATCGGGTCGAGGATCACGTCGGCGCCGTGGCCGCCGGTCTCTGCCCGTACGACCTCGACGAAGTCTTCTTCCTTGTAGTTGACCGCGATGGACGCACCGAGCGCGAGGCAGGCGTCGAGCTTGGCCTGGCTGCCCGCGGTCACGGCGACCCTTGCGCCGAGGAGCCGGCCGACCTGCACCGTCATGGTGCCGATGCCGCTCGACCCGCCGTGCACGAGCAGCACCTCACCGCTGTGCAGCCGCGCGGTCGTGACGACGTTGGACCACACCGTGCACGTCACCTCCGGCAGGGCGGCGGCCTCGATGAGGGACACTCCAGCGGGTACGGGCAGCAGCTGGCCCACCGGCACGACGGCCAGCTCGGCGTAGCCCCCGCCAGCCAGCAGCGCGCACACCTCGTCGCCGACGGACCAGCCGGTCACGCCGCGACCGAGGGCGGCGATGGTGCCCGAGCACTCGAGGCCGAGCGTCTCCGGAGCACCGGGCGGCGGTGGATAGTGACCCTGCCGCTGAGCGACGTCGGCCCGGTTGACCGCACTCGCCGCGACCTTGACCAGCACCTCGCCCGGGCCGGCCACCGGGTCGGGCAGTTCGCCCCAGCTCAGCACCTCCGGACCACCGGTTCCCCGCTGAACGACAGCCCTCATGACCCCAGACTAGGCCGTCCGGTGACCCCGGCCGGTGAGCGTAATGCCCGGTTCGAGTAGGCCGGACGGGTGAAACAGGGGGGGTACGGCGCAGGCGTTGGGCGCAACCGCTGTAGCGGCGTTTGCCACGTGCCGATCTTCACGCCGTGTCTCCTACTGAGCAGGTCACCATCGACGCAGACAACGAGCCCGCGCTCTCGCGCCGCGGACTGCTGAGCGGTGCGGGTGCGATGAGCGCCCTCGCCGGTGCCGCAGTCCTGGCCGGCGCGCAGGCCCTCGCCCCTACGGCAGCCGAGGCGACCTCCGCCGACCCGGTCGCCCACCTGCTCCGCAGGACGACGTACGGGATGAACGCCGACCAGATCTACGGTGTCCACCAGCTCGGCGCCGACAAGTGGCTCGCCGCGCAGATGGACCCGTACAAGAAGGTCCCGGACAAGGCGATGGACCACCTCGCGACCCGCTGGCCGCGGATCAAGTGGGAGGTCTGGCAGGTCCGCGACCGGATGAACAACGGTGCGTGGGACGTCATGGAGGACCTCGTCGACGTGCACATCGCCCGGGCGATCTGGTCACGCCGCCAGCTGCTCGAGGTGATGGTCGACTTCTGGTCCAACCACTTCAACATCACCTGCCCGAGCTCGAACGTCTGGGACTCGCGGGCCCGCTTCGACCGTGACGTGATCCGGATGAACGCCTTCGGCAGGTTCGAGGACATGCTCATCGCGTCCGCCAAGCACCCGGCGATGCTGAACTACCTCAACAACGCCATCAGCACGTACAAGCAGCCGAACGAGAATTACGGCCGCGAGGTGCTCGAGCTGCACACGGTCGGCATCAGCGCCGGCTACACCGAGGTCGACATGCACAACTCGGCGATCATCTTCACCGGGCTGAGCACGGACGACCAGGGCGGTGGCGGCTACCTCTACAAGAACTACGACCACGCCGTCGGCAAGGTCAAGGTCATGGGCTTCCACGACAGCAACGGCTCCGCCGACGGCGGCGAGGCGGTCGCGACCCGCTACCTCAAGTACCTCGCCAACCACCAGGCCACCGCGCTGCACATCTGCGGCAAGCTGATCACCCGGTTCGTCTCCGACGTCCCGCAGCCCAAGCTGGTCAAGCGGCTCGCGCACATCTACCTGACCGGCGGCACGGCGATCAAGCCGGTGCTCCTCGCGCTGTTCGCGTCGCCGGAGTTCAAGCACTCCGCCGGGCAGAAGGTCCGTACCCCGTTCGAGGACCTCATCGGCACCCTCCGCGCGCTGCAGTTCGGCCCGGACAAGAAGGGTACGGACGGCATCCGCAGCCTGCAGTGGGTCGCCCAGACGGTCGGCCAGCCGCCGCTCGCGTGGTCGCTGCCCAACGGCTACCCGGACGTCGCCACGGCGTGGTCGTCCTCCTCGTCGACCCTCGGTCGGTGGAACGCCCACATGGCGCTGGCCGGCGGCTGGACCTCCGACTCGCTGACCCGGACCCAGCTGCGCAACCTGCTGCCGGCCAACCCGCCGGAGACGCTGGGCGAGACGATCGACCTGCTCGCCACCAAGCTGTCCATCGCTCCGCTGCCGACGGCGCACCGCAACGCGATCGCCTCGTTCCTGACCCGCCCGGCCAGCTCGCGCATCGCCGACGACGACGAAGCCCTCGGCTGGCGCCTGCCCTACCTCGCCGCGCTGCTCCTCGACAGCCCGACCCACGTGAAGCGGTGACGACGATGACTCCCCAGACTCCAGAAGCCTTGACCACCAAGGATTGCGGTTGCCCGCAGGACGGCCCGCGCGGCCTGTCCCGCCGAGGTTTCCTCGGTGCCGCTGCGGCTGCTGGCGCCCTCGGTGCGATGGCCACCGTCGTCGGCGAGTTCGGCTCGATGCAGCTGGCCTACGCCGACGCCGCGTACACCGGTGACGTGCTCGTCGTGGTCAGCCTGCGCGGCGGCTTCGACGGCCTGTCGGCGATCGTGCCTGCGGCTGACCCCAACTACTACGCGGCCCGGCCGAGCATCGGCATCCCGCAGTCGCGGCTCATCCCGCTCAACGCGACGTTCGGCATGCACCCGGCCATGCAGCCGCTCAAGCCGCTGTGGGACGCCGGGACCTTCGGTGTCGTCCACGCCGTCGGCCAGGCCGACCCGACGCGCTCGCACTTCGATGCCATGGATCAGATGGAGCGCGCCGCACCGGGTTCGTCGCTGCGTACCGGCTGGATCAACCGCATGGTCGGGCTCACCGGCTCGGGCAGCACGTTCGCCGCGTCGTCGCTCAGCACGTCGATCGCGCCGTCGTCCTTCCTCGGCCCCGCGCCGTCGATCACCCTGGGCTCCATCGACGGCTTCGGCCTGTCCGGCTCGGGCGACGCCAAGGACCGGGCCCGCTGGTCGAACACCCTGCGCACGCTGTACAAGGGCACCCACCAGACGATCCACGGGCCGGCGATCCAGACCCTCGACGCCCTGGGCACGACCTCGCAGATGAAGAACCAGGGCTACCGCCCGGCCAACGGCGCGCAGTACCCGAACGGCCAGCTCGGCGGCGGACTGCGCGACGTGGCGCGGCTGATCAAGGCCGGCGTGGGGCTGCGGGTCGCCGCGCTGGACATGGGCGACTGGGACATGCACGTCGACCTGGGCAAGAGCGACAACGGCTGGATGCACGACCAGCTGACCGAGCTCAGCCAGGCCCTCGCCGCGTTCGCGACCGACATCGGCCCTGGCATGCCGGGCGTCAACGTCATCACGCTGAGCGAGTTCGGCCGCCGGGTCGAGGAGAACGGCTCCGGCGGCGTCGACCACGGCCACGGCAACGCGGTGCTGCTGCTCGGCGGCGGCATCAACGGCGGCCAGGTCATGGGTCACTGGCCGACGGTCGCGCCCAGCGTCCTCGACGACGGCGACCTCGCCGGCGCCAACGACTACCGGACGGTGCTCGCCGAGCTGCTCGAGAAGCGCGGCGGCCTCAACGGCTCCAAGGTCTTCCCGGGCCTGTCCAACGACCGCATCGGCGTAGCCAAGGGCTGATCACGGCCCGAGGTCCCACAGCAAGCGGTAGTAGGCCGTCCGCTCGGGATCGGGCTCGATCCCGTACGCCGCAAGCAGAGTTGCCTCCCAGCCAGGCCCGTAGTTCCACTGTGTGCTCCACGTGGCGACGGCGAGGTCGGCCCAGCGGTCCCCCACGCCCAGCGACCCTAGGTCGACGTGGCCGGACCAGCGGCCGTCCTCGCCGATGAGGGTGTTGGGCGCGCAGGCATCGCCGTGGCAGACGACCAGCAGGTCGGGGTCCGGCGGCTGGGTGATGCGGACCAGCGCCCCATTCACGGACAGTGCCCGGTGGTCCTCGTGCCACTGCTGCGGCTGTCGGCCCGCGGCGCGGGTGCGGATCGCCAGCGCCACGCGAGACTTCGTCGACCAGTCGAACGGGCACCCCTCGACGGGCAGCGCGTCGTGCAGCGCCCGCAGACCCTCGCCGATCGCGACCACCGCCCGTACCGGATCTGCCCTCCAGCGGGCTTCGACCGCAGACCGGCCGGCCAGGGGCACGGTCTGCAACCAGCTGCCGTCGGCGTCCGCACCTTGGTCGAGCACCTGGGGTACGGGAGTCCACGGCGCGGCCCAGCGCAGCCGCTGAGCCTCGTCGTCGAGCCGCACCCCGCTTCCGGTCGGCGCCCATTTGACGAAGAACTCGCCGGGCACCTCGAACGTGAGGCCGCCCAGCTCGTTGCGCCACACCGGACGGGCGTCGTGGCCCGCGAGCAGTGGTCGCAGGCTGTCAGGGATGGCGACAGGTCCCTGTGGCTCGCTCATCGGCCCATTGTCGCGTGCGGCAGACTGGCAACCATGGACCTTCAGCTGCGCAACAAGCGGGCCATCGTCACCGGCGGCAGCCGCGGCATCGGGTTTGCCGTCGCCGAGGCGCTCGCCGTCGAGGGCGCCGACGTCGCGATCGTCTCGCGCGGCGTCGAGGCGTTGCAGGAGGCGGCGGGAAAGCTCTCCGTCCACGGGGGTCGGGTGGTCGCGGTGGCCGCCGACACCATCGACGACGAGGCGGTACGGGACATGGTCGCCTCGGTGGTCGCTGAGCTGGGCGGCGTCGACATCCTGGTCAACTCCGCTGCCCAGCCGGCCAGCTCGGGCGCCACTCCGACCCTCGCGACATTGACCGACGAGGCGATACACCGCGAGCTCGACACCAAGCTGGTCGGCTACCTGCGCTGCGCCAGGGCCGTCGCTCCGCACATGCAGGCCGCTGGCTGGGGCCGCATCATCAGCATCTCAGGCCTCAACGCCCGGCAGGCAGGGTCTATCTCTGGCTCCGTACGTAATGTGGCCGTCGCCGCCATGACCAAGAACATCGCCGACGAGCTGGGCCCGTACGGGATCAACTGCACTGTGGTCCACCCCGGTTCGACGCTGACCGAGCGCACTCCCGGCATGCTGCAGGCGCGGGCCGACGAGAAGGGCGTGACGCCGCAGGAGATCGAGGCGGCGATGGTCGCGCCGATCAGCATCGGCCGGATGGTGACGGCGGCCGAGGTCGCGGCGGTCGTCACGTTCCTGGCCTCCCCGCGCAGCGTCGCCATCAACGGCGACGCGATCGCGGTCGGCGGCGGCACCAAGGGCGCCATCCACTACTAGGAGACTGCCGAACAAGCCGCCCTTGCTCAGCAGCGTCCTGGTCAGGCTGCTTGTTGTCGGAACTGTCTGAGTTCTTCTCTGCCGTCGGGGGAACGGGCGATCCATTGTCCGGTTGGGTGTTCGGGTGTGGGTGGTGCTGCGACGAGGGTCCATTTGTCTTCGTGGATGAGGTGGTGGTGGAAGTGGCAGATGAGGGCGAGGTTGCGCAGGTCGGTGCGGCCACCGTTGGCCCAGTAGTGGATGTGGTGAACTTGGCACCGGTGGGGTGGGGTGTCGCAGCCGGGGAAGACACAATGCTTGTCGCGGAGCTTGACGGCTCGTCTTTGGGCCAGGCTGGGGTCGCGCACTGACCGGCCGAGGTTGAGGATGGTGCCGGTGGTGTCGTGGGTGGCGAGGCTGAACTCGGCGTCGCAGCAGATCCGTTGCAGGGTTTCCGTTGACATCAAGGTGGCGGCGCCGAGCAGCTGGGCGTCGGCCAGGTCGAACCCGGTGACGTTGAACTGCTGGCCGCCGCGGTGCCGCGGGACGCCGCCGAGGTGGCGGCGGAGGCTGAGCCCGCCGGGACCGGCATCGTCGTCGGCGGTGCTGGAGCCGCTGAGCGCCTCGAGCGCCTCGCCATGATCGGGTTCGTCGTCGAGGTGGTCGTCGGGGTCGGTGAACGGGTTGGTGGTTGCTTGGACCAGCAGCGTGACCCGTGGTTGGTCGCCGCCAGTGTCAGGCAGTTCACCGGCGCGCAGCGCGAGGTGGGCCATCTCGACCAGGGCGTCGTTGCGGCGTTGGGTCGCCGTGCGGTCATCTTCTGTCCCGGCGCTGGTGCTGAGCGCATCGAGGACCAGGGACAGGGTGAGGCCGTCCTCTGGGGTGAGCAGTCCTTCGAGATGCCACGCGTCGCCAAAGGTCTGCGCCAACGTCAGGTAGCGGGTGGCGTGAACGTGGTCGGCATCGCGACTGATCGCATCGGTGTCGTACGTGTGCTGCAGCTGCTTGCCCGCGACCCGCAGGTCCGACGGCTTCGCCGAGGCGGCCAGGGTGGCGAACACCGCGTCGAAAGAGGTGACGATCTCCGGCGGGACCCGGCTGGTGGAGAACCCGACGGCGGCCACGTGGTCGACGGTGAGGTCACCCGCGGCGAGCATCGCGCCGAGCTGGGGCAGCCGGTCCGCGGTCCGAGCAGCAACGACGGCACGGCGAGCGTCGGCGGCATCCATGTGTCCGTGGGCGGCGAGGAAGCTGCCGGTGGACTGTGCGCCGCAGGCGGTGGCGAAGCCCTGGTCGTCGAACGCGGCAACTTCGGCCAGCCAGCGTGCCTTCACCTGCTCCGAGAGCGCCGTCAGTGCCCGGACCCGGACCGCGCTGTCCGCGGCGGTGCCGCCGCGGGTGGCCCGGACCGGGATGGCGTCGATCGCCGCCGCGAGGTCGGGGTAGACCGCGGCGGGGTCGATGATGACGCTGGACTCGAACACGTGTTCGATCCTATCTCGCTGACACCGGCCCGCCAAGAGCTGAGATCGGCTGCAGCGCAGCATCTTTGGGCGATCTTGATCGACAAACCCCATACGTACCAGCAGCTCTCACCAGTCACACGCGACCGCGGTGTCACTCGATCCCACCAGGGACCAGCAGAACGCCTACGTAGCAGGCGATGTGGCGCAATCATGACGCGCACGCATCGGCCTAGCCGGATCAGGCGATCGTGCCGCGCAGGACACTGTGGCCAGAGTGCGTCGTCCCGTCGGCCGGCGTCTGCAGACTGACGTCGATGGCGTCGAAGCCGACGGTACGGGAGACGGGCAGCGCAAAGGTAGAGGTGCCGCCGGTGATCGTGCCCACCGCGACGGCCCGTCCCGTGGTCGTGTCCAGCAACCACACCTCGTAGTGGTCGGCGGCCACCGGGACGGTCAGCCCGGTCACGGTGACCTGCATCTGCTGCGCCTCACCCGAGCCAAGCATGTGCGCTTGACCGCGGGCCACCGTCGGCAGCCCGACCGCGGTGAGGGTCACCCCGCCGGCTGGCGACCCGGTGCCCGAGCGGCCGATCGCGATGCCGCCGCCGAGCGCCGCCACGAGCGCAACGGCGACGAGGGCCGGCCGCAGCAGCCGGCGGCGGCGCGGAGCAGTGCGTGGCGCCGGCACCTGGACGACCAGGCCGGGTTCCGGAGCCGCGCTGCGGTCAAGCCGCAGCGGGGGCACCTCCGACGGGTCGGCCGGCGGGTAACGACCGGCATCGCGGAGCCGGCCAATCGCGATCGCCATGTCGAGAAAGCCATCCGCGCAGGAGGTGCAGCCGCGAAGGTGGGCCACCGCCTCGGCTCGTTCATCGGCGCCGAGCTCGCCCTCGAGCAGGCCGAGCAGGTCGACGTGGTCGTCGTCGGTGGTCATGTCAGCCTCCCCTCGACCTCTCGCGCGAGCGCCCGCAGCCCTCGCGCGGCCCGCGCTTTGACCGTGCCCAAGGGAGCGTTCACCCACTCCGCGACCTGCGGCAGACTCAGGTCGTCAAAGTAGGCCAGGATCAGCACCTGCCGCTGCTCCGGGGAAAGCCGCAGGAGAGCCTCCCGTACGTCGTGCGCCCGGCAGAAGCGCTCGGCCAGGTCGTCGCCCCCGAGGGCATCGTCCTCCGGCAGTTCCTCGACGGGGTCCTCGGGGCGTCGCGACCGCAGGTGGTCCAGCGCCCGGTGGCGGGCAATGCCCATGACCCAACCGGACAGGGACCGCGCCGGGTCGTACTGCTCACGGGACCGCCAGACGTCGAGGAACGTGCGCTGCAGCACGTCGTCCGCGTCGGCCGGGGCAACCATGCGGCGAAGGTACGCGAGAACGGTCGGCGCGAGGACCGCGTACGCATCCTCGATGGCCGACTCGTCGGTGGCCAGCCGGGCACCGATGTCGGCCAGCCGGCTCTCCGTGTCCATGCCCACCCTTGGTGTGCGTTCGCGGACGGTCCCGCGGTTGCATTCTCAGGCCGTGCAACCGCGGGCGCACCTCGAGCCGCAGTGATGGTCATGGGCCGGCGCCGGGTCGGTCCGCGACCCGAGAGGATCACCATGACCACGAGACGACGCACCGCAGCCGTTGCCGCCTCCGCAGCCGTCGCCCTGTCCGCCGTCGGCCTCACCGCCGTCGAGCTGACTCCCGCCTCGGCGGCAGCGGTCGCCCACACCAGCCCCCGCCTGGTCGCCTCGGGTGGCGTCACCATGCTCGCGCTCGACGCCGGCACCGCGAAGGCACTCACCGCCAACAGCATCACGGTCGTCCCCGCCTCCGAGGCCCGCGCCGGGGCGTCTGGCATCGCGTTTCCGATCCAGGGCGGCGTTCTCAACCCGGCCACCCTCGCCGGTGGCCTGACCCACGACGGTGGCCTGACCTTCACCGCCGGCGGCAAGAGCCTGACCATCCGTGACTTCACCGTGAGCACCACGACCGGGCGGCTCTCCGCGTACGTCGATGAGGTCGGCGCCCGGATCAACGTGCTCGACCTGAGCCTCGCCAAGGCCAAGGTCGCTGCCAGCACCGGCAAGCTCGGTGTCAGCGGCGTCGTCGCCACCCTCGACGCGACCGCGGCCAAGGCGCTCGACGGCTACTTCGGCACCACGCTGTTCACCAAGGGCCTGGCGATCGGCACGGTCCGGGTCAGCGCCAAGGTCGCCGTCGTCTACAAGTAACGGGACCCTCGTGCGCCGAGCCGCAGGCTCGGCGCACGACGGTTGCCTGGTCAGCCGACGGGGACCGGGATCCCTTGCTCCACAGGCACTGTGGCCAGCGGCGGCAACCAGAGCTCGGCCACAGCACCACCATCGTCGGCGTTGCTCAAGGACACCCGCCCGCCGTGGCTCTCGGCCACCTGGGCAACGATCGCCAGGCCGAGGCCCGACCCGGGCAGGGCCCGTGCCTCGTCCGAACGGTAGAAACGCTCGAAGACGTGGGGCAGTGCGTCGAGCGGCACGCCGGGCCCGTGGTCGCGCACGGTCAGCCGACCATCGGGGAACAGCGCCACGTCGACCTGCCCGGCGGGCTGGGAGAACTTGCCCGCGTTGTCGAGCAGGTTGTTGACCGCGCGGTCGAGTCGGGCGGGCACCGCCCGTACCATCACCGGCGAGCTGCCGAGGACGAACCGCAGCTCGGGCCAGTGGCGCTTGGCTCGCGCGACGGCGTGCTCGACGATGCGCTCGTACGACACGTCCTCGAGATGGACGTCGGGCTGGTCGCCGCGGGCAAGTTCGACCACGTCGGCCACCAGAGCGGTGAGCTCCTCGAGCTGGGTCATGATGCCGGCGATGACGTCGTCGCGCATCGAGGGCGGCAGCCGGTCGATGTCGTGCAGGACCTCGACGTTGGTCCGCAGCGAGGCGAGCGGCGTGCGCAGCTCGTGGCTGGCGTCGGCGATCAGCTGACGCTGGGCACCGACCGAGCTCTGCAGCGCCGCGAGCATGCTGTCGAACGCCCCGGCCAGCCGGCCCAGCTCGTCGCGGCGCGTCTCGGCGATGCGGGTGGTGAGGTCGCGGGTCGCCGCGATCTCCTCGGCAGCAGACGTCAGCCGTCGTACGGGGCGCAGTGCGGCGCCCGCTGCCAGCCAGGCCAGCAGGGCCGCGACCACCAGCCCGATCAGCCCGAACAGCAGGAACGCCAGCGCCAGGTGGTGCACCTCGCGGTCGACGGCTGTCAACGGCAGAGCGACCTGCAGGGCGAGATTGTTGCCGCCGGAGACCGTGAGCAGCCGCATGTGCATGCCGTCGACGGTGACGTCCCGGAGCCGCTCGACACCCGACGTGGTCAGGGCGGCGAGGGCGCGGTCGGCGGGAGTGACCGGCAGGGTCAGGTCCTGCTGGGGCGGGACTACCTTCTGCACCGTGTTGTCGATCAGCTGCACGAGTGCGGTGACCTGCCCGGCCGACTGTGGCGGCAGCCGAAAGCTCTGCGAGCCGTCGAAGGGGTTCTGCTGGCCGACCACCGTCTGGGCGTTGGCGGCGGAGCGCAGCTCGTTCTCCACGTTGTGCCGCAGCTCGTGCTTGACCTCGTACAAGCCCACCGAGAGCACGGCGCCCAGGGCGATGACGACGGCAAGCGCTGCCGCGATGATGAGCCGCAGCCGCAGCGATGTGTCCCTCAGCCGTCGCCGGCGCCGAGCGCGCGGCGTGGGAACCTCAGGAGTGACGTCGATGAGCTCGGTCACTTGTCGGCCCTCAGCTGGTAGCCGACCCCCCGGGCGGTCTGGATGAGCCGCGGCTCGCCCTCGGCCTCGGTCTTGCGGCGCAGGTAGCCGATGAAGACCTCGAGGGAGTTGGACGCCGGCTCGAGCTCGTAGCCCCAGACCCTGTCCATGATCACCTCGCGCGGCAGCACCTTGCCGGCGTTGAGCAGCATCAGCTCGAGCAGGGCGAACTCGGTACGGGTCAGCTCGATGGCCCGCTCGCCGCGGAAGGCCTGGCGCGACTCGAGGTCGAGCGCCAGGTCCTCGTACGACAGGCGCGTCGCGTCCTTCTCCACCGGTGCCGCGCGGCGCAGCAGCGCCCGGAGCCGCGCGCGCAGCTCCTCGAGCGCGAACGGCTTGGCGAGGTAGTCGTCGGCCCCGGCGTCAAGACCCGCCACCCGGTCACCGACCTGGTCGCGGGCGGTCAGCACGAGGATCGGCGTGCGGTCGCCCTTGGCCCGCAGCCGTCGGCACACCTCGAGGCCGCCGAGCACGGGCATCATCACGTCGAGCACCAGCACGTCGGGCGCGAGCTCAGGGATGGCGTCGAGGGCCTTGGCGCCGTTGCTCACTGAGGACACGGCATAACCGTCCAGGGTCAACGCGCGGGTGAGGGCTGCGCGCAGCTCGGGGTCGTCGTCGACGACCAGGACCCGGGTCTCGCCGCTCATCGTGTGCTCACCCCTGCCGGCCCGGACCAGGTCCGCCGGCGCTGCGGAGAGCAGCCCGGCGCTGTTCGCAGTCTGCACGCTATCGCTCCCGTCCGCCGGTCCCCTGTGCCGTTCCTGTGTCGCCGCTGAGTCTCGCCACGCGGCCTGAAGGGGACCTGAAGGAGGTTGGCAGGAGCAGACGTCGCCCACCCTGCTGGCTCAAGCATGCCCGAATTGTCAGGTGAGGGCGAGAGATCCGCATTTGTCGCGGCCCGCGCGGGGGGAACTCGCCGAGATATCCCGGAATTACCCCGACGAACCTGGGCAGCGGTTCCGGGCCGCTGACGGCCCAACACGGAGGGTGACCAAAAGTCCCGTTTGGGACGACAAACCTCGGCATTTGCTGGCCGGCATCGCCGAATTGGTTGCGGTGCGTACTGATCGTACGTACCCTGCAACAAGGCCAGGGGTGGCCAAGGGGCGGGGGCTTCGGGTTATCACTCGGCTGATTCTTTGAACGCCTTGAGTCTTTTCGCGTATCAATTCTCGGCCTCGTCGGCTCTGTGCTCGGGGAAGCCTTCTGCCACACGACTCCGGAGCATCATGAGCACGCACCGTCGCGCAGCATCCCGTCCCTTCCACCGGACCAGACTGGTCCGGCGGTTGGTCGCACCGCTGCTGCTCACGTCCGGACTCGTCGCGTCGCTTCTCCCCGTTCTGCCGGCCCAGGCCGCCACGTCGATCGCCAAGATCAACTTCCAGCCGAGCACCTTCACGACGCCCACGGGCTACACCGCCGACACCGGCCTGCCCTACACGGCGGCGCGCGGCTTCGGCTGGATCGACCAGTCCGACAGCAACCCGCTCGACATGACCGCCAACACCCGCTCGGGCAACAGCATCCCGCCGGCCTACACCAAGGTCAGCGACATGATGATGCAGCCCAAGGGCGCTGCGTCGGGGCGCTGGGAGTACGCGATCGCCAACGGCACCTACAACGTGACCCTGACCGTGGGCGACGCCCGCATGAGCTCGGGCACCAACTACTGCTGCATCGACGGCACCATGCGGCTCAGCGTTGAGGGCGTGGAGGTCGTCAACGACTTCGTCGCCAGTGCCGCCACCCCGCTGCAGACCACGAGCGCCAACATCGCGGTGGCCGACGGCAAGCTGACGGTCGACGCGGTCGGCGGCATCAACACGAAGTTCGACCACATCGAGATCGCGGCGGCCACCGGCCCGGCCCAGGGGGCCGGCCCGCTCATCACCGGAGTGACGCCTGCCGCAGGCACCACCGGCGTCGCGCTCAACACCGCGGTCAGCCTTGCGGTGTCGGCACCGGTCGACCTCAGCACGGTCACCGCCGCCAACGTCAAGCTGACCAGCTCGGCCGGCCAGGTCGCCGGCAACTACAACGCTGACGCCGCAGGCGGCACCGTGAGCTTTACCCCGGGCGCCAACCTGGCGGTCAACACCGTCTACACGGTCACGGTGACCAGTGGCCTCAAGGGTGCCGACGGGCAGTCGTTCGGCGCCTTCACGAGCACGTTCACGACCGGCACCGCCCCGCCGCCGCTCGCGACGACGGCCTTCAGCAAGCTGATGTCGGTGAGCGTGCCCAAGCCCAACGTGGTGCTGATCGGGCCTGATGGCAAGCTGTACGTCGGCTGCGCGGGTGGCCAGATCTACCGCTTTACGAGGGCCGCCGACGGGTCGCTGAGCAGCCCCGAGGTCATCAGCCCGTTCGGCAACCGGGTCATCACGGGCCTCGCCTTCGACCCGGTCACGCCGACCAGGCTCTGGGTCACCAACGGCTACGCCGGCTACACCAACGCGCCGCCGATGTCGGGCCACGTCTCCAGCCTCACCATCGCCGCGGGCCAGCCGCTGACCTCCGACGTCGCGAGCGCCCGGGACGTCATCATCGGCCTGCCGCGCTCGATGCACGACCACATGACGAACGGCCTCGCCTTCGGGCCCGACGGCAAGCTCTACATCGCGCAGGGTGCCAACACCTCGTACGGCGGCGCGCCCGACCCGTACTGGGGAGCCCGTGGCGAGGCGCCGTTGACGGCCTCGATCCTCGTGGCCGATGTCGACAGCACGGCGGTCTTCCCGAGCGGCACCACGCTCAACGTCAACACCGACCCGGTGGGCTTCACCGAGGCCACGGGCTCGGACACCCCGGTGGGCTACAACCCCAAGGCCGCCGGTGCTCCGCTCACCGTCTTCGCCTCCGGCACCCGCAACCCCTTCACCTTGATGTGGGACTCCAACGGCAAGCTGTACGCCCCGGTCAACGAGTCGGCGGCGGGTGGCGTCACCCCTGCCGGCCCCGGCAACGTCCCGGTCTCGGTGAGCAACATCCAGGCCTACACCGACTACTTCACCCGCGTGCAGGCCGGCAAGTACTACGGCCACCCCAACGCGACCCAGGGCTACTACGCCCTCAACGGCGGCAACCCCACCGCGGCCGGTGACCCGTACGAGGTGACCGAGTACCCCGTCGGCACGCAGCCCGACGCCAATTGGCAGGCGCCCGACTTCGCGATGGGCGTCCACCGCTCACCCGACGGCGCGGCGGAGTACACCAACAGCAGCGCGTTCTCCGGTGCGCTCAAGGGCAAGATCCTCGTCAGCGAGTACTCCGATGGCGATGACATCGTCGCGTTCAGCCTCGACGGCAACGGCAAGCCGGTCAGTGAGGCGTCCCTGCCCGACGCCAACAACCCGGGTCAGGCCCTCATCTTCAACAACCCGCTCGGCCTGGCCGTCGACTCGACTAGCGGTGTGGTCTACGTCGCCGAGCACCTCGACGAGACCAGCAGCGTTCTCGGCCAGGTGACCGTCATCGTGCCCAGCACCGGCGGAGGCACCGTCAACAACGGGGTCCACGTCAACTTCCAGCCCTCGAGCGTCACGGCGCCCACCGGCTACGCGGCCGACACCGGTGCCCCGTTCAACGGCCAGATGGGCTGGCAGGACTTCAGCGGCAACCCGATCGACCTCACGGCCAACACCCGGGTCGCCCATGCCGCTGCGTCGCCCGACGTCCGCTTCGACACCGACCTGCTGATGCAGGCGCCGTCTGGCAGCGGCAACACGACGCCGGGGCAGTGGGCGACCACGCTGCCCAATGGTTCCTATGACGTGACCGTCGCTGTCGGCGACCCGCTCGCGACCAACTCGGTCGACGAGATCGTCGCCCAGCCCGGCACCGCCGACGCGGTGACCGTCATCGACCACTTCGCACCGTCGGTGGCCACGCCGTGGTCGACGGTGACCAAGCGGGTCCAGGTCACCAACGGCGTCCTCGTGCTCTCGCCGGTCGGCGGCACCAACACCAAGATCGACTTCGTCGATGCCGTACCCGCAACCACCGACACCCTGTCGCCGTCGGTGACGCTGTCCCTGGCGGGCACCCTCACCTCCGGTACGACCTACTCCGGCCCGGTCACCGTGACGGCGAGCGCCGTCGACAACGTCGGGGTGACCAGCACCAGCTACGTCCTCGACGGCGGCGCCCCCACGCCCTACACCGCACCAGTGGTCGTGTCGGCCGCGGGCAGCCACACGATCACCGTCACCGCCAAGGACGCGGCCGGCAACCCCGGAGTCGCGACCCAGTCCTTCACCGTCGCTGCAGTGACGGCGGCGGGCAGCCTCCACGTCAACTTCGCCGCCCAGACCAGCGCGGCGGTCGCCGGCTACACGACCGACTTCGGAGCCGCCTTCACTGCTGCCGGAGGCGGCTGGGAGGACCAGAGCACCGGCGCTCCCGTGTCCGCGATCGGCAACGGGCGCGACCGCGGTTCCAACCTGTCGCCCGACAAGCGGTACGACACGTTCGTGCAGATGCAGGAGCTTGCGTCGTCCACGACGGGCACGCACACCCCGGTCCGGTGGGAGCACGCGATCGCCAACGGCACCTACGCGGTGACCGTGGCCGTCGGTGACGCCACGGCGACCAACTCGGTGGACAAGATCACCGCGGAGCCGGGCACCGCCAACTCCACCGTCATCATCAACAACTTCCAGGCGACCTCGTCGGTGCTGTTCCAGACGATGACCAAGACGGTCACCGTGTCCGACGGCTTGCTCACCCTGAGTGCCGTGGGTGGCACCAACACCAAGCTGGACTTCGTCGACGCCGTGCCCGTCGACACCACCCCGCCGACCGCGGCCATCAGCCTGGCCGGTCCGCTGATCAGCGGGACCAACTATTCCGGCACGGTCTCCGCGACCGTCAGCGCTGCCGACGAGGCCGGAGGCTCCGGCCTCGTCTCCGTGCTGTACTCCGTCGACGGCGGCACCGCTACCCCGTACACCACGGTTGTTCCGATCTCCGGCAAAGGGCCGCATGCCATCGCTGTGACGGCCAAGGACGGTGCGGGCAACACGACCACGGCCGCCTCCACCTTCACCATCACGCCGCCCGACCCCACGGCGCCCACCGCGTCCATCGCGCTGGCGGGTCCCTCCGACGGGACCAACTACACCGGCGACGTCACGGCGACCGTGACGTCGGCCGACGAGCCCGGCGGCTCGGGCCTGGCCTCGACGACCTACGTCCTCGATTCCGCCAGCTCCGCCTTCGTCACCGGCCCGATCACTGTCTCTGGCCTGGGGAGCCACACGCTGACCGTCACGGCGATGGACAACGCGGGCAACGTCACCACGGTGGGCAAGACCTTCGCCATCGTCGCGCCGCAGGTCGACACGACCGACCCGACCGGCTCGATCGACCTGGCCGGCTCGTTCGACGGCACCACCTACACCGGTGACGTCACGGCGACGGTCACGGCGGCCGACGAGGCCGGCGGCTCGGGCGTGGCCACCACGACGTACGTGCTGGACGGCGCATCGTCCCTCGACTACACCGCGCCGCTCGTGGTGTCCGCGCCCGGCGACCACACCCTCGTCGTGACGATCACCGACCATGCCAACAACTCGTTCACCGTCGAGAAGGACTGGAGCTCGGTCGCGGCGCCGGTCGACACGATCGACCCGACCGTCTCCCTCGACCTCGGCGGCACCGTGGGCGGACCCGGCTATATCGGCGACGTCACGGCGACGGCGACCGCGGCCGACCAGGGTGGTTCTGGGCTTGCTTCGACGACCTACGTCCTCGACGGAGCGGCCGCAAAGCCCTACACCACAGCGGTTGTGGTGAGCTCTGCCGGTGACCACACGATGACGGTCACCGCCAAGGACGGCGCGGGCAACACCGCGACGGCGACGCAGACGTGGAGCTCTGTCCTGCTCGACACCACTGACCCGGCGGCCTCCATCAGCCTGGCCGGCCCGCTCTACACGGGCTCGATCTATGGCGGCGACGTCACCGCGACCGTGGCGGCGAGCGACGCCGGCTCCGGCCTCGCATCGACCACGTACGTGCTCGACAGCGACCCCTCGGCGCCGTACACCGTGCCTGTGGTGGTCACCGGCACCGGCCCGCACACCCTCACCGTGACCGCCACGGACAACCAGGGCAACAGCACGACCACGGCCAAGTCGTGGACCCAGCAGACTCCCGACACCACCAACCCGACCGCGTCGGTGACGCTCGGCGGCAACAAGCTGGGTGCGACCTACCTCGGTGACGTCACCGCTACCCTGGCGGCGGCCGACGAGGCCGGCGGCTCCGGCCTAGCCTCCGCCACCTACGTCCTTGATGCCGCCTCGGCCAAGCCGGTGGGCGACCCAGTGGTGGTCTCGGCAGCGGGCAACCACACCCTGACCGTCACGGCGACCGACTACGCGGGCAACACGGCGACGGCCACCCAGACGTGGACCTCGCAGCTCGTCGACAACACCAACCCGACCGTGTCCCTCGCGCTGAGCGGTGCGCTCTACAGCGGGACGACCTACGGCGGCAACGTCACGGTGACCGCAACCGCGGCGGACAACGCGGGCGGCTCCGGCCTCGCGCCGACCACCTACGTGCTCGACGGTGCGAGCGCGACGTACTCCGCCCCCGTGGTGGTCACCACGACCGGCCCGCACACCCTGACCGTCACCGCAACCGACAACCAGGGCAACACCGCAACCGCAACCAAGACCTGGAGCCAGACGACGGTCGACAACACCAAGCCGACCGCGGCTGTCGTCCTCGGTGGCACCGTCGGCTCCGGCGGCATCTACACCGGCAGCGTCACGGCCACCATCACCTCGTCCGACGAGTTGGGCGGTTCCGGCCTCAAGACGACGACCTACTCCCTCGATGGCGCCCCCGCCACGGCGTACACCGCCCCGGTCGTCGTCACTGCCGTCGGCAGTCACACCCTGACCGTGACGGCGACCGACAACGCCGGCAACGTCGGCACCGCTACGTCGGCCTGGAACCAGGCCACCTCGGGCGGTACGGCCAAGCTCGTGGTCACGTCGCCCGACGACGCCGTCCTGGCCAACGCGTCGACGCCACGGCTGGTCTTCTCCGCGGTACGGGGCCTCGGCGCGACCCCGGCCAAGGCGTTCACCTTCACCAACAACGGCACCGGCACGCTGACGGTCAGCAACCTCGCGATCGGCGGCACCAACGCCAGCAGCTGGAAGCTCAACACCGGCCAGGCCACGTCGATCGTCATCGCCGCCGGTGACACGGCCACCGTCAGCCTGCTGTTCACGCCGACCGACCCGACCGGCTGCGCCAGTACTGCCAGCCCGTACGCGATCGGCGACGTCGACCGCAACGCGACGCTCACCTTCACCACCAACGACGCCACCCAGCCGACCGGGTCGGCGCTGCTCTCCGGCGTCAACTCCTGCTACGTCGGCGGCAACAACGAGCCGGTGCTCGACCAGCTGCTGCCCGAGCTCGGCTACACCGACGTGGTCGACTCCCCCGGCGGCGACCGTCGCTACATCGGGCCGCTGCGCTACCTGCCCAACACCGACGAGATCCAGTCGCCGTACTTCACCGCGGCCAACGCCGCGCTGCCGGTGAGCGTCATCCCGCTCACCCACTACGGCAGCGCCAACTCGGTGCCGTACCAGGCCACCGGCTACTACGCGGCGGGCTCGGCGATGACCCAGCCGAAGTCGACCTGCAGCAGCGCCTGCAAGACGCTGTGGCAGTTCCCGGCCGACACCATCAGCGGCGGCGTCACGACGTACAACCAGAACCAGAAGCTGCTGCCGTCGGTCACCGGCGTCACGACGTTCACCGCTCCCGGTACGTTCGGGCTGTTCAGCGGCGACTTCACCGACGTCAACTTCTCCGACGACTCGCTCAACGTCGGCCACACCACCGCCAACGTCAACCTGCCAGTGCCGCACTACCTGCACGACCTCCGGGTGTTCCCGGCGTACGGCCCAGGCCACGTCGCGATCCCCAACACCTACATCGTCGGCATCGACCTGAGCCGGGTGCCGGCGTATAAGAACAACGACTTCCAGGACATCGTCCTGCTCGTCCGCAACGTGACCCCGGCGCTAACCCAGGGTCCGCTGCCGGGCGCCGCGACCACGGCCAACCTGGCGGCCGGCGGGTCAGTGAGTGCGGCCTGTGCCGTCACCGGCTTCGACGGGGTGCTGGCCAACACCGGCGGCACGCAGTGCAACGCGGCCAACCTCGCGTTCACCCCGACCGGCCTCCAGCTGACCAGCACCGCGGGCCAGCTCGCCAACAGCAACCAGCAGAACGCGCTCTACAAGACCTTCGACGCGACGCACAACCAGTTCACGGTGACGGCGCGCGTCCTCGGCCCGCTCACCGCGCTGACGACCGACTACCAGCAGATCGCCGCGTTCTTCGGGCCGGACCAGAAGAACTTCGTCAAGGTCGAGGCCGAGCACAACGGCACCGGCGCCCCGCACGTGACGATGTTCTACAGCGAGAAGGGCGTGGCGGGCACCGTGGCCACCGTGGCGGTCCCCGAGCTGCTGACGGCGACGACGGTCGACCTGATCATCACCGGCAACGGCAACCTGCCCGACCCGCTCCCGTACGGGGACACCTACGGGGTCCATGCGTTCCCGCTGGACCAGGTCACGGTCTCGTACTCGATCAACGGGGGGACGCCCGTCGTCGTCGGCACGGCGAAGGCGCCGGCGGACGTCACCGGGTGGTTCAGCCGGCAGGCCAAGGCAGGCATCCTGGTGTCCAACTCGGGCACCACCACCCCGATCGCGGTGACCTTCAGCCGGTTCGCGATCACGGCCCCGTGACCCCTGCCAGCACCCCGACTGAGACCCCTGCGACCCGCTGATCGCGTCCTGTCCCACCAGTCCCACGACGGCCCATGTTGCGGGCCGCCATCAGTCGATTACCCTTCGTAATCAGACGCTAAGCAATTCTCACGCTCTGTAGACCTATACCTACATGGCCCCCGAAAAGCCTGTGACCTGCATGTACGGAGCGTTAATTCTGTCCTCAAGTGCCTCAAGAATCTGTCGAATGTCACCCTAATGGGCTAGTCTCACCCACGTCCCCGCCAACGGAGGGGACGTCCTCGCGCGCAACGCCGAGTCCCACCCGGCGCGAGGTCACCTGCGGCTCGACAAGGGTGGGAGCGGGGGACCCAGGTTCCTCGGATGGACGTGATCTTCGCGTTCGTCCTCGGGGTGAAGCCACCGCAACCGGTGGCGGGGCGAGCCTCTTAGCCCTAACCCGACAGCTGACCTCGCAGGCGTGTGTGAGAGGACAAAACAATGTTCAACCTGCCCCGAGTGCTCCCGGCTGGTGCCCCAGCGGGCGCCGCGACCCGACGCAAGCGCAGACTGACCGGCGTCTTCGCCAGCGTGCTGGTGGTCGGCGTCGCCGCCCAGCTCCACGTGCTGACCCCCGGTGGCGCGTCCGCCTCCGCCGCGACGGTGGCCATCCAGCCACTGGTCGCCGGTAAGACGCTCTCCGGCGTCACCTCCCACGGCGGCTTGAGCGCCGTCAACTCGTTCGGCTCCTGGCGTGGCCGCGCGGCCGACGTCACCGTCGGCTACCTCTCCGTCGGGACCTGGGCGTCCATGACCGGCGTCAAGCAGCAGGGCCTGACCAAGATCATGGCCGGCGGCTCCGCCCACCGCGTCTGGTCGGTCGGCCTGCTGCCGCTCGACGCCGCGAGCGAGGGTGCCACGCTGCAGAAGGCTGCGGCCGGCGCGTACAACAGCAAGTTCGTCACCATCGCCCAGGGCCTGGTCGACGGCGGCGACGGCTACTCCACCATCCGGCTCGGCTGGGAGGGCAACGGCGACTGGTACCCCTGGAGCGGTGCCAAGGACCCGGCGTCGTTCGCTGCGGCCTACCGCCAGGAGGTCACGGCCATGCGCTCGGTCTCGGGCGCTCACTTCACCTTCGACTTCAACATGTCGCTCGGTTACACCAACCCGGCGCTGCTCTACCCCGGTGACGCCTACGTCGACATCATTGGTTTCGACTTCTACGACTACAACTGGGCCGTCTCCGCGACGAGCCAGCCCACGTCGTGGAATCAGAAGCTGGCCGAGAGCAATGGTGTCAACGCGATGGCGTCCTTCGCCGCGGCGCACGGCAAGCGACTGAGCCTGCCCGAGTGGGGCCTGTCCTACCGGTGTGACGACAACCACGACGGCGGCGACGACACCTACTTCATCCAGGCCGTCCACAACTGGATCGCGTCGCACAACGTCGCGTACGAGTCCTACTTCAACGCCGACGACAGCAGCTGCCACAAGTACTCCATGACCGAGGGCACCTTCCCCAAGGCCGCCTCGCTCTACAAGTCGCTGTGGAAGAACGGCACCTCGTCGCCGACCCCGCCCACCACAACTCCGCCCACCACAACTCCGCCCACCACGACGCCGCCGACCTCGACGCCGCCGACCAGCAAGCCGCCGACGACCACGCCGCCGACCAGCACCCCGCCGACCACGACCGCTCCGAGCTCAGGCTCGCTGGCCGTCACGTCGGTCCGGGGCAGTGGCAGCAACACCCGTAGCCCCAACTGGGCGCTCAACGGGTCGTCGCTGACCAAGACGTCGTACATCTTCGTCAATGCCCCGAGCGGCAGCAGCAAGGTGCGCTTCTACCTCGATCGGGCGACGTCCGCGACGCCCAGCCAGACCGAGACGAGCGCGCCCTGGGACTTCGCCGGCACCACCGGCGCGGTCGCCAACGGCTGGAACGCCAACAGCGTGGCCAAGGGCTCGCACACCCTCATCGTGGTGGCGACCCTGGCTAACGGCTCGACTCAGTCGGTGACGGTCAAGTTCAACGTCACCTGAGTTTGCCTGCTGTACAAGCACTCTGATCCCTCACTGACAGGCCGGTCTCTTTCGGGAGGCCGGCCTGTCGGCGTCAGGCGATGAGGACGCGCAGTCTCGTCCGTGTGACCAGGACGTTGCCAAGGTTCACGCAAGATGAACTCTGGCCGCACAACTCCTTTGCCCCGGCTTTGCCCTCACTCAGGTGGCTAGCGTTGGCCCCGCAGTGATCGCGGTCCCCGTCTCAGGCGGGGACTTCTTGATGTGAGGGGAACGTGTCATGGCCACCACCGGCCGCAGGAAGTCCACGCTGGCGGCACTGGTCGCGACCCTGGCGGTGTCGCTGGTCCCGGTGCTCTCCGTCGGCCCGGCGACCGCGTCGGTCTCCCGGATCCCGTTGGCCACCGGCCGTACCCTCTCCGGTGTGGTCGGCGGTGGCGGCGAGTCCACGGCTGACGCGTTCGCTGCCTATCGCGGTCGCGCCAACGAGGTGGTCACGTCCTACACCAGCACCGACTCGTGGGACCTGATCACCGGTGTGACCAAGCAGGGGCTCACCCAGATCTACAGCGGCACCAACGCCCACCTGGTCTGGTCGGTTCCGTTGCTACCGCTGAATGGCTCTGCGTCGCTGTCACAGGCCGCCGCCGGCGCGTACAACGCCAAGTACGCCTCGGTCGCCCAGCAACTGGTGGCCGGCGGCGACGGGTCGGCGACGATCCGGCTCGGCTGGGAGCTCAACGGCGACTGGTACACCTGGGGCGGCGTCAAGGACCCCACCTCGTTCGTCGGTGCCTGGCGGCAGGCGGTCACCGCGATGCGTGGCGTCGCCGGTGCCCACTTCACCTTCGACTGGAACATCACGCTCGGCTACGCCAACCCGCTGCCCCTCTATCCGGGCGACGCCTACGTCGACATCATCGGCGCTGACGTCTACGACGCGTCGTACTCCACGTCGTTCGCCTCGACCAACCACACGGCCGCGTGGAACTACTACCTCACGCGCAGTTGGGGCCTCAACTGGCTGGCCAGCTATGCGGCTCAGCACGGCAAACGGATCAGCCTGCCGGAGTGGGGCGTCCAGTGGCTGTGCGACGGCCATGGTGGCGGCGACGACCCGTACTTCGTCCAGCAGATGTACGCCTGGATCGACGCGCACGACGTGGCGTACGAGGCGTATTACAACCACGACCCGGACTCCTGCAACAACTCGGCCCTGAACGACGGCCGGTTCCCGCAGTCGTCCGCGGCCTACAAGAAGCTGTTCGCCGTGGCCACCACGCCGCCCGGCAGCACGCCCCCGGTGGTCACCCCGCCGGCGCCGGCTCCGGCCGCAGCCCTCGACCTGACCCGGATCAAGGTCAGCACGTCGGCGGCGCGGACCAACCCGGTCATGTTGTTCGCCTCCACGGTCACCGGGTCGGCCTACATCTTCCTGGCCGACGCGACGGGCACCTCGCAGGTGAAGTTCTTCCTGGACAAGGCATCCACGGCCACGCCGACCTCCACCGACTCGGCTGTCCCCTGGGACCTCGAGGGCGGCACAGCGACCGCCGCGACCCCGCTGGCAACCGGCTCACTCAGCAAGGGCAGCCATCAACTGACCGTCGTGGTCACGCTGACCAGCAAGCTCGTGCAGTCGGCCACCGTCTCGTTCACCGTCAAGTAGGCCGCACCAGCTGGACGTGGGTGACCGTCGGTGAGGTGACGACCTCGTCGACGGTCAGCCGGTCGGCCGCGTCCTCGAGGTGGTCGAAGAGCCGCTCGCCGCTGCCGAGCAGCACCGGCACGATCGCGAGGTGGAGCGCGTCGAGCAGGTCGGCACGCAGGTAGGCCTGGATCGTCGCGGCTCCTCCGCCGACCCGGACGTCCTCGCCGCCCGCGGCCTCGGTCGCCTGGCGCAGGGCGCTCTCGATGCCGTCGGTGACGAAATGGAACGTCGTGTCGCCGTCCATCGTGACCGGTGCCCGCGGGTGGTGGGTGAGCACGAAGACCGGGTGATGGTACGGCGGATCGTCGCCCCACCAGCCGTTCCAGGCCTCGCCGGGCCAGCTCTCCCACGGGCCGCGTACCGGACCGAACATGTTGCGGCCGATGATGGTGGCCCCGATGCCCTCGGTGCCGCGGGCCAGGAAGTCGTCGTCGATGCCGGTGTCGCCGCCCGTGCCGCCCACCATCTCAGCGCCCGTGCGGGTCGCGAACACCCACTCGTGCAGGCGGGGGCCGCCGACGCCGAGCGGGTGCTCGAGGCTCTGGTCCGGTCCGGCCATGAAGCCGTCGAGGGAAACGGCGATGTTGTGCGCGCGCAACTGGGACACGGGCGGCTCCTGGTGACGGTGCGAAAGGCCAGTGCGTCAGAATAGGCCTCACCCGCGCGAAAGGTCGTCCCGATGAAGGTCCTGCACGTCAGCCAGCCGGTGACCGAGGGGGTCGCCAACTGGGTGGTGGACCTGGTGGCCGACCAGCGGGGGCGCGGCTACGAGACGGTCGTCGCGTGTCCCGGCAGCTCACCCCTGTCGGAGCGGGTGCGCGCGCTCGGGTCGGAGCAGCGTGACTGGGCGGCGAGTCGGCAGCCGGGGCCGAGCGTCCTGGACGAGGTACGGCGGCTGCGACGCATCGTCGCGGACGTCCGGCCCGACCTCGTCCACCTGCACTCCAGCAAGGCCGGGCTGGCCGGGCGGTTGGCGATGCGCGGATCACGCCCGACGGTGTTCCAGCCCCACGGCTGGTCGTTCCAGGCCACGACCGGCGTGCTGCGCCAGGCGACGGTGCGCTGGGAGTCGTTCGGCTCCCGTTGGGCCGACCGCATCCTGTGCGTCAGCGAGGGTGAGGCCGAGGAGGCCGCGGGCATCGGCATCCGACGGGACCGGCTCGCCGTGGTCAGCAACGGGGTCGACCTGTCCAGCTGGCCGGCTGCCGACGCTGCGGCCCGTACCGAGGCCCGCGAGCGTCTCGGGCTCGACCCGTCGGCGCCGCTGGCGGTCAACGTGGGGCGGCTGAGCCGGCAGAAGGGCCAGGACCTGCTGCTGGCGGCGTGGCCGTCCGTGCGCTCCGCCGTGCCGGGCGCGCGGCTCTACCTCATCGGCGACGGCCCTGACCGTCCCGCGCTGGAGGCCGCCGTGGCCGGGACCTCCGACGTGGTTCTCTACGGCGCCAGCACCGAGGTGCCGCTCTGGCTCGCGGCGACCGACGTAGTCGTGATGGCGTCGCGCTGGGAGGGCATGTCGCTGTCAGTGCTGGAGGCGGCAGCGGTGGGGCGGCCGCTCGTGGTCACCGACGTCGCGGGCATGCGGGACGTGGTCGGTGCGGGCGCCGAGGCCGCAGGGCAGGTCGTACCGTTAGACCCGGCCGAGACCTTCGCCGCGCGGTTCGGTGCCGCGATCGCTGCACGCCTGGGCGACCCGCAACAACGTGACCGCGAGGCCGGCTTCGCCCGTACCCGGGTGGAGGAGCGGTTCTCGATCACCCGGGCCTTCGACGCGACGGTGGCGCTCTACGACGCCTGCATCGCCCACCACCACTGACCCCCTGGCCTTCCGGATCACTGGGGCCCTCTGGTGCTTATCCCGCGCGCCAGAGCAGCCAAAGGCGCCCAGTGATCCGAAAGGGCGGTGGGTCAGTGGAGAGCGTGGCCGGCGAGGTCGGCCCAGCGCGGGTCGCTATCCATGCCCGCCTCGGCGCTGCCGACCCGCGACGGCGTCGCCGACAGCAGTGCCGCCAGGGCCCCGACGTCGCCGGCAGGGTAGAACGCGACCCCGGGGCGACCGGCAGCCTGCTCGACGAGCGCCGGCAAGTCAGCCGAGATAACGGGTGCTCCGGCCGCGACCGCTCGCTCGAGAACGCCTGACTGGGCGGCAAAGAAGCGGTACGGAACCACGGCGGCGCGGCAGCTCGCGAGGATGCCGGCGAAGCCCCCGGAGTCGATGAATTCGGAGAAGAACGTGACCGGGGCCGAGAGCTCGGCGACCAGTGCCTCGAGCGTCGCGAGGTAGTCGGGTTCGACCGCCGCACCCGCGATGACCATCGGCTGGCCGGAGAGGGCAGCGGCGCGGATGGCGTCCTCGTAGTTCTTGTTCGGCCGCATCTCGCCGAGGCACACGAACACGTCGTCGGGCAGCGGCGAGACCCCGACGGCGTCGGCGTGACCCGACTCGAAGGCGCCGATGCCGGGCAGCTCGACGACCCGGACCTTGCGCGAGAACAGCTTGGGTACGGCCTCGCCCTGCTCGCGGCCGTGGACGATGACGCGCCGCGACCGCACGAGCACGACGGCCTTGGCGCCGGCCCGCAGCCGGGTGGCGAGGCTGGCGTTCTGGCTGTCGTGGTCCTTGACGTTGTGGACGACGGAGACGGTCTGGATGCGTGGCGATGGCGGCACCGCGAGCGCCATGATCGGCTCCTCGAGCACGACGAGCCGCAGGCCGGTCAGCCCGGAAAGCAGCTTGCGCACGTCGTTGGTCTCGCGGAGCGTGCGGGTGACCTTGTCCTTGACAGACGGAGCCTCGACGAACGGCGGGATTTCGAGGACCTGCACTCCGTCGCGCTTGGTGGGCAGGTAGTCGGACGCACCGGCCCGGCTGATCAGCGCGGTCGTGGCGCCGGTCGACTCGGCGATCGCGCTGGCCAGGTTGAAGGCGTGCTCGAGGTGGCCGCCGCGCGGGGTCAGGCACACGACCGCGGCCGGCGTGCCCGCCGCGCGCCGCGGCTTGGGGCGGGTGAACAGCGACCGCCGGCGCAGCCCCTTGCGATAGACCTTCTCGTACGAGGCCACCGTCTGCTGGATGTCGAAGCGCGACCGGGCCAGCGCGAGGGATGCCTCGCAGAGCGCGGCCCAGTCGTCGGTCGAGCGGGTCAGCACGTCCTGCAGCGCGTCGGCGAGCAGCTCGGGCCGCTCGGGAGCGACGACGAGGGCCGGGTCGACCACGAGCTGGGGGCAGCCGCCGACGTCGGTGGTGACGACCGGCCTGCCGGCCGCGATGGTCTCGAGCCCCGCCATGGGCATGGCCTCGCCGTACGCGCTCGACAGCACGAGAGCGCGGGAGCCGGCGATGAGGGCGGGGATGTCGTCGGACGGGCCGAGCAGCTCGACGAGGTCGCCGACGCCGGCCGCCTTGACCATGGCCGCGAGCTCGGGGTTGGTCGCCTCGACGCCCGACCCCGCGCACACCAGCCGGAAGGACACCCCGCGGTCGCGCAGGATCGCGGCAGCCCGGAAGAGGTTCCAGTGGTCCTTCATCGGGTGCCAGCGCGAGAGCGACAGCAGGACCGGGCCGGGGTCGCCGGGGGCCGGTGCGGCAGCGATGTCGACGCCGTTGGGGATCGTCGTCAGCTTGACCGCGGGGTAGTGCATCGACTTGGTCCAGTCGAGGCAGGTCTGGTCGCAGGCGACGACGGTGTCGAAGCGGCGGGCCAGTGTGCCGACGACGTAGCCGAGCACCCGCGAGCGCAGCTTGTCCTCGCGGGTCATGCCGGTGGTGTGGACGGTCGACACGCGCACGCGCCCGCCCCGCGGGAGCAGGGCGCTGGCGAGGTCGGCGTGCAGCAGGTGGCTGTGGATGATGTCCGGCTGCAGGCGCTCGACCGTGCGGCGGAGGTCGCCCACAAGCTTGTGCACAGCGTTGGACGACGTCGAGAAGTCGAGGTAGTCGACCGAGTCGAACACCGCCTCGAGCCGGTCGCTCAGGGTGTCGCGGCCGGCCAGCACGACGAGGCGCAGCGACTGGCCGGGCTTGCGGCGGGCGGCCATCGCCTCGATGAGCGTCTGGGCCCCGCCCGTACTGACGGCGTTGACGACGTGCAGCACGGTGTAGTCGGGCTTGCTCGACGTGGCTGAGATCGCTTGCGCAGCAGGGGAAGTCGGCGTGCTCACCGTGCTGGCCTTGCTGCGGGCCAGCCTTCGGGTTAGCGCCGCCACGTAGGCCTTGGCGTAGATGGTCGGGTCGTGGCGCACCACGGCCATCTCGCGGGCCTGACGGCCCAGCCGCTCGCGCAGCTCGGGATCGGTGGCGAGCCGCTGCAGGGTGGCCGCGAGGCTCTTGTCGTCCCCGGCCACGAAATAGAGGCCGGTGACGCCGTCCTCGACCAGCTCGGCCGCTCCGCCGGCGTCAGGCACGACGACCGGCAGGCCGCGCAGCTGGGCCTCGACGGCGGTGCGCCCCATCGGCTCGATGCGGTTGGCGACCAGCACGACGTCGAGGCCGTCGAGCGCGACCTCGGGCGCCACGCGGCCCTCGAGCCGGATGTCGTACGGGCTGGCCTCGGCGAGGGCATGGAGCTTGTCGAGATAGGCGGTGTCACCGAACATCGCGGCCCCGCGGACGACCAGCCGGATGGGCGCGTCGGTGTGGGCGAGGGCGCTGATCGCGAGCTCGTGCTCCTTGGCCGGGTCGAGCCGGCCGATCAGGCCGACGACCAGCGGCGCACCCGGCTCGCGGGCGGGCCGGGCGACGTCGGCGGGCACCTCGACCGGTCGGAAGAGCACCGTCGGCCTGGGGCTGGCGACCTGGGAGGCGGTGAAGCCGCTGACGGCGATGATCGCGTCGAACGTCGCTCCGGCGCCGCGGAGCAGCGCCTTGCCCTTGGGACCCTCGATGGTGTCGTGCAGGTCGAGCGCGATGACCGTACGGCGGAAGCGAGGCAGGGCGCGCAGCATCGGTGCCAGCGGCAGCAGCCCGACGCTGAAGACCACGATGGCGTCGGCCGGCGGGATGAGCTTGCGCCCGCGCAGGAACGCCGCGACGTCCTTCTTGCGGTCGTGCTTGGCTGGCGCCTCGAGCAGGACGACGTCGCCCAGCCCGCGCTCGGTCCAGAGGTCGGCGAGCTCCTGCGACCAGGCCACCAGGGTGACCTCGTGGCCGAGCCGGCGCAGGGTCGCCGCCAGGGTGAACAGGCTCTGCTCGGCACCCCAGAGTCGCCGCGCCAGGTCGAGGAAGACGATCCGCCGCGGCCCGCTCAACGGCTCCGTCACACCGGACTCCGCGTCGGCACCGGTCGCAGGTTGTAGTCCTTCTTCGGGCCGGCCACCAGGCCGATGACCTCGGTGCCGAGGTGGTTGATCTGGTCGTTGAGCTGGCTGAGCCGCTCACCGTCGCGCCGCTTGATCGGCCCGCTGGTGACGATGACGGCGGCATCGACGGCCGACAGCACGGAGGTGGCCTCAGCGGCTCCGTCGACCACCGGGCAGTCGACGATGAGGATGACGTTGGCGTTGCGGGCTTCGCCGACGAGCGAGGCGATCGACCCGGAGACCAGTCGTACGGGGCCGCCGCCCTGCATGCCGAGGTGCTCGGTCACCTTGGGGAGCGCGCTGCCCCGGACGACGATCAGGTTGGGGACGCTGGTGGTCTCGGCGGGCAGCCACGACATGCCGGCGAACGGTGCGATCGGCGAGGCGTCGATGGAGGCCAGCGCGCCCTCGAGCCGCGGGGTGCGCAGGTCGGCGTCGACGAGCAGCACCCGGTGACCCGCGATGGCGAGGCCGCGGGCCAGCTGGGCGGCGACGACGCTGCGGCTGGTGCCGTTCTTGGGGGAGACGATGGCAAAGCTGGAGGCGCGGCGGTTGAGCACGTCAGCGCGTACATCGGCTGCCAGCACGACGAACTCGTCCTCGCGACCGGCTCCGGGCTCGGTGGGCTCAGGCAGCGTCACGAGGGTCTTGAGCCCCTCGACCTCGGACAGCTTGCCGAGCTGGTCGCGCGAGCGGCGGAAGCGGGCGATGCCCAGGGCGAGGAAGACGCCGACCGCGAGGCCGAAGACCAGACCCTCGACACCGCCGGTGATGGCAGCCTTGGTACGGGCGTCCTTGACGGGCGGCGTTGCGGGCTGCAGCACCGGAACCACCACGGAGGGGGACTGGTTGACCGCGGACTTGTTGATCTCGGTCGCGTAGGCCCCAAGGGCGGGCTGGACGAGAGCTGAGTTGAGCGAGGAGACCGTGACGTGGAGGACCCCTGTGGCCGGGTCATTGGTGACCGAGGTGGAGATGGAGCCGCTGTACTGCTTCGTATCGGTGCGAACGATCTGCTTGAGCTGGTCGCTCTCGAGCACTGCCTGCACAGCCGGGACCGTGACAGCGAGGAACGCAGACCCTGCGTCGGATGCCTTGTCTGGCCTGACGTTGAGGATCATCGTCGAGTGCCACTTAGCCTGCGGGTGGATCGCCAGGGCGACGAAGCCGACGACGCTCGCGACGACGACGACCACGATCAGCGCCATGTAGCGACGCATCACCTGCCACAGCTGCTCGGGAAGCACGGGACCAACTCCTAGGTGTTCTTCTGCGGGAAGTATCCCGTGCCGACGAGCGAGCGGGGACCAGAGGTGCCGAAAGGCCCGTCAGGGAGCCATTCGGGGGGTACAACGAGCGGTTCGCCCGAAGGAGACGACGCGCGGCGACGCGTGCGGGTTGACCGGGCGGAGGCGCAGCAGACGCCGACGGCCACGCCCACGAGGACGCTGAGCCGCTCCTTCTCGAAGATGCTCTCGACCGCGCCGCGGGTGAGCATCTCGATGATGATGGCGGTGCCCGCGATGCCGATGGCGCCGATGCGGGGGGAGATGTGCCGGTAGACGGCGCGCAGCCCGGCGACGGCGGTGCTGCCGACCGCGAGCAGCAGGAAGAACAGCCCGACGATGCCGGACCGCAGCAGGATGTCGAGGAAGATGTCGTGCGTCAGGTCGTTGTTGACGACGAACTCGGGCGCGTCCTCGATCTTCTCGATGTGGCTGTAGCGCTTGCCGAGCCCCCAGCCGAGGAACGGCTTCTGGGCGATCAGGCCGGACGAGATCTTCCACTGGTTCTTGCGTGACTGCGCGGAGTCGGCCTTGCCCGGCGAGTTGAACGACGTCGCCACCTGGCTGCTCTGCGGGTTGTAGCCGTGGCCGGCGGCGCTGGCGAGGGCGAGCACCCCCGCGACGGCCAGCAGGGCCAGCCCCATCGCGGTCTTCTCGCGGGCCTTGAAGTGCGTCACCCGGTGCTTGCTCACCAGCGGCCACATGATCAGGAAGGCCAGGCCGGCCACGACCCCCAGCAGGGAGGCCCGCTGACCGGTGAAGACGGGCGCGATGATCAGGACGCCGGAGGCGATCATGCCGCTGCGGTGATGGGCCGGCGCGGCGAGCGCGACCGCGAGCCCGAGCAGGCCGAGCGAGGCGAACAGGGAGGCGGCGTCGGCGCCCATCACGCCGGTGCTGACACCCGTGAAGAGGCCGAAGCTGGAGTGCGACTTGACGCCGGCCAGCGAGGTCACGGTCAGGATCGTGGCGATCGGGGCGGCCCAGCGCACCACCCGCGGCACGCCGTGCCGGCCGACGAGGTCGCGTACCGGGACGCCGGCGATGAGGATCGCGGTGCCGCCAAGCAGGATGAGCAGCTTGCTCTCCTGGAACGCGGCGTGGGAGTCGTTGCCCCGGTAGTGGCCCGCGACGTACTCCGCGAGGTACCACGCGAAGAACAGCACCCAGGCCGAGCCGGCGAACGTGAACCGCAGCCGGGCGGTGCCGCTGAGCCAGCGGACGGTCAGCAGGATCGGGACGAACAGGAACAGGATGCCGGTCGTCCGGTTGTTGATCGGGAGCACGAAGATGCCGGTGGACGTGCCGCCCTGGGGGAAGAGCGCGCAGTCGAGCACCACGATGCCGAGCACGACGTGGAGGGCAGTGAGCCGGTCGCCGGCCTTCTCTCGCCGGTAGACGGTCGGCACGATGAGGAGCAACAGCGCAAGCAGGAGACCGTAGTCCTTCACGCCACCCGCCCCACCACTCTCGAACGCACCTGATCGTCAGGCGCGGAACCGGACATCACAGGATCAGCTGTGACATGGCGCCCGCGACGGTGCTACGCGCTCAGAGTCGATTGTACGTGACGCTGTGTTTCGACCTCTGCTCCATTCATGTGACGCACACGTGCAAAGCGTTGCTCCGCCGTACGCCGAACGGGTGCAGCCTCAGCCGGCGACCGCGGCGACCTGGACCGGCGGGTCGGCCTTCTTCTTCGGCTTGCCGCGGGAGGTGAGCGACAGGATCTCGAGCAGCGACTTGGGCATGATCACGCGTACGGCGACGATGCCGAGCAGGACGGAGGCGGCCCCGCCGCCGACCGCGTTGACCAGGTTGGGCACGCCTGCCGTGGACAACCCGAGCTCGAGGATCGAGCCGATGACCAGGAAGATGGCGCCGATCGCAAGGCCTGGCGCCACCGAGCGGAAGAAGTCACGCAGCGTGAAGCCGCCGAACTGGCCGACGATGCGGATCGGGACGGGCAGGCTCACCACGTTGAGGATGCCGTAGCCCAGGCAGACCCAGTTGAGGCCATAGTGCACCGTGCCCACGAAGACGCCTACGGTCACGAACATCTGCACCAGCGAGTAGTAGAGCTGCCACTTGGCCCGGCCGAACGCGACGATGGCCGGCGTCACCAGGCTGGTCTGGGTCTGCATGATCGCGACGACTGCCAGCACCTGCGTGGGGAAGACAGCCCCCTCCCACTTGGGACCCAGGGCCCCGATGATGAGGGGGTGGGCGAAGGCGATGAGCAGGACCATCGCCGGCGTCGAGGTCATGGCCATCAGCCGGGTGGACTTGAGGAAGGCGCGGCGAAAGGCAGCCACGTCGTCCTGCAGCCGCGCGTAGGTCGGCAGCAGCACCCGGTTGGCGACCTGGGTGAGGTTGGTGATGGGCAGCATCATCAGCCGGTACGAGACGGAGTACTGCGCCAGCGCGCCGGCCCCCAGCACCTTGCCGATGAGCGCGTTGTCAGCGTTGCGAGAGACGAAGCCGAGCCACTGCGAGCCGGCGATCTGTGAGGTCATGCCGAGCATGCCGCGCAGGGCGGCGACGTTGGCGCCGCGGATCGGGAGCCCCGAGAGCTTGATGACGCCGACCGCGTACACCCCGTCGGTCACCAGCATCTGGGCGACGAGGGCCATCGCGTGGCCGCCGGCCTCTGCGGTGATGACGCTCGCCGTCACGCCGACAACGCTGCTGACGATCTCGCAGCCGGCCAGCCAGCGGAACGCGAAGTCGCGCTGGAGCACCGCCCGGCCGGGAACGACGACGGCCTTGAAGATGAGCCCGAAGCTCAGCCCGACCAGCACGGATGCCAGACCAGGTGCGGTGGAGTAGAAGCGGCCGATCGGGCTGGCGATGCCCCAGGTGATGACCATGGTGCCGATGGCCAGGACACCGCTCGCGACCTGGGCGGTGGCGACGTCGGACCGGGGAAGCTCGTTGGACCGGACGAGGGCCTGTCCCATGCCCTGGTCGAGCAGCAGGTTGGTCAGGGTGACGTACAGCAGACCCAGGCTCATCGTGCCGTACGCGTGGGTGCCGACGATGCGCGCGATCAGGAAAGCCGCGACCGCTTGCACCGCGACCTTGACGCCGAGGCCCAGGAAGGACCAGCGGGCGTTAGCCGTCGCCTGACCCACTCCTGATCTCCCTTGCTGTGCTCGGTTCCGGACTAGGCGTGCCTGCGGGGATGGCCGTCTGCTCGTCCTCGAGCACCGGGTTCACCGGTAGACGCACACGCCGAAGCGCTGCCACCCAGAGTAGCCAACCGATCGGGTGTCACGCTTCTGGGCCATGGATTTGCCGCTGGCGTAGCCCTAATGGCCCATGGAGACGTACTCCGGGGCCTGCCAATCGGGTGAAAGATCAACTGGATTCCACTAGGCCTTATGTCGCAGTGAGTCATCTCCGATTCAAAAAACTGAAGCCGCGCACGTCCCTGAGGCCGGCTCCAGACAGTTCGGAGACGTCACATGACGACCTTGACCAGCATCTTCCGGCCCAAGCGAACGGTCAGCGCCATCGTCGCGACTGCCGTCATCAGCGCGGTGGTTTCCGTCCCCCTGCTGCACTCCCCCACTGCCGGCGCCAGCGTCGTCCAGACCCCCGGCCTCACCTCCGGCGCCACCCTTTCGGGTGTCATCAACCACCAGGGCCCGACGTTCGCCAACAACTTCGCCGCCTGGCGGGGGGCGCCCGTCACCGCGTCGACGATGTACACCGCGGTCGACTCGTGGGCGAACATCACCGCGATGGGCAGCATCGGCTGGTGGTCCGGCCTCAACGTCCACCACGTCTGGTCGATGCCGCTGATCCCCGAGGACGGCACGTCCACCCTCGAGCAGGCCGCCGCGGGCTCGTACGACGCGAAGTACGTGACCGTGGCGCAGAAGCTGATCGCGGGCGGCGACGGCAACGCGACGATGCGGCTGGGCTGGGAGTTCAGCGGTGACTGGTTCGGCTGGAACGGCGTCAAGGACCCGGCTGCCTTCGCCGGAGCGTTCCGCCACGCGGTGACCGCGATGCGATCGGTTGCTGGTGCGCACTTCACGTTCGACTGGGACCCGGCGTTGCTGCAGGCCGACCCCACGAACATGTGGCCCGGCGACGCGTACGTCGACATCGTCAGCGCCGACACCTACGACACGTCCTACGCCAATGCCTACGCGCCGACCGACCACGTCGCGGTGTGGAACCACATCATGACCGGCGCCTACGGCTGGAACTGGTTGATCGCGTTCGCTGCTGCGCACGGCAACAAGCGGCTGGCGATCCCCGAGTGGGGCGTCCGCTACATGTGCGACGGCCACTCCGGTGGAGACGACCCGTACTTCATCGACCAGATCCGCAACTTCGTCAACACCCACGACGTGGCGTTCGAGACCTACTTCGACGCGGACGACAACAGCTGCAGCCGTTTCACCTTGGGTACCAGTGACTTCCCGAAGGCGTCCGCTGAGTACCAGAAGCTGTTCTCGACCGCCGGACAAGCTCCGGCCGTGACCCCGACGACCGCCGCTGCGACCACCACGGTCGCCCCGACGACCACCGCCGCGGCACCGACCACCACGGTTGCTCCGACGACGACGGTCGCCCCGACCACGACGGCGGCTCCCACCACCACGGTTGCACCGACGACCACGGCAGCTCCGACGACGACGGTCGCCCCGACCACGACGGCGGCTCCAACCACCACTGCGGCTCCGACGACCACTGCGGCTCCGACGACGACGGTCGCTCCGACCACCACCGCTGCCCCGACCACGCCGGCAGCGCCGACCACGACGACCGTTGCCCCGACCGCCGCCGTACCGACGGCTAAGCCGATCAACCCCTCGAGTGCCGCTCCGACCAGCGCGGCCCCGACGACCACCAAGGCTCCGGCTCCGCCGACCACCAGCACCCCGGCCGTGACCACGGCCAAGCTGATGCTCAGCTACTCACCGGACCGGTCGTGGCCGGCGATCCTCAACAAGCAGAGCCTTGACCACAACGTGTACATCTACTACCCGAGCATCGCGGGCATCAAGAAGGTCGCCTTCACGATCGACGGCAAGCTGTTCCACACGGAGACCAGCCCGGCCTGGGACATGGCGGGCACCGGGGTCACCGGCGCCAACGTCTTCTCGCCGAGGACCCTCACCGGTGGGGCGCACACCCTGCTGGCAACGGTCACCATGACGAGCGGCGCGGTCGTCAAGGACCAGGTCACCTTCTACGTGCCCGCCTCGGTGGGCAAGGCGCAGAACATCGCGGCGGCCCGGGTGCTCCGGGTCGGTACGGCCGCAGGGTCGTCGCTCGCCACGCTCAACGGGGCGACGCTCAGCCGTACCAGCTCGATCCTGGTCTCCGCGGTCGCCGGAACGGTCCGGGCGGAGTACGTCCTGGACGGCACGGTGGTACGGGTCGCCACGCTCCACGCCGGCAGCAAGGCGCTGGCGCCGCTGCACACCTCTGGACTCGCCAAGGGCACCCACCACCTGACGATTCGCATGGTGAGCAAGTCCGGTTTGTCCAGTGTTGCGGCTGCTTCGTTCCGGGTGGCCTGATCGGCCTCCGTTTTGCCGCACGTCACGCGTGGCCGCAGCGTCGGTCCGAGCCTCCAGGGCCCGGACCGGCGCTGCGGCAATTTCTGAGTTTATTTGCCCAGGTCAGTGATGGTATGGCAGGGTGGGTCGGCAAGCGGGCGACAACCTTCGGCCTCGGGGTGCCGAGGGTGTCGCTTGAGAAAGGTGGGTTGTTGCACCTCAGGTAGCAGCACAAAGCCTCCGATTGAACCCGCGAGAACCGGGCCGCCATGGCCGGGTCGAGACCAGTTCGGAGACCACGTGACTAGAGGCTCGGTGTTCCTTCGCCGGCGCGCAGTCCGCGCTGTCAGCGCCACACTTACGACCTTCGTCGCCGCGTCAGCGGTGGCGCTTCCCGTTCTCACACCATCTGCGGCTCACGCCCAGACGATCTTCCCCGGCCTCACCCCCGGCCGGACGCTCTCCGGAGCGGTCATGCGAGGGGTCGGCAACGTCAACGCCTTCGGGGCGTGGCGCAACCTGCCGGTCACGGTGGTCACCGACTACACCAACACCGACCACTGGGCCAACATCGTCAACGTCGACCACCAGAACCTCGCGCAGTCGTGGTCTGGGCTCAACGCCCACCACGTGTGGTCGGTTCCGCTGGTCCCGCTTGATCATTCGTCGAGCATCCAGGCGGGCGCCCGTGGCGCGTACGACTCGTACTGGGCGACCTTGGGCCGCAACTTCGTGGCTGACGGCGACCCCAACGCGACGATCCGCATCGGGTGGGAGGAGTCCGGCGACTGGTTCCCCTGGAGCGCGGTCAAGGACCCCCAGGCCTACATCGGCGCCTTCCAGCACGCGGTGACCGCCATGCGCACCGCCGCCGGCCAGCACTTCACGTTCGACTGGTCGATCGCGCCGGGTCAGACCGACCCGTCGCTGAGCTACCCCGGTGACGCCTACGTCGACATCGTCAGCTCCGACCTCTACGACGGCTCGTGGGTCGTCCCGGCCAACAACCACCAGGCCGTGTGGAACCACATGCTCGTCGAGACCGGCGGCCTCAACTGGCTGGCCAGCTTCACCAAGGCGCACGGCAAGCGGAGCGCCTTCGCTGAGTGGGCCGTCAACTGGCGTTGCGACGGTCACGGCGGCGGCGATGACCCGTACTTCATCGACCAGATGCGCAACTGGATCAACAACAACGACGTGGCGTACGAGACGTACTTCATGAACGAGAACACCAGCTGCAACATGTTCCAGCTGCGGGACGGCAAGTTCCCCAACGCTGCAGCTGAGTACGCCAAGGTGTGGTCGCAGACCAGCGGCGTCGTTGCCAACCCCAACCCGGTCAACTCGCCGCCGCCGGGCGCCACGCCTCCGGGCACGACCCCGCCGGTCGCCACTCCCCCGGTGACCGCACCCCCTGTGGGCGGCGGCGGCGGTACGGCGCCGGTGGCGGCTGCACCCCTGACCGGGCTGCTGCTCAGCTATCACGCCGACCGCAGTTCGCCGATGGCGCTGGACAAGGCGCGCATCACCAAGTCGGCGTACATCTTCTACACCGCGCCCTCCACGGTGAAGCGGGTGGTGTTCAGCCTTGACGGCAAGCCGTACCGGGCAGAGACGAGCGCTGCGTACGACCTGGTCGGCACCGTGGGTGCCAACGCCAAGCCGTTCCTGCCGTCCAAGCTCAAGACGGGCACCCACACGATCAGCGTGGCGGTGACCTCGCCCACGGGTGTCGTGTCCACGGTGAGCGCGACGTTCATCGTGCACGTCGCGGTGCTCAAGCCGCTGACCGTGCGCCTGCTGCGGGTCAGCGCGTCCCCGGCCGGTCGGTCGACGACCAAGCTGGACAAGGCCGTGCTGCACGGGACCAAGTTCCTGATCTTCCCCAAGGTGGCGGGTCAGGCGACGGCGACGTACATCCTCGACGGCAAGGTCGTACGGCTCGCCAAGGCCAACGCGGCCGGCTTGATCAAGGTCAAGACGCTCAAGATCGCGGGTCTCAGCCGCGGTCTGCACCACGTACGTCTGCAGCTCGTCTCGGCGAGCGGCAAGATCCGCAACGCCAGGGCGACGTTCCGCATCGTCTAGGGTCGTGGCCCTCCTGGGCGTCTGTCATGATGAAGGCGCTCAGGAGGGCTCGCCTAGAGGCCGATGGCGGCGGTCTTGAAAACCGCTATGGGGCAACCCATCGTGGGTTCGAATCCCACGCCCTCCGCGTCTCTGACCTGGCCTTTCTTTCGCGTCGGGTCCTCGATGCGAGCTGGCCAGGGGGTCGTCATTTCACAGAACCTTCACCGAGGGGTCCCAGCGGCCCTCGCGGCCAGCGTCCCTGAGCGTGCCCGGCGGTGGTCGGCCGCATGAGTCAGCGGGTGCACCTCTTCGCGGATGAAGCTGGAAACTTCGACTTTCGGGACCGAGTCGGGGCGTCGAACTACTTCATCCTTGGCACGGTGACCCTTACCGATACGGCGGTGGGTGACCGGCTGCTTCAGCTTCGCCGAGACTTGGCATGGCAAGGCGTCGGGCTTGAGTCCTGCTTCCACGCGTCGGAGGACAAGCAGGTGGTTCGCGACGCGGTCATTCGCCTTCTCGCTGAAGCCGACTTCCGAGCAGACTTCACCATCCTGGAGAAGCGCAAGACCGTGCCTTATCGGCAGAACGATGAGGGCCTGTACAAGCTGGCCTGGTTCCGGCACATGATGTGGATCTCCCGACGCATCGTGAAGGCCGAGGACGAGCTGCTGGTGGTGGCGGCCTCCATTGGGACGCGCAAGCGACGCAGGGCGATCAGGCTGAGCATCGAGGATGTGATCAACCAGACCACGCTGGCCCCGTGGGAGGTGGCGTTCTGGCCTGCCGAAAGCGACCCGTGTTTGCAAGTGGCCGACTACGTCACGTGGGCGGTCCAGCGGAAGTGGGAGACGGGCGACTGCCGGTCTTACGATCTGATCTCGCACAAGATCAGCACCGAGTACGACTACTTCAAGTCCGGCAGCACCTACTACTACTAGAGGCGGCACAGACACGAACCCCCGCCCCGACTAGCGCTTTCGCGCAGAGCCCAGGGGCTCTTTCGTCAGGCGAGGGCCCGCGGGGTCATCTAAGCACAACGGCAAGTTAGCTCTGTGAGGCGCACCGGAGGGTCACTGGGCATCGGACGCGGCAGCGTCCTTGCCCGCGAGCTTCACCATCGCCGCGATGAGGTTGGCCGCTTCCTTGTCGACCTCGGGCAGCACGCGCGTGTAGGTGTCAGCAGTGAAGGAGCTTCGGGAGTGTCCGAGTCGATTCGCTACCACCGTGATCGAGACACCAGCGGCGAGCGCGTGCGTTGCGTGTGTGTGACGGAGTCCATGCAGAACCACGCGGGGGAGCCCCAAGTCCTTGCTCAACTGATCGAAGCGGCGGCTTACGGAGGAGGGTCGCACCGGAGACCCATCGGGCTGGCAGAAGACGAGATCAAGTGCGACGTACGCGGGGCCCCACGCCAGCCGTTCCGTTGCCTGCGCCGCCTTGTGAGATCGCAAGACTGCGACCGTGTCTGGGTCCAACGAGATCACGCGTGCACCCTTCTTGGTCTTGGGTGCGCCGAAGATCAGTTCTGAGCCGTTCTCGATGAGTTGCTGCCTGATGGTGACCGTTCCCTGGTCGAGGCTCACATCAGACCAGCGAAGGCCGCAGCACTCTCCGCGCCTAAGCCCTGTGAAGGCGATCAGTCGGAAGGCCGCACCGAGTCGGTCGGTCGAGCAGAAGGCCACGAAGGCCGCCAAGTGCGACGGCACCCACACGTCGCGCTCCCGCAGCGGTTCGGGGTCTAGTTCGACCTGACCTGCCGGGTTGTAGGCGATCAGCCGTCGCTTGTAGGCGCTGGCCAGAGCAGTCCGCAGAGTCGCGTGGATCCGTCTGATGGTCGCTGGTCCGGGGGCCTTCCGCAGCTTGCCTTCTCGAATCGAGGCGTACATGGCATCCAAATGTTCGGCTCGCAGCGCCGCGAGGGGCACCTGCCCAATCAGAGGCTTGAGGTACACCCGGATGTGCCCTCCGTACGCCCTGTAGGTGGTCTCGCGGATGCTCCGTTTCGATGCCAGCCAGGCATCCAGGAACTCGCCCACGGTCACCTTGCCCGCGTCGAACACCTGCCCATGCCGGGCCAGATCCATAGCCTCGACCAAGGCGGCCTCGGCCTCTCTGCGGGTCGCGTAGCCCCCTCGGCTGCGCTGGTCACGCGAGCCGTCCGGCTTGAAACCGGCATCCCACCGGATACGCCACGTCGGGCCGTATTTCTTCACGGAGCCCTTCATCGGGTTGTCTCCGCTTCAGCCACGTCGCGCGCGACGAGCTCAGCGTTGCCGCGCGCCCTTCCGCGCTCGGTCGCTGGAAGCAGCTCAAGCTCGCGAGCCCGGGCCACCCATCGGGAGGCGGTGGGCCGGGAGCAGCTCCAGTGCGCGCTGACTGCTTGCAACGGAGGACGGCCCTCTGCATGGGCCGTGGAGTAGATCGCTGCAACTGCTCGATAGTGGTCCGCCTGCAGGTCCACTGGCCGACCCGGCTGCGCCTCGGCCCAAGGAGCAGACGTCCGGCGAAAGTGGTCGCGCCAGGTACCGTCGGGGTCAGGATTGTCTGATAGCTCGCCCGCGAGGACACCTCCCGTTGCGTCGAACCGCAGTCGTCGTGCGTCAGCGATCACCGTGCCGATGGGCAGAGATCTCCAGAGGGTCGCGTTGACGACAGCGTGAACAGCTGCGGGCTTGACGAGCGAGAGGCTGACGCCGACGCAGGCGGCGCGGCCATCGTGTTCTGCCCAGGCCAGCTCAACTGACCACGGGCCGTTGGAGGGGTCTGGCCATAGAACCTCGCTGGGTTCGAGCCAGTCGCGCACGGTGGCCTTCATGGGTTCTCCGCTGGCCGCAGGGTTATCGGTAATGCGTTCTTCTTGTCGAGACGTTACCGCGACCGCATCATCATGTCCATGGACTCAACGAACGCAGCAACTGACATCGACACCAAGACACACTGGACCGGCAGAACGACCATCTCGGTAGCCGAGGCGGGTCTCGTGCTCGGTCTAGGACGTTCGGCTGCTTACGCGGCCGTTAGGCGAGGCGACATCCCCGCTCTGCGGTTTGGAAGGCGGTACGTCGTGCCGACGGCGCGGCTGCAGGCCATGCTCGGCACGGCTGAGCCGGGCAGTGCAGAGCTTCCGTACTGACAGGCGTAGGAGTGGGTTAGATCCTGGCCTTGGGCTCGACACTGTGGCTTTCCGGGCTGCGGTCGATCCTGACCTCCTGCGAACCCTGCCGAAGAAGCGCTACAGGCAGCAGATCGACATGCAGACGGGCGAGGTAAGCGAGTACCAGACGAGCGGGGACCAAACCCTGAAGGTACACAGGGGCAATGTCCAGATTCACGCGGACAGGCGCACGGGTCGGCCCGAGATGCGCCTGGAGTTCTCGGCACCGTCCGTCCTCCGAGGACACAACGTCAGGGCCCTTGGCCTCTCGGCTATCGAAGAGTTGGTCAGCCTCGTGCTCGATGCCCTCGCACCCGAGCTGTCTTACGTGCCAGACATTGCGGAGCTATCACCGGTTCGAGTTGATCTCGCGCGCAACTTCCAAATCCAGTCTGCCAGCAGTGACCTGCTGGAGGCCTTCTACCGCGTGAAGCCCACGCGTGCGCGGATCGACAGGCTGGAGCGTGGCCGGACAGGCGCTGCCCAGACCCTTACTCGGGGCAGCGTGGCGCGCTGGCTGACCCGTGGGTACGACAAGGGCGAGCAGCTGCATGACGTAGCCCTCTACCGTGCTAATGCCTGGCGGCGGGAGGAGCTACTGGCCCTGGCCGAGGAGGCTCGCGGGGTTCTACGGTGGGAGATGCAGCTACACGGTGGTCTACTGCGCGAGAGAGGCATCAGGAGTGTTGCCGATATGAAGCCCGAGATTCTGCACGGCCTCGCGAAGGAGTACTTCACGCGGAGTCGTTTCGACAGCACGTTGGCCGGCCCAACTCGGCTCCGCGAAGTTCTTCAGACTTTGGTCGAGCAAAATCGACCAGCGGATGCGAGGAACCTCGGCTCGTTACTGCTGGCCGAGGCGCTCGGTTCCCCAACGCCGATGTCCCTCAGTAGTCGCAAGAAGGCTCGATCCCTGGCCCGGACCTATGGGCTATCGGCGGCTGACATTCTTGCTCCCGATGGTGCCTCTCGACGGCTTGATCTTGAGCAGGGAGTGGAGGTCATCGACCCGTTCCTGCTGTCGCCAGCTATCCCTACCCCCCTGGTTCGCTAGCGTTCGCCGGGCCCGGTGGCCGCCGCGTACGTGCGGTGGCGCCGCGCGATGAACGGCGCTCCAAGATCTGAGGTGCTGCCAACGAGCGTTGGCAGCTCCGATTAGGATCGGCGGCGAAGCCGAGAGCGGCCGGATGACGCCCCAGGAGTGGTCGACAAGGTTCGCCGTCGCGCGCCGCCGCGTCAGCAAAAAGATGCGACACTGCCAGCCATGCAGCCGAGTACTCCAGAACCCGTCTTCCCAAGCGATGATGTCTCCAGTCATCCGCTGCTGGCACCGCTGACGCCCACGCAGCGCGAGCTTGTCGATGTGGTCGCTGATGTCTGGCTCCGTAACGCTGGCCGGTGGCCGATCCGTGCCTACGTTGAGCACGAGATGGCCCGCCGTGGCTCTGATCTCGGGGCAGTGCTTGCGTCGTTCCCTACGGTGCCGCGAGCCTGGACGGGGGTGCCGACCTACGGTGCGGTCTGGTACGACCGTGGCTCATTCGACCCCCGGAGCCCCGTGGGGCTGACGGTGGCTGGGATGGCCCACCTACCGCTGGAGCATCAGTCGTCGGCTGAGGTCTTTCTCGGCATGCTGCGGCTGATGAACGAGTACTTCCTCGCGTCGCCCGTGGACCCGTTCGCGGTGGAACCCCTCGACGTTGAGTTGGCCCTACTTAGGCAGCGGCTCCGGCGTACGGCCACCGGCTGGATCGCTGAGATGCCGGACGTGTTCGCGCACGAGCCTGCGACATGGGGCGGCGCAACCTCCTCCAATGACGGTCAGCCTCGCTGGCGATATACCGGCGCTATGAGGTACTTCGCGGAGGTCGACACCATCCCGAAGTACTTGCACGCCCTGACGAGCTACCTTGAGCCACCGACCAGCGATCCCGACTCGCTTCCACCGCAGACTCTCGACTTCGCCGCCTCATTGGACTTCCTGGACACAGTTTGGGTGCTCCGGTTCGGGAAGCGCCTAGTACGTCTCCCCGGAGCCCAGAGCGTCGCCTCTTGCTCCGCTGAGGCGTCGACGGCGGAAGAGTTCGACGCCCGTCTTAGCGCTCTGGTCGAGGTGCTCAAGGGCTTTGAGCCTGAGGGGCCCGGCAAGCACCCAGTGGTGCGCCTCCGCGCCCAGTTGCTCGACCAGCTCCCCCCAGAGGCGCACGCCAGGATCATGTCCGCCGTGGACCTGCTGCAGGCCGTCAGTCCCGTCCGGAACGGTGCGCAGCACCATCGGGTGGCAGCTGAGTCCGTCGCGGCATTGGCGAAGTTTGGCCTCGCCTACCCCATCGAGGACTGGCAGGAGGCGTGGGGAACGATTCGAGCTTGGACCTCATTCGCCTTCGCAGAGTTGCGTGATGAGGTCTTGGCCGACGCCCGTTCCCGGATGTCGTGATCATGTCCGGTCAGCGTCGGAGTTGCTGCCAACGAGCGTTCGCACCCGGTCCGTACGGTTCGAGATGGACCCAGCGTCTCGTCATGGCGACCGCCGCTGAAGGTTGAGCCGTGGCCGCCATCGACGCAACCGGGGGCGCTATCACCGGCCCTCGCGCCTGAGTCGGTCGTGAGCGCCGCCGCGTAGGCCCATGGTCGCAGATCTCTGCGGCACATGCGGCGGACTAGGATCCTTCCGAGCGCAAGCTGTCCGCCGCTTGGACCGGTCACATGGCGATGGCTACGTACACGGCTGGGCGACCGACCTCGCCCTTCCACCTGGTACTGCCTGTTAGGGGATCGCGCATGACGAGCACTCTTCCGGACACGTTGCAGCCGCTGTCAGCCCAGCTGGCTTCGCCGCAGGCGATCTCAGCACATGCCAAGAACACAGTCCGCAACGTCCTGGATAGCTACACGGGTCGGTTCGACGTTCTGGCCGAAGCCGTCCAGAACTCAATGGATGCTCTCGAGAAGCGTTGGGGCAGCGTCAAGGAATTCGGGGACGAGACACCCAAGCTTGTAGTTCACCTGAATGCCACCAACGATGAGATTATTGTCCGAGACAACGGAGTCGGCATCGAGAGCAGCAAATTACTCGAGGCTCTCGTTCCTCATCTAAGCCCCAAGTGGCTCGAGCCCGGTGCGACTCGCGGACACAAGGGCGTCGGAACAACATTTCTTGCCTACGGTCACAAGTTCTTCGAAATAAGCACGAAGGTGGACGGGGCAGATCCAGTGGCGTACGCGCTACACGGTGGCCTAGCCTGGGTCTCGGACCCTACCGCCACGGACCTGCCCGAGTTTAAACGGGTCGCCGTCGACGACGAACTGCAATCTTGGCCATCCGGGACGTGTGTGCGCGTGCAAGTCGGCGAGGAAACGCGTTTCGGGCGGATCGCTGGTCAGCAATACAACACACTGAAGACTTGGTCACTTGTCCTGCGTACGTTTACTGCCGTGGGAACTGTTGCAATTGGGTTGCCCCCGCACAAGAGGCCGGAGTGGTTGCAGGCGTTGCAGGTCGATGTGAGGTTGTCCGGTGTTTCCGGCAGTGGAACAAGGAAGGTAGAGCCGACCTTCCAGTTCCCACATCTTGACACGGGATCGAAGATCTCTCTGCAACAGTTGGCCTCAGGGCAGACCAATCCCAACTCGCGATACGAGATGCTCTACCTCGAACTCGACAACGCCGCACTGGAGCAGATGCTTGCCGGCCCGATCCAAGAGTTGGTGGACAGTCCGCAGCCAGAGAATCAAGAGATCCTGAACCTGCTGCGCCTCTATGACACCAGCGTCTACGTGAGTTGGGCGCACAAGAACACTTGGTATGAGGACTTGTACAGGACAAGGCTAGGCCAAGAGGCGCGTCGTTACCAGTACAACAATGTTCGGAGCGGGCTACTCGTCGCGAGTGTCGGCATGCCCATAGGTGAAACGGGCGACCATCCATATGTGACGATGAAGCCGGAGTTCAAGCGCCGGATGTTTGTAGTAGCATCATTCAACGAAAACTACTCTCCCGATTTGGGTCGGAAGACGATCCCGTCGCGTGATCGAGCGTTGCTCGATTGGCTCGAACGCCAGCTTCAGGGCCAGTTCCTGCGATGGACATCTAGACTCATTAAGGAGAACGACGATTCCCCGCACAATGCGGGTAGTTTCTCGCAAGCAAGGGAACAACTGGCGGAGCTAGCCGTGGACTTGCGCAGTCGGCACGAGAAGCGTCAGATACTTGGAATATTTGCAGGTTTCGACCGCGCCCCGGCGTACGAGAGTGAACTGGTGGGCCAGTTCATTTCACTCATCACGGCAGGATATTTGCAGGGCTACACCCTTCTGGCGGTCCCCGGCAGCGCCACACGGTTCGATGGGCTGTTTGACTTTACGACGTCCAACGTGGCCGTTGAGGACGAAGGCGACTTGGTGCCGCTCGGAATCGCGACGAGCGCGATGTCCGCTGGCGCAATGAGCCGCAAGGGAAAGTGGCTTGAGTTCAAGCTCAGGCTGGAAGACCTTGTCGATGATTTCGCAGCTGACGAAGGATCGCCGAGCAAGAAATTCTTTGAGCTGCTTGATCTCGCGGTCGTGTGGGCGGTTCCTCTTTCCGATGCCATTGGAGATTATGATCTTGCACGGTTCGATGAATCGAACTGGCAGAAGAGAAACTTTTATGGCAGCACGCACCGCTTGACCACTAACAACAGCCAACACGCCGTCGAGATAGTTGCGCTGCAAGACTTGATTCCGCAGCTGTTGGTGCAGGGCCCCGCATCGTGAGCTGTCAGTAACGCGATAGGAGCAGCGTGCCGTCCCGCCACCTGCCTCTGTCGCCGTCGGTCACCCAGCTCGTCACCGGCCTCTGGGCCGTACGCACTCGCAGCTGCTCGACCGACCGCGCCGGAACTGACGTCAGCATTCGTGTGCCAGCCACGGCTCGCGTCCTGCGCCGCCCACGGATGCGCGCGTGGGCGGCTTCACGGCTTCTTCACGGACGAAACCGCACCGGTCATTCGCAAGCTGCACTGGACAGACGATCTCTCCGGCCTCGCCGCACGAAATCGAACGCGCGAGTCCCCAAGCGTGCAGGGCGTCACCTGAGCGGTGAACTTGAAAACCGCTACAGGGTAACTCTCTGTCGTGGGTTCGAATCCCACGCCCTCCGCTCTCTGACCTGCACAGATCGACCCGATGGGGTTGGCTCACGGGTCTTGCGCGGCCGAGGGAGTAACCGCAGGAGTAACTTGCGTGTCCTTGCTCTTCCATGGCTCACTCCCATCATCTGAACTGACGCGGCCGTTGAGGTTACGTCGGGTAGTACGGCATGAGCTCTCTCGCTCGTAGAACCGTCAGCGGGTCACCGGGCAGGCGCTGCCAGGCGACCAGGCAGTCCCCGCCGCCGAACTCGAAGATCCAATCCAGGCAGGCTCCGCAGGGAGTGAACCGTTCGCGCTCAGCGGCTATCACCACCATGCGAAGCTCCCGAGCGCCACTGGCGATCATGCTGCCGATGGCGTTGACTTCAGCATGGATGTCGTGCGATCGGAACCGATGTTCGACGTTGCACCCGATATGTACGGAATCGTCCGATGCCAGAACGGCACAACCAACGGCGGTCTTGCCGAGGATCCGCGCGCGTCCGCGGACAAGCCACGCAGCGCCAGCCAGCTCAGATGCGGCTTCTCGATCAGCCTCGGTCAGTCGGACTTGTGGCGTGGTCACGACTGCCGCCCGACGACGCGCCTGCCCACGGTCTCCCATCGTTGGTGTTCGACTTCGTCTGGAGAGGCCAGGAGAAGCGTCTCGATCACGGGAGTCACGGCATCGGCCCACCCGGCCGGAGGATCTACCAACACCAGTGCGCGCTCGAGTTCGCGGCCAAGCCTGACGTCCACGACGAGCTCCAATGCCACGGCGGCGAGCCGCTGCAGTGCCTGTATGCGTACGGCAGGATCGGGAGTCCGGGATGACTGCTCGATGTAGCTACGGAGTGCACCGAAACGCACATGTTCGTTGGCGGCCGCGTCGGTCAAGATCCCGAAAAGGGCTTCCAATGTCCCTCCGCGCAGCGCACCGAGGACGTGGACAGCTCGCCAGCCGATCACGGTGTCAGCAGAACCTGCGAGCGCAACCACGTCGTCGGCCAGGTCAGGGGTGACGCACCGACGGAGAACGTTTGCGGCGGTCCAGCCGTCAAGCGGGTCGGCGTCCTCAAGACGGCTCAGAACCCAGAGCGCGTCGTCGGACGCGAACAGACGCACCCAGGCTTGGTACGCGGCGTCGTTCGGCAGCTGAGTAATCGCCGTGGCGCGTACGTCCTCTGGGCTCTTAGCCTGCAAGTACAACCCGGATAACTCTCCTGGTATCAGCCGAAGGGCATCGGCAGCTTGCACCGATGTCGGAAGGACGGCGTCGAAGCGCCGCTCACCGAGTAGAGCAAGCATCGCTCCGGATGTTGCAGGTGCGGCCTCGTCTGAGTTGGCGAGCAGATGGGCCGCCGCGTACAGATTCCAGTCATAGACACGCCTGAGAAGATCATCGACAAGCTCACTAGGGCACTGCTCGAGCAACAAGACGAGGGCATCCGCGCTCGACGACCGCAGAGTCAGCGCGTTGAAGGCGGGGGCCGTCCACTTGGAGGGCTCGTCAGCGAGGGCCCTCGCTGCCAGATAGTCATGCCAGAGCTGATGCTGGAAGCGGCCCCGCTCGCCGTTGATCGGCTCGAGCAGTATCCCGCTTGCCAGAAGGTCCTCGGTGCTGACGTCACCGATCGCTGCCCTCACGGAGTCAAGCGTCAGCAGCGGCTGCCGGAGCGTCTCGTACGCCGCAAGAGCGACCTCGGCGAGCGCGTCGGCCTTGCCTTGCTCTGGTAGTACTGTGGCGAGCTCTTCGGAGAACAAGGCCGATCGGCCTGTTTCTGGGTCCTCGGGGTTGACACGGTCCAGAAAGAAGGGGCTGCGCAGCAGCGCGAGTCCGACGGTTGGGAGCGTTCCGACCGCTGCGATGATGTCGTCGTTGGTGGTCGAAGTGAGACCGGCGATCTTCCAACGTCGGCTTGGGAGTTCACGTCGAGAGAGCCGGTCGGTGACAAGCACACCAAGCCAAGGGTTACCAGATGCCAGGAGCTCGGCTGCCTCGAGCAGCGGCTGTGCCAGTGTGCGGTTGGCTTCGTTCAAACCGTCCAGAACGAGCACCGTCTTGGGTTGGCTGATCCTGCTGTCGGCGAGCCCGGCGAGGGTAAGCAGGTGCTCCGCGAGCTCGTCCGTACTGCCCGACTGCGGAACGTCAACTATGCGCAGGTCAAGGAGAACGCCACGCGAGGCGGTACGGATACCCTCCCGATCCACCGTGTCGAGGAGACGACGCGCCAACGTTGATTTACCAGCGCCTGCTGAGGCCTGAAGAAGAAGCCGTCCGTCACGCATCACCAGGTCTAGGCAGTCGTGAAGTGACAGCTCAGCTGGGTGCTCCACGTGCTGGTCCAGAAGCTCGTCAAAGCTGATCGCGCTGAAGGCCCGGTAACCGAACGAGGGAGCGAGCGTCGCTGTCGCCGATGTGCTCATAGCTCAAGCATCCCCTTCGGGTACGACAACTTCGGGTGGCGAGGCCGGGCCAGCTGCATGTGTCGTCCCCTGCACTGGCCGCTCAGGCGAGTCGACAGGATTGATCGGTGGGGCAAAGGGCGGAGGCGAGTAGCCGGGCACAGACGCTCGATACGCAGCCGCCCCGGCGTATCCGGACACGGGCCGTCTCGGTTTCGCCAGCAGTCGTTTGACCACGGCATGTGCGAACGCGGCTGCAGTCCTCGCTGCTGGCTCGCGCCACTGCTTGCGCACCTCGTGGGCCTCTGCGCTGAGCAAGTTGCTGTCGTCGCCCATGGCGACTTCGTCGCTCACGGACCGAATGCACAGCCACCGCGGACGGTAGTGACAACCCTGGTCATAGCTCTCTATCGCGTACGCAACACCGTGCGACTCCATGTCGGCGGCGGCGGCCTTATCGAACTTCGCCATGATTTCCTGGTGATGGGCGTTCGTTGGGTCGCCCATGACGGCGTCCACGCCCGCCAGCTCCTCGAAGTGCACTGCAGCCGTCGAGCCATCACACCGACTAGCCACGAGCTCCTCGGTCATCCAGTCGCCGGGGTCCGCAAGCGGGCGACAGTGGACGTTCAGCAAGCGAGACGATGGCTGCGCGGAGGCGAGATACCGAGGGTGCATCTGGCCGCCGTCTGCCTTCATGTACTCAGCGTTGTGAACGTACGTTGCCACCACTACATCCCCGACGACCGGCCCATCAAGCACGCGCTGCTCGCCGTGCTGCTCTGCCCGACGCAACCCCGCCGCAATGCCGCAGACGATCAGCACCTCCGGTCGCCAATCCTCCAGCAAGTCGCTCGTCGCCTGGTGGGCAGCGGCCCCGGTTCGATCAAACGCCTGCGTCACCACGACGGGGGCTCTAACAATGGGACCGTTGACGCGGACGCCCGGCGCGACCCATGAGTTGCTGTCGGGGACGTTCACGCTGGTCCCAAACTCGCTCTTCGCCGCCCTGAGCTCCTGCTCAATGATGGTGAGGACCACGACGCGGGCATGCCCGCGTCGTCCTAGGAGGGGGCTGGTCACCACGATGCCTTCATGTTGCAGCGAGGATACCGAGGCTATGGCCGACGTGCGGTGATCGGAATGATCGCTGAGCCGACTGGGCATGGATGCAACGAGGGCCGCTGACCAGACTGTCGCCGCCTGGCTCTACGCTTCCCTCGTGACCGACGCAATGACGACCACGCCGCCGGTGGCCTTGGCGGCAACGGATGGCAGCCTTCGGCACGCGCTCGTTGGACGCCTGACGCGCCAAGCCACGCTCATTCACGAGCTCTCACTGCCCAGTGATCGACTTCGCGCAGACGTGGCCCAGATTCTGCCCCGACACCTTGTCGGGTTCGAGATCAAGAGCTCGGCTGACCGACTTGACCGACTCTCTCGTCAGGCTCGTGCCTACGAGGAGGTCTTCGCGCGTTGCTACCTGGTGGTGGCCCCGCGGCACCTGACAGCCGCGACCTCGATGGTTCCCTCCTGGTGGGGCTTGATCACCCCCACGAAGGATGGGGCTCACCTCAGAACAGCGCGTAAGGCCCAGGCTCATGACAACGCTCGCCCTGAGGTGCTCGTTCGGCTGCTATGGCGACAGGAAGCGGTCAGCGCTTGCCTCCAGCTGGGCCTACCGGCGCCTGCAGGTGTGCCCCGGGCTGAGCTGTGGCGGTCCCTCGTCCACGCTCTGGACCTGAGCGGCCTGCAGGCCGTCGTCGCTCGAGCGTTGATCGACCGCGATCCGCGACAGGCGCGCATCCCCACGCGTTGGTCAACCGGGCTCCGGGACGAGCTCGTTGAGAACGTGCTGTAGGTGATGCGAAGTTCCGGCCCCTCGCCACATGCGCTGGGCGCCAGGTGCGACGAGCCCGTCGTTGCATCCACTGATGGTGTCATCTCCCCAACTGAAGCCGGGACCGGCAAACGCAGTGTGGGCGACCAGCTCGCTGCAAAGCCGCGGGTATTCGTCGTTGCCGCCCTCCTGTACCGACACGCTCCCCCGAGCGACAAGGGTCTCCGCGCGGGTCGTATACCGAATGTTCGGTCTCATGCCTGGGCCGCCCTTTGTTACAGGTGGCTCAGGATGTTGCACGGCGTAGTCGCCGTACACAACCAGCGAGTCCGGCACGAGGCGTCTCACCGCACGGTAGATGGCGCGCTCGTGCCGAGGGAGAGAGCCAAGGGTTCCTTGCGGCACGACACCGCCGCCCAACGAAGCGGGCATCGTAGTGGCGACGATCACAAGGTTGCGCAAGGTGAGCTCAGCGGATAGATCCCGAACGACTGTCGCGATCCCCTCAAGATCAGGATCTGCGTGGTGTTGGAGGTGGCCCAGGTCAATGACAAGGTCCGTGTCTTCTGGAGCTGTGTCGAGCAGTTGTAGCGCTGTGGCCGCCCGATCCGCGGGGGAGCCTGCGGCGGCGAGGTGCGAGTCGATCTCCAGACGTAGCGCGAGCCCTCGTCCGTCCTCGTCGCTGGCATCCCGCACCGCGGATGCGGCCACTGCGGAGTGCCATCGCTCGCGGTAGACGGGGATGAACTGGCTACCCCGCAGCCGCAGCCGCTCGTGCGTTCTTCGGATAAGGGTGGACGGGCCGTTGGGGCACAACACGACTGCGGCTGGATCCTGTCGGACGAAGTCGATGTACGCGAGATGGCCCGACAGGGCCTCCGCCACGAGCTTGGTACGGGAGCGGACGCTGCTGTCGGTGACCGGGACTCCGACCTCCTTGCCGCCGACCATGCACACGATCGGCGTCAGGCGCCCCCAGGCGTTGGGTGCTTGATGCCGCAGTGCGTCCAACTCACCACGGTTGTTCTGCAGCACTGGAACGTAGTGAGCCAGCCCGCCGGGCAACGGCTGGAAATCCTCGGGCCTCAGGCACAGTTGCATGATCTTCACCTCCTTGTCGAAGTTAACCCCAAGGGTTAATGTAGTCAAGGACGAGGGAGGAGTCATCGACATCACCTTTGCCGACCAACGGTTGGAACGTGACTGCGAGAGCGACAAGCTCGGCCGCAGACGCTTCGGCGACCTGTGGCCGGTGCTACAGCGACGCCTTGCGGTGCTCGGCGCCTCGCCGACATTGGCTGGGATGGCGGAAGCACCGGGCAGGTGTCACGAGCTCCACGGAGACAGGCAGGGTCGGTTGGCGGTACGTCTCGACGGCAACACCCGCCTGGTCTTCCGACCGGACCATGAACCCGTACCGACTCGGGATGACGGTGGGCTCGTTTGGGAGCAAGTCTTGAGCATCGTGATCGAGGAGGTCGTTGATTACCATGGGAGCTGAGCAAGCACAGTGGCGGCCGGACTGGGCGGTGCCACCCGGTGACGTTCTCTTGGAGGCTCTCGAGGAACGCCAGCTCTCTCAGGCGGAGCTAGCCCGTCGCATGGATCGACCAGTGAAGACCGTCAACGAGATCATCAAGGGCAAGGCCGCGATCACGCCAGCGACGGCGCTGCAGCTGCAACGAGCCCTAGGTATCGATGCGGCCCTCTGGACAAACCTCGAGGCTAGCTATCGGCAATCGATCGCGCGTCAGCAGGATCTTGAGGCGCTCGAGTCCGAAGCGACCTTCTTGACTAGGTTCCCTCTCAAAGATCTTAAGCGGCTTGGGGCCGTGCCGACGGGGCTAGGCAATGCGGAAACGCTTGGGTGGTTGCTGCAGTTCTTCGGTGTCAGCAGTCCCAATGCCTGGCGGCGTCAGTGGGCAGCCCTTCCAGCACTGCGCGAATCTCCGACGTTCACCTCAAGCGTGGAGGCCGTTGCGTCTTGGGTCCGGCTGGGTGAGCTCCGGGCAGCGGCAAACGTCACGGTCAGCTTCGACGTCGAAGCGTTCACGGAGCTGCTCCGTGAGATTCGTCCTTGGACGCGTCTTACGCCGATCAGCACTGTCTTCGACCGGGTTGTTGCGCGATGTGCCGCGGTGGGAGTGCAGGTCCTACTGGTACCAGAACTGGCGGGGACACATCTCAGTGGCGCGGCGTACCGGACCGACGGGGGAGCGCGCGTGATCCAACTAAGCCTGCGGCACAAGAAGGACGACCATCTTTGGTTCACCTTCTTCCACGAGGCCGGGCACCTGCTCCTGTCGCCGGGAGACATATTCGTTGATGCTGAGACGGACGGGGCAGCGGAGGGCAGCGAAGAAGCCGAGGCCGAGGCCGATCGCTTCGCGCGTGAGCTCCTGATCCCTCGAGCGAGCTTGCAGGAGTTCCTGGCAGCCAAGCGATTCGATGCTGCCTCGGTGAGCGCATTCGCCAAGCAGGAAGGTGTCTCCGTAGGAATCGTGGTCGGACGGTTGCAGCGCGAGGGGCTTGTGCCGGTGGGATCGGCCCTCAACCGACTCAAGGTCTCCGTCGATTTCGAGCGAAGGGCGTAACGCGATGCGAGGTCCGCACAACGACCCTACCGAGGCGACCACCCCCGACTGGGCTGGCACTTCTGACGACGAGGAGGTCGAGGGACTCAACTCGCCGGGCACCGACATGACGAGCCAGGACTGGGGTGCGGAACCGGATGAAGACTGACGCTCCATCAGTGGCCGGATCGGCTACAACCGCTTGCGGTCAAGGGAACCAGGCCACGCCGACGTCAGCGCATGTGACAGTGGAGTCTGGTAAGCGGAAGGATGTCGCCCGTTAGGCAGGCAAACCCCAGCACGGGCCTCAGCCGTCCGCTACGTTCACAACATGGCATCAGGTTTCGCGACTCAGCTCCTCGGTTGGAAACGCAGTCCCCAGAGCAAGGGCAAGGACAAGAACAAGGCCGGTTGGAGGTGGGTGCCCAACTCGTCGGACGTGGACAGCGACAGCAGCCTCGTTCTCGGGGGGGCCTTGCTGGACTACCTGGGTGTTCAGAACGAGAACAGCTCGCCCTCCGCGACTGCCCCGGTTCTACCCGCCAACACGGGCACGCCGTTGGAGGACATGGTTCGGGATGACCTCGCCGCTGCACTGCCCAGGCTAGACCCCAACCGACACTGGGAAGTCCTGCGCAGCGGTCGAATCACCAATTACGCCCAGTACCAACACCTCGACGGCATTACCGCGGCGATCGCCGGGGATCCCAACCTCAGCGTCACCCTCGGCCGCGACTATCTGATCAAGCCGGACGTGACGGTTGGCTTGATCGGTACGCCTACCCTGACGCCTCATCCCTGGCTGCATGCCGCCATAGCGTGCAAGTGGTCGATCCGTAGCGACCGGGTGCAGAACATCAGGCACGAGGCGCACAACATGATCCGTCATCGCCGCGGAAGGCTCCCACATCTGGTTACGGTCACGGCGGAGCCGCTGCCTTCGCGACTGGCGAGCATCGCAAGAGGTACCGGTGAGGTGGACGTCGTGTTTCACATCGCGTACAAGGAACTGGAGCAGGCGGTAGCCAGTCACGGGAACCCGCTACAACAAGATCACTGGGAGGAAGTGACCAAGCAGGGCCGGTTGCGCGACTACAACGAGCTCGCCCAGGGCCTCGTTGACTGGTGAGGCGTCGGGATGGAGCCTCGTGCGAACAGCCCAGTGCTGAAGTCGGGGTGCGCGGGCTAACTCGAGAGATGCTCATGCAGATGTCCGGCGATGGCTCGTGCCAGGCCCGTTGGAACAGCGTTCCCGATCTGCTTCGCTATCTCGATCTTGCTTCCGGCCCACAGGTAGTCGCTGGGGAACTGCTGAAGCAGCGACGCTTCGTAGTGCGTGATCACTCGATTGACGCGCTGCCGAGGCTTGGTCCGTTCCCACTGCGGGTGAAGGTACTGGCCCTTCTCGGGCTTGAAGAACTCGGTTCGGATGGTCAGGGACGGTTGGTCCCAGCGCATCCGACCCATGACGTCCGTTGTACCGGTGGCCTTGTTGCGCCAGCAATCCGGAAGCAACTCGTCCGGAAGATCGAACCTCCCGCCGCCTGGTGGGATGCAGTCGTATCGAAGCAGAGAACGATCAGTGGGACGGCGACCGATATGGAGGTCCAGGCCCTTGAAGGTGCCCGGCACCGTCTCGCCGAAGAACTCTTCGACCGAGGCAGGCAAGACTACGTGCTCGGGCGTCTTCGGCAGACCCTCGATCGCCGATCGCACAGTGGCCCACGGCAGCCGACCTTCTTCGCCGCTCTGGCTATGGGTTGCCGTGGGCATCTCGATCTTGCCGATGCGTGAGCCGATGACGATCGCGCGCTGTCGGCGCTGAGGGACGCCGTAGTCAGCTGCGTTGAGCACCGCGTATGTCAGCGTGTAGTCGCGCAAGAGGCCATGGGCCTCTTCTTCTAGGAGCAGCGCGAACTCAGACGACGCCATGAAGCGTGCGACGTTCTCGATGACGAACACCTTGGGCTGTGCCACTTGAACGAAGCGAAGGTACTCGCGCCACAGCTTGTTACGAGGATCGTTGACGTCTTTGCTGCCTAGGTTCGAGAAACCCTGACATGGGGGACCGCCAATGACCACGTCGGCCTGCCGGATGTCCTCGTTCGCGATCTTGGAAATGTCTCCCCAGATCGTGTGGCTCTCGCCGTAGTTGGCGGCGTAGGTAGCGGCCGCGTGCAGGTTCCACTCGACTGCCTGGACCGGCGTGAACAGGCCGTCCGCGGTGAAGCCCGACGTCATGCCACCGCAGCCCGCGAACAGGTCGATCAGTGTGAACGGCAAGACCATGGACGCCATCGTAGAGACTGCGTCTGACAAGAACCGAACGGGAGCCTACGACACGCGAAGGACGGCCTCGACGCGTCGCAGAGCGTCTTGCGGCGACTCGTGCTCCCAGACGCGGATCGGGGTCCAACCCGCCGCTCTGAGCAACTGGTCGGTGTCGCGGTCGCGCGCTACGTTCCGTTCGATCTTGGTTCGCCAGAACTCCGCGTTGGTAGCTGGCCACGTGGCGTGCCGCGGGCAGCCATGCCAGAAGCAGCCGTCCACGAAGATGGCTACGCGTGCGCGTCGGAACACGACGTCCGCCTCACGGCGCAGCTCTGGAAGCGGGCGCTGATGGATCCGATAGCGCAGACCCTGCGCGTGGAGAGCACGGCGCAGCAGAAGCTCTGCGCCGGTGTCGCGCCGCTTCTGGGAGGCCATCCGCCTACTGGTGGCCTCTGAACCCGCGACCATGCTCTCGGTGCGCCTCAACCGACCCGTCACTCCGCGATGCTTGGCTTCACATGTGAACGATACGGGAGTCGGGGCAGACCTGTCCGCGCTCATAGCCCGTGCGCGAGCCGCTGCCTCCGCCGTCTCAGAGCGGCTCGCTGGGCTCGATGCCCGGTCTGTGACGCCGGACCAGTGGCAAGAGCTCAGCGCCAGCCTTGGCCTGGCGCTCGCGGACTTTCGGATGGCCCTCGACGAGGTGAACGAGGCACTCGGACTGTCCAGCGCCCAGGAACGACTCCTTCGGTACCTCAAGCGTCACGTCGGCGAGGTTCTGTCCGGGGACGCGCTGAGCGGTGTTGCGGCGATCTCGGCGTGGGCTCGCAGGATTCGGGAACTTCGCGTCGAGCATGGATGGCGCATCGAGACCATCAACCAGCGCCGCGGTCTGGCCGTAGGTGAGTACGTACTGGCCAGCGATACGCCCGACGACGCTCTGGCGGCCACGTGGCAGCTCGCATCGCGCTTGCGCCGAAGCACACTGTCTCGAAGCCAGAAGGGGCTTGAGCTATTGAAGGCGCTGTCCCCCGAACCGGCTGACAAGGAGCAGCTGTCGTACGTCATGGAGATCTCGTCCTACTCGAGGCGATTGCGCGAACTTGATGAGCAAGGCTGGGACATCCGCTCGAACGTCGACGAGCCAAGCCTCCCGTCGGGGTCGTACAGGCTGGCGAGTCTGGAACAGCGACCTCAGCGCGTCCGGAAGGCCATCAAGCTCAGAACTCAGGTGATGGAGCGAGACAAGTTCACCTGCCAGGACTGCCTGGGCCGTGCGGGGACTCTGGATGTTCCGTTGCAGGTGCATCATCGCCAGGGCGTGGCAAGACTTGGAGGCAATGACGAAGCGAACCTCGTAACGCTCTGTGCCAACTGCCACGCCGGACGCCACGCGGTGGAGGGCGGTCGGACGGTGGACGAGCTGTTGAAGCCGGAGGGCGACCTTCCAGTCCCGGAATGACCCGGCAACGGGTGCCCAGCGTCCAACGGCGGCTCGAGGGATAGAGCCGAAGCCCGACTACTCCGGCTCCGCCTCACAGCGTGCGCAGAGCGCCCACAGCATGTTGAGCGAGCGCCAGCGGCTCCGCTCCGACTCCGACAGCGGCCCCCGGCACTTGTCGCACGCGCTCATATCGGTCAGCGGGACTCGACCTCGCGGGTCGAGTGTCCCGGGCGGGTACTCGGCCAGCCCCTTACGCGCAGCTCGGGTGGGGGTGTGATCATCCGCGGATGAAGTGAGCTTGAGCCAACTCGGGTCGGAGTCCGCTGGGAGACAGCTGCCATGGGCAAGCGGTGCACGACGTTCGGGGTCGAGTGCGGTTGCGCTAGGCCGCCCTTCAGTGCTCCGTCTGGCCCGCACCCGCTGGCCGAACAAGCCCTTCTCCCAGGTCAGCTCCGGCGGGATGTCTCGCGCCGAGGCCGCTGTCTCAGGTGGCGTGGACGAACTGCCCTCTCGACCGTCGGGCGCGTCGGTGCTCTCCACTGTGGTCCCTTCGTTGTGGTCATCGTTGAGTCTCATCCGCCTGCCTGCACGGAGATCACTAGTTGGGTGGCACCGAGGAAGGCTATGGCGAGGAGAGCAAACGTAGCGGGGATGCGGACTCCGGCGTGACGGTTGAACGCCAGCACCGGCAGACCCACCAGTCCGCCGAGCAAGAGCGCGCAGTTGGGAAGACCGCTCAGCACGGCGCCGCTCATGCCGTCATGTGTGACAAGTACGGCCACGCCCAGAAGGTAGGGAAGCGCAGCGAGCAGAGCGGCGGCGGTGAGCAGACGTACGACGATCGCACTACGAATCGTTGCCTGCGCGATCTCGCTCATGGCCGAGGCGTATCGACGTACGTCTTCGTTCTGGGACTGCATCAAGCCAGGCAGCGCAACGTATGCGCCAATCAGGAGATCGTCAGTCAGCGGATCGTGATCGGCGGTCATGCCTGACCAACACCTTCGACGTGCCCCGCGTTGTTCCCGTTGAGCGCCGGAGCTGGCTCTCGACGGAGAACGGCGCCCCCCACGGCGAACTTCACCGTCACCACAAGAGGGTCCTCGTCCTCGTCGTCCGAGAGCCCTTCGAAGCTGACGCTGTTGGGACCGCACGACACGACGGCGTACCACGGTCCAGCGGGGGTGCTGAGCTCCGTGATGAAGTCTCCCGCCCGCAAGTCGCGCACACTCACGACCACACAACCGTCGAGCCGCTGGCCTAGCTGCAGATCACTCACGCTCGTCGCCATCGTTCTCCCTCGCTGAGCCACTGTCTCGGTGTGCCACTGTTCGGTCTTCGGTGGCGCGAACCACCCGGGTTTCCTGGTCCCGGTCGGGTGGGTTAACCGACTTAAGGGTGGGGGTCGCCGCCTGGCTGGTCAGAACGGCGCTAATGCTGCTCGCCTGCCAGGTCCCGCCGTTCGCGGTGGCGAAACCTTCGGCGTCCAGACTGGAGGCGATCCGCCGTAGCGATAGGCCCTGAGCTCGAAGCTCCTGGACTCGTTGAACGGTCTCGGGAGGTAGGCGCGGGGGGCGGCCCAGGCGCACCCCGGCGCTTCGTTTGGCCGCAAGGCCTTCCCGAGTTCGCTGACGTATCAAGTCCCGCTCGAAGGCGGCGGCGCTCGCGAGCACCCCAGCGACGAGGCGGCCGGTGGCAGTGGACATGTCCAAGCCGCTCGTGTCCACAGTGACGACAGCCCAACCCTTGTGCTGCGCGCGGTCAAGCAGCGTCGCAACATCCGCCAAGTTGCGCCCAAGGCGGTCGAGGCGGCCGACCAGCAGGACCCGCGCCTCTCCAGCGTCGAGTCGGGCAAGCGCGCGGCCGAGCCCAGCCCGGGCCGTCGGCGCGATCCCGCCGCTCACACCTGCGTCTTCGACGAACTCCAAGGTCCAGCCGCGGCGGGCGCCTTCTCCTTCCAGGGCGGCACGTTGCGCCTGGAGGCTGGCACCGCTGTCACGCTGCTCTTCGGTCGAGCAGCGGATGTAGGCAAGGGCGTGGCTGCCAGGCTCCGTCATGAGTCAAGTGTACAGCATACGGTCCTTTACTGTACAGAGCCAGAGCCCAAGTGCTCATCGCTTTCTGACGCAATGGCCTCGGCGGCCTTCTCGAGCGCCAGGGCAGATCCGGCAACAAGACGATGAAGCGCAGGCGAAGCGGCCAGGCGTCCGGAATCCAGATCTGAGAGGACGCCACGAAGTGCAAGCGCCGCCGCTGAGAGGTCGGGTTGCGAGTCGGCGTCCTTGCTCATGCCTCAAGCCTGTCACTGCGAGCCGCAACCAGTCGCGCAGCCGCGCGGAGCGGGCCTACTCGAAGGTTCGCCGTAGCCTGTAGCAAGCGGGTGTACGAGCGCGGGAGGCTACCCAATGGACGGTGGCGGACAGGTTGGCAGCGGCTTCGACCCAGAGTCGTGGCGGGCCCACGGATACAGCGTGGCCGTCCGCTGGCGCGGAAGGCCTTGCCGCGCCTTGACCATCGGGGCCTTCGCCGACGCGGTAGGCCGTTCCCCGGTCACAGTGAGGCTTTGGGAACGCTCAGGAGTCATCCCGCCATGCCCCTGGGTCCTTGACCGCGCGAACCAGCAGGCGAGGCGCCGGGTGTGGCCGGAAACCGTGCTTCACGACGTTCGCCGGGCCGCCCTCGACGAGCGCGTGTGCGACGGTGCAGCGCCAACGGGCAGGTTCACCCAGCGAGTCGCGGTTCTGTACGAGGCCGCGACCCGGCCACTGCCCGACTGACTTGCGATCCAGCGCACGTCCGTGGTCAGGGGTGTGCGGAGGCCGAGGCGCCGAATAACTGTTACCTGGTGGTCGACTGAGCGTCGCACGGCGTCGCACGGCGTGGTGAAGGGGACGCGCCGCCTAGTTGATTATCGATCGGCGTTTGCAGCGCTGACACGGTGAGTTGCACCCACGACTTATCAACTCTCAGGCCGCATGCTCGTGAAGCGATAGACGAGACTCGTGGAGTTTCTGATGCCCGACATGTACAGCTGACTTCGGCGCGATGTGTCCAACTGCCTGAATGGATCGGTGATGATTCGGACCGTCGGACTGGCCTCTGGCCCCTCCAGACCAGATACCACGACGAGGAAGAACTTGTCAGGTGTCGAGAGTGCACGCTGGACTTGAGAGTCCTCGATGCGGACCTCGTCAGGCTCGCCCTCGCCACTGACTTTGAACTCATAGAATTGCTCCAGCTCGTCAACGGCGTCAGCCCCCACGCCGCGCTGAGAACGAAGGTCGACCATTCGCTCGTCGTCGCTCCCGAGCACCCAACGCAGCAGATGGAGCCCAAGTGTCTCCTTCTCGTGCTCCGTATACTCCCGATGCGGGAGCCGCTCGGACCGCTCGGACCGACCCTCCGTCACAGCCCGCGGCGGCCGCAACGGGGAAGTCGAAGCGGAGTCAAGCACTTTCGGGCCGTCTGGATGATGGTTTGTCAGAGTGCTGCTCCTCACCAGCAGGCCTTCGGGGTTGACGAGCTCGAGGGAGGCGATGTCCACCAAGGTTCGCCCCGTGCGTGGAACGTCGCTCTGCAGGCCGCCTGAGACGTGTCCCGATGCGGCAGCTGGGGGACGGAGACTGAGCGGTCGGGCGCTCGCTCGACCGGGTTCGGTCTTGCGCTGCAAAGCTTGGCCACGGAGATCTTCGAGCCGTGCCGCGTACTCGTCCCCCTCCTGGTGGGCCCGTTCGCTCGCCAGCGTGAGCGCCGCTGCTCGACGGCCCTCTCGAGCTCGGCTGACCGCCGCCAACCATGCCTGAGCCATCCGGCGTTGGTCCGCGCGAAACAGTGCCGCCACTGCGCGTCCGGCCGCGTCCTCGCGTGAGACCGCCTCTGAATCTGTGACGAACAGGTTCGCACCCAACAGGTCCAGACGTGCTGCTACCTCGACGAGATCCGGCTTGCCAGTGATGGCCGCGAGGGATACGTGGAGCTGATCGACGACGCGCACGAGTACCTTCGCCAGATCGTGCCAATGGATCTTAATGGCGGCAGCATCCACCGGTGCGTTTCGCGCCAGGTCCTCGCGGAGGTGGCTTACGGCGTCCCGGAACAACTCCGTTGCTTTGTCGTCGACGTAGCCCTGACCTCTAGTCACGAGAGTGACGTTCTCCTCGCTGATTGATACCAGGTTGAGATGTGCAACCAGTGCATCGAACTGGCCGACCTCTCCCCCTGGCGTCCAGACCGGAAGTCGATCCCCGACAGCTGCGGCGAGGTCGGCATCCTGGATTACGTACACCGGCCTACGCACCCGCCATCCCTGACTGGTGGAAAGCGGCATCTTGCGAAGTCGCGCGAGCAGCATGGGCTCGACCGAACCGTTGGCTGCCTGTAGCAGTCGCGCCTGTAGTCGCAGGGTCTCGAGAGCGACTGTGTCAGCCTCGACGTCATGTTTGCGCTCGGCCGCGATCTGCCGCATAACATCCAAACAGTCAGCCAGGGTTGGGCTGCGGACTGCCAATGCCGACCAAAGTGCCTCCGTGCCAGGTACTTGAGGCGCGAAACTGCGTCGGTTTCCGAAAACTGGATCTCCGCTGAGAACCTGGCTGGGCTTCCGCCAACCGTCCCGAGTGCGGACAAGTCCTTCGCCGCTACTGAATGCGCGGCGCAGCTGGTCTCGGCTCACGTGTCCGCCGCCGCGCCGACCCTGTGACAGTCGATCGGCCAGTGCCTGGTACGCGAGGGCTGCTTCCCCCACTGGGTCACTCGACTCGTCTCGCCCCGACCGTAGCCTGACGAGCTTGTCGAGGAGCTCTTGGCTGTCGGGCTCACCGGTTACGCCGATGCTGGCGAGGATCTCCGTCCGGCTGGAATTGAAACTGGGGTGCAGAAATACTGCAGGGTTATCTCCTTGAATGGCGAGCGTCGCCGCAGTCCTACGACGAAGTCGCTGTGGTGCCGACGGGTGACCAGCCGCGTTGTCAAGCCATGGCACCGTGCGCAGCGACCAAACCCAAGATGCAGGTACTGTTCCCTCGATTCGCCATCGCCCGCTTGCGGAGGCTGCATCCACCTCGGCAAACTCGGCGACACCAGGCCAGGCGCGGCTCAGTACACCCAGCAAGGCCTGTGCCCTAGCACGTCGTTGCGATTTCCGCTCCTGCGAGATGTCCATCAGCACGGCCAAGAGGTCCGGACTGTGCTGGTCGTCGAGGGTGAACTCGGCGCCAAGCGCCTCAAGAGCCTGCGCGCGCTCGCGTGGCGAGCTTGGATACGAAGCCTCTAGCCCCATGGGACCAACGGCATAGCGTCGGTACAGGCCCGGGTGTGGCCTCAGCTTGGGGACGGTATCGACACCGAGCAGGCGGAGGAAGCGCTGTGCTCCAAGGCCGGTTCGGCCGCGCTCTGACTTGAGGACAGTAGCGTACTTGGCGGCGACCCAGTAGATGCCCGGAGTACCGGCGGCGGCCACTGCGAAACTATCCGGGTCACGATCGACCGCAGACGGCTGATATGCATCAGCGGGACGTGCGGCAGTGATCTGCCTGCGTCCCCGCGAGTCGAATACGGTCGCACTCAGGCGGATCGCCTTACCGATGCCTGCGCCGAGCGACTGCCACTTACCTTGCTCGACCTGCTCGAGTGCCGACCGCAAGGCCTGAGCCTGCCGGTCATCAAGCGGCGAGGACAGCTCCTGCGATCCCTCCCCGGCCGAGGCGATCAGCCGGAGCACCAGCTCGTCTTCGTCGGCACCAACAAGGTGATGCCGGTTCTTCAACCAGTCTCTGACAACAGCGCCGTCCACGTCGCCGACTAGGAGGGACGGATGTAGGCGAGTGGCGATGCGAAGGTCAGGTCCCAGGCCCGCCACGTCAAAGGTGAGGACACGGAGCTCGGCCCGCTCCGGCGGCACTCCTCTGCTGCCGTCTGCCAGGGGAAGACAGCGTGTCACTGCCAACGTCTCAGACAGTCCCGCGCGAACAGCAGCAGCCAGAAGCGACAGGGTGACAGCGAGGTCACGATCTTCTCTGTCGAGAAGCTGTACCGCGGCAGCGACGTCGACCTCGGGCTGGATGGTTGGGCTTTGGTGTCTCCAGTTGGTGAGTACGCTGCGCCAGCTGCCTTCGTCGTCGCGGCACGCCATGGGTAGCGCGAAACGCGTACCTGCCAGTAGTGCAACCTCCTCTGTAGTCAGGAGACCTTCCAGCTCACCTGATTCCACACCGAGGTCCGAGAGACCGACCAAGCCATCTTCAGTCATGACGCGGACGGCCTCGGGCAGCAGCCCAGTCGCCCTAGCGACGATCTCCCCTTCAAGTTCACGGACAAGGTCGGCGCGGATTGCCGTGCTTGACGGCTCTGCGGGCTCTTGTGTGGTGGCCACGAGTGCCCACGCCGATCGGGGAGCAGAGGCAAATGCGTCGACAACCGCTTCGAGCCAGACATCCGCGATGAGCGCGGCGAGCGCTCGGTTCCAGTCGCTGTCGGCGAACCCTTGCCTGCTGGCGATCGGATCCAACTGGCCGTTGGCGCTAAACAGGAAGCGCGTTCTGGCTACGGGAAGACCCGCAAACACTTGTCCACTTGACCTTGGGCGATGAAGCGGCAATGCAACACCGATCGGCGTGACTGCCTCAGTTCGCTTGTGCGAACGAGAAAGTCCAGCAGGGCTGGGGACCTCTACCTCGTGGAGCGACCAGACTCTGCCGTCGGTTGCCGACATCAGTCGCCGCTGGAACTCCACGCTTCGGCCTTTGACCTGCCCAACGCGAGACGCCAGGGGCTTCGAGGTCAAGCTCAAGGTGCGCTGAGTCGGCCCGTCTGTGTAAGAGATCGCGCGCACCGTGCGGAGGAAGAGCAGGCTGCTGTCGTCCCACTCTTCAAACCAGGCAGCTAGTTCGCCCGAAGCAAGCGATCCCGGTGAGAGTGGAACTCTCAGCACGGTCGCCGCAGGGTCGAAACTGTACGGCGACTCCGGAGTCGAGATGAAGTCCACAGTTGGGTCGCCAAGGCGAAGGTGGTAGTCGCCGCTGTGGATCTCGAAAACCGGCGCCAAAGAGCTCAGGGTCAGCAGGCCTACGCCGAAGCGGCCCGTCGCGGAGGACTCGCCCTGCTTCGTGGTTAGCCAGGGTGCCGCCAAGGCATGGACATCACGGAGGTTCAGGGCTCGCCCGTTGTGGACCGCGACGAGGTAGTCAGGCTCCCGCTCGAAGCGGATCTCCGTGGCCTGCGCGTCATCAGCGTTCTGGACTATCTCGGAGAGGGCCTGTAGCCGATCTCCTGAGAGCGAACCGGCCCCCGCTCGAGCGTTGTCGATCATCTTTGCCACGGTGCCGCCCGCTTGGGCAAACCCGTTCGCCAGAGCGCCTACGGCGGCTGCGCACTGCTCAGCCCCCTCTGGCTCATCCCAGCCCTGCGCCGAGGGGTCCCCGAAGAGAGCTGCTCCAGCCGCGGCGGCTCGGGAGATCGCGGCGACCTCATCCGGTCCGATCGACATCGCCAGTCCTCCTGCGCTCCGCGGGTTGGGTCGCAGGAAGGTTACGGCCGTCGCTGTGGCGGAGCAACGAGGCGCCGGGGATAAGGCGCGGAGGCCGACCGTCGAGGTTGTTGGTCAGCGATGGCTCTGATGTCGGGGCTACCGGCTCGCCCATCGCCTGGCCGTGGTCCCTTGCTGGCTGCGGGGCCGCCGAGTAGCTGCTGACTGCTCGCTCCGCCAAGACTCGGGCTCTTGTCACCCGCAACGCGGCGGCGTAGTCCCGGTGAAGCTCCTGAGCCGTGATCGGATCGAGCCGTGATGGTGGCCGCACCTGCTGACTCTCCGGCAATCCAGCGACGATCCCGAGCGAGCGGAGATGCGCGAGCGCTCTGACGGCGCGGCGACGCGGCCACTGCGCCGCTTCGCCTGCGCGTACCGATTCGTGGAAAGCGGCGGCGATGCGGCGGCTACTGCCGTGCATGGTGTTGAGACGCTCGGACGTTGACCGGTAGCCGCCGTACCGGACGTTCAATCCCGCCCACTTGAACCCCTCGAGAAACAACCTCTCGGCCTCAACTCTGTTGATGGGTTCAACGAGCTTGCGTAGGCCGCGACGGGAAAGCGGACCCTTGCGCGCCTCGACCTCCACCCGAACGGTGCCCGACGTGACCCCAGGTCGCCGGGCATGTAGGTCGTAGGTTTTGACGTAGAGAGCGCCCTTGGCGACCGCGCCGGTGTCGTACTCGCGTTTCCAGTGCACGCGCGTCTGTCTTGCTGCCATCATGAGCGCTCTCGGCACCGCGAGGTCGTTCACGCTCGCGAAGTCAATCGCCAGGTCGAGGCGGGCTACTCGCACGCCGAGCATGAAGCATGAGGGGTCCACGCACGGCCCCGGCTGTAACACATCCTCAGTGTGTCGACACTGTGGTGATAAAAGACCAATTTTGCCGAGCCAGATCAGAACGGCTTGGACCCAGATGTGTACCTCGTCGAGAGGACACAGGTCGTAACCCAAGGGGTTGCGCACACGGGAGACCTCGAACTCGATGCTGGCCCACCAGCCGTACTGGCCATGGTCGCGAACACTGATGTCGATGCGCTTGCCCGCAAGGAGCACTCGACGGCTGAGCCACGAACCCGGGTAGTGCGGCGTCAGATCCCATGACTCTCGTAGCGAGAGAGGACCAAGGCGACCATCTTCCAGATGAGCTTGTGCGGCTGGCTCGGGGAAACTCGACGAGTTGGCGCGCCTGTATGGCCAGTGTCGCGGTCCCTCCTGCCACGGTGTCCCAGGCAGCGGCTGGTCGTCCGCACCGAGGTACACGTCCCCGACAGCGAACGTCAGGCCAATGGTGTCAACACCGAGATGGGGCAGGCGTCGCATGGTTTGCCGACGTTCTGGAACTACTGTTAGGGAAGAGTTCGGGGGGACGGAAATCCTCGCCGCTAACTCTCTTGGTTTGTCCACCGCCATGCAGCTTTCGGTGCGCCGCGTGCGCGCGCTAGCCTGAGACACAGCGAACCTCCTTCGCTCACGGCCCCGGCCGGGTCACAACCGGCGCGGGGCCAACCTTCGTGTAGGTACCGCGGTCACGGCACCCGGTTCTAGTCGAAGATCAGTCCGGCCACCTTGTCTGCGGCCTCGCGTGCAACAGGCGGGCGGATGTGGCCGTACGTGTTGGCCGTCAGGGCGATCGTGGAGTGGCCAAGACGATCCGCGACCACCTGTAACGGAACTCCGGCCTCCAGTGCCAAAGACGCGTGGGTGTGACGAGCGTCGTGTAGTCGCAAGCGAGGCAACGCCAGCCCCTCCTGCAGCCGGAGCCACCGGCGGCTGATCGCTGACGGCCGGTACGCGGTCCCGTCTTCACGCGTGAAGACCAATCGGCTGTCGACGTACCCAGGACCCCATGCGAGGCGCTCCTCTGCCTGCCGCGCCCGGTGCTTACGCAGCGCCTCAAGCGTCAGCGGGTCGATGGCGACTGTCCGTTCGCTACTGCGTGTCTTCGGCGGGCTGAGGGTGACCGAGCTGCCCACTTCAACGAGCGCCTGAGTTATCTGAATCGTTCGCTGTTCCCAGCGGACGTCGACCCAACGAAGTCCGAGCAGCTCACCTCGCCGCAGCCCGGTGAGTAGCGCGACGCGGAACAGGCAACCGTCCCGCATGTCCTCGATGGCTTCGAGGAAAGTCCTGACCTGCTCGGGACTCCAGGTGGTCAGGGAGCGGCGCGGCGGCACCCTAAGGTCGATGCCACGCAGCGGGCTGATCGGCAGCCTTCCCCAGTCGACGGCTCGGTTGAACGCACGCCGAACTATGGAGTGCACATGGCGCACGGTCTGACTGCTCAGCAGCTGCGATCCCGCCAGCTCACTGAACATCAGCTGGAAGTGGTGCGGTCGGATCTCGGCCAGATCCAGGTGGCCAACGTGCGGGACCACGTGCAGGCGGAGGTACATCTCGTAGGTCCGAAGCGTGGAGGCACGCAGGTGCGCCTGGGTCGGCAGATAGTCCTCAAGCAGGAACGAGCCGACGGTGCTGCGCCCGGGCGCGACGTAGGTGCCTCGGTCGATCTCGGACAGTGCCTGTCTCAGGAAGCGTTCCGCCTCCTTCTTGGTAGCGAAGCCGCCCTTCTTCTTGAGACGACGTCGACCGTCGCCACTGCGTGGTTCGTCGTACGACGCGAACCATGTGCCGCTCTTCGGGTTCTGCCCGACGTGGCCCCTCACCGCGGTCCAGCCGCGCCGGAAGCGTCTGGGCCGAGCAGGAACGCCTCGAGAGCCTGGACAGGGACCACCCACCGCGCACCTAGGCGCCGAGCTGGGATCTGGCTGGCCCTGGCCAGCTCGTAGGCGTGCCGCTCGGAGATGCCCAGGATGATCGCCGTCTCGGCGATTGTGTAGGTCCGCCGCTCCGGCTCGAGGATCATGAGCCTGCGCTCCGACCAGCGGCCACACGGCAGTCGCCCGGAAAGCGGCTGGCCGGTGCTAGCGCCTCCCGTGTGAAGAGGTCCTCGATGGGCCGCTCCAGCACGTCTGCCAGCAACCTCTGCAGGCCGGACGGCGGCCGCCGATGCCCAAGAAGCACCTGGCTCACGAAGGTTGTCGAGCAGCCCGCTCGTTTGGCGAGGGCGGTGTTGCTGATGCGCTGCTCGTGCAGCAAGGCACGCGCTGGCTGGATCTGAAAGGCAGACACGTCGAACCCACTCCCTGAGACAGGAGGCGTGATCCGATGATTGCTGCCGATAGTGCCTCAGCGGTGAGGCGTGCGCCGATGATTGGTGCCGATGGTGCCTCGGTGGACGTTGCCCAGACAGCATCGCGCGCTCATGGCTGAACTGCAAGTGTGAACTTGCCAGCGGCCCCCGCCGCCCTGGGTGAGCAGAAGACCAGTCGTCATGTAGCGGCGGGCGGCGGGTAACACGAGGGGTAACGCGCGGGGCGCCGAGGGGCTCCGCCTGGTGCCACTGGTTGCCTCCCGTGTTGCGGACGGAGGCGCGACAGGCGGACTGACGCCGCTCTCTGCCAACCGCGAGGGCAACTTGAAAACCGCTATGGGGCAACCCATCGTGGGTTCGAATCCCACGCCCTCCGCATGCTCTGACCTGCGGAAACGCTGACATCAAGATCGACCGCAAGCTCCGTCCTGGGCTCAGAATGGCCCCAAAGGTCACCGAATGCTCACCGAGCCGGTGACCGCGGGCACCCATAAACACGCCGATCCGGGCATTGGGGCAGGACCGACCAGCATCAGTCAGCATCAACTGGCACGAGCGCGAACGAGCCGCCACGGGAAGTGGCGGTGTTGTGCACCGCTATCCAGACGTGGCGTCGCCGGAAGTTCAGGACTCCTGCCAGTCGTCTCTCGGATCGGGGCGGCTCAGGACCGGCAGCGTTCCGGCGGCTGCCGAAGTGCCGAGATTGCCTGCTGCTACGGGGAAGTAGGTGTCATCAGGGCTGCCGCGCCGCGCCGCGTCGGGTCGGGTCGCCGTTGCGTCACTCGTCGAGGGGGATTCGGCGTATTGCGGTGCGGGTGATGACGTAGAGCGCCGGCCCTTCGCGCTCGGACGCTGCCACCATCTGCGGGAGAACGCTGATGAACTGGTCGGCCATCTCGGCGGCCAGCAGGTTGCCGCTGGACAGGCAGAACGCGGTGACGCCGAAGCGGACCAGCGCTGCGCGCTCAGCCGGGCGGTAGCGGATCTTGGCGTCCTTCATCAGCACCGGCCACCCGCTGGTCCCGGCAAGCTCCAGCCAGTCGACGTCCTCGACGTGCCGGTCGGCGGGTTTGCCGTAGACCTCGGCCAGCGTGCGCAGCGTCATTCCGGCGGCGCGCAGCAGCCGGGGAACCTGGATGCCGCCGAGGCTGCGGTCGAGGAAGAACTCGGGCGGTCGACTGGGACCCGGCACCGCGGTGGCTCAGGCGGCCGGGCGCAGCGCAACCCGGATCGCGTCCTCGAGCTGCTCAGGCGGCACGTCGTACTCCGCGGCCACCACCGACAGCGGCTCTCCGGCTTCGAACATGGCCAACGCGTCCTCGAGCCGGGCGCCGCCGTGGCTGAAGATCGGCTGTCCGAAGCCCCGGCCGGGGTCGACGACAACGTCAGCGACGGTGTAGGCGGGCAGGCGGATCAGTCGGGCGTAGCCGTCGGGCGCGAAGTCGACCCGCTGCAGGTAGGCCTCGACCACCGGGTTGAACACGCTCTGGCCGTTGCGGACCACGACCAGCTCACGGACCGCGGACTCCGTGTCGGCGTCGGCGCCGTGCTCGGCGTAGTCGAACAGCACCTCAGCGCCGTCGGTGAACAAGCGCTGCGAGGCCAGCGCGTGCTCGAGCCCGATTTCCGTCTGCAGCCGGCTCAGCGCGGGGCGGATTCGCTGCAGGGACACCCCGCTGCTGCGGATGGCGGCCAGGACCATGCCTTCGGCCAGGCCGACGAACGGGATGACCGGTGCCCGGCCCGCGCCGGTGCGGGGGATGCTGGTCAGCACCGCGTCGGTGGCGACCGCCTTGCGCCGGCCGTGCGCTGGCCGGGTGTAGCCCTTCGCCCAAGCGCTCAACGTCGACGGCGGGATCGCCAGGTAGCGGGCCGCCTCGGCAACGCTGTAGAGCGGGGCGGTGAACCGGTCCGGGGCGCCCGTGCGGGACTCCAGAAGTGTCGTCACACGTGCCTCCCTCACTGGTCCGGATCCCGACGCTACCGCACCCACCCCTGGTGTAGGTGCAACCCCGCCCCAGCCGAGGAGCCGCTCTCGTCCCGACGAGGACGGGCGGCAGACCCGGTGGGATGGGCCCCTGGAGCCTGCTCCTGGCACAAATGGTCACCGCGATCGCTGTAGGCACAGTGACTCTGCCGTCCCCGAGGGCCAGTGACACGGCCAGATCATCACGGGAAGGTCACGATTCGCCTTCGACGGAGGGCCACGTTGCACTCCTTCTTGCATCGATGCAACATCCGTGGCAATCTTTGCCCACGTTGTAGCGCAGGTCTGACACTGAGGGAGTTGAAGTGAATCGTTGGCATGGTCGTACCGCACGCGTGTTCGCGGCTGCTGTGGTCGCGTCCGTCGTTGCGGGGTGCTCCTCTGGGAGCGGTTCCAGCGCAAGCAGCGCCTCGAGTGCGGGCGGTGCCACCAGTGCAGGCGGTGCGACGAGCGCGGCCGCCGCCACCAGTGCAGGTGCCGCGTCGGGGGCGGCACCTACCAGTGGTGGTGGCGCGTCGTCGGCTGCAGCAGCGTCGGGTCCCGTGATCAACCTGTCGTTCTGGAACGGGTTGACGGGGCCGGACAAGCCTGCCATCGACAAAATCATCTCGACGTTCAACGCATCGCATCCGACGATCCACGTGACGTCAGACCCGATCCCGTGGGACGTGCTCTACACCAAGTTGCTGCCGGCCTTCGGTGCCGGCAAGGGCCCTGACCTGGTCGGGATCAGCAGCGACAACCTGCCCGGCTATGCCAGCAAGGGCGTGCTGCAGCCGCTGGACTCCATCTTCTCGCTGGCCAACATCAACAAGGCGAACATCGTGCCGGGGGCACTGGGCGCCGGTGAGTACGGCGACAAGGTCTACGGCGTGCCGATCGAGAGCACCCCGGTGATGCTGTACTACAACAAGACGATGTTCAAGACCGCCGGTATCGCGAACCCGCCGGCGAACTGGACCGAACTGGCGGCGGACGCGCAGAAGCTGACTCTGCCGGGCGGCACGGGTGGCAACCCGAAGCAGTACGGCATGGCGATCGGGACTAACAACACTGTCGAGCTGTTCCCGATCTTCCTGTGGGAGGCTAACGGTGGGATCCTTTCCGCCGACGGCAAGAAGGTCCTGCTCAACAGCGCCGGGTCGCTGCAGGCGGTGCAGTTCTGGGCCGACCTGATCAACAAGGACCACATCTCGCGGACTGGCCTCACCGGCGCGGACGCGGACAAGCTGATCACCTCGGCTACGGCGGCGATGGAGGTGAACGGACCCTGGGCGACGTCGGGCTACAAGGCGGCGAATATTGACTATGGTCTGGCCCCGGTGCCGACTGGCCCGAACGGCCAGCACGTCAGCGTCGGTGTCACCACGGTGCTCGGGGTGAGCTCGAAGGCGAGCCCAGCGAAGCTGAAGGCGGCGGCGGAGTTCTACGCCTACTGGACGCAGCCGGCGAACCAGGCCAACCTGTCGTTGATGTCCGGCTTCCCGCCGGTCACCACTGACGTCCCGGCATCCGCCCTCGCCTCCAACCCGGACGTGGGCTCGTTCGCCGGCCAGGCGGGCACCACCCGGGCGCTGGCGCCGGGGCAGACCAACTTCGCCTCGATCCAAAATGACGTATTCGACCCGACGATCGAGCAGATCGTCAGCGACCCGTCCAAGGCGAAGACGCTGCTGGACTCGGCAGCGAGCAAGGTCCAGTCGATGCTCAACACCGGCTGACCCCGCTATACCACCACACTGCCAGCACTGCCAGCACTGCCAGCACTGCCAGCACTGCCAGAAAGACTGACACTGCAACGAAAAGAGCAGCCACGTGACCCGAGCCCTGGAAAGTGAGTCGGCTCTCGGGTGGCAGCCACCGTCTGCGCCGCCCCGACGTCCGGGGCGGCGCAGACTGCGGCGCCGCCAGATCCTCCGCGCCTACGCTTTCATCGCCCCCTCGAGCCTGATCATGGGGCTGTTCGTGCTGTGGCCGCTTGTGTCCTCAGCAAAGCTGTCGCTCGAGAAGAGCTCCGGGTTCGGGCCGACCACGTTCGTCGGACTGGGCAACTACCGCGCCGTCTTCGGCGACTCGGTGTTCCGTGGCGATCTTGAGCACACCGTGGTCTACGCGCTGGTGGTCACCCCGACCACGGTCGCCCTGGCGCTGCTCTTCGCCGTCATGCTGAACCGTCGCATGCACGGCCGCGGCTTCTTCCGCGCGGCCCTGTTCATGCCGGCGGTGCTCTCCCTCGGCGTCATGTCGATCGCGTGGAGCTTCTTGCTCGACCCGACGATCGGCCTCCTGCCGCACTGGTTTTCCCCGCTGGGGTTGTCCTTCGGACAAGGCCAGGCCAACCCGAAAATCGCGTTCGCGTACGTATCGGTGGTCGGGATCTGGAAAAACCTGGGCTTCTACATGGTGATGTACCTCGCGGGCCTCGGGACGATCCCGCAGGAGCTCTACGAGGCGTCGTGGGTCGACGGAGCGTCCCCGTGGCGTCAGTTCCGCAGCATAACCTGGCCGCTGCTGTCGAACACCTCGGCATTCGTGTTCATCATGGCGACCATTGCCTCCGTGCAGGCGTTCGACCAGATCTTCACGATGACCCGCGGCGGCCCGTTCTTCTCCACCGAGACGCTGTCCTACCTCATCTACCGGACGGGGTTCCAGAACTTCGACTTCGGCTACGCCTCCGCCGTCGGGTGGGTGCTCACCATCCTGGTCTTCGCGATCAGCATGGCCCAGCAGGTGTTCTTCCGCCGCCGTGAGGTGACCTACTGATGACCGACTCCAAGAACCTTCTGGTGTGCAACGGGAGTGGTGCGTGATGGTGGCTTCGGTTCCTGTACGGCGCAGGCAGGCGAAGGAGTCCCTCGGCGGGCGGATCCTGCTGTACGCGACGATCACGTTCGCCGCGTTCGTGGTGCTGCTGCCGGTGCTGTGGATGCTCGGCGCGTCGGTGCGCCCCGAGGGCAACATCCTGTCTCACCCCGGCTACCTAATCCCGACCCACTTCACCTTCCAGAACTTCCGCGACGTGTGGACCGCGATCCCGTTCGCGCACGAGTTCCAGAACACCGTCGTGTTCGCCGGCTCCGTCACCGCGCTGTCACTGCTGTTCGACTCGATGACCGCCTACGCCCTGGCCCAGCTGGACTTCCCGGGCAAGAAAGTGTTTTTCATCATGGTTCTGCTATTCCTGATGATCCCGCCGCAGATTACCCTGGTCCCGATCTACCAGCTCGTCGCGAAGCTGGGCCTCATCAACACCTACCCCGGCCTGATCATCCCCCGCGCCACCAACGCGTTTGGCATCTTCTTCCTCCGCCAGTTCTTCATCGGCATCCCGTCCGACCTATCCCAGGCAGCCCGCATAGACGGGGCCAGTGAGTGGCGCATTTACTGGTCGATCATCCTGCCGCTGGCCCGCCCTGCGATGCTGACGCTGGGGCTGTTCCACTTCATGTACAACTGGAACGACCTGCTCTGGCCGCTCGTCATCACGACCGACGAGAAGATGGCCACCCTGCCCGCGGGGCTCGCGCAGTTCTCCGGCACCCACGTCGTCCAGTACGGACTGCTCATGGCCGGCGCCACCATGGCGATGCTGCCCATGCTCGCGGCCTTTCTCGTCATCCAACGTAAGTTCATCCAGGGCATCGCCACCACCGGCCTCAAATAGCCATATCGCAGCCGCGCCTCTGAGGCGAACTGCGCTAGGGCACCATGCGTGATGCTGGCACCTCCGCCCGGCTGAGTGACCATCAACGGGGGACGCGCTTGCTGGCCGACCCTATTGCGGCGCACTGCCCTCCGGCGGCGGCCGCTGGCCGTCCTACTGAGCGTTCCCAGCAGTCGTGGACTCCCTGACGTGCAGGTGAAACGCGGTGTCCTTGCGCCGATAGGCGGTGCGGTCGGTGGTGCCGTCCATCTGGAGCTCGAGGGCGGTCAGGGCGGTCTCGGCGATGTCGTCGAGGTCGGGGGCGAGGCTGGTAAGCGGGGGGTCGACGAAGGCGCTCTGCTCGAGGTTGTCGATGCCGGCGACGGCGATCTGGGCGGGCACGTCGATCCCGTGCTGGCGCAGGGCACGCAGGGCGCCGAGGGCGAGGGAGTCGTTGAAGGCGAAGATCGCTGTCGGTAGGCCGGGTTTGCCCGAGGCGAGGAGCTTGTTGACGACGTCGTACCCACCGCGGGGTGACCAGTCGGTGGTGGCCAGCGCGAGCCGCTGCACCGGTCGGATGCCCCAGGCCGCCAGCTCGTCGTGGAATCCCTGGAGCCGTGGCACTGCGGTGGAGGTGTCGCTGACCCCGAGCGGGGCGATGCGCCGGTAGCCCTGCTCGAGCAGGTGCCGGGTCACGGTGCGGGCGGCGAGCACGTTGTCGATGCCGATGTGGTCGCCGTGGCGGGTGGCAGCGTGCTCGCCGAGCAGGACCAGTGGGACCTCCGGCTCATCCTCCGTCGTGGCGGCGCCGGCGCTGAGCAGCACCCCGTCGGCGACCGTGGCCAGCGCGCCCTTCATAATGCGCTGCTCCAGCGCGGGGTCGTTGTTCGTCGTCTCGATGAGGACGGCGAGCCCGCGGCGGGCGGCGGCGCGGATGACGGCTTGCGACAGCTCGGCGAAGTACGGCTCCGCGAGCTGCGGCACCACGAGGGCGATCATCCCGGTACGCCCGGAACGCAGCCCGCGGGCGACGTAGTCCATCTGGTAACCCAGCTCGTCGAGGGACGCCTGGACCTTCTGGCGCATCTCTTCGCTGACGTAGACGAAGTCGTTGACCACGTTGGACACGGTGCGCACCGACACTCCGGCGTGGTCGGCGACGTCGCGCATCCGTACCCGGGTTCCGCGTCGTGGACTCACCCGTGAATGATGCCACAACGCCTTCGCTGCAACGGCTTCTTGCATCGATGCATAGAGACCCGCCATACTTGGGTGATGACGCAGCATGGATACGGGGCGAGATGAGCGCGAGCCAGCAGGACGGGGCCTACCCGCGTCCGCAGCTGTGCCGCCCGGGGTGGCGCAGCCTCGACGGGGTGTGGGCCTTCGCCTACGACGACGCCGATGCCGGCCACAGGGAGGGCTGGTTCCGTCCGGCTGCAGCCGACCGGTTCGACCGGGTGATCGTCGTCCCGTTCCCGCCGGAGAGCCCGGCTTCAGGCATCGCGGACCGCGGTCCGCACCCGACGGTCTGGTACCGAAGGGAGCTGTCCGGCGATGATCTGGCGGTGCCGGCGGACCTGTCAGAGTCGCGGCTGCTGGTGCATTTCGGCGCCGTGGACTATCGGGCGGATGTGTGGGTCGACGGCCAGCACGTCGCCCATCACGTCGGCGGGCAGGCCCCGTTCGACGTCGACATCACCGACGCCCTCGAGAGCTTTGAGGACGATGCCGCCAAGACGCACGTACTGGTCGTGCGGGCGCAGGACGACCCGCACGACGTCAGCCAGCCCCGCGGCAAGCAGACCTGGCTGTCAGCACCGGACAAGGTCTGGTACGAGAGGACTACCGGCATCTGGCAGAGCGTGTGGCTGGAGCACGTGCCCGGCGCGTGGATCGCCGACCTGTGGTGGCAGGCCGACCCGGACACCGGGATCAGCGCCACCATCGAGGTCGCCGGCCTGCCCCCCGCCGACCCCCTGATCTCCCTCGCGCTCAGCCTGGCCGGGCGACCGCTCGGACAAGTGACGGCGGCCCTCCACGGCAGACGCCTCACCGTGCGGGTGCCGGTCGCCGCACTGGACAACGGGGTCGATCGAGAGGACCTGATCTGGTCACCCGAGCGACCGGTGCTCCTCGACGCCACCGTGAGCCTGCACGGGGCTGGCCCGGGCGCACCGCTGGACGAGGTGACCAGCTACCTTGGGGTGCGCAGCGCGGGCGTCGGCGGGTCCCGGTTCCTGCTGAACGGGCGCCCGTACTTCCTGCGCGGAGTGCTCAACCAGGGCTACCGCGCGGCCACGTTGCTGGCCAATCAGGGAACTCACGAGCTGCGCCGCGAGGTCGAGCTGGCCAAGGCCATGGGCTTCAACACCATGCGACTGCACCAGAAGGCCGAGGACCCGCGCCTGTTGTTCTGGGCCGACCGCCTCGGTCTGTTGCTGTGGGCGGAGACCGGCGCCGCCTACGAGTTCACCAGCACCGCGATCGAGCAGCTCACGGCCGAGTGGGTCGCGCTGGTCCGCCGTGACCGCAGCCACCCCAGCGTTGTGGCCTGGGTGCCGATCAACGAGAGCTGGGGCCTGCCGCAGCTGCGGACCGACCCGGCGCAGCGCAGCTTCGCCGCCGGTATCGCCGACCTCACCCGCGCCCTGGACCCCGGGCGACCGGTCATGTCGAACGAGGGCTGGGAGCACGTCGACAGCGACATCCTCGGTGTCCACGACTACACCAGCGACCCCGCCGAACTCCGCGAGCGCTACGGCGACGCAGCCACCGTCCGACGCAGCCTCGAGCACCCCGGCGACGCCGCCGCAGGGCGGGTCGTCGCGCTGACCGCCGCGCAGTTGGCAAAGTTCGACGCCGGCAACGCCCCGTTCATGGTCAGCGAGTTCGGCGGCCTTTCGCTGCGCCCGGCCTCGGACGCCTTCGCCTACACCGAGGTCAGCTCCGACTCCGACCTCGCGGCACTCCTGCAGGACATGTTCGTCGCGCTGCGCTCCAGCCCCGCGGTGGCCGGGCTCTGCTACACCCAGCTCTTCGATACCGCCCAGGAGACCAACGGGCTGCTCGACGAGCGCGGCGAGCCCAAGCTGCCGATCGAGACGGTGCGCTACATCGTCACCGGCGAGAAGGACCCCCGGTAGCAGCACGCCAGTCGCATCTCCACCGGGTGGAGCCACGCTGTAGGCATGGGAGCCGAATACTCTCGCGTGTCGACGAAGTTTCGGCCCTGGTGCCGTGGGACGGGTACCGAACCGGAGCCGGCGCAGCTTCAGTGCACTGCCGCCACAGTTGTTGCCTACCAGACCCTTGCATCGATGTAAGACGTATGCCACACTCCACCTGTCCGTGATCGAATGTGGACGAATGCCCGGCGCGAGCCTCGGCTCGAAGGACGGGGATGGCAGCCGCCCGCGCTCACCATGAGTATTGCCTGCCGTGCGGCGCGCCCGCCTGTGACTATAGACAAGGGAGACGTGGTCATGACGTGGTCCAGCCTTCGTAGCCGGCAGAGGCAGGGCGCACTCTTGGGCGGGGGAGCCGTCAGCGTGCGCGGACCCGGCGGCCGGCACAGAGCCAGCGCCAGGATCGCCGCGGCGCTGCTGATGATCACGGCCTGCCTGGGCGGCATCACCCAGTCCGCGTCGCCGGCACTGGCGACCACGCCCGGGCCGTGTGACATCCTCGCCACGGCGAGCACTCCGTGCGTGGCCGCCTACAGTTCGGTACGCGCCCTTTATTCTGCCTACTCCGGGCCGCTGTACCAGGTGCAGCGCGCATCGGACGGCACCACGACTGACATCGGCCTGCTCGCCACCGGCGGTTACGCCAACGCGGCCACCCAGGACACGTTTTGTGCCAACACCGTCTGCACCGTCACGAAGGTCTACGACCAGTCCTCCCAGCACAACGACCTGACCGTCGGCGTGGTCGGCAACGCAGGGTCCGGGGACTTCGGTGTCCGTGCCGACTCGCTGCCGGTGACTGCCGGCGGCCACCACGTCTACGGGTTCTTGTTCACCCCGGGCACCGGGTACCGCAAGATGACCGCCTCAGGCGTGGCCACGAATGGGGCGCCTGAGTCGATGTACGCGGTGATCAGCGGCACTTACACCGCGCAGCTGGACCGCTGTTGCTTCGACTTCGGCAACGCTGAGACCACCGCGGCGGACACCGGCAACGGTCACATGGACGCCCTGAACATCTCCGACCACTGCACCGCCGAGCCCTGTGGGGACGTCGGACCGTGGCTGCAGGCCGACATGGAGAACGCCACGTTCATGGGCGGCGGGCTCGGTATCAACGGCTACACCAACCCGTCCAACGTCGGGATGGGCTGGGCGAAACCGTTTGTCACCGGAGTGCTGCGCAACGACGGGCAGCACAACTTCGCCCTCGACGGCGGGAGCGCCACCTCCTCGACGCTGACATCGCTCTACTCCGGTGTGCTGCCGAGCAACCCAAGCGGGTACACGCCGATGCACCAGGAAGGCGGCATCGTCATGGGGATCGGCGGCGACAACAGCAACGCCGCCTCCGGCGCCTTCTTCGAAGGGGTGATGACCTCCGGCTACGCCTCCAACGCCGCCGTCGCGTCGGTGCAGTCCAACGTCGCCTCCGTCGGCTACTCCGGCACCACCGGGGGCGGCACCGGGGTGCCGATCGTCAACCCTGCCGGCGGCAAGTGCATCGACGTCGCCGGCAACGACACCGGGGTCGACGGCGCCGGGATCCAGTTGTGGGACTGCCTGCACGACGCCGTCGACCAGCGCTGGACCCCCAGCAACGGCCTGGTCTCCGGGCCGCTGATCTCCCTCGGCCGCTGCCTTGACGATCCCAGCGGCAGCACTACCAGCGGAACGCTGGTGCAGCTGTACGACTGCAACGGCAGCAGCGCGCAGGTCTGGACCCAGCAGGCCAACGGCTCGCTGCTCAACCCGCACTCTGGGCTGTGCCTCACCGACCCAAGTGGCAACACCGCGAACGGCACCGCCCTGGACATCGAGACCTGCACCGGCGCCACGTCGCAGATATTCCTGGTGGCCTATCCGAGCCAGCCGGTCGCCGCCCCCTACGGCAAATGCCTGGACGTCTACGGCCCGAACAACGGTGCCAACAACACGAGTGTCGACATCTGGGACTGCCTGCGCGAGGCACCGGACCAGTACTGGCTGCAGAACGCCAACGGGTCGATCACCACCCTCGGCCGATGCCTCGACGTCAGCGGCGGCGCAAAGACCAGTGGCACTTTGGTTGAGCTGTACGACTGCAACGGCAACGGTGCGCAGGTCTGGGTGCAGCAATCCAACGGAACGCTGCTGAACCCGCAGTCCGGTCTGTGCCTGACCGACCCCGGTGGCACCACCACCAACGGCACCCAGCTCGACATCGAGGCGTGCGCCGGGGGAGCAAGCCAGCAGTTCAACGTTGCTGGCGGCCATCCGATCAACGCCCCGGGCGGGAAATGCGTCGACGTCAGCGGAAACGACCAGTACGGCACCTGGTCCGACATCCCCGTCCAGATGTACGACTGCATAACGAGTGCCGCGGACCAGCACTGGGTCCACGGTGCCGACAACACCCTGCGCACCCTGACCCGCTGCCTCGACGTCGACGGCAACATCACCGCCAGCGGCACCTTGGTCGGGCTGTTCAACTGCAACGGCGTCGGCGGTCAGCAGTGGGTGCAGCAAGCCGACGGCACGCTGGTGAACCCGCAGTCCGGACTGTGCCTGACAGACCCGGGTGCGAACACCGCCAACAACACCCAGCTCGACATCGAGGCCTGCGCCGGTGCGGCGGACCAGCAGTTCAGCTACCTCAGCGCCGTCGGGGTGGCTCCCGCGGCGGAGCTGTCCTTGCACGCCCTCACAACGTGTTGCACCGGCTCCTACGTCCGCCACTCCAGCGGGCGGGGCATCATCTCGGCCATCACCGTCGCCAGCTCCACCACAGACAAGCAGGACGCCACCTGGACCGCCCGCCCGGGTCTGTCGAACTCCGCCTGCCTGTCGTTCGAGTCCAAGGACTACCCCAACGGGTATCTGCGCCAGACAGCCGGCGCGGTGTACCAGCAGCAGAACGACGGCACGACGGGGTTCGCGACCGACGCCACGTTCTGCGAGGTGCCCGGCAACGACGGCCAAGGCGTCTCGCTGCAGTGGGCCGGAAACACGGCGCTGTACCTACGGCACTATTCCGGGCAGCTCTACGTCGCCAGCAACGGAGGAACAGCAGCCTGGGACTCGACCACCTCGTGGACGGACGACACCAGTTGGATGCCCACACCCGCCTGGGCGCCATGACGCATCCACGCAGCGTCGCCCATGAGGCTTTCCCAAGCGAAGGACCGTGGGCGGTCCGCGGTTGTCCAGCGGTCACCCACATCTGAGAAGCTGCCCCTACACCCGAGAGCGAGCATCTGTTGATCACCTGCACCGCCACGCTGGACCCGGCCTTCGTCATCGCCCCCGTGCCGGCGCGGATCTTCGGCTCGTTCATCGAGCACATGGGTCGCTGCGTGTACGACGGCATCTTCGAGCCCGGTCACCCGGAGGCGGATGAGAACGGCTTGCGAGCCGACGTCCTTGCGCTGACCCGCGAGCTTGGGGTGAGCGTGATCCGTTACCCCGGCGGCAACTTCGTCTCCGGCTACAACTGGGAGGACGGCGTCGGTCCGCTCGCTGAGCGTCCGGTGCGGTTGGACCTGGCGTGGCGGGCAATCGAGCCGAACACCTTCGGGCTCAACGAGTTCATGGAATGGCTGGCCCTCGCCGGCGCGGAGCCGATGATGGCGGTCAACCTCGGCACCCGCGGGGTTGCCGAAGCGGTCAGCCTGCTGGAGTACACCAACTTCCCCGGTGGGACGGCCTACTCGGACTTGCGCATCGCCCACGGACGGCGCGACCCGTACGACGTGAAGTTGTGGTGCCTGGGCAACGAGATGGACGGGCCGTGGCAGATCGGTCACAAGAGCGCCGGCGAGTACGGCCGGCTCGCCGCGGAGACCGCGAAGGCCATGCGGATGGTCGACCCGTCAATCCAACTGGTCGCGTGCGGCAGCTCCCACCAGGACATGCCGACCTTCGGTGAGTGGGAGGTCGCTGTCCTTGAGCACGCCTACGAACACATCGACTACCTCTCGATGCACGCCTACTACAAGAAGGCGGGCTCCGACACGGTTGGCTACCTGGCCTCCGCCGACGCCATGGACTCCTTCATCGACGGGGTCGTCGCGACCTGCGACCACGTCGCCGCCAAGCAGCGCACCAACCGCAAAATCAAGCTGTCCTTCGACGAGTGGAACGTGGAACGACGCCCCTTCATCCCCGAGCGGGACCACGACGGCTGGACCCGGGCACCACGGGTCGCCGAGGACGAGTACACCGTCGAGGACGCCGTCGTCGTTGGCAACCTGCTCATCAGCCTGCTGCGGCATAGCGACCGAGTGGACATCGCCTGCCAAGCCCAGCTAGTTAACGTCATCGCCCCCATCCGGGCGGAGAGCGACGGACCCGCGTGGCGGCAGACCATCTTTCACCCGTTCGCGCTTACCGCCCGCCACGCGCAAGGCGAAGTCCTGCGCGTCGAGCTGTGCAACAGCAGCCCCGTCGACTCCCGGTCGCGAGGAGACGTCCAACCCGTCGACATGGTCGCCACCCGCAACCCGCTCGATGGATCACTGGCCATCTTCGCCGTCAACCGCAGCGACGAGGACGCGGCTGCCCTACGCCTCACCATTGCCGGCGGCCACGCGTACCGGGTCGTTGAGCACGTCGTCATGGGCGGTCAGATCCTCGAGCAGACGAACAACCAGGCTTCACCCGACCGGGTCACCCCCCGGGTAAGCGACGACCACGAGATCACCACTGAGGGACTGATGGCGATGCTGCCGCCAGCCTCCTGGACCATGCTGCGCGTCGCGAAGATCTAGCCCGCCACGGGAAGACCGTCGCACCGGTAGTGGATCCCCGGCTGGCGCGGCGTTGTAGCCACTTCAGCGACGAGTCTGCATCTTCCCCTTGCTCAGGCGCCCGGTCGGCTTGAAAATCAGCCGTAGCTGCGCGCGATGGAGAACTGGAGATCTATAGGTGACGTCGTCCGGCATTCAGGATGGATCAGCGTACGACGGGCTTCCTGAGTTGATGGATGCTGAGCGCGCAATGGAGACGCTCGCTGCTGTCATGCGGCAACGAATGATCCTCGCGACGGCCGGTCACCGCGCCACCGCGAAAGGGAAGGCCGACGGCGAGCGAGCCCGCAGTGCAGGGGCGACCCTCGCCTGGCGGCGCCATCTCTCAGACGACCTCGAGTCCGTAGCCAAGAGGCTTTCCGTCCTCAGCCCTCAGTTCATGACGGCAGTCGACGAGGCCGACCGCACCTTCCGTGCGCTGGTCGTCCGATCGGCCTCAGGTGGGCTCACAGCTCAGGATCGAACCGATGTGGACGAGGCACTGGAAGCTGTGCTCGACGCTGTGGCGACTATCGCCGCTGCGCCACGACCAGAAAATCCCGAAAACGCCCCGATGCTCCAGGGTGTGGGGTTGAGGCGGGCCCGGCGAGCGTGGGACAGCATCGTCGCCGAGATGGAATCGCAGTGGCGGCAAGTGCAGGCACTCAGGGCCTGGACAAATCTGGTACAGGAGACCCAGGCCCGAGGTATCGACAACCAATAGGCCGACAGGCCATCGGCTTTCGGTGCTGGCGCGGGGCTCTGGCCACGCCGGCCAGGCAGCCGGGGTTGTGGACGAAACTCCTCGGAGTTCACTTATCCACAGTGCTCGCTCGCCTCAGTAGCGGATCGGTGTGCGGAGAAGCGCCGCGTCCCGGCTAGACCCGTTCGTGGGGGTGGATCCCTTTGACGTGAGACGGCATTGGATTCGCCCCCACGGTCTGGGTCGCCGCAGCCACCTCCGTCGCAGACGCCGAACGTCGAGCGGGACGTCCCGGATCGGTCGCCTTGGCGGGACTGCAAGCGCCGCTTGCAACCCGGTTGCGTTGTCCGAAATTCGTCTCGGTACCGGGGCGCTGAACGGGTTGGCCGCACCGAACCGCGGGGCGCCTGAGCCGTTAGTTCCCGTCGGCGGATGTCGCGATGGTAGCGGCGTGGTCGATGTGGTCGAGGAGGTCGTTGAGCCATTGGTTGAACACGGTTTCGGCGGTGTAGGCGTGGTCGGGTAGGTCGCCTCCGGTGGCCCAGTCGGACCCGTAGCGCTCGGTCATGATCGCGTCGACGGTGCGGTGGTAGGCCGCGGTGAGCGCCGCGACCCTCTCGTTGTACCCGCTTCGACCGGTCGAGCCGGCCACAGCGTCGACGGCATCCGCTGAGCCAGCGCAGGAGCGCGCCTGGAAGTCGGTGGTGGTGGTCATAGCGTTCTCCTCCAGAGTGTCAGGTGCGGCGGCGCATGAGCGCGGCGGCGGCGGCGGTGTCGAGGCGGTGGACGGCGGCGGTGGTGGTAAGGATGGCGTGCTGGGTCCAGGGGGGTGCGCCCACTCCGTCGTTGAGGGCGGCGGTGATTTGGTTGACGTTGACGGCGTAGCGGCGGATCTGGGTTCTGGCTTGGATGAGCTCGTGGAGGGCTTCCCGCCAGGTGATGTCGGCGGCGAGGTCGATGCCTTGGGCGGTGCGCACGGCGGCGGTGGCGGCGAACCCGGCCGGGGTGAGTCCGGCCCGGCGGGCTCCCTCGGCAACCGTCGCGTGCTCGGCTTCGTCGAGGCGGATCAGAAGGGTGCGCTTGCGGCCGGGACGCTGATGCAATCGGTGCCGGGCTGGTCGACCTGTTGTCGAGGGCGGTACGGGCTGCCCGGGTGAGGGCGTCGAGGGCGGGTGGTCATGGCCGCACCGCCCGCAGCCCGGCCAGCGGGAGGTCGGCGTCCAAGACGGCGGCGAGTTCTTCGCCGGTGGTGTCGGTGTCGTTGAGGTCGCGGATCAGCCGTCGGGCGTAGCCAGCGGAGATCCCGAGCCGGTCGGCGAGGACGGCGGTGGTGAGCGGTTGCCCGGCGCGGGCGCAGGTCTCGCGGACGGCTTCCGCCCAGGCTTGGGTGACCGCGCGCGGGGCCCGGGTCGCCTTCGCCGGCGACCCTGTGGCCGACCGACCGGTCGGTTCCAGAGGCGGCAGCGTGGATACGTCGGTGTTGGCGAGGCGCGTCGCAGGGGTGTTCGGGCGGTGATCCTCGAGGGCTGGGGCATGGGTGATGCTCGGCTGAATGTGCAGCGCCTGTTGGAGGCGGTGGTGGATCTGGCGCATGAGCAGCTCGAAGGACAGCACCAGGGCGAGCGGTGGGATCGCGGCGACGAGCTGGGCGACTAGGTCGTGGGGTGCGTGCAGCACGTTGAAAGTGACCGACAGGGTGGAGGACGCCAGGACCAGCATCCAGGGGTACCGGGCCCGCTGCCCGGTGTGGACGGCGTCGAGGACCGCCAAGCTAGCGACGAGGATGAACCCATCGACGATCAGCGGCCACAACCAGGCAAGCGGTGCGGGGACGTGGCTGGTCCGGGCGAGCTGGTGCAGCGCGTCGTAGGAGAGCAGGAAGGCCCCGATCGCGAGCCCGGCAACCCCGGCGGTGGTCACGGTCTGGATCCGATCCCCGGCGAAGGCCCGGGGTGAGGTGTCGTTCACGCCGGGACCTCCTGCCGCGCCCGGGTATGGACAAGGAGCTGGTGCGCCCGGCGTAGGACGGTGATCCGGGTGACCGGCGAACGACAAGAGGCGCCCAGGCGGGCAAAGGATTCACGACGACGGCGGTGAACCCTTTGTGACCGCCGGCGACTCTCATAGGGACGAAAAGACCTCATGAAAGGCAGGACGGCATGACGGACCGGCGGTGGCCAGCGGAACAATTGGTCCTGGTAGCCCAGGGCGGCGATGCAGCCTCGATTGCCGCCGTGGTCTCCGCTTCCCATCCGCATGCCCAGCGTTTCGCCCGCTCGCTGTGCTCGTCGCCGGAGGACGCTGAGGATGCCGCTCAGGAGGCGGTGATCATCCTGTTCCGCAACGTCGGATCACTCAGGGCCTTGGGCGCTTTGGCGTCGTGGCTCTACCAGATCGTCCGGCACGAGTGCCTGCGCCGTTGGCGACGGGCGCCGTTGCTCACTCCCGTGGACGACGAGCTCACGGCGTCGGCCGAGGAGGACGTCATGAGCCGACTGGAGGTGGAGCGCGTCGCGCTCGCCATCGCCGGCCTGCCGCCCGACCTGCGGCGGGTGCTGATCCTGCGGGATGTCCAGGGCTACTCCGGCCGTACGGTCGCGGAGTCCTTGGGGCTCAGCGTGTCCGCGATGAAGTCGCGGCTGCACCGTGCCCGCGAAGCCGTCCGCGCCGTACTCGACGAGTCGCCTCCCGCTGCGTCCTAGCCGGGGAACTCGTCGGGGCAGTCCGGGCAAGCGCCCTGGGGTCGGAGCAGCACGGCGAGCCCGGGGTCGAGGTCTTGCAGCCGCTCGACGGGAGTGGGGAAGTCGAGCCGCACCCGGGTGACGCCCCCATCGTCGAGCACGTCGACCTCGAGGCCGAACCGGTCCAACGAGGACGCAAAGGCCCACTGGGCGTCCGGGTGGCCCTGGCTGCGCAGGCAGGCGGCTAGCTCGGCGCCGTGCTGCGCCCGCAGGTGGGCCAGGACGAACGGCGCCTCGTCCGCCAGCGGGTCGGGCAGGGCGGCCAGGAACTGCGACACGGGTACGGGGACTCCGGGCCCCTCACCCAGCCGGACCGCCTTGATCTGTAGTCGGAACGTCGTGAGCTGGCGCGGGTCACGTTGCCGCAGGGGGTGCGCCGACCCGGTGACGACGACGGTCGGATGACCCGGCGGAGCGATGCGCAGCGAAGCCACGGGTCGCAGCGTGAGGTCTGCCGCTGCCGCCGAGTCGTGGGTCAGCTGGAGCACCAGGTCGCCGCCCTCGTCGCCGATGGCAACGGCCGTCGTTAGGGACCGGCCGAGCCGCGGGTAGGTCGTGAGCAGGGCGACCCGCGCGTGGGCGAGCACCGTCCGCGCTTGCTCGGCTGCCGTTGGCTGAGGCACGCTGGCTCCTGAGTTAGTTTAAGTTAACCTAAACAAAGTGAGCGTAGGCGAGGCCCCGTACCACGTCAAGGACGACCAAGGTCCAACGCCGGCGGGCCATTGGTCCCTGTCGCCCGGCGTCACGGACGGCGAGCATGGCGGTTGACGGCACTCCGCACCGGACCGCGCGCTCGCGGCCACGAAGGGACGCACCCCATGACCTGCCACGACGACTACACCGACGGCGCCGCCTCGCAGCCGAGCCCTGCGCGATCGCTGTACGTCGTCGGGGTCGACGAGTCGGCGGCCGCCGCCGGCGCGCTGCGTTGGGCCATCGACAAGGCCGAGGCCACCGATGGCGAGGTGTACGCCGTCTTCGTCTACCACGCACGTACCGTGCTGGCGCCTCCTCGCTCGCCCTATGTCCCGGCGGAGGTGCCAGCCGAGACGCTGGAGCAGCAGACGGCTTTGGTGGACGCGCGAGACATCGTCCAGCGTGCCCTGGGCGACGCGCCGACCCCGGGCCGAGTCGAGATCGCCGCCGTGGCGGGTGACCCCCGGCACACGCTCGTCGAGCTGTCACGGGGCTCGGACGCGCTCGTGCTCGGCGCCTCGCACCGCGTTGGCCTAGCGGCCCGTGTCCTCGGCTCGACGGCAGCGGCGTGCGCGGCCAACGCGTCCTGCCCGGTGATGATCGTTCCCGAGGGCTGGTCGCCGGCTGACGCAGCGGGCCGTCGCGCTCGGGCGGGTGCCGACGCGCTGCTCGACGCCTGAGGGTTCTCACGCCATAGCCTAGGGCTATCGATTCGAGAGGAACAATCACTTGGACCGGGCAGCATCCCGGGTCGTAGCGTCACCCCATGACGACACTCAGCCTCCCTGACCTGACGGCCGCGCCGACCCAGCACGCAGGACTGCTGGCTTGGGTCGCTGACATCGCCGCCCTCACCCAGCCCGACCGGGTCGAGTGGTGCGACGGCTCGGACGAGGAGTGGGACCGGCTCACCCGGCTGCTCGTCGCTCAGGGCACGCTCACGCCGCTCAACCCGGCGAAGCGGCCGAACAGCTTTCACGCCGCCTCCGACCCCACCGACGTCGCGCGGGTCGAGAGCCGCACCTTCATCTGCTCCGAGCACGAGGTCGACGCCGGCCCGACGAACAACTGGCAAGAACCGCGGCAGATGCGCGAGACCCTGACCGGCCTCTTCGACGGTTGCATGCGCGGCCGGACGATGTACGTCGTGCCGTTCTCGATGGGACCCGTCGGCTCCGAGATCTCCGCGTTGGGCGTCGAGATCACCGACTCCGCCTACGTCGCGGTCTCCATGCGTGTCATGACCCGCATGGGCACCCAGGCCTTGGACGCGCTGGGCACCGACGGTGTCTTCGTACCCGCGGTCCACTCCGTTGGCATGCCTCTGGGTGCCGGTGACGTCGACGTGCCGTGGCCGTGCAACGCGACGAAGTACATCGTGCACTTCCCGGAGGCGCGCGAGATCTGGTCGTACGGGTCCGGCTACGGCGGCAATGCCTTGCTGGGCAAGAAGTGTTACGCCCTGCGGATTGCTTCGGTCATGGCGCGCGACGCCGGCTGGTTCGCCGAGCACATGCTCATCCTCAAGCTGACGTCCCCCCAGGACGAGGTGCGCTACCTCGCCGCGGCCTTCCCCTCCGCGTGCGGCAAGACCAACCTCGCCATGCTGCAGCCGACGCTGCCGGGCTGGCGCGCGGAGACGGTCGGCGACGACATCGCGTGGATGCGCTTCGACGAGACGGGTCAGCTGCGCGCCATCAACCCCGAGGCCGGCTTCTTCGGCGTCGCCCCTGGTACGGGCGTCACCACCAACCAAAACGCAATGGACACGTTGTACGCCAACGCCATCTTCACCAACGTGGCCCGTACCGATGACGGCGACGTGTGGTGGGAGGGCATGACGGACGAGCCGCCGGCCCACCTCGTCGACTGGTTGGGCAACGACTGGACGCCGGCGAGCACCGAGCCGGCCGCCCACCCCAACGCGCGCTTCACCGTCCCGGCCGGCCAGTGTCCGACCATCGCCGACGAGTGGGAGGACCCGCGCGGCGTACCGATCACGGCGATCCTCTTCGGCGGCCGCCGGGCCTCGGCCGTACCCCTTGTCACGCAGGCTTTCTCCTGGCAGCACGGGGTTTTCCTCGCCTCCAACGTCGCTTCGGAGGGCACCGCGGCCGCCGAGAACAAGGTCGGCCAGCTGCGCCGCGACCCGTTCGCCATGCTGCCGTTCTGCGGCTACAACATGGCCGACTACTTCGGTCACTGGCTCGCCATGGGCAAGCAGCATGCCGCACAGCTGCCGGAGATCTTCTACGTCAACTGGTTCCGCAAGGACGCCACTGGGTCCTACGTGTGGCCCGGCTTCGGCGAGAACAGCCGGGTGCTCAAGTGGATCGTCGACCGGCTCGAGGGACGGGCGGCTGCCGTGGAGACTCCGATCGGGCTGCTGCCGGCGCCCGGTGAGCTCGACCTCGACGGCCTCGAGCTGACCGACGCCCAGCGCGACCTGCTGCTGACCGTCGACGCCGAGGTGTGGCGCGAGGAGGCCGCGCTGATCGCCGACCACTACGCGACGTTCGGCGACCGGTTGCCGGCGGCGCTCACCGAGGAGCACCAGGCACTCGTACGACGCCTGGGTCAGAAGGGGTAGATGCGGGGCTCGCTGCGGGACGTGATCCACTGCAGGTCGCAGAACTCCTCGACGGCGAAGCCGACCCCGAAACGGCCCCAGCCGCTGTCCTTCATGCCGCCGAAGGGCATCTGCGGCTCGTCGTTGACGGTCTGGTCGTTGACGTGGACGATGCCCGCCTCGAGGCGGCGAGCGGCGGCCATGCCCGACTCGACGCTGCCGGCAAGCACGCCGGCCGAGAGCCCGAAGCGCGACTCGTTGGTACGGCGCACCGCCTCGTCGGCGTCGTCGACGATGTCGATGATGACGACCGGTCCAAAGGTCTCGTCGAACGACAGCTCGGCCTCGGCCGGCACGTCGGTCAGGACCGTCGCGGGGTAGCAGGGTGGCCGCGCAACGCCGCCGACGAGGACCCGGGCGCCGAGGGCCACCGCCTCGTCGACGCGACGGGTGATCAGGGACAGGGCCCAGCCGTTGATGAGCGGGCCCATGACGGTCGACGGGTCGCGCGGGTCGCCCATGGGCAGCTGCGCCACCCGGTCGACAAAACGGGCGGTGAACTCGTCCGCGATGGACCGCTCGACGAAGATGCGGCGCACGCACATGCACACCTGGCCCTGATGCACGAAGGCCCCGTACGCAGCCGCTCCTGCCGCGTAGTCGAGGTCGACCCCATCCAGCACGATGAGCGGGTTCTGGCCGCTGAGCTGCAGGACGACCCGCTTGAGGTGCCGCCCGGCCGCCTCGGCCAGCCGCCGGCCGGTGGCAGTCGACCCGGTGAAGTTGACGCGCCGTACCACTGGGTTGGCCATCAGCTCGTCGCCGATCTCGCCGGCCTCGCCGGGAGCATGGGTGACGACGTTGAGCACGCCCGGCGGCAGGCCGGCGGCCTGGAACAGCTCGGCCCAGAGCACGCCGCCGGTGAAGGGCGACTCCTCGGAAGGCTTGAGCACGATCGTGTTGCCGAGGGCCATAGGCCCCGCGATCGACCGTCCGGAGAGGATGAGCGACGCATTCCAGGGCGCGATGGCACCGACGACGCCGACGGGTCGACGCATCGCCATTGCTTGCGTACCAGGCACATCGGACGGGATCACCTGACCGGCGGGCGCGTAGGCCAGGGCAGCAACCTGGCGCATGAGCGACACGGCAAACTCGACCTGGACACCGCCGAAGTGCTGCCCGCAGCCCGTCTCGACCGCGAGGCGCGCGACGATCTCGTCGTGGCGGGACAGCAGGCCCTCGGCTACGGCCAGGAAGATCGCCTGCCGGTCGTGGGGCCGGTGGGCCGCCCACGCCGGAAAGGCTGCCGCGGCAGCGGAGATGGCCCTGCGTGCGTCGTCGCCGTCACCGGCCGCGACCGACGCGACGATCGAGCCGTCCCAAGGACTCAGGCTCTCGTACTCGCGGCCGTTGACCGACGTGCACCACTCACCGTCGATGAAGTGGCGAAGCACGGCCGTCGGGACGACCGGCGCGGCCACCGCTTCAGCGGTCGCTCGGGCTCCCAACGATGGCCTCCTCGGGGGTGGCGGTCCGCAGATCGCCTGCCCGCTCCAGTCGATAGCCTACCGGCAGCAGCTGCAGGTGAAGCCGGTCGGTGACGAGGCTCCACAGCCCGCGGGGCAGGAACAGCGCGAACCCGACGGCGATGACACCGAGCCCGATGAGGTACCACGCGCCCTGGTCCGCGAACTCGTACTGGAGGACGAAGAAGACGATCGCCCCGACCACGGGTCCCTCGAACGTGCCGAGACCGCCCACCAGGACCATGAAGATCATGTACGCGGTGTACTGCACGCCGAACGCCGACGTCGGCTGGATGAACAGCGTGTTCGCCAGGATGAGCGCCCCCGCCGCGCCGCAGCCGAATCCCGAGAGGACGAACAGGAGGAACTTGAGGGGGCGCACCCGGACACCCACCGACGCCGCGGCCTCCTCGTCGTCGCGGATCGCCTGCAGCGCAGCACCGGTTCGCCTGCGCAGCAGCAGGAACACCGACCCGAGCAGCAGCACGGCGAAGACCAACGTCAGCCAGTACGTGTAGTTGCGGCGGTCGCCAGGGGAGTAGCGGTTGAGCCCCTGCAGCGAGATGCCCGACCCTCCGCCGAGGCTCTGGTCGAGCGTCACCAGCAGCGCCAACGCCTCGGCCACGACCCACGTCCCGACGGCGAACTGCCCGCCGCGCAGCCGCAGCACGAGCAGCGACTCCACCGCCGCGAGCACCGCCGAGGCCAGCGCGGCGATGACCACGGCCAGGTAGGGCGTGACGCCGTGGAGGGTCAGGAAGATGGTCGCGTACGCACCGAAGCCGATGAAGGCCTGCTGGCCCACGGAGACCATGCCGCCGTAGCCGGCAAGCGCGTTCCACATCACGGCGAGGATCAGGAAGAGCAGCAGGCTTGTCATCTGCTGGACGGCGTTGGCGCCCATCACGCCGGGCAGTGCGAAGAGGGCGAGCACGACCACGAGCGAGCTGACGGACGCGACGCGGGAGGCACGGGTCGACCGGCTGACCAGCCAGCTCGACCGCGCGGTCTCGGTGATCGTCATGCGGTCGCCCTCCGGGTGGCGAGGATGCGCCCACGGGGAGTCGCCAGGATGATGAGGAACAGCACGTGTCCCGCGAGGATGGAGTAGCGCGGGTCGATGTTGGCGCCGACGGTCTGGGCGATGCCGAGCAGGATGCCGCCTCCGAGGGTGCCCCACAGGGACCCGAGGCCGCCGATGACGACCGCCTCGAAGGCGAAGATCAGCTGGGTCGGCCCGCTCGACGGGTCGAATGTCGACCGGATGGCGAGGAAGGCGCCTGCCACGGTCGCGGTGGCCACGGCGATCGCGGTGGCCTTGGCGTACACGGATGAGGCCGGGATGCCGACGAGGGCTGCGGTGTCGGGATCCTGTGCGGTGGCGCGCATCTCGCGGCCGAACGGGGTCCGGGCGAGCATGAGCTGGAGGCCACCGAGAATGGCGACGGCGATGACCAGCACCAGCACTCCGATGTACGGGACGGAGATCTGGCTGTTGATGGTCCAGCTGCTTGTCGAGATGGATCCCGCGGTCGCGCCCAGGGACCGTACGTCGGGCGAGTAGACCTGGAGCAGCCCGTTCTGGATGACGATGGACAGGCCGAACGTCGTGAGCAGCGGGATGAGCGGGCCACCCCTCAGGCTGCGGGCCAGCACGGTCCGCTGGAGCAGGTAGCCGAAGGCCAGCATGACCGGGAGGACGGGGACCAGGGCCAGGAACGGCGAGATCGTGAGGCTGGTCGTCACCTCCCACACGAGGAACGCGCCGAGCACGGCGATGTCGCCATGGGCGAGGTTGATGATGCGCATGACGCCGAACATCAGCGACAGCCCGCACGCGAACAGCGCGTACAGACCGCCCAGCAGAAGTCCCTGGACGACGGCGTTGGCCCAGGTCACGTGGCCTCCATGGTGGTCGGTGCTGACGTGTCGGTCGACGCAGGGAGTCCGAAGTAGGCCTCGGTGATCTGGTCGCGGGTCACCGAGGAGGTCGGCGCCTCGAGCACGATGCGGCCCTCGAGGAAGCAGATGACCCGGTCGGCAACGTCCATGGCGCGCCGGAGGTCCTGCTCGACGAGCACCACCGTCGCGCCGTCGCGGATCAGGCCGAGCAGCGACTCGTAGACCGAGTCGACGGCGATGGGCGCGAGCCCGAGGGACACCTCGTCCACGAACAGCAGCCGGGGGTTGGTCATCAGCGCTCGACCGATGGACGTCGCCTGCTGCTGGCCGCCGGAGAGCTGAGAGGCCCGCTTGTGCCGGAGTGGCTGCAGCATCGGGAACGCCGCCATCACGGTCTCGACGTTCCACTGGCCTTTGGGGGCCCGGCGGCCGGCGACGAGAAGATTTTCCTCGACGGTCATGTCGGCGAACAGCTTGCGGCCCTCGGGAACGAGCGCCATGCCGAGGCCCACCCGGCGGTGGGCCGGCACGTGGGTGATGTCGTGGCCGTCGAGCCGGATGGTGCCCTCAGCCGCGGGGTGTGCACCCACCAGCGTGCGCAGCAGCGTCGACTTGCCAGCGCCGTTGGCCCCGACGAGCGCGACCGTTTCCCCTTGGCTGACAGTAAAACTGACGCCGCGGACGGCCTGGAGCAAGCCGTGTCGAGCGGAGAGGTCGGTGACCTCGAGCAGCGTCACCGCCCCGCCTTTCCCAGGTAGGCGTCGACGACGGTCGCGTCGCGGAGGACCTCCTGGGGGTCGCCGTCGGCGATCACCCGTCCCGCGTCCATGGCGACGAGTCGGTCGATGACCTGCAGCAGGAGGTGCACGATGTGCTCGATCCAGACCACGCTGATGCCGAGGGCCCGTACCTGACGGATCGTGTCGACGAGCTCGACGGCTTCGGCGTCCGTCAGGCCGCCACCGATCTCGTCGAGGAGCAGGACCTGAGGCCCGGTCGCCAGCGAGCGGGCGAGCTCAAGGCGCTTGCGGTGCAGCAGCCCGAGACTCTCCGCACGTCGGTTGGCGAGCTCGATGAGGCCGCACAGCTCGAGGACGTCGATCGATTTCTGGTACGCCTCGTCGCGGCCGAGCCCGGCACCGAACGATGCGCCCACCAGGACGTTCTCCAGCACGGTCATGTCGCCGAAGGGACGCGGGATCTGGAACGCGCGTCCGATGCCTTTACGGCAGCGCTGCTCGGGTCGCATGCCGGTGACGTCCTCGTTGCCGAGGCGCACCGACCCGGAGCTCGGGGCGAGGGCGCCGGACAGGACGTTCAGCAGCGTCGTCTTGCCCGCCCCGTTGGGCCCCACGATGCCGACGGCCTCGGCGGCACCTACCTGGAAGTTGACCCCGTCGAGCACCTGCAGCTCACCGAAGCGCTTGTACAGCCCGACCCCGACCAGACGTGGCTGGCCGGGGTCGCGCGGTGGGAAGCTCTGCGCCACGGATCACGCGCCGTAGGGCTGCAGCTTGCCCGCGATCGGCACCTTCGGGTCGGACGAATTCTCGCAGATCACGAAGTCGAGCTTGTACTTGCTGCCCGCCGCCGCCTTGACCCACTGGCCACCGATGATCGGGGTGACGACCACGTTGGCGTTGGGCCCCTTGCCCCACTGCAGCTGACCGCAGGGCGTCTCGACCGAGAGGGTGCTGATCGCCTTGGAGACGGCGGCCTTGTCCTGCGGGTTGGTGGACGCCTTGAAGGCCGCGGCCGCGGCGTCGAACAGGGCGAGGCTCGGGCCGAGCTGCTGGTTCCACTGCTTGCCAGAGGCGCTCTCGTAGCCGGTCGACAGGTCGGCGGAGGAGACGCCAGTCAGGGATGAGGCGTACGGGAAGGTGGGGTGCCAGTAGGCGCCGCCGGCGAGGCCCACCCCAATCGCACCGAGGGCCTCAACCTGAGACGGGAACAGTCCGGTCTTGGCGATCTGGGCGATCTTCGGCTTGAAGCCCTGCTGCGCAGCCTGCTGCCAGAAGGTCGCGAAGTCGGGCGGGATCGGGAACGTGTTGAAGATTTCGCAGCCCGCGGACTTGAACTTCGCGATCTGCGACGAGTAGTCGTTGGTGCCGTCGGTGTAGGCGCCGGGGTCGGTGATGGCGTAGCCGGCCTTGGTGAGCAGCGGCCCGAGGGCACCGCGGATGGCGTTGCCATCGGAGTCGTTGGGCCACATGACGCCGACCTTCTTGTTGGTCGTCACCTGCGGCCACATCGTCGTGTAGGCGTTGTCGAACTGCTGGACGCCGAAGCAGAAGTGGTAGGTCCACTTGTACGCCGCGTTGTTGCCCGGCTTGGCGCCACGGCCGTAGTACCACGCCTCCCAGGGCACGACGGTGGAGATGCACGGAACTCCGGCGGCCTCGCACGCGTCCGACACCGGGTTGACCTGCTCCGGGGTCGACGTGACCAGCATGAGGTCGACCTTGGAGCTGTTGATCAGGTCCTGCGCGACCTGGGATGCCCGCTGCGGGTTGGACTGCCCGTCCTTGTTGATGATCTCGACGTCCCACTTCTTGCCGTCGACGACGATGCCGTTGGCGAAGGCCTTGCGGGCCAGGGTGAGGACGTAGCCGTCGGGCTCGCCGAAACCGGCCGCAGGCCCGGTGATCGGGCTGACGTAGCCGATCTTCAGGGTGCCGACGCTCGGGCCGGCGGCTGCTGCCGCGCTGGTCGCAGCCGCGGCGCTGGTAGCAGCGGAACCCGCGCTGGTCGCCGCCGCGGCGCTGGTAGCAGCAGTGCCCGCGCCACTCGTCGCGGCCGCCGCGGTGGAGCTGGCTGCGCCGGCGGCGCTCGACTTCGAGCTGCACGCGGACAGCAGCGGGACGCCGAAGACGAGCCCAGTCGCGCTCAACCCCGCAGCGCGAAGGAATCCACGCCGGCTGAGCTCGGCGATCAGGCGGTCAGACTCAGAACTTCCGTCCACTGGGACCTCCACGATTGGGGTGAGTGGCCGAAACGTAGAAGCGCGTGTGCCGGGAGTCAACACTGCGTGCGAGTAATTGAAACGAGTTAGGTTACGATTCGAACATGGCGAGCGAGGCGGGCTTTTCCCAGTCCCTAGAACGGGGTCTGCAGATCCTCGCGACCTTCACCGAGCTCCAGCCGGTCCTGGGCATCGCCGAGCTGGGCCGCGCAGTCGACCTGAACAAAAGCACCACCTACCGCTACGTGGCGACGCTGGCACGGATGGGCTACCTGCAGCAGGACCCCGAGACGAAGAAGTACTCGTTGGGCCCTCGGGTCGTCGACCTGGGCTTCGCGGCGATCAACTCGATGGAGATCACCCGGGTTGCGGCCCGTTACCTGCAGGGGCTCTCCGACGAGACCGGGCACACGGTGAGCATGGCCGTGCTGGACGGCACGGACATCGTCTACGTCGACCGCAGGCGCAGCGGTCGCGGTGGCACCATGGCGATGGACCTCAACCTGCACGTGGGCTCGCGGTTGCCGGCCTACTGCACGGCGATGGGCAAGGTGCTTCTCGCCTACCGTGACCCGGGGACGCTGCGGGTGCTGCTGGAGCGGACCGACCTCGCCCGGCGCGCACCCAAGACCATCACCGCTCGGGAGCAGCTGACGTTCGCCCTCGGCCGCATCCGCGAGACGGGCGTCGCGCTCAACGACGAGGAGCTGGCGCCCGGCCTACGGGCGCTCGCCGCCCCGGTGCGGGCCCGGTCGGGCGAGGTGGTTGCGGCCATCAACATCGCGGTCTACCTCACCATTTCGACGGCCACGGTCGAGTCGATGTACGGGCGCCTCGAGGTGCCGCTACGGCGTACCGCCGCGGAGATCTCAGCGAAATTGGGCTATCGTCCCGCCTAAGCGTTTGAATATCTCGAACGCGCGTTCGCATTGTCCGAACCCTCTGTTGCATTCCGGTCCCGCATCGCCCTAGGTTCTGCTCACCTTCCGCACGAAGGCTGGCCGAGCAGAGAGGCGCGTCCAATGTTCCTGGACTCAGCGACCTGGGAGGGCCGGGTCTTCCTCGGCGGCTCCTGGACCAGCCCCGGCGGTGGCGTCATCGACGTGGTCGAGCCGGCCACCGGTCAGGTGCTCGGCAAGGTCGGCCGCGCGGACGCTGCCGACGTGGCCAAGGCCGCCGAGAGCGCTGCTGCCGCCCAGCGTGACTGGGCCGCATTGCCCCACCCGGCACGCTCGGCGGTCCTGCGTCGCGCCGCCGCCCTGTGGACGGAGCATGCCGAAGAGATCTCCTGGTGGAACGTCCGCGAGGTCGGCGCCGTCCCCGGCATGGCGGGCTTCGCGCTCCACGTCGCGGAGCAGGAGTGCTACGAGGCGGCGTCGCTGCCCAGCCGCCCGTACGGGGAGCTCCTCCCGAGCGAGAACCCGAGGCTGGCCTTCGCCCGGCGGCTGCCGGTCGGTGTCGTCGGCGTCATCTCGCCGTTCAACGTGCCGATCATCCTGGGCATCCGCTCGGTCGCGCCCGCGCTCGCTCTCGGCAACGCGGTGATCCTCAAGCCCGACCCGCGGACCGCGGTGACGGGTGGTGTGGCCATGGCGCGCATCTTCGAGGAGGCCGGCCTGCCCCCGGGTGTCTTGCAGATGCTGCCCGGAGGTGCCGACGTCGGCGAGGCCCTCGTGACCCATCCGCTGGTCCGGGTGATCTCGTTCACGGGCTCTACCGCGGCAGGGCGCCGAGTCGGCGAACTGGCCGGCAAGCATCTCAAGCGGGCCCACCTCGAGCTCGGCGGCAACAGCGCCATCGTCGTGCTCGAGGACGCCGACGTAGACGCCGCCGTCAACCTCGCCGCCTGGGGCTCGTTCTTCCACCAGGGACAGATCTGCATGACCACAGGGCGCCATCTCGTGGCCGCGCCGCTCTTCGATGAGTTCGTCGGCAAGCTGGCGGAGAAGGCCGGGCACCTGCCGGTCGGCGACCCGGCGTCGGGGCAGGTCGCCCTCGGTCCGCTGATCGACGCGGGCCAACGCGACAAGGTCCACGCGCTCGTGACCTCGAGTGTCGCGGGCGGTGCCTCGATCGCGGCTGGAGGCACGTACGACGAGCTCTTCTACCGGCCGACCGTGCTGACTGACCTCCAACTGGACAGCCCCGCCTTTCGCGAAGAGATCTTCGGGCCCGTCGCGCCGGTGATGCGTTTCGCTGACGCCGAGGAGGCGATCCGCCTTGCTACGACGACGGAGTACGGCTTAGCGGTCGGCATCGTCACCCGCGACGTGATGAAGGCCCTTGACCTTGCGGCGCGCATCCCGAGCGGCATCGTGCACATCAACGACCAGACGGTCAACGACGAGGCCAACAGCCCGTTCGGCGGTGTCTCCGCGTCGGGCACGGGTTCGCGGTTCGGCGGCGCCGCCGCCAACATCGAGGCGTTCACCGAGACCCAGTGGGTGACCGTCCGCGCCGAGCCGCCGACCTACCCGTTCTAGGGCGAGGACCCGGATGACGATCGAGGTCACTGCGGCGGTGGTCGACACCCTCGATGGCCCGTTCACGCTGCAGCAGCTCCAGCTGGACGAGCCCGGCGCCGGCGAGGTGCTGGTGCAGCTGGTGGCGACCGGTGTCTGCCACACCGACGGGCTCGCTCGCCACGGCGACCTGCCGTTCCCACTGCCGGGAGTGCTCGGCCACGAGGGCGCCGGCATCGTGGCCGCGGTTGGGCCGGACGTGGCTGACGTCGCCGTGGGCGACCGCGTGGTGATCGGCTGGCCGTTCTGCGGCGCTTGCCGCAACTGCCAGGCAGGCGAGCCGCGCTACTGCCTGCGGCTCGGCGAGGCTCTGGTCGGTGGCGGGCGGCTCGGGGGCGGTGGTTCGGCCCTTCATCGGGCGGACGGGTCCGGCGTGTCCAGCCACTTCTTCGGTCAGTCGTCGTTCGCGAGCTATGCGCTGACCACAGCACGGGCGCTGGTGGCCGTACGGGCCGACGTCCCGCTCGAGCTGATGGGCCCTCTGGCGTGCGGCGTCTCCACCGGCGCCGGCGCCGTCTTCAACACTGCCAGGCCATCGCCGGGCTCGAGCCTGGTTGTGTTCGGCGTCGGCACGGTCGGCCTCGCTGCCATCATGGCCGCCCGCAACACTCCGGCGACGACGATCATCGCCGTCGACCGGCACCCCTCGCGGCTGGCGCTCGCCGAGGAACTAGGGGCGACCCACGTCGTCAATGCAGCCGACACCAACTCGGTGGCGGCGGTCATGGACATCTGCGGTGGACCGGCGGACTACGCCCTCGAGTGCACCGGGGTCATCGCCGTCGTACGCCAGGCCGCCGACTCGGTCGGGATGCTGGGCACCTGCATCCTCATCGGTGGCGCCCCCGCCGGTGCAGAGCTCAGCCTGGACCACCTGTCCACCCTGTGGGGCAAGCGCATCATCGGCGTCCTGGGCGGCAGCGGTCGCAGCAACGAGCTCATCACCTCGCTGATGGATCTCTATGCCCAGGGCCGGTTCCCGCTCGACCGGCTGGTCGAGTACTTCGACCTGGCGGACATCGAGATCGCGCTGCAGCGCTCGTACTCCGGAGCCGTGGTCAAACCCATCTTGCGCATGCCCTGACCCTGACCCCAGCCGCTGCTCCGCCGAGGGAGAGACCCCCGTGCCTGACACCGACTACCCGTACGAGAACGTGACCGTCGAGCTGGCGGACGGCATCGCCTGGCTGATGCTCAACCGCCCGCACAAGAAGAACGCGATGAGCCCGGCACTGAACACCGAGATGGCGGACGCGCTCGTCCGGCTCGAGGGCGACGACCGCGCCAGGGTCGTCGTGCTGACCGGCGTCGGTGACGCGTTCTCGGCGGGCATGGACCTGCAGGAGTACTTCCGGGACGTCGACGACGCGCATCCGTCGGTGCAGATCCGGGTGCGCCGGGTCAACGCGGAGTGGCAGTGGAAGCACCTGATGAACTACAGCAAGCCGACGATCGCCATGGTCAACGGGTGGTGCTTCGGGGGTGCGTTCACGCCGCTGGTCGCCTGCGACCTCGCCATCAGCGCCGAGGAGGCGACCTTCGGCCTCTCGGAAATCAACTGGGGCATCCCCCCGGGAGGGGTGGTGAGCCGGGCGCTGGCGGAGACCATGGGCAGCCGCGATGCGCTGTACTACATCATGACCGGCGAGACCTTCGACGGCAGGCGCGCTGCCGAGATGGGACTGGTCAACTCGGCGGTTCCGCTCCGCGAGCTCAAGGCCGCCGTGACGGCGCTCGCCGACAACCTCAAAGAGAAGAACCCTGTCGTCCTGCGCGCGGCCAAGCAGGGCTTTCGGGTCGCCCGACTCATGCCGTGGGACCAGGCAGAGGACTATCTCTACGCCAAGCTCGAGCAGTCGCAGCACCTCGACGCCGAGGGCGGCCGCCGGGCCGGGCTGACGCAGTTCCTCGACGACAAGAGCTATCGCCCGGGCCTCGGGGCGTACGACCGCGGCAGCCCCACGTCGTGAGCGAGGGTGTGGCCGCAGAAGCCATGGAGTCGCTCGTACGGCCGCGGTCCCTCGCGATCGTCGGCGCGTCGGACGATCCCAGCTCGATCGGTGGGGCGCCGCTGGTCAACCTCAGCGCTTTCGGGGCCGTGCTGCCCGTCCACCTGGTGAGCCGCAGCCGTACCGAGATCAACGGGTCGCCGTGCCTGTCCAGCATCGACCTGCTTCCGGCTGACGTGGACTGTGCCGTGCTTGTCGTGCCGGCCCACGCGGCGGCGGCGTCGCTCGAGGCGTGCGGTCGACGCGGCGTGCGGGCGGCCATCGTCTACGCCTCGGGCTTCGCGGAGACCGGAGCAGCGGGTGCTGCGGCCCAGCAGGAGCTGGTCGACGTTGCCGCGCGGTACGGCATGGCGGTGGCCGGGCCCAACTGCCTGGGCCTGATCAACTTCGTCGACGGATTGCCGTTGACGTTCGGATCCATTGCACCGCAGGCGGTTCCGGCTTCTGGTGGCCTGGGTCTCGTGGCCCAGAGTGGGGCCATGACCATGGCCCTCACCTACGCCGCGCAGGCGGAGGGAGTGCCGGTCAGCTATGCCATCTCGACCGGCAACGAGGCGGTCGTGACCCTCGAGGACTACGTCGGCTTCCTGCTCGAGGACGACCACACCCGCTGTGTCGCCGTGCTGGCCGAGCAGATCCGTCGTCCGAGGGAGTTCCGCCGGCTTGCCCGACGTGCATTGGCGTACGAAAAACCGTTGGTACTGCTGCAGGCTGGCCGCGAAGGAGCGGCTGCAGCGGCCGCGGCGTCCCACACCGGGGCCCTGGCCGGCGACTACCTGGTGATCGAGACGGTGCTGCGCGACTGCGGGGTGGTCCTGGTGGACACCCTCGACGAGCTCGTCGACGCCGCCGGGCTGCTGACCCGGTGCGCCCGGCCCTCGGCCGCTGGCATCGGGCTCGTCACCGACTCGGGGTCGGTCAAGACGCTGACCCTCGACCTCGCCGCCGCGACGGGCTTTGCTCTGCCCGAGCTGCATGCCGCGACGACTGCCCACCTCGTCGAGGTGCTGCCAGAGTTCGCCACGGTCGGCAACCCGGTCGACATCACGGCGCAGGGGCTCAACAAACCCTCCCTGTACGGGGATGCAGCCCAGGCCCTGCTCGACGACGACGCCATCGGGATGCTGCTCATCGCCGCGATGCCCGGCTCGGACCGGCAGACCGGCGAGCAGGTCGATGCGCTGCTGCCCGTGCTGTCCAACGTGACCAAGCCGGTGGTCTACGTCTTCATGGGCGGGGCCCACCCGATCCCCGGGGGACACGACGCGAGGGTGCGGGCCGCGGGCATTCCCGTACTCCGGTCTCCTGAGCGGGCGTTGCGGTTCCTCGGCAAGGTCGCTGCCTCGGCTGGAGCGAGGGCTGCCACGGAACCGGAGTCCGTGCTGCCCGGGGTCGCGACGACGTTGACCGAGCACGCCAGCAAGTTGCTGCTCTCGGCCCACGGTCTGCCGGTGCCGCGGTCCGCGTTGGTGTCCGACGTGCAAGGGGCATCCTCGGCGGCTGCCCGGCTCGGCTATCCGGTGGTGCTGAAGGCACAGGCTGCGTCGATGCTGCACAAGACCGAGGCGGGAGCCGTGGCGGTGGGCCTCGCTGACGACGCGGAGCTCCGTACGGCGTTCTCCGTCATGAGTCGTCGGGTCGGCGGCGCCGCTGACCTCGACGGCTACCTGGTCGAAACGATGGCCGGACCGGGCCTCGAGCTCATTGTGGGTGCGCGCCGAGACCCCGACTGGGGCGTCGTCCTGCTGGTGGGCATGGGTGGCGTGCTGGCCGAGCTGCTCTCGGACGTCGTGTTGCTGCCCGCCGACGCCGATGAGTCGCGCATCCGCGATGGACTGGCACAGCTGCGGGGACACCGGCTCCTCGAGGGCTTCCGCGGTGCGGGGCCCGTCGACGTCGATGCGGTGGTCACGACGGTGGTGGCGGTCGGGCACCTGATGCGCGACGAACCGGGGGTGGTCGAGGTCGACCTCAACCCGTTGAGGGTGTTCGCTGTCGGCGCGAGTGTGCTCGATGCCACGGTGATGCGCAGCTAGCGGTACGACCAGCCGGCGGCGTACGGCAGCCCGACGTAGTTCTCCGCCAGCGACGTCGCCATGGCCCGCGACGACACGACGTACTCCAGCTGGGCGAGCGCCAGCTGCTCGTCGAACTCCGTGCCCGCGGAGTCGGCGTGGAGCATCGTCGTCATCCACCAGGAGAAGTGCGTCGCGCGCCAGACCCGCTTGCTCGCCTCGGCGGTGTAGCCGTCGAGCAGGTCGAGCCGCTTGTCCACGTAGTAGGCGCCGAGGGCACGGGAGAGCAGCCGCACGTCGGCGATCGCGAGGTTCATGCCCTTAGCGCCGGTCGGCGGCACGATGTGGGCTGCGTCGCCCGCGAGGAAGAGCCGCCCGTACTGCATGGGGGTCGAGACAAAGCTGCGCATCGCCGTGATGCCCTTGTCCAGCAGGGGTCCGCGGGCGAGCTCGAAGCCGTCGTCGGTCGAGAGCCGCAGCGCCAGCTCGTCCCAGATGCGGTCGTCGGGCCATTGGTCGAGCTGCTCGTCCGCTGGCACCTGGAGATACATGCGGGTGATGGTCTTGGACCGCATCGAGTGCAGGGCGAAGCCGTGCGCGTGGCGGCAGTAGATGAGCTCGTCGGACGACGGCGGCGCCTCGGCGAGGATGCCTAACCAGGAGAACGGGTAGACCCGCTCAGCCACCTGCGAGCCGACGACCAGGTCGCGGGAGATGCCGTGAAAACCGTCGGCCCCCACGACGAAGTCGCACTCGAGACGTTGCCGCTCGCCGTCGTGGGTGAAGGACAGGGCGGGGTGGTCGGTCTCGAGGTCGTGCAGCGTCACGTCGGACGCCTCGAAGCGGATGTCGCCGTCGGCCGCGACCCGCGCGGCGATCAGGTTCTTCACCACCTCCTGCTGGCCGTAGACCACGACCGAGCGGCCGGTGAGGTCCTCGAAGTCGATGCGATGGCGTTGCCCGTTGAACCGCAGCTCGGTCCCGCTGTGTGGCAGGCCCTGGGCGTCCATGCGCGCGCCCACCCCTGCCTCGCGCAGCGTCTCGGACGTCCCGGCTTCGAGCACCCCCGCCCGTACCCTGTGCTCGAGGTAGTCACGGTCCCTGCGCTCGACGATCACCGACTCGATGCCCTGCAGGTGCAGCAGGTGTGAGAGCAGGAGGCCGGCAGGACCGCCGCCGACGATGCCGACCTGGGTGCGCACGGACACTCCAAACCTTCAGGGGTACGGGTCCTCATCGTCGTCGGTACGCTACGGTGGGCGGACGGTGCTTTCCGCTCAGCGGAAGGGCGAAAGGAGTGCCATGCCGACCGCCGCTGGTCCCTCCGTCACCAGTCGGGTCGCCGATATCCTCGAGACAGTGGCCGGTCACCGAGACGGCCTGGCGCTCTCCGACATCGCCCGCCGGGCGGGGCTGCCGCTCACGACCACCCACCGGCTCGTCGGCGAGCTGAGCGACCGGCACCTGCTCGAACGCAACGACCGCGGGCGCTACCAGATCGGGCTGCGGCTCTGGGAGATCGCGTCGGGGGCGCCAAGGTCAGTGGGCCTTCGCGAGGCGGCGCTGCCGATTATGGAGGACCTGTACGAGGCGACGCACGAGAACGTCCAGCTGGCGGTCATCGACGGGCTCGACGCGGTCTACGTCGAGCGCATCTCCGGCCGCAAGTCGGTGCACGTCGTCACCCGGCCCGGACAGCGGCTGCCGCTGCACGCGACCGGAGTCGGCCTGGTGCTGCTGGCTTTTGCCGACGACGAGGTGCAGGAGACGGCGCTCATCTCGCCGCTCGCCCGCTACACCCGGTGGACGATCACCGACCCGCGGCGGCTGCGCCGGCTGCTCGCCGACGTGCGCCACCGGGGGTACGCGATCAGTGAGCGCCAGATCGAGAACATCTCCACGTCCATCGCGGCGCCCGTACGCAACCAGGCGGGTGCTGTCGTCGCGGCGCTGTCCGTCGTCGTCCCCGCGGCCGACAATCCGCCGGCGCAGTACGTGCCCGCGGTGGTCGCCGCCGCCCGCGGCATCTCGCGCGTCCTCGCCTGACCCCCGTACCCCGCACCCCCCGCCCTCCTTTTCGGATCACTGGGAGCTTTTGGCGGCTGTGGCTGCGGTCAGAGCAACACAATCCGCCCAGTGATCGCTGACCGTGCGGATCACTGGGAGCTTCTGGCGGCTGTGGCGGCGGTCACAGAAGCAATATCCCCCCAGTGATCCAAAAGATGGGAGAGGGCTGGGCTATTGCTGATGGTCAGCGGGGGCTATTGCTGGTGGTCGAGCTGGCGCTCGAGCTGGTCGAGTACCCGGTAGCAGCCGAGCACCTGGGCCACGCTGGAGTTGGGCTCGCGTCCCTCCGCGATGGCTGAGACGAACTCGCGGTCCTGCAGCTCGATGCCGTTCATCGAGACAGCGACGCCGGACAGGTCGATCGGCTCGTCGCGGCCGTTGAAGAGGTCGTCGTACCGCGCCAGGTAGGTGCCGTTGTCGCAGATGTAGCGAAAGAACGTGCCGAGCGGGCCGTCGTTGTTGAAGCTCAGCGACAGGGTGCAGATCGACCCCTGGGCGGTCTTGAGCTGGATCGACATGTCCATGGCGATGCCGAGCTGCGGGTGGATCGGGCCCTGCACCGCGTTGGCCACGGTGACCTGCTCACCGGTCTGGTACTGGAACAGGTCGACCGTGTGAGCGGCGTGGTGCCAGAGCAGGTGGTCGGTCCAGCTGCGTGGCTGGCCGAGGGCGTTGATGTTGCTGCGGCGGAAGAAGTAGGTCTGCACGTCCATCTGCTGGACCTTGAGCTCACCGGCGACAATGCGTTGGTGGACCCACTGGTGGGACGGGTTGAACCGCCGGGTGTGCCCCACCATGGCGACCAGACCGGTCTCGCGCGCGATCTTGGCCACCTCCTGCGCCTCGTCGAGGCCGTCCGCCAAAGGGATCTCGACCTGGACGTGCTTGCCGGCCAGCAGCGTGTCGATCGACTGCTCGGCGTGCAGCTGGGTCGGCGTGCACAGGATGACGGCGTCGACGTCGTCGCGGGCCAGCGTCTCGGCGAGGTCGGTGGTCGCGTGGCCGGCGCCGTACGTGTCGGCCACCTCCCGGGCCTGCTCGAGGCGTCGGCTGACGATCGAAGTGATCTCGACCCCGTCGATGAGGCGGAGGGCGTCGAGGTGCTTGATGCCGAACGCGCCGGCACCGGCGACTGCGATGCGCATGGTGTCCCTACTGCTGGGGGCGGAGGACGAGATGGCCGACGGCCGTGTTGGATGCGGGTACGTGGTAGTGGCGGTGCAGCTCGGTCACGTCGCCGCCCATGGCGCCGCGCATGATCAGCCACATCACCATCTCGACGCCCTCCGAGCCGGCCTCGCGGAGGTATTCGAGGTGGGGCATCTTGCGCAGCACCTCGGGGTTGTTGGTCAGGTTGTCGAGGAACGCGGTGTCGAACTCCCTGTTGATCAGCCCGGCGCGCGGGCCCTGCAACTGGTGGCTCATGCCGCCGGTGCCCCAGATCTGGACGTTGAGGTCCTCCGGGTAGCACTCGATCGCGCGTCGGATCGCCTGGCCCAGCAGGAAACAGCGGTTGCCGGTGGGCGGGGGATATTGCACGACGTTGACCGCGAGTGGGATCACCTTGACCGGCCACGCGTCCGGCTGGCCGAACATCAGCGACAGCGGCACGGTGAGCCCGTGGTCGACGTCGAGCTTGTTCATGATGGTCATGTCGAACTCGTCGAGGATGGTCTCCTGCGCGATGTGCCACGCGAGATCGGCGTGGCCCTGCACGACCGGCACCGGCCGTGGCCCGTACCCCTCGTCGGCCGGGGCGAAGCTGTCGGCGCACCCGATCGCGAAGGTCGGGATCATGTCCATCGAGAACGCCGACGCGTGGTCGTTGTAGACGAGGAAGATGACGTCGGGCTTCTCCTCGGCGATCCACTGCTTGGTCCAGTCATAGCCCGCGAAGACCGGCCGCCAGTAGTCGGTCTCGGTCTTGACGAGATCGATCGCCGCCCCGATGGCGGGCACGTGGCTGGTCGTCACCCCTGCCGTGATGCGCGCCATGTCAGCGACCTTCCTTGATCGAACGGTTGCCCTCGATCGGCCGGCCGCCGGCGATCATCATGGCCGAGTAGGCCTCGGGGGTCATGCCGGTCATCGTCCCGACGGCCTGCAGAAAGCTCTGGCCGTCGCTGGCGAAGATCTTGGCCAGGAAGTAGATGTTGCCGCCCTCGGCGATGCAGGCGTTGTAGTCGCGGGCGAGCACTGCCTGCTTTTGCGCCTCCGTCATCGGCCACTCGTCGAGGCAGGCGCGCTCGTCCGCGTGGAAGTGGGCCCGGCCCTCCTCGGTCATCAGGCTCATGCAGAACTGGTTGAGCGGGTAGCCCTTGCGCGATCGGGCAGCGGTGAAGACCGTGGTGCCGGGGATGTCGTCGAAATCCGACAGGTCGGTGTGGACCATGGTCACTCTCCTTCCCAGTAGAGCCGCATGGGGTTGTCGACGAGGAGCTTGCGGCGCAGCTCCTCGGTGGTGGCGATGCGGGGGATGAAGTCGACGAGGGTGCCGTCGTCGGGCATGTGGCTCTTGAGATTGGGGTGGGGCCAGTCGCTGCCCCACAGCACCCGGTCGGGGAACGCCTCGACGACCTGGCGCGCAAACGGCACGACATCGTCGTACGGGGGGCCAGCCACGGTGAGCCGCTCCGGACAGCTCACCTTGGACCACACGTTGGAGTGCTCGGTCATGAAGCGGGTGAACAGCGAGAAGTCCGGCCCGTCCAGGGGTTTGGTGACGTCGGGCCGGCCCATGTGGTCGACGACGACGGTGGTGGGCAGCGAGGTGAAGAAGGACCACCGCTCAGCCAGGTCGGCGGCCTCGAAGTAGATGACGACGTGCCAGCCGTAGGCCGCGATGCGCTCGACGATGCCGAGGTAGTGGGCATCCGGCTTGGGGTCGACGAGCCGCTTGACGAAGTTGAAGCGCACTCCACGTACGCCGGCGTCATGGAGGTCGCGCAGCTCGGCGTCGCTGACCTTGGGAGTGACGGTGGCCACCCCGCGGGCCCGCCCGTCGGCGTGGACCAGCGCGTCGACCATGGCCCGGTTGTCCGACCCGTGGCACGTTGCCTGGACGACCACGTTGCGCTCGAAGCCGAGCAGGTCGCGCAGCGCGTACAGCTGGTCCTTGCTTGCGTCGCAGGGGGTGTACTTGCGCTCCGGGGCGTACGGGAACTCGTCGCCGGGGCCGAAGACGTGGCAGTGGGCGTCGACCGCGCCGGGCGGCGGGGTGTAGGCCGGCTTGGTCGGGTCGGGGTCGAAGACCAGCCAGTCCGGGTCCATCGTGAACAGGGTGGAGGCCATCACAGCCCCCGTGAGGTCAGCAGCGCGTCGAGGCGTGGGTAGACGCGGCGGACGTTGCCCTCGTACACCTGCGCCTTGGCCTCGTCGGTCAGCGCCGAGGCGTCGACGTAGCGCTTGGTGTCGTCGAAGTACTGCCCGGTCTCCGGGTCGATGCCCCTGACCGCGCCGACCATCTCGGAGCCGAAGAGCACGTTGCCGGTGTCGATGACGTCCAGGAGCAGGTCGATGCCGGGCTGGTGGTAGACGCAGGTGTCGAAGAAGACGTTATGCATCACGTGCTCACGCAGAGACGGCTTCTTGAGCATGTCCGCGAGCCCGCGGTAGCGACCCCAGTGGTACGGGACCGCGCCGCCGCCGTGGGGGATCACGAAGCGCAGCGTCGGGAAGTCGGCGAACAAGTCACCGGTGAGGAACTGCATGAACGCCGTCGTGTCGGCGTTGATGTAGTGGGCGCCCGTGGCGTGGAAGTTGGGGTTGCAGCTGCCGGAGACGTGGATCATCGCCGGCACGTCGAGCTCGACCATCTTCTCGTAGAACGGGTACCACGACCTGTCGGTCAGCGGCTGCGACGTCCAGAGCCCGCCGCTGGGGTCGGGGTTGAGGTTGCAGCCGACGAAGCCCAGCTCGTTGACGCAGCGCTCGAGCTCGGCGATGGACCGCTCGATCGGCACGCCCGGCGACTGGGGCAGCTGGCAGACTCCGACGAACGTGTCGGGGTAGAGGTCGACGACCCGCTTGACCAGGTTGTTGCAAACAACGGCCCAGGCGGTGCTCACGGCCTCGTCACCAATGTGATGGGCCATCGCCGAGGCGCGCGGGGAGAAGACCGTCATGTCGGCGCCGCGCTCGGTGAGCAGCCGCAGCTGGTGCTGGTCGATCGACTCGCGGATCACCTCGTCCGAGATTTCCGGGTACGGCGGTGCAGCCTCGCCCGCGTCGTACGCCGCCACCTGCGCGTCGCGCCACGCATTGTGCGCGTCGGGCGCGGTCGTGTAGTGGCCATGACAGTCGATGATCATGTGGTCGCTTTCCGGATCGCGTCGAGCATGGCCTCGAGGCCCTGCGCCTCCAGTGCCTCGGAGTGATCGCCGGCCCACCGCTGTCGCAGCGCAGTTGCCTTGGCCATCAGGGGTTCTACGCCCGCGTCGGCGACGGTGGCCGCGGCCTCGTCCATCTCCTCCGCACGACGACCGCCGTGCTCGAGCGACCGGCGGATCATGTAGTCGGCCAAGGCCGGCCAGTCAGCCGCAGGCAGCAGGTTGGACAGCGACGCGAGCACCTCTGCCTCGACGCCCCACGCCCGCGCCGTCAGCATCGACTCGGTGATCAGCGCCTCCATGCCTTTGACCACGACCGACCGGGCCAGCTTGGTGGCGGACGCCGGGCCCACCACCGGCGAGTAGATGGTTGCCCCGGTGAAGCCGAGAGTCTTTGCCACAGCGGCAAAGTCGTCGCTGTGCGGGCCGCCGAGCAGGATCGGCGCGGCGACGCCCCTGGGGTGGATCGGCGACATGACGGCCGCCTCGACGTAGCGGCCGCCGGCCTGGTCGATAAGAGCAGCCGACTCCTGCTTCTGGGCAGGCGATGCGGAGTTGAGGTCGACGTACCAGCAGCCGACTCCGATGGCCTTCGCTGCGTCACGCGCGGCGCTGAGGTCGTTGGCCGCGGTGACCGCGCTGAGGACCAGGTCGGTGCCGGTGACCGCGTCCGCCGAGGAGACCGCTGCCCGTACCGAAAGGTCCTGGGCGTTGGCGGACGCCCGGCTGTCCGGGTCGTCGAAGGCCACGTCCCAGGCAGTGAGCTGGTGCTGGCGGAGGTGGTCGGCCAGCACGCGGCCCACCTCACCGAGGCCGAGCAGCGCGATGCGCATCACACGCCTGCCCAGACGGTCGCTGGGACGAAGACGTCGCCGCGCATGAGCAACCGCGCCGTACGCAGCAGCGCGGCCTGCTCGACGACGACCGCACCGTCGACGACCTCGACCTTCATCGAGACGGTGAAGAAGCCGGTCGGATGCTCGATCACCAGCTCACCAAAGTCCTTGATGTCAGCCACTTCTGACGCGACCGAACCCGGCACGAGGCAGGCCGTCGCGACGGACACGGCGCCGAAGACCCCGATGGCGTCATGGACCCGGTGGGGGATAAGGGTGCGGGTGTCGACGACGCCGCCGTTGACCGGCGCCGAGAGCAGGCTCATCTTGGGGACGGTCTTGCTGGTCACGTCGCCAAGGTGCATCAGCGGCCCCACCGCCAGCCGGATCGCCTCGATGCGCTCCTTGACGGCCTCATTGGCCTCGAGGTCGGCGGGGCTCTCGTGGCCGGTGAGACCGAGGTCCTCGGCCTTAATGCAGACGACCGGCATGCCGTTGTCGATGCAGGTGACCCGCACGCCGTTGACCTCGTCGACCGCGTTGCCCGTCGGTAGCAGGGCGCCGCAGGTCGAGCCGGCCACGTCGAGGAAGTCGATGGGGATCGGCGCGTGGGTGCCGGGGACGCCGTCGATGCGGGCGTCGCCGTCGTACCGGACCTGTCCGTCGGGCGTCTGGACATGGGCGACGGCGAGGGTCTGGGTGTTGTCCATCCAGATGCGCACCGAGGTGACGTCGCCGGTCGCCTTGACCAGCCCCTCTTCGAGCGCGAACGGTCCGACGCCGGCGAGCAGGTTGCCGCAGTTCTGGTTGTCGGAGACCTCGGCGCGGTCGGGCCACACCTGCAGGAAGAGGTAATCGACGTCGACGTCGGGGCGCTCCGAGCGCTGGACCACGGCGACCTTGGAGGTCAGTGGGTGCGCGCCGCCCATGCCGTCGATCTCGCGTGGGTCGGGGGACCCCATGGCGGCCAGCAGCACCGCGTCGCGCGTCGCCCGGTCGGCCGGCAGGTCGGCGGCGTGAAAGTACAGGCCTTTGGACGTGCCACCGCGGATCACCGAGCACCGGATCGCGGTCTGACTCATGGCGTCTCGGACCAGTCGACGTAGCGCAGGCCCTTGTCGGCGAGGCGGGGCCGCATGTCGTAGAGGTCGAGCCCGAGCACGCCGGACTCGAGCTTGGCCCGCTTGGTCACCTCGTTGGCCTCACGCGCCCGAGCCTTCTCGAGTACGGCGGCAGCGTCCTCACGCCGGACGACGACCACACCGTCGTCGTCGGCCACGATCACGTCGCCCGGCCGGATCGCGGCGCCGGCGCAGATGATCGGCGTCTGCACGTTGCCCACCGTCTCCTTGACCGTGCCCTGGGCATAGACGGCCTTGGACCAGACCGGGAAGCCGATGCGGGTCAGGAAGGCGATGTCGCGCACGCCGGCGTCGATGACGAGGCCTCGCACGCCGTGAGCGATCAGACTGGTGGCCAGCAGGTCGCCGAAGTAGCCGTCCTCGCAAGGGCTCGTCGGCGTCACCACCAAGAGGTCGCCGGGTTGTGCCTGCTCGACCGCGACGTGCAGCATCCAGTTGTCGCCGGGCGCGACCTCACACGTGAGGGCGTTGCCCGCGATGGCGACCGGGCGGTAGATCGGCCGGAGGCGCGAGGCGAGCAGGCCGATGCGGCCCTGGGCCTCGTGGACGGTGGCGACTCCGAGCTCGGCTAGCCCGTCGACGATGGCGAGGTCGGTGCGCGGGGTGTTCCGGACGACGATAGACACTCGGGGATTGTCCACGAGCAGCGCGCACCGTCGTGGCCGTAATTCCGCTGAGCGGAAGGGAAGGTCGACCTCAGGGCACGGCGTGAGCGAGCTCGCGGCGCCGCTACGGCTTACCGGGCGTCGGTGCTCCGGCCAGCCAGGCCCGTCCCTCGTCGTACAGGTCGTTCACCGCCGGGCCGGTGAGCCCAGGCAGGCCCGGCCGGACGGTGAAACCCAACGATTCCTGGACGTAGGCGAGGTGCCGGTAGCCGACAGGAAACCGCTCCAGGACAACCGAATCCAGCGTGAGCGACGCGGCGGGGTCGATCAGGTCCATCCGGTCCTTCTCGTAGATGGGCTGGCGCCGCACGATGCCCCACCTGCCGTCCCGGAGCTCCAAGAAATCGTAGAAGCGCCCCGTGCACACCACATCGACCTCGAGGCCCCCGACGATCGCTCGTTGGCTGATGGTCATCTTGGTCTGGGTGACCGACCGCACGCCGGAGAGGTCGCTGGAGGTGCCACCGAGGAAGTGCAGAATCGAGACCCCGCGCTCGAACGCCTCGCTGCTGACCTGGATGAAGTCTAGATAGGGCCCCTGGAACCAGGTCGCCGTCATCCAGCCGTCATGGTGCCAGACGGTCGCGAACCGCTCCCAGTCGCCAGCATCGCGCCACACCGCCCAGTTCTCCACGAGTTCGCGGATGACCAGGCGGTCGTGCCAGCGGTCGGTCGCGTTGTCCATGACGGTCACTCCGATCGCTGTCCTCGGCTAGGGCGTCCCCGCTGCGTGCAGCAGCAAGAACTCCGTGGTGCGGTCGACCAGCGCCTCGAGGTCTGCGGCCGGAATGCCAGGCAACATGTGGCTGTAGCCCGGCACGAGGTCGAGGGTGGAGCTGGCTCCGAACGCCTGGAGCAAGTCGTGCAGCCGCTGGCTCTGACGGACGGGCACCATCAGGTCGGCGTCGCCGTGGATGAGCAGGAACGGTGGGGCGCCAGCCGTGACGTGCGCGACAGGGCTGGCGTCACGGGCGAGGTCGGGTAGGTCGCTCGCGGGTGCGCCGAGCAGCTGGGCCTCGCGAGAGCCGGGCCCGCGATCGGAATCACCGCCCACGGCGTCGATGTCATCCGGCAGGCCGGGGAGGTCGGTGACCGCGTACCAGAGGGCTGCCGCCCGTACCGGAAGGTCTGGGTCGAGGGCGGCGAGAGCGGCGAGCTGTCCGCCGGCGGAGACCCCGAAGACCACCAGGGGCAGGCCGCCCACGGTCTCATCCTCGAGCAGCCAGCGGCAGGCGGCGGCGACATCGTCGCGCTGGGCGGGAAACCGAGCCTCGCCGGAGAGCCGGTAGTCGATCGAGGCGACGGCGAGCCCCCGGGCGGCCATGCGGCCGAAGAGCCGCCGCGACGTCGGCCCGACCGGCCCGGGACCTTCGCGGCGTGAGCCCAGCCGCCACCCGCCGCCGTGGGCATAGACGCAGACGGCGGCGGCGCCCTGGTCGGGAAGGTAGAGGTCGAGGGTCAGCGGCCGGTAGCCGGGGACGCGGGTGTGGACGACGTCCTGTCGTACGGTGACGCCGTCCGGCAGCAGCGGGTCGCTCACACCGTGACGGGCGACTTGTAGAAGGCGCCGTTCTGGACGATGTAGGTGAGGTTGTCGGCGTGCTGCAGGACGGTGACGTCGGCCGTCGGGTCGCCCTTGACCACCAGCAGGTCGGCCAGGTAGCCGGGCTTCAGCAGCCCGAGCTCGTCGCCCATGTCCATGAGCTGGCCGCCGTACTGCGTAGCGGCGACCAGCGCCTCGACCGGTGAGTAGCCGAGGAAGTCGACGAAGAGCTGGAGGTCGCGGGCGTCGCGGCCGATCGGGTTGTTGGGGAAGCCGTAGTCGCCGCCGATGAGGGCGCGGATGCCGCGCTTGCGGATCTCGGGGTAGATCGCCTGCATGCCCTCGAACGCCCGTACCGAGCCCATGCTCTCGGCGACCTCGCGGGTGATGCCGTGCTCGACGCCCTCGTGGACGTTGGCGTAGATGATGCCGGGCGCGGGCGAGACGAAGACGGTGTCCTTGACCGACTCGAGCAGGTCGAGCGCCTCCTCGTCGGCGTAGGTGCAGTGGTAGATGGAGCGGAAGCCGGCTTGGACCGCGAGCTTGACCGACTCGGACGACTGGCAGTGCCCGTTGAGCCAGACGCCGTCCTCGCGGGCCGCCTCGCCGGCGGCGTTGAGCTCGGCGGCGGAGTACTGCGTCATCTGGCTGCCGCCCGGGACGAAGACGTCGTCGTTGCTCACCAGGAACTTGACGCTGTCGAATCCCTGCGCCGCCTTTTCGTGCACCCACCGCGCGCTGGCCTCGGGTCCCTGCCAGTCGGAGATGAACCGGCCGTCGGGGCGCTGCGGCAGGTTGTCGCGCTCGGCCGCCGCGGCGAGGAACCGCGGCCCGGGGATGACGCCCGCGCGCAGCTTGTCGCGCAGCACCGGCTCGACCGGCATCTCGATGATGGAGCCCGCGGAGTAGGCCGAGGTGAAGCCGGCGTCGAGGGTGATCTTGGCGTTGCGCTCGGCGCGGGCCAGCTCGGACTCGAAGCCCTGGATGTGGTGGAAGAACGACACGTCGAGCGGCGGGTTGAAGCTGGGGTCGATGTGGCCGACGGCTGAGGGGAACGTCAGGTGCGTGTGCGACTGGACCATGCCCGGCATCACCGTGTGGCCGGCGACGTCGACAACGGTGTCGCCCCCGTGCAGGTCGGGGTGATGGCCCCGGCGCACCTCGACGACGCGATCGCCCTCGATCACGACCTCCCCGACGAACGCGGGGCTGCCCGTACCGTCGAAGACCTGACCACCGGTGAAGACCGTTCGTGCCATCGTGAACCCCGTTCTCACATCGTGAAAGTCAATATCACATTGCCTCGAAGTCTCTGCTCCCTCGGATGACGTGTCAAGGCTCCCGGCGAGGTGACAGCGGCTGCGATGGTGTGGGCGACCCCTTGTCCGCACGGACGGTGTGGTGTTGACACTCGACGTAAGCACGAAGGGCTCCGTCCACGGCGTCGGCAGCGCGCCCATCACAACCGGGAACTCACCGACGCTCGGCTTGGGTTCGGTTCGCTAGATGCCTGGGGAGCGGCGGCGCCGGGGCTTCAATTCAGGCACATCAAGTACAGGGATGGCGCGCAACAAGAACCGGTCGAAATGGGGAACGGTGAAAGCCGCGTATCCATGCTCCGGAGTGAACAGCAACCCCATGTTGATCAGCTCTGCTCTGGTTGGTCCGAGGTTCGTCGATGCGCGGCCCATGAGTTCTGCGACGTCTGAAGCCTTCTGAGCGGTCGCTCCGAGCTGGGCCATCGCTCGGAGGTAGGCGCGTTGGAGCTCGGTGGCCCGATCCAAGCGCACCCGGAAGAAGGACGCGTCAAGCTTGGATTCGTAGGCGGGGGAGGCGATCTGGACGTCGTCCAGCGTGATGAGCGGACCCCGAGCGAGGGTCCAGACTGCGTAGCCCAGTTCCTGAATGAAGTACGGGTAGCCGCCCGTTATGGCGAACGCCTCGTCGAGCGCGTCGTCGGTGAAGCGCACGCCTTCGTCCTGCGCCGGTCGCGTCAGGGCGGCCCTAGCGTCTGTCCGAGACAAAATGTCGATCTTCGGAAACTTGAACAGCCGTTCGGCGTACGACTTGGCGTCGCCCGCCAGTTCGGCGATCTGTGGCAGCCCCGCACCGACCATCGTGATGGGCAGCTTGCGTTGCACCATTTTGTGAAGAGCGGCGATCAGGGCCTCGAGTTGGGCTTTGCTGAGAAACTGCGCCTCATCGAGAAGCAGCACCACCCCCTGCCCCTGCTCTTGAGCGGCCTCGCCGAGAGCGATGAACACGTCGGCCAGGTCCATGGCAAGGTCGGCGTGATCGGCGTACCCCTCGGCGGCCTCGACGTCGAGGCCGGCTGACCAGTTGCCCAAGGCGTCGACGGTCAACGCAAATGATTTGAGAACCGCTGCGGCGTGGCTGAATCGGCTGGTCCAGCGTGCACGCGGAGACAACTCCAGCAGCGCTGTCCGTAGGCGGGCCGACATTTCGCGACGAAACTGGAGATCGTCGTGCTTGCTGACCTCAACTTCGACAACCACCCAATTGCGCTCCAGGGCCTTGGTGCGAAACTGGCCGAGCAGCACCGTCTTGCCCACACCCCGTAGACCGGTGATGATCATCGACTGCTCGGTTCGCCCTCGCGCAATCCGTGCGAGAAGTAGGTCGAACAAGGCAAGTTGATCATCGCGGCCAACAACGGCCTGCGGCTCTGCGCCAGCGTTTGGCGTGTATGGGTTGGTGAGCGCTTGCATGCGCAGCCCTGTACAAGGTTTAGAAGGCTTTATCTAGATCCAATAAAGCCTTCTAAACTACCTAAGGCGCTGCTCCCCGTCGTGAGCTCAGCGGACGAAGGTCTGCCGGAGCTCGCCCACACCGTCGAGCGTGCTGACCAGGGTCTCGCCCGCCTGCAGGAACCGCGCAGGGGTACGCCGGTTGCCGACACCCTCGGGCGTACCCGTGAAGATGAGGTCTCCCGGGAGAAGCGGGCAGACCGCCGAGAGCCGCGCTACCAGGTCGTCTATCGGGAACACGAGCTGGCTGGTGCGGCCGTGCTGGATCACCTCGTCGCCGATGGTGGAGAAGAACGACAGGTCGTCGCGGTCGGAGAGCTCGTCGGGCGTGACCACGACGGGGCCGGTCGGACCGAAGCCGCGGTGGGACTTGGCGAGGGAGAACTGCGGTGGCTTGCCCGCGTTCTGCAGCAGCCGCTCGGAGAGGTCCTGGCCGAGGGTGACGCCGGCGAGGGCATCCCAGGCGTCCTCGCGGGCGATGTCGAACCCGCCGCGGCCCACGACCGCTACGATCTCGATCTCCCAGTCGACGTTGCCCTCGGGCAGCGTCACGGTGGTGACCGGACCGGTGATGCAGCTGGGAAACTTGGTGAACACCAGGGGCAGAGGCGGCGGCTCGTAGCCGGCCTCCGCCGCATGGGGTGCATAGTTCAGCGCGATGGCGAAGACCTGGCGAGGCGCTGGCACGGGCGGTCCGAGCTGCTCTGGCGAGATGGCGAAGGCCCCGGCCCAGTCAGCGGTCGACGCCCAGGCGACCAGCTCCGCGAAGCGCCCCAGAGCCGCGACGACGTCCGAGGGCAACTCTCCCCCAGAGGCCGTGGCAACGTCGAGCGCACGCCCGCCGTCGACCAGGACGAGCCGGCCCGCGACCGTACCGAACCTCACCTCAGGGTGCGGAGGAGTAGAGGTCGGTCGTGTAGGGCTCGGTGTCGTGCGCTTCCTTCCAGGCCACCACGTGGTTGCGCAGGATGCCGACGCCCTCGATCTCGGCCTCGATCTGGTCGCCGGGGCGCAGGTAGAAGTCGAACGGGTTGGGCTGCACGGCGGCGACGCCCGAGATGGTGCCGGTGGTGATGATGTCGCCGGCGCTGTAGCCCTGGGCCGAGTGGTGGGCCACCAGGTGCGGCAGCGAGATGACCATCTGGGCGGTGTTGCCGCTCTGTCGCTTCTCGCCGTTGACCCGGAGCTCCATCGCGAGCGACTGCGGGTCGGCGATCTCGTCCTTGGTGACGATCCACGGGCCGATGGGGCAGAACGTGTCGATGCCCTTGGAGAACGAGAAGACGCCCGACTGCATCTCGCGGCGCTGGATGTCGCGCGCGGTGATGTCGTTGAAGACCATGTAGCCGGCGATGTAGTCCTCGGCCTCCTCCGGCCCGAAGAACTTGCCGCTCTTGCCGATGATCACGGCGAGCTCGAGCTCGTAGTCGAGCTCCTTGGTCAGGCCTTCGGGATAGACGATCGCGTCGTCCGGGCCGATGATCGCATCGACGTTCTGGAAGAACACGATGCCCTTGTGCACCGGGTGCGACCAGTTGACCGCCTCCAGCTCCTTGTGGTGGTCGGTGAAGTTGCCGGCCGTGTGGAAGAACTTCTTCGGCACGATGGGGGCGCGCAGCCGGACGTCGCCCAGGGCCAGCCGCGCGCCGGTCTCGGACACCTGGCCGCCGCGCTCGAAGTACGCACGGGTCGAGGGCACGTCGAGCTCGATCACGTCCTCGCCGTCGAGGTAGCCGACCCGGCCTTCGTCGAACGTCACGAGCTTCATCCGGTGCCTTCTCTCACATCGTGAAAGTCAATATCACCAGTGATGGTGCTAGCAACCAGGCCCCGGTGTCAAGGCAGACGGTCGCTCAGGAGCCGGGGACGCCCACCCGGAAGACCCGCAGCTGCAGGGCAAGCGTCGCGTAGTAGCCGACGATCGTGAGCAGCTCGAACAGGCGCGGCAAGCCGAGCGCAGCCACAGCCTCGGCGTACGCGGTGTCGTCGAGGTCGCCGGCGGAGGCCAGCAGATGACACGTGACCGCGACCAGGCGCTCGTCGCCTGCAAAGGCGTCCCACCGGTGGTCGCCGAGTGCCGCCAGCTCGTCGTCCGTCAGCCCGATGTGGCGGCCGATGGCTTCGTGGGCGTACCACTCGAAGGACGAGTCCCAGTGCTGTGCGACGACGAGGATGGCGATCTCGCGGGCCCGGTCGGACAGCGAAGTCTCGTAACGCAACGCTGCGCCGACGGCCTGCAGCGCGACGCCGACCCGCGGCTGCAGCAGGAAGCCGTTGAACGGGCCTTCGAGGCAGCCGTCGTCGTCGGTGAGCCGGAACAGCTGGGGCCCCTGAGCCCGGCGGCCGCCGGCGATGGCGTCGTAGACCGCGCGCTGGTCGTCGTCGAGCGCACCCGGAGCCAGCTTGGGCAGGCGCGCGCTCATCAGCCGGTGCTGTCGGCGGAGACGAGCCCGGAGATGTCGGCGCAGGTCTCGAGAACGACCGGCTTGAGCTCGCGCACGATGCGCTGAGTGGACCAGTCGCGGGCCTGGACGGCGAGGTTGACCCCGGCGACGACCCGGCCGCCGGCCGCGGTGATCGGACCCGCGATCGACCGCAGGCCGTACGCGAGCTCTTCGTCCTGCATGGCCCAGCCCTGCTCCTTGATGGAGCGCAGCTCGTCACGCAGTTCGTCGAGGGACACCTTGGCGTTGGGGCCGTGCTGCGCGGCGAACGACTCGGCAGTGATGCGCTCGTCGAGGTCGGCCTCGTCGAGGTGGGCCAGCAGCAGCTTGCCGATGGAGGTCGTGACGGCGGGCAGCGTCGAGCCGACCTGGATGTTGGCGGTCACGAGGTCGGAGTTGCGCAGCCGTACGAGGTAGAGCACCCGGTCACCGGTGAGCACGGCGAGGTTGACGGTCTCCCCGGTGTTCTCCCCGAGACGCTGGAGGCGAGGCGTGGCGAGGCCGACGAGGTCGAGGCTGCGCAGGGCGGCGGTGCCGAGCGTGAGGGTCTTGACCCCGGGCCGGTAGTCGCCGTTGGGCAGGTGGTCGAGGTAGCCCTCGGAGGTCAGCGTCATGACCACGCGGTAGACGGTGGGCATCGGTAGCCCGGCCGCGGCGGCGAGGTCGGTGACCCGCCAGGACGGCCGCTGCTCGTTGAACAGGCTGAGGATGCGCAAGCCCTTGGCCAGGGCCTCGACCCGGTACTCCGGCTTGTCGCCTGTCTCTGTCTCGACCTTGGCGGTCGCGGCCGCACCGCGGCGCGGACCGGCGGCGGCCGAGGGGCGGGAGCGCTGCGGGGTCATCGGGCACCCTTCTTCGCGACAGCTGCGGGAGGTCCTGGAGCGGGGGGCGGACGAGCCAAGCCTAGGGGGTGCCCGCCGTTGCCTGGACAGAGCGGCGGTGCACGTCTACTTTAGCAGAAAGCGACTTTCGCCATACGAGAATCAATGTCGAGGTGCACATGGCGGACTGGCTCGGGCTCTCCGGTCGACCGGCGCTGGTCGTCGGGGCCGGCGGCCTCGGTGGGGCCAGCGCAGTGGCGCTGGCCGCGCAGGGCGCGCTGGTGGTCGCCGTCGACCGCAACGAGGAGCACCTCGAACGGGTGGCGCGGCAGGCCAAAGAGGCGGGTGGCGAGGTGATCCCGCTCGTCGCCGACGTGAGCACGCCCGAGTCGAGCCGGGCCGCCGTCGAGGAGGCGGCAGCCCTCATCGGCACCCCCGAGGTCTTCCTCCACGCCATCGGCCGCAACGAGCGCCGTCCCGTGCTCGAGCTCACCGACGCCGACTGGCAGTCGATCCTCACCCTCAACCTGTCGACCGCCTGGTGGCTGGGCCAGGAGGTCGGCCGGCGCATGGTGGCCGCCGGCTACGGCCGCATGGTCTTCGTCTCCTCGGTCTCCGCTCTCCTCGCCCACCCGCACCACGCGCCGTACGCCGCGACCAAGGGCGGGGTCAACCAGATGATGCGGGTCATGGCCCGTGAGTGGGCCGCCGACGGCGTCACCGTCAACGCCGTAGCGCCGGGCTACGTCGAAACAGACCTCACCCGCGGCTACCTCGACCGCGACGGTCACCGGGAGGGGCTCGAGGCCCTCGTCCCGGCCGGTCGCCTCGGCAAACCCACTGAGGTCGCCGATGCCGTGACCTTCCTGGCCTCCGACAGAGCCGGCTTCGTCACCGGTCAGGTGCTCTACATCGACGGCGGACGCACACTCGTCTGACCGTCCCACCCCTCAACCCGAAGGACCGCGTCGTGGCACTTGCGCCCCTGCCCATCCCCCGCCGTTTCGAAGGCCGCTCGGTCGTGGTGACCGGAGCCGGCACCGGCTTCGGTGCCGAGATCGCCGTACGCGCAGCGCAGGAGGGCGCCCGGGTCGTCGGCATCCACTACCGCAGCTCGGCGGCGGGTGCTCAGGCGACCGCCGACCGGGTACGGGCCGAAGGCGCCGAGACCGTGCTGCTGCAGGCCGACATCGTCGAGTGGGCCCAGGTCGCGGCCATGGCCGACGCGGCGTTCGAGCAGCTCGGCGGGGTCGACGTGCTCATCAACAACGTCGGTGACGTGGCCCGCGAGCAGATGTCCTGGCGGGACATCACCGAGGAGTCGATCGACCACGTCCTGGCCGTCGACATCAAGGGCACCATGGCCTGCATCCACGAGTTCGGCAAGCGCATGCTCGACCAGGGCCACGGCAGCATCGTCAACATCGGCTCGACCGTCATCGTGCGCGGCAGCGCCCGTGCCCCCCAGTACGCGGCGGCGAAGTACGGCCTGCTCGGCGCCACCAAGTCCTACGCCCATGCCTTCGCGCCCACCGTGCGGGTCAATATCTTCGCGCCGGGCTTCATCGAGACCGAGGCGACCCTGGGCCGCAAGGACTGGCAGTCCGGCCGCGGCGACCAGCTGCGGTCGCTGACGCCGATGGGTCGCATCCCTGGGCCGGCCGAGATCGCCGGCGCCGCGCTGTTCCTCGCCACCGATGACGCCAGCCACATCACCGGCACCTACATGGTGGCCGACGGCGGCTACAACATGGTCGGTGCCTAGCCCCACCCGCACCCCGACCACGACGACGATGTCAGGAGGGTCATGAAAGCGTTCGCGATGACCGGGTTCGGCAGCGCCGAGCTGGTCGAGCTGCCCGCCCCCGAGCCCGGCCCCGGAGAGATTCTGGTACGGGTCCACGCCACCTCGGTCAACCCGGTGGACCGCCTCATCTGGTCGGGGTTCTTCCGCGAGATGCAGGAGCACCGGTTTCCCGCCGTCCTGGGGCGCGACGTCGCCGGCGTCGTCGAGCGCCTCGGCGCGGGCGTGACCAGGCACCGCGTCGGCGACGAGGTGTACGGGTTCGTCAAGCGTGCGTACATCGGCGACGGCACCTTCGCCGACTACGTCGTCGTACCCGAGGACATGTGCGTCGGCCCGGTGCCGTTGAAGGCCACGCTCGCTGAGGCCGGAGTCCTTGCCCAGTCGGGCATCACGGCGCTCGAGTGCGTCGACGCCGTTCCCACCGGCCCAGGCGCTGTCGTCCTCGTCAACGGGGCAACCGGCGGGGTCGGGCTCTACGCCGTCCAGATCGCTGCCGCCTCGGGCGCCGAGGTCGTCGCCACGGCCCGCACGCCGGAGCAGGTCGCGCTCGTCCGTTCGCTCGGGGCGACCCACGTCGTCGACTGGAGCGCGGGTGACCTGATCGAGCAGGTGCGGGCGGTCGTTCCCGGGGGCGTCGACGGCCTCGTCGACCTGGCCAAGCACGCCACGTCCACAGTGATGGGTGTCGGCGAGGACGAAGCGCACGCCACGTTCGCCCGGGTGTGCCGCGCATTGCTGCGTCCCGGGGGACGCGCTGCCTCCACGACCAACGGCGGCGTGCCTGAGCTGCTCGGGGACATCGTCTGCACCAACGTTCACTCGACCCCGACGCCGCAGTCGATCGCGCGCCTCTCCGCGCTGGTCGACGACGGCGCCGTGATGCCGCCGGTGCACGAGACCTTCGCGTTCGACGACCTCGAGGTCGCGTTCGCCCACCTCGCGGCCGGCCCGTCGCTCGGCAAGATCTCCGTCCTCCTCGACCAGAGCGGCGCAGCATGACGACTCACCCGCAAGACATCCCGTTGGACCAGGCGCGGGCGCTGGTCCAGCGCGCCGTCGACAAGTGCGAGCAGCTCGGCCTGCGCGGCGGCATCGCCGTCGTCGGCGCGAGCGGCGCCCTCGTCACCGCCTCGCGCCTCGACCAGGGCGGGCCGGGTGGCATGACCCGCGCGGCCTCCAAGGCCTGGATCTCGGCGACCCAGCAGATCCCGAGCACCGAGCACCTGCGCCGCATGACGACGCTGCCGCTGCCGATCTCGACCGGCTTCGTGCAGGCGTCACCGCAGGCGGTCTTCCCCGGCGCCGGTGGCATGCCTGTGCTCGACGCGGATGGCGTGGTGGTCGGTGGCATCGCCGCGTCGGGTGCCACGGTCAGCCCGTTCCTTCCTGCGGGCGTGGCGCCCGAGGTGGTCAGCGCCGACGGCAAGGCGGCCAACCCTGAGGACCTGCTCATCGCGTACGCGCTCGGGGTCCCCTACGTCGGCCAGCACGGCGACGACGAGGCCCGGTGGGTCGCCCGCTTCGGCGATCTCGTCGTGGCCCCCGAGAACAGCCTGGGTACGGCACCGGCTCCCACGGCATCGCGTCAGCGCGAGCTGGCCTGGGCGCGCGCGCTGTGCGATCGCGTCATCGCGGCGGCGGCGGAACGAGGACTGCTGGTCGCCGTTGCGGTCGTCGACCGAGGTGGCGACCCGGTGCAGCAGGACCGGATGAACCACGCGGTCGCCGGCGGGGTCGAGGTGGCGCTCGCGACCGCTGCCACTGCGGCCCGCTTCGGCTGCGCGAGCGCGGAGGTGGTCACCCGCTTCGGCGCGGCGACGCCGTCCCTCGGGGCGCTGCACCCCACGCCGTTCCTCGCCGCTCCTGGTGGGGTGCCGCTCGTCGCCGACGGCCGCGTGGTCGGTGGCCTGGGGGTGGCCGGCCCCGAGCCGCATGCCTGCGCGGAGATCGCTCGCGAGGTGAGCCGCGGATGAGTGACACCGCGTTGCCGGTGCGTGTCGCCGTCCTCGGCTGCGGCGCGATCGGCTCCCTCTACGCCGCCCACCTCGCCCGCGTACCCGGCGTCGAGGTCTGGGCGGTCGATCCCTGGGCCGAGCATGTCGCCGCCATCGAGGCGCACGGCCTGCGGGTGAGCGGCCACGCCGACTTCGTCGCACCGGTGCGCGCCCTCACCGACGCCGCGGGCCTGCCGCCCTGCCAGTTCGCGATCGCCGCGACCAAGGCACTGCACACGCGAGACGCGGTACGAGCGGCCCTCCAGGCGATCAGCGACGCCGCTGTGGTGAGCGTCCAGAACGGCGTGGGCAACGAGGAGGTCGTGGCCGAGCTCCTGCCGAGGGTGATCCGCGGCAGCATCGTGACCGCCGGCCACGTCACCGAGCCAGGGGCCGTGCGGTACGACGGACCGGGCGACTCGTGGTTTGGCCCCTTCGAGCCCAGCCCCGCCAGACCCGACGAGATTGCCGTGCTGGCAGGGCTTCTCACCGAGGGGGGGCTGCGCACCTTCGCCGTTGACGACGCCCGGGGCCCGCAGTGGACCAAGCTCGTCTTCAACGCCGCGACGAGTGCGATCGCCGCTCTCACCGGCCTCACGGTGGGCCAGGTCTGCACCCACCCGCTGCTGCGCGCCGAGGTCGACCGGCTCATCGTCGAGGCCCTCGCGGTGGCTGATGCGGCGGGCATCACGCTGCTGCACGACCCGTCGGACTCGGTCGAGGAGGCCATCGTCGAGGCCTTCGGGCACAAGCCGTCGATGCTGCAGGACGTGCTGGCCCGGCGGCTGACCGAGGTCGACGTGCTCAACGGTGGCATCGCCGCCGAGGGGCGTCGCGTCGGCGTGGCCACCCCCGGCCACGACGCCATGGTCGCCCTCGTCCATGGCCTCGAGAGCTCGTGGACCTGACCCTGCCCGAGCGGCCGTAGATCACAACTGAGTAACCCTGCCGGAACCCATGGACATCGTGGCTACCGCGTCGTAACGTACTCGTCAGAAAGTCACTTTCACGATGTGAGAGTGCATCACTCCTCGAGGAGAACGCCAGTGAGCAACCCAACTCGGCGCCCCACCCGCGCTGTCTCCGCTCTCTCCCTCGGTGCGGCGACCGTGCTCCTCGCCGCCTGCAGCTCGTCCAGCGGCAGCTCGGCGTCGTCCAGCAGCTCCAGCGCTGCCGCGGCCACGTCGGCCGGGGCGGCCGCAGCCAGCACGACCGCAGCTGCAGCCGCGAGCACGTCGGCGGCCACCGCCACCTCAGCGGCTGCCAGCACGTCGGCCGCCGCGGCCAGCACCTCTGGCGCAGCAGCGTCGACCCCGGCGGCTACGTCCACCCTGCCCAAGACGCTGGTGTTCTCGCCGCTGTCGCTGGCGCCGCCGGCTCTCAAGGGACTCGCGGCGGGCCTCAAGGGCTACGCCTCGTCCAAGGGCTGGAGCGTCATCGTCCAGGACCCCAACTTCAGCGCGACCGCCCAGACCCAGGGGCTCAGCACCGTCATCGACTCCAAGCGGGCAGGCGCCGCCTGGGTCATCGCGGTCGCCCCCAAGTCGATGGGCGGCACCCTCAAGGAGGCCCAGTCCAAGGGCGTCCCGATCCTCGTCAACGGTAAGCCCGACGAGTACGGCTACTCCGGCCCCCAGCCGGGCATCACCTTCGACTACATCGACTACGCCCAGGGCGGCAAGGCCCTCGGTGACCAGCTCGGCCAGTGCCTGACCCAGAAGAACGGCGGCAAGGGCGACGTGCTCTTCGCCGTGTCGACCCCGGGCCAGGCCGGCAAGGCGGAGTTCGAGGCAGCTGCCATCGCTGCCCTCAAGGCTGCCGCCCCGGGAGCCACCATCGTCCAGACGCTGCCCATCAGCGACCGGGCCGCCGGCCAGACGGCCATCGGCAACGCGCTGCAGGGTCACCCCAACCTCAAGGGCGTCATGGCCTCGACCGACGAGGGCTCGCTTGGCGCCCTCGGTGCCTTCAGTGCGGCGGGCAAGACCTTGGCCTGCAACACCGACTTCGGCGGCAACGACGAGGTGCTCGGCGACGTCAAGAGTGGCAAGATCTTCGCGTCGGTCGCGCTGCAGTTCGGGGCTGACATGGCACAGTCCTTCGACACCCTGGTGAAGATGCAGGCCAACCCCAAGGCCAACGGCCTGGTCCTCACCGTGCCCCAGAAAATCGTCACCTCCAAGGGCTGAGAGATGAGCATGACCCACCAGCCCCACGAGGCGAAGAACGTGCTGGTCCCTGCCCCCGCAGGGACCAGCACGGCCCCGCTCCCGTCCGGCAAGCCGGAGTCGGACCCGATCAGCATCCGGGCGCTGATCTTCATCCGCGACCGAGGTCTGTTCGTCCTATGGGCGCTGGTCCTGCTGACCTTCACCGTCTGGGCCCACCCGTACTTCGGCAGCGTCGACAACGCCAAGCTGATCGCCAACGCGGCGGCCATCACCGCCATCTACGCGGCGGGGGTCGCGGTCGGCATCATCTGCGGCGCCCTCGACCTGTCGATCCCGGGCTCCGCGGCGCTGGCCTCGTGCGTGTGCGGCTGGCTGATGATCCACGGCACACCGACCTGGCTCGCCCTGCTGGCCGGGCTGGGTGTCGGCGTCGTCGTCGGTGTCGTCAACGGGGTCATTTCGCTGCGCGGCTTCAACCCGATCGTGGTGACGATCGGCACGCTGTCAATCACCACGGCCGCCGCGTCGATCATCGTCACGGGGTCCACCATCCCGGGCCTCGACAAGCTGCACTTCATGGGTACGCAGCGCTACGGAGGGGTGCCGGCGCCGGTCTACATCGCGGCCGCCGTGTTCCTCATCCTCACGATTTTCCTGACCCGCACCCGTGACGGCATCCGCATGATGTCGGTCGGCGGCAATGCCGAGGCGGTACGCCGCTCCGGCATCCCGGCCGGGCGCTACAAGGTGCTCGGTTTCGTCATCAGCGCGGGTTGTGCGGCGCTCGGTGGGCTGGTCAACACCGCCGTGGTCACCGAGGCCAATCCCGACGCGAGCCCGGCCATCATCTTCACGGCGCTCACCGCTGTGGCGCTGGCCGGTGTCTCCCTCGCCGGTGGCCGGGGCTCTCTGCCGCGGGTGCTGGTCGGGGCGTTGCTGCTGGCGACCATCTCCAACGGCCTGACGGTCAAGGGCATCGACCCCTACTGGGGCACCGGTGTCACGGGCCTGCTGCTGCTCGCCTCGCTCGGCCTGGAGAAGTGGATCTCCGACTCGGTGTCCAACCGCCTGGTCGCCACGGCCCAGGCCTCCGTTCACAGTGGCAGGAGGTGATGACCGTGACCCCGCAGGCAGATGCCGCTGCGCTCGAGCTGCAGTCCATCGACATGCACTACGGATTCGTCCGGGCGCTCGACTCCATCGACTTCCGGGTCGGCCAGGGCGAGGTGGTCGGCCTGCTCGGCGACAACGGCGCGGGCAAGTCGACCCTGCTCAAGGTGATGTCGGGTGCCCACCGTCCCACGTCCGGCACGATCCTCGTGCACGGCAAGGAGACGTCGTTCAGCGCGCCCAGCGACGCGAGCACCGCCGGCATCCAGATGGTCTACCAGGACCTCGCCCTGGTCGAGGCCCAGGACGTCGCGACCAACCTCAACATCGGCCGCGAGATCCTGCGCAAGGGACCGCTGGGCTGGCTCGGCTTCGTCGACCACAAGGCGCAGCGCAAGCGCTCCGAGCTCGAGCTCGACAAGCTCGGCGTCCGGACCGCTGCCGTGACCCGCCCGGTCGAGATGCTCTCCGGCGGCCAGCGCCAGGTCGTGGCGCTCGCCCGCAGCGCGACCCGGGTCACCGGCGAGCGCAACGGCGTCCTGCTCCTCGACGAGCCAACGGCTGCCCTCGGCTACGAGCAGACCCAGCAGGTGCAGTCCCTCATCCGGCGCATGGCCGACCAGGGCATCGCGATCGTGCTGGTCACGCACAACCTGCCGCTGGCGATGGACGTCTGCGACCGCGTCGTCGTGCTCAACCGCGGCCGCAAGGTGGCGGACGTCGCGATGGCGGAGACCGACAACGACCAGCTGGTGGGCTGGATCACCGGGGCGCGGGCCTCGATGTTCGTGTGAGCCGCGGGTGAGCATCGCGGGGCAGGCAGCTCCGCGTGCGCTGCGGGTCGAGCTGGCCGGCGGTGACGCCTACGGTCAGGGCGACCGGCCGGTGCTGTCGTGGTGGTTGCCGGACGGCGCGAGCCGCCAGGTCGCGTACCGCGTCACGACCTCCGAGGGCCATGACAGCGGCAGGGTCGAGTCGGACGACCAGTCCCACCTCGTCGTCGACCAGCTGGCGTCGGCGCGGGTGCAGGTCTGGACCGACCTCGGCGAGAGCGCCTGGAGCGCCCCGGTCGTGATCGCCGGGCCCGGCCCGCACTGGGTCGTGCCGTGGGTCGGCGTCGACGAGCCGGTACGCGCGCCCAAGGGCTCGCGTCCGGCCTACTGGCTGCGGTCGGTGGTCGAGGTCGCCCCCGAGGCCCAGGTCCGCGTCCATGTGACGGCGCTCGGCCTCTATGCGTTGTACGTCAACGGGACCCGCGTCGGCGACGACGAGCTGGCGCCCGGCTTCACCGAGTACGGCAAGAGGGTGCAGGCCCAGACCCACGACGTCTCCTCCCTGCTGCGTCCCGGGCCCAACGTCGTCGCCGTCCTGCTGGCGGACGGCTGGTACCGCGGGCAGGTCGGCATGCCCCGGGTCGCCGACCAGTGGGGCGAGACGACGGCCGTACGGGTCCAGCTCGAGAGCCTAGGCCCCGACGGCTGGACGCTGCTCGCCGGCGACGGCTGGCGCACCTCGCCGTCGCACATCACGGCTGCCGACCTGATCGGCGGCCAGCGCGAGGACCGTCGCCTCGTCGAAGACGCGCTGCATGGTGCCGGCTATGACGACAACGCTTGGCAGCAAGCGGTTCTGCGCGAGGACGGGGTCGCCATCATCCGGCCAGTCGCCCCGCCCGTGCGCCGTACCGAGCAGATCAGGCCGGTCTCCGTCACCGCCGTCGGCGACGCCTTCATCGTCGACCTCGGGCAGAACATCAACGGCTGGGTACGGCTGTCCGACCTCGGCCCAGCGGGCACCCGCATCACGCTGCGGCACGGCGAGCACCTCGACGCCGACGGCGACCTGACGACAGCGCACCTCGACGTCAACGTGCCGATCTTTCCCGAGCCGCTGCCGTTGGGGCAGGTTGACGAGGTCGTCTCCGCCGGCCGCCCCGGCGACGTCTTCGAGCCGCGCTTCACCACCCACGGTTTCCGCTACGTGCGCGTCGAGGGCCACCCTGGGCCGCTCGGCGCCGACGACGTCACGGGCGTCGTCGTCCACTCGGACCTCCGGCGCACCGGCTGGTTCTCCTGCAGCGACGAGCGGATCACCCGACTGCACGAGGCGGTCGTCTGGTCGCTGCGCGGCAACGTCTGCGCGGTCCCGACCGACTGCCCGCAGCGCGAGCGGGCCGGTTGGACCGGCGATTGGCAGGTGTTCGCGCCGACGGCCGCCTACCTCTACGACGTCCTGGGCTTCACCCGCTCGTGGCTGCGCGACGTGGCACTCGTCCAGCGGGCCGACGGCTGCGTCGCCAACATGGCGCCGTGCCCGCCCGCAGAGGGGTTCGACGGTCCGGTCGGGGGCCTCAACGGGTCGGCCGGCTGGGGCGACGTCGTGGTCAGCGCGCCCTGGGACCTCTACCAGGCGTACGGCGATGGGTCGGTGCTGCTTGAGAGCTGGGACTCGCTGCGTCGGTGGGTCGACTTCGCGGCTGGCGCGGCCGCGAGTGGGCGGCACCCGTCGCGGGAGGCGCGGGCCGAAGCCCCGTACGAGAAGTTCCTGTGGGACAGGGGTTTTCACTGGGGCGAGTGGCTCGAGCCCGGCTTTGCGATCACCGACTTCGGCGCTTTCGTCATGGCCGACAAGTCGGAGGTCGCGACCGCCTACCTGCACCGGTCGGCGGCGACCGCGGCGCGCATCGGCGAGCTGATCGGCGCGGACGCGGCGACGGTGGAGAGGTTTCGCGAGGTTGCCGACGGAGCGCGTACCGCCTGGCGGGCGGAGTTCGTCGGGACGGACGGCTCGCTGGCCGTGCAGACCCAGGCGTCCCACGTGCGCGCGCTCGCTTTCGGCCTGGTGCCGGACGAGCTGCGTCCGGCGGTCGCGGCGCGGCTGGTGGAGCTCGTCGCCGAGGCCGGCGGTCACCTGTCGACCGGCTTCCTCTCGACCGGCCTGCTGCTACCGACGCTCGCCGAGGCGGGCCACCTCGAGACGGCCTACGCCCTGCTCCTGCAGGACACCGAGCCGTCGTGGCTGACGATGATCGACCGCGGCGCCACCACCGTCTGGGAGCGCTGGAACGGCGTCGACGCCGACGGGGTGCCGCACGAGTCGCTCAACCACTACAGCAAGGGATCCGTGGTCTCGTTCCTGCACGGCTACGTCGCGGGGCTGGCGGCGACCGCCCCGGGCTACCGCACCTTCCGGGTACGGCCGCAGCCGGGCGGAGGCCTGACGTGGGCCCGCACCGCCCACGAGTCCCCGTACGGGCTGATCGAGGTCTCCTGGCAGGTCGGCGACGAGGGGCTGAGCCTCGACGTGGTGGTGCCCGGCGGGACGACCGCCGAGGTGGTGCTGCCCGACGGCTCGACATCGCGGGTGACAGCGGGCAGCCACTCGTGGACTACAGCGTGGTCGGCTGGTCCCTCGTGAGCCGCTGGACCACGCCGGCAGGGGAGAAGGCGGCGAGCATGCCGGCGTACTTCGCGGGGTCGGTGGTCTCGCCCTCGTGGATCGGCACCGCGACACGCGGCGAGACCGCATGGACGTAGTCGACCGCCTCGGCCAGCTTGAGCCACGGCCCGTCCACCGCCACCGCCAGCACGTCGATGTCGCGGTCGGGCACGAAGAACGAGTCGCCGGGGTGGAGCAGGGCGCCGTCGTCGAAGAGGTAGGCGGCGTTGGTGCAGCCCGGCACGTCGGCGTAGACCGCGGCGTGCAGCCCGCCCAGCACGTCGATCGTCAGGCCGGCGAAGGTCAGCCGATCGCCGGTCCTGGCCACGACGTGCGCCGGGAGGTCGGCGAGAGTGGCTGCCGTGTCGCCGGCCAGCATGCCGCTTGTGTCAGCGTCGACAACCAGCGTGGCCGCCGGGTTGGCGGCGAGCAGGGCCGCCAGGCGCGGCAGGTCGACGTGGTCCGGGTGCTGGTGGGTCACCAGCACCGCTTCGAGGTCGCGGACGTCGTCGAAGCCGGACATCGTGCCAGGGTCGACGAGGACGCGGGCGCGGTCTGTCTCGACCAGGAGACAGGCATGGCCGAGGTGGGTCAGATTCATGGCGGCTCCTCGTTCGTGGGGGCTTCCCCTGGACAAGATCGGGGACCATACTCTCACTCTGAGAACATGACTTCCACTGTACGAAGGTTGACCGGACATCCTGGAGGCGCGCGGTGACGTCACTGCATCACGTGGGCTACTGGGTCGACGACCTCGAGGCCGCCGTCGACCGGGCCGTCCGGACCCTGAGGGTCGGGCCGTTCCTGCTGCACCGGCACGTCCGGTTCGCGTCCTTCACCTGGGCCGACGGCATGTCCGTCACCGACCCGACCTACTTCGACCACTCGGCGGCGTTCGCCGCCTGGGGGCCGGTCGTGCTCGAGCTGGCCGAGGTCCACACCGCCCACCCGGACATCGTGGCGGCCTACGGCATCCGTACCGGAGCCGTCGGTCACGTGAGCTGGGTGGTCGACGACCTCGCCGCCGAGTCGGCACGCCTGGAGGCGCTGGGCTGCCGGCTGCTGCACACGGCGTCGCTCGGCGCGGTCAACGTCGCCTGGCACGACGGCGGCGAGCTGTTCCCGCACCCGATCGAGGTCCACCTCGCCGGCCCACCGATCAACGGCATGCAGGGCCGGCTCACGGCTCTCGCCGAGGGCTGGGACGGCACCGACCCGCTGCGCCCGATGGGCCCCTGAACGCCACCTCGAACCACCTCGAACCAGCAGGAAGGAGACGCACGATGACGCAACGACTGCTCGGCCTCGGTGCGGGCGCGCCCGGCGGCAGCGTCGAGATCGCCCTCAAGGCCGCGCTGCAGGCCGCGGAGTCGGAGGGCGCGACCGTCGAGTGGGTGCGGCTCGACGACCTCGACCTGTCTGGCCCCGCGGGCGTGCCCGTGTCGGACGACCTGTGGTGGCTCTGGGAGCGGCTGATGGAGGCCGACGGGGTCATCGTGGCCGCGCCGATCATCAGCCGTACCGTGCCCGCGCGGCTCAAGCTGGTGATCGACCGGTTGCTGGGGCCCAACGCCGACAAGGCCATCGTCGAGCGGCTGCTCGCTGCACGCGCCGCCGGCCACGAGCCGACGGTGCCGTTCCGGTTGGACGAGCGGGTGCTGCGGCCTCGGGTCGCCGGACTGATTGCGGTCGGCGGATCGCTGACCACGCAGTGGAAGACGCTCGCCTTGCCGGTGATGCACTCGCTGACCTTCTCGATGCAGACAGCGGTCGTCGACCAGATCGTGCTGGCCGGGTCCGGCACCCCGCAGTCGGTCGTGCTCGACGACGAGGGGCTGGCCAGGGCGGCCCAGCTCGGCCGCGCCGTCGCCCAGCAGCTCGGCGTGGAGTTCGACGCGGCCGTCTACCGCGGCGAGCCCGGTGCCTGCCCGCTGTGCCACCTCAGCGTCGTCGAGCTCAAGGGCCGCGCGGTGCAGTGCGCCACCTGCGGCGCGTACGGGCGTCTTGCCGACAACTTCTCGGTCGAGTGGACCGACCTCGACTCGTCGGTCATCACGATGGCCGAGCGACGGGCCCACTACGACGAGATCCTCGAGACGGCCGGCCGCCACGCCAAGGTGCGCGACGAGATCAACGACAAGGCCGCGGCCTACGCGGCGTACGACCGGCTGGTCCGGCCCAGCACCCACTGACCCTTCCCACCAACCCTCAGGAGACACAGGTGTCTGACACTCGCTCGCTGCACGTACTCATCGCCGGCGGTGGGCTCGCCGGGCTGGCACTCGCCCAGGGGCTGCTCAAGGCCGGCCACACCGTCGAGGTCTTCGAGCGCGACGCCGACCTCAACCGCAAGCAGGGCTACTACCTGCACTTCAACGCGATCGGTGGCGAGGCGCTGCGCCGGGTGCTGCCGGACGACCTGTTCGAGCTCTACCTCGACTCGTCGCGCGAGTCCTACGACCGGGCCGAGTCGATCGTCCTCGACCCCGGCTTCAACGAGATCACCTCCAACCCGCACATGGGCCCGCCCAACCCCGGCCCGCGCAACCACACCGGCGTCCACCGCCGGACGCTGCGCCAGGTGCTCGCGGGGCGCCTGGGCGACCGGTTGCACGCGGGCTCGCCGGTGGTCTCGTACGTCGAGGACGCCGACGGGGTCACGGCGACGCTGGCCGACGGCAGCACCGTCCGCGGCGATGTGCTCGTCGGGGCCGACGGCATCCGCTCGGCGGTGCGCACCCAGCTGTTGCCCGAGGTGCCCGTGATCCCCACCGGCATCCGCGGCATCGGCGTCTACGGCCGCACCCCGCTCACGCCCGAGCTGGACGAGCTGATGCCCGACATCCTCAACCAGGGCGTGCTGATGGCGGTCGACCGCAAGGGTTCGCGGCTGCTGATCGCGGCCTTCCGGCCGCGTCGCCCGGCCGCTGAGGCCGCCGCCGAGATCGCGCCCGACGTCGAGGTCGACGACGTGCCGGCCTACGTCATGATCAGCTGCAGCGTGATGCCCGGCACGGTCGTACCGCCGGCAGCTGAGTGGACCGCCGAGACGCCGGGCATCCTGCAGGCGTCGATGCTCGAGGCCGTGGCCGGCTGGCACCCTGCTGCCCAGGCCCTCGTCGCCGGCATGGAGCCCGACTCGATCTTCTCGATCCCGTTCGGCTTCCTCGAGCCCGCCGAGAACTGGGAGTCGTCGCGGGTCACCGTCGTCGGCGACGCCGCCCACGGCATGCTGCCGACCCTCGGCATGGGCGCCAACCTCGCGCTCAACGACGCCGCGCTGCTGACGGAGCAGCTCGACCAGTACGGGCGCGGAGAGGTCGACCTGCTCGCGGCGATCGGCGCGTACGAGGCGCAGATGCGCGCGACGGCCTACCCGATCCTGCGCATGACCCTCGACCACGACAAGAACTTCGGCGGCGGCGGCCTGGCCAAGGCGGAAGCAGAGCTGGGCTCCTCGTGACCGGTCGGCTGCAGGGGCGGTCGGTGCTGGTGACCGGCACCGGTGGCGGCATCGGACGGGCCACCGCCGTCGTCTGTGCCCGCGAGGGCGCCCACGTGGTCGGCTGCGACCTCAACCCCGGGCCGTCGCAGGAGACGGTCGACCTGGTACGGGCGGCGGGCGGACGCATGGACGCCATCGCGCCCGTCGACCTGTCGACCGAGGACGGCGCGCGCCGGTGGGTCGACGAGGCTGCCGCGCTCGCCGGCGGAGTCGACGTCCTCGTCAACAACGCGTCGGCCATCAGGTTCGGGGCCATCGACGAGCTGTCGTACGAGGACTGGTCGTTCACGATGCGCCACGAGCTCGACATCGTGTTCCTGGTGACACGTGCCGCCTGGCCTCATCTCGTCGCGCGGGGCGGCGGGTCGATCGTCAACATCGGATCGATCTCGGGTTCGCGCGGCGCGTGGTTCCAGCCGCAGAACGCCCACGGCGCAGCCAAAGGCGGCGTCCTCGCGCTGACGTCCCACCTCGTCGTCGAAGGCGGCCCACACGGCATCCGGGTCAACGCGGTGAGCCCGGCCATGACCGAGACTCCTCAGACCAGCCCGCTGCTGCACGACCCCGACGGGCCGGCGGAGCAGATCCTGTCGCGGGTTCCGCTGCGTCGGTGGGGCCAGCCCGAGGACGTGGCCAACGCGATCCTGTTCCTCGCGAGCGACGAGGCGGCTCACGTGTCGGGTGCCAACATCCCGGTCGACGGTGGGGCGGCAGTCGTCGGATGACACCTCTCAAGGGACGGCTCTTCCTCAACGGCGAGGAGGGGTACGAGCAGGCCCGCGTCGGCCGGATCTTCAACGCCCGCAGGCCTGATCGCTATCCCGCAGCGGTGCTCGAGGTCGCCGATGCGCAGGACGTCGTTGGCGGTGTGCGCCTCGCGGCTGAGCGCGGCTGGCGGGTCAGCGTCCGGTCGGGCGGTCACTCGTGGGCCGCGTGGAGCCTGCATGACGACGCGTTGCTGCTCGACCTGGGAGCCCTGCGGGGCATGGCCTATGACGAGACGACCGGCATCGCCTCCGTCGGGCCCGCGACCATGGGGGCGCTCGAGCTGGCCCCCTTCCTCGATGCGCGTGGCCGCGCGTTCCCGGTCGGCCACTGCGCCTCGGTCGGCATCGGCGGCTATCTGTTGCAGGGCGGCCAGGGGTGGAACGGGCGGCACAAGGGCTGGGGCTGCGCCAATGTCGTGGCCGTCGACGTCGTCACGGCGGCCGGCGAGCTCGTACGGGCCGACGCCACGACCAACGCCGACCTTTTCTGGGCGGCGCGCGGAGCCGGGCCCGGGTTTCCCGGTGTGGTCACAACATTTCACCTGCAGACCTACGCCAAGCCGACGGCCATGTGGCAGGACACGTGGACCTTCAGCCTCGACGACGCCGAGCAGGCGGTGCACTGGCTGCACGACGTGCTGCCCACCCTCGACGACCGTGTCGAGCCGGTGCTCGCGGCGACCCGGCTGCCAGATGTGCCGTTGTACCAGGGTATCGAGCACCCGGGCGGCACGCTGCTGCTGCTGCACACCACCTGCATGGCCGACTCGGACGAGGAGGCGCTCGGCCTGCTGGCCGCCTTCCGCGGCGGTCCGCTCGAGGGTCGTGAGCTCGGCCACGTCACCAGCCCGACCTCCGTACTCGAGGAGAATGCCGCGCAGACCGCGCAGAACCCCGAGGGCTACCGTTACGCCGTCGACTGCGCCTGGAGCGACGCCTCTGCCGACGTCCTCGCGCCGCTGCTGCTCGACATCTGGCGCGGGCTCGACACCGACCACTCGTTCTCCATCTGGTACGGGTGGGCGCCGCGGCGGGCGCTGCCGGACATGGCGTTCTCGGTCGAGGGCAACGTCTACGTCGCGACCTACCTCATCTATCGCGACGAGGCGGACGACGAGCTCTACCGCGGCCGGGTCCACCAGCAGACGGCGGCGATCGCGCATGCCGGCGGGGTGGGCGTCTACCTCGGCGACACCGACTTCACCCGGCGGCCCGACCGGTTCCTCCGCGACGACCACCTGCAGCGGCTCGAGCAGATCAGGGGCGACCGCGACCCCGGAGGACTGTTCGCGTCCTACCTGGTCAGCCATCCCGATCGGCTCAATGTGCATTCCTCAAGCGGCCATTCCTCAAGCGGCCATGCCTGAGCGTCGGCTCGACCACGTGGGGCTCAACGTCGCCGACCTCGACACGGCGGAGACGTGGTACGTCGAGGCGCTCGGCTACGTCCGCGAGCTCGCGCTGCGCATCGACGTGTTCGAGCTCGACATCGTGATGCTGATCCATCCCGACAATGGCGATCGGCTCGAGCTGCTGCACCGACCCGGCTCGCGCACCGGCCTCCGGGCCGCGACCCCACCCGAGGCCGTCCTTACCGACGGCTTCGGCCACATCGCCTTCGACGTGACCGCCCTCGACACCGCGTTCGACCGCCTGGTCGGCCTCGGTGCGCGGCCTGTCATGACGCCGCGTCCCTCGCCCGAGCGAGGCGTCCGCATGGCGTTCGTCGCAGATCCTGAAGGTAACCTCATCGAGCTCGTCAACCGTTCCGGGAGTGAGTCATGACCGAAAGTCCCTTCCCTGCAGGCTTTCTCTGGGGCGTGGCCGGCGCCGGGCACCAGGTCGAGGGCGACAACACCGGCAGCGACACGTGGTTCGCCGAGCACGTCACGCCGACGGTGTTCCGTGAGCCGTCCGACGCGGCGTGCCAGGGCTACCGGCTCTGGCGCGAGGACCTCGAGCTCGTGGCGAGCATGGGCCTCAACAGCTACCGGTTTTCGGTCGAGTGGGCGCGGGTCGAGCCGGTGGAGGGCAGTTTCGACGAGGAGGCACTCGCCCACTACGAGGCCATGGTCGACCGCTGTCTCGAGCTCGGCCTGGCCCCGGTCGTCACGTTCAACCACTTCACCTCTCCGCACTGGTTCGCCCAACGCGGGGGCTGGCTCGACGGCGGGGCTCCCCAGGCGTTCGCGCTCTACTGCGACCGGGTGATGGCCCGTTTCGGCGATCGCATCGCCTACGCCGTCACGATGAACGAGCCCAACCTCAGCCGGCTGCTGACGTGGATGCACCTGCCCGACTTCGTCCGTGACCTCGAGCGGGCAACGCTCGAGGCCGCGAGCCAGAAGGCGGGGGTGCCGCGCTACCGGCTGTCCAACGTCGTCATCCCGGAGGACCTCGACGCGATGGCCGACGGCATGACCGCCGGCCACATCGCCGCCAAGGCCGTCATCAAGTCGCGGCGTCCTGACCTGCCGGTGGGCCTGTCGATCGCGATCATGGACGACGTCGCGGTGGGCGACGACTCCTCCGTACGGGACCGCAAGCGGGCCGAGGTCTACGACCACTGGCTGCGGCTGGCGTCAGACGACGACTTCGTCGGGGTGCAGAACTACGAGCGCATCCTCTTCGACGCCTCCGGCGCGCTCCCCCCGCCCGACGGGGTGCCGCGCAACCAGATGGGGTCGGCCGTCGAGCCGCTGTCCCTCGGCGGTGCGGTGCGCTACGCGTACGAGGTGGCCGGAGTGCCGGTGCTCATCACTGAGCACGGCATGGCGACGGACGACGACAGCGTGCGGGCGGCCTTCCTCGAGCCGTCGCTGCGCGGGCTGGCCGACGTGATGGGTGAAGGGGTGCCCGTACTCGGCTATCTGCACTGGACGCTGATGGACAACTTCGAGTGGATCTTCGGCTACGCCTTCCACTACGGCCTGCACGCCGTGGACCGGGCTACCTTCGAACGTACGCCCAAGCCCAGCGCCGCGGAGTACGCGCGGATCGTGCGGGCAGGAGGCGTCTGATGGTCACCGCAGGTGGTGGCGAGGGAGGAACGGCGTGGACAAGGTAGTCGCCTCAGCCGAGCAGGCCGTGGCCGACGTGCGTGACGGCGCCTCGATCGCCCTGGGCGGGTTCGGGCTCTGCGGCATCCCGTCGGCGCTGATCGCGGCGCTGGTGGCGCAGGGCGCGGGCGACCTCGAGACGGTGAGCAACAACTGCGGCGTCGACGGCATCGGCTTGGGTCTGTTGCTCGAGGCCGGCCGGGTGCGCCGCCACACCGGGTCCTACGTCGGGGAGAACAAGGAGTACGCGCGGCAGTACCTCGCGGGTGAGCTCGAGGTCGAGTTCACCCCGCAGGGCACGCTGGCCGAGCGGCTGCGGGCGGGCGGCGCGGGCATCCCGGCGTTCTACACCCCGGCCGGCATCGGCACCCAGGTCGCCGACGGCGGACTTCCGCAGCGGTACGGGCCTGGTGGCGCCGTGGTCTCGGCGAGCGAGCCCAAGGAGCAACGGGTCTTCGACGGCACGACGTACGTGCTGGAGCGGGGCATCGTGACCGACTTCGCGTTCGTCCACGCTTGGAAGGGTGATCGGCTCGGCAACCTCGTCTACCGCAAGACGGCGCGCAACTTCAATCCGCTCTGCGCGGCGGCCGGGCGCATCACGGTCGCCGAGGTCGAGCTGCTGGTCGAGCCGGGCGACCTCGACCCGGACGAGGTCGACACCCCGGGCATCTTCGTCCAGCGCATCCTCCACACCCCTGACCCGGTCAAGCACGTCGAGCGGCGCACGGTCTCGGCGGTGCGGTGATGGCCCTGACACGCGACGAGCTCGCGGCGCGGGTAGCGGCCGAGCTGCAGGACGGGCAGTACGTCAACCTCGGCATCGGCATGCCGACGCTGGTGCCCAACTTCCTGGCGCCTGGAGTGGAGGTCGTGCTGCAGAGCGAGAACGGCATCCTCGGCACCGGTCCCTATCCCACCGAGGACGCGGTTGACCCCGACCTGATCAACGCCGGCAAGGAGACCGTGACGGTGCTGGCCGGTGCCAGCTTCTTCGACTCGGCGACGTCGTTCGCGATGATCCGCGGCGGCCACGTCGATGTCGCGGTGCTCGGTGCGATGCAGGTGAGCGCCGCCGGCGACCTGGCCAACTGGATGATCCCCGGCTCGATGGTCAAGGGCATGGGCGGCGCAATGGACCTGGTCCACGGCGCCAAGCACGTCATCGTGATGATGGAGCACCGGTCGCGCGGCGGGGAGGCCAAGATCGTGGGCAAGTGCACGCTGCCGCTGACCGGTCGGGCGTGCGTCAACCGGATCATCACCGACCTCGCGGTGATCGACGTGACGCCCGAGGGACTGGTGCTGCGCGAGCTCGCCGAGGGCGTGACCGTCGACGAGGTGGTAGCGGCGACGGATGCCCCGTTGACCGTGGCGCTGGGCTAGCGGGAAGACGGGGTCTATACAGAGATGGTGCTGGGCAACGGATCGGTGATCGTCGCGGGGGCCCGTACCCCGATCGGCAGGCTGTCGGGCGGCCTCGCCTCCTTCTCGGGCGCTGATCTCGGCGGCATCGCGATCAGGGAGGCGCTGGCTAGGGCCGGGCTGTCCGGCGAGCAGGTCGACTACGTGATCATGGGGCAGGTGCTCCAGGCCGGTGCCGGTCAGGTGGCTGCCCGTCAGGCGGCCGTCGCAGGTGGCGTGCCGATGACCGTGCCCGCGCTGAGCATTAACAAGGTGTGCCTGTCCGGCCTCGACGCGATCGCGCTCGCCGACCAGCTGATCCGCGCTGGTGAGTTTGACGTCGTCGTCGCCGGCGGCATGGAGTCGATGACCAACGCGCCCCACCTGCTGCCCGGCGCGCGGCAGGGCTTCAAGTTCGGCTCGGCCGAGCTGGTCGACTCGATGGCCTGGGACGGCCTGACTGACCCCTTCGAGCGCATCGCGATGGGTGCCTCGACCGAGCGCTTCGGCGCGGCCGCCGGCCTCACCCGCGTCGACCAGGACGCCTTCGCCGCGCAATCGCACCAGCGCGCCGCCCGCGCGACCAAGGACGGGGTCTTCGACGACGAGATCGTCGCCGTCAGCGTGCCCCAGCGCCGCGGCGACCCGCTGCTGGTCACTGCCGACGAGGGCATCCGGGCCGACACAACGGCCGAGACCCTCGCCCGGCTCAAGCCGGCCTTCGCCGCTGACGGCACGATCACGGCCGGTTCGGCGTCTCAGATCTCCGACGGGGCGTGCGCCGTCGTCGTCACGTCGGCGGCCACGGCCGCTCGCCTCGGCCTGTCGGTGCTCGCTGAGATCGGCGCCCATGGCGTCGTCGCCGGACCGGACAACTCGCTGCTCTCCCAGCCGTCCCGCGCGATCAGCGCCGCGCTGCTCCGCGAGGGCCTGACCGCCGCGGACCTCGATGTGGTCGAGATCAACGAAGCGTTCGCCGCCGTGGCCCTGCAGTCGATCGCCGACCTGCGCCTCGACCCCGACAGGGTCAACGTCAACGGCGGCGCCATCGCCCTCGGCCACCCCATCGGCATGTCGGGCGCCCGCCTCGTCCTGCACCTCGCCCTCCAGCTGGGCAGGCAAGGCGGGGGCACGGGCGTCGCGGCGCTGTGCGGCGGCACCGGCCAGGGCGACGCACTGGTGCTGCGCGTACCCGAGGTCAGAAGCTGAACTGCTCCTCGTGTAGCCGACCCGCGGGCAGCCCGGCCTCGTGCAGCGCCTCGTGGATCGCTGCCGACATGGCGGGCGAGGCGCAGAGGTAGACGTCGTGCTCCACCAGCCGGGGGACGTGCATGCGGAGCGTCGCGGCGGTGAGTTGGTTGGCCGGCTCGCTGGACCGGCCGACGAGGTAGATCAACCGCGCACCACGTCGGCGTGCGACTTCGTCGAGCTCCCGGCGGAAGAGCACGTCGTCGGCGCTCGACGCGCGGTAGAGCAGCGTCAGGTGCGTGCCAGGGACGTCGATGTCCTCGAAGAGCGCCCGCATGGGCGTGATGCCGACTCCACCGGCGATGAGCAGCACGCGTGAGCGGGTGCGGCGCCGCGCTGTCATGGCGCCGTACGGGCCTTCGGCCAGCACCCGGGTGCCGGGTTGCAGTGCGTGCAGTCGGCGGCTGCCCGTACCGAGGGCCTTGATCGTGACGCGCAGCCGGCCGTCGGTGGCGGGTGCGGACAGGGAGAAGGGGTGGGCACCCGTCCACGTCCGCGGGGTGAGGAACCGCCAGCGGAAGAACTGTCCCGGCTCGGCGGCCAGTTCGTCGAGGTGACGGCCGCGCATCACGATGCTGACGACGCCGTCGGCCTCGGGGACCAGCCGCTCGACCCGCAGCCGGTGCCGCCACGTCTGCTGCAGCGGCGCAAGGAACCGGTAGCGCAGGACCAGCCCGAAGGCGTACGAGTAGAGGAGGCTCCAGGCCAGCTGGAGCACCGGTTTGCCGGCAAGGTCCGGGCCGGCGAGCTGATGGGTGAAGGTCAGGGCGACGGCGAGGTAGAGGCTCAGGTGCACGGCGTGCCACCGCTCGTAGCCGAGGCGTCGCCGACGGACCCGGCTGGACAGGTAGGCCACGCCGACCATCAGCAGGGTCCCCGCCGTTGCCGCCACCAGACCGGGCATTCGCAGCACCTCGAGCGCTGCGGCGGCGAGGTCGAGCTGCCGGGCCTGTGCCCAGCCGACGACGGCGGCAGAGGCGTGGATCAGCCCCAGGCTGACGACGGTACGGCCGCCCAGGGCGTGCCACCGCGACAGCCGGTCGGCACCGATGTCGCGCTCGAGGAACGGGGCCCGGCTCATCATCGCCACCATGACGGCCACGCCGTACCCGGCGAGCATGCCGCTGAGGTGGGCCAGTAGCGGCACCAGGTGGATCGGCCCCGGGGGTGTGCTGGTGAGCACGGGTACGACGGAGAGGATCGCCCCCACGACAACGATCGACAGGCCCGCCTGCGGCCCGGACAGCGCCAGCCGGTCAGCCACGATCGCCGCCATCGTGGCGGCCGCGGTGCTCTGCGGCCGACGGCTGCGCCGGTGCCTCGGTCGCGACGGTGACCGCTGTGGTCGAGTATGCGGCCAGCGCCAACGGGGGCGTCACGGGTGAGGTGGCCGGCGCGACCACTGCCAGATGGACCCCGATGGCGGTGGCGGCCGCGGCCAGTGTCACGGTCAGCGCCGTGTTGGTCCAGTGGGTCTTGAGCCGTCCGGTTGTGCCGTGTGCTCCGGGCATCGCGCTCCTCCTTGGTCGAACCCCCACCCTTCGGACGGCGGCTGTTCAGAGCCTTCGCAGCGGCTATGCAGCGGGTGTGAAGGGAGGCGCCCATGCTGGCAACGGCGTTCTCGGCCGGACTCTCCGTGGGTGACTGGCCCGCAGTCATAGCGCACACCCAGGTGGGGCCAAGTGCCTGCATAGGAAGGATTCGCATCGTCATAGGCCCGGCGACCGCCGGTCTGCTCAGGTTGGAGTGCTCATGAAACGCAACACACGACTCACCAAGATCGGCCTTGCCAGTGGCGGCCTTGTCGCTGGTGTTGTCCTGGCCACCACCATCGGTGCCCAGGCGGCCACGTCCACGCCATCGCCGGGCACCTCGAGCGGTTCGACGGCCAGCGCGACCGCGGTGGACCCGCACCCGGGCGACAACGGCGCCGACGGCGTGCCCGAGTCGCAGGAGGTGCACGGTGGCGGACGGGGCGGTGGCCTCGACCTGTCGGGCACGGTGACCGCGGTGGGGTCGGGCAGCGTCACCATCAAGACCGCGACGGCGACCACGGTCTACACCGTGACCGCCAGCAGCGACATCGACAAGAACGGTGAGGCCAGCCTGTCGGCGCTGGCCGTCGGCGACAAGGTCACCTTCAGCGTCGAGAGCTCGGCCGGCGCGACGATCGACAAGCTGCACGCGGGGGACGAGGCCAAGAACATGCCGACGAGGAGCACGGGCTCGTCGACCTCGGGCGAGACTCCGTCCAGCGGCGCCTGACGGCGGCGGGTCGGTCAGGAGCACCCTGACCGACCCACCTGGTCGGGAGGGGTGGCGCCGTCACGGGCGCAGGCGGAACCACACGACCTTGCCCTGGTCGAGCGGCTCGACTCCCCAGGCGTCGCTGAGGATGTCGACAAGTGCGAGGCCCCGCCCCGACTCCCCCTCGAGGGTCACGTCGCGCGGGGCCAGGGCGGGTCCCGCCGCCTCGTCGCTGACCTCGACGATCAGCTCCAGCGTGTCGCAGTCGACCCGCAGCGTGATGGGCGGCAGCCCGTGCAGCACCGCGTTCGTCACCAGCTCGGACACCAGCAGCTCGGCGTCGTCGCGCACCGTGGCATGGTGGGCAGCGCAGAGCGCGAAGTGCACGAACTCGCGTCCCAGGCGCGGCGCCTCGGTCGTGGCGGGCAGGTCCAGCGTGGCCGCCGGGGTCTCCGAGCACATCCGCGTGCTGCCTCTCGGGTGGGAGGACCAGGTAGGGCCCGAAGGGAGTGGTCCCTCCAACGACCTATGTGGCCCCGTCCCCGCGGGGGCTAAACCAGCGAAGAGGCGTCAGCCTTGTCACTGCCGAGGCGCACGGCGATCAGGGCGACGTCGTCCTCGCTGTCGCCGTGGGTCGCGATGAGCTGGTGGGCCAGGCGCTCCAGGTCGTCAGAACCTGCGGCGAGGGTGCGTCGCAGGGCCGACAGACCTGACTGGAGGGACGCCCCGCGACGTTCGATCAGCCCGTCGGTGTAGCCAAGGATGGTCGTGCCTGCTGGCAGGTCGCGGGTGGCGCTGGTCCGCGGGTGGTCGGCGACGCCGAGCATGAGTCCGTCGCCCGCGTCGAGGTCGCTGACCGACCCGTCCGGCAGGCGTACCAACAGGGGCGGGTGGCCGGCACTGGAGTAGGTGATCCGCCAGCCGTCCTCGGGTCCGCGCTCGAGCCGGGCGTAGCAGGCGGTGGCGAGCGTGGTCACCTCGAGTCCCTGGATCAGCCGGTCGAGGCGGGTCAGCACCCGGGCCGGGTCGCTGCGGGTCGGGTCGCGCTCGGCCTCGGTGTTCCAGGCGCACGCCCGCAGCATGCCGCGCAGGTGGCCCATCGCGGCCGCCGCCCGAATGTCGTGGCCCACGATGTCGCCGATGGCCAACCCGACGCCGCCGTCCGGCAGCGCCATGAGCTCGTAGAAGTCGCCGCCGACGTCGGCCGCGGTCTCGCTGGCGAGGTAGCGCGCGGCCACCTGGAGCCCGGGCAAGGTCGGAAGCGTCGGGAGCAGGCTCTGTTGCAGGGTGACGGCGACGCGGTGCTCGGCCTGGTAGAGCCGGGCATTGTCCAGCGTCAGGCCGGCCCGCCGACCAAGGTCGGAGGCCACGCTGAGATCGACCTCTGTGTACGGCGGGCTGCCTGGCCGACGTACCAGGGCCATGGCGCCGAGCACGGCGTGCCGTCCCGGCAGCGGGACGTAGAGCACCGTGTCGACGCCGAGCTGGTTGGACAGGGCCTGGACCTCGGGGCCCGCCCAGCCGTTGCGCTGGCGGACGAACGCCTCGTCCGAGAGCGAGGCCCGGATGCCGGGCTTGCCGGCGAGCAGGTCGTCGAACGGTGAGTTGCGCACGCTGGTACGGACCGCCTCGGCGTAGGCGGCGACGACGTCCTCCATGCCGTCACGGTGCCGTCCGCTGACGGTCTCCAGCTCGCGCTCGCGGCCGGCCGTCACGACCACCATCCAGTCAGCCAGTACGGGCACCACCAGCTGGGCGAGCCGGTCGAGGCTCTCGGCCACGTCGAGCGTGGCCGCGAGCTGACTCGTCGCCTCGGCGAGCAGCGCCAGCTGGACGTGTGCCAGCTCAGCATCGGCGCGCGCTGCCCGCTCGGCCGCCAGGGCCTCGTCGCGCTCGCGGTCGGTGGCCACCTGGGCGGTGACGTCGGTCTGGATGCCGACGTAGTGGGTGAGCTCGCCGTCCGGCCCGAAGATCGGGCTGAGCGAGACCTGGTTCCAGAACGCCGTTCCGTCCTTGCGGTAGTTGAGCAGCGTGCCTGAGTGGGGCACTCCGTCACGAAGGGCCTCGCGCATCGTCCGTATCGTGCCCTCGTCGGTGGCCGGGCCCTGGAGGAATCGGCAGTTGCGTCCCACCACCTCGTCGAAGGTGTAGCCGGTCGTGGACGTGAAAGCGGGATTGACCCAGAGCAGCGGCAGGTCCGGCGCTTGCGCGTCGGCAAGGGTGAACGACAGGCCGGTGGCGACGACCGCCCGGTCCCGCAGCTCCGCCGCCGCAGCGGCAGCCGTGGCAGCGGCCTCTGCTGCCGCGCGGTCCCGAAGCGGGAGAAAGACGACGAGGGCGTGGCCCTCGAGCTGGGGTGCGCCGGACATCGGGAGGCCGACGACCCACATGGGTTCGCGCCGGGCTCCGAGCTCGGTGCTCCTGGCGGCCGAGACGGCCTGGCCGGCCACCGGTTCGGACCGGGCGACGAGCGAGAGCGGGTGTCGTGTGTCGGACAGTTCGGCCCCGGTGACGTCACGGAGCGCCGCAGCATCCGACCAGGCGTCAAGGGGCGCGGGCAGCGACACACCGGGCGCGAGCTGTTGCGCGACGGAGTTGGCGTGCACCACCTGACGCGTGTCCAGGTCGACCAGGAGCACGCCGGCCGGCGACTCGCTCGCCAGGCCGGCCGGCAGCAGGGTCCACCCGCTGCCGCTGTCGAACGTGCTCACGTCAGCCCCTCGGGTTGCATCGTTCGGCCGGGAGGTCCGGCCACGTTCACTTCAGACCTGAAGATCACGTACCCCCGGAATGAGCGTCCGAACAAGCGACCGCCCACTCTTCCGCACCTCTACTTCACCACCCTTGAGGCTAAGTCGGTACACCCCTAGGGGTGTACGGTGGCGTCATGTCCCCGCCGCCCCTGCCGACGCCGATCACGGTCGCCCTCGTCGACGACTACGACGTGGTGCTGGCGGGCGTCGCCCACATGCTGTCGCGCTACAACGACCGGGTGCTGGTGACCGAGCTCGACGCCAACAAGCCGGTCAAGGACCCGGTCGACATCGCGCTGTACGACGCCTTCGGCCAGCCGGAGTCCGACCAGGAGGAGATCGCCGTCCTGCTCGCCAACCCGCGCGCAGCCCGCGTCGTCGTCTACACCTGGAACTTTCACCCGAGCCTCGTCGAGACCGCCCTGCGCATGGGCGTCTCCGGCTACCTGTCGAAGACGCTCCCGGCCCGCGAGCTGGTCGCAGCACTCGAGGCCGTGCATGCCGGCGAGATCGTGGTGAGTGATCCGCCGCCGCGGGCGCACAGCGCAGCCGGGCTCGACTGGCCGGGCAAGAGCGAGGGCCTGACCGACCGCGAGGCCGAGATCCTGGCGCTGATCACCCAGGGCAAGAGCAACGCCGAGGTCGCGTCGTTGACCTACCTGAGCCCCAACACGGTCAAGTCCTACATCCGCAGCATCTACCGCCGCATCGGCGTGACCAGCCGCACCCAGGCCGTGCTCTGGGGCGTGCAGCACGGGTTCACCCCCGACCACCACCGCATCGACGGCTGGCGCGTCCAACCCTGACTTTCCTCGTCACTTCGGGTAGTTGTGCGGCTTCGCCTCCGCCGATATAAACGAGGACCGATCGGCACCCGCGCGGCGGCAGGGCATGACTGTCCGCGTGGGTGGGAGTTCTTTCATCTGACGGGTGAGTACGCGTCGTACAGGCGGCCCTGCGCCACGACCTGCCCAAGGTCCAGCCCAAGCACGTGATCATGACGACCTACCCGGACTTTTCCTACGGGGACGGCAATGCGGTCTGTGGCGGCTCTGCCTACACAGCGATGTCGAACACGGTCCCCCCGTTCACGAGCAGTGAGTGGGGCTGGCTGTCGCAGATGGGCGCGATCCTGAACCACCAAGTGGATGCGTCGGCCGCCGACGGGTTCACCCCGGTGGATGGCATCGCTCAGGAGTTCTACGGCCACGGCTACTGCGCCACCACGTCCTACATCAGGACCGTGGTCGCGGCCAACCGCCTGCACAACCCCGACGGTCCCTTCCATCCGACGGACGTGGGCCACCAGAAGGCCGAGCTGCACAACTTCCCGGCGCTGTGCCAGGTGCTGTACAAGAACAACGACTGCACGTCGGACTAGCCGGCTGCTGCCTCTTCGACCATCAGCCCGGCTGAGGCCTGTGCCGGGGTTGATCAGTGGGCGCCCGTGGTCGGGTCGGCGACGAGGAAGTCCTGCACGCCGAGCACGCGCAGCATCTCCAACCGCTCGGCCGTCCCGGTGCCCGGTTGCGGCCGGAAGAGCACGAGCCGCTGACCCGACGGCGGGCTGAGGACGACGTCGCACTGCAGGTCGAGCGGGCCGACGTCAGGGTGCTGCAACAGCTTGCGGGTCGTCCTGCGCACCGCGACCTCCTGGCGGTCCCAGATCGCGGTGAACTCCGGGCTGGCGGCGTGCAGCTCGGCGACCAGCGTGGTGGCGGCCGGGTCCGACTGGCGTTGCCCCAGGGTGGCCCGCAGGTCGGCGACGTACTCCCGGCCGAGCGCCTCGTGCTGGTCGGCGCGGTACCGCGATCGCAGGCCGTCGTCGGTGAACCAGCGCCAGAGGAAGTTGTGCTGACGGCCGGTTGCCTGGGCAATGGGCCCGAGCAGCGCGACGTTGAGCGGGTTCTGCGCTACCAGGTTGTGCAGGTCGTCGCTGATGAGTGCCGGCACCGTCGCGGCGACCGCGTCGAGGACGAGCATCAGGCCGGCATCGGCGTAGCCGAACGACTGGTGTCGCGCGGGCGGGGAATGGCCGGCGAGCCGGTAGACGTGGTCTCGCTCGTCGAGGGTCAGGCGCAGTGCCCGGGCGATGGCGCCCAGCATCGCCACTGACGGCCGGGGCCCGCGACCCTGCTCGATCCGCTCGTAGTAGTCGGTCGACATGTCGGCCAACAGGGCGATCTCGTCGCGGCGCAGCCCGGTCGCGCGACGCCGGCCGCCGGGGATCAGCCCCACGTCGGACGGTTGCAGCTGTTCCCGTCGGTGGCGCAGGAAGACGCCCAGGTCGTCGCGAGCCATCGGACCTCCCTGTCGTCGTCCGTCCCATCATGACCTTCGTCGCCGCACCCTGACCCGGACTCGCGATCCGTGGATAGGCCGTACGCCTCGGTCGCCCGAGGTGCGTGCCAGCGTCGGAGGCCGCAAGGACCCGTACCCAGGAGGAACCATGACCGCTCCCACGATCGCTCTCATCACCGGGGCCAGCCGCGGCCTCGGCCGCAGCATGGCCCAGCACCTCGCCCGGGCCGGCGTCGGTGTCATTGGCACCTACCTCAGCCGCAAGGACGAGGCCGACACCTTGGTGTCCGAGCTCGAGGGGTACGGCGTGCCGGCGGCGGCGCTGCAGCTCGACGTCGGCGACAGCGGGTCGTTCGGCTCGTTCGCGGAGACGGTACGGGCGACTCTCGGCGGGCTCGGCGCCGACCACCTCGACTACGTGGTCAACAACGCCGGAATGGGGGTCTACGCGTCGTTCGCCGAGACCACCGAGGAGCAGTTCGACGCCCTCATGCGGGTGCAGCTGAAGGCGCCGTTCTTCCTGACCCAGGCGCTGCTGCCGCAGATCGCCGACGGGGGTCGCGTCCTCAACGTCTCCTCGGGGCTGGCCCGGTTCACCCTCCCCGGCTATGCCGCCTACGCCACGATGAAGGGTGCCGTCGAGGTGCTGACCCGCTACCAGGCACGGGAGCTGGGGGCGCGGCAGATCCGGGTCAACGTCGTGGTGCCCGGCGCCATCGCGACCGACTTCGGCGGCGGCATGGTCCGTGACAACGAGCACGTCAACGCGGTCATCGCCGAGGCCATCGCACTCGGTCGGGTCGGCGAGGCCGACGATATCGGCGCTGCCGTGGCGGCAATCCTGTCGGACGGTTTCGGCTGGGCCAACGGCTCCCGCATCGAGCTGTCCGGCGGGCAAAGCCTCTGAACCCTCCCGTTGGCCCCGGGCGTCTAGCGTGGGGCCATGCTCGCAGCCCGGGTCAGCGCCCTTTCGGCAGGTCACTCTCTCTGGCATGACGTCGTCCGCATCTACCACGACCGCATCGTGCTCACCGGCCGTGAGCCGCAGGTGCTGGTGCTCGGCGCCTTCCTGCTGACCATCGCGCTGGCCCGGCTCGCGGCCTACGCGGTACGCCGCGGGTGGCCGATCGCCCGCGACGTGCATGTGCGCGGGGTGCACGTCCACCACTTCGTACCGGGCATCCTGCTGGTGCTCGTGACCGGTTACCTGGCGATCGCCGTCAACGTCCGGTCGGGGCGGCGCATTTTCGAGCTCGGGTTCGGCGTTGGGGCCGCCCTGACACTGGACGAGTTCGCCCTGTGGCTGCACCTTGAGGACGTCTACTGGTCCGAGCACGGCCGCAAGTCGGTGATGGCGGTCGTGATCGGCGGAGCTGTCGCTGGCCTGGTGCTCGTCGGGTCCGACTTCTGGGTCGACCTGTTCCACCGGCTGTTCGGCCTCTGACGCGACGCCACAGCGCCCCACGTCAGCCCGCCCCCCCGCGCCCGCCTCCATCGCGGATCACTGGGAGGGTTTGGTGGCTCTCAGCCGAGCCAGAGCAGCCACATGCTCCCAGTGATCCGAAAGGAGGGGCGGGTGGTCGCCGCGGTCAGGGGAGGGTGGCGTCGACCGTGATCTCGCCGTCGGCGCCCACCGTTGCGGCGTAGGCACGTACCGGCTCGCCGCCGGAGGTCGTCTCCTCGCCCGTGACCAGGTCGTAGGCGTAGCCGTGGAGCGGGCAGACCACGACCCGGTCGTCGAGCAGCCCGTCGGCCAGGGGGCCGCCGCGGTGCGGGCAGACGGCGCCGAGGGCCCGTACCGAGCCGTCCCTCAGCCGGAACACCGCGACCTGCTCGCCCTCGCAGGCCAGGGACCGGCCCTCGCCGACCGGCACGTCGTCGACCTTCATCGACGCCCCACCTGAGGCAGGACCGTCAACGGCAGGGAGGTACGGAACTGGCCGGGCGTCACCGGGTCCTCGCGCTCGCTCCACGGGTCGACGTAGGCGTCCACCGCCTTCTGCATGTCCGCGTCGAGTCGGGCCCCGATGCCCTCGCTGTCGTCGACGACGACCGCCCGGATCTTGTCGATGCCGATCCGCGGCACCCAGGCGTAGGTGCGCTCGAGCCACTTGGCGTTCTCTCGGTAGTACTGGAGAAAGCGGCCGGTCAGGGCGATGACCGTGTCCGGGTCGTCGGCGGTGGCGAGCAGGTCGCCCTTGCGGATGTGCGCCCCCGCGGCGCCGCCGACGTAGATCTCCCACTTGCCGCCGTCGACCGCGACGACCCCGAGGTCCTTGCACAGCGCCTCGGCACAGTTGCGCGGGCACCCGGTGACGGCGAGCTTCATCTTGCCCGGCCCGGCGATGCCCTGGAACCGTTCCTCGATCCGGATGCCCAGCGTCGTCGAGTCGCCGACCCCAAAGCGGCAGAAATCCGTACCTACACAGGTTTTCACCGTACGAAAGCTCTTGCCGTACGCGTAGCCCGACGGCATGCCCAGGTCGGCCCAGACCGCGGGCAGATCCTCCTTGCGCAGGCCGAGCAGGTCGATGCGCTGCCCACCCGTCAGCTTGATCATCGGGACGTCGTACTTCTCGGCGACATCGGCGATCGTGCGCAGCTGCTCGACGCTGGTCACCCCGCCCTTCATCTGCGGTACGACGGAGAACGTTCCGTCGCGCTGGATGTTGGCGTGGACCCGGTCGTTGATGAAGCGCGCGTCGCGCTCGTCGACGTACTCGTCGGCCCACATCATCTCGAGCAGCGATGCCAGCCCCATCTTCGACTGCGCGTCCTCCTTGCCCTCGGGGGCGAGGGCTGCGAAGACCGACGAGACGGAGTGCAGCTGCAGCTCGCGGATCTTGTCCATGAGCTCGGGCTTGTCGTACGGGACCCCGGGGACGTACCAGTTGGCGGACGGGTCCACCGCGATGTCGCCGCCGGCCGCCCACTCGACGATCTGGCTGACGAGGCTCTTGCACGAGCCACAACCCTTGCCGGCACGGGTCTTTGCCATCACGCCGGTCACGGTCTTCTCGCCGCCGCGCACGCATGCGACAAGGGCGCCCTTGCTCACGCCGTTGCAGTTACAGACCTGGGCGTCGTCGGCGAGCTCGGCGGCCCCGACCTCGGTGGCCGGGGTGCCGATGTCGAACATCAGCGAGATACGCTCCTCGGGCAGCGGCAGCCCGCGGTCGAACGCCTGGATCAGGAAGGCAACTTTGCTGGTGTCGCCGAGCAGCGTGGCACCGACGAGCTTGCCGTCCCGGATGATGATGGTCTTGTAGATGCCGCGCCGTGGCTCGGAGAACTGCACGAACTCGTCGTCCGGGTGCTCCGGCGCCTTGATGCCCATCGACGCCACGTCGACGCCGGCCACCTTGAGCTTGGTGGCCATCCGCGAGCCCTGGTAGACCGCGGAGACGTCGGTACGGGTGAGGTGGTCCGCCAGGACGATGGCCTGCTCCCACAGCGGTGCCACCAGCCCGTACACATGGCCTCGGTGCTGGGCGCACTCGCCCACGACGTAGACGTCGTCGTCGTCGATCGAGCGCATGTGGTCGTCAACGACGATCGCGCGCTCGACCGTGAGCCCGGCCCGTTGCGCCAGGCCGACGTTGGGCCGGATGCCCGCTGACACCACGAGCATGTCGCAAGCAACCGAGGTGCCGTCGGCAAAGCTCAGGCCGACGGTGCGACCGCCCTCGGTCAGGACGGCTTTGGTACGGGCGTCGGTGTGCACCGTGATGCCGATGTTCTCGACCGAGCGGCGCAGGATGCCGCCGGCGGTGTCGTCGAGCTGGGCGTTCATCAGGGTCGGGGTCGCGTGGACGACCGTGACTGCCAGCCCGTGGTTCTGCAGTCCCCGGGCCGCCTCCAGCCCGAGGAGGCCGCCACCGATCACCGCAGCGGTACGCGCGGTCTTTGCGTACTTGAGCATCGCCGCGCAGTCGTCGAGGCTGCGGAAGCCGAAGACTCCCTCGGTGAGGTTCTTGTCGTCTGCCCACATGCCCTCCATGGGCGGGAAGAACGAACGGCTGCCCGTGGCGATGACGAGGCGGTCGTAGCGCATCGCCGTGCCGTCGTCGGCATGCACGACCCGGGCGAACCGGTCGACGCGCACGACGCGCACCCCCGCCCGCAGCTCGATGCCGTTGTCCGCGTACCACTCGAGCGGGTTGAGGTAGATCTCCGCCGTGTCCTCGATGCCGGCAAGCACGTTGGAGAGCAGGATCCGGTTGTAGTTGCCGTACGGCTCGTCGCCGAAGACGGTGACGTCGAACAGGTCGCCTCCCCCACGCCGCAGGATCTCCTCCAGCGCGCGGGCACCGGCCATGCCGTTGCCGATGACGACCAGCTTTGCTTTGGTGATCGCGACTAGCGCGGGGAGGGTGGAGGTCGGGGCATCGTCGAGCACGGTCATGGTTCTCCTCAACAAGCGCAGCGGGCGGGGCTAGATCTCGACGAGGCCGACGTCGACGACGACGGAGCCGGTGACCCCGGCGGGAGCAGCGGCGAAGATCTCGATGACGGTGTCGGAGAGCAGGTCCTCGACGACCCGAAGCGACACGTGCGTCGCGCCCTTGGCGGCGATGGGGAAGTAGCGCACCGCGACGCCGTCGCGCACGAGGGTCACGTACACCATCTCGGCGCAGCTGTTGCCGCCGCGGAAGTAGACCGGCTGGGTGGAGGATCCGGGCGGGACGGTGTAGGTCAGGGCCGGGTCGAGCAGGAACGGCGCTTCGAGGCCGGCCCCCTCGAAGGGGTAGACGCCCTGCAGGAACCGCGGGGTGCTGCTGTCGTTCATGTGCTCTCCTTGTGGTTGACGCTCGGGTGGGCCTCGATGGCGACGGCACAGGCCTTGAACTCCGGCATGCGGGAGTGCGGGTCGAGGGCCGGGTTGGTGAGCAGGTTGACCGCCGCGTCGCCGCCGTAGTGGAACGGGGCAAAGACGGTGTCGGAGCGGATGCCGTCGGTGATCCGCACCCGCATCACGGCCTGGCCGCGACGGCTGCGCAGGAGCACGAGATCGCCTGCGATGACGCCGATGCGCTGGGCCAGCGTGCTGTGCAGCTCGGCGACGGCATCGGGCTCGGCCTCGGCGAGCGACGCCACTCGTCGGGTTTGCGTCCCGGACTGGTACTGGCGCAGGAGGCGGCCCGTCGTCAGGTAGTAGGGGTACTCGTCGTCCGGCGTCTCCGCGGGGCCACGGTGCTCGACCGGGTGAAAGTGGGCGCGGCGGTCCTTGGTCGGGAAGTCCTCCGTGAAGAGCCGCGGGGTGCCGGGGTGGCCGGGGTAGGGGCACGGCCAGAAGACCCCCTTCTCGGCCACGATCCGGTCGTAGGTGATGCCGGAGTAGTCGGCCTTGCCGCCCTTGCTGGCGCGGCGGAGCTCCTCGAAGATCTCGCCGGCGTCGTCCGACAGCGCGGGTCGGCCCAAGCGGACTGCGAGCTCACGCATGACCCAGAGGTCGGATCGGACGCCGGTCGGGGGCGACATCGCCGCGCGCCGCAGGATCACCCGGCCCTCGAGGTTGGTCATCGTGCCGGTCTCCTCGGCCCACTGCGCCGATGGCAGCACCACATCGGCCATCGCGGCGGTCTCGGAGAGGAAGAAGTCGGAGACGACGAGAAAGTCCAGTGCACGCAGGCGTTTTGCGACATGGCCTACCCGCGGTGCCGACACGGCCACGTTGGAGGCAACGACCCACAGAGCGCGCACCCCGCCCTCGGTGCCGAGCCGGTCGAGCATCTCGTACGCGGAGAGCCCCGGTGCGGGCAGCTCCGAAGGGTCGATGCCCCAGACCCGGGCGACATGGGCGCGCGCCGCGGGGTCGTCGAGGCGGCGGTAGCCCGGCAGCTGGTCGGCCTTCTGGCCATGCTCGCGGCCACCCTGTCCGTTGCCTTGGCCGGTCACCGTGCCGTATCCGGAGTAGGGCCGCCCCGGCAGCCCGAGCGCGAGCGCGAGGTTGATGTAGGCCAGCGCAGTGTCGGAGCCTGAGCTGTGCTGCTCGGCGCCGCGCGCGGTGAGTACCATCGCGCTCTTGGCGCGGGCGAGAAGACGCGCGGCGGCGACGATGTCGGCCTCCGGCACGCCGCTGATCCGCTCGACCCGGTCTGGCCAGTAGAGGCGAACGGCCCTGCGCGCGTCGTCGAAGCCGGTCGTGCGCTCGGCGATGTAGTCGGTGTCCACGAGCCGCTCGCGGATGAGCACGTTGAGCAGGCCATTGGCGAGAGCCAGGTCGGTGCCGGGTACGGGCTGCAGGTGGAGGGTGGCGCCCGCCGCTGTCCTCGTCAGGCGCGGGTCGATCACGATGAGTTGCGCGCCGCGATCCCTTGCTGCGTCGAGGAACTGCATGGCCGGTGGCATCGTGTCGGCGGGGTTGCTGCCCACCAGGAGGAGGGCGTCTGTCTGGGCGACGTCGGCCAGCGGGAACGGCAGCCCGCGGTCGATGCCGAAGGCCCGGGTGGCCGCGTTGGCGGCCGACGACATGCAGAACCGGCCGTTGTAGTCGATCATTGCGGTGCGCAGCGTTGCCCGCGCGAACTTGCCGAACTGGTAGGCCTTTTCGTTGGTCAGGCCGCCACCGCCGAACAGGCCGACGCCGTCGCGCCCGTACTCGGACTGCGTCCTGACGATCGCCGCCGCGACCCGCTCGAGGGCCTCGTCCCACGTCGCGGGGCGCAGCGGGCCGTCCCTGCCGTCGCGTATCAGCGGCGTGGTGAGCCGTTGGGGGTGGTCGATCAGCTCAGCGGCGGTCCACCCCTTGGCGCACAGTCCGCCGAGGTTGGTGGGGAAGTCGTGCTGTGCCTCAAGGAGGATCGGCCGGGTCGTCGCGTCGACCGTGATGCCGCACTGCAGTGAGCAGTACGGGCAGTGCGTCGGAACTGCGTCCACTAAGGGCGCAGTTCCGACGCCGGGGAGTGACATGCTCAGTCGACCACGATGGAGCGCGAGGGTCGCAGGTAGACCACGTAGGTCACCGCGAAGCAGAGGGCGTAGAACGCGATGAACGACAGGTAGGCGGCGTTGCCGTTCTTCAGGTGCAGGAACGACTGCCGGAACGCCAGGTTGACCAGCACGCCACCGAAGGCGCCGATGGCACCGGCAATCCCGATGAGGGCCGCGGAGAGCCTGCGCGCCTCGCCCTGGGCCGCGCCGAAATCAGCGCCGCCGATCACTTTGTCGGCTGCCTTGGCCCGGAAGATGGCCGGGATCATCTTGTACGTCGAGCCGTTGCCGATGCCGCTGAAGACGAACAGGGCGATGAAGCCGGTGAGGAACAGTGGCAGCGACTTCTCGATCGATGCGCCGAGCACCAGCCCCGCCGCCCCAGCCATGGCGACGAAGTTCCAGAACGTGATGCGCGGGCCGCCGAACCGGTCAGCGAGGCGGCCGCCGACCGGGCGGATCAGCGAGCCGATGAGAGGTCCGATGAAGGTGACGTAGGCGGCGTCGATGGGCGTCGGGTAGCTGGCCTTGAACTGCACCTGCAGCACCTGGCCGAAGGCGAAGCCAAAGCCGATGAACGAACCGAAGGAACCGATGTAGAGCAACGAGATGACCCACGTGTCGCTGTAGCGGAGCACCTCGCGCATGCCGCGCTTGTCGTTGCGCACGCCGGTCAGGTTGTTCATGAACAGCGCCGCACCGGTGGCGGCCACGATGATCAGCGGGAGGTAGATGCCCAGCACGTAGCGGGGGTGGCTCTTGCCCCAGACCGCCAGCACCAGCAGGCCGATGAGCTGCACCGCGGCGACCCCGAGGTTGCCACCGCCGGCGTTGAGCCCGAGGGCCCACCCCTTCTCGCGGTCGGGGTAGAACGCGTTGATGTTGGCCATCGACGACGCGAAGTTGCCACCGCCGACGCCGGCGAGGGCACCGACCACGAGCAGCGTGCTCAGCGAGACACCGGGCTTGAGCACCGCAGCGGCGACGAGCACCGGGACGAGCAGCAGCAGCGAGCTGAAGATCGTCCAGTTGCGTCCTCCGAAACGCGCGACGGCGAAGGTGTACGGGATGCGGAGCACCGAGCCGACCAGCGCTGGCACCGAGGTGAGCAGGAACTTGTCCGCCGGGCTGATGCCGTACTTCGGTCCCATGAAGAGCACGAGCACCGACCAGACCGTCCACACCGAGAAGCCGATGTGCTCCGACAGGACCGAGAAGGCCAGGTTGCGGCGGGCGATGGAGCGGCCGGTCTGTGACCAGAACTCCGGCTCCTCGGGACGCCAGTCGCTGATCCATCGGCCGCTGTCCTGCGATGGATCGTGGGCGAGCTCGGTGCCGGCCGGGGTGGTGAGCGGTGTCGTCGTCATGGTGGGCCCCTCGTTGAACCGCGCTTCGTTGGCGTCTCCACGCTGGAGGTGGGCCGTAACGCGGGTGTTAACGCGCGGGGTCGCCGACCGCAAGATCTCGTCGTGTTCCGCGTGCACAAAAGGCGTTCGGCGGGGGGTTACGCGTCCCGGTCGGCGGGGGGTTGATAGCGGTAGCCGACGCTGCGTACGGTCTGCAGGAAGACGGCGTGCTCGCCCAGCTTGCGTCGGATCCGCGCGATGTGGTGGCGCACTTGAGTGGCGTCGTCGGGTGCGCGGTGGCCCCACGCCTGCAAGGCCAGGTCGTCGGGTGTGATGACCAGCCCCGGCCGGCGTACAAGTGCTGCCAGCACGGCAAACTCCTGCCGGCCGAGCCGCACCACCTGGGCACCGATGCGCACCGCTGTCGCCCCGGGAACCAGCTCGAGCGCCGAGGAGCTGATGACGGGCTCACTGTCCGGCCCGGGCGCGACGTCCGCCTGCTCCCGCGCCGCGGCCCAGTGGCTGATGGAGCGCAACAAGTCTCCGGTACGGGGCCGTGCGGGCATCACGTCGACAGGCACCCCGACCTCCTCGAACGCACGCGCCGTGACCGGCCCCACGGCCGCCACACAGGTGCGTCCGCGGAGGACCCGGAGCAGCTCGGCGCGTACCCCCAGCTCGTCGGCAACCACGAACAGGTTGCGGACGCTGGGCGCGCTCGTCTCGGCGAGGACGTCGATCTCGCCGGCCACCAGCAGCCGTACGACGTGGCGGGCGGGCTCGAGGTCGGGCGGCAGCACCCATCGGTAGGGGGCGACCGTGAGGACAGCACTTACTCTGGGGCGCAGGGCATCCAGCGTGCCGATGACCTCGCCGCCGTGCACCTGGGCCGCCAGCACGTCGTCGGGCTTGAGCCGTTGGGCGAGCCACGAACAGATGTCGTCCATCGTCTCCTTGGGGGAGACGAACTCCGGCTCGACGCCGAGGGCGCGAAGGGCCCCGTGGCTCTTCGATCCCCGGGCGGCCGTGCGCGTCCGGCGCAGCAGGGCCTCGACCTGGTCCTGCATGCCGAACCCCTCGGCGGCCTGCAGCCAAGCCCGAAGACCGCTGCCCGTCGACACTGCTATCCAGGTCGGCTCGGCCTCGATGATGGCCTTGGTCTCGACCTCGAGCAGGCTGTCCCGCTCCGGCGGTACGGCCGACATGGTCGAGCCCCAGGCGACGGTCGCCCCCAGCCGCTCCAACAAGGTCGACAGCTCGGCACCGCGCCGGTCGGCCGTGATCGCGACCCGTACGCCGTCGAGCGCGCGTGTCGTGGTGGGATCTGCCGTCGTCACGGTGGGCTCCGCTTCGAAGGGGGGCGTCGAGCCTCCAGTGAAGCGTCCCCAGGTGACGCGTCCGTCACCTGGCTGTTACATCCAGCAGCGCCTGCTAGGCGCCCGAGTGATTGGTGGCGAAGTCGCTGAGGACCCGGACGAGCCGCTCGGGGGTCTCGAGCTGGGGCAGGTGACCGGTCTCGGCCATGAGGGTGAAGGTCGCGCCGGGGATCGCGTCGGCCAGCGCCTGCCCGAACACCGAGTCGGCGATGCGGTCGGCCTCGCCCCACACCACGAGCGTGGGCACGGTGACCGCGCCCAGCCGACCGGCGAGGGTCGGGTCGGTCATGGCAGTTCCGCCGTACGTCGCCAGCGTCGCGCGGTTGGCGGCCATCGCGGCCTGGGCGGCCGGTGGCAGGGCGGAGACGTCGATACGGAACTTGTCCGGGTCGTGATAGCTGACGTCGGCGACCTCGGACATGGTCAGCGAGAAGAAGTCGACGACCGGGTGGCCGGCGACCTCGATGCCCACGGCGTCGACGAGGACGAAGCCACTGACGCGTGAGGTGTCGAGCAGGGCCATCTCGGCCGCGATCCAGCCGCCGATGGAGTTGCCGACGACGACGACGCCGTCGAGGTCGAGGTCGGCGAGGAGTGCGACATAGGTCGCCGCGAGCGCGCCGATCGTGGCGAGTCGATCGGGGCGCGGGGTGCCGTTGAAGCCGGGGTGGACGGGAGTGATGACCCGTACCCCTTGCGTCTCGGCCAGCAGGTCGGCGAACGCCGCGACGGTCAGCGGTCCGCCGCCGCCGTGCAGGAGCAGGTAGGGCCGGCCGCTGCCGCGCTCGGTGAGGGTGACGTCGACCGGTCCGACCGGGTCGACGAGGAGTGAGTGGGTGCTGGTTTCTGTCATGCCGATCACGCTATATCAATATGCTTATACAAGCAAGGTGGGATAGGCTCCTGTCATGACGAGATCGCTCCAGGAGACCGGGTTGTCGGTCAAGCGGCTGCAGATGCAGCACCATCGGGCGGCCAACGCCGAGCTGGCCGCGATCGGCATCACGCTGGTGCAGTGGGACGCGCTGCGCCACCTCGACCAGCACCCCGGCGCCTCGTTGCACGCCCTCGCCCAGCTGACCTTCCAGACCGACCAGTCGTTCGGCGCCCTGGCAACCCGCATGGAGTCCGGCGGTCTCATCGAACGGGTCGAGGGCCCGGGTCGCGCCGTCCGCCATCGCCTGACGGACAAGGGGCGGCGGCTGCGCGAGGCCGGCGCCGGCATCGTCGATCGGGTGCTCGTGACATCCTTCGCACCGCTGACCGAGCATGAGCTCGCGACGCTGGACGCGCTGCTGCAACGGCTGGTCGTCGACCCGGGCGTCCCCTGACGGGCGCCAGGGCGGCGTTAGACGTGGGTGGAGTCCCGCCGCCAGATCTGCAGTACTGCGGGCGCGGTGAGGCGTTGGCGGCTCAGCGGCGGATCACTCCGCGGCGGCGGCCGGGTGCTCGGGGGCGCTCTGGTCCGCGGCGCCGGACGTGTCCTGCGCCGGCACCTCGGCGATCGCCTGGTCGGGAGCGACCGTCAGGTGGGCGTCGCGGCCACCGGGGCCGTGGGCGCGGGAGTTGACGCCGGGCTCGCGGTACTTGGCGGGCACGCCGACGGCGACCATGCCGGGCGGGACGTCCTTGGTCACGACCGCGCCGGCCCCGATGTGAGCGCCCTTGCCGATGGTGATGCCGCCGATGACGATGGCGCCGGTCGCGATGACCACGTCGTCCTCGATGCGGGGGGCTCGGCTGAACGAGTCCTTGCCGATCGTCACCTGCTGGTTGACCCAGCAGTTGGCGCCGATGCTCTCGGCGGCGATCGAGCTTGCGAAGCCGTGCTGGATGTAGAGGCCGGGGCCGATGCTGTCGGAGCGGACGAACAGCGACAGCTCCGGCTTGTAGACCACGGCCTGGCTGCGGCTGATGATCACGCCGAGCATGCCGGTCTTGGCCAGCCGGTAGTTGTACAGGTTGCGGAACTCCGGCGTGGTGTCGGTGAGCAGGAGGAGCAGGGCGAGCAGCCCGCGCTCGGGCCGGTCCTTGCACTCCTGCCAGCGGATCATGTCCTTGGTGATGACGTCGCGCGCCGCTGGGATCGCCGCATAGCCGACGAGAAGCGGGATCGCCCGGAGGCTGATGAGCAGGCGCAAGGTCTTCTTCAACGGCGGCATCTCATGAAAATAACAGCAAACCGATGCCGATGATCTAGTCCGTTCGGCGTCAACTTGCTGTGGAGTTGTACCTCCGGACAGCGAGGTAGCCGAAGACGATCCCGATGCCTAGCGTCCAGACGAGTGACTGCACCACCAGCGACGTCGTGCTCGTCCCGCCGAACAGCTCGGCCCGCTGGGCGGCAGTGACGTTGCCCAGGGTGAGATCGCGTACGGCGTCGATGACGATCGTCACGGGCTGGTGGTCGGCGAAGGCCCGCAACCACGACGGCATCGTCGACGTCGGGACGAACGCGCTGCTGGCGAAGGTGAGCGGGAACACGACCGGGAACGTCATGGCGTTGACCGCCTGCGAGCTCGAGGCGAAGAGCCCCAGCAGGGCGAAGATGAACGACGTGGCCAGGGTGAAGCCGAGCAGCAGCACGAAACCGAGGATGAGACCGGGCACGCTGTGCGGGCGGAACCCGACCGCCAGGCCGACCACTACGATGATGACGAGGCCGGTCGCGTTGCTCAGCATGTCGGCGGTGACCCGGCCCGCGAGCACGGCGACCCGCGCCATCGGCAGCGACCGGAGGCGGTCGACGAAGCCGGAGGCGCGGTCCTCGGCCAGCGCGAAGCCGCTGTTGCCCGAGGTGAAGATCGCGGTCTGGACCGCGATGCCGGGGATCAGGTAGTTGACGTAGTTGATGTGGCCGAGGCCGCTGATCGCTCCGCCGAACACGTAGCGGAAGAGCAGCGTGAACATGATCGGCGACACCAGGGTGAACACGACCTGGTCGGGCGCGCGGAGCAGCCGCCGCACGTTGCGCCCCGCCATCGCGAGGCTGTCGCCGATGGCCTGGCCGACACCGCCGCCGAGGCCCCCGACGTTGTGGGCCGGCAACGCGGTGGTCATGACGCCTCCGCGGTGTCGACGTCGGCATCGGTCTCGTCGGCCGGCCTGCCGGTGAGCGACAGGAACACTTCGTCGAGGCTGGGCTGGCGCAGTTGCAGCGAGCGGACGTCCAGGCCGCTGCTCTCCAGCCGACGGACGACCTCGGCGGTGGTGGCCAGCCCCGAGCTGGTGGCCACCCTTACGAGGAGACCGTCGACCACCGGAGCCTCGTCGCCGACCCCGCGCAGCGCCTCCGCGGCCCGGGCCGTCGTCGCCTCGTCGGCCAGCTCGACCTCGACGGCCGTGCCGCCGAGCTTGGCCTTCAGCTCGGTGGACGTGCCGGAGGCGAGCACCCGTCCGTGGTCGATGACGCAGATGTGGTCGGCCAGCCGGTCGGCCTCTTCGAGATACTGCGTGGTGAGCAGCACCGTCACGCCCTGGGCCACCAGTCCCTCGATCACCACCCACAGGTCGATGCGGCTGCGCGGATCAAGCCCGGTGGTCGGTTCGTCGAGGAAGAGCACCGGCGGTCGCGCCACGAGGGCCGCCGCGAGGTCGAGGCGTCGCCGCATGCCGCCGGAGTAGGTCTTGAGAGTCCGCCCGCCCGCGTCCGCCAGCCCGAACTGCTCGAGCAGCTCGACCGCGCGCACCCTGCCCTCGCCGCGCGGCAGGTGGTTGAGCCGGCCGACGAGCATCAGGTTTTCCATGCCGGTCAGCGCCTCGTCGACCGCGGCGTACTGCCCGGCCAGGCCGATGACGGTACGGGCCTTGCCCGGGTGGGCGATCACGTCGACGCCCGCGACGCGCGCGGTGCCGGAGTCGGGCTTGAGCAACGTGGTGAGGACCCGTACCGCCGTCGTCTTGCCCGCCCCGTTGGGCCCGAGCAGCCCCAGGATGGTGCCGGTCGGGATCTCGAAGCTCACGCCGTCAAGCGCCTTGACGTCGCCCTTGAACGTCTTGACCAGCGAGTGGACGGCTACCGCCGCGTCGTGCCCTGGCTCTGTCGTCATCCACGCCTCCTCGCGCTGTGCCTCTCACGACCCTTTCACAGGTCACGGAACCCTGCCTGAAACCCTTGCGGGCGTGGGATTCCCCATGCCGCTGACAGCGAGTCTTCAGAAATGCCAGGCATTTTGCTTCACCGGGACAAACTACCGGCGACCCGGATCTGCGCTGTTTTCGCGTTCTGCTTGCGCCGCGAGTGACCTTGCCCGAAACTGGGCACGATCCTCCTGTCGCATCCGTTGAAACCGGTGCGTCCCGCGCCTTCACCTCCCGGCGATCTGGCCGAGACACAAGATGTCCGCTCCCTGAGGAACTGTTCCCGCGCCGCCGTGCGGGCCCTACAGTGGGGGCCGTCGCCATCCCCCGGCGGTATTGCACCGCCCACATGTCTCATGTGTGCACGAGGGAAGGCGTTCCATGACAGCGAGTTTGCTCGGTGCTGCGCGCGCTCACGCAGTCACTGACTACGCGGAGCTCTCCAGCCGCATCCAGGCGGCCGGGCTCCTCAAGCGCCGGTACGCCTACTACTGGTGTCGCATCATCGGCCTCGTGTCGGCTTTCGCCGGCGTCTGGGTCACGTTCGCGCTGCTGGGCAACTCCTGGTTCCAGCTGATCGTGGCCGCGGTGCTCGCTGCGGTGGTCACGCAGTTCGGGTTCCTTGGCCACGACGGGGCCCACCGCCAGATCTTCGCCTCCCACCGCTGGAACGAATGGGTGGCCCGCATCCTTTCCGGGGCGTTCGCCGGCCTCTCGTACACCTGGTGGTCGAGCAAGCACAACCGTCACCACGGCGCACCGAACCAGGAGGGCAAGGACCCCGACATCGCGCCGGGCGCCCTGGCCTTCACCCCCGACATCGCCGCCAAGCGCACCGGCTTCGGGGCCTGGTTCGCGCAGTACCAGGGCTGGCTGTTCTTCCCGCTGCTGCTGCTCGAGGGCCTCAACCTGCACGTCGCCAGTGTGGTCAGCCTGGTCAAGAAGCCCGAGGTGCTCACCAAGGCCGGCCACGGCCGCAAGGTCGAGCTGGCGCTGGTCGTCCTGCGCCTCGTGGGATACGTCGCGGTGCTGATGGTATTCCTGCCGTTCGGCAAGGCGGTGGCCTTCCTGGGCCTGCAGATGGGACTGTTCGGCCTGTTCCTCGGCGCCTCGTTCGCCCCCAACCACAAGGGCATGCCGATCGTCCCCAAGGACATGAAGGTCGACTTCCTCCGCCGTCAGGTGCTGATGTCGCGCAACATCAACCCGGGCAAGCTCACCGACTTCGCGATGGGCGGGCTCAACTACCAGATCGAGCACCACCTCTTTCCGAACATGCCGCGACCCAACCTGCGCCGCGCGCAGCCGATCGTGCGCCGCTTCTGCGAGGAGCGGGGCGTCACGTACACCCAGGTCGGGCTGTTCCACTCGTACGGGATCGTCGTGCGCTACCTCAACGCGGTCGGCCTCCGGGCACGGGACCCGTTCACCTGCCCGCTCGTGGCGCTGTACCGAGGCTGAATGTCCGGGTTGTCCTGAGCCCGTGCGACCGGCGACCCCCCGCTGATCATCCTGCGTGCCGACTTTTATACGATCTGTAACGAGTCGGCAGGTCCTGCGATGAAAAGCGCAGGGGGGACTGCTGGACTACGCACGGAAATGGACGCCTATGCAGCTCGTACGCACTCCCTACGCACTCAAGCGTGGCCTCTACGCCCTCGAGCCCGTGCTGGCTGACGACGACGCCGCCGCACAGACCTGGTCCGAGCTTCGCGAGCCCGAGCGCCAGGCCGTGGCCCGGTGGGCCGGCCGCCCGATGTCGATCAAAGCGCGTCGAGACCGGCTGCAGCAGGTCTGCTTCGACCTGCGCCAAGGGGCCGACCAGGTCCGCTCGCGCCTGCCGCGCGCGAGCTGACACCGCTTCTTCGCTGACGCGCCCGGTCAGCCGCTCGGACCGGTCCTCGCGCCGCGTCGCTGCGGCGCTCGCGCGGGCACAGCGCCAGCCGCCAGGAACTGGCTGATCGGCAGGGTCGCGGCGCCTAAAGCCACCGCGTCCGTCCCCAGCTCGGCAGGCACGATAGACACCTGGCTGTACGGCAGCCGCAGGGCGTGCTTGGACGCCGCCTCGACGATGGCCCCCAACAGCCGGTCGGTGAGCATCTTGCCGAGCCAGCCCCCGATCACGATGCGCTGCGGGTTGAACAGGTTGACCAGGTCGGCGAGCCCCGCGCCCAGATAGCTGGCCGTCTCCTCGAGCAGGGCCACGGCCGCTCGGTCCGAGCCCGTCGCCCCTGCGCTGATCACGTGCTCCAACCGGCCGATGATGTCGTCGGACGACCCCGCGTCGTCGGCCGTGCCGGCCAGCTCGGCGTACCGCGCCAGCATCGCCCGAGCGCCGACGTAGGCCTCGAGGCAGCCCGACGCGCCGCAGCGACAGGTCTTGCCGTTGACGGCCATCGTGGTGTGGCCCCACTCCCCGGCGCTGCTCGACGACCCGCGGTAGAGCTCGCCGTCGGTGATGATGCTGGTGCCGACGCCGGCGCCGAGCAGGACGATGATCGCGTTGTCGACGTTGCGCGCGGCGCCGAACCACTTCTCCGCCTGGCCGAGCGTCTTGGCCCCGTTGTCGACCAGCAGCGGCAGCGACGTCCCCCGCCGGAGAAGGCGACCGAGCGGTACGGCCTCCCAGCCCACGGTCTGCGCGTCCACGACCGCGTCGTCGCCGTGGGCCACCATGCCGGGGACGCCCACCCCCACGCCGAGGATCGATTGCTCGTCCACCCCGCTCCGCTTGATGACCGTGGCGAGGCCCTCGAGCACCTGGTCGACCGACTCCGCGGGCACCAGCACGTCGGAGCTCAGGCTCATCGCGTGGGAGGCGAGCGGCTGCATGCCGAGGTCGAATAGCTCGACCAGGGTCCCGGTCTCGCCGACGTCGACGCCCACGACGTACCCGTACGCCGGGTTGACCGAGAGCAGGACGCGCGGGCGGCCCCCGTCGGAGTCCTCGATGCCGACCTCGATGAGCACGCCCTGGTCGAGCAGCTCGCTCACCAGGTTGCTGACCGTGGCGGGGCTCACGCCGGCCGCCGTCGCGATCTCGAGGCGGGTCATCGGACCGTGCAGGTACATCTCGACCAGTGCGCGGGACCGGTTGATCTTGCGGAGGTCGCGGACGTTGGTGGTCCTGGCCTTGGCCAACCCGAGCTCCTTCGACCGCCGTGGGCCACCGGCTCCCGGCCTCGGCGGCAGCATACGTCACGCCCTGAACGAAGCGCCCGCCCCGCCTCATCGCGGATCACTGGGAGGAACGTGTCGCAATGTCGGGCCGGATAGCCGCCAATCCCACCCAGTGATCCGACAGTCTGGGCGATCACTGGGGCGAACGTGTTGGAAAGCGCATCGGCATACGCGCCAAAGGCGCCCAGTGATCCACAGGGGGGCCGGCCCGCGGAGGTCGCTGTCTCCGCGGGCCGGCCCCTCGTTCCTGCTACGTCACGGGAAGGAGATGACGTCGCTGGGCGTGGTGTTGGTCGGCGTGACCGCACCGGTGTCGTTGACGACGTGGGTGATCGTGCCCACGTTGCCGAGGGACACCGTCGCCAGGTTGTGCAGGGTCACGCCGGAGGTGGGCACCTCAAAGGCGTGGTAGTTGTTCACGGCCGGGTTGACGTTGAAGTAGCAGTAGCTGCCCCAGCCCCAGCCCTGGAACCCGCTCGCCGAGCTGTTCACCTTGATGGCTGCGTAGCCGTTGAGTGAGCCGTTCATCCAGGCCGCCTGGTTCGGCGGGTCGTACGGGTTCTCGTTCTGGAAGAAGATGATCGAGCCGCCGGTGCCGTTCCAGATCACCTCGTACTTCTGGTAGTGCTCGACGAAAAGACCGGTCGCTTCGACGTTGTTGCCGTTGACGGTGAGTCCGGTGTCGGCGGTGTTGGACGTCCAGCCGACGCCGGTGCCGTGGTCGGCCCGCCAGGCCCAGACGTGGTCGATGAGCGTGTTGCTCGCGTTGACCACGAGGGACTGGGTCGCCTTGCCCGCCGCGTCTCCACCGATGCGGAAGAACACGTCCTGCACCGAGATCGGGTTGGCCGCGTGCGCAGCAGTGCTGGTGCCGATGGTCAGCAGCGCCGCCGAGTTGGTGGTGCCGGCGCTGAAGAGCAGGCCCTTGATCCGTACGCCGTCGACGTCAGCGACGTTCATCGCGCTGACTCCGCCGTCCGGAATGATCGTCGGGTAGCCGATGCCGAGGACGACCGTGCCGGCCTTGGTCACATTGAGCGCCGACGAGACGTGGTAGACGCCCGGGGTGAAGAACAGGTTGCAGCCGTTGGCGAGCGCAGCGTTGATCGTCGTCGCGGTGTCGCCGGCCTTGACCACGTAGAACGTGCTCATCGCCAGCGAGGAGCCCGCCGTGTTGGGCCAGCTGGTGCCAGAAGCGTTGGTACGCAAGGAGGGTACGAACACGTGGTACTTGCCGTCGGTCGTGACGTACAGGTAGGGGATGTCACGCGAGACCGGCGTCGTTGCCAGTACGGTCTCCGGCGGGCTCGGGAAGGACGCGGCCGGTGCACCGGTCACGCCGGCGAACACCATGTTCCAGACGCCGCCTGCCCAGCTGCCGAAGTTGCTGTTCTGCGAGTACCACTGCTGCTGCGACACCGACGAGACCTGACCGCTCACCTTGGTGTCGGAGATGTAGCCACCGGACGCGTACCCGTTGCTCGCGGGCTGCAGCTGCAGGTTGCCGTGGACGTCGATGCGCCGGAACGGTGCTGCCTGCGCGACGGCCCACCGGTCGGAGCCGCTGCTGGGGTTGATGGCGAGGTTGTCGGCCTCACGCCAGAAGTTCTGCGTCGCGTTGCCGGCGTCCTCGCTGTTGAAGGCGTCGACCGTGACGTCGCCGTTGATGGTCACGTCGTCGGGGTTGAGCCCGAGGCCGGCCACGGTGGTGTAGAAGCCGACGTTGTCCTCGACCGCGTACGTGCCGGGCTTGTAGAGCTCGGCGACCCGGCCGTTGGCGAACTGCGCCGTGTTGGTGTCCTTCTGCGCGGCGAAGTCGGTGTTGAGCTGCGCCTGGATCGTCGCCGCTGACATCGACGGGTCGAAGACGTGCACGTTGGGCCCGAAGTCGGGGGTGTCCGACTGGGTCGGGCAGACGCCCGTGTTGCCGCCGCCGGTGCCGGTGTAGACGCCGAACTCCCAGAGCGAGTAGCCGTACGCGGTGCCGCGGGCGGTCCCGTACATGCGGACGTAGCGGCCGCTGCCGGAGACCGTGAGGGTCTGGACCCCGCCGGTGCCGGTGGTCGTCGAGAAGATCGAGGTCCACGTGGTGGCGTCAGGCGACGTCTGGATCTGGAAGGCGCTCGCGTACGCGGCCTCCCAGTTGAGCGTCACCTGGCAGATCGACTGGGTCGAGCCGAGGTCGACCTGCAGCCACTGCGGGTCGGCGAACGCGCTGGACCACCGGGTGCCGGTGTTGCCGTCGACCGCCGCCGAGGCGGGGGTGCCGGCGTTCTCGGTCGACGAGGCTGTGGCCGTCTTGCCCTGGGCGGCGTTGGTGGTCGAGCAGCCGCCGGCAGTGGGGAACGTGCCGTACACCTGGAGCTCGTAGAGGGAGTAGCCGTACGCGGTGCCGCGCACCGTGCCGTACATCCGGACGTAGCGGCCGCTGCCGGACACGGTCAGCGTCTGAGTGCCGCCGGTGCCGGTGGTCGTGGAGTAGATCGAGGTCCACGTGGCGGCGTCAGGCGACGTCTGGATCTGGAAGGACTTGCCATAAGCGGCCTCCCAGGTGAGCACGACCTGCGAGATCGTCGCCGTCGCGCCCAGGTCGACCTGGAGCCACTGCGGGTCGGCGAACGCGCTCGACCAGCGGGTCGTGGTGAGGTTGCCGTCGACCGCCGCCGACGCCGGGGTGCCCGCGTTCTCGGTGCTCGAAGCGGTGGCGGTCTTGCCCTGGGAGATGAGCGGGTCGGCTGCGTGCGCAGGCCTGCTGACCTGCGCAAACCCGATGCTCGCGAGCATCGCCAACAGCGCGATCAGGACGACGGTGGTACGGGGGGACGTGCGTCGGTGCACGGTGGAGTTCATCGGCCAGCCTGTCCATGAGGGTGGGAGAGCGAGGGCGCGGCGCGGCTCGTGACCAGGTGGCGGACTAAATTCACGAGTTAATTCATGCTGTATAGCCGCGTCTCAGACTGGGGTCAATGGGTCAATCGACACATTCCGGTTGCACGCCCGAAACGTTCGGCGTGGGAGCCGCAGAGCCGACTGGGTCAACGGCCCTTGACACGAATGGCCCATAAAACCGTGCCGTCCAGACGACGATGCCTGTCCCGTCGTCGAGGGCTCCGTCGTGCCCTGCGTCGCGACATCGTCAGCTCGGGCAGGCCCGGGCCCACCCGGCGTCTGCCCGGCGGGCCGGAGGTCTGAAGAGAAAGGGACCTCATGCGGTTCGCTCGCCTCTCCCTGGTGTCGCTGCTGGCTGTCGTGGCCTCGCAGCTGGCACCCGTGGCGGCTGCTCACGCCGTTAACGGCCCCGCGGCGACCATCACCTCGCCGTCGGCCGGCGCCAACCTGGCCGGCATCGTCACGGTCACGGGCACGGGCTCGATCGACCCGGCCGCCTCCGACACGACGCAGTCGCTGCAGCTCTTCGTCAACGGCGCTGCCGTCGGGTCGCCGCAGACCTGCCCCCAGACCGACCCGAACAACTGCACGCTCAGCTTCAACAACGACTTCACCGACGTCGCGGCCCAGTCCTACGTGCTCAACCTCAAGTTCGTGACGGCGAGCACCGGTGCCGCCGGGGTCATGAGCCCGGACGTCGCGATCAACGTGTCGAGCCCGGCTCCGACCGCCAGCGTGACCAGCCCGGGCAACGGCGCCACTGTGCAGGGGAGCACCACGATCGCCACGTCGGGCGTGGTGGACAGCAGCCAGACCAACACCGCGACCTCGCTGCAGCTCATGGTCGACGGCGCCACGGTCGGCACGGCGTACACCTGCCCCGGCTCGGTCAGGACCTGCAGCCACTCGTTCACCTTCGACTTCACTGGCGGTACGACCGGCCGCACGCTCGGCGTGCGCTTCATCTCGACCGCGAAGCCCTCCGGCACGCACACCATCGACAGCGCCGGGGTCTCGGTCAACGTCGACAGCCCCGCGCCGACGACGGCCATCTCGTCGCCGTCCGCTGGCGCCCAGGTCACCGGCAACGTCGGCGTCACCGCCAGTGGCACGGTCGACTCCACCCAGACCGACAGCGCGTCGACGATGCAGCTCTATGTCGACGGCTCTGCCTACGGCACGCCCACGACCTGTCCGACGTCCTCGGGCGCCAAGTCCTGCCCGATCACGCTCAACTGGGACGCGACGGGACAGCCAGCCGGCTCGTACAGCCTCAAGACGCAGTTCGTCACGGCGACCGGTCGCAGCGTCTTCAGCGCGACCGTCGCGGTCAACCTGCTGGTGCCGGCGCCGACGGTGACGATCAGCTCACCGGCCAACAACGGCTCCGTGTCCGGCGTCACGCCGGTCAACGCCACGGGCACCGTCGACCCGACGCTCTCCGACTACGCAGCCTCACTGATGCTGACGGTGGACGGCACGGACCAGACGCCGGTCAGCTGCCCGGGCACCAGCCACACCTGCAGCCTCGCGCTGCCGTGGGACGCGAGTGGCCTGATCGGCTCGCACACCCTCGTGGTCACCCTGCTGACCCACAACGGCGTCGTCGCCACCCGGACCATCACGGTGACCGCGTCCACCAACCCGCCGACGGCCACGGTGCTGTCGCCGACGTTCGGCTCCGCGGCCTCAGGTGTCGTGTCCATCAGCGCCAAGGGCACCATCGCTGCCTCGCAGACCGACAGCGCGGTCTCGCTGCAGCTGCTGGTCGACGGTCAGCCCAAGGGTTCGCCGACACCCTGCACCGGCGGTGACCCCAAGCAGTGCCCGATGACCTTCTCGTACGACTTCTCGGGCCTGACCGGGACGCACCAGGTCTCCCTGCGCTTCGTCACCGCCACGACGACGGTCACCAGCCCGGTCGTCGGCCTGGTCATCAGCAGCCCGGCACCCGCCGTCTCTGTCACCAGCCCGGTCGCCTCGTCGACGGTCGCCGGCATGGTGTCCGTCGGCCTGTCCGGCACGGTCAACCCGGGCCAGACCGACTCCGGAGTCTCCCTGCAGCTGCTGGTGGACGGGGTCGCGACTGGCAGTCCGACTACCTGCCCGGCCGGCGGCGACCCCAAGGCGTGCGCGGTGTCGGTGCCCTGGAACGCCACCGGCCTGAGCGGCACCCACGTGCTGCAGGCGGTCTTCGCCAGCGCCAAGGTCGCAGCGACGACCAGCGCCGGTGTCACGGTGACCGTCAGCAACCCGGCGCCGAGCGCGACGATCGTCACGCCGACCGCCGGCGCGACGGTGAGCGGCGTGGTCACGGTGACGTTCTCCGGCGCGGTCAACGCGGCGCTGACCGACACCGCCAAGTCGGCCTTCGTCGCCCTCGACGGCGTGGTGCGCGGCACCCAGGTCGCCTGCCCCGCCTCGAGCGACCTGCGCGCCTGCGCGACGTCGTTCTCGGTCAACACGGTCGGCCTCGCCGGTCCGCACACGCTGACGGTCACCTTCCTGACCACCCTGGGCCAGCAGGTGGTCGCGAGCGAGAAGATCTTCGTCTTCAGCTCGACCAAGACGACCCTGGGCGCGATCGCCCCGGTTACCGCCGGCCACACCGCGTCGGTCAAGGGGACCGTGGAGGACATCGGCACCGGCTTCGGCCTGGCCGGCCAGCCGGTGCAGGTCACGTTCACCCCCGCCGCGGGCAAGAAGCACACCGTGGTCGTCCACACCGACGGCCGCGGTCACTTCGCCACCGCGTACAAGCTGACCGTCAACACGGTGGTCAGGGCCGTGCTGGCGGGCCCGGCCTACTACGGCGTCAGCTCGGCCTCGCGCAAAATCGCGGTGACCGCCGCGGTGTCCTGCGCCAAGGCCTCGGCCAAGCACGGAGCCGCGCTCGTGGGCACGTGCAAGGCGGTGGGCCTGGCCAAGGGGGTCAAGCTCGCGCTGCAGGTCAAGGTCGGCAGTCACTGGGTGGCGCTGGGCAAGGCCACCGCCGGTGCCGGCACCGTGTCGTACGCGGCGCGGTTCGCGACGGCGGGCACCTACGCCGTGCGGGTCGTGGTGGTCGCGGGCAAGATCTTCGCCGCCGGGAGCGGCGCCGCGTTCAGCGTGGCGGTCAGCTAGCCGGGACAACGAAAAAGAACCCCGCCGGAGCGTGAGCTCCGGCGGGGTTCTCTTCGTTCACAGGTGGTGAGTCAGGCCACGGTCAGCGGCGGACGCAGTCCCAGCATGTCGAGCAGCTGACCAGCATCGGTCAGGTCGAGCGCATGTTCACAGACGAGAACGGCGGCCTTGCGCTGGGTGACGGCTGCGGCAACGCCGCGCGCCTCGAGCACTTCTGCCATGACGAGTCCTTGCTCCACCGGGTCTCCTTGCTGTGCGTATGGGGCGTGCTGAGACTTCCCGTGCTTCGGGCAAGCGATGTGCGACGTGCTCACGCTGAACGAGGCCTGAACGGGAGAAGAAATCCCGAAGGGCCGTTGTCCACAGTGGGCCGTTGCGGCCGGAAAGGCAAGCGGCTGATCCGGTAGTCCTGTGTCACCTGACCGTGCCGGGTGCCGCCGCGTGCGAGGGGCCGGGGCGCGGGGCGACCGACGTCAGTGGCGTCCTGGAGCGGCCTCGGTGGGTGGGTCAACAATTCTTGACTTTTGCCGGTCCGGCCGTCGCGCTTTGTTGGACGGGTAGCCCGGCGGCGGCCGTGGGACCGCCGGCGGGCAGTTCTTAGCAGCCTTTATGAGTGGCGGCACCCCTCCAAATATCGGGGACAACCGGTCGCCGCTCGTTGTTAGCCTGAGGCCCGGCCAGGGAGTGCCATGGAACTGATGCATCTCGAGACCTTCGTCTGCGTTTTCCGCACCGGGACGTTGACCGGAGCCGCGCGTGCGCTGCACTACTCGCAGCCCACGGTGACGTCCCATGTGCAGACTCTTGAACGCCAGCTGGGAGTTTCACTGCTGGAACGCAAGTCCTTCGGAGTTTCTCCGACGCCGGCCGGACGCCACGTCTATGGCGCGGCCGTAGCGATCCTGAGCTTGGTGGCGGCGTTGCGAGACCAGGTCGAGTCCGTGACACACGGCCGAAACAATGCCGAGGTCATAGATATCACTGATGCCAAAGGTGCCCCGTACATCTTGCTATCGGACGGCGTGACCGGCGAAGGTTGAATTGTTCCCGGGATTCGGGAACAACACCTGAAGGAGGAATCGCATGACCACTCTTGTCGAGCACTACTCGCCGAGCGACCTCGCGCTCAGCGCCTTGCTGAGGACCCAGTCCACGGTGGAGTCGGGAGCAGCCAGCCTCGCCGACAGCCTGCGCCGCCGGTACGCGGAGAGCCGCGTGGTCTGGTTCGCGATCGTCATCCCGATTGCGATCTTCCTGGGCCTCGCGCTGATCGCCTACCTCACGGTCCAGTGCTGGAACCGGGGCTACGCGGGCTTCTCCGGCCTCGTCAACGTCCACTTCACCGACTGGACGCACTTCAACGTCAGCATCCGTTTCGCCTGCGTGCGCTAGCCCGGCTCCGTGAGGCACCCCGTTGACACAGAACAGGAGCACATCATGACGTTGGCATTGTCCGTGACCGGCTTGGTCAAGAGCTACGGCCGCTTCGAGGCGGTACGGGGCGTGGACCTCTGCGTTCCCGCCGGCAACGTGGTCGGACTGCTCGGCCCCAACGGCTCGGGCAAGTCCAGCATCCTGCACTGTGTCACCGGGGTGCTCGCGCCGACCCGCGGCCGGCTCGAGATCGCCGGCCACCCGCACTCGTCCGCTGCGGCCAAACGCGCGCTGGGATTCGTACCCGACGACCTGGCGCTGCCCACCAACCTTACCGGTGCTGAGTTCCTCGACCTGGTACGCCGCTTGCAGCCGGCCGCCGACCTCGACCTGCTCGCCGAGCTGGTCGACCTGCTGGGCCTGGGCGAGGCCCTCGGCAAGCTGGTCTCCGAGTACTCCCACGGCATGAAACGCAAGCTGCAGATGGCGGCGGCGCTGTCGCACTCGCCGGCCCTGCTGATCCTGGACGAGCCGTTCCGTGGCCTCGACCCGGAAGCCCACGTCGTGCTGCGCAGCCTGCTCGAGTTCTTCATCGCGGCGGGCGGGGCCGCGCTGGTGGCTACTCATGACCTCGCCTCGGCCCAGGGCTACTGCGACTCCACGTTCATCGTCTCCGCCGGCGACATCGTCGCTTCCGGGGCACCGGACGAGCTCGTCGCGCGGTTCGGCCGGCAGTCCCTGGAGGAGGTCTTCCTGGTGGCGACCGGGCTCGAGGAACGCACCCGTGACGTACGCCGCCGGGTCGCCGACATCGTCTTTGCTGTGTCCGGATCGGAACGGGTCGAGGTGGAGGTCTGATGATGAGCAGGTTGGTCAAGTCCATGACGGCAGGGATGGTGCTCGCGACAGCGGTGCTCACGCTGCTGGTCGTCGGCGGCGTGGTCCTGGCCGTCTCCACCGAGCACCAGGTGCACATCCCGCTCCTGCTCACGGCGCGATCGGGCAAGGGTGCCGATCTGCTCGGGCTCGAGGTGCAGGCGCCCGGGCTGGTGCTGTGGTTCCTGGTGCTGTCGGCCCTGGTGACCCTGCCGCTGCTGCTGGCGCGGAGGTCTGCGCGCGCCTACGACCCGCGATGAAGGCCGTCTGGTCGGTCGCCCGCGCGATGTTCCGCGGGTGGCGGCACGAGGTGGTCCGGTCCCTCGGCGGCAACCTCTGGGCGTACCGGAGCGTCGTGGCCCTGGTGGCGCTGTCGGCCGTCGGCTGGACCCTGCTGGCAGCCTCGGCCCGTTCCATGCTGGGCCTCTCCTCGCTCCAGGCCGGGGGTCTGCGCGCGCTGCTGCTGGCGACGACGCTCAATCTCGCGCTGGCCATGGCGGGTGTCGTCACCGTCGGGCTCACCGTTCTCGTCCCGGAGACCTCGTCCTTCGCGACGCTGCTCGCCACCATGCCGTTGACGCCGGTCCAGCGCAGGGTGGCCCTCGATGGTCCGGTCCTGGCGTTCGGCATGACGACGGCGGGCCTGGTCGCCGCGCCCTTCGTCTGGCTGTCGGTGTTGGCGGAGCACGGCGTCGGCCCCCGCGTCGCGGTCATCGCTGCCGCCATCGCCGTCACGCTGACCGGTGCCCTGCTCGGCGCCGCACTGCAACGTGCCGTCGGGGTTGTCGTCGGGCTGGTGCTGCGGCTCTCCCGCGGTGTCTCGCGCCCCGTCGCGGCCATCGTCGTCTACGTGCTCATCGCCCAGCAGTGCCTGGTGGCCGGCGTTGGCACCGGCGAGTCGGTCTCCCGGACCCGGGCGGCGCTCAAGGCCTTAGCTGACCTGTGCACGTCCTCTCCCGCGGCCGTGGTTGGCCTTGCCGCAGCCCTGCCGGTGGCTGCCGGCGCTCTGTGGTGGCTGACGACGTGGATCGACGGCCGCCGTCCGAGCCATTGCCGCGCCCATCTGGTCGGCCCCGACGCCGGCATGCTGCTCGACCGGCCGAGGTCGCTGTTCCAGCTCGAGCTGCTCCAGCTGGTCCGCCACCCGGTCAACCAGTCCAGCCTGATCGTGCTGGGGGCGGTGACGCTCGCGGCGCCGCTGGTCCATCAGGTGCGGGACGTGCTGCTCTGGCCGGTCGGCGGGGTGCTCCTGCTGAGCATGGCCTCGCTGCTCGTCGTCGGCAGCTACGGCGCGACGTGGAGCCACCACTGGTTGTTCCGTACGGCCTCCGCGCAGCCCGTCGGTTGGGTGCGTGGCAAGTGGCTGGCGGCGCTCACGTTCTGGCTGGCGTTGCTGGCGGTGCTCTCCGCCGCGTTCGCCGTGACCCCGCTCTGGGACGAGCGCATCCTCGTGGCGGTTTCGCCGCAGCTCTTCCTCGCCTTCGTGATGAGCATGCTGGTCGGGCTGGCGGTGCCGGCCAGCGAGGAGCAACCGCTCTCGTCGGTCGTCGGGGTGGTGCTTGCCGCTGTCGCAGGCATCGGCTTCTACCTGCTGACCGACCGGCTGAGCGGCGGCTCCGAGCTGGTTCTGCTGACGTTGGTCGCCGCGCTGGCGGGTGCCGCGATGCTGGCCTACGTACGGCTGGCGAGGTGGCGCGAGCGTGACCTCGTCTTCTGACCCGTACGTCGTGCGTAGTCCCGGCCTGGTCGTCCACGGGTCCGTGGTCCGTGACTCGGGCCGGGCCGAGGACGTCGACGTCACCCAGGCGGCCACGCTGCTGCTCGACCGACTGGACGCGGGCCCCCGGCGACTGTCCAGCCTCTGCGACGACCCCTCGGGGATCGCGGCCGTCCGCGAGCTCTCGCAGCTGGGCATGGCCAGCGTGCTGATCCCGCTGCGGCCTGGCCTCGGCAGAGCCAGCGGGGGCCGGCTGGGCGACGTGCTGCGGCTGGGGGTCCGTCGCCTGCCGGTCGGGCCCAGCAGCTTTCCCGGGGTGCTGCTGGCGTGCCTGGTGCTGGTCCTCGGTGCCAGGAAGCGCCTGCTGCTGGCGCTGTCGACGCTGCTCGGGCTGGTCACCCTGCTGCTGCCGGACGTGTCGGCGGCCCGGGTGGTCGACGCTGCGCTTGCGCCCGTACTCCTCGCGGTCACCGTGGTCGCGCACGAGGCCGGCCACCTCGCCGCGCTCCGCCGGCTGCCGGGCCGGGCCGAGGCGGGGGCGTTGATGGTGGGGCGAACACACCTGTCGGTGCTGCGCCCGCACTTGTCCGGCTCGGCGCTGCGCCAGGTGTCGCTCGCGGGCCCGGTGACCGGGATGCTGGCGTCGCTGCTGCTGGCCGGGCTGAGCGGGGTCGCCCCGATGTGTGGGGTCGCCGGCCTACTGGGGGTGGCGTGGCACGCCGCCAACCTGCTCCCCGCCGCGCCGGACGGCTGCCAGCTCTGGCACGGCGAGGACCCCGGCGTTGCTACAGCCAGTCGCGCCGCTTGAACGCCGTCCAGAGCGCCACGGTGCCGCCGACGATGATGCCGCTCGACCACCAGAAGCCCGACTCCTTGCCGAACCCCGGGTAGGGAACGTTCTGCCCGTAGAACCCGGTGACCGCGGTCGGCACCGCGATGATCGCGGCCCAGCTGGTGACCTGCTTGGTGATGATGTTCAGTCGGTTGCCCTGGATCGTCAGCGACGTCTCGCGGATGGTCGAGACCAGGTCGCGCAGGCTCTCCGTCCACTCGCTCGCCCGCAGCACGTGGTCGTACACGTCCTGGTAGTACGGGGCCAGCTCGTCGTTGACGAGACCCACGTCGCGGCGCATCAGTGAGTTGACCACCTCGCGCATCGGGGTCACGACGCGGCGCAGCAGCACGAGGCTCTTGCGCAGCTCAAAGCTGCGCCGGCCGACGTCCATGTCGTGCTGCTTGCCGTCGAAGAGCAGGTCCTCGAGCCCCTCGATCTGCTCGTCGAGCTGTTCGACGGCGCTGAAGTGACCGTCGACGACGAAGTCGATCAGCCCGTACACCAGGGCCCCGACGCCGAACTTGGTGAGGTCGCAGTTGTCGTCCCAGCGCTTCATCAGGCCATCGAGGTCGAAGCCCTCGGCCGGTCGCACGGTGATGAGCGCGTGGTGGGTGATGAAGGCGGAGATCTCGTGGGTCTGGAGCTGGCCGGAGGCGCTGTCGAGCGCGACGGCGTAGGCCGTGAGGAAGTCGTGGGTCGTGTAGCGGTCGAGCTTGGGGCGCTGTCGGCCCACCGTGGCGTCCTCGACGGCGAGCTCGTGCAGCGACAGCTCGTCGGCGACCAGCGCGATGTCCTTGGTGTCCGGTGAGCAGAGGTCGACCCACACGACCGCATCGGGGTCCTCGAGGTGCTCGGAGACCTGGTCGACGGGGAAGTCCTCGTCGGTCAGGGTGCCATTGCGGTAGCAGCGGGTCTTGGGTGCCATCGGGTCACTCGTCTCTGATTCGCGCGGCGTCGGGACCACGGTAGGGCGCGCCGCCCGGCGCCGGCCGTCGCCCGGCCGAACTCTTATCTGGCGGCGATCAGTGCTCGGTGCAGGTGAGCGTCGGGGCCTGCGCCACCGCGTTGCCGTTGCCGCTGATCGTGAACATCGTGCTCAGCTTGGGCAGCAGCAGGCCGTTGAGCAGGCCGTTGGTGGCCGTCACGGCCTTGCCCGACTGGTGCACGGACGCGCCAGAGGCGTTCTTGATCTGCGGGTTGCCGTCCGGCCAGGACCACGTGACGGTCCAGCCGGTGCTGATGGCGGTGCCGGTGTTGGTCACCGTGATCGTGGCCGCCAGCCCGTTGTTGTTCGTCGACTTGTACGTCGCGGTGCAGCTGAGCGCGGCGGCGGCGGCAACCGCCGTCGTGGTGGGGGCTGCCGTCGTGGTCGTCGGTGCGGCGGCCGAGGTGGTGGGAGCCGTCGTGGTGGTCGGCGCGGCCGGGCTGGTGGTCGGCGCCGTCGTGTGCGGTGCGGGGGTCGTCGTGTGCGGCGCTTCCGTCGTCGTGGTGGGGGCTGCCGTCGTGGTCGGCGCCGGCACGGTCGTCGGCCTGGTCGTGGGGGCGGGCGTCGTCGGAGCGCTGGTCGTGGTGGTGTGGGTCGTGGTGGTGGGCGCCGCGGGGGTGGTCGTGACGACCGGGTGCGTGCTGGTCACCACCGGCTGGGGCGCCGTGGTCGGCGGGGTGGTCGCTGCCGCGTGGTGCGGTGCCTTAATGTGCGGCGTCTTGTGGGGCGTGGGCTTGCGCACCGCCAGCTGCGGTACGGGAGCAGGCGCGTGGGTCGTCGGCGCGGGCGAGCCGGTGGGCCGCACGGACGCCGCGGCCGAGGGCAGAGCAGGGGAGTGAGCGGCGCTGAGCCGGGCCGGCGGGTCGGCCTGGGCGCTGGTGAACAACGCCGTTGGCGCGACAGCGGCGACCGCGACGGCGCCGACGCTCAGCGCAACGGTGCCCACGTGGCCGACCGTGGCGCGGACCACGCCGAGCGATCCCTGGCCCACCCAGGGCAGGCCGGCCAGCCACGCCGTCGGGCCCATGGCCCAGAGCAGCCGGCGCTGCGGGACGGCGAGCAGGGCCCGTACGACGACCGGGTCGAACTGGGTGCCGGCACAGCGGACCAGCTCGGCCAGCGCCGCCTCGCGCTTCATCGGCTTGTTGTAGGCGCGGACCGCGGTCATCGCCTCGAAGCAGTCGGCGACCGTGACGATGCGGGCGCCCTGGCTGATGCCGTCGCCGCTGAGGCCGACGGGGTAGCCGGTGCCGTCGAACCGCTCGTGGTGCTCGGCGATGACCCGGTCCATCGGGCGCAGCCACTCGAGCAGCGGCGCGGCGATGAGCGAGCCCTGCGTCGGGTGCGCCTTGAGCTGCTCCCACTCGAGCGCCGACGGCTTGCCGGGCTTGTTGAGCACGCTCGACGGCACCCGCAGCTTGCCGATGTCGTGCAGCAGCGCAGCCCAGCGCAGCCGGTCGCGGTCGCCGTCGCTGAGGCGCATGTTGGCGGCGATGAGGTCGGTGTAGGCCCGTACCCGCTCGGCGTGACCCCGGGTGAACCGGTCGTGGGCGGAGAGCGCCGTGAGCAGCTTGAGGATGCGCTCGGCAGCCGCCTGCGTCGACTCGTCGGGCGGTGCGGTCGCGAGGCGGGTGAGGGCGGCGGCGCTACCGCCTCGCTGGGCGAGGCCGAGCCGCGAGGGGGCGCTCTCCGGGAAGGTCAGGGACATCTCGAGCAGGGCGGCGAGCGGCAGGCTGCGATCCATGACCTTGCCGGTCGCCCACGACGCGCCATAGCTGATGGCGAGCAGCAGCACGTACCAACCGGCCATGAGCGGCCCGTGCGCTGGCCTCGGCAGGACGTCGGCGACAGCGACCATGGCGACGATGGCGACGACCAGGGGCACGACCACCGTCGACAGCCGCAACACCCACGCCAGCCGCCGTCGCGGCGTCCACGTCCGCGACGTGGCACGTGCTGTCATCACGAGTCCGCCTCCACCGGACTGTCATCGGCGCAGGGGCGAGACGCCTGACTGGTACGAGTGGCTCAGACGGGTTGCACCCGGTCGGTAGGCCGCGGGCAGGCTCGCGGCGCCGCCGCCCGTCGGGACGTCGGCCCAGTCGGACGCCGGCTCGCCGAAGTGGCACACCTTCCAGGCCGTCCCCTGGTGCAGCAGCCGCAGCGAATGGGTGCCCTGCGACCCGTCCGACGAGGTCTCCGAGTAGGTGACCACGGCGGTGCGGGAGCCGTTGCTGTCGGCGAAGGACGTGGTGACGATGGCGAACGAGGTGGGGTGCACCGCCGCTTTGGAGGTCGCGAACCGGGTCGGGGTCACCTCCTCCTGGTCGGAGACGCAGAGCCGGGCGTAGGCGTTGGCGTACGCGCCGTCCCGGAGGTCGGTGAGGTAGTGCGACGCGACCTGGCGGGGCGCGTACACGTTGTCGATCGCGACCTTGACCAGCAGCCCGACCCCGACGCCGACGGCCGCGAGGACGCACAGGGCGATGACGCCGAAGACCGTCCACCACCGACGGCCGCGCTTCTTGGGCTGGGCGTAGTAGTAGCCGCCCGGGGTCGGCCCGCCCCACGGGGTGGTCGGGCTGGTCCACGCGGTCGTCGGCGGGACGCCGTAGGGCGTCGAGTAGCCCCCCGGAGGCGTCCCGTAGGCGCTGGCGGGGGTCCCGTACAACGGTTGCTGGGGGGTGGCGACCGGCTGTCCGGTCCACTGCGTGCCGTCCCACCAGCGCTGCAGACCCGGCTGTTGGGGGTCGGGGTACCAGCCGGCAGGGGGTGTCATATCGGCAATTGTGTCGGATCGGTGACACCTGGCGGTACGCCTTCTGCCAAAACTGTGGGACGGTGGAGGTATGTACACCAGTGACCTGGCCGCGGTGGCCCCTCAGCTGTTCCATCTCACGGCCGGCGACGCGTGGGAGTCCATCCAGGAGCACGGCCTCCGGTCGGCGACCTGGCTCGTGCGTGCGCGCTCCTTGGACGAGGAGCGGGCCACGACTCTGCTCACCGCCCCGCGGGAGGCGATCGAGGTGATCGGTGACCCCGCCGACCCGCTCGGTCACGCCACGCTGCGCGACCAGAAGCCGCTCACGCTGAGCAAGCTCGAGCGCCTGGTCGAAGGCATCACGCCGGAGAACTACATCCGGCTGATCAACGACCGGGTCTACTTCTACATGAAGGCCGCCGACGTCGAGCGGGTCCGCGGGGTGCGTGACGCTGAGGGCCAGCCCCAGCTGCTGCTCACCCTCGACAGCCGGCGTCTCCTCGCCGACTACCAGGGTTCGGTACGCGTGGCGAAGATCAACACCGGCGCGACCATCGGCATGCAGGGTCGCCGCGGCCCGCGCACCTGGCTGGCGATCGACAAGTTCCCCGGCCGCGCGACCGAGGTCAAGGAGTTCACCGTCCTCGACGGCATCTCCGACGTGACGCCCTACCTGGTCTCCGCCGAGCTGTGGAACGCGGGCGAGAAGGTCGAGGTCCTGCACCCGGCCAAGGCTGGCGCCCACTAGACGCTCGTCGTGGTGTGATCATCGGCAACCCTGGAGGCCGCTGCGGCGTCTCCTGCGGTGACCTGTCGCCCCGTACCGGAGGACCGCCGATGTTCACCCGCCCGCTCGCTGCCGTGTCCGCGCTCGCTCTGGCCAGCGCGGCCTTCTCGGGCACTGCCGCCGCCACTACTGGCGTCCACCTGGTCGGTCACCTCAGCGACGTCACGACCGGCAAGGGCGTGCACCAGGTCGAGAAGACCCGCACGGTGCTCACCGCCATCACCGGGCTGGCGGCGCCGGTCGAGGCCGCGATCGTCGCCGACCTCAACAAGCGGACGGCCCGGTTCGTCGTCCCCGAGAAGGGCTTCGGGGGGCCGTGGGACCTCGAGGACAAGCTGTCGCTCGCGCACGCCGACGCCCGCTACGTCACGGTCAAGCAGACGACCTACGTCTACGCCGGCGGTGCCCACGGCGAGTCGGCGATCGCGCCGCTGACCTACTCCGCGACCAGCGGCAAGGTGCTCACGGTGAGGTCGTTCGCCAAGCCGGGCAAGCTCGTCGCGCTGCTCAAGGTGCTGTCGATCCGGTCCCGCAAGTCACTGGCGGCCCGCGGCATCACCGCCGACTTCTACGACCTGGGCACCACCCCGACCGTCGCCAACTTCTCCTCCTTCGAGCCGGTGCCGACGGGGTGGCGGGTGGAGTTCCCCCAGGGCGACGTCGCGGACGAGGCGCACGGCCCGCTCGAGGTCCTCGTACCGTGGGGCGCCCTCAAGGGCCTGCTCGCGCTGCCTCACCCCACGGCCTGACGTCCTGGCGTTGGGTCAGGGGATCGAGACACGGTGGTACGCGGCCGCGAGGACCTGCACCACGGTGACCGCCACCACCAGCGCGAGCACGACGGTCGCCCAGCGCCGCCTCGACCGCACCATGCCCACGACGCAGAGCACGTAGAGCGAGCCCAGCACCCGCAGGTCGGCCGGCCCGATCCAGACGGCTGCTGACAGTGAGGCGCCGAGCCCGGCGAGGGCGGCAACGCTGAGCGTGAGGTAGCCTTCGCGGTCGCGCCACGGCGCGAGGACCAGCGCCGCGACCACCGCCGCGGTGACGGTCAGCGGCTCGGTCGCCCGGGCGAGGGCGGGCAGGCTGTCGCCCGCGTGGTCCAGCCACAGCCTCATGTAGTGCGCGGCGTCGCCGAACGGCTTGCCCGCGTTGGCCTGGTCCGACCGCAGCGGCCACACGCCGAGCCGCCAGCGCCCGTACGCCTGCCACCCCACGAACAGCACCAGCGGCAGCCCCCAGACCAGGTCGTCGAGCGCTGGGCGGCGGGTTCGGGCGAGGCGGGGCAGCTGCCACAGCCCAAACGCCGCGACCACGGCCATGCTCGTCTCGCGGGACAGCACCGCTGCCGAGAACGCGACCGCCGCCAGCCACCACCGCTTCTCCCGTACGGCGACGACGCCCGCCACTAGCGACGCCGCGTCGACGAGCTCGGTGAGGTCGCGGCTCAGTGTCCAGACGAAGCCGAAGTAGAGCCCGAGGGCGAGGCCCCACAGCGCGTGCCGGCCGGACGACCGTGCGAGCCGCCCGCCGAGCCACCCCAGCCCGCCGATGGCCGCCAGGTTGACGCCGATCATCGCGTACGGCACGGCGGCGGGGCGCCCGAAGGCCGAGAAGATCCAGACCAGGACGGGGTAGGTGATGCGCTGGACCCGGAACGGGATGTCGATCTGGACCCCGCCGCGGTGGCTGGTGAGGTCCCACGGGGCGAGCGACAACCGGTAGGCGAACTGCCCGTCGAAGCCGTCGCCCTTGCTGACGTAGAGGCTCTTCGGCGGGTCGATGACGTGGTTGCTGCCGGCGACGATGAACCGGGTCACGTCGCCATGGGCGCTCAGCACCAGGTGCAGCAGGACGTACACCAGAGCAAGGACGAGCAAGACCAGTCCGGGGACGGCAGGTCGGTCGAGGCGCTCCCGTACGGACACGTGTCGCAGCGTAGCGGCCGGAAAATGAGGTGATCGTCAGGCGGTCGCTCAGCTACGGTCGCGCCATGACGCTGAACGACCCCGCCGCCTATGCCGCCGCGTGGATCGCCGCCTGGAACACCCGCGATCTCGCCAACGTCCTGCCGCACTACGCCGACGACATCGTGTTCCGCTCGCCGATCGCGGCGCGGGTCCGGCCGGAGACCGGCGGGGTGGTGGTCGGCAAGGCCGCGCTGACCGACTACTGGACCGCGGCGCTGGCCAGCGTCCCCGACCTGCACTTCACCCTTGAGGACACCTTCGTCACCGTCGACGGGCTGACGATCCTCTACCGCAACCAGCGCGGCGGGCGGGTCGCCGAGACCGTCGTGCTCGACGACGCGGGCCTGGTCGTCAGCAGCATCGCGGCCTACGCCGGCTAGTCGCCCGTCAGTCCTCGCGGAGGCTCTCGGGCAGGAACTGCGCCCCGTCGCCGAACGTCGCCGCCGCGTCGCCGGGGTTGGACAGCGCACAGCTGCGCAGCGACAGGCAGCCGCAGCCGATGCACCTCGTGAGGCCGTCGCGCAGGGCGGTGAGGCCGGCGATCTGGTCGTCGAGCCGCGCCCGCCACGCCCGCGAGAGCCTGGCCCAGTCGGCAACGGTCGGGGTACGGGCCTCGGGCAAGGTCGCCAGCGCGTCCTTGATCTCGTCGAGGGACAGCCCCACGTGGCGTGCTGCGCGCACGAAGGCGAGCCGGCGCAGGACGCTCCGCGGGTAGCGGCGTTGTCCGCCACTCGTGCGCGCCGCCTCGATCAGGCCGAGCCGCTCGTAGTAGCGCAGCGCTGACGGAGCCAGGCCCGCCCGGTGGGCGACCTCGCCGATCGGCAACAGCTCCGTACCCAGCATGCGTTCTCCTTGACCTCAACCTCACTTTAACTTGCAGTGTGGTCAGCATGACAACTACTGCAGAGCGTCCGGTTGCGCTGGTGACCGGTGGATCCCGTGGCCTGGGCCACGCCCTCGTCTCCGAGCTGGTACGCCGCGGGTGGCACGTCGTCACCGACGCCCGCGACGCGCAACGGCTGGCGGCCGCTGCCTCGTCCTGGCCTGGGCAGGTCACCGCTATCGCGGGCGACATCGCTGACGCCGGGCACCGTGGCGCGCTCGCAGCCTCAGTCCGGGCCCATGGCCGGCTTGACCTACTCGTCAACAACGCCAGCGTTCTTGGGCCATTGGTGCCGCTGGCAGTGCTGCCGCTGTCTGCACTGCGAACGGTCTATGAGGTCAACGTCGTAGCGCCGCTGTCGCTGGTGCAGCTGGTGGACGACCTGCTCGCCGGCGGCACCATCGTCAACGTCACCTCTGACGCCGCCCGCGAGCCGTACGGGACGTGGGGCGGCTACGGCTCGGCCAAGGCGGCGCTCGACCAGCTCAGCGCGATCCTGGCCGAGGAGCGCAAGGACCGCCAGGTCTACGCCTTCGACCCCGGCGACATGGCCACCGACCTGCAGCAGCAGGCATTTCCAGGCGAGGACGTCAGTGACCGGCGGTCGCCCGAGTCAGTGGTGCCGTCGATGCTGCGACTGGTCGACGAGCGCCCGCCGAGTGGTCGCTACACCGTGGACGCGCTGGTGACGGCGTGACCGCGGGCACACTGGCGGCCCCGTACACCCGCTTCGTCGTGCCCGACAACGCCGTCGCAACAGGCACTCCGGAGAGCCGGGGGCTCACGCGGGATGGCGTTCGGCTGCTGCTAGCCCAGCCGGGATGCGTGACGCACCAGGCTTTTCGCGACCTGCCGTCGATCCTGCGGCCGGGCGACGTGCTTGTCGTCAACACCTCGGCGACGCTCGCCGCGGCAGTCGACGGCGTACGAGGTGGCGGCCGGCTGCAGCCCGTCCACGTCTCGGCCGAGCTCGACGACGGCACGTGGGTGGTGGAGGTGCGACGTGCTGATGGTTCCGGACCGGCACTCGACGCCGAGCACGATGAGATCGTCGTGCTGCCAGGCGATCTGCGGCTGCGCCTGCTCTCGCCGATGCTCGGGTCGCGACGGCTCTGGCGTGCGGTGCCCCTTGCGGCGGTCGACCGCATCGACTACCTGTCTCGGTTCGGGCGGCCGATCTCGTACGACTACCTGGAGCGGCGGTTCCCGCTGGCCGACTACCAGAACGTCTACGCGACCGAGCCCGGCAGTGCCGAGATGGCCAGCGCCGGCCGACCGTTCACGGCTGAGCTGCTGGTGCGCCTGATGGCCGCCGGGGTCACGATCGCGCCGGTCACGCTGCACTGCGGCGTGTCGAGCCCCGAGCTGCACGAGCCACCGATGCCCGAGCAGTACGACGTGCCCGTGGACACCGCGCGCCTCGTCAACAGCGCGGTCTGGGCCGGGCGGCGCGTGGTCGCGGTCGGCACGACGGTGGTGCGGGCGCTCGAGACCGTGGCGACCGACAACGGGACGATCCGGCCCGGCCGCGGCTGGACCGACCTGGTGCTTGGACCCGGCAGCCCGGCCCGGGTGGTGACCGGGCTGTTCACCGGGCTGCACGTGCCCGAGGCGAGCCACCTGCTGCTGCTGGAGGCCGTGGCGGGGCCAGAGCTCGTGCAGGCGGCGTACGAGGCCGCCGTACCGGAGGGTTATCTGTGGCACGAGTTCGGCGACTCGATGCTGTTCCTGCCGGGCTTGACCGCGACGTAGCGTCAAATCCTGGCATGGTCTGCGGGGCTCGGCGAGGGCCGGCCCGCGAGCGAGTTGCGGGCATGGCTGGTGGCCTGTCGTGCACAGGTTCGCACACCCCTGGTCCGCGGTTGGGTTGTCACGGGCTGGTGCGGTGAGCGGTTGCCTGTGATTGTGTGGGTTGCGGGCCGTGCGGTCCGGGGTGTCGGAGCGGGAGGGTGTCATGGATCCGGTGACGTTGATCGTGGCCGCGTTGGCCGCCGGGGCGGGGACAGGACTGAAGGACACCACCGCGCAGGCGGTGAAGGACGCCTACGCAGGGCTGAAGGCTCTCGTGCTGCGCCGGGTGCACGACACCCCGGCCGGCGAGGTGGCTGTCGTCGAGCACGAGAAGGACCCGGACACCTGGTCCGCACCGCTGGCGAAGACCCTCGCCACCAGCGGTGCCGGCCAGGATGGCGAGCTGGTCGCCGCCGCGCAGCGGTTGATGGAGTTGCTCGACCCGGCCGGTGCGCAGGCCGGCACCTACACCGTGACCGCCACTGGTGATCACTCGGTTGCCGCCGGGGTCATCCACGGCGGGGTGCACATCGGCGACACCCGCCCCTGACATGCCCGGCAAGCCGTGGAACAACAAGAAGAGGAAGAACGACAGCTCGCCCACCGACACCGACCCGCCGGCCACTGCGACAGGCGTGGCGGATGGGGCAGGTGCGGGGAGCACCAGCACCGGGGACCGGTCGGTCGCCGCGCAGACCGTGCACGGCGGGGTGCACATCGGGCCCCGTGTCGTGCAGTCCGCCCCTGGGGTGGTGCCACCCGCCGACGACGTCGGGGTGCCGGGCGCCGGGGTGCACAACCTGCCCCGGCGACCCAACCCGGTCTTCGTCGGCCGCGACGCGCTGCTCGCCGAGGTGGCGGCCCTGTTCACTCCCACCGACACGTCAGCCCAGGTGAACGGCGCGCGAGCGGCGGTTGGGCAGGCGGTCACCGGGCTCGGTGGGATCGGCAAGAGCGAACTGGCGCTGCACTACGCTGCCGGGCGAACCGGGGCCGGTGCGGTGGTGTGGTGGGCCGACGCGGAAACCGCTGGAACCCTCGACCTCGGTCTCTCCGACCTGGCCTACCGGCTGCAGCCGAAGGCCACCGCGGAGGAATGGACCACCGCGCAGGCCGCCGGCTGGGGGACCGGCTGGCTGCAGGCCCACACCGGCTGGCTGCTCGTCCTGGACAACGTCGAGGAACCCGCGCTGGTCACCCCGCTGCTAGGCAAATTGACGGGCGGCGACGTCCTGATCACCACCCGCCGCGACATCGCCTGGCCCGATCACGGCGTCACCGCCCTCACCCTGGACCTGCTCTCCCGACCCGCCTCCGTCGAGCTGCTCCGCGAACGCCTCCAGCACGCCAGCGTTGGACAGCGTCCAAGGGACGCCGCCGCCGGCCCCGTCTCCGGCTTTAATGCCGATGCCGCCGGCGCGCTGGCCGCCGAGCTCGGCGACCTCCCATTGGCCCTACAACAGGCCGCCGGCTACATCACAGCCAACAGGTTGCCGGTGGCGACCTACCTGGACCGGCTGCGCCAGCACACCGGCAGTATGCTCGCCAAGATCGCCCCCGGTGCCGCCCCGGACCGCGCCGTCGCCCGCGTGTTCACTCTCACCCTCAAGGACCTCAGCCGCACCGCACCCGCCGCGGTCGAGGTGCTGCGCGCGCTGGGCTGGGTCGCCCCCGTCCCACTGCCCCGCCCGGTCATCGCCCTCACCACCGACGCACCCTGGGACGCGGATCCGGACGGGCAGGACGTTGACGACCTGCTCGGGTTGCTCGCCTCCTACAGCCTGATCACCCTCACCACGACCAGCGTCACCGTCCACCGGCTGCTGCAGGCCTCCCTCCGCGACCACGACGAATCCACCTCCGACAACCGTGAGCCAGCCGGGCCCGGGTTGACTAGCGGTCAGGTCACGGCGCTGGGCTGGCTGCTCACCGCCGTGCCGAAGAACCTCGAAGACCCCGCCGGCTGGGGCCTGTGGCGTGACCTGCTGCCCCACCTCAACACCTTCTTCGACCGCCTCCCCGCCGACCCGCAAAGCCTGGACGCAGCCAGGTTGCTCGGCCTGACCGGGTTCTACCTGTGGGTGCAGGGCCGCCACCAGCATGCCCTGCGCCTCGAGCAGCGCGCCCTGGTCATCACCGAGGCCGCCCTCGGCCCAGACCACCCCACGACTGCCCTCCGGCTGGACAACCTTGCCGCCACCCTTAGCGACCTCGGCCGGCCTGGCGATGCGCTTCCCCTGCGCCGGCGGGCCCTGGCCATCACCGAGGCCGCCCTCGGCCCCGACCAGGCCGCCACTGCCACCACACTGAGCAACCTCGCCCACACCCTCGGCGAGCTCGGACAACTTGCCGAGGCCCTCCTCCTGCAGCAGCGCGCGCTGACCATCACCGAGGTGGTCCTCGGCCCCGACCACCCCGCCACCGCCACGCGGCTGAACAACCTCGCCCAGACCCTTGCCGACCTAGGACACCCCGCCGACGCACTGCCCCTGCGGCGCCGCGCCCTGGCCATCACCGAAACCGCCCTTGGCCCCCACCACCCCACAACCGCCCTCCGGCTGGACAACCTCGCCGCCACCCTTGACGAGCTCGGCCGCCCCGCCGACGCTCTGCCGCTGCAGCAGCGCGCTCTGACCATCACCGAGGCCACCCTCGGCCCCGACCACCCCGACACCGCTATCCGGCTGGACAACCTCGCCGGCACCCTCACCGACCTTGGGCACCACGCCGACGCCCTCCCGCTGCACCAGCGCGCCCTGGCCATCACCGAGGCCACCCTCGGCCCCGACCACCCCGCCACCGCTGTCCGGCTCAGTGGCCTGGCCTACACCCTCGCCTCATTGGGGCGCCATGCCGACGCCCTCCCCCTGCGGCGCCGCGCCCTGGCCATCACCGAGGTGGCCCTCGGCCCCGACCACCCCACCACTGCCAGCCGGTTGGGAAACCTCGGATCCACCCTCACAGCCCTCGGGCACCACACGGACGCGCTCGACCTGCAGCAGCGCGCTTTGACCATCACCGAGGCCACCCTCGGCCCCGACCACCCTGACACCGCCACTCGGATGAACAACCTCGCCTTTGTCTTTATGGAGCTCGACCGAGCCGCCGACGCCCTTCCCTTGCAGCACCGGGCCCTGGCCATCACCGAGGCCACCCTCGGCCCCGACCACCCCAACGCTGCCATCCAGATGAACAACCTCGCCCACATCCTCGACAGGCTCGGCCGAGCCGCTGAAGCCGCCGTGGTACGCGAACGGATCTCTGCCGCTCCCTTTCCGGAGGAGGACGACTCGCGGCCAGAAGCAGAAGCGCGGTAGGCCTTCAGCCAGTGAAGTTGGGGCGCCTACCAGGTCGAGCACAGTCCAACACCGCGAGCTACGCCGGGCTGGGCCGGCTCTATGTCGAGCACCCGGACTTCCGGGCACGGTACGACCGGTGTGACCCGGGGCTGGCGGAGTTCCTCAGCGCCGCGATGGCGGCCTACGCACCGAGGCTGGCCTAGGCGTCCATGTCCGGGGTGGGCAGCAGGTAGATCAGCGCCATGAGCAGGTTGAGCACGAGGAACGTCGGCAGGCTGAACCAGCCGATCACCGTGACGATCGGATAGACGGGGAGGCCGATGTTGTAGCGGTGGTTGCGCAGGGTCAGCACCTCGCGGCTGACCCACGGGTGCAGCAGGTCGCGGTTGGCCATGAGGTAGCGCCAGGTCAGGTTGAAGCAGACCGAGACCAGGGTCATGGTGACGCCGTAGATGATCACGGTGACCCGTTCGTCGGTGAGGGTCCCGTTCTTGGCGGCGTCGGCGATGAGCTCGGTCGGCCACGGCAGGATGCTGATGGGCAGCAGCAGGAGCAGGTTGAGCACCTGCAGCCGGTAGGTGGTGCGGCGCACCAGCCGGAAGGTCGCGTGGTGGTTGAGCCAGATCGTGCCCGCGACCAGGAACGACGCCAGGTAGGCGAGGTAGGTGGCCCAGTGGTCGCCCAGGGTGTCGGCGTACGACCCGCTCTTCGGCGGCCCGGGCAGGTCGAGCACCAGCAGCGTGATCACGATGGCGAAGACGCCGTCGCTGAACGCCTCGAGCCGCCCCACCGACATGCCGTGGCCGGGGGTCGGGGGCGCACCCGGATCCTGCGGCGGATCGCCGTACTCCGTCATCACCCCACCCTTCGCCGGAGACGCAAACTCTAAGTGCTTTGGCGAGACGGTGCCGTCCCCGGTAGCCTGACGGACGCAGAGGAGGCTTCGCCTAGCCCGGTCTATGGCGCCGCACTGCTAATGCGGTTTGGGGCTTCAACCCCATCCGGGGTTCAAATCCCCGAGCCTCCGCAGCCAGAACGGCCCGCTCCCCGATGGGGGGCGGGCCGTTCGTCGTACGGGGCGCAGCGGGCCTCAGGTACGGGCGCGACGCGGCAGCAGGAACGACGTCGCGAGCGCGATGAGCACCAGCGCGAGGTCGCCGGCAACGGTCCACTCGAGGGCGTGATCGAAGCCGACCCGCGTACCCGTCGTGCCGAGGACCCCGAAGAACAGCGTCCCGAGCCCGGCCACGCCGACCGCGCCGGCGAACTGCTGCGCGGTGACGAGCATGCCGGACGCGACCCCGCCGCGCGCCGGCGGCACCTGCGACAGGACGACGCCCACCAAGGTGGTGATGGTGAAGCCGTTGCCCACGCCCACCAGAAGCATCGCCGGCAGGGTGTCGATGGCGGTAAAGCTGGTGCCACGCTCGGCGAGCTGCGCCAGGAGCAGCGCCAGGCCGACGGCCGTGGTCAGCACGCCCGCGGTGACGACGTTGCTGCCGTACCGGCCGACGAGGTTCTTGGAGATGAGCGCCGCGACGCCGAACGCGACCCCGAGCGGGGCGAACGTCAGACCGGCGTGCAGCGGGGACAGGCCGAGCCCGGTCTGCAGCGCCAGGGTCAGCGCCAGGATGAACCCGGAGAACCCGGCGAAGAACGCGACCATGACGGCCAGCCCCGAAGCGAACGCGCGGTGGCTGAACAGCGAGAGGTCGAGCAACGGGTGGCCGCCGGTGGTTGCCAGGTGCCGCTGGTGGCGCAGGGTGCCGTACCCAGCAGGCACGGAGAGGGCGAGGAGCACCCAGCCCCACGCCGGCCAGTGCTCGCTGTGGCCGAGGACCAGCGGCACGAGTGCCAGGCCGACCGTCAGCGAGGTGCCGATGGCGCCCAGCACGTCGATCTTGTACGCGACCTTGCCCCGGGTGAGCGGCAGCACCCGCCAGGCGAGCGCGGCGGCGATGAGGCCGATCGGGACGTTGACCAGGAAGATCGCGCGCCAGCCGAGGCCGAGGACGTTCCAGTCGAGCAGGAGGCCACCCACGACCTGGCCGGACACCCCACCGACGCCGACGGTCAGGCCGAACCACGACAGGGCCTTGGCCCGTTCCTCGAGCGGGAAGGTGGCCTGGATCACGGCGAGGACCTGCGGCACCATCAGCGAGGCCGTGGCGCCCTGGATCAGCCGGGCGATGACCAGCTCGGCCGGCGAGTTGGCGATGCCGCAGAGCAGGGAGGCGAAGGCGAACGCGGTCATGCCGGCGACGAAGAGCTTGCGGTGGCCGTAGAGGTCGCCGAGGCGGCCGCCGGTTACCAGCCCCGCGGCGTAGGTGAACGAGTAGCCGCCGACGACGAGCTCGAGCGCGGCCGTGCCGGAGTGCAGCTCGGCGCCGATCGATGGGGCCGCGACGTTGACGACGAACAGGTCGAACAGGGCCATGAAGGTCGCGACGAGGAGGACGGGGAGAGCGCGCCAGCGTCCGGGATAGTCGACCGCCTCGGCGCGCGGGTCTCTGCGCAGCGACGGCTGGACGGGCAGCTGCTCGAGGTTGGTGGTGGTCACGCGGTGCCTCCGTAGTGGTTCGAGCTACATCGAACAAGAGGCATCGTACGACGTACATCGAACAAACGCCAAACGCGTATTACAGTTGGCCTATGAGCGAGGACGTCTTCGAGCCGGCAGTGGACGACATCCAGCTGCCCACGGTGCTCGGCGCCCTGGCCGACCCGGCCCGGCTGGCCGTGCTGCGCCGGCTGCACGAGGTCGGCGAGGCGGCCTGCGGCACCCTCGCCATCACCGCCAACCTCGGCCTCAGCAAGTCGACGGTGTCCCACCACCTCAAGGTCCTGCGCGAGGCGGGCCTGACCAGCACCCGCTTCGTCGGTACGAGCCGGCTGGTGTCCGTGCGCGAGCACGACATGGAGATCGCCTGCCCCGGCCTGCTTGCCGCGGTCATCGGGGTCCACACCCACGCCTGACCCGGCTAGGCTGCCGGGCCATGGCTGATGCTGTGGTTCTTGGCCCTGGTGAGGGCGAAAAGTTCCTGGTACGCAACGGGAGTGAGCTGATCTTCAAAGCCGTGGCGGCGTCGACCGGTGGGGCGTTCTCGCTGCACGAGCGCCGCGTCCCCGCTGGCGGGCGGCGGCCCCCGGCCCACACCCACCCCGACCGGGTCGAGGCGTTCTGGGTGCTCGACGGTGAGGCGGAGTTCGAGCTGGACGGCGTCGTGACCGTGGCCGGTGCCGGCAGCTTCGTGCTCGTGCCGGGCGGGGTGGCGCACACGTTCGGGGCCACGGCGGCGGCTGCGGCCCACGTACTGGTGCTGCACGCGCCGGCCCTCGACGGCTACTTCCGCGAGCTGGCCTCGCTCTGGGGTGCCGCCGAGCCGCCCGACCGCGACGTCGAGCTCGACCTGATGCGCCGCCACGGCATGGAGCCGGTCTAGAAGCGTCCGACCCAGCGCCGCCTGGTCGCCCCCTCCCCTCCGGATCACTGGGGCGTTCTGGCGGGTAAGAACGCCCGCATTCGCGCCAAAGCGGCCCAGTGATCGGAAACCGTTGCGGATCACTGGGGCGGTTTGGTTCGTCTGGCGACCCGCAATCGCGCCGAAGGGGCCCAGTGATCCGAAAGGGGGGCGGGCGCTTGCTGGTGGGCGGGGGCTAGCTGATGGGCGGGCGCTGGCTGGTGGGCGGGCGTTAGGTGGTGGGCGGGCGCGGCTCGAAGAGCTCCTGCCGGAGCCGGGCGGTCTGGACGGTGCCGACGATCGCCGCGGTGATCGCGAGCGCCCCGCCGAGGGTGTTGAGGGCGCTCTTCTGCGACGCCTGCGCGCAGAGCCAGATCGCCACGTCGGCCAGCACGAAGCCGCCCGCCCACAACCACACCTCGGTACGGCGCAGGCGCACCGCGGCGTAGACCAACGGGACGAACGCCAGCAGCCCGAACGTGTAGGCCGGCATGAGCATCCACAGCAGGTGCCCGCGCACCTTGCGCCCGGCGATCACGGCTCAGACCTCGACAGGCGTGAGCTGTCCGCTGTCGACGTCGAGGATCAGCCCGTACACGGAGTCGCGGTGGGGCAGGTAGGGCGAGGTGCGGACCCGGGTCATGCTCGACCGCACGTCGGCCTCGATGTCGGTGAAGGCCTCGAGCGACCATGGCGGCTTCATACCGGTCTCGGCCTGCATCTGCTCGCGGAAGGCTTCCTCGTCGATGCCGTGCAGCCCGCACCGGGTGTGGTGGATCAGGATCACGTGGCGGGTGCCGAGGGCCCGCTGGCTGAGGGTCAGCGATCGGATCGTGTCGTCGGTCACCACCCCGCCGGCGTTGCGCAGGACGTGCGCGTCGCCGAGCTCGAGGCCCAGCGCGGCGAAGGCGTCGATGCGGGAGTCCATGCACGTCACGACGGCGAGCTGCTTGCCGGGCCGGGTCGCCAGCTCGTGCCATCCGTGCGTTCCGACGTACTCCGCGTTGGCGGCGAGCATGCGTTGCACGAGGTCCACGAGGAGCGACTCTATCGGCTGAGGACCGACACTTGCCCGGCGGCGACCTGCGCACCCTCGAAGGTCGCCTCGGTGCTGCGCTCGGCCCAGCCCGCGGAGGCGCAGACCGCGACCAGGGCGAGGCTCAGGGCGACCTGCAGTCCGGTACGGCGTCCCGCGGCGGGGCGCAGCAGCGCGCGTACCCTGCGCGTCACGTCCGAGCCGGTCAATGCCAAAGCCGCCGCCGGCGGGACGCTGCGCCCGGCGAGGCTGGCGCGGGCGATCGCCCGGGCGACCAGCGCGCGGTCGCCGACAGCGGCCGCTGCGTCCTCGTCGGCCCAGCGTTCGGTGGTGAAGCGCACCGACGAGGCGACCGGCCGCAGCAGCGGGTGGGCCGCTGCCGCGATGTCTGCCAGCGATCGGTAGACGTGGTGGCGGTGGCGCAGGTGGGCGGCCTCGTGGGCGAGCAGCACCCGCCGCTCGTCGGCCGGCAACGCAGCGAGCATGCCGGTGCTCACTACGATGCGTCCGCGCAGTCCGTGGACGGCGTAGGCGGTGGGCGCCTTGTCGTCCACCACGACCAACCCGTGCTCGTCGGCCGTCAGGGCCCGGCAGGCGAGCTCGCTGTCGACGAGACCGCGCGCCGCCGACCAGACCGCGCGCAGCGCGCAGACCAGCAACGCGACGACCGTGACGCCCGCAGCACCAGCGGCGACGCCAGGCGCGAGCTCGTGCCGTTCGAGGCTGGCGGTCGACCAGTGGCCGAGCCGGGCGACGAGCGGCCACCGGGCCAGCAGCGTGAACCCCAGGACCGCGAGGCTGAAGCCAGAGGTGAGCGCCGCGACGAGGGACGACGCGGTGAGCCAGCGCGTGGCGGCGGCCGGGTGCAGGCGGTCGCTGAGCTGCCCGGCGCTGACGCCGAGCACCAGCGGTAGCAGCAGAGTCAGGCCGAGCGCCAGCGGCATCGGGCTACTGCCCGTCGGTCGTGGGCTGGCCGGCCAGCAGGTCGGCGAGCACCTGCTCGTCGTCCGGCGACAGCTCGGCGACGAACCGGGCGAGCACCGAGGCGCGGTCATGGTCGGCGGCGAGGAGCCGGCTCATCCGCCGAGCCGTGAGCGACGACCCGACGCTGTCGGGGGCGGCCGCGAGGGAGTAGGCATAGGCCCGCCCGGCACGTTCGCGTACCAGCGCGCCCTTGGCGTGGAGCCGGGCGAGCGTCGTCATCACGGTCGTGTAGGCGAGCGTGCCGCCAAGGTCGTCGAGCACCTGGGACGGGGTCAGCGGGCCGGCCGCAGCACCCAGCGCGGCGATCACCTCGTGCTCGAGGCTGCCCTTGTCCCGTCGCTGGTCGCTCATCGTCACCCCATAATGCTACTACTATAGTTGTAGTAGTTCGGGCGGGATCCCTCGCTCACCAGTATGAAGGGCGAGCGTGTGACTGAGCTGAGCTATCTGCAGGCAAGCGTGATCGGAGTCCTCCAAGGGGTGACCGAGCTCTTCCCGGTGTCATCGTTGGGCCACTCCGTGCTCGTCCCAGCCGTGATCGGCGGCAGCTGGGAGCACCTGGTCACCGAGTCGTCGACGTCGACCTCGGAGACCTCGCCCTACCTGGCGTTCATCGTGGCGCTGCACGTCGCGACTGCGATCGCCCTGCTGGTGTTCTTCCGCAAGGACTGGATCGCGATCATCAAGGCGTTCTTCGGCACGCTGCGCACCCGCAAGGTTGAGACCTCCACCGAGCGGCTGGCCTGGCTGATCGTCATCGCCACGGTGCCGGTGGGCCTGACCGGGCTGGTGCTCGAGCACACCTTCCGGACGCTGTTCGCCAAGCCCCTGGCAGCTGCCATCTTCCTGCTGGTCAACGGGGTCATCCTGCTGGTCGGCGAGCGGTTGCGCCGTAGGGCCGAGGCCCAGGCCGGCATCGATCCGCACTCCCCGTTGGGCGACCTCCCGCTGAGTCCCTCCGCGGGGGACGTACTGACGGCGAGTCCGACCGGGGTCGTGGTCGCCCAGCGGCGGACGCTCGCGACGCTGTCGTACGCCGAGGCGCTGATCATCGGTGCGTTCCAGACCCTCGCCCTGTTCGCCGGCATCAGCCGCTCGGGCATCACGATGGTCGGCGGTCTGCTGCGCGGGCTCGACCACGAAGATGCGGCAAAGTTCGCGTTCCTGCTGGCAACGCCGGTCATCTTTGCCGCCGGCGTGCTCAAGCTGCCGTCGCTCGCCGGCTCGGCCGGGGCGCACATCCACGGCCAGGTGGTCGTCGGGTTCGTCGTCGCGGGGCTGTCGGCCTACGGGGCGATCCGGTTCCTGACCCGCTACTTCAGCACCCGTACCCTCACGCCGTTCGCCATCTACTGCCTCGGCGCCGGAGCGTTCTGCGTGGCCCGCTTCGCCTGACCCGTCCGGTCAGGCGGCGCTCTGCGCGACGACGCCGGTGTTGATCGCGGCCAGCAGGGAGTGCTCGCTCAGGTGGGCCCGCCCGATCTCGCCGACGAGCCTGCCCTGGACAAGCACCAGGACCCGGTCGCAGACGGTGGCCAGCTCCTCCAGGTCGCTCGAGGTGATCAGGACGACCTGCCCGCGGCCGGCCATCTGGGCGATGATGCCGTGCATCTCGGCCTTGGCACCGACGTCGACGCCACGCGTGGGGTCGTCGAGCAGGACCACCGTGGGGTCGCCGTCGAGCCACTTGGCGAAGACCACCTTCTGCTGGTTGCCGCCGGAGAGCTGTCCCACCAACGTGCTGGGCGACTCCATCGCGATGTTGAGCCGCTTCTGCCACAGCTCAGCGCGGGCGTTGAGGGCACCACGGTGCAGCAGCGTGCCGAGCAGGCCGAGGGGACCGGCCGACACCATCGTGACGTTCTCGGTGACGGACTTGTCGAGCATCACGCCGAGGCGCTTGCGGTCAGCGGGCGCGTAGGCCACTCCCGCGCGGACGGCAGCGGCCATCGAGGTCGGTCCCGCGCTGCCGTCCGGCATGACGATGGCACCGCTGGCCAGCCGGAGCTGCCCGAAGACCGCTGCGAGCACGTCGCTGACTCCCGACCCCTCGAGACCGGCCAGCCCGACGACCTCGCCCGGTCCTACGGTCAGGCTGATCGGTCCGAAGACGCCGGACACCGTGGCGTCCGTCAGCACGAGTCCGGGACCCTCGTGGTCGGCCGGCGCTGCCTGCTCATCGGGGCGTGACTCACGAGCAGCGGCGTCACCCAGCATCGTCGAGAGCGCATCAGCGATGGTCAGCTCGGACCGCGGCTGCCGGTGCGCCACGATGCGGCCGTTGCGCACCACCGTGATCGTGTCGGCGATCGCGAAGACGTCCTCGAGGAAGTGCGAGACGTAGACGATCGCCACGCCCGAGTCGCGCAACCGGCGCACGACGTCGAGGAGACGCTGGGTGTCTGCTGGCTGCAGGGCCGACGTCGGCTCGTCGAGGAACAGGATCTTGGGCTCGTCGAGTAGGGCGCGGGCGACCTCCACCAGCTGCTGGTCGGCGAGCCGCAGCTCTCCCACCGGCGTCGACATCGGCACGTCCAGTCCGACCCGGTCAACGACCGAACGGGCCCGGCGGTGCATCTTGCGCCGGTTCAGCAGCACACCGGCGTACCTAGGCTCGCGCAGCAGGAACAGGTTGTGCAGGACGTCGAGGTCGGGGAAGAGGTTGAGCTCCTGCGAGACGATCGAGATGCCGTGGGCGCTGGCGTCGAGGACGCTGCGGAACTGCACCGGCTGGCCGTCGAGCGCGAGCGTGCCGCCGGACGGGCGCTGGGCGCCGACGAGGATCTTGACCAGGGTCGACTTGCCGGCGCCGTTGGCGCCGAGCAGGGCTTGCACCTCGCCGGGGTGGATCTCGATGTCCACGCCGTCGAGCGCGCGGATGCCGCCGTACTGCATGCTGATCGTCGACGCGGTGTACATGTCAGGCGGTCCGGGTCGCTCGGACGACCCGCCGGCGGCGCAGCAACGAGTCGGCCCCGACGGCGGCGAGAATCACTGCCCCCGTGACGAAGTCGGTCCACGTGGTGGGCACCTCGAAGTAGACCAGGCCACCGTTGATGACCGCCACGATGAGGGCGCCGATGAGGGCCCCGGGGACGGTGCCGCGGCCGCCTGTCACGGCCGTACCGCCGATGATCGCCGCGGCGATGACCTGCAGCTCGAGCCCCACCCCGATGGTCGGGTCGGCACCTTGGAAGTAGGCCAGGCTGAGTGCGCCGGCGACACCCGCCAGACCGCCGGTGAGTGCGACGGCGTAGAGCCGGGTCCGGCCGATCGAGATGCCGGAGAACGCGGCGGCGTGCGGGTTGGAGCCGACCGCACGCACCATGGCGCCGAACCGCGTCTTGGTGAAGACGAAGCTCAGGACGACCAGCAGGACGATGGCCACCCAGGCCGCGGTAGGCACCCCCAGCTGGTCGCCGCCCAACGTCGTGAAGAAGCTGCTCTGGAGCGGCAGACCGGCCACCGGCTGCGCATTGCTGACAATGGTCACAATGCCGCTGTAGAGCGACAGCGTGCCGAGCGTGACAATGATGACAGGCAGGTGCAGCAACGAGGCGGCGACGCCATTAAATGCACCCAGCAACGCGGCAGCTGCGATGCCGACGAGTGCGGATATCCAGGGGTTGAGTCCGGACTGCGCCATGAGCTTGGCGCTGAGAATGATGCTGAATGCGTAGGTGCCGCCGACGGAGAGGTCGATCTCCGACATGGCCAGGAGAAAGACCATGCCGTAGGCGATGATGGCCACAAAGCTCGCGGTCTGCAGCGTGCCGAGCAGGACGTCGTGGTGCAGGAACGTCGGGTGGAACGCGCCGATGACGACCACCAGGAAGACCAGGGCCGAGGCGACACCGAACTCCTGCACGGAGAGCAGCCGCTTGCCCCAGCTCGGCGTCGGATACCGGGTGTTCGCTCGCGTCGGGGCGGGTGCGGTGGAGGGGCTAGGACTCCTGCCGGCCGGATCCAGTTCGGTGCTCACGTCGGCGTGTCTCCGTCTCGGTCGTCGCCCCGTTGCCGGCGCCGTCGGCGGTTGAGACCGACAGGCCAGGCCGACCGTAAGTGTATGCAGTTGGTCTGTCAAGGGGTGCGTAAACGGAGGCAGCCTGCGGGTGTGGCCGCCGAGGTTGCGGTTGCATAACGGGCCTTGACCCGCCCCACAAACTGCATACAGTTGCGCCCGGACCAACAGCCAGGAGGCAACAGTGAATGGTGGGTTTGGCCAGCACCGGCCGCATGACGGGCGGATCGCCGTCGTCACCGGGGCTGCCGATGGCCTGGGTCAGGCCTACGCCTGCCGGCTGGCGAACGACGGTGCGCGCGTGGTGGTCGCCGACGTCAACGACGGGGGCCGTACCGTCGAGCTGATCGAGGCGCAGGGCGGCGAGGCACTGTCGGTCGTCTGCGACGTGACGTCTGAGGAGGACGTCGACAACCTCCGCTCGGTGACGCTCGACCGCTTCGGTGCCTGCGACGTCCTGGTCAACAACGCGGGCATCTCGCCCAACACGGGGTGGCGGGACATGACCTTGGCTGCCTGGCGCAGGGTCATGTCGGTCAACCTCGACTCGATGTTCTTGACCTGCAAGGCGTTCACCCCCGCGATGATGGACGCCGGCTTCGGCCGCGTCATCAACATCTCCTCCAACACGTTCGGCCTGGTGATCCCGGGATTCGCCGCCTACACCGCGAGCAAAGGCGGCGTGATCGGATTTACCCGCGCGCTGGCCAGTGATCTCGGCGAGAGTGGAATTACCGTCAACGCAGTGTTGCCGGGCCTTACCAAGACCGGCTTTACCGAGAGTCAGTGGGCCGGCACGACATTCTTCGACGACATGGCGGCGACGCAGGCCATCAAACGCCCGGGACTGCCGAGCGACCTCGAAGCAATTATCTCCTTCCTCGCCACCGAGGACGCCCGCTGGCTCACGGGGCAGTCCTTTGTCGTGGACGGCGGACTGGTGCGCCACTGACCCGCGGCCCCACCGTCGATATGCCATCAGTGCTGTGACCGAGCAACCCATCTCAAAGGAATCGCGATGAAGAGCACGTCTTTCAGCAGGACCTACACGGTCATGAGCGCCGCGGCCAGCCTGGCTCTTCTCGCCGGGTGCTCGTCGGGCTCGTCGTCCCCGAGCGCGGCGGCGTCCACCGCTGCTGCCACGAGCGCGGCGGCCGTTGCCAGCGCCGCTGGGCCTGCCGCTGCCACCACGGCGGCCGCTGCGACCGCTGCCGGAGCCACCACGGGAGCGACCAAGGGCAAGATCAAGGTCGCGCTTGTTCTCGGACTCACGGACGACCCGTTCATGCAGGAGGTGTCCCAGGGCTCCAAGGATGCAGCAGCCGCGCTCGGCGCCACGCTGATCGTGACCGGGCCACCCGCACCCAACCCGACCGTCGGCATCAACGAGCTGGCGCAGGTGGTCAAGCAGGGCATCGCCGGGGTGACGATCTTCCCGCTGCCGTCGAGCCTGTGGTCCAAGGCGATCAGCTCGGCGGCCGCCTCGACCAAGGTCAACATCACCAATGACGTTGCGGCCCAGGGCATCCCGGGCTCGGAGACCTACATCGGCAACAACACCGCCGAGGCGTCACGCATGCTGATCGACGGCATCATCAGCAAGCTGCCGGCCAACCCCAGCGGGGAGATCGTCCTCGGCAGCTGCATCCCCGGGGTCTCGTCACTCGACATCCGGATCAAGACCTACCAGAGCTACCTCAAGCAAAAGCTGCCCAACGTCAAGATCGTCGGCCCGATCACCACCACGACCGACCCGGCCAAGAACCTCGGCGCCTGGACCAACGCCTTCAACGCCCACTCCAAGGCGCTGGCCTACATCGGCAACTGCGACAGCGACGGCCCGAGCCTGGTCCGCCTCCGCCAGCAGCACCCCGGCACGTACGCGAGCGGCACCTTTGACGTCAACCCCTCGACGTTGACCGGGCTTCGGGACGGCGACATGTCCTACGCCGTCGACGAAGAGCCCTACGCCCGCGGCTACATCGCGACGTCGCTGCTGATCATGCAGGCCCAGGGCAAGCCGGCCATCACCGGCTTCATCAACATCAAGGGCGCGCTCATCGGCAAGGACAACGCGGCCTCGGTCATCACCCGCGAGGCCACCCCTGCCACGCGCAAGGCCGGCTTCGACGCAGCGGTCAAGGCCTACCTCGCCTCACCGCAGGCCACGACCGGAGACATCCTGCTGGAGCCGATCGCCCGGGCCTACGAGGAGTAGTTCTGCAGGCAACGGTGCGGCGCCGTCGAAATGGCGGCGCCGCACCGGACCCGTACCGGAAGGAGCGGAAGATGGCGATCCCCAGCGTGCCTGGACTACGCGGTGCAGACCACGTCGGGCTCACGGTGCCCGATCTCGAGCAGGCCATCACGTTCTTCACCGACGTGCTGGGCGCGACGCTCGTCTACCGCATGGGCCCGTTCGTCGACGACGAGGGCAACTGGTTCAGCGACGAGCTCGGGCTGCATCCTCGGTCTCGCGTGGCGGCGATGGCCCTGCTGCGCCTCGGCTCTGGCGCCAACCTCGAGGTGTTCCAGTACGAGTCACCAGGGCAGCGCCACGAACTGCCGCAGATGAGCGACTGGGGCGGCCACCACGTGGCGTTCTACGTGGACGACATCGACGCCGCCCTCGCCAACCTGCGCGAGCACGGGGTCACGGTCCTCGGTCAGCTCAAGCCGGGGCTCGGACCTGAGGCCGGCGAGGGCACCGGTTGGGTGTTCTTTCGCTCGCCGTGGGGCCTGCCGCTCGAGCTCGTCTCGTACCCGAACGGCCGGGTGTACGAGGCCACCACCACCGCCCGGCTCTGGAACGCCGCCCACCCCGAACGTTAGAAGGAGCTCACCATGCGACTGGCAGGCAAGCGGGTACTGATCACGGGGACTGCCGGAGGCCAGGGCGAGGCCGCGCAGGCCATGTTCGTCCGCGAGGGCGCTCGCGTGGTCGGGTGTGACATCCAGGCCGGGGCCGCCGAACGGACCGCCCAGGTGCTGGCCGACCAGGGGCACGACGTGCACGGCAGCACGGTGGACATCAGTGATCCTGCTGCCGCCGAGCGGTGGATCGACGAGAGCGCTGAGCGACTCGGTGGCATCGACGTCCTCTACAACAACGCTGCTGGATACGGCTTTGCACCGTTCGCGCAGATGAAGCTCGAGATGTGGCGGCACGTAATGCTGGTCGAGCTCGACATCATGTTTCACACCACGCAGCCGGCCTGGAAGCACCTGCTGGCGTCCGGCAACGCGTCGATCATCAACATCGCCTCCATGTCCGCCCTGCGCGGCATCGCTCCGCTGGGACAGGCAGCCCACGCCGCGGCCAAGGGCGGCGTCATCGCGCTGACCAAGACGTTGGCGAGCGAGGGTGCCGCTGACGGCATCCGCGCCAACGCGATCTCGCCGGGATTTGTGAAGACTCCCGCCACCGACGCTGCCGTCGGTGATGAGCTGCGGGCCTTCCAGATGAACATGCACCTGCTCCGACGCCCGGGCATCGGCGACGACATCGCCTACCTCGCGGTCTACCTGGCCTCGGACGAGTCGGCGTGGGTGACCGGCCAGAACTACTCGGTGGACGGCGGGATGACGGCCGGCTTCCGCTGAGCGGGCGCCGGAACTTCCTGGATTTGCGATGAGACGTTCGGCGTTGTCCGGTTTGCTGCCATGCGTGGGTCTAGTGTGACGAATGTCCGCTGCACCTGACCCTGGTGGCACTCGGCACACCGGGAGGGGTCATGCGCATCCTCGTCGTAGACGACAGCCGCACCATGCGCATGCTCGTCATCCGCACGCTGCGCCAGGCGGGGTACGGAGAGCACGACATCGTCGAGGCCGGTGACGGGGTCGAGGCCCTCGATGTCATGGCCAGGGCGAACGTCGACATCGTCCTGTGCGACTGGAACATGCCGCGGATGTCCGGCCTGCAGCTGTTGCAGGAGATGCGCGGGTCGGGCGACCTGCGGCTGTTCGGCTTCATCACGTCGGAGAGCTCGGTGTCGATGCGCGGCCTCGCCCAGCACGAGGGCGCGTCGTTCGTCATCTCCAAGCCGTTCGACGTGGACACGTTCAAGTCGGTCTTCAGCGGCGTCGACGCCGCCCACGCCGCGATCGTGCACGAGGGCCTGCCGACGGCCCGTGAGCTGGCCGACCTGCTGACCTACCTGGTCGGCCGGCCGGTCGAGGTGACCGAGACCAAGCAGCCCGTCGTACCCGAGCTGGCGGCGGTCGGCTGGTCCTACGTCTTCCCGAGCGGTGGGCTGGCCGCGGTCGGCGCCCTCGACCTGCGCGGCTCGCTGTCTCTGGCGACGGGGTTCGGCATGATCCCGGTCGCCCGGATGACCGAGGCGCTGGGCGACAACGTGCTGCCGGAGGACCTGCTGCTCAACCTGCACGAGGTGCTCAACGTGCTGGTCGGGCTCTACAGCCGGATGAGCGACCTGCCCATCGCACTGGACGAGGTCACGCGCGGCGTGGCCGACCAATCCGACGTGGCCCGGCTGCTCAACCAGCCCACGGGGCGACTCGACGCTGCGTTCTCCGTCCCGGGGTACGGCGGCGGCTTCCTGTCGCTGGTCTACGCCCGCGCAGGCTGACTCCTGCGCGGTGGCGTAGGGTGCGGGCGGTCAGGGGCCGCCGCGCCAGTGGTCGATGCGGTGGTGGTCGGGGCGGAAGCCGTGCTCGACGCCCCACAGCACGGCCTGCGTACGACTCTCGGCGCCGATCTTGCGGTAGGCCGCGCGGATGTGCGACTTCACCGTGTTGGGGCTGAGGAACGTGAGCGACGCGACCTCGGCGTTGCTCTTGCCCTGCGTGATCAGGGCCAGCACCTCGGACTCGCGATCAGTGAGGCCCTCCGTACGACCGGGCCAGTCGAGTCCGAGGGCGCTGCCCGGACGCGGCGGCGGCGCACTGATGACGAGCTCGCCGGCGTGCACGGCCTCGAGGGCGGCGACCAGGTCGCGGGCGCCGAGGGTCTTGGACAGGTAGCCATGGACGCCCAGCTGGCAGGCGGCGTCGACCAGCTCCTGCTGGAAGTTCCAGGTGTAGACGACGACCTTGCGGGCGCGCGGGTTGTCGATGAGCACGGCAATCTCGGCCTGGTCCGACTCGGGCTGGGCGAACGCGTCGTAGAGCACGATGTCGACCATGTCCTCGACCGGGGTGTTGGCGTCGATCTCAGCGACGACGACGCGGTCGGGGTAGTCGTCCAGCAGGTGCGCGACGCCGGCCAGCACGACGTCGTAGTCATCGACGAGAGCGACGCGGATCGGAGTGGTCACGGTGCGGCTCTACCCCACCGGGCGCAACTTTCACCCCTAGAGGTGAGTTCAACGGTACGGCGACGGGGCATATCGGCAGGCGACAGCACGACCTCTCAACGAAAGGCACCCGCCATGCTCGGCCTCATCGTCAGCCTGCTCATCGTCGGCCTCATCGCGGGTGCCCTTGCCCGTCTGCTCATCCCCGGTCGCCAGGAGATCTCCATCCCGGCCACGATCGCCGTCGGCATCGTCGGATCGTTCGTCGGTGGCTTCCTCGGCTACGCGCTGTTCCACCACGACGCGCAGAACGGTTTCTTCCAGCCGTCCGGCATCGTCGGCTCGGTCATCGGCGCCGTGATCGTGCTGCTCGTGTGGATGCGCATGGGCAGCCACCGCACCGTCCGCTAGTCGGGTCGCTGCTGTTGCCAGGCAAGGGCTGGGTCACCGTGGGGGGTGGCCCAGCCCTTTGTCGTGCGCCTACCAGCCCCAGGTGCCGGGCGCTCCCTTGAACGGCCCGACGATGTCGCTGGTGACCCAGCCGCCGTAGAAGTCGCCCTCCTGCGGCTGCACCCGCTCGTCGCCGACCCAGCAGGCGTCCATCTTCGCCGGGTAGAACGCGACGTGGCCGGCCATCGCCTCGTACCCCTGGGTGGGCTGCGGGTAGAACCACGCGGCCGCGCGCAGGCCGCCGACGTCGAGGTAGCGGGCCATCCCCTTGAACTCGCAGAACGTCTCCGCCGCCGTCGAGGGCCTGATCGCTGCGGCGTCGATGTCCTCGCGCGGGATGTAGTAGACCGGCGGGTGACTGGTTTCGAGCACCCGGTAGGAGTCGGTGCTGTCGGCGATCGTGAGGCCGGCGAGCTCCACCCGTACCCGATGCTTGGCCTTCTCGAGGCGAGGCGGACGCGGGTAGTCCCAGACCGACTCCTGGCCGGCCGCGGGCTCGACGCGGGCGGGATGGGTGCGCATGTCCTGATCGTCCGTCGAGACGCTGCGGCGCGCCAGTCGGAAACACCTGTGCGTCTGGTCGTCCGTGCGGAAGAGTGGGGGTGACGGCGAAGGGACGGCATGAGCGCTGACGCATCGGCGAGCCCGCGCAGGCCCTCGGCCGTGCCTTCCTCGCCTCCTCCGCCTCCGTCTCTCGGCCTGACAACCGCTGAGGTACGGGCCCGGCGGGCGGACGGCCTCGTCAACCGCTACGAGGCCACGACCAGCCGCACGGTCCAGGAGATCGTCAAGAGCAACGTCCTGACCCGGTTCAACGCCCTGCTCGGCGGGCTTCTGGTCGTCATCCTCATCGTGGGGCCGTTCCAGGACGCGCTGTTCGGGCTGACGATCGTCGCCAACACCCTCATCGGGACGGTGCAGGAGCTGCGCACCAAGCGCACCCTCGACAAGCTGGCCATCCTCACGGTGCCGCGGGTCGAGGTGGTGCGCGACGGGGCGGCCAAGGAGATCGCGGCACGCGACATCGTCCTCGACGACGTGGTGCGGCTCGGGGCGGGCGACCAGGTGGCGGTCGACGCCGAGGTGCTGACCTCGCAGGCAGCGCTGCTCGACGAGTCGATGCTGACCGGCGAGTCCAAGCCGGTGGCCAAGGAGCCGGGCGACGAGGTGCTGTCGGGCAGTTTTGTGGTGGCCGGGTCGCTGGTCGCGCGCGCGACGGCGGTAGGAGAGGGTGCGTATGCGGCGAGACTGGCGGACGAGGCTCGGCGGTTCACCCCCGTACGAAGCGAGCTCCGGGACGGCATCAACCAGATGGTTCGGGTCATCACGTGGGTGCTCGTGCCGGTGGCCGTGCTGCTGTTCTGGTCGCAGTTCGCCCGCGACTCGAGCTTTGCGGACGCGGTACGGGGGTCGGTCGCCGGCACGGTGACGATGGTCCCGGAAGGGCTGGTGCTGCTGACCAGCGTCGCCTTCGCGGTCGGGGCTCGGCGGCTGTCCAAGCTGCGCGTGCTGTCCCGCGAGCTGCCGTCGATCGAGGGCCTGGCCCGCGTCGACACGCTGTGCCTCGACAAGACCGGGACGCTGACCACCGGCAACCTGGCCACCGGCGACCTGGTGCTGCTGGTCGACGACTCGGCCGAGGCCGCGCTGGGTGCGCTCGCCCGGTGCGAGGACCGGCCCAACGCGACGGCCCGGGCGATCGGCCGCACGTACAAGCGGCAGTCGGGTTGGGTGGCCGGCGCCGTGGTGCCGTTCACCTCGGCCGCCAAGTGGAGCGGCGCCGACTTCGGCGGTCACGGGCTGTGGGTGCTCGGTGCGCCCGACGTGCTGCTGGACGACGACGACCCGGCGCTCGACGAGGTGTCGACACTGGCGGCCACGGGTGCCCGGGTGCTGCTGGTGGCGCGCGCGTCGTCGCTCGCCCCGCTCCTCGACGTCGAGCCGGTGGCCCTGCTGAGCCTGGTCGACGAGCTGCGGGACGATGCGTTCGAGACCCTGGCCTACCTCAAGTCGCAGGGGGTCGACGTCAAGGTCATCTCAGGTGACCATCCGGCGACGGTGTCGGCTCTGGTACGACGGCTGGGGGTCGATCCCGGCCGGCCGGTGGACGCGTCCCTGGTGCGCGGCGACGACGACACGTTGGCCGAGATGGCGCTGGAGCGGACAGTGTTCGGCCGGGTGGCGCCGGAGCAGAAACGGGTGCTGGTCAACGCTTTGCGAGCCGCCGGCCGTACCGTGGCCATGACCGGGGACGGCATCAACGACGTGCTCGCGCTCAAGGACGCCGACGTCGGCATCGCGATGGGCAGCGGCGCGGGGGCGACCAAGGCGGTGGCCCAGCTCGTGCTGCTCGACGACTCGTTCGCCGCAGTGCCGGCCGTGATCGCCGAGGGCCGGCGGGTCATCGCCAACATGGAACGCGTCGCCAACCTGTTCATCACCAAGACGGTGTACGCGACCGTGCTGGCCGTCGCCGTGGGGCTGGCTCGGCTGCCGTTTCCCTTCCTGCCACGGCATCTCACGTTGGTCTCGACCTTCACGATCGGCATACCGGCGTTCGTCCTGGCGCTGGCGCCCAACGCTGCCGTCGCCCGCAAGCACTTCGTCGCCCGGGTGGCGCGCTTTGCCGTACCAGCAGGGATTTGCGCGGCTTCGGCGACCTACCTTGCCTATGAGCAGGCGTTGTCGGACGACAAGACGTCGACGACCGAGGCGCGGACGTTGGCAACGATCGTGCTGTCTGCTTTGGCCCTGTGGATCCTGGTGATCCTGGTGCGGCTGGGCGACCAGCGGCAGACGTGGGTGGTGCCGGTGATGGCGTTGTGCGTGCTCGTGTTCCTGGTCGTGCCGTCGTGGCGGACGTTCTTCGCGCTGAACGTGCCCCGGCCGCTGGTGCTGTTAGCCGGGGTGGGCTCGGCGGCGCTGGCTGGCATGGCGCTGGAGATCGGCTGGAAGGTGACCGGGTGGCTCAGACCGGGCCCCGGCCAGCTGCAGCTGCTCGCCCGACTGCGGCGGTGACGCCTCGGGTGTAGGCCGTTGTCGCGAGGACGGAGCCGGCCAGCGGTCCGACGACGTAGACCCAGATCGCCGTGAAGTCACCGCGCACGAACGCCGGCCCGAGGGTGCGGGCCGGGTTGAAGCTCGCGCCGGTCGTGGCGGCTCCGGCCCAGATCAGCAGAGCGACGACGACGGCGATCGCGACGGGTGCCCACTGCCTCATGCGCGGCGACCCCGCGATGAGCAGGATGGCGAGCACGAGTCCGAAGGTCAGCAGCAGCTCGATGCCGGTGGCGGCCAACGGGGTGACACCGTGTGCGGGCCGCGTACGACCGCCGTGGACGTCCGACGCCCACGCGCCCCAGGCTCCGGCGAACGCGCCGGCCGCGACCGTCGCACCGACGCACTGTGCGGCGACGTAGCCGAGCGCGTCGCCGCCGCGCGTCTCGCCGCGCAGCCACAGCGCGAGCGTGACGGCCGTGTTGAGATGGGCGCCGCTGCGGCGGCCGAGGGGCGATACGACGACCGCTGCCACGGCGAGGCCGAAGCCGGCGCCGATGAGTGCGTACCGCAGGCTGGCCGACGGGAGCTGGTGGCGCAGCGGCGACTGGTGAGCGTTGACGAGGGCCACTGAGGAAAAGCCCAGGAAGAGCATGGTCATCGTGCCGACCGCCTCGCAGGTCCATGCCACCGGGTCGAGACGCTGGGCCGCGGGCAGCTGCTGGACGTGCACCGTCGCCGTTGCTGCCGGTCCGAGCGCCAAGCTGATCGCCTCCATGATCACCGTCCCGTACGGCGCAGGGGTAGCACAGAGGCGATAGTCCCGATCGGAGCCCTCGCAGGTGGGCGAGCGAACCGGGTTGGGGTGCAGGTGGGCTGACCGGTACACTCGCTGACGGTCCACGGACCACGCGCCCGTAGCTCAACGGATAGAGCATCTGACTACGGATCAGAAGGTTGTGAGTTCGAATCTCGCCGGGCGCACACCTGCGAACGTGTTCGACCTGATGGCCCTGGCAGCTGCCGGGGCCATTGGCGTCTCAGGATCCCCTGACGAGCGTCGGCCCCTGTCGGCGGTGCTTCTCCGCAAACCGTATGTTCTGCTCACGCCTGGTGTGCAGAACAAGGACCTGCTCACTGCTGGTGTGCAGAACAAGGACCTGCTCACTGGTGGTGTGCAGCGCATACGGTTTCCCGAGGTAGGGGGAGTTCGCAGACGTGACCGAGGCTCCCGACGTACGTGAAGACCCGTCCGTAGAGGCCCCGTGGGCGATGCAGGTTGTCCTGCGCCTCGAACGCACGGACGTCCCGACGCGGACCCAGCTGTGCGAGGCGACGGCCGCTGCGGTCGTCACGCTGATCGCCGACCCCCGAAGCCAGCCGGGCGGCCCGTGGGAGCCGTCGGTCGAGCACTGGGTCGGCGGGCGCATCCGCAAGATCGTGCGCCGGGCGAGGGGCGCCAAGTGGGACCTGACCGCCGAGCTGGACCACGTCGAGGTCAATCGCGATGGGGCCCAGGTGCGGGTGTTCCTGCCCGGGCCGATGGACGCCGTACCCGACACCTTGGCCAAGCTGCAGCTTACCGGCACGGAGCCGCCCGACCTCGGCGAGCCCGCGCCGCTACACCCCGCCGGCGTCACCGTCTACGTCACGCCCGAGGTCACCATGACCGTCGGCAAGACCGCTGCGCAGTGCGGCCACGCGGCTCAGCTCGCCTGGCGCACGATGACCCCCGAGCGCCGGATCGCCTGGCAGCACGCAGGTTTTCCGGTACGGGTCGAGCGTCCCGACCGCGCGGCGTGGGCCGACCTTGCGGCGACAGCACCGGTGTCCGTGATGGACGCCGGCTTCACCGAGATCGCCCCGGGCACCGTCACGACCCTCGCGACGTGGGGACGCTAGTAGGTGAGGCTGATCTGCACGCGCCGGTTGCCGCTGCGCCCGAAGGCCCTGGCGCGCTTGTCGCCGTAGCTCATCGCGACCCGCTTGAGGCCGTGCCGCGCCAAGGCCGCGCAGACCGCCTTCGCCCGTGCCTTGCCGAGCGCGAGGTTGCCGGCCGTGGGGCCCGCCGTGTCGGCGTACCCGACGCAGGTGACGGTCTTGACCCCGCCCAGGTGGGACCTCAGTGCTTTGAGCTGGTGCTTCGCGGACGCGGTGAGCTTGGCGGAGCCGGGCAGGAAAAGCACGCGCGCGGGCACCGTGACGTGCTTCTTGACGATCGTGACCGCCGCCTTGGCCGACAGAACGCGCCCGTCGGTCCCGGTGACCGAGGCCCACAGGGTCACCTTGACCCCGCCCACCCGACCGGCGAGGGCTCGGCCGCGGGCGGTGAGGCGGATCACGGTCTTGACGGTGGTCCCGCGGCTGGAGGCCTTGGTGGTCTTGCTGGTGCCGAGCACGACCTGGTGGTGCTTGACCCGAGCGGTGAGCCACGACCTGCAGGTCGTGACAGCCGCGCCGGTGATGGTGCAGGTGGCCGAGAAGGTCTTGCCGGTCAGGACGACGCGAGCCTTCGCACGGACGTGGGCGGCACCGGCCGCCGCGGTCGGGGGCGACGGGTTGCCTGACGATGCGGACGGTGCCGTAACGGTCGGACTGTAGGTGCTGGTCGCTGCCTGCCCGTAGCCGTCAGTGACCCGGTAGCTCACCGGCGGTGCCGTACCGCTGAAGCCGGCGGTAGCCACGAAGGTGATGATGCCGGTGGCCGGGTCGAGCAGGAAGGTGCCGTCAGCGGTGACAACCTTTGTCACCGGGTGGCCGTTGGCGTCGAGCAGGGTGATCGAGCCGCCCGCGGGCACCGGCACCGTGACCGACTGCGCCGCCGTACCGATGCCGGTGGAGGTCCTCGGGGTGGCGACGGCCGCGGCGTCGGAGCCGGAGATCGTCTCGGTGAACGTGGTGCTGCCGTTGAAGACCGGCGTTCGAGGCAGCGTGCCCGAGGACGCGGGCTCGAACAGCACCTGTTGGGCGGCGGCCGTCACCGTGAGGCTGCCCGGCGTGCTGCCGGCGGTGAGGGGCCCCGAGACGGCAACCCCGCTGCTGTCGGTGACCGTCGAGCTGGTGGCCGCACCGGCGAACGAGGAGTCCGAGCTGATCGGCAGTGAGAAGACCACGGTCTGGCCGGCGACAGCGTTGCCGCTCGCGTCGGTGACCAGGACCATGACCGGCGCGCCGAAGGTGTGACCAGCGGCGGCGGACTGCGCGTCCCCGCTCTGCCTGTCCATCGAGTGCGCTGCCCCCGAGACGACGGTGACGGCCCGCGAGCTGCTCTGGACGCCGGGGTTCGTCAGGTCGGAGACGGTCAGGGTCTGGGCGCCGGCGGCCACCAACGTGACCGGGAAGCCTCCGACCACGGTGTTCCAGGCTGCGTCAGCCGGCAGGACGGCCTGCGGGTCGGTGCTGCTGAAGTGCACGACGTCCGCGGGGGAGGTCGGGTTCCCGTACGCGTCCGTGGGGGTGACGGTGGCCGTGTTGCTCGAGCCGGCCACGACCGAGTTGAGCGTCGTCAGCGTCAGCGTGGTGGTGGCGCCGGCGGCGACGATCACGGCGTTGCTGACCCCCGAGATGGTGCTGTCCGTCGCGGTGACGGTCTGGCTGCCAGCGGTCGACAGCGTGGCGCTGAAGCTGCCGACTCCGTTGACCAGCGTGACCGGGGCGAGGCTGGCCAGCGGGTCGGTGCTGGTCAACGTGACGGTGTCCGCGTCCGTGGTCGCTACGTTGCCCTGCCCGTCCTGCGCCGTCACCGTGCCGGTCACCGACCCACCGGCGGTGAGCGACGTCGGGGAGGCGGTGACCACGAGCGTCGTCGCCATGGGAGCCGTGGCCTCAGCGGTGGCGGGCACCAGGACGCTGAGGCCGGCAAGGGTGCCGCTCGTCAGGGTCAGGGTCAGCAGGGCGGCAACAGGTCGCCGGCGGCCAGGGCGGTGCTGGGACACGATGTCTCCCGGGTCGATGACCCCCAGGTAGGCGTCCGCCAGACGTGGCTCACGCTCGGGGGGTCAGGCAAGTGGCACCTCTCCCCATCGGCGATCTTGGCGGCTCCTGAAGAGCACGCGACGCCTCTTTCACGCTGACACGACGCTGGCTGGGTCAGCGCAGGCGGTCGCGCAGGCCGGTGGCTCGTGCGGCAGGCCGGGACACGCACGCTAGCAACGCCTCCGCGGAGCCGATCACCCGTACGAAGGCCTCGGCTCTTGTCACCGCTGTGTACAACGTCTCGCGCGTGCTGAGCGGAGAGCCGGCGAGCGCGAGCATGACCGTGACCCGCTGGAACTCGCTGCCCTGGCTGCGGTGGATCGTCATCGCATGGAGCGGACGGACGGCACCGAGACGACTCAGCTGTACGGAGATGGGCGGGCCGCCGCGGCCGAAGACCCCGATCAGGCCGCTGCCCTCGGTCACGACCACGCCGGTGTCGCCGTTGAACAGCCCGATGTCGGCGTCGTTGGTCGTCACGAGCAGCGGCTCGCCGGCGTAGTGGCCGTCGCCGCGTGCCTCGGTCGGGTGGGCCGCCGCGATCCAGCCGGCGGTCAGCGCGCTCCAGTGCTGCACCCCGCGTGGTCCGCGCCGGTGGGCGCAGAGCACCCGGTGCAGCTCCAACGCTTTGAGCGCTGCCGCCTGGTCGCCCACCATCGCGGCGGCGTGCAGTGCGTCGCCGAACGCATCGACGTCCGCCCGCAACCCGGCCAGCTGGTCGGGCGTCGGCTGCTTGTCCTCGTCGACCTCGACCAGCTCGAGGCTGTCGCTGCCGGCCTGCAGCAGCTCGAGAGCCCGTTCGCCGTCACCGTCGCGGATCGCGGTGGCCAGCAGGTGGATGTCGCTCGCCGCGGCGAACCGTCGGTTGACCGACAGCGCGCTGACCCCGTTGCTCAGCGGGCTGCCGGCGTGCTCGACCACGGTCGCCTCAGGCAGAACCGCGCGGACCTTGGCTGCGAACGCAGGGGTACGGGTCCCCAGCGTCCCCCGGTCGACGAGGTCGCCCAGCACCGCGCCCGCCTCGACTGACGCGAGCTGATCGGGGTCGCCGACCAGCACCAGCCGGGCCGACGGGCGCAACGCCTCGAGCAGCCGGGCCATCAACGTCAGCGACACCATCGAGGCCTCGTCCACCACGACGACCTCGTACGGCAGTCGGTTGCGGGCGTCGTGCCTGGGTCGCGCGCCCGGTCGTGCGCCGAGCAGCTTGTGCAGCGTGACGGCTGACAAGTCGCCGAGCGCAGCCTGGTCGCCCGGAGGCAAGGTCGCGGTCGACGAGTGGACCGCCTCGCCGAGCCGTGCGGCCGCCTTGCCGGTCGGGGCGGCGAGGGCGATGCGGCACGTCGGGTCGTGCTCACGCAGCAGGGCAAGCAGCCGCGACACGGTCGTCGTCTTGCCCGTACCAGGGCCGCCGGCAAGCACGCTGACCCGCGACAGCGCGCAGACCGCGGAGGCCATCGCCTGGTCGCGGTCGTCGGGCTTTGCGAACAGACGGGCCAGCCCGGCCGCGAGCAGCGCGGGGTCGAGATCGTCTGGTGGCGTTGCTGATCGGGCCAGCAACTCGCGCGCGACCAACGCCTCTTGGTCCCAGTAGCGGGTCAGCCACAGTCGCGACCCCTGCAGGCGCAGTGGGCCAGTCTTTCCAAGGGCACCGACGAGCGAGCTGGCCGCGACGCGTTCGACCCAGCGGTCGGGCCAGACGAGCTCGACCTCGGGCTCGCGCGGGTCGTCGTCCTCGTCGTCGTCGCGGCTGGTCGTCTCCTCGGCCGTCGCGAGATCGAGGACCACGGACCCATGCCGGGTCGACCGCACGGTCAGGGCAAGGGCGAGGAGTACGGCCTCGTCGGACTCTTGGGCGAGCGCCCCCAGCCGCTGGGCAACGTGGACATCGGCCGCGCTGAGGACACCGGCCGCGTTGAAGTCGCGCAGCAGTCCGGCGGCGGCCAGCACCTGGTCGGCCGCGTAGCTGGTGGTCACGCCGTCACCCCCGCGATCACTGTCGGGATGCGTACCGCATTCGGGGCGAATGAGGTACGGAGGCCAACAGTGATCATCGCAGTTGCTGCCGGCAGGTCGTTCACTCAGCTCGCGATCACGTAGTTGTTGTTGGTGCCCTGGCCCGTACCGAGAACGACGCCGGCGTCGACTCCGAGCATGGCGACAGGCTCGGTCCTGACGGTGGACGTGCCGTCGCCGAGCTGGCCGTTGGTGTTGTAGCCCCAGGACCACACCGAGCCGTCGGCGAGACGCGCCTCGCCGTCGAAGGCCGAGCTGGAGATCGCCATGACCCCGGCCAGAGTGTGCACCGCCACGGGCAGCCCGGTGCTCGCCACACCACCGTTGCCCAACCCGTAGGTCGCCGCGTTGCCCCAGGCAAGGACGGTGCCCGAGGCGGTCAGCGCGTACCCGTTGTACGAGCCTGCGGCGATCGCCGTCACGCCGGCGAGAGCGGTCATCGGCTTGGGCGTTGGCTGTTGGGTGGTGCCGCCGTCTCCCAGCTGCTTGAAGCTGTCGTCGCCCCAGCTGAAGACCGAGCCGTCGGAACGCAGTGCGTAGGCACTCTGGGTTCCCGCAGCAATGGCCGTGATGCCCGTCAACCCGGGGACCTGTGCTGGGATCGCGTGGTCGACGATGGTGCCGTCGCCCAGCTGGCCATTTCCGTTGAGGCCCCAGGCCCAGACGGTGCCGTCGTTGCGCAGGGCGTAGAAGGAGCTGCCACCACCGGCGATGGCGACGACGGACGCCACCCCGGTGACCTGAGCGGGCACCGACCGGCTCGTTGTGGTTCCGTCGCCCAGCTGGCCCGAGGCGGCGTTGCCCCACGACCAGAGCGTGCCGTCGGCCTTCAGCGCGAGATCGGTGTGGCTCGACGCGGTCACGGCGATGACGTCCGTGAGTGCCAGCACGCGGACCGGGACGACGGAGCTCGTGTTGTTGCCGGTGCCGAGGGAGCCGTAGGTGTTGTCCCCCCAGGCCCACACGCTGCCATCGGCATCAGCCGCGACGGCGTTTGTTGTGCCGGAGCTGATCGCGGTGACGCTCGACTGACCCACCACGGGAACGATGGTGGAGGAGTTGACACCGGCGCCGTTGCCGAGCAGGCCGTAGCCACTGGAACCCACAGCGAACAGCCGGCCCGCAGGCTCTGCGATGGCGAGGGTCAGAGAGACGCTCGCGGTACGGCCGGCGGCGTCGGTCGCCGTCGTGGCGATGCTCGCGCTGCCCTTGCTCACCGGCGTCCCCGCGAGGATGCCAGCGGCCGAGAGTGCCAGCCCACTCGGCAATCCGGTCGCGGACCAGGTGTACGGACCGGTGCCGCCGGCCGCGGTCAGAGCGGCGAGGTAGAGCTGCCCGACCCTCGCGGGGGCAAGGACCGTGGTCGTGATCGAGGGCGCAGCAACGGCGGGTTGCACGGTCACAGCGAGGGAGGTGCTGGTCCCCGCTGCGACCTTGGTGGTGTACGGCTTGACGACGCGCAGCTGGGCCGGGCCGGCGGGCAGAGTGATTGTCAGGCTGTAGGCGGAGGTCGAGGTCAGCGTAGCGGTGGCGACGGTCGCCCAGGTGGCGCCGGTGAGCCGCTGCAGCTGGACGGCGCCAGTCGCCTTGGGCGCGACCGACCCGGTGACGACGAGCGGCGCCGGGGCGGTCACCGGGGCAGATGCGGCGGCCACGAGAAAGCCGGTGGGGACGACGTGCAGGGTCACCGAGGAACTGACGCCGGCCTTCGCTGTCTTCGACGCTGCCCTGATGACGCGCAGCCGCACGATGGCCGCTGTCTTGCTCCGTACCGAGAGGGAGAACGCACCCTTGGCCGAGACCTTGCCGGTGGTCAGCGTCTGCCACTTCTTGCCGACCAGGCGCTGCAGGAGCACCGTGCCGCCCTTGGGGCTCACCGTCCCAGACACGACAGCCGCTGCGTTGACCAGTGACGTGGCCGGGGTGAGGTGGGCGGAGATCGTCGTGCGCACCGGTGCTTTGGCGGCCTCGGCCGGTGCTGCCGTCAGCGTGGCGGCAACGAGCAGCCCGGTCATTGCTGCAGCGACGGTCGTTCTGCGCATCGTGATCTCCCCGTTTCGGCGGGCGGCCCGCGACCGCATGATGAGAACAGTACGGGTGAACGGCGCTTCCTTACGCGAGGCCGGCCAGCAGGTCGGACGCGCCGGTCACGAGGCCGGTGGGCGGTCGCCAGCTGAAGACGCCCGGCGCCGAGCCGTCGGCACAACTGACGCCGGGTCCGGACATGCCGCGCAGGAAGAGGTAGAGCACGCCGCCGAGGTGGACATCGGGGTCGTAGTCGGGCTGGCGCCAGCGGAGGTAGCGGTGCAGCGCCACGTTGTAGAGCAGCGCCTGCAGCGGGTAGTGCGCCTCGATCATCGCGTCGGCCATGGACTCGGGGCGATAGCTCCACGCGGTGAGCGGTTCGTCGTACCGGCCGAGCCAGTTGGTCTTGTAGTCGGCAATGACGTAGCGGGGGCCTTCGATGCGGAAGACCGCGTCGATGGAGCCGCTGAGGTAGCCGCGCAGCGGGGTCGGATCGAGATGCGCCAGCGCGTCGGCATAAGCGGCGAGCGGGCCGGTCGGGCAGTGCTGGCGCCAGAGCGGTACGAGGTCCGCCAGCATCACCCGCGTTGCTGTCGGGTCATCCCCACCGGCGAGCGGCATCTCAAAGTCCAGCTCTGGCAGGCGATCTGCGCTCTTGATGTCGCGGAGCGCAGCGCCATCGGTGAGGTGACCGAGCGGCGTGGCCAGAGCCGCGAGCAGCGCTTCGGTCAATGCGTCGACGTCGACCGCGGGACCTTGTCGTGCGACCTGCTTGGCCACGGACTCTCGTACCACGTCGTTGGTGGTCGGGTGGTCGAGCAGCTCCAGGACCCCGTGGACCAGGGTGCCGAACCGCGCTCCGCCGGCCAGCGAGTCCCATAGCGACGTCACCTCGCGCAGCGGGTCGGGGGTTGCATCGTCGAGCGACGGCAGGTCGGCGAGGTCGGCCTCGTCGTCGGTCTGGCTGATCTCGGGCTCGCTGCCGAGGCGGGCGTCGTGGGCCGCGGCGGTGAGCGCGCTGTAGGACGTCCGTCGCCATCCGGTATCGAGAGCGCGGTCGAGAACCGCTGCAGCCAGGGCACTCTGGGGTTGTGCCGGTGACGACCAGGTGGCTGCGGGACGGGCGACCAGGGACTCGATTGCCAGGCCGCCATGGCTGGCCCCGGCGATGCCGTCGAAGGCCTTGCGCGCGTCGGCGTCGTTGGGCACGCGCATCGTGGTGGGCGCGACGGTGGACGGGTCGTTGTGCAGCATCAGCCGGTGCAGCGGCGAGGTCGGGGTGTTGGTCGTGGGTGCCCACCACAGCACGAGGTGCGACTGGGCGCGGGTCAGCGCGACGTAGGTGAGCCGCAGCTCGTCGTCGGTCTCCTCGCGCTTGTGCTCGAGCACGTGCGCACCCCAGTCGGGACTACTCGGGCCGCCGACATCCCTTACCCTGTCGCCATTGTGGTCGTGGAAGACGGCCGTCGTAGGCTCTTTGCCCGGCCAGTGATTCCAGGCGTACGGGACCATGACGACGGGGAATTCGAGGCCCTTGCTGGTGTGCACGGTGAGGATCTGGACGGCCGCGGCGTCGGAGTCGAGCCGACGGCTGCGCTCGACGACGCTGTCCCGCTCGGCGTCCTCGCGGCGGCGTCGCAGCCAGGCGCTCAGGGTGGTGAGGCCCAATTGTCCTTGCAGGGCAGCTTCATAGAGCGCCTGCGCGATGTGGCGCAGGTCGGTGAGCAGCCGCTCGCCGCCGACCTGTCCGAGGAGGCGCTCCTGCAGTCTTTGGTTGAGCGACACCGCCTCGAACAGCGCCGCGACCCCTCGCTCGTCGAGGACCCTGATCCACGTCCGCAACTGCTGGCCGAGCTCGTCCGCGATCGCGTCGCCGTCTACGGCCAGGTCGAGGGCGGTGCGGCCGACGAAGCAGCTGAGCGCCAGGCGCCGTACCCGAGTGGTCCGGTGCGGCTGCTCCAACGCCTCCAACAGCAGCTGCCACTCCTCGGCAGCCTTGGTGGAGAAGACGCTGGTGCGCCCGGTGACGACGACCGGGACGCCGGCAGCCTGCAGGTGGGCGCTGACCAGCTGGGCCTCAGCATTGGTACGGACGAGCACCGCGATGTCGCCTGGGTGCAGCGGCCGGTCGGGCTCGGTGTTGCGCGGGTGCAGCGTCGCGCCGCCGGAGAGCATCGCGACCACCTCGGCGGTGAGGTCGTCGGCGATGGCGGGGCGGGCGGTTCCAACGGCCAGCACGCCGCGGTTGAGGGTCTGGCCGTCGCGGGCCAGCACCCGCAGCCTTACCGGGGCGTCGTGGTTCTCGACCGTGACCAACCTGCCGTCGTGCACAGCGGTGACGGGCACCACCTGGATGCGCGGGTCGCCGAGCGCGGCGCCGCGGAAGACGGCGGCGAGGCCGTCGAGCAGGGCGGCGTCGGCGCGATAGCTGGTGGGCAGGGTGCTGACGGTGCCGGCAGTGGAGACGGCGTCGAGGTAGGCGAACACGTCGGCGCCGCGGAAGCCGTAGATCGCCTGCTTAGGGTCGCCGATGAGCACGAGCGTCGCGTGGCCGTGGAACGGGTCGCGCAGGATCGCCCACTGCACCGGGTCGGTGTCCTGGAACTCGTCGACCAGCACGATCGTGTAGCGGTCTCGCAACCGGCTCAGGGCGGCGTCCCTCGTCATCGGGTCCTTGAGGACGGCGGCGAGGCGCAGCTGCAGGTCGTCGAAGTCGATCAGGTGCTGGCGCCGCTTGCGCTTGTCGACCTCGTGCTGGACGCCGGCGGCGACGCGCGCCCGCAGGCCAGGGGTGCCGTCGGTGTCTCTGGCGGGCAGCAGGGTGGACGTGCGGTCCTTGGCTGCGGCGGTGGCCAGCTCGCGGAACTCCGCCGGCTTGAGCGACGGCGGGTCGGCGTCGGGGCGGCCCCACTGGCGCAGGTAGAGGTCCTCGGCCACCTCGCGGACGAGGTCGGAGAGGTCCTCGACGAGCAGGGCGTCGGGGTCGAGGTCGCCAGCCGTGCCGAGCGCCATCAGCACCTGCTGGCAGAAGCCGTGCGTGGTAGTGACCGTGGCGGCGTCGAAGGTGGCGAGCGCCTCCTCGAGCCTGCGGGCCCGTACCAGGAGCTCGTCGTGGTCGACTGCTGCGAGGTGAACGAGGACCTCGTCCTTGGGGTCGACGGCGCCCAGGATGCCGTCGCGGGCGGAGACGAGGCGCTCGCGGACCCGCTCGCGCAGCTCGCGGGTCGACTCGCGGCTGAAGCTGACGACGAGCAGCTGGTCCATCGTCGCGATGCCCTCGGCGACATAGCGGGTGACCAGGGCGGCGATCGTGTACGTCTTGCCGGTGCCCGCGCTCGCCTCGAGCACGGTCGTCCCAGTCGGCAGCGGCCCGAGCAGGTCGAACGACTCGGTCACCCCGGGCCCGGCGTCGCGATTCACAAGAGGACGGTACCGGTCGCGCGCCGTCAGGGAAGTTGCGCGAAGGCCAGCCGCTGCAACCCACCGGCCCACCGCCGTATCGCGATGGCGTCGCACCCAACTCGTGCGATTCACTTGCGGCATGCCGACCAGACGTCCGCGGCACCTCATCACGGAGACCGAACAGGTCGCTCGCGCGCTGGAGGATGCCGCGCGGCGGGGGCCGGAGGACCGCGGGAACAGCGCGAAACTGCTCTTTCATCTCGTGGAAGAAGGACACCGGGCGCTGCTGGACGAGGCGGCCCAGCGGCGCAAGACGCAGCTGGCGGCGATTCGTAGGACAAGGGGGGCGCTGACTGGCGTCTACGGCGCTGGCTACCTCGAGGAGCTGCGTGCGGACTGGCCGGAATAGAGGACCTGTATCCCGGTCACGACGAGCTGCCCGAGGTGCCGCTGTGAAGGCTCGATCTCAATTGGCTGAAGGTCGTCGCTAGGCGCGACCTGGTGGTGCTGACAGGGACCGTCGCATCAGGTCGCGGACCGCGGAGCTGCGCCCGTACCCCGACCTCGGCATTCGCTCGGTCTGGATCGGCGCGAAACAGGACCTCACTTGTCGGGCGCAGTTAGAGCTGTTTCTCAGACACGAGGCTCGGCTGCAACGCGAGATGACCAAGCCTGGCCCTGGGCCGTGGGCGCTAGCGATGACCCTGTCCGGAGTTCGACCGCTGGGACTGCCTTCCCCTAGATTTTCCGCGCATCACCTGGTGACCGAGTCAGGCGGACCGGGCGAAACGACAGGGCCCGAAGTGGGCGATGACTATGGGGCTTGCGTGGCCTGGCGGTGTCGGATCCGGCTTCTCGTCGTCGCAGAGCGCGGAGGAGGTTTGGTTAAGTGGACCCGACAAGCTTTTCGACGAAGACATCGCCAGCGGGGTAGATCAGGCCAATGCCTAGATCGGCAAGGAAGCGGTGGATGGGCTCGGCTGGGCTCTCGGGGAGAAGCACGGCGACCTGCTCGGGGCAGGGTGCCCACCGTCGGTAGTCAACGAGTTGTCCAACGGCCATGCGGACGTCCTCGCGTTCGATGGTTGCCTTCGCCTCGATAAGCAGAGCCCGCTCGTAGTCGTAGATGTCGGCCTCGAGCTTTGCGTCGGCATTGTCATAGGGCAGCACACCGGCCCGCTCGGGGGGACGGCCCAGCCACTTGAGGTAGCGCTCGACGAGCGCTCGCTCCCGCGCTTGCGCCTGGAGCAACTCCTGACGTGACCGCATGGGCCACGCGGTCTTGTAGGTCTTCGAGTCGGCAACAGTGGTGGGTCGACCAGCGTCGGCGCCGATGCGGAAGTAGGTTTGGCCGGCGCCCTTGAGCCGCTTCTCCCTGACAAGTTGCTTCGTCGCGTCGTAGACGTCGCAGTGTCGGTAGCGGCCGTTGAGATCCACAAACAGGTCCCAAACCTTCCGGCTGCGACTCCCATAGCGCTGCTGTGGTTGTGTCGGTGTGTCCGGCAGCGACCAAGGCAGCTTCAGGATTTCGTTTCCGACTGCAAAGACTTCCGCCGGGCGGGGGTCACCAGGCCGGGTGCCCGGCCGACTGAACTTGCCGTCGGTTTGACGAGTGGTCGTTCCGGCACGCTCGAGCCGACGCTCGGCGTCTTCGAACGATGACCGCATCTGGCCGTAGACCCTGTCGCTCTTGCCTTCACCTGCGGGCAACGAGTCTGCGCCAACCTTGAGCAGATCTTCCCAGGTCGGCTGGTCGTCGATCATGTCCAGGATGACTTGCTCGGCCCTCTCGACAGTCCAGGCGCTCACAAGGAGCTGCGATCGGCTGCCCACAGGATTGGCACGGAAATTACGATGGCTCTGAACATAAGAGCGATCTTAGCCTCGGCAGGCCGGCGCGGCCGGGCCTCGTCGCCGGAGTTGCCCTACATAGGGCTCCGTCACAGCCGGCCCTGCGTCTCAGCGTCGAGCAGCGGCTGCCACAGCCGGCGGGCCACCTGGCCAAAGAGGTGCGGCTCCCCAACACCCGGTGCGGCGGTGAGGACGGTGAGGTCGACCTTGCCGCCATGGATCAGCACGTGCGCCGCGTCGGACTGCTCGCCGGGGTACGTGGCGTCAGCCCAGTGCTTGTCCGCCCCGATCAGGGCGTCTCCCGGGTCGTCGCCCTTGTCCCGGCGTCCGGCGTACTCCGCAGCCGTCTTGACCGGCAACGGCAGCGGGGCCTGGAGCCCGCTGCGAAAGAGGGCGACGAGGTCCCGTACAACGGCCTGGGCAGTGTCTTCGGAGATCGGGCCGAGAGTGCTCGACCACGCGTCCCGGCCGACGGTCAGCGCGCGCCAGTCGCGGGAGGGGTGGGCGGCGGTGAGGGCGACCAGGTCGATCCAGGCGGCGAGCCGGTGCTTGGCCGAGAGGCTGGACGGGGTGAGGGTGAGCAGCAGGTCGCCGCGGCCGCCGGCCACGGTGCCGGTGAGCCGGGTGCCGTCGCCCAGGCCGAGGTCGATGTCGTAGGACTCCGGTTCGCGCTCGCGCTGGGTGACCGTGGCGGCGAGCAGCGCGTCGACCTTGGCGTCGATGTCCTGCAGCACGGTGACGCCGAGGCGACCCGGCGGCAGCTGGCCGCGGGCCCGTTCGGCGGCGATGGCGGTGTTGCGGTCGACGCCGGTGATGCGCGCCGAGAGCATCCGGTCCTGGACGCCCCACCGCTCGAGCGCGTCGAGCTCGACCGGCAGCGCGTCGTCGGGCTCGCCCTCGGCCCAGGCGTTGTCGACGTTGAGCCGCTGCCGGAGGAACTGCCGGGCCGGGTTGGCGAGCAGCCGCTGCAGGTCGGCGAGCTCGACGTCCTTGTTCGGTACGGGCGCGAGCGCCGTTGTGAGGAAGGCTTGTGAGGCGGTACGGGGATGGCCTGCGGCCTGGGCGCCGGCGAGAGCGAGCCGATCGAAGCTGAACGGTCCCGGGGTGCCGAGTGCGGCCGCGGTGAAATTGCGGGCGTCGAAGGGTTGCAGCGGGTGGTGGGTGGTGATGGCGTCGCGTACCCTCCCGCCGCCCGGAACGGTGGCCGTGCGGTCGAAGGCGTCGAGCAGCTCACCGAGCGGTACGGCCGGCGGGATCGCGGCGCCGGTGCGGTCGTCGGCGCCGGAGTAGATGATGACCAGGTGGTCCTCGGCGGCGCAGACCGCGTCGAGCAACAGCTGGCGGTCCTCGCTGCGCGGGTCGCGCTCGCCGATCCACGGGTCGCGGGCGAGCACGTCGTCGCCGTCGCGGACGCTCTGCCGCGGGAACGTGCCGTCGTCGAGGCCGAGCAGGCAGACGACCCGGTGAGGCACGGAGCGCATGGGCACGAGGGTGCAGACGGTGAGGGTGCCGGTGCGGAAGCTCGACCTTGTCGGCCTTCCCGCCAGCGCGCTGGCGAGCAGGGCGCGGATGTCGGCGAGGCCCACTTTGACGGTGCTGTCTGCGGCCGCCTCGGCGACGTCGGCGAGCTCGTCGGCGAGCTGCAGGTGTTGCCAGGCGTTGTCGTTGGTGGTGGCGCAGAGGCTGAGTACGGCGTCCTTGAGCCCGTCCATCCACTCCTTGGCGGTGTGTTGTCCCTGGTAGAGGCGTTGCAGGGCGTGCAGCCGGTCGACCAGCTCGGCGAGGCGCCCGAGGAGGTCGATGTCGGCGCTGTCGACGTCATCGACGGGCACGACGCCGTTGAGCCCGATCTCGTCGCCCTCCATGGCGACGCCGAGCAGCAGCCGGTCGAGCCCGGCCCGCCAGGTGCCCTGGGCGACGCCGCTCATCTGCCAGGTGGTCCGGTGGTCGGAGTCGAGGCCCCAGCGGATGCCGCTGCCGGCGACCCACCCGCGCAGCCGGTCGAGCTCGTCGTCGTCGAAGCCGAAGCGCTGCCGTACGGCGGTCCGCCCGGCCAGGTCGAGCACCTCGGAGGCGGTGACCCGTGCCGTGCCGAGCTCGAGCAGGTGGCTCAAGACCTCGAGCAGGCTGTTCGTCTGCCGTAGGGATCGGTCGGCGATGCGGACCCTTAGTCGGGCGGCCGGATGTGGGGCGTTGTCCTCGGACCCGAGGGAGAACGCGGCGGCGATGAGCGGCGCGAACGTCTCGACGTCGGGGCACATGACCAGGACGTCTCGTGGTTCGAGGCTCGGGTCTTGTTCCAGCAGCCCGAGAATGACCTCTCTTAACACCTCGACCTCTCTGGTACGGCCGTGGCAGGCGTGGACCTGGATGCTGCGGTCCCTGGCGTCGAGCGCGGGTGGGTCCTGCCGAACTGCATCGTCGGCGAGGTCCTGCTTGAGGTGGCCGAGCAGGGTGTCGGGCTGCGGCTCGCTGGGGTGGTGGATGTCCTGGGCGTTGGGCGCGTGCTTGCGGAGCAGCAGCTGCAGCTCGAGCAGGTCGCGGGACATGGACGCGAGCAGCGGATTCCGCAGCGTCGACCTGGTGGTGTCGTCTTTGCGCCGGGTGACCAGCGGCGCGTTGGCTGCCGCGGCCCAGAGCGCTGGTGAGGGGTGGTGAAGCCAGAGGTGTACGTCGCGGTGCTCGGCGAGGGCGACGAGGATCCGCAGCCTCGCCGGGGAGATGCGCGTGGCACCGAACACGGAGAGTCGCTGCGGCAGCGGGCTGAGCTCGGGGTGCGCCCGGAGCTGCGCGTAGGTGTCGTCGAGCAGTTCGGCTGGGCTCGGGGTGCCGAGGTGAGCGCGAAGGGCCCGCCAGAGGGCGGCCTGCCAGCGAAGGTCGTTGGGGAGCGGCGAGCCATCGCCGACCTCGTCGAGGCCGGCGGACCAGGCCTGGAGCATCTGCGGCCGTGACTGTCCGTACGCGTCGAACAAGCGCGCGACGCGGGTAGCGACGGCCAGCCGACGCCCCTTGTCGCCACCGTCCTCGCCGAGGTGCTGGGTCAGCGGCCCGCACCAAGGCTCGTCCCCGCTGGTGTCGATGACCGCGAGCAGCGGCCAGGTTGCCGTGGCCGGGGCCCACCGCTCCACGCTCAGGGCGTGCTCGGGTGAGACTGCCTCGGCGGTGTCGTCGAGCAGCCGGTTAGGTGAGGGAAACCGGACATTCGCGCACACCCCGTCACTGCCTGTCGCGCCGAGGACGTGCGCGAGTCGCTGAGCCAGCCACCGCTCGACTCCCTTGGCAGGGACCGCCACGACTTCGGACGCGAGGGGATCGACACGGACAACGATGAAGGCGTCGCCAACGGCCTTCACTAGTAAGGCGCCAGACTTCGCGTGATGAATCGTCAGCAATCGGGTTCCCCTTCGGAGCAGGTCGGCACTGACGTTACGACGCGAAAGTTTCATCGTGACGTGGAATGAGGGCCGCAGACGACGACGCCAGGCTGACTGCCTTGCTCCGTTGCGAGCTCGTGTCGCACGATTGCGGGCGCTCGACGGGAACGCGCGTCCCTCGGCTGATCGCGCGGAGGACCGGGTCCGATTCCTGGCGCCTCCACCTATCGAAGCCGCGACCGCGTCTGCCTTGCGTCTGCGCGAAGCTCTTGTCCCCGCCGCGGTCGGCGTGCGCTCCCGCTTTCGGGCTTATCTTGCAGCGCGTGTCATGCGATGACCGACGCACGAGTGAAGTTGTCCACCGGCATCGGGTGACGGAGCTCGTACGTGATCGCGATTGGGCGGCTGCCCTCGTGCTTCAGGTACGTCGCCGGACCGAGGCACATGTAGGGCGTCGTACCACCCCACTCGTTGTCGCTGACCTCGCGCACGAGCAAAAGAACATGGGTCCCGGTCGTTCTCTGCGATAGGTAGCGCTTGCCCGTGGGTGACTCGGTGGACGTACGGTTCTGGGACTCCCAGTGGAACAAGCTCGGCGAGATCGCATAGTCGCGGTACATCGTGGTAGGTGAGTAGTCGCGTTCGGCCTTCTTCAGCGTGACGAAGAAGGCATCAGTCTGGACGGACTCGGACCAGAGGACGCCTTCGCGGAACGACGACGGCAGCCGTTCGAGCGAGCAGTAGTCCAACGCGGCCAGCACCTCCTCGAGCGAGTAGTGGGCGTCAGTCCGCAGCGTGACCTGTTGCATGCCGGATTCGAGCGGCCGTGTCACGTGCTGTGCCCGATCCAAGCCAAGGGCGATGACTTGCCGCAGCTCGTCCCGTACCGCGGGGTGGTCCGCGAGCGAGTCGAAGCCCTCTTGGTAGGAGGCGAAAGCGCCGCCGTTGCGCCAGAGGGAGAAGAACATCATGCGGGCGAACCGCTGCTCGCGCTCCCAGAGCTCGTCGTACAGGAACGGTTCGGCCAGCAGCCGCCCGTACACCAGCGCCCGTTCGGTGTCGTCGACATGCGCGAATGCTCCGACGCGTCGTAGCAGGGTGTCGTCCTGTGGTCCCCGAGCGGGTGTGGGGAGACCCGCAGCGCGCCGGAGTGCTATCCAAGATCCGTTGTTGCGCAGGACGTCCGCGAGTTCACGGCCGCTCTCGTTAAGCCATGTCGCCAGGTCGAGGTCGCCGTGGGTCCGTACCTCATCGGCGAGTTGCTTCTTGTTCAGTCTCAGTTGGCGCTTGATGTTCTCGAGGATCTGGGCACGTGACACGCGGTCGAGAACGAGCTCGCAACCGGAGGGAAGGAACGCAAACCCGCGCTCGACCTGCTGCTCCAGGCCGCGACGGGACGCGCCGGTGAGGGCGCGGTACTTCAGGTCGAACCGAAACTCTCGACGCTGCTGGCCGATGAAGTCGAGGACGGTGAGTACGGGCTTGTCGGGCGTGCGACGGAGTCCTCGTCCGAGCTGTTGCAAAAACACGGTTGCCGACTGCGTGGGCCGGAGCAGGAGAAGCGTGTCCACGTCCGGGACATCGAGGCCCTCGTTGAACAGGTCGACGGCGAAGAGCACATTGACCTCACGGTTGCGCAAGGCATTCAGAGCGGCGGCGCGCTGGTCGCGTGAGGTGTTGGCCGACACGGCGAGGGAGGGGATGCCGCGCTCGGTGAAGACGCGCGCCATGTACTCCGCGTGCGCGACAGAGACGCAGAAGCCCAGCGCGCGCATCGCCCGAGGGTCAAGGATCTTGTCGTGGATCTCCTGAAGGATGATCCGCACCCGAGCGTCGTCGGCCGTGTAGATGCGGGTCAGCCCGCCGGTGTCGTAGTCACCCTTGCGCCAGTCCAGCTGCGACAGGTCGGTGTTGTCGCTGATCCCGAAGTAGTGGAAAGGGCACAGCAGGTCGGCCTCGAGCGCGTCCCACAGCCTGAGCTCGACTGCAGCCCTGCCGCCGAACATCTCCCGCACGTCGAATCCGTCAGTGCGTTCCGGGGTTGCCGTCAGGCCGAGAAGTTCGACCGGGGAAAGGTTGTCGAGCAGCCGCCGGTACGTGACAGCTTCGGCGTGGTGGAACTCATCGACGACCACTACCTCGTACTCGAGCGCTCTGAGCTGGTCGAGGGTTAGCGCTGCCAGGCTTTGAATGCTCGCGAAGACGTGGCGCCAGGCCTCGGGGCGTTGGCCGTCGACCCACAGCTCGCCGAAGCTGCCGTCGCGGAGCACCTCGCGGTAGGTGCGCAGCGACTGGGTGAGGATCTCCTTGCGGTGGGCGACGAACAGCAGCGTAGGGCGCTCGGGCATGCGCGCGTAGTCCAGGGCGGCGATGACCGTCTTGCCCGTACCTGTGGCTGCAACTACGAGGTTGCGGTGGCGGTCATGGACCACGCGCTCGGTCTCGAGGACGTCGAGGATGCGCTGCTGATGGGGGTAGGGCCTGACCTGCAGTCCACTGACGGAGAACGTCTGCGTCGTCCGGTCGGTCAGGCCGCCTGCGATGGCCAACGCCTGGTCGAGCCGCTCGCCATCGGTGTCCGGGTCGTAGCGGATGAACGCCTCGTCCTCCCAGTAGGAGTCGAACGTCGCCGAGAACTTGGTGATCAGCTCGGGCGTGTGCGCGCCAGCGAGCCGAACGTTCCACTCGAGGCCGTCCAGTAGTGCGGCCCGACTCAGGTTGGACGATCCGACGTAGGCGGTGTCGGTGCCACTGTTACGTCGGAACAGCCACGCCTTCGCGTGCAGTCGCGTTGACTGCGTCTCGTAGTTGATTCGGACCTCGGCTCCGAAGTCGCGTACCAGCCGGTCGAGCGCGGTCCGGTCGGTGGCGCCCATGTAGGTCGTCGTGAGGACGCGGAGCGGGGCGCCGCGCTCCTTCAGCTCGCCCAGTTGCTCCTCGAGCACCCGGAGGCCGTACCACTTAACGAATGCGCAGAGCAGGTCGACCCGGTCGGCGGTCGCGAGCTCGGCTCGCAGCTCTTCGCCGAGCTTGGGGTCGCTGCTGGCGTTGGTCAGGAGTGCTGGTCGGGACATCGGGATGCGCGGTCGGGTCTGGAGCAGGCGCCAGACGCCAGGCTCCTCCTGACGGGCGACGGCGAGGAGCTGTTTGGGGCCCGCGACGATTCGGTCGGTGCCGCCCAGGAGCGCGAGAACGGCGTTGGCTTTGTCTACTCGCTCGTCCACCGGAAGTTCTCTTAGCGCTCGCGCTACGGCCACGGTCAGGTGCTCGGCGAGGCTGCCCGGACCCTCGACCTCGTCGACGGCTGCTGTCTGTTCCCACAGGCCGGCCAGCTGCTCGACGAGGCGATCGGTGAGCAGTCGTTCGTACACGCCGGTTGGCAGGTCCTCCACGAGGGTCAGCTTGCCACAAGCTCCGACGGGCTCACCCCAACTCGTGTTTGCGGACATGCTCGCGGTGACCGATCACCGTCCCCCAGCTCGGTGGGAAATGAGCTAGCCTCTCCCAGGGATCATCGAGGAAGACTCCGCCCAAGACCCCGCTGTTGTGAATGCGTCGGTAGTCGGGGCATTTCGTGGATCGTGTGGAGGCGGTATGCAGTATTCGAGCCTGCTGGCGCAACTTGTGTCAACAAGGAGCCTCGCCCCTGAGCCGGTCGCGACAGACGCTTTGGTGCATATTCTCCAGGGATCTCCTCGCGCGTCGTCGGCAATGGCGACACTCGTGAGCGAATTGGCAAATGACGCTCGTTTCGAGGAGCTTCATTTCTCAGGCCAAGTGTTGTCAACGGAGGACGCTGGTCGCCCGGACATTGTTGGAACCGGCGACATGGGCGTCCGCGTCGTGATCGAGGCGAAGTTTGATGCGGAGCTGACGACAGCCCAGCTCGGGACTTCATATCTATATCGACTGCCCCCTCACCAGCCTGGTGTACTCATGTATTTAGTTCCCGCCAACAGAATGCCCGCGGTTTGGCCGACGCTGATGCGCGGGCCGGCACAAGTCGGAAACATAATCCCACCCGACCTGACCCACCGTGATCTGCCTTACCTGAGGCACGACGCTGGCAATGGCCGCGTTATAGCGGCGGTATCTTGGTCACACCTTCTGTCGCGCCTCGAATCAGCCCTAACCGATGCCTCCGACAGCGATGCGCGCTCTGACCTCCGACAGCTTCAAGGACTGGTTGATTGGCGAACGCGTGAAGGATGGATTCCGGTTGTTGCCGGAGACCTTAACGGGCGCATAGCGCAACAACTGGTTGGCTTGAGAGACGCGGTGCTTCAAGCGGCAGGGGTAGTCACTAGCAAACCAACTAATGGGAGCGGCGACTCAGGCCCTGGCCGACGAATCAAGACGGCAGGCGGGCGGATCGCCTGGGTCGGAGTGTGGTTCCCGGGTTGGGCCCGTTTCGATCAAGGACCGGTGTGGGCGACTGTGACCGCAAGCGGTGCCGCCGCCTCCCAAGCCCTTCGCGTCGCCTTCGAGCCCCTTGCAGGGGAGGGTGGCCCAGGCGTCTACCCGGTCGGCGCCGGGTGGGCGGTGCCACTCCGATTTGAGTTTGGTGCTGAGCAAGGTGCGATCGCTCAATCCTTCGCCGACCAGATTGGTGAGTTCGTTCGCTTGCTCGACCTTTCCGACGCGGCAACATCTGTTGGCGAATTAAGCGCAGAACCGGCCGAGGATGCCCTTGCTCCGGACGACAGTGAGCGCGATGCCTAGTCGCGAACGCGGCGGTGAGGTTGCGGCGGAGCTCGTTCGGAGTTGTCGGTCGAGGTCATTCTGCCGGCGATTTAAAGGCCGCCGACCAACGGATGTCGATTGACCGCACGCGGTTGATCAGGCACCGACTGGTGCATGAGCGTGGCTAATATTCTTCCCGGCATGGTCTCCGTGGCTGGGAACAACGAGCGGCCAATCGTCTTCAACTGCAATTTCGATGACGGCTGGGGTCACGAGGTCACCGTCGAGCTGGGGACGGCGGTCGAGTGTTGCGTGCCGTGATGTAGCTAGCGGACCAGCGTGCGTGCCCCCCGGACGACGTCGGGGGATCCTGGGGTTACGCCGACCTCCTCGAAGCCATTGCTGACCCCGCGAACGTGCGGGCCAAGGAGATGCTGTACGTGGGGCTGTCTCGCGCCCGTACCCTGCTCGTCGTTGTCGGGTCCAAGGCGTTGCTCGAACAGGTCGGCGGCGGCGGAGTACGCAGCCGGCTCAAAGCGGCAGAACTTCGTCAGCTCTGACTGCCTGCCGCAGTCAGCTGTTCCAGCATCTCCGGCAGGTGCTCCAGCGCCGCCAGGTGCCCGTACCCCTGACGCATCGTCAGGTGGGCGCTCGGCAGGTGCTCGGACAGCCACACCCCCACGACGGCCCGCGCCATCAGGTCCTCGTCGCCGTACCAGAGCCGGACGGGACAGGTGACCGCGTTGAGATCGACGTCCCACGGGCCAATCCAGGCGACGTTGTCCCAGCCGCCGCCGAGCAAGCCCTGCCGGAAGGCTTCCTGCATGTCGCGGAGGATGGCGGTTGTGTACGGAGGACGCGCGAGCGCCTGCTGGTCACGTGCACTCAGCGTCGGTGCGAATGCGGCCAATAGCTCGGCCTCGTCGGACAGGTGGGCCAAGCCGGCGAAGGTCCGGGCAAAGGCGGCGGCGGATGCGTCGCGGTCCGACGTGGCCAGCGCTGCACCTTCGGCGTCGTCGCCCTCCAGCCCCTCGAGCTCGCCGGGGATCTGCTGGAACGGTCCTGCGCCGGAGATAACGCCCACCGCCGACACCCGGCCGGGCGCCAGGGCGGCGGTGGCGAGCGCGAAGGGTCCGCCGCCCGACCATCCCATCGTCGCGAACCGCTGCCAGTCGAGGTGGTCAGCCAGCCCGAGGGCGAGGCGCGCGACGCTGGTCAGCGTCGTCGGCAGCTGCGTGGATTGCCCGTACCCCGGTCGGTCGAACGTCACCAGGTGGACGCCGGCCTGTGCTACTTCCTCGTCGGCCCAGGTCATCTCCAGGCGCGAGCCGGGAGTGCCATGGAAGTGCAGCACCGGCAACCCGCCTGGGGTGCCGGACTCTCGGACGCCGAGGGTCACGCCGTCGATCGTCACCGTGTAGTCGCTCACCATGCCCGGAGACTAGACCTCGGTGCTGACCTCAGGCGAGCTGCCGTCCTCCCGGTCGGCGACACGAGGAGTCGAACTAGGCGGGATGATTCCTTCGCCCGTGGCGAGGTCCACGATGCCGGCGGCGAACGGCCGCGGCCGGTCCTCGGGCAGCTGGTACTTGCGCCAGATCTTCGCCTCGATGCGCGCGCTCAGCTGACGATGCCCGTCGTCTGCTGCGCACGCGAGCAGTGACCAGAGTTCGGAAACGAACACCTGCTCGCCCACCGCGAGGTCAGCCTCGAGCCCGGTGTGGCGCCAGAGCTCGCATAAGTCGCCATCCCCGTACACGACCGTCGTCAGTTCGTCGCTGAAGCTGACGACGTGGGCGGGGAACCACGACGTGGGGTCGCTATTCGCCTTCGTCGCAGGGATCCAGTGGATGTTGTGGCCGTGGGCGTACGACGGGCAACCGCAACCGGGCATGATGCATCGACCTTCTGGCGACGCCGCGTTCGGACGTCCACCGCTTGCCACTGGCGGACCAGTGACCGGCTCTTCCCTTGGGGCACCGTGCGGTGGAGCGAGCGCGGTTGCCGGGACGGCGGGCCAAGTACCCCAACAGCCGTCCACTCTGGAGCTGTCCCGAGGCTAACAGAAGAGGGGTCATCCCTCACCGGTGCAGTCCCACTTTGTCCAAGGACACCGCGCACCTGTCGACCGCATTTATCCACAGGTGCGGATTTCTCCTTGGTACGACGAGCAGGCCCGTCCACCGTGGTGGCCATGCATATGGGATTTCGTGTCACTCGCTTCCCCGCCGATGCGGCCGAGGCCGCTGAGCTCGCACTCTCTGCGTGTCTGACGCAGGGCAGCCAGCTGGTGGTCTTCGCCGAGCACCCAGACGACTTGGTCATCGTGAACGCGATGGACCAGTACGCGGCCTGTCCCTGCCATGCCGACGTCACACCGCTCAATGTTGAACGACTCGCGCGCATCATGTTGATTCGGGTGATCTCGCGCGAGGACCAGGGCACGGCCGTCTGCGGCTGGCACGTCGGCTTGCATGCCGCCGCGTTGAGCGCCGACAACCTCGTCGACTCGCTGGTCATCGACGGCACCCGGTGGTCGTCCTGGAAGGACCGGGAGGGAGCGGCGCCATGGCAGCCCGTGCCCCAGACCGGCCTGTCCATCTCCGACCTGCGCTGGCAACCGCCGACGCAGCGGGGCTCGTGGGATGGCGGCCGTTCGGCTCGAGAGCATCGGATGCAGCAGCCACGAAGAAGGCCGAGGCCTTAGGTGTAGCACAAGTTGCTACGCTGGAGACATGACCAGGACGATCCCGCAGCGCGAGCTGCGCAACGACAACGCCAAGGTGATCGAGGCCGTGACAGCAGGCGAGACCTTCATCGTGACGCGTAACGGTGAGCCCGTGGCTGAGCTGCGGCCGTTTCGGTCAGCTCGACGAACCTTCGCGTCCCGGGACGACGTAGCCGCGCTGGCGGCCGTACCTGTGCGCATCGACCGGCATCAGTTCCGTGCTGACCTCGACCGGTTGATCGAGCAGGACGTGACGTGACGTCGGGGCTGCTCGACACCTCCGTGGTCATCGACTGGCACGATCCGCTCGTCGTCGCCGCGTTGCCCGATCTGTTGGCGATCTCCGCGATCACTGCTGCTGAGTTGTCGGCTGGCCCATTTTTTGCGTCAACGCCGGCCGAAGCCGCACGACGTCAGGCTCGCGTGCAGGAGGTCGAGGCGACGATGGAGCCGCTCCCCTTTGATGGGGCGGCAGCGCGTAGCTATGGCTTGATTGTCGCCGCCGTGGTCGGTGAGGGATGCAAGCCGCGCAGAAGGTTCGCCGACCTGCTGATCGCGGCCACCGCTCACGCCAACGGTCTTGCCCTCTACACCCGCAACGGTGACGACTTCGCGGGCCTTGATGGCTTGGTCGAGCTGGTCGTCATCTGACTCAGCGAGGCGCTCGCCTTCATGCTCTCCGCTCACCAGTTGAAGATCACGCTCAAAGGCGTGAAGCCGCAGACGTGCTTGCCCGCCGGAGGATTCCGGCGGAACGTGGGGCTACGCGGAACTGCTCGAGGCGATCGCCGACCCTGCCTACGAGCGGCATGCGCAACTCGTCGAATGGGCAGGTGCGGACTTCGACCCGGCAGCGTTCGACCTCGAAGCAGTCAACGCGGCCCAGCAGCAGTCGCCTCGTCGGTGAAAGACCGTCAGCTCTCGACGAGGATGACCAGGGTGTCGGCGTGGACGCCGTCGAACTTCATCGCGTCGGCACCGATGTCGCCCGCCATGATGGCCTGGAACGCCGCCATGTCCGGGACGTTCATGCTCAGGCCCACCCGGTTGGGCGTTGTCGGGTCGAGGTAGGTCTGGATGTCGGTCGCGACCCCATCGAACACCTCGGCCCGCCTGGTCGAGGAAAGCCAGTGCGCGACGTCGTCGACCTCGTGGGTGGCAATGAGCTTGGGCATCGGGATCTCCTTCATTGGAGGGCCTCGTCGGTGAGGATGCCCGGACCGTACACCTACGTGATCATGGTGGATAGAGCCTGCTTAGGCGTCGCCCAGTTGCCCCGTCGCAGAGGAGGGCAGCGATTCAGATGGCGGCGTAGGCCCGTACCGGAAAGGTGCCGAAATCGGCGACCATCGGCGGTGCAGCGGTGAAGCGGGCCCCGGTCGGTGGCAGTTGCTCGAGGCCGGTGAGGTGCTCGACGATCGGGATCCCGGCGGCGAGCAGCAGGGTGTGCGCTGGCCGGGGACCGTGGGGCACCATCTGGTCGATGTTGATGGAGTCGATGCCGACGAGCGCGGCGCCGTGGTCGACCAGCCACGCGGCGCCGGCCTCGGTGAGGTAGGGCGCGTCGACTGCATAGGCCGGCGTGCCAAAGCCTGCGTCGCCGGCGGTGTGCAGGATCACCGCCGCGCCCGCCACTTCGTGCGCTGCCAGCGCCCCGACGTCGACCGCGCGGGTGCCGGACCCCGCTGTACGGACTACGACGCAGGGTAGGTCGGCGAGCTTGTCCAGCGGCAGGCCGGCCAGGTCGGTGCCGCCGTCGTACCGGTGGAACGGGCTGTCGAGGTAGGTGCCGGTGTTGCCGACCATGGTCAGGAAGTCCATCGCGAACTCGGTGCCCGGCGCGTACATCGAACGGGAGGCTTCACGGGTCACGTACGGGCTGATCTCGGGCACCGGAAAGCCTGGCAGCGTGGACATCCCGGCCCGGATGACGTGGCTGAGCTCGACCCACCGGCGCTCAGAAGTCGACGCAGCTGGGCCGCCGCGGGTGCCCTTGTGCTGCTCGGGGAAGACGCTGAGGTTGGTCAGCTCGACCCGGTCGACCATCAGCAGCGCGAGGCTGGTGACGAACAGCTCGGCCACGGTCTGCTCGGAGACGTCCGGTCCGGGGACGTCGACCCGGAAGCCCTGGGCGGTGAGGCCGCCGCCGTTGAGGAACGTCACGGTGGCGTCGAAGGAGGCGCGGTAGTCGGTCATGCCCCCATCCTGCACTGGTGCGAGGGCTTAGCCGACGGCGTAGGTCGCGTACGCGATCGCCCCGGCGCCCAGAGAGAGGACCCCGGTCAGGCCGTTCAACGCAACGGCGACATCGCTGCTGCTGGCGCTGCTGCCGGGGCCGAGCTGCGCAATGGAGTTGTCGCCCCATGCCGACACCGTGCCGTCGGCGAGAAGTGCGTATCCGTCGAGGGCGCCGGCGGCGATCGCCGTCACGCCTGACACGCCATGGACCGCGACCGGGACGCTGCTGCGTGCCGTGACCGTCTCGTCGCCGAGCTCGCCGACGTCGTTGCGGCCCCAGGAGACCACCTGCCCGTTGGTGAGCAGCGCGTAGCCGTTCCAGATGTTGCCCGCGATGGCCTTGGCGTCGGTCAGCCCGCTGACCTGCACCGGCGACAAGCGTTGGACCAGGGTGCTGTCGCCGAGCTGGCCCTGGCCGTTGAGGCCCCACGCCCACACCGTTCCGTCGGAGCGCAGCGCATAGCCGGAGTCCGCGCCCGCGGCGATCGCCGTGAACTGGCCGGTCAGGCTGACGCGGACGGGCGTGGTGGTCGACATGCCCTGGCCGTCGCCGAGCTCGCCGCCGGATCCCTCGCCCCAGGCCCACACGGTCCCGTCCGACTTCAGCGCGTAGCCCGATGCCCCGCCGCCGGCCACGGCGATCACGTTGGTGAGGTTGGTGACCTGCACGGCGGTCGACGTGGCAGTGTTGCTGCCGTTGCCCAGCTGTCCATTGACTCCCACGCCCCACGTCCACACCGTGCCGTCGTAGCGCAGCGCGATGCCGCCGAAGGTGGTCGCCGCGATGGCGGTGATGGCGCTGACGTCGAGGACACGCACGGGCGCGGCCTTGTTGACGGTCGTCCCGTCGCCCAGCTGGTCGTAGTTGTTGAGGCCCCAGGCCCAGACCGTGCCGTCGTCGCGCAAGCCGTACCCCGCTCCGTTGGCCCCCGCCGTCGCCACGACTCCGGTCAGGGCCTGCACCGGCACCGGCGTGCTGCTGGTCGTGCTGCCGCCGTCGCCCAGCGCGCCGTGCGAGTCGTCGCCCCAGGCGCGGATGGTACGAGCGGCCGCTGGCGACGCGCCGACCGTGAGGGTCAGTGTGCGGCTGGTCGAGGCGCCGGCCGCGTCCACGACCACGACGGTGACGGCGGCGGAGCTGGTGGCGGTCGGGAAGCCGTTGAGGACTCCGGCCGTCAGACTGAGGCCCGCGGGCAGCGGCCCGGCGAGGCCCCAGGTGTAGGGCGCCGTCCCGCCCGAGGCGGCGAGGGTCACGGTGTAGGGGACGCCCACGGTCGCCGCGGGCAGGGCGGACGTCACCACCGTGAGCGCTGCGCTTGGTGGCGGCCCCGTGGTCACCGGCGGGGCAACGGTGACCTGCAGCGTTCTACTGCTCCCCGCGGCCACTGTGGTCGAAAATGTCTTGGCCACTCGCAGTTTGTACGCGCCCGTCGGCAGCGTTTTGGTCACAACGTAGGTCGAGGTCTTGGTCAGCTTGACCGACACGAGGGTGTGCCAGGTGGTGCCCTGGAGGCTCTGCAGCCACACCGTTCCCGTCGCCTTGGGCGCGACTGATCCGCTCACGACGACGGCCACGCCGCTGGCCACGCCGGGCGGTGCCGAGGCCCGTACCGCGAAGGCCTTTGTCACCACGCGCAGGTGTACGACAGGGCTGACTGCCGGTGTACGGGTGACCCGCAGCACCCACGTCGCCGCCTTCTTGGGCGCCCGCACCGTGACCGCGTACCGCCCGCCCTTCGTGGTTTTGGTGTGAGCGAGGGTCGTCCAATGCTTGCCCACCAGGCGTTGCAGTATCAGTGGAACGGCGGCCTTGTGGGAGGAGACGGTGCCGGAGACCACGGCGACCGAGCTGACCTTGGCGGTGGCCGGCGTCACCGCAGCGCTGACGTGGAGGGTCGAGGCATGAGCCGGCCCTGCGACCGCCAGTAGCGAGGCCACCATCGTCAGAGCCGCGAGCCCACGGCCCATGGCCCATCGCGTGCGATGCCGCATCCCCACCCCAGTTCCGCGCCCGGTTCTCACTGTCGCGGAGCCGGCTGACGGTTGTCAACGCATCGATCAGTTGGCAATCAGCAGGGTGGTCGTGGCGAAGCCGCCCGCGACCACGGCGACGACGTCGGTGACTCCCTTCATGGCGGTCGGTGTCGCCCCGGTGGTGGTGCCACCGTTGCCCAGCTGACCACTGCTGTTGAACCCCCAGCCCACGACGGTGTGGTCGGGCAGCAGGGCGTAGGCCGACTCGAACCCGGCGACGACCTCGAGGGCGGCGCCGCCGACGTTGATGGCGACTGCCGTGCTGGGCGTGCTGGCGGTGGCGCCGCCGAGCTGGCTCGAGCCGTTGTAGCCCCAGCCGAGGACCGTGCCGTTGGCGGTGCGGGCGTAGGCGGTGTTGAGCCCGCCGCTGATCTCGACGGCCTGACTGACGTTGAGGACGGTCACGGGGTGGGCCGACATGGTCTCGGAGCCGCCGTCACCGAGCTCGCCCGCCTGGTTGTTGCCCCACGCGGCCACCGTGCCGTCGGCGCGGAGTGCGTACCCGTTGTGCGAGCCGGACGCGATCGCCTTGATGCCGGTCAGGCCGGTGACCTGCTGGGGCGAGAGCGCGTTGGTGGTCGTGCCGTCGCCGACCTCGCCGTAGAGGTTGTAGCCCCAGCCCCACACGGTGCCGTCCGACTTCAGCGCGTACGCGTTGTTCTGCGTCGCCGAGATCGCCACGACGCCGGTCAGGCCGCTGACCTGGGCGGGGCTCAGTCGGTTGTTCGTGGTGCCGTCCCCGACCTCGCCGTACATGTTGTCGCCCCACGCCCACACCGTCCCGTCGGCCTTCAGGGCGTACGCGTTGGACTCGCTCGCGGTCACCGCCGTCACGCCGCTGAGCGCCGTGACCTGCAACGGGACCAGTGATGCCACGATGGTGCCGTTGCCCAGCTGGCCCTGGTTGTTGTTGCCCCAGGTCCAGACGGTGCCGTCGGTCTTGACCGCGATGGAAGCGGCCGCGCCCGCGGCGGCGGCGACGACGTGGTCCATGCCGAGGACCGCCGTGAAGAGGCTGAGGCTGGTGTTGCCGCCGTTGCCGATCTCACCGTCGGTGTTCTCCCCGACCCCGAAGAGCCGCCCGGCCGGCGGTGCGGTCGTCAGGCTGAGGCTGGTGGTGGCGGCGTGCCCGGCGCTGTCGGTCACCGTCACGGTGAACGACGTGGTGCCCTTGGTGGCGGGGGTGCCCGCGAGCAGGCCGGCCGCCGAGACGGTCAGCCCGGCGGGCAAGCCGGTGCCCGTCCACTGATAGAAGCCGCTGCCACCAGTCGCGGTGAGGACTGTCGCGTACGGAACTCCCACGCGCGCCGTGGGGATCGCCGCGGTCGACACCGTCGGCGGCGCCAGCACGACCGGCGCGGAGACGCTCACCGTGAACGTCGCACTGGTGCCCTGGGCGACGCTGCTGGTGTAGGCCTTGATCGCCCTGAGCTTCCAGGTTCCCGGGGGCAGGTCCACAGCGACGGAGAACGTCCCGCCCGCGCCAACTCTGCGTGCCGCCGCCGCGGCGATCCAGCCGGTGCCCTGCAGGCGCTGGACCTGCACGGTGCCGCTCGCCGCGGGGACGACGACGCCCGTCACGGTGGTCGCTGCCGGAGAGGTGACCGTGCTCGCCGCTGCGGCGGCGACCACGAACTGCTTGGTCACGACGTGCAGGTGGAGGGTCGCGCTGGTCCCGGCCTTCGCGGCGCTCGACGCGGCCCGGATGACCTTGAGGCTCCAGGCGGACGCTGTCTTGGGTGCCCGTACCGAGAAGACATAGGCACCGGTACGGGACGGCTTGGCGTGGGCCACGGTCGTCCAGGTCCTGCCGACCAGCCGCTGCAACACCAGCGAGCCGCCGGCCGGGGTCACCGCGCCGGTGACCGTCGCGGTCGACTTGACCAGCACGGTCGACGCCGTGAGGTGGGCCGAGATCGTCGTGCGGGCAGGCGATTTCGCCGACGCTGGCCCGGCGGTCATCGCCACCAGGGACAGCACGGTCGCCACGGAGGCGAGGGCTCGCAGGGACGTCGAACGCAAGGACCAAGTCATGAAGGGCACCTTAGGCCTGGCGTGCCTCTGGCGCCAGGGTGGTCGGCAGCGGAGGAGATGGGGTGGTGGTCGCTGTCAATGCGCGGCACGTTCTTCCGTACGTCAATCTGTTGCGCCGCAACGGGATCCCGCGGTGGCTGTCGCCTCGCACAACGGCTCCGCCGCCGAGCAGGTGCGGGTGTCGACGGTCAAGCGGGTGAAGGGCATGGAGTTCAAGCACGTCTTCTGTGTTCGGGTCGACCCGCTGTCGTTGCGCGCATGGCACGAGGCTTGGACGAGGCCCCGGACGCGCACGCCGAGCGGCTGGAGCTGATTCGGCGCGAACTGTTCGTCGCGCTGACGCGGGCGAGGGAGACGTTGTGGGTGGGGTCGGTCGGCCAGTCGGCGGTGCCGCTGCTGCCGGCGGGCGGCTGAGTGGGTTTGCCGTCATGGTGGGCCGGTCTTTGATGCCGGGTCGCCGATAGGTGGGCGGGCTGCTCCGGGGCAACAACTCTGTACGTAGGAGTGGATCGGGCGTGATAGCGCCCGTCTCACTCCTTTGATGCGCGGTGTTTGCCGCTGGCTTAGGGAGCGAGTCGGTCTGCAGCCTGCTTGCCGACTCCGTGCGTGCGCCTCTTGGTTCGACGCGGATCGCCTGGTACGTAGGGATTGTTGATTATCCACAGATTGATCCGGACCCTCTTGACGTGGGTCAAAAAGTGGTAAAGTCGAACACATGTTCGAAGGAAGTGGTCGGCTCGATCCGGTGATGACCTATCCCGCTCTGGCGGGGGCTATCGCCGAGATCCCCGTGCGCCCGGCGCGAGGAGAGTCCCGGGTTGCGGAGGAGGCACGAGCGTTGATGGTGTTGCGCCGTCAGCTCGACGCCCGCCTCCTCGCCCGCATCGCGGCTGTCGACGAGCAAGGGCTGGCCGAGGCCGACGGCTTTTCCTCGACGGCGGCGTGGGTACGTGGGTTCGCCAATCTCGACGCCCAGCAGGCCACGGGGGTGGTCGGCGCTGCGCGGGTCGCTGAACGGTTGCCCAAGCTCGGGCAGGTGCTGGTCGAGGGCAAGATCGGGGTGGAGCACCTGCAAGCGGTGTCGCGAGCTGCGGCGCAGACTCCACCCGAGGTGCTGGCCGTGCACGAGGGTGCGCTGGCAGGGTTGGCTCCGCATGCCCGCCCGGGCGACATGGCAGCGGCGGCCAAGACGATTCAGGCCCGGTACGACACCGAGGCGGTGGCCCGCGACGCCCGCCACCTGCATGAGGCGCGCCGGCTGTCGCTGGCCAAGACCTTCGGTGACGCGTTCCATCTCGAGGGCATCCTCGAGCCCGAGGCGGGTGCGGCGTTGGCGGCCGCGTTGGAGCCACTGATGCGCAAGCGCGGCGACGAGGACGACCGCACGCCGCCGCAGCGCCGCGCGGACGCCTTGATAGAGCTGGTCGGCGTTGCGTTGCGCGATTCGGAGCGCCCCGACTGTGGCGGTGACCGGCCACGGCTGACGTTCCTGGTCCGCACCGGCGCGCTGTCTCCGCTCGGTGATCCGCTGGGTGGCATCGCACTCGGCGACATCGCCGGCGCGGTCACCGGCTCCGGGCGGGGTGCCGCGTTTGCGGGCAGCCAGTCCGGTGTCACGGGCTTCGAGGGCAACACGGTCGAGGGCACAGGCCCTGACGGCAACAGCGTCGAGGGCAGTGGGTTCGGGGTGTCCGAGTTCGGGGTGTCCGGGTTTGGTCACGAGGACAGTGACAACCTGCTGCTGGGCACGACAGCGATGCTGCCCGCGGAGACCGTTGCCCGCATCGGTTGCGACGCCGACCTCAACGTCGCCGTGGTCAATGAGTACGGCGAACCCCTCAACTACGGGCGCACCCGGCGCAACCCGCCGCCGCACCAGCGCCGCGCGGTGGTGCTCCGTGACAAGCACTGCGTCTTCCCGCACTGCGACCGCCCACCGTCGCAGTGCGAGTGCCACCACCTGGATCCCTGGGCGTCGGGTGGCCCGACCGACCTGGTCAACCTCGCGCTGCTCTGCAAGTTCCACCACCATCTCGTCCACGAAGGTCGCTGGCTCCTCGAAAGACAAGCTCCGGGTCCACCGACGGTCGGCTACCCCGCCGGGACCCCACCCGGCTGGCTCGCGACCGCGCCTGACGGCCGCCAACTCCGAGAGCTCCGACAACCCGCCGCCTGACCCCGGCGGGGGTCGGGCCACGGGTGACTGTCGGCTGCGTTGGGCTCCAGCGCCGCCCTGGCGGCCGCGGAATCGCGGGGCGTTGGTCGGCGCGCCCTCGGGCTGGCGTGCGGGTCCATCTTCTGCGGGTCCTGCGCGCCGGCGCCTCCGACGCCGGCATTGCTGCGGACCGCCTCCGGGGGCTCAGCCTTCGATGTCGGCGAAGGTGATGCGCAGACCACCGGTGCCAAGGCCAAAGATGGTCGGGAACAGGGCGGCGGCCTCGGGGGTCGTGACCGCGGCGCTCGCGGAGTCGTAGTCCGCGAAGTAGAGGTCGAGCAACCGGTACGCCGGAGTCGGGGAGCCGTCCTCTTTGGGCCACACCTTGGCGGACTCCCATTTCTCCAGACCGGGCAGCTTCTTGGCGAGCTCGAGCTGCTCGGCGTAGCCGGCCTCGAACGCCGCGGGGTCGGTCGGGTTGTCGTAGATGACGGTGATCTTGGTGGCCATGAGTCTGCTCCTGAGGTCGGCGGTCGGAGGATGCGTTGGGATCACTATGCCTCTCGCCGGGCGGTGGCAGGCCGGAGGTGTGGCCCGATCGTTCGCTTGATACAACTGGTTGGACCCGAGTACGGGCCGCCACCCCGTCACGAAGGGCCACTGCATGTCCACCAAGGGCACCGCCGCGTACGACGCCATCCTCGCGGAGAGCATCTCGATCACAGGCCACGGCGGCGACCTGATCGAGGCCTACCTGGCCCGCCCGATGACCGCCGGCCCGTACGGCAGCGTCGTCGTCATCCACCACATGCCGGGGTACGACCGCGCGACCAAGGAAATCGTCCGCCGCTTCGCCGAGGCGGGGTACGCGGCGCTGATGCCCAACCTGCACTTCCGCGAGGCGCCCGGCGCGGCGTCCGACGATGCGGCGGCGGCCAACCGAGCCGCAGGCGGCGTACCGGACGAGCGGCTGATCGGGGACGTGGCCGCAGCTGCGGCCCACCTGCGCGGGCTCACCGGCAGCAACAGCAAGGTCGGCGTCATCGGCTATTGCTCCGGCGGCCGCCAGTCGGTGCTCGCCGCCACAGGGGTCGACCTGCAGGCGGCGGTCGACTGCTACGGCGCATTCGTGGTCGAGCCGCGGCCCGAGGGGCTGCCGCCCACGATGGTTCCGATCAAGGAACGACTGGGTGACCTGCGCTGTCCGCTGCTCGGGCTGTTCGGCGCGGAGGACGCCCACCCGTCGCCCGAGCACGTCGCCGAGCTCGACCAGCTGCTCACCGACCTCGGCAAGGCGCACGAGTTCCACACCTTCGCCGAGGCCGGCCATGCGTTCTTCGCTACTGACCGGCCGGCCTACCGGGTCGCCGCCGCCAACGAGGGCTGGGCCACCCTGCTCGCCTTCTTCGCCACCCACCTGGGGGCCTGATGTGCACCTACGTCACCACGACCGTGGAGGTGTCGGGCAGCGCCAAGGGTCCCGAGGGCTGGTTCCCCGCGACCACGGCGACCGTCTACTACGACCACCCGGTCCACGCGCCGGCCGAACACACCCTCAACATCGACGTGCTCAACCCGAGCCGGGGGCCCTCCTCGCGGGTCGCCCTCGAGCTCGACCCGATCACCGCGAGGGCGCTGGCCGACGCGATCCTCGAAACGCTGGCGTCCGCTCAGCTCTGATCGTCAGCGAGGCACGAGCTGCTGGCCGCCGTCGATGTCGTACGTCGCTCCCGTCAGCGCGGTGTTGGCCATGAGGTGCACGGCCAGGGCGGCCACGTCGTCGGGCCCGACCACCCGCCGGATCGGCAGCGTCGCGCGCAGCTCAGCCCGCCGTGCTTCGAGCCCGTCGCCCAGGATCGACGCCGACAGTGGGGTGTCGACGAAGCCGGCAGCGATCAGGTTGACCCGCAGCGGAGCCAGCTCGACGGCCATGTTGGCAACCAGGGCCGGCAGGGCCGCGGTCATGCTGCCGGCGACGGCCAGCCCGACGCCCGGCCGGCGCGCGCCCGTACCGGACATGAAGATCAGTGAGCCGCCGGGCCGCAGCTTGCCGGCTGAGCTGCGGGCGAGGTGCAGGGCCAGCCAGAGGTGCTCGTCGACCTCCCGCTGCGCCCGGGCGAAGTCGAGCTGGTCGAGGGGCGCGTAGTACGAGCCGCCGGCGGTCACCAGCACGTGGTCGACCGGACCCGGCAGATTGCTGAAGAAGTCCCTGATGGCAAGGGGATCTGACGCGTCAAGGGACGCCGTCGACAGTGCGTCGACCTCCGCCGCGGCGTCTCGCAGCCGGTCCGGATCGCGGGCGACGAGGACGACGTCGGCGCCCTCGGTGCGGGCCCGGCGGGCCGTGGAGAGGCCGATGCCGGCGCTGCCGCCGATGAGCACCACGGTCTGGCCGAGCAGCTCAGGCGGTCGGTGCGTGACGCGTGACGCTGCGGTGGTGGTCATGGGGTCCTCCCAGTCAGGGTGAGCTGGTTGCTAGACGGTCGTCGGGAGAGCGCAGCCGGCGTGCGGCGCGAGCGGGGCCAGGCGCGGGGCATTGACGGTACGGGTGTTGGCCACCGACCAGGCAGTCACGCCGGCCGCCACGACGCAGGTGCCGGCGAGGGCGAGCATCGCGGGACGGTAGCCGTGGACGAGCGCGGCGCCCAGGCCCCCGCCACCGCTGACCCCGATGAGCAGCGGGACGACGGCGATCGCGACGACGCCGCCCACCCGCGCGGCCACGTCGCTCACGGCGGAAGCCTCACCCAGGTCGGCGTCGTCGACGGCCGCCAGGACCGCCGCAGTCAGCGGCGTCACCGTCAGGCCGATCCCCAACCCCCACAACAGCGCTCCGGGCAGGATCGCCTCTGCGTACGAGAGGCCAGGGTGGGCGCGGGACAGTAAGCCGAATCCCACCGCCACGATCAGGACCCCCGACACCATCAACCAGCGAGGGCCGACCTTCGCCACTAGGGCGCCGCTGAGCGGAGACAGCAGGAGGAAGACCACCGACTCGGGGATCAGCGCGGCGCCGGCCTCGGTCGCCGAGTAGCCCAGCCGCAGCTCGCACTGCAGCACCAGCAGGTAGCCCGCCGCGGCGAGGGCCCCGTACAACAGCACGGTCATTGCGTTGATCGCGTCGAACTGGCGCGACCGGAACAGGGCCAGCCGCAGCATCGGGCTGCGCCGGCGACGCTCGTACGGGATGAAGGCCAGCAGTGAGCCGAGCCCGATGACCGCCGCCACCACGACCCGTGCCCTGGTCCAGCCGGAGGGGCCGGCGCTCAGCGCGTAGATCAGCCCGCCGAGCCCCAGCACGGCGAACAGGGCACCTCCGACGTCGAGCGAGAGTGGGTCACTCGACCTGGTGATGCGTTCGGGAACCGCCCGCAGCGCCGCGAGACCCGCTGCTATCAAGGGGATGTTGAGCAGGAACACCCACCGCCACGAAGCGTGGTCGACCAGCCAACCGCCGGCGTACGGGCCCAGCGTGGTCCCGAGCGTTGCGAGACCGGCCCACACCCCGATGCCCCGGGCGCGATCCGTCACGCGCAGCGTCCCGTTGAGCAACGCCAGGCTGCTCGGGACCACCAGCGATGCTCCGACCCCTTGCACCGCGCGCGCCACGATGAGCCAGCCGATCGACGGTGCGGCCGAGCAGAACACGGCCGACACCATCATCACCAGGAGGCCTGTGACAAGCACCCGGCGACGGCCGAACCGGTCGGCCAGCGACCCGGACAGCAGCAGCAGGGCGGCGGCCGTCACGAGATAGCCGGTCAGGCTCCACTGCACGGTCTCGACCCGCGCGTTGAACGAGCGGCGGATCGCCGGAACCGCCACGGTGACCACGTTGGCGTCGAGGAACCCGACCATCGACGACAGCACCGTCGCCGCGACCACGGCGATGCCGGCGTGGCTGCGCAGGGCGACCAGGTCCGGCGGTGCGCCGGCCTCCGTCGCGGGTGTCTGCACTTCGCTGCTCATGCCCGATCCACTCGTACGAGTGCCGGGTCGTTCGGGTGGGGCGTGAGAGGCAGGACCTCGTCGGTCCGCCACACCCGCAGCGGCATGCCGGCCAGCACCTGCTCGAGCTGGTCAGCGTCGTCGGCAGCGAACAGGCCCAGGGACCGCCACTCGCCCGGCTGCAGCGGCGGCCGCCACAGTCGCAGCAGCTGCCCCTGCGCCGCCAGCTCCTGCGAGTGCGCGGCCTCGCGCCCGCGCAGGTCTGCGACGGCCTGCTCCGACGTCCCGTCCGGCACGTGGGTCGTCATCGTGACGAGGAACTCCATGGTCAGGCCGTGACGCCAGCGGCGGTGATCTGGTCGCGCAGCGACTTCACCGCAGCGCCGTAGATCATCGAGAAGCTCGGGAACGGCTGGATCGTGTCGCGCAGCACCTCGATCGGCACCTGCGCCCGGATCGCCAGCGTCGCCTGCTGCAGCCACTCCCCGGCCTCGGGCCCCAGCGCGTACGCCCCGGTGAGCCGTTGCCCGTCGCTGAGCAGCGTCATGAACCCGTGCGACTGCGCATAGGCATGGGTGTACGTCGCCGTGCGGGCCACCTCGTTCAGCGGGACCGTCGCGCTGAACCGCCCGTCCGCCTCTCCCACGGAGGCGGCCTGTGGATCGGTGTAGACGACCCGCGGCACCGCCTCGTAGTGGGCGACCAGCGGCTCCCCGAGGATGTTCGCCGCGACGATCTCGCCCTGGTACTCGCCGACATGGGTGAGCGGCCAGATGCCGGTCACGTCGCCGATTGCCCACAACCGATCGCTGACCCGCAGGTGGTCGTCGACGGGGACGCCGCGCGGACCCGGCGTGACGCCGACGGTCTCGAGCCCGATGCCGTCGACCCGCGCCCGGCGGCCGGTCGCCACCAGCAGGTGGTCGCCGCGCAGGGGTGGCTGCCCGTCCAGCTCGAGCACGTAGTCCGCGCCCTCGCGTCGCGCACCCGTCACCTGGGCGCCGAGCACCAGCTCGATGCCGTCCTCGCGCAGGACCTCGCCGAGCGCGGTGCCGAGCGACTCCGGCTCGCGGGGCAGGACGTGGGCGCCTCGCTCGACCAGGACGACCTCGCCGCCGAGGCTGCGCACGATCTGCGCGAACTCGACGCCGACCGGGCCACCGCCCATGATCAGCAGTCGGCGGGGAACGGCCTTCATGCCGGTCGCCTCGCGGTTGGTCCACACCCCGTCGAGCTCGCGGAGCCCCGGCACCGGCGGGATGACCGGCTCGGCGCCGTTGGCCAGCACCACGTGGTCCGCGGTGTAGGCGACCCCGTCGACCTCGACCTGGCCCTCGCCGGCCAGCCGGCCCTGCCCGCGGACCAGGTCGATGCCGCGCGATGCCAGCCACTTCTCCTGCCCGGCGTCGGAGTAGTCCGACACCATGAAGTCGCGCCAGGCCAGGGCGGCCGCGACGTCGACCTCCGCGTGCGCCGCGGCCTCACGCGCACCGCGTACCGCCTCGCCCGGCCGGAGCAGGGTCTTCGACGGGATACAGGCCCAGTACGAGCACTCGCCGCCGACCAGCTCGCGCTCGACCACGGCGACCCGCAACCCCCCCTCGGCCAGCGCCCCGGCGCAGTGCTCACCGGGGGCACCGCCGCCGAGCACGATGACGTCGTAGTGCGTCATGAGCCGACGCTCTGCTCGGCGCGCTCCTGCACCATGAACTCGGCGTACCAGTCCGGCCAGTTGGCGTCGGCCTGGCCGGTCTCCGCCTCGTGCCGGCCATGGGCGGCCGCCGCCCGTCGCAGTGCCTCGGCAAGGTCGGACGCCGAGCTGTAGGTGGTCGCCATGTCAGCGGCCGGGGAGACGCGTGGTGATCTCCTGGACGTACCAGCGGTTGCCGTCGGGGTCGGCGAACGACGCGAACGACGAATAGCTGCGTCCCTGGGGGTCGGGTCCGGGTACGCGCGCGGTGGTGCCCGCGTGGTGGAAGACACCGCCCGCGTCGTGGAAGACCTCGCTGACGTCGACCCCGTGGTCCTGCAGCTCGCTACGGGCCTTGTCCACGTCGTCCACGACGAGCATCAGGCCGTCCGCCGAGCCGGGCACGGCCGAAGTGAGCCCCGTACCGAAGATGAGCGAGCAGGCCGATCCGGGCGGGGTCACCTGTACGACGCGGAAGCTCTCGTCGGTCGTGAAGTCGGCGTCGAGGCGGCAGCCCCAGCCGGTGTAGAACGCCTTCGCGCGGTCGACGTCAGTGACGGCGAGGACGACAACCTCAAGTCGCATGTCCATGACTGCAGCTCCTTCAGTGCGTGGGCACTTCTCGGCGGTACGGGCGTGGTCCCGGCACACACGGTGGCCCGGGCGGGGCGTCGTTCGCGCCTGTGAGACACCCCGGTCCAGGCACGTGGCCCACGGGGAGCCGGCCGGGGGCTGCCGGTGCGGCGACTAGCTGGCCCGTTCTAGCTGGCCGTAGGTCGTGTCAAGCCGTAGTTGAGGCGTTAGGCATCGGCTCCGCGCCGCGGAGCTGTTTGTGATCTTGGTTGGCAGTGCTGGGTCGAGGGTTGCCTGGCGCCCACGCTGATGTATGCGACCTCGCCGAGTGGGTGGGTCTTCTGGCCTCGTTCGGGCTGCCGGATGGCGAAGGACCCAGGCGCCAAGCTAGATGCGGCGTAACACCTGACGGTGTCCGCCATAGCTGTCGCGGCGTCTGGTCCGGGTCCTTCGTGCCTTCGAGGGTGGCACTGCCGGCCGGAGTTGTGAAGCCCTCCGCTCAGGGCTGCGTGCTCCACCTCGTCGGGTCGAAGGTGCTCTGGTCGCGGGTCAGGGCGAACGCGATCCGGTTGGCGCGGTGGGCCATCGCGCAGGCGATGACCAGGCCCTTCTTGCCGCGGGCCCGCAGCTCGACCCCGTGGGCCTTGGCGGCCGGGTCGGTCAGCCACAGACCCACGCCGAGGTCGATCAAGGACCGGCGGAGCTCCACGCTGCCTTCTCGGCTGATCACGCTGTCGCGGCGTTTCCCGGCCGACTCGTACTGGATCGGGTTGAGCCCGGCGCTGCGGTAGACCTGCCGGGGATTGTCGAACCGGGCCGGGTCGCCCAACGCGCCGCCGTAGTTTCCGACCCGCACCGCCGCCCAGCCCGGCACCGTGAGTAGTGGAGCGAACGGGCTGGCCGGGATGAGGCGGTTCAGCTGCGCGGTCGCTGCGTCGATCTGCGCGTCGAGATCAGCGAGCAGGACCAGGTCCGCGGCGAGCACGGCTCGGGCAACCGATGCGCCCGCGGTCGGCAGAGCGTCGCGAGCGGCCCGAACAACCCGCTCTGCCAAGGGTTTGCGGATCTGCAGACCTCGCGTGGCACCGAAGCGAATGAACCTGCTCACCCCCAACGAGGCGAGCCGGGCCGGGTCGGCGAACTCCGCCGCGATCAGCCGTCCCACCCTTGTGGCGAGCACATCGGGCAACGCGATCGTCAGACCAGGGAACGTGCGGTCCAGCTGGCCGAGGAGTTGGTTCTTCGTCGCCGTCCGGGTCGTGACCCGGGCACCGCGGTGGGCCGACCACGCGGTCAGCTCGGCGAACACCGAGGACCGGTCAGCGACCGGTGCACCGCGGCCGGCGAGCAGCAGCTCGGTCATCGCCACCATGTCGATCACGTCGGTCTTGATCGTCCTCTTGCCCAGCACCCGACGCTGCTCAGTGACGTGCGCCGGGTTCAGCTCCAACAACTCCCAGCCACCTGGCCACGAAGCCGCCGACAGCAACGGACGGTGGTAGTGCCCGGCGGCTTCGATGCCGACCTTCACCACCGCGCCGGCAGGCAGGACACGGCCGACGTCGGCGATCACCTGGGCCAACGACGGACCGGTCATCGGGCACCCGACCTGCGGCTTGCCCAGCAGGGTGCGTGTCGCGTCGGTAACCGAGTAAGCGAACTCGTTCTTGCCGACATCGACAGCCACAACGACAGTCGAGGATGTAACAGGGGCAGCATGAACAACCACTGGACCCACCTCCGGGGGTGCCGGAAGACCAGGGCGCGTCAACGCCCGGACCTTCTCGTTGAGGAACCTGACGGTCCCTTCCAAGCACCTCCGGAGGTGTCCGTGAAGGACTACCTCGGTCTATATCAGCTGGCCCGTTCGTCCAGCGCGTCATGCAGAGCGCGGCGCGAGCTGATACCGAGCTTGGCGAACACCTTGTGCAGGTGCCACTCCACCGTGCGCGAGCTGATGAACAACCGGGAGCCGATCTCCGGGTTGGACAGCCCGTCACCCGCGAGACGTGCGATCTGTTGCTCCTGGGCGGTGAACTCGCCGCGGCTCGCGACCGTGCGCTTGCGCACCCGCTCGCCCGTGGCGAGCAGCTCGTGGCGGGCCCGTTCGGCGAAGGCGGCCATGCCGATCGCGTCAAACAGGTCGTGCGCCGTGCGCAGGTGCTCGCGTGCCTGCGTGCGCTGGCCCTCGCGCCGGAGCCACTCCCCGTACAGCAGGTGCGCACGCGCGAGCTCTGGTCGCAGCTCGGTGCGGCCGAGGCGGTCGATCGCCTCGAGGAACAGCTCGTCCGCGGTCTCGCCATCGCTGAGCAGCGCGCGGGAGCGGGCCTCCATCCCCAGCCCGAACTCCGTACCACTGGGCTGTGTCGTCTCGGCGAGTCGGTCGAGGGCGTCGCGGGCCAGCTCGACCCGCCCGACGTGCACGGCTGCCTCGACGAGCTCGGGCAGCGCCCACATGGAGGCATAGAGCAGCAGAGGGTCGGCGCTCGCGCTTTGGGCTGCTGCCAGGGCTTTGTCGTAGCGGCCAAGGCCGTTGTAGAGCATCGCCGACACCCACTGCGCGTGGGTGACCGCGATGCCCTGACCGCCGTCAGCGTCCTGCTCGAGGGCGGCGTCGATCAAGGCGGACGCCAGGAGTTCGTCGCCGCGAAGCCCGGCCAGCAGAACGGCTGTGTACGAGCCGATGAGCGCCCCGGTGGCGGCGGTGACCTCGTCCGCCTCGGCGCTGATGGCCTCGGCGGCGGCGAAGTCACCGCGGGAGGCAACGGCCGTCGCCAGCGTCACCAGGTAGACCGGGAGCCGTTCGAGCGCGCCCGACGCGCGCAGGTGCTCGATCTGTCGCTCGCAGATCGCGTACGAGCCCTCGTAGTCCCAGAGTGCATTGGTGGCAGCCGTGGCGACCCACCCCCACCGCAGGCCGTCCTCGACCGAGACCTCGCCGTCAGCGAAGGAGCGCGTCGCCTGGTGGAGGTGGGGTGCCGCGGCGGTGCGGCCATCGGTGATGAGCAGGGCCAGGCCCGTCAGCAGCACGTCGACGGCGCGCGGGTGGTCCGCTGACGGTAGTGCGGCAGAGGCCCGCGAGATCTTGAGCAGGTCGTCCGCACCGGCAGGTCCGGCGAACGCCGCCGCGCCCCAAGCGTTGAGGTAGGTCACGCGGGCGAGCGGGAGGTCGAGAGCCTCGAGCCGCCTCGCCGCTGTCAACAGCAGGAGAGGTGCATCGCTGCTCACCGTGGCAGCGAAGGCGATCTGCCCGCGCAGCAGGTCGACCCGGGCGCCCTGGAGCTCGTCCAGCGAGCCGGCTTCCGCGACGGCCAGCAGTTCGAGGGCGACGTCGAACAGGCCCGCTCGCAGGCTGGCCTGGGCGGCGACCAAGGCGCGTCCGGTACGCCGCGCGGGCTCCTCGGTGAGGGCGACGGAACGCTGGAGGAACGCCGCTGCCGCGCTGAATCCACCCCGTGCCTGGGCCCGGCCGGCCGAGCGCTCGAGCTCTGCGGCGACCCGTTCATCGGGTGCCGGCGCCGCAGCCGCGCGATGCCAGGCGCGACGGTCGGGGTCAGCCGCCGGATCGGTCACGGCGGCCAGCGCCAGGTGGACGGCCTGGCGTTCCTGCGCTGAGGCGGAACGGTAGACGGCTGAACGTACGAGCGGATGTCGGAACGTCACGCGGTCGCGGATGGCCAAGAAGCCCTCCGACTCGGCGGCCGCAGCGGCTGACGCACCGATGCCTAGTTGTTCGGCAGCGCCCCAGACCAGCAACGGGTCGCCCAGCGGTTCGGCCGCCGCGACCAGCAGCAACGAGCGCGAGTCCGTCGGAAGGGCCGCCAGCCGGCGCTGGAAGCTCTCCTCGATCCGTCCGGACAAGCCTTGCGCGGTCAGCAGTCCGAAGCCGCCGGCCAGTTGCATCGGGCTCAGCCCCCGAGGCAGCTCGAGCAGCGCCAAGGGGTTGCCTCGGGTCTCCGCCATGATGCGTTGTCGTACCGGCTCATCGAGGAGGAACGTCACCACCGAGCCGAGCAGTGCTCGGGCATCCCCGTCGCGCAGCCCTTCGAGCTCGAGCTCCGGGAGGCCCCGCAGGTCCTGGTTGGACTCGCGGGTCGCGAAGATCATGCCGACGGACTCGACCCGCAGCCGCCGAGCAACGAAACCGAACGCCTGCGCCGATGCGCGGTCCAGCCAGTGCACGTCGTCAACGATGCAGAGCGTCGGGCGCTCCGTAGCCGTCTCCGACAGGAGGCTCAGCACGGCGAGCCCGATGAGGAAGCGGTCGGGCGGCGCTCCCGGGCTGAGGCCGAATACGATGCGGAGCGCCTCGTGCTGCGGGGCGGGCAGGCGGTCCAGGTGACCGAGCAGCGGTGCGCAAAGCTGGTGCAGCGCGGCGAACGGCAGCTCCATCTCGGACTCGACGCCGGACGCCCGCACCAGCAGCAGATCCCCGGCCGCGGCCACGGCGTACTGGATGAGGGCGGTCTTGCCGATGCCGGCCTCGCCACGGATCACCAGGCTGCGGCTCTCTCCACCGTGCACGGCCGTCAGCAGCTCGTCGAGGAGGGCGCACTCGGTACGCCGGCCGCGAAGGCTCTCCGTGGTGGGCTGCCGGTCAGCCATGGGAGGTCCCAATCTAGGCAGGGCAAGCGAGGCGGGCGTGACGGTCACCCGCGCGCCCAGCACCTCGTACGTGCGAGGTTAGTAGGCGGTGAGAACTTGTCCAACGTGTGGTCGGGCCCGGCCATGCGTCACGGGCGCTCGACGCCGTACCGTACAACCGTTCTGGTCGCCGTGACTCGGTGACGCCGCGAGGGGAAGGCAGAGCCGATGGTCAGCATCGCCACCAACACCAGGGTCGACCTGCCGGAGCTGCTCGACTTCCTGCGCACGCGGCACCGCGGACTGCTGGCGACGACGAAGACCGATGGCCGGCCGCAGATCTCGCCGGTGGCCTGTGGGGTCGACGACCAGGGACGGCTCGTGGTCGCCACCTATCCGGAGCGGGCCAAGACGCGCAACGCCCGGCGCGACGAGCGGGCCTCGATGTGTGTGCTCTCCGACGAGTGGGACGGGCCGTGGGTGCAGGTCGACGGCCGGGCCGAGGTGCTCGACATGCCGGAGGCCGAGGACGCGCTGGTCGACTACTACCGCTGCATCGCGGGTGAGCACCCCGACTGGGACGACTATCGCGCCGCCATGCGTCGGCAGAACAAGTCGCTGCTCCGCCTCACCATCGACCGCTGGGGACCGATCGCGACCGGCGGCATGCCGCCCCACCTCGTGCCTTAGGCCGGCTTGTCACTGGTACGGAAGATCGGCCACCCGATCTCGGTGAGCCACGCCGCCCGGTCGTCGGTGTCGCCCGGTCCGACCAGATAGGTCTCGCGTACGGGGCCGGCCACCACCAGTGCGTTCTCCGCCAGATAGGCGCCGAGCTGCCCGTACGAGACGTCGATGTCGTCGTGCGGACCACGGTGCAGGGTCGTCGCCAGCTCTACGGCCGGGACGGTGTACGGGTGGACACGTCCGACGCTCGGCGGATCTGCCACCGGCCGCGTCACCATCACCGAGCCACGGCCCTCGGTGAATAACGCATTGTCGTAGAGGCCGCACAACGGCCCCGTCGGTGCGACGCCGTCGAGGGCCTGGTCGAGCTCCGCGACGGCGCCGGTATACCACGCCAGTATGTCCGCCATGTCGACCACGTCTCGCACGGCAGCGACGAGGGTGGTCGGCTCGGCGCGCTCCCGCACCTCGATCGCGGGCGCCGCCGGGTCGAGCAGCCGGGTCAGCGCGATGACCGCTGCTTTGGTGGTGTCCAGCTGCTCCTCGAGCCGCCGGAGGTGGTGGCCGATCAAGGCGGCGCGCTCGGCCGGGTCCTCCGTCTCGAGGACGAGGGCCACCTCCCGTACCGGCATGCCCAGCTCGCGCAGCCGGTGGATCACCTGCGCCGTCGGCACCTGCGCCGGCGAGTAGTAGCGGTAGCTGCTGTGCGGGTCGACCGCGTCGGGCGTGAGCAGCCCGGCGTCGTGGTAGCGGCGGAGCATGCGCACGCTGAGGTGGGTGATCGCCGAGAAGTCGCCGATGGTCAGGGCCTGCGTCACCCTCGCAGTCTGGACCTTCGCCCGGGGAGAGGGTCCAGCGCTCAGCCGAACGTGCTCCAGCCGAGCTTGACCGCGAGCCCGAATCCGGCCACGGCGACGACGATCCGCACGGGCTCGCCGGGCAGCCGGCGGAACACGAACGGACCGCCGTAGCCACCGGCAAGAAAGCCCAGGGCCAACGGCAAAGCGGCCGACCACGCCACCGATCCAAAGACGATGAAACCGACTGCGGCGACGGCGTTGGCCACGCCGAGCAGGACGCTCTTCAACGCGTTGGACACCGCGATGCGCTCACCGGTGACGGCCAGGAACAGTGCCAGCAACGCCACGCCGGCCGCCGCACCGAAGTAGCCGGCGTAGACACACACCACGTACACCAGAGCCGTGACCCGCAGCCCCCGCTCGGGCAGGTGGTGCCCCGCGAAGGCGAGCAACCGCGTACGCAACAGGAGGGCCAGCGAGGCCAGCGTCACCAGGAACGGGACGACGTCCTCGAAGGCGCCTCTCGGCAGAAGCAGCAGCAGCGCGGCACCACTCGCGCCACCGGCGACCGCCGGCGCGAGGAACCAGAACACCCGACCCCGCTGTCCGACGAGCTCGAGCTGCGCGCCGACGGTCGAGCCGACACCGCTGCCGACCAGGGCCACCGTGTTAGTCATGTTGGCCGTCAGGGGGGAGACGCCGAGAGCCAGCAGGACGGGGTACGAGACCAGCGAGGCCAGTCCGGTGACGAAACCGATGAGCCCGGCGCCGACCCCGGCGAGCAGGAGCAGGCACTGCTGGCCGAAGGTCACCCGACCACGCTAGCGACCGGTGGCCCGGAGTGGCCTGGGCCCGTGGGTGCGGCCTGGCGGCACAATGTGTCGGGTGGAGCTGCTGATCGCGCGCAACCCCGACCCGGAGAGCTCGCTGCCCTACCTGTTGCGGCTGCCGCTCGCCGGCGGTCTGGTCTTCCGGGTCAAGGACACCTGGCCGCGGACCAACGCGATCTTCTGCTATCCGGTGTCCAACGACGAGTGGCCCAGCCAGCCCGACCTCGTCGAGCGGGTGACCTTGCGGGTCTGCGAGCGCCGCGGTGCCGCGATCGACGTCGTCGCGGACCGGGGTCGTGAGGCGCGGTCGCAGATCGTCTACACCCACGCCCGCGGTCGCGAGATGGTGTTCTGGCAGTCGCCGCGCACCCGCAAGCAGTCCCGCCCCCAGGTACGGGTGCCCACCGCCCGCGCAGCCGGCATCGCGGAGTTCGAGATCCTCGTCGACGCGCACGAACGCTACCCGTACACCTTTGCCGGTCAGCAGGTGAAGACGACGCGGAAAGCCTTGTCCTGCGGCGATTATGGCGTCGTCATCAATGGCACGCTGGTCGCGTCGGTGGAGCGCAAGTCGCTGTCCGACCTGATGTCGAGCCTGACCTCCGGGCGGCTGCGGTACGCGATGGCCGAGCTCGCCGCGTTGCCCCGCGCGGCGGTCGTGGTGGAGGACCGCTACTCGCGCATCTTCGCCCAGGAGCTGGTACGGCCAGCGGTGGTCGCCGATGCGCTGGCCGAGCTGCAGGTCCGCGTGCCGGGCGTCCCCATGGTGTTCTGCGACTCGCGCAAGATGGCCGAGGAGTGGACCTACCGCTACCTCGGCGCCGCCTATGCCTGGGCGCTCGACGAGCTGCCGGCGGTCGTCCGGGTCGGGACCACCGACCTGCAGGCGGCCCCGCCCAGCATCTCTGCCATGCGCGAGTGGGCGCGGGACAACGGCTGGACCGTGTCCGACCGCGGTCGCCTGCCCGGTGCCGTCGTCCACGCCTGGCAGGTCGCGCACCTCGACCGTTGACGCGGAAGCCTCGGGACCGCGAGGTTGAGGGTCTTCCTGATCCGACTCTCGTTGAGGTCTCATCGTGCGCCGTGAGCTATCCCTGCTGGGCCCCGATGGCGGGCACGACCGTGAGGTCGACGTTGGCCGGCGGCGGGGGCGCCACCTCGGGATGGGTCAGCTCGTACGTCGACGGCGAGTGCACTACCTGGTCACGCGTCCGCTCCGTCGCACGGCCCGACGTGTCGTAGACCGTGATCGGGCCCGGCTTGCTGCCGTCGTGCGCGCGCCAGTTGCGGACGTAGGCCAGCCACTCGTCGTCCTCCAGCACCGCGTGCAGCACCATCGGGTGCACACCGCCGAGGGCCTTCTTGAGCTCGGTGGTGATCAGCCGGGCGGTCGCCGGGTCTGACGTGTCCTGGATCAGCGCGCACAGCTGCAGGAAGTCGGTGGCGGAGCGGACGCCGAGCCCGTGCAGCGCCTGCACCTTGGGTGCGACGTGCTGGTAGAGCACCGCCTGGTCGACCCAGTCGATGAGGCGCGGCGCCGGGATGCGCGAGCTGAGCATCAGGTCGGCCAGGTCATGTCTCGCCAGCGCCTGGACGCAGGTGATGCCCTCCTCCTCGAGCCGCGTGCGCTCGTACACGTCGATCTCGTCGAGGAGGGTCAGCGGCGACTTGCTGGCGAGCTCGTCGCTGCCGTCGGCTGGCAGCCCGTCCTTGGCGAACTGGCCCTTGAGCTGGTCGAGGACGCCGATGCTGCGGATCTGCAGCAGGATCGTGTTGGGCGTGACGCCGGCCAGGAACGAGAACGCGAGCGTCCACGGGTGGGTGCCGGCCAGCGCCTGCAAGGCCCACGCCAGGATCACCGCCATCAGGATGCGCACCGTGAGGACGTTGTACGTCTTGGGCTTGAGGTCCCCGCGGATGTAGCCGCGCAGCGCCACCTGGACGCAGAGGAAGTAGGCGCCGAGGAAGGCCATCGTCAGCGGCGTCGCGTTGGGCACGAAGAGACTCTGGAACGAGGTCGCTGTCTCTCCACCGGCGGGCGGCTTGGTGGCCGAGGGGTCGGCGGTGTTGACCAGGATGACGATCCAGCCGATGGCGATGAGGATCGTGGTGACCACGACCGGGGTGCGGTTGCGCAGCCGCCGTCGGGGAGCGTCGGCCCCGACGGAGAGCGTGGCACCGAGGAACTCCTCGACCCGGCGGCCGTACTTTGCGTCGACGTCCACCACGGTCTGCAACGACGGGTCGAGGCGGAAGACGGCGTGCAGCCAGCGGTCGATCAGCGTGCTCAGCTTTTCCCGGTCGAACTGGAAGAACATCAGGGCCGGCAGCACCGACATCACGATGAGCAGGACGAGCTGGAGGCCACGCGCGACCAGGATGTACTGGTTCCGTGCGCCGCCCGTGAGCTGCCAGTGGTTCCAGTGCCGCAGCGTGATGACGTTCTGCACCTCGGTGCCGTAGTAGATCGCGAGCGCCGGCACACCGAGGGCCACCAGGATCAGCAGCACGCCGACCATGCCCTGCACGATGCTGATCGCGAGGTCGCGTACCAGCTCCCAGCCGTCGCCGCGTACCGGCGTCGGGTCCATCTCGGTGCTGTGGACGCTCGCGTCCTCCTGCTGGCGGACGCTGCCGGCGGCGATCGGCAGGGCGACCAGGCACAGCGTCAGCCAGACCAGTCCACCGAAGCCGAACCAGCCGACGCCAGCGACCTGCCAGCCGAGCATTCCTGCTGCCGCGCCGGCAAACCCGGCGCCGGCGAGCCACGCCATGGTGAGCATGCGCGCGCTGCGGCTCGGCTCGCACTCCCAGTCGATCGCGTGGTCGAGCTGGGCATAGCTGGCCGCCGCGTCGAACAGCTTGACCGGGTGACCGCCGATCAGGCGTCGCTGCAGCGGGGCGAGGCGCAGCGCGAGAGTGCGCCCGTCCTCGTCCGTCCGCCCCAGCAGCACCAGCTCGCGCGGCGTCTGGTTGCGGATGAGGTAGTTCCTCGTCCTGCGTTGCTTGCCCGAGCTGCCCCACGTGATCGTGAGCATCGCCGCCACCCCCTGACTGCGCACGTGCTCATGAAGCATTCACCTTGGGCAGACCGGACACAAGGGCACAAACGTGCGACACCGTCAGGCGGCGGGCTCCTCGCCGAGCGAGCGTAGCAACGCGAGGGCGAGGCGGCTCAGCAGCGCCTCGGCCGCGGGCCGGGGCAGCTGGTCGGCGCTGAAGGGGGTCGAGTTGAGCAGCCCGAACGTCGCGTGGATGGCGGCCCGCACACTGTCTTCCTGGTACGAGGGGTGCGCCGCCAGCACCTGCCGCACCCACACCTCCACGTACTGCCGCTGCAACCGCCGCACCCCGTGCTGGTCGTCGACGGACATGGAGAAGAAGTCGCGGTCCTGCACCCGGATCAGGTCGGGCCGGCTGGTGGCGAACGCGACGTGCCACCGGACGAGCCGCTCGAGGGCGTCGGACGGGTCGGACGACTCGGCGACGCACGCCTCGCCGCCGGCCAGCAGCCGCTCGCTGATGTCGGTGAGCAGGGCGCCGAGCAGCGCCTGCTTGCTGGGGAAGTGGCGGTAGAGCGCGGGTGCCGTGATGCCCGCCGCCGCTCCGAGGTCGCCGACGCTCATGCCGTGGAACCCGCGCGTCGCCATGAGCGGTGCGGCTAGGTCGAGCAGCTGCCGCCGGCGGTCCAGGGTCACGTCCGTCATAGGGGCAGACTACCGGCTATAGACAGTTTGGTGAACGAGCGTTAACGTCAGTTGTTAACGAGCGTTCACTGAGGAGCGATCATGATCGATCACCGGCTGACCGACGAGCAGGAGCAACTGCGCAAGACCGTCGAGGAGTTCGCCCGCGAGGTGGTGGCGCCCGCGGCCGTCGGTCATGACAAGGCCAAGACGTTCCCCTACGACGTGGTCAAGCAGATGGCCGACATGGGGCTGTTCGGCCTGCCGTTCCCCGAGGAGTACGGCGGCATGGGCGGTGACTTCTTCACCCTCTGCCTCGCCATCGAAGAGCTCGCTCGCGCCGATTCCAGCGTCGCCATCACCCTCGATGCCGGCGTCAGCCTCGGCTCGATGCCGATCTTCCGGTACGGCACGGAGGCCCAGCGTCAGGCGTGGCTGCCGCCCCTGGTCGAGGGCACCGCGATCGGCGCCTTCGGCCTCACCGAGCCGGGCGGCGGCTCCGATGCGGGTGCGGCCCGTACCAAGGCCGTCTTGAATGATGGCTCCTGGACCATCAACGGCACCAAGGCGTTCATCACCAACTCGGGCACCGACATCACCTCGCACATCACCACCCTGTGCGTCACGGGCACCAAGGCCGACGGTCGCAAGGAGCTGTCGTCGATCGTGGTCCCGGTGCCGCGCGACGGGGTGACCGTGGCGCCGCCGTACGACAAGGTCGGCTGGCACTCCTCGGACACCCACGAGATCTCCTACTCCGACGTCGTCGTGCCCGAGGACCACCTGCTCGGCGAGCGCGGGCGCGGCTATGCCAACTTCCTGCAGGCGCTGGACGAGGGGCGCATCGCCATCTCGGCGCTCGCCGTCGGGCTCGCGCAGGCGTGCGTCGACGAGAGCGTGAAGTACGCCAACACCCGCGAAGCGTTCGGCGCTCCGATCGGCCGCAACCAGGCACTGGCGTTCATCATCGCCGACATGGAGGCGCGCACCCACGTCGCCCGCACCGCCTACTACGACGCCGCGTCGCGGATGATGAGGGGCGAGCCGTTCAAGAAGCAGGCCGCCATCGCCAAGCTCGTCTCGAGCGCCACGGCCGTCGACAACGCCCGCGCCGCGACCCAGGTGTTCGGCGGCTACGGCTTCATGAACGAGTTCCCGGTGGCCCGCCACTGGCGCGACGCCAAGATCCTCGAGATCGGCGAGGGCACCAGTGAGGTGCAGCGCATGCTCATCGCGCGCGAGCTCGGTCTGTGACCGTCCTCGGCACCCGGCTCAAGGTGACATCAGCTGAGGCTGCGGCAAACCACGACCACCACGCCGGTCTGGTCGCCGAGCTCTCTGAGCGGGTCGCAGCGGCCGCGCGAGGCGGCTCGGTACGGGCCCGAGAGCGCCACGTCTCGCGGGGCAAGCTGCTGCCGCGTGAGCGGGTCCAGCAGCTGCTCGACCCCGGCACCTCGCTGCTCGAGCTGTCACCGCTTGCCGCCAACGGCCTCTACGACGACGAGGCTCCTGGTGCTGGGCTGATCGCCGGCATCGGCCGGGTCAGTGGCCGCGACTGCGTCATCGCCGCCAACGACGCCACGGTCAAAGGCGGCACCTACTATCCGATGACCGTCAAGAAACACCTGCGGGCTCAGGAGATCGCGGCCGCCGACCGGCTGCCGTGCCTCTACCTCGTCGACTCCGGTGGTGCCTTCCTGCCCCGCCAGGACGAGGTGTTCCCCGACCGCGACCACTTTGGCCGCATCTTCTTCAACCAGGCCAACCTGTCGGCTCAGGGCATCCCCCAGCTGGCGGCCGTCCTGGGGTCGTGCACGGCCGGCGGTGCCTACGTCCCCGCGATGAGCGACGAGTCCATCATCGTCCGCGACCAGGGCACCATCTTCCTGGGCGGACCGCCGCTGGTGAAGGCGGCGACCGGCGAGGTCGTGACGGCCGAAGATCTCGGTGGAGGGTTGCTGCACGCCCGTACCTCTGGCGTCGTCGATCACCTGGCAGACAACGACTCTCACGCGTTGGCGATCCTGCGGGACATCGTCGCCTCACTGCCGTCACCGCGTGTTGCGTCCTGGGAGCGACAGCCCGCTGAGGAGCCGTTGGTCGACCCCGCGGGCCTCTACTCCGTGGTCCCCGCCAACCCGCGACGGCTCTACGACGTGCGCGAGGTCATCGCCCGCATCGTCGACGGCAGCCGGTTCCTCGAGTTCAAGGCAGAGTACGGCAAGTCGCTCGTCACGGGCACCGCGCACATCGACGGCCACCCGGTCGGCATCATCGCCAACCACGGTGTGCTCTTCTCGGACTCGGCGGTCAAGGGCGCCCACTTCGTCGAGCTGTGCGACGCGCGCGGCATTCCCCTGGTGTTCCTGCAGAACATCACCGGCTTCATGGTCGGTCGCGAGGCCGAGGCCGGCGGCATCGCCAAGCACGGCGCCAAGATGGTCACTGCTGTCGCGTGCGCGCGGGTGCCCAAGTTGACCGTCGTCATCGGCGGCTCCTACGGTGCAGGCAACTACTCGATGTGCGGCCGCTCCTACTCACCGCGGTTTCTCTGGATGTGGCCCAACGCGCGGATCTCGGTGATGGGCGGCGAGCAGGCGGCCTCCGTCCTCGCGTCGGTCAACCGCGAGCAGCTCGAAGCGCGTGGACTCACCTGGGCGGCCGAGGACGAAGAGGCGTTCCGCAAGCCGATCCGCGACCAGTACGAGGAGCAGGGCAGCCCCTACTACTCGACGGCCCGGCTCTGGGACGACGGCATCATCGACCCGCTCGAGACCCGCACCGTGCTGGCTCGTGCCCTCGGCGTCGCCTCGACCACGCCGCTGCCGCCGGTGCGCCACGGCATCTTCCGGATGTGAGCGCCATGACGCCCGTGTCCATCGATGGACTGCCCTCGCACGTCACGGTGTACGAGGTGGGGGCTCGCGACGGGCTGCAGAACGAGAGCGTCGTGCTGCCGGTCGCCGTCAAGGCGGAGTTCATCGAGCGGCTCGCGGCCACCGGGCTCAGCGTCATCGAGGCGACGAGCCTCGTCCGGCCTGACCGGGTGCCCGCCCTTGCCGACGCCGAGGAGCTGCTCGGGCTGCTTGACCTGACCTCACTGCGCTACCCCGTGCTCGTACCCAATGAGCGTGGCCTTGACCGGGCGCTTTCCCATGGGGTGCAGGAGATCGCGGTCTTTGCGAGCGCGACGGAGACGTTCGCCCAGCGCAACCTCGGCCGAGGTCTCGAGGAGTCGCTCGCGATGTTCGCGCCGGTCGTCGTCCGGGCCAAGGATGCCGGTCTGCGGGTGCGCGCCTACGTGTCGATGTGCTGGGGCGACCCCTGGGAGGGCGACGTCGACCCCTCCGTGACGGTGGCGGTGGCGCAGCGGTTGCGGGACATGGGCGCCGACGAGATTTCGCTCGGCGACACCATCGGGGTGGCGACGGCGGGTGCCGTCGAGCGGCTGCTCGGCCTGCTGCCTTCGACGGACACGGTCGCCGTGCACTTCCACGACACCTACGGCCAGGCGCTGGCCAACACGCTCACGGCGTTGCGGTGCGGGGTCACCACCGTGGATGCCTCCGCGGGTGGGCTGGGCGGCTGTCCTTTTGCCCAGAGTGCGACCGGCAACTTGGCGACGGAAGACCTCGTCTGGATGCTCGACGGGCTCGGCATCTCCACCGGCGTCGACCTGCCAGCGTTGGTGGCGACCAGCGTCTGGATGGCCTCGCAGCTGGGCCGCCCCAGCCCCTCGGCGGTCGTACGGGCGCTGGGAGCTCGCGATGTCTGATCTCGTGGTGTCGCAGGCGGACGGGGTTCTCCGGCTGCGCATCGACCGCGAGGCCAAGCGCAACGCGCTGAGCGACGCGATGGCGACGGAGATCTGCGCGGCGCTCGAAGCGACCGACGCGCGGGTGGTGCTGCTCTCCTCCAGCGGTGACAAGGTTTTCTGCGCCGGCGCCGACCTCGCGGTGATGTCGGGCTCGGGCAGTCGGGGTGGGGTGGGCCGGGTGGTCGAGGCGATGCGCGCCTGTCCCGCTCCGGTCGTCGTACGGGTCCAGGGGCTCTGCCTCGCCGGCGGCGTCGGACTCGCGCTCGGCGCCGACCTCGCCATCGCCGCCGACACCGCAGCTTTCGGGTTGCCCGAGGTGACGATCGGGTTGTGGCCGTTCATGGTCAGCGTCCTGCTCGCCGAGCACATCTCGCCCAAGGTGGCGATGGACCTGATGCTCACCGGCCGCCGCATGCCCGCGGCCGAGGCGCTCGCCGTGGGGCTGCTCTCGCGGGTCGTGCCCGCTGCCGATTTGGATCGCGAGGTCGAGGCCGTCGTTGCCGGGCTCTCCGCCGCGGCGCCGTTAGCCGTACAAGCCGGCAAGAGGTCGTTCCTGGCCCGGGGGACCATGGGCGACATGGAGGCCGCGCTCACCGCGCTGAGCAACACCGAGGACGCCGCCGAGGGCATCGCGGCGTTCCGCGACAAGCGGCCGCCGGTCTGGCGCTCCCGCTAGCTGGGCTACACCTCAGGTCGCATGCGCTGGCGGCGCAAGTGTGGACCTGCGGACGATGGCCGGGCGCTCCGTCGTCCCTAGCGTGGTTGTCGACCCCAGGAAAGGCGACACCATGATCGAGCTCACCGCTCTGACCAAGATGTACGGCGAGAAGACCGCCGTCGACACCCTGTCCTTCTCGGTCAAGCCCGGGACAGTGACCGGATTTCTCGGCCCCAACGGCGCCGGCAAGTCGACCACGATGCGCATGATCGTGGGGCTGGACGTCCCGACGTCGGGCCGGGCGATCGTCAACGGCAAGCCGTACGCGCAGCTGAAGGCTCCGCTGCGTGAGGTCGGCACGCTGCTCGAGGCCAAGGCGGTGCACACCTCCCGCTCCGCCACCAACCACCTGTTGGCCCTCGCAGCGACGCACGGCTTCAGCCGTACCCGCGTCGACGAGGTCATCGATCTGGTGGGCCTGCAGGATGTCGCGGGCAAGCGGGCCGGCGGGTTCTCCCTCGGCATGGGCCAGCGGCTCGGCATCGCCGCCGCACTGCTCGGCGACCCCGCCACCGTGATGCTCGACGAGCCGGTCAACGGGCTCGATCCTGAAGGCATCCGCTGGGTGCGCGACCTGCTCCGCGGCCTGGCGACCGAGGGCCGCACGGTCTTCGTCTCGAGCCACCTGATGAGCGAGATGGCCCTGACAGCAGACCATCTCATCGTCATCGGCCGCGGCCGCCTGCTCGCCGACATGAGCATGAACGAGTTCATCGAGGCCAACTCGACCGCCAGTGTACGGGTGACCAGCCCACGCGCCGGCGAGCTCTCGAGCCTGCTGGCCGGACCCGAGGTGAGCATCAGCAGCGACGCCACCGGCACCCTCGAGGTCACCGGCCTGACGGCCGCGCAGATCGGCGACCGGGCCGCTTCGGCGGGCCTCGCGCTCCACGAGCTGATCACGACGCGTGCCTCGCTCGAGGAGGCCTTCATGGCCATGACCGGCGACAGCGTCGAGTACCACGGCTCCACCACCCACGACTCCCACCAGCAGAAGGACGCGGCATGACCGTCATGGCGACACGCGAGCTGACCAGTCCGGCAGCGGCACAGGGTCTCGACGACAACGGCCCCAACCAGTGGCGGGCCATCCACGCCGAGTGGGTCAAGCTGCGCACCCTGCGCTCGACGGCCTTCACCCTCATCGCCGCGATCATCGGCATGGCTGGCATCGGGCTGCTGATCTCGGCGGTCACCAACGCCAACTGGTCGCACATGCAGCCCGACGAGCTGGCCCGGTTCGATGCCGTCGGCCGCAGCCTGGCCGGCGTCAACATCGCCCAGCTGGCGGTCGGGGTCCTCGGGGTGCTGCTGGTGACCGGGGAGTACGGCACGGGCATGATCCGCTCGACCTTCGCCGCGATCCCGGCCCGGCTGCCGGTGATCTGGGCCAAGTCGGCCGTCTACGCCGCGATCACCCTGGCCATCATGGTGCCGTCCGCCTTCATCGCCTTCCTCGGCGGCCAGGCGCTGCTCGGCACCCACGGCGTGTCGCTGTCCGCCCCCGGTGCGGTACGGGCGGTGTTCGGCGTCGCGCTCTACCTCACCGTGATCGGGGTGCTGGCCGGCGCTATCGGGTTCATCGTCCGCAGCACCGCCGGCGGCATCGCCTCGCTGTTCGGACTGCTGCTCGTCCTGCCCGGCCTCGGCAACCTGTTGCCGACCAGCTGGCAGACCAACGTGCTGCCCTACCTCCCGAGCCGGGCCGGCAGCGCGCTCTATGACCTGCGGCCCGATGCCGGGACACTGGCACCATGGACCGGCTTCGGCGTGCTCTGCCTGTGGACAGTGGTCGCCCTGGCGATCGCCGCGGTGCTGGTCCGCAGCCGGGACGTATGAGCCTGGCACTGCCGCGCCGGGTCGTCCGCCCGGAGCCTGGCCCGAACGGTGTGGTCGGCACGACTCGCCGGGGTTGGCGCGAGAGCGTCGTCCCCGGCGACGTGCTGCTCACTTTGCTCGCGCTGGCGGTCAGCTCGCTGCCGCTGATCCACGACGAGGTGGCTCCGGGCGGTCGCTGGGCGCTGACGCTGGGCCTCGTGCTCCCGTTGCTGGTACGGCGCACGGCCCCCGTACTCGCGCTGTCCGTCATCGGGGCGGTGTCCCTGATCCAGCTGGTGGCCGACGTGCGGTCGCCGGGCGAGCTGGCGCTACTCATCGCGCTGTTCACCGTCGCCGACCGGCGGCCGCGGCGGCAGGCACTCATTGCCGCAGCAGCCGTTGAGGTCTTGGCGGCGGTCGCCGCCCTCACCCTCGAGGCCGGCCAGGACGGCAGCTGGCTGTCCCTGCTGTTCATCTCGGGGCTGGTCGCCGCCGCCTACTTCGCCGGCAACTCGCTGCAGACCCGGCGCGCCTACCTCGCCGCCGCCGTCGACCGGGCCGAGCGGCTGGAGCGGGAGCGTGACCAGCTGCAGCAGCTGGCGGTGACCGACGAGCGCAACCGCATCGCCCGCGAGCTGCACGACATCATCGCCCACAGCCTGTCGGTCATGATCACGCTCGCCGACGCCGCCCGTACCGATGACCGGTCGGTCTCTACGGCCGCCGACCAGGCCATGGCGCAGGTGTCGGCCACCGGGCGCGAGGCGATGGCCGAGATGCGCCGCCTGCTCGGGGTGCTTCGTGACGGCGAGGCCGCGATCCCGCTCACCCCGCAGCCGACCTTGGGCCAGCTCGAGGAGCTGCTCGAGCAGTCCCGCGCCGCCGGGTTGCCCGCACGGCTCACGATGGTCGGCCGGCCGGTGCCCGTGGCGGGACCGCTGCAGGCCACGGTCTACCGCATCGTTCAGGAGGCGCTGACCAACGCGCTCAAGCACGCGCAGCAGCCGACCCGGGTCACCGTGGCGCTCACCTGGAAGCCGCAGCGGTTGGAGATCGACGTGTCCGACGACGGCGCCGCCGTACCCGATGTCGAGCCGGGACCCGGCAGCCACGGCATCGTCGGCATGCGCGAGCGGGTAGGCCTCTTCGACGGGCAGATGACCAGCGGGCCTGGGCGGTCCGGCGGCTGGACGGTCGCAGTGGCGCTGCCGGTGCCCGCGGACGTGGCATGACGATCTCGGTGCTGATCGTGGACGACCAGCCGTTGCTGCGCATGGGGTTCCGGATGATCCTCGACCGGCAGCCGGACATCACCGTGGTTGGGGAGGCCGCCGATGGGCGCGAAGCCGTACAGCAGGCTGCTGTGCTGAGCCCTCAGGTGATCCTGATGGACGTGCGGATGCCGGTGCTGGACGGCGTCGAGGCGACGCGGCAGCTCACGTCCGCAGGCACCGCGTCCAAGGTGCTCATCCTCACCACGTTCGACGTCGACGAGTACGCGTTCTCGGCGCTGCGGGCAGGGGCGAGCGGGTTCCTGCTCAAGGACGTGCTGCCGGAGCAGCTGATCGATGCTGTGCGCACCATCGCCAGCGGTGATGCCGTCGTCTCGCCGCGGATCACCCGCGAGCTGCTGAACCAGTACGCCGCCCTGCCCCCGGTCAGCCCCGATGGCGGCCAGGTTGCATCGGCGGAGCACCGATTGGCGCTGAGCCGGCTCACCGAGCGCGAGCACGACGTGCTGCTGCAGCTCGCCGGCGGACTGTCCAACCTGGAGATCTCGCAGGCGCTGGTCGTGACCGAGGCGACCGTCAAGAGCCACGTCACCCGCATCCTCAGCAAGCTCGGCCTGCGCGACCGCGTCCAGGCGGTGGTCTTCGCGTACGAGGCCGACCTCGTCCCGCGCAGCCGCGACACCTGATGTGCCGCTCCACCCCTATCGGATCACTGGGCGGGTGTGGTCGGTATGGAGCCCGCTATTCGGTGCGACGCCGCCCAGTGATCCGCAAGGGGTGCGGATCACTGTGGGGTTGTGGTCGGTATGGAGCCCGCTATTCGGTGCGACGGCGCCCAGTGATCCGGAAGAGGGGGACGGCGCGGGTCAGTGCTTGCGGATCGCCCGCCAGAGGCTGAACGGGAGCAGCACGGCCGGCGCAGCGAGGGTGAGCCACCACACCCCGTGGTAGCCGTGGTGTGCCAGCACGTAGATCAGGGCGAGCGCCACCACGACGCCGGCGGCCACCACCCAGTCGTCACCGATGACGAAGTCGTACACGAAGGCGCCAAAAGCCTTGGCCCGCTTGGCGATCACAGGCTCGCTCCGGCGGTCGCGGGTACGGGGACGGTCGCCGTCTCACGCATCCGGCGGAGCCCGGCGATGAGCAGCAGCGCGAACACCGCCACGCCCGGCACGATCGCCAGCAGGGCCCCGTCGCTCTCCGGCCAGTGAGCCCCGGCGCCCTCGGCACCCCAGAACGCACCGAACGACGTGAGCATCACGCCGACGATCAGCTTGAGGGTGTTCTCCGGTACGCGCGCCAGGGGCGCCCTGATCGCCAGCCCCGCCGCCGTCACCACGACAACGGCTGCCACCGCAGCGATCGAGGCCACGGGCAGGTCGTGCTGGTTGCTGCCGAACGTGAGCGCGATGAACACCACTTCGAGCCCCTCGAGCACCACGCCCTTGAAGGACAGCGTGAACGCGTACCAGTCACCGACGAGCGGCCGGCGCTCGGCGGGGGCGTCTTCGGCGGCGGCCAGCTGCTTGGCAAAGATCAACGTCTCGTCGTGCAGCGCCTTGTGACCGCTGGCCCGCAGGATCGCCTTGCGCAGCCACTGCAGCCCGAACACCAGCAGCAGGCCGCCGACGAAGAGCCGCAGCCCGCTCAGCGGCAGGCTCGAGACCGCAGGGCCGAGCACCGCGACGGTGACGGCGAGCACGGCCAGTCCGGCGCCGACCCCGGTGAGCGCCGAGCGCCACTCGCGGGCGGTGCCGGCGGCGAGCACGATCGTCAGCGCCTCGACGGCTTCGACCGCGCAGGCGAGGAAGACCGCCAGGAACAACGCGGTGCTGCTCAACCAGGGCTCCCTCGTGAAGAAATCTGCCGGTGGACGTCTGCCCAGTGTGACCGGTGGCCGCCGGGCCAGCCCCCACTCTCATCGCGGCAACAGGAGTCAGGGGGCGTGCGGGGTCTCGTGGCCGTGCTGCAGGAGCGGCAGGATGCGGGGCGCGATGCGCTGCTTCAACGCGATCTCGGTACGGGTCCGTACGACGCCCGGCACGGCGAGGATGCGCTGCAGGATGTCCTCGAGGTGGGCGTTGTCGTGGGCGACCGCGCGACAGACCATGTCGGCCTCACCGGTGGTGGTGAACGCCTCCAGCACCTCGGGCATCGCCCGCAGGCCCTCGACCACGGCGTCGAGCTTGCCCTGGGCGAGGTGCAGGTGGACGTAGGCGCTCACCGCGTAGCCCAGGCCGGCCGGTCGCAGGGTCGGGGCGTAGGTCGCGATCACGTCGCCCCGCTCGAGCCGCGTGAGCCGGGCCTGCACCGTGCCACGGGCCACGCCGAGCACCCGCGCGTACTCCCGGGTGCCTGCTCGGGGCTCCTCGACCAGGAGGCGCAGGAGGGACAGGTCGAGCTCGTCCGGCTGCATGTTCCGTTGGCTCCTCACGGGAGTGACGCGCGTGCCTGATGGTGGTCCATTGGTCCAATTTGCTGTGCTGAGTCTAGAACTGTGACCTGATTTTTCCTACATTCAGGGCCACCGGACCAGAGAGGCCGACGATGACTCTCGCCACGCCCAGCGACTCCCTCGCCGCCTTCTCGCTCGAGGACCGCTACCGCAAGACTGAGGGCACGGTCTACCTGACCGGCGTTCAGGCGCTCGTCCGTACCATCCTCGCGCGGGCCAGGCTCGACCGGCTGCTCGGCGCCGACCACGCCACCTACGTCTCGGGCTACGAGGGCTCGCCGCTGGCCGGCTTCGACATGGAGCTGCAGCGTCACCCGGCCCTGCTGCAGGAGCACCGCATCACCCACCAGCCGGCGCTCAACGAAGAGCTGGCCGCCACGGCCGTCTCCGGCACCCAGCTGGCCCGCGTCGCCGCCGACCTGCGCTACGCCGGCGTCACCGGCTACTGGTACGGCAAGGCGCCCGGCCTCGACCGCGCCACGGACGCCCTGCGCCACGCCAACCTCGGCGGCACCGACCCGCTGGGCGGCGCTGTCGCGTTCGTCGGCGACGACCCGGCGCACAAGTCCTCCAGCCTTCCGTGCTCGTCGGAGTTCGCCCTCGCCGACCTGGCCATGCCGACGCTGTTCCCCGCCGACCCGGCCCAAGCCGTCGTGTACGGGCTGCATGCCGTCGAGCTGTCGCGGGCCAGCGGACTGTGGGCAGCGGTCAAGGTCAACACCGTCGTCGCCGACGGCTCGTCCACCGCCGTCGAGCCGCGACACTTCGTCCCGCCCGACCTCACCGAACTGCCCGGCGGCCTTGTGGCCTACCAGCACCGGCCGACCGCCCACCTGCTCGGCACCCGGCTGGCCGAGCTCGAGCTGAGCATGCACCGCACCCGGCTGCCGATCGCGGTCGAGTACATCCGACGCAGCGGGCTCAACAAGATCAAGGGCGCGCGCGACGCCCAGATCGGCCTGGTCGCCGCGGGGTCGACCTACCTCGCCCTGCGCCAGGCGCTCACCACGCTCGGCCTCGACGACGAGGCGCTCGACCACCGGGGCATCCGGCTGCTCAAGCTGGGCGTCATCTACCCGCTGGAGCCATCGGTCGTCGTCGACTTCGCACAGGGCCTCGAGCAGATCGTGGTCGTCGAGGACAAGCGGGCGTTCGTCGAGGACGCGCTCAAGTCGATCCTGTACGGGCGGCCGAACATGCCTGCCGTACAAGGCAAGCGCAACGCCGACGGCACCGTCCTCTTCAGCGGCGTCGGCGAGCTCGACAGTGACGCGATCGCCCTCGCGCTGGCGCCGCTCCTTGCCCGTGCTGGCATCCCGGTCACCGCGCCACCCCGCCCGCGCACCTACCTCCAGCTCGCCGGATCGCCGCGCCAGCCGTTCTTCTGCTCCGGCTGCCCGCACAACTCGTCGACCCAGGCCGTGCCCGGCACGCTGGTCGGCGGCGGCATCGGCTGCCACACCATGCTGCTGCTGATGCCCGGTGACCGGGCGGGCGAGATCACCGGTATCACCCAGATGGGCGGCGAGGGCGGTCACTGGATCGGCATGGCGCCGTTCGTCAGCCAGACCCACCTCGTGCAGAACCTCGGGGACGGCACCTTCGCCCACTCGGGCAGTCTCGCGGTACGGGCAGCCGTGGCCGCCGGAGTCAACGTGACCTTCAAGCTGTTGCGCAACTCCGCGGTCGCGATGACGGGTGGGCAGACGCCGATCGGCGAGCGGTCCCTCGGTCAGCTGGTGGCCCTGTTGCAGGCCGAGGGCGTCGCCAAGATCGTGGTCACGACCGACGACGTGGCTAACGTCCGTCGTCAGCTCGGTCAGTCGGCCGACGTCCGCCATCGCGACCACTTGCTCGACGCACAAAGGGATCTCGCCGCGATCTCCGGAGTCACCGTGCTGATCCACGACCAGGAGTGCGCGGCTGAGAAGCGCCGCAAGCGCCGTCGGGGCAAGGCAGCGACTCCGGCCCAGCGGGTGCTGATCAACGAGCGGGTCTGCGAGGGCTGTGGCGACTGCGGCAAGAAGTCCAACTGCCTGTCGGTGCACCCGGTCGACACCGACTACGGCCGCAAGACCACCATCGACCAGTCGTCCTGCAACCTCGACTTCTCCTGCCTGGCAGGCGATTGCCCGTCGTTCCTGACGGTCGTGCCCGGGGTCAAGGCGCGTCCCGAGACTATCTCGGTTCCTGAGCCGCCAGAGCCCGAGCACCGGGTGTCGGCCGACGACTTCTCGATGCGCATCGTCGGCATCGGCGGCACGGGCGTGGTGACCCTGGCGCAGATCGTTGCGACGGCTGCCGCGATCGAGGGCCGCTACGTGCGCGGTCTCGACCAGACCGGGCTGGCGCAGAAGGGCGGGGCGGTCATCTCCGACCTCACCTTGCGGGTGCTGCCGTGGGACGGCTCGCCGCGGCTCTCGTACGGCAGCTGCGACCTCTACCTCGCCGCCGACCTCGTCGCCGGCACCGAGCCGGTCAACCTGCGCGTCGCCGACCCGGCCCGTACCGTTGCCGTCGCCTCCACCAGCATCGCCCCCACCGGCGCCATGGTGACCGACGTGCACGCGGCCGGGCCGGACGTCCTCGAGGACGTCCAGCGGCTCCGGTTGGCGACCCGCGAGGCCTACGGCTTCGACGCGGCCGGGTTGGCCGTCGAGCTGCTGGGCGACGAGCAGTACGCCAACGTGATGCTGCTCGGCGCGGCCTACCAGGCTGGCGCCGTCCCGGTCGAGGCGCGCACGATCGAGGCGGCAATCAGGCTCAACGGCACGGCCGTACCGGAGAATGTTGCTGCCTTCCGTCACGGCCGCAATGCGCTGGCACGCAAGGAAACCCCGCAGCCTCCGGTGTCCGTCGACGCGTTCGTCGAGGGTCGCTCCCAGGACCTCGTCGCCTACCAGGACGAGGCCTACGCCCAGCGCTACCGCGACACCGTCGAGCGGGTCCGCTCGTACGAGGCGGGGCGCCTTGGCACCGAGGTGGTGACCGAGACCGTCGCGCGCTACCTCTACAAGCTGATGGCCTACAAGGACGAGTACGAGGTCGCTCGCCTCAGCCTGGCCCCCGAGCTGACGGCCACGATCGAGGAGCAGTTCGGCAAGGGGGCGCGCTACTCGTACCGCTTGCACCCGCCCGTGTTGCGCGCGGTGGGAGTCGACCGCAAGATCAGCCTGGGCCGGTGGTTCCGGCCCGCCTTCCAGGTGCTGGCGCGCATGAAGCGGTTGCGGGGCACTGCGCTCGACCCGTTCGGCCGCACCGAGGTGCGCCGCGTGGAGCGGTCCCTGGTGGGCGAGTACGTCCAGCTCGTCGACCAGGCGCTGGCCGCTCTGACGTCGGACAACCAGGCGCTGGTGGTCGAGCTGTTGTCGCTGCCCGACCTGGTGCGCGGCTACGAGCAGATCAAGCTGGACAACGTGGCGCTGTTCCACGCCCGCAAGGGAGAGCTGCTCGCCCAGCTGCTCGTATGACGCGCTACTCGGCGCTCGTCAGCGGTGGCGCGTCGGGCCTGGGGCTGGCCGTGGTCGAGGCGCTCGCCGCATCGGGCGCCGACGTCGTGGCAGTCGACCTGCCAGGGGCGCGTCCTCCCGCAGGGGTGCGGTTCGCCGCCGCCGACGTGACCGCCCCGGAGCAGGTACGGGCAGCGGTGGCCGAGGCCTCGAGCGCGTCGCCGTTGCGGGCGGTGGTGTGCTGCGCCGGCGTCGCCACCCCCGGCCGCATCCTGGGCCGCAAGGGCACCCTGTCGACCGCTGACTTCGCCCGGGTCGTGCAGGTCAACCTGGTCGGCACCTTCACCGTGCTCAGCCTGGCCGCTGAGGCGATGGCCGCCAACGACCCTGAGGACGGCGACCGCGGCGTGATCGTCTGCACCTCCTCGATCGCCGCGTACGACGGCCAGGTCGGGCAGGCGGCCTATGCGGCCAGCAAGGGTGGGGTCGCGTCCATGACGCTTGCCGCGGCGCGCGACCTCGCAGAGCACGCGATCCGGGTGGTGACGATCGCGCCAGGGCTCTTCGACACCCCGCTCATGGCCGGCCTGTCCGACGAGGTGCGACTAGGGCTGGCGCAGACCGTGCCGCACCCCTCGCGATTGGGCCAGCCGGCGGAGTTCGCGTCACTCGTGCTGCACGTGCTGGCCAATCGCATGCTCAACGGCGAGGTCATCCGCCTCGACGGCGCCCTGCGGATGCCACCCCACTAACTCGCGCAGGGGAGTCAGGCCGTGGGGACGACCATGCCGCGGACCTCGCCCAGGCTGATGCGTACGCCGTGCGGGCCCGGGGCGGTGGCGCTGATCACGACCTCGTCGCCGTCCTCGAGGAACCCCCGCGCGGTCCCGTCGGCGAGGGCGAGCGGGTTGCGCCCGTTGTTGGTCAGCTCGATCAGCGAGCCCTGGCCGCGAGGTCCAGCGCTGCTCACGGTGCCGGAGGCGAGCAGGTCGCCGGTGCGCAGCGAAGCACCGTTGACCGTGAGATGGGCCACCAGCTGGGCGCTGGTCCAGTACATCTCGCGAAACATCGGCTGCGACACGACGGTCCCGTTGACCCGGACTTCGAGCTGGAGGTCAAGCCCGTACGGAGGAGCCCCGGCGTCGTCGAGGTAGGGCAGCAGCGGGACGTCCCGATGCGGTGGTACGACGCGGGCGGCGTCGAGTGCGGCGAGCGGCAGCACCCACGGGGACATGCTGGTGGCAAAGGACTTTCCGAGAAACGGGCCCAGCGGGACGTACTCCCAGGCCTGGAGGTCGCGGGCCGACCAGTCGTTGACGAGGCAGACGCCGAACACGTGCTGCTCGGCTTCGGCGAGCGAGACCGACTGGCCCAGCGTTGACGACGTACCGATGACGAAGCCCACCTCCGCCTCGAGGTCGAGCCGCTCGCTGGGGCCGAAGACGACCTCGCCGTCCGCCAGGTGCTGGCCGGACGGCCGGCGCACGCCGGCGCCGGAGACGACCACGGTGCCGGCCCGGCCGTGGTAGCCGATCGGGAGATGCTTCCAGTTGGGCGTCAGGGCGTCGCCGTCGGGACGGAACAGGCGGCCGAGGGTGGTGGCATGCACCTCGGAGGCGTAGAAGTCGACGTAGTCCGCGACGGCGAACGGCAGGTGCATCGTCACGGCCTGCGCTGGGTGCAGGTGCGGCTCGACGGAGGGTCGCCAACGCTCGCCCGAGAGCCACGCCGTCACTGCGGCCCGTACCGCTGCCCAGGTCTGTGGGCCGGCCGCCAGCAGCCGGTCGAGGGAGCCGTCGGCGAAGAGCTCAGCAGCGTCGGGCATCAACTCTCGCGTGACAGCGGTGAGGTCGAGCACGGAGTCACCGATGGCCACGCCGACGCGACGGTGGTCAGCAGATGTGGAGAAGGAACCGTAGGGCAGCGCGTCGATGCCGAACCCGTGCTGCGGCGCAACCTCGACCCACCCGGTCATGGCAACCGTCGGCCCGACCACGACCAGGCGTAGACACCGTCGTCGCAGGCAGTGCCGGCCTCGCCGAGCTCGAGCGGCCGGAAGGTGTCGACCATGACGGCGAGCTCGTCGAAGAAGTCCTTGCCGATGCTCGCCTCGATCGCGCTGGGCTGCGGTCCGTGGCTGTGGCCGCCCGGGTGCAGGGTCACCGAGCCGCGCGCGATGCCCGAGCCCTTGCGGGCCTCGTAGTCGCCGTCGACGTAGAACATCACCTCGTCGCTGTCCACGTTGGAGTGGTAGTAGGGCACCGGGATCGACAGCGGGTGGTAGTCGACCTTGCGGGGCACGAAGTTGCAGATGACGAACCCCTGACCCTCGAAGACCTGGTGGACGGGCGGGGGTTGGTGCACCCGCCCGGTGATGGGTTCGAAGTCGCTGACGTTGAAGGCGTAGGGGTAGAGGCAGCCGTCCCAGCCGACGACGTCGAACGGGTGGCTCGGCAGCGTGTGGACGGTGCCTACCAGGCCGCTGCTGCCGCGGTGCTTGATGAAGACCTCGACGTCCGCCTCGTCGACGACTGAGCCGAGGGTCGGCAGGCGCAGGTCGCGCTCGCAGTACGGGGCGTGCTCCAGCAGCTGGCCGTAGCGGGAGAGGTAGCGCTTGGGAGGTGCGATGTGGCTGTTGGCCTCGATGCAGTAGACCCGCAGCGGCTCGGCGCCCGACGGGACCCACCGGTGGATGGTCGAGCGCGGCAGCAGGACGTAGTCGCCGGGGCCGACGTCGAGGTGGCCGAACACGGTCTCGACCGTCGCGGTGCCGGCCTCGACGAACAGGCACTCGTCGCCGATGGCGTTGCGGTAGAGCGGCGAGGTCGAGGAGGCGACGACGTAGCTGATGCGGACGTCGCTGTTGCCCAAGACCAGGCGACGTCCGGTGACCACGTCCGTACCGGAGTCCTTGGATGCAGTGCCGTCAAAGAGATCGTGCAGCCGCAGATGTCTTGGTAGCAGGGGATAGTTTGGCATCGTGGACTGGTCGGGCAGGGTCCAGGATCGGGCGTCGACGAGGGCCGACGGCACGCCGGTGTGGTAGACGAGCGAGGAGTCGGAGCTGAAGCCCTCCTCGCCGACCAGCTCTTCGTAGTAGAGGCCGCCGTCGGGGCGCCGGTGTTGCGTGTGGCGCTTGGGCGGGACGTCACCCCGGCTCAGATAGTGGGCCATCAGAGGTTGCCGCGCCGGTCCTGCTCGTGCTCAAGCGCCTGGAACAGGGCCTGGAAGTTGCCCTTGCCGAAGCCCAGCGAGCCGTGCCGCTCGATCAGCTCGAAGAACACCGTCGGCCGGTCGACGATCGGTTGGGTGAAGATCTGCAGCAGGTAGCCGTCCTCGTCGCGGTCGACCAGGATGCCACGCTTCTGCAGCTCTTCGATCGGCACCCGCACCTGGCCGATGCGCTCGCGCAGCGCGGGATCCTGGTAGTACGAGTCGGGCGTGCGCAGGAACTCCACGCCGGCCGCGGTCATCAGGTCGACGCTGCGCACGATGTCGTTGGTGGCGAGGGCGAGGTGCTGGGCCCCCGGACCGCCGTAGAACGCGAGGTACTCGTCGATCTGCGACTTCTTCTTGGCGATGGCCGGCTCGTTGAGCGGGAACTTCACCCGGTGGTTGCCGCTCGCGACGACCTTGCTCATCAGGGCGGAGTACTCCGTCGCGATGTCGTCGCCGATGAACTCGGCCATGTTGGTGAAGCCCATCACCCGGTTGTAGAACGCGACCCAGGTGTCCATCTGGCCGAGCTCGACGTTGCCGACGACGTGGTCGAGCGCCTGGAACAGCCGCTTGCGGCCGGGCTCCTCGGCGGAGGTGCGTGCGACGTACCCCGGCAGGTAGGGGCCGTGGTAGCGCGAGCGGTCGACGAGGGTGTGCCGGGTCTCGCCGTACGTCGCGATGGCGGCGAGACGCACCGTGCCCCACTCGTCCGAGACGTCGTGCGGCTCCTCGAGCACGGTGGCGCCGGCGAGGTGGGCCTGGGCGATGCAGCGGTCGACGTCGGGCACCTCGAGGGCGATGTCGACGATGCCGTCGCCGTGCCGGCGGTGGTGGTCGTGCAGCGGGCTGGTCGGCTCGACCCCGCCCTTGAGCACGAAGCGGACTGCCCCGCTCTTGAGCACGTACGCATGGTGGTCGCGGTTGCCCGTCGACGGCCCCGAGTAGGCGACGAGCTGCATGCCGAACGCCGACTGGAAGAAGTGGGCCGACTGCGTCGCGTTGCCCACGACCCAGACCACGGCGTCCCACCCGGTGACGGGGAACGGGTCGAGGGCGGCGTCGTACTCGACCAGGCCGACCAGCTGCTGCAGCTCACCGAGGCTGAGCTCGGCGAGGCGTTCCTGGTCGGTGAGTACCTGGTCGATCGTCATGGCCCGCTCCTTCGCCTGCCCGGTGATCACCATGGGACTCCTCAGGACGGGGAGTGTGCAACCGCGCCATCGGAACTGGCCTGGACAGCCACCTGGGGCCGGGTCATCGCCCGTGGGCTGTACGCGGCGCCTAGTTCGGCGCTACGGTGCGGGGATGCGCCTCGACCAGCTCGACGTCGCCCTGATCGCGGCCCTGCGGGACAACCCCCGCGCCGGGCCGCTCGAACTGTCCCGGCTGACCCGCGTTGCGCGGGCCACGGTCCAGTCGCGGCTGGCCAAGCTCGAGGAGGCCGCGGTCGTCACAGGCTACGGGCCGGACATCGACCTGGCGGCGGCCGGCTTCCCGGTGCAGGCGTTCGTGACGCTGGAGATCGCCCAGGGGGCGCTGGAGGAGATCAGGGCCGAGCTCGAGGCGATCCCCGGCGTCGTCGAGGCGTATGCGACGACCGGCGTGGGCGACGTCCTCGCCCGCCTGGCGGCGCCCTCGCACGGCGGACTCCAAGAGACGCTGGTGGAGCTCAACCGCTCGCCGGCGATCGCCCGGACGACCAGCGTCATCGTGCTGAGCGTCATCGTCGCGCCCCGGGTGCTGCCCCTGCTGGAGGCCGGAACGACGAGTAGCGTCGCCACCAGAGCTCCGGCCTACCGCCCGGCTCCCGAGCAGGAGGTCCGTCCCCGGTGATCGAGCACGTCGTCGAGGTGCACGCGCCCGGTGCCCGGCTGGACCTGCACGACCAGCTCGCGTACAAGCTCGCTCTCGTGGCGACAGACCCGGTCGAGGTCGACGCCGACGTGGCCGAGATGATCGCCAACCGGGTCATCGACAACGCCGGTGTGGCCATCGCGTCGGTCCGCCGCGCCCCTGTCGTCAACGCCCGCGCGCAGGCGTTGCCGCACCCCGCAACACCGGGCTCGAGCGTGTTCGGCTCCGACGCCCGGGTGTCGTGCGAGTGGGCGGCGTGGGCCAACGGCGTGGCCGTCCGCGAGCTCGACTACCACGACACGTTCCTCGCGGCTGACTACTCGCACCCCGGTGACAACATCCCGCCGCTGCTCGCGGTCGCCCAGCAGCGGCGGCTCACCGGGGCCGATCTGGTACGGGGCCTCGCGGCGGCGTACGAGGTGCAGATCGACCTCACGACGGGCATCTCGTTGCACGCCCACAAGATCGACCATGTCGCCCATCTCGGGCCGTCGGTCGCCGCGGGCATCGGCGCGATGCTGCGGTTGCCGACCGAGACCGTCTACCAGTCGATCCAGCAGGCGCTGCACACGACGACGGCCACGAGGCAGTCGCGCAAGGGTGAGATCTCCAGCTGGAAGGCCTACGCCCCAGCATTCGCAGGCAAAGTCGCGATTGAGGCGGTCGATCGGGCGATGCGCGGGGAGACGTCGCCGTCGCCGGTCTACGAGGGCACCGACGGTGTGATCGCCCAGCTGCTCGACGGCCCGGCGGCCCGCTACGTCGTCCCGCTGCCGACCCTCGGCGAGGCCAAGCGGGCCATCCTTAGCTCCTACACCAAGGAGCACTCGGCGGAGTACCAGAGCCAGGCACTGATCGACCTCGCGGTCCGGATGCGCGGCCAGGTAGGCGATCTGGCCAGGATCGCGACGATCGAGATCCAGACCAGCCACCACACCCACTTCGTGATCGGCACCGGCGCGCAGGACCCGCAGAAGATGGACCCGCACGCCAGTCGCGAGACCCTCGACCACTCGATCATGTACATCTTCGCCGTCGCGCTCGAGGACGGCGGCTGGCACCACGAGGCGTCCTACACAACCGACCGGGCCACTCGGCCGAGCACAGTTGCCCTGTGGCACAAGGTTTCCACGTCCGAGGACCCGGAGTGGACGCGGCGCTACCACGCGGCCGACCCGAGCGAGCGGGCGTTCGGCGGGCGCGTCGTCGTCACCCTGCACGACGGCACAGTCATCGCCGACGCCCTCGCCGTGGCCAATGCCCATCCGATGGGGGCGCGGCCGTTCGCCCGCGAGCAGTACATCGGCAAGTTCCGCACCCTCGCCCAGGCGGCCATCACCGACGTCGAGCCCTTTCTTGCTGCGGCACAGGCACTCTCGTCACTCGATGCGGCCGGGCTGGATGACCTGTTCCCGCGGCTGGTTCCCGGTTATCTCGACGACCTTCATCCTCTGGAGGGACTGTGGTGAGACCCGGCCTGACCACCTCGGCCGAGCAGCGACGGGTCACCTTGCGCGACCAGTTGCAGAGCGGCCGGCTGCTCCGGTTCCCCGGCGCGATCAGCCCGCTGACCGCCGTCCTCATTGAGGAGCTGGGGTTCGACGGCTGCTACGTCTCGGGGGCGGCGCTCTCGGCCGACCTCGCGCTGCCCGACATCGGCCTGACCACGCTCGACGAGGTCGCTGGTCGTGGTGGCGCCATCGCCGCTGCCACCGACCTGCCCACGATCATCGACGCCGACACGGGCTTCGGCGAGCCGATGAACGTCGCCCGTACCATCCAGACCCTCGAGGCCCGGGGACTCGCCGGCTGCCATCTCGAGGACCAGGTCAACCCCAAGCGGTGCGGCCACCTCGACGGCAAGTCGGTCGTGTCGACCGACGAGATGGTGCGCAGGGTACGGGCGGCGGTCGCGGCTCGCCGCGACGCCCAGTTCGTGGTGTGCGCACGTACCGACGCCCGTGCGATCGAGGGGCTCGACGCGGCGATCGAACGCGCCAAGGCCTACGTCGACGCCGGGGCCGACATGATCTTCCCGGAGGCCCTGGCCGACGAGGCGGAGTTCGCGGCTTTCCGCACGGCGGTCGACGTCCCCTTGTTGGCCAACATGACAGAGTTCGGCAAGTCGCCTTTGCTCTCGGCGTCGACGCTGGAGTCGTTGGGGTTCAACGTCGTCATCTACCCGGTCACCCTGCTGCGGCTGGCGATGGGCGCGATCGAGGACGGCCTGCGGACGATCCTCGCCGAGGGCAGCCAGCAGTCGCTGGTGCCGACCATGCAGACCCGCAAGCGGCTCTACGAGCTGCTCCACTACGACGACTACTCGGCCTTCGACGCCGAGATCGTCACGTTCCGGACCGAGGGGCAGGCATGAGCGACACCCAGGTGTTCAAGGGCTTGGCGGGCGTCGTCGTCGACACGACCGCCGTGTCGATGGTCAACGCGGAGACCAACTCGCTGACCTACCGTGGTTATCCGGTGCAGCAGCTGGCCGCCTCCTGCAGCTTTGAGCAGGTGGCCTACCTGATCTGGCACGGCGAGCTGCCCGACGACGACCAGCTCGAGGAGTTCGTACGGGCCGAGCGAGCGCAGCGGGTCGTCGACGACAGTCTCTTCGACGTCCTCGCCGGTCTCCCGATCGACTGCCACCCCATGGATGTGCTGCGCACCGCCGTGAGCATCCTCGGAGCCGACGACGAGGCCCCCGACGACACCAGCGTCGAGGCCAACCTCGCCAGGTCGCTGCGGCTGATGGCCCAGCTGCCGTCGATCGTCGCGTTCGACCAACGGCGGCGCCACGGCGAAGGACGCATCGACCCCGACCCGACGTTGGGCTTTGCCGCCAACTTCCTGCAGATGTGTTTCGGCACCCCGCCGTCGGCCGAGGTCCTGGAGGCGTTCGAGGTCTCGTTGGTCCTCTACGCCGAGCACGGCTTCAACGCCTCGACGTTCACCGCCCGGGTGGTCACGTCGACGATGTCCGACCTCTACAGCGCGGTCACCGCCGCGATCGGGGCGCTCAAGGGGCCGCTGCACGGTGGCGCCAACGAAGCCGTGATGCACATGCTGCTGGAGATCGACGAGCCTGACGCGGCGGCCCAGTGGATGCGTGATGCCCTCGCACGCAAGGCAAAGATCATGGGCTTCGGCCATCGGGTCTACAAGAACGGCGACTCGCGGGTGCCGACGATGGCCGCCTCCCTGCGCACGCTCGCCGAGGCGCAGCGAGCCGACAAGCTGATGGCGCTCTACGCCGTCGTCGAGGAGACGATGCTGGCGGAGAAGGCCATCCACCCCAACCTCGATTTCCCCACGGGCCCGGCCTACTACCTGATGGGCTTCGACATCCCGATGTTCACGCCGCTGTTCGTCCTCAGCCGCATCACCGGCTGGACGGCCCACATCGTCGAGCAGCAGCAGGCCAACTCGCTTATCCGGCCGTTGAGCAAGTACGTCGGGCCGGCGCAGCGCGACGTGCCGTAGTCGGGCCGACGGCCGAGGCGCGCCGGTAAGAGCGGCATAAGACGAGCTGGGCGCTGCCTGTGCCATAGGCTGCGCCAGCGACCCGGCTCAACGGACCCCCATCGGGGTGTGGCCCTCGCGTTCAGCGAACGAACGAGGGGTAGTCGTGCTGCTGTCGGGGCGTCATCGTGCAGGTCCCTTTCGCCTGGCGCTGCGGTGGTTGACCGCCGCCGCCACGGGTGCGGCACTCCTCGCGCCGCTGCCAGCCGAGGCGGTCCCCCACCTCACCACCCGGCTCGCAGCCCACGCGGCGCCGGCCACGGCCTACGTCAAGACCGCCGTCGTGGTCACCGGCACCGCCAAGCCGGCGGTCGCCGGGCTGACCGTGACGCTCCAGCGTTTCGACCATCACCAGTGGCACACCGTTGCCCACGCCAAGGAGACCCGTAGCGGCGCGTACACCTTGTCGGTCAAGGCATCGGGCAAGGTCGGGCTGCTGGTGCTCCGCGTCATCCGGGCCGCCACCAAGACCACCAAGGCCGGTGTCGGCAAGACGCTGCACGTGCGGGTGGTCAAGGTCCGCTACGCCGTCACGGCGCATGGTCCGGCGGCTCCGCTGGACAGCGGCGTCGCGATCGTGGTGACCGGCACGGTGAAGGCCAAGGCGACGGGCTCGGTCCAGCTGCAGCGGCTGCTCGCCGACACGTGGTCGACCATCGCGTCCGCCAAGCTGACCAAGAAGTCGACGTTCAGCGTCAGCACCGTCCAGCCGGCGGGCTCGTACGTCCTGCGGGTCGCCAAGGCGTTCACCACCAAGGTTGCCGGAGGCGTGACCAAGTCCTTCACCGCCACGGTCATCGCTCCGGTGTCGGTCCAGACGATGTCGTTGCCGGCCGCCGCGACCCACTTGCCCTACCAGGCAACGCTTTCCGCCACCGGGGGACACGCCCCGTACACCTGGATGCTCGTCTCGGGGGTGCTCCCGCTCGGCCTGGCGTTCCACGCCGCCGGCTCCATCGACGGGCGCCCGTCGACCGGCGGCACGGCTTCCCTGACCGTGCAGGTCACGGACGCGACCGGTCACACCGCAACGGCAGTCGTGCCGCTGGGCACCGGCTACACGACGGGCGCCGTCTCGAGCTGGGGCACCAACGACATGGGCCAGCTCGGCGACAGCATCGACCCGTCCCGCCCGGTTGCGGCAGCCGTGCCAGGGGTCTCCGGAGCCAACCGGGTCACCGCCGGCTGGGACACGGGCTATGCGCTCGTCTCCGGTGGCGTCGTGGCCTGGGGCTTCGGAGACCAGGGGCAGCTCGGCAACGGGACGGACATCGGCTATACCGCCACCGCCGTCCCGGTGACCGGGTTGACCTCGGGGGTCACGGCGATCTCGGCGAAGGCCTACACGGCGTACGCGCTGAAGTCGGACGGCACGGTGTGGGCCTGGGGACGTGGTGACCTGGGCCAGCTCGGCAACAACACCACCACGAGCAGCTCTGTGCCAGTGCAGGTCACCGGGCTCACCGGCATCACGTTCATCGCAGCCGGGGGCTACTCCGGCTACGCGCTCAAGTCGGACGGGACCGTGTGGGCCTGGGGCTCCAACGCGTTGCACCAGCTCGGCGACGGTACGGCGGTCGACCGGCTGACCCCGGTGCAAGTGACCGGGCTGAGCGCCGGCACGGTGAGCCGCATCGCCGGCGGCGGCCTCGGTGGCTATGCCCTCAAGACGGACGGCACGGTGTGGGCGTGGGGCAGCAACGTGGCCGGAGCCATCGGTGACGGGACGATGACCGACCGGCCGGCGGCCGTCCAGGTCACGGGCCTCTCGGGCGTCCTCGGCGTCTGGACCGGCCTCAACCAGGCCTTTGCCCTCAAGGCAGGGGGGCTGGTGTACGGCTGGGGCGCGGGTGATGAGGGCGAGCTCGGCAACGGTGCCTCCGCCGACTCCACCGTCCCGACTCCGGTCACCATCAGCGGAGCCGTCGCGTTGGGTGCGGGTGTGTCCATGGCCTATGCCGTCATGAGCGACCACACCGTGCGCTCCTGGGGCACCAACCACACCGGCGAGCTCGGTGACGGCACCACCGTTGCCGAGTCGCTGCCGGTCACCGTCACCGGGCTCACCAACGTGTCGGCCCTCGCTGCTGGCGGCTACGACGGCTACGCCCTCAAAAGCGACGGCACCGTCTGGAGCTGGGGTTACGACCTCTCCGCGTTCCGCGACCGGAGCGTGCCCGCACCCGTGGTTGGCATGGGCGGCGTGATCGCCGTCGAGGGCGACCCGGGCGGCGGCGCCGCGGTCAAGGCTGATGGCACCGTCTGGGACTGGGGCAAGAACGTCAACGGCATGCTGGGCCACGGGCTGGTGATCGATGTGAGCGACGCACCCGTGCAGGTCAGCAACCTGACGAACATGGTCGCCGTCGCGGGCGACTACGGCACCCGACTGGCCCTGCGCTCTGACGGAACCGTCTGGGCCTGGGGCGCCAACGCGGACGGTGAGCTCGGAGCCGCCCTGCCCGCCTTCAGCGCTGTCCCGCTCCAGGTGCCAGGCCCGGCCGGAGTGGTCGCCATCGCCCTCGGTGGCGACAGTGGCTACGCCCTCACGTCCGACGGCACCGTCTGGTCCTGGGGTTATGGCATCACGGGCGAGCTCGGCCGCGGCACGTTCGCGTCCTCCCCGGTGCCCGCGCCCATCGCCGGCCTCGCCCATGTCACCGCCCTTGCCGCCAGCGGCCAGAATGCCTATGCGATCGACTCCAGCGGCAATGTCTGGGCCTGGGGCGCCGCCGCCGTGGGGCAGCTCGGGACACCCGGGACGACCGCTGTGGCGAGGCCGACCCTCGTCCCCGGGCTCTCCGGCGTGACCGCGATCGCGGCGGGAGGCGACAGTGCCTACGCGGTACGGGCCGACGGCACGGTCGTGGCGTGGGGCGACAACACCTACGGCCAGCTCGGCATCGGCAGCGTCGGGTCCACCTCCACCCCGACCCAGGTGGTCGGGGTGACCGGGGCCATCGCCCTGGCCGCCAGCTGGGACAACGGCTATGCGCTGCAGGCGGGTGGCACCGTGATGGCGTGGGGCCACGGCCCGTTCGCTGAGCTCGGCAACGGCTCGTTCACCACGACGACGGTGCCGGTCGCGGTCGCCGGCGTGACCGGAGCCATCGCCGTGGTTGCCGGCGGCAGCGAGGCGTTCGTCCTGAAGTAGCCACGACTACCGGGTGGCGAGCGAAGGAGACGTCGGGGTGGCCGTGGCCTCGCCCTCGTCCAGCCCGATCGCGCGGTGCAGCCGACGCAGTGGTGCCGGCGCGTACCAGCTCAGCTCGCCGAACGCCCGCATGAACGCCGGGACCAGGACACCGCGGACGAGGGTGGCGTCGATGAGGATGGCGAGTCCCGTACCGAGCCCGAACAGCTGGATGAAGTTGACGTGGCTGGTGGCGAAGGCGAAGAAGCTCACGGCCAGCAGCGCGGCGGCCGTGGAGACGATGCGTCCGGTACGGGCGAGGCCGTGGGTCACGGAGGCGGTGTTGTCGGCGCCTCCGTCGTGGAGCTCCTTGATCCGGCTCATCAGGAAGACCTCGTAGTCCATCGACAGGCCGAAGGCGATGCAGAACAGCAGTACCGGCATCGACGTGCTCGTCGGGGTGGCGGTGAAGTGGAGCACGCCCGCGAGGTGCCCGTACTGGAAGATCCACACCATGACGCCCAGCGTCGCGCCGAGGGTGAGGGCGTTGGAGATCAGCGCCCGGACCGGGTGCACGATGCTGCCGGTGAAAAGGAACAGCAGGACGAACGTGCTGATCACGATGATGAGCAGGGCGAGTGGCAGGGCTGAGCTGATCGCGTGCTTGCCGTCGATGAGCACGGCGGTCGCGCCGCCGACAAGGGCGTGGGCACCGCTGGGCGTCGGCGTCGCCCGTACCCGGTCGACCAGTCGTTGGGCTGCCCCCGAGGCGGTGTCGAGGCCGGTAGCCAGGGTGATGCGCTGCACTCCGCCAGCGGTCAGGGAGGCCGGGTTGACGTGCGGCGCGGTCGACGAGCCGGCGGCAAAGCTGCCCGCCGTGCTGTCGGCGCGCTGCACCCCTGGCAACGCGCTCAGCGTGTGGGCGTAGCCGGCGAGAGCTGCCGCCGGCAAGGCGGGCCGGACGACGACGTCGATCACGCTGGGCTGGGTGGCGAAGTCGCCGCGCAGGGCGTCGCCGACCTGGTGGCTGGCGGCGCTGGTGGGCAGAGCGCGGTCGTCGGGGGTGCCGAACGTGACGTGCAGCAGGGGAGCCGCCAGGAACAGCAGCACGGCGACGACCGGAGCGGCCGCCAGCACGGGTCGCCGCATTACGGCGCCGGCGAGGCGGCCCCAGAACGGCGCCTCGGGGCTGCGAACCGCTGTCAGGCCCGGGATGCGTCCGGCGTTGACCCGGTGGCCGAGCACCATCAGCAGGGCAGGCAGCACGAGCAGCGCGCTGAGGGCCGCGAACACCGTCACGCCGACGCCGGCGTAGGCGAACGAGCGGAGGAAGTAGACCGGGAACACCAGCATCGCCGAGAGCGCGGCCGCCACCGTGAGGGCGGAGAACGCGATGGTACGGCCTGCGGTTGCGACGGTCCGGGCCACGGCAGCCGCGACATCGGCCCCACCGGCGAGCTCCTCGCGGAAGCGGCTCACCATCAGCAGGGCGTAGTCGATGCCTAGGCCCAGGCCCAGCGCGGTGGTGAGGTTGAGGGCGAAGATGCTGACGTTGGTCACATGGGTGAGCAGGTTGAGCTCGGCGAAGGTCGCGAAGATGGCGAGGAACGCGACCGAGAGCGGCAGCAGTGCGGCGACCAGGCTGCCGAACGCGAGGACCAGCAGCACCATCGTCAGGGGCACGGCGATGCCCTCGGCCAGGGCGAGGTCCTTGCTGACCTGGCCGCCGATGTCGGTGCCCAGCTGGCCGCCGATCCTCACCGTGACGGCCGAGTCGTCGACGTGCGCGTAGGTGCTGAGCAGGGTGGTGGCCGTCTTGGCCGCCTGCTCGTCGTCGCCCACGACCCGCGACAGGATCAGCGCGTCGGAGCCGTCCTTGGACCGAAGCCCCGCATTGCCGGTGGCCCAGTAGGACGTGACCCCGGTCAGGTGCGGGTCGGCGGCCAGCCGGGCGGCCAGTGCCCGGCCGCTGGCCGCCGGACCGGCGGCGTCGACCGTGCCGGCTCTGGCGTGGACCAGGAAGATCAGGTCGGGCTCGCCGCCGAACGTCTGGTTGACCAGTGCTGCCGCCCGGCTCGATGCCGAGGACGGGTCGTCGAAGCCTCCGCTGAGCAGCCGGCTGAAGACGCTGACGCCCGAGACCGCGGAGAGGGCCAGCACCACCAGGGCGAGCGCGAGGACGAGGCGGGCGCGGGTGACGACCAGCTGACCGAGTCGGCTGAACATGGCGGGCTCCTGGGCGGCTCGGAGGATGTTGACGGCGTAAACTTGTCACAGGAAGTTTACGATGTCAACATGTACCCCGTGGTCACCCCGGCAGGTCCGCGCAAGGCGTCCTACCACCACGGCGACCTTCGTAGCGCTCTCGTCGAGGCGGCCACCGAGCTGGCCCGCCGCGGTGGCCCCAACGCGATCGTCCTGCGTGCGGCGGCTCGCCAGGTGGGCGTGTCGCAGACCGCTGCCTATCGGCACTTCGCTGACCTGCCGGAGCTGGTCTCCGCGGTGGGTGACGCCGCCCGGCAGGGCATCGCCGCGGCGATGCAGGCCGAGCTCGACCGGGTGCCGGCCGACGCCGACCCGCGCGAGCAGGCCCTGGCCCACCTGCTTGCCGTGGGTCGTGGCTACGTGAGGTTTGCCCTCGAGCAGCCGGGGTTGTTCGCCACGGCGTTCGAGGGGGTCCACGAGGAGGTCAAGCCGGCGGACGGGGAGCGCGGCCCGTACGAGCTGCTCCAGGTCTGTCTAGGCGAGCTGATCGCCGAAGGGTTGCTGGACCCGGCGACCCGGGAGCACGCTGCTGCCGCTGCCTGGGCGGCGGTGCACGGGCTGTCGACGCTGCTGCTCGGCCCGATGTCCGGCGTGCCGCTCGCCGAACGCCCCGCCTTCATCGACGCCTGCCTCGGGCTGGTCGCGTACGGGCTGATCGCCCGGCCGTGAGGGTCAGTGCCGCCAGGTGCCGGGAGAGATCGACCGCTCGGTGACATAGCCGGCCGCATGCAGACTCTCGGCCATCTCGTGCGCGTGTCGATGGTGGACGGCGTGCAGGTGGACCACGCCCACGTCGTACGGGTGACCGTTGGCGGCCGCCGTCTCGAGGAGCTCGATGACCGGCCAGATGCTGTCGCCCTCTGCCATGTCGTGGTCGAGCCAGAGGGCGTCGATGCGGAGCCGTGCAGGTCCCGGAGCAGCCGTACCCCTGACCGCGATGACCGCGCCACCAGGCAGAGTCGCTCGTCGCGAAAGCTGCGAGAGTCGTCGATGAGGACGGTGGTCACGGGGTTGGTTTTCCTCCCGCAGCGGTGATGAACGAGTAGCCGCGGGCGCGGAGCCCGCTGATGATGGTGGGCACCGCGTCGATCGACCGCGGGCCCTGGATGTCGTGCTGCAGGACGACGGCCCCATGGTGTGACGACAGCTCGCGCCAGACCGTGGTCTCGATGAGCGAGGTGGAGGCGCCGGCCCAGTCGCGGGTGTCGACGGTCCAGATGTATGGGGTCATGCCGCGGGCGTTGACGGCGGCGATCGCAGCGGGATTGGCTGCTCCGTAGGGAAAGCGGAAGAAGCACGGCTGCTTGCCGGTGATCGCTTTGAGCACCGCGTTGGTGTGGTCGATCTCGTACGCCAGACGGGCTGGCGACACCTTGGCGAGGTCGGCGTGGTCCCAGGAGTGGTTGCCGATGACGTTGCCCGCGGCCACGATGCGGCGTACCAGGGCGGGGTAGGCGGCGGCGTTCTTGCCGACCAGGAAGAAGGTCGCGTGGACGTGGTAACGCGCGAGCACCCGGAGGGCGATCGGCGTGTAGATGGGGTTGGGCCCGTCGTCGAACGTGAGCATCGCCTCGTGGGTCGGCACCCGCCAGACCTGGAGGTCCTGCGGCTTGGGGCAGGAGGCCGCGTGCGCGGTGGGCGCCGGCGGCCCGTCGAGCGGTCGCGCGCCGGCCGGGCCGCCCGTGCCGAGCAGCGCCGCGCAGAGTCCCACCCCCACGACCGCAACGCGGAACCGTGCCATCTCTCGCTCCTTTGCAAGAAGCGCAGCGTAGAGCAGATGCGGCGGTCCGTGTGCGCGCCGCTCAGGACCGTGTCACCCGCCAGGTGATGGGCAGCAGAGCCGTACCACCGGGCTCGAGGTCGACGAGCGGTGACAGCAGCTCCATCTCGACCAGATCGGCCTGAGGGTGCAGGCCGCTGAACGCCTCGAGCGGTGAGTCGTTCGGGAACTGCAGCCAGAGCTCGACCGGGCAACCGCCGTCGGGGTAGGGCTGGTCGGCCAGCCGCTCGGTCGTCAGCTCGAGCAGCACCCCGTCGCCGCGGGCATAGCTGATCCGGCCGGTCGCCTCAGGAAAGCCAAGCTTGCCCACGACCTCCTGCACGGGCACGCCGATGGCGTGGTCCTGGTACGTCCACGAGGCGACGCCCACGACGTCGAGCAGCCGGAGCGGATCGGCGGGTGACGCGACGTCTACCACGAAGCGTCCGCCGCGGGAGGTGTCGACCTGAGCGACCTCCCAGACGGACCAGCGTCGGGGACGGTCGCCGCAGTTGGTGAACGTCGAGACCTGCGAGAATGCCGTACCAGCAGGGGGAATGAAGAACGCCCGGCTGATCCGCAGGCCCGTACGAGGATCGTCAGGGCTGGTCAGTCGCACGTCGGTCCAGCCGTCGGCGCCGGTCGTTACCGAGACCGCGTACGGCCCGAAGTCGAGCACTGCGTCGGGCGGACCCGGCCACTCGTGCGGGCCCGACCATCCTTGGGGCGCCGGCCAGGTCTTGCTGCCGCCGACGTTGGCCCAGCTGGCCATCGAGCCGTCAGGTGCGGCCCACGAGGCATGCGGGGTCACCGGCGCGAGCGTCGGTCCGAGGAACGCTGGGTTGCGCCACAGCACCTCGTCGTCGCCCAGCCGTAGCGAGATGAGCCGGCCGCCGACCTGGGGCAGAAAGCTCAGCGAGAGGTCGCCGTTGTCGACGACCACGACCTCGAGATCGTTCAGGACGTCCGTGCGGCACGACGTCACGGTGCCGAAGGGAGCAGGACGACCTTCCCTGCCGCGCCATCGGCCGCCAGCCGGTAGGCCTCGTCGGCCTGCGAGAGCGCGAACCGGTGGCTCACCACGACCTCGGGGTTGACCTTGCTCCGGTCGAGCAGGGCGGTGAGGTCTTCCATGCCCTGCAACGACGTGACCCACGAGGCGTGGATCGCCACCTGCTTGTGCAACAGCGTGTCCGACACCTCGGTCTCGAGCCGGCCACCCTCGCCGAGCAGCGACACGCGGCCCCACTCGGCCACCGCCTCCAACGCGGTGGACCGCCCAGGAACCGAGCCGGAGCAGTCGACGGCGACGCTGCAGCCGCGTCCGGACGTCAGGTCGAGCACAGCCTCTGCTGACGACTCGTCCGCCATCACGATGTCGTCGACGAGGCCGGTGGTCTTGACGAAGTCGATGCGGCCGGAGGTGCGCTCGACGCCAATGACCCGGCGGACCCCGAGGCAGCGGGCGATCATCGCGGCGGCCAAGCCCACAGGCCCGAGACCGACCACCAGCAACGTGTCGGCGCCACTGACGTCGGTGCGCTTGAGCCCCTCGTACGCCGTACCGAACCCGCAGGCGATGAGGCTGCCGTCGGTGAAGGAAAGGCTGTCTGGCAAGGGGATGCAAGTGGACTCTTCGGCCAGCAGGTAGGGAGCGTGGCCTCCGTCGCGCTGCCAGCCGTAGGCCTCGCGCCAGGTCGCGTCCGTACAGCTGATGAAGTAGCCGGCCCGGCAGTTGCGGCACTCGCCGCACCCGACGATGTGGTAGACGATGACCCGGTCGCCGGGGCCGACCCGGTGGACTCCCGGACCCGTCGCAAGGACGGTGCCGCACGGCTCGTGGCCTGCGACCACACCGTGGTAGGCGGGCTGGCCGTCGAGCCCCTTGTGGCTCTTGTAACCACGGTAGATGTAGCCGATGTCGCTGCCGCAGATGCCGGAAGCGCCGACCTCGAGCAGGACCTGTCCCGGCCCGGGTGTCGGCACGTCGTACGGGCGGAGCTCGGCCGTCGAGTCACCCGGCAGGAAGACCCCCAGCATGCTCGGTCTCGTCTGGTCGCGGTTGGTCATGGTCTCCCTGCCCTCATGCTGACATCCTGCCCCGGTCCGTCCAGACCGTGACTCGTGGGTCGGAGCTCCAGCAGCAGGTCGTGCGCTGAAGCGTGGTTGGGGTCCTGGTCGAGCACGTCCTCCAGTGACGCCACGGCCTGAGCGGTCTCGCCACGGCCTGCCTGGGCCTGCGCCGTCAGGAACTGCGCCGTCACCTTGCGCCTGCTCTGCTGGTCGTCTGTGAAGAGCAGCAGCGTGGGCAACGACGTGGCGAAGTAGTCGACCGTCGCCGGGGTCGAGGCCAGGTGGTCGGCATAGGCGGTGAGCCCAGCCAACAGCTCCTCCGCACGCTCGTCGCGGTCGAGTCGCCGCCAGGCCTGCGCCGAGAAGTAGGTCTTCTCGCTGTACGGCTGGGGGCTCATCTCCTGGAAGTCGCCCACGAAGGTGGCGGCGTCTGTCCAAGCGGCCTTGGCCTCGTCCCGACGGCCCTGGGCGGCTAGCGCGTCACCGAGCGAGAGGGACAGGTCGGAGCGATTGGCGAGCGGGTGCGGACCTTCGCCCAGGTTGGTGGGAGGGTCGAGCGCAGCGCGCAGCAGCGTCTCGGCGTGGGCAGCGGAGCCCTCACGCAGGGCCTGGCCGGCCAGCACCAGGTGGACCCGCTCCCAGGCGCCGAGCACTTGGCCCTCGCCGCCCTCCCAGGGCTGGAAGTCCTTGCTGGTCAGCAGTTCCAGCCCACGCGCGGCGTCACCCGCCTGGATGTGGAGCAGGACCAGCTCGATGGTGAGGTCGTCGCGCTCCTCCACCAGGTCGATCCGCCGCTGCAGGTGCGCGAGCCGGACGATGGGAGCCTCGCCGATGCGGCGTGCCAGCTGGTCGCGCTCGTAGATCAGGCGACCGTCGTCGGGTGCAGCTGCCTCCGCGCGCATGAAGCAGCGCATCGCGGCGGCGGCGTCGTGCTCGATGTTGTGGCTGGCCACCGCGAGGTTGCGCCAGCAGACGGCGTCGGCCGGGTCGAGCTCGACCGCGCGGCGCCACAGCGCCATCGCGTCGGCGTAGCGGCGGACCGAGTAGCGCCAGTGGCCGAGCAGTGCCGCGGCCCGGGGGTCATCCGGCTCCGCCTCCAGCGCCGCTCTCAGCACCCGTTCGTCGTCGAGCCCGCTGGGGAAGCAGTAGGTGCCGTCGACCGACCGTGCGTCGTGACGAGCCTGGACGGCTGCGTCGGCAAGGCCGAGCCGGTCCAGCAGGTCGGCGCGGTAGTAGTGGGCCATCGGCTCTGTGCCGCGCCACTGCTCGGCGGCCGCAACCGCTGTCGCCAGGTCGACGAGGCGCAGGGCGTCGGTGAGGAAGCCCGCGGCCGCGTACTCGACGGCGAGGTCGAGGTGGGTGCGCGCGTCACACCGCAACGCCTTGCCGGCGAGGTCGAGGGCCCACCAGTCGATTGGGTCGAGCGCCAGAGTGGCCTCAAGCTCGCCGCTGGGGTCGACCCCCATCGCCCGCAGGACGAGCGCCCGCAGGTCGCGTGCCGCCAGGTGGCTGGAGTTGAGGACCAAGGCCTCGTCCAGCAGCCGCAGCGCCTCAGGCCATTGTTCGGCTACGCAGCAGAGCCGGGCCATGGCGAGGTGGGCGGGCGCGCGCCAGGCCTGCAGCCACGCCGCCTTCGCGAATGCGTCGTACGCCTCGGCGCTCCGACCGCTGCGCAGCAGCGTCAGCCCGAGCCGGTAGTGCGGCTCTCCGTCGCTGGGGTTGGGGTTGAGCGAGGTCAGTCGGGAGATCGCTCGCCGCAGCAGCTCTTCTGCCCGCGCGAAGTCGCCCGCCTCGTAGGCACGCGATGCCAGGGCAGTGGCACTGCTCGAGTGGTACGGGTCGCGGCGCAGCGCCTCCTCCCAGTACGGCTCGGGTGAGCGGGTTGCGTGCCGGTACTGCGCGAGGTGCAGTCCGGTGAGGAAGAGCTCCTCGACGGTCGGGACGTCCGACGGCAGCGGCGGAGCCACCGCGGGCGTCACCGGTGCGACGGCGGCGTCGGCAGCGGGCGGGCTCCACCGGAGCAGCTCCTCGCCGTCATGCCGCACCACGAGCACGACGCCGGCAGAGGCGTCGACGGCGGGGTGATCGACCAGCGGCCGGCCCGGGGCGAGGTCGACGATGGACGACCAGAGCTCGGCGCCGTTCGTGTTCTCGAGCACTACGGTCACGGCCGGTCGTACCCGGGTGACGGCGACGCCGACGTGCACCTGGCCCTCGACGCGCAGGCTGACGGCCACCTCCGTCGTGGCTTGCTGCACCGGACCGATCGCTTGGATCGGGTACCAGTACTGACGAAACGCCTTGGTCTCGCCGGGCGCGAGGAACGAGAAGTCGGGTTGGTTGTCGGTGTAGACGCCGGCCATCAGCTCGACGTACGGGCCGTCGGTGTCGGTGAGGTTGCGGTCCCAGGCCCAGCCAAAGCGGTCGTTGCCCCAGGTCCACTGCTTCTTGCCCGGCGAGATGCGGTGGTCGGCGACGTGGACGAAGCCGGCCTGTGCCGCATGGTCGTAGCCGCCGAAGAAGTCGCCCTCGCTGTCCACGCACATGTACGACGTGGGCACCGGGATGTTGCGGTAGAGGTCGAGCCGGTCGGCGTCGGGGTTGTCGGCCGTCACGCGCGACGGGTAGTCGATGCCGTAGTAGCGGTCGGTCGCGCGCGGGAAGCCGGTCGTGGCGCGGCGGGCGTGGTCGGCGACGACCCGTACGTCGGTCGGGAAGAAGGACTGGTAGTCGTCGTGCACCCGGGCGGCGACGTTGGCCCACCAGAGGAAGGTGCGGACGTCGTCGGAGCGGTTGTAGAGCCGGACCCTCAGCTCGATCAGGGCCCGGTCGGGGTAGAGCGTGATGCCGTGCATGCCCTTCATCCGGTGGAACGGGTCGTGGTCGGAGCACCAGACGGTAACCGCGCCGTCCGCGTGCTCCTCGATCTCGACGTCGACGGGGAGGTAGGTGGCTGGCCGGTGGTGCTGCGGCCAGTTGAACTCCACCCCGCCGCTGATCCACGGCCCGGTCAGCCCGACCAGCGCCGGCTTGATGACGTTGTTGCGATAGAAGAAGTCGTAGCCCGCGGTCTTGTCGTAGCCGATGTGGATGCGGCCGCCGAGCTCGGGCAGCACCATCAGGCGCAGCCACTCGTTCTCGAGGTGGATGGCATCCCAGGACCGTGGCTGCTTGGTCTGGCTGATCGCGTCGTGGAACGGCAGCGGGTAGGTGTTGCCGGACGAGCCCTGGTAGACGCGGGTCTCGAGGAACATCGGGTAGCGGTCGGGCGGCAGCGGGTCGTAGGTGTCGATCTCGACCGGCTTCCGCCAGACCGCGAGCGGCAACCCCGCCTGGGCGGGCGGGACAGGGGGCAGCGCCAGCTCAGAACGCGGGCTGGAGGAGTCAGGCATGCCAGAGAGGCTAGGGACGCGTTAGCCCAAGACGTATGGCATGGACGACTGTGCATATGGAGGAAACCACGATCACCCTCTACCATCGGCGGATGCCCGTACAGTCAGGTTTCCCCGGTGAGCGGATCAGCGTGCTGCCCCGACCGCGGGTAGCCGAGGCGTTGAAACATCCAGTCACCGCTCGGCTGACCGTCACCGACTGTGGCTACTTCCCGGCGGCGGCCGACCACCTGCGCTCGCGCCCCAAGGGGTCCACCCAGACCATCGTCATCTTGTGCGTCGACGGTTTGGGCTGGTGCGACATCGACGGCACCTCGCACTTCGTTCGGCCGGGCCAGGCGCTCGTGGTGCCCGCCGGCACTGCTCATGTGTACGGCGCCGACCGCGAGTCGCCCTGGACCATCTGGTGGATGCACCTCGAGGGCTCCGACGTGGCGGCGCTCGTGCAGGCCAGTGGCTCCGGCACCGCGACGCCCGTGCTCAGCCTCGTTGATCTGCCGCACGCGGTCTCGCTGGTGGAGGAGGCCTTGCTGGGCATGGAGCGCGACGACTCGCCGCCCACTCTTCAGGCTGCGGCGGGCGCTGCGTGGCACCTGATGGCCCTGCTGTCGACGGCGCGCTTCGGTGTCTCGGTGGGTCGTAGCGACCCGGTGCAGACGACGATCGCCTACCTGCAGCGCACCTTTGCCGAGCGGGTCAGTGTGGCCGAGCTGGCCGACATGGCCGGCCTCTCCCCGTCCTACTTCTCGTCGCTGTTCCGCAAGACCACCGGATGTGGGCCTCGTGAGTACCAGACCCGGCTGCGCATGATGAAGTGCCGTCAGCTGCTGGACACGACAGACCTTCCGGTCAGCGCCATCGCGCGTAGCGTGGGCTACGACGACCCGCTCTACTTCTCGAGGCAGTTCCGATCCGTCCACGGCATGACCGCGTCCGAGCACCGGGCCCGAGCGAAGGGCTGACGCGTGCGCAACGGCGCCGTTGCCGGATTGTGACATCGGATCGGGGTTTCCTCCATATGGACAGTCGTCTACGCCATGGGTTCGATCCGCCGAGGTTCCTAACCTCGCCACAGACGAACACCCAACATGGAGGTTTCCAGTGCTCAGAACGAGGTGGAGGACGGCGACCACTGCTGTGGCGTCCGTCGCGGCGCTCAGCCTGCTGACCGCCTGTGGCAGCAGCAGTAGTGGGGCTGCAGCCGGCGGATCGAGTGCAGCGGCCGCGACCAGCGCTGCTGCTGTGGCCACGAGTGGCGCAGCGGCGACCAGTGCGTCAGCAGCAACGAGTGCCGCCGCGGGCGGCAGCTCCGCGGCTGGGGCGACATCGGCCGTGGCGGTCAAGAAGAACCTGCGCGTCGGTGTCATCTATCTCGACACCCAGGGCTTCTACGGCGGCGTCCGCAAGGGCATCAACGACGGTGCCACGGCGGCTGGGACCACGGTCAAGATCGTCGAGACGAACGCGCAGGACGACGCCAGCAAGGAGTCGACCTTCATGTCCAACCTGGTGGCGCAGCACGTGGACGCCATCCTGCTCTCGGCATCCAGCAGCACGGCGTCGATCCCGGCCATCAAGTCGGCGTACGACGCGAAGATCCCGGTCGTCTGCTACAACACCTGCATCCAGCAGCCGGAGCTGGCCAAGTACGTCTCGGCCTACACCCTCGGCGACCCCGTCGACTTCGGCTACAAGCTCGGTGTGGCCGCCGCTGCGTACTTCACCGGCAAGGGCATCACGGCGCCCAAGATCGGCGTCGTCAACTGCGAGTTCGTCGAGGTCTGCATCCAGCGGCGCGCCGGCTTCGACAAGGCCATGAAGGCCAAGCTGCCCGGCTACTCCATCGTCGCCAACCAGAAGGGCGGCGACGCGTCGGCGTCGCTCAGCGCCGCACAGAACATGCTGACGGCCCACCCCGACCTCGACGCCTTCATGGGCGAGTACGGCGACGCCACGGCCGGTGCGATCAAGGCGGTCGAGGGTGCCAATCGGGTTGGCAAGACGGTGGTGTTCGGTGGTGACATGACGACCGACCTCGCCAACGCCCTCAAGGACAACACTGTTCTCAAGGCGGAGGTCGACATCGGCGGCCAGGTCATGGGCAAGGCCGCCATCAAGGCGGCGATCGAGATCATCGGTGGCCAGAAGCCGGCCAACGTCGTGGTCCCGGTCCCGGTCGACATCTACACCACCGCTGCCCAGGCGGCCGACTGGCTGACCGCCCACGCGGACGGCATCCCGTAGCCATGGCGAGCCTTGCCCCGGGAGAAGGAGACGGCATGACGGCGGCTGACCCGATCGCTGTGATCGAGAACGCCAGCAAGCGCTATGGCGGAGTCCAAGCGCTGGCGCACGTCAGCTTCTCCATCGACCGGGGCGAGGTACGGGCCCTGCTCGGCAAGAACGGTGCCGGCAAGTCCACCGTGATCCGCCTGCTGGCGGGGGTCGAGGCGCCTGACGAGGGCGTCGTGACTCTCGCCGGCAGGACGATGGACCGGCCGAGCGTCCAGCTCGCACAGGAGCTGGGCGTTCGTACGGTCTACCAGGAACTCTCGCTCATCCCGTACATGACGGTGGCGGAGAACCTGTTCATGGGGGCCTGGCCTACGCGCCGCGGGCAGATCGACCGTCGCGCCATGATGGCGGAGTCCGAGGCGAGCCTCCATCGCCTCGGGCTCCGCATCGACCCGCGTCGTCCCGTTTCCGAGCTCAGCATCGCCGACCAGCAGATGGTCGAGATCGCTCGCGCCCTCTCCGAGGACCCGGCGCTGCTCATCCTCGACGAGCCGACCAGCTCCCTGGGCGCTGGGGAGGTCGACCGGGTCCTGCAGGCCGTAGACACGATCCGATCCAGCGGCGTCTCGGTGATCTACGTCAGCCATCGGCTCGCCGAGATCCGCCGCATCGCCGACACCGCAACGGTCATGCGCGACGGCCGGGTCATCAACACGATGCCCATGGCCGGCACGTCGACCCGCGACATCGTCGACATGATGGTTGGCAGCAGCCAGGCCGAGACCCCGCTGGTGACCCGCTCTCGACCTGAGCTCGGTGCGGTCACGATGACCGTTCGCGGTGTCGTGCTGGAGCCCAAGCTCGAGGACGTCACGTTCGACGTGCGGGCGGGCGAGGTGCTGGGCATCGCCGGTGTCCTCGGCTCCGGCCGTACCGAGCTGCTGCAGGTGATGGCCGGGCTGCAGGCACCCGACGCCGGCGAGGTCGAGCTCGACGGCGAGCGCATCCACGGCCGGGGCCTCGCCCACGCCATGGCCGCCGGCATCGGCCTCACCCCGGAGGACCGCAAGAATGACGGCATCTTCCCCGACCTCGGGGTCGACGAGAACCTGGTCATCACCGACTGGGGCCGGGTGTCCCACGGCGGCGTTATCAACCCGACCCTGCTGCGCGGAGCCGCCACGCACGCGATCGACACCATGTCGGTGCGCGTCCGCAGCCCGAAGAGCCTCATCGGCACGCTCAGCGGCGGCAACCAGCAGAAGATCGTGATCGGCCGCTGGCTGCACGCCGGGAGCCGACTGCTGCTGCTGGACGAGCCCACGCGAGGCGTTGACGTCCAGGCCAAGGCGCAGATCTACGAGCTGGTACGGGGCCTGGCGGCGTCGGGGGCCTCGGTGGTCTTCGTGTCCAGCGAGATGGACGAGCTCAACCTCGTCTGCGACCGGGCGATCGTCCTCGCCGGCGGCCGCATCGTGGCCGAGCAGCACGCGCCGCACATCGAGACCGACACGCTTCTGCTCGCCGCCGTCGGCGAGCACGACAGGAAGGGCACCTGATGAGCTCCCTGGAGGCAGCGACCGCGACTGCGCCGGTCGGCCAGCCCGGCCGTGGCCGGTGGCACCCCACGACACAGCAGATGAACGAGGGCGGCCTGGCCCTCGCGTTGCTGCTGCTCATCGTGGTGCTGAGCTTCCGCTCGCCGTACTTCGCCACGATCGACAACATGTGGGCGATCCTCGGCGATGCAGCGCTCGTCGGCATCTGCGCGTGGGCCGGCACCCTCGTGATCGTGGCCGGCGAGATCGACATCAGTGTCGGGCCGGCTGTGGCGTTCTGGGGCGTCTGCTTCGCGGAGTTCGCGGCCAAGTGGCACATGCCGATCTGGGCCGCGTTCATCCTCACGCTGCTCGGCGGCACCGCTGTCGGCGCGCTCGCGGGCTGGGTACGCGGCAGGTTCGGGGTGCCGTCCTTCATCGTCACCCTGGGTCTGTGGAGCTCGCTGCGCGGACTGGCGGAGTACTTCACCAACGCTCTCCCCGTGCCCATCAAGCCCAACGCGCTGGTGGATCGGCTCGGCGGCAAGTTCGGACAGGTGCCGACAGCGGCGATCGTCATGATGGTGCTCTTCGTGATCTTCGCCTTCGTCTCCAAGCGCACGGTGTACGGGCGTTCCGTGTTCGCGGTCGGCGGCAACGCCCGAGCGGCGATGTTGACCGGCATCAACGTCCTGCGTATTCGCATCCTGCTGTTCGCCACCAGCGGTTTGATGGCAGCCCTGCTCGGCATCGTCATCGCCGGCCGGCTCTCGTCTGGCAGTGCCAGCGCCGCGTCCGGTCTGGAGTTCTCGGTCATCGCGGCCGTCGTGGTGGGCGGCACGTCCTTGTCAGGGGGCCGGGGCTCCATGCTGGGCACGCTGCTCGGCGTCCTGTTCATCACCGTCATCGGCAACGGCCTGGTGATCCTGGGCGTCGACTCCTACCTGCAGGATGTCGTCAGTGGCGCGCTCATCGTCATCGCCGTGCTGATCAACATGCTGCTGACCCGCCGGAGTAGCGGCGCCAGCTGACCGCCGACTTCGGCGGGCCGGCTGCCGACCGGTGCGACAGGCACCTCGCGCGTTCTGGGCCCAGCGGACTGGGCCAACTGGGTGACGTCCCCGTCTGGCGACCATGACCAACCCTGCAGAGGGACCAGCGCGCCTGGCCCATCCTGCCCAATCAATCGGACCACCCGGCGCTAGGCCTTCTGGCGCAGCAGTCGCTCTCCGAACCCATAACTGAAGCCGGCACGCCCCAGGGGTCGGCTCCAGACAGTTCGGAGACTCCGTATGCCCGCCCTTGCCACGAAGTTCACGCTCAAGCCCCAGCGCACGATCAGCGCCCTTGCTGCCTCGGCCGTCCTCAGCGCGGTGGTTGCCTTCCCGCTGCTCAGCTCGCCCGCCGCGCACGCCGGCGTCACGCAGACCCCCGGCCTGGTGGCCGGCAAGACCCTCAGCGGCATGATCAACCACCAGGGCCCCACCTACGCGAACGCCTTCGGCACCTGGCGCAAGGCCCCCATCACCGCCGTCACCGTCTACACCGCGGTCGACTCGTGGGCGAACATCACCGCGATGGGCAGCATCGGCTACTGGTCCGGCATCAACGTCCACCACGTGTGGTCGATGCCGTTGATCCCCGAGGACGGCAGCTCCACGCTGGAGAAGGCGGCTGCGGGCTCGTACGACGCGAAGTACGTGACCGTGGCGCAGAAGCTGGTCGCGGGCGGCGACGGCAACGCGACGATGCGGCTGGGCTGGGAGTTCAGCGGTGACTGGTTCGGCTGGAACGGCGTGAAGGACCCGGCTGCGTTCGCCGGAGCGTTCCGTCACGCGGTGACCGCGATGCGATCGGTTGCTGGTGCGCACTTCACGTTCGACTGGGACCCGGCGTTGCTGCAGGCCGACCCCACGAACATGTGGCCCGGCGACGCGTACGTCGACATCGTCAGCGCCGACACGTACGACACGTCGTACGCCTCCGGCTACCCGGCCAGCAACCACACCGCGGTGTGGAACCAGATCATGACCGGCAAGTTCGGCTGGAACTGGCTGATCAACTTCGCCCAGGCCCACGGCAACAAGCGCCTCGCGATCCCCGAGTGGGGCGTCCGCTACATGTGCGACGGCCACGGCGGCGGAGACGACCCCAACTTCATCGACCAGATCCGCACCTTCGTCAACACCCACGACGTGGCGTTCGAGACCTACTTCGACGCCAACGACAACAGCTGCAGCCGCTTCATGATCCGCGGTGGCGACTTCCCGAAGGCGTCCGCGGAGTACCAGAAGCTGTTCTCGACCGCCGGCCAGACGCCGGTGACCCCGCCGACGACCGCGCCGCCGACGACGACGCCCCCCACGACGGTGCCGTCGACGACGACTCCGCCCACGACGACGCCGCCCACCACCACGCCCCCCACGACGACGCCCCCCAGCACCACCCCCCCGACCACCGCGCCCCCGACCACGCCGGTCGGTGCGTCCACCGGGTCAGCCCTGCAGTTCAGCTACTCGCCTGACCTGTCCTGGCCGGCCGCGCTGGACAAGCAGAGCATCGACCACAACATCTACCCGTACTACCCCAGCATCAGCGGCGTGAAGAAGGTCGTCTTCTCCCTGGACGGCGCGACGGTCAACACCGACAGCGCCGCCCCGTGGGCCTTCGTGGGGGCGACGCCGGCACTCAACCCGACCAAGCTCAGCGTGGGCACCCACACCGTGGTGGCGAGCGTGACGATGAGCAACGGCGTCACGGTCACCGCGAGTGCTGCCTTTACCGTCCCGTCGGGCACCGGCACCTCGGCAGCCCCGGCGCCCGGTGCGGCCCTGCAGTTCAGCTATTCGCCTGACCTGTCTTGGCCGGCGGCCCTCGACAAGCTGAGCGCCGACCACAACATCTACCCGTTCTACCCGAGCAGCAGCAGCGTCAAGAAGGTGGTCTGGGCCCTTGACGGCGCGACCGTCAACACCGACACCGCTGCACCGTTCGCGCTCACCGGCGCCACCCCGGCGCTCGACCCGCAGCTGCTCACCAAGGGCGCTCACACGCTCACCGCCACGGTGACCACGAGCACCGGCGCGACGCTGAAGTCGTCGTCGACGATCACCGTCCCGAACGGCGTGGGCAAGTAGCTCCAGCAGCCCCGACGAACGCTATGAGCTGCGTACGCATCTGTACGCAGCTCATAGCGTTTTCGGTGGTGTCACCCTTCCGCTTCGTCCGTTCGGCGGAACGGCTGCCAGACCGGCGGGTTACCGTTGACCGATGTCTTGTCACGCTGGAGCCCGATGAAGAGCCCTCTGGCGGCCGGACGTCAGCCTGTCGCGATCGCGGTGGTCGCCCTCGTCGTGGTCGCTCTCGTGGGGTTCCTGGTGGGCCGCGGTACGAGCAGCAGCGCCCCGCAGTCGCCGATCGTCCACTTCGGCGGCGGCGACCCGTCAGCGTCGGCCTCAGCGTCGAGCCAGCCCACTGTGTCTACCCAGCCCACGGCCGCCTCCCAGCCCGCGCCTCAGGTCGGTAGCTCCGCGCCCTCCCCGTCGACAGCGGCGACCACATCGCAGGCGGCCGTGCAGCCGTCGACGTCATCCACCGCCCCGGCCACCCCCCAGGCCACGGCCTCCGGCGGCAGCCAGCTCGGCGCGGGCCTGGCCCCCGGCCGTACCCTCTCCGGGGTCGCGGGCGCCGGCACCACCGACGCGGCGGCCTTCGGCGACCTGCGCCGCAAGCCGGTCGAGGTCGTCGTCAACTACGCCAGCGTCGAGAGCTGGTCGGCGATGGACGATCTCGCCAACAACGGCCTGCTCTACCGCGGTACGCCCGCGTCGGTGCACCGGGTCTTCTCGCTGCCGCTCATCCCCAGCGACCACTCCTCGACCCTCGCCGACGGCGCGGCCGGCAAGGACGACGGCTACTTCCGGACATTCGCGCAGCAGCTCGTGCAGGGCAACCAGGCGCGGGCGACCATCCGGCTCGGCTGGGAGATGACCGGCGACTGGTTCGCGTGGAACGGCCAGAAGGACCCCGCGGACTGGGTCGCGGCCTACCGGTCCGCCGTGACCGCGATGCGCTCCGTACCCGGTCAGCAGTTCACCTTCGACTGGAACGTCTCGCTGGGCTTCGCCGACCCGGAGCCGCTCTACCCCGGCGACGCCTACGTCGACATCATCGGCGCCGACCACTACGACGTGTCGTTCAGCTCCAACTTCTCGCCGACCGACCACCAGAAGGTCTGGCAGAACTACCTCGACCAGCCCAAGGGTCTCACCTGGCTCGCGGCCTTCGCCACGGCCCACGGCAAGCGGATGAGTTTTCCGGAGTGGGGGCTCAGCAACCGCTGCGACGGGCACGGCGGCAACGACGACCCGTACTTCATCCAGGCGATGCACGACTGGATCGCCCAGCACGACGTCGCGTACGAGGCCTACTACGAGTCGCACGACGCCGGCGTCTGCGCGACCTTCGACCTGAAGTCGGGCAAGTTCCCGCAGGGTGCGGCGCTCTACCGCAAGCTGTTCGGCGACGGCGCGTAGGCGGTCCCGGCAGGGGTGAGTGGGTCGCATACTGGGCAGGTCAACGCCCGGTGCCTCCGATTTCCCGTGAGAAGGGTCCTCCTTGACGATGTCACCCCTGGTGCCGCCCGCGGACGACTCCACCCCCGACGAGGCCGAGCTCGCGGCCGAGCTGGCCATCGAGGAGGCGCAGCTGACCGACTCGCTGCTGCTGGACCCCGAGGCGCAGAAGGTGGCCGCCCAGGTCTCGGCTGAGCTGCCGTTCGGCGTGCCGGTCGTCAGGCGGGAGGGCGAGCACTCGGACGTGCGGCGCGGGTTCTCGTACACCCTGGGTGGTCTGCTGGCCCTCGTGCTCGGGCTGTCGATCCGCGACGTGCGCCACGAGCTGATCCTGCTGCTGGTCGCGGCCTTCGTCGCGATCGGGCTCGACCCGGCGGTGCGCTGGCTGGTCCGCCGAGGGCTCTCGCGCGCGGTGGCCGTCACGGTCATCGCCTGCCTGCTGCTACTGGGTGTGGCGGGGTTCGCCGCGGCGGCCTTTCCGCCGATCTCGCGCGAGGCGCAGCAGCTCTACAACGCTGCCCCGAAGTACGCGGCGGACCTGCAGGACCAGCACAACGCGCTGGGCCGGCTGAACCTGAAGTACCACATCACGACGCGCATCACCGACGACCTCAAGAGCAGCGTGTCCACCAGCACCGCGACCGGGTTGCTCTCCGCCGGCACCAAGGTCGTCTCGTACACCTTCGACGCGTTCCTGACGCTGGTGCTCGTCATCTACTTCCTCGTCGACCTGCCGCGGATCAAGCACGCCGGCTACCGGCTGGTGCCGCTGCGGAGCAGACCCCGGTTCGGGCTGCTGGCCGACGAGGTGATCAACCGGGTCGGCGGCTATGTGCTGGGCAACGTCGCCACATCGGTCGTCGCGACCGTGACGTCGTACGTGCTGCTGCTCATCCTCGGGGTGCCGTACGCGCTGGTGCTGTCGATCCTCACCGGCATCCTCGACCTGATCCCGCTCGTCGGGTCGTCGATCGCCGGCGTGCTGGTAGCGCTCGTCGCGCTGGCGGCGGTGTCCCCGACCGCGGCCATCATCACCGTGGTGTTCCACGTGATCTACCGGTTCTTCGAGGACTACCTGCTCAACCCGCGGGTGCTGCGCAAGACCGTCGACGTGTCACCCTTGGTGACGATCATCGCCGTCGTGATCGGCGGCGGCCTGCTCGGCATCATCGGCGCCCTCATCGCCGTGCCGACGGCCGCGGCGATCCAGCTGATCCTCACCGAGGTCGTCTACCCGAACCGGGACGCGGCGGCTTAGCAGCGCGGGCCGCCGCCTGGAGCTCACCGTTGTCGGATTGCCGCCGATAGGCGTCCAGACGGTCCACGGGTTCGCGTACGACGGAGGCTCCACGCATGGCTGAGCATCACACCGGCTTGCCCACCACGACGGTGCGCAACGACCTGCTCAGGGACTGCCTCGCCTGGATCGGCGAGCGCTACGAGGGCGGCGACCTGCAGGCTGCCTGCCATCAGGCCTTGCGGGAGACCTTGGGCATCCCCCTCGAGGGGCGCATCACGCCGGACCAGTTCACCCGGTGCGTGTACGACTACGTGTTGAAGGGGTTCGAGGAGGTCCTCGCCCTCGGCCTGCACTTCTACGACGACCTCGAGGCGACCGGCGAGGCCAAGGTCGCGGTTGATGCCTGGCTGCTGTTCATGGCGACCCTGCAGCAGCCGGGGCGCAACGCCGACGAACGCCGCTACGCCCATGTCGAGGCGATGGTCGTGGGGCTCGAGCACTGGGTCTCCTACACCCCGGGCGGTCTGCGCGACGCGATGCGGAGCCTGCGGCTGTTGATGGCGGACGCGGTCTAGCGTCCGGCTGCCGCCCGTACCGCCTCGATCGACGCCTCGACGTCGGCGGCGTCGGTCGACCAGTTGCTGACCGAGACCCGCAGGACCTGGGTGTCGTGCCAGCGCGATCCCGACATCCACGCCACACCCGAGGCGATCAGCCGGGCGGTCGCGTCGCGGGTGCGGTCGTCGTCCTCGAACGCCACGCACACCTGGGTGAACGCCACCTCGTTGAGCACCCGGGCACCCTCGATCGCACCGATGCCCTCGGCGAGCGCCCGCGCGTGCGTGACCAACCCGTCGACGAGCGCAGCCACCCCCTCGCGGCCGAGCGAGCGCAGCGCGGCCCACACCGGCACCCCGCGGGCCCGCCGGGAAAACTCCGGCACCTTTTCGAACGGGTCGCCGGGGCCACTGTCGTCCTGGATCAGATAGCTCGCCCGGACGCCCATCGCGGTACGGACGGCCGTCGGGTGGGCGACGATCGCGATGCCGCAGTCGTACGGGACGTTGAGCGTCTTGTGCGCATCGGTCGACCAGGAGTCGGCGTCCTCGAGCCCGTCGACGAGGTGGCGCAGCCGCGGTGACGCCGCGGCCCAGAGGCCGAAGGCGCCGTCGACGTGCACCCAGGCACCGTGCTCGTGCGCCACCGCGATCGCCGCGCGCAGCGGATCGAAGCCGCCGGAGTGCAGGTTGCCCGCCTGGAGGCAGACGATGGTCGGGCCGTCGTACTCGGTCAGCGCCTGGGCCAGCGCCTCGACGACGATGCGCCCCTGGTCGTCGGCGGCGATCGCTGTCGGCGCCCCGAGCCCGAGGTAGCGCAGGGCCAGGTCGATGGTGTCGTGCCGCTCGGCGCCGACCAGGACGCGTACCGGGGGAGCGCCGTTGAGGCCCTTGCTGTTGACGTCCCAGCCGGCGGCCTGCAAGACGTGCCAACGTGCCGCGGCGAGCCCGGTGAAGCCGGCCATCGTCGCGCCGGTCACGAAGCCGACGTCGGCGGTGGGCGGCAGGCCGAGCAGGTCGAGGAGCCAGCCCGCGGCGGCCTCCTCGGCGGCGACCACCGCGGGTGTCGCGTAGCGGAGACCGGCGTTCTGGTCCCAGGTGCTGGTCAGCCAGTCGGCGGCGAGGGCGGCGGGCAGGGTGCCGCCCATCACCCAGCCGTAGAACTTGCCGGAGGCGATCGCCATGAGTCCCGGCTCGGCCAGCGCAGCGAGCTCGTCGACGACCTCCGCGGGGTCGGTGGGCTGGTCCTGCAGCGGCTTGCCGAACGCAGCGAGCAGCTCGTCGGCGGTGGCCGTGGGCCCGATGTGACGCGTGGGTACGGAGCTGAGCCAGGCATCGGCGTGGACCCGGGCGCGGTCCAGGGCGGGGCGGAACACCTCGGGGTAAGCGGTCATGGGCCCATCGTGCACCTGCAGCGTGTGACCCGGCGAGTGACGCCGGTTGGTCGGTCCGGTTGCCGCGTGTCGACGTGGATCCGGCGCGGCGCCAAGGGATGCTCACAAGCGTGAAGCCCCTTCATGTATGAGATGAAGGGGCTTCACCGATGAGACGCCGCGGCTTGACGCGCTAGCCGCAGCCGGCCACCAGCTCGTCGATGCCGGCGCCGACGAGCCGGCCCTTGCCGGACGGCGAGCCCACGGGCCCCCATACCGTGGTGAAGCCGTCGTGCGAGCCGAACGCGTACACGCAGGTGCCGTCGGCCAGCCCGGCCACTCCTTCGCGCGAGTGCAGGGTGAAGGCGCGCGGGTGCGGAGCGAGCGCGAGGAATATCGGCCATCCGCCCGAGGACCTCCCGGACTTCTCTTGCGGCAGGTCGTGCCAGCTCGTCTCGAGCGGCACGGCGATGAGGCTGATGACCAGCGCCAGTCCAGTCGCGATGTGCCGCACCAGGGGCGCGTCGCCGGTTGGCCGGTCGGTGGCCGCGACTCGTGCGCTGATGCAGAACGTGAAGGAGATCAGCACGGCGACCGAGCACGACAGCGCCGTCTGCTGCTCGAGGTGACGGGCGCCGAAGACCCAGCCGGCCACGCCCAGGGCGAGGACGAAGGCGAACGACCCAGCGCTGCCCCAGTCCCGCGTGCTCTTTCCCTCGTCCGGCCCCGGCTTGGTGTGCAGGGCGCCGGCAAAGCCGACGAGGGAAGCGAACAGCAGCTGCCCCAGAAACACCGCAAGGCCCACCAGCACCAACAGAAAGACCAAGGCGGTGACCCCGTCCTCGACGCCGAAGCCGACGTCCTGCGTGCTCAGGCCGTATGCGTGATAGACCCGATCGGCGCTGACCCGGCCGACGAGGTAGAGCAGCCCAATCAGGGCCGGGTAGATCCAGGACTGGTAGGTGGTGACCCACTCGATCGCGCGTTGCCGCCACGGCTCGTCCGGCGCGTGCTCGGTCGTTGTCACTGGTGATGTCACTGATGGTGTCACTGGTGATGTCGCTGGTGATGTCATTGCGGACCCCCATCCGTCACAGACGAGAGGCCCCTTCAAGTATGAGTTGAAGGGGCCTCTCCGGCTCACGCGTTGCCGCGCTCGCCGACCGCCGGACCTGCGTCCCGCGCGGCTCGACCGAGTAGACCGAGACTGCCTGTGCGAAGGTTGCCCCTCGCGCCGCATAGCCTCGATCACCGCTGGTCGTGCACGCCACTCACCACAACGGTCAGACACTCGTGCGGGTCGCCCCGTCGTCGTGTCCTCGGTCGTGGCTTGCGGTGCGGGTCGCCGTTGCCGGTGACGTAAATGATTTCTAGACCTACATCGCCTGCCTGACAAGGGTTTTCGGCGAGTCTTTGGTCGGCACGCTGGTCGTCCACAGCTCGATGCAGCTTGTCCACCGGTTGTCCACAGCTGTCCCCACAGCCAGCGACTCACTCGGAGGTGCGGAAGTCCTGCAGAGCTTCGACTGCGGCGGTGATCCAGAGGTCAGGGCGGCCGGCAGCTGAGCTGCGGATGACGGGGCCGCCCGTCCGTATCTGCTCTGTGGGCTTGTCAACGGTCGGCAGGCTGAGCACGGACACGGGACCCCTCGGCGTCGGAGTGGTGATCGCGGCAGACAGACGTGAGGCCCCTTCAAGTATGAGTTGAAGGGGCCTCACTAGGCAGACGCGTTGCCACGCCCACCCAATCTCCGGACGTTCGTCCTGCGGCTCGACCTCGCCCTCCGAGAGCTGCGCTGCGTGGGGGTTGCCCCTCACGCTGCCTGGCCTCGGCGGCTGGTGGTCGTGCGCTCCCGCTCGCGGCTCACGGTGGCTGTCCCTACGAGTTGCCTCGCCGGGGGTCACCCTCGGTCCTTGCGGTCGGTGCAGGTCGCCGTTCCCGGTGACGTAGATGATTTCTAGACTGACTTCGCTTGCCTGACAAGGGTTTTCGGCGCGTCGGGCAGAGAAAGTTTGGCTCTCCACAGACACGGGCCGGTTGTCCACGGTTCACCGGCAGTTGTCCACCGGGTCGTCCACAGGTTGCCTGTGACAGCCACACTCGCAGGACCAGCCCGGGAAAGTCCGCGCCTGCCCGGAAAAGGCGTGAGGCCCCTTCAAGTATGAGTTGAAGGGGCCTCACTAGGCTCGCGCGTTGCCGCGTTTGCCAGCCATCAGCACGTGCGACTCGCTGCTGTCCGTCCTCGCCGCGGAGATCGTCGCTCAGCTCGGGTTGCCCCTTGCCCTGCGGGAACTCCACTGCTGGTGCCGAACTGCCCTCGCCAGACCGCGCAGGTCGCTTTCTCGGGTTGCCCCTCGGTTGCGGTCCTGACTGCTGCCTCCGGTCGCGGCGACGGGTTGCCCCGCTGCTGTTGTCCGTTGGCTGCCTCAGGTTGCGTCGGCGGGTTGCCCCACCGTCGTTGCCCTCGGCTGTCGTGCTTGGTGCGGGTCGCCGTTGCCGGTGACGTAGGTGATTTCTAGACCGAGTTCCCCTGCCTGACAAGGGTTTTCCGCGATTTCACCCCAACTATTTTTTCCATCCACAGAGCGGTGCCAGTTGTCCCCAGGACGCGCCCGGTTGTACACCGGTTCGTCCACAGGGCAGTCCCTTCCCGGTACGCTGCCCACGGTCGGTCCGGACGCCGCCGAGAGCTGGGGGGAAGTCATGAAAGGTCTCGTTCGTCCCTGTCGGCACCGTCTGGGACAGGAGTTACACACGAGGTGGCGGGCCCATCTCTGCGGCCTGTGCCTAACCCTGCGGGACGAGGCAGGGCAGGCCGCCCGCGTCCTGACCGGCTACGACGCGTTGCTGCTGTCGGTGCTCGTCGAGGCACAGTCCGGCACGCTGCCCACGTCGACGGCCGGCCGCTGCCCGCTGCGTGGCCTGCGTAGCGCCGAGGTGGTGCGCGCCGACCTTCCTGCCATGCAGCTCGCCACCGCCGCCTCGCTGCTCACCGGAGCGGCCGGACTCCAGGACAAGCGTGCCGACCGCGACCTGCCCCTCGGGTCACGCAGCCTCGCCGCCGCAGCCTCGCGGCGGTACGAACGGCAGGGCGTTGCGGTGGCCCGCCGGGTCCGGTTCGACCCGGCGACGGTCCTGGGCGCGACGGCTGCGGCGCACGCGGCCGAGACCAGCGACGTCCCCTCGCTCGACGACGTGCTCGCCCCGACCGGCGCGGTGGTGTCGGCGTTGTTCGCCCACACTGCCGCGATTGCCGGCCGGCCCGACAACCGGGCGGCCCTGGCCCGGGTCGGCGACGCGTTCGGCCGGCTGGTCCACCTGATCGATGCGGTCGACGACCTTGAGGCCGACGCGCGCAGGGGGCGGTTCAACCCGCTGGCGGCGACGGGCACCGGCAGGGGCGAGGCGCACCGCCGCGCGCGGGCGCTCACCCGCGAGATCGCGGAGGGTCTCGACGACGTGGTCCTGGCCGAGCCGGCTCTCGCCCGCTTGCTGCTCGGACCCGAGCTCGAGCGGGCGGTGTCCCGTACCTTCCCTGGCCCCAGTGTGATCGCGGCGAGCCTCGCGGTGTCCGGGGTCGCGTCAGCCGCGCTGTTCGGCCGCCGCCGGCGCAGGCGGGAGGTGTCCTGCTGGGAGTCGTTGGCGTGCGACTGCTGCTGCAACCCCGGCTGCGACTCCTGCGACGCCTGCGGCGCGTGTGACTGCTGCAGCTGCTGACCGATCCGGCGGTGAAGGCGATGTTGCCCTCAGCGCAACGTTTCCCTCACTGGCCCGCGCCCGGGTAGGCGGCGAGCCAGACCGCCTTGGCTGTCTCGATGCGGCGGTGCAGGTCGGCCTCCTGGTCAGGAGACGCCTCGAGGTCGACGACGTGCTGGTGGTAGTCGCTGCCCGGCCCGTACCGCTCCGGGCGGAACGGCGTGCTGGCGTCGTGCGCCACGACCCACGCGTAGTGGGCCTCGGCGACCATGTTGAGCAGGACCTGTCGCGGGATGGTCATCGTGCGCTCCCATCGGTTAACCCGATGAAACACGAGACCACCGACAGTTCCCGTACGCTGACGCCTCCAAGACTGGGCTGATCAAGGGGGATCACATGGAACTGGATCGCATCTTCTTCATGGTCGACGGCAAGATGGAGCTCCTAAGCCCGCAGTCGTTTCCGGCCGAAGTGGTCCTGCAGGAGCTTCTTGCGGAGCACCCGGCTGTCATTGCGGGCGCAAGAATGACAGAGGGGCCGGCCGCAGCGCTCCTTCTTGTTCGCCGCGAACATGCGGTACGGACCGGAACAGGCACCGTGCTGCGGCCCGATCATCTGTTCATCGATCCCGAGGGGGTACCGGTGATCGTTGAGGTGAAGCTGGTCACGAACTCGGAAATCCGCCGCGAGATCGTGGGCCAAATGCTTGATTATGCCGCAAACGGTCTGCATTACTGGCGCGTGGACGAACTCCGCTCTAACGCTACCGAAACCGCATCGCTCGCCGGAACTTCGGTTGCCTCCTTCCTTGCCGAAGAAGGACTAGACGAGGATGAGTTCTGGCGAAAAGTGGAGGCAAACCTTAAAGCCGGGGCCATTCGAATGATCTTTGTGGCCGATAGCATCCCGAAAGAACTGGAGGCGATCATCGAGTACCTGAACAAGGAGCTGAAGACTGCCGAGGTGCTCGGTGTCGAAGTGAGAAAGTATTCTCGCCCCAGTGGCGGGGGTGACATGTTCATTCCGACGGTGGTGGGCAAAACTGCCGAGGTGGTAGCTGAAAAGTCGGCTGCTGCAGGCAAAGCCGAATGGGACGAAGATTCTTTCTTCGACGCTGTATCCCAATCCTCGCCACAGGCGGAGCCCATCTTCCGCAAAATAGTTGAATACACCCGGTCGACGCTAGGCGGTGAGATCGGTCGGGGTCGGAGTAGCCAACCCCATCTTCAAGGCTGGGTGCCCCTGGCCGGGACAAGCGTGTGGCTGTGGAGGATGTCCGGAAACCCCCGTAACCCATCCTTTGGGATTAATTTCCTCTACCTGCGGCAACGCGGTGTCAGTCCGGAACGACTGCAGACCTTTGTAAACGAGTTGAGCGACATCCCATCACTGAGAGCCACATGGAAGGGCGTGGAGGCAAAGTGGAACTATGTTAACCAATTCCCGGTTCTTGAGGCCTTTTCCGATGAGGCAAACCTTGATCTATTCTTGGGGGCGTTGAACGGGCTGGTTGGGCCGTAGGCGCTGGGAAGGCTCCGGCCTGCGGCAGTGAAGGAAATGTTGCCCCCAGCGCAACTCCGCCTTCACTGACCCGTGTCGGCGAAAACACCGGTTCTGTCCGATAGCGGACAGAACCGGTGCCGCGTCGGGCCGTTAGAGGACGTCCGCCAGCGGGCGAGCGGTGTAGCCGTGCGCGGCCGCGACTGGGGCGTTGGTGAGCTCGCCGGCGTAGGTGTTGAGGCCCAGCGCCAGCGCCGGGTCGGCCCGAAGGGCGTCGCGCCATCCCAGGTTGGCCAGCGCCACCGCGTACGGCAGCGTCACGTTGGTCAGCGCATAGGTCGACGTGTGCGGCACCGCCCCGGGCATGTTGGCGACGCAGTAGAACACCGAGTTGTGCACCATGTAGGTGGGGTCGGCGTGCGTGGTCGGGCGCGAGTCCTCGAAGCAGCCACCCTGGTCGATCGAGATGTCGACGAGCACCGAGCCCGGCTTCATCCGCGACACGAGCTCGTTGCTGATGATCTTGGGAGCCTTGGCGCCTGGTACCAGCACGGCGCCGATGACCAGGTCGGCGTCGAGCACGGCCCGCTCGACCTCGTACGCGTTCGACGCGATCGTCTGGCAGTGGCCCTGGTAGATCGCGTCCATCTGGCGCAGCCGGGCGACGTTGCGGTCGAGCAGCAGCACCTCGGCCTGCATGCCGAGCGCGATGGCGGCGGCGTTCTGGCCGGAGACACCGGCACCGATGACGACGACCTTGGCGGCATAGACGCCGGGCACACCGCCCATGAGCACTCCGCCGCCACCGCCCTGGCGCATCAGGTGGTAGGCGCCGACCTGCGGGGCCAGCCGACCGGCGACCTCTGACATCGGCGCCAGCAACGGCAGTGAGTTGTCGGCGAGCTGCACCGTCTCGTACGCGATGCCCGTGGTGCCCGACGCCAGCAGCGCGTCGGTGCCGGCCTTGTCGGCGGCGAGGTGCAGGTAGGTGAAGAGCACCTGGTCCTTGCGCATCCGGTGGTACTCCGAAGCGACCGGCTCCTTGACCTTGAGGATCATCTCGCCGGTGCCCCAGACGTCGTCGGCGGTCGGCAGGATGACCGCCCCAGCCGCCACGTACTCGGAGTCAGGGATCGACGAGCCGACGCCGGCGCTCTCCTCGACGAACACCTCGTGGCCGTTGCGCACCAGCTCGTGCACGCCCGAGGGGGTGATGGCCACCCGGTACTCGTGGTTCTTGACCTCGCGGGGGATGCCGACCTTCATGGTGGAGGACCTCATTCGGTACGAGTGGGCTGGTGCTGCTCAGCCTGATGGATCTGCGGCGGCAACGCCATAGCAAAGAACAAGATTCGCTAACATGCAGCCATGCCCGTACAACGTTCAGCGCGTCCGGTGCCTCAGCCCCAACGGCCGAACGATGTTCAGCTGCCGGCCATGGATGACGTCGACCGGCGGCTCGTTGCCCTGCTCGCCGCCGACGCCCGCCTGCCCAACAACGCCCTCGCCGAGGCCGTCGGCATCGCGCCTTCGACCTGCCTCGGCCGGGTGCGCAACCTGCGCGAGCGCGGGGTCATCCGGGGCTACCACGCCGACGTCGACCCGCGCGCCCTTGGCCGCCCGCTCCAGGCGATGATCTCGGTACGGCTGCAGGCCCATGCCCGCGGCCGCATCAACGAGTTCGCGGCCGGGGTGGCGCAACTGCCCGAGGTGCTCAACGTCTTCTTCATGGCCGGCTCGATCGACTTCTTCCTGCACATCGCGTCGTCCGGCACCGAGGCCTTGCGCGAGTTCGTCGTCGTCAACCTCAGCGGCAACCCCGACGTCGCCCTGACCGAGACCAACCTCATCTTCCAGCACATCCTCGCGTCCGCAGCAGGGACGCAGCCCCCAACCGCCACACCCGGGCGCGGCTGAAAGGGCTATCCGTACGCCTTTGCCAACGGTCGATCCACTACGCACAGGGGGTCAGACCAGCCTGCAGTACGGCAAAGGGCGCGGAGGGGCGCTCAGGTTGCCGTACTGCAGCTGGGGACGGGTGGGGTCGTGAGGCGCAGAGGTCGGCTTGTCGTACTCGCCGCAATGCTCGCTGCCCTGCTGAGCCCGGTCACCGCGTCCGCCGACACCCCGCCGACCGCAACAGTGGTCACCCCATCGGCCGGCGGCCAGGTCGCCGGCTTCGTCACCGTGACCCTCGCCGGTACGGTCGACCTGACCGGCGGCGACTCGGCCCAGCGTCTTCAGCTCTACGTCGACAACGTCTACAAGGGCGAGCAGTCCTGCCTGTCCCTCACCCTCTGCGCCGCGGCGATCACGTGGGACACCACGACCTTGATCGGCCAGCACACCTTGCAGGCCCGACTCGTCACAGCGCAGACCTCGGTCAAGAGCGCCGTGGTCACGGTCCAGGTCGGTGACATGCCCACGGCCTACACCACGTCTCCCGCCGACGGCTCCTCGGTACGGGGCAAGGTCACGGTGAGCGGGGGCGGCACCCTCGACGCGCTGCAACCTGATGGGGTCCAGTCGCTCCAGCTGCTGGTCGATGGCACGTCGGTCGCGACCCTGGCCTGCTCGGGCACCGCGAAGGCATGCGCCGGCAGCCTGGTCTGGAACAGCACCGGGGTGCAGGGCGCTCACGAGCTGCAGCTGGCGATGAGCTCGGTCAAGGGCCAATCCGCCGTGAGTCCAGTCGTCAACGTCACGACCAACAATCCCGTACCCGTGGCCACTCTCAGCTCGCCGACTGCCCAGTCGACGGTTCGTGGCACCGTCACGGTGTCGGCCTTGGGCGTCGTCGACCCGACGCAGGTCGACGTCGGCGCGACGGTCCAGCTGGTCGTCGATGGCAGCGTCGTCGGGTCGGTGCCGTGCACTGCGATGAGCTGTCCGGCGAAGTTCGCGTGGAACACCGCTGGCAAGGCGGGAACCCATACGCTCCAGGCACTCTTCAGCACTGCAGGCGGTCGTACGGCGACCAGCACGCCGACCACGGTCTGGGTCTTCAGCCCGTCGACGGTCACTCTCGCTCCGCTGCCGGTTGCCTCGAGCGGCGCGACCGTCACGGCCAGCGGACGGGTGACCGGGGCTGACGGCAACGGGGTGGCCGGTGCCAAGGTCGTGGTGTCGGTGACCAACTCGCTGGGCCGCAGCGCGCGCAAGGTCACCCTGATCGCCGACCCGACGGGTCGCTTCGCCGTCCCGTACACCGTCGTCAGCAACACCACGGTGACCGCGGCTGTTGCGGCGACGACTCACTACGGCTCGGCGACGGCGACGACCAAGGGCGGGGCGCTGGCGGTCGTGAGCTGCAGCGCCGGTGCCCGAGTCGTGCACAACGCGGTCGACAAGGTCGTGTGCCAGCTCGGCGGTACGACCCGCGGCACCGCACTCACGCTTGAGCAGCTCAAGGGCGCGAGCTGGCAGACCATCGCCTCCGCCAAGTCGTCCGGGACGACGTGGACGTGGCCCCAGGTCTTCCGTACCAAGGGAACATTCCAGGTACGGGTCTTGTCGGCCGCCAGCAAGGACTTTGGCGGGGCCACCAGCAACGTGATGCGGGTCGCCGTCAGCTAGCCGTCACGATGACGGCGTAGGAGCCGACATCGACCAGCCGCTCGCCGCCCAGCTCCTCGCGGTCGGTGAGCAGTGCCCGTACCGTGCCGTCAGCCGGGTCGAAGTCGACGTCCTTGACCACCCCGACCTCGACGCCGGCCTGAGTGAGCACCCGCTTGCCGAGCACGGCAAATCGCTTGCTCTGCAGGTCTTTTGCCCGTCCCTCGGCAGTCACCACGGCGCCTTCGTCCTTGACCGTGACCGCGTCGACCCCGAAGGCGGCGATGTTGTCCCACGGGAGGAGGTCGCCGTCGATCTTGGACTTCTTGAGGGTCACGCCGACGACCTGAGTGGCGGGACCGTCGACGACGAACTGCTCGACCTTGCCGATGGTGTCGGCGGTGGCGGTGCTGACGACCTTGCGGCCGTGGGCCTCGGAGAAGCGCATCAGAGACCGTCCTCGAGCTGGGCGCGGAATGCCTGGACCGCGGCACCGAAGCCGGCCAGGTCGTGGCTGACGAAGTCCTTGGCCGAGGCCGGCACCATGAGGTGCTCGCCCGACGCCGACAGCGTGTCCGGCAACGGGATCAGGACCTTGGCGCCGCTGTTGTTCATCGCGTCGGAGGACTCGATCTCGTAACCCACGACGTCGGCCTGGCCGTGCGGGCCGTCCGAGACCTCGATGATGACGTCGATGACCTTGCCGAGGTCGGTGCCGCCGTCGGTCAGCACGCGCGATCCGAGGATGTCGCCGCCACCGGACGCGCCTGTCGTGCTGAGCAGCTCGTCACGGGTGGCCAGCACCGACTCGTTGTCGATCATGACGGCGTCGCGGCCGAGGGAGAAGACCGTGGACCACGGCAGCGACGTCTTGAGCGGCCCGGCGAGCAGGCCGCGGCCCGCGAGGGTGAAGCCGCCCACCTCGCCGCCGTTCGCCGCGTACACGATGTCCTTGATCTGAGCCACGTCCTCGCCCGCGAACGTGACGACCGGGCGCTTGGTGATCTCGCTGGCGCGCATGAGCACGCTCATGATCGCGATCCCCTGCCCTTGGACCCGCCGATGATAACTCCGCCGCTGCGTCGTTTTGCCTGCAGGGCAAGAAATCCGCCCGCGAGGACCACGACCACTGCCACGACCAGGAGCAACCACAACCACCACATGTCGAGCCTTCCGCACCGTGCGACGCCCCGCGGGCGCCATCAGACGGTGACTACCCGGTACGGAGCGCGGTGAAGCGTCTACCAGCGGTTGGCTCGACGCCAGCCGAACGGCCGCCCGTCCGGGTCGTTGACCAGGCGGTTGAGCGGTGGCGCCCATTGGTGGGTGGCCGGCTCGACGTCGGGAAAGTGGTGCCGCCGGACTCGGCCCGGCGGTCGGGCGCCCTGCCGGTCCTGGTCCCACCAGTCGTCGAGCGCGTGCGCCGTCGCCCGTACCGTGTCGGCGGCCGAGACCGGGTCGACCAGGTCGGCGACGTCGTCCATGGCACGATCGAGGTGCTCGGCCATCAGCCGCAGCCTCAGGTCGCGTGCATAGGCCTCGTTGACGACGGTCGCGGTGAGCTCGGAGTCATGGGTCCACGAGCGCATGTTGAGGTTGGCGGATCCCACGGCGGCCCAGGTGTCGTCGACGACGCAGACCTTGGCGTGGACGTAGACCGGGGTGCCGGCGTGGTTCTCGATGTCGACGATCGTGACCCGGTCGCCGCCCGCCTCATGGATGGCCTCGAGCGCCTCGCGATGCGTGAGTCCCGCCGACTGCACGGCGCTGTGGCCGTCCTGGTCGCAATGGCGAGGGACGACGGCGACGAGCCGCAGCTCGGGTGCCCGCCGCAGGGCGTCGGCGAAGACCCCGGCGATCTCGCCCGACCAGAGGAACTGGTCCTCAAGGTAGATCAGCCGTTCGGCCCGGGCGATCGCCTTGCGGTAACCCAGGGCCACGCTGCGCTCGCCGAGCGGGGCGAAGGGATAGCGGGGCGAGTGGCTGGGATAGGTGCGCAGCAGCTGCACGGTGTGGGGCCCGGCCTCCGGCGGCGCGGGCAGCTGGTCGGGCAGCGGGCTCGCCGTGTCGCGGTCGCCGCGGATGCGGTCGGAGACGTACATCCAGGGGTGCAGCTGGCGCAGCGGCGCGGGGTCGGCCCACCGCTCGCGGAAGCAGGTCTCGACATCGGCCACCGCGGGTCCGCGGATCTCGACCTGGACGTCGTGCCACGGGGGCGTCGGCCCGTACGCCTCGGCCATGGTCTGCGTCTGCGGGTCGCCGTGATGGTCGGCCGTGTCGTTGCGGCTGTGGCTCAGGTCGATGCCGCCGACGAACGCGACGTCGTCCGCCGGGCGGTCCGGATGGCGGATGACGACGAACTTCTGGTGGTGCGAGCCCACCCGGCGCACCCGCTGGTCGAGCAGCAGCCGGCCGCCGAAGTTGTTGACGACCTCCGAGAGCATGCGGTTCTCGGCACTGCTCATGCGCAGCCGGTCGAGGTGCGACCGCCAGATCAGGCCGTGGACCAGCGCCCCGGCACTGGCGGCCCGCGCCAGCTCGACCCCGATCGCCGTGCCGGGACCGTCGAGCAGCTCGTCCGGGTCACCGCGCCAGTCGGCCAGGTAGACCTGGTCGCCCGCACCCAGCTCGCGCAGCTCCTCGAGCAGCTGGGCGAAGTAGGCCGCCCCGTGCACCAGCGGGCGCACCCGGTTGCCGTGCGACCAGGCATCGTCACCCCGGTCGCGGTAGAGCGTGCTCGCGTCGTTGCGCCGCTCGCGGGCAGTCAGCATCCAGTCCACTACGGTCATGCCGGTCGTCCTGCCCTGATGATCGCGTCTTAGCCCTACGAACGGCGAAGCAGTCGGTGGCGTACCGCCCGGCCGTCGGGGTCGTAGAGCAGGCGCGAGACCGGAACCGCCCAGACCTTGGTACGCGGCGGCACGCGCTCGGGCACGTGGGTGCGCAGCCGTCCCGGGGGCCGCGGACCCTCGCACCCGCGGTCGTACCAGTTGTCCAGCGTGGCGGCGCTGCCCCTGACCAACGCGAAGGCGTCGGCGGCGGTCAGCAGGTCCGCGTCCTGCGAGCCGTCGGCGGCGAGGTCGAGATGCTCGCGCCAGAGCTCGAGGCGCAGGTCGCGGGCGAAGACCCGGGCTCCGTCGCCGAGTCCGGCCGGGTCTTCGGGCGCACGGGTGTCGCGGCTCGCGTCGAGGACCGCGCAGGACAGCTCGCTGTCGTGGGTCCACGAGCGTCGGTTGAGGTTGTCCGACCCGACCATGGCCCAGACGTCGTCGATGATGACGACCTTGGCGTGGACGTAGACCGGCATGCCTTCGCGGTTCTCCACGTCGTAGATGGCGAACCGGTCCCCACCCGCCGCGCGGCAGACGTCGATGGCCCGCTCGCGACCGAGCAGGCTCGGCATGGCCGCGCGCCCCTCCTTGTCGGCCCAGCGCGGCACGACGGCGATGAGATGCAGGCCCGGATCGGCCTGCAGGGCGCGGCCGAGGAGTCGCGCGATGCCGGGCGCCCAGAGGTACTGGTCCTCGATGTAGATGAGCCGGTGCGCGCGGCGCAGGACCTTGCGGTAGGCCGCGGCGATCGACCGCTCGCCCAGCGGGGCGAACGGGTAGCGCCGCCAGCGGGCCGGGTAGGTGCGCAACACCTGCACCGCGTGCGGGCCGGCATCGGGAGGGTCGGGCAGCGCCTCGGGCAGATCGCCGCCGGTCATGGCGCCCGCGTGGTAGGTCCGGTCCCAGAGCATGCGCAGCGGGCTGGGCAGGTCGAGCACGGTGCTGCCTTCCCACCGCTCACGGAAGGTCAGCGCAAGGTCGCTGACCGCCGGACCCTGCACCTCGAGCTGGACGTCGTGCCAGGGCGGTCGCGGCCCGTACATCGAGGGGAACTCCATGACCTGCGGGTCGCCCTCGTGGTCGCGGTCGTCGTTGCGGCTGCGGGCGAGGTCGATGCCGCCGAGGAATGCGACGTCGCGGTCGCGGTTGTCCGGATGCACTGCTATCACGAGCTTTTGGTGGTGGGAGCCGCCGCGGCGAGTGCGGGCGTCGAGGAGCATGTCGCCCCCCGCTTCCTGTACTTCCCGTGAGAATGCTGCGTTCTCCTCCTCGCTCTGCTCCAACTTGGCCGGCTGCGAGCGCCACACGAGCCCGTGCACGTCGACGCCGCTCTTGCACGCGGCCGTGAAGGTCTCGGCGACCGACGTGCCCGGCCCAGCCAGCAGCTCGTCACCGTCGACCCGGAAAGCTGCCAGGGACAGCCGGTCTCCCGCCCTCATCGCGCACACAACCGCGTGCAGGCGGGCAAAGTACGAGCGACCGTGCACGTGGGCCCGTACCCGATTGCCGGTGGTGAAGGCCCGCAGGTCGGTGGCCCGGTTGCGTCGCTGGTGGGACGTCAGGAACCAGTGGTCGATCGCCGGGTCAGGAGGGGTCATCCGGCGATCTTCCACGACGCGGCACGTCACGACCAGAGGCGCACCACGGTTCGATCACCGGGAGAGGGGAACCACGGGGTCTGACGAAAGGGTTTCGCCATGAACTCGCCATCTGCCGGGACGGCTCGTGCGGCCGCCAACTCACCCGTGATCGACCGGCTCGCCCGCATCGGGTTCGCCGCTCGCGGGACGACCTACCTGCTCATGGGCTGGATCGCGCTGCAGCTCGGGCTCGGCCACCACCCCGCCGAGCAGGCCAACCAGCGCGGTGCGTTCCAGGAGCTCGCCCAGCAGGCGTACGGATCCGTCCTGCTGTGGCTGATGATCGTGGGCCTGGCCGGCTATGTCGTCTTTCGTGCAACCAACGCCATCTGGGGCGAGCGCGGCGAGAGCCAGGGCCTCAAGCGAGCGTTCAAGCGGATCGGCTCGGCGGGCCGGGCCATCGCCTACGCCGTGCTCGCGTACGGGGCCTGGGCGGTGCTCGAGCACCGGCACTCCAGCGCCGGCGTCGGCAGCGGTGCCGGACTGATGAAGCACTCGTACGGCCGCTGGATCGTCGCCGCGGTCGGCGCGGGCCTCGTCATCGGCGGACTGGCCCTCGTCGTCACCGGCCTCACTCGCCGGTTCCGCAAGCACCTCAAGCTGGGGCAGATGGGACGCCGCACGCGCACCGTGGTCACCTTCCTGGGTACGGTCGGCACGACGGCCCGCGGCGTGGTCTTCGCGGTGATCGGCGGCTTCTTCCTCGACGCGGCCAAGACCTTCGACGCGGCCAAGGCCAAGGGCCTCGACCAGTCACTGCGGTCCATCGTCCGCCAGCCGGGTGGGCGGACCATCCTGGTCGCGATCGGTGTCGGACTCGTGCTGTTCGGCCTCTACTCCTGGTGCGAGGCGCGCTGGCGCCGGACCGGCAAGGAGGGGCAGCTGCTCGGTTCGGGTAACGATGCCCGGGTTGCCGTGCGCGCGTGACGCGCGTCGCGGTCGTCTTCAACCCGAGCAAGGCCTCGGACGCTCTAAAGGCCAAGCAGGAGATCTGCGAGGCACTGCTGCAGCACGGTATCTCCGACCCGCTGTGGCTCGAGACGTCTGCTGACGACCCGGGCACCGGTCAGGCCGAGGCGGCGCTTGCCGACGGGGCGGGCCTCGTCTTCGTCAGTGGCGGCGACGGCACGGTGATGGCCTGTGTCGGCGTCCTGGCCGGTACGGGCGTGCCGCTCGCCGTGATTCCCGCCGGCACGGGCAACCTGCTTGCGCGCAACTTCGGCATCCCGCGCGACGTCGTCGGCGCCGTCGCTGCTGCCGTCGACGGAGTGGACCGGTCCGTCGACGTCGGCGTGCTCGGAGAGCAGCGCTTCGTCATCATGGCCGGCATCGGCTTTGACGCTCAGATGCTGGCGGATGCGCCGGACAAGCTCAAGGCCAAGGTCGGCTGGCCGGCCTACGTCGTGTCTGCAGCGCGCCACCTGTTTGCACCACGCCGGTCCTTCAGCCTCACCCTCGACGAGGGCCAGCCGTTGCAGCGCAAGGGCAGAGGCGTCCTGGTCGGCAACTTGGGCCGGCTTCAAGGCGGACTGCCCGTGCTGCCCGACGCAGTGCCTGACGACGGGCTGCTCGACGTCGCGGTCATCAACACGCGTGGTCTGCTCAGCTGGGCGTTCCTGGCGACCGCTGTCGTGCTGCGCCGCGGCGACCAGCGCCGGCTGGAGACGTTCCAGGCCCGCAGGATCACCGTACGATGCGACGAGCGACTGCCGACGGAGCTCGATGGAGAGGTCCTCGACGACCGCGACACGCTCGAGATCTCCGTACTACCAGGGGCTCTGACTCTGCGGGTTCCTGCGGAGGTGACCAAGCCATGACGCTTGCTTGGCGCGAGATGAGCGGATCGTTTTGACTACCGTCGAGGCAGGGGAACACAAGCGGATGCGAGCAGACGGCACGTCGGTGCCCCGGAGAGGCCGCGGGGCCGTTCTTCGGGCGCGCTTCGACCCCGACGCGGCCGGCGGCCTGCGGCTGACCCTGGCCGCCCTCGCGGCCTTCCTGGTCATCGTGCCGTTCGCGCTGGCCCTCGTCGCGGTGACCGACGGCTGGTCGCCGCTGCGCCGCCTCGACGTCAACGTGGCCAACCACCTCAACACGCAGGCCCTCGCCCACCCCGGGCTGGTGACGTTCCTCGAGCAGGTGTCCAACGTCTTCAGCCCGACGACGTTCCGCATCGTGGCCGTCGTCGCAGCCGTGGTCCTGGTGATCCGCAAGTCGCCGCGGCTCGCCGCCTGGCTCGTCGTGACGGTGTGGCTCAGCGGCTTCCTCGACGACCTGGTCAAGAGCGCGGTCGGCCGGGCCCGGCCCTCGTTCGCCCACCCGGTCGAGACCCTGACCAGCTTCAGCTTTCCGTCCGGACATGCCCTCGGCTCCGTCGTGGCGATCGGGGCCTTCCTGCTGGCCGGGCTGCCGTCGGTGCCGCGGGTGTGGCGCCGGCCCCTGATCGCGCTGGGGGTCGTTGTCGTCCTGCTGGTCGGCTATGCCCGCATCGGCCTGGGCGTCCACTACGTCAGCGACGTCGTCGGCGGCTGGATCCTCGGTGCTGCCTGGCTAGCCGGCATGACCGCGGCGTTCAAGGCGTGGCGCCGCGACCTGCACAAGGCGCCCCGTCCCCTCGAGGCCGGGCTCGAGCCCGAGGGCCCCGAGCCCGCCGTCGGCAGCACTGCCGAGAGAAGGAGCTGACATGGCAAGGATTGTCGCAAGGCTGGCTGTGGCTGCGGGCCTGCTCCTCGGCCTCATGCTGCTGCTCGGGGTGTTCCTCACGCACGTGCTCGTCCACGGGTGGGTGGGCCGCACCGACGACTCGATCGAGCGCCAGCTGCTCTCCGGCCGCACGTCGTTCTGGAACACCATGACCAACGCCGGCACCCAGCTCGCCCAGCCCATCAACGTCGAAGTCGCCCTGGTGCTGCTGGTGATCGGCCTTGCCATCGCGACTCGCGGCTGGATCGCCCCCGCCTTTCTCGCCCTCACCGTGGGCATCGAGAGCGGCATCTACTTCGTCACCAGCACGCTCGACCACCGGCCGCGGCCGTCGATCCCGCGGCTCGGCGTCGGCGACCCGCAGGCCAGCTTCCCCTCGGGCCACGTGGCCGCGTCGTTCTGCCTGTACGGGGGACTCGCCGTGCTCGCGTGGGTCATGACCGATCGGCGCTGGCTGCAGTGGGCCCTGACCGTCTGCGCCGTGGTCATCCCGCCCGCTGTTGGGCTCTGCCGCATGTACCGCGGCTTTCACCACCTCAGCGACGTGATCGCCGGCGCGCTGCTCGGCCTGCTGTGGCTCACCGCGACGACGCGGCTGTTCTTGTTGCCGAGCCTGCAGCGGCATCGCCAGGGCAACCGGGTGGCCGACGGGCCGAGTCGCCGAACGGTGCGCGCCAGCTCCGCTGCTTGAGCGGTGTTTCAGTCGCGGTGCGGCAACGGCGGGAGGACGCGTACCGCTGTGGCGGTGTCGGGCTCGTACTCCTGCGGGGGCTGGATGTCGTTGCGGGCGAAGGCGAGGTAGCCGACCAGCACGCCGATCACAATCGTGGCGATGCCGGCGATGAGCCCGTCGCCGTACCCGAGCCCGCCGGCCTTGCTGTGCGGCTTGCCGAGCCAGTCGGCGAACGATGCGCCGAGGGGGCGGGTCAGGACGTAGGCGCACCAGAAGGCGGCGACTGCGTTGAGGTCGAAGAACGACCACGCGGCAAGCGGTACCAGGATCGCGACGCCGAACAGCACGCCTGACGAGAAGAAGCCGAGGTGGAGCGAGACTGCGGTCCAGTCGCCGACCGCCGTACCGAGGGCGAACGTCGCCAGCACGGTCAACCAGTAGAACGTCTCGCGGCGTCGGGTGACGATGGAATGGATCGAGAGCGTGCCCTCGCTGCGGTGCCAGACCGTGAAGACGGCAGCGAGCACGATGGCGTAGCCGGCGGTCGTGACCGCGTACGGGATGCCCAGCACCTTGTGCGGCCCGTCGGCCGTCATCGTGCCGAACACCGCGACCATCATCACCGCGAACCAGTAGATCGCGGCCACGTAGCGCGGGGTGCGGAACTGCAGCCACATCGCGACGATGAAGCCGATCAGCCCCACGCCAGCGGCCAGCGCGATGCTGATGCCGCCCATCCAGTCGGAGGTGGCCTCGCCCATGCCGGTCGTCAGGATCTTGATGACCCAGAAAAGTGCCGTGATCTCAGGGACTTTGGCAGCGCGTGGCTGCGCGGGCAACTTCATGCGCGCGACGAGGTAGGCACGCTCGATCATATCGTGGGGGTGCTCGATCATGAGGAGACGCTCAGACGAGTCCCAACCCGTTCTCATCGCAGCAACACCTCCTGCACCCTCCCCGTGATCAAAAACTCAGCGGATCACTGGGCGCCTGTGGCTGGAATGCGGGCGCTCAGAGCAGCACAACGCGCCCAGTGATCCGGAAAGGGGGCGGCGGACGTGGGGATCGTTGAGGCGACGTCAGCCGGGGCTAATGGCGAAGCGACTGAAGGTTGCAGTGAACGGCGTGCTGCTGCCGGCGCCGGAGACGAGGATGCCCGCCTTGGCCGATGCGGAGAACCATGCCGTCACGTCGGCCGGTGAGCGCATCGCCCCGATCGGCACGGGGGTCGCGCCGTCGATGCTGTACGCGGCGGTCACCTCGTCGAGCGGGTAACCATGCACCTTGTCGACGTCGGCGGTGCCACCGATCGGGTCGGGGACGCTGGTGTTGCCGTGGATCACCAGGTCGAGCGTGTGCGCGGTCGTGAGGGCGGAGAGCGGCACGCTGCCGACGGTGCCCGACTTGCCGTCCTGGCTGAAGAACATCGTCAGGTGCGGCGGCCCGCTGCCGTTGTGCTCGGTCTCGACCTTCACGAAGTTCTTGTCGTCGGGGCCGAAGAACGCCGCGATCTGCTGGTAGTCAGCGGTGAGCTGGGTGAACGGTCCGAGCACTCGCGCGGTGATGGTGAACGAGCCGCGGGTGGCGTCAAAGCTCTGGTAGAGGGCGTTCTGCTGGTCGCCGTTGGCGAGCTGGCCCGCCGTGCTGGTCAGCGACAAACCCTTGCCGGAGAAGGCGATGTTGCCGGCGTTGCAGCTCGTGCCCTTGTCTGCGGTCAGCACTCCGCTGAACCCGGTGGCGGCACAGGTCGCACTGACCGTCCCGCCGGCCGTGAGGTTGGTCGACGTGCCGGGAGCGGCAGCCGCGGTCACGGCCGGATCGACGTTGCGCAGCAACATGACGACGTCCTGGTCGTCGTTGTTCTTCAGTGACGGGGCGCGACGGATGTCATCGGTCACCAAGTAGGTGTGCGGTATCGCGACATGTCCTGGCCCGTAGGCAATGTAGAAGCGCATGTTGTGCAGGTAGTGGGGCACGGCGAGGTCGGCGCCGGACTTGGTGTGGCCGATGTTGAGGCTGTCGTCGGAAAAGCTGACGTCCGCCCCGTCACCGGTGTAGAGCCCGAAGTCGCTGCCCGGCTGGAAGGTCGTGGTGCCGACAACTCTGGGCATGAGCTTCTGGTTCTGGTTGTACGTGGTGAGGCTCGGGTCGGCGGGGAACTGCCACAGCTGGTGGCACGCAGCGTCACAGGTCGACGTCGCGGACATCGCCGCGCCGCGGGCGTACCACCCGGTGGCGCCGTACGGCGTCGTCTGACCGCCTTCGTAGTGGGCGAGATCGACCAGGCTGACCGGCGCGGAGGAAGCGGCCTTGAGGTACGGCGCGGCGATCTCATCGGTGCCGCGCTGGAAGCGCAGCGGTCCGACGAAGCGGCGGTCGACCCCCGGCCCGTCGACGACCGTCGAGTAGCCGAGTGCAGCCAGCAGCTGGTCGAGGGTGGGCTCGCTGTTTCCCCCGCTGTAGCAGGACATCACGCCGGCCAGGACCACCGAGCCCGAGCCCGCGCTGGTCTCGTACGAGAGCAGGGCGCTGTGGTTGACGTCGGCGATGGCGAGCGGTTGGGCCGTGGTGGGGCACCCGACCGGGTCCTTGGGGTGGAACAGCACCGGCACCGTCACGGAGCCGCCGGCCGGGACGGTCAGCGATGTCGGCTGGCCGCTCGTCAGCCGAAAGCTCGACGGGTCGGGCCCGGCGAGCTGCAGGTGGGTGATGCTGACCGCCGCGCCGGAGGTGTTGGTCAGCGTCAGGGACTTGGCCGGAGGGTACGGCGACCCGCGGACCCCGGAGAACACGAGTCGCGGCTGGGGCAGGGCGAGGGCCGCGTCGTCGGGCGAGCTCACGGTGAGTCCCGTGACGGAGGCGCCACCGGTGAAGGCGCTCGCCGCGACGGACTCAGCCGCTGGTTCGGTGCCGGTCGCCGACGCCGTCAGCGCGGAGGGCAGGGCCGCGGAGGTCGTCGCCGACGAGGCAGCGGGTGTGGGCGTTGGCGGGGAGCTCGCTGCCGGCTTGGCGCCGCCGCCGGACCCGAGGGTGACACCGACCGCGACGACCACGGCCACCACGACGAGGAGGACCGCTGCGATCACCGCTCGGTTAGGCGCTGTACGGCGTCGACGACGCCGTCCCCCGGAGGCCATCACAGCGGTGCGCTCCTCGAGGTAGGTGTCATCGGGTCGGGTCGATCGGCCCGGCTCTCACCCATGGTATGAGGGCTGTATGAAGCAAAGATGACAGCGCGCGGTCTCAGTGCCGGGCGGTGCGGTCGGTGAGGGCGCCGATCGGCGTCGACACCAGCAGCGCAGCTCCGACGACGGCCGCGCAGATCGCGAGTCGCAGGCCGCCGAGGGAGGCGGGGCCGAGTGCGAGGTAGCGGCTGCCGAAAAGGGCGCCGAACACCAGCCATGACCAGATCGGGAAATCGCGGCCCTTGCGCGCGTGCACGTCCCAGACCACCGCGCCCAACAGGATCGCGGCCGTGTAGTAGCTGTAGACCCCGGGGTCGAGCGCGATGCGTGCAGCGGCCGCGACCATGACCGCAGCGGCCCACCGCCCGCGCCAGACAGCAACCCCCGCCAGTGCCGCCCCGAGACCGAACTGCACTGGTCGGTCCCAGGACGGCGTGGTGGCCGCGGTCACGCCGAGGGCGCGCAGCGACGATGAGGGGGCATTGGTGATGGCGAACTTCGCAGCCGAGAGCGAGGACGGGTCGGCGAGCAGGAACATCGCGGCGACCAGCCCGACCGGCACCACTGCCCACAGCACGGTACGGACCCTGTGGCCCGCAGGGGTGGCCAGCGTGAGCGGCAGGAAGGCGATCGCCCATGGCTTGGACAGCGTCGCCAGGGAGAGCAGCAGGCCGACCGGCGCCGACCGGCCCTGCGCCACTGCGCGGACGGCAAGAGCGGTGAAGGTCAACGCGAGTACGTCGTCGAGGTGGGCGAAGCGGACGGACAGGTCGACCCACGCGGGCACAAAGACCACGCCGGCGAGAAAAACCCTGCGCTGCAGGCGTTCTCGGGTCGCGGCGCCTGCCGTCTTGCGGACATCGTGCTCGAGTACGAGCAGAGCGGCCAAGCCGGCCAGCGACATCGCCACCTCGGCCAGCACCTCGCCAGCGCCGCCGAACGGCAGGACGAGCCAGGTGGCGACAAAGCTGAGCGGCCCGATCTGCAGCTCGGGGTGGCTGGCGTAGAGGTGCAAGCCGCACCGCGCCGCCGTGGAGCCGTCGGAGCACAGCAGTGCCCGGGATCCGTCGACGAAGAAGTGCCACGACTGGCCCCGGTGGCCGCCGTACGCCAGCGCACAACCGATGGTGAGAGCGACCAGGGCTGCGTGGTGCCAGTGCTTGGCACCCCACCTGGGGAGCCCTGATCGCTGCTCGTCGGGTCGGGCGCCGGCCCCCGCTGCGGCACCGCCCCCGTGCAGCACCGCGGCCTCGAGGACCGGGGAAGGGACGCGCGGCGGGTTCATCACCGCCGACGGTAGGTCGCCGGTGTGTGCCTTCCATGAGCAGGAGCCCCGGGCCGACGCTGCGGTCGGCCCGGGGCTCCTTCAGGGTCAAACGTCAGCCGAGGTGCAGGGTCGCGGTGTGCTCCTTGGCCACCGCGGCCAGGCTGTTCGGGTTGAGCTTGAGCAGGGTCAGGATGGTAGGCGCGATCTGGGTCGTCTCGACCGCTCGCGCGTCCTTGCCTGCATGCACGGTCGGGCCGGCGACGACGAGTGGCACGTGACGGTCCTGGGGGTCGTTACCACCGTGCTCGGCGATCTTCTTGGTGCCGCCGGTGAAGACGACGCCATGCTGGCCGATGCCGATCAGGTCGGGCACACGCGGGTCGTTGTGGTTCACCCCGATGAACGCGGCGGCGGCCTGTCCGGCGTACACCGTGGAGAGACCACTGCTCGTGTACGGCTTGGCGCCGCCCGCAGCGTTGGTGGCCTTGGCCTTTCCGTCGGCGGCGGTGCCGTTGCCGTTGTAGCCACGGAGGAACGCGGAGGCGAAGTCGGCTGCGGCCTGCGAGCGGTCGCTCAGCCAGACCAGCATGCCGTCGTCGTCCGACGCCGCGGCGACGAGGTCAGCACCGGAGTGGCCGGCCGCCTTCCAGGCAGCGTTGAGCGCGTCGATGATCGCACCGTCGTCGATGCGGGTCAGGGTGGCGGCGTTCTGCGGCGACTGGCCGTGCTTTGCCGACAGGACAACGGTTGTGGAGCCGTCGAGGTGGTGGAAGTGCAACGCCGACGTCAGCCGGCCGACCTCCGTGTTGACGTAGTCGAGGGCGCCGGACAGCAGCGGCCCGGGGGTGACGCCGTCGGCGAGGTAGCCGCCCGCGAGACCATCCGACAGCGGCAGCTTTTCCGCAGTGGACACGCTCTGGAAGTTCATGCCGAAGATCGCAGGGACGCCGACGTTGCGCGTGCCGGAGTGGTCATAGCCGTTGATCTCGTTGAGGACTGCGTTGACCTTGTACGTGTCGTAGGTGCGGGTGTCGGCGTTGTCCGTGGTCCAGTCGCCGGTCGCGGTGTCGCTGTTGACCTCGGGGGTGAACAGGTCCTGGATGCCCGTACCGCTCGGTCCGTTGAGGATGTCGTAGGCCGAGTGCTTGTCCGACCACGCGGTGCGCAGGCCGTGCTGCCGGGCGACCTCGAAGATGGTGTTGACCTTGAGATAGGCGTGCGGATAGACCGGCAGGCAGGTGGTCGGGTTGACCGGCAGCGCGTCGGGGTTGAGGAGCGTCTGCGGGGTCCCTGTCATCGACAGGATGCTGCCCGGCAGCCCGGCCAGCCCCTGGCCCGCGTCGAGCTTGGTCTGGTCGCGGTCGTCCGACTCGTCGTAGGCCACGACGGTGCCGTGCGGCGCGGTCGCGCAGTCACGCGTGCCGGGCGCGTCGAGGGCGTGGTTGTAGCTCACGTCGTAGTAGATGCCGGTGGACTTGGGGTTGCCGCCGGTCACCTGGGCCACCATGCCGGGGAACGAGTCGGACGGGAACGGCGTGCTGGCGTTGGTGAACTGGCGGCCGCGGTGGACGAGGGTGGCCAGCGCCGACGTCGGGTGCTTCGCCACGTACCAGGTCAGGTCGGACTGGTGCAGCCCGTCGACCGACAGCAGCAGCACGTGGCGGCCGGTGGCTGCAGGGCCGGCAGCGACGGCCTGCGTCGACACCCCAGCGGTCAGCAGGCCGGCGGCTCCGAGCAGTGCGGCAAATCTGTGGTGGCGCACGGTCATGGTGGCGTCCTCTCTGCGCCGGCCCGTGCCGGCGTCAAAGCCGGTCTAACGACCGCAGGCGTACCGCCGGCATGAGGCGCAAGAACCCTTGGTGAACAGGAAGAAATGTCCACGTAGACGGCTCTTGTCGGATTCTTACTGTGGCCTCACGGTAGCTACAGACAGCGGCGCGGAGCAGGAGTTGTCGAGCCTGGCACCCGGCCCGTACAGTGTTGAGCAGTTGTTTAAAACATGTGCTCAACAGGAGGAGGACAAGACCGTGGCTGCACCCAGGCGAGCGGCGTCCGGCGGCGGCGACCAGGCGCAGGCGACCCGCGCGGTGCTGGTCAGCAGCGCGATCGCCACGCTGCAGCAGGTGGGGTTTGGCCGGGCGACCGCGCGCGAGATCGCCGGCCGAGCGGGCTGCAACCAGGCGTTGATCTTCTACCACTTCGGGTCGGTGCCCGGCCTGTTGCTGGCGGCGCTCGACCAGGTCAGCGACCAGCGGCTCGCCGACTACCGCGAGCTGATCGAGGGTGCCCAGACGCTGACCCAGCTCGTCGACGCGGCTCGCGAGGTCTTCGAGCAGGACCTCGCGGCCGGCCACGTCAGCGTCCTCGTGGAGATGGTCGCCGGTGCCCACTCGACCCCCGGCCTGGGCGAGCAGGTGCTCGAGCGGCTGCTGCCATGGCGTCGGCTGGCTGAGGACGCGGTACGCAAGGCACTGGCCCGCTCGCCCGTCGCCATGATGCTGCCGGCAGAGGAGCTCGCGCATGCGGTCGTGGGCAGCCTGCTCGGCATGGAGATGCTGGCCACGCTCGACGACGACCGCTCGGCCGTGGCGGGGTTGCTCGACCGGGCCCGGTTGCTCGCGCAGCTGCTCGACCTGGCCCCTCAGCCGTCGCTGATCCAGGACGAGAGGTTCCAGTGAGGCGCCAGCTGGCGTTCCTTGCCTGGACCGTGCCGGGCGTTGCCGTGGGCGTCGGGCTGATCACCCCGTTGACGATCGGGCCTGTCGCGTTGGTGGTGGCCGGCGTGCTGGTGGTGGCGCTCATGGTGTCCGGGTCGTACCGCGATGGCAGTCCGGCTGGACTCATCTCCGGCTCGAGTGTCGTGCTGTTCTACGTCGCCTGGCTCAACCGGCAAGGCCCGGGCACGGTCTGCACGACGCTGCACGGGGGAGGCGAGCAGTGCGCGGAAGAGTGGAGCCCCTGGCCCTGGCTGGCCGTAGGGGTGGCCCTCGTCGTGGCCGGGTGGGTCGTGCGTCGCAGCCTGCGTCGAACGTCAGCCCGGGAGGGGTAAGGGTGCTCGCCCGGCGGTCAGCCCGGGAAGATCAGCGGCAGCGTGAACAGCATCATCAGCGACCACGTGACGTGGGTCAGGATCGGGGCGAGGATGCCGCCGGACGCGCGTCGTTGCAGTGCCAGCACGAGGCCGAGGGTGGCGGCGGCGAAGACGAGGGTCGGGTTGCCGGTCGCGACCGTTGCTGCGGTGTAGATCAGCGTCGAGATCACTACTGCGTGGCGGCGGCCGATCGCCGCGTACACCGCTCCCCGGAAGAAGATCTCCTCCGCGATGCCGTTGGCCACCGTCACCACCGCGACCAGGGTCATCGACCCGCGGCGGGCGTGGGCCAGCACATTGACGATGAAGTCGCGCGCCGGACCGATCTCGCGTACGACGAGTGAGCCCGCGATGAAGATCGCGCCGCACGCGACCCCGATCAGCACCGGCGTGACGATGGGCCGGCGCAGCTTGCCGCGGAACGGGATGTAGCCGAGGTGCAGCGGCCCGGAGAGCACCCCGCCGACGACCCAGGCTGCGGCGACGCCCATGGTCCAGGCGTAGAACGACGAGGCCCCCGGTCGTACCGACAGAGCGAAGCCCAGCAGCGTCGAGCCGATCACCAGGGCAACGGCGGCGACGACCCGCCGTCGGTGGAACCCGCGTAACGGTTGGGTGTGGTCGCGGGGCACCTGCTCGAGGAGCGCGGGCGCCAGCAGCGTCGTCAGTCGGTCGCGCGTCACAGCCAGGGATCGCGTCACACCGAAGGATAGGCGGCTGACCCCGGTTGCCGCCTCCCGAGCGGGCCGCCACTGGTGACCAAGGACCCTGTCGGCCGTCCCCCTGGCGCGACACGCTGCTCGCATGACAACACACGTGCCCCGCACGGATCACGAGCTCAAGCTCGCCATCGTCGCCGAGCTCGAGTGGGCGCCTGATGTCGTCGCCGACCACGTCGGCGTCGGGCTGACCGACGGGGCGGTCACCTTGTGCGGCCAGGTCGCGAGCTATCCGGAAAGGGTCGCCGCGGTCAGGGCCGTGCTGCGGGTGCGGGGGGTCACCGCGGTCGCTGACGAGATCGTCGTACGGGATCCCGCGGGGGACGGCGCTGACGCGGACATCGCGCGGGACGCCGCGGCTGCGCTGGAGCGTTCGACCAGCCTGCCGGCCGGCTCGGTCAAGGCCGAGGTTCACGACCAGGTGGTCACGCTGACCGGCGCCCTGTCCTGGCACTACCAGCGTTCGACCGCGGTCAACCTCGTCGCCGGGCTCCCCGGCGTGCGCGACGTGGTCAATGAGATCGTCCTCCAGCCGCAGGCCGTGGTGTCGCCGGTCGAGGCGGAGGCGTCGATCCTGGCGGCACTGCAGCGCAGCGCGCTGCTCAACGTGCCCGCGGTGAAGGTGTCGGTCAACGGCAGCGTGATCACCCTCACTGGGACGGTCTCGACGTGGGCCGAGCGGCACGAGGCCGAGTTCGCCGCCTGGTGCACGCCGGGCGTCACGCATGTGGACGACCGGCTCGACTTCGGCTCGCCCGCCGAGCAACCCGCCTGCTAGACACAGGAGCGGGCCCGGTGCGCGTGCACCGGGCCCGCTGCTGTCTGTTCGGCTACTCGCCCAGGTCGAGCGAGGGCTTGTCCCACCCGGGCACCTGGTACGGGCTGAGGATCGCCTTGTCTCCGGGGTAGGGCTTGGTCCAGCCCGTGGCCGTGTACCAGTCGATCCGGTTGAGCAGTGCCGGGTTGGAGGCGTCCGCTTCCGGCTTGCCGCCGCCGAAGTTCTGGTGGGCGCTCCAGCCGGCCCATAGGTCCGCGATCGGCTGCACCGCCGCGGGCACAGCCGGGACCAGAGCCGGTGATGCTCCGACTGCCGCAGCCGTGGTGGCCGGCGTCAGCCCGTACGTCAGCGGGATCTGGTTGGGCAGGGTCGTGAACGGGGTCAGGTTGGGCGTGTTGGTGAAGGCGTCGCGCATCGGCTCGGCGGCCCGGTCTTCTTGGTTCATCGGGTTGATGCCGAGGATCTGCTCGATCGTCTTCACCACGTTGAGCTGGCTGTAGTACGTGTCGATCGTGACGCCGGTCTTGGCGTACGGGCTGACGACGTAGAGCGGAGCCCGGTGGCCGTCGACGTGGTCCACGCCCGCCTGCGAGTCGTCCTCGGCGATGAAGATCGCCGAGTCCTTCCAGTCGGCGGAGTGGCTGATGGTGTCGATGATCCGGCCGACCGCGAGGTCATTGTCGGCGACCTGCGCTGTCGGGTACGGGTCGGCGCCCGACGTACCGGCCGTGTGGTCGTCCGGCACCCAGAGCAGGTTGAGGTTGGCCAGGGTGTTGGTCTGCTCGGCCTTGGCGAACGCCTGCTGCCAGATGTCGACGCGGTACTGGTCAGGAACGTCGGTGTCGAACCGCGGGTAGTTCGGGTCGAGGATGGCGTTCAGCGAAGGGATGTCGGAGTACGTCTTGTACTTGTCGATCGGTACGGGTAGCGGGCCGGTGGCCTTGCCCTCGAGGATCTGCGAGTCCTTGTACCAGTCGGCCCACGTCGGCGCCCCGGTGTTGGGCACGTTGAAGAAGTTGGCGTACTCCCCGTACGCAGCAACGGTTTTGCCGACATTGGCCGCCGCGTTCCAGAGGAAGCCGTCTCTCTGGTACGCGAGGGCGTCACCACCCTGAGCGGGATAGCTGCGCCAGAAGGCGCCGAACTCCTTCTCGATGTAGTCGTTGGCGTCCGCCTGCATCAGCCAGTTGTGGCCGTCCGCCGACAGGGTGCCCTCGTCGTAGAAGTTGTCGAAGAGGCCGTACTTTGCGGCGAGGGCGTGCTGGTTCGGGGTGATGCTGGAGCCGAACTGCACCAGCGTGTTGTCGGAGTTGCCCTTGCCGACGTCGCCGAGCACCTGGTCGTAGGTGCGGTTCTCCTTGACGATGAGGAAGACGTGCTTGATCGTCGACGGGTCGCCGAGCTTGACCGGGATCGCGACGGGCGCGGCCTTGCTGGTGGCGAGGGGTGTGGCGGCGAGCAGCTTCTGCCAGTCGTTGTCGACGAAGACCTGGTGGGTGAGGCCGGCCAGGTCCGCGAGCGTGGGCGGCGCGAAGCGGGTGATCGACCCGGTGTCGTCGTAGGTGTTGCGGCCGGTGACCACGTTGGCGTTGGGGCCCTCGTCGATCGGGACCGATGGTCCGCGTGCGCCGATGCCCTTGTCGTTGGTCACCACGACCTGGCCGGTGGCGTTGTCCAGCTGCACGCCCACGGGGTACCAGTCGGTCGGGATGAGGCCGAGGTACTGCACGGGTGAGGTCTGCCCGTTGTACTGGTAGACCGCGAGAGCGTTGTCTCGTCCGATGCTGACCAGGAGCCGGTTGCCGGCGGTGACCTCGATCGCGTTGGGGTTGCTGCCGACCGTCGAGCCCGGCAGTGGCGCCACGTTGAAGGTCTGGGTGACGGCGTTGTTGGCCGCATTGATCACCGAGACGCTGTCGCCGTTGGAGTTGGCGACGAAGACGGTGGATCCGCTGACCTTGAGTGCAGTGGGCTCGAGGCCCACCTTGATCGTCGCCGTCTGCTTGAACTGCAAGGGATCGACGACGGACACGGTGCCAGAGACGGCCGCACCGGTGGAGGCGTCGGACACGACGGGCGTGTTGTCGGTCAGGTTGGTGACGTCACCAGGGACCGTCGGGCGGCCGCCCTCGTTGCTGACGAAGAGCTTGCCGTTGGCCCATGCCACCTGGCGAGGGGCGATGCCCACGGTGATCTGCTTGGTCAGCGTGTTGGTCGTCGTGTTGAGGAGTCCGAGCGTGTTGGAGCCGTTGAGGGCCACGTACGCCGTCTTGCCGTCGGCGGAGAACGCCATGCCGGACGGGAGCCAGGGCCCGGTGGTGTCTGCCAGCAGGATCTTGGTCGGGTTGGCGGCGAGGGTGCCGTCGGCGTTGACCGCGAATCTCAGCAGGTCCGACGTCTGTGGCACCCAGAGGCTCTTGCCGTCCGGCGAGTAGTACGGGCCGTCGGCCGCGACCGTGCCGTCGCCGAGGACCGCGTCGGTGCCGACTCCGGTGCCCACCTGCTGGAGGACCTTGCCGGTCGCGGCGTCGAACACCGTGACGAAGCCGGTGAAGGTCTGCCAGCTCAGCGCCGCGAGCTGCTTGCCGTTGGGGCTGAGGTTGCTGGCGAGCAGGCGACCGTTGGTGATGACACTGCGTTGGCCGTACGGGGTGATGCGCTGGTTGTCCGGCAGCAGCTTGCCCGACGCGTCTTCGTGCCCGACCTGCTCATTGCCGAATCCCCCACTGATGACGTTGGCTGCGGTCGCACCACCGGTTGCGGTGACGGCGACAGCGAGGCCGATCACTCCGACGGTCAAGCCACGCACCTTGCGGGTGCGGGCTGCCCGGGTGAACAGGCGACGGGTCATGGATGCCTCCAGCTCATGGAACATTCCGCTCAAAGCGGACTCACAGCGAGCCTAGGAGCGGGCCGGTCGGCCCGGGCGGCGAACAGATGAACAGCCGGTGGCGACCCGGACAAAGCCTGCTGTCATGGATCTTTGATCCTGTGCAGGGCGCCCCGAAGAGGGTCAGCCGGTGGCGAGGCAGCCGTCGAAGGCGAACAGCGGATTGGTCACCGAGCCCCCGGCCGGACTGGCCAGGGTGAGCTGGCCCACGACGGCTGGCGGCCCGGTGGCGGTGTAGCACCCGATCGGCTGCACCTCGACGTCGAACGAGAGCGGCACGAGATGCCCGTCCGGGTAGGGGAAGTGCACCGTGCACACCCAGCTGCCGCTCCCGCTGCCGGATCCGTTGCGGGTGCAGGTGGCGGCACGATCAGGGGGGGTCACCTCCGTACGACCCAGGTCGTGCTGCTGGACGACGTAGAGACGTTGGTAGGCGGTGCCGACGGCCCGGCCCAGCCCGTCGGCGGAGACGCCTCCGCCGGAGCAACCGGTGAGGGTCGTCGCTGCCAGGAGGACGGCGCCGGCGGTAAGGAAGCGCTTCATGATGCGGCGATGTCCCGTCGGTGGAAGGACCACCAGGCGACGCCCAGAAAGACGGCCACGTAGACAAGGTCGGCAAGGGTGGCGGTCAGGACGGGCCCGGTGAAGGTCGGGTCGGCCCACAGGCCGTGCCAGGCGATGAACGACGCGTTGGGCAACACCGCGCGTACGGGCCCGAGACCGGGAACGAGAAGCAGGAGCTGGAACACCAGCCCGGCCACGGTCGGCCCGACGATGCCGGCCAGGCTGTTGCGGCTGAGGACCGACAGCACGACGCCCAAGCTGGCCGAGACCAGCACGCCCGGCAGCGCGACAGCCCAGCTGGCCAGCACCAGGCCCGCCGCCGGACCGGGGGACACGACGTTGCCGGACAGCCCGATGAGGGACTGGTGGCCGACCAGCAGGACACCCGTCGCGAGGCTGCTCAGCGTGAGCAGCACGAGGACGACGACGGCGTACGTAGCCGCGGCGAGCACCTTGCCGGTGAACACGCCGCGCCTGCTGATCGAGCGGGTGAGGATCGAGGTCCAGGTGCCGTAGTGGTCCTCAGCCGAGAAGATGTCGCCGGCGACGAGACAGGTGAGGAGCGGGAAGCCCCACGACCCGGCAAAGCCCAGCACCACGAGGGGAATGGCGTAGCCGGAATCGCCTACCCACCGACCGAACAGCGTGTCCGCGGGGACGTTGGAGGAGACGGACAGGCCGACGCCGAACAGCAGCGGTCCGAGCAGCGCGACCACCACGGCAGCCCGGGTGCGGAACTGCGCCGACAGCTTCTCCAGCTCCCACTGGTAGGTCTGCACCAGCGGGTGGCGGGGGCTGTCCGGGTCGCGGGTCGGAGTGCTGACCAGGTCTAGGGCCACGCCGGCTCCTCGGCGGCCGACGGCAGGCTGTCACCGGTCAGCTGGAAGTAGAGCGTCTCGAACGACAGCTCCTCGCGGGACAGCTCACGGACCACGACCCGCCGGGCGGCCAGTGCCAAGAGCAGGTCGTCGAAGTCGGACTGACTCGCGGCGACCTGGAGGGCTCCACCGGCGCCCGGTTCGATGACGACGTGAGGATGGTCCAGGAGCAGGGCCTGGTCGTTGTCGCTGGTCTGCAACCGCCACATCCGCCGGCCGGTCTGCGCGCGCAGGGCCTGGATGCCGCCGGAGTAGACGACCGAGCCATGACGCAGCACGGTCACGTCGGTGCAGAGCCGCTCGACCTCATCGAGGTCATGGCTGCTCAGCAGCACCGTGCGGCCCGACGCGGCCATCGCCAAGAGCAGTGCGTGGACGTCGCGGACTCCTGCCGGGTCGAGCCCGGAGGTCGGCTCGTCGACGATGATCACGGCGGGATCGCTGATCAGCGCGGCCGCAAGCCCCAGTCGCTGCCGCATGCCGGTCGAGAATCCGCGCACCTTCGACTGCGCGCGGCCGGCCAGCCCGACCAGGTCGAGCAGCTCCTCGACCCGCGCATGGCTCGCGGCCCCGTCCCATGCCGACAGCAGCTCGAGGTTGCGACTCGCCGTGAGGTACGGGTAGAAGCTCGGTGCGTCGACGAATCCCGCGACCCCGCGGCGGCCGCGGGGGACGTCCTGACCCAAGACGGCTCCGTCGACCTGCACCGTCCCGGCGTCCGGGCGGACCAGCCCCAGCAGCATGCGCAGCATCGTGGTCTTGCCGGCTCCGTTGGGGCCGAGCAGTCCGTGGATGGCGCCGCGGGTGAGCTGAAGCGACACGGCGTCGACGGCGGTACGGGACCCGTACCGCTTGCTGAGTCGTTCGGCGCTCAACGCGGGGCTGGCGGTCATCTCCGCACCCAAACATCCCGACGTTGCGGCCGGACGTGCGGCAGGTGAACGGGGCGTGGACCGTCGCCGGACATCTCGGCCGTCGGGCGGGTGCACGCGATGATGTCAGGGTGACCACGACTCGGCCGGACGACCCCGTGGTCGCGCTGTCGACCGTGGCGGCTCAATGGCTGCGGCTCGGCTGCATCGGCTTTGGCGGGCCGCCGGCCCACATCAGCCTGCTCCGCCGCCTCTGCGTCGACGACCGCGGCTGGCTCAGCGCGGCTGAGTTCGAGGACGGCATCGCCGCGACCAACCTGCTGCCCGGCCCGGCGTCGACCCAGCTGGCGATCTTCTGCGCCTGGCGGTTGAGAGGGACGCGCGGCGCCCTGATCGGCGGGGTCTGTTTCATCGCGCCCGGGCTGGCGTTGATCCTGGCGCTCGCTGCGGTGTTCCTCGGCTCACCGCCGCTGTGGGTACGGGGCGCTGCCGCAGGGGCGGGCGCCGCGGTGGCCGCGGTCGCCCTGAGTGCCGCTGCCGGTCTGGTGCCGTCGAGCTGGCGTCGGATCGGCGCCTCCCGCGGCGAGCGCCTGCGGTGGATCGGCTACCTGGCCCTGGGCGCGCTCACCGGGGCGACGGCCGGCCCGTACCTCGTGGTCGTCCTCGTCTGCTGCGGGCTCGTCGAGGTCGCTGCCCGGCGTCAGGCCTCGGCGGTGTTGTCGGTGCTGGCGCTGCCCGCCGCGCCGGCGTCGGGCGGCATCGGCGCGCTCGCCTGGGTCGCGGTCAAGGTAGGGCTGCTGTCCTATGGCGGCGGCTTCGTGATCATCCCGTTGATGCAGTCGGACGCCGTCGACCGCTACCACTGGATGACGGGCGCAGCGTTCCTCAACGCCGTCGCCCTCGGGCAGGTCACGCCCGGGCCTGTGGTGCAGACGGTCGCGGTTGTCGGATACGCGGCAGCAGGTATCGGTGGCGGTCTGCTCGCCGCGGTGGTGGCCTTTGCGCCGTCCTTCGTGATGGTCCTGCTCGGCGCCCGGCAGTTCGGCCGGCTGCGGGCCAACCTGTCGGTCCAGGCGTTCCTCACTGGCGCGGGGCCTGCGGTCATCGGCGGCATCGCGGGAGCGGCGGTGCCCTTGGCGCAGGCACTCGACTTCGGTTGGCAGTACGGGGTTCTGGCCGCGGCCGCGGTGTTGCTGGCGGTACGGCGTGGAGCCGTCGTGCTGACGTTGGTGCTCGCGGCAGCTGCCGGCGTTGTCGCGGCTGGGGTCGGCGCGTCGGTTAGCTGAGCTCGCGCCGGGTGGCACGACGCCGCCGCAGCCACACCGCTGTCCCGACCGTCCCGACGATGGCCACCAGGATCAACCCGGCGAGGAACGCGTTGTGGGCGGCGCGTTGGTACTGGCTGCCGGCGGCGTAGCCGAGCACCACGAACGCCGTGGCCCAGATCGCTCCGCCGGCGGCGTTCCAGACCAGGAACTCGCGGTACGGGACCCGGCTCATGCCCGCGAACCCCGGGACCAGGATGCGCAGCGTGGTCGTGAACCGGCCGACGAACACCGCCCGCCCGCCGAGGCGCCGTACCGACTCCTCTGCCTGGGCAACCCGTTCCGGTCGAAGGACGCGGTGCGGGATCCGCGCGGTGAGCCGGCGGCCCCAGCGCCGGCCGACCTCGTACCCGATGCTGTCCCCGATGATCGCGCCGGCGATGGCGGCCGCGAGCACCGCCCACACCGACAGCTTGTGCTGGTTGGCCAGCACGCCGCCGAGGATCACGCCGGGCTCGGCCGGCACCAGGAAACCGACGAACGCCGAGGCCTCGAGCGCGGGCAGTGTGAACACGAGCAGCAGTGCCAGCAGCGGTGGCATGCGCAGCAGGTTCTCGGCGAGATGGGTCACGGGGTTCCAGTGTGACCGCTGGCACGCCCGTCCACCCGTCGTGGCGACCCCGTCCCGGCCGCCGCCCCCGATGTGGATCACTGGGGGAAAGTGGTGCGAATGCAGCCGCTCATTCGGTGCGGGGCGCCCCAGTGATCACGAACGCTTGTGGATCACTGGGACCTTGTGGCGGGTTTGGCGCTGACCATAGGGACCAAACGGGCCCAGTGATCCGGAAGGGTGGGGCGCGAAAAGGTGGGGCCGGGTCAGGCGACGAGCTCCTGCGCCTCGCGCTTGACCCGCTCGGTCTCGTCCTCGTGGGTGATCGTCAGGTAGATGACGACCGCGAGGATGGTGCCGAGGAACACGAGCGAGGTGCCGAGGGTGCCGAGGCCGATGCCGCCGTCGGCGTGCGACGAGCCGAGGAAGTCGCCGAGGTTGGCGCCCAGCGGGCGAGTGAGGATGTACGCCACCCAGAACGCGAGCACCGGACCCGCGCCGAGGCGCCAGGCGACGAAGACAGCGGCGATCAGGCCGAGGGGCAGCAGCACCGAGGGGCCGGGGTTCCAGCCGGTGAGCTCGAGGGTCCAGTCGCCGACGGCCGTGCCCAGCGCGAAGGTCACCAGCACGGTGAGCCAGTAGAACGCCTCACGGGGCGTGGTCACGATGGAGTGGATCGACAGCGTCCGCTCCCTTGCGTACCAGACCCCGAAGACGACAGCGAGGAGCACCGCGAAGACCGTGCTGCTGGCCCAGAGCGGCACGCCCTGTCCGTCCGTGAGGTTGTCGGTGAGCAACGTGCCGACCACGCTGATGAGCACGACGGCGAGCCAGTAGATGCCGGGGATGTAGCGGCGCACCCGGAACTGCGCGACCATGACGACGACCAGCGCCGCGGTGAACACCAGGGTGGTGTTGGTCAGGCCGAAGCCCAGCGTCTCGTTGATGTAGTCGGCGAAGCTCTCGCCGACCGTGGTGCACAGGATCTTGATGACCCAGAAGAAGACGGTGACTTCGGGCACCTTGTTCAGCATGGTGCGGCTGCGGACCGACTGCGGGGTCATGGTTGTCGTCATGTACCGAGCATCGGCAGATTGATGTCAAGGGCGTGTCAAGGTCCGTCCTAAGTTCGACCGGCCGACCGGGTGCTGCCACCATCGACGCATGGCGACCCTGGGTGTGCTGCTCGTCGAGGACGACGAGGCGATCAGCGCCCCGCTCGCGCGTGGCCTGACCCGGGAGGGCTACGACGTGACCCTCGCGGTCGACGGTCCAGCCGGCCTGGCCGCGGGCAGCTCGCCGCAGATCGCCCTGGTGATCCTCGACGTCGGGCTGCCGTTCATGGACGGGCTCGAGGTCTGCCGGCGGTTGCGAGCCAGCCGGCCCAAGCTGCAGATCCTGTTGCTGACGGCACGTTCGGAGGAGGTCCACGCGGTCGACGGCCTCGATGCGGGGGCTGACGACTACATCGCCAAGCCGTTCCGGTTGGCCGAGCTGCTCGCGCGGGTACGGGCGGCGGCCCGGCGGGCGGAGCCCCGCGACCTCAGCGCCTCGGGGGTACGGGTCGAGACCGGTTCCCGTCGCGCCTACCTCCACGACGACGAGCTCACGCTGTCGCCGAAGGAGTTCGACCTGCTCGCGCGGCTGGTGTCGGACGCCGGTCAGGTGGTGACGCGGGAGCAGCTGCTACGCGATGTCTGGGAGACGTCGTGGGGCGGGGGCGGCCGCACGCTCGACCAGCACGTCTCCTGGCTGCGGGCGAAGATCGGGGCCGACCTGATCACCACGGTACGGGGCACGGGGTTCCGCTTCCGTGGCGACGACGCGTGAAGGCCCGCCTGCTGCGGAGCACCCTGACGATCGCCCTGGTCGCGGTCGTCACCTTGGGCGTGCCGCTGCTGCTGCTCGCCCGGCACGAGGTCTGGACCTCTGCCCGGGAAAGCCTGCGCCAGCAGGCGACGAGCGTCGCGGCCGGCGTCGAGGACCGGCTGGACGAGCGCCTCCCGGTGGGGCTCCAGCGCTACGCCGACGCCTTCCACGGCCGGCACATCGTGGTGGTCGGACCGCAGGGCGCGCGCACGACCGCGGGGCCGACCCTGTCAGGGTCGCTGCTGCAGGCTGCAGTGCACGTCTCGGGCTACACGATCACGGTGCAGGCGCAGCGCAGCACGACGGTCAACCGGGCCCGCGCGTACAGCTTGCTCGTCGTCGGCCTGGCCCTGCTGGCGGTAGGCACTGCCGTCGGGCTCGCCCTGTGGCAGAGCCGCCGGTTGGTCAGCCCCTTGTCCGAGCTGGTCCAGCGCGCTGACGCGATGGGGCGAGGCGACTTCGCCCCGGTGCCCGTGGTCAGCGGCATCACCGAGATCGACAGCGTCTCGCACGTGCTCGAGCGCAGCGGGCGCCAGATCGCGGCGATGCTGGAGCAGCAGCGCAACTTCGCGAGCGACGCCGCGCACCAGCTGCGTACCCCGCTGACCGGCATCGGCCTCCGCCTCGAGGAGCTGACCCGCATCGGCGACGGCGACGTCCGGCAGGAGTCCGAGGCGGCGCTCGCGCAGGTCGAGCGGCTCGACCGGGTCATCAGCGCCTTGCTGGCGCGGGCTCGCGGCGACGCGGCCGCCCCCACGCTCATCGACCTGGACGAGCTGATCCGGCACGAGGCCGCCCTCTGGTCGCAGGCCCTCGAGCTCGACGGACGGTCGCTGCGGCTCGTCCTGCAAGGCGACGTCGTCGTACGGGCCCGGCGCGAGCACGTCGCCGGGGTGCTGAGCTGCCTGCTCGACAATGCCCTCCACCACGGCAGCGGGCGGGTCACCGTGACCGCGCGCACGCTCAAGGGCGACGTGTACGTCGAGGTCGCCGACTGCGGGGCCGGGGTGCCGGCCGACCTGTCGCCGCGGGTGTTCGACCGGCGGGTGACTGGCGGCGAGGGCACTGGCATCGGCCTGTCGCTGGCCCGCTCACTGGCCGAGACCGAGGGCGGCGAGCTGGCCCTGGTCGGGGGCAGCACGTTCCGGCTGACCCTCCCCGGTATCAGACGTTCTTCATATGACGTACATAAAGCTGGCTGATAGTGGGGGGATGCGCGTGCTCGTGGTGGAGGACAACGCTCGGATGGCCGCCCTGCTGAGGCGTGGGCTGACCGAGGAGGGCTACTCCGTCGACGTCGTGGGCGACGGGCTTGATGCCATCGAACTGGCGTCCAAGCAGCCGTACGATGCGGTGGTGCTCGATGTCATGCTTCCCGGCGCCAACGGGTTCGAGGTGTGTGCCAGCATGCGCCGCGACGGTCAGTGGGCGCCGGTGCTCATGCTCACCGCGCGCGACGAGCTCGACTGGCGGGTCCGCGGGCTCAACGCCGGCGCCGACGACTACGTGATCAAGCCGTTCGCTTTCGCCGAGCTCACCGCCCGGCTGCGCGCGATGCTGCGCCGCGGCACCCCTGACCGCGAGCCGGTCCTCTCCCACGGCGCGGTACGGGCCGACCCCGCCGCCCGCCGGGTCTGGAACAACGGTGTCGAGGTCACGCTGGCCCCGACGCAGTTCGACCTGTTGTCGCTGTTCCTGCGGTCGCCGGGTGAGGTGCTGACCCGCGGGCGCATCCTCGCCGAGGTGTGGGACTTCGCGTACGACGCCCGCAGCAACGTGGTCGAGCAGCACGTGGCGCTGCTGCGGCGGCGCATGCAGGAGGTCGCCGAGTGGCAGGACCTCGAGACCGTCCGCGGCGTCGGCTACCGGCTGCGGCCCGTACCGGCTCACTGAGGTGTCTCTGCGCCTTCGGCTGACGGCATTGTTCACGATTGCTGCTGCGATCGTCGTCGTCGTCGGAGGCATCCTCTACCTGCACAAGCTCAGCGGCGGCCTGCGCGACGCGACCGATGCGTCGCTGCGCAGCCGGGCGGTGCCCTTGCGGCTCACGGCGACCCAGCTCACCGAGACGACCCAGCCCGCAGCACCACCGAGCAGCAGCGACGTCGGCGGTCTGCTGACCGCAGTGTTCCGGCCAGACGGGGTGGCGGTGCAGGAGTCACCTGCGCTGCAGGGCACCGGGCTGCTGCACCCCGAGGACCAGGCAAAGCTGCGGGCCGGCAAGTCGGTCCTCGCTGACCGGACCGAGAACGACGTCACCTACCGCATCCTCGTCGAACCGGTGTCCCGCCCGAACGGCCTGTGGATCGTCCTCGTCGCGGCGCCGACCGAGGAGGAGGACGAGGCGACCGACAGCCTGGGCCACAGCCTCATCGTGGCCGGATCCCTCGTGGTGCTGCTGTCGGCGGCCGGCGCCTGGGTGCTGGGATCTGCGGCTCTGCGCGCGGTGGACCGCATGCGCGGCTCGGTCGAGGCCATCACCGCGGCCGACATGACCGCCCGCGTCAAGGTCCCGCCGGGACGAGATGAGCTGGCAGCACTCGGATCCACGTTCAACGCGCTGCTCGACCGGCTCGCCTTCGCCCACGCCCGGCAGCGTCGCTTTGTCGCTGATGCAGGCCATGAGCTGCGTGGGCCGTTGGCCGTCCTCCGCATGGAGCTCGAGCTCGCTGACCGACCGTCGCGTCGTCGGGACGAGCTCGCTCTCGCGGTACGGGCGGCGGCGGACGAGGTCGACCGGCTGGCTCGGCTGGCGGACGACCTGCTCTTCCTCGCCCGCTCGGACGACGGCGACCTGCAGGTCCGGCGCGAGAGTGTGCTGCTCGAACCCCTGCTGCTGCAGGCAACGAGCACGCGCTCCCGGTCCGCTGCCGAGCAAGGGGTAACGCTCGAGGTGGTCTCGCCGCCCGGCCTGCGCATCGACGTCGACCCCGACCGGTTGCGGCACGCGCTGGACAACCTCGTCGCCAACGCGCTGCGGGTGGCGCCTTCCGGCGGCTGCGTGCAGATCATCGCGGAGCAGGCCGATGGCCAGACCACGATCACGGTCGCCGACACCGGCCCCGGCTTCTCCGAGGAGTTCCTGCCGCATGCCTTCGAACGGTTCAGCCGGCCGGACCAGGCGCGCAGCGACGACTCGGGCGGCAGCGGGCTCGGCCTCGCCATCGTCCAGGCCGTGGCCGAGGCGCACGGGGGGACCGCCACCGCGCACAACCGGGACGGCGGCGGCGCCGAGGTCGTGATCACGTTGCCGTCGGTGGCGGGTGCCGAGCCGCGCCCCAGGACCGCCGCTGCACGCAAAGTCGTCCCGGTCGAGCCTGGCTGAGCGCGGCCCGAACGCTAGGGCCACGCTTTGTGTGCCGTAGCTGCACGGAAAGTCGCCCCGGACGCGACGGGCTGAGCGTGGTCCGGACGCCGGGCCCTCGCTTTGCGTGCAGGCGCAGCACAGAAACTCGCCCAGGGCGCGACGGGCTCTCACCCGGTGCAGCGCGTGCCGGGTCTACTGCGGGTCGCCGTCGATGCGCGGTTCGCCGACGCCCTCCACCTCGGTCATCTGCTCCAGCCGCGAGTCTCCCGACTCCGCCTGCCCCGACGGGGTGTGGACTCCCTCGACCTGGCTCCCCGCCTCGGCGGTGGCGACCGCCTCGTCGACCGTCTCCCCACTCCGACTCGCGTCGTTGTCATGTGTTTGCTCGTGGTCTGTGCTCATCGGTGCTCTCCTTTGTCGACACTGCAGGGCTGCTAGCCGCCGATGGCGCTCATCGACCGGCTCGGCTCGGCGAAGCCGACCGTGTCCGACCCGTGCGCGGCCTTCTTGCCCAGCATCGCGAGCTGCCACCGGTCGGCGAGCTGTGCGTCGCTGGCCCCGCTGCGCAGGAGGTCGCGCAGATCGGTCTCACCGTCGCTGAACAGGCAGTCGCGCACCTGCCCGTCGGCGGTCAGCCGGGTCCGGTCGCAGGCGCGGCAGAACGGTCGGGTCACCGACGCGATGACGCCGACCGTCGCCGGGCCGCCGTCGACCAGCCACCGCTCGGCCGGTGCGCTGCCCCGGGCCGCGACGTCTGCCGTGAGGGTGAACCGCGTCTCGAGCCCGCCCAGGATCTCCTCGGCCGTCACCATGTGGTCGCGACGCCAGACGTGGTCGGCGTCGAGTGGCATCTGCTCGATGAACCGCAGCTCGAACCCCTGGTCGATGCAGAAGGCCAGCAGGTCGGGCGCCTCGTCGTCGTTGACCCCGCGCAGCAGGACGGCGTTGACCTTGACCGGCCGCAGTCCAGCGGCCCGTACCGCCTCCAGCCCGGCGAGGACGTCGTCCAGCCGATCGCGTCGGCTGAGGGTGACGAACCGCGCAGGGTCCAAGGTGTCGAGAGAGACGTTGATGCGCCGCAAACCGTTGCGTACCAGAGCATCTGCGCGCGCGGCGAGTCCGATGCCGTTGGTGGTCAACGACACGGCAGGACTCGGTACGAGCGAGGTCGTGGCCGCGATGATGTCCTCGAGCCCCGGCCGCAGCAGTGGTTCGCCGCCGGTGAAGCGGACGCCCCGTACCCCGAGCATCGTCACCGCGACGCGGACCAGCCGCACCACCTCGTCGTCGGTCAGGGCCTCGCGGCGCGGCAGCCACGTCATGCCCTCGGCCGGCATGCAGTAGGTGCAGCGCAGGTTGCACCGGTCGGTCAGCGAGACCCGCAGGTCGCTGGCCACCCGGCCGTGGGTGTCGGCGAGTGCCCGGGTCATCGGTGGATGGCCAGGTGGCTGTGGCTCAGCCGGTCTCCCGACCCGCCCCAGCTCATGGCGATGATCTCCGCGGCGATGGCGACGGCGGTCTCCTCCGGGGTACGGGCGCCCAGGTCGAGGCCGATCGGAGAGCTCAGCCGGCTCAGCGCCTCCTCGCTCACGCCGCGCTCGCGCAGCCGGGCCAGCCGGTCCTCGTGGGTGCGCCTGCTGCCCATCGCTCCGATGTAGCGGGCCGGCGTGAGCAGCGCCTTCTCCAGCAACGGCACGTCGAACTTGGGGTCGTGGGTCAGCACGCAGATGACGGTCCGCTCGTCGACCGCGGTGCGGGCGAGGAACTGGTGCGGCCACTCGACGACGAGCTCGTCGACGTCCGGGAACCGCTTGCGGGTCGCGAAGACCGGTCGCGCGTCGCACACCGTCACGTGGTAGCCGAGGAACGTCCCGATGCGGGCGACCGCGCTGGCGAAGTCGATGGCGCCGAAGACCAGCATGCGCGGCGGCGGGGCGAACGACTGCACGAAGACCGCCAGGTCGTCCATGCGCTGCTCGCCGCGTGGCCCGACGTGCACGACGGCGTTGCCACCGTGGGCGAGCAACCCGCGGGTGTGCTCCAGCACGCCGACGTCAAGGCCCTCGTTGCCCAAGGTGCCGTCGACCTCGGTCGGGGTCACCACGAGCCGGTGGCCGAGCAACGGCCCGGGCGTCATCACCGTCGCGACCGCGACCGGCCGTCCCTCGGCGACCGCGTCGAGCACGTCGTCCAGCTGGGGATAGGCGTCGCCGGGGTGCACGAAGAGCGCCACCGTGCCACCACAGGTCAGGCCGACCTCGAGAGCGTCGTCGTCCGAGACCCCGTAGGTCTGCAGCACCGGCACGCCGGTCGCGATGACCTCTTGCGCGAGCCCGTACACCGCGCCCTCGACGCAGCCACCCGAGACGCTGCCGAGCACGTCGCCGTTGTCGGCGACGGCCATCGCCGCTCCCGGCTGGCGTGGCGCGGAGTTCCACGTCTGCACGACCGTGGCGATGGCGAAGCGCACCCCAGCAGCCCGCCACGCGGCGATGCCGTCGGTGATGTCGCGCACAGGTCTCCTCGATCGTCGGGGGTCAGAGCAGGAGCAGCAGCATGTAGACGGTGGTGACGTTCATGGCGAGCTGGCAGCCCGGGTTGACCAACGACGATCCGGTACGGGGCCGCAGCCGCGACGCGGTCGAGATCGCCACGGCGGCCACCCCGGCGACGAGCGCCAGGACCAGCACGTTGCCCCCGGCCGTCGCCGACGAGCCCATCGACGGCATGGCCATCGGCGAGCTGCCGGCGCGCGCGGCGGGTGCGCCGGCGACCAGCAGCATCACCAGCATGGCCGCGCTCACCACGGTCTGGCGGAGGGGTCCGCCGACGGCTGCCAGGCCGAGTCGGATGTAGCCGACCAGGCTGCGGCCGACGAACCACAGCGTCGGGGCGACGAAGACCAGCGCCCACGCGCGGCTGGCGCCCGAGGTCAGGGCGCCGACCAGCATCAGGGCCATCGCGACGCCCATCGCGGCGTGCGTGAGGTCGACGTCGGCCTCATCACGGCGTGCTGCGGCCACCCGTACCAGGTGGTAGCAGGTGATCGCGATCATCAACGCGGCGAGGGACCAGCGCAGCCAGGACGCACCTGCCACGGCATCCCTCCTCCGCGGTTCGCCGGCTCGAGCACCACCGCTCGGGCCGGACCGCTGGGCGCAGCATGCGGACGCCGCGACCGCCTGTCAACGGCGACTTAAGGCTTCGGTTAACCGGCACCCGGCGAGGTGCCGAGAGGCTTAAGCATTGCCTTAAGTCGCCGTTGACACCGCAAGCGCGGAAGAGACCAATGTCACTAGCGCGTTACGCACGCACTCCAGAAGGAGTCCCGCATGCAGGTTCCAGCACCCTTCGAGTACGAGCGGGCCACGAGCGTCGACCATGCCATCGGGCTGCTCGACCGGCTCGGCGACACGGCCCGGCTGGTCGCCGGCGGCCACAGCCTGCTGCCGATGATGAAGCTCCGGCTGGCCAACTTCGAGTACCTCATTGACATCAACGACCTGCATCGCGAGCTCGGCTACATCAAGGTGGAGGCCGGCCAGATCCGCATCGGGGCGCTCACCCGCCACCGCGAGCTGCTGGAGTCGGCCGACCTCGCCACGTCGTTCCCCATCTTCGCCGACGCCGAGCGGGTGATCGCCGACCCGGTGGTCCGTAACCGCGGCACCCTCGGCGGCTCCCTGTGTCAGGCCGACCCCTCCGAGGACCTGTCGGCGGTCTGCACCACGCTCAACGCCAGCTGCGTCATCCGAGGCCGCGACGGCGAGCGGGTGGTCTCGATGGAGGACTTCCACCGCGGCCCGTACGAGACCGCTGTTGGCGAGGCGGAGATGCTGACCGAGGTGCGTTTTCCTCTGCGGCCCAACGGTTCCAGCGCGTACGAGAAGGTCGAGCGACGTGCCGGCGACTGGGCAGTCGTCTCGGCCGGCGCTGCGGTCTGGATGGACGGCGACGTGATCGCCGACGCCCGGGTGGGCCTCGCGGCGGTCGGCCCCAACACGGCCGGTCTGCCGGAGATCTCCGAGGCGCTGCGCGGCAAGGCACCGTCTGAGGAGCTCTACGCGCAGGCCGGCGAAATCGCCGCCCGCAGCTGCAACCCGGCCACGGACATGCGGGGCACCGAGGAGTACAAGCGCCACCTGGCCAACGAGCTCACCCGGCGCACGCTTCGCCGCGCCGTCGCCCGCGTACAAGCCACCCCCCACATCCGCGGAGAGGCATAGCAGATGCAGGTCACGATGTCGGTCAACGGCGAGAGCGTCACCCGCGAGATCGAGGGACGGCTGCTGCTGGTCCACTTCCTGCGCGACCACCTCGGTCTCACGGGCACCCACTGGGGCTGCGACACCAGCAACTGCGGCACCTGCGTGGTCTGGGTCGACAAGGAGCCGGTCAAGTCGTGCACCATGCTCGCCGCGATGGCCGGCGGCCACGAGGTGCGCACCGTCGAGGGCCTCGAGCAGGACGGCGTGCTCGACCCGGTGCAGCAGGGCTTCATGGAGTGCCACGGCCTGCAGTGCGGGTTCTGCACCCCCGGCATGCTGATGACCTCGCGTGCGCTGCTCGACCGCAACCCCCACCCGACGGAGCCGGAGATCCGCGAGGCGATCTCGGGCCAGATCTGCCGGTGTACGGGCTACACCACCATCGTCCGCTCGGTGCAGTGGGCCGCGGCGGAGGAGGCCGGTACCCGTACCGTCTCCGCTGAGGAGGTCACGGTATGACCGCCGTCGAGGACCGCCCGATCACCGCGTTCGAGGACAACGACAAGAAGCCCATGGGCCACGGGCGCATGCTCCGCAAGGAGGACCCCCGCTTCATCCGCGGCATGGGCCACTACGTCGACGACGTCCAGCTCAAGGGCATGCTCCACCTCGCGATCCTGCGTTCGCCGGTCGCCCACGCCCGCATCGTCAGTATCGACACGACCGCGGCGATGGCCATGCCCAAGGTCAAGCTCGTCGTCACCGGCGCGATGCTGGCCGAGAAGGGCCTGGCCTGGATGCCGACCCTGTCCAACGACGTGCAGGCCGTGCTGGCCACGGACAAGGTGCGTTTCCAGGGTCAGGAGGTCGCGTTCGTCGTGGCCGAGGACCGCTACGCCGCGCGCGACGCGCTCGAGTTGATCGACGTCGAGTACGACATCCTGCCGCCCGTGATCGACGTCCGGAAGGCGCTCGACCCCAACGCGCCGGTCATCCGCGACGACCTCGAGGGCAAGACCAACAACCACATCTTCGACTGGGAGACCGGCGACAAGGACGCGACCGAGGCGGTCTTCGCCGCGGCCGACGTCCACGTCGTCGAGGACATCGTCTACCCACGCGTGCACCCGGCGCCGATGGAGACCTGCGGCGCCGTCGCCGACTACAACCGCATCGACGGCCAGCTCACCCTGTGGTCGACCACTCAGGCGCCGCACGCCCACCGCACGCTGTACGCGATCGTCGCCGGCCTGCCCGAGCACAAGATCCGGGTCATCGCGCCCGACATCGGCGGCGGCTTCGGCAACAAGGTGCCGATCTACCCGGGGTACGTCTGCGCCATCGTCGGCTCGCTGCTCACGGGCAAGCCGGTGAAGTGGATGGAGGACCGCTCGGAAAACCTTGTCAGCACGGGCTTTGCGCGCGACTACATCATGCGTGGCGAGATCGCGGCGACGAAGGAAGGCAAGATCCTGGCGATCCGCACCACCGTGCTGGCCGACCACGGCGCCTTCAACGGGGTAGCCGCTCCGACGAAGTACCCCGCCGGCTTCTTCGGCGTCTTCACGGGCTCGTACGACATCGAGGCCGCCTACGCGAGCATGACCGCGGTCTACACCAACAAGGCGCCGGGCGGCGTCGCCTACGCCTGCTCGTTCCGCATCACCGAGGCGGTCTACCTCGTCGAGCGCATGGTCGACGTGCTGGCCTACGACCTCAAGATGGATCCCGTCGAGCTGCGGCTGAAGAACCTGCTGCGCCCCGAACAGTTCCCGTACACCAGCAAGACCGGCTGGGTCTACGACTCGGGCAACTACGAACCGACGATGCGCGAGGCCATGCGCATCGCGGGCTATGACGAGTTGCGCCGCGAGCAGGCGGAGAAGCGTGAGCGCGGCGAGCTGATGGGCATCGGGGTCGCGTTCTTCACCGAGGCCGTCGGCGCCGGGCCGCGCAAGGACATGGACATCCTGGGCCTCGGCATGGCCGACGGCTGCGAGCTGCGCATCCACCCGACCGGCAAGGCGGTTGTCCGGGTCTCGTGCATGAGCCAGGGGCAGGGCCACGAGACGACGTTCGCCCAGATCATCGCCGAGGAGATCGGCATCGCGCCGGCCGACATCCAGGTGGTCAACGGCGACACCGACCAGACCCCGTTCGGCCTCGGCACCTACGGCAGTCGGTCGACGCCGGTCTCGGGTGCGGCGGCCGCCATGGTCGCCCGCAAGGTCAGGGACAAGGCGCGGCTGATCGCCTCGGGCATGCTCGAGGTGTCGGTCGCGGACCTCGAGTGGGTCAAGGGCTCGTTCCACGTCAAGGGCGACCCGACCAAGTCGGTGACCATCCAGGACATCGCGTTCCGGGCCCATGGCGCCGGCGACCTGCCCGAGGGCGTCGAAGGCGGCCTCGAGGCGCAGATCTGCTACAACCCGGAGAACCTGACCTACCCGCACGGCGCTTACATCTGCGTCGTCGACATCGACCCCGGCACGGCGCAGGTCAAGGTCCGTCGGTTCATCGCGGTCGACGACTGCGGCACCCGGATCAACCCGATGATCATCGAGGGTCAGGTGCATGGCGGCCTCACCGACGGCGTCGGCATGGCGCTCATGGAGATGATCGCGTTCGACGAGGACGGCAACTGCCTCGGCGGCTCGCTGATGGACTACCTCATCCCCACGGCGCTCGAGGTGCCGCACTGGGAGACCGGCTTCACCGTCACCCCGTCGCCGCACCACCCGATCGGTGCCAAGGGCGTCGGCGAGTCGGCCACCGTCGGTTCGCCGCCCGCGGTCGTCAACGCGGTCGTCGACGCGCTGAAGCCCTATGGCGTACGGCATGCCGACATGCCGCTCACCCCGTCCCGGGTGTGGGATGCCATGCAGGGCCGGGCGAGGCCGCCGATTTGAGCGCCGGCGAGACCGTGACGTCACGCATCGCCGACCGAGCCCGCGAGCTGGCCGGTGACCGGGTGCCGTTCGTCCACGCGACGGTGGTGCGTGCCCAGTCACCGTCGTCGGCCCACCCGGGCGACGCGGCGATCATCCTGGCCGACGGCACCATGGAGGGCTTCGTCGGCGGACAGTGCGCCGAGGGCTCGGTACGGGTCGCAGCGCTGAGCGCGCTGTCGGGCGGCGAGGCGGTGCTGCTGCGCGTCCTGCCCGAGGGCGACGTCGACTTCCCCGACCTGCCGGGCGCCCGGGTCGTGGTTAACCCGTGCCTCTCCGGCGGTGCGCTCGAGATCTTCCTGCAGCCGATGTTGCCGGCGCCGCTGGTCCACGTGGTGGGCAACACCCCTGTTGCTGACGCGGTTGTCGCGCTCTGTGACGTGCTCGGCTACACCACCGACCGACTGCACCCGGTCGTGACGCCCGAGGGGGCGACGGCGGTGGTCGTCGCGAGCCTGGGACGCGACGAGCAGGAGGCCATCCGCTCGGCGCTCGACGCCGGTGTGGGCTACATCGCCCTGGTGGCAAGCAAACGGCGCGGGCAGTCGGTGCTCGACGAGGTGGTCGTCGACGACGCCGAGCGGGCCCGTATCAGCACGCCCGCAGGGCTCGACATCGGAGCCGAGACGTCGGCCGAGGTGGCGCTGGCGATCGTCGCCGAGCTGGTCGCGGCGCTCCGCCTCGGCGGCGCCGCCCCGACGCTGCCGTCAGTCGTCGCCACCACCCGGGTCGTGCCGGTGCAGCAGATCGACCCGATCTGCGGCATGACCGTTGCGGTCATGGGCGACACCCCTCACCTGCACGTCGACGGTGAGGAGCTGTGGTTCTGCAGCACCGGCTGTCGGGACCGCTACGCGGAGAAGGTGGAGCACTAGCGCGTGTTCGTGACCGGCGTGGTTCTCGCGGCAGGCGCCTCGCGACGACTGGGACAGGCCAAGCAGCTGCTGCCCTTCCGCGGGGGTACGTTGCTGGGGTCGACGCTGGACATGGCTAGGCACTGTCACTTCGACCAGCTGCTGGTCACGCTCGGTGGGGCCGCTGAGAGTGTGCGCGAGCAGATCGACCTCTCCCGGGTCGACGTCATCGACAACCCCGAGTTCGCCGACGGGTGCGGCGGATCGGTCGCGACGGCCATGGACCATGTCGACCCGCGCGCCGATGGTGTCGTGCTGCTGCTGGGCGACCAACCCGGAGTCGGCGTGGCCTCGGTCTACGCCCTGGTGGCAGCGGCGCAGCACGCACCCATCGGGGTGTGCCGCTACCGCGACGGCCTAGGTCACCCGTTCTGGTTCAGCCGCGAGATGTTTGCCGAGCTGCGGGGCCTCCACGGCGACAAGGCGGTCTGGCGCGTGCTGCACTCGGGCGAGTACGCGGTGACGGAGCTCGCGGTCGACGACGATGTGCCCATCGATGTCGATACCTGGTTCGACTACGAACGGCTGCTGGCCGCCGACGTTCCCGCGGCCCACCGATGACCTTCGCCGACGTCGACGATGTCCGGACGCGCCTCGACGCGGTCGACTACCTGGTCGACGAGGGACTGGCCACCGCCGTCTTCCTCGCGCTCTCCCTCGGGCGTCCACTGCTGCTCGAGGGCGAGCCGGGCGTCGGCAAGACCGCAGCCGCCAAGGCGATCGCCGTCGCGCTCGACACGCCGCTGATCCGGCTGCAGTGCTACGAGGGCCTGACGGTCAGCGAGGCGTTGTACGAGTGGAACTACCAGCGTCAGCTGCTGACGATCCGGCTCGCCGAGTCGCGGCACGAGAGCCTCGCCGACGCCGACCTGTTCACCGAGGCATTCTTGCAGGAAAGGCCTGTCCTGCAGGCGATCCGCCACGCGGGCGCTTCGCCGGCCGTACTCCTCATCGACGAGATCGACCGGGCCGACGACGAGTTCGAGGCCCTGCTGCTGGAGTTCCTCGGCGAGTCGTCGGTCACCATCCCCGAGCTGGGCACGTTCACCGCGACAAGGCCGCCCATCGTCATCCTCACGTCCAACCGCAGTCGCGAGCTGCACGACGCGTTGCGCCGGCGCTGCCTCTACCACTGGATCGAGTTCCCCGTCGCCGAGCGGGCCGCCGAGATCCTGCGCCGATCGGTTCCCTCGGCCAATGCGTCACTGATCGCCTCGACGACGCAGTTCGTCGGGCGGGTTCGTCGGCTCGAGCTGGACAAGGCCCCCGGCATGGCCGAGACCATCGACTGGCTGTCGGCATTGTCGGCCCTGGGGGTGTCCGAGCTGGTCCGCGGTGACATCGTGCGGACGCTCGGGGCTCTCGCCAAGACGCCGGACGACCGCACCAGCATCATCGACGCGCTCGACGAGCTGGGGTACGCCCAGCCGGCCTCCGCCTGACCCGTACCACGAGAGGAACCCATGAAGATCGACAACGAGTTCACGGTCAGCGTGCCCATCGAGCGCGCGTGGGAGGTGCTCACCGACCTCGAGGGCATCGCGCCGTGCCTGCCCGGCGCCCAGCTCACCGGGGTCGACGGCGACGTCTTCTCCGGCAAGGTGCGGATCAAGGTCGGACCGGTGATCAGCGACTACTCGGGCACCGCGCGGTTCGTCGAGAAGGACGACGACGACCACCACGCGGTCATCGACGCCAAGGGCAAGGACTCGCGCGGCGCGGGCAACGCCAACGCCCTCATCGACGCCCGGCTCAAGGCCGACGGCGACCACACGATCGTCACGGTGAGCACCGACCTCAACATCAGCGGCAAGGTCGCGCAGTTCGGCAGCGGCATGATCAAGGAGGTCTCGGCCAAGCTGCTCGGGCAGTTCGTCGACAACCTCGAGGCCATGCTGCTGGTGCCTGCGGGCACCGTGCCGGCCGAGGCCCCGATGGCCGCGCCGGCTGACGATGCGCCCGCAGCCGTGGCCCAGCCGTCGCCGGTGCGCCGCATCACGACGGCCGAGCCGGAGCCACTCGACCTGATGAGTGTCGCCGGCTCGTCGGTCTACAAGCGGGCCATCCCGCCGGCGATCGCGGCCGTCATCGCGATCGCCCTCATCATCTGGGCGATCGCCCGACGATGACAATGCCGCCGGCCACCGTGCTCGGGTCGGTCGACCGCGCGGCCTTCGCCGTCGCGTTGTCCGGCCGGCTCCGGGCACGCGGGGTGCCGGTCGGATTGACCAACGCCGAGGACTTCGTACGGGCCCTCGGTGCGGCGCCGCCGGACACTCGGTCGGCGCTCTACTGGACGGCGCGGGTCACCCTGGTACGCCGCCACGCCGACCTCGACGTCTTCGACGCGGTGTTCGCCGCAGTCTTCGACGATGCAGTGCTCGACATGGATCCGCACGCACGCCGCACCCCGCTGGCCCGTACCGTCAGCTCCGACGAGAGCTTTGCCTCCCTGGCCGGGGACGCGCGCGACCTCGAGGCCGGCGCCGGTTTGCCCTGGCTGACGCTGCCTCCGTCGGTGGGTGACGCCGACGACTCCGACAGCGACCTCGCTGTTCCGGAACGGCTGCCAAGCGAGCTGGTCGGGCTCGCCGACGTCGCGTTCGAGGACCTCACGGCCGCCGAGATGCGCCTGCTCGGCGAGTGGCTCGAGCGGGCGGCGCCATCGTGGCCGACCCGCCGGACCCGGCGAATGGCCGAGCAGCACAGCGGTCACCGGGTCGCGGTCCGGGCGACGATTGCCCGCTCGCGCCGTACCGGCTGGGAGCCGATCGAGCTGGTACGGGTGCGGGCGGTCCGCAAGCCGCGACCGGTGGTCATGGTGTGCGACGTGAGCCAGTCGATGCAGGCCCAGGCCACGGCCTACTTCCACCTGATGCGGGCGCTGGCCCTGACCGCCGACGCGGAGATCTTCGCCTTCGCGACCACGCTGACCCGGCTCACGCACGTGCTGTCGCACCGGTCGGCCGAGACGGCGATCGAGCTGGCGACCGAACGCGTGGTCGACCGCTTCGGCGGCACCCGCATCGCCACCAACCTGACCGCGTTGCTGTCCTCGCACCACGGTGGCTCGGTGCGCGGCGCCATCGTGATCGTCGCCTCGGACGGCTGGGACAGCGACCCGCCGGAGCAGCTGGCAGCCGCCATGGCCAGGCTGCGCCGGCGCGCGTACCGGGTGATCTGGATCAACCCCCGGGCGGGCGCTCCCGGCTTCGAGCCGCGGGTGGCGACGATGGCCGCAGCGCTGCCCTACTGCGACCGGCTGCTGCCCGCCGACACGTTCCGCTCGCTCGGTCGGGTCATCGGCGAGGTCTCGCTCAGCTCCGCGATGTCACCTGGGCTCAGCTCCACAGGGTCACGTGGATGGACGGCCGGAACCGCCCGACGGTGACCCCGGCCCCGCGCAACATCGCCTGCGTCGCCCGCGGCGAGTGCACGAACCGGGTCAGCTCAGCGGCGGCAGGCGGGGTGTCCCTGCCCGAGAGAGAGACGATGCCCCAGGCGCCGTCGGTCGGCACGAGCTGGCTGGTGATGCGCTTGAGGTCGCCGCGCGCGAGGTCGGGCCCGGCGGCGAAGGAGACCGCGAGGGCGACCCCCCTGCCACGCTTGGCCTCCTCCATCGCGGCGGCGTGGCTCTGGAAGATCTGCTGGTGCTCCTCTGGCACGTTGATGCGACGCAGAATGCCTGGTACCAAACCGATCTCGGCAGCGCCGGAAGGCCCCAGCAGCCAGGTCTGCTCGCGCAGCTGGCCGATGCTAGGGGTGATGGTCGCGAGCGGGTGCTCCGGCCCCACCACCATGACCACCTGGTAGTTCAGGAACGGCGCAAAACTGATCGCCTCGTCCAGGTCGGGCGGCTTGGGGCCGATCGCCACGTCGACGGCGCGGGTGAGCAGCAGGCTGTTGAACGTCAGCGGGTCGTGCACGCTGAGCTCGACGTCGAGGTCGTCGGCCCGGCTGGCGAACAGCTCGAGCAGGCCCGGCGCGGCGTGCTCGGCGAACAGCGACGAGGCGGCCACCCGCAGCATGCGACGGCCGGTGCCCGCCTGGCTGACCTCGAGCACCGTGCGGTCCTGCAGGCCAAGCAGCTCGGCCGCGCGGCTCGCCAGGCGCAGCCCGCCGGGAGTGAAGGCCAGGCCCGCCGCGGTGGGGGTGAACAGCTTGTCGCCGAGCTCCTTGCGCAGCTGGCCGACGTGGCCCGAGACGGCGGCCTCGGTGACGCCGAGCGCTGCCGACGCCTTGCGTACGGAACCGAGGCGGACGACCGCAGCGAACGCGCGCAGCTGGGTCGGGGTCACGGGTCTCCTTCCTCGTGCGCGGCGCGCCGGAGGGCGGGGCGGTGACCAACCTACCGTCGCGGCAGCACGCGCCTGCCGTCTCGGCACAGGTCGGACACAGTGTCTCCACAGGCGACACCTATGCTGGCCTCATCCCGCCTCCAGGCTGCCGAAATAGCCTGCCACGCATGGTGCCCGAACGCATGGCCCGCCGCTTGGGGGCGCCAATCCTCATGGCCGTCACGGTCCTGCTGGTGGCCTCGCACTGCTCCGGTGGCACCTCGGCAACCCCAGCCGCCGTGAGCACAGTGGTGGCCAGCAAGGCAGCTGTTTCACCTGCCGCGGCCCCGTCCTCGGCAGCTGCGTCGACCTCGCCGGCGGGGTCGGGCAGCTCCACCGTGGCCGCTGCGCCGGTGGAGCCTCGTGCTGCGACAGCCCTGGGCGGGGGGCTGCTCTTCGCCGGCCGGACGTTGATCTACGCGACCCACGGCTTCTCGGCCGCTGAGGTGGCCACCCTCGCCGGCAAGGTCTCTGGCCCGGTCACCGCCGTCTACTCCTCCGAGCAGCTGGTGGCCAGTGGGGTGGCGGCCTTCCCCGACATCGCCGTGGACACGTTGATCGCCGACCCGGCCTCGTACGCCGTGGCCGCCAATGTGCCGACGCTGGCCGCCTTGATGCGCGCAGGTCTGGTGCTGGCCACCGACGAGGCCCGCCTGCGCCACGTCGGGGTCGGCGGCTCGATTACGTTCACCGACGGTACGAGCCTGCCCGTGAGCGCCGTCGTCGACGCCCACGTCATCGGCGGCCACGAGATGGCGACGGCTCTCGGCAAGCGACCACTGGTCGCCGGCTCGACGGCCAACTACCTCCTGGTCGGTGGCCCGCTCTCCGTCACCCGCCTCACCACGGTGGCCCACACGGCCTGGCCGTCGCGGACGATCCGGGTCAAGACCACCACGGCCAACGGCTACATGAGCGGTGCCGACACGGTGCTGACCCAGCTGCAGAGCAAGCTCGACTTCGGCGAGTTCTCCTTCCGTCCGGCGGGCACCAACGCCTTCGTCCCGGACCAGGCGTGGATCAACCAGCACCTGGTGAGCCGGCGGGTCACCCAGCTCGGTGACGTGACCTGCAACACCGCCGTCATGAGCGATCTCGAGGCCGCCATGAAGGAGGTGACCGCACGCGGGCTGGGCAGCCTGATCAACACGGCGGACTTCCAGTACGAGGGCGGCTGCTGGAACCCGCGTACCGCCCGCGTCATCGCCGGCGGCACGTTGTCCAGCCACAGCTGGGGCATCGCCATCGACATCAACGTGGCCAACAACCCGCTGGGCTCCCCGCCCAAGCAGGACCCCCGCCTGGTCGCCATCATGGCGGCGCACGGGTTCGCCTGGGGCGGCCGTTTCCTGCGGCCGGACGGTGCACACTTCGAGTGGGTGGGCACAATCCCGCACTGACAGGCGCATCCGCGGGCAGCTGGGAGACGTGATGGGCAGCAGCGCGGCGGCGGTGCCAGCAGCGCTGGCAGCGGCGGCCTGCTATGCCGTGGCCTCGGCGCTGCAGCACCACGAGGCGCGCCGCAGCACCAGTGACGGCACGACCGTGGCGGTCTCCGGGCTCTTCCGGCTGCTCCGCCGCCCGTTGTGGTTGCTGGGCGGGGTGGCCGATGTCGCCGGCCTCTTCCTGCACGTGCTCGCACTCGGGCTGGGACCGGTCAGCCTGGTCCAGCCGCTGCAGGTGACCGGGCTGCTGTACGCACTCCCGCTGAGCGGCCTGCTGACCGGCAACCGCACGACGCGTCGCGACCTGGTCGCGGCGGCCGCCGTCGTAGCCGGGCTGGGGTTGTTCCTTGCCTTCTCCCGGGCGCCCGGCGGTCACGCTGTCCTCGGGTACGTCGCGGTGGTCACCCTGACGGCCGTCACGCTCGCGCTGCTAGGACTAGCGCTGCTGGTCAGCCGTGGTCTGGCGCCCCACGTGAAGTCGGTGCTCCTGGCGACGGTCGCCGGCGGCGGATTTGCCGTGACCTCCGTGCTGTTGGAGGACCTCGGCGAGCTGCGCCGCCTGCACGGCTGGTCGGGCGTCGCGACCGGGCGCGGGCTGACCGCCCTCGCCGCCACAGTCGCGATCGGTGCCGTGGCCGTCGGTGTCTCGCAGGCCGCCTTCCAGGTCGGCACCCTCGGCCAGGCGTTGCCGGCGCTGACGGTGTCCGACCCCGTAGTCGCGGTCGTGCTCGCCGCGGTGCTGCTGCGGGAAGGGCTGACGGTCAGCCCGGTGGCGTTGGTCGTCGACGTCCTGGCGGTCGCGCTCGTGGCCGCAGGCGCCGTACACCTGGCACGAGCCGATGAAGCCGGCCTCGCGCCGCCGGTCGAGGCCCCCGCCCCGCCGGTGCGAGCGCCCGTCGGACTGCGCGAACGTCTCGCCGGTGCGGGCGTGGGAGGTGCCTACGGGCTTTTGCCGGCCGTTGTCGGCACCGCCGCGATGAGCAAGGTCGACACCGACGGCACGTTGGTCGAGCGGCTGCTCATGGCAGGCACGACGGTTGCGGTGTGCGCGGCGGTCGGGGCCGTCCAGCGGCGTCCGTCCGCGCCGACAGCCTGAGCCACGGCCAGCGACCCCTGACCGCCACCCAGGCCGCGGGTGCCGACGCAAGGTCACCTTGCGTAGGTTTTTCGGGCCCGGTTGCCGTGCCGGGACTGCACACCAACTGCGGCGCTGCGGGTCTCTTTGTCCCGGTATCGAGGCGTCTCAACCGGCGCTTGTGTGCTTTCGCGGCACGGAAACAGCGTGACCGGGAGCAGGCAGGGGTCCGCGACGGCATGGTGCGACAGGCGGCGGCTCAGGCGGCCTGGCCGCCGGCAGGGCACAACGCGCGAGCAGCACCGGTCAGGTGGCGGGGTTCTGCTCCCGATCGTCGTGGTCGCCGTTGCGGTCAGCCTCGGCGGATGCCCGGTCCTGAGCAGCAGCGATCCGGTCGACGCCGGCCGCCTCGCGCCGCTCGGTGGAGACTCGGCGGGCCGCCAGCAGCGCCTCGCGCTGAGCGGCGCCCCGGTCGCGGTCGCGGCCGCTCTGCACCCGGTCGACGCCGGACTGACCGCGGTCGAAACCCGGTGCCGGATCGGTGGAGCCGCTGGCCTCTTCCCGGGCGTCGGCGGCCCGGTCGCGGGCTTCGGCGAGCCGGTCCCGCCGCTCAGCCGCGGCGTCTGCCTGGTCGGCGTTGTCGAGCAGGCGGTCGACGTCGACGTCACGCTCGGCGCTGTGCTGGTCTCGAACGTCGGCAATGGCGTCGCGCCGGTCGGCCACCCGATCGCGCCGGTCTGCCCGTTCGTCTCGCTCGTCCGCAGCGGCGTCCCGCTGGTCGGCGGCGGCGCTCCGCCTGACCGCCTCTTGCTCGCGCTCCGTCACTGCGGCCTCCCTGTCAGGCAGGGCGCGCGTCTGCAGGTCCGGCCGCGCAGACTGTGAAGCCGATCCGTCTGAGCGAGCCACCCAACACCTCCCACGGCACCGTTCAGCTTTCACCAAATGCTAGAGGAACCGTCGTCCCGGCGCACCTCGGCAAACGCGACAAACCTCGGCACGATACAGAGATCTGGCCCCTGCGCGGACGTGAGTCAACTAGCCCCACAGGGCCTCGAGCTGGTCGGCGACGGTGTCGGCAGTGACCCCGCTGATGCTGATCGACCGGCGCAGATCGGGGGCGGCGAGGGTGACCTGGTCGAGGACGGCGAGCACACCGTCGTCGAGGAAGCGGGACGGCTGGGCCCACGAGTGCTTGTCGTCGTGGGCGTTGCGATGGTGGTGATAGCGCAGCGGGAAGTAGACGTGGAGCGCCCGTCGCGGCCGCGTGATGGCGACGTAGAACAGTCGGCGTTCTTCCTCGAGCCCCTCCTTGGTGCCCAGGGACATGTCGGACGGGAAGTTGCCGTCGGCGGCGTGCAGGACGTGGACGACGTCCCACTCGAGACCCTTGGCCGAGTGGACGGTCGAGAGGGTGAGCCAGTCCTCGTCGACCAGCGGCGGCCCGGCCAGCTCGCCGGTCGAGCGCGGTGGCTCCAGGGTGAAGTCGGCGGCAACGTCGGTCAATCGCGCGCAGGAGCCGGCGGCGTGGACCAGTGCGTCGAGGTCGTGACGGCGGGCCTCGGCGTTGGGGTAGTTCTGCTCGAGCAGTGGTGCGAGCGCGGTCGAGACCCGTGCCGCGTGGGCGCCGACCGACTCGCCGGCCTGGGACGGCAGAGCGGCGACGGTGGTGTCGCTGAGCGTGCGTACCCGAGCGGGAAGCGTCGCGGCGGCAGCCGGCCAGCGGTCGAGCACTGACCCCGGCTCCGTCAGGTCGAGGCCGGCGATCACCGTGCGGGCGGTGGCCGGTCCGACGCCGTCGAAGAGCTGGAGCAGCCGGAACCACGACAGCTCGTCGCGTGGGTTGTCGGCGAGCCGGAACAGCGCCAGCAGGTCCTTGACGTGGGCAGCCTCGAGATAGCGCAGGCCGCCGTACTTGACGTAGGGGATGCGCCGGCGGGACAGCTCGAGCTCGAGCGCGTCGGCGTGGTGAGCGGCCCGGAACAGCACGGCTTGCTCACGCAGCGGGATGCCCAGCTCGCGGTGGTCGAGCACCCGCTCGCAGACCGCCGCGCTCTGGGCGTCCTCGTCGGCGCAGCGCAGCAGCTGGGGCTGGGCGCCAGCGGAGCGCGCGGGATCGGCGGCGCGCAGGACGGCGCGGAAGCCCTCGGGCGCTGCTGCGCCGATCGCGTTGGCGGCGAGCAGGATCTCGGGTGACGACCGGTAGTTGGTCTCCAACGTGATGGTCGTGGCGTCGGGGAAGACGAGGTCGAAGTCGAGCAGGTGGCGCGGGTCGGCGGCCCGGAACCCGTACACCGCCTGGGCGTCGTCGCCGACCACCGTGAGCCTGCGGTCGGCGGCGCGCAGGGCGACCAGCACGTCGACCTGCAGCTTGTTCACGTCTTGGTATTCGTCGACCAGGATGTGATCGAACTCAGCCGCCAGCTGAGGCCCGACCGTGGGGTCGGCCGCAGCGGTGCGCCAGTAGAGCAGCAGGTCGTCGAAGTCGAGCAGCCCGAGCGTCCGCTTGCGCACCACGTAGTCGCGACAGATGGCGGCGACCTGGGGCAGCAGCTCGGCGCACCAGGGCGCGCTCTCGTCGACGACCTCGCGCAGTGGCCTCCCGGTGTTGACCGTGCGGGTGTAGAGGTCGAGCAGCACCGCCTTGCGCGGAAAGCGCCGCCGGGTCGCGTCGGACGCGAGGTGGTCGTCGCGGACGAGGTCGATGAGGTCGGCGGCGTCGCCCGTGTCGAGGATCGAGAAGCCCTCGGGCAGCCCGAGCGGGTGGGCGTGGTGACGCAGCATGCGGTGGGCCACCGAGTGGAACGTGCCGCCCTGGACGCGCCCGTGGTTGGTCCGTACTCCCGCGAGCAGCGTCTCGCTGCGGGACAGCATCTGGCGGGCGGCGCGGCGGGTGAAGGTCAGCAGCAGGATGCGCTCGGGCGGGGTGCCGGTCTCGACCAGCCATGCCACCCGGCTCGCCAGGGCCGTCGTCTTGCCGGTGCCCGCGCCGGCCAGGATGCGCAGCGGGGTGTTGCCGACGAAGCCCGCGGCGGCGCGTTGCTCGTCGTTGAGCCCCGCCAGCGTCTCGAACATGTGTTCGACTATAGCCCCAGCGTGTCGATCAGGGTACGGACCCGGCGGTCGATGTCATCGACGATGCCCCGTACCGTCTCGAGGTCCTGGCCCTTGGGATCGGTGACCTGCCAGTCCTCGTAGCGCTTGCCGGGGAACACGGGGCAGGTCTCGCCGCAGCCCATGGTGATCACCACGTCGCAGCCCTCGACAAGGTCGTAGTCGAGCTGGGTCGGCGTCTCCGCCTCGGTGGACAGTCCCCGTTCGGCGAGGACCGCGGCGACGACCGGGTTGACCCCCGAGCCGGGCTCGGAGCCGGCCGAGCGTACGTCGACGCGGCCCTGGGCGTAGTGCTCGGCGAGCACCTTGGCGGCCACCGAGCGGCCGGAGTTGTGGATGCAGGCGAAGAGGATCACGGGCTTGTCCGTCATGCGTCGTCCTCGAGAAGTGGCAGGAGAAGGTGGGGGTGGAGGATGCGTACGGCACCGAGGCCGAGAGCGCCGCCGACGAGCTGCATCGCGACGAACGCCGGAGCCGACGCGGGCGCGATGCCGGCAAAGGTGTCGGACAGGGTGCGGGCGACGGTGACCGCCGGGTTGGCAAAGCTGGTCGAGCTGGTGAACCAGTAGGCGGCGGTGATGTAGGCGCCGACGGCGACCGCAACCTGCTGGGGTCGGCCGCCCCGGACGACGCCGAGGATGACCACGACCAGGCCCAGCGTCGCGACCACCTCGCCGAGGAGCAGGCCGCCGCCGCTGCGGTGGTGCTGCGACAGCGTCACCGCGGGCAGCCCGAACATCAGGTTGGCCACGATCGCACCGCCGACGCCGCCGGTCAGCTGGGCCGCGACGAGGGCGGCTGCCTCGCGTGGGCGGATCGCCCGTACCGCCAACTCGATCAGGGTCACGATCGGGTTGAAGGCGGCCGAGACCGGTTGCAGCGCAAGGATAAGCGCCACAAGGGCGGCGCCGGTGACGAGGGAGTTCTCGAGCAGCTGCAGGCCGATGTCGGATGGGGAGAGCCGGGAGGCGGCGATGCCCGACCCGACCACCGTGGCGACGAGGAAGGCGGTGCCGAGCAGTTCGGCGAACGCCCGCCGACCCAAGGTTACGGCGTCGGTCACTGGCAGCCGCACGTGCCGGTGGTGGAGGAGCCGCCGCAGCAGTCCGCCTTTGCCGAGGGCTCGCAGCAGGTCTGCTGGGTGGCGTGGGAGCAGCAGGTGTTGGCCGGCGTGGCGGGCTTGGTGGCGCGGACGATGGCGCCGTGCATGCCCGGTGCTGCCTCGTGGGTGAAGGTCACGTCAGCGTCGACGAAGCCCGCTGCTGTGAGGCCGACGAGATATTCGGTACGGGAGAGGGCCCCGGCGATGCACCCGACGTACGAGCCGCGCTCGGCCCGGTCGGACTCGCTGAGGTGGTCCTCGGCGACGACGTCGGAGATGCCGATGCGCCCGCCAGGGGTGAGCACCCGGAACATCTCGGCGATGACGGCGGGCTTGTCGGTCGACAGGTTGATGACGCAGTTGGAGATGACGACGTCGACCGAGGCGTCGGGCAGGGGGAGGTCCTCGATCGTTCCCTTGACGAACTCGACGTTGGTCGCGCCCGCCGCCGCCGCGTTTTCCCTTGCCAGGGCGAGCATCTCGTCGGTCATGTCGACTCCGTAGGCGAATCCGGTGGGGCCGACGCGACGAGCGGAGAGCAGCACGTCGATGCCGCCGCCGGACCCCAGGTCGAGCACGCGCTCACCGGCCTTGAGGTCGGCGACCATCATCGGGTTACCGCAGCCCAGGCTCGCAGCGACCGCTGCCGCGGGCAGCTCACCCTGCTCGTCGGCGCTGTAGAGCGCGGCGCCGAACGCGGCATCGACCTCCGTGCCGCCGCAGCAGGAGGCGTTCTGCTCCGCAGCGGGGGCGCAGCACTGGTCAGCGTCGACGACCGCCAGTGCCTGTGCCCCGGTGCTGCTCACCGCGACGGCGGCAGCGGCGTACCGCTCGCGCACCTGCTCCCGTACCGTGTCGTTGCTCGTCATGGCCGACTCCTCGCATCGATGGGCTTCGATGGGTTGAGGATGCAGCACGCATCGACGGTTGTCAATGTGAGTGGCACACTGACGTCATGACCACGATCGCCCGCGCCCGGATCCTGCCGCTCCTGACCAACGCGCTCGACGCGTGCTGCAGCCCGGTCACGGCAGGTGTCCTGGACCAGCCCGCGGCCGAGGCACTTGCCGGCGTCTTCAAGGCTCTGGGCGATCCGACCCGGGTACGGCTGCTGTCGCTGATCGCTGCCCATGCCGACGGCGAGGCCTGCGTGTGCGACCTCACCGACCCGGTCGGTCTCTCGCAGCCGACGGTGTCCCACCACCTCAAGCAGCTGGTCGAGGCGGGCCTGATCACCCGCGAGCAGCGGGGCAAGTGGGCCTACTACCGGGTGGTGCAGCCGGCCCTCGATGCCGTCGCCGACAGCCTCCGCCGTCCGACCACCTGACCGGGCCGCTCAGATCTCGATGTCGACGCCCATGGTGACCGTACGGTCGGTGGGCAGGCCGAAGACCTTGGCCGGGTTGGCGGCGTTGTGGGCCATGGTGACAAAGAGTGCCTTGCGCCACCGGGCCATGCCAGGGCGGCTGGTGCGCTGCAGTGCGCCCTGCGAGAGGAAATAGGACGCGTCCTCGAGCTGTACCGGCTCGTGCCCAAGCACGCCGAGGTCGACAGCCTGCTGCAGTGCTTCGGGCAGGTTGGTGTCGTCGGAGAACCCGGTCCGGACGAGGACGTGCTGGATGCCGTCCTTGCGGTAGCCGAGGCTGTCCACGGTGTACCGCTCCTCGGGCGCAACGTGCGGGACGTTGGCGACGGACGACGAGACGATGATGACGCTCTCGTGCAGGACGCTGTTGTAGTCGGTGTTTGCTCGCAGGGCGAGCGGTGTGGTGTCCTTTCCAGGATGCGGGAACACCGCAGTACCAGGCACTCTCGTCAACTTTCGGCGGCGCACCTCGTCGACGAAGTCGTCCAGGGACCCTTCGCGCGCCTGGCGCTGCGACAGGACGATGCTGCGACCGCGCTGCCAAGTCGTCATGATGACGAACACGACGACCGCGATGAGCAGTGGCAGCCACCCGCCATGGACGACCTTCGACAGGTTGCCCGCGAGGAACGTCAGCTCGATCCCGCCGAAGGCGATGCCCGCCAGTGCAAGCTTCCAGGGCGGCCACTGCCAGAGCACGCGAGCCACCAGCAGGAGCAGCACCGTGTCGACGACCAGGGCCCCGGTGACAGAGACGCCGTACGCGGTGGCGAGCCGCTGGGACGAGCGGAACGCCAGCATCACCACGAGCACCATGACGAAGAGCACCCCGTTGATGCCGGGCAGGTAGATCTGGCCGCCCTCGTGCTCGGACGTCTGCCGGACCGTCAGGGGTGGCAGCAGGCCGAGCTGCATGGCCTGCCGGGACAGGGAAAACGCGCCGGAGATCACCGCCTGGCTGGCGATGACCGTGGCCGCCGTGGCCAAGATCACCATCGGCCACCGGGACCAGTTGGGCAGCAGCAGGAAGAACGGGTTGGCCGCCGACCCGGGGTTGCGCAGGATCATCGCGGCCTGGCCCAGGTAGTTGAGCGTCAGGGCTGGGAACACGACGAAGAACCAGGCGCGCAGGATCGGCTGTCGGCCGAAGTGGCCCATGTCCGCGTACAACGCCTCGGCGCCGGTGACGACGAGCACGACGGCGCCCATCGCGATGAAGGCCCGTCCAGGGTGGGCGACGATGAACGCCACGGCATAGGTGGGGGACAGTCCGCGGATCACGCCGGGCCGCGCGATCACCTCGCGCAGGCCCGCTGCGGCGATGGCGAGCAGCCACAGGACGGTGATCGGCCCAAACAGCCGTCCCACCTTGCCGGTGCCGAAGCGCTGCGCCGCGAAGAGCAGGGTGAGGATCACCGCGGCCGCCGGGATGACCACGTGGCCGAGACTCGGGGCCGCCACCTTGAGCCCCTCGACCGCCGACAGCACGCTGATGGCCGGCGTGATCACCGAGTCGCCGTAGAAGAGCGAGACCCCAATGATGCCGATGATGATGAGGAAGCCGGTCCGCTCCATGCGGTCGGCGTAGAGGCGGCGCGCAAGCGCGGCGAGGGCCATGACGCCACCCTCGCCGTCGTTGTCGGCGCGCATGATGACGCTGACGTACTTGACCGACACGATCACCGTGATGGACCAGAAGATCAGCGACACGATGCCGTAGACGTCACCGGGGGTCGGCCGCACGGCTCCGTGGTCGATCGAGAACACCGTCTGCAGGGCGTACAGCGGGCTCGTACCGATGTCACCGAAGACGACGCCCAGAGCGGCGAGCACGAGCGTGGGTCCGGCCTTGCGATGGGTGTCGGTCACGCCACCATCATGGCGGCAACACCTGACTGGGCCGTCCGATTGGCTCAAGCGGGCGGCAGCGTTGACGATGACCCCAAGACTCAATGTCGTCCGCTGGAGTGACCGTGTCGCAATGCGTCGGCTGCACTTGCACGTCTCCCGCGCTGCTCTGCGCGAGCGGACGGCTGCTCCTGGCCACGCGCGTGGAGCACACCTTCGCGGCGTTCGAGTCAGCTCTTGCGGACCTCGGCGCGACGCTGCGCACCCTGGCACCCGGTGTCCTCGAGGTCACCGGCATCTCCTCGGAGAGGGCACTACGGGCGGCCCGGCGCGCGCTCTCCTCGGTGGAGGCCCTGGAGGTGACCGCGGCGGTTCTCGGCGAGGAGACCGGCGAGGCCCTGCTGGCCGCGACCATGTCGGCGACGTCGTTGGCCCGGCTGGACTCGCGCCTCGAACACCGCGACCTGCTGCCGATGTTCGCCCGCGAGCGGAAGGCCTTCCGCTCGGTCTACCAGCCGATCGTCAGCCTCGACGTCGGGCATGCCCTCATCGGCTACGAGGCGCTGCTCCGTGGCACCGGTCCGGACGGTCCGATGATGCCCCTCGAGATGTTCGAGGCCGCCGCCGCCGCTGGCTGGCTGCACGTCCTCGACCGGATCGGCCGCACGACTGCTCTGCACGGTGCGGCCGGCTGGCTCGGTGACGCCCAGCTCTACGTCAACTTCCTGCCCACGACGATCTACCGACCCGAGGTCTGCCTGCGTACGACCGAGCGCGCGGCCGAGCGGGCCGGCCTGCGGCTCGACCAGCTGGTTTTCGAGGTGAGCGAGAGCGAGCAGGTGCATGACCTCGACCACCTCGCGCACGTCTTCGCCTACTACCGCGACCGTGGCTGCCGGGTGGCGCTCGATGACCTCGGCGCCGGCTACTCCTCGCTCAACCTGCTGGTACGGCTGCGGCCGGACGTGGTCAAGCTGGACAAGGAGATCGTGCAGCACCTGCCCGACCCGGTGAGCAGTGCCGTGGTCGCCGCGGTCGTCGACATCGCCCACGCGTACGGCGGCCAGGTCCTTGCCGAGTGCGTGGAGACGGTCGAACAGGCCGATGCTGCGCGCGAGCTCGGGGTCGACCTCGGTCAGGGCTGGCTGCTCGGCCGCCCGCAGGAGGCCCCCACCGACCGGGCCACGGTCGTCGTACCCCAGCAGGACGCGCGCGGCCGGGACCGGACAGACCACCGCGCCTGACCCGGCGTAACAAGTGTGTGAACTCGCTGTGGCGCTCGGTTGGGCCGGCGTCGCTCGGGGGACCATCGGGCCCATGAGCGACGCAGCGGACCAGCAGTCCACCGGCTACTGGGTAAGGCGGAGGCGCGAGCTGCTGGCCGAGGCGGCCACCGAGGACGCAGCGTTCGAGTGGCCCACTACTGCAACAGGGTGACATGTCCGTACCTGGACGTTAGAGATCTTTCCTTGGGGTAACACCTCGCGCAACGACCTGGCAGCCCGCCAGGACAGCCGAGGAGGATCTCGTGGGTATCGGAGTCAGTGTTTTCCTGATCGCAGCAGGTGCCGTGCTCGCTTTCGCCGTCAACGCTGTGGTGCCGCACGTCGACCTGGTCACCGTGGGCGTGATCCTGATGGTCGCCGGGGCCATCGGCCTGATCATGTCGCTGACGCTCTGGGGCCCGCGCCGCCGCGTGGCCGGCGCCACCTATGTCACCGAGGAGCGCACCGCGCCCGTGGTCGAGCGCACGGTGGTCCGCGAGACCGACCGCAGCGCCTACTGACCTCAGCAGTGCCGGAGCCGGTCCCCTTCTCGGGGGCCGGCTCCGTCCGTTGTGACATAGATTTCAATCTCATGCATCGCTCACCGGGGAGAGGGAGCATGGCCGCCGGGCAGCGTGCCTGAGGGTTCGGCGAGGAGGCCGTGTGCGACGCGAGGTGACCCCCCGTCTTCCGCTAGCAGCGGTCGCAGTCCTGATGTCGGGAGCCTGCCTGTCCGGGTGTACGTCGAGCGGTGGCTCCGCGGCGGCAGTCTCGAGCACCCCGCCGAGCGCGCCGGCGACCTCGACGGCAGCGGAGCCGACCTCCGCCGCCGTGACCTCTGCTGCTGCCACCTCCGGTGCCGTCCCCCACACCGCGCTGCTCCCCGAGCCGAAGGTCACGACCCTGACGGCCACCACCCTGAGCTGGCGGCTCCCGACGCCACTCTCGCGCATGGTTGCGTTGGCCGCACCCGGCGGTGGCATCGAGCTCGCCGGCGGACTGCTCAACGGCGACCATTCGTCGGCGCAGGTGCTCCACGTCGACCCGGTCGCCGGCAAGACCACGAGTGACGGCACCCTGGCGACCGGTGTGCACGACTCAGCCGGCGCCGTGGTCGGCAGCCACATGGTCGTGTACGCAGGCGGCGCCTCGGTGGAGGTCTCCGGCATCCAGCAGCTGACCGCCGGTGGCACGGCGACGACGCTCGGCGCTCTGCCCGAGCCCCGGTCCGACCTCGTCGTGGCGACGGTGGGCAGCAAGGTCGTGGTGCTTGGCGGCTACACCGGCACGGCGACCCTTGCCGACGTGCTGGTGAGCAGCGACGGAGTCCACTTCACCGTGCTGGCAAAGCTTCCTGTCCCGGTACGCTACCCCGCGGTCGTGGTCCGTGGCACCGACATCTACCTCTACGGCGGCGACGTCGCCAAGCAGCCGACCGACGTGATCCAGCGCGTCTCGGTTGCCGCTGGTACGGCCGTGGTGGCCGGTCACCTGCCACGCGCGACCGGCCACGGCGCGGCAATGGTGCTGGGCGGCGCCGTCTGGCTCGCGGGCGGCACGTTCCCCGGCGGCACGTCGTCGCGCATCTACCGGTCGACCGACGGGGTCACGTTTACCCAGGTCGGCCGACTGCCCATCCCGCGCTCCGACGCCGGCGTAGTTGTGCTCGACGGGGTCGGCTATCTCATCGGCGGTGAGACCCCGACGCGTACCTCGTCTGTGGTGGCGCTGCGACCCGCAGCATGATCAGGTTACGCCGGGCAGCACCCCTGCTCGTCTTGTGCCTGGGAGTCACTGCCTGTACGGGCGGTCAAGGGCACGTGTCCGTGGGCCCCCCTGCCGTGACCACCAGCGCCGGTGTCGCGCCGAGTGCGCCGGTGGCGTCGGCGACCCTCGACCCGCCGACCGACCCGCCGGCCACCGATCCGCCGGTCTCGCAGGCGCCGGATGAGGGCAGCGGACTGCCCGGCATGCCGCCCGTGCTCGACCCGAAGAACATCTACTCCGCCGACAGCCCGACCAACCTCGCGCCAGCGACCGCCGGTGCCCTGTCGCGCATCTACGTGCCCAACGGCATCTCGAACACCGTCGATGTCATCGACCCCGCGACGTACAAGATCGTCAAGGTGCTCAAGGTCGGCAAGCTGCCGCAGCACGTGGTGCCGTCGTGGGACCTGAAGACGCTGTGGGTCACCGACGACAAGTCCAACGACCTCAAGGCCATCGACCCCAACACGGCGACGATCGTGCGCACGGTGCACGTGGACGACCCGTACAACCTCTACTTCACGCCTGACGGCAAAGCCGCGATGGTCATGGCAGAAGCCTTGCGCCGCATCGACTTTCGCGATCCGCAGACCATGGCGTTGGAGACCTCGCTCAACATCGGCTGCAAGGGCGTCGACCACGGCGACTTCACGGCCGACGGGCGCTACTTCCTCGCGAGCTGCGAGTTCGCCGGCGAGATGGCGGTCGTCGACATCGTCAACCGCAAGGTCGACGGCTACATCTCGCTCGGGTCGGCACGCTATGCGCCACAGGACGTCAAGCTGTCCCCGGACGGCAACACGTTCTACGTGGCCGACATGCGGGCCAACGGGGTCTGGAAGATCGACGCGCACACCTGGAAGCTGATCGGCCTGCTGCCGACCGGCAAGGGCGCCCACGGTCTCTACCTGAGCCGTGACGACACGACGATGTACGTCACCAATCGCGACGCCGGCTCGATCAGCCTGGTCAACCTGTCCAACGGGACAGTGGGCCGCACCTGGTGGATCCCGGGGGACGCCAGCCCGGACATGGGCAACGTCAACGCGGCCGGCACGGTGCTGTGGCTGTCCGGCCGCTACAACAGCGAGGTGTACGCGCTCGACACCACCACCGGTGCGTTGATCGCCCGGGTGAAGACGGGTGTCGGTCCGCACGGCGTCTGCGTCTGGCCACAACCAGGCCGCTACTCTCTCGGCCACACAGGCATTCTGCGCTGATGTAGGCGCCGTGAGCCCCACCTGGGAATATGCTGGTGGTGGAGCCCGAACAGGCTGCGACCCTGTCGTCCCGATGAGAGCCACAGCCAGAGCCGAGCAAACGTGCTGAGGCTGGACACGTGACCCGATCGCCCGTCCCCGCAGGGATGCCATCGGCGGTACGCAGTGACCGTCGTGCGCTGGGGATCCCGGGCGCCGTGGCACTGGCGCTGGCCCTCCTTTATGTGGTCTACACGCCTCTCGTGGGCGACCTTGCCGCCCAGACGGCGCGCGCCGACCTGTTCTCCCGCAGCGGTGACGTCGCGTGGTGGGCGGGCTGGTACGGCGGCCTCGCCACCAGCTCGTACAGCCTCACGACGCCAGTTCTGCTGGGCATCCTCGGTCCCGTGCTGCTCGGTGCCGCCAGTTTGGTGATCACGCCGCTGGCGGCGCTGCCCCTGCTGCGCCGGAGCGTGCGGCCGGTGGCGGGTGGAGTCGCCCTGGCGTTGACCGCGGCCGCGGACGTCGCGGCCGGTCGGATCACCTTTGCCGTGGGCCTGGTCGTCGGACTGCTGGCGCTCAGCGCTGCCGTCGAGGGGCGCGCGTGGTGGGCGTCGGGGCTCGCGACGGCGGCGGTGCTCACGAGTCCGGTCGCCGGGCTGCTCGCGGTTCTCGTCGCGGTCGCCCTCGCCGTCGAGCGCCCCGATCGGCGGACGTGGCTCGCACTCGTCGGTGGTGGCCTGGCTAGCGTCGCGTTCCTCTACTGGCTCTCCGGTGGGGTGAGCACGGGCGTGCAGCCGTTCGATGCGGTTGACCTCGGCCTCGCGCTCGCCGGTACGGCGCTCGTCCTGGCCGCGCCGGTCGGCCGGCCGATCCGGGCGGTGGCCGCCGTGACCGCGGTGGCGCTGGTCGCCGCCTTCGTCGTACCGACCGCGGTGGGCAGCAACCTGGTCCGGCTGGTGCTGCTCGGGGTGCCGCCCGTCGTCATCGCCAATGCCCGGCTGAACCCGCGTCGGCTCGTCGCGGCTGGCGTGCTCGCGTGCGTGCTGCCGGTGGCCAACCTGGTCGGCAGCCTTGTCGACGCCTCGGGGCCGGGTGGCAGCGAGCAGTTCGTGACGGCGCTGCGTACCAAGCTCGCGGCCGAGCCGCTGCTACGCGACCACCGGCTCGAGGTCGTCGACGTCGCCAGCCATTGGCCGTCGGCTCGCCTGCTCCCGACGGTGACGCTGGCGCGCGGCTGGGAACGCCAGGCTGATGAGTACCTCAACCCGGAGCTGTACGACGGACCCGCGCTCACCGCGACCGCCTACCGCGCGTTCCTCGACCGCAACGCCGTGGCCTTCGTCGCGGTGCCGCGCAGCGTCCCCTTGGACTTCGGGACCAAGCGGGAAGCCGCTCTCGTGGCGCACGGACTTCCGTACCTGAAGCAGGTCTGGGCCAACGCCGACTGGCGGCTGTACGCGGTGGCGAGGCCGGCTCCCGTGATCGCCGCGCCCGCGACTGCCGTACAGCTGACCGACACGGGTGCTGCGTTCACGGCCCCTGCGGCCGGCAGCTATCAGGCGCTGCTGCGGTGGTCGCCGTACCTCATCGTCGATGGCGGCACGGTGAGCCGCGACCCGAGCGGCAACCTCGCCGTGGATGTGCCCGGGCCCGGCCGCTACCTGTTGCACGCGGTGTGGAGGTTGCCGTGACCTCGCAGCTGGCCCGGCGTAGCGCCCCCTTCTCGCCGATCGCGTCGCCTGTCCTTGCCGCATGGGCCGTGATCAGCGACGATCCCTTGGCCTGGCTCGCCCTCTTCTTGTACGGGATCCTCGCGGGGGCAAGGCTTTTCTGTCAGCATCGCGAGCAACCGGCGCGGCAGCAGCACGGCGTCGCCACCGGGACCGCCGATGCGTTGCGGTCGTTGAGCACTGCGCAGTGGGTGATCCTGCGTGACCGGCTGGTGCCCGGAGACGCACGTCCGGTGCACATCGTGGTGGGGCCGGCGGGGGTGGTGCTAGTGACGCCATTTGCGGGCGACACAGCGGCAGACCAGGAGTGGCGGGCGCAACGGCACCGCTCTGCGGAACGGCTCGAGGAACTGCTGGCCGGCGAGCTGGGACGCCGTCCCGCGGTCGTGACGCCGGTCGCCGCGGGTGCTGCCGGCTGGCCGCGCTACGGCCGGCTGACCATGGACGGGGTGCAGGTCTGCTCGGTGCAGCGGTTGACCGACTGCATCGGCCAGCTGCCGGCGACGCTGCCCGCGTCGGGCATCGCGTTCGTGGCCCGGGTCACCGACGAGCTGTGCCCTGCCGCCGTACGGGAAGGCTGCTAGCTCAGCTGGTCAGGCCCGCAGCTTTCCACTCCTGCCAGGTGTCGTTCCAGTCCGCCATCCCCGGGTCGTTGCGGTTGGGCCCGACCGTGGCGTTGACCACGTCGACGATGTCGCCGGGGATGGACAGGTTGTAGAAGCTGATGGCCGGCGACAGGTTGACGTTGACGCAGCCGTGGCTGACCGGCCGGCGTCCCTGTGCCGCGACCGACCATGGCGCGTAGTGCACGAAGGCGCCGCCGTCGGAGATCCGCACGTCCCACAGCACCGTCTCGTAGTAGAAGTCCGGGCTGGACTTGGGGATGCCGACCGTGCGGGAGTCCATCACGATGGACGGCACCTTGGCGAGGACAACGTGGACGCCACCCTTCGTCGGATACTTTGCCCGTCCGGTGCTCACCGGGTAGCGGGCGAGGACGGCGCCGTTGCTGGTCACCGTCATGGTCTGGGTCGCGACGTCGACGGTGGTGACATGGGCATCGCCGATGGTGAAGTGCACGTCACGGTTGCGCAGTCCCCACACCCCCGCCGCGACCTGCACCCCGAGCAGGTCGAGGTGCACGCTGACCTTGGTGTGCGCGGGCCAGTACTCCTTCGGTCGCCAGTGCACCTCGGTGGGAGAGAACCAGCGCCAGGCACCGGTCACGGGCACCGACGTGCTCACGGTGAGGGCGGCCGCGGTCGCGGCTCGGTCGGTCACCGGCTGCGAGAAGGTCACCACGATGGTGGCCCCGACGCCGACGGTCGCGTCTCCATAGGGAGAGACGGAGGTGTCGACGACGGCCGCGGGGCCGGTCGTACGGATGGACAGCGTGCGGTGGACGACGGTGCCGTCCTGACCGCGGGCAACGGTCGTGATGCGGTACGTGCGGCCCGGTACCTCGGTGGTCGCGGCGACCCAGCCGGTCGCCGTGAGGGTGCCGTCCACCGGGGCTTTCGTGGTGGTGTCGACGGCCTGCACGGACAGTGGCCGTCCGTGGTGCACGTGAATGGCGAGCGGTCGGTCCCAGCGCGCCAGTCCATGGCTCAGGCCTGCGGCCACCACCACCGGCTTGGGGTAGACAGGCGGCGGCGGTGGGGTGGTCGGCGACAGGGTCGCGATGGGTGCGGCAGTGGTCGCGGGCAGCGTCTCGGCCGCAGCACGGGTGACGGCGACGTCCTGGCAGCCGGCCAGGGTGACGATGGCTGTGCACGCGGCGGCGACGGGTAGCAGCCGTCGGGCCAGCAGGCCGGCGTGCGTCACGGTCACCGTCGTCTCCCCCTTGGCTGTCACGGGTCTCCGGTCAGCCGATGGGCCGACCGTAGCGGTTGTCGGCGCGTACCTGTGTCTGCTTGACCAACCCGTTATCCCGGCGTTCCCAGCGGCGCTGTTGCCCCGGTGACCTGCGGCTAAGGCAGCGGTAAGGGTCGCCCGGCGCGGCCGTCTCCGCCCTCAGATCTGCCATCATCGGTTGACCCCGGTTGGTGCGAGCCACGCCTGACGCGGGACGCAGATCCGCTGGTCGGACAGGAGAAGTAGCGACGGTGAGTGGGGACGTCCCAGGCGGCCACAACACGCCCATCAACCACGGCGTGGCCGCGTTCCTGCGTGGTGCCCACCACCTCGTGGACGACGCCCAGCTGCCGGGGTGGCTGCGCCCCCACCAGGGTGAGCACCGGTTCCCGGTCATGGTCGCCGTCGCGCTCGCCGCGGTGCTGCAGCTGGCCCTTCCGGAACGCCTCTCGCTCGGGCCGCGGTGGATCCTGCCGTCGTTGGAGCTGGCGCTGCTCGTCGCGTTGACGGTGGCCAACCCGCTCCGTCTCGTACGCCACTCGCGCCCGGTCCGGGCGATGGCTCTGGTGCTCGTCGCCGCCATCACCCTGGGCAACGCGATCAGCGCCATCGCCTTCATCGTCGACATCCTCAACGGCAACAAGAGCACGTCGCATGCGTCGACGTTGCTGCGCGTCGGGGCCGAGATCTACCTGACGAACATCATCGCGTTCGGCCTCTGGTACTGGGAGCTCGACCGGGGCGGTCCGTTCCTGCGCTCGACCGGCGCAGCGACCCATCCCGACCTGCTCTTCCCGCAGATGGCCATGCCCGAGCTGGCTCGCCTCGACTGGCACCCGCGGTTCGTCGACTACCTCTATGTGTCCTTCACCAACGCGACGGCCTTCTCGCCGACGGACACGTTGCCTCTGTCGCGGTGGGCCAAGCTGCTGATGGCGCTGCAGTCAGCGGTGTCGCTGGCCGTCGTGGGCCTGGTCATCGCCCGGGCCGTCAACATCCTGGGTACGTGAGGTCAACGCGGTCCACTGGTCACACGTCCACGTGACCGCGATCGGCCTTGTCAGCCGGTGAGGGCGCTGGTGTCGTCCGGCGGCACACCGGGCGGGACGTCTTCTGGGCCGGCTTCGGGCGGGCGAGGTCGGTCCTGCCGGTGCAGCCGCACGGCGACCATGGCCACGTCGTCCTCGGCGCGCTCGGGCAGCATGCGTTCGAGCACCCGGTCGCAGAGCTCCTGCAGCGGCAGATGGGCGAGCTCGGTGAGGACGTCGCGGAGCAGCGCGAGACCGTCGTCGATGTCCTGACCGCGGCGCTCGACCAGCCCGTCGGTGTACATCAGGATCGTCGAGCCGCGGTCCATCGTGACGACGGTCTCGGCCCGGTCGGTGCGCGGGTCGATGCCGAGCAGCAGGTCGGCGTCGAGGCCGGTCAAGGGCTGCACCTCGCCGTACGGGTTGATGGCCATCGGCGCCGGGTGTCCCGCATTGGACCAGCGCAGCCGGGCGACGCACCGCTCGAGCTCTTCCTCGGTCTGCTCGAGGCGGGCGACGATGGCGGTCGCGGTCGTACCGATCTGCAGGCCCTCCATGGCGGCGTCGAGCCGGCTCAGCACCCGCGCTGGTCCGGCCCCGCTCTGCCAGGCGATGCCGCGCAGCAACCCGCGTAGCTGGCCCATGGCCGCTGCGGCCTCGGTGTCGTGGCCGACGACGTCGCCGATGACCAGCACCGTCGCGCCGTCAGGCTGGAGGAAGGCGTCGAACCAGTCGCCGCCGACGGACGCGGTCTCCGCAGCAGGGGTGTAGCGGACGACGATCTCGCAGTGGTCCGGCTCGGGCGGCTCGGTGAGCATGCTGCGCTGCAGGCCCTCCGCGATGTGGCGCTGCTGTGCGTACAACTGGGCGTTGTCGAGGGCGAGGGCGGCGCGGCCGGTGACCTCAAGGGCGATGGCGAGGTCGGCGCCGGCGAGCGGCGGCCGTCCGGCGTTGCGAAAGAGGCTGATCAAGCCGACGGTACGGCCGCGGGCGGTGAGCGGGAGCACCGAGAACGACTCGGGGTGCAACGCGGTCATGACGTCACTGGCTTCGCCGGGCGTGAGGATCTCGCGGATCGCCGCCTCCGCGTCCGCTGGCACCAGGACGGGCTGCGAGGTCTCGAGGGCCTGGAACAGGAACGAGCCCGGGGTGATGGCGTCCATGCGGGTGGCCGCGTAGCGCGCGACGAGCGGCCGCATCGCGGCGTCGACGTGCCAGCAGCCGACATCGCGGAAGCCGGCGTCCTCGACCAGCGTCACCACGCACCAGTCGCCCAGCGAGGGGACGACGAGACGGGCGAGGGTCGACACCGACTCCTCGATGTCGAGGGTGGTCGAGAGTTCGTCGGTCACCTGGGCGAGCAGTGCCAGCCGCTGGCCGGCCTCTGCCTCCGACTGGCGGGCCGCAGCCCGGGCGAGGTGCGCCTCCGTGACGTCGTAGGCGGCGCCGATCAGTCGTACGGGCCGCCCGTCTGCGCCGACCAGGCACCGGCCACGCGCCGACACCCAACGGATGGCACCCTCGGGGAGGACGACCCGGAACTCCGTGCGGTAGTCGCCGCCGGAGCTCAAGGCCGCGGCCATGGCGGCTTCGACGGCCGGCCTGTCCTCGGTGTGGATCTGGCGCAGGGTGGACTCCAGCGCGGGCTCGATCTCGCCGAACTCCGGTGAGAAGAGCTCTTGCATCCGCGCGTCGCGGTCGACGTCTCCGCTGACCAGGTCGTAGTCGAAGGACCCGATGTCGGCGGCCTGGGCGACCATCTCCCACCGCTGCCGGCTGTCGGCGTAGTCGCGGGCTGCTGCCGCGAGGTCGAGCGCCGCCAGGACGCTCGGCGTGAGCTGTTCGAGCACGGCGACCTCGGCCGGGGTCCAGGTGCGGGCCGCCGGGCCGAAGACGCAGATCACGCCCACGGTGTCGCCGGCCGCAGTGACCAGGGGCACGCCGAGGTAGGAGCCGACCTGGCCGGAGCGCACCGGCGGCAGCTCGGCGACCCGCTCGTCGGCCGTCGCGTCGGTAATCAAGGTCGTCTCGCCAGCGGCTGCGGTCACCGAGCAGAGCGACCCCTCGAGCGGCAGGGCTGCTCCCCGTTGGCCGGCGTCCTCTCCCGCGACCGCGACGTTGTCCTGCCGATCGGTCAGCAGGTTGATCTGCGCGGAGGGAGCAGACACGAGCTGGCTCGCGAGCTCGGCCAGCCGGTCGAGCATCGGCGACCCGTCGATGCCGGGGAAGAGCGTCAAGGCTGCCCGTACCCGAAGGTCGTCCTTGCCCAGGTCGGCCGGTCCGGCGTAGGTCCGGGGCGCGGCGGGCAGGCCACTCGCCGGAGACGCTGTGCCCTGGGGTGACATCGGCCAAGGGTAGCCGTCGTTGCGATCTTTGCCGCCCGCCCGTTGGGGTGGTTCCTCGGTGGAGTTGGTTGCTCCGTAAGAACGAAAGGCCTTGAGAGATCAGGCGTTCGGCACCCGGTTGAGCGCGTTCGTCAGTACGGCGCCCGTCGGAACCACGAAGGCATAGGGCCGGGCAGCGTCGATAAGCGCCTTGCGCTGGTCGTTGCCCGTGGTGCTGCGCCAGGCGGCGAGTGCGGACGGCGAGTCGACGTCGAGTTGCAGCAGCAAGAACAGGATCGCGGTCGCGGCAGGCTCTGGGAGCTCGTGGTCGACGAGGGCGAGGTGCAGTGCGCTGATCGCCGCCCAGCGCGACATCGTGGCCGGGTTGAGGTGCAGTTGGTACGCGAGCCGTGGCGTTGACGCCAGCCGCAGCTGATCGGCGGTGTGGATGCCCATGTCGTTGAGCGCGCCCTTGCTGGCGGCGAACGGCGGAAGGTCGAGGAACGACAGCGGGATCGGGTCTCCGACCAGCGCCTTGAAGTCGTGGGCGTGCTCCAGTGACCTCTCGACGTCGTGCAGCGCGTCAAAGCTGGTGTCGTGTTGAGCGGCCGTGCGGGTGTGCGGGAGGCACGCCGCGAGGACGAGGTCGTCGATCGCCTTGGCCCAGCTGCCGACGATGGCGTAGTAGCAGGCCCGGCCGTACTGCACCTGCAGCGATCCGCCAGGCTTCAGTGCCTCAGGCTGTGCGTGCGGCTCCCTGAACCGCCGCACCATGGCCTTGAACGCGTCGAGCGAGTCGCTCATGACGTCGGTGAGCTGCTTGCCGGCATTGGTGCCGTGGGCATCGAGGCCGTCGGCCAGTGCAGTGTTGGCGGCTTCCGCCCGCTCTACCGCGGCCTGCAGCGCCGGCGCTGCGCTGAGCGGCAGGGTCCCGGCGAGCACCTGCTCGCTGTCGGCGGTGAGCGCAAGACAGTTGAGCCGGCCGATGACGATGTTGAACAGCGTCCGGAGGTAGAGCGGCTCGCGGCCCGGGAACACCGTGCCTTCCGGCGCCAGCGTGTCGCAGAAGGCGTCGGACTCGGTGAGGTAGTGCTCGAGGGACGTCAGGTCGCGGCCGAGGCCGGGATCGTTGAGGAACAGGAGAGCGCCCTGTGCGGCGAGGTTGTCCTGGTCCCAGTTGATGGCGTTGGCGAGCAGTCCGCGCTTGGTCTTCTGGTCGAGCGACAGTGCCGGGTCGGTGGCGACGACCTGCGCCGCGAGGCTGCGCCACTCGGTGGCTCCGCACAGACCGATGCACAGGTGCTCGTAGCGGTCGGCCAGCGTCGTGAGCACAAAGGCCGCGGCTCCCGTACGCAGCGCCATCGACCGCCAGTCGGGTGTAGTGGACGCTGCCTCTGCGGCAGTGGGCGGCGGCAGCTCCATGACGTCGGGCCGGATGATGCGCGCGTCGACCACCGAGCCATTGCGGCTGATGACGACGCTCAGGCTCAGGTCGGCCTGCTCGGTCACGTCGACCAGCCATGGCGACGACGGGGTGACCAGGCCGAGCAGTGCATTGACTGCCTTGAGCCAAGGACCGTCAGGCAACAGCCCGATCGCTGCCGCGGGCAGTGAGGCGACGTCGGTCGCCTCGGTCATCGAGATCCCGCGAGGGGCTCGGGAGCCGAGGGCGTGCAACCGCACCCGTACCAGATCTGCCAGGCCCTTGTCGGTGCTGCCGTCCTTTGCCGTGCCCGCGATGCGCAGCCCCATGGCCAGCCCGCTGGCCCGTGCGAAGGTGACGACCGCGAGCAGTGCCAGAAACGACGCCAAGGCGCTGGTCCGGGGGGCTGAACGGCCCGGCGAGACGACGGCGTCCACGAAGGTGAAGACGAACAGCACCCCTGCTGCCAGCAGTGCCAGGACGAGGACCAGCGAGCGCCACCCGCCGAAGCGCTGCTTGTCCTGCTTCTTGACCTTGGGCGCACCGACGACCGCGAACAGCGCGCCGATGCTGAGGGCCTCCAGCCCGCAGAGGGCCAGTCCGACGGGCTCCATCCAGCTGACGTTGCGCGTTGCCGTACCCCGCGCCAAGGGCAGTGAGGTGGTGAGCTGCACCGACGCCCAGATCAGTGCGACGATGCTCATCAGGTAGGTCGCGTTGTACCAGAAGCCGATCTGCTTCTTGCGCGACGAACGGCCGCGATCCGCGGGCCGTACGACGAGCCGGCTGCCCAGCTGGGCGGCCGACAACAGCAGGACCAGGACGATGACGCACGGCAGGCCGAACCGCTCCGCCGGTGACAGCCAGTCGGCGTAGAACGCGTCCCAGGCCGTGGCGGTGTCGTCGGCGGCACTCGTCGGCGGCGAAGGCTTGGTGGCGTCGATGAAGGCGAGCCCCTCGGCAGCGCAGGCTTTGGCGCTCTCGGTCTCCGTCGCGGAGGCGAGCGACGACTCGTACAGCTGTGTCGCCACGGCCCACTGGTGGCGTTCGGCTGCGTAGTCGGCCTGGGTGGTGAGGGGCGAGCCGGCGCCAGGTGTCGTCAGGGTGCAGACCGCCGCTGCAGCAGGAGGTGACGCGGTAGGTGACGTCGACGCTGGGGCCGCGGTGCTGGTCACGCGGGTGCAGCCGGTCGCCAGCGTCAACAGCAGCAGGCCGGCCGCGCCAGCCGTACGAGGTGCCATCACTCGTGACTTTCGCGGCGAGCCCACACGCGGGAGCCTAGGGCACGGTGACAGCCGAGGTGAAGACCTTGCGAGCGGTGGAGCGGGTGACGGGAATCGAACCCGCACTGTCAGCTTGGGAAGCTGATGTTCTACCATTGAACTACACCCGCGTAAGACGGTTCCGACTGCTCGGGACGCCCGCTGGACATACTAACCAGCGCTCGCGGTATCGTCTCGCGTGCTGCTGAGCGATCGTGATCTCCGTGCCGAGATCGAGTCCGGACGTGTGGGCGTCGACCCGTACGACCCTGCCATGATCCAGCCGTCGAGCGTCGACCTCCGTCTGGACCGCTTCTTCCGGGTCTTCCAGAACCACCGGTACGGGTTCATCGACCCCGCCGAGCAGCAGGAGGACCTCACCGAGCTGATCGAGCCCGCCGGCGAAGAGCCGTTCATCCTGCACCCGGGCGAGTTCGTGCTCGGGTCCACCTACGAAACGGTCTCCTTGCCGGACGACCTCGCCGGTCGGCTCGAGGGCAAGTCCTCGCTCGGCCGGCTGGGGCTGCTGACCCACTCCACCGCCGGGTTCATCGATCCCGGGTTCACCGGCCACGTGACGCTCGAGCTGTCCAACGTCGCGACGCTGCCGATCAAGCTCTGGCCCGGCATGAAGATCGGCCAGCTCTGTCTGCTGCGCATGACCAGCCCAGCAGAGTTCCCGTACGGATCCACGCAGGCCGGCTCGCGCTACCAGGGCCAACGCGGCCCGACGCCCTCGCGCTCGTACCTGAACTTCTCCCGCACCGACGTCTGAGTGTGTCGAAACAGCCGTCGGCTGTTCGTCGTCCAGACAATCGGACGACGAATACCTAGGAGGAGCACATGCAGTATCTGATGCTGGTCTGCGTCAACGACGAGGTGCCGCCCTCGACGAGCGACCCCGAGCCCAACGATGCCGTCGACTGGGTCGAGGAGATGGACGGCCGCGGGGTACGGGTCATGGGCCAGCGCACCCGGCCAGCCAGCCTGGCGACCACGGTCCGCAAGCGCAACGGCGAGGTCCTCGTGACCGACGGTCCGTTCGCGGAGACCAAGGAGTGGATCGCCGGCTTCGACATCCTCGACTGCGCCGACCTCGACGAGGCCATCGAGATCGCGTCCAAGCACCCGGTCGCGTTGGTGGGCGCGCTCGAGCTGCGGCCGTTCTGGCCCTTCGAGGACTGACCTACGCCTGCACCTTGAGCAGGCGCTCGACGATGGCCGCGAACGAGCCGGTGAGGTAGGGCGCAGCCTTGCCGTTGACGACCACGATGGTGGTGCACGGGTCCTCGGTGTAGAAGGTGACGACGCGACCCTTGAGGTGGAAGGTTGCGCCCACCTTGGCCGTGCCGCCGGAGCAGGGCGGGGTGTAGACCTTGGCCGGTCGTGTGTTGAGCCACTGGATCAGCGGGGCGAGGGCTGCGCCGTGGAACTCCACGCGACGCGTCGGCAGGCGTGACCCCTGGGTGTACGGCTCGATCGTGAGCAATGCCGATCGGGTCGAGGCCGGGATCGTCTCCAACGGCGAGCGGCTCGGCGACCACTGCACCGCCGCGTCCAGCTCCAGCTGGCCGGCCGAGCCCAGCGTGAGGGTGACGGCGGCGGGGGACGGGTAGACGCCGGCGAGCTGCTCGACGATGTCCGGTCCGTCGGTGTCGGTCGTGCCGAGGTGGGCGATGACCGTGCCTGCCGGTACGTGGGCTTGCAGATAGGTCAGCAGGGCCGGGCGGCTGAGCGGGACCGACAGCCAGCGAGACCGGATCAGGTAGTCGTTGTTGCGGTCCTGGTAGAAGTCGTTCTCGCCCTTGGGGGTGGCCATCTTTGCCGTACCAGCAGGCAAAGTGAGCTCGTCGAGGAGCAGATTGGCCCGGGTGTCCGCAGCTTTGGCCGAGTAGATCGCGGTGCGGAACGGCCTGGCCACGGTGCCTCTGACCGGCGCGTGGACAAGCCGCATGATGGCGGAGATGAGCGCGGACGACCCGGGACCGTCGCCGAAGTAGAGGCCGGACAGCCACGGCTGCTGCTTGCCGTCGCTGGTGATGGCCACGGGCATGCACCCGGTGAGGGGGACCGTCACGACCACCGTGCGTCCGGCGTACCGCATGGTCAGGGTCGCCTGGTCGCCGAAGTCCGCAGGGCACGAGTGTGCTGCGGTGTTTGGTGGGGTTTTGAGCGCGTTGATGTCGCCGCGGAGGTGGGCCAGCGGGGCTCCGGTGACGACACGTCGCCGGTCCGCGCCCAGGGCCGGATACAGGCCGTTGAAGAACGGGCTGTAGTAGTCGAGCGTTGCCGACGTGACGCTCGCCGGGATGGTCTCGATGGCGGTCTTGGCTGGGGTCCAGGTCGCCTCGGCGCCAAGGGAGACGTCGACGGACGTGCCGTCCTGCACGAGGTAGGCGTCCATGTCGAAGGCCAGCGGGGCTGCGGCGGACCACACGTACAACGTGCCCTGCGTCGTGACGTTGATCCCGGCCGGCGGGTGGGCAACGAGGTAGACGGCGACGTCGGCCACGACGCCAGGCACCGACCACCAGCGGGTACGCACCGCGCGGCTGGTGATCCAGGGGAGCTGATCGAGGTTGGCGGTGCCCAGGACGGGCCTCACCGGCAACCGGCTCGAACCGGTCGGGAACGCGACCTGGTCCAGCGCCGCGTCGGCGAGGACTGTGGCGGCGGCCTTGCTGTGCGGGGTTGTGGCGGCCGTGAGCGGCACCGAGACCGCCTGTGGCGCAGCGACTCTCGCCACCTCACGCGTGCCGGCGGCCGTCGCGCTCTGGCAGCCCGTGACGAGCAGCACCATGCTGAGTCCTGCGAGTGTCGCCCGGTTGCGCATGGTCGTCCGTCCCAGCGTCGTGTCGTAGGTCATGGCTGATAAGAGTCCTCGGTCCAGAGGTACTTGCCGCTGGTGGCGTCGACGATGGCGGTCCGGGTGCAGCGGTAGCCCGATGGGTGTGCGGCCGGCTGGCTGGCGGCCGAGGACGCCGACGCGACGGCCGGACCACCGGAAACCGGGAAGCAGCCGGTGAGGGACCAGCTGAGGATCCAGGCCGGGGAGTGGTCGAGCACCCGCTTCACCGGTGCTCCGTAGGACGCAACCCGGCCGCCGATGTCGGTGCTGAGGATGACAAGCGTCAGGGTCGGGCCGACCGATCGGTCGCATCGCGCCTCCGCCGTGGTGCCACAGGCGGCGTAAGCCTGCGCCGCCGAGATGCGCGGGATCATGGACGGCCCGGGCGGCTCGACGTCCGCCTGGTTGCCGGCGAGCTCGTCGGCTGAGGTCGACTGCCGTCCGCCGGAGACTGCCGGCGGCAACCCGGATGGTGCGGGGATGGTCGCACCCTTGGTAGGCACCGCTGCGTCGGCCGCCGAGACCTGCTGGGCCGTGGCGCAGCCTGCGCAGAGCACGATGACCGCGACCCACCGAAGTGCCATGACCGTTGGACGCGGCCGGAGCCGAGACGGTTCCGTACACCGGCTTCTCACGGCGTGGGCGCGACTCGGCGGAACTCGGGTGGCCGGAAGTGCGCTGGCGGCTCCTGGGCGAACAGCGTGGTCAGCTGCTCGTCAAGCTGGTCGTCGCTGGCGAGCACGGGCTGGGCGACTCCACCGACGGTGATGTGCACCTCGTTGCAGCCGGTGAGCTCGATCCGGTACGCCGGCCGCGATCCCTGGGCGGGCAAGGTGAGCAGCGCCGACGTGTACGAGACGGTGGGGCAGGCGTTGTACTCGTCGGGCACTGTCGTGGGTAGCGCGTTGATCGTCGTGGCCAGGGTCTGCAGCTGCAGCGGCGACAGTGTCCGGGCGGCCTCGAGGCCCAGGGTCTCGCCAGATCGCCGCGTCAACGAGGCATCGGCCTCGCCGGTGGGGACAGCCTCAGCGACGGTCCGCGCCGGCACCCACCCGACGGTCGCGTCGATGCGCAGGCTCACCCGGTCGTGCCCCAGGTTGTTGGCCGTGACGTCGAGAACGTGCAGCGAGGAGTTCTCCCGTCCGGTCAACCGGTACTCGGTCACGCCGCCGCCGTCGATGCTGAACGCGGCCGTGGGCATCAACGTCGACGGGCCCGCGGAGAAGCCGGTCGGCGAGTGGTCGCGCAGCGATTGAAGCACCGTGGCGTACGAGCCCGCGACCATGAGCCAGCGGCGACGCTGGACGCGGTAGTCCTGCGGCGCCGCCGTCGGGAAGGACGCAGGCCCCGCCACCCGTACCGCTCCCAGCACGAAGGCGCGGTCGAGCATGACCAGCGCTCGCTGGGTGGCTTCTGCCTGTGAGTGGGCGACCCCAGCGAGCGGCTCGGGTGGGCTTGCGCTGTGGGCACCGGTGGCGGACACGACCCAGGCGACCAGCGCCGACGCCGCCACGAGGGCAAGCGCCAGGGCGAGGCGTGGCACCCGCAGGCTCATTACCCGACAGTAGGCCCGCAGGTAGCGAAGGGTGAAGGCGCGCGACGCTACGTGACACGGCGTTCACAATGGTCTGGCAGGATATGTCGCATGACGTCCGATACCGTCCGGCGCGCCTCTCGTCTCGACAGCTTGACAGGCCTGCGAGCCTTTGCGGCCCTCGCAGTATTTCTCACCCATGTGGCAGCGGTGGCTGACGCCAGGACGCAGGGGTCTGTCCACGTTCTGACCAGACCTGGCTACGTTGGCGTGTCCTTCTTCTTTGTCCTGTCGGGCTTCGTGCTCACCTGGTCCCGGCGCCCCGGCGACAGGGCCTCCTCGTTCTACAGGCGTCGAGTCAGCCGGATCTACCCGGTCTACATCGTGACCTGGGTTGCGGCGGGAGTCCTTGCTGTCGTGGGGGTCTTGCCGAAGTCAGGCCATGTCGGGTCGGCCCTCGGAGCCGTGCTACTGCAGGCATGGATCCCCAAGGAAAACGTCTACTACGCCCTCAATGGCGTGGCCTGGTCGCTCTCTGCTGAGGCGTTCTTCTACCTCACATTCCCGCTCTACGCGGACCGCCTCAAGGGATGTGGACGGGCAGTCCGTCGTGGCATCTTCGTGGCGGCCGTGCTTGTTCTTGTGGCGCTGGCAGTCGTCGGGCAGTCCCGCATCCCTGCAGCCCAGTACACCGGCACACAAGCGGCTGGCTTCTGGTTGTGGTTGATCTACAACTGTCCGCTCGTCCGGGTGCTTGAGTTTGTCATGGGCGTGATCCTGGCACTTGAGGTCCGCGACGGGCTGTCTGTTCCATGTTTGCCGGCATGGGCCTTCGCGTCTTTCGCAGCTCTCCTCGCGGCAGGTGAGTGGCCAAACGCCTTCAGCCGCAGCTGTTACACCCTTGTCCCTTTTCTCGGCCTCATCGCCGCAGCGGCAACCCGCGACAATCGGGGCCTCAGGTCCTTCTTCTCGACGGGAGCAGTCGTGAGACTGGGCGAGTGGTCGTTCAGCTTCTACATGGTTCACCAACTCCTGACGCACGCCGTCTCGGACCACTATCGAGCGCATGGCTGGGTCGCCCTGCCCGTCGCGGTCGGGCTGCTGGTCAGCTCGGTTGCGGCGGCGGCGGGCTTGTTCTACGTGGTCGAAAGGCCCTGGGACCGGCGACTGCGAGGAGGACAAGCCCCTCCAGTCACGATGGAGGAGATCTCGTTGCGCCGCGCCATGCCCGAGCCCGTCACCGTCGCCATCGCCATCGAACAGACGCGATAGCTGCCAGCGCGTGCGGTCCGCTCGCCAATGGCACAGTGCGGGTGGTGACGCCTAGCGGGCAGCGTCCTCGTAGAGAGCCTCGAGCTTGGCCGTCTGGCGGACGATGTCGAACTCGCTGCACACGAAGTCGCGTCCGGCCTGACCCATCGCTCGTGCTCGTTCGGGATTGTCGAGCATCGTGGCCAACGCGTCCCTGATCGGCTCAGGCGCTGCGGCGTCGACGAGCAACCCGGTGACACCTGGAAGGAGGGCGTCCTTCGTACCGCCGGACTTGCCGAGGACGACGGGAAGCGCATGAGCGGCCGCCTCGAGCGGGGTGATCGGCAGGCCCTCGGCATCGCCACTCGACGACGGTCGCCCAGGAGAGCAGAAGACCGTCGCCCGGAGCATCTCGGCCGCGACGTCCTCGGGGGAGCGCGCGCCGAGGAACGAGACGTTCAGGCCGAGGTCTGCCGCCAGCTTCTCCGATGCCTCGCGCAGGGGGCCGTCGCCGACAATGCGCAGCGGGGTCGCGCGGAGGTGCTGGGGAAGGCTCGCCATGGCCAGCAGGAGGCCGGCCAGGTTCTTCTTCTCGACCAGGCGGCCGACGAACAGGAGCCCGGCCTCCTTGCCTGTCGCGACCTCAGCGGCCGGGGGCAGTGGGATGCCGATGTGGTGCACCACCACCTTGCCGGCGGGAGCGCCCGCCGCCAGCAGCCGCTCACGGATGAAGCCGGACACCGCGATCATGCGGGCGCTCTCCGACAGGACGCCCGGAAGTCGTTGCGCGTAGCTGTCGCTGATGTCAGCTGCCGGCACACCGATGTCGTAGCCGTGGAACGTGACCACCAGGGGGCACGACTGGCGGGCCGCAGCTCGTGCAACGGTTGCAGCGTCAGGCCCGAAGTGGGCGTGGATCAGACCAGTACTAGGCGCCTTCATCAGACGTTCGAGGCGCGGGGAGTGTCCCGTCTTCTTGAGCAGCCGGTAACGCTTGTCGCCGAGCACGAGAAAGGGGTCGATCGGCAGCCCATCAGTGACGCGCTCGCCGCCGGACAGCAGAGGTCGCCACGTTCGGAGCGCGTTCATCTGGTGAAGGATGAACGTCTCGCTCTTGGGCAGCAGGGCATCTCGCCAGACGATGACGTCGCGGGTGCGACCCGGGCCTGCCTTGCGGAGGGCGGTGGGCATGGCTGCTCCTGGTGGTGTTCGGATGGACTAGCGACGTCGGGAGAGGACGCTCGTGGCGCTGTCCCGGAGGGCTCGTACGTCCGCGGGGGAGACGAGCAGCATCTGGCGCGTGGTGATGGCGGTGGTCGTCACGAGCATCCGCAGCACGATGACACTGGCGGCAGTGCTGGCGATGATGGTTGCCAGTGCCGCGCCGGTCGCGCCGATGGACGGCACCAGGGCCACGATCAGCACGATGTTGAGGACTGAGCTGAAGGTCAGGGCCAGGCCCCGGCGCCCCGGGTTGCCCTGAGCCATGAGTGCGGCGCCAGCGACGCTGCCGGGCGCGTTGATGACGGCCGAGACGAGGATGATCTCAGCCGGCAGCACAGCACCGGTGAATCCACCACCGAACAGCAGCGGGAGCAGCACCGGCAGCGCGAGTCCGATGGGCACGCCGATGGACATGGTGGCGACCAGCGCGCAGCGCGATCCTTTCGCGAGGGTGCCGAGGTCGGGCTCTGCGGAGTGCCGTGAGAAGAAGACGTCTCGCACGGCGCTCGAGATGAGTAGTGGCACCTCGCCAATCGTGACGGCGGCTGCGTAGAGACCGGTCTGATGCAGGCCGGCCAGTGGCGCCATCATCACCTGGTCGACCCGAGCCAGGGCGATGCCGGCGAAGGTACCAACCCAGGTGCGCGAGCCGTAGTCCACCAGTTCGCGGGTGCGGACCGCCGCCGAACGGTCGCGGAACCGTGCCACCAGCCTCATCATCGGCACGTAGATCAGGCCGGGAAGGACCGTGCTGGCCAGGATGATGACGGTCGCCGGAACCAAGCTCAGCTTGTCGAAGCAGAACAGGATGATGATCGGCACGTTGCGCAACACCGTGGCCAGGTACGACTCCGTGTTGACGCGGTGCCAGTCCTGCCGCGCAGCTGCGATAGCCCGAGCCGCCGCCGCGACGAGCGCAGGAATGCAGCCGAGGGCGAGGAGTCGGATGAGCAGCGCCGTCCGGTCGTCTCCGTCGGCCAGGGTGGGCGCCAGCACGACCAAGATCAGGGTGGAGATCGCTCCCGCCACTGACAGCAGGGTGGCGCTGGCCCGAAACGTGTGCCACGCATCGCGGCGCAGCCGCGCCACCACGTAGACGGTCGCCTCCGGCAGGCCGAGGGTGGCCACCGAGGTCACGAGCAGCAGCGGGACCGTCGCTGCGGCAAATTGGCCACGTCCGTCGACGCCGAGGCTGCGGGCGAGCATAGGCGCCGTGGCCAAGGCCGCAAATGGTTGGAATAAGTTGGCAGCGGACGTTCCCACAAGGTGTCGGGCGAGGCTGCTCTTGGGCCGAGCGGGCGGTTCTGAGGTGAGCGTGGGCGCGACTTGTTGCGCCGTCATGCCTGTGTACCAGGGCTTGTCGACGTTCGCATGGTGAAGCCACGGATCGGAGCGCGCATAGCGACAGGCTAACAACTGTCCGCAAAGAATAGGTAAAGCGCGTCGGCGTGAGCGGGCACTTCGGGCACGCGCTATCGCTTGCCTTCGTCGCTATTTTAATCACACTTGACCTTGTACGTACTCAATGTTCACGTGGGCGCCATCTTGTGACACCGAAAATGCCGACAACGACGCCGAACGGTAACACAATGTTTTTCCGCCACGATGGGAGGAGCGAGGCGGGTCACGTCGCCGCACCCTCAGCCCGCTCTTCCGGCTATCGATGGACACCTGAGGAAGCTCGACTGCGTAGCGCTCCGGAAAGGTGGCGCAGATCACTAAAAGAGAATTTATTGCCTTGCCTTTACCCTCACTCGTGGGCGCTCGCCCTGGCGGTGCGCCGGCCCCCTGTTGGAGCAGAGGCAGCCCACAGTGGGGCAAAACCTTGCGGATGGGCGTCGATCTGTCACGTGTTGTGTCCATCAGGTAACCGCACGTGACGGGCGTGTGACGCTCTTGGGGCCTGGCAGACCAGCAGTTAACGTCGTTCGACCTGAGGTACGCGGCTGTGTTAAAGATTGACTTCGCATTTGGGATTCACCGCTGTTAATACCTAGACTCGGTCACGAGCCCCACATTTGGTATTGGGGACTTTACTTCATTGTTCTGCCGCTCCTGCGGTGCGCTGTTGTACGCGCACTGGCAGGTCATGTGTGCACCCCTGACGAAAGATGGTGAGCACTGTGATGCCTGAGGTCGCCCGTGCCGGGAGGCAACCCTTGGCCAACAGCAACCGCGTGATCGTGCTGCCCGATGCGGAGCCGAGGCACGCCGACCACGGCACCGTGGCGCTGCTGCCGCAGCCAGGCGAGCGAGGTGCCGAGCTCTGGGAGCGGCGCCTCGTCGCTGCCGTCTTGGCCGTAGATGCCTTGGCAATGCTGGTGGCCATCGGCATCGCTGAGGTGGTCCGCATGAGCGGGCCGCGTACGCCGACCAGCCTGTTTCGCGACCTTCTACTGACGGGCTCGATCTTTGTGGCCTGGCTGGGCGTGCTGTTCCTCAACCGCGCTTACGAACCACGGTTCCTCGGACTCGGACCTGAAGAGTACAAGCGCGTCTTCAGTGCGGGGACCGCTCTTCTGGCTGCCGTGGCCACCCTCTCCTACGCGGACATGGCGGTGACGGGACGCACGCTCGTGGTCGTGGCACTGCCGCTGGCCACCGCCTTCGCGCTCGTCGGTCGCTACGCCGTGCGTAGCGGCGTGGTCCGAGCGCGCACCCGGGGCCGGTGCATGCACCGCGTGGTCGTGGTGGGAACGCCGGAGGGTGTAGCCGACTTCGTCACCATCTCCCGCAAGGAGGTGCACGCGGGCTTGCACGTCGTCGGTTGCTGCCTCCCCGAAGCATCGCTGTACGACCCCGCGGCGCGCTCCCTGGCAGGAGTTCCCTTGCTGGGCAGCGCACATGATGTGAGAAGGGCCACCCTGGTCAGTGGCGCTACGACGATCGCGATCACCTCGAGCGGCGCCATCAGCGGCAACGACCTGCGCCGCCTGGCCTGGGACCTCGAGGGCACCGGCATCGACATCCTGGTGGCCCCGGCGCTGACCGACATCGCTGGACCACGCATCCACCTGCGTCCGGTGGCCGGCCTGCCGCTCATCCACCTGGAGGAGCCGGAGTTCGAAGGGGGTCGCCAGACGGTCAAGGGTGCGCTGGACCGCGTGGCCTCTCTCGCCGCGCTGGTCCTGATGATGCCCGTGCTCGCCGTGGTGTCTCTGCTCGTCGCCTTCACGTCGCCTGGGCCGGTCTTGTTCCGTCAGACGAGGATCGGCAGGAACGGACAGCCGTTCACCATGCTGAAGTTCCGCTCGATGCGGCACAACGCGGAGCGTCAGCTGGCTGACCTGCAGGTGTCGAACGAGAACGCGGATGGGCTGCTGTTCAAGATGAAGGCGGACCCGCGCATCACGCCACTCGGCAAGATCCTGCGGCGCTTCAGCCTCGACGAGCTGCCCCAGCTGATCAACGTCCTGCGCGGCGAGATGAGCCTCGTTGGTCCGCGCCCGCCGCTGGAGACCGAGGTTGCACAGTACGGCGAGGACACCGCGCGCCGGCTGCTGGTCAAGCCCGGGCTTACCGGGCTGTGGCAGATCTCGGGCCGCTCCGACCTCCCCTGGGACGAAGCCGTTCGGCTCGACCTGCACTACGTGGAGAACTGGTCCATCGCGTTGGACTGCCTGATCCTCTGGAAGACCGCCTTCGCCGTCTTCGCACGGCGCGGCGCCTACTGAGGCTGGCCCATCCCTACGCCCCGCCGTTGTCCGTTCCGGATGGAGAACCTCGATGACGCTCGACCCGTACATTCCTAGCTCGCTGCCGACTGTGTCGCCGCTGATACCGCAAGCACGCACGGTCGAACGGGCGCCGAGCCCGCTTCCGTACGAGACGCTCTTCGGCCTGGCGTTCTGCAAACTCAGCCTCGAGGCGACCGTCGAGGAGATGGGTCGCCGAGCCGAGTCGCGACAGGGCAGCGTCGTCGTGACCTGCAACGTCGACCACGTCGTCCTGCGGGCCCGCAACCTCGACTTTGCCCGTGCCTACAGCGATGCCGACATCGTCACAGCCGACGGCGCACCACTCGTCGCCTTCAGTCGGCTGGTACGACGTGCCCTGCCGGAGCGGGTGACCGGTGCCGACATCGTGGCCAGCCTGCCGGCGTTGGCCGCCAGCCGCGGGCTCCGCGTCGCGCTGGTGGGCGGAGCGCCCGGAGTGGCCGACGCTGCGGCCATACGCCTAGTCGAGGAGGCCCCTGGGATGCCCGTGCCCCTCGCGATCGCCCCTTCCATGGGACTCCAGCTGGGCTCCGACGAGGACCTCGCGATCGTCGAACAGCTGCAGGCGTACGACCCGCACGTCGTGGTCGTGTGCTTCGGTGCACCCAAGCAGGAGCTGTGGATGCACCGCCACCACCAGGATCTCCCCGGCTCGGTGCTCGTGGGGGGCGGCGCTGCACTTGACTTCGTGGTTGGGCTGCAGCGCCGCGCGCCGGGGTGGGTGCAGAAGGCCGGCTGCGAGTGGACGTGGCGGCTGGCGCACGACTTCCGGCGGCTGGCCCGACGCTATCTGGTGCAGGACGCGAGCTTTGTCCCCATCGCTGCGCGAGAACTCGTACTCGTCGCTCGGGAGTCCCGGCAGTCCGTCTGAGCCCCTCGTCAGGACGGTGCGTTGGCGGGCTTGCTCCAGTCCACGGGCAACGCCTGGAGCTGGCTCCACGGAAAGTTCTTGAGTTGGTTGTAGGCGGGAATGCCGCCGAGCAGGGCGTTCCACGGATTGACGCCGGTGGTCGCGGCATCGCCGTTGCCGCTCTCCGCGATGACCGCCACCGCGCCGGCCCGGTCGACCACGATGAAGCCATAGGTCTGCGCCGCCTTGGCGATCATTCGGCCGATCGGGGTAAGCCCGAGGGTGTCGAGGTTGACCGATGCTGGTAGCCGCAGCCGGGTGCCCTCGGGGATGGCGTCGGCGGTGATGTCTAACCCGTCGGACCGCTGAGCGGGCCAGGAGAACCGTGTCGTGTCGGCGGGCGACGGGATGGCGATCGGCACTGCGTGGTTGATGACACCCGCCCGTATGTCGTTGAGTGACACCGGCTCCGACGCGGCCAGCGCGGTGGCGGAAACGCCGAACCCGCTGAGGAAGTAGCCCAGGTTGGTCGACACCGCGTCGATGCGGCCACCCCAGCAGGCGTGCCAACCGTTGGCGGCGTGGTAGGCGTGCCAGAACTCCCACAGCTGGTCCGTCGACGGTGAGTAGATGCTGAGCTCGCTGTCGCTGCCCGTCGCCTGCATCGCAGTCGCCGGCAGGGGGACCTGGCCGAAGACACCGGTGGGGCCGAGCAGTCCGGTCGGCGTACCGGCCTTGCCCTGGCAGTTGTCCCACTTCACGTCGATCCGGGGAACCGTCGAGTCAACCGTGTAGACGCTGGCGTTGAACTGCCAGACGTTGAAGGCCGCGACACCCCCGTACAGCGACGTCACTTGGGTGGCGAGGCCCGCGACCATCGCAGCGGAGTTGCTCGCGACGGGGGCGCCTACCAGTGATTGGCGCCAGAAGCTGCTGGTTCCGAACACGCCACCGATGGGCGCCTCCGGAACGAACGACGAGGTCACAGCGGCCGCACCCACCGTGCCCGGCACGGATGCCTTCGGCGGTGTCGGGGCCTTGGGTGCGACGGTCGTGGGTGCGGTGGCTCGCGGCGGGGTCACCGTCTTGGCGTGCACCTTGGGCTTCTTGGCCTTCTTCTTCGGGTGCTTGGCCTTCTTGGGCGCGGCCTTCTTCCCGTGGTGGGCCGACGCGTGCGGCGCGGGTTTGCCGGCCGCCGACGCTGCCGTCGTACCGGCCGTCCCTATTACCGGGCCCAGGGCCAGGGCGAGTACCGCGGTCGTGGTGAGGAATCGACGGCGGAAGGACGTACGGACGATGCGGCTGTTGGACATGATGACCACCCCTAGGACTGTCTGCTCGCCCTCGTCGGGCGGCTGAGTCCTGTGTCGGGGTATGGCAAGCGCGTGTGTAGCAGATGAGCGGATGGAGACCGGAGTGCCGGGCAAGATGCCCCATCCGGACGCGGCCAGGCGAGTGAAGATCCTTTAGCGCGGCGGCAAACTGGCGGTCAGAAAGCGCGGCTCTGGCGACGCCGCAGCAGCAGTTGGGCCAGTGCGGGGACGGTGCTGGGGTGCCGGACGAACCAGGAGCCCTGCTTGACCGCCTCGGGCCACTGGTGCCCGCTCTGAGCGGCCCGAAAGCTGTCCCACATGTGCAGGGTGTGGCTGCGCAGCCGCACCCCAGGGGTGAGCCAGCGTCGGTCGGAGTATTCGTCCAGGATCGAGATGAACGCCTGACGCATGAGGTCGTTGTCCTTGGACGCCTGCGTCGCGTGCTCGTGGTACTTCACCGTCGGCACCCCCGAGGCCACCCCGGGGCCGGACTCGAGCACGCGCAGCCAGAGGTCGAGGTCCTGCGCGCGGGGGAGGGCACGGAACATGCCGGCGGCGACTAGAGCGTCTCGTCGCACCATGGTCCCGCTGGTCACCACGGCATCACCGGGGACGAGCAGCATCTTGGGCGTCAGAGGCAGCAGCCGCCTGCTCGGGTTGCCCCGCAGCCGCCCGGACGAGTCGAGCGCAGGCGCCGTCACCAGGTTGGCCGAGCCCGCCTGGCGGAGCAGCAGCTCGAGGTGACGCGGCTCCCACTCGTCGTCGGAGTCGAGGAACGCGACCCATTTGGCGCTGGTGGCAAGGATGCCGGCGTTGCGCGCTGGGCCGCTGCCCGAGCGCTCGGGCATGACGACAACTGTCGCCCCAGCTTCTCGGGCGACAGCAGCCGTACGGTCGGTGGAGGCGTCGTCGACGACGATGATCTCGTCCGGGACCCGGGTCTGGGAACTGATGCTGGCCAACGCCCTGAGGATCATCGTCTCGCGGTTGAGGGCGGGCATGACGACGGCGACGCGGGGGTGACTCACAGCCTGAACTGCCTCTCCTCGGGTGCAGGACGACCTAGCTGCACTTCTTGGTACGCGGCGTCAGCGCTGACCGCAGTGGCACCTGGCTATCCGCCGGAATGCGGCGAAATTCTGCCGACTGGGCCGCATCAGTGCGACCTCGGGCTTCTCTGCCTCCCACCCAGCATATGTCACGATTACAGCCACCGGCGAATCCGCCCGCGTCCCGATGATCTACGCTTTGTCGAGATCCTTCGGCCGGAAAGGTAAAAATTGTTTGACGCGGCAACGATGACGACCGCCTTCACCGTGGTGATCCCGGCCCACGACGAGGAGGCGGTGATCGCGCGCTGCCTTGACGCGTTCGTGCACGACCTTGCGCAAGGCGAGGCCCGCGTCGTCGTCGCCGCCAACGGCTGTCACGACGGCACGGTGGAGATCGCGCGACGTTTTCCCGATGTTCGCGTGCTCGACCTGCCCGACCCGTCGAAGACCGCGGCTTTGAACGCGGCGGACGATGTGCTGGTGGGCTTCCCCCGCATCTACCTCGACGCAGACATCGTGGTGACGGCGTCGGCGCTGCGGGCGGTTGCTGCGGCACTCAGCGGGCCCGAGGCGCGCGTTGCTGCCCCTCGGATCCAGTTTCGCCTGGAGGGTCGTCCACGCACCGTGCGGATGTTTTATGCGGTCTACGAGCAGTTGCCCTACGTGCAGGATGCCTTGATAGGGCTCGGGTTTTACGGTCTCTCCGCCGCGGGCCGCGAGCGGGTGGGCCGCTTCCCGGACATCACCGCGGACGACCTTTACGTTGACCGCATGTTCACCAGCGCGGAGCGTTCTGTTGTCACAGCCGAGGTTTTCGAGGTCGAGGTGCCGCGGACGCTGCGCGATCTCATCTCCGTACGCGTGCGCACGGTGCGCGGCAGCCGTGACCTCGGTCAAGGCGAGGCCGAGCCGGCGTTCGCGTCGTCGACCGGGGAGACCGTGCGCGCCCTCGCCGCGCTGGTCAGGCGCGACGTCCGCCTGCTGCCCGCGGCTCTCGTCTACACGGGCGTGATGGTCGGGGCGCGGGTCAAGCTGGCCCGACTGGACCGGGCCGGTCACACGTCCTGGGAGCGGGACGGCTCCACGCGCTAGGCACCGGTCAACGCACGGCAAATTCTGCATGAAATGCGGTGAAGGTAAAGACAAGCATACCGTGGCTTAACGTCGGTACCCCTTCTCGGACACCTTGGGGTAACGTACATATCGGTAGAGTAGGGGCGAGTGAAGCCATTATGGGCGCACCGCCGATGGAGCCGGGACGTTTAGCGCTAGATCAGAGCAGGTCCCCGATCAGGCTCTCGTAGTGAATTCCCCTCGCACGGCGCCGAGCCGGTGCGCGCACCCGACGTCAAGGAGTCAGCGGTGAACGAGTTCGACCATGCCAACAGTCTGGGCGCCCGCCGCGAGCAGCCGTCGAGCCCGCTCCGCAGCATGGCCCGGCTGTGGCCCGTCACCTTCGTTCTCGTCGCCCTGGGCCTCGGGGCCGGGCTGGCCTACTCTGCGCAGCGCCCGGTCGACTACACGGCCGAGGCGCGCCTTGCCGTCGGTGGTCAGACGGTCGCCGCCCAGGCTGTGCCCGGGTTCGCCCTCGCGTCGCAACAGCTGGCTGCCGACTTCGCCCGCTACGTGACCCCCGACCAGGACCAGGCTCCGCTCAGCCAGGGCCTGGGGGCCCGCGCCGCCCAGGTGGTGTCCGTCTCGGCCTCGCCTATCCCGTCGTCCAACGTGATCAGGGTCGAGGCGGTCGCCCACGACCCGCAGACTGCCGCCGACGCAGCCCATGTGGTCGCCCAGTCATTGCTCACCCAGGTCAACAGCACGGACACGTCGGGTCGCGCCGCTACCTTGCTCACGGAGTACAAGGCGCTGTCGGACAAGGTCGCTGCCGCCCAGGCGAAGAACACCGAGGCGGCGACCTCCCTGACAGCGCTCGAGAACCGGCTGACCCCGACCGCGACCAAGGCGAGCGGCCCGACGGTGTTCGACCCGAGCACCCTGAGCGCCTCCGACACGGCGCTCTACGTGGCCGCCCAGAGTGCCGCCGCCAAGGCGTCCTCCGCGCTGGCCTCGGTGCAGATCCAGCAGAACGCGGTCGGCAACAAGTACCAGTCGCTCGTTGGTACCGACACCCCGGTCACCAACCTGTCCTTCGTGCAGACCGGCGCGATCAGCTCGGACGACAAGCGCAGCACCCAAGAGCGTTTCGGCCTGCTGGGCCTGCTCGCCGGGCTCGTGCTGGCGCTCGTGGTCGCGGCGCTCGTCGACCGTCGCCGTGCGCGGAGGTCGTCGAAGCACGGTGCGACGACGCCGTCCGTGTCGAAGGAGAGCATTCCCTTCGGAGTGGTTCGGGTGCCACCGGCCCCGCCGGGTGACCGCGAGTACGAACTGCGGGCAACCAGCGGCAACTCTGTGCAGTGACGGACATGGCTCTTGCCGGCAGGACCGGGCTGATCAGCAGGGGCGGCCCCATCGACCGTCGCGACCTGCCGGCCTACTTGTTGTGCATGCTTGGTGCCGTCGTGGCCCTGGTGATCGCGGGCAACTCGTCCCTCCTCGGCCTGCCGATCGGCCCCGACCACCCGCTCGAGGCGGCGGCGGTCTTGCTGCTCCTGCTGGACCCTCGGGCCCTCCGGGAGCGACGTGTCCGCTTCCAGCCGCTGTTCGTCGCGTGCGCTGCCATGGTCGGGGTCGCGGCCTGGTCCGGTTGGGCCGTCGGCACTCTCACCACCTCGCTGGGCTTTTACCAGCTGCTGGACACGCTGATCGTGCCCTACCTCGGCATCGTGCTCGGCCCGCTGATCTTCTCTACTCCGGCCCGGCGTGACCTGCTGCTACGGCTGCTCGTGGCCATCGGCCTCTACCTCAGCCTGACCGCGATCTTCGAGATGCTCGGCCCGCACCAGCTCGTCTTCCCGCGCTACATCCTCGACCCCAACGTCGGCCTGCAGTACGGGCGAGCCCGCGGGCCGTTCGTCGAGTCCGAGGCGGACGGGCTCGCCATGTGCTTCTGCGGCATGGCAGCCGCCTTCGCCTTCGTCCGGCTTCCGGGTCGCTGGCGCCAGGTGTCGGCGTTGACCGCGTTGCTGTGCGCGTTCGGCATCCTGCTCTCGCTCACCCGGTCGGTCTGGGTCGGCGCGGGCCTGGGCGTCGTCCTGGTGTGCCTCGCGGAGCCACGGCTGCGGCGTCGGCTGCCCGTGGTCGTGGCGGCAGCGGTCGCAGCCGTGACCATCGCCCTGGCCGAGATCCCCAGCCTGCAGACGCTGGTCACCCAGCGGGCGGGCAACCAGCGCTCGCTGTGGGACCGGGAGAACGTCAACGCCGCGGCGCTGCGCATCCTCCACGACCGTCCGCTGAGCGGTGTCGGCTGGGCCAACTACATCAACGTCAGCCGTGACTGGGTGCGGCAGGCCGCCGGCTACCCGATCACCAACATCGATATCGGTGTGCACAACGTCTTCCTGTCGCGAGCTGCCGAGCTGGGCATCCCGGCGGCCATCCTCTGGACCGTCTGCCTGCTCGCAGGACCGGTCCGTGCGACGCTGCGGCGCCGTATACAGGGCGACCTCCGCGGCTGGCAGCTCGTGCTGCTGGGCAGCCTGGCTTGCTGGTTCATCGCCAGCCTCGCCAGCCCGCTGTCGTACCCGCTGCCGAACTTCCTTATCTGGTTGGAGGCGGGCATGGTGCTCAGCCCGCTGCTCGTCGCCGAGCGTCCGAGGCAGCCCTACGACACCTACCCCTCCGAGCCGCTTGAGGTCCTGCATGCTGTCGGCGTCTAGGCCCCCTCTGGGCGATGTGAAGGTGGGGGCGCGTCGCGCCGTCGCCTCCGCTGCCTATCTCGCATTTGCCCGCCACCTGCCCTGGTCGCCGCGGCCGGGCGGTGCTGCCGCCAAGCGACTCCGCGGGCTGCTCGCCCAGAGCATGCTCGACCACTGCGGGCAGGACGTGAACATCGAGCACGGCGCATGGTTCGGCTCCGGTCAAGGGGTAAGCGTCGGTGACCGCTCGGCCATCGGCATGGACGCGCTTGTTATCGGGCCGCTGCAGATCGGCAACGACGTGATGATGGGCCCGCGCTGCATCCTGCTGTCGTCCAGCCACGACGTGGCCGAGACCGGCTTGCCGATGAGCCAGCAGGGGTTTGCCCCTGACCGGCCGATCGTCATCGAGGACGACGTGTGGATAGGCGCCGGTGTCGTGATCCTACCCGGGCGGCGCATCGGCCGGGGCAGCATCGTTGGTGCAGGAGCCGTCGTCGCCCATGACGTGCCCGACTATGCAGTAGTAGCAGGCAATCCGGCCCAGGTCGTGAAGTACCGCGTGCCTCAGGACCAGACCGAAGGGGCGTCATGACTCAGACCATCGCTGAGGCCACAGGTGCCGCGTCAGCCGACGCTGTGCAGCCGCCGGCTCGGCTGGCCGTCGCCTACCTCGTCTCGTGCTACCCCAAGCTGTCCCATACGTTCATCCGGCGCGAGGTCGAGGCTCTTCGTGGCCAAGGGTTCGACGTGCAGACCTTCTCGGTACGCGTTCCGGCGGCTCACGAGATCCTCTCTGCCGCCGACCAGCGTGAGGCCGAGTCGACGCGCTACCTGTTGGGCGGCAAGGGCGCACTCGTGGCGGCGCAGCTCCGGCTTCTGGCGACCGCGCCCCGGGCCTACCTCGCGACGTTGCGTGGGGCCCTAGCCACAGGTTCGCCCACCCTCCGGTCACGTCTGTGGCAGCTGTTCTACTTCCTCGAAGCAGCAGGCCTTGTCGTTGCACTTCGCGGTACGGGCATCCGCCGCATCCACGTGCACTTCGCCAACAACGCGGCCGACGTCGCCCGTACCGCGGCCGCACTGGGCTGCGCCCTCGAGCCCGAATCACCGTGGTCATGGACCATGTCGATGCACGGTCCGACGGAGTTCGGCGACGCCTCACGGTTCGATCTGCCGGCCAAGACTGAGTCGGCTGCGTTCGTCGCGTGCATCAGCGACTACTGCCGCAGCCAGCTGATGAGCCTTGTCGGTCCGGAACATTGGTCCAAGCTGCACGTCGTGCACATGGGCGTCGACGTTGCCCACGCGGCCCCGGCTGAGGCAAGGGATCGCGCCGTGAGCTCCCCCGTGCGTGTGCTGTTCGTCGGCCGCCTCGTCCCCGAGAAGGGCGTGCCGCTGTTCGTCAGCGCTATCGAGCAGCTCGTCGCCCGAGGCCTTGCGGTTGACGCGGTCGTGGTGGGCGACGGCCCGATGCGGGGACAGCTCGAGGGTGGGCTCGCCGAGCGGGGTCTCGCCGGCGCGGTGCGGTTCGTCGGTGCTGTCGGTCAAGACGAGCTGCCGGAGTGGTACGCGTGGGCCGACATCTTCTGCCTCCCCAGTTTTGCCGAAGGCCTGCCTGTGGTGCTGATGGAGGCGCTGCTCCAGGGGCTGGCTGTCGTGACGACGCCGATCGCCGGCATCCCCGAGCTGGTCGTCGACGGGCGGACCGGCGTGCTAGTGCCGCCCGGACGGGTGACCCCGCTCGCCGACGCGATCGCCTTGCTGGCAGCAGAACCAGAACGTCGAGGTCGACTCGGAGCAGCCGGACGGGCGGCGGTCGAGCGCGACTTCGACGCATCGAAGAGCGCTGCCACCCTGGGGCAGCTGTTCCAGGGGCTGCATCGTTGACCCCGGATCGAGGACCCCATGACGCGCCTGACCCCGCGCCGTCTCGTACTTACCGCCGTTGCCGTGCTGGCTGTAGCGGCGGTGGCCGTAGCCCAGCTGTTGACCGGTCGTGCCGCGGACGATCGACAGGTCGCCACGTCCCAGCCGCTGCTCACCGGGACTCAGGCTGTCGTGCCGCAGGCGCCCGCGGGTGGCGTGTTCAGCGCAAAGAGCTTCTGGCGTCAGTCGTTGGTGAGTGCCCCCGTGGCCGCTAACTCGAAGGCCATGGTGGCCGCCTTGGCCGCGGACGTCGCCGCCCATTTCGGCGGCGTCGCGGGGCTCAACGTGTGGCAGTTCAACGCCAGCGTCTACACCGTCGGCGGCGCGCTGCCCCGGGTCAACGTGAAGTGGGACAACTGCCAGGGCAAGTCGGGTACGCCGGCCGGCCTGGTCGGCCCGCATGGGCAGTTCACGCAGGTGCCGATCCCTGCGAAGGCGGTGCCCGCGACCGGCACCGACAGCGAGCTCAGCGTCTACTCCCCGAGCACCGATCAGTTGTGGGAGTTCTGGCACGCGCACCACAAGGCCGACGGCTGGCACGCCTGCTGGGGCGGCCGCATCGACGGGGTGTCCACCAGCCCCGGCTACTTCCTCAACGGGTTCGGTGTCTCCGCCAGCGCGATCGCCGTTGCCGAGCCGGTGTCGATCAACGACGTCCGGTCGGGCGTGATAAACCACGCCGTACCGATCGCCATCACCAATCCCGCAGCGTGGTCTCGTTTCTCGTGGCCGGCCCAAAGGTCTGATGGTGGCGATTACAGCGCCAACGCGATCCCGGAGGGCACCCGGTTGCGGTTGCCGTCCTCGCTTCGCATCGACAGCCTGCCGCTGACCCCGCTCGGGAAGATGATCGCCAGGGCCGCGCAGAAGTATGGCCTCGTCGTGGTCGACCACGCAGGGGCGGTCGCTGTGATCGCCGAGAGTGGCAACGGCGTTCAGGCTGTCACCGGAAAGAACCCATGGGACAACTTGCTCGGTGGGGTCCATGCCTACGCCCAGCTGAAGAACTTCCCCTGGGCGCAGCTGCAGGCAGTGCGCCACAACTACGGCCAACCCGTGAAGGAGACCGCATGACGGCCAACCGGCTGCAGAGCACGAAGGCGTCCGACCTGTCCATCGAGGGTGTGGTCGCGGGCGACGCCATCGTCGACGGCCCCGACCTTCGCGGCTGGGCGTTCACGCGCCGCAGCGCTGCAGCCCGGCTTCGCGGCAGGCTTCGCCACCGTACGAGCCGGGGCCGCATCGGCGGGGGCAGTCCCTCGCTGGGGGCCCGGGTTGCGCTGCTCTTCGCGGACCACGGCCACGTGCACTTCGGCGAGGGTGTCGTCATCGGCCCTGACTTCCACGGCTTCTTCACCGGTCCGGTGTCCTTCGGTCACGGCGTCTTTGTCAACCGCGGCTGCCACTTCATCGCCATGGCCGGCCTCAGCATCGGCGACGACGTCCGCTTCGGCGAGCGGGTCTCGATCCACGACGAGTCGCACATCTTCGAGCCAGTCAGTGAGACGGCCGCGCACCGCGACCACTACCGGACCAAACCGGTCTCTATCGGCGACCGGGCATGGATCGGAGCCAACGCGGTGATCCTGCCGGGCGTACACATCGGTGCTGACTCGGTTGTGGCGGCCGGGGCCGTGGTCCGCAGCGACGTCCCGCCGGGTGTTCTCGCCGCAGGGGTGCCCGCCGTCGTCGTACGAGAGCTGAGGCCCTGATGGCCGTCTCCCGGCTGCGCCGTCTGCACTCGACCGTTTTCCTGACGGCCCCGATCGGCCGACTTCGCCTGCTCCGCAGGGCACGTGCCGACATCCACCCGACTGCCCGGGTGGGCCGCATTCACCTTGCGGGTCGCGGTCGTCGCGGCTATGTGAGCATCGGTGAGGGCAGCCGCATCGAGTCGGGCGTGGTCATCGAGCTGTCCCAGGGCGGGCGCATCATCATCGGCGACAACGTCCATGTCCGCCGGGGCACGGTGCTCGAGGTCAGCGGCACGCTCGAGCTGCGCGGGGACAACCTGCTGTCTTGGTTCTCCGTCGTCCACTGCCAGGAGCGGGTGGTCTTCGAAGAGCTAGCTGGTACGGGAGAATCCGTCACCGTGGTGGACGGTCGCCACTTCCACGGTGAGGCCGGTGAGCCCGATGAGCACTGGTACCACAACAGTGCGCCGGCCCCCGTTGTCATCGGGCGCAACACGTGGCTGGCGGCCAAGTGCACGGTGGGCGCTGGGGTGACGCTGGGTGAGGGCACGACGGTTGCGGCGCATGCCTTTGTCCCGCAGGGCACGTACCCGAAAGGTGCTGTGCTGAAGGGGATCCCGGCTCGCTCGACGGTGTCGCTCGACGTGCGCGAGCCGGCCCGGAAAGGCTAAGGCAGCTCGTCGATGCGGTGCTGAGGCGCGCTGGCCGGCGTCCAGCTGACGGTGGCGTCGAGGCGGAGACTGACCTGGCCGTTGCCCAAGTCGATGGCAACGACGTCGAGCACCGAGGTCGCCGAGTCTGGCTGCCCGACCGGCTGGAACTGGACGACGGATCCGGTCGCCTGGCCCGAGCTCGATGACTCGTTGAAGAGCTGCCAGCCCCGCGCAAACCCCGGCGGTGGGGTGGCGGACATGCGGCCCATGACCGCGTCGAGGGTGCCGACCACGGTGTACCAGCGGCGGTGCTGCACCTCGTGGTCTTCGGCCGAGCTGGCTGGGAAGGCCGAGGGGCCGGCGACCCGTACCGCTCCAAGGACGTAGGCCCGGTCGAGGATCACGACCGCCTGCCGGTCAGCCTCCACGGCAGAGTGCGCGACGGTGGCCAGGGGGTCGGGCGGCTGGCTGCGCGCGCTGTTGGCCGTCACCACGAGCCCACCAGCGGCGAACACCGCGGCGACCGGCAGGACGGGGAACAGCCTCATGCCACGACAGTAGGTCGGTCAGACGGCGACGGCGACGGCGATCGCGCGGCGACCGGCAGCCGTCAGCGGCAAGGACGCGAAGGCCCGCTCGGCCACGGCTTGCATCGCCGTCTCCGCGCCGCTGGCCTGGCTCACGACATCGAGCCCGCGTGACATCGTCACCACCAGAGAGGCGAGCTCGCCGGCCGGGATCTCGGGGTCGAGATGGCCGGCCCGCTGAGCGGCCTCGACGCACTCGCGCACCATGCCCTGGAGCAGGCCGAGGTCCTGCTTGATCCGGGTGGCCACGGCCTCGTCCTCGCCCGCGAGCTCGACGGCGAACTTCAGCGCCATGCAGCCGAGCCGGTCGCTGTCGTCGAAGACGGTCGAGACCGACGAGACCAGAAAGCAGCGCAGCCGCTCGAGCGCATGGTCGTCGGGGCCGCCCAAAGCGGCTGTCGCGAAGGACTCGTTGCGGTCGCAGTAGCTGCCGAAGGCGGCGAGGAAAAGGCTGTGCTTGTCGCCGAAGGCAGCGTAGAGGCTGCCGCGGCCGAGACCAGTGGCAGCGCAGAGGTCGTCGAGACTCGTCCCCGCGTACCCCGTCTTGCGGAACTGCCGCTCGACAGCCGTCAGCACCTGCTGCCTGTCGAAGCCGGGTGGGCGTGCCATGCCGCCAGAATACGCGGCAAGCGTGGTTCTTGACAAATCAGTCCAGAACTATCTACGGTTCTTGGCAGAGCAGTCCAGAACTCCTTCTGGGCGCTGTCCACGTTCTGCGAAACGGCGAAGACATGAGCCTGCAAGAGACCACCACCACCCCCACCATCCGGTCGTCCGCCGGCGAGAAGGTCAGCCGGCCGGCACTCATCCTGGCCGTCCTGGCCCTGTCGAGCTTCCTGGCCCAGCTCGACGTCTGGATCACCAACGTCGGCCTGCCGTCCATCGGCACCGGCGTAGGCGCCACGTCGCTCTCCGACCTCAGCTGGGTGCTCAACGGCTATGCGATCGTGTACGCAGCCCTGCTCGTGCCGGCGGGCCGGCTCGCCGACCGCTTCGGCAGAAAGCCCGGCTTCATCCTCGGCCTCACCATCTTCGGTGTCGCCAGCCTGGGCGCCGCGTTCAGCAGCGACATCTGGGTGCTCGTCGGCTTCCGCGCCCTGCAGGCCGTCGGCGCTGCGGTCATGACCCCGGCCAGCCTCGGTCTGGTGCTCACCACCGCGCCGCCAGAGAAGGTCGGCAAGTACGTCAAGATCTGGTTCACCTCCGGCGCGCTGTCGGCCACGGCCGGCCCGGTCGTCGGCGGCCTGCTGCTCGAGGCGTCGTGGCGCTGGCTGTTCCTCGTCAACATCCCCGTCGTCGTCGCCGCGGTCGTCCTCGCGGTCAAGCTGGTGCCCAACACCAAGCACGAGCAGGACGTGCGGTTCCCCGACCTGTTCGGCGGCCTCGTCCTCATCGTTGCCGTCGGTTCGCTGGCTCTCGGGCTCGTCGAGGGTCCGTCGTGGGGCTGGGGCAGCGGTCGCTTCATCGCCGCCGCGGTCGTGGCCGGCGTGGGCGTCGCGGGGTTCATCCTCCGCTCGGCCCGGCACGACGTACCGGTCATCCAGCTCGGCCTGTTCCGTGACCGCATCTTCAGCGCTGCCAACCTGACCGCGCTGTTGGCGTTCGCGTCGTTCTCCATCTTGCTGCTGTCGGCGATCCTGTGGATGCAGGGCCACTGGCACTACTCCGCGATCCGTACGGGGCTCGGCTCAGCGCCCGGCCCGGTGATGTTCGCGGTCTTCGCCGGCGTGGCCGAGACCCTGCAGGTGCGGTTCAAGGTGCCGGCCGCGGTCGTCGCCTCCGTCGGCTTCATCATCGCCGCGATCGGCGGCATCATGATGGCCACCCTGCTGCACAACAGCCCCAACTACGCCTCGGGCCTGCTGCCCACCTGGATCGTGCTGGGGCTCGGCTTCGGGCTCGCGGTGCCCACGACGATCACGTTCGCCACGGTCGACCTGCCACCCGAGCAGGCGGCCACCGGCAGCGCGATCGTCTCCATGGCCCTGCAGCTCGGCGCGGTGATCGGCATCAGCACCCTGGTCGCGATCCTCGGTACGGCCTCCGCGGGTGCCGGGCTCGACGTGTTCCGCAGCGCGTGGTTTGTCGCAGCCGGCCTGTCGGCGGTGTCGATCCTCACCGTCATCGGTATCAACCCGAAGCGCCCGGCCTTCTAGGTCACCGGTGGAGGGGAGGCGTCGTCCGCGGCGCCTCCCTCAGCCGTTGGCGGGCGTGGTCCCGACCAGCTGGGTCAGCTCGAGGTCGACGCCGTCGTCCCCCAGCAGCTGAGGCTGCGCCGCGCCCCGTACCGTCACCAGCACCTGGTGACAACCGCCGAGCTGGACCTGCACGACCATGCCCGATGCCGGCAGGGAGAGGATGGCGAGGCCGAGGTTCTGGCCGGGGCAGACGTCGTAGGCGTCGGCGGTCGTGGCGGGCAGCCCGTTGATCAGCACGGCGAGGGAGCGCAGCTGGTCGGCGCTGAGCCTGCGGTGCCGCAGCGTGGCGCCGGCCGGGGTGTCGCCGAAGCCGAGGGTGAGGTCGCCAGACGTGACGTCGGCTGCGATGTGTTCCTGAGGGGTACGGGGCGGCACCCACCCGACGGTCGCCTGCATCAGCACGATGCTGCGTCCCGAGCTCGACGGCGTGGCCGTTATGTCGAGGACGTGGAACGACGAGTTGCTCTGCCCGTGTGGCCGCAGCTCGATCGTCTCGCCCTGGTAGGCATCGCCGAGCGAGTCGATGACGCTCGTGTGCGAGGTCGCCTGGAAGCCCTGCGGCGGGTGGGCAGAGATCGCCTGCACGATGGACGCGGGGTCGCCGGGCGTGCTGAGCCACCGCTGTTGCTGCAGCTCGTCGGGGTGGGTGGGCAGGCTCACATAGCCGGCCGGGGGCTTCACCCGTACCGAGCCCAGCTGGTAGGCGCGGTCGAGCATGGCTCCGGCCTGCCGCATCGCCGCTCCCCGCGTGTGAGCCGGGGTCACCAGGGGGTCGGGCGCGGGCTTGCCGTGGGCTCCGGCGGAGCTGGCCACGCCGACCGTCACTGCCAGCAGGACTGCTGCGGTGGCGGAGCGGGCGAGGCGCACGTCCATGTCACGAGAGTAGGGCTGTCGATCCGGTCCTGCCTCGTTCGACGGGTCAGCGGGACGAGTCAGCCGGGAGGTCGCGCATGCAGGACACGTTGGGCGTCGAGTCGGCGGTCGCCGAGGCGTTCGCCGAGCAGCGCGGCCGGGTGCTGGCGACGTTGATCCGGCTGACCGGCGACTGGGACCTTGCCGAGGAGTGCGTTCAGGACGCCTTTGTACGGGCCCTGCAGCGCTGGCCGGTCGACGGCGTGCCGCGCAGTCCCGGGGCGTGGCTCACGACCACCGCGCGCAACCGCGCCATCGACCGGATGCGTCGCGCCAACGTCGAGGCTGGCAAGCTCCAGGAGGCAGCGATCACCATGGATACCAACGGTTCCGAGTCACGCGGCGCACTCGAGGACGATCGGCTGCGGCTGATCTTCACCTGCTGTCACCCGGCCCTGTCGCTCGAGTCGCGGGTGGCGCTCACGCTGCGCACCGTGGCCGGCCTGACCACCGAGGAGATCGCTCGCGCGTTCCTGACGCCGACCCCGACGATGGCCCAGCGTCTGGTACGCGCCAAGAGCAAGATCCGCGCCGCAGGCATCCCGTACCGCGTGCCTCCTGTCGAGCTGCTGGCGTCCCGGACCGAGGGCGTGCTCGCCGTGGTCTACCTGCTGTTTAATGAGGGGTACGCGGCGAGCGCCGGGGCCACGTCGACCCGTACTTCCCTTACCAGCGAGGCGATCCGGCTCAGCCGACTGCTCGTCCAGCTGCTGCCAGACGAGCCCGAGGCGGCCGGCCTGCTGGCCCTCATGCTGCTGCAGGACTCGCGTCGGCGGGCACGGTCACGGGGCGGAGCGGTGGTCACGCTGGAGGACCAGGACCGCTCGCTCTGGGACCGCGAGCAGATCGATGAGGGCATCGGCATCGTCTGGCGGACCGGCCTGCACGGCCCCTACACCCTCCAAGCCGCCATCGCCGCGTGTCACTGCATCGCGCCCACCGCCGCGGACACTGACTGGACCAGGATCGCCTCGCTGTACGGAACTCTCGCCGACCTCACGCCTTCGCCGTTCGTCCAGCTCAACCGCGCCGTGGCAGTGGCGATGGCGGACGGACCCGCTGTGGGGCTGGTGCTGGTCGACGAGCTCGCGGGGGCTCTGCCCGGCTACCACCTGCTGCCGGCGACCCGGGCCGACCTGCTGCGCCGGCTCGGCCGCACCACGGAGGCGGCGGCCGCGTACCGCGACGCGCTTGCCCTGGCGAGCAACGACGCCGACCGGGCCTACCTCGAGCGCCGTCTCGCCGCCCTGCCTTTGGCCTAGGAGACGCTGCTCTCATTGGCGAGCAGTGGCACCAGGACCTCCTTGGTCGGTGTGTCGTCGAGCGGGTGGAGGTCGCGTGCGACGTGGCGAGCGGCGTGGGTCAGGGCGGCGTCGAGGTCGGTGAACACGTGGCCCTGGGCGACGACCGGCTGCAGGGTGCCGACGTTGGTGAGCAGGCGCACGTGGTCCGGGCGGGCTCCCTTGAGGAGGACAGTGACGTGGCGCGCGGCCATCTGCGTCACGATCTCGCCGAGGGCTCGGCCGCCGGTGGCGTCGAGCAGGTCGAGCGAGCTGAGCCGCAGGATGACGACGCGGACGTCGGCTGAGGCGGTCAGCTCGTGCAGGAACCGTGCGGCAGCGGCGAAGAACAGCGGCCCGTCGACGCGGTAGACGAGGACGTGACGGGACAGCAACGCGTGCTCCTGGTCGTCGTCGATGCCCTCGGGGAGCGGCTCGGCAACGGCATGGGCGGTGCTGGCCAGGTGGGACAGCGCGAGCACCCCTGCGACGAGCAGGCCGGCGGCGACTGCGTGGACCAGGTCGAACGCGACGGTGCCAACCGCAGTGACGGCGAAGACGAGGGCGTCGCCCCGGGTGGACGTCCACACCGCGCGGACGTTGAGCCGCTCCACCATCCGTACCGCGGTCACGAGCAGCACCCCGGCCAGCGCGACCAAGGGGATGCGCCCGACCAGACCCGACGCGGTGTAGACGATGGCTGCGAGGACGACGGCGTGGGTCAGCGCGGCGACCCGGGTGTGGGCGCCGGCTCGGGCATTGACCGCGGTACGGGCGATCGCCCCGGTCGCGGGCATGCCGCCGCCGATGCCGGACGCGATGTTGGCCAGTCCCTGGCCGAACAGCTCGCGGTCGGGGCTGTAACGAGGCCGGTCGCTCATGCCGTCAGCCACCTGGGCCGACAGCAGGCTCTCCAACGCCGCCAGGAAAGCCACGATCAGCGCGGGGGCCAGCAGGCTGCCCGTACCGCTGAGGTCGGGAAGGGACGGGCTCGGCAGCCGGGACGGAAGGGCGCCGAGGCGGGCGACATGGGCACCGGTGGCGCCGGCCACCACGGTGACGGCGACGATCGCCATGAGGCTGGCCGGCAGGGAGCGGTGCAGCCGGGGCAAGCCCGCGGTCAGCACGACAGTGAGGGCCAGCAGCCCGACGACGGACCAGTGCGGGTGCTGGGCGAACCGGCCGACGGCGACAGCGGCTGCTGCGGCGGCGTTCTGCAGGTGAGGCTTGGTAACGCCCAGCGCGTTGGGCACCTCCTGGGCGGCGATGACGACCGCGATGCCGACGGTGAAACCCTCGACGAGTGGCCACGGGATGTACGCCAGCAGCCGGCCGACCCGTAGCAGCGCACCCACCACGATCATCAGTCCGGCCAGCACCGCGACCGGGTAGATGACGCCTCGCCCGTGCTGCGCCACGAGGGGGATGAGCACCACCGTCATCGCCCCGGTCGGACCGGAGACCTGCAGGTGGGAACCGCCGAAAACCGCGGCGACGGCACCGGCGATGACGGCCGTGACCAGGCCGGGCGCCGCCCCAACCCCGGTGGCGACGCTGAAGGCGAGAGCGAGCGGCAGGGCGACGATGCCGACGGTGACCCCGGCCGCAAGGTCGCGCGGCCACGACCGGCTCAGCCCCGCGTAGTCGGCACGGGACGGCAGCAGCTCACGCAAGCCGACAACGGAGGTCATGAACGCCCGGCACCTGCCAGCGACACCGCGTCCTGCGCATTGTCCAGCGCGGTGAGCAGTGCTTGATTCTGCTGGAGGTTGCGGGTGAGCAGCTGGCGGGCGACGGCGAGCAGCTCGGCGGTGAGCGGGTCGCGCAGCGAGCAGATCACGGTGCTCTTGACCCGGCGGCTGTCAACGATGCCGGCCCGACGAAGGATCGTGACCTGCTGCGAGAGGTGGGACAGCTCGAGGCCGGCCTCCTCGGCGAGCTCGCCGATGGTGTGGTCGCGCTCGGCGAGCAGCTCGAGGACGCGGACCCGGGCTGGATGGGCCATTGCCTTGAACAAGTCAGCCTTGGCCTCGGCGATGGGGCGTCCAGCGGTGAAGGGCATGCGACCAGTGTAATCATGACTTGATGAATTGATGAAGTCATAGGGCCAGCGCGATGCTTAGCCGCCAGGTGGCGGGGCAGGCCTCTCGCTGCCCGAACGAGTCCAAGGAGCGCGGTGAAGGTGTGAGCAGTGCCGAGACGCTTGATCGATTCCAGCGCCGCCACCCCTGGGCTGGCTATCCGTTGGGTGTCGTCTACAAGTACGTCGACGACACCGGCGGCTACCTCGCCGCGCTGATCACCTACTACGCCTTCGTCTCGCTGTTTCCCTTGCTGTTGTTGGCTTCCACGGTGCTGGGCTGGATCCTGGTCGGTCACCCGGCGCTGCAGGCCCAGGTCCTCAACTCTGCGCTGTCGCAGTTCCCCGTCGTTGGCTCGCAGCTCGGGTCGCCGCGACACCTCGGGGGCGGAGTCGGCGGGCTGGTCATTGGCCTGCTCGGCTCGCTGTACGGCGGACTCGGCGTCGCGCAGGCGGTGCAGTACGCCATGAACACCGCGTGGTCGGTGCCACGCAACAATCGGCCCAACCCGTTCAAGGCCCGCGGCCGCAGCCTGTTGCTCCTGCTCACCGCGGGCATCACCGTGCTCGGCACCACCGTGCTGTCGGCACTCGGCAGCAGCAACGCAGGTTCGCTGGGGATGTCGCTCAAGGTGGTGGTCCTGGCCGCATCGGTCGCCCTCAACGCGACGGCGTTCGTGTTCGTGTTCCGCATCGCCGCAGCCAAGGCGTTGACGGTGCGGGACGTCGCTGTCGGGGCCATCGCGGCGGCTGTCATCTGGCAGCTGCTCCAGACGTTCGGCGTGGTCTACGTGGGTCATGTGGTCAAGGGCGCCTCCGCGACGAACAGCATCTTCGCGCTCGTGCTGGGGCTGCTCGCCTTCCTCTACCTCAGCGCCGTGGCGGTCGTCTTCTGCGTCGAGGTCAACGTTGTACGGGTCAACCGGCTCTACCCTCGCGCCTTGCTGACCCCGTTCACCGACGACGTCCAGCTCACGTCAGGTGACGAGCGCTCCTACACCGACCAGGCGCAAGCCCAGCGCTCTAAGGGGTTCGAGGAGATCGCCGTCTCGTTCGACCCCGACCAGGCCTGAGCAGCCTCCGCTGGTCTTCTCGCGCCCGACCCCGCACCATGATCGTCAAGGCCGACGGAGCAGGTCCTCGGCCGTGGGAGTGCGCGTCGGATGAGGGTTTCCACTGTGCGAAGAAGACTCACCTGACCAAGTTGCTGGTGACGGGTCCTCGCGGCAAGACCGGGGCCACCGGACCCGCGGGCCCGGCCGGACCTGTCGGACCTGCCGGACAGGGGGGCACCACTGGACCGGCAGGTGCCGCCGGGCCGAGCGACGTCTACTCCTGGTCCGGAACCGCCATCACGGTGAGCGCCGTGTACGACTCGCCGATCCTGACCATCCCTGCCGGCAGCTATGTGGTGAGCGACGCCGGTTTGCTGAGCAACACTGGCGCCTCCGTGGTCAACGGCAACTGCAACCTCAGCTTTGACGGCGCTGTCATCTACCTCGCTATCCCGGTCGGCGGAGCGACCTCGACGGCGGAGACGCGGGCCGCGCGCCTTCGCACCCGTTCCAGGTCTGGGTGAGCTGCGCCTCGGCCGACCCGTTCAGCGCATCGCAGCTCAGTCTGACCGTCACCGCCGTCGGTACCCTTCATGACAACGGGACGGCCAAGGTCTTCCCGTGAGCCGGGTGGCACGTGCGGGTCTCAAGTCGTCTCCGCGAGGGGTCGACAGTCCCCTCGGTCGTCGTCGAGGGGGTACCGGATGAATCCGGGCGTGGTGTTGTTCTGGGTGCTGTGCGCGGTTGTCTGCTACTCGGAGGCGGGGCGGTTCGAGGCCCGCTACGGGCGCACCCCGTTCGGTTGGTCGCGGGGTCTGTGGGCGATCCTTGGGTTCCTGGTCAGCCTGATCGCGCTGATCCTGTTGGCGATCGGGGAGAGCCGCGGTCGCAAGGCAGCCGCGCAGCAGCCGCAGTACGGTCCGCCGCCGCCCTATGGTCAGCCGCCGTTGTACGGCCAGCCTGCTTACGGTCAGCCTGCTTACGGTCAGGCCCCGCAGTACGGACAGCCCGCGCACCCGCCACAGCCGCCAGTGCCGTCGTGGAGCCATCTCCCGCCCCCACCGTCGGGACCACCGGCGCCGCGGCCGTAGGAAGAAACGGACAAAAGCCCTGCTCTCGGGGCAGGCCCTCCGCCGTTGCTTTGCGTTGCGGGCGTTGGAGCCCGCAACGCAAAGCGTTCTGGAGGGGACACCTCCTGAGCCTGCCCGACCGGACAAAAAGTGCATCCCGCTCAGTGCGATGCGCCGGACGCTGGCTCGGGCGCCGCGGCACCCGGTCACGGCTACCAGATGGGTTGCGGCGGTGCCTCTCCGCGGTCGTCGGCTTCCTTGGTCGCCTGCTGGGCCTTGTGCAGGGCCTCCGTCACGAACTCGACGTCGGCCTCGCTCAAACCGCTGAACAGGGCCGAGTGAACGGTGTCCTCGCGGGGGGCCTGTGATGCGGCAACGGGATCCATGATGACTCCTCTCGTCGGCGGGCACGTCGGTTGTTGCCGACAGGTCGTCGGCTGAAACGTGCCTGTTGTCCCCCGACAGGAGGCGATCATGAGGTGCCGTGAGTGACCAACGACCTTCCTCGTCTGCAGCACCCGACGGCAGGCGAGCGGCCACGGTCAACGGGCGCGACACCTGGCTCAGCGGGACTGCGGCATCACAGCGATGAGCACGCGTCAAGGTTCTGCGGGTCCGTGCCGAGGACCGATCAAGGGCAACTCGGTCCTCGGAAGGACGGCGCATGCAGCTGCAGGGCACGATGCTGTCCCCTGGGCGCGGCTGGGTCGGCGAGGAGCGCGAGGCGGCGAGACTCGAGACGCTGCGCGGCTTCGGCATCCTCGACACCGCCCCGGAGCAGGTCTTCGACGACCTGACCGAGCTGGCCGGCCAGCTGTGCGGCACCCCGATGGCATTGGTCAGCCTGGTCGACGATGAGCGGCAGTGGTTCAAGTCGCGCGTCGGCATCGACGTCTGTGAGACCTCGCGCGACGAGTCCTTCTGCAGCCACGCTATCGACGCCAAGGACGTCTTCGTCGTACGGGACGCGACCGCAGACCCGCGTTTCGCTGACAACCCTTTGGTCACGGGCGAGCCACACGTCCGCTTCTACGCTGGTGCCCCGCTGCTGACGGCTGCGGGCCACAACCTTGGCACCCTCTGCGTGCTCGACACTGTCCCTCGCGACCTGACGGACGTGCAGCTGCGCCAGCTGCATGTGCTCGCCCGCCAGGTGGTCAGCCAGCTCGAGCTGCGTCGCCAGACCGAGGCCCTCCGCTCCGAGGTCGCCGCTCGTACCCAAGCGCAGGCCATGGTGGTCGCGTCGGAGCGCCGGTTCCGGGCGCTGTTCGAGCACTCGCCCGTCGGCATCGCCGAGTGCCTGATGGACGGCACGATCGTGCGCGTCAACCCGCACCTCACCGCGATGCTCGGGTACGCGGATGCCGAGATCATCGGCAAGCGGACCACCGACCTGCTCGCCGACGAGGCCGAGGTCGGGCGTCACGTGCATGACCTCGCCACGCTGACCGAGGGTACGTCCGCGTACTTCACCAGCCGCGTGTACCGCCGCAAGGACGGCTCCCGGCTCCCAGCCCTGATCGGCGTCGCCGTCTCCCGCGACGAGGCCGGCGAGCCACGGGGGATGCTCGCGACGCTCGTCGACATGACCGCCCAGGTGACTGCCGAGGAGGCCCTGCGTGCCGCGCGCGACGAGCTCGCTGCACGGCAGGTGTTCACCGAGGCGGTTCTCGACAGCATCGACACCGGCATCGAGGCCTGCGACGCGGCGGGCACGATCAACGTGGTCAACCGCACGATCCAGGGCTGGGCCCCGGGCGTCACCGACGCCGACGGCGGCCCGTCGCGACCGCAGCTGTACGACCTGACCGGCGTGCCGCTCAGCGGCGCCCGGTCCCCGCTGAACCGCATCCTCGCCGAGGGCAGCATCGCCGGTGCCGAGATGCTGATCGCCCCTGTCGGCCAGCCGGCCGTCTACGTCGTGGCCTCCGGCCGCCGCGTCACTGCCGCCGACGGTCGCTTGCTCGGCGCGGTCGTCGCGATGACGGACGTGACTGCTGCCCGCGCCCAGACCCGGGCACTCCAACTGAGCGAGGCCAGCTTCCGTACCACCTTCGAGCACGCTCCTTCCGGGCTCGCCGTGGTGTCTGCGGCCGGCCCGGCGTTGCAGGTCAACCCGGCGTTGTGCCGCATCGTCGGACGCACTGCGGACGAGCTCCTCGCACTGCCCAACCTGCTGGCCCTCGCAGCCCCCGACGACCAGGACGACCTGGCCGGATTGGGCCGGCGCGCCCTCGAGGAGCCGGGCGCAACCATCGTCAGCGAGCAACGCCTGCAGCGGCCGGACGGCGTCGGTATCTGGACTCAGCTGACCCTGACCCTGCTCGGCGGTGAGGACCAGCCGCGCACTCTGCTGCTGCAGCTCGAGGACACGACCGAGCGCCGGGAGACCGCGGATCGGCTCACTCACCAGGCGCTGTACGACCAGCTGACCGACCTGCCCAACCGCACCCTGCTCTTCGACCGGGCAGGCGCGGCGCTGGCGAGGCTGACGCGGCACCCCGATGGCGGTCTGCTTGCGTTGCTGTTCCTGGATCTCAATGGCTTCAAGGAGATCAACGACACCTACGGACACGAGGCGGGCGACCAGGTGCTCGCCGGCGTGGCCGCGCGGCTGTCCCAGGTGATGCGCCCGACCGACACCGTGGCCCGCATCGGCGGGGACGAGTTCCTCGTGCTCTGCGAGAACGTGCCCGACCGCGAGCGCGCCGAGTTGATCGCCGAGCGGCTGGTGGACACCGTGGCGGTGCCGATCCCGTGGGCCGACGAAGTGCTGTCCGTCACGGCCAGCATCGGCATCGCGTACGGTGCCCCGGGCATGTCGACGGCGAGCCTGGTGCGCATCGCCGACTCCGCGATGTACGAGGCAAAGCGCTCGCGCTGACCCTCACATCGCGTGCGGAACCGCTGTCACGCCGAGGATCTGGGCGACCAGGTCGGTGATGTTGCCGCTCAGGGTTTGACTCGGGTTGCCGTTGACCGTGACCTCGACGTAGGGACACGCCGACGGTGACGCGAACAGCACCACGTGGTCGCCGTACCGGAACGTCGCCTTGGACCAGTTCGGCGTGTACGGGCAGGGCAGCGGCTCCTCGCGAGTCGCCGTCAGCTGGTTCAGCGTGGTCACGAGCGGCAGCAGCGCATCGCCGCTGACCTGCACACTGGTGTTGGGGAACGACGGCATCGTCTGGGTCGTGTCGCTGCCGACCTCGAGCAGCGCCGTGGTCGTGGTCGCGGGGACGCGCTCTGCGGGCACCCGCCGCGGCTGCCACTGGACGAACGCCGCGATGCTGATGCCGGTGCCCTTGCCGACGTGACTGACCGTCACGTCGATGGTCGTGCAACAGCCCGCGGCGTGCGAGATCGGCTTGAACAACAGGGTTTTGCGCCCGCCGTCCGTACCGCTGCCGTAGACGACGAACCCGATCGGCGGGTGCTTGACCACCCACTTGGCGATCGCGGCGGCGGAGTCGGGCGTCAGCCACCAGTGGCCGACAATGGCGGTGTAGAGGTCGGCGTCGAGGCTGTCGGGCGTGGGATTGCCGGGCGCTGCGACGCCCTGCCGGAGCACCGCCCGCGTGGGGACACGTACCAGCGCGAACATCTTCCGGGCCCGGTGGGCGGCGGCCGCCTGGGTGAAGACCTCGCCTCTGACCAGCGCCGCGGCCGTCGCTTTGGTCGGCCGTGGTGCTGCCTGGGCCGGTGCAGCGAGTCCCCCGAGAGTGGCGGTCATCGCGACGGCGACGACCAGGCGGTGGATCGCGGTACGGCGCATCACGCCTCCGGGGGATGGGCAGGTGGCGTCAGACTAGTACCGCGTTCGCCCTAGGAGTAGGCGGTCTGGGCGTCGATGCGGAAGACGACGAGCGGGCCTTTCTGGACCATGCTGATCCAGACGTTGGCGGTGGTCGGCTTGCTCCGGTCCTTGGGCTCGATGTCGAGGCGGCGGATGCCGTGCTTGGTGGTGTACGGCTCGGCCGCGACGTTGCCTGTGCCCGGGTGGGCGCGGACCCAGTTGACGAGATCGCCGACCTTGCCCTCGATGGTCCAGAACGACGCCCGGTCGACGAGGGTGCCCTTGCCGAAGTACGGCGGCTTGGTGGGGTTCTTGAGCGAGTTGCTGTAGCGGACGTCGTCGGGGAGCAGCCCGCCGTAGTCGAGGGCCCGGTCGCCGACCCGCTGTGCCTGCACCTTGTTGTGCTGCAGGGCAAAGGGCTTGGCGAGGGTGCGGACCGGTGGGCCCTGCGGCTTGACCGGCGGGATGGGTGTGCGCCTGATGCCGACCGCTGCGTAGATGGCGTTGGTCAGTGCCTGGCTGCTGGTCAAGCCGGGCTGGTCCTGCCCGTCCGACGTGAGTGCGACACCCTGACAGCCGTCGAGAAAGACCCTGGCGACGATCTTGTGCCCGCCAAAGCTCATCGTGATCGTCGCCATCTCGCCGAAACCAGCGGGGCAGCTGCTCTCTCCAGGAGCCACGGTTGAGAGAGCATTAAGCGCGGTGATGAGCTTGCGCAGCTTGCCGGCCGTAAGGACGACGTGCGCGTGTTTGGGCTTGGGGGTGGTGTCGCCGGTCCTGCCGAAGGACGACGTCGGGCCGGTGTACGCGAGCGAGGCCCGCGGCAGCGTCAGCGGGATCATTTCGGCGGCGGTCTTGTTCGGCAGCCAGATCACCTGACCGTCGACCCGGACGTCGACATGGCCGCCGACGTCTTGGTAGTAGATGAGGATCAGGGCGTCCCAGCCCACCGTGTCCGAGACGAAGCCGTCCATCGTGGTGTTGCCGCCGAAGGAGCCGAGGCCGTGGCTGAACCCGGCGATCGTCAGGGTCGTGAGGTAGGTCGCGAACGCGGCCTTTGTCACCGGCACCGAGTAGAACGCCGGCACGTCGATGAAGTTGTCGGATGCGGTGCTCTGGGCGCCGGCGAGGTCGGGCGTCGGGCTCACCACCAGGTTGGTCGCGCCCGGCGGCAGGGCCACCAGGGTGAGCATCGCCGTGGCCTTGGCGACGCCGTCGGCCGCGGAGTGGACCTCGCCCGGAGTCACGGCGGTCGCCGGTGGTGGCACGTCCGCCCGTACCGCGGAGGTCGTGCCACTCAGCAGTACGACAGCGGTCAGCGTTGCAACGAGACCTCTCACCGACATCCGTTCCCCCTCCGCGTCCTCTGCAGGATCTCGACCGTACGACGACTCCGCAAGCCCCGGTGCGCCTCTCACCGGGACACGGCCAGCAACATCTGGGTCCCCCCCGTTTGGATCACTGGGGGCGCTCGCACCGAATGGGGTGGCGCAGAGGGACCCTTTCCTCCCAGTGATCGCGAAGGGTTGGCGATCACTGGGCCGGTTTGGCTGCTCTGGCGCATCGCTTACGGTGCAGCTCGCCCCAGTGATCCGGCAATGTGGTCACGGTGACAATGGGTTCTCGGCCTTGGTCACGTGCAGGGCTGAGTGCACGGCGGAGTAGACACCTTCGCTGAGGCCGAGCTCGGGCTGGGGGACCCCGTCGGAGGCGACCTCGATGCCGCCGCACCCGTTGAGCTCGACGTGGAACGTGACCCGGTGGCCGCCGTAGGTTGCGGTCACGAACGCCTCCTCACCGTCCGGCGCGGGGCACGAGTGCATGACCGGCGACTCGGCGTCGAGGGCGTTGAACGCGGTTGTGATCAGCCGCAGGTCACCGCCGGTCAGGGTGACGTTGCGGCGCGGCGCCGGCGTGGCGTTGGCGGGCAGCATCTGGTTCGGCGGCTGGTAGACCGCCGTCGCTGATGTGACCGAGGCCGGGATCGTCTCGACGGCGGTACGGGTGGGCAGGTAGGCAACCTGGGCCTGGGCTCGCACATCGACGTGGTCACCGTCTTGCGCGACGCTGATGCCGAGCAGTGTCTGCGGGGCCTTGGCGCCCTGCGGGTAGCTGAAGTCGTACGTGGTCTCACCGTCGTTGGTGCCACTGTTGCCGCCGGCGACGAACCCCGCCGGCGGGTGGCTGCGGACGAAGGCGGCGACGGTAGCCGCAGTGCCGGGCGCCGTCCACCACACGTTCTGTTGCGCCGTCTCCGCTCCGATGCCCTCGCTCGACAGGGTCACTGCGGTCGGCAATGCCCCGTCCTGACGAACGGACCCAGGCGGCACGTGGACCAGCGCAACGTCAGCGTCGGCCCGCAGCTGGGCGGCGTGCCTGCTGTAGAGCTGGCCGTCAGGTCCAGGCTGGTCGCCGCCGGGAGGACCGAGCTGAGTGGGCGGGCCCGACGGTACGGCGTCCGTCGGGGGCGGTGGCGGCGAGGCAAGGCTTCCAGCGGCCATGCTCGCCGGGGCATCGCTCGCCGGCAGGCCGCCGGCCGGTCCGGGGCTGAGCGGGGCGCCCGGCGACCGGGGTAGCGCGGTCCGGGGAGGCGGCATGGGCGCGGTGGCCACCGGGTTGACGCTGCTGATGGCCGTCGGGGCAGCGAGCGATGCGGGTGGTTGCGTGCCCGCGACCTGGGACGCCGATGCACAGCCGCTCAGGAGGGCGACGGCCAGAACGGAGGCGTACCAGCGAGTTTTCACGGTACGGGCACCAGGTGCAGGAGGCGGGTCATGACCAACGCCGTGGGGTCGCCGGTGATCTGCAGCCTTGGCCGTGCCTTGCCATCGACCGTGACGGCGAAGAGCTGGCAGGCGTTGACGTAGCGGAAGACGACCTGATGCTTGCCCGCGGCAAATCTCATCACCGGGTCGCTGCCATAGAACAGCGGCACCGTGCAGGCGCCGGCACCGTAGCCCATGGGTCCCTGTGGTTGCAGCGAGTCGAGGTAGTGGATCAGCGCGTGGACGGCCGGACCTGTCGCGTGGACGACCTGGTGGCCGAACGTCGGTACGGGGCGTGCCGCGTCGGGTGGCCAGACCTCGACGTCGACGGCGGTGACTGTGGCAGGAACTCTCTCGTCCGCCGTCCGTAGTGGCACCCAGCCGACGACCACCGTGACGAAGACGCTGACCGAGCTGCCGCTCCACGTGACGGTCAGCGTGGCGGACGTGTTGGTGGCCTTCGTGGTCTGGTAGTCGATCGCGACCTGGTGCGGCGTGATGGCGACGGACTCGCCGGCTACCAGCCCGCCTGGCGGGTGCTGGCGCCAGTAGGCGACCGGGCTGCCCGCGTGCTTTCCACTCGCGGAGCGGCTGACGATGACGGTCTGCGTCGACTCGACGCGGCCACTGTGCTCCGGCACCGGGGTACGCCAGTGGACACCGCTCGGCAACGCGATGCTGCGGAGCAGGGCCTGTCCGCGGGCGAGCGCGGAGGCCGCGGAGTGCGGGTCAGTGGTGATCAGCGGCGCCCGGTGAACAGCGAGGGCCGGCGTCGTCGGGAGCACGAGCGCGGCCGCGAGCGCGGTGGCGCCGAGCAGTCTCTTGCGCTTCATGGACGTTGGACTCCGTCCGCCGCCGATCGGTTCCCTCGCGAACCGTAGCGGACTGGGCCCGGTCGTTCTAGCGAGCGAGCGGAGTGACCGACACCGTCGGCCCCCACCGGCGCGCGCAGCCTCGCCGGTAACCGGGCGCGAAGGCCTTCAGCAGGACGAAGCGTGGGATCGGCGCCACGTTGCCCACCACGACGGTGTAGCCGGCCGGGTCGATGCTGTCGATCAGCCAGTGGCCTTCGTGACCGAGCTGGGTCTTGGACTTGGGCTTGATGAAGTACTCCTGGTTGAAGTTCTCCCAGCGGGCGTGCGTCATGGCCTTGGAGACGATCGGCATCATCTCGTCCTCCTCACGCCGCAAGTGCGGGTCGAGCACCTCCCGCAGCGAGGCCACAGCGTCGACGAGACCGGTCCGGGTCGCTGCGTCCGGGTCGACTGCGTAACGCCGGGTGGCGACATCAAGGCCCGCGACCTCGGTTGCGATCTGCTCGTGGTCGCGTTCCATCTGGTCGAGGAGGTCGGCGGCGGAGGGGTCCAGCGAGCGCATCAGGGGCCAGAGCCCGGCGTCCTCCCCTGCGTGGTGCGAGTGCAGGAAGCGCATCATCCAGGTCAGATGGTCGGCCAGGGCCGCCCGCTGCGCATCGCCCGGCGCGGTCGGCGCGGTGAGCGCCGTCGTCGTACGGGTGAGGTCCCGCCGCAGAGCGGTGTGGACGATGCCCATGATGCTGGTGTCTGCCGGTGCCTGGGGGTCGGTCATCGTTGTCTCTCCGCCTGTCGGGATCGTGCCCCTCGAATGTGCACCGGGACTGCTGCGGACGCTAGGGGCCAGACGCAACCCGCGCATCCGTGGAACTACGCAAATGCTCCAGTCTCCGGCGACATCGGCCGGCCGGTCACCCCGGTAGATGACGGGGTGTGGTGCTTCTCGACTGCCCCTAGCGTCGCGGTCGTCCCCGTACGACCTCTGACTTCAGGAGAAGCCCATGCGAGCCCTTCCACTCCGGTCCCGACGCGGCATCGCCCTCGCGGTCAGCGCGACCCTGGCGCCCTTGACCATGGTCAGCCTTGCGGCCCCCGTCGCGGCGCACGCGGCCACCTGCGCCCAGGTCACCATCATCGGTGTCCGCGGGTCGTCGGCAACCGCCGGCACCGGTGGCACCACGCACAACGGCTCGATCTACGTCAGCGGTGGCCTTGCCAACGTGCAGCCCGCGGCCAGCGACATCAACGCCGGCACCGCGCTTTCGGTGCACTACGAGGGCGTCTACTACCCGGCTGCGATCCTGCCGACGAACCCGCTCGACAACTTCTCCAACTACTTCTCCAGCGAGGGCACCGGGGTCACCAACCTGCGCAAGGACATCGAGTACGACGCCAGCCACTGCCCCAGCAGCAAGATCGTGCTGCTCGGTCTGTCGCAGGGTGCGCAGGTCGTGGGCGACGTGCTGGACAAGACCACGCCCACCCAGCTGTCCGCCGCGGCCAAGGGCAAGATCGTCGCCGCCGGCCTGTGGGGCGACCCGGAGTTCAAGGCCGGCGAGACGTACGACACCGGCACCTACAAGGGCGGCGACGGTGCCTGGCCGCGCGGCAAGACCAACCTGAGCACGTTCGCCAGCCGGCTGCGTGACTTCTGCCTCGACGGAGACTCGATGTGCCAGGCCAACTGGGTCTTCGGCTGGGGTGTCCACGGCACCTATGGCAACGCGTCGTACCAGCAGTCAATGGCCAACTGGGTGCTGACCAAGCTCTGACGGTACGGGTGAGGGCGGCCCCACCGCGGCCGCCCTCACCCGGCCCAGTACTCGGAGAGCATGCTGGCGGCGTTGATCAGGACCACCGCGAACGACGCGGCCACGACCACGAAGCGCCAGGCTCTGTGCCGGTGTCGGGTAAGCCACTGGCCCACGAGGATCGCAATGGGGAAGCAGGTCAGCATGTTGCGGGGGACCGACAGGTAGAACGTGCTGGTGAGCAAGGAGGCCACGGTCAGCCCGAGATAGGTGGCCTCAGCCCAGCGACTTCGGCTGGCCAGCAGCACAACCGCGGCCACGAGCCCGACCGCGAAAAGCACCTCCATCGCGGACTGGAAGCGCAGTGCCGCGATCAACTTGGGATTGTGGAAGTACCGAAATCCGTCGATGCGATGGACGCTGCTCATGAAGGCCTTGACGGGTGACACGGTGTGCCGGCCCCAGCCGCGGCGTTGGACGTCGAACCAGGTCGACCACGACCCGGTATGCGCGTGCAGCCAGGCAAAGTAGGCCCCCACGGCGAGGAACGGCGCGCTCAGCGCGGCGAGCTCGGCTGCCCGCCGTGCCCGGCGCTGAACCCACCGGCTGTGCAGGTAGAGCACGATCAGCGCGCAGCCCAGGAACAGGCCGCTGACCCGGGTGAAGGCGGCAAGAGCGGCGCAGGCGGAGGCGAGCAACCACCGGTCGTCTCGCGCCGCGATCCAGGCACCCAAGGCCAGCGCGAGGTACGGGCCTTCGGAGTAGGACGAGATCAGGAACACCGAGTAGGGCCCGGCCAGGAGCACCGCAACCGAGGCGGTGGCGACGGTCTCGCCGGCCTGGTCGGCGGCCACGCGCCACAGCAGCACGGCGGCGACCGCGGTACCCACCCAGGACAGCAGCCCCATCGCGATGAGGTAGCTGCTCAGCGACGGGTGGCCCAGGCTCAGCATCCGGGCAAGCGTGCGTCCGGCCAGCGGATAGCCCGGAAAGAACGCGGGCGCGGCGGTGGTGGTGTGCGGGCCGTAGTAGCCATGGCGGGCGATGCCGAGAAAGTGGCCGGCGTCGAACCGTGCGTAGACCTGGAACGGCCAGCTCGCCGCCGACGCAGTGGGGTAGTGGCGGCGCTCGATGCCGATCGCCTGGGCGAGGGCGGCGAGGGCGAGGTACACGGACGTGGTGATCGCCCAGAGCGACAGGCCGCGGCGAGCGGCGACGCCCCATCGTCCCGGTCTGGGCGGCGAGGTCGTGAGCAGCAGTGGTCGACTCGTGACCGTCGACGGCCGGACGGCGACCGATCCCCCTGGGCTGCGCATGGTCCTCGGACGCAACCGTCAGCCGATCGGTTCCCTCCGCTTCATAACGACTCGCTATCGCGAGGCACCATGGACAGCAACCACACCTGCGCGGGAGGTGGCGCCATGGCGTCTGAGATGGCAGTGGAGGCCGAACGACCGGCCCCGAACATGTGCTGGTGCTGCGGCGTGAGCGACGACCCGGCCCGCCTGGTCCACTTGGGCGACCACCCCGAAGTGGCGGTTTGCACCCGCTGCGCGCACTCGATCAGCAAGTGGGCGTGGGAGATCGAGGATCAATCGCGCACCGGGCCAGCGGTGCGGGGGCGCGACACTTTTCGCCGGGTCCGCCGGCTCGTCGTACAACGGGGGTGGCAGAACAGCCCCCTCATCGGTCGGCCTCTGCGCTGGCTCGGCAGGCACACTCCCTGAAGGCGTGCGTCGAGCTAGGAGCGGCTGACCACAGAGCCCGGCAGCGGGTGGGGCATGCCGGCATAGCCGACGATGCTGCGGATCTCGCCGATCAGCGTGCTGCTGCCGATGAGCAGCGGCTGGATGGCCCCGTTGACGGTCAGCCGGACACCTCGGCAAGCGACTCCGGGCACCAGGAACACCAGGGTGCGGCCTGACCCGCTGACGGTGATGGCAGTCGACTCCCCGGTCACGATGTTGCACTGGGCCCGGCCGGCCGGCATGAGGGTGAGCTGGTTGAGGTCGCCGGACAACCGCTCGAACGTGGCCCCGGTGACCTGCTTCTGTTTGGTGATCGGCTCGGCACCCGCCGCACCGGTATAGGACAGCGTCGCGCTTGTGGCACCCTGCGGCACCCACACGCCCGCGACGGTCGGGAGCGCGCTCGGCGCGGCGGTCGGGGCCGGGAGGGCGCTCGCGCTCGGCGGCGTGGTCGAGGGGGCGGGCGGCGAGGTGTGGGCGTCCGACGGGCTGCCGGACGGGATGCTCGACTGGTGGCTGGCCCCCGCCGCAGACGAGCCGGACCCCGAGCTGGAGGCGCACCCGGCGAGCAGCGCGGTCGCGGCCACGACGGTCAGGGCGGCTCGGAGGTTCCTCATGTCAGTGGGACGCATCTGCCCACCGTACGGTTCCCGCCCGTTTGGTGTATTTCTCCCGGCTGACCGCTCCCGCCGCAAGCCCGGCCGGCGTGGGTCTGCAAGGATCGGGGCCAGCGGATCAGGGACCGACGGGCAAAGGAGCTTTCATGGTCGAGGCAGAGCGCGTTCAGGGCGTGGTGGCGCTGGCGAAGGGCGCACCGGTCACGTTGGAGACGATCATCGTCCCGGCGCCCGGCCCTGGAGAGGCTCGGGTACGGGTCCAGGCGTGCGGCGTGTGCCACACCGACCTGCACTACCGCGAGGGCGCGATCAACGACGACTTCCCGTTCCTGCTCGGCCACGAGGCTGCCGGCGTCGTCGAGTCGGTCGGCCCTGACGTCACCGACGTCGCGGTCGGCGACTACGTGGTGCTCAACTGGCGGGCGGTGTGCGGCACCTGTCGCGCCTGCCGCCGCGGCCGCCCGTGGTACTGCTTCGCCACCCACAACGCCACCCAGAAGATGACGCTCGAGGACGGTACGCCGCTGTCGCCCGCGCTCGGCATCGGCGCCTTCGCGTCGTTGACCTTGGTCGCGGCGGGCCAGTGCACCAAGGTCGACCCCTCCGCCGAGCCCGCGGTCGCCGGCCTGCTCGGCTGCGGCGTCATGGCCGGCATCGGTGCATCGGTCAACACCGGCAACGTCGGCCGCGGCGACACGGTGGCCGTCATCGGCTGTGGCGGCGTAGGCAACGGAGCGATCGCCGGGGCGCGCCTCGCCGGGGCCCGGACGATCATCGCCGTGGACGTCGACGACACCAAGCTCGCGTGGGCCCTGGAGTTCGGGGCTACGCACACGGTCAACTCGCGCAACGAGGACGCGGTCGAGGGCATCCGCCGGCTCACCGACGGCTTCGGTGCCGACGTCGTGGTCGACGCCGTGGGCCGGCCGGAGACGTACAAGCAGGCCTTCTACGCCCGGGACCTCGCCGGCACGGTCGTGCTCGTCGGCGTGCCAGACCCGACCATGCAACTCGAGCTGCCGCTGATCGACATCTTCGGCCGAGGCGGCTCGCTGAAGTCGTCGTGGTACGGAGACTGCCTGCCCAGCAGGGACTTCCCGGTGCTTATCGATCTGTGGAAGCAGGGGCGGCTGCCGCTCGACAAGTTCGTTAGCGAGCGCGTCGGCCTAGGCGATGTCGAGGCGGCGTTCGACAAGATGCACAAGGGCGAGGTTCTCCGCTCGGTCGTCGTCCTGTGACCGCTGCGCGTATCGACCGGGTCGTCACGTCGGGCACCTTCAGCCTCGACGGCGGCACCTGGGAAGTGGAGAACAACGTCTGGTTGTACGGGGACGACGACGTGGTTGCTGTGATCGACGCGGCCCACGACGCCGCGGCGATCTTCTCGGCGATCGGTGGGCGGCGGGTGCCGTTCATCGTGCTGACTCACGGGCATAACGACCACATCGACGCGGCCGTTGAACTGGCAGACCTTACGGGAGCGCCGCTGCTGCTGCACCCCGACGACCGCATGCTCTGGGACGTCGTCCACCCCGACCGCGCGCCGGACATCGACCTCGGCGACGACGACGAGCTGGACATCAACGGGAAGTTCCACCTGCGGGTGCTGCACACGCCGGGCCACTCTCCGGGCGCGGTCTGCCTCGCCGGAGCCGGAGTCGTGTTCTCAGGCGACACGCTGTTCCAGGGCGGCCCCGGCGCGACCGGGCGCTCGTACAGCGACTTCCCCACGATCCTCGACTCCATCCGCGAGCGCCTGCTAGTGCTGCCCGGCGAGACGCGCGTGCTCACCGGCCACGGCGACGAGACCACGATCGGCGCCGAGGCCGGCTCGTACGACGACTGGGTCGCCCGCGGTCCCTAGCGCTCCCGGTGACGTTCGTTTCGGCCCGCGGATCCGGCCACATCTGAATCAACGCGGCCGGCGCGCAGTACTGAGACGAGAAAGAATAGGCCGCGGGTCGGGCGTGGGCACAGCGCCGATGTCAGCGGACGGCTGTTGGTTCAGCCGGGTCGCGCCGACCGGAATTCTAGACCGGCCACGGTCGCCTGAGACCGAGCAATGGCCGCGGGGAGGCGGCAGCCTGGGCTGGAGAGAAGCTCGCCGAGATAGGCGCGACTGCGGCCGAGGCGGCGAGCGGTGCAGACGTCATCCGGCTAGGACGGCCCGCACGCCCTCTGGGTCCCAGGCTCATACATGCGCACTCAGCAGATCGGAGCCATCGCCTACAGGAAGCCCAGGTGAGACGCTCAGGATCTCGGCCGGGCGAGCAGCGTACGCATTCGTGTGGAGCGAACCGGTTAGATAAGGCCGCTGTCACGTCACTGGCTGCCACTGCGGGGCGCTTCAGGACGGCCTGGCCGTTGCCGAAACAGACACAACGGTCAATGCACCATGGGATGGCTAGGGTGGCACGAGTGAAGATGAGCGCAGGACGGCGACGGGCGGCCTCAGCCTCGGCCATGGCCATCGGTCTCATCTTCGCGTTGCTTCCGAGCGGGGAGACAGCAGAAGCGCGCATCTCCGGGGTTGGCATAGGGGTGCCCAGGCTCGCAGCAACGACGGCGACGCCCTCGCTTCAGATCGGCGTTAGCACGCACTACCACTCTGCTCTCGCCTCTAGCTACGCCGCACAGGACTTTGCTACTCTTCGCGCTTCAGGGATTAGAAACATCCGCGAGGATCTTCTCTGGAAGATTGTCCAGCCGACAGGTTCGGACACCTTTGACTGGGCTGTGTACGACCGCTTCTTCGCCACTGCTGCGGCTCAGGGGATGACAGTGCTGCCAATCTTGGGCTATGGCACAGGCTGGGCGACGGGTAGCAATCTCAACCGCATGCCGTCGACTGCTGTTCAGAGAACCGAATTCGCGAACTTCTCGAAAGCCGTAGTGCTCCGGTATGGCGCGGGAGGTAGCTTCTGGAAGGGGGCGAAGCCTGGTGGCAGCGCGCCAGTCACGGCAGTCGAGGTATGGAATGAGCCTTGGTTTCCGGGACCAGCTAGCCCGCGCGACTACAGCGCTCTTGTCCTTGCGACGTCGGCAGCCGTTAAGTCTGTCGCGCCTTCAATTCAGGTCGTGGCCAACGTCGACGAGCGGGTTCGTAGACTCGCCGACGGGTCCACCCAAGACTGGGGGGCCGCCGTCTTGAACACCCTTCCTGACAACTCAAGTGCGGTCGACGCGTGGGCAATTCACCCATACCCTCGTGCGGGTCGGGAGGCAGCCGTAACGTCAGCGAACGACGCGTTGGCGCAGGTCGCCGATTTGCAACTTCTTCTCGGCCAGCATCATCAAACCGGCAATCTTTGGGTGACTGAGGTCGGCTTTTCCAGCTTGCCTTCCCAGACTGACCCTCTCGGAAGTCCCACGGCGGCGGCCAATGCCGTGACGCAAGTGGTGCGGGGTTGGAGTCAGCGTAAGGTGGCAAACCCCGTCACCAGAATGTACTTGTACACGTATGGGAGGCAGAGTTCGCAAAACGTGGCTGACTACCGCTACGCGCTCCTGCGGGCAGACGGCACGGCTACGCCAACTCTCGTTGCTCTAGCGAACGCAGTAGGCGCCGGGCCATAGTGCGATGGACAGCGGCTTCCGGGCGACCGGCGGGTGTGCGTCAAGTTTGTGCCCAACAAACGGGATCTGCGGCAAGGTGCTGGCGTTCGGCCGTCAGGGGACGGATGCCTCGCTGGGCCCACATGTCGGCGGTTCGCTGTTAGTCCCAAGATTGCGGCCCTCACATGCAGAGTCTCACACCGTCATGGGTCGGCCTCCGACAAGGCTATGCTGACGTCGATGGGTCCCGGTTCGACCCCGCCTCGGATTGGATTGCTTGTATGACACAATGCATTGAACACGTGGGGATACCGCCGGATTGATCTTGCTGCGTCGGACGTCCTAGCTCGGCGCGTCAAGCCGCCGTCCGTCGCAACCGCAACGGCCAACCTTTGGTCCGATGGGTAGCGAGGCGCGTTCGGAGGAGGCCACAGATCGAATGGCATGAGTAAGATAACGAGTATGCGTGGATACTCGGCGGCTCACCGGAAAGCAAGCTCAGGCTTGGCCGACGGCGAATCTGGAATGCGAAAGAATGCCCGAGTTTTGGCCGCGGCGCAGATCGTGAACGCGGGCGGTGCTTTTGTTTTCTGGGCGTTGGTTGCCCACCTGTTCTCTTCGACCGACGTCGGTCTGGCCGCGGCCGCGGTCAGTTACGCGTCGTTAGCTTCGGCGTTCACTACACTTGGCCTGCCCACAACCATCGTTCGCTTTCTTCCCTCGAGCAGAGATCAGCCGGCCATGATTTCGGCTGGCTTGCTCGCCGTGACCGCAGCCTCTGCGATTGGTGCCGTAGTGGCAATCGCGATGCTTGGCCTTGTATCCCCAGTTCTTGCGCGCAACTGGACAGTCCCTCTAGACCTGCTGCTGGGTGCTCTTATCCTAGGCAACGCACTGAACCCCCTCGCGGAGGGGCTTGTTCTCTCGTTCCGCAAAGGCGAGTACATACTGACAAAGTCATGTGTGGTCGCCGTCCTGCGCTTGGCTCTTCCGTTGGCACTACTGCCCATGGGCGTTGCCGGAATAGTAGGCACCTACGCGGCTGTCCTACTAGTTGGCGTGACCTATAACGGTCTCATGGCATACCGACTTGCTGGAAGTGGAAGTCGCAGGCCCAGTCTCGACTTCATGCATCAGCGGGCGGCCTTCATGGCGGGCAACTATTTTGGTGGGATGCTCGGTATCTTGCCGAGTTCTCTTATAACGATCATCACGCTAAATAGTTTGGGCGCACGCGAATCCGCATACCTGTTCATTCCGATTCAACTAAGTACGTTTTTAAATATTCTGTCTGTATCAACGTCGCAGGCGCTAGTCGCGGAGAGTGCGCACACGGATCAACCGTCAGTCCACTGGCGCCTGCTGAGGCGAGCGACCCGTAGTCTCCTCAGCGCCCTCATCCCCCTCGCGGCGGGGGCGTGCCTGCTTGGTTGGGTTGGGTTGCGTTTTTATGGTTCGGCATACGCCGAAAAAGGCTACTTCCCCTTGGTTGTGCTCTCGCTATCGAGCCTTCCCGTCGCTGTCAACTGGCTGGGCGACACCTGGCTGAACGTCCGAGCTCGCCCGTTGGCCTATTTCATGATGAACGGGTTAAATGCCGGGCTCGTTGTAGTGTTGGTTGCTATCGGAGCCGAGTCCAGCATCCTAGCGGTCGCGTGGGGTTGGTTCGCGGCCCAGGTGATCACGGCTGTGATCTACGTCGGTCTACTCGCGCGGGACCGTGACCGTTTCTCGGACGCGGCGGTGGCGTAGACCGTCAACGTTTCTTGTCCTATGGTCTTCCAAGACGTCAGCAGGCTTTGGGCGCGCGCATTCGCCCCAAATTGACTTATCTGACCGGAGTTTAGGGCAATGTGCAAGGTTCGACGAAGTCCATCCGCGTCGTCGGCATCGTAGAGCCAACCGCAGTTCGAGGGGAGCTCAGAAAGTGACCCCAACCTTGGGGCGATGACCGGCAGACTGAACGTTTGACCTAGGAGAACTGAACTGGTCGTTGTTATGCTGCGAAAGGGGGCGCACAGCACATCCGCGGCCGTGAAGTAGCTACTGACCATTGCGTCGGGCACTCGCCCCAGATGAAGCCTGACCCGCGGGTCCTCGAGCGCCGAGCGCCCGAGAAAGGTTCGTAGCGAGTCGTCGTGGCACGGTCCCGCGACGAGCAGCGTTACATCTGTGCGCTCAACTGTGGCAAGCGCTGCGACTAGGTCCTCGAGCCCCTTGTACGGTCTGACGTGACCGAAGGCAAGAAGTACGAGGTCGCCTTCTGGCACCCCTAGCGCGTGCCGCACGCTCTCTGGGTGATCTGCGGGCGGGTAGTAGCCCTCAAAGTTCCCGATGGGAATAACTATTGGAGGCGGGGAAGCTTCAACCCTCATGTCAGACAGGCGCGTCGCCGTCTCCTGGGTGTGCGCAATTATGCCACTACAGCGGGCCATGAGCATCCGGGAAACAAGCCAGTCGTCGGTCGTCTGAGGCTCGTGTGGCACCAAATTATGAACCGTCCAGATGACATTGAACCCTAGAAACCCTATGTACCAGTACATGAACCGATACGACAGTACTGATGCGCGCGCGTGACCGGGAAAGCGAACTCTAAAGTTTAGCCGCTGCCAGTGTAAGTGCAGCAGAGAGAAGCCGCGCGCTCGCCACATAGCCAATTGCAACGGCAGAAGCGCCAAACCTACAATCGGATACCGCCGGAGATAGCGCAACTCCAGGGGGTCCGAAACCGCAGCGGCGTCAGCCATCCCTCTGGCTAACAACTCTTGATAGGGATTCTCATCACGAGGATAAACGAGGATCTTTACGGCTGTCACTCCTCAAGTTTGTCGCATGGCGCTTGGCCACGCAGACTCGTTGCGCTGCCTATCCGAAGGCTCCTCCGAGGGACGGCGATCCCAGGCGACGACGATACAGCCGACCTTGGGGCCCTCCCACTCGGCTGCGAGACACCAGCGGGCCCCCGTGGTCGAGCTGGCCCGGAGTCGCATGGACTGCGAGGCGATACGGCCGTTGAGGCCTGCACACGGCACGACGACTGACCCCCGCACCAGCCATCCCTCACCCCAGCACCGTCCGGCCACGAAACAGTTGGATGCAGAGTTTTGTCACCACAGTGACCAAAGTATGGCGAGAATGGTACGGCCAGCACCAAGGGGACCGCCTCACGGCGTCCCGACTCAGACGCTCGTGGCGGAGGGTGTCGCCAATCTTGCGCCCTCGCCGGATGAGGATTGCGGGTTCGTCAGTTACTATGCTTCGGCTCGACGAACTAGATTTACGCGCCGGACACACTGCCGGGTTAACCTAGCGCGACTCATCAGCACCACGAGGGTCTACGAGTTACGTTACAGGTGCAATAGACGTAAATGTCCGTTTGGTCAGTCAGGCGAAACAAGCCGTATGAGGGGGCTTCGTGCTAGACGTGGGGCGTCGTGAAGGGCAAGAAGTCGCAACCGGAACCTACCGTTGCGACGTCACTTGGCTAGCTGTCGGACGAGTGGTTGACAATCTCAAGAGGGGACTTCTGTGACGTCTTTGGCTGACCACCGGTCAGGCGGCCGTCGCCACGAGGCGGGCGGATCTCGCCTTGTATCGATCGTCATTCCGGCCCTCAACGAGGCCGGGAACATCCCTACCGTCTTAGCAGCTGTGCCTCACGGCGAACTGGCTCGTGCCGGTTGGCGCGTTGAGATTATTGTCGTTGACAATGGGTCGGCCGACGGGACTGCGGCAATCGCCCGCGCCCATGGCGCGGAAGTAATCGTCCAGCCGGTGCGCGGATACGGCAACGCTTACAAGGTCGGCATCGCCAACTCCCAAGGCGAGGTTATCGTAACGGGAGACGCCGACAATACATACCCGTTCCACGATCTTGCGCGACTTCTGGCGACGTTTGAGAACGAAGAAATAGACTTCATGTCCACGGACAGGCTGCACCGGCTCAACAAGGCGACTATGAAGCGCTCGCACTTTGCGGGCAACTACGGACTCAGTTTTGTCTCGAGGGTAATGTTCCGATCGCCGTTTCGGGACTCTCAATCGGGGATGTGGCTATTCCGACGACACGTGTGGGATGCGATTGACGTGCGGTCCGGTGGCATGGCGTTTTCCCAAGAGATCAAGCATGAGGCTTTCTTCCGAAAATTCCGATGCCTTGAGGTGCCCATCGACTATGGAATGCGCGGGGGTGAGGTGAAGCTTAATGCGCTGCGGGACGGTCTTCGCAACGCCGCTCAGATTATTCATCACCGCTCTCGACTGACGAGGCCCTCCGCGAAGCGGCCACGCGTGATCGTGCTGCCGCCGGCGCACGCGAATCAAGTTCATCTGCCGGCTGTTTCGCGGCCGGCCACGAGCGTGCTCGGACAGGACCCGGACTCGCTTTAGGCTATTAGTCCGCGCGTTCGTTAGAACGCAGTAAAAATGTGGCTTTGGTGGCGTTTACCACTGGAAGAAGACTGATGAACCCCTTCTGCATCAACCGCGTCTGCTAGACTGACCACTTCGCCGTTTTGGCCAGCGTCCACGTTTGGCAGGAGAAACCCGTGGCAGGTGGTCGTCACGCCCGAGTGTCGCCGAGCTCTTCAGCAGTTCCGAAGTCACAGTCGACGAGGAAGCGCGCCCAAGGGATCGCTTGGGCAGTGGTGGCCGTTGTTCTGGCGGCGGTTGCATCTCTCAATCGCGGCGCACTCACCGACGCCGCCCGCCTGGCGTTGACACAAAAGCCGGAGCAGTCCACGGCCCTGTACTTCTCTGACTATAGGGCGATCGCGAAAACGGTTGTCGTCGGCAGCACGTACGATGTGGCTTTCAGCATTACTAATCACGAAGCAAGAACTGTTGACTACGAATACCAGGCTCTCGCCGCGAGCGCGGACGGAATGAGAGTGCTAGCGTCGGGTCGAACCTCCTTGGCTGGAGGGGCCACATACAATGGACAAGTCTCGTTCACTCCCACCATCCCGGGGCGAGCAACACAGGTAGTGATTGAACTGATAAATACGCGCCAGAACATATCCGTGAGACTAAACTCATGATCTCAGTACAGAAGCCCGCGGGCTCGAGATTTTCGTCATTGCTGCTCAGCGCGTCCCATGCGCCAACCGTATTCTCCCCCCGCGCTCGTAGAATGTCTAAGGGATCTGGTGGCGGTCACGCGTTCGGATGGGGTTTCGCGTGAAGATTGCTCTCGTCTATGATGCCATCTACCCGTACTCTCTTGGTGGTGGCGAACGGCGGTTCCACGAACTCGCCCTGGAAATGACGAAGATGGGCCATGAGGTACACCTGTACGGGCAGCGTTACTGGACCGGCGGAGACAGACTGGTTGACGGCCTGCACCTGCACGGGCTCACAAAGGCTAGGCCGCTATATACCGCAACCGGGCGTCGGAGCATAACTCAGGCGCTCGCCTTCGGTGTCGGATGCCTCCGCCTTTTCCGGGAAGATTTTGATATAATTGACTGTTGCGGTTTTCCATACTTCTCTTTATTTGTTTGCAGGCTGGTCAGCTACGCCCACAGGAAAACGCTCTTTTCGACATGGCACGAGGTCTGGGGGCGAGCCTACTGGCATAGGTACCTGGGGATGCTGGGGGGTATCGGCTGGTGTGTGGAGCTAGCCGCCTCGCGAATGCCAGACGTCTTCGTGGCTGTCTCGGAACAGACCGCCACAGACGCCACTTCTGTCTACGGGCTCAGGAGGCCCGTAACGGTATCCCCCAACGGTGTCGCGGTGGACGAGGTTGATGGCATCGTCCCTAGCCCGTCATCGTGCGACGTGCTCTTTGTGGGACGGCTGATGGACTTCAAGAACGTCGACCAGCTTCTACGGGCGACAGTTCTTGTTCGCCAACGTTACCCCGAGGTCTCAGTCCACGTTCTCGGCCAAGGACCGATGCTTGAACAGCTTGTAGACTTGACTCAGAGCCTGGGATTGGCCGATTCCGTAACCTTCTTGCCGCCGGTCCCAGACCACGAGGGCGTTATCGCACGAATGAAGTCGGCCAAGGTTCTAGCTTTGCCGTCGTCTCGCGAAGGGTTTGGCATGGTGTTGCTCGAAGCGCTGGCGAGCGGGACGCCGGTATTGACCTCTAACCATCCAGGAAACGCTGGACGGCATCTCGTCACGGCAGACACCGGCCTTGCAACAGGAACAAGCCCGCAGGAACTCGCGGACGGCCTGCTGGACTTGCTAGACAACCCGCGTAGTCCTGCCGCTTGCCGAGGCGCGGCCTCAGAGTATTCTTGGCAGGCTATCGCTGAACGCCTGGTTGACGTGTATGAACAGCCGTCTGCGTTCGAGGTGTCCCATTAGGATCATCCAGACCCCAGCCCGTTTCTACCCTTACGTGGGCGGTGTCGAGAAGTATGTTCAGGAACTGTCGACCGCTCTTGTTGCGAACGGCGACTCAGTTGTCGTGATGTGCGCGGCCGAGCCGGCTGATGGACCGGCCCTTGTCGACAATGTCAGGGTGCTACGGCTTCCCTACAGCATGAAAGTTGCCAACACAAACGTTAGCCTCCGCCTCCCCTGGCTACTTATGCGGGAAGACGTTGACGTCATTCACACGCACCTGCCGACGCCGTGGAGCGCAGATGTATCGGCTCTGGTCTCGTTCCTTCGTCGAAAGCCGCTAATTATCACGTACCACAACGACCTGACGGGAGTAGGCGCGGCGAAGCACGTGGCGTCGCTCTACAACAGGACAATTCTCAGGCTAACTCTGCACCAGGCGACGCGAATCGTCATAACCCAAAAAGACTACCTTAAGTACTCAGCGGAACTTCAGCCGTTCTCGCACAAGGTTGCGACCGTACCGGTCGGGGTGACGAGGCCTGTACCAGTGAAAAGTGGCAAGAACCCAAATCAGTTCTTTTTCTTGAGCGTTCTCGACAAACATCATGAATACAAAGGCTTGGGCGTACTGCTCGAGGCAGTTGCATCCGTCGCTGCAAGACATCCGACCGTGAGCCTGCGCGTCGGCGGCGGAGGGGAACTGATTGAGAAGTACCGCCGCTATGCGAAGCAACTCGGTATTGGCCACCTCGTCGACTTCCTTGGCTACGTCCCGGAACCTAGGCTTCCGGAGGAGTATGCATCTAGTACTGCTTTCGTCCTTCCATCCATAAACTCGCTTGAGGGATTTGGCATTGTTGCTCTTGAGGCGTTAACGTACGGAACGCCGGTTATCACGACGGAACTCGCCGGAAGCTCGGCCTACATCCGACAGCATGACGCGGGGTACGTGGTGCAGCCCGGCAGTGTTTCTGCGCTTGCTCAAGCAATGCTTCGGGTCTTGTCTGATCCAATCGACGCCGCCGAGATGGGCCGCAGGGGCCAGGCGATGGTCACCAGAGACTTTGCCTGGGAGGCGTCCGCCCGCACGATCCGATCAATCTATTCGGAAGCGCTGCGGGCAAGTGGTCGTCGCCCGCCTTCCACGCCTCCGGGCAAGTTGAAGGTCGTGGTTGTGGCACCGTATTTCCCGCCCAAAACGGGTGGCCTTGAGAGCTACGCCTTTCATATGGCGACAGAGCTAGTTAGCCGGGGGCATGAGATTGTCGTGATCTCGGCGGACGGTTCGGCGCGGCGTTCGAATAGCCGAGTGGAGGCGGGCATGCGAATCTACCGCCTTCCATACCGCTTCAAGCTCTCAAATACCCCATTTGATCCCCGGTGGCTATGGCAGATCCGGAAAATCATCAAAAATGAGATGCCAGATCTCGTAAACGCGCACACGCCTGTTCCGGTAATAGCCGACATTGCGGAGCGGGTAGCAGGAAAGGTTCCGTTTGTACTAACTTACCACAACGACCTAGTCAAGTCGGGCAAGATCCTTGGTATGGTGGCCAATTTCGCCTACCCCCTGATGATTGACAGGACTATCGCGTCGGCCGCGGCCGTCATAACTACCTCGAAAGACTACGCCCTGTCTTCTGCACACCTCCAGCAAGCCCTGAGCAAAGTGCACGTTGTACCGCCGGGGGTTGACACTAGGATCTTTCACCTGGCAGTGGATCGATCGGCACTAGCAACTCGATTTGGGGCCGGCTACACGGTCTTGTTTGTTGGCCAGCTGGACCACTCCCACGCCCACAAGGGGGTGTCCGTTCTGCTGGCAGCCGTTGCACGTCTGCAACGCAATGGGCTCGACATCAAGCTAGTTGTCGCAGGACCGGGTGACGCCGCCGGCGCGTACGCTGATGAGGCGAGGCAGCTTGGCCTCCAGCACACGCATTTCCTGGGCCACGTTCCGGACGACGAGCTGCCTGCTGTCTTTGCTGGCGCCGATGTGACAGTACTTGCCTCTACGACCGAAGCAGAAGGCTTCGGCATGGTTCTGCTTGAGGCAGGGGCGGTGGGACGCCCAGTGATCGGGTCTCGTATTGGTGGCTTATCCACCGCGGTTGTAGAGGGCGAGACCGGGCTGCTAGTTCCGCCGGGCGATGTGGAGGCGCTGGCGCAGGCGATTAAGCGCTTGCATGATGATGCCCAGCTAGGGCTCTCCATGGGTAGCGCAGGAGCCCGGCGGGCGGCCGCTGACTTCTCATGGTCCGAAGTTGGCAGAAAAACTGAGGCAGTCTTTGAGGGGATCTTGTCGGGCATTGGGCCGTGAAGATCCTTCTGTTGGCATCGGGAACACTAGGGTCGTCGCTGACGGCTCGTCTGCTCAACCTGGGTCGAGAACTCGTCGCCCTAGGTCATGACGTTAGCCTCATAGCGCCCAGCGTCGACAAATATAGTGGATTTGAGCGCGAAACTGCACCTAGCGTAGATGGGGTCAACATCATTCGACCTTACCAACCACGTTCTAAAAACCTGCTTGCGCTAGGTGTTGCGTACATTCCGGGTGCTGCGTTGGCGGTGCTTAGAGCCAAGGCGGACGTTGTCCACATATACAAGCCTACGCCCCTAACCATCGTCGGTTTACTCGCTAGGCTCAAGCGGCGAGCGAAACTAGTGGTGGACCTAGATGACCTCGGGGCGTCCGTTATGCGCCGAGAAGGACAGTCGCCAGCCCTTTGGGCTATTGTGGCGATGTGCGAGAGAGTCTGTGCTTCAATGTGCGACGGTCTCATAGTCGCCTCGACGTTTCTAGAGCAAAAGTATGGCGGGTTGTCTTCGGGCCGAGTCATCTGGATCCCAAACGGCGTGACAGGAATCCGGACCATACCCCACGGAAACCAGCCGCGCGTGGTGTTCGTGGGATCGATGAACTCCCCCGACGTATTGGATATGCTATTGGATCAAGTCGAGGAAACTTGCAAGCTGGCCATGCGTCGGGTTGAGTACGTCATTATCGGCGACGGTACTCATCGTGCGCGCCTGGAGGCTGACGCGGCCCTGCTGGCAGAAGTCGCGTCCATTCGCTTCTGTGGATGGGTTGACAACGCGGCGTTGGGGAAGTTTCTCCGCGCGGGTGACCTCGGATTCTACTGCGTGCCGGACACCGACGCCTATGCAGCTGCGAGCAGCCAAAAGGTCTTTGACTATATGTCCATGGGCATCGTCCCAGTTGTCAACGACGTCGGTGACCTCGCTGCGTACGTCGAGCACGGCCGAGCCGGCTACGTTGCGAGAGTGGAAGCGGTGCCTGCGGTTATCGCTGAGGCTCTGAGCGATGTGCATGGTCGCAGGAACCGCTCTGCATGCGCTCAACGCGTGGTAGCGGAAAAGTACTTGTGGTCCGGCCACGCAGCAAGAGTCCAAGACTTTTATGAACAGTTGAAGGTTACGGCATGAGGGCGAGCGAGCCAAGAGTAACGGTGTCTTTCGTTGTCTGCAGTTACAACGGCGCTCACACCATCGGGCGCACCTTACAGTCGATCCGGGGGCAGAGCTTGTCGTTGGGAAGCCATATTGTGGTCGTGGACGATGGCTCGGACGATCTCACCTCCGAAGTGGCTCGAGCTGGTGGCGCAGAAGTAGTTTCGCATGAGATGAATCTTGGCCGTTCATGCGCGCGCAACTCGGGCTTGGGCGCAGTCTCCGAAGATATCGTGGTTTTCATCGATGACGACATTACCCTTGAGGAAGATTGGCTGGAGCGTATCGTTCCAGAGTTCGAGGAGGGACGTGTCTGGGGCGTCGGAGGACGAGTGATAGCCAGCGAGATGGATACCCTCGCACAGCGCTACCTGGACGCAGTCGGCTACGGAAGTCCGGCAACCCCAGGGCGCCGTTTTGGGGCTGGGCCCGTGGGCAGGTTCCTTACGTACCTCTCGACCAATGTGAACCCAGCCGCTGACGTGCGCCAGGCTGTTGCGGTGGCAGCGCTGGGTGGGGCCTGTGTCGCCTACCGTAGGAACAGGCTCCTGGCTGTCGGGGGCTTCGACCGGTCGGTTGCAACGGGCGAAGACACGGATGCTGCAGTCCGCCTCACGGATGGTGGGGGGACTCTGATGTACGTGCCATCAGCCGTCGCGCGACACCATCACGCTAGGCGTGTCGTGGGCCTCCTGAAGGAATGTTATGTCAGGTCCCGCGGAGAACTGGCCCTTTACCGGAAACAGGGCAGGATGCCTGCAGTGTTCCCGCTGCCTGGCGTTGTCCTGCTTCTTTGCGTGCGGAAAGTTGATAAGGGAGTGAAAACAAGCGCGTTGGCCGCACTGGGGTGGCCCCTCGCAATATACCCGTGGTGGGTGCTAAGAGCGATCAAGACGAAGAGGCCCGAGATGCTCGCGTATGCACACATCCAAGCCACAATGGAAGGCGCGAGCACTCTGGGTACGCTTGCGGGTATGTACCAATCGCGCACTTGGCGGCGGTCGTGATTAACGACGCCACATTTGGTCTCTTGCTTCGTTGGCGGGTATCGGCGAGGTTGGGATGGGTTCTACTTCTTCTCGGCGTCGCAGCATTAACGGGGGGTCTGTCGCTACTTCAGGCCTCCCCCTGGCTGACTGTTCCGGCGGGAGTCGTCGGCTACGTCGCAGTGCCAGGAGCTTTACTTTTCTTAACCGTGTTGGGGACTCAGACTCTGACCGTTAAGATGGCTGCATACTTTTGGGGAACGGGTGTCGCATTCTGGATCGTTATCGGCCTTCTCATCGACACCGCTCTTCCTCCACTCGGCGTACGTCGCCCGCTCGACACAGTTCCGTTGGTACTCACGTATTGGGTCTCCGTCGTGTTGCTCTCGTGCGTTATGGTGGCGCGCGGAAGCAAACTTGTCTTACGGTCTCGCGGGAGAGGAAGGAATCGACTGACAAGGGCGGCCGTGGGTATCGCTTGGGCGATGCCGTTGCTGAGCGTCCTAGGTGCCCGTACGCTCAACAATAACGGTTCCGGATACTTGACCTATACCATGTTGGTGGGTGTGACGTCGCTAATCGCGGCGGTTGGGGTCCTTCATCGGCGGATTGACCAGAAATGCTTTCCCAGTATTCTTACTGCACTTGGGCTTGCACTCCTTCTCATGTACAGCCTACGGAGTTGGCACATCCTCGGTTGGGACATCCACGACGAACTGCGAGTATTCTCAACAACTGTCGCCCATGGACGATGGGAGATGTCCTATTTTCCTGGGCAGCCGTACAACGCCTGCTTAAGCATTACCATTCTTCCCGCAGTGTTTGAGAACCTGCTCAACCTGCCTGCAGAGTACGTGTTCAAGTTCCTTTTCCAATTGTTCTTTTGCTGTACACCCGCTATCGTCTACTTCATCTGCGCAAACTTTCTCCCTCGCGCACTCGCCTTTTTGGGAGCGTCACTGTTCTTTGGTCAGACGTGGTTCTACGAGCAGATGCCTGCCCTGGCCAGGCAGGAGACAGCGATGATCTTCTTTTCCCTGCTAATCCTGGCTCTCGTCGACAGAACTCTGCCTGTCCGGTCTCGCAGGGTACTGTCTCAGTTCTTTGTCCTAATCATGGTATTGGCGCACTATTCGACCGCCTACGTGTGGGTCGTGGTCGGTGCATTGGCCTATCTAGGGTCAGTAGCTGTGCGATTGATGTTCCGGCGACACAGGTTCGGGCCCCGCATCCTAGGCTTGCCTCTTGTGCTGGTTGGCTTCCTGAGCCTCTATGCCTGGGAGGGCCCGGCGACGCACACTCTTTCACACGCAACCAGCACCGCCAGTGCCGGCTCCAACACACTTGCGGATCTGCTCGATCCGAAAGTGCTCGCTCAGGGGGTGCATCAGGCATTCCTTGCACCGACCAATGACAACACGGTGGCCAACCTGAACGCAGCCTACCAAGCTGCCATTCTCAATCGCCCGGGGTCAGCGGCAGCCTATTTTCCGACGAGCACGTACGCGGGTTACAAGCCCCGGCCACTTAGCGACAGTCAGAGTTCTCGCGATCTGCTCCCAAGCTTTGTGTCAAAGCCAATAACTTTGCTAAGCACGGTTGTGAAAGCTGTTGTTGAAAACGTGTTTTCCTTCTTGGGCATCGTCCTTCTGATGGCGCAGGCGCTGAGGCGGCGTCGCTGGCGCCGCGTTGAAATGGCTTTGCTGGGTGCTTCGAGCTTCGGCTTGATTCTGCTCGTGCTGTTCCTGCCGTTCCTTCAGGAGAACTACAACATCACTCGACTCTTCCTTCAGTTACTGGTTGTGTTAGCCGTTCCCACTGTTATCGGATTTTGGCGAGTCATACCGGTACGCGGACGTAGTCGAGTGGCGGTAATCGGAGTGACGGTGGCATTCATCTTTGCGTCTCGGTGCGGTCTCATCGATCAGGTCACCGGCGGGCAACTACGGATTACGATGACACAGCCCAAGGGCACGTTTGATACGTTCTATGTTCACCAGGATGAGGTCTATGCCGCGCAGTGGTTGTCATCGAACCGTGAACCAAATGTCCCTGTCTACGCTGACTCCGTCGCGGCGTTGCGGCTAGAGTCTTTTGGTCACCTTGACTCGGAAGATCAGATATTCCCCGCGACGATTCCCGTGAGTTCGTACGTCTACCTCATCGAGGCAAATACAGGCAGGAAGCACGCTTTTGTGCAGTTCGGAAACGTCACGTACTCGTATGCCTATCCGTTGAGCTTCCTACAGAGGACGAAGGATCTTGTCTTCAGCGATGGGACTTCGGAGGTCTTCAGGTGAGCCAGGAGGCGAAGCCACCCGATGGCACCAAGGCCAGGTCCTACTCAGAGCCAGTCCCCGCCGTGCCGGTGGTCTTTCGTTCCGAGGAGTCAATCGGTGGATAGGTCGAGAATAAGAAGACAAAAAGTGATACGAACGACACTAGGAAGCAACAGGCCCCGAAGGTGTCTTCCCTCGGCCAGGAGGAGAAATGAGTGAGACCCCAAGCTAGGGTCTGAGGGTGAGAGATTGCGTTGCCCGCAATATAAACGAAGCCAGCGAAGCTATGAACAAATACGGTCAATGAGCCTGCTCGGAGAGCCCGTGATGCCATTGTCGCCATCCAACCGATCGGAGGTGTCGCCGTGAGCCCCATTCTAGATTACGGATCCTGGAAGATGTCCCAAGCGACCATGCGATGGAGTTGGTGGCGGGCGGGCGTCGCTCCCGTGGAGCGGCGCTGCTACAACACCACGAATAAGGTCCTGCTGACTTTTGACGATTCCGCATCCGAGGCTAGAGTCTCCGAACTGCTCACCGTGCTACGCCGCGAGTCGGTGCTCGCGGCGTTTTTTGTGGTTGGCGCCTGGGCTGTCCATGAGCGCAATGTGGTGGACGCCATTAAAGCGAGCGGCCACTGGGTCTTTAATCATAGCGCAACTCATAGCAACCTGCTTCGGCTGTCGGATGACGAGGTGCGTGCAGAGGTATTGGGCGGTGTAGCAGGTGCGCTCTTCCGACCACCGGGTGGCCGCCTGGACGCGCGAACACGTGGAATTGTTCAAGAACTGGGTTATAGGTTGGCGTTCTGGTCAGTCGACACCGCTGACTGGCAGGGCCGGTCGGCCGCCGACATGATTCGTCACGTGAGTCGATCGGTCAAGCCGGGGTCGTGTGTCTTGATGCACCTTGATGGCGAACACACCCTCGAGGCATTGCCCGAGATCATTCGAGCAGTGCGTGCCCGCGGCTTGGAGCTATGTTCTAATGGGACGGAGCTCGCTGTATGAGAGCGTCCACTGCCAAGCTTGCACGCCACTTTCGTGAGGATGTCGTCTTCCGCAACTCCTTCTTCCTCATGGCCAGCACAGTTGTCATGGGTTCGTTTGGCCTGGTGTTCTGGACTCTTGCTTCGCACACCTACACCACATCTGAGGTAGGTTTGACCACCTCACTATCGGCATCCGCGATGTTTCTCTCCACCGGCAGCATGCTCGGTCTCAACACTACACTTATTCGCTACCTGCCCCGCTCGCTGGACCGGGGGCGCTTGGCGTCAGCGGCCCTAAGCGTTGCGCTCGCGACCTCTCTCGCTGTCGGCTGCGGGTTCGCCATGTGGTCGTGGTTGTCCAGCAGCCCCGCGTTCGGGAGGTCAGAGAGGGCGTGGCTCCTTTGTGTGTTCGTTGTTTACGTGGTGTCGATTACCGTCAATGGCCTTCTGGACAGTATCTTCATCGCTTCACAATGCGCACAATGGGTTCTACTGAAAAATGCCATCATGTCGGCATGCCGGCCCCTGTTGCTTGTGGCTCTTACAGCTTTGGGAGCTCTCGGGATCCTTAGTTCAATCTCACTCGCCGCCCTGCTCGCTCTTGTCTTGGGCTTTTTATTGGTCCGAAGTCGACTCGATATCCGCCTGACGCTGCAGGTCAGCCCTGAGGAAGTAAATGCCTCTTCAAGGTTTGCTATAGCTAATTACGTAGGTAGCCTGTTCGGAATTGCTCCCGCCAGCCTGCTTCCGCTAATTGTTGTCTCAAGGTTGGGTGCAACAAAAGCGGCATTCCTCTATATGCCCATGATGATTGTTGCGTTGCTGACAGTCATTCCTAGCGCTACGGCTCAGGCCTTGTTTGCCGAGATGTCCTATGAGCGCGAGAGTTTAGTTCGCAAACTGCGGCCCGCACTTGTGCAATTGGCGCTGCTGCTGGTGCCGGCGGCCTCGCTTGCCATCTTGTTCGCGCCACTTATCCTTTGGCCCTTTGGCCCAGAGTATGTACGAGCGGGCGCGGGACCACTCCGAGTTCTTGCAATAGCCAGCGTCCTAGGTGGCTTCAGTTTTTTCGGAGACGCCGTGCTGAATATTCAGCATCGCAGTTGGGCCTATTCTGGAATGGCGGGGTTAAACGCCATGGTCACGCTATGCCTCGCCTACGCGTTGGCGCCACAGGGGTTGATGGCGATTGCAGTCGGAGTGTTGGTCGCTCAGGCGATTACGGTTGTTATATATGTCATTGTGAACCGAGCGTTGGTTAGCCAGGTGATCTCATCGCAGGTAGCGGTGGCCGGACAGGGTTGAGCGCCGCTGACGACGGCTGGGAACTGCGTCTCGCGAATACGATTGCGGATTGGTTTGGTGGTGGAAATGCGGATTGTCATGTTGAGTCACACGTCGGGAACTGGGCCCTTTCGTGTCGGCAGTCATCATCTGGCTCGAGAGTTTGCGCTCTCTGGTCACGACGTCGCGCACATTAGCACACCAATCTCCTTGGTCCACCTGGCGATGTGGCGACGGACCGAGATACGTGAGCGGTTCAAGGCGGCCGTTCCCTTGCGGCTAACTCAAATTGAAGGCGCCGAGTACGCGGTGCCTTGGAGCGTACTTCCTCTTACACCCAGTCGCTTCGATCGGCCAATCACTTTGGGTTCAACGCGCAGGTTGGCTGGGCTCCTGAAGTCCCGGGGCTTACTTCCTGCCGACCTAGTGCTAATAGATCAGCCCCTTCTTGAGTACGCCCTTGATGTGTTTGTGGCTTCCAAGGTTGTGTATCGGCCGACAGATATAAATGTGGACGCCACAACTCGGCGAGCAGAATTACGCGTCTTGCGGCGAAGTCAAGGAGTTATCGCCACCTCCGAGATGGTCCTGGAGCGGCTTGGTCAAGGTGTGCCCGGGGGTGGTGTAGTTGTCCCGAACGGCGTTGAGTTCACACGGTTCGCCTCGAACCCCGTGGCCTGGTCTGATCGTAGTGGGGTGGTCTATGTGGGCGCGTTGGACCACCGATTTGATTGGGACCTGGTCAACTTCCTTGCGGAGAAGCATCCGCAGGAGGTGTTCAGTCTGTACGGTCCCCGGCCATCAATCGCGCGGGCTGTTGGGCGTAATATCAAGTTGATGGGGCCTGTGAACTATGCGTCGCTGCCGGATATCCTTCGGCACCATCGTGTGGGTATTTTGCCTCTCAATTCCGACCCGTCGAATCTGGGCAGAAGCCCAATGAAGTTGCATGAGTACTTGGCGTCTGGGCTCCGGGTGGTCTCTTCCGGCACGCCGGCGATTGCGGCTCACGGGTATCCGGACGTTCACTGCTATTCGAGTGAGGCCGAGGCGAACATCGCTCTGAATGCGGCCCTCGCTGTGCCACCCACGGTGGCTGGGGTAGCCGCCACCCGCGCCATGGACTGGTCCGAAAGGGCTAAGTTGGTATTGGCTGCGTGCGCGCGGATGCCGCGAGCGGACGGCTTTGACGGTACCGCATGATTGGCCTGACCTTATTGGTTATGGCTCGCGCCGCTTCGACCCCCTATCGGAGGGTCGGTTGGCTCGGCTCGGCCACGATTGAGGCCAGGCCCCTACGTCCACCGTCCGCCCCAACGATTGAACTACGTCGACCGCCTCTACGTCTGCTCTTACTTCGCCCACGGCCCGCTTCGCGGTGGCCACGCGCCGAGCATTACAGGCGGCGCTGGCAGGCGGTTGAGACCAGGACTGCGCTAGAGGGACAGCGCCTCGACATGCTCGACCTTGAGCTGCTTGGCGATCCGTTTTCTCCACTCACATGCGTCCGCTAAGCGGCGGACGAGTGCCCGATGAACAATGCGTTCTGGGACGGCACGCAGATGACGTTCGGAGCAGGGCCCGGATAGCCATGCCCCGCCAGAAGAACCGTGCCAGGGCCGATCAAGAAGGGCGACCCTCAGTCGAAAGGGCCCGGGGTTCGCGTCGAATTGGGCGCGCGATGCCTTTAGAGGCGACTAACCCCTCCTTCGTGGATCTGGGGACTGGCTTGTCCCCCAACACAGCGACCGGTTTGTGCGCTCCAAAGCTCTCTGCCACGTGTCACGGGTGAGCGAGGATCTGGGCGCCGCTGGAGATGTTGCTGATTGTCCCCTGCTCTCGAGGTTGCGCGTGATGACGCCGGGCGCGAACGAGACACCGACCTGACCATTTCTTGGTCCGCGCAGGCCGACGACGAGGTCGTGGTGCTCGATGTCGAACGGGCCCTGCTAGACACACGCGCCGCACATCGTCGGCGACCACAGGACGACGTGTTCGGTCGCGTCGGCACCGGCCGCCGGGTCGACGTCTCACTCATCATTGAACCGGTGGGGGCCGGGGTGCGTGTTCGACAGCAGAGCACGCACCCCATTTGCCGACCTCGGGAGCACAACGATGAGCATCCGCCACCCTCACCTGTCCGCCCGCCAGCGCCGTACCGGATCGTTGTCGAGAAGCCGGAGTCTCGCCGCTGGGGCGGGCCTCGCGGCGACTACCTTGCTCGTCTCCACCGTAGGCAGTGCATCAGCCGCTACGACGGCCGTCGTCAAGGCGAAGACGGTCGTAGTCACGACGAGCAAGAGCACCTTGGGCACCTACCTGACGAACAAGCAGGGCCGCGCGATGTACCTGTGGGTGGCCGACCCCAAGGGCAAGTCGGAGTGCACGGCTACCTGCGCGACCTACTGGCCGCCCGTGCTCGGCACTCCCAAGGCGGCCGGCGCGGTCAAGCAGGCCGGCCTCGGCACGCTCAAGCGCGCGGACGGCACCACGCAGGTGACCTACCACGGTCACGCGCTGTACTACTTCTCCTTCGACAAGAAGGCGCTGAGCGCTGTGGGCCAGGGCAGTGACGGCTTCAACGCCAAGTGGTGGGTCGTCAGCGCGGCCGGCAAGGCGGTCACCAAGGCGGCTGTCGTGATCACCACGCACAAGGGTCCGCTGGGCACGTACCTCACTGATGAGGCGGGGCGGACGGTCTATTTGTGGACGGCCGACCCCAAGGGCAAGTCGGAGTGCACGGCCACGTGCGCGGTCTACTGGCCGGCCGTGACCGGGGCGCCGCAGGCCCTGGGAGGTGTTGCGCAGAAGGGGTTCGGCACGCTGACCCGTGCGGGCGGCAAGAAGCAGGTCACCTACCACGGTCACGCGCTCTACTACTTCGCCGGGGACGCCAAAGCGGGCGACACTGCGGGCCAGGGAAGTGACGGCTTCAACGCCAAGTGGTGGGTCGTCAGCGCTGCAGGCAAGGCGATCACCAAGCTCTGACCTCGGACGGCCGGCCACCGCAGCTGCTCTTGCCTCCTGCGGTGGCCGGTCATCGTGAGCCTGTCTTTGGTGTTACGGGGTGCAAGGCGTGTTAGCGAAGCCCGCTCCCGCGCCTGTCACCACGTTGTTGCAAGAGACGACATTGTGGCTGGTCGCGGCCGACTGGATGTTGAACCCGTACCCCGTGTTGTTGACTGCGGCCGTGTTGCCGGAGAAGACGTTGTCCTGGCCCCAACCGGCGGCGACGACGTGGGACTGGAAGCCGTCGTTGATCGAGTTGACGCCGGTGTTGCCGGTCACCGTCCAGCTGTTGCCCTTGACGTCGACCCAGGAGTCGGCGAAGTTCAGCCCGGACATGCCCGCTCCGTTGAATGAGTTGTTCTCGAGGAGGCCGCCCGTGGTGCCCTCTTTGATGTCGACGTTCTCGGCGCCGGTGCGGTAGATCGTGTTGCCGATGATCTGGTTGTGGTCGGAGTTGTCCGGCACGCCGCCGCTGTACGTCGCCCAGTTGGACTTGGCCGAGCCGACATAGATGCCCTCGCCGTACTGCGGGGCCTTCTGGCCGGTGTCGTGAACCAGGTTGCCCTGCACGACGTTGCCGGTGGAGAAGTCACGCAGGTGAATGCCCTCGTCGCCGACGAAGGAGACCTGTACGCCGGTGATCACGTTGTTGCTCGACCCGTCGGTGACGATGCCCTTGGCGGCGTTGGTTACGGAGAAGCCGGACAGGGTCCAGTGCGTCGCGCCGAGCAGGTGCAGGCCATAGTGCCCGCTGAAGCCGGCGCCGTCGAGGACGGCGCTGCGAGTGCCGGTCAGGGCGCAGGGTGCCGCAGCCGTGCAGGCAGCCGCGATGGTGAACTGCGTCTTCGAGGTGTACGTGCCGTCGGCCAAGGCGATCGTGGTGCCCGGCTTCGCAGCGGCCAGAGCGGCGGTGAGTGAGGCGCCGTCCGTGACGTGCGTGACTCCGCCCGCTACCGGCGGCGCACTGGTCGGGGCGACCGTGGGTGGGGTAGCCGTGGGCGGGGTGGCGGTCGGTGGGGTGGTCGTCGGTGGGGTGGTCGTGGGCGGGGTGGTGGTCGGTGGGGTGGTCGTGGGGGGCGTGGTCGTGGGCGGGGAGCCGACGGGGCCGGTGGACTCGCTCCAGGCGGCGTCGATCCGCGTCACCGTGCCGTTGGGGGCGTACACCCGCGCCCGCAGCTCATGGGCGCCGGCAGGCTGCATGGGGACGGCCAGCCGGTACGGCGACGCGCTGACCCGGCCGACGTACACGCCGTCGAGGACCCACTTGACGGAGGCCACCTGTCCCGGAGCGGCAGCCAGGGTGGCAGTGAAGGCGGCGTCCTGCGAGGAGCCGTCCAGCGTGATTCCGGCCGTTGTGATCGACGGTGCCGTGGCGACGCTGGCCGAGGCGGTGGGGGCGAGAGTGGCGCACACGGCGGCCACGGCAAGAGCGGCGGCAGAGCCGGCGACGGCGGGCAGCGGGCTGCGTGAAAGTAAGGAAATCATGCCCGTGTTGTCGGCATCGTGGCCCAAACGCTGAATAATCCAGTCGGGCTAGTGGCCCAAATGGCTCCCTCGGGGGTGTGCGAATGGCTCAGTCAGCAGTCACCGCGGCGCCCGTCCCGCCGCGCTCGCGCACGAACCTCCTAGTTCTGCCCGCGCTTGCCATGGCGTGCGCACTGAGTGCCGCGTGCACCGGTCACCGCGCCACCCCTTCTGCTGCCCCCACGACGTCGGCCAACTCACCGACCGTGTCACCTCGGCCGACATCGGCCGGGGTTTCACCGCCTACCTCCACGGCGACGGGCGCGACCAGCGAGGGGCCCGCGAGCTCTCAGGCCTCGGCTCCGTCGGCGGACGACGTCGCCGCACGGGCAGCCCAGATCCTTGCCGAGATCACCATCCCGCCGCTGCCCAGCTTTACCATCCCCACGGAGGTGATCACGAGCGCCGAGACCAAGCACATTGCCTCTGTGCTGCAGGCCCGGCCCGGGCTCTATGCCGGCATAGCGGTTCTTGACGAGCGGTGCACGGCGAGCGGGGCGTCCCCGGCGGACGCTGGTGGTTCCTTGGGCAGATCCGGCGAGGCGACCTACAACCAGGGCGGTGTGCACGTGTCGGTCGCCGGCGACGGCACCGGCACCTATCGCGACGGCCCGTTGTCCGTGTCCGTGCTCGCCGGTGGGGCCGGGGTCTACGACGATGGCAACACGCGGGTCAACGTCGCCGCAGACGGGTCCGGCAGCTACGTCGACGCGACCCGGCGGATCGCGGTCGCCGCGGGCGGGGTGGGCACCTACCGGTCGGGCAGCACCCGGCTGTGGGTCAACGCCGACCACTCGGCCGGCTACGACGAGGGCAGCATCCACGTCTCCGTATCCAGGACCGGTGTCGTCTTCACCCGTGGCGACCCGGTCACGACGGCAGCCGTGCTTCGGGTGATCCGCCAACCGTTCCCGGCCTTTCCCCCGGTGGCGCGGGTCGCGCGGGTGCACCCCACCGGGACGGTCTGCGGGACCGTGGTGCGCCTCGACGCCAACGTGCTGTTCGCGTTCGGGTCGCACGCGCTGCTGCCCCAAGGCATCACGCTGGTGAGTCGGGTCGGTCGCCTCCTCGCCGCGCTGCACTACCCGGTGGTCCAGGTCAATGGCTACACCGACCACATCGGCGGCGCTGCAGCCAACGTGGCGCTCTCTCGCGCTCGTGCATCGACCGTCTGCTCTGGACTCACGTCAACCGGGGTTCGAGCCGGTCAGCTTCGAGCCGCCGGGTTCGGCGAGACCCACCCACTGCATCCGGAGACCACGCCGGCCGGCAAGGACGACCCGGCGGCGCGGCAGCTGGACCGGAGGGTCGAGCTGGTGCTCCCCGACGCCTCGTCAGCGGCCATCCCCGCTGGCGGCTCGCCTGCGCCCTGTGGGTGATCGCGTCAGTCCGGGGTGCAGCGCTCGTCGCTGAGCCGGGCGTGTGACCCGCTGACCGTGTTGTCGCAGGTGACAACGTTGCCCGTGGAGTCGGGTTGTTGGACGTTGATCGCGTATCCGCTCGCACTGCCCATGTCGGAGCGGTTGGCAGTGAACCGGTTGCCAGCACCGTCCCCCGCGACCTGGACGTGGGTCTGGAACCCATCGTTGAAGCGCGGGTTGTTCGTCGGGTTGGCGCCGTGGTTGCCGGTGATCAGCCAGTTGTTGCCCTTGACGTCGACCCACGAGTCGGCGGAGTTCTGTCCAGAGATTGCTGAGGCGTCAAAGCTGTTGGCCGAGACCACTCCGCCAACGGTGCCCTCCTTGATGTCGACGTTCTCAGCAGTGGTTGCCGCGATGGTGTTGCCGGTGACCGTGTCGTTGTTGGAGGCGTCGGGTCGCCCTTGGGACCACTTCCCCCAATTGGACTTGGCGCTCCCGACGTAGATGCCCTCGCCGAAGCCAGGCTGGACCAGCCCGGTGTCGTGGACATAGCTCGCGACCACCGTGTCGTACGAGGAGTTGTCCCGCAGGTGGACTCCCTCGTCCCCGACGTGATCAACCTCGAGGCCGGTCAGCACGTCGTGCGAAGCCGCGTCGAGCACCACCCCCTTGTTGCCGTCGGTGACCCGCAGACCAGAGACGGTCCAATAGGCAGCACCTTGCAGATGCAGCGCGTAGTGGCCGCCAGTGGTCATACCGGTGCCGTCCAGGACCGCGCCGCGATCGCCGTGCATGGTGCACGGGTGCGTCGCGGTACATGCTGTCGTGATGGTGATCGGGCCGGCCTCCGAGGCGTAGTCTCCGTCGGCCAGCTCGATGTCGGTGCCAGGCACCGCGGTACGGAGAGCAGCGGTCAGCCCGGTGACGTCGTGCACTGTCACGGTCACGGTCGGCGGGATCACCTCAGGGGGAGGCGATGTGGTCGGCGGCTTCGTGGTGGGGGGCGTTGTTGTCGGCGTTGTGGTCGGTGGGTGCGTTGTCGGCGGCACGGAGGGCAGGCCGACGTACCGGTCGTAGGCCGCCACCCAGTTGACCCCGATCTGGTGCCGGGCGCTTGCCAGGGAGAGCCGGTGCGAGCAGACCCTCGACCGCAACGTGTCCTCGAGCTGGTTCTTCGCCACCACCTGCGACCGCATCCCGGCGGCCGCGGCCCGCGGCTGTGGCCAGAGGTTGCGCGGCCCAGCCGTGCCGCCGAGCTCGCGCGGCACCAGCAGGTCGAGCGTGTAGTGCTCACGCGCAGTCCACGGGATGCGGTAGCGGGCGAAAGCCGACTTCTGCTGGAGCAGCGTCACAGTAGGCCCGTTCCTGGGCCAGCCCGGCGTGCAGATCCGGCTGGTGCCGGCCACTGTCGCATATTGCCCGGGCGTCACGGCGTGGCGGGGCAGCTGTGCCTGCCGAGGCGCAGTGGCGGCTCCGGCGAGGCCTCCGAGGGCGACGGCGGAGGTGACGGCCGCGGCGAGCAGCACGGAGCGCCCGACCAGCGATGACGTCGCTCTACTCATCGGACGGCCTTCTGCCGAGAATTGTCCGTACTGACACGCGTGATAACAGAAGTGACACAAGTAATGAATGACGATCGGGTACTGCGGTTATCCGAGACTACTACACGGGGCCGCGCGCCATCTCCCGTTAACCGATTCCTCACCGGCCCGCCATTGTGCGCACATGTATTTGTCGGCTCGGCTGGGCTGCGTTCAGCAGCTCTACCGGGTGGCGTGGCGATCGCCGGGACCCGTGACAGCCCGTGACACTGCCCACAATGATGGGAAAGACATAAGGGACACAAGGGGACTCCTTCGGCGATGTTGAACAGGATGATCCGACCGTGTCCGATTTATGTAGACTTGATCGACTACCTTGCGTAATCAATAAACCACTACACGAAGTAGCGTTAAGGACAGTTAGTGAAAGGACTAGCGGCGACGCTCAGAATGCGCTTAGCATTCGGCGGTCAAGCCTGGGGGTTTTACGGCCGGAGGCATCCCAGCTCATTCTTGCACGTCGCTACCAGGGTGGGGGCAGTGCTATGCCGAGCGTCAATTCAATGCTGCAATCGCTGAGCCAGGGCTCCTGGCACGGAGTTCTTCCGCTGGGTATCGCGGGGGTGCTCGTCTGGTCCTTGTGGCTCTACCGCGCGATCGCGTCCCGGTTCGCACATCCCGTGGTCAACGACTTCCGAGCGACCACGTCTGTGGTCGTCCCGTCGTACCGCGAAGACCCCGCGATCCTCATGCAGTGCTACGCCACGTGGCGTAAGCAGGATCCGGACGAGCTCATCATCGTGCTGGACACGGACGACACGGAGTGCCGCGACGAGCTGCTGGCTCAGCATGACGGTCGGCTGCAGGTCATCATGTTTGCCCACGAGGGCAAGCGATCTGCCCTCGGAGTCGGCATTCGCGCGGCAAAGAGCGACATCGTCGTCCTGGCCGACTCCGACACGATGTGGACCAAGGGCCTGCTCCGCGCCATCCAGATGCCGTTTGCCGACCCGATGGTCGGCGCGGTCGGCACGCAGCAGAACGTCTACCAGCGCACGACCAGCATCTGGCGTCGGGTGGCCGACTGGATGGTCAACCTCCGCTACTACGACTATGCGCCGGCCATGGGACGTAAGGGTGGCCTGATCTGCGTGTCCGGGCGCACCGCCGCCTACCGCCGCTCAGTCATCCTGCCGATGCTGCCCAACCTCGAACACGAGTTCTTCCTCGGCCGGAGATGCATCGCGGGCGACGACGGTCGGCTGACGTGGCTCGTGCTGGCCTCGGGCTACAAGACGGTCCACCAGGCCTCGGCCAAGGCTCAGTCGATCTTCCCGGACACATTCCGGGGGTTCTGCAAGCAACGGGTCCGTTGGTCGCGCAACTCTGCGCGCACCTACCTGACCGCCTTGTGGAAAGGCTGGCTCTGGAAGGTGCCGCTGGTCTCCAAGATCACGGTCCTGCAGATCCTCATCACCCCGATCACGATGGGTCTTGCGATCGGCTACCTGGTCTTCAGCCGGCTCCAGCTGACCTGGCACGGTGCAGGGATCGCCGCGGCGTGGCTGCTCATCGGGCGCGGCATTCGCGGCTACTCCCATCTGCGGCGGCACCCGCAGGAAATCTTCCTGCTCCCTGTGTACGCGCTGATCGTCATCCTGGTAGCGCTGCCCATCAAGGCCTACGCCATCCTCACCATGAACAAGCAGGGTTGGCTGACCCGTACCCCCAGCACCGTGGGCGGCGACGGACAGACGGCGGCCACGCTCGTCTCGTCACCGCTGGTCGCCCAGTGAGCGGCCAGGGCGCGTCCCGCGCCCGACGCATACTGGCCCTGGTGGTGCCGCTGTCCCTGCTCGCCGCCGCCACGATGGAGGTTCCGGCCGTGGCCGCGACGAGCTACCCACCGCCGGCACAGGTCAGCCAGGCTGACGCCGCCCGCGAGGCGGCGGTCGTCGCGGCCGAGGACGCTCGTCTGACCGAAGTCCGTACCGTATCCTCGCTCGCGCGCTGGCAGAACAAGAACTGGAAGACGCCCTACCGGCTGTCCACCGGGTCCGGCTACACGCTGGTCCTGACGCCGAGCAACAGCGCGTACACCGTCTCGCAGCTGCAGGTTCTCGCGCCGCAGACGTTCGTCCAGATGTCCGACGGCTCGTACCTGCTGAGCGAGAACATCGCGGTGATGGCGGGAGCGACCCTGGCGCTGTCGGCGCCCGGTGGCCTGAAGTTGCGGATGGCCAGCGGCTCCAGTGGGTTCGCGACGATCGTCTCCTTCGGAGGCAAGATCATGCTGGCCGGCGACGCCCCTGACCCTGTCTCGGTCACGAGCTGGGACATCCACGCCGGCGCCGCGGACACGAACGTCACCGACGGCCGGGCCTACATCCGGGCTATCGGCGGCCAGTTCCTCATGACCTACACCACCTTGACGAGCTTGGGCTTCTGGGCCGGACGTACGGGCGGCCTGGCCTTGACCGGCACCAGCCGGCCCAACACCGGCGCGGTGGAGTCGTCCGCCAAGGCCAAGCGGACCGACAACGGAGTGCCGACCGTGACCGGCAGCCTGGGGGCCAACCCGATCACGCCGGTGGGCACGCTGCCCAAGGGGGCGACCGACCCTCGGCTGAAGTTCACCGTTCCCAACATGGACTACGTGTCGATCCAGATCGCCAACTCCACCATCACCGGCGACGCGTTCGGCATGTTCATCTCCGGGGCCGACGGTGTGCAGGTGACCGACACGGTGGTGCAGAACTCCCTGATCGCTGGCATCGAGCTGCACCGCTTCGTCTCGAGTGGTGCCATCGAGCGGACGACGTCGATACACAACGCCGGGGATGGCTTCAACCTGGACCGGGCAACCGAAGGCATCCTCATCTCCGAGGCGCGGGCCACGGACAACGCGGGCAGCGGATTCGTCATCTCCGGTCGACCGTTGTCCACCGGACCGTCGGCGACCGGCGCCTCGCTGGACAGCTACGGCAACAACTCGGTATCGAACTCCTCTGCGACCGGCAACGCCCACGACGGCATCGAGGTCGTCGGCGGCTTCAACGTGGGGGTGCAGAACAACCAGGTCTCGCACAACGACATGGGCATCGTGGTGACCAATGCCGCCACCAAGGTCTCGGTGACGGGCAACGAGGTCGACCACATCACGCGGCACGGCATCGCCCTCATCAACGGGGTGACCAGCTCTGCCGTCACGGGCAACCAGGTGACCGGGGCACCTACTGGCATCTACGTGCGTGACAGCGTCGCGGACGTCAAGGGCAACACCGTCGAAGGGGCCACCATGCACGGGGTCACCGTGGTCGGGCACTCCGCCCATACGGTGGTCGCCAACAATGTGCTGTCCGGTCGCGGCTTGTCAGCTCTGGACAGCAGCCGGTCCTTCGGCGGGGTGACGACCAGCGAGAACATCAACAACGGGTGGCACGACACCAGCCCGTGGTACGTCAAGGCCAAGGTCCTGTTGCACCCGATGACCTTGCTGTGGGGCACGCTGCTGCTGCTGATCCTGGTGTCCGCCGTACGCAGTCGCAAGCGCAACGATGACATCGTCCACCCCTACGCGCACCAGATGGGCCATGCGATGGAGGTCACCGTGCCCGCTCCGCGGGACATCGACCTGCGTGACCCTGCGGATCTGCAAGGGGTCGAATGACGACCACCCCTGAGGGTGGCCAGGACAAGGCGGAGAGCCGGCGTGGATTCCTTGTCGGCATGGCGGTCGGAGCACTACTCGTCGTTCTGGGAGTGGGGGTGGGATACGCGATGAACAACCGTAGTTCCGGTACGCGGACGGGTGCGTCGGCGCCGACGACTCCGAGCACCTCGACGAGTGCGGAGGTCGCGACCACGCCGCTGACGGTGGCGTCGTCCGCCAGCAGCACCGTGACGGCCACCCCGCGCCCGCGCCGTTCCCGGTCGAGGGTGGACAACGACTCCGAGGGGCCGACGTCCGGCGGGTCGACGTCCGGCGGCCCCGCGGCGAGCCCGGGAGCGGCCGTGACCAACGCCGCTCTGCCGGACAGCAGCCCCGTGAGCTGCCCGGCAGCCACCGTCAACGTGACCACGGCGGTGCAGCTGACCGCGGCCCTCCATGGCGCGAGGCCCGGCACTGTGATCGCGCTCGCCGACGGCACCTACCTGGGCAACTTCCTGGCCAACGTCCCGGGGACCAAGGACGCCCCCATCTACCTCTGTGGCGGCCGCGGCGCGGTGCTCGACGGGGGCAACGTCAAGATCGGGTACGTGCTGCACCTGCAGGGCGCTGACTACTGGCGGGTCGTCGGATTCTCGGTCCGCAACGCGCAGAAGGGCGTCGTCGCTGACGCCACCAGCCACAGCGTCGTTCAGGGCCTCTCGGTCACCGATGTCGGCGACGAGGGCATCCACCTACGGGCCGCCAGCAGCTTCAACGTCGTCGCGGGCAACGTGGTGGCCCGTACCGGCCTGCTGACAGAGAAGTTCGGCGAGGGCATCTACATCGGCTCCGCCCGCAAGAACTGGCCGAAGTACGGCATCGGCGGGGGCCCGGATCGCAGCGACTACAACGTGGTCCGTGGCAACACCATCTCGGCGACGACCGCCGAGAACGTCGACATCAAGGAAGGCACGACTGGCGGCTTGCTCGAGGGCAACACCTTCGACGGGGCCGGCGGTCTCACTGCGGCCGACTCCTGGGTCGACGTCAAGGGCAACAACTGGCGCATTGCCAACAACACTGGCACGCATTCACCGAACGACGGATTTCAGACCCACCAGATCCTGCCGGGCTGGGGCACCGGAAACGTGTTCTCCGGCAACCACTCCGTAGTCGATGGCCCCGGCTACGGCATCCACCTGACCAACCGCGACGGCAACACCGTCACCTGTGACAACACCGTCAGCGGCGCCGGCGCCGGGAGCAGCAACGTCACCTGCAGCGGCTAAGGCGACCCTGTCCGCGCTGCTTCCGCGTCACGACCTGTCCGACCTTTGGGCGCATGGTGCGCCCAGCAGCCCTGGGGGCACCCATGACGACCGTCACGACAAGGACGACATCTCGCGACACCGTCGGCGGGCACGCGCCGCCGCGACTCACGGTGATCGGCACCGGTTATCTCGGTGCAACGCATGCGATCTGCATGGCGGTGCTCGGCTGCGACGTGCTCGGCGTCGACGTCGATGCGGCCAAGATCGCCCGGCTGGCCTCCGGCGAGGTCCCGTTCTTCGAACCCGGCCTCCCGGAGATGCTGGCGAAGGCGCTGGACTCGGGCCGGTTGTCCTTCACTACGGACTTCGCCCGGGCCGGCGAGTTCGGCGAGGTGCACTTCATCTGCGTCGGAACCCCGCAGTCCCCGGGTTCCCGCGCCGCCGACCTGACCTACGTTCGCGCGGCCATCGCCGCGCTGGCTCCCCACCTCCGCGCCGGCGCCCTGGTCGTCGGCAAGTCCACGGTGCCGGTCGGCACAGCTGCCGACCTGACCGTTAGCTTGACCGATCTCGCGCCTCAGGACTCGGCGCCGGAGCTTGCGTGGAACCCGGAGTTCCTGCGCGAGGGGTTCGCGGTCGAGGACACGTTGCACCCGGACCGCCTGGTCTTCGGTGTGGCCAGCGCACGTGCCGAGTCGTTGCTACGGGCCGTGTTTGCACCGGTGGTGGGGGCGTACGACACCCCGGTTCTGGTCACCGACCTCGCGACCGCAGAGCTGGTCAAGGTCGCGGCGAATGCCTTCCTCGCCACCAAGATCTCCTACATCAACGCGATGGCCGAGGTCTGTGAAGCGATCGGTGCGGACGTCTCCGCGCTGGCCAAGGCGCTCTCCTACGATGCGCGGATCGGCGGGAGGTTCCTGCGTCCGGGCCTAGGGTTCGGCGGTGGCTGCCTGCCCAAGGACATCCGCGCGTTCATGCATCGCGCCGAAGAGCTGGGCGCCGGGCAGTCCGTTGCCTTCCTGCAGGAGGTCGACGCCATCAACCGGCGTTGCCGTGCTCGCACGGTCGACCTGGTACGGGAGCTGGCCGGCGGGCGCTTGCGCGGCGTGAGGGTCGCCGCGCTGGGGGCGGCCTTCAAGCCCAACTCCGACGACATTCGCGACGCTCCTGCCCTCGACGTATCTGTCACGCTCGCCCGTGCGGGTGCCGACGTGGTCGTGTACGACCCAGCCGCGATGGACAACGCCCGTCGCGCGCACCCCGAGCTCTCGTACGCGGAGTCGCCATTGGAGGCCGCCCGGGGCGCCGACGTCGTGGCCCTGTTGACCGAGTGGAACGAGTTCCGTCAGATCGAGCCCGCCGCCCTCGGTGCCGTCGTACGGCGGCGCTCCATCGTCGACGGGCGGCACGCCCTGGCCCCTGAGCTCTGGCGCGCGCAGGGCTGGACCTACCGGGCGCTCGGGCGCACCTGAAGACCGGGGGCGGAGGGCACGACCCCACCCCTCTCGCGCCTTCCGCCTCCCCTTCGCCATCACCGTGGACCGTCTCTCCGGAGGTACCTGACATGACCGGCCGCCTTCCTCGTTGGGTCCTGCTCGTCGTGCTCGCCGCGACCGCTTGCAGTGCGCACTCGGGCGCGGCGGGCGCGCTCGGCGTGGTGGGCCCGCACTCGGATGGACCGGTGCCCGTACCGGCTCCGGCCTCCCCTGCGCAGTCCGCCGCACTGTCAGGGGTTCCGGGCGCAACCCCGCCACCGAGCACGGTGTACGGGGTCGCCCCCGACGGTGCGCTGCTGCCGGACGCGAGGTTCACCCCGGGGGTGTCCGATCCCAAGGTGACCGCGGCGCAGATCTGCAAGCTGGGCTACGTCTCGTCGGCCCGCCGGTTCTCGTTCGGCACGAAGTACCAGATCTTCACGAACTACGAGATCCCGTGGCACCAGCGGGCCAACTACCGGGTCGATGCCTTGATCCCGCTGTCGTTGGGAGGCCTGCCGCAACACCGCAACCTGTGGCCGGTGCCAGCCACCGGACCCCACGGCATCCTCGAGAAGGACGGGCTGGAGGCCAAGCTCAAGGCGATGGTCTGCTCACACAGGTTGTCCCTGCATACCGCTCAACAGGCGATTGCCACCAACTGGTACACCGCCTTGCTGAAGTACGGCACGGGCGAACCCGTTCCCCTGGTGGCGACGGCTTCTCGCTGCACCAAGCTGGGGGCCAAAGCAGTCAACAAGCACGGCGAACGGTTGGTCTGCCGGGTGTTGCTCTCCGGCAGGTGGGGCTACATCAAGCCCGCGCCCAAGCCCAAGCCGGTCAAGAAGCCCAACGTCGTCAAGAAGCCGGCCAAGCCTGCGAAAGGCGCCAGGCCATCGGCCAGCGCCTCGGCCACCCCGTCGCCGACGCTGACCACGACCCTTCCGGCGCCAACGTCGAAACCGCCGAAGGGTGGCGCGACCGCGGGCGCATCGCTGCCGGTAGGGGTGGGCCTGCCGGTCCCGCCTCCCGGTCTTCCAGGGCCGTCCGGGTAGCGGTGGGAAGTCAGGGCGTGCAGGAAGGCCGTGTGGCACGGGCAAGGGGACACATCGAGGGAGGGTCCGTGACGAGGAACGTGCGATCCGCCCCGGCCAACGCTGTCGTCAGGGCAGCGGCGGTCGTGGTGCTGGTGGTCGGACTGTCCGGCTGCGAGGGGCGTACCACTCGCCAGCCTGTGGCGGCCGTGCGCCCCGCAGCCACGACTGCCGCGGTCAGTCCCCTCGTGCTCACCCCGGTCACGCCACCGCGGTCCCGAGCCACGCACAAGGCGAAGCCGTTGGTCCCGGTAGGGACACGCGACAAGGGAGCGGCGCTCGACCGACGCTATGCCCACCTGAAGGCGACCGCGTCGCAGCGGTTGACCACGCGCAAGCGTGCCGACATCAGCATGCCGTGGCTGCTGCTGCGGCGACATGGAGAAGCCGTGGACGTGCTGTTCGTCGGCGGGGTCGGTCGCTGCGTCCTTCCCGTTGGTCACTTCACCGTGGTCGGTCCTCGGACGGTCGAGGTCGTCATGGTCAGCCGGACGGTCAAGCGCCCGACATGTGGTGCCGGTACGAACGTGTTGCGGGCACGGTTCACTATCGCGGGGTCACGCGGGCTCATCCTGCTCCACGCACCGGTGTCTCGGTTCTGGGCCCAACACCTGCCCAAGCCGAAAGTTCCGCCGAAGCCCGTCCCGGCGGCCCATCCGAAGCCGAAGTCGAGTCCCAAGCCTAAGCCGAATCCGACGGCGTGAGCTAGGCGCCCATGCTCGTAGGGAAACGAACCAGGAGCGAGTGTGGAGAGTTCCTGTGGATAAGGGGGACTTGCGGAGAGATGGCGGCGAAACGCTTTGCGTTGCGGGCTTCAGAGCCCGCAGCGCCAAGCGTTCTAGGGAGTATCTGACTGCTGACGGGGAGCCGCACTGAGCGATCGCATGAGTAGTTGGGCGACGTCGACGACTTCGACGTCGTCCCGGGCCTCGCCTGCGGCTTGCTTGGCGGTCACCGCATCCCCCAGCATGACGAGGCAGAACGGGCATGCGGTGGAGACGACGTCGGGGTCGAGGGAGAGCGCCTCGTCGACTCGCTCGACGTTGATCCGCTTGCCGATGCGCTCTTCCATCCACATGCGTGCACCGCCTGCGCCGCAGCAGAACCCGCGTTCCTTACACCGGTGCATCTCTTCGGTGCGCAGCCCTGGCACGGACGCGAGGATGTCGCGCGGCGGGGTGTAGACCTTGTTGTGGCGGCCGAGGTAGCAGGGGTCGTGGTAGGTGACCTTCGCGTCGACGGGTGACACCGGCACGAGCCGGCCCTCCTCGACGAGGCGGCCGAGCAGCTGTGTGTGGTGAACGACTTCGTAGGTGCCGCCGAGCTGGGGGTACTCGTTGGCGAGGGTGTTGAAGCAGTGCGGGCACATCGCGACGATCTTGCGCGCGCCCACCTCGTTGAGCAGCGCGACGTTCGCAGAGGCCAGCAGCTGGAACAGGTATTCGTTGCCGATGCGCCGGGCCGGGTCACCCGTGCACTGCTCCCTCGGCCCGAGCACCCCGTACGAGACTCCTGCGGCGTGCAGCAGCGTCGCGATCGCCTGTGTCGACTTGCGGGAGCGGTCCTCGAGAGCGCCGGCGCAGCCGACCCAGAACAGGTACTCGACGTCGTCGGGGATGCGGTCGGTGATGACGCGAACGTCGAAGTCGAGCCCCTCGGTCCAGGTCAGGCGCGCCGCATCGCCCATGCCCCAGGGGTTTCCCTTGTTCTCGAGGTTGCGCATCATCGCGCCGGCCTCCGACGGGAACGATGACTCGACCATGACCTGGTAGCGCCGCATGTCGAGGATGTGGTCGACGTGCTCGATGTCCACCGGGCACTGCTCGACGCACGCACCGCAGGTCGTACACGACCACAGCACGTCCGGCTCGATCACGCCGCCGTCGGTGAGCAGGGCAACCAGCGGGCGGTCCTCCGTGGCCGCCCCGGCGAGCAGCGCCGGTGCCTGGTCGAACATCGCGTCGCGCAACCCCATGATGAGCAGCTTGGGCGACAGCGGCTTGTCGGTGTTCCAGGCCGGGCACTGGGACTGGCAGCGGCCGCACTCGGTGCACGTCGCGAAGTCGAGCAGGCCCTTCCAGGTGAAGTCCTCGATCTTCCCGGCGCCGAAGACCGCGTCGTCGGCCGGGTCCTCGAAGTCGACGTCCATCGGCTGCAGCGCGCCGAGAGCCACCGCGCCGTCGGCTTCACGCTTGAACCAGATGTTGAACGGGGCGAGGAACCGGTGCCACGCCACGCCCATGTCGAGGTTGACCGCGATCACCGCGAACCACGCCATCGAGACCACGATCTTGACCGTGGCCACGATGTAGATGCCCGTGACCGCGGCGTGCGCCGACAGCCCGCCGAGGACCGTACGACCGACCCACCACGAGATGAAGGCGGCCCAGTGCGGGTAGCCGAGCGCCCCGTCGGCCGCCCGCAGCCCGCGAAGCGCGAAGATGCACACCGCGATCGCCAGGATGGTGCCCTCGACGTAGTAGGCCATCCAGGTCCTTGACCCGGCGAACCGGTTGGCCCGGCCCGGGCGCCTCATCCCCACCTGGCGTACGACGATCAGCGCCACGATGCCCAGCAGCGTCGTCAGGGTGACCAGCTCGATGATCAGCCCGTACGCGGCGTTGCTACCGATCACCGGGTAGTCCCACCGCGGGCGCCACAGCTCGACGTACGCCTCGATCAGGGTCAGCAGCAGCACCCCGAACCCGACCATCACGAACCAGTGCGCGGCGCCCGGGACCGACCACTTCAGCATCCGGGTGTGGCCGCCCACCTCACGAGCAAGCGTGACCGTACGGGCGCCAGGCTTGTCGGTGCGGGAGGCCGAACGACCCAGGCGCAGCACACGCACGATCGCCGCTGCGGCGCGCGCGACCAGCACAAGCCCAACTGCCGTCGCGACCAGCGAGACGACGATGGCTGCCAGGTGCATGGGTCCTCCGTGAGACAACGACGTTGAACGGGCGAGGCCGGTGAAGGTCCCGGCCATGCTCGTGCCACTACACCATGTCAGTCTCACGGCTCGAAGGCCGGTCAGCGCGTTCCTATTGCGGTGCCGCGTCTAGTTCTGCAGGAAGCTCCGGTAGGCCAGGACGGTGAAGAACTCTTCATAGTCCGGCTCGAGGACTAGCCGCTCGAGAAGGGCGACAGCGTCGGCAAGCGTGACGGCAATGCCCGCCTGGCAGGCCTGGATGAGATCGGCCTCGGAAGCGATCATGCACTCGACCAGCTCGTTGGTCACCTCGGTGCCGTCGTCGAGGACGACCCCCCGGTCGCGCCACTGCCACACCTGGGTGCGGGCGATCTCGACGGTCGCGGCGTCCTCCATGAGGTCGTTGATCGCAACAGCTCCCAGCCCTTGCAGCCACGCGTTGAGGTAGGCCAGGGAGACGGCGATGTTGGATCGCAGTCCGTTCAACGTCCGCGTGCTGCCTGCGGTCGTCAGGTCGGTCATCTCCGCAGGATCCCCCTCGACGGGTGGAGTCTTGCCGAGCTGGTGGTCGAGGCTTCCGAGACCAGCGTGGAATGCCTCGGCCGCTGTCGCGACCAGCGCGGGATGGGCGACCCAGGATCCGTCGAATCCGTCCCGAACGTCGCGGTCCTTGTCGTCGCGGACCTTCTGGAGCGCCACGGCACTGACCTCAGCGTTCCGCCGGTTGGGGACGAACGCCGCCATCCCCCCGATGGCGTGCGCTCCCCGTCGATGACAGGTGGACAGCAGGCGCTGGCTGTAGGCGCGCATGAACGGGGTGGTCATCGTGATGTCGGCACGGTCAGGCAGGACCATCGCGTCGCTGCGCCGGCGGAAGGTCTTGATCACGGAGAAGATGTAGTCCCAGCGTCCGGCGTTGAGTCCCGCCGAGTGCTCCCGGAGCTCGTACAGGATCTCCTCCATCTCGAACGCGGCCGGGAGCGTCTCCACCAGCACGGTCGCGCGCACCGTGCCCTGCGGGATGCCACACCAGTCCTGCAGGAACACGAAGACGTCGTTCCACAGCCGGGCCTCGAGGTGTGACTCGATCTTGGGAAGGTAGAAGTACGGACCCTGGCCGCGGTCGATCATGCCCTGGGCGCAGTGGAAGAAGAAGAGCCCTGCGTCGGCCAGCGAGGCGGAGACCTCCTCCCTGTCCACGGTGAGGTGCTTCTCCGGCAGGTGCCAGCCCCGCGGCCGGACCATGACCGTAGGCGTGTGCTCACCGACGCGGTAGGCCTTGCCCGCGCTGGTGGTGAAGGAGAGCTGGCCCTGCGTCAGGCGCAGCAAGTTGTGCTGGCTCTCCATGAGGTTGGCCCAGGTGGGGCTGGTGGCATCTTCGAGATCGGCCATCCAGACGTCGGCGCCGGAGTTCAGGGCGTTGATCGCCATCGTCCGGCTAACGGGACCGGTGATCTCGACCCGGCGACGGCGGAGTCCGGGCGCCGGCGGCGCGACCCGCCAGGACGGGTCTCGGCGGATCGCCTCCGTCTCCGGGAGCAGTCCGAGGGCCTCGCCGCCGTTGATGCGCGCCTGCCGCGCCGCTCGCGCGGCCAGCAGGTCGAGTCGTCGGGCGCCGAAGCGCTCGTGAAGTGCCCCGACCAGCGCGAGCGCCTCGTCGGTCAGGATCTCGTGGGATCCGGGAACGTCAGGCGCATCGGGTGCCACGGTGGCCTTGAGCAGGGTGTCCTCGTTGACTGACATCAGAACTGCTCCTCTTCGGTGGAGCCACTGAGCGCGAGCGTGCCCGAGGCCGGGTTGAGGATCGTGGAGACGCGGTCGAAGTAGCCGGTGCCGACCTCTGCCTGATGCTTCACGGCGGTGTAGCCGCGGTCCGCCGCTGCGAACTCTGCCTGCTGGAGCTGCACGTACGCCGTCATGCCGTTCCGGGCGTAGCCATGCGCCAGATCGAACATCGAGTGGTTCAGGGCGTGGAAGCCGGCGAGGGTGATGAACTGGAAGGCGTAGCCCATTGCCCCCAGCTCCCGCTGGAAGCGCGCGATCTGGTCGTCGTCGAGCGCCGCTCGCCAGTTGAAGGAGGGCGAGCAGTTGTAGGCCAGCTTCTTGCCCGGGAACCGACGATGGATCGCCTCGGCGAACGTCCGCGCGAAGTCGAGATCGGGCTTGCCGGTCTCGACCCAGATCAGGTCGCAGTACGGGGCATAGGCCAGCCCACGTGCGATGGCCGCTGCCGGACCAGGCGTCACCCGGTAGAACCCCTCGGCGGTGCGCTCACCGGTGACGAAGGGCCGGTCCCGCTCGTCGACGTCGGACGTGATGAGGGTGGCCGCCAACGAGTCGGTACGGGCGATGATCAGGGTGGGCGCGTTCAGGACGTCCGCGGCCAGCCGGGCGGCGTTGAGGGTGCGGATGTGCTGCCCCGTCGGGATCAGCACCTTGCCGCCCATGTGGCCGCACTTCTTCTCGCTGGCGAGCTGATCCTCCCAGTGCACGCCCGCGGCGCCGGCGACGATCATCTGCTTCATCAGCTCGAACGCGTTGAGGGGACCGCCGAACCCCGCCTCGGCGTCGGCGACGATCGGCGCGAGAAAGTCCTCGGTCGAAAGACTGGCGTCCTCTGACCAGGCGATCTGGTCAGCCCGGAGGAGCGCGTTGTTGATGCGGCGCACCACGGCCGGCACCGAGTTGGCCGGGTAGAGGGATTGATCGGGATAGGTCTGTCCGGACAGGTTGGCGTCGGCGGCCACCTGCCAGCCCGAGAGGTAGATCGCCTTCAGCCCTGCCTTGACCATCTGGGTGGCCTGGTTGCCCGTGAGTGCCCCCAGCGCGGACACGTAGTCCTCGGTCTGCAGCAGGTGCCAGAGGCGCTCCGCGCCCCTCCGGGCCAGCGTGTGTTCCTCGCGCACGCGCCCGCTGAGTGCGATGACGTCCTCGGCCGAGTAGGTGCGCTCGACACCGTCCCACCGCTCGTCCGTGCTCCAGGCCCGTTGAAGGGTCTCTGCGGGTGACCGGGGGGAGGTGAGCAGCGTGCCTGCAAGTGCCGTCATGGTCAGTGGCTCCTAGGTCGGGGTCGGCCGGTTTCTTCAGCCTGGGTCACGACTGACGCTTCTCGGGGAACAAATGCGTGGTAAATTTCGCACTTCTTCCGACCCTGTCAAGAAGCGGTGGATCACGTGGTTGCTCCCGATGCTCAGACCGCCGTGCTCACCGTCGGCCGGCGTATCCGCCACTTCCGCTCGGTGGCGGGGCTGACCCTCGAGTCGCTGTCGTCGGCCACCGGCGTCGCCCCCAGCCAGCTGTCGCTGATCGAGAACGGTCATCGCGAGCCGCGGCTGAGCCTGCTGCAGTCGATCGCCAGTGCGCTCGGTGTCGCCATGGGGGACCTGCTCGATCCCGCCCCGCCCAGCCGGAGAGCTGCCCTGGAGATCTCGCTGGAGGAAGCCCAGCGGGCTGCCCTCTACACCGCTCTCAAATTGCCGCTGGTCAAGCCGGGCCGCACCCTGCCCACCGAAGCCCTCGAAGCGTTGGTCGGGCTGCACGCCGAGCTGGCCCGGCGCTCGAGCGAGGCGAGCGCAACTCCGGAGGAGGCCCGCCGAGCCAACACCGCGCTGCGCCGGTGGATGCGCGACCGGGACAACTACCTGCCCGACATCGAAGCGGCTGCCGAAAAGCTCGTCCGGGCGGGCGGCTACACCGCGGGACCCCTCACCCACCGCACTGTCGAGCGCATCGTCGAGCAGCTGGGCTTCACCCTGCACCACGCGCCCGACCTGCCGCGCTCCACGCGCAGCGTCACAGACCTCCAGCACGGCCGGATCTACGTGCCCCCGCAGTCGATCCCCGGCGGTCATGGTTTGCGTTCACTCACCCTGCAGGCGGTCGCACACCGGGTCCTTGACCACGAGCAACCGTCGACCTATGCCGACTTCCTCAGGCAGCGCATGGAGATCGCCTACTTTGCCGCGTGCTGTCTGATGCCCGAGACCGCATCCGTGGCCTTCCTGCAAGCCGCACGCAAGGCGAAAGACCTGGCGGTGGAGGACTTCCGTGACGCGTTCGGCGTCAGCCACGAGAGCGCTGCCCATCGCTTCACCAACCTGGCGACGTCTCAGCTGGGGATGCGGGTCCACTTCTCCCGCGTGGGTGAGGACGGGACCCTGTTCAAGGGGTACGAGAACGATGGCGTCGCGTTTGCCAGCGACGTGACCGGCGCCATCGAGGGCCAGACCGTGTGCCGGCAGTGGACATCACGAACGGTGTTCGGCCACGCCGACCATGCCGGTGGCCACCAGCAGTACACCGACACCCCATCCGGCACCTTCTGGTGCAGCGCGCTCACCGGCACCGGGCTCGACGGTCAGTTCTCCGTCACGGTGGGGGTGCCCTACGTCGAGTCGAAGTGGTTCCGCGGCCGCGAGACGAAAGCCCGCGCCGTCTCGGCCTGCCCCGATCCGGCGTGCTGCCGGCGGCCGTCACCCGAGCTCGCCGGCCGTTGGTCAGAGGTCTCGTGGCCGAGTGCCAAGCTGCACACCCACATCCTCGGGGCGTTGCCCTCCGGCACCTTCCCGGGCGTCGACGACGCCGAGGTCTACCAGTTCCTCGAGTCGCACGCGCCCTGATCGGGCCACCTGCGCACGCGATTGTGTGACTGTCGAGGCGTCGGACGCAGGCCTACCCTGCCGGTCATGAGGCTGCTCCGAGGTCGCCGCGCCCTGGTGCGCACTGCCGTGCTGTGTCTCGCCCTGGTGGCGCCCGCGACCGTACCGACCGCTGCTCACGCGTCACACAACGTCTCCGCCTGGATCTCCGTGGGGCCGACCATCCCCGACTCGACGGCGCCGACCGGCCAGGCGACGCTCGTCGAGGTGGGCGCCGCATCGAGCAAGGCCTGCAACCTTTGGGAGTTCGACATCAGCGGGACGATCCCCGCGCAGATCACCATCCAGGACAACACGACCTTCAAGACGGTGGTGGCCAAGGCGACCTACTCCGGCTACATCTCCGGCAGCGTCCTGTGCCGGGCCGGCAACGGGCTCGACATCGCGACCGCGTCGTTCGGCCCGGTCAAGGTCGAGGGGCTCGCCACGCTGCCGTTCGGCTTCCTGCAAGAGGACAAGCAGTTCCTCAACCAGTACAGCAACGGGCTGTGGATCGGCACCGGCGTGCTGGCGATCGCGGGCGCGATCGTCGCCGCCATCGCCTGCCCGCCGTGCGCGGCCATCGCCCTGGTCATCGGGGCGACCAGCGGTGCGCTGGCCATCGAGGCCGGTGCGTACGGCATCATCGCCTCCGATCCCCCTGACCCCAACTACACCCAGCTGGCCACGCCGGTCCCGCTACCCGTGCCAACGTTCACCGCCAACGCGGCCAGCCAGCTCACCGACGCCGAGGCGCTGACCGCCAACGAGCTGCTCGCCAACGTCTCCGACAGCACCGGCCTCGCCCGAGCGCTGCTGACGTCGATGGAACGGGCGTGGGGCGCGTACAACGCCCAGGACGCCACCTGGCAAAACCGCCAGCTCGTGGCCGCCAAGGGCTTCGCGACGCGGCTGGCCGACGACCTCACCCGGGCGCAGAACCTCCGCAGCGGCTTCGTCACCGCCATCGACGCCGACCCGCGCGTGCCGACGACCTCGATCGCGCCGGGCGTCCCCACCGCGATTGCCGGACTGGTCAGCGGCGGCCTCCCGCCGGCGATGGTGCAGGAGCTGACCAACGGCGGCGTCAGCCCCGCCGACCAGGCCGCGAGCGTGCTGCCTCGCGTGCTCATCGAGGCCTTCAACCAGACGACTCTCGGCGGCAAGCTCTCGTCGGCGCTCGCCATCTACACCCCGACGGCCACCGATGAGGGCCAGGTGGCGACCACGATGAAGACGTTCGCCGGCACCCCGACGCTGCCCGTGCTCCAGAACGTGGCCGCTCCGGCTCCGGGCCGCTTCGCGGTGGGTGCCCTGCACGAGGCCGTCTGTCTCACGTGGGCGACGACTCCTGCCGTCGGCTGCCAGCACGCACACGCGTTGTACGACGCCGCGTTCACTGTGATCAGCCCGGACGGCCGCAACGCGTACGTCGCCTCGCGTCTGGGATCGGCGATCGCGGCGTTCGCCCGCAACCCGGTCACCGGCCGGCTCACCCAGCTCACCGGCAAGGCTGCCTGCGTCGCCCAGCCGAGCAACCAGGCGGACGCCGCGTGCGCCGTGGGGTGGGGCATCGACGCGGTCTCCCAGCTGGCGATGTCCCGGGACGGCCGCTACCTCTACAGCGCCGCACGACAGTCCAGCGCCGTGGCCGTCTACCGGCGTACGGCAAAGGGTGGGCTGGTCTTCGTCCAGTGCCTCGCCAACCGCACCTCCGACGCCGCCGCGCACTGCAAGGGCGTCGTCGGCCTCAGCGATGCCCAGGGTGTCGCCGTGACGCCGGACGGGCGCAGCGTCTACGTGACCGGTGGCGGCGACCGCATGATCACCGCGTTCAGCCGCAACGCCAAGAACGGCAAGCTCGCCTACCGCAGCTGCGTGACATCGCGTACCGACCATCCGGAGTGCGGACTCGTGGTCGCTCTCGACGGCGCCAACCGCGTCGCCGTGTCCAAGGACAGCCGCTACGTGTACGCGACCGCCGAGTCGGACAACGCGGTCGTCGAGTTCAGCCGCACCCCTCAGGGCGACCTGCACCAGATCGGCTGCATCGGCGGCAACTACGTCGCCCCGGTCGCGGCCTGCAGCACGGCGCGCGGCATCGTCGCCCCACAGTCGTTGAGCCTCAGCCCCGACGGAAGCAATCTCTACGTGACCGCGGGGTACGGGGTCGCCGTGCTCACCCGCAGCGCGACCACGGGGTTGCTGACCCAGGCCGCCGACGCCACGGGCTGCGTCGCTTCCAACCAGCACTACGACAGCAGCTGCACCCTGGCCACGGGTCTCGAGTCCCCGTTCGGCATCGTCGTCACGCCGGACGGCCAGGCGGTCTACGTTGGCGCGTACAACTCCAACGCTGTGACGATGTTCGCCCGCAGCCTGACCACGGGCGCCCTGCGGCAGGTCTACACCTGCGTGTCCTTCGACGCCACGGGCTGCCGGCACGGCGCCGGACTGGATCACGTCGGCTGGGTCACGACCAGCCCGGACGGACGGTTCGTCTACGCCGACGCGCCGCACTCCAACGCGGTCGTGATGTTCCAGCGCAAGCTGCCGGCCGTGCCGCCCAAGACGGCTGCGAAGGCCAAGCTCAATCACGGCAGGACGACCCTGGTGCTCGCCTGCCCGGTCGGCTCGATCGCCGGCTGCTACGGGGTGATGACGGCCTACATCGCGGGCAAGGCGCGCCCCGCCGTGCGCTACACGATCGCGGCCGGACGCAAGGGCAAGGTCGCCCTCGTGATCCCCGGCGGCAAGGCCACCACCGTGCGCGTGGTGTTCACCGCCCTCGAGCCCAGCGGCGGACACGTGCGCCGCACGGTCAAGATCAAGGTCGCCTGAGGCGGGCAATTCTGCCCCGGAGCCCGCGAACCACAGGTCTGCCGGATACCGTTGCCCGTCAGATCCCTCGAGCCGGAAGCTCCCTTTGATGCCCCTGCCCGCCCTCCTGCGCACGCGCGTCGGACGCTCGCGGCTCGGTCTGGCGGTCTCGCTCAGCCTGGTGCTGACGGTGGGCCTGCCCTCCGCCGCGGTGGCCGAGCCCGTCGTCGGGGGGCTTCTCACGGGTCTGGGCGCGACCATCGCGGGTCAGCTCGGCCAGCCCCGGACGACCGCGACCGAGGGTGGCCGGCTGGTCGTGCGGCAGCAGCTGATCCACGGGGTGCCGGTGCTTGGCGGGTCGGTTGCCGAGCTGGTCACCCGCCGCGGGACGGTGGCGCTGAAGACGCACACCTCGTCCTTCACTGATCCGGCGACTCCTTCGGTGACGACGTCCGCCGCGGCTGCCGGTCGTACCGCGGTCGCTGTCACCGCGCGGGCCGCCGGGGTCGGTGCCGCGTCACTCGTCGCATCGAGACCGGCGCAGGTCTTCTACGACCCGTCGGTGGTGGGCGTGCCCGGAGGAGCGGCCGGGCGTCGGGTCTGGAGCGTCGTGGTCACGTCACCGACCCGGCTCGACATCCGGCGCAGCGTCCTCGTCGACGTGGTCGGGGGAGCGGTCGCGCTTTCGTACAGCCAGGTCGAGCAGGCCAAGTCGCTCGTCGTGTGCAACGCCGAGGACAAGGTCGTCGACTACACGTGCCCCGGCAAGAGCGCGCCGGTCGCCGTGACGACGGCCTCGCCGCCCACGGTCGGGTCGGACGCCGATGCTGCGGCGGCGTACGCAAATGCCTCTGGGGTCTACGACTTCTACCGCAACGTCCTCGGCCGTGACGGCATCGACGGCCACGGCGGCACCATCGCCTCGACCGTCCACGTCTGCCAGGCCACCGATGACTGCCCGATGGACAACGCGTTCTGGGACGGCTCGCAGATGGTGTACGGGGACGGGTTCCCCGAGGCTGACGACGTCGTGGCCCACGAGCTGACCCACGGCGTGACGGCGTCCACCTCAGGGCTGTTCTACCTCTACCAGTCCGGTGCGATCGACGAGTCGATGTCCGACGTGATGGGCGAGCTCTACGACCAGTGGGACGGTACGGGGCGGGACAGCGACGGCACCGGCGGCACGATCGACTACCGCTGGATGATCGGCGAGGACCTGCCGGCCAGCGAGGGCGTGCTGCGCGACATGCGCACGCCGGGCGTCGCGCCCGCGGGTGTCCCCGTCGGCAACTTCACGCCGCAGCCGGACAGCATGACCAGCCCGTTGTACGCGGCGCAGGTCGACGCCAAGACCGGCAACCCCGTCGACAGCGGCGAGGTGCACATCAACAGCGGCGTCGGCAACAAGGCCGCTGAGCTGATCGTCGACGGCGGAGTCCTCAACGGGGTCAAGGTGACTGGCCTCGGCGGAGCGGTCCCTACGACCCGTCCCGCTGCCATCATCAAGGCGGCCCACCTCTACTACCTCGTCGACCAGCTGCTCGCGTCGGGCAGCGACTACGCCGACCTCGCCGCGACGTTGTCGGTCGCGTGCAGCGCGATTATCGGCGCCCATCTCGCCGACGGTCACGGCGGCATCGTAGTCATGACCAAGAGGGACTGCGCCTCGGTACGCGAGGCCGTCGCCGCGACCCGCATGACCGCCGACCCGCGCAAGGCGTCCGCCCCCGACGCCCCCACGTGCACCGCCGGCACCCCGCAGAGCTTTGGCTTCCGGGACACCTTCGAGAACACCGCGACGCGGCTCTGGAAGACCGGCACCGGCTGGTACGACCCGCAGCTGCGTGACCGCGGCGGCGACCTCTCGTACGCGACGAGCGGGCGCAACGAGCTCTACGGCAGCGACGGTGACAAGGCCCGGGACAGCACCGCCACGATGATCAAGACCTACGCGGTGCCCGTGGGGAAGTCGTCCTACCTGCGGTTCGCGCAGGCCTACCTGCTCGACTACGAACCTGCCGGCGACGGCGAGCCGGCGCTCTACTTCGACGGCGGCCGCGTCGAGTACTCCCGCAACGGCGGCGCCTGGCAGTCGGCCGCGCCGCTGTTCGACTTCGGCGGCTACAACCACTCGGTGACCGGCTACAACCAGGACAAGGCCGCCTACACCTTCAACGGTTTCGGCGGAGACAGCCATGGTTACCGCTCCTCGCGGCTGGCGCTCACCTCGCTTGCCGGCTCGACGGTCCGGTTCCGGTTCCGGCTCACGACGGACAGCTTTGGTTCCTCGTACGGGTGGTTCATCGACGACGTGGCGTTCTACGGCTGCGGCGCAAAACCTAGTGCTGTCAAGGCTTCTGTCGTACGCGGGACCGCGGTCGCCGCCCTCGCGTGGACCCCGCCCACCGACCACGGCACGTCCGCCCTGACCCGCTACGTGGTCACCGTGGTCGACCGCACCCAGCGCCGGACGATCATCCAGACCAGCGTCGCGGCCTCGGTGCACACGCTGCGCGCGGTGGTCCTTCGAGGGCACAGCTATACCTACACGGTCACCGCGTACAACAAGTCTGGGCGCGGTGCCACCGCGAGCGTCTCCGCCTGACGGCTGCTCACGACGGGTCACCTGCGCTCCGCTGCGGGATCTGCAGTACTGCGGCCGGCGTTAGACGCAGGTGGCGCCCCGCCGCCAGATCTGCAGTACTGCGGCCGGCGTTAGACGCAGGTGGCGCCCGGCCGCGAGATCTGCAGTACTGCGAACGGGCTGGGCCGCGACCTCCGACGCAGATGAGAGCCGGTCAAGCGGGGCCTTGCTGCCGCCGACAACCACCAGGTGAACTCTCCGCGATCGGCCGCACAGGTGCAGCAGCCGTCGCGTTGGCGCAAGGGCACGACGACCTTCGGCCCGTTCGGCCGGGTCAGCTGGACGATCTGTGTGGTCGTGCTGCCGGCGTTCGTGGGCATGTTCGGCGGCATCGGCGGCATCGTTTTCGTCGGCATCTGGTGCGGGGTCATCGCTCCTATGGCCTTGCGCGACCTCTGGAAGGCCGACACCCTCTACGTCCCCGGTCAGCGCAGCGCTCCGCCGCCCAACCCCGTCTCGTACGACGGCACCCGGATTCCGTCGCTCAGCGAGTACGTCGCGAGCCAGCCGAAGCCGCCGACCACGGAGCCGGCCGCGCCACCGCTCAGCTGACCCGCATCCGGTAGCGGTTCTCGGGGCGCCCCGTGGTCCCGTACCGCAACTGCAGCTTGAGGACCCCGTGCCGCTCGAGATAGCTGAGGTAGCGCTGGGCCGTTGCCCGACTGATGCCGACGCGTTCGGAGACCTCGACGGCCGAGACGTCGCCGCCGCTTGCCCGCACGGCGTCCCTGACCAGCTCGATGGTGGGTGCCGAGTGGCCTTTGGTCGAGCGAGCCGTGGCGCTGCCCGGTGCCCGAGACAGCTCGAACAGCTCGTCGACCTCGTTCTGCTCGGGCTCGCGGCCGACGCGATCGATGCGACGGCGCAGCCTCTGGTAGGCGGTCAGCCGTTCGGCGAGCAGGTGGTAGCCGAACGGCTTGATCAGGTAGTGCACGGCCCCCAGCTGCATCGCCGTGCGCACAGCCGCCAGGTCGCGAGCCGCTGACGCGATGATCACGTCCGGGGGCTGGGGTTGCTCCAGCAGGTGACGCACCACGTCCAGGCCGTCGCCGTCCGGCAGGTAGATGTCCATCAGCACCAGCTCGGGCCGGAGCTCGGCGGCGAGGGTGCGTGCCTCGGCGGCAGTGTGTGCCTGGCCGACGACGACGAAGCCCTCGGTACGGGAGACGTAGGCCGCGTGGATGCCGGCGACCCGGTAGTCGTCGTCGACCACGAGCACCCGAAGCGGCTGAGTCACCGACTCACCTCGCGCGGCAGCACTGCCACCAGCCGTTCCTGCTCGTCCTTGGGCAGGGTGACGGTGAAGACGGCCCCGGTGCCGCCAGCGTTCGAGTCCACGCCGACCGCACCGCCGAGCCGTGCGACCAGCCGGTGGACGAGCGCCAGCCCGAGTCCGCCGGGACGGTCGTGCGGGCCGGCCTTGGTGGTGTAGCCGTCGGAGAAGATGTGGGGGACCAGGTCGGCCGGCACGCCGGGCCCGTTGTCGCTGACCCGTACGGCGATCTGGTCGTCGTCCTCGACGATCTCGACCAGCACGTGCCGCGGCGGCGGCTGGCCGACCAGCGCCTCCATCGCGTTGTCGACGAGGTTGCCGACGACCGTGGTGAGCACCTGCACCTTGCCCGGCGACTCGCTGAGCCACGTCGCCGGCGAGATCTCCAGCCGGATGCCGCGCTCGCTCGCTTCGGCCGCCTTGCCCAGCAGGAGACCGACGATCGCGGGTGCGGCGACCTGGCTGCGCAAGGTGTTGTCGAGCTCCGCGGCGATGCCCCGGATCTCGGTGAGATAGCTCAACGCCTCCTGCGGGTGGCCGAGCTCGAGGAGGCCGGCGACGGCGTGCATGCGGTTGGCGAACTCGTGCTGCTGCGCGCGCAGGGAGTCCGTGAGGCCGCGTTCGCCGTCGAGCTCGCTGAGCACTGCAGCGAGCTCGGTACGGTCCCGAAGGGTCACCACCGACCCGTGCGGGCGCCCGGCGAGGATGACTGGCATCCGGTTGACGACCAGGGAGTAGTCGTCGGTGATGACGACTTCGTCGAGCGTCGGCCGTACCCCGTCGAGCACATCGCGCAGGCGTCCGGCCGGGAGCAGCTCGGACAGGGTGCGGCCGACGGCGTCAGCATGCAGTCCGAGCAGCGTCTGCGCCTGGTCGTTGATCATGGACACGTGCCCGGTCACGTCGAAGGCGATAACTCCCTCGCGGACCCCGTGCAGGGTGGCTTCGCGTTCCTGCAGCAGCAGGGCGATCTCCTCGAGCTCCAGGCCGAACGTCCGCCGCTTGAGGTGCCTGGCCAGGAACCACGAGGCGATGGCGCCGAGACCGAGGGCGACGCCGAACCACGTCGCGTACGCCGGGAGCTCCTGCGTCAGCGCCTTGGACACCGACTTCTCGCGGAGGCCGACGGACACCTCGCCCACGAGGCTCCCGTCGAGCCCACGCAGCGGCGCCTTGCCGTTGGCGGAGCGGCCGGTGATGCCGTCGTCGGAGCCGACGTGGACCCGCCCGTCGGTGACCACGATGGGCTCTGCGACCTGCTTGCCGATCAGAGCCGGGTTGGGGTGCGAGTGCCGTACCCGGTTCATGTCGATGACGACGACGTACGAGGCCTCCGTGGCCGCTGCGATGCTCGTCGACAGCTGCTGGATGGTCGCCGCGCAGCCGGCAACTTCGTGCTGCATGCACCGGCGGATCTCCGGCAGCTGCGCCGTCGACTCCGCGATCGAGGCGGCGCGGGCCTCGTACTGGACGTCCAGCTGGGCCCGCTCGTGGCGGATCGACAGGAGGAACCCCACGAGCATGGTCATCGTCAGGATGACCAGCTCCGCAACGAAGATCTGGCTGGACAGTCGACGCATCCGGGTCCGCATGGCCCCGTCATTGTGACCGCACCCCCATGCCCAGGCAAGCGACCTGAGCAGTCAGCAAAACGAGCAAAACCTGTGCTTACGCGGCAAAGGAGCGTTGCCAGCGAAACCGCGACGTAACACACCACCTCCCCCTACGGTCTGCTCCCAGCACGACAGCGGGCCCGTCGGGGCCGCCGCAGACGAGGCGGAAGGTGTGCAGGATGAGTCGGGAAAGCCATGCTCACGCTGCGGGACTGCCCGATGCGGCAGCGCATCCGGCGAAGATCGAGATTGACCACCTGACGAAGCGGTTCGTGACCCGGTCCGGCGAGCCGTTCACCGCGATCCGCGATGTCAGCATCACCGTCGAGCCGGGACAGTTCTGCGCCATCGTCGGGCCCACCGGCTGCGGCAAGTCCACCACGCTCGGTCAGGTGTCCGGCCTCGAGCGCCCCAGCGCAGGCTCGGTCCGCGTGGGTGGGCGAGAGGTCCGCGGCATCACCGAGGGCGTCAGCTTCATGTTCCAGGCCGACGCGCTGTTCCCGTGGAAGACCGTGCTGGGCAACGTGATGATCGGCCCGGTGCTCCATGGCGCCGCAAAGAAGGATGCAGTTGCCCTGGCCCGCGACTGGTTGCGTCGCGTCGGGCTGGCCGGCTTCGAGGACCGCTACCCGCACCAGCTCTCTGGTGGCATGCGCAAGCGCGTGGCCATGGCCGCCGCTCTCATCAACTCCCCACAGATCCTGCTGATGGACGAGCCGTTCGGAGCGCTGGACGTGCAGACCAAAGCGATCATGCAGACCGAGCTGCTGGGGCTGTGGGAGCAGCTGCGCCCGTCGGTCCTGTTCATCACCCACGACCTGGACGAGGCGGTGGCCCTCGCCGACCGGGTGTTCGTCATGACCAGCAGCCCGGGCACCATCAAGGAGTCGTTCGACATCGACCTGCCCCGTCCGCGGGGCGAGGTGCAGACGATCCGGCACCAGCCGCGGTTCCTCGAGCTGCAGAACCGGATCTGGGCGTCCCTCAAGGACGAGGTCGAGCGGGCCTACGCCCTGACCGTGGGTGCGGCATGAACGCGACGACCGCACGCCCGCAAGGACCCGAGGTGGTGGACTCGGAGGACGCGACCCGGCGGGAGGCCCTCCGGGCCAGGAACCGGCGCCGGCGACTGCTGTGGCTCGCCCGCGCCGCCTTCGCGATCGTCTTCGTCGGCGGCTGGCAGCTGCTGACCGAGCTGAAGTGGCTGGACCCGTTCTTCTACGGCCAGCCCACCCTGATCTGGAAGTCCCTGGTCGACCTGTTCACCAAGGGCACGGAGTTCGGCTCGATCTGGGTCGACATCGGGACGACATTGAAGGAGGCGCTGTACGGGTTCCTGCTCGGCTCCGCGACCGGCGTCATCGTCGGGCTCCTGCTGGGCCAGAACCGGTTCCTCGCCGATGTCCTGGGGCCGTACATCAAGATCGTGAACGCGATCCCGCGCATCATCCTCGGCTCGATCTTCCTGGTGGCGTTCGGATTGGGCACCCTGCCCAAGGTCCTGCTCGCGGCGGTCCTGGTGTTCTTCGTGGTGTTCTTCAACGCGTTCCAGGGGGTGCGCGAGGTCGACCCCAACCTGGTGGCGAACGTGAAGGTCCTCGGTGCGTCGCCGTTCCAGGTGGCCCGGCACGTCACGATCCCGTCGGCCCTGACCTGGATCATCGCCAGCCTCCACACGGCCTTTGGCTTCGCCATCATCGGCGCCCTCGTCGGCGAGGTGCTGGGCTCGCAACGCGGCATCGGGCTGGTGATCAGCCAGGCGCAGGGCCGGCTCGACCCGAACACCGTCTTTGCTGGCATGGCGATCATGGCCGTCATCACCCTGGCGGCGGAGTACCTCATCACGCTGCTGGAGAAGCGCGTCCTCTCCTGGCGGCCGCCGGCGCACGCCGAACTGCAAGTCATCTGAGATCCCCGCATCACAAGGCAATCCCCCCGCAGGTCAACCCACCATGAAGGGACGGCTCTCCATGTTCAGACGCACTGTTTCGGTAGCGACAGTGGGGGTGGTGGCGCTCGCCGCCGCGGCCTGCTCGAGCAAGAGCTCCACCGGCTCCTCGAGCGCAGCCACCACGTCCACGGCGGCGACCTCGGCAGCAGCGGCAGCGGGTGCGACCTCGGCGGCTGCTGGTGCGACCTCTGCTGCAGCAGGCGCAACATCCGCGGCAGCAGGCGCGACCTCGGCAGCAGCTGCCTCCTCGCCAGCCGCGACATCGGCCGCGGGCACGACGACGTCGGGGAGCATGCCGACCGTCAAGCTCATGGTCGGTGGCATCGACAAGCAGATCTACCTGCCCTACCAGCTCGCCCAGAGTCTTGGCTTGTACGCGAAGTACGGCGTGAAGGTGCAGCTGTCGACCGAGGTCAACGGCGGCGTCGGGGCTGAAGACGCGATGGCCTCGGGTCAGGTCGACATGGCCGGCGCGTGGTACATCCACACCATCGACTTCCAGTCCAAGGGCAAGGCCGTCGAGGACGTGGTTCAGCTCTCCGGAGCGCCCGGTGAGCGGGAGATGTGCGGCACCAAGAGCGGCATCAAGTCGGCCGCCGACTTCAAGGGGGCAGTCTTGGGGGTGACCGACCTCGGCTCGGGCACCGACGAGCTGACCCAGTTCCTGGCGGCACAGAAGGGCATCACGCGCAAGCAGTACCACCCGCTCGCCGTCGGAGCCGGTGCCACCGCGATCGCCGCCATTCAGCGCGGCTCTGCGAAGTGCGTGATGACGACCCAGCCGACGGTTGGCGCGTTGGAGGCCAAGAATCTTGCCTACTCGGCGATCGACCTCGCCACCACGGCGGGGGCACAGGCGGCGCTCGGTGGCGCCTGGCCGGCCGCGGGCGTCCTGGCCCAGACCTCCTGGGTCAACTCGCACAAGGACGCCGTGCAGCGGGTGGTCAACGCCTTGGTGGCCACCATGCACTGGATCAACACCCACTCGGCGGCCGACATCGCGAACGCCCTGCCCCAGCAGTTCGTGCAGAACACGACCATCAGCAAGGCGCAGTACATTGCCGGGCTGACGACGGACAAGGGACAGTTCCTCCCCGACGGCATCATGCCCGCCGGAGGTCCGAAAACCGTTGACGCGATGGAGAAGCTGATCGGGACCGACGTCTCCAAGGTGACGCTGGCCAACACGTTCACCAACGACTTTGCGACCCAGGCCAACAAGACGGAGGGCACCGCCATCACGACCACGCCGGCCGGCCCGCAAGGCTGACCGCTCAGGCCCGATCTGGGTATGAGGGTGGATCTCGTGACGCGCGACGTCATGGGATCCACCCTCATGGTCCGGGTACGACTAGGCGCCGACGTAGGCCGCGAGGTGCTCGCCGGTAAGGGTCGACCGGTCGGCGACGATGGCAGCAGGCGTGCCTTCGAAGACGACGAGTCCGCCGTCGTGGCCGGCACCGGGCCCGAGGTCGATGATCCAGTCGGCGTGGGCCATGACGGCCTGGTGGTGCTCGATCACGATGACCGACTTGCCGGCGTCGACGAGCCGGTCGAGCAGGGCGAGCAGCTGCTCGACGTCGGCAAGGTGCAGGCCAGTCGTCGGCTCGTCGAGGACGAGGACGCCGCCCTTGTCGCCGAGATGGGTGGCCAGCTTGAGCCTCTGTCGTTCACCGCCGGACAGCGTCGTCAGAGGCTGCCCGATGCGCAGGTAGCCGAGCCCGACATCGGCAAGCCGGCCGAGGATCGCGTGCGCAGCCGGGAGCTCGGCCTCGCCTGCCCCGAAGAACGCCAGCGCCTCGTCCACCGACAGGGTGAGCACCTGGCTGATGTCCTTGCCACCGAAGGTGTAGTCGAGCACCTCCGGCTGGAACCGCTTGCCCTCGCAGACCTCGCAGACCGTGGCGACGCCGGCCATCATGGCGAGGTCGGTGTAGATCACGCCGGCACCGTTGCAGTTGGGGCACGCACCCTCGGAGTTGCTGCTGAACAGCGCCGGCTTGACCCCGTTGGCCTTGGCGAACGCCTTGCGGATCGGCTCGAGCAGTCCGGTGTACGTGGCGGGGTTGCTGCGTCGCGACCCCTTGATCGGGGCCTGGTCCACGGTTACCACGCCGAGCCGCCCCGACACCGAGCCGTGGATCAGTGAGCTCTTGCCCGACCCGGCTACCCCGGTGATCACCGTCAGCACGCCGAGCGGCAGGTCGACGGAGACGTCGCGGAGGTTGTGCAGGCTGGCACCGCGCACCTCGAGCACGCCGGACGGCGCGCGTACCGCGGGCTTGACGGTGGCCCTGTCGTCGAGGTGACGCCCAGTCAGGGTGCCGCTGGCCCGCAGCCCCTCGACGGTGCCCTCGAACACGACCTCACCGCCGCCGGCACCTGCGCCCGGGCCGAGATCGACGACGTGGTCGGCGATCGCGATCGCCTCGGGCTTGTGCTCGACGACCAGCACGGTGTTGCCCTTGTCGCGCAGCTGCAGCAGCAGGACGTTCATCCGCTCGATGTCGTGAGGGTGCAGCCCGATCGTGGGCTCGTCGAAGACGTAGGTGACGTCGGTGAGTGACGACCCGAGATGGCGGATCATCTTGACCCGCTGGGCTTCGCCGCCCGACAGGGTGCCCGACGGCCGCTCGAGCGAGAGGTAGCCCAGCCCGATCTCGGTGAACGAGTCGAGGATCTGTCGAAGGGACTCGACCAGGGGCGCCACCGACGGCTCGTCCAGGTGCTGCACCCAGGCGGCCAGGTCGGTGATCTGCATCGCGCAGGCGTCGGCGATGGTGAGCTGGCCGATCTTCGACGAGCGGGCCTCGGGGCTGAGCCGGGTGCCGCCGCAGTCAGGGCAGACGTCGAACGTGATGGCGCGCTCGACGAAGGCGCGGATGTGCGGCTGCAGCGACTCGACGTCCTTGGAGAGCATGGACTTCTGGATCTTGGGGATCAGGCCCTCGTACGTCAGGTTGATGCCCTCGACCTTAATCTTGGTTGGCTCCTTGTAGAGCAGGTCGTTCAGCTCGCGCTTGGTGTAGGCGGCGATGGGCTTGCCCGGGTCGAAGAAGCCACAGCCCTTGAAGATGCGGCCATGCCAGCCGTCCATGCTGTAGCCCGGGATGAGCAGCGCCCCGTCCTCGAGGGACTTGCTGGCGTCGTACAGCGCGGTCAGGTCGAAGTCGGAGACCGACCCGCGTCCCTCGCAGCGCGGGCACATGCCGCCCAGGATGCTGAAGCTGCGCCGCTCCTTGGTCTGGCGACCGCCTCGCTCGATGGTCACCGCGCCGGCGCCGCTGATCGAGGCGACGTTGAACGAGAATGCCTGCGGTGAACCGATGTGCGGCTTACCGAGCCGGCTGAACAGAATGCGCAGCATCGCATTGGCGTCGGTGGCCGTGCCTACCGTCGAGCGGGCGTCGCCGCCGATGCGTTCCTGGCCGACGATGATCGCGGTCGTCAGCCCCTCGAGCACGTCGACGTCGGGCCGCGCCAGCGACGGCATGAAACCCTGGACGAACGCGCTGTAGGTCTCGTTGATCAGCCGTTGCGACTCCGCCGCGATCGTGCCGAACACCAGCGAGCTCTTGCCCGAGCCGGAGACGCCGGTGAACACCGTCAGCCGCCGCTTGGGCAGCTCGACGCTGATGTCCTTGAGGTTGTTGACCCGCGCGCCGTGCACGCGGATCACGTCGTGGTTGTCCGCAGCCATCAGGCCTCGGGCAGGGCGGCGAAGTCCTTCTTGGCCTTGCGGTACCACCCCATGCCGGCCAGCGGGTTCTTCCACCGGCCCTTCATCTCGTCCCACGCCTGCTGGTGCGACGAGTCGCCGGCGGCGACGGCGTCCTTGAGATGCTGGTCCTGCGCCTTGATGACGACGTTGGCGTTGTCGCCCTGGTGCGGCAGGTCGCAGGGGCCACCGAGCTGCTGGCAGGTCATGATCTTCATGCCGTCGGCCTCTGCTGGATGCGGAGCAGGTTGCCCGCAGGGTCGCGGAAGGCGCAGTCGCGCACTCCGTACGGCTGGTCGGTCGGCTCCTGGACGACCTCGGCGCCCGCAGCCTGCACCTTGTCGAAGGTCGCGTCGACGTCGGCCGAGGCCAGCAGCAGCGAGCCATAGCTGCCCTTGGCCATCATCTCGGCGATGGTGCGGCGTTCGTCGTCGGTAAGGCCGGGGGTGGCGCTCGGCGGGAAGAGCACGATCGATGTGTCGGGCTGGCCGGGTGGCCCGACGGTGATCCAGTGCAGGCCGTTGTAGCCGACGTCCATGCGTACCTCGAAACCGAGGATGTCGCGGTAGAAGGCGCGTGCGGCGTCAGGGTCGTCCAGCGGGAGAAAGCTCGAGTGAATGGTGATGTCCATGGCGCTCACGCTAGCCGTGCCTCGGCGACGGGTGCTTCTCGATTCCTGACCGGTCTGGTGACCTGCTTGGCCACGCACGACGGCATGCCCTCGGTCGCACTCGCCGCTTCGCGCCGGTAGGTGCTCGGTGGCACCCCGACCAGCTCGGTGAACCTCGTGCTGAACGTGCCCAGCGATGAGCAGCCGACGGTGAAGCAGACCTCGGTCACGCTGAGGTCGCCGCGCCGCAGCAACGCCATCGCCCGCTCGATGCGGCGGGTCATGAGGTAGCCGTACGGCGACTCCCCGTACGCCGCCTTGAACTCGCGGCTCAGGTGGCCCGCCGACATCGCGGCGCCGCGGGCGAGGGCCTCGACGTCGAGCGGCTGGGCGTAGTCACGGTCGATGCGGTCGCGAACACGACGCAGCCGCGCGAGATCGCGTAGGCGTTGCACCTCGGCCGGTGTGCTGGTCACCTGCCCGATCTTGCCACGCGGTACGGGAAATCAGGTCGCCGCTGCCTGGATGGCCGTGACCGCGATCGTGTAGACGATGTCCTCGACGAGTGCCCCGCGGCTGAGGTCGTTGACCGGCTTGGCGAGTCCCTGCAGCATCGGCCCGATGCTGATGACGTCGGCCCCGCGCTGGACCGCTTTGTACGTCGTGTTGCCGGTGTTGAGGTCGGGAAACACGAAGACCGTGGCGCGGCCGGCGACCGGTGAGTCCGGGCGCTTGGACTTGGCCACGCTGGCGATGGCGGCGGCGTCGTACTGCAAGGGCCCGTCGATCGCGAGGCCCGGCGCCCGCTCGCGTGCGAGCCGCGTCGCCTCGGCCACCCGGTCGACGTCGGAGCCGCTGCCGGAGCCGCCGGTCGAATAGCTGAGCATGGCTACCCGTGGCTCGATGCCGAACTGGCGTGCCGACGCGGCCGACTGCAGCGCGATGTCGGCCAGCTCGTCGGCGGTCGGGTTGGGGTTGACCGCGCAGTCGCCGTACACGATCACTTCGTCGGGCAGCAGCATGAAGAACACCGACGAGACGAGGGCCGCGCCGGGCGCCGTCTTGATCAGCTGGAGCGCCGGCCGCAGGGTGTGCGCGGTCGTGTGTACGGCTCCCGCGACGAGCCCGTCGACCTCGTCCAGCTTGAGCATCATCGTGCCCAGGACCACGGTGTCGCTCAGCTGCTCGCGGGCGATGTCCTCGGTCGCGCCCTTGTGCTTGCGCAGCTCGACGTACGGGGCGACGTAGCGCTCGGCCACGGACTCCGGGTCGAGCACGGTCACGCCTGGGGGCAGTGTGAGCCCGAGAAGCCTTGCCTGTGCGGCGATCTCGTCCGGCTTGGCGAGCAGCACCGAGTGGGCGAGACCGCGCTCGGCGCAGATCACGGCGGCGTGGAGGGTGCGCGGTTCGGCGCCTTCGGGCAGCACGATCGTCTTGTGCGCGGCCCGCGCCGCGGTGGTGATGCGGTAGCGGAACGCGGCGGGGCTGAGCCGGCGCTCGTGGGTGTCGGCGACCAGGCCGCGGATCCACGCCTCGTCGAGGTGGTCGGCCACCGTACGCATGACGGTCTCGGCGCGTTCGGCGTCGTCCGCGGCGACCGCGGTGCTGAGCGCGTACACCGCGTTGGCCGTCTCGTAGGTGGGCTCGTCGACCAGCAGGATCGGCAGCCCGGTCGCCCGCGCCGCCTCGGTCAGCTGCCACACCTCGGAGTCGGGTTCGATGCCGGCCGTCAGCAGGAGGGCAGCGAGGCGTACGCCGCCGAGTGCCTTGAGGCAGGTGGCCATGACCACGTCGAGCCGGTCGCCGGGCGTGACCACCAACCGCCCGTCGGTCAGCGCTGACAGCACCCCGGGCACCGACTGGGCGCACACCGAGACGGCGTGGATGCGGCGGGTGCCCCACTCGCCCTCGTTGAGCGCCTTGGCACCCAGCGCGCGGGCGAGGTCGAGCACCCGGAGTCGAGACATCGCCGGAGTCAGCGGCACGGCTCCAACGGCGTGCAGGCCATGGGCCGCGAGCACCATGCCGACCTTGCCGAGCGACGCCGGGTCGACCCGGTTGACCACTGACCCGATGACCCGGATGTCCTCGCCGGCGCGGTAGGTGCTGGCGGCGATCGCCATGTTCTCGGCGAGCTCGTCGAGGGCGCGGTCCTGGTCGTCGTTGCCCTCGGGCGCCCCGACCAGCAGCACCGACGCATCGAGCGCCTTGGCCATGGCGAGGTTGACCCGTGACGCGTACATCTGGTGTCCCTGGCCTGGCACCAGGCCCTCCACGACGAGCACCCCCGGGCCGGCGCTCAGCGGGGACGTCAGCGCGACGACCGCCTCCATCAACTGGTCCATGGCACCGACGCTGAGCAGGGCCTCGACCTCGGACACCGCGATGGGCTCGGGCGGGTCGAGGTGGGTGGCCAGCCGGATGAGCGCCGTCGACGGCTCGGGTCCGTCGGCCTCGAGGCCGCCGGGCTGGGCGAGCGGCTTGGCGAAGGCGACCGGCATGCCCAGGCGGTCGAGGGCCCGTACCAGACCGAGGCAGGTGGCCGTGAGCCCGACGCCGTGGCCGGTCGGCACGACCAGGATCGTGTGGGTCACGTCAGGGCCGCCGTGTCCTGGGCGATGACGAGCTCCTCGTTGGTCGGCACGACGAGAGCGACCGGCGAGCCCATCAAGCTGACCCGCCCGTGGTGGTCGCGGCCATGGGCGGCGTTGGCGATGATGTTCTCCTCGAGGCCCAGAAAACCCAGCATTGCCAACACCTTTGACCGTACGACGGCGCTGTTCTCGCCGATGCCGCCGGTGAAGACGAGCGCGTCGAGGCGACCCAGCGGGACCACCAGCGCGGCGACGTCGCGGGCCAGCCGGTAGCAGAAGACCTCGAGCGCCAGCACCGCGTCGGCGTTGCCCTGGCCGGCCGCCTCCGAGATCGCGCGCAGGTCGTTGCTCAGGCCGGAGAGCCCGAGCAGGCCGCTCTGCTTGTTGAGCGCTGTCGTGATGTCGTCGACCGTCATGCCGGTCTGGTCGACGAGGTAGGAGAACACGCTGGGGTCGATGTCGCCCGACCTCGTGCCCATCACCAGCCCGGCCAGCGGTGTCAGCCCCATCGTCGTGTCGACCGACAACCCGCCGAGGACCGCGGTCGCGCTGCACCCGTTGCCGAGGTGGGCGACGACGAGGGCGAGGTCGGCGAGCGGGCGGTCCAGCAGCTCCGCCGTGCGCCGGCTCACATAGCGGACGCTGGTGCCGTGGGCCCCGTACCGCCGGACCTTGTGCTCGGTGTACCACGCCTGCGGAACGGCGTAGCGGTAGGCCCGGGGCGGCATCGTCTGGTGGAACGACGTGTCGAAGACCGCGACGTGGGTCAGCTCGGGCAGCGCCTTCATGGCTGCGCGGATGCCGACCAGGTTGATCGGGTTGTGCAGCGGGGCCATGCCGGAGAGCGCGTCGATGCCGGCGATGACGTCATCGTCGATGCGCACCGATGCGGTGAACCGCTCACCGCCCTGCACGACGCGGTGACCGACCCCGCCCAGCTCGGTCCCCCGTACCAGCGAGATCGCCTTGCCCACAGCATCTTCCGGGCTCAGGTCGGGCGTGGGGGTGTCGTGCCAGTCGGCTGCTCCGGACTTGGTACGGACCCGGGCGTCGGCGCTGCCCAGCCGTTCGGCCAAGCCTGAGGTGGACGTCTCGCCGGTCGTCGGGTCGACGACGGCCCACTTGACCGACGAGCTGCCGCAGTTGAGGACCAGCACCGGCGCGGACACAGCCCTGACCCTACCGCTGCGCCGTCCGGCTGCCCGGCTCAGTAGCCGATCTGGACCACGCGGTTGCAGCCGGTCAGGTAGACGCCGCCGAGCGGGCTGGCGATGACGTCGTACGCGGCCGAGATCGGCACCCGCGTCGCGTCCGTAGGGACGGGCATCGCGCAGAAGACCGGGTCGCCACGCCCGGCGACCGTGCCGCCGCGTCCGGCCACGTTGTCGATCTGTCCGCCAGGCCGTACCCGACGCAGGTAGGACCCGTCGAGCACGAACAACGACCCGTCGCGGGCGACCGCCAGCGACGTGACGCCGGTGAAGTGGGCCTGCTCGCCGACCGGGGTCCGCTTGCCGTCGGCGGTGAGGTGAAAGACGCGGGTCGCCGTGGCGAAGTAGACGCCGTTGTGGCCGTCGCCGGTCAGGCTGTCGATGCCTTTGAGGGAGGGGTCGATGAGGTGCAGCTTGCCGTTGCGGATCCGTACTAGCTGCCCATTGGCCACCCAGACCGTGCCGTCGGCGGAGATCGCGGTCGGCTCCGCCACGGTGTACGGGTCCTGGCCGAGCGCTGGGGCGTCCGCGATCTGGCCGTTGCTGGTGGCCGTGCCCGTGACGTTGGACGCGTGCCCGTCGGGGTCGAGGCGGCGCAGCCCGTACCCCGCGTAGTGCACCCACAGCGCGCCGTCCGGGCCGATGCGCGCGACGTCACTGACGGTGGCGTTGGTCTGCACCGAACCGAGCTCGTGCGGCATCGACGGCCAGGCATCGTAGGTGAGGACGCGCGCCGGCTGGCCCTGCGCGGCGGGCACGACGGCCGGCTGGCCAGGGCCGGCGGTCACGAGTTGGCCGGCTGGTCCGAAGGTCGCCCCGTCGACGCTGACCTGCTTGGCCTGGGCGGCAGACAACGACAGCACGGTACGGGCGGAGCCGGCGACCACCGTCGCGGTGAGCCCGGGCGAGGTCCACGGCAGCGAGGTCAGCGCCTGTTCGTACGGCTGCTTGTGCACGACGACGACCATGAGGTGGACGAGGGCGGGGAGCCGCGACGAGGGCAGCACCTTGCCGGGCCAGCCGACTCCTGTCACGTCGATCCAGACCCGCCACTGCGGTGTCTCGCGGTAGAAGTTGCCGCAGCCGAAGGTCAGCGTCCCGGCGAGGGTGGTGCGCGCGCAGCGGGCCGCCTCCGGAGGACCGGTGCTGCTCAGCAGTCCGGCCCGGCCGAGCCAGAAGTCGAGGTCGGCGGTCATCTGGGACGGGACCATGCTGCCGTCGAAGTAGCGCCGCCCCAGCTGGTGGACCGGGTCCCAGCCGGACGGTCCTTGGTCGCCGGCGGTCACGGCGTGGAAGCCGGCCGGGTGGCTGACGACGTTGAGCTGGTGCATCGTCACCTGGCGCCGGGCATCGAGCCAGTGGTCACGGTGGGCGACGACCGCGGTGAGGGTTCCGCCGCCGATCACCAGGGCGGCCACCACCAGCCACGCGGCGACGCGCAGCCCGCGACCGCGCCGTACGACAGGGGTCTCCTGCTCGTCGGCGCGGTCCTGGACGTCTTCCGTCATCCGTACAGGGTGCCAGCCTTGCCCGCGGTCTGTGTTGGCGCCATAATGGCGCCATGCCGAGTGTGCAGATCAAGAACGTCCCCGAGGAGACCCATGCAGTGCTGCGTCAGCGGGCCGCGGCCGCCCATCAATCGCTGCAGGAGTATCTCCGAGCCCGCTTGATTGCGGAGGCCAGCAGCCCGACGGTCGCGGAGATCCTCGTCCGCAGCCGAGATTGGACCGGCGGCTCGGTGTCGTTCGAAGCGGCCGCGGCCGCGGTGCGGGAGGACCGTGATCGTCGTTGATGCCAGCGTCCTGCTGCCGGCGCTCTCCGATGACGGCAGGGACGGCGTCGTTGCCCGCGCCCGGCTGCAGACGGAGGTCCTGTCGGCGCCTGAGCTCATCGATCTAGAGGTCGTTTCCGTCCTGCGTCGCCTCGTCCGCGCAGGAGCCATGCCGGTTGCACGGGCCGAGGCGGCGCTTCAGGCCCTCGTCGATCTGCCGCTGGAACGGGTCTCGCACAGGTTGCTTTTGCCACGCTGTTGGTCGCTGCGTGATGCGCTGACGCCCTACGACGCCTCGTATGTCTCGCTGGCAGAGGCACTGGAGGTGACGCTCGTGACGGCTGACGCCGCGCTTTCGCGGGCCGCGGGCCCGCGTTGCGTGGTCGAAGTGTTGCGGTAGGTCAGGCGCCGAGGGCGTTGATCGTGGCCATCTGATCGTCGGTCAAGGCGAACCCGCTGACGTCGGCGTTGGACACGATGCGGTCGTACTGCGCCGACTTGGGGATGACCACGAACCCGTGCTGCACGTGCCAGCGGACGATGACCTGCGGCACCGTACGACCGAGCTCGCCGGCCATGGCCACGAGCGTCGGGTGGTCGAGGCGCCCCGACCGGAACGGGCTGTAGCCCTCCAGCACCACGCCGCGCTCGGCGTGCCCCTCGGCGATGGCGGCGTCGTAGAGGAACGGCCCCCACTTGATCTGGTTGACGGCCGGAGTGACGCCGGTGGCCTGGGTTAGCTCGTCGATCTGGGCGAGCGAGTAGTTGCTGACCCCGATGGCTGCTGTCAGCCCCTCGTCGCGCGCCTTGACGAACTCGCGCCAGACCGGCACGCCCGCCCCGCCCGGCGGCCAGTGGATCAGCCACAGGTCGAGCTGGTCGACGCCGAGCTTGCTCAGGCTCTCCTCGAGCGTGGCCCGCTCGTGGCCGGCCCGCTCGGCGGGCAGCTTGGTGGTGACGAAGACGTCGGTACGGGCGACGCCGGATGCCTTCAGCGCCGCACCGACCTCGGCCTCGTTGCGGTACATCGTGGCGGTGTCGAGGTGGCGGTATCCCGCGGTGAGCGCGTCGGCCGTGGGCTGGCTCGCCTCGTCGCCGGGCAGCTGCCACGTGCCGAACCCGAGCAGCGGGATCGCGCCGCCGCTGCTGAGCTTTGCGCCGCCGAGGTCAGAAATTGCCGTCATGCCGGTCCTCCGGGATCTCGTTCGTACCGTCGCATCGTAGGCACGGGACGCCCGCGGGCCCCACCGCGCCACTTGGCGCGGTCGAGGCCATTGTCACGCGGGGCACCGTGCCAGATGGCGCGGTAGGGGGCCGAAACGGGCGCGGGCGACGCTGGGCGCGGGCGGGAATGAACCGGTCCGGTGGGTGTTGGCAACAGAGAGTTGAGTCACATCCGCTCAACTGCGGTTGACGGTGGTGAGCCGGCTCTGCAGAATTGAGTCAGCACCACTCAATCTCGCCTGTTACTCACGGAACCACCCCTAGCTGGAGGCATCACATGGCACGAGCGGTCGGCATCGACCTCGGCACCACCAACTCCGTCGTCACGGTCCTGGAAGGCGGCGAGCCCTCGGTCATCGCCAACGCCGAAGGTGCCCGTACGACCCCCTCCGTCGTCGCGTTCGCGAAGAACGGCGAGGTCCTCGTCGGTGAGGTCGCCAAGCGGCAGGCGGTCACCAACCCCGACCGCACGATCCGCTCGGTCAAGCGCCACATGGGCACCGACTGGAAGATCGCGCTCGACGGCAAGGACTTCACGCCGCAGCAGATCAGCGCGTTCATCCTGCAGAAGCTCAAGCGCGACGCTGAGGCCTACCTCGGCGAGGGCGTGACCGACGCGGTCATCACGGTCCCCGCCTACTTCGGTGACGCCGAGCGCACCGCGACCAAGGAGGCCGGCGAGATCGCGGGCCTCAACGTGCTGCGGGTCGTCAACGAGCCCACCGCCGCGGCCCTCGCGTACGGGCTGGACAAGGGCGACGCCGAGCAGACCATCCTGGTCTTCGACCTCGGCGGCGGCACCTTCGACGTGTCCCTGCTCGACATCGGCGACGGCATCATCGAGGTCAAGGCGACCTCCGGTGACAACCGCCTCGGTGGCGACGACTGGGACCAGAAGATCGTCGACTACCTGGTGACGCAGTTCAAGAACGGCCACGGCGTCGACCTCAGCAAGGACAAGATGGCGCTCCAGCGCCTGCGCGAGGCGGCCGAGAAGGCCAAGATCGAGCTGTCCACGGTCACCGAGACCACGATCAACCTGCCCTACATCACGGCCAGCGCCGAAGGCCCGCTCCACCTCGAGCAGACGCTGTCGCGTGCCGAGTTCCAGCGGCTGACCGCTGAGCTGCTCGACCGGACCAAGGGCCCGTTCCAGCAGGTCATCAAGGACGCCGGCATCACGGTCAGCCAGATCGACCACGTGGTGCTCGTCGGTGGCTCGACCCGCATGCCCGCCGTCGTCGACGTGGTCAAGGACCTCACCGGTGGCAAGGACCCGCACAAGGGCGTCAACCCCGACGAGGTCGTCTCCATCGGTGCGGCGCTGCAGGCCGGCGTGCTCAAGGGTGAGGTCAAGGACGTCCTGCTCCTCGACGTGACCCCGTTGTCCCTCGGCATCGAGACCAAGGGCGGCATCATGCACAAGCTGGTCGAGCGCAACACCACCATCCCCACCAAGCGCTCCGAGGTCTACACGACGGCCGACGACAACCAGCCCTCCGTGCAGATCCAGGTGTTCCAGGGTGAGCGCGAGATGGCGGCCTACAACAAGAAGCTCGGCATGTTCGAGCTGACCGGCATCGCCCCCGCCCCGCGCGGCGTGCCCCAGATCGAGGTCACCTTCGACATCGACGCCAACGGCATCGTGCACGTCGGAGCCAAGGACCTCGGTACGGGTCGCGAGCAGTCGATGACCATCACCGGCGGCTCAGCGCTGCCGCGTGAGGACGTCGAGCGGATGATGAAGGACGCCGAGCAGTACGCCGACGACGACCGCAAGCGTCGCGAGGAGGCCGAGGCGCGCAACACCGCCGACGGTCTGGTCTACCAGACCGAGAAGTTCCTCGCGGAGAACGGTGACAAGCTCGACGAGGCGCTCAAGACCGACACCCAGGAGGCGCTGGGCGAGCTCAAGGCAGCCCTCGGTGGCAGCGACATCGCCGCCATCAACGCCGCCGCGAGCAAGGTCTCGGCGTCCAGCCAGAAGCTCGGTGCCTCGCTGTACGAGAACGCGCAGGCCTCGGCCAACGCCACCTCGTCCGCAGCGGGCGGCTCCTCCGACGAGCACACCCACGCCAGCGATGACGACGTCGTCGACGCCGAGATCGTCGACGAGGGTGAGCAGGCGTGAGCGGTCCCTACGAGGACCTCGGCGAACCGGTCGTCCGCGACAAGCGCCGCATCGACCCGGTGACCGGCGAGCTGCGCCAGCCGGTCGTCGACGTGACCGACATCCCGGTGGAGGGCACGGTGCCTGCTGGCACCGTGCCGCCGGCCGGGGACGACACCTTCCTGGCGAGCGACTTCTCGGCCGAGCTGGCCGAGCGGACTGCGGACCTGCAGCGGTTGCAGGCCGAGTACGCCAACTACCGGCGTCGGGTCGACCGTGACCGGGTGGCCACCCAGGAGATCGCCCTTGCCGGCGTCCTCACCAACCTGCTGCCGGTGCTCGATGACATCGGCCGGGCCCGTGCCCACAACGAGCTCGAAGGCGGCTTCAAGTCCGTCGGCGAGGCGCTCGAGGCCATCGTCGCCAAGCTGGGGCTCGTCCAGTTCGCCGAGCCCGGCGACCCGTTCGACCCCCAGCTGCACGAGGCGCTGACCCACGGCTACTCCGCCGAGGTGTCCGAGCCGACGGCCGGTCAGGTCTACTCCTCCGGCTACAAGCTGGGCGAGCGGGTGCTGCGCCCGGCCCGGGTCGGCGTCCTCGAGCCCGAGGCCGCGGACGCGTCTGACGACAGCGTGCCGGCCGCCGAATGATGCACGGGTACGGTTCCTGTGCAGCCGCAGGACCCGTACCGCATCCGGTTCGTGCCGAGACTGTCGAAGGAGGGACGCCATGAGCACGCGGGACTACATCGAGAAGGACTACTACGCGGCTCTCGGCGTCAGCAAGTCGGCGGCCCAGGCCGACATCAAGAAGGCCTACCGCGCCCTCGCGCAGAAGCACCACCCCGACCGCAACAAGGGTGATGCCGCGGCCGAGGAGAAGTTCAAGGAGGTCTCCGAGGCCTACTCGGTGCTCTCCGACGACACCAAGCGCAAGGAGTACGACGAGGCGCGCAGCCTGTTCGGCTCCGGTCGGCTGCGCCAGCCCTCAGGTGGCGGCGGCACCACGTCGACCTCCGGCACGTTCGACTTCGGCGACCTGCTGGGTGGGGCCGGCGGTGGTCAGGGCGGCGGTCTCGGCGACCTGTTCGGCGGCCTCTTCGGTGGGTCCGGCCGGCGTACGGCCCAGCCCCGGCGCGGCGGCGACATCTCCTCCGAGGTGACGCTCGACTTCGCCGAGGCGGTCGAGGGTGCGACCGTGCCGCTGCGCATGACCACGCCCGGCCAGTGCCCCACCTGCTACGGCAGCGGGGCCAAGCCCGGCACCATGCCGCGGGTCTGCCCGGTCTGCTCCGGCACCGGCATCTCGTCCAAGAACGTCGGTGGCTTCTCCCTGGCCGACCCCTGCCGCGAGTGCCGCGGCACCGGCCGGCTCATCGACGACCCGTGCCCCAACTGCCTCGGCGACGGCCAGGTCCGCACCGAGCGGGTCATCAACGTCCGCATCCCCGCTGGCGTGGCCGACGGGCAGCGCATCCGGCTCAAGGGCAAGGGCCAGCCCGGCGACCGCGGCGGCCCCAACGGCGACCTCAACGTGCTCGTCCACGTCACGCCCCACCCGGTCTTCGGGCGGCGTGACGACAACCTCACGCTGTCGGTGCCGGTCACGTTCCCCGAGGCCGCGCTCGGTGCCACCGTCTCCGTGCCGACTCTCGGCGGGGCCAACGTCTCGCTCAAGATCCCGCCGGGAACCACGACCGGCCGCACGTTCCGGGTCAAGGGACGCGGTGTGCCGCGCAAGGACGGCACCCGCGGCGACCTGCTCGTGTCCATGGAGGTCTCGGTCCCGCCGCAGCTGTCCGCTGATGCCAAGGCTGCGCTCGAGGCCTATGCCAAGGCGACCGCCGGCGACGACCCGCGTGGCCACCTGGCGGGGACGGACGGCACAGCATGACCTGGGGACCGCTCGACGACGTCACCCACGACGCGCCGCTGTTCGTCATCTCGGTCGCGGCCCAGCTCGCCGGCATGCACCCGCAGACCCTCCGCCAGTACGACCGGCTCGGGCTGGTGTCGCCGGGCCGAGCCGCGGGCCGCGGTCGGCGCTACTCCTCGCGCGACGTGGCCCAGCTGCGCGAGATCCAGCGGCTGTCGCAGGAGGACGGCGTCAACCTCGCCGGCATCAAGCGCATCCTCGATCTCGAGAACCAGGTCGCCGCCCTGTCCGCCCGGGTCCACGAGCTGCTCGACCAGGTCGCAGCGGTGCAGGGCGACGTGGTCCGCCGTGAGGCCGAGGTGCACGCCTCCTACCGCAGGGACCTCGTACCGCTGCCCAAAAATGCCAGCCTCGTCGTCTGGCGCGCGGTGCACGACCACCGCTCCTAGTTCCGTCTTGTTGGACGGGAATGGAACAACGGCGCCGGAGAGTTGCGCCGTACATGAAGGTGGAGATCTGGTCCGACGTCGTCTGCCCCTGGTGCTACGTGGGCAAGCGGCGCTTCGAGAAGGCCCTCGCACAGTTCCCGCAGCGCGACCAGATCGAGCTGGTCTGGCGCAGCTTTGAGCTCGACCCGACCGCCGGGCCGTCGCCTGCCGAGGGCGGCCATCAGGCTGAGCACCTTGCCGAGAAGTACGGCCGGTCGCTCGCCGAGGCGCAGGGCATGCTCGACTCGATGACCGCGACGGCGGCGACCGAGGGTCTCGACTTCCGGTTCGACCTCAACCGCTCCGGCAACACCTTCGACGCCCACCGGTTGCTCCACCTCGCGCTCGCTCACGGGGTGCAGGACCAGCTCAAGGAGCGGCTCGACCACGCGACCTTCACCGAGGGTTCGCCGGTCTCGGAGCACTCCGCGCTGCGTGGGCTCGCGATCGAGGTTGGGCTGCCGGCGGACGAGGTCGACGCAGTCCTGGCGTCCGACCAGTTCGCTGACGCGGTACGGGCCGACGTCGAGCAGGCGCGCGCCTATGGCATCAGCGGTGTGCCCTTCTTCGTGGTCGACGGCAAGTACGGCATCTCCGGCGCCCAGCCGCCCGAGGTCGTGCTGCAGACGCTGACCCAGGCGTGGTCCGAGCACCAGCCGCTGACCTTCGTCTCCGCCGGTGGCGGCGAGGTCTGCGAGGGCGACTCATGTGCCGTGTGAGCCAACTGAGCCGTTCGGAGTACGACCTCCGGAGTACTGCTACTCAGCAAAGATCCGCATCGAGGACGACGACCCGGTGCGGTGTCCTCGCCTAGCGTGAGGGCAACACCGCTGAGGTCAAGGGAGTAGTCGCACATGACCTGCGCAGTCCTGGAACGACGGGCCGTCGAACGCTCCGCCGTCGACGTCCTTTCCGTCGACGTCGTCGAGGTCGCTGATGTCCTCGACGGCTCAGCCAAGGCGAGCTCTGCCCGTACGGTGCCGTGGTCGACGGTCGCGCTGATCGTGATGTCAGGGGCGGTCGCGTGGTGGGCGGTCGAGCACGCCGCGACCCTGCGCTCCGCGACGTCGGTCCTCACCGGCCTCGACCTGGGCTGGTTGGTCCTCGCGGTTGCGGCGGCCTCGGCTACGTGGGTCTTCTCCGGTCTCTCGCAGCAGGGTGCGCTTGCGCCGCGCCTTCCGTTCGGCAGCCTCGTAGCCACGCAGTTCGCGGGTACGTTCGCCAACACCTTCACGCCCGCGGGTCTCGGCGGTGGCGCGGTCAACGTGCGGTTCCTCCGTCGCCGCGGCATCAGCAGTGGCGAGGCGATCGCTGCTGTCGGCCTCACGCAGGTTGCCGGCGTTGCGGTCCACCTCAGCCTGCTCGCGACCGTGCTGCTCGCCGATCCGTCGCTGACCTCCAACATCCCGGCGAGCCACGTCCCGATCTGGGTGCGCGTCGCTGTTGCCGTCGTCGTCGGTGCCGCCTCGGTCGTCGTCGCGGCCCGTCGCACGTGGGTCGTCGAGCGGCTGCACGCACTGGCCCGCCAGATGGTTTCGGCGGTCGCCCACCTGCGGCAGCCGCGGCGTCTCGCCGAGCTGCTGGGCGGCTCGCTCGGTCTGACCACCGCCCACGTGCTCGTGTTGTTCGGCACCCTGCGCGCGCTCGACACCAAACCGTCGCTGATCGCTGTGGCCGCCGCCTATCTGCTGGCCACGACCGCCGCCGCAGTCCTGCCCACCCCGGGCGGCATCGGCAGCCTCGACGCCTCCCTCGCCCTCTTCCTGTACGGGTCCGGCGTGACCTCGGCGACGGCGATCGCCGCGGTCCTGGTCTACCGCCTGCTCACGTCCTGGCTGGCGCTGGCCCCGTCGGCCGCGACCCTCAACGTCCTCGTCCGCCGCGGCATCGTCTGACGTACCGCCGGTTCGTGGTGCTTTTTGCACGTGGGGGCGTGCACGATGTTCCGCGCACCGGGCAGCGCGCTCGACTTTAGCGGGACGCGGTCAGCCGAGGTTGGCGCGGATCTTGTCGGCCGTGAAGTCGGCCCCGTACAGAACAGCTCCCGGCTGGAAGAGCCGGGAGCTGGGCAGGTCGCCTGTGTCGACCGCGTCGAAACCGATGGCGTCGATCAGACCCCCCACGGTCTGCTTGGCCGACGCATTGGCGCCTGCGATGGGGATGCCGATGCGCTCCGGGTCGCCGGCCGGGCGGCCCCACTCGGCGATGTGGGTCCACATGATGGCGTTGAACGCCTTGACGACGTGGGAGCTGGGCAGGTGGCCGGCGAGCAGCTCGCTGGAGGTCATCGAGTCGTCGTCGAGCTCGGGGATGTGGCCGTCGCGCTGCGGGTAGTAGTTGTTGGCGTCGATGACGACCTTGCCTTCGAGGCCGGCGCGCGGCACGTCGCGATAGGCGTGCAGCGGGATCGCGACCACGACGATGTCGCCGTACTCCGCGGTGTCGGCGGTGCTCAACGCTCGTGCGTGGTCACCGAGCTCGAGCTGCAGGGCCTTGAGGGTCTCGGGTCCGCGGGAGTTGGACACCGCGACCTGGTAGCCCAGCACCGTGAAGCGCTGAGCCAGCGTGCTGCCGATCTTGCCCGCACCGATGAGTCCGATGGTCGTCATGCGTCCACAGTAGGCCCGACTGTCCGTTTGCTCCATCCCCTCCATCAGGGTCCGGCACTTGCTTACACAAGTGTCCGGCTCTGGGCGAACTGGATGGCGTTCTGTCGGTGGGGTGCGGTAGACACATGATCAACGCCCGCCTGTCGAGCTCTGGAGAGCCCTGATGGACCTTCTCTCGTCGTTCGTGCTGACCCATCGGCGCTGGATCTTCGCGTTCTGGCTGGTGATGTTCGTTGCGGGCATCCCCGCGGCCGGAGCCGTGAGCAAGAGACTCAGCCTCGACTTCTCGCTGCCGGGCCAGAGCGGCTACGAGACCGAGCAAAAGCTGATCAAGTCCTACGGCGGGCCCAACTCCGAGGTCGCCTACGCGCCGGTCATCACCGTGCCGGCGGGCCAGACCGTCACGGCCTCTGCCACCGACATCAAGGCGGTGTACGACAGCCTGCGGGCGATCCCGTCGCTTCGGGTCGTCGACTACTCCACCACCCACGACAAGGGCTTCATCACCTCCGACGGGCGCACGACATTCGCCCTGGTCTACGCGCCGCAGCCGACGAGCTTCACCGACATCGCGGTCAAGAACAAGGTGGATGCGGCTTTCGCGTCTGGGCTGGCCGCCCACCATCTCACCGGATCCATCACCGGTTACCAGCAGCTCCAGGCCGGCGACAGCAGCGGTAACAGTGGCCCGAGCATCCTGACCGAGACCCTGCTCGGCGCCCTAGGCGCGCTGGCCGTGCTCGCCTTCGTCTTCGCCTCCCTGCTCGCCCTCGTGCCGCTGCTCATCGCGGCCGTCTCCATCCTCACCACGTTCCTCATCGTGCTGCTGCTCACGACGTTCGCCGACGTGAGTTTCGTGGTGCAGTTCCTCATTGCGCTGGTGGGGCTCGGCGTCGCCATCGACTACTCGCTGCTCGTGGTCTCGCGCTGGCGCGAGGAGATCGCTCACGGCCACACCAACGACGAGGCCGTCCGCATCTCGATCCGCCACGCCGGCCACGCGGTCTTCGCCTCGGGCGTCACGGTCGCGATCAGCCTGGTGGCGCTGGTCGTCGTACCGGTCCCGCTGCTGCAGAGCATGGGTTACGGCGGCATGCTGATCCCGCTGTGCAGCGTCGCGGTCGTGCTGACCTTGCTGCCGGCGCTGCTCGCCTCGTTCGGGCGCAAGGTCGACATCCCGCACATCCGCAAGGAGGGCGTGGCCTCCAAGGGCTGGAGCGCGTGGGCGCGGGCCATTGTGCGCCGGCCCTGGCTTGTCGCCGCCATCGCTCTGGTGATCCTCGGCTTCGCCATCGCGCCTCTGCACAACATCCAGTTCGGCCAGTCCAGCACCTCCTCGCAGGGCACCGGTTCCGCCGCTTACAAGACGCTCGAGACGCTCGAAAATGGCGGCATCGGCAGTGGGGCGCTGACCCCGATCATCGTGCTGAGCAAGGGCACCGCAGCGCAGACCCAGGCGATCGCCGATGCCAGCGCCAAGGTCCCGGGCATCCACGCCGCGGTCGTCAACGCTCCCGGCAAGAACGGCTACACCGCGATCGACGTCATCCCTGACCACGAGACGGTCAACTCTTCCTCGGTCTCAACCGTCGACCACGTGACCAAGGTCGGCAAGGCGCTGCCAGGCTTCGTCGGCGTGACTGGGCTCGGCGCGACCATCGTCGACTACCGGCACGCGGTCTACGACAACTTCCCCTACGTGATCGGCCTCATCGCGGTCATCACGTTCGTCCTGCTGGTGCGCACCTTCCGGTCGATCCTGCTGCCGCTCAAGGCGGTGGTCCTCAACCTGGTCAGCCTCAGCGCCGTGCTGGGCGCCTCGACCTGGTTCTGGCAGGACGGCCACGGCTCCAACGCGGTCTTCGGGGTGGGGGCGACCGGCGCCATGACGTTCTGGCTGCCGCCGCTGATCTTCGCGTTCCTGTTCGGCTTGTCCATGGACTACGAGGTGTTCATCCTCGCCCGCATGCGCGAGGAGTACGACCGCAGCGGCTCCACCCAGGCGGCGGTGGTGCGCGGTCTCGGCCGCACCGGTCGGCTGGTCACCTCGGCCGCGCTGATCCTGTTCTTCGCGTTCGCCGCGTTGGCCTCCGCCCCGGGCACCGACATCAAGGTGTTTGCGACCGCTCTCGGCGTCGGCATCCTGCTGGACGCGACCATCGTCCGCGCCTTGCTGGTGCCGTCACTCGTGGTGTTGTTCGGTCGGTGGAACTGGTGGCTTCCGGCGGGCGTGGCCAAGATCCTGCGGGTCGAGCCCTCGCCGCTGCACGCCAGCGGTGAGCCGCTGCTCGATCAGGTCGACCTGCACGAGGAGACGGTGTCAGCCCCCTGATCGGCCACCCCGGGCGCCGCTCATGTGTGGAGGGAAATGCACGCTGGCGCAGGCATTTTCCTCCCACGGACGAGCCTGCGGCGGTCAGCTGGTGACGTCGGCCGAGGTGATGCGGGCCCAGGCGAGCGAGGCGAAGATCGCGGTGTAGGCCAGCGAGAGGAACGACGAGTGCACCAGTGACCAGACATGGACCTGTCCGCGGAGCAGCTCGGAGAAGTCGAGCCAGTTGTTGGTGAGCAGCAGCGGGTGGATGCTGCTCAGCTGCGGCACCGCATCGAGCACGGTGAAGCCGATGGCCGCGGCGATCGACCCCGCCATGGCCCCGATCGGCACCTCGGTGAGGGTGGAGAAGAACAGCGCCATCGCCGCGAGGCCCACCAGGTCGACGAAGACGTAGACGCAGACGCCGAGCGTGCGCACCCCACCGTCCCACCAGGGCACGGTGTCGCCGGAGAGCAGCGTCGCGTCGTGCAGCCCGAAGAGCAGGCCGCCGCACACGATGCCGGTCAGCGCCACGGCGCCCACGGTCGCCGCGACGTAGGACAGCATGCCGATGCCTTTGACCAGCAGCAGTCGGGTACGGGACACCGGCACCGTCAGCAGGTAGCGCAGGGTGCCGGCCGAGGCCTCACCCGCGAGGGCGTCGCCGCCGACGATCGCGACGGCCAGCGGCAGGAACACCGGGAGGCAGGCGGTCAATGCGGCGAACGCGAGGAACAGCCCGTTGCTGGTGACCAGCCCGAAGAACGCGGGGCCACCGCCGCCGTTGCCCTGGCGGTTGGAGATCTTCAGCGCGACGCCGATAAGGATCGGGATCGCGGCGAGCACCACCAGCAGCGCGATGTTGCGGCGCCGCCGGAAGACCAGCCGCAGCTCGGCGCGCAGCTGACGACCAAGGGTGCCGCGGTAGGCCGCGGGGGCGGGAGGCGCGGGCCGCACCGCGAGGTCAGCGGACGACATCGAAGCCCTCCCCGGTCAGCTGGACGAACAGGTCCTCGAGGGTCGGTCGCTCGATCACCAGTCCGCGTACGGGAACCCCCGCCGCGACGAGCGACGCATTGATCTGCTCGACCGGCATCGACGGCGACAGCACGCTGAGGTGGTCGGGCAGCACGTCCCCGACCGTCAGGCCGAGTCCGGTGACGACCTCGGCGGCGGTCGCGGTCGACGGGGTGTCGACGCGGAGCCGCCAGTTGGCCGCGCCGATGACGTCGTCGAGCGTGCCTTGTCGCAGCAGCCGGCCGGCGCTCATGATGCCGACGTGGGTGGCCACCTGCTCGATCTCGGCGAGCAGGTGGCTGGAGACGAGGACGGTCGCACCGTCGGCGGCCAGCTCGCGGATCAGCCCGCGCACCTCCCGGGTGCCCTGCGGGTCGAGGCCGTTGGTCGGCTCGTCGAGGATGAGCAGGTCGCGCGGACGCAGCAGGGCGGCGGCCAGCCCGAGCCGCTGCTTCATGCCGAGGGAGTAGCGGCGGAAGTTCTTGCGGGCGGCGACCGACAGGCCAACCCGGTCGAGCGCCGCGGCGATGCGCGCGGCCGATGTCGAAGGGTCGGTCGAGGCGTCGAAGGCGTCGAGGCGACGCAGGTTGTCCTGACCACTGAGGTAGGGGTGGAAGGCGGGGCCCTCGACGAGTGTGCCGACCCGGGGCAGGACCCTCGCCGCGTCGGTCGGGATCGCACCGCCGAGCAGGGAGATCGAGCCGGCATGGGCGTTCATCAGCCCGAGCAGCAGCCGGATCGTCGTGGTTTTGCCGGACCCGTTGGGGCCGAGGAACCCGTACACCGCGCCCTGCGGGACGGTCAGGCTGACGTCGTTGACGGCTACATGGCTGCCGAAACGCCGAGTCAGCCCCTCGGTCCGGATGGCAAGGGGGTGACCCTCCGGGACCGAGAGGCCGACCGTCGTGGCGGCTGCCACCGTGGTCATGGAGCCTGGCCGGACGCTGCGACCTTCTCGAGATCGGCGGCGCTGATGGCCCCGACGAATACGCGCCCGTCGTCGGTGATCTCGGCGGTGAGCAGGGCGCTCGTGATCACCCAGCCGCCGGCGACCCGGGTGCCGGCCTTGCCGAGGGTGCCGGCGATGTTGCCGTGCACCACACCTTGCGAGTCGCCGGAGAGCGTCATCTGCGCGACCGCGGTCCACCCCGTACCGATGACCTTGCTGTCAGACGGGGCCCGACCGGCAGTACCGGTGAGGTGGGTCTGGACGGTGTCGGTCATGAACGGGATCTTCTGCTGCTTGACCGTGGTGCCGGCCGGCTTGACGAAGCGGAAGATCGACGCGTCAGGCGCACCCATGGTGATGTCGGTGAACCCGACCTGGATCGCCGGCGAGGCCGCTCCCCGGGCGAAGACCTGCACCCGCAGCGGCACCGAGGTCGCCGAGTCGAGCGCGATGCGGATGCTGCCCACGAGCGAGCGGGTGTCCCGCGGGGTGAGGAGCACCTGGTACGCGGACCGGTTGGCCACGTAGGCGGTCCGGTCGACGGTCACGGCCGTGCTCGGGTCGATGGCGGCGAGCGCCTTCTCGGCCGCGGCCTGCGGCGTCATGCCGGCGACCGTGGTCGGGGCCGCCTTCTCTGCGGAGACGTCGCCCTTGGGCAGGGTCGCGTGGGTGACCTGGCGGGTCGTCGAGCTGTAGGTCCACAGGTCGGTGCCGTTGTGCACTACGTCGCTCTCGGAGGTCTGCCCGAGCAGCGCGACCCGCTGCTTGTCCGGGCCGCCGTAGAAGATGCGCAGCGTGTGCGAGCCGCTGATGAACGTCTGCAGCGACAGGTCGGAGTCGGCGCCCGACGCCCCGAGCAGCGAGCCGGAGAGGTCTGGCAGGCCGAGCTTGGTGGTCTCGACGATGGTGCCGGATAACAGCGGCGGCGCGGCCTTCTGCAGCGAGACCAGCAGCTGGGCGGCGGTGCGGACCGGCAGGTCGGGGCGGCCGGAGGCGGAGGCCGCAACCGAGCCGCCGAAGGAGGCCGCGGCGACGGCTGCAGCGACTCCGCCGGGCACAGCCCAACGCAGCCAACGGGAGGTCAACAGGGTGCTCATGTGACGACTATGCGCGCTCCTGCCGAAAGCGGCGGCACGTGATCATGTCTGCTCTCAGCACCGTCACAGGTCCTGTGAGGGCTCTAGGGTGATGCCCATCGGAGCACGGTGATCCAGCGGCAGGAGGTGGACCGGATGCGGCTCCTGTTGGTCGAGGACGAGCAGCGCATGGCGGCGGCGATGCAGCGTGGGCTGGTGCACGCGGGCTTCACCGTCGACGTTGCTCACGACGGGGTCAAGGGCTTCGCGATGGCGTGCGAGGGCGCGTACGACGCCATCGTGCTGGACATCATGCTGCCCGGGCTGAGCGGCTACGAGATCACCAAACGCCTCCGGGCCAAGGGGGTCTGGACCCCGATCCTGTTGTCGTCGGCCAAGGACGGGGAGTACGACCAGGCCGACGGTCTCGACCTCGGTGCCGACGACTACCTGGTCAAGCCGTTCTCCTTCGTAGTGCTGCTCGCCCGGCTGCGCGCGCTGCTGCGGCGGTCGGCCGAACCGCGTCCGGTGACGTTGGTCGTCGGTGCCCTCGAGCTCGACCCGGCAGCCCGTACCGTCTCGGTCGAGGGGGCAGCCGTCGACCTGACGGCGCGGGAGTACGCCATGTTGGAGTACCTCATGCGCCGCCCCGGCATGGTCGTCACCAAGGCCGACCTGCTGGCCCACGTCTGGGACGACTCCGAGATCGACCCCAACGCCGTCGAGGTCTACGCCGGCTACCTGCGGCGCAAGATCGGCAGAGAACGGCTCGAGACGGTACGCGGCGCGGGCTATCGGCTGCGCGACTCCGGATGAGCCACTCCCGCTCCTGGGTCCGGCGGTCGCTGCGGGTGCGAGTCACCGTGGTCGCGACTGCGGTGCTCGCGGTAGGACTCGTGATCGGAACTGCCGTCCTGGCAAGGCTTTTCGTCGCCGAGCGAGTCGCGGCAGTTGACCGCACGGTGAAGGCGGAGACCAGCCAGATCGTCGGCTTCACCACCGCCGGTGACCTGCCCAACCCGTTGCCCGCGCCGTCCGGCACTCTGGCGCAGGTGGTCGACCGGTCCGGCACGGTGCTCGCCCGGAGCCTCGGGGCCAGCCCGGTGCTGCAGATCGTGCCCGTCGACCACGCCAACGCCGGGGTCAAGGACCGCACCTACACGGCGACCGACACCGCCCTCGTCTCCGGGCCGCAACGGGTCGACGTGCGCACCACGACCTACCAGGGCGCCACCGTCGTGGTCGTCGTGGCGGTGCCGTTCTCGGATGTGCAGGACACCCTCAACGCTCTGCATCGCGTGGTCTACATCGTGCTGCCCCTCGTGCTGCTCGCCGCCGCGATCGCGACGTGGCTCGCCGTCGGCTCGGCGCTGCGACCAGTCGACGAGCTGCGCGCCGCGGCCGACGCCGTCGAGGCCAGCGGCGGCAAGGCGGCGCCCCGGCTGGAGGTGCCCGAAGGTGCCGAGGAGCTGCGCCGGCTGGGCGAGACGCTCAACCGCATGCTCGCCCGGGTCCACGGTGCCGGCGAGCAGCAGCGGGCGTTCATCGCCGACGCCGCCCACGAGCTGCGTTCGCCGCTCGCCTCGGTGCTCACCCAGCTCGAGGTGGCACTGTCGACCCCGACCACCGCCGAGGAGTGGCCGCTCATTGCCGCTGACGTCCACACGGACGCCGAGCGGCTGCGCCGGATCGCCGACGACCTGCTCCTGCTGGCGCGGCTCGACGCGGGAGCTCCGGCCAGCGACTCCGTGGTCGACGTCGTCGCCTTGTCCGGCGCGACAGGCGATCCGTTGCTGGTACGGGGTGACGCGCAGTCGCTGGGCCGCATCTTCGACAACCTCGTCAGCAACGCCCACAAGCACGCCTCTACGGTGCAGATCACCTCGTCCCGGGTCGGCTCCTGGGCCCTCGTGGTGGTCGACGACGACGGGCCCGGGGTGCCGGCTGCGGACCGAGAGCGGGTCTTCGAGCGCTTCGTCAGGCTCGACTCCGCGCGCGGCCGCGACGAGGGGGGTACGGGGCTCGGGCTGGCCATCGCCCGCGCCATCGCCCGGGCTCACGACGGCGACGTGGTGCTCAGCGACTCCCCGCTCGGCGGCCTCCGCGCAACGGTCCGGCTGCCGATCACCCTGACGTGACCTCCCGCGGCCGCCGCCCCTGCCTCGGTTGCCCTCGTGGCTGTGCAGTTCTTCCCGGAGGGAGGCTGTCGCACGATGTCCTTCGGGCCCGCTTGCCGTGCCGGGACTGCACAAAAACTGCGACGCTGCGGGTCTATTTGTCCCGGTATCGAGGCGTCTGAGCCGGCGTTTGTGTGTTGGCGAAGCACGCAAACAGCGTGACCAGGAGTAGGCAGGGTCCGCGACGGATCCCTGGCCCTTCTCGTCACGCACGTGCCCGCTGAGAGGCTCAGAACATTGCGCGCCCGGGGGGTGTCGCGTCCTCGCCCACGGTCACCTCGCGGCCGAGCAGGATGTCATCGCAGAGCAGGTCATCGATCAGCTGACGCGAGCCGCCGACGCAGCGCCAGGTGTCGTCCCAAAGGTACGAGACCAGCCAAGCCCGGTCGGTAGGAAACATGAGATCGGGAAGGGCGCCCCGCCACGACCGAGATCCGTTGCTCCGCCAAGTCGCCGCCTGCTCGGAGCCGGCCTCCACGACCACGTAGTTCCACCCGGAGTACAGCCTCACCCTTGCTGCGTCGGGGAACACAACGTCGTCTGCTCCGGTGTCGAGGTAGCCCAACCACCACTGTCCGTCAGCGGAGCTCAGCTTGAGCAGCTGCAGCAGCGCGGCGTCCTGCCGGTCCCGATCGGTGTGATCGTCAGGCACGACCATGGTGGCGTAGGCCGCGAAGACGGGTGGGATCGCGGAGGCGATGGTTCGGCTGATCACGGTGCCGGAGTGGATCCACTCGACGTCGGTGACTGTTCCGTGACGCCACAGCGAACCGTCCTTCGCGAGGCGGTTCTCGGCGTCGACCACCGGCTCAGCATAGGAAGCGGTCCCTCGGTGCACATCAGGTTTTCGCGCACGTTCTCAGGGGACAGGGACCTAGACTTGAGTGGAACAGACTCAACTCTGTGGCGTTGACAAAGGTGTAGCCAACGCCTGAAAGGTAGATGATCGCCGCATGGACTCGTACAAGCTGACCACCCGGAGCCAGGAGGCCATCGGCGACGCCGCGCGCCGGGCCGCCGCCGACGGGCACGTCGAGATCGAGCCGGTCCACCTGCTCTCCGCGCTGCTCAGCCAGACCGATGGCATCGCCGTGCCGCTGCTGCAGGCCGCCGGCGTCGAGGTGCCCGCCCTGCAGACCGCCACCAAGGCGCTGCTCGACCGGCTGCCCAAGGCCAGCGGATCGACCGTCGCAGCGCCTGACATGAGCCGCGCCTCGCTCAGCGTGACCAACGCCGCGTGGGACACCGCGAGCAAGCTCGGCGACGAGTTCGTCTCCACCGAGCACCTGCTCGTCGGCCTCGCGCGCGACGGCGGCAACGACGTGGTCAAGCTGCTCAAGGACGCCGGCGCCACCCCCGACAAGTTGCTCGCCGCGTTCAAGGACGTGCGCGGCAGCCAGCGAGTCACGACGGCCGACCCCGAGGGCACGTACAAGGCCCTCACCAAGTACGGCGTCGACCTCACCGACGCTGCCCGCGCCGGCCGGCTCGACCCGGTCATTGGCCGTGACAACGAGATCCGCCGCGTCGTGCAGGTGCTGTCCCGTCGTACCAAGAACAACCCGGTCCTCATCGGCGAGCCCGGCGTCGGCAAGACCGCCGTCGTCGAAGGGCTGGCCCAGCGCATCGTGGCCGGCGACGTGCCAGAGTCGTTGAAGGGCAAGCGTTTGATCTCGCTCGACCTCGGTGCGATGGTCGCCGGCGCGAAGTACCGCGGCGAGTTCGAGGAGCGGCTCAAGGCTGTTCTGGCCGAGATCCGCGACAGCGACGGCGAGGTCGTCACCTTCATCGACGAGCTGCACACTGTCGTCGGCGCTGGTGCGGGCGAGGGCGCGATGGACGCCGGCAACATGCTCAAGCCGATGCTCGCCCGCGGTGAGCTGCGCATGGTCGGCGCCACGACGCTCGACGAGTACCGCACCCGCATCGAGAAGGACCCCGCCCTCGAGCGGCGGTTCCAGCAGGTCTACGTCGGCGAGCCGACCGTCGAGGACACCATCGCGATCCTGCGGGGACTCAAGGGTCGGTACGAGGCGCACCACAAGGTCCAGATCGCCGATGCCGCCCTCGTCGCGGCCGCCACCCTCTCGAGCCGTTACATCACGTCGCGATTCCTGCCGGACAAGGCGATCGACCTCATCGACGAGGCCGCGTCCCGCCTTCGCATGGAGATCGACAGCCGTCCGGTCGAGATCGACGAGCTGCAGCGCGCGGTCGACCGGATGCACATGGAGGAGCTCGCCCTCGAGCGAGAGGACGACATCCCCAGCAAGGAGCGGCTCGAGCGGCTGCGCAGCGAGATCGCCGACCGGCAGGAGACGCTCGACGCGCTCAACGCGCGGTGGGAGCGCGAGAAGGGCGGCCTCAACCGGGTCGGCGACCTCAAGTCGCAGCTGGACGCGCTGCAGATCCAGGTCGAGAAGGCGCAGCGCAACGGCGACTTCGAGACCGCGAGCCGGCTGATGTACGCGGACATCCCCGCAGCCCAGCGTGAGCTCGACGAGGCTGCAGCGAGCAGCGAGCAGGACGTCGATGCCGCGCCGATGGTCAAGGAGGAGGTCGGCCCCGACGACGTGGCCGACGTGGTCTCCGCCTGGACCGGCATCCCGGCCGGGCGGTTGCTCGAGGGCGAGATGGCAAAGCTGCTCCACCTCGAGACCGAGCTCGACCGTCAGGTCATCGGCCAGACTGCCGCCGTACAAGCGGTTTCCGATGCCGTACGGCGCTCGCGGGCCGGGGTCGCCGACCCCGACCGGCCCATGGGTTCGTTCCTGTTCCTCGGCCCCACCGGCGTTGGCAAGACCGAGCTGGCCAAGGCGCTCGCCGGCTACCTCTTCGACGACGACAAGGCCATGGTCCGCATCGACATGAGCGAGTACTCCGAGAAGTTCTCGGTGACCCGCCTGGTCGGCGCGCCGCCCGGCTACATCGGGTACGAGGAGGGCGGCCAGCTCACCGAGGCGGTGCGGCGGCGCCCCTATACGGTCGTCCTGCTCGACGAGGTGGAGAAGGCCCACCCCGACGTCTTCGACGTGCTGCTCCAGGTGCTCGACGACGGCCGCCTCACCGACGGCCAGGGGCGCACCGTCGACTTCACCAACGTGATCCTGATCCTCACCTCCAACCTCGGCTCGGCTTACATCTCCGACCCGACGCTGGACGAGGAGCAGCGGCACGACGCGGTGATGGGCGTGGTACGGGGCGCGTTCAAGCCGGAGTTCCTCAACCGGCTCGACGACGTCATCATCTTCAGCGCCCTCGGCACCGAGGAGCTGACCAAGATCGTGGCGCTCCAGGTCGGTCGCCTGGCCAAGCGGTTGAGCGAGCGCCGACTGGTGCTGGAGGTGACGCCCGCCGCCGAGGAGTGGCTGGCGCTCACCGGCTTCGACCCGATGTACGGTGCCCGGCCGTTGCGCCGGCTCGTGCAGTCGGCCATCGGTGACCAGCTCGCGCGCGCCCTCATCGGTGGCGAGATCCGCGACGGCGACCGGGTGGTCGTCGACGTCAACGACGACAAGTCAGCGCTGACCGTCGAGTCGTCCACCGACCCGGCGACGGTCTGACTGATGGGCCCGCAGTTCTTCGCGACGAGCGACGAGCTGCGGGCCTGGTTCATCGCGCACCACGACACCGCGGATGAACTCATCGTCGCGATGTGGAAGGTCGGCACGGGACGGCCGAGCGTGACGTGGTCCGAGGCGGTCGACCAGGCGCTGTGCTTCGGTTGGATCGACGGGGTGCGCCGCCGCATCGACGACCACGCCTTCTCCAACCGGTTCACGCCGCGTCGGCCGCGCAGCAACTGGTCGGACATCAACCTGGCCAAGGTCGAGGCCCTGATCGCGGCCGACCTCATGCAGCCCGCGGGCCTGGCCGCGTACGAGAACAGGGTCGTTCGGGCGGCCGCCTACTCCTTCGAGCAGTCGGGCGAACTCGCCCTCGATCTCCTGCAGGAAGGGCAGTTTCGGGCTAAGGCAGAGGCCTGGGTGTTTTGGCAGAGCCGGTCGGCCGCCTACCGCAAACGTGCCCTGTGGTGGGTGCTCAGCGCCAAGCGCGGAGAGACCCGGGCCTCGCGGCTGGCCGCCCTGATCCAGCTCTGCCAGGACCACAAGACGATGTGACCGCCACCTTGAAGCGATCACTGTCGGGATCCGTACCGCATTCAGCCCGAATGAGGTACGAAAGCCGACAGTGATCGCGATGAAGGCGTCAGGTCGGCAGCCAGACTCGCATCGTCGAGGGCCCGCGGTTGGCCCAGTCGTGGTACGGGATCAGCGTCGCCTCGATCGCCAGGACGTCCCGCGGGGCGTGTGGTCCGTCTGCGCTGTACGGCCAGTCGGTGGGCTCGTCGTCGGCGACCAGCAGTTGCACGACCACCCGACCCTCGACGTCGCGCGGGGCGACGGCGGGGTCGATGCGCAGGTCGGAGAGCGACCCCGCATCGAGATCGAGGTCGGTCGACTCCAGGCACAGCACCTCAGGCCCGCGCTCGACGGCCACGCAGCCACGCACCGCGTCGATGCGCGGGTCGGGCTCGACGAGCCTTGGTGCCATGGGCAGCGTGAGCTCGACCCGGTCGCCCACCTTGAAGTCGCGGGTGACAGTGACCGTGCCCGGCCCGACGAGCGACATCACCGAGGCGCCGTCCCGGGGCTGGTCGACGAGGGTCGCTTCTGCCGCCCAGGCAGGCACTCTCAGGCTCAGGGTGTACGGCGCGCCCGCGTCCTCGGCGACCTCCACGGTCACGACCCCGTTGCTCGGGTAGCCCGTCGTCGTGTCGAGGGCGACGACCCGTCCGTCGGACAGCCGGGTGCGGATGCTGGCCGGGGCGTACTGGTGCAGCTGGACCCCGTCGTCGTCGACGGTTGCGGTGTAGGCGGCGAGGCTGGCGAGCGTACGGGCGACGTTGGTCGGGCAGCACGAGACCGCGAACCACGGCGCCCGCAGCGACGATGCGGCCCGCGGGCAGACCTCGTCCTTGGGGGGCACCGAGCCGGGGCGGCGTTGGTGCAGCGTGTTCGAGTAGTAGAACGCGTCACCCGCCCAGGACGGTGAGGTGGCGATGACGTTGAACAAGGTGCGCTCGATGAGGTCGGCATGCCGCGAGTGGCCCTCGGCCAGCAGCAGCCGCCACGAGACCATCACCGACGCGACGGCCGCGCAGGTCTCGGAGTAGGCGCGGTCCGGTGTGAGCGCCCAGTCCTCGCCGAGGCCCTCGTCCTGGTGCTGCGAGCCCTGCCCGCCGGTGATGTAGGTCCGCCGCGCGACCGTGGCGGTCCACTGCTGGGAAACGATGTCGAGGAGCTCGGGGTCGTCCTGCTCGACGGCGACGTCGATGGCTCCGGCGGCGAGATAGTTGGCCCGTACCGTGTGGCCACGGAAGATCGTTGCCGCACGGATCGGCTGGTCGTCCTGGTAGTAGGAGCGGCCCCACTCGACGTCCGCGAGCAGTTGGTGGCCGCGCCGGTCGATGAACAGTGACGCCTGCTCGAGGTAGCGGCGCTCGCCGGTCACCCGGGCCAGCTCGGCCAGAGCCACCTCGATCACCGGGTGGCCGCACAACCCGACAACGCCGTCTGGGCCGAAGGTCTGGCACACCAGGTCGGCCGCCCGGCAGGACACCTCGAGCAGCCCGTCGTCTGCGCCCGGCCGGGTACGGGCACGGGCGACGCCGGCCTGGATCAGGTGGCCGATGCAGTACAGCTCGTGGCCCCACTCGAGGTCGGACCAGCGCGCGGCTTGGCCCGGGCGGCCGAACTGGGTGTTGACGTAGCCGTCTGGCTCCTGTGCTGCGGCGACTCGGCGGACGAGCGAGCGGAACCGCGTCTCGAGACCGGCGTCGTCGGTCCGCCCGATCTCCCAGGCCATCGCCTCGAGCGTCTTGTAGATCTCGGAGTCCGAGAACTCCCTCCCGGTACGGCCTTCCGGCAGCGTGCCGGCCGCGGCCAGGTCGAAGTTGCCCGCCCACCCGGTCTTGTCCAGCCAGTGCTCGATGTGGGCCAGGCTGACGTCGGCGTTGATCTGCTGCCGCCGCCCCCAGAAGCCGCCGGTGATCTGCACCTCGTCCAGGCCCAGCGGGCGCAGCCGACCCCGGGAGGGGACAGCAGGCGTCGCGGGGGAACGGTCGGTCATGGTCATCCCTTCAAGGCGCCAGACAGGAAGCCGCGCACGTAGTGGCGTTGCAAGACAAGGAAAAGCACGACGCAGGGCAGCGCCAGGACGACGACGCCGGCCTCGGTCGCGCCGTAGTCGACGACGCCCTGCACCTGGCCGCGCAGGTTGGAGATGGCGACCGGCAGAGTCTCGCTGTTGGTGTCGTTGATGAGGATCAGCGGCGCGAGGAAGTCGTTCCATGCGGCGAGGAAGGCGAACATGCCGACGGTGATGATGGCCGGCCGTACCCCGGGCAGCAGGATGCGGCGCAGGATCGTGAACGAGGAGGCACCGTCACACATCGCCGCCTCGTCGAGCTCTCGGGGCAGCGCCTCGAACGAGATGCGCATCATGAAGGTCGAGAACGGCAGCTGGAACACGGTCAGCACCAGGGCGACGCCGGTCAGCGAGTTCTGCAGCCCCAGCTTGTTGAGCAGCACGTACAACGGGATCAACAGCGTCGCGTACGGGACCATCAGGATCGCGAGCGTGAGCAGGAACAGGACGTTGCGCCCGGGGAAGCGGAACCGCGCGAAGGCGTAGCCGCCCAGCGTCGAGAGCAGCAGCGTCAGCACCACGGTGAGCCCGGTCATGTAGACGGAGTTGGCGATGTAGCGCCAGATGCCGGCCTGGTAGTGCTGCAGCGACCGGTAGTTGCCGAAGCCCCAGCCGTGCACCTGGCTGGTGCCGGGGTGGGGTGAGAGCGACGAGACGCTGGTCCAGACGATCGGGAACAGGAACACCACGGCCAGGGCACCGGTGAACACCCAGTACGGCGTGCGCAGCGCGATGCCGGCGATCGACATCGAGGACCGTCCCCTGCGGCGGGCGGGGGCTACGGAGGTCTGGACCCGGTGGGTCTGGGGGAGTCGGGAGGTGGTCATCGCGCTGTCACCCCTCGTCCGGTCGGAAGAAAGCCCTGAGCTGCAGCGCATTGACGATGACCAGGGCGATGAGCACCATCACCGACAGCGCTGCTGCGATGCCCAGGTCGTCCTGGCCCTGGAAGGCGACGATGTAGATGAGCTGGACGATCGTGATGGTGCCGTTGTCCGGGCCGCCCTTGGTGAGGATGTAGAACTGGTCGAAGGCCAGCAGCGAGCCGGTGACGCAGAGCACGGTGGTGAGGGCGAGGGTCGGTTTCAGCAGCGGGAGCGTGATGCGGCGGAACGTCTGCCACGCCGAGGCTCCGTCGGTACGGGCCTGTTCGTACAGCTCGGCGGGGATGCTTTGCAGCCCGACCAGCATGAGCAGCATGTAGAAGCCGGCAAAGCGCCACACGATGAGGAACAGCGTCGAGAACAGCGCCGACGTCGCCGACCCGAGGAAGGTGATGCCGAGGGAGTTCATCTCCGCGTTGAACGGACCGGCGAACGGCGAGTAGAGGACGTAGAAGAGCAGGGATGCCGAGGCCAGTCCGAGCGCGCCGGGGATGAGAAACGCGGTGCGCAGAAAGCCCTGCCAGCGCGACGACTCCTGCACGAGCAGGGCAAGTCCGAGACCGAGGCCGATCAGCAGCACCGTGGCGAGCACGGTGTACTTGACCGTGAAGTAGACGGAGTCCTGGAAGAATCTGTTGTGCCATGCCTTGGTGAAGTTGTCCGGGAAGTTGAGGCCCTGGTTGCCGGTCAGCAGCGGCCACTGCGAGATGGACATGCGCAGGACGAGCAGCAGCGGAAGGACGAACAGCACCGCCACGAACAGTGCGGTGGGGGAGGCGTAGAGCCACCCTTGGGCGGCCCGGCGCCGCCGAGCGCCTCGGTGACGGGACCTCAGGTCAGGGGGTGCAGCCAGAGCGCTCATGTCAGGGTCCTTTTCAGCGTGCGTCGGCAGGTGTCTGCCGGACGGTGTGACGGCCGGGGTCGGCCGGCGGCTGCCCCTCCAGGTAACAGCCACCAGCCGACCCTCCTCCAGCACCAGCGGAGGTTCTATTGGCCGAGCACGTCGTCTATACCGCTGTTGTCCTTGTCGACGGTGTTACTGCCGTTGAGCACGGCGTTGCGGACCAGGGTGAGCCACGGGCTGTTCTGCGCGTTGAACGCCTGCTGGAAGTTCAGCGCCACCGGGGTCTCGCCCTTGGCGGCGACCTGGTTGACGGTCACCACCCGCGGGTCGGCGAGGGCGTACTTGTTGTTGGCCAAGTCGCCACGGGACACGATGTCGTGGTCCTTGGCCAGCACCTCGACCTGCGCCGCGTCGGACATCATCCACGCCAGGAAGTTCCACGCCTGGGCGGCGTGCTTGGAGTCCTTGGAGACGCCGATGCCGTCACCGCCGACGAAGGTCGACGCGCCGCCGGTCGGGCCGGGGATGCCGGCCACGCCGACCGGGAAGGTGATGGAGGACAGCAGCGTCGCCGGGTAGAACATCAGGCCGACCTTGCCGCCGGCGAAGCCCGCGGTCCACGTCGGTCCGGTCTCCTCCTTGGATGACGGCAGGACGTCGCCCGCAGCCCACATGGTGTGCCAGGTGCTGAGGACGCTCTTGGCCGTGGCGCTCGCGAGGAGCGACTTGGTGCCGTCGGCGTTGAGCACCTGGTCACCGGCCGCCCACACGCTGGGGAACCACGTGAAGACGAGGCAGCCACCGCAGTTGAGGCCGGTCGCGGTGCCGTAGACGCCGGGCTTCTTCAGGGCCTGGATCGCCGCGGCGTCCTTGGCGTACTCGGCCAGGGTGGCCGGCGCCTTGTCGGGGTCGAGGCCGGCCGCCGTGAAGAGGGCCTTGTTCCAGAACAGCATCGACAGGTCGAGCACGAACGGCAGCACGTGCTCCTTGCCGTCGAGGGTGCCGGCACTGAGGTGGCCCTTGTTGATCTGGTCCTTGAACGGGAGAGCGTTGATCTGCGAGGTGAGGTCCTGGAACAGGCCCTGCTTGACCCAGTTGGGCACGTAGACGATGTCGGCAGCGAACAGGTCGGGCAGTCCGCCGCCGCCGGCGGCCGCGCCGACCTTGGCCACGTAGTCGTCGTTGGGCACGATCGTGAGGGCGACCTGGTTCTTGTGGCTGGCGTTGTAGGCGGCGACGAGCAGCTTGGCCTGCTTCTCCAGCGGCGCCCGGGTCCAGAGGGTCAGCTTGCTGCCGTCGTCGGTGCCCGGCTCGGCTGCGGCGGCCGCGGAGGTAGCGGCGCCGGAGGTGGCGGCAACGGTCGCCGGTGCGGTGGAGGCCTTGCTGGTGGCGACGACCGCGGCAGCGCTCGTGGGGGCAGCGCCGCTGGTAGCCGGTGCTGCTGCGCTGCCAGCCGAGGACGAGCTGGCGGCGGTGGAACCGGAACTGCCACCGCAGGCCTGGACGCAGAGCAGCAGGCAGGTCGCGACGACGCCGGCGGCGGCGCGCGGCCCGGAGCGGCCTTGGAGACTTCTCATTCTCTCTCCTTGAGCTCGGTGAACTGGGCGGACCGGGCGAAAGGGCACCCGGACGTCCGTGAACGAATACGCTTGTCGAGGTGGTTCAGGTCTTCTCGCGTGACCGTAGGCTCAGGATCCGAGTCGTACGCGGGGAAACCGTGTGCTGCAGGCGATCGCGCCGGGACAGGTGCGCTGGCCAGCCGTACCGAAAACACCGAAAGGCTTTTCGGCAAGGTAATGCAAACCGGCTGCTCCGTCTAGGGGGCCGGTGGGTTACAGTTCGGTCACGACCTCGGCGAGCCGCCGCGGGTGCGTACAGGAGGTCGCATGAGTCGCTCGGAGCCGACGAGGCCCCAGCGAGCGGTCACGCTGATCGACGTCGCGCGGCTCGCGGGCGTCTCGATCGCGACCGCGTCCAAGGCCCTCAACGGTCGCAGCCAGGTGGCCGAGGCGACCCGCACCCGCGTGCACGAGGCGGCCAATCGGTTGTCGTTCAGCCCCAACCCGCTGGCCCGCGGGCTGATGTCGCAGCGCACCGGCACCGTTGGCCTGCTGACCAGCGACCTCGAGGGACGGTTCGTGATCCCGATCCTCATGGGGGCCGAGGACGCCTTCGGCGCGGGCCAGATCAACGTCTTCCTCTGCGACGCGCGCGGCGACGCGATCCGCGAGCAGCACCAGCTGCGCGCCTTGCTCGGCCGCCGCGTCGACGGATTGATCGTCGTGGGCCGCAGCACCGACCCGCGCCCGTCGCTCGGCCAGGACATCCCGGTGCCCGTGGTCTACGCCTACGCCCCGTCCGACGACGACGACGACCTCTCACTGACCCCCGACAACGTCGCTGCCGGTCGTACGGCAGTCGAGCACCTCCTCGCCAGCGGCCACACCCGCATCGCCCACATCACCGGTGACCCCACCTTCGCCGCTGCCCAGGACCGCGCCATCGGGGTGCGTGAGGCGCTGGCCGCGGCGGGCATCGAGCAGGTCGGTGACACGATGTTCAGCGACTGGTCCGAGCGCTGGGGTCGCGACGCCACCGCGCTGCTGCTCAGCCGCCACCCCGAGGTCGACGCGGTGCTCTGCGGCTCGGACCAGATCGCCCGGGGAGCCCTCGACACGGCCAAGGACTTCGGCCGCGAGGTGCCGCAGGACGTCGCCGTCATGGGCTTCGACAACTGGGAGGTGCTGACCCTCAACTCGCGTCCCGAGCTGACCAGCATCGACGCCAACCTGCAGCAGCTGGGCCGCCTCGCCGCGCAGCGCCTCTTCGCGGCGCTGGACGGCGTCGACGTCGGGTCCGGGACGCAGTATCTCCCCGGGCGACTGGTCATCCGGGGCTCCACGGTGGCCCGGCGCTGAGCGACATTACGACGCGGCACAGACAAATCCGCTCTCATCACGTATACATGTGCCGATTGCCGGTAGATTTGCGGCGTGACCCCGGACCCCGGCCTGCCCGTCGACAATGACGGCTGCGCCACGAGGGGGCGGCGTGCCTGAGCTCGAACCGCAACAGGTGCTCGTGCTGTCCCAGGACCTGGGTGAGGTACGCCGCGCCAGAGCCTTCGTACGGGCGCACTGCGCGACCCTCGGCTTCGATGCCGAGGCGTGCGACGCCGCGGTGCTGCTGACCAGCGAGGCTGTCACCAACGCGTTCATCCACGGGCGCAGCGAGGCCCGTATCCGCATTACCACGAGGCCCGGCTGGCTCCACGTCGAGGTCGCCGACGACAACTCCCGACACCCGCAGCGGCTCGACCAGGACAGCGACGCGCTCGACGGACGCGGCATCGCGATCGTCCAGCAGCTGGCCGCCAGCTGGGGTGTCCGCGACGACCCGTACGGCAAGACCGTCTGGTTCGACGTCGCCGGCTGACTCAGCCGCGCTTGCCGGACAGGTCGTAGGCGAGGTCGGTCAGGTCGGCACTGCGGTCGAGATCAGCCGGTGCGCCCAGCATGCGGAAGTCGGCAGCGGCCGGCGACGCGTAGAGGACCTGGAGCAGCAGTCGCGGCGTGGTGGTCGCCTGGCCGCCCTTGTGCCATCCCTGGGTGTCGGCCAGGATGACCGTCCCCGCTGGACCAGTGAACCGCGGCCGGCGGGACTCGCCGAGACCGCTGTCCATGTCCACATCGTGGGCCCGGATGTTGAAGCCGTCGTGCCAGGTGTTGGCTGGCTTCCAGGTGCGCTCGCGCTTGCCGTGGGTGCCGACGCCGTACGAGAGCGGCCCCGCACCGTCGGTGACGTCCTCCAGGTAGACGAACATCTTCAGCACGAAGTAGTCGTCGGGCTGGTCGCGGTGCCAGAGCTGGGAGGAGACCGGCGGGTGGTTGGACGGCAGGTTGCGCCAGATGTTGATGTCGGCGACCCGGGTGCGCATGGCGAAGTAGGCGTCCGCGATCGCCTTGATCGCAGGGTTGAGCGCGGTCACGGCGAGCAGGCCCTGTGGCTCGATGACCGGCCGGCGGGCGTCGAGGAACTGCACGAGGAAGAGCTTGGCGTTGCCGTCCCCGAGGTCGTCGACCTCGGCCAGCGCCTTGGTCTGGGCGGCGATCTCCGCGGCGCGCTCGCTCTCGTACGCCCGGGCGGTTTCCTGGAGCCGGCCGAGCAGCGTTGCGTCGCCGGTCAGCGCCTCGAGCGTTGACCGTGAGCACCCGTCCCGGTTGAGGTCGTGCAGCATCCGGGCGCTCTCCGGCGGCAGAGCGCTCGTCTGCTGGCTGGCGGTCTTGCGGTAGGCGCGAGTCGGCCCCGCGTTGGCGACGTAGCGCCACACCGGCTCGACCCCGAGCACCAGCTTGTGCCGGAACGTGTAGGCCGCCTTGCTGCGTGCGCGCGTCAGGAGCGAGGCGTGGGCCTTGGTCGCCTGTGGCGTTGCGACGCCGGAGGTCGACCCTGACGGGTCGCGCGACGAAACTGTTGACGGCATTGGTCCCACCCCATTGTTGACTGTCCATTCGGTCGTTCTCAGCATAAGGTGGCGGGCGAGCCGAAAACACGGGCCAAAACTACCGCGAGTTATTGTCTTATTGGGTCAAAAGGACCTCGGCGGAAGAGGACCTTGGTCCCTGGTGGTGGACCACTCGAAGCGCTACTCATCAGTACGTGCAGCGCTTCCAGCCTGGCGGCGACACGGGCACGACCTGTCGTCGCGCATGAAGGAGTGGATTGTCGGCGGCACGGGCACGAATGGCCGATCGCCGCCGATCACTGTGCACTTTGCCTGCAATCCGAGCGAAACTGCGCAACCGGCAATGTTCTGACTGCGTGAGCGCTGAGATCAAGCGGTCGAGCGCGGACAGCGTTGGTCAGCCGCTTGCGACGACGACGAAGCCGGTGGCCTCCGAGCCGGCGGTGTAGACGGCCCCGCTGATGCCTGGCGCCGTCGTGGGCGACGGCCGGTTGGTTGTGTCACCGAGCCCGAGGGCACCCTCGCTGTTCTCGCCCCAGCTGCGCATCGTCCCGTCGGGCATGACTGCGTAGGCCGCGCCGAAGACACCGATGGACACGGCGCCGGTCGCCCCAGTCACCTGCGTCGGGAGATCGCGATCGGTCGTGGTGCCGTCGCCGATGGTTCCCTCGTTGTTGGGGCCCCAGGCCCACACCGTGCCGTCGCCCTTCAGCGCGAAGGCATCGGTGCCCGCGTTGTTGGCCAGGGCCCGGACGCCGGCCAGGCCGACGACGGCCACCGGAAGCGTGCTGTCGGCGGTCGCGCCATTGCCCAGAGCGCCGCCCTGTCCTCCGCCCCAGGCCCGGACCGTCCCGTCGGCCAACAGGGCGTAGCCGCCCTGGTAGGTCGTCGCGATCGCCGTGGCACCAACGATTCCGGTCACGCGGACGGGATGGGTGCTGAACCCGCCGCTCGCACCGTCACCGAGCTGATCGCGGCCGTTATCGCCCCACGACCAGACGGTGCCGTCGCGGAGGAGCGCATAGCCAGTGCCGACGGCAGAGGCGATGGCCTTGGCCGGACCGAGGCCCTGCACCGGCGAGAACACTCGGCTCAGGTTGGTCGTGCCGTCGCCGAGCTGTCCCTTGTCATTCATGCCGCTTGCCCACACGGTTCCGTCGGTGGTGAGGGTATAGCTCGTGGTCTGTCCGGACGCGGTCGCGACTACCGCGCTGAGGCCGGGCACCGGCGTCGGCACTGGCGTGTCGACGACGGAGGGGAGGCCGATCTGGCCGAGGCTGTTGTCCCCCCACACCCACACCGAGCCGTCGACACGCACAGCGAGGACGCTGCCGGCGTTGCCGGAGACGCTGGTCACGGCGTCGAGCCGTTGGACGGCCACGGGCGAGTGGCGGTCCTCGGTGGTGCCGTCGCCGACCTGCCCCGAGTAGTTGTAGCCGAAGCCCACCAGCGTGGTCTGCTGCACGACGAAGGTCGTGACCAGCGAGGCGTTCTGGCCTCCGGCGTCGGTCAGGGACACCGTCACCGGATAGCTGCCGGCGACGAGCGAGGTGCCGGCCAGCACACCGGCTGGCGTGAGGGCGATGCCGGCGGGCAGCCCGGTGGCAGACCAGGTGTACGGGGCCGTGCCCGCCGTCGCGGACAGCGCGGTCGTGAAGGCCCGGCCGATGACCGCCTTGGGCAGCGCCGTCTGCACGATGACCGGCGCGGGAGGCGGCAGTGTCACGCTCAGCGGCTTGCTGGTGCCCTGGGCGATGGTCGCGCTGAACGCTTTGACCACGCGAAGCGAGTAGGTGGCGGCCGTCGGCAACGAGACCCTGATCGAGTAGCCGCCGCTCGTGTTGAGAGAGTCCGTAGCGGCGTCGGTCCAGACCCCGCCGATCAGCCGTTGCAGCGTGACGGTGCCGGGCGCCGGCGGGCTCACGATGCCGCTGACGACGACGGTGCCGGCGGACGTGGTCAGCGTCGCAGCCGCGCTGACGGAGAACGCGGTCGTGACGACGTGCACGCGACGTGAGGCGCTGACCCCCGCCTTGTCACCGCCGCCAGCTGAGCGGGTGACGCGCAGCAGCCAGGTGGCCGCCGCTTGGGGCGCCTTGAGGTGGAAGGCGAAAGTGCCTGTTGCGCCCGACTTCTGGTGCGCAATCACGGTCCACTTGGTGCCGTTGGCTCGTTGCAGGACAACCGTCGATCCGGCTCTCGCCGGCGTAGCGACGCCGGTCACCAGGACGGCTCCGCCGACGATCACGGTCGAGGGCGTTGCCGACACCGTCAGGTGGGTTGCTCGCGACGCGGCGGCGGCCGGGCCCGCGACGAGTGGCAGAGTGACGATGGCGGCCACGACCGCGGCTGCACGACGGAGCCGGAAGGGTACGGGCACGGGCGCTCCCGGTGAGTGGGTCATCAGCGGGCCTGGAGCGCGTAGCCGTCAACGGCGCCGGCCGCAGCGCCGACCACGCCGGTCAGCCCGGGGATCAGCGCTGGTGACAGCGTGGTGCTGTTGGTGGCGTCGCCGTTGCCGAGCTCGTTGGACCCGTCGTAGCCCCAGGAGGACACCGTGCCGTTGGCGTGAACGGCATAGGCGGTGGTGTGGGCTGCGGCGATGGAGGTGATATCGGTGAGTCCCGGCACAGCGGCGGCGAGGGTGCTGTCAGCGCCACCGCCGTCACCCATCTCTCCCGTGACGCCGTAGCCCCACGCGGAGACGGTGTGATTGGTGTGGAGCGCCAGGCAGAACTCGAAGCCGTTGCACGCGAGCGCGGTGACGGTGGACAGCCCGGTGACGGGGACAGGGGTGGGTTGGACGGTGCCCATGCCGGTCATGGTGACGTTGCCAAGTTGGCCGTGCTCCTTGAGTCCCCACGACTGGACGGTGCCGTCGCTCAGCAGCGCGTAGGAGGCCGCCTGGCCCGCCGCGACGGCTGTGACGTAGACGCGGTCGGGTGTCGAGATGGAGGCGCGGGTCGGGGTGGTGACCTGGGCTAAGGTGCTGCCGTCGCCGACCACGCCGAAGGTGTCCGCACCGAAGCCGTACACCGCGCTGTTGCCTGTCAGGGCGAGCGCGAACTGGTTGCCGGCGGCCACGGAGACCACGTTGGCGAGAGTGATCGCGGTGGGCACGAGAGTAGGCGTGTTGCTGGCTGTCCCGTTGCCCAGCTGGCCGGCCGCGTCATTGCCCCAGCTGTAGAGCGTGCCGTTCGACGTCACGGCGTAGGAGGCGTCGACACCCGCCGCGATGGCAGTGACGTTGCTCAACGTGGTGACCAGGACGGGGGTGTAGCGGGGGTTGGTATCACCGACGCCAAGCTGCCCGAACGTGTTGACGCCCCACGCGTACACGGTGCCGTCGGCCTGGAGTGCGAGCGCGAAGTTGTCGCCGCCGGCCACTGTCGTGGTGGTGCCGGGCAGCGAGGCGGCACTGATCGCGAGGGTCGATGCGTGGGTCCCGTCGCCGTATTCGCCGTTCAGGCCGTAGCCCCAGGACCGGACGCCGACTGCATGGACGATGGCGGTGACGCTGCCCGTACCGGAGTGTCCCAGCGCGTCGGTCGCCCGAACAGTGAAGCTGAACGTCGCCACTGCCACCGGGGTGCCGAAGACGTCACCGTCGGGCAGCAGGCTCAGTCCGGTCGGCAACGAGCCGCTCGCGACAGACCAGGTGTACGGGGCGGTGCCCGCCGTCGCTGCCAACGTCTGGTGGAACGCCGCGCCGACGGTCGCCCCCGTCAGGGTCGTCGTGGACACCACCGGCACGACAATGCCGGGGGTCGTCGGCGGTGCAGTCGGCGGCGTCGTCGGGGTGGTGACCACCTCCTCGAAGGTCTTGCTGACCCCGCCGGCGACGGTCGTGGTGAATGGCTTGCTGACCCGCAGCCGGTACGAGCCTGCGGCCAGCGTCGTGCTCAAGGAGTAGGCGGAGCCGGCGGTCAGCGTGGCCTTGCCCAGGGAGACCCAGCGGGCGCCGACCAAGCGGTCGAGGGAGACGCTGCCTTTTCCCCTCGGCGAGACCTTGCCGCTCACGACAACCGGCTGTGCGGTGGTGACCGAGCCGACGGCCGGCTGCGCCGTCACATGGAACGCCGCCTTCACTACCCGTACGTGCAGCGTCGCGCTGGCGGAGGCTGCCCTGGTGACCCGCAACGTCAGGGCCGCCGGCTTCGTCGGCGCGTGCAGTGTCAGCGTGTAGGCGCCGTTCTTTGCCGTCTTGGTGTGGCCGACGGTGGTCCACTTCTTGCCGACGAGCCGCTGCACCAGGACCGTCGTGGCGGCCTTCGGCGAGACCGATCCGGTCACCGTGACCTGGTCGCCCACGGCGACGGTCGCCGGCGCGGCGACGGCCTTGACGTGGGCGGCGGGCTTCGTCGCGGCAGCGGCCACCGTGGTCGCACCGGTGACGGACAGCAGCAGGGCCAGCGCGCTCAACGGCGCGTAGCGGCGCAGCTGGGTAGGTGTCAGCACGTGGCCTCCTGGGGCGCACACCGTCGGACACGGCGAACGCTAGGGCAGCGGTCAGCCGGACACAACAGGCACCACGGATAAGAGTCAGACGCTCACGTGCCTGATACGCCGCGCACCGGATGGGCAGTCACCAGGCCGGGGTCAGGGCGCCGCGTCGGCGCTCGTCCAGGCCGGCAGCAGGTAGCGGGTCTTGCGCCAGAGCGGCCGGGCATCTCCTGGCACGAGCGAGAGCACCCACTCGAGCATTGCCTTGGCGACGGCCGTGCCGCCGGATCCCATCATGAACCCACGGGGATCCTGGTGGTTCTCTGCATAGTCGATCAGGTTGCGCAGAAACTCATGCACAGAAGGAATTGCCTCGTCGCGCACTGCCTGCGTCAGCTTGATCTGCTGGGCCGTGGTGACGTCGAAGACGCTGCTGATCTGCTCCTCAGCAGTGAGCGGAGGGCCGGAGTCGTCGTCTGGCAGGGAGGCTACCGGTCGCGAAAGCACCAGCAGCAGATCGCAGTCGCCTCGAGAGCGCCACGCGGGGAAGGCTTTGGCTGCAGTCTTTGACATCTCGACAAAGGCCTCGGCCTCGAAGAAGTAGTCGACGCCGCCGACACGGAGCTTGGTCTCGCTCGCTCCCCAGGCAGCGGGCGCCTGATCGCGGGTGAAGTATCCGGGGAAGTACAGGTTGACGATCTCGCCGCTCTCGTAGTGCAGCTGGTCAAGCCGCGGGCGCACCTGGGTTTCCGTGACCTCCTCGCCGGCGGGGGCGAAGACGATGGCCTCTAGTCGGTAGTCGTCCGTGCCGGCTGCAGCGTGTGCTCGATGATGGGCGACAACGGCGTCGGCGAGGGTTGGCCACGTCGGCCCTCCGTGGAAAATCGGCACGAAGCACCTCTTTCGCGGGCGTCCCTCGCTCGCTGGCCAGGCTAGCCCCGCGTCGAGGAGGCGGGCAAGATCACCTGTGGTCCGCTGATCAGCGGCGAGGCTGGCGGAGGCCGTCAGCGCTGGCGACGAGCCTCGTACGGGTCGATGCGCGCCCGCATCGTGACGACGCGCTCGACGTGATTGGCCACCAGCAGGCTCTCCGGCGCGATCGAGGTCATCCAGTCGAGGCTCGTCTTGGACGGGTCGTCGAGCATCCGTTGCAGCACAGCGGTCTCGAGCAGCCGGCCGGGTGAGTAGCGCGCCCAGGAGCTGACGAACCGCCCGTCCATCACCCGGTACGCGTGGCCGTCGTCGAAACCTACGACGTATGCGGCGAGCTCACCGTCGAGCTCGAGGGTGGCGACCTCCATCCCGCCCTGGCCGGCGAGGGCCTTGACGCGGGCGGCGAACAGCGACCAGCCCGGCTCGTCGCTGGTCGCGCTCTCAGCGAGTGCAGCCGAAACGCCGTGCGCCTCGTCGCGGTCGCGGTAGGCAAGGGCCATGCCGGGCAGCAGCCGCAGGATCCGGTGGCGCTCGCGGGTGAACGTGACCTGGCTCTCGATGCCGTCGGAGTGCAGTCGGTTGCGGACCTTGCGCAGGGTGCGGCGCACGCTCGGGGTGAGGTACTCGGTGGCCTCGGCCGGGCCGGTGCGCCGTACCACGGGCACCTCGGAGGAACCGTCGAGGGCCCAGTCCTGCACGGCCATGCTCATCCGCTCGACCACCGGGTCGAGGACGTCGACCGGGCCGAGGGCCAGGCCGAAGGAGGCGCCGCGGCCCTGCAGGACGGCCAGCAGCGACTCGGCCAGTGCGGCGGCTGCGTGGTCGTCGAGGCTGAGCATCGCGGTGCGGTAGCCACCCTCGGCGCCCGCCAGGCGCAGGGCCGGTCCCGAGGGGGTGGTGAGCTCGAGGAGTACGGCGGCGGCGTGCGCCTCGCCCTCGTCGTCGCGGAGCACGAGGCCCCAGGCGTGCTGAGCAGTGCCGGCGGACAGCGCCGACTCAGCGGAGGCGATGACCCATGGCAGGCAGGCGGTCACGGGTGCGTCGCACCGGAAGGAGAGCGACTGCAGCCCGGTGGCCAGCTTGAGCTGGGCCAGACCGGTGAGGATCTCGGGCCGCAGCCGCGAGCGGCTGCGGGTCGCCAGTGCGTTCGGCTGGATCACGGGGCGACCCGACCCATGGCGTCGCGGTCAACAGCCTGGTCGAGGTCGGTACGGTCGGAGCGGGCGTGCCCGGAGTCGGACGCGTGCCCGTCGAGCCACTCCTCGAGATCGGCGGCCGGCAGGGCCTTCGTGTAGAAGAACCCTTGCGCCACATCGCATCCCGAGCGGGCGAGCTCGGTCGCGGTGGCCTGGTTCTCGACGCCTTCGGCGACGAGCCGCAGCCCGAGCGAGTGCGCGAGCAGGATGGTCGAGCGGACGATCGCCGCGGCGCGCGGGTCCTCGGCCATGCTGGTGATGAAGGACTTGTCCAGCTTGAGCTCGTCGATGGGCAGCTCGCGCAGGTAGGCCAGCGACGAGTAGCCCGTACCGAAGTCGTCGACGACCACGCGGATGCCGTGGGCGCGCAGCTCGACGAGGATCTCGCGGGCCCGCTCGCGGTCGGCCATGAGGAAGTCCTCGGTGATCTCGAGCTCGAGCACCCGCGGGGACAGGCCGCGCTCGGCGAGCAGCAGCTCGACGCGGGCCGGCAGGTCGACGTCGACCAGCGAGGACGCGGACAGGTTGACCGCGACGCTGAGCGAGCGGCCGGCGTCCTGCCAGCGGACGACCTGGTCGAGGGACTGCTCCAGCACGGCGGTGGTGAGGTCGCGCATCAGGCCGGCGTCCTCGACGAGAGGCAGGAACTGGTCAGGAGCAAGGAGGCCGCGGGTCGAGTGGTTCCAGCGCACCAGCGCCTCGACGCCGGTGACGAGCAACGTCTGCGAGTCGACCTTGGGCTGGTAGTGCACGGTGAGCGCGCGGGTGTCGATGACGCGGCGCAGCTCCTCGAGGGTGCGCAGCCGGTCCTGCCCGCCGAGGACGTCGTTCTTGACCGAGTAGACGGACTGGCCGACCCGGTGCGACTTCGCGTAGTACATCGCGACGTCGGCCTGGCGCAGCAACGACGACAGCTCGGTGGACGAGCCGTCGGTCAGCGCGATGCCGAGGCTGGCCTCGACCCGGACGGTCACGCCGTCGACGATGAACGGCGGCGAGATGGAGGCTCGTACCCGATGGGCGAGCTCGACGGCCGCGGCCTCGTCCAGATCGTTGAGCAGCAAGGCGAACTCGTCGCCACCGAGGCGGACGAGGAGGTCGTCGCTGTCCCGGATGCACTCGCTGAGCCGGATCGCGACCTGGCGCAGCATCGTGTCTCCGGCCTGGTGGCCGAGGCTGTCGTTGACCTCCTTGAACCGGTCGAGGTCGAGCAGCAGCAGCGCCGACATGCGGCCCGGGGCCAGAGCGCGCAGCCGCAGCGGGCCGGACTCGTACAGCATCCGGCGGTTGCCGAGGCCGGTCAGCTCGTCGGTCAGCGCCAGGCGGTGGCTGTGCGCGAGCGACGACGCCTCGCGGAAGGTGACGATGAGCCGGCCGAGGGCCAGGACCACCGTCGTGGCGGCCAGGACGATGGCGTACGGGTGCAGCTTGTGCCAGTGGTCGTAGACCAGCAGGGTGAGCGAGCTCAGCGCCGAGACGACCGGGATGCTGAGGACGGCCCAGCTGGGCAGCTGGAGGCCGGCCGGCTTGTCCTTCCATGCCGGGGCTGCGGCCATGAACAGCACCGCGAGGATCCAGACCCCGTCGTTGACCCCGCCGGAGACGTAGGTGTCGATGGTGAACAGGTAGAGCAGGTCGGCGATCGCGAAGAGGGCGAGCCCGATCGCGAAGAGCCAGAGGCCGACCGGGGGACGCCAGTGGAAGATCGACAGGATCGCGAAGACCACGAGCAGCAGCAGCAGGTCGAGGAGCGGGTAGGCGGTCTTGGTGATGACCGCGGCGACCGACCCGGTGTTGTCCTTGAGGATGCCGCCGACGACGGCCGCGGCAGCGATCGCGGTGACCGCCATGCCACCGACCAGGCCGTCCAGCCAGAGGCTCAGCGGCAGCCGCTCGGTGCGCTCACGGAGCATCAGCAGCAGTGCGGCGAAGGCACAGGGGTAGAACGCCAGCCACAGGTAGTCGGCGATGGACGGGAACGGCTGGGCGTCGACCGCCATGGGCCGGATGAAGATCGTCCAGTAGATGTTGCCCAGCCCGTACAGCGTGAGTCCGAAGGTCAGGACGAGCCAGGAGAGCCGGTACGAGGTCGCCTTGCGCAGCCGCTCGTAGCAGAGCAGCGGGGCCGCCATGTAGGCGATGTTGTTGAGCCAGCCGTCCATCTTCAGGCTGTAGCCGGCGTGGTCACGGACGCCAGGGACGGTGGTGACGATGAAGGCCAGCGGCACCAGCACCAGGGCAACCTGGAGCCACGCGCCCGAGTCACTCGGCAACCATCGCCGAGAGACCGCTCTCGTGGTCGTGCTGCCTTCGGGGCCCATCCGCCATCCTTCGGTCGCTGCTAGATGAGGCGTATCGACTTCTGGTTCGGGCGAAGCGACGGCCGGGAGGCTGAATGTCGTTCGCCCGTGTGGCCTAAGCCCCCTCATCCCGTGCCCCCCGCGGCGATGAGGACGGCGCCCAGCACAGCTGCCGTCGCGCCACCGGCCTGCAGCGTGCTGAGCCGCTCGGCATGCAGCTGGCGAGCGAGCAGCACGGTGACGGCGGGGTAGAGCGAGGCGAGGACGGCGACCAGGCTGAGCGTGCCGCGGGTGGTCGACGTGGCGTAGGCGGCGTTGGCTGCGAGGTCGCAGATGCCGATCACCGCGAGCGAGGGCAGGTCGGAGCGGCCGACTCGGGGTCGTCGGCGCAGCACCAACGCCGCGATGGCGAGGCAGCCGACGGACGTGATGCGCAGGGTCAGCAACGACATGACGACGTTGGTACGGCTGGCCTGGGCGATGAACACCACACCGGCGCCGAAGCCCGCGGCCGCGAGGACCGCCAGCACGATGGGGCGTACCGAGGCACCTTCATGGAGGTCCGGCCCGGACGCGGCGACCACGCCGGCGACGGCGAGCGCGATGCCGGCGACCTGGAGCACGCCGACCCGGTTGCCCTGCGCCACGCCGACCACGAGCGGCACGATCACGCCGCTGGCCGCGATGGGGGCGACGACGCCCATGGTGCCGGTGGCGAGTGCCTGGTAGAACGCACCGACGCTGAGCACGCCGACGACGCCGGCGGCGATGGCCCACGGCACGTACTCCGGCGGAGCCGTCCACGCGCCGCTGGCGAACGCGGCGAATCCCAGGATCAGCACGGCCAGGGCCTGCGACACGAAGATGACGTCGAACGCGGCCAGACGTCGCGAGACGGCGCCGCCCATAAAGTCCGACGCACCCCAGAACGCGCTGGCGGCCAGCGCCAAGACGGCGGTCATGCCGAGGTCATCGACCTCGGCCAGGGGCGCGTGATTGGGCCGTTTGGCGCAAGGGGCCGTGTCTCCACGCTCGCCGCGTCGTTAGGAGCGTTGTGATCGAACGTGCGGCAGTGAGTGCCGAGGCCGTCGGCTGGCCCGACTCCAGGACGGGTGAGTGGGTGGCGACCCTCGATATCGAGAGCGCTGTGGACCCCTCCGTATTCAGCGCCGAGCTCGCGGTACGGGCCCTGGCGGTCGCCGTCGCGGGCAGCCGCACCTACGTGGCCGCCCGCACGTCCGGCTACTCGTTCACCGTCATCATCGGCACGACCGGCGCGGCCGCCGCGCTGGCCAAAGCCCTTGAGCTGCTGGCGGTCGCCCAGCGCACCGCCGGGCTCGACGCGGGTGCCGTCGTGTGTGCTGAGGTGACCCTCGTGGGCAGCCGGCCGGTGCCCGCCTCCGGCGTCGCGTCGGACGGCTGCGAGAATCCGGCCTCATGACCGATCGCGAAGCGTTGCAGCAGCTCATCAAGGACCGCGCCGTCGTCCACGGCAAGGTCATCCTCTCCAGCGGCCGCGAGGCCGACTACTACGTCGACCTGCGCCGGGTCACCCTCGACGCCGAGGCGGCACCGCTCATCGGCCGGGTGATGCTCGACCTCGTCGCCGAGCTCGACATCGACGCGGTGGGTGGGCTCACGCTCGGTGCCGATCCGGTCGCGACGGCGATGCTGCACCAGGCCGCCGCGTCCGGCCGCAAGCTCGACGCTTTTGTCGTGCGTAAGGAGGGCAAGGCGCACGGGCTGCAGCGCCGCATCGAGGGCCCTGACGTCGCGGGCAAGCGGGTGCTTGCGGTCGAGGACACGTCCACCACCGGCGGCTCGGTGCTCACCGCGGTCGCGGCGCTGCGCGAGGCCGGTGCCGAGGTGGTGGCGGTGGCCGTGATCGTCGAGCGTGGAGCCGCCGACGCGATCGCCGACGCGGGCCTGCCGTACTTCGCCGCGTACTCCCTCTCCGACCTGGGTCTGGGCTGACCCTGCCGTGTCGCCTCGCCACCACGGGCGCGTGGTCCGGGTCCTTCAGGGCCTCGCGCTCCTCGTACTGCTCACGGTGGCGACCCTGGGCATCGAGATCTTCCGGGCGGCCCACCGCACCTATCTCCGCGGTGAGCACCCGCTCGCGCTGACCTCGTCGTACGGGCCTGCGGACGGCCAGGTCGTGCGCGTGGTCATGGTCGGCGACTCGACCGCCGCAGGGGTGGGCGTGACCGATGCGGCGTCCTCCGTCGGGGGCCAGCTCGCCGCGGCGCTCGCCGGATCGCTGGGTTTACGGGTGGAGCTGACGTCGGTCGCGGTGTCGGGTGCCCGGGCCGCCGACCTGACCGGCCAGCTCGACCGGGTGGTCGGCCACCCCGACCTCGCCGTGGTACTCATCGGCGCCAACGACGCAACCCACGTGACCGTGCCGTCCCACGCGGGCCACGACGTGGGGGCAGCGGTGCGCCGGCTGGAGGCCGACCACGTGGCCGTCGTCGTCGGCACCTGCCCGGACATGGGATCCGTACCGGCGATCGACCAGCCGATGCGGGCGATCCTGGGTGCTTTCGGCCGTCGTATTGCCTCGGCCGAGCGGTCGGCCGTGCTCGCTGCGGGCGGCTCGCCGGTCGACCTCGCCGGCCTGACCGGCCCCGCGTTCCGCGCCGACCACGCCAACTACGCCAGCGACTCGTTCCACCCGTCCGCAGCGGGCTATCACCTGTGGGCCATGGCGCTGCTGCCCGCCGCGCGGCGGCTGGTTCCTCACCCGGAGCAGAGCACGCCGCCGATAGGCTGACCCGCGGACCGGGCGACCAGGGAGTGCATGTGCGCGACAGCGGCAGTGGGCGGGTGATCGCCGTGGTGGTGGTCTTCGTGCTGCTGGTCGGCGGTGCCGTGGTGGGCTGGAAGAAGTACCAGAGCTTCCATCCGCTGCTGGTCGGCGGCGGCGTGTCCCCGGGCCGCAGCCTGACCGCCGACCACGTCTACAACCTGCCGATCCGCTACAGCCTCAACGGCTCGCCGGGGGTGCGCATCGACGCGATCCACGTGCCGACCATCACCGGGCTCGACCTGACCGTGACCGGGGTGCGCTGCGACGCAGGGGTGGCGCTCAAGCCGCTCAGCGAAGGCCCCAACCTGGCCAACAACATCTACGCCCCGCAGGACTCGCCGAAGACATATTTCGCCTCGATCACCCGCAAGATCTACGGGATGAAGATCGGCACGGTGAAGAACCCCGCTGCGTGCGCCATCCTCTCGGTCCACTCCCGCGATCCGGGCACCTATCACTTCGGGCCGCTGCGGGTCGACTGGCGGGCGGGCCTGTTCGTGGGCCACGTGTTCGACCACACCTCGGTCGACCTGACCTTCACCGCCGTGAGCTGACCCCGCCCGGTCTGCGGAACATCGCCTACCCCAGGGCGTGCAGGATGGTCCGCAAACCGCGGAGCTAGAGCAGGATGCCCGGCGCCGGGAAGCCCTTGGTGAGGTCGGCGACCTCGCCGGCGACCCGCTCGACGACCGCCTCGTCGTCGGCCGCTGCGGCCCGCACGACCTGGTCCATCCAGCGGGCGATCTGACGCATCTCGTTCTCGCGCATGCCGCGGCTGGTGACCGCAGCGGTGCCGATGCGCAGGCCGGACGGGTCGAACGGCTTGCGGGTGTCGTACGGGACTGCGTTGTAGTTGGTCTCGAGCCGGGCCCGGTCGAGCGCCTTGGCGGCGATCTTGCCGGGAACGCCCTTGCTGGTCAGGTCGATGAGGACCAGGTGGTTGTCCGAGCCGCCGGAGACGAGGTCGAAGCCCAGGGTGACCAGCTCTTCGGCGAGCGCCTGGGAGTTGGCGACGATCTGGTGGGCGTAGGCCTTGAAGTCGTCGGTCGACGCCTCCTTGAGGGCGACCGCGATCGCGGCGGTGGTGTGGTTGTGCGGACCGCCCTGGAGGCCGGGGAAGACCGCCTTGTCGAGGGCCTTGGCGTGCTCCTCGTTCGACATGATCATCGCGCCGCGGGGACCGCGGAGGGTCTTGTGCGTCGTGGTCGTGATGACGTCGGCGTAGCCGACCGGGGACGGGTGGGCTCCGCCGGCGACGAGGCCGGCGATGTGCGCGATGTCGGCGACGAGCACCGCGCCGACCTCACGGGCGATGGCAGCGAAGGCCGGGAAGTCGACGGTACGGGGGACCGCGGTGCCGCCGCAGAAGATGACCTTGGGCCGCTCTTTGAGTGCTACGTCGCGCACCTCGTCGAGGTCGACCCGGCCCGTCTCGCGCCCCACGGTGTAGTGGACCGCGTTGAACCAGGCGCCGGTCGCGGAGACGCTGTGGCCGTGGGTGAGGTGGCCGCCCATCGCCAGCGCCATGCCCATGACCGTCTCGCCGGGCTTGAGGAATGCGAGGTAGACGGCGAGGTTGGCCGGCGACCCGGAGTAGGGCTGGACGTTGGCGTGGTCGACGCCGAAGAGTGCCTTGGCCCGGTCGATCGCGATGGTCTCGACCTGGTCGATGACCTGCTGGCCCTCGTAGTAGCGCTTGCCGGCGTAGCCCTCGGAGTACTTGTTGGTCAGCACCGATCCGGTGGCCTCGAGCACGGCCGACGAGACGTAGTTCTCGCTGGCGATGAGCCGGACGGTCTCGCCCTGGCGGCGCTCCTCGGCGTCGATCAGGCCAGCGATCTCGGGGTCGGTGCTGGTCAGCTCGGGGTGGTGATCTGTCATGGGGGCTCTCCTCAGGTCGGCGCACTGTTTCGGGCGGTCGACCCGGGGCCCAGGCGTACGGCTACGGGTGCAGGGTGGGGCTCGTCGCTTCCCGGTGGTGACCCACCTCGTACGGCGCCAGTCGCGACGCCGCCGACGGTATCACTCAGGCGTCGCGCGGACAGCCTGCCTCTCGACGCCCGCCCTACGACGCCTGACGCTCGCGCCGGGCCTTGCGCAGCTCGAAGACGATCGGCAGCAGCGAGATCACGATGATGACGGCGATCACCGGCAGGATGTAGTGGTCGATGCTGCCCTTGATCGAGCTGCCCAGGCCGTAGCCGAGCAGGGTCACCAGGAACGTCCAGACGACACCGCCGACGGCGTTCCACAGGGTGAAGGCCCGGTGGTCGGCCCGGATGATGCCGGCGAACGGATTGATCAGGGTACGGACGACGGGCACGAACCGGGCGAGCAGCACGCCCTTGGCCAGGCCGTACTTGTCGAAGAACTCGGCCGAGCGGTCGACGTAGCGTCGCTTGAAGATGCGGGAGTCGGGGCGCTCGAACAGCGGCGCCCCGCCCTTGCGGCCGATCCAGTAGCCGGTCTGGCCGCCGAGCACGGCGGCGAGCGCGGTGCCGATGAGGATCACCGCCAGGTTGAGCTTGTGCGAGGTGCCCGGCACGTTCTTGGCGCAGAAGACGCCCGCGGTGAACAGCAACGAGTCGCCGGGCAGGACGAGGCCGATCAGGATGCCCGTCTCGCAGAAGATGATCGCGATGACGCCGATCGTCCCCAGCGAGGTGATGACGGAGCTGGCGCTGAGCGGGTTCACGGCGAGGTACTGCACGGCTGCGTTCACCGAGCAAGGCTACCGGGGCGATTCTTTGCCTTGGCTGAGGAGGTCCGATGAGGCAGCCATGAGCCGCCCGTGAAGCCGCCGCTCGCGCGCTGCGGAAATCCGTCGCCGTCGGGGGCCCACGCCCGTACCCTGAGCGCATGAGCAAGGTGCACACGGCCCTCGACGGACGGCTCCGCGAGTTCGTCGAGCGGCAACAGCTCTACTTCGTCGGTACGGCGCCTGGCGGCTCCGGCGGCCACGTCAACGTGTCGCCCAAGGGCCACGCCGACACCTTCGCCGTCCTCGACGAGCACACCGTCGCCTACCTCGACATGACCGGCAGTGGCGCCGAGGGCATCGCCCACATCCGCGACAACGGCCGCGTCACGGTGATGTTCTGCGCGTTCGACGGGCCGCCGGACATCGTGCGGCTGCAGGGCCAGGGTCGCGTGGTGGTGCCCGGCGACGCCGAGTGGGAGTCGCTGTCCGCGCGGTTCCCGCAGCGGCCGGGCGCCCGCGCCGTCATCGTCGTCGCACTCGACCGCATCTCCTCGTCCTGCGGCTTCGCCGTACCGCTCTTCTCCTACGTCGGCGACCGCGACCTGCTCGACCAGCACTTCGGCCGCAAGACCCCCGAGGAGATCGACGACTACCACCGCGCCAAGAACGCCGTGAGCATCGACGGGCTGCCGGCGCTGTAAGGGGGCGGTTTCCCGGTACGGGGGTGCTTGCGGGATACTGCGAGGCGAATACCCCCACACGCTTGGAGCGCGCAGCATGCCCATCGCCACCCCTGAGGTCTACAACGAGATGCTGGACCGCGCGAAGCGTGATCGCTTCGCGTACCCCGCCATCAACTGCACCTCGTCCTCCACGATCAACTCCGCCCTCCAGGGCTTTGCGGAGGCCGAGAGCGACGGCATCATCCAGGTCTCGTGGGGCGGCGCCGAGTTCGCGTCCGGCCAGACCAAGAAGGACATGGTCACCGGTGCCGTCGCGCTGGCCGAGTTCGCCCACGTCGTGGCCAAGCAGTACGGCATCAACGTGGCGCTGCACACCGACCACTGCCCGCCGACCAAGCTCGAGGGCTACATGCGCCCGCTGATCGCGATCTCGCAGGAGCGGGTGTCGGCCGGCCAGCTGCCGCTGTTCCAGTCGCACATGTGGGATGGCTCGGCCGTCGAGATGGAGGAGAACCTCCGCATCTCCCGCGAGCTGCTCGACGCGTGCGCCAAGGCCAACATCGTCATGGAGCTCGAGATCGGCGTCGTCGGTGGCGAGGAGGACGGCGTCTCCCACGAGATCAACGACAAGCTCTACACGACCTCGGCCGACGCGCTGCGTACCGCGGAGCTGCTCGGCCTCGGCGAGAACGGCCGCTACCTGCTCGCCGCGACCTTCGGCAACGTGCACGGCGTCTACAAGCCGGGCAACGTCAAGCTGCGGCCGCCGGTGCTCAAGGAGCTGCAGGACTCCGTCGCCGCTGCCCACCCGGGCCACGGGGACAAGCCGTTCGACCTGGTCTTCCACGGTGGATCGGGCTCGCTGCTCGAGGAGATTCGCGAGACGCTCGACTACGGCGTGGTCAAGATGAACATCGATACGGACACGCAGTACGCGTACACCCGTCCCGTCGTGGGCCACATGTTCGCCAACTACGACGGCGTCCTCAAGGTCGACGGCGAGGTCGGCAACAAGAAGGCGTACGACCCGCGGGCGTGGTCCAAGGCCGCCGAGACCGGCATGGCCCAGCGCATCGTCGAGGCGTGCACCGACCTGCGCTCGGTGGGCACCTCGCTCAGCAAGTAGCCCCCGCTGCACGTTGCGGCCGGCGCTCCTCATGGGGGCGCCGGCCGTCTGCGTTGCCCGCCCCCCTCTTGTGGATCACTGGGCGGCGTTGGCGGGAATGACGGTGCGGATACGCGCCAGAACGGCCCAGTGATCGTGGATCACTGGGCCGTTCTGGTTGTTCTGGGACCCGCCATAGCCGCCAAAGCCGCCCAGTGATCCGGAATGGGGGGCGGCGCAGGAGCGAGTTGGCGTGGGCCGGCTCGCGGGGCGCTAGTATCCCCACATCGGACATTTCGGGCGTGGGTGAGGACCGCGCCGGCCCGCCGAGGACCTGTCGGCGCACCCTTTTCCGCACCGGTTGGCGCTCACGGTGGGAGCGATCCGAAACCGTTACCGGGCTGTGATTGACCCGGAGGCCCGAGGTGGCCATGGTGATGGAAGCGCTCTCACATCCCCTGCCCGCCCTGCTCCGCGCTCACGGGTGAGTCGCTACGTAAACGTTATCGGGCCGTGATTGCAATAGCGGGCCAAGCGGACCATTGTGTCCTGGAACCGGTACCGGAACCGTTTCCGGTACCGGTACCGGGAGAGCCATGCCCCCCGCTCGACGATCAGGATCGGACGTGCCAGTGCGGGTCACCATCGCCGACGTCGCCGCTCGCGCGGGCGTCAGCAAGACCACGGTGTCGCGGGTGCTCAACGTCAAGGGCGACCTTGACGAGCGCACCGCGCAGCGGGTCCGCACGGTCATCGCGGAGCTGGGCTACGTGCCCAGCTCGGGTGCCGTGGGCCTCGCCCGTGGTCGGACCCGCACGCTCGGCGTCCTGGTGCCCTCGCTCAGCTGGCCCTGGATGGGTGACGTGCTGCAGGGCGTGGTCGACGTGGTCGAGGCCGAGGCCTACGCGCTCTCGCTGTTCACCTGCACACGCGGCGAGGAGTCGATGCGCCAGTTCGCCACCCAGGTGTCCGCCAAGTCCTTCGACGGCCTGCTGGTCATCGAGCCCGAGGGCACCCTCGACTACATCGCCGGGCTGCACGCCGGCGGCCTGCCGGTCGTGATGATCGACGACCGTGGCCACCAGCCGCTGTTCCCCTCCGTGGCGACGACCAACTTCCTCGGGGCGCAGGAGGCCGCACGTCACCTGCTCGAGCAGGGGCGTACGCGGCCGGTGGTGATCCGTGGCGACGACAAGTTCGGCTGCACCGAGGAGCGGCTCGCCGGCTTCGGCACCACCTACGCCGACGCGGGCTTCCCGGTCCCGCCGGAGCGCGTGCTCGACGGGGCGTTCACCTTCGACGGCGGCCAGCTCGCCGTCGAAGCGCTGCTCGAGGCCGGCATCGGCTTCGACGCGGTGTTCGCCCACAACGACCTCTCGGCGGTCGGCGCCATCCGGGCCCTGCTGGAGCGCGGCGTCACCGTCCCCGAGCAGGTCGCCGTGGTCGGTTTCGACGGCATCCCGCTCGCCGGCCAGACCTACCCGCCGCTCACCACGGTCAGCCAGCCGCTGCGGCTCATGGGCGCCACCGCCGCGCGCATGCTGCTCGACCTGTTCGCCGGCAACGAGCAGCTGACCCGCCAGGTGCTGCCGACCACGCTCATCGTCCGCCGATCGTCGGTGACCTCATGAGCACGGCCGTGACTCCCGACGCCGTCAGCCCGCTGCCCGCCGACTTCATCTGGGGCGTGGCGACCTCCGCGTACCAGATCGAGGGCGCCATCGACGTCGACGGCCGCTCGCCGTCCATCTGGGACACGTTCTGCCAGGTGCCCGGAGTGATCGACAACGGCGACACCGGTGACATCGCCTGCGACCACTACCACCGCTGGCGCGAAGACCTCGGCCTGGTCCAGCAGCTCGGCGCCAACGCCTACCGGTTCTCCGTCGCGTGGCCGCGAGTCATCCCCGGCGGCACCGGCGCGGTCAACCAGAAGGGCCTCGACTTCTACGACGCCCTCGTCGATGACCTGCTGGGCAAGGGCATCACGCCGTTCATCACGCTCTACCACTGGGACCTGCCGCAGGTGCAGCAGGACCGGGGCGGCTGGCCCAGCCGTGACACTGCCTACGCCTTCGCCGAGTACGCGGCGGTGGTCGCCGCCGCGCTGGGTGACCGGGTCAGCAACTGGACGACGCTCAACGAGCCGTTGTGCTCGGCGTGGCTCGGCCACCTCGAGGGGGTCATGGCCCCTGGTATCAAGGACATCGCGGCCGCGGTGCCCGCCTCGTACCACCTGCACCTGGGTCACGGCCTGGCCGTCCAGGCGCTGCGGGCCGGCGCGGCGCTCACCCCGTCGGTCGGCATCACCAACAACCTCAGCCCGTCCTACCCGGCGAGCGACGATGCCGACGACATCGCCGCCGCGCGCCGGGCCGACGGCCATACCAACCGCTGGTGGCTCGACCCGATCTTCGGTCGGGGCTACCCCGCCGACATGATCGAGGTCTACGGCATAGAGCCGCCCGTGCAGGGCAACGACCTCGAGGTCATCGCTCAGCCGCTCGACCACCTCGGCGTCAACTACTACTTCCGCGAGGTCGTGCTCGACAACCCGCACGGCGCCGGCGCCAAGGTCGTGCAGACCCGGGTGCCAGGGGCCCAGGAGACGGCGATGGGCTGGGAGGTTTTCCCCCAGGGGCTCGAGGACATCCTCGTGCGCGTGGCCGAGGACTACCGCCCAGCCAAGCTCTACGTCACCGAGAACGGCTCGTCGTGGGAGGACATCGTCGACCCGGACGGGGGGGTCGACGACGTCCAGCGTGCCCGCTACCTCGAGTCGCACGTCGAGGCGTGTGCCCGGGCGCGTCGGCGTGGCGCGCCGGTTGAGGGCTACTTCGCCTGGTCGCTCATCGACAACTTCGAGTGGGCCTACGGCTACGACAAGCGGTTCGGTCTGGTACGGGTCGACTACGACACGCAGCAGCGGACCATGAAGCGCAGTGGCCGTCACTACGCCGAGATCATCGCCCACCACGCAGGCTCCGCTGAGGGGATGACGGCGTGAATCCGTTGCTCACCACCACATCTGGGAGGACCTGACATGCAGGTCTTCCTGCGCCGTCTCGGTTTCTACCTGCTCGCCGCCGTGGCCGCCGTCACCCTCGACTTCTTCATCCCGCGGCTCGTCCCGGGTGACCCGGTGCTCACCGCGCTGGCCGGGCTCAAGGGCAACGCGCCGCCTGGTGCCATGCACGCGCTCGAGCTGCAGTACGGCGAGGGAGGGGTGCACCAGACGTTGTTCCAGCAGTACCTCCACTACTGGAACATGCTGCTGCACGGCGATCTCGGCTATTCGCTGAGCCTCGGCAACGTCCCGGTCACCCACGTCATCGCCCAGCACATGTGGTGGACGATCGTCCTGGTCGGCCTGGCCACCGTCATCAGCTTCGTCATCGGCACGGCTGTCGGCACGCTCGCCGCCTGGCGGCGCGGGTCGTGGATCGAGGCGCTGCTGCCGCTCACCACCTTCCTGCAGGCCATGCCCTACTTCTTCCTCGCGACGCTGCTGGTGCTGGCCTTCTCGGTCAAGCTCGGCTGGTTCCCGTCGGTCGGCGGCTTCGACTTCACGACCAGCCACGTCGGCCTCAACTGGGCTTTCCTCAAAGACGCCGTCTACCACGGCATCCTGCCGGCGCTCACCATCGTCGGCGCGTCGCTGGCCGGCTGGATCATCGGCATGCGCAACCAGGTCGTGACGGTTCGCGACGAGGACTACGTGCTGCTCGCCGAGGCGGCCGGCCTCGCGCCACGACGGGTCGTCTGGTACGCGGCGCGCAACGCGATCCTGCCGCAGGTATCGAGCTTTGCGCTGGCGTTGAGCTTTGTCGTCGGCGGCTCGTTGCTGACCGAGATCGTCTTCTCCTACCCCGGCATCGGCTTCACCCTGCTGGCCGCGGTGCAGAGCCTCGACTACTCGCTCGTGCAGGGCATCTTCCTCGTCATCACGATGGTCGTGCTTGCCGCCAACCTGATCGCCGACGTGGTCTACGTCGCCCTCGACCCCCGCGCCCGGCAGGAGGCCTGACCATGGAGATCGTCGACGTCACCAAGGAGCAGGCGCCCCAGGAGACCCCGGTCTCCGTCGCTGCTCGCCGGCCCCGCCGCCGGTTCCGCATCGCCAAGTCCAAGAAGACCCTCATCGGCATGATCATGCTGGGCTTCTTCCTGATCCTGGCGGTGATCGGCCCGTGGATCGCGCCCTATGCCCCCGGCACCCAGTCCGAGCTGTCCGGGCCGGCGCTCGCCGGTCAGGCCGGCACGCCGTCGCAACTGCCGGGCATCCACCACTGGCTCGGGCAGAGCAACATCGGTCAGGACGTGCTGTCGCAGCTGCTGGCGGGCACCCGGCCGACCATCATCGTGTCGTTCCTCGCGGGCATCGTGGCGACGGCGTTGTCGATCATCATCGGCATTTCGGCCGGCTACGTCGGCGGGTGGGTCGACGAGGTGCTTTCCCTGCTGGCCAACGTGTTCCTCGTCATCCCGGCGCTGCCCCTGCTGATCGCGCTGGGTGCCTTCCTCGGACCTGAGCGCACCAGCAACCCGTACATCGTCGGGCTCATCATCGCCGGCACCGGCTGGGCCTGGGGCGCGCGGGTGATGCGTGCCCAATCACTGTCCATGCGCAACCGCGACTTCGTCGAAGCGGCGCGGATCAGCGGCGAGAGCACCCGGCGGATCATCCTCGCCGAGATCATGCCCAACCTCACCGCGGTGATCGCCTCGTCGTTCCTGTTCACGACCATCTACGCCATCGGCACCTACGTCGGTCTCGGCTTCCTCACCGTGGTCAGTCCCGGCTCCAACTACAACTGGGGCACCATCCTCTTCGACGCGACGTCGAGCTCGGCAGTCGAGGCCAACTTCTGGTGGTGGTACATCCCGCCGGGCATCGCGATCGCCCTGCTGGGCACCAGCCTGGCGCTGATCAACTTCGGCATCGACGAGTTCATCAACCCGCGGCTGCGGGTCGCCACCGGTGACAAGAAGGCGGCCAAGGCCCTGGGTTTCAAGGTACGTCCTCAGCTCGGCTTCACGCCGGTCATCCGGACCAAGCCCGCTCCTCGGATCGACGACACGACCGGCCGCCTCACCGCCAACCCGCAGGAGGCCTCATGACCGCCGCAGTCGAGCTCGACGGCGGGTGGGCCCCGATCGAGCCGTCCGACGAGGTCCTCCTCGAGATCCGCGGCCTCAGCGTCGACTACGGGCTGGGCGACTCGCCGGTGCACGCAGTCGACCGGGTCGACCTGACCATCCGTCGCGGCGAGGTCGTCGGCCTGGCCGGCGAGAGCGGCAGCGGCAAGTCGACGCTGGCCTACGCCGTGACCCGGCTGCTGCGCGACCCCGGCGTCATCACCGCCGGTGAGGCCTACTTCTACGACTACCCCGAGGGTTCCTACCGTGAGCGGGGAGGCGGTCGGCCCAAGGTCATCGACCTGCTGACCGACGACAAGCAGGTCATCCGGGCGGTGCGCTGGTCTGAGATCGCGGTGGTGTTCCAGAGCGCGCTCGACGCCCTCAACCCCGTGCTGCGCATCGGTCAGCTGCTCGACGACGTGCTCAGGACGCACGACAAGAAGTCGTCCCGGGCCGACCGGGTGGCCCGGGCCGAGGAGCTGCTGCGCATCGTCGGCATCAGCCCCGACCGGCTCTCGTCCTACCCGCACGAGCTCTCCGGCGGCATGCGCCAGCGGGTGATGATCGCGGTCGCGATCGCCCTCGGGCCGAGCCTGCTCATCATGGACGAGCCGACGACGGCCCTCGACGTGGTCATCCAGCGCGAGATCCTCGAAGAGCTGATGGACCTGCGCGAGCGGCTCGGCTTCTCCATCCTGTTCATCACTCACGACCTGTCGCTGCTGATCGAGATCGCCGACACCATCGCGGTCATGTACGCAGGGCGGCTGGTCGAGAAGGCGCCGGCCAAGGCGTTGTTCCGGGCGCCGCGCCACCCCTACACCTACGGGCTCACCTCGTCCTTCCCGTCGCTGCACGGGGAGAAGAAGGTGATGACCGGCATCGAGGGCTCGCCGCCCGACCTACGCCACGTACCGTCCGGTTGCCCGTTCCACCCCCGATGTGCCTGGGCCATGGACATCTGCACCACCACGGTGCCGCCGGCGCTCGAGCTGCACGACGTGTCCGGGTCGCGCCAGGTGCTGTGCTGGTTGCAGGACGGGGCCCACGACGTGCCGCCCGAGCTCGACGTGACCCCGCCCACGGCGGGCACTCCTGAGGCCAGGCCGAGCATGCGCGTCCAGAGCGCGTCTGCCGCTGCTCGCAACGCGGACGGAGGCACGCTGTGACGGCCGACGTCTCCGACACCTCGCCGCTGCTCGAGGCCGTCGGCGTGACCAAGCACTACCACGTGCGCAACGGCCGGTTCGGCCGCAGCATCGTTCACGCGGCCGAGGACATCTCGGTGGCGCTCCGTCCCGGTACGGTCACCGCGGTCGTGGGCGAGAGCGGTTCCGGCAAGTCAACGCTGTCAAGGCTTCTCGCCCGTACCCAAAGCCTGACGTCGGGCAAACTGCTCTTCGAGGGCAAGGAGATCGACCTCCGCAAGAAGCCGACGGCCGACTACCGCAGGTCCGTGCAGCTGGTGCTGCAGGACCCGTTCGCGTCGCTCAACCCGGTGCACAACGTGCGCTACATCCTCAGCCGGCCGTTGCTCATCCACGGCAAGGGCGGCGACAACCTCGAGGAGTCCGTCCTCAACCTGTTGCGGCGGGTCAACCTCGAGCCGGCCGAGCAGTTCATCGACAAGTACCCGCACGAGCTCTCGGGTGGCCAGCGCCAGCGGGTGTCGATCGCCCGCGGTCTTGCCGTCGAGCCGCGGGTGCTGCTCGCGGACGAGCCGGTCTCCATGCTCGACGTGTCGATCCGGCTTGGCGTGCTCAACCTGCTGGCCGACCTGCGTGACCGCGAGCGGCTCGCGATTCTCTATGTCACGCACGACATCGCGTCCGCCCGCTACCTCGCGGACACGATCATGGTGATGTACGCCGGCAAGGTGGTCGAGGTCGGTCCGGCCGACACGATCGCCAACAACCCGGCCCACCCGTACACCCAGCTCCTGCTGAGCGCGGCTCCCGATCCGTACACGGACGAGAAGCCCTGGCTCGGCGCCGCCGGTGCGCCGCCGTCGCTGGTGGCGCCGCCGTCGGGCTGCCGGTTCCACCCCCGGTGCCCCCACGTGATGCCTGTCTGCTCCGCGCAGCAGCCGCCGACCTTCCCGGTCGAGCCCGGCCACGGCGCCGCGTGCTGGTTGCACACCCTCGAGCCACTGTCCCCGGCCATGTCCGGTGACAGGGTCCTACCCGCGCGAACCCATCCCGCGGTCGGAGAGAGCACATGACATCTATTCGCGCATCGTCGGCGGGCGCGTCCGCCGGTGGCGCCACTGAGAGGGCATCCCCAGCCAGCGGATGACCTCAGCACCCTCCTAGCGCTAGGCACCCAGAGCCAGCGTCACGCCACTCGTATGTCCCCGTGTGGTTCCTGCATGACCCCTGCACGCCCCTGCACGTCCCGTACCCATCGTCGGCAACGACTGCCGACCGGTTTGGAGAGGTTCCTATGCTTCGCAGATCCGTTGCCGGCGCCGTAGTAGGTGTGGTGTGCCTGAGTGCCGCCGCCTGCTCGAGCTCAAGCTCAACGCCCAAGGCCTCCACCCCGTCCAGCGGCGCAGCCGCCGCGACCTCCGCAGGGGCAGCAGCCGCGACCTCCGCGGCGGCCACCTCCGCAGCAGCTGCTACGTCGGCCGCTGCGACCACCGCCGCTTCGTCGGCCTCGGCTCCGGCATCCACCGCGGCCGGCGCCGGCCACGGTGGCGTCACCCTGGCGCCCACGCTGGCGATCCCCACCAAGCAGGGCACCAAGGCCATCACGGTCGAGAACAACCCGATCCCCGCGCTCGAGGACAACTTCAACGCGTTCAACTCGAACGGGTTCGGCTACAAGCTCAACGTCGAGGGGCTCTTCTACGAGCCGCTGCTGATGTTCAACGACCTCAAGGCCAACACCGCCTACCCGTGGCTCGCCACGGACTTCGCGTGGAACGCCGACGGCACGCAGATCACCTTCACCATCCGCGACGGCGTGAAGTTCAGCGACGGCTCGCCGCTGACGCCTGCTGACGTGGCCTACACGTTCCAGGTCATGAAGGACACGCCGGCCACCAACCGTGCCGGTCTGCCCGTCGCCAGCGCGGCGGTCAAGGGCACCAACCAGGTGACGGTCACCTTCACCGCTCCGCAGTTCCAGAACATCTTCAACATCGCCGGCCAGACCTTCATCGTGAAGAAGGCCGCGTACAGCGCCGCTCCCGACGCGTCCAAGTTCGCGGACGCCAAGCCGATCGGCACCGGCCCGTACACCCTGGCCACCTTCAGCACCTCCGGCCTGCAGTTCAAGGCCAACCCCACCTACTGGGGTGGCAAGCCGCCGGTGCCCGAGGTCGACGTCCCGTCGTACTCCACCAACGACGTCGCCCTCCAGCAGCTGTCGGCCGGCAAGATCGACTACGCCGGAAACTTCGTCTCGCACGTGCAGACGGCGTTCGTCGCCAAGAACCCGGCGACGAACCACTACTGGTTCCCGTCGATCAACGTGGCCAACCTGGTCTTCAACGTGACGACCGGCCCGGCCGCCCTCAGGGACCCGCAGGTCCGCAAGGCGATCAGCGCCGCCATCGACCGCACCAAGGTGTCGACCGGTGCGGAGCAGGGCTACGAGCCTCCGGCGTCCTCGTCGAGCGGCCTCCTGCTGCCCAACTTCTCCGCGCTGCTCCCCGACGCCTACAAGAACGACCTGAAGCCGGCCGCTGACGCGGCTGCGGTTCAGACGCTCATGACCGGTGCCGGTTACGCGAAGGACAGCAAGGGCTTCTGGGCCAAGGGTGGTGTGGAGGTGGCGTTCAAGATCGAGGACCCGACCGCCTACACCGACTACTACCAGGCGTCGCAGATCATGTCGGCCACCTTCAAGTCGCTCGGCTTCAACGCCACGCCCAACGGTGTCGACCCCAACAAGTGGTACGCAGACCTCGCCGCCGGCACCTTCGACACGGCGATCCACTGGAGCAACACCGGCCCGTCCCCGTACGCCACGTACGAGGGCTGGCTCGACCCGGCGCTGTCCAGCGGTGCCAGCGCGAAGAACGCGAGCGGCAACTACGGCCGCTTCAACAATGCTGACGCGACCGCGGCGCTTGCCTCGTACGCCAAGGCCGGCTCCGAGGCTCAGGCCACGGCTGCGATCAACGTGCTCGCCAAGGTCATGAACGAGCAGACCCCGGTCGCTCCGATCATGTACGCGGCGGGTTGGTACGAGTACAACTCCAAGAACTACAGCGGTTGGGTCGACAAGGACAACCAGTACATGGACCCGGCCCCGAACCCCGCCGGTGTCGCGTATGTGATCCTGCACCTCACGCCCAACAGCTGAGGCTGGTAGTTCTGGTAGCTGTACCGATCATCTAGTCCCACGGCTTGCCCGTCCGGCCTCGCGCCGGACGGGCAAGCCGGACCCTCCCTTCAGTACGAGGAGACCCGGCATGACCTCGACCGACCCTGACGTGCTCGCCTTCCCGCCCGGCTTCCTCTGGGGAGCGGCCACCGCCGCCTACCAGGTGGAGGGTGCCGCGGCCGAGGACGGCAGGACGCCCTCGATCTGGGACGTGTTCTCCCACACACCAGGCAAGGTCACCAACGGTGAGACCGGCGACGTCGCGGCCGATCACTACCACCGCTACCGCGACGACGTGGCGCTCATGGCCGACCTCGGGCTGGCCTCGTACCGCTTCTCGGTCTCGTGGTCGCGCGTGCTCCCCGGTGGCGGCAGCACGGTCAACCCCGCCGGCATCGACTTCTACTCGCGCCTCGTCGACGAGTTGCTCGCCGCGGGCGTCTCGCCCACCCTCACGCTCTACCACTGGGACCTCCCCGCCGAGCTCGGTGCCGTCGGCGGCTGGACCAACCGCGACACTGCTTACCGCTTCGCCGAGTACGCAGCCGTCGTCGCGGAGGCGCTCGGCGACCGAGTCGGCACGTGGACCACGCTCAACGAGCCGTGGTGCTCGGCGTTCCTCGGTCACGGCTCCGGCGAGCACGCGCCCGGCAACACCAACGCCCCGGAGATCTTCTCCGCCGCCCACCACCTGCTGCTCGGCCACGGCCTGGCCGTCCCCGAGCTGCGCCGCATCCTGCCGGCCGAGGCCAAGGTCTCGATCACGCTCAACCCGGGCGAGTTCCGCCCGTACACCTCGAGCGAGCATGACCAGGCGGCCGCTCGTAAGGTCGACGGCCTGCACACCCGCATGTGGACCGACCCGCTGTTCAAGGCGAGCTATCCGGCCGACGTCCAGGAGTTCACCGCGGGCGTGACCGACTGGTCCTTCGTCAAGGACGGCGACCTCGACATCATCGCCGCGCCGATCGACTTCCTCGGCGTCAACTTCTACAACCCCGGCACGGTCGCCCACACCGATGCGGGCGACGGTGGCATGGCCATCTGGCCTGGTTGCGACGACGTCAAGGGCGTCGACACCAGCGACGAGCACACCGCGATGGGCTGGCCGGTCCAGCCGGAGGGCATGCACGACCTCCTGGTACGGCTGCACGCCGACTACGGCGTGCCGCTGATCATCACCGAGAACGGCGCCGCGTACGACGATGTCGTCTCCGGTGACGGTCAGGTGCACGACGCCAACCGGCTCTCCTACATCCAACGTCACCTCGGCGAGGTGCACCGCGCCATCGCCGACGGTGCCGACGTGCGTGGCTACTTCGTCTGGTCGCTGCTGGACAACTTCGAGTGGGCCTGGGGCTACGACAAGCGCTTCGGCGTGATCCGGGTCGACTTTGACACGCAGGAGCGGACGATCAAGGACAGCGGCCACTTCTACCGCAGCGTGGTCAATGCCAACGCGGTGTCTCGCTAGCTCACTCGACGTCGGTGGTGCCCAGCGCGTCGCCGGCCTCGGCGGCGAGCGTCTGGTCGGGGGCTGCCGCCTGCAGGGCCAGTAGGGCGGCGCGGTGCCGAGCGGCGAGGTCGTCGGTCGACTCGGCGAACCCGCTGCCGGCAGGGGGCGAGAACATCGCCGACCAGCCGTCGAGGTAGGCCAGCGTGGCGCTGCGGGCCGCCTTGAGCCGGTGCGACTGCGTGGTCTTGTCGTCGGCCAGCCGCTGGCGCTGGGCGACGATCGCGGCGCGGCTGGCGTCCTGTGCTGCCTTGACCTGCCGGTAGAGCGTGGTGCGCGTGGTCGCCGACGTCAGCTGCGAGTTGAGCAGCGGCTCGGCGTACTGCGACACGTCGCGGGTCTGCGACACCGCCTCCTCGACGGCCGCCTCGCCGTCGGCGGAGAGACTGACCAGCTGCTCGTACGCCGCCCGGTCGTGCCGCAGGACGTCCTGCTGGTGGTGATGGACGATCACCGGCGTCACGCCCGCGGCCACTAGCGCCGCAAGACCCACGACGGCGAGGCCCCGTCGTCGGGGCGCCGGCTCGTGGCCGAGGGCGTCCAGGGGGGCCGCGTCGCCCGACCAGGGCGTGGAGACGTCGATCTCGCGCGGCGGCTCGTCGTCGTCCCTGCGGAAGCCCATCGCACGAGCATGCGTCGGCCGGGGCCATCACGCAATCGCGCCGACCAGCGGGTGCGGGACTGGTTCACCCCGAGCGGTCAGGTGACGCTGAGGGTGATCGGGCTGCTGGTGATCGGCGCCCGCGGTCCGACGTGGTCGACGCGCACCTCGTAGACCGTGGTCGACGTCGGCTGCACGGTCCAGTGGGCGGTGCCGTCGGCGTGGGTGCCGACCTGGGTGCCGACCTGCGACCAGCCCGCCCCGCCGCTGTTGGCCCACAGGGTGACCGGGGCGTGGGCGAGACCGTGCTGCGTGATCGCGTCGACGACCCGGGTCTCGACCACCGCGGTGTGGCCGGCGTGGATGGCGCTGTGGTCGAGCGCGACCCGTACCGCATCGATCGGCGTCACGTTCACCTTCAGTGCCGCGCTGGCCGAGCTGCCCAGCTGTGCCTGCGACGGGAACACGACGCGGAGCACCGACGTGCGCACCATGTGGGCCGCGAAGGTGGCGAGACCCTGCTTGTTGGTGATGGCCCGGCCGAAGGTCGTCCAGATCGGCGAGCCGGCGGTGCGGCTCTGGATGATCACGCGCTGATTGGCCAGCGGCCGGCCGTTGTCGCCGTTGATCAGCCGTGCGGTGACCCGCTGGGTGTGGCCGGCCAACAACGTCGGGGCCGACACCGTGATGTGGCTGATCGTCGCGACCTTCTGCTCGACGACCACGCTCGGCGCCTGGGATCCGGTGGCCGTCTGCGTGCTGCCGAACCGTACGAGATAGCGGGTGGGCCGCTTCTGCTCGACGTGGAACGTCGCGAGTCCCTGGCTGTCGGCGTGCACGGTGGCGATGCGGCTGTAGTTGGCGGAGCCGGCCGGCCGGGCGAAGAGCGCCGCGGTCATGCCGGGCGACGGCACCCCACCGAAGCCGAAGACGGCCCGCGCGGTGACGGTCACCGCTTGGTTGGAGGGGACGGCCGGGGCGGAGACGCTCATGCGTGCGGTGGTCGGCGCCCGGGTGGTCGTGAGCATCTGGATGCTCGTGTCGTACAAGCCCTTCCAGTGGGTGTAGGTGCCGGACATCCAGAGCAGCTTGACCGGGCCGGGCGGACCCCACGGCACCACCGGGCGGACGTTCTTGACGGTGGAGTTGGCGGTGATGCTGACCGGGCCGGAGAACGTGGTGCCTCCGTCCGGGGTCGTCCAGCGCTGGATCTCCCACTCGGTGCCGCTCGTGCCGTGCTGCCGCGAGGTGTAGACGATGCTCGGGTCGTTGTGGTCGAGGCTCAGGCCGCCGGAGTACTCGGTCTCGCCGCCGATCGTGGCGATCGACCCGCCGCCGCCGGTGAAGTCGTGCTCCTGCCAGGCGGTGCCGGTCCACGCCGCGTAGTGGTAGCGGTGGTTGCTGTCGTTGGGGAACGTGGCGAACAGGATGACCGGCCGGCCGTCGGCGCCGACCGCGATGTCCTGCACCCACGCCTTGCCGTCGGGGCCGCCGCCGTTGTAGACGAGGTCGGCTGCGGTGTTGGAGATCGGCGCACCCGCGCCGCCGTTCGTACCGTCGGAGCCGGTGACCGAGGCCAGGCTGGCGATCGGGGTGCCGTCGGCGCGGGAGAACTCGCCACCCTTGAGCGACATGAAGTAGACGCTGTTGGTGGGGATGTCGCGCGGGTGGCCGTCGTCGAACGTGAAGTAGATCGTGTCGGTGCCGTTGGTCGCATATTTCGCGTACGGGCGCTGGCCCGGCAGGGCGCCGGCCGGCAGCACCAGCGTGTGCGCGGGCGACCAGGTCTGCAGGTTGTCGTCGCTCCACGTCATGACCGGCCGGGCGTCGGCGCCGCGGAAGAACAGGTAGGTGCGGTGCTCGGCGGGCACGTAGATCGGGTTGGCGTAGGTGTAGCCGTACGGGCCCTGGACATTGACCGGGACCTGGAGCTCGGGGCCGAACGACGTGACGTCCTCGGGGTTGGTCGAGATGCGGTAGAACATCGCGTTGCCGACGTGGCCGGCGTAGAAGACGGCGATGCGGCCGTCGGGCAGCACCTCGAGCCCCGGCGCAGCGTGATCATCGGCGACCAGTGCCGGGTGCAGCACGGTCTGGTAGACCGTGCCGGTGGGGTCGTCGAGGGCGAGCACGTCGATGTCACCGGTGCTGGTGACGTAGCCGACGTAGGTGCGGTCGTGCTGGCCGACGTAGTGGATGGCCCGCGGGTCCTGGAACCAGCACCACGCGCCGTTGCCGATCAGCTCGGAGACCCGGGCCGGCCCTCCGGCGGCGGCGGCCAGCGAGCTCGGGGACGCCGCATGGATCACCCCGACGGCCGGCTTCGTCGCCGCGACGGCGGTGCTGGATGCTCCGGCGACCGTTGCCCCCGCGAGCGCCATGCCCACCACCATGCCCAAGGTGAGCCTGCTGAGCCGGCCGACCGAGCGGATCCGGGCGACACGGTGCTGCGGTCTCAAGGAAGGCGTCTCCGTCGGTCTACGGGCGCGAGACGATGTAGCTCGCGTGAGCAGGGGGGCCAAGACATCATGCCTCAGCAGGTCGCGCCGCAGTGCGCCGGTGTTACTTCTCGCGCCTGGGACCTTGCTGGCAACTCCGCCGGTCGGGTGCCCTGATCGGTTCCGGTCAAACCCGAATGAACGTTTCGTGACCGAATCCAGACCGGGTTGTTGCCTGAGTGCCGCCTGAGTGTGATCCGGGCGTAACAGGCGTCAGGGAGCATTGGCCATATGAACACGGGCAGGCGGGTGCGGCAGGAGACGGGGTGGCGCTCGCTGTCCTGCGCCACCTGCGGCCCGGACACCACGCACGCCCTGATCCGCAGCGGCCACCGCCGGTTCCGCTGGTTCGGCCCGCCGGCCGGCGAGATCCGGGAGTACGCCCGGTGCCTGTCGTGCGGCACCATCCGCGGCCAGGAGGAGCAGAGGCGCCCGCTGACCTGGGCCGAGTCGCTGACCATGCCCGCTGACCGCATCGGCGCCGACCCCCGCTAGTAACTGGGGGCTCTCGTCAATGGGCCGGGCGGCATGGGTTCGAGAGGCGCGGCGTTGCCCGCGCCTGTTGCCGCTGGTGGTGACGGTGGGTGATGGCGTTCCTGCGGTGCTGTCTGATGACGCGAGCTCACGCGGGGTGGCTCTGGTAACTGGGCGCACTCGCTCGTTGGGAGGGGCCCGGGCGTCTTACTAGCGGCGCAGTCAGGGCCCTGTCGGGTCGTGCTGCGTAGTCGTTTCGACGTCGTTCCGGGCCCCCGCCATCGAGCCCTTCTCACCGGGGCAGCGGGGTCTTGCCTGTCGGGTCCTTCCGCGAGACGGTGTGAAGAAGCGGGTGGGTCACGTCGCGCCGGCAAGCCGCTTCGCGGTCGTTGTTTTGACGGGCCCACCCGCCCCCGGTCGGTGCTCCCCACCGGATTGCAGGGAGCGGGCGTAACGCTCAGGGTCGTACTCGGCGCCGGCGCGCATGAGCGCGAACGCGAGGCGGTGTGCCTTGTGCCCGACCGCGATGTTCGCTTTCAACGCGGGCATCCTTCGGCCGAGGAGTTGCCGTTTGTAGCCGGCGAAGTGCGGATCGCGTTGGGCGAGGCCTTTCCCGAGCTCGACGATCGCGGCCCGCAGGTCCGGGCTGCCGCGGCGGCTCAGGTGCTGCCCACCGCGGCTGGTCCCGGCGGAGTCGTAGGTGGCGGGGTGCATCCCGGCGAGGCGGTAGGCCTGCGCGTGGCCGGTGAACCGCGAGGGGTCACCCAACGCGGCGCCGTAGGCCGATGCCCGGACGACCGCGATCCCGGGCAGGCTGGTCAGCACCCCGGCCGGGGTGGCCGGGAGCACGGCGGCGAGCTGTGCCTCCGCCGCGGTGATGTCGGCGTTCACCGCGCCCAGCAGCACCACGTCGGTGGCCAGAACCGCTGCCCGGCAGGCTCTCTCCCGCGCAGGCAGTCGCAACGCGTCAGCCGCGGCCGTGACCAGCTGCGCCGCTTTCGGTGCCCGCAGCAGCACCCCATGAGACTTCGCGAAAGCCTGCATCCCGTCGGCACCCAGGGCGAGCATCTGCTCCGGGTCGAGGAAATGCTCCAGCAGCACCGCACCGATCCTTGTGCCCAGCAGGGTGTCGAAGCAGCCGTCCAACCCGGGAAAGACCAGGTCCAGGGTGCCCAGGAGCTGATTGGACAACGCGGTCCTGGTCTTCACCCGCCGGGCCCGTAGGCCGGCCCAGACCAGCTGGTCGACCATCGCCGCGTCCCGTTGCTGCGGGCTGAACCCCATCCCGGAGATCACCAGGTCGATGATCGCGGCGCAGTCTCGCAGGTCTGTCTTGATCTTCGCCGACCCCTGCGCCTCCCGCGCTGACTTCACCATCGCCGGCCCGAGCTCAACTGTGTCGAACGTGGCCGACAACCGGGCCAGCACCGGCCGGTGGTAGTGCCCGGCGGCCTCGATCCCGACCCGCACCGACCCCGCCTGGCGAGCAGCCTGCGCGGCCGCGATCGCTTCCTCGAGATGACAAACGCCCGGCTCCGTCAAGTCGAAGACCACCGGCGGCCCAACGACCTCGCCCCGGTGGTCCGCGATCAACGCCAACGCGTTGCGCTTACCAACATCGACCCCGACCGCCAAACACTTGGACGGGTCAAGACCACGGGTCAGCTCCACGTACTTCTGCTGCGTCACACCACCGATGAACCGCATCCCAACCTCCCCAACGACGACAACGGGTCCTCACGAACAGTGAGGACCCGTCGCGCCCTTGAACAGGTATCAGTCGCTCAGGACAGGTCGGGTCGCAACGGCGCGAGCAGTGCCAGCAGCTCCTTGTGTACGCCGGCGGCCGCCGCAAGGACGAAGTCAGCGGTCGGGAAGGCTCCGTCGATGTCGGTCACGACCGCACCGGCCTCCTGGGCGATGAGCACGCCCGCGGCGACGTCCCACGGGTTGAGCCCGCGCTCGTAGTAGCCGTCGGCGCGACCCGCCGCCACGGCGCACAGGTCGAGCGACGCGGCGCCCATGCGCCGGATGTCGCGGACGTGGGGGATCACCTGGAGCAGGATCTCGGCCTGGCGCGTGCGCCGTGCCGCGGCGTAGCCGAAGCCGGTGCAGACCAGGCTCTGACTCAGGACGGTCTCGGTCGAGCAGGCGAGCGTGGCACCGTTGAGGGTCGAGCCGCCGCCTGAGATTGCCTGGTACATCTCGTCTTTCGCCGGGTCGTAGACCACGCCGACCTGGACGACGCCATCGATCTCGACCCCGATCGACACGGCGTACTGCGGGATGTTGTAGAGGTAGTTGACCGTGCCGTCGATGGGGTCGACGATCCACCGCACACCGGTGCTGCCCGTACCGTGGCCGCTCTCCTCACCGAGGAAGCCGTCGTCGGGTCGCTCGACGTCGAGCCGGGCCCGGATCAGCCGCTCGGCGGCCGTGTCCTTGGCCGTGACGACGTCGGTGTCGGTCGACTTGGTCTGGACGGCGAGGTCGGTGCTGGCGTCGCGGTCGAGGATCAGCGCACCGGTCTCGTGGGCGATGTCCGTGGCGAGGGTGAGCAGTGCGTCGAGGTCGGTCACCCCACCAGCGTCCCAGACTCTCCGGGGTTCGCGCCCGGCGGCGGCGTGTTTGGCCTCGGTGATTTCGACGAAAGCCGAGCCAGCCTTCCGGCGCCAGGATCGGTTCGCGGAACATCCTGTGCGCCAGGACGTGTATTTTCCGCCACGCACTCGGGCTCTGGTCCTGTCGCACGGTCTGGGGCCACAACGGCCCCGGAAACCTCCGGTCCGGGGAGCAGAGCGATGCCGCGTGTCAGCCGAACCCTCCTGCGACTGAGCACGTCCGCAGTTCTCGTGCTGGCAGCTGTAGGTGTCGCAGCAGTGCCCGCAGCGGCCAAGCCGTCATCGTCCGCCGGTCTCGTCTCCGTAACCCACCACCGTGTCCTCAACGCCAAGGTGCCGGCGAGGGGCGCGGTGAGCTTCGGAGTCTCGGGGGTGCCTGCGGCAGGCGTCTCCGCTGTCGTTCTCCGTGTCTCCGTCGCCACGTCGACCGCCTCGGGCACGGTGGTCATCTACCCGGACGGGACCCAGCGGCCCGGCACCGTGTCGGTCGCCTTCACCGCGGGTCACCCCGCCAGCGCCACGGTGGTGGTGAGGCCGGGGTCGCGCGACCGGCTGACCGTCTTCAACAGTGCCGGCGCCAGCGTGCAGGTGGGTGCCTCCGTCACCGGCTACTACGCCCTCGCGGGCAGCCCGGCGGCAGCTCACGCGACCACGACGTTCGTTCCCCTCCCTGGTCACCGGCTGACGTCAGTTGTCCTGCGCAGTAAAGGTTCCAGCGCTTTCGCGACCCTTGGCAAGGCGGGTCTGCCGAGTGCCCATGTGGGCGAGGTCGCTGTCGCGGTGACCGTGGCCGCTCCTGCGCGGTCCGGCTCGCTGACCGTCTACCCGTACGGCAACAGCAAGACTCGTTGGACGATTGCCTTCACCGCTGGGCGCAGCGTCGCGTCGCTCGTCGCCGTCGAGCCGGGCTCAGGCGGCCGCATCGCGGTCACCAGCACCTCGCCGGGCGCGGTGCGGGTCTCCGTCGACGTGGTCGGCTACCTGCTGACGTTGCGCGTACCCACGCCGCCTCGCTCGGTGCAGGCCGCCGCGCTGAGCACAGCCGCGCGGGTCAGCTGGCGGGCGCCGGAGGACGACGGCGGCACGCCGGTCACCGCGTACACCGTCGTCGCTCAGCCGGGTGGCGCCACCCTGGTCGTGGGCCCGTCCGCCACGTCGGCCGTGGTCTCTGGTCTGACCAACGGCACGTCCTACTCGCTCACGGTCACGGCGGTCAACAGCAGAGGCGGGGGCGCTGCAGCGGCCGCGGTCACCCCGTTCACGGTGCCAGGCAGCCCGGGAACCCCGACCGCGACCAGCGCAGCAGCGGGTCAGGCGACGGTGAGCTGGGCTGCACCCATGGACTCTGGCGGCGCCGCAGTCACCGGCTACCAGGTCACCGCCTCACCGGGCGGGGTCACCGCCACGAGCCCGACTCCGGAGGTCACCCTGAGCCTGGCCGGCGGCACCTACTACTCGTTCACCGTCGTCGCGCTCAACCCAGCAGGGGCGTCCGCACCGTCGGTGGTCAGCAACCTTGCGCTGGTGCAAGGCATCGCGCGGCTGTCCTCGAGCGCGGGAGGCGATCCCGGCAACGACGACAGCCAGAACGCGGTCGTCTCCCAGCACGGCCGCTTCGTCGCGTTCCAGTCCCGCGCCACCAACCTGGCGGGCCAGCCGTCGGCCAAGCAGCAGGTCTACCTGCGCGATCGGCAGACCGGCATCACCTCACTGATCTCGGCGGCGACCAACGGCGTACCCGGCAACGGGGACAGCACCGCCCCCTCGATCTCGGCCGACGGCCGCTTCGTGGTCTTCTCGTCCACCGCCTCCGATCTCGTGGCCGGCGACGGCAACGGCTTCTCCGACGTGTTCGTGCGCGACACCCAGCTCGGGGCGACCCGGTTGTTGTCCCAGGTCAACGGGGTGCCGGCCAATCAGTACAGCTATCAGGGCGTCATCTCGGCCGACGGCACCACGGTCGCTTTCACCTCCAACGCAACGGATCTCGCCTCGGTTGCGACGGGTGGACACGCCAACATCTACGTCGAGCCCCTCAACACGGGTGTCGCGACCCTCGTGTCGGAGACCACCACCCACGGCGCGCCCACGCATGACAGCGGCGAGCCGGCCATCTCGGGCGACGGCACGGTCGTGGCGTTCGAGTCGGGTGAACCGGCGCTGCAGACGGCAGTCCCGCTCGGCATGAACCAGTCCGAGCAGGTGTACGCGCGCGCAGCAGGCGTGACGACGCTGCTGTCGACGGCGTCCGGCGCGCCGGGCGACTTCAACAGCGAAAACCCGAGCGTGTCGGCTGACGGCACCTACGTCGCGTTCGAGACGACGGCGAGCAACTTGGTCGCGGGCGGCAACGCGTCTAGTGCGATCCTCGTCGCCGACACGGCAACGCACGTGCTCACGCTGGCGGCGGGCGGCACCCTGGACACCTCCGGCGAGCACGCCTCGATCTCGTCGGACGGTACGGAAGTGGCGTACGACTCGACACCCCCGCTCAGGCGTGCCATTCATCCCATCGACGTTGGCAAGTTGCAGGTCTCCCGGGCGCAGTGGCAGCAAGGCACCACGCTGCTGGTGAGCTCGTCGGCGGGCGTGGCCGGCAACGGCGACAGCACATATCCGGCTCTGTCCGGCGACGGTCTCCACGTCGCGTTCCAGTCACTGGCGAGCAACCTGACGGCGGGCTCGACCAACCCGAGCGTCCAGGTGCTCGTCGCCGACCTCGGCTGAGGTCTGGCAAGGTAGGCGGGTGACCGACTACGCCGACGTTGCCGCGGACGCGCTGCGCTGGGTCGCATCGCAGGCGGTGGACGCGCCCGGTGGGTCTGCCTGGACCGACAACGGTGTCGTGGCCGACGACCTCTACGTCGGCACCGCGGGTGTGCTCCTTGCGACCGCCGAGGCGTTCCGGTACGGCGTCGACTGCACGCCGCTCGCGGCCAGCGCACGTGGCCGGCTGTTCCACGTGGCCGACGCCGTGACGGGCGACCTGTTCGAGGGCGCCGCCGGACGCCTTGTCGCGCTGCGTGCTTGGTCCCGTAGCGCTGACGACCCCGCGGCCGGTGCGGCGGCGGACCGGCTGGCCGCGGCCATCAGCGAGTGGGCCTGTCGACCAGCCGACGCGGGCCGCTACTACGACGTCATCTCTGGCGACGCCGGCACGCTGATCGCCTTGCTGCCAGAGGATCTCGGGGTTGTCGGCAGGGCGCTGGAGGCCCTGGCCAGCAGGCTCGACGCCGCGGCGGAGCGATCCGATCTCGGGCTGCACTGGACCATGTCGCCGGGGGAGGACCGGCTGATGCCGGGGTTCTCGCACGGCACGGCAGGGGTCGCGTACGCGCTGCTGCTGACCGGGCAGGCGCTGGCCCGTCCCGATCTCGTGGAGCTGGCGGCCGAGGCTGGTCACTCGCTGATTCGGCTCGCGACGACGTCGGACGGGTGGGTGCTGCCCAACCGGTTCCCGCCCAAGAGCCTCCCGCCGGCGGTGTCCTTCGGCTGGTGCCATGGGCCCGCAGGCACCGTACGACTGTTTGCTGCTCTAGCCGAGATCGCGCCGGATCCTGCGTGGCAGCAGGCGATCTCGGCCTGTCTGCAGGCGTTGAGGGACAGCGGGCTGCCCGCCCGGCGCTACCCCGGGTTCTGGGACAACGTCGGCCGGTGCTGCGGCACGGCCGGGGTAGGCCTGATGCTGCTCGACCGCCATGCCGTGACCGGCGACCGCGAGCTGCTCGACTGGTCCGCCGCCCTGGCCGACGACGTGATCTCGTACGCGATCACTGACGACGAGGGCACCCGTTGGTCGAACCATGAGCACACCGTCGACCCGCCCGACCTGCCGCCGGGGGCCGGCCTGATGCAGGGAGCCGCAGGCATCGCAGGATGGCTCGCCCGGCTTGCAGCAGCGCAAGCCAGGCGAGCCGGGCGGAGCGAGACCTGCTTCTGAGCGGTCAGACGCGGGACAGTGCCTTCGGTGCGGCCTCCAGCGGCACCTGCGGCGCACCGCGGCGGATCCAGGCCGGGGCGGCCCAGTTGCGGTGGCCGAGCAGGGCCATCACCGACGGCAGCAGGACGATGCGGACGATGGTCGCGTCGATGAGGATCGCCGCGCCGAGGCCGACGCCCAGCTGCTTCATGTCGATCGTGCTCAGGGTGGCGAAGACGCTGAACACGGCGATCATGACCGCGGCGGCGCTGGTGACGACGCCGGCCGAGCTGGTGATGCCGTGCCGTACCGCGTCCTTGGTCGACTCACCGCGCATCGCTGCCTCGCGGATGCGGCTGACGACGAACACGTGGTAGTCCATCGACAGGCCGAAGAGCACCACGAACAGGAACAGCGGTAGCCAGGCGACGACGGCTCCGGTGGAGTGGAACCCGAGCAGCCCCTCGGCCCAGTGGTGCTGGAAGACGAGCACCAGCACACCGAACGCCGCACCGGCCGAGAGCAGGTTGAGCCCGATCGCGGTGAGGGCGATGGCGATCGACCGGAAGGTCACCAGCATCACGATCAGGGTCAGCCCGAGGACGAAGGCGATGACCCAGGGCAGCGAGGCCTGCATGCTCGACACGAAGTCGGCCTGCCCACCGATGTCACCGCCGACCGCGTACACCGCTCCGGGGACCTTCCCGATGGTCTGGGGTACGAGGATGTGGCGGATGTCGGCGAGGGAGCGGGCCGCGAGCGGGGTGCCCGGCTGGGCGTCGACCCCGATGTGCACGGTCGTGACGGTGTGGTCGGCCGAGGTACGGACCTCGGGCTTCTGGTCGTGGGCGAACAGCGGGTCGACGGCGACGCGGCGCTCGAGCTCGGCGATGGCAGCCTGCACCTGCGGCAGCTCGTTGGCCGGGGCCTTGATCGCCACGGTGTGCGTCTCGCCCGAGCTCGGGAACGACGCGGTGAGCCGGTCGTACGAGTTCATGATCGGGATCGACCGCGGCAGGTCGGACGCCGTGGGCAGCTTGAGCGTCATGCCGAAGGCCGGGATGGCGAGCGCCACCATGGCGACGGTGCCGACGGCCAGCGTCACCGCGGGCTTGCGCAGGGACGGCTTGAGCAGCGCGGACCACACGCGCGGGTTGCCGGTACGGGCTGCGGTGAGCCGCCACAGGACCGGGATGCGCGGCCGGTCGATCCAGTGACCGAGCTTGGCCAACAGCGCCGGCAGCACGGTGAGCGACCCGATGACGGCGACCAGCACGACCAGGATCGCGCCGACGGCGAGGGAGGAGAAGGTCGAGTCACGGGCGACGAACAGACCGCCCATGGCAATGGTGACGGCGATGCCGGAGACGACCACCGAGTGACCGGAGGTGGCGGCGGCGACCTCGATGGCCTCGAGCCGGCTGGCTCCGCGGGCCCGCTCCTCGCGCTCCCGGCGGACGTAGAACAGCGAGTAGTCGACACCGACCGCCATGCCGATCAGCAGGATGACGCTGGTGATCGAGTCGCTGGAGGGGATGACGTGCGACGCGAAGGCGGAGAGGCCGACGGCAGCGGCGACCGAGGACAGCGCGAGCAGCAGCGGCACCCCGGCGGCGATGAGAGCGCCGAACGCCACCAGCAGGATGACCAGGGTGATCGGGATGCTGATCAGCTCGGCCTTGTGCAGGTCACCGCCGAGGGTGGTGCTGATCGCCTTGTTCAGCGACGCGTCGCCGACCTCCTCGACCCGCAGGTCCGGATGTCCGCGTTGCACCGTCGCGGTCACGGCCTGGAGCGTGGAGACGCGGTCGGAGGCGGTGTTGGGGTCGCCGGCCATCGAGACCGGCACCAGGACGGCGCGACCGTTGGCGGCCGTGACTGCAGGCTCGACCGCGCTCACCTGGGCGAGGGCCCGGAGACCCTTGGTCGCCTCGGCGGCGACCGCGAGAGCGGTGGTGTGGTTGAGGCTGCCGGACCTCGCGGTGATCAGGATGTTCTCGATGGCGGGGTCGTCGAAGTGGGCGGCTGTCACGATGCGGTCGGCGTGCCCTGACTCGGTGCGGGGGTTGCTGTCGTCGACGAGGGTCTTGGTGCCGACCATGCCGCCGCCGACCGTGCACAGGATGACGAAGATGACCCACGCGGCGATGGCGCGCCACGGGTGCACCGCGCTCCACCGGGCGACCCGTACCGTGGCCGGTCCTCTCGGTGGCCGCCGGTTGGGCGCCGCTGACGGCACCGCCTTCCAGCCCTGGCCCTCGTGGTGAAGCACCTGATAGGTGTCGTTGCTCATGATGGTTCCCGCCTTCCGGCGATCGTCGGTGACCGCCCCGTCGGCGACCTCCATCAGGCTGTCGAAAGCGGCAGCCCAGGTCATTGGCGCGACCACCCGAGTCGTACGGGGGCTAACCCCACCCTCGGTACGGGTGCCTGCGGCATGGGCGCTAGCCCCTGCGCTCTCTACCTTGGGACGGACGCAGACCTGCGCAGACCGGGAGGAGGGTGACGATGGCCGTACGCGAGCTCAATGTTCGGGAAGCCGCCTTGCCGGACCCCATCCCCGGCAACCCCCTGCGGGCGCTGGTCTCCCCCTACACCTGGTTGGCGACCTTCCACCTGCTGAGCAGCCTGTTCGTGGCCATCCCCTCGTTCGTGGTTGCCGCCCTGTTCTTCAGCTTGTGGTGGCCGCTGTTGATCCCGTTCGTGGCTCCCGGCGTCTTCGCCTTCATCGTGCTGGCCGGGTGCGTCCGGGTGATCGGCGCCATCGAGCGGGCGCGGTTCCGAGCCACCCTCGGCGTGCAGATCCTGCCGCCGTCGCTGCCCCCGTGGGAGGGGCGGCCCTGGCACTACTTCACCTCGTTGCTGCGCTCCGGCGGCCTGTGGCGGCTGGTGGCCTACTGCGTGGTGCAGCTGCCGCTGTCGGTCCTGACGTTCTCGCTCACGCTCGGTTTCTGGGGCGGGCCGCTCGCGCTCATGGCGACGCCGGTGATGATGCAGTGGTATCCGCACCACCGGGCCAACTTCTGGTTCTTCCAGGTCACGCAGACGTCCTCCGCCTGGCTCGTCGCGGCCGCCGGTCTCGTCCTGCTGCTCCTGGTGCCGGTGCCCGTTGTACGGGCGTTCTCGGTGGTCGAAGCGGCGATCGGCCGGGCTTTGCTCGGTCGCGGTGTGACGGAAGAGCTGCGCGAGCGGGTCGGCCAGCTCGAGACGACCCGGCAACGGGTGGTCGACTCGGCCGAGGACGAGCGCAAGCGCATCGAGCGTGATCTGCACGATGGAGCGCAGCAGCGGCTGGTGGCGCTCGCCATGGCACTGGGCCGCGCCAAGGCAAAACTCCCTGCCAGTACGGGAGATCCAGACGCTGACGCCGTCCGCGACCTCATCGACGAGGCCCACGGTGAGGCCAAGCTCGCCATCACCGAGCTGCGCGACCTGACGCGCGGGCTGCACCCGCCGGTGCTCACCGACCGCGGCCTCGACGCTGCGTTGTCGGCCCTCGCGGCGCGGTCGCCCGTGCCGACGAGCGTCACCGTCGACCTGCCTCAGCGCATGCCGCCGACCCTCGAGGCCATCGCCTACTTCGTGGTCGCCGAGGCGCTGACCAACGTCGCCAAGCATGCCCAGGCGACCCGGATTGCCGTCTCCGTAAGGAGACTGAGCGACGCGGTACGGCTGACGGTCACCGATGACGGTGTCGGAGGCGCCGACCCGAGGCACGGGTCGGGCATCACCGGACTCGCCGACCGGGTCGCCGGCGTCGACGGCCGGCTCACCGTCGACAGTCCTCCCGGCGGTCCGACCGTCCTGTGCGCCGACCTTCCCTGGAGAGTCTCGTGACCCTGCGCGTTGTCATCGCCGAAGACTCGGTCCTCCTGCGGGCCGGGCTGACCCGGCTGCTCGTCGAGGCGGGCTTCGACGTGGTCGCCGCGGTGGAGGACGCCGAGCTGCTGCTGCGTGCGGTGGCCGAGCACCAGCCGGACGTCTGCGTGGTCGACGTCCGCATGCCTCCGACGCACACCGACGAGGGCGTGCGCGCCGCGCTGGTCATTCGCTCGACGTGGCCCGGTGTCGGCGTCCTCGTGCTCTCGCAGTACGTCGAAGAGCGTTACGCCTCAGAGCTTCTCGCCGGTTCGACACGTGGCGTGGGCTACCTGTTGAAGGACCGGGTGGCCGACGTCGACGAGTTCCTCGTGGCCCTCCGGCGGGTCGCTGCCGGCGGCGCGGCGCTCGACCCTGAGGTCGTCTCCCAGCTGCTCACGCGCAGCCGTCAGGGCGGTCCGCTGGAGCGGTTGACCCTGCGTGAGCGTGAGGTCCTCGGCTTCATGGCGGAGGGCCGGTCCAACGCCGGCATCGCGGCCGCCATGGTGGTCTCCGAGGGGGCGGTCGAGAAGCACGTCAGCAGCATCTTCGGCAAGCTCGACCTGATGCCCGCCGACACCGACCACCGCCGCGTACTCGCCGTCCTGCAGTACCTGGAGGTCTGACATGACCATGGCGCTCACCCCCGGCCGGCGCACCCTGCTGACCCTCGGCACCCCGTTCTCGCTGTTGTTCATCGGCTACGGCGCGCTGGCGATCGTCAACGCGATCGGCCTCACGCACTACTCCCAGACGTGGACCGAGGTGCCACAGGCCCAGACGCTCACCGTCAAGGCCAACGTGGGCAGCGTGCACCTCGAGCCGAGCCCCGACGCTCGGGTGCACGTGACGGTCCGCGGCCTCTACTCGCTCAGCAAGCCGAGGGTGGCCGTGTCGTCGAGCGCGGACGGCGTCACCATCAACGGCAGCTGCTCCACGTTCGCTGTCATTGCCTGCACCGAGAACATCGTGGTTCAGGTGCCCGCGACCTTTGCGGTGACAGCGTCGAGCAGCGGCGGCGACGTGCGTGCCACCGGGCTCACCGGTGCACTCCGCCTGTCGTCCTCGGCGGGTGACGTCCACGACGACGGAGCGACCGGGTCGCTGACCATGACCTCCACCGCGGGCGACGTCGTAGGCACCGACCTCGGCAGCGCCAGCGTCATCGCCTCGAGCAGCGCAGGCGACGTGAGCCTCAGGTTCGTCGCCGCCCCGACCAAGGTGGAGGCCGGCAGCTCGGCGGGCGACGTCACCCTGCGGGTGCCTGACGTGAGTTACGCGGTGACCGTGGGAACGTCCGGCGGCGACCAGCACGTCTCGATCCGGACCGATCCCTCGGCAGCCCGGACCATCGACGCCCACAGCAGCGCCGGCGACGTGTCCATCAGCCCGTCGTAGCCCAGGCAGCACCACCACTTCTGCCTGGGTCAGTGGAGCAAGGCCAACGTGTTGGTGGCGTCATCGACGAAGTAGACGGCTCGGCCGTCGGGTCGTACGGCGAGACCGAACAGTGCGCCGGCACCGGCCGGGCTGCCGCTGGAGTCGAGCACCTTCGACGAGCGCTGAGCCCCCAGTCGGCTGGTTTCCACGATGAGTCCATCGCCACCGTTGACCGAGAGCACGTCGCCGTTCGGCGCGGTCGCCAGCCCGAGCGGGCTGTTGAGGAGACCGTTGGCGCTGACGTCGAGGCCGGTGAAGGCGGTCGTCGTCCTCGTGGTGGCGTCAGGAATCGCGGCAATGCGGTTCGAGGCCGTGTCCGCCACGTACAGCGTGCCCGAGCTGAGCGTGACGCCCGTCGGCCCGACGACGAGCGCTGCGGGATCGCTGCGCTCGGCGAACCCGGATCCGATCACCACTGGTCGCTCGGCGAAGGGAACGCCGGCCCCTGACGGCAGGTCGAGGCGGATGCGGACCACCGTGCCCTTGTTCACCACGGCGCCGTGGGCGGCGACGGTCCCGTTCAGGGCGTTGGTCACGTACAGGTCGGCCTTGTTGCCGTGGTCTGCGGCTGTCATGTCCCACGGCCCGTTGATCCACGGGTTGGTGATGGTGGAGCGCACGGTCCCTGTCGCGTCGATGACCAGCAGGCAACCAGCCTTCGCCGTAGCCGCCGTCCCGTCGGCGGTGGGCAGGCTGCCCACAACGACCCACCCGGAACGCAGGACGGACAGCGCTGTCGTGAGCCCCACACCGCCTGGGCATCGACCCGGCAGGTGTCGGGCATCGACCGTCGCGAAGAGCGACTTCGCCCCCGACGGCGCGATCTGCTCAATGGTGGTGCCGGTGCCCTGCAGGTTGGACGCCGCGTTGAAGTTGCTGACCAGGACGGAGTTGCGCTGCAGACGGCCGATACTGCGGGGGACCACCGCGACGCCGTACGGATTGACGTCGCCGTTCTTCGGCACCGTCGAGGACACGGTCGTGATGGTCTTCAGTGTCCCGAGGAACGAGCTCGACGCCGCCGCGGGTGGCACGCTGCCCGTCAGCATCACCGCTGTCCCACAACCGGCCAAGAGTATGCGTGAGGTTCGAATCATGGCTCCTCCAGCCACGAGGGCCGCAGCCGGCCACCAGCCCCCGCACCGACCATGACGGCCACCGCCACAGAACGGTTCAACCTCCGGCGGGTTCCTCGCCGTTCTCTCATCAGCGCCGCGTCAGCCGAGCCCGGCGGCCGCACGGTCGCACGCAGCCGTACCCTGATCGGCATGAACGAGCCCTGGTTGCCGTCGGACTTCCTGCACCCGTTGCGCGTCGACCTGCCGACGGGCCAGCACCTGCGACCGATCCGGGCCGACGACGTCGACCTCGACCTTCCTGCAGTGATGGGCTCCCAGGAGCGGCTCTTCAGCATCTTCGGGCCGGCGTGGGGTTGGCCACCACCGACGATGACGTACGAGCAGGACCGCGAGGACCTTGCCCGCCACGAGCGCGAGATCGAGGACCACGAGTCGTTCAACTACGCGCTCTTCGACGCCGCCGAGACCGCGCTGCTCGGCTGCGTCTACATCGACCCGCCGGAGAAGTCCGAGGCGGACGCCGAGGTCTCGTGGTGGGTGGTCGACGCGCTGGTCGGCACCGACGTCGAGGCCGCGCTGGGCGCGCTCGTACCTTCGTGGATCGCGGCGGACTGGCCCTTCGCGACACCACGGTTCATCGGCGTCGACCTGAGCTGGCGCGACTGGCTGGCGCTCCCGGACGCCTAGTTGGCCTTCGGGGTACGCAGTGCGGTTGCTGCCACGACGAGCCGGAGCCGCTCGGCGGTCTCCGCCTGCTGCGAGCCGCGGTCGATGAGGGTGTCCAGCTCTGCGGCGTTCAAGCGTGGGTCGTCGTCGGCGAGCAGTCGGAGACTCAGCCAGCCCGACAGCTTGCCGATCAGTGCGATGCGCAGGGTCTCGAGCTCGATCAGCGCGGTCAGCGGTGAACGGCCGATGACCTGGCCGTTGGGCTTGAGCCGCGCGGCCTTCTCGGCCAGCCAGGTGATGGCCTCGTGCGGGTGGTGGTCATTCATGCCGAGGTCGGCGAGCACGCTGCGCAGCGAGTCGCGGTCCTGCTCGATGTCGGCGGCGAGCTGGGCCAGCTCGGGCCCGACCTCGGTGGCCGCCTGCTCCTTGGCGGCGCGGCGGGCCAGCTCGAGCCCGCCCGCGGCTCCGGCGAGGTGGTCGTGCAGGTAGACGCTCAGCAGGTGGTCATCGGTCGCAGGCATGCCGCAGCACTACCCCCGACCGACCATCACGAACGTCCTACAGCTCCGCGAGGACGAGCCCGGCCCGCGCCTTGGGCGTGAACCACGTGCTCTTGCGCGGCATCTTCTGCCGGTCGTGGTTGATGGCCACGAAGTCGTCGGTCGACACCGGCGCGATCATGATCGCCGCCTGCGCCCGCCCGCCGTCGACCTCGGCCCGCAGCCAGTCGGCACCGTAGTCGCCGCCGACGTAGGCGATCCGCTTGTCGGCCGCGTCCATAGCCAGGACCCCGTTGAACATCGCGCGCTCGACGACGGTGTGGTCGAGCTTGTCGACCACGGAGCCGTCGGCCGGGGGCAGGCCGACGTCGTACGAGGACCCGTCAGCCGCGTACAGCGAGATCGTCCCGCGGGCTGAGGGGATGCCGGCCGGACCGTCGACCTTGACCACGTCGAAGCCCGCGGCGATGAGCTTGGCGAGGAACTCGTCGAGGGGCAGGCCGAGGTCGCGCATGAGCCGGTTGTACGGCTGGATGGTGAGCGACTGGGGCGCGGTGATGACGGCCATGAACGCCTCGAGGCCGGACTGCTGCGACGCGAGCGAGCGGTGGTTGCCGTCGGCGACGATCAGCTCGCCGCCACCCAGGGCCTCGATCAATGCGTCGCGCTCGTCCGACGGTCCCATCAGCCAGACCGCGTGCTCCTGGCCGAACTGGTCGATGTCGATCGCGTCGGGCACCCGCTCGGAGGTCCAGGTCTCGAGCTGGGCGACGAGGTCGGCGCCGCGGTCGGACTGCAGCAGCAGGACGGCGCTGATGAGCGTCTTGAGGGCGCCGATCAGGGCGGTGCGCTCCTTGACCTTGTCGAGGAAGACCTCCTCGTTGCGGATCACGAGGCCCGGCTTGTCGGCGGCGTCGGAGATCTCGCTGGTCGCGACCATGGCCCACACGCCGTACGACGGTCCGTCGGCGGTGGTGATCCGGTACGGCAGGATCACGTCCTCGTGGCGGGCGAAGCGGCCCCCGGCCTTCAGCGACTCGAGCCGCGGCAGCGCCTCGGGCAGCGCGTCGAAGAACGTGAGGTTGGCCTGGCGACCCTCGGGTGTCGCGTGCGGCATGTCGACGGTCAGGATCGACGAGGGGTTGGCGGTGATCACTGCGGCGATCTCGTCGTACGTGTTGAACTCGTCGTAGTTGGGCGCCCCGGTGCCGCCGGTGGACACCCAGGCGACGTCGATCGGGCGGACGACGGACGGCGCTGCGCTCTGCTCGGTCATGCCGCCGAGGCTATCGCGCCTCCCTGCCAGGCAAGATGGGGGCATGAGTCTCTCAGGAAATCTGCTCGGCGGACCCCCACCCACCTACCTTCCCGACGACGCTCCGGTACGGGAGGCGTTGGCCGCGGGAGCCGATCCTGCCGAGGTGGCGGCTGCCTCACCGTCGTCCTCGCTGCCGTGGGCGCTGCTCGCCGACGCTGCCTTCGCCGACGGTCAGGTCATCGCCTCGTACGCCTACGCCCGTACCGGATATCACCGGGGCCTCGACGCGCTGCGCCGCAACGGCTGGAAGGGCTTCGGACCCGTGCCGTGGTCACACGTGCCCAACCAGGGGTTCCTGCGGGCGGTCAACGCGCTCGGCCGGGCGGCGGAGTCGATCGGGGAGACCGAGGAGGCGGCGCGCTGCGCGACCCTGCTCGACGACTGCGACCCGAGCGCGGCAGCGGCGCTGGCGTTGTAACCACGCCGATCACAGGAGTCGAACGGGCGTGATCACGCCTGTGCGACTCCTGTGATCGGCAACGTTGCGCGCGGCTCAGGCGGTGGCAGAGTCGGGCAGGTCGGGGCCGTCGGCCTCGGAGCCCAGCTCGACCGGGTGCAGCACGGCGTCGGCCCCGTCCGCCTCGGTGTCGGCGGCGATCTCGTCGGCCCGCTCGGCGTCCTCGAGCTCGGCATCGTCCTCGCGCGCTGTGTCCTCGCGCGCTGTGTCCTCGGATGCGGTGTCCTCGACCAGCACCGCGTCCTCGACCACGCCGCCGTCGGCGCCCACCAGGTCGGCCAGCTCGGCCTCGGTGGGGGTCTCGGCCGGCAACACCTGAGTCGCCGGCTCGGGCACGGCGGCCAGCCCACGCGCAGCGCCGCGTACCAGAGGGTCGGAGGGCTTGGCGGCCGCCGCGAGACGGGTGAAAAGCCCTGCGGCGCCGGACATCTCGACCAGCTTGGACAGCCCGGCGCCGGCATCGTCGACGAACGCGCCGAGCTTTTCGGTCGAGCCGGTCATGGCGACGAGCCGCGCCTGGGCGTCCTTGAGGGCCTGCACGGTGGGGGCGATCTCGGTGACCGCGGGTTCGACGTGGTCGAGCATGCCGTCGAGCCGGTCGACCACAGACTGGGCCTTGCGGATGACGGCGCGGGCCTCAGCGGCGGTGGAGTTGATGTTGTTGGCGGCCTCGACGACCGCGGAGATGGCGCCGGGCAGGGCCGTGATCGCCTTCACCTGGGCCCTCGCCAGCGTCACCCCGACGTCGAGCGCTGTGTCGAGATCGGACAACCGAGGCAACCTGGCCATGCTTCGAGGGTAGCCCGCCATGAGCCGTTGTCCTCATCGTCCGGTAATCTTCCCGGTTGGCGGCAACCCGCCGGACCCGTGCCCCCGGGCGATCAACGGCTGTGCCAACGACGGCACCCCATCCCCTGACCCATGCCGAGAGGAACCGTCGATGCCTGCACTCGTGCTGGTCGGTGCCCAGTGGGGTGACGAGGGCAAAGGCAAGGCGACCGACCTGCTCGGCTCGCGTCTCGACTACGTGGTCCGCTACAACGGTGGCAACAACGCCGGCCACACCATCGTCATCGGTGACCAGAAGTACGCGCTGCACCTGCTGCCCACCGGCATCCTGACGCCCGGCTGCATCCCGGTGATCGGCAACGGGGTCGTCATCGACCTGGGCGTGCTGTTCGGCGAGATCGACCTGCTCGAGGCGCGCGGGGTGGACACGTCACGGCTGCTGGTCAGCGCCAACGCCCACCTCATTACCTCGTACCACACGATCTTGGACAAGGTCGGCGAGCGCTTCCTCGGCAAGGCCAAGATCGGTACGACCGGACGCGGCATCGGACCGGCCTACGCGGACAAGATGTCGCGGGTCGGCATCCGGGTGCAGGACCTGTTCGACGAGAAGATCCTGCGGCAGAAGATCGAGGGCGCCCTCGAGCAGAAGAACCAGATGCTGGTCAAGATCTACAACCGGCGTGCGGTGACCGTCGACGAGGTCGCGTCGTCTCTGCTGGAGCACGCGGAGCGGCTGCGACCGTTCGTCGCGGACACCTCGCTGGTGCTGGGCAACGCGCTCGACGAGGGCCGTACCGTGCTGCTCGAGGGCGGCCAGGCGACCCTGCTCGACGTCGACCACGGCACCTATCCGTTCGTCACGTCGTCCAACCCCACCAGCGGCGGCGCCTGCACCGGGTCGGGCATCCCGCCGACCCGCATCGACCGGGTCATCGCGGTGGTCAAGGCCTACACGACCCGGGTCGGCGCCGGCCCGTTCCCCACCGAGCTGCTCGACGAGACCGGCGAACGGCTGCGTCAGGCGGGTGCAGAGTTCGGCACGACGACCGGACGGCCGCGGCGGTGCGGCTGGTACGACGCGCCCATCGCCCGCTTCGCCGTACGCATCAACGGCGTCACCGACTTCGTCCTCACCAAGCTCGACGTGCTCTCGGGCTTCGAGACAATCCCGGTGTGCGTCGGCTACCGGCTGCCCGACGGCACCGTGCTGCGTGACCTGCCGACGAACCAGACCGACTTCCACCACGCCGAGCCGGTGTACGAGGAGTTCGCCGGGTGGGGCGAGGACATCACCAAGGCCACGTCGTTCGCTGACCTGCCCAAGAACGCCCAGACCTACGTGAAGGCGCTCGAGGAGATGTCGGGGGCACCGTTCAGCGTGGTCGGCGTCGGCCCGGGTCGCGACCAGACGATCGTCCTGCGCGACCTGCTGGGCTGACCACAGCGAGCCGGTCAACCGTTTGACCCGTTCATTCGGCAGACTGGTGCCGTGCACATCACCGCCGCAGCTGACTATGCCGTCCGCGCTGCCCTCACCCTCGCTGCGCGCGAGGCCGAGGGCGGGCCGCCGGTGACCGCCGACGAGCTCGCCGAGGCCCAGCAGCTGCCCCGCAAGTTCCTCGACCAGGTGCTCGGATCGCTGCGCCGGGCCGGACTGGTCCACAGTCAGCGCGGCGCCCAGGGTGGTTACCGCCTCGCGCTGCATGCCTCGGACATCTCGATCGCCGATGTCATCCGCGCCGTCGAAGGTCCGATGGCGCACGTACGCGGTGTCCGCCCGGAGATGTTGGAGTACGAGGGCGAAGCCGCCCACCTGCAGTCGGTGTGGGTCGCGGTACGGGCCAGCCTGCGGCAGGTGCTCGAGCACACCTCACTGGCCGACGTGGTCAACGGCACGCTGCCCGAGCACGTCCAGGCGCTGGTCGACGAGCCGGACAGCTGGGAACAGCACTAAAAGCCGGACGAGCCGCCGCCGCCCCCGCTGCCCGAACCGCCGCCACCCGCTCCGCCTCCGCCTATGCCGCCTCCATAGGGGATGCCGTACCGGTCGTAGCCGGCCCCGAGCGAGTGGTGCGGGCCGATGTAGTCGCCGTTGGGCGCGTATTTCGCCCTCCTGCTGCGCCGGATGCTGGCGAGCAAGGCGACAACGGCCAGCCCGATGAGGCCGACGGTGACGATGGCGCCGACGACGCCCAAGCCCTTTGAGGTCTTCGGCGGATCAGCCTGGACAGGCGGCGGGGCCGTACCGGACAGGGTTGCCGACAGTGCGTCAGTACCGGCTTCGAGGCCGCCGAGCCAGTCCTTGCCGGCGAAGTGCGGTCGCATGTCCTGTTGCTCGATCGACAGCCAGACCGGGTCGGTGATCGTGCCGACCAGGTCAGTCCCGGGGTAGATGCCCATCTGCCGGGCCTTGGTGGCGACCATGATCACCAGCAGTCGCGGCTGCCGCACGTTGGCGCTGTCCGCCCACCCACAGCTCTTCTGCAGCGCCTCCTCGTCGGCGTTGAGGCTGCCCGCCTGCAACGACGATTCGGTACGGATCCGCAGCTCCGTGGTGCGCGCAAGAGCGGCGGCGTGCTCGGTCAGCTGGTCGAGCTGGGCTGACGTGAGGGCACCTGCGCGGTCGACAATCTCGGTGCCGCAATCGCTCGAGGCCGCGCGGGCCAGGGCCGGGGTGCCCAACGACAGGGCGAGTGTCACGCAGGCCGTGACGAGTGCCGCGTACCGCCGCATGTCGTCCCCCGATCCAGCGACGCAGCTCGGGCCGCACAACTCTTAGGAGCGTACTGCCGAGAGCGAGGGCGCACCATCGGGCAAGCGGGTGTTCAGAACCCGGACGAGCCGCCTCCGCCATCAGAGGACGACCCTCCTCCGCCACCGCCCATGTCACCGCCACCGCCACCGCCGAACCCACCGCCTGCGCCAAAGTCTCCGCCGAACATGCCCGGGTGATGCTGCTGGTGGAGTGGGTCGATGCCGCCGATCCACACGCCGTCCGGGCCGCGGTAGCCGGTGGGCCGACGCGGTCGGCTGCTCACGAGGCCGCCTCGGACGACGCCGATGACCACGAGCACCAGGACGGCGACCACAGCAAAGCCGATACCGATGCCGATGCCGGCCGTCCCACCGGAGCTGGGAGTGTCACCGGGCAGGATGCCGTTGGGGTCGGCGATGAACGGGTGCTCCGACGACCCGTCGCCCTGGATGATGTTGCCGTTGGCATCGGTCTGGATGACGCTGACGGCCTGACTTGCGACGGCCGTGGCAGCAGCCGGAGCAGTGCCGCCCGACAGTGTCGTCGACAGCGCATCGATGCCGGCGTCGAGGCCACCGAGCCAGTTCTGCGTGGCGAAGAGCGGGCGCATGTCCTGCTGCTCGATCGCCAGCCAGACCGGATCGGTAAGCGTGTCGACGAGTGCCGGCCCGGGGTAGATGCCCATCTGGCGGTCCTGCGTGGCGACCATGACCACGAGCAGCTGGTGCTGGCGCACGTTGGCCGCGTCGGCCCACCCGCAGCTCTGCTGCTCGGCCTTCTCGTACGCGTTGAGGGTCTCGCCGTTGGTCGTGGTCACGGTACGGATCCGCAGCATGGTCGTGGCCCCGAGCCCCGCGGCGTGGTGCTTGAGCTCTGTCAGCTGGTCCGGGGAGAGCACATCGGCCTGATCCTGGACCACGGCCGTGCAGTCGTCCTCGGCGGCGTGAGCCGCGCTGGCCGTGAAGGTCAGGCCGCTGGACAGGGCGATCGTCAGCCCGACCGCCAGCAGGGTCCCGTACCGGCGCATGATGTCTCCCCCCGGAATGCGGCTGTCTCAGGTGCCGCGACGGCCGAAGCGTAGCGCCTGCGGGGTGGCTACGGTGAGCGTCATGGATCTGCGGGTGCTGGTGGTCGGTGGCGGCGCGCGTGAGCATGCGCTGTGCGTGGCGCTGCGGCGCGACCCGTCGGTGGTGGCGCTGGCGTGCGCGCCGGGCAACGCGGGCACTGCGGAGATCGCCGAGACCTTTCCCCTGGACCTGACCGACCCCTCGGCCATCGCCGACCTCGGCGTCTCGTGGGGCGCCGACCTCGTCGTCATCGGGCCGGAGGGGCCGCTGGTCCTGGGCGCGGCCGACGCGTGCCGCGAGCGTGGTCTCGCCGTCTTCGGGCCGAGCGCCGTCGCCGCCCAGCTCGAGGGCAGCAAGGCCTTCGCCAAAGACGTCATGACGTCCGCGGGGGTGCCGACCGCGGGCCATTGGGTCTGCGACGGCGACGCGACGGACGTCCTGTCCCGCCTCTCGCCGCCGTACGTCGTCAAGCACGACGGGCTGGCGGCGGGCAAGGGGGTGGTCGTGACGTCGTCGCTGGACGAGGCCATCGCCCACGCCAAGGGCGAGCGGGTGGTCATCGAGGAGTACCTCGACGGGCCCGAGGTCTCGCTCTTCGCCATCACCGACGGCGTGACCGTGGTGCCGCTGCAGCCGGCGCAGGACTTCAAGCGTGCGCTGGACGGTGACCAGGGGCCCAACACCGGTGGCATGGGCGCCTATTCACCATTGCCGTGGGCACCTGAAGGGCTCGTCGGCGATGTGCTGCGTACGGTGCTCCAGCCGACGGTCGACGAGATGGCCCGCCGCGGCGCGCCCTTCTCCGGGCTGCTCTACGCCGGCCTCGCCCTGACCTCGCGGGGCACCAGGGTGATCGAGTTCAACGCCCGCTTTGGCGACCCGGAGACGCAGGTGGTCCTGGCCCGACTGCGCACCCCGCTCGCGGGCGTGCTGCTGGCGTCGGCGCTGGGCAAGCTCGCGTCGCTGCCTCCGCTGGAGTGGTCTGCCGATGCGGCGGTCACCGTGGTGGTCGCCGCACACAACTATCCAGGCACCCCTCGTACCGGTGACGAGATCTTTGGATTGCCTGCTGTGCAAGGACTTTCGTCGGTCGACGTGCTCCACGCCGGCACGCGGTCGGAGGACGGTCGGGTGGTCAGCTCGGGTGGTCGGGTGCTGTCGGTGACCGCGGTCGGGGCCACGTTGGACGAGGCACGCGCGAGGGCGTACGAGGGCGTCGACAAGATCACATTGGCGGGCAGCCACCACCGGCGCGACATCGCCGCCGGCGCCGCTGAGGGTCTCGTCGCGCTTCCCTGAGTGTTGCCTGTGCACCGGTCGTAGACCGCTGTCAGGGCCGCCGATAGTGTGACCCTGCCCCCATCGACTGCCTCAGGAGCCACTCGTGCCGCAGGAAGCCCGTGTCGCCGTGATCTACGGTTCGCCGACCGACCACGACGTGATGGCCCAGGCCGGCGGTCTCCTCGAGCGCTTCGGGGTCCCGTACGAGTCGACCTTCATCTCGCCGCACCGCTCGCCGCGCACGCTCGCCGACTGGATCGCCGAGCTCGAGCCCAGCGGCATCGAGGTTGTCATCGCCGGTGGCGGCGGCCAGACGGCGTCGCTGCCTGGCATCATCGCGGCGCACGTGACGATGCCGGTGATCGGCGTGCCGTTGCGGACGGGTGCGCTCATCGGCATCGACGCGTTGACGATGATGACGGAGATGTCCACCGGCGTGCCGGTCGCGGTCGTGGGCCTCGGCAACGCCAAGAACGCCGCCGTCCTCGCCGTACAGATCCTCGCCGTCGGTGATCCGGCTCTGCGCGCGCAGATGGCGACCTTCAAGGACGCGTTCGAGGCGGCCTCCGGCGGTCGCTGATCGTCAGTCGCCGCCTGGCACATTATTCGGTGTCTCAGGTTGCGTCACGAACACCTGACCGGGGGCGAGCGTCGCGTCGCCCGCCTCGACAGCACTGGTCCACCGGAGCTTGCCGGTCGCAGGGCTGAGCCCGACGAGGGTGTTGGCGGTCTCCCCGATGACGACCTTGCCGTCCGTGATCGCGGTCTGGATACCGCCGCGACCCTGCGGCGGCAGAGACCACCGCTTCTTCCCGGTACGGGCGTCCAGCCACGTCAGCTGGCTCTGCGTCGGGTGGCTGCGCAGCACCAGGAGGGCGCCGCCTCCGCTGGAGTAGCCGGTGCCCTGGTCGAAGCCACGCTCGCGCCACAGCACCTTGCCGTTCGCCGGGTCGTAGGTGTCGATGCTGGTGTCGTTGGTCGCGCCAGGCGTGGCGATGTCCGGCGCGTTGACAACGGTGACCAGCTCGCCGCGCATGACCTGGATGCTGTCGTTTGGCTTGCTCAGCTTGGCGGTCCACCTGGCCTTGCCGGTGGCCAGATCGAGCCCTTCTAGGGCGTGCACTCCCGGCCGGGTCTGGGCCCACAGCACCACCCCGGCCGGGGTGACCAACACCTCGATCACCTGGAAGCCCACGTTGCGGGTCCAGCTGACGTGGCCTGTGGCGACATCGAGGCCGACCAGGCAGGTCCCGCTGTTGTCCACACCGATCGCGACCGTCGGCGTCATCGCCAGCCCGGTGGCAAACGCAGCCGGCGCATGCCAGAGGACGTGGCCCGTCGAGGTGGATAGGGCTACCGGCGCTGTGGGGCCGCCGGCGGTCGCGGCTGCCTGCGCGCAGGGCTGCGGGGCCGCGTCCGGAGGGCCGAATCGGGGCCCTCCGACGAGAGCCACCCCGTTCGAGACGGACGTCGTCTGACCGTACGCGCAGGGGCTGTCGGAGCCGACCGTCGTCCGCCACTGGCGATGCCCGTCGGCCTTGGCCAGTCCCGTCACCGACAAGATCTTGCTCAGGCAGTCATTGGTGCCGGCGACCACCACGGTGTCTCCTGCGAGCAGCGGCGAGGAGACCGAGGCCGTGGACAAGGCGGCCTTCCACTGCTGGTGCCCGGACGACGCGCTGAGCGCGACCACGTGCGCCCTTGGTGGTGCTGCCGCGGCCGGGGCGGCCTGCGCGAGCAGGACAACCCCAAGCGCGACCCCTCGGAAGGTTGTGCGCAGGGCGGACATGGCACTGCCTTTCAGTTGCCGCGGATGGGGTGTGCGGGTTGGGCGGCCCGAGTCAGGAAGACGTTGCCGCCAGCGACAAAGGCCTCGTCCGCGGTTGCCGTCGACGTCCAGATGATGGCGCCTGTGGCGGCGTCGTAGCCGGTGACTGCCGTCTCGGTGCGGGTCACGTCGACGGGTGATGGGGCGATGCTGTCCGTGAGCTGCTGCCCATCGACCGGAGAAGCCAGCCAGCGCCGGACGCCGGTCAGCGGGTCCACCGCCTCTAGCGTGTTGGGTGCGCGGCCAGCGCTGTGCAGGACCAGGAGTGCATCGGTGGTGCTGGAGACGGCGGTGTGGTTCTCGGTGTAAGTGGTCCGCCAGAGCTGGTGCCCAGTAGAGGCGGCGAAAGCGGTGATGGTCGTGCGATCCAGCCGTATCTCCGTGAAACCCGTGGCCGGTGCTGCGCTGGCACTGGCAGCGGGCACCGTCCGAGCGCGGATCGGCAGGTTGAAGGCTGACTTGGTCGCGACGTCCACGACGACGTTGCCGATGACGGTCAGGGTGTCGTTGAACGCTGGCCCGGCGACCAGGCGACGCCAACGGACCTTGCCGGTGGCAGGGTCGAGGGCCAGCACGACGTCCGTGCTGGCTCCGCTGTTCTGGAAGGCGCTGCTGGGGCCGCCGGTGGCGATCGGTGCGCCTTGCGTGTCGGGTCGGGCCCACTGCGAACGCCCGGTGGCTGCGCTGAATCCGGACAGGCAGGGGAAGCCCGTACCGTCGGTCAGGACGGTGGATGCGGTCACGGCCAGGATGGCCCCGCCGGTCGCCGGCTCTTTCCAGCGTCTGCGCCCAGTGGCCGGGTTGAGCCCCACGGCCGGGCTCAACCGCGGCCTGTGGGCCGAGCAGCTGCGGGTGAGGCCCTGCGTGGTCTGGGCCGGACCGCCGGCGATTATCACCCCGCCCGAGGTGTAGATCGCGGTCTGGAAGGAGCAGGGCTCTGACGACGGGACGGTTGTCCGCCACGCGATCTTGCCGGTGTCCACGCGATAGGCAACCACCGTGAGGTACGGCAGCTTGCAGTCGCGAGTCCCGTCCACGACGACGACACCGTCCGCGGTCACTGGCGCCGAGATGGTATCGATGGGCAGCGGCACTTTCCACCGCAGCGTGCCGGTCGCCGAGTCGAGTGCCGCAAGCTGGCCGACGGTCGGCGGGGGCGGCAACGTGGCGCTGGGGGCCGGCGCCGCGGCCGGAGCCACCCCACTGATCGAGGCACAGCCTGCCGCCAGCACCGTGACCAGCCCCACCAGCCCGGTGCGTCGCAGTCCGGAGAGCTCGGGCATAGCTGCCACCCCCTGAAGTCGGGCTTGCGTCAGGTGCGGGGTCAGTCACACGATCTCTTCACGGATGAAGGTTCTCCGCAGGTTGCCTCCGGTCAACAGCGAGTTTTTCGGGAGTCCGCGGATGCGGGCCGGAGCAACCTGCAACGGGCCTCGCTACGTGCTGTTGGCGACGAGGCGAGGGGGTGGCGATGAGAAGGACAGACCAGGCGGAGTTCGAAGCCTTCGTCTCCGCTCGCTCGCCCGCCCTGCGGCGGACGGCCTTCCTCGTCTGTGGCGACTGGCACCAGGCCGAGGATGTGGTTCAGAACGCCTTGACCAAGCTGTACCTCGCCTGGGGTCGGGTAGAGCGGCGGGACGGCGTCGACGCGTACGCCCGCCAGATCGTCGTGCGCTGTGCGCTGGACGAGCGACGCCGGGGATGGCGCCGCGAGCGGCCGGTGGACGCTGTTCCCGACCGGGCAACCGCCGCGGCCGACGAGTCAGGTGACCGCGAGGCCCTGCTTGCCGCGCTGGCCGCCGTCCCTCGCCGGCAGCGGGCCGTTCTGGTCCTTCGCTACTGGGACGACGTGAGCGTCGCCGAGACGGGTCGTGTCCTCGGCATCTCCGAGGGCAGCGTGAAGAGCGCGGCATCCCGAGGCCTCGACAACCTGCGCCGCGCCCTGCCCGAGCTGACCTTCGACAGCCGGGAGGGGGGTTGATGGAGACCCGAGATCTTTTCGAGCGCCTGATCGCAGACGAGCCGCCGTTCGTCCTGAGCACCTCCGCGGTACGGGCGCGGGGCGAGCGCGCTGCGCGACTGCGCCTGGCCTACCGCGGGCTGGCCGTCGCCGCAGTAGCCGCTGTCGTGGTCACGGGAGTGGTGCACGTCCATGGCCCTCGGCATCCCCAGCCGGCGGCCCCGCTTCCCACGATCTCGGCGTTGCCGTTCTCCTCGCCCGCCCAGATCGCCGCGTCCAACAGCAAGGTGTACGCGCTGCTGAGGGCCGGCGCGGCCAAGTACGGCAGCCTGATCAAGGGCGTGCCGCTCGAGGAACAGGGTGGCGTCGGCGGCGGGCCGGCCACCCTGGTGAGTGCGTCCGTGCAGTACACCCTCGGGAGGAACAGCGGGTTCTTGTCCGTCGTGACCTCGGCTCCGGCGGAGTACGCCAGCAGCTACGGCTCGTCCTTCACGCCGGCGGCGGGTCCCTGCGCTTACCAGGGTGGGGCAAAGCTCGCGCAGTGCAGACGCACGCTGTTGCCTGGCGGCGCCGTGCTCTGGACGTACTCCCAGTCGGCCGCAGCTGGGGGTGGCGGGCCGGTACCGATCGAACGTTTCGCGCTGCTCCGGGCTGCGGACGACAGCGTGCTGACGTTGTCCTTCTCGGTCCAGTCCGGGTCCGCCCCTGGCGCCAGCCTCAGCTACCGCAGCCTGTCCGGGGCCGCGCCCGGCGACATCGAGCTCGGGCAGCTCGCCGTCGCCGCCGCCGCTGCCTGGCAGAACGCCGCGAAGCCATGACGGGCCCGTCCGAGCCGAAGACGCTGCCGCCCGTCAGCCGTACGACGGCGGTCCGCATGGTGATCAGCGTCCTGATCGTCGGCGCGGCCGTCCTCTTCTCCGACGGGTGCACTTCCCACTCCTCACGGCGCGCGACGGCAGTCACGTCCAGCGCGACCAGCCGTCCGGCGGTCAGCGCCGCGCCGCCGTCGCCGTCGCCGTCGCCGTCGCGTTTCGCCTACCTGCCCTTCACCTCGGCGGCGCAGATCACGAAGTCACGCGCGCGGGCCTACGCTGCCCTGTTCGCAGACGTGAAGGCGCGCGGCTCGATCCTGCAGGCCCTTCCGCCGCCGACGCACAACATCATGAAGGGGGAGACGCTCGTCACTCCCGCCGGTTTTGCCTCGGTGACGTACGCCGTCGGCGTCAACAGCGTCAGGGTGGGCACGCAGTTCTACTCGCCGGCCGAGTACTTGTCCTCCGTCGCGGAGGACACCGGGACTGGCTTTACTGGCGGTTGCAGCGGACCTCGGGCGCCGTACATCCACTGCGTTCACCGACGCCTCGCCCGCGGGGCGACGGTGTGGGTTGTGGCAATTCCCTTCCACAGCAGTGACAAGGTCGTGCCCCCGAACACTGCGGACACGCCGGTTTCGGGCCGTCTGCTGTGGCTGGTCAACGCGGACGGCAGCTCGGTGTATGTCTTTGCGCAAGGGACCTTTGGTCACGGGGAGGTCGTCACGACGCCCCCAGACACTTCCCCCCCGGAAGGGCCGAGCACGGATCAGCTGGTCCAGCTCGCCCAGGAGGTTGCTGCTGCATGGCAGGGCTCGGCTGCCGACCTGACCGTCGCGCCTCCCCCGTTGCCGGTCCGGACCGTCACTGTGGGGCCGCCTATGGCCACGGCTTTCGCCGCGACCTCAGGGCGTACGGGATGATGGTCTCCTCAGCCGTCGAGAGGGATCTTCTGTGATCGAGCGGTACACCCTGCCCGAGATGGGCCGGGTCTGGAGCGAGGCCCACAAGTACACCTTGTGGACGCAGGTCGAGATCCTGGTCGTTGAGGCCCACGCGGCCGACGGCGTGATCCCGCAGTCAGCGGTCGAGCCGGTACGAAACGCGGCCCCGCCGACCCCCGAAGCGGTCCTCGAGATCGAGGCGGTCACCCAGCACGACGTGATCGCGTTCCTGTCCGCCTGGGCCGACAACACGGAGCCGCGTGAGGCTGCGGCCTACGTCCACTTCGGCATGACCAGCTCGGACCTGCTCGACACCGCGCTCGCGCTCCAGCTGACCGACGCCACGGACATCATCCTGGCCAAGGCCGACCGGCTCGTGGCGGCGCTGCGCGACCACGCCCTCGAGCACAAGGACACCCTGCGGGTCGGCCGCACCCACGGCATCCACGGCGAACCCAGCACCTGGGGTCACCGGGTCGCCGACTTCGCCTTCGCGATGGCTCGGTCTCGCGACCGGCTCCGGGCAGCACGTACAGCGGTCGGGGTCATCAAGATCAGCGGCGCCGTCGGCACCTACTCCAACATCGACCCCTCGGTCGAACGCAGGGTTGCCGATGCGCTGGGCATGAAGGCCGCCGACGCCGCCTCGCAGGTGGTGTTCCGCGACGGCGTGACCGAGTGGGTGTCTGCCTTGTCGATCATGGCGACGGTCTGCGAGGCAATCGCGCTCGAGGTGCGGCACGGCCAGCGGACCGAGGTCCGCGAGCTGCAGGAGCCGTTCGGCAAGGGGCAGAAGGGCTCCTCGGCCATGCCGCACAAGAAGAACCCGATCATCTCCGAGCGCATCGCCGGCATGGCCCGCATCGTCCGCGCCCAGCTGGTGCCGGTGATGGAGGGCATCCCGCTGTGGCACGAGCGGGACATCTCCCACTCCTCCACCGAGCGCATCGCGCTGCCCGACGCGTCGATCGCGACCGACTACATCCTCAGCATCACGCTGCGGCTGGTCGAGGGCCTGATCGTGCACAAGGACCGCATGCTGATCAACCTCGAGTCGACCGGCGGGCTCATCTACTCGTCCAGCGTCCTGCTCGAGCTGGTCGAGATGGGCTTCAGTCGCGAGGACTCGTACGCGATCGCGCAGTCGGCGGCGATGGACACCTGGAACACCGGCGTCCCCTACCGCGAGACCCTGCGCAAGCACGCGGCTGACAGGGGCCTGGAGCTCGACGAGGCCAGGCTCGACGCGGTGTGCCGGCCCGAGCGCTATCTCGAACGGCTCGGCGGCGTCTTCGAGCGAGTGGCGGCCCTGTCGTGATCATTGAGGGCCTGGCACACCTGCACAGCGGCAAGGTCCGCGATCTCTACGCGGTCGGCGACGACCAGGTGCTCATGGTGGCCAGCGACCGCATCTCGGCCTACGACTGGATCATGCCCCAGCCCATCCCGGACAAGGGCGCGATCCTCACCGCGCTGAGCCTCTGGTGGTTCGACCAGCTCACGGACATCGTCGACAACCACCTGATCACCGCCGACGTCGCCGACTACCCCGACGAGCTTCAGCCGTACGCGGCGGCGCTCGCAGGGCGGTCGATGTTGTGCCGCCGCCTCACCATGGTGCCGGTCGAGTGCGTGGCCCGCGGCTACCTCACCGGCGGCGGCTTCACCGACTACACCGCGACCGGCGAGGTGTGCGGCATCCCTTTGCCAGCAGGGCTTCTCGACGGATCGCGGCTCCCCGAGCCCATCTTCACGCCGGCCACCAAAGCTGCCGTCGGCGACCATGACGTCAATGTCTCGTACGACGTGGTGGCTGGCCAGATCGGTGAGGACGACGCCGCCGAGCTCCGGGCGCTGACCCTCGCCGCGTACACCAAAGCCGTTGGTATTGCTGCAGAACGCGGCCTAATCATCGCCGACACCAAGTTCGAGTTCGGCCGGGCCGGCGGCAGTTTCCTGCTGGGCGACGAGGTGCTGACCCCGGACTCGTCACGCTTCTGGCCGGCCGACACCTGGGCGCCCGGCGGGCCGCTGCCCTCGTTCGACAAGCAGTACCTCCGCGACTGGCTGCGCCTCGAGTCTGGCTGGGACCGCAACTCCCCGCCGCCCGACCTGCCCGACGCGGTCGTGGCGGCGACGCGCGCCCGTTACGTCGAGGCGTACGAGAGGCTAACCGGCCTCACCTGGGTCTGACCCCGGCGCCGGCAAACCCCGCCGACGCGATCAGGCGTCGACGGGGCTGCGGTACGTACCGGTCAGTCGTCGTTCTTGATGGTGCCGGTGGCCTGGAAGTTGGAGAACAGCGCGTTGCTCGTCGGGATGCCGGTCAGCTTGAGCAGCAGGGTCTCGTCGGCCTCCTTGACGGTGTCGCCGGTGACCATGACGTTGACCGTCTGGGTGGTCTGTCCCGGGGCGAAGGTCACCGTCCCGGTCTTGCCGACGTAGTCGCTGCCGGCCTTGGCCGTGCTGCTGGCGGTCGTATAGGTGACGCTGACCGGAGCGGGGTTGGCCGCCGACAGCTTGATGGTGAACGGCAGGGCGCGGGTGCCGCTGTTGCCCTCGGCGATGGAGCTGCCAGTGACGGCAACCAGCGGCTCGAACTCCTGGTAGCGCAGGCCGAAGGCTCCGGCGTTGGGCAGGTCGCCGTTGGGCGAGCCGTCGACCACGATCCGGTAGGCCTGGCCGGCCAGGGCGTGGAACACCACGGAGCCGTCGCTAACCTGCACCGGCGTCAGGGTCGCCAGGTTGGTGCCGGTGTAGGCGCCGATCATCGCGCCGAACCCGCTCCACGCGTCGTCGAACTCAGCGGTGCCGGTGAAGGGCGCGGTCCAGGTGAACCAGACCGAGGCGCCGCCGGGGCTGTCGATGACCGGCTCATTGGGCTCGACCGTCGCGCCGTCGTTGTTGCCGGTGGCCACGACGGAACTGCCGCTGACCGGCGAGCTCAGCGCCGTCGCGGCGGCGAAGCTGTCGTTGGTCGTCCACGAGAGGTCGATGGTGCCGGTGGCGGCGCTGGTGTAGCCGTCGACGACGAGGTGGTACGTGGTGCCCGCCTTGGCGTCGAAGGCGATCCGGCTCTGGTGGGTGGGCGTGCCCGCGAAGGTGGCGTCGTCGTCGGCGTTGACAACGGCGAACGACGAGGCCGACGGCCCGATCACCGCGGCCAGCACGGTGTCGAACGATGAGCCCTCGGTACGGAAGACCACCCGCCCGGACACAGTCGGCGTCCAGCTGAACCACACCGAGGCGGCCGGGGCAATCAGGCCCATGACCTGAGCTTCGCCCTTCTCGGTGGTCGCACCGACGTTCGAGGCGGTGACGGAGCCTGAGCTTGCCGACAGCACCTTCGCTTGGGCGAAGTTGTCGTTGGCCGGTGCGCCGGCGGCCTGGGCGGTGGGCGCGGCAACGAGGAGCAGGCCCGCCGCTACGGCGGGAAGCAGCAGGTGAGTGCCGCGGACGGACAGGCGGTGCCTGGACATTGCGAGAGGCCTTTCGGTTCGGGTGGCACGCCGTGTGGCGTGAGACTCACCCTGGTCGGTCGCGGCACATCGGCCCTGAGCAACGACTACTCAAGTACGACGGAAGTGTCGCGTCAGGGACCGACCCGAGGGGAACGGCGCGGTGCCGGCCTGCGTCAGACCCCCATGGGGTCGCGACGACGAATAGTTGCTGGACTCGCCGCGATGGTCTTGGTCGGGGCGACAGCGGTGCCGTGGTTGCCCTTCGGCGGGTCTGGCAAGGCCGTTGCCGTGCCCGCCGCCCCGTCGCACGCGCTGCTTCGCACGTCAGCCCTGGAGCGGGTGCCGCCCTCGGTGACGTCGATGACGCTCGACTACGTCGAGGCAGCCAGCAAGACCGCGCCGGAGTCACACCGAAGTCGGGTGGTGAGCGGGGCAGTCGTCACGACGCTGGCCCGCGAGCTCAACGCGATCGCGATCCGGCCGGACCTGGGCTACGTGTGCTGGGACCCCGTGTCGCGGGTGCTGGCCATCGGGATGGCGTACGGCGTGCATCGTGTCTCGTTCACCCTGCGATCCGAGACGTGTGGCGACGTCGACGTCGTGGCGGACGGCCAGCGTCAGCCCGAGCTGAGGGGCAGCGACGCGGTCTGGGTGACCGCAAGCGAGGCCCTGGGCATCACCTAGGCTCCCCGCGCCTGCGCCCGGGTGAGGCGTTGGTACGCTCGCGCCGTGACCACAGTGATCGTCGACGTCGTCCTCAAGCCCGAGATCCTCGATGCGCAGGGTCAGGCGATCCTTGCCGCGCTGCCGACCCTCGGGTTCGACGGGGTGGCCAGCGTGCGGCAGGGCAAGCACTTCGAGATCGAGCTGGACGGTGACCTCGACGAGGCGGCGATGCAGCGCATCCGGGCGATCGCGGACACGCTGCTCGCCAACCCCGTCATCGAGGAGTACTCGGTGCGCGCCGGGTCCTAGGGGACCAGGACGTTGAAGCCGGCGTAGTCCAGTCCGGTCCCGTTGAGGTCGTAGACGCCCACCTCGTACGCGCCGTGGCACTGCTGGGGCGACGCCTGCGCGTCGAAGCCCGCCACGTTGGTGTTGCCCTGCGCGTAGACCAACGAGGTCAGCAGCAGCGGCTCGGTCGTCGGAATCGCAGCGGAGACGTAGAGGCAGTAGATGTTGCTGTTCGTGCCGCCGGGCTTGGTGACGTCAGTGAAGCCGACGGCTCCGGTCAGGGTCGGGTTGCCGGTGCCGTCGACCACGATCGACGCGTAGGCCTTGGCCGTACCCGGAGCGCCAGCCGCACCTGCAGCACCCGGGGCGCCGGGCGCACCAGGCGCCCCCGGGGCACCTGTCTTGCCGGTGAGCCCGCGGGCGCCGAGGACGAGCGCCTTCTCCGTCTTGGCACACTTACCGGCCACCCGGAGGGCTCCGGTGTGCGCCGCGACGCACGTGTGGACCGGGCCGCTGGTGACCGCGGCGTAGCCGACGCCGCCCAGCCCGCCGCCCAGGACGAGGGCGCCGACGGCGACAGCGACGCCGGCCTTGGAGCCGTGGAATCTCAGGTGCTGAAGTGCCTTCATGTGCGGGAGTTCCCTTCGGAAAGAGTGGTCGGTCGCGCAGCGCGGACCCCACCGCGAGCCGTGATCGTCGGCGCAGGCTATCGGCGCCCGGAGCCGCCCACAATGGGTAGTTCGACTCACCGGACTCGTGCGGCACCTGTATCTGGTGTGACGGGCGGTTTGTCCGGGCAGACCGAGGACGACAGCGTCGAGCCCACGACAGGAGACCGGATGCAGATCGAGCTGACCTTGTCCCTGCCCCGCGACGAGGTGAGTGTCCCGATCACCCGGCACATCGCGGCGCAAGCGTTGCTCAAGCTCGGCGTCGATGCCGATTGCGCGAACGACATCGAGGTCGCCTTGACGGAGGCGTGCACCAACGTGCTCGACCACGTCGGTGAGGACGACGACTACGAGGTCCGGCTGCAGATCTCCAACCACCTGTGCGTGATCGAGGTCATCGACGCGGGCGGCGGGTTCGACGCCTCGCCGCTGGGCCATCGCGACGCCGCCCAGGGGGCCGAGGCCGGTCGCGGCATCCAGCTCATGCGGGCCCTCGTCGACCGGGTCGATTTCACCAGTCGCGAACAGCAGGGCACCATCGTTCACCTCGAGAAGGACCTCGTCCTGACGGCAGACGCGCTGCTGGGAGACCTGGAGCGGGCCTGAGCGGCGCCGGCTCAACGGCGCTCCGCGAACAACCAGGCTTCTCCCGTACGAGACGGTGCTGCGGGTTGGTGCGTCCGCTCCGGTAACGTGGACCCCACCGAACCGCGAGCTCTGGAGTGCCCTTCATGCCTGCCCGCGTGGGCGTCGTGACGTTCCCCGGTTCCCTCGACGACCGTGACGCCCAGCGCGCGGTCCGCCTCGCCGGCGCCGAGCCGGTCGCCTTGTGGCACGCTGACGCCGACCTGCACGGGGTCGACGCGGTGGTGCTGCCCGGCGGCTTCTCCTACGGCGACTACCTGCGCTGCGGTGCCATTGCACGCTTCGCCAAGGTCATGCCGTTGATCGTCGACGCGGCGCGCGAGGGCATGCCGGTGCTCGGCATCTGCAACGGCTTCCAGATCCTTTGCGAGTCCCACCTGTTGCCGGGGGCACTCGTCCGCAACGACCACCGCACGTTCAACTGCCTCGACCAGCGACTGCGCATCGACAACACGTCGACGCCCTGGACGAGCGGCTACACCGCCGGCGACGAGATCGTCATCCCGCTGAAGAACGGCGAGGGCGGTTACGTCGCCGACGCCGCAACGTTGGACGCTCTCGAGGCCGAGGGACGGGTCGTCGCGCGCTACGTCGGGCGCAACCCCAACGGCTCCTACCGCGACATCGCCGGCATCTGCAACGAGCAAGGCAACGTGGTCGGCCTGATGCCCCACCCCGAGCACGCCATCGAGGACCTCACCGGCCCGAGCACCGACGGCCTCGCGTTCTTCACGTCCGTCCTCAAGAGCCTGGTGACCGCATGATCGACACCGTCTCCGCAGCGGTCGCCGACCCTGAGGCCGAGCAGCCGTACGCGGCCCTCGGGCTCAAGGACGACGAGTACGCCAAGATCTGCGAGATCCTCGGCCGGCGGCCCACCACCAGCGAGCTCGCGATGTACTCCGTCATGTGGTCCGAGCACTGCTCGTACAAGTCGAGCAAGGTCCACCTCCGCCAGTTCGGTGAGAAGGTGCCGGACAACGCGTCTGAGGTGCTGCTCATCGGCATGGGCGAGAACGCGGGCGTCGTGGACGTCGGCAACGGGCTCGCCGTCACCTTCAAGGTCGAGTCGCACAACCACCCGTCGTTCGTCGAGCCCCATCAGGGCGCGGCGACCGGCGTCGGCGGCATCGTGCGCGACATCCTCACCATGGGCGCCCGACCGATCGCCGTCATGGACCCGCTGCGGTTCGGTGCGGCCGACCACCCCGACACCGGCCGGCTGATCCGCGGCATTGTCGAAGGCATCGGCTCGTACGGAAACTGCCTCGGCCTGCCCAACATCGGCGGCGAGGTGGTCTTCGACCCGTCGTACAACAGCAATCCGCTCGTCAATGCCTTGTGCGTCGGCGTTCTGCCTGCCGATGGCATCCAGCTGGCGCGCGCCGACGGTCCCGGCAACAAGGTGGTCTTGTTCGGCTCTCGTACGGGTGGCGACGGCATCGGCGGCGCCTCGGTGCTGGCGTCCGCGACGTTTGACGCGGACAAGCCGTCGCGTCGACCGGCCGTCCAGATGGGCGACCCGTTCGCGGAGAAGCTGCTCATCGAGTGCTGCATGGAGATCTTCGCCGAGCGGCTCGTCGTCGGCATCCAGGACCTCGGGGCGGCCGGATTGTCCTGCGCCACAACGGAACTAGCCGCTGCCGGCACCGGTGGCATGGACGTCGACCTCGACCTCGCACCGCTGCGCGACCCCACGCTGGTGCCCGAAGAGATCCTCATGTCCGAGTCGCAGGAACGCATGATGGCCGTGGTCACCCCGGCCAACCTCGACCGGTTCGTCGAGCTCTGCCACAAGTGGGGCGTCACGGCCACGGTCATCGGCACCGTCACTGACACCGGCCGGCTCGTCATGCGCTGGCACGGCGAGACCATCGTCGACGTGCCGCCGCGCACGCTGGCTCACGACGGACCGGTGTACGACCGCCCGTACGCGCGGCCTGAGTGGCAGGACGCGCTGCAGGCCGACAGCCCCTCCAAGCTGCCGAGGCCCGCCAGCGGCGACGAGCTGCGCGCGACACTGCTGACCATGGTCGCGTCGCCCAACCTGTGCTCCAAGCGCTGGGTCTGGGAGCAGTACGACCGCTACGTCATGGGCAACACTGTGCTCGCGATGCCTGACGACGCAGGGGTTCTGCGCCTCGACGAGTCGACGTCGACCGGCATCGCGCTGGCCACCGACGGCAACGGGCGCTTCGCCAAGCTCGACCCGTACGCCGGCGCGCAGCTCGCCCTCGCCGAGGCCTATCGCAACGTCTCGGTGACCGGCGCCCGCCCCATCGCGGCGACCGACTGCCTCAACTTCGGCAGCCCCGAGGACCCCGACGTGATGTGGCAGTTCGCCGAGGCCACCCGCGGCCTCGCCGACGCCTGCCAGACCCTCGGCACCGTCATCACCGGCGGCAACGTCAGCTTCTACAACCAGACCGGCTCCACCCCGATCAACCCGACTCCCGTCGTCGGCGTGCTCGGGCTGGTCGACGACGTGCACAGCCGCACCCGCATGGGGTTCCGCACCGCCGGCGACCGGCTGCTGCTGCTCGGCGACACCCGTGACGAGTTCGGCGGCTCCGAGTGGGCCTGGACGGTGCACGGCCACCTCGGCGGGCTCCCGCCTGCGGTCGACCTCGCGGCCGAGATCGCGCTCGGTCAGTCGCTGGTCGCCGCGGCCGTCGGCGGTCTGGTCACGTCGGCGCACGATCTCTCCGACGGCGGCCTCGCCCAGGCACTCGTCGAGTCGTGCCTGCGCCACGGCCTGGGCGCCTCGGTGTCCCTCGACGGCGACGCGTTCGTGGCGCTCTTCAGCGAGTCGACCGCGCGGGCGCTGGTCACCGTCGGCGACGGTGACGACCGGCTGACCGCGTTGCTGGCCGCCAACGGGATCCCGTACACCGAGATCGGCGTGGTTACTGCCCACGCTGCTCTCGTGGTCGGTGACGCGTTCGAGGTGCCGCTGACCGAGCTCGACGAGGCCTTTGAGGGCACGCTGCCCCGGATGTTCGCCCACCGCTGATGGCCCGGTTCCAGCTCGGGCCGGTCTGGTCCGCGTACGAGGCGCAGCGTGACCTGCTGCGGGCGTGGCTGGGCGACCTGCCGGTCGAGGAGTGGTCGCGGCCGTCGGTGCTCGCGGGCTGGACCGTCCTGCAGCTCGCGGTCCACGTCGCCAAGGTCGGTGGGGGAGGCGCGGCCGTCCTCGAGGCAGGCGCGTCCATGGAGCGGCCGGTCTCGCTCGGCGACTACACGGCTGCCTGGGCCTCGGCGGCTCCCGCCATCGCGGCGACTGCTGTCGACGCGGCCGAGGGGCTTACGCCCGCCGACGTGCTGCAGCTCTGGGAGGACGGCAACGCCGCCCTGGCTTCGGCGGTCGACCCACTCACCGACGACCTGGTCGTACGGGGGCCTCGGGGGCCGCTGCGGGTCGGCGACTTCCTGGCGACCAGGGTCAACGAGCTCGTCGTGCATGCCGGCGACCTGTTCCGCTCACTGCCGGCACTCGAGGCGGCGCCCGTCGACAAGAAGGCGCTCGCGGTGTCGTGCCGGTTGTTGGCCACGATCTTGTCCGACCGCAACCCCGGGCACTCGGTCGAGGTACGGGTCCCCCCGTACGCCGCCGTGCAGGTCATCGAGGGGCCGCGGCACACCCGGGGCACCCCGGCCAACGTGGTCGAGACCGATCCGGAGACGTGGGTGCTGATCGCCGCGGGCCGGATGCCCTACCCCGATGCCGTGGCCGCGGGGCTCGTCGCCGCCAGTGGCCTGCGCGCCGACCTGGGCCCGTACCTCCCGCTGTTCTGAGGCGGGCTAGGCGGGCTGGTCGGGCTGCGGTTCCTCCGCTGTTGGGGGCTGCTGACCGAAGGCCCGCAGCAAGGCGTCGCGCACGGCGACCGCCTCGGGGGAGGAGCTGTCCAGCTGCACGACGTGGGTGGTCTGGCTGTCGCCGGTGATGCCCTGCGCCTGCAGAAGTGCCTCGATGTCGATGCCCTGAGACGCGACCGTTGCTGCGCCGCCGATCGGGGTGCCCGGGGTGGCGTGCAGGCTCTGGTCGAAGCTCGACGCCTGCGCCTTCTTCCATGCCTTCCAGCTCAGCTGCGGGTCGTCCTTGTCGAACCGGACGTCGTGGGACTTCTCGTCGTACTCGATCCCGACCGTGTCGCCCACGGAAGGGTCCTTGAAGTCCATGGCGATGTGCGGCTCGCCGGCCTTGGCGCGGAACACCTCGCCGCCGGCCGTCGTCACCTCGACGACGAACTCGTAGATGGACGCCATGCCGTCGCCCGTGGTGTGGACGACGCGCTTGTCGACGATGACCCCGCGTGCCGCGTGCCAGTGCTTGCCGAACATGGATTGCCCCTCGCTCGATGCTGCGCGGCCTGCAGCGTGACAGAGGGAGGCTTCCTGGGGAAGGCGCCCGGCCGGGGACCACTGTTCGCATGCCGTGCATGCGTAGGCAACAGCGTCGGCCCGGGTAGGCAACGTGGCCCGGCGATGGTGTGGCGGGCCACCATCGCCTTGGGGGAAGCATGAAGACTGGACTGGCTGCCGGAGCCGTCCTTGCCGGGCTCGCCGTCTCACTGCTCGGGCTGCATGCTGCCGAGGCCGATCCGTCTCCGGGCAACGGGCCGCCCTTGGTGGGCGGCGGTGCCAGCCTGACCCTGCCGGTCATGAATGTGATCGCCACGCACGCACTGGTCAACGGGGTGGTCCAGCTCGGCACCACGGGCCGGACCGGCTGCCCGAGATTGGCCACCACTTCGGCAACGGCTCGAGCCCAGCTGATCGCGTCACTACAGGCGGGCGACGGCTGCGTCCAGTGGTTCCGCTCGACCGACCTGGACTTGACGCCCTGATCGAGCCTCAGTCGAGCTCGGTGGGCAGCGACGGGTCGCGGTGGTGGGCGAGACAGCGCTCGATCTCGCGGAGGTTGACCCGTCCCAACGACAGCTCGGGCAGCTCGGCGAGACCGAACCAGCCGACCTCCAGCGTCTCCAGCGCCTCCGGTTCGATCGCCGCACCCTCGAGCCGGCACAGGAAGAACAGCTTGTAGACCGAGACCGGCAGCCGGGGTACGTGGCCCTGGGTGTCGCGGTCCCAGCACCCGACGAGCGACACCACGGTCGCTCCGTACCCCGTCTCCTCGCGGATCTCGCGGACGACCGCGGCGCTCGGGGTGTCGAGCGGATCGGCCCAGCCACCGGGCAGCGACCACCGACCGTCCGAGCGCTCGCGCATGAGCAGGACGCGGTCGTCGGCGTCGAAGATCGCCCCGCGGACGTCGACTTTGGGCGTCGCGTAGCCGACATCGCGTCCGAGCTCGAGGGAGAGGACGTCGACGGTCAGGCCCGAGACGACGGACAGCAGCTCGGCGGCGAGCGCACCCGCCTCGACGTAGCGGTGCCGGTCGTACTCGTTGACCGTGAACGCCAGCCCGGTCTGCGACATCGCGGCCAGCGCGATCGCCACCCTGCGCACCCGCTCCGCGTCGTCCACATCGCCCAACCTATCGGGCGGCCATGTGGAAGGCCGCGCAGGCCGAGCCGTTATCCCGACGCTGCGAGCCGTGAGGCTCAGCGCACCAGGTGGCTCAGGCCGCGCGGCCCGCCGTACCAAGGGACCCGAAGGCCCGTACTGCACAGGCTCCCTGAGTTGGAGCGTCAGCGCAAGGGAAATCGGGTGTCGGTCCGGTGTCAGCCGGGTGACAGTGGAGGGGGCATAGCGCCGGCGTCGGCCGGGTTGCACCGAGGACACGACAGAGGGCGGACGAACGTATGGCGATGGGCATGGGGCCGGCGGGCGGCCCGATGGGGCGGATGGTCGGCGGGGTCGGCATGGGCGAGAAGGTGCCGTTGCCCGACCGGGCCGTGATCAAGCGGGTCGCGCGGCTCTTCGGCCCGTACAAGAAGGACGTCACGATCGTCGCGCTGACGATCCTGGTGACGGCCGGCCTCGGTGTGGTCAGCCCGCTGCTGATCAAGCCGATCTTCGACAAGGGGCTGTTCCCCGCGGGCGGCCCCAACATCTCGATCCTGAGCTGGCTGGTCGGGGCGATGGTCGCGATCGCCATCGTGTCGAGCGTCATCGGTGTCTACCAGTCCTACCTCACCAACGTCGTCGGCCAGCGGGTGATGCGCGACCTGCGCGCCACCTTGTACGAGCACCTGCAGGGCCTGTCGCTGCGCTTCTTCACGTCGACCAAGACCGGCGAGATCCAGAGCCGCCTCGCCAACGACGTCGGCGGCCTGCAGAGCGTCATCACCGACACCGCGAGCACCCTGCTGTCCAACTCGGTCATCCTGATCTCGACCCTGATCGCGATGTTCGTGCTGTCGTGGAAGCTCAGCATCCTGTCGCTGATCCTGCTGCCGCTGTTCGTGGTGCTCACCCGCACGGTCGGGCGGGCGCGGCGCAAGGTCTCCGCCGAGACGCAGGTCGCGCTGGCCGAGATGAGCGCCACCACCGAGGAGACGCTGTCGGTCTCGGGCGTGCTGCTCAGCAAGGTGTTCGGTCGCCAGGCTGACGAGAGCGTGCGCTACCGCGAGCAGAACGAGCGGCTCGCCAGGCTTCAGGTGCGCCAGCAGATCATCGGCCGGTCGTTCTTCGCGGTGGTCTCGACCTTCTTCTCCATCACGCCGGCCATCGTCTACCTCGTCGCCGGCCTGACCTCGCAGCACGGCCATGGGCTCTCGTCCGGCACCCTCGTCGCCTTCACGACGCTGCAGACCCGGCTCTTCCTGCCGATGGGCCAGCTGCTCCAGACGTCCACCGAGGTGTCGAGCTCACTCGCGCTGTTCGAGCGGGTCTTCGCCTACATGGACATGGAGGCCGACATCGTCGACGCCCCCGACGCGCGCGAGCCGGTACAACCCGTTCGCGGCCAGGTCTCGCTGAGGGACGTCTGGTTCTCGTACGAGACCGGGCCGGCGGGCGTGACCACCGATCCTGCGGGCGACGCGGTCGTTGAGGAGGCCGAGGAACTGGTGGCCGCAGCGGTGCTGGAGCCGACGAGCGCCTTGCACGAACCGCACGAGACCGGCCGCCGCTGGGCCCTGCGCGGGGTCGACCTCGACATCGAGCCGGGTCAGCTCGCCGCCATCGTCGGACCCTCCGGCGCCGGCAAGACGACCATCTCCTATCTGGTGCCGCGGCTCTACGACGTGACCCGCGGCGCCGTGCTGCTCGACGGTGCCGACGTGCGCGACCTGACGCTGGCCTCGATGTCCGACACGGTCGGCATGGTGACGCAGGAGTCCTACCTCTTCCACGCCACGGTGCGCCAGAACCTCTCGTACTCCAAGCCGGACGCGACCGACGACGAGATCGTCGCCGCGGCCAAGGCGGCGCAGATCCACGACCGGATCATGGAGTTCGACAAGGGGTACGACACCGTGGTGGGCGAGCGCGGCTACCGGCTCTCCGGCGGCGAGAAGCAGCGCATCGCCATCGCCCGGGTCATCCTCAAGGACCCGCGGGTGCTGATCCTCGACGAGGCGACCTCGGCGCTCGACACCGCCAACGAGCGGCTCGTCCAGGCGGCGCTGCAGCCGCTGATGCGTGGTCGCACCACGATCGCGATCGCCCACCGGCTCTCGACCATCCGCGCGGCCGACGTCATCTTCGTCCTCGACCGCGGCCGGGTCGCCGAGCGCGGCAACCACGAGGAGCTGCTCGCCCAGGGCGGGCTCTACGCCTCGCTGTACGACCAGCAGTACGGCGGCGGCCTCGTGGAGGCGCAGTGCGAGGACGGCGTCGTCTTCACCGACGGCCACGTCCTCACCCGAGCCCCGCACTGAGCCCGCGATGGTCCCGGGGTCAGCCGCAGCCCTCGTAGGCGTACATGTACCAGCCGACGCTCGACGAGGGCGCGGCGATGAACTGCGCCTGTCCGCCGGTTGCGCGGCGATCGGCAGCGGACACCCACGTCGGGTAGTCGTGGGTGAAGGTGCACAGGTAGTCGCCCATGCCCTTGCGGGGTGCGCACGACCTGAGCTTGAGGTTGACCGCCTCCCGGTGCATCGCCAGCAGCAGCTCACGCGCGGTGCCCTGGGTGACGTGCTTGAGGTCGACCATGTTGCCGGTGTTCCAGGCCGTCGCGAGATAGCGCATCGCCGCCTGCGGGGTGGTGAAGTGCGGCCGCGGCGAGGCGGTCGGCGAGACGGTGGCCGAGGGGCTGGGCGCGGCTGAGGTGGCGGGCGCTGACGTTGCCGCAGCGGACGTGGCGACGGCTGAGGTCGCGGCGGCGCTGGTCGCGACCGCCGCCGAGGTAGCAGCAGCCTTGGTCGGCGTGGGTTTGGCGCTCGTCGGCTTGGCCGCCGTCGTCTTGGCGGGGGTCGTCTTGGCGGGGGTCGTGGACGCGGCGCCAGCCGCGGTTGACCCGGACTGAGTCCCGCAGGCGGAGACGGCAAGAGCGAGGGCGCAGGCAGTGAGCACGGTACGGAAGCGTGACATCGAGTTCCCCCAGCTGGAATGACAAAGGCTTGCGCAGTGCAGATACAGCGGATCATGGCGCAAATACGTCACCGCGTGGGTCATTCGGTACGGGCGCCACGATCTGTAGCAGCCCCCAGACAAACGTCGCCAGGTGGTCGGTGCCCCCGACGTCGGCGACGACTCCCCACCGGCTGTTCAGCTGGAGGTCGACCTGGCGCGCGTCGGGGTGGGCCGCGACGACGTCGCCGACCACGCACGACCAGGGCTCCATCGCCGAGAAGGCTTGCAGATCAAGGGAAGTTGGGCTCTCTCGTACGAGCCACTCGTGCAGCACGGTGTCGTCACCGGCGGTCACGACCTCCCACGACAGGTCCGGCCAGAGCACCGGCAGCCGCCAATGGTGAACGACGCAGACCACCTCGCCGAAAGGCACCTCGCGTGAGGAGTCGGGCGGCCCCAGGGCGATCGTGAACCGTCGCAGGTCGCCGGGGAACCGGCTGGAGTGCTGCAGCTCCTGCCAGCGCCGGTGGGCGGCGCGCGCCTCGGCCCGGGTGGCGCCGAGCAGTGACAGCGCGTCAGCGACGAGGTCGGGCTGCAGGTCGGCCATCCGCCGCAGCAGCATCAGCTGGAACTCGAACCGCGCGAACCCCTTCATCAGCCCCAGCCGGCCGCGCGTACCAGGGCGGCCGTGGCAGCAGCGGCCACCACGACGACCAGGAACGGAGCCCGGAGTACGAGCGCCAGCGCCGCGACGGCGAGTCCCACCACCCGGGCGTCCACCGTCAGCCGCGCACCAGCACTGAACGTCTGCACGACCACCAGCGCGGCCAACAGCGCGGCGGGCAGCAGCGGCGCGATGCGGGCGGCGACCGGGTGCTGCAGGAGACGCGCAGGGACGAGGTAGCCCGACAGCTTCAGCCCGTACGAGATGAGCGAAGCCACCAGGACGGCGGTCCAGGTTGTGCTCATCGGCGACGCAGCCCGGCGAGCACGGCCACGAAGGCGGCGGCGACGACCGGCAGCCCGACGGCCACGACCGGTATGAGGGAGGCCGCGACGAGTGCGCCCGCAGCAGCGACGGCGGCAGCTTGGCGGTCTTTAAGTCGCGGCCACAGCAGGGCGAGGAAGGCGGCGCCCGCTGCGGCGTCGAGGCCGTACTGCCGCGGGTCGCCCAAAGCGTTGCCGAGGAGGGCTCCGACGAACGTCATGAGGTTCCAACCGACGAACACCGCGAGGCCGGTGACCCAGAAGCCGGCCGAGCGGCTCTCTGCGTCGGGCTGGGCGATCGCAACCGCGGTGGACTCGTCGATGGTGACGTGGGCCGCAGCCAGCCGGCGGATGCCCCGGGGTTGCAGCAGCGCCGCCAGCTGCAGGCCGTACAACCCGTTCCGGACGCCGAGCAGGGACGACGCCGCGACGGCCGCGCCGACGCTGCCGCCGGCCCCGAGCACCCCGACGAGCGCGAACTGCGAGCCGCCGCTGAACAGCAGCAGCGACGTTACGCACGCCTGCCAGACCGAGAGGCCGCTGGCGACGGCGAGCGCCCCGAGGCTGATGCCGTAGAGGGACGTAGCGACCCCGACGGACAGGCCCTGGCGGATCGCCGCCTGCCGTGGGGCCGTGCTCGTCATGCTCCGGGGAAGGTCAGACCCGGCTGCGGTCCGCGCTGGATGCCCCAGCGGACGGTGAAGTCGGCGCCGGGCTCGATGCGGACCACGTCCTCGCCGGTCTGGAACGCGTTGGGCGGGCAGGTCATCGGCTCCATGGCGATGCCGCGCCGACGCCAGGCCGCCAACGGGAACGCGTCGCCGGTGCACACCTGGAACCAGCCGCAGCCGTCGGCGACCCACCACATGCTCGTCGCGTCGTCGCCAGCCGGGCCCCACAGCGTGCTCCAGCTCAGCCCGTCCTCGCCGACCTCGACACTGTGGAACGCGTTGTCGAGGTCGCGGTCGAGCAGCGGCGCCGCCACGGTGAAGTCGTACTGCGTGCCGCTCACCCCGATCAGCTCGGTCGGCATCAGGTGGGCGTCGGTGAGCAGCACGTTCTTGGCGGTCACCTGCAGCAGGCAGTCGTCGATGTGGTGATCGCCGACGCGGAGGTACGGGTGCGTCGCGAAGCCGTAGGGAGCGGCCGCGGTGCCCTTGTTCGTGGCGACGAGGGTGACGTCGAGCCCTGCGGCGCCGACCGCGTACACGATCTCGAGGTCGACGAGGAACGGGTAGCCGTCCTGGGGGCATAGCCGGTAGCCCAGGGTGACGCTGTCGGGGGCCTGCGCCCGTACCTCCCAGATCGCCCAGCGGACGAGCCCGTGCAGCGCCGCGTCGCGGTCCGGTTCGTTGATCGGCGCCTGGATCTCGACACCGTCCCAGGTGTAGACGCCCTTGCGGATGCGGTTGGGCCACGGGAGGCAGAGCTGTCCGCGCCCGTACGGGACCGCCTGGTCGGCGTTGAAGCCGTCGATCAGCGGGCTGCCGTCCTGGGTGAGCGTGCGCAGTGTCGCCCCGAGCGTGGCGATCACCGCCTCGGTGCCGCCGCCGGCGATGGTGATCTGGTCGGCTGTGGGGCTGGCAGGTGCCACGTCGTCGCGTCGAGTCATGCCGGGAAGTCTGCCAGAACCATCGGTGTTGAGCCGGTACACTGGGACCCATCCCGGGCTTCCCCGCCTGTCGTGTCGCCCACCGGTTTCCGCCGCAGCAACCGCAACCACGAGGAGCTCGCCCGTGCCCACCGGCAACGGCCAGCCAGATCCCCTTCTCGACCCCCTGTCGCTTGATGATCACGACGAGCAAGCTCCTAAGGACGCTTGCGGTGTCTTTGCCGTGTGGGCCCCCGGTGAGGCCGTCTCCAAGCTGACCTACTTCGGCATGTTCGCGCTGCAGCACCGCGGCCAGGAGGCGGCGGGCATGGCGGTCAGCGACGGCTCGACGGTCGTCGTCTACAAGGAGCTCGGCCTCGTCTCGCAGGTGTTCGACGAGTCGACGCTGCAGGCCCTCGAGGGCCATCTGGCCATCGGCCACACCCGCTACTCGACCACAGGGTCGTGCACGTGGGAGAACGCCCAGCCGTCGTTCCGGTCCATCCGGGGCGGCGGTTCTGTCGCTCTCGGCCATAACGGCAACCTCACCAACACCGCCGAGCTGGCCGAGCTGATCGCCGCCGACGGTGACGACGGCCAGAGCCTCGGCGCCACGAGCGACTCCGACCTGATCACCCGGCTGCTCTCCAACTACCCCGACCTCTCGCTCGAGGCCGCGGCGCTCGAGGTGCTGCCCAAGCTGCGGGGCGCCTTCTCGCTGGTGTTCATGGACGAGACGACCATCTATGCCGCCCGCGACCCGCACGGCGTGCGCCCGCTCGTCCTCGGCCGGCTCGAGCGCGGCTGGGTCGTGGCGAGCGAGACCGCCGCCCTCGACATCGTCGGCGCGAGCATCGTGCGCGAGGTCGAGCCCGGCGAGCTGCTGGTCATCGACGAGCACGGGCTGCGGTCGTCGCGGTTCGCCGACGCGACGCCCAAGGGCTGTCTCTTCGAGTACGTCTACCTGGCCCGCCCCGACACGACCATCGCCGGCCGCAACGTGCACGAGACCCGTGTCGCGACCGGTCGCCAGCTCGCCCGCGAGGCGCCCGTCGAGGCCGACCTGGTGATCCCGGTGCCCGAGTCCGGCACGCCGGCGGCCATCGGCTACGCCGAGGAGAGCGGCATCCCGTTCGCCATGGGCCTCGTCAAGAACGCGTACGTCGGCCGCACCTTCATCCAGCCGTCCCAGACCATCCGCCAGCTCGGCATCCGGCTCAAGCTCAACCCGCTGCGCCAGGTGCTCAAGGGCAAGCGGCTGGTCGTCGTCGACGACTCGATCGTCCGCGGCAACACCCAGCGCGCGTTGGTCCGCATGCTGCGTGAGGCCGGAGCGACCGAGGTGCACGTCCGCATCTCGTCGCCGCCGGTCAAGTGGCCCTGCTTCTACGGCATCGACTTCGCCTCGCGTGCCGAGCTGGTCGCCAACGGCCTCGACCTCGACGGCATCCGTGCCTCCATCGGCGCCGACTCGCTGGCCTACGTCTCCATCGACGGGCTGGTCGACGCCACCACGATCCCGGTCGAGCGGCTGTGCACCGCCTGCTTCACCGGCTCGTACCCGATCGAGATCCCCGACCCCGACCTCATCGGCAAGCACGTCCTCGAGGGCATCGAGCGCACCGTGGTTCGGACCGAACCCGATGGGCTCGACCTGCTGCTCGTGGCGGGTGGCGCAGAGGACGCGCTCAGCCGGCCATGACCGACCACCCCGACAACCCGGGCGCGACGTACGCGGCCGCGGGTGTCTCCATCGAGGCCGGCGACCGCGCGGTCGAGCTCATGAAGGCCAAGGTCGCCCGCGCGACCAGGCCCGAGGTGGTCGGCGACCTCGGCGGCTTCGCCGGGCTGTTCGCCGTCGACTTCACCAAGTACAAGAAGCCGCTGCTGGCGTCGTCCACCGACGGCGTCGGCACCAAGCTGACCATCGCCCAGGCCATGAACAAGCACGACACCATCGGCCAGGACCTCGTCGGCATGGTCGTCGACGACTTGGTCGTCTGCGGTGCCGAGCCGCTGTTCATGCTCGACTACATCGCCTGCGGCCAGGTGGTTCCCGAGCGCATGGCCGACATCGTTGGCGGCATCGCAGAGGGCTGCCGCATCGCCGGCTGTGCCCTCGTGGGCGGCGAGACGGCCGAGCACCCCGGGGTGATGGGAGCTGACGAGTACGACCTGGCGGGCGCGGGCGTGGGCATCGTCGACGCCGACGCTGTCCTCGGCAGCGAGCGGGTCCGCGAGGGCGACGTCGTCATCGCGATGGCCTCGAGCGGGCTGCACTCCAACGGCTACTCGCTCGCGCGTCACGTGCTGCTGCAGTCGGCCCGGCTGCCGCTCGACGCCGAGCTCGATGAGCTCGATGCGACGCTGGGCGAGGTGCTGCTCACCCCGACCAAGATCTACGCCAAGGATTGCCTGGCCCTCATGGCCGAGGTCGACGTCCACGCCTACTCCCACATCACCGGCGGCGGTTTCGCGTCCAACCTGTCGCGCGTCCTGCCCGAGGGCCTCGACGCCGTGGTCGACCGTTCGACGTGGGCGCTGCCGGCCATCGTCCGGGTGATCGCCGACCGCGGGCGGGTCGCCCAGGGCGAGATGGAGCGCACCTTCAACATGGGCGTCGGCATGGTCGCCATCGTGGCTGCCGCTGACGCTGATCGCGCGCTCGCCGTCCTCATGGGCCGCCACGTGCGCTCGTGGATCGCCGGCTCGATCGTCGCGTCCGCTGACACCGGCGGCGTCGCCCGGCTGGTCAGCGCCTACACCACCTGACCGTTCCCGTGCAGTCGCTGCACGGGAACCCACCCGCTCCGACCCGGTTCGAGCGCGACCGACTCCCCTCGTCCTCGGTTTCCGTGCAGTGGGTGCCCAGCAACCGCAGTGGAAGTCAGCCGCGCGGGACCGCGAACCGCAGCAGCGCCGGCGACGACCCCGTGGCCACGTCCGCCGCGAGCTGCCCGAGCAGCGGCGCGAACTTCGCCCCGTGGCCGGAGCAGGGCGACACGACGGTGACCCCGTCCACCCCGTCGATGACGAAGTCCTCGTTCGGCGTGTTGGTGAAGATGCACGTCGTCGCTGCGTAGGGCTCGGGGAGCAGCCCGGGCATCGCGCGCTCGACGTGGGCGACCAGTCGCTCGAGGCCGCGCTCGTCGATGACCCCGTCTTGCTCGGCTGCCGAGCCGATCACCTTGCCGCCGTTGTACTCCGCGACCTTCTGGCCGGCGAACCCGGCGTCACGCCCGCCGATCAGCGCGTACGTCTGGATGTCGTCGCCCTTGTAGATGAGGCTCGGCCACGGCTCGACGTCGAACCCCGCGCGGTAGGGGAAGTGGAACGCCTGCTCCTGGCGCACCTGCAGCGACGGGAACCCGTCCAGGAACGACGAGGGCAGCGACAGGTTGCCGAGCAGCTGCGGCAGCCAGCCGCCGGCGGCGACGACGACGTGCTCGGCCTCGACCGACCGCCCATCGGAGCCTTCGACCCGAAAACCCTTGCTGGTACGGGAGACGGTGGTCGCCGTCCAGTCGGTCAGCACCTGCGCTCCGTCGGCGCCGCCAAGCCGGAGCATCGTCATCACCGCCGACTCGACGTCGATGACCCCGGCCGCGGGGTGCCACACGGCGGCGCTGTCGACGACGATCTGCGGCCACCGATGGGTGGTCTCCTCGGCGCTGAGCAGCTCGTTGTCGACTCCGGCCTCGTCGAGCACCCGGGCGAGCAGCGCCGCCTCGCGCTGGCTGCCGAAGTCGACCGCCCCGGTCGGCGTGATCAGCGGCTCGCCGCCAAGACGCTCGAGCTCGTCCCAGCCGTCGCGGGCCTGCTGCACGAGGCGGGTGTAGAAGACGTCCGGGTAGGCGTAGCGGAAGATGCGGGCGGAGCCGTGCGAGCTGCCGCCCCCGTGGGCCGGTGTCGCTCGCTCCAGCACGGTGACCTCGTGGCCGCGCTGGGCGAGCTGCCACGCGGTCGCCGAACCCGCCAGCCCCGCGCCGACGACGACGTACGACGAAGCGGTCACCTGCCGGGGATCCAGTCAGTGCCGGCCAGCGGTACGCGGGCCATCGCGGCCGACTCGATGGTCAGCGCGACCAGGTCCTCCGGCTCCAGGTTGTGCAGGTGCGACTTGCCACACGCACGGGCGATGGCCTGGGCCTCCATCGTTAGCACCCGCAGATAGTTGGCCAGCCGGCGGCCGCCCTCGACCGGGTCGAGGCGGGCGGACAGCTCGGGATCCTGCGTGCTGATGCCGGCCGGGTCGCGCCCGTCCTGGAAGTCGTCGTAGAAGCCGGCGGCCGAGCCCATCGCATCGTACTCCGCTGCATAGCGCGGGTGGTTGTCGCCGAGAGCGATCAGCGCAGCGGTGCCGATGGCCACGGCGTCAGCGCCGAGGGCGATCGCCTTGGCCACGTCGGCCCCGGTACGGATGCCGCCGGAGACGATGAGCTGCACCTCGCGATGGACCCCGAGCTCCTGAAGTGCCTGCACCGCAGGGGGAATGGCAGCAAGCGTGGGGATGCCGACGTTCTCGATGAACGTCTGCTGGGTCGCGGCAGTGCCGCCCTGCATGCCGTCGACCACGACGACGTCGGCGCCGGCCTTGACCGCCAGGGTGGTGTCGTAGAACGGACGCGAGGCCCCGACCTTGACGTAGATCGGGGTGCGCCAGTCGGTGATTTCGCGCAGTTCGTTGATCTTGATAGTCAGGTCGTCCGGCCCGGTCCAGTCGGGGTGCCGGCTGGCTGACCGCTGGTCGATGCCCACCGGCAGGGTGCGCATGGAGGCCACCCGCTCGGTGATCTTCTGGCCGAGCAGCATGCCGCCGCCGCCCGGCTTGGCGCCCTGACCGAGCACCACCTCGATGGCGTCGGCGCGGCGCAGGTCGTCGGGGTTCATGCCGTACCGCGACGGAAGGTATTGGTAGACAAGGGTTGTGGAGTGGCCGCGCTCCTCGGGGGTCATGCCTCCGTCGCCGGTCGTCGTCGATGTGCCCACCTCGCTGGCTCCGCGGCCGAGGGCCTCCTTGGCGTTGGCCGACAGCGCGCCAAAGCTCATGCCCGCGATGGTGATCGGGATGTCGAGGTGGACGGGCTGCAGCGCATGGCGACCGCCGAGGGTCACGTCGGTGCCGCAGGCCTCGCGGTAGCCCTCAAGGGGGTAGCGAGAGACGCTGGCACCGAGGAAGAGCAGATCGTCGAAGTGCGGCACGTGACGCTTGGCACCCCAGCCGCGGATGTCGTAGACACCGGTCTCGGCCGCGCGCTGGATGTCGCTGATGGTCGCCCGGTCGAACGTCGCCGACTCGCGCAGCCCACGAGAGGCATGACTGGACACGGATTCTCCCGGGCTAGTAGGTGTTGTGGGCGGCGAAGTGGTACAGCGTACGGGCCGAGCCGTAGCGACGGAACGATGCGGGGTCATCGGCACGCCCGGCCTTGGCCAGCAGGTCGGCGAGCTCCGCGAGATGCTCTGCCCGTACGGGTTTCTCGACGCAGTCGGCGCCCAGCGAGGCGACTGAACCCTGGACGTAGATGCGGGCCTCGTACACCGAGTCGCCGAGTCCCTCACCGGCGTCGCCGCAGACGACCAGCCGCCCGGCCTGGGCCATGAAGGCGCTGGCGTGACCGACGTCGCCGCCGACCACGATGTCGACGCCCTTCATCGAGATGCCGCAGCGGGCGCCGGTGTTGCCGTCGATGACCACGAGGCCTCCGTTGCCCGTGGCGGCGGCGGACTGGGATGCGTCGCCGGTGACGTGGACGCTGCCGGACATGATGTTCTCCGCCAGGCCCGTACCAGCGCTGCCGTTGACCAGGACGCTCGCGCGTTGGTGCATGCCGGCGAAGTAGTAGCCGACGTGGCCGTGGACGACGAGGTCGAGCTCACGGTCGATGCCCACGGCGATGTTGTGGAGGCCCGTGGGGTGGGTGACGACCCACTGGCTGCCGTCAGAAGCGTTGTGCAGCAACTGATTCAGCTCGCGGACGGTGCTCGACGCGAGGTCGATGGTGGTCGGGGCAGAGGTGGGGAGAGTGATCGTCATGCGAGCGCCAGCGCGGCGGTGAGGTCCCACGTGTAGACGACACCGGGGGAGGGCTCGAAGATGTGGGCGCCCTCGACGCCGGGCAGTCCGGCCAGCGCGCGGTACTCGGACGCCATGGCCACCCACTGACTGGTCTCGGCGATGATCGCCGGCTTGCAGGCAATCGGGTCGCGTACGACTGCCATGCTGGTCGCTGTCGTGACGACGAGGGTGTAGAAGCCGTCGAAGACCTTGCCCAGCCGTTCGAGAGCCCCTGACAGGTCGTCGCCCAGTCCCATGCGCCACGCGATGAACCGGGCCCCCACCTCGGAGTCGTTCTCGCTGTCGAAGCGGATGCCCTGCGCGCGCAGGGTGCGCCGGATGGACGCGTGGTTGCTGAAGGATCCGTTGTGCACCAGGCAAAGATCGTCGGCCACGGTGAACGGGTGGGCGCCCGACGCGGTCACCGCCGACTCGGTCGCCATGCGCGTGTGCGAGACGCCGTGGGTGCCGGAGAGGGTCGCCAGCCCGTAGCCGGCGGCCAGCTCCATCGGGTGACCGGTGCCCTTGAGTACGGCGACGTGGCTGCCCCGGCCGGCGGTGGCTACCGCGGGCGCGATCGCTGCGAGCGCCGACTCGAGGACGGCCGTGGACACCGCCGCGTTGATGAGGGTCGTCTCGCCGTACCCCGTCACCCGTACCGCGGCCTCCGCCGGCAGGGACGCGGCGAGGGCGCTGGTGAGGTCGGCCGCAGGCATCGCGACGTCGAGCAGGGTGACCGTGCTGGTGCCGTCGGGGGTCAGTGCGCTGCCGTAGACGGCGATGCCCGCGGAGTCGGACCCCCGGTCGACGATCTCGCGCAGCATGCCCTGCATGAGCTGGCCGAGCTGGGGTTGCAGCGCGGGGTCACGCAGCTGGAGGGCGGCGATGCCACACATGGTGCTCCTTCGGGGCGTGGGTCAGTAGGCGGTGAGGTAGCTCTGGATCTCCCAGCCGGTCACGGTGTTGTGCCACTCCAGGAACTCCTTCTCCTTGGCGTCGGCGAAGTAGTCCGCGACCGGGAGGTCGGTGCTCATGGCAGCGACCAGCAACGCGTCGGCCCGCAGCGCCTGCACGGCGTGCAGCAGGGTCTGCGGCATCGTCGCGGACGCCGCCCGGCTCTCGCCCGGGCCGCACGGGTCACCGGGGTCGGTGGCGGACGTGATGCCGTCGAGTCCGGCGACGACGGTCGCGGCGATGGCGAGGTAGGGGTTGGCCGAGCCGTCGCTGCCGCGCAGCTCGATGCGCTCGCCGTCGGGCACCCGTACGAAATGAGTGCGGTCGTTGCCGCCGTAACTCGCTTTGGTCGGTGCCCAGGTGGCGCCCGACGTGGTGGTCACCGCGTTGCGGCGCTTGTAGGAGTTGACCGACGGGGCAAGGAAAGCGCTGAGCCCGGCGGCGTGCTCGAGGATGCCGCCGATGAAGCTGTACGCGGTCGGCGACAGGCCCAGCCCGCGGGTGTCGGCGTCGTCGGGGAAGGCCGGCTCGTCGCCGTTCCACAGCGAGAGGTGGAGATGCAGCCCGTTGCCCGCGCGGTCGGCGAACGGCTTGGGCATGAAGGTCGCGGTCATGCCGCGCTTCTCGGCCAGCACGCTGATCAGGTAGCGGGCAGTGATGACCCGGTCGGCGGTCGTCAGCGCGTCGGCGTAGGTGAAGTTCTGCTCGAACTGGCCGGCGCCGTCCTCGTGGTCGTTGGCGTAGTTGCCCCAGCCGAGCGCATTCATCGCGTCGCTGACCGCCGTGAGGTGGTCGTACATGCGGGTCACGCCGCGGGCGTCGTAGCAGGGTCGCGGGCTGTCGTCGCGGCCGTCGGCGGTGCGGACGCTGTCGCCCTCGGTCTCGACCAGGAAGTACTCCACCTCGGCGCCGACCTTGAGGGTGAGCCCACGCTCGGCCAGGGTGGCGAGCGTGCGCTGCAGGATCACCCGCGGCGCGTACGGCCAAGGCGCCCCGTCGACCCACGGATCGCAGTGGACGATGCCGAGGCCCTCCTTGACGAAGGGGATCGGCGCGTACGAGGCGAGGTCGGGCATCGCGATGAGGTCGGAGTCCTGCGGCTGCTGGCCGATGATGCCGGCGGCGAACCCTGCGAAGCCCAGCTTGCCGGCCTCGAGGTCGTCGGCGGCGGCGACCGGGACGAGCTTGGCGCACGGCTTGCCGTTGAGGTCGACGAACACGGCCAGCAGGAACCGTACGCCGTCGGCGGCAGCGCGCTCGCCCAGGGACTGCTCGACGATCGTCGGGACGGCGGTCAGGTGCGCTTCGGTGAGGGTGGTCATGGAGGCCTTCCTGGGGAGCCCGTACCATCGTAGTCGACTGCGGGTAGTCGTGATCTACCACCAGTAGACCCGACGCTTGTTTCGCTCGCGTGAACACGAGGACGGCGCCGCTACGATGACCGACATGACCACCCCGGCGGCGATCGGCCCGGAGCAGGGCGCCCTCGAGCGGGTCATCGCCCAGCAGGTCCGGCAGTACCGCCTCGCGTCCGGCCTCTCCGTCGCCGACATGGCCGCGAGGGTGGGCCTGTCCAAGGCGATGCTGTCCAAGATCGAGAACGCCCAGACGTCGTGCAGCCTCACCACGCTGTCCCGGCTGGCGGCGGGGCTGGCGGTGCCGGTCACCGCGCTGTTCCGGGGCCTCGACGCCGAACGCGAGGCGGTCTTCATCCCGGCCGGCCACGGCGCCGAGATCGTCCGTCGCGGCACCCGCGTCGGCCACCACTACCAGCTGCTCGGCGCCCTCCGCGGGGCCAACAAGCGGCTCGAGGCGGTGCTGGTGACCCTCACCGAGTCGAGCGAGGTCTTCCCGCTGTTCCAGCACGCGGGCACCGAGTTCCTCTACATGCTCGAGGGCGAGCTGGTGTACGGGCACGGGGAGTCGCGCTACACGATGCGCCCCGGCGATGCGCTGCAGTTCGACGGCGAGGGCACCCATGGGCCGGACGAGCTGATCACGCTGCCGATCCGGTTCCTCTCGGTCACCGCCTTCGGCGAAGCGCCGCCCCACACCTAGAACCCCGCCACCACCCCACGACCCCACGAGCCCCTCCCGCACCACAAGCCTCCTACCACCCCACAAGCCTCCTACCACCCCACAAGCCCCCGCCACCACCCCTTTGGATCACTGGGCGTTCTGTGTCGTTCTGGCGGGCCGGTTACCCGCCAAAAGCGCCCAGTGATCCGAAAATGTGGCGATCACTGGGGGCTTTGTGTCGCTCTGGCGGCCCGGTTACCCGCCAGAAGCTCCCAGTGATCCGAAAGGGAGGGCGGGCAAGGGGAGATTGGGCAACGGGCGGGCGGGTCTCAGGGTGAGGCGGAGGGTTACAGGCTCGCCTTGGACCAGTCGATCGTGACCGGCGGGACGTCGGTGCCGACGTCGAGCTGGATGTCCTCGTGCGCCGAGAGGGTGATCGTCTGCGGGTCACCGGTGAACTTCTTGCCGTTGACGTACGCGGTCACGGTGCCCTTGGCGGGGCCGACCTGGGTCGAGCTCAGCGGCTGACCCCAGATGGCGAACACGTCGCTCAGCGGATACAGCTTGGTCGTCGGCGACTCGACGTGCAGGACGCCGTCCTGAGCGTGGGTGTGCAGCCAGTAGAAGCACTTGGTCGCCTGGGCCGCGAAGGCCTGCGCACCAGTGCCCTGGATGACCGGCGTGATGATGCCGATGCCGGACGGGACCGGCGCCAGCACCCCGTTGTTGTAGATCGTGAGCCGGGCGTGGATGTGGTAGGCGAGCTGCTCCGTGCTGCCGCACTCGATGCCGTTGAGCGTCTGGCCGGTGACCGACGAGGACAGCCCGGCGAGCGGGGTGCCGCTCTCGAACGGGATCTGCTCGGGACCGAGGGTGCCGGCCGCCACCGTGGTGCCGGCGGTCTTCTTCGACCCGGACGTACCGATGATCGCAAAGACGCCGGCCAGCACGGCCACGAGCACGACGACCACGCCGATGATCATGAAGCGGCGGCGGCGCTCAGCGGCGTCATGCTTCTTGCGGAGGGCCGCCGCGCGCTGTGCGGCGGAGGTCTTCTGGCGAGCCGACTCCGGCCCGCGCGCTGGCGTGCTCTTGTCAGGCAGTGCGATGGTCCTGACCGGTCGGGCTCTCGGGCTCGTCTTCGTCGTCGAAGGCGTCCGCGTAAGGGTCGGTGTACTCGTCGTCCTCGTCGGACGGGGGCTCGCTCGGAACAGGCCGGACGACCGGTTCTCCAGCGAGCTCGGCCCGCAGACGGTCCAGGTCGGTTCCGCCGCTGCTGTACTTCAGCTCGCGGGCGACCTTGGTCTGCTTCGCCTTGGCTCGGCCGCGCCCCATGGCTCGACCCCCTCGGTACGACGGAGGCGCGCGGCACTCCGGCATGATCGCGTCGTTGTATCCCAGCGGAACACGATGGCGCCGCTGCCCGGGTCAACGGTACCTGTTCTGACCCCCGCTCCGCCACGCGGCGCGACGATTGACCGCGATTGCCGAAAGATCGCCGCATGATCACGCGCGAACACCGCAACCGGACCGGTCAGCAACTGCCTCTGGCTCGTGTCACGATGGCGTGTGATCTCGTACGCCGCGTCGCTGCGGGTCTACGAACCACTGCGGGCCTTCCCCGAGCCGGAGCGCGCGCAGTGGAGCGACTACGTGGCACGTGGACTGGGGTTCGACACCGTCACGGGCGCCGCCGCTGAGCACGCCGCAGGCCTGGCCGCCGTGATCGCCGTGCCGCCCACCGGTGCCGCGGAGGAGGAGGTCGAGCCGGCGTTCGTCCGCCGCCATGACGGGGTCCCCTATCTCTGCCCGGCCCGCACCCGGCTGCGCTCCTGGCAGGCGCTGTCGGAGTTCCGGGCGTCGCTGCCCGAGGTCGTGGCTGGTGCGTTCGTCCCGCTCGCGGTGATCGAGAATGCCGAGAACGCCCTGGAGAAGTGGCTCGTCGAGCATCCTGAGCTGCGCTCGCACGTGCAGACGGTGACGTACCAGATGCCGTTGCGCTGGCTGCTGCTGGTTGACGCGTCCGAGCGCGACCTGGTGCTCGGCCCGCGGTTCGACCGGGCCGTGACCGATCCCGACGGCACGGACGGGCCCGCGATCGAGTCGCCGCCGAGCGAGCGCCGGCGCTGCGTCTACGTCACGACCATGGCGCAGGCCCGACGGCGGGCGGCCCGGGCCCTCAACGTGGTGCGCCGCACGATCGAGGACGGGCCGGTCGTCGAGGGTGTCGAGGGGGTGGCCCGCTGGCTCGAGGAGTTCCACCCGCACTCGTTGGTCGAGCTCGACTACGGCGGCCTGGTGCACCTGTTCGAGGACGACGAGCTTGAGGACGACCAGTCCCCTGCACTGGTCGCCCAGGCGCTCAAGGCGCTCGAGGCCGGCGACACCGAGGCGGCCGGCGAGGCGTACGAACAGGTCATGGCGCACTGGCACGACGTGCAGGCGTTTGAGACCGTCAACTGAGGCTGCGCAGGCCCGAAAGACCAGGTCAGGCAGATGGTGGACAGATCACCCGCGCACGACTAGGCCGTTTGGCGTAGAAATCGTCTCGACTCGTCTCATCGGCCCTGAAAGATAGTCCGGATGGGCCATATCGGACATTCGGAGTCAACCGCACTATAGGAAGGCAGGTCGGCGCCCATGCCGGCCTCACGTGCGATGGAGGGGACCGCCACATGACTGCCCGTACCACCGAATCAGAGCCACTGCTCACCCCGGCCGAGGTTGCCACCATGTTCCGCGTTGACCCCAAGACGGTCACTCGCTGGGCCAAGGCCGGCAAGCTCACCTCGATCCGGACCCTCGGCGGCCACCGCCGCTACCGCGAGAGCGAGGTGCGCGCCCTTCTCGGCGGCATCCCGGAGCAGCGCAGCGAGGACCTGGTCTAACCAGGCGCACGTCCTTCTTCCGACAGCCAGTCGACCGTCCGGCAGTTTCGGGTCGACTTCGGGGGTGTCGGGGGAGTTCCGCCAGCATTCCCCAGCACATGTCCGGCACGTCCCGACTCGTCCGCCCTCCCGGTCGCGGTATAACCGTTCGAGACCATGAGCCGAGGAGCGGACTTCCATGCGGGTGAACGAGAACGGCCAGTACGTCAGCGATGACGGCTTCTGGGTGTGGGATGGCGCTGCGTGGATCCCGGCAGACGGGTCCGCAGCGCCTGCGGCGACAGATGCCGCCACAGCCGAGACGACCGCGACCCAGACCGATACCGCGACCACCGACGAGGCTGCCCACGAGCCCGTCCTCGAGGCGGTCCACGAGCCCGAGCCGACCCAGGAGTACACGGCGGTCGACTACGCGTCCGACACCACCGCCGCCGACTCCGGGTTCACCGGCGGCGGCTACACCCTCCCCGACGACTCGGGTACGAGCGCGTCGGGTGGCCTGAGTGACGGCGATCGGGTCGTCCCTCACGTCGACAACACCCACCCGATGTCTCCGGACGGGCGGCACTGGTGGGACGGCGAGAAGTGGATCGACGTCTCCACCGACGCCACGACGTTGCACGCCGCCGGCCTGGCCGAGGAGCCCGCGGCGGAAACGGCTGTCGACACCGGCTGGCAGGGCACGGATGAGGAACTGCCGGTGGCCGAGCCGGTCGCCAGCGAGCCCGAGCCGGTGCAGGCGGTGCAGCCCGCGCAGGCCGAGCGTCAGCTCTCTCCCGACGGCATGTGGGAGTGGAACGGCACGCAGTGGGTGCCCGCCGAGCAGGCCGCCGCCGAGCCTGACCCTCAGCCTGAGCCTGAGCCCGTCGTCGCCGAGCCTGAGCCCGCCAAGGCTGAGCGTCAGCTCTCGCCGGACGGCCACTGGGAGTGGGACGGCACCGCCTGGGTCCCCGCCCAGCAGGCCGCCGTGGCAGCTGTTCCGGCTGGTGCCCACGTCTCCCCGGACGGGCATTGGTGGTGGGACGGCTCGCAGTGGCTGCCCACGGGCCGCTAGCACTGCTTACTACCCCTGGCGTCGGGCTCTCCAGGGGTAGTGAACGGCCTATCATGGCCGAGTGAGCAGTCCCGAGCCGCTCGATGTCCTGGAGATGTCCGCCTGGCGGTCTCTGCTGCACGCCCACGCCTCGGTCATCCGGCGGCTCGAGAACGAGCTGGTCGCCGAGCACGGGCTCTCGCTGCCGGCGTACGAGGTGCTGGCTCACCTGTCCGAGCAGGCTGACCGGTCCCAGCGCATGACCGAGCTGTCCGAGGCTGCCCTGCTCTCGCCGAGCGGCGTGACCCGGCTGGTCGACAAGTTGCAGCGCGACGGTCTGGTCGTGCGCCGGCGCTGCCAGGCCGACGCCCGGGTCATCTACTGCGAGCTGACCGATGCCGGCATGGCCCGGCTCGTCGCGGCCTACCCGACCCACCTGCGAGGGGTACGGGAGCATCTCGTGGACAAGCTCGACCGTGCCGACCTGCACAGCATGGCGGCGTCGATGACCAAGCTCGTCGACCCGACTGCCTGCGACGAGATGCTGCCTGAAAGCGCAGCAAGCTAGCCGTGGGTGCGACCCTCGACGAGGACAACGAGCGGGTACGGATCACCACGTGGTCGTTCGCCGGCGACGGCGACGCGACGGGCCCCCACGTCCATGAGCTCGACTACGTGGTCGTGCCGCTGACCGGCGGCACGCTCACTGTCGTCGGTGCTGACGGATCGCACGCGACGATGGAGCAGGTGGCCGGGTCCCCGTACTTCCGGCCGGCCGGAGCCGCCCACGACGTGGTCAACGCCAGCGGTCGTGCCGTGTCCTTCGTCGAGATCGAGCTCAAGGTCTAGCCGAGGTTTAGCGCAGCCACCAGGCGGCGAGGTCGGCTCCAACGTGGCACACCGCGGGTGCTGCCCAGCCACCTGTCTGCTCCCGTAGGACACCGAGCACCAGCCCCACGGCCAGGTCGAGGGGCACCGATCCCCACCCGTACAACGGCAGGTGCAACGCGGCGAACGCGACGGCGCTGACCACGAGGGCAGCGGTATCACCCCGCCAGCCTTGCACTGCGGAGTAGAGCGCGCCGCGCAGGAACGCCTCCTCGGCAACCGCGACCACCGTGACGACGAGCGCCCAGTGCAGATAGCTGCCGCCGGGTCGGACCCCCGGGTGGACGGCGTGTCCGACCACCGACGGCAGGCACAGGACCGCCGCGCCGCCGATCCCCAGTGCGACGGCCCGCCAGCTCAAAGAGGGGCCCGTACCGACTCTCGCGGCCACCGTGAGCACGACCAGGCAACCGGCGAACACCAGCCCCGCCGTTGCCGAGCCGGCGACGGCACGGCCACCCACCGCCACCCGTACCAGGACCGCCGCCGTGAAACCGGCGAGCAGCGCCAGCGTGGTGAGCGGCTTGCTCACGGGTCGGGCGTGGTCCGGCGGCTCAACCGGATCAGCAGCACCGCGGCCGCCATGGCAAGGATCACGAGCACCAGCAGAGCGATGATCAGCGTGCGGTGCGAGCTGCCAGTGCTAGCGGCGGTGCCGGCGACGACGGCGTACTGTCCGGCGCCCTGGAAGTAGGCCTGCCAGGAGTCGGTCCCGCCGCGCTGGGTCGGGACGGAAGTCCAGCTCCCGTTGGTAGGGCGATAGTAGATCGACGCGTTGGCGATCTTGGCCGAGGTGGCCCGGATCAGCATGACCAGGCTGTCCTTGTCGGCCGGCGCGACAGTGGCCGTCGGGGACGCGTCGGCAAGCAGGGCGACCTGGTAGACGTTGCCGTCGACGGGTCCGCCGGGGGTGCCGCCCTGAGGTGCCTGCGGCGTGATCGCGATGGTGAACGTCTTGGTCGTCGCCGGCCCGGCGATGGAACCGGTGTTGATGAAGACGCCGAACTGCGCCGACTGCTCCTTGGTGAGGGCGTAGAAGCCGTCGCCGGAGTTGACGCCGCCCTTGGCCGGCACCGTCGTCGTGGACGTGCTCGGGGCCGGCGTCTTCTGGTAGCCAGCAGGCGGAGTCACGTAGCGATAGGGCTCGTCGGGGACGCCGATGCCGTCGTAGAGCGGTACGGCGTGCGGGGTCGCCAGCCAGGCGGTCGCCAGGGCCACTGCGGCGGCCAGCAACCGCGCCCTGCCGTGCGCACGCGGACGTGCCACCCGTACCCCTCTCGCGTGCCGTGGCTGTCCCTTCACCGTACCGATCCGGCGCGGCCTTGGAGCTGCCGACACCAACGTCCGGTTGCGCCCATCTCGGAGCCAGCGTTCATCTTCCCGGCGTTCGTCGTTCTCCCGTCCGTGCCCGCCCATCTTTGCTGCCCGGCCAGTCTCGGCGCTGTCCGTACGACGGGTGAGGGCCGGGGTCTGCTGCCGGAGCACCTCCTCGAGTACGGGCTCTCTTGATGTCCAGACCTGAACATCATTTGCCGGTGCGAAAGGACGACCTGGTGGCGGTGCCGCGGTTCCTGTTCGTGTCCGGCTCGCGGGGTGAGTCGCCCGTGGACGTGGACATCGAGCTCTCCCGCATGACCGGGGTGTCGTGGCGGCTGCTGGGGGGCAACAACCGCGAGCTCGGCCGGAGTGCCAAGGTCTTCTCGGCGCTCGACGCCTGCCACGTCGCCGCGCTCGACCTGCAGCTGCGCATCTCCGCGGCGGTGCCCGAGCTGCGCTCCGAGGCCGCCACCGGCAAGTGGACCTGGCAGCTGCGGCTGGACGCCGAGCCGGTCGCCATCGCCGGCCGCTCCTACCTGAGACTGCGCGAGTGCCAGTACAACCTGGCGCAGTTCATCGCTTTCGCGCCTGACGCGGGTGTCGCGCACACGACCATCGGTCGGCGGCCCGGCCCGGTGAACGCGTGACCACCGTCATCGAGACGCGCGTCGAGGACCGGCCGCGCAAGATCGTGGGCGAGCTGGACGGCGCGGACAAGGCCTACCGCTTCACCCTCCGGCTGTCCGGAGTGTTCATGCTGTCGGTCACGGGCCTGGTCGCGCTGTTCCTGCTGTTTCGCGGCTGGCAGGCGTTGCGCGTGGCTGGCTGGTCGTTCTTCACCACGACGGTCTGGCAGCCGGACGGGCACAAGTTCGGCATCGTGGGTCTGCTGACGGGCACCGCGCTGATCGGCCTCGTCGCGATGGTCATCGCCATCCCGCTGTCGTTCGGCATGGCGCTCTACATCTCGGAGTACGCGCCGGCGCGGCTCAAGCGACCCATGATCACCGTGGTCGACCTCGCCGCCGCCGTGCCCAGCATCGTGTACGGGCTCTGGGGTTTCTGGTTCCTCCAGGAGCACGTCTACCCGATCTCGCGGTGGTTGTTCACCTACTTCGGCTGGGTCCCGCTGTTCCACGTCGACCGGGCCGACCCGCACGACCCGTACAACTCGCTGACCGTCTACTCGGCCTCGACCTTCATCGCAGGCATCGTGGTGGCGCTCATGGTCACGCCGGTGACGTCCTCGATCATGCGGGAGGCCTTCTCGCAGGCGCCGCTGGGCGAGCGCGAGGGTGCGTACGCGCTGGGCGCCACCCGCTGGGGCATGATCCGCGCCGTCGTCCTGCCGTACGGCAAGGGCGGCATCATCGGCGGCTCGATGCTCGGTCTCGGCCGTGCGCTCGGCGAGACCATCGCGGTCTTCTACATCATCTCGATCACCTTCGTGCTGCAGCCCAACATCCTGCAGGCCGGCGGGGTCTCGGTCTCGTCGCTGATCGCCGCTACCGTCGGCTCGGCCACGCCGTTCACGATCTCGGCGCTCTTCGCCGCAGCGCTCGCGCTCTTCCTGGTGACGATGGCGCTCAACTTCCTCGCCGCCACGTTCATCTCGCGTAGCCGCTCCGGAAGCGAGGTCTGACGTGACCGCCGTCGTCGACGCACCCGTAGTGGCTGTGGATCCACCGCAGCTGGTTGAGCCGGAGCCGCAGCTGAGGCGGCGTACGTCATCGTTCCGGCCCGACGACGCGTACGCCTTTGTCGGGGCTCTGCTCGCCTCGCTCAGCGTGACCACGTCGACCTACACGACCCTGGCGCCGTTCTCCGGGCCGGTCGGGTTCGTCGTCATCGCGTGGTTCGCCTTCGTGCTGCTGTACGCGCTGCTGGTCTCGGTCAGCCACCCTGGCCAGGCGGTCAAGGACAAGGTCGCGGCCGTTGTGGTCCAGAGCATCGCCGCATTGCTGGTGGTGGCGCTGGTCACGACGGTCGGCTACCTGTTCTACCGCGCCTGGGCGGCCATGACCCACCTCAACTTCTACACCAAGGACATGGGCGACGCGCGACCGACGGACAGCGTCGCCAATGGTCTCGTCAGGGCCGGGATCCTGCACGGCATCGTGGCGACCCTTGAGCAGATCACCATCTCGACGCTGATCACTGTGCCCGTGGGGCTCACTTGCGCCGTACTGCTCAACGAGATCCCCGGTCGCTTCTCACGGATTGTGCGGACGGTGACCGAAGCCATGACGGCGCTGCCGTCGATCGTCGCCGGCCTCTTCATCTTCACGACTTACATCCTGCTGCTCGGACGGCCCAAGTCGGGTTTCGCCGCGGCCCTCGCGCTGAGCATCATGATGCTGCCGATCATCATCCGGGCGGCAGACGTGGTCCTGCGCCTCGTACCCGGCACGTTGAAGGAAGCGTCCCTTGCGCTGGGGGCAGGCAATCTGCGCACGCTCTGGCAGGTCACCCTGCCGACGGCGCGCTCCGGCCTCGCCACCGCGGTGATCCTGGGCATGGCGCGTGGCATCGGCGAGACGTCGCCCGTGCTGATCACCGCGGGCGTGGCGACCCACCTCAACACCAACCCGTTCACCGGCCCGCAGCCGTCACTTCCGCTGCTGACGCTGCTGCTCACCCGATCGTCCTCGAACAGCTATGTGGCAAGGGGTTTTGGCGCGGGCGGCACCTTGCTCGTCGTTGTCCTGGTGCTGTTCATCGCAGCGCGCATCATCGGTGGCCGAGGTGCCGGCAACCTGTCACCTCGGCAGCAGCGGCGGGCAGCGGCGGCGTCCCGACGTGACGTCGCGCGCTGGGAACAGCGCCAGCACGTTCCAACCACGCCCTTGGACGAGCCGAACGTCGTCGTCCTCGATCCACCCCCGACCTCGTCATGACGCGTCCACCCAGACTTGCGAAGCCGGAAAGGCCTGCCCCCATGCGTTCTGTCCCGTCCCGCCAGCGGTGGCGACGCCTCGTCTCGGCAGCGGCGGCCGTGTCCCTGGCCGCCGTCGGCCTCGGCGCCTCCGCGCTGCCGGCGCGAGCCGGCAACCTCGTCCCGATCACCGGCGCGGGCTCCACCTGGAGCTCCAACGCGATGGACCAGTGGATCGGCGATGTCGACCAGTACGGCATCAAGGTCGAGTTCGCGGCCAACGGGTCGTCCGACGGCCGCACGCAGTTCAAGAACTCCACGGTCGACTTTGCGGTCTCCGAGATCCCTTACGGCATCACGGACAATGGCACCTACGAGCCGCCGCCCTCGCGTTCTTACGCCTACATGCCGATCGTCGCCGGTGGCACGTCGTTCATGTACCAGCTGCACATCAACGGCCAACAGGTGACCAACTTGCGGCTCGCCGGCGCGACTGTCGCGGGCATCTTCACCGGCAACATCACCAAGTGGAACGACCCCGCGATCGTGGCCGACAACCCCGGCATCGTGCTGCCGCCAGAGCCGATCATCCCGGTCGTCCGCGCTGACGGCTCCGGTACGACGGCCCAGCTCACGACCTGGCTGAGCAAGAACTACCCCGCCATGTGGAACGCCTACTGCGCCAAGGCCGGCCGCGTCACGCCCTGCGGCATCACGTCGACCTACCCGACGGTCTCCGGCTACGGCTTCATCTCGGAGCAGCTGTCCACCAACCTCGCCGGCTACATCACGCAATCGCAGAGCGAAGGCACCATCGGCTATGTCGAGGCCTCGTACGCGATTCAGAAGAACTACCCGGTGGCCAAGATGCTCAACGCCGCCGGCTACTACACGGCGCCGACCGCGTCCAACGTCGCGGTCGCTCTCACTGCAGCCCAGATCAACAACGACCCGACCTCCCCGAGCTATCTGACCCAGGTGCTGGACGGGGTGTACGCCAACCCCGATCCGCGCACCTACCCGTTGTCCAGCTACAGCTACATGATCATCCCGACAGCACTGCAAGCTCCGCTCACGTCGGACAAGGGCTACACGTTGGGGAAGTTCGCGTACTACTTCCTCTGTGAGGGCCAACAGGCGATGGGAGACCTCGGCTACTCGCCGCTGCCCATCAACCTCGTGCAGGCCGCCGTTGCCCAGGTGGCGAAGATCCCGGGCGTCGATGTCCAGAGCCTCGACCTCAGCAAGTGCAACAACCCGACCTTCGACCCGTCCGGGAAGAACCTGCTGGCCGAGCAGGCGGCGCAACCCCAGCCGTGTGACAAGCAGGGCGTGACGATGTGCCCCGACCCCACCGGTGGCGCCAAGGCCGCGACCTATGTGGCCGCGGCAGCGCCTGGCGCTACGGTGACCACCCCTCCGCCGGCGGCGGGCAAGACGACGAAACCGGCCACGGGTACGAAGAAGCCCAACCCAGGGACGACCAAGGGAGGCGGGAGTAAACCGGTCGTGACCGGCACGGGACCCGCTCCCACCAGTACCCCACCGCCTGGTGCGAGCCGGACGACTGCCCCCGGCACGCTGCCGGGGGTCAAGCCGACGACCTCGGGCAGTGCTGCCCCTGCTCCTGTGCAGCCGACGGTGAGCGGGGCCGCGCCTGCGGTTGTTGCTACTGACCCGATCGGTGACGGCGCTGCCCCGGCTGTACAAGCGCAGGCCAGTGGCGCGGCCAGTGTCGTCAACCCGCCAGCCGGCAACGGCACCGCTGTCGCTGCGGCTCCTGCGGTGATCCGGGCCGTACCGGTCTCCCTGGCTGTCTCGTCGGGCTGGTCCTTCCAAGACACCTTGATGGTGCTGGCGGTTCTGCTGCTCGTGCTGGTCGTCGTGGGACCGCCCCTCCTCTCGCGTCGTCTCGCCCGGCGCGCTCGATGATGGGCCGTCTGCGGCTTGCGATCGCCGGCACTGCCTGGGCGACTGCTGCGATGTTGGCCGTCGCTCCCTTGGGCGCAGGTCCGGCAGCTGCTGCGACCGGCTCGGTCGAGGACTCGGCGGTCACCGTCAGCGGTGCAGGTCCATTCGCCTCCTTGAAGGTGACGGTGAGCCAGACCGCCGGCCTCATCGACCAGGTAGTCCGGGTCAGCTGGACCGGCGGGACACCGACTCAGGTGGGCTTCGCTGCCGACTACCTGCAGATCATGCAGTGTTGGGGCACCGACGCGGCGGGCCCGAGTCGTGACCACTGCGAGTTCGGCAACTCTGCCGACACGCGAGGCGGTCCGCAGGTCACGACCAGGCAGCTGGACGCCGGGGCCACCTTCGCCGACCCCAACGAGACCCAGGTCGCCACGGCTGACAACCCCTACAACTACGTACCTTTCGTCTCGCACATCTCGGTTGACGACCCCGCCCACCCGGGTCAGCAGACCAACACGGTGCCCGGCGACCGGACCAATCTCGGCCAGCTGTTCGACTCCCAGTCCACCAACGAGCTGCCGCTCAACTCGACCGGCGCCGACGGCACGGGAGAGGCCTACTTCGAGACGCAGACCGCAGAGGAGGCTCCGGGGCTGGGGTGCGGCGTGGTCGACCCTGACCCCACCCTGACACCCAAGTGCTGGTTGGTGATCGTTCCGCGAGGCGAGACCGAGGTCAACGGCGCCCCGTCGTCCGACAACGGCGGCGGTCTGGTCAGCACCCCACTCAGCGCCTCCAACTGGGCCAACCGCATCGTCGTGCCGCTGACGTTCACCCCGATCGGCCTCTCCTGCCCGATCGGCAGCCCCGAGCAGCGGACCACCGGCCAAGAGTCCGTCCTCGAGGCCGCGCATCGCTGGAATGCCCAGCTGTGCAAGCAGTCCGGCACGGTCTACAGCTATTCCAAGGTCTCGGACGACAGCGCCCGGCGCCAGCTGATGTCGGCCAACCCCGGGCTCGACTTCATTTCCCAACCGGTCGATCCGACCACCACGGGCAGTGATGGCATCGTCTACGCCCCCATCGACATCACCGGTCCGGTCATCGCCTTCAACATCGACTACAGCGCGTACGGTGCCACGGCCCTGCGGCCACTTGCCGGCCAGCGGGTGCCGTCGATCAACCTGACCCCGCGTCTGGTTGCCAAGCTGCTGACTCAGTCCTACCTGCAGGGCGCCCCACCGTTGGACCCCTCGTTGGACGGCACACACGCGCCGCAGGGCCTGACCTACGACCCCGACTTCTTCGCGGCCAACCCGACGTTGACCGGCCTCAACTCTGGGGGTGGCGACGTGCTGATGCCGTTCACCCCGTCGGATGCGATCCAGCAGCTGTGGGCCTGGGTCGACGCTGACCCCGATGCGCGGGCCTTCCTCGACGGGGCGGCCGACCCGTGGGGCATGACGGTCAACCCCAACTACCTCAAGGTCACCGATGCGGGACCGCCGTCGTCCTTCCTGAAGCAGGACCCCTACTGTCACGTGCAGGGGATCGACAACACCGGCAGTCAGCCACCGCCCCTGTGCACCCTCGACGATCGCCCGTACGCCAACGACATGCACGACACCGCCCGGTCAGCTGCGCGTGGCGATACGTTGTCCCGGGCCCAGTGGGATCCCACGCCGCCGCAGCCGCACTACAAGAAGGTGCCGCCGCAGATCAGCGGCCAGGAGACGGTGATGGCGTTCACGGACGCAGCCACCGCGGCCCGGTTCTCGCTGCCCGTCGCCCATCTCCAGAACGCCTCGGGTTCCTTTGTCGCACCGACGACTGACGCTCTCGCGGCAGGTGTTGCAGCCATGACGCCGAGTGCGGTGCCCGGGGTGCTGCAGGCCAACCCGCGCATCACCGACCCCGCGGCCTACCCGCTGACGTCTGTCACCTACGCTGCGACGCGCCCTGGCGCCCTCTCGGCTTCTGCCCGTGGCGGCTACGCCGACTACCTGCAGTACGCCGCGACAGCAGGCCAAAAGCCGGGTGTGGACATCGGCGAGTTGCCTTTCGGCTACGCGCCATTGACGCCGTCGATGGTGACTCAGGCGCTCGTGTCTTCCGTCGCCATCAGGACCTTCGTGGCTCCGCCCGCGTCGTCGTCACCGGCGCCAGCGACGACATCGCCTGCTGCTCCGACGAAGAAGCCGACGGTCAAGCCCACGCCGAAGGCGACACCGAAGCCCAAGCCGGTCAAGACGACGCCGTCGCCGACAAAGACGACACCCAGCGCCAGTCCAGTGACCCCCTCGAGCGACGTACCGCCGCCGATCGTCTCTCCGCCAACTCTGCCTGCGCCGCAGCCACTCCTGACCACGCTCGCGCCACCGGCCCCCGTACCGACGTCTGCGGCGACGGCAAGCTCAGCCCCGGCCGCCACATCAGCTGCAGCACAGCCATCGGGCACGGCACCGGCCCTTGCACCGGTCGCTGAAATCCGGCCCACGCCTTCGGTCAAGGCGGGTGGTTCGCGCTACGTGTTCATCATCCTGTTGGCCATCGGTGGCTTGTGCGCGTTGAGCGGACCGACGCTGTTGCGCTTCGGTGGCAGAGGGCGTACCTGACCATGTCCGCTGGGTTCCCCAATGGGGGTTTAAACCCAACTGTTTCCCTTACGTACAACGGGCCAGCACTCATGTCACATCTCTGTCGCCTCCGGGCACGGGAGGCTTCACGCGGCGGCTGTTGAAGTCGTCGTCTCCACAGTCGCCGGGCCCCCGCCCGCGGCATCTCGTCCTCGAAGGGAACAGCTGTGATCTCGAAGAACCGTCTGGCTTTCGCCGCCATCAGCGCGGGGCTCGTCACGAGCCTCCTTGGCATGGGTGCTGCCCAGGCCGACCCGTCCGGCGCGCCTTCCCCGCGTGCCCTCGTGGGTGTCGGCTCTGACACCACCCAGGATGTGATGAACCAGATCGCCAATGACGTCGTGATCAGCGGCGTCAAGCAGATCGGTTCATTCAACGCGACCGGCTCGGCCACGTTCAACACCGGCAAGGCCGGCTGCAGCGCCGTCGCCCGCCCCAACGGTTCGGGCGCAGGCCGTGCCGCTCTGCTCGCGTCGCTCACCGCCGGCGACGGGTGCATCCAGTTCTCCCGCTCCTCCAGCCTGACGCTCACCGCCTCGTCCCCGAGCCTCACCTACGTCCCGTACGCGATCGACGCGGTCAGCTACGCGATCACCTCCAACAGCAACCTGCCCCGCAGCTTTGCTCTTGCTGACCTGCAGGCGATCTACCACTGCGACCCCAACTACGTCGGCACCGGCCCCAACTACGCGATCACCCCCCAGCTGCCGCAGGCCGGCTCTGGCACGCGCAGCTACTGGGAGGGCCAGATGGGCATTCTCGACGCTGACGTCAACGCCAACGTCTACCCGTGCATCGTGAACGGCACCAAGAACGGCGCCATCATCGAGGAGCACACCGGCACCGCGCTCGACGCCAACTCCATCGCCCCGTTCTCCATCGGTCAGTACACCGACCAGTCGAACGGCCTCATCATCGACCGCCGGGGCACCGCGGTCCTCGGCGTGATCGCCGGCACCGACCCGCAGCTGATCAACAACAACTTCTCCATCAAGCGTGACGTCTACAACGTGATCCCGACCAGCCAGATCGCCGCTGCCCCGTACAGCACGGTCTTCGTCGGCGCTGGCTCGCTCGTCTGCCAGGACACCGCAACCATCCTGCACTACGGCTTCGCCGTTAACCCCAACTGTGGCAGCACGACCAACCACAGCTGATCTGTCCTCCCAGCGGTTGCTCGACCAACCCCACACCGAGCCTTTAACCAGAAGGAAAGATATGAAGCGCAGAGTCCTGCGTCCCGTTGCCGTTGGCATCGCGACGCTCTCCACCATGGCCACCATGGTCGTTGGTGCGGTCTCGTCTCAGGCAGCCCAGATTGGCACCTTCAGCTTCACGCCGTCCACGGGCCTCGATGTCAACTCCATGACCCTGGACACCTCGGCTGCCTGCCCCGGCGGCACGAACTTCCAGATCGCCGTCACCGGCAGCGGGTTCCCCGCCGCTGGCTACAACGTGACCGCCAACAATGCGGACACGATCCTTCCGGGTAACGCCGCAGGCGGCTACACCATCGGTCTCCTCGACACCATGGCGAACTTCGCCCTGGCGCAGAGCCCGGCCGCCAACCTCGCGGGCAACACCTACACCTTCACCGGTACCTGCAAGAACGGCTTTGGTGCCAGCACCTTCGGCACCTTCGTCGGCCAGATCGCGTACGACGCGACGAAGCACTTCTCGGTCGTCGCACAGAGCGCGAGCACGACCACTGCTCTCGCCTCCACCCCGGCCAGCCCGGTCACTGCTGGTGTCTCGGTTGCCTTCACGGCCGCCGTCACCGCCTCGGCTGGAACCGCTGCCGGTACGGTCCAGCTCTTCGATGGCGCTACGGCGATCGGCAGCCCCACCGCGGTGGATGCGTCCGGTCTCGCCACCATCAGCACGGCCTTCTCCGCGGGCAACCACAGCATCACGGCTGCCTTCACGGGTGCGTCCGGCTTCGGCAACTCCGTCTCGACGGCGATTGCCTACGTGGTCAACCCCGGTCCGGCGGACAACACGAACACGGCACTCTCCATCTCGCCGGCCACCGCTAGCTCCGTCGCGCCGGTCACCCTGACCGCCAGCGTCACCGACACGACCGTGCCTGCTTCCAAGCCGGCCGGTGCCGTGCAGTTCGCCGACGGTGGCGTCAACCTCGGCTCTCCGGTTGCCGTCACGGCAGCGGGCACCGCAGCCCTGACGCAGACCTTCACCGCGGGTCCGCACTCGTTCACCGCATCCTTCGTCCCCACGAATGCTGCGCTGTTCAACCCGTCGGCCTCGACGTCGCAGGCCTACACGGTCACTGCCTTCGCGGGTGTGACCGCGTCTGAGGTCATCGAGACCACGATCAACGCCGGTGCGCTCACCATCAGCGTCGCCGACAACTCCAAGGTCGTCCTCCCGTCGCCCGTGCTGAACGCTGCGGGCACGTACCTGACGACCGCCAGCAACAACGCTGCCAGCCGCCTGCACGCGGTCACCGTCACCGACACCCGCGCCGGCAACCCCGGCTGGGTGGCCAGTGGCCAGGTCAGCGACTTCCAGAACACCACCGGCCCGACGACCACGCCGATCGCCGGCGTCAACCTCGGTTGGTCCCCGTTCATCATCGACAGCTCCTCGGGCGCAGTTGTCGCCGGCCCGGTGGTTCTTCCCGCCACCGCGCCGCTGGCCGCTGACCCGGGTACTGCCACGGCTGGTGTGGGCCTTCAGGTCTCCCGCACCCTGGCCACGGCTGCTGCCGGTGCTGGTACGGGTACCACGCACGTCGATGCGGCTCTGGCGCTGAACGTCCCGACGACGGTTGTCGCCGGCACGTACGACGCAACGCTCACCCTGACCGCCATCTAGTAGTCATCTCGCGTCAACTTTGTGCGGCGGGACAGGTGCTTCACTGACCTGTCCCGCCGCACAAGGCGGTTCATCACCGGCGACAACAACGAACGGATCAGCACTCCTGTGATTGGTCAGACAGCAGTTCCTGCAACGCTTTCCCGGGCGCGTGCGGCTCTTCCGTTTGCGTTCGCGGCGACCCTTGCCATGCTGGTGCTCTCCGGGGGCACCTGGGCCCTCGCGGCGACGCCGGCTCCCGCGCCGACCGCGTCCCCATCGGGAGACAACGGGCTGGCCACCTTTGGCATCAAGCCTTCGCACGCGACCTTGAAGGCACCGCTCGACACTCGGTCGCGGCTCGAGTACGCGGCAACTCCTGGTGCCGTGCAGCCGGACTACATCGCCATCAGCAACGACACGTACAAGCCGCTGACGCTGTCGGTCTACGCATCGGACGGGTTCAACACCTCGAGCGATGGCTTCGACCTCCTCCCCGCCGGCAAGAAGCCTGTTGACGTAGGCAGCTGGATCACCCTCAAGTCCAACGTCGTCACCGTCAAGGCGCGCGGCACGGCTGTCGTCCCGATCATCGTGCGTGTGCCGCTGAAGGTGACTCCCGGCGACCACGTCGGTGGGATCGTCGCCTCGCTCCGTACGACGGAAGTGGACAAGAAGGGTGACCGCGTCGCTGTCGACCACCGCGTCGGGGTTCGCGTCTACCTTCGCATCCAGGGCGCGCTCGACCCCCGACTGACCGTCACCAACCTGAAGGCGAAATACCACCAGAACTGGTGGAACCCCTTTGGCTCAGGCAAAGTCACCGTCTCCTACACGGTGCACAACGTGGGCAACGTGCGACTGGGGGCGAGCCAGTCCGTGACCGTCTCCGGCTGGTACGGCGGGACCGTACAGTCGCCGCAGATCTCCGACGTCACGGAGCTGCTGCCGGACAACCTGCACGGTGAGCGGGTCGTGGTGACCAGCGTGGTGCCGGCCTTCCACAACAAGGCCGCTGTCACGGTGATCCCGTTTGCGTTGTCGACCGACGTCGACGGGCAGCTCACCACCGTCGTGGCCAACGTCCACTTCTGGGCGATTCCTTGGGCGTTCCTTTGCCTGCTCGCCATCCTGACCCTCATCAGCGGTTACCTGTTGCGGCGCAAGCTGCGCAAGTCCCCGCTCCCGGTCGCTGTCGCGGCCGCTGACAAGGCCCCGAAGACCGTGGGGGTCAAGCCATGACGGCTGCCGCATGCCAGCCCGCTCGCCTCCTGGCGCGCCTGACCATTTCTGCGTTGACCGCGTTAGGGATCGCCGCCTCTGCACTGCCAGCAGTGGCGGCGACCTCCGCGCCGGTGACCCCGACGCCTGCGGTCGCGGCGTCGCCCGGCAGCGCCATCGGCACCGCGTCCGTGCAGCCGGCCAAGGGCACTGACCTGGTGCCCCTCTCCCTGGCGATGTCGACGATGTGTCCCTCCGGTGGCACCAACGTCATCGGCACCCTCTTCGGCCCCGGCCTGCCCGCGATCGGCCTCAACGTCGTCCCCAACAGCACGACCTCGCTCTACCCGCACACAGTCGGCGGTGGGCTCTACCTGTCCAGCAACAACACGCTGCGCAACCTGGTCAACCAGCTGCCCGACCCGCCGAACCTCAAGGGCACCTACCGCGTACGCGTCGAGTGCCGGGGGCCGGCCAGGATCGCCGACCTCGGCGACTTCTACGGCAGCGTCGTGTTCGACGGCCATCACGGCTATGTGGCCAAGCAGGACATCCCAGCGGCGTCGTTGGTGACCGTCGCTGCGCCCAGCGGTCCGCCCATCCCGACAGCCGTCGGCAGCGAGGCGCCGCAGACTGCCGGATCACCCACGCCCACCGCCGTGCGGGAGACCCCGATCGCCGCCACAAGTGTCACCAAGAACTCTCAGACCTCGTATGGCCCCTGGCTCATCGCGCTGGGCATTCTCGTTGTGCTCGGCGGCATCGTGACGCTCGCCCGCGGGCGTCGGTCCGGCAAGCCCGGTTCGGCGGCCAGATGAGCCTCGTCGCGCGCGCTGCCGCTGGCGCACTTGTGCTGGTCACTGTGCTGATGGGGCTGACGGTGCAGCTCCCCGATGCCATTGCGGCCTCTGGCGCAACCGGCAGTCTCAGCTTTCTCCCTGCGAGCGGTGTTGCGTCCATCCCGCTCACCGCGGTCAGCACAGGGGTGTGCTCCGACCCTCGGGGCACCAACCTCCAGCTGCGGATAAGCGGCAAAGGCTTTCCTCCCGGGACCAACGTCACGCCCAATCTCAAGGCGGACATCTATCCGGTGGATCCGTCTACCGGCGGCTACGACGTGCCGCTGCAGGACACCCTGCATGACTTCGCGGCGCAGCAGAACCCGCCGGCTGTCCTGTCTGGCCGCTATGACTTCACGCTGCTGTGCAAGAGGCCGTGGGGGGTCGGGGTCTACGACACCTACGCCGGCGCGCTGTGGTTCAGTTCGCCGACGACCTTTCACGCGCTGACCTCGGCGGCCGCGCCCGCTACGCCCGCCACCACAGTGCCTGCCGTCACGAGTTCGCCGCGTCCGAGCCCTACGAGGTCGCCCGCGCCCAAGCCGACCTCCGCATCCACGCCGTTGTCGGGCACCCCGACCCCGACGCACACCAAGGCGCCGTCGACCGTGACAAGGCCTGCCACGCCGGTGACTCGGACAACGCAGGCCACCGCTTCGTCGACGAGCAGGCCGACATCGGTTGCATCCAAGACCCTGCCGGCGCCCACCTCGTCGCCGGTGGCCGTCGTGACACCGCCCAACGCGGCCGTCGACGCGACTGCGAATGCCGCGTCGCCGCGCGTTCAGCCGTCGTCAGCGTCGCCGTCTGTGGCGCTTGTGGCGGAGGCGATTTCGCCGGGTCAGGCGTCAGACACGGGCTGGCTGGTGGCACTGGCCGCCGGTTCGCTCGCCGTGGTCGTGGCCCTTGGCCTGGTGCTCCGGCGCCGGCTTGCGTCGCGTGGATCCGCATGATCGCTGAACCGCACGACCTGTTCGACATCCCTGCCCACAGCAACACCACCGATCGAAGGGTTACGTCATGAAGAGCGGAATGCGCCGGCTGGCAGCACGACTTGCTGCGACGACGCTTATCGGAGGGGTCGCTTTGTCAGGCGCCACGGCCGCCCAGGCTTGGACGCTCGGCACGCAGATCGGGACAGCGACGGTCGACCCGGTCAGCGGTGTCGACGACCTCGCGCCGACGATCGCCACGTCGGGAGCGTGTACGGACGTCAACGCCACCAATTCGCAACTCGTGATCTACGGCTCGGGTTTCCCCACCGACGGCTACAACGTCAGTGCCAACAATCCCAACTCGATCATTCCGACCAACCCTGCCGGTGGCTACGACGTTCCGTTCATCGACACCTTGGCCAACATTGCCCTCGCCCAGACGCCGCCGGTCACCTACACGGGCAACTACACGGTGGCTCTGGTCTGCAAGCACTCCTTCGGCCAGATCGACTACGGCGACTTCATCACGACCCTCACCTTCACCGACCCGCACCACTACACCAGCGGCGCCGCGGCGGTCGTGGCTACCACGACGACGCTGACGACTAGCCCGGCCACGAGTGCTGTGGCCGGTGCCGCGGTGACTCTCAGTGCGGCTGTGACGCCCGCGGGCGCAGCAGGCAGCGTTCAGTTCCTCAACGGCGGCGTCGCCCTGGGCACCGCGGCGGTCAGTGGCACGACGGCCACCCTCACCACGACGACCCTCGCCGTGGGTATGCACTCCCTGACCGCCGTCTTCACCCCTACCGCACCGGCCGGCGCTACTCCATCCACCTCGGCTGCTGTCTCGTACGCGGTCAACCCGCCTGCTCCGGCGATCACGCAACCCAGCGCGTTCGTGCTGCCGGTCGGAACCAAGCTCACCTGCCCCAACGGCCACATAGTTCCGCTCCCCGCGTCTGAGGTTGGCAACGCTGTCTACTGCGGCGAGGGAGGCGCGTATGTCGTCGTGGTCAAGGGGGTGCGTCCGATCGCCTTGGTCGCGCCGTCCATCGTTGGAAGCGGCAAGGTCGGCAGCACATTGACCGTCAAGCAGGGGGTATGGACGCTCGCCTACACCTCTCGCACCGTGATCTGGCTGCGTGACGGCAAGGTCACCGCTATCGGTGGCTCCTACGTCGTCAAGAAGGCCGACAAGGGTCACAAGATCTCGGCGACCGTGACGGTGCACTTGGCCGGACACGCCGACGGCTCGGCCGGCACGGCTCCGGTCAAGACCAAGGCGCTGCGCACGTCGCTCTCGTCGATGGCGAACGCCGTGCTGAATGGAGTCGTGGGCGACTCGACGCCGCTGGGCGTACCCGTCGGCTCGGTGATCGGCTGCGCCAAGGGAGAGTTCACGGGTGCGACGACCACCACGTCCGGCTGGCTGCTCGACGGCAAGGCCTACTCGGCGGACGTGGCGTTTGTCGTGCCCGACGCATTGTTCGGTCACCAGTTGGTCTGCCGCACGACGGCTACCGGACCGGGCGGTACTGCCACCTCGGACGCGGTCGCCACCATCGGTGTCGGCGCCAAGCTTCTTCCGTACATTGCACCGAAGATCGCTGGTACGGCCAAGGTCGGCAAGAAGCTCACCGCGCTCGCCGGCAAGTGGTACCCGGTCTACGCCAAGGCGACCTTCGTCTGGTTGCGCAACGGGGTAGCCATCAAGGGTGCGACCAAGGCGACGTACGTCCTGGGCAAGGCTGACAAGAAGCACAAGATCTCGGTACGCGTCAGCGTCACCCGCACTGGATGGGTCACTGGCAAGGCCGTGAGTGCTGCCGTGAGCGTGGGGTGAGCAAGTCGTCCTCATCGGGGAAGCGCAGCAACCCCGACAACCTGGCTCGGGGCGGCGTGACGGTTGAGGAACCGTCCGTCGTCCCGGACCAGGCTGGCTCGTACACGGAGCTCTCGGTCGAAGAAGACCCCGTGCTGACGGAAGACCCTGAGCCTGCGGCAGAAGCCTCTGCAGAGGCCGAGGCCGAGGTCGCCGACTCGCAGGATGCGGTGGCCGAGGAGGCTGCACCTGCGCCGGTGAAGCCGGCGAAGGTGCGCAAGCCTCGTCGGCCTCCGTCGCCTGCCATGGCGATCTACGGTGCAGCGATGTCCATCGTCGCCGTTCTGCTGCTTGGCTTCGCGGCCGACCTCAGCGTCGTGGGGGCCCTGCACCACAACAGGGACCAGCACATCTCGTACGCGCAGCTGCGGTTCGAGCTGGCCAAGGGGACCGCACCCATCGGTCCGCTGGATAGTCTCGGCAACCCCGTAGCGATGGGAGATCCATTGGCATTGCTGGAGATCCCGCAGATCGGGCTCACCGAGGTGGTCTCGGAGGGGACCACCTCGGCTGTGCTCGAGAAGGGCGTCGGCCACGCACGGTCCAGCGTCCTGCCGGGCCAGGTCGGTACGAGCGTGCTCATGGGTCGGCGGGCCGCCTTCGGCGGTCCGTTCCGTGACGTCGCGCTGCTCCGCAAGGGCCAGGAGTTCACGGTCACCACCGGCCAGGCCAAGAGCACCTTCAAGGTGCTCGACGTCCGGCGGGCCGGAGACCCGATCCCCGCGGCGCCGGCCGCGGGAGCGGGGCGCCTTCAACTGATCACCGCGACTGGACCGATGTACCGGCCCACCGGCGTCGTGCGGGTCGACGCTGACCTCGTGACGGCGGCACAGGCTGCGCCGCCGCTGACCGTCAACATCGCACCGCTCGTCAAGGCGGAGTATCCGCTGCAGGGTGACCCGTCCGTGCTCATGCCGCTGGTGCTGTGGGCGCAGGCACTTCTGCTCGCTGCCGGGCTTGTCGCTTGGGCCCGAGTGCGCTGGGGATTCTGGCAGAGCTGGATCGTCGGACTACCCCTGCTCGCGGCACTCGGACTCGCTGTAGCCGACCGGGTGGCCCAGCTGCTGCCCAACCTGATGTGAGGACGCCATGACCGTCGTACTGGAACCGGAGAAGACACTCGCCGAGGTGCAGGCGCAGGACATCTCGGCGTGGTTCGGCAGCCACAAGGTGCTCGAGCGGGTGTCGCTCACCATGCCGGCCGGTCAGGTCACCTCGTTGATCGGGCCGTCCGGCTGCGGCAAGTCGACCTTCTTGCGCATTCTCAACCGAATGCACGAGCTGGTTCCGATCGCGCGTCTGTCGGGTGAGGTCAGGCTGGACGGACAAGACATCTACTCGCCCGGGCTGACCCTCTCCGACGCGCGCAAGCAGGTCGGCATGGTGTTCCAGCGGCCCAATCCGTTCCCTGCCATGTCCGTCTACGACAACGTGGTCGCGGGACTTCGCCTGACCGGCCTGAAGAGTACGGCCAACGAGCGCGATGCACTGGTCGAGGAGTCGCTGACCCGGGCCGGACTCTGGAGCGAGGTGCGCGGACGGCTCCGCCAGCCCGGCGGAGCCCTCTCCGGCGGCCAGCAGCAGCGTCTCTGCATCGCCCGGTCGCTCGCGGTACGGCCGCGTGTACTGCTCATGGACGAGCCGTGCAGCGCTCTGGACCCGACGTCGACCCGTCGGGTCGAGGACACCATCGCAGAGCTCGCCGGCGAGGTCACCATCGTCATCGTCACGCACAACATGGGCCAGGCTCAACGGGTCTCGAGCCACTGCGCGTTCTTTCTCGCTGCGGAGAACACGCCAGGTGTCATCGTCGAGTCGGGCCTGACCCAGGACATCTTCGAGTCGCCCAACGATCCCCGTACCGAGGACTACGTCAACGGCCGCTTCGGCTGACACAAAAGGCTTGTCACCGTTCATAGGGCGTTCACATGTTGTCAGCGGTTGTGGTCACCCGGCTGCGGCAACGTCGGGTCAACACACGCCACTGACGACGGAGGCACCACATGAGCCACGACCACGAGCACGGACACGACCACAGCCACGCGCCCGACGAGACCGAGAGCTCGCCGACCCACGCCGAGGCCACGGACCTGTCCATCCCGGATGCAGCGCTGAGCCCCAAGGGTCTCAACCGACGCAACTTCCTTCGTGGTACGGGACTTTTTGGGTGCTGGAGCCGCCGCTGCCTCGGTGTTGTCGTCGGCCTACCCCGCGGCTGCGGCCTCGATCCAGGAGCCTGGTCGGTACAGCCGGTCCCGCGAGCAGCAGGGCGGCTACCTCTGGCTCGCCGGCGACCACCACATCCACACGCAGTACAGCTCCGACGCGCAGTACCGCGTCAGTGACCAGGTCCGCCACGCCTCGCAGTACGGCCTCGACTGGATGGTCATCACCGACCACGGCAGCGTCGCCCACGCGAAGTTCGGCGTCGACGAGGTGAACCCCGACATCAAGACCGCGCGCGCCAACTTCAAGGACACACTGGTTTTCCAGGGCGTCGAGTGGAACATCCCCTCGGCCGAGCACGGCACCGTCTTCGTGGCGCCCGGCCCGAACGAGGTCGCCGTCCTCAAGCAGTTCGAGAACACCTACGACGGCGTCGTCACCAGTTCCACCGCAAGCCTCCCGGCCAACGAAGCTCTCGCCATCAGCGGCCTCGCCTTCTTGACCCAGGCGGTGCGCACCAAGCAGGTCGCCGACGCACTCATGCTCGCCAACCACCCGGCGCGCAAGGGCCTCGACAGCCCGCACGAGTTCCGCAACTGGCGCGACACCGCTCCCGGCATCGCCGTGGGGATGGAGGGCGCACCGGGCCACCAGGCCGGCGGCATCCCCCTCCCGGGGGCTGGTGGTGGCCGTGGCGAGTACGACTTCTCGCCCAGCCCCAACTCCTTCGCCGGCTACCCGCTCGAGAGCTACCGCACCTGGGGCGGCTTCGACTTCTTCACCGCGACCGTTGGTGGCCTGTGGGACAGCATGCTCGCCGAGGGCAAGCCTTGGTGGGTAACCGCCAACTCCGACTCGCACAAGGTCTACGCCGACTGGGCGCAGAACCCCGTCGCCAACAACGCCGATGCACCGTGGGACGCCGCGGGCGACACCTTCAACACGTTCGGCCGGTACGGGGATCCGGTCTACGCAGGCGGCATCCAGACCGCCAACTCCGACTTCTGGCCGGGCTTCTTCAGCCGTACCCATGTCGGGTCGTCCGGCTTCGGCTACAACCAGGTCATGGCCGGCATCCGGGCCGGTCGCGTCTGGATCAGCCACGGTGACCTCATCCAGGGCCTCGACATGCGGGTACGGGTCGTGGGCAAGGGTCAGGGCGTCCCCCTCGGCGGCAAGCTGGCCGTGAAGCACAACGACAGCGTCCAGGTCGTCGTCACGATCACCCTTCAGGACGGGCCCAACTTCGCGCAGTTCCAGCCGGTGCTCAACCGGGTCGACCTCATCGCTGGTGACATCGTCGGCGAGCCCACCGACCGGGACAGCTTCGTCGCGCCTAACACCAAGGTCGTCAAGTCCTGGGACACCAGCGGCGCCACGGGAACGATCACCTTGACGTACGACCTCGGCAAGGTGGACAAGCCGATGTACGTGCGCCTGCGCGGCACCGACGGCAACCGCTCCGCCCCGGGCTACCTCGGCGCGGACATCGACCCGACCGGGCCGGCGATCGACGTCGTCGGCGATGCCGACCCGTGGGCTGACCTTTGGTTCTACGGCAACCCGATCTTCGTGCTGCCGCCGAGCCCGCTCCCGTTCCGCCAGAAGTAGGCCAGAGCAAGTGACTTCTGCCACCGGTGTCGTCCTCGCGGTCGACACGACGGTGACGACGCTCGCCGAGATCGAGCATGTGCTGCTTGATCTCGGCGAGCAGGTCGCCCTTCCCGACGACGCCTACCTCTGCACGCACATGATGCGCGACGACCGTCCGCACTACGTCGTCTCGCTCACGTCGGCCGATGAGGCGTCCCTGGACGCGGTCCGTCAGCACCTGACAGAGTGGGACTCCGCAGTCAGCCATGGCGAGCCGGTCAACGGGGCAGGCATCAGGGCCGGGCTGCGCATGGGCGTCCGCGAGGCCCTGACCCGTGACGGCGGACGCGCGGTGCGCTTCCCTGGCTGGGACTCGGTACGGGGCTCACTGCCCGTGGGCGAGGTGCTGGCCGCGACCCCCATCGGCAGGCTCGAGGTCCTCGGCGGGGGAACGGCCGCGCTCACGGACATCCTGCACAGCAGGGGCTTCGTGCGACCCTTGTGGCGCAGCGGCGAGCTGGTGCTGCCCGTGCTCCCGTCCGGTCCAGGTGCGGTCGCACCGTTCGAGGTGCCCAACCCGACGCCCTGCTGCGGCGAGCACACGGAGCCGCAGCGGTAACGTGGTCGGATGGCGACCACCGGAGAGCAGTCCCCGGCGCGGGCCGACCTGGGCAGGCAGTTGCGTCAGGCGGTGCCGCGGGCGGCTCATGCCGACTGGCTGCCGGCGCCGGACCGGCCCGATCCGGTCGAGCGGCTGGCCGAGGTCGACGCCCGGCTACCCGAGCTGCTGCCGCTGCGCAACTCCCGCATGGCGGTGAGCCCGTTCGCCTACCTCCGCGGGTCTGCCGCGATGATGGCCGCCGACCTTGCCCACACCCCCAACGCAGGGGTACGGGTCCAGGCCTGCGGCGACGCCCACCTGAGCAACTTCGGCATCTTCGCGACGCCCGAGCGCAACGTGGTCTTCGACCTCAACGACTTCGACGAGACGCTGCCGGCGCCCTTCGAGTGGGACCTCAAGCGGCTCGCCGCAAGCATCGAGGTCGTCCTCCGCGGCCGGGCCCCCAGCAAGATCCGCACTGCGGTGGTCGAGGGTGCCGTGGAGACGTACCGGCACAAGGTCGCGGAGTTCGCGACGTGGCGCGCCCTCGACATCTGGTACGCGCGGATCAGCGTCGCCGACCTCGTCGAGATCATGCCCAAGTCGGCGCGGGCCTCGATGCTGCGCGATGTCGACAAGGCTCGGCGCAAGAACCATCTGGGTGCGCTCAACAAGCTGACCGCCGTGGTCGACGGGCACCGCCGCTTCCTCGAGGACCCGCCGATCCTCGTACCCCTGCGCGACACCGGCCACGACATGGACGAGGTCATGGCTGCCATTGACAGCTATCGCGTGTCGCTCTCCGAGGAGCACCGTGCGCTGTTCGAGAAGTTCACGATCGTCGACGTCGCGCGCAAGGTGGTGGGGGTCGGCAGCGTCGGAACCCGTTGCTGGGTAGGGCTTCTCGAGGGGCCTGCCCATCCGGCAGGCGACCCGCTCTTCCTTCAGGTCAAGGAGGCCGGGCCGTCTGTGCTCGAGGCCTACCTCGGTCGCTCGGCCACGGGCCACGCCGGCCAGCGCGTGGTGGCCGGGCAGCGGATGATCCAGACGGCCAGCGACATCTTCCTCGGTTACGCAACCGCCAAGAACACCGGCCGGCAGTACTACGTGCGCCAGCTCTGGGATGTCAAGGGCTCCTCCGACCCCTCCCGCATGGACCTCGCGACGTTGACCCGCTACGCCGACCTCTGTGCCTGGGTGCTCGCCAGGGCCCACTCTCGTACGGGGGACGCCGCAGCGATCGCGGGCTACCTCGGTCGAGGACGCAGCTTTGACCGGGCGATCGCCGAGTTCGCTCGGCGCTACGCGATCCAGAACGAGCTGGACCACACAGCGGTCGTAGGGGCGATCGCCGACGGCAGGCTCCCGTCCCTCTGACCGCCGCGCCCGCCCGGTGCAGCGGAGATGAATTACTGACGAACACGTGGTCAGCATCGGGCTAAACCGTGCAGCCACAGGCCCTTCCACCGGCTATTTTCGCTGTCACGTGGACGGCTGCCCGCGCCGGCAGCGGGGGGCGGGCGCGAGCGGGCGCACCACTCCCCACCGGCGGGGTTCAGCTCCGACCGCAGTAGGGGAGACGATGAGACGCAGTGTGTCGCGCCACATCGCTGTGGGCGTGGCCACCCTGTCGATGGTTGCGGCTTTCACCGGCGGTGCCGCCAGCTCGCGGGCTGACGTCATCGGCAACCTGACCGTGACCCCCGCCACTGGCGACGACACGGCGGTGATGACCCTCACTACGTCCGGCCCTTGCCTTAACGGCACCAACCTGCAGGTCTTCGTCACGGGGGCGGGCTTCCCGGCCGGGGGATACCCGGTGACGGCCAGCGCGCCGCTGACGTCGTTGACGACCGACGCCTCGGGTGCCCTTACGACGTCCCTCACCGACACGATGCGCCACTTCGCGTCCGTTCAGTCGCCGCCCGCAACGCTCTCCGGCACGTACGTGTTCTCTGCTCGGTGCACCTCCGCCGACGGCGCGACGGTCTACGACTCGTTCAACGAGAACGTCGTCTACACAGTCAATCCCGGTGCCGCACCGACCTATGTCGCCAGCGTCGAGGTCCAGTTCGGCTACTTCACGGCGACCGCGTTGTCAGCGTCGCCCGCCGGCCCGGTGCCCTCTGGTACGCCGGTGACGTTCACCGCGCACGTGTCGAGCACCCCGCTCGGCGGCGCGCTCGGCACGGTCCAGCTCATGGACGGTGCCGCCGCGGTGGGCAGCCCCACCACTGTCGACAGCTCGGGTAACGCCGCCGTCGCCACCAGCCTTACCGGCGCGGGCAACCACACGATCACGGCGGTCTTCACCGGCAAGTTCGGCTTCATCACCGGCTCGACCTCGCCGCCCCTCGTACTCGTTGTCCAGCCAGCTGTCGCCGACCCGACCGCCACCTCGCTCGCGATCACGCCCCCAGCGGCCACCGCGGCCGACCCGGTCACGCTGACGGCGTCCGTGGCGGACGTGCCGCACCCCGGCACGCGGCCGGTCGGCACGATCCAGTTCGCCGATGCCGGAGTGAGCGTTGGGACCACGCAGCCGGTCGCACCGGACGGCACGGCCTCGTACAGCCACACCTTCGCCGCCGGGTCGCACTCGTTCACCGCGTCCTTCGTCCCGACCGACAGCACCGCGTTCGGGCCGTCGTCCTCCACCTCCCAGGTGTACGTCGTGACGGCCGCAGCAGCCGGCGGACAGACGATCGAGACCACCGTCGACGCCGGCTCGCTAACCATCAGCGTCGCCGACACAAGCACCGTTGTGCTCAACCCGCCTGTGCTCAACCCCGCGGCCACCTTCCTCACGACGTCCGGGTCGCTGCACCACGTGACCGTGACGGACACCCGCGCCGGCAGCCCCGGCTGGGCCGTCAGCGGCCAGCTGAGCGACTTCCACGCCCTGAGCGGTCCGCCGACCTCCCTCATCCCCGGCGTCGACCTTGGGTGGGCTCCAGCGGTCGTCGACACCGATCCCGGACAGACGGTCCTGCCAGGTGCCAAGGTCTTACCTGCGGCCCCGCCGCTGACCAGCGACCCCACCACCGCCGGCAGCGAGGGGCTGCACGTCTCCCGTCAGCTGGCCACGGCGGCCCCGGGCGCCGGCACTGGTACGGCTCACCTCGGCGCGACGCTCACCCTCAACGTCCCCACCAGCGTGGCGGCCGGTACGTACGACGCCGTGCTCACCCTGACCGCGATCTGAACGCGCTTCGGCCGCACACAGGTCTGACCTCGGGCTGGGGCGGGCCAGACCGCGCTGCGCTTACGCCGGCCCGCACCCGGCAGTTGTTTGGTGCGCGGGTGGGCGAGACAATGCAGAGACGACCCCGGAGAGACCCGTGACCAGTCGTCTCCGGGGCCGTCTGCATATGGAGCACGTCCTGCCGAGTCGTCGACGGGACCGTGGACCGAACACGGTCAGTCTCACCGGACTGCCTGCGCGGGTGCTCGGACCGCCGTATCCTGGCCGCTCGACGTGTCCGGCGATCGACGCTCGCGTAGCGGACCGGTGAAGCACGGACACCGATTGCCCACGGCTTTGGCACGGGGCGAAAACCTTCGGCTGGACAGGGCTTTCAGCCCGCAGGCGACTTCGGTGCCGGGCTGGCCGCGGCCGTGAACTGCGAGACGTACTTCGGGCAGAGGGTGACGACCACTGTGGTGACGAACCTGCCGTCCTCGTCGGCGGTCGCACCGAGACTCTTGGTGGCGAGCAGCCCGTCATTCAGCTGGGACACGGTGTGGCCCTTGTCGAGGGCGCCGCACATGGCCTGCCCCAGGGACAGCAACGTGGTCTTGTCCGACTTGGCGAACGTCGGCCCAGCAAGGGTGCGGTGGACGATGTCGTAGGTGAACGCGCGCGGTCCGGTCGCACCCAGTGCCGGCGCCGAGGAGCCGCAACCGGTGAGGACCGCGCTGGTTACGGCCGTTGCTGCCAGGGCGCGAAAGGAGCTGCGGGGAGTCACCGGCAGAGGCTAGCGGCCGTACCACCGGAGAAGTTGTCGCTGAGGCGACCCGCGGCTGAACAGGACCTGTCGCCCTGGGGTCGGCGACCGCGAGGCGTCGCGACGATTGCGTCGGGCGGCCTCCGTTGGGCGTTCACCCCTTGGGCGTGAGCCGTTCATGAGAACGCCCTAGTTTGGCGGCGTGCAGGTGCCGTACTGGAGCGTCTTCAGGGCGCTCGGTGGAGTCCATCTCGAGGCATCGCGGGTGCTTCGCGTGCGGCAACGCTCGGGCCAGTTGCTCTTCGACCTGGTCGTGCTCATCAGCCCGAGCCATCCGGTCTACCGCGGACCCCGCGACGGGGACGACCACGACCGTCGTGCGGCGCGACTGCGCCTGGTCGCCGACCGGGTCGACGCCGTGCTCACCCCCGAGGCCAAGGCCGACGGCGCCCAGCTCGGCACGATCACCTCGTGGCTTGTCGACGACGACGGCTGGTCGGAGATCACCGGCTCGTGGGGTACGGCACGGGTGTTCCGCCCCACCGTGACCCTGACCTTCGAGCCACCTGACGGTGGCTAACCGGCCGGGACGACCGCGACGATGTCGACCACGACGGCAACGGCAGGCTCGGTCGTCGGGCTCGCGCTCGCCGAGGTCTGGCTGCTGGACGCGGGGATCGCGATGAGGACGCGGCTGCCGACCGGCAGCCCCTTGAGCGTGTCGAAGACGCTCGGCGTCGAGCCGCCGATGGTGACGGCGATGGGGGCACCGTCGGTGCGGGTCGAGGCGACCGTCTGGCCCTGCCACGACTGCACGAAGTACTGCAGCACAACGGTCGACGCCCCGACCACAGGCCCGGTGCCCTTGGCCACCACGGTGGTGCTGGTCTTGGTGGGCTCAGGCGCGGTCTTGGGGATGGTGACGGTCGGGGCGCCGGTCAGCGGGCCACTGACCTGGGGCAGCGTCTGCGGCAGCGTCTGCGGTACGGCCTTGGGGTCGGCGCTGACAGTCTTGTCGTACGAGGAGATCACGTCGACGATGAAGACGAGGGTGTCCGTGCCGCTGATGCCGGCGCTGGACTGACCCGAGGCGCCATAGCCCTCGGCCGGCGGGATCGACAGCAGGATGCGGGTGCCGGCCTTGACGCCGACGAGGGTGGAGTCCCAGCCGGGGATGACCTTGCCGGTGCCGATCTGGAAGCCGGTCGGGGCCTTGCGGTCGTAGGAGTTGTCGAAGACGGCGCCGCCCCAGATCTGACCGAGGTAGTCGGCGACCAGCAGGTCACCCTTGGCGACGACCGGGCCGGTGCCCTGCTTGAGGATCTTGGTCTGCACGGTCTTGGGCGGGCCGCTCTGCGTCGGGAAGGTCAGCGCCGGCTTGGTGCCGTACGCGCCGCTCGCCGTCGGCAGCGCGGTGCCTGCCGGTAGCGCCTCGAGCTTGTTCGGCGTCGCGGCTGCGCCAGAGGCCGCGCTGGCCGTCGTGGCGGCGGCAGCGGCGGCTGACGTGGCGGCAGCGGTCGACGGACTGGCCGAGGCACCGTGAGAGGTCGTGCTGCCGTTGGCGCAGCCGGTGAGGACGGCGGCGATCGCAACACAGCTGGCGAGCACGAGCGGGGAACGGCGCACGAGGCGACCTCAGGCTTTCCTTAGGGGAGGTGCGGCTCAACGACCCTAACCCGCCCTGCACGGAATAACCCATCCGCTGTCCGTCTGTCAGGCACCTCACAGGTTGGCCTCGGCGGCCTGAGCAGGCTTGGTACGGACCCCGCGCAGGATCAGGTGGACGTAGGCAGGATCAGCAGGACGTTGCGGTCGCCGGCGGCGCCCGTACCAGGAGGTCCGTCAGGTGAGCGGAACTGCCAGTCGTTGCCGGCCATCTCGCGGGACAGCGAGGCGAGCGAGACCGGGTCGGTGGCGCCTGACCAGGTGGGCGGTGCCGCGGAGTCGATCACGGTGCAGGCGATGAGCAACGAACCGTCCGCAGCCGCGCCGATCTCGATCAGTCGCGACTGCTGCGGCCAGTCGATGTGGGACGCGGTGGTGACCTGCCAGAAACCGCGAGTGACGCCGTCGGTGATCGGCGTGACCCGGTGGGCGTGGGTGTGGCCGTTGATCCACAGCGACACCGAGGGGTGCGACAACAGGAAGGTGGTGAACTCCTCGCCGAGGATGCGCCGCGTACCAGAGGGGCAGCGGTCGTTGACCATCGTCTCGACCGGGTGGTGGCTGAACAGCACGGCGTGCTTGCCACTGCGGTCGGCGGCGGAGAGCTCGGCATCGAGCCAGGCCAGCTGCTCCGGGTCGACCGAGCCTTGCCAGCCACCGAAGTGGTTGACCGTGTCCATGACGATGCAGCGGAGCAGATCGCCTACGTCGTAGGCATAGTAGGCCTGCTCGCTGTCGACGTTGGCCTGCGCGTAGCCGTGTCCGACCGGCGTGCCCGTGGTGGTGAAGTGCTCGAGGATGTGCTCGCGCGTGGTGAAGGGCCGCCGGGTCGGGTCGGCGGTGACCGTCGACGACGTCGACTTGAGCACGAGTGGCAACAGGGCCGACGTGTCACCGCCTTCGAGGCGCTGCAGGCTGTCCAGCACGTCGATGTCCTGAGGCGGCGTCACGAGCTTGGTCACACCCACGGTGACCGCGGCGAGCATGCCGACCGGAGGCAGCGTGCCCTGCAGCTGGTTGTCGTGGTTGCCGTGCACCGCGTACCACGGAACCGCAAGTCCCGTGGCCTCGAACCTCTGCCGCGCGGCGTCGAGAATGCCTGGTGCTGAGGGAAACCCGTACGTTGACTTCGGCAGGTCGGTGAGGTCGGGCTCGGGGTGCCAGTAGTGGTCGTCGCTCGACGAGGCCACGCCTTCGTACCTGGTGAGGTCGCCGGAGTCCGGGACGACCGGGCCGCCGTCGAGCAGGTCGATGTAGGCCCGCAGCTCGTTGTGCTGGCAGTTGTCGGTCGCGTCACCGGTGACGATGGCCCAGTCGACAGGCGCGCCCAGCACGGGTCCGGTCGGCGCGGCGTTGACCGCTTGCACCATGGCCTCGACCACGTGGTAGGTGAACAGCTCCTGCGGCCGGTAGGTGCCGACCCGCCCGACCACGTCGGCGTACGGGGAGTCGGGGTCGCTGTAGCGGTCGAGCAGCTCGACCCGGCCGGGCGACTGGTGGTCCATCACGTGCAGGTCGGAGAGGTGGGCGATGGTCACCTGGTGCGCCCAGTCGGTGTCAGCCGACCACGAGCCCCCGAGGTCCGTACGGACCTGATGGGCCTCGCCCGGGGAGTCGGCCAGTGGACGGTAGCCCAGCGCGTCAGCGGTCCCGAGCTCGACCCGGCGGTCAGCCGTGGTCATGCCGGGAGGGCCTCGGTCACCAGGACGTGGTCGTCGGTTACGGAGATGTCGACGGAGTCGCCACCCGAGAGCATCGCCGCCTCGCCGCTGGAGAGGTCGACCTTGACCTCGAACCCGCGGCCGAACAGCACCGACACCCGGGTCAGCGAGCCGAGGAACGTCTTGGTCGTGACGACCCCGGCGCCGTTGTCGACCCGGGCAAGGGCGAGACCTTCTGGGCGTACCAGGACATCGACGGTGGCGGGGCCGTTCTTGTCGTAGGAGCCGCGGATGCCGACGGTGGCGCCGAGCACCTCGACCTTGTCTCCGACGAGGGTGCCGGGGATGCGGTTCATCGTGCCGACGAACTGCGCGACGAACGCCGTGGCGGGCGAGGCGTAGAGGTCGGACGGAGAGGCGATCTGCTCGAGCCGGCCGTGACTCATGACGCCGACCCGGTCGGCCATCGACAACGCCTCTTCCTGGTCGTGCGTGACGCAGAGCGTCGTCGTACCGAGCTGGGTCTGCAGCAGGCGGATCTGCTCGCGCAGCTGCAGCCGCACCTTGGCGTCGAGGGCGGAGAGCGGCTCGTCGAGCAGTAGGACCCGCGGCTCGATGGCCAGGGCACGGGCGAGCGCGACGCGCTGCTGCTGCCCGCCCGACAGCTGGTGCGGGTAGGACTTGGACTGCGCCGACAGGCCCACCATGTCGAGCAGCTCGGCGGCGCGGTCGCGCCGCACGGCACCGGGGCGCTTGCGCATCCGCAGGCCGAACGCGACGTTGTCCAGCGCGTTCATGTTAGGGAACAGGCTGTAGCTCTGGAAAACCATGCCCATGTCACGACGCTGCGCCGGGATGGACGTGACGTCGTGGCCGTCGACGGTGACCTCGCCGGAGTCGACGCTCTCGAAGCCGGCCAGGACCCGCAGGGCCGTGGTCTTGCCGCAGCCCGAGGGCCCGAGCAGGGCGACGAGCTCACCAGGCTGCAGGGAGAGGTCGAGCCCGTTCAGCGCCTTGGTCGCGCCGAACGCGCGGTGCAGGTCGCGCATCTCGACAGCCGCGCCTGCGGCCTGGACCGCAGAACCCTGCAGCACCCGGGTGGTCACCTCAACCACGGGTCGTCCACCGCTCGTGGAGTCCGCGCCGGACGGGGTCGTGGCGGGCTGGGTCATCAGTTGCCTCCGGGACGGTTGGCGCCGGCGCGACGCCGGCCGAGGAACGAGATCGCCATCAGCAGCACCCAGGTAAGCACAAGGGCGAGCAGGGAGACGGCGACCGAGACGCGAGCGTTGCCCTGGTCGGTGTTGACGACCCAGACGGAGAAGGTCTGGTACTGGTCGAGGCTGGCCATCGTGTACTCACCCAGCACGAGGGCGACGGTGAGGACGGTGGCCGAGAGCAGCGAGCTGCGCAGGTTGGGCAGGACCACGCGCCACATCGTGTTGATCCAGCCGCCACCGAGCGAGCGGGACGCCTCGACCAGCGTCTGCAGGTCGATGGCTCGCAGGCCGGCGTCGAGCGCTCGGTAGGCGAACGGCATGGCGAGCACCGCGTACTCGAGAGCCAGCAGGTAGGACGTGCTCTTGAGGAACGACGGGGCCACCTGGAGCACGCCGACGATGAGCACGACCGGCGGGATGACGATCGGCAGCACGGTGATCGCTTCGAACAGTCGGCGCAGCTGCGGCGCCCGCAGGTGCACGTACACCGCCGTCGGCACCATCAAAGCCAGCGTGATCAAGGTGGTCACGATGGCCAGCTTGATCGACAGGCTGAACGCCGGGGAGAAGCCGTCGACGCTCGTGATGCCGGTGAAGGCACTGAAGTCGTACTTGCCCGGCGCGACGCGCAGCGCGAACTTGAACGCGGCCACGAGCGGCAGCAGGAAGAACACCCCGGCGACGAGCAGGACGGCCCAGCGCCACAGCGCGGGCCCGCCCCTGCCGCGCCCGCGGCGGGAACGCTTCTGCCCCACGGTGACCGCCGTCAGCGCAGCCATTTGGACGACCTCTTCTGCAGCAGGGTGTAGAAGACCATGAGGATGGTGATGACCACGATCATGCTGAGGCCGAGCGCCTTGCCGACGTTCTCCTGACCCGAGATGACGTTGCCGTTGAGGAACGAACCGATCTGGATCGACGTCAGCGGGATGCTGCCGGCGGTCAGGGCTTCGGCGGTCGCGTACGCGGAGAAGGAGCTGCCGAACAGCAGCAGCACGGCGCCGAGGAACGAGGGGAAAAGCACTGGGCCGCCGACGAGGCGCCAGTAGGACCAACTGCTCGCGCCGAGGTTGTCGGCGGCCTCACGCCAGGCCGGCTTGAGACCCTCGAGCGCGGGCGTGATCACCAGCACCATCAGGGGGACCTGGAAGTAGAAGTAGGCGATCGTGACACCACTGAAGCCGAACAGGTCAAACCCGAAGTCATCGGTCAGGTTGATGCCGATGTCGCTGAGCCAGCCCGTGGCCAGGCCGGTGTTGCCGATGGTGGCGATGAAGATGAAGGCGAGCGGCACGCCGCCGAAGTTGGCGAACACCCCGGACGCGGTCGTGACGACTCGGCGCAGGGCGTTGCCGCGGGGTGCCGTGTGGACGGCGTAGGCCAGCACCAGCCCGGCGATCGCCGGCAAGATTGCGGCAATGAGGGACAGCTTGATGCTGATCCACAGGCCGTGCCGGTAGACGCCTGTGGTGGCGATGTGCAGGTTGTGCCACGTGAAATGGCCACCGGTCGGTGTTTGGAAAGCACCGATCACCAGGGCAACCGTGGGCACACCGAGGAAGAGCAGGGCGTAGACCAGGAACGGGACGGCGCCGAGCAGCTTGAGTCCGGCTCGTTCGGGCTTGGGCGCTCCGGCGGCCACCTCGTCGGTGGGATCGTCCAGGAGGCCTGTCCCGCCCCCGCCGCCGGCAGGTTCGCCGGCGACGGGGACGGTGGAGGAGTACGCCATCAGATCAGCCGACGGCCGCGGACCACTGCTGCGTCAGCACCGTCTGTGCCTTGGTCAGCTGGGCCTGGGTCGGGAACTTCACGTCGCCCGCCGGAGCCGGCGGCAGGGCCGCGAGCGCCGTCTTGTCCGCCGTGCCGGCCGTGGTCATGGCCGCCAGCTCGATCGGACGCGCCTTGCCCTGCAGCCAGAGGTTTTGGCCCTCGACGGAGTAGAGGTACTCCTCGAAGAGCCGAGCGGCTGCGGGGTGCGGGGCGGTGGCGCTGATCGCCTGGTCGTAGTAGGCCGCGTAGACGCCGTCCGTGGGGATGACGATCTTCCACGTGGGCGTCTGCGTGGCGATCTGGCCGGCCTGCAGGTAGTCCCAGTAGATCAGGACCGGGGTCTGGCCACTCTGGACGGTGGCCGGGGTGCCCTTGACTGTCAGGTAGTTGCCGGCAGCCTTGAGCTTCTTGAAGTACTCGACGCCGGGAGCGATGTCGTCGAACGAGCCGCCGTTGGCCAACGCGGCCGCGTAGACGCCCGCGAAGGCGGCACCGGTCTGGGTCGGGTCACCGTTGAGCGCGACCGACTTCTTGAACTCCGAGCCCAGCAGGTCCTTGAACGAGGTCGGCGGGGTCTTGATCTTGGCCGAGTCGTAGCCGATGGCCACGTAGCCGCCGTAGTCCGCGTACCAGAGACCGGACGTGTCCTTGGCGGTGTCGGGGATCGAGGCCCACGTCGCGACCTTGTACGGCGCGAGCAGCTTGCTCGAGGCGGCGGTCAGGGCGAAGGACGAGCCGACGTCGAGGACGTCAGGCGCCCGGCTCTGGCCCTTGAGCTGCTTGACCGCGTTGAGCTCGTCCTGCGACGAACCGTCCGGGTTGGCGCTGACGATCTTGATGCCGTACTTGGCGGTGAAGCCCTTGAGGATCGCCCCGTAGTTGGCCCAGTTGGCCGGGAGGGCGATGACGTTGATCGTCCCCTCCTTCTTGGCGGCGGTCACGAGCGCGGGCAGGCCGCCGAGGTCAGCGGCCGACGTGGCCTTGCTGGCGTCGGAGGTGGTCGCCGCGCCGCCCGAGGACGCAGCGCCGGAGGTCGCAGCAGCAGCGCCCGAGGTGGCAGCGGCTGCACCAGAGGTGGCGGCTGCGGCGGCGGAAGTCGCGGCGGAGGAGGCTGCGGTCGAGCCCGAGCTGGAGCTGGAGCCACAGGCTGCCGTCAACAGGCCGAGGGACAGCAGCCCCGCGGTGAGTGAGATTGCCCTTGTCTTTGCGGCTGTCACGTTGGTTCCCTCATGCTTTCGTCTGGAACGCAGGGCGGTCCCGGGCGACGAGCGCCCGGGCCGTTCTTGGGTCACACCTGGTGCTGAGTTCTGCCGTGCGGTGCGGTTTAAAACATAGGTAAAGCGATGACCGGATCTGGTGAACGCCAGAAGTCCGGGGAGTGACGTGATGTCGTCCATCCCGTAGTAGTCGCTTCTGCATGGGCGGGAGAGCACGTCATATCACGCCCGCTCGGTCCGGTCACGACTCCGCCAGGTTCATGGGTCTCAGCCAAGGGGGCCCACGCAACGGTCAGATGGACGGGAGGTCACATTCGCGTATCGACCCGGACACGATTCAGGGCTTGCCGTCGTCCAGCTGGTCGGTCGCCAGCCGCCGGGTGACGACGAGCAGGCCGGCCATCACGGCGAAGGCGGCGCCGGCGACGGAGGACGCGCCGCCCGCGTACGCCAGAAAGAGGCGTGGCTTGCTCGACGGCTGGGGGACGCCGAACGCTGTGACCAGCAGGGCCGCGGTCCCGATCACCAGCAGCAGCACCGCGAGGCCGGAGAACAGCACGACCACGACGGTGTACGGGGAGTCGTTCGGGTCGTCGGGGCGCACGACGTCGGGGCCGAGGGCTGCCGCCACGACCCCGACCAGCGCGACCCAGGTGCCCACGACGACGCACGCGGCGACAGCATCGCTGGGGCGGTGCCAGCCCGCGGACATCGTCGCGACGCCGGTGGCGGCCCCGTACACGACTCCGATCGTGCCCACCAGCAGCCGCAGCCGGGCCGGCGCGACGAGGGTGACCCCGACCGCCACGGACAGCGCGACCGTCGTGTGCCCGCTGGGCAGGGTGTTGAACGGCAGCCGGTCGCCGTAGGTGTCCAGCAGCGGGCGGGTGAAGACCTGGTACTTGATCAGCTCGGTGCTCAGCACGCTGCCGGCCACCACGATCATCGCGAGCAGGGCCAGGATCGGCCGCTTGCGCAGGAACCCCACGACCCCGACAGCGATCGTCGCGATGCCGAGCGCGGTCACCGAGATGACGTTGAGGATCTGGCTGACCGGGTCGATGATCCGAGCCCGTCCGATCGTGGTGCCCTTGAGCGACGCGTCATCGACCCACTGGCCGCGCGTGGTGTGGACGAAGACCAGGTCGATCGCGACGAGCAGTCCGGCCGCGAGCACGGCGACGATCGCGAGCCACGTGATGGCCCTGCGCTTGCCGCGCCACCACCTGACCCGTGGCCACACCGACACCATCACCTCGTTTCCGCTCGCAAGCCGAACGTCGATTGTCCCGCGAGCCGCTGAGATGGTCGTAAGGCACCCGCCCGCAGGCCCCGGGCCCGTACCGTGGCGGTCTCGAGGAGGTGGCGGTGGCGGACAGCACGCGCAACACGATCTCGCCGCTGCGCTTCGTCGTCCGGTTCGGGTCGGTGTCGGCGCTGGCCGACGTGGTGTACGAGGGTGCGCGGTCGGTCATCGGCCCCTACCTCGCCACCCTCGGCGCTTCGGCCGCGCTCGTCGGCCTGATCACCGGTCTCGGCGAGGCGGCCGCGCTCGTCTTGCGGCTGTTCACCGGCCGAGTGACCGACCGCACCCGCCGGCCGTGGCCCCAGACGATCCTTGGCTACGCGATGACGGCGGTCTGCGTGCCGCTGCTCGCGCTGACACACGGCTTGTGGGCGGCCGGCCTGCTCTACAACGGCGAGCGCACGGGCAAGGCGGTCCGCACCCCCGCGCGCGACACGATGCTGGCGCACGCCTCAGCCACGCTCGGCCGGGGGTACGCGTTCGGCCTGCACGAGGCGCTCGACCAGATCGGAGCGCTCTCCGGGCCGCTGCTCATCGCCGGCGTACTCGCCCTCGACGGCGGCTACCGGCTGTCCTTCGGGCTGCTCGCGATCCCCGGCGCCCTGGCGATCCTGGTGCTGCTCCGGCTCCGTGCCGCCGCACCGGACCCCATCGCGTACGAGCCCTCGGCCGAGCTGTCCGAGGCCAAGCAGCTGCGCCTCGACGCGCGGCTGCCCGCGGCCTTCTGGCGCTACGCCGCGTTCACCGCGACGACGATGCTGGGCTTCTCGACGTGGGCGGTGCTGGCCTACCACCTGGTCGAGCGCCACGTCGTGTCCGCGTCGGTCGTACCCGTGCTCTACGCCGCGGCGATGGGAGCCGCGGCGCTGGCGGCGGTCGGGTCAGGGCGCCTCTACGACCGGGTCGGGCTGCGCGGGTTGATGGTCCTGCCGGTCGCGGCGGCCACCGTCCCGTTCCTGTCCTTCAGCCGTTCGGTGCCGGCCGTCGTCATCGGTGCGCTGGTGTGGGGCACCGTCATGGGCATCAACGACTCCACTCTGCGGGCCGCGGTCACCGAGCTGGTGCCCGCCCACCGCCGCGGCGCCGGCTTCGGCACCTTCTCCGCGGTATACGGGCTGGCATGGCTCGCGGGTGCGGCGATCATCGGCCTGCTCTACAGCCACGGCCTGGCCGCCGTCGCCACCTACGTCGTCGCGGTGCAGGCGGTGGCGCTGGTGCTTCTCGTCCCGGTGCTGAGGAGCCGCTCAGCCGCAGACTCTTAGAGTGGGAGCCCGATGGTCCTGCGGCTGGTGGGACCCTGACGGCGGGAGCGGCAGCGGGTGAGTCTCGTGAGCTCGGTCGTCGACGAGGTGCTCAAGCTCAACGGACTCCCCGCCTACTCACTCGTGGGCGGGCTGGCCTTCGCCGAGGCCGCGCTCTTCGTGGGCTTCGTCCTGCCGGGCGAGACGGCGGTGATCCTCGGCGGCGTCCTGGCCAACCAGCACCGCATCTCCCTCACGGCGATCCTCATCGTGGTCGTGGTCTGCGCGATCGTGGGCGACAGCGTGGGGTACGAGGTCGGCCGCCACTTCGGCGACCGCCTGCTCCGCTCACGGATCTTCGCCAACCGGCAGGGCGGGCTCGACAAGGGCAAGGAGACGCTGCGCCGCAATGGCGGTCGGGCGGTCTTCCTGGGCCGGTTCACGGCGTTCCTGCGGGCCGTGATGCCGGGTCTCGCCGGCACCGCACGGATGCCGTACCGCCGGTTCCTCGTCTTCAACGCGGCCGGCGGCATCATCTGGGGCGCCGGCTTCGTGCTGCTCGGCTACCTCGCCGGCGCCAGCTATCACCAGGTGCAGCACTACGCGGGGCAGGCGAGCGAGATCATCCTGGCGGTCGTCGTGGTGGTCGTCGTGGCCCTCGTCGTCCGCCACCGCCGCCGCGAGCGGGCCGAGGAGCAGGGCGACACCGACCCCGACCCTCGCTGACCCGCCTCCCCCTTTTGGATCACTGGGCCGCTGCGGCGCGAATGCCGGCCGTCAGAGCAGCCACAACCCCCCACAGATCCACAACGGGGGGTGGGTGGTGAAGGCGAAGTTGCGCTGAGCGCAACGGAACCTTCACCGTCGCCGCTCCAGCGCCCCCAGGGTCACTGGGCGGGTCCCCCCTTTTGGATCACTGGGCCGCTGTGGCGCGAATGCCCGCCGCCAGAGCAGCCACAACCCCCCACTGATCACGATCACTGGGCGACATTGGCGCGAATGATGGCCGTCAGAGCAGCCGCAAGGCCCCAGTGATCCGAAAGAGGGGGCGGATTGGGCGGACCCACGCTGGGTGCCGCGTGGGTCGTGGTGGTGGCCAGGGGCGGGGTCGAACCGCCGACCTCCCGCTTTTCAGGCGGGCGCTCGTACCGACTGAGCTACCTGGCCGGGCTGTGTCAACCCCGGGGGGAAGATAGCCAGCGGTCCTGACGGGATTTGAACCCGCGACCTCCGCCTTGACAGGGCGGCGAGCACTCCGTGCTGCTCCACAGGACCTCACTCCCGGAAGGGAGTTAAGGGCGTTGCACCCGCGAGAAGCGGGGTAGAGCCGTGCCCCCAACGGGATTCGAACCCGTGCTGCCGCCTTGAAAGGGCGGTGTCCTGGGCCACTAGACGATGAGGGCGATGGGGCGGGTGGCCCGCACCAGCCCCGGCGTCTGCCGTCGGAGACAACGGTCAGCATAGGGGACAACGGGCGGACCACCAAAACTATCCCGAGTTGGACGGGGTTGCCGAGGCGGTCGCGCCCGTGCTGGCGGGCGGGTCCGAGGGCCCGCTCGTGTCCGGTGCGAACGTCGGCAGGATCGACGGCGCAGGCGAGGCAGCCGGACCCACGGACGGGGGTACGGGGTTGGTGCCGCCCTTGATCTCGTTGGTGACCGCGTGGCGCTGGATCTGGACCGACGTCAGCCCGAGCCCGCCCACGGTGACGTCGTCGTACGCGATGAGCCGGTGCGTGGTCGCGTCGAAGTAGAGCACCGACGCGTCCAGCGGGAGCGGCTGCGCACCCTCGAGCCCGCGCAGGCCCGCGCCGCCGGTCGAGCCCTGGGTGAGCATCAGCGTCCCGTTGCCGGTCTGGACGTCGCGGCGGTGCAGGTGGCCGGCGAGCACCAGCGGTACGTGGCCGAACAGCGGGGCTGACATCGCCGGGTCGTGAATCACCGCGACGTCGGCCTGGGTCGACTCCGCCTCGGCCGCCAGCCGCGCCCCGTACGCCGAGAGCAGGGCGGACTGGTCGGAGGTGGTGGGGGCGGTCTTGTTCGGGGTGAAGCGCGGGTCGCCGATGCCGGTGAAGCGCAGGCCGGCGACGGTCTTCTCCGAGTCGTCGAGCACGGTGACGTTCTTGTACTTGCTGATCGAGGCGACGGTCTGGTCGGCGGAGTCGTGATTGCCCTTGACGTAGACGTACGGCACGCCCAGCGTCGCGATGGGCGCGTACAACTGGTTCTCCAGGGCCGTCCCGTGGTCGCTGAGGTCGCCGGAGTCGACGACGGCCGCGACGTGGAACTGCGTGATCAGCGACGACATGACGTTGAAGGCCTCGATGTTGTCGTGGATGTCGGAGACCCACAGCACCGGGATCGTGTTGGCCGAGGGCAGGTCGGCCGGCAGCGTCGACGCGACGTCGTACAGCTTGGAGACGTTGGTCACCAGCTTGGCGAGCTCCTCGCGGTACGCCGTGAAGCGTGCGGCGATGTCCTGGACGTCGCCGATGGCCGCCGGGGCGCTGGCGAGCAGCCCGGAGAAGCGTGGCTCGCTCAAGGCAGAGGTACGGAACGACGCCGCAGCCGTGCCGCCGGACACCACGACCAGCACCACCGTGGTCACCGCGGCGATGGCGGCGGGGCGGGGTCGTCGGAAGACCAGCACGCTCAGCACGAGCGCCCCCGCGAGCGCCGACAGACTGCTGCGGATGGCCAGCTCGATCACCGCCGACCGGACGTCCTTGGCGAGCCGGTCGCCGATCTGGTCGTTGCTCTCGGTGCTGCTGATCAGTGCCTGGACCTGCTTGACGTCGACCTGGTCGATCGAAATGCGCAGTCGCAGCGGCCCCTCGTGGTCGCGCAGGCTGATGTTGCCCAGGGGCGGGACACCGACCCGGGTGCCGCCCGACGTGCCGAGGCGCAGCCGGAACGTCGCCTCCACCGGGCCGACCTTGTGGTGCACCGTGCCGCCGAGCACCACGCCGAGACCGGCGCCGAGCAGGGCGACGAGGACGGCGGCGACGGTCATCCTCACGCTGCGACGGCGGACGAACCGCAGGATGGGAGAGCGCTCGGGATGCCACCGGCTGCGGGCGTCGTCGTCCGGCTCGTCCAGGTCGTCCGGCGTCGTGGTGTCGTCAGCCATGCAGGGTCAGAAGAGGGTCGGGTTGGCCGGGTCGCGTCCGCGCAGCGCGTCGTAGTCGAGCGTGACGCAGTCGATGCCCCGGTCGACCGCGAGCGTGCGGGCCTGCGGTTTGATCTCCTGCGCGGCGAACACCCCGCGTACCGGCGCGAGCAGCGGGTCGCGGTTCATCAGCACGAGGTAGCGGGTCAGCTGCTCGACGCCGTCGATGTCGCCGCGTCGCTTGATCTCGATGGCGACCGCCTGACCGGACGCGTCGCGCGCCAGGATGTCGACCGGCCCGATCGCCGTCATGTACTCCCGGGTCACGCACCGCCAGCCCTCGCCCAACGTGGTGATGTGCTCGGCGAGCAGCTTCTGCAGGTGGGCCTCGACGCCGTCCTTGACCAGTCCCGGGTCGATGCCCAGCTCGTGCTCGGTGTCGTGCAGCACCTCGTCGATGGTGATGATCAGCTGCTCGCCGGCCTTGTTGGTCACCTGCCAGACGCCCTCGGCGACCTGCAGCGTGCACGGCGGGCTCATCCAGTTGAGCGGCTTGTACGCGCGGTCGTCGGCATGGATCGAGACGCTGCCGTCCGCCTTGACCAGCAGCAGCCGGGTCGCGGTCGGCAGGTGGGCGGTCAGCCGGCCGACGTAGTCGACGCTGCACTTCGCTATGACAAGACGCACCCGGCGAGCCTACGCGAGGGCCTCGGGCGCGTCCGTGTCATCGGCGGAACCCTGCCGGGCCTGGCGTCGGGGGAAGCGGCGCCTGGCCCCGATGCTGCTCGTGCTGAGGGCGTCCGCGACCTGCGACCAGGTGGCTCCTCGGTCGAGAAGGGCGTTGACCAGCTCGTGCTGGGTGGCCGTCAGGATGTCGAGCACCGATGTCATCTCGACCAACGCCTCTAGCGCGTCGGACGTGTCTCGCGCAGCCGTCAGACTGTCGACGGCCTGCTCGATCTCCCGGTGCAGGATGGCTGTATCTGAAGCGGCCAGCTCCATCGCTGTCTCCTCCTTCCAGGACACCCGGTGCCGGGCGGGAGCGGCCCGCCCGGCACCGCGCGCAGTTAGCTGTTGAGGGCAGGCGCGTCCTGCGCGGCCGAGCTGCCGGCGCCCACGGACACTGGAATGACCCGCGGCTTGGCTGCCTCGACCACGGGGAGCGTCAACGTCAGCACTCCATCGGAATAGGTGGCGTCGATGTGCTCGAGGTCGACCGCGGGGCCGAGGGTCAGCTGGCGCACGTAGGTGCCCGTCGGCCGCTCCTGGGTGAGCCACTCCACGTCCCCGCCGCGAGCTGTGCGCTGCGCGCGGATGGTGAGGGTCCGGCCGTCGACGCCGACCTCGATCGACCCGGGGTCGACACCGGGTAGGTCGCAGAGCAGCGCGTAGTGGTCGCCGGAGCGGAACAGGTCGACCGGCAGGGCGCGCATCGCTTGCTGTGCCTCACCGGCCTGGGTGATCAATCGCTCGGCGAGCCGATCGAGATCACGGAAGGGGTCGAAGCGGGACACCATCACCATCACCTCCAGCACGTCGGGTGCCGCCGGCAAGGCTTGCCGTCGGGACGCGCGAAGTGCATTGGTGCGGTGAAGACCACGCCTTCGCGCGACACCTCGGTTTTAGCACTCTCAGTTGGAGACTGCCAACTCGTGCCAGCTGTCGCGACCGATGCGAACGGCGACGCCGGGCGAGTGGTGCAGGATGGGGTCGCCCTCGGGCTCGGGCAGCCCCGCGGCGGTCATCAGGCTGTCGTCGAGGCGCAGCAGCTGGGCCCGGTAGAGCGGCCAGGGCGCGTGGTCGGCCGGGGTCCAGCGCAGACCGCGCCGGGTCTTGGCCCAGAGGGCGAACCGCGCGGTCAGGAAGTGGTCGAACTCGGTCAGCTCGTCGGGCTCGAACGCCGCACCGACGCGCACCTGCACGACCGACTCGGCAGGCGGTCCGGGCCAGCGCCGGTGGGTCACGTACAGCAGCTCGCGTCCGGCGCTGGTCTCGACGAGTCGCATGCGGGCCCAGTAGTACGGCAGCGAGTACGCGATGCGGGCTGCGGCCATGGCCCCGAACCTCGACGCCTCCAGCGACAGGAACCACACGCCGGTACGGCCGTCCGGGCCACGGACGTAGGTGCGGACGTTAGTCTCCCAGAAGTTCGACGCCCACGGCACCGGCGGCCCGACCGGTGCCTTGGCGACCATCTCGAACGGGACCAGCGCGACCCATGCCCTGCCGTCGTACGTGTCGACGGTCACCCCCTCCGGCAGCAGCGCCTGCACCACCGCCGGGTCGTACGACCAGTGGAGGAACGTGAGCCGCCGCCACTCCTGCCGCATCACCGTGGTCGACGGCGGATTCGTCGAGGTCGGCAGGTAGGTGGTCACCTCCTCACTATCCCGTAGCGTGAGCGACATGCACCCCGAGATCGGTGTGGGCCCGTACGACGGTCCCTGGCCCTCCGACGACCGCTTCGACCCCGAGCTGCTCGCCGAGGGCGACCGGCGCAACGTCGTCGACGGCTATCGTTACTGGCGGCACGACGCGATCGTCGCCGACCTCGACGCCCGCCGGTTCCCGTACCACGTCGCCATCGAGAACTGGGAGCACGACCTCAACATCGGTACGGTCGTCCGCAACGCCAACGCTTTTCTGGCCGAGGCCGTGCACATCGTCGGGCGTCGCCGGTGGAACCGCCGGGGCGCGATGGTGACCGACCGCTACCAGCACGTGCTCTATCACCCGGACGTAGATGCCCTGGCAGCGTGGACATCCAGCCGCGACATCGTGCTGCTCGGAGTCGACAACCTCCCCGGCTCGCTCGCCATCGACGCGTACGACCTGCCGCGCCGTTGCCTGCTGCTGTTCGGCCAGGAGGGCCCGGGTCTGTCCGCCGAGGCGCGCGCTGTGGTCCGCGATGTCTTGCACGTCAGGCAGTTTGGCTCCACGCGATCGATCAACGCGGGCGTCGCCTCAGGTGTCGCGATGTACGAGTGGGTGCGCCGCCACGGCTCCTGACCGCGGTCAGAACGGGGTTACTGCGAAGGCGTCAGGGGTGCCGTGCGGGTCCTGCAGTCGCGTCGCTAGCAGGGTGGAGTGGGAGACGAACGCCGTATGGCCCTCGTTGCCCTGGTCGGCGTGGCAGAAGGCCGAGATCGTGGTCGCGGCCGGCAACGTGATGATCTGGTTGACGATCACCGTCCCGGTCGTGGGGTCTTTGCCTGGCGCGGTCGGAAAGAGGCCGAGCGCGCTCTCCTCGCCGAAGTCCGCGCCCGCAGGCTCGACGTAGAGCAGCTCGCAGCGGAACGCCGCCACCGTGTTGTCGTTGTTCTGCACCTGCGCCGCCAGAGCGACCGAGTAGGTGCCCGCCGGCACGACCGTCGCGTCGAACTTGGCGCTGGTGGAGAGCAGCGGGTCGGCGGGCGTGTCCTCCGTTGAGGAGAAGTAGGTACTGGCGACGAAGGCGCTCGCCGGCTGGCCAGCGAGCTTGGCGGAGTCGGCGGCGGTTGCCGTCGACCCGAGATAGGCGCTCGCGGGCTGGCCACCGAGACGGGCGGAGTTCGTTGCCGTACCGGAGCTGCCCAGGAAGTCGCTGGAATCCCTGCCGTCCAGCAGGTCTGCGTCGAGGTGCTTGACCTTGACGTCGTTGCTGACCTTGAGCGGCGGGCTGCCCTTCTTGGCGGTCAGTGACAGGGGAGTGCCGGCGCTGTCGCTCAACCCCGTCGTGGTCCTGGCGTGGTTGTTGACGCCGAGCAGCACCGGTGCGCCGCCCGTGGCCATCGCCGTGCCGCCGCCGACCATGAGCGTGACCACGACTCCGGTGACAAAGCTGCCGGTACGCGAGACGTGCATGGCGTTACCTCCTTGCTGGGACGGGTGGTGCCGCCCGTACCAGAGGCGCGACGTCTACCGCGTGATACGTCGCGGCGCCCGGCTGTCTGGTCGCCTAACCTGGGGGCGTGACCGTGCTGCTCTCCTCGCTGACGACCCTGGGCCTCGGCGGCCCTGCCCAACGGGTCGAGTACGCGCGCGACACGGTCGACCTGGTGCGCTGCCTGCGTACGTACGACCTCGCGGGCGAGCCTGTGCTGCTGCTGGGCGGCGGCAGCAACGTGGTGGTCGCCGACGCCGGCTTCGACGGGACGGTCGTGCTCGCGAGGGACGGCAACTACGAGCGGTCCGGCCAGTTCGTCACCGTCGAGGCCGGGCGGCCGTGGGACGAGGTCGTCGCCGAGACCGTGGCCGAGGGGCTCGCCGGCTTCGAGGCGCTGTCCGGCATCCCGGGCAGCACCGGCGCGACCCCGGTGCAGAACGTCGGCGCGTACGGGCAGGAGATCTCCGACACGCTGCGCTCCGTGCAGGTGCTGGACCGGACGACGGGCGTGGTCTGCGACCTGACCGCGGCGGAGTGCGGATTCGGCTACCGGACCAGCGTGTTCCGGCACAACCCGCGTTTCGCGGTGCTCGAGGTGACCTTCCTGCTGCACGACCGCGCCGGCATGTCCGCGCCGGTCCGGTACGCGGAGCTCGCCCGGGTGCTGGGCGTCGAGGTGGGCGAGCGGGCCGGGCTGCGCGATGTCCGAGACGCGGTGCTCGAGCTGCGGCGGGCCAAGAGCATGGTCCTCGACCCGGGCGACCCCAACCGCCGCAGCGTCGGCTCCTTCTTCACCAACGCCGTGTTGACCCCTGCTGAGTACGCGACGGCGTGCGCCCGGGCCGGCGTCACCATCCCGTCCTACGAGGCGCCGGAGGGGCGCAAGGTGCCCGCCGCATGGCTCATCGAGCAGGCCGGATTCGGCAAGGGTTTCGGCAAGGGGCCCGTGGGCATCTCGACACGGCATACGCTGGCCCTGGTCAACCGGGGTGGCGGCACGACGGCAGAGCTGCTGACGCTCGCCCGCGCGATAAGGGATGGCGTCCACGCCCGCTTCGGGGTGATGCTGAGCCCGGAGCCCGTTTTTGTCGGTACGTCCCTCTAGCGTTCGTCGCGAGGTCAGGGCCGCAGCAGCGGCATCAGGACGGTGTCGACGAGCTGCACGACGAAGGCATCCGGGACGGGAGGTCCGTGCATGAGGTATTGGTGCACGATCAGCGCCGGCCCCACCTCGGCGGTCTGTGCGTTGACTGCGTCCGGACGCACCTCGCCGCGGTCACGGCCACGCGCGAGGACGTCGACCAGCATCTGGTGGCGCGGCTCCATCGCCCGGCTCTTGATCACCTGCATGAGGGCCTTGTCGACGGAGTTGTCGAACATGAAGGCCTGGATCGCGCAGCCACGCTTGGAGTTGATGACCTCGAGCATGATCACCAGCAGGGCGACCAGGTCGTCGCGCACCGAGCCGGTGTCCGGGGCGGCGTCGAGCGGCGGCAGCGCGTGGCGCATGGCGTCGACCAGCAGGTCTTCCTTGGACGGCCACCGGCGGTACACCGAGGCCTTGCCGGTCTTGGCCGCAGCCGCGACGCCCTCCATGGTCACACCGCCGACGCCCGACTCGGCCAGCAGGTCGAGGGTCGCGTCGAGGATCGCGTTCTCGAGGTCAGGTCCCCGGCGCCGCGTCGAGCCGATGAAGCAGTCGTCGGCCGTCGCCGGCGAGCTGGTCTTGCTCTTGACCGCTCGGACGACACCGCGAAGCGCAGCTTTTCCCATAGCGGTCCGGGGTGTCCCTTCGGCGAATAGTTAGTGAACGGTTGCGTTTCTTATCCACCCCAGTGTACCGTTCTTCTTTAGTGAACGGAAGCGTTCCCTAGACCTTCAGGAGATTCACATGGCCACCACAACGGCTGACCACACCACCGCGGTGGCCGGCGCTGCCCGCCGGGGCCATCACCCCGGCGCAGCGCTCGCTGTCCTCGCGGGCACCCAGCTCATGATCGTGCTCGACGCGACCATCGTGAACATCGCGCTGCCTCACGTCCAGAGCGCGCTGCACTTCTCCGCCACGTCGCTGTCGTGGGTGCTCAACGCCTACACGCTGACCTTCGGCGGTCTGCTCCTGCTCGGTGGTCGCCTCGGCGACATCATGGGCCGTCGGCGCATGCTCCAGGCGGGCATCCTGCTGTTCGCGGTCGCCTCGCTGCTCGGCGGGCTCGCGCAGAACTCCGGCGAGCTGCTCACCTTCCGCGCCCTGCAGGGCGTCGGTGGTGCGCTCGCCTCCCCGACCGCTCTGGCGCTGATCACCACCAACTTCGCCGAGGGCGAGGAGCGCAACCGTGCCTTCGGCGTCTTCGCTGCAGTCTCCGGCTCGGGTGCGGCGATCGGCCTGCTCGCCGGTGGCGCGTTGACCTCCTGGGTCGGCTGGCGCTGGGTGTTCTTCGTCAACGTCCCGATCGGCATCGCGCTCGCGGTCCTCGGCCCGCTGTTCATCAACGAGTCCGAGCGCAAGCCCGGCCAGTTCGACCTCGCCGGTGCGCTGACCTCGACGCTCGGCATGACCGGGTTGGTCTACGGGTTCATCAACGCGGCGCAGCACGGCTGGGGCAAGTCCACCACCATCGGCTCGTTCGTCGCGTCGGCGATCCTGCTGACGATGTTCTTCGTCATCGAGCGCCGCACCCGCGAGCCGATCACCCCGCTCCACCTGTTCGCCAACCGCAACCGGGCCAGCACGTACGTGATCATGCTGTTCCTGGCGGCGGCGCTGTTCTCGATGTTCTTCTTCCTCACCCAGTTCGTGCAGGAGGTCCTCGGCTACAGCCCGATCAAGGCTGGCGTCGCGTTCCTCCCGGTCAGCGCCGGCATCATCATTTCGGCGACCATCTGCTCGCGGTTCCTGGTCAAGACCGGCCCCAAGCCGTTCCTGATGGTGGGCGCGGTCATGGCGACCGGCGGGCTGGCCTGGCTGTCGCAGATCTCGGTGAGCAGCACCTACATCACCGGCATCCTCGGCCCGATGGTCATCTTCGCCCTCGGCATGGGCTTCCTGTTCGTGCCGCTGACGATGCTGGCGGTGTCCAAGGTCAGCAACGAGGACTCCGGCGCCGCGTCCAGCCTGCTCAACGTCATGCAGCAGGTCGGTGGCTCGCTCGGCCTGTCGGTCCTGGTGACCGTCTACGGCACGGTCGCCCGTCACAAGACGGTCTCCCTGCTCAAGCTCCACCCGGACGCGGCTACGTCGGTCCAGTTCAAGACGACCGGCATCCTGCCCGGCAGCCTGGGTCACCAGGTGCTGGCCAAGGGTGCGAGCGCCGGCTTCGCGGTAGCGGTGCTGTTCGCCATCGTCTCCCTCGTCGTCAGCTTCGTCGGCATCAAGGCCGGCAAGGACGACGTGGACATGAGCGCGGTCGGCGGCGTCGGCTAACCGCTCCTGATCATCGGCGGCGTCTCGTGGACCTCGGTCCGCGGGGCGCCGCCGTCGTTTCGCCCAGCCCGGTCTGTGGACGATGTTGTGCTCCAGGACGTGCACTTTCCTTCACGAACCGGGTGAGCGCGCCGCGGCGAGGGTAGCGTTCGAGCCATGACGTCACGGCTCACAGGAACAGTCGCGCTGGTCACCGGCGCGAGCTCAGGCATCGGCGAGGCGACCGCTCTGGCGCTCGCCGCGGAGGGCGCAGCGGTCGCCGTGGCGGCCCGGCGCCGCGACCGGCTGGAGACGCTGGCCGGCAAGATCAGGGCAGACGGCGGCACCGTGCTGGTCCTCGAGGCCGACATCACACAGCACGACGAGGCGGTGGGTGTCGTCGAGCAGACCGTCGCCGGGCTCGGCCGGCTCGACACCCTGGTCAACAACGCGGGCCTCATGCTGCTCGGGGCGGCCGTCGGGGCCGACACCGGCGAGTGGTCCCGCATGGTCGACATCAACCTCAACGCCCTGCTCTGGTGCGCCCACGCCGCGCTGCCCCACCTCCTCACGGCCGCCGAGCAAGACCCGCGGCGGGTGGCCGACCTGGTCAACATCAGCTCGGTCGCCGGCCGGTTCCCGCGCAGCGGCAGCGCTGCCTACAACGCGACCAAGCACGCCGTGACCGGGTTCAGCGAGGCGCTGCGACAAGAGGTCACCCAGCGCCATGTCCGGGTGTCGATGGTCGAGCCGGGCGCGGTCGCGACCGAGCTGCGGCTGCACAACTCGGCAGAGGTGCAGGCCGGCATGGTCCAGCGGTTCGGCGACACTGAGCTGCTGGAGGCGCAGGACATCGCCGAGGCGGTCGCCTTCATCGTGACCCGGCCGCGGCACATGGCGATCAACGAGATGCTGATCAGGCCGACGGAGCAGGTCTGACCTTGGTCATGTGCACGAACGCCCACCGCTCGTGCTGCTCGGTGTGCGTGGCGACGTAGCCGTGCCGCTCGTACAGCCGGATGTTGTGCGGGCTGTCGGCGCCGGTGAACAAGGTGTACGCGGGGGCGTCCGCCGCGTCCCCGGCGGCGGTCAGCAGCCGGCTGCCGAGGCCATGGCCCTGCAGGTCGGTGGCGACCGACAGCCGGTTGACGTGGCACAGCCCGCCGGCTACCTCCCAGCGCACCGATCCAACCAGCCGGGAGCCGAGGCGGGCCACGAGCACGCCACCCGCGGCGATGGCGGCGACGACCTCGTCGAGGGTCTCGACCAACGGCGGGATCCGCGGGGCGTCGTACCACTGCGCCTCGGAGACGTAGGCCGAGCGCTGGACGACGAGGAGCTCGCCGGCGTCGGTGGGCAGCGCCGGTGAGATGACGACGTCCAGGCTCATGACGACAGCATCCCAGGAGGGCGGCCTTCACCTTCGGCTTCACTGGTCGTAGGGTTAGGTCCGGGTCGCCGTTCATGTCCCGGCCACCTCGACGTGCCTCTGCGGCTACCTTCAACCGGTAGTCAGATGGGGGCAGACCGGTGAGTCCGGGACGCCGCACAGCCAGACATCGGAGCGCAACCGAGTGACGTCAGTGATCGTCTCCATCATCGCTGTCGTTGCGGTGGCCATGACCGGTGGGCTGACCAGCATCGGCAGGTTCTGGAGGAGGCGTCCCCGTGAGGTCGAGTCACCCGCGGTTCCCGAGCGCGCAGCTCCCCAGCAGCAGCCCCGGCAGCAGGCACAGACGCTCGCCCAGCTCGAGGCGCTGCCGCTGCCTCGTGGCGTCACGCCGGCCGGTGTCGGAAAGCCGCGCGTCGTGACCGCCTACCCGCTGCCGATCCGCTCGGAGCCGTCGAGCTCGTCGCACCCCGACCTGCGCGGCTACCGGCTGCTCGCCGACACCGAGGACCTCGACGACCCGCTGCTGGTCGGCCCCGACGGCCGGGTGCTCGACACGTGGCGCGAAGGCTACCCGTACAACGAGCGCATGGCCCGGCCGGAGTACGAGCGGCACAAGCGGCTGCTGCAGATCGAGCTGCTCAAGATGCAGTCGTGGGTCAAGGAGACCGGCCAGCGGGTGGTGATCCTGTTCGAGGGTCGCGACGCCGCCGGCAAGGGTGGCACGATCAAGCGCTTCATGGAGCACCTCAACCCGCGCGGCACCCGGGTCGTCGCGCTCGAGAAGCCGAGCACCCGCGAGGCCACCCAGTGGTACTTCCAGCGGTACGCCAACCACCTGCCCTCGGCCGGCGAGATCGTGCTCTTCGACCGGTCCTGGTACAACCGGGCCGGCGTCGAGCACGTCATGGGGTTCGCCGAGAAGGACCAGTACGAGGAGTTCATGCGGCAGACGCCGCGGTTCGAGGACATGCTCGCCCGCGACGGCATCCTGCTGATCAAGTTCTGGTTCTCGGTGTCGCGCTCGGAGCAGCAGACCCGGTTCATCATCCGGCGCATCGACCCGGTGCGGCAGTGGAAGCTCAGCCCGATCGACCTCGCGTCCCTCGACAAGTGGGACGACTACACCGAGGCCAAGGAGGCGATGTTCTTCTACACCGACAAGCCGCACGCGCCGTGGACCGTGGTCAAGAGCAACGACAAGAAGCGGGCCCGCATCGAGGCCATGCGCCACGTGCTGTCGCGGCTCGACTACACCGACAAGGACATCGACATCGTCGGCCAGCCCGACCCGGCCATCGTCGGACCGGCCGCCTACGTGCTGGAGACCGGCGAGCGGGCCGACCGTTCGTTCCCCGAGCTGTAGTCACCCCCTAGTCCGAAGTGACCGTCGCGCCACGGTCCGGTCGGGGCATTCACCGTTGATCACGAACACCCGATCCCTCTGGTAACGCCCGCCACCCTGGCCGGGCGACCGGATCGGGGTCTGTCGTGCTGCGAGTTCCCACCTTCGTCGGCGTCGGCCGCCTCGGCCTGCCGCTCGTCGCCGCCGCGACCGGCGTCGCGCTCTGGTCGACGTCGTGGGCGATGGCGATGTCCGCCCCCGGCAGCGCCGTCTCCGTCGCGATGCCGCAGAGCGCGCAGCCGGTACGGGCCGGTCAGCAAGTCGCCGTGACCATCCCGTCCGTAGTCTTCGGCCCGGCCGACGGTCTGACGCAGCGTCTCCACGTCGGACCGCACCACGCGACCGTCCGGGTCTGGCTGGCCGCCGGCAGTCCGGCTGCCGTGGCCACGGTGCACGCCGGAAACGATCGCGTAGCGGGCTGCCGCGCGGTGTCGCTGCGCCCGGCGGCCGTGACGACGCTGCACTGCACCGTCTATGTCGCCGACTCGCGAGGACCGCTGCGGTTGACCGTCGCGACAGCTGTTGCGGGCAAGCACTTCAGCACGTCCTACCAGCACAGCGTCGGGCGCTAGCCCCCGAGGGGTCGCAGCCGGAGCAGGGCGGCCGCGAAGTCCTGCTCGGTGGTGAGCCCCCGGGCCTCCTCGCGCGCGAGCAGGAAACCGTAGGTGAACCCGTTGCCTCCGGCGGCTCCGGTACGGGCGGCGAAGTCCCGCAGCAGCAGCGCCATGACCGCGCCGTCCTGGCGGTCGCCGAGCGTGTCCTGCAGCTCGGTCATCTGCGTGGCGACGGCTTTGGCCGGCGCCACGTCGTGGACTGCATAGACGTCGGCAGCGTAGCGGGACCGCTTGGCCGCGCGGCGGGCGTCGTGCAGGGCGAGGTCACGGGGCTCGCCGGCCTCGGTCGCGAGGGCGTCTCGGCTCTTCTTGCGCACCGTGTGGATGGTCTTGTCGACCAGGGCCGCCACCTCCTTGCGGGCCGGTAGCGCCGCGCGGTCGGACAGCGGCGGGGCCTGCAGGAATGCGTCGAGTCGCTCGAGCAGGTCGATGTAGGTGGCGCTGCCGAGGTACTCCCGGGCCAGCCACTTGGCCTCCTGGAAGGTGTCGCCCATCCAGGCCTCGACGTCGTGACGGACCGGGCCTATGACCAGCTCGACCGGCAGTGCGTCGAGGGACGCGCGCATGCGCTCGAGCAGCACCTCGGCGTCGCGCTCGCGGCCGAGGACCTCGGCCAGCCGGCCGAGCTCGTCCTCGAGTCCGACGTGGGCGTCGCCGACGAAGAGCTCGTCGAAGGTCTTGAGGGCGCTGCGCAGCCGGCGGCTGGCGACGCGCATCTTGTGCACCGAGCTGGGCCGGTCGAGGCGTACCGCCGGGTCGTTGGCCAGCAGCGCCGACTGCTGCTTGCGCAGGTAGGCCAGCACGACGTCGCCCCCCTTGGCCTTCTTGCCGGTGAGGTCGACCTTGGCAGTGCGGCCCGAGACGCCGATGGTGCGGGCCAGCTTGGAGCCGGACGCGGAGGGCTGGGCGCCGGCCGCGCCGAGCACCTTGGCCAGCAGGTCGAGGTGGGCTCGCTGCCCCTCGACCAGCTCGACCTCCACCTCACGCCACGAGCTGACCTGGGCTGTCGCTCCCAGGGTCTGGCCGGTGACGGTGTCGTCGGCGACCTCGAGCAGCACCTGGCCGTCGTCGTCGCGCAACCGGTGGGCGGTGCGGGTGGTGACGAGCCGGGCGACGGGAGCGAGCTCGGCGCCGCGGGTGGTTGCCGTCACCAGCGCGCGCAGAGCATCGGGCACGGTGAGGTCGTCGGTGTAGGGCTCGTGCAGCTCCTGGCGCTCGCCCTTGCCCACGGGCAGCTTGAGGTGCCAGCCCTGGTCGAGGCCACCGGTGCGTCGGCGGAGGGTGATGCGGCGGTGGGCCAGGCGCAGGTCGGCCGTGTCGAAGTAGACGGCTTCGAGCTCGGTGACCTCGGTCTCGACCTGGTGGGCGCCCGGCACGGCGTCGTCGAGGGGCGGCAGGACGAACGCGTCGGCCACGTCGTACTTCTGCTCGATCTCGGTGTGCTGCTCGGTCATGCATCTATCTTGCCCGGTGAACGCAGAATGAACAGGGGGAGTCAGCGCTTGGCGTAGTCGGCGAAGCCTTGCCAGTCGATGACGACGCACGGCTCGTCACCGACGATCCACGCGTCGTGCCCCGGAGCCATGATCGCGAAGTCGCCGGGACCGTACTCCAGCTCTTCGCCATCGGTCATGACGACCCGCATCCGACCGGACACGAAGTAGCCGAGGTGAGCGGCCTGGCAGCTCTCGGTCTTGGCGATGGGCTTGACGTGCTCCGACCAGCGCCAGCCGGGCAGGAAGGTGGCGCGACCGACGGCGCCGCCGCCGAGATTGACCAGCTCCAGCCGTCCCGTACCGCCCTCGAACAGGCGGATCTCCTCGGGTTGGTCGAGCGTCATGCGGACGAGTCCGGACATGGTGTTCTCCTTTGTTCTCAGGGGTGGTTGACGCGTGCGCAGTGCTAGGCGGCGACGACCGGGGTGTCCGGCCGGCGTCCCCACTCGGCCCAGGAGCCGTCGTAGACACGGACGTTGTGGCGCCCGAGCAGATAGGTCAGGACGAACCAGGCGGTGCTCGCCCGGCCGCCGATGGTGCAGTAGGTGATGACGGTGTCGGACGTGGGGACATCGGTGAACAGCGCGGCCAGCGCCTCACGGCTGCGGTAGGCACCGCGATCGTCGAGGACCCCGTCGAGCGGCAGGTGCACAGCGCCGGGGATGTGGCCGGCCCGGCCGAGGTCGTCGGCCGCTCCGGACGGCCAGAACCGTTCTCCGGCAAACTCCGCCGCGGTGCGGACGTCGAGCAGCGTGGTGTTGGGGTCGTCCAAGGCTGCCCGCACGTCGCGGAGCCCTACCCGCACGGGTGAGGTCTCGCCCATGTCGTACACCGATGTCCTCGGGGGAGCAGGGTCCTGGCTCATCGGGCGCCCTTCCTGTCGCCAGGTGTCCTTGCTCGCGTTGAGGATGCGGACGTCGGTGTGACCGAGCAGCCTCGCCAGCCACAGGCCCATCGCGGGGGCGTAGCCGTAGAACACGACCGTCGTGGTGGGCGTGATGCCGGCCAGCAGCGGACGCAGCTCGGCCGGTGGGCGCAGCTGGTAGTCGGGGTTCTTGAGGTCGCGGTAGACGTTCCACAAGGCGGCTCCGGGCAGGTGCCCGTCGTCGTACGAGACGGCGCTCACGTCGACCTCGACGATGGTCACCTGGGGATCGTTCACGTGGTCCTCGAGCCACTGCGGCTCGACGAGCACCTCCTCACGCCGTGTGTCCATGTGTCCTCCGGTGGGCTACTCGACTTGGACCCAGCCGAGCAGGTCTTCTCGGCTGACTGACTCCAGGAGGGCGGGGTGGTCGGTCCCCATGTGACCGCGGATGTTGGCGATCACCTCATCGTCGGTGACCCCGCGTGCGACGTACCCGCACTCGCAGCGAATGGTTCTGGCCATGTCGTCCTCCTTCGTTGTTGTACGACGGACCCATTGCGAGAATGTTGGCGTGACCTTGGTGCCGGCGCCACCATCGCGGGTGCAGCTGTGCGGGCCGCTCGTGTTCGAGCAGGACGGCGAGCGGCTCGATGCCCGGCTGCCCGGTCGCCAGGGTCGGTTGCTGCTGGCGTTTCTCGTCCTCAACCGGCACCGGGTTGTGAGCCGCGAGGAGCTGGCCGAGGCGCTCTGGCCGGACCAGCAGCCGGCGGCGATGGATAGTGCCCTCAATGCCCTGATCTCCAAGCTGCGCAAGGCTTTGGGGCCGAGCTCGCTCGAGGGGCGCACACACCTGCGACTGCAGCTGGGCCCGGAGTCCTGGGTCGACATCGAGGTTGCGGAGGCCGCGGTTCATCGGGCTGAGTCGCGGATCGTGCTCGGCGACTGCAAGGCGGCCTGGGCGTCCTCGCTCGTGGCGCTGTTCATCGCCGAGCGCGATTTCCTGCCCGGCGAGGAGGCGCCCTGGGTCGCCGTCCGCCGGACGCAGCTGGCGGAGGTCCGGCTGCGGGCGCTGGAGGCGTACGCCGCTGCGGCCCTCGGCACCGGCGGCACCGAACTCCCCGCTGCCGTACGTGCAGGGCGTCAGCTTGTCCGGCTCGTGCCGCTGCGCGAGAGCGGCTACCAGGTGCTCATGCGGGCTCTGGCACTGCAAGGCAACGTGGCCGAGGCGCTCGGCGTCTATGGCGACCTGCGCCAGGTGTTGCGCGACGAGTTGGGCGTCTCACCCAGCCTTGCCAGCCAGGCGGTCTACGAGTCCATGCTCCAGGCGTGAGTGTGCGGTCCGGTCAGAACAGGGCCCCGTCCGTGCTGCGGTGGGCCTGCTCGATGGCCAGGAGACGCAGCTTGGTGCTCACGCCCCCGTACGCCGAAAATCCGCCGGTCTTGCCGTTGGCCGCCACGACCCGGTGGCACGGCACGATGATCGGCCACGGGTTCTGCCCCATCGCGCGCCCCACGGCACGGGCCGCGCCCGGCTCGCCGAGGTCGGTCGCGATCTCGCCGTAGGTGCGGGTGTGGCCCGGCGGGATCGCGCGGATCGCCTCGTACAGGCGGCGGTTGTAGGAGCTGACCCTGGCCATGTCGAGCGGGACCTGGGTGAGGTCGACGTTGCCGCCCTCGGTGAGCTCCTGCACTGCCTCGATGACGGCCTCGATGTCCGGCGGCGGGTCGGTCTCGGTGGCCTCGTGGTCGGCGACCATGCGTCGCACCGTCACGGCGTCGGTGGCCTCGGGCAGCTGGAGGCCGAGGATGCCGGTGTCGGCCCAGAGCAGGCCGCAGGTGCCGATGGCGGTGGGGAACAGCGTGTAGGAGGTCACCCGTCGATCTCACCTCGCCGCGGCCCCGCGTACAAGCGGGAATCGGACACGACAGTCAGCCCAGCGTGACCGTCGCCTTCAACGGGAGGTGGCGGGACGAGTCGCCGACCCAGAGCTGGTAGGCCCCGGTGTGTACGACCCAGGCGGCCGCAAGGCTGTCCCAGGTGGCGAAGGCCTGCTTGGTCAAGGTCAGGGTGACCCGCTTGCTCTGCCCGGCCTTGAGCGAGACCTTGGCGTAGGCCTTGAGCGAGCGAGGAACCTCGTGAGCTGAGGACGGGAAGCCGAGGTAGAGCTGGGCCACCTCGGCGCCTGCCCGCTTGCCGGTGTTCTTGACCGTGGCGGTGACGACGTAGGTGCTCCCGGTGGCCTTGACCGCGACGTGGCTGAAGGCGAACGAGGTGTAGGAAAGCCCGTACCCGAAGGGGAACAACGGCTTCTGGTGCTGCGCGTCGTACCAGCGGTAGCCGACCTGCAGTCCCTCGCTGTAGTAGACGTCCGTGCCGTCGCCGGGGTACTCGACGGAGGCCCGCGCGGGGCCCTGGGCGTCGCTGGCGGGGAACGTGACGGGCAGCTTGCCCGACGGGTTGACGTCGCCGAACAGCAGCTTGGCCAGTGCCGTTCCGCCGGTCTGGCCGGGGTACCAGCCCTCGATCACGGCGGCGACCGAGGACAGCCACGGCATGAGCACCGCGCTGGCAGTGTTGAGGACGACCACGGTACGAGGGTTGGCGGCTGCAACGGCGGCGATGAGCTTGTCCTGGTCGCCGGGCAGGGCGAGCGTGCTGCGGTCCATGCCCTCGGACGTCGGGTCCGAGACGACCACGACGGCGATGTTGGCTGCGGCAGCGGCTGCCGCGGCCTGCTCGATGAGCAGGTTCTCCTGCGGCTGCCAGCCGACGTGCAGGCCCGGTGTGACGGCGAACGCGTCGACGCCGACCAGGGTGCCCGGGAAGGGCGTCTCCTCGACGCGGACCGTGTGCGCCCCAGCGGTCAGGGTGATGATGCCTTCACCGAACGGCTCGTGCATCGGTGCATAGCCGGCGACCTTGGTGCCGTCGACGAAAAGCGTCGCGTCGCCGCCGGCCGAGAGGGTGAAGCGGTAGTCACCCGCTGCGGGCGCGGTCAGCGTGCCGGCATAGCTCGCGGACCAGGTGGCCAGGGTGGCGACGGCCGCGGGCGTGCCGCTGATGGCGAGGTCCGGCACCGTGGCGGTCGAGACAGGGGTGCCGCTCAGGTCGGCGGTGGCGTAGTAGGTGGCGGTGAGCCCGGCCGGGAACGATGCAGCTGGTACGGCCGGAAGTGCTGCGACACCAAGGGTTCCCTGGGCATGCGTCACGGTTGCTGCTGAGCCGGCGCGCGTGGTGATGCCGGCGAGCGCGGTGACGACGGGCGATGAGGGCTGCACCACCGCCGAGCCGCCGGCCGCGGTCTGCGGGTGCTCGCTCGAGGCGTCACCGATGACCGCGATGGAGCCGGTGTCCTTGAGCGGCAGCAGGCCGTGGCTGTTCTTGAGCAGGACTGCGCCCGAGTCGGCAATCTTGGTGGACAGGGCCAGGTGGCCGGGTGTGCTGACGTTGGCCGCCTTGACCGCATCGGGAGAGGCCAGGGGGTGGTCGAACAGCCCGATGCGGAACATCGCGGTTAGGATGTGGGTGACCATCGCGTTGAGCTGCGACAACTTGACAGTGCCTGCCAGCACGGCGTTCTTGAGCTTGCTGTTGAAGTACGAGCCGAAGATCTGGTCGACCGGAGTGAGGTGGGCGTCGTCAGCGGCGCCGGGCATCTCGAGGTCGAGGCCGTTGCGTGCCGCCCGTACCGTGGTGTGCAGTGCAGCCCAATCGGACATCACCAGGCCGTCGAAGCTCCAGGCGTCGCGCAGGGTGTCCTTGAGCTCCTCGCCGTTCTCGCAGCCGTAGGTGCCGTTGATCCGGTTGTACGAGCACATGACCGCGCCGACCTTGGCGGTCTCGACGGCGGTCTGGAACGCCGGCTGATAGATCTCCTCGAGCGCCCGCTGGCTCACGTTGACGTTGATCGAGCTGCGGAACACCTCCTGGTTGTTGGCGACGAAGTGCTTGACGGTGGCGATCACGTGCTGACTCTGGATGCCCTCGATCTCGGCTGCGGCACTCTGCGCGGTGAGGTAGGGATCTTCGCTGAACGTCTCAGGAGCCCTGCCCCACAGGGGAAGTCGGAGGATGTTGACGGTCGGCGCCAGGGCGATGTTGTGACCCTTGCCCGCCTGCTCGGCCCCGTACGCCGTACCGTAGGCCTTGGCCAGTGACGTGTCCCAACTCGCGGCCAGCGCCGTGGTGTCGGCCCACTGGGTGACGCCGGTCGAGCCGTTGCCGACGCCCACGGGGGAGTCGGCGAGGTAGAGCGCGGGGATGCCCAGACGGGTGTTGGCCGGTACGACTCCCGCGAAGCCTGCGCCGTTGAAGGGTGTCGGGTAGCCCGCACCGTGGACCTCGGCGATCTTCTCGTCCAGCGTCATCTGAGCCAGCACCAGCGACGCCCGCTTGGCGGCTGTCAAGTGGGTGTTCATCCACGGCTGGGCGACGGTGGGGGCGAGGTGGGGCGCGGCGGCCACGGGGGCTGCCGAGCCGAACGCTGTCGCCACGAGTGTCGCGGCGGAGAGGAGGGTGACGGTGGTGGCTCCGCGAGTCGTGGTTTTCATCTGGCGCTCCGAGGCGTCCCTGGCCCGCTGGCGGCCCTCACGCGAGGATGGCCCGACGTCGGTGTCGGGTCCCGGCAGCGACCCTGCTGACGCGAGACGCTAGAGGGGGACGAAAGCCGCGTCAATGCCTAGATCGGTGCAAAAATTGGCCGATCGTCCACGCGGCCGCCCTTGGCGGTCTACTCGTTGGCAAGGGTGGCCCGGCTGATGGGAGACTGGAGCCGTCGTCGCTGGAGGCGGGCTGTCCTGGGCTGTTGTGCCAGGGCGTCCGACGAGAGCCCCGACGCTCCGGGCCGTTAGCTCAACTGGCAGAGCAGCGGACTTTTAATCCGCGGGTTCTGGGTTCGATCCCCAGGCGGCCCACTCCTTCTGACCAGCAGTTTTGGGTTCACAGGACTCCTCCTCCGGGTTGATGATCTTGTCCTCGTCAACATCTCGTCAACATTTCACGCAGACGGCTTCTCCCCGGCGGCCTCGACGACGTCAGCGATTGCTTGCGCGGCGCCCATGGCAACGCTAGGAACGACGTGGGTGTAGAGGTCCGCGGTGATGGCCGTCGAGCTGTGGCCCAAGCGGTCGCTGACGACGCGCATGGGTATCCCGGCGGCGAGGGCCAGGCTCGCGCTGGTGTGCCGAAGGTCGTGGAAGCGGATGGTCGGCAACCCGGACTTCTTGACCGCGCGACGAAAACTCCGCCCAAGCGTGTCCGGCCGAAGCACGGTGCCATCGCTGCGGGCGAACACGTAGTCGTTGTCCTCGTAGTCGTCATCCCGGACTTGCGCACGCCGGCTCTGAGCGTCGCGATGCTCGAGCAGGAGCTCGCTCGTGGTCTCGTCGAGCGGCACGACTCGAGTGCCTGCCTTGGTCTTGGGTTCACCCACGAGAAGCGCCCCGTTGACATCCGCGATCGCCTGCCGCACCCAGAGCAGGCCGTGGTCGAGGTCCAGGTCGGACCAGCGCAACCCGCAGAGCTCGCCGCGTCTCAGGCCCGTGAGAACGACGAGGCGGAAGGCCAGGCCGAGGTCGTCGTCTGCGGTGGCTGTTAGGAAGGCAGCGACCTGTTTCGCATCCCAGACGGTGGTCCGAGAACGTCGTGCCACAGGCAGTTCCACATGTGTCGCGGGGTTGTACGGGATCAGTCGCCTTTTGACCGCGTCGTTGAGCGCCACGCGCAGCGTTGCGTGGATACGGCGAACAGTGGATGACGTCAGTGCCTTCGGTCCTCGAACCCTCGCGAGGGCGGTGATCATCAGGTCGACGTGGCGGGGGCGCAGCTCGCGCAGTGGGAGGTGGCCGATGCGCGGCACGATGTGCAGGCGGATGTGCTCGCGGTACGACTTGACGGTCGTCGGTCGTAACGCGCGCTTGCTGACCAACCACTCCTCCAGGTATTCACTCACCGTTTCTTGGCTGATGACGTCCACTCCGCCGCGAATGTCATCGAGCGTTCGCTGTAGGGCAGCCACTGCGACACGACGAGTCGGGAAGCCGCTCTTGGAGAGTTGCTGCCGGCGGCCTTCGCTGTCCTTGCCGAGGTCAACCATGTACTGCCACAGGCCCTGGCACTTGTGCGGTGCATATGCGCCGTCCGGTAGGCGCGGGCAGGCGTGGGTGTGCCGCTGCCGGACCATTCCCTGCTTCATCCGCCGACTCCTCCGGTTGGTTCGGCGGCGGCAGGAACGATTCCGAGCAGCACAAGGAGCGGGGCAGTCGGGACACGGATCGCCCGACCGAGACGAAGGATCGGCGTTGGCCACTTGCCGGCGCGCACGAGCTCGTACGCGGCACTCCGGCCGAGGCCGAGCGCACTTGCCGCGGTGGAGAGGTCGACGACGGGAGGAAGAGTTAGCAGCTCTGCCTTCGTCAAGGTTTCGGTCATCACAGCCCCCGAACAGCCGGATCCAGACGGTCGAAGCAACATAGCCAACGCTAGCAACCGGACGAACTGAGGTCAACTACCGCTAACTGCTCAACGTGGGGTTCTACTCGCCGGCTGGGCACGTCGTGACACTCGGACAGGGTCGACCGGTTGGGTAGCCCATGACAAGCCGCAGTGCCGGCCCCGTGCGACCTGCTTCTTGCAACTTTCCTTTGGGCTGCAGTCAATCCGTAGCACCGAACGGGCCCTGAGGAGCGGGAGCAAGATAGGCATTTGCTTAGCAAATGCGACACTGCCGGCCGCCGCCGCCGAGTGCCGCCCGGCCGGGCGCACACGGGCGGACAGTCGGCTGAGGGTCACTGCGACCGGGCGCGGTCGCAGTGACCTGGAGAGTCAGTCAGGCAGGACAACGAAGGGAGGGCCGATGCCTGGGCCATCTCAGAAGTGCAATGACGCCAGATATACGCAGGGCACGCGCTCCCCGTTAGCGATGCGCCGAGGCGGGGGCGAGCATTCGTGATCGGCAAGGTCACCCGCGGCACCAAGATCGGCGGCCTGCTGCGGTACTTGTACGGCCCAGGGCGGTTCAACGAGCATCAGGAGCCGCACCTTGTCGCGGCTTGGGACGAAGGGCTGCCAGCCTTAGAGCCGCCGTCGACCCTGGCGAGCGACTATCGCCGCTTCGACATGCGGGCTTTGACCGCGCTGCTCGGGGCCCCGGTCGCGGCTCTTGGGACTCAGGCACCGGCGAAGCCTGTGCTCCAAGTGTCGCTACGCACCGCACCCCGGGACCGGCATTTGTCGGACCAGGACTGGGGAGAGATCGCGCGAGATGTGATGGCCCACCTCGGCCTTGCCGCCCCCGGCGACCCCAACGGAGTTCGCTGGGTCGCAGTCCGGCACGCCGAAGACCACGTGCACCTGGCGGCCACGATGGCACGCCAGGACGGAAGGAGCGCGAAGGACTTCCGGCTCTATGTACGGCTGCGGGAGGCCGCGAATGCGGCAGAGGCCAAGTTCGGTCTGCAGGTGACTGCGAGCGCGGACAAGACCGCCGCCAGCCGGCCGTCGCGAGCTGAAACCGAGAAGGCAGTGCGTGCTGGCGCCGGAGAGTCGGTGCGCGAGACACTGCGCCGCCAGGTGCGGGTGGCAGCGGGTGGTGCGCTCACCGAGAGCGATTTCTGGTATCGGCTGGACGCGGCCGGCGTCACGGTCAAGCGTCGTTACAGCGAGCGCAACCCCGGTGAGATCACGGGGTACGCCGTGGGCCTTTCGAAGGCCGATCTGGCAGCTGTGAAGGCAGGGATGACTGGCGACCACCAAGTGCTGTTGTTCTCGGGTGGCAAGCTCGCCCCGGACCTGTCTCTGCCGAAGTTGCGCGCCAGGTGGTCGCCGGTGGACAACCCCGTCGGCGACTGGAGGGCGCTAACTGGCGCGGAACGGCGTCAGGCGTGGGAAGAGGTCATCGCTCTCGCCGCGGCCGGCGCGGAACACGTACGGGAGCACGTGGCGAACGGCCGGTACGACGAGGCATCCGACGCCGCGTGGGCTACCTCGGACGTGATCGGCATGGCGGCAACGGTGCTCGACCATGACGAGCTCGGGCCGATGCGGAGTGCGGCGGACAACTACGACCGCGCCGCGCGTGAGACCTTTCGGCAGCGGCCGGGGCGGTCGGACGCGGGGACGCAGCTGCGGCTGGCGGCGGTGATGCTCGGCCTGCTTGCCCGTACCGATGTCAGCGACGCGGCTGCGGTCGCGCTGCTGACCATGCACCTGACGCAGCTCGTCGAAGCTGTCGCGGAGCTGCGGGAGGCGCAGGGTCGGGCCGTTCAAGCGACGGCTGCTCACGCGGCAGCGGAGATCGTGGCAGCTGAGCACGGCGGCTACCGGCGGCTGTCCGAAACGATCGCCTCCAAATTCGGCGTGAGAGCGCAGCATTTGCCCACGGACACGACTCGCCAGCCCGTGGCGAAAGAATCGCCCGCCCGACGGAGGCCGAACCGTTTAGAGCGCGGCATCTGAGCGATCGCAGGGTCTCAAGTAGACCCGCGAAGCTCCTCGGTCGATGCCAGCGTGGCGAACCCCGCCGGGATGTGTAGAAAGGATGCCGGAACAACGGGCATTGGCGGTCGCGGCGCGCACGGCAACCGACCTGGTCGCGGCGCGCAGCAGGCCGGGCTAAACGATCACCGCCCGCGGTGACCTCGCCGGCCAAACCAGCCGCTGCCGCGGGACGCGATCTTCCTGGCTGTTTTCTGCGGGGATACCTCATCTACTTCGTTCGCGGCACCTCGTAGCAGAGGTGCATCTGCGCTGTCGAAGGCCGGATCGATGCTCTTAGACTTAAATCGGCCTTGCGAAGAAGGGTCAAAGGCGGCGTCCACAGCGCGCTGGTCGCGTTTGCGCGCCCACTCGATGGCTGTGTCCGTCATGGGTCGACGCCAGTCGACGTCGTTGTTAGTGATGAAGTAGTGCGAACGGCACGGCAGACCGCTATTGCCGACGGATGGCTCAAGGCTGACAGTTTCACCGTCAAAGAGCAGTTGCCAGCGATGGGGCGCTAGCGGCGTAACGACCTCATAGCCGCAGCCGCAGGCGCACAGGTGCAGGACGCTGCGGTGTTGGATCGACACATAGAGCACGCCAGGCTCGAGCGTCGCCGGCGCGCCCTCCACAAACCGGTGGTCGAACCTCACTCGGCATCCCCTGACATCGTGTTCGTGGACGTACTCATCGTCCACTGAGTCTCGTTGCGCAGGTCGACGTAGAACTTCACGTGCTGCTTGAAGCGCATCACCGCCATTGACGCGTTGAAAGCGTTCAGCTCGGCCACCTGGATGTTCGACGCGTATACGTCGTCGCCAGGCTCGTCATCACCAAAACTGAGGTAATTCATCGCGACCTCTGCGCGCTCGGGCGTTACGAATGTGGTGCGGACCGTGCCGAAGATTGCCTGGAGGTCGTCGTTGACGAGCATGCCGAGGCCGCAGTCTACGAAGGGGGTCCCGCGCTCGAGGAGGTGCTCGACGATGAGGCGGCGGGCCGAGCCGGAGTCGATGCAGACGAACACAAAAGTGCAGCCGTCGAGAAGGTTCAGATTCTCGGCAGTTATGTCCTCGTCGAAGGCTCGAATGCCGCGACGGACGTGGTCGTAACGGCGAGCGAAGAAGCTCGCCTTGTATGGGTGACCGTCGAGGTCGGACAGCGTGATGTGGCCGGGGGCGCGGAACGCATTGTGGGTTAGGACCCTGTCGCCGTCGAACAGGTCGATGGTCGCGACGCTCGTCTTGGCCAGAAGATCGAGCACGTACGCGCCGGTACCGCCGGCTCCGATGATTCCGACTCGCTGAGCCTCGAGCTTGGCAGAGATTGCTGTGATGCCGGCGCGTGCCGAGGCCGAATCCGGATAGCGGAACACGCTTTGGTCGCTGTCGTCGCGCAGCACTCGGCCGGTTTTGGCCGTGACAGCTGGGTCCAGCTCGGCGGCCTCGGCGCTCAGGAGGCGCAGGTAGTGCAGAAGCTTCTGCTCGTGGTCGGTGAAAGGCGTTCCCGGCTTGTTCGAAAAGCTCCGGTCGACCATCAGACCCGGAGCGAGCTGGTTTGCCCCGGAGTGGTTCAGCGCGCTCATTGGCACGCCCTGCCAGGTGCACGGGGCCTCGCCTATGAAGTAGGCAACGTGGTCGCCAGGCGCGGTCGTGACGTTTCCCGCCAGGGTCAGAGGCGTAACGAGGACTCCGCGGCGGACCTGTCGTTGGTCGTTGACGTACGGGACGTCGTGCAATAAGAGGTGGTTCTGCCGGATCTCGACGCTGAAGCCCTCGGCCAGTAGCCTCTGAATGTCGGCGCTACGACCGGTTGGAATGGACGACATCAATCGTCATCCCCTTCTTGACCCGCGCCGCGGCGCCACCATCTACGAGCGACCCACTGTGGATGTCGCCCTTGGCGCCGGTGTAGGTGACCGAAAAGGTCACGTCCGGACCCTTGGGGATGCCGGGGAAGGCAACCTCGATCGCCTGCCAGTAGTTGATCGTATCCTCGCCGTATTCGACCGTGCGGGTGTTGACGAAGATCTCGGTCGTGGGGGGCTCATGGTTGTCGCTTGACCTCTGCTGGTCGTCCTCGCTGCTACTCATGGCTAGAACCTCCTGGTGTGTGCTGCCGTCACGAAGGAGCGACGCGGAACATGACCCGGATCGTTCGCCCTGTCCGCCAGGTCTACGGGCGGGCTTGACTTGGGGTCAGCCCGTGCAGGAGACGCAGGACTCAGCAAAGCCGGCAAACGCCTTCGGCGGCAGCATCGAGAAGCACGTATGGCATAGCCTCTCGCCGCGGACGGTCGCCGTCTCGCACCCGCAGCGGCCGCAGGTCTGGTGACGTGGTTCGCCACACACGTCGCAGACGCGCCAGCCCGTGAAGTCGACGCCGCACTCGCTGCAATGCGCCTCGACGCCCGTTGCGGTGACGTTCGGCGTGGCCGGCGTCTGCAATTGCGGCCAGTCCGGATCGCTCTCGCACGCCACCGCCAGAACCAGACCGTCGTGCTCGACGGAGTCCAGGTAGAGCTCATGTGTGCCCGAGCCGGAAGCGAATGCAAGGGCCCCCCGGCCACGCAGCGACGGGGTGCCGGTGAGCACCGGGCGAAGGCCGCGGCCGGACTGGTCGGTGCCGCGGGCTATCGGGAATACGTCGCCGGACCGGGCCGCAAATCTGGTTGTGCCAACGCGCTCCACGAGCAGCACATACCCGGGTGAGGCGAGCCGCTGGGCGACTGCGACCGCACACGCCTCCATCGAAGCCTGGCTGGTGTTGATGAGGTCTCGCAGACCGCGGGCGGAGCGGCCGTGGGTGTCGAGGCTGGCAACTAGGTGCTCGGTAGGGAGCAGGAGCGTCGCTGCGAAGGCGTCGCAGGCGTCCTCCTCGACCGGGCGTCCCGCCTTCCGGCCGTGGCCGTACACGGCGTCCTGAAAGTCGTCGAGGTCTTCCCCCAGCAGATGGCCGAGCTCGTGAAGCGCGGTGAACCGCATCCTTCCCTTGCCTGCACGAACCACTGTGATCGTCTGAGTTGCGTGGTTGCAGCTGCCGGCGACACTGCAGCCGGACGGTGGTGCATCGACGACGTTCAGCCGGATGCTGAGCGCTTCCAACAACGGGGAGACGTTCCCTGCAGTGTCGAAACGGCCAGCGTCTCGACTGGTCAGCTCGGCTAGGAGCAGGTCAGCATGTCCGCGAACCGCGCGGTGGTAGCCAGAGATGTCCACAATACTTACCGTCCAGCGCAGCTTCTACAGTTCTGCGACGCGCTCGAGGGCCAAGAGCTGCTGCTCCGCGAGCTGATCCCAGTCGGCGATGGTGCCTTCGCTCTTGCGCGCGGCGACTGCAGTCGGCTGGGAAGCGATACCGCGACGGAATTGCCAGGAGTCTTCATCCGTAAGCGCGGCGAGGCGTTCGTACCGGTGCCGCCTCGTTGGATAGCCGACAGCACGGGCCCATCGCCAGTCGACAGTTGTCGGCACGGCAGCAAGGCTTCTGCCGAGTGCATCCGAGACTCGCGTCAACTGATCATCGGTCAGTTGACGGTTGCCGGACAGCACGTCACCAGCCTCGCCTGATGTCAGGTCACCGGCGACAGCCTTCAACTGCGACGGTGCCCAGCCAGCCGCTGTCAGCACCTCGGCGACATCCCCGCCACTCGTGACCTGATCACCGCCGCTGTCGGGAACGAGCCGTGCCTCCTGGAGCTGCAGGAACTCAACCCCGAGGTCAGCGCGGTAGGCCGCTAGCTCTTCGTCGAGCTGACGCCCGAGGTCGAAGCCGAAGGGCGGCTCCTCGCCGCGACGCTGTGCCGCTAGAAGTTCTTTCAGAGGCTGCACGTCCGTCCAGCCGAGCCAGACGTCCAAGACTTCATAACCTACCGGGGTCGAGAGCGACGACCAGAACGCCATCACGAGGTCCGTGTTCGCGATCCGGAGCTGCACGGCCCACAGGTCGGTGGCCTCCTGCGGGTCTGGGGTCACGGGCACGACCCAGACGTGGTCGTCTTCGCGACGCACAATCGCGCCCAGGACAGCGACCTCACCCTGTTCGCCAGGGCCGCGTAGACGCCACAGCTGCCCCTCGTCGGGGCTAGCGAACTGCTTGCTCTCCAGCGCTTGCCGGAACACCTCAGGCAGAGCAGGACCTTGTGTGGTCGCACCAGCTGAGTTCATCTCGGGAAGCGCCAACGCCGCCGAGTTCGTCAGTTCCGAGCACGCCGCACATGTGTCGAGGTGAAGACGGATCTGCTTCTCGGCGTCGACGTTGAGTGAACCGTATAGGTAGTCCGCCAGCTCGATCTCGCGAAGGTGCCTGTCGGACGCTTCAGTCTGTGAGGTCACCCGTACCTTCTCCCTGGGCTCTCGAGAATGACGTTCACGGTGAGGAGACGCGGAACCGCTTCCCGATTGTTCACGATCCTCCTCCTTGGGACGTGCTCACATTGGGTCCCATCGGACCCGGACACGCTCGACGGCGGCCCCGAGCGTCACGGCAGCATCAGGGTCCCCCTCGAGGAACTGTCTGACCTTGAAGCGTGCCAGATCGGCGGCCTTGTATGCGGTTGTCCGGCCGAGTCCGGTTGCCTTCGCGATCTCGGTCGTCGAATCGTCCAGATATGGCAGCACCATCTGCTCCTTGAGTGTCAGCATCCCTAGGAGACGCGCGGCTGCGTCGAAGGTGCCGACTTGGGCGGCGGGATCGGCGTACGAGACGGGCGCGATCCGCTCCCAGCCCTCATCGTCCCGGTGAACGGGCGCGTCGTGGACACCGAGGCGAACCGCCAGGACCGCCGTCAGGTCACCCATCGCCATCCACGACGTGGCAGCCTCCAGGACTGCGCGGATCATCTCCTCAAGGCTGTCCCTGTCGGCGATCGGTGGTGTGTGCGTCGACAGCGGGTTCCACGCCGGCACCACCTGCGCAACCTTCGACGCGGCGGCGACGAGCTGGTCGAACCGGGCGCTACGACCTCCGTCTCCAAGCCCCGCGAGTCGGATCTGCTTTCCTGCGGTCTCGATGTCCGCCATGCCTGCCACGACGTCGCGGAGCCGTTCATGCAGCTTGCCGCGCTCCGTGGTGCGGTTGCTGGACGCCAAGTCGTTGGATACAAGGGTGAAGAGCTGGGCGCGGAACGACTCCTCGTCGGTGCTGCGGTTCGCGAGGGACAGCAACCGCTCGGGACCCTTGCGGTGCGCAAAGATGTCGTGCGCCGCTTCGATCAGTGCGTCGGACGTCCAGGCGGTCATGCCGTCAGGTGCTGGCAGATTCTTGAAAGCCACGACCTTACGCACAATCTCGTACAGGGCCTCGACGCCAGCTGCACCGAGGACACCGGTGTTTCGGAACTCTTGCCAAGGCCCGGTCACGCCAGCCACCAGTCCATCAGCTTCGTGAAGGTGGCAGGGTCGAGTGTGCCCCTGTGCTTCGACAGTTTCGGATCGGAGAAGACGTGGCCGGGTAGGCGCGTGATGTCGCGGCCACAGAACCGGCCGGCCCGCTCGAGGCCGAGGGACAGGTTCGGGTCGTGGTCGATCCCGGGCCGGCTCTTCTGGCTAGTCCGGGGCCACACGTTCCATTCGTCCGTGCCCGCGATTGGCGATAGCACGACGACTGGATGCGACTCGCGCTGCTGAATGACGCTGTAGGCGCGGCTGGCCACGGAATACACGTCGCCGACGATCGGACCTTCCATCTGCTCTGGAGGGTCACCGGCCTCTGCCTCCGCTGATGATGGCCCCGACGCGTTCACGCCCGACTCCACCGAGTCCGTCGTGCGGGCACCACGGATCGCACTGCGGACAGCGAAGGCGTTGTCTTGGTAGCGAGCATCTCAGCAGTGTTCGCCTCTAGATCGAAGGGTCGTCGAAGGACTACATCGTGAAGACGCCAAACCGGAGGGTTTTCGTTCGCTTGGCTCAGACGGTCATGTGGCTCCGTATACAAGGCCCGGCCGTGGACGAGCGATCGCCGTCTAAAAGGCAGTCCTCCCTATGCATAGATGTCCTGGCAGCTCACCCGGCCCACACGATGTGGGATCACGACGCCATTGTCCCCCGTGCTGCCGCATCGAGGCCGCGACGACACCCTCCGACCCACAGGGTCATATGGCTCTCACGAGCCGAGCTCACAGTACGTGGCCATGGCCTGTGCGCCGCGCTCAGTCGTAAGGACCGTTCTGACAGATTGCACCTTGCGTAGGTCACTTAGCGCCGCCGGCTGACGGCGGCAATAGCGGCAGCCGGCTGAGGGGGAGCAGCTGCTCGTCGACCCTTTGTTCCTCGACGCCGCCGTCGTGGCGTCAAGAGCTGCCGAGGTGACCCAGCCAGCAGTTCCAGCTCGATGCCCTGCGGGCGACGGTGCTCAACGCCGGCCTTCCCGCCGCGCCGGAAGCCGATGTCCAGGCGGTCCTCCTCGAGCTGGTGGGCGACTTAAGCAGTGGCACAGGCCGCCCTGACTGCCTCTCCCGTCGTGGCGATGATCAACCAGCCCTGAGCGGCGGCGGGCTCGGGGTGCAAACCCTTTACGCCAGCCGAAGGGCCGCGTCAGCTGCGGACGAACATGGGCTTTGGTGCCTGTTTGGTCACGGACGCAGCCTGAGCTGCCGTGACCGGTGCGTTCGTCACTGATGCAACGACGCTGGCTGGCACCTCGGTGACGGCCGGGGGGAACGAGGCCGTCAGCGCCTGCTTTGCGCTGCGGTCGAACGCGACGTGCACCGAGGCGTCGGTCACGACGCTCAGGTGACGGTCGGTCGCGGATAGGGCCTGGGTGTGCTCATCGACGAGCGGTGTCTGCAGGTCGTCATGTGTGGCGGCGAGCTCGCGGACCGTGGTCCGCTCTGTGGCAGCGAGCCGCTCCTGTTGAGCAGCTGCTGTGCGGTGGGTCTCGATCTCTGTCAGCAGCGCTGATTCGCTGACCAGAAGCGCGGTGACGGCTTCGACGTCAACCGGCCCCAGCGCGTCGAACCCGGAAGACGACCCCGCCCAGGGGTTGGTGCCGACCGGCTCCTGCGCCGTGGTCGAAGTTGCCAGCCCCTCGTGCAGGTCGTCGACGGCCCGGCCGTCCGAGCCTAGATGCGGGTCATTTGCCCGCCGGTCGGTGACGCCGTAGGCAAGTTCGTAGCCCGCGAGGCCGTGAGGGGGCTCATGACCGGCGCGCTCCGCGTCGAGCTCTTCCGCGAGCACCCGGGTACCGGCAGTGCCCGACAGCCGTCCCGCATCCAGGTCTGCGGCTCGGGTGGCGTCGAGCCCGTCGGGGTCCTCCAGCTCCGTAGAGGCGGCGGATGCGGCAAGAGCGCCGGCACGCAGACTGGGGTCGCCGATGCGGGGGTCAGTCTCGAGCAGAGGGACGACCTTGCGTATGGCGGTGACAGCGTCGAGGCCCTGAGAGCGCAGGTCGCCGTAGCGCATCATCGCGGCGGGGCGCAGGTCGCGGAGTCGGTCCTCGGCCAGAGTGGACGCGCGAGCTGCGGCCCGGTCAGTCTCCTTCCACGCTTGCGCTGCGGCCCAAGCGGTCAGGGTCTGGGCGACATCGAGGCTGTTTCGCTCTTGGTCGGCCAGGACTGGATCCCACAGCGCGGCGGCTACTTTGTGGTTGGTGGCGATCTGCTTCGTGATCTCGGCGGCTTTGGTCTGGTCTCGCTCAGCGGAGGCGCGTGCGCGTGCGCCGGCGATGACCGCGACAGCTTCTGCAGCCATGATGACCAGCTGCGCGTACTGCATGGCCTTATGTCCTGCGTCACCTACTGGGTCAGGGTCGAGTTCGGTCACCGGTCCTCCTACTGAGAAGTTGTTGCAGGCGGGCTGACGTCGGCGGCAGGGACGTCGGCGACCGGGTATAGCGCGGGGGTTGGCAGCCGGTGCTCCCCGTCGACACAGCCGGCGAACGGCCCGTCGTCGGAGTGGAGGATTGGCAGGTGGTGGTCTAGCTCGGCGCGTAGCCACAGGGCTGTCCCGATGAACTCCGTGAGTCGGGCCTGCTCCCAGGTACGCCAGAGCGCCTCGAACCGCATCGCGGCTTCGGGGTGCTCGAACCAGCGGGCGCACCAGCGCTGCCCGTTCCTCAGCCGTCGCACGTACATCACGCTGTAGTGGTGGGTCACCCAAGCCCGTGCACTGGGGTAGTGCGGGACGAACTGCTCCGGGGCGGCAGCCGATGGGTCGCTGGTCAGGCGGGAAGTAGCCGCGAGCTGGACGAGCAGGTCCCGCGCCCGTCGGACGCTCGGCGCGTTGTCCACGTCGTCGATCGCGGTGGTCATGCGGCCGCCTCGTCCTTGTTGGGTGACGCGACCGGCGGGCTTGAGCCAGCGATCGCGGCAGCGATGTCGGCCTGCCATGGGCCGGTGAACCAGGTTTGCAGGGTGATCGGGGCGATCCTCACGCCGGTGGCCATTAGCAGCGCACTGCCCTTGGGCATGGCCCGAACCGCTGAGGGAGGAAGGATCCGTTGGGTACGGGTGCTGGTGGTGCGGGTGGCACGCTCACCGCCCGTGTTCCGGGACACGTGCCGCACGTCGTGGTCGCCCACGAGCACGGAGATCTCGTCGGCGAACTTGGAGTCGTCCATGCCCGCGCCGATCAGCTTGATCGTGGCGGCCGACCACAGCTCCTTCATCCCGTTGTCGCCCCACACGGTGACGCCTTGGCTGTAGGACTGCAGGATCGTCAGCACAACCACACCTCGGGAGCCGAGGTGGCTGTAAAGCCTGGGTAGGTCGGCGATGCGGCAGATGTTCGCCGCCTCGTCGAGCACGACCAGAAGCGGCGGGTCGAGGCGGCCGCCGCGGCCTTCGGCGGCGACGACTCCGGTGCGCATGACCGCGTCGGTCAGGGCGGCGACGAGCGGGCCTGCAGCGCCGCCGCCGTCCTTGGACATGAGGTAGAGCGTCTGTCGCGTGGCGGGTAACGCCCGTGGCTCGAACTCGTCCAGGTCAGTCTCTGCTCTGGGCGGGGTGATCCAAGCGGTGATAATCGGGTTGCCTAGGCAGCGGGTGGCGGTGCGTGCTGTGAAGTACACCGAACCCCGCGTCTCCGGCGGGTCGGAGTACAGGCCGGACAGTGAGGCTGCCGCAGCAGTCCAGCCGTGCCCGGTGAGCAGGTCGACAGGGGTGGGCGCGCCGTCCACGGTAAGCCAGCGGTAGACGTCCAGCAGGCTCCGTCCGTCGATGGCGGCGGCGAGGATCAGCGCCGATAGCAGGCCAGACGCGGCCGGACCCCAAATGTCCCGCGAGCGTGAGTCTTCGACGGTGAGTACGAAGTGGCCGGCGAGGCGCTCGGCCTCCTCGAGCGGATCGGGGCCCTCAACCACTCCGCGCAGCGGGTTCCACCACCAGGTCTGACGTACGCCGACGATCCGTTGCGGGTCGAACGACCAAACCCGCTCGCCGGTGAGTTGACCACGCAAGGCAGCGGTGGCCTGCCACACGTCTGCCTTGTTCGCCGTCGCGACGACGGCGCCCGGGGCGTCGAGGATCGTCGGGATCGCCAGCGCGCTGGTCTTGCCGGAGCGAGGGGCCATCAAGGCCAGGGCGACGTCTTCCCACGACCCGTACAGCGGCGTCTTGTTGCGGGGGGCGAGTCGGCCCAACAAGTAGCCTCGGTCCCCAGGAGCGAGCCTCTTTGGCTTGACCATGGCAATCGACGGACGCAGGTGCTGAGCGCGCAGCCCGGCCTGGTACGGCGTGAATGGCTGGACGTCGCGCAGCTTGGCCAGCGACCGGTATGGCGAGTCGTGGGGCGGACGTTGCAGCAACCACCGAACTACGAGGAACCCGGTCGGCAGCAGGACGACTGCCCCGATGGCTACGGACAGGCTGGCGATCAGCTGCGGATCCACGCCTGGCCATAGGGTGCGGGTGCCGCTCTGAATCAGGGTGACGCCGCTGGCGAAGGTGAACGGTACGACCCGCCAGCCGTGTCCCGATGTCTCGGAAGCAACAGCACCACCCGCCTCGGCGGCACCACCCGCGGTGGCCAGCAGAGCCACGCCGCCGGGGAGTAGCCACGCAGCCTCGTCGCCGGCCATCAGCCACCCCAGCGTTTGTTGGTGTTGTGGACGTCGCTGCGCATCTCGACGTCGGTCAGCTGCACGTGGACCGGCACACCCGGCCGTTGCCCGACCTTGATTAGGAAATCGCCGACTCCCGCAGGGATGTCGGCGTCGTGGCCAGTGCCCCAGGTTGTCGGGGTGGACCACTCGGTGACCATTCGCCGTTCCTCCTGGGTGAACCGGACGATGTCCTGTAACTCGTCGAGCTCGGAGGACGGAAGGCCTCCGCAGACGACGGCACCGGAGCGCTCGATGAATCCCTTTGCCTTCGCGATGTCCGCCGGTAGGGCGAGGGCGCGAAGGTCGGCCATGGTGTGGGTGATCATCGCGGTACCGACGCCGTCGTTGCGGTTGAGCCGAGTCAGCGCGTTGATGCGGTCGACCATGCCCGCGCCCGCGCGGAGTACCCGCCAGAGCTCATCCATGATGATCATGAATCGTCGCTGCGGGCCGACTCCTACGTCTGCCAGGGCATTCGCGGCCTCGACGGCGCCGAAGCCGTCGTTCCAGCAGGCCAGCAGCACCGCGGCCTGCAGCTGCGTGTCCGACTCCGAGATGGAAGACACGTCGACGCAGACCGCAGTCGAGTCGAGCCGGATCCGACTCGTGGTCTGCCTCGCGAAGACGTCTCCCAGCGGTCCGTCCACTAGCCCAAGCAGAGTGCGTTGCAGCGGGTCGATGGCGTCGCGATAGCGCTCGTCCGAGCCGCGGTCCAGTGTCACGGCGCGGATGGCCGGTGGTCCCTCATCGAGCAGGGCCACCAGGTCGTGGAGCGTCGGCGGCAGATCGCCGTGCTGACCCGACAGCTCGCGGATGGCGACGGACAGCACCGTCTGCTCGTAGTCCTCTATCCGACCCCGGACGATGAGGACCAGGGCGACGACCATGTTCAGTCGTCGCCCGTGCGACTCCTCCCGTAGGCGAACTGCTGCCTTCGCGATCTCGTCAGCTCGACGCCCCTGCCCAGCCACATCTGCTTCGTGCGCGGCGATTTCGAGGACGTCGGCTGCTGCCTCGAGGGCGCCGACGTCGAGGACGTTGAGCGAGCCCAGTCCGCGGCCGAGCTTGATGACCTGGCCGCCGAGAGCTACGACGAGGTCGGCGTAGTCGGGCTTGAGATCGCCGAGCACCAGCGGCACCACTCCGCCGGCGGCGAGGCCGGTGATCTGCCGACGGACGAATGTCGACTTGCCCAGACCGGGCAGGCCAAGGACGAACATCGACGGGTTGAGGATGTACCGCGCCCGCTGGAACCAGTTGATGACGTCGAAGCAGACGGTGGCACCCGTGCGCAAGTGCGGGCCGAGCGGGACGCCGATTATGGGTGCAGAGGCTCCGGCGGTCCATGGGAACAGGCCACAGACTTGGACCGTGGTTCCGCGCCACTCAGGTGGCGCTTCGACGTACGAGACGCGGCCGTTGCCTTTGCCTCTGTACCCGCGCGGACTCAACGTGGCCGCCTGCTCGCCTGGTGAACTTGCACGCGTCTTGCGCCGGGAGCTTCGCGGCTCTGGGCGCACTGCTATGACATCGCGGCGGCGGATCTTGTGTCTCATCGATCTCCAGTCAGAGGTACGCACGGATGGCATCCGGAACGGCTACGTGCTTGTTGAGCACCACACCCACACCCAGGGACGCGGCGAATGACGCGGACTGCGCGCCGTAGCAGCGGCGGAGAACCACGCGGGATGCGCCGGCGGCCTCTTCGATGGCATCCACGGCTCTGGCAAGGTCAGCGGGTGCGGCGACCGTTGCCGTGACGAGCAGGGCGAACCGCGTCATTCCGGCACCTGCGGCCTCCTCAGCCGCACTCTGTCGCGCGGCCTGCAGTTCGAGGCTGTCCGTGGCGCGAGCCTCGCCCTTTCGAGCGGTTGCCTGGCCGACCATCGTGCGCACGTCCCCGTCGGCGACCCTGGCTGCCTCACTGGGGCTGTGCGGCCGGTAGATGAGCGTGACCCGCTTGCGGAGGAATTCCCTGCCCGGCTCGAGAAGAGGAGCGAGCACCTGCGACTGGATGGCCCCTCGCGGCGCTTCGACCATCTGCCATGTGATCGAGGCGCCCGAGTCATGCCTGAGGTACTCCCAGTCCTCAGCAACTGCGACCGGCCCTGCGTTGTCCCACGTAGTGCCGCTGGCATCGCCTCTGGCTTTGACGCCTTCGACCTGCGTGGCAATGGCAGGGTCGTAGGCGATGCGCATGGTTTCCGCGACGTCCGTGACCGTCATGGCACGGACACCGCCGACGCCGGTAGCAGAGAGCCGGCGCAGGATCTCGGGGAGCCGATTGCCTATCTGGGTGGCCATCTCGGCAGGCTCGCGGAGCCGCGACCTCGAGGAATCGGCACGACGTCGACGCGATCGGCCGCGCGGGCGTTCGTCGAGGGTGCGTCGCGTTGTGCCGTACACGAGCGCGATGCGGCCTTGCACGGCCGCAGCGCCCAGTGCATAGGTCTGGGCGATCTCATCAAGCACCGCGGCGGCGAACGACGGCGCCCCTGGTCGACGGAGGAGGCCGATCTCCGTCGACAAGCGTGTTCCGGGATCGTTGGCCGTCTCCACTGTGACTGCCGCGGCCTCGAGACCTGGCTCGACCGCCAGCTCGGCGAGGAACCGGCCGTATAAGGCGACCCACAAGTCGGTGGTGTCCTGGTCGACGAGCTGGGACCCTTCCGGCTCGCAGGCGAGCACTACCGCGACGTGCCTCGTCGCCGGGATGTGGATCAGCGCGAATGGATGTCCAGCAGCGTCGACCGCCTCGTAGGCCTTCGAGGGGGCCAGCAGCCCCGGCAGCGTGTGTTTCCCGTACGGCACCGGCCCTGCAATGCCTGAGCGATAGAGATTCTGCCCGCGGCGCACCCCGAGTGACCACATCACGTTGGCGGTGACGATCTGCCAGCCGTTGCGGGCCGCTCTGTTGCGGTAGGCGATGGGCGCGACCGTTATGGTCACGAGGCACAGCATGCCGAGACCGGCGAACATCCCGAAGATCATCTGGGCAAAGATGACGAGGACGAGTCCAGTCATGCCCAAGATGGTCCCGATGAGCCCTAGTCGAGGGAGGCCAGGAGTCGTCGGCCTGCGCCAGTTCCCGTATGTGCGAGGCTCTTCGCCCGTGCGCTCGGCAGTTGTGGTCATGCGGGGGTCACGTCCCTCAGGAGTTTGGTGTCGAGCCGAAGCGCGACGCGGTCGACCGCGGTCTACTGGCCCTGTTGCGTGGCGTGATCGGCGGCGCCCTTGACGGCACGGTGCGCGGCCTTGGCGACCTGGAAGCCTGCTGCGACAGGGCTGACCGCCGCGGCACTACCGGCCGGTCCCGAGTCGCCTGCGGTGGCTGGCCTGCCTGGAGGCCCGCTTCGCCCCGACCCGCCACTTGAGCTCGTCACGAGGCCTGGCTGGGCTGTGTTGCCGCCGCCTGATGGCGACTGCCCGGCCCGGTCGGCCAAGAGCTTCGCGCCCGTCGCGAGCGCACCGCCTGCGGCAAGAGCTACCGCACCGCTGCCACCATGCATGGCGCCGGAAACGACTGGAGTGATCAGTCGTAGAAGGGCAGGCAGGGCGAGCACGGCCATGATGATGAGGACGAGCCCGGACATCACCGAGGTGATATCGGTTCCGTCGCCGATCATGTAGAACGCCGTCGCGTAGATGACTGCCGCGATCGGCTTGTAAAGCACGAAGGCGATGAGCCAGCCCATGACACGCTCGAACCAGGCCCTGCCGACTCGGGTGTTGGTAGCGGCTGAAGTGACTGGGAGTGTCCCGGCGAGGATGCCGAGGATGCCGATTCGCGCGATGAGCAGTCCGAGCTGGGCGAGGCTCGAGACGATGCCCAGTACGGCGAGCACGATGACGAGCCCGGGCATCCCAGACGAGAGTGTGGCCAAACCGGCGATGGCCGCTAGTCGCGCGCCGAGATCTCCGCCCGCTGACTGGGCGATGATCCACGTGGAGAACTGATCGCCGGAGTACGCCGCCATGTCGATGGCCACGAGGCCAGCGCTCGTCGCGACGATGGTCAGCATCAGTGCGCCGGTGGCCTGTGCCGCCGGCTTACCGTTGCGAGTGATGGCTATCTTGGCGGCTGCGAACAGCAGAGACGCGACGACCACAAAGCCCTGGAGCCACAATAGATCTGACTGCAGTAGGGCGATGGGGCCGCCAGCGAGCGTCGGCACGTCGAGCTTGGTCCAGAACGATGTGATGGTGGTGACCATGTCGCTGAAGCCTTGGCCCAGCGAGTTGGCCATGGCGGAGAGTGCGTCGTTCGCTGCGCCGCTCACGATGCCCGTGCCGACTCCGCAGATCGAGCTGACGCCGGGGATCGAGCAGAGGCCCATCTAGCTCACCCCCGACCACGGGATGAAGCCCGTCAGCGATTGAACCTGCTGGGCGGAAGGACTGATGCCGCCGTCAGGTTGGAGCTCCAGCCTCCAGTCGTTGCCAGACCAGCGAACAGTGCCGGTGACGACCTGAAAGTAGCTGGGGAATCGGCTGACTAACTCGATGACCGCGGCGTCGGGCGTGTAGGTCACGAACTTGAAGCCGGCCGTTTGACCAAAGGTGTCGCCGCCAGTTGACGTGACCGCCGCTCTCGCCGCGACGAACTTGTCACGCCCTGACGACGGCAGCACTTGGGCGTTGGTCACGTCGCGCCATCCGGTGCCGGGCGTGATCAGATATCGAGAAGAGATCTGCGCCAGCGCAAGCAAAGCACCATCCGGCGTGCGGCTGAAGCCGGCAAGAACGGACCCACTGATGTGTGTTGGTCCGTCGACGACGCTCGAGGGCAGCGCCACACCCTGGAACAGAGACCAGGTCACGCCGTTGGGTGCGGCAGTGGGGACGGCTGACGACAACGGCGCCTTGACGCTGGTGGCAGTGGGAGTGACCGCCGGAGAGGTCGGGACGACCGACGCTGGTGTCGTGATCGACGCCGGAGGGGCAGCGGTGGTCGTGGTGACGACCGGGCCGGGCGTGCCGGCCGAGCTCTTCCGGTGACCTTCGAGCGCCAACGCAACGGCGATCACGATGACCAGCACCAGCACGGCGGCGATGACCATCAGCCCCGTGCGACGTCGCCCACGGGTGGGCTCGTCCGGCGGGGTCTCCCACGTGGCCGCCACGGCTAGATCAGCGACCCTGCGATCGAGCCGGAAGCTGCGCCGAGAACGCAGGCGCCCAGTACCCACCCGAGTGCTCCCAGCGTCTCTCCGCCCTCGCCTCGCCGGTGCTTGACGGCCATCGTGCCGGCGACGAGCAGGATCCCCACCGTGCAGAGAAACGCGACCGTCCAGGCGCCGTACCCGAGGATCGTGGTCAATCCCGCGGTGCCCGGAGGCTGGACGTAGGTCGGGTCGGGGGCGTGGCCGGCCGCGCGGGCCGGTGACCCCATCGCCATCGTGACGGTGACGACGGCGGCCGTCATCGCGAGCAACCGTCGTCTGATCGATGCCCACCGCTGCCTGAATTTCTTCCTCATCAGCGCACCCCTCGTGCTCGCGGACGTCCGCCCGCTGCCTGCGCGACCGAGCTACTGCCGGCCGCGATGGGCCGATGAGGTCGTGGGCAGCAGCAAATCGCGTCGAGCACGCATCGGTCAAACCGGTACGCACCGCCCCGTACATCTCATTGGTGACCATGGGCCGAGTCTGCGACTCAGCATCATGGATGTCAACTAACTTGCACTAACTTGGCTATCAATCTAGAAAAGAGAGCATGCAACAGCAAAGGCTCCTCTGCTGGAGCCAAGACTCCGCTGAACGTCGCTTTTTGCTGTCTTCTGCTGGACTCGGGGAGCATCGGATGGCATCTTGGGCATATGCCACGTCAAGCGCCCGAGCCCGAACCGGACCCAGGACCGGCGCATGCCGACGATCAAGCCGGCTTGGCGCCGCTCAACGTCGAGGAGGCTCGCACCGTGCGCGATCAAATCGATGCCCTACCCGAGGTCCTGACGGCCGACGAGGCCGCGGTGCTCTTGCGCATGAGCGAGGGTGCGCTGTTGCGGCTCTGCAGGGTCGACCCGGACGTGCCCGCCCGCAAGGTCGGAGGCAGCTGGAGGTTCTCGAAGAGCGAGCTGCTCGCGTGGATCTCGGTTGGCCGAGACGCAGGGACCCCGCTCCGCACGTAGAAGCCCGGTCGCGGGCGGCGCGGCCATGACCAAGGCGCCGGTCGTCGGCGCGGCCCTCGGCGTCATTGCCCTGCCGCTCTTCGTGCTCGTGCTGGTCTCGCCCGGGACCGCCGCCAACGCGTGCCCTTCCACACCTCAGCAGACGTCGGCCGAGGTAAACCAGTCGATCGTCGCCACTGCTGACGCCGAGGCCTTACATCGAGGGGCCAGCCCTCGAGTCCTACTAGCGTTGTTCGAGGCAGGCCTCGACGAGAGCGGCTTCCGCGACCTCGCGAACGCCAACGTGCCGGCGTCGTTGGCGATCCCGCACGACGGTGTTGGCGACGACCACACCTCGGTCGGGTATCTGCAGCAACAGGTCGGGCCTGCCGGGGACGGCGGTGGCTTTGGATGGGGGACGGTGACGGAGGCCATGGATTCCCTGCATGCGACGGACGCCTTCCTCGACGCCGCTGTCCCTCTGGATGCCAGCTTGATTGGCGACGCAGCCACGCTGGCCCAGGCAGTTCAGCGCTCGGCGACGACGGACGGCAGCAACTACCGGGCTTACCAGGATCAAGCGTCATCGCTGATCGCTGGCAAAGCGCCGAGTGGTACGGGTGCCGCCGCGCCGGTTGCCCCTGTCCAACGCCCGGTGGGCAAGCTGTCGCCCGCGAGCGGCGCCTACGTCGGCACGTACTCGAGTACGACAGGACTCAAGACCACCACCGAGATCGAGAACTACTTCCAGGCACGAGAAGCACTGGCAGGCAGGAACTTTGCCATCCAGAACTTCATGCCGGGCTGGTCCGCTCCGCTCGACAGCCCACTGGTGAAGTGGGACATCGCTCAGGGCACCATCCCGCTGATCTCCTGGAACACCCCCGAAGGCATCTCGGACCAAGAGATCGCCGGCGGCTCGCAGGACGGGCTCATCAGGGCGCAGGCGACCAGGATCAAAGCCCTGGGCGCGGACGTGTTCATCCGGGTCGACTGGGAGATGAACGGCAACTGGTTTGCTTGGGACGGCACCCACAACGGCGGTCCAGGCACCGGGCCGGCGGCCTACGTCGCCATGTGGCGGCACATCCACGACGTGTTCACGAGTGCAGGCGTCACGAACGTCGCCTGGGTCTGGACGCCCGCAGCCGCAAGCCTTCCAGACGCTGGCTGGAACGCCGTCGCGGCGTACTACCCGGGTGACGCGTACGTCGACTGGGTCGGCCTGGACGACTACAACTACGGGGGCCAGCTAGGTCACGCCTTGGGCTGGAACGACTTTGCGTCCCAGCTACAGCCGATCTACGGCGACTACGCGGAGCGGAAGCCCATCATGATCGGCGAGATGGGCTCGGCGGACCACATCGCTGGCCACGACAAGGGTCAGTGGATCCAGCGGATGGCCTCCGACGTCGAGACCAAGTTCCCCGACATCCAGGCTCTCGTCTGGTTCGACGTGAAGTACGACGAAGACTGGCGCTTCGACACCTCGGCTTCCTCCTTGGCGGCGTTCCGCGTCTGGCTGGCCGAGCCGTACTACAACCCCTCTGCCGCAGCGGATGTGGGCGGGGCCGCGTCTTCCTCGTGCGACGATGGCGACGGAGCCGTCGGACCCGGGACGTCAACCACCAGCCTCCCGACGGGGCTCACCATCACAGGCACGCCGGCGGGGATCCAGGCAGTTCAATACGCGCTGGCGCAGCTTGGCAAGCCCTACGTATGGGGAGCCGCGGGCCCCGACTCTTTCGACTGCTCAGGGCTGACCATGGCAGCCTGGTCAAGCGCGGGTGTCACGTTGCCGCACTTCACCGGCGATCAGGTCGAGGTGGGTACCGCCGAGCCGACGGACCTCTCGCAAGCGCAAGCCGGGGACCTCGTCTTCATTCCTGGATCGGACGGGAGCGCGGTCGCACCGCGGCACGTGGGGCTTGTTGCCGGCACTGTCACCGATGCGACCGGCCGCCACCTCTACCTGGTCGAGGCGCCGCACACAGGTGCAGGCATCCACCTCGTCGTGGCGACGGCCTGGAGCAACCTGATCGTCAACGTGCGTCACATCGCGTGATCGGATCGGTGCGAGTCCTAGCAGGGGAAGCGGACGCCAATGAACTTGCGACCTGGGCCCACGGCAAGGCCGCACCTCCTCTGAGCGAAGCGGATCGGCGGACAAATCCTTCTCTTGTGATCTCTGCGAGGATGTGGAAGCATTGCGGCCAATTACATCCGCGCGGCGGCACGCAGCGAAGGCTCTTCCTCGCGACGCGTCGCTGACGCTCTTGCCCTTGGGTCTGCCCCCGAGTGAGCGTCCTTCCCGACTAAGACGAATATCACGGTCACAGGGAGAATAGTGAATCTGAACGATCTCCTGAGACTTGAGGCAAGTCGGATTGCGCTGCAAAAGCAGCGACTCGCGGTAGAGAAAAGCAGTGAGGCTGGGCTCGCCGACACACTTCGTCCCGCCTTAGATCAAGCGCTCGCCCAGCTGAGGCTCCTGCACCGTGACGCGCCCCTGTGGGATGCGGCAAGTCGGGCGGTCGATCATCTGGCAGACCGCGGCCTCGGGGAAGTTCGCGCCGACTACGCGACCTCACTCCCGCCTCTGCTGGATCTCTTCGGATACGAAGCACCACCGTCGGCGGCTCAGGTAATACGGGAAACGCTAGCCTCACTCGACGACATCGGATCAAGTCAATCGCGGGCCGGCGAGCTGAACGCCGCGCACGAGGCACTCGGTGCCATGTTGACAAAGACAGATCACATGGCCGAAGACCCACCGTGGAGGCTTGCTCAACGGGCAACTGAGGTGAACGGCTACCTTGAGCTGGGCATTGGGATAGGCCTCGGTGCAACGCTGGGTGGGGCGGCGGCGGCTTTCGCGACCGTGGCGGGAGGTGCCGTCACTGGTGGTATCGGACCGATCGCGGGGTTTGTAGTGTTCGGTGGTGTCCGCCGCTTTCAACACGTCCGGGCGGTCCAGGAACAGGTGGAACGGCTGTCGGACGGGTACCAGAATCTCACTGCCAATGTGTTCCCCGCCGCGGCGGGTGCGATACTCCAATACCTGAACGAGGTCATTGAGTTTTCGTCGGAGGGTAGCGGTGGCCTAGATTTGAATTCGCCCCTACGAGTCAGCGATGGCCTTGATACGGTCGTGGAAATCGCGCGCAGGTTTGTCCTCGCGGAGCCCAGACTCGCTACGGTCGTGAGCCAAGCGAGCCTCCGCAACGACTTCAGACCTCGGACGCTCCTTCCGTTGCTGAGAGGCGTGCATGGCGTTGCGGACAGAGCACGGGTTGAACAGGCGCTCAATGGAGCGCTTGAAGGAGCGACACAGGCTGACTTGCGAAGGCTCCGAGATGCCCTACGCGCGGCGTTGCCCGCGCAGGCCTGAGCCCGACTGAGAAAGAAGTCGGATGGCGCGCGAACTGAGGCGTCATCTTGGCGCGGGTGCCGCCGGGAGTAGTTTTGCAGTCTGTGTTCTTGGATTTGGTGTGCAGACCCGCACGGAACGACACCCTCTCGAGCGCCTCAGCCGGGATTTCTGGGTCGGCTGGGGTTGCCAGCCAAGGACACCTCCGGCGCATTTGACGCGCGCCTGCGATGACCGGAACATGGAGGCATGGCAAAGACTGTTACTACGACTATCTCTGACGACATCGACGGTTCGGCGGGCGCGAGCGAGCTCGAGTTCAGCTATAAGGGTGTCGCCTACACCATCGATCTCGGCAAGAAGAACGCGGCGGCGCTGGACAAGGCGCTTAAGCCCTACCTGGAAGCGGCGACCCGAGTCCCGGGCCGCGGTCGAGCCGCTGGGGTGGCAAATCGCCCGCGACGTGCCGTCGTTGCGACTGGACGGCAGGACGTCGCGGCGATACGAGCCTGGGCGGCGAAGAACGGCCACGAGATCAACTCCCGCGGCCGGATCCCGCAGACCGTTCGCGACGCGTACGACACCGCCAAGAAGTAGTCAACCCCGGGCAGTGTGGCCGCGCGACCTCACACACGCTTGGCGCCGGGTGGAGATGGCATCCCGATCGTGCCGAGGCCACGCCAGAGTAGTCTGCTGTGGTCGTCGAGCCGATGGGGAGGGGATGTGGCGCAGCAAGAGGCTGGTCTGCCAGACCTCGCCGCCAGGCTCAACCACCTCTTTGCCGTCGTTCCCGGGCCCAGCGGTCGCGCCCCGTGGACAAACGACGAGGCCGCCGCCGAGATGGCGGCCCAGGGCGCAGCGATCTCGGGCGCCTACCTGAGTCAGTTGCGTACGGGGAAGCGGGACAACCCGTCCGCGCGTCACCTGGCGGCGATTGCTCAGCTATTTGGCGTCCCGCTGGAGTACTTCTTCGAGAAGGAAGCAGCCACCAAGATTGACGCTGACCTGCGGCTGCTCGCCGCAGTGCGAGACTCAGGGGTGCAGGCTATCGCCCTCCGTGCCCAAGGGCTGTCCCCCCAGAGCTTGTCCAGCGTTGCGGACATGATTGAGCACATCCGCCGTCTGGAGCAGGTCCCCGACCACCCAACCGAGTCCTAAGCCGGCAACACGTGGCTAGCCCGGTATGTCCCGATCGTCTAGGATTCGGCGAGTAGGACGAGCGTGACGGGGACGGGGGCTGCCGATGCCAGTGGGGACCCATCGCCTGGTACGCGCCGCCCTCCAGCGACTCGAGCCATGCATGCCGCAACCTTGGTCGATCGACGACTTTGCGTCCAACCTTGCGCGTCATCGGCGCCGCGCCATCCACCTGATCCCTTGGCCGTTGGCGGACGTCGATGAGAGCCTGACTGGGATGTGGATCCCCACAGCCGTCGCTGACTACGTCTTCTTCGATCGCAAGGCGACGCCCTCCCGCCGAGAGGCGATCGTCGGCCATGAGCTGGGTCACCTCGTCTTCGACCACGCAGCGAGGCTTGAGGACGCTTCGGACGACCTGCTCAAGGCACTCGCCCCGTCCGTGTCGCCCGAGCTTGCGAGACGCATCCTTGCGCGCGGACGCTCGACCTACGGAGACGACGAGGAGTTCCTGGCCGAGACCTTCGCCACCGCACTCATCAGGTCGGGGAGCCGGCGGAGGGCCGGTGCGGGCGACACCGAGCTTGATCGGCTGGATGACTCGCTCCGATGATCCTGACCCTTGTCTTGATCTTGTTCTGGCTCGCCGCCGGACATCGGATGGCGCTCCTCGCTCGTCGCCGCAACTCCGTGAACTTCAGCTATGCGATCGCGGCCCTGGGTGTCGCCTGCGCCGTCACGGTCAAGACGTGGCAGGCCGGCTTCGATGAACTGACAGGTCCGTACGTCAGCGACCTGGTCCTCCACCTGTTCATCATCGTCGCCGGCCTCGGCTCGCAGATGTTTCTGCTGACCCTGCGAGCGGCCCAGCCCGCCCGGCCGGAGGTCGCTGGTCGCCTGATCGTGGCCGCATTCGCGACGACAGTGATCGTCGTTTCCTTCATCTTCGCGCCGATACACCGAGCTGTCACCGGCGGCCTCGACGAGGGGTACGGCGACCTGGTCCCCATTGCCGTGTACAGAGTCGCGTTGAACGCCTACCTCACCTACGTGCTGGTCGACATTGTGAGGCTGTGCCGTCGCTACGCCGACCTGCGCGATGACGCTGGAAGATCCGTTGGCTTGAAGCTGGTTGGGTGGGGCTGCGCCGCTGGACTCGGCTACTCGGTGAGCCGGCTCCTCTACGCGCTGGTCGACCCGATCGTGTCTGGTCGACCGACTCTCCTGCTGGCAGTCGGTCGCTGGTCGGCGCTGATCAGCCTCGCCGCGCTGGCGGCCGGCGTGCTCACACCGTGGTGGCTGCCATCCGCCCTCGCATGGCGCGAGGCGCGGCGTGGGACAGCCCAGGTTGCGGAGCTCTGGGGAGATCTGGCCGTGACCTTCCCCGCCATCGTTCTCTACACCGGCCGGACCTGGAACGTCCGCCGAGCCCAGCTGCGGTATGACCGGTGTTTGATTGAGATCGCCGAAGGGCTGGCAAGGGCCAGCCTCGGACAGGCATCGGAGGCGAGCGACATCGACGGCCTCGCCGTCGCGCTTCGACGTAGCCGCCCTGTGTGGGCCGCTGGCATCGGACCCAAAGCGGTGGCGGCCTTGCCGACGCCTGCAACGCCGGAGGCGGAACAGCGCTTGCTGCTGGCGCTGGCCCTTGCCTACTCTCTCGCCGACAGCGTTCGCGACTCGGAAGGAGCATCGGCGTGCTGACTGCGGCGCCAAGCGGCCGAGTCTCGACCAGCCCTCGCGCTCGCCGCCTGGCGAAGGTCGTCACGGAGGTCTTCGCACCGGCCGTCTGCGGGATGGTCGGGCTGGTCGCGGTGGCGGTTCACAACACGGGCAGCAGCGCCGGCGCGGCCTGGGGCGGTCTCGCCGCGATCTTTGTGTGCGGCTTGCCCATGGCTTACGTGATCAAGGGAGTCAGGGACGGCCGGTGGGATGACCACCACGTGGCCGACCGGGAGCAACGCGCGCTTCCGCTCCTCGTCGCGCTGACGAGCGTGGTCGTCGGCGCCGTGCTGCTAGCCGTCGTTCACGCACCGCGGGATTTGGTGGCCCTAGTGCTCACCGTGGTGCCAGAGCTGGTCATCGCCATCGCGGTCTCGCACTGGTGGAAGATCTCAATCCACGCCGCGGTCGTCGCGGGACTGCTCGGCATCCTAATGGTCTTGTTCGGGCCGGGCTGGCTGCTGGCGCTCCCCCTCGTCGCACTCGTCGGTTGGTCCCGCATGGTGCTCAAGGCACATACCTGGCCGCAAGTTTGGGTCGGGGCGGCGCTGGGCTGGGCCGTCGCTGTCGCTGCGTTCTCTCTGCTTCGCTAGTCCTGCCGGGCAGCAAGAATTGACGTCGACCAGCTGACCTATCATCTCGGCAGAGTTCAGTACCAGCCGGCAGCTTTTGGCCGAGCTCGCCACCCAGGCTGAGCTCGAGGTGCTCGAGCCGCGAACGCGACGCATCCTGGCGACCACGATGGACGGTCTTGGGTGGCCCCCGGATTGTGCGGGGTCGTTTCTCGCCTGGCAAGGGCGGGTGGAGATCCTTGCCGGGCGCTCCGCGGCAAGCAGTCTTCGCCCTTGTTCCCTTGCCTGGTGAGCCTCTTACGTCCCCTGCGGGCGGCCTTACGGCGGCGGGGTGAACCCGCCGCCCCTAGGGCCGGGGGACACCGGCACACCGCGTGAATGCGGAAGCCCGCTGGAGGACATCATGACGATCAACGTGGACACCCGAACCAACCCGTCGAGCACGATCCGCCCGCAGGCACCGGTGCTGGGGGCGCACTCGGTGTGGGTGGCGTTCAGTGTGTGGGGGGCGCAACCCGCATCGGTGATGGCCCGCGATGGGGGTGGTCCGCAGGACCGCCCGTACCTGGCGGTGTCGGTGGGGGACTGCTTGTCCTACGTCTACGACCGGGACGCGCTGTTCTCCTACGTCAACGCGTGGAGGGAAGCGGCCCGGCAGGCCGCCAGCGTGCTGCTGCCGCCGGTCGGGTTGGCCGCCGGGTCGCACCAGGTGGGTCAGGGCACGTCGGTGCTGACGAACGTGGTCGGGCCGCAACGGTACTCGGTGGTCGCGGAGACCAGCGTGCAGGGAACCCCGGTGCTCGCGGTACGGGTCGGGGTGTTGACGGTGCGGGTGCACGCCGCCCCGGCGCTGCGCAGTTACCTCACCACCTGGAACCGGGCCGAGAGCCTCGCCACCGTCCTCGACCTGCCGGCGGCACCCCGACAGCCGCGCCGCCGCAGGTGATTGATGGCGACTGGCCCGGCCCTGACGGGCCGCGCCAGTCGTCCACAAGCCGGACGCCAGCCGTCCACAGGTCGCTGGCAGGGTGGCCGTGCCGGCAGCCGGCCTCGGACAGTGGACGGCATGACGCAGACGTACTTCGAGGTGCGGGACCAGGCCTTACCGCAGCGCGCCCCTCTTGCCAGGACGGTGGACTACGACGCGGTGATGCGCGCCGTCGCCTGGCTGCAGGAGCAGTTCTGGGTCGAGCTCGACGCCAACGGCGAAGGCGGCCAGCACACCCGTCTGCGCCTACAGGTCGTCGAGCTCACACCCGGACGACCGGGGTTGCTCCGAGCCACAGCCGTCGCTTCGGGCTAAGGACGCCTGCTTGGAGGTACTCGTGGGTTGACGGTTTGGCGCAGGGAGTCGGGGTGCACGGTTCGCTCGCAGTTGAACCAGAACGGGCCGCCGTCGCCGGCGAGAGTCGGTCCGTCGAGGTCTTCCAGCCGCTGCAGTCGCTGGTACGTCACCGCCCCGCGCAGGGAGCCGCCCGGTCATCGGCACCAGCCGACCAGCCTCGGGGGCAGGGTGGCGGTCGCGGCCCGCTTCGAGGAGGCCCTAACCGACGGTGGCAACCCTTGGCTGTCGCGTCCGAGACACGGATGCGGAAGATCCCAGCGTGGGTCCAGGCCCGGAGCCGTGACTCTCCTATATCAGCGCGGGCAGCCCGGGCGTTTCCAGCCCGACCGGTCGCTCCGTGGCCAGAGCCGCATCGATATCTACTCACTCATCGACATTGGCGCTCATCATCAAAGACGTAAGAACGACAGGCTGGTCAGTCTTGTTGCTCCAACTATGCATAACCCCTTTGACGATGACAGAGTCGCCTTGGCGAAGCAGGGTCTCGCCGGTCTCGAGGACAATATGCAGCTCGCCGGACACCACAGTCACGATATCTAGCGTGTCGTGAATGTGCATGCCGGGAATCTCGTTCGAGTCGTCAAATGTGTCGCCACCCTGTAGGGCCACAAGCGACTCCTTGTACGCCGCCGCCTTGTCGTACTCGCTATCCGGAGGGAAGGTGCACACGCGGAACGCGAACCCTCCATGTGGCGGATAGATGGAGACCTCGCCCGTTGCCGCTGCAGTACTCATGGGAATCGGGAGAGATGGCGTCTCCCAGATGTCACAGATGGTGAAGGCTGGTGCGGTCGCGCGACGCGGCGTGAGCTCGTCGCCCAGAACGGTCGACCGACCATTCTCGTCGACACCCGTGAGAACGCGCCGTGCTTGGGCTTTGTAGTGCTCTCCAGCCACTGACATGCCTTTCTCTAGTTGTACCGGCTTTGGTGGCGCACACACCCCGGCGCCGATCTGGGGCAGTTCTTGGATCAGGCTGCTGGTCCGGGAGCAGGGAAGCCAGCAGGGCAACGCTACGACCTATACTATATATAGTCAACCATCTGGTGCGGCTTCCCGGACGGCTGCGGGCAGCGGGAACGGTGGCCTTCGGGACCCGTCTGGTCGCGGCAAAGATCCGCTGGGGTAATGCGGGTGGGGAATGCGGGTGGGGCAAGCGGGAAGGCAACTGCAGTGCCGTAGCACTCCGCTCTGGCGACCCGACCAGTGCCTTGGCACAGGGTGGTCCTGCCGGACAGGCGCAGGGCGCTGACATGGCTCGCCCAACCATGCGCTGGCGCTTGAAGGACCTCTGTACGGGCTGAGGGACTGCGCACCGCTTGAGCTCCGAGCCTCCTGCGAACGAGCGGCGACCGAGGGGAACGAGGATGCACGTTCTTCGAGCGCCACTGCGCCATGTTCACGGACAGCTAAGCACAGCTCCCTGGCCTACGAGTCCAGCTCGGCGAAGATCTGGCCAAGAATGTCAGCGGCCGGCGTGGCGCTGGGCCACCCCGCGTATAGGGCCATGTGTGTCACCACCTCGACGAGCTCCTCGCGGGTGACACCGTTGTCCAGCGCGAACTTGAAGTGGAAAGGTAGCGCCGTCGGTCGGTAAAGAGCGATGAGTGTCGCGACTGTGATAAGGCTGCGATCCCGTTTGGGAAGTTCCGGACGTTCCCACACGTCGGCGAACAGCATTTCGTTAGTCAATTGCTCAAGCTTCGGCGCGGTCTTCGACCAACTATACGACCTCGGAGTTTGATCAGCCATGCCATAACTCCTTGCTTCTAGGATATGTGTGGTGGACTATGCCCCGCAACGTTGTCGAACCTGCGAATCGCGCATTCGCTGATCCAAGCGGCACAAGAACTCGCCTTGTGCCGATTCGGCGGCAGCCACTCCCCCGAAGACTTCGCCCGCACGCTCACTGTTACTCGCACTGGCTGCCCAACCCCAGCGGGTGTCCAGCTTGCCGAAGGGGAGCCCTAGATCGGCGCACGGTGAGCCTATGGGTGCCGTGCCCTAAGAGTTGCATGTGGGCCGTGACTATCTGGAACCGGCGGGGTTGAGCGAGACTGATGCCGAAACCGCTCCCTTGAGCCGATCCCATGACAACCTCCGGTTGCAGCCAACCCGGTCGGACGCCTTGCGGCGAGGAGGCCGCAAGGCTTTCGCGGTACCGCGACGAGCTTTGGGGACTAGGGATAGAGCGCCACGAGACGCCCCAGGGCCACGCCTTGCTGCAACTTGTCCAGAGCCTCGCCGATCTCATCGAAGCCGATGATGGTGGTGCGCGAAGTGAGCAGGCCGTCGGCCATCATGCGCAGAACGCTGGCGTTGTCCTGGTTGGACCCCCCTAGTGAGCCAAGGAGGGTGACCTGCTTAACGGTGAGGTTCATAAGGTTGAGCGTGCCGTGATTGTGGCCCAGGCCGACCTGAACGACGCGTCCGAACTCCGCAACCACGTCGATGGCATCGGCGGTGGTGGTGCCGAATCCTGCAAAGTCCACGATCACGTTCAAGCCGACGTCCCTGAAATCGGCTAGGCCGGTGGACACTGCAGTGACGCCAAGCTCTCGGGCGTAGTCGTGAAGGGCGGGGTTGATCTCTGCTACGTAGACATCAGCCCCAACTCCGCGCGCCATCTGCACCGCCAGCGAACCCAGTCCGCCCATGCCGATGATGCCAACCTTGTCGCCTGCCTTAACCTCGCCGCGAGTGATCACGGCGCGATAGGCAGTCCCGCCGGCGTCTGTGGAGACTGCGGCCTGATCCCACGCAACCTCGTCGGGTATGCGTACGAGGAGTTCCGACTGCGCCGCGACCAACTTCTGAAACCCACCGTCGCGACCGCACCCGGGGCCCTCGATGGCCGATCGGACGGCGACTCGGTCGCCGACGTGAAACCCGGAGGCGCGGGCCCCGAGGGCGGCGACCACACCGGCGGACTCGTGGCCAAGCGTGATCGGCCTAGATCCAAGAAGGCTGCTGATCGTGCCGTCCAGAAACCCAACATCGCTGTGACAGATGCCTGCGGCCATGACGCGGATGAGTACGTCGCCGGGCCCTACCGACGGCTCTTGCACCTCGTTGAGCGCGATCGGAACGTTGTCGCCTGTGTACTGCCACGCCTGCACCGCCCACCTCCGTCGGTCTGTCGGACATCCCGTCTCGAAACCTTGACACGTCTGGCCTCCACATACAATATATTCCCACTCTCGACATCGGCCGCGGCTGCACACCTGGCACTCCCGCTGCTGCTCACCCTGAGGACGCCGTCCCCGTGACCTCCGGGACGTCGGTAACGGTGCCGTAACGATCACGCAGATCGGGAGCTCGGCCCTATGCGGGCTCAGCAAATGTTATATATGATACATGGAGAGCGAATGACCCAGACGGGATACGTCGGCATAGGAGCGGGGAAGCAGCGCTCATGATCGAAACCGAATCGAGTTCCAACATGGGCAGTCAACCTCCCGGAGGCGTTCCCGTCGTGAATGTTGAGACGGGGGCAGCCGGAGACGCGGCCTCGACTCCACCTGCGCCGCAGACGCGCTCTGCCACCTCTCGTGTCCGGGGCGTGGCGCAGGTAGCGCTCCGGTACGGGATGATCTGGGCGCTTATCATTCTTCTCGTCGTAGCGCGGTTGGTCTACCCCACGTTCCTGTCGATCGACAACCTGCGTAACGTCATGAGCCAAAACGCTCCGGTCGCCATCATCGCTGTTGGCATGACCCTTGTCATCATCTGTGGCGGCTTTGATCTGTCGGTGGGCTCCATCTATGGGCTGGGCGCTGTCACGTTCGCGACTGTCTCCTCGCACGCTTCGCCGACCATCGCACTCTTGGTCACGCTCTTGGTCGGATGCCTCGCCGGGCTTGTCAACGCACTGATCATTACGCAACTGAAGGTCAACCCCTTCGTTGCGACGCTTGCTACGTCATCCGGATTCCTCGGCTTGGCATACATGGCCTCGAACAACAACCCAGTCAACCTTGCCCCGGGATTCGACACCCTCGGCCTCGGTCAACTTGGTGGGATTCCCATCAGCGGTCTCATCGCAATCGGGGTTCTCGTCGGTGGCGGAGTAGCGCTGTCGAGGACGATCTTGGGTCAGAACATCTATGCGGTTGGCGGGAGCGCCGAGGCGGCGAGGCTCGCAGGACTCCGCGTGCAGCTTGTGCGTGGCTCGACCTACCTGATCGTGGGAACACTCTCGGGCCTGGCCGGCGCGATCGATTGTTCAAAGCTGGGCGTGGCCCAGGCGGACACGGGTCAGGATCTCCCCCTGGTGGCGATAACCGTGGTCATCCTCGGCGGGACTGCGCTGCTTGGTGGAGAAGGCGCCATGTGGAGGACAGTGATCGGGCTCCTCATCGTCGCCACACTCACCAACCTGTTTGACTCACTGGCGATTAACACATCCGTTCAATTGGTCGTGCAGTGCGCGGTACTCGTCACGGCGGTCAGCTTTGACCACCTGGTGCGGTCGGCGTCGGTTGCCAGCAGAAAGTCATGAGACGATGAGCGACAGAAGTTCGAGCCCGACTGAGCACCTGGTCAGGGCCGTCGCGCTCAGAAAGGCATTCGGCGGCATCGTCGCACTCAAGAGCGCAAACCTTGCGGTTCGCGCGGGGACAATCCACGCCTTGGTAGGTGAGAACGGGGCTGGAAAGTCAACCGCCCTTGGCGCTATCGCGGGACGACTCCGCGTCGACTCAGGATCAATCTTTGTCGGGGGTACCGAAACAACGGGGATTAGCCCTCGAGCTGCGCAGTCCTTGGGGGTCGCCGCGATCTACCAGGAATTGACCATACTGCCCAAGATGTCGGCATGTGCCAACGTCTTCCTCGGGCAAGAGGCGGTGCGGGGCGGATTTCTCGAGCGGTCAGTCATGTTCGACCGTTACCGAGCTTTATGCCAGCGAGTCGGGGTGTCCATCCCGCCCGGCGTTAAAGCCGGCGACCTGTCGGTAGCGGACCAGCAGATGCTCGAGATCATGCGAGCACTGGCGTCGGGCGCACGAATTATCCTCTTCGACGAACCAACCTCGTCCCTGGTCAATGCGGAGCGCGAAACACTATTTCGCATCATGAGAGAACTCCGTACATCCGGCGTCACCATGGTTCTGGTCTCGCACAACTTGAACGAAGTGCTATCGATCAGCGACGACATCACGGTTTTCCGCAACGGCGAGTCGACGCAGACTGGCCCTACTAGCCAGTGGACGCGCGATGCATTGCTGGCGGCGATGTTGGGAAAGGCTGCACCGGATTTGCTGGCGAGCCACCGAGCGTCAGATCCCGTCGACGCGCAAGCGCAGCCCCTGATCCGCGTTGACGACCTGCATGTACCTGGCATCCTACAGGGGGTCTCCATCCAGGCCCATCGGGGCGAGATTCTGGGCGTAGCCGGCCTTGTAGGTTCCGGCCGTACGACTCTTCTCCGCGCGATCGCAGGGCTCGAGCCTTCTGCGCGCGGCAGCCTCGTCGTGGACGGAGTTGTGGGCCGTTGGCCCACGACTGCTCGTCAATCGAGGCGTCTGGGTATCGCCTTGATCCCCGAGGACCGCAAGGGTCAAGGCCTACTGATGCACATGTCGTCGCGCGAGAACATCGGGATTAGCAATCTCGCGAGATATTCCCGTGCTGGCTTCGTCCGACGGAGCAAGATGAAGCGTGAAATTCGCGATGTTGCTCAAGAATTTGAGCTGGATCCCAGCCGACTGGAGCAGCCAGTTCGAAATCTATCGGGTGGAAATCAGCAGAAGGTGCTTCTCGCCAGGTGGCATCTGGCGCAGCCCGAGGTTTTGTTGGCCGACGAGCCAACCCGTGGGATCGACGTTGGTGCAAAGGCCGCGATCCTGACAAGTCTGCGAGCTTCGGCCGCCGCAGGCGCGACGGTGATCGTCGTGTCCTCCGAGCTCGACGAGCTGACTGTCTTGGCCGACCGCGTGGTCGTGCTCGCTGGCGGTCGGTTAGTCGAGGAATTTGTAGCGGGCGGCACGGGTGTGCGCGCCGACCTCATGCTCTCGGCTGCTTTCTCCGAGTAGCGACCAGGCGCGAGCAGGAAAGGTAAGTCTGGCAGACCCGGCCCCGACCTCCGGTCGGAGCGACTCGAAATCCGAAAGGGAACGAATCCACATGAGTATGGAGCCCCGCCTTTTTCTGCGCAAGCCAGCGATCGTTGCCGCGCCGTTGGCCATGGTAGTCCTCGCAGCCTGCGGCACGTCGAGCAACAGCTCGTCCGCCGCCGGTGGCACCTCGGCCGGTTCGAGTTCCGTGTCGGCTGCGGCCACCTCGGCCAGTGTTGGCTCGTCCGCCGCAGGGGCGACGTCGGGTAGCACTGGCGCCTCCGCAGCTGCCACATCGGCTGGGGTGCCCGCCTCCACAAGCACGACACCGGTGGCAAGCTCGGCAGGCTGGCAGACGGTGAAGCTGGACATTGGCAGTGGGCCGGCCGGTGGCCCGCCCGGCACGGGAACACCACAGACGATCACCGTCACCGGTCCGCCGCACATCGCGTACTTCCCGGCTGGCAATGAGAACAACTACCTGACCATCCGGGGTGCGGCCCTGAATGCTGCTGTCGCGAAGATCCCCGGGGCGACGGTAACGACGTTCAACGCGGACTGGGACGCAACCAAACAACTGAACATGATCCAGAGCGCCATCACGAGCAAGAAGTTCAATGCCTTCGTCGTGGATACCGATGACGGCCCGGGGGAGTGCAAGATCTTGACGACCACGGCGCCCGCCGCCAACATCGCCGTCGTCGACCTGTCTGGACCCATCTGCGGCCTCTCAAGTAAGCCGAACGGGCGAGACCAGGTGGCTAACGGGACGATTGGGGCGGTCGGGAACAACAGTATCCTTGCGGTCCACGACTACCTGAAGTACATGATCAAGAACAACCCTGGACCTCAGAAGGTGATCGTGGTTACCGGCCCCCCCCTGCACCCGCTCACCCCTGAGATCGATGCTGCGCTGGCCCTGATCAAGAGTGAGGATCCGCAGTTCCAGATTGTCGCCAATGTCTCGACCGACTTCTCGACCCTTCAAGGCCAGCAGAAGACGGCGCCGTTGCTCGTGGCCCACCCGGACGCCACGATCATCTTCTCGGCCTACGCAGACATCACCGTCGGCGCCCTGACGGCCATCAAGGCCGCGGGAAAGTCCGGCAAGATCAAGGTCTACGACCAGTTCGGCTCAAAGGCCATCGTGGCTGACATCAAGAGTGGGACGGTTGCGGCGACTACCGGTGGCTACCCCGCCGGCAGTGCGCAGGCGGGCATTGAGATGATTCGTCTGGCCTTCCAGGGTAAGCAGGGTCCACGCATCCAGCTGGGTGACGGTGGGCCGGTGCCCGCTGATGCGTCGACCTGGAACGGTGTGAACATCATCGATAAGACCAACGTGGACCAGTACAACCCCCAGTTCTAACAGCGCACGAAAGGGCGAGTGGGGTCGGCTCCCGCACACAGGATGGGGAGCCGACCCCCACCGCGCCGGTCGAGTGGCAACCTGGCAGGGCTAGTCTTGACTCAGGGCCCAAGCCGCGAGGGACTGGCAACGAACGCATTTTTCTCAACTCAGTCGGGAGCTTGACGATGAATCCACACTACGACTTTGAGGGTCAGGTCGCCCTCGTCACCGGAGCCAGTTCCGGCATTGGGCTGGCTACCGCCCAGGCTTTCGCGCAGGCCGGCGCCAGCGTGGTACTCGCCGACGTCGATGAGTCAGGTCTAAACGAGGCGACCCGAAAGATTGCCGCGGAGGGCCATTCGGTCATGAGTGTTGCCTGTGACGTCTCTGACGAAGCGCAGGTTGCTGCGATGGTCGAGCGTACAGTGGCCACCTTCGGCCGGCTCGACATGGCCTTCAACAATGCGGGCATTCAAGTCCCACCGAGCGATGCCGCGGACGAACTGCTTGAGAACTTCGAGTTGGTGAACGCAGTCAATCTCCGTGGTGTATGGGCTTGCATGAAGCACGAGCTTCGACAAATGCGCGCTCAAGGCACTGGTGCGATCGTCAACAACTCGTCACTAGGGGGGTTGGTCGGGTTGCCGTCTCGCGCCTCCTATCACGCGACGAAGCACGGGGTGATCGGCCTTACTAAAAGCGCCGCGCTCGAGTACGCCCCCCGCGGGGTGCGCATTAATGCCGTCTGCCCCGGCACCATCGACACGCCTATGGTCTCAACCATGCTAGCCACTCAGGCAGATGCACTCACGGCGATCCTGAAGGAGCAGCCGATCGCGCGGCTGGGACGGGCTGACGAAATCGCAGCTGCCGTCCTCTGGCTTTGCAGTCCAGGCGCTAGTTTTGTGCTCGGAGTTGCGCTCCCCGTCGACGGGGGGTTCACCGCTCACTAGCCCGTATGTCTCGTCGTCGTAATGCCAGACTTGAGATTTCAGACAGCAGGCGATGGGGTCATGGAACGTCCAGCATCTGCCACTGCACTATCCACAGTGATCAACCGGCGGTCTCTGCTCGATCTGCTGAAGCTAGACCAGATTGCGCCGCAGCGTTTCGTGGCATCCTACGTGTACCCCGATTCGGCCAAGATGTTCGGTGGGCAGATAGCCGCGCAGTCACTGATGGCGGCGGGCCTAACCTGTCCTGTGGAGCGCGCGCCGCACTCATTCCACTGCTACTTTCTTCGACCCGGTGATCCTGAGCGGCCAACCCAGTATCACGTCGAGATCGAGCGGGACGGAAGGCGGTTCTCCTCACGTCGCGTCACTGCCCTTCAGAGCGGGCGGGCGCTCTGTCACACGGCGGCGTCCTTTCAGGACCGGGAGGAGGGGCCGAGCAGCCAGACGTCGTCAACGCTCACTGGCGCGGCTCCTGAGGGTGCTCCGGAATGGGTGCCGCCGCGGCTGTTCTCCGTAGACGGTCGGTTGGACCCTGAGACCGCCTCACCCGACCGAGTCCCGAGTCGATTCTGGCTCAAGTGCCGCGAGGAGTTGCCCTCCTCACCGCTGTGGAACGCCTGCGCCCTCGCCTATTGCGGCGATTCTACAAACGCGGTCAACCACTTCGCGACGCCGACCCATCGAGCGAGCACAAGCCTAGACTACGCGGTCTGGTTCCACCGAGCCTCCCGCGCCAGTCAGTGGATGTTCGTGACTTTGACGCCGCAGACGGTGGCGCACGGGCGAGGGTTTTACACGGGCACAGTCCATCAGGAGGAGGGTCAGGTAGTCGCTAGTCTGGCGCAGGAGACGCTCTTTCACGCGCGTGAGTCCTGACCGAACTTGCGCGGTGTCGACGGCCGCGCCGCTCCCGCTGGGTCTTTTCTCATCGCGGCCGCTGGGGCCGCCGAGGTCAACGAGTCACTTTGCCTTGTCGGGCGTCGTCGGCTCGCGGGCTGTCGGATTCAGCGCGTCGGAGTTGTCGCCGTCGAGGTGACGCAGCATGTACTCGCGTCGCAGTGGCGACATGGGATCGCCTTTGCCATTGGCGACGAAAACCAGCACCGTCGTCGCGGTAACGCGCAGCGCTGTGTCGTGCCACAGCTCGTAGCGCATCGTCACAGACGAGTCGCCGAGCCGTTCGACGCTGGTACGCACTTCGACGGCGATCGCGAGCTTGTCGACGGGCCGGTGAAACGTGGCCTTGAGCTGAACCACCACGAAGCCGGCGACGTCCAGGACGTTCGGGAGTCCCTCAAAGTCGGCCATGTCGCGAAAGAACGGGTTGCGTGCACTCTCGAAGAACTCGAGCAACTTGATGTGGTTGACGTGGCCGAAGCGGTCGATGTCTCCATACCGCACTTCGTGAGTCGTGGTGTAGATCATGACGTCCCCTTGACGGTCAGCATCCGTCGTGCTCGGTCAGTCAAAACGCAGGCCAATGCCCAAGCGGGCTTGCACGGACTCAACAGCGAACTCGCTGCGGGGACCGTGCCGGTGCGTCCGAGCTCGAAGGCTGGAGTGGTAACCATATATGATGTACCGTGTGACGTCATCAACTTGTGGCTGCGGTACGCCGAGGGAGCGAAGCAATGGGCCAGATTGACTACACGGTGAGCGATCACGTCGCGACGATCGTGCTCAACAACCCCCAGGCGCGTAACGCGGTAGACAAGGAGATGTCGGCGCAGCTCAGTGACGCATACGCAGACGTGGTGGCCAACGATGACGTCCGTGCAGTCGTCATTACCGGTGCTGGTGATCGCGCGTTCTGCGCCGGTGCGAGCATCAAGGGGTACCTGTCCGACGGTGTGCTCGGTCAGGACGCGGAGCAGCAGCGCAAGCCAATTCCCAAGCCGTGGCGCATCTACAAGCCGGTGATCGCCGCCATCGAGGGCTATTGCGTCGGTGGCGGATTTACTCTGGCGCTCTACTGCGATTTGCGCGTCGTGACCACGGCATCAACTCTCGGCGCGTCTGGTCACAAACGCGGCGTAGCGAACGGGGCCACACAGGGCACCCTCTTGACCCGCCTCATTGGGATGGCCGACGCGCTGGAGATGCTTTTCCTGTCGAAGTACGTCGACGGCGCCGAGGCCTTTCGGATCGGGCTGGCTCAGCGCCTCGTTGAGCCGGGCGGGGCGCTGGCGGAGGCGCTTGACATGGCGAGAACTATCGCGGCCTTCAGCCCCGATGCCGTCCAGGGTACGAAGCGCCTCGCCTACGACAACCACGACCTGACGTGGGACGAGGCCTTGGACTGGGAGTTGGAAGTCAGCGAGCGCAGCTTCCGAACGGCCGACTCCCTGGAGGGCTTCACAGCGTTCGCCGAGAAGCGGGCAGCCGTTTTCGGCCAGGAGAAGGCCTTGCACACGCTCGGGTTCGATGAGTTGTGGCCCACGAACGGGCCCCCGCAGTGGCGGTCCTGACCTCGGTCCGACACCTCGCGGGCGTGAGCGCTTAAGCGCGCAGTCGCCCGCGCCCGTTGGTCTGCCGCGGGTCGCGAGCGGCTCAGAGGTGTCCGCCTCTCGAGGGCGTTCCAGCTGTCATCGTTTCCGCCTTCCCTTTGGCTGTCTCGCCACGGACGTGGCGCGGACGTTGTGACCAGGCAGACGCTGGTTGAATCCGGGACGTCGCGGCATTCGCGTGTACGAACCCGGACCGCGCCGGGCATTCTGAGTCCTCTCGACCATCGCTGTCTCGGTCACCCGTGTAGTGCGAGCGTGCCGGCGGCAAGAGGGGCAGCCCTCGCTCCCTCATCGGCCCACGCTACGACTCGCGCCGAGTGCGCGACCAAGTTGGTCAGACCGCGGAGCCGGCCGTGCACACGAGGGCGCCGCGCCGACGGCGGGGGGAGGCAGTTCATGCGCCGACCTGTCGAGGGAGGTATGCTGCACTAAACACTATGTGTACGCACGGAGCAGGGTGACATGAGCGCGGACTTGATTGCGGGGCTCGGGTTTGAGCCGCGCCGCCAGCAACTACCAGAAGAGGTAGCCGCTTACGTACGCGAGCTCATCATCTCCGGCGCCGTCCGGCCAGGTGAGTTCCTGCGCATGGAACGGATCGCGGAGGCGGTCGGCGTGAGCAACACCCCCGTGCGCGAAGGGCTCCTCGCTCTAAGCAACCAGGGATTCGTCCGCCAGATCCCTCGCCGCGGCTTCGTCGTGGCGACGTTCAGACAGCAGGACATCCGCGATCTGTTCTGGGCGCAAGCCTTTCTCGCCGGCGAGCTGGGAGCTCGCGCCGCGAAGACGATCACGCCGGAGCAACTGGAGCGGCTGGAAGGCGTAGACAGGGCTTACCACGAGGCCGTAGACGCCGACGATCGCGAGATGATCGTCAGGCTTGGTCACGCGTTTCATCGCGAGATCAATCTCGCTGCAGACTCGACACGCCTAGCGATGCTGCTCGGATCAGTCGTGCGCACCCTTCCGCTACAGTTTTACTCGACCATCGAGGGCTGGATCGAATCCAGCCATCACGAGCATCCTGAGATCATCGCTTCCCTTCGCAGAAGGAACGCGAAGAAGACGCGGACCCTTGTCGAGCAGCACATCTTAGAGGGTGCCGACAGGCTCATCGCCACGCTAGAGAAGCGTGGGCTATGGAGCGAGCCCGAGGAAGCCTGAGGGCGGCCACGCGACGACGGCCGTGTCTCAGGGCGGCTGATGGCTTCTGGGACTCCGCCATGTCGCAGACATGTCGGGTCGAGGGCTCGCACGTATGATATATTTTGCCGTGCGGGCGATGACGGCCGCCACCGTAGTGCCGTCTCCCTGTGCGATGCCGAGGAGACACATGGGCTGGACCGGCAAGCTTGACCACCTGTTCATCGGCGGCAACTGGGTTCGGCCGCGTGGCCAGGGTCGGCTGGAGGTTGTCAACCCGGCGACGGAGGAGGTTATCGCAACCGTACCGTCGTCCTCGCGTGAGGATGCAGACGCTGCGGTGGCCGCCGCCCGGTATGCCTTCGATTCGGGTCCGTGGCCTCAGATGCCGCTGGGAGACCGCCTAGAGATCCTTAGCCGGTTTCGCGACTTGTATGCCGACCACGAGCAAGAAATGGCTCGGCTGATCTCGCAGGAGATGGGCTGCCCGATTTCGTTGTCTGTGACCTTTCAGGCGGCTGCCCCACGGATGATTCTCGAGAGCTACCTAGAGCTGGCTCAGTCGTACCCTTTCCGGACGATACGCCGTGCGAGCACTGGCTCCGCGCTCGTCACGCGCGAACCGGTAGGGGTCGTCGCGGGCGTTATCCCCTGGAACGTCCCACAGAGCATCGCCATGCTCAAAGTCGCGCCAGCACTCGTCAGCGGATGCACAATGGTCCTCAAGCCGTCTCCGGAAACCCCGTTGGACGCTTACCTCATGGCCGAGTTGCTTGAGCGCGCCGGCCTCCCGTCAGGCGTATTTAACTTGCTACCGGCAGACAGAGACACGAGCCAGCACCTGGTCTCGCACCCTGGGGTAGACAAAGTGGCGTTCACCGGTTCGACCAATGCGGGCCGTCGGGTTGCCGCCATATGTGGTCAGGGCCTTCGGCGCGTGACCCTCGAGCTCGGTGGCAAGTCTGCCGCGATCTTCCTCGATGATGCTGACCTAGACGATGCAGTTGAGCGCCTTCGCCTTGGGTCTCTTCGCAACAGCGGGCAAGTGTGCAGTCTCAAGACCCGCCTAGTGGTGTCCAAGCGCAGGGAGCGCGGGCTCGTAGACCGCCTCGTGGCTCTTGTCGAGTCCATGCCGATGGGCGACCCGTTTGACCCGTCCACCCAGATTGGTCCGATGGCCAGCGCGCGACACCGGCGCGTGGTGGAGGACTACATCGACATCGGGCTCGGCGAGGGTGCCCGAGCCGTTGTGGGCGGAGGTCGACCGTCGGGGTACGACCACGGATGGTACGTCGAGCCGACCATCTTCACGGGTGTCTCACGAGGCAGCCGCATCGCGCAGGAGGAGATCTTCGGCCCCGTGCTCGCGGTCCTCACCTACGAAACCGAGGACGAGGCGGTCGCCATCGCCAACGACTCGGGGTACGGGCTCAACGGAGCCGTGTTCACGGCCGACCCGCAGCGTGGGCTCTCGGTCGCGTCAAGGATTCGGACGGGGACGGTCGAGCTTAACGGGAATGCCGCAGGTCTACATGCCCCGGCCGGCGGCTTCAAGTCCAGTGGGATCGGACGCGAGCAAGGCTATGAGGGCCTCGACTCCTACACCGAGACGCGATCCGTTGGCGTCCCGCCCAGCTTGGCTGATGCACTTGAACTGGTCGAACGGCATCGCGCGTAGGCAGCAGCTGTCCCTAGCCAAGGGGGTCCTCTTCCGCGACGGTGGGGCTACGCGAAACGGTGTTGTGTAGGGCGTTCTTGGCGTCTCAGCTGGGATGGACACTGCCGCTCGCGTCTGCGCGCCAACGTGACCCCGGGCCGAGATGCCGTCGCTCGGGGGACCCGGTCGCGGCCACGAGCAGTGACCGAGGCTGCGGCCAAGAGCCTTGAATAGTCACGGGGAGTGTGAGAGATTCTGTTTTGAACATTGTATATGTTGGTGGGACTTCAGGTCCGACCAGCTGCACGACCCACTGCCCCTCGACCAGACCGGGGGAGTGACGACGACCTGCCGCCTTGCAAGGCGGAGACCCGAGGACGTGTCGTGGTTCAAGCAGACATCACTGAGTTCATCTTCCCGGGCAAGGTGGTACGACGCGCCGGCGCATCTGGTGACGTAGGTTCCCTCCTGCTCGCGCAGGGCGTTACGAGTGGTTCGGTCGTGATCCTCGCCGACCGCGTCGTGCACCAGAATGGTCTCGCCGCTCGGCTGCTCGAGGGGCTGGCCGACGCGGGGTACACGCCGCAAATGTTCGCGGAGATTACCGGCGAGCCCGAGCTAGACATGGTTGAGATGGCTACCGCCATCGCGGCCGACTCGTCGGCCGTGGCGTTCGTCGGCATCGGCGGTGGCAGCGCCCTGGATACGGCGAAGCTCGTGGCTTATGTGGCCGCAACGGGCTCGAGCCTCCGCGAGCTCAAGGGTCCGGTTCCACGCGTCCCGGGCTTCAAGCCGCTCGTGTTGGTACCCACCACCGTAGGCACCGGTGCGGAGGCGACGCGGGTTGCCATGTTCTCGGTCGATGGCGCGAAGCGCGCAGTACTTTCTTCGCAGTTCGTTCCCGACATCGCCGTCCTCGACCAGGAACTGGTGAAGGCGTTGCCTGGGTCGGTGGTGGCTTCGACCGCGCTCGACGCCCTGTCGCACTCCATCGAGTCGATGATGTCCACGACGTCGAATGAGCTTACGTGGCTGTTTGCGGGCGACGCCGCGCGCCGAATCTTCGCCAACCTGCCGACCGCGTTTGAGGGCGACCCTGCGGCGAGGTCGGAGCTTCTTTACGCATCCTTCCTCGCCGGGGTCGCGCTCAATGCAGGGGTCGTCCTGGGGCACTCGATGAGCTACGTGTTGGCAGCCCGTCATCACTTGGCCCACGGTGTCGGATGCGCGATCGCGTTGCCCTACTGCATCGCCTACAACCAGGGGATGCCGGCGCAGGCCGCCGCTGACCTTGCCGCTGCGGTTCTGAGCCGTACTGACGCGACGCTCTTCGACGTGGCGCAGGCGGCGCAGACCCTGACCGAGGTGGTGGGGGTCCCAACAGACTTGAGCGCTTTCAGCACGCCCGTCGAGGACCTCCCTCGCTTGGCTGAGTCCGTGGTCCGCGACTACCCCCGCCCGACGAACCCGGTGACCCTTGAGCCAGGCCGCCTGGCCAACTTGATGGCGTTCCTACGCACTGGTGATCTTATCGGCGCGTGGACCGCGATGGGAGACCCGTCATGACTCATGCCCTTCGCTACGAGGCCCATGTGGGTGGCCTCTGGGTCGGCTCGGTCTCCCACGTCGAGGTTCGTGAGCCCGCCAGGTGGGACAATGTTCTCTGGCAGGTGCCGGCCCTCGATGCGGACACCGTCCGGGCCGGTTTCGTGACCGCCCGCGAAGGGGCGCGGCTCTGGGGAAGCACGAACGCGCTCGAACGGGGACGGGTCCTGTTCCGCACCGCGGCGATCCTGCGTGAGCGAGCGAGCGAGCTTGCCGAGCTCCTTGCTCGCGAGAACGGGAAGACTCTGGCGGAGGCGACAGGCGAGGTCGGCAAGGCCGCCGAGTTCTTCGAGTTCTATGCGGGCGTTGCTCGGCTTCCGTACGGAGACCTCATTCACGATGCGAGGCCCAACACGACGACGACAGTGCGACACGAGCCGATCGGGGTGGTCCTCGCGATCACGCCGTGGAACGATCCTCTCCTCACCCCTGCGCGCAAGGTCGCCCCTGCGCTGGCCGCAGGGAATGCAGTCGTGCTCAAGCCGGCTTCCGACACGCCGGTGATCGCGCTGGAACTGACTCGAGCACTGCTTGATGCAGGTTTGCCGCCGGAAGTCATCACCACTGTTACGGGCAGGGCGAGCCAACTCAGTGACGCGCTCATCGACTCGCGGGAAATCGACGCGATTACCTTCACGGGATCGACCAGCGTCGGCCTCGACCTGCAGCGCAAAGTGGCCGGGCGAAACATTCGTATCCAGACCGAGATGGGAGGCAAGAACGCGGCCATCGTGCTCGCTGACGCGGACTTGGACTTGGCCGCGCAGACCATCGCGGCCGCCGGATTCGCCCAGGCTGGACAGCGGTGCACGTCGACGAGCCGAGTTCTTGTTGAGGCATCGGTCAAAGACGGCCTGGTCGACCGCTTGGTCGCCATCGCCCAGTCCATGACACCCGGACCTAGTCTGGAGCCTGGGACCGTCGTCGGGCCTATGGTGAGCCGCAGCCAGCAGTCCGAGGTGATGGGCCATGTGTCGAAGGCGGTGTCCGAGGGCGCCACCGTTCTCATCGGTGGCACGACAGGTGAGGGTGACGTCCTTGCCCGAGGCTGCTACGTCCTCCCGACCGTCGTCGACGACATTACGCCCCAGCAAAGCATCTGGAGCCAGGAGGTGTTCGGCCCTGTCGTTGCTGTCATGGCGGTGGCGTCGCTCGACGAGGCCATCGCTCTTGCCAATGGGTCGGACTATGGGCTGTCGGCCGCCTTGTTCACCCGAAGTCTCGCTGCGGCTGACGAGTTTTTGCGCCGCATCGACGCAGGACAAGCAGCCGTGAACCTCCCGACGTCGGGGTGGGACGTCCACCAGCCGTTCGGCGGCTTCAAGTTGTCGGGTTCTCCATTCAAGGAGCAGGGTCTGGAAGCATTGGCCTTCTATACACGTACCAAGACCTGCGCGGTGCGTTCGTCGTGACGATGTTTGCGCTTCGGGACCGCCACATCGTCGTGACCGGAGCCGGTCGAGGCCTTGGGCGAGCGATTGCCGAAGTCGTCGCAGCGGCAGGGGCCACGGTCACTCTCGTTGCTCGCACCGAGTCGCAGCTCACTCAGACGAAGAACGCCATCGAGGAGTCAGGAGGGTCAGCTCAGGTTCGCTGTACCGACCTTTCCAAGCTTGACGCTGTGGCAGACCTCGCTCGCGAGGTCAGTAGCCGTGAGGTCAACGGCGTGGTGCACGCGGCGGGAATCACGCATCGCGCGGACGCGCGTGAGTTTCCCGATGAGGACCTCCTGCGCGTGCTCGCAGTCAACCTGCAGGCTCCGTTCGTCCTGTCGCGGGAGCTGATGAAGTGGCGGCCTGCCGGCACAACATCCAGCCATGTGTTCATCGGCTCGCTTGGCTCGTCGATCGGTATTCCGCGAGCTGTGGCCTACGCTGCGTCCAAGGCGGGAATCCTCGGGGTCGTGCGGACGCTCGCAACTGAGTGGGCGACCCAGGGGGTTCGAGTCAACGCAATCTCCCCGGGCTATTTCCGAACGGAGTTGACCGAGGATCTCCTATCGAAGCCGAGCGAGCTCGCTCGGATCGAGGGGCGGATACCGATGGGTCGGCTCGGGCGTCCGGAAGAGCTTGGTGGAGCCGCGGTCTACCTCCTGTCGGACGCCTCGTCGTACATGACCGGTCAGCAACTTATCGTTGACGGCGGTTGGCTCGCCTCGTGAGAGATTCGTCGTGAAAGGGCTTGTGTTTGGGCACGGCCCGAACTCATTCCTACCGCCAAGCTTCGATCTCCGGGGCGAGCCTAGGCATGCCTGCAATGCAGATATCGCGCGATCTGACCTGTGAGCCCCCGACCCCGATTCGCGCTCTCGAAGGTGCTAGTCGGGCGCACGTCGACGCGACGACGGAGGTTGCTCGTGACGGAGCATGCCGACCCGTCGGACGCCCCACGTCGACCGTGAGAACCTCGTCGTGCTTGAGCGGGAGAGTGCTTCCAACCCGACCGGCATCAACGCGCTCCTCGAGGCGGGCCGCTCGGAGGAGCCTGTCACCGGATCCGAGACGGGTGCGCGGGTCCATTGACGAGACGCTGGGCGCCCGTGGCCTGACAAGGCATGCGTCGGACGAGGCTTGATGTCAGACTCGCGGCACGCACCGGGTGATTGCTGTGGCTGACGGCCAACAAGAGGGCGCGGAAGTGGCGAGGGAGCGCATGCTCTCGCCGCTTGAGCACCGAACCTTCCGCTGGTTGTGGATGGCGTTCGCGGCCTCGTCCCTAGGCACCTGGATGGAGACCCTCGGCGGCCAGTGGTTTGTGGTCAGCCAACCGGGCGGTGCCAAATACGTGGCGCTGGTCCAGACGGCCATCACTCTGCCGATGGCGCTCCTCGCTCTTCCGGGCGGTGTCCTCGCGGACAACCTCGACAGGCGGCGACTCTTGATCGCCGTTCAGTCTGGCGCACTGCTCGTGATGTCGCTCCTGACCTTCATGGCCTGGCGGGACCTCCTCACGGTCAGGTGGATCCTAGCCCTGACCGTGCTCGTCGGCGTCGGCAACGCGATCACCCTCACACCGTTCCAGTCGCTGGTTCCTGACCTGGTCTCGCGTTCGGAGATACCGTCAGCGGCAGCCCTCGTGGCGGTCGGAGCTAACCTTGCCCGCGTAGTTGGTCCTGCCGGCGCCGGCGTGGTCATCACTGTGGCGGGCGTTCCCGCAGTGTTCGCGCTCAGCGCCGCCACGTGCGCCCTGTTCCTGTCCGTACTCCTGGCGTGGAACGGCAAGGTGAACCGCGTCAGCCAGCGCGAGCGCTTCTTCCCGGCGGTACGCAGCGGGGTTCGCTATGTTCGGCACTCACCCCAGGTACTACGACTTATGCTCCGGGCCTTCTGGTTTACCACCGGAATGATGGCAGTCTTCGCCCTCCTGCCGCTCCTGGCAACCCAGGTGCTGAGGTTAGGATCCGGGGGGTACGGAGCTCTCGTAGGGTGTGTCGGGCTCGGTGCCGTCGCTGGCGGACTCTCTACGTCGCGGCTACGTCGGCGACTCAGCGCCAATGCCATCATCGCTGTGTGCTTCGTCGTCAGCGCGACCGTCATCGCCGTGATGCCTTGGGTGCGCATGGTCTCGCTCGCCGTCGCGCTCCTTGCCGTAGCAGGCTGGGGATGGACGCTATGCCTCAGCACCATGGCCGCCTCGATGCAGCTGTACCTTCCTGCCTGGGTTAGGGCACGCGGCCTTGCGACCTACTGGATGGCGATGTTCGGTGGGCAGGCCTTCGGTTCGGTGGTCGTGGGCGCAGCAGCTGCGCGTTGGGGCCTTGGGACCGCCTATCTCGTGTCAGCTTCGACTCTTGCGCTCGGTGCGACCCTGGCAGCATGGCTACCCGTGATCCGGTTCGACCATTTGGATCGGACGCCATCCATGCACTGGCCGGAGCCGAGCCTCGTCGTAGACCCCCACCAGATGGGAGGTGAGGTTGTCGTTCAGACCGTGTACTGGATCGACCCAGAATGCGAGGAAGAGTTCCTACGGCGTATGGTCGGAGTTCGTCGAGTGCGGCTCAGGACCGGGGGAACCGCCTGGCGACTACTCAAGGACGCCGAGACGCCACTTCGGTTCGTTGAGGAGTACTCGGTCAGCTCGTGGCAAGAGCACGAGTACCAACTGCACAGTCGCCTGGTCGCCTCCGACCGTGAGCTCGAGATGCTGGCTGCCCAGTTGTCGAGTCAGGTGCCATCAACGGTGCGCCTCTATCGCTTCGACGCGCGAGGCTGACCGAGTCGATGGCTAGCGGAGGATGGCGCTCGTCCGTAATATATGATGTACTAGGTTCGCACCGTCGTTCCACTGCTTGCCGTCCGGAATGACTCCAGCCCCCCTCCATAGTTTCCGCGCCGAGGACTCGTGATGCAGACACCACCCTTCCCTCATCTCGACACCTCCAAGGAGGTCCGCGAGGCAGTCCGGGCGGTTTGCTCAAAGTATCCAGCGGACTACTGGGAGGAGCGCGACCGCAAGCATGAGTATGCCGCCGACTTCGTCAAGGACTTCGCCGACGCTGGCTTCCTAGGCATCATCATCCCCGAGGAATACGGCGGTGGCGGCGGAACGATCGCCGACTTCTGCGCGGCGCTCGAGGAGGTCGCTGCCGCCGGTGGCGCCATGAATGCAGCATCCTCAGTCCACGTGCCGAACCTGTGCGTACCGACGCTCCTCGCGTTCGGCACGGAGGAGCAGCGACGCGAACTCCTCCCGAAGATCGCAGCGGGCGAGATGTTGGTGACCTTTGGCGTCACCGAGCCAGACGCGGGCACTGACACCACCAAGATCAGCCTGGCCGCCACGAAGACGCAGGCCGGCTGGGTGCTCAACGGGCAAAAGGTGTGGAACTCCGGTGCTGCGTACGCGCACAAGGTTCTCGTACTCACCCGTACCTCCACTCCCGGTCCGGGCGATCGCAAGGGGGACGGTCTCACGCTGTTCATCACGGACATCCAGGCGCCTACGATCGACATTCGCCCGATCGAGAAGATCGGGAGAAATGCCTTCGGCTCGGCCGAGGTCTACTTCCGGGACCACCCGGTGACCCAGGCCGAGATGGTAGGGGAAGAAGGCAAAGGCTTCTACCACTTGCTTCACAGCCTCAACGTCGAGCGGCTCTACCTCTCAGCAGTCGCGATGGGCATCGGCCGCTGGTGTCTCGAGGCAGCCACTCGCTATGCCAACGAGCGCGTGGTGTTCGGCCGTCCGATCGGCAAGAACCAGGCAGTCCAACATCCTTTGGCGGCGGGCTACCTCGCGCTGTTCGCGGCCGCACATGTCCTGCAGTCTGCAATCGAGGCGTGTGAGCAGCAGGGAGCAGCGGCGATCGGTCCGATCGCCAACGCTGCCAAGTACCTCACCTCGGAAGCCGCGTGGCGCATCGCCGACGACGCGATGCAGACCTTCGGCGGATATTCCTTCGCTCGCGAGTACCACATCGGGCGCTACTGGACGGAGGTGCGCCTCCAGCGAATCGCGCCTGTCAACAATCAGATGGTCTTGAACTATGTCGCCGAACGGGTGCTCGGGCTTCCCCGGAGCTACTGATGTGACCGGCCCCGTCGTGCCCGGTAACCTGCCGGACACACAGCCTGAGGAGGAGTGACATGGCCGAGATCGACTACGACGTCACCGACCACGTTGCCAGGGTCGTCATCAACAACCCGAACAAGAAGAACTCGCTCACGTTGGAGATGTACAGGCAGCTCGACGACGCGTACACAGATGTCGTGAGCAACGACGACGTGCGAGCCGTGGTGATCACTGGGGCGGGCCTCGACTCCTTCAGCACCGGTGCAAACATCTCCGGGTACGTTGCCGACGGTGTGCTGGGAAAGGGCGCCAGCCGACAGCGGCAGGCCCTTCCGAAGCCGTGGCGCATCTATAAGCCGGTGATCGCCGCTATAGAGGGATGGTGCGTCGGCGGGGGCTTCGCTCTCGCTGTGGCCTGTGACCTCCGCGTGGCGTCAACCACGTCGATCTTCGGACAGGCAGGGCTCCGGCGTGGTGTCGTCAACGGACAGCAAACGGCCACTCGACTGACCCGTCTGCTGGGCGTGGGCGACGCTCTGGACCTGTTGCTTCTGTCGAAGTGGATCGATGGCACGGAGGCCCTTCGTGTGGGCTTGACTCAACGGCTTACCGAGCCCGGCGGCGCACTTGCTGAGGCCACGCAGATGGCGCAGACGATCGCGTCGTTCAGCCCTGATGCAGTCCAAGCCACCAAGCGCCTCGCCTACGACAACTGTGACCTTCCCTGGGACCAGGCATTGGACTGGGAGCTCGAGGTCAGCGAGCGCAGCTTCCGCACTGCGGACTCGCTTGAGGGCTTCACCGCCTTCGCGGAGAAGCGGGCGCCGGTCTTTGGGCAGGCAAAGGCACTCGACTCCCTTGGGTTTCAGGAGTTCTGGCCCAACGAGACAGTTCCGGAGTGGCGTTCATGAAGGGTCCGCTGAATGGTATCCGCGTCCTCACGGTTGAGGGCTTCATTGCTGGCCCGATGGCTTCGATGTGGCTCGCCGACGCCGGCGCAGAGGTTGTCAAGGTCGAGGCTCCCGGCGGGGGTGATACCGCGAGGAACGTCGCCCCCATCAAGGGGGAGGGCAGCGGGTCGCAGAGCTTGTCCTTCATCCGAGCCAACCGGAACAAGCGCAGCATTACCCTTGACCTGAAGTCAGAGGAGGGACGGCGGACGTTCCTCGCGCTCTTGCGAAGAGCCGACGTCTTTCTAGAGAATGCCCGCCCGGCCTCGCTACCTCGCCTCGGCCTTACCTACGAGGAGCTGCGCAAGCACAACCCCCGACTAATTTACGCGGCAGTGTCCGGGTTTGGGCTTCCCGAGTTCAACGAGGGCGACCTGCCCTACCTAACGTCGTTCGACATCGTCGCCCAAGCAATGGGAGGGCTCCTGCTCCGACCCGAGGGAGCCGAGAGCGGGGCCGTATACCCGGGCTACCCGCTCGCAGATATCTTCGCCGCTGCCAATGTGCAGTCGGCCATCTATCAGGCCCTGTTCAACCGCGAGCGCACGGGGGAGGGTGCCTACGTCGACGTCTCCATGTTCGATGGCGCCATCGCGATGAACGAGTTGGCCGTTATCATGCACTGCGCTTTTGGGCACGTGCCAGCCCCCGGCGCCCACTCGCTTGGCGCGCCTTTTGGGGCGTACACCGCCGCCGATGGCCAGGTGGTTCTCGGGATCCTTGGTCAGCCGGTATGGGTGAGGTTCGCCCGTACCATCGGCAGGTTTGACCTTGTCGACACGCCCGAGTACGCGACCGGCATTCTTCGGCATGAGCATCGTGCAACCCTTGACCCGCTCGTCAACAAGTGGATGAGCCAGTACACGGTGACTGATGTCCTGAAAATCATGGGAGCAAACGACATTCCGGCAGCGCCCGTTTGGAATGTGGACGAGGTGGTCAAGCTCGACTATGTCAGGAGCCGGCGAATGCTCCTGTCGGTCGACGACCCCGCCTGGGGGCCCGTCACGGTGGCTGGCAATCCGCTGAAATCCAGCCTCATGTCTGATGAGGACCCGGCGCCCGCGCCATTGCTGGGTGCTGACACGGCTGACGTGCTGCGAGAGTGGTTAGGGCCGCCGTCCGATTGACCTGGCCAGCAAATGGCGGAGGCGTGATGGGGACGTACGGCATCGAGCAGTGAGGGTGGTAGGTATGTCAGGTCGTCCAGAGTCGGTGTCGGCGAAGCAGGCTCTGCTCGAGGTGTCGTCCGGCATGCTTGTCGCCGCTGGCGGTCTCAGCGCTGAGCCGATCGTGCTGCTCGAGGCGTTGGGCCAGCGCGCAACTGCAGTGGAGCGCGTCACGCTGCTCAGCGGCATGTTTGTGAACGGCTACCGGGCGCTGTCTCCTCACCTGGGCAACGCAATCCGGCTCGAGACTTGGTTTATGCCGCAAACACTTCTCGGCGACGTGGGGATGGGGCCGAACGTGGACTTCCTACCGATGTCTTGGACACAGGTCTGCCGGTACGTGGAGAGGCTCGACGTCGATGTGTCGCTGGTCATGGTCTCTCCTCGCGACGAGAACGGCTACTACAGTTTAGGCATCAGTTCGAGCCTCAACTCGTTCTTGGTGCGCCGCTCCAAAGTAGTCATCGCTCAGGTCAACGACCAAATGCCGTTCACCCTGGGTGATTCACTTGTCCACGAGTCCGACATCGACTACATCGTTCACCACTCGAGCGCGCTGCCGCCCTATCCACACCGTCCCCCCAATGCCCTCGATACCGTGATTGGGCGGTACGTGGCCGACCTCATCCCGGACGGCGCCATGCTTCAGTTCGGTGTCGGCACTATCCCCGAAGCAGTCGCACGGTCCCTGGCAACACAGGGCCGCTCCCGGCTCCGCATCACGGGAATGCTCACCGATGCCGGTCGGGCACTCGTTGAGTCCGGCTGTTGCGTGTCCGATCGGCCAGCCGTTGTCGTCGGCGAAGTCTGCGGCTCTCCGGAGCTCTATCGCTGGGTAAACCGGAACCCAGCTGTGCTGGCACAGGATGGCCTGCATACGCACAGTTTGCGTGCGCTCGCGGAATATCCGATCTTCGCATCGGTCAACTCCACGCTCGACGTCGACCTGTTCGGCCAGGTGAACTCCGAGGTCCTGCGGCATGGCCAGGCGGGTGGCATCGGGGGAAGCGTCGACTTCATGATGGGCGCCCAGCTCAACGACGAGAACATGGCGATCGTCGCCCTTCCTTCGACGACGTCGCGCGGTGCCTCGCGCATCGTCCCAACCATCTCCAAGGGTCTCGTGACGGCACCGCGCACCCTGGTGCAGTACGTGGTCACCGAGTTCGGCGTCGCGGATCTGCGGTTCCTCTCGGCGTCGCGGCGGGCGGAGGCTATCGCAGGCATCAGCCACCCCGATCATCGCGACGAGCTCTTGGCGGCAGGCAAGGAGCTGACGCGAATCGGATAGTGGGCCGCACGGCGGCACATCAGGCGGTGGCCATCGTCCGCGCTTCGTGCTCCGGCCAGGGGATGGCACTCATGGCTATGTGGAATGTTTCGTACATAATACTTTACGGGCCGCACTCGGCATGGCATAGTCGCAACTGTGCCGACGCTGCTGCTGACCCCCGACGAACTCCTGACGACGACCCGAGCTGTGCGCAAGCGCCTCGATCTGACGCGACCGGTCCCCATCGCTTTGATTCGCGAGTGTCTCGAGATCGCGCTGCAGGCCCCGTCAGGGGCGAACCGCCAGCGCTGGCATTGGATGGTAGTCGTCGATCCGGGGGTCCGGAAACAGATCGCCGAGATCTACCTCGAGCGAGCGCAGAACTATGCTGCCTCCGACAGTTACGTGTCGAAGCTGTATGCCGATGACCCAGAGCGCTCGCAGGTCCAGCAGCGAGTCGGCGACAGTACCGAGTACCTGGCCGAGCACATGGGCGAGGTGCCCGTCCTCGTCATCCCCTGCCTCAAGGCAGGGGAGCTTCGCGCGGGCAACCAGGCGAGTCTTTGGGGCTCTCTGTTGCCGGCTACCTGGAGCTACATGCTTGCTGCTCGTTCCCGCGGACTGGGAACGGCTTGGACAACGCTGCACCTCGGGCGGGAGAGAGAGGTCGCTGACCTGCTGGGCATGCCGGCGAACATCCACCAGGCTGCCATCATCCCGACCGCCTACTACACCGGCGGGACGTTCAAGCGGGCGCCGCGCGATCCGCTGGACACCGTGCTGCATATCGACAAGTGGTGACGGTCGACTACGCCTGAACGAGGGACGGGATCCATGAAGCGAGCGAACAAGACGATCATCTCCTGCGCGTTGACCGGCTCGGTCCACACGCCTTCAATGTCGCCAGGCCTTCCGGTCACGGCTGAGGAGATGATCGAGCAGGGCCGGGGTGCCGTCGACGCCGGCGCGGCCATCCTGCACCTCCATGCACGGTTCCCTGAGGACGGTCGACCCTCACCCCGCCCGGAGCACTATCGGCCGTTCGTGTCGGCACTGGCACACGACACCGACGCCGTCATCAACATCACTACCGGTGGCGCGATGACCATGACCGTGGAAGAGCGGCTTGAGGCGGCGATGGTGTTCGAGCCCGAGGTCGCCTCACTCAACATGGGCTCGATCAACTTCAACTTCGCCGGCGCAGCCGAGCGCGACCGGGAGTGGAAGCACGACTGGGAAAAGTCTTACGTTCTTGCGTCGGCCGGCAGCATCTTCGTCAACACGTTTAGCCAAATTGAGACGTCGCTGGTGCGGCTCGGCAAGGAGCGGGGGACTCGCTTCGAGTTCGAATGCTACGACGTCGGGCACCTGTACAACCTGGCGCACGTCGTTGAAAAAGGCCTCGCCGAGCCCCCATTCTTCATACAGGCGGTGTTCGGCATCCTTGGTGGGATCGGACCGGACGTAGACAACCTGACGCACATGGTGAGCATTGCGGACAAGTTGTTCGGTGAGGACTATTACCTGTCTGCCTTCGGGGCGGGCAAGCACCAAATGACATTTGCGACCGCCTCGGCTCTTCTTGGCGGCAGTGTCAGAGTGGGGCTGGAGGACAGCCTGTACCTGCAGCGGGGGCAACTGGCGAACAACAATGCCGAGCAGGTCGCTAAGGTCGCCCGACTCCTTCGAGAGCTTGGCCACGATATCGCCACGCCTGAGGATGCTCGTCAGATGCTGAAGCTCAAGGGCCGCGACACAGTCAAGGTCTGAGCAGCGACGCAGGCCCCAGAACGTTCGTCGTTGCGTGAACAGAAGGAAGACTATGGGTTTGGACAAGGTCGTGGCAAGCGCCGCAGCTGCGGTGGCGGACATCGCCTCAGGCTCGACGCTCGCTGTTGGTGGGTTCGGTCTCAACGGTATCCCGAGCGCGCTGATCGAAGCGCTACTGGCTCAGGGCTCCGCCGACCTGCGTGTGGTATCAAACAACTGCGGAGTTGACGACTGGGGTTTGGGACTGCTGCTTCGTGACAACCGGATCGCCCGGATGACGTCGTCGTACGTCGGCGAGAACAAGGAGTTCGAGAGGCAGTATCTGCAGGGCGAACTCGAAGTAGAGCTGATTCCACAGGGTACCTTGGCCGAACGTATGCGCGCCGGAGGTTTCGGAATCCCTGCCTTCTACACGCCTGCTGGCGTCGGTACTCAGGTCGCCAAAGGAGGGATGCCGTGGCGGTACGGGAAGGACGGCTCGATTGCGGTCACGGGGCCGCCAAAGGAGACACGTGAGTTCGACGGGCGGGAGTACGTGCTTGAACTCGGGATCACTACCGACTTCGCGCTCGTCCGGGCCAGCCTGGGCGACCGACACGGCAACCTCGTCTTCGACAAGGCGACTCGGAACTTCAACCCGCTCGCGGCTCTTGCCGGCAAGGTAACCATCGCAGAGGTGGAGCGCCTTGTCGAGCCTGGGGAAATCGACCCTCAAGCCGTCCATACTCCGGGCATATTCGTGCAGCGCGTCGTCGCGTTGACTCCGAAGCAAGCCGCAGCAAAGCGCATCGAGCGTCGCACGACGAGCCAAGGGTGAGCCGATGGGACCAGAGACCTCTGCATCCACGGAATGTCAATGTGCAGTCGGTTGGCCTCGGCCCAAAGAGCCAGCGGCCATCTCTTGTCGAGGGGGCCTACCATGGCGTTGACGCGTGACGAACTTGCAGCACGGGTAGCTTTGGAGTTGCGCGACGGCGAGTACGTGAACTTGGGAATCGGACTCCCGACTCTGGTACCTCAATGGGTGCCCCCCAATGTGACCGTCGTCCTTCAGTCGGAGAACGGTATCCTCGGCACCGGTCCTTACCCAACCGAAGATCAGGTCGACGCGGACCTCATCAACGCAGGTAAGGAGACCGTGACGGTCCTCCCAGGAGCCTCGTTCTTCGACTCCGCGCAGTCCTTCGGCATGATCCGCGGCGGCCACATCGACGCTGCTATCCTCGGCGCCATGCAGGTGAGCGCCTCTGGCGACATCGCAAATTGGATGATTCCCGGGAAGATGGTCAAGGGCATGGGAGGCGCGATGGACCTAGTCCACGGTGCCAAGCGGGTCATTGTCATGATGGAGCACGTCGCGAAGGACGGCAGCCCGAAGATCGTCCAAGCATGTTCCCTCCCACTGACCGGCAAGGCAGTCGTCAACCGGATCATCACAGATCTCGCCATCATCGACGTTACTCCGGAAGGTCTCCTCCTCCGTGAGACCGCACCGCGCGTCACCGTCGACGAAGTGGTAGCAGCCACTGGGGCCGTGCTGAACATCGGCCACGACGCCGATGGCCGACGTAGCCGATGAAAAGTGCTCATGCGATGCGACCCGGGCTCAACCCGGACGGCGTCTTGGTGACCGAGGAGCGTTGCGGTCGCGCACTCCGCGGGAGGAGTCTGGATACGATGTGGTGCAGACAATGGAGCAGCTGAGGGAGTGGCTGGTATGGTGGCGGATCTGAGTGCCGGGTCGTGGGGGCACCGCTCCAAGCGTCAGCAGTTGCCAGAACAGGTCGCTGCCTATGTGCGCGAGCTGATCGTGTCGGGAGCCGTCCGCCCAGGCGAGTTCCTCAGGATGGACAACATTGCCCAAAGTATCGGAGTCAGCAACACCCCGGTGCGCGAGGGCTTGCTGACACTGAGCAGCCAAGGCTTCGTCAGACAGATCCCTAGACGAGGCTTCGTCGTGGCGCCCTTCACTCAGCAGGACATCTACGACCTGTTCTGGGCGCAGGCGCGGGTTGCCGGGGAACTCGCCTTTCGGGCGGCCAAGAGGATCACGCCTGAGCAACTGGCTCGGCTCGAGGACATCGACGCCAGGTACCACGCCGCCGAGGAAGCGGGCGCCAACGCCAGGATCGTCGACCTCGGCCACGCGTTCCACCGCGAGGTCAACCTCGCCGCCGACTCCATCCGACTCGCGATGCTACTCGGATCTGTGGTACGCATGTTGCCGTTGCAGTTCTATGCGACGATCGAGGGCGGAGTCAGTGCCAGTCATGCCGAGCACCCAGCGATCGTCGCCGCCCTCCGCGCGCGGAATGCGAAGGCAAGCAAGATGCTGATGGAACAGCACATCTCCGATCTGGCCGACCGGCTCGTCGAGACGTTGGAAAAAGGTGGCCTTTGGAAAGAGGCTGACATGCAGGCCTGAACGCTCCCGCCCGCCCTTCCTGCTGGTTGGACTGTGGGCGTATGAGGTCTGCCGAAGCGGGGAAGACGTCACGACGGGCCCCGGTCCCTCGCGGGGGCGTTCCTCAAGTACACGAGCCAGGAGTCGTGTGGGGTTCGCCGCCAATCTGCACGTATGATATATTCTTGGTGCCCAAGGGCGCGGCGCGGCAAGTGCGCAAAGTTCTCCTCGCCTATCGGTCTAACCGGTTGTCGTCCCACTGACGCTCCGTAAGAGCCTGGAGTCCACGTGCCTGATCCGCTGCCGCTGTGGACCGTTGCGATGGTCGGCGGCGTCGCCCTGCTCGAGTACGACAATCCGCCGCTGAACTATCTGACGGCGACAGGGCTGTATCAGTTCGGACGTGCCCTCGACGATGCACGCCGCGCCGGCGCCGTCGCGCTGGTCATCACCGGCGGGGTGCCGGATCTGTTCATCACGCACTACAGCGTCGAGGAGATCCTGGCCGGTCAGGACAAGATTCAGGAGCGCGGGCCGCTAGGCAACCAGAGGGCCCAACAACTGCTTGAGCGACTTGCCGACTTACCTCAACCAGTGATCGCTGCTCTCAGCGGCGACACCATGGGCTTCGGCTACGAGCTCGCGCTAGCCTGCGACTTTCGGATCGCACAGCGCGGTGACTTCCGTATCGGACTCCCCGAGGTGCGCATGGGGATTATCCCGGGGGCTGGCGGGACGCAACGGTTGGCGCGGCTGGTTGGCACGGCCCGCGCTCTTGATCTCATCATGCGGGCCCGAGTCGTCTCGCCCGAGGAAGCGTTCGATTACGGGCTCGTCCACGAGCTTGCGGACGACGCCCGAGCCACAGCGATGGACCTGGCGCGCGAACTCGCCGCTTTGCCCCCCACCGCGGTCGCAATGGCCAAGGCGGCCGTCTACGGGGGGCAAGATCTCGACTTGCACGCGGCCGAGCGTGTCGAGCGCGATGCCTCTTATCGCGCGAAGATCGCTCCTGGAACGACCGAGGTGCTCACCGAGTACGTTGCTCTTCCGCTCGAGCAGCGCCGCAACTGGATCGATCGACGCCCCTGATGGGCAGCGACCCTTCTATGCACGATCCGGGCAAGCTCATCGCTGCCCGACGAACCGCATGAGAGCGCGCTGGGAGATCGCTCAAGAACACTCACACCCCCTGAGCTACCTCTGAGCCCGGAGCTCTCGATATATAGTGCGTAACACCTCCCTCGCGGTTCGAGTACCCGCAGGGACGCTCTCGCACGGAGGAGGATCCTGTGGTCTGGATCGGTCGATATGATCAGTTGTTCATCGGCGGCGAGTGGCTCACACCCACGGGTGACGGCCTCATCGATGTCATATCCCCGTTCACCGAGGAAGTCGTTGCGCGCGTTCCCTCTGCCTCCGCCGCGGACGCCGAACTCGCAGTGAGCTCTGCTCGGCGAGCGTTCGACTCCGGCCCCTGGCCACGGATGTCGCTTGACGACCGTCTACAGGTACTGAGGGCGTTTCGGGATCTGTACGCGGAGAACGAGGCCACCATGGCGCAGCTCGTGACGGACGAGATGGGGTGTCCGATCACGACGTCCAGGACGTTCCAAGCAGCCGCGCCGCGCATGATTCTTGAATCGTTTCTCGAGGTTGCGCAAACATATCCCTTTCGCTCCGTCCGACGCTCTGGGACGGGCTCCGCCTACGTGACACGCGAACCCGTGGGGGTTGTCGCGGCTGTAGTGCCCTGGAACGTGCCTCAAAGCATCGCCATGCTCAAGCTCGCACCAGCGCTGATGTCCGGCTGCACTATGGTGTTGAAGCCGGCGTCACACACCCCACTCGACTCATATCTGCTCGCCGAGCTTCTTCAGCAGGCTGGGCTGCCTGACGGGGTGGTGAATATTCTGCCAACAGACCGGAACGTCAGCGAGCTGCTGGTTTCGCACCGCGACGTGGATAAGGTTGCGTTCACGGGATCCACAGCCGCTGGCCGTCGCATCGCGGCCATCTGCGGGAACGACCTGCGTAGGGTCACCCTTGAACTCGGCGGCAAGTCGGCAGCCATCTTCCTCGACGACGCCGACTTCGATGCGGCTGTCGAAAAGCTTCGCTTCGGCTCTCTCCGCAACAGCGGTCAGGTCTGCAGCCTCAAGACTCGACTCGTCGTTTCTAAGCGGCGCGAGCAGGAACTGATTGATCGTCTGGTTGCCCTCGTAGCGTCCATGCCGGTCGGTGACCCTAGCGATCCAACGACACAGATCGGTCCGATGGTGACGGCGGCGCACCGCGGGGTCGTCGAGAACTACGTCGCACTGGGCAGAAGTGAAGGCGCACGCGTCGTAGTTGGCGGTGGACGACCGCCTAGCCAGGACACAGGGTGGTTCGTAGAGCCGACAGTCTTCCGGGGTGTCCGGCCTGAAGACCGCATCGCGCAGGAGGAGATCTTCGGGCCCGTACTCGTGGTCCTCACGTACGAGGACGAGGATGAGGCCGTAGCCATCGCAAACAACTCCGCCTATGGACTGAATGGGGCCGTCTTCACGTCCGACTTGGATCGGGGGATGGCGATAGCAGGTCAGATCCACACCGGTACTGTGGAGTTGAACGGCAACCCGGCCGGCCTGCTTGCGCCCATGGGCGGATTTAAAGACAGCGGCATTGGTCGCGAGCAGAGCTACGAAGGGCTCGACTCATACACCGAGAGCCGCTCCATTGGCGTACCAACAGAGGTCGCGGACTTGCTCGAGGCGTCTTGCTAGGGAGCTCTTCGCGTTTGGGGACGACGGACTTTCATCGGGCTGGATGTTTTGCGAGCGGCGACAGTCTAGTGGAGGTGGCCACCGGCTAAAAGCGCGGGCTGGCCGCGCCGAAATGGCTGGGACCGTGAGCTCAGGGATCGTGCACTCGTGGCCTGGCACCACCTTCGCCGTGACGTGCAGCCCAGTTGTGCGCCTGCGATCCTCGCAGGGCCCGCGCTCTCCGCTATCCCGGCCGATCCCGAAGGGACTGCCCGGGCTTTGGCATGGGGCCCGGACGGCTGACGTACCGTCAACCGCGCTCCACACGATCTACAAGCTCGCGCGCAAGCGCGAACGCTGATGTGGCCGCCGGCGATGGTGCATTCCGGATATGCGACACCGCACCGGTCTGCGAGATCGCGAAGTCGTCGACCAACTTGCCCTCCCAACCTACAGCCTGGGCCCGCACCCCGGAATGGAAAGAGTCGTCGATGGACGAGAGGTTGAGCGATGGCAGGTACTCAGCGGCCGCCCGCACGTAGGCAGCCTTGCTGGCCGCCATGTGGATCTCCTTGACCCCGGTGCGCCAATACTTGCGAGCCATCCGCCAACTTCCTGGCCAAGTCATGGTGTCCCATATGTCCTGTGGACGCATAGTGCGAAAGCGATAGCCGTCACGGGAGGGCACGAGCATTGCCGTTGGACCTATCATGACATCCCCGCGGATGTGCTTGGTCACGTGGACACCCAGGAATGGGAGAGCAGGGTCAGGTACTGGGTACACCATCCCGTTAACCACGGGCGTAGTGGTCGGCCTGAGCCGGAGATAGGTCCCACGAAACGGGAGAATGCGAGGATTCACCGGTGCGCCGGATGAGCGCGCGAGTCGATCCGCCCATAGCCCGGCGCAGACAAGCACCTGTGTAGCAGTCACAGCGTCGCCGTTGACGTAGAGGCGACACGGCGTGCCTTGCTCAATCTTGCGCACCACGGAGTCGAACATGAACTCAACGTTCTGGGCCTCCAGCTCCCGCCGAATGGCCTGGGCGACAAGGGTGTAGTCGATGATGCCGGTGTTAGGGGCGTGCAGGGCCGCAAGACCGGTTGCGCCGGGCTCGATATCCCGGATCTCGCCAGCTGTGACTCGACGGAGTCCGGGCACCCCGTTAGCCAGACCGCGGCGTTCCAACTCGTCCAGGCCCTTCAGCTCATGTTCGCGTACGGCGACAATGAGCTTCCCACATTGCTCGTAGGGTATACCGTGCTCGTCTGCGTACCGGTACATGAGCGCGGACCCCTCTACGCACAGCCTGGCCTTGAGCGAACCAGGCTCGTAATAGATGCCTCCGTGGACAACTCCTGAATTGTGTCCTGTCTGATGCCGCGCCACGTCGCTTTCCCGCTCCACAACAACCATCGAGGCGCCTGGGCGCCGGCGAAGGATTTCTCTCGCCACCGCCAGGCCCACTATCCCTGCGCCAACCACGGCCACGTCGTACTTTGCCACGCTGCTCCCTTTCGCTAGAACCCGTTGCTCGCACGGGTATTGCCCTTGCACCGCACTGCACAACGCCGCGGGCGGGAATCGGGATAACTAGAGACCCAGCTTGGTGTTGGGCGCTAGTCGGGCCATACCGGCTGTCGTTTCTCCCGAAAGGCCGCCGCTCCCTCAGCGGCATCTGGCGTCGTGGTAGCAACGGACAGCATCGCCTGGAGCTCGGGAAGCGCCTGGGCGGAAGTCTGCTCCAGCGCTCGGTAGAACGCAGGACGGCCGAGGCGAACTGCTCCTGGTGAGCGGCTCGCCAAAAGTGTTGCAAGTTCTTCGACCGTGGAGTCGAGGTCTGACGCGGAGGTGAGACGACTCACGAAGCCAAACTCGCGTCCTTCGGACGCAGTGACACGACGACCCGTGAGAATGAGGTCAAGGGCGTCTTTCGGGCGCATCGATCGCAGGAGTGGCACCGTGATCATGTACGGCCAGAGCCCGACGTTGACCTCGGGAGCCCCAAACGTCGCATGCTCGGATGCGACGACGTAGTCGCAGGCCAATGCAAGGCCGAAGCCTCCGGCCAGCGCGTATCCTTGGACGCGGGCGATGGTCGGCTTACAAAGTCGATACATCTGCGTTATCACGGACGCAAGATTTCCGCGGCCCGCATGCGCGCTCTCCGGGTCGTGACCGCCCTCGCGAAGCTCCGCCAGGTCGGCGCCAGCACAGAACGCCAGGCTACCCGCCCCGGCGAGAACGATGACTCGAATGTCGCGGTCCTCGTCAGCCTGTTGTAGCCGGTCAAGCAGCAAGTCCGTTGTCGCGAACGACAGCGCGTTGCGCTTCGACTCGCGGCTGATAGTTAGGCGCGCGATGTGGTTAGAGACCTCGTACCGCACCTCTGACGGGGGAACTTGCTGCGACAGAGCCACTCGAACCTCCTTTAGCCGCCGTGGCAGACGTGCGAGCGTGGATCAAGGCACGGTGCAACTCCACCCCCGAGAACCCGCAAGGCCGAGGATGGGCGCCCTACCCACGCCCCAAGCCTATCCAATCCCGATGCGTTCGTATATAGTACACGATACGAGTGTTGCCCTGGCGTCTTCTGGTGGTTCGCAGGCCGCGTAACAGGCCTGTGGCGATCCGACGGCCCGACCTTGAGGCACGCGGGGAGTTTGGAGGAGCCATCAAGGGCGTGCGCAGCGTAGTGCGAGACCGTGTCGCTTCCTACTCGAGCGGTTCTCGAAGTCCTTGCCCTTACGCGACAACGGAGGTTCCGGCATGACGGAAGCGATGTACTCAGGAGCTCTTCCGGCTTTCGTGCGCGTGTGCGAGTGCTGGCCGCGCGACGGCATACAGTCGTGGCCACAGCCGATCCCGACCGATCAGAAGATTAGCGTGATCGACGGGGTGCTTGCTGCCGGCGTGCAGGAGCTCGACGCGACGTCATTTGTGCCGATAAAGGTGGTTCCCCAGTTCTTCGACAATCTGACAATATTGGAACACCTGTCCGCACGGGAAGTGTACGTGCGGGTCCTCGCCCCAAATTTGCGCGGCTTCCAGTTGGCCGTCGCAGCTCATCAAAGCACGGGAGCAATCAACGCGATTGGGTTTCCCATTTCCGCTTCCGAGGCACACAATCTGGCAAATGTCCGCCGTACTCATGAGCAACATCTTTCGGAAATCAAAGACATGGTGCAGACCGGACTCGATGCTGGAGTCCAAGTGATGGCAGCCGTGGCTACCGCATTTGGTTGTCCGATTATCGGTGATGTGGATGAGGAACTAGTGTTCGGCATCGCGGGTACCCTGGTGGACTACGGCGTCAGCCGGCTCATGCTCAGCGACACGACGGGTCTTGCCGACCCCGTCCGAGTCCAACGTTTCATTCGGCGGGCCCGGCGGGAGTTCCCGGAGGTAGACCTGATTGCACACTTTCACGATACTCGAGGTACCGGGCTACTGAACACCTGGGCAGCACTGCAGGGTGGAGTTACCACCGTTGACTCTAGTCTCGGGGGACTTGGGGGAGAGCCACCTGCCGTGGATCAGAACCACTCGGGGGAGACGGGCAATGTTGCTACGGAAGACCTTGTAGTTGCACTGGAGCGGGCAGGGGTATCGACGGGAATTGATGTCGAGGCACTTCTGCGCGCTGGACGCGTGCAGGAGCAGGTGACGGGTGTTACGTCCCGTGCCCAGGTACTCCGCACCGGAACCGGACTTCCCGCCGGACAGTGAAGCGGGCCACACAGGGCCCACCGAGGTCATCAGCGGTCAGGGTGCACGTGACTTAGGGCCGCGGCCAAGGGCGCGGACTAGCCGGGCCAACCGAGTCTCGCCAACCGACGCTGGCTCCCAGCAACTCCAACCCCAGTCCTATCCGCACTATCCATCAAGGCAGTCTACGTTCACTCCCGGAGGAGACTGTGTCCTTAAGAATCGTCGTTGGGGTCCTTGCGACGGCTGCGGCATTGTCACTGGCGGGCCGGCGACTGAACTGGCTGTTCAGGCTGATTCGGGCAGGCCAGCCGCCCAGCGACCGCATCGGGCCGGCCCGGACGACGGACCACAAGGGTCCGCGGGCCCAGGCAACGGAGGTGATCGGTCAACGAAAGTTGCTCGCCTGGACCATTCCCGGTGTGGCGCACGCGCTCACGTTTTGGGCGTTCATCGTGCTCGGTCTAACCATCGTTGAGACGTACGGGGCGCTGTTCGATCCGACCTTTGGCCTCGGTTCCTGGGGCGGACTCGGCTTCTTCGAGGACCTCTTCGCGTCTGCTGTTCTGCTGGCCTTGGCTACCTTCGCCGTAGTTCGCCTCCGCCAGGCGCCATCCCGGCTCGGACGTGCATCGCGGTTCTACGGTTCGCACACCCGTGCGGCCTGGCTAATCCTGCTCATGATCTTCGCTGTGATTGCGACGCTGCTCGTCTACCGCGGTGCACAGATTAACACGGGGCACTTCCCGTACAAGCCCTACCCTTGGTCCTTCGCGTCCTGGGTGGTTGCCAAGGTCCTGCACCCGTTGGGTGCCGCCAACCAGGGGATCGAGACGTTCTTCGTCCTGGCGCAGCTGGTCGTGGTTCTGGCCTTCGCTGTATTCCTGACGTACTCCAAGCACCTGCACATCATGCTGGCGCCGCTAAACATCTACTTCGCCCGCAAGCCCGACGGTCTTGGGCCGCTGCTGCCGATGTACTCCGGCGACCACCTGGTCGACTTCGAGGACCCGGCCGAGGATGACACCTTCGGCGTCGGCAAGATCGAGGACTTCACTGTCAAAACCCTGCTTGACCTGGCCACCTGCACCGAATGCGGGCGCTGCCAGTCGGTCTGTCCGGCTTGGAACACCGGCAAGCCGCTCAGCCCGAAGAAGATCATCACTGACCTGCGCGACCACCTGTTCGCCTCCGCGCCACGGCTGCTTTCCAGCGGCGAGGCCGCCGCTGAGATCCCGTCGTTGGTTGGGCTCGTCGAAAACGGCGGCGTGATCGACCCGGAGGCGCTCTGGGCCTGCACGAACTGCGGTGCGTGCGTCGAGGAGTGCCCCGTCGACATCGAGCACATCGACCACATCGTCGACATGCGACGCAACCAGGTGCTGGTCGAGTCTGCGTTCCCCATCGAGGCCGGCGGCATGATGCGCAACCTTGAGAACGCCGGCAACCCGTGGGGGCTGCCCGCCTCCACTCGCCTGGCGTGGGCCGACGGGCTTTCCTTTGAGCTGACAGTCATCGGCCCCGGCCAACACATCCCCGACGATGTGGAGTACCTCTACTGGGTCGGCTGCGCCGGCGCGTCCGACGACCGTGCTCGGCATAGCACCCGGGCCTTCGCCGAGTTGCTCAACCTCGCCGGCGTTGGCTTTGCTGTGCTGGGCCCGCTGGAGGCATGCACGGGCGACCCGGCCAGGCGGATGGGCAATGAGTTCGTCTACCAGGAATTGGCGAAGCAGAACATTGAGACACTGACCTCGGTGCGGGCGCGCAAGATCGTGGCCAGCTGCCCGCACTGCTTCAACACGATCGGACGGGAGTATCCCCAGCTCGGTGGCGACTTCGAGGTGATCCACCACACCGAGCTGCTCGCCTCGCTAGTCGCCGACGGGCGTCTCAAGGCGACCGCGGAGTACGAGGCAAACGTCACCTATCACGACCCCTGCTTTCTCGGTCGGCACAACAAGGTGTACGACGCACCACGCGACGTCCTGGAGATGGTGCCGGGGCTGACCTCGTCCGAGATGCCGCGCTGCAAGGGAAGCGGCTTCTGCTGCGGCGCCGGCGGCGCGCGGATGTGGATGGAGGAGCGCACCGGCAAGCGGATCAATCACGAGCGGATCGACGAGGCTCTTTCCCTTGATCCGGACGCGGTCGTGACCGCCTGCCCGTACTGCCGGGTCATGCTCGGCGACGCAGTCAACGACCGGCAGGCTTCTGGTCAGGCAAGGGCGGGTGTTGTAGTTATCGACGTCGCAGAGGTACTCCTACGGTCGGTTCGCGGTCCGTCATCGCAATCGGAGGGAGCAGACCATGACTAGGGCATGGGCTCACGCATGTTTTGTCGAGTTGTCCTTGTCGCAACTTCCGCAGACTTCCCGCCTCTACTGGGTAGCCACATCGGAGGTTGAGATATGAGTGCATCGACCGTCATAGTTTCCGGCGCACGCACGCCCATCGGACGCCTTCTCGGTGCCCTAAAGGAATGTTCGGCCGCCGATCTTGGCGGCATCGCCATCAAAGCCGCCCTGCAGCGAGCGAACGTGGATCCAGCGCAGGTCGATTACGTCATCATGGGCCAGGTCCTGCAGGCCGGGTCCGGTCAGATCACAGCGCGACAGGCCGCGGTCAAGGCTGGTATTCCCCTGCATGTGCCCGCATTGACGGTCAACAAGGTGTGTCTTTCAGGTCTTGACGCAATCGCCCTCGCTGACCAACTAGTGCGCGCTGGAGAGTTTGACACAGTCGTTGCCGGCGGCATGGAGTCCATGACACAGGCACCGCACGTGCTACTCGGCAGCCGTCAAGGCTTCAAGTACGGCGACACGGTCCTGGTCGACTCAATCGCGCATGATGCCCTCACCTGTGTCTTCGACGAAGTGGCAATGGGCCTCTCAACAGAGCGTGCTAACAGTCGCTACCCCTTCATCACCCGACTCACACAGGACACCCTTGCCGCCCGCTCGCACCGCCTCGCCGCCGAAGCGACGAGGAACGGAATATTTGCCGAGGAGGTGGTTCCGGTCTCAGTAACGCAGCGCAGGGCTGCCCCCACCGTGGTGCTGAGCGACGAGGGCATCCGTCTCGACACGACGGTGGAGTCCTTGTCTGGTCTGCGGGCGGCCTTCGCGGCGGATGGCACGATCACCGCCGGCTCATCCTCGCAGATTTCGGACGGGGCGGCCGCTGTGCTCGTCATGAGGAGAGACCAGGCTGAAGCCCAAGGCATCCACTGGCTGGCTGAGATCGGTGCGCACGGTGTGGTGGCCGGCCCAGACGCCACGCTGCAGGAGCAGCCGGCCAACGCAATTCTCAAGGCGCTGGGGCGCGAGAGCCTCACAGTCAGCGATCTCGATCTCGTGGAGATCAACGAGGCATTCGCGGCCGTGGTTCTGGCCAGTCAGGAGAAGCTGCATCTGGACCCGGACCGTGTGAACGTTAACGGCGGCGCCATTGCACTTGGCCACCCGGTTGGGATGAGCGGAGCGCGGATTGCCCTGCACCTGGCCCTGGAGCTCCGGCGCCGCGGAGGAGGGCTCGGCGCTGCGGCCCTCTGCGGTGGGGGAGGCCAGGGGGATGCCCTGCTCCTGCGCGTGCCCCGCGGGTGAGAACGAGCGGCGGGACCTCGACCCCAGAACATATATACTATATGGTGCGGGGGTCCAGCCAGTGCTGCCACGGAAGGGTCTGTTCGTGCGTATCGTCGTTTTGATCAAACACGTGCCAGACGCCGGGGCCGATCGCAGGTTCGCGGCAGACCACACTGCCGACCGGGCGGCGTCTGCGGGGCGGCTGAGCGAGCTCGACGAGTACGCGGTGGAACAGTCGCTGCGGATCGTTGAGGCAACGGGTGGTGGGAGCGTCACCTACCTGACGATGGGCGCCAAGGAGGCGGAGGAGGCGCTCCGCCGCGCCTTGTCAATGGGCGGTGACGACGCGGTTCACGTGGTCGATGAGGCGCTGCACGGCTCGGATGCCCTTGCAACGTCGCTGGTTCTCGCCAGGGCCTTGGACAAACTCGAGTGGGACCTGGTCATTACAGGGATGGCGTCGACGGATGCTGCCATGGGCGTGGTGCCGGCGATGATCTCGGAACGGCTTGGAGTGCCTGCCCTGACGTTGGCGAGCAAACTCACGGTCGAGAGCGATAGGGTGACGATCCTACGGGACGTTGATGACACGACGGCAACGGTGACTGCGTCTCTGCCATGCCTTGTGTCTGTCACGGACCAAACCGGGGAGGCTCGGTACCCCTCCTTCAAGGGGATCATGGCGGCCAAGAAGAAGGCAGTAACCGCCTGGTCGCTACAGGACCTCCAGCTTGACGGGGCCCAAGTGGGCCTGGCAGGGGCCTGGTCGGCGGTGGACGCCGCCACTCGCCGTCCCTCCCGCACCGCTGGAGTGGTTGTGACCGACGTTGGTGCCGGCGGCGTGTTGCTAGCGGATTTTCTCACGGAGAACAAGTTCATCTAATGCCCGACGGGGCGGTTCCAAGGGACTCAGTGGCCCGCGACACTCCTACAGCACGTTTTCCTGTGTCGGTGGATCGGCGATAGGTACTGAACAAGGGGATACTTCGCATCTCAATTCGAGGGCGATCGAAGCGGGACAGAACGGAGCAGCGCCAGTGGCTGACGTCTTGGTCTTGGTGGACCACATCGATGGCGTGGTGCGAAAAACAACCCTGGAGTTGTTGACCATCGCGCGGCGTCTCGGCGAGCCATCGGCTGTGTTCTTGGGCCGCGGCGCCGAGCTCGCGAACTCGACGCTGGCCGAGTACGGGGCGGCGAAGGTCTTCGTCGTCGATGCCACCGAGATTGACTCCTACCTGATCGTGCCCAAGGCAGACGCGCTGACTCAGATTGCGCGGTCCGTCTCGCCGTCGGCGATTCTTGTGTCCTCGTCGCCGGATGGCAAGGAGATCGCTGCCCGCGTGGCCGTGCGGCTGGGATGTGGCTTGATCACCGATGCGGTCGATGTCGACTCGGACTGTGTCACGGGTCAGTCGGTATTCGCCGGCTCGTACTCTGTGGCCGCACGTGTGACGCACGGCATTCCGGTGATCACGGTGAAACCGAATTCGGTGGTGCCCCAGCCCTCCCCGGCGGCGGCCGAGCAGGAAATGGTCTCCCTCGAGTTTTCCGATCTTTCCAGAGTTGGCCGGGTGATCGACCTTGCGTCACGCGCTAAATCGGGCCGGCCGGAGCTCACCGAAGCGGCAATCGTAGTGTCCGGTGGTCGAGGGGTGGGCAGCGCCGAAGGATTTGGACTCATCGAGAAACTGGCTGACTCGCTCGGCGCCGCCGTAGGCGCGTCCCGCGCAGCGACCGACGCTGGTTGGTACTCGCATGCATTCCAGGTGGGCCAGACGGGCAAAACGGTGTCGGCGCAACTCTACGTGGCGCTGGGGATCAGCGGCGCAATTCAGCATCGCGCTGGCATGCAAACCTCTAAGACCATCGTCGCGGTAAATAAGGACCCTGAGTCGCCCATCTTCGAACTGGCCGACTACGGTGTCGTCGGCGACTTGTTCGAGGTGGTCCCACAGCTGATCGAGGAAGTAGTGAAACGCAAGCGCTGACGAAGAAACCGTGTTCACAGCCTTGTTAGGGAGCTGTATGAGGAGCCGAAACGGCCGAGCGAAGTATGCGGTATCGGCGCTCCCCGCGGCCACCCGCAACGCTATGCCGGGATCGTCCTTCGCCCACGTTGCGTTGAAGAATCTTTTTCGGACACTAGCGTAGGGAGACTTGTGAGCATCCTTGTCACTGGCGGCAGCAAGGGTCTGGGGCGGGCTACTGCGTTGCGATTCGCCTGCCAGGACGTTGATGTTTTCGTCAACTATCATGCCGATGAAGGCGCAGCTACGAGGACCGCCGCGGAAATCGTGGAAAAGGGCGGCCGCGCCCATCTGGTTCGGGCCAACATCGGGACGGTCGCAGGTGCGCGGGCCGCCATTTCCGCTGTGGCAGAAGTTACCGATCGTCTTGATCAGTTGGTGCATTGCGCCGTTGATACCTCTCTCCGCGGACCGATGCTAGAGATGGACTGTCTCCGCTTCGCAGAGGCCGTCCAGTGCAACGGGTCAGCCTTGCTGCCGCTTGTTCAGTTCGCACTTCCGCTGTTTCGACCCGGCAGCGCGGTGGTGTTCGTGACAAGCAGAGGGAGTCAGGTTGCCGTCGCGGGCTATGGGGCCGTGGGGGCGCCCAAGGCATTGGGCGAGGCGCTTATCGCATACCTTGCTGTCGAGCTTGCACCCCTAGGGGTTCGGGCCAACATGGTGTCAGCATCAGCGCTGGACACCGAGGCTCTTCGGTCGGTCCTTTCTGAAGAACGGGCGCTGCAGTGGCTCGATCGAGCGGCTGCGCGAAACCCGAGCGGTCGACGTGTCGAGTTGTCGGAAGTCGTCGACGCGATCGAGTTCCTGTGCTCAGATCGGGCCACAATGGTTCAGGGCCAACGCCTCAATGTGGACGGCGGCTTCTACCTTCGGTGAGCGAATGCACTCAAGTTTTCGAAGGGCGGCGACGCCGCTCATATGGGCGGCACGAAGCGTGCACTAGGGATCGGCGCCGCTTTCCTCTGCCCGTCGGGGCCGCCGACGGCAGTTCTCGGCGACTGAACAGATGGATCTCGGGCGAAGAGGGGGCTCGCGGAGAGAGCTTCGGCGCTGCCGGCTTCGACGTGTGGCGGGGCGGGCGCTTGCCTCGGGGTCGTTCGAGGCGAAGATGACGTCGGACGCGGTTGCGAGCGTGGCCGGAACAGCGGGAGCCGCTATTGGGCTCTCCATGATCTTCCCGCAATGTTTCCGCATCTGGCGGGACAGGTCGTACGTCGGGGTATCCCGAACAATGTGGATGCTGCAGATTCTGGTGTGGTCTTGCTGGATCACCTACGGACTACGCAGCGGCACAGCTGTCATCGTCGCAGCTAACGTTCTGAACGTTGGTGCCTGCCTCGTTCTCGTCTTAGGAGTAGTGCGCGCTGACGGTTGGCCATCATCGGCGCTTCCGTCCTTAGCCGCACTCATCGCGTTGGGGACCGCGACCGCCTGGTTTGCTGCCATTGTCCCGCTCCGGATTGTGACATTGGTCTTACTAGCCGGTGCGCTGGTGCGGACCCCACAGGTTGCAACATCCTTCAGTACTTGGAGACGTGGGGCCGAGTCCGCGGTATCTGAGACGACGTGGTGGGTATCGTCGATAACTGGGACATGTTTTCTGGTGTATGGCCTCTTCCGTCCCGATTTAATCGTCGCCATCACTGCTGCGATGCTCATCGCGACGTCGCTCGCGGTGCTTTGGCTGGAGCGGGCGGCGCGACGGCGGCGCCAGACGAGGGCGAACGTGGGCCTGACCGCTTTGAGACAGTCTTGAGGCGCTACGGGCCTCCGTGCAGCCGCTAGCGACGAGCCCGGCGGCGATCGGGCTCTCTCTGGCGGAAGCGATCTCGTTAGGTCCTGAGCACCTCCAACCTGTCACTGGCTGGCGACTGGACGGGCGGTTCCGGCCGAACTTGGTCATGGAGCGCTCACCGGTGTGTCTCTTCGGGTAGTTTTATGTCAGATATTCGAGAGGCCGTTCCGAAGGTGAATCATTCGTCGGTCTGAGTGAGGTGGGTGAAGGCCGCGAGGTTGGCCGTCGACTCTCCACGTGAGTTGCGCCATGCCCATTCGCGCCGGATGGCGTTCGCAAAGCCCAAAGCAACTGCTTGGTCCCATGAGTCGTCCGAGTATGTCAGCAAACTGCCCATCAACCGGTCGATCTCGCCCTCTTCGACGGCCGACAGCGGTAGCCGGCCGCCCAAGTAGACGTCGCCCACCTCGTCGATGCTGAAGCTCACCCCGTAGAGCGTGTTATTGCGGCTGAGCAAGTACGCGTGCAAGGCCGTGGGGTCCTCGTCGGGGCGGCGCATGAAGAAGGCCTCAACCAACAGACTGTGGTCTCTTACGATCAGCCAGCACATGGTCGCAAGGCGGCGGGTCCCCTCAAGCTTGACCAGGTAGGCGCCGTCGCGGGCCCTTTCGTAGGAGAATCCCGCGTTGTCCAGAATGCGGCGCAGGGCCACATCGAGCTCGGTCATGCCCCTCCTTGACGCGGCGAGACGTGGCGACATGGAGAGAGCTGTCCGGACTGACGGCATGGCACGGGTCCATTCTAGTCGGCCGGCCTGCCGATCCAGGGCTATGCCTCCAACGAAGGTACGTCGCTGTCCCTCGCGGAGCCATCCCCACTCACTTGGGCACGCGGATAGCCCAACCCGCTACCGGGGTGGTTGGGGTTTGGTTCATTGCGCGCGGCGGGGCGTCCACGCTGGCTTCGACAGGCGTCGACTTCGTCGCGCCAATCCTCGCAGGCCGTTCCACGGCAGCACGCCTCGGCTGAGTCCCACCCGGGTGACCACCGGAGACAGCGGAGCTGTCCCTTCCGTGCTCAGTCGCGCAGATAGTCGTTGTAGGCAAGCTGAGTGAAAAAGGGCAGGTAGCCGGGTTCGAGAACCAGCTGCTCGAACAGGGCGACGGCATCGGCGAGGGTAATGCCTGTGCCGGCCTGGCAGCCGCGAATTTCGTCGGCCTCGAGGGTGATGTGGTGGCGGACGAGATCCTCGGTGACCTTTGTGCCGTCCTCGAGCACGACGTTGTGAGCGAGCCACTGCCAGACCTGCGACCGCGAGATCTCGACGGTGGCGGCGTCCTCCATCAGGTTGTTGATGGCGACGGCCCCCGAGCCGCACAGCCATGCCTCGAGGTAACGCAGCGACACAGAGATGTTGGAGCGAAGTCCTGCGAGAGTGCAGCGACCGCCGGCACTGGTCAGATCGAGCATCTCCGATGGGGGCCGGATGGTCGTCCTGAGGCGTTTGATCTGGTGGTCGCGGTCATGCAGGACCAGCTCGAACGCGGTTGCCGCTGTCGCGACCAGGCCTGGGTGCGCCACCCACGAGCCGTCAAAGCCGTCGGCGGCATCGCGGTCCTTCTCCGCTCGGATCCGCTGCAGTGCATGGGCCGTGGCCTCGGCGTCGCGGCGGTTCGGCACGTATGCGGCCATGCCACCAATGGCGTGGGCACCGCGGCGATGGCAGGTGGCGACGAGGCGTTCGGTGTAGGCCCGCATGAAAGGCGTGGTCATGGTGATGTCGGCGCGGTCCGGCAGCACGTACTCCTCGCCTTGGGCTTGGAACGTCTTGATGATGGAGAAGATGTAATCCCAACGCCCGGCGTTCAGCCCGGCGGAATGCTCGCGGAGCTCGTAGAGGATCTCTTCCATCTCGAAGGCAGCCTGGATCGTTTCGATGAGCGCCGTCGCGCGCACGGTGCCTCGCGGGATTGCGTACCACTCTTGGAGAAAGACGAAGACGTCGTTCCACAGCCGCGCCTCGAGGTGGGATTCCAGCTTGGGCAGGTAGAAGTACGGGCCGGCTCCTCGGTCGATCATGGCCTGTGCGCAGTGATGGAAGTAGAGGCCAATGTCGGTGAGCGAGGCGGAGATCCGTTGTCCGTCGACGAGCACGTGCTTCTCCTCGAGATGCCAGCCGCGCGGACGGACCATGACCGTCGGTGTCTGCTCGCCGACCTCGTAGCGCTTACCGGACTCGTTGGTGAAGCCGAGCTCGCCCCGGGTGAAACGGAGCAGGTTGAGCTGGCCCTCGATAACGTTGGCCCAGGTGGGGCTGGTCGCGTCCTCGAAGTCGGCCATCCACACGTCCGCGCCGGAGTTAAGCGCGTTGATGGCCATGGAGCGGCTGACTGGCCCGGTCATCTCGACGTGTCGGCGGCGCAGCCCCGGCGCTGGAGGAGCCACCCGCCAAGAGTGGTCGGCCCGGATAGCAGTGGTCCAGCTGAGCTGCCTGAGAGCGCCACTTTGGTCGAGGCGCCTCTGCCGGCGAGTCCGCTCCGCGAGTAGAGCGAGCCGCCGTGAGCCAAACTCATGATGAAGTGCAGCGAGGAGGTCCAACGCCGGTTGGGTTAGGACCTGCGCCGTTCCGGGCACGTCGGGGGCGTCAATAACGACGGCGTCGGCCTCAAGGTGGGAGCTTCGGTTGCTCGTCATCAGAATTGCTCCTCTTCGGTAGAGCCGGTCAGGGCGAGAGTGCCGGAGGTCGGGTTCAACGCTGTGGCGACCATGTCGAAGTAGCCAGTGCCCACCTCGGCCTGGTGCTTCACCGCGGTGTAGCCGCGCTCCGCGGCGGCGAACTCGGCCTGCTGAAGCTGCACGTAGGCTGTCATGCCGGTCTCGGCGTAGCCCTTGGCCAGGTCAAACATCGAGTGGTTGAGGGCGTGGAACCCGGCGAGGGTGATGAACTGGAACGCGTACCCCATCGCCGCGAGCTCGACCTGGAACGTCGCGATCGCCGCGTCGTCGAGCGCGGCCTTCCAGTTAAACGATGGGGAGCAGTTGTAGGCCAGCTGCTTGCCCGGGAACTGCGCGTGGATCGCCTCTGCGAACTCGCGGGCGAACGCCAGGTCGGGCTTGCCGGTCTCGACCCAGATCAGGTCGCAGTACGGGGCGTAGGCGAGGCCGCGGGCGATGGCCGACTTCGGCCCGGGTGTGACCCGGAAAAAGCCCTCGGGGGTGCGCTGGCCGGTGACGAACGGTAGGTCACGGTCGTCGACGTCGGAGGTGATAAGTGTCGCGGCGAGGGAGTCGGTGCGGGCGATGATCAGCGTGTCGACGCCGCTGATGTCCGCCGCGAGCCGGGCAGCGTTGAGGGTTCGGATGTGCGCCGCTGTCGGAATGAGGACCTTGCCGCCCATATGGCCACACTTCTTCTCACTTGCGAGCTGGTCCTCCCAGTGCACCCCCGCGGCGCCGGCGGCGATCATCTGCTTCATCAGCTCGAACGCGTTCAGCGGGCCACCGAAACCGGCTTCGGCGTCGGCCACGATCGGGGCGAGGAAGTTCGGGTCCTCCCCGTGCGGGCTTTCGGTGAAGCTGATCTGGTCGGCGCGCAGCAGCGCGTTGTTGATGCGGCGAACGACCGCAGGAACCGAGTTGGCCGGGTACAGAGACTGGTCCGGGTAAGTCTGACCGGACAGGTTGGCATCGGCGGCGACCTGCCACCCCGACAGGTAGATCGCCTTCAGTCCCGCCTTGACCATCTGCACCGCCTGGTTGCCCGTCAGCGCGCCCAGCGCGTTGACGTAGTCCTGGCTGTGCAGCAGCTGCCACAACCGCTCTGCACCGTGCCTGGCCAACGTGTGCTCCTCGACCACGCGGCCACGCAGGGCGATCACGTCCTCAGCTGTGTAGGAGCGCTCGACACCCGACCAGCGGGCTTCGGTGGCCCATCGCCTGCGCAACAGCTCAGCGGGAGACAACGCAGTCTCGGCCTGGGTCCTTGGCGTGGTGGTCATGGTCATCGAAACTCTCCTGGCGGCTCGTCGGCTAAGGCTCTATCGTGGGAGAAGAAGCAAGGGTCCGCGTGGCTCAAGCCCTGATAATTTTTCCGCTTCTTTCGAAAACGTGAACTCATGACCTTTGATCGGCCTGCGACGGGCCAAGATGCAGCGACGGCTGTCCTGACCATTGGACGGCGGATTCGACACTTCCGTGTTGCTGCCGGGCTCACCCTCGACGACCTCACGGAGTCGACGGGCATCGCGGCGAGTCAGTTGTCGCTGATCGAGAACGGACACCGCGAGCCCCGGCTCGGGTTGCTGCAGCAGGTCGCTGCCGCTCTGCGTGTCGACCTGTCCGATCTCCTCGAGGCCACGCCGCCGAGCCGCAGGGCCGCGCTCGAGATCAGCCTGGAAGCCGCGCAGCGGAGTCCGCTCTACGCAGCGCTGAACCTTCCGTCGGTACGTGCCGCCCGCACGCTCCCGCTTGAGGCCCTCGAAGCATTGGTCGGACTGAATGCCGAGCTGGCCCGTCGTGCCAACGAGGCCAGCGCAACACCCGAAGAGGCCCGGCGCGCCAACACGGCGACTCGCCTGTGGATGCGAGAGCGGGACAACTACCTGCCCGACATCGAGAAGTCGGCAGAGGCTCTCGTCGCCTCAGCGGGGCACACGGGGGGCCCGCTCACCCACCGCACCGTCGAGCGCATCGTTCACCGGCTCGGCTTCACCTTGCACCACGCCGCCGACCTGCCCAGGTCGGCGCGCAGCGTGACCGACCTCGAGCATCGCCGTATCTACGTCCCGCCGCAGTCGACCCCTGGCGGCCACGGTCTGCGGTCCATCACCCTGCAGGCAGTGGCCCACCGGGTGCTCGGGCATGAACGGCCGACCAGCTACGCCGACTTCCTGCGCCAGCGGCTGGAGATCTCCTACTTCTCCGCGTGCTGCCTAATGCCGGAGACCGCGGCCGTGGAGTTCCTGCAGAGCGCCCGCAAGGGCAAGGACATGGCCATCGACGACTTCCGCGACGCCTTCGGAGTCACCCACGAGAATGCCGCCCACCGGTTCACCAACCTCGCGACCGTACGCCTCGGCATGCGGGTCCACTTCTCCCGTGTCAGCCGCGACGGCACGTTGCTCAAGGGATATGAGAACGACGGCGTCACCTTCGCGACCGACGTCACCGGCGCGATCGAGGGGCAGCAGGTGTGCCGGCGGTGGACCTCGCGGACCGTCTTCGACCACGCCGACCACGCCGGAGGGTTCAAGCAGTACACCGACACCCCGTCCGGATCGTTCTGGTGCAGCGCCCACATCGGAACCGGCGCGAGTGGAGACTTCTCGGTCACCGTTGGGGTGCCTTACTCCGCGGCGAAATGGTTCCGCGGCCGCGACACCACGGTCCATTCAGTGTCCCGTTGCCCGGACCCCACTTGCTGCCGCCGACCCTCCAGCGAGCTGTCCGAGCGCTGGTCGCAAGCGTCCTGGCCGAGCGCGAAACTGCACACGCACATCTTGGCGTCGTTGCCCGGCGGTGCTTTCCCTGGCGTCGACGACGTTGATGTCTACCAGTTCCTCGACCAGCACGCCTGAGGCACTACTGCCTCGCGGGGGCGTGGCGCGAGAGGAAGGCGAAGACTTCGTCGTCGTCGACTCCAGGGAACGTGCCCGCCGGCAGCGGCGCCAGGACGTGCGCATGAAGTGCTGCACTCGGCCACGCACGTCCAGACCACTGCGACACGAGAGTCTGTGACGGGTGCCGGCAGCACGCGTCGTCTGGGCAGGTCGACTTCTGCCGCTTAGGTGTCTCCCGGCCCCTAAACCACTTGGAGTGGACGTACGGCACTCCGACTGTGATGGAGAACTGCCCCGACGGCTGGCTGCCCGTCTGGCTGGAGCACCAGAACGTCCCGGCCGGAGTGTCGGTGTACTGGTAGTTCTCGGTGATGCGGTCGACGCTGCTGAACACCGAACGGGCAGTCCAGCGCCGACACACCGTTTGGCCCTCGATCGCTCCGGATGGATCTTGCGGCAGTGGCAGGCCGTCGTTCTCGTACCCGCGGTAGATCGCCCCGTCATCGCCGACCCGCAGGAAGTGCATCGGGATGTCCAGGTGTGAGGTCGCGAGGTTGGTCAACCGCAGGGCGGCCGCCTCGTGCGTGACTCCGAAGGCGTCGCGGAAGTCCTCGACGGCCAGGTCTTTCGCGGCTTTGGCCACAGAGAGGAACTCTGTCGCGGCCGTGCGAGGCATGAGGCAGGCAGCGGCGAAGTAGTTGATCTCCAGACGCTGGCGCAGGAAGTCGGCGTAGCTGGCGGGCCGTTCGTGCCCGAGCACCCGGTGCGCCACTGCCTGCAGCGCCAGAGATCTAAGCCCGTGACCGCCCGGGATGGAGGCAAGTGGCAGATAGATCCGGCCGTTCTCAAGGTCGGTCACGGTCCGCGTCGAGTGTGGCAGGTCCGAGACGTGGATGATCGAGAAGCCGAGCTGCTCGGCGAGGCGCCCGACGGTGCGGTGGGTTAGTGCGCCGACGCGGTAACCCGCCTTGCGAATGAGCTTTTCGCCGAGCTCCTCGAGCTCGGGCAGGTAGTTGTCCGCCGCGCGCATCGCGCGGCGGATCTCGGTGTTGGCCCGTCGGGCCTCTTCAGGGGTCGCATGCGATGCATTTGTTCGACGGGTCAACTCCTCATGCAGTGCGACCAGCGATTCGAGCATGTCGAGGGGCACGCCGCGACCGGACCTGACCGGTTTGACGCCCAGGGACAGGAATAGGTCACCGCGCTGCGCCCGATCCAGCTGGATCTCCAAGGCGGCCCGCCGGTCGGGAGGTGGCTCTGGCGCGAGGAGCTCGGCCACGGGTACGGACAAGGCATCGGCGAGTGAGCGCAGCAATGAAACGCGCGGTTCGCGTCGGCCGTTCTCGAGGAGAGACAACTGACTGACGCCGACCCCGACCCGCCGGCCGAGCTCGGTGAGCGTCATCTCGCGCTTCATTCGGAAATGCCTCACCCGGCGACCGAAGATCACCGGGTCGAGGTCGTCTGGCGGGTCCTGGCCCGGGTCCGACCGCCCTGTTCGGCCGATACCTGCCAACGCCGCGACGCACAACTGTGTCATGGCTTGACGATACGACAAAAATTACAGATTTTCCCACCCCTGGGCGGGTCGCATAGGGACTTCCTAGCCAAAAATAGGGCATCGATCAGTGAAGGGATCTCTGATGGCTGTCACCATCCTGGTCGCCGCGAAGGACTGGGACCTCGCGTCGGCGCCGACTACGAACTCCGCCCTGGTGGCCTGGGTACGCCAGGTCGCCCACTTGACGCAGCCAGGTCGCATCGTGTGGTGCGACGGCTCACAGGCGGAGTGGGACCGACTCACCCGTGAGATGGTGGCAGCAGGAACCCTGACGGCGCTCAACCCGGACAAGCGGCCAGGCAGCTTTCTCGCGCGTTCGGCACCCAGTGACGTCGCCCGGGTGGAGACCCGTACCTTCATCGCGTCACGGCGAGAGGAGGACGCCGGCCCCACAAATCAGTGGCGGGAGCCTGTTGCCCTGCGGGAAGAGCTTGAGGAGGCGTTTCAGGACAGCATGCGGGGTCGGGTCATGTACGTAGTACCGTTTGCGATGGGTCCGCTGGACGGGCCGTTCGTTCAATACGGCGTCGAGCTGACCGACTCGCCATACGTCGTGGCCAGCATGCGCATCATGACCCGTATGGGCAGCGAAATCCTGGCCCGGATCACCGAGGACACACCATTCGTCCCGGCTGTCCACAGCGTCGGCTACCCCCTCATCGACCGCAATGACCGCCTACGGGCGGACGTACCCTGGCCCTGCAACTCGCTCAAGTACATCGCCCACTTCCCGGAGACCCGGGAGATCTGGTCCTACGGCTCCGGCTACGGAGGCAACGCCCTACTCGGCAAGAAATGCATGGCGCTGCGGATCGCCTCGGTCGTTGCCCGTGACGAGGGTTGGCTCGCCGAGCACATGCTCCTAGTACGCGTGACGTCGCCGGCGGGCCAGCGCTACCACGTCGCCGCCGCCTTTCCGTCCGCATGCGGCAAGACCAACTTCGCCATGTTGCAGCCCTCGCTGGCTGGCTGGCAGGTGGAGACCATCGGCGACGACATCGCCTGGATGCGCCGCGGTCCGGATGACCGGCTCCGCGCGGTCAATCCCGAAGCCGGCTTCTTCGGGGTCGCTCCGGGTACCGGCCCGGCGACGAACGCCAACGCCCTTGCCACCATCGCCTCGAACACGATCTTCACTAACGTTGCGCTGACCGACGACGGCGACGTCTGGTGGGAGGGCCTCACCGCGACACCGCCCGCACAGTTGACCGACTGGCAGGGTCGGCGCTGGACACCCGACTGCATCGAGCCGGCCGCGCATCCGAACGCGCGATTCACCGTGGCCGTCGACCAGTGCCCGAGCATCGCCGAGGACTGGGACGACCCGGCCGGCGTACCCATCGACGCGATCATCTTCGGTGGCCGCCGCGCCTCGAACGTGCCGCTGGTCACAGAGGCACGGGATTGGGACCACGGCGTGTTCCTCGGCGCCACGATCGCGTCCGAGCAGACAGCGGCGGCCGAGGGTCCCGTCGGCAAGCTCCGACGCGACCCGTTCGCGATGCTCCCGTTCGCCGGCTACAACATGGCCGACTATTGGTCGCACTGGCTCGAGGTCGGGCACGCGCTCCCCGTATGGGCACGGCCGGTCATCTTCCAGGTCAACTGGTTCCGCCGGAGCGAGGACGGCCGGTTCCTCTGGCCGGGGTTCGGCGAGAACAGCCGGGTGCTGAAGTGGATCTGCGAGCGGCTTGACGGTACGGCCGAGGCGGTGCTCACTCCGTTGGGTGCTGTCCCGGCGCCCGGCGCCCTCGACCTGACCGGACTGGACGTCGCCGCGGGCGATCTCGATGAGCTACTGAGTGTCGACCACCAAGCATGGCTCGCCGAGTGTGACAGCACCGAGACCTGGCTGCAGGAGTTCGGGTCGCACGTGCCCGATGCTGTTGTCGACCAGTTGAGCCAGCTCAGAGGCCGGCTCGGCGCGGAAGGAGCTAGCGGCCGTCGCGAGGGTCAGCACCCGGCCCGCTGAGACCAGTTCGAACGCAAGGATTCCGCGCGTGGGGGGAAGAAGCATTCAACGAGGCGTCAACGACGTCGGCCAACCACGCCCGCTAGGTCATGGCTGTAGCGGTCTTGTCGAAGATGTCGTTAGCGAGACCGCGACCCTCAGGCCTGCTTCCTGCGGGCCCGTCGGCCTCCAGAACCTCGGTATTACCTGCGTGAGGTCTGACATTGGCGTGGCATTCGGCAGCTCACTGACTCTGATGGGTACCGGCTGGCGGCAGCCGGGAGACTCGACGTCCGACTCGGTGGCACGGTCGAGGTCGTACCTGCCGGCGCGCGGTCGCCCTCCTCGGCGACCCCGCCTCATCCCTTCGGGGCGCCGAGCGGGTCACAGCAGCGTCAGCCGTCGGCGACCGCGGGCGTCCCTACCTGATGAGGCTCACGTGTGCAACTGTGGCGCGAGTCACTGCTAGTGCATACTATATATGCCACGCCTTCGAGCCCTGTCCGCTCGGCGGAGTGAGCAAGTAATGTCCAGTCAGAAGGAGTCTTCGTGGACATCGGCATCTCCGTCTTTCCCACCCTCCAATCAATCGACGTGGTCGAATTCTCTCGGGCTGTGGAGTCGAGGGGTTTCGAGTCCTTGTGGGTCGCGGAGCATACTCATATCCCGATAGGGCGACGGGAGCCTGGGTCAGCCGACGGTGCCAGCGGCCCAGAATACCCGGAGCACTACAAACACACCCTCGACCCCTTTGTCGTTCTCACTGCAGCGTCGATCGCGACGACAACGCTGCGCCTAGGGTTTGGCATACTCCTGATTGTCGAGAGAGACCCAATTGTCACCGCTAAAGCGCTGGCCAGCCTCGACCAGCTGTCGGGTGGGCGCGTTATGTGCGGCGTTGGGGGTGGGTGGATTCTCCCAGAGATGGAGAACCACGGTACAGAGCCCAAGACTCGGTTCCGGCTTCTTCGTGAACGGATTCTTGCGATGCGGGCGCTATGGACGGAGGATGAGGCGGCATTTCACGGCGAATTCGTCTCGTTTGACCCTGTCTGGTCGTGGCCTAAACCTGTTCAAAATCCGTTTCCAGTGTTCCTGGGCGGAAACACAATTCATACCATGGACAGAGTCGTCGAATTCGCGGACGGGTGGTTCCCGACGGGCAATACGGCTGAGCGCCAGGCGCAGTTGCCAGCGCACATTCTTGAGTTCCGTGCCCGATGTGAGCACGGTGGCAGGGGGCGCCTGCCGGTGACGATCTATGGACCGGAGGCGACCCAGAAGTCGCTCGACGCGTTGCGTCTATGCGGCGTGGACCGCGTCGTGTTGACGGTTGGCCAGGGCTCCCGCGGGGAAGTTCTGGCGGAACTTGATCAGTTCGCAAACCTCGTCGGGTGATCCGCTCCTGCCGTCATGAAGGCGCCGTTGGCTGTCACAGTCGACCTTGGCGGGAGATTGGTGCTGCGTAGCGAGCGCTCAGTAGCGTACGAAGGAGACCCATATGTTGGGAGCAGTTCTGCACGCCGCCGGCGACGTCCGGCTCGAACAACGTGATGACCCGAGGATCCTGAAACCGACGGACGCGATCATCCGGATCTCCGCCACCTGCGTGTGCGGGTCCGACCTGTGGGACTTCCGAGGGATCAACACGGCCTCCGGCGGTCCGACCCCGATCGGCCACGAGTACTGCGGCATCGTCGAGGAGCTCGGCACGGAGGTGACTACTCTGCGTATCGGACAGTTCGTCGTCGGCTCGTTCATGGCATCGGACGGCACCTGCCCGCACTGCCAGGCTGGGTGGCAGAGCTCCTGCGCCCACGGCGAGTTCGTCGGCGCCAACGGCGCCCAAGCCGAATTCCTTCGCGTCCCGCTCGCCGACGGCACCCTCGTCGCGACCCCCGAGGTCCCCGACGAGAGCCTGATCCCCAGCCTTCTCGCCGCCTCCGATGTTCTAGCCACCGGTTGGTACGCCGCTGTCGCCGCCGACGTTCGGCCCGGTGGCACGGTCGCTGTCGTCGGGGACGGCGCCGTCGGCTTGCTCGGCGTACTCGCGGCCAGCCAACTCGGCGCCGAGCGGATCATCGCGTTTAGCCGTCACCCCAGCCGTCAGAGGCTCGCCCTTATGTTCGGCGCCACTGACATCATTGCCGAACGCGGAGACGCTGGCGTCGCCCGCCTCCAGGACCTCACTCGCGGCATCGGCGCGGACTCCTCCCTGGAGTGCGTCGGAACCCCGGAGGCTATGGACCAAGCCCTGCGCTCCACGCGCCCCGGGGGCAACGTCGGCTTTGTCGGCGTTCCGCACGACGTTACGCTCGACGGGGGGCAGCTCTTCTTCTCACACGTCGGCCTACGCGGCGGTCCCACCCCGGCGCGTCGCTTCCTGCCCCAGCTCATCGACCGCATCTGGAACCGCCAGATCGACCCGGGCAAGGTCTTCGATCTTGCCCTGCCCCTCGCGCAGGTCGCGGAAGGCTATCGAGCGATGGACGAGCGGCGGGCCATCAAGGCCCTTTTGCTGCCCTAGCGGAGCTGGTTGAGCTCCTGTCTACGACAGGGCCTTCCTCCACGTGCCCGCGTGGAAGGATGCCGCGCGGAGCCAATGATTCTGTGCATCTGGACTCCGGAGCATCGCGCTTTTCTGCGAACGCAGCAGCGAGCCGGGTCTGAGCGCTTCGTTCGTGTACTGCCAAGCCGCCTCATGTCGCTCGCCTCAAGACGGCGCCACCGTTACGGGAGGCAACTTCCTCGAGCGGTGAACACTCAGCCACTCCTGCCGTGTCATCGTAGGGCCTGAGCCTAGAGTCGAATCCGCAAGATGATGCTCACTCCTAGTGGCGATTGCCACCTGACAGTGTGCAGGCTGGCGAGTGATCCAGGCCACGACAATCGTCGACGGGGAAATGGAGCAACTGCTGGCCAGCCGATCGATGGCATCGTTGAGCTCGGGATACGCGTCGCGGTGGCCCAGGAGCTCGCCGTCGAAACCCCCATCTGAGGCGGCGACCATGCCTGCATCGTGACGTCATCGAGCCGGCAATGGTAGTGCTGGGCTCACGAAGCGTGGTCATGTGAAGAGTCCGAAGAACCAAGCTCATGGATCACGAGCTGGTCGCGGCCATCCCGTTTGGCTTGGTAGAGCGCAGCGTCCGCGTTGGCGAAGGTGACATCGTACGTCTGGCCTGCTTCGTGCTCGGCGAGCCCAGCGCTGAGCGTCGTCACGGGGCCGGTCGCTCGCCACCCGGCAAGCAACCGCGAGACCGCGTCGGCGGCGGAGCCGCCGGCCGACCGCAGGACAACGACGAACTCCTCGCCACCAAACCGTGCCACGCCGTCAGCGCTCCGGACAGCTCCACGCAGGTAGCTGCCAAGGGCTTGCAGGACCTGGTCGCCGAGCTGGTGGCCGAGCCGGTCGTTCACTTCTTTGAACCGGTCCAGGTCGAGCACGGCCAGTGCGTCACCGTGTTGCATCGAGTCGAGCAAGGCGTTGGCCTGCCGGCGGTTTCCCAGACCGGTTAGGTCGTCGGTCAGGTTTGCGGCTGCGAGGAGTGCCAGCGCGTCTCGCTGGCCGACCTGAGCCAGCTGGGTGGCGCTTTCCTTCCGGGCGATGGTTTCGCCGATTAGGACCGCGACGGGCACTCCAATGGCGATCGCAGAGATGGCGCTGGGACTGACGGGGGTGCCGAACAGGAAGGGCACGGAGTACGCGGTCACGGCGACCGGCCCCATCGCGATCGACGTACGAGGCGGCTCCCACTGGCCGATCCAGACGAACACCAGGACCAGCCAAATGCCCTGCGTGGACGAGGGCAGAAAGCCGTTGATGATGTTGACCGAAAGGTTCGCGAGCGCCAGGGTCGGCAGCACGAGCACCGTGCGGGGTGGGCATCTCGACCACGGGACGCAACGGGACGTGATTCCGATGGCGATGTTGAGCGTGTCCAGTGCCACCGCGAACAATGCCCCGTCGCCAAACGTCCCGGCTAGCAGGATGTCATTGGCCAGGCCGAGGGTGCCGACTACCACGAACAGCCAGGCCGCCTGGCGGGCGCCCTCCTCGACAGCGCGGCGCGTTCGAGTCGGGTCCACGACGACCCATCGGCGCCCACCCCATGACAGTTGAGGCCACGGTGACACAGATGGCTCCTCAGATGGAGCGCCGCTGGTCATCATTGACGCTCTTCTAGTCACTTTTCGCTCTCCGTAGCTCCTGATGTCTCTCGCGTAGTGTCGAATAAGCGTCTCTGGCGCTCGCGTTGGGTGCAGCGATAGTTGCGCAAGTGCTGGGGGCGTAGGCGGGCGCACGACTAACAGAAAGTCCCGCGCGAGCAACATTCCGCAAAGTTCGACGAGTGAGCGACCCGCCATAAAGCTAACGTCTGTGGTGGATACCCGTTGGCCGTGCTGAAGGCGGACGTGAGGACGAGTGCCCATCAAACTTCTCGGGATTTGAGGTCGGCCTCCGGCCGGCCGTGTCGTCTTGGGTGGCCCCCGGATTGTGCGGGGTCGTTTCTCGCCTGGCAAGGGCGGGTGGAGATCCTTGCCGGGCGCTCCGCGGCAAGCAGTCTTCGCCCTTGTTCCCTTGCCTGGTGAGCCTCTTACGTCCCCTGCGGGCGGCCTTACGGCGGCGGGGTGAACCCGCCGCCCCTAGGGCCGGGGGACACCGGCACACCGCGTGAATGCGGAAGCCCGCTGGAGGACATCATGACGATCAACGTGGACACCCGAACCAACCCGTCGAGCACGATCCGCCCGCAGGCACCGGTGCTGGGGGCGCACTCGGTGTGGGTGGCGTTCAGTGTGTGGGGGGCGCAACCCGCATCGGTGACGGCCCGCGATGGGGGTGGTCCGCAGGACCGCCCGTACCTGGCGGTGTCGGTGGGGGACTGCTTGTCCTACGTCTACGACCGGGACGCGCTGTTCTCCTACGTCAACGCGTGGAGGGAAGCGGCCCGGCAGGCCGCCAGCGTGCTGCTGCCGCCGGTCGGGTTGGCCGCCGGGTCGCACCAGGTGGGTCAGGGCACGTCGGTGCTGACGAACGTGGTCGGGCCGCAACGGTACTCGGTGGTCGCGGAGACCAGCGTGCAGGGAACCCCGGTGCTCGCGGTACGGGTCGGGGCGTTGACCGTGCGGGTCCACGCCGCCCCGGCGCTGCGCAGTTACCTCACCACCTGGAACCGGGCCGAGAGCCTCGCCACCGTCCTCGACCTGCCGGCGGCACCCCGACAGCCACGCCGCCGGAAGTGACCACCGCCCGGCCCGGCCCTGAAGGACGGGCCGGCCGGGCGGTGTCCACAACTCCGGAGCCGGTCATACACAGGCCGCCAAGTGCTGCGGGCGTTCTGGCGGCCAGCCCTGGACAGTGGATGGCATGACGGAGACCTACTTCGAGGTGCGGGACCAGGCCTTACCCCAACGGGCACCTCTTGCCAGGAGGACGGACTACGACACAGCGATGCGCGCCGTCGCCGAGCTGCATGAACAGTTCTGGGCCCAACTCGAGGCCAACGGCGAAGGTGGCCAGCACACCCGGCTGCGTCTGCACGTCATCGAGCTCAGGCCCGGACAGCCGGCGCTGGTCCGAGCCACAGCCGTCGCGTCAGGCTAGGGAGTTGTCTCGAGTGGCGAACGTGGCTCAGCGGCCGGGCGCGGGGTCGGCGTGCACAGTTCGCGCATGGTTGAGCCGAAGGGTCCGGCGAGCCAGGACAGTCGGCCCATCGAGATCTCCGAGCCGCAGCGGGCGCTGTCACGTCAATGCCTCGAGCAGAAGCTCGAACTAGCACCTCTCACTCGTCATGATGCTGGTCATGTCCACTCCTCGAGGAGGAGTAACCGTGGACTGCGGCGTGGCCTCCGCTATCGTGATCTCGACGACTCAGGGGGTCGCTATCGCGCGACGCTTCAACCCACCGTGGAACTGGCCGGCCGCCCCACCGGGGTGGTTGCCTCCAGAAGGATGGCGTCCGGACCCCAGTTGGCCGCCGTTGCCGCCAGGCTGGCAGCTGTTCGTCGATGACCCCGTCCCCACGGCGGCGGCTCCGCCGCCGCTGGTCGCTTCAGGCCCCGCATCGCCGAATGTTCACTCGTCGCAGAAGCATGGCGTGTTCGGCGCCCGCAAGCGGGCCGACGAACTGGCTGAGGAACTGGCGGCTCTGCGCACGGTCATGGCCGACCTGGGTGTCCTTGATGTGGCCGAGCTCCAGCGGCGGCGTGGCCAGCTTGTTGCCGAGGTCGCCGAGCAGCACGCTCGGCTTGAATCCGGGTTGGCTGCGCACGCCGGCCGGTTGGCTGAGGAGACGGCACGCGCGTCGGCATCCGCGACTTCCAAGTCAGTTGCCTTGGACCTGCACCTGGCCGAGATGGAGCGCCGAGTTGGCGCCGTGCTCGCCCAACTTGTGGTCACTGAAGATCTGGCGGTTCTGCAGGAGGCCGGTGTCTACAACTACCGCCATCCGCTGTCAGACGCCGTCGGCTACCAAAGCCAACTGGTCCGTGTGCAGGACTCCATCAAGGCGATGACGCGGCGTGATGGTGGGGCCATTCGGGGCAGTCAGGAGTGGACCGTCAACGGTTCGGCGGCGCAGGGCCGCACGATGGTGCGGGACTTCTCCAAGTTGATGCTTCGGGCTTACAACGCTGAGGCGGACAACCTCGTCCGCGGGCTGAAGCCTTACAAGTTGGACTCGGCTGTGGAACGGCTAGACAAGGTCGCGACAACGATTGAGCGACTCGGCCGGACCATGAGCATCTCGGTCACTCCGGACTATCACCGGCTTCGCTGCCAGGAGTTGGCGCTGACTGCTGACTTCCAGGAGAAGCTAGCTGAGGAGAAGGCCAGGGAGCGTGAGGAGAAAGCTCGCCTGCGTGAGGAGCGGAAGGTCCAGCTGGAAATTGAACGCGAGCGTGAGCGGCTGACCAAGGAGAAGCAGCATTACGCGAATGCGCTGGCCGCTCTTGTCGCAAAGGGAGACGAGGAGGCTGCCGACAAGATGCGGGCGCAACTGGAGGATCTCGACCGTGCCTTGGTGGAGGTGGACTATCGAGCGGCCAACGTCCGGGCCGGCTACGTCTACGTTATCTCCAACCTTGGGTCGTTCGGAGAGAGGATGGTCAAGGTGGGCATGACCCGTCGGCTGGAGCCTATGGATCGCATCCGCGAACTGTCTGATGCCTCCGTCCCGTTCAATTTTGACGTGCACGCCTTGTTCTTCTCCGATGACGCCGTGGGCATCGAGGCCAAGATGCATGGCCGCCTCGCGGACCGGCGCGTCAATCAGGTCAACAGTAGGCGTGAGTTCTTCTATGTGACGCCGGCGGAGGCGAGGGCTCATTTGGCTGAGCTCCAAGGCAATCTCCTCCAGTACGAGGAAATGCCGGAGGCATTGGAGTTCCGCCAGAGCCAGCGAACACGTGGCGCGGTGCCGCCGCCAGCACCGTTGCCCGGACCACCCGCAGGCCCGTACGACCCCTCAGCTGCGGGGGCAGCAGGCTGACCTCCGCTGGCGAGCGTGTCGAGGATCCGCTCGCCGCGGCTACGTCGCCTAGCTCGGGCATAGGCCGGTGGTTTGCGCGCCGGAGCCGTCCCGGTGTTCCGGCTGCACGAGACTTAGTGCGCCCTCAGACAGTGAAGGCGTCACCGTGGCCCCTTCCGAACCCGGTGCGGCCGCAGATTTGGGTCCTGTAGGGGCAGCTGCATGCCACCGGTCGCAGTCACGCGGCCGCGTGTTGGCTGCAGGACGGGCGCTCATCGACGTACCCCGGTTGGGGGCTAACGCGCCGCGAACTGCCCGCGCTACCCGCTATGCTCGCCGCACCAACCACAGGGGTGAGCCGGCGTGGGAATGTTCGCGCAGTGGCAAGAACGGCGGCGGGCACGCGCAGGGGCGAAGCTGGCACCAGCATCGCCCGCGACTACTGCGCCCCCGCCGCCCCCCGTACCGTCCTGGCCGCCACCCTTGCCGCGACCAGCTGCAGAGCCCGACCGACGACCCTCAGGCACACCGCGCAGGCTCCCAGCAGGCTTCGCAGTCATCGACGTTGAAACCACGGGGCTGTCCGCCGCCACCCACCGCATCCTCGAGCTGGCCATCATCCGGACCGACACCGCCGGTGGAGTCGTCGATGAGTGGACGACCCGGTTCAACCCGGGCGGCTCGGTCGGCGCCACGCACATCCACGGGATCACTGCGGCCGACGTGCGAGACGCCCCAGAGTTCGCCGACCTGATCCCCCAGATCACCTCCTGGCTGGTAGGTGGGGCCATCGTCGCTCACAACGCCCGGTTCGACCTGGCGTTCCTGCGCGCGGAGTACGCCCGGGCCGGGTGGTCGTTGCCGCACCTACCCGCTCTGTGCACCCTCGAGGCGAGCGACACCTACCTGCCCGGCCTCGCCCGGCGTCGGCTCGTTGACTGCTGCCACGCGGCGGGCGTCCCGCTGACCGAGGCGCACTCCGCCCTCGGCGACAGCCGAGCCACCGCGGGACTGCTCACCTGCTACCTGACCGGCCCCTCCGGCATCCCCATTCGCCGGGAACACCTCGCACTTGTCGATGCCGCCGCCGCGGTCGTATGGCCGTCCGCGCCCGGTCCGCTGCCCGTTGTGCCCAAGCAGGCCGCACAGCCCTTCCGGCGTTACACCTCCGCTCCGGCGAGGGCGGCCGCGCCTCCCTTAGTCGATCTGCTCGAAGGCTTCCACCTCGCCGACGCCCTGGACGAGGGCGCGCCCCTAGGGTCATTGCCCTACCTAGAGTTGCTCGCGCAGGCCGTCGAGGACGGTGAGATCAGCTCTGATGAGCAGACGGCGTTGAGCGAGCTCGCCGGCCTTTATGATCTCGCTGGCAGCCAGGTAACCGCGGCTCACCGAGGGTTCCTGCTCGCCTTGGCGCACCTGGCCTCCGACGATGGGCGCATCACCCACGCCGAACGCGACGAGCTGCGCGCCACCGCCAGCCTGCTCCACCTTCCCGATTCCCTCGTAGCAGACGTCCTAGACGAAGCCGAGACGGCGCGGCACGAGCGGCTCAGCTCGGGGCTGATACCGCTGCCGCCGGACTGGTCCCTCGGGCAGCCGCTGCAGGTCGGGCAGAAGGTCGCCTTCACCGGCTGCGACGACACGACTCGTGACCAGCTCGAGCGGCAGGCGGAAAGGCTCGGCGTCCGGGTCATGAACACCGTCTCGCGGCGCACCGCGCTGCTGGTCACCGACGGCACGGTCGACGGCGTGAAGGCCGCCGATGCGGCCGCCGCAGGAACACGAACCGTCACCCCGCGAGAGTTCGCCGTCCTGTTGGCGCACCTTCAGCCCGCGGAGCGGATAGCAGCCCGTCCACCGGCCGGCGCGCCACGCGCCGCTCGCGACGGTGCACCCAAGGTCGTCCAGCCTCGAGAAGTAACAGGCTTCGCGACTGCGGGGGACGCTCCGGCCGACGTCCGCCGCTGGGCGCGGGCGAATGGGCTCGAGGTCGGCGCGCGTGGCCGCGTACCGACACAGGTTTTCGCCGCATACGCCACGGCCTTGGCCGCTGCGAACCAGGACATCCAGAACGGCTGAATACCGTTCGCGTGAGGCCTGCACAGGCTCCGGGGAAATCCACGTCACCAGCCCAGCGCCGCAGCAGACGGGCTTAGTCGCGCGGTGGCTCCTTCACGGATAGCCGACCGCCAACTGCGACCCCCCGACTATTCGTCGTCTTCGTCGGCGATCTCAGGAAGTTGAATCTTGCCCAGGCAGTCAACCAGCCGTACCCAGACATCAACAAGACCCTGGTGCCAGGCCCGAAGGTCCTCGGCGGACACCGGGTAAAAGTCGATATCCTGTCCACGGCGGGGCTTCGCCCCGACCGTCTCCCCCTCATGCGTGCTGAGCCAAGTCGAGTGCACAACGCGGTTCCGCTCCGCCATGGCGTACCTTGTGTCGGCTAGCGTGACAGTCAACTCTTCACGCCATGCAGCATCGGTATGGAGGGCCCCGGCAAGCTTCTTGCAATGCTCGACCAACCAACTGAAGTCCTGACCGTTGCTGAGAAGCTGAGAGACACGAGCACTCTTCGCGTCGCTAGTCGCGAGCTTCTGGAATATGAACATGAGCGTCATCTCGACCATGGCACCCTGCACGGTCACAGCGCCGACAAGTTCGTGCAGGGAAGGACTGTTGGGCTGTAGAAGCCCTGAGGCGGACTGGGCACCCTCGGACAACTCGTCGATCTCCGCCATGAGTCAAGTCTCCCATCAGGAGCGCCCCATCCGGCGCGCCCTGCGAGCCTCGAGTCGCCGTCGAGCGGGCATCTGGCCGTCGCCGCTGGCCGATCGGTGACTGCAACACACCCGTCCGGCGGCGCCTGTCGATGGTCGAGCGTCAACGCTGCAGCGGCCTCACTGCGAGCCGCTTCGTCAGAACTGCCCTTCGTAGCGAGTCGGGCCCTGGTCGTGCTGGAACAGCGTGAGGGCAACCGAGTCCCGAACGTCGTCGTCAGCGGCGGCAGCATTGCGCACCCGCATTTGATGCGTACTCAAGTCGTCGACGGTGCTGAAGAAGTCGGCAACGCGCATGCGAACGATCGCATCGGACCCTCGACAAGCAACTTCAGTGGCTGTGAGGCAACCCGGGGGTCGTCGGCGTCCGCGATCTCTATAGGCCCGGCGGGACCGATCCAGAGCTCGCTTTTGGGCGGACCATCAGGCGGGTCAGTGATGTCCACGCCCACAGTGTGAGGAGCCAGACCAATACGGGAAGGAATCGCGGTCCTTGTAAGCGGCCTCTCATGGCGCGCCGGCGGCGTCAGCCTGAGCGTGGCGGGCGAGCCTCTGCACCGGAGACCACCGGGAATCGGCGCAGGTAGCTAAGCGCGGAGTAGCCGGCCCCGATGTCGTCGCACAACAAGCAGCTCAGCGCCTTCTGGCAGACCGTCGCCGCCTCCGGGACTCCATGATGGAGGACCCGGTAATCCCCTATAAAGGCGCTTGGACAAGGTCGCCGACGCCTGCGGGTGGGCTATCTCTAGATCCGCGGCCGGAGCAGCGCGTGGATGGACTCAGACGACAACCAAGGTTCACCCTGGCAGTCGTAGCGGCGCGCGAGGCAGTCAACGGCTTCTCGAACGGTTTGTCGATCACCGCCGAGGAGTGCGGCTCTGGCGCGGCGACCTGTAGCACTAGTGGTCGCCAGGGCCGTGTAGGTGGTGGCGGGGCCTCCGAACCGAGCTCGCCAGGCCTGGCTGGAGCGAACAACCTGGCGGAGATCGCGTTCTGGTCCGCCGCCGCGGTAGTTGCGGGGAAAACTCAGTGTGGCCAACGCCACCGGCGTGGTGGCGGTCTCGACGTACCGACGTAACGCGGTGTACGTCGTCAGCTGGAAGTGGGTCCCAGCCTGCCGGATCTGGCGGATGTTCGGACGTGCGCCGACGGGCGTCGTTGCGGCGAGGTACTCGGTGAATTCCTCTGCGGGGGCGAGCAGGTCCACCGTCGCGTACGACGCGTCCACCTCAAGCTCCTGACGCCCATCCCGGAGGAGTCGCGGCCGGGCCTGCACGGCCACACAGTGGCCCAGGTACCAGTGCATGGCTTCGTGGATCTTAGTGAAGATCAGCTGCGGACGGCTCAGGCTCATGTCGACAAAAACATCGCCGTTGCGCGGATCAATCACTCCACAGGTGCCGTCGCGGAACGCCAAAGCGTCCGCTAGCGTCGGGGAGGTTTGCAGCTTGAGGTAGTGATCGTATTGATCGCCGTACAGGTCTCCGGCGACTCGCAACCCGAGGTGCTCGTAGAGCCGGTCGACGTTGACGGGAGTCGACAGACCCGCGGCGTGGCGGAGTTCTTTGACCTGTCGATGAAGGCACAGCGCGGCGTCCTCGCTCAGCTCCATCCGGCGGCCCCCGCTGCGGTCGTCATCCACTTGAGGTAGTTCAGCGCGGCGGTGGTCTGAGCCGGGGTGAGGTGGGAGAAGTAGGCGAGCACCATGGCCTGCTGTTCTTCATCGGCGGAGTCCTGCCTGTCGTCGGGGTACAGCAACCCCATCAAGGTCTGGAACTCAACGCCCACCGTCTTGGCGAACTCACGCAGGACGCTAAGGCTCGGTTCCCCGACCTTGCCGGCCTCGATCTGAGACATGTGCCCGCTGCGCAGGCTTCCGTCGCTCTGCCGTTCCAGCTCACGCAGACTCCAGCCGCGCTCAAGCCGCAGTCGTTTGAGCACCTCACCGATCGCCGGCTGATTCGTCTTCTCCATGGCACAAGGAGTGTAGCGGTTCGCGCAACATCCTGCGCGCGGCGCGTCACCCTCACATCTTTTTGAGCAATCCGCACAGGAGGGCTTGCACCCATGGCAGGTGCACGATATGTTGCCACGGCTTGCACAAGAACTTGTGCAGGTCTTTCGAGAGGAGCAGGAGTCGATATGAAGCGTCGTGTGGGGCGAGTCGCCGCCCTGGTTGTCGCAGCAGCCTCCATCGGTCTGTCGTCCGTCCCGGCACAGGCAGCGACCGTGCCCAACTTCTTCTACCGGACGTGCACCTGGTCGTGCAGCTCGTACGTGCAATCTAACGGTCCGTACAACCCCAACGTGATCAGCCAGTGCATCACCCGCAACTGGTGGTGGGGCACGGCCTCGTACTACCAGTGGGGCCGCTGCTAGTCCGCCGCACGCCGAAGCTGAGGCGTGGCTGGCGAAGAGGACCCACTCGCGATGCGTTGACGCGTCATGTACCTGTTGCGCCGGGGGAGGGGGCACCTTGGCCGCCTCCCCGTTACCTACATCGAACGGAGCCCCTCATGCGGATCGCCCTCGGACGGAGCCACGGTCGTCGACCGTGGCGCGCCGTCACTCTCGCTGCGGCTTGTAGCAGCATGCTTGCCGCTCTCGTACTCGTGGCCGGGCCGGCTGCTGCTGATCCGGCCAATCCTTTTCAGCCGCCGTCGCTGACCACCGGGAACACCTACGACGGAGCGGAGGCAGCGGCGTACGCGACGGCCACGGTGTATCAGCCCCAGCCGTTCTCCGAGGCGTGCGCATGGCTCGTCAGCCAGTCCCTGTGGGTCGGCGGCCTCGCAGAGGACGACACCTGGAACGAGGAGGACTCGCACGGCGGGCTGCTGAACTTCGGTCAGGGCTCGCCTATCGCCGCCGACGTCAACCTGCTCACCAACTACCTGCTCGCGCGCTACCCCGCCTCATACCTGACTCAGATGAACTTCAGCACCAACGCCGTGCCCACCGCGGCCCTGGGCGATGTCGTGATCTATGTCTGGGACGGGGATCCCAACTGGTTGACCGACGGTGACCACAACACTCACATGGCGCTGGTCACGAACATCGAACCCGGCGCCTACCCCGACGTGACCGAATGGGGTGATGTCGATGAGGGCCAGCTCGGCTACGACGACCCGAGCCGTGGCTGGACCTGGTCGAACAAGTTCAACGAGTGGTTGCAACAGGAGCAGCCGAGCGTGACCGCCTACCTCCTGCACATCGATGACAGCACACCGCTTTCGTACTAGCACCGAGGGTGAGCGCTAGCGGGCAGGCCTGATGATCCCGGCAATTGGACACTATTGGGGTCGTCTTGAGCTGGTGCTGGCTCATCAGACGCCGCGTCGGGGGCTTGACGTCCACCGGAGGCGCGGGAGCGGCCCCATGGCCGTGGAGCGTCGGACGGCATAGGTTGTGACGGCATCGCCGGTGCGAAGTGGCGTGTCCGTGCCTACATTCGAACAGATGTTCGATAGGATTGTCTTGTGTCGTTGACTGAGCGCGGGGCGCTGCTAACTCTCCTGCGGGAGGCCACTGACGGATGGGCCTCTGCCACGGAGGACGTCGAAGAAGCCGGCAGCGCGCTAGTTGTGCTCGAACGCTCCCGTGGGGGACAGCAGGTGCTGTTCGCCGAGGATCGGCCGTCGATCGAGACCGCCGTACGCCGGGCCGAGGCCGAGATCCAGACCTGGGAGGCCGAGGGCTTCCAGTTCCTCACGTTCCTCGACCCCGCGTTTCCAGGTCAGCTGCTGGGCATCCACCAGCGACCCCCGTTCCTCATGATGCAGGGATCTCTCGACGCGTCGGACGCCCGCGGGGTTGCCATCGTCGGTACCAGGCAGGCGAGCCAATCAGGACTGAGCCAGGCGGAAGCGCTCGCTACCGGACTAGCGGAGCGCGGGGTGCCAGTCATCAGCGGGCTGGCGGCGGGGATCGACACGGCCGCTCACCGTGGCGCGCTGAAGGCCGGCGGCCGAACCGTCGCCGTCATTGGAACTGGCCTTCGGCGATCGTTCCCCAAGGAGAACACAGAGTTGCAAGCGCTCATCGCGGCGCGGTGCCTGGTCGTGTCGCAGTTCCTGCCGGACGCGTCTCCCACCAAATTCTCGTTCCCCATGCGCAACGCCATCATGAGTGGCTACGCGGCCGCGACGGTCGTCGTCGAGGCATCGTGGAAGTCGGGCGCCAAGATGCAGGCGCGTCTGGCGCTCGAGCATGGCCGCGCCGTGATCCTGCTGGAGAGCCTGCTGCAGCACGACTGGGCTCGCGACTACGCTCGCCGACCGAACACCGTCGTCGCGTCCGGGACAACCGATGTCCTGGCAGCGCTGGATGACATCGCAGCACCTCGCGACACCCTCGTTTGGGCCTGAGGCGAATCCGCTGTGGCGACCGTCGGGCAGATCACAGCCGCCTACGAGAACTTCCTAGTCCCGGTGCTCGAGCCTGGGCCAGGGGTTTGCCTTGTCTGCGGTACGTCGGTGTCCGGAACCTTCCCGATGTGCTGGCAGTGCGGTCGGACGCGGGACATTCTGAGACACCGTGCGGATGCCGTCCTGCCGATCGCCTTGGCGGTCAAGGGTGGACAACTGGCCTACGAGCTCAGCACGTACAAGAACAGCCCAAACGAAGAGACGCGGCGGCAGATGCGCGTAGGCCTTGCGGCCGTCACGTGGCGAATGCTCGCTGATCACGAGGCCTGCCTGGCCCAAGCAGTCGGGGCTGCCGACTTTCCTATCGTGACTACCGTTGCGAGCACCAGTGGTCGCGCCGATGATCCGCTGGGCACGATTGTCGGCACACTTGTGGGCGCCACCCGCGACCGCTACGAGGCGCTTCTCGCGCCCAGCGCGGAGGTACCCCAGGGCCGAGATCCTCATCCTGAGCGCTATCTGGCGCGGCGCCAGCTCGCGGGCGAAGACGTCCTGCTCATCGATGACACCTGGACCACGGGCAGCCACGCACAAAGTGCCGCGTCGGCGCTAAAGGAGGCCGGCGCCGGTCGCGTCGGACTCCTCGTGATTGGCCGGCACTTCACGGCGACGCAACAAGATCCCTATCGGGACGCTGCGGAGGCCTACTTGAAGGCGGCGCGCGCCCATCCTTGGGACTGGTCGACCTGCCGGCTGCACGTCGGCTAAGTCCCTGCCGAGTCAGAGCAACTCCTTGGCCCCGGCAACCTCGCCACCACTGATATGTGGGGCCTGCTGTCAAGGGGCATGATGAGGCGCCCGCTCGGATGTTCCGAGCGGGCGCCTCACCTCGTCGCTGCCTGTTGTGTCGAGCGTGTCGTTGGCGACGCGAGGTCAGGCTGATATGCGCGGGTTGGTTACCGTTGGGCGGTGTGTTCGGCTGGAGCTGCTCCGCGCGTCTAGGGATGAGCGTGGTCCACACCGCGTCCGCGGTGAGGGTGCTCACAGTGAAATCGAGGGTCTTCGCCGGGTGAAGCCCTGCGGCAATCCCATCAGGTCGACGTCGAGGCGTCGATCCACCATCGGTATTCGAGCGAGGAACTTCGCGACCTCGGCCGCCGCGCGCCCCGAGACCTGCGGCGCGGCGGTCGCCACGGCGGACTGCGCCGGTGCCCCGGCCACCCCGGGGACGCGCCCGCTGCCGATCTCCGCGCAGCTACAGGCCACGAGGTCGCCGATCCGGTGGCCGACCAGGTCACTGCGGGTTGCCGGCGCCGACGAACGCAGACCGAATCAGCCGTAGCGGACCCTTACCTCGCACGGGATGTTCGGGTGAAGGGCGAACAGGTTTGTCTTCGACTATAGGAAGCTCCGCTCAGGAATCGATGGCCGGAACGACTCGAGTCTTGAGTCCTTGCAAAGCGTGCGTCTGAACAATCGGCACCGCGCCGTTCGTGACCATCAGCGTGTCGTGGTGGTCGTGCCGGCTCGGGTCGTAATCGGCGAACCATGCCACTGCGTCCAGAGGTATGCGAGTCAACGATCTGCGTCGCGGTCAGCGACTCATGTCGGTTGAACAGGCGCCCCACCTGCCACCCCCGTTCCTCCGTGACGACAACATCCATGAGAGGGCAAGACCGGGCCGGTCGGGAACCGCAAAGGCGCAGTCGACCCCACTTACCATGATCGTCGAGCGACCGGGCTGGATACCTACGCGGTCGTCGCCCGCGAGCCTTACCGACGAGGCGCCGGCCTGTAGGGACAATTGTGCCTGCGCGGCTTCGGGGCCGGCGATGTGGGCGACCGTGCACACGTGGATCGGCAGCGACGGGACGGGTGTCTGCGTGCCTTGGGGGCAACCGGTCAAGTTGAGGAAGGCCGTTGTCGTCGACGGAAATAGCAGGTCTCGGGCGCAGGTGCTGGTCCCGGTCACGGGCGGTGGCGTCATGAACGACGGTGCGTTTGTCTAGTGGGCCGCGGTTGCTGACAACGCCGCCGATGGAGTGTGTGTGCAGGCGCTCAGGGCGGCTATGAGCACGGCGGCTCCCACGCGTAATGGCAGCGTCGATGGTGTGTGAGTCATAGCAAACCCCTTCGTCGGCTAAATCTCCGACGTGGCGACGGTTCCCGGGGGCGCACCCCGAGCGGGTCCGTCACAGCCCAGAGGCGGTGGCTGAAGCACCAATTCTGCGTCCCCCGGCTAGCACCCGGCCGAGGAGCTTCCGGTGTCCGCCGTTGAGACTTGATTGCGCTGCCGTGAGGCTCTACGGGTCCAGCGGGAGCGGCCCGTCGCATCACACGCAACGAGTTACGGAATTCAACGTGGGTTCCAATCCAGGGTGAAAGCCTGTGCTGCAAGGCGTTCGTATCTGGATTGCTGCTCGACTACGACCAGCCGGGCCTCCTGCAATTTTTTCTGGAACTTTTCCCAGCCTCTCCTGTCGCTCTCGAAGGACATGTCTCGGGATGTCTCCCGCAACAGGGCGGCACGTTCGGACAGGGCGTCGACTGCTAGGCGCCCAGCCTCTAAAGCTTCACCTGGTCCGAAGAGTTCAAGAACCTTGTCCACATTGTTGTGCAGCCCTTCGAGAATTCTCCCGGCAGACCGCAATGAGCCGTCGAAGTCCGAAGAGGTCCGCAGCATCTTTATCCGCCGGTCCGCCACCTCGCGCTGAGTATTTTGCCCGTCACCGTGCCAAGGGGAAGTTCGAGTCTCCCTTTCCTCCCCCTTCGCCGAAACCCATTCGCTCAGGCTTGACTCGGCTCGGTCCAAGGCTTCCCGGCCCTCGTCCATCAAACGAGTCAATTGCCTCGCGGCATCAACCTGTGGTGGATGCGGGCGTCGTTGTGCGGCTTGCCTGAGCATCAATTGGACGATCAGAGCCACGGGCACCAGGAGGAGGCCCAAGAAAAGTGCCCGTAGCAACACAAGCAGGACACCGGACCACCGGTCCTCGAACTCGACCGAGATTGTCCAGTTCAGTGTATGCGTCACGTCGAGCACCGGGATCGCGTCCATGATGTGCCACGAGAACCACTCCAGCGTCGAGCTCACCTCGCGAGATGCCGCCAGTGGTGAGTCGGTGTAGGCCGGTCCCGCGTGGAGAAGGACGAGAGTCACGGCTGTAGCGGCGAAAAGTGCAAGCACAAACTGCCACATCAAAATGGCCAGGGCTCTTGTCGCGGACAACCACGAATGCCGTCTAGCGAAGAGTTCGGGGTCCAGAGTCCACTCGTCGGCGACCTCCCAGGCCATGGCACAGACAATCCATGCTCCGAGCGCGGGGAGTGCGAAGGACAGGGATACGGTGAACAGGCCCAGAGGCTTGAACCTCGGCGGAAGGTAGCTGTTCAGCCACTCCTCAACGAATGAGGAGCGCCGGACTGCGAAGATGAGGATGCAATATGCGAATGCTGTCCAGACCACGGGAAACAGAAGTTCCCGGATCAGATCCAGAGCCGCCAGGCCGCGGTGCCTTTCCACGCCGGACACAGGGTGTCTGACTGGCGAGAAACGGCGGGCGTGTTGACTTAGAGCCGCCCAGGTCGTGACGAGGAGACGCAAGCCCGCCACAAGCACTCGCAAGAGAGGTAGGAGCAACAGGATCTTGAACGCAAGCAGCATGGCGCCGCCGGCGGTATCAGAGAAAATGACCGGAGGCGTCCAGTGCAAGGCGTCGGTGACACCGAGGAAGGGGATGGAGTCGACAAGCTGCCAGGCATACGTGGTCTCGAGACGGAGGAGCCCGGGCGCACCATCGGCCGGGACGGTGGCGATGGCGCCTCGCTGAATTAGTACTGTCGTGATGGCGGCGAATCCAATGGTGCAAATGCCCACAGTTGTCGCAGAGGCGGGGATCGCGACGCGGTATGGCGTTCGGTCGTGCGGGTCGAGCTGGATTCGCCAGTAGACCCACCCGAGGAGGCCAAGACAAACAGCGGCGAGAAGAATGAGACAGGTGACGCCGAGGAGCCTGAGAGGAAGAACGCCGACGCGGACCGTGCCCCAAGCAAGAAGCTGCACGATTAGGACGACGACCACACTCAGCGTAGAGAGCCATCCGAGGTACCAAGGTAGGTCGTCACTTGCGCTGGACTCCCAGTCGTTGAAGGCGCCCAGCATTCTCCGACGCAACCTGTCCCACGAGCTCCACTGGGCTATGCGTGGCCGCGCCACCTGTTCATCCCCTTCCTGGCGCTCTCATCAGCGCTCGCCGACCACGGTGCGACAGCGATGGGGTTCGTGCGCGGATATCTGCACAGAGCCACCCAAGTCAGTCGCGGTCGGCGTCACAGGTCGCCGGTCCGGCTGCCGACAGGATCGTGGTCCATCCAAAGTGCCTCCCGAGTTCAACGAGGCAATCTGCGGTCGGCCAGCAAGGGAGGTCCCAAGTCCTGGCGGCCATCACCCCAGAAATGCCTGGAGACCTGCGCATGCACCATGACCTTCCTCGAGTGGGCGGTGGCCACTTCCCAGGCGCCACGTCCGACGGGTGTGACGGTTGCGGTCGGCCAGCATCAGTTGAGTGTCGGCCGCCTGCGAAGGGAAGGTAGGGATCAGGCACAACCGCAAGAACTGTTTTGTATCTTGACGCTTTGGGCGGGGAAATCAAGTCGCACATCTGCACTACCGCGGTCGCCGACCTCACCACTCGCCTAGCCGCGCCGTGCCAGCACGGGGCTGACTGCCGGTGAACGTCGCCACGTGGTGATCTGTCGTGGCAAGACCCGGCCGACTGGCAGGTCGTCGGGTCCGGCGAGCCGGAGTCCGGATGCCGGTCACCTGGCGGCACCCAGGGCGAGCAGATGTAGTCAGCACAGCGCGCGGCTGAACCATCGGGTAGCAGTCGCAGCAAGTCATCGCCAAGGCCAAGAGCTGATCCGGAAGCGTTCCGCGCAGCCAACCCCCGAACGGCACGCGGGCTTGGCAAACTTGCCAGCGTGACCAAATTCCCGGTGACGCCCATCAGCGAGTGCCGCGGCGCATGTTGGTGGGCGACGGCCGCTCTGGCGGCGCGCTCACGATGCTCGCCAGATCGGGCACCATGGAGCCATGACGACCGAGATGCCGGACGAGGGGTGACTGCCCTGTGAGCGACCGTGTGACGCAGCAGCCCTGTGATCAATGGGTTCACTTGTTGCTCAGCCAGTGCCTCGACCGTCGCCGCAAAGCTGGAACGTTGGTGAGCGTCATCCCGCGCTCCCGCGACAACCAGTAGGTACGGCCAGCGTGAGAGACCCGGCAAGTGATGACTGCACCGGTTAGCGACCCTACCGTTATCTGCCACTTGCCTGCATCGCCGGGCACGGGGATCAGCGGCACCCCGTCGAACTGAACGCGGTAGGTATCGGTGATTCCTTCGTCGAGCTCGTCCGAGACCGTGAACTCGACTACAGGCCACGACGCGGCGGTGCCCCCGTCCGCCGTCTGGGCCGACGAGAAGCCCGCGATCCATGCGCGTTGGGTCTGCTCCACGACAGCGGCCAACTCTAGCGACGCACCGTCAGCGCCCAAGTATTGCGTCCGATCACCCCATGCCCGGGCATCCGACCAATAGCTTGCGGGCGGCATAATCCCTCGCTCATAGGTGATGACGACCCTGCGGTCGCCCTCGTTGCGTAGCTCCAGCAGTGCCTCCAGCATCAAAGGCTGGTCGTCTTCCGCCGGCGTCGTTACGGTAATCCCGGCCTTGTACGGCTGCTCTTTGCCGAAAGCGCTCAGTTGGAACAGGGTCTGCTCCACGCTCTTGACTCCGACGGCCACTCGCGGGCCCCTCTGCTCCAGCCGGGCCTTGATGCTCTCGTGCTGCACTGCGGTCTGCTGCTCCACCGCTAACCGGGTGTAGACAGCCTGAGCTGCGATCGCCAGACCCGTCGCCGCCGTTACCAACGTGTTGACGTGCTCGCTCGTCCACCAAGCATGCCCGAGCACGGCAGAAGCGAGCCCGGTCACCTGCCGACCTTATGCATGTAGCCGCTAGCGTGGTCACCGTGCGGCCCGCGCAGTATGCGGCCCAGCCGCCCCGCCGTCATCACTGGCCGGTGAACAGGTCAGGTCGGACCCGTCGGGCGATCTCTTCCGCGATCTCGTCCACGGTGAACTCGGCGGTGCTGCGGGCAACCTTATCCGCCAGCGACGGGCTCTGCGCCCGGACCTCGTCCTTGGTCACTTTGTGCCAGATTGGCAGCAGGTTCTGCTCGCCAGCCACCGTTTTGGTAACGATGCCATCGAGCTCGTACTGCGGCCAGCCTTTGGCGAAGAAGGCCTCGGAGCAGATGACGACCCCGAAGGCGCTACGGGCAAGACCCTGGTCGATCTTGCGGCGAAGGCTGTCGCCAATTCCGAGTTCCGCCTCGTCGAACCAAACTTCGATGCCGAGAAGTGTCAGTGACTGGAACAGCGGCCGGGCGATCGCTGCCTTGTCCTCGCTGGCGTGAGAGATGAACACGTCCCAAGCCCGGCCCTCATGGACCAGCCCGGCCGGTGGACGCTCCACCCGGACGCGGGCCAAGGACACCGGTGGGGCGCTACGCGGGATCGGCAGCGGCGGCGGCTCGACCTGGACCGAAGAACTTACACGGGCACCCGATCCTTGTCCCTGCAGATCTACCGTGACGTACCAGTGACCGTCGTTCGGGATCACGACTCGAAACGGGGACTGATTGACCAACCCGCCAATGGCGCGGTGCTGACGACCCGCCTTGAACGCGCTGAAGTTGGACGAGTCGAGGAGCCGTACGTTGGCGGCATTGCCTCTGAGCGTCACGACCGCGGCGGCGCCCCGCTTCTGCTGGCCGAGGTCAAACTGCTGGAACTGCACAAGAGCCCCCTTGGGGTGTTAGCCCAGTCTGTGCTCCCGGTGCGACACTCCTAGTCCGACGCGCCGATGGACGAACATCCCAGCCGCCAAACGCCAACCGGAACGTTGCGAAGGGGTCTCCTCGACGGGGCGTCCCGCGCCGCTTAAAGTCCGATTGCCCGGCCGCAATTCGTCTCGGTACCGCGGCGCTGAACGGGCTGGTCTCACCGCCCCACAGGTCCGCGCGACCGGTCAGTTCTCTTGTGTGGGCGGCGCCTTCGTAGCGGCGTTGTCGATGTGGTCGAGGAGGTCGCTGAGCCACTGATTGAAGATGAGTTCGGTGGTGTAGGCGTCGTCGGGTAGGTCGCCGCGGGAGGCCCAGGCAGGGCCATACCGGGTGGTCATAACGTGGTCGATGGTGCGGTGGTAGGCGGCGCTAAGCGCTGCGACCCGCTCGTCATAGCCGCTCGAGTCGGCGGGCTCGTCAGCGGGAAGAACCGGACTGCCGCAGGCGCGCGACCGGTGGTCGGTGGTGGTCATGGTGGCTCCTTCGGGTCAGGTGCGCCGCCGCATGAGTGCCGCGGCGGCGGTGTCGAGGCGGTGGACGGCGGCGGTGGTGGTGAGGATGGCATGCTGGGTCCAGGGCGGCGCCCCGACGCCGGCGTTCAGCGCGGCGGCGATCTGGTTGACGTTGACGGCGTAGCGGCGGATCTGGGTTCTGGCTTGGATGAGCTCGTGGAGGGCTTCCCGCCAGGTGATATCGGCGGCGAGGTCGACGCCTTGGGCGGTCCGCACGGCGGCGGTGGCAGCGAAGCCGGCGGGAGTCAGCCCGGCCCGGTGGGCACCGTCGACGACCTTGGCGTACTCGGCGTCGTCGAGGCGGATCAGGATGGTCCGGTTGCGGGCCGGGCGCTGGTGCAGTCGGTGCCGCGCCGGCCGGCCAGTCGTCGGCGGTGTCGTCGAGCCCGTCGCGGGTTCTCCGGGTGGTGGCGGCGGTGGCGCGGTCACGGCCGTACCGCCCGAAGCCCAAGCACGGGGAGTTCGGCATCCGCGTCGACAGCACCGGCGTCAGGCGTGTGAGTGTGGTTGATGTCGCGGAGCAGGCGTCGGGCGTAGCCGGGGGAGATCCCGAGTTGCTCGGCGAGGACGGCGGAGGTCACAGGGTGCCCGGTGCGGGCGCAGTCCGCGCGGACGGCCTCGGCACGAGCCTGGGTGACCGCGCGCGGGCTTCGCGTTGCTTTGATGACCGGAGGAGCGGCTGGTGGTGGCAGCAGGGTTGCCGCTGCTGACGTGTCCGCGACCGATGCGGTCGAGATGTGCGTCCGCGGACCGTCGGCGCGAGTCCGCGTGGGGGAAGTGGTCGGCTCTCGAACCGACGTGGTGACCTTGCCCTGTTGGAGGCGGTGGTGGATCTGGCGTATGAGCAGTTCAAAGGACAGCACCAACGCCAGCGGCGGGACGGCAGCGACGAGCTGCGCGACCGGGGTCCCGGGTGCGTGCAGGACGTTGAAGGTGACGGACAAGGTCGAGAAGGTGAGGACGAGCAGCCACGGGTAGATCGGTCGCCGTCCGGTGTGGATGGCGTCGAGGACGGCCAGGCTGGCGACGAGGATGAACCCGTCGACGATCAGCGGCCACAACCAGGCCAGCAGCGCGGGGACGTGGCTGGTCCGGGCGAGCTGGTGCAAGGCGTCGTAGGACAGCAGGAACGCCCCGACCGCCAGGCCGGCGACGCCGGCAGTGGTGATGGCCTGGATCTTTTCCCCGGCCTGGCGATCGGGCGCGGCAGCCTCGCCAGGGCCGGTGTGGGTGCTCAGCATGGGGCGCCCTCTCGCCCCCTGGCGGCGACGAGCAGCTGATGGGCTCGTCGCAGGACGGTGACCCGGGTCAGCGGCGTCCCTTCGGCGGTGAGCTGCTCCCGCGCCTGGCGTTGCAGGACGACCCGCAGTCCGTCGGCCTCGACCAGTTCTGTCTCCGCGACCTCGAGCGGAACCCGATCTGTCTTGCGGGCCGGACCGTTTTCGTCAGAGTTGGGGCCTTCGGCGTCCGGGGCAGGTTGCGTGAGGTCCCACCAGGGGCCGGCTTCGGCGAGGCGCATGGGGGACCGCGTTGCTGGGTCCGCCGCGACGGCCTTGAGCGCTGCGGGCGCGAGATGCTCGGGCCAGCCTCGGGCCCGAACCGCGGTCTGCAAGGCGGCGACGAGCGGTGGCCGCGACCACCGGCCGGTGGGTGCGCCGGCGTCTGTTCGGAGCGCCTGGACGTCGTTCACGTAGGTGTCCATGTCGGTGATCCCGAGGCTGGTAAGGAATCGGTCCTCCTCCTCCCGCCATGGGTTGCTAGCAGGGAGCCGATCGCGGTCGGGGTCGTCGTGATTGGTTGCGGGGGAGGAGGTTTCTGTCTGGGTGAGGTGCTCTGGGTTTGGCCGCAGATTTGCGGCTACCCCCGCCGCATCCATGCGGCTACCCCTGGCCGCATCTGTGCGGCTACCCCCCTTGAGCTCCACGCTCGCGACCTCGTCGGCAGGCGTAGGGGTGGCCGCAAATTTGCGGCTACCTTCCTCGATCGAGGCGTGCCCGCGAATGGCTTTGAGGTGGTACAGGTTGGTGAGCCGTTGGCCGCCGGCGTAGCGGTGCTCGACGTGCACGGCGCCGATCTCCTCGAGCTCGTGCATGGCCCGGTCGACGGAGTCGGTGGACTTCTTGTGCAGCCGGCGGGCCAGGGTTGCCCGCCCCGGCATGCGCGCCCCAGAGGTCTGCCCGTACCGCAGGAGAACTGCGTAGAGGCGGATCGCGGCGTCGCTGACCTCGGCGTCCAGCAGCCACTCCGGGACGATCGCGAACCGGTCCTCGACAACCAGCCCGGGGGCGGCAGATACTGCCGCGGCGACCTCCATACCGGCGCTCACGACAGCACCCCGAAAGTCGGCTGCTCGTCAACATCTCGCCAACACGGGAGGCAACACGAGGGCCCACGAGACAACACCAGACGGACAACTGGTCGGACAAACCCGCAGGTCAGCGCACTGCGCGGACGCAGCCGGACGTGACGGACGGCGTCGTTCTGACTTTTAATCCGCGAAGTCTGGGTTCGAATCCCAGGCGGCCCACCTGTCTGACCTGCACCGACACATAGAGGGCCGGAATGGGCACCACGCTCTGTAGGCAAGACTGGGTTGGAAGTCACGGTCCGTAGCGGTTGACGTTGACGAGATGTTGGCGAGAGCGCCGTCCAACGCCGGCTGGGCCGGACGGGACAACATGAACCGACCTCACGCGCCACCGTTCAGAACGGGGATGGACGGCGGACAGAGGAGCAGAAATCCGCTGCCTCTTGTGCGCGGACGCAGCCTAGGCCGCTGAGAAGCCGCGGCCGAACGGGAGATCGAGTCAGGTCGCCGGGCTTTGGCCGTGGCTGCCGTTGGTCAAGTGCCAGATGCCGGGGCGCATGCGGGCAGATGGGCCAGCCCCCTCAGGAGAATGCGGATGAGGCAACCTTTTCCGCACTCCCGGTAGTTGATCTCCTTGAGGCGGCCACAACGGCTTCATGTCAAGGGCGGCTTCCATTGGGGTAAGGGAGATCTTCTTCTGCTTCTTGAGACTGGACGCAGGCCGCGCGCAACGCCTCCGTGCGTGAGCACATCCCGCATCGCGGGCGCATTCATGCGCACTTTACATTTTTGAGAGAAAAAGATCGGAACATACAACTCGCCTGGGAGTACCGTGAAGCGCACCCGCTTGAATCCTGGCCACGCAAGGCTTTCCGTTGTTCTCCTCGTCACCTTCTTCCTAATCCTGGCCACCCCCGTGGCTGTGTCGGCCGCGGTCCGCGGTCCGTCGCTCTTGGGTGCAGAGAGCACGCCCCACGTCGCCCAACGGACATTGGTCGAAGCAGGAGTGTGGGATTGGATACGAGAGCATGGTGGCGACGGCGCGAGCGGGGGAAGCGGGGCCGCCTGCACGGAGACCAGGAACGATGCCGTCGCTACCGTGCGAGGTACCGTGGATACAGAGACTGAGGGTTGCAGCCAGGCTGGCGGACTCGGAATAAGCGTCCGTTTCGTCGTTATCGGCGCCGGCATCTTGCTGGTATTGATGGTGGTGGGGGTGGCAATTTTTCGGTGACTGTCGCGATGCCGAGACGACACAACTGTCGCAGGGTTGGCCTAGGGCCGTTCTGCATCCGGCTCATGTCGGGAAATTAACAGGCTCCCCGACACTCAAGCCGGTGACCGGATACATGAGAGTGGCCGGGTACAACGTCTGCGCCGACGGCCTTGGCCAGCGCGGCGGGCGGAATCGGAGGGGTCATTCTCCCCACCGAAGGCCACTTGCGCGCGCAGGTGGTGTTGCCTAGCTGAAATGGCCGGGCACGGACTCGAGTGCGCGCCAAGGCCTGGGACGCGATCAGTCACGCGCTGTGATGTGGTGCGTTAGGCCAGCAGGAACAACAACAGGACTACGGCAAGCGCCGCCAGTGTGACGAGAACGATGGCCACCTGTGACCGGTTCCGTGCGGTGCCGTCGTCGTCGCCGAGCGTGGCTACCAGGGTCTCGTTCATCGGGGCGGCCGGCCGCCGGCGCAGGTCAGCCGCCGGTCGTACCGGGACTAGGGCCGCCTCGGTTAGGCCCTTCTCATACAGGTTGACCACGATAGACGTCTCTGAGTTGGTGCCTGGCGGTGGCGGAGGTTGCGTACTCTCGTCCGGCGGCTGTGGTTGCGCGGGCACGCTGATCAGCGGCTGCGGCGCTGGCGGCAGTTCCGCCAGCAGAGCGCCGGCGGCGATCGCAGCGCCGAGGCAGACCGCATATTTGGGGTGGGTGTCCGCCACCGCGGTCACCCCAAGCTCTTCACGTAAGAGCGTGGCCACTAGGGGCATCTGGCTCGAGCCGCCCACCAGCAGCACCCGTTCAAGGTCACCCGGTGTCAGGCCGGCCTGCGTGATCACCGAGCGCATCAACTCGATCGTGCGCAACACCATCGGCCTGACCTCGTCCTCCAGCTCTCGCCGGGTCAGTGCGACGTTGGCAACCAGCCCTGGCAATCGCACCGGGATCGCCACGTCCGGAAGCAGCGACAGGTCCTTCTTGGCCTCGACCAGTTGCGCTCGCAGAATCAGCATGGCCGCCCGAGTCGGCGGGTCGGTCATGTCCAGCTGCGACCAGCCCTCGCCAAGTCGACGACTGACCAGGCGCTGCAGAGCGTGGTCGATGTCGACGCCACCGATGTCGTCAATGCCCATGGGCAGGCCGAGGATCTCAAAGCCACCGGATGTCTTGCGGACGACCGTAGCGTCAAAGGTCCCGCCGCCGAAGTCGTACACCCCCACCGTCGATCCGGCCGCGACGAGAGTCGAGCCGGCGTAAAACACCGCAGCCGCAGCCGGTTCGGGGATGAACGACGTTTGCAATTTCCCGAGTCCGGTCTGGCGGGCGACGGTCTGCATCATCCCGCGCCGGTATCCCTGCCACGTTGCCGGTACAGTGAGGGCAACTGTCACCGGCCGTTCGCCGCCGCGATGCACGATAACCTCAGCGAGCACCCATCGCAGCAGCTCTGTCGTCAGGAGCTCGGGGGTCACGGAAGTCCCGCTGAGCAGTAGCGGCACCTCGTCGCCGAACCGTCGCTTGAACTCGCGCGCCACACTGTCCGGTGCCGACTTCGCACGGCTCTCGGCGACCTCGCCGGCGAGGAATCGGCCCTGGTCGTCCATCAGGACGACGCTGGGCAGCACCCGATCGGCACCGATCGGTACCACCTCGGCCAGTCCGTTCTCCCAGGCCGCGGCCGCCGTGAATGTGGTGCCCAGGTCGATGCCGAGTGCGTAGGGCATCAGGGGCTCAGGAGGCCGGTGTGATGTCGAGCTTCACGAGTACCACGCTGATGTCGGCATTCGCTGGCAGTCCCGAGACGGTGATGTTCTGGAACGGCTTGCCTCCGACCTCCGAGATCGGAATCGTGACGGCGGTGCCATCGGGCACCGTCCGGGCCGGCGGATTTGCCTCACCGACAAACCCCGCGACGTAGGTGTCGGTGGGCTGGCTCGCCCCTGAGGTGGTGCGGGCGATGAGGTGCACGACCACCTGCTGCGAGGGCGACGGCAGCTGGATGTCGAGCTTGAGGTCATTGCACATGCCCTCGAGTTGGGGCGGAGTCGCCGAAGCTGTCGCGCCGCTGGCCGCCGCTGCGTACCCGGGCACTACGCCGCTCACGGCCTTCTCAGCTCCAACGGCCGGCAGCAGCAGCCAGGAGACCGCCGTGCTGGTTGCACAGGCTGAGCGCGTAGTGTCTGGTTCGGCCTGAAAGGACAGCCTGAAATAGGCGCCACCGGTGAGGATCTGGTCGACGGCGGCCTTGCCGGCGGGCGGCTTGGATAGGTCGACCGTGGTCGGCCCCGCCGGAGGCTGAACCACGGCACCGTTGGAGCTCCCTGTCGCGCCGCTCGTCGCGCCGCCCGGTGATCCGGAGACGGACGTCGTCGGCGACGGACTGCCGGAGGTTTGTGCAGTAGTCGTGACCGCAGCGGTGGTGACCGCACTGGTGACAGGGCCCGCAGGGCCGGTCGTCTGCCCACTGGACGTCGTGCCGGCACCGGCACCGAGTGTCGGCTTCGGTGAGGGAGTGCGGCCGATGAGCTTCGCTCCGATAACCGCTGCCGCCACGACGGCAGCCGCGAGCACAGTCACCGCAGACACGGCTCCGGCCAGCCGGGCCGCGCCAGCGGGCACGTACGGCCGATGGACGAGAGTGACCGGTGTCTCGGCAAGGGCCTCCCCCGCCCGGGCGCTCAGCGTCACCTGGCGCCGTACCTCGTGCCCGCTCAACGGCCGGCGGACGTACATCCGGACCTCGATCGTGGCCATTGCCCCTGGCGCCAGCCGTTGCTGAGGCTGCGCGAAGACGGTGCGGACAGCGGCCTCCGGGTCGCTCGCCCCCAGGTCCACATCGAGCAACGTGTTGCCACGATTGATCACGCTGACGTGTGCCCTGGCCGGCCAGCCCGAGGCGACCGTTGGCCGTACCGAGAGCTCCAGGGCCGGGGCGGGCAGGACCGTCAGGGGGAGCTCTTCGCAGCGCTGTTCCTCCTCCCGGTACGGGGACTGCACGTGCACACCGACGACGACCCGCCCGGCCGGCGGCGGATGCGCGGTGTCCGCCGTCACGGTCAACGTGATGCGCCCTGCCTCACCCGGGTGCAGCTTGCAGGTTAACGGACTTGCCGTGACCTGCAGGCCTTCCGGCAGGCCGAGCAGCTCGACGCCGTAGTGCTCGACCAGCTCGGATGCGTTGCCGATGGTGACGGCGACCGTAGTGTGCTGGCCCGGAGCGATCTCCAGGGCCGACGGCTCGAGCACGACCGTGACAGCCATGGGTCAGCCCTTGCCGTAGAACGTGATGTCCGTCAAGGCGGCATCCTTGTCCCTGGCCGTGAGCCCCGGGTAGACGGACTCGATGGTGAGCGTGACCACCGCCGTCTTTCCTTGCGGTACGAGAACGTGCTGCTCGCTACGGGTGTCGAGCAGTGTCGCCGTTCTGCTCGCCGTCGCCGTGGTGATCAGGACGTTGCGTAGCCGCTCATTGTTGTCGAAAGGGTCCGTAGAGTGGCTTGAGGCCACGTACCCGTTGCGCAGGACCACCGACCGCAGGTCGACCGGGTGCGAGAAGCGGTAGGTCAGCGTGATGCCGATGCCGGTGCCCACGCTCGTGATGTCTCCGTCGCTGTTCCATGCGGTCGTGGGCAGCCCGTCCAACGTGTTGTCGATGGAGTACTGGCCGGGTGGGGACTCCCTCGTGTTCGACGCCTGAGCGGTGATGTCCGCTCGAGCCACGGCCACCAGATGCGCCGCGGGTGTTGCTGGGGGCGATGGCGAGGCCGTCGTGGTGCTGAACGTCACGGGCGGCGCGGAGAGCGTCTTCTTGTGCCCGTGCCCGACGTGCCCCAGTGCGAACGCCGTCCCTCCCACTGCCGCCACCGCAAGGACCGCGAGCACGGCCAGCGGCCAGCGGCGGCGGACCGTGTGCTGCTTAGGCAGCGGTGGCGGCGGCGGCGCCGCGAGGGGTGGGCTCATGTCCATGGCGCACCAGGCACACCAGCGCTCCCGCTCCGGCGGGTTGACCTTGCGGCAGGACGGACACATCGTCCCGGTCTCCGTCGGCAGGAACCCTTTGCTGCCAGCCAGTCTCGGCGCCAGTCGTACTGCCCGGGCCTCATGGTCCTCGGGCGGCGGGGGAGGTGGACGGCGCTCGGGCCGTTCGTCGCCGGGGCTCACGAAAAGCGTGGGGTCAACAGCCGCCGTCGGGTGCGCAGCGCTCTCCAGGGCGAGTGGATAACCGCAGTTCGGGCAGCGGTTCGTCCCGACCCGCGAGGGGCGCTGACAGTCCGGACACACGACGGTCATGCTCTCTGGGCCGCCGCCGGGGCCCGCGCCCATGCTCATGGCAGCGTCACCGGCCCGCGCCGTACGCGAGGACCAGCTCGACCCGCGTGCCCACCGGCACCTCCTGCTCGATGAGGGCGCGCACCTGCCCTTCGTTGAGTTCACCCAAGGTGTCGAGCCTGACCGTGATCGCCTTGTTGGCAGGGGGAATCGGCTGGGATCGGGTGAACACTCCGCCGCCGTCCGCGACCTCGACGCGCGCTCCGGTGAGGGCGGCCAGGAGCGACTCGAGACCCCGACGCGTGCCGCGCCAGCCGAGCAACGAGCCGGTTGTCAGCAGGACCTCGCGCTGCCGCTCGACCGTGATCGACGGGTCGAGGTCGGCGTCGAGCCACGACGCGAGATAGCGCAGCATCGGTGGGGAGGCCGTGGCAATGTCGAGATGGCACTCCAGTGCGTCGGCGCCTGCGACGAGGGTGTCGGCCACGGTCTCCAGGATCTCGACGAGCCCGGTCAGGACCGGGTCGACCGCCATCGCCCGCGGCAGCTGGGCGACCAACCACCCGCGGGTCATTGGACGACCACCACTCGGTGGTCGCACGACGCGAACAGCGAGCCGTCGGGCAGCGTCACCACGTTGCCGGTGCGTTCCTCACGGACCCTGGACGTCCCCCGTCGCTGGGTGAGGTCGGCGAGGAAGAAGATGACCTCTTCGACACCGACGATGCCGGGGACGCCGCCGAGAAGGCCGAAGACCTCGCCGATGTTGAGCTCCCGGAGGAAGGGCCAGCCCAGACCCTGCGGGCCGCCCACGACCGGATTAACGTACGCGTAGAGCAGGGACTCGGCGGCAGTCCGTACCGTCTCGGGTCGCATCGTCACGGCTGCGCGAACCCTCGCTGCGATGCTGATCCCCAGATAGGTCGGCGTGCCTACGGCGACCCGGGTCGTGAGCAGCCGTCGAGGCTCCAGGTGATCGACGATAGCTCTCTCGAGGTCCTCCGGCAGGTCCAGGTCGGTCAGCTCGAGCGCTTCGGGCGCCACGTCGAGCCGTGGTACCACCAGGACCCGTACCGGATCGGCGGGGGACCTCGGTGCGACGCACCGGGCTCGCGCGACGCCTCGTGCCGCCTCGAGCGTCAGCCGCTCGAAGTCGGCAGCCGTGACGGCACGGCTCCCACCGCGCAGATGCTGCGGCCCCCGCAGCTTGGCGTTGTCGACGCTCTCTGCGTCGACCCCTCCCGTGGCCGGGTCGAGGTTGTAGACCTCGGCGACCGAGGGCACGGAGGTGCGCAGAGACGTCAGAGTACGGGACCCCACGTTGCCTCGCCGGCCGCCCCCGTACCGGTAGCCGGTGACCCAGATCTGCGCACCATCCGGCGGAACGGCGCCATATCGGCGTGAGCCGCTGGGATCGATCCGGTCGTCGATGCCCTGAGCGGCCGCCGGTTGCCGGATCGACGGCGGAAAGCTGATCTCGCCCGTCGTCGCCGACCACGTGTAGACGCGGTCGTCGGGATCGGTGTCACTGAAATCACTGACCTCGTTCCAGTCGGTGCTCGCGGCCGTCTCCTCCTCCAGCAGGCTGCGACGGCCGGTTCTGACCACCTGAACGTGCTCGTCGGCCCTGCGCGGCAACACAGGGGCCCGGCGGACCTGGAAGACCTGACCCGGCTCGCCCGAGCTGACGCCGAGCAGCTCGGCCGGAGCCGGCTCGGCGTGGTGGGCGGAGACCGCGCCACCCATCCCGACCACGGCGATCGAGTCGAGCTTGGGGGAGCGGTCATAGGGCCGTTGTTGACCGCGCAGCTCGGTCAGCACGCACCGGATCCAGTGCGCCCGCACCGGTCCGACCGGCATGGCCGCATGGCGCGGCGGCAGCAGGAGAACGACGCTGCCCGACGTGTTGAAACCGTCGCTGGAGTCACTGATCAGTCGTGTAGCGATCCAGTCCGAGCCGTCCCATGCCTGCCAGGCCCGTGGTGGGTCCTCGGGCCTGATGCCGGCACCTTCGGCGAAACCCACGATGTCGATGCGCAACAGGTTGCCGGCCAGGCCTTCGGCAAAGCCGAGATAAAGGGCATCGCCCGGCAGCAGTGACGGAAAGGAGACGACGCTCGCAGCGCCCGTACGCAGGCCGTCCCAGACGTCTGTCACGACCCCGGCCGCTGAGCGCGTCAGGCAGGCGCTGAACTCCGGCTGCCGCAGGACGAGCTCGGTGTCGGTGCTGAACACCACCGGCTCGTCGGACGACGTGCCCGTCGCGACCTGGGTGCCCGCCAGGACGCGTACCGGCTCAGTCGGGGGAGCCGCCAGCTCGAACACCACGTCGGTGCGCGCCGGGGACGCCGGAAAAGGCTGCAGGCCCAGCAGTTCGAGGAACTTGACGTAGAGCCGGTCGGGAACCTGGTTCAGCCGATAGATGACCATCTCGCTCATCCACGCCATCAGCTCGATGATGGCGACGCCCGGGTCGGACACGTTGTGGTCCGTCCACTCCGGGCAGAAGCGCGGAATCAGTCGCTTGGCCTCGTCGACGATGTCCTGGAACTTGCGGTCGTCGAGGCTGGGGGCGGGCAGCGTCACGAGACCGCCTCCTCCCCCGGGATGACATAGAACGGATAGATCAGGTTGCGTTCGTCGTTGGTAGCCCTGACGGAGTAGCGGATCTCCAGGACGACGCGTCCTTCGCCCGGCTCGGCTCGGCCGGTCACCCGGATGACGTCGATGCGCGGCTCCCACATCGCGAGCGCCTCCCGGACGGCTTTCTCCATCAGGCCAAGGGATCCTGCGTCGATCGGTCCGAAGACGTGCTCCCACAGGGCGCAGCCGAAGTCTGGTCGCATTACGCGCTCGCCGGGGGTGGTGGTAAGGATCATCCTGATGCCGGACTCGACCGAGTCGCCACCTGAGTCGAGTGCGATGCCGCCGCTCGCGCTGATCCGTGACGGAAACGACCAGCCTCTGCCGGTGAAGTCGGCGGTCATCCGATGACCACGTTGGGGCTGCCGCCGGCGATCTGGCCGACCGGGGCGTCGACCGGGTCGTTGCAGGTCTGCACGGTGTCACCCAGGCGGGCTGCGCCTTGGCCGTTGATCAGCACCGTGACCGACCCCATCATCACCGTTCCCTGGTTGGTCGGCGGCTTCTGGAACGGCCCGCCGGCCGGGACGTGTGGCGGCAGGTTCATCGCGACGCTGCCGACCGTCGCGGCACCCATCCCGTTGATGAGGACGTTGGTCGAGACGCTCTGGAGCAGCTGGCCACTGAACGGCATCGGCATCGGGGTCGGCACCGGTCCGCCCGGTGACGGGATCAGGACGATGTGGATGTCGGTCCCCATGACCGGATCGTTCATGCGTGCGGCGGGCGGCATCGGACCTCCTCGGAGCCGTTGTCAGTTGAGTTGGATGGGCTGGCCCTTGACGGTGAGGCTGCCAGTGGCCGAGATCTCGATCTGCGGCGCCGACAGGGTGAGCTTGGTCGTGGCCTTGACCTCGATCGTGTCTCCTGTGACATGCACCGCCTGGTCCCCGTTGAGGGTGGTGTCGCTCTTGGTGAGGGTGAGCGCGCTACCGGCGTCGCCCATCGTCAGAGAGACGTGGCTGGTCGTGTCGTCGTACATCTCCAGCCGGGAGTTCTTGCGGGTGGCGAGCACCCGCATCTTGGTGGCTCCGCCCGATCCCGGCGTGGGCTCGGGTGGTGTGTCCGTACGGTTCCAGAGGCCGCCGAGCACGACGGGTCGGTGCACGTCGCCGGCCTCGAACCCGACCAGGACCTCGTCGCCGACCTCTGGCAGCCACTGCATGCCGCGGGACGCGCCGCCGCCGGGCACTGCGAGCCTGGCCCACCCGCTCTCGTCATCCTGCGAGAGGGTCGGGAACCGTACGCGTACCCTGCTCAGGTTGCTCGGGTCGTCGCTGTTGGTCACCGTGCCCACGACCAGTGTGCTGCCCACGATCGGGCTCGCGGCCGAAGTCGAGCCGGCGCCGAGCAGGTCCGCCAGGCCCGCCGGATCCTTGTTACCGGAGACGAACTTCGTGACGTACGGCGATCCGCTGGCGTAGTAGTGCTCGACGCTGGTCAGGCGATAGCTGCCCGACAGGCCGGCGCCGATACCCTCGAGCCGCACAGACGAGCCGGCGCCCAGCCGTGGGTCACCGACGGCCTCACCGCGCAGCACGACCTCCGAGCCACTGGCCTGGTCCATCATGGCCCGAGCCATGGCGTCCGCTTCTGCCGCCGTACCGACGCTTCTGCGCCCGGTTTCTCGTTGTTCGTGACCGAAGGTACGACGGGCTGCCGACGACAGCTGATCCACCGCGGGAGCGTCCGAGCCGGTGTCTCCGGCAGTGGCGCTGCCGCGCAAGGCGCGCTTGCCGACCGGGTCCCACCCGTGGACCACGACCTCGTCGCAGCGGTCGACGGCGGTGAACCGGATCGAGAAGTGGTGCAGCCCGACGCCGTACTTCAAGGTCGGTGGGGAGCCGTCGCCCGTCGGGTGCGGAGCGACGTGCAGCGTGGTGCCGCTGATCCACAGGTCGTGCCCCGTACGACCCGTGCGGTTGCGCAGGAACGCCCAGTCGGTCTGTGCGGCCTGCATGACGTACTCGTGGCTCTCGCCCTGCAGCTGGACGTCCGCGTCCAGCCCGTACTCCGAAGCGACCTGGTTGGCGATGGCTGCGTCGGACATGTTGGCGAAGGTGCGGGTACGTGAGCGGCGGCCTAGCCGGTGGCCGCGGTCCAGGCCGACGATGACCAGCTCGTGGTGGCCAGCAGAGCCTGGTTCGACGGAAAGCGAGACGACCTCGCCCTCGGTCACCACCAGCGGATCGGCCTCGGTACGGAACGCGACCTGCACCGACGTGCCCAAGGTGAAGGTGCCGGCGTCGAACAGGGTGAACTGGGGGTCGTCAAAGCGGAGGGTGAACCGGTCGGGCAGCTGTACCGACTCTTCGACCCGTGCCATCCGCAGGCGAGGGTAGAGCTCGGCGGCAAGTGGTCGCTTGTCGACGGTGAGAACGGGCGTGTCCAGCCCGCGGCGGTCAGGCACGACGGCGCACCGGCAGCTCGGGGATCACCAGCACACTGCCGGTCGCCAGTCGTAGTGGGTTGTCGATGCGGTTGGCCTCTGCGAGCAGCCGCCACCGGTTCGGATCGCCGTACTGGATCGCTGCCACCCGGTCGAGGGTTTCGCCTGGCTTCAGGCGATGCGTGGTGTGCGGTCTCGGGGTGTGCGAGGTCGGGTTCTGCCGGGCTAGGACGGTCTGGTCCTCGTACTGCTTGAGGGACAGGTCGACCTTGGCCCGCAGCGGAGTCCCGTCCTGGGCAAAGTAGGTGTACTTGATCTGCACCTTCTCCACGACGGCCCGAAACGGGGCCTGTAGCAGCCCCCAGTGCAGCTCGACCCAAGGTGGCCGGGCGGACTGCCGTTGCGTGTCGGTGGCGCCCAACGTGGCATCGATGCTCGCGAGTGCCAGCAGCTGCTGGGCAGCCTCAAGCACCGACTTGCCGGTGGTGACCGCGTCGAGCATCACGGAAAGGGTGACGGTGCCCGGCTGGCCGCCCTGGAACTTCAACTGTGGCGCGTCCTTGCCCTTGGCCGGAGATGCCTGCCAGGAAGCGGACTTCGCGATGGTGAGATCGGTCGGGTTGAACATGAACGGGATGCTGTCGCCGCCCTCTGTCGTCAGCGTCGCCTTCTCGACCATGTCAGAACGCTCCCGAGTAGCGGCCGCCGCGGCGATCGAGATCGGCCAGCAGGCGCAGCTCCAGGGCCTCGACCAGACTGTCAACGACCTGCTCCGGCAACGCTGTCTCCGCAGCGGTTGCGATAGAGGGCGAACCCTGGGGGGCAGCGGTCTGGTCGGACGAGGCACCAGCAGAACCCGCCGCGGGGTCGGCCCCGGCCGGTCCGGCCTGCCCGCCATCGTCGGCCGGTTCGCCCGTTGCGCCGCCGGTCGTGGCCGAGCTGGCCGTCGCGTCCTGCCCGTCGTGCAACGACGTCATCCCGGGCGCTGACATCGCCCTCGAGACCACCTGCAGCGCAGCCGATCTGCCGGCAGCCGCGGCGCTGCCAGCCATCGTCGGCAGACTGTCCACGATGCCGGCCGTCGCTGCCGGTGAGTGGTCAGCTGCTGTTGCGTCGTCGGTGGAGCCAGCGATGGCCGAGCGCATCACCGGGAGTCGGCCAGGGCCAGTACCCGATGGGGCGGGGCCGTGCCTCACCTGGTCGCTGGTAAGGGTCTGCACGGACCGCTCGTCGTGATCGAGCGCCCCGCTGCTGGACTCGAGCCAGAATCGTGGCCGGGCCAGGGGCTGCCGGAGGTGGGTCAACTCGTGCGTGAGCAACCGCCCGGCCACGCCCTCGAACGTCGGCTTGCTGGGCAGATGCACGGAGTCTCCGGTGGTGGCTGCTCTTGCTCCTGCGGCGGTCAGTGCCGCCGTCGTCGCGGGGCCCGCGGTCCATCGCGGCGAGGTGCGGCCAGAGAGCTGACGAGCCCGCGCCAGCAGCTGGGTCGGGAAGCCGCGGGCACTGTCCACCGGCCGGGCGCTCACTGCTGCCTGCCATGCCTGAGCAGCCGATGGTGTCGTCGAACGTCGCTGCGTCGATGCGCGACTCGGTACGGGCGACCGCTCCTGCCGCTGGATGGCCGAAGGTCCGACGGTGACCCGGCCGGGCACAACGCCGCCGTCCTCGGGCGGCAGAGCTGCGCCGCCGCCGACCGGCAGGGTCTCCGGCGACGATGGTGAGTGCACGGTCACCTGCCCGGTCGGCACCGGCGCTGCCAGCGTCGCCGCCCTGCCTGTCCAGGCTTGTCTCGCCACCGGGGTTCCGGCCAGAGCTCTCGTCCCTGCACCCGCGGAAAAACTGCTGGGCTGTGGCCGGCGAGCGAAGCCGCGCGTGCCTCGCAGACTCGAGAACCACTGTGGGTGCCGGGGAGCCAGCTGAACGGCAGCGTCAGCCGGACCGTGCATCGGTTGTGCGCCGGCTCCCGGTTGCCCGCCGAGCGCCGGTCGAGTGACGAGTCCCGGCCGGCCGCTGACCGCTGCCCAGCCGACGTGCCCGTTGGGGCCGCTGAGACGCGCGCGGTTGCCCGGCGATCGGCCGGCTCGCTCCAGCTCAGTACGACTCGAGCCGGCCGATCGGCCGGGGCTGGCAGCCTTGAGCCGGGCGGCAGTCGAAACGGCGTGACTATGTTGGATCGCCCTCCTGTCAGGCACATCGGGGTCGACCCAGCCCGACCCAGCCGTAGACCCAATCGATCCGAGCGTGAGTATGGGCGCCCGTACCAACGGCAGTGGCTCGTGGGCGGACAGCGTTCTGCCTGGTGCGGGGGTGCTGCCGGCGAGCGCGTGGCGGCGGACCAGCGGGCCGGCGGTCTGTGACCCGAATCGCTGTACGACGGCGGCCGTCCTTGTGGGCTCGTCAGCCGCGGACTGCGGCCTGACCGTGCTGCGTGGATAGCGCGCCTCGCCCCAGCGTCCTCGGTTCGCCCACCGCTGCAACAACAGGCTGCGCCACGGCGGCCGTACGGCAAGCCCGTCAGAGCCACGGCCGACGGCGAGCGGGCGCCTCCGCGGGAGCAAGCCGGTCAACCGGTTGAGCAGCGGTCGCCGCGACTTCGCCCTCTGTTCGGTGCGGGTCGGCCGAGCAAGCGCTGGCCGATCACGTCGCAGGAGAGAGGCCACAGTGGCTCACCTCCAGCTGCTCGGTCGCCGCGGCCTTCGAGTTGGCGGCGAGACTCGGGCCGGTCCACTTGACCGGCAGCGCACTGTCCAGGCGCCATCCGCGTACGGGCACCCCGCCGGGCGCGTACGCCATGATCGTGGCGGTGCGCAGCGGGATCTGGTAACCGCTGGACTGTTGGTTCTCGATGCCAGGGCCCGCGCACTCCATCATCCAGCTGAGCAGGGCATCCGAGTCGGTGAATCCGCGCTTGAGCACGATGTTCGTCCACTTCAGTGCCTTGGGAAATCGGTGCACGAAGCCGTTCTCGCCTCCCTCGACGAACTCCTCGGTGTCCAGGGTGGCGCCAATCCCGGAGATCTCCGTGAACGAGCCGATGTCCTGCTGGTCAAGGCTTAGCGAGAAGTAGGAGCCTGACAAGGGGTCTGCGGTGCGCGGGCCTGAGAAGGAGACGCCGCCGAGGCTGATGCTCAGCGAGGCGCCGCCGATGTCGATCTCCAGCCCGCTAGACATTGGTCAGGCCCTCCCAGGCGCGTTCGTTGAGCGAAGCCACCTCTCGCAGTATGCGGATGCGGTCGCCGTGTTCGAGATCGAGAACCACGTCCAACCCCCAGTGCATGTGATAGGCGATGTAGGACATCTCCTGCCACAGGTCGTCGTGGTCGTAGTGCCCTACCCCACGCCCACCAACGTCTGAGGGAAAGGGCTACCGGGCTCCAGCTCCTCGAGGATTGACGCGTCCTGGAAGTTGACGATGCGGTAAAGGTCCTGCAGGTAGGAGAAGTCGCTGACGAACAGTTCCTCGATGATCTTGGTGGTGACGCGCGAGACGGTGCCCAGCTCGGTGACGACCCGGGCCAGGACGATGACGGTCGCGTACGACTCGTTCTCCCGTACGCGAGGATCCCGCAGTGGCTCGAGCTCGTCGCGTGCGGTTGCCAGCCTCATGGTGCCCTCGCGGTGCAGCCGGCCCTCGCCGTCGACGAACCCCTTGGGCAGCGTAAAAGCGAACTCCGTACGCAGACTCATGAACGCACCAGCCCCTCGTGGGTGATGACCAGCTTCTCGGCGGCCACGTCGTTGGCGCCGGCGTCGAGCTCAGCGCCGGAGTACTTGGACGGCCAGCCGTTCTCGAAGTTCCACCTAGCCACCTCGTTCTGCTTGGAGTCCTTGATGACGATGGAGCCGTGCCGCCGCCCGCCGTCGATGTCGCCGCCGATGACCTGCTTGCGCCAGTCCCACAGTGCGCTCGAGCCGTCGACCCGTCGCTCGAGGGTGATGTCGGACCATTTCATGGCACCGGGCACTTTGCGGATGATCATGCCGCCATCTTTGGTGGCCTCCTTGAACTCGATGATCTCGGTCTCCGACTCGATCCCGGAGCACTTGCGGAACGTCGCCAGCTCGACGCTGTCCACCTCGAGGACGAAGGAGAAAGTAGTTACCAGATCGGGCATCGGTCGGCTCCTGTCACTGTGCGCGGATACGGGTGCGGTGCATCACTCAGCGGTCTCGGTGCCGCCCTGCCACTGGCTGATCCGGAAGATGACGAACTCGGCCGGCTTCACCGGGCAGATGCCGACCTCGACGATCAACTTGCCCTCGTCGACGCTCTCCGGTGGGTTGTTGCTGGCGTCGCACTTGACGTAGAACGCCTGCTCGGGCGTGGCTCCGACGAGTGCGCCTGTCCGCCACAGGCCACGAAGAAATGCGGTGATGGTGCGCTTCACGCGCTCCCACAGGTCGCGGTCGTTCGGCTCGAAGACCACCCACTGGGTGCCGCGCCTGATCGACTCCTCGATGTAGATGAACAGCCGCCGTACGGGGATGTAGCGCCAGCTCGGGTCGGACGTGGCGAGCGTGCGGGCGCCCCAGATGCGCATGCCCCCCGTACCAAAGGATCGGAGGCAGTTGACGCCCTCAGGGTTGAGGAGGTCCTGCTCACCGGTCGTGACGTCGTTCTCCAGCCGGACGATGCCCTGGATCGTCTCGTTGGCAGGGGCCTTGTGGACCCCGCGCACGCCGTCGGTGCGTGCCCAGACGCCGGCGATGTGCCCGCTGGCCGGGACAGTGAGGTAGCGATGCCCATTGGTTGCACCCACTGGGGCCAACGGGTTCTGGACCACCACCTGCGGATAGTAGGCGGCGGCGAAGGCAGAGTCGCGGGCCAGCTGCTCGCGCCACTCCAGCGCGCCGGTCGCGCCGAGGCCGGGCGGTGAATCGAGAATCGCCATCCGGGTACGCGCCTGATCGCACCAGTCGACAAGCTGGCCTTGCATGGCGATGTAGCCCTCGAGGTCAAATACACCCTCGGGCGAGGTGGCGATGGTCACCAGGTCCGGAATGGCAACGATGGTGACAGAGTCGGCGATCGCCAGTCCCTTGTAGCCGGTGCGCTGGCTGACGGAGCCCTCGACGTCCTGCGGGCCGGCCTGCAGCGCGACAGCGGCCTGTGGCTCAAGCCGCAGCACGCCGGCGGCCGGCAGCCGTTCGGCCACCGACAATCCCGGCTGGTTCTGCACTTTGACCCGGATCAGGGTCGAGGTCTCGTTGATGACCCGCTCAGCGCCACGGCCGCCGCGGCCAAGCGAGAGACCGCCGTACTCTTCACGCTGGTCGCCGTTCTCCATGATGCGCAGGGTGAACTCCTGCGGGATGTCCTGCCCCTCCTCGGGTGGCCCTGGCCGGTCGATGGTGATGTCGAGCATGCTGCCGGCGTCGAGCGCCTCGACGTGGAGCGTCTCGAGGTCGGGACGACCCGAAGCGTTGACCGCGACATGGCCCGGCCTGGGCATGGCATCGCCGCCGGGCAGCCGAACGATGAAGCAGGTGCTGCCACCGTTGGCGAAGAACCCGCTGACCGCGTACGGCAGCATCGCACCCAGCGCGTAGCCACCGTAGATGCGCTCGTACTGATCCCAGCTAGTGACGAGTTGTGGTCGGAGCCCCTCCGGGTCACGAGGGTCTCCGGCCGCCGGGTTGTAAGTCTTGGTGAAGCCGACGAAGGCCGCCACCGCCGTGCCCACGCCCTGGATGGGCATCGAACCGCTGGCGACTTCCTCGATGTAGACGCCAGGTGCGCCGTACGTGGTAGCCATTGTTGCTCCTTCTCGGCGGGGCTTGGGTCAGCTGTTGACTTCTTCGGAGAGCGTGTCAGCCTCGAGTGGGGACTCGTGCCACTCCCCGTGGTGGAACGGCGGGTAGACCCGCATCGTCGACTGGGTAGTGGAGCAAGCGATGATGCGTACCGCTGGGTATTCAGCGGCGATCTGGTACGCGAGCCCGTCGCTATCGTCATGATCGAGGTCGATCAAAACGACATCAGGCAGCGTCGTGAGCAGTCCAGCGAGCAGGTCTTCGTTCATCGTCTCGAGCAGCCGGATGTGCTCGTCCTGTAGCAGATCCGCCAGCCCTACACGGATCAGGGCGCCGAAGTCACCCATGAGGACCCGCGGCATTGCATCACCTCCCCTGCTGGAGGGACGCTACGGATGTCGACGCCGGGCCGTCAGTGCCGTCGGGGCAGACCTAAGGGCAGCCGGTCTGCGAGGCGCCCGCGATGGTGCGGCCGGGTTTAGCATCGTCGCCATGCAGCCTGCCCATTCTCGCGAAGCGGCGAAGGACGTCGTCGCTGCCACGCGATCCCGTCCGAGCGCCGCAGCCGTCAGCGTGAGCCCGCTCGCTGGACTACAACGCCTGGCTGGTAACGCCGCGGTGTCCTCGATGCTGCAGCGGCTGGCTGGGCCTGAGGAAGACATTCAAACCTCCCCGGTGCTCGACGTCGTCGGCCGTGGTGGTGGTCAGCCATTGGCCCCACAGGTCCGTACCGACATGGAGAGCAGGCTTGGCTCGGACTTTTCCAACGTCCGCGTGCACACCGACTCGAAGGCCGCTGCCTCGGCCGAAGCCGTCTCAGCGCAGGCCTACACCGTCGGTAACGAGATCGTGTTCGGGAGCGGCTCGTACGCGCCGGAGAGTCCTTCGGGTATGCACACCATCGCCCACGAGCTGACGCACGTGCAGCAGCAGGAGAGAGGCCCTGTATCCGGGACAGACACCGGAACAGGCATATCGATAAGCAGCCCCACGGACCCGTTCGAGGTCGAGGCTGAAGGCCGGGCCGACACAGCTCTGTCGATGCGGCGCAGTCGGGAAGGGGAGGACAGTCTATCTGAGCTGTCCAACCGAGCCGCTCGCGACGTAGCCCTCGAAAGGGCAGTTCTTGGGCCTCCCACGCAGCCGCCGGTCGCGGCGTTGCCAGTCAGCGCGAAGGACCCTCTCGCCGGCCCGACCACGCAACGGTCGCCCGGCTCAGATTCTGCCGACTCGCAGGAGCCCATGCCAGCACCCTCTAGGGCTGTCGGAGATCTCGGTCCCGAGGAACAGGCATTCATGAACAGAACGAACGAAGCTAATGGAACTGTTGAGACTGCGGCCGGGAAATTTGAGCAGTGGCTAGACTCAGTGACTATCCCCTATGCTACCGCATGGAAGGCACACACAATAGCCCTCAAGTCAGCAGACCAGGCGGCGAAGGACGCGAACACCATCGTACTCGGAGCTGTTCTGGCGCTACTTCCTGGCGGCGCGGGCGGAGCAATCGGTAGCGCAATGCAAAAACTTGAAGCCGGGGCAGCCATAGTTGACGGCGTCAAGGACTTGGCGAAATTCGGGTTAAGGAGCGGCGGCACCGTGATGGCGAACGACGCTGCCATGGCTAGCGAAACCCAGAGAGGCACACCCTCCGACGAGAACGCGCCACGTGAAGACTCTCCGAAGCCATCCATCGGTCCGTCGCCCTCAAGCAATGATAGCGGAGCGCCGCAAGTAGGAGCAGATTTCAAGCGCATGCCTACTGACCCCATGATCTGGCAACTGTCCTGTCGCGAGCGCGTTCTCGAGGAGATCCTAAACCCGGCACGGCAATTTATTCTTGACTGGCAGCACAAGACTAACAGTCATGACCCGGAGTTTGATTGCTCCTTCGATCCTGTCGCGGCTATTCAAGAACAGTTGCGCCTCGACGGCGTGAGTTTATTGTCTTTGTCAGTGCCGTCCGACGACCTTGCGCAGGCATACGAGCAAGGGTTTCTGAAGGATTGGCTATTGTCCGAATACGCACACGTGATGACCAGCCATAGCGCGTTGTCAGATGACAAGATAAACGACCAGCTCTCTGCATACGCGACGCGCATTGGATACGCAGGATTCCAGAAAGATGCACAGGCCGCCTATAGTGCCGCGTTGGAGGCCAATAGAGAACAGGTTCTAGAAAATCACTCTCTGAATTGGTGAGAAGAGGACTGCATGCCTCGTTACCCCGCCGAAGAGTCGGCAGTAGAAGCCATAGAGTCACAGGCATATGGTGATCACGCATTCAGACCGGCAGCCGGCCTTGACGCCGCAACTGTGGATCTTCGTGGAACGAGTGTCTCCTTTGCCTCGCTCCGAAATGTAGATTTCGAGGGCTCGGATCTGCGGGGAGCACACTTCCAATGTGTCGATCTCACGCACGCGTCATTCAAAGGCGCCAATCTAAGCGGCGCAAGATTCTCTCTCGTTAATGCGCGAGGCGCGGACTTCAGCGCCGTTCTTGGGAAACAAGCAGCGTGGGAACGCTCGGACCTCACGGGGGCGACCTTTGTGGAGTCCAAACTGGAGAGGGCTAGCATAACGTCCTGCGGCCTTGAGCATGCAATTTTGGACCGAGCTGACTTAAGTTTCGCCTCTCTTGCCTACTCGAATCTGGATGGGGCGAGTTTTTGCCAGAGCCTTCTCATGCGAGCAGAAACGTTTGGTGTCGTTGACCTCGACAGGACGGATTTGTCCACGACACGCCAATTCGCATACTGCCGAGAAATGGTGATTGAGGTTCTTCGTCGCAGTCTAGGAGACGACCTTGAAACGGTGCAATGGCTAGGGGCCGCAATACTCTCGCGTCTGTGGTGTTACCCTAAATGGTTAGATTTATTGCGCCACTATCCTGTTCACCTTGAGTCGGTCATGACAGTATTCTCGCAATACCCGGATTCGGGATGCCAGGAAGCCCTGTCGCGCGGGCAAACCCGCAATAGCGCTGCTCCGATCCTGACACCCTTCACGACCAACTGCGGGGCCCCCGCGACCGCAATGGCGCATCACGTCGATCACGCTTGATGTCGTCGGCCGGGAGGCGGCAGTTCCCTTTAGGACGCACGTTCAGGTAGATCTATTGCTGCACTCTTGCACTTTCGGCAAGTTCGGGAGAGCCTAAAAACGATGTCGCCGCACTGGCGGACATCTCGCGCCGGAGGTGGCTGTGGACGGTCCCAACGGTCAGCCGCCGGCCGATCTCAACTGGGTGGCCGACCGCTTCGAGCGCCTGTTGGACAACGTTGAGCGAGTGATCCTCGGCAAGCGCGAGGTCATCGCAAGGGCAGCGCTGTGCATGTTGGCCGAGGGCCATCTGCTGCTCGAGGACGTTCCCGGAGTGGGGAAAACGACGCTGGCCAAAGCGCTGTCTTCGTCCATCGATGGCACTGGCCGGCGGCTGCAGTGCACGCCCGACTTGCTACCCTCCGATGTCATCGGCGTCCAGCTCTGGGACTCGACCAGCCGACAGTTCATCTTCCACGAGGGCCCGGTCTTCGCAAACATCCTGCTCGCCGACGAGATCAACCGGTCGCCGGCCAAGACGCAGGCGGCGCTGCTGGAGGTCATGCAGGAACGCCAGGTTACCGTCGACGCGGTCGCGTACAAGATGCCTCGCCCGTTCCTCGTGATGGCGACGATGAACCCGATCGAGCAACAGGGCACCTATGCGCTGCCCGAGGCGCAGATCGACCGGTTTCTGATGAAGGCGCACATCGGCTATCCGGACGAGGTCTTCGAGGTCGCGATGATCGACGAGGGGACGCCGCAGTATGACGCTGGCACCCTGGCACCGGTCATGACGACAGCTGACCTCACCCGGATGATCCAGACCACGGAGCGGGTGCACGTGTCCCCCGATGTGTGCCGCTACATCGTGTCCTTGGTCAGAGCGACCAGGCCCAAGCTCAAGCACCACCAGGAGCGCGACCTGGTCGACATCCGCGGCGCGGTGCAGCTCGGCGCCAGCCCTCGCTCCGTGCGGGCGCTGCATGCCGTTGCCAGGGCCAGAGCGGCGAGCAAGGGACGCGTCTTCGTCGACAGCCAGGACGTCAAGGAGCTTGCGGTCTCCGTGCTCGCGCATCGGCTCATCCTGCAACCGGAGGCGGAGTTGCAAGGCACCACGCCGGAGTCACTGATCGAACGGATCCTGCTCATCGTCCCCGACCCTGTCGCTGCAATCCGGGTCTGAGCGATCATGCTGACCCGATCCGGTTGGGCGACCCTGGTCAGCGCCGTGCTCATCCTCGCGGGCGGTGCGCTGGCGCACTACCCCGAGCTGATCGCCGTCGGGCTCACCGGTCTGTTCGCCTTGGTGGTCGCTGCCCTGTGGATGCTTGCCCGGCCGCAGATCGAGATCTCCCGGGAGATCCATCCGGCCCGTGTCGAGCAGGGCGACGAATGCCTCGGGGTCCTTCGAATCGTTAACCGGGCCCGGCGGCGCAGTCCGCCGCTCGTCGCGCACGAAAGGGTCGGCACTCGGACCGTGCTCATCCAGGTGCCGTCGTTGCCACCCGGAGGTGATCACACCATCGCGTACGCGCTGCCGACTGACCGTCGGGGCGTCTATCCGATCGGGCCGTTGACGATCGGTCACGCCGATCCGCTGCGGCTGATGCGGGTCGCCCGCTCGTTCAGCTCGCGCACCTATCTGTGGGTGCACCCGAGCGTGCGCCCGCTTCCCCCGTTGCCTTTTGGGCGCAGCCGAGACCTCGAGGGACCGACCTCCGACTCTGCTCCGATGGGTGGCGTGGCCTTCCACAGCCTTCGCGAGTATGTGCCCGGAGACGACCGCCGGCTGATCCATTGGCGGTCCAGTGCCCGTACCGGACAGCTGTTGGTGCGCCATCACGTCAACCCCAACGAGCCGCGACTGCTCGTCCTGCTCGATACCTCGCCGGACGCCTACACAGGGGACGGATTTGAGGAGGCGGTTAGTGTGGCGGCCTCTGTGACCCATGCCGCGTGGCTCAACCATCAGCCGGTCGAGCTGAGGACAACCGCCGGGCAGATCACCTTGGCGGAGCCGCGAGGGGCAGCGTTTCGCGACGTTCTCGACGCTCTGGCTGCGGTCAAGCTCTCGCTACCGGAGGTGCGAGATGTCGGGCTTCGTGAGTTGCTCAAGGTGAGCCGGCACCAGGACGGGGTCACCCTCGCTGTGGTGACTGGCCGGGCCGCAGCCGAGCAGCTGTGGGTGGTGCGTCAGGTGGCCGCGGCATTCCAGGGCATCACCCTGATCCGGGTCACCGACATCGCCTCGGCCCCCGTGACCGTGCCTGGTGCGGTGACATTGACCGTGCGGGAGAGCTCTGAGCTGGCACGCGTGTGGCCGACCTCGGTGCGGCGATGACCAGGCAGCAGCCAATGCTCCGGCAATTGGCGTCCGTCACCGAAGCGATCGCGCTCACCGCGATTGCCCTGCTGCTGCTCGGGGGCTACTTCGGTGACAACGGCTGGCAGGCACCGACTCTGGCGGCCGCCGCGTGTGGTGCGATCGTCGCCTGGATGGGGAGGCTCTGGCAACGAGGCATCGCTGTGGTGGCGGCCTTTGTGTTCGTCGGCGGCCTCCTCACCGCAGGTGCGTTGCTGCTGCCCAGTGCGCTACGCAACGGCACGGCCCCGGCGAGCTTCCTCAAGTCGGTGCTCGACGCGCCGTTGTACGGCTGGTCGCGGATGCTCACCGTTGGCGTCCCCGCGGCCACGTCGGCCGCGCTGCTCGCCCTTCCAGTTGCGCTCGCGTGGGCGGCCGCGCTGATGGCCGCGACCCTGTCGCTGGGTGGGCGCAAAGTGCTTGCCCCGCTGCTGCCGTCGTTCCTTCTCTTCGTGGTAACCCTCATGCTCAGCGCCAGCCACACCGGTGCCCGGCTCGGACTCACCACCGCCTTTCTGGCCCTAGCCCTGCTGGGTGCCTTTGGCCGAGCCAACGCGGCGGCCAACGCGACCGGGGCGGACTTGGCTCCGGGGAGCGACGACGAGCCGGCCGAGGCTGCCGTACAAGCAGAGGTGCGCCGGTTCGGCGCGCGCGCCATCCCGCGCGTGCAGCTGAGTGGCCCGACCCTCGGCGTGCCGATCATTGCCGCCATCGGAGCGCTGTCCATTGCTGTTGCTGGCGCGCTGCCGGCCAACGGTGATCCGTTCAGCCCGCGCCCGGCACAGCCTCCGAACGTGGACACCGTACAAATGCTCAATCCGCTGGTGTCCCTGAAGAGTGTGCTTGACGTCAGGCCAACCAAACCGATCTTCACGGTTCGCATCACCGGTGCTCCGCCGGCCCACGATGCACTCCGCCTGCGGGTCGCCTCATTGGGCGACTTTGATGGCGTCACCTGGGCCACGACTGGACACTTCACCCATCCTGCGGCCCACTTGCCGCCGCCAGGCGGCGGCCCTCTTCGCGGAGACAAGATCAGCGTCGAAGTCACCGTTGGCGACCTGTCGGGGTCATTGCTGCCGACGACGGGTCAGCTGCTCACGCTGAACGCCGATGGTGCAGAGGTCGACCCGCCGACGGGAGTGGCGATCGTGCCCAGCCGCGACTCGCTCAACGGCTATCACTACGACTTCACAGCTCTGCTGCCTGTCGCGGCTGCAGTCCCGCTCGATGCGCTGCCCGACGCTGCAGACAGCCACACCCCGACCGTTCTGCCGCCCGGCCTCCCGTCGATCGTGACGACCGTAATCGATGCCAAGACCGCTCAGGGCGGCTACTACAGCAAACTGAAGGCTCTGGAGAGTTACCTCTACAGCCTGCCGGTCGACAGGAATCACCCGCCACAGGAATCGTACGCAGCCGTTGCCGCGCTTGTGTCCTCTGGCAGCAACCAGAAGCCAGGCTTCGCCGAGCAGCATGCGGCAGCGTTCGCGGTCATGGCAAGGCGTCTGCAACTGCCCGTACGGGTAGATGTCGGCTACGAGATCCCAGCCAGGGATGTCACTGGGGGTGTCATCAAGGTGACGACCGGGGAAGCGCACGCCTGGGACGAGGTCTTTTTCAGGGGATACGGCTGGGTGCCTTTCGAGCCCACGAATGACGACAACGCCGCGCCCATCCAGCTTCCGGCGTCCCAGGATCAGATTGCACAGGCAAATTCCGGCAGCACCACCATCGGTGGCAACACCACCACGACAGGGCCGGTGAGCAGGCACACCGGCCTGCCGCTGTGGCAGCGGGCCGGCATCGGCATCCTCATCGCGCTCGCCTTGGCAGCGCTGATTATCGTGCTGGCCAAGTCGCGACGAAGGCACCGTCGCCGTACCGCAGCGACGACGTCCCGACAGGTGTTGGGCGCCTGGGCTGAGGCTATGGATCAGCTCATCGAGGCGAGCCTGGCACCGCCGCCGTCGCTGAGCCCGGAGGAGATCGGAACGCTCGTGTCGGACCGGATCGGGCCTGAGGCCGGCGCCGTCCTGACGCGACTGAGTCCGCTTGTCGATCAAGCGGCCTTTGCTGCGCTCGCAGTGGACGCGGAGAGCGCTCGCCTCGCCTGGCTCTACGAGCAGCAGCTGAAGCAGGAACTGCTTCGACACCATCCCTTCCCGACCAGCTGGCGCCGCCAGGTGGACCCCCGCCCATTGTTCCGGCGTCCCGGGCAGGCGCGGCGTCGATCCGTGCCGAAACGTGCGCGGCAGCAGCCTGAAGCTCCGGACGCGGGTGCAGGCAGATGACCCGGTGGAGGGCATTTGGGTCGTCTCGAGCATGGCTGAGCTCAGCGGCCGCTGCTGCAATCGGTGCGGCCGGAGTCGTCGTCGCTGTCGCTTCGCCCGGATATCCCTCGGCCAGCCTGAGCCTGGCGTCAAACCAGGTCTGGCTGCCGTCCACGAGTGTGGGTCAGATGGCCCTCATCGACGGCACCACCGGCGAGTACGTCGGGGGGGCCTCGTTCGGCGAACGGGGTGACCCGCTGACCGTGGCTCAGTACGGCGACGGTGCCGTCGCCGCCGACGGCCGGACCGGCCAGCTGTACCGGCTCAACGCCGCCACCCTGCAGGCGGAGCGGCTCGCGGCCCAACCACTCTCGGGCCTGCCGGGAGTGCAGGTGTTGACCGGGAGTGGCACTGCGCACGCAGTCAGTACTAACGGCACGTACCTCGACATTGACCCCAACACAGGGGCAGTTGATGGTTCCGTCGTCGCCCTCCGCCATCCGCTCGACTCGGCCGCCGAAGCTATCGACAGCGGCGGGCGCCTTTGGGCCCTCGATGGTGGCGGGACCGTCGTTTCCGGCAGCGCTGCGGGAATGACTCTTGCGCCCAACGTGGCCACCCCCGGCGTCTCGCGACTGGTGACAGTCGGGGCCGGCGTGGCAGTCGTCGATCCCGTCCGGCGGACCGTGACCGAACTGCGAGCCAACGGCAAAGCGGCGAGAAAGGCTTGCCTCCCGGACCGGGTGGGAACGTCGATCGCCGTCGAAACTGGCGCCACCTCCGGTCGCGTGCTGGTTGCGTCGGACGCGACCGGATCGCTGATAGTCGCCAACCTGGCCACCGGAAACTGCTCGCGGAGCATCCAATTGGCCTCGGGTCACCCGAGTTTCGGATCACCGGTTGAGAGCGGCGATTACGCCTTCGTCCCAGACTTGAAAACCGGCAACGTGTACATCGTGAGCCTCCCCGAAGGCAAGCTGCTGTTTGGCCGCAGCGTTCTGCAAGGCAGGCCATCGGAACTCCAACTCGACTCGGTCGGCGGCACCGTGTTTTACAACGACCCCGCCAGTCAGCGCGCAGGGGTCATCAAGGTCGACGGCACCATCGAAGTCATCTCGAAATACGGTCTGGCCTCAAGGACGACCACCTCGAACTCAGCAGCGCCGACCACAGCTTCGACCTCGCCGCAGTCGGCCGGCCCGACCGCCGAGGGCCTCAACCTCATAGTCCATCATGCCGTGGTGAACGAGCAAGCGACGCTCCAGATCACGCCGAAAGGCAACCAGCCGCTGCTTGGTGCCACATGGACCTTTGACGATACCTCCGCCACGTCGACCGGCCTTACCGTCCAGCACATTTGGACACTCGCGGGCACTCACTCGATCCTGGTGACAGCGCTCACCGCCACGGGCAAAATTCAAACGCAGAGGTCTGTCAACGTTGTGTCCGCGACATCGAGTTCCCCTACCGCGACGCCAACCTTAGCTACCGGGTCTACGCCGCCGGCACGCCGCACAGTTCCGCCCGCGACGCCTACGCCGGCGGCCCGCACGACTCCGTCGACCGTCCGGCAGGGACGTACGTCGACCGCCGCTCCACCGCCCAGCCAATCGACGTCAGGTCCGACAACACCAATAGTAACTTCGCCCCGAAGGTATGGAATTACGCTGTCCTCCGGCGAGGATATTGATCTCGAGGACGGAGTACTCTCCAGGGGTCCGGAGGCGGAACTATCGTTCGCCTGGGTTGCGCCTCCGGCGGCCCAACTGATTCCCGATATTCCTTGCCAAACATGCCCTCCAGTTAGTCGGTCGTTTTTTACCCTACCGCCCGTCAGCCCGACGACGACACCGCCACCCGCCGGCGGGGGTGTCACGACGCCCACAACACCGCCGTCCGCTGGCGGGGGCGTCACGACACCCACAACACCGCCACCCCCCGGGGGGGGTGTCACGACCACACCGCCCAGCAAAACCCCGATCGATCGCATGTACCTCGCCACGTGGACTCTCCTGAACGGAGCGCTCCTCGGCCCAGACGTCACCGCTACGCCGACCCTAGCCGCTTGTCAGGAAGCCGCATCGTCCACCTACGAGACCAAGGTGTCGATGAACCCGGCATTGGGCTCTTCGTGGTGTTTCGAGAGCGGCGCAGGCGCCGTGTTCGTGGTCAGTTTCGACTCACCGGCCGCCAGTACCACCGGAGAAGAACCAGCCAGCATCACCGTCGAGGAGTGACCCCAGTCGGTTGCTGGGCGGCCGGGGCCGGACGAGCAGGCTCGGCAAGCTCGGAGCGGCTCCACGTCAGGTGGTCGTCCTCCTCCAGGCGGTTGCGGTTGCGTAGCCATAGCTCGTACGACTGAACGTCGGGTCCGGCGGTCCAGTCCACCGATGCATCCATGGTCGCGGTGACCACGACATCGAGGCCGGGCTTAAGCTGCCCTCCCACGGCCGACCAGAAATCAGCAGCCTCCTTGCCATCGGGCATCGCGACATTGAGGCATGGCAGCGGCCGCACCCTCGCGTACGACCGTGGCAGCAGTTCCGGATCGAGTTCCGGTGCTAGCAGGCATGCACGCAGCACTGACCCCAGCAACGAATGCTCGTCGCGGACATCAGAGGTCCACGCGGTCACAAGATAGCGGCAGTCCAGTCTAGGCAGCGGAGCGCGCCGGATCAGCCGACCACCAGGGCCCGGTATCTTCTCGACGCCGGCGTCCTGCTCCTCGAGGTTCCGCCGCAAGTCCCACAGGAAAAGGTTGACCGTCGGCCGGGTGATCCGGGCGGCCCAGTCGCGGTCCGGCGCCTCAAACGCGATGTCCACATCGCGAGCGGACAACGGCACTCTCGTACGCAGCAACGCCTCGAGCGACTCGTCGATCAGATTCAGCATCGACGAACCCTATGTCTGTCCGGGTGCGCGCAACAGAGCCCGACGTGCAGTCCTGCGTGCAACCCTCGGGCTCATGCGTCCCCACTGACAAGGGCAAGATAGGGGCCGAACTCCGCCTCGATGAGCATCCGCCCGAGTTTCTGGAACTCTCGCTTCATCGCCAACATGACATGCGCCATCGTGATGTCCTGCCCCGCCTCGGCCGCGAGAAAGGCCGCCGTCACCGCGACATTGCGGATGTTGCCGCCGGACACCTTGAACTGTGCGGCCAAGAACTTGCGGTCGACGTCAACCAGCGGTGCAGTGGCAGGAAAGGCCAGTTCCCAGATGGCTCGTCGCTGGCGTTCGTCGGGCAGGGCGAAGTCGACGGCGACGGAGATCCGCCGCACGAATGCCTGGTCGATGTTGCGCTGCAGGTTGGTCGCCATCACCACGATGCCGTCGTACGCCTCCAGCCGCTGTAGCAGGTAGGCAACCTCGATGTTGGCGTAGCGGTCGTGCGCGTCGGTGACCTCGGACCTCTTGCCGAACAGCGCGTCCGCCTCGTCGAAGAACAGCACGAGGTCGCCCGCTCCCGCGGCATCGAAGATCTTGCCGAGGTTCTTCTCGGTCTCACCGATCCACTTGCTGACCACTGAGGACAGGTCGACCTTGTAGAGGTCGAGCTCGAGGTCGGCAGCGATCACCTCGGCAGCAAGGGTCTTGCCCGTGCCGGAGGGTCCGGCAAACAGGGCCACGACGCCGGTCGAGGGTACGGCAGGGAAGCCCCACGCCCCGTAGACCACCTCTCGCTGGCGGTATCTCGCCGCCAGCTCACGCAGCTGCGCCATCTGGTCGGACGGCAGCACCAGGTCCGTCCACTTCCGGCGCGGCCGGACCCGTACCGCCAGGGACTCGAGGTGACCACCGGCAAGCCGTCGGAAACCGTCCGCGAGCCGCTTAACGTCGCCGCCGGCAGCAGCCGCCACGAGCCGCAACTGCTCGCGCGACAGCCGGGCACCGTCGGGGGGCTTCGCGATGCCGAACTCCTCCTGCCAGTCCTCGGCATTCGCCGTGCCGTCCGAGACCTCGATCTCCAGCCATGACCGACGCGGCATCGTCTCGAGCGGCAGCTCCGTCGCCGAGCTGACCACCCAGCTCAGCTGCGGGCTACACTCCATCGCAGCTAACGCGGCGGGGCCGACCGCGGCCGGGGCCGCCAGCTCCACCAGTACGGCTAGTCCTGCGACCGTTGCCTCGCGAACCACGATCGGCCACTGGTCGTCTGCCACGGCAGAGGACAGGACGAGGGTTCCGGTCCCCGGGCACTGCCGGCGGCCCTGCAGCAGCCGGCTGTCCCGGTCGGCACCGTGGACGAGCAACACCTGCGGTTCTTCGGGTGTCTCGTCCCGGCGGTTGGTGAGGAGCGGTGGGAGCACCCGCATTCCTCGCGGCAGCTCAGGGTCAGGCGCCGTCGACCCGCGCAGTGCCCAGAGCACGCGCGGCGGTACGCCACACATGCGCACGCTCCAAGGCCCCGAGACATCCACGGAGACCAGGCCGGCTTGGTCGAGGGCTGACCCGGGGGCGACCGCCCTCTCGCCCGGATGACTTGGTCCGAAGACTTGGCCCAACGTGGCCAATGTGAGCCTCGGCAACTGAACGCTGTCCTGGATGTACGCAACCAGGCGTTGCCGCTGCGGATGCAGCTCGACGGCAGTGACCAGCGCCAGCACCTCGGCCTCTGCCAGCCTCAGCCTGGCGCGGCGGATCAGGTCGGCGAACACGCCAGCGCCGGTCAGCTCAGCAGCGAACGCGTGCATGGCCCCGGCCACCGCCGGCTCAAAGCGCGCCCGCACCTCCGCCACGTCCGCCGGCTCAGGTCCGTCTAGCCCCGGGATCGCCCGGAGCAGCCGGTCCACGTCGTCGTTGCCGATGTAGAGGCCCGCAAAGTCTCGCGGAGGAACACCGGCAACGATCCGACACAGTGCCGCCTCCCTGGCCAGTAGGACATCGGCGAGCGTTTCCCATCTCTGCCCGGCGAGTCCATCGTCCATGGCTCCATGGTGTCGCCACACGCCCGCCGGTGGGATGCCCAAAGGTGCAGAGTGTGCGGCATCGTCTGCCGGAATCGTCGCCTAAGGGTTTATATTCCGGTGTGGCACGATTCTCGGCCGACCAGATCTACGCCTTCGCCCGCGCCGCGGGATTCACACCGGACCAGGCTGTGACTATGACAGCCATCTCGCTCGCCGAGTCGGGCGGGAAGAGCACCTCGCACGCCACCGTGGGGGAGGACTCGCGGGGGCTGTGGCAGATCAACGTCGCCGCCCACCCCGATTACGGGCAAACCTACGACCTGTGGGACCCACGCCAGAACGCGGAGGCCGCGTACGCGATCTCCGACCACGGGCAGAACATCTCGCCGTGGTCCACCACGCACCGCGGCACCGCAGCTGCCTATGTCCACTTTCGGGCCGAAGCCCAGGCAGCAGCCGTTGCTCACGGCGACGCGCCCGGTCTGGGCGTCTGGACCGGCACGACGGGGTACGGCGACGTCGAGCCGGCAAGCCACTCCGATCCGAGCGCATCCGCTGGCGCGCCCACAGATCCGGCTCCCACCCCTGACCCACCGGCAGCCGATCCGCCAACTTCTTCAGACCCTCAGGCCTCCGCCGACGCTCCGGTTGCCGGAACGACGACACCGGAAGCGTCCCTCCCGCCGAGCAACGTGGGCGTCCCGACAGCCGCACCACCTGCCTCGGCGCCGCCGCCGACACCGCTGCCGGATGAAGGGCACGGGCTCATACTCACCGCGGTTGCGCCCGCCGATGCATCCGCAGCATTGATGTCCGAGCGCCCCGACGACGGGCACGGGCTCCTGCTCAGCACTCCTGGCACCGCAACCGGCGCCACCGCTGCCGAAGGGCCTCCGGCCGCCGGTTCCGAGGTGCTGGTCGCCGATGCGCCCGGTACTTCGACGGCCACGTCGTCCTCGTCGGACAACCTCGACGCCCAACCGGCAGCCGAGCTCCAGGTCCCGTCCGGCACTGACGTGGCAACCACAGCGGCGGACGAGCACCGGGTCGACGCCTTCGTCAACGCAGCTCTTGCGGAGCGGCATGACGCCTACGTGTTCGGCGCCACCGTCAGCATGATCGATCCTCACCCGAGCGCATTCGACTGCTCGTCACTCGTACGCTGGTCAGCGCATCAGGCCGGCGTCCAGGTGCCGGACGGGTCGTGGCTGCAGTACCTCAGCCTCAAGCGACAAGGGCTCGTTATCCCTGTCGATCAGGCGATCCACACCAAGGGCGCGCTGCTCTTCTCCTTCTCCAGCGCTCCCGAGGCAGGCGCGGGCCGACCCAGCCACGCTCACGTGGCGATCAGCCTCGGCAACGGCGAGACGATCGAGGCACGCGGACGGGCCTACGGTGTCAACGAGTTCCAAGCAACGACGGCGAGATTTCAGTACGCGGCCGTGCTGCCGGGCCTCGCGGAGCCTGCCGCCGGACATACCGCAACCGCTCCGGTCGTTGCTGTCCCCGACACCGCACCGGTAGCCAGCGGTGGCAGGGTGCTCGACACCGACACCTCCCCGAAGACCGACCAGCTGTCCCGACGGCTGGCGATGGACCCACACCACACCGACACCGCCCCGCACGAGATCGCCAACAGCGTCGACCTGGTCTTTGACGGTCACGACCCCACCGGAGGTGGAACTACGCCACCCTCGGTCGACGCGGCCATGGACCTCAGCCATGTCGACCACGTCGCAGCCGCGCACCCGGCCCAGGCCGGGCAGCCGACCCAGCACCATCACGTGGTAATGATCGACGACCATCCGACGCATCACGACAGCCATGCCGGCTATGACGTGCACGACGACTCGCAGGATCCGGTGCACGCCTACAGCTCGGGTCACGACGTCGACTCGTCGCACGACACGGGTGCCGGGGGCGGTGAGCATGACGGGCATCACGGTTGAGACCCGACCGGACAACGACCAGCAGACCGGCGTTCGCGCCTTCCTGCAGCGCGTCGAGACGGTCGCCCGCGATGGCGGCCGCGGTGGCCTGGCCGAAAGCCTGCGTGCACAGCGGGTCTTGCTCGATGGCGAAGACTTCACCGTGCTGGTGGTCGGCGAGTTCGGTCGAGGCAAGAGCGCTCTCGTCAACGCCCTTCTCGGCGTTCCCATCGTGGGAGTCTCCGGCCAGCAGTCGACCCTGGTGCCGACCTTCGTCCGGTACGGGGACCGACCGCGCGCCTTCCTGGTGTCCCCGGCGGACCCCGGGCGCGGCGGGACGGACGCGCAGCCGCAGCGGAGCCGAGTCCCTATCGACGAGACCGTACGCCTCTCCCTAGCGGACCGTCACCCGTCGGCCGGCCGCTATGCCGCGGTTGAGGTCGAGCTGCCGCGCGAGGTGCTGCGGGAGGGCCTGGTCGTCGTGGATACGGCCGGCGTCGGCGGCGGATTCACCGCTGTCGCTGCCGCCCGTACCATCCGCACGTTGTCCTTCGCCGACGCGCTCGTCTTCGTCACGGACGCTTCCGCGGAGCTGACTGCGCCGGAGGTCGAGTTCGTCGCCGAGGCGGTAAGCCTCTGCCCGGTGGCCGTCTGCGTGGTGACCAAGACAGACCTCTATCCGCAGTGGCGGCGGATCGTCGAGCTCAACCGCGGCCACCTGGCAGCAGCAGGCCTCAGCATGCCCGTGCTCGCCGTGTCCTCGCTGCTGCGGGAGCTGTCCCTGGACACCGGAGATCCTTCGCTCGCCGCGGAGTCGGGCTTTCCGATCCTGGTGCGTGCGCTGACGGACACGTTGCGCGTCCAGCAGCGCACCCGCCGGCTGCGCGACGCCGCCGGGGTAGGTGCCGCGGCCGTCGATCAGTTGATCGCCCAGACTGCCGCGGAGTACGAGGCCCTCACCGATCCAGACGGTCGGCGGGCGCGCTCGGAGTCGCTGCGAGACGACGAGCAGCGCGCGGCCCAGCTGCACCGGGGGCTGGCCCGATGGCAGGAGACACTTTCGGACGAGATGCGGGCGATCCGCCGCAGTACGCGCACGGACCTAACGGATCGCCTCCGGGTGCTGCGAACGCAGGCCACGGACCGCACGGCGGCTGGTGATCCGCTGGCCTCCTGGGGTGAGTTCCAGCCGTGGCTCTACCACGAGCTCAACGTGGCTCTCGTCGCCCATCACCGGGCACTTCTCGAGGGACTGCACGGGTGTGCCGACCGGGTGGCTGCGGAGTTCGGGGCGCAGGCCGCCGAGCTCGTCCTCAATCTGCCGATGACCCTCGACCTCGATGCGGCCGCATCGGTCACGGCGCCAAAGGGCAGCCGCGGGTCGTGGCTGGACATGAGTCTGGCTGCTGCCCGGGGGTTCTCGCTCAGCAGCTCGGTCGTCGGGATCACGTTGATCGCCGTATCCGCCCCGGTGGCGCTCGTCAGTCTGCCGCTGACAGCCGTACTGGGCAGCCTTTTCGCGGCCAGGTCCGTGCATGCGACTCGCCAAGCACAGCTGCGAACTGCGCGCGCGGAGGCCGACCGGGCGGTTTCCACGCAGCTCGACGAGTCGGGCCAGACGACGACGCGGCTGGACGAGGAGCTCGTCGATGCCGCGTACAAGCTGATGCGGAACCAATTCAGCGATCTGGCGGATGACGTACGGCGCAACGCGCAGGCGATCCGGCAGGCTGCGGAACAAGCTGCGGCGACGCACGAGTCGCAGGTCTCGCGCCGGAACGGCGAGCTGTTGACGCGACGGCGCACCCTGCAGGGGCTCCGGGAAGCAGCTGCACGCGCCCTGGCCGCGCCGGACGAGCTGGTGGCGACCGGGCGGATCGGCTGATGGCGGGTCCTGGGCTGCGTGAGCGCATCTCCTCACTCCTGGCTGATGCGGGCGAGGCCTACGCGGGAACGCCCTGGGAGCGGCGGTTCCAGGCCGAGGAGCGCCATCTCGAAGGTGCCCTGCGGGTGGCGATCGCCGGCACTGTGAAGGCGGGCAAGTCGACCCTGCTCAATGCCCTCGTGGGCCAACCGGTTGCCGCTACGGATGCCGGCGAGTGCACCCGAGTCATCACGGAGTACATCTACGGCCAACGCGCTGAGGCTTGGGGTGTCCTGGCGGCCGAACCGGGAGCCGTCGTCCAGTCGCCCGTCCTGCTCGACGTGGCACAGACGGACGTCGACCTGCGGATCGATCTTCGTTCCCGCCGGGCGGAGGACTTCAGCCGGCTACTGGTCACGGTGCCCAACCCGGCGCTGATCGGGCTCACCGTCATCGACACCCCCGGCATGTCATCGCTCACCCGGCAGCTCGGCGTCAACGCGCGGCGATTTCTCACCGGAGCCGATGACAGCGCGGACCGGCCGGATGCGGTTCTCTACCTGATGCGTCAGCTGCACCTGACGGATGCCAGCTTTCTCGAGGCATTTCGAGACCCGGTCGCGCGAGACGTGCCGCCTGTCAACGCTCTGGGAATCCTGTCTCGGGCCGATGAGGTCGGCGGTGGCCGGGACGACGCCTTGGCGATGGCAGCGAGCATCGCATCCCGCTATGCCCGCGAGGACCAGCTGCGCCCGTACGTCCAGACGGTCGTGCCGGTGGCCGGACTGCTCGCGACCTGCGCCAGCACTCTGTCAGAGTCGGACTACGACGACCTGAGCTCACTCGCTGACCTGCCAGCGTCCGTGACGGACGGCATGCTGCTCAGCGGAGACCGCTTCATTGCAGGTCGCCGATTCGTGCCGGTCGCACAGGACCGCCGGCTGCAACTGATGGAACGTCTCGGCCTCTACGGGATCCGGTGGGCCCTGCCGGAGCTGCGCTCGACGGGCAGGCTCGGACTGCCGGCGTTTCGTCAGCAGCTTGCCGATCACAGTGGCCTGACTCACTTGCGCGAGGTGCTGCGCGCGCAGATCCTGGAGCGTCGCGATGTCCTCAAAGCCGACGCGGCACTTCGTCTGGTGCAGCGAGCCACGTCGTCGACGGCCGTGCCTGGTTCTGCCCGGATAGCCTCGCAGTCCGAGAAACTCAGGCTCGGGATAGCGGACTTTCAGCAGCTGCAGCTGCTCAACGACCTCAGGCAAGGCGCGCTCGAGGCTGACCTCGCCACCCGAGCGGCCCTCGAGCGCCTGCTCGGCTCCGACGGCGGAAGCGTAGCCGCCAGACTGGGCGCTCCAGCCAGCTCTTCCCCCGACGTGTTGCTCGGTTTCGTTGTCGAGCAGCACTCGCAGTGGCGGCGAGTCGTGTCTGATGTCCTGACCGACCCGAGACTCGCTCGCGCTGCGGCCGTGGCACAGAAGGCACTGGAGATCATGCATCGCGATCTGAGCAACGGCATGGGGGGTGCATCAACGGGCGATCCGCACGACGTCAAAGAATTCCCGCCCGCATCGCCATCCCCACCGCCTGCGCCCGTGTCCGGCAGTTGAGTTTGGTCAGCACATCGTGCACGACGTTCTTGACCGTTCGTTCGGAGTAGTTGAGGCCCAAGGCGATGGAGCGGGTCTCCTCGCCCTCCGCCAGCATCTGCAGCACTTGTCGCTCCCGCGGGTTGAGGGCGCCGGCTGCCGCCAGGCTGACATCGGTGACATGATCCATGAGCCTTCGCATGAGGCTCTGGGACAGAGTCGTTCGGCCGTTGGCGACCGCCCATACCGTCTCGATCAGCGATCGCGGGGTCAGCTCGTCCACCAGCAGGATGCCGCCGACCCCTCTGTCGGCCAGCTCGTACAACGTCGCACCGGTCGGCTTGCGCAGGGTGGCGACCAGGCCAAGGTTGCCCACATCCAAATTGTTCCAGCCAGCAGGGAACCCCACGTCGGCCTCAAAGATCATCACTTGTGTCGCCGACAACTCTGGTGGTGGCCGCAAGCCGGCGCTCTCGCCTGCGACGGGAATGCCGTCGGCCAGCAGCGACGCGATCATGCCGCGTCGTACGAGTGCATTGTGCTCGTCGACCCAGACACCGCGGTCAGTGAACACGGATGCGCTGGCCGGGGTCGGGGCCGTTAGGTGGTCGACTCTTGAGGTCGACTGGGCCACCTGGCTGTCTAGTCCTGAGCCAACATGGGAAGACAGTGTCATGGTTTCCCCCGAACGACGCCCCTTGCGAACCGCGCGGTGCTTCCTCTTCTGGGCCAGTCAACGACATTTGGCCCGGGCATGTCAACAAAAATGTGCACGTAACGTCTGGGGCCAAAACCGTAGGCTGTACATTGGGTCGATGCTGGCTATCTGCCCGCCGTAATTGAGCAACACCGGGGTGGGCCCACTGACGTAGGCTCGCAGCACATCGGGACAATTGGCTGTAGCGCTCTACGATCTCGACAAAGACTGCTCCAGTCGCTGCTCGGCGCCGACGATCCTCGGGATCGACCGGGGCTGCGGCAGGTTGCAGTATCGCTCGGCTGAGCGATCCCAGCGCCTAAGATCTCGCCACATGGTGGTGATCTCATACTCAAATCTTACTGTTGGTCATAGGATTCCGGTCCGCAGCGCCTCTCCTACTGCCTGTGCCCTGGTTCGGCAGTTGAGCTTGGTGAGCACGTCGTGCACGACGTTCTTGACTGTCCGCTCGGAGTAGTTCAGGCTGAGTGCGATCGCCCGAGTCTCCTCGCCGGCAGCAAGCATCTCTAAGACCTGTCGCTCACGCCGGCTAAGGGAGTCGGCGGCCGAATGATTTAGATGCGCGACGTGGTCGAGCAGCCCACGCATTAGGCCTTTTGAGAGCAGCGTCCCGCCCGCGGAAACCCAGCGAACCGTGTCGACCAGCACGTCGGGAGTTAACTCGTCCAGCAAGAGAATGGCCGCGATGCACTGGCCGGCGAGTTCGTGCAGCTTTGCGCCCGTTGGCTGACGCAACGTAGCGATCAAACCGACATCACGGCCCCGTGCGAGCGCAACGGCCTGGGTCGATCCCAGGTCGGCGTCGTAGACCAGGACGCGCATCAGCGCTGAGCGTGGGACGGAGTCCAGGCTCGCACTCTCACCGACAACGGGCACGCGGGCCGCGACGAGCGACGTGACCATGCCGCGACGGACGACCGCATTGCCGTCGTCGATCCAGACACCTCGCTCGGCAGCGGGCGGTTGGCCGGTCGTCGTCGATAGCGGGGAGCTCAGAGGCGCTCCACTGCCGTTGCTCGCTCTGATCGGCGATTGCATGGCCGCCATCTCCCCGGTGAACCGCTAGCGGACTGTTTGCGCGTTCGATAAGGAGCACGGACGTCGCTCGCTTCTCTCTACCTCTCAACCACTGGGCCAGGCGAAAAGGTTGTCTGCTCAGGCCAGCGGTTGCCACACCTCGTCTCTGACCGAGAGCGCCGAGCGGCCCTGAGGGTTGGCAGGCAACCATTCCGTTGTGTCACGTTGTTGTTCAGTCAGCCGACGCGGGGAGGTCGACAGTGCAGGAGCCGGACGGGTTCAGGGAGTTCGTTGCGAGTCGGTCCCGTGCTCTGACGCGTACCGCGTGGCTGCTGACTGGGGACTGGTTTGCTGCTGAGGATCTTGTTCAGACGTCTCTGGCCAAGACCTGGCCACGATGGGAGCGACTCGTTCAGGATGGTGCGCCAGAGCTCTACGTTCGACGCGTCATGATCAATACGTACGCCACGTGGTGGCGCCGCCGTTGGCGCCATGAGGTGGCCACGCAGGACCTACCCGATGCCGTCGACAGGGACGACGTGTACGCCCAGGTCGACCTGCGCTCCGTGCTCTCGGCAGCCTTGGCCGGCCTACCGAACCGACAGCGGGCGACCATTGTTCTGCGCTTCATGGACGATCTGACGGAGGCCCAGACAGCCGAGGTCCTTGGCTGCTCGATCGGCACGGTCAAGAGTCAGACCGCGAAGGCGCTCACCCACCTTCGTCACTACCCGGGTCTATCCGTCGCGAGTTGGGAGGCACAACGGCATGACTGATTCTGAGATGGACATCGCCAGCGTGTTTCGGCTTGCAACGGATCGTCCGAGCCGCGTCGTCACTTACGACGATGTTCGTCAGCGGGTACAACGCTTCCAGCGGCGGCGGGCGTTCGCTGCAGCGACACTGGCCGTGGCCGCGTTGGGTGGCGTCGTCAGCTTCGCCCTCGCAGGAGGCCCAGGGGGAGGTCCGAACGTGCCTTCCGCTAGTCCGCCTGCTCATGTTGACTCGGAACCGGTCACATCTTCCGGTTTGGCGTTCCCGCCCCAAGTCGCGACGACAACGGCCCCGCCGCCGCCCGCTCCCTACAGCCCGAACCCGGCTCTGGCGAAACAGGCGAACTCAATCTGCCAGCGGGGGGTGGCGTACGAGCTGGCCCATCCTTTTCCCCTAGGCGCCTTCGACCCCCGGCATCCGACCACCAAAGACCTCCCCAACTTTGCGACGTACTGGCGCGCCGTGCAAGCACAGGCGATCGTCAAGGAGCTCGACAAGATGAAGGTTCCGAGGGCCGACGCCGGGGTGTGGCCCAACTTCACGAGTGGGATGGACCGCTGGTACGCACTGGAGGCGGTTCAATTGGCAGCGGCACAAGCCAGCGACGTGTCGGCGTTCTTGGCGGTCAGGGAACCCCTTGCCGCTTCGATTCGGGAGGCTGAGCTGGGGATGACAATTAGCGGAATCCAAGTGAAAGATGCCTGCTACGTGCTTATCCGGAGCTACCAGGAACACTCGTAGGTGAGCGGGCGAAGCAGTGCGAGACCTGTTTGGCTGGGCACCCTGACCGCCGCGTGGGGCTGGGGAAGGGAGAGCCGACTGGGCAGCCGAGCATGCCCCCGCTGAGCTCCGGGAGCGCCGTCGCGCGGGTCGGGTAGACTCTCCACCTTTGGCCGAACATCCCCGGCTGGGTGGTCCGAAATGCGTTTCGATACCGGGCCGCCAAACCGAGCTGCAGGACGAAGCGCGCCGTTAGTTCCCGTCGACGCGCATCGCCTTGGTAGCGGCGTTGTCGATATGGTCGAGGAGGTCGTTGAGCCACCGGTGGAACGTCGTCTCGATGGTGTAGGCCTCGTCGGGGAGGTCGCCGCGGGAGGCCCAGGCCGGCCCGTAGCGGGTGGTCATGATGTGGTCGACGGTGCGGTGGTAGGCGTCGGTGAGCGCGACGACCCGTTCGTCATAGCCGGTCGAGGGGGTTGGCTCGCCAGCGGGAAGAACCGGACTGGCGCAGGCGCGCGACCGGTGGTCGGTAATGGTCATGGTGGCTCCTTCGGGTCAGGTGCGTCGTCGCATCAGCGCCGCGGCGGCGGTGTCGAGGCGGCCGACGGCGGCGGTGGTGGTGAGAATGGCGTGCTGGGTCCACGGCGGCGCCCCGACTCCGGCGTTGAGCGCGGCGGCGATCTGGTTGACGTTGACGGCGTAGCGGCGGATCTGGGTTCTGGCTTGGATGAGTTCGTGGAGGGCTTCCCGCCAGGTGATGTCCCCGGCGAGGTCGATCCCTTGCGCGGTCCGCACCGCGGCAGTGGCGGCGAACCCGGCCGGGGTCAGTCCGGCCCGGCGGGCGCCGTCGACGACCTTGGCGTACTCGGCGTCGTCGAGGCGGATCAGGATCGTCCGCTGACGAGCGGGGCGTTGGTGCAGTCGGTGTCGCGCCGGCCGGCCAGTGGGCGGCGGTGTCATCGACCCCGTGGCGGGTTCCCCGGGTGGGGGCGTCGGCGGTGGCGCGGTCATGGCCGTACCGCCCGAAGCCCAGGCACGGGGCGTTCGGCGTCCGCGTCGACGGCTCCGTCGGTAGGCGGGTGAGTGTGGTTGAGGTCGCGGAGCAGTCGTCGGGCGTAGCCGGGGGAGATTCCGAGCCGTTCGGCGAGGACGCCGGTGGTCAGAGGTTGCCCGGCGCGGGTGCAGTCGTCGCGGACGGCCTCGGCTCGCGCTTGGGTGACGGCACGAGGGCTGCGCGTCGCTTTCGCTTGATCGCTCAGGCTCGTTTCCGGTGGGGTAGTCGTCGGCGCGGTCGGGGCCGCGATCGATGGCGTCATCGGCGCCGAGGGCGCGGCTGGCGCAAAGGAGGAGATGGCCGCCGATGCCGTGAGCGGCGCGCTTTGGACACCGCGGTTCTGTAGGCGGTGGTGGATTTGGCGCATGAGCAGCTCGAAGGACAGCACCAACGCCAACGGCGGGATGGCGGCGACGAGCTGCGCGACCGGGTTGTGGGGGGCGTGCAGGACGTTGAACGTGACGGACAGGGTGGAGAACGCGAGCACGAGCAACCAGGGGTAGACCGGACGCCGGCCGGTGTGGATGGCGTCGAGGACCGCCAGGCTCGCGACGAGGATGAACCCGTCGACGATCAGCGGCCACAGCCACGCCAGCAGGGCGGGGACGCGGCTGGTGCGGGCGAGTTGGTGCAGGGCGTCGTAGGAGAGCAGGAACGCACCGACCGCCAGGGCGGCGACACCGGCGGTGGTGATGCTCTGGATCCGGTCACCGACTTCGCAATCGCGAGCGACGTCCTCGGTGGGGGCGACGGTGTGGGTGGTCAGCACGTGGCGCCCTCCCGTTCCCGGGTGGCGAGGAGCAGTTGGTGCGCTCGGCGCAGGACGGTGATCCGTGTCAGCGGTATGCCTTCGGCTGTGAGTTGCTCCCGGGCACGGCGTTGCAGAAGGATCCGCAGCCCATCCGCTTCGACCAGTTCGGCTTCGGCGTCCTCGAGCGGGATCTGATCGTTTCTGCCCTCAGCCGGGTCTTCCCCCTCGATCGATTCGCCGTCCGGCGGCATGGCTATCGGCGTGACGTCCCACCAGGGACCGGCCTCCGCGAGCCTCATCGGCGATCGGGTCGCCGGGTCGGCGGCAACGGCTTTCAGCGCGGCGGCCGCGGTGTTCTCGGGCCAGCCTCGGGCCCGGACGGCGGTCTGGAGGGCGGCGACCAGCGGCGGTCGGGACCACCGGCCGGTCGGTGCGCCGGCGTCGGTCCGGAGCGCCTCGACGTCGGCTACGAACGCGTGCATGTCGGTGATCCCGAGAGTGTTGAGGAAGCGGTCCTCCTCCTCCCGCCACGGGTTCCCGGAGACAAGGCGTTCACCGGTCTGGTCGCCGTCGTCGTGATCGGCTGCGGGGGAGGAGGTTTGTGTCTGGGTGAGGGGCTCTGGGTTGGGCCGCAGATTTGCGGCTACCCCGGCCGCATCGGTGCGGCTACCCCTGGCCGCATCCGTGCGGCCACCCCCCACGGGTGCCACGTTCGGCAGCTCGGGAAGATGGCTGGGGGTGGCCGCAGATTTGCGGCTACCCCCCTCCACCGCCGCGGCGAACGGGGACACGCCTCGGGTCGCCTTAAGGTGGTAGAGGTTGGTGAGGCGTTGGCCGCCGGCGTAGCGGTGCTCGACGTGCACGGCGCCGATCTGTTCGAGCTCGTGCATGGCCCGGTCGACGGAATCCGTTGACTTCTTGTGAAGCCGGCGGGCCAACGTGGCACGCCCCGGCATGCGCGCCCCGGAGGTCTGCCCATACCGGAGCAGGACGGCGTAGAGGCGGATCGCGGCGTCGCTGATATCGGCGTCGAGCAGCCACTCCGGGACGATCGCGAATCGGTCCTCGACAACCAGACCGGCGGCGGCAGGTACTGCCGCGGAGACCTCCACGTCGGCGGTCATGACGACACCCTGAGAGCGCCTCGCTCGTCAACATCTCGCCAACACGGGAGGCAACACGGGGACACACAACACAACACCAGACGGACAAGTGCCCGGACTAACCTGCAGGTCAGCGCACTGCGCGGACGCAGCCGGACGTAACGGACGGCGTCGTTCTGACTTTTAATCCGCGGGTTCTGGGTTCGATCCCCAGGCGGCCCACCCCTTCTGACCTGCACTTATGCGGCAAGCGCCTAAATCAACATTACTCCACGTAAGCAGAATTCTCCTCAATCCTACGGAAAGTGACAGCAGGTTGAGGACACGGAATCGTCTCGGCCTTCACTCCGCTGGTGCAACTCGCCCGTGGCTGAGCACGGGCTGACCTGGAACAGCACGAGCCAGGCCAAATCAACACGAGGAGGGGTGGGTTCCTGAAAACCGCTGCTCTGTAGGCGATCTGCAGAGTGCTGCCGGCTAGCGATGAGCGGGCCGAGACTGCGTTGTGGCTCGTAACGAGTCACCAGACCGGTGACGGTTAATCCGTAGTCAGCCCTACGGCCTAGGCGCGCGAACTGCGAGCCTCAGGCAAGAGCGAGCAGTTCTCGCGCAGCCGCTGCAACGCCGGCTGCATTGATGCCGAAATGGTCGAGAAGCCACTCCACTGAGCCGGTGGGGGCGAAGGTGTCCGGCACGCCGACGAAACGCATGGCGGCGGGGTGGTGACGGACGATCACCTCGGCCACGGCACCCCCGAGGCCAGTGGTGAGCGCTTCCTCCACGGTCACGATTCCACACGTCTCCCGCGCGGCCGAGACGAGCGCGGCAGTGTCGATGGGTTTGATGGTAGGCATCGAAAGAACCCGTGCGCTCACGCCCTCTCCAGCAAGCTCGTCAGCTGCGGCGAGCGCTCGAGCAACCACGGTTCCCGTCGCAACGAGGGTGACGTCGTTGCCCTCACGAAGAACGACGGCCTTGCCTGGCTGGAACTGGTAGTCGGCTGGGTTGACCTGAGGAACTCCCATCCGACTCACCCGAACGAAAACAGGTCCGTCGTGACCAGCGGCCCATCGGATCGCATGGGTGGTCTCGACGGGGTCGGCGGGGACGACAATCGTGAGTCCAGGGATAGTGCGCAACCAGGAGAGGTCTTCGATCGAGTGATGCGTTGGCCCCAACTCCCCATAGGCCATGCCCGGGCTCTGCCCGACCAAGATCATGTGGTGCTGTGAGTAGGCAGCGTCCACCTTGATCTGTTCCATTGCGCGAGCAGTGAGGAAGCAGGCGGCCGCCGACACGAAGGGCACCTTGCCACCATTCGCCAGGCCCGCGCCGACGCCGACCATGTCCTGCTCGGCGATGCCCACATTGATGAGCCGCTCGGGAAAGCGCTGCTGGAACGGACCAAGCTTGCTCGACCCGACGGAGTCGTTGACAACAGCGACGATTCTGTCGTCGCCTTCGGCCAAGCGCACGAGTTCCTCGACCCATGCGTCCCTGCAGTCGTGGAGCGATCGCTCAGCCAAGACGGGGTTCACGAGGCCTCCAGCTCGGACATGGCCTGTGCCACCTGTTCTGATGAAGGCACCTTGTGGTGCCAGCCGACGTTGTCGGACATGAACGAGATCGGGTAGCCCTTGATCGTGTGCGCGATGATCGCGGTCGGGCGGCCGGAGGGAGCCGGCACGGCGCGGAACGCGGCAAGCAGGGCCTGGTGGTCGTGGCCGTTCACGTCAACCACCTCCATACCGAAGGAGCGGAGCTTGTCTCCGAGTGGTTCGAGGTCATTGGTGTCTGCGACTGCTGCGCCCTGCTGAAGTCGGTTTCGGTCGACGACAACGCACAGATGCGCCAACCGGTGGTTGGCGGCTGTCATCAACGCCTCCCAGTTCGAGCCTTCCTGGAGTTCGCCGTCGCCGACGACCACGAACGTCCGCCTGGGGGAGGCGTCGAGCTTGCCAGCGACAGCCGTGCCGACGGCGATCGGTAGACCGTGGCCCAGTGGCCCAGTGCTCGCTTCGACCGCAGAAATCTTGGTGCGGGCCGGGTGGCCGTTTAGCTGCGACAAGGGCCGCATGAACGTGAAGAGTTGCTCGGGCGGAAGGAACCCGGCAATCGCCAGGGTTGTGTAGAGGGCGGCGGCCGCGTGCCCCTTGGACAGTATGAAGCGATCGCGGTCGGGGTCGCCGAGGTGATCCGGGGTCATGTTCATCGCTTGCAGGTACAGGGTGACCAGGATGTCAACAACCGAGAATTCTCCGCCGACATGTCCGAGGCCCGCTGCGTGCACCATCTGGATATCGCGCCTTCGAACGAGTCGCGCGGCTTCCTTCAGGTGAGCCACCGCTTGTGCCTCCGTGGCGTCGTCAGGGACGCGGCCAAGGACGACGAAGGGATCGCTGGGAACAGCATTCGGATCCAGCGCGGGGACCAGGTCCTCCTCTATAGTCATGACTCGTCCCGGAGGCAGCTGAAGAGCACGTCCTGGATGAGCCGCTGCGCCGCGAGCGCGTCTTCATTGTTCTGTGCCGCGAGCAACGCAGGCATGTCGAGCTCGTCGAGGGCACGGTGGATCCCCTTGAGAAAGCGGATCGACAGCCGCGCTGCTTCGACAGTGTCTTCCCGGAATGGGAACTGGTCGAGCTGCCAGACACCTTCCCAGTTGTTGACCTTGAGCGTGTAGAAGAACTCGAAAACTTCGACGGGGTGGACTGTGCCAACGACCATGTCGTCGTCCCACCCTCGCAGGTTGTCGTTGACGTCCATCGCCCAGAGCAGACCATGGTCGATGAGCAGCTGAGCGGCCGCCGCCGGTGACTCACCGCCGAACAGGGCGTGTCCGAAGTCGAGCAAGACACCGACGTTGTCCACACCCATGGCCTTGATTCCAAGGATCGTCTTGGCGGCCGAGTCCCAGAACATCTTCTGGCGGGGTTCGCGGGGCTTGTACTCGATGACGATCTTGAGGTCGGGATTTGCGAGGGCAAGCTCTCTCATGCCTGAGACCGCGAGCTCCCATTGCTGATGGTGGTTGACCTGGAAGGGGTAGTCCCAGCCATCTTGGCCGGGCCACACTTTGAGGTAGCGGGCGCCGAGCGAGCGCACGACCTCGGCCGCCTCGTTCAGCACCTCAAGAGCCTGTTTGCGCACCTCGGCGTCAGGGTTGGTGAACGCCCCTTTCCGGAAGCGGCGCATGTAGATCTCAGGCGTGACCCCGACGGCCTGCAGCCCGTGCCGGCTGAGAGCCGCCTTGACGTCTTCGACCGTGACCCCCTCGGTGAAGGGGTAGGGGACATCTACGAACGACAGGTCGCCGACGTCCCCAGCTCGAGCTATCTGCTCGAGCGTGCCAACGGGCGGCGCATAACCGTCGGTGGCGTACCGGTCGACGTACGACGCGAAATGCCACAGGCCGGCGCCGAAGGGCGGGAGGTCGGTCATTGTGCCTTCTCCTGTCGAGGCTTGATCTGAGGTGTGTTGTCGGGCTCGGCCTTTGGGTCTTCGGCCAAGAGGCGCAGTCCTCGGGAACGGGCAATCGCCTGCTTCCAGGCCACCCGCTCCTGAGGCGGCCGAGATCCCTTGGGCTGCAGCAGGCGCCCGGGTCGTTGCTCCGCCACAGCCATTCCCAGCGTTTGAGCCGCCAGCATGGCCACGCCCAAGGCGGAAGCCTCCGGATCGGAGGCCACCTCAACCGGGCGACCAAGAAGGTCGGCCTGGATCTGCATGAGGGGGCCGGAGGCGCTAGCGCCGCCGTCAGCATGAAGGACGGATGCTGTCGTCAGCCCGTCCGACTCCATGGCCTCGACCACATCCGCGACCTGGTGAGCCACCGCATCGAGCGCAGCCCGCGCGATATGAGCGCGACTGCTCCCGGCGGTCAAACCCGTCAACAGGCCGGCGGCCTCGCGGTCCCAGTAGGGCGCGCCAAGTCCGGCGAAGGCCGGCACGAACGACACTCCACCGGCGTCAGGCACATCTGCGGCCAACGCGGTCAGGAAAGCCCCGCCGGGAGTCCCCTCCGGTGCGCCCAGCATCTTTGCCGTCCAGTCGAGGGCCGCGCCGCTGGCGATAATGTTGCCCTCGCGGGCATACGCGGCGGTGCCGTGAACAGTCCAAGCCACAGTCGTGCTGATGCCGGCGGGCGTCTCCATGGACCGCTGACACAGCATCATCACGGACGAGCCCGTGCCGTACGTTGCTTTGGCGATGCCTGGCTTGTTCATGCTGTGGCGAAACAGCGCGGCGTGTGAGTCAGCGAGCACCGCGGCAATCGGGATGCCCGCCGGGAGGCCGGGCGCGGCGATGGTCCGTCCGAACTCACCGTCCGAACCGCGAACCTCGGGCAGGCTGGAAGCGGGCAGTCCAAACAGGGCAAGCAGATCCGGATCCCAAGTGAGTGAGTGCAAGTTGAGGAGCAGCGTTCGGGACGCGTTTCCTACCTCGATGAAATGCCCGCCTGTCAGTCGCCAGATGAGCCAGGAGTCGACGGTTCCGAGCAGGACATCCGCGGCAGCGGCTCCGTCTCCGATCGCCTTGTCGAGAAGCCACCGGAGCTTTGGTGCCGAAAACATCGGGTCCAGGGAGAGGCCGGTCCGCCTTTGGACCTCTGTGGCCACCTCTTGACGTGCCGAGAGAGTTGCGCACCAGTCCGACGTTCTGGCGTCCTGCCAACCCAAGCCAGGCCCGAACGGCTTACCGCTGTGCCGGTCCCACGCGATGACCGACTCTCGCTGATTGCTCACCGCTATCGCCGCGAGGCGATGGCAGTCGACGCCTGAGGCTGCTTCGACTATTGCCCCGCGCGCCGACTCCCAGAGCAGTTCGGCATCGAACTGGACGTAACCAGGCGAGGGAAACTCCAGGTCAACGGCGCGCGAGGAGGACGAGACAATGTCGCCGGTTGCGGGCCGGACGAGTAGGGCCTTGGTGTTCGTCGTCCCTTGGTCGAGCGCCAGGACGAGGGCGTCTTCGGGCCCCCTGTCCATCACCAGCCCCACCGAGACTCCCGACATATCGATTCAGTCTTGCGTGTCCATGCAGACTAGAAAACGTTTTACGACATGTCAAGCCATCGCGGCGTCGAGGCGTGGTGGTCGAGCATGCGTGGCCCAGCCTGTAGGTGGACTACGCGTAGGCGGCTGCCGGCTAGGCGGAGGCTGGGCTGATGCGCTTGCCCAAGCTTGCCGGGGGGCCGCTTGTTGCACGTGGCAGGAGGCGTGGTGCCACGACAAACTGTTGTGGTTCCCTCCGGCCCTCGATTCGCTCCATCAGCAACCGCACCGCTGCGGCGCCGGTGTGCTGCCCGGACTGGTCAACGGTCGTCAGGGAGACCCGGTTGATGGTCGAGGTGTAGATGTTGTCGTAGCCGGCAACGGTGAGGTCGTCCGGAACGCGCAAACCTCGTTCCTCCGCGGCCCGGAGCACCCCGTAGGCGGCAATGTCCGCGCCCGCAAAGATCGCTGTGGGTGGGTTCGGCCGATCGAGCGCGATCAACGCAGCGCGATGGCCGCCATCCTCGGAGTACCAGGTCTCGACGACGTCCGGATCGAGCCGGTGACGGCGCATTGCCTGTTCGAATCCCTGACGACGGGCAGTGTGGGAAAGCACGAAGGCGCCCTCGTTGACCCCGGACGGCATGCTCGTATGCGTGATGTGTCGGTGGCCAGCAGCGACCAGGTGGTCCACCATCAGCCGGGCACCCAACCGGTCGTCGTCGACCACGGTGTCGAAGTTCTTGGGCGAGCCGTGGAGGGCGACCGTAACGGTGGGAACGATCTTCCCTAGTTTCTCGATAGCGCCCGCTTCCAGCCAGGGAGCCACGAGCACGAGACCGTCGACCTGACGGTCCAGCAGTGCCTCGATTCGTCGCTTCTGACCCTCGGGCGTGGCGCCGGCTGCCACGATCACGTCCTGGTAGGGCGTCGCGTCCAGCTCGTCGACGATGCCCTGAGCTACTTCGGTCTGAAATGGGGAACTGAGCTCCACCAGCATCACGCCGATGGTGAAGGAGCGCCCGCGCATCGTCCGGGCGCCCGCGTGGGGCCGGTAGCCCAGTTGCTCGATGGCGGTCGTCACTCGCTCGCGCATCTGCGCCGACACGCCGTAGCCGTTGTTGACGACCTTGGACACGGCCGACTGTGACACGCCCGCGGCCTGAGCGACGTCCTGTATGGTCGCGCGACGCCCGACAATGGAGGCAGACTCGTCCGCCTGCTCACCTGAGCCCACTCGATCTCGTGACATTGCCTCGACTCTAGACCCGTCAGTCGGAACCGTTCCACAAACGCCCCTCCGAGGCGCACGCGCTCCAGCGGAAACCTCCTGCGAGGGCGCCAGGCAAGTCCGACACTCAGGGCCATTTCGCTCCCAGACGAGTGCGGATGACACCAGCAAGTTCACGAGTAAGCGAGTCTGAGGCTTGGCTCGCTAGGCTCGACCTGGTCCGACGTGAGGAGTGGCGTGGCGCCATCGGAATCGCACGTTACTGTTCGGCCACCGTCCAACCCTCGGGAGGCGGCGCCCGAGCTCATGCGTTTGATGACCAAGGTCGCGCGCATGTACCACGAGCAAGGTGTGCGGCAGCCGCAGATCGCCGCCCAGCTGAACGTCTCGCAGGCTCGGGTGTCGAGACTGTTGAAGCAAGCGGCCGAGCTGGGCATCGTGCGCACCATCGTCATCGGGCCGCCCGGCGTACACAGTGATCTGGAACTCAGCATCGAACAGCGTTTCGGCCTGCGCGATGTTGTGGTTGCGGACACTGCGGAGCAAGAGGACGAGTACGCACTCCTGCCGGCACTCGGGGCCGCAGCGGCGGTCTACCTCGAGACAACGCTCGCCAGAGGGGAGCGGATCGGCATCTCGTCCTGGAGCTCGACGTTGCTAGCCACCGTAGACGCGTTGCGTCCCCGGCCTAGTCAGGCAGCGGAACTGGTCGTGCAGATGCTCGGTGGCCTCGGTACGGTCACTGCGCAGTCGCACGCCACCCGGTTGACCGGTCGGCTCGCCGAGCTGACGGGCGCACAGGCGGTCTTTCTCCCGGCCCCAGGGCTCGTTGCGTCCGCCACCACCGTGCGCGCCCTGGTCCGTGACACTTCGATCGCCTCGGTTCTGGCCATGTACCGCGATCTATCCATGATCTTGGTGGGAGTGGGTTCGCTGGTGCCCTCGCCGCTCCTGCAGCAGAGCGGCAACGCCATTGAAGACGTTGACCAGCAGTCCCTGCGTGAACTCGGTGCTGTGGGAGACATCTGCCTGCGCTTCTTCAACGAAGCCGGGACACCCGTGCGGTCGCCGCTCAACGAACGGGTGGTCGGTATCGATGCGTCGTCTCTTCGAGCCGTGCCGCGTCGAGTAGCGGTCGCCGGCGGCGCGCGCAAATTCACGGCCATCCGCGCTGCCTTGGTTGCCGGCTGGGTAAATGTTCTTGTGACGGATCAGGCGACAGCGCAACGGCTGTGCACAGAGCCCGCGGGCCTCTGATGCGTGGGCTGTCTTGAGAATGGTGCGGCGAGCGGGCCCCGCTGCTGGCGAGCTGTGCGGGTGCTCTAGACAGTCTGCAGCCACAGGCGCAGCGCAATGTGGGGCCGCGCGGGCAGATCGATGCGGACCCTGCCTGTGGACTCCTCCGTCAGAGTTTCGACAGTCATGTTCCAGGTGTCGATCTGCTCGATGCGTGCTGTCTTCCCCACAGGCACGGTGACCCAGCGAAATCGGGGTTGAGCCCGCCCCAGGTAGATGACGACACACTCGTCGAGGAGCCCCGCGTGCAGGGCGTCGAAGTCTGAGGCCAGAGGCTCGAGGCGTCCACTCGGCGAAGCCTCGATGACCTGACGCAGGAAAGCTAGCCGCGGCACGCTCTCGCCCCGAAGTGTCCCGCCCTTGGACCAGAAGATCACTTCGTCAGCCGAGAAGAACGTCTCGCCGTGCGTGACGTATGCCCCTGCCATGACTGCGCTCCACGAGCGGAAGACGACCTCCTCAGCGGTGAGGTTGCCCCACCCCTGGTCGAGGTCTCCTTCGTAGCCGAACTCGTCGACGACGATGGGCTTCTGCCACCTGAACCGCCATTCCTTTACCCGCGCGGCCATCTCAGTGCCGCCCCCTTGGATGCTGGCGTGCGTGCACCAGTCCTGCTCAAAGTCGTAGGGCTCGACCCAGTTGTGGATCGAGCAGAGGTGTCTGGCGTGATCTTCGTCTGCGATGACGCCGGCGATCCTTCGCCAGTCCTCGGGTCGCTTGGCAACGAGGAGCTCGTACTCGTTCGCCAGCGACCACCAGACATTGGGGAATGCGGCCAGCCTGCGTACCGCGTAGCGCACGTACCGATCGTCGATGTGGCGGGGCAGCTTGCTGAAGCCCCATCGGTCATAGGGATGGAAGAGGATCAGGTCGGCCTGCACGCCAAGGTCGCTGAGTGCCCTGATGTCGGCCTCGAGCGCGCGGAAGAACTCCAGGTCGAACCTGTCGAGGTCCCACTCGCCTTCGGCGGTCCGTGGAAAGACGAACCGCGCGGGTTCGTCGCTGTTGTACAGGTAGTGCTTTGGGAAGGTGCAGAAACGGATCTTGTTGAAGGGCGAGGCGGCCAGCGATGCAAGGGTCTGCTCCCGGAGTTCTGCGGTCTGATGCACCCAGGCGTAGGCCGTCGTGCCGAGCGGCACGTACGGCGATCCCCAGGCGTCCTCGAACCCGCGCTCACTGGTCGGTCGTATGACGCCCCCAAGCCTGCTTGGAGCGACAGTGACTTCGGCGGAAACTCCGTCCAGCGAGCGTGCGTTGGACTTGGTCTCGAACCTCCAGGTGCCGGGTCGGGCCGGCAAGAACCGAAGAATGTATTTGCCGTCGCCGTCGTAGAACGCTCCGAGCGTGCAGGTCGAACCAGTCTCTGTGAGTGTGAACGTGGCCTGGACGTCCACGTCCACAAACGGGTTCCCGTGGTCTGGTCCCCAGAGAACGATCTCCAGCGGCGCATGCTGAAGGCTGCCGGAAGGGAGCTCTACCCTTGCGCTGGCTCGGGCGACCTCGCCTGACTCGTAGATTGGGCTCGGCACGGGCGGTGCCTCTGGGAACTCCTCGGGACGCGGACTCTCGACGTTGCTGATGTCTGCCAGGAGCGCCTTGGCGCCAGCAGCGTCTGGGGCCAAGGCGAACGTCAGATACGGCCCCAGCGGAAACTCTGACCACTGCGCCTGCTCTGGGACCTCCTCCAAGCGCGGCAGCGCAGCAAACAGCAGCTGGGCTGTTGGACCATAGGCAAGCGCGTCGCCGACCGTGTCGTACTCATCGAAGTTGCGCGGCATGGCGTGCTTGTCCAATCGGATGGCTCGGGGCTGCTTGCCCGTCAAGCTTGGGGAGAGGTGGGCGTCGCCGCAGCTGGGCGCGCCCGGCCTGTCCTGCATATCTATTCAAGTCTGCATGGATCCACCTACACATCGTCGGCTCTGTCGTTCCGTACGTCAAGGGAAGGCCGGTTGCGAGCTGCAGCTTGGAGGACATCAAGGCGGAGGTGCCGAACCCTGGTTCGTGAGAGCACGGTCCACAGGCAGGCCCAGCTGATGGGCGCCGCGCCCAAGCAGGAACTCGTGAACTTGCTTGCCACCAGGCACTCTCCAGGACCTGGTGAAGTCCGGGCGTGGAAGAGCCCGGGCTCCAATGCGTCCCAGGTCAGGGCCGGCCCGTGCTTCGGACCAAACTATTTGCGTGGTGAAGCACCGCCGCGGGCTCCTCGACATCGAGCGCAGGCTGGACCCGACTGGCCAGTGGCAGCCGCTCGGGGAGAGCCGTACGGGGGATCGCCACCCCGTGTCTGAAACGTTACACGGAGATGCCAGATCAGCCCTTGACGTCCTCTTGGAGCCCGGCTTATGGTCACCCGGAAAACGTTCCACACTCGCCTTCAGCGGGGAGCTCGCCGCTTGCCCCGGGCCACCGGACTCTGGAAGACAAGGCCCGCCAACTCCACATCCTGCGGTTGTGCTGGCCGCCGGCGTCCGAACGACCAGTGGGAGGCAACTCCGCTGCGGCAGATGCGAGGGAGAGCCATGTCAGTCCTGAACGAGACCAAGGCGGGGCGAACTGTCGCTCCGCGGGGGATGCAGGGCCGCCGTCGTAAACGGCGAAACGGCACCGGCCTCTGGTGGTTTGCTCTGCCGGCGCTCGTCATCTACGTGTTCGTGGTACTGATTCCCTCGGGGCGTGGGGTGTACTACGCCTTCACGGGCTGGTCGTTCACCAGCCCGGCGAAGTGGGTGGGCCTACAAAACTTCTCCAAGGATCTTCAGGGAGACGCAGGATCTGCGGCAGTGCGAACCATAGAGATCGCACTTGTCGTGGTGGTTATACAGAACCTGCTGGGTTTGGCTCTCGCCCTGTTGCTGAACGGTCGCATCCGGGGCCGCAACGTGCTGCGCACGGTCATATTTGCTCCCCTTGTGATCTCGCCCTTGGTCGTTGGTTACCTGTTTCAGTACATCTTCGGCCCTCCGGACGTGGGCGCCGCCAATGCTGTGCTTCATGCCTTGGGTATTGGTCAGATCGATTTTCTCGGTGACCCGACCTGGGCCTTGCGCGTCATCGTGCTCACCGTCATTTGGCAGTTCACGGGCGCGACGATGGTCATTTACCTCGCCGGCCTGCAGGGTGTTCCACCCGAACTTATGGAGGCGGCGGCTATTGACGGGGCGGGCTACTGGAAGAGCTTCTGGCATGTCACTCGGCCACTTCTTGCGCCCGCTTTCACGATCAACCTCATGATCGGCCTTATTGGTGGCCTGAAGATCTTCGACCAGATCTTTGCCCTCACGGGAGGCGGCCCAGGAGGGCAGACGGAGACAATCTCCATCCAGCTGTACTTCCTCTTCTCGCACTTTGGTTACTACGGTCGTGCCGCTGCCCTGGCGGTCATTCTCACGATCGGCGTAGCAGCGCTTTCAGTCGTTCAGTTCGCAGCCCTTCGGCGCCAGGAGCGGAAGATATGAAGTTTGGTGGGAGGAGCAGTCTTAGTCTTCACGCGGGTGCCTACGGGACGACACTCATCTTTCTCTTCCCGGTCTACATCCTCGTCAACCTCTCGCTCCGTTCTGCGAGCGACCTGTCCTCACCGCTAAAACCCACGTCCCACCTGACGCTGAGCAACTTCGATGCCGCCTGGTCGTCGTCAGGTTTGCCTGGGTCGATCATCACCAGCCTCATCGTCACTACGACGTCCTGCCTGCTGGTTCTCGCGATCGCGACGATGGCGGCATACCCGCTTGCTCGGTCTACCTCGCGCATGGCGACTTCAATGTTCTACCTCTTCATGTTGGGACTTCTGCTTCCCTTCCAACTCGCATTGCTGCCGCTCTACTTCCAAGTCCGGGACATCGGCCTTCTGGGGTCGATCTGGTCGTTGGTGGTGGTCTACTCGGGGGTGTTCCTCCCGTTCTCGATCTTCTTGATCACTACATTCCTGCGCTCAGCGGTGCCGGTCGAGTACGAGGAGGCGGCGCGCATTGACGGATGTGGAAATGTTCGCACGTTCTGGTACATCGTCGTCCCTCTGCTGCGGCCTGTCCTTGGCACTTGTGTGATTCTGAACGCTGTCGGCATCTGGAACGACTTCTTCACGCCGTTGATCTATCTCGCCGGTAGTAGCAAGCAGACGATCCCCATGGCTATCTACCAGTTCGTCGGCCAGTACGTATCCAACTGGCCCGTGATCTTCGCCGCCCTCATCGTTTCGATGGCACCGATTCTCCTTGTCTACCTCCTGCTGCAGCGCTACGTGATCCAGGGATTCGCGGGAGGGCTCAAGGGCTGACACCTCTTTCTGTCGCGTTACTGCTCCACGAAGCTATTTACCCCTCGTACCGATTGGAGACATTAAAAATGCCTTACAGCAACCGAATCTGGATGTCTGCCGCGCTCACTGCGGCGGGCCTCTCCCTTGCAGCATGCAGCAGCGGTAGCAGCTCGGGGGCGGCCTCGACCTCGGCCGCATCCTCGAGCGCCCCCGCCGCTGCGGCGACCTCCACGAGCGCCGCGAGCCCAACCTCGGCGGCAGCTAGCGCGGCCGCGACGTCTGGCGGTGCTGGCGCCTCGAGCGCCGGCAGCAGTTCCGCCGCTCCCAGCTCCAGCGCGCCCACCTCCGCAGCTGTCAAGGCCAACATCAGCGGCACGATCAAGGGCATCTACGACACGCAGTACAAGGCGGCTCTCGACCCCATCGTGGCCGACTTCGAGAAGCAGTACCCGAACGTCAAGGTAGACATTACGTACCAGGGCGGCGACCTCGGTACTGCCATCATGACCGAGCTGCAGGCTGGCACCGCGCCTGACATCTTGCTCACCTTCCCCGGCGGCCAGCCTGCCGACACGTCGGACAACGTCATTCCGCTCGCGCACCAGGGCCGGATCCTGCCGTTCACCGCCGACTGGAGCTCGCAGGTGCCGGCGCTCTGGCAGCCCTCCGTTGAGTACCAGGGCAAGCTCTATGCCTTCCCGGGAGCCGTGCAGCCGCTCTCGGCGATGTACAACCAGTCGTTACTGACCAAGCTCGGGCTTTCTGTGCCGACTACGCTGGACGAGGTGTACAAGCTCTGCGCTGACGCCAAGAGCAAGGGCGTGTACGCCTACGCTCAGGGGCTCGGCGACACGTCTGCTGGGCCTCAGATGCTCTCGTTCGGGCAGATGGCTCCGCTGCTCTACGCGCAGACACCTACCTGGGACGCGGGCCTGGCGACGGGCAAGGTCAGCTACACGTCCTCGCCTTGGGTCACGCAGTTCCAGGTGTACGAGCAGATGTTCAAGGACGGATGCTTTGGCAATGGTGCGCTCGGCCGCACTCGCGTGCAGGGTCAGAACGCGGTGGCCAAGCGGCAGGCGCTCGGCCTGGTCGACGTGGGCGCGGTGCTCGCTGGCATCAAGGCCTCCGACCCCAACGACACGTTCGTGGTCTCGGCCATCCCTGCCTCCAACAGTGGCAGCAACGCCATCACCGCCCTTCCCGGGTACGTGCTGACGGTGAACGCCAAGTCCAAAAACCCCGCCGCTGCGCAGGCTTTCCTCGCGTTCGCGGGAGAGCCGGCTGAGTCTGGCAAGTACGCGAAGGGTTTCGGGTCCGTGCCCCTGGTTCCCAACACGCAGTACCAGGTGCCGGCTGAGCTCAAGGACTTTGCAGACGCAGTGAACGCAGGCAAGGTGGCGAGTCTTGCCTCTCTGCAGCCCGAGGTGCAGACGACGCTGAACACCGCCGTTCAGTCGATGCTGCTGGGCAAGCTGACCCCCCAGGGCGTGGCACAGAAGATGCAATCGTCCTACAGCAAGACCGGCTGAGTCTCCCCGCCTTGGCGCGTCGGGTCGTCGATGACGACGACCCGACGCGCCACTGAGGCCTCCGTCCACCGGCTTACAGCCTCACGCCTCCTTCAACGGCAAAGCCCCGACCAAGCACTTCGCTTGCGCCGGCGGATTGTTGCGCCCGGAATGCGCGGTAGGGATTAGGCCGGCCGCCAAGACTCACCTGACCCGAGACACATCATCGGAGTTCGTATGGCCCAGTCCGCCGCACCGACGAAGCCCCACTTTGAACACCGGACCGACGAGGGGACTGTCCTCGGAATAGGAACGGCCGCCCCTCGCATCTCTTGGTTTGTGGAGCGTGCGGATCAGGGGTGGCACCAGACCGCCTACGAGGTGGAGATCAACCGGAACGATCTCGCGACGACTTACCGGGAGGCGTCGTCAGAGCAAGTTCTTGTTCCGTGGCCAGGGCCGCCTCTGCTATCCCGCGAGCGAGCGGAAGTTAGGGTACGGGTCGCGCATGGTGATGACTGGAGCGCATGGGGCGAGCCGTCAACAGTGGAGGCCGGCCTCCTCGATGCCCAGGACTGGCTGGGTCGGTTCATCAGTCCAGTCGACATCGGAGCGGAGGGCGGCCGTGCGCCCGTCGTCTCTGGTGTTCTGACGGTGCACGGAGAGGTTCGTCGGGCGCGGCTGTACGCGACCGCTCACGGCATCTATGTGCCCACGATCAATGGTGGTCGGGTGGACGAGACAGTCTTGGCACCAGGCTGGACATCGTACGACCATCGCCTGCGCTACCACGTCTATGACGTCACAGATCTCATCGTCGACGGTGAGAACACCGTCGACATGCTCCTGGGGAACGGCTGGTTTCGCGGGCGTCTCGGCTATACCCAACAGCGAGCCATCTACGGCGACGCCCTTGCTCTGTTGGCACAGCTAGAGGTCGAAACAACCGACGGACAGACGCACGTACTGACGACGGGCGAGCATTGGCGGGCATCAGAAAGCCACGTCCTCAGTGACGACCTCTATGACGGCCAGTTCACCGACCTACGGTTGCCGCTCAAAGGCCTTCCAGCCTCGCGGGTGAGGATCGTGCCCAGTGACCTGGACATCCTCGTGGCTCCCGACGGACCGCCGATACGGCCAACCGGTGTTCTTCCCGCGTTGCGGGTCTGGACATCGCCGACAGGCGCGACGCTGGTGGACTTTGGTCAGAACGCGGTCGGCTGGGTCAGGTTGCGCGTCCGCGGGCTTGCCAGGGGATCACAGGTCGTGGTTCGTCACGCTGAGGTCCTTGAGGACGAGGAACTGGGCATACGTCCTCTTCGAACGGCGAGAGCGACGGACACCTGGTTCGCCGCAGGGGAAGCAGCCGAGACGCTGGAGCCTCTGCTCACCCTCCACGGCTTCCGCTACGTCGAGGTCTCGGGTGTGCCCAACCTGCGGCTGGAGGACATAGAGCTCATTGTCGTTGGCTCAGACCTGCGGCGCGCCGGCTGGTTCGCTTCTTCCCACCCGCTACTGAACCGCCTGCACGAAAATGTCGTCTGGAGCACGCGCGGGAACTTCGTCGATTTACCAACCGACTGTCCCCAACGAGATGAGCGATTGGGCTGGACCGGCGACATCCAGGTATTCGGTCCGACGGCCACTTTTCTCTTCGGGACCACTGGCCTACTTCGGTCATGGCTAGAGGACCTCGCCGCGGAGCAGTACCCGGACGGAGCTGTTCCGCACTATGTGCCGGGGCTGAACTACGCCGAGTCGGCGTCTCCGCCGGCCGCTGCCTGGGGGGACGCCGCAACGATTCTTCCCTGGACGATCTTCCAGCGCACTGGTGACCTTCAAGTGCTCGATCGCCAACTGCCAAGCATGCGAGCCTGGGTCGACAGGCTGTCATCTCTCGCCGGGCCGGAGCGCATTTGGCAGGGAGGTTTCCAGTTCGGTGACTGGCTTGATCCCACGGCACCGCCAGAGGAGCCTGGGCGCGCCAAGGCCGACCCGGACGTTGTTGCGACGGCACATTTTGCGCGTTCGTCCTGGATTGTGGCCGAGGCAGCGCGCCTACTGGGGCGGCAGGACGAGGCCGAGAAGTACCTCGCCTTGACCAACGAAGTACGGGCAGCCTTTGCGAGAACCTTTGTCACGCCAGTTGGCAGAGTGCTGTCCGACGCGCCCACCGTCTATGCTCTGGCGCTGGAGTGGGACCTGTTGCCGCTCGAGGACCAGCGTCGCGAAGCGGGACGACGCTTGGCCGATCTGGTTCGTGCTAGTGGATTCAGGATCAGCACAGGGTTCGTGGGTACGCCGTTGGTCTGTGACGCACTATCGAACGCCGGGCACCTGGACGTCGCCTACCGGCTCCTGCTGCAGACCGAGTGCCCATCATGGCTCTATCCCGTCACCATGGGTGCGACCACTGTTTGGGAACGCTGGGACAGCATGCGGCCGGACGGCAGCATCAATCCCGGAGAGATGACCTCCTTCAACCATTACGCGCTCGGCGCGGTGGCGGATTGGCTGCATCGGTCGGTTGCCGGTCTCGCTCCCGCCGCGCCGGGATACCGGAGTCTGGTTGTCCGGCCGCGGCCCGTCGCCGCGCTGACGCAGGCGTCCGCAACGCACATCACCCCCTATGGGGATGCCTCGGTTTCCTGGGAACGGCGCGAAGGACGGTTTTTCATGACCGTGGTCGTGCCGGTTGGGGCGACCGCTGAAGTCCATGTGCCGGGCCAAACGACGCCCCTGACGGTGGGCCACGGAAAGCACGGCTGGGATCTCCGCGACCCCATCGCCCCGAACGCACGCGCTTTCGACTGGGAGAACTCCAGCGTCCGCGACTTGATCGACCGCGCCGACGTGTGGGACCTAGTCACGCTTGCCGCGGCAGAGTCAGGCATCGCGCGAGGCGGTGAGCCGGAAGTAGCTCGAAGGCTGGCCCCCTACTTCGATGTCCCCGCCTCACGGGTGGCACAGGCGTTGGTACCGGACGAGTTCTGGCCGGGCGCCAAGGAGTTGCACCGACGTATCGCAGAGCTTGTCGACGACCCGGGCAAGCCCGTCCCTCTTGCCGGCTGATCCCTCTACAAGGCAGCGAACTTCTCAGTCCATCTGCCGCCCTTCACGGCGGCCTCAGGCACAACCCAACACCAAGGAGTGCGCATGAGTGCGACGTTTCTTGCGGGCCGTCGGATGGCGGTCGCCCGGAGCATTGTGGCGCTGGCCACGGCAAGCTCTCTTAGCTTGCTCGCCGTTGCCATCCCCGCCGGGGCGGCGCCGTCCGCCCCGGACTGCACGGCCTCTCAGCCCAGGGGGCCCGTACAGGTCACCCCCGACTGCGTCGACCCGCTCTATGCAGATCCGGTCATCGACAGTGAGCAGGATCTGACCAGCCCCATCGTCCACCACCGGGTCTCCGGCCACTTTGCGGGCACGTCGGTGAAGTTCACGATCTACCTGCCGCCGGCGAGTCAGTGGCAAGGCCGGTTCTTCCAGTACACCTACCCCCTGTCGGACGAGAATGCCCTCGACAAGGTCGTCAGTTTCAGCGCAGCGAGTGGTGGCTACACCGTCCAGGCAAGTGGGATCGTTGGCTACCGCCACGACGCCGCGACGGCGAAGTTTGCCGAGACAGTGGCCGCGGCTTACTACGGGTCAAGGTCGCGGCACATCTTCGGGTACCTCTACGGACCTTCGGGTGGCTCCTTCCAAACGATTGGAGCAATGGAGAACACCACCGGCGTTTGGGCCGGCGCGGTTCCGATGGTTATCGGGGTGCCAACTTCGGTTCCGACGAACTTTTTCCTCAGAGCGCAGGCCAGGATGGTCCTTGCCGGGGTGGCAAATAAGATCTCCGACGCAGAGCAACCGGGAGGGTCCGGTAACCCGTATGCCGGTCTCACCAGGGTTCAAGCGCAGATGCTGCACGAGGTCACGAGCTTGGGACTCCCGCTGCGAGCCTGGCAGGACGCGGACTACGTGCTCGGGTTGTCAACCACCGATGGTCTGCTCGGTTTCGGGCCGGTGGTTCGCCAGATCGATCCGACCTACGTCACTGACTTCTGGACGAAGCCGGGCTATCTCGGCACAGAGCAGTCGCCACTCGGCGACATTGTCCGGGCTGCCCTCGTCGACGTGACACCGATCATCACCAACGTTGCTGTTGACGCACAGGGAGCGCCAACCGTCCTGACCCTGACGGGACTTCCTCACCTCACCAGCGCGCTGGGCCTAGACGTCAACGCCCTGGCCTCAGACGGCACGACGTCGGTCGGAGCAGTTTCCGGAACCCTCGACCCCACGACGGGTTTGTTCACGGTCGGCTCCGGCAACTCGGCCGACGTGTTGGCGGCGCTCACCGTGGGTGCACGCGTGCACGTCGACAACCGTTGGTATGTCGCGCTGCCCTCGTACTACCGTCACCAGGTGCCACCGTTGGATCAGGGCTACGCGGCGTTCGACGTGCTGCGCCGACCCGACGGGCAGCCCTTGTACCCCCAACGTCCTCTGCTCATCGGGTCGCTGATCTCCGGCAGCACTACTGGCGGAGGCACCTACACTGGCAAGATCACCGGCAAGATGATCGTGCTGGACAACCTCGATGATCCCGACGCCTTTGCGTGGCCGGCGGACTGGTACGCCCAGCGGGTTCGTTCAGCTCTAGGAGACCGGGCCTTCGGGAACAACTTCCGGCTCTACTACAACGACAACGCAGACCACCTCGATGGGCCGGTCAGCCCGCCCAAGTCGAACCGCATCGTGTCGTACGACGCAATTCTCGAACAGGCCCTGCGCGATGTGTCGGCCTGGGCAGAGCGCGGTGTCCAGCCGCCGCAATCAACGCGGTACCAGGTCAGCGACGGCCAAGTCAGTGTGCCTCGACTGGCGTCTCAGCGGCGTGGCTTGCAGCCGGTCGTTGACCTTCGGGTCCGGGGTGGTGATCGAGTCGACCTCAGAGTTGGCCAGACAGCAAGGTTTGTCGCCAGAGCCCAGGTGCCACAGGGTGGCGGTGCGATCGTCGCTGCGTCGTGGGACTTCACCGGCGCGGGCACGTTCTCGCCGATCAACGTGGCACGGCCTGGACCGGCGCTCCATCTCGTGCAGACGCATCAGTTTACGGCTCCGGGTACCTACTACGTGTCTTTCAAGGTCGCTTCATCTCGGACGGGTGGCGCCCAGCCGTTCGCCCAGATCGAGAATCTCGACAGAGTCCGCGTCGTCGTGCACGCGGCACCCTGACGCCCACCGACCAGAGTGGCGCGGTCCGACTGGGCCGCGCCGCCCTGCGTCGATTACAACCAGAGGAAAGATCAACGATGTTCGCTGGCCCTTCCCACCCTGAAGACCCTCGGTCGCCGGGCGGCCGAAAGCAACCGCCCCGAGGCGGCGCCGAACGTGCCGTTCGAACGGGGGCGCAGCATGCGTAGCTCGATAACGCCTGGCCAGGTATGGCTAGACACCGAGGGAAAGCGGATTCAAGCGCACGGAGGATCCATTCTCGTGGTCGGCGAAACCTTCTACTGGTACGGCGAGAACAAGGAGCGGTCGACGCCCGGTAGTGGAGTCTGGCATTGGGGGGTCCGCTGCTACTCCTCGACTGACCTGTACAACTGGACCGACGAAGGACTGATCGTCCCGCCGGACCTCGAGGACGAGACCTCGCCGCTACACCCGGCGATGTCGATGGACCGACCGCACATCATTCGTCACCCCAAGACCGGGCAGTACGTTTGCTGGATCAAGGTGATGTCCTCTGCGGGCCAGCGAACAACGGTGCTGGTCGCCGACAATGTGCTGGGTCCGTACCGCATTCACCGGAAGGACCTCCGGCCGCTCGGCATGAACGCCGGTGACTTCGACCTCGTCGTGGACCCCTCCGATGGCAAGGCCTACTACTACTTCGAACGAGTACACAGCGAGTTGATCTGCGCGGATCTAACCGACGACTACCTCGGGGTCAGCGGCTACTACACGACTCACTTTCCTTTGGTGCAGCCTCCGTACGTCCGAGAGGCGCCTGCCCACTACACACGGAACGGTTGGCACTACCTCGTGACCTCGGGCACAACGGGCTACTACCCGAACCCATCGCAGGTGGCAGTGGCACCGAGCTATCACGGCCCGTGGGCGGTACTGAACGACCCTCACCCCAACGACCACAAACGCAGCTCCTACCAGTCGCAGATCAGCTCGGTGTTCCGCCACCCGCGCAAGGAGGACTTGTACATCGCCCTGGGCGACCGATGGTTGCCCCACTACACCGCTTCGAGCGAGGCCGCGATCGCCATGCACGCGGAGCGGTTCAAGCCTTACGGCGGCCATCATGAGGGCCCGTGGTCCGAGCTCACGGAGATCGATACCTCGGTCGCCGACTACGTGTGGTTGCCCTTCCGATTCGAGGAAGACGGCGCATTCCTCGACTGGCAAGACGAGTGGCGCATCGAGGACTACGCATGAGTACGGCGAGCACGACCGGAACCTGGCGAGACGAGCGGCTCACACCCGCGAATCGCGCCGAACTGCTCCTTGCAGAGATGACGGTTGCTGAGAAGTGTCACCAGCTCACGGCCCGCATGGCCTGGTCCTTCGTTCGTGCAGATGGAACCGACTCCGAAGATGTGGAGCAGGTTCTTCGGAACCCCCCAGGGCATGTGGCGCAGCTCATCCTCGATGATCCTGAGAAGCTGGCTGCGATGGTCGGCACGATCCAGCACCAGGTGCTGACCCGCAGCCGGCTGGGTGTCCCCGTGCTGTTCCACGCCGAAGCGCTGAGCGGTTTCCTCGCCGGCGGCCACATGGTCTTCCCCTCCGGAACGGGACTCGCAGCGGGATGGAGCCCAGATCTTGTCGAGGAGATGTCGGACCTGATCCGGCGGCAGATGCGCCGAACCGGCCTGATGCACGCGTTGTCACCCGTCCTCGATGTCGCGCTCGATCCGCGCTGGGGACGAGTTCACGAGACGTTCGGAGAGGACCCCTACCTTTGTGCCGCTATGGGAGTCGCCTACGTGCGCGGGCTGCAGGGAAGTGACCTGACTCACGGAGTCATGGCCACAGGTAAGCACTTTCTGGGGTACGCAGCTCCCCCCGGCGGTATGAACATGTCTGCCTTCGAGTCAGGAGGGCGACGGACGCGAGACGTCTTCGCCTACCCATTCGAGGCGGCTATCCGGCTTGCTGGTCTGCGCTCGGTGATGAACTCCTACGCCGACGTCGATGGGGTGCCGGCCGGGGCGTCCCCGGAGGTGCTGCAGGGTCTCCTGCGCGACGCCTTGGGGTTCGACGGTTTCGTATCGTCGGACTACACAACGCTGCAGCAGCTCGTGGATCGTCAGCGGGTCGCCGCTACGGCTGCGCAGGCCGGGAGACTGGCCATCCAGGCCGGGCTCGACGTAGAGCTTCCAACCCCTTACGGATATGGCGACGTGCTGGCCGCGGAGGTCGAACGCGGTGCAGCTGACCTCCGACAAGTGGACTTGAGCGTGTGGCGCGTCTTGAAGGCGAAGTTCGAGGTTGGCCTCTTTGAGAGGCCCTACCCGACCGAGCGGATCGACGTCGCTGCGGTTGCGCAAGAGGGAGCCGAGCTGTCACAGGAGCTGTCGCGTCGGTCGATCGTCCTTGCCAAGAACGACGGGCTCCTGCCGCTCACGCCGGGCGCGCTGGACATTGCCGTAATAGGACCCCACGCTGACGCTCCTTCGCTCCAGTTTCCCACCTACACCTACGCGTCGTGGCGTGAAGCCAGCGAGGCAGTGATGCGCGGTGAGCTCGGGACCATGAACGGCGCCGAGGAGACGGTTGCCGCCTGGTACACGGCGTTGTTCGAGCCGCAGGACGGGCACAGCCTGGTTCAGCAGAGGTACGACGCCAAGTCGCTGTCGGCCGCGATCGAGTCGCGTTCGCTCAGCGTTCGTGCCGAACCTGGTTGCACCGTGACAACCGACCTTGGCGACGAGGCGATCTCGCGAGCGGTTCAGGCAGCTACGGCTGCAGATGTCGTCGTGCTGGCACTTGGTGGCGCGAGTCTGTGGTTCACAGGCGAACGTACGGAGGGGGAGGCCAGCGACACGGCCGACATCACCCTGCCGAGGGCGCAGGTGCGCCTCGCGGAGGCAGTGGCCGCGACAGGAACCCCAATGGTGGTGGTCCTGGTGCAAGGACGCGCGTACGCGTTGCCACCAGTAGTCCAAGACGCGGCGGCCATCCTCGTTGCCCCGTACGCCGGAGCATTTGGCAACCGATCCATCGCCGACATCCTCTTCGGGACCGTCAACCCATCCGGCAAGCTGCCGTACAGCCTGCCCCGGCACAGCGGACAGATCCCGGTCTACCACCATCAGCCTGCAGGCTCAGGATACCGAAGCCCCTTGCCGCCCAGCACGCCGCGCCACTATCTCGATCTGGAGGGAACCCCGCTCTGGCCGTTCGCCCACGGTCTGAGCTACACCACTTTCTTGTTGACGGATCTCGATGCCGGCCCCGGCATGGACACAGACGGCGCGTGCTCGATCGGCCTCACTGTCACCAATGACGGTGACCGGGCCGGCGCAACCGTGATTCAGCTTTATTTACGCTGCAACACCTTTGGCGTCACTCGTCCAGCCCAACAGCTCGCCGGCTTTGCGCGTGTTCATCTCAAGATCGGCGAGAGCCGAAGGGTGACGTTCGAGCTGCAGGCGTCCCAGCTGGCCTACACGAATCTCGCCCGAGAGATGGCGGTCGAGCCGTGCACGGTCGACATTTTCGTCGGACTCGACTCGAACGACCGATCCTTGTCGGGGTCATTCGAGCTGACAGGAGAAGCCCGAGTGGTGTCAGGTAAGACTCGGTCCTTCCTCTCGCACGCCGCGGTCCAGGCGTCCGAGCACGAGCGCGTGGGCCGAACGACGTGAGGACACCCGCCAGCTCCCAAGAGCGCCTACACGCCCACATCCCTACCGCGTCGATCCTGACGCGAACAGACGTCTGCTCGCCCCTGCGGCTAGCCAACCGTCAGCGGAGCAGTGACAGGCTATGAACAGCCAACTAGGGCCTAGCCTCCTCGTTACTGACCTTGCCGGCTCCCGGCCGCTGCTGACATGGGTGGGCGATGCAGGCGCTGTTTGTCAGGTTCAAGTGAACGACGGCGACGGCCGCACGGTATGGGATTCCGGCTTCGTGACTGTGGCGGGCTCGCAGCTGGAGTACGAGGGGCCTTCGCGGCCGGGCCACCGCTACGAATGGCGCGTCCGCACGGTTTCGCACGGTGGCACCGCGTCTGCGTGGAGCGACCGCGGCTCGTGGGATGCGCAGCCCTCCATGCCATCTCCATGGACTGCGCGTTGGATCGCTCGACCGGTTCCGGGCGCCTCTCGCATTGTCCGCCACCTGGAGTCGGACCATGTTGACTGGGCCGAACCCGGGGAGTCCCTCGCCCAGACGTTCACAACGCCCGGGTATATAACGGCGCTCTCGGTGGACATAGTCCAGCAGTACCAGCAGGAAGCGACTGCGCTGCTCCGCGTCGACGATGAGGACGGGATAACGGTCGCGGCGCGCGAAATCGCGACGGGACCCGTGCCCTGGGATCGGTTCGGGACCTTCCTTGAGCCAACCCAGCCCTTGGAACCAGGCACCTACACGCTTCGGCTGATCCCGACAGCCGGGCGAGTCGGTTGGGCCAGTAGCGGCGGTGAGGCCAGCCCATGGCAAGACGATGGCATTTCGCCTCTTCCTGTCACAGGTCCAGCGTGGCGTGATGAAGCCATCGTTGAAGGCACTCGTCGGCTAGGCGTCGAGACGACTCCTGCCCCAAATCCGGTATTTAGAAGGCTTTTTGCTGTCACGGCGCCCGTGGCCCGAGCTGTCTTGCACGCGACGGCGCTCGGAGCTGGCACGTTCACCATCAACGGACTCGCAGTGAGCGACTCCGTACTGGACCCTGCACCAGGCACCTACGACAAGAGCGTGCGGGTCCGCAGCTACGACGTGACAGGGTTGCTGCAGGACGGGGTCAACGAGCTGCGAGCCGAGGTGGGCAGAGGCTTCTTCGCCGCAAGGGGGGCGAGTGTCTGGGCTTGGAACCTCGCCGAATGGCATCGGGAGCCCATGGCTACTGCCCAGCTTGACATCGAACTGATTGGTGGCAGCAAGACGACGATCGTGACGGACGAGACCTGGGAGACGACAGCAGGTCCCGTGATTGAGGACCTCCTCTACACGGGCGTCACCCACGACGCCCGTACGACAGAGAACTGGACCCCTGCTCAAGTCGTCGCGCCCCCGGACGGGACCCTGGTGCCCGCCGGCCTGCCGCCTATTCGCCGTAGTGCGGTCCTCCCTGGCATCACCACCGAGCGGCCAGGATCAACCGTCTACGACTTCGGCGTGGTCATGACTGGACGAGTGCGCCTGCGCCTGAGTGCGGCGGAAGGTACGCAGGTCGTGCTTCGCTACGGCGAGTACCTGTCCGACGCCGGGGATGTCGTCTGCGAGAACACTCTCGCGGTTGGTCCGAGCCAGGTGGACCGCTACATTGCGGCCGGTAGCTCCTCCGGCGAGACCTGGGAGCCCGACTTCAGCTACAAGGGCTTCCGGTACGTACAAGTCTCTCTCGAGGGGCCTGGCACCCCGCAGGATCTGGTAGCAGTGCCGCTCTACACGGACGTGGCATCCGTCGGCACGTTCTCCTGCAGCGACGAGACACTGACCTGGATGGACGCTGCCACCGCGCGGACCTTCAGGAACAACCTGCACGGCATCCCGACGGACACCCCCGTCTACGAAAAGAACGGCTGGACCGCTGACGCCCACCTCGTGACCGAGGCGGCACTCCACCACTACGACCTGCGCACCACCTTCGGAAGGTGGCTCGACGACCATGGTGACGCGCAGTCCGCCGATGGCACAGTGCCGCAAATCGTTCCGACGCCTGGCTGGGGGCGCGCCATGGACCCCGCCTGGAGTGCGTCGACGGTGCTCATCCCATGGGCGCTCTACTGGGAGTACGGCGAGGCCGCCATTCTGCAACGTCACCTGCCGATGATGCGGCGCTATATGCACCGAGTCCTCGAGCTCACCCAGCGCGGCGAGGGGATCTGGCCGCTGCATAGCTGGGGTGATTGGCTCGCGCCGGGCCACAGCTTTGCTCCAGAGGGGCCGGCACCAACGGCAACCATGATGGTCAAGCATCTAGCCGACCGCATGGCCCAGGTGGAGCTCGCGCTTGGACATCACGATGAGGTGGCCCTCTATTTGTCCGCTGGGCAGCAGGTGGCCGCCGCGTACCACGGCAAGTACTGGGACCCCAGCCTCGGCGGCTACGCGGATCCTGCCGTGGGTATGCGTCAGACGATGAACGTGCTGCCGCTCGCGTTCAACGCCGTTCCTGCCGCCGACGTGGGGCAAGTTTCCCAAACACTGATCCGCGACCTTGAGGAGCGCACGAACGGGCACCTCGACTGTGGTGCTATCGGGGTGAAATGGCTGCTGCCAGCCTTGAGCGACTGCGATCGGGACGACCTAGCGCTCACCGTAGCTACCCAGCAGACGAGGCCGGGGTGGGGAGTCTGGCGCGCCGCCGGCGAGACGCTGTGGGAGTCCTGGGATGAGACTGCACGATCGCGGAATCACTACTTCCTCGGGTCCGTCGCGCACTGGATCCACCAGCGTGTGGGAGGCGTCACGGCGACATCAGCGGGATGGTCGACCTTCGACGTGCAGCCAGTTCTCGATGATCGCGTCTGCTCAGCGGCCATGTCGCATACGACTGCATTGGGTCAAGTGCGAGTCCGTTGGCAACGCAAGCAAGAGCGGTGGGACCTGGAGGTTTCGGTGCCGCACGGAGCGATCGGCACCGTGCGCCTGCCCGACCATCAACCTGTTGCGCTCCATGCGGGCGAGCACGCGGTCTGCGCTGACCCCGATTCGGTCAAGGTGACGCGCCTGTCCGACTAGCAGCCAGCTCGAGTCAGCACCACGCAAACGATGGGCTCCCTCAGGGGCCGCCCTTAGCGGCATTCGTCTTCCTGAGGAGCACCTCGTGAGCCCCACCGATCAGTTGACCGTCGACGTCACCGGTCGAACAAGGTCCAGGGCGGCCCTCACCGTGCTGGCCGCAACGCAGTTCATGCTGGTACTCGATGGTGCCGTTGTGAACGTCGCTTTGCCCAGCATGCAAAGCGCCCTGCGGCTGAGCGATGCGGGGCTGGCCTGGGTCGTCAACGGATACACGCTCACCTTCGGCGGCCTGCTGCTCGTCGGTGGGCGAGCGGGTGACCTCCTAGGACGTCGCCGAGTCTTCGCACTTGGCCTCGGTGTCTTCACGCTGGCCTCACTCGCCGGCGGTGTTGCCAGCACGGGCTGGCTGCTTGTCGCCTCGCGGGTGGTGCAGGGTGCTGGCGCCGCATTAGCAGCTCCGAACGCCACCGCGCTCGTGTCGACCACGTATGAACACGCCCAGGCCAGAGCACGGGCCTTCTCCATCATGGCCACGGCGTCAGGTTGCGGAACGGCTGTAGGACTTGTCGCTGGAGGGATCCTCACGCAACTGTTCTCCTGGCGCGGAGTCATGCTCGTCAACGTCCCGATCGGGGCCGTGGCGCTGATTGCGACACCGCGCGTCCTGCCCGAGTCGGGACCGCGGACAGGACAGATGGATTGGGGTAGTGCCATTCTCGGAACTGCGGGCCTCGCGGCGCTGGTCTACAGCCTCACTCGTGTTGGAGATCCCACGCTCGGCTGGACCGATGGCCTCGGTCTCTCCTGCCTAGGTCTCGCAGGCGCATCGCTGGCAACATTCGTGCAACGGCAGATGCGGTCGGCTCAACCACTGCTTCCACCCGGACTCTTTCGCAGCCGACAGCGATCTGCTGCGTTTCTGGCGGTCCTTCTCGTTGGGGCGTCTCTCTCGGTGACGTACTTTCTTTCCCTCTACGTCCAGCAAGTTCTCCAGTACCGGCCGGTGCTGGCAGGCTTGGCGTTCCTGCCGTTTGCTCTCGGCATAGCCGGAGGCGCCTGGGCTGCCAGCCGGATGGTCCACCGATTGCCCGCTCAAGTGGTGGCCGGCTTGGGCATGGCCCTCGCGATCATCGGCGTCGAGATGTACCGCGGGTTCTCAGCACACTCGACCTACAACCATGACCTCCTCCCCGCGATGCTCGTCTGGGCAACGGGAATGGGGGGAACCTTGCTTCCGCTGACTCTCATCGTGCTCAGGGACGTGCGACCCGACGAAGCAGGCGTCGCGTCCGCCGTCTCCGGCACGATGCAACAGGTCGGCGGTGCCGTAGGACTGGCCCTGCTGCTCACGCTGGCGTCCTCCAAGACCGGCGGGTTCTCGGGGGCGACAAGAGCCTTGGCCGTCGCACAAAAGGAGGCCGACGGCGTGGGGGTTGCCCGAGCGCTTGAGGCTCTGACGCGCGGCTACGCGACGGCCTACACGGCAAGCTTGATCCTCCTCGTCGCGGCGTTGGCGGTGATTTTGGCAGTGCCCCTGGGGCGGTCGATTGGCGTCAGGCGAGCCGGCCGGACGCCTTCCGTGCCTAGGGACTAGTGCGCGAATCCCACCCGGTAGGTCGTAGTCCGGCAGGCCGCCGGGTTTGTGCCACCTCTTGACTTCAGAGGAGTGGTTCCGTACTTTGTGAATCGTTCCATGAAGCGCGCTGCGGCCGAGCCGATCTCGGCTTGTGAGGCGAGGTTCGGTGCTTCCCTGTCCCGAAGTCACCGAACCTCGCATTGGCCCACTGGGATGTGGCCCCCTCATCAGCAATAACCGTTGGCAAACAGGGGTTCTGCTCACAAAGTGCACTTCGCCCGCCACGGCCCTGTCGCAGGCCTGCCGTCGCGTGCACCCCTATTGCTCCAGCCCCTTGACACTCAAGTTGCGCTGGCTCTAGCCTCACCCGTGAATCGTTCCACAGGGCCAGGCGTTCCTGCCGGTCGAGTGCCGAGCCGCTGCGGCGGAGGGGCAACAGCGTGGGCAGCTCGCGGCCATGGATTTCAGAGGAAGACGACTGATGGACACGTGCACGGTCAAGGACGAGCTTCGCCGGCAGTGGGTCGAGATGCCTTCGTGGGCGTTCGGCAACTCGGGGACACGGTTCAAGGTGTTCGCCCAGGCTGGTGTCGCGCGGGACCCGTACGAGAAGATCGATGATGCGGCGCAGGTGCTGAAGTACACCGGGGTCGCCAAGTCGGTGTCGTTGCACATCCCGTGGGACCTGGTTCATGACTTCTCTGCCTTGCGGGGGCATGCAGAGGGTCAGGGTTTGAAGCTGGGTGCGATCAACGCGAACGTGTTCCAGGAGAACGAGTACATGCTCGGGTCGGTGACCAACCCCGACCCGGGTGTGCGGCGCAAGGCGATCGACCACCTGTTGCACTGTGTCGATGTGCAGGACGCGACGGGCTCACGCGATGTGAAGCTGTGGTTCTCCGACGGCACCAACTATCCCGGCCAGGACAGCATCCGGGAGCGGCAGGACCGGTTGGCGGCTGCGTTGCAGGAGGTGTACGACCGGTTGGGTCCGGATCAGCGGATGCTGTTGGAGTACAAGTTGTTCGAGCCGGCGTTCTACACGATGGACGTGCCGGACTGGGGTACCTCGTACATGCATTGCATGAACTTGGGCGAGAAGGCTGTGGTGTGTGTCGACACCGGTCATCACGCGCCGGGGACGAACATCGAGTTCATCGTCGCGATCCTTTTGCGGGCTGGCAAGCTCGGCGCGTTCGACTTCAACTCGCGGTTCTACGCCGACGACGACCTGATGGTCGGTTCGGCCGACCCGTTCCAGCTGTTCCGGATCATGTCCGAGGTCGTGCTCGGTGGTGGCCTGGACGCCGGGGTGGCGTTCATGCTCGACCAGTGCCACAACATCGAGCCGAAGATCCCTGGCCAGATCCGGTCGATCATGAACGTGCAGGAGGCGACGGCGAAGGCGCTGCTCGTCGACCAGGACGCGCTGGGCAAGGCGCAGGCTGCGGGTGACGTGCTCGGCGCCAACGCGGTGCTGATGGACGCCTACAACACCGATGTACGACCGATCCTCGCGGAGGTCCGCACAGACATGGGCATCGACCCTGACCCGATGGCCGCCTACTACCGCAGTGGCAATCAGGAGAAGATCGCGGCCGACCGGGTCGGCGGCCACCAGGCCGGGTGGGGTGCCTGATGGCGGTGAACCCCGCTGTGTCTGACCTGATCGCGCGCAGCAACCGGTTGGGTGCTGACCCGACGAACACCAACTACGCCGGTGGCAACACCTCGGCGAAGGGGTCCGATGTCGACCCGGTGACCGGTGAGCCGGTGGACCTGCTGTGGGTCAAGGGTTCTGGCGGTGACCTGGGCACGTTGAAGGAGTCCGGTCTCGCGGTGCTGCGGCTGGACCGGTTGCGTTCGCTGGTCAACGTCTACGGCGGTGTCGACACCGAGGACGACATGGTCGCCGCGTTCGACTTCTGCCTGCACGGACGAGGTGGTGCCGCGCCGTCGATCGACACGGCGATGCACGGCCTGGTCGGCGCTGCGCACGTCGACCACCTGCACCCCGACGCGGGGATCGCGCTGGCGACCGCCGCCGATGGTCCCGCGCTGACCCAGGACGCTTTCGGTGACAGCGTGGTGTGGGTGCCGTGGCGCCGCCCTGGTTTCCAGCTGGGGCTGGACATCGCCGCCGTTCACGACGCGCACCCGGACGCGATCGGGGTGATCCTCGGCGGTCACGGCATCACCGCGTGGGGGTCGAGCAGTGACGAGTGCGAGGCCAGGTCGCTGCAGATCATCCAGACTGCTGCCGCCTACCTCGCAGAGCACGGCAAGGCCGAGCCGTTCGGTCCCGTACGGGACGGGTTCACCGCTTTGGACGAGGCGCAGCGGCGTGAGCGCGCTGCCGCACTGTTCCCGCTGATCCGTGGTCTGGCATCGACCGACCGGGTCCAGGTGGGGCACTTCACCGACAGCGCCGAGGTTCTCGACTTCTTGGCGGCCACCGAGTCGCCCCGCCTGGCGGCGCTGGGCACCTCCTGCCCGGACCACTTCCTGCGGACCAAGGTCCGCCCGATGCTGCTCGACCTGCCCACCACCGCGTCGCTGGAGGACGTGAAGGCCAGGCTGGTGGAGCTGCACGCCGCCTACCGCGAGGACTACGCCGCCTACTACCAGCGCAATGCGACCCCGGACAGCCCTGCCATGCGCGGCGCCGACCCGGCGATCGTGCTGGTCCCCGGCGTCGGCATGTTCTCCTTCGGCGCCAACAAGCAGACCGCCCGGGTCGCCGGCGAGTTCTACGTCAACGCGATCAACGTGATGCGCGGCGCGGAGTCGGTGTCCACCTACTCCCCGATCCACGAGGCGGAGAAGTTCCGCATCGAGTACTGGGCGCTGGAGGAGGCCAAGCTGGTCCGGATGCCCAAGCCGAAGGCGCTCGCCACCCGGGTCGCGTTCGTCACCGGTGGCGGCTCCGGCATCGGCCGGGCCATCGCGATCCGCCTCGCCGCCGAGGGCGCCTGCGTCGTCGTCGCCGACCGCGACGCCGACGCCGCCGCCAAGGTCGCCTTCGAGATCGGCAGCACCGACGTCGCAGTGTCCGTCGCGGCCGACGTGACCAGCGAGGACGACATCGCCGCCGGGATCGCCGCCGCGGTGCTCGCGTTCGGCGGCATCGACCTGATCGTCAACAACGCCGGCCTGTCCATCTCCAAGTCCCTCGTCGAGACCACGGTCGCCGACTGGGACCTGCAGCACGACGTGATGGCCCGCGGCTCGTTCCTGGTCTCCCGCGAGGCGGCCAAGGTGATGATCGAGCAAAAGCTCGGCGGCGACATCGTCTACATCAGCTCGAAGAACTCCGTCTTCGCCGGCCCGAACAACATCGCCTACGGCGCGACCAAGGCCGACCAAGCCCACCAGGTCCGCCTGCTCGCCGCCGAGCTCGGTGGCGACGGCATCCGGGTCAACGGCATCAACCCCGACGGCGTCGTACGAGGCTCCGGCATCTTCAGCAGCGGCTGGGGCGCCAACCGAGCCGCGGTCTACGGCGTCGACGAGAACGACCTCGGCGCCTTCTACGCCCAACGCACCCTGCTCAAGCGCGAGGTCCTCCCCGAGCACGTCGCCGACGCCGTCTTCGCCCTCACCGGCGGTGAGCTCTCCCAGACCACCGGACTGCACATCCCGGTTGACGCCGGCGTCGCGGCGGCGTTCCTCCGATGACGCCAGACCACCAGTTAGCCATGGTTGCGTTAGGTCCCCCTAATATCCAACCATTGACTGCGGGGTGTACACGTGGGCTCGCCCCGTTTGCTCCCCTGGCGAAGTTGGCCCCGTTGCCGCGACTGAGAGCGTGATGAGCGTTCAGTTTATCGACAGAGTTCTGGCGGCAAGACGAGTCGTCGTCGGGAATGGAAGGACAGTCTGGACTTGACGATGTGGTCCGAGACGCATCGGTCGGTCGACACGGACGGTGGCGTAGGATCAGCCCGTGAGCCGATTACAAGAGAGACTTGAGGCGCGCCGTCTCGGCGCGCTGCTTCGCCTACCATGGATCTTTGGCTTGGTCTACCTCGCGGGCATACCGATCTTCGCGGCAGTTTATTACTTCACTGCAGACGGTTTCTATCAGTCCACATCGGCCCATGAAGTGGACTTTGGTTCGCGCCTCAACCACGTCCGTACAGAACTAGTGGACACGTTGAATAGGTCGGCTGCGAGCCTGCGAGGTGGTGCCGTCGCATGTGTGGTGTTCGATCAGAACGACTCCCCTATAACATCTGACGGACTGAATCTCGTCGTTCCTCTCGCAGTTGCCCCTGACGCAACTTGCAAAGAAGAGCGGTCGGTCGCGGTGCCGGAACTGGCATTCACTATTCGAATAAATCTGCCCCAGAAGCAGAACATTCTCAGCCCACGCCTGCTTGCCTACGTGTTGGACTCTCCGGACAAGCTCTCGAATGGGGCAGACCCAAAGCGTTTTCTGCTTCCATACCCCGTCGCGGGCTACTTCGTGTTGGACTCGACGAAGGTGCAGGATCTGCAGCTTCTGCAGTTGTTCTCCGCAATCAACGGAAACGTGGGTGCACTTCCTAATCGTTATGCCCGGCTTTTCTATTTGAGCGCGGTCACTATCACGACGCTGGGTTTTGGTGATATCGTCCCCGTCACTAAACTGGCGAGGATCTTGGTCTCGTTGGAGGCAATCTACGGCGTCATCGCAATCGGCCTGTTCCTCGGCACAGCCGTCACAACGCGGTCCAATAAGTAAGCGAGCCCTTCAGTCTGTTAGCTGCTTTGTCGCCCAAGGCAGGCATGGTCGACCTGCGGCCGGCTAATTCTCCTGGATGCCCCCCGGATTGTGCGGGGCCGTTTCTCCCCGGGCAAGGGCGCTGAAGATCCTTGCTCAAGCGCTCCGCGGCAAGCAGTCTTCAGCTTCCTCCCTTGCCCGGCGAGCCTCCACGTCCCCTCCGGGCGGCCTTACGGCGACGGGGTGAACCCGCCGCCCCTAGGGCCGGGGGACACCGGCACACCGCGTGAAGCGGGTACGGCTGGAGGACACCATGAGCGACACCAAGGCAATGGCGAGCACGGTACGGGAGCAGGCCCCGGCGCTGGGGGCGCACTGGGTGAGCGTGGTGTTCAGCGTGTGGGGGGTGCAGCCCTGCTCGGTGATCGCTCGGGATGGTGGGGGTCCGCGGGACCGCCCGTATCTGGCGGTGTCGGTCGGTGACAGCCTGACGTACGTGTATGACCGGGACGCGCTGTTTTCCCATGTGTCGGCGTGGCAGGAGGCGGCGCGGCAGGCGGCCACGTTTCGGCTGGCGACGAACGGTGTCTCGGCGGACCCGCACACGTTGGGGCAGGGCACGTCGGTGCTGACGAACGTGATGGGTCCGCAACGGCACTCGGTGGTCGCAGAGACAAGCCCGCAGGGGGCCCCGTTGCTGGCGGTGCGGGTCGGTTCGTTGACCGTGCGAGTGCACAGCGTTCCGGCGTTGCGGTGCTACCTGAACACCTGGCAGCGGGCCGACGCCCTCGCCGCTGTGCTGGACCTGCCGAAGCCGCCGCGGCGGCCCAAGCTGCGCAAGTAGCAACTGGGTGACCGGTCCGGCCCTGACAGGTCGGGCCGGTCACCCACAACCGTGCCGCTCACTGTCCACAGTCCAACGACTCTTACGGCGGCTGACGCAGGAGGCTGGACAGTGAGCGGCATGACAGACACCCACTTCGAGGTACGGGACCAGGCGTTGCCCCACCGGGCACCGCTGGCAAGCACGACGGACTATGACGCCGCGATGCGCGCCGTCACCGACCTGCGGGAACGGTTCTGGGCCCAGCTCGACGCCAACGGCGAAGGCGGCCGAGACGCTCGGCTCAGCCTTTCCGTCGTTGAACGCACACCGGATGAGGCGCCGCGTCTTCGGGCGGCCGCCGTGATCTTCGGCTAACAGCCGCTGGCCGCCGGTCCCACGCGAGTGTCATCGTCCGTGACGGCCTAGGTCCGGTCGAAGGATCGAGATGCGCATCGCGCCGGCCTTCGACTGAACCGTCACACCACAGGTGCAGGCTCGTCCGATGGCCCGTCATACGCCCCGCCTCGTCGAAGTCCTGGTCGACGGCCGGTGGGTGCCGGCCATCCTCAACTCCTGGCACCGCGGTCTCGACGGTGCCTGGCGGGCCAACGTTGAGTACACCCTCTTCGCGGATCGCGACGACATAGAGGGCACCCGCTCGCTCGAGCGTGGGCCCGGTCGCTACCCATTCACCTGGACAGTCGCCGTAACAGAGCGCCATGTACGGCCGCCACCGTCCACTGACGTTGTGCGGTCAATGCCATGACCTGCTGGGGTCGGGCGAGGATCGCTGAGTGCGACGTTCCGGGCGACTTGGAGGAGCTGGTTCGCCGGCGACGGGCGCTGGGCCGCTCTAGGCTCCTTCTAGGGACGGTCTCCAGCCGGAAACTCGACGAGGGTCGGCGCTCCGCTGCCGGCAGTTAACGGTTAGGGCCTCCGCCGTCGATTAAAGTGGCACCCTGCGGATGACTTCTCGGGGGCGACCACTTGTCCAGCGACACCAGCAAGTTTCACAAGAGCAAGAAGTCAGCGGCGGTGCTGAAGCATCACATCATCAACAGTTACGCCACGCCGTTCGGCAGCAAGACGGGTAGCACGTCAAAGGACAACAGGGTTGCCTTCATCGACGGGTACGCCGGACCAGGTCGGTACGACGACGGCTCCGAGGGGTCAGGCGCCATGCTCCTGCGCAAAGCGAAGGAGCTGGCCGGGATGCGTTCCCCGCGCAAGGTGGAGCTGCATTTTGTGGAGGACGACGAAGAGACAGTCGCCAAGCTGCGATCGGTGGCCGAGGCGGAAGGTGAGGGAGTCGCGTACACGATCACTGACGGGGACATCTCTAAGCACCTCCCAGGCCTGTTGGACGCGGTCAAAGACATCCCGGTCTTCGTCTACCTCGACCCATGTGGTCTGCCGATCCCTCTGGAGGAGGTCTCCGCCATCTTCGACCGCCCGAGTGGTCCTGGCACCCCCGCTACTGAAATTCTGATCAACCTGACCGCTAGCCTCCGCCGCTTCGCAGGCATGCTCTACAGCGCCAAGGCCGTTGAGAGCTCACTCAAGAAGCTTGATTCGGTGTGTGGCGGTGACTGGTGGCGCGCTGCGTGGTTCGAGAACTGCCCCAACAAGGACGCCTCCGAGAGTCAGAAGATGGCGGCGGAGCTCGCGGTGGTCGAGGGCTACGCCGCGAAGCTCCGTGAGAAGGCGAGCTCCCTCGGGACGTGGATCATCGACGTCCGGCCGCGAGCCGACTTGAAGCCGCTGTACTACCTGGTCTTTGCAACGCGCAGTACCCATGGCATGGTCACGTTTGGGGAATGCGCGTCCAAAAGGTCTGGAGCACTGGCGTAAGTACCACGCCGAAGAGGCCGCGGAAGACGACCTCTTCGGGTTGGCCGCTGACTGGGAGAAGACATGGAAGGCCGACGAGAAGCGCCTCAGTGCTCAGTGGGTGGACACTCTTGCCGGCCGCATCTCCGCCGAGCTCGCGAAGGGTCAGGCCTTCACGATCTTTGACCGATCGGACGAGGTCCTGGGCGACGACCTCGCGGGGCTGGTCCGGACGATGCACCTTCGAGCCGCCATCAACGAAGTCCATGCGGCGGGCAAGACGAGTACGGACCCCAAGGGCGTTGACGATCTCTACAACTTGGTCATTCTGCCTGCATAGTCACGGGCATCTCGTTCCACAGGCGCCCGTCGAGTTCGCGCCCGTTGCTCTTGGGCGTTCGCCCACCCCACTGCTTGAAGAAGAACGACACCTTTTGGTTGCGGCACTCGTCGCGGAGCTCGCGCACCCACTCGGGGTCGAGCGGTCGGTGACTTGGCCCACTCTCCCCACCCGCGATAAGCCAGTGCATGCCAGTGAGATCCACGCCTAGCAAGGACCCGAGCAGCGGCTCAGCGGACACGAATCGGGTCGCTGCCGGCACCGTGCGCAGGTCGTCTAGGCGCCAGAGTTGCTCGCTCGTCTCGACGCTCACGCCCAGCCAGACGTTGCTGGGCCAGGGAAGCTCCGCCGCCATGCGCGCCGCACGTCGTGGCCGCTTGGTGAGGAGCTGGTACGTGTGCCGGGGCGTCTCCTCCATGACCTGAAAGACGTCCCTGATGAACGAGGAAGAGATGCGGGCGTGGAACAGGTCGGACATGCTGTTCACGAAGATCAGCCGCGGCGAGGACCACCCGCGAGGGATGTCCAAGGCGGAGGAGTGCTCTGTGATCGCGAAGCCGGGACCGCTGGTTCGTGGATCTCCGTCGTCCTGGTACTTGGGGTTGCCCATAGCCTTCAGCCGCTTGGCTAGCGTTAGGGCGTAGCAGTTGTCGCATCCTGGGCTGATGCGATCACAGCCCGTGGTCGGGTTCCACGTAGCCTCCGTCCACTCGATGCCGCTACCGTCCGCCATACGTACAAGGTATGCCACTCACCACCGACAGAACGGCACAACCGGCCCACGGCGATCAACGTCCGCGCCGGCTCCGGCGGCTCATGCCCTGTGTGGGCTCCGCAGCCGAACGCTGGCGCAAGCAGCGGCTTGGCGACGACCGACATGCGCAACTTGCGCGGCGCCGGCCTACTGACCGACGAGTGCGACGATCCCAAGCCGAGAGGTTCAACAGCCGGGGTCCGGGACGCTTGGTCGATAGATTGGGTAAAACCCTTCTCAGAGCGCCAGCCACTCGCTGGAGACGCAGACTTCCTCGAAGGCCCAAGTTCCATCGTCATCACCATCCGTAAGAAGTCGCTTCAAGCCGGGAAGGTCAGCCGTGAGCCCGATTCCAAGAGCGACCAGCCGGTAGGCGCTATAGCCCTCGCCGCTGACCCCGAAGGGTCGGACCAGGAGGAGCACGCGTTGAAGTTCGCGAATTGAATTTCCGTCGGAGAAGCACGCGAGCGGACCGTCATGCGCTCCGATTCCCGTACTCGCTCCTGCGCCCACAGTTGGCCGTCCTTCGCGGCTCCGGCACGGACGACATCATCCCTGGCAAGGTCCAGAACAAGCCAAGGGTGTTGTCGATGCGGAACAGGTCATCGCCGACAGGCTCAGCCCAGAGCCCTTTCTTTCGGCCGGCGGCCAACCGTCCTCGTCGCGCTCAAGTGAGAACCTAGCCTCCACCATCGCGGCTGCAACCACGCGGAGAGACTAGCCTGCCGCTTGGCCGGGCGGTCGTGAGGACCGCTAGGCGTTCGGATGCTCCGCTGGTCGATCGACCAGCGGAGCACCGATCGAGGACCCTCGAACGTTGAACCCGTCTAGGTCGTACTGCCGACACCAAGATCAACTGTAGGCATGTTGGCGGGCGCACCACTTGCCGGTGCCTGTGGGAACGGAGATCATCGTGAGGTCTCAACCGCTGCATGAGGGGGAGCCTTGCCGCTAGACACGTCGTCGGCACCGTCTGCCGCGTCACCCCTGTGGATTATCGCCTTGTTCATCGCTCTTAGCGAAGCGACAGCGGGTGTGGCGTCAGTTACCACTAACGGCGTCACTCAGCTGATATTCGCTATCTTCGCGGTTGCCTTCCCCAGCATCGTGTTCTTAATGTTTGTGCGGCTGCTGATCAAGCACACGCCGAAGCTGTACGCACCTGGGCAATACACCGGTACCCTCACGCCTCAGGTCTTCGCCGATGGAGTGAATGGGCGAGAGACCCTATCGCCGGATCTCTCTCTTCTTCTGGGGAGCGCGACGCTGAACCTAGTAGAGGCTGCCGTCTCCCGTAGGGGTGCCAAGTTTGAAGTCGAGATTAACGACGAAGTCGGCATAGTTGATAGCGTTGATGCAACGGTTCGTCAGCCAGAGCTCACGGAGGACGAAGAGCGGAGTCGGCTGTTGGACGTCTGGCTGAAGACGGTTAATGAAGGAACAATTTTTGTCGACCTGAGTGACTTCAAGTTCAACTTGATGGAGCTCGTGCCGATGACGGACGCCACGACGGTGCGCGAACTCATCGATCGCATCGGTGGAATTATTGGCCTGGCCGATCCGATGGCCTATGGCGCCGTCTGGGTCTTCGAGAATCGTGACGGCTACATCTACAGCGAGATGGGCCCTCGCTGGGCGGTTGGCAACGGGCAAGCCGACGACATGCGGGCTCTTTCGGCGGTCAACATCACAGCCGAGACGAAGTTGAAGGTGCGGCGTTGGACTCCTCAGGGAGGGGTGCCGATGAACAGCACGAGCACATTGACGGTTGGAGGCGCCGATTCGACGATCCTTAACAGTCGCTGAGGACAAGCCCCTACCGGTCGTTCGAGCACGTCTCGGGCTAAGCCGTCCGAATCACAGACGTACGGGTTGGGCTTGAGGATCGTGGAGGTCAGCGAACGTGCTCCAAGCAGGTCGGAAGCCATTTGCTGGCAATTTTGACACCAACTCAGGTCACAGTTTGATAGCGACGGAGGGCGTTGGCGTCCCATTTTGCTCCCGTACGTCCCCACAGTTTGCTCGGCAATTCTTGTAGGCGTCTGTAGCTAAAGCCGGCCTGCAGGTGACCGTAGCATCGGTAATAAGCAGCAGCCCGGTGACCGCCACCGGCGGACTTGCTAGTCGGCTGGACCGGACCTTACAAGACACCAAAGCCCCGCCGTTACAGCGACGGGGCCCAAGGCGGATCGGTCAGTGAAGCACCACCCGCACCAGGCGAGCATCGGCTTCCGGCGCTGGCTAGGCGGGATTGTGGCAAGATCGATAGACAGCAGTAGAGCGCGCATTGGGGACCTCGAGGCACACCTTGGCTGTTTTTCGCTACGACCGGTCCATCACCGACTATGAGTTCCGCCAGAGGGTTCGGCGTCATCGGCCGACCAGCCTGATGCCGTTGGTCGCCGCAGCAGCGGCGCAATGGCAGGACGATTGGCTCTCTAGCCCGTACCAGAAGTTCACCCCCTGGGGGCTGGCCGAAGTGGCGCGGACCAGCCTCGTGTTCGGCTCCGAGACTGGCCGGCACCCGGCGAGCGAACGGGATCTCTTCGAGTGTCTGGCAGCGGCAGCCGCACTTGGGGATCCAGAACTGCGCCAGAACCAGCCGGGGTCTTTGGCCGCCTTCATGTTGCGCATTAGCAGTCAGCAGTTCCCTTACCAGCAAGACGTGTACTCGGACCTTGCCCGGACCATGGCTTTGCTTCAACAGACCACATCCCGTCGTACTCTGCGTGCTCTCGGCAATGCGGACTGGCAGCAACAGCTGCTCGGCGCTAGCCTGCGCGACTTCGTCGGAACGGGGTTTCTGCTCCATATTGCCACCAAGCCGAATCTAGGCCAATTCAACATGTCTTGGCTTGACCAGCAAAACATGACGCCCATCGTGGCCGAATTGCCGCCCGCGACCATTCGCCGAATTGCCGAAGAGCATTTCGTCGCCACCGTCGACGACATTCGGCGGCTACAGGCGGGCGGACCCCGCCCGGGCAACGAGGCATACCGGCAGTTTGGCTTCAATCCCTTGCTAGTGCGTCCGGTTATCGCGGGCATAGACCTGCAGAACCTGCTGATCCCGATTCCTCAGATGCTTATCAACAAGGTCAGCCCGTTGGGTCTCTTTTACCTTGGCGTTAGCAAGTGGGGTAAAGCGTTTGCTGACGACTTGGGCGACCTCTTCGAAGCTTATGTGGGCCGTCAACTACGACAGATGCAGGCGGCCGAAGCGGTCTATGGGGCTATAAGCTATGACAGTAGCAACGCCGAAACGGTGGACTGGATTGTCGTCCTTCCTCAGATGGTGTTGCTGGTTGAAGTGAAATCAACACGTCCGACGGAGGCAGTGCGCTCCGGAGCCGCCAGCGCAGTCGACGACATTCGCCGGATGCTCGGTCGCTCCATCGAGCAGTTGAACGTCACCGCTGCGTTGATCAGAAAGGGGCATCCCGCGCTGAACGCTGTCCCCAGCGACCGGGCAATGCTTGGTGTGACGGTTACCATGGAGCCTTTCCACGTGATCAACGGCTCGCCGTTCACTGAGTGGCTGCCTCCCCGCGACGTTCCGGGCGTAATTTGCAGCGCCTTCGAACTCGAGCGCCTAGTCGTAGCGGAGCACCCCACAGCAGCGCTCCTAGGTCTCGCGAGCGGCCCTAGCAGTGAGCCCTCGTCCCTGAAGAGCGCTCTGGCAGGGCAGGCATTCCGCCGCAACAGTGTCCTGGATGACGCGTTCGCCGAATACCCCTGGTCAGGCTTGATGGATCCGAGCGATGCTGCGTAGCGGCCAGCGCTATGCCCCTCGGCACCGGCCAAAGATCGGCGGTCTCTCTGGGGTGCTGGCTGCCTGCGCCGCCAGCGCACTGCGCTCGCCTACGACGACCAGGTCCCCTCAGCCTGTGTCAAAGCCGAACAATGAGCGGGACGACCCCGCCGAGGTCCTCTGGGCAGGACGTCGCTCCCGGTGCGCAACCCGGTTGCGTTGATTGACACTTGTCTCGGTCCTGGGTGTTGCTCGGGACGTCAGAAGGCCCGGCCGTCCTCTACCTGCTGGTGGCAGCTGATGAGGTTGCGGCCTTGTCGATGTGATCGAGAAGCTCGTCGAGCCACCTGTGGAAGGTGGTCTCGGCGACGTAGGCCTCGTCGGGGAGGTCGCCGCGGGTGGCCCACTCATGTCCGAAGCGAGTGGTCATTATGTGGTCGACGGTGCGCCGGTATTGCTCGGTCAGCGCGGCGACTCGCTCGTCGTAACCGTCCGGTCGACGCGGGCCAGCGGGCTCCAGGGTCTTGCAGCCATTGGGCACGTCTGTGGTGGTGCTTGTCATGGTGGCCTCCTTGCGGGTCAGGTGCGTCGGCGCATGAGCGCGGCGGCGGCGTTGTCGACGCGTTGGACGGCGGCGGTGGTGGTGTGTAGGGCGTGCGCTGTCCAGGGCGGTGCGCCGACTCCGGCGTTGAGTGCGGCGGCGATCTGGTTGACGTTGGTGGCGTAGCGGCGGATCTGGGTTCTGGCTTGGATGAGCTCGTGGAGGGCTTCGCGCCAGGTGATGTCACCGGCGAGGTCGATACCTTGCGCGGTGCGCACGGCGGCGGTGGCGGCGAACCCGGCGGGGGTCAGCCCGGCCCGCCGTGCGCCTTCAACCACTTTGGCGTACTCGGTGTCGTCGAGGCGGATCAGGATGGTGCGGCGGCGGGCGGGTCGTTGGTGGAGCCGGTGTCGGGGTGGGCGCCCGCCGGGCGGCGACGCGGTGATCTCGGATGGTGGCGGTGGCGGCGGTGGCTGACTCATTCGTTCACCGCCCGTAGTCCGGGCTCGCCAGATTCGCGGTCAGCTTCGTCACCAGGCTGACTGAGGTCGCGGAGGAGCCGGCGGGCGTAGCCGGGGGAGATCCCGAGCCGGTCGGCGAGCAGGGCGGTGGTCAGCGGTTGGCCGTCGCGGGTGCAGTCGTCGCGGACGGCTTCGGCCCGGGCCTGGGTAACGGCGCGTGGGCTGCGGGTCGCCTTCACCTGCTGTCCAGGCGGGGATGGTTCCGTCGGGGCGTCTGAGCGTGGCCGCGCCGATGGCGAGATCGGCTGTGGCGCATGCGATGTGGACGTCGGCGGCCGCGACGACTCGCCAGTCCTGGTCAGCAAATTGTGGACGCTCGCCGAGGGTTCTTGTTGTAGGCGGTGGTGGATCTGTCGCATGAGCAGCTCGAAGGACAGCACCAAGGCCAGGGGTGGGATCGCTGCGACAAGCCGGGCGACTAGGTCGTCTGGTGCGTGTAGGACGTTGAAGGTGACGGACAGGGTGGAGAATGCGAGCACCAGTAGCCAGGGGTAGCGGGCCCGGCGCCCGGTGTGGACAGCATCGAGGATCGCCAGGCTCGCGACAAGGATGAAGCCGTCGACGATCAATGGCCACAGCCACGCCAGCAGTGCGGGGACGTGGCTGGTGCGGGCGAGCTGGTGCAGGGCGTCGTAGGAGAGCAGGAACGCCCCGACTGCCAGCCCGGTCACACCGGCGGTAGTGATGGTCCGGACCCGGTCGTCGGCGCTCCCGGTGCTGGCCTGGTCGATGTCGTTGCCAGTGGTGGTCAGCACGTGGCGCCCTCCCGCTCCCTGGTCTGGAGCAGCAGCTGGTGGGCTCGGCGTAGGACAGTGACCCGGGTCAGCGGTTTGCCTTCGGCGCCGAGCTGCTCGCGGGCCCGGCGCTGCAGCACGATCCGCAGCCCGTCAGCTTCGATCAGCTCGGCCTCGGCGACCTCGAGCGGCACCCGGTCGTCGGCAGCGTTCGCCTCGTCGACGCCCGACAGACCGGATCGACTGTCGAGGCCGTTGGCGGGGGTGTTGTCCCACCACGGTCCGGCCTCCGCGAGGCGCATCGGTGAGCGGGTAGCGGCGTCGGCAGCCACCGCTTTGAGCGCCGCAGCAGCTGACTGGGCCGGCCAACCTCGGGCTCGCACGGCGGCCTGCAGGGCGGCGACCAGCGGTGGTCGTGACCATCGGCCGATCGGGGCGCCGGCGTCGGCGCGCAGCGCCTGGACGTCGGCCACGAACGCGGCCATGTCCATGATGCCCAGGGTTTCGAGGAACCGGTCCTCCTCCTCCCGCCACAGGTTCCGGTCCACCGACTCGAGCTGTCCGCTGTCGACATCGTCGGTGGGGGAGGGGGTTTCTGTCTGGGTGAGGTGCTCTGGGTTGGGCCGCAGATTTGCGGCTACCCCGGCCGCATCGTCGCGGCTACCCCTGGCCGCATCCGTGCGGCCACCCCCCTGAGAGTGCGCGCTCGCGGAAGAGTCTTCGGCACCCGGGGTGGCCGCAGATTTGCGGCTACCCCCCTCCTGGACGCTGGTTGACGGCGCGTGTCCTCGGGCGGCCCTGAGGTGATACAGGTTCGTCAGGCGTTGGCCGCCGGCGTAGCGGTGTTCGACGTGGACGGCGCCGATCTGCTCGAGCTCGTGCATCGCCCGGTCGACCGAGTCGGTCGACTTCTTGCGAAGCCGGCGTGCCAGCGTCGCCCGCCCTGGCATCCGCGCACCGGAGGACTGCCCGTACCTAAGTAGCACCGCGTAGAGCCGGATCGCGGCGTCGCTGACATCGGCGTCGAGCAGCCACTCCGGGACGATCGCGAACCGGTCCTCGACAACCAACCCAGGGGCAGCGGACACAGCCTCAGAGGCCGCCTCCACCGTGGTCACGACAACACTCCCGAGGGTGCGGCCGTGACCACATCTTGACCCCGGAAGACTCGGCAGGAGGCACTACGGGACAACGCCAGCTGGACACTGCATCGGACAAAAGTCCTGGTCACGACACCAGGCAACATCGGGACGAACGAGCCGGACGACACCGTTCTGACTTTTAATCCGCGGGTTCTGGGTTCGATCCCCAGGCGGCCCACCCCTTCTGACCAGCGGTTTCTGGTTCATCGGTCGCCTCCCTCGGCTCCATTTTCGTTAGTTGATCTTGCTCTCGCTAAGATTTCGCCAACATTTTGTTCATCGGCCTCGTCTCCGGCCGCTTGGACCGCGTCGGCGATCGCCTCCGCTGCGCCCCGGGTGACGCTGGGTAGGACGTGGGTATAGAGGTCTGCCGTGATGGCAGTGGTGCTGTGGCCCAGGCGGTCGCTCACGACACGCATCGGCACCCCTGGAGTTGACCCGGTCTCGTGGACACCGCGTTGTTGCGGGCCTCAGGCCGCGGTGGTGAGGTAGTTCGTCTCGAACGTCTCGGGTGGAAGGTAGCCCAGAGCGGAGTGCTTGCGCTTGCGGTTGTAGAACGTCTCGATCCAGTCGAAGACGGCGAGCCGTGCCTGGTGGTGATTGTCGAAGCGCCCGCCGTGTTCGTGGATGAACAGCTCGGTCTTCAAGGTGGCGAAGACGCTCTCGGCCATGCCGTTGTCGAAGCAGTCACCGACGCTGCCCATCGACGCGGTGATACCGGCCGCGCGTAGTGCCCGTTCCAGGTCGTGCGAGGTGTACTCCCCGCCGTGGTCGGAGTGGTGGATGACGCCGGCGACGTCGCCACCTCGGCGGTTCACCGCCATCGCGACGGCGTCGACGACGAGCTGGGTTTTGCGGTCCCCGGCCATCGACCAGCCGATCACGCGGCGGGAGAACACGTCGAGCACGGTGGCGAGGTAGAGCCACCCGGTCAACGTGGGCACGTAGGTCACGTCGGCGACCCACAGCTCGTTCGGGCGGTCGGCGACGAACTGCCGGTCGACCAGGTCCGGCGCCAAGGCAGCGCTGTGGTCGCGTTGGGTGGTCCCGATTCGCCACCGCCGCCGCGACACCCCGACCAGGTCGGCTTCCCGCATCAGCCGGGCCACTCGTTTGCGGCCGACCCGCACACCGAGGTCGGCGAGCTCGGCGTGCACCCGACGCCCCATAGGTGGTCCGAGAGCCGGCGTGGACGGTGCGGATCTCTTTGAGCAACACCCCGTCGGCGACGGCCCGCGCCGACGGTGGTCTCCCGCCGGCCCAGGCGTAGTAGCCGGAGTGCGACACTCGCAGCAGCCGGCACATCGTGCGGACGTGGTGGTGCGCCTTCTGCGCGTCGATGAAGGCGAACCGCGTCACCTCGTCGACTCCTCACGCGTTGAAGGCCGCCGCTTTTTTCAGGATCTCCCGTTCCTCGCTCAGCGTCGCGTTCTCCCGCCGCAGCCGGGCCATCTCCGCCCGTTCGTCACTGGTCAAAGCCACCTGACCGTTCGCCTCAGGCACGCCGCGCTGAGCCCTGTCCGCCTTCATCCAGTAGCCCAGCGTCGTGTCACTCACGCCGAGATCACGGGCTACCTCAGCGATCGTGCGGCCCGAGCGCACCAGCGCCACCGCCTGCTCCCGGAACTCCGCCGGGTACTTACTCACACGCCCATCAGGATTCCAGGGAGTCTCCTAGTGCTCACCGCGACGCGCAGCGTCGGTCTCTCGGCAAGTCCCCGGGCTCGCCAGCTTGCCTCGGTGGTCACGGAGATCTTTGCACCTGCCGTATGCGGCGTGGTCGGACTCATCGCTGTTGCTGTTCACAACACGGGCAGCGGTGCTGGAGCCGCCTGGGGCGGTCTTGCCGCCATCTTTGTCTGCGGGCTGCCCATGGCGTATGTGATCAGGGGAGTCAAGGACGGCCGGTGGGACGACCACCACGTTGCCGATCGTGAGAAGCGGACCCTCCCGCTGCTTGTGGCGCTGATCAGTGTGATTGTGGGCGCGCTAGTGCTGCTCGTGGTTCACGCGCCGCGTGAACTCGTAGCTTTAGTCTGCACCACTGTGCCTGAACTGGTCATCGCGATTGGCATATCTCGCTGGTGGAAGATCTCGATCCACGCGGCGGTGGTAGCAGGGCTGCTCGGCGTACTGATGGTGCTGTACGGGCCGTGGATGTTGCTCGCGCTTCCGCTCGTTGTCCTCGTGGGTTGGGCCCGAAGGGTACTCAGGGCGCGTACCTGGCCCCAGGTCGTGGTTGGCGCAACGATCGGCTGGGGCGTTGCGTTGGTTGCTTTCTCGCTTCTACGCTTACATCGGCTGTTCGCAGCCAGAGCCAATGCCCTACAGGCGTGCCACGCTGGGTGGCGCACGACCAGTCTGACTCGCCCGCCTGCAAACCCAGTTGGACGGTACGGGTGCTTGACCGGTCCCCTGACTTCGGTCGAACTGCCAATCGTGTGCCACCTGCCACCGCCGCCCCGTTGCTGGAGAGTCGTCAGCGTCGCCCTCGCGGTCGTGTGGCGAGAGAGCCAAGCGATGACAGAATCTTCCCGTCACCCAGGCTGAGGGCCGTTCACGAGGTCGCTGGTGGAGTTCTGGAGTTTAATGCGTCTGACTGCCGGAGATCGCGTAAGTGCCAGGCGCCCAGACCATCGGGCGGCCGGCATACTTCGCCGCACGCACGTCCCCTGAGCGGGCGTGCCCCTCAAAGAGCTCCACCCGGCTCGCACGTCCGCAAAGCTCCCCGAGTTGCGCACTCGAAACCTTGCTTGTGACCTCCTGATAGGTCACGGTCTTGAGGTACTTGCCTACCCACAGGCCACCGGTGAAACGGGAGCTCTTGCGTGTCGGCAGAGTGTGGTTGGTGCCAATGACCTTGTCACCGTACGACACACAGGTCCCCTCGCCGAGGAACAGGGCGCCATAGTTGCGCATCTTCTCCAACGCCTCACGTGGATTGCTGGTGAGGACCTCGACGTGCTCACTCGCGAAGTCATCGGCTAGCGAATACGCCTCAGTCAAGGAGTCCACGACGATGACTTGGCCATGGTCGCGCCATGCCGGCGCGGCGAAGTCCCGGGTAGGCATGTCAGGCAGCAAACGCTCGATGTGCTCGATCGTAAGCCGTGCCAGCGTCTCGGAGGTGGTGATGAGGATTGCAGGTGAGTCAGGTCCATGCTCGGCTTGGCTGAGCAGGTCGACGGCAACAACAAAGGGGTCGGCCTCGTCGTCTGCGATCACCAGGATTTCGGTGGGTCCAGCGAACAGGTCGATTCCGACCTCCCCGAACAGCTGCCGCTTCGCCTCCGCGACGTAGGCGTTACCAGGGCCAGCGAGCATGTCGACCCTCCCTATGCTCTCGGTTCCGATTGCCATAGCCGCCACGGCTTGGACACCGCCCAGCAGATAGATCTCGTCAGCGCCGGCGAGTTGCATGGCGGCTACGGTGGCCGCAGGAATCTCCCCGCGGATCGGAGGGGTACAGGCCACCACGCGCTCGACACCGGCGACCTTGGCTGTGACGACGGTCATGTGAGCCGAGGCAACCAACGGGTAACGGCCACCTGGCACGTAGGCGCCAGCGGAGGCCACCGGAAGGTTTCGCTGTCCGAGCAAGACGCCGGGCGCGGTCTCGACCTCAAAATCCCGCAACGAATCTCTTTGCAGTTGGGCAAAGTTTCGCACGTTGCCCTGCACTGTCTCGATGTCCTTGATCACCTGGGTGGGTACGGTCGACGTGATCTTGTCTATCTGGTCACGGTCCAGGCGGAAGTCATCGGGCGACCACGCGTCGAACTTCTCTGAGAATTCCCGCACCGCATCATCGCCTCGGCTCCGAACCTCAGCGATGACGCCGGCCACGGTCTCTCGCACGGCGGCTGAGGACGTGACTACACCGTCGTTCGGCTCGGCGGCCTTGATGTTCTGCCTCATGAGGTCTCCTGTGAATGGGGTGACGGCTTGGACCCGGCAATCATCTTTAGGTGGATTGATCGAGGTAAGCCCTGATGGAGGCATGCTCGCGTGGCAGTTCGACCAAGAACTTCTCGCGGCTGACGACCTGGCCAGGCTGTTTGGTCATCTCGCGTAAAAGCAGGTTCGACGAGACGGCCTGTAGGTGTTGGGCGCGATCAAAACGGCGCTCCATGAAGCTGGAGAGCGCGTCATCCAGCGGGCGAGCGGTCAGCTCGTCCGCAAGTACGACGGCATCCTCGAGAGCCTGCGAACCACCCTGAGAGAGATGCGGAACGACGGCGTGTGCAGCGTCGCCGATCACAATCGCGCGGCCTGAGTACCAAGGATTCGGCAGGCGCACCTCGAACAGCGGACTGTAAATAATCTCTGACGCAGCCGGCAGGTTGTCGCGTACCTCTCCGATCACGCCGGTGTACTCCTCCAGGCGCTCCTCCAACAGCGACCGCCAATCGCTCGGATCGAGGAACGGGTTGCCCGGCTCAGCGGTGACGTGGAACAGGTACATCTCCTCTTGTGTGATGGGCACGAGGCCCGCGGCCGTTGTAGCACCCACGTACTTCGTCATACAGGTGACCCGGCGCTCCATCGTCGGCTTGGCGCGCCAGCATGAGTAGCCGGTGAAGATGGGACCGTTCTCCTCCCCGAACAGCTGCGTCCTTAGAGGCGATCTGATGCCTTCGCATCCAACCACGAGATCAAATTCCGCATCCCGACCGTCGCTAAGGGAAACCTGAACGGCCCCCGGCACCTCTGCAAACGTGTCAATCGTGACGCCCAAGTGGAGCGCAGCCCCGGCGGACAGCGCTCCCGTACGGAGGATCCCGGCGAGTTCCGTACGCGCGATACCCATGTAGCCGGGGACACCGTCGGGTGAGGGCGGACAGGGAAGGGCGGCGATAGTGTTGCCGGCCTCGTCACAGATCACGTACTGGTCGAATACGTAACCGGCATCGACGCACTCGCTCAGGACACCGAGAGAGTTCAGCATCCGGAGGGCGTTGTTTGGAACGCTGATCCCGATCCCGGTCACACCACTGTCGGGCCGCACCTCGACGATCTCAACCTCGACGCCGCGTCGAGCGAGCCCCGCGGCCAGAGCCAGCCCGCTGATGCCTCCACCTGCGACTAGAACACGCTTTACCTTCGCGGACATCAGACATTCTCTCCTTTGTGCAGCCCTGCACGCGGGCCGTGCCGTTGCGCGTCCCCACTCGCCACTAAGCCAGATCGTTAGGTCCGCAGCAACCATCTGGTCGCGCCTTGACCAAAACAGAAGACCGCACCACGGGGCGGGCTACCTTTCATGCAAGTTCGATCATCACCCTCAAAGGAGCCTCATGCGCTGGGATGTTCACAACCATGTCGTGCCGGAGTCGCTGATTCCGCATTTGCGCTCGGACTTCCCCGTCTCCGTGACTGGGCATGTCGTAGAGGCTGACCGCGTTCGGTTCTCCCTTACCCCGGAGTTCACAGACCCGCTAGCGAAGTTGCGACAACTGGAGAGCGTCGGCCTCGAAGCGGCTATTGTGTCGCTCGTCCCGGCTTTGTTCTGCTACCACGCAGACCCGGCCCAGGCGGCCCACTTGGCCACATTAGTCAATGAGTCGCTGGCAGAATTCTGTGCCGCCGAGACTCGACGTTTGCGGTGGATGGCCCACGTCCCGCTACAGGACCCCCCTTCGATCGCCGGCGTCCTTGAGCGAGCGAAGGCGAATGGCGCCGTTGGCGTGGAAGTTGGCACCTCGATGGCCGGAAAGCCCTTGGACCATCCAGAGTTTGACTTGCTATGGTCTGCAGCGTCTCGGCTTGGGCTGCCGGTCATGCTCCATCCTGCCTACAACTCGCCTCACCCCGGTCTAGAAGACTGGTACCTCCAAAATGCTATCGGCAATCTTCTGGAGACCACCATAGCTGCCGAGCGGATAATGTGCGCTGGGCATCTAGTTCGCTACCCCGCACTCCGCATCATCTTGCTCCACGGCGGCGGGTTTGTGCCCTGGCAGCTTGGTCGGCTTAAGCATGTGCGTAGAGTTAGGCAGGAAGCTCAGAGTATTCCAGGGAACCCTGAGGAGTGGATGGGCCGGTTCATCTTCGACACGCTGACTCATGACCCAGAAGTGCTCGGAATGCTGGTCAAGCGGGTTGGACCGGACCAGCTCTTGATGGGGACGGATGCCCCGTTCGACATGGCATCACGAAACCCGGTAGGCGACCTGATGAGTGTTGTGGATGAAGCAATTGCAAAGGTAATTATGGAGGAGAACCCCGCGCTAATCTTTGATTTGGGCTGACGTCTCCTGGCGCTGCCGCCCGCAACCGAGAAGACTCTAGACTATTGCGGTGAGCGGGTGGTCAGCAGCCAGTTGACGGACATGCGGGAGCCCGCGTTCTCAACACGCAGAGCTGGGAAGTGCATTTCCAAGTGCGCCGGCGCTTGACTAGGCGCCGATGCAGGTCGGATGTGAAAGCACTCATGCCTGCGCTGGCGAGCGTCGTCTACGTCGGACGTCGGTCTCGCCAGGGTTCGCAGTTGTATCAAGGCAGAAACGTCCGGCTATGTGGGTCCCGCCGGACGACGCGAAAGATTCCGGTGGTTCAGGCGTCGTGCGGGAGCGTGGTCACCCCGAACGACGCCTGCTCGTGGTCCGCTCGTGGGGCGATGTGGACGCCCCAGGCGTGTTTGCTGAGACGCCACCATGGCCCGTCAGAGCCAGGCACACGACCTCGACGATGGGTCGCGCTCACTCGGTTCGGCATAGGCATCCGACTGCGCTGTGACGCCGTGACTCGTCCCTCGGTCAGGAGCCTCCGATTTAGGCCCGATGAACGTCCGGACGAACTACCGGCTCATCTCCAGTGGCCGAGATGAGCCGGCTCTCTGGCGCAGGGTTCAGCCGGTGGATTGCGGGTCGGGGCGCAATAGATCCGCATCCTGCGATCGGAACGTACGAACCGCCTCGTGATTCGTTGAGTCGGCCCCCATGTACACCCCACGCTCCCATGTCCTCTTCAAGGGGTCGCTGACGGTGACGCCCATCTTGCCAATGCGATCAATCTCAATCTCTAAGCGTTCACCATCCTGGACTGCGCCGAGGCCCTCGTGATTGGTGCCGCAAGCCAACACGTCGCCAGAATTGAGCGTCATGATCGCCGAGGCAAATGCCACGATCTCTGGCACCTCGTGTTCCATGTCGTTGGTGCTGTAGTCGTGCCTAAGTTCTCCGTTGTTCCACAACTTGACCCGCAGCTGCTGCGGGTCGGGAACCTCGTGGGCCGTGGCGATGCATGGACCAATGGGCGCGAAAGTGTCAAATGACTTCCCCATCCAGCTCCCGGATCGCCAGGTCATGCGGCCTTCCCCGCGCGCCGTCACATCGATGAAGCACGTGTAGCCGAAGACCGCGCTACGCCAATCCGCCTGGTCGATAGTCTTTGCGGGGCCTTTGACGACCACACCAAGCTCGGCCTCGTGCATGAACATCCATGGCTCGCGGGTCGTGGGCAGTTTGACGATGTCGTCGGGCCCGATGACCGCATCGGGACTCTTGAGGAACATGTTCAGTGGTCGCGTCGCTCGAGCCGCGTGCTCCCAGTAGTTCCCAATGCAACAAACGATCTTGCCAGGGCGCTGTATGGGCGCATGGAGCCGTACTCGGTCTAGCGGAACGCTCGGTCCCGAGTTCATAAGCTTGACCAGTTCGTCATGCAACTCGTCAAACTGATCAATCAACCGGATCATCGGCTCGGTTCCGAGTTCTCCTCCGGACAGCAGATGACTGACTGAGACGACGCCCCCGTCGGCAAGTACCCCGACGGAGACTGCGGTTGCGGATGTGGCTGGTACCGAGAAGGTGACGAGTCTCATGGCCGCTATCCCTTTGCACCCTCGAGGTAGACGAGGCCATGAGGCCCGTCGCCGACTGGAACCGTCGTCGCGACAGACATGTCGCGCAGGTCGACGATAGATACAGAGTTGTCTTTGTAGTTACTCACATATGCAGCGTGGCTGTCGGCGCTCGCGACCACGTTGAGTGGAAAGCGGCCAACCGGAACCCTTGGACCCAGATCGAGGCTCGCCGTATCCAGCACTTGGAAGAATCCGGGACGAAGGACCGGCGGCTGCTCCCAGTAGGTGAAATTGAAGCTGGTGAAGAGCACAAATCGTCCATCCGGCGTGACACAAACAGCACCGGGCCCGTCGTCCAGCTCGATCGTCTGCTCAACCCGATGGTCATGGGCACTTACGATGTACAGCTCGGGAGACCGCTGACTGGCAATATAGACTCGGGCGCCGTCGGGTGCCGTTGCGATTTGCTCGGTTCCGTGGGGCGTCTGGATCCTGTCGACGGCCGTCATGGATGCAACGTCAACAACCGTGACGAAGGCATCCTCCTTGTTGGCCGTGAAGATCTTGGTGCCGTCGGGGACCATCGTCATCCAGTGAGGGCCGTGGGCTCCGACCGAAACCGAGCTGATCACCTTCTCCTGCCCCAGGTCGACGACGATCACCTCACCGCCATTCGACTCGCACGTCACAAAGGCCTTGGAGAGGTCGGGCGAGAGAGAAATGCCGTGGGGACCCCAATGCGGGGACAGATCTATGCTGCGCACATGGTCGAGTGTGTCGACGTCAACGATCTCAAGGTAATGGGACGCTTTGTTATAATGATTGTAGAAGCCATCCTCGTAGCTAATGCAGAGATACGCAAGCCGCGTATGCTGATTGACAGCAACCTCGTGGGGCATGGCCCGGACCTTGAGGTGGGCGAGTGGCCTGAGCGAAGATGCATCCCTCAGCTCCACGGAACTAGCCTCCTGGGTAATCACCAGGAGTCGGTCCTCGGAACTCCCGTTCGGTTCGACTGCTGCGTTTGTGGCCACCATTGGCTCCTCAATAGATTGGGTCGTATCCACCTTATGGCGCCCCGTGTTGGGTCCATCGCTTCTGGTCGTGCAGAGACCGCAAGTGGGCGTCAGGGACCAGCCCCGCCGGGAAGGCGCCAGGGGCGCTCCCTCAGTAGTGCCGGACGGCATGGTTCACCAGCAAGTGTTAGTCGGAGTTCTCAGCTGGTGGGGCAGGTGTGTGCTGCTTGGGATCCGGCGCAATCAGGCTTCGTCTCCGAGGAGGGCGACTGCGCGGGTGGGGCCGCCATGGCCGCCGACGAGTTTGAGCGGAAATCCGGCGAAGGTGAATCTGACTCGGAGTAGTTGGTCTAGGTTGGCGAGGTTTTCATAGTGGGTGATGCCATGGTGACGGCACATGAGGTGGCAGGGGTACACGCGACTTGACGGATTGTCCGGGGTTGGCGAGTCCACTCCGAAAGTTTTCACCTGGCGGTCTACGATCCACTGGCTGCCTGACTCGCCGAGGCCCGGGAATTCGGTCAGGTACTGCGGCTGTCCGCCGTATCGTCCGAAGGTGCCTGTGTGCAGCAGCATAATGTCCCCTGGTTCGACCGAGACGCCGTTCTGCGCCTCCGCCGCGTCGAGGTGCTCGCTGGTGATGTCGCTGCGCGGCGGGACGCTGGAGACGTCCAGGCACACCGCTGGCCCGTAGAACAGGTCTAGTCCCATCTGGTCGATCGTCAGCGCTTGGGGGTCGGGGTCCAGATGTGAGAACGAGTCGACGTGCGTGGGGCCGTTGTCGTTGATCATCAGTCCCTTGGTCTGGAACGAGAACCCACTGTCGAATCGTGGGGCAGTTTCGGCGTGGGTAGCGTGATCGAAAACGACAGTCTTCAGATGCCCAGGATAGACCATCATGCCCTGATAGATGTCCTGCGATAGGTCGATGATACGCATGCTGGATCCTTTACGTGTTGGGTGGTCGTGGCTCGTTCAGTAGTTGACGATGCCGGCGGAGACGTTCAAGTCCTCCCCCGTTATGGAGGCGGCACCGGGGCTGACCAGAAAGACGGCAGCCGCCGCAACATCCGCGGGTGGGACCAGCCGGCCCAAGGGCGAGTCCGTGAGCATCTCGGCCCGTGCCGCAGTCACGCTGATGGAACGGCTAGCCGCTTGGGCTTGCAAAACTTGCTCAATTCGCTCTCCCTCCAGCGGCCCGGGAGATATGAGGTTGACTCGGACCCCATACGGGCCGGCCTCGGCCGCCAGCGTTCTAGTCAAGCCAATGAGTGCCGTCTTGCTTGCGGCGTAGCCAGTGCGCCCGTAGAGAGGCCGCTTGCCTGTCATGGAACCGATGATGACGATGCTGCCGGACCCGTGATTGATCATCGTCGGTAGGAATGCGCGGCAACAGAGAAAGGTGCCAAACAGATTGGTGTGGATCGTGTCTAGCCATTCCCGCGGTTGGGTTTCCCAGAGGGGGGCGGTTGGACCAGCGATTCCGCTGTTGGCCACCAGTATGTCGATCGTCTCGAACCTGGCGACGGCAGCAGACGCGAGCTGGTCGACGGATGCTTCGTCCCGTACGTCACATACGACGGCGAGCACCGACTTTCCCGTTGGATCGATGTGGGTCGCCGTCTCGTCGAGCGCCTCCTTGTTACGGCCGCCGATGACGACGCGGTGACCAGCGGCGTGCATCGCGGTGGCGATTTCGCGGCCGAGCCCCCGAGCACCCCCTGTGACGACTGCGGTTGTTCCCATCGTGTTGGCCCTTAGTGGTTGGCGGACTCGACTCCACCCACCGTAGGCTCGGAGTGCGGCACACGTCTCCGGCGATGTAAGGGCGCTGGAGGCGGGTTTTCCTCCGATCTAAGGGGTCGTAGTGGTGACGGTCGATGATCTCGCTCAGGCGCTTGGCGGCCTGGCGCGCCTCGTTGTGCCACCCGCGCGTGCCGGGATGCTCGTCACCGGCATCGCCGCCTGGGAGCCAGGGCGCCGTTACCCGGACGGCACGGTGCTGCTCGGTGTCGGAGTCGCGGGGCGGCCGTTGTTTGAGGAGCAGTGCCTGGGCGTGATCCTCCGCGATCCGGAGAACGAGGAGACGGCGTTGGCCTGGCAGCTCTCGGCTCGAGAGCGAGGCATTGGCCTAGTGTTGGTCGATCTGTCCGCGTCGTGGACCTCGGTGATAGTGGCAATCACTGATCTGCCCCGTGCGGCCGACGAGACGGCCGAACGTTTACCCTCAATGGGCGACATTCCCATCGGTGATCTGTTTGCTCTCGCCGATGCGTTCGCCGGGATGGTCGGTGGTCCCATTATCATTGAGGACGCCGATTTTCGCGTGCTGGCCTATTCCACGTTCAGTGGTTCAATCGACGAGGGGCGGACCATTGCAATCCTGGGTCGGCAGATCCCCGCGATGTGGCGTTCGTTCCTAGAACGGTCCGGAAACCTTGAGCGACTGCGCACGACCGATGCGGTGGTGGATCTGGATTCGGGCCCGTCGCTGGCGCACCGCAGGCTGATCACGGCTGTGCGCTCGCAGGGCTACGTCCTCGGGATCCTATGGGCCGCGGAGGGCGATAGTCCTCTGCCACCGCAGGCCTCGGCGTCACTCAGCCGGGCGGCGCAGATTGCCGTACCTCATCTGCAGCGCCATCGGGAAGGAAGGTGGGCTGAGCGAGCCCGGCGAGGCGACTTGGTGCGCTCGCTGTTGGACGGGCGGGGTCAGCTCCACAGACAAGCGCTCGAGCTGGGTCTGCCTCGCGATGCGAGCCTTGCCGTCCTGGCCTTTGCGCCGATCTCGGAGGACACCCTCCCCGCCGAAGAGTGGGAACGGATTACGGATCATGTGGCCGTCTCGTTTGAGGCGTTCCGTTGGCATGCTGCTGTCGCCCGTCTTGGCGAGTTCGTGCTCGCGATTGTTGTGGTTCCAGACGCCCGGGCCGAGGGCGGCGCTCTGCGGCTGGGTTCAGACATCGTCAGCCGGTCGCACCCGGCTCTGCGCGACGCCGGCCTTTGCGGGGCCGTAAGCACGGTCGGCGCGGGACTTGTCCGGTTGAAGCAGCGCAGACTGGAGGCCCAAGACGCGACACTGTATGTGCGCTCTCGGCCAGGTCCTGAGCGCTTTGTCTCGTTCGAGGCAGTCCAGCCTCACGTTGTCCTGCAAGAGCTAAGGCAGAGCTGGATCGGGCGTGAGGATCTGCGGCTACCGGGTCTCGCCCGGCTCGAGGCTGCGGACGAGCTTCGCCAGCGCGACTACATCGCGACGTTGCGGGTCTACCTTCGCTGTGGCGGCCAGCTTGCTGTCGCAGCGAGGCAACTTGGCATCCACGCAACAACCCTGCGATACCGGCTCGACAGGATGACGGTGATCTCCGGGCTGGATCTTCTGGACCCAGACGTGCGTCTCCTCTGCCAGATGCTGATTGACCCGCCCTATGGGCCGTCACGGTGAGGCCGGCGCCGGCGACTCCGCGGCCCTGGGGAAGGTTAACCGCCCCCTCCTGTGAGGCGACCTCATGGCGAGGGCGGCAGAGCTTGCTGAACGCGTCGCCGCTAAGCGCCGTCCTTTGGCGCGAGGGCTGCGCCTCGAGACCAGACGAGGGCTAACGGTCCGCGCATCCCACGATTTGGTCGGGCATGCGACCAGAACGTAGACCCGACACGGCGGTTACCTTACCGTGGCGCTCGCGTAAACATAGGGTTTCGGGTCGCGGTTAAGCGGCCACGGTTCACGAAGCGGGCACTAGGGCTACGCCCCCACGGCGGTCGGCGCAGGACGCTGAAATTCGCGACAGGAGAGAACTCAGACTATGGCGAGAACAGTTTTGCGGAGACTGATACCCACCGCTATCGGCGTCTTGTCTTTGGCGGTGGCAGGGTGCAGCTCAGGCTCCAGTGGGGTAAGTTCCAGCGGGCCACTCCAGTTTGCCGTCTTTGTCGCCTTCCATGGGGGGAGTGCTTTCAACGGGCAACTCGGCATGGCGGCGTGCCAATCGGCGCAAACGGCCATCAACTCTGCGGGCGGCGTGCGTGGGCAGAAGGTTGCCTGCACCAGAGAGGACGCGGGCTCCGACCCTGCCGACGCCGTTCCTGCTGCTGACAAGATGTTGTCCTCAGTTAAAAACCTGGTGGCCATGATCGGGCCCAACGCGGTTGCGCCCGCGACGGAGCCCATTATTAAGAAGGCGGGGGTCGTGATGCTCTCGGAGAGCGGCGATCCGCGCTACGACCAGAGCACAGACCCCTTCTTCTTCAGGATCACGCCGGCTGACGATGTCGCAGGCGCTGCGATGGCGGTATGGGCCATCCACAGCGGACTGAAACATGCGGCATTTGTGTTTGACAATGACCTTGGCGCACAGACTTCTGTCCCGACTTTGACTTACGCGTACAAGAAGCTTGGCGGCACGATCGCTACATCAGCCACCCTGGTCGCAGATCAGCCGAGCTACAAATCGGAAGTTGAAAGCTTGCTAGCCACCCACCCTGACGGAATTATAACCGAAACAGACCCACAAACAGCGTCGACATTCATGTCCGAACTGTTGCAGCTCAACAATGGTCACTTTCTCCCGGTCCAGACCGACGCGACGAACATGACGACCCAGTATGAGCACGCCCTCGCCACAACGATCGGCAACAGCAACATGCAGAAGTACTTCTCCGGCACCGATATCGCCGGGCCCACGCCTGCGGGACCCGCCTACCTAGCGTTTACCGCCGCATTGCAGGGATCGGGGACAAACAACCCCTCTCAGTTCTATGGGCAGGTTTATGTCTCAAGCCCCTACGACTCACTCATTGCATCCGCTCTAGCGATGACGGCAGCGAAATCATCTAAGCCCGCGGTATGGAAGGATTACATGACCCAGGTGACCGGAACACCGCACGCGGGGTCCGTAACTGTGAACACCTACGACGCCGGCGTCGCGGCGCTCAAAAAGGGCCAGCACATTACATACGTGGGTGCAAACGGGGCGCTTGAGTTTAACAAATATCAGAACAACTCTGGCTCGTTCGCAGCGTTCGGCTACAACCAAGCCAACCCCGAGGCCGCAGCCTTGTACGTTATCCCGTCGGGGACCATTGCGGGACTGATGATGCCATGAACCAGCTGATGGCCGCACTTGGCTTTGGCCTTGTCTCTAGCGCGATAGTCGCAATCGGTGGGGTGGGCTTCACGCTTCAGTTCGGGGTGTCAGGAATCTTCAACGTCGCTTACGGCGCCGTAATGACCACCGCCGCCTTCGTCGCATATTTTGCCAACTCAATCCTCGGGCTCAACATTTGGGTGGGAGTGATCTTCGCGGCGGCAACGGGTGCAGTTCTTTCCGTTGTGATAGAGCGAGGAGTCTATGCGCCCTTTATTCGAAGGGGCTCGAGCATATTTTCGGTGATCATGGTCTCCTTCGGAATCGCCATTGCCGTCCAGAGCACGATTCAAGCGATTGCAGGTCTTAGCCCGTTGACCTTTAATCTGGGACAGCAATCTTCGGTACGGCTTGGTGCGATGAGTTGGACGAACAACGAGATCATCATCATGGCCCTGGCAATTGTTAGCATGGTTGTCCTCCACGCCATCCTCCGTTCCACCAAGCTGGGCAAAGCTATGCGCGCAGTCGCAGACGAGCCCGAACTAGGTCGGGCCTGCGGGATCGACACCGGACGAGTAACGACGATCGCTTGGGCGCTCTCCGGCGCCCTGTGCGGTATTGCGGGCGGGGTACTCGCATTGGAGACCGTGACCTTCGCTAACGACATCGGGGCGAACTACCTGTTCGTGATCATCGCGGCTGCGGTGGTCGGTGGGGTAGGGCAGCCCTATGGGGCGATGTTGGGGGCCCTGGTCATCGGCGTGTCGAGTCAGATTGCGGGCATCGTGGCCCCCGTTTTTGTGGAAGTGGTGCCGCTGGCCCTGCTCGTCCTCGTGCTACTTGTTCGCCCGGACGGTTTACGGTCGGGCGGGGCCTTGCGTAAGGAGACTGCCACCGCATGAGTACCGCTCTGCAGTTCTACGTAAGCACACTACTCGTCTACTTTGGTGTCAATATTATCGCCGGGTGGGCTCTCAATCTTCAGTACGGACTTACGGGGGTTATGAACTTCGCGTTTATAGTGTTCCAGGCAGCGGGTGCCTACGCTGCCGCAGTTGTCACTCTGGGATCCCCTCACAATAGCTATCAGTCCTACATCGGCGGCTGGTCCCTTCCGTGGCCACTGCCGTTGCTGGTGGCTGCGGTGGTCGGCGGGCTGCTTGCGTGGCTCGTCGGCCTCTTCGCACTTCGGCCTTCCCGCCGGGACTTCCAGGCGATTGTCCTACTTTCCGTTTCAATTATTGCGACGGTAGTGGTCAGCTCAGAGACATCTTGGTTCAACGGCTCTGCGGGGCTTGCGGCGATCCCGCAACCGTTTGCCTCGAGAGTTAGCGGCGGTCTTTCGGCGTACGGATGGTTCTACGCCGGCCTCACCGCCTTGGTCTGCCTGGCGACGTATCTAGTCGTCCACCGGCTGACGCGCGCGCCCTGGTCTCGACGACTAAGGGCGGTTCGCGACAACCCCTTGTCGGCCGCGGCCGTGGGCATCGACGTGGATCGAGAGCGGATGACGGTATTCATCGTTGGGGGTGCTCTCGCTGCAGTCAGTGGCGCTGTTGTCGTCCAGTTTGTCGGGTCATGGGCTCCGGCCGGCTGGGACTACGGGGAGACTTTCTTCTTCTTCACCGCGATCGTCGTTGGTGGCCTTGGCAATAATCTGGGGGTGTGCCTTGGGAGTGCCATTGTCTGGACCGGGCTTATTGAAGGTGTGCGCTTTCTTCCGCAGTTGTCGCAATCAAACTTAGCAGACGCCCTTCCGGGTATTGCCGTTGGCGTGTTGATTGTGGGATTCTTGTGGCTTCGCCCGCCGGGGCTCATCCCAGAGCGCCGCAGAGATCTTCGTTCACGGCTTGAGACGCGGGCGGGAAGCAAGCCCGGGTCTGCCCTCGACCACCTATCTCAAGGGGATCTCGTATGACCGCCGCGGGCCCCAGCGCCGTCGAAGATGGCGTGATCCTCGAGCTGGACAGTGTGAGTCGTTCCTTCGGAGGTGTTCATGCCGTCGACCACGTCTCTTTCAGCGTGCCTCGTGGGGAGATCACGGGGATGATCGGGCCAAACGGCGCGGGCAAATCCACGCTGCTCAATCTGATCTCGGGCGTTGAGGTGCCAAGCTCTGGACGTATTCGCTATGAGGGATACGACGTCACCAGCGAATCATCGCACGGTCACGCCGCGCGCGGAATCATCCGCACATTCCAGAAGTCCAGCGAGTTCGGGCAGATGACTGTGTTGGAGAACCTGCTCGCCGCAGCCCCTAACCGACGTGGGGCGTCCGTTTGGGGTGCCCTACGCTCGAGGAGGTACTGGTACGCGGACGAGCAGGAGGCGCTGGAAAAGGCAGGCAGCCTGCTCGAGCAGTTTGACATGGCCTTTGTCGGTGACGAATATGCCGGAAGACTCAGTACCGGTCAGCGCAGGCTTGTCGAGATTATGCGGGCGCTGATGGCGAGTCCGCGCCTTTTATTGCTGGATGAGCCTTGTTCGGGCTTATCTCCCGCCGCGCGGCACGGCATCGAGGGTCACCTGCACCGACTCCGCGATGAGGGAGTGACGATGCTAATCGTCGAACACGAACTCGGTGCTGTCGATCGGCTTACGGATTCGGTGGTGGTGATGGCCCAGGGCCAGGTCCTGGCGATTGGTGCCATGGATGAGCTGCGCGAAAACCCTGATGTGGTGGAGGCTTACTTTGCAGGGTGACCATGTGGACGAGGCGGGATACCTTCGAATCGAGGGGCTTACAGCAGGGTACGGTGCGACAACTATCCTTCGGAATGTCAGCATCAGTGTTTCGAAGGGTGAGATCGTGGCGGTCATCGGTCCCAACGGGGCCGGCAAGAGCACCCTGTTGAAGGCGATTACCGGCGCGCTGACTGTGACGGGAGGAACCGTCACGGCGGGCGATCGGAATATCACTGCTATGAAGACGCACGAGATCGCTCGGGCGGGAGTGGGCTACGTTCCGCAGACCAGGCATATCTTTCCTCGACTCTCCGTACGGGAGAACCTGGAGATGGGCGGATATTCGCTGCCCAAGAAGGAAGTGGGTCCTCGGGTTGACGAGGTGCTCGAAGGATTCCCCGGCATCGCTGCTCTTCAGAGTCGCAGCGCCGGGAATTTGAGCGGTGGCGAGGCGAAGATGCTTGCAATCGCCCGCGTGTTGATGACTCGACCGAGTGTCCTGTTGCTGGATGAGCCGACGGCAGACTTGGCCCCGCGCATTGCGGGTCGCTTTCTTGAGGAGCAAGTGGCAGGTTTGGCAAGTCAGGGGGTCGCTGCACTGGTTGTCGAGCAGCGTGCGAGGGAGATCCTGGGGGTTGCATCCTGGGCATATCTGATGCGGGCGGGACAGGTCGACCTGTCCCAGGCTGCCGGGGAGATGCGTGCACGGGATGACATAGCGCAGATTTTCCTCGGCGGTCGGTAGCGGCGCATTGCCGGCCGCCTGCGCCATGGGTGGTCGCGTTCCAGCGAAGGGTCCCCGAGAATTCTCTCGGGGACCTTTCGCTCGCAGAGGGGTCATTGGTTGTGGTCGCGAGGCGCAGCCAAACGGGTAAGGGAGCATGATGTCGCGCCCCGACCGTCACTGCGACGCAAACGTGGGGCAGTGCGGTTACCCAGCGAGAGATGTTTCTGAACCGGGTGCGACTGTTGCACAGGCGATGCGGAGTCGGTCCGGCCTGTAGTCGCCGCCAAGCCCTACGAATACGTTCGCGGCAGACCGAACATAGTGCTCCACCATTCTCAACACTGCCAATTCGGAGTCGCCCGCGGTTGCGGCGTCTACGATTTCGCGGTGCTCGCTCTGACGTTGATTCCATACCGCTAGGCTTGCCGTTCCAAAGGACACTCGATAGCGCTCCGCGTGATCGAAGAGCTGGGCACACATCTTCGTCAGCCGCTCTCCCGCCGCGGCAACCAGGCAGGCATGGAAGGCACAGTGCACCAATGCGTAGCCAGCGTGATCCTGCCTGCGCAAATAGTGGTCCATCTGCGCCGTGAGGCCCTCAAGTTCGGCGATACCGCCAGAACCGAGCACGGGGACCGTGATCCGAATAGCCACGCCCTCAAGCGCGATCCGCATGACCGACAGTTCCTCAGCATCAGGGGCTGACAGTTCGACGATCCGCAGCCGGCGGTTGGGCTCAGAGATCACCAAACCTTCCCGCTGCAGCATGCGGATCGCCTCGCGCAGCGGTGTGCGCCCTACCTCAAGCTGGCGTGCCAGCGCAACCTGGGAGATCTCGCCGGCCGGCACCTGGCCGGTGACGATCCCACGGCGGAGGAGGTCGTGAACAGCGGTGACGTTCTGGCCGTCGCGGACCCCTCCGCCACCGGAGGTCACCGCATGCGCACGGTCGAACTTTTGCGCGTCTGCCGTCACTGTCCGCCCCGTCGAGTCTTGGATACAAACCTATCCACCGTACCACGCTCGACCTTGTGTCGACGTCTGCTGAACGGGGACTCGCGGGCCTACTGAGCGTCTGGGGCCGCTGGCAAGGCCCCGGACAACTGAGTATCGATACCCAACGGTTATGTGTACTGGCTAGGACTGTGTATATACTTGGCGAAGCGTCCAGGCGAGCCAGGCCCCCGCTGGCCTGGGTCGCCTCGTGACATCGGCGAGGAGTGGTACGGGTGGCTGACATCCAGAGAGTGCAAACGTCTACTCGGGTGGTTGTAGAGCGCCCGTTGGCGACGCAACCGCCATCGGGTACTCCCTGTGGTAGGCCCTCTTCGTCCGCCCGCGAGGGCGGGGTCGGGACCCGGGCGCTCGCCGTCAGTGCTTGCCGCACCATGACCTGGCTGCATTGGTTGGGCTGCTCCAACGTGGTTCCACTTCTTAGGGTGGTAGCTCAAGATGGCTGACTGGCGCGTGTTGATAGTCGATGGGGACACGCAGGGAGCATTGATGCTTCGGCGCATTGTCTGCGTCCAGCCAGGGTTTGTAGTGGTCGGTATCGCCTCCACCAGCGAAGAAGCTTACGCGATCGTCCAACGAGGCGTGCCGATCGATTTGATCCTTTTGGACAGTGGCCTGCCCAAAGCAAACGGTGTGACTTTGCTGAAGGCCTTGAGAAAGCATGGTGGCCCCGAAGTCATTGCGGTAACCTCGGCTCGCGAGCCCCGGGTCATGCAGGAGCTGCTGCACTTGGGTGTTGTTGACTACCTGCTTAAGCCATTCGCTGTCGAGCGGCTGCAGGAAGCCTTGCTACGTTTCGGGGATCGTATGCGGGCGTTCAACAAGCGAGGAGAACTTGAGCAGTGGCAGATCGACCTTCTCTACTCTCATCCGCGCAGGAGCTCGCTCCCGAAGAATCTCCAGCAGGAGACACTCGACGCTGTGCGATTGGCTCTTCGACGGGCAGGCGAGGACTTTGCCAGCGCTGAGGAGGTCGCGCGTGTGTCGGCAATGGCGCGTGTTACGGCGCGCCGGTATCTCGAGCACCTCGTTAACTCGCAGCAAGCGGAGGTGGATGTCTGTCATGGGGGACCTGGACGCCCCCGCAAGTTGTACAGACTAATGGCGTTGAATCGATGATTTTGGCAGCTGAGACCGACCGCATCCAACGCACCCCCCGCGAGTGCATCGCTCGCACGGCCCCGCCATTGCAGGACCTTCCAGTCTCGGCCGGGCATGCGGATAATCAGCCCGGGCTCGACGTGGCGAATGGTGGGTCTGGCGGGCAGGCTCATGCGCGTGCCACGTCCGACACATCGACTTTGGTCGGACCCTGGTCGCTCGACCAGCTTGGTACGCGGGCCCGCCCTCACGCTGTGATCCCTACCTCGGCTTTCCTGCCAGCGCGGGATTGGCAAGAGGGCTCATCCGAGGCGGCCTCAGCCGCCGTTGCGTCTCGCACCGGCTTGATCGCGGTGGACGGGGGGTCACGGTGAGAGTCGGTGTGATCGGTCTCGGGATCATGGGATCGGCTATCTCGGCCAACCTGTTGGAAGCCGGCCACAGCGTTGTCGGCTACGACTTGAAACCTTCGGCGCGTACATCCCTCACGGACCTCGGCGGTCGCGCCGTTAGTACGGCGGCGGCAGTCGCAACAGAGGCTGACATGATTCTCACCTCCTTGCCGAGCGCTCAGCCCCTCATGGATGTCTCCGAAGAGATTGCGACGCTTGCCCCCGCAGGAACGATCGTGGTGGAAACCTCCACCTTGGACCTTGCCACAAAGCGTTGCGCCCAAGGTGTGCTGCGCGAAGGCGGTATCGAGCTCTTGGACTGTCCGCTTAGCGGTACAGGTGCTCAGGCGAGGGTTCGCGACGTGGCTGTCTACGGCAGCGGGGATGAAGCAGCCTTTGAAGAAGTGCGCTCGGTGCTTGAGGGATTCTCGCGCAGCGTCCTCTACGTTGGAGCTTTCGGCTCCGGCTCTATCATGAAGTACGTGGCCAATCTGCTGGTGGCAGCGCACAATGTGTGCACGGCGGAGGCGTTCGCACTCGGAATTAGGGCAGGTCTGGACCGGCGTACCTTGTGGGAGGTCATCGCCGACGGTGCCGGTGGTTCCGTCATCTTTACGCACCGCGGGAAGCTAATGATAGATGATGCCTACCTGCCCGCTACAGCAAAGATATCCATGTTTGTGAAAGACGTGGACTTAGTTCGTGCGTTCGCGCAGAGTCTGGACCTCCCCACGCCAATGCTGGACGCAACGGTCGGGCTCTATGACCGAGCGATGGGTTTCGGGTTCGGCGACCAGGATGCCGCCGCCCTACTTCGCTTCATGCAGACCGATCGTATAGCCGCCGCAGAAGGTGTCACCGCCCCCTTGGACGAGACGTGATAACGCTGACTCTCGCACTGGAAATCGCTCAGGCGACTATCGCCAACGGCCGACGGCTCGGAGCTGCACCCTTGACAGTCGTGGTTCTCGACAGTGGCGGCCACGACGTCGCAGTCTTCAGGGAAGATGGATCCGGAATTTTGCGGCCGCAAATTGCTCGCGCCAAGGCTTGGGGCGCACTGGGGATGGGCTTCTCATCCCGGGAAATCGCAAATCGGGCGGCCAGTATGCCGGCGTTCTACGGCGCGGTAGCCGTCGCGGCAGAGGGCCGGCTCGTTCCCGTCCCCGGAGGGGTACTCGTCCGAGCAAAGGGTCGATTGCTCGGTGCAGTCGGCGTGAGCGGTGATCAGTCTGACGTCGACGAGGAGTGCGCGATCTCGGCCGTCCTGCACTGTCAGTTGCAGCCCGAACCTTCAGTCGCCGGCTCCTGACCACTGAGAGAGTTATTCGTCGCCGCGGCGGTCGCCTTCTGTAGTTGTTGAACATGGAGCGATCTACGTCATTGGAGATCGGGGTCGGGATGTCAGCTTATGAGGTCGCGTGGCATGATCACGTACTTTATCTCCGCCGGAGGGGCCTGCTTAATGTTGTTGAGGCAAACGAATACGTCAGTGCCGCTCGACTCGCCGTTGAGCAGAGCCGCGGCAGCTGGGGACTGATCTCGGATTTGCGAGGCTCGACTGCGCAGATTCAGGAGGTGCAGGATCTTATTGAGAGCCTCGTGGAGGACATCGCAACTCGCGGCGTGCAAATTGTGGCTGTCGTTGTCAACAATCTTACGACTCAGATGCAGCAGCGACGATTGAGCACCGGGCCCGGGAAGTACTCGGACAGCGTGTTACAATTTTTTGACAATATGGAAAGTGCGGAGGCCGCGGTCGCCCAAGTGCTCGCCCAGGGACCGCCGGCAGGGTGACGAACGTGGTTACCCGCTCTGTCGTGGTCTGCCCATTCTGCCCCGTCGAGCTACTGTAGTGTTGCGTGGTATTGGCACCTTGTAGGGCTCAGATTCGCGTTCGTCGCTGCTTCTTCCGTTTGTGAACGGAAGGGCCTGTACACAGGGTCGGGCCTTCGGCCGGCTGGCCTTCTGGGATGCCCCCGGATTGTGGGGTCGTCTCTCTCCGGGCAAGGGCGCCGAGAGATCCTTGCCAGGCGCTCCGCGGCAAGCAGTCTTCGGCTTCTTCCCTTGCCTGGTGAGCCTCTACGTCCCCTCCGGGCGGCCTTACGGCGACAGGGGTGAACCCGCCGCCCCTAGGGCCGGGGGACACCGGCACACCGCGTGATTGCGGAACCGCAGGAGGACACCATGGCGATCAACGTGGACACCAAGACCAACCCGTCGAGCACGGTCCGCCCGCAGGTCCCGGTGCTGGGGGCGCACTCGGTGTCGGTGGCGTTCAGCGTGTGGGGGGCGCAACCCGCTTCGGTGATGGCGCGGGACGGTGGTGGTCCGCAGGACCGCCCGTACCTGGCGGTGTCGGTGGGGGACTGCCTGACCTACGTCTACGACCGCGACGCCTTGTTTTCCCACGTCAACGCGTGGAGGGAGGCCGTCCGGCAGGCCGCGAGCGTGCTGCTGCCCCGGTCGGGCTCGCCGCCGGGGCGCACCAGGTCGGGCAGGGCACGTCGGTGCTGACTAACGTGGTCGGGCCGCAGCGGTACTCGGTGGTCACGGAGACCAGCGTGCAGGGAACCCCGGTGCTCGCGGTACGGGTCGGGGCGTTGACCGTGCGGGTGCACGCCGCCCCGGCGCTGCGCTCGTACCTCACGACCTGGCACCGGGCCGAGACCCTCGCCGCCGTCCTCGACCTCCCGACGGCACCCCGGCAGCCGCGCCGCCGGAAGTAGAGAACGGCGACCGGCCCGGCCCTGACGGGCCGGGCCGGCTCATCCACAACCCGAAAGCCGGTCATCAACAGGCCGCCAGCTCGACGGTCGTCCCAGCCGGCGTCCGGGACGGTGGGTGGCATGACGGGAACCTACTTCGTGGTGACGGACCAGACGCTCCCGCAGCGGGCGCCTCTTGCCAGGACGACGGATTACGACGCAGCGATGCACGTCGTCGCCGACCTGCAGGAGCAGTTCTGGGCTCAGCTCGAGGCTAACGGCGAAGGAGGCCAGCACACGCTGCTGCGAGTGCAGGTCATCCAGCTCACGCCCGGACGTGCGGGCATACTCCGAGCGACCGCCGTTACATCGGGCTAACGGGTGTCCGGGGCTACTCGGCCGGCCTTGTCGGGGTGCTTGGTGTTGGGCTGATCCGCTGTCCGGACACGCCGTCGACCGGTTGTGGGTCGGCAGACTGCGCTGTGCTTCCGTGGTCGACGACGACTCGGTTGCGGCCCTGGCGTTTTGCTTGGAACAGCGCTGTGTCGGCGATGCGCAGGAGTTCCTCGAGGTCGTCGGCGTCGGCGCTGTGGGCGACGCCGAAGCTGGCGGTGAATGCTGGCACGTTGCCGGCGTTGACGGCGAGGGCGAGGGCCTCTCGTACTCGTTCGAGGGCGCTGCCGGCTTCCCGTGCGGTCAGCCCGGGGAAGACCAGGACGAACTCTTCTCCGCCGTAGCGGGAGACGATGTCGCCGCTGCGCAGCGCGTTGATAACGGTCCGGGAGAAAACGCGGAGGGCCCGGTCTCCAGCGTCGTGGCCGTGGGCGTCGTTGAGGGCTTTGAAGTGGTCGAGGTCGCCCATGGCCACCGAGAACGACTGGCGGCTGCGTATCAGTTCGTGCATCCGGTTCTCCAGACTGCGTCGGTTCAGCAGACCGGTGAGCGGGTCGGTGGCTGCCTGGAGGTGGGTTTGCGCCATGACCCGCATCATGCCCAATCGGGCGCCGGCTCGTTCCGCGATGACCTCGAGGTCGCGGACTTGGGCGGGCGAGGGCATCCGCGCTGCGGGCGCCACTACATGAAGGACCCCGATCGCACGCCCGACCACGTTCACCGGGACACACACGGCACCGACCTCGGGCCCTCCGGTGGCTTCGTCGAGACGATCGATCAGATGGGGGCAAGCGTCCAGGGCACCGTCAGAGGCGAAGTTGCTGGTCTGGGCCCGGCGGATCGCTGGGCAGTCGTACGGCGCGCCGACGCCACAGGCAACCAGAGGGCCGCCGCGCTCGTGGTCGACCGTTACCTTGAGGTGCGCCTCGCTGGAGTCCGCGAGCTTGAGCTGCGCGTGGCCGACCACGTCCGTGGCTTTCAGAGCGCGTTGGACGACGCTGTAGCCCTCTGCCTCGGTGGCGGCCATGTCCAGCGCCGCCTGGACTTCGTGGTCGAAGGCCTGGGCTCGGTGCCGAGCGCGCAGCGCCCGGACCACTGTCCACCACAGACCGGTGGTCGCGAACACGGTGATCACCGAGACCTCGAACGAGTCAACGACGAGGGTGGAGGCGTTCGGGTACAGGAAGTCGACGAGCACCTGGGACGCGAGGTAGCTGAAGGCGACGACGCCGACCAGCGTCGCGAGAAGCCGGTACTCCCTGCCGCTCACGCCCCGGTCGTGCCGCATCCGATCCCCGCTTCTCGTCAGTCGCTGTCAAAAGATCGACACAACTGGGCGAACCCTTAGCCCCACCTGTCGGGGATTCGCCTCTGGGCCGTCCGCCTGTGCTGCGGTGTGGCGCCCGCGCCTGGGCACGGTGTCGCGACGCCGCCTCCGTGAGGCTCAGCAGCTACGGCGCAACAGGGCCGTCCCAGGCTATGGGAGCTGCGCCGGCGACCTGGGTCATGAACTGCTGGCAGAACCAGCTGCGAAAGCGGCGGTCGGTCTCGTTGGACGCCAGCGTGAGGAGTTGCTCGCTGACGCAGAAGGAATCAGCCTCGGCCATGAGCGCATCCAGCGCGGCAACGGCGGGGCCTATGCTCGCCGGGACCCGGTACAGCAGGTCGATCGCGTCTTCACCGCGGTCAATGGCCTCATCACGTTCCCGCTGGCTGCGATCCCCTGCGCGACCGGTCGGGGCGCCGGCATCGGTGCGGAGCGCCTGGACGTCGGACACGAACCCGCCCATGTCGGTGATGCCGAGGGAGAGCAGGAAGCGGTCCTCCTCCTCCCGCCACGGGTTCCTGCCCTCCTGGAGAGAGCTGTCTCGGGCGGCTTCGGTCGCGGAGGAGGGGGTTTCTGTCTGGGTGACGTGCTCTGGGTGGGGCCGCAGAATTGCGGCTACCCCAGCCGCATCGTTGCGGCCACCCCGAGCCGCATCCGTGCGGCTACCCCCGTCGCTTTCCACGCTTGCGACTGCGGCGGTGGAAACCGGGGTGGCCGCAAATTTGCGGCCACCTCCCTCCTGAACCGCAGTTGAAGGGGCCGGCCCGCGGGTGGCTTTGAGGTGATAGAGGTTGGTGAGCCGTTGGCCGTGGGAGAAGCGGTGCTCCAACGTGACGGCGCCGATCTCCTCGAGCTCGTGCATCGCCCGGTCGACCGAGTCGGTCGATTTCTTGCGTAGCCGTCGGGCTAGCGTCGCCCGGCCCGGCATCCGCGCGCCAGAGGACTGCCCGTACCGAAGCAGCACCGCGTAGAGCCGGATCGCGGCGTCGCTGACATCCGCGTCGAGCAGCCACTCCGGGACGATCGCGAACCGGTCCTCGACAACTAACCCAGGGGCCGCGGACATTGCCGCAGAGGTGGCCTCAGGGTCGGCCTCGACGGCGGTCACGACAGCACTCCCGAGTGTGTGGCCGTGACCACATCTTGACCCCGGAAGACACGGTAGGAGGCGCTACGAGACAACACCAGCCGGACACTGCGTTGGACAAAAGTCCTGGTCACAGCACGAGGCAACACCAGGGCACACGGGCCGGACGACACCGTTCTGACTTTTAATCCGCGGGTTCTGGGTTCGATCCCCAGGCGGCCCACCACATTGTCTGAGTGCGGGATGCGTGGCCGGCATAGATCAAGACGACGCTCTGTCGGCGAATTTGCCCTTTTCAGGCGCTCAACAGTTGATGTTGACGAGATGCTGGCAAGCCCCGTCCGTCAGCCGGCAAGCCGGACGAGACAGCACGAAAGTCCTCAGACAAGAGACGAATGGCTGGCAGTGAAGCACTCGATACTCGGCAGGCGCCTCAACAAGGCCGTTTGACGCTGGTGCAGGTCGGGTCATGACCATGCGTGCTGTGGCGCGGTGGTGAACTGGGAGGTGTCTCGGTCTCTGTCGATGACTTGCCTCACCCGAAGCGCAGGCGACATACGGCCCCATGGCGACGTCCTGTCAGCGATGGTGTCCGGAGTCCCGCTGCGACGGCCACTTCGCTCCTGGCGCGACCGCGGCCCTATCCGCTCGACTCAAAGGCGCGCTGGCCGTGGAGAAGCAGTAGTTTGATTTGGGCGTCGTTCTGGGCCGCGCCCCCGCGCCTGCCCAGGCGCTCCCGATGCGATTGGGGATCGGTTTTGAGGATTGTCCGGCTCGCCGGTTCTGCTTCTCCGCCTCACGTCGCGCTTCGAACCGACAGCGGCGACGTCTCTCTTGGTGGCAGTGTCGCTCAGCTGCTCGCACTGCCCTTGGATGACTTTCGCGAGCTCATTGAACGGGCTGCGGGTCAGGCTGCCGTACAGGATGCCGGCGAGACCGTGCTCGCGCCCGTTGATGGGCTGACTGAGGTCTGGGCCGCTGGCGTCACCTACCAACGCTCCCGAACCGCAAGGATGCTGGAGTCCGAGCACGAAGCTGACATCTACGACAGAGTCTATGAGGCGGACCGACCCGAGCTCTTCTTCAAGGCCGCGGCCTGGCGAGTTGTCGGGCCTTCGGGACAGATTTCGGTGCGAGCTGACTCAACCATCAACGTGCCGGAGCCAGAGCTCGCTGTTGTTGCCAACAGGTACGGCCAGGTGGTCGGCTACACCGTGTGCAACGACGTCAGCTCGCGCTCGATCGAGGGCGAGAATCCGCTCTACCTCCCGCAGGCCAAGGTCTATCTAGGCAGCTGTGCGCTCGGCCCTGGCATTACGCCGGTCTGGGAGGTGCCTGACCCTTGCGCATTGGCCATCGAGCTGGCCATCACCCGCGGTGGGGAAGAGATCTGGAGCGGGACGGCCAGTACGGACCAGCTGCACCGGCGCATCGAGGATCTGCTTGACTACCTGTTCCGCGCCGACGAGTTTCCCGGCGGGGTTGTGCTGGCTACGGGTACCTGCCTCGTACCTGAGCTTCCGTTCACACTGGTCACCGGAGATGTCGTACGGATCGGCATTGCCGGACTAGGCGAGCTCAACAATCCTGTCGTGACCGGCAAACCAGCGCTGGAGATGCAACCGTGACGATGAGGGACGCCGGGTTTCCGGACAGCGCACCGGCGGACGTCGACGAGGCCTGCCGAGCGGCCGCGTCAGCGTTCCTGGCGTGGTCGCGGACCTCTCGTGCCGACCGCGGTGCCGTCCTCGGGGCAATGGCCGACGCATTGGCCGAGCGTGCAGACGAGATCGTTGCTGTTGCCGGGCGAGAGACGAACCTCGGGGAGGTGCGCCTGCGCGGCGAGCTTGTCCGTACGTGCTTCCAGATGCGCTTCTTCGCCGAAGTTATCGCAGAGGGGTCCTATCTCGAGGTTGCGATCGACCACGCCGCCGACACCCCGATGGGCCCACGCCCGGACCTGCGACGCATGCTCCTCCCACTGGGACCGGTCGCAGTCTTTGGTGCCAGCAACTTTCCCCTTGCCTTCTCGGTTCCTGGCGGTGACACGGTGTCGGCGCTGGCCGCGGGCTGCACGGTCGTCGTCAAGGCCCATCCGGCGCACCCCCTGACATCTCTGCTGTGCTTCGAGGCGATGAGCAGCGTTGCCCCGGCTGGCGTGCTGCAGCTGGTCTCCGGTCAACAGGCGGGTCGCGATCTTGTCGAGCACCCCGACATCCGGGCCGTGGGCTTCACCGGGTCCGTAGCTGGCGGTCAGGCTCTCGCCGGCCTGGCGGCGGCCCGACCTGCTCCGATCCCGTTCTACGGCGAGCTCGGCAGCGTCAACACCGTCATCGTCACTCCCGAGGCGGCGCGCGTGCGCGGCGAGCAGATCGGCGCCGGGCTCGGGGGCTCCTTCACCCTGGGCAGTGGGCAGTTCTGCACAAAGCCCGGGCTGGCGTTCATCCCGTCGGGGAAGGGGGGCGACGCACTGCGCGACGCCTGTGTCGCGGCCATACGGGACGCGACGTTCGCCATGCTCACCGATGGCATTCGGGCGAGCTACGTGGCCGGTGCCGCTGCCCTTGCTGCCGAGGACGGCCTGCGCGATCTGCTCGATGGTGCCTCGGCCCTGGATGACCCCGCGCGGGTGGGCGCAACGTTGCTCGAGCTCGACGTCGCAGCCGACTTGCCCGACCGGCCCGAGCTGTTGCACGAGGTTTTCGGGCCGCTGGCGCTACTCGTGCGGTACGAGGCCCTCGAGGACCTCACGCCGGTTCTCGGCGCCCTGCCAGGTGCGCTCACCGCGACCGTCCACGCCGAGGCAGACGAGCCTGGTCTGATGGCGCTTTCTGAACGGCTGCAGGCAGTCGCTGGGCGGTTGGTCTGGAACGGCTACCCCACCGGAGTCGCCGTCTCGTGGGCACAGCACCACGGCGGTCCCTGGCCGGGCACCAACTCGCTGCACACGTCGGTCGGGGCCACGTCGCTGCGCCGGTTCCTGCGGCCGGTTGCGCTCCAGGACGCCCCGGTCGCCGTCCTGCCGGTGGAGTTGCGGGACGGGCCTAGCCCGGTGCCCCGCCGCGTCGACGGGATCCTCCAGCTCGGGACACAGTCGACCGATTGACCGGCGTTAGCGTGGAGCCGCGGTCGAGTCCCGCACAATGAGCTCGGTGGCCAGCTCGAGGCTCTGGGAGCGGGTCTTTTGGCCATCGACCATTGCCCACAACATCTCGGCCGCCACCCGGCCCATGTCGATCAGTGGCTGACGCACGGTCGTGAGCGGCGGGGACAACCAGCGCGCGACCGGAAGGTCGTCGAAGCCGACAACGCTGAGGTCGCGAGGGATGAGAAGGCCACGCTGGCGAGCCGCTTCGTACACCCCCAGGGCCATCTGGTCGCTGCCGGAAAAGATGGCGGTCGGCGGCTCTGCAAGGTCGAGCAGCTCGGCGGCGCACCGGAAGCCGCCCTCGTGCTGGAAGTCACCGTAGCGGACGAGGTCAGCGTCATGAGCGATGCCGGCCCGCTCCATGGCGTAGCGATAGCCGTCGAGCCTGGCCCGACTGCCGAGATAGGAGCCCGGCCCGGAGATCACGCCGATGCGCCGATGGCCGAGCTCGAGGAGATGCTCGGTGGCCGAGATGCCGCCGGCCCAGTTGGTCGCGCCCACGCTGGGCAGCTCAGGGCCAGGAGCGTTCACCGGATCGATGACGACCAGCGGGATGTCCTTGGTGTGCAGCTTGCGCCACTGGTCGATGGTCACCTCAGACGTCACCAGGATCACGCCGTCGGTGTCGTGGCCGGCAGCCGCCCCGTTCCAACTAGCCGGTCGACCCTCGCTCGGCCCCACGGCCGACACCACGACGCCCCTGCCCTGGTCGGCGGAAAAGTCCTCGACACCGCGGACGATCTGAATCGCGCAGGGACTGTCCCACTCGTTGAAGACCAAGTTGACCAGCCCGGTACGCCCTGCCCGCCGACGGCCCGGAGGCAGGTAGCGGTGCTCGTGCAGAAGGCGCTCGACGCGTGCACGGGTCTGGGGGGAGACATCGGTACGGCCGTTGACGACCTTGGAGACGGTGGGCAACGAGACACCTGCGGCTGCGGCGATCGAGGCCAGCGTCGGGCGCGCCGTTTGGGCCTCCGTGCTCGCCTTGCCTGCCACCTTTGCGTCCTCTGCCCTCACCTCGAGCCTCTACCACCATCGACTCTAGAGCCTCGCTGGCCGTGGTCGCGCTCTCGTCACGAGGTTGATGAGGCGGGGTTCGAATCTTTCGCGAACGGGAGAGGGTCAAGGTCGGTGTAGTCTGATCGGACGCGGCAGTGCTGCCGCTTGATACTGCGACAACTCGGCCTTTTCGGGCGACGAAAGTTTCCTTCGTACGGGCGGGTCCCGAGGGATGAGAACAGGTTATGCCGACAGTCGTCGCGGTGACGGGAGCCAGCGGCAAGACGGGTCCGGCCGTGGTGGCCCACCTCGTCAGCGAGGGCTACCAGGTACGGGCGATCGACAGCGTCGGAGCGCCCGGTGACCGCGGTCCGCTCGCGGCCCTCGGCGCGCCGTTGGTGCGCGCTGACCTCACCGACTACGGCCAGGCTCTGGACGCGCTGGACGGCGCCGATGCCGTGGTCCACCTCGCGGCGATCCCCGCACCCGGCTTCTTCACCGATGCCCACACGTTGAACACCAACACCGTGATCAACAACAACGTGTTCCTGTCGGCAGCCAAGGTGGGTGTCACGCGCGTCGTCTGGAGTGCCAGCGAGACCACACTCGGCCTCCCCTTCGGGGAGGCGGCGCCACGCTATCTCCCGGTCGACGAGGACCACCACCCACTGCCGACCTCGGCGTACGCCCTGTCGAAGGTTCTCGGCGAGGTAGCCGCGGAGCACGTGTCCGCGTGGTCCGGCATCCCGTTCGTCGGGTTGCGGCTCTCCAACGTCCATGTCGCCGAGGACTACGCGAGGGTCCCTTCGTACTCGACCGACGTTCGGGAACGGGTCTTCAACCTCTGGGCCTACGTCGATGTGCGCGATGTCGCCAGGGCCTGTCGGCTGGCCCTGACCGCCGACGTCACGGGCGCCCGCAACTACATCATCGTCGCGCAGGACACCTTGATGGAACAGCGATCGGCGCAGCTCGCGGAGTCTGCCTTTCCGGAGGTTCCGCTGCGCCGACCGCTGCTGGGCCACGAGAGTCTGCTCAGCGGGGAGCGCGCCGAGGTCGAGCTCGGCTTCCGCGCCGAGCACTCATGGCGCACTGCCGGGCGACCCGTCTAGCCGGTCACATCCAACCACCGTCGACGATGTAGTTCTGCCCGGTGCACGCGGCCCCGTCGTCCGCGGCCAGCCAGAGCACCATGCGGGCGACGTCTGCAGGGATGAGTCGGCGGGGAAGACACTGCGATCGATCGATCAGCGCCTCTGCCTCGGGCGTCACCCACTGGTCGAGCTGGCGCTGCGTCATCACCCAACCGGGGATGACGCAGTTGACCCGGATCCCGTCGCCACCGAGGTCGCGGGCCAGCGCGCGGGTCAAGCCCTCGATGCCGGCTTTCGCCGTGATGTAGGCGGGGATGTCCACTAGGTCGATGTGCGCGCTGATCGAGCCGAGGTTGACGATCGAGCCGCGGCCTGCGGCCCGCATCATCGGCGCCACCGCCTGCGCGGCGAAGAAGTGGTGCCGCAGGTTGACCGCCATCCGCTCGTCCCACGCCGCGACGTCGAGGGTGTCGACCGTGTGCCGCTCGTCGTTGGCCGCGTTGTTGACCAGCACCGTGACCGGACCCAGCCGGTCGCCGGTGACCTGGATGGCGGCCCGCAATGCGGCGATATCGCGTACGTCGCACTGCTGGAACAGCGGTTCGGGATGGCCGGCGGCCGCAACCTCCCCAGCCAGCGTTCGTCCCTCCGCTGCCTGCACGTCGACGAACGACACCAGCGCTCCCTGGGCGGCGAGCTGGGCGACGAACTCCGCGCCGAGCCCGCTCGCGCCGCCCGTGACGAAGGCGACCCGTCCGGCCAGGCTCGGGTAGGTCGCGAACGGTCCGGTGGTCATGTCCCCGGCTCCACCACGGACCGTCCGACAGCACCCGCCAGCAGACCGTCGTATGCGGCGTTGATGTCGGCCAGGGCGAAACGCTCGCCGACGAGCTCGTCCAACGGAAGGCGTCCCGACTGGTAGAGCGCGAACAGCTTGGGCAGGTCGATCGCCGGGTTGGCCGAGCCGTAGAGGCTGCCGACGATGCGCTTCTGCCGCTGGACGAGCTCGTTCAACGGCACCTCGAACGTGGCATCGGTACGGGCCAGCCCGACCGCGATGAGTGTGCCCCCCGGCCGCAGCGCACTCACCGCCTGCCGTAGGACCCCGGGGTTGCCGATGGCCTCGACAGCCCAGTCGACGCCCTCGCCGGCGACGTCGGCGACCGCCTCCCCAAGGTTGTCGCGCGTCGTGTTGATGATGTGCGTCGCGCCGAGCCGGCGGGCCAGCGCCAGCCGCGCGTCGTCGACGTCGGCGACCAACACCTGGGCTGCGCCCACCAGTCGCGCCCCCATGACGGCTGAGAGGCCGACCCCGCCCGCGCCGAGCACCAGGATGCTGGAGCCCACCGCACGGTCGACCACGTTGACGACGGCCCCGACGCCGGTGATGACAGCGCATCCGGCGATCGCGGCGATGTGGGGCGGGACGTCCGCAGGAACGCGTACGAGGGAGGTCTCGGACAGCACCGCTTCCTCAGCGAAGCAGGACACCCCGAGGAAGTGGTGGAGCTGCTCGTCGCCTCGGTGCAGTCGGGACGTGCCGGTCAGCAGACCCCCCGTCGTCGCCTGCAGTCGGCCGCCGCGGCAGAGCACCGGCCGCCCGCTGAGGCAGTAGTCGCAGAGTCCGCACCGTGGCCGCCACATCATCGCTACCCGATCACCGACCGACACGGACGCGACGCCCGGGCCCACCTCGATCACAGTGCCGGCGCCTTCGTGGCCGAGGACGACCGGGAGCGGACACGTCATGTCGCCGACCATGTAGTGGTGGTCGCTGTGACACACCCCGGCCGCCTCGACTGCGACGCGCACCTCACCGGCCAGCGGAGCGTCCAGGTCGACGTCCTCGATCTGCAGCGGCTGGGAGATGCCGCGTAGCACCGCGGCCTTCATAAGGTCACGCCTTCTCGAGCTGTTCGCGCAGCGACTCGCGCACCGTGCAGTTGTCGAAGGCGAACGAGTCGGCCAGGGCGATCAGCGCGTCGTCGTCGAGCCCCCGGAACAGCTCGGCGTACTCCTGCACCATCGGCTGGGCGAACGTGATGTTGAGCAGCAGAGTGCGCACCCAGTCGAACCGCCCCCAGGGGTACGGGTCGAAGTCGGGAAACTCGAGGGCGATCAGATCCTGCACGGGTTGGGTGACCTCTCGCGGTCCCTCGCCCGTGCTGCCCCACTGGTCCACGCCCAGCCGGTGCTTCTTGGCGACGAAGTCCGCGACCAGAGCACCGTACGGGGAGTCCGGCCGAACCATGACGAGCCCCTGCCGGCCCAGGTCTTTGTACATCCACGATGCCCAGCCCGCGTCGTAGCGGCGGTAGATCTCCAACTGATCGGCGAGGATCTGTCGGCGCTGGACGTCGACGGCTTCATCGCCTGTGTAGATCGGCGCGAACTCACCAACGTAGATGGGGGTTCCGGTACGTCGTGCATAGTCGGCCCGCTCGAGGAACTTGGCCTCGACGGTGTCCCGGTCGTGCCATTGCCCGTCCGTGGTCCCGGGGTAGTCGCCGCCGCGTCCGAGGCCCGCCGCCACGTAGTCGTGCAGGGTATAGATGACGTTGTCCCACGGTTCGGCGAAGAAGTCGAACTCGGTGGAGTAGGTGTTGCCGTCGAGGAAGATGATGTGGTCGGGGTCGACGGCGCGCACGGCCTCGAAGAGGCGTCGGTAGACCGGTCCGACGACGGTGCGTGACTCGTCGGCAGGCTCGTTCATCAGGTTGTATCCGGCCACCCACGGGTTGCCCTTGTAGCGCTCCGCGATCACTCCCCACAAGTGGGCTACCCGGTCCTGGAAGTGCGGGTGCTGCCAGAATGCCGCGACGTGGGTGGGGTTGTCGGAGTGCCAGTGCTGGTTCTGCGAGCCGGGCAGCGCGTGCAGGTCGATGACGGTGTAGATGCCGTGACGTCCGCAGGTCTCGATGGCGCGGTCGAGGTGCCGGAAGCCGGCCTCGATGATGTCGAACGGGTGGGCGTCGTCCTCGAGGTGGCGGTAGTTGACCGGAATGCGTACGCAGTTCAGCCCGCAGCGCGCGAGAAAGGCGGCGTCGGCGTCGCCGAAAAAGCTGGTGAGCAGGCGATCGAAGAAGAGCTCGTACTTTTCGTCGCCGAGCACCGCGCGGACGGCGGCGCGCATCATCGACTCGTTTGCGGCGTATCCCGTGATGAAGTTTTCCATGTTGAGCCAGCCCCCGATGCAGACCCCACGCAGCAGCACGGTCTGGCCCTTGCTGTCGACGACGGACGGTCCACGGGTGGCGAGGGGCTGTAGCGGCTCTGGTGTCATGTGTGGACTCCGTCCAGAAAGTTTCTGGAAGCTAGGGTGAATCAGCGTGGGGCGATGGACCGCATGCTAGGGATTGCTTAGCCTCTGAGTCAAGAAGTCTCTAGCGTGGTGGCGTCGCTGCACCGGCCCTCGAAAGTTTAGGTGGAACCATGGGGATGCTGGACGGAAGGATGGCAGTGGTGACCGGCGGCTCCGCCGGCATCGGCCTGGCCATTGCTCGTCGGTTCGCCCGCGAGGGCGCCTTCGTCGTCGTGACAGGCCGCAACGCGGACAGGCTCGCGGACGCGGTGGACCTGATCGGGCACGAGGCGGTCGGGGTGCTGGCGGACGCTTCCCAGCCCGCGGACGTAGCCAGGTTGTTCGATCGTGTAGGTGCCTTTGGGCGCCCGTTGGACGTTCTCGTGGCCAACGCCGATGTCAGCTTCGACGCCATGCTCCTCACCGTGACCTCAGCGCTGGATGTGCTGCGTGACGGTGCCTCGGTAGTCCTGGTGTCGTCGATAGCGGGCGGCAACGGCGGGGCGGGCAACGCTGTCTACAACGCCAACAAGGCAGCCGTACGTTCACTTGCGCGGACCCTCGCCAATGACTTGCGGGGCCGCCGGATCCGTGTCAACGCGCTGAGCCCCGGTCCGACGGAAACCGAAGGGTTCGAGCGCTTCCTCGGAGGACAGGCAGCGGCTGTTCGTGCTGCCATCATGCAGGCGGTGCCGCTGGGCCGGATCGGCCACCCCGATGAGGTGGCCAGCGCGGCCCTGTTCCTGGCAGGTGACGAGAGCAGCTTCGTCGACGGCATTGAGCTGGTGGTCGACGGCGGCATGAGCCAGATCTAGTTGTCCAGCCAGAGGTCGCGTGGCAGGGCCAGGGCATCGAGCTCCGCCCAGAGCTCGTCGGGCATGGTGGTCTCGGCCGATGAGAGGGTCTCGGCCACCCGCTCGGGCCTGGAAAGGCCGACGATGGTCGAGGTCACGCGCGGGTCGCGTACGGAGAACTGCAGCGCGGCAACGGCGAGTTCGACGCCGTGCCTGGCACACGCGGCCTGCATGGCGCGTGCCGCCGCGCGCGTGGTCTCCGGTGTCTCGCGGTAGGCATAGCGCGGCTGGACCTCCGGACCGCGGGCTAGCATTCCTCCGCCGTACGGGGCGCCGTTGACGAAGGCCACCTCGCGCCTTGCCGCCTCGTCCATGAGGGGACCCGCGCTGCGGTCGAGCAGAGTGAACCGGTTGTGGTTGATGACAACCTCGAAGACGTCTGTGGCGACGTACTGCGTCATGAGCGACACCGGGCCGCCGGCAACCCCAAGGTGCGCGAGCACACCCTGATCACGCAGCTGCACCAAGGCCGCGACCGGGCCGCCAGGGGCCATCGCCTCGGCGAAGGTCAGGTGGTACTCCGGGTCGTGCAGGTACATCAGTTGCACCCGGTCCACCCCGAGGCGGTCGAGGCTCTCCTCGACCGACCGCCGGATGCGGTCGGCGTCGAAGGCACCGGTAGCAGGGTCTGGGTCGACCTTCGTGGCGATCACCGCCCCCTCGGGAACGCCACCCACACGCTTGAGGACCGCACCGATACGGCGCTCAGCGCTGCCGGCGCCGTACCCGTTGGCGGTGTCGACGAAGGTCATGCCGCTGCCGAGGGCGGTGGTGATGGTGGCCTCGGCCTGCTCGGCGCCCACCTCGTACCCGTAGAGGTCGGGCATGCTGGCCAATGGGCTCGTGCCCAGGCAAAGACCGGGCACCATCAGGCCGGTCGTGCCCAGAGGCCGCAGCTGCAACGGCGCCGATCCGGTCACGGTGCGAGCGATTGAAACACCTTGGCCGCGTCGCGGTAGCCACCCACCAGGCGGTCGAACACTGCATCGGCGGCGGCCTCCGACGTGGCCAGATCGGGGTGGTTGAAGCGCCAGGCCATCAACCGCCGAGCCCCCTCGGACCAGGTCACAACCGGTTGGTACGAGGGCACGTACCGCTTGATCTTGCTGTTGTCGAAGATGACGCTGTGCGAAAGGTCTCCGACGATCAGCTCGGACCAGAACCAATCCGGGGCGGCCAGCGGCAGGAACTCCGACGGCACATGGACCAGGCGGGGCTCGACGTCGAGCGCACGCCCGAGGATCTGGTAGATGACGTCCCAGGGAAGCGCCTCGGCTGAGGTGATGTGGAACGTCTCGCCGATCGCCTGCCAGTTGCCGACGAGGCCGACGAGGCCGACGGCGAAGTCCTCGGCGTGCGTCAGCGTCCAGAGTGACGTCCCGTCACCGGGAACGACGATCTCCTTGCCCGCGGCCAGTCGCTCGATGACGGTCCACCCACCGGGCAGGGGCGGGTTGGCGTCGTCGTAGGTGTGCGAGGGACGGACCACCGTCGCGGGAAAGCCGGATTGCTCGAAAGCGTCGAGCACCACCCTCTCGGCGGCGATCTTGTCTCGGGCATAGCCGAGGTAGGGATTGTGGCGAGGGGTCGACTCGACGATGGGCAGGGCCAGCACCGGCTTGTGGTACATCGACGCGGTACTGATCTGGACGTACTGACCGGTACGGCCGGCGAGGCGGCGGACCATCGCGGCGGCGTCTGCAGCGGTGAAGCTGAGGAAGTCGATGACGCTGTCGAACTCCTCGCCGTTCAGCACTCCGGCCATAGCAGCGTCGTCGGAAATGTCTGCCGAGATCGTCGTCACGCCGGCGGGCAGCGGCCGGCGAGCAGCGGTCAGTCCACGGTTGAGGACGACGACCTCATGGCCGAGCTGCACCGATCGGCGAACGCACGATGCGCTGATCGTGCCCGTGCCGCCGATGTAAAGGACTCTCATGACGCGACTGCGGCAGCGGCGGGCGCGGTGTAGAACTTGCCGGCGTACCAGTCCTCGAATCCGTTCTCCACGACTGCTATCAGGACGTCCTCGTGCCGGATGCCTATGCCCTCGAGCTTGCGCGCGATCGCGTCGAACAGCCGTCGCTTCGACCCGACGTCGTACATGTGGACCATCAGGATCTGGATGTAGACCAGGTCCTGGCGGTCGACGCCGTTGTAGGTGTGGTCGAAGACGAGCTCGCCCTCGTCGTGCAGCCGGAAGATCTGGAACTTGTCGGTCGGATCCATGTCGATCGCCTCGACGAGGGCGGCATGGATCTCGTCGCTGATCTGCGATTTGAGCCGGTCGGCAACGGAGCGGTGCAGGTCTACCTGGACAAAGGGCATGCCGAACTCCTGAGGCTGAGGCGAGTGGCCAAAACTTTCGGCATCGCGACGAGAGGCCCTGCTCGTCAGTTCGCGAGGCTATGACGGCACAGTAGCCCCGTCAAGGAGCGAGTTCAGGACTCAGAAGGACAGCAAGGTCTAGAAAGTTTCGGACCAAGCGCTACTTTGCTCGGGTGACCTTGGGCTTGGCTCTGGTCGATGACGGAGGGCAGGTGCTGTCTCGTACGACCAGGCTGGTGGCGAGCTCGACCCGCAACGGTGGCTCGGCGTCGCCGTGGGGCTGCAACACCGACCGGATGGCCAGGGCGGCCATCTCGGCGAGCGGCTGCCGGATCGTGGTGAGTTTGGGAAACATCCACTCGCACGCGTCGACGTCGTCGAAGCCGATGACGCTGAGGTCCTCGGGCAGCCGCAGGCCGCGCGACCGGGCAGCATCGTAGACGCCACGAGCCTGTTGGTCGGAGCCGGCGAAGATGGCGCTTGGAGGGTCGGCCAGGTCGAGCAGCGCCAGCGCTCCGCGATAGCCGCCGTCGGTGTAGAAGTCACCGTGCCGGATCAGCTTGGCGTCCACCGGGATCCCGACGCGGCCGAGCGCGGCCCGGTAGCCGTCCAGACGCTCCTGGCTGCACATCATGTCGTGCGGCCCGGCGATCATGCCGATCCGACGGTGTCCCAGACCGACGAGGTGTTCGGTCGCGCTGAAGCCGCCGGCCCAGTTGGTCGACCCGATGCTGGGGACCTCGGGGTCGAATCCACCCACCGGATCGACGACCACAAACGGGGTGTTGAGGGGGCGGAGACGCTCGGTGATCGCCTCCTGGACACGCGACATGACGAGGACGACGCCGTCGGAGCGGCGCGCCGCGAGCGATTTCAGCCACTCGCGGGGGTCGCTGCGCCGGTCGTGAGTGACGGTGACGACCAGCCCCGTGCCCAAGCGGTGGGCCTCACGTTCCGCACCACGGAGCAGCTCACACGCCCACGGTGTGTCGAGCTCGGTGATGAGAAACTCGACCAAGCCCACCTTGCGCGCGGACCTGCCTCGTCTCCGGTACCCCGCGGCAGTGAGCATCCCCTGGACCCTCTGCCGAGTCTCGGCTGAGACGTCCCCGTGCCCGTTGAGGACCTTGCTCACCGTGGGCAGCGAGACACCCGCCTCCTCGGCGATCATGGCGATGGTCACCCGCGGCTTCGACGTGCCTGACCGCCCAGGCTTTGCTTGGGGCTGGGTCGTGCGCTTCACGGGTGGCATGTGCTGGCTCCAGGGGCGGCGGCGAAAGTTTCTAGGCCATGCTAACGGTAAGGGCCGGTTCCGCGTAGCGTTCCGTGCCATGTCCTTCGCTGCGGTCATCCTCTCCGGTGGTGGCGCCTTCGGGGATCCGTGGCACCCGCTGGCCGAGACCTCGCGGTGCCTCGCAGACATCGTCACGGCAGCAGGCGGCCATGTCGAGGTGGACGAGAACGTCACTGATCGTCTCGACGACCTCGATGACGTCGACCTGATCGTGGTCAATGCGGCTGTAGGCCCGACGCGGCCTCCCTCGCCGGACGGCAACGCCGGTCTCCGGGCTTACCTCGCCCGCGGAGGTGGGGTGCTCGCCGTCCACGTCGGCGTGTGCGGACTCGCCGGCGTCGACTGGTGGTCCGAGGTGACCGGTGCGCGCTGGATCGACGGCCTCTCCGGACATCCACCGCTGGGACCGAGTGCGGTCAGCGTCGTTCGGGGCAGTCATCCCATCGTCGATGGCGCAGTCGACTTCGACGTCGTCGACGAGCGCTACACCGGGCTGGCGTGGGTGCCGAGTGCGCCGATGGCACTGCTGGAGCATGAGCTGGACGGCGTCCGGCACCCCTTGATGTGGGTCCGTTCCCTTGGTGAGGCGCGCATCGTCAGCGACGCGCTCGGGCACGACGCGGAGTCGTACGAGTCCGCCCACCACGTGGCACTCATCGCTCGTGCAGCCCGCTGGGCCGCCGGGCAACCCGTTGCATAACGAATAGGTCTCCGTGGCCTTTGACTGCTTGACACCATCTCCAGCGGAGTGATCACATGGTGCAGCAGTACTTCCGGAAACTTTCGAAGCGGCCTTACGTTCACCGCCGCCGACGCAGCATCACGCGCGAGACGGCGCACGACCCGCTAACTACAGGAGACCAGGCATGCGCGCAATCGCGAGAGCTTCACGGCGTCGGGTGTACGCCGCTACTTCCTTTGCCGGTGTGGCAGTTCTCGCCCTGGCCGGCTGTTCGTCCGGCTCCTCGAGCGGCGCGGCCAAGACCAGCGCAGCGGCTGCCTCTTCGGCGCCCGCTGCGGCCTCGTCGTCAACGGCGGCAGCAGCAAGTGCCACCGGATCGGCCGCGACGTCTCCTGCAGGGGGATCCTCGTCCGCAGCCAGCGGCCCCGCCCCCTCTGTTGCGGCGGCACCCGTCGACACCAGTGTGTCCGGCAAGGTCAACTGGTGGGGCTGGACACCGGACGCAGGGGTGGCGACGCAGTACATCACGGCGTTCAACAAGCAGTACCCGAACGTCAAGGTCACCTACAAGATGCTCACCATCGCGGGCTACAACGCGGCGCTGCGCCCGGCTCTGGCGTCGAGCGTCGGCCCGGACGTGTTCGACGTCGCGCCCGGCGCTGCCAACGGCGCGATCGACACCTATGGCGTCGACGCGATTGACCTGACTCCGGCCGTCACCAAGGCACTGGGCAGTGACTGGAAGTCCAAGTTGGCTCCGATCGGCGTCTCCAGCCTGACAACGGACGGCAAGCTGCGCGCCCTCTCGGTCGGCGCGGTCTTCGCCGGCACCGTCTGGATCAACCAGGACCTGTTCACGAAGTACAACCTCAAGCCTCCGACGACGCTGGCAGAGTGGGTCAACGTCTGCGCAGCCTTCAAGTCGCACAATGTCGGCTGCTTCATTCAAGGAGCGGCGCAGACGGCGTTCGACGAGGACACTATTCAGGCGATCAGCGACAGTATCGAGCCTGGCAAGTGGGTCCAGGCCATCGCGGGCACCGCCAAGTGGACGGACCCGACGATCGTCAAGGCCCTCACCATCTGGCAGAGCCTGTTCCACAACGGGATCATGGAAAGCGGTGCGCTTGGCGTCCAGCAGTACCCGGATGCCAACAACGCCTTCCTGTCGCAGAAGGATGCGATGGTGATGATGGGCACGTGGTACATGCAGTACTCCACAAAGACCGGCATGACCTCCGCGATCTCGGGAGCGGGTGTCAAGAACCCGGTCCCCTTCACACAGGTGCCCATCGCCTTCCCCGACGTTGCTGGCGCAGGTCACCCGGCCTCGGTCTACGGTGACGCCGACTTCGGTCTCGCCGTCAGTGCCCGATCGAAGAACATCCCGGCGGCAACGGCTTTCGCCACCTGGCTGGGTACGTCGTCGGCGGGCCAGCAGCTCGTGGCCAACGTCCTGAACGACATCCCGGCACTCAACTCGGCGCAGCCGGTCTGGGCGCAGACCGGCCTGGTCAACTCCTCCGTCCAGCAGCCGATCCTCGCGGCGCTCATCTCCAAGACCGGCCAGTCGTCGGAGCCGCGACTGTCGACCGTCAGCGCCGATCTGCAGACCGCGATCGGTACGGCCGCCACCACGGTTGCCGCAGGCGGCAGTGACTCACCGGCAAAGGCGGCAGCCACCCTGCAGTCAGCCGCCGACAAGCTGAAGAAGTGAGCCTGACTAGATGACCGATCCACAGCCGGCGTCCTCGGTGGCCAGCAGCCTCGATGACTCTTCCGCACCCTCCCTGCCCATGACCCGGCGGGGAGGGGGTCGGCGGCGGGGGCTCCGGCCCCTCGGGCTCCCATGGATCCTGCCGGCCTTCGTCCTGGTTGTGGGTCTGCTGTACTACTGCATCGGCGACACCGCCTACATCTCGACGCTCGACTGGGACGGGGTCAGCCCGGACAAGGTCAGCGTCGGGTTCGGCAACTACACCCAGGCCTATCACGACCCCGTCTTCTGGGACGCCATCCGGCACACGCTTGTCTTCTTCGTCGCCACGTTCGCCCTGCAGACGTTGATCGGCTTCACCTTCGCGGCGATCGTGCACTCCCGGATCAAGCTCGGGACGCTCTACAAGGTCATCATCTTCACGCCGGTCGTCATTGCGCCGGCGACGATGGCCCCGGTGTTCCGCCAGGTCTTCGCCGCTGACGGACAGCTCAACGCGCTGCTCAGTGACGTCGGACTCGTGTCCTGGACGCAACCATGGCTGGCCCAGCCGAGGACGGCGCTCATCGCCATCATGTTGATCACCGTCTGGCAGTGGACGGGCGTGACGTTCATCCTGTACTTCGCCGCAATGGGTCAGGTCGAGCCCGAGATCATCGAGGCGGCCCGTATCGATGGTGCTGGCAATCTGCGCACCTTGGCCCAGATCGTCTGGCCCAGCGTCCGCGGCACGACCGTGGCCCTGGGCATGCTCAGCGTCATCGGCGCGCTGAAGACGTTCGACGTCCCCTACCTGGTGACGGTCGGTGGCCCCAATTTCGCCACCGAGTTCCTCGGCACGATGATCTACCGCATCAGCATCCCCATGGCACACGTCGGCTATGGCGCAGCACTGTCTGTCATCCTGCTCGTTCTGGCCCTTCTGGGCGCCATCATCATCGGCATCCGCGGCATGCGTACGGACAGGACGCCCAATGTTTGAGACCCGCGGTCGCCGAAACAAGATTGTCCTGCAGGTGGTCGCCACCCTGATCGTGCTGCCCTACCTGTTTCCCCTGTACGCCATGGTGAAGGGCTCGTTGGCCGGTGAGGGCTGGGGCAACTACCGGGCCGTACTCGACGTAGGCGCTATTCCGACGTTCTTCAAGAACAGCGCGATTATTGCGGTGGCCACCATCCTCGTCGTCTACGTATTGACGATGCTGGCGGCATACGGTTTCTCCAAGCTACACATCCGTGGCAAGGAGATCTACTTCTGGATGATCATCGTCGCGCTGACGCTGCCCGAGGTCGTTCTCCTGACGCCGCTGTTCGTCACGGCCACCAAACTCAACTTCTATGACACCTACGCCTCCGTGGTCCTTCCCCTGGCCGCGCTACAGATCCCCTTCACCCTTCTGCTCACGCGCAGCTTCGTCGACGGCGTCCCCAACGAGCTGTTCGAGGCGGCACGAGTCGACGGAGCCAGCACGGCAAAATGCTTCTGGTACCTCGTCATTCCGCTGACCCGACCTATCGCGGCGGCGATTGTCGTCCTGACCCTGATCAACGCCTGGAACGACTACCTGCTGCCGCTGGTCCTTCTGCAGGACCCCGGCAAGCAGACGATCACGCTCTTGCCTCAGTTCTTCGTCAGCGAATTCAGCAACGACCAGACCAAGGTGCTAGCGAGCGCGGTCATTACCGCGATCCCCGAGATCATTGCCTACCTGTCGCTACAGCGCCTCTTCGAACGAGGTCTGTCCGCCGGCGCGATCAAGTAGACCCTCCCGCGCCGCACTGCCCGACATCGCCCTGGCCCAGACGAGAAAGGCACCGTTCTCATGAACAGTCCCAAAGCGACCATGTTGCGGACGGCGGGTGACCGCATCGTCGATGCCTCCGGGGCCGAGGTTCGGCTGCGCGGCGTGGGCATCGGTGGCTGGCTCAACATGGAGAACTTCATCACCGGTTATTCGGCGAACGAGTCGCTGATGCGGTCCGCCGTCCGCGAGGTCCTCGGCCAGGAACTGTACGAGGCGTTCTTCGAGCGGCTGCTCACCACGTTCTTCGCCGAACCGGATGCGCAGATGCTGGCCGAGACGAATATGAACTGCGCCCGACTGCCGGTCAACTACCACCACCTCGAGGACGATGCCGCGCCCTTCCAGGTCAAGCAGGAGGGCTTCCGTCACCTCGATCGAGCAATCGAGGCGTGCGCGGCGCACGGCGTGTACACCGTCATCGACCTGCACGCGTTGCCGGGAGCACAGAACCAGGGCTGGCACGCCGACAACCCCACTCACGTGGCGTCCTTTTGGGACCACCCGCACTTCCAGGACCGCGTGGTCCACCTCTGGGAGGTGATCGCCGACCGCTACAAGGGCAACCCTTGGGTTGCCGGCTACAACCCGATCAACGAGCCTGCGGATCCGAGCCGGCGCGTCGTCGGTCAGTACTACGAGCGCCTCGTGCCAGCCATCCGCTCCGTTGACCCCGACCACATCCTGTTCCTCGACGGCAATACCTACTCGACCGAGTTCGACATCTTCGGCGAGCCGTGGGACAACACCGTGTACACCTGCCACGACTACGTTCTTGCCGGCCTGGGCGCCGGCACCGGTTACCCCGGGACGGCCAACGGGACGTGGTTCGACAAGGAGTCGGTGGAGCGCACATTCCTCAAGCGCACGGAGTACTCCCGGCGTTCCGGCACGCCGATCTGGGTCGGTGAGTTCGGACCCATCTACACGGGTGACGAGCAGCAGGATGCCTGGCGCCGGCAGATCCTCGCTGACCAGCTGGAGATCTACGACCGGCACGGCGCGAGCTGGTCACTCTGGACCTTCAAAGACGTCGGGCCGCAGGGCATGGTGACCGTGCGCCCAGACTCCCCGTACGGGCAGCGGTTCGGAGAGTTCATCGCCAAGAAGAACCGACTCGCGGCGGACGCTTGGGGAGGCACCGACGAGGGCCCGGTCGAGGTCATCCGGCCGGTGCAGGGGCTCATCGAGCGGGAGTTCCCCAACTTCGACCCCTACCCGTGGGGGCGCCAGCAATGGGTGCGCACGCTGCTGCTCAACATCCTCGTGGCACAGCCGCTCGCCCACGAGTACGCCGAGCAGTTTCGCGGCCTCGGTTCGGACGAGCTGATGGCTCTCGCCGACTCGTTCGCTCAGGAGAACTGCGAACCGCGTAAGGCCCTGCTGGACGTGCTTCGTTGAGCGATACCGGCGTCACCCAAGAAGCCCCGTGGCAGGATCCCTCGCAGCCGGTGGATCTGCGGGTTGCCGACCTCCTTGCTCGCATGGATCGCACCGAGAAGGTAGCCCAGCTCTCGGGCTTGTGGGTGGGCCTGGACTCCTCAGGTGAAGGCGTGGCGCCGCACCAGCACGACTTCGGGCGGGAGCCCCTCGACTGGAAGGCCACCATCGCCCACGGGCTCGGCCAGCTGACTCGGCCGTTCGGCACCAAGCCGGTCGACCCGTCCGCCGGGGTGCAGGGACTGGTGGCAACCCAACGGGAGGTCGTGGCGGCCAATCGGTTCGGGATCCCGGCGTTGGTTCACGAGGAATGCTTGACGGGGCTCGCGGCCTGGACGGCGACGGTCTACCCAGCACCGCTGAGCTGGGGTGCCAGTTTCGACGCCGAACTGGTGGAACGGATGGCCGCCCGGATCGGGACGACGATGCGGTCGTTGGGGATTCACCAGGGCCTTGCACCCGTGCTCGACGTCGCGCGCGACCTACGGTGGGGGAGGGTCGAGGAGACGATCGGGGAGGACCCGTTCCTGGTAGCCACCATCGGCAGCGCCTACGTGCGAGGGCTCGAGTCGGCGGGAATCGTGTCCACCCTCAAGCACTTCGTCGGTTACTCCTCCTCGCGGGCCGGCCGCAACTTAGCGCCGGTCTCCATCGGTCCTCGTGAACTCGCCGACGTGCTGCTGCCGCCCTTCGAGATGGCGCTGCGGGCCGGTGCTCGTTCGGTGATGAACGCCTACACCGACATGGACGGCGTACCCTCCGCCGCCGACGTACCCCTGCTGACCGGGCTGCTCCGTGACGTCTACGGTTTCGACGGCACGGTTGTCGCCGACTACTTTGCGGTCGCCTTTCTCCAGTCACTGCACGGAGTTGCGTCGAGTCCGGGACACGCGGCGGGGCTGGCACTTGACGCCGGCGTCGACGTCGAGTTGCCGACGGTGCACTGCTACGGGCAACCGCTACTGGATGGCCTCGCCAGCGGGGAGATTCAGGACGACGTGGTGGAACGGGCAGCTGCGCGCGTACTGCGACAGAAGTTCGAACTGGGCCTCCTCGATCCGAACTGGGAGCCGGTGCCTGCGGGCGAAGCGGTCCTTGACCTGGACGATCCCGAATCACGCGCCGTGGCGCTCGCGCTGGCAGAACGCTCGGTCATCTTGCTGGCCAACGACGGCGTCCTGCCGTTGCTGCCTGGGCGGCGGGTAGCCGTGGTCGGGCCACGGGCGGACGAGAGCAGTGGGTTTCTCGGGTGCTACTCCTTCCCCATCCACGTCGGGTCGCAGCACCCGGAGACTCCGATGGGCTTGGACGTCCCGACGCTGCTCGAGGCTCTTCGCGGCGAGATGGCGACGTCGGAGCTGACGTTTGCGCAGGGCTGTCCGGTGTTGGGCGGCGACGACGAGAACATTGCGGCAGCAGCCGAGCTCGCTGCCGTCGCTGACGTGTGCGTGGCGGTCCTCGGCGACCTGGCCGGGTTGTTCGGCAGAGGAACGTCGGGGGAAGGTTGCGACGTCCAGGACCTGCATCTGCCAGGACGGCAGGAGGAGCTCCTTGAGGCGCTGCTCGCCACTGGCACGCCGGTCGTGCTTGTGCTGCTGGTCGGCCGACCCTACGACATCTCGGCGCAGATCGACCGCCTCGCTTCTGTCGTGGTCGGCTTCTTCTCCGGGGAGGAAGGGGCCGCCGCCGTGGCTGGGGTCCTGACCGGGAGACTCAACCCGTCCGGCCGTCTGCCGGTGAGCTTCCCGGGAAGCGGGTCGAGCCAGCCGGCAACCTATCTCGCGGCCAACCTCGGCCGGCGCAGTGCGGTCAGCAACATCGACCCGACACCGGTCTTCCCGTTCGGTCATGGCCTTGCCTACTCGTCGGCGACCTGGCGCGACGTCGCACTGACCACGGATGCAGAGTGGCCTACCGATGGTCGTTGCGGCATCCGCGTAGTACTGACTAATGAGCAGAGCCGGGTGACCAGCGAGGTCGTCCAGGTCTATCTTCACGACGAAGTGTCGGAGGTCGTCCGACCCTCCGCCATGCTGGTCGCTTATGCACGGGTTGACCTCGAGCCGGGAGAAACGAAGCAGGTCGACCTGCTGATCCACGCCGACCAGGTCTCCTACACGGGTCTGGCTGGCGTCCGCATAGTCGAGCCAGGCGCGGTCCGTCTGCTGGTCGGACGATCGAGTTCGGATCTGGTCGCGACGCTGCAGGTCGAACTGGTCGGCGATCGCCGTGAGGTCGGCTTCGAGCGAGTGATGACTCCTCTCGTCACCATTTCCTAGCCTGACAGGGCCGAGCCAAGCCACCACCGGTCAGGTCGTGCCGTGGTTGGGCCTAGGGACTGAGCAACGCGGTGACGTGCCGCCAGAGCTCGGCCTCGTCGGTGCCGACGAGCTCCGTGGCCGTCACGCCACCGGAGGCAGACGTGCGCTGATGCTGGAGCGCCACCACCGTGCTTGCCACGAGCACCGAGCTGCCGCGGAAGTTGGGGTGAGCCGCGCTGTAGACCTTGGCCTGCTCGTAGACGGCAGCGGCTTCGCCGGAGAGCACCTTCATCTCGCGGAGATCGCAAAAGACGGCGTAGTCGCGCCCCAAGAACCCATCGACGGCCGCTCGATGCCCTGCCACGAGGGCCTTGGCCTCCTCGACGTTCAGAGTGCCCTTAATCTCCAGCCACAGCACCCCAGGCCTGCGACCCGGGTCGACGGTCCACGTCCCCACTGCACGTCCTTCCGCATGTTCATTGCCGATTCACGACGCGAGGGGGCAGGGCGCGGTGACGTCCTCAAGTGCGTTCAGCCAGAATGTACGTCTGGCTCAACCACGTCAAGTGTGTCCAGTGGCGTGCAACGCACTGGCGAACACCGCCCCAGTCATTGAAGGTGCGACGTCTGGTCGGTGGTCGCACCGTTGACGAGCCCCCACGATCCCGTCTACGGTCGCCACATACATTGAATGACTGGGAGACGTGATGCCCCGTGTCACCGCTACCGACGTGCGCGATGTCCGGTTCCCGACGTCGCGCACAATGGACGGCTCCGACGCGATGCACGGCGACGGCGACTACTCCGCGGCTTACGTCATCCTGCGTACCGACGACTCAGGGCTCGAAGGTCACGGGCTGACGTTCACCATCGGCCGCGGCAACGAGCTCTGTGTGGCGGTGGCCACGATGATGGCGGCCAGGCTGATCGGCACTGAGATCGACGAGCTGGCCAGCGGCGGCTGGGCCCGGGCCTATCGGACCGTGACCGGCGACTCCCAGCTGCGCTGGGTCGGCCCCGAGAAGGGGGTCGTCCACCTCGCCGCGGCGGCGGTCCTCAACGCTCTGTGGGATGCGGCCGCAAAGCGCGCGCACAAGCCGTTGTGGCGACTGCTCGTGGACATGGATCCCGCCCAGCTCGTCGACGCGTGCGACTTCCGCTACCTCTCCGACGCCATCACCCGCGACGAGGCAATGGAGATCCTGACCTCCGGCCGCGACTCCCTGGGCGAGCGGCTGGCCCGGTTGGAGACCGGTGGTTACCCGGCCTACACCACGTCCCCCGGATGGCTGGGCTACTCCGACGCCAAGCTGCGCGACCTGTGCCGGCAGGCGATCGCGGACGGATGGGACCACATCAAGCTGAAGGTCGGCGCCAGTCGCGACGACGACGTGCGCCGCTGTGCGATCGCGCGCGAGGAGCTCGGCCCCGACCGCACGCTGATGATCGACGCGAACCAGGTCTGGGACGTGCCTACGGCGATCGATTGGGTCGGCGAGCTGGCGCAGTTCGACCCGTTGTGGATCGAGGAACCCACCAGCCCGGACGACGTCCTGGGCCACGCCGCGATCCGCGCTGCCGTGGCCCCGGTGCGGGTCGCGACGGGTGAGCACGTACAGAACCGCGTGGTCTTCAAGCAGCTCTTCCAGGCACAGGCGTTCGACTTCTGCCAGATCGACAGCTGCCGCCTGGCCAGCGTCAACGAGATCGTCCCGGTGCTGCTCATGGCGGCGAAGTTCGGCGTCCCGGTCTGTCCTCATGCCGGCGGCGTCGGGCTCTGCGAGTACGTCCAGCACCTGTCGGTCTTCGACTACCTGTGTGTGAGCAAGTCACTCGACGGCCGCATCGTGGAGTACGTGGACCACTTGCACGAGCACTTCCTTGACCCGGTACGGGTGGCCAAGGCGGCGTACGTCGTGCCGCACCTGGCCGGCTACAGCGCGCAGATGCAGCCTGAGTCACTGGCCACCTTCACCTTCCCGGACGGCGCCTTCTGGGCTGCCGATGCCGCGACGGAGGAGGCCGACCGTGTCCCTCACTGACGACGCCGTCGAACGGATCAAGGCGATGATCATCTCCGGCGAGCTGCGCCCCGGCGAGAGGCTGCCGCGCGAGCAGGAGCTGGCGGCTTCACTCGGGCTGTCCCGGGGATCGCTCCGCGAGGCGGTACGGGCGTTGAGCGTCCTGCGCGTCCTGGAGACCCGGCAGGGCGACGGCACGTTCGTGACCAGCCTCTCGCCGGCGGTGCTGATCGACGCGATGAGCTTCATCGTCGACTTCCATCGCGACGAGACCGTGCTGCACTTCTTCCACGTACGCCGGGTGCTCGAGGCGGAGGCGGCCGCAGCGGCGGCTAGGCACGTGTCGTCCGACCAGTTGGCCCGGCTGGCCGGGCTGCTCAAGGTCGCCGCAGAGCTGGCCGCCAGAAAACCGGTCGACCACCACGCGATGCTGGCCAACGACCAGCTCTTCCACGGCTTGATCACCGAGGCCGGTGGCAACCCGGTCCTCGCGGCCGTCGTCGAGTCGATGTCGGGCCAGACGACCCGGGCCCGCATCTGGCGGGGTCTTGCCGACGAGGACGCCTCCGTGCGCACCGTCGAGGAGCACCGGGCGATCTACGAAGCCCTGCTGGACGGCGATTCGGACAGGGCCCGGCTGCGCGCCGCCGTCCACGTCTGTGGCGTCGAGGACTGGCTGCGGCTCCATCTGGCTGAGGTGTCGGACGGGGTGGCCGGCACCCTTGAGGGATCCGCGACGCTGTGATCAGCCCGTCGTACTGCCTGCGGTGAGGCCGGTGACGACGTACCGCTGAGCGCCGAGGAAGACCACGAGCACCGGCAGCGACGAGATCAGCGTGGCCAGCGCCAAGGACGGGCCACCTCTGGGCAGGTTGACCAGTCCGACCTGCAAGGGATAGCTGCGGCTGGACGGCAGCATCACGAACGGCAAGAAGTAGTTGTTCCAGTTGGCGACGAAGCTGAACAGCGCGACCAATGCGACAACGGGCTTGGCCAGCGGGAGTGCGATGCGCAGGAACACCTGCAGCTCCGAGCACCCGTCGATGCGGGCTGCGGCCAGCAGGTCCCGCGGCACGCTCGTCGAGAAGTAGAGGTAGGTCAGGTAGACCCCGAACGGGAAGAACGAGAACGGAAGGATGACCGACCAGGCACTGCCGACCAGCCCGGCCCTGTTGACCTCGAGGAACACGGGCAGGACGAGGACGGTGTTGGGGACCAACATGACCACGAGGGTGAGCAGCAGCATTGGGCGGCGAATGCGCAGGCTGGTCAGGGCAAGCGCGTAGCCGGCCGGGATGTCGACGAGCAGCACGAGGACAAGCGCGGCGAAGGCGTACTCGACGGTGTTGCCGAACCAGCCGGCGTAGGCATCACCCTCGAAGGATCGCAGCGCGTCCCAGTTGTGGATGAGCTGGTGCAGGCTGCCCCAGGCAAGCGGTGCCCCGGTCTGCAGCTGTTGCCCGCTCTTCGTGGTGGCGAGGACCAACCACAGGAGCGGTACCGCGAAGAACAGCCCGAACGCCATCAGCAGAACGGCTTTCAGGCCGCCACTGACAATCGTCGCCGGGTCAGGGCGGCGCTGCCGACGCGCTCGCGTCACTCGGTGGGTCGCTGCCTCCACCGGGCCCCTAGGAACCAGTGCCGGTACGACGCTTTCGCGGACGACGGCGCTGCCAGGCGGTGGAGATGTGCGCCGCCATGAGGAGCGAGGCGCTCTCGGCGTCGCCGGAGGTCACCGCCTCGAGAACGGCGCGGTGCTGCGCATTGGTCAGCCTGCGGTCCGCCAGGCTGGAGTGGCCCAGATAGCGGATGCTCTTGCGTGCCTCAGCGTGGACGGTCCGCACGATCGCACGGCCGAGGACGTTGCCGGACACCAGCATGATCCGCTGGTGAAAGCCGACATCGAGCTCGTCCATCAGCTCCGGGGTGCCCACGGACGCGTCGAGGTTGTCCATGAGCACCGCCAGCTCTGCCAAGTCCTCCGGCGTTGCCCGACGCGCAGCCTCTGCCGCCATGTCCGACTCCATCGCACTCCGGACGGCGATGAGCTGGTTGAGCACGTCGTACTGCTCGTCGTGCCGGACGATCGCGGTCAGAACATGGGGGTCGAGCAGGTTCCAGGCATCCTGACCCAGCACCAGGGTGCCAATGCCCTGGAACGCCGTGACGAGCCCCTTCTCCTCCAGCGACTTGATCGCCTCGCGCACCACGGTCCGGCTGACGCCGTAGCCCGCACACAGGGTCGGCTCCGGGGGCACCGCGCTGCCGGCGGAGATGTCGCCCGCGACGATGCGCTCGATCAGGTCATCGACGAGGGCGTCGGAACGACGTGCCGGCCTGCCCGAAGCAAGGCGTGGGCTGCCGGTCGACGTCGGGGCGAACAGTGTCACGCGCACCTCCGGGCGGCGGGCGAGGCGGGGCACCCTCGGAATCACGACCGTATCAGGTCGTCATACCTTTCGACGGCTGAACGATATCGAACCGATATCTGGGCCGGTTGACAGCATACGTCAGTCGTCATACGTTTGCTCGGCCGGACGAGGCGTAGGGATCTCCGGCAAGGCTTTGACCCGGCCGACAGCGGTTGAGCAGCGCGCCTGCGGACCCACGTTTCTGGTTGCACTGTCGACGTTTCCCACAAGCTCGTCCGCCGCCCGTGTCGGACGACGATCGAAGGAAGAGTGAATGCTGACTTCACAGATGCACCCGCGGCGGACTCGGTTCGTCGCGATGACGACGGTGACCCTGGCCGGGCTCGTCCTGGCAGGGTGCAGCTCAGGCTCCAGCAGTGGAACCAAGAGCAGCGCCAGCGCGGCAGCTTCGAGCACAAGTGCTGCTGCTGCGGCAAGTTCCAGTGCGGTGGCTGCGCCGACATCGAACAGCGCAGCTGCGTCGACGTCGGGTGCCGCGCCCACCACTGGTGCCGCGTCCACGGCCCCTGCTAGCAGTGCACCCTCGAGCGCGCCGACCTCTATCAACACCAGCGCACTCGGGTTCAAGACCGCCACGCAGGACGCGTCCGCCGGCATCACCGTGTGGATCGACGCTTCCCGTCAGGCGGCCGCGACCGCGTACAAGAAGGCCTATCCCGGCGACAAGATCACCGTGGTGACCTACGACGGCTCGGCGAACGGGTCCAACTCGTTCAAGACGAAGATGGCGCTGTACGACCGTGCCGGCAGCGGCTGGCCGGACGTGGTGTTCTCGTCCCAGAACAACGACGCCTCGTGGGCCAGCCTCGGCACGGCAGGCAAGCAGCCCTACGCCGCGACGCTGAACACCGGGCTGGTCCCGAGCGGCACGCTCTCGAGCTGGACCAAGGGGTCGCTGGACCCGTGCACGGTCAACGGCAAGGTGTACTGCCTGCGCAACGACCTGGCGCAGGACGTCCTTTGGTACAACAAGACGCTGATGACGCAGTTCGGCTACACCCTGCCGACGACCTGGGAGCAGTTCCAGACCCTCGGTGCCCAGGTCGCCAAGGACCACCCCGGCTACATCATCGGTGATGTCGGTGACACCTTCGCCCCCGAGATCTACATGTGGTCCAGCGAGTGCCAGGCCAACAAGGTCACCGGACCCAAGAGCGTCTCCGTCAGTGTCCAGACGCCGGAGTGCAAGCGGATGGCGCAGCTCATCGACGCGGGTGTGGCGAACAAGAGCCTGAGCACGTTGAGTGTCTTCACGCCCGAGTTCGTCAAGGCCTCTGCTGGCAAGGTCCTCATGATGCCGGGACCGGCGTGGTACACCGGCGCCATCTTCAACAACCCGTCGTCCCTGAACGTCCCCAAGGGTCAGCTCGGTGTCGCTCCGCCGCTGGCCTGGGGCACCTCGCCCGCGGTCACCGGCGATGTCGGTGGTGGCACCTGGTTCGTCTCCAGCCACTCCAAGAACCTTGCCCTGGCGGCAAAGTACGCGGAGTACGTCACCACCGCGGACGCCTATCAGGTCGACCAGGCGCCGGGCTACCCCGCGTACGCGCCGGCTGCGGCAAAGTGGTTGGCCAAGCAGCAGTCCAGTGGCTACTTCGCCACTGACCTGAGCGCGCTGACGACGGCGGGCGGACTGGTGTGGTCGGGCTGGGGCTCGCCCTCGTACAGCCAGGAAGCCATCTGGGCGAAGACCATGACGCCGATCCTGACGTCCGGTGGATCGATCGCGAACAACCTGGGCAAGTGGCAGCAAGCCATCACTGACCAGGCCAAGGTGAACGGCTACTCGGTCCAGCAGTGAGTGCTGACCTTCGCGCGGCCGACGCCGCCCCCTTGACCCGGGGGCGGCGTCGCCCGCAGCGCGGACGCCTCGTCGGCGCCATCTTCGTGACGCCGTACGCGCTGTTCCTGCTCGCCTTTGGCGTGGTACCAGCGCTCTACGCGGTGGGTCTGTCCTTCACCAAGGCCCAGGGTGGGTTCGCCGGATTCGCCAACTTCAGCAAGGTCATGGGCGACTTCCGCTTCTGGCCGGCAGTGCAGCACGTGGGGCTGTACCTCCTGGTGTGGCTGGTGGCCCTCCTGGTCCTGGTGGTCGTGCTGGCCATCATGGTGCAGTCCCTCCGCAGCCGCTCGGCCAGTGCGACCTTGCGGCTGGTCTACTACTTGCCGGGGGCGCTCGCCGGCGCATCGAGCGTGATGCTCTGGCTGTTCGTGCTCAACCCGGTTGCGAGCCCGGTGGGCCCGCTGCTGCGCTGGCTCGGCTACCACAGCTTCGACAGCACCATCCAACCCTCGCACCTGCCTGTCATCTTTGCGATCATCGCTTTCTGGACCGGCGCGGGCGGCTGGATCCTGGTCATGTTCGGAGCGTTGAACAACATCCCGCTGGAGATCCTCGAGGCCGCCCGTATCGATGGTGCCGGGCCTTTCCAGCTCGCTTGGCGCATCCAGCTGCCGCTGCTGCGCAAATGGATCAGCTACGTGGCGGTGCTGTCCTTGGCCGCAGGCACCCAGTTGTTCGTCGAGCCGACGCTGCTGTCCCAGGCCAGCAACGCCGTTGTCCCGAACGACTACTCACTGAACCAGCTGGCCTATCAGTACGCGTTCGACCTGGGTGACTTCAACGGCTCGGCGGCCATCGCCGTGCTGCTGCTCGTCGTGTCACTGGTCCTCTCCGCCCTGTTCGTGCTTCGCGGCGGCCTATTCGAAAGGGATGCCTCGTGAGCCAGTCCGCTCTCAACGAACGGGCGCCCGATCAGCGGCCCCATCCGGCAGCGGCCGATCGCGACTGGCGGCGCGGCAAGGTCGCAGCCGGGGAGTCCGTACGATGGCTGCTGCTGGGCGCTTTCGCCGTCTTCTTCGTGCTGCCCATGGTCTGGTTGCTGCTGGCGACCACGAAGTCCGGCGGAGCGCTGATCCGTCGCAATCCCTTCAGCGTGGGCAGCTGGCACGACCTGTCAGCCAACTGGCACCAGCTGACCAGCTTTCAGGACGGCGCGGTTGCGCAGTGGCTCGGCAATTCGGCGCAGTACTCCCTTGTTGCTCTCGTCATCACGCTCGTCTTGTCGATCCCGGCCGGCTACGCGCTCGCTCTGACGCACTTCCGGGGCCGCCGGACGTTGCTCGCCGTGACCCTCGTGGTCATGCTCATGCCCAACACGGCGCTGGTCCTGCCGGTCTTCCTGGAGATCAACCGCGTCGGCCTGGTCGGCACCGCGTGGTCGGTGATCCTGCCGTTCTCGTTCTACCCGTTCGGGGTCTATCTGGCCTACATCTACTTCTCCTCCAGCATCCCCTCGACGCTGCTGGAGGCAGCACGCCTCGACGGGTGCAGTGATACGCAGGTGTTCACCCGGATCGCGCTGCCACTGGCGCGTCCGGTCGTGGCTCTGGTCGGCTTCTTCAGCTTTGTGCAGAACTGGAACAACTTCTTTCTGCCTTTCGTGATGCTGCCGGCCAGCAACCGCTACCCGATGCAGGTCGGGTTGACGACGCTGCTGGCCTCGACCCCGGCGTTCAACCCGAGTGCGGCCGGTTCGGAGTCCGTACAGCTGCCCACCCTCGCACTGGCCACGGTGCTGTCCGTGGTGCCAGTGCTGGTGGTATTTGTCTTCTCCCAGCGATTCCTGATCGCGGGCATGACTGCGGGAGGGACCAAGGAATGACCCTCGGCCGAAGCGTCGCAAGGAGTGCACGATGAAGATCACGGGCTACCGAAGCCTGATGGCCCAGCACGAGTGGGGGCGGACCATCGGGGACGTCAACTACGTGAGTACGGCTACCCGTACCCCCGTCCCTGTCCTCGTCCTCATGACCGACGAGGGCATCGAGGGCGTCGGCCTGGGCAATCACGAGGATGTGCCGGAGCTCTTCGAGGCGCTCGACGGCGAGGACCCGCGCGGCGTTGTCTCGTTGTACGACCGGTTGTGCGACTTCGTCTTCAAGCTCAGTCACCAGGGATCGGTGGCGAGCACGATCGGTGCCCTGGACATGGCGCTGTGGGACATCAAGGCCAAGGCAGCTGGCGAGCCGCTGTGGCGTCTGCTCGGAGCGGGCGATCATTTCGTCCCGGGATATGCGTCCCCGCTGGACATCGCGCTGAGCGATGATGAGCTGGTGGCCGTGCACACCCGCTTTGCCGAGTACGGGTTCCGTGGTGCCAAGCTCAAGGGTGGCCGGCACCTCGAGCGAGACGTCGCCCGGCTCCGACTGCTGCGTGACGTCTACCGGGTCAACACCGAGGCGCCAGCCCTGATGCTCGACGCCAACGAGGCCTGGCACCGCTCGCAGGCCGTGCGGTACGTGAGCCAGATCGAGCGGGACATCGATCTGACCTGGGTCGAGGAACCGGTCCGCCGGTGGGACAGCGCGGGCCTGGCTGCGGTGCGCAGCGGGGTACGGGCCGGTGTGGCCAGCGGCGAGAATCTGACCGGACTCGAACAGTTCCGGCCGTTGCTCGACGCCAATGCCCTCGACGTCGTGCAGGTCGGGTGGGGCTGGGGGACAACGCTGGCCCTGCGGGTCGCGGCGGCGGCCAACGCCCGCGCGCTGCCGATCAGTCCCGTCGGCTTCACCCCGGCGATTGCCGCTGCTGCTGCCGCGATGCCGAACATGCTGACCATCGAGGTGCAAGACCTCGCGTTCCCGCTGGGCCTGATCGTCGACCAGCAGATCGTGGACGGTGGCCTCCTGCTGGGTGACGAGCCCGGGCACGGCATCACCTTGGACGAGCAGACGATCGCCACGCTCGGGGACGACCCGTCGTGGATGCCCATCGCGGATCGGCAGATCAGGCCGGCGCGGGCCGCGCTGCGCATGGCCCCCGAAGACGACACGCAGGCACGCTCGTGAGCTCCGACCTGCCTCCGCGCCAGGGCGGCTGACGCCATGGACTATCGACAGCTGGGCGCGACACCCCTGCAGGTGTCGTCCATCGGCTTTGGCGCTGCAGCCCTGGGTGGCGTCTATGGCGAGATCGATGTCGCCACGGGCGTGCGTGCGGTGCGGACCGCACTGGAGCTCGGTGTCACGTTCATCGACGTCTCGCCCTACTACGGCTCTACCCTGGCCGAGACCGTGCTGGGCAAGGCTCTCGCGGGTGTGCCTCGCGACTCCTACGTCCTGGCAACGAAGGTCGGGCGCTACAGCGACACGAGCTTCGACTTCTCGGCGGACGGCGTGACGGCCAGCGTCGATGCCAGTTTGTCGCGGCTTGGGGTCGACCACATCGACCTCATCCAGTGTCACGACGTCGAGTTCGGCAATCTCGACCAGGTGGTCCAGGAGACCGTTCCGGCCTTGCGCGAGCTGGCAGGCACAGGCAAGGTCCGCTACGTCGGTGTCACGGGCTATCCCCTCGCCGCGCTGGAGTACATCACCTCGAGAGTGGCGACAGACACGGTTCTCTCGTACTGCCACTACACGTTGCAGGACCACAGCCTGCTGCGCTGGCTGCCGGCCTTTCAGGAGCAACGTCTCGGCGTCATCAATGCCTCCGTGCTGTCGATGGGGGCGCTGACCACGCAGGGTGCGCCGCCGTGGCACCCCGGGCCACCCGAGCTGATCGAAGCCTGCGCCGAGGCGGCTCGGCTCTGCACGGAGCGTGGCAGCGATATCTCCCAGCTGGCTGTGCAGTTCTCGACGGCCTTGGCGGGGGTCAGCAGCACCCTCATGGGTGCGGCCGACCCTGTGTACGTACAGCGCAACATTGCCTGGGCGGAGGAGCCAATGGACGCGGACCTGCTGGCAGACGTCGAAGCCGTGCTGGCGGGGGTGCGCGACCTGAACTGGCCCAACGGCCGCCCCGAGAACGCCCACCCGGTAACGGATCGCGGGTGAGTGCCGGCGAGCGGTTCGGCTCGGTCATCCGTCTGCGGCCGGAGAGTCGAGAGACCTACCTACGGCTGCACGCATCCGTCTGGCCGGAGGTGGAGGCGACGCTGACCGCCTGCAACATCCGCAACTTCACCATCTGGCTGCACGACGATCTGCTGTTCAGCTCGTACGAGTACGTGGGCACTGACTTTGCCGACGACATGGCGCGCATGGCGGCTGATCCCGACACCCAACGCTGGTGGCAGCTCACCGACCCATGCCAGGAACGACTCCCGGGAACTCCCGCTGGCGAACAGTGGAAGCGGCTCCCGGAAGTGTGGCACCTCGACTGACCGCCGTTGCCCCCTGACCGAGAACAAGGAGAACCATGCTGTCGGCTGCCTACATGGGCCAGCGCACCTTCACCATCGGCGGTTCGGACGAACCCGAGCCCGGACCCGGGCAGGTGGCTGTGTCCGTCGCGTACACCGGAGTTTGTGGCACTGACCTGCACATCTATCACGGCGACATGGATGCCCGGGTGACGGTTCCCGCCGTCATCGGCCACGAGATGTCCGGTCGCATCGTCGTCCTCGGGGACGGCGTCGAAGGGTGGTCCGTCGGTGACCCGGTGACGGTCCTGCCGGTGCTGTCCTGCGGCCATTGTGCGGCGTGCCTCGCCGGCCATCAGCACGTGTGCAGCAACCTGGTGTTCGTCGGCATAGACGCGCCGGGATCGCTGCAGCAGACGTGGATCGTGCCCGCCCAGCTGCTGGTACGGCTGCCCGCCGGCCTCGCCCTGATGCCGGCGGCGTTGGTGGAGCCGACGGCAGTGGCGGTGCACGACGTGCGACGCAGTGGACTCGTGGCTGGCGAAACCGCCGTCGTCGTCGGCGGTGGCCCAGTGGGAACCCTGATCGCCTGCGTGGCAGGCAATGCGGGTGCGGACGTACTCCTGGTGGAGCCCGATGCGTTCCGGCGGTCCGTTGCTGAGGGGCTCGGGCTGCGCACCATCGACCCATCGACCGAGGACGTGACCGCAGTCGTCGCCGACGCCACGAGCGGCGCCGGTGCCCAGGTCGCGTTCGAGGTGTCGGGCGCTGCCGGCGGTGTGGCCACGGCTGTCGACGTTCTGGGTGTACGCGGCCGTCTCGTCATGGTGGCCATCCACCCCAAGCCGCGCGAGGTCAACCTGCACCGGTTCTTCTGGCGTGAGCTGACGATGGTCGGGGCCCGGCTCTACGACCGGTCCGACTTCGAGATGGCGGTCGATCTGGTTGCCACCGGGGTCATCCCGGTGGACACCCTCATCTCTCGGGTCGTCCCGTTGTCAGAGGTCGCCGCCGCCTTCGACGCGCTGGAGTCAGGGTCGGGTGTCATGAAGGTTCTGGTCGACTGTCAGGCGGGGAGCGCATGAACCTCTTCGATCTGACCGGCAAGACGGCGGTCGTCACCGGTTGCCGTCGCGGCATCGGCCTGGCCATGGCCGAGGCCCTCGCTGAGGCAGGTGCGGACATCATCGGTGTCAGCGCCTCGTTGGAGGCCAGGGGCTCCGGCGTCGAGCAGTCGGTACGGGCCCGCGGCCGCGAGTTCACTGGCTACGCCGTCGACTTCCGTGACCGTCACGCGGTCGCCGGTCTTGCGCAAGAGCTGACCACCAGTGGGATCCCGATCGAGATCCTGGTCAACAACGCCGGCACCATCGCGCGAGCACCGGCGGCGGAGCACCCCGACGCGTTCTGGGACGAGGTCCTGGCGGTCGATCTGTCCAGCCAGTTCATCCTGACCCGGGAGGTCGGGCGGAGCATGCTCGCCCGAGGCCGGGGAAAGGTCATCTTCACCGCGTCGTTGCTTAGCTTTCAGGGCGGGATCAACGTGCCCGGGTACGCGGCTGCCAAGTCCGGCATCGCTGGACTGACGCGAGCCCTCTCGAACGAGTGGTCCGGTCGTGGGGTCACCGTCAACGCCATCGCTCCCGGCTACATCGCGACGGACAACACCCAGGCGCTGCAGGACGACGCCGACCGCTCCCGCTCCATCGTCGAGCGGATCCCGGCCGGGCGCTGGGGCCAGCCGGCCGACCTCGCTGGTGCGACGGTCTTCCTCGCCTCGCCAGCATCGGACTACGTCAGCGGGGTCGTGCTGCCTGTCGATGGGGGGTGGCTGGGTCGATGATCTCCGCCTTCGACGTCGTCGCTCGGCACCGCGTGGTTCCCGTCATCGTCGCTGACGACGTGGAGATCGCCGCCGAGCTGGCGGACACGCTCGTCACGGCGGGCCTGCCGCTGGCCGAGGTCACCTTTCGCACTCCGGCCGCGGAGGGGGTGCTGCGAGCCATGGCCGCCAACGGATCCCTGCTGGTGGGGGCGGGCACTGTGCTCACGCCCGAGCAGGTCGACCGGGCCGTCGACGCGGGTGCGCGGTTCATCGTCTCGCCCGGGATCAGCCGCCCCGTGGTCGAGCGCGCCCTCCAGTTCGCGATCCCCATCATCCCGGGCGTCGCCACGGCTTCGGACCTGATGCTCGCCGCCGCACTCGGGTTGTCCGTCGTGAAGTTCTTTCCGGCGTTCACCCTGGGCGGGCTGCCTGCGCTCAAGGCACTGGCTGCGCCCTTTCCCGGCATGACCTTCGTCCCTACCGGCGGTGTCACCCCGCAGACGCTGCCGGATTATCTCGACACCAAAGCTGTCCTGGCCGTCGGGGGCACCTGGATCACACCCGCCGACCTGCTGGCACGACGGCAGTTCGCCGAGATCCGCCAGCGGGCAGCTGATGCGGTCTCCATTGCCGCCAGGCCGAAGCCATGACCATCAACGTGAGGCCCGCGGAGACGTGCCGCTACGACGCCGTCTCGCTCGGCGAGGTCATGCTGCGGCTCGACCCCGGGGAGGGCAGGGTACGCACCGCGCGCCGGTTCGACGTGTGGGAGGGCGGCGGTGAGTACAACGTGGCCCGCGGGCTGCGCCGCTGTTTTCGGCTGAGAACAGCCATCGTCACGGCCTTGGCGGACAACGAGGTCGGCCGGCTGGTGGAGGACCTCATCTGTCAGGGGGGTGTCGACACGGCCTTCCTGCGCTGGGTGCCGTACGACGGCGTCGGCAGGTCCGTCCGCAACGGCCTGAACTTCACCGAGCGTGGCTTCGGTGTGCGCGGAGCGATCGGCACCTCCGACCGTGGACACACGGCGGCTGCCGCACTCAGGCCGGGCGACGTCGACTGGGACGAGCTGTTCGGGCGCCAGGGGGTGCGGTGGTTCCACACCGGTGGCATCTTCGCCGGGCTCTCCTCGACCACCCCGGACGTCGTGGCTGAGGCCATGACGGCGGCCCGTCGTCACGGCACCGTCGTGTCGTACGACCTGAACTACCGGCCGTCGCTGTGGAAGGCGGTCGGAGGCCAGGAGCGATGCCGCGAGGTCAACCGCGCGCTGGCCCCGCTGGTCGACGTGATGATCGGCAACGAGGAGGACTTCACCGCTTGCCTCGGCTTCGAGGTTTCCGAGGTGGACGAGCGCCTGTCCGCCCTTGATCCGGCCAGCTTTCGCGCCATGATCGAGGACGTGACGGCGGCGTACCCGAGTCTTGCGGTGGTGGCGACCACTTTGCGCACCGTGGTCTCCGCGACGGTCAATGACTGGGGCGCCGTTGCCTGGTCCGCTGAAACGGGTTTTGTCGAGGCGGCAGCCCGACCGGGCCTCATGGTCCTCGACAGGGTGGGTGGCGGCGACTCCTTCGCGGCGGGCCTGATCTACGGCTTGTTGCACGACGGCGACCTCGCGCGAGCCGTCGAGTACGGAGCCGCCCACGGTGCCCTCGCCATGACCACACCCGGCGACACCTCGATGGCGACGCTCACCGAGGTCGAGGCGCTGATGCGCGGGGCCGGCGCCCGGGTGCAGCGGTGAGCGGCTACGTCGACGCGCACCATCACCTCTGGGTGCAGGCGGAGCATCCCCAGCCGTGGATCGACCCCGGGAGCATGGCTGCGATCGCACGGGACTTCGACGAAGACGAGTTCGATGCGATGGCGACCGAAGCAGGTGTGACGTCCAGTGTCGTTGTCCAGTCGGTCAACGACGCGGCAGAGACAGGCCATCTGTTGCGTCGGGCGGCGCGGTCGGCTGTCGTGTCAGGTGTTGTCGGGTGGGCCGACCTCACCGCTCCCGACCTGGCCGACCAGATCGCACGTTGGCGCGGCGGTCCCGGTGGGTCTCGCCTGGTTGGGCTGCGGCACGTGCTCGAGGCGGAGCCGGACGTCGACTGGCTCCGCCGGCCCCCTGTCCTGCGGGGGCTGCGAACTCTCGGTGAGTGCGGGGTGACCTTCGACCTCGTGGGGCGCGAGCCGCACTTGCCCGCCGCCCTCGCCGTCGTGGCTGCGGCGCCCGAGACGTCGTTCGTACTCGACCATCTGGCCAAGCCGTCCCTGCGCACGGGAGAGCTGGCCACGTGGGGCGAGCAGCTACGCCTTCTCGCCGCCCATCCCAACGTGACCGCCAAGATCTCGGGGTTGGTCACCGAAGCCGACTGGAGCTCGTGGCGGGTGGCAGATCTGGCGCCTGCGGTGGCGGTGGCAGTCGACGCGTTCGGGCCCGACCGGCTGATGGTCGGATCCGACTGGCCGGTCTGTCTGCTCGCCGGTAGCTACGACGACGTGGTCTCCGCGTCACGGGAGCTCATCGCAGACCTCAGCGAGCCGGAGAGACATGCGATCCTCGAGGGCACTGCCCGCCGGGTGTACGGCGGCGGCCACACCCTCCTAGCGCACCAGTCCTGATCAGGCCCTTTGCGTGGGCGATCCCTCGGGTCGCGTTGTCGCGTGGCTGGTGGCTTTTCCGTCACCGACCTGCTGGTAGACGGGCACTCAGGCCTTGCGGTGGACGAAGCCTGTCTCGTACGCGAGGACGATTGCCTGCACCCGGTCGCGTACCTCCAGCTTGGTGAGGATGCGCGCCACGTGCGTCTTGACCGTTGTCTCGGCGACCACCATCTCGGCGGCGATCTCGGCGTTGGACAGGCCGCGGGTGATGAGGCCGAGGACCTCGAGCTCGCGGTCGGTGAGCTGCGAGAGCCGGGGCGGGAGAGCGGTCGAGGGAGCCGGCTCGGCGAACTTCTCCACCAGCCGCCTGGTGATGGACGGTTCGATGAGCGAGTCGCCGGTCGCCGCGGCGCGGACGGCGGCGATGAGCCGCGACGAGGGCGCGTCCTTGAGCAGGAAGCCCGCGGCGCCGGCCCGGAGTGCGCGATAGATGTACTCGTTCTGGTCGAACGTCGTGAGCACCACGATCGTGGGGGGATCACGATGGCGGAGGATCTCCTCCGTCGCCGCCAGGCCGTCCAGCCCCGGCATCCTGATGTCCATGAGGACGACCTGCGGCTTGACGAGGGCGGCCTGCCGGATCGCCTCGTTGCCGTTCGCGGCCTCGGCCACGACCTCGATGTCACCCTCGGCCTCGAGGATCACCCGGAAGCCGGTGCGGACGAGCTCCTGGTCGTCCGCGATGAGCACCGTGATCATGCGCTCATTGTGCCCGACGGCAAGGCCGGCGCGGGTCCTCCCTAAGGATGACGTGAGGCCCCAGAACCATCCTCGATGCTGACGCAGGCTATGAGGTCGTCTTGGGAGCGTGATGCCACCGGGGTCAGCCTGACGCCGAAACCGAAAGGAATGCAGATGAAGCTCCTCAAAGGCATCCGGCCTCTCGACTACCTGCTGACGGCCGCCATGGTTGCGCTGGCCGCTGTGCTCGCCTTGGAGAATGTGAACGCCAGCCCCCACGCCAACCTCGCGCACAAGCTCGACTCGCACTCGGCGCTGATGGTCCCGGTGTTCGTCGCGGCGGCGCTGCCGATCGTGTGGCGCCGGCGCAACATCCTGGCTGTCATCGGCACCTCGTTCGCCGTCATTGCCGCGAGCGTCCCGGCCTTCGGCTGGGTCACCCGCTGCGGCTTCGTGCTGCCGCTGTCGATGGCGATGGCGTACGCAGTGGCACGTTTCGCCGGCAACAAGGAGAACCAGATCGTCGGTCTGGTGGGCATCCTCGCGCTGCAGATCGTCGCCCTCGTCGAGGACTCCTCGACCGGCGGCCTAGGCGCCCTCTTGCTCTCCGTGCCGGCAGCCGCCATCGTCTACGGCATCGGGTTCATCGTGCAGTCCCGCGTTGGCAAGCAGGTCGTGCTGCCGGCGCCGGCTCGCGAGCACGTCCACGCGTGAGGGGTACGGCGATGCGTGAGGTCTTCCGGGGAATCCGCCCCATCGACTGGATCATGGCGGGCGCCCTCACCGCCCTGGGCGTCTGGCTCATGATCGAGGACGTCCTCATCACGGACGCGCGCGTCGTGGTAGACATCAAGAACGGCAGCATGGCGCACACGATGTCGGGCCACTCGTGGCTGATGCTGCCGGTCTTCCTTGTTGCCACGGTGTCGGTGCTGTGGTGGCGGCGCAACGTCCTCGCCGTCATCGGCGTCGTGCTGGTGGTCATGGTCTGCCACGACCTGCTCTTCGGCTGGGTCACCAGGTGTGGGGCGGCCCTTCCGCTAACGTTCGTCCTCGCCTACTTGGGCGCCGTCGGTCTGGAGCGTCGCAAGGCCTGGATCTCGCTCGGCCTGTGCACCCTGCTCACGGCGGTGGTTCTGGTGGTCGACGCCACCACCGGCTTCGGACCGATCGTGCTCGCGCTGCCTATCGTGCTCATCGTCTTCGGGGTCGGCCGCGCGGTCCGGCACCGTACGGCCATGAGTACGGAGCTGAAGGCCCGTACGGTCGAGCTCCGGCAACTGCGGGACGACCGGGCTGCGCTGGAGGTCGCCGGCGACCGGGCCCGGCTGTCCAGCGAGCTCGACGCCCTGCTGCAGGAACGGCTGGGTCAGCTCATGACGGCCGCTGACTCGGGCGGTGCTCTGCACGCTGACGAGGCCAAGGCCCTCTTCGAGCTGATCGAGAGCGACAGCCGGGCGACCCTCGACGGCATGCGCGAGATCGTCGGTCTGTTGCGCGGCGGCGACGTCGCCCTTGCTCCCGCGCCGACCGTTGCCCACCTGGATGCCCTGCTGGCACGGCACACAAAGGCGGACGCCCGGCTGACCGTGACGGGCGACCCTCGTTCGCTGCCCGCGACGGTGGAGCTCTCGGCGTACCGGATCGTCGAGCACCTGGTCAACGTCCTGGAGGACCAGCAGGAATCACGCATCGAGGTCGCGGTCCGCTTCGACGAGGATGCGCTCGAGCTCCACGTCAACGGCCCGGTCGACAGGTCTGTGGACGTCAAGGCCGCCGTGGCCCGAGCCAAGGAGCGGGCGATCTTCGTCGGCGGCTCCCTTGACGTCAAGGTGAGCCGCGGCCATGCGAGTGCGGTGGCGCTGCTGCCCGTCCTGGGATAGCAGCGAACTACGATGTCTCGCATCGAGCGCGCTGGCATCGCCCTGGGAGTGCTCCTCCTGGTGGCGCTGCCGATCGCGATCCATGGCTGGCCTACGACTCTGCGCGGCAACCTGTTCGTCGCCGTCATCCTGGCAGCGGGATGGGCACTTCTCGGGTGGCGCACCCATCCGCGCGCGGCTTCGGTGGTGGCACTCGGGCTGTTCCTCTCCTCATTCGGCGTCGGCGGCTGGTTCCCGGACACGGGCGTAGCGCTGTTCTCGCTCAGCTTTGCCGTGCTCGGGCTGGCATGGTCAGGGCGTGCCGCCTGGCTGGTGGCCCTGTGCGCCGCGGCCTACCTTGTGCCGTTCTACATCCTCAGCCACCAGGACAGCTGGGTGGCCGCAGTCATGTTCACTGCACCGACTTTTGTTGCAGGCACGGTCCTGCGGCTGCGTCAGGAGACGGGCGAGCAGCTCGCTCTGCGTGCCCGCGAGCTCGAGGACGAGCGCGAGCTGTTCGCCGAGATTGCGTTGCGGCACGAGCGCGCGCGCATCGCCAGCGAGCTGCACGACATCGTCGGGCATGCCATCAGCGTGATGGTCATCCAGGCGGCCGCTGGCCAGCGACTGGTGGACAAGGATCCGGTACGGGCACGAGAGGCGTTCGTCGCCATCGCGGAGTCAGCACGTCAGGGCGCGCAGGACCTCGACCGGCTCATCGACCTGCTCGCCGGCAGCGACGACGTAGAGGCTGACGCGCCTGACCTGCGGCTCGTCGACGAGGTGGTCACGCGCGCCGGCCGCAGTGGTCTCAGTGTCACGTGCCGCTTCGAGGGAGACCGTGACGGCGTGCCGGGATCCATTGCCCACATGGCATTCCGGGTTGTGCAGGAGAGCCTCACCAATGCCCTGCGGTACGCGCCAGGGGCCGAGGTCCGCATCGTCATCAGCGTCGACGCGGGCGAGCGAGGCCTTGCCGTGCGCGTCGAGAACGGCCTCGGCACGCAAAGCGAGGCGTCGCTGTCGGGTACGGGGAGGGGCCTCGTTGGCTTGCGTGAACGCATCCAGACTCTCGGCGGCCAGTTCAGCGCAGGTCCAACGCGCGCCGGCGGCTGGGCGGTGGAGGCCCGACTGCCTGGAGCGTGAGTCAGGCAACCTCGATGACGCCCATCATGCCGGCGTCCTCGTGCATGGCGACGTGACAGTGGTAGACGGTGCGGCCCTTGTTGAGCGTGAAGGGGATAGCGAGGCGCACGGTCTGGCCCGGCTGGACGACCGCGACGTCCCGCCAAGCCGGAAAGGGCTCGACGACGTGCCCACGACGAAGGACCTGGAACGGCCAGCTGTGCAGGTGGAACGGATGCTCGACGCCGGTGGTGTTGACGATGTCCCAGACCTCGAGGGCGCCGGCCCGTACCCGCTGGTCGATGCGATGCGGGTCAAAGAGCCTGCCGTCCAGGCGAAAGCTGCCGTCGCTGGCCTGCGTGAGGACGATCCGACGGTACGGCGCGTTGCGTGCTGGCCGCAGCAGGGGCACGTGCCCAACAGCGCCCCGCGCCGGTAGCGTCGGCGCGCTCGACGGGCCGGTCAGCACCAGCTGAGCGACGTGGTCGTCGCTGGTGAGGAGCGCCGCCGGCTCGACCATGGCGTCGACCAGCACCTCGACGCGTTCACCAACACCGAGGGTGACCGACGTCAGCCGTACCGGATGGTTGACGAACCCGCCGTCGGTGGCGACGACCCACATCGGTCGTAGTCGGCCCTCGCCCGGGCCCGCGGTTGCGCTCATGCGCAGGGTGAGCGTCCGGCCCACGCCGGCGTTGAGCAGGCGCAGCCGTACCAGAGGGGTGGTGCCTTCGAGCGTGGGCGTCGGTGCACCGTTGACCAGCACCTGACGGGCATCGAGCCGTGTGCTGAGGACCACGAGGTGGTCGTCGCAGCCGGCCAGTGGGGCGGGAAGCCTTGTGGGCTCGACGATCATGGGTCCGACCAGACCGCGCTCCATCTGGTCCTCGACCGACCCGTGCAGGTGCGGGTGGTACCAGTAGGTGCCAGCGGATCGCGGCGGCAGGTGGAAGCGGTAGGTCGCATCACTGCCGCTGTCGAGGTGGAGGAAGGGCTGGTCGACGTGAGGCGGGATGCGCAGTCCGTGCAGGTGCAGGTTGGTGGGCTCGCCCGTACGGTTGCGCAGGATGACTCGAGACGGCTGGCCCTCGCGCAGCCTGATGACCGGCCCGGGAAAGCCTGCGCCGTAGGCAAGGGGGCCCGGCGCGAGCACGCCGGAAGCAGCGGAGGTGATGCTGAGAGGGGCAGCCGTGAGGCAGCTGGTCTCAAGGCCGGCGGCGCCCGAGAACGTCGGCAGCTCAGGCAGTCGGGCGAGTGGCTGGCCCGGCATCGGCCCGAGCTTGGGCAGGGTGAGGCGCGGCCGGCTGGTGGCGCCTGCGGACAGCTGCGGTGCCATCCACGCCGTGGCGCCGACGCCGGCCAGCGCGAGCAGCTGGCGACGGCTCAGCGGCGCCCCGCTCGATGCACGTGTCACGACCAACCCCCTCCGGTGGTGGGAAAGCCGGTGCCTCCGCGACCATTCGGAGAGGCACCGGCGGGGCACTACGCGACGCGGAAGAGCCTGACCATGCCCAGGGCCGCGTGCGGAGTCCCGGTCTTGACGTCCGGCATGAAGCACACGAGCAGGTAGTCGCTCGTGCTGCTCAAGTTCAGCGACGTGTACATCGTCTGCCCGCCGCTGAGCAGGCCGGCGAAACCCGCGCTGTGCACCCATGACGGCGGCCGCTGATTGCTGGCGAGCGCCGCCTGCACCTCGGCAAGGGTGTGGCCCTTGTCCAGCCGAAGCATGAGGTACATGTGAATCTGCGAGCCCGCGTCGTGGAGCGCGTACACATGCCTGCCGGCCTTGACGCCCACCAGCTTGAACGCGTACTCCTTGCTGGTGATCGTGCCGATCGACGTCGGCTTGGCCCCGGCCGAGGCGCCGGACACGGTGAGGCTCTTGTACGTGTCGGCCGCTCCATCGGTGGTGGGGCCGTTGTCCAGGAGGTAGGTGCCCGGCGTGAGCAGCACGGTGAAGCTCGTACCCGTGGCGGTGTAGTCGCCCTCGAGCTCGAGGCCACCGAGCGACCTGGTGTTCTTGATCAACCGGGTGTAGGCCTTCTTCACGGCAGCAGTCCACTTGTCGCCGAAGGCGGCGGCCCCGTCAGCGCGGAACTGCGCAATGGTGTATCCCTTGGCCAGCTGCAGGATGTCCAGCCCACGCGGGTCCTTCTTCAGCTGGGCGGCCGTCTCCTTGAGGACGAACGTGTGGTAGCCCGGGGCGACCGAGGCCGGCACTCCGGTGATGGTCTTGCTGCTCAGGGCGAGGACGGTGGAGGCGGTCGGCGCAGCCGCCGTGGCGGCGGACATCGGGGCCAGCCCGGCGATGATCAAGGCGCCGGAGGCAGCGCTGACGACCACCCTGCGGGCGCGTGCTGCGTTGGTGGTGGCATTCATGGGTTCCCCTCGAAGGTGGCGATGACGGAGGTACGGGCGGTGTGCCCGGCTCGTAGCGGAGTCATCGTCGGCCTTAGCCGAGGGTGGTCGCGTCGGTCGTGAGGAGGATCTTTCGCGGTGTCGTCATCCGCAGGAACGACGGCCCTGCCCGTTTCTTCTTGGAGAGAGGGGCAGCGCGGTCTAGAGCATGTGGTTGACGCTCGGCGGCTCGATGCAGGAGAAGGTGTTGTCGCAGCCGAAGGCTAGTCGGCGAGGAGCAAGGAGAGGTGCCGCCAGAGAACGTCTTCGTCGCTCGCGATGAGCTCGGTGTCGGCGACGCCGCCGGCGGCCGACGTCCGGCTGCCCTGCATTCCCACGACGGCGCTGCTGACGAGGATGGCGCTGCCACGGAAGTTGGGTTGTGCGCTGCTGAAGCTCTTGACTGCTTCGAAGACGCTGGCCGCTTCTGGGGAGAGCACTTTCATTTCGCGGCTATCGGCGAAGACCACATAGGGTGCCCCCTGCAAAGCGCGGATGGCGGCCACGTTGGCGTCGAGGAATGCCTGAGCCTCCTCCAGGGAGAGGGACCCGGTCACCTCCACCCACAGCACCCCCGGGCGTCGATCCTTGGTCACTGTCCAGCTGCCCATGCCCAGCTCCTCGTCAGCAACAAGGTCGAGCGACGTCCGCCGGCGGGTCCATGGGCGGCATCACTCGCAACTGTATGCAGTTTGGCTGTGTTGTCAATGCCGCGTGACACGGTGATCCACGCGCGTCGTGGGTGAGATCCGGTGTTGCCGCCGCCGGCGAGGACTCCGGACTCGTCAGTCACGTCCTGCGTTGACGCGAGCCGCTTGTTCCCGCAGGTAGTCGCGCTCGCGCGCGTTGTTGGTGCGCTCAGCGGCCGCCGCGTAGTGGCTGGCTGCTGCAGCCCGGTCGTGCATGGCCTCGTACAGGTGGGCGCGGACCGCGTACAGGCGGTGGGAGTCGCGCAGGTCGAGGCCCTCCAGGAGCTCGAGCCCCGCGGCCGGACCATCCACCATGGCGACCGCGACGGCACGGTTGAGACGCACCATCGGGTTGCCGGTCAGCGACTCCAGCTTGCCGTACGTCCTGGCGATCGCCGCCCATCGAGTAGCCGCGTGCGATACGGCCTCGTCGTGGAGTGCGGCCACAGAGGCGAGCAACTGGTACTCACCGATGCGGCCGACGGCCAGGCTGGCGTTGAGCAGCGGGAGTCCTTCGCTGATGAGCGCTCGGTCCCACAGTGAGCGGTCCTGCTCCGCCAGCGGTACGAGCGCGCCGTCCGTGGCCGTGCGGGCCGGGCGGCGGGCTTCGGTGAGGAGCATCAGGGCGAGCAGCCCCGCGACCTCGGGGTCGTCCGGCGCTTGGGCGACGAGCATGCGGGCCAGCCGGATCGCCTCGCCCGACAGGTCGACGCGCGTCAGGTCTGTTCCGCTGGAGGAGGTGTAGCCCTCGTTGAACAGCAGGTAGAGGACTTCGCAGACCGAGCGGAGGCGGGCGCCTGGGTCGGCGGGGAGCTCGAAGCGGCGGCCGCGCAGCTTGGCCTTCGCCCGGCTGATGCGCTGCGCCATGGTCGCCTCGGGGACGAGATAGGCGGCCGCGATCTCCCGGGTGGTGAGGCCGGCGACCGCCCGCAACGTGAGCGGGATCGAGAGCGTCGGCGAGAGCGCCTCGTCGCAGGCGAGGAAGAGCATCACCAGGGAGTCGTCCGCCGACGGCACCGGCTCCTGCTGATGGATCGAGAGGGAGGCGGCCAGGTCCTCGCGCCGACGGCGGGCATCGGTGCGGCGGTAGTCGTCCACCAGCCGCCGGGAGGCCACGGTGATCAGCCAGGACAAAGGATTGTCCGGCAGCCGGCTCGGCCACTCCGCTGCGGCCGTCACCAGCGCCTCCTGCACGGCGTCCTCGGCGTCGGCGAAGTCGCCGTACCTACGGGCGACCGCGCCGAGGGCCTGCGGCGTCAGCTCACGCAGCAGGCCCTCGACCTCGGCAGGAGTCACACCTCGGGGTCGGGTGCGCCGAGCACCTGGCGCACCTCGATCGGTTGCTGGATCGCGACCCCGCCCGGTCCGGGAGCGGCCGACGACCGTGCCGCGATCTCCAGAGCGCGGTCGAGACTGTCGACGTCGACCAGGCGGTAGCCCGCCAGCAGCTCCTTGGACTCCGGGTAGGGACCGTCGATGATCTTCGGCGGGTGGACGCCGTCGGACACCACGAACTTCGCGACGTCGGGGCCGGCGAGACCCTGGGCGTCGACCAGCTCACCGCTGTCGAGCAGCTCGGCATTGAGCGCGTGCTGGAAGTCGATGTGGGCCCGTACGTCGGCGGGTGCCCACTCGGTCATCGGCGTGCAGCCCTCGAGCTCGACCTCGCCGTAGGCCTGCAGCAACATGTATCGCATAGCGTCATCCTCTCTCGGACGGGCCCTCGTGGCCGCCCTCGCTGCAAGGTCGAAGCTGACGGGTCGTTCTCGACATGGGCACTGCCGACGCCGAGCGGGCCGCTGACGACTACGCCTTCTGCCCCGGTACGACCAGCCCGGTCTCGTACGCGACGATGACGAGCTGGGCGCGGTCGCGGGCGTAGAGCTTGCTCATGGTGCGGTTGACGTGTGTCTTGGCGGTGGTCGGGCTGATCACCAGTCGCTGGGCGATGTCGTCGTTGGACAGCCCAAGCCCGACCAGGGTAAGTATCTCGCGCTCTCGCGGGGTCAGCTCGGCCAACGCCGCGGAGTCGCTGGGGTGCCCGGCCACGGGCTGGGCGACCACGTGGCCGACGATGGCGAGGGTGGCTTTGGGGGAGAGCAGCGCGTCACCGGCGGCCACGGTACGGATGCCGTGGAGCAGGGTCGCGGGATCAACTCCCTTGCCGAGGAACCCGCTCGCGCCGGCCCGCAGCGCGTCGACGACCAGCTCCTCGACCTCGAAGGTGGTCAACATCAGGATCCGGACCTCGGAGAGGGACGGGTCGGCGGTGATCGACCGGGTTGCCTCGATGCCGTCCAGGTCGGGCATGCGGATGTCCATGACGACGACGTCCGGCCGCTCTGCTCGCGCATGCTCGATCGCCTCACGGCCGGTGGCGGCCTCACCCACGACCTCCAGGTCGGGCGCCGAGTCGATGAGCAGGCGAAAGGTCGCCCGCAGCAACGCCTGGTCGTCGGCGAGGAGAACGCGGACGGTCACGATGCGCTCAGGGTCGGTGCGGACGCTGCTACGACGGGAAGTTGCGCCCGTACAAGGAATCCACCGTCGGTGGTCGGGAGAGTGGAGATGGAGCCGTTGGCCGACGCGGCCCTCTCGCGCATGCCGAGCAGGCCGTGGCCGGTGCCGCGATCGGCTGGCTCGGAGAGGTGTGCGGATCCGGGTGCGACGTCGTTGGCGACGGTCACCGTGACGGCGTGCTCGTCCCAGCGCAGCTCCACCCGGACCGCGCTGCCTGGAGCGTATTTGCTCGCGTTGGTCAGCGCCTCCTGCGCAATGCGGTAGACCGCCAGGTCCGCCGCAGCGTTCAGCAGTCCAGGGGTGCCGTTGGTGACGAACGTGACGGACATGCCGGTACGGCGGAACTCCTCGACCAGCTCTGCCAGCAGGGACGCGCTCGGCGCGGGGGCTCGGTCGTCGCTGTCGCCCTCGAAGCGGAGCAGGCCGAGCGTGACGCGCAGCTCGTCGAGGGCCGAGCGGGTGTTGGCGACGATGCCGGCGAGTGCCTTGCCCGCAGCATCGGGATCGGATGTGAGGAGGTACTGCGCGACCCCGGCCTGTGCGTTGACGGCCACGATGTGGTGGGCGAGGACGTCGTGCAGGTCGCGGGCGATCCGCATCCGTTCCGCGGTCACCTGCCGCTGCGCCTCGTCGTCTTTGCTGCGCTCGGCGGCCTCGGCGCGCTCCTCGGCCACGGCGATGCGTTCGCGGCGCTCCATGCCCAGCCGGCCGAGCGCTGTCGCGACCAGAGGCCAGTTCAGGTAGAGCAGGTCGGACGACTGCCAGGGCGCCGTCAGCGACGCGACCAGCAGGAAGAGCAGGCCGACGCCAGCCGCAGTGCTCCAGGCGGTACGGGCGGAGTAGCGCACGCTCAGCGTGTAGAGCGCCAGCATCGTGGCCACCGTCACGACGTTCGTCGCCGGATGCTGATGGTGATCGAGCCCGACGTGCACCGCGTCGAGGGCGACCACCAGCGCAGCGACGGGCAAGGGCCGCCGGGTCCGTACCGTCAGGGGCATCCACGCGAGCAGGTCGAGCAGCAGGCCCCATCGGATGTCGGCCGTCCAGTCACCGTGCGGCACGCTCAGGATGAGGGAGAGCGGCAGCGCGGCAGCGGTGAGCAGCAGGTCGGAGTCGCTGCTGAGTCGCCTCACTGCTCTCCTCATCTGGTGCGTGCACACGGCTGGGGGCGGCCGGGCGGCCGCCCCCATTCTGACCCTGTCAGCCCACGCTGGCCGGTTGCGGCACACGATCCGGGCTGGGGGTGGACCCCTCGACCGACAGGTGCGGCAGGACACGGTCGAGCCACGTCGGGATGGCCCAGTTGCGCCGACCGACCAGGTGCATGACCGCCGGGATCAGCGTCATGCGCAGCAGGAAGGCGTCAGCGAGGACCGCCAGTGCCAGCCCCACGCCGAACTCGGAGGTCGTGCGTACGCCCGCGAAGCCGAAGGCCGCGAAGACGCACGCCATGATGCCCGCGGCGGTGGCGATGACGCCGCCGGTGTCGCCCATGCCGACCCGGATCGCCCGCCGGTTGTCGTGGGTCTCGGACCACTCCTCGTGCATGCGGCTGACGAGGAACACGTGATAGTCCATCGACAGTCCGAACACCACGCCGACGATGAGAATCGCGACGATGTACTCCAGCGGCGCGCCCCCGCCGACCCCGAAGACCGACGGGCCCCAGCCCCACTGGAACATCGCGACCGTCGTGCCGAGGGCCACGGCGATGGTGAGCAGGTTGCCGATGGCCCCGATCGCCGGCACCAGCAGGCTGCGGAAGGCCAGCGTCAGCAACAGGAAGCCGAGCACCGCGATGATGGCCAAGAACTCGGGCAGCTTGTCGGTCAGGGCCTGGGAGAAGTCAATGGTGGTCGCGGTCGTGCCGCCGACATGCACGCTGAGATCCGTACCGGACTCTGCCCGCTTGATGACGTCGGAGCGCAGCGAGGTGACGAGGTCGCTGGTTGCGTTGGCCTGAGCCGTAGTGGTCGGCGTCACTGTCACCATCGACAGTGTGCTGCCGGTCAGTGCGGTGGGGCTGCTGACGGACGCGACGCCGGGTACGGCCGGCAGCTCGCCGACCAGCGTGGTCCAGGCGGCCCGGGCCGGCTGGTCGGGCGTCTCGGCCACGAGCAGCAGCTGGGACTGGAAGCCGTCCCCGAAGGCGCTCGACATCGTGTTGTAGTAGCTGCGGGTGGCGGTCCCGGAGGGATCGCTGCTGGCATCGGCCGAGCCGAGCCGGAGGCCGAGCGCCGGTGCGGCCAGCGTCACCAGCACGGCGAGCGCGGCGACTCCGCTGAGCAGCGGTCGTCGTTCGACGACTCCGGCCCAGCGGGCCCATAGCCCTCGTTGGACGATCACCTCGGCGGCCGGTGCACCCCGGTGCGCACGCCGCAGGACCCTGGTGCCGATCATCGCCAGCAGGGCGGGGAGCAGGGTGACCGCAGCCGCGACCGTGAGCAGCACGGTCAGCGCGGCACTGATCGCCATGCCGGTGAGAAGGCCGACGCCGAGCACGAGCATGCCGAGCAGCGCGATGATCACCGTGCCGCCGGCGAACAGCACCGCGCGGCCGGACGTGTTCATGGCGGTCGTGATCGCGGCGGCTACGTCGGCTCCCTGGCGCAAGGCCTTGCGCTGGCGGTTGACGACGAAGAGCGCGTAGTCGATCCCGACGCCCAGCCCGATCAGCGCGCCCAGGCTGGTCACGATGCTCGGCAGCGTCACCACGTGGGAGAGCAGCATGACCGCCAGCGTCGACACCCCCACCCCGGCCACTCCGGTGATGATGGGCAGGGCGGCTGCCCAGACCGAGCCGAACACCAGCAGCAGGATGACCAGCGCTGCGAGCACTCCCACGATCTCGCTCGACTCCGAGGGGATCTGGTTGGTGAAGGCCGTGCCGCCGGTCTGCAGGCGCAGTCCATCGGTGCTGGCAGCCTTGGCCAGGTTCTCGGCGACGGTGGCGTGGTCGGTGGCGGAGAACACGACGGTGGCGTACGCCGTGTGCGTGTCCTTGCTCACCTGGGCCGCGCCTGCGGCGGTGAAGGGGCTGACGACCGCCTCGACACCCTGAACCCTGGCGACCTTGTCCAGCATCGGCGCGAGGCTGGCACGGGTGACGGCGGACACCGCGGACGCGGAGTCGGTGTGCCAGACGATGGTGCCGGTCTTGGCCGACGCCGCCTGGCTGCCCGCCTGGCCGAGCAGGGTGTAGGCCGTGGCCGAGTCGCTGGCCGGGAGACGGGTGGAGTCGCTGAAGGCCGTACCCGCAACACCGAGAACGGCGCCGAGCCCGACCAGGAGCGCGAGCCACGCCCCGACGACGATTCTGCTGCGCTGGATGCACCAGCGGGCCAACGTGATCATGAGAGCACCCTTCAGGGGAGACGACGTCCTGTCGTCCAATCTCCGCAAACCGGGTGCCCCGGCCGTCGTACCAGCGCAGGCACTTGCGGGTACTGCGCCCGCGGTACGCGGCAGCCTCGTGCGCTGACGAGGGGTTAGGTTTTGCGCCTGAGCGTCCGATTCACCTCAGGTGATCTCTGACCGGTCCCGAGCTGTGGACGCTGCCCTCGCCGCTGGCGAGCAGGGCATGGGCCGGTCGCGCGCGCTCGCGGGGCTGTCGTCCGGCGCTCGCAGGGTCGGACCGGTGGCTCCGGTGGTCGCCGCGGCCGCCCTCTGGGTGCTCGGCTACGCGATGGCCACCTGCCTGGTCGGCGGACCCTGGCTGCAGCTGCTGACCAATGTCGTCTACACGGTGCCCGACGCCGCGGTGGTGGTCGTCGCCACGATGGCCAGCCTGCGCTGGCGCGGGTTGCGGCCGCGCGCCGCAGCGGTGTGGGCTTGGGTTGCCGTGTCGTTTGCCACCACCGTGGTGGGTGACCTGGTCTACGCCATCTACGCCTACGTGATCCATAGCCCGGACGTCTATCCGAGCTGGGCCGACCCGCTCTGGCTGCTCGCCGACCTGTCGCTGCTGCCGGTGGTCGTCCTCGCGTTCCCCAAGGTCGGCTGGGCCGGCCAGTGGCGTGCCGCGCTCGACGCCAGCGTGGCGGCGCTCGGGTTCGGGACCGTGCTGTGGGCGCTGCTGCTCGGGCCGCAGTGGGGTCACCACTGGTCGCTGGCAGCTGCCGTGACCGTGGCCTACCCGCTCATCGACCTGGTCTGGCTCGTGGTGCTGGTCTCGGTGGGCTTCACGGGGTACGGGCGCAACCCGCGGTCGGTGCAGCTGCTCACCGCGGGCGCCGCAGCGTACGCGATCACGGACACCTCCGCCGCGTACCTGTCGAACCTGCACTCCTATGTCGACGGCAAGTGGCTGGACATCGGTTGGCAGGCGGCCGGCGTGGTGATGCTGCTGGCTGCCGCGGCGGCCGTGCGCGAGGCCGCCCGCGCGCCCGTCGGTACGTCCGGGCGCATGGTGCTGCGTGCCGAAGCCGTCGTCGTCGACCGACACGCCGTCAGCCTCGTCCCGGTGCTGGCCGGCGTCAGCGCCATGCTCGCCGTGATCGCGGGCGAGGCGGTGCTGGGACGAGTCGACGACGGCACGCTCCTGCTGGCGGCTGCCTCCGTCGTGGCCGTGTGCGCCAGGCTGGTGTGGAGTCTCCAGGACCAGCGCGGCGTCTCGCGGAGCCTTGCGGTCGCCCTGACCGAGCAGCGACGGCTCGCCACGACCGACGTGCTGACCGGGCTGGCCAACCGGCGGCAGCTGTCCGAGCAGCTCGACGCGGCGGTCATCGAGGTCGTTGCCGGCGGCCCCGGACTGGCCGTGCTGATGATCGACCTCGACAACTTCAAGCGGGTCAACGACCGGCGCGGCCACCCGGTCGGCGACGACGTGCTCCGCGAGACCGCGCGGCGCCTCACCTCGTTGCTGCGCGCCGGTGACGTCGTCGGGAGGTGGGGCGGCGAGGAGTTCCTCTGCCTGCTGCCCGACACCGACGTCAACACTGCTCTCGCCGTCGCCGAGCGGCTGCGCGACCAGCTGTCGGCCACCCCGATCGCCGTGCCCGGGGACCGGCCCATCTGGATCACGGCGTCGATCGGTGCCGCGTCCATCGGGCCGGACGGTGGCAGCGCACGCCAGCTGCTCCAGAAGGCGGACGACGCCCTCTACACCGCCAAGGCCGGCGGTCGAAACCAGGTGCATCTCGCGGCTCGTTGAGCCGGGCGGTCAACGCGCCCCGGCCGGGCTGAGGGAGGGCCACCGGGCGCGTGCGAGGCGGAGGAATGCCTGCGCCGCAGCACCAGACGGCTCGGGGTCGCGGTGCACCAGGGCGACCGGCTGGGTGGCCCGGGTGTCAGTGAGGCGTACGACGCAGTCCTGCAGGTCGGCCGGCACCCTCGCCGAGGCAACGCTCGATGGCACGACCGCGACGCCGATGCCCTGCAGAGCCAGGGCGGCGAGGTCGGCCGGGTTGCGCAGCTCGCACACGACGTGGCGCCGGGCGTGGGCTCGGGCACATGCCTCGTCGACCTGGGCGCGGAGGCCCGAGTCCGCGTGGCTCTCCAGGAACGGGTTGCCGTCCGCGAGCCGCGCCAGCGACACCGACCCGGTGCCCCTCAGCGCGTGGTCACGGCCGACCACGGCAACGAGCTGCTCGACCTTGAGCAGCTGGAGGGTGATGCCCGGCGGCACCTGGTGGGCGTACAGGCCGACGAAGGCCGCGTCGAGGTCGCCGGACAGGACGGCGCTGACCGTGCTGAGGCTGCCCTCGTCGGACAGTGAGATGTCGATCGCCGGATAGGCCTTGCGATAGTCACGGAGCAGCCCGAGCAGGTCGAGATCGCCGTAGGAGACGGGGATCGAGCCGATGCGGAGGTGGCCGCGCACTTCGCCGCGCATTGCCGCCACGGCGTCGTGCGCCTCGGTCGCGTCGCGGAGCATGCGTCGCGCAAAGGGCAGAAACGCGTGCCCCTCCGGCGTGAGGCGCACAGCGCGACTGGTCCGGTCGAACAGCGGCGCACCGACCTCCCTCTCCAGCCGGGCGACCTGGTGGCTGAGGCCCGACTGCGCGATGTGGCAACGCAGCGCGGCCCGGGTGAAGTTGAGCTCCTCGGCCACCGCGACGGCATACTCCAGTTGGCGCAGATCCATCTGTATCTCCGATCGCTGCGTACCGGAATCGGCGTTGGACACGCTACTCGCTCGGGGCGCACGATCGGTTCCATGGCCGCTGTGAAGTCTGTGGGCGCAACGAGTGAAGCTGATGTCGGAGAGCGGTGGACCTCGTACCGTCCCGTCGTCATTGATCCTGTTGTCTGCTCATTCCTCGCCGACCACACCGTCCGCGGAGTGGTGCTGCTGCCGACCGCCCTCCAGCTCGACGTGCTGGCCGCCGGGATCTGCTGGGGCTCGGGCGGCTTGCGGATCTCAGCGGTCCAGGTCGAGGACCCGGTCACCTTCGCGGACGGTGCGGCGCGCGCCCTCGAGGTGGCCGGCCGTGCCGCCGGTGACGGCAGGTCGCGCGACCTCGTTCTTCGCAGTGGCAACGGCGCGACCCACTTGCGTGCAACGGTCGGTCCGCTCGACCACGGCGGTGACATCCCCTCGTCCGACGGCTCGGTCGGCCAGGTGCACCTTCCGGGCGCGGCCGACCTCGTCTACCCGCCGATGTTTCACGGGCCCGCCTTTCAGGTGATCGGCCGCTTCGGCCGGCAGGGCGCAGCCCTGGTCTCCCAGCCGCCGACGGAACTCGTCCGGTGGGATGTCCACGAGCATGCCGGTGGCCTACCCACCCACCTGCTCGAGCTGATCCTCCAGACCTGCGGTGTCTGGGAGCTGGCCGAGACCGGCCGGATGATGCGCCCGTACCGGATCGACGAGGTCGTGGTCAGACGGCAGTCCACACCGACGGCTCGGGTACGGGTGCGAGCGCGTGCCGGGCGAGGGCCGGGCGATCGCGTCTTCGACGGCGTGGCACTCGACGAGAGCGGCCATGAGCTGGTGAGAGTGCGCGGCTACCGGCCGGTCGACCTGGGCGGGCCCACTGACGGTGCGACCACCCGACGCATCCGCGCTGCCCTCGCCCCATCAGAACGTCCCACCCAGTCCCCGTCAGACGAAGGAGTCACACGATGACGACCACCGCCGACCGACCGACCCCGTTGCCCGCAGGCTACGTACCAGGGCATGGTTGGCCTGACACGCGGGCATTCCGGGGCTTCTTCGCACCCTCGCGCATCGAGGCCGACGTCTTCGAGCTCGAGGTCGAGGGGACGCTGCCACCCGAGCTCGACGGCGCGTTCTACCGGGCGGCTGCCGACACGCAGTTCTCCCCACAGCGCGAGGACGACATCTACATCAACGGCGACGGCATGATCACCATGTTGCGCTTCGAGAACGGTCACGCCGACCTGCGCACCCGGTACGTCCGCACCCAACGGTTCCAGCTCGAGCGTGCGGCGAGGCGGTCGCTGTTCGGCGCCTACCGCAACCCGTTCACCGACCACCCGAGCGTCGCGGGCATCGACGATGGCAACGCCAACACCTCGATGGTCTGGCACGCAGGGCATCTGCTCGCGCTGAAGGAGGCGGCGCTCCCGTACGAGATCGACCCGGTGACGCTGGAAACCCTTGGTGTGTATGACTTCGACGGCCAGATCCCCGGCCGCACCTTCAGCGCCCACCCCAAGATCGACCCGGTCACCGGCGAGATGATCGCCTTCTCCTACAACTCCAGCGGCCGACCGGACCCGTACATCAACCTCTTCGTGATCTCGCGGGACGGCCAGGTGACCCGCAGCGAGCGGTTCCTCGCGCCGTACTCCTCGATGGTGCACGACTGGCTGGTCACCCGCGAGCACATGGTCATCACGTTTTCGCCGATGATCTCTGACTGGGAGCGGCTGAAGGATGAGCCGCAGTACTTCGTGTGGGACCCGCCGCAAGGCACGCACGTCGCCGTCATCCCTCGCGAGGAGGGTGTCGCCGGCATCACGTGGTTCAGCAGCCCGCTGGTGATGGAGACGCACAGCCTCAACGCATGGACCGTCGGGGACACCCTCGTGGCCGACCACTTCGTCGCGAACAGCGGCTGGTTCTCGCAGTTCCCCAAGACGACCGAGGGCCCGATGCGCGAGCAGCCGCCGTTCGCCCAGCGCTGGACCTTCGACCTGCGCCAGGGTGCCAAGCACTGGACCGAGAGCTCGGCGACCTTCACCACCCAGCAGCTGTTCGACTTCCCCGGCGACATGCCGCGCGTCGACCCGCGCGCTCTCATGGAGCCGACCCGCCACTCGTGGATCGGGTGCATGAACCCTGCTCTCGGGCCGATGCCGGAGTTTGGCCCGATGGGGCCGCCGTTCAACAGCATCGTGCATCGGGACGACTACACCGGAGTCCAGACCGGCTACTTCGTGGGCGAGGAGGCCGCCCCCGAGGAACCGGTGTTCGTGCCACGTGGCTCCGGTGAGGGCGAGGGCTGGCTGCTGTCGCTGGTCGGCCGCCGGGCCGAGAACCGCAACGACATGATCGTGCTCGACGCGCTCGATGTCGGCGCCGGTCCGGTGGCGACCATCAAGATCCCGTTCCGGCTTCGGTACGGGTTCCACGGCACGTGGGTCCCGGGCGACGAGCTGCGCCGTGACTGACGCATCCACGGCCCTCGCCATCGTCGACCACGCCGGCGTCTCGGTCGCCTCGCTCGCGGTCTCGGAGCCGTTCTACCGCGAGGTGCTGGGCTTTGACCGGGTCGAGGACCGGTTCGCGTTCGCCGAGCACCAGCTCAGGGGCGTGGTCCTGGTCAACGCGCAGGGCGCCCGCGTCGAGCTGTTCGAGCGCGAGGGCTCCGAGCCGACCGGGCCGCACCATCAGATCGAATCGACGCGGCGCCAGGGGTGGTTCCAGTTCGCCCTTGCGGTGCCGGACATCGAGCGCACCTTCGCCGCCGTCGTAGCCGCGGGCGCCCAGCCCTCGCTGGCGCCGACGACCGCGCCCGACGGTGTGTCGCTGGTTGCCTTTGTCCGTGACCCCGACGGCAACCTGGTCGAGTTCCTCCAGCGCCCCAGCACGATGGGCTGAGCCATGTGGCAGCGGACGCAGCACGACGCCGTAGCGGTGCTGACCTACCGCCGCGAGCCGGACAACGCCCTGGGCTTCGTCGACCTCGGAGAGCTCGACAGCCTGCTGCTCTGCGTGGCCAAGGACGAGGCGACGCGGGTCATCGTCCTCACCGGCGGCCTGCCCGGCTTCTTCGTGGCGCACGCAGATCTCGCTGACGTCGAGCAGCTGGTACGCGGCGACAGCGGAGGCCCGCACGGACCTGATGCCTGGGGTACGGCCTTGCAGCGCATCAGTGACGTGCCACAGCCGGTCGTGGCTGCGGTCAACGGCCAGGCCTGGGGCGGCGGGTTCGAGCTGGCCCTTGCCTGCATGATGCGGGTGGCTGCGCAGTCCGCGCAGCTGCGGTTCGTCGAGGTCGCGCACGGCGCCATCCCCGGTGCCGGCGGCACGCAACGGCTGCCGCGCCTCGTCGGCCCCTCGCAAGCGGCCCGGCTCGTGCTGAGTGGCGAGCTGCTCACGGCCGAGCAGGCCGCGGCGCTCGGCGTCGTCGACGCGGTCCTGCCGGACGAGGACTTCCTCGCGCACGTCCTCACCTGGCTGGCGCCGATCGCTGCAGCGCCACGGCACTCGCTGGTGGCAGCCAAACGTGCGCTGGTCGAGGGTGCGCTGCTGCCGCTGCCTCAGGGTCTCGACCTCGAGCAGCGGCTCTTTCGCGACGTCCTGCGCTCGCCGGAGACCCGCGCTCTGCACCGCAGGGACTGAACGCCGCTCGCCCTGCTCAGCGACGTGCGGCGGGTCGCCACCCTGCCATCGCGTGTGTCACCTGCTCCTGGTCGAAACCGACCGGCAACGGCACGTCCGGGCCCGGTTGGGTGCGCAGGCCGTCGATGATCAGGACGAAGAACCGTCGCCACAGGGGGATGGCTGAGTCGCCGGCGAAGTCGTCGATGGTGCTCATCATCAGGAAGATCAGCGGGATGTCCTCGCTGCGGATGCCGGGTCGGAGAACGCCGGCCGCCTGAGCCCGTTCGATCAGCGCCGTGGCCAGCGGCACCATCCGGGCCCGGGCTGTCGCCACGTGGTTCTGCCCGTACGCGCTGCTGAGCATCACCTCACGCATGCCCCGGTCGACGGCGAGCAGCGCACAGGTCGTCTCGAGCATCGTGACCAGCCCATGCCACGGGTCGGGGTCGGCGAGGCAGCGCTCGGCCATGGCAACGGCATCGTCGATGCGCTCGACGAACAGGGCCTCGACGATCGCCTCGCGATCGCGGAAACGGCGGTAGACGGTGCCCGTACCGAGGCCGGCATGACGGGCGATGTCGTCGAGCGTGGCCTGGAGGCCCCGCTCGGCGAAGACCTCGCCGGCGGCTTTGAGGATGAGGGCGCGGTTGCGGGCAGCGTCGGCCCGTAGCGGCCGCGCGGGGGTCTCGTTGCTCATGGTCCCATCCTAGCGCTAAGTGGAGAGATGCCCGCCGCTTGTGTTATGGTGGCTAAAGCGGTGAGAACACCTCCGCTTACCACCCCGAGAGGCGAGACCGATGGCGACAATGACCGAGCCCCAGACCATGAGCAGGCGCGAGCGCATGACCGCGTCTCGAGGTGACAGTCACCGATGGTGGGTGCTCGCCGTCCTCGGCGTCGCGCAGCTGATGGTGGTGCTCGACTCGACCGTGGTGAACATCGCTCTGCCGCGGGCCCAGGCGGCGCTGGGGTTCAGCAACAACGACCGGCAGTGGATCGTCACGGCGTACGCGCTGGCGTTCGGCGCCCTGCTTCTGCTCGGCGGGCGCATCGGCGACATCGTCGGTCGCAAGACCACGCTCATGGTCGGCCTCGGCGGCTTCGCCGTGATGTCCGCCGTGGGTGGTGCCGCCCAGGGCTTCGGACTGCTCGTGGTGGCCCGCGCCGGTCAGGGTGTCTTCGGCGCCCTGCTTGCTCCATCCCTGCTCTCCTTGCTGACCACGACCTTCACCGACGGCCAGCAGCGGGCCAAGGCTTTCGCCATCTTCGGCGCCATCGCCGGCGGCGGCGGCGCCATCGGGCTCATCCTCGGCGGAGCCCTCACCGAGTGGCTGTCCTGGCGCTGGTGCCTCTACGTCAACCTCGTCCTCGCCGTGCCTGCCCTCGCGGCGGCGTTCCTGCTGCTGCCCGGCGGACGCCCCGAGCGTCGGCCCAAGCTCGACCTACCTGGCACGCTGACCGTCACCGCCGGGCTGTTCAGTCTCGTGTACGGCTTCGCCCAGGCCGAGACCCACGGCTGGTCCGGCGTCGGAACGCTCGGCTGGCTGGTCGCCGGTGTCGTCCTGCTGGTTGCCTTCGTCGGGCTGGAGGCCCGCGTCGGCCACCCGCTGTTGCCGCTGCGGATCGTGCGCGACCGCACCCGCGCCGCGTCCTACCTCGCCATGCTGATCAGCGGCGTCGGGCTCTTCGCGGTGTTCCTGTTCCTCACCTACTACCTGCAGACGACCCTCGGCTACAGCCCGATCAAGACCGGCCTCGCGTTCCTGCCGATGATCGGCGCCCTCGCCACCACCGCCCAGCTGGTCGGGCGGGTGCTGCCACGCACCGGGCCGCGGCCGATCGTGCCGGTGGGCATGGCTCTGGCCGCGACCGGCATGGTGCTCTTCCTTCGCCTTGGCCTGCACAGCGGCTATGCGGCCTACGTGCTGCCCGGCTTGCTGATCACGGGCGTCGGCCTCGGCATGATCTTCGCGCCGAGCATCCAAGGCGCGGTGTCGGGCGTGGCCCCCGCCGACGCTGGCGTCGGCTCCGCCCTGGTCAACACGGTGCAGCAGATCGGCGGCTCGATCGGCACGGCGGTGTTCAGCACCCTCGCCGCTACTGCGACGGTCGACTACCTGCACAGCCACGGCGCGGCAGCCGCTCACCAGGCTGCGCTCGAGGGCTACCTCACGGTGTTCGGCTGGGCCGCGTTGGTCTTCGCCGTCGGGGCCGTCGTGTCCGCGACCTTGTTGCGGAGCGGCCCTATGCCGACATCCGCTGACGGCGTCCCCGTCGCCGCTCACTGATGAACAGCACCCTGCAGCTGCGCCGGGCGGCTCTTGCCGACATCCCCGCGGTCGCCCGGCTGCTGCTGCCGTCGGCGTCGCCGAGTGTCGGCGGGGTGATGCTGTCGCGACAGACCGCCGCCGGCGCGTTGCGGCTCGCCCTCAGCCATGTAGGCCTGGACACCGGCGGCGTCTGGGTCGTCGAGGAGGGTGGTGCGGTGGTCAGCGCCACCGCCCTGCTGCCACCCCATGGGGCTGTCGACGACGGCGGGCTGCTGCTCGCGCTACGGCTCGAGCTCGGGCTGCGTACCGCGCTCGTTCCGCCGCGGTTGAGCGACGGGGTGCCCGCCGAGCACTGGCTGCTCCTCGTCCACGAGGCGAGTGGATCGGTGCTCGAGAGGCTCATCGACGAGGTGCTGCCTGCGGCTGACGACAGCGTGATCGCTGTGGTGTGTCTGGCCAGCGCCGCGCCGCAAGCCCTGCTGTCACGGGGATTTGTGCCGGCGCAGGAAGGCGTTCTGGTACGGCCTGCGGCCCGGTGGCCAGCGGTGGCACTGTGACGCTGGCTGGTTGCGCCGTCACAAGGCGGGCCTCACCCCAGCGCGCCAACCCGGGCAGCGTGTGCCTGCAGATAGTCGGCAACCAACTCGAGCTGGGCTGACGAGAGCTGGGCGAGAGCGCCGTCAGTGGCGTAGTCGGGCACTGCCTGCACGAGGGCAATCCAGGCGGCGCACTCTGTTCGGATGACGTGCTCGAGGTAGCTCGCCTCCGACCTCCTTTCCTGTGGTGAAGGTCGTTGTGGAACGCGCGAGTGCGATGTCCCGACGTACATAGGCTCAGATGCCGCTGCATCCCCAGGACGCTGGTACCAGGGACGGGGGCGAGACTGCAGCTCCGGTGCGTCATTGTCGTGACGCCGGGATGCCGCTCGCGTGCTGACGTGCGACGAGGCAATGGCCACGATGGTCGATCCGTGATCGATGGGTGGGGGCATGGCAGGTGGTCCCTTCGACAGCGAGTGCCGGCATCGCAGGCTTGCTCATTAGTGACTGATAAAACGCTCTTACGAGCACCATGCCAAGGTCGGGTGCCGGAGCGCTTGCTGTCAAGAGGCTGTCCCCATCGTGACCGAGTCGTGATCAAAGGGACTGTGGGCGAGCAAGAAGGCGCCAGCGCGGGACACAGGGACGCCGATGCTGGGCACCGTGCCGCTCTTGCGTGGGGCGCTCACATGTTGCTCTTGCATGCTCAGAAAGAGCAGCGTACAAAGAGGTACCACCGCGGCAGTCGTGGGCCAGCGAGCGAAGGATGAGACGACCGTGTCAGAGCGCCCAGATGGAGCAGGTTCTGGAGCCCCGTCGGACCACCGGCTGGCGGCGGCGATTGCCCGCCGGTACTACCTGCGCGACGAGTCCCAGGTGAGCATCGCCGCCGACCTGGGGATCTCCCGATTCAAGGTGGCCCGGCTGCTCGAGTGGGCCAGGGCGGTGGGCATCGTGCGGATCGAGGTGGCTGAGCCCGAGGTCGATGTCGCACTGTCCAAGGCCTTGGCCCTCGCCCTCGGCATCGAACGCGCCCTGGTGCTGGACACCGTCGAGTCCGATCCACGCACGGCCCAGATCGGGGTCCTCGCCGCCCGCCATCTCGCCTCTGCAGTTCCCCCTCGAGGGGTCCTGGGCCTTGCGTGGTCTCGGGCCACGCAGGCGTTGATCGAGCACCTGACCGGCCTCCCCGACGCGACGGTCGTGCAGCTGTGCGGCGTGCTCACCCACGCGGCAGGAGAGGAGCAGAGCGTCGAGTTGGTCCGGCGGGCGGCAGCCAACATCGGCGGGAGGGCACTGACCTTCTACGCCCCGCTGGTCCTCGACGATGCCGCCACCGCGGGCTCGCTGCGACGGCAGGTGGGAATCATCGACGTGCTCCGCCAGTGCGACAGCTTGTCGGTCGCCGTCATCGCGATCGGCATGTGGGCGCCCGGGTGCTCCACTGTCTACGACGCCCTGTCCGTGCACGATCGCATGACGTTTGCCGAGCGGGGCGCCGTCGCCGAGAGCAGCGGGATCCTGTTCGACTCCACCGGCGCGGTGCTACGCGAGGGTTTGCAGGACCGAGTCGTGGCCGTGACCGAGGGGCAGCTGCGTCGAGCCGGTGAGGTGGTCGCCCTGGCCACCGAGGTCGAGCGGATCCCCGCGGTGTACGCGCTGACCCGCAGCGGCCTCGTGACCACGTTGATCACGCACCGACAGCTCGCCGAGCACATCCTGGCCGGCACCAGTGACCTGGGTGCGTCCGATGACTGAGCGCCCTGTGCACCGCACCGGGCCGGCCGCCGAAAGGACCAAGATGCGTCGCGTTGTCGTTCACGCCGACCGGATCGAGGTGGTGACGGATGCAGCCGTCCCAGCCCCGGGGCCGCGCGAGGTGCTCGTCCGCAGCGTCGTGACGGGCATCTGCGGTTCGGACACGCATGCTGCCCACGGTCGCCATCCGTTCATCCCGATTCCCTATCACCCGGGGCACGAGGCGGTCGGCGTCGTGGCGGCGTGGGGTGTCGACGTCCGCGACATTGCCGTCGGCCAACGGGTCACCGTCGAACCTGATCTGCCCTGCTGGACCTGCAAGATGTGCATCACCGGACGGCAGAATCTCTGTGAACACCTGCAGTTCTTCGGTTGTGGCTGGGAGCAGGGTGGCATGGCCGACTACTTCACCATCGCCTCCGACCGCCTGCACGCTGTTCCCGACGGTCTCGATGACACGACCGCGGCTCTGATCGAACCGCTGTCGACGCCGGTCCACGCCGTTCGTCTCGCCGGCAACGGCGCCCTCGACGGCGTTGCGGGCAAGGCCGCCGTGGTCCTGGGCGCCGGCACGATCGGGTTGCTGCTCGTCGGTGTCCTCAAAGCGAGTGGCATCGGCCGCGTCGTCGTCACCGACGTGCTGGAGAACAAGCGTTCGCGCGCACGCGCGCTGGGCGCAGACGCGGTAGTCGACGCCAGCGCGGAGGACCTTGTCGACCAAGTGCGGACGGCGCTCGGCGAGAGCGCCGACATCGTGTTCGACTGCGTCGCCATCCAGCCCACGGTGACAGCAGCTATTGCCCTGGCCAGCAAGGGTGGGACTGTGGTGGTGGTGGGCGTTCCCTCAGCGGACGTCAGCATTCCGCTGGCCATTGTGCAGGACCATCAGATCCGGATCCAGGGAAGCGCGACCTACCTGCCCGAGGACTACCAGGACAGCATTCGTCTCCTTGGCAGCGGCGCGATCAAAGCGGCAGATATTGTCACGGCTAGCCTCCCGATGGACCAGGTCGCCGAGGCCTTTGACCTTTCTCTGTCCGGCGATCACATCAAAGTGTTGCTGACCATCGACGGTACGGGCGCACGGCTCTGACTGTCGGCCCATGCGGACGGCTGTCACCCGTTAGTCGTCGAACCAGTAGGTGAGGCTGCCGGTCGCGTGCTGTCCGAGTTGTGCGTCGAAGCCGCCTTCGCCGCGCAGGCCGGCCAGCTCGCCGGTCGCGGAGCCGGGGACGACGAACCATGTGCCGGTGACGTGACCGTCGGCGTCGAGCTCACCGGCGTCCTGTAGGACGAAGCTGCCTGATCGGCCGGCCAGTGCGCCTTCGATCCGCTCGAGGGCGCAGAACGACGCGGACCCGTCCGGCCGTAGAGCCTGCAGCATGGTGGCGACGCCGCTGCCCGCGAGGTCGCCGGTGAAGGACTCCTCGACGTGGATGCGGACGAGGCTCGGCCCTGCGCCGGGTGCGTCGTACGGCTGGGGATCCCAGACAGAGACGGCAATCGAGGCCGTGGCGTCGCGGCGGGTGGGTGCGGTGTCGGTCATGGCCTTCGCTTCCTGTACGGGCGGGTTGAGGACCAGTAGAGTCCGAAGGTGCCGGACTGTGAATGATTGCGATGCCTGTTCTCATTGCCGATCAACCGGGAGGGGCTGCCATGGCAGACGTGCTCACCCAAGTCCTCGACACGCTGCGGATCACGACGACGATGTTCGGCATGGCTGACCTGCCCGACCCGTGGGGCGTGGCGTTCCCCGAGACCGCTGGCGCCTACTTCCACGTGCTGGACGGCACATCCGGCTGGCTGCAGCTAGCGGACGGGCCCTCGGTACGGGTCGCGGCGGGCGACATCGTCCTGCTGCCGCATGGCGCCGCGCATCGGCTCACAGGGGCTGGGCAGGACGAGGTGCTGACCGTCTTCGACCCCGCGGTCTGGGCACCGAACGAGCTGGTCCGTCCGACTGCGTCGACGGGATCGTCCGGGGTGAGCCTGGTCTGCGGCGTGGTCGACCTCCCCCCGGGACCCGCCCATCCGCTGTTGCTCCTGCTGCCGGCCGTGGTGCACGTTGGTCACGACGAGCCGGCCGCCGACGACCTACAGCTGACGCTGAGCCTGCTGCGGAGCGAGACTCGAGGTCACGGGCCTGGCACACAGACGTTGCTCGCCCGCCTCGGTGACGTCCTGCTCATCCAACTGGTCCGCAGCTGGGTCGACCGCGCCGGACTGGCCAAGGCCGGCTGGCTCGGTGCGCTGGGTGACCCGCAGATCGGCGCGGCGTTGACGGCGATGCACGACAACCCCGCGGCGCCATGGACTCTGGACTCCCTGGCGGCGGTGGCCACCCTGTCGAGGTCCCGCTTCGCCGAGCGCTTCACGCTTCTCGTCGGCCAGGCACCGGGGCAGTACCTCACCCGCTGGCGGTTGTCGGTCGCGGCGGGAATGCTTCGTGAGGGATGTGCCATCCGCGAGGCAGGGCGAGCGGTCGGCTACTCCTCCGAGGCGGCGTTCAGTCGTGCGTTCAGCCGCCAGCATGGTCTGCCACCAAGCCAGGTCCGCGTCAGCTGATGCCACTGACCCGCCGGGTCACGGCGTCGTACGTCCGGTCCGGCAACCATCGACGCAAGAGGATGAGCGGCTTGGCTCCGGAGCCGACGGCGTAGCGAGTCCTGGGCCGGCCTGCGGTTATGGCCAGATCGAAGCGGTGCATGGAAGTTCGTTGACCTGCTCATCGGCCTCATGGGGTTGGTCACCGTCGTGACGTGGTCCTCGGGCCCCCGGTTGGAGGACGTTCGGCCCTGCCGCGGGACCAAGGATCAGCGAGAGACTCGTGCCGGGAGCTGAGACGTTCGAGAGGACGGCGACGATGACCACCGTTCTGGTGCCGGTAGGCCACGAGATCGAGGCGTCCCGGGCGGTGTCCCGGGTCGTCGGCCTCGTGGACCGGGGTGTGGACCGCGTGGTCGTCCTCCACGTTCACGAGTCGGTGCGCGATGCGGTCGGGTCGGCACGGGTCCAGCCGGAGCCTGGCCTCGACTGCATCGCCGCCATCGTCGCGAGAACCCTTCGTGGCGCGGGCATCTCCGCCGACTGGCGGTCGGTCAGGGCCGAGGTCGGCGAGCTGGCCACGGCCATTGCGGGCGTGGCGTCCGACGTGGACGCCGATGTCGTGGTCGTCGGCGACGTGCCGACCTGGCTGAGCACGCACCACGGTGTTCGCGAGCAGCTCGAGACACTCCTGCCCGGTACGCAGGTCGTACCCGTACGCAACCCGTGCTGAGTTCGAGCGGAGAAGACGATCAGCGAAAGGACACATCGTGAACATCCTGGTCACCGCAGCCTCCAAGCACGGCTCCACCGCGGAGATCGCGGAAGCCGTGGCGTCGACCCTTCGGGTGCACGGCCATGACGTGGTCGTCTGCGCACCCGAGCGGGTCGTCGGTGTGAGCGGCTTCGACTGCGTGGTCATCGGGAGCGCGCTCTACACCGGTGGCTGGGTCAGGGAGGCACGGCAGTTCGTCGGGCGTTTCGCCAGCGACCTGCAGGGCCGCTGGATCTGGCTCTTCTCGAGCGGCCCGGTCGGCGACCCGATGTTCCCCGCCACCCAGGACCTCGACATCGGTCCCATCCTCGCCCGCACCGGGGCGTACGAGCACGTCGTGTTCCCCGGCCGCCTCGTGGCCGTGGGGCTGACGCTGGGAGAGCGGCTGGCCGTCCGTGCCGCTGGCGTGCAGGCCGGCGACTATCGCGACTGGGACGCGGTACGGACGTGGGCCGAGCGCATTGACGCCGTCATGTCAGCGGCCCCACCGGTCGGAGCTGCGAACACCCGAGGCCGAGGAGGCAGCGATGAAGATGACCGAGCCGTTCACTGACGAGGGCCGCCGGCCGCGCATCGTGGTTGCCGTGTCCGAGTCGCCGTCCGGGTGTGCAGCGCTGCGCCAGGCGATCGCGGAGGCCAGGTCCCGCGGTGGCGTCCTGCACCTGGTCAGGGCCTGTCGCGACGTCGACGGATTCTTGTCGATGACTCGTACGCAGGCCGCGGAGCTGCCGGCGAGCCAGCGGGAGAACCAGCAGATCCTGATCCGCGCCGAGCAGATCGTGAGCGATACCGACGCTGACCTGCCGTTCCGGTCCGACTTCGTCAAGGGTGACGTCTACACGGCGCTGGAGCGGCGCTGTGTCGGTGCCGACCTGCTCGTCATGGGGCGGGGGGCTCCGGACTCATCGACCCGATTCTTCGGCGAGTGGTTCCAGCGCCAGGCGACCTGCCCCGTGACACTGGTCGACGCGCCGCTGCCCCCGGCCTAGGCGCTCGTACACCGCGGGAGCTGTGGTCCATCGGCGCAGCCAAGTCGGGACGTTGGACTCTAGAACGGCGTCCGGAGTGAACCGAGGCTTGGACGATGGACGGTGGCCCGGAAGGCGGCCCGAGGCTCTCTCGCCTCGAGTGTCTTTCCCTGCTGGGTAGGGCGAGTGTCGGCCGGGTGGCCTTTTCGCACCGGGCGATGCCGGCGATCGTCCCTGTCACCTTCGCGATGGTCCGTGACCACCTGGTCGTCGCAGCCGACGATCGCGCCCTCCTCGCCTACGCCCGCGACGGTGCCGTCGTCGCCCTGCAGACTGACCAGGATGATCACCTGGCCGACGCCGTCTGGAGTGTGACCTGCGTAGGGAGGGCGCACCGGCTCGCGCTGGACGACGCCGACCGTCGGCTCGCCGGGGTGACCCCGTTGCCCGGGACGACCGAGCGGCAGTTCCTGCGCATCGACGCCGATCTGCTGGACGGCAGGCGATTTTTGCGCAGACCCCTGGCGGCGCGGGAGTTCCCGGTCAGCTGGTGAGCGGCGCCTGCCACTGCAGGACGGTGCCGCCTGCGGCAGGGGTGATCACGGCAAAGCTGCCGCCCTGCTTCTCGGCGCGCTCGCGCAGGTTGGTCAGGCCGCTGCGGCGTCCCGTCGTCGGCAGCCCGACCCCGTCGTCCGAGATCACGATGGTCACCTGCTCGGCGTCGGAGCATCCCTCGGTGACACTCACGTGCACGTCGACCTCGACGTGGCGTGCGTTCGCGTGACGCGCCACGTTGGACAACGCCTCGCGCAGCACGGCGATGACGTCGTCTCCGAGCTCCGCCGAGATGTTCGTGTCGATCAGCCCGCCGAGCCGAAGCGCCGGCGGAAAGCCGAGCTGCTCGGTGGCGGCGTCGACGACCTCGAGGATGCGGCCGCGCAGGGTCACCGTCGTCCCGGGCTGGGTGTGCAGGGCGTAGATCGTCGACCGGATCTCCTTGATGGTCAGGTCGAGGTCGTCGACCGCGCGGTGCACCCGCTGCGTCGCCTTGTCGGGGGTGCTCGCGATGAGCCGGATGGCGCTCTCGAGCTGCATGCCCGTGGCGAACAGCCGCTGGATCACGAGGTCGTGCAGGTCGCGGGCGATGCGGTCGCGGTCCTCGAGGACGATCAGCCGCTCGCCGTCCCGCCGCTGCTCCGCCACCTCCAGCACGACGGCCGCCTGCGTGGCGAAGGCGGTCAACGTGCCGAGGCTGTCGTCGTTGAAGCGCTGCCCGTCGATGCGCCCCACGAGCAGCACGCCTCGTGCCGAGCCCTGGGTGGCGAGCGGTGCCACCAGGCCGGCGCCGAACGTGCGCCCCGCGAGGTGCAGGCCGGGCAGCTCGCGTGCTTTGCCGTTGGCGAACGCCTCGGCGATGCGCACGCTGCCGAGCCGCCCGCCGGCGCTCAGCGGGACCTGCGCGCCGGAGGTCGCCTCGACGGCGAGCTCGTTGTCCTCATCCGGCAGTGCCAGCAGGGCGAAGTCGGCGCCTATGACGTCGCGGGCGGCGTCCGCCACCATCGTGAGAACGTCGTCGATCTCGCTTCCGCCCAGCAGGGCGGTGGCGATCATGCTGGTGGCCTCCAGCCACCGCTCGCGCTGCCGGGTCTGGTCGTAGAGCCGTGCGTTGGCGATCGCCAGCCCGGCCGCGGCGGCAAGCGCCAGGACGATCGCCTCGTCCTCGTCGTCGAAGGGCAGGCCGCCGCGCTTTTCGGTGAGGTAGAGGTTGCCGAACACCGACGATCGGACCCGGATCGGCACGCCGAGGAAGGTCCGCATCACGGGATGGTTGGCCGGGAAGCCGAAGGACCGAGGGTGGGTGGTGAGGTCGTCGAGGCGCAGTGGCGACGCCGACCGGATGACCTCGCCGAGGATGCCGCGGCCGGTGGGGTAGTCGCCGATCGTGGCGATCTCGCTCGCCTCGATGCCGAACGTCACGAACTGGCTCAGCCCGTCCCCGTCCGGCGCGATGACCCCGAGGGCGGCGTATCGCGCGTCTGAGAGGGTCGCAGCCGCGTGCACGATGCGCCGGAGTACGGCCTGCGGGTCGAGCTCTCCGCCGATGACGAGCACGGCCTCCAGCAGCTGGCGCAGCCGGTCCCGCGCCGAGATGACGCCCTGGAGTCTCGCCTGCAGCTCGTGCAGCAGCTCGTCCAGTCGCAGCTGAGGCAGCACCGCGGGCGTGGTCCCGTCGGACTCCGTCATCGGTGGGCCTCCCGTGTCGTCCCATCCCACGATCACGCACCTTTCCCTGTGTGACAAGGAGTCGGGACCATCTCCGGTCGCCGTCGGGACCAAGGTCACTCCCCGCACGCACGGTCGTTCGCGAGGCTGGACAAGCACCTTCTAGAAGCTGACACGGAGGAGACCGCGATGCGGATGGACGTGGCCTCCACCATGGCGGGTGCGGCACGCTTCGCGCCGAGCATCCACAACAGCCAGCCGTGGTCGTTCGCCTACACAGGGAACGGCCTCGAGGTCATCGCCGACCGGTCGCGCGCGACCCCGGCCACCGACCCAGTCGGGCGCTGGCTGCTGATGGCGTGCGGTGCGGCTGCGCTCAACGCCGCGGTGGCCGCCGGCGCGAGCGGCTCGTCGTACGAGCTCGAGGTCCTGCCGGATCGCGAGCAGCCCGACCTGGTCGCGCGCATCACGCTGCCGGGCTCCGTTGCACCCGACCCGAGCGACGTCGAGCTGCTGGCGGCGGTGCCCAGGCGGCATACGGTACGCAGCCCGTTCACCGACGAGCGCGTGCCCGACGCGCTGGTCGAGCAGCTGCGGTCGGCGGTCGAGCGCGAGGGCGCCTGGATGTCCGTCGTGTCCCGCCCCGAGGACCTCGTCGAGCTGGCCGTGCTCGCCGGGCTGGCCGAGACCGCCGAGGCGGAAGACGAGCAGTACCAGGCCGAGCTGCGCACCTGGATCCGGCTGCCCGGCCAGGACACCAGCGACGGCATCCCGCTGAGCGAGCTGCCTGACGCGGGTCAGCTCCGCGGCACCGACCTGCCGATCCGCGACTTCCGCGGCCGGCCGCCGGACAGTCTGAGCGAGACGTCCAGGGGGCTGGTCGACACCCCGCCGCCGGTCGAGCACCCGTTGCTGGTGGTCATCGGTTCGGATGGGGACCAGCCGGCGGACTGGGTCAGGGCCGGCCTCGCTATGGAGCGGCTATGGCTGACGGCGACCGCCGCCGGGCTGGGGGCGTCGCCGATGACGCAAGCCCTCGACCACGCCGCGCCGCGAGCCGTCCTCGGCCGGATCATCGGCGCCTCGGGCGGCCACCCCCAGATCCTGCTGCGGGTGGGCTACGCCCGTGGCTCGGTCGTCACCGGGCGACGTGCCGTCGGCGATCTCGTGACCACCCGTCCTAGCCCTTCGGGCGGCTGTTCGGGTCGAAAGTCCCTGGTAGCACTGACGATTGACTCATCCGGTGCGCTGCGGCCGGGCCCAGCGTCAGAGGCGGCGGCCAGAGCGGCGGCTTGCAACGAACGAGGAGACGATCATGAAGGGAACCCTTCTGCTTGCCGTCGACCACGGTGGGCCCGCAGAGAAGACGTCAGCGATCATCCGCGACCTGGCGACCGCCGGAGGCAACCAGGTGGTCGTGCTCCACGTGCACCAGGTGGCTGTTGGTCGGTGGGGCCGGCTGGTCGTGGAGACGGAGCCGGGGGAGGACTGCGTCGCCGAGGTCGTCGCCAAGGACCTGCAGAACGCCGGCATCAACGCGACGTACGAGACCATCGAGACGGCGATGGGACGCGTGGGCGCGGCCATCTCGACAGCAGCAGACCGGGTCGATGCCTCGCTCATCGTGATGGGGACGCACAGCGAGTCCGACGTGGCGTCGCTCACGTTGGGCAGCGCCTCCCACCGGGTGCTGCACCGGGCGCACCGGCCCGTCCTGCTCGTCCCGAGCGACTGACTCCCATCTCCTCGCCACCCCCCCCGTTTCGGATCACTGGGCGCTTCTTGCTGCTCTGCAAGCCCTTATTGCCGCCAACTCCTCCCAGTGATCGTGGATCAGTGGGAGGAAATGGCGGCTATCCGGACCGCCAGAGCGACACGAAACGCCCAGTGATCCACAAGGTGGTGGTGGTGGTAGTGCGGGGTCAGGGGAGGTAGGGGGCCAGGATCGAGCGCTCCGCGGGGCCGAGTCGGTCGGCGTCCCAGGTGAGCTGGTGCCAGTACGGGTAGGGCACGACGGGACGGCTGACCCGCTCGATGCGACCGAGGTCATCGTCGCTCAGCGCCAGGTCCGCGCTGCCCAGGTTGTCGAGCAGCTGCTCGGGCCGGCGGGCGCCGACGATGGCCGACGTGACGCCGGGGCGGCTGAGGGTGTAGGCCAGCGCGACCTGGGCCGGCGTCGCGTTCCTCTCCCTGGCCACCGCGACGAGCTCGTCGACGATGTCGTAGAGCCTCGCCTCGTCGGGCACTGGCGGCTCGCTGAAGGCGCCGGCAAACCGACCGGAGTCGGGCGACTGGTCGCGCCGGTACTTGCCGGACAGCAGGCCGCCACCGAGCGGGCTCCACACCAGCGTGCCCAGGCCCTGGTCCGCGGCGAGCGGGAGCAGCTCGAACTCCGCGTCCCGCACGTGCGGCGTGTAGTGGATCTGTTGGGCTATCGGTCGGGGCGCACCCATGGCGTCAGCCCCGGCGAGGAACTTCATGACGTGCCACGCCGAGAAGTTGGACACGGCGACGTACCGGACCTTGCCGGACTGGACGAGTGACGCCAGCGCGTCGAGGGTCTCCTCGACCGGGGTGAGCCCGTCCCAGAGGTGCAGGTGGTAGAGGTCGATGTGGTCCCGCCGGAGCCGGCGCAGGCTGTTGTCGGCGGAGGTCAGGACATGGCGCCGGCTGAGGCCCCGGTCGTTGGGAGTCGGTCCCGTCGGGAACGCGACCTTGGTCGAGACCAGGACGCCGGGGTGGTCCTTGACGATCTCGCCGACGACTTCCTCGGCAACGCCGGTTCCGTACGAGTCAGCCGTGTCCACGAGCGTGACGCCCGCATCCATCGCGAGCGCGAGCAGGTGCCGGGCGTTGTCGAGGTCGACGGTCGCGCCGCCCCGGTCGTCGCCGGGGGTGAAGGCCACCGACCCCAGCGTCAGGCTGGAGACGAACAGGCCGCTGGTGCCGAGCTGTCGGTAGTCCATCGCTGCATCATCGCACCGTGGGCAGGGCTCAACGCGGCCCGTACGCCGTCAGGAAGCGGTTGCGGAAGGCGTCCATCGACCACACCGGGGCCTGCGGATCCGGCAGCATGCCCGCCTGCCACCCCCAGGACGAGATGCGCGCCATGACCTTGGGGTCGTGGGCGATGACCGTGATCGGCACGTTGTGGCTGGCGTTCTGCCCGCTGACGATCGTGGCCGGCTGATGGTCGCCGAGCACGACGAGGACGAGGTTGTCGTCATGGGCGTTCTGCACGAAGGAGATCAGGCTGCCCAACGAGTACTGGATGGACTGCCCGTACACGGCCTGGACCTTGCTCGCGTCGGGCCACACCTGCGACGGCTTCTGGCCCTGCGCCGGCATGCCGTCGTAGATCGAGCCGTCGCCGACCTGGTTCCAGCCGACCAAGTGCGGCAGCGGGGTCCACGGCGTGTGTGAGGAGACCAGGTCGATCTCTGCCATCACCGGAGAGCGGTGCGGCGCCGACAGCTCCAGGTGGTCAAAGGTCTCCAGGGTGAATTGGTCCGGCATCGAGGCATAGCTGAACTTCGGCCCGGCATAGCCGACGTTGTAGGCGTCGTAGAGATGGTCGTAGTGGTAGAACGACGTCCCGAAGGTCCAGGTCGCGCGGTCCGACGGCACGTCGCTTACGGTCCGCCAGCCCGCGCGCTTGAAGGCGTCGCTCAGGGTGAACCGACTGCTCGCGACGACCTGGTTGTAGCGCTGCTGGTTCTCGATCCACAGACCCGTCTGCAGGGTGGAGTGAGCCAGCCAGCTGATGCCGCCGAAGGTCGGTGAGGTGAGAAACGCGCTACGGGAGGCAAAGCCGGCGGCGGCGAGCTGACTCGTACCCGCCTTGAGCACTGCGTCGACCGGCGGCGAGAACGTCGAGCCTTGCACCGCCACCTGGCCATAGCTCTCGACGAAGGCGATGATGACGTCCTTGCCGCGCAGCCCGGTGAGCAGGTTGGCGCCGGGCGTGATGGTGTAGCCGTCCGTTGCGGCGATCGACGCCTGGAAGGTCTTCTGGTCGTGCAGGCCCGCGCGGACCCGGTCGATCTGGTCGTACGCAAGGCTGGCGGTGCTACCCGAGGCGATCGAGATGCCGGCACCGGCCTGCAAGCCGAACGTCGCGCACAGCGTCCAGACGAGTCCGAGGACGGTGACCGTCTGCGCCGATCGACGGCGGTGCCGGGCAGAGATCCGGGTCAGTCGCAGGACGGCCAGCGGAAAGAAGACGACCAGGGCGACGAGCACGAGCCCGACGCCGACCTCGACGGCAACAGCTCTGCCCGGACCGATCGAGTCGCGCAGGACGCCGGCCGCGGGGCCGAGGTAGCTGGTGTCGGTCACCGGGTTGAACGGTCGGTCGAGCACGTCCCAGAAGCCGACGTCGAGCAGCTTGGCGAGCGCCAGCGCGGCGAACGCGATGCCGAGGACCGTGGCCACGACCCGCCGCGCCCGTACCGGCAGGAAGAGGCAAATCGCCATGGCTACGAGGGCTTCGACCGGGATGCGGAGGAACAGCCAGGGGGAGAGGTGGCTGACGTGGCTGGGCAGGGCCAGCGACACCCACAGCAGCAGGGACGCGAGGCCGGTGAGCGTCCAGGCACCGACGACCCGTACCCGGGACCGGACGTCGTCGGTCGGCAGGGTCTCGTCGACGCGGTCGACGACCTCTGGGTCGGCCATCAGGAGACCTCGGCCAGTGCGCGTTTGGTGACCCGGGTTGACGGCACGCGGTGGTGGCGGGCCCACAGCCACCACACGTCACGTCCGAACGACTCCGCCAGCAACGCCAGCGCCGCCGCAAGCGCCACCTCGTTCGCCACCCGGGGGAGCACGTCGGCGACCGCGACGGTCAGCACGATGCCCTGGAGTGCGGCGACGACTTTGCACCAGTAGCGCGGCGGCGTCGGCTCGGTCAGCCAGGGCCACACCCACCCCGCCGCCACGAACGCGTAGCGAGCAGCCCCGATCGCGAGGACCCAAGGAGCGAGGGTACGGGCGACCTCCACGCTCAGAACGGCGATCAGGAAGGCGTCGACCTCCATGTCGAAGCGCGCGCCGAACGGTGTCGCTGTCGCGGTCCGGCGGGCCACCTGGCCGTCGACGGCATCGAGGACCAGGGCGACGGCTGCGATGGCGACCATCGTCGAGCGCGCCGCCGGGCGGACGAACGACTCCGCGACCAGGGCGGCGACCGAGCAGGCGAGCATTGCCCGGGCCAGCGTCACCCAGTCGGCTGGGCCGGCCCGCCGGGCGCCGGAACGGGCCAGACCGCGCTGCACCGCCACGGCGGCACCGAGCCCGCAGACCAGTCCGGTCGACCACCCGACCGGACCGACACCGAGGCTTGCGCCCAGCGTCGCGAGCAGCAACACCTGGACGATCGCGCCTGTTACGGCCACAGTTCGAACCATCGGCACTCCGCTTCCGTCCTCCCTGGTGTACGCGCCTCAGTACGGGGCGGGTCACCCGACGGTTCAGCGCGAGCGGAGAGCAGGTGCATCACATGGCGGCTGATGTGCTCGCGTTCTGGCTGGCCGAGCCGGGCGTGGGCGAGATTCGGCCGGTGGCGCTGCCCGAGCCCGGCCCCGACGAGGTGCGCGTCCGGACCCTGCGCTCGGCCGTCAGCCGGGGCACCGAGACGCTGGTCTTCCGTGGCCAGGTCCCGCCGAGCCAGTACGACGTGATGCGCGCGCCGTTCCAGGAAGGCGACTTCCCGGGGCCGCTGAAGTACGGCTACCTCAACGTCGGGGTCGTGGAGCAGGGTCCGCCGGCGCTGCAGGGCCGTACCGTCTTCTGCCTTTACCCGCACCAGACCGCGTACGTCGTGCCGGCCCGGTCGGTGGTCGTCGTCCCGGACGGGGTCCCGGCCGAGCGGGCCGTGCTCGCCGGCACCGTCGAGACCGCCGTCAACGCGCTCTGGGACGCCGCGCCGCTCGTCGGCGACCGCGTCGCGGTCGTGGGCGCCGGCATGGTCGGCTGCTGCGTCGCGCGGCTGCTGTCCCGCTTTCCCGGGGTCACGGTCACCCTGGTCGACGTCGATCCCGAGCGTGCCTCGGTCGCCGCGGCCTTGGGGGTCGACTTTGCACTGGCGGCCGACGCCGCCGGCGACCGTGACCTCGTCTTCCACACCAGCGCGACGGGTGCCGGGCTGCAGCAGTCGCTCGGGCTGCTCGTGGCCGAGGGGACGGTCATCGATCTCAGCTGGTACGGAGACGTCGACGTGACCCTGTCGCTCGGCGCGGCGTTCCACTCGCGGCGCCTGGGCATCCGGGCCAGCCAGGTCGGCGCCGTGTCCCCGGCTCGCCGCGCCACCCGGACGATGACCGATCGGCTGGCGCTCGCGCTCGACCTCTTGCGTGACCCGACCTTCGACGTGCTGCTCACGGGGGAGTCGCCGTTCGGGGACCTGCCCAAGACGATGGCTCAGCTCTCCGACGGCAGCCTGCCTGCACTGTGCCAGAGCATCAGTTACGACGAGGAGTAGCCACCGTGTTCAGCGTGACCGTGCGGGATCACATGATGGTGGCCCACTCCTTCCGGGGCGAGGTGTTCGGGCCCGCGCAGCGCTTGCACGGCGCGACCTTCGTCGTCGACGCGACGTTCCGCCGCGAGTCGCTGGACCAGGACAACATCGTGGTCGACATGGGACGCGCCGCCGAGGAGTTGCACGCCATCGTCGGAGACCTCAGCTATCGCAACCTCGACGACGAGGCAGCGTTCGCCGGCATCAACACCTCGACCGAGGCGCTGGCTCAGGTGGTCGCAGACCGCCTCGCTGACCGCATCCACGCAGGTGCCTTTGGCCCAGGGGCACGGGATCTGACCGCGATCGCGGTGACCCTGCACGAGTCGCACATCGCGTGGGCCAGCTATGAGCGGTCGCTGTGACGGTCTCCTCCCGGCTGCTCGTCAACACCGTGCACATCGTCGTGCCGGACAGCATCGACGACCCCGCACGGCCCAGCGGCGGCAACACCTACGACCGCGAGGTGTGCCACGCCCTCACGGCCAGAGGGTGGTACGTCCAGCAGCACGCGACGCCCGGCACGTGGCCCTTGCCTGACCCTGCAGCCATGGCAACGCTGGCCGGCTCCCTCAGCGACCTTCCGCCCGACGCCGTCGTCCTGATCGACGGACTGATCGCGTCGGCTGCGGCAGAGGTGCTCCTGCCCGAGACGCCGCGGCTGAGACTGGTGGTCCTGGTGCACCTGCCGCTGGGGCTGGACGATGCTGCCGCGCGGACGCAGGAACGTGCGGTGCTGGCCGGCGCCCGCGTTGTCGTCGCGACGAGTGCGTGGACCAGGGGCTGGCTCGTTGACCAGTACGCCTTGCCGGCCGTCATCGTCGCCGAGCCCGGAGTCCGCCCTGCCGCGATCGCCCACGGATCGGTCTCGGGCGGTGCGCTGGTGTGCGTCGCCGCGGTGACGTCGGGCAAGGGCCACGCCGACCTGCTCGTCGCGCTGGCCCGCAACGCAGACCTTGCGTGGCGTTGCCTGTGTGTGGGCGCTGCCGATCGCGAGCCGGGGCTCGTCGAGCGACTTCGGGGTCAGGCGCTGGCCGCCGGCATCGGCGACCGGGTGGACTTCACCGGAGCCCGCGCAGGTACGCAGCTCGACAATGCCTACGCTGCAGCCGATGTGCTCGTGCTGGCGTCGCATGCCGAGACGTACGGCATGGTGGTGACAGAGGCGCTGGCCCGCGGACTCCCGGTCATCGCAACGGCCGTCGGAGGCGTGCCCGACGCACTTGGCCAGGCTTCGGAGGGGCAGCGGCCAGGTCTGCTCGTCGAGCCGGGCGACGCCGCGGGGTTGGCGGCTGCGCTGCGCAGCTGGCTGCTCGACGCTGAGCTGCGCCGACGGCTGCGTGAGGCAGCGCGGCAACGCCGAGAAACCCTACCCAGCTGGCACACCACGGCTGACCAGCTCGCCAGCGCCCTGATGGAGGCGGCGCGATGACGCGCCCCTCGCTCGCCCAGACCGCCCGGCTTGTCGGCGGGGCGGCGATCCTGGCTCTCGTGGTGTGGCGGCTGGGCACCGGACCGATCGTGGCAGGTCTCCGCTCGGTCAGTGCCGGGTCGCTGGCGGCGGCGGTCGCCATCACCGCAGTCACCACGGTGTGTGCCGCCTGGCGGTGGAGTCTCGTGGCCCAGGGCCTGGGCGTGGCGGTCCCGTTGCCGCGCGCGATCGCGGCCTACTACGGCTCGCAGTTCCTCAACACCGCTCTGCCGGGAGGGGTGCTCGGTGACGTCGACCGCGGGGTCCGTCACGGCCGCGACGCCGGCGACGTGGGCCGGGGGCTGCGCGCGGTCGCCTGGGAACGCTTCGCCGGCCAGGTCGTCCAGGTGGTGCTGGCAGCGGTGGTGCTCCTCGTCCTTCCGTCGCCGGTGCGTTCGGCGCTGCCGGTGATCGGCGCCGTCCTGCTGGCGTCGGCGCTGACGGCGCTGCTGCTGCGGCGGCTGATTCCGGACCGGTGGGCGCGGGCGGTGTCCACTGACGTCCGTGAAGGACTCCTGGTACGGCAGGCGTGGCCCGGCATCACCCTCGCCTCAGTCGTGATCGTGGTGGGTCATGCGGCGACTTTCGTGATCGCCGCCCGTACCGCCGGCTCGCGGGCCTCGGTCGCCTCCCTGCTGCCGCTCGCCCTGCTGGTCCTGTTGGCGATGGTCGTCCCGCTGAACATCGGGGGATGGGGCCCGCGAGAGGGTGCGGCCGCTTGGCTGTTCGGTGCTGCCGGGCTCGGTGCTGGTCAGGGCGTGGCCACGGCGACGGTCTACGGCGTGATGGTGCTCGTCTCCAGCCTGCCCGGCGCCGTCGTGCTGGTTGCGGCGCGACGGCGCCGGCCGCAGCCGACGCCGCTGGACTGGGCGCCGCTCGTCGTCCGCGAGGAGGTACCCGCCCATGGCTGACCGCCCGTACACCGTCCTGAGCTGCGGCATGTCGATCGACGGCTACCTCGACGGGGCCACGCCGGAGCGGCTGTCGATGTCCAACGCCGCCGACTTCGATCGCGTTGACGGGGTGCGGTCGACGTGCGAGGCGATCCTGGTGGGGGCGGCCACCGTACGCAACGACAACCCGCGGCTGCTGGTCCGGTCTGTGTCCAGACGAGCTGAGCGGGTCGCCCGCGGAGTGTGTGGCTCGCCGATGAAGGTGACGGTCACGGAGCACGGAAAGCTTGACCCGTACGCGGACTTCTTCGTCACCGGCGACGCGCCAAAGCTCATCTACTGCGCGACTCCGGCGGTGGATGAGACGCGCGACCGACTGGGATCGGTGGCAACCGTCATCGATGGTGGGGCTCCGGTAAAGATGAGCCACCTGAGCGAGAACCTCTACGCACGCGGGGTTCGCCGGCTGCTCGTGGAGGGCGGCGGTACGATGCACACGCAGTTCCTGACGGCCGACCTGGCCGACGAGCTGCACCTCGTCGTGGCGCCGTTCTTCGTCGGTGACTCGCGCGCTCGGCGTTTCGTCGGCGACGGCCGGTTCCCGTGGAATCCCGGCAGGCGAGCCACTCTCGCCGGCGTGTGCCAGATCGGCGACGTGGTGCTGCTGCGCTACGCGCTCTCTCCTCGCTTCGACGCGGGGGACGCATGATGCCGGCCAAGGCGACGATCCGGACCCAGGTGATGCTCCCGCTGCGGTTTGCCGACGGGTACGCCACTGTCGCCCGCGTCTTCACCTTCGACGGCTTGGTCGACGGACGCGAGCACCTCGCTCTGGGCCTGGGTGACCGGGCCTTGCAGCTGGTCGCACTGCCCGACGCGGTTCCCCTCGTCCGCCCCCACAGCGAGTGCCTCACCGGCGACGTGCTCGGCAGCCAGCGCTGCGACTGCGGGGCCCAGCTGCGCGAGGCGGTCGAGCGCATCGCCACGGTCGGTGGCTATCTGCTCTACCTGCGCCAGGAAGGACGTGGCATCGGGCTCTACGCCAAGATCGACGCGTACGGGCTGCAGGACATGGGCCTGGACACCTACGAGGCCAACGTGGCGCTCGGCTACGGCGAGGACGAGCGCGACTACACCGCCGCCGCCCAGATGTTGCACGCGCTGGGCGCGACCCGGGTGGCGTTGCTGAGCAACAACCCGGACAAGGCTGCGCAGCTCGCCGCCCTCGGCGTGGACATCGACGCACGGGTGCCGACGGGCGTTCACCTGTCCGCGACCAATGCGGGCTACCTCGCCACCAAGGCCGGCCGCGGCTCACACACCTTCGATGTGCGGACGGTCTGGCCGCAGGGTGGGTGAACCTGCCAAGTCGGTGCGGCGTCCTTGCCGTCGGTCGACGCGGGGAGTGCGGGATGCGGCGGTGGTTGGCAGGCGCGGTGATCGGTGCGCTGGCGTTGTCGGGGTGCGGCTCCGGTCCGGCCCCTCGGGCGGCAACGAGGTCCGCGCCGGCGCCGAGCCCCGCTCTGTACGCGACGGGACCGTCCACGAGCCCGCCCGCTGGTGAGTCGTCATCGCCGGCGACGGTGACGCCGCCGGCGGTCTCGCCGTCGGCCTTGCCCGCGACCCAACAGCCGCAGCCGACCGCGGCAGCGTACCCGTCGGCTCGCTGCTCGGGAGTGGTGTGCACGTTGCTCAGTGCGCCGGGGACCGTTGTCCAGTCGGGCAAGGGCGCGTGGACGGCGATGCCTGCGGGTGAGCCCGAGGGCCCCGTCGACGTGCAGAGCGTGGCTGCGCTCGACAACGGCGCGGTGCTGGCGTCGGCGATCGACGGCGTGTGGTTGTCCCGCGACGGTGGCCGCAGTTGGCGGCGCACGTTCACCTTCGCGGCGCGGCCGTCGTACGAGCAGGCGAACGTAGTTCGTTGGCTCTACCGCGCAGGGACTGGTTTTGTGCTCGACCTGAACGACGAGACCGATCAGGCCGGCCAGTCCGAGCTGGCCTTCACCGACAACGGTACGGACTGGCGCGCCGTCGTCCCGGACGTCACCGACGTCCATGACTCCTGGGGCAAGCACCGGATCGGCATGCCCCTCGCGTTCGACGGGACCGGAACGCACGCCGACGGACTGCGCTTCGACGTCACCACCCACTCCGGATCGCCGGTGGGACCGATGGAACACACCAGCGACGGCGGCGCCACCTGGGCCGCCGTGCCAGACAAGCTGGCGTCGCTGGACCCGGTGTTCGTCCCCGGCACTCGGACCGCCTTTGCCGCGCCCTTCAGCTGGCAGGCACCGGCCGACGCCTGCGCGGTTCTCGATCGCAGCGATGACGGCGGCGCGACGTGGCGCCCCGCCGCGATCCCCTGCCTACGAGACGGCTTGGGCACCATCGACTTCTCCGACAGTCGCCACGGCAGGATCATCGCCGGTGCTGCCCTCCTGCTCACCAGCGACGGCGGCACGTCGTGGACCCGTACGCCGCTACGGGGACTGGCCGCGCCGTCGCAGACGGCCGGCCCGGAGGAGACCTTCGCGACCACCGAGATCGGCTTCGCGATGTCGACCACGGAGTTCGTCAGCTCGTGCAACCTGACCTACGACCCGTGCACCGGCGAGCTGCTGCGCACGACGGACAGTGGCCGGTCGTGGCACGACACCGGCCTGCAAGTCGGACCGCTGTCGGCGAACGGTTCCACCGTCATCGCCGGCGCCGGCTGGAGCCAGGACCTGGGCGGCGGAGTGGAGGTCAGCGCCGACGCCGGTGCGACCTGGACTCGTTACCTCGCCGCGGGCGACGTGCGGATCCGCCAGCTGTCGCGGGTCGGCGGGCAGCTCACCGCGGTCACCACCGCCGGGGGCGAGCAGAGCAGTGACGGCGGCCGCAGCTGGACGCCGGTCCCGCAACCGGCCGCACAGCGCACCGGCAGCGTCTTCTACGCGCGCGCCGGGCCGATCGTGCTCTCTGCGGACTGGCCGGGCCATCTCATCCGCAGCACTGACGGCGGGTCTACGTGGCACCACGTGAGCACCCCCATGTCCGCTGGCGTCGACCTTCTCGGTGGCTCCGCCGTCGCGTTCAACGCCAGCGATCCGCGCCGCGCCGTCCTCATCGCCGCCAATCCGAACGAGGGCAGCGACGTCCTGGTCAGTGACGACGCAGGCGCCACCTGGACCAAGGTCAGGTCGCTGAGAACCCTGACCACAGGACCGATCGGGTACGACGGAGACACCATGGCCTTTGCCGACCAGGGCATCGAGGTCTCCACCGACGACGGCAAGACCTGGGCCGAGCGTCAAGTGGGACCGCAGATGAACGCAGCCGGAGTCGCCGGAACATCGGTCTGGGCAATCGCCGTCCCGGGCGGTTTTGGCGGGCAGCCATGGCAGGGCGTTCTCGTCGCCGTCAGCAACGACCAGGGCCACACCTGGACCACCCACACCCTGAGCGGACTCCCGACTGGCGGCTACGCCGCGGCTGCCAGCATCGTGCCTCTGTCCGCCGACGAGGCGGTCTTCAGCACGGACGACGCCACCCTGTGGCGTACCACCGACGGCGGCGCCACCTGGCGACAGGAACACCCCGCCCGCTCGACGTCGTAGCACCCTGCAGGCGTGGTCAGGCTGCGCCGATCGCGCGGCGCAGGTTGTCGAGGGTCTGGTGGACGAGCCGACCGAAGTCCGACGTGCCGTCGTCGTCGGCCCAGAGGTCGTACGCGGTGGAGAAGGCGGCGACACCCGCCTGGGCCGTGAGCGTCGCCTGCAGCGGCTCGACCTCCCGCTCGCGCAGCGCCTCGGCGACCGCGGCGGTCAGCGACGCCAGCTTGATCAGGTCTCGTTCCTGCAGGTCGGTGGAGGAGGCAATGAGGTCGCGCCGTGCTCGCGTGTAGTCGCGGTAGGGCTCGAGCAGGGTGCCGCTGTCGGCCAGTGCGGTGATCACGACGTCCATGGGTGCTCGGTCGGTGCCGGCGTGGACGACCGCATCGACCACAAAGGACTGGAAGGCCTCGGCTCCGGCGAAGAGCACCTCGCGCTTGTCGGCGAAGTGGCGGAAGTACGTGCGCTTCTTGAGGCCGGCGTGCTCGGCAATCTCGGCCGTCGTCACAGCCTCGTAACCCCGCTCCAGATAGAGCGTCATCGCGGAGTGCTGGAGCCTGCCGCCTGCGTCCGGATCCCACCGTCCCATGGGGATGATCCTACTCAGGATGACACCCAGTGTCATGACTGCTACTGTCGATGGCACCGGGTGTCATCACCGGCACCGCAGCTCAGGAGAAGAGGACCAGCAGATGCCCAGCAACACCGCTGCGTGGATCGGGAAACGGCACGCCCAGCTCGAGGTCGGGCCGGCTCCCTACACCGCTCCGCGCAACAACGAGATCGTCGTGCGCAACCACGCCGTGGCGATCAACCCGCTCGACTGGATCATCCAGGTGGCCGGTGGTGTGGCCTATCGCTGGTTGACCTACCCCACGGTCCTCGGCGTGGATGTGGCCGGCGAGGTTGTCGAGATCGGCAGTGAGGTGACCCGCTTCCGGGTCGGCGACCGCGTGCTCGGCCACGCCGTCGGCTCCGACAAGGACAGCAATGCGGCATCGCAAGGCGCCTTCCAGGAGTACACGGTTGTCCTGGCGCGCATGGCATCGCCGATCCCGGACGTTCTGCCGTACGAGGAGGCGTGCGTCCTGCCGTTGGCCCTGTCCACCGCAGCGTGTGGCTTGTTCCAGCGCGACCAGCTGAGCCTCCAGCATCCGTCAGCGGATGCACGCCCCACCGGCGAGACTGTGCTCGTCTGGGGCGGCTCGACCAGCGTCGGCAGCAACGCTATCCAGCTCGCTGTCGCCGCGGGCTACGACGTGATCACCACGGCGTCGCCGCGCAACAGTGAGTACGTCCGAGGGCTCGGTGCGGCTGAGGTCTTCGACTACCGCAGTCCGAGCGTCGTGCCCGACATCATCGCAGCTCTCCATGGCCGGACGCTGGCTGGTGCGATTGCTTTCGGCACCACCTCGGCCGACTCGTGCGTACGAATCGTCAACGCCTGCAAGGGAAAGAAGTTCGTGTCCATCGGCAGTCCGCCGGTCTCGTTCGAGAGTCTGGGTGACGGGCGTGGCCGGTGGGAGCTGCCGCGGTTGATCTTCCGGCTCATCGCCTCCAACGTGGCGTTGCAGGTGCGGGCGCGGTCCCGCGGGACCCGTACGAAGTACATCTTCGGCTCCACACTGAAGAACAACGAGGTGAGCAAGGCGATCTACGAGGACTTCCTGCCGAGCGCGCTTGCCGAGGGTCGCTACGTCGCGGCGCCCTCGCCCTCGGTTGTCGGGCATGGCCTCGCGGACCTCCAGCACGCACTTGACCTGCAACGCAAGGGAGTCTCGGCTGCCAATGTCGTCGTGTCTCTACCGACGAGCGGCTGACCGTGGCCACGACCACATCGCTGCAGGCATGGGCGGGCAGTCCATGGCCGGGCTGGTCACGGGGCGTGCGCCTGCCGCTGACCGTGGCCGCATGTCTCAGCGTCGCCGCGCTGGTGGTGGCGGTCGCGGGCGTCGCCGTCGACCGGACGTCGATCACCGGCGCACCGGCTTGGCTCAAGCCGGCCAAGTTTGGTGTCTCGATCGCCTTCTACTGCGGCACTCTGGCCTGGATGCTGTCCTACGTGCGCGGGCATGACTCCGTCGTACGGGCCATCGCCTGGACCACCGCGGTGTGCCTTGTCCTCGAGCTGATGCTGATCGATGTCCAGGTCCTGCGCGGCACCACCAGCCACTTCAACGTCTCCACGCCGTTCGACGCCACCGTTGTCGGGGCGATGGGTGCGCTGGTCATCGCGGTGTTCGTGGCCACGGTCGTGGCGGCGGTGCTGTTGCTACGGCAAGGCGCAATCCCCGGCTGGCTTTCGTACGGCATCGGTGGCGGCCTGGTCGTGACCCTCCTCGGCATGGCCGAAGCAGTGCTCATGGTGGCCAACACCCGTGGGCATTCGACCGGCGGCCACACAGTCGGCGGGCCCGACGGCGGACCCGGGCTGCCGTTGCTCGGGTGGAGCACCGAGCACGGTGACCTGCGGGTCGCGCACTTCGTCGGGCTGCACGCCCTGCAGCTGATCCCTTTGCTGGCATGGGCTTTGCACACCTATCTGCCTGACACGACTGACCACGCGCTGAAGCGGCTGATCGTTCTCGGCACCGTCGCGTACGCAGGAGTCGTAGTGCTGCTGGCCTGGCAGGCGGAGCGCGGACAGCCGTTGCTCCGTCCGGACAGGGTCACGCTCTCGGCCCTGGGTGTCGGTGCCGTGGCCACCCTGGCTGTCGCGCTTCGCGTCGCGTGAGTGGCTAGCGTCGGCGGGCCGCCGGGTCGAGCGTCCTGGTGCTCGTCGCCCACATGTTGTCAAAGATGTTGACCGTGCTGCCCGGCGGCACGATCTCGTCGATGCGGTCGAGCAGGTCGGTGGACAGCTCGACGCCGTCAGCCGTCAGGTAGGCCTCGAGGTGCTCCATCGTGCGCGGGCCGACGATCGCTGACGTGACCGCGGGGTGGCGGGTGACGAAGGCGATCGCCAGCTGGATGAGCGTCAGACCCGCCTCGTCAGCGAGGGCACCCAGCGCGTCGGCGGCGTCGAGCTTGGCGGCGTTGGCCGCCGAGGTCGTGTCGTAAGCCGCGGCAAATCGCTGGGTACGGGCCGGCGAGCCCGGACCGGCGATCTCCTGCCCCTTGCGATAGCGCCCGGTCAGCCAGCCGCCGGCGAGCGGGCTGTAGCTGAGGACCCCCATGCCGTAGCGCTGGCAGGTCGGCAGCACGTCGTACTCGATGGCGCGGGCCAGGATGGAGTAGGGCGGCTGTTCGGTACGGAACCGCTCGCGCCCGCGGCGCTCGGCGGTCCACTGCGCCTCGACGATCTCTGACCCGGAAACCGTTGAGGCGCCGAACATCCGGATCTTGCCGGCGTGCACGAGGTCGGACAGCACGCCCAAGGTCTCGTCGATGTCGACGGCCGGGTCGAGGCGGTGCACCTGGTAGAGATCGATCCAGTCGGTGCCGAGCCGGCGCAGCGAGCCTTCGACAGCCTGGGTGATCCAGCGACGCGACGTGCCGCGCTGGTTGGGGTCGGTGCCGAACGGCAGAGAGGCCTTTGTCGCCAGCACGACGTTGTCGCGACGTCCGCCGGCGAGCGCCTTGCCCACGATCTGCTCCGACTCACCGGCGGAGTAGAAGTCGGCCGTGTCGACGACGTTGATGCCGGCGTCGAGCGCGCGGTGGATGACGCCGATGGACGCGTCGTGGTCGGGGTTGCCGAAGGCGCCGAACATCATCGTGCCGAGACACAGCGGGCTGACGGAGACGCCGGTGCGTCCGAGGGGTCGGTAGTCCATGGGGGCTCCTTGTGGCTGGCCGCTGCGATCGTGGGCTACAGTGCGCAGTGAAACGGACAGCCTGTCCGCCCACCGTACCGGATAGCCTCTCCACTTGGAAATCTCGATGCCTGCGGACCCGTCTGCGTCGCCCACCCGCCGTGCCGACGCCGAACGCAACCGCGACAAGATCCTGGCGGCCGCCCGTACCGCGTTCGCCGGATCTGCCGCGGAGGTGTCGATGGCCGAGATCTCCCGTCGCGCCGGGGTCGGCATGGCCACGCTGTACCGCAACTTCCCCGGTCGGCGCGAGCTCCTCGAGGCCCTTTACACAGACGAGGTCGACGCGATCTGCGAGGCCGCTGCGACGGCCGAGGGTGATACGCCCGGTGCGGTGCTGACGGCCTGGCTGCACCGCTTCGTGGCCTTCTCCAGCAGCAAACGGGAGATCGCGTCCGAGCTGCTCGCCCACGGTGACGGCGTCAACCCGGTCTTCAACGACAGCCGGACCCGGGTGCTCGCGGCCGGCCGGCCGCTGCTGGCCGCGGCGCAGCAGGCGCACGAGATCCGCGTCGGCCTCACGCTCGAGCAGGTGCTCGACATGGTGATCGCCATTGCCTCGATCAACGGTGATCCCAGCTACGTGCAACCCATCCTGCAGGCGGCGATCGACGGACTGGGCCCCACGGGGCAGCCCGGGGTGTGACTCTCCTTGCGGTGGGGCATCACGGAAGGGGCCGCCGGCCGTGACCGTCCGTACGAGAGGGGCCTGCCTGTCATGACTGACCGGCCTGAGCCTGTGCGCCTCGGTGGACGCTACGAGCTCGGTGCGCTGCTCGGTTCCGGCGGAACGGCGCAGGTGCACCGCGCCTTCGACCTCGTGCTCGGGCGCTCGGTCGCGGTCAAGGTGTTCCCGCCCCACGACGGCTTGCAAGACGACGCCCGCGTCGAGGCCGAAGGCCGGACCTTGGCGGCGCTGAGTCATCCGGGCCTGGTAGCGGTGTATGACGCGGGGTCTGCACCCATCGGCGCCGCCACCTGCCGTTACCTCGTCATGGAGCTGATCGACGGACCCAACGTCTCTGTCGCGGCGTACGACGGCTCGCTGAGCCCCGATGAGGTCGCACGACTCGCTGCCGAGCTCGGCGACGCTCTTGCCTACGTCCACGACCAGGGAATCGTCCACCGGGACATCAAGCCGGCCAACATCCTGATCGCCCCGGACCGACGCGCGAAGATCACCGACTTCGGCATCGCGCGGTTCGTCGACAGCGCGAGACAGACGGCAACCGGGCTCACGATCGGCACCGCCGCCTACCTCAGCCCCGAGCAGCTCACCGGGACGGAGGTGGGCCCGGCGAGCGACGTCTACTCGCTGGGGCTCGTCCTGCTCGAGTGTTTGACGCTCCGTCGCGAGTACCCAGGGACCAGTGCAGAGGCCGCGTTCGCCCGGCTGCACCGGGCGCCCGTCATCCCGGTCAGCCTGCCGACTCCCTGGCCGCGGCTGCTCGCGGCGATGACCGGGCTTGATCCGGGCAGCCGCCCCAGCGCCGCTGACGTCGCGGCCACCTTCCGGCCGCGGGGCGGTGTCCAGACCCGTCTGCGACCCACCAAAGAGCCAGAGACGGCGGCGTTCGTTGCCCCCGCGCCGGCGTGGCCTCCGGCTCGCGCTGATGACACCACCACACCGTTGCCGGTTGGTCCCGCCGCCGCGACCGCCGTGATGCCATCCAATCCCGCCACCGAGCGGCTCGAGCACCCGCGGGGCACGGTCGGTGAACAGCGCAGAGCCGCTCCCAGCCGCCGGGGGTTCGGTCGCCGCCCGCTGGTTGCGGCTGCTGCGGTCGTCGCTCTCGGCGCTGCGTCCGCCGGAGTTGCCCTGACCGCCGGCGGCACCTCGTCGCCCCCACCGTCGACCGGCTCCAGCTTCTCCCAAGACCTTGTCGACCTGAACAGAGCGGTCACCCCATGAGGGCCGACGGTCGCTGCCGTCGGCTGGTCACCGCAGCATTGACGTGCGTGATGCTTGGCGCGACGGCGTGCGGGGCTACCCCCTCGCTGTCCGCGACGGCTGCGCCTGTCCTGCAGAAGGACGCGGCCGCGTTGTCGACTGCCGCACGGGCGGGCGATCGCACCGCCATCGCTGCCGCTCTCGCCGCGTTGCGCGCGGACGTGGCACACCAGCGCGCGGCGGGCCACCTGTCTGCCGCGCGGTCAATTCAGATCTTGGCTGCTGGTGACCGGGTCGCCGCCGATGCGCCGGCACCCTCTCCGCCGTCGTCCTCATCGCCCACACCGCAACCGGGTGTCTCGAGGTCAACACCGTCCGGCACGGCAGGACAGGTCGCGTCGCCTCTGGTCGTGCCGACTACCGGGCACGGAGGCTCGGGTCCGGCGACCTCGCCCGGCAGGGGTAAGGGCAATGACAAGGGCAAGGGGAAAGGCAAGGGCCGGACGGGCGACGGGTAGCGGGAGCACCGCCACGGTGTTGTCACCCTCAGGTGAGGTGTGGGGCGCCGGAGCTACGGACAGGTTGTTCTCGAGACCTTCGCCTCCACGGACGACTCGACGCAAGGCCCCTCGGTGCCGCAGCCGATGGGGCCTTTGCGTCGTCCGGACCCAGAGGTTGGGCGTGCCGGCGGCGCCTCGTGGCGATGGCTCGGGAGCAGGCTGTCGGCACCACGGCGCTAGGGTGACGTGATGACGATGGCCGCCCCGTGAACCGGCAGCAGGCACGCTACCGACAGATCGCCCAGGTGCTGGGGCACCACGGGATGGGTTATCTGGTCGGGGTTCTCGGCCTGCAACGGTGGTCGTCGACCCCGCACGGGGGGGCCGCCAACGTCACGCCGGAGCACCTGCGGCTGGCGCTCGAGGAGCTGGGACCCACGGCCGTCAAGCTGGGGCAGATCCTGTCCACCCGGCCGGACATCGTGCCTGCGCGGTTCCAGGTCGAGCTGGCCAAGCTGCAGGACGACACGTTGCCGGTGCCTGTCGACGAGCTCCAGGAGGTCATCGCGGCCGAGCTGGGCGCTGCCGCCGAGGACCTCTTTGCCGCTTTCGACCTCACGCCCCTTGCGAGCGCCTCGATCGGGCAGGCACATGCGGCCGTGCTGGCAGACGGCGGCGACGTGGTCGTCAAGATCCGGCGACCCGGCGTGGTCGAGGAGGTCGGTGACGACCTGGAGATCCTGCACAATCTGGCGGCTCGCGCCTCCCGCCATTGGCAGGCGGCAGAGCGGGCCGACGTCGTCGGCTTGGTCGACGACTTCTCCGTGACCTTGCGCGCCGAGCTCGACTACCTGCTCGAGGGCCGCAACGCCGACCGCTTCGCCGCCGACTTCGGCGGGGACGACGACGTGCACATCCCGCGGGTCTACTGGGATACGACGACCTCGAGAGTCCTTACCCTGGAGCGCATCCGGGGCCTCAAGGTCAGCGATCTGGACGCCCTCGACGCGGCCGGCATCGACCGGCCCGCGCTGGCAGCGCGAGCCACCCGCATCGTGGCCGACATGGTCTTCGAGTACGGCTTCTTCCACGCCGACCTGCACCCGGGCAACCTGTTCATCGAGCCGGACGGGCGGATCGGACTCATCGACTTCGGCATGGTCGGTGAGGTCGACGCGCCCACGCGCCAGCACCTCGCCACGTTGCTGGCTGCGTTTTCCCGCGGTGACCCCGGCCGGGTCACCACTGCGCTGCTGGCGGTCGGGGTGGCTCACGCCGAGATCGACCGTGCCCAGCTCCGTACGGACGTCGCGGCGCTGTTGCGGCGGTTCGAGGGCCGGCCGCTGGGCGAGATCCCGGTGGGAGCGTTCGTCAACGCCGTGCTGCACATCCTGCGTGGCCACCAGATCTCGCTGCCCCGCCAGCTCGCGCTGCTGCTCAAGATGGTGGTGATGGTCGAGGGCATGGGGGCGTTGCTCGATCCCGGGTTCCGCCTCGGCAGCGTGCTCTCCCCGTACCTCCGGCATTTCCTCTCCCGGCAGCTGCCCGGCGACTTCGCACACCGCATCGGGCAGGCCGGCGTCGATGCCGCTCAGCTCGGCGTCGACCTGCCGGGCCACCTGCGACGACTGCTCGACTCGCTCGACGCGGGGGGTCTGGAGCTGCACCTGAGGGCGCGTGAGCTGGAGCCGTTGGTCGAGCGCACGGAGCGCATCGGCAACCGGCTGGTGGCCGGCCTCATCACAGCGGCGCTGATCGAGGGCATCGCCGAGGTGGTGACGTCACGGGCCGAGGGGCGGCTTCGTCACGAGCCGGCCCTGCTCGCCCTCGCCGGCGGAGCCGCCACCAGCTTGACCGCCTACCTCGCCTGGACCAGCCGCCGGCGCTGAGATCGTCCATGCTCGACGCTCGGCGATGACGCCTGCGTCCCAGCCAGGAGCCCTCCCATCGGCGGGTGGCCGTACCGCTGCGACGTCGATGCCACTGCGGGCCAGCACCCAGGACGTCACCGAGTTGGAGTTCCACATCTCTCCAGTCTCCAGCTCGTCGCGGCCCCAGACCGGGGTTGGCACCGAGGCGACCCCGTCGAGGAGGCGCCGACAGAGATCGTCATCCGAGGTCAGTCTCCGTGGGCTCTCGACGGCCTCGTCCAGGTCGGCGATGGATCCGCCGTGCCAGCAGTGCACCTCGTACCGGAAGAGCCGTGAGCGACCGGCCCACCGCGTCCCGACGGCCCCTTCCGCGATCACGCCGCGGTCGGTGCCCGCCACCCAGACCGGTGTCATCTCGATGATCCACGTGTCTGTCGGAAGGCTGACCCGGATCGCCGAATGGTAGAGATCCTGCGCGACACGACGCTGGAGCAAGGAACAGGCGGCTTCGTACGCGCGGCCGTTCCATCGCACGGAGTGTCCACCGGCGCCGAGCGGCAACCAGAAGAGATCCACCCCGATCGAGTCCGCCGACGCCGACGCCGTCGTCATGGGCTCGGGTCGACGAGAGCGAGGACCACCACAGCGGCGCCGACCCCCATGAAGACGGCTTGCAACGGGTGGAAGCCGAGCCAACGCCACTCCACGGCCTCGAACGCCACGAGTCCCACACCGGCGACGACCGACACCTCGCGGCCACCGGGGTATCCGCCTCGCGTCCAGCCGCCGGCTGCCAGGTAGCCCAGCCCGACGAGGCCGCCGAGAAACAGCCCGGGCAGCCGCCAGTCGGTGAACGGGCCACCCTCGAGCACGCGCAGCGGAAGCCCCATCAGCGATCCGTCGGGCCGCACCACCAGGAGCCCGCCGCACACCAGGGCCGACGCGCCGGTCGCGAGTTCGGTCCCCGCCAACGCACGCCGGGCCGTGCCGCGTGCCGTGCGCGTCGTCGCCATGGCTCGAGCCTGTCTCCGTTGCCGCGCGGCCGCCAGTGACCTTGGTCCCGCCCCGCTGTGCCGTTCGCCTCGTCCGGACGGTTGTCGCCGTGACGAGACTGGGGTCATCGACACTGGAACAGGAGTCCCTCATGACCAACCAGACGATCCTGGTCTCGGCGGCGAGCCGGCATGGTGCGACGACGGAGATTGCCGACGCCATCGCCACAGTCCTGCGCGACCGCGGACACGAGGTAGTGGTGCAGGAGCCTGACCAGGTGCTTTCGGTCGCAGAGTTCCGCGTCGTGATCCTGGGCAGCGCTGTCTACCTGGGGCACTGGCTGAAGTCGGCGTCCCGGCTGGTCGACCGCTGCGTCAACGACCTGGCAGGCCGCTCCGTCTACCTGTTCTCGACCGGACCGATCGGCGACCCGCCTTTCCCGTCGACGCCGCCGTCGGACCTCCCGTCGTTGCTGGCGAAGACCAACGCGAAGGAGCACGTGACCTTCGCTGGGCGGTTGACGCCCCAGGGGCTTGCCACGGGCGAGCGGGTGGCAGTCGTGCTTTCGCATGCTCAGTACGGCGACTTCCGTGACTGGGCCGAGGTCACGGCCTGGGCGGGCCGGATCGGCGACGAGCTCGAGGCTGTGCCCGTTGCGGCTGCCGCGCTGTCATCGCAGCACGCCCGCGGGCACACCGGATGATCGAGGCCTCCCACCTCAGCAAGCGCTACGGGCAGACTCTCGCGGTCAACGACCTTTCTTTCGTGGTCGGCTCCGGCCAGGTCACAGGGTTCCTGGGACCGAACGGCAGCGGCAAGTCCACGACGATGCGGATGATCGTCGGCCTCGACGCGCCATCGTCGGGCGCAGTGACCGTCGACGGGCAGCCGTATGGGCAGCTGCGCTTTCCGCTGCGGCGGGTCGGCGCCTTGCTCGACGCGAACGCCATCCATCCGGGACGGAGCGCGCGCAGCCACCTCACCTGGCTTGCCGACTCCAACGCCATCCCGCGTCGACGCGTGGACGAGGTCCTGTCCATCGTGGGGCTCAGCGACGCGGCGCACCGTCGTGCGGGACAGTTCTCGTTGGGGATGGGGCAGCGCCTCGGCATCGCAGGTGCGCTGCTCGGCGACCCCGACGTGCTGATCTTCGACGAGCCGATCAACGGATTGGACCCTGAGGGCATCCTTTGGGTTCGTCATCTGCTGCGGTCCTTGGCCGACGAGGGCCGCACGGTCCTGGTCTCCAGTCATCTCATGTCGGAGATGGCGTTGACGGCCGACCATCTCCTCATCATCGGACGCGGCACGATGCTCGCTGCGGGGCCGGTGGCAGAGTTGGTCGAACGAAGCTCCGGTCACCACGTGCGAGTGCTGACCCCCGCCCCCGAGATCCTCGGTGACATCTTGCGAGCCAAAGGCGCGACGGTCGTCACGGATGGGCCGGAGGGGCTGTCCGTCACGGGGCTGGAGGCACGCGACGTTGGCATCATCGCCGCCGCAGCCGACGTGACGCTCTACGAGCTGTCCACCCAACGCGCCTCTCTGGAGGAAGCATTCATGGAGCTCACCCGTGACCACGCGGAGTTCCGAGCCGGCGAGCCGGTGCCGTCATGAGTCAGGCAGTGCTCACCCGCGACGCGGTCAGGGCGCAGCCCTCCCTCGGCGCTGTGTTCGCTGCCGCGAGTCGCTCCGAGTGGACCAAGTTGCGCACCGTACGGTCGACGGTCTGGGCACTGTTGTTCGCCGTGGTCTGCATCGTCGGGCTGGGCACGTTACTCACGGCGCTCGAGGTGAGCCGGTGGGACCACCGGTCGATCACCGAGATCAAGGGGTTCGACCCGTTGCTGTGGGCGTTCGGCGGCCTGGACAGCCTGGCCCAGCTGGCCATCGGTGTGCTCGGTGTCCTGGTGATGAGCTCCGAGTACGCGAACGGCGGCATCATCCTGACCCTTGGCGCGACCCCGCAACGGCGACTTCTCCTGGCAGCCAAGGTCTCCACGTTCGCCGCCGTGGTGGCGGTCGTCAGCCTGATGACGTGCCCGGTCACCTTCTTTGTCTGTCAGTGGCTCCTCGCAAGCAAGCACGCCGGCCTGTCCATCGCCGACCCCGGGGCATTGCGGGCCGTCTTTGGAGCGGCTCTCCATCTGGTGCTCATCGGCGTCATTGCCGTGGGAGTGGGCGCTCTGGTCCGTCGTACCGCGGGCGCTGTTGCTTTGCTCTTCGGCATTTTGCTGGTCTTGCCCGGACTCGTCAGCCTGCTTCCGTCTCCGTGGAACAACCAGGTGACCGAGTATCTGCCGAGTTCGGCGGGCGTGGCGATGTCCGCGGTTGTGCGGTTCCCCAACCTGCTGGGCCCCGCAGGCGGCCTGCTGGTCCTGTGCGGCTACGTGGCGGCGACCTTGGCGGCCGCCGCGGTACTCCTCGTCCGACGCGACGCCTGAGTGGCGCGCACTCCGCAATTGTTCGACCTGCCGGGTGAGACCCCGCCCTTCGACCGGCTGGGAAAGCTGGCCGGTCAGGTGCTCGGCGTATCGCTGACGGTCGTCGTGGTGCTGGAGGGTCACCGCGTCTTCTTCAGCGAAGCCGAGGGCTTCGGTCTCCCGCTGCTCAGCCCGGTGCAGACCCACGCCGGTACGGCGTTTGCCCAACAGCTGGCGGCTTCCGGCACGGTCACCGTGGTCAGCGACACTACGGTGGGGCCTCTGACAAGGGAGAGCCTTTGGCTGAGGGCCACCGGGATCCGGTCGTTCGTGGCGCAACCGATTCGGGCACCTGGCGGGGAGCTGCTGGGGTCCCTCTGCGTTGCTGACGTGAGGCCGCGGCACTGGAGTCACGAAGACCTCGACGTGCTGGTCGCCCTGGCCGATCTGGCCGCCAGCAAGGTGACCCTGCGCAGCGCAGCCCACCATGCCGACGCGATAGCGGTGCTGCTCCAACGCAGCATGCTGACCGATCTGCCCGACGTGCGTCACGTCGAGCTGGTCGCGCGCTACCTGCCGGCGCAGGACTCCGCAAAGATCGGCGGCGACTGGTACGACGCGTTCGTCCTCCCTGACGGGGTGACCGCCCTCGTGATCGGCGACGTCGCCGGTCATGACATGCCGGCCGCTGCCCAGATGGGGCAACTGCGCAACCTCCTGCGCGGGATCGCGTGGCACACCAACCCCTCGCCGCACGCAGCGTTGAGCGCGCTGGACACCACGGCGTACGGCCTCGGGGTGACCGACCTGGCCACCGCGATCTACGGACGGATCGAGGAATCGACCGAGGGCGGGTGGCAGCTCCGGTGGGCCAACGCCGGGCACCCGCCACCGCTGCTGGTCCTTGCCGATGGGACCGCCCGCTTCCTTGATGAGCCGTCGGGGCTGTTGATCGCGTTCGGTGACTCGTCGCACCGCGACGGCATCGCCTCGTTGCCGCCACTGGCCACCTTGCTTCTCTACACCGACGGTCTCGTCGAGTCGCGCAAGCGGGACATCGACCACGGCCTGAACCGTCTTTTGACCGTGGCCACAGACGCTGCCGACCTACCTCTGAGTCGCCTCTGCGACCATGTTCTCGGTGAGCTGGCCGGCGTGGCCAACGAGGATGATGTCACCCTCCTCGCAGTACGGATCCCGGCCGTGACCGCGTGACGGGCGAGACCGTGGGCCTTGGCTATCTGGTCAGCCTCTTCGTCGTGATCGTCGCGGGGGCCGTCATGCCGGTTCTCCCCACGGGCGCCGCGGTGAGCGCTGCCGCCGCCTTGGCCGAGCAGGATCACCTCGCGCTCATCGCCCTCGTCGTTGCCTTCGGGGCGGCTGGTGCCTATGTCAGCGACCTCGCGACATATGCCGTGATCCGCTACGCCGGGGGCAGGGCCACCGACCGGCACGGGTGGCTCGCCCGCTGGCCGCACGGCCAGTGGACGGGGAAAGCTCTCGATCACGCCCAAGGGCAGCTGGAGGCTCATGAGCTGCGAACCTTGTTGCTCTCGCGGCTGGTCCCGGGTGGACAAATACCGGTTCTCGTCGCAGCGGGGTTAGTCGGCTACTCCTGGCGCCGCTATGCCCTTGCCGACATTGTGCCTGTCGCCTTCTGGTCGGCGATGTACGCGGCTACGGGCATCGCCGGCCGCGCCGTCTTCCCGCGTGCGTGGGAGGGCGTCGCTGCCGGCATTGTGCTGGTACTGCTGGTGAGTGGGGGATGCGGCGTGTGGGCAAGGCTGAATGCGCGGGTGGCCGAGGCATAAGGCCGACCCGCGTTCGCCCTAGAACCAGGACGGCCCGTGCGGCGTGTACGGCTGCTCCATCGACCGCGCGTCGTCGTCGGTGAGCTGCAGCTCAAGCGCGGCGACCGCCTCCGGCAGGTGGTGCGGCTTGGTCGCCCCGACGATCGGCGCGGAGACGTTGGGGTTGCGCAGGACCCACGCGAGAGCGACCTGGGCCATGGCCGCACCGTGTGCCGCGGCGACCTGCTGGACGGCATTGATGACCGGCTCGTCCAGGGGCGAGTCGAAGGATTGGACGACGTGGTCGACGTCGGAGCGGCGGGACTGCTCGCCCCACGGCCGGGCGAGACGCCCCTTGCCCTGCGGCGAGTACGGGACGAGGCCGACGCCCATGTCGGCACACATGGCCATCAGCTCTGGTTCGTCCTGGCGGTGCAGAAGGTTGTACTGGTTCTGCATCGACACGAAAGGCGTCCAGCCATGGAGCTCGGCGACGTGCTGCAGCTTGGCAAACTGCCAAGCCCACATGGACGATGCGCCTAGGTAGCGGACCTTGCCGGCCTTGACGATGTCGTGGAGCGTCTCCATGGTCTCCTCGACCGGTGCCTCAGGATCGAAGCGGTGGATCTGGTAGAGGTCGATGTAGTCGGTGCCGAGCCGGGTGAGTGAGGCGTCCACCTGCTCCAGGATCGCCTTGCGGGCCAGGCCTTGTCCGCCGGGCCCGTTATGCATCCTGCCCCACACCTTGGTCGCCAGGACGATGTCCTCGCGACGCGAGTAGGCAGCGATGGCGCGGCCGACGAGCTGCTCCGAGGTCCCGTTCTGGTAGCTGTTCGCCGTGTCCCAGAACGTGATGCCGAGCTCGACGGCCTGACGGAAGAACGGTTGCGCCGCCGCGTCGTTGAGGGCCCACGCGTGCGCTCCCGGGATGGAGGGATCGCCATAGCTCATGCACCCCAGAGCGAGCCGGCTCACCCTCAGGCCAGTGCCGCCAAGCCGCGCATACTCCATGGCGGCGCGCCTCCCACCGGTCGACTGAGCGACATTCTCGCTCGCGGCCGCGAGCGTGCCAACCTGCCGCTGATCACCTACGAGGCGGACGCCTGCTTGACGACCGTTCGGGCCGTCTTGGTGAAGTTGACCGCGGTACGGGGGCCGCCGCGACGGCGTACGACAGCCACGTCACAGTCGGGCAGCCCGTTGATCGGGACGAACGCCACCCCTGGCCGCGAGTACAGCCGCGGCGCGGTGGCAGGCACGATCGAGATGCTCTGGCTGGTGGCGACCGCACGGAGCTCGGCCTCGAACGTCGCCGCCTCGTAGGTCACGTTGGCCGGCTCGGTGCGCAGGTGGTTGAGGATCCAGATGTCGCGCCAGGGGCCCTCTCCCGGGGCGGCGATGATCGGCTCGCCCATGAGCTCGACGACGTCGACCGACTCACGTCCGGCGAAGCGGTGGTTGCTGGCGAGACAGACGAAGCAGCGCTCGTGCAGCAAGATGGTGGAGATGACCCCGGTCAGGCCGTTGAGCGGCGGACGGACGATGGCGACGTCGGTCTCGCCGGTATCGAGGCCGGCGTTGGGCGAGGCAAAGGTGAACTCGATGAGGTCGAGCTCGACGTCGGGATAGGCGTCGTTGAAGGCACGTGAGATGGCGGGGACGTAGTCGACCGCCGCCCCGATCAGGTAGCCGACCCGCAGTCGGCCGAGCTCGCCGCGCGCGATCTGGGCCGTGCGGACCATCGCCGCCTCGTACCGGTCGAGCACCGCCGTGGCCTCCCCGAGGAAGGTCGCACCCTCGCGGGTCAGCTGGGTCGTCCGGGTGGTCCGGATGAACAACGCGAAGCCGACGTTCTTCTCGAGCTGCTGGATCGTGTGGCTGAGCGACGGCTGCGCGATGTGCAGCTCCTCGGCGGCCCGGGTGAAGTTGAGCGACCGCGCGACGGCGACGAACGCCCGCAGCTGCCGCAAGTCCACATTGATAGCCTGCATCTATCAACTATACAAGAACAGGTCTTTCCCACCGTCCTCGTCCAGGCCCTAGCGTCATGCCATCGCAGCAGGGGGCCTACTCAGGAGGAACGCGATCCCATGCAGGACGTTGCCGTACGCGAAGAACTGGAAAGTCTCCGGGAGCGAGCCAAGGGTGTGCTCCTGCACGAGCCGCCCGGTGGTGATCCCGACAAGCTGACCCTAGTACGGGCACGGGGTTCGCTGGTGTGGGACGACCACGGCAAGCAGTACATCGACTGCACGGCTCAAGCCTGGTCGAACAACCTGGGCGCCAACGATCCACGGGTCATCGAGGCCGCGATCGCACAGACGCGCGAGATCACCCACGCCAGGCCGACGTTCCACACGCCGGCGCTGCTCGACCTGGCCGAGCTGCTGGTCAGCGTCGCGCCCGCTGGCCTCGACCGGGTCGGTTTCACCTTGCACGGGACGATGGCCGTCGAGACCGCCTTCAAGCTGGCCATGCGCAACCGTCCCGAGGCCAAGCACATCGCGGTGCTGCACGACGCCTACCACGGCCGGTCCATCACCACGATGGCCGCCAGCTGGCCCCATCCCAACAACGTCTTCGGCCCGCTGCAGCCGCAGTTCCTCCGGCTGCCGCGTCCGGACATGTATCGACCGCGTGCGGGTCTCACCCTCGAGCAGGACACCGAGCTCACCCTCCAGCTGATCCGCGACATCCTGACCAAGGGCGTCGAGGGTCCGGTGGCCGCCCTGATCTACGAGCCGATCCAGGGCAATGGCGGCCACAACGAGTTCTCCGCGGCCTGGCACCAGGGCATCCGGCAGATCTGCGACGAGCACGGCATCCTGCTCATCATCGACGAGGTGCAGACCGGTCTCGGTCGTACGGGTGCTCTCTGGGCCAGCGACTACTACGACATCAAGCCGGACATCCTGGTCTTCGGCAAGGGCGTTGGCGGCGGGTTCCCGTTGGCGGGAGTGCTGACCAAGGCGGAGTACGCCAACTTCCTGGCCGGCGACGACCAGCTCACCTTCGGCCAGTTCCCGATCGCCATCGCCGCCGGCCTCGCCGCCGTCCGGGCCATCCTGGGTGACGGACTCAGCGAGCGGGCGGCCGAGCATGGGCGCTACGCCACCGAGCGGCTGCTCGAGATGCAGACCCGGCACCCGCTCATCGGTCAGGTCAGGTCACCCGGGCTGATGGTCTCGATCGAGCTGGTGCGGGACCGCGTCAGCAAGGAACCCGCCACCGACGAGTCGCACGAGGTCTTTGTACGGGCCCAGGACCGCGGCGTCATCCTCGGAGAGTCGCGGTACGGCGGACTCGGCAACCTGATCAAGATCAAGCCACCGCTGGACATCCCGCGCGAGCAGCTCAGCGACGCGCTCGATGTCCTCGACGAGGTGCTCACCGAGGTCGAGGAGAAGTTCGGCTACGCCCTGTCCCGGTAGACCGCAACGCATTGGTAGAGGGCCACCAACAGCGCAGTTGGCCGGCAATTCCTGATCTCACGAGAGAGGCGAGGACATTGTCCCTAGTTGAAAGCACGTCTGTTGAAAGCACACTGTCGGACCCGGAGGACGTGGGCGATCTCCATGAGTTCGGCTACAGCCAGTCGCTGCGCCGCACCATGGGCCCGTTCGCATCGTTCGCCGTGGCGTTCTCCATGATCAGCATCACGACAGCGATCTTCTTCCTGCTGCCCAGTCTGTTCGGAACCAGCGGCGCCGTCGGCGTCTGGTTGTGGATCCCCTGTGCCGCAGGCGTTTTTCTTATTGTCCTGGTGTACGCCCACTTGGCCTCGCGCATCCCGATCACGGGGTTCGCCTACCAGTGGAACAGTCGTCTGATCAACCCGCACTACGGCTGGTTCACCGGCTACACCGCACTGCTGGCCTTCATGGCCGGCACCGCGGCGACCGCGGTGGCTCTTGCGTCCGTGTTTGCCAGCGACGTCTGGACGTCACCCACCCACGGCGACATCGTGCTCTTCGCGACGGTGTCCCTCGCAGTGGCTGCCCTCATCAACATCGTCAGCATCCGCGCGGTGAGCGCTGTCAACAACGTCGGCGTGGTGTTCGAGATCGTCGGATCCATCGGCGCCGCGCTGCTGCTCATCGTCGGCTCGTTCTTCTTCCACCACAAGGCGGGTCTCTCCATCCTGACGTCGACCCATCGGACGACGGGCGGAGCTCTCTGGTACGGGTTCGTGCTGGCGGCTCTGCTGCCGCTCTACTGCTTCATCGGCTGGGAAGGCGCCGCCGACCTGGCAGAGGAGACCAATGACCCGCGCTCGGTCACGCCGTACGCCATGATCCGCGCCAACTACGTGTCGGTCGGCGCGAGCCTGCTCATGATCGTGGGGTTCCTCATCGCGATCCCGCACGGCGTGAACGACATGCTGGGGCAGTCCAAGAACCCGCTCATCTACATCTTCCAAAGCCACTTCGGCGCGGTGTCCAGCAACATCCTTCAGGTCATCGTGTTCCTCGCCATCTTCTCCTGCGTCCTGGCCAACATGGTGGTGGCGACACGCCTGACGTTCGCCCTGTCCCGAGACGGGATGCTGCCAGGGTCAGGAGTTCTCGGCACGGTCAACACCACCACGCGAACCCCGATCGCGTCGATCGTGGTGGTGGCCGCCGTAGCGATCGGCATCAACATGCTCTCGGCCGGCATCGCGGCCAACGTCGTCTCGATCTGCAGCGTTGCTTACTACTGCATCTACGTCCTGACCGTCGCCGGTGCGATCTACTCCCACCGCAAGGGTCGGATGCCGTACGTCCGCAAGGGTGACTTCTCACTCGGCCGATGGTTCATGCCGGTCGCGGGTATCGCTTTTGTCTACGCCACCGGCGTTGTCGTCATCGCGTTGGCGCCGCACGAAGGTCACACCGCGGCGAAGTACCTGCTCGGGGCCGAGGTCTTCGGGACGCTGTGGTACCTGCTCTACCTGCGGCCGCGGATCGCCAACAACACCGTAGGTGTCTATCGCCAGCAGGTCATCGAGCTGGAACCAGCCTCGAGCGCGCCGGCCGCTCAGACCGTGGTGACGGGCACCTGAGCGGCGGCACGTCGTCGGTCTCCCCGGACCGGGCTGGGACGGGGAGGCCGACCGTGCACCACACCACGGCGGCACTCAGCGAGGGCGGAGGAAGCAGTGCGACACGGGACCAGGACCGACGCGGACCATTGCCCCGTGCAGTCGTCTGCAGAGGTGGCAGCCGCCGCCCGGCCGGCGACGGCGCCCGTGACCTGCTACAGCTTTGGCCAGGTCGTGGCCGAGTACCTCTTGCGTCCCCGAACCTCAGTGACCGACGACGTCGGAGTCCTCGGCGGCGGCTTCGCCTCTGTCGAGCGTGGCGATCACGGCCATGTCCTCGGGTGAGAGAGCGAAGCCGAAGACGTCGAGGTTGTCCCTGAGCCTGAGCGGGTCTGCAGACTTCACGACCAGAGTCGCCTCCACCTGGACGAGCCAGCGCAGGGCGATCTGCGCCGGAGCTCTTCCGTGCTTCGCGGCCAGTGACCCGAGGCCCGCATGGCGTACGAGACCTGTGCCCGGAGCCAGCGGACTCCATGCCTGGGTCACGATGCCGTGCCGGTCGTGATAGGCGCGACTGGCCTCGCGGTGCAGGGACGCGCTGAGCTGGATCTGGTTGACAGCAGGCGGAACACCGCCGGTCTCGCTGAGTCGCTCCAGGTGTGCCGGCTTGAAGTTGGAGACTCCGATCGACCGGGCGAGGCCGCTCTGCTGGAGGCTGCGGAAGGTGTGCCAGGTGTTGACGTACAGGCTCCGCTGCGGCAAGGGCCAGTGGATGAGCACTAGGTCGACATAGTCGAGGCGCAGCCGTTGCAGCGATGCCTCGAGGCCGGCGATAGCGCGTTCGCCGCCCTGGAACTCCCCGTCCAGCTTGGTGGTGACGAAGAGCTCTCCACGGGGGACGCCGCAGGCGCGGATGCCGTTGCCGACGCCGACCTCGTTGTCGTACCGCACCGCGGTGTCGATCAGCCGGTAGCCCATCGCCGTCGCCGCGACGATGGTGTCGGCGACGGCCCGGTCATCGAGCGGGTAGGTGCCCAACCCGACCCGCGGCATCCGGTGGCCGTCGTTGAGCATCACCGTGGGACTGGTCAATCGCTGCCCTCTGCCGCGAAAGCGTGATGGCCGGCCCCGACCTCGAGGTCTTCGTGCGAGGGCCGTCGGACCAGTGCCGTGACGCCTGCCGGGACGTCCACCTCGAGGGTCGCCAGGTCATGGCCGTCGGCGGTCCACCGGACCGTGACGGCACCGTGCGGGGTCTCCAGCGACGCCTCTGCCGAGGTGAGTTCACCGCCTGGCTGCGGGGCGATGAGCACGCGCGAGTAACCCGGTTCGAGCGGGGCGATGCCGCCGATGGTGCGGTGCATCCAGTCGGCGACGGCACCGAACGCGTAGTGGTTGAAGCTGGTCATCTCACCCGGGTTGATGGTGCCGTCGGGCAGCATCGAGTCCCAGCGCTCCCAGATCGTCGTCGCCCCCATGCTGACGGTGTAGAGCCAGGACGGGCAGGCCGTCTCCGTGAGCAGCCGGTACGCCGTGTCGAGGTGACCTGTCCGCGTCAGGGCGCCGAGGATGTACGGCGTGCCGGCAAAGCCGGTCGCGACGGTGAAGCCGGCCTTCTCGGCGAGCTCGGCCAATCGGTCGCCGGCCAGCCCCTCGTCCCTGGCGTCCAGCAGGTCGAACGAGATCGCCAGCGCGTACACCGTGGGGCAGTCGCTGACGATGATGCCTTCGTCGCTGACGTAGTGCTCGACGAAGGCCCGCCGTACGGTCAACCGGAGCGCCTCGAACGCGTCGGCGTCAGCGGTGTGGCCGAGCAGCTGCGCGGCGCGGCCGGCGAGCTCGAGCGTCCAGTGGAAGCAGGCCGTCGCGACAACGCTCTTGTCTGCCTTGGCCTGGAAGGGGTCCGCCGGGGGAGCTGTCGGGTCGAGCCAGTCGCCGAACTGAAAACCCGTGTCCCACAGGCCATTGGGCGAGAGCAGACCTTGAACGTGACGCACGTGGGACACCATCGCCGGGTAGTGCCGCTCCAGTGCGGCCGTATCGCCGTAGGCCTCCCACAGCGCCCACGGCACCCACACCGCCGCGTCGGCCCACACGGCCGTGGACTCGGGCACGGGGAACAGCTCGGGGGCAGGGTCGTACTTGATGTTGTCGGGGATGACGAACGGGACCATGCCGCCGGCGTGGTGCTGCTCCACCGCGAGGTCGGCGAGCCACTCGTCGAGGAAGGTGCGCACGTCGAACAGGTAGGCGGCGGTGGGCGCGAACACAGCGAGGTCACCTGTCCAGCCCAGCCGCTCGTCCCGCTGCGGGCAGTCGGTGGGGACGTCGACGAAGTTGCCGCGCAGCGACCACACGACGTTCTGGTGCAGCCGGTTGAGCATGGGGTCGGAGCAGGTCAAGGTCCCGATGCGGCGGAGGTCGGAGTGGACGACCACTGCCTCGAGGTCATCGGCTCTGAGGTCTCGTGGGTAGCCCTCCACCTCGATGTAGCGGAAACCGTGGAAGGTCTGCGTCGGCTCGAACTCGTCCTCGCCTCCGCTCAGGATGAAGCGATCCGTCGCCTCGGCACTGCGCAGCGGGCGGGTGCCCAGCTCGTGGTCCTCGAGCACCTCCGCGTGGCGGACCGTGATGGTCTGGCCGGCCCTGCCCTGAGCCCGCAGGCGTACCCAGCCGACGAGGTTCTGGCCGAAGTCGACCAGTGTGCGGCCCGCCGGTGACGTCCAGATCGTGGTGGCGTGCAGCACTTCCTGCCGTCGTACGACGGGCCCGAGGTAGGGGGTGAGCCGGTCATGGTCGAAGTCGACGACGTGCACGGGGACCCATGCGGTCAGGTCGGCGCCCTGCTGGAGCCACGTGTCACCGGCGAGGCGCGCGTCCGTCGTCTGGCCGTCGTAGAGGTCGTTGGCGGTGACCGCAGAGGGACCGGCGAGCCAGGAGGGATCGGTGCCGGCGATCTGCACGTGTCCGTCGGCGAACTCGATCTCCAGCTCGGCGATCGCAGCGAGCTCGTCGCCGTACACCCCACTGTTTCCCAGGAAGCCGAGACGGCCGCGGTACCAGCCGTTCCCCAGCGCTACGCCCACCACGATCGGCAGCGCCGAGGTCGCAGCCTCCGTCACGCGCTCGGTCACGTCATAGTCGCGGTAGCGCAGCCGCCACTCGTAGGACGACCACCCCGGGCTGAGCACCTCGTCGGACACCGGCTGGCCGCCGAGGAAGGCCTCGAAGACGCCGAGGCTCGACACGAAGAGGCTCGCGCGCGTCACCGCCCCGTGCCCCACGTCCGGTCGGATCTCGCCGCGAAGCCGTGGGGCTCCAAGGAAGTCGTCGTCGGGGGCGATCATCGGCAGCTGCCAGGTGCGGCTCATCGGGGCCTTTCCAGAGGGTCAGTGGGAACGTGGCGGTCTGCGGGTCGACGGCATGGGTCAGCCGGGCGGCAGGGAGGCGTAGCAGGCATCAGCCCTTCACCGCTCCCGCCGTCATGCCGGAGACGATCTTGCGGTTGAAGAAGATGAACAGGATGAGCGGCGGCACGGTGATGGCCACGATGTTCATGAAGAGCAGGTTGTACTGCGTGCTGAACTGGCTGATGAAGTTGTAGAGCGTCAGTTGCACGGTGGCGTTCTGGTCACCCGGCAGGAAGTAGAGCGGGTTGACGAAGTCGTTCCAGATCGTGACCGACATGACGAGGATCACGGTGATCGTCACGGGTCGCAGCAACGGGAAGATGACCCGGAAGTACAGGGAGAACCCTGAGCAGCCGTCCAGGATCGCGGCCTCGTCGAGCTCCCGTGGGATGGCGGAAACGAATGCGCGGAAGAGCAGCACGCAGAAGGGCATCCCGAAGGCGACCTCGACCAGGATCAATCCCGGCAGGGTCTTGAACAGGTGCAGGTGCTGCATCACCCAGATCGTCGGCACGATCGCCGGCGGGATGATGAGGCCGGACAGGACGAGCAGGTTGACCGCGCCGGACATCTTGCCGGGCCGGCGCTGAACGACGAAGCCCACCATCGAGCACAGGAACACCAGGATCGTCACGGAGACGACGGTGAGGACCATGCTGTTGCGGAACGCCGTACCCAGCTCATGGTTGTTGTAGGCGAAGACGTCCTTGAGGTTCTGCCAGATGGTCCACGACTTGGGCCAGGAGAAGGTGAGGTTCTGTGCGTCGTCGGCTGTCTTCGACGCGGTGAGGAACATGAAGACGAACGGCACGATGAAGACGACGACCGCGACGAGCACGGCCACGACCTCCAAGGCGGTGCGGCGCAGGGCTTTCACTGCTCCACCTCACGGGAGTTGAAGTACCGGGAGAGCGGGAAGATGATGATGGCGACCAGCACGAAGAGCACGATGTTGCCTGCGGTCGCGAGGCCGTAGAAGCCGGCTTGGTACTGCTTGTAGATGATCGAGGCGATCGTGTCGCTGCTGAATCCGGGGCCGCCGCCGGTCATCGTCCAGATGAGGTCGAAGGATCGCAGGCCACCGATGAACGACAACAGGATCACCGTGAACGTCGCGGGGCGGGCCAGCGGCAGGGTGATGCTCCAGAACTTCCGCCACGCCCCGCCACCATCGACGGCGACCGCCTCGTAGTAGTGCGGGGGGATGGACAGGATGCCGGCGATATAGATCACCGTCGCGAGCCCCACGCCTTTCCATACGTCGACCAGAGCCACGGCGAGGAGTGCGGTGTGCGGGTCGCCGAGCCAGTCCGGCGCCGAGATGCCGGCGTGCGCGAGCGTTGTGTTGACGACGCCCAGGTCCGGCTGCAGCAGCACGCTGAACGTGATGCCGACCGCGACGGTGCTGACGAGGACGGGGAAGAAGACCACGGAACGGAGGAACCCGCGGGTGCGCAGTGGGGCCGTGAGCACGACGGCGAAGAACATGCCGAGGACGACCTTGAGACCGCTGGTGACGACGGCGTAGATGAGGGTGTTCTTGAGGCCGATGCGCAGCGACTGGTCCTGGAAAAACTCCTTGAAGTTGTCCAACCCGATGAAGTGGGAGTCAAACAGCGTCCAGCGGGTCATCGAGAAGTAGAACGCGATCAGGGTGGGGACCAGGAAGATCGCCGCGTAGATCACGCCGGCCGGCAGGTAGAGCCAGAACGAGTACGGGCTCGGCTGACCCTTGCGCGGGGGCCGGGTGGACGGACCGGGAGTGACCCCCCGGTCGGGCCCCGCGTCACCGCGGGGCCCGACCGTCGAGGCCTGGTCAGGCCCGTGGTCCATCACCATCCGGGCAGGCCCAGCTGCTTGGCCTCCTTGGTGACGTCCTGGTCGTACTGCTTGGCGGCGGCCTCCGCCTTGGTCTGGCCGGTGGCGATGGCAGTCGTGATCTGCTCGAGGTTGGGGCCCTTGACCGGCGACAGGAACTCGAGGGCGGGGCTGGTGGCCTGGGCGTCGACGTAGGCCTGGAGGTCCTTGGCGGCCTGCGGTGCGGTGTCCGGCAGAGTCGAGCCGGTGATCAGGTACGGACCGGTCGGCGGGACGGCGGAGTTCTCGGCCACCGTGCCAGGCACGGAGGCGGTGAACGCGACGAACTTCTTGGCTGCGTCGATGTGCTTGCTGGTCTTGGGGATGTACTGGCCGCCCGGCTCCCAGACGGTCGCACCGTCACTCGCGGCGCTGTCGCCGGGAAGACCGAAGAAGCCGAGGTTGGCCAGCTGGTCCGCCGGGAGCGCGGAGACCACCGTGCTCAGCATCGGGTACTGGCCGGCCTTGCCTGCGGCGAGCGCGGCGAGGGCCTGAGGCTCGGTCGTCGAGCCGGCGCCCTTGTTGTAGTAGCCCTTGTCGGTGAGGGTCTGCATCTTCTGGAAGCTGTTGAGGGCCGCCGGGGTGGTCGCGTACTTGGCCTTGTTGGCCGTGTAGTCGGCGGTGAAGCTCGGGTCGGTCTTCTGCAGGTTGTAGTAGTCGCCGAGGACGATCAGCTGGGTGGTCCAGGTGTCCTTGAACGACCCCTCGATGGCCGTCAGGCCGGCGGCCTTGATCTTGTCGCTGTTGGCCAGGAAGTCGGCCCACGTCTTGGGCGCCTGCAGCCCCAGCTTGGCGTACACGGCCTTGTTGTACAGGACACCGCCGGCGAACGAGCTGCCCCAAGGCGCGCCGTAGACCTTGCCGGCAACCGTCACGACGGGCAGGTAGGACTTGTCGACGGCGGCGATCGCCGGGTCGCCGGTGAGGTCGACCATCGACTTGGCCGGGGCCAGTGCCTGCAGCAGTGCCCCGGAGTTGTACCAGAACACGTCGGACATCTCACCGGTCGCCAGCTTGGTCTTCACCAGGTTGTCACCGTCCGCACCGGCCGGCCGCTGCTGTACGTCCACCTTGATGTCGGGGTTGGCCTTCTCGAAGGCGGCGACGACCGCGGCTGCCAGCTTGGTGCTGACCGGGCTGTTGTCGACGAGCAACGAGATCGTGGTGCTCTTGCCGCCGGCCGCCGCGGCGGACGTGGCCGCGCTCGTGGCCCCCGCCGCCGGTGCGGCGCTGGTGGCGCCGCCCGCTGCGGAGGTCGGTGAGCTGGCTGGGCTCGCGCTGCTCGAGCTGCTGGAGCCGCTCGAGCAGGCGGCAACCGCGAGCAGTGGGAGCGTGGCAGCAGCCGCCGCCAGTCTGAACCGGGTCGACGTCATGGGGAACCTCCTGTGGGCGGGCGGGCGATGAGGGGTTGGATCGTTTCAAACGGGCGGGGCTGACGGCGGCGGGACTGCGCGTGGTCTGGGCGTCAGGCGTCGCAGCGGACTTGAGGGATCCAGCAGCCTGAAAGTGTGCAATGTTGCACACCGCTCGACGCACCGTAGAATCCGGCGACGAGGGCGTCAACCCCCTCGCGGCCGATCCTCGATAACGGTTGCGCATCGGGTTTGTGGGTGTCAGACGATGGACCGGTGATCAGATTCCGCTACCATGAGCGTGCCGGTGGGCCCTGCAGCTCCGCTCTCCCGCGTGTAGAACAGTGCCCAATTGGTACGAGCCCTAAGGGTGGCGGCTTTGGCGGGACCCCCACGCCCGCGACGTGTCACGATCAAGGACGTCGCACGCGAAGCGGACGTGTCGATGTCGGCCGTCTCCAAGGTCCTGCGTGACGCCTACGGTGTCAGCCCACACATGCGGGAGACCGTCCAGCGGGCGATCGACAGCCTCGGCTACCGCCCGCAGGCGGGCGCCCGGGCCATGCGCGGCCGCTCGTACACCATCGGCGTGCTGATGCCCGACGTCCACTCGCCGTTCGCGCCGTTGATCGTCGACGGCATCCTGAAGGAGCTCGAGGGCAGCCCGTTCGAGGTGATGCTCGGGCCCGGTGGGTCGTCCAGCGCCAAGCAGCGGAGCAGCGTCGAGGCGATGGTCGACCGGCAGATGGATGGCCTCGTCCTCATCGCCCCCGTTATGGCGTCGACGTGGCTCGAGGATCTCGCGGCGACGTTGCCGGTGGTCTCCATCGCCCGCCACGGCAAGGCCCGCAACTTCGACACCGTCGTCGACGACGACGAAGCGGGCGCCCACCTCATGGTCGACCACCTCGTCCGGCTGGGCCATCGCGACATCGCCCACATCAGCTCGCCCCAGGGTGAGCTGCGCCGGCCTGCACGGCTGTCCCACACCGCTCGCGCCGACGGTTTCGTCGCGGCGATGCAGCAGCACGGCCTGCGCCCGGATGTGGTCATCGGCAACTACACCGAGCAGGGGGGCTACCGCGCGGCCCGGCAGGCCCTGTCGCGGGCCCACCTGCCTACGGCCATCTTCGCCGGCGCCGACACCGCAGCTATCGGCGCGCTGCGGGCCGCCGACGAGTTCGGGCTGCGGGTGCCCGAGGACCTCACGGTGACGGGCTACGACAACACCGATCTCTCGTCCATCCCCCAGGTGTCCCTGACGAGTGTCGACCAGTCCGGTGAGCTGACCGGTTCGACCAGCGCGCGCTTCCTCCTCGAGCGGCTGGCCGGCCGGACCTCCCCGGTGGCCTTCTCGGTGACGCCACGTCTCGTCGTACGGCGTTCCAGTGCGCCGCCGGCCCGCCGCTGAGCGACCCGTCGAGCGGAGGGGCACAATCGGGTCAGCCCCGGCACAGCCGCCCGGGCGGTGGCGATCGCCGTGGAGGAGGACCGATGTACTTCATCGTCGTCAAGTTCGAGACCAAGCCGGAGTGGACCGACCGTTGGCTGGGTCTGGTCAACGACTTCACGGAGTCGACTCGGGCGGAGCCTGGCAACCTGTGGTTCGAGTGGTCCCGCAGCGTCGATGACCCCGCCACCTTCGTGCTTGTGGAAGGGTTCACCGACGACGGCGCAGGACCGCACGTCCAGAGCGCCCACTTCCAGCGGGCCATCTCCGAGCTGCCACAGGCGCTGGTGCGCACGCCGCTCATCGTCAGCCGCCAGGTGAACGGCGACGCATGGGATGAGATGGGGGAGATGTCCGTCCCGGCGAGGTGATGCCCCCGCGACAGACGACCTCGGGAGGAGGCGCTTGTCCTGACGCGCACCTGCGCTGGCGTCGCGAGGATGCCGCAGGCAGCCGCCGCTGGGCAAACGGACCATCCTGGACGTAAGTCCTGTACCACCGCGGTCCCTGCCGGCGACCGGCACGACGGGCACGTCCCTCACGTAAACCGCCAAGCTCGGCGGTGCGACGCTCACCAGACGAGCCAGCCAGGCGCAGCCTGTGGATGGAGTCTTCCGCTGAAGATTCTGTCCACAGGCGCGACCACTACCGGTGATGTGGCGACGGGCTGGGTTGTCCTCTCGCGAGTCGACAACGGATTCAGCACCACACGTCAGGCGCTTCGTCGCAGCGACGTGCGCCTGTCGCCGAACCACCACTGAGAGGTCTCGGAGGGGTTCCGGGCACGTCGGCAGAGCTGAGCCGCGCGGACCGGCTGCAACGACTGCTGCCGAGGTCAGCGACAGGTGTAGCCGCCGTCGATGGGCAGGCTGACGCCGCTGATCATGGCTGCGTCGTCACTGAGCAGGAACACGATCGGGCCCGCGATGTCCTCGGCCGTCGCCCACCGGTGCAGCGGCATCTGCTCGAGGAAGGGACCGCCGATCTCCGGCCGACCCCAGTACCACGCCGACATCTCGGTCATCACCACGGTCGGGTTGACGCTGTTGGCGCGGATGCCGTACTGGCCGAGCTCGAGGGCGGAGACGCGGGTGATGTTGTCCAGCGCCGCCTTGGACGACGAGTACGAGACGTGACCGCTCAGCGCGACCAGGCTGGCCTGGCTGGAGACGTTGACGATGGACCCGCCCTGTCCGAGCCGGATCATCGTGCGAGCGGCGTACTTGGTGACCAGCAGCGCACCTCGTGCGTTGATCGCGATCACCTTGTCGAAGACGCTGATGTCGGTGTCCTGAGGGGTGGCGATCTCCCCGCCGAACCCGCCACAGTTGACGACGCCCCATAGATCGACGTCGGTGAGTGCTGCGGCGATCGCGTCCTCCGACATCAGGTCGAACGGGAGCGGTACGGCCCCCGTGTCCGCGACCAGTCCGGCGAGGGACTCGCTGTCCCTGCCGGAGGCGAGCACCCGGGCGCCCTGGGTGACCAGGCGTCGTACCGTCGCTCCGCCGATCCCCCCACTCGCACCGGTGACCAGGATCGTCCGTCCGTCAAAGTTGCTCACGCTGCTTCACTCCCTCTCGTGCTGTCGGATGCTGCCTGGTCCTGATGCTGGTCACGCCTCGCCGATGGAGATGAGGACCTTGAGCTGGTGTCCCGCCGCGGCAAGCGCGAAGGCCTCGGCGACGTTCTCGATCGACTTCACGGCGGTGACGAAGGTCTTTGCCTCGACCACGCCGCTCTCGAGCAGCCGCATGGACTCCGCGAAGTCCTCAGGCAGGTAGGTGGCGCTGCCCTGAATGCGGATCTGGTGGTCCTGGACGATCGGGAGGGGGATGATCACCTCGCGCGCTGGGACGCCGACGATGACGACGGTGCCGCCCTTGTCCGCGAGGGCGATCGCCTGGGCGACCGACGAGGCGATCGCGACGCAGTCGAAGACGATGTCGGCGCTCTCGCCCAGCTCGTCCCGGACACGGTGCGGCAGGTCGGGCACCATGGCATCGATGGCCGCATCTGCCCCGAGGGCCAGCGCCCGCTCTCGCTTGTCGGGCAGTGGGTCGGTGACCACGACCCGCGCCGGATGGTGGGTGCGCAGGACGGCCAGCAGCAACAGCCCGATGGTGCCGGCACCGAGAATGACGACCGTCTTGCCGGCGACGTCTCCGGCGAGCCGTACGGCGTGTACAGGCGTCGCGAGCGGCTCGATCAGGGCGGCGGCCTGGTCGTCGAGCCGGTCCGGGACGACGTGGAGACGCCTTGCGGGCACGGTGAAGTAGTCGGCCATGCCACCTTGCTCGTAGCCGCAGCCGAAGAACTGCAAGTGCTCGCACAGGTTCTCCCGGCCGCTGCGGCACATCTTGCAGCTCCAGCAGGGCAGGTCGGGCTCGAGGGTGATCCGCTCGCCCACGCGGACCGTGTCGACCCCCTCTCCGAGCTCGTCGACGATGCCTACGACCTCGTGCCCGGGCCGGCACGGCAGCGCCACGAAGGGGTGTCGGCCGTGGGCGGCATGGAGGTCTGAACCGCAGACTCCGGCGAGCAAGGAGCGGACGAGCACCTCCCCCGGACGCGGTCGGGGCCGGTCGACAATCTCGACGGCTACCTGGCCCGGGTAGACGACAACCTGGCGCATGGTGCGCACGGTTCAGCTCCCTACCGCTGCGGTGACGATGGAGTCGAGGTCTGCCAAGGTGGGGCCGACGCCTTGGCGCTGGATGGACTCGAGCAGGGCGAGGTAGGGGGTCGTGAAGCGAGAGTCGTCGACCAGATCACCGAACAGCGCGCGATTGTCGGTCAGGAACGCCAGGGGATCGTCGGCCTGTCGTGCGGCGGCCGCGTGCAGCGCCGGCCCCCGTACATCGTCGAGCTGGTAGGGCTCCCCGGCCTCGTCCTTGCCCTCGGCGTAGCGCGCCCAGCTGGCCACGACGGCGACCGACCGGGTGATGGGACCACCGGTCGTGAGCTGGGCGCGGATCACCGGTAGCAAGAACTTGGGGATGAGGTCAGAAGTGTTGGCACACAGGCGTTGCAGGGTGTCGGCGACCTCGGCGTTGGAGAACCGTTCGATGAGCTCGGCGACGTAGGCGTGCAGGTCGATGCCCGGCACCGGACGCAGCGTCGGGATGGCCTCCTGGGTCATGTAGTCGACGAGGAACCGGGCGAACACCGGGTCGGTCGTGACCTCGTGCGCGTAGCGGTAGCCGACCAGGTAGCCGGGGTAGCAGAGGGCCTGGTGGCTGGCGTTGAGCAGCCGCAGCTTCATCAGCTCGTACGGCTCGACGTCGTCCACGATCTGCGCCCCCACGAGCTCGAACGGCGGCCGGCCCGCGCTGAAGTCGTCCTCCAGGACCCATTGGCAGAACGGCTCGCACAGGACGGGCCAGTCGTCCTCGACGTCGAAGCGGCGGGCCACCTCGAGCCGGTCGGCCTCACTCGTCTGCGGCGTGATGCGGTCGACCATCGAGCTGGGGAACCGGACGCTGGCCGCGATCCACTCCGCCAGCGCGGGGTCGCGCAGCCGGGCGAAGGCCGTGAACACCCGCTGGGCGACGTGGCCGTTGCCCTGGATGTTGTCGCACGACACGATCGAGAACGCGGGCAGTCCGGCGGCACGGCGCCGGGCGAGTGCCTCGACCACGATGCCGAACATCGTCCGAGGAACCGCCCCCGGCGCAAGGTCGGCCTGGACATCGTCGCGATCGCCGGCGAACTCACCGGTCAGGGCGTCGATGTTGTAGCCGCCCTCGGTCACCGTCATCGACACGATGCGGATGCGCGGGTCAGCGATGGCGGCGACGACAGCCTCGGGATCGTCCGGCGCGTACAGGTAGTCGATCATCGAGCCGATGACGCGTGGCTCCCAGCTGCCGTCGCCGTTCTTGACCACCAGGGTGTAGAGAAAGTCCTGGGCGCGGAGAACGTCGCGCATCTGGTCGTTGGTCTCCAGCAGGCCGACCCCGCGGATGCCCCAGTCCATGGCGTGGCCCTGGTTCATCAAGGCGTCGACGTACATCGCTTCGTGCGAGCGGTGGAAACCCCCGACACTGAGGTGCACGATGCCGGGGGTCACCGCCGTCCGGTCGTACGTGGGCACGGCCACGGTCGGGGCGAGCAGCCCCACGTTGGCCGAGGTCAGACGCGTCATCGACTCAGCTCGAGCCGGATGGTCGAGTCAGCAGCCTGTTCAGCCGTGGCCGCGTCCCGCCGCGAAGGGCCGAAGCCCGCCGGGTCTGGTCGACGTAGACCGCTGCGATCAGCACGGCGCCGACGACGACCTGCTGCCAGAACGGCTGGATGCCGACGATGACGAACCCGTCCTGCAACGTCGCGGGGATGAACAGGCCGATGATGCTGCCGAAGATGGAGCCGTAGCCGCCGAAGAGGCTCGTGCCTCCGATGACGACGCCCGCGATGACGTTGAGGTTGGTGTTGCTCTGGCCACCGACGGTGGTGGACTGGAAGAACGCCAGGTTGAGGAAGCCGGCCAGGCCCGCGAGAACGCCGGAGATCACGTAGACCTTGATCAGGTGCAGGTCGACGTTCATGCCGACCCGGCGACCCGCCTCGGGGTTGGACCCCACGGCGTAGGTGTACATGCCGAAGCGCGTCCGGTGCAGCACGATGATGCCGATGACGATGACCACGGCCGCGATGACCGACAGGGTCGGCACCTGCCAGAAGACGTTGCCGAACCCGATGTCGTTGACCAGCACGCTGGGTACGTCGCGGAGGTCGACACCCTTGGTGATCACCTGAGCCAGCCCGAGGGCCATGCCCAGCGACCCGAGGGTCACGATCAGCGGCGGCACCTTGGCCCGCGCGATGAGGGAGCCGTTGATTAGCCCCCACACGAAACCGGCGACCAGCGCGACCAGGAGGCCGACGAACGCGGTGCCCCAGCCCTGCCCGCCCATGCCCGCCATCGCCTTGTCGGCGACGACACCGCTGAAGACGAGCACGCTGCCAACCGACAGGTCGATCCCCCCGGTGATGATGACGTAGGTCATGCCGACACCGAGGACCGCCAGGATCGAGGTGTTGATGACGATGCCGCGGATGTTGAAGACGGTCAGGAAGCTGTTCGGCTTCATGACCGAGAAGATCACCACGATCAGGGCCAGGACGATCACGATCTGCAGCGCCTGCAGCCGCGCGATGCGAGCCAGTCGACCCGACGGGGCGTCCTCCAGCACGGGAGCCGTTTCGGCCTTGGTCTCGGTCGACGAGGTGCTCATGCGTGTCCCTCCTGAGTCACGGCACCGGTCATAGCGCCGACCAGTTCCTCCATGTTGGTGTCCTTTGCCCGGAAGGTGGCGACGCGTCGCCCCAGCCGCATGACCTGCACCTCGTCGGCGACGTCCATCACGTGCGGCATCGAGTGGCTGATGAACACCACGCCCAGGCCGCGGTCGCGTACCCGGCGGATCAGCTCGAGGACGTTCTTGGTCTGGACGACGCCCAGGGCTGCCGTCGGCTCATCGAGCAGGATCACCTTCTTGGCCCAGGCTGCTGCCCGGGCGACGGCGACCGCTTGCTTCTGGCCACCGGACATGGCCCCGATGCTGCCGGCGTAGTTGCGGACCGTCGCGCCGAGGTCGTCGAAGGCCGCCTTGCTCCCGCGCAGCATCTCGCCGTTGTTCATGAAGCCCAGGTGACCGGCGAGTCCTTTGCGCATCACCTCACGCCCGAGGTACATGTTCTGCACCGGGTTGAGGTGGGGTGCCAGCGCGAGGTCTTGGTAGACCGTCTCGATGCCGTTGCGCCGGGCCTCACTCGGGTTGGAGATGTGGACGGGCCTGCCGTCGATGAGGAGCTCGCCCTCGGTCGGCATCTCGGTGCCCGAGAGGATCTTGACCAGCGTGCTCTTGCCGGCGCCGTTGTCTCCGATGAGCGCAACCACCTCTCCGGCGCGCACGGTGAAGTTGACATCGCTCAACGCCTGCACATGTCCGTACAGCTTGCTGATGGCACGTGCTTCGAGGACCGCGTCGGTCATGGCATGACTCCCTTCTGGGGACCCGGAGGGGCAGGCGGGCCCGGCCGGCTACGCCTGGGTGGGCCGGCTCTCAGCAACACATCCGAAACCCGTGACTCAGGTCCGATTGCCATGAGCGTGGACCTCACATGTCATCGATGTCAAGGTTTTAGCCGAAGATCTTTTGTGAGGGAAGTTCCCTGTCGATAAGCAAAGTTGTCGCAATCCTTCCGTGACCAAGTTGTGTCCTGACACAACCTTGACATCGATGACATGGCGGAGCAGTGTCGGCCTCGTCGAATTTCGGTGAGGTTGCCGGCGGTTGACCGTCAGGCCAAAGACGCCATGCAGACATTGCGCGTGGATCACCACGCAGGGCGTCCCGGCACTCTCCAAAGGTCCTCAGCGAAGGAGGAGATATGAAGCGTTCCCCGGTGGGTGTCGCGGTGGTCAGTTCCACTGCGGCGCTCCTGGCGCTCTCCGCATGCGGGTCATCCAGTAGTTCGGGTGCATCGAGCGGTACGAGCAGTGCAGGTGCGGCGGCGACGAGTGCAGGTGCAGCTGCGACCAGTGCAGGTGCGGCCGCGACGAGTGCAGGTGCAGCCGCGACCAGTGCGGGTGCGGCGGCGACCAGTGCAGCCGCCGCAACGAGTGCCGCCGCCAGTGCCGCAGGTGGCTCCAGTGCCGCTGGTGGTTCCGGCAAGTCGTACAAGATGACGTTCGTCCAAGGGGTGGCCGGCGACGGCTTCTACGTCACGATGGCCTGTGGCATCAAGGCCGAGGCGGCCAAGATCGGCAACATCAGCATCAACGTCCAGGGCCCGAGCCAGTTCGACGCGACGCTGCAGAATCCGATTATCGCTGCCGTGACGGCCGCCAAGCCGGACGCACTGCTCATCGCTCCCGACGACGTGACCGCCAGCCAGATCCCGTTGGACCAGGCTGTCGCCAAGGGCATCAAGCTCGTGCTCGTCGACACCACCCTGAAGGACCCGTCCAAGGCGATCTCCCAGATCTCCTCGGACAACCTCGCAGGCGGAGCGGCGGCCTTCGCCGCCATCAAGCAGCTTGTGCCCGGTGGCGGCAAGGTGCTGGTCGTCAACACCAAGCCCGGCATCAGCACGACCGACCAGCGCACGCAGGGCTTCGCCGATGCGGCCAAGGCCGACTCGTCGTTCAACTACGTCGGCGTCCAGTACGACCAGGACAGCGCCTCCATTGCCGCCCAGGTCACGTCGGCTGCCCTGCAGAAGGACCCCGACATCGTCGGCATCTTCGCGACCAACCTGTTCTCGGCTGAGGGCGCTGCTACGGCCATCCGCCAGGTGGGCAAGTCCGGCAAGATCAAGATTGTCGGGTTCGACGCCGACCCCGACCAGATCACCGCTCTCAAGGGCGGCACCGTTCAGGCCCTGATCGCCCAGCAGCCCTACCAGATCGGCACAAACGCCGTGGACCAGGCGGTTGCGGCGCTCGAGGGAAAGACCACAACGGCCAAGATCGGGACGAAGTTCACCATCCTCACCTCGGCCAACCTCAGCTCGGCTGCCAGCCAGGCAGCGATCTACAAGACCAGCTGCTAGAAGCGCAGTACCAGTAGAAGGCAGCACCGATAGAGTTGGCGGCGGACGGTCCCGGCAGTGTGCCGAGGCCGTCCGCCCGCCTTCGAACCAGCTGCACCGTCGCTCTGGCCCGCGTGGGGGGACCTCGATCGACAGGCAAGGCGGGAGGCGACCAACCATGACCACGATGAGCGACGTCGCACGCGTCGCCGGTGTGAGTGCCAAGACCGTGTCGCGGGTCTTCAACGACGACCCCCATGTCTCTCCCGAGACACGCGAGCGCGTCCGCTGGGCCATGGCCAAGCTCAACTACGTGCCCAACATGCTGGCCCGCAGTTTTCGGGCTGGCGCCGATGCGGCCGTCGGACTCGCCTTCCCCGACATCGCCGACCCCTTTTTCGCGGCCATGACCAGCAGCATCGAGGAAGAGCTGTTCGCCCGGCAGATGGCGGTCGTGGTGACGAGCATCGGCGGTGACCCTGACCGCGAGCGGGCCAACCTCGAAGCCTTGCTCAGACGCCAGATCAGCGGTCTCATCCTCGCCACGGTCAGCCGCGACCAGTCCTACCTACGGGCATGGCAGGAGCGCACGCCGATCATCTTCGTCGACCGCCCACCGAGCAAACTGTCTGCTACCACGGTGATCGAGGACGATCTCGATGGGTCGCGCCAGGCGATCAAGCATCTCGCGCACCACGGCCACGAGCGCATCGCGTTCGTCGGGCTCTCGACGTACGTCGCCACGACCGACCGCCGACTCGACGGCTACCGCGCGGCCGTCGTCGAGCTGGGGCTGGCCAACGACCCGGCCCTGGTGTGCCTCGCCCATCAGTCGGCGGACGACGTCGCCGACGACCTGGTCCGGCTGCTGGAGTCGCCCGACCCGCCGACCGCCGTCTTCTCCGTCTCGATCCCCTGCACCATGGCGTTGGTCCTGGCTTTGCAACGTGCCGACCGCACCGACGTGGCTCTCGTCGGTTTCGGGGACTTTCCTATGGCGCAGGCACTCTCACCGGCGGTGACCGTCATCGACCAGGATCCTGCCCGCCTGGGTCGTGTCGCTGTCGACCGCCTGATCAAGACCATCGACGACCCGCAGGGCAAGGTCCGTCGCAAGACCGTGCTGCCCGTGCGGCTGATCCCGCGCGGCTCCGGTGAGCTGCCGCCGTCGAGGCCGTCGGCGCGCCGGATGCGGATCGCCGGCGCGCTCCCCGACGACGACGCCGTCAACGCGTCCTAAGCAGCCGCGACCGTCGTCGGTCCCATGATCAAAGAGGCCTCATCGTCGCGAATCTCCCCCGATCGCAACGATGAGGCCTCTTTGATCATGAACCATGCGTGGCTCAGCCGAACTCTGTCCACGGCCGAGCCCGGCCGGTCGCCACATTGATGAGCCGCTCCAGGCGAGGCCGGGCGACCTCGGTCAGGAACGACTGGCGCTCGTCGCCCTCGAGGGCGAGCGACTCGCGCCAGACGGACCGCCCGGCGATGAAACCCGATGCGCCGCCCTCGTCGAACGCGACCTCGAGCACCTGGGTGAACTCGTCGAACGGCACGCCGGCCGACAGGACAGCCCAGGGGCGGTCGAGGATCTCGGCCAGCCGACGGCATCCCTCGGGTGACCCGGGGTATTCCAGCTTGAGCAGGTCGCAGTCGATCTCGTTGAGCGCCCGCGCGGCCTCGATGATGGCGTCCTCGCGGCGCTTGCCGGTGAAGTCCTCGCCCTCGAGCGGATAGACGAGGTTCTCGATCACGGAGGGGATGCCGACCGCCGCGCAGTCGGCGACGACCTCGCGGACAGCGTCGAGGCACAGGGTCGCGAGGTCCGGCTCGCCGGCCTTCGGCGCGGGCCGATCGACACGCAGCTGGGCGAAGTACTTGTTGGCGTCGCCGCCCTGGTCGAGGACCCACTGTGAGTCCAGCTGAGGGTCGCGGTGGGTGATCGGCTCGACGCCGAACTTGCCGCGCTCGGCTGGCTCGCTCGCGACCAGCAGGCCGCAGGTCTTGGCGAGGGCGTCGTTGCCGGTGATGGCCGGCACCCCGAACGTGGGGTCGAACAGGATGCCGCTGGCGAGCGGGGTCAGCGCGCGCGCGACGTCCGTCTTGGACAGACGCAGTTGCTCGTCGGTCGCGTCGATGCCGACGGCCGTGAACATGCGCTTGAGGGTGTTGCGCTGGTCCATCGCGATGATGGAGAAGATGCCGTCTGATCCGGCAATGTCGGCAAGCGTGCGTATGGCGGTGCTCTGGCTGGTGGACATGAGGCTCCTTTTACCTAAGGACGACAGATGAACGGGAGGGGTGTTGCTGCAGACCGGCAGCACGAAGCGCGAGAATGGATGCGCCCAGAACACCCGGTTCCTGGATCTCGGAAAACTCGAGACGAGCAATGACGCTCGACTTGGCGCGGCGGACGCTGGCCATGCGGGTCCAGCCGCCACACGCGACCGCGCGGTCGTGCGGCCCGACGACACTGTCGAGCCTGCGCAGCACGGCGGCTGCCTCGCGGGCGGTGTAGCGGGTCGCTGCGGTCCAGACCTGCGCTGGGCCGGCCTCGTCCCGTACACGGAGCACGACCTCGTCCCCGGTGGGACCCGCCCCGGAGACCTCCAGCCCCGTCGGCAGCTCGCCGACCTCGAGCGCGAGCTGGTCGAGCTCATCGCGCTGGACGTGTGTGTCGGCGCCCAGCATCTGGAGGACCCGCCGCAGGACGAGCCCGCCGCGGACCCCGGTCAGCAGCAAGGTTGTGTCTGGCAGCACGTGGGCCCCGGCCGAGGCGCCGTCACCCACCAGTTGCTCGCGCTGTGCGTCGGTGAGCCGGCCCGGGATGGATCGGGCCAGAACGTCTGCGGTGCCGGAAGAGTTGAACAGCTCGTCGGCACCCGTCGCCCCGACCCCTATGGCCGCCACCGGGTGGTCGTGACCGGCCACCGTGAGTGCCGCCGACTGCAGGCCCGCGGGCAACGAAGCGGAGCGCAGCCGCCCCACCGAGGTGCCCGCGGCGACGAGCGGATGGAGCAGCGTGGTGGGCAGGCCCAAACCCTGTGGCCCGTCGATCCACGGGGCCAGTGACGCCTGGTCGAGCAGCCCCGTCCGCGAGGCCAGCGATGGCTCACTGACGCGGTCGCCGCCGAGCTGGTAGACGACGTACTCGGGGATGCTCATCCAGCGGTCGTCGGAGGAGATCGCCATGCCCTGGTCCTGGAACCACAGCAGCTTGGCGACGCTGGCCTGGCAGTCCCACGGGAGTCCGGTGCGCCGTACGAAGTCGGCCGCGAAGTCGGTGAACCGCGCACTGACGTCGAGCACCTGGCGCTCGCCGCGTCGGTCGAACCACGCCACCACCGGTGAGGAGGGCTGGCCGGTCCGGTCGACGAGCACCCCGCTCTCGGCGAGCCCAGCCACTCCGACACCCACGACGGTGACCGGACCGGCGGTCGCCTCGGCCGACTCGAATGCCCGACGCAGCAGGCGAACTGCGAGATCGGCCAATGCGACAGCCGAGGTCTCGGTGCCCCCCTGCGGCGTAGAGATCCACGGAGTGCGGGCTTCCTCGTGGGCCAGCTCGCGCCCGTCCACGCTGCGGATCACGACCTTGGAGGCGGTCGTCCCGATGTCGATGCCAGCCACAGCCTCGATCGTCGTCATGGGCGCAGCTCTCCTGACCCGCGCTCGACCAGCCGTACCGGCACGTAGGTGACCTCGGTGGGCATGTCGGGACGCGACAGGCGGCTCATCAGCCGAGCCACCGCACTGACGGCGACCGCCCTGGCCGAGTGGTCGATCACGGTGATGCCGGGCTGAAGCGAGTCGGCCATGGCGAAGTCGCCGAACCCCACAAGCGCGATGTCGGTACGGCGCAAGGCGTGCAGCGCGGGGACCACGCCTAGGGAGCACCGGGTGGCGGCACTGAGGATGGCGGTCGGCGACGTCGTGGCGATCACGTCGCTTGTCGCGGCGCTCGCCTCCTCCGGGGTCGGGCAGCTCGCCCGTACCCAGGCGTCTGGCACCTCGATGCCGTGCTCCGCCATGGCCAGCAGGAAGCCCTCCAGCCGGTCGGCCGAGGTCGAGACGGTGGGGAAGTCGCCGACGTAGGCGATGGTGCGGTGACCCTGGGCGATGAGGTGTCGGGTGGCCTTCGCCGTGGCCTCCCGGTCGTCGACCCGGACGACGTCGGCATCGATGCCCTGGGCGGGCCGGTCGACCATCACCACAGGCGTGGCGGTTGCCAAGCGGTCTAGCCAGTCGTGCGAGCCGGACGTCGGGACAAGCAGCAGCCCGGACACCCGGCGCTGCAGCATCTGCTCGACCAGGGTGCGCTCGCGGGCCGGGTCCTGGCGGGTGGAGCCGATGAGGACCGATCGCCCGTCGTCATCCGCGGCGGCCTCGACGGCCTCGGCCAGCTCGCCGAAGAACGGGTCGGCCACGGACTCGACGACCAGCCCGATGGTGGCGTCGGTGCCTGCGCGCAGGGACCGGGCCATGGCATCGGGGGTGTAGCTGAGCTCCTCCATCACGCTGAGCACGCGCTGGCGGGTTGCGTCGGCGACGTTGGGGTCTTCGTTCAGCACGCGGGAGGCGGTCCGGAGGCTGACGCCTGCCGACTGCGCCACGTCACGCAGGATGATCGGTTTCGCCGCCATGACCTGCTCACCCCTTCCGCCAGACCCGAGGCCGTTGCCATCGATGGCAGAAGTATGCACCACGCTTGCCATCGATGGCAAGAGGGTCAGCGAGAGAAAGCGTCGACCACGCGGCGGGCCTGCTCCGCGGAGCTGCTGAGGCCGTCGAGGACGAGGTGGGGCACGTCCGGCGCAGCGGTCAACCCGGCCAGGTCGGCCGCATAGTCGCGCTCGCGGGCGAGCTTGGCCGCGTCACGCGGAGCGGCCCGGCGCCGCAGACGGCCCACGATCTCGTCGGCCGGCAGCGAGATCCACACCAGCAGCGGCCGGCCGCCGGCCTTGGCCAGCTGGTCGTTCAGCGACTGCCACGCGTGGGCGTCTCGCCGCTCGGCCGTGAAGGGCGCGACGAGGACTACGGGCGACCCGGCGCGCAGGTTGTCGACGGCGAGCGCGACGAGCGTCTCGTACCGTGCGTCGCGGGTGAGCCCGGCCAGGGTGGGGTCGTCGAGGTCGTGCACCCCGACGAGCCGCGACACGACCTGCACCAGCGGCCCGGTCGCGACGTCCTGGTCGAGCAGCGCGCCGCCGAGCTGCCGGACGAGCTCGCGGGCCGTGGTCGACTTGCCGGTCGCGGGTGCGCCGGTGACAACGATGGCGGGCAGGATGCCGGGCTCGACCTGGTGACCAGGCACGGACATGGCCGACGCTCCTCACTGCCGCCTCGGGTGACGAGGAACACCCTGGCACACCGTCAGGGCTGGCTTCGAGGAGCGCCGGTGCTACGGGGCGACGCCCGTACGCAGAATGCCCTGCCGGAAGGTGGGCCAGGGGGCAGCCCCGAGGGGGTTGTTCAGCTTCCAGACGAAGACTTTGCCCACGTTGACCGGTCCGGCGGTCACGGCTGCTGCGACGATCCAGGTCTGGTTGCCGACCTGGGTGACCGTCGGGGCGGCCTCGAAGCCGCCCGGCTGGTAGCCGTACGTGCCGAGCTTCATGATGCGGGTCAACGTGCTGCCGACCTTGTCGTAGACCGCGATGCTCAGCTCGTTGCCGACCACGATGTCCGTCGTCCCGTCATCGTTGACGTCGGCCAGTGACGCGTCGGGCCGGTACGAGATCGGGCACGTCGTCCAGCTGCCGGCGAGGCACGTGCTCGCGGTGATGTGCCCCGTCCGGTCCATCACCCGGAGCATGCCGTCGTTGGTCGAGTAGACGATGTCCTTCTTGCCGTCGCCGTCGACGTCACCGATGGCCGGGGACGACGTGACCTCGGCGCTCTGGGCGGACGGAAAGCCCGGCAGGTAAGCACCGTGGGCGGTGAAGCCGAGCATCTTCTTCAAGCTGCTGAAGGGCATCGAGCCGGTGCCGACCACGATCTCCTTCTTGCCGTTGTTCATCAGGTCGGCGACGGCGGGGCTCGACCACACCACCTGTCCGACGAACTTCGGCCAGCCCTTCTCCCACTTTCCGTCGTGGCGCAGCACTCCGACGTAGCCGCCGGCGTGCGGGTGGCAGTTCTGCCCGGCCACGCCCTGGCAGTCGTAGCCGAAGACGATCTCGGGCCAGCCGTCGCCGTCGATGTCGGCGACGGCGGGGGAGGACCAGGAGGTGTCCTGGAGGAAGACCGGGAAGCCGGGCAGCTCTTTGTGGGTGCCCTTGCCGGACCAGACGTGGATGTGGTGGTCCCAGCTGGTCTCGATGACGTCGAGCTTGCCGTCCTTGTTGATGTCGGCGACGGCGGGGGTGGCGAAGTCGCCGGGCTCGTGGACGCCGTCGCCGGTCTTCTTGTTGAAGATGACCTTGTTGTTGAGGCTGGGGGTGAAGGCCCAGACGTTGCCGGCGGTGTTGGCGGTGACGATGTCGAGGTGGCCGTCGCCGTTGAGGTCGACGACCAGCGGTGAGGCTTGGACCGCGCCGGCACCGGTGTTGAAGGTCCACAGGTGGGTGCCGTCGGTCGACCATGCCTGGACGGTGCCGTCAGGGAACCCGTCGATGATCTCCAGCTGACCGCCCGGGCCGACCGGTGCGACGGCGGGAGAAGACGAGGCGTCGTGGGTGATCGTGCTCGAGTACCAGTGCGGCGAGCCGGCCGTGGACACGACCAGGCTGGGCGGGGTTGTGGTCGTCGCCTCGGCCGGGACTGCCTGCAGGCGGGCAGGGCTCGCGCTCGCGACGGACGTCAGGCCGGCCGCAGCGGCGAGTGCCGATGCCAGGATGCCTGTCGCCCGCAGGGCCACGGTCGTGTGCCTCATGTCTGGGGTCCTCCTCCGGCGGCGAGAGCGCCGCGGAAGGATCATCGGCAGCGCCAGAGGCTGACTTGGCCGGTCCTCATGAAGGCCCCACAGTCCGGACCGCAGCTCGGGCCTACAGCCCGTCTGCGGAGCCGGTGCTGAACCGGGCGGCCCGCCGCTGCAGCGCGTGCTCGCGCCCACGGCGCCGTACGAAGGGCAGGTGTCCCTCGGGCGCTGCGAAGAAGATGCGCTTGGCAAGCTCGATGAGGCCGAGATAGGCGACGACCATGCCGGCCAGGGCGAGGAAGAAGCCGACCGGCAGCGAGGCGAAGCCCAGCGTGTCCGACAGCGGCGAGAGGGGCAGCAGGACCCCGATCAGCACGGTGACCCCGACAGCGACCATCAACGGGGTGCTGGGCCGGCTGCGGAAGAACGGGACGCGCCTGGTGCGGATCACGAAGATGACGAGGGTCTGGGTGGCCAGCGACTCGGCGAACCAGCCCGCCCGGAACAGCGCAGGTCCGGCGTTGAACACCCCGAGCATGACGGCGAAGGTCAGGAAGTCGAACAGGCTGCTGATGGGGCCGAAGAACACCATGAAGCGGCGGATGATCGCGATGTCCCAGTGGGACGGTGCCTGCAGCTGCTCGGGGTCGACCCGGTCGGTCGGGATCGTCAGCTGGCTGGCGTCGTAGAGCAGGTTGTTCAGCAGGATCTGGCTGGGCAGCATCGGCAGGAAGCTGAGCACTGCAGAGGCCGCGGCGGCGCTGAACATGTTGCCGAAGTTGCTGCTCGTGCCCATGAGTACGTACTTGATCGTGTTGGCGAAGATGCGCCGGCCCTCGGTGACACCGTCAGCGAGCACCCCGAGATCCTTCTCCAGCAGGACGATGTCGGCGGCGTCCTTGGCCACGTCCGTCGCGGTGTCGACGCTGATGCCGACGTCGGCGGCGTGCAGCGCGAGGGCATCGTTGACCCCGTCGCCGAGGAAGCCGACGGCGCGCCCCCGCCGCCGGAGCAGCGTGACCAGCCGGGCCTTCTGCTCGGGGCTGACCCGGGCGAAGATGGTGGCCGTCTGCGCGGCCTGGGTCAGGGCGTCGTCGTCCATGGCGGACAGGTCGGCGCCGGTCAGCGTCCCGCCGGAGACGAGTCCGAGGTCGGCGCAGACCTTCTCGGCCACGAGCGGGTTGTCGCCGGTGCAGATCTTGACCGTGATCCCCAGTGCTGCCAGGCGTTGTAGCGAGAAGGCCGCGGCTGCCTTGGGTGGGTCGGCGAAGGCCAGGAACCCCACGAGCGTCAGGCCCTGCTCGGCGGCCGCCGCCGGGTCGACCAGGTCGGGGGCGGCCCGGCTCGCGACGGCGACGACGCGACGACCGGCCCGGAACAGCGCCTGCAGCGTCGGGTCCGCGTCCGGTGGCAGGTTGTCGCACCGGGGGAGCACGGACTCGGGGGCCCCCTTGACGATCAGCTGCCGCCCGTCGGGCAGGTCGACCACGACGCTGGTCATGCGACGCTCGTGGTCGAACGGCAGGATGCCCACGCGCCGGCAGTCGGTCACGTCCGCGCCCTCGGCCGCGGCGGCGAGCGCTGCGTCGAGCGGGTTGCCGCCGACGGCGGCGCTGCGCGACTCGTTGGGGTCGGTCTCGGTCGCCAGCAGGCCGAGCCGCAAGGCCAGCGGCAGGGGCTCGCCCGCAGCCGACAGGGCTGCGGTCAAGGTGATCCGGCCCTCCGTGAGGGTGCCCGTCTTGTCGGTGACGAGGACATCCATGTCGCCGAGGTCCTCGACGCACACCAGTCGCTTGACCAGGACCTTGTTCTTGGCCAATTGACGGGAGCCGGAGGCCAGGCACGTGCTCACGACCGCGGGCAGCAGCTGCGGGGTGATGCCGACGGCAATGGCCAGCGAGAACAGGAGCGACTGCAGCAGAGGGCGCTGCAGCACGAGGTTGGCGGCGAAGATGATGGTGGTGAGGGTGAGAGCGACCTGCAGCAGGAGTACGGAGAAGTGGCGCAGGCCGGCCTGGAAGTCGGTCTCGGGCTGACCCTCGCCCAGCCCGAGGGCGATCTTGCCGAACTCCGAACGGCCTCCGGTGGCGACGACGACACCGACCCCAGAGCCGGCGTGGACGACGGTGCCCATCAGGGCACAGGAACTGAGGTCGGCGAGCGCGGTGCCCACCGGGACGTCCGCCAGGGTCTTGTCCACCGGCAGTGACTCGCCGGTCAGCACCCCCTCGTCGCACTGCAGGGCGGTCGCGCTCAGCAACCGCAGGTCGGCCGGGACCACCTCGCCGAGCGTCAGCCGTACGACGTCGCCCGGCACGAGCTCGGTCACGTTGACCGCGGTGGCCACGCCACCCCGTAGGACGACGCAGGTGTGGGTGACCTGCGAGTGCAACGCCTCCGTGGCCTTCTCCGCGCGGTACTCGTTGACGAAGCCGAGGCCGATGCTGGCGGCGAGGATGACCCCGATGACGACAGCATCGGTCCGCTGGCCCAGGAAGAACGAGATGAAGGCGGTCACGCCGAGGAGGGCAAGCACGGCGCTGTGCAGCTGGCGGCCCAGGATCTGCAACGGCTGCGCGTGGTGGGTGCGCACCGCGTTGGGGCCGACCAGCTGGCGGCGTCGGGCTGCCTCGGCAGCGTCGAGCCCCGCCGCACGCGTGGCCAGTCGGCCGAGCGTCTCGTCCTGGGTCAAGGCAGCCGCGTCGACCACCCGCAGCCCCATACCGGTGAAGGGCTCCGCCAGCGCAGGACCCGTCCGGAGGGTCGTCATCGCCCTCCTCAGGCCGGTGGCGTACGACCTCCAGCCTCCGCCGATGGTGGGCCCTCGACCGGAGGCGAAGGTCGCCGGGCCGTGGGACTTTGTGCCCCACGGCCCGCCGTACCTGCTGCTAGCCGTCCAGCGAGGCGAGCTCGGCCTCGCTGAGCGTCAGGTCGACCGCCTGCGCCGAGTCGCGGATGGTCTCGGGTCGCGACGAGCCCGGGATAGGCACGACGTGGGGAGACTTGGCGAGCATCCAGGCGAGGCAGACCTGCTGGGCGCTGACCCCGTGCGCCTCGGCCACCCGTGCGAAGGCGGAGTGGGCGTCGCCGAGGCCTGACGCCGAGGTGATGCCGCCCAAGGGGCTCCAGGGCAGGAACGCGATGCCGAGCTCGTCGCACAGCACCAGCTCGGGCTCGCTGCTGCGGAAGGCCGGGGAGAACTGGTTCTGGACCGAGACCAGGCGACCGCCCAGGATCTCGTTGGCGAGCCGGATCTGTTCGGGGTTGGCGTTGGAGATGCCGGCCATCTGGATGGTGCCGGCGTCGAGCAGGTCGCGGATCGCCCCGACCGAGTCGGCGTACGGAACGGTGGGGTCCGGGCGGTGGAACTGGTAGAGGCCGATCGCCTCGACGCCCAGCCGCTTGGCCGAGGCCTCGGCTGCACCCTTGAGATAGTCGGGCGAGCCGTTGAGCGTCCACGACCCGTCGCCCGGGCGCAGGTGGCCGCCCTTGGTGGCGACGAGGACGCCAGAAGTGTCGCCGCCGTACGTGGCGATTGCCTTGGCGAACAGGTCCTCGTTGTGGCCGACGTCGTCCGCGTGCAGGTGATAGGCGTCCGCGGTGTCGAAGAAGGTGATGCCTGCGTCGAGGGCGGCGTGGATCGTGCTCACCGAGCGGCTCTCGTCCGGCCGCCCCTCGATGGACATCGGCATGCCGCCGAGCCCGATGGCGCTGACCGATACGGAACCAATCGTTCGAGTCTTCACTGTTCTCCTAGCGCGTCGTGTGTGCGTGGCCATGGGCCCCCTACCCCGTCCGACAGTACGGAATCCGCCCCGCCGTGCAAGGGGGCGGCTGCATTGCGGGCTGATGAGAGCCGTCGGGCCGCGCCAGCCGTCGATCACTCTCGTTGCCGGGCAACGGATGTGGCTGTGTGTCTGTTCGCTAAGAGCCGCCCGGCACACCCCGCGGGCGGGTTGCACAGTGGTGAGGTCCAGGAGGGACCTGCCCATGCGCATGCCCGTTCGCCGCTCCACCGCCGACGTGCCCGTCGTGCCGCCGCCTGCCCGGCGCCGGCGTTGGCCGCGGCGGCTCGGTGTGACGTTCCTGGCGATGGTCGTCCTGCTCTCCCCCTGGGAGTGGTCGCTGGGCCGTGCCATGACCTCGCCCGGAACCGACTCGGAGCAGGCCCGCGTCGCAGAGTGGGTACGCGGCGAGGGTGGGGGCCAGCTGGTCACCTGGGCGGAGACCCTGCAGTACAAGCTCCACCCGCCAAAGGTGGGCGGCAAGCCCGCGGCCAACTCGCCTCTGCTGGCGACACCGACAGCGACTCCTGCGCCGACAGCCACCCCGACGACGGCCTTCCCGTCAGCGAACGGCAGCCCGCCTGCTTCGGCTACCAGCGCGCCGACGGTCGCTCCGGTGACCAGCACCAAGCCGACCCCGCCCTCGCTGGCGACCATCGCCAATGTCGTGCCGGTGGTCTCCCCTGTCCTGCCCAACGAAGGCGTCTGGCAGACCCTGGCAACCGTGCACGGCCAACCGGCGATGCGAGTGGCCTACCTGCGCCCCGACGCGCTGCACACGTCCTACACCGCAGGCGTAGTACGGATGGACCAGCGCCTGCTCTCGACCGTCTACCACCCGGGCACCGACCAGCCCGGTGGCGGTCCGTGGAAGCTGCCCTCGGACCTGAGCGGCCCGCGCCGCGTCGGCCTGCTCGCCGCGTACAACTCGGCCTTCCGGCTCGGTGATGCCAACGGTGGCTTCTACAACGAGGGCAGGACCGTGGCGCCGCTGCGTCCCGGCGCAGCCTCGATGGTGATCTATGCCGATGGCCATGTCGACGTCGGCAGCTGGGGGTCGGAGGTCTCCATGACGCCGGACGTGGTGTCGCTGCGGCAGAACCTCGTGCTGGTGGTCGACCACGGCCAGGTGGTGCCGACGATCCACGACAACACCGGCCAGCGCTGGGGAAAGACCCTGTCCTACAAGGCCTATGTCTGGCGCACGGGCGTGGGGGTAGCGGCCAACGGCGACGTGGTGTTCGTGGCCAGCAACAGTCTCTCGGCCGCGACCCTCGCCGAGCTGCTGGTGCGGGGAGGTGCGGTCAGGGCGATGGAGCTCGACATCAACCCGGCGTGGACGACGTTCAACCTCTACAACAGCGCAGCCGGCCCGCAGGCCACTGAGCGCAAGCTGTTGCCCGACATGCAGCCGTCGCTCTACCGCTATGACACCCCGTCCTCACGGGACTTCTACGCCGTCTATGCCCGGCCCTAGATGCGACCGTCAGCGATCGCCTGACGGATCCAGGGGATGACCTCGTCCAGCATCGCATCGAGGGGCGTCGTTGCCTCAAAGCCCAGCAGCCGCAGGGCTTTTGCCACGTCCGGGATGCGGCGCTGCACGTCGTACTCGTAGGCTTGGTCGCTCACCAGGGTCAACGGCCGGTCGGGTCCGTTGACCTTGCACCACACCGCCTCGGCGAGCTCGCGCACGGTCGTGCCCTGGGCGGTCGAGATGTTGAAGTCCTCGTTGACGGCCGCGGGGTGGCACAGGGCGACAGCGATGCCGCGGGCGAGGTCTCCGCCGTAGGTGTAGTGGCGCACCTGGTCACCGGTGCCCAGGATGTGCAACGGGTCCTGGCCCTTGAGGACCTTCTGGACGAGGTCGGGCACCACGTGGCTCATTGCGAGCGTGACGTTGCCCGAGTCGACCTCGACGTCGGTCAGTGCTCGCTGCTCACCGATGCCGACGCAGTTGAACGGGCGGACGATGGTGTACGGCAGGCCGTACTGGTCCCACGCCGCCCGGGCGAAGTACTCGACGGCCAGCTTCTGGAACCCGTACGACGACATCGGCGGCGGCACCTCGCGCTGCTGCCCCTCGGACGACGGCCAGCTCGTCGCCGACTCGAAGACCATCGAGCTGGACAGGTAGGTGACCTTGCGCAGCCGGCCGGCGCGGTACGCGGCGATCGCGGCGTCGCAGGACGAGGCCATGATGCGTTCGTTGGTCGCCAGCAGGTCGTACGCGAAGGCGTGGAAGTACGAGATGCCACCGATCATCGCTGCCCCGGCGACGAAGTGGTCGCAGGCGATGAGCAGTGTGGTCATCAGGTCGACGTCACGGGCATCGCCCTCGACCAGCGTGTAGCGCGGGTCGTCGTCATAGGACTTGGCGACCCTGCCGTACTTGGAGAAGTTGTCGATGCCGACGACGGTATGGCCGTCTGCGAGCAGCTGCTCGACGACGTAGCCGCCGATGAAACCCGCAGAGCCACTGACCAGGACGCGGAGACCGGTGTCGGGCCGCGAGCTCACGTCGCGCTCGCGCTTCGGCGTGCCGACATCAGCAGCCGCAGCTGCTCCTGGGTGAGGCGTCGCCCGTAGGCGAACAGGTACCACCGCAGGTAGACCGGAATCCACGTGACCAGCTTGAAGTGCGAGAGCCCGGCCTGCCGGTCCAGCCAGATGGTGGGGATCTCCGCCACCGGCAGGCCGAGCCGCTTGGCCTTGACGGTCAGCTCGAGCCCGATCTCGAAGCCGGCCCGGCTGTCGATGCCCACGCTGCGGATGAACGACGTGGAGTAGGCCTTGAACGAGTTGGTCGCATCGCGGGTGCCGACCCGAGCCAGCGCGTGGAGCGAGCGCCCGGCCAGCCGGGACAGACCGGCCTTCACCAACGGTCCACCAACCTGCTGGCCTCCGGGCATGTACCGCGAGGCGGCGGCCACGACGACGCCTCGTTCGACCAGCCGGGTCAGCGTGTCGATCTGCCGCGGGTCGTCGCACCCGTCGGCCATCGTGACGACGACGCACGGTGCCTTGGCCGCGTCGATCCCGTACCGGATGGCCTGTGCCGGTCCGTGCCCGTAGGTGCTGACGGCAAGGCGCAGCCGTGGCTCGGTCTCGGGATAGCTGAGCACGGCATCGACGGTCGTGTCCTCCGGGAAGTCCACCACGACCAGCACCTCGCAGTCGAGACTGACGCTCTCGAACAGCCGGTCCAGTACGGGCACGATGTCGGTGCCCTCGTTGTGCACGGGCATCACGACGGAGACGCGCGGGGTCACATCCGTACTCCTTCGCCGAGCAGGTTCCACACGTCGGCAACCGGCAACGTCGTCTCGAGCCCGTGGTACTGCGGGTGCGGAGCGCCGATGATGAGCAGGTCGCACTGCGCCAGCACCCGCTCGATCGACACGAGGTCGGGATCGTCGAGCACGAACGGGTCGGTGCACAGCACCCCCGCGGCCTTGAACGCGAGAATGTGCTTGAGCTTGTAGCTGAGGCTGGACCGGGTGTCGTCCGAACCGGCCTTGAAGGCCATGCCGAGGATGCCCACCGTCATCTGGTCGAGCGGGTAGTGCTGGGACAGCCGGTCGACGACGTAGAGCGGAAGGCCCTCGTTGACGAGCATCGCGGCGTGGCCCAGCAAGAAGTTGTTGTTGTTGAACGCTGCCAGCTGCATCGTGTCCTTGAACAGGCAGGGCCCGGCTGCGAAGCCAGCACCTGGCATGTCGGCTGCGCGCGGGTAGTCGAGGATCAGGGCCTGCCGGATGCGCTCGAAGTCGAGGCCGCGGTCGTTGGCCATCATGAACAGCTGGTTGGCGGTCGCAAACTTGATGTAGCGCCAGGTGTTGGTGAACAGCTTGGCCAGCTCTGCCTCCTCGGGGGTGAGAAAGACCACCTGGTCGGTCAGCCGGCGGAAGAGTGCCGCAGCCCGGTCGGCCGCCTGCGGGGTCCGCCCGGACACCAGCTGGGGCAGGGAGTGCAGCTCCTCCATGGCCTTGCCCTCGGCGATCCGCTCCGGGCAGAAGGCAACGTCGACGCGGACGCCGAGACGTGCCACCAGACGCTCGACGAGGGCGGTCACGCCGGGATAGACGGTGCTGCGCAGGACGAGCAGCTGGCCGTCGCGCAGGTGCTTGCTGCAGGTGTCCAGGGCACGGGGGATGGCCTGTGGATCGGGGTTGAGGTGCTCGTCTACCGGGGTCCCGATGACGACGATCACCGTCTCGGCCTCCCCGACGAGGGCCGGGTCTGTGCCGGCGGTCAGCAGACCTTGCGCGACCACCTGTCGGAGCGCTTCGGCCGCGCCGGGCTCGGCGAAGGGCAGCAGACCGGCATTGACCAGGTTGACGGTCGACTCGCTCAGGTCGTAGATCGAGACCTTGGCGCCGGCCCGTGCCAGCGCAATGGCCAGCGGTAGTCCGACGTGGCCCGCGCCGCCGACGACCACGACATCGCGTGCGAAGGGAGCGTCCACTGGTCCTCCCGCTCTCGTCCGCACAGGCAGCGGCATCGTACGCAGGGGTTCCTGTACGCCAGCCTCATTCACAGAAACTCCTCACCGATGTGAATGGTCTCGCTACTTCGCCTGTCCCGCAGGACATCTCACCGCAACTACATCTGCGTGAGCGTGAGTCGTCGGGCCTCATGGCAAGGACACGACCACGGCGCAACCTCGGGAGTGGAGGTTTCGATGTCGTATCAGACAACATGTCGACGCGTGCTCAGCATTCGCGCGCTGCCCCTGCTCACGGGATACGTACTGCTACCCCAGGCCAGGGCCGTGATCAAGCTCGACGTCGCGCGCTGGCAACGGGTCAACCGACGCCCCGACAACGGCGTACTCGGCCTGCTCGAGCTGCTGACGGACACGACGCACGAGTTCCGCAACCTGTACAACCACCGGGTCTCCCGCTGCGGGCTGATAGGCCAGATCCTCAGCCGTGCGCTGGCCACGGTCTACCACGCGGAGCACACGCTCTTTCTCTGGACCGAGGACATCGGGCCGGGACTCTTCATCGACCACGGGTTTTCGACCGTCGTGTCGGCTGAACGCGTCGGGGCCAACTGCTGGATCGGCAGCCAGGTCACCATCGGGTACGACTCCGGTCGCGAGGCGCCGGTCATCGAGGACGACGTCGTGGTCGACTCAGGTGCGATCGTGCTGGGTGGCATCACGTTGGGACGAGGGTCGCACGCCGGTGCTGGCTCCGTCGTCGTCAAGGACGTACCGGCAGGCCTGTTCGCTGTAGGTGTGCCCGCGCACAATCGAGAACCGTTGCGGCACAGGGGAGAACGGCCTCGGCAGAGGGTCTGACCGCGGGCTTTAGGCCTCGTCGCCCTTGGGTGTCGGGACGACTACCACCGGGCAGTAGGCGTGCCGCAGGCAGTGCATGCTGATCGACACGATGGTCGGGTCGGGCAGGAGGCCGCGCGAATCGCTGCCGACGACGAGCAGGTCCGCGTCCTTGCTGGCGTCCACGAGCACGACCCCGGGCGAGCCTGGTGCGACCCGGCTGTCGATGGCGACGCCGTACGAAGCGAAGCCGGCGACCGTCTCCCGGAGCGTGGTCTCGCTGGCCTCAACGGCGGCGGCGTCCGAGGCCAGCGTGTAGACCGCAGGCGTCTTGTGTGCCTCGACCGCGGTGATCCTCGCGCCGAGAGCAGCCGCGAGATGGGCGGCCCACCGGAGGGCGTGCAGAGATGCGGCTGATTCGTCGACACCCACCACGATGCTGCGGATGCCTAGGTGTGCCTGCTCGTCCTGGTGCTGCGTCAAGAGGTCCATGGCGCATGACTATCCCGTGGTGTGCTCGCCTTCGACAGGGTCCAAAGTCCCTGATCTCTGACGGGCGATGCCCGTGTGGTGAGTCAGCCGCTAGCGCGTCTGGCGTCGGAGCGTCGACGCGGCCAGGCACAGCGCGGCGACCACCGAACCCGTGACGATCAGCAGGTCGGCGACGACGTCGTGGCCTACCGGTTGACTTGTCGCGAGCCGCTGCAGCCCATCGGCGGCGTACGACAGCGGCAGCACGTCGGAGAGCCAGCGCAACCCAGCCGTCATGCCGCTCCGCGGCGCGAACAGCCCGCAGAGCAACACCTGTGGCAGGACCAGGGCCGGCATGAACTGCACCGCTTGAAACTCCGTAGCGGAGAACGCGCTGACCAGTAGTCCCAGCGCCATGCCGAGGAGGGCATCGAGCACGGCGAGCAGCACCAGCAAGACCGCGTGCCCGGGGACGGAGGACCGCAGCACGCCGAGCGTCAGCGCGGACGCCAACCCGCTCTGCACGGTGCCGGTCAGGCCGAATGCCAGCGCGTACCCCGCCAGCAGGTCTGCCTTGCCCATGCGGGTGGTGAGCAGCCGCTCCAGCGTGCCCGACGTGCGCTCGCGCAGGGTGGCCACCGATGTGACGACGAACAGTGTGACGAACGGGAAGATGCCCAGCATGATCGGCGACGTCGCGTCGAACTGCTGCTGCGAGAGGACGCCGCGGAGCAGGGCAAGCAAGGCGCAGGGGACGACGAGCATCAGCGCGACGGTGCGCGGGTCGTGCCGCAGCTGGGTCAGCACGCGGCGTGCTGTGGCGTACGCCCTTGCCGGGCTCATGGCCGCGGCTCGCCGGTCGCGGACGCCTGCTCGACCAGGCCTACGAACGCTGCCTCGACGGACTCGGCACCGGTGCGGCGGCGCAGCTCCGCCGGCGAGACGCCGGCGACCAGCACCTGGCCCTGCCGCAACAGCAGCAGCTGGTCGCATCTCTCGGCCTCATCCATGACGTGGCTGCTGATGACCAGGGTGGTCCCGCCGGCAGCCAGCTCGGCGAAGCGTGCCCACAGGTCGCGGCGAAGCAGCGGGTCGAGGCCGACGGTCGGCTCGTCGAGCACGAGCAGCCGCGGCTCGCCGAGAAGGGCCGCCGCGAGGGAGACCCGGGTCTGCTCTCCGCCGGAAAGGCGACCGACCAGGCTGCCCGACCGCTCGCTCAGCCCGACGTGGGCCAGCACGGTCTCAACCCTTGACCGTGGAATGGCTGAGACGTCAGCGAAGTAGCGCAGATTTTGGGCCACGGTCAGGTCGACGTAGACCGACGGAGCCTGGGACACGTAGCCGATGCGGCCTCTGAGCTGGCGTGCGCCGGCGGGGTGGCCGAGGACGTCCAAGTGTCCGGCGTAGCGCTGGACGCCGACGAGTGCCCGGATCAGCGTCGTCTTCCCCGACCCGCTCGGGCCGAGGAGCCCGTACACCTGACCCGAGGGCACCGACACGTCGATGTGGTCCAGGATGACCCGTCCGCCCCGCACCACGGTCACGGCTCGGCCGGACACAGCAGGCCCGGCGAGCGTGGACGCGGGCATGGCGGTGCTCACGAGCGGGTCCATGTGAGAACCCTGGTCGCAGCGCGGTGCATCGACGAGGGCCGAAGGTCCCAGGCGCTGGCGACCTTGGTCGGCGCCTCCGGCATCCAACGGCTCGTGCGTGGGCGCCCCGCAACGACGACGCTGGGGATGCAGGCAGCCCGCGGATCCCGAGGGCGCCCGGAGGGAGGACTCGCCATGAATGACAGGATCGCGCAGACCGGACCGGCTGACCAGGTCGCCCCTGACGACCGCATCGTCGTAGGCGTGGACGGCTCGGACGCGTCGAAGCAGGCGCTGCGTTGGGCGCAGTTCCTCGCCGGCACGATGGGCGGACACGTCGAGGCGGTCATGGTGTGGCAAGCCGTGCCTTCGTACGCGTGGGCTGGTGCCTTCTGGGGCGCTGTGCCCGGCGATGCCGACCCGGCCGCGATCGCCGAGAAGATCCTCACTGCGACGGTCGACGATGTGTTCGGCTCCACCCGTCCCTCGACGCTACGCACCCTCCAGGTCGAGGGCGGTGCGTCCGAAGTCCTGCTCTCGCAGGCACAAGGGGCCCGCATGCTCGTCGTGGGCAGCCGGGGCCATGGCGGCTTTGCCGGGCTGCTGCTGGGCTCCGTCAGCGCTGCGTGTGCTGAGCACGCCACGTGTCCTGTCCTGGTCATCCACGGCACGACCACCCCACCCCCGGCGTAGGAGACAGTTGTGAGCACCACACGTTCGTACGAGACAACGCAGCAGCCGGCGGAGCGCGACCGGTCCGAGATCTGGGCCTTAGGCGCCGTGGTCGAGACATCGGACGGAAAGTGCGGCGAGCTGCGCCGGCTCGTCGTCGATCCGCTGGCCCGCACCATCACGCATCTCGTCGTGGGTGCGGCCCACCACCGCACCGGCGGCCACCTCGTGCCCGTCGGCCTGATCGAGGCCGTCCCAGGTCCCGTACGACTCAGGTGTGACCAGTCCACGTTCCGTGGCCTCCCGCTCTCCGAGTCGACGGACGTCCTGCCGGTCACGACCGGCTCGTGGGCCGGTGGAGGAGCCATGGGCATGGGACCCCGGCCGATCATGGTGGTCGAGGACCAGGTGCCGGCGGGTGAGGGCGAGCTGTCGGGGTCGACCCCAGTGGACTCGACCGAAGGCACCGTCGGTCACTGCGGCGGGGTCGTGGTCGACCCGGCTACCGGCACGATCAGCCACCTCCTGCTTGAACAGGGTCATCTGTGGGGCAGGCGCGAGGTGTGGATCCGGGCAGAGGACATCGCCGAGCTGGGCGAGGTCGTACGGCTGGACCTGACGCGCGAGCAGGTGCTCGACCTGCCGCCGCACTGGCACGACCAGCCGCTGCGTGGACCGTCCATGACCGACTCGCCGGAGACCGACACGATGAGCATCCTCACGGCGACCATGACAGTTCTTCCGCGCAGCTGAAGGGAGCGGGTGATGACGGTGCGATCGCGTCAGCGGGCGGCGGCGGAAGCCGCCAGGGCCGTGACGGCAGACAGCAAGCAGACCCATCGCTTCCCCGACGACTGGGTGCGGCGCGTCGTCGAGCTGGAGGCCTTCGGACCGACCGGCGCCGGACAGGCCGAGCCGCAACGACGGACGCCTTCCGGCCGGCCGCAGGTCGCTTGGCTCCGTCGCAGCCGGCAGCCGTTGCGGCACGAGCACGTCGAGCTGAACGGCTTCGACGTCGAGGTGACCGAGGACGAGATCGGGGTCGTCGAGCTCCACCTGGAGTAGGACGCACTCTGCGTCGCCGGCGACCCCCAGCCGTCCGATGAGCCTCGCCGACTGAGGAGGCTAGAGCGCCGGCTCGAGCTGGCGCTCGTACGTGCCGGGGAAAGCTTGGGTGGCGCTGATGGTGCCGTCGCCCGCGACCACGAGCCCCTCGACGCCGGGCTGGGCGTCGAGCCAGCGGAGAGCCCGCGCGCCCATCGCGAACGCTGCGGTGGCGTAGGCGTCCACCCGGGTGAGCGACGCTCCCACGACGGTCACCGAAGCCAGTGCCGTCGCCGGTCGACCGGTGAAGGGGTCGACGATGTGTGCCCCGCGCTCGGCTGTGCCCGAGGTCGCCACGGCGAGGTCGCGGCCGGTGGCGATGGCGAGGACCCGGCCGTTGTGGAGCGGATCGGCGATGGCGACGCGCCACGGTTGGCCGGGGGAACCCTCGCCGGCCAGCTGCATGTCGCCGCCGCCGTTGACCCCGTGGTTCACGCTGCCGTGGGTACGCAGCAGCTCGCTTGCTCGCTCGATGGCCCAGCCCTTGACGATACCGGTGGGGTCGATGCCGTCCCGCCAGCGAGCGGTGAAGTAGCCGGCGGTCTCCTGCTGGACCTGCGCACAGAGGGAAAACACCTGACACAGCAGGGGATCGGCCTCCTCGAGGCTCAGCTCTGCGCGGCGGAAGCGGCTGATGTCGCTGTCGCTGCGATAGGTGCTGAAGGTCGCATTGACCTGGTGCAGCAGCGCCACCACCTCGGCGACCGCGTTGTCCCACTGGCCGGGGTCACGCACGTCGATGGTGAACACTGTGCCCATGCAGTGCTCGACGTGGAGGTGACGCGGCTGGTCGGTCACGACGCCACGCCCGCCTTGTTGAGCGCGCTCTGCAGGGAGCGGATGTAGCCGTCGGAGGTGAACGTCGCCCCGGACACCATGTCGATGGCAGCATTGCCGGCGGCGAGCACCTCCTGGTCCAGCTGCGGGATCGCGTAAGAGTTGATCTGCTGGTCCTTGGGGCTGTTCTGCGGGTACTCGACGGCGTCGATCGCGGTGACCTTGCCGTTGGTCACCGTGACCTTGACCTGCACGGGCCCGTACCGCGTGTCCTCTGCGTCGCCCGTGACGGTCTTGGTCGCGGGCGTGACGGTCTTCTTCGTCGTAGTGGCAGGTGCTTTCGTCGTTGCTGCCGTGGACGGCGCAGCTGCCGTGCTGCTGGAGGCGCTCGGCGCGCTGACCGACGGGGCGGCCGAGGCCGAGGGGGTGCTCGCGACGACCGGCGACTGTGCTGCCTGTGACGTGACGCTGTGCGTCTTGAACGACAGCAGCATGACGAGGGCAACGGCGGTGCCGGCGATCGCCAGGATGACGCGGCGCATGGAAAAGCCTCTCGTGACGGGTCAGAACTCGAAGGACTCGTGGTGGATGTGGCGGCGGCCGACGCCTGCCTCGCGCAGTGCGGCGATGGCGGCGGACGTCATGCCGGGTGGCCCGCAGAGGTAGACCTCGTGGTGGGCCAGGTCCGGGATGAGCCGGGTGAGCACTGGGGCCGACAATGGGTCGTACCCGAGATCGGCACGGCGTCCGCTCGCGACGTAGAGCCGGGCACCCCGCGCCTTGGCGAGGTGCTCGAGCTCGCTGCGGAAGAGGACGTCGCGCAGGTCGCTGGCCCGGTAGAGCAGCGTCAGGTCGCCCGCTCCGGCCGGGATCGTCTCGAACAGCGCGCGGAGCGGGGTGATGCCCACGCCGCCCCCGACCAGCAGCACCTTGCGCTTGCGCCGTGCCGCTGCCGTCATTGCTCCGTACGGGCCTTCGGCCATCACCCGCGTACCCGGGGACAGCTGGGCGAGGCCTTGGCTGTGGCCGCCGAGCGCCTTGACCGTGATGCGCAGCCGGTCGCGTTGCGGGGCGGCCGAGAGGGAGTAGGGGGAAGCCGTCCACCACAGGTCGCGACTCAAGAACCGCCAGCGGAAGAACTGCCCCGACTCGGCACGCAGCTCGTCGAGGTGACGCCCGGCGATCACCAGGCTGACGACGTCGTCGCCTTCGGGGTGGACCGAGAGCACGCGCAGCCGGTGCCGGAACGCTTGCCGTACGGGGGTGATGAAGCGGTACCAGAGAATGGCGGCCCCCGCCACCGCGTACAGCGCGCTCCACGCGACTCGTGCCGAGCGGTTGGACATGAACTCCGCGCCGGTGGCGAACTGGTGGCTGAACGCCAGCGCGATGGCGAGGTAGGTGTAGAAGTGCAGGTAGTACCAGGTCTCGTAGCGCAGCCGCTTGCGGGCCGCCCGGGCCGACGTGATGCCGACGCCCACCAGCAGCAGGCCCGCGACCGTCGCCGCGAGGACGTCCGGATAGCTGACCAGCAACGTCTTGGTCTCGCCGACGAGGGTCTCGTGGGCCTGGACCGAGTAGCCCCAGAGGATGAGCAGCCCGTGGGCGACCACGAGGCCGACGGTGTAGCGGCCACCCATGGCGTGCCAACGGGCGAGTTTGTCAGCGCCGATGCCCCGCTCGAGCGGCGGGATGCGCGCCATCAGCGCGACGAGCACGACCATGCTGTAGCCGGCCAGCAGCCCCATGATGCGCCCGGCGTTGGTCAGCCAGTCGCCGAGGCCGTTGATGGACGGGGTGTTGTGCCACCACAGCGCGATGACGGCGACCGCACCGAGGGCGATCACGGTCAGCACGGCGTTGGGGCGGGCGCGCGCCGGACCGGCCGGAGCCGCACTCGGCCGCGTACCGCCCATGTGCTGTCGCTCCTGCGCCACCGCCGTCATGCGGAACTGCTCCTCGTGACAACAACCATGCCTCTGTTATCGGCGTTGTGGCTACGACCCGTTCATGTGTCACCTGTGCAGAACCTGTGAGTCGTACGCCGGCACGCTCAGCCGTGGCCGCCGGCGCGCTCGCGATGGGCGAGGTTGCGGTCGGCCAGCGCCGCGAGCTCGGCATCGGGCGCCTCCTCGACGGCGATCAGCCGGTCGTCAGCCGTCGGCATCGCGCGCAGCAACTCGTCGAGCTTGCGCTGTGACGCCGCCTGCTGACGAGCCTGAGTGTGCTGGATGGTGAAGACCATGACCAACGTGATCGACGAGCTGACCACCTCGAGTAGGGTCGTCCACCACGTCGGAAACGCGGCTAACGCGCCCACGGCGAGCCAACAGATGACCGCGCCGGCAACGACGAGGCCCGCGCCGGAGTGTGCACTGACGTCGCCCAGGCGGTGGAGGGCGCGGCTGCCGGGCTGCCGGTCGGGAGCAGGCTCGGCGTGCTCGTCGGGGCCGCCGCGGTTCGGATGCACTGCTGTTGCGCTCACAACACTCACTCTTCCTGGACGTCAAACGGTACGGGTCGCACCGCGGAGGGCGGCGAAGGCCATGGTGTCGCGGCGGCGCCGCTCCTGCAGCGTTACTTGCTCAGGCCGGCGACCAGGTTGATGACCGAGGCGATGATGATGGCGCCGAACAGGTAGGAGATCAGCGCCTGCCGCAGGGCCGTCGCCCGAATGGTCTTGGTCTGCAGGTCCGTGTCGGAGACCTGGAAGGTCATGCCCACGGTGAAGGCGAGGTAGGCGAAGTCGCTGTACTGCGGGGCGTCGTCCTCATTGAAGTCGATGCCGCCGTCGGGCCCGCTGTAGTAGAGCCGGGCGTAGCGCAGGGCGAAGTTGGTGTGGATGACCCCCCATGCCACCGCCACGCTCAGGAAGGTGATCGCCGCCTGCCCGAACTTCCCTCCGGTGGCGTTGGCCGAGCTGCCCGACAGCAGCAGGCCGACCGCGACCAGGCTGGCCAACGAGGCGGCTACGACGACCGCATCGCTGAGGGTGGTTCCGGGGTCCTCACGCAGAGCGTCTACTGCGGTCTGCCTGGGGTCGAGCCGCCAGACGGAGACCCACACCCAGACCAGGTAGACGACACCACCCGCGATCCAGCCGGCGAGCATGCCCTGGCGCCAGGTGCCAGGCAGCGATGCGGCCACACCCACCACCGTCCCGACGATGACGGCCACCGAGAGCCGAACGGCTGCCGAAGTACCGCGGGGATCGCCGACCTGCGGCCGCCTCTGTACGTCGTCGGGGGAGGCCTGCGGGTCAGGTCTGGGCTTGCTTCGCTGAGCGGTCGCGGACATGACGACGTGGTTACCCGGGAGGCGCACAAGGAATCGCGCGATTTATCTCGCGCCCATCTTGGCGGCAGGTCAGGCAGCGACGGGCTCGGCGACCCGGTGCGACAGCACGACAGCCACCGCGACGGCCGTGAGGGCGGGCACGACGCCGCAGACGAGCATGCCGGCCCGGGCCCCCCACTCGGCGGTCAGCGCTCCGATGATCGGAGCCCCGATCGGGGTGCCGCCGACGAAGACCAGCATGTAGAGGCCCATGACACGGGACCGGAAGGCGGGGTCGCACGAGAGCTGCACGGAGGAGTTGGCCATCGCCTGGAAGGCCAGGTTGGTGAGCCCCATCGCGATCAGCAGCACCAGGAAGGTGACCAGGTCAGGTGCGAGCGCTGCGAGTGCCTGGGCGACCCCGAAGAGCGCCGCACCGACGACGACCTGGCGCATCCGGACATGGCTGCGGGCGCCGGCGGCGAGGGCTCCCGCGATGGACCCGACCGCCAGCATGATGTTGAACAGCCCGTACAGCGCGGCCGTCCCGTGGAACGAGTCGCGGGCAATGCCGGTGAGCACGATCGGGAAGTTGAGGCCGAAGGTGCCGACGACGCCGACGAGGAGCAGGGTCCACGCCAGCTGGGGCTGCCCCGCGACGTACCGGAGGGTCTCCTTGAGCTGGCCGGTGGATCGCGGTACGGCCGGCGCGGGCAGCAGCTGGCGGGTGTCGATGCGCATCAGGGTGCCGACGGGGCCGAGGTAGCAGACCGCGGTGGCCGCGAACGCCCAGCCGGTGCCGACGCCGCTGATCAGCAGCCCGGCCAGCGCGGGTCCGAAGAGCCGGGTGGCCTGGAAGACCGCGGCGTTGAGGCCGATGGCGTTGCGGATGTCGCTCGCCGGCACCAGCTCGTTGACGAACACCTGGCGGGCCGGGCTGTCGACCACGAAGACGAATCCGCCGGCCAGCGCGAAGCCGTACACCTCCCAGGCGTGGATGTTGCCCGAGAGGGTGAGCGCCGCGAGGAGGCCGGTGAGCAGACCGTTGGCGCACTGCGTCGCGATGAGGAGGCGGCGCTTGTCGTAGCGGTCGGCCATCGCCCCGCCGTGGACGCCCAGCAGCAGCATCGGCAGGAACTGCATCGCCATCGTGATGCCGACGGCCGCGGCACTGTTGGTCAGCTCGAGGACCAGCCAGTCCTGGGCGATGCTCTGCATCCAGGTGCCGGTGTTGGCGATGCTCTGGCCGGCCGAGTAGAGGCGGAAGTTGCGCACCCGCATCGCCGTGAACATGCCCGTGAACATTGCCTGGCGGCGGGTCTGCGGGGTCGCTGTCGTGGGTGGTGCGGGACGCTCCATGGTCACGGACAGCGGAAAGCACCTTCTCGAAAGGGGAGGACCGACCCGTCCATCCTCGGCGAAAGCAGGGCTATCGTGAAGGCCGATGGTCCGACTTACCGTCATTACGAAACGAGATGACCGTGCCCTACGAGCCCGCGCAGCTCGAGACCTTCCTCGCCGTTGCCCAGACCGGCAGCTTTACCCGGGCGGCCACTCGGCTCGGCATCCGGCAGCCCACGGTCAGCCAGCACATCCGCAAGCTGGAGGAGGCGACCGGGCGGCTGCTCGTGCTGCGGGACACCCACTCGGTGTCGCTCACGGTCGACGGCGAGGCGATGATCGACTTCGCCCGTACCATCCTCGCGTCCTACGGCGAGGCCGAGCGGTTCTTCTCCGCATCACAGCCTCGTGGGCGGCTCCGACTCGGCATGTCCGATGACCTGGCACTCACCCGGCTGCCGCAGATCCTGCGCGACTTCCGCCGAGACAACCCGCTCGTCGAGATCGACCTCACCGTGGACCAGAGCGGCAGCCTGCACCGCCGGCTGGAGAACGACCGGCTCGACCTCTACCTGGGCAAGCGGCCGGTCAGCGAGGAAGGCGGTCGTCTGGTACGCCGTGAGCGGCTGGTCTGGGTGGGCACGGAGGGGACCCGGCTCGCGCCCGACCGGCCCTTGCCACTGGTCGTCTACCCCAACCCCAGCATCAGCCGGCTGCACATGCAGAACGCGCTGGACCAGGTCGGCCTGCGTCACCGCGCCGTGTGCATCTGCCGCGGCGTCAACGGGCTCATCGCGGCGGTCTCGGCCGGCATCGGCATCTCGTCGATCGCGCGCAGCCTCGTCCCTGCCGGCCTCACCGTGCTCGGGCCGCACCATCGGCTGCCCGAGCTGGGCCAGATCGACATCGTGCTGCTGAACAACCCGCGGACGGCCGAGCTCGCGTCGGTGCGCGCGCTGACGAGAACGATCCTCGCCAGCGGCGCACAGACGCTCTCCCGCTGAACCCGAGGGCGGTCAGGTCCCGCGGTGCAGGGCGACCTTCAGTGCGCCCGTCTCCTCGGCCCGGCCGAACACGTCGAAGGCGTCGATGACCTCCCCCAGCGCGAACCGGTGGGTGACGAAGGTACGGGCGTCGAGCTGGCGCGAGCGGACGAGCTTGAGCAGGGTGGGCGTCGACCAGGTGTCGACGAGCCCGGTGGTGATGGTGACGTTGCGGATCCAGAGGTCCTCCAGGTGCAGCGTCACGGGCTTGCCGTGGACACCGACGTTGGCGACGTGGCCGCCCGGCCGCACGATGCGGGTGCACATCTCGAAGGTGTCCGGCACCCCGACCGCCTCGATCGCCACGTCGGCGCCGAGCCCGTCGGTGAGGGCCTGGACCAGCGCGACCGCGTCCTCGCGGGACGGGTTGATCGTGATGTCGGCGCCGAACTGCTTGGCGGCGTCGAGGCGCCGGTCGGCGAGGTCGATCGCGATGATGTGGGCCGGGCTGAACAGCCGCGCACCGAGGACCGCCGAGAGTCCTATCGGGCCGGCGCCCACGATGGCAACGGTGTCGCCGGGGCGGATGCCACCGTTGACGACGCCGACCTCGTACGACGTGGGCAGGATGTCGGAGAGCATGAGCAGGGCCTCGTCGTCCACGCCAGGCGGCACCAGATAGGTGGAGTTGTCGGCGAACGGGACGCGGACGAACTCCGCGAGCGTGCCGTCGATGGTGTGTCCGAGGATCCAGCCGCCGCCGCCCAGACACTGGCCGTACTGGCCCTCGCGGCAGTAGCGGCAGCGCCCGCAGGCACTGATGCACGACACCACGACCCGGTCGCCCGGGCGGATCGTCGTGACGGACGACCCGACCGCCTCGACGGTGCCGACCGCCTCGTGGCCGAGGATGCGGCCGGGAGTGCAGCTCGCGACGTCACCCTTGAGGATGTGCAGGTCCGTTCCGCAGATGGTGGTCGTGTCGACCTGGATGATGGCGTCGGTCGGCTCGAGGATCAGCGGGTCCGGTACCTCGTCCCAGCTCTTGCTGCCGGGACCGTGGTAGACGAGAGCCTTCATGGCTCCTCCTTCTGTTGAGGGTGCGGGGGCTGGTGCGCGAAGCTTTGGGCTGACAGGTCTGTCAGCCACTTCCACGCACGCCGGAATCGACCCGCGGGACGCGGGAGGTCAGGGAGGGGGCGGGCAACGGCCGGCCGGCCGGTCTTTTCCAGGACGGCGCTCTTGGGCGGGGCGGCAGAGCGGTCCGGCCCGAGCATCAGCGCTCCCTGGCTACGCAGGGACGACGCGTGCTGGCGGGCGTGGCTGTCACAGAGCTCGAGGCGGCGACCGTCGCGAAGGCGGACAGTCGTGCTGGTGGTCCCACGACATCCGTCGCACCGTCCGTCCATGGGACCAGCGTGCGTCGCGCGCCGTGGCCGTGACAGAAGCGATGGTCACGTCCGCCGAGGGGCTTTCGTCCCGCCGGGCAACTCCGGCAGACGGGGCTGCGCTGAAGGCCCTCCGGCGGAAGCGGCGGGACCAAGGACCCTAGGTGACCACCGGCCGGGTCGTGGAGGGTGATGCACAGGGCGCAGAGGCCGCCCGTACTCGGCAGAAAGGTGTGTCGTGGATCCGACACTGCTCGCCCGTTGGCAGTTCGCCAGCACCACGATCTACCACTTCATGATTGTCCCGATCTCGATCGGCCTCACGCTGCTCGTCGCCGTCATGCAGACCCTCGCCTACCGTCGCCGCGCAACGCCCGACGGCCGGACGTGGGACCGGGCGACGCAGTACTGGGGCCGCATCATGCTGGTCGTCTTCGCGCTCGGCATCGTCACCGGCATCGTGCAGGAGTTCCAGTTCGGCATGAACTGGTCGGCCTACTCGCGCTTCGTCGGCGACGTGTTCGGGGCGCCACTCGCGATGGAGGGCCTCATCGCGTTCTTCCTCGAGTCGACGTTCCTCGGGCTGTGGATCTTCGGCCGTGGTCTGCTGAGCCCGCTGCTCCACCTCGCCACGATCTGGCTCGCGGCCATCGGCACGGTGATCAGTGCCTACTTCATCCTGGCGGCCAACAGCTTTATGCAGCACCCGGTGGGGATCGCCTACGACCCGGCCCGGCACCGGGTGGAGCTGACCTCGATCTGGAAGCTGCTCACCAACTCGACCCAGCTGGTGACCTTCCCGCACACCCTGCTCGCCGCCACACTGACCGCCGGGGCGCTGTTGCTGTCGGTGAGTGCCTGGCACCTGCGCCGCCACGGCACCGGGACCGACGACGTGCACCGCAAGGTCGCGGCGCTCTCCCTCGGGGTCGTGCTCGTGTCGGCCGCAGGGGTCAGCCTGGCCGGCCACGTGCAGGGGCAGATCATGACCAAGCAGCAGCCGATGAAGATGGCGGCGGCCGAAGCGCTCTGGGACGGCAAGGCCAACGCGCCGTTCAGCCTCTTCGCCTACGCCAACGTCGAGCAGGGGCACAACAAGATCGACATCGCGATCCCGGACGGGCTGTCGATCCTGGCGACCAACCGTCCCGGCGGCTACGTCGCGGGCATCAACGACGTGCAGGCTCTCGAGGTCGCGAAGTACGGGCCGGGCAGCTATGTCCCGGTGGTCTGGATCGCTTATTGGTGCTTCCGGCTGATGATCGGCTTCGGCGCGCTGGCCGGCCTGCTCGCCCTGGCCGTCGTCCTGCAGTGGCGCCGGAAGCGGCTCGACGCCTCGCCGCTGCTGCTGCGGGCCGCGACCTGGGCCGTGGCGCTGCCGTTGCTGGCCAACACCGCAGGCTGGCTGTTCACCGAGACGGCCCGGCAGCCGTGGCTCGTGTACGGGCTGCTGCGTACCAAGGACGGCATCAGCACCAACGTCGGCAGCGGCTTCGTGCTGACCACGCTGATCGGGTTCACCGCGCTGTACGGGCTTCTCGGCGTCATCTGCTTCCGGATGGTGCGGCGCATCGCCCAGGCCGGACCTGAGCCGGCAGACCCGCCGGGCGCAGCCGTGGACGAGCACCAGCTGAGCCTGGTCTGACGAGGAAGGGCAACGGACATGCAGGCATTCTGGTTCGGCACCATCGCCGTCCTCTGGGCGGGCTTCTTCCTGCTCGAGGGCTTCGACTTCGGCGTGGGCATGCTGCTTCCCTTGGTGGCGAGCAACAACGGTGACCGCGAGATCGCTCTGCGGTCCATCGGCCCGACCTGGGACGGCAACGAGGTCTGGCTCATCACGGCGGGCGGGGCGAGCTTTGCCGCGTTCCCGGAGTGGTACGCCACGGTCTTCTCCGGCTTCTACCTGGCGTTCGCGCTGCTGCTGATGGGCCTGATCCTGCGCGGCATCGGCCTGGAGTACCGCGAAAAGGCCGCCACCGCCCAGGGACGCAGCTGGTGCGACGCGGCCATCGTGGTCGGCTCGTTCGTGCCTGCGCTGCTGCTCGGGGTCGCGTTCGCCGACTTCCTACGGGGCGTCACCATGAATGCGGACCACGTCATGACCGGCGGGTTCTTCGCCTTGCTCTCGCCCTATGCGCTGCTCGGCGGGCTGGTGAGCGTGAGCCTCTTCACCTTGCACGGCGCGGCCTTCCTCACCCTGCGGACGACCGGTGCGGTCGCCGAGAAGGCGGCGCGCTGGAGCCGCATCGCCGGCCCGACCACCCTGGTGTTCGGCCTGGTGTTCCTTGTCTGGTCGACGCAGCTGCGCAGCAGTGTGGTCAGCGTTGTGCTCGCCGTCGTGATCGCCGCTGCGGTCGCCGGCTCTGTGCTCCTCGTACGGATGGGTCGCAGCGGCTGGACGTTCATCGCGACCAGCGTCGCCGCAGCCCTGTTGCCGGTCTGGACCTTCGCCGCCCTCTGGCCAGACGTCCTGCCAGCACGCAACAGTGCGGCGTTGTCGTTGACCGTGCACAACGCCAGCTCGAGCCCGTACACCTTGAAGGTCATGGCGGTCGTCGCCCTCATCTTCACGCCGATCGTGCTGGCCTACCAGGCCTGGGCCTACTGGGTGTTCCGGGCGCGGGTCACCGGTGAGAGCAGCTCGTACGGCTCGGTGGACCGGGCGGTGGCGGCGGCCAAGGCGTCGGCCCGGCAGACGCTCGGGCACGGCGCGGAGGACGCGGCCCCTGAGGCGCGGGCGTGAGCCGGGCCATCGACCCTCGGCTGTTCGCCGCAGCGCCCTCGTCGCGGCGCTATCTGATGCGCCTGTCCGTGCTCGCGCTGGTCGGAGCTCTGGCGACCATTGCGCAGGCCGGCCTGCTGGCTCACGTCGTCGCCGGCATCGTGCTGGGCGGGCGCCATGGTCCCGCGCTTGCTCGCCCCGTGGCCCTGCTGGCCTGCGTTGCCGCGGCCCGTGCGCTCCTCGCGGCGGGTCAAGAATGGTTGGCAGCACGCGCATCTGCTCACGTCAGGGCCGACATCAGGGTGGCGGTGCTGACCTCGGTACGCCGGCTTGGACCGGTCTGGGCCGACCGCCAGCCGTCAGGCCGGCTGGCCACGGCGAGCGGTCCGGGCATCGAGGCGCTCGACGGCTGGGTGACCCGCGCGGTGCCGGCTCTCGTCACCGCAGCGGTCGTGCCGCCACTCGTCCTCGTGCGGGTCGGTCTGGCCGACTGGCGCAGCGCCGTGGTCCTGCTGGTGACCGTACCCCTCGTCCCGGTCTTCATGGTCCTCGTGGGCGTGACCACGCGGCGCCGCATGGAGGCTAGGTACGCGGCGCTCGCCCAGCTCTCGGGCCACTTCCTCGACCTGGTCGAGGGTCTGACCACGTTGAAGGTTTACGGCCAGGCGCGCCGGCAGGTCGTCAACGTACGCCGGGCCACCGACGCGTACCGCGAGCAGACCATGGCCACCCTGCGGGTCGTCTTCCTGTCCGGTCTGGTGCTCGACCTGCTGGCGACGCTGTCGGTCGCGGTGGTTGCGGTCAGCGTGGGCCTGCGGCTCGACCAGGGCAAGGTGGGGCTCGAGGCGTCGCTCGTCGTGCTGCTGCTCGCGCCGGAGCTCTTTGCGCCACTGCGGGCCATGGGCACCCAGCACCACGCCGCCGAGGAGGGTCGCGCCGCGCTGTCCGAGGCGCTCGACATCGTGTCCGAGGCTGCGTTGCCGCTGGGGGTCGGGGTCGCGGCGGGTCCCGCAGACGGATCGATCGACGTGCGCGACCTCAGGGTCTGCTACCCGGGACGGCCGGACCCGGCGCTGCTCGACCTCTGCCTGACCATCGTGCCCGGCACCGTGGTCGCCGTCCAGGGAGTCAGCGGCAGTGGCAAGACGACGCTGCTGGCGGTGCTGCTCCGGTTCGTCGACCCTGTGTCGGGCGACGTCGTCGTGGGGGCGGATCGCTTGTCGACGCTGAATCCCGAGGCTTGGCGCACCCAGGTCGCGTGGGTGCCGCAGCGGCCGCGGCCCACTCAACATGACGTGGCGGCGGAGGTCGCCCTGGGGGACCCGTCCGCCAGCGCCGCCCAGGTGGCGGCCGCGATCGACGCCTGTCACGCTCCGGCCCCGGGCACCCTGCTCGGCGAGGACGGCGCCCAGGTGTCGGCCGGCCAGCGTCGGCGCATCGCGCTCGCCCGGGCACTGCTCAGGGCCAGGGGGGTACGCGCGGCGGGCGGCGTGCCCGTCGTACTTCTCGACGAACCTAGCGAAGATCTCGACCTCGTCACCGAAGACGTCGTCGCCTCCGTCATCAGCGGCCTGGCCGGGTGGGCGACGGTCGTCATGGTGACACACAGCCCGCGGCTCGCCGCGATCGCCGACCGGCGCGTGGTGCTGGCCGCCGGCCGGTTGGTCGTCGACCAGCATCAGCTGCCGCTCCCGGTGCCGACGCCGGCTCCCGCCCTGCGGTCTGTGGTAACGCTGGCCGAGAGTCCCGTGCCTGCAAAGGTTTCCTGGGCGCCACTGTTCGCCGGTATGTCGTCGCTCCGGCGGCGACTCGCTGCTGCGGCCCTGCTGTCAGGTGCCTCCGGGCTCGCCGGCCTGGCGCTCACCGCCACCTCGGTCTGGCTCATCTGCCGGGCTGCCCAGCACCCCAACCTGCAGGCGCTCGCCGTCGCCGTCGTGGGAGTCCGCACCTTCGCGTTGGCCCGTGCTCTGCTTCGGTACGCCGAGCGGCTGGTGGGCCACGACGTCGCCCTCACCGTGCTGGCTGAGCTGCGGGCGCGGGTCTTCGCCGCGTTGGAGCCGCTGGCCCCCGCTGGCTTGGCTGACTTCCGGCGGGGTGACCTGCTGCGCCGCTTCGTGTCCGACGTCGACGGTGCGCAGGAGGGACTGGTCCGGGCCGCCCTGCCGCTCGTCGGCGCGACCCTCACTGCTCTTGGTGCCGTGGGCATCGCCGTTGCCGTGGCACCACCCGCCGGCGGAGTGCTGGCGATCGGTGTGCTCGTCGGCCTGGTCGTGGCTCCGCTCGTTGCCCACGGGCTGGCCGGCGACGCCGCGGCCCTGTCGCGCCACGCGGGACACCGTGACGGGCGGACCACCGCGTTCCTCAGCGGCTTCGCCGAGCTTGTCGCCTACGGGCACGACGCCGCAGCGGTCAACGAGGTGACCCGCGCCGACGCCCTTGTCGTACGGGCCGGGCGTCGTCCCGCTGCGGGTGCCGCCATCGGTGCCGCCGTCACCGGTCTGGCAGCTGCTCTGACGTTGGTCGCCGTCCTCGCGGCGGGTGCCGCGGCGGCCCATCACGGCCTGCCGCCGGTGTTGGTGGGGGTGCTCGTGGCTTGTGTCCTCGCCGCCTTTGACGGCCTCGCCGCGCTGCCCGTTGCTTTCGCGGCGTGGGCCCGGTTCCGTACCGGCATGGAGCGGGTGGCGTTGCTCCTCGCGACCCCTCTGCCCGTACCGGAGCCACTGCTGCCTGTCGCCGCGCCGCCCGCTCCCTTGTCCGTACGTGCCGAGCGGCTCTCGCTGTCGCCGTCACCCTCAGCGCCCGTCCTGCTCGACGAGGTCGACTTCGTCGTCCGGCACGGGGAACGTGTCGCGGTCATGGGGCCCAGCGGCTCCGGCAAGTCCACGCTGCTCGCCGCCGTGCTGCGGCTGCTGCCCGTGCCCGCCGGCCGCATCGCGCTCGAGAACGAGACGGGGAGCAGCTCGGTGGCCGACCTCGCCGCTGAGGACGTGCCGCCGCTGGTCGCCGGATCGTTGCAGGGCGACCACGTCTTCAACGCGTCGCTGCGCGACAACCTGCTGGTCGTACGACCGCTGGCGGCCGAGGCCGAGCTGGATGCGGTCGCCGCCAGGGCCGGGCTCCTCGACTTCGTCCGCTCGTTGCCCCGGGGCTGGTCGACGCCCGCCGGTCCGGACGGAGCCGCGCTGTCGGGGGGTCAGCGGCAGCGGCTGCTGCTCGCCCGCGCGCTGCTCGCCGACCCCGCGGTGCTCGTGCTGGACGAGCCGACGGCCCACCTGGACCCCGAGACGGAGCGCGCGGTGCTCGCCGACCTGCTCTCGAGCACGAGCGGCCGCACCCTGCTGATGAGCACGCACCGGCGTCCGGTTCCTGGCTCGCTCGACGTGGTGCTGCACCTCGCCGACGGCATGGCCGTCGACGTGGAGCCGGCTGCCGTCCCGGTCTGACCCCGCGGGCTCCTGCACCCGGCGCACCCACCGCGCCACATGGCGGGGTAACGCCGATTTCTGAGCGTGGCACCCTGCCATGTGGCGCGGCAGCGGGGCAGGACCGCGCCACTTGGCGGGGTAACGCCGATTTTTGAGCGTGGCACCGTGCCATATGGCGCGGCGGGGGTCACTCGGGGGTCGGGCCATCGGGTACGGGCGTCCCGAAGTCAGGGGTGCCGTCCGGGCGCCACGTGACCCGCTGCATGCGCAGGTTGCGGTGCGGGTCGGTCAGTGGGTCGGACACCAGGGCCGAACTGCGGGCGGCGTAGACGTCCACCACGTCGAGGCCGTCGTCGGAGACCGTGAAGCTGTTGCTGCCAGGGCCGTAGACCGCGTTGGCCCCTGACGAGGCGAAGACCGGCGTCGGCGACTTGGTCCAGCTCTGCGGCTTGAGCAGGTCAGCAGACGCCGGCGCCGAGAGGAGCCCCATCGCGTACGAGGCGTCGGACGCACTCGCCGAGTAGGTGACGAAGACCCGGCCATGGCTCTGCAGGACGGCCGGCGCCGCATCGGCGATGACCCCCTCCTCCTCCCACGGGTAGTCCGGCGACGACAGCTGCACCTGGGTGCCGAGCAGGCTCGTCGGTGTGCCGAGCAGTGCGATGTAGATGGCGCTTTCTCCCTCAGTACCAGGTGTTTTCTGCGCCCAGACCAGATAGCTCCTGCCGTCGGCCGCGGTGAACGAGGTCGGGTCGGTCGCGCCCGATTCCCAGCCGGTGCGCAGCTCGCCGTCCTGCGTCCAGGTGCCGGTCAGCGGGTCGGCTGCAGTCGTCTGCATGGCGTACAACCGCTGGTCGAGCTTGTTCGCGCTCGGCGAGGCGGAGTAGTAGACGTACCACGTTCCGTCGTCCCACTCCAGGTCCGGCGCCCAGATCCATCCGTTCTGTGGGCCCGTGGCCGGCCGGTGGAAGAGCGTCACGGGCGGGGCCGTCGCGAGCCCGCCGAGGGTGGTGGCCCGGCGCAGCTCGACGCCGTCGAAGTCGGGCACCGAGTCGGTCAGGTAGTAGTAGCCGTCGGTGTGCCGGTAGACCGACGGGTCGGCGCGCTGCAGCACCACCGGGTTGACGAGGGTACGCGGGACGGCTGCCGGTGTGGCCGAGGTGTGCGAGCAGGCGGTCGCCGCGAGCAGCGACACGACCACCACGCCGCGCCCGGGCCTGGACCTGGTCACGGCGGGGCGGTCACGTGCGGTGCGGGACGGCGGTCGGCAGCTCGTGCCGCGGCTCGGGGAGGCCGATGAACGTGCCGAGCGCGGCGAGGATCTCCTCGACCTGTTCCTTGGCGTCGCCGAACAGCATCTGGCTGTTGGTGCGGAAGAACAGCGGATTCTGGACGCCGGCGTACCCAGGGTTCATCGAGCGCTTGAAGACGATGACGTTCTCGGCTTCCCACACCCGCAGCACCGGCATGCCCGCGATGGGGCTCGTCGGGTCGTCCTCGGCCGCCGGGTTGACGGTGTCGTTGGCGCCGATGACCAGCACCACGTCGGTGTCGGAGAACTGGTCGTTGATCTCGTCCATCTCGAGCACGATGTCGTACGGGACCCGGGCCTCGGCGAGCAGCACGTTCATGTGGCCGGGCAGGCGACCCGCGACCGGGTGGATGCCGAACTGTACGGTCACGCCGTGGTCCCGCAGGCGGCGTACCAGGTCGGCCACGGGGAACTGCGCCTGCGCGACGGCCATGCCGTACCCCGGGGTGATGATGACCGAGCGGGCCTCGCCGAGCAGCTCGGCGACCTCGTGGGCGGAGACCTCGCGGTGGTCGCCGTAGTCGGTCTGGGTGCTGCTCGGCGCGACGACGCCGAAGCCGCCGGCGATGACCGACAGCAGCGACCGGTTCATCGCGGTGCACATGATGTAGGAGAGGTAGGCACCGGACGAGCCGACCAGCGCACCCGTCACGATGAGCAGGTTGTTGTCGAGCAGGAACCCCGAAGCGGCTGCAGCCCAGCCGGAGTAGCTGTTCAGCATCGACACGACGACGGGCATGTCGCCGCCGCCTATGGACGCCACGAGGTGCCAGCCGAAGGCGAGCGCCACGACGGTGACGGCGATGATCAGGCCGAGCGCCGGGTGGATCACGAACGCGATGGTCAGGGCGATCAGTGCGGCGACGGCCCCGAGGTTGATCGCGTTCTTTCCCGGCAGGGACAGCGGAGTCGAGCTGACGCGGCCGGACAGCTTGCCGAACGCGACGACCGAGCCGGACAGGGTGACCGCGCCGATGAAGACGCCGATGGACACCTCGCCGTGGTGCACGCGCAGCAGGTTGGCGGCGATCTCGGTCTGGTGGCTGCCTCGTGCCTCGACGGCGTAGTAACCGTCCCAGCCGACGAGAACCGCTGCCCCGCCGACAAAGCTGTGCAGGAGGGCGATCAGCTCGGGCATGCCGGTCATGGGGACGCTGCGGGCCCGCGGGATGCCGATGGCCGCGCCGATCGCCAGCGCCACGACGATGAGGGCGATGCCACCGGCTGCGATGGTGCGTGACGCGAGGCCGACCGTCGCGGCGAGCGCGATGGCCATGCCGGCGATGCCGGACGCGACGCCGCGACGCGCGGTGGTGTGCTTGGACAGGCCGGCCAGGCTGAGGATGAACAGCAGGGCGGCGACCAGGTAGGCGGCTTGGGCAGCGGAGGCCGCGGTCATCAGTGGTCGCCCTTCGAGAACATCGAGAGCATGCGGCGGGTGACGGTGAAGCCGGCGAAGATGTTGATGCCGGCCAGCAGGATGGCGACGAACGACAGCGTCGTGATGGTCGCGTCGCCATGGCCGATCTGCAGCACCGCGCCGACGACGACCACCCCCGAGATGGCGTTCGTCACGGACATCAGCGGGGTGTGCAGCGCGTGGTGGACGTGACCGATGACGTAGTAGCCGATGACCACGGCCAGCACGAAGACGGTGATGTTGCCGCTGAGCTGAGCCGGCGCGTAGGCCACGACGAAGAACAGCAGAACTGCTGTGGCCAGGGCGATCGCGGGTGTCCGCTGCGCCCACGTCGGGCGCGGAGCAGGAGCAGCCGGTACGGGTGTCGGCGCCACAACGGCGGGCGCCGCCGATACCGCGACCGGGGGCGGCGGCCAGGTGACAGCGCCGTCCCGTACGACGGTGATGCTGCGTTGGACCACGTCGTCCCAGTCGAGGACCAGCTGGCCGTCCTTGCCCGGGGTGAGCAGCTTCATCAGGTTGACGAGGTTGGTCCCGTACAGCTGGGAGGCCTGGGTGGGCAGTCGCCCGGCGAGGTCGGTGTAGCCGAGGATCGTCACGCCGCCCGCCGTCACGACGGCCTCACCAGCGACCGAGCCCTCGACGTTGCCGCCCTGGCCGGCGGCCATGTCGACGATGATGCTGCCGGGGCGCATCGACGCGACGTCGGCGGCGGTGATGAGCAGGGGCGCCGGCCGGCCGGGGATGAGGGCCGTCGTGATGATGATGTCGACGTCGGCGGCCTGCTCGCTGTAGATCTCGGCAGCGCGCCGGTTGTAGTCGTCCGAGGTTGCCTTGGCGTATCCGTCAGCGCCCATCACCTCGACGACGTCGACGGCGAGGAACGCGCCGCCGAGCGACTCGACCTGGTCGGCGACCTCCGGCCGCGGGTCGGTCGCCCGGACGATCGCTCCCAGGCGGTTGGCGGCACCGATCGCGGCGAGACCGGCGACGCCTGCACCGGCGACCAGCACCTTGGCCGGCGGCACCTTGCCCGCGGCGGTGACCTGACCGGCGAAGAAGCGGCCGAACAGATGGGCTGCCTCGACGACCGCGCGGTAGCCCGCGATGTTGGCCATCGAGCTGAGCACGTCGAGGCCCTGGGCGCGGGAGACCCGCGGCACCGCGTCCATGGCGAGCACGGTCAGCGGCCGGGTAGCGAGAGCCTGCAGCAGGTCGGGGTTGAGGGCGGGCGCGACCAGGCTGACGACCGTGGCGCCGTCGGCCGGCAGCGCCACCTCGTCCAGGGTCGGCGCGTTGACCCGCAGCACGACGTCGGCCCGCCAGGCGTCGCCGATGGTGGCCCCGGCCTCCTCGTACGCCGCGTCACTGAAGCTCGAGCGCACGCCGGCGCCGGTGGCGACGACCACGGCGTAGCCCAGCGCGATCAGCTGCCGGACCGTTGCCGGGGTCGCGGAGACCCGTGTCTCGCCAGGCGTCGACTCTGTCGTCACGCCGATCGTGAGTGCCATCTGAGCCTTCCACCGCAGTTGCAGCGCAGTTCCACCGCAGGCGCGAGCCGCCCGTCCCGGGTGAGCGAGGGCCACATCGTACCGAGCGCAGGTGGTCCTGCCGGTGTGGCCCGCGTCACTGTTGGGCGCCTGCGCCGCGATCGTCGACAATGAACCGGAGCGGATCGCCGGGCCCAGGGGGTTGGGAAATGTCGGCGTCTGCAGCATCATGCTGTGCGACATGTTTGCGTTAACACCGGACACCCGTCGAGCCAGAGTGGAGCACCGCAGATGCCAGCTGACGTGACTGAGCCGCGCTACGTCGTGGGGGTGGACTACGGGACGCTGTCCGGTCGGGCCGTCGTCGTCCGGGTCTCGGACGGCACCTTGCTGGGCACGGCGGTCCACCCCTACCCCCACGCGGTCATGGAGCGTTCGGTACGCGGCGTCGCCCTGCCGCCGGCGTGGGCGCTGCAGGACCCCGCCGACTACCTCGAGGTGCTCTCCACCGCGGTCCCGGCTGCCGTCGAGGCCTCCGGTGTCGACCCCTCGTCCGTGATCGGCATCTCGATCGACTTCACGGCGTGCACGGTGCTGCCGACGCTGGCCGACGGCACCCCGCTGTGCAGCCTGCCGGAGTTCGCGACGCGGCCGCACGCCTTCGTCAAGCTGTGGAAGCACCATGCGGCGCAGGGCCACGCCGACCGCATCAACGAGCTCGCGGCCGAGCGCAAGGAGCCGTGGCTGGGTCGCTACGGCGGTCGGATCTCCTCGGAGTGGGAGTTCGCCAAGGCGCTGCAGCTGCTCGAGGACGATCCCGAGGTCTACGCCGCGACCGAGCGCTGGATCGAGGCCGCCGACTGGGTCACCTGGCAGCTCTGCGGTGCCGAGACCCGCAACGTCTGCACCGCCGGCTACAAGGGCATCTTCCAGGACGGCGCCTATCCGACGGCCGACTTCCTCGGCGCCCTCAACCCGGGCTTCGCCGGTTTCGTCGCCAAGCTCGAGCACCCGCTGTCACCGCTGGGTGGTCTGGCCGGTGGCCTCACCGCCCAGGCAGCGGGGTGGACCGGGCTGCCCGAGGGCATCGCGGTGGCCGTCGGCAACGTCGACGCCCACGTGACCGCTCCTGCGGCCAAGTCGACCGGCAACGGGGTGATGCTCGCGGTCATGGGCACCTCGACCTGCCACGTCATGAATTCCGACGTCTTGGCCGAGGTGCCCGGCATGTGCGGCGTGGTCGACGGCGGCATCACTCCTGGGGTGTACGGGTACGAAGCCGGCCAGTCCGCGGTGGGCGACATCTTCGCCTGGTGGGTCGACCAGTGCGTGCCGGCCTCGTACCACGAGGAGGCCGAGGCTCGGGGCGTCTCGGTGCACGAGCTGCTGACCGAGATCGCGGCCACGCAGCAGATCGGTGAGCACGGGCTGGTGGCGCTCGACTGGATGGGCGGCAATCGCTCGGTGCTCGTCGACCACACCCTCACCGGTGTCATCGTCGGCCAGTCGCTCGCGACCACCGCGCCCGACGTCTACCGCGCGCTGTTCGAGGCGACGGCCTTCGGCACCCGCACGATCATCGAGGCCTTCGAGACCGCCGGCGTCCCGGTCCACGAGCTCGTCGTCGCCGGCGGGCTGCTGCGCAACGCGCTGCTCATGCAGATCTACGCCGACATCGCGCGGCGTCCGCTCTCGCTCATCGACTCCGACCAGGGTCCGGCGCTCGGTGCGGCGATCCACGCAGCCGTCGCGGCGGGCGCCTACCCCGACGTCTACGCCGCGTCCGAGGCGATGGGCAAGGTGCTGCCGCGCGTCTACACGCCCGACGCCGCAGCTGCCGACGCGTACGACGCCCTGTACGCGGAGTACCGCGCCTTGCACGACTACTTCGGCCGCGGCGGCAACGACGTCCTGCACCGGCTGTCGGCCATCAGCCATGCGGCAAAGACCCAACGCCTCGACCACGCCGGGGCTGGCGCCTGACCCTGACTCGGCTGCGCCCCGGCAGAACAACGCCGGACAGAGGAGTCACCGGGGCGTGACCACGCCGCGTGGACTCCTTTGATCGGCGCTGTTCGCCGCGGCACCGTCGATGCGTGGACTCAACCGGGGGTGATCACGACAGAACGAGTCCATCCTCGCGCGGGGCTGCCCGAGCGTCAGGCCGACTCACGCCGGACGACCTCGACGGGCAGCACGACGGAGTCGGGTGACCCGCCCTCGATGAGGTCGAGCAGCAGCCGCACCATCTCGTCGGCGACCCGGTCGAGGGGCTGGCGCACGGTCGTCAGCGGTGGCTCGGTGGTCGTCGCCATGCGCGAGTCGTCGAACCCGGCGATCGCGATGTCCTCGGGTACGCGCCGGCCCAGTGACCGCAGTGCCGCCAGCGCGCCCGCGGCGAGCAGGTCGGAGGCGACGAAGACGGCGTCCACCTGGGGCGACTGCTCGCACAGCTGCAGCATCGCCGCGTGGCCGGCCGCGAAGGAGTACTCCTTGGCGTTGACGATCAGGGACCGGGGCTTGCGCGAGCCGACCGCGTCGAAGTAGCCGCGCAGCCGTTCGGTGCCGCCCGAGGTGTCGAGCGGTCCGGTGATGGTGCCGACCCGCTTGCGGCCGAGGTCGACCAGGTACTGCGTCATCAGCCGGCCGCCCTCGCGGTCGTCGGCCGCGACGAAGGGCACCTCGCCGACGGGGCCGAGGGGGCGGCCGCAGACGACGAACGGGAGGTGGTCGCGCTGCAGGGCGGGGACGAGCGGGTCCTCGCTGTGCGTCGAGACGAGCAGTGCGCCGTCGACGTGGCCCGCGCGCAGGTAGGTCAGCACCCGCTCGCGGTCGTCGCCGGTGCCCGCGATCATCAGGATCAGGCTGAAGCCCCGGGCGGCCAGCGACTGGGTTGCGCTGCGCAGCAGGACGTTGAAGTTGGGGTCCTCGAAGACCTGCTCGTGCTGCTCGGAGACGACGAACGCGGCGCAGTTGGTACGACGCGTCACCAGGCTGCGGGCGCTGTGGTTGACGGAGTAGCCGGTCTCCTGCATGGCCCGGGCGACGGCCGCGGCTGCTGCGGCGCTGACGTCGCGGCCACCGTTGATGGCGCGGGACACCGTACCGCGGGAGACGCCCGCGATGGCGGCGACGTCGTCGATGGTCGCGCGTCGGCGCGGCTTGCGTGGGGTGGGGTTGCTGGCAGGAGTGTCAGGGTCAGTCACTGGCCACCCCTCCTCACCCCTTGACGGCGCCGGAGAGCAGGTCCGACTGCCAGAACCGTTGCAGCACCAGGAAGAGCGCTACCAGCGGGATGATCGACAGGAACACCCCCATGATGACGAGACTATATAGCGCGGGCTGGTTGGACCCCTGATGCAGCATGCTGAACAGCCCGACCGTGATCGGGAACTTCCGGTCGTCGGAGAGCATGATGAACGGCAGCAGGAAGTTGTTCCAGCTGGCCACGAACTGGACCAGGAACACGGTCACCAGGCCCGGGATCATCACCGGCAGTGCGATCGAGCGGAACATCCGCCACTCGCCGGCCCCGTCGATGCGGCCGGCCTCGAGCAGCTCGTCCGACACGGCGGCGTCGGCGTAGATGCGGCAGAGGTAGATGCCGTACGGGCTCAGGATGCTCGGCAGCAGGACCGACCAGTACGAGCCGGCGAGGCCGAGCTTGGCGAGCAGCAGGTATTGCGGGATGGCGAGGGTGATGCCGGGGATCAGCACACCGGCCAGGAGGGTGTTGAACATGACGCTGCGGCCGGTGAAGCGGTACTTCGCCAGCCCGTAGCCGGCGAGGGCCGAGACCGCCACCGATGCGACCGTGCCGACGCCGGCGTACAACAGGCTGTTGAGAGCCCACTCGTAGAACCGGCCGCCCCGGTAGTCGACGAGCCCGCGGAGGTTCTGGGTGAAGCCACCGTGAAAGCTGGGGACCAGGGTGAACGTGCTGAACAGCTCGGCCCTGGTCTTGGTGGAGGCGCAGAAGACCCAGAAGCTCGGGAGGATCGCGTAGGCCGCGCCGAGTAGCAGGACCGTCGTCGCGAGCCGTCCGCCGGGCCGGCGTGGACGCAATCGGGGGGTGGCCGTGGTCACGAGTTGTCGCCTCCGATGGTCTTGGTGTTGAGGACCCGCAGGACGATCGTCGACAGCAGCAGCGTGCCTAGCGCGAGCAGCACCGACGTTGCCGCTGCCGAGTAGATGTCGTCGTTGATGAAGGCGTCGCGGTAGACCTTCATCAGCGGCACCCAGGTGGTCGGGATGACGTTGGTCAGTGGCGCGAGGGAGAACGGTTCGTTGAACAGCTGGAGGGTCGCGATCAGCGAGAAGATCGTGGTCAGCACCACGGCGGGTCGCAGCATCGGCAGCTTGACGTAGCGCGCCACCTGCACCTCGGTGCAGCCGTCGATGCGGGCGGCGTCGAAGAGCTCGGCCGGGATTGCTCGCAGGTTGGTGTAGAGCACGACCATGTTGAAGCCGGTGCCGCCCCAGATGGCGATGTTGGCCACCGACAGGAAGATGGAGTGGGCGCCGAAGAACTGTGGCTGCGGCAGGCCGAGTTGCCCTGCGGCGTAACGAAACGGGCTGACGCTGGGGAGATACATGAACCCCCACAGCAGTGACGCGACGACGATGGGCACGGAGTAGGGCAAGAAGATCGCCAGCCGGGAGAAGTTGCCGAACCGGGTGCGCGGTGCGTCGAGCAGCAGCGCGAAGAGCGTGGCAAGGCCCAGCATGATCGGGACGATGACGAGGCCGAGGACGACCAGGCGCAGCAGGCTGTGGACGAGCTCGGGATCCTTGATGGCATCGACGTAGTTGCTCAGGCCGACGGACACCTCGCGTCGCCGCCCGACGATGCCGAGCCCGGACACCCGCAACGCCTTGGTGCTCAAATAGACGGTGTAGCCGATGGGGATCAGCAGGAACACGGTGAAGAACGCCGCCGCCGGCAGCACGAACAGGTAGCCGGTCGAGGACAGCTTGCGCCGCCGTCGACGGAGGGCCTTGCGCCGCTCGACCGGGACTGTGCGGGTGATCGTGGTCATTGACGAGCTCCTCGGCGGGACTGCTCTGGTGGCTGGTTGTCCTGGGAGACCGGCAAAGCAGCGGGCCCGTACGGACCCGCTGCCAGCCTAGGGCGACGCCGGACCCGGATCGGAGGCTCGACCCGGGTCCGGCGACTGCATCACCCGGTCGTCTTGAAACCGGCCTTCTTCATGTCGGCGACCGTGGTCGTCTGCATGGTGGTCAAGGCGTCGAGGAACGACGACTTGTTCTGGATCGCCTTGCCAAAGGCGTCGGTGTAGGTGCTGTAGGTGACGTTGACGTCGGGGCCGAAGGTGAACGCCCCGGCGTTGCCTGAGATGCGGGCGGCGTCGGTGTAGTAGCTCGGCTCGTTGGACAGGAAGGCTGGCGGTGACGAGAGAGCCGGCGCCTTCTGGCCGTCGATCGAGGCGGGGTAGAGGGCGCCCTGCTTGATCAGGGCCTCGATCGCGGTTGGGTCGGTGTTGAGCCAGCTGGCGAACTGGACGGCCGCAGCCTGGTTCTTGGACTTGGCCGAGACCGAGGTGGCTGAGCCGCCCCAGAAGCCGACGTGGGTGTCGCCGGCGGTCCAGGCCGGCAGCGGTGCCTCTTCCCAGTCGCCTGCGGTCTTGGGTGCACTGCCACTGAGCACGCCCGGCGCCCAGACGGCGCTGGGCCAGGTGAGCAGGGTGCCGTTGGCGAGGGCGGTGTTCCACTGCGGGGTGAAGAACGGCTGCGATTGGATGGCGCCCGAGCTCACCAACCCGCCCCAGAACGAGGCGACCTTCTGCGCGGCGGCGTCGTTGATGGCCACCGTCCACGTGTCGCCACTGGTCGACCACCACTGCGACTTCGCCTGCTGGGCAAGGCCGGCGAACCAGCCCGGGTCCTTGGACGAGAAGGTGCCCATCCAGACGGTGGGGTGGGCGGCGTGCAGCGATGTGGCCTCGCTGGCGTACTGGGCCCACGTGGTCGGCACGGCCAGTCCGTACTTCTTGAACAGGTCAGCCCGGTAGAACAGCATCATCGGGCCGGTGTCCTGCGGGATGCCGTAGGCGGCGCCGCCAAAGCTGGTGAGGCCCCACGCGCCGTCGGTGAACTTCGACTTGATCGGGGTGACCAGCTTGGAGATGTCGGCGGCGACGCCGTTGGTGACGAGGGTCGGCAGCGCTTGGTACTCCGCCTGGAACAGGTCGGGCGGGTTGCTGGCCTTGTCCGCCGTCGTCAGCTTGGTGTAGAGCGCGTCGCCCTGGGCCTGGCTGTTGACCGAGACGTGGATGTCCGGGTGGGCGGTGTTCCAGATCGCGACGATCTTGTCGATGTTGGGCACCCAGGACCAGAAGCTCAGGTTGGTCTTGGCCGTGCTGGTGCTGCCTGTGGTGGCAGCAGCGCTGGTGGCTGCGGTTCCCGTGGTGGCGGCGGCGCTGGTGGCCGCGCCCGAGGTGGCCGCAGCGGCGGACGTGGCCGCGGCCTTGGTGGCAGCCGCCGCACTGGTGGCGGGGGCACCGGAGGTGGGCGACCCGCTGGTGCTGGACGAGCCGCTGCTGCAGGCCGTCAGCGCGAGGGCAAGGACCGCGCCGACCCCTGCCAGGCGTCGGGACGAGGAACGAGGGCTGAGCATGCGGAGTCCTTCCGGTGCGGCTGCACGTCGCCTGGGCTGGTCGACGCCTGGGGAGTGACGGGACGGGAATTGACTGGGAGCGGTCACACCGTCCTCCCGCGCTGTCGGCCTGTCAAGACACGGTTGTGCAACGGTCGGCCTACTTCGGGGAACAACGCGGATATGCCTACCAGCAAGGGCTTCATGACGACGCGCAGGGAATTCGCCCATCGCTGGGTCTGGTCAGCAGTTGGCTCGCTCTGCTAGCGTGACCGCTCCCAGTCAAGGAGTGATGATGACCCGCGAGGCCCTGCCACCCAGCACGACGGGCGTGCCACGCCTGCGCGGCATCGCCTATGGGGGCGACTACAACCCCGAGCAGTGGCCGGAGGAGGTCTGGCCCGAGGACGTACGGCTGATGCGCGAGGCCGGCGTCACTCTCGTCACCGTGGGGGTCTTCTCCTGGTCGGTGCTCGAGAGCGCGCCCGGCGTCTACGACTTTGGCTGGCTCGACCGCATCATCGGACTGCTCCACGACAACGGCATCGGCGTCTGCCTGGCCACACCCACCGCCTCGCCGCCGCCGTGGTTCTCCCACGCCCACCCCGACTCGCTGCCCGTGACCGAGTCGGGCGTCCGCCTCGGCATCGGCTCGCGAGAGGCCTACTGCCCGAGCTCGCCGGCCTACCGCGAGGCGGCCGTGCGCATCGCCACCGCCCTCGCCGAGCGCTACGGCTCACACCCGTCACTCGCCCTCTGGCACGTCAACAACGAGTACGGCGCGCACGTCGCGTCCTGCTACTGCGACGTGAGTGCCCAGGCTTTCCGGGCGTGGCTCCGGCGGCGCTATGTCACCCTCGCCGCGCTCAACACCGCGTGGGGCACGGCGTTCTGGAGCCAGCGGTACGGGGCCTGGGACGAGGTCTCCCCACCGCGCCTCTCGCCGATGCCGGTCAACCCCGCGCAACAGCTCGACTTCTACCGGTTCTCCTCCGACGAGCACCTCGCTTGCTACGTCGCCGAGCGGGACGCCATCCGCCCACTCAGCCCCGGCGTGCCGATCACGACCAACTTCATGGCGACCAACTGCCCCAACATCGACTACTGGTCGTGGGCCGGCGAGGTCGATGTCGTGGCCAACAACCACTACCTCGTCGCCGAGGACCCGCTGCGGACGATGGGGCTGTCGATGTCGGCCGACCTGGGTCGCTCTCTCGCGCGCGGCCGGCCGTGGTTGCTCATGGAGCACTCCACCGGTGCGGTCAACTGGCAGCCGCGCAACCTCGCGAAGGAGCCGGGGGAGATGCGGCGTAACAGCCTCGCCCACGTCGCCCGGGGCGCTGAGAGCGTGCTGTTCTTCCAATGGCGCGCCTCCCAGCGTGGCGCGGAGAAGTTCCACTCGGCGATGCTGCCGCACGGCGGCACGGCCACCCAGATCTGGGCCGACGTCTGCGCACTGGGCCGCGAGGTCGGCGTGCTCGGTGAGATCGCCGGTTCGACAGTACGGGCAGAGGTCGCGCTGGTCTGGGACTGGGCGTCCGCCTGGGCCCTCGGCCTTGAGTACCGGCCGAGTCGTGACCTCGATGCGGCCGCCACGCTTCGCCTTTACTACCAGGCACTCTGGCGCAAGGGTGTGGTCGTCGACTTCGTCCCGCCGGGTGCCGACCTGAGCGGCTACGCGTCCGTGGTCGTGCCCAACCTCTACCTCATGTCGGCTGGGTCGGCCGGTTGGCTGGCCCGTTACGTCGAGGACGGCGGACACCTGCTGGTCGGCTTCTTCAGCGGCATCGTCGACGACCTCGACTCCGTCCACCCTGGTCCGCACCCCGGCCCGCTCGCGGACCTGCTCGGTCTGTGGATCGAGGAGTTCCATCCGCTGGCCGAGGGCGCCACCGTCGGCGTCGGCGAGGGATTGTGCGGCTCCGTGTGGTCGGAGCGGGTCGTCCTGGCCGGCGCCGAGTCTGTCCTGACGATGGGCGGCGGCCCCGACCGTGGCCATCCCGCGCTTACCCACCGCCAGGTCGGCGACGGTGCCGCGTGGTACCTCGCGACCCAGCTCGACGCCGACGGCATGGGCGAGGTGCTCGACCAGGTGCTTGCCGAGGCAGGCGTGCGCACGTCGCAGCTGCCGGCCGACGTCGAGCTCGTCCGCCGCACCTGTGCCGACACCGCGTACACCTTTGTTATCAACCATGGGCCCGACACGGTCGAGGTGGGGGAGGTGGGCGTCGACGTGCTCACAGGAGTCCAGCACCCCCAGGGGTTGTCCCTGGCCGGTGGCGGGGTGGCGGTGTTGCGGTCCACTGTCTCGTAAGGTGGCTCTCATGGACTACACGACTCTTGGCAACAGCGGCTGCGCGGTCTCGACCCTCGCGCTCGGCACCATGACGTTCGGCTCGGAGACCGACGAGAAGGGCGCGTACGCCCAGCTCGACCGGTTCGTCGAGGCCGGCGGCACCCTCGTCGACACGGCGGACGTCTACTCCCGCGGCGTCACGGAGGAGATCATCGGTCGGTGGCTCGCCGACCGCCCGGCCGACCTGACCGAGCCGGTCGTGCTGGCTACCAAGGGTCGGTTCCCGCTGGGCACCCAGCCGAACAGCTCCGGCCTTTCTAACCGCCACCTCACCCGCGCGCTCGAGGCGTCACTGCGCCGGCTCAACGTGGAGTCGGTCGACCTCTACCAGGCGCACGCCTACGACGCCTACACGCCGCTCGAGGAGACCCTGCGCACGTTCGACTCCTTCATCCGGGCCGGCAAGATCCGCTACTACGGGCTGTCCAACTTCACCGGCTGGCAGCTGACCAAGGCCGTCCACCTCGCCCGCGCCCTCAACGTCGCGCCGCCGGTCACCCTGCAGCCGCAGTACAACCTGCTGGTCCGCGAGCCCGAGTGGGAGATGGTGCCGGCCGCGCTCGACGCCGGTGTCGGCCTGCTGCCATGGTCGCCGCTCGGTGGTGGCTGGCTGTCCGGCAAGTACCGCAGGGACGAGCGCCCGACTGGCGAGACCCGCCTGGGCGACAACCCGGAGCGCGGCATGGAGGGGTACGACAGGCGCAACGGCGTGGCGCTCACCTGGGACACCATCGAGGCCGTGCAGGACGTGGCCGAGCAGCGTGGCGTGTCCATGGCCCAGGTGGCGCTCGCCTGGGTCAGCGGGAGGCCGTCGGTGACCTCGACGATCCTGGGCGCGCGCACCCTCGAGCAGCTCGAGGACAACCTCGGCGCCGCCGACCTCGTGCTCGACGCGGCCGAGGTCGAGGCGCTCGACCGGGCCAGCGATCCCGGTGCCCGTGACTACCCGTACGGCCCCATGGGCGTCGAGCAGCGCAACCGCACCCTCAGCGATGCCCATCGCTGACCGCCGGATACGGGACAATGACCCGTGATCAGGCGACGACCCCTTGCCGCAGTCGGCTTCGTGCTGCCTGCGGCCCTGGTCTACGCGGCCTTCGTGGTCTATCCGCTCGTCCGTGGCGTGCTGCTCACCTTCACCGACAGCACGGGCAGTCCCGGCGCCCGGTTCGTGGGCTTGCGGCAGTACCGCGCCGTCCAGTCCGACCCGGCCGTGCAGAACGCGCTGGTCCACACCCTCGAGTACGTCGTGGTCGTGGCGGTGGCGCAGAACGTCCTGGGCCTCGTCCTCGCGTCCGCGCTGTTCCGGCGGCCTCGGGTGCGCAACGTCCTGACGACCGCGCTCCTGCTGCCGGCCCTGCTCTCGCCGTTGCTCGCGGCCTTCGTCTGGTCGTTCCTCTACGCCCCGGGCGCCGGACTCGGTACGGCTCTCGCTGACATCGGGGTCCACGGCCTGGCGACGCGGGTCAGCGGAGTCGCGGTGGTCGACGTGTGGATGTTCACCGGCGTCTCCTGCGTCGTCTTCCTGGCCGGCTACGTCGCGATGCCGCGCGACCTGACCGACGCGGCCGAGCTCGACGGTGCCAACGGCTGGACGCGGTTCCGGCTCGTCGAGTGGCCATTGCTCGCGCCGGCCCTGACCGTCAGCGTCACCGTCAGCCTGGTGGCCGCCCTGCGGATGTTCGAGCTGCCGCTGGTCATCGCCGGACCGGGCGGACAGGCACAACCGCTGTCCTCGCTGGTGTTCCAGAAGGTCTTTGCCACGGGCAGCACAGAGTTCGGGTACGGGGCCGCGATCGCGTTGGTGCTGCTCTGTGTCGTGGTGCTCGCGGCCTCGCTCAGCACGTTGCTGCGGGCCCGCGCCGTGGGGACGGCACCGTGACCCGGGCGCGTACGCCGTCCGTGGGGCACCGCCTCGGCTCTGTCGTTCTCGTCGTGGTGTGCCTGTCGTTCCTCGTGCCCTTGCTGCTGATGACGGTCACGGCCCTGCGGTCGGCGGCCGACGTCGCGCGCCACCCGCTGGGCCTGCCGGCCCACGTCACCCTGTCCACCCTGCGTGACGCCGCCCGCCAGGTGCATCTCGAGCACAGCCTGGTCAACACCGGGCTCGTCGCCGTCGTGTCGTGTGGGCTCGTCACCGGACTCGCGGCGATGGCGAGCTATCCGCTGGGCCGCCTCACGGCTGCCTGGTCGACCCTCGCGTACCGGCTGTTCGCGCTGGGCGCGCTGTTGCCGATCTTCGCCGTACTGGCTCCGCTCTACGTACTGCTGCGCGACCTGCACCTGCTCGACAACCGCGTCGGTCTGGTCCTCGTCTACACCGCGGTCAACCTGCCGGTGGCGGTCTTCTGCTACACAACGTTCGTGCGAACCATCCCTGCGGAGCTGGACGACGCCGCTGCGTGCGACGGTTGCGGAGTCGTGCGCACCTTCGTCTCGGTGGTCCTGCCGCTGCTGCGACCAGTCACCGGCGTCATGGTGCTGTTCGTGTCGCTGCAGGTCTGGAACGACCTCGTTGCGCCGCTGGTCTTTCTCGGCGATCCCGGCAAGCGCACGCTGATGGCCAACGCCTTCGCACTGGTCGACCCGTACCATCTCGACCCCACCCTCCTCTGCGCCGCGGCCCTGCTCGGGTTCGCCCCGCTGCTCGTGGTGTTCCTGCTGGTACGGCGCCACGTGGTCGATCGCGTCGCTGCCGCGGCGGTGACCGCATGACGCAGCGTCTCTCGTTGCCGCCGTCGCTGGTCGAGACGCGGCTGATGGCGATCCTGCGGGCGCCCGACGCTGCCACGCTCGAGCCGGTGGCGGTCGCGCTCGCCGCTGCGGGGGTCCGCTGCCTCGAGGTCGCGATGACGGGGACGGGGGCGCTCGACGTGGTGCGCAGGCTCCGTACCCTGCTGTCTCCTGACGTCTCGGTCGGCGCAGGCAGCGTCATCGCCGCCGACCAGGCCCATGCCGCTGTCGATGCCGGTGCGGAGTTCCTCGTATCGCCGTCGACCGACGCCGACGTGATCGCCATCGCGCTGGCCGCGGGCGTCGGCGCCTACCCGGGGGCGTGGACCGCCAACGAGGTCGTCCGTGCGTGGCAGCTCGGGGCGACGGCGGTCAAGCTCTTCCCGGCGTCGAGTGGCGGCCCCGAGCACCTGCGCCAGCTCGCCGCGCCGCTGCCGCAGATCCCGCTGATCGCGGTGGGAGGCGTTAGCGTCGACAATGCGGCGGCCTTCGTCGCGGCCGGCGCTGTGGCGGTGGGCATCGGCTCCGGCCTGCTGCGTGATGTCGACCCGGCCGACCAGGAAGCGGTGACGGCACGCGTGCGTGAGCTCCTGACCGCGGTACGGGCGCCGACGTGAGCCGCGTCGTGACCCTGGGCGAGACCCTCGGGGTCGTCGCGAGCACCCGGCCCGGATCGGTCGAGGTCGGGTCGAGCGCACGGCTGAGCATCGCCGGCTCCGAGTCCACGGTGGCCATCGGGCTCAGCCGGCTCGGCGTCGCGGTGACGTGGGTAGGCCACGTCGGCACCGACCCGTTCGGCCGGCTGATCGAGCGCGAGCTGCGGGCCGAGGGCGTCGACGCGCGGGTGGTACGCGAATCCGTGCCGACAGCGATGATGATCCGCGAGCAGCGGACCTCGGGCCTGTCGCGCATGACCTACCACCGCGCCGCCATGGCGGGGTCGCGGCTGTCGCCCGACGACATCACCGATGACTTGCTCGACGGTGCCGACGCCGTCCATGTCACCGGCATCACCCCTGCGCTGGGTCCAGGGCCTGCGGCGGCGGTCGACCGCATCGTTCACCTCGCCGTACGTCATGGCGTGCTCGTCTCGTTCGACGTCAACTACCGAGCCAACCTGTGGAGTGAAGCGATGGCCCAGAAGACCCTGTATCCCTTGCTGGCCAAGGCGGATGTGGTGTTCGCCAGTCAGCACGAGGCGGCGCTGTTCTGCGACTCCGGGGCGGATGCGTCCGGCTGGGCCAAAGCGCTGCACGATGCGGGCGCGCGGCTGGCGGTGCTCAAGCTCGGGGCTCAGGGCAGCTGGGCCTACGGCGACGGCATCGACCTCGGCCAGCCGGCCCATGACGTGCCGGTCGTCGACACGGTAGGGGCGGGTGATGCCTTCGTCGCGGGCTACCTCGCCGAGCTGGTGATGGGGGCCTCCCCGGCCACATGTCTGGCGACGGCCGCGGCCATGGGGGCCTTCGCGGTGTCCACACTGGGCGACTGGGAGGGCTTGCCGTCACGCGACGAGCTGGCCCTGCTCGGCTCCGTCGACGACAGCGTCCGATGAGCGCCGTCGAGCTCGAGGCGACCCAGGCGACTCCGCCGTGGGCGTTCCACGGCGAGGGGCCGATGTGGGACCACACGGCCGGCATGCTGCGCTGGGTCGACCAGCTGCGCGGTGACGTCCTGTCGTGGCGCCCCGGCGACGAGGCGCCGCTGCGCTGGCACGTGGGCGAGACCTCGGCCGCGATCAGGCTGCGTCGCTCCGGCGGGCTGGCCATCGCGGCCGCCCGCGGGTGGGTGCTGCTCACGTCCGACGGCGAGGTTGTCGGCTCACCGGTGGTCGTCTGGGACGACCCGACCGTCCGCATGAACGAGGGCGCCTGCCACCCCTCCGGCCGCTTCTACTGCGGCTCGATGGACGTCGATGAGGGTCCCGGTCGCGGGTCGATGCACGTCCTCGAACCCGACCTCACGGTGCGCACCCTGCTGACCGGCATCAGCATCTCCAACGGCATGGTCTTCAGTGACGACGGCCGGTCTGCCTTTCACATCGACAGCCCGACCCGGCAGGTCACCCGCTACAGGGTCGACGACGACGGTGCCTTGGTGGCGCCCGAGCTGTTGTTCGCGATCCCTGACGGACACGGCATTCCGGACGGCATGACGATGGACACCGACGGAACGTTCTGGATCGCCATGTGGGGTGGCAGCGCCGTACGACGCTATGCGCCGTCGGGCGAGCTGCTCGCCACCGTGCCGCTGCCGGTGTCGCAGCCGACCGCGTGCGCGTTCCACGGCAGCGACCTCTACATCACGTCGTCGCGACTGCGGCTGGCCGACGACGCCGAACCGCTCGCCGGCTCGGTCTTCCGGGTCGCGACCGACGCGACGGGGCGCGAGCCGGAGTTCTTCGCCGGCTGAGTGGCCGGGTCGTGGGGCACCGATCTGACTCTCGGCTCGTCGCCCGTCGTCGGGCAGCTGACCGGGTTGTGGACGAAACTCCTCGGAGTTCGTTTGGCTACAGCGGTCACTTCCCTCGCGATAGCCGATTGCCATTTGCGGCGTCGACCCTGGCCCGTCCCGCTCGCCGATCCGGCACCGGGCAGTCCGGGGCAGTCGCCGAGAGTACCCCAGGGAACCTGATCGTCCGTCGCGACGTCGGAGCTGTAGCCAACGAAGGGGTTTCCCGTGCCTCACGCACCATCGACTGTGCCAGGGCGCGTGGGCGTTGCCCTGCTGGTAGCCACCCTGAGCGCCTGCACACACAAGCCAGCGGTGACGACGTCAGCGGCCGCCGCACGCTCGACAGACGTGCCGCCGTTCAGAACACCACCGCCTGTGACGCGGACCAGTACCTGCGCCGAGTACTTGCTGTACGCGTCAACGACAACGGGCTACCTCAACTTGACCGGGTGCCCCTACGACACGCAGACACCCGTCCCGTCGCTGCCGATCCACGTGGGCACGGTCGTCCACATCGCCGGCCCCGAAGCCGCACACGCGCGACTATCGCTGCAGGCGGGCGTCTCGTCGCTACGGCTGACGGGCGACATCATCGTGGGTGTCAAGCCCGGTCGCTCGACGATCATGGTAGGCGGGGTCGACTGCGACTTCGCGATTCCCGACCCGACTCAGTCTTGTCCGCTCTTGGAGGTTGTGGTCACGTAGGGATTGTCGGTCAGCCGAGCCTCACCCCGCGCCGGACGAGGATCGGTGAGCGGGACGACCTTCGTGGCTGCGCCTTCCATGATCAACTCGTCGGGGTGGAATTCGTGACTCGAGACGACATGGAATCCACCCTCATGGGCCGCGATCGAGGCCGGCGCTGTGCGGATTGCCCGAATAATCGGGTAGAAGTGCGCAGCGATGTGCCGCTCGGCGGACGCCATCCAGCACGCGCTACGGCGCCTCCGCAGGGACCGCCCAGATGCCCTGTCTGGAGGGCCATTCCGGTACCAGGGCGGCAACGGGGACCGCTATTGCCGCTACTCAACCGTGACGCGCCACTGTCCGCGCTGCCCGGGCTGCCCGGGCGACAGGCTATTGAGTGGCCTCGGTTGCGCAGCTGGGCACGCGCAAGGGTCGGCGGCTCTCAGCGCAGGCGGCGGGCGCGCAGGATCAGGTCGTCGACGGGGTGGGCGCCGTTGCCGCTCTCCGGGGCGACGCGAGGGCGCCGCTCGTCCACCTCGACCGCCCAGTCGTCGTCGAGCAGGGCGGCGACCGTCGCCGGGAAGACGTAGTCGGCCGGGTCGAAGCCGCTCTCGTGCAGATGGTGCATGTCGATCGCGTGGTGCACCAGCAACAGCCGACCACCGGGCGCGACGGCCGCGAGCAGCGCCCGCTCGGCGACCGCGTCAGGGGTGCGGAGCAGCACCGGGTAGTGCGCGGTCACCAGGTCGAACGAGGCTGCCGGCAGTCCAGCCGCCACGAGCTCGGCGTGCACCCAGCGCACGGTCAGGCCGACGTCCCGGGCGTGTCGGGCAGCCCGCTCGAGCGCCACGCCCGAGGGCTCGAGCGCCGTCACGTCCCAGCCGAGGCCCGCGAGCCAGAGCGCGTCGGCGCCCTCCCCACATCCGACGTCGAGGGCGCGCCCGGCGGTGAGTCCGGTGACCTCGGCCACCAGCGCGCCGTTCGGCTTGCCGCTCCACATCTGGTCCTGCTCGGCGTACCGCTTGTCCCACTCCGCCTGCACAGCGGGGTCTCCGACGAAGCCGTCCGTGGTCTCGGGCGATGCTGCGGTGCTGTCGTTGGTCACCTGACCATCGTCGACCCTGGAGCGCCGATGGTGCTACTTCTGTTGCCAAAACGGCAAAGCCGAGGTCGGGCCGGCAACCGATCGCCTCGTCGAGCCTGAGTCCCTAATCGGTACGGGCGAAGTCCGGTGCGGCGTAGCCAGCGGCCGCCATGGCGGCGCTCAGCGTGCTGGTGATGTCCCCGAGCTGGCGCACCTGGGCGGCCGACAGCGGGTCGAACACCAGCTCGCGCACGAGCGAGACGTGACCTGGGGCAGCGAGCAGGACCACGCGCATGCCCTCGTCGGTCAGGGTGGCGTGGACGGCACGCCGGTTGTCAGGGCAGGGCGAACGCGTGACGTAGCCCTGCCCCTCGAGCTTGGCGACGGCATGAGACAGCCGGCTCTGCGAGCTGCGGGTCTGGAAGGCCAGGTGCTGCATGTGCAGGCTGCGGCCCTCGGTCATGGAGAGGGCGGCCAGGATGCCGTAGGTCGCGTGGGTGATGCCGGCGTCACGGCGCAGCTGCTCGTCGAGCGCGTTGTCCAGCGTCGCCGTGGCGCGGAGCAGCCCCAACCAGACCTGCTGCTCCCTTTCGGTGAGCCACGGAGTCGTCATGAACCCCAGCGTAACGACGGCTTGCTTGAAAGTTCATGGGTCTCGGTCTACAGTTTGGTTGAAACTTCATGTAACAAGCCCACCCGGAGGACCTATGACGACCGCCCGTCCATCCGTTGCCCGACCGGCCCGCTCAGCCGTCGCCCTGGCGGTGGTGTGTGCAGTGGCAGTGGGCATCGCGCTCAGCGCCGTGGTCGCCGCCATCGCCCACGGGGCAGGGGCCTCAGACAAGTTTCAGGCCCTGCAGGTGGGCACGTTCGCGCCGCTCATCGTCATCGGACTGGTGCTGGCCGTCGTGGCTTGGCAAGTGGCAAGGCGCCGCGCTGCCGACCCAGCGCGGCTGATGGGCTGGCTGGTACCAACCGTTGTCATCGTGAGCCTCGTGCCCGACGTCCTCGTCGGCGCGACCAAGAGCTTGCCGCATTCCTCGTGGGGCGGCGTGGCCGCCCTGATGGTGATGCACCTGGTCGTCGCCGCCGCGGGTGTCCTCAGCTTTGCGCGGTTCCTGCCGTTGTCACGTCCCCCGTCCGAGCGGTGACCCTCTCGCGGATCGATGCAGCGCGGGTCAGCCGGCGGCTGCGAGGTTGATCGACGGGTCCATGCGGCGGGCGCCCGTCATGTAGGCGACGGCGTCCTCCATCGTGCTGGCCTTGGGATCGATGACACCGACCGCTGCGCCGAGGCGCTGGATGTGGATGCGGTCGGAGACCTCGAACACGTTGGGCATGTTGTGGCTGATCAGGATCACGCCGAGACCTTGGTCGCGCATCTCCCGTACCAGCTTGAGCACCTGCCCGGTCTCGCGGACGCCCAGCGCCGCCGTCGGCTCGTCGAGGATCACGACTTTGCCGCCGAACGCTCCGGCGCGGGCGACCGCCACCGCCTGGCGCTGGCCACCGGAGAGCGTCTCGACCGACTGGTTGATGTTCTGCAGGGTGCTGATGCCGAGCCGCTTGATGTACTCGGTCGACTGCTTGCGCATCTCGGCGGTGTCTAGCATGCGCAGCACCGATCCCAGCGGTCCCTTGCGCCGGATCTCCCTGGCCAGGAACAGGTTGCTGGAGATGTCCAGGGCCGGCGCGACGGCGAGGGTCTGGTAGACCGTCTCGATGCCAGCGGCCCGGGCGTCCTTGGCTCCGTTGAGCGTGACCGGCTTGCCCTCGATGAGCAGCTCGCCCTCGTCCGGGGCCATGGCTCCGGATAGGCACTTGATCAGCGTCGACTTGCCGGCACCGTTGTCGCCGATGATGGCGAGCACCTCGCCGGAGTAGAGCTTGAGGTCGACGCCGGCCAGGCCGACGACGCGGCCGAACAGCTTGACGAGGCCGCGGGCCTCGAGGACGGGGACGTCGCTCGTCATGCCTTCACACTCCTGATCCACTGGTCGACCGACACGGCCGCGATGACGAGCACGCCGACGGCGAAGACCTGGTAGTTCTGGTCGACGTTGGGCAGCAGCGCCAGTCCGTTGACGAACACCTGGACGATGAGGGCGCCGATGAGGGAGCCCAGCACGACGCCCCGGCCGCCGAAGAGGCTGGTGCCACCGATGACAACGGCGGTGATGGACTGCAGGTTGGCGTTGCCCACGCTGTTCGGGTCACCACCGCCGACCCGACCGACGAGGATCCAGGCGCCGACGGCGATGGCGATGCCGGCCGCCAGGTAGACGCTGAGCAGCACGCGATTGGTCTGGATGCCGGCCAGTCTCGCCGCCTCGGCGTCGCCACCCACGGCGTACACGTGCCTGCCCCAGGCGGTGTAGCGCAGCGCGAACCCGTACACGACGTAGAGAGCGAGCATCAGGAAGACGCCGGCAGTGATCTGCAGGTTGCCGAAGGACACGGTGTCCTGGGTCCACAGCAGAAAGCTGGAGTTGAGTGTGAACGTGTTGCCCTTGGCGTAGATCAGGGTGATGGCTGTGAAGATGCTCAGCGTGCCGAGCGTCACGATGAACGGTGGCAGCCGGACCCGGGTCACGAGAACGCCGTTGAGGAACTGGCAGGCGATCGCGATCACCGCGCCGATGAGCAGGGCGATGAGCCCGGGCACGCCACTGTTGAGGGCGAGCTTTGCCATCACCACGGAGGAGAGCACGACCACGGCACCGATCGAGAGGTCAACACCCGCCGTGAGGATGATCAACGTCTGTCCGACGGCCAGCGCCCCGACGACGGCGACCTGCTGCAGGATGAACGAGATGTTGGTCAGCGTGTAGAACTTGCTGGTCAGCAGGCTGAAGATGACGCAGGACAGCACCAGCACGATGGCCGGGCTCAGGGCCGGCTGCTTGTGCAGGATGTGCTGCACCCGCTGGGCGATCGTCGGTGGCCGGTTGAGGAACTCCTCGACGGCAGAGGCCGGCGCGGCCTCGGTGTGCGTGGTCATGGCGGTCCTTTCGGTGTCTCGGTCGGCGCTCGCCTGCACGAGAAGGACGTGGTGCGCCCGAGTGTTGTCCGGTTTGACGGAAAGCGATAGGTCTCTGGGCAAGGCATTTGCTGCGTGCGGACGAGCGGTACGCGCCGGCGACGGGGGCCGCCGGCGCGTACCGGGACTAGCGGGTGGTGCTGGAGATCAGCTGCCCCAGCAGGCCGACGCAGCGTCTGCGGGTGACTGGACCGTGAGGCCCCCGACGGACGCGGTGGCGACGAGGGAGGTGCCGGTGTTGAAGAACGTCAGGCCGCTGGACACGGTGGGCTTGGCGCCACCGCGGGCGAGCTTGGCGATCGAGTCGACGCCGAGGGAGGCCATCTTGCCGGGGTACTGCGTGGCGTCGGAGGCGAACTCGCCGCTGGTGACGAACTTGAGGCCGGCGCAGCTGCCGTCGATCGCGTAGATCTTGGCCTGCGTGCCCTTGCCCGCCGCCTTGAGGGCGTTGTAGCCACCCTCACCCGCCGGCTCGTTGATCGCGTAGACGACGTTGATGTTGGGGTTGGCTGACAGGCAGTTCTCCATCGCGGTACGGCCGCCGTCGATCGCGCCCTGGGTCGGGTTGTGACACGCGATCGTGTAGGTGCCGCCGGAGTACTTGCCGGTCTTGGCCTCCTTGCCGTTCTCCGTCTTGCTGCCCGGGTCGATGCCCATGCCCTCGAGGAACCCGTGGTCGCGCTGGATGTCGACGGACACGACCTGGTTGTTGAACAGGTCGAGCATGGCGATGACCGCGGGCTTGCCGGCGAGCTGGGCTGCGGCGTAGGCGCCGTCGAGCTTGCCGGCCGCCTCGTTGTCGGTCGCGTAGGTGATGTCGGCGACGTCCGGCGGGTTGGTCGAGGTGTCCAGCGCGATGACGAACAGGCCCTTGCTCTTGGCCTGCTTGAGCGCCGCGTTGACCGCGTCGCCGTTGGTCGTGATCAGGATGCCCTTGTCACCGCGGGAGATTGCGTTGTCGATCGCGGTGATCTGGGTCTGGGTGTCGCCGTCCTTGGTGCCAGCCGCGACGGTCAGGTCGACGTTGTCCTTGGCGGCTGCCGCCTTGGCGTCCTTCTGCATGGAGACGAAGTAGGGGTTGGACAGGGTCTTGAGGATCAGCGAGACGCCGACCTTCTTGCCCGTCGAGCCGCCGGAGGTGGCCGACGGGGCAGCGGCGGCGCCGGACGTTGCAGCAGCTGCTGAGCCGCTGGTCGCGGCAGCGGCGGCTCCGCTGGTCGCCGCAGCAGCGCCTCCGCTGGTCGCCGCAGCGGCAGAGCTCGACGAGGCGCTGGATCCGCTCGACGATCCGCACGCGGTCAGCGCGAGGGCAGTCACCGCGGCGATGCTGAGCGCGGCTCCGTGTGTGCCTGTGATGCGTGCCATGGGCCTTCTCCTTAGGACGGCGCTCAATTGAGAAGCACCGAGATAACGTTGTCTCGGCGGAGTCTGCGCCACGACCTCGTACGTCGTCAAGGCATTGCGGCGCCTGAAAAGGCAACAGATGGGTAACGATGTCCGAGACTGGACAACGATGTCCAAAGGCGCTATCAAAGTGCAATGTCCGACGAGCGGCCCGCGGTCGGGCCACGAGTAAGGCCGACCATGCGCGACGTGGCCGCGCTCGCAGGGGTGTCGCTCAAGACCGTCTCCCGGGTGGTCAACGGCGTCAGCACCGTCGACCCCGAGATGGCCGGCAAGGTGCACACGGCGGCGGCCAAGCTGGGGTTTCGGCCCAACCTCTCGGCGAGCAACCTGCGCCGCAGCGATCGCCGGACGTCCACCATCGGCATGCTCGTCGAGGACGCCGGCAACCCGTTCTCTGCGGCCCTCATGCGCGCCGTCGAGGACGTGGCGCGGCACCGCGACGTACGGGTGCTGATCGGCAGCCTCGACGAGGACCCCGACCGCGAGCGCGACCTCTCCCGTGAGCTGATCGACCGTCGCGTCGACGGGCTGGTCGTGGTTCCGGCGAGCAGTGACCACAGCTATCTCGCCGAGGAACGGGACGCGGGTACGGCTCTTGTCTTCCTCGACCGCGAGCCGATGCACCTGCAGGCCGATGCGGTCGTCTCGGACAACCAGCGCGGGGCAGAGCTGGCGGTACGTCACCTGCTTGCCCAGGGCCACCGGCGGATCGGCTACCTCGGCGACCGCACCTCCATCTCGACCGCAGCGCAGCGCCTCGCCGGCTACCGCCACGCGCTCGAGGTGGCCCACGTCGAGGTCGACGAGGCGGTCGTCAAGCCCGGCCTGGCCAGCAGCAGCGCAGCGGTCCAGGCAGCGACGGCCATGCTGTCGCTGGCCGACCCGCCGACGGCAATCTTCGCCAGCCAGAACTTCGTCACCATCGAGGTCACCAGGGCCCTGCGCTCGATGGACCTGCAGAGCTCGGTGGCCATGGTGGGCTTCGACGACTTCCCGCTCGCCGACCTGCTCAGCCCGGGCATCTCCGTGATCGCCCAGGACACGGAGGGCATGGGTCGTCTGGCGGCTGAGCTGCTGTTCCAGCGCCTTGACGGCGACCAGCAGCCGATGCGCACCTATGTGCTGCCGACCACGCTCATCGTGCGCGGTTCGGGCGAGATCCCGCCGCCGCGCTGAGCGCCCGTACCATCGGGACATGCCGTGGTCCGCCGAAGACGATCAGGACTGGCTGCGTGCTCTCCGGGGCTCGGGCGCCGCCCACGAAGAGGCGCTCGGCACGTTGCACGCGTTGCTCGTACGGGTGGCCCGTACCGAGGTCCATCGCCGCAGCGCCCGGCTGCGGCTGGCCGGGCCGGAGCTCGACGACCTCGCGCACCAGGCCGCAGCGGATGCGATGGTGGCGATCCTCGGCAAGCTCGAGACGTTCCGCGGCGAGAGCCGGTTCACCACGTGGGTCTACCGCTTCGTGATCTTCGAGGTCTCCAGCAAGGTCGGGCGTCATTTCTGGCGCAACCCGACCGTACCCATGGACAAGGAGTCCTGGGATCTGCTGCCGGACCGGTTCGGGCTGGAGCCCACGCGCGAGGCCGAGTGGCGCGACCTCGCGGACGCGGTGCGCCGCGCCGTCGACACCGAGCTGACCCCGCGTCAGCGTCAGGTGTTCGTCGCGATCGTCCTCAACGGCGTGCCCCTCGACACGATGGTGACGGAGCTCGGCTCCAGTCGCAACGCGATCTACAAGACGATGTTCGACGTGCGACGTAAGTTGCGCGCCCACCTCGTCACTAACGGATATCTGAACGGCGACGTGGGTGGGGAGGGCAGCTGATGGGCGACTGGCCGGCGCTCGACGCGTTCCTGCGCACCGACCCCGCCGACGTCGGCTGCGAGCAGGCCCTGGCGATGCTCCATGTCTACGCCGAGCTGGTGGACGCAGCAGGCGGCGCCGAGGACCGCTTTCCCGGCGTAGCAGCACATCTGCGCGCCTGCGGCCCCTGCGCTGACGACTTCGACGGGCTGCTCGCCGCAGTCCGCTCCGCTCCCTGACCGAAAGGCACCGCATGATCGACTACCCGAAGATGATCGCCTCGGTCAACCTCATCGAGCGGGTCCCTCGTCGGGTGCGGGCAGTGCTTGCCGATGAGGTCGTGGTGGACACGACGTCCGCGCTCTACGTCTGGGAATGGCCGTACTACCCGCAGTTCTACATCCCGGTCGGCGATGTCGCGGCCGGCGTCCTGGTCGACGAGCAGCACCCGCAGAAGCTGTCGCGCGGCACGGCGATGCGCCATGGGCTGCGGGTCGGCGACATCGAACGTCCTGCCGCGGCCAGGGTCTACGGTGACGACGCCCTCGAGGGGCTGGCCGGTCACGTGCGGTTCGAGTGGGAGTCCCTCGACGCGTGGTACGAGGAGGACGAGCAGGTCTTCGTCCACCCGCGCAACCCCTACGTCAGGGTTGATGCGCTTCGCTCGAGCCGCCTGGTGCGGGTAGAGCTCGACGGCGTCGTTCTTGCCGAGTCGGCCGCCACCGTCATGGTCTTCGAGACCGGGCTGCCGACGCGCTACTACTTCGAGCGGACCGCGGTGCGGTTCGAGCACCTGCGGCCTACCGACACGGTCACGTCGTGCCCGTACAAGGGAAACACCAGCGGCTACTGGTCAGTGGTCACGCGTGACACGGTGCAACCCGATCTCGCCTGGGCCTACGACTTCCCGACTCGCCAGCTGCTGCCGATCGCCGGGCTGGTCGCGTTCTACAACGAGAAGGTCGACGTGTTCATCGACGGCGACCCGGTGGAGCGACCGGAGACACATTTCTTCAAGAAGTGAGGCCTCTTACGAACCGGTGACGCGGTGTCGTCGCCGGGTAAGAGCGGCCTTCGGGCTCGATGCGAAGGGGGTTGTCGGACCAACCCCCTTTGAGGAGAGTCATGAACAAGATCACCCGTATCGCCAGCGTCGGCGGACTCGCGCTCACAACGGCAGCGCTCGTTGCCGGTCCCGCCGCCGCAGCTCCGTTTCCGCAGCACGAGCACGAGCACACCGCGTCTGTCTTCGTCGAGACTGACGGCCTCGCCGGCAACGCGGTGGTGGCCTACCACCGGGCTGTCGACGGCACGCTGGCCCAGGTCGGCGTCTACCCCACCGGGGGCCTCGGCGGTCAGCTGACCGGATCGGTCGTCGACCACACCGCTTCGCAGGGCGCGCTCGCCTACGACCGGGAGCACGGCCTGGTCTACGCCGTCAACGCCGGCAGCAACACGATCACGGTCTTCGAGGCACGGGGCGACGAGCTGGTCCGTCGCCAGACCCTGCCGTCCGGCGGCAACTTCCCGGTCAGCATCGCGGTTCACGGTGACGTCGTGTACGTGCTGAACGCGCGCGACGGTGCGTCGGTGCAGGGCTACCTCCGGCTCGGCCACTCGCTGATCCGCATTCCGGCGTGGAACCGCAGCCTCGGTCTCGATGCCACGGCAACCCCGGAGTTCACGCACACCCCCGGCCAGGTGGTCTTCAGCCCGGACGGGTCGCAGCTGCTCGTCTCCACCAAGGCCAACACCAACGCGATCGACGTGTTCAAGGTCAACTTCTTCGGCGGACTTTCGGCCACGCCCGTGGTCAACGTCGACACAGCGGGGGTGCCGTTCGCGCTGACCTTCGACGCACGCGGCCGCCTCGTCGTGGCTGAGACCGGCTCCAACGCCGTGGGCACCTACACCGTCAACAGCGACGGCACTCTCGCCTTGATCCAGCGCGTGGCGACCGGCCAGGCCGCGACCTGCTGGGTCGCGGCGAGCGGCACCCGGCTCTACGCCTCCAACGCCGGCAGTGCCAGCGTGACCGGTCTCGTCGACAACGCGGACGGGACACTGACCACGCTGGGCAACACGGCCACTGACAAGGGAACGGTGGACGCCGCGGCCACGTCCGACGGCAGGTTCCTGTACGTGCAGGCGGGCGCGGCCGGCAACGTCGACGAGTTCAGCATCGCGGCCGACGGGTCCCTCACGTCCATCGGCTCGGTGCTCGTGCCGGGTGCCGTCGGTGGCGAGGGCATCGCCGCCGGCTGATTGCCGCGACTTTCACCACCCCTGACTTGCGGATCACTGGGCGGCGCTGGCTGCCATTGCCAGGCGCATGCGCACCAGAACGGCCCACTGATCGTGGATCAGTGGGCCGTTCCGGTTGCCCAGGGCGACGTCATTGGCGCCACTGCGTCCCGGTGATCCACAGGGGGACCGGGGAGGTGGAGGGGGCGGGGGCTGACTACTTGGGGGCGCGGCGGGCTGCGGTCTTGAGGGTGGCGGCGCCAGCGGTGGCGAGCTGACCGGTGCCGCTCTCGAGGTGGGCGCGCACGAACCACTGGAACTGCTCGAGGTCAGCGGCCTGGCCGATGAGCATGTCCTGCGTCACCGGATCGGGCTCGTCGGTGGCCTCGATGGCGTCGCGATGCGAGCTGATGACGCCTGCGTAGACGAGATCGAGCGCCGCGAGATGGGCCATCGCGTCGCCGCGGCCCAGCGAGTAGTCGTCCCAGCTGCGGCCGGCGACGATCGCGCCGGGTGTGCCGTTGGGCGAGCCGCCCAAGGTCGCAATGCGCTCGGCCGTGGTGTCGGCCATCAGCCGCACGGCGTCGACCTGGGGGTCGAGCATCGTGTGGACGCTGATGAAGTGCGGGCCCACGACGTTCCAGTGGACGTGCTTGAGGGTCAGGTGGAGATCGCTGAGGGCGACGAGGCGCTCCTGCAGGAGGTCGATGACCGTCCGGGCGTCCTTGTCCGTCACTCCGGGGATGGTGAACGGGAGAGCGGCGCGGGGAGCGGCGGTCTTGCGGGTACGGGCGGTAGCTGCGCTTGTCGTTGGCATGACGACACTGTGCCCGGCAATCGCGTCGGCAATCGCCACACTCGTCTTACTGCTGGCGCGACGCGAGGATCTGCGCGAGGGTGTGGTGGTCGAACCCCATGCCGGGGAACGACGCCAGGCTGCTCACCGGGAAGTTGCCGACGATGCGCAGCAGCTCCTCGTCTCCGATGATGCCGCGCGGCTTGCCCGACTCGTCGGTGCCGACCTCGGCCAGCAGGGCAGCCGATCCCCAAGGGTCGGCCATCCACTCCTCCAGCGTCGACATCGGGGTCAGTCGAGCCGGGGGTACGGGGGCGTCGACCGCGATCTCCGCCGTGAGCCGAAGGTCGCGAGACGAGGCGCCGACCGAGAGGACGAACCGCCCACCCTCGACGTACCAGGCCTGCTGCTGCTCGGACCAGAACGCCAGATGCCTTGTTGACAGGGAGAAGTGGACCCGCGTCGACTCGCCCGGGGCCAGGTCGACCTTGTCGAACGCCACCAGCTCGCGGACCGGTCGGGCGACCGAGGCCTCGGGGTCGGAGAGATAGAGCTGGACCACCTCGCGACCGTGTACGTCGCCGGTGTTGACGACGGTGCAGGAGACCTCGACGCCGAGGTCACCGCCGGCAACGGAGCCCCGTACCTCGGCCGTCAGTTCGTGGTAGTCGAACGTCGTGTAGGTCAGGCCGTGGCCGAAGGGATAGCTGACCTCGCGGTCGGCGGCGTCGTAACCGCGGTAGCCGACGAAGATGCCCTCGCCATAGACGACGGTGCCGTTCTCGCCCGGGAACATCAGGTGGCTGGGAGAGTCCTCGAGCCGCAGCGGGATGGTCTCGGTCAGTCGTCCCGACGGGGAAGCCTTGCCCAGCAGCAGATCTGCGGCCGCACCGCCTGCGGCCTGGCCCGAGAGCCAGCACTCGAGGATGGCGCTCGCGTGGTGTTGCCAGCTCGCCACCTCGACCACGGAACCGTTGGCGAGGACGACGACGAGGCGCGAGTGCTCCGCGGCGAGCCGTTCGAGCAGGTTGAGCTGGCTCTGTGGCAGCCGGATGTGGGTGCGGTCGAAGCCCTCGGACTCTGCTGCCGCGGGCAGCCCGAGGAACACCACGACGGTGGTCGCCCCGGCCGCGACCGACAGTGCCTCGGCAGCGAGAGCCTCGTCGTCCGAGGTGTCGTCGATGCCGAAGCCCGCGGCGAAGGTCACCGTCACGCCCTCGTCGACGCCGGCGCGCAGCTCGTCCAGCGCGTTGTCGACGTGGGTCGGGTTGACCTGCGAGCTGCCGGCTCCCTGGTAGCGGGACGTACGGGCGAACTCGCCGATGACCGCAACGGTGTCGCCGGCCTGCGGGCGAAGTGGCAGGACAGCCCCCTCGTTCTTGAGCAGCACGGCGCAGTCGCGGGCCACCTCGCGGGCCAGCCGGTGGTGGGCGTCGAGGTCGAAGGGCGGCTCGCCCTCAGCCGTGGGCCGGGCCAGCGACCGGTCGACCAGCTGGGCCAGGCGCGCGACGCTCGTGTCGAGCACGCTCTCGGCGAGCGACTCGTCGGCCACCGCCTTGACCAGCGCGACATCGCTCAGCCCGAGCTGCGGCGGCATCTCCAGGTCGAGGCCGGCGGCGACTGCTGCCACCCGGTCGTGGACGGCGCCCCAGTCAGACATCACCAGCCCGTCGAAGCCCCACTCGTCCCGGAGCACCTCGGTCAGCAGCCAATGGTGCTCCGAGGCGTACGTGCCGTTGACCTTGTTGTAGGCACACATCACGGTCCACGGCGCGGCCTGCGTGACCACCCGCTCGAAGCCGGCGAGGTAGATCTCCCGCAGCGCGCGCTGGCCGACCTCGGCGCTGACCCGCAGCCGGTCGGTCTCCTGGTTGTTGACCGCGAAGTGCTTGACCGACGCGCCCACGCCCTGGCTCTGCAGCCCCTCGACCCACGCGGCCCCGAGGACACCGGAGATCAACGGGTCCTCGGAGAGGTACTCGAAGTTGCGCCCGCACAGCGGCGACCGCTTGATGTTGATGCCGGGCCCGAGCACGACGGCGACACCGTACGTCCATGCCTCAGCGCCGATCGCGGCGCCCACCCGGCGGGCGAGCTCGGGGTCCCACGACGACCCCAGCGCAGACGCGGTCGGGAAGCAGGTGGCCGGCACGCTGCCGCCGATGCCGACGTGGTCGCCGCGCTGGAGCTGGGTCCGCAGGCCGTGCGGCCCGTCGGAGAGCATCAGGGCGGGGAAGCCGAGTCGGGCGACGGGGGTCGTGTGCCAGAAGTCGGAGCCGAGGCACAGCGCCGCCTTCTCCTCGAGGGTGAGCTCGCTGAGATCCATGGCGTCACGCTAGAACGTCGGCAGTCCGGTGTCGACGCACGCTCAGCTGACGAGGGACAGGTCCGCCGACTCGAGGACGATGAGCTGGCCTGCGTTGCCCGTGGTGAAGGGCCACGCGCGGTTGGCGGCGAGCGCGGCGCTGCGGATGTTGGTCGCCGCCGTGGCGGCCCGACCGGTGGCGCCGTTGGCGAGGAATCCCCAGCCGGCGACCGGCCAGTAGCCGACGGTGCCGGGGGAGCCGTTGATCGTGTCGCTCGCGCCGGGTTGGTCCCACAGCGGGTGGTCGGCATCGAGGGTGGTCATCAGGCCGGCCGTCGGCGACGCGACGCCGAACGTCGAGGCCCACGCCTGCTCCATCGAGTCGGAGTAGAGGTTGGCCCAGTTGGTGGCGACCTGCGAACCACCGTCGCGGGCCCAGTCGTACGCCTGGGTCGACGGGTCCCAGAGCCCGGAAACGCCTGTTGCGACGGCACTTGCGTCAGTGCTGGCCCGCGTCCGCAGGGCGCGGTCGCCCAGCGTGGTGCCCAGGTCGGCTGCTGCCCGCAGGCCCGCGTACACCTCGGACTCGTCCATCAGATACTTCACCTGCCAGGTCGGCTTGGCCCAGGTGAGGCCGTCGCTGTCCTGCGTCGCCTCGATCGCGGTGACGGCGCCGTGGACGCCGGCGGACAACGACTTGACGTTGCCGCCGGCGCGTGACACCGCCCGTACCGCGAGCAGGAACGTGCCGGCGTAGGCGTCGGTGGAGTCCATGTCGCCGGTCGAGGTCTCAACACCAGTGGTGGAGACGGTGTAGTCGGTGACGAAGCCTTGGGCGTTCTCGTGAGCGGCGTACCAGGCGAGCCATGCGCTAGCGGCGGTGAGGTCGGCGGTCGTGTGGGTCACCTTGTAGGCCTCGGCCAGCCCGATCGCGGCGTAGTTGCCGAGGTAGGGGTTGATCCGCTGGCGGTCCACGTACCACGCGAGCGCGCCGTCGGGCAGCTGTCCCTGGCGGATCCAGGCGGCGTCCGAGGCGACCTGGGCCGTACGGGAGTCCGCCGCGCTGGCGGGTGCGACGAACGTGGCCGCTACCAGGGTGAGGGCCGTTCCGGCAGCGAGTCCCGCCCTGACGATGCGCGTGCCGGCCATGAGTCCCCCTGGTGTCGGGCCCTCAGTCGTGCGGCCGCGGCCTCAATCTGTCACAGCCCAAGGCCGTGCTTGATAGGCCGACCGGGTGACAACGGCGCAACCTCGGTGGGCCATTCAGCCCTGCCCGCGGATCAACGCACCGAACGCCTCGCGGTCGTAGAAGAGCGCGGAGTCGACCGGCCGGCCGTCGAGCACGGCATAAGGCGTGCCCTGCTCGTCCAGGTGCTGCAGTGCCTCGTCCGTGGTCACGACCCACGCCTCGTACCGACCCTCGCGTACGCCGTCGGTGTAGCCGGCGTCGATCAACCCGGCGATCTCGCCGAGCTTGATCAGGTCGTCGGCGGTGAAGCCGCCGCTGCCTTCCTGCGGCTGGTTCTCGAAGACCAGTCGGTGCAGGTCGTCGAACCGGCCACGCTCAGCAGCGAGCGCCAGGGCGTTGCACGCCCGCACTGACTCGGGGCCGAGGAAGCAGCGCATCCGCCACTCGACGGAGACCGCGCCGGCCGAGACTTCGCGCCGCAGCAGGTCGCCACAGGCCTCCTCGAACTGCCGGCAGTACGGGCACTGCGGGTCCTCATAGACCACGAGGTGGCGTCGAGCGTTGTCGCTGCCGACGAGCACGCCGCCGTCGGGGGTGTGATGGCTGGGAGTCATGGTCACGGCCTACCCCTGCGGCCCGTACCGAACCCGGGGTGGCACGATCGGGGGCATGACCGAGATCGACCGCACGACCGCCCACGAGGCCATGACCTACTTCGGCTCCTGGCTGGAGTTCCGGCAGCGCTACCTGCGGGTGCCGGGCATCCAGGCCGCGTTCTTGCTCGGTGACGAGGTGCTCTGGCAGGGGTCGTACGGCCTGGCGGACGTCGAGGCGGGCACGGCGCTGACCGACGGCCACCTGTTCCGCATCGCGTCGCACTCCAAGACGTTCACCGCCGTCGCGGTGCTGCAGCTGGTGGAGCGCGGGCCCCTGCGCCTCGATGACCCCGCCGCGACCTGGGTCCCGTACCTCGAAGGTTCTCCGTTGGCGGGGGTGACGCTACGCGAGTTGCTCGCGCACTCCGGCGGGGTCATCCGCGACGGAAGCGACGGCGACCACTGGCAGCTCTTCCGCGCCTTCCCCGACGTCGAGCGGCTCCAGGAGATCAGCCTCGCGGAGAGCGCCTCCGTGCTGCCGGCAAACGACCGGTTCAAGTACTCCAACATCGGCTACTCGTTGCTCGGTCTGGTCATCGAGAAGGCGTCTGGCCACACCTATGCTGAGTACGTCCAGGCCCACATCCTCGACGTACTAGGCATTCTCGACACCGGCCCCGAGCTGGCGGAGTCGCGCCTGGGAGACTATGCCGTGGGCTACAGCTCATTGACGTACGCGCCTGAACGCGTGCCGATCGAGCACGTCGACACCCGGGCGATGGCCTCCGCTACGGGCTTCTACTCGACGGCTTCGGACGTCGTGCGCTACTTCGGCGCACATTTCCCTGGCGACGAGCGACTGCTCACCGACGCCTCCAAGCGGGTCATGCAGCAGCAGCAGTGGAACGCTGGCACTCCGGACAGCGGCTACGCGCTCGGCCTCGCCCTGACGACCATGGGCGAGCGCACGTTGATCGGCCACGGTGGCGGCTATCCCGGCCACATCACCTCGACGCTGGCCGACCCGCAGGACCGGTTCGCGGTCTCGGTGCTGACGAACGCCATCGACGGGCCTGCAGGGGAGAGCGCCCAGGCGGCCGTCCACCTGCTCGACCTCGCGGTCAAGCGGCCTCGCCCGTCGGACGGCGCCGACCTCACCCGGTTCACCGGGCGCTTCGCCGACCTGTGGGGCGTCATCGACGTCGCTCTGCTCGGCGGCCGGCTGTGGCTGCTCGATCCCTCGGCCGGCAACCCCGCCGACCAGGCGCCCGAGCTGGTCGTGCTCGACGACCACACGCTGCGGGTCGGCGAGGGCGGTCGCGGCTTCGGCTCCTTCGGTGAGCCGGTGACCTACACCTTCGACGCAGCAGGCGAAGTCGAGACGGTACGGTCGGCCAGCGGCATGACCTATCGCCCCATTGACTCGTACCGGCTCGCCGGCCCGGTGACACAGCCCTAGCAATCGCGGGTGTTGAGACTTGAGCCGGTCAGGACCGGCGTATCTCTCAACGGTCTCCCACGCAGGGGTTCAGCCGCGGGGGCCGGCGGTGGCCGAGGTGTCGCGGTAGGCCTCCTCGGTCATCGCGACCGCTGCCTCCACGTCGAGGGCGACGCGGGCGAGCAGCAGGTCCTCGGTGCCGACGACGAGTTCGGCGCCGAAGGCCGCGACGAGCCGCTGCCACGCCGCACCGAAGAGGACGAGTCGCGCAGCGCCGGGCTCGGTCTGCAGCGCCGACCAGACGACCGTGGCCTCGGCGAGCGTGCCGATGCCGCCGGGCAGGCCGATCACGACGTCGGCACCGAGGATGTGGCCCAGCCGCTCGGCGTAGTCGGCGCTCCACCGCAGCTCCGACACGTACTCGCTCGGCTCGAGGTTGGCCCAAGCCGACATGGGCAGACCGACCACCACCGCGCCGGCCTCGTGGGCGCCCTGCGCGGTTGCGGCCATCAGTCCGCCATAGCCGCCGGTCATGACGGTCCACCCGGCAGCGCCGAGGGCAGCGCCGAGGGCACGCGCCTCGTGCCAGCGCGGGTCGTCCGACCCGAGGCGGGCCGAGCCGAGCACCGCGACCGTCCGGCTAGGACTGGTTGTGGTGCCGGCCAGACGGGCCGCCGCGTCGTCAGTGTCCATGCTGGCCAAGGCAAACGATCCGCTCTTCTCGATGGACCACGCGGCCGTGCTGACCCCGCGGAGGACTGCGTCGTGCAGCGAAAGGCCGGTGGCCAACGCCCCGGCCAGTGCCCCGCAGAAGGTGTCACCGGCCCCCGTGACGTCGACGACCTGGGCGAGGGACGCCGGCACCTGCACAGGTCCGGAGGCGTCGACCACCAGCGCACCCTCGGCCCCGAGCTTGACCACGACGGAGCCAAAACCCAGTGACCGCAGGCCTTCTGCTCCAGCCTCGACGTCGGAGGAACCCATGAGGGTCGCCAGCTCGTCACGGCTCGGGGCAAACACGTCGACCCCGCTGGCCAGCCCGGCCAGCGCCGGCTCGTCGCCCGGCCACGACTCGTGCGGGTCGACGACGACCGTGGCATCGGGCGAGACCTCGGTGATGAAGTCGACCAGGGTACGGGCGACCTCCAGCGGCATGGGCGCGATGTGGACCACCGGGGAGCCATCGGTGAGCCACGCCAACGGGATGTCCGCCGGCACCACCCAGCGGGTCGCCTCGTCAGGGACGGAGCGGTCGAGGAAACGCCGGCTGCCGTCCTCCTCGTACACCAGCCAGGCGCGGCTCGTCGGCGACGTCGTCTCGACCACACCCGCGGTGTCGACGCCGAGCCGGACCAGCGACGGCACGATGTCCGCGGGCAGCCCCGGACCTCTCCGCGTGACCAGGCAGACCCGGTCGCTCCACAGCCGCGCACCGAGCGCGGCGTAGATCGCGTTGCCGCCGGGCTGGGCCATGGCCGTCGAGCCGTCCGGGCGGACCACGTCGTCGACGGTGAGGTTGCCGATGACGACGACCCGCCGGCTCACGGTCCGGCCACCCCCAGCTGCGCGGTGAAGGCCGGCCACGCCACGGGATCGTGACCGGGCACCAGCTGGTAGCCGTGCTCCGCCGAGATCGACTTGAGCCGGCGGATCGACTCGATGCCCTGCTCCGGTGTGCTGTTGACCATGCCGCCAGGGGAGATCTCGTCGTCGATGTTGCGCTGAAGGTCGGCTGCGTCGAAGGCGAGGACGAACCCCTTGGCCCCGTAGGACTCTTGCGCCGCGTCGTCGAGATCGATGACAAAGCTCTGGTGCCCCGGCGTGTGACCCGGGGTCATGACCGCGGTGACGCCAGGAGCGATCTCGACGTCGCCCTCGGCCAGCTGCCACTTGACCATCGGGTCGTCGTAGTCGATGCGGAAGAAGCCGTGGTTCTCAGGGCTGTCGCCCTCCGGCGTCGGCGCCGACAGCCCGTACTCGAGCTCGGCTTTCTGCAGGTGGACCGGGCAGCGGTCGGTGAAGTAGCGCAGGCCGCCGGCGTGGTCGTTGTGCAGGTGGCTCAGCGCCACCACGACGACGTCCTCCGGCTTGACGCCCACCAGGTCGAACGCGACCTCGAGCGAGTCGCGCTCACCCACCAGCAGCTCGGCATGGATGTCGGCGTTGCGGCCGTGGAACCGGTCATGGAGGTACGGGTCCCGTACCAGCGGCACGTTGAAACCGGTGTCCAGCAGCAGCCAGCCGCCATCGAGCTGGACGAGCACCCCGGGCACCGGCTCGCGGTAGCGGACACTGCGGTCGCCCTGGTAGAGCGAGATGGTCTCGGGCAGGTCCTCCCAGCCGAAGGTCACCGGGACGACGCGGCTCACCCCCGTCATGCGTTCACCACCGCTCTGGTCGACACGTGACCGGACAGTACCCGCCAGCCGGCGGCGGCCCGTACCCAGGTCTGGGTCTGTCGGCCAACAACGTTGCTCGGCTCTCCCTCATCCCACTCCGCGGTCACCACTGCGACGTCGTTGTCGAGGGTGACCACGTCGTACCGGCGCAACGGCGCCCGTACGAGCGGCGGAGCTAGCCTGCGCCACGCCGCGATCTGGTCCGACCCGTAGAGCTCCTGCCCGATGCCGAAGCGGGTGGCGAGCGGCCCGTCGACGAAGAAGTCGTTGAGAGTCTCGACGTCGCCCGCCAGCAGTGCTGCGTCGTACGACTCGAACGCTCGGGTCACCTCGTCGTGAACCTCCGGGCGGTTGAGCTCGACGCCCCTACCCACGGCTGATCTTGGCCAGGGTGAAGCCCCAGGGCATGGCCGGGATGTGGTTGAGGCCGGTCAGGTCCGAACGCGTGGGCATCGAGTCCTGCACGTCGGCGATGTCGATGACGCAGCCGTTCTTGACGTAGAGGTTGCCTGCAGCACCGTAGTGCTTGTTAACGTCGGCCTGCGTGGTCGAGGCCAGCCCGAGGTCGAGCTCCTTGTCCGCTGCGGGGTTCTTGCAGAGGAAGTAGTTGGCGCCACCGCTCGCGTCCTCGTAGATGCGGGCGAACGTGTCCGGGTGCGCGGCGTCCGGCGGGGTGACCTGGATCAGCAGGTCGGGAGCCGTCGAGAGGTGCGTCGAGATGGCGAAGACCTGGGCGATCGGGATGGCTCGTACCGTCGCGGTCATGCCCAGCCCCTGCAGGGTGACCTGGAGGAAGTTGGCCATCTCCTGGTTGCGCGGGTCACTCGAGTCGTAGCCGATGTCCACGGCTTTGGTGGGCAGCGTCTTGACCAGGTTCTTCAACACCGACGGGTCGTACTTCACGACCGACGTGGTCGACGACGCGGGCAGCTCGTTCGGCGGGTAGAGCTGGGTCGACGCAGTGGCAGCTGGGCCGAAGACGTCCTTGGTCAGGGTCGGCTTGTCCAGCGCCTGCTCGAGCGCCTGCCGGGCGGCCACAGTGGTGAACGGGCCCTTGTTGGGGTTCACGAAGAGCAGGTTGAGCAGCGTCGACGGGTAGTTGTGCACTGTGATGCCGGCCTTCTTGGCCAGGTCGGCAAGCCCTTGTGTCGGGAGGCCGTGGGTGATCATGTCCACTTGGCCCTTCTCCAGCAGCAGCTCCTGCGTCGAGACGCTGGGCACGATGGAGATGTCGACCTCGGGGAAGTTGGCCTTGGCGCCCCAGTACTTGTCGTAGCGGGTCAGCACATATTTCTGGCCCACGTCAAACGTCGTGATCTGGTACGGGCCACTGCCCGCGTCGTGCGTCCCCAGCCACTTCTGCGCGTAGTCGTTGCCGACGGTGTGCGCCTTGATCGCGGTGGGGCTGAGGATCTTGGGGCTCCACGGCGACGCGAGGTAATCGAGGAACGCGCTGACGGGCGTCTTCATGTGCACGATGAGGGTGGTCGCGTCGGGGGTGTCCACCGACTTGACCTGCGCGAGCATGTACGACGGGCCCTGCTTGAGCGCCGTTCTCCGGGTGAAGCTCGCAGCCACGGCGGCCGAGTTGAGCGGGGTGCCGTCGTGGAACGTGATGCCGGCGTGCAGCGTGAAGGTGTAGGTCAGGCCGTCGGCCGAAACCTTCGGCAGGGCAGCCACATCGCCCTCGACCTTGAACGAGTCGGGGCCGTACTGCAACAGGCTGTCGTAAACCCCGTTGGTGACCATGAGGCCCTCGGCGCCGTAGAAGACGTCGGGGTCGGGCACGCCCATGTCGTCGAAGAACGGGATGCGCAGGGCGCCTGTCGTCACCTTGGCCGGCGCGGTGGTGGCGGCTGCTGTGCTCGCGACTGCGCTGGCGGTCACCCCGCCGGCCGCAGCCCCGCTGGCCACTGCCGATGCCGCGGCTGAGGTGGCCGCTGCTGCTGCAGCAGACGTTGCCGCGGCGGCGCTGCTGGCCGGGGTGGCGCTGCTGCTCGAGCCAGAGCTGCAGCCGGTGGCCACCAGGGCGGTGACGGCGGCGAGGGCGGGAAGGGCGCGGGTGCGGAGACGTGTTGACATGGTTCTGATGGTTGTCCTCAACTATTTCCGGCACATTTCACGACGGTCAAGTTGTTCCGTTCTTGCTGTTACGGGCAGTCGCCTTGGCCTGGTGCGGCCGATATGCTCACGTTCGTGACCCGACCTGACGCCGCGTGGGACGGAGAGCCCGGCCTCCCGGCCGCTGACGCCATCTGCGCGGCGGTGCGGCAGCGCATCGTCAACGGTCACTACCCCGGCGGCCAGCGGCTCACCGAGGAGCAGGTCGCGGCTGACTTCAAGGCCTCGCGCACGTCGGTACGCGAGGCGCTGCGCATGCTGAACGCCGAGGGCTTCCTGGTCATCCGCCCGTACTTCGGCACCCATGTCGCGACGATGACCCGTCAGCAGGCGTCGGACCTGCTCGAGCTGCAAGGTGGCCTCGAGGCCATGGCAGCGGGGCTGGCGGCGCATCGGCGCAGCCCCGCCGATGTCGCCGAGCTCCGCGAGATCATCGCCGACGGCCGCAAGGTGAGCGAAGGGCTGTCGGGGTCGTCCTCGTCGGCTGCGCTGCACGGCCGTTTCCACGCGGTCCTGGCCCGGGCCGCCGGCAACGAGAGCCTCGCCCTGGTCATGACCCAGGTGAGGTACAAGGTCGACTGGGTCTACGCCTCCGCCGTACGCCGCCCGCAGGGCGACTCGTGGGAGGAGCACGGCCGCATCGTCGATGCCATCGAGGAGGCCGACTCCGAGCTGGCGGCGCAAGCGGCTCACGCCCACGTGCAGCACGCGGTCGAGGCCCACACCGGCGACTGACCACGGCGAGCGGGCGCGTGCCTCTTTACCGTGCCTACGGTGCACCGTGAGCACGGAAACAGCGCGGACGACGTCGAGGGTCAGGCGAGCGCAGCGGGGAGGCGGCCGAGCTGGTGCTCCCAGCCACCCCGGTGGCTGTCGAGGTAGGTCGACGGCAGGCCGCGGTGGGTGAGGACGACCAGCGTGTCGTCGCCGTCGGGGGTGAGCACGACCTCGACCGTGGACGAGCCGGGCGGCAACGTGTCGTTGCCGGGGATGCCCCAGGTGAAGACGACGCGGTAGGGGGGCTCGACGGTGAGATAGCTGCCGCGGGCCAGGCTCTCGCCCATGTCGAGCGAGAAGACTCCACCCGGCCGGGGATCCAACGAGGCCCGGTCGCCGATCCACTCGACGATGAGCGCGGGGTCGGTGAAGTAGGGAAACACGACCTCGGGTGGCGCCTTGATGTGCTCGGTCGCGATGATGACGTCGTCGCGGATCTCGGCGGTCACGGCTGCTTCTTCGGTGGTTGCGGGTGAGCGGTCTCCACAGCCTTCTTCAGCCGCTTCAGGGCATCCGGCCAGAACTCGCCGAGCAGCTCGCGTACCGGCTCGAGCGACTCGTGGTCCATCGCGTAGAGCCGGCGGGTGCCTTCGCGGCGCTCGGTGAGGAGACCGGCCTGCTTGAGCACGCCGATGTGCTGGCTGATCGCCTGCTGGGTGAGCGCGAAGCTCGCCGCGATCTGGCCGGCGGGCAGCTCGGTGTGCTGGACGAGGCGCAGGATCTGCCGGCGGTGCGGGTCGGCGAGCGCCCGTAGCACCGCGTCGGGCGCTGCGGGCGTCGTCGACTGCTGGGGCTCGGCCATGGCCCTCATGGTGCCTCAGGCGCCGTACGGGGTGCCGGTGCCGGTCTCGACCAAGGTCTCGATGCTGGTCATGAAGTAGGTCCAACCGGCGAAGCAGTCGTCCCAGCACGCCAGTTGCGGGGTCAGCCCGGTGTGGCGGAAACGCAGTTCCGTGCCTGTGCCCGCAGGGACGATGTCGAACACCATCGTGGTGCCGAGCCACTCCGGCGTGTGCGCGGTGACAGTGACGCCGTCAGGGGCGATGGACTCCCAGACCACCCGGTCGGGTCCGGCCTCGAGCACCCGCACCGCGTTGAACCCGTGCTCGCCGAAGCTGGTGAGCAGCATGCCGCCGACCGCTCCGTCGCCCTCGGCGGGACCCCACCAGCGGCTCACGCCTTCGGCGGAGGTGAACAGCGTGGCCACGGCGGCGGGGGTCGCGTCGAGGTGCAGGACGGCGGTGAAGTCATCGGTCCGGGTAGTGGTGTCGGTCATGTCGCTCTCCTTCTAGATAACAAGCAGTTAGTTGTACAAGATGATGCCTGTAAAACTAGGGGGGTCGACCCGGCCTGTCAAGAGGTACGGCGGGTGCACGCACGAAGCCCCCGCCGGCAGGGGGCCGACGGGGGCGAGAGGCGCGGGATGCTCGCGAGACGGTCAGAGCATCCAGCGGTGCTTGCTGACGAAGGGCAGCTGCGCCCAGCGCCGGCCGAGCCCGAGGGTGGTTCCGGCGTAGGTGAGCGCCAGGACGATCAGGACCAGGGCTTCCAACACGTGGTCGTCGACGATCGGGTTGTTGGACGAGGTTGCCGCCCCGGTGCTGTCGAACTGCGCTAGCGGGAACGTGGCCAGCCACATGAATGCGACCAGGAGCACCCCGGAGCTGCTGGCGATGCGCACCGCTACTCCGGCGATGAGTGCAACGCCGATGCCGAGCAGCCCGATCATGAACATCCAATCCGCCCACTGCGCACCGGCCATCGACCGGAACAGCGACTGGAACGGTCCGACCTCGACGTGGCCGAGGAAGCCTGCCGTCGGGGAGCCGCCGTGGATCCAGGCCTTGGCAGAGGGGGTGGCGTAGTGCAGGCCGAACGTCTTGTCGAGGAAGGCCCACAGGAAGATGAAGCCGGTCGCGATCCGCAGCACTGCCAGGGATTTGGCTGCCGCCGAGGTGACCATCGAGCCCGGCAGCTCCGTGAGCTCCGGGTGGGTCGTCGTGTCGGTGATCCGCGGGACCGGGATCGTCATGGTGTGCCTCCGTCTGGGTTGGTAGGACCAGCGTGTTCCTGGCGCTGTCCCGCCGATGGAGGACAAGGGCAGTGCTCCGCGTGACCAACGTCCCCTCTCTCGCGGGGCCTACTGCACGCACTCGACCCGCAGGGCTGCCTTGTTCTCCGGGGTTGCGGCAGGGTTGGATGGGGGCCACGCGAGAGTGAGGTGGTCCGGTGCATCCGCTGCAGTGGCTCGCGCAGCACGACCGCAACTACCTCGCGCTGCGCCGCGCGGCCCGTACGGCGATCATCATGCCGGCGATGTTCGCGTTCGGGGACAAGGTCCTCGACAACCCCGTGCTGGCGACGTTCGCGGCCTTCGGCACGTTCGCGATGCTGCTGCTGGTCGACTTTGCCGGGCCCGTGCGCCAGCGGTTGCAGGCCCAGGCGGCGCTCGGAGTGGCCGGCTGCGTGCTCGTGGTCCTCGGCACCCTGGTCTCGCAGAGCGAGGTGCTGTCGGTCGTGGCGATGGCCGTCGTCGCCTTCGCCGTCATCTTCGCGGGGGTCGTCAGCTCGACCCTCGCGGGCGCCACTACCTCGATGCTCCTCGCCTTCATTCTGCCGGTCTCGCTGCCGGGACACCTGTCCTCGATCCCCGATCGCGTCGGCGGCTGGGCGCTCGCGGCCGTGGTCGCCTTCGTGGCGATCGGGGTGCTCTGGCCGGTGCCCGCGCGGGACCCGCTGCGCGGTGCCGCAAGTGCTGCCTGCAAGGCGATCGCGGCCAGGTTGCGGGCAGAGGTCGCGTTCCGGCTCAGCGACGGCGAGGAGGTTTTCGCCCACGACCTCGAGCGGGCCGCGGCCGAGGCGGCCACCAAGGTCGCGGCGCTCCATCAGACGTTCCTCGCGACCCCGTACCGGCCGACGGGGCTCAGCACCGCGACCCGTACCGTCGTCCGCCTCGTCGACGAGCTGAGCTGGCTCGACGCCATCGTCGTGCAGTCATCGCCGCCGATCGCCGGGCACGCCAACCACGAGGCCTGCGCGGTCAAGGTGTCCGCGGCCGAGACCCTCGAGCAGGGCGCGGCGTTGCTCGACGTCCTGGGCGGCGACTCCGCGGCGCTGCACGAGGCGATGAGCAGGCTGGCCGACGCGCTGACGGCGATGGAGCAGAGCGCGACGATCCAACTGCCGGTGAGCCAGGTGGTGCCGGACGGCGACGACCAGGTGACCGAGTTCATCAGCTCGCTCGACCCCAGCTTTCGGGCGCAGGAGCTGTGCTTCGCCGTCTCGCTGGTCGCCGGCAACATCGACCTGACCGCAGCGGCCGAGCGTCGCAGCTGGCTCGAGCGTCTGCTCGGACGTCAGCCGGAAGGCTTGTCCAGCAGGCTTTCTGCTGCCTCAGAGCGGGCAACGTCTCACGTCGAGCGGCACTCCGTGTGGCTCCACAACAGCATCCGCGGCGGTGCCGCCCTCGGGCTGTCCGTGTTGCTGGCTGACGAGACCGGCGTGCAGCACTCCTTCTGGGTCATCCTCGGCACCCTGTCGGTGCTGCGCTCCAACGCGCTCAACACCGGGCAGAACATCGTGCGCGGGCTCGCCGGCACCGTCGCGGGGTTCGTCATCGGCGCCCTGCTGCTGGAGGTGATCGGCACCAACCCGACGACGTTGTGGGTGCTTTTGCCGCTCGCGATTCTCGTCGCCGGCGTGGCCCCCGCGGCCATCTCGTTCGCTGCCGGGCAGGCTGCCTTCACCGTGGTGTTGGTCATCTTGTTCAACATCATCCAGCCGGCCGGCTGGCGCATCGGCCTATTGCGGGTCGAGGACATCGCTCTGGGTTGCTCGGTCAGCCTGGTGGTCGGGCTGCTCTTCTGGCCGAGGGGCGCCCGCGCGGCGTTGCGCCAGGCGTTAGCCGAGGCCTACGTCGACAGCGCCGCCTACCTCGCACGTGCGGTCGAGTACGGCATGGTGCGCTGCGACTGGTCGGCCGCCCCGCCCATCCCCCCGACCGCCGAGGCGCTCAAGGCCGCCGACGCCGCCCGTCGGCTCGACGACACGTTCCGCAACTTCCTCGCCGAGGGCGGGGCCAAGCCGTTGCCGCTCGCTCAGGTCACCAGCCTGGTCACCGGGGTGGCCGGGGTGCGCCTGGCCGCTGATGCGGTGCTCGACCTCTGGCAGCGCGACGACGGGGTCGCTGTGGGCGACCGGGCAGTGGCGCGGGCTGAGCTGCTTCGCTCGGTCGACCTGGTCCAGGGATGGTTCGACGACCTGGCGGGCAGCCTGCTCGACGAGCGCGAGCTGCGCCCACCGCTGCCGCACGACAAGGTGGCCGATGGACGCCTCGTCGACGCCGTACGCCACGACCTGCAGGGCGACGACGGCAAGGCGACCGCGACCGCCGTCCGGATGATCTGGACCGGCGACCATCTCGACGCCGTCCGGCGGCTGCAGCAGGTCGTCGTCGGACCCGCCCGGCAGGCGAGCGAGATCCGGGTCGCCGGTGCACGCGGAGCCCTGCGCGACTTGGTTCCCCACCTGCCCGGCAGTCGCTGACCTCAGGATTCACAGGTCCCCGGCTCAGCTGAGGACTCAACCATCCGAGGCTCTGGCCGACATTGAGGAGAGACCGCGCGGTGGCTAGGTGCGGCTTTTGTCAAGTTCGCCCTGGATTGTCCATCGTGGGACACACTGGGGTGCCAGTGTCCCCGGAGAGCCGCCATGCCCGCCCGCCCCTCGACCCGGAGCGAGTCCGTCACGCCCGCCGAGCGTGCCCGGCTGGCAGCGTTGGAGCGCTACCACGTCCTGGACACCGAGGCGGAGCAAGGCTTCGACGAGCTCGCCCAGCTGGCTGCCCACCTCTGTGAGACCCCAATCTCGCTGGTCACCCTCGTCGACGCGGATCGGCTCTGGTTTAAGTCGCACCGCGGTCTCGACCTCGCCGAGGCCGACCGGCACATCGCCTTCTGCGATTACGTGGTGCAGACCGGCCGGGTGTTCGTGGTCAACGACGCTTCGGTCGACCCGCGGTTCGCCGACGACCCGGTGGTCATGGGCCCGCCGCACATCCGCTTCTACGCGGGCGCCCCGCTGATCACCCCGGACGGTCACGTCCTCGGGACGCTGTGCGTGCTCGACATCGTCCCGCGCGTGCTCACCCCCCGCCAGCTTGAGCTGCTGACCGCCCTCGCCCACCAGACGATGACCCAGCTGGAGCATCGGCGGCAGGCCGAAGCCCTGGCCGCGGAGGTCGCCCGCAACGAGATGGCGCAGGGCGAGCTGGCGCGCACGCGCCGGGTGCTCGACGGGGTGCTGGACCACACCGACGTCATGGTCTACGCCAAGGATCTTGACGGTCGCTACCTGATGGTCAACCAGTCCTTCGCCCGGGTCGCCGGACTCGCTGTCGAGGACATCCTGGGGCGCAGCGACTACGACCTCTTCGACGAGTCGATGGCCGAGACCTACCGCGCGCACGACCTCCAGGTGGCGCTGGGCGGCGAGCAGCAGGTCTTCGAGGAGAAGGCCACCCGGCTCGACGGTTCCGAGCACCTGTCCCTGTCCACCAAGTTCGCGTTGTTCGACGACGACGGGCAGGTGTACGCGGTCGGCGGTGTCTCGACCGACGTGACCGAGCTGACCGCGGCGCGTCTGGGCATGGCGCAGTCCGAGCAGCGGTGGCGCGCGCTGGTCGAGCACTCGCCGGTGTCGGTGGCCGTCTACGGCACGAGCGACCTGCTCTTCCGGTACGCCAACCCGCACGCGGCCCGGCTCTACGGCGTCGACCACCCCGCGGACCTGGTGGGCCGCAGCTATCTCGACGTGATCCTCCCGGAGTTCCGGGACAGCTTCGCCAAGTCCCTCCTGCAGATGATCCGTGGCGAGCGGGCCATGGGCATGGACGTCCGGATCGTCGGCTTCGACGGCGTGGTCCGCGACGTCGAGGTCAACGCGGGACCCATCACCTACGACGGGCAGCCGGCGATCCAGGTCGAGCTGCGTGACATCGCCACCCGGGTCGCCGCTGACGCCGCCGTGCGGGCCAGCGAGGCGCGCTATCGCGCGGTCTTCGACAGCGCTCCTGTCGGCGTCGTCGAGGCGCTGCTCGACGGCAGCTTCGTCGCGGTCAACCCTCGGTTCTGCTCGATGCTCGGTTATCTGCCGGGCGAGCTGCTCGGTCGCTCCATGGCGTCGGTGACGGATGACGCCTACGTGGCCGAACAGTCCGAGCGTCGCCGGGCGATGATCGCGAACGGTGAGGGCTACACGGCCCGCAGGGTGCTGCTGCGCAAGGACGGCACAGAGCTGCCGGTGCTGGTCAGCCTGGGAGCCATCAAAGGCGCGGACGGACAGACCGAGCGACTGATCGGCATGGTCGTCGACGTGAGCGCCCAGGCCGCCGCCGACCTGGCGCTGAGCGACGCCCACGCCGAGCTCGCCCAGCAGAAGCAGTTCGTCGAGGCAGTCCTGGAGAGTGTCAGCGCGGGCGTGCTGGCCTGTGACGCCGACGAGAACATCGTCCTGCGCAACGCCGCGCACCGGCGGGTCACCGGCCCGAGCACCGGCAACGTGAGTGCAAGCGGTCTCGCCGGCCAGCTGCAGATGATCGAGCAGGACGGCGCGCTGCTGAGCCCTGACAACTCGCCGCTGCACCAGGCCATCGGCGGTGCCGAGCTGATCGACGTTCCGCTGCGGATCGGTCAGGTCGACGGCCAGCTGTACGACCTGCTCGTCACGGCGCGTCGAATCCTCGACCCGGCCGGCAACCTGCTCGGCGCGGTGTCAACCTTCACCGACGTCACCGGCGAGCGGGAGGTGCAGTCCCGGCTGCGCGCCAGCGCCTCGTTCCATGACGCGGTGCTCGCCGCCAGCCCGGACTTGATCTTCATCGTTGACCCGGTCACGCACGCCACCATCTGGGCCTCGCGCAACCTCATCGACCTGCTCGGCTACACCGACGCCCAGGTCATCGACCTCGGTGAGAACGTGATCGCCGCCGTCGTCCACCCCGATGACGTGGTACGGATGCGCGCAGCCAACGAGGCCGCTCGTGGTCTGGCTGCCGGCGAGGTCCTGCAGATCCGTTACCGCGCCCTGCACGCCGACGGGTCGTACCGCTGGCTGTCCCGCCGGATCACGCCCTTCACCCGGGATGACGACGGCAACGTCAGCGAGATCCTGGGTGTGGCAAGGGATGTCACCGACGTGGTCGAGATCGAGGACAGGCTGCGGGCCGCTGCTCTGCACGATGCACTCACCGGCCTGGCCAACCGCACCCTGCTGAACGACCGGCTGCGCAGCGCGCTGACCCGCAGCACCCGTACCGGGCACGAGCTGGCCGTCCTCTTCTGCGACCTGGACGGCTTCAAGGCGGTCAACGACACCGGCGGTCACGCCGCGGGCGATGTCGTCCTCCAGGTCACCGCCCAGCGCCTGCGCACCACGTCGCGGGCTGAGGACTCCATCGCCCGGGTGGGTGGCGACGAGTTCGTCGTCATCGTCGAACCGGCCTACCGCCACGGCATCTCGGACGAGGCGGAGGCGGTCGACGTCCGGGCAGACGCGCTGTCGGTGGCCCGTCGGATCGAGCGCGCGGTGAGCCAGCCGATCCTGGTGGACGGCCGGTCGTTCGTCGTCACCGCCAGCATCGGGCTCACCTTCGCCGCGTCCGACAGTGACCCTGATGTAGTCCTGCGCAACGCGGACAGTGCGATGTACCAGGCCAAGCGCGCCGGAAAGAACCGGTGCGAGGTCTTCGACGGCAGCGTCGGCTGAGCGCTGGTCCCGGGTAGGTCAGGCGGGGCGTGCTGCGGAGCGCGCGAGCACCAGCGTCACGATGTCCTCGGCCACCGCGGCCTGCCAGTCGGGCATGCGCTGCACAGCCCACCGACGCCAGAAGGCGCCGGCGTAGCTGCCCGCGGCAGCCCCCGCGGCGCCGAGCGCGATCGGCACCCAGACCGACTCGTCCTCGCGGTAGGCGAGGCTGCCGCCGCTGCCCGCGCCTGACGCGATGCGGCCGCCGAGCACCTGTGGCTCGAGCCGGCTCGGGGTCGTGGGCAGCTTGTCGACGACGATCTCGCCCGTCGCGCTCAGCACCGCGCCGATGGAGCGGGCCCTGCGGATGCCGGTCACCGGCTTGCGCGCGGTGAGCGCCAGCGCGGCGGGGCCAAAGCTGGTGCGGCCGCCGCACGCCCAGCCCAGGACGAACGCGCGGCGGGCGATGCCGGTCCTGGCCCGACGAGGGGCGTCGTGCCGTTCGAAGGCGGTGAGCACGGCGTGAGTTGCGGCGCCGTACGCCAGGTGGGGCACCACGTCGGAGGCCCAGTCGGCGGCCGACCAGGTGCGAGGGTCGCTCACCCCGAGCGCCGCCACCGGCCCGTCGCTCGCGGCCATGGCTGCGGCGCCGGTCAACATGATCGCGACCGGGGCGGGCAGTCGGATGCCGGCCCTGCGGGCCACCGCGGCGCCGACGCCGACGAGCAGGCCGACCTTGATGCCGGCCAACGCGCCGAGCGCGTCGAGCCGGGTCGCCCGCTGGTCGGCTGAGCCGGGGAGCGCCACGCCGAGCCGGTCGAGCGCGGTCCCCGTCAGGCGGGCTGGGGTGTCGCCGGCCGGCCGGCCGCGCAGGGCCATGTCGGCGTAGCCCACCCAGTTGAGGGCGGTCACGCCCGCGGCACCCGCGATCAGGCCTCGTCCTACCGTGGTGCGCATGCGGCCGTCCGTTCGAGGTCGTGGGTTCGCCTGGCTGGTGCCCCCGCCCTCCGTACGCTAACCGTGGTTGTCGCCCTTTCGGGTGTACGACGGGATGATCTATGGATAGGCTGGTCTCCAACGGGAAGAACCCCCGCACTCAGGAGGCAGCTGGTGAAGATCCTTGCGAACGTGCTCTTTGACGAGAGCCACGCCAACGCCTGGAGCATCCGCCCCGGCATGCCCGAGCGGATGAACCCCGCCAACCCGGGTGACGCCTCGTACCAGCAGGCCGCCGAGCTGCTTCGCCACCGCGGGCACGACGTGACGCCGCAGGTCGAGGGCCACTTCACCGACGAGGTGCTTGCCCCGTACGACGTGCTCGTGCTCGCCCACCCGTCGGAGCCGGCGTGGGAGCGCACCACGTGGCTCGGCTCGCCGCTGCTCACCGCCGACGAGATCGATGTCGTCGAGCGCTGGGTACGCGGCGGTGGCGGGCTCGTCGTGCTCGGCGAGTGCGACCAGGACAAGTACGGCAACAACCTCAACGACCTCCTCGCCCGGTTCGGCGTCCGCATCATCACCACCACCGTGCAGGACCTGCACAACCACCAGGGCGTCGCGACCTGGGTGCTCGGCGAGCTCGTGCCGCACCCGATCCTGGCCGACGAGGACGTGCTCGCCGGGGTCTCGGGGGCGTGCTTCTACCGCGCGGGCGTCATCGAGGCAGCGGACGCGCAGGTGCTCGCCCGCACCTCCCGCACCGCCGACCCCGCCGGGTTGCCGCTCGCCGTCACGGTCGAGCCGGACGCCGGCCGGGTCGCCGTCTTCGCCGACTCCGACCTGTTCGGTGACGACTCCATCGCCGACTACAGCCAGTCCGAGCTGTGGGCCAACACGGTCGCCTGGGCCGCCGGTGGCCGCATGGACGGCCGGGCCGTCGACACCCGTTCTGCGGACGTGGCCGACGACCCCGCGTGGCGCGCGCTCAAGGCCTCGGTCTCCGCGCTGCGCTCCGGCCAGGCCAAGGACGGGTCGGTCGACGCCGATCTGATGGACGCCTCGGCAGCCGCCGACCTGGTGGCCCAGATCGTGGCCTGCACCCGCCAGCTCGCGGCCCGGTTCCCGTACGACGAGGGCTATCTCACCCAGGTCTGCACCGACCTCGAGCGTTGGGCAGCCGACGGCTTCGGGGTGCCCGACTTCCTCGACTCGCTCCTGCAGTTCCGCCCCGACCTGCAGCGCGTCGACGGCCGCGAGCACCTCGTGCTGTTCCCGATGTACACGCAGAACGGCAACCCCAACCGCAATTTCGAGGCGCTGCTGATCCGCGTGATGTGGCCGTCCTGGCTGGCGGAGGTCGAGCAGGGTGGCTACGACAACCCGATGTTCGTGCCCATCACCTTCATCGACTTCACCGAGGGCTACGACACCCACTCGGCGGTCCTCTTCCCCGAGACCGTCGCCGTGCGCGAGGTGCCGCGGTTCAGCTGGGGCGGCATCTTCTGCGATCGCGAGGCCGCACGGTTCCGTACCGTGTCGACCGCCGCCGCCGAGACGCTGCGCCTCGCCGTGCCGCCGGACGCCGCGCGCCTGCTCGGCAACCAGGACCTCGCGCAGGGCACGTTCGCGCTGTGGGACCTCGTGCACGACCGCACCCACAGCCACGGCGACCTGCCGTTCGACCCGTTCATGATCAAGCAGCGGATGCCGTTCTGGATGTACGCGCTGGAGGAGCTGCGCTGCGACCTCAACGCGTTCCGGTCGACGTTGGCGCTCGAGGCCGACGGCCAGGCCCATGCCCGGCTGGTGCGGTTCGCGATCGTCTTCGACCGGCTGTTCCGCTTTCCCATCACCGGCAACCGGGTCCGCAACTACGACGGGCTGGGCGGCCAGCTGCTGTTCTCCTACCTGCACCGCGCGGGCGTCCTGCACTGGACCGACAACGCGCTCTCCCTCGACTGGGTACGCCTGCCGGGCGCCGTCGTCGACCTGTGCGACGAGGTCGAGCGCCTCTACCACGACGGCATCGACCGGTCCAAGGTCGGTCACTGGATGGCGGCCCACGAGTTCGTTTCCCGTTACGTACCAGCGCATCCGGCCTCCGTGTGGGCCCAGGGCATCACCGCCCTGCCGCACCAGGAGGAGCCGCGCAAGATGGTCGACGAGGTGCTGCCCGACGAGTTCCCGCTCAACGTGTTCTACGAGGCGCTCAAGCGCAAGCTCGGCGACGTCGTCGAGTCGGCCGCGGGCATCACCGGAGCAGCGGCCTAGGCTTGGCCCCGATTCATCGATGCGATGCGTGAGGAGATAGCCCCGGTGACCGTTCAGCAGCGGCATGACCCCGAGCTGCGCAGCTTTGCCAGCGACAACTACGCGGGGGTCCACCCCGAGGTGCTCGCAGCGATCGCCACGGCCAACGGCGGCCACCAGGTCGCGTACGGCGACGACGTCTACACCGCCCACATCGGCGACCTCTTCCGCAGCCACTTCGGTGAGCGCGCCGAGGTGTTCCCGGTGTTCAACGGCACCGGTGCCAACGTCGTCGGGCTGCAGTCGATGCTGCGCCGGTGGGAGTCGGTCATCTGTGTCTCGAGCGCCCACATCAACAGCGACGAGGGAGGCGCACCCGAGAAGGTCGCCGGCATCAAGCTGATGACCTCGCCCTCCGCGACAGGCAAGATGACGCCCGAGCTGATCGACCAGCACGCCTGGGGGTTCGGCGACGTCCACCGGTCGCAGCCCAAGGTCGTCTCGATCACCCAGACCACCGAGCTCGGCACCTGCTACACCGTCGACGAGATCGCTGCGATCTGCGACCACGCCCACGCCAAGGGGCTGTTCGTCCACCTCGACGGCGCGCGCATCTCCAACGCCGCCGCCACTCTCGGCGTGCCGTTCCGGGCCTTCACCACCGACGCGGGCGTCGACGTGGTGTCCTTCGGCGGGACCAAGAACGGGCTCATGTTCGGTGAGGCCATCGTGGTCCTCAATCCCGACGCGGTGTACGGGGTCCCGTACCTCCGCAAGACGTCCATGCAGCTCGCGTCCAAGATGCGTTTTGTGGCGGCCCAGCTCGAGGCGCTCATCGGGGGAGACCTCTGGCTGCGCAACGCCTCCCACGCCAATGCGATGGCTCAGCGGCTGGTCGCGGCAGTGCGGGACATTGACGGCGTCGAGGTGCAGCGGCCGGTGCAGGCCAACGCCGTCTTCGCCGTGCTGCCGGCCGCGGCCACCGCTGCGCTTCAGGAGAAGCACCGGTTCTACGTGTGGGACGAGCACACCGGCGAGGTGCGCTGGATGACGTCCTTCGACACCACCGAGGACGACATCGACGCCTTCGCGGCGGACATCAAGGCCGCGCTCGCCTGACCCAGCGGCCCCGTACGCCGGCGCTGAGGCGACCGTCTCCGGTCACCTCAGCGCCCACGCCATGAGGCGGTACGGGGTCAGCCTTCGCTCTCGTTGCCGCCGACCGGGTGGCGGTCGCCACCGTTGAAGGCAAAGGCGAGCGTGGGGGTGAACACGCCGTTGCTGCTAGTGCCCAGCGTCAGCAGCTTCGTGCCCTCGGACAGCATGCTGACGTCGCCACCGACGTTGCCGTTGACGATGAGCGGGGTCGTGGCGAGGTCGATCACGGTGCTGCTGTCCCGCCGGCCGTCGACGGTGACCTGGGTCCCCGTGATCGCCTTGATCTCACCGGCGACGACGGCGGGCGCGGTCGTGAAGGCGTAGACGGCCGAGGCGACGATGGCGTCGTGGTAGCCCGTGCCCAGCACCGCGACGCTCTGGCCGACGGCGAGGGCGCCCGCAGCTCCGTCGACGAGGACCGATGCCTGCGAGACGTCGACGCCAAAGCCGCGGCCGGGGTGGTCGCACGCGCCCTGGTCATCGCTGGGGTTGGCCGCCTTTGCCACCGTGATGACGCTGCCGTTGATGGCGGTGATGGCGCCCACGAACACATGCGCGCGCAGCTCGTGCTGGCTGACGTGGTTGGCCGTCAGGTCCTCGTTGTCGCCGCTGCCGGTCTCCGTACCCGTCATCTGCACCTGGTCGCCGACGACGAGCGCAGTGGCGTGGTGCGAGCGCGAGTGTCCCTGCTTGGCGCCGACCGTGACGCTCACGTTGACGTTGTGCTGGACGCCGGTGCGGTCGGCGAAGGTGCGCGCCAGGACGACTGCGGTCGTGCCCTGCTGCGAGACGACGAGGCCGTTGAGGGCGAAGTGGCTCGACCTGGCGTGCGGGCCGGAGCCGTGGTGGTCGGCGGCGAAGGCGGTGGCGGGCGAGCTGACGAGCAGCAGCAACGAGCCGGTGACTGCGAGGGCGGCGAGCCCCGGGCGACGGGCGACGGACATGGATTCCTCCGGTGGGCGTTCGGCCACAGCTGGCCGCTCGGGACGGCAATCGACGGAGGGCCTCCGAGGGTTACGCGTTCCTGCCCCGGGGTTCGTCGCCACTTCGGACGGGGCCCGCCGCTGCCGATGAGACGACGGCGCACCCCTCGGGCGCATCCAGGAGATCCGGGGCAGGCACGGAGCGAGGTGACGGTGACCGACCACGCACTGGACACCGTCCTGCCTGCTGCCGTCCTCGGTCAGCCCTGGGCACTGCGGCGGCTGTACGACGAGCTCGCCCCCGCGGTGAACGGCTACTTGCGCTCGCGCGGTGCGAGCGCCCCGGAGGACCTCACGAGCGAGGTCTTCCTCGTGGTGTTCACCCGGCTTCCGGAGGTCACCGGCGGTCTGGCCGGCCTTCGGACGTTCGTCTTCTCGGTGGCCCACGCCCGTCTCGTGGACGACCTGCGGCGCCGGTCGCGCCAGCCCGAGACCGTCGAGTTCGACCCCGGCCGATACGAGCGCGGGGCGACCTCCGCGTCGGCCGAGGACCAGGCCCTGGCGACCATGAGCGACGAGTCGGTCCGGGCGGTGCTGGCGCGGCTGCCGGAGGACCAGCGGGACGTGCTGCTGATGCGGCTGGTCGGCGACCTCACGGTCGACGAGGTGGCAGCGGTCATGGGGCGCAGCAGCGGCGCGATCAAGCAGCTGCAACGACGTGCCGTCGTGGCCCTGCGCGAGCACTTCTCCACGTCGGGCGTACCCCTATGAGCCGCGACGACGATGACAGAGACAACATGACCGACTCCGGCGCGCCGACTGATCTCGACGACTTCCTCGTCGAGCAGCTGCTGCGTGGCTCGGTGCCGGCCGCGGAGCCCGACCTGCAGCGCCTGCTCTCCTCGATGCGTGCGGTCAGCTCGGCCCCCGCGCCGGCCCCTACCTTTGCCCTCGAGAGCATGCTGTCCCGCGGCTTCGCTCCCGCGCCGCCCGTCGTACGCCGCCCGCCGGCCCGGCGCCAGCTGTGGCGCGCGGCCGCCGTACTCGTGGCGACGTGCACCAGCCTGGTGTCGGCCGCGGCCGCCAACGCGTTGCCCGCGCCGGCGCAGAAGGTGGTCGTCGGCATCGTCGACCACGTCACCCCGTTCACGCTGCCGGAGCCGCACGACGCCGTGCACCGGGCGCCGCGGCACGTGGTCCCACGCGCTGTCCCGCACGCTGCGACCTCGGCCGCTCCGACCCCGCTTCCGGCGCCCGCGCTGTCCACCACGCCGCCCGCGGCCAAGGCCCGTACCCACTCAGCTCCGGTGGTCGTGAGTGGCCCGACCGCCGTGCCGACGGTGCCCCGACCGACGCCCACGCCGTCGCCCCGCCCGACGGAGCGCAGCTCGGGCGCGGACTCGGGGTCGCGTGGCGGCGACGGTCGGACGAGCAGCCACGGCAGGCCTTCGGCTGGGGCCAGCGCGAGTCGCGGAGACGATGGCGGCCGGCACACCCCCGCGCCCCGGCCCACCGCACGGCACGGGCACGGCGCCGGCAGCGGCGACGGCAGCGGCTCCGACGACGGCAAGGGCAACCGCGCCCACCCCAGCCAGGGAACCGGTCACGACAAGGGCAACGGCGGCGGGGACAACGGCAGTGGCAGGACCGACGGCTAAGAGCAGCCGCTTCGCCGGTCCCGAAGCGTGGCGCAAAAGGAGCCGTATTCGGTCACTTCAGCGCCACGCTTCCGGGCGGGCAGTCAGGTGGCACCCGCGACTGACTTTGCGCGACGCCGTGGAGCTTGGTGACGCGGGCTTGCACACTAACTCCGACTGATCGGGGAGCCGCACGCTCAGCGAGCGCTCGAGCCGGCGAGTTTGCGTGCCGCAAGGGCACGGCAACACCGCAGTGTTCACCTGCTGCTGGGCAAAGGCGCCATTGCGAGTTGCGGCGGTACGGGGCTAATGTCCGCAGTTGCGCGGGTCGGACAGTGGCGTCCGACCCGGTTCGTGACGAGAGGCAACACCGATGCGCCGGTTCGCCAGGTCCGTGGTCGTCCCCCTGTCCGTGGCATCGGCGGTCGCTGCCGTCACCGGCCTCGCCGGCCCGCTGGCCACCGCGAGAGCCGTCGACCCGGCGCCCAGCGTCGGCGCGGTCTCCCACTTCGACCAGGCCCGCAAGGACTGCCTCGGTACGGCGCGCAACACCACCTCGAAGATCTGGTACACCGTGGCCAACGGCGTCCTGAGCGACGTCTACGCCCCGACGATCGACACGACCAACGTCGAGACGATGCAGTACGTGGTCACGGACGGCTCGACCTTCACCGACCTGCAGACCCGCGACACGACGTACAAGGTCGCGTCCGACCCGACCGGCATGGTGTGCACGGTGACCGCCACGGCCAAGAGCGGCCGCTACCGCCTCGTCACCACCTACCTCACCGACACCGACCGCAGCAGCGTTGTGGTCCACACCCAGTTCGTGCCGCTCACCAACGCGGCCCGCCACGACAAGGTCTACGTCCGCCTCGACGCGACGGTCGGTGGCAACGGCGGCGGCGGCACCGGCAACGCAGGCGCCGACACCGCGGTCGTGGACACGTCCACCGGCTCGCCCGTGCCCGTCTCGTACGACACCAACACCGCGACTAACGCTGCCAACCGTGACTACGCGGTTCCGTCCTTCCTGGCGCTGCGTGCCGACCACCCGTTCACCCAGGTCAGCAGCGGCTTCGTCGGGACGCCCAGCGACGGCCTCGTCCAGCTCGACGCCGCCCACGCGCTGACCCCGACCACCACGGCCAGCAACGGCAACGTCGAGCAGACCGCAGGCGTCTCCCTTGGCCATGACCGCGACTTCACCCTCGCCCTCGGCTTCGGCACCACGCAGCAGCAGGCGGTATCCGTGGCAGGCGCCTCCGTCCACCGGTCCTGGGGCTCCCTCGTCGCCAGCTATGCGCTGGGCTGGTTGCGGTACGACGTCTCGCTGCGCACCCCGACAGCCTCGTTCTTCGCCAACCTCCCCGGCCTCACGTCGGCGCAGACCGCCAAGGCCAAGCATGCCTACTACGTCTCGGCCAACGTGGTGAAGGCGAGCGAGGACAAGACGTTCCCCGGCGCCATCGTCGCGTCCCTCGCCAGCCCGTGGGGTCAGGCGGTCTCCGCCGGTGATCCGAATAACACCTACTTCGGCTCGTACCGCGAAGTTTTTGCCCGCGACCTGTACGAGGCGTGGACCGCGCTCTACACCGACGGTGACATCGCCACGGCCCGCGACACCGTGCGGTTCCTGTTCCTGCACCAGCAGCTGCCCGACGGCTCGATGCCGCGCAACTCGTTGGTCAACGGCAAGACGGCGCCCGACTCGTTCAACACCCAGCTCGACGAGGCGGCCTACCCGATCCTGATGGCGCTGCAGTCCGGCCTCTCGGGCGACGACACGCTCTGGCCGCACATCAAGGCCGCCGCCAACTTCGTCGCCGCCAAGGGCCCGGCGTTCGGTCCCGAGCGCTGGGAGGAGCAGTCCGGCTACTCGCCCTCGACCATCGCGGCCGAGATCGCCGGCCTCGTCGCGGGTGCCCAGATCGCCAAGGCGCATGGTGACGACGCCGATGCGCGGGTCTGGCTCGCGACCGCCGACCTCTACCAGCGCAGCATCAAGGCGTGGAGCGTGACGACGACCGGCACCCTCAACGCAAGCGGGCGCTACTTCATCCGCCTCTCGCCGACCGGCGACCCCAACGCCGCCGAGACGCTGAGCCTCGGCAACGGTGGTCCCACCCTCGACCAGCGCCAGGTCATCGACGCCGGCTTCCTCGAGCTGGTCCGCCTCGGCGAGCTCTCGCCGACCGACCCGGACGTGACCGCGTCGCTCAAGGTCGTCGACGCGACGATCGAGCGGACCACCCCGACCGGCATCGGCTGGCTGCGCTACAACAACGACGGGTACGGCGACTGCTACCTGCCCTCGGCGTCTCCCGGCGGCTGCGTGCAGACCGGCTCGCCGTGGGCCCCGAGCAACAAGGGCACCGGCCACATCTGGCCCGTGCTCGCTGCCGAGCGGGCGCAGCAGGACCAGGCGGCCGGTGACGCTGCCACCGCCGGCACGCTGCTCAAGTCGATCAACGACTCCGCGTCCGGTGTCGGCCTCGTACCGGAGCAGGTGTGGGACGACCCCGACGTGCCGGCTTCCCCGTACGGCACCGACCCGACGACCGCTTCCATCGGCTTCACCGACGGTCAGGCCACCGGCTCGGCCGCCCCGCTGACCTGGGGTGCGGCGTCGGAGGTACGGCTGACGGCCGACCTTGGCCACGGTCGCAGCCTCGAGCAGCCTGCCGCGGTCAAGGACCGGTACGTCACGCACTCCACGACCACCACCGACCTGACGGTGACCGCTCCGGCCAACAACACGGCCACCAACGGCAACACCGACACCGTCGTCGGCACCGCCACTCCCGGTGACACGATCGACATCGGGGTCGTGGGCACGGACGCGGGCGGCACGTCCAGCACGGCCACCGCCACGGTGCCGCTGAGCGGCTCGTTCTCCGTACCGGTCACCGTGGGCAACGGCACCAGCGTGCTCGTCATCACGGCGACGTCGCCGACCGGTGGCACCGCCCAGACCACCCGCACCGTCGACAACGACGTCGTGGTCGGCACCCTGCTCTTCGACGCGACCGACCCGAGCAACGACGACAACGGTCCGGGCAACTACGCCTACCCGACGTCGTCCAACTTCGTGCCGGGCGCCTACGACCTGCAGGACTTCCAGGTGTACGACACCGGGTCGACGGTCACCTTCCGGGTGCAGACGCGCGACCTCTCGCCGACCTTCGGCAGCCCGCTTGGGGCGCAGCTGGTCGACGTGTACGTGAGCCAGCCGGGCGCCTCGCCGACCTCGACCCAGGCCGCCTACACCAGTCGCAACTACACCCTCGCCAACCCCTGGAGCCGGCGGATCGAGGTGCAGGGCTTCGGGCAGCAGTTCGTCGACGCGGCGGGCAACACCGTGGGGTCGGTCACCATCAGCGGCAACCCGATCTCCCGCTACATCACCTTCAGCGTCGACAAGGCGGCCCTCGGTGGTGCTCCGACCAGCGGCTGGGCGTTCAACGTCGTGCTGACCGGCCAGGACGGGTTCAGCGCGGACAACGCCCGCGGGTTCCAGCCCGTACCGCAGGACTTCCAGTTCGGGGTGTGCGCCGTCGCCAGCCTTGACCCGCACTGCACCGCCGCCCCGGGCTCCGTGCCCAAGGCCGTGGACGTGCTGACGCCGAGCGGGGTCAGCCAGGCCACCGAGCTCGACTACACGCTGGGCCCGGTCGTCCTGCAGGGGGTGGCGATCCCGTAGGGGCTGCCGTAGGCCGGCGCGTCCATCGACGCCCCGGGAGCATTCGGCGGTCAGATGCTTCACCCGTTCGGCTCAAGGCCGGTTCTGCGCGGTCGACATGTTCTGGAGCTACGTCACCCCTGACCCCACGAGCCCATCGGCAGGCCTCCATGCAGATCCTCATCGTCGACGACAGTCGAACGATGCGCATGCTCGTCAAGCGGACCCTTCGCCAGGCGGGGTACGGCGGCCACGACATCCTCGAGGCCAGCGACGGCCTCGAGGCGCTCGAGGTCCTCCGCGACAGCGGAGCCGACCTCGTCATGTGCGACTGGAACATGCCCCGGATGTCGGGCTTGGAGCTGCTTCGAACGCTGCGCAGCCGGGGTCTCACCCTGCCGTTCGGCTTCGTGACCAGCGAGGGCACCCCGGCGATCCGCGACATCGCCGAGCACGAGGGCGCCAACTTCGTCATCACCAAGCCGTTCACGCCCGAGATCTTCGCCGCCGTTCTCGGTGGCGTCGGTTCCGGCGGCATGGCCAAGACGTCCAAGCAGGGCGTGCCCAACGCCCACCACCTGTACGCGGTCCTGGACACCCTGATGGGCCGTCCGGTCACCACCCGCGACTCGCTCTCCATGGTCTACTCCGAGGACGCCGCGATGGTCTGGCACTACGTCTTCGAGGACGGCGGCCTGGCGGCAGCGGGCTGCATGGACCTGCGGCTTGCGGCGGTGCTCGCGACCGGCTTCGGGCTGCTGCCGGCTCCGCGAGTGCAGGAGTCGCTCGAGGCCGGTGTGCTCGCGAGCGACCTGATCGACAACCTCAGCGAGGTCTTCAACATCCTCGTGGCCCTCTACACCCCGATGAGTGACGAGCACATCCGCCTCGGCGGCGTCTGGCGGGCGGGCGGTGGCGGCGACGTGCAGCCCCCGGTCGCCGAGCTGCTGTCCTGTCGTACCCGGCGCCTCGACGCGGAGGTCGCGATCGTTGGGTACGGCGAGGGCCTGCTGTCGATGGTGCCCGCCTGGCGCCTCGTCCGTACCGAGGTCACCGTCTGATCCACCCGCACCACCCGGCAAGTCAGCGGCTGCTCTCCTCAAGTCCGACGGCCCCGTGCCGATAAAGAGCAAGCCACAACGGCTCACCCGCCACGGACGGCAGGGTGAAACATCATGGAGGAAACAGCATGGGTATCACCGTCAACACCAACATCGCGGCCATCGGGGCGTACCAGAACCTCAACAAGACCAGCGATGCTTTCCAGACCTCGCTCTCGCGGCTGTCTTCAGGTATGAAGATCAACACCGCGGCGGACGACGCTGCCGGCTACGTCATCTCGCAGCAGCTGCAGCGCCAGTCCCGCTCCTACGGCGTGGCGATCAACAACGCTCAGGACGGTGTGTCTGTCCTGCAGACCGCCCAGGGCGCGCTCAACCAGACGACCTCCATCCTCCAGCGCATGAACGAGCTGGCGATGCGGGCCGCGAACGGCAGCAGCAGCGACAACTCCGCTGCCGTCGCTGACAACCAGGAGTTCACCGCGCTGAAGAGCCAGCTGGACCAGATCTCCGCGTCGACCGTCTTCGGTGGCGCCAACCTGCTGGCCGGCACCTACAACGCGACCTTCCAGGTCGGCACCGACGCGACCAGCGCCTCCACGGTCTCCGTCGCGATCAACAACGGCACGGCGAACAAGGGCTTCTCCTCGACCGACCTCGGCGTCAACGCGCTGGACATCAGCACCCAGGCCGGTGCCTCGAGCTCCCTCGCCACCATCAAGACCGCCCTGGACAACGTGACCCAGGCGCAGTCGACGATGGGTGCCGCTCAGAACCGCCTCACCGTGATCGCCACCAACCTCGGTGTCGGTCAGCAGAACCTGCAGGCCGCCAACTCCCGCCTCGTCGACACCGACATGGCCCAGGAGATGACGACCTTCAGCTCGCTCCAGATCCTCAAGCAGGTCGGTACCAGCATGCTGGCCCAGGCTCAGCAGGCACCGCAGACGATCCTCAAGCTCGTTCAGTAAGAGGCTCAGTCCGCACCAGGCGGGGTGGGTCGTGCTGAACTGCGCGGCCCACCTCTCCTGACCGGTCACCCGATCAAGGCAGGAGGGGCATCATGACGGTAAGTACGAGTGGCACCACGTCCACCGCTGCGAACAGCTTTGGTGTGTCCTCGACCGCCTCCACGACCGCCGTCAGCGGTCTCGGTTCGGGCATCGACACGACCGCCATCATCAACGCGCTGATGACGGTCAACGGCCAGACCAAGACCAACCTGCAGACGCAGCAGACCGCGAACAACACCAAGATCTCGGACTACCAGGACCTCAACACCAAGATGCTCGCGCTGCAGTCCGCGGCGCGCTCGCTGCAGGGTGTCAACGACTGGCAGCAGGTCGTCGCGAGCTCGAGCAACTCCACCGTCGCCTCGGCCACCGCCACCTCGGGCGGCAGCGCCGGCGCGGTGTCCTTCTCGGTGCAGAACCTTGCCACCGCCAACGTGGTCGCCACCGGACTCTCCGTCGCCTCGACGTCGAGCACCATCGCTTCCGGGCCGCTGTTCGTGGCCTCCAGCGGGTTCGGCCTCGGGCTGCGTACCGTCTCCGGCGACTCGTCGCTCGCCATGGGCAACCACACGATCGCCGTCACCCAGGCCTCCTCCGGCGCCGTCGTCACCGGCGCGGCCCCCGCGCCTCCCGTGACGATCGCCGCCGGCACCAACGACTCGTTCAGTGCCGTGGTCAACGGCGTCGCGGTCTCCTACCAGCTGCCGCCCGGCACCTACACCACCGTGCAGCTCGCGGCCGCCATCGCCACGGCCTCGGCCGGCGCGCTGAAGGCGTCCGTGGACCCGGTCAGCGGTGGGCTCAAGGTCTCGACGGCCAACGAGGGCAGCGCGGCCAGCCTCCAGCTCACCGGCGGCAGCGCGCTCGCGTCCCTCGGCCTGACGGCCGGTGCTGCCGTGACCGGCTCCGACGGCATCATCACCGTCGACGGCACCAGCACCACGCTGTCCAACCTCGTGCCGGGCTCGTCGGTCTCCCTGCCCTCGGGCACCGGCGGCTCGGTCACCGCAGTGCTCGACGGACACCTCGCGGTCGGCTCGATGTCCGGGTCGCAGATCAGCACGGGCGACGGCTCGCTCTCTGCCGTCGTCTCGGCCATCAACGCGTCCAACCAGGGCGTCTCTGCCGCCGCGATCCGGACCGGGGACAACGCCTACCGGCTGCAGCTGTCCAGCCAGACGACCGGCGCCAACGCGCAGATCAACGTTTCGGGCGCAGCGTTCGCCGGCGTGGGCGGTCTCCACACCGTCTCGGCGGGAGCCGACGCGCTGCTGCACGTCGGTGGTGACGACGGCTACGACGTGACCTCGTCCACCAACACGATCACTGGCCTGATGCCCGGGGTCAACGTCACCCTCACCGGCACGACGCCCGTCGGCGGCGCCCCCACCACCATCACGGCGACGCAGGACGCAAGCGGCATGGCGGACAAGGTCAACACCTTCGTCACCGCCGCCAACACGTTGCTCGACCAGCTCAACACCTATGGGGGCTACAACACGACCACCCAGGTCGCCGGCGACCTCATGGGCGACGGCAACCTGATGTCGCTGCGCCGCCAGGTGCTCAACCTCGTCGGCACGGTCCGTACCGGCCCCAACGGCAGCGGCATTGACTCCAGTGGCGTCAACCTCACCGCAGACGGCCACCTGAGCTTTGACCGCACCGCGTTCATCACGGCCTTCACGGCCGACCCGGCTGGCACCGCGGCCCGCTTCTCCTCCGGAGGTGCCCTCACCGCGTCCTCGCCGACCTACACCGGCGCCGCGTCGTTCGTCTACGCGCCGGGCACGGTCTCCGCAGGCTCGTACGCGATCACGGTCTCCCAGTCCGCGACGAAGGCGGGCACCACCGGTGCCGCTGTGTCCGGGACGCTGGCCTCGGCCGAGACCCTGTCGCTGCGCTCCGGCAGCACCGTGGCGACCTTCGCCGCGAACGCAGGGCAGTCGCTGCAGGACGTCGCCGCCGGACTCAACGCCGCAGCCACCAAGGCAGGCATCGGCGTGACGGCCTCCGTCGTCACGGACGGCGCCGGCACGCACCTGGCGCTGACATCGCAGAACTACGGCACTCCCGGCAGCTTCGACTTCTCCTCCACCGGCACCAGCAGCGGTCTCGCGGCGACGGCCAACAGCTGGACGACGTACTCCGGGCTCGACGTCGCCGGCACGATCGGCGGCATTGCGGCCACGGGCAACGGTCAGACGCTGTCCGTGCCCACGGGCACGGTGGGCATCGGCGGTCTCGCCTTGCAGATCACCGCCGCCGGCATCCCCGCGGGGAGCAACGTCTCCTTGGGCACCTTCGGCTACACCCCGGGTGTCGCGGCCTCCATGGAGGGTCTGTCCGAGCGCTTCGCGGATCCCATCAAGGGTGACTTCGCCTTCTCGCTCACCCAGCTCAACGCCTTGAACAAGGGCTTGGCGACGCAGATCTCCGACGCCGACGTCCTGCTCACCCAGCAGCGCTCGCTGCTCCAGAGCCAGTTCAACGCGATGGAGACAGCCATCGCCTCGTTGAAGAGCACCGGCGACATGCTTACTTCCGCGCTCTCCTCCTCGTCCTCCTCCAGCGGCTAAGAAAGCAGCCATGTACTCGCAGCAGCAGCAGCGCTACCTGTCAGAGGCGGTCGAGACGGCCAGCCCGGCCGCGCGGTTGGTCATGGTCTACGACCGGCTGCTTCTCGACCTCAACCGGGCCGAGAAGGCCTGCCTGACAGGCGAAGTGCCGGAGGCCCACCACGCACTCGTCCACGCCCAGCAGATCGTCGGAGTCCTCAGCGACACCCTCGACATGTCGGTCTGGAACGGGGCCCAGAACCTGCACGATCTCTACGAGTACCTCTACGACCAGCTGATCGAAGCCAACCTGAGCAAGAGTGCGGTCAAGGTAGGCAACTGCATCGCGGTCGTCGAGCCGCTGGCCGCGGCATGGCGCGAGGCAGCGGCGATCCTCGCGACCGAGTCGTTGGTGGGACAGCGCAGTGGAGTGGCCTGAGCTCCTCCGCCAGTACACGGAGACATTGCGTCTCTATGCGCTGTGGATGGAGTCCGGTTGCGTGGGGGAGCCGCCGGCACTCGTCGACGCCAGCAGGGTCCAGGGACCCGTCCCACCTGAGCTCCGCCCGTACGCCACGGAGCTTGTTGCCCAGAGCGCATTGATGGAGGCGGCCATCGCCGGCCGCCTGTCCACCCTGCGTGACCTGACCGGTCATCCGTCCCCGGTGAGGCACCACTACGACGAGCGCCCGCTGCCGCGTTACCTCGACGCCCTGGGCTGATCGGGCACCCGACCGTCGCTGGTCCTCTCGCTTGCGGGATGATGTCGCTGTTGCATCATCGACATCGGGGAGTTGCGGATGGAACGACGCCGTGATTCGGATGGTACGCGGCCGCTGCGCGACCTCGTGGCCGACGCCGTCCGGTCGGCGATCCTGACGGGCGAGCTCCAGCCCGGGACGCGTGTCCCCGAGGAGCAGCTGGCCTCCGACCGCGGGGTGTCGCGGGTGCCCGTACGAGAGGCCCTGCAGATGCTAGCGACCGAGGGTCTGGTCGTGCTCTCGCCACGGCGCGGTGCCACCGTCGCGATGCCCGACATGGAGAAGGCCCTGGAGCTCATGGAGATCCGGCGCGCGCTCGAACTGCTCGGCGTGCGACGCGCCGCAGACGCCCGCGGAGGTCGGCAGGCGGAGGACATGGCGCGGGTGGTAAGCCTTGCCGGCAAGGCGGTTTCGGCTGGCCGGCTGCACGAGCTGCCGGCGCTCGTGGAGGAGTTTCACGCGCTGTTGACCGCGGCCTCCGGCAACGAGGAGCTCATCGCGGTGCTGGCCAACGTCCGCATGCGTGTGGGCTGGATGTTCAGCGTCGACCTCGACATCCGGTCGGTCACCGCCTGGGACGAGCACGCGGCGATCCTCCGGTGCGTGCTGGACGGCGACGCCACCGGCGCCGTACGACTGATGGACACCCACGTCAGCCATGACGAAATGTTGCTGCGTGCCAAGGCCGCGAGCCAGGATTCATCGGTCTGAAACAAGCCGGCAACGTGCGACGGGTTGTCTACAACCGTGGTTGAGGACAGCGGTGCCTGACGATCTGGTCATCGCGGGCGCGGCCCTCATCGCCACGGTGGACAGCGACCTACGCGAGGTGCGCGGTGGCTGGGTCTCCGTGTGCGACGGCGTGATCACTGGTGTGGGCGAGGCGGGTCACGAGCCCGAGGCCCTTCGGCGCATCGATGCTGCCGGTTGTCTCGTCACGCCAGGCCTCGTCAACACCCACCACCACATGTGGCAGAACCTCACCCGCAGCTTTGCGCCCATGACCACCACCGACTTCCTCGGCTGGCTCGGTGTCCTTTACCCGGTATGGGCCCGCGTCGAGGCGGAGGACGTCTACCTGTCCACCCGGGTCGCCCTCGCCGAGCTGGCCCTGAGCGGCTGCACCACGACGGCGGACCATCTCTACCTGCAACGCCCGGGCACCGAGAGCCTCCTCGACGCCCAGGTCGTCGCAGCTGGTGAGTCGGGGCTGCGGCTGCACGCGACGCGGGGGTCGGTCGACCGCGGACGCCGCGACGGCAGCCCCATGCCGGACGACATGCTCGAGGACTGCGACGACGTGCTGGCCGACTCGGCCCGTCTCGTCGCGGCCCATCACGATCGGTCACCGTCGTCGTCGCTGCAGATCGCGCTGGGGCCGCACTCCGTCTTCGGGGCGACCAACCACCTCATGCGCGAGGTCGCTGCGCTGGCCGAGCGGCTCGACGTCCGGCTGCACACCCATCTGTCGGGTGACCAGGCTGACGAGCCGTACTGTCTCGACCTGCACGGCGTTCGCCCGGTTGACTGGCTCGAGTCCGTCGGCTATCTCTCGCCGCGGACCTGGGTCGCCCACGCCTTCTTCCCCAACCAGGAGGAGATTGCGCGACTCGGTGCCCGTGGCGTCGGTGTCGCGCACTGCGCCTCCGCCGGGCTCATGATGTCGGTCGGCATCGCTCCGGTACGGGAGCTGCTCGATGCAGGGGTGGCCGTCGGCATCGGCGTGGACGGCTCGTCGAACGGCGACCTGTCGTCGATGTGGATGGAGACCCGGATGGCGTTGGTGGCCAACCGTTTTCGCTCGGGACCCGCGGCCTTCGGCGCGCGCGAGGTGCTTGCCATGGCGACCCGCAACGGGGCCGCCTGCCTCGGCCGGTCCGGCGAGATCGGCGAGCTATCGGTGGGGGCCAATGCCGACATCGCCGTCTGGCCGGTCGAAGGACTCCGCTGGGCGGGTGCGGTCTCCGACCCCGTCGAGGCGTGGCTGCGCTGCGGACCGTCGGCGCCGCGTGACCTGCTGGTGGGCGGCGAGGCCGTGGTTGCCGACTTCACGCTCTGCGGGCCCGACGCCGCCGGCCTTGACGACGTGCTTCGCCGGCACACCGCCGCCTCGCGGCGCTTGCAGTCGTGCTGATCGAGCGTGTCCGCGGGGCGCGTACTCCGGAGCACCCGGAGGGCTGTGACCTCGTTCTCAGCGAAGGTCGCGTCGTCTCCAGCGAGCCGGCGTCGTCGGGGGCCGGCTTCGATGTCGCGGGACGGGTCGTGCTCCCCGCTTTCGTCGACGCTCACGTGCACCTCGACAAGGCCTTTGCTCCGGGGTCGGTGCCGGCTGAGCTGCCGGTAGTCCTTGCCGCCATGGCGGCGCAGCGCGCGTCGACACCCCTCACGGAGACGGCTCGTCGAGCCCGACGGGCCGCAGATGCTCTGGTACGCAACGGAACCACGGCCGCACGGGTCATGGTCGAGATCGAGCCCCTGCACGGTCTTGACCTGCTTGTCATGCACGAGAGGCTTGCCGACGCCGTGGCCGACCGCCTCGCCCTTCAGCTGGTCGCCTTCCCCCAGAACGGGCTCGCCGCCACTGGCATGGCGGCGTTGATGGCGGCTGCATTGTCCGAGGGCGCGGACGTGGTGGGTGGCTGTCCCTATGCGGACGCCGATCCCGCCGCCCACCTCGACATCGTCTTCGGGCTGGCCGATCGCTACCACGCTCCGGTTGACCTGCACCTCGACTTCGGCGACGACCCCGCAGCCTCCCTGATCGGGCTGGTCGCCGAGCGGACCGCCGCTCACGGCATGGCCGGGCAGGTCACCATCGGCCACGTGACGACTCTTGCCGCGATGGACCCGTACACCCAGGCCTTGGTGCTGGAAACGCTGGCCGCCCAGGGGATCTCGCTCGTGGTCCTGCCGGCGACCGACCTGTGGCTCACGGGCCAAGGTGAGCCGGGCACTCGCAGTCTCGCACCGTACGAGAGGGCGCGTGCGGCGGGGGTCCGCACCGCCATCGGCAACAACAACATCGCCAACCCGTTCGCTCCGTTCGGCAACGCGAGCCAGCTGCAGGCCGCGTGGCTGGCCGGACTGATCCGCCGGTCGGCTGACGCCGCTGGGCTGCTGGCTGCGATCACCGCCGAGCCCGCGGCGATCCTCGGCCTCGAGCCGCACGGCACTCGGCCGGGCGAGTGGGCCGACCTCGTGGTGCTCGACCACGACGACGTCTCGGACGCGTTGGTGCAGGCGCCGCCCGTACACCGTGTCGTGCGCCGTGGTGTCGTGTCGCCGCCGTGGCTGCCGGAGCCGGTCGCCGCCCAGGGTGGGGCCTCCTCCGTCAGGGCGGACGACCATGATGCCCCTGGTCAGGGCATAAGCGGAATGATGGCTCCGTAATGCTGTTAGAGTGGAGTATCCGTTCCGCTTAGGTGAGAGTTGCGTCCGTGTCCTCGACGATGAACGATTCCGAGCAGCGCCAGCACTATCACGTCACCTTCGCGGTGATCCTCGTGGCGGTGACGACCTACTCGATGCTGCAGTCGCTGGTCTCGCCGGTGCTGCCGACCATCCAGCACAGCCTGCACACCACGCAGAACACCGTGACGTGGGTGCTGACGGCCTACCTGCTCTCGGCATCCGTCGCGACGCCCATCCTCGGCCGGCTCGGCGACATGATCGGCAAGAAGAAGGTCATGGTGGGCGTGCTCGTCGCGCTCGCCGTCGGCACCCTGCTCGCGGCGCTCGCCACTTCGATCGGGGTGATGATCGTCGCCCGGGTGATCCAGGGGGCCGCCGGCGCGATCCTGCCGCTCGCCTTCGGCATCGTGCGTGACGAGTTCCCGCGCGAGAAGGTCAGCTCGGCCATCGGCGTCACCGCAGCGTTGCTCGCCGTCGGTGGCGGGCTGGGCATCGTCTTGGCCGGCCCGATCGTCGACGCGCTCGACTACCACTACCTGTTCTGGCTGCCACTCGTGTTCGTCGTCCTCAGCGCCCTCGCGGCCCACTTCTTCGTCCCCGAGTCAGAGGTGCGCACCCCGGGCCGCATCAGCCCGCTGGCCGCGTCCCTCCTGACCGGCACGCTCGTCGCCATGCTCGTCGCGCTCAGCGAGGGCAGCACCTGGGGCTGGGGCTCCGGTCGCACGCTCGGCCTGTTCGGCGCGGCCGTCCTGCTCGCGATCGGCTGGGTGCGGGTCGAGCTGACCAGCGCGTCGCCGCTGGTCGACATGAAGATGATGCGGCTGCCCGCCGTGTGGACCACCAACCTGGTGGCGCTGCTGTTCGGCATGGGCATGTACGCGATCATCGGCTTCCTGCCGGAGTTCCTGCAGACGCCCCGGGCGGCGGGCTACGGCTTCGGTGCCTCGATCACCGCCTCCGGCCTCTACCTGCTGCCCATGACCATCACGATGTTCATCGCCGGCATCTTCACCGGCCGACTGGTCGGTCGCATCGGCTCCAAGCTGGTGCTCGTCATCGGCTCCGCCGTCACCGCCGTGCCCATGGCGGTGCTGGCCTTCGCCCACACCCAGAGCTGGGAGATCTACCTCGCGTCGTCCCTGCTGGGCGCCGGCCTGGGCCTGGCCTTCTCCTCGATGTCGACGCTGATCGTCGAGTCCGTCTCGGCGGTGCAGACCGGCGTTGCCAGCGGCATGAACGCCAACATCCGTACCATCGGCGGCTCGATCGGGGCGGCGGTCATGTCGACCATCGTCACGGCCAAGGTGTCCGCGAGCGGCCTGCCCAGCGAGAGCGGCTACACCAACGGCTTCGCGTTCCTGCTGGCTGTCGCGGTGCTGGCGGCGCTGGCAGCGGTGCTGATCCCGAGCGCACGCAAGCGGCTGTCGAGCTCGACTCCCGCCGAGGTCGAGGCCGACCTCGCGATGAACCTGCTGCACCCCGTCGACGAGCCCGCAGGACGCTGACCGGTGGCTACCCTGGGCAGCGTGGCGGCACCGACAGCACTCGACGGTACGAGGCTGCGCCGCGACGCCGCGGACAACCAGCGCCGGCTGCTCGAGGCGGCGGTCGCTGAGTTCAACGAGCAGGGCATGGACGCCTGCGTGGAACAGATCGCCCAGCGGGCCGGCGTCGGCATCGGCACCTTCTACCGCCGCTTCGGCACCAAGGACGCGCTCGTCGACCGGCTCGTCGAGGACCTGCTGACCGAGCTGACCGGGTCGGCCCAGCGGCTGATCGCCGCAGGCGAGGGAGCCGGCCTCGAGCTCTTCCTGCGCGAGGTTGCCACCGCGCTGGCCCATCACCGGGGCATCCTCGCCCGGCTCTGGTGCGGTCACCAGGAGCACTCCTCGCGGCTGCGGCCGCTGGTGGCCGAGTTGCTGGCCACGGCCCAGAGCCAGGGCGCCATCCGTGCCGAGGTCACCGGCAACGACGTCTCGGTCCTCATGTGGTCGCTGCGCGGCATCCTCGAGCTGACCGACGCTTCCGCCCTGGCCTGCCAGCGCCACCTCGACATCGCCCTGGCCGGCATGCGACCGGGCGCCGAGCCGCTCACTCACCCCGCGATGAGTGACCGGGCGCGGCTCAAGGCCGAGCAGCGCCGCCGATAACGTCCGACGGCCCCGGCATCATGGCGGAGTGAGCGACGCCCTCTTCGACCAACGGCCGGTACGCCGGGTGGCTGCCCGGCCGGGAGCGGGGTGGGACGCGGCCGCGTGGCCCTACTCGCTGGCGCCCGTCGCCCACCTGCTGCGTGACGGCCTCGACGTCGCGCCCGGCGTGACGTTCCTGGTCGGCGAGAACGGCAGCGGCAAGTCGACGCTCGTCGAGGCGATCGCCGCCGCGTCGGGCAACAACGCCGAAGGCGGCAGCCGCAACGCGACGTACTCCAGCCGGGCCACCGAGTCCCCGCTGCACGAGCAGCTCCAGGTGACCCGCTCCGTCGGCGCACCGACGTGGTCCTACTTCCTGCGTGCCGAGACGATGCACGGCCACCTGTCCTACCTCGAGGACCTGGACGACCTCTACGACGAACGACCCCGCGGGGCCCCCGCCCGCAACCCGCTGCACCGGATGAGCCACGGCGAGTCGTTCCTCGAGGTCTTCGACCAGTACTTCGCACGGCCCGGCTTCTACCTGATGGACGAGCCGGAGTCGGCGCTGTCGTTCACCTCGTGCCTGGTCCTCATCGGCGTGCTCGACGAGCTGGTACGGGCCGGCAGCCAGGTCGTCTGCGCCACCCACTCGCCGATCCTCACCGCGCTGCCCGGGGCCACGATCCTGCAGGTGGACGACCAGGGTCTGACGCCGGTGACGTGGCGCGATCTCGACGTCGTCGACCACTTCACGCGCTACCTCGCCAACCCCACGGCCTACCTCCGGCACCTGCTGGAGTAGACAGGTGTTGTTGCCTCCCTGCCTTGTCCACTTCCTCCAACGTTCGCACGGGTCGCTTGTGGCGAGCCTCCTTGGTCCGCCCTGTGGACGAGGGCCAAGATGTCCAGGAGCGACAACCAGCCCTCGCAGTCCCCTTTCGTGGAAGGCCTGACCATGACGAGCTACACCGTTGGTGCGGACGCCCTGCGCCGGCCACGCGTCCTGTCCGACTTCGTGGCGCCCAGGGTGCCCGCCGCCGTACGGACCGCCGCGCTGGTCGTCGCCGGTGCCGGCCTGGTGGGCCTCCTGGCCCAGCTGTCCATCCCGCTGCCCAACACGCCGATCCCGGTGACCGGCCAGACGTTCGGCGTCCTGACCGTCGGTGCGGTGCTCGGCTGGCAGCAGGCGGCGATGAGCATGGGTCTCTACCTCGTCGCGGGTGGGCTGGGGGTGCCGTGGTTCGCCAAGGGCGGCCACGGCTTCGGCGGCGCCAGCTTTGGCTACGTCATCGGCTTCCTGGTGGCCGCGACGGTGGTCGGCTTCATCGCCGGGCGCGGCGGCGACCGTACCGTTCTCCGTACCGTCGCCATGATGTTCCTCGGCACGCTGATCATCTACGCGATCGGCGTCCCGTGGCTGGGCCACGAGATCCACGTCTCCTTCGCCAAGGCATGGTCGCTCGGCGCCCGGCCGTTCTTCTGGGGCGACGCGATCAAGATCCTGCTCGCCGCCGGCGTCCTGCCGGGCGCGTGGGCCGTCGTGCGCAAGGTCCGCGGCGACTCCTAGCCCCCCTTTCCCCAGTCGCCCCCCTTTGCGGATCACTGGGACGTTCCTGCTGGAATGAGTGCCGCCAGAGCAGCCAGAAGCCCCCACTGATCGCGATCAGTGGGGGCTTTCGGCTGGTATCCGCGCCGGCATAGCCGCCAGGGCCGCCCAGTGATCCGGTACGGGGGTGGGGTCCCGCGAACACGGTCGGTGACGATCCCCGATCACGCTGCGTGAGCTTTGCCGGGACGCTTACCCAACCCGGCAGAACTGCCGAAACCACCCGCATGACGCGCCCGCCCGCAACAGTGGTCATCCCCGTCTGGAACGCCTGGGAGCACACCCGGCGCTGCCTCGACTCGCTGCGCCCGACCCTGGGCCTGCGCGACCGGGTGGTCGTGGTCGACAACGGGTCCAGCGACGCGACCGCGGCCGAGCTGGCCCGCCGGCCGTGGCTGACCGTCATCACCAACGCCGACAACCGGGGGTTTGCCGCCGCCTGCAACCAGGGCGCAGCCGCCGCGACCACCGACGTCGTCGTCTTCCTGAACAACGACACACTCACCCCGAGCCGCTGGATCGACGCGTTGCTGGCGCCGCTCGAGGACGAGGGCGTCGTCGCCTCGGGTCCGCGCTCCAACGCCGTTTCCGGACCGCAGCTCGTCGCCGACGCGCGGTACGACGGCGGCAAGCTCGCCGAGGTGCAGCGGTTCGCCCGCGCCTGGCGCGAGTCCAACCGGGGGACCACCGACGTCGAGCGACTCGTCGGCTTCTGCCTCGCGGTCACGGCCGCGGCGTTCGCCGAGATCGGCGGCTTCGACGAGCGATTCGAGGTCGGCGGCTACGAGGACGACGATCTGTGCCAGCGGCTCCGCGACGCCGGCGGCCGCCTCGTCATCGCCCACGCGTCGTTCGTCCACCACGTCGGGCACCAGACGTTCGACGCCAACGACGTCGACTGGTTCGCCCTGCAGGAGCGCAACCGTACGGTCCTGGCGGCCAAGCACGCCGACGAGGCTGCGACCGGCGGGGTTCTCGTCTCCGCCTGCCTCATCGTCCGCGACGAGTCCGCCAGCATCCGGGCCTGCCTCTACGCGCTGAAGGACGTCGTCGACGAGGTCGTGATCTATGACACCGGCTCCATCGACGGCACCCCCGAGCTGGCCGAGGCCGTGGGGGCGACCGTCATCCGCGGGCACTGGGACGACGACTTCGCCCGCGCGCGCAACGCCGCCCTGAGCGAGTGCACGGGCACCTGGATCCTCTGGATCGACGCGGACGAGCTCGTGGTCTGCCCCGACCCGGTCGAGGTGCGCAGTCGGCTCACCCGCTCCACCGGCTGCGACGGCTACAAGATCTCCATCGCCAATGCGATGGGCGACGGCTCGGGCACCCCGACCACCTTCGACGCGCCACGCATCTTCCGGCGGGCGCGGGCCCGCTGGGCCGGGCGGGTCCACGAGCAGCTCGTACCGAACGACGCCCAGCCGTTGGTCTGGCGCGACGGGCTGGCGCTCACCATCGACCACGAGGGCTACCTCGACGCCGTGATGATCGGCCGCAGCAAGAGCGAGCGCAACCTGCGCCTCGTCGAGCTCGCCCTGGCCGAGAACCCCGACGACGCCATCGGTCTCGTCAACCACGGCCGCGCCCTGCTGGTCGCCGGCCAGCACCGGGCGGCGATCGACGAGTGCGCCAAGGTCACGGGCCGCCGCGGGGTCGACGCCGGGGTCCTCCGGCGGGCGTACCAAGCCATTGCCGAGGCCGGTCTCAGCCTCCGCTCGTACGACGAGGCCGGTGCGGCGATCGCGTCGCTGCGGACCCTGGGCGGGGCGGACATCACGGCCGCGCTGCTCGCCTCGCGGCACGCCGTTGCCGTCGGCGAGCCGCAGCGTGCGCTCGACGAGCTGGCCACCGTGCGCCCCGGACTCATCGACGTCGATGGCAGCCGGCTCGCCCCGGCGAAGGTCGCCGAGATCAGGGCACGCGCGCTGTACGGGATGAACCGGCCGGGGGCTGCAGCCGACGTCCTGCTCGATGCGCTGCGGGCCGGGACGCTGGAGCGCGGCTCGGTGCGCGAGATCGTCCTCTATCTGCGCTGGGCGGGCCGATCGTTGGACGAGCTGGTCTCTGCGGCGGTCGGCGACTACCGCATCGTCCTGCTCGCTGCGGTCGCCAAGCTGCACGCCCCGGCGGCGTCCGAGCTGCTGGAAGCCCTGTGGCGCAGAGACTCTGGCGACCTGACCATCTTCGTCGCCGCAGCCGGTGACGGTGCGCGCATGTCGGTCGAGACAGCGCTCGCCTGGTCGGACCGGTTGCGGGGACGGGGCCTCGCTGAGCACTGCCCGCTCGTCGCGCTGGCGGGCGAGCTCGAGCGCGAGCCGCAGGACCGGTTCCTCGCCGGTGCTCTGGCCAGCGCTGTGTTCGGCGACGATCGTGCGCTCGGGCACCTCGGCCGTGCGGCAGCGGCCGTACCGCCGCTCGAACGTCCCGCTCTGATCGCGACCCTGGAGCAGCTGTGTCCGGCCGCCGTGCCGCTGGCGCAGGCGGTGTACGAGCCCGAGCTGCCCGCGACGCCGGCCTCAGGTACCTACCTCTGCTCGATCGTCCTCCCCATCACGGCCGACCTCACCCAGGCGGTGGCCGCGCTGCAGGCGCTGGCCGGCTCGTCGACGGGGGAGCGGGCCGAGGTGGTCTGCGTCTCCGACGGCATGGACCCGGCTCGCGAGCAGCTGCTCCAGGGTCTTGGCGGTGACCTGCGCGTGGTGCGACTGCCCGTAGAGACCGGCCTCGCCCATGCCTTCAACACCGGGATTGCCGCGGCAGCAGGCGATGTCATCGTCCTGCTGCACCCGTCGGCGTTGGCCTCCTCGGGCTGGCTCCGGGTCGTCATGGATGCGGTTAGCGAGGCACGGTTCGTACGGATTGGCTCGGCCGCCACGGGTCCCGCTGTGGTGGCGGCGTCTCGTGCGGCGCTCGCCGCGGTCGCTGGGGCTGACTCGCGGCTGGTCGACGAGGCGGTGCTGCCCGACCTTGTCCTGCGGCTGCGTGAGTCTGGTGTCGGGGCGACCACCTTGGCCGCGTCTCTGCTTAGCTGGCAGCCGGGCAACGCTCCCGCGGCCGTCGCGGTCGACGCGCCGGGGCGGACGCTCTGGGACAAGGTTTCCCTGCCCAGCAACGACTCGGGTGTCGCGGTGGCCTCGCTGGTTGACCGACCGGCGACGCCGCCGAGGATCCGGGTGCACGGTTTCCTCAACGGCGAGATCGGCCTCGGCGAGGCGGCACGTGGCATGGTGGCTTCGCTCGAGTCCGCCGGCGTCGAGGTCGCGACCGAGTCCTACGGCGGCCACCTCAACCGCAACGACCACCCGTTCGAGCAGCGGCCCGGCGACGGTGCCCCGTACCCGATCGACCTGGTCTGCTTCAACGCCGACTTCACCGGCGCGATGCTTGGCAACGGCAAGCTCACGCTCACCGGCGAGCACACGATCGGCCTGTGGTACTGGGAGCTCGAGGCGATCCCGGCCTGGATGACGGCCGGGCTGAAGTACGTCGACGAGGTCTGGGTCGGCAGCGACTTCATCCGCGACGCGCTGGCCCGGGTCAGCCGCGTGCCGGTGCTCACGGTGCCGCCGCCGGTGCTGACCCACGAGGGCCGGCCGGGCTTCAGCCGTACCGAGGTCGGCCTGCCGGAGGGCTTCGTCTTCGGCTTCATGTTCGACCACAACTCGACACTGGGCCGCAAGAACCCGCTCGGCGTGATCGAGGCTTTCCGTGCCGCGTTCGCTCCTGGCGAGGGGCCGAGCCTCGTCATCAAGGCCATCAACGGGGCGCAGTGGCCGGAGAACCACGAGCGCTTGGTACGGGCCGCAGCGCAGCACCCCGACATCCACCTGCTCGAGCAGTACCTCCCGTCGGAGGTCAACGCGGCGTTCACCGGGCTGTTCGACTGCTGGGTGTCGCTGCACCGGTCCGAGGGCTTCGGGCTGACGATGGCCGAGGCGATGGGCTGGGGAACGCCCGTCGTCGGCACGGCGTACAGCGCCAACCTCGACTACATGGACGAGACGAACAGCTGGTTGGTGCCGTACGCCGTGGCCGCCGTGCCGCCCGGTGTCGCCGCCTACCCGGAAGGGGAGCTGTGGGCCGAGCCCGACCTGGCGGCAGCCGCCCAGATCCTGCGCAAGGTGTGGTCAGACCCGGTGGCGGCCGCCGAACGGGGTGAGCGTGGACGCGAGACCATCCGCTCGCGGTACAACGCCGGAGCGATCGGCGCCGTCGCCCGAGCCCGGCTCGACGTGATCGCGGCCGGGCTGCGCAGCCCGGCCACCGCTGCCCGCTGAGCTGATCAGGGCGCAGCGGAGGCGGCGAATGCGGGCGAGCGGCGCGTTACGCCGATAGAGTGGGTCACGGCCAACCATGGAGGGACCCGCCATGCTCGTACTTACCCGCCGCTCGAACCAGAGCATCGTGATCGGCACGGACGTCGTGATCACGGTGCTCGAGATCCACGGTGACTCCGTACGCATCGGTGTCGACGCGCCCCGATCAGTGCAGGTGCACCGCAGCGAGGTCTTCGAGGCGGTACAGGAAGCCAACCGGGCAGCGGCCCAGCAGGGCAAGCCCGCTCTCGGCGCCCTCGGTGACGCGGCCGCCGGCCTCCGCAACCGCCAGGCCGCTGAGCCCAAGGACCCGACGCCCGAGAGCTGAGCCGCCGGGCGCTGACCTCGCGCGGCCGCGTCCGCTGATGTGGTGCCGGAAACCGTATGCCCTGCTCACGTGTGGTGTGCAGGGCAAGGTTCTGCTCACGTGTGGTGTGCAGGGCAAGGTTCTGCTCACGTGTGGTGTGCAGGGCAAGGTTCTGCTCACGTGTGGTGTGCAGGGCAAGGTTCTGCTCACGTGTGGTGTGCAGGGCAAGGTTCTGCTCACGTGTGGTGTGCAGCGCATACGGTTTTCGCGAGTCTTATCCCGAGACGGATGCACGCTGATCGCGCTGTGCAGCGGGACGGGCTTGCAGCGGAAGTGATCGCGGGTGACGGCCTTCCGCGGAATCGCGCCGAAGAAAGGAGTCAGGCTGTCGTCAGATCGCCCCAACCACTTCTTCGTTCGGCGGAACTGCACCGAAGGCCCAGGCCCAGCGCCGGGTCGACGCGATGCCGACCGGGAGGGCCGGAGCCGTCAGGACCTACGCAGCGCCGCCGAGGGGGTGGCGGAGCGGGTAGTCGCTGTCGACGAGGACGACCTGGCGGGCCCGGCCGGTGTGGCGGTTGACGATGATCGGGCCGAGCAGGTTGACCGTGTGGCCGTCGGTGCCGGCGCCGAGCGCCACGATGGCCAGGATGAAGGCGTCATCAGGGTCGAGGATGCCGAGGGCCTCGGCGGTGTCGTTGTCGACCGGCACCTCATAGTCGTCGACGACCGCTGAGGGCGGGACCACGACGAACGTCGGGCCCTCGCCCTCGGTGGGCTCGAGGGTCATGAACGGCTCGAGGCCCGGCTGGGCGACGACCGCAAACCGTTGCCGGCCAGGGAATCCCGGCATGCCGTCGACGAACGTCAACAGCTCGGAACGCACGTCGAGCGAGGCGGTGGACACCGCGACCTCCGTCATCAGAGGAACGAGACAAGCGATAGGCGGTTGGTCTGTGCCGTGGCGTAGAGCGCCGCCTGGTACGAGCTCTCGGCCGTCTTGAGGTCGGTGAGAGCCTGCGCCATGTCCACATTCTGCACTGACGTGAGCCGTGTGGTCAGCGCCAGGGACACGCTCTGGTTCTGTGTCTGCAGCCCCTGCAGCTGGAGGTAGGCGGTGCCGGTGGTCGCCGACGCCGCCTGGACCGTGTTGTCCGCGGTCGTCAGGTTGGTCAGGTCGGGTCCGCGCAGCGTCTCCACGTCGGCGGGCGTGCCGCTGTTGAGGTGGGCGATGATCTGGTCCAGCGCACCGAGGACGCCGCTGGTCCCCGTACCGAAAGCTGCCGGCCCGGTCATGCCGACGGCGACCGAGGTGCCTGCTGCCGCGGTACGGGTGGGCGCGGTCGCGTTGCCAGTGTAGGTGCCGCTCGCGTCGTAGGCCTGGGTCGATGTGCCGTCGCCGGCGAACACCGGACGGCCGGCGTACTGCGAGTTCATCGAGGCCAGCACGTTGGCCCGGATGCCCTGGATCTGCGACGAGATCGCGTTGAGCGTGGCGGGGGTGGGCGTACCGTTCACCGCCTGCAGGACGAGCGCCCGCGCCTGGGTCAGGCCGTCGCCGATGCTGGACAGCGAGGCCGTCGACTGCGCGAGCTGGCCGAGGCCGTCGGTGATGTTCGTGGAGTACTGCTTCAGCCGGGCGATGCTCGACTGCGACGACAGGGCGATGACCATGCCGGCCGGGTCGTCGGACGGCTGGTTGATGCGGATGCCGGTGGTGACCTCGTTCTGGAGGTCGTTCATCCGCCCCTGGTCGGTGAGCAGGGCGTTGGTCGCGATCGCGTTGGACGTCGCGGTGGATACGGGTCGGATCGTCATGTCACACCGCCGCCAAGAGGGACTGGATCGTCGTGTTGAGCGTGGTCAGGGTCTTCGCGGCCGCCTGGTAGGCCTGCTGGTACTGCAGCATGTTGGCGAGCTCCTCGTCGAGGTTGACGCCCGAGATCGAGTCGGAGGCCGCGTTGGCTGCGGTCTGGGTCGCCGTCGCCGAGGCAGCTGCGGCGGTGGCCCCGGACGCGTCGAGCCCGAGCTTTCCGATGACCGTGCGGTAGAGCGCGTCCGGGCCGGACTGCGAGGAGCCGAGCTCTGCCATGGCCTGCGCGTTCTTGACGTCCGTACCGGTGGCGCTCGACGAGATCGCCAGCTGGCCGGTGGCCGAGGTCAGGGTGGGGTTGACCGCGATCGTGGCGGCCGTGATGGGACCGCCGGTCGACGTGAACATCGGCAGCGTGGCGCCGGACGTCCCCGTCGTCGTGTATCCGCTGGCGAGCTGGGCGTTGACCGTGGTGGCCAGGCTGGCGGCGACCGAGTCGAGCTGCGCCTGGTAGGTGGGGATCGTGGTACGGGCCAGGGTGGCCTCGCCGCCGATCGTCCCACCGGTCAGCGGCACTGGCTCCTTCGCCAGCGACGAGAGGATCACACCCGGCTGCGTGCTGCTCAGGGTGAGCGTGTCGGACACGTTGCCCTGGACGAGTCGCATCCCCCCGGACATCACCGTCATGCTGCCGTCGGACTCCTGGCGGCTCGTCGTGCCCGCGAGGCCGGACAGGCTGGTCAGCAGCTGGCCGCGCTGGTCGATGAGGCTGTTGGCGTTGGCGTTGTTGGCCCCGAGCGACACGATCTGCGTGTTCAGGTCGGCGATCTTGGACAGCGTCTGGTTGACCGTCGCGAGGTTGCTGCTGACCTGGCCGAGTGCGTTGCTCTGGGCCGCGACCAGCTGGTTGGACTTGCTGTTCAGCGACTGCGCCAGGGTCGAGGCCTGGGCCATCACCGTCTGCTCGCCGCCGGCGAGCGAGGGGTTGTTGGCGATCGTGTCCCACGAGGACCAGAAGGCGTCCATCTGGCTGGCCAGCCCGGTCGTGCCGTTCTCGCTGAAGATGCCCTGGACCTGGCCGAGGCCGTCGCTGGTTGCCTGCGCCTGCCCCTGGTCCGCGGTGGCCTGGTTGGCGTTGGCGGTGAGGAACGCGTCGCGCAGCTGGCCGATGCTGCTGATCGTCACGCCGGAGCCGGTGTCGAGCACCCCACCGCCGACGACCGAGACCATGTTGGCCCGCGTCCGGGTGTAGCCGGGAGTGTTGACGTTGGCGATGTCCTGGCTGGCGGCGTTCATGGCGGCCTGCTGGGCGCTGAGCCCGGACAGCGCCGCGTACATGCCGATGCTGCTCATGCCGGCCTCCGTACCGTGGGGGTCTTCATCTAGAACGCCTCGCTGACGACGTGGGCCATCGGTCGGCTGGCGTGGCTGTCGCGGCCGTAGCCGACCGCCGGCGCCTCGCCGAGCATGACGAGCGCATCGCGGGTGACCGAGAGCCGGCTGGCGAGGATCTCGCGGTTGATCCGGCCGACGTGCTCGATCTGGCGGAGCAGGTCGCGCAGGTGCTGGCGCTGACTCTCCAGCAGGGACGACCACTCCGGCGCGCTCGTGGCGGCGGACTGGCTGAGCTGGCCGAGCGTCGCGTTGGCGGGCAGTCCGGCGTCCACGGAAAGGCTCATGGACGTCGCGGTACGGGTGGCGGTCGCCTGGTGCAGCTGCTCCATGACCAGGTTGACCTCGGCCGTGGCGTGGTGCAGCCAGCGGTCCTGACCTGCGGCCAGCATGAGGTGCTCCTGCTGCAGCTTGAACAGCAGGAGCTCCATGAGGCCGGTCTCCCGCTCGATCTGGGAGGACAGCAGGTTGTAGGTCACCTTGTCTCCTTCGGCATCAGGGATTGCCTGCTGCACGGTTCCTGCGGGTGGTTACCTGTCATGGCTCATCGTGACCAGTCCCGGGTGGTGGATCGGCCGGCTCCGGCGGTCGCTGCTGCCCGTACGAGTGCGCCACGCCCGCCACCAGGCCCACGAGGATCCAGGCGACGGCGAGCGAGAGCATCACCCGCAGGGCGGCCTGGTCCGGCTGCATGGTCCCCGCCATGGCAGCGTGGACCGGCCGGTAGGAGAACAAGATCGTCACGAGCAGCACGACCTTGCGTGGTGCGTACCTCATCACTCCGCACCGGGACGCCGCGTGCTCTCGAGCGACCACGGCGACCGCAGGGCCGGGATGCCGTGCAGCGCAAGGGCCTCCGGGGTGGCGACGCAGGTGTCGTCGACGAGCAGGGCCTGGACCCCGCCGAGCTCGGCGACCCACGCCCGTACCTCGTCGTCGTCGTGGGTCGGCGACGGCAGGGCGAGCACGGTCGTCGCCTCGATGGCGTCGAGGACGGTACGGGCCCACTGGCTGTTTCGGCCGTCGACGACCACGACCACCGGGGTCGGGCGGCTGGGCCAGCGCCGGCTGCGCAGGATCGCCTCGTCGAGCGAGGAGACCTGGCGACCGGTCGGCAGCCCGGACTCCTTGAGCGCGGCGGCGTCGTGGCTGGCGATGTGGATCGAGAACGGGTCGGCGGAAGCGGCGACCGCGACCCGCGCTGCCACCTTGTTGGCGTCACCCGGGTGGCCGACAACGGCGATGACGCTGCCGGGCAGCAGCGCCGGGCCGAGCGCGGCGTTGATGGTCGCGAGCCCTGCGGCGAGGTCGGCGGTCGACCGGCTCTGTGCCGTGACCGGCTCGGCCGACGGGGCCGGTGCCTGCGGGGGCGCCGGCGGGAAGAGCTCGTCGCCCAGCCGGTCGTCGACGGGGATCGTCAGCGGCGGCGGGGGCGGCGTGGGCCGCGGGGTGGAGAGGTCGATGGAACGGGGGGTACTGCGCGCGTGCTCCGCCGCGGCCTGGGTCTCGGCGACCTCGGCCAGCGTCTGCCACCAGGGCTGCTGCGCCGGGGCGTCGGGGTAGCTCTCGAGCGGGATGTCCCGTGACTGCTTGGCCGCCTCGATCGCGGGCGCCGCGACCTGCTGCGGCACGTAGGTGACCACGGGCGGGGTTGCGGGAGCGGTGGGCGCGGAGACCAGCGGCATGACCGAGCGGTACGGCGCGTCGAGGTCGAGCATGCGGCCGTCCCAGCGTGGGCCGGCCGGCACCTCGAGGTCGAGTGCGGTCGCGCGGCTCACGTCGCGCAGCACCTGGCCGAAAAGCGGCGTCTCGGTCGAGACCGGCACCTCCGTCACGGCGTGCTGGGTGCTGCTGTCGAAGACGTCGTCCGAGCGGTCGGCGAAGTCGGCGAGCGCGTCGAGGCTGTAGGCCGCCGGCGTGTCCATGGGGGTGCTGAACCGATCTTGGTACGGGTCGTTCCAGGCATCCGTCGGCGTGGTCTCGGTCCACGAGACCTGCTGCGGCGCAGGCACAGTACGGACCGAGTCGCTGGTGTAGGCACCGGCGGCCTCGTTCTCGTTGTGCTCGACGGCGAGGACGAAGCTCTCCTTGGTGAAGAACCCGGCGATGCCGCCGCGACGCACCTTCTCGGCGCGCACGATCTTGGCGTGCGGGCCGACGGTGTCACGTACCTCGGCGAGAGCCTCCTCCAGCGAGGCGCTCTCAAACAGTTGCGAGGTCAAGGCTGACCACCCCCATTCTCTCGGGACGGAGCTGGCCGGTCAGTTCGTTGACGGACAGCACGGGCAGGTTGGGTACTGCTGCGTGGAGCAGCCGGCGCAGGGCCGGACGAAGGCGGGCGGAGACGACGAGCACCGGGCGACGGCCCTGGTCCTCGATCCGCCGGGAGACCGAGCCGACCTCGGCGAAGAGGCGCTCGGCCATGTCGGTCTCGAGGACGACGGAGGCTCCGCCGTCACCGGGCCGCAGGGCGTCGATCAGCCGGTGTTCGAGGCTCGGCTCGAAGGTGACGACGGGCAGGATGCCGTCGACGACGTACTGGCCGGCGATGGCTTGCCCGATCGTCGAGCGGGCCGCCTCGATCAGCGCGTCCGGGTCCTTGGTCACCCGCGCGGTCAGGGAGACCGCCTCGAAGATGCGGACCAGGTCGCGGATGGGCACACCCTCGTCGAGCAGGCCGCGGAGCACGGCCTGCAGCTCGCCCAGGGAGAGCTGCGCTGCCGTGATCTCCTCGACCACGACGGAGTCGGTGTGCTTGACGATGTCGAGCAGCTCCTTGACCCGCTGACGGGTCAGCAGCGAGCCGGCGTGCTGCCGCACGATCTCGTTGAGGTGGGTGGTGATGACCGCGGAGCGGTCGACCACCGCGCACCCCGATGCCATGGCCTGCTGGCGGAACTCCAGCGGGACCCACTTGGCGGGCATGCCGAACACCGGCTCGGTGGTGAGGTCGCCGGGCAGCTGGTCGAGGTAGGTGCCCACGGCGAGGACCCGGCCCGCAGGCGCCGTACCGCGGCCGACCTCGACCTCGTGCAGCCGGACCGCGTACGTGGCCGGCGGGAGGTCGACGTTGTCGCGGGTACGGACCGGCGGGATCACGATGCCCAGGTCGGTGGCGACCTTGCGGCGCAGGGCCTTGACCCGGTCGAGCAGGTCGCCGCCGCGGGCCACGTCGACCAGGTCGACCAGGTCGACGGCGAGCTCGATCTCCAGGGCTTCGACCCGGCCGCCGGCGAGCAGCGCCTCGGTGCTGTCCGGGAGAGCGGCCGGCATGACCGGCTCGATCGCGTCGGCGACAGCCTTGGCGGCGTTGGCGGTCTTGGCCTGCTGGCCGATGATGAAGGTCACCACGCCCACGGTCAGGAACGGCAGCTTGGGCATGCCCGGCATCAGGCCGATCAGGCAGACCGCGACGCCGGCCGTACGCAGGGCGCCGTGCTGGCGGGTGAACTGACCCATCACGTCGGTGCCGAACTCGTCGTCGCTCGCGGCGCGGGTGACGATGAGGCCGGTGGAGACGGAGAGCAACAGAGCGGGGATCTGCGAGACCAGGCCGTCGCCGATGCTCAGCAGGCTGTAGTGGGAGATCGCGGACGTCAGGCTCTCGTGCCGCTGGACGATGCCGACGCCGAGGCCACCGATGAGGTTGACCGCGGTGATGATCATCGCTGCGACGGCGTCGCCCTTGACGAACTTGGACGCACCGTCCATGGCGCCGTAGAAGTCGGCCTCGTCGGCGACCTCCTGCCGGCGCTTGCGGGCGGTGACCTCGTCGATGGCGCCGGTGTTCAGGTCGGCGTCGATCGCCATCTGCTTGCCCGGCATCGCGTCCAAGGTGAACCGCGCGGCCACCTCGGCGACGCGGCCCGAACCGTTGGTGATGACGACGAACTGGATGATCACCAGGATCATGAAGACCACGAGGCCGACGAGCACGGAGCCGCCGACGACGAACTGGCCGAAGCTCTGGATGACGTGACCGGCCGACCCGTGCAGCAGCACCAGCCGGGTCGCGCTGACGTTGAGCGCCAGGCGGAACATCGTGGCGATCAGCAGCAGGGACGGGAAGACCGAGAAGTCCAGCGGCCGACGCACCCGCATGCTGAGCAGCAGCACCAGCACGGCGATGGTGATGTTGATGGTGATCAGCAGGTCGAGAACCGCCGGCGGGGCGGGGACCACGAGCATGACGACGATGAGGACGACGGCGAACGGGATCGCGGCGGGGGCGAGCTTGCTGCGTGTCTTCATGCGAAACCTCCCCGGTCCTGTGCGTGCGACGCTGTCGCCGACTGCGGTACGAGCTCGCGCCTTCCTTCGGCAGATTGCGGCAAAAGGCTTAGCGGCAATGTGCCCTCAGGAGTGCGATGTGACGTTGCGTAGAGACGACCCGTCACTGGCAGCTTGTAGACGAATGCCAAAAGCCGCGCGACGGCAACGAAAAGGTTGGCCGGAATCTGCTGGTCGAGCTTGCACAGAGCGTGCAGGGCCCGCGCCAGAGGGGGGTCCTCGACCACGGGGATGTGGTGCTTGTGCGCCTCCGCACGGATACGGAGAGCGACGGCATCCGTGCCCTTCGCGATGACGATAGGAGCCGGGTTTTCGCTTGTCTGGTAACGGATCGCGACAGCGAAGTGTGTCGGGTTCATGACCACGACATCGGCTCTCGAGACCGCCGCCATCATGCGGTTGCGGCTCATCTGGCGCATCCGCTGCTTGATCTTGCCCTTGGTGTGCGGGTCGCCGTCCGCGTCCTTTGCCTCGTCTTTGATCTCTTGCTTGCTCATCTTGATGTTCTTGCTGAGCTTGTGCTTTTGCACGGCATAGTCGGCGAGCGAGAACAACAGCCCCAAAATGGCCACGGTACGAAAGACGTGAAGCACGGTTCCACCGGCCAGCGATATCTCCGCACCCAGTGACGTGCTGGTGCCGACGCCGGCCTGGTCGAGCATTTTCTGGACGCCCGCGTAAGCGACGAACCCGATGATCGCCAGCTTGACCAACGACTTGGCCAGCTCCCACGCCCCGTGAGGGGAGAGCAGCCGCTTGACGCCGGCGATGGGGCTCAGCTTCTTGAACTTCGGCTTGAGCGTCTTGCCGCTGGCGAAGAAGCCGATCTGGGCGATCGTGCCCACGACCCCCGTCGCCGTGGCGATCGCGCCGACCATGCAGCCCACCTCGACGACGACCCACAACCCGCTGCCGAGGACGCTGAGCGCGCGGCCCTCCGTGGGATCCGAGAGCACGGTCTCGGCCTCGGTGGCGACGTGGGCGAGCTGGCCGCCGGTGAAGTGCAGCAGCGGTCCCGCGGCCATGACGATCACCAGCAGGGTGAGCCAACTGGTGAGGTCAGGCGACTTGGCGACCGAGCCCTCGGAGCGCGCCTTCTTCCGGCGCTTGGGTGTCGCCTTCTCGGTCTTGTCCGAACGATCCGCCATGTCTACTGGGCCCGGTCAGACATGCTCAGTGACCCAGCCCGAACAGTGCAGGCGCGTTGCTGGTCGCCTGGTGCAGCAGCTGGCCGACGGCGCCGGGCAGGATCGTGATGCCGACGCCGAGCAGGGCCAGCACGGCCGTGATCTGGATCGGGAAGCTGAGCGACATCGCGTTCATCTGCGGGCTGGCCTTGCTCACGAGGCCGAGCACCATCTGCGAGGCGAACAGCACGGCCAGCAGCGGCGCCGAGATCTCGAGGGCCCCGACGAAGAACGTGGTCATGGCATGCGTGAGGGTGCTGGCCGCAGCGGCGGGGTTGACCGGCTGGGTCGCGGAGAACGACGCGAGGAAGCCGCGGGTCAGGATGACGTGACCGTTGCTGGCGAAGAGCAGCGCCATCGCGATCATCTCGTACAGCGCGGAGGTCGGCGTCGACTGGTTGAGCGAGAGCGGGTCGAGCTGCGGTGGCAGGGACAACCCACCGAACAGGCCGATCAGGCCGCCGGCCGCCTGCGCTGCACCGAGGATCAGCATGACGAGGAAGCCGAGGACGAGGCCGGCGACGACCTGTAGCCCGACCCCGGCCATGAGCTGCGGCCAGGTCAGCTCGCCGGTCGGTGCGGCCGAGCCGGCCGCGGCCAGCCCGAGCCCCGCCGCCAGGCCGACCTTCGCCATGGCCGGGATCGCCTTGTTGGAGAACGGCGGCACCAGGACGATCCACGCCGACGCGCGGGCGAACGCCAGGATGAAGCCGTAGACCATCGGCGACGAGAAGGACATCAGGAGCTCGCGATGAGGCTGGGGATCTGCCCGTACAACGTGGTCGTGAAGCCCGTGAGCTCGCTGATCATCCAGTGGCCGGAGAAGAAGATGATCGCCGCGACCACGAGCAGCTTGGGCACGAAGCTCAGCGTCTGCTCCTGGATCGACGTGACGCTCTGGAAGATCGAGATGATGAGGCCCACGACCAGGCAGCCGAGCAGGATCGGGCCGGCCAGGGTGGCCGTCATCAGCAGGCCGTGCTGCGCGATCGAGATGACACCGCTCTCGTTCATCGGAAGCTCACCAGCAGCGAGTGGGTGACCAGCGCCCAGCCGTCGACCAGCACGAAGAGCAAGAGCTTGAACGGCAACGAGACGAGTGTCGGTGGCAGCATCATCATGCCCATCGACATCAGCGTCGCGCTGACCACGAGGTCGATGACGAGGAACGGGATGAAGATCACGAAGCCCATGAGGAACGCGGTCTTGATCTCCGACAGGATGAAGGCGGGGGCGAGGGCGGCCATGCTGACGTCGTTGACCGTGGCCGGCTTCTCGTGCCGCGCCTGCAGCATCATGTTGAGCTCGGCTGGGCGGGTCTGCTTGGCCATCCAGGTCTGCAGCGGCGCCTCGGCGGCCTTGAAGGCCGGGCCGGCGGTCGTCGTGCCCTTGAGGTAGGGCTGCAGTCCGTCATGGTTCATCTGCGTCAGGGTCGGGCTCATGATGAACAGGCTGAGGAACAGCGCCAGCCCGATGATGACCTGGTTCGGCGGGATGTTCTGCGCGCCCAGGGCATTGCGGGTCAGCGCGAGCACGATGACGATGCGCGTGAACGACGTCAGGCAGACGACGAGGGCCGGCGCCACCGCAAGGATGGTGAGCAGCAGGATCGAGGTGATGCTCGTCGACGGCTTGCCGCCGGTGGGCAGCTGCACGTTGGCAGCGAGCACGAGCGCGTGTGGGTACATGACAGTCCCTGGCAGGGACCGGCTTTCGCCTGGAAGAGGCTAGTGCCGGACCGTGCGCGCCCGGAGGCGGTCGAGCATCGGCGTCCGTGCCGACGAGGGGTTGAACCTTGCGGGGGCGTCCGGTCCATCGGTCGCCATGGCGGTGTTCGCGGTCCGTGAGGTGAGAGCCGCGGTGGTACGGGTGAGCGCCCGCGAGGGGCTGGTGACGGCCAGCAGCTGGCCGGCCTCCTCGTCGAGCAGCACGTTGACGCCTTGCGTGCCCACCCCGAGCAGCAGCTCGCGGTCACCGACGCGGACGACGGCGAGCGAGGTGGTCTTGGTCAGGGAGTGACGAGCGACCACGCGGATCGGCTTGGCCTGGCTGGTGCCGCCCGCAAACCATCCGCGCTTCTGCGATGTCCTGGCCAGCAGCCAGATCAGGCCGAGCACGGCGCCGAGGGAGGCGACGAGCTGGCCGAGGAGCGAGAGGTTCTGCATGGTGTCAGGCCGCCGGGCTCTGCGGGTCGCGGTTGACGATCTCGGTGACCCGTACGCCGAACTCGTCGTCGAGGACGACGACCTCGCCGCGCGCAACGAGGGTGCCGTTGACAAGGACGTCGACGAGCGCGCTGGCCGGCCGGTCCATCTCGACGACGCGGCCGGGGGCGAGTGCCAGCAGGTCCTTGACCGACATGGTGGTCCGGGCGAGTTCGACCGTGACCTCCATCTCGACGCCGTGCAGGAGCGCCATGGCCGAGGCAGGCATCTGTGCGACGCTCGCTTGCTGCGGGATCGCCTGCCCCACAGGCACTCCGGCGGTCGCGATGCCTCCGCCGATCTGCACCGGCTGTCCGGGGAACGACGCGCCGGTCGGGTCGAACGAGTCGGTACTCACAGGTGCTTCTCCATCTTTCCGATGACGGTGCACACGACGCGCTTGCCGCGCTGGGTGATCGAGACGTGCATGAGCGGGAGGCCGCCCACGGCGAGCTGGAGCGGGGCGCCCTCGGGGTGCGGCAGCCGTACGACGTCGCCGGGAGTGAGGCCAAGGATCTCGGCGGAGGTGAGCCGCGTCGGGAGGAACCGGATGCTCGCCTCCGCGTAGACGTCGAGCAGGCGCTCGGCCACGGCCTGTGTGTCCCGCGGGCCTTCGTCAGCGGCGCCGGACATCCGCTCCATGGCGTCGACGAGGCTGCGGACCATCGTGAAGGGCAGCATGAGGTCGTACGGGTGGGCCTCGCCGGCGCCGATCTGCATCGTCAGCGAGACGACGAGGCAGCGGTCGGCGCTCGAGCCGTGCTGCAGGTACTGCCCCGACTCGTGCACGATGTTGCCGAGCCCGCAGGGGACCAGCCCGGTCAGCGCGACCGGGAGGTCGGCCAGCAGCAGCTCGCCGACCGGGCCGAAGATGCCCTTCTCGATCTCGGTGAGGGCGCGCTCGGGGTAGGCGGTGGACGTGCCGGCGCCGCCGAGTCGCAGGTCGACCAGCGCCATGGCGAGGGGCAACGGCAGGGCGAGCATGGCGCGTCCTGCCAGCGGCGGCATCGCAAACAGCAGCAGGGAGGTCTGCTCGTCGACACCGGCGGCGAAGGCCGCGACGTCGCGCTCCTTGAGGCTGACCAGCTCCATCTGCACACGCGTGCGCAGGGTGGCGGAGAGCACGCTGCCGGCGCGGCGGGTGTAGGTCTCGAGGGTCAGCTGCAGCTGGCGCAGCTGCGTGCGCTCGAGCCCGCGCGGTGCGGAGAAGTCGAATCGGGTCTCTTGACCGTCAGCGACCCGCTCTGCGGCGAGGTTGCTCTGCGAGGACATGTGCCATGCATCGGCGCGCAGGGCAAAGTACGGCACCCCTCGCAGGGACGGTTTTCCCTAGCCACCGTGGCATCGCGGCGTGGCTACAACGGGTGATGGGTGACTAGTCCCGCCGAGTGAACGGGACGGGGCCGGGTGGCTCCACCTGCGGTTACTGCAGGACGTACGTCGGCAGGTAGACGTCGTAGATCTCGGTCTTTCCCTTGGCGTCGACGATGGCTTTGCTCACCGCCTTCGTGATCTCCTTGTGCGCCTTCGTCCGTCCGGCGGGAGAGAGCAGCTGCTTGTACGTGTAGTGGGCGAGCACGCCGTTGGCCGCGTCGTCGGCCTGCGGGGCGAGCGTGGTGATGACCTTGGAGTCGGCCCCCGCGATGAGCTCGAGACCGAGGGCGATCTGGATCACGTGGCCGTCCGCGATGCTCGTCGTCACCGGGTCGAGCGTGATCGTCGAACCGGCGACCGCCTTGGGAGCGGCGACCTTGATCGGCTTGCCGTCCTTGCCCAGCTTGGCCTTGGGTGCCGGCTTGAGGACTGTCTCGTACGCACCGCCGCCGATCAGGGCGAGCACGAGCACGATGATGATGAGCTTCTTCTTGCTCTTCTTCGCCGCGGGCGCCTCAGCACCTCCGTCGGCAGGTGCGGTGGTCGTGGGGATCAGGGGCGCCATGTCAGGTACCTCCGGTAGTCGCGGCGGTGGCGGCAGCGGCGGAGCCGTCGGCTGCTGTGGTGGTGCCCGTCCCGGTGGTGGCAGCGGTGGCGGACTGGTCGGTGAGGACGACGATCTCGACCCGGCGGTTGCGGGCCCGGTTGGCGACCGTGTCGTCGGCGGCGATCGGCCGGGTGTCGGCGTAGCCGATGGCCTGCAGGTGGGCGGCGTCGACTCCGTCGTGCTCGGTGAGCCGGCGCAGGACCGTGTCGGCGCGGGTGGTCGACAGCTCCCAGTTGGTGGGGAACTGTGCGCTGCTGATGGGCTGGTTGTCGGTGTGCCCCTCCACCGAGATGTCGTTGGGCAGCTGGTTGAGTGCCTCGCCCACGGTGTCGATCACCGTCGCGCCCTGGCCGGCCAGCCCGGCGGAGCCGGAGGAGAAGAACACCTTGTCGGTGAGCAGCTGGATCACCAGGCCGCGGGCGGTCTGCTCGATGTGCACGTCGCCGGCCAGCCCCTTGGCGAGCAGCTTGGCCTGAATTTTCTTGGCGGCCTTGGCCGTGCCTGCGCTGACGCTGTCGCTGACCGGCGCGGGCTTGGTCTCCTTGAGCTGCTTGCTCGCTCCCGCGGACTTGACCAGGCTGCTCTCCTGCAGCAGCCCCGTTCCGCCGGGCACGGTGGGGCTGGCGTTGGCCGAGCTGTCGAACGCGCTGACCAGGCCGGTACGGAACTCTGCGAACTTGTTGCGATTGACCGTGCTCAGGGCGAACAGCACCATGAACAGCGCCAGCAGCAGGGTGATGAAGTCGGCGTAGCTCAGCAGCCAGCGCTCGTCGGCACCCTCGTGGCCCTCCTCGTGGTCGCCACCGCCGCGGGCCTTGCCGCCGCCATGACCGCCGCCGTGCCCGCTCACGCGGCCTTCTTCTTGATGACCGGGCGCTCCTTGGGAGCGAGCTGCGCCGAGAGCTGCTGCTCGAGCAGGCGCGGGCTGTTGCCGGCCTGGATGGCGAGGATGCCGTCCATGATGATCTCGCGGTTCTGCGACTCGACCTGGCTGGACCGCTTGAGCCGGTTGGCGATCGGCAGCCAGAGGACGTTGGCCGAGAGGACGCCCCACAGGGTGGCGGTGAAGGCTGCGGCGATGAGCGGGCCGAGCTCGTCGGGGTTGGCCAGGTTGCCGAGCACGTGGATGAGGCCGAGGACGGTGCCGATGATGCCCATGGTCGGCGCGAAGCCGGACATGTCGGCGTACACCTTGGCCGCGGCCTTGTGGCGCGCCTTCATCGCGTCGATGTCACGGGAGAGGATGCCCTCGAGCTGCTCAGGGTCCGTGCCGTCGATCGCGAGCTGGATCCCCTTCTGCAGGAACGCGTCAGAAAGGCTGGCAGTGCTGGACTCCAGAGCCAGCAGGCCATCGCGACGCGCCGTCTCGGCAAAGCCGACCAGCAGCTGGATCGAGGCTGCGGGGTCGGGCGTCTTGCCCTTGATGGCGACGATGATGACCGGAAAGATCTTCTTCGCGTCGCTCATGGTGATGCCGGCGATGGACGCGCCGAAGGTGCCCAGGAAGACGAGGACGAGCGAGCTGGGCGCGATCAGGGCGGCGGGGTTTCCGCCTTCCATGATCATCGAGCCGAAGATCGCGATGAGGCACATGACGATGCCGATGGGGGTGGTCATCTGCTAGTCCTCACGCTCGACGTCGACGGAGCGCACGATGTGCAGGGAGACCTCGTTGTCCTCGGTGAGGGAGAGCCGCATCCGCTCGGCCATGACGACGATGGACGCCTGGAAGGCCTTGATGCGCTCGATCACCTCGTCCATGGACTCGGCGACGACGTACTTGTTGCCGGTCGTGAGGGAGAGCACGGTGTCGGGAGTGTGCTCGATCCGCTCGATGAGGCTCGGGTTCAGCGCAAGCGCCGTCCCGTTCAGCCTGGTCACAGCAATCATCAGGTCGCTCTTCCGTGAGGGCAGTACGCCGGCCATCCATGGCCGACTCTTCTGTTGTCGACAGGTTGGGCTGTTTTCTTAACGCCCGTTGCGGTGAGCAGGACGTCCTCGAGGCGGCGTACGGGGCCAGGGCGGTGGCCCCGTACGCCGTCCCTCGGACGGTCTGCTGGGTTATGGCATCTGGACCAGCGTCTGCAGGACCTGGCTGGACGTGGAGACCACCTTGGTGTTCGCCTGGTACGCGCTCTGGGCGATGATCAGGTTGGTGAGCTCCTTGCCCAGGTCGACGTTGGACGTCTCCAGGCTGCCGTCGACGAACGCGCCGCGTCCGCCGCTGCCCGGGGCGCCGATCTGCGGCAACCCGGAGTTGGTGCTGGACTGGAACATCGTCGCGCCGCTCTTGGTGAGGCCCTGCGGGTTGGAGAACAGCGCGGTGGCGATCTGGCCCACGCTCTGGCTCTGCCCGTTGGAGAACGTCGCCGACACGGTGCCGTCGGCGCCGATCGTGAAGCCGCGCAGGGTGCCGGACGCGAATCCGTCCTGACCGGTGGCCGCGGCCGTCTGCTGGCCCGCGACCTGGGTCAGCGAGCCGGCAGCGGTGGTGGCCGGGAAGTCGATCGACAGCGAGCCGGCCCAGCCGGGCGGCGGAGTCGTCATGGCCACCTTGGTCTCGCCGGTGACGGCGGTGCCGTTGATGGTCGCCAGCGCTCCGTTGGTGAACGTCACCGTCTGCGGCGTCGCCCATGCGTCCGTGAGGGCGCCGCTGGACGGGTCGACCGACTGGCCGGTCATGTTCCAGCTGTTGGCACCGTTCGGCGTGAAAGTCAGGTTGACGTTGACCGCGCGGCCGAGGGAGTCGTACACGGTGATCGAGCTCTGTACGGGCGTGGTCGCGTTGGCCGGCAGGTTGCCACCGATGGTGATGTCGGCGCTCTCCTTGGGCTTGGCCACTGAGTTGGACGGCACGGAGAGGTTGCCGAGGGTGCCGTTCGGGGTGACGACGCCGTTGATGGCGGAGTAGCCCTGGATGAACGCGCCGTCCGGCGTGGTGAGGTTGCCCGATGCGTCCGTCTTCAGGTCGCCGGCCCGGGTGTAGAAGGTCTCGCCGTCCTTCTGCGCTATCAGGAAGCCGTTGCCGGTGATGGCGACGTCGGTCGAGATGCCCGTCTGCTCCAGCGATCCCTCGACGAACGAGGTGCCGATCGAGGCCACGCGCACACCGGACCCGACGGACATCGGGTTGACACCGCCGGAGGACGCGGTGGGCGCCGTGGGGGACGAGAGCTGCTGGCCCAGCAGGTCCTCGAACTCCGTCCGGTCCGTCTTGTAGCCGGTGGTGTTGGAGTTGGCGATGTTGTTGCCGATCACGTCGAGCATCGTCTGGTTGGCGTCGATGCCGGAGACGGCGGCGTTGAGCGAGCGGATCATGGGAGTTTCCTGCTTCCGTTGGTTCAGCGACTCAGGTCAGGAGGTGGGGGTGAGGGGCGTCGTGCCGGCGGTGATCTGCGTGACGCCGCTGAGCGGAGCCGTCTTGTCGCCGATCTGCAGGAGCGGGCCGGACGTGCCGACGCTGACGCCGCTCACGATCCCGGAGACGACCGTGCCGTCGGAGGCGGTCGCCGTGATGTTCTTGCCGATCATTGAGGACGTCGCCATCGTGCCCTCGGCGGCGGCAGACGCGGTCTGCTGCTTCTCGATGTCCTGCAGCGCCTGGACGGTGTACATCTGAGCCGTCTGGGCCATCATCTCGGTACCGCTGGTGGGGTTGCTCGGGTCCTGGTACTTCAGCTGCGCCACCAAGAGGTTGAGGAACGTCTTGGAGTCGATCTGTGGCGCGGCTCCGGCGGCCGTCGGCGTCTGGCTGGCCGACGTGCCTGTGGTGTCCGTTACCCCAGGTATGGATGCGGGCATGGGTTTCTCCTCGAGCTGGCGCAGCACGTGCTGCAACGGTCAGGCATGGACGTCGACCAGACGGCTGCCGTCCGCAGATGCGGGCCGCAGCTGTGTTGCCGGTGAGCCGTCCATGGCTCGGGGAGTCGCCGCGTCGTGCGGCTGGGGTGCGGACGGTGCCGGGGCACGGTCCTCGCGCGGGGTGTTGCTCTGCTGCCCCGGGAATTCATGTCCCTGAGCAGCAAGACTGAGGTGTACGGCCGTACCGTCCTGGCCGAGCGACGTGCGCAGCGCGTCGAGCCGCTGCGCCATGAGGGCCCGGCCGGCATCGTCGGGCACGCTGAGGTGCACGCCGATCTCGCCGGGCCTGCTGTGCATGTCCGCAGTGATCTTGCCCAGCGCGAGCGTCTCCAGCTGGACCCGCACGTTGTGGTCAGCGGAGGCGACCTGAGCGAGCGTCCCGGCCGGAAGTGCCTGCGTGGCAGGTGTTTCCGCCACGGTACGGGCGTCCGCCTGAGGTGCGGCAGTCGCGGTGGCCGAAGGCGTGGCGTGGTCGGCGGCCGTGGTGTAGGGCGACGCCGAACCGCTCGACGGGGCGACCTCGACCGAGGCGTGACCGTGTCCGGTCGGCGCCTGGTCATGGCCCTGCTGCGCGGCTCCCTGGTCGGATGCCTCGCGATCCGTGGCTGTCGTCACGGTGACGGTGGGCTGGCCGCCGGTCTGCTGCGGGACAGGCTGGCTGTTCGCCCCGGTTGTGTGATGCTGGCCGACGGGGCCGGTGACGCTGGACGTGCCGGCAGCTGCCTGCGCAGTGACCGACGCGTCGGGCTGGGCCTGGGCCTGGGCGGCCGGTGTGGGCATGGCCGGTGGGGTGGGCACCGCCGCTGTCGGCGCAGGCTGACCCGTGGCGGAGACCTGTGCCTGTCCGTCGACGGGGGCGACGGTGCCGGAAACAGCCTGTGCGCCAAGGGATGTCGCAGCAGTGGCCGGCGCGGCAGCATCAGAGGTCGGCTGCTGCCGGTCCGGCGCCACGTCGGTGGACGGATTTCCTGCGACCAGGGCGGTGGTCGCAGGAGCGGGGGAGGCGGCCGCGGGCGCCTGGGGGGTGGTCGCGGCTGCCGGCTCGCCCGTGGGGGCGGCGAGGTCGGCGGGGTGCAGGTCGGACAGGGCCGACGCAGGAGTGCCCGCCTCGGTCGCCACGGCGACGGCGGGGCTGGTGCCCTTGGCGACGGGGGTCGGCAGGGGCGCGGGAACCGGCGTCTGGAGCGCTGCCGCAACCGTCTGGTCCGCAGCCGTCTGGTCGCGATCGGTCAGAGGGTGCCGCAGCACCGGCTTGCGCGCGGCGGCGGACGTGATGCGGGCGGCCGTGGAGCTGGTGGGCTTACCCTTGATCGTCGCGTGCTGGGGCACGTCGCGCTCAGGCGGCCGGCTGGTCCCGCGCTGACCCTGTTGCTCCTGCTGCGGCTGCTGGTCGGAGTGGCGCTGGCCGACCGCGGTGCCCGTGGACGTGGGGGCCGGGCGCTGGGCCTGGGCGAGCTCGGCGTCAAAACGGGGCTGTCCGGCGTCCGTGCGCTTGTCGCCCGTGGACGGGTGGGCAGCCGTCAATGCCGTCAATGCCGCCAGTGCGCCGGCTGCGCTCGTCGTTGCTCCGGTGGCGGTCATGCCGCGGCCGCCAGGCTGGAGACGCGCTGCACGTACGCCTGCGTCTCGGCGTACGGCGGGATGCCGTTGTACTTCGCCACCGCGCCGGGACCGGCGTTGTAGGCGGCGAGGGCCAGGGGCACCGAGTTGTACTTGTCGATGTAGCCGCGGAGCAGCTTGGCCGCGCCGTTGGCTGCAGAGGTGGCGTCCCACGGGTTGGCGCCGATGCCGGCGGCGGTGTCCGGCATCAGCTGCATCAGCCCCTGCGCGCCCGCGCTGCTGACCGAGGTGACGTTGAAGTCGGACTCGACCTTGGCCACGGCCGCGAGCAGCGACACCGGCAGGTTCTGGCTCTGCGCGGCCGAGGCCAGCACGGACTGGAGCGCGGCGGGCACGCCGAGCGCGTTCATGGCCGTGGTGGGGTCGACGCTCGCCAGCGAGGCGAGGGTCGTGGCCGCCGGTGTGGTGGTCGAGACGGTGGCTGACGCGGTCGTCGCCGGCACGGCCTGCGAGCCGAGAAGGCCTGTCACCGCTGGGGTCGCCACGGGGGCGATGACGGGAAGGGCGACGCGACGGACATGGCTGGGGGTCGCATCGATCGTGTGCACCTGCACCTTGGTCCCGGTGTGCGGCGCCTCGACCATCATGCCGTTGCCCGCGTAGATGCCGACGTGGTGCACCGGCGAGCCGAAGAACACCAGGTCGCCCGGCTGGGCGTTCGCGAGTCCGCCGGCGACCTCCGTGCCACTGGTCGCCTGCTCGGCACTCGTACGCGGCAACGTGACTCCTTCGTTGGCGAACACCTTCTGCACCAGACCGGAGCAGTCGAGGCCGGTCTGGGGGTTGGTGCCGCCCCACTTGTACGGGACCCCGAGGTACTGCATGGAGTTGGCGACGACGTCGTTGCCCGTGACCTGCGTGCCGGTCGCTGTTGTGGAGGCGGTCGTGGCCACGCTGGCCTGCGTCGTCATGCCGTTGGCCGTCAGGGCGTTGAGCGTTGTCGCGGCTGTGGCCAGGCCGGACGCAGCGGTCCCGGTCGCCCCGATGCTCGTGCTGGTGGCCGTCGTGGAAGGGTCCGGGGCGTTGGCACCCGTCGCGGACGCGAACATGGACTGGAAGTCCTGCCCGTCAGCGCTGGTGCCGGAGGAGGTGCTCGTCCCGGAGGGGTCGACCAGCTGCTGGATCTGCTGGATGCGGCTCATCACGTCGGCGTAGCTCATGCCCACCCCATCGCCCGGCGGGCGAGGAACAGGTCCTCGTTCTCGCGCGTCTCGGCCGACAGCTCCTCGGCGCGCAGGGTCTCCTTGCGCCGCTCGACCAGCTTGTCCAGGCCCTGGACGCGGCGGGCGGCCAACGTCCACAGCGCGTGGGCGGCGACGACAGCAGACTCGGCTGAGGTCACCTTGTCCTGCGCGGCCTGGAGCCGCTCGTTGCGCAGTGCCCCGACCATGAGCTCGGTACGGAACAGCGCCAGGTCACGGACGCCGAGCGCAGCGCCCTGGCTGGCGTCGACCCGGGCCACGTCGCGGGCCTGAGAGGCGGCACGGAGCCGGTCGTGAGCCGTCAGCAGGTCCTGGCGGGCGCGCTGCTCCTCGACCGCACGCACGTGGTGCAGGCGGTCGAAGCGGTGGACGTCGCGGCGGTTCATGGTGTCGCCATCAGTGCGCGGAGGGTGGCCCAGGAGTCGTCGGCAGAGACGACGTGGCCCATGTCCTGACGGAGGAACGCCTCGATGAAGTCGCCGAGCCGCAGGGCGCGGTCGACCTGGGCGTTGCTGCCGGGCACGTACGCGCCGATGTCGACGAGGTCGCGAGCGTCGCGCAGCGAGGCCATTAGGCCACGCAGCTCGGACGCCGCCTTGCGGTCGTCGGGCCGCACGATCGCGCCCTCGACGCGGGAGATCGACTCGAGCACGTCGATGCTCGGGAAGTGGCCGGCCGTGGCCAGCTTGCGGGTCAGCACGACGTGGCCGTCGAGGATCGAGCGGACGGTGTCGGCGATCGGCTCGTTCATGTCGTCGCCCTCGACGAGCACGGTGTAGAGACCGGTGATGCTGCCCACCTCTGCGGCGCCAGCCCGCTCGAGAAGCCTTGGCAGCAAAGCAAACACCGACGGCGGGTAGCCCCGTGACGCCGGCGGCTCTCCCGCGGACAGGCCGACTTCGCGCTGCGCCATGGCGAAGCGGGTGAGGCTGTCCATCATGAGAAGGACGTCGCGGCCGCGGTCGCGGAACGACTCGGCGATGCGGGTCGCGGTGAAGGCGGCCCGGATGCGTACGAGAGCCGGCTCGTCCGACGTCGCGACGACGACCACGGCCTTGGCGAGGCCTTCGGGACCGAGGTCGCGCTGGATGAACTCGCCGACCTCGCGGCCACGCTCGCCGATGAGGGCGATGACCGACACGTCGGCGGAGGTGCCGCGCGTGATCATGGAAAGCAGGGACGACTTGCCGACGCCGGAGCCGGCAAAGATGCCGACACGCTGGCCGCGGCCGCAGGGCACGAGGGTGTCCAGGGCGCGGACGCCGAGGGTGAGCTGTCGGTCGACCTTGTCGCGGCGCAGCGGGTGCGGCGGCTCACCCGCGATCGAGACCCGGGGGAGGCCGGTCAGTGGCGGTCCGCCGTCGATCGGCCGGCCGAGACCGTCGATGACGCGGCCCAGCAGGGCGGGACCGACAGGGATCTCGAACGGCCGCCCGGTCGTGGCGACGGGGGTCCCGTACCGGACGCCCTCGAGTCGGCCGACCGGCATGCAGACGAGCGAGTCTCCGTGCACAGCAACGACTTCGGCCTCGAGCGGCTCGCGACCCACCATGACCTGGACGCTGTCGCCGATGGCAGCGGCGACGCCCTCGACCTCGAGCTGCAGCCCGACCAGCCGGGTGACCCGGCCCATGCGCTGCGGCCGGGCGGCGGCCAGAGCCGTCTGCTTGCGGGCGCCGGAGATCATGACTCCTCCGGGTGTACGAGAAGGGCGGCGCGGACCCGCTCGACGGCGGCCGAGATCTGGGCGTCGATGCGGCAGGCGCCGGCCTCGGCGACGGCACCGGAGCGCTCGACCGTGTGGTCGACGACGATGCGCACGAGCGGCGAGAGCTCGCTCATCAGGTCCTCGTCTGCCTGCGCCGCAGCGGCGTCTGCCGGGTGGAGCCGCAGCTTGATCTCGGTCTCGGGCGGCGCGAGCAGGAGCGAGCGCCGGATCGCGTCGCGCCACGGGGTTGCCGACAGCTGGAGCTCGCGCCCGATGATGGCTTCCGCGAGCTGCAGGGCGAAGTCGACCACGTCCTGCTCGGCGACCGAAACGGCGTGGAACCGCTCCGCCTCGATCTTGCGGGCGGTGTCACCCACCGAGGAGGCAAGGTGGTGCAGCCGCTGCCGCTCGAGGTCGACCATGCGTTCGGTGGCCTCGCGCTGGCCGGCTTCGTAGCCTTCGCGGCGCGCCCGGTCGACCTCGGAGAACTCTGGCGCCAGCTCGGGGGTCCAGCCGGTCGGACCGGTGGGGGTGCCGCCGTCGCTCTCGAGATCGCCGCCGACGACACGCAGCCGGTGGGAGGGGAGGTCGCGCTCGACCCGACTGGCCGGCGCGGAAGCCTCATACCATGGGGTCATCGTTGGCCCCTCTCGACAGGGTGACCTCGCCGGCCGCCTCGAGCTCGCGGATGACGCGGACGATGCCGGTCTGCGCGGCCTCGACGGTGGAGACCCGTACCGGGCCCATGGTGTCCATCTCGTCGCGCACGTCGATGGCCGCGCGCTCGGACATGTTGGCCAGGAACTTGTTGCGCACCTCGGCCGACGCGGTCTTGAGGGCGACGGCGAGGTCGCCGGGGACGACGTTGCGCAGGATGCGCTGCATGGTGCGGTCGTCGATGCCGCCGATGTCGTCGAAGACGAACAGCTGGGCGCGGACCCGCTCGGCGAGCGCCGGGTCCTGCTGCTCCAGGTCACCGATGATGCGCTTCTCCGTCGCCCGGTCGCTGTGGTTGAGGATGCCGACGAGCGCGTCGACGCCACCGGTCGCGAAGGCCTGCTCGTTGCTGAGCAGGGCGGCCAGCTTGCGGCGTACGAGGTCGCCAGTCTGGTTGAGCACGTCGGGGGAGATGCGGCCCATGTTGGCCACCCGTGCGGCGATGTCGGCGCCGCGGGCGGCCTCGAACTCACCGAGCACGGCGGCGGCCGCGTCGAGGGGCAGGTGGGCGATGATGACCGCCACCAGCTGCGGGTGCTCGTCCCCGACGAATGCCGCGATCTGCTGCGGATCGACGGAGTCGAGGAACTTCAGCGGGTTGCCGGCGAGGCCCGCGCCCAGCTGCTCGAGAACCGACTCGGCCTGGCGGGCGCCGAGCCGCTCGGTGAGCAGCGCGCGGGCCTGCTCCATGCCGCCCTGGCTGATCGACCGCGTGGCGGCCAGCCCGAGGGAGAAGTCCTGCACCACCGAGTCGACGGTATTGTCGTCGAGCTGAGGCAGAGCCGCGACCTGAGTCATCAGCTCGATGACCTCGACCTCGGTCATGTTGCGCAGCACCTTCGCCGCTCGGGCGGTCCCGAGTTGGACGAGCAGGGCTGCAGCCTTCTGGCTGCCGTTCATCAGCGACTACCTGCGCGGTCGTGCATCCAGGACCGCAGGACCTTGGCGACCTCTTCCGGCGAGTCCTCGATGAGGCCGGCCAGCTCGCCGGCCGCCGCCGTTGTGCGGGCCGAGGGCAACGCCTGCTGACCGAGGCCCGCGCTGAGTGCGCTGCTGCCGCTGGGCAGAGCCAGCTGGCCGCCCTCGGTCAGCCGCTCGAGGGACGCGGACACATCCTCGCGCTTCTCCCGCTTGGTGCTGCGCAGCATCAGGACAACGAGGGCGAGGATGCCCAGGATGGAGACGACCAGGCGGATCAGGCCGGTCATCGTCGCGCCCGACTTCGCCTTGGCAGCAGCCTTTGTCGCCAGCGCCGCTGCCTTAACCGAGGTCGTGCTGAAGGGCAGCGAGACGACCGTGATGGTGTCACCGCGCTTCTTGTCGAGGCCGGCCGCCGCGGAGGCGAGCTTGGTGATGGCGGCGATGTTGGGCTTGGAGGCCGAGTCGACGAGCACCGCGATCGACAGCCGGTTGATGCCGCCTGCCGGCAGGTTCTGCACGGTCGTGACCTTGCCGACCTCGTACTGCTGGTCGCTCGAGGTCTTGACGTAGCCGTTGTTGCCGGTCGTCGTGCTCGTGCTCCCCGTACCGGTGTTGGTCGCGTTGACGCCGGTGGTCCCGGTCGCCGTCCCGGTGCCTGCGGCGGTGCCGGTGGTGTTGGTCGTCGTGTTCGAGCCGGTGCTGGTGGCGGTGGTGCCGAGCACGCCCGCCGGTGCGGCCGCGCTGCCCGACCCGTACTTCTCGGTCGTGGTGTTCGAAGAGGTGGTGCCCGAGAGGATCTTGCCCTTGGCGTCGAGCGCCGGCACCTCGCTCGTGGTCTGCGTGTCCGCTGAGTTCAGAGCGGCGGAGACCCGGACGCTGGAGTGGCCGACACCGAGGACGTTGATGAGCTGGCTGTCGATGTTGCTCTGCACCCCGGCCTCGTAGCTAGCCGCCTGGTCGGCGCCTCCGCCGGCGGTGATGCCGACGCCGGGTGCGGCGAGGACGTTGCCGTTGTTGTCGACCACCGTGACGTCGCCGGGCGCGAGGTTGGGGATGCTCGAGGCGACGAGGTGGACGATCGCCGTGACCTGGCCGCTGGTGAGCTGGTTGCCGGTCTGCATGGTCACGAGCACCGATGCCTGCGGCTTGGTCTGGTCGGCGATGACGAAGTCGCTCTGCGCGGGCAGCGCCAGGGTGACCTGGGCGCCGGCGACGCCGGTGATGGAGCTGATCGTGCCCTCGAGCTCGCCCTGCAGCGCGCGCTGGTAGTCGGCGCTCTGTACGGCCTGCGAGGTGGTTATGCCTTCCTTGTCCATCAGCTCGAGGCCGACGGACCCGCCTGCGGGCAGGTTGGCCTGGGCGAGGTTGAGTCGCTCCTGGTTGACACTGCCCTGCGGCACGAGGATCGCGGTGCCGCCGTCGGCCAGCTGGTACGGGACACCGTCGGAGCTCAGCTTGGTCGTCATCGCCGAGGCGTCGGCCGCCGTGAGGTTGGTGAACAACGGCGCGTACTGCGGGCGTCCCGCGTACTGCGAGTAGACGTAGCCGGCACCGAGCAGGATGAGGGCCAGCAGCCCGGTGACCACCTTCTGCCCCGGGGTGAAGCCCTTCGCGAACGTGGTCGCGGAGCTCTTGAGCCGCTCGCCGTCGAAGAGTGCCATCAGAACTGCATCCCCATGATCTGGTTGAAGGCCTCGACGGCCTTGTTGCGGACAGCGACCGTCATGTTGGTGGACAGCGATGCCTGGGTGGCCGCGATCATCACGTCACCGACGTTGCCGTTGCCCATGGATGCCTGCAGTGCCAGGCTGTCTGCGTTGTTCTGCTGGTTCTGCAGGCCGTCGATGAGGTCGATCGCCATGTTGCCGGTGCCGCCGCCGGACGCCGCTGTCGCGGTGGTGCCGCCGACGGTGCCGATGCCGCTGATGCCCGAGATGCCCGCAGTGCTCGCTGCCGCGCTGATCGGTCCGATGCTCACGTCAGACCACCAGCTTGAGGGCGGCGAGGTAGGCGTCCTTGGCGTGGGTGATCGCGCTGACGTTGGCCTCGTAGCCGCGCTCGGCCTGGATCATCATCGTCATCTGGTGCGGCAGGTCGACCTGCGCCTGGCGAACTTCGCCCTTGGCGTCGGCGATCGGGTTGGTCGGGTCGTAGACGATCTCGCCCGCGTCGCTGCCCTTGATGATCGCGCCGACGTGTACGCCGCCGCCGTCGATCTGGCCGCCGACCCCGGTGGAGTACTGCACGCTGCCGTCGGCCTGTGCGACGACCCACTCGGGCGCGTAGGTCCGCTGGCTCGTCGGGGCGGTGTCGTCGGCGTTGGCGATGTTGGCCGCCACCGTGTCGAGCCAGGTCTGGTACGTCCGCATGCCCGACGCCGAGTTGTCGAGGGGTCCGAAGAGCGCCATCAGAAGTTGCCCGCCGAGCTGTCCTTGATGAGCTGGAACTTGCTGCTCAAGGCCTCGGACACCGTCTGGTAGCGCATCGTGGTCGCCTGCATGCCGACGAGGGAGTCACCGAGGTCGACGTTGTTGCCGTCCGGCTGGGACGCCGCTCCGGTGCCCGCCACCGTGGGGGTGACGTCGGGTGCGTGGCCGCCGTCGAGCGCGTCGCTCATCGCCGACTCGAAGTCGACCGCCTTGGCCTGGTATCCGGGCGTGCCCTGGTTGGCGATGTTGTCGGCGAGCACGGTCTGGCGCATGGTGAGGCCGTCGAGGGCGTACTGCAACGACTGCGAGGTGGCGTCGAGCATGGGAGGACCCGGATCTTCAATGCGCGCTAGCGCTGTGATCGCCCGTCCTAGGCGCCCCTGCCGAGCTATCCGTGCTCGGATAACTCATCGTCGGTGTGGTTCTGGCGGCGCATGGCTGCACAGGACTGTTTGCGCATGGTCCTAAAGGGCCATCCCGGGGAGCCCATGTCGGCCCTCTTGTCGGACATCCCCTGGTCGACTTGGGGATCGAGCCAGGTCTGCCGATACACCGCTTGCCTTGACCACTCGAGGCATTCAGCAATGACATCGGCACTACTGACACCGGGCGGAGCCCCATGGCCAACCTCTACCTCGCGAGGCAGCCGATCTTCGATGCTGACCTCACTGTCCGGGGGTACGAGCTGCTCTACCGCAACGCGCCGGGCCAAGAGCGCCCGGACGCTGACCAGATGACGTCCACCGTCCTGGTCAACGCGCTGCTGGAGATCGGCCTGGACAACGTGGTCGGCGAGCGCACGGCGTTCATCAACGTGACGCGCAACTTCCTGGTGAACGACTCCGAGGTGCCGCTCAACCCCGGGCGTACCGTCCTCGAGGTGCTCGAGCACGTGGCGCCGGACGACGACGTCCTCGCCGGCTGCCAGCGGTTGCGCGACGAGGGCTTCCGCATCGCGCTGGACGACTTCGAGTACACCGAGGCCTCCGCCCGGCTGCTGCCCATCGCCGACATCGTCAAGATCGACCTGCTCGCCATGGGCGAGGAGGCCGTGGGCACGCTGGTGGCCAAGTGCCGTGAGTGGCCGGTGCAGCTCGTCGCGGAGAAGGTGGAGACGCTCTCCCAGCTCAAGCTCTGTCGCGAGCTCGGCTTCGACCTCTTCCAGGGCTACCTGCTCTCCCGGCCGCTCACCCTGCAGCAGCGCAGCGTCGACCCGGCCCGGCTGTCGATCCTCAAGCTGCTCGGCCTGCTCATCGACCCTGACGTCGACCTGCAGGCCATCGAGCGCATCGTACGGATGGACGTCGGCCTCTCCTACCGCGTCCTGCGCGTGGCCGGCAACGGCGCGGCCCACGGCATGTTCCGTCAGGTGCGCACGGTCCGCGAGGCGGTAGTGATGCTGGGGCAGCGACAGCTGCGCCGTTGGGTCATGCTGATGCTCGTCGCCGACGCCGACGACACCCCCGCCGAGCAGCTGGCGCTGGCAATGTCCCGCGCCCGCATGGGCGAGCTCATTGCCGGCATGGTCCCTGGCCTCGGGCCGGACGTCGGTTTCACCGTGGGACTGCTCTCGGCGCTGGACCTGCTGCTGGACGCACCGATGGCCGACGCGATCGCGAGCCTGCCGCTGGACGACGAGACCCGCGAGGGCCTGGTGCACGGCACCGGCCGCCTCGGTGAGGTCATCGCCTGCATTATCGGCTTCGAGACCGGAACTCCGCCGGAGTCGCTGCTCGGCATCTCGCACGACCGGCTGGTCAAGGCCTACGTCGACGCGGTCTCGTGGTCGCTCATCAACGGGGTCGCCATCATGCCGCCGACGAAGGAGGCGCTCGAGGCGCCCGAGCCGGCCCCTGTCGCCTCCGCCCCCGGCGCGTGGACCGAGACCCGACGCACGCCATCTCCTACAGGCTGACCGGTCCGGCACCGAAGATCATTGCGGGACCATGGACGGTTCCAGGGTTCCGGCCCCGAGGAACGGACAGGTCATGACGACGTTCGACGTTGAGCCGCGGCTCTCGACCGACCTGGTGGCGATCGTCACCGACGTCTGGGGCTCCTTTCTCCTCGGCGAGCTCGAGGAGCACGATCAGCCCGCCGCAGCAGGCCTGGTCGCCTGCGCGAGCGTCTGCCTCTCCGGTGCATGGGAGGGCGTGCTGATGGTGGAGTGTGAGCCGCCCACCGCCGCCCTGCTGAGCGCTACCCTGCTTGGGCTCGAGCCCGGGGAGACGAGCGACCTCGACGTGGCCGACACCCTCGGCGAGCTCGCCAACGTCATCGGCGGCAACCTCAAGAACGTCCTGCCCGGCCCGACGCTCATGTCCCTGCCGGTGGTCGCGCGCAGCATGTCGCCGACCCTGGTCAAGGACGCGTTCGAGGCCTGCAACGTCGGCTTCCGCTGGGACAGTCAGCCCATCAGGGTCATCGTGTGGAGCGCCCGCTCCTAGTCGGCCGACCCTGCCTTCACGACGCCGATCGACATCGCCGGGTTGGGCAGGGTGGTCGCAGAGCACTGCGTGCCCACGCGCCGCAGGAAGAACGAGCGGGTGCCGCCGGGCGGATAGACGCGCAGGCCCTCGGTCGGTACGGGCTTGCAGACCGCCTGGTCGAAGCCCTGGTAGTTGGCCTCGTGCAGCAGCGCCGACGCCGTGCCCGTGGGCGCGAGCGTGATCGTGGCGACCGTGCCCGGGTCGCGCGAGGCCGAGTTACCGACCTGGTGGCCGTCGCTGCCGGCGACGTAGGAGACCCCGGGGTGGCCGGACAGCGTGCACGGCGTCGTGCTGGTGTTGGTGAAGACGATCGTGGTGTAGATCTGGCCCGCTCCGGGGCTGCCTGCCTTGAGCGACACAGCGAGCTGCGCGTTGAGGCAGTGGCCGCCCGGCACCGCGCTGACCGAGGTCGTCGGGGCCGTCGTCGTGCGCGTCGCCGTCGGCTTGGAACCGGGGCTGGTGACGGTGGCCGGGATCGAGGGCGTCACGGCGCTGGTGGGGGCAGCGCTCGTGGGCGCAGCGGCGGGGGTGGTGGCCGGGACCGACGCGGCCGCGCTGGCACCGGCGCTGGCTGACGGCGCGCCGGCCGTGGCCGAGGGGGCGGCGGCGGAGGCTGAGGCGCTCGACCCCCCGGTGCTGATGACGGTCACCGACGCGCCGCCCGCCGATGAGCTGTGGGACGAGCACGCGGCCAGCGTGAGCGCAGCGCCCACGGCCAGGGCTGCGGTGGTCGTCCGGGTCATGGGTTCTCCTCGTCACGGGGCACGGTCGGTTGCCCGTCGCCTACCCGGGTCTCGCACCTATGACGCCGATCATGCCCCGTCGGTTGCCATCGCCCGCCGAGGGGGATGGCTCAGGTCTTCGCGCGCAGCAGCTTGATGTCGCCGGTGGCGAGCTCGGTCACGTAGAGGTTGCCGGTGGCGTTGTCCTCGGCGACGTCGAGCGGCGACTGCAGGCCGGTGAATCCGTTGATGCCGATGGTCCGGTTGCTCAGCGTGCCGTTGGCAGCCACGTCGAAGGTCTCGATGTCCTCGCCGTCGCTGTAGCGCACGACGAGCAGCCGGTGGTTGAGCTGGCCGCCGAACGCGGTGCCCTTGTACTCGATCGCGCCGTCCGCCGAGGCGTGCAGCCCGGCGTCGTACACGTCGGCGAGGTCGTAGTTGGGGTCTGCCGTGACGCCGACCGGGTAGGCGCTGACCTCGAACGGGTCGACGCCGGCGGTCGGGTTGCCGTTGTCCAGGACGTACTCGCAGCGGGCCGGGTCGGGGTGGCCGTAGTAGCGGCCGTGCTTGACGTCGAAGACGAAGTCGGTCTCGGCGTTGGGGTTGAACTTCAGCGGCAGCAGGGCCGCGCCGGTGTACTGACCGCCGGGCAGGCGCGCGCAGGAAGCCGGGAACGTCGCCGGCGCCACCGGGGTGCCCGGCGCGTTGCCGAACGCCGCCGAGCCGTTGGTCGGCGCGTACAGATGACCGTTCGAGTGCCAAACCAGGTCGAAGGCGTTGCGCAGCCCGTCGGCGTAGATCTGCAGAGGGGCATCGTGCTTGTACGGGTCGTAGGTGCCACCGGCGTCGATGGTCTGCACGTTGAGCGGCAAGGTGGCCGGGAGCAGCCCCGTGTCGAGGCGCAGGACGGCGGCGTTGAGCAGGTGCTCGTCGCGCATGCCCCACGTGGTGTCGGCCATGCCCATCGCGTTGTTGGCGCCCTGGCTGAGGTAGAGCTTGCCGTCCGGCCCGAAGGCGATCGAGTTGGTCTCGTGGTCCTTGACCGACCGTGGCAGCCCCGTGAGCACCTCGGTGTAGGTGCCCAGGTCAGGGCCGGTGAGCTTGGCGAGGATGTCGCTGAAGTCGGGGATCTGGCCGGCGCCGGTCGGCAGCTGACCGGTGTACTCGGAGTCGTCGGTGATCCACAGGATCAGGTTGCTGGAGGTTGACGACGGGTCGAAGGTCAGGCCGAGGATGGTGCGCCCCGGAGCGCCGTACAGCCCGGCCGTCACCGCGTGGTCGCGCACCGTCGTGATCATCTGCGGGTCGCTCAGGGTGCCGTCGCCGGCGATGTCGTAGCGGAAGATGTAGCCGTCGAGGGTGGACGCGTAGAGCTTGCCGTCCGGCCCCTTGGTCACGCTGGCGAACGTCTGACCGGTCGCGATAGTGGGCACCTGGGTGAAGACCACCCCCGGGTCGACCGGCGACGCTGTGCCGGTGGTGAACGTCGAGGTGAACGGCGCGAACCCGATGCCCTTCACGTCGGTCGCACCTGCCGTCACCGTGAACCGGTAGGTGGTGTTGGCGGCGAGCGGGCCATCGGGCGAGACGTTGATCGTGTCAGCGCCGCCACTGGTGCCGTAGTGGGCCGGCACCTGCACGCCGCTGGCCGTGCTGACCAGCGAGACAGTGCCGGCGTTGATCGAGCTCGGCAGCACGCCGCCGTTGGGCAGGATCAGGTCGGTGACCACGCTGGTGGTGAGCGGGTTGACCTTCTTCGCGCCGTCGGCGGGGCTGACGTGGGCGACCATCGGGTGGTTGACCACGGGTGGGGTGGTCGTCGGCGGGGCTGAGGTGGGCGGCACGCTCGTCGGGGGCGTGGTCGGGGTGGTCGGCGTGGTCGGCGTGGTGGGTGCCGTTGTCGGCGAGCCCGTGGGCGGTGCCGTCGGCGGTGCGGTCGGCGGCCCGGTCGGCTGGCCGGGGTTGCTCGGCAGCGGGGCGAAGTAGCCGAGGACGCTCGCGCGTGCCTGGACGCGGCTGCCGGTTGCCCGCAGGCTGAACGACCCGGTCGCGCTGAGCGGGACGACCGTCGACGTGTCCGCCGCCTGCCCGCCGGTGGTCAGCAGCACGGTCGACAGCGCACCGTCGGTGGCACCGGCCGAGATCGCGGCCAGGCCCGGTGCCGGCGCGATCAGGCTGATCGCGACGGCCTTGGCGGTGGCGGGCAGCTGGGCGGCAGCCCGTACCCCGACCGTTCGTGCCACTGAGGACAGCGGCGACTTGGGCGACCCGACGCCGCTCTTGGTGTCGAGCACGGGCGTCGGCCGCATGGCCTGGAAGAGCAGGCCGGTGGTGCCGCCGACGTAGTAGCCGACGACGCTGGCCATGACGCCGACGGCGCCGTCCGAGCTGTTGACCACGGTCAGCCGGCCGGTCGGAGAGAGCGTGCTGAGCACGGAGCCGGTGGCCTGGACGTGACGCGCGAACGACACGGCGGGCACGGTTGCGGTCTTGGACGCGCCCACGGTGATAGCGCCGGCCGCAGCTGCGGAGTTGGTGCTGACGCTGAGCTGCACTGCCGTAGCCGAGGCGGGAATGCCTGCTCTGCCGGCGATTTGGACCTGTGCCGACCCGTGCTTGGCGAGCAGGCGGGCCGGGAGACCGACGCCCTTGGTGGTGTCGGCGACGCGCACCGGTGTCATCGGGACATAGCTCGAGCCGGTCAGGTCGCCGGCGGTGTAGGCCTCGATGACGACGCGCACCTGAACGCTGCCGGTGCCGGCATAGGAGAGGTAGAGCGTGTGCTTGACGCTGAGCTGGGAGACGAAGGTCGCGGTCGTCTGGCGCCCCTTGCCGACCGCGAGCGCCGCCGCCGCCTTGAGCTTGCCGGGCCCGACCCAGACCTGGCCGGTCCCGGAGGCGCTCGTCACGAGCACGGCGACGGTGACCGAGTCGGCCTTGGCCGGCAGCCCGTGCGTGCCTCCCACGGGCACGTACACGATCTTGCCGTTGCGCAGGGCCCGTCTCGGGGCGCCCACCCCATCGGCGGTGTCGATCAGCGTGATCGGGCTCACCGGGTGGACGGTGGCGAGACTTCCGGTGTACGGGCTGTCGGCGTGCGCCGCAGGGAGGGTGGCCACCACGGTCGTCGCCGACGCCATGGTGAGCGACGCCGCCACGGCAACGGCGACAGCACGCCGTCCGCGGAGGGCGGCCCTCAGGCGAGCACGAGCTGACGACACGAGCTGATCCCCCGCAACGGACGACGACAACGGCGTGGCTATCGACGATAGACGTGGTTCGGCTTCGCGGGGGTGACGGGTCTGTGCCCTGAGCGCGGGGCCTGGACACAAATACCCGACTGGCCTAACAAGTCACCGGAAGGGCTCGTCGCCAGGCGTCGGATCCGTTCGGATAAGAGCGGTTCTCCGCGATCTCGCCAGGTTTGTCTGTTCATGTGCCGAGCTGCCGCTCACAGGCCCCACTCAGGTGGGGCAAACAGTTCTGCTAGGTGGGTGACCGACAACAGAGGGGTGCGCGGCCGTTTGGAAGCCGGGCACGACGACCTCGAGGAGCACGTGTGAGCAAGCCCCACCACGAGACGCCCAGCCGGCACGGGCTGCTGCCGCGCGGGAGCACCGACCTGCGCCGCCGAGCGACCACGACGGTACGGGCGGTCACGGCGGTGAGCGCCGTCGGCGCCGGATACCTCGCGGTCGCGCTGGCCCCGGCGGGCGCGAGCGCAGCAGCCACGCCAGCGAGCCCGGTTGCCGCCGCAGCGAGCACCGCAGCCGCAGCCTCGACCGTGCCGCCCCAGAGCCTGACGACGACAACGGCGGCTGCTGCGCGCACGAGTTCCTCCGGAACCGCCGCCAAGCGCACCGCGGCAGCCAAGAAGGCGTCCGCGGCCAGGAAGGTGGCTGCGGCAAAGAAGGCGACTGCCGCCAAGGCGAGCGTCGCGGCGCCCACAACCCACGCAGCAGCACCCACCACGCAGGCCGCCGCACCGGTCCGGGTCCAGCCCCAGGCCCCGGTCGCCAACAGCGGCGGCAGCTGACGCCACCGGCTCAGAAGCGGTCGACCTGGGTGACCCGTACCACGGCGAGGCCGGCCTCGTCGGAGGCACGCAGGTCGACCTCGGCGCTGATGCCCCAGTCGTGGTCGCCGGCCGGATCGTCCAGGATCTGGCGCACCAGCAGCCGGTCGGGTTCCTGCTCGATGAGCAGCATCGCCGGCCCGCGGGCGTCGGCGCCCGTCTGCAGCAGCCGGTGCTCCTCGAAGTACGGGGCCAGCGCCTCTGCCCACGCCTGGGCGGTCCACGCGCTCTCCGGCTCGAGGTCGCCGAGGTCGGCCCAGCGCCGCAGCGACGCCAGCTCGACCCGGCGGAACATCGCGTTGCGTACGAGCACCCGGAACGCCCGGACATTGGCGGTCACTGGTGGCGGCGGGGCGTCGATCGCTTGCTGCGTAGGCTTTTCCGTCGGGTTGAGCAACTCCTCCCACTCATCGAGCAGGCTGGAGTCGGTCTGCCTGACCAGCTCGCCGAGCCACTCGATGAGGTCGCGCAGCTCGTCGGTCTTGGCCTCGTCGGGCACCGTCTGGCGCAGGGCGCGGAAGGCGTTGGCGAGGTAGCGCAGCACCACACCCTCGGAGCGCGCAAGTCCGTAGTAGCCGATGAAGTCGACGAAGTTCATGGCCTGCTCGGACATGTCGCGGACGACTGCCTTGGGGGCGATCTCGTAGTCGTCGACCCACGGGTGGCCGCGGCGGTAGATCTCATACGCCGCCGTGAGGAGCTCCTCGAGCGGCTTGGGGTAGGTCACCGACTCCAGCCGCTCCATGCGCTCCTCGTACTCCAGCCCGTCGGCCTTCATCTGGGCGACCGCTTCGCCACGGGCCTTGTTCTGCTGCGCGTACAAGACCTGGCGCGGGTTGTCGAGCGTGGCCTCGATGACGGAGACGACGTCGAGGGCGTAGGTCGGCGACTCGGGCTGGAGCAGCTCGATTGCCGCCAGGGCAAGGGGACTCAGCGGTTGGTTGAGGGCAAAGTTGTTCTGCAGGTCGATCGTCAGCCGGACAATGCGACCCTGGGAGTCGGGCTCGTCGAGCCGCTCGACGACGCCTGCCGCGAGCAGTGACCGGTAGATCGCGATGGCCTGCGAGATGAGGGCTCGCTGGCTCGCCGGCGACTCGTGGTTGTCGCCGAGCAGGTGGCGCATCGCCTCGAAGGCGTTGCCGGGCCGGCCGATGACGTTGAGCACCATGGAGTGGCTGACCTGAAAGCTGGAGGTCAGCGGCTCGGGCTCTGCGGCGACCAACTTCTCGAACGATGGCTTGCCCCAGCTGACGAATCCGTCTGGCGCCTTCTTGCGTACGACGCGGCTGCGCTTCTTGGCATCGTCGCCCGCTTTGGCCAGCCGGCGCTCGTTCTCGACATCGTGCTCGGGTGCCTGGACGATGACGGTGCCCGCGGTGTCGAAGCCCGCTCTGCCTGCCCTGCCGGCGATCTGGTGGAACTCGCGGGCCTTGAGCTGGCGGGTCTTCACGCCGTCGTACTTGCTCAGGCCGGTGAACAGCACGGTGCGGATCGGCACGTTGATGCCGACGCCGAGGGTGTCCGTACCGCAGATCACCTTGAGCAGGCCAGCCTGCGCGAGCAGCTCGACGAGGCGGCGGTACTTGGGCAGCATGCCGGCGTGGTGGACGCCGATGCCGTGGCGCACAAGCCGGCTCAGCGTCTTGCCGAAGCCCGCCGTGAAGCGAAAACCGCCTATCAGGTCGGCGATCTGGTCCTTCTCCTCGCGGGTGCACATGTTGGTGCTCATCAATGACTGTGCCCGCTCGACCGCCGACTCCTGCGTGAAGTGGACGATGTAGATGGGGGACTGCTTGGTGTTGAGCTGGTCCTCGATCGTCTCGTGCAACGGAGTGGAGACGTAGTAGTAGTGCAGCGGTACGGGCCGTTCGGCGTTGGCGACGACGGCGGTGGGGCGGCCCGTACGACGGGTCAGGTCGCCGACGAAGCGCGTCACGTCTCCCAGCGTCGCCGACATGAGAAGGAACTGGACGTCGGGCAGCTCGAGCAGCGGCACCTGCCAGGCCCAGCCGCGGTGCGGGTCGGAGTAGAAGTGGAACTCGTCCATGACGACCTGGCCGACGTCGGCGTCCCTGCCGTCGCGCAGCGCGAGGTTGGCGAGGATCTCCGCGGTGCAGCAGATGATCGGCGCGTCGCCGTTGACCGTGGCGTCGCCGGTCATCATGCCGACCTTGTCCGCGCCGAAGACCTCGATCAGGCTGAAGAACTTCTCGGAGACGAGGGCCTTGATCGGGGCGGTGTAGAACGTGCGGCGCCCTTCGGCAAGGGCCGCGAAGTGGGCCCCCGTCGCGACCAGGCTCTTGCCCGACCCGGTCGGCGTGCTGAGGATCACGTTGGCGCCGGAGACGATCTCGATCAGCGCCTCGGTCTGGGCGGGATAGAGGCTCAGACCCCGGTCCTCGGCCCAGGTGGCGAACGCCTCGTACACCGCGTCCGGGTCGCCGGGCGGCGGGAGAAGGTCGCTGAGCGTGCCGGGGGAGGAGGTTGTGGGCGAGGTCATGGTGGCTTCATCATCCCCGAAGCCGCCGCGGCCGGACGATCACTGTTGGGATCCGTACCTCATCCGGGCCTTTTGCGGTACGGATCCCACCAGTGATCGGTTGCCGCGGCGTGTCTGGAATGAGTCGCTCGGGGGCACAGTTGGCGAGAGCGAGCGTCACCACCTATCCAGACCACCGTTCAGACCCATGGAGGCACCATGCCCACCCGTACCTCACGCGTCGCCTGGACCGGCACCCTCGAAGAGGGCGCTGGCAAGGTCGAGCTCAGCAGCAGCCACGTCGGTACGTACGACGTGAGCTTCCCCAAGCGTGCTGCTGACGACGCCGGCGGCACCACGTCGCCCGAGGAGCTCATCGCCGCGGCCCACGCGTCCTGCTACGCCATGCAGCTCTCGGCCCTGATCGCCGCTGCGGGTGGCACCCCGCAGGCGCTCGACGTGCAGGCCGACGTCACCCTCGGTGCGGACCCCGCGGGTGGCTTCGCCATCACCGGCATCAAGCTCACCGTCGTCGGAGAGGTCGAGGGCCTGGACGAAGAGGCGTTCGAGAAGGTTGCCGCCGACGCCAAGGCCACCTGCCCCGTGAGCAAGGCGCTCGCCGGCACCACGATCACGCTAGACGCCTCGCTCGCCTAGTTCATGTCGCACCGATCGAGGCCTCAGCGTCGGTCAACCCACTCGGGTCGACGCTGAGGCCTCCGTCGTTCAACACTTTGTCTGGCCCGGGCCCACCGTCGTCAGGCTTGCGATTTCCAGGACGGGGCTCAGTGCGATGGTGACCGAGCGCTGTGTCCAGCCGATCTGCACCCGGACGATCAGCGTGGACGTCGACATGCTGCCGCCACTGAGGTTGATGCACGACATCGACGTCTGCAGCTGGCGTACCCATCGGTACTCGTGGGCCGGGATTGTGCCTGATCTGCGGTAGGTCAGCCCGCGCGCCTGCGCCTCGGTGCCGTCCGTGGTGGACACGGCGATGGCAGGGACCGTTGCGGACGGGTCGCCGCCGATGATCGTCTGGGCGCGGTCCGTGGGGTTGTTTAGCCGCACGAGGAAGCCCTGCTGCTGCCCTGGCCGCTGCTCCACCACCGTCGCCGGGGCGCCCTGCGCGGCTCCCGCCTTGGCGTTGGACGCGTCGACTGCCGACAGCCACAGCGGAGACTGCGTCGAAACCAGGTCGCCCGTGGCGAGCGGGACGAGCACGGTGTAGGCGAGCACGACCATGGCCAGGCTGGTGCAGACGAGGACAACGACGACTGTCGTCACTCTGCGCCGGGTCGACCAACGCCGTCGCTCGCGCGCGGCGTTCGGAGCTTGCCGGTCATGGCTCCTGGCGGAGACGCGGATCAGCCACAGCAGGACGCCGAGTAACAGAAGGATGCTCGCGCCCCAGACCACTTCGGTGAGTGAGCCGAGCAGCAAGGCCGACGCGCGGTCGAGCAGCAGCGGCGAACGGGCGGCGCCGTCAAAGGCCTTGGCTGCCCAGATGCCACAGCCGGCGCCGAGCGCAGGGTCGAGGCGGGTGGCGGTCGAGACGAGGCCCGTGTCAGCGACCCGGGCGACGGCGGTGACGGAGTCCCCAGCCCCTCTCCGCGTGTACACCAGGTCGCGCCCGGCTGTGTAGCTGCAAACCGCGGCCGGGGGAACCACGTGGGTCGGTGCCCGCAGCTGCCCGGTCGTGAGGTCGTAGAAGGCGGCTCGCTGGAGGGTCCCGGGGTTGTCGAACTCGCCGCCCGCGAGTGTCACGACAGTCGACCCGTCTGCGTTGACCACGCCAGCTGTCTGGCCACCGGTCATTGCCCCGCTGCCTGCCAGGACCACCGGGGAGGTGGCGCCCACCGACGGTGGTAGCTCGGTGGCTGTGCGGGAGGCCGTGTCGAGCGTGACTACCGATGTGCCGGCCCACCCGACTGCGAAGGCCTGCGTGCTGAACGTGCGCGTGACCGTGCCCGCTGTGGCGTCCACCACCAGCACGGCCTGGCCGTCCCGTACCCACCCGTTCAACGCCAGGAGGCGGTCGTCCGCGGAGAAGAACCCGGGTGTTTGCAGAGCTACCTGGTAGCGATCGCCCGAGGCGCCCATCGCGCTCGAGAAGTTCGCCACGGTCTTGGTGTGACCGGACACCAGGTCGCGGATGACGTACGGCCCGAACTGGCCCCGCAGGTAGCCCAGCATGCGGCCGTCGGCAGACACCACGGGATCCGCAGAAGAACTTGTCATCTCTGGGACGCTCCACCGGTGACCGTTCGGCGACACCGCCCACCAGTGATCGCCCGCAGCCAGCAGACCCGCGATCGGGCCAGGTTTGGCCGGGAGCGGCAGCACCGGGAACTGCCGCCCGATATGGGTCGGGTAGCCGCTCACCGAGGTGCCGCCGGAGCTGCCGTACCGAGCAGCGAGCGGCGCGGACCCCAGGAACAACCCGGCGAACAGCGCGGTCAGCACCACGACGGCGGCGGCACTGGTGAACTCGAACCGACGCAGGGTACGGCGGCGGCGCCCGGCGGCGTACGAGGTGTCGGCCAGAGCGATGCGGTTGTCGATCGGCGGCGCGTCCTCAGCCAGGTCACGGAGGAGCGCGCGAAGGTCCGTACTCATCGGGCGTCCTCCATGGGGTCTTCGCGAAATGACGCTGCGAGCGCCGGCGACAGGTCCTGCAGGCGTTGCAGGGCGTGGCGGGTCTGTGACTTCACGGTGCTGACCGAGCAGCCGAGCGCGGCGGCGGTCTGGGCCTCGGTCCGGTCCTCGAAGAACCGCAGCACCAGCACCGCGCGCTGGCGGGCCGTGAGCTTGGCGAGCGCCGTGTGCAGGGCGACCCGCTGCGTCACCTGCTCGGCGCCGTCGACGCTCGCGGCGGGCTCGACCGGCGAGGCGTGCAGCACCTCGCGCGGTCTCTTGCGCCGCCAGCCGTCGACCGCGCAGGTGTAGAGGATGCGCCGCACGTAGGGCTCGGGGTCGCCACCGGCCGCGACCTTGGACCAGCGCGACGCGAGCCGGGTCAACGCCTCCTGCACGAGATCTTCGGCGAGGCCACGGTCGCCGGTCAGCAGGTACGCGGTGCGGGCGAGCGCCGGCGAGCGGGCCACGACGAAGTCGCGAAACCCCTCCGGCCCCTGATCCACGGCTCCCCCGATGCTCACGGCTGTCTACACGGAAGTATGGCGTCGCGCGGGTGGAGGCGGCCCTTGACCGGCCGACCCGATGCTATTAGTTTGGGCTCCCGACGAAACCCGTCCCCGAGCCGAGAGCGACCCCCATGAGCCGTCCGACCAGCCGACCGCCGTTCGCGGCGACGCGGGCTGACCACGGCACGGTACGGCGCAACAACCTCTCGCTCATCGTCCGCACGCTCCGCGACGGCGGCCCCACCTCGCGGGCCAGGCTCGCCTCCGAGACGGGGCTCAACAAGGCCACTGTCTCCAGCCTGGTCGCCGAGCTGGTCGAGCGCGGACTCGTCGACGAGGGCGAGATGCACCGCGCGGGCGTCGTCGGCCGACCCGGCCAGATGGTCGGGCTCAACGGCAGCCGGGTCTGCGGCATCGGGCTCGAGCTCAACGTCGACTACCTGGCCGTGGTGGCGCTCAACCTCCGCGGCGACGTGCTCGTGTCGCGTCGGCTGGCCCTCGACGTCCCCACCACCGGAGTCGACCAGGTGCTTGAGGCCATGACCGGCCTGCTTGCCGAGATCGTCGTCCAGCTCGAGGCTGACGGCACTGCCATCGCGGGCGTCACGGTCGCGATCCCTGGCCTGATGGACGTTGACCGCGGCGTCCTGACCTACGCACCCAACTTCGGCTGGCGCGACGTACCCCTGGTCGATTCGTTGCGAGAAAGCCTGGCGCGCAAAGACTTTGCGATCCGCGTCGACAACGATGCCAACCTCTCCGCCCTGGCGGAGTACGCAGACGGGGCCGATGCCGGCACCTCCGACCTCGTCTACCTCACCGGTGAGGTCGGCGTCGGTGGTGGTGTCATCGTCGGTGGCGAGCTGCTGCGTGGGGCGGACGGATTCTCCGGCGAGGTCGGCCACATGCCGCTCGACCCCGAAGGCCACCCGTGTGGCTGCGGACGTCGCGGCTGCTGGGAGACGATGGTCGGCCTGGGCGCCCTATTGCGTACGGTCGCGGCCGCCGACGACCCCGTACGCAATCCCGAGCTCGATCTCGAGCAGCGGCTCGAACTGCTGCACGACCGGGCGGCGGCGAGCGATCCAGCGACTCTGGCCGCCCTTGAGCGCATCGGCCGAGGCCTCGGACTGGGCGCCTCGATCCTGGTCAACGTCTTCAACCCCGGTGTCATCGTCCTGGGCGGCTACTTCGCCGTGCTGGGCGAGTTCCTGCTCGCCCCGATGGTGGAGGAACTTGCCGGTCGCGTGCTCGCTGGCGCCCCTTGCCGGGTAAGCCTGTCTCAGCTTGGGTTCACCGCCGCCGCGCGCGGCGGTGCCCACGTCGCCCTCGACGCCATCCTGGGCGACCCCACGCTCGTACCGCTCCTGGCCTCTGGCCCCACCGCTGTAGCCAACCCCTAGAAGAGGACGCCTTACATGACCAACTACACCCCGACCAAGGCAGACAAGTTCACCTTCGGCCTCTGGACCGTGGGCTGGCAGGGCGTCGACCCGTTCGGTACGGCGACGCGTGCGGCCCTCGACCCCGTCGAGTCCGTCCACCGCCTGGCCGAGCTCGGCGCGTACGGCGTGACCTTCCACGACGACGACCTGATCCCGTTCGGCGCCGACGCCTCGACCCGCGAGGCGAAGATCAAGCGCTTCCGGGCCGCGCTCGACGAGACCGGCCTCGTCGTCCCGATGATGACCACCAACCTGTTCACCCACCCGGTGTTCAAGGACGGCGGCATGACCTCCAACGACCGTGACGTACGCCGCTTCGCGCTGCGCAAGGTGCTCGCCAACATGGACCTGGCCGCCGAGATGGGCGCCCAGACCTACGTCTGCTGGGGTGGCCGCGAGGGCTCAGAGTCGGGCATGGCCAAGGACATCCGGGCCGCGCTCGACCGCTACCGCGAGGCGATGGACGTCATGTGCCAGTACGTCATCGACCGCGGTTACGACATGAAGTTCGCCATCGAGCCCAAGCCGAACGAGCCCCGCGGCGACATCCTGCTGCCGACGGTCGGCCACGCCATCGCGTTTATCAACGAGCTGGCCCACCCGGAGATGGTCGGCCTCAACCCCGAGGTCGGCCACGAGGAGATGTCCAACCTCAACTTCGCCCACGGCATCGCCCAGGCGCTGTGGTGCGGCAAGCTCTTCCACATCGACCTCAACGGTCAGAACGGCCCGAAGTTCGACCAGGACCTGCGCTTCGGCGCCGGCAACATCAAGGGCTCGTTCATGCTCGTCGACCTGCTCGAGCGCAGCGACTACGACGGCCCGCGGCACTTCGACTTCAAGCCGCCGCGGACCGAGGACATTACGGGCGTGTGGGCCTCGGCCGCCGGCTGCATGCGCAACTACTTGATCTTCAAGGAGCGCGCTGCTGCCTTCCGCGCTGACCCCGAGGTGCAGGCGGCGCTCAAGGCCGCTCGGGTCGATGAGCTCTCCGTGCCGACCCTGGCACCGGGCGAGTCGCTTGACGACCTGCGCAACGAGGCGTTCGACGCCGACGTGGCCGCTGCCCGCGGCTTCCACTTCGAGCACCTCGACCAGCTGGCGATGGACCACCTGCTGGGCGCCCGCTAGTCACAGACCAACCCTGGGAAGAGGCGCTGGGCGCCCGTGTGCGAGGTGAGGGCCATCGCACCGGGCGCCCTTCGCTGTCCCGGACGCGTCATCAGCCGTGTCAGCCGAGGGAGGCGCTCGCTGCCCTCAGCTCGTCCAAAGCAACCGCGGTGTACGGGGCAAGCTCGTCGTCGGCATCCCGAGCGCGCTCGGACCACTCGACGTAGCCGCGCTTGAACGCGAGCACGCCGAGCTCGGCGGCGAGCTGCGCCGTGGGGTCGGGCACGCCGCGGGCAACGAGGGCAGCGGTCATGGCGGCCGCGAGCCCGACACTCTTGAGGGCGTCGCGCTCCTGCAGCTCGCTGCTGGCAGCGACAGCCGCCTTGAGCCGGGGGCCGAGCTCGCGGTTCATCGGGCCCATCGCGCTGGACGCCCGCGCGAGACCGGCGGCGACCGCTTCGAGCGGGGTGGCACCCGCCGGGGCCTCGGCGATGCCCTCGGCCAGCAGCCGGCTGAGCGTCTCCTGCCCGGCCGCCAGCAGCTCGCGCTTGTCGGGGAAGTGCCGGAAGAAGGTGCTCTTCGTGACCCCGGCCCGTTCGGCAATCTGGGCGACTGTCGTGGCGTCGTACCCCTGCTCGGTGAACAGGTCGACGGCGGCCAGGACGAGGCGGTCGCGCGCCCCTGGTTCCCATCGGCCCATGCGCTCATCATAGGCGATGGGACAAGAGTCCCATCGCCTGCTACGGTCATGGGACAAGAGTCCCATCACTGGTCAGGAGTGCTCATGCAGGTCTTCGTCACGGGCGGCACCGGTCTCATCGGCTCGGCAGTTGTCGCCGAGCTGCTCGCCCACGGTCACACCGTCCTCGCCCTGTCCCGCTCCGACGCATCGGCGACCACTGCCGAGGCAGCGGGTGCGGCGACGATCCGGGGCGGGCTGGCTGACCTCGAGGTCGTACGGGCCGGAGCAGCGCAGGCCGACGGCGTGATCCACCTGGCGTTCAGCAACGACTTCAGCAGCCCCGAGGCGCTGGCGCGGGGCGTCGAGGAGGAGACAGCTGCCCTCACGACAATGGGTGAGGTGCTCGTCGGGACCGACCGGCCGCTCGTGACGGTGTCGGGCACCCCGTGGGTGCCGGGTCGTGTCTCTACCGAAGCCGACCCCCTGCCGACCGACGGCCCGGTCGGTGGCCGTGGCCGCACGGTCATGGCGATGCTGGACCTCGCCTCACGTGGCGTCCGCAGCACGGCCGTCCGGATGCCGCGCACGGTGCACAACGAGGGCAACGGTGGGTTCGCCGGACTGCTGACCCAGATCGCGCGGCAGAGCGGCGTCTCCGGCTACGCGGGCGATGGCACCCAGCGCTGGCCCGCGGTGCATGCGCTCGACGCCGCAGTCCTCTTCCGGCTGGCGCTGGAGCAGGCCCCGGCGGGAACCTCGTGGCACGCGGTGGCTGACGAAGGCGACGCGGTACGAGACATCGCCGCCGTCATCGGTCGCCGCCTCGGGCTCCCGGTCGCGTCCGTCCCGCCGGAGACGTACGGCCCGCTCGGCCAGATCTTCGCGATGGACCAGCCGTCGTCGAGCGCCCACACCCGTGCGGCGCTCGGGTGGGAGCCGAACCACCCGAACCTGCTGGAGGACCTGGAGAACCTCCAGCCCTGATCAGGTGGTGATGACCAGCACGAGCGCCAGTCCGTTCATGAGGGCGTGGGCGACCGCGCACGGTCCGAGCCGGCCCGTACGGCGGGCCGCGAGGCACTGCACGAAGCCGAACGCGGTCGTGGACACGACGAGGACGGCCGCTCCTGGCACCGACGCTGCCTCGTACGAGTGGAACGCGCCGAAGATCACGGAGGACAGCAACGCTGACCGCGCAAAGGTCCAGCGGCGCATGCCGGCCCGCAGCAGCACCCCGCGGAACAGCGTCTCCTCGGCGACCGGCGCGACGAGCACCGCGCCGATCCCGAACAGGGTGAGCCCGAGGGCGCCGATGTGGTGCAGGTTGGCCGTGTTGTTGCCCGCGCGCAGGACGTGCTCGGGTACGAGGCCGACGAGCACCGCGGAGAGCAGGAACCGCGCGCCGAGGTTGGCCAGTGCCCATAGGGCGCCGGACCGGGCGTCCTTCCAGGTGGGGCGCGTCCACCCCAGGGCGGCGCCCCACCCGAAGGTGGCATCGCGCAGCGGGCGGGCGAAGAAGAGGGTGCCGACCAGGATCGAGACCTCGCCCGCGATGCTCAGGATGCCTGCTGCGCCGTAGATGCCGTGGCGGCCTAAGGTGCCGTACCAGAGCAGGAGGATCGGGATCGGCACGGCGACGGACACCGCGAGCCAGGCCACCCCGCGCCACGATGCCCGCCACCAGACCTGGCCGGGGATCCACGACAGCGCGGCCACAGCAGCGCCGAGAGTTGTTGTGGGTGAGACGTTCTGGGGCTGCGGGGACGACACGACTGTCACGAAGGGTCCGTGCGCCCTCAGCCTGTGACCAGCGCCAGGGTGAAGCCGTCGTAGCCCTTGGTGCCAACGGTCTGCACCGTCGTCGCGTCGACCCGCGGCTCGGCGGCAACGGCTTCGGCGAACCGTCGTGACCCGATGACCCGGTCGTCGGTGTTGCCCGCGTCGGCCACCTGGCCCTGACGCACGACGTTGTCGCAGATGATGACGCTGCCGGGGCGCACCAGCTGCATTGCCCGGGCGAAGTAGTGCGGGTTGTTCGGCTTGTCGGCGTCGATGAAGATCAGGTCGTACGGGGCTTCGCCGCTCGCGATGAGCGCGTCCAACGCGTCAAGCGCCGGACCCACGCGCACCTCGACCTTGTCGGACAGGCCCGCCGCGGCGATGTTGGCTCGTGCCACGTCGGCGTGCTTCTGCTCGTACTCGAGACTGAGCAGGTGACCGTCGGCGGGCAGCGCGCGCGCCAGCCAGATGGTGGAGTAGCCGCCGAGCGTGCCCAGCTCGAGAATGCGCTTGGCGCCCTGGATGCGGACCAGCAGGTTGAGCAGCTTGCCCTGGTTGGGCGCGACGGCGATCGAGGGGAGTCCGGCTGCCGTTGCGGCGGCGAGCGCGGCCTCGAGCACCGGGTCGGCCGGCATCATCTCGGCTTCGAAGTAGTCGTCGACGGCCGTCCAGAGGTCCTGGCTCATGGGCAATCCCTCCGCAGCGGGCGGACGACGGCGTCCGCGCTCGCCTCCAGTATCGCGTGGGGGTAAACCGTCGGGGGTCGGGCGTAGCGTCCGACCGGTCCGACAAGCCGTCCAGGGAGCTGCCATGTCCAGCCTGACCGAGCCCGAGGTCTTCGCCCTCGCCGACCGCGCCATCGACGCCGTGGTCGCCCAGATCGCCGACGACCAGTGGGCCATGGCGATGCCCGAGTCGTTCCGCACCCGCGTGCTCGACCACACGCCGACCCTGCGCGAGATCGTCAACTACCACGCCTACGACGACGCCTGGATCCCCGACGTTCTCGCCGGTCGCACCATGGCCGAGGTCGGTGTCGAGGCCCACAAGGGCGACCTGCTCGGCGACAACCCCCAGGCCGCTTTCCGGGCCATCGTCGACCGTGCGGTGGCCGCCGCCGAGGCGCTCGACGATCTCTCCCGCATGGTCCACCTGTCCTACGGCGACTACACCGCGGGGCAATATCTGTGGCAGGCCAACTACTTCCGCGGCACGCGCGCCTACGACCTGGCCCGCGTCATCGGCGTCGAACCGGCGCTGCCTGACGCACTGGTGCAGGGCCTCTGGGACGAGCTGGTGCCGGTGGCCGACGAGTGGCGGGCCATCGGCGTGATGGGTGCTGAGGTACCGGTCTCTGCCGACGCTCCGCTGCTCGACCGGCTGCTTGGCCTCACCGGCCGCGACCCGAGCGCCTAGCCTCAGAACATCGTGTTGCACCAGGGGGTGACCGCTGGGGCGAACATCGCGTCGGCCGTCGCCAGCGCGCCTTCGCTCCGCTCGGCGACCTGGTCGGACGCCGCGATGCTGCGCAGCCGCGAGCCGCCTAGGTAGATCGCGCCGAGAGCCGTCGACGTGATCGACAGGTCGGGCGAGGAGTGGGTACGCACGCACGTCGCGCCGTCGGGCCCGCCGTCCAGCGCCCACCGGCCGCTGGCGTGGCCCATCGGGTCGTCAACCTCGATGACCAGCGACCCCTCGGTGAGGTAGCGCCGAGCCGACAGGGCAGCGGCGACGTCGAGCACCCGAAGCCACAGGAAGTCGCTCACGTTGGTGCCCCCGACCGCCCGGCCGTCGCTCACCAGCCAGCGCAAGGTCTCGTCGACGCTGCGCTCATCGGCCGTGACCCTGGTGATGTTGTCCACCTCGAGGCAGAGTCGCCACAGCGACGCGTAGGCCCGCGGGGTCGCCGCAACGAGGTCGTCGATGACGAGGGTGGAGCCGGGTTCGAGGCCGACCCACTTGTCGAGGACGTGGTAGCGCAGGTAGCCGTCAGGTTCCCCGTCGTCCCCGCGGTGCAGGACGCTGTAGCCCTTCCACTCCTCGTAACCCGGCACCTTCACCAGGGCAAAGTCGAGGTCGAACGTGTTGGGCCGGCGGGTGATGGCGCCGACCTGCCCGCGGCGGAAGCGGTCGAAGATCTGCTCGGCGCTCGCCCGGGCGGTCGCTGCGTGCACGTAGGACAGGCCCTCCATCGGCGACCCGGCGAAGGTCGCGTTCCGCGGGTCGATGCTCAGGGACGCCGTGTCCGTGCTCGGCCCGTACCCGTACCGGCCGTAGATGGGCCAGCGGGCGGCGATGAGGATGCTGACCGGGTCGCCTCGCTCGGCCGCGGACACGAGCGAGGCCGTCATCATGCCGGTCAGCGCGCCGCGACGCCGATGGGTCGAGCGGGTGGTGACGCTGGTGACGGCGTCGGCGGACACGATCGCGCCGCCCGGCACGGTCAGCTCGGCGGGGAACGAGGCCAGCGTTGCGACGACCTGCGACCCGTCGAACGCCGCCCACGTCCGCTCGAGGTCGGCGGTGGCGCGGCGGTAGTCGATGCTCTCGGCGACGGGCACCTCGCCGAAGAAGGTGGTCGCCTTGACGTCGACCCACGCGGCGAACTCGCGGTCGGTGATGGTGCGGATCTCCAGAGCCATCAGCCGAACCTACGCCCACCCCCGGGTCCGCGCCCGCGAGTTGTCAGGCCGGCACCGGCAGCCTGACCTCGAACGAGCAGCCGACGTGCTCGTTGACCACGTCGATGCGGCCATCGTGGGCGACCACGATGCCTTGCACGATCGCGAGCCCCAGGCCGGCGCCCGTGTCGTCGCCGGGAGTGCGCGCCCACTCGCCGCGGTAGCCAACCTCGAACAGCCGGGGCAGGTCCTCCGCCGGGATGCCGCCGCAGGCGTCGCTGACCCGGAGGTACGGGACCCCGTCGGCCTTCACGCCGTACCCCACCTCGACGGTGCCGTCGCTCGGCGTGTGCCGGATCGCGTTGGTGACCAGGTTGCGCAGGGCCCGCCCCATCTGACCCACGTCGACCGCAACGAGCGCGTCGTCGCCGGCGACGCCGGTCAGCTGCACGCCCCGCGACCGGGCGATCGGGTCGGCGATGGCGAGGGCGTCGGAGACGAGGTCGCGCAGCATGACCGGCGTGACGCTGAGCGCCAGCTGGCCGACGTGGATGCGGGAGAGCTCGAACAGGTCGTCGACCATGGCGGCCAGCCGGTCGGATTCGACCCGGATCTGGCGGTGGTAGCGGGCGCGGCCGGCGTCGTCGTCGACCACGCCGTCCTCGAGCGCCTCGGCCATGGCCCGCAGCCCGGCGAGCGGCGTGCGCAGGTCGTGCGACACCCACGCGACCAGGTCGCGGCGGCTGCTCTCGAGGGCGCGTTCGCGGGTACGGGACTCGGCCAGCCTTCGCTGCATCGCCACCAGCTCACCGCTCAGCGCGTTGAGCTCGGCAGTGGCCGGCATCGGGGCAGCGACGAAGTCGTCCTCGCCGATCTCGCGGAGCGCCCCGGCCAGGACGTGGGAGCCGGCCGTGAGGCTGCGGCCCAGGAGCCACGCGACGGCCAGGCCGGCGACGAGGCTCAACGCCAGCACCAGCATCAGCACCCGGTAGGCATGTCCCGACACCAGCATCATCTGGCCGACGACCGCCGTGCCGGCCGCGACCACGACCGATGCCGTCACTGCGACGACGACCAGCGAAGCGAGCACCGACCGCTTACGCAGCAGGCGAAGTGCGCCGCCCCCGACGACCGCTGCACCCGCGGCAGCGCCGCCGACGACGAGCATGATCCGGCCTGCGTCGTCCGCTGCGATCACGCCGGGGCCTGCGGCTCGTACCGGTAGCCGACGCCCCACACGGTGGTGATGCGGGTGGGCGCGGCAGGGTCATCCTCGAGCTTTTCCCGCAGCCGCCGCACATGGACGGTCACGGTGGAGTGGTCGCCGAAGGACCAGCCCCACACCTCGTTGAGCAGCTCGGCCCGGCTGAACGCCCGGCCGGGGTGGCGGAGGAAGAAGCAGAGCAGGTCGTACTCGCGACCGGTCAGGGCGATCGGCTCCCCGCGCAGTCGTACGTGGTGGCCGACGGTGTCGATCTCGAGGTCGCCGTCCACGAGGGGAGCCTCGGCCCCGACCGGGCTGGGCGTCGCGACGGACCTGCGCAGGACCGACTGGACCCGCAGCACCAGCTCGCGCGGGCTGAACGGCTTGGTCACGTAGTCGTCTGCACCGACCTCGAGCCCGGCGATGCGGTCGCGCTCCTCGCCGAGGGCGGTCAACATGATGACGGGCACCTGGGTGGTCTTCCGCAAGGTCGAGCAGACGCTGAGGCCGTCGATGCCCGGCAGCATGAGGTCGAGCACGATCAGGTCGGGCGGGTTGGCGGCCGCCTCGGCCAGGGCCGCGATCCCGTCAGCGGCGTAGGCGACCTGGAACCCGGCTCGCGTGAGGTAACGCATGAGGACGTCGCTCACCGTGGCGTCGTCGTCGACGACCAGGACGCGGGGGAGCGTGGACGCAGGGGCGAGGGTCACCCACCCATTGCACCACCCCCGGCGGCCCCAGAGCCGACCCGCGTCGTTGTCGTCACCGGTCTGTAAGCGGTCAGCCCACCTCGAGCGCGATCGGCGGGCGGTTCCGAACATTCGTCCGGTAGGTGTACGGGCTGACGCCGCGCACCCGCTTGAACGCCGTGCTGAGGGCGAACGGGCTGCCGTAGCCGACGGCGCGGGCAACCGAGCCCACGGTCGCCTCCGGCTCGAGCAGTAGATCGGCGGCGATGGTCAGCCGCCAGTGAGTCAGGAACGTCATCGGCGGCTCGCCGACCAGTTGCTGGAACCGTCGAGCGAGCCCCGCGCGGGAAACGCCGATCGCGGCAGCCAGTGAGGCGACCGTCCAGGGCGTTGCCGGCTCGTGGTGGAGCAGACGTAGGGCGGGACCCACGACGGGGTCGCCGTAGGCGGCGTACCAACCGGGCGCGTCGCCCCGCGAGAACCATGTGCGCAGGACCGCGATGAGCAACAGGTCGAGGAGCCGGTCGAGCACGGCCTCCTGGCCCGGCTCGTCGCGGACGATCTCGTCGGCGAGAAAGCTCACGAGCGGGTTGTCCCAGGAGTCGCCGCGGACCACGACGTGCCCGGGCAGCGCGGCGAGCAGCCGCAGCCCCACCTCACCCGCCTGAGGGTAGGTGCCCGTCAGCAGCATCGTCGGCCCGTCGGTGCTGTTGCCCCAGTTGCGGACCCCGAACGTCGTCATCGGCGGCACATCGACACCCTCGGGCGTCGCGCAGCGCTGCCCTGGGTGGATGACGACCTGCGGCTCCGTCGACGGGTGGTCGGCGACAACGTACGGCTGCGCCCCCGTGATGACGGTGACGTCGCCGGCGAGCAGGTGGACGTCGGGGTGGCCGTCGCGCAGGAACCACGCCTCGCCGCGGACGACGGCGACGAGGGTGAGCGGCGCCTCGTCCTGCACGCGCAGCGACCACGGCGACGTGAGCACGGAGCGGAGCAGGAACGCACCGCGCGCCCGTGGCCCGTCGAGCAGCCCCGCCATGGCGTCCATGTCGGACGACGTTAGACGTTCGCACATGCTTTGGCGAGCCAAAGCTATGGAGCGTCGCGCAGTGCTGCCGTTCACTGGGCTCATGACCACAACCGAGCTCTCCCGGACCAGTTCCCTCACCCACCGATCGGAGCGTCTCCCGATGCGTGCCCTCGCGTTCGCCGCCGCCCTCGGCACCGCAGCGATGGGAGGCGTCTTCTACGCCTTCTCGTCGTTCGTCATGGCCGGCCTCGACCGGCTGCCGGCGGCGCAGGCCGTGGCCGCCATGCAGTCGATCAACATCACTGCGGTACGGCCGGCGTTCATGGCCGGCCTGTTCGGCACCGCCGCCCTGTGCCTGCTCCTTGCGGTACGTGCCGTTCTCTCCTGGGGCCACCGCAGCTCGGTCCTGCTGCTTGTCGGTGCACTCCTCTACCTGGGGGGTGCGATCCTGCTCACCGCCGGCTACCACGTCCCGCTCAACGATCGGCTGGCGCGGCTCGACCCGAACAGCGCGGCGGCGGCCACCCAGTGGCACGACTACGTGCGCGGGTGGACGCTGCTCAACCACGTGAGGGCGGCTGCCGCCCTTGGTGCGGCGGCAGCCTTCATCGCAGCAGTTCGGTGGCTGCCCTGACACCCTAGGCTGACCCCATGGTCGAGGAGCCCGGGGAGCAGGATGCGCAGGTCATCGCGTTCGCGCACCGCATGTTCGAGCTGGCCCGCAGCGGGGCCACCGACGAGCTCGGCGTCGCCCTGAGCCGGGGGTTGCCGCCCGACCTCACCAACGACAAGGGCGACACCCTGCTGATGCTGGCCGCTTACCACGACCACCCCGCCACGGTGCGCGTCCTGCTCGCGGGCGGAGCCGACACGAGCCGGGCCAACGACCGCGGCCAGACCGCGCTCACGGCAGGGGTCTTCCGGCAGAACGAGGCCACGGTACGGGCGTTGCTCGCGGCGGGCGCCGACCCCGACGACGGTGGCCCCTCCGCTCGCGAGATCGCAGCCTTCTTCCGTCTGCCAGCCATGGCCGCGATCCTCGACGAGCCACGTGACGGCTGACGAAAAGATCAAGGAGATCAACGCAATCAGTGCGCGTACCAGGGTCAAGCAACCCACCGGTCCTGTCGAACCCCAGGGGCATCAGCCGCCGCCTGCTCTGACGAGGCCCGCATGACGCTCCCTTCGCTTCGCCGCCTCTCCGGACTCCTCGCCGCCCTGGTCACGGGGGCCCTGGTGGTGGCGTCCCCCGTGAGCCACGCCGCCGTCGCGAGCAGCGCCCCGCAGTGGCACACCCCGGCGTACAGCGGCCAGGACCTCGGCTGGCCGGACTGCCCCAAGAACGTCGGTGGCCTCGGCATGCCGTTGCCTCCCGCCGCGTGGTACCGACTGATGATCGTCGAGGTCAATGCGAAGTTCCTGATGGACGAGAACCCCTGTCTGGCAGGCGAACTGGCCTTCGCCAAGACCCACGCCAACGTCATCGGCAACTACCACCTGCCGGTCTACCCCACGGTCGCCGAGCTGGCGCAGTCCGGCTACTGGCCGCGCAGGTGCGGGGTGTCGGACCTGCTCTGCCGGACGTACGACTCCGGTTTCCAGCAGGGTACGTGGGCGGTGAACCTGTTGCGTAGCAAGGGTTCTGCGCCTCGATTCCTGTGGGTCGACGTCGAGCACCGCGCGGGCCAGGATTACTCCACCAACATTCCGTCGAACGTGTCACTGATCCAGGGCGAGATCGCGGGCATCAAGAGCCTCGGCGTCCAGCCCGGTCTGTACTCCTACACCTACGGCTGGAGCGAGATCACCGGCAACTGGCAGGCCAACCTGCCCCAGTGGGTCACCATCGGACGGTCGACCAGTGCCGCGGCCCGCGTGGCGCGCTGCTCCTACGCCGGCTTTACGACAGGACCCGTTGTCATGGTCCAGTCGACCACCGGCGCGTTAGACATGGACACCGTCTGCCCCGGCGTCTCGCGCTCGCTGATGGCGCTGTTCTCGCCCAACGTGCCGCTGCCCAACCCGCTGGCGCCGTACGCCGGACTGCGCGTTGGTCCCGGGTCGCGCGGCCCTGCTGTGCAGGCGGTCCAGTGGGCGACGTGGCTGCCGACGACCGGTCGTTTCGACGCCCGTACCAAAGCTGCTGTTGTCGCGGTGCAGCGCCGCATCGGAACCCGCGCCGACGGCAGGGTACGGCCCTCGACCTGGCGTGCGATCACCCCCTGACCTCCCAACCGGACACCGGATCGGCGGCAACACGTCTCCTGCGGCTCACCATCCGTTCATGCCCCGTGCGGATGCTGGTGCGGAAGGGTTGACCCCAGCGGAACGGAGAACCCTCATGGCCGTCTACTTGGCCGGCATGGTCGTCGTCGGAGCCTGGCTCGCGACGAGCTCGATCGCAGATCCTGCGAGCACTGCGTACTTCGAGGCCAAGGGTCTCGAGCCCTGGAGCGTCAAGGCGGGCGTGGTCATGCTCGCCCTCGTCTGGCCGTTGGCCGTCGTCCTGCTCGCGCGGCAGGTCCTGCGCCAGCGCTGAGTTTTCGGTGCGGCCCGGTTGCCCGCGCGAGCGCGCACCGGGTGAGAGGCTGCTCCCGGCGAGGCTCGTGCCTCGCGGACGGAGGAGCCGCCGGTGCAGGACCAGTTCTCGGCCGTGACCGACGAGCGCAGCGGTCTGCTCGTCTTCCTGGAGCAGCAGCGGCAGGCCCTGCGTGCCTCGATCCGAGGGCTCACCGAGTTTCAGGCCCACCAAATCCCGAGCGCCAGCACGCTGAGCCTGGCCACGCTGCTGTTCCACGTGATCCGGGTCGAGCGCCGGTGGACCGAGGTCGTGATCGCTGGTTGTCCCGTACCGGATATCTGGCCCCTTCCTGATCCCGCTGCCGACTTCCGGCTGCCCCCCGGCCTGCGGGTCCCTGACCTGCTCGACGCCTACTCGACCGCAGCGGCCGGGACCCACCGCGTCGTCGCCGGGGTGCTCGATCTCGGCCAGCCGTGCGCTGACGAGGAGTCGTCCCACCTGTCCGTACGGTGGGTCCTGCTGCACCTGATCGAGGAGACGGCCCGCCACGCCGGTCACGCCGACATCATCCGGGAGTCGATCGACGGGGCTTCGGCAACCATGCTGCGAGGCGGCTGAGCGGCATGACATACTCGACGACGTGCCTTGGGGCCGGGCGGCTGATGCCGGTTGGCCCCTCGTCGCCGCCGGAGTAGCTCAGTGGTAGAGCAATCGCCTCGTAAGCGATAGGTCGCGGGTTCAATCCCCACCTCCGGCTCCACGCGCCCCCGCAGCCCGCGCCCGGACCTCTTCCGGCAAGTCCACCGCGCCACGTGGCGCGGTGGACGCCGGTTTCACGCTGGGCACCGTGCCAGATGGCGCGGTCGGCCGGGAGCTCAGTCCTTGCGGGCCCAGTTCTCGCGCTTGGCCCGCTCGGCCAACGGGCCCGCGTCGACCTCCCACCACGGTCGCGTGGTGCCGGGTGCGACGTCCGGTGCAGGGTCCGCGGTCTCGCGTACCGGCGCGGCGACGTCGGCCTCGGCCGCGATCGTCTGGCGCTCGGCCCGGTCGAGGCGGCGGTCCTCGCGTACGGCCGCCCGGCCCTCGGCCCGCTGCCACTGGAAGAACAGCGTGCCGAAGAACAGCAGCCCGACCAGGTCGCCGCTGGCCCACAGCACCCCACCCCCGGCGTACTGGTCGGCCGACAGCGACGGGCCCCACGGCCGGGCGAGGTCGCGGTAGTGGTCGCCAGCGATCAGCGACGTCTGCAGCATGATCGACAGGCCCAGGATCGCGTGGAACGGCAGCGACAGGAACGTCACCAGCATGCGAGCCGGGTAGGAGATGCGACCCGGCACCGGGTCGAGGCCCAGCAGCGGCCAGAAGAAGAGGCAGCCGGCGGTCAGGATCTGGACGTGCAGCAGCTGGTGCAGCCAGTCGTGGTCGAGCGTCGCGGCGTACCACTGCGTGTGGTAGAGCACGAACGGCAGCAGGACAAAGTGGGCCCAGGCGATCGGCGTCCAGGTGAAGAAACGGGCCACCGGGCTGTGGATCACCGCCAGGGCGACCTTGCGCGGCGCCGGTCTCAGGACCCGCAGCGCCAGGGTGACGGGTGCGCCCAGCGCGAGGAAGACCGGCGCGACCATCGACAGCAGCATGTGCTGGACCATGTGGTCGGTGAACAGCGTGTCGTCGTAGACCCCGAGGAACGCCATCGTCGCGATGACGATGGTGGCGAGGCCGACGACGAAGGACGCGGTGCGCAGCCAGGGCCATCCGTCGCCGCGGCGGTGCATGCGCACCACGCCCGCGAGGTAGAGGACCGCGACGACCGCGATGCCGGTCGTGAGGTAGGGATCGAGCTCCCACTGGGTGAAGGCCGTGTGCAGCGTCAGGGCCGGAGGGCCGTCGTACGCGAGGACGGTCACCGGGCCGTGATCGCTTGCTGCACGGCGGCGTACAGGTCGGTCTCGGACACCGACGCGCCGGCGGAGAAGATCTTGGAGATCTTGCCGCCGGGGGCGACGACGTCAATCTGGTCGTTGTGCACGATGTCGTAGTTGGGCTTGGCCTTGTCGAACAGCGGGTTGGCCACCTCGGGCTCGGGCGTGTAGGTGCCCAGCTTCTTCTCCTTGGCGATCTGGGCGGCCTCGTCGGTGCGCAGGATCTTCTCGAAGTAGACGCCGTAGCCGTTCTGGACGACGTGCTGGATGTCGGCGAGCGACCCGGTCACGTAGGACCATCCCGGGTCCGCCGGACTGACCCCGTACTGCTGCAAGAACGCCCGCATCTGGGCCGGGCCGGTCGCCTCAGGGTCGACGTTGAACGCCACCATCTGCACCCGCTTGCCGTTGAGCCCGGCGGACCGCAGGTCGGCCTCGAGCTCGGCCAGCACGTGGGTTTCGGCCGGGCAGAACGTCGTGCAGTAGGGGAACAGGTAGGTGACGACCATCACCTTGTCCTGGAACTCCGCCGAGCTGACCGTCTTGCCGTTCTGGTCGGTGAGCGTCCAGTCCGGTGCGGTGCCGAGGTCGAGCTGGCCGGAGACGTAGTTGCCCGGCTTGGCCTGCGCCGCGACGTAACCGAGCGAGCCGACGATGCCGATGATCAGCAGCGGCACCGCGACCAGCATCGTGCGGACGATCCGGGTGGACATGGTTCCAGGTTACGTGCGCTCGCTGGAGCCGCTACTCGTGGGCCTAGCTCTCGAAGCCGCCGGTGAACTTGAACGGCTTGGGCGGCGGCTTCAGCTCGGCGCGGGGGCAGCTGGCGAGGGTGAGGCCGCCGTACCCGAGCGCCTCGTCGCAGAGGTGCTCGACGGTCCAGCCGTTGTCGTGGCCGAACCGGGTGATCGTGGCGCGGTAGACCGTGATCGAGTAGCGGTTGGGGGTCCCGTACGCGACCTGCATCGAGCCGACCAGCTCGGAGCTGCCGGTCGTGCCGTTGGGGCCGTCCCACGGGCGGTCGTAGCGCCGCCACAGTGTCGGCTGCGCGAACCAGGTGCCGGTGCCCTGCACGTCGCGCATCGCCAGCTCGACCAGGACCGCGCGGGCAGCCGACTCGGGCAGGATCGCGGCCGGCCGGATGACCTCCGTGACCATGCCTTCGTCGTAGGCCTCCGTCATGAACAGCTCGAGGTCGTTCACAGGTGGAGCCTCCGTCGATTTGCCCCCGTACGTCACCGGTATGCCGATGCCGTCCCCTTGTCCATCGGGATCGACCGACGTCACCTCGTTGCTCCCAGCGGGTGACGGCGCTGCCCGGCGTCAGGCGTGACAGCCCGTGACAGCCCGGTGTGCGCGACCTGCCAGCGGAGTCGACGATCGTCGTCGGTGTTGGAACGAGTGCACAGCACGAACGAGGGAGCACGACATGACGTACGCGATCGAGGCCACCGGTCTCACCAAGCGCTTCGGCAAGACCCAGGCGCTGGCCGGCGTTGACCTGGCCGCGCGCGAGGGCACGGTCCTCGGGGTGCTCGGGCCCAACGGTGCCGGCAAGACGACGGCGGTACGGATCCTCGCGACCCTGCTGCAGCCGGACGCCGGCACCGCGCGGGTCGCCGGGCTCGACGTGATCAAGAACGCGGCAGCCGTACGGGAGCGGATCGGTCTGACCGGGCAGTACGCCTCGGTCGACGAGGACCTCACCGGCACGCAGAACCTCGTGATGATCGGCGAGCTGCTCAACCTGACCAAGCGCGACGCCAGGGCCCGCACGGCCGAGCTGCTGGAGTGGTTCGACCTCGCCGCGGCTGCCGAGCTGCAGGCCAAGACCTACAGCGGAGGCATGCGCCGCCGTCTCGACCTGGCCGCCAGCCTCGTCGGCCGGCCGTCGGTGATCTTCCTGGACGAGCCGACCACGGGCCTCGACCCGGCCAAGCGCGAGGAGATGTGGGAGGTCGTACGGCGGGTGGTCGGCGACGGCTCGACCGTGCTGCTGACCACGCAGTACCTCGAGGAGGCCGACGCCCTCGCCGACGAGATCTCGGTCATCGACAGCGGCCGGGTCATCGCCCACGACACGCCCGACGGACTCAAGCGCATCATCGGCGGCCAGCGGCTCCAGGTCCGGCCGACCGACCCGTCGCGGCTGGAGGACGTGCGCTCGATCCTGCGCGACCTCACCCGTACCGAGCCGGTGGAGAGCGGCAGGGGCGAGCTCACGGCACGGGTCCACGACGACTCGCTGCTGCCCGAGCTGGTCCGCCAGGTCAGCACCGCCGGCATCCACGTCCACGAACTGTCCCTGCACCTGCCCAGCCTGGACGAGGTCTTCCTGACCCTCACCGGCCACTCGTCTGATGGCGCCACCGAGAACGAGGGGGAAGCAGCATGACCGTCACCCAGACCCCGCCCCGAGCCATCTCCGTCCCGAGCGCCGCCGCCACGCCCGCGCGCCGGGGGAGCGGCCTGCGCCACGCCCGTGTGCTCGCCAAGCGCAGCCTGATCAAGACTTTCCGTACGCCCGAGGCACTGGTCGACGTGACCCTGCAGCCGGTGATCTTCCTCGGCCTGTTCACCTACATCTTCGGCGGCGCGATCGCGGGGGCGGCCCACCGGCACGACTACCTCGAGTTCCTGCTGCCCGGCCTGCTCGGCCAGACCATCGCCATGGCGAGCGTGGCCCTCGGGCAGAACCTCAACGCCGACATCCAGAAGGGGGTCTTCGACCGGTTCCGCTCGCTGCCCATCGCCCGGTCGGCGCCTCTCGTCGGTGCCGTCCTGGCCGACGTCGCCCGCTACCTCATCCTGTTCGCCGTGATGATGGGCTTCGGCCTGGCGATCGGCTTCCGGGCCACCAACGGCGTCCTCCCGACCCTCGCCGCGCTGCTGCTCTCCATGGGCTTCGCGCTGTGTTTCGGCTGGATCTCGGTCTTCATCGGCATGATCGTCCGTACGCCGGGAGCGGTGCAGGGCATCATGTTCCTGGTCGTGCTGCCGCTCAGCTTTGGCAGCAACACGTTCGTCAGCGTCACGACCCTGCCGGGCTGGCTCCAGGTCTTCGTCAAGGCCAACCCGATCAGCCACCTGGTCTCCACCGTGCGGGCCCTGATGCTCGGCGGCCCCGTACAGACCGACCTGCTGTGGACCCTCGGCTGGATGGCCGGCATCCTCGCGGTGTTCTTCCCACTCGCGCTCCGCGGTTACCGCCGCCGCTCCTGACCGTGGTGATGAGACTTAGGCCGGTCCTGACCGGTCTAAGTCTCATCGGCATGGACCAGGCCTGGCGGTACGGGCCGTCAGCCAAGCTGGGCGGGGTCGAGCCGGCCGCGGGCGGCATCACGGTCGAGCGCGCGGCCCTCGGCGAAGGCATCGTCGAACGCGTCGCCGAGCGACTCCTGCAGGGATGCCGTCAGCCGGACGATCGCCAGGTTGGTGTGGTCATCGGAGCCACGCAGCCGGGCAGCAGCGCCCAGGATCACGGCGGCGTCCCGATGGTCGCCGAGGGCGAAGGCGTAGGCCGCGACACCGAGACCCACGGACGCGATGATCGGCTGGTCGAGGGTGACCAGCGCGTGCCGGTAGCCCGTCTCGACGTGCTTGCGGGCCGCCGCGAGATCGCCGGTCTGGGCCGCCATGCTGCCGAGGAACCCGTGGGCCATCGCCGTGCCGTGCGACAGGAAGATCGTCGGTGAGTGGTGCTCGTCGAGCATGGCGAGCATTCGCCCGCTGGCGGCCTCGTAGGTCGCTGTGTCGCCCTGTTCGAACGCCACCGCTGCCAGGATGACGTCACCGAAGATGCCGACGTCGAACCCTCCCCGCGTCTCGCCCGAGCCGCGGACCAGCTCCGCATAGCGGCGGGCACCGTCGAGGTCGCCGGCGCGCATGCGGAGGTCGGCGAGACGCATGTAGACCTGCAGGTCGTCGGTGCCGCTGCCCAGCTGACGTAGCTGGGCGAGCGCCTCTTCGAAGTCGGCCGCCGCGCCCTCGGTGTCTCCGTCCAGGGTACGGAGCTGCCCCCGGGAGGACAGGATCGCCGCGAGCCCCCAGTGGTCGCCGACTTGCTGCCACTCGGCGAGAGCCTCGGCGATCTCGCCGCGCATCGACTCGATCTCGCCCTCGTTCTCGGAGAACATGATGTGCATGGTGCGGGTCGCCGCCCGTGACCAGGGGTCGGCGTGGTCGAGGGCGCGCTGGACCAGGTCAGCCGCGGCTTCTCGTTCCTCGGCGAAGAAGAGCATCATCGGACGCAGCAGCGAGACCAGGTGGTGCAGACCCTCCACAGGCTCGAGCCGTCCGGCCATCTCGATGAGCGCCGCTCGACGGTGGATCGCCTCCTCGCCGGTCTCAGGGGTGGAGAAGGCCCCGATCGAGGTGATCAGGTACATCGCCTCAGCGACGACGGCCATCGGCAGCTCGCTCGCCCCTGGGGCATCGAGAGCGAACCGCAGCCAGCGGGCCGAGTCCTTGCCGTTCTCCCGCAGCATCCAGCCCCAGGCCATCGCGACCGTCATGTCGAGCGCGTCGGCGGGGCGGTCGTGCTCGCCGAGGTAGGCGAGCGCGGTCAGCACGTTGTCGCGCTCGGCGTCGAGGCGTCGAAGCCACAGCACCTGGCGGTCGGTGCGCAGGTGGGCGTCGGCGGTGCGGACCAGCTGGGCGAAGTACTGCGCGTGGGCGAGCCGGGCCGCCTCGAGCGTCCCCTGCTCGGCCAGCCGCTCGGAGCCGTACTCGCGCAGCGTCTCGAGCATGCGGTAGCGCACGCCTCCGGCGTCCTGCGCCGCGACGAGCAGTGACTTGTCGACGAGCGCGTGCAGGACGTCCTCGAGCCCGGTCGCGCCGCTCGGGGACACGGCCTCGACAGCGTCGACCGTGGCGCCTGAGCCGAAGACGGAGAAGTGCTCGGCGACCTCACGCTCGAGCGGACTGAGCAGCTCCCAGCTCCACTCGACGACGGCCCGCAGCGTGCGGTGACGGGGCATCGCGGTACGGCGCCCTCCGGTGAGCAGGCGGAACCGGTCGGCCAGCCGCGACGCCACCTCGGCGATCGACAGCACCCGCAGCCGGGCGGCGGCCAGCTCGATCGCCAGCGGCAGGCCGTCGAGACGACGCACGACCTCGACCACGTCGGCCACCGTGGACTCGTCGAGCGTGAGGTCTGCGCCGACCGCCGCGGCCCGGTCCAGCAGCAGACGGACGGCCGCCGATCCGGCGACCTCCGCCGTGGCAGCGCCGGCGCCGGGGACGGTGAGCGGGGTCAGCGCGAACAGGCTCTCGCCGTCGATGCCGAGCGGCTCGCGGCTGGTGGCGATGACGCGGACTCCCGGGCACATCCCGAGGATGTCGGCAACCAGCCCGGCGACGGCGTCCACCACGTGCTCGCAGTTGTCGATGACCACCAGCGACTCTGCGTCGGCGAGGCTCTGCAGGACCCGGGCGCGGGCCTCGCGCGGCGGCCGTTCGGCACCGTGCAGCGAGTCGAGCATGGGGATGTCGCGGATCTCGAGCCCGTCGAGCACGGCCACCGACACGTTGTCGGCGTCGCTGACCGGCGCCAGCTCGACGAACCAGACACCATCGGGCGCGCGGCCGACCCAAGAGGCAGCCACCTCGGAGGCGAGGCGGGTCTTGCCGGCGCCGCCGGTGCCGACGATGGTGACCAGGCGCCCGTCGCCCAGCAGCTTGTTGACCTTGCGCGCGTCGTCGTCGCGCCCGACAAAGCTCGTGACGGCCGCGCGGAGGTTGGTCCGCGTGGTGCGCAGCCCCGCGTCCTGCAGCCGCAGCACGGCGAGGTGCTGCTCCTGCAGGCTGCTGGACGGGTCGCTGCCGAGGGTTTCGGCGAGGTAGCTGCGGGTGGACTCGTACGCCGCGAGCGCCTCGGCGGGGCGTCCGGCGGCCACCAGGGCACGCATGCGCAGGGCGGCCAGATCTTCGCGCAGTGGGTGCTCGGTGACCAGCTGGTCGAGCTCGGCGACGAGGCCGGACAGGCTCGGGTCGCCGGCGTCGGTGGTGCCCGTGAGGTCGGCCTCGATCCGGTCGGCCCGCGCTTGCAGCAGCACGTCGGCCAGCCGGGCGCGTACCGCCTCGGCGTCGAGCGACTCGTCGTCGGGCAGCGGCTCGCCCCGCCACAGGGCGAGGGCAGAGGCCAACGTCTCGGCCGCGAGTACGGGGGCGCCGGCGGCGAGCTGAGCGTGTCCCTGGGCCGCCAGCGCGCCGAAACGGACCGCGTCGACGTCGTCCGCGGCCATGTTGAGCCGATAGCCGCCGGCGAGCTGCTCGACCGCCGACGGATCGCCGAGCGTGCGGCGCAGACGGGACACCAGCGACTGCAGCGCGTTGGCCGGGTCGGCGGGCGCCTCGTCCGGCCAGAGCGCCTCGATCAGGGTCCGGTGGGGGACCGCCCGGCCCACGTCGACGGCCAACCGGCCGAGCAGGGTACGCAGTCGTCGGCCCGGCACGTCGACTGCCCCGTGGGCGTCGCGCACCTCGAGCGGGCCGAGGTAGCCGATCTGCACGGGACGAGTCTCCCAGCCGGGGCCGCCGGTGTCAGGCGCTAGTGCGCTCGACGGTCCTGGTCGCCCGCGCGGCGGTCGTGCTCGGCGAGGCGCTCGCGGGAGGCCACGATCTCAGCCTCGGCAGCCGCCTTGTCCGTCCACGCAGCGCCCTCGACCGACTTGCCGGGCTCGAGGTCCTTGTAGACCTCGAAGAAGTGCTGGATCTCCAGCCGGTCGAACTCCGGGACGTCGTGGATGTCTTTGAGGTAGCGGTTGCGCGGGTCCTTGGACGGCACGCAGAGCACCTTGTCGTCACCGCCCATCTCGTCCTGCATCCGGAACATGCCGATCGCGCGGCACAGGATGAGGCAGCCGGGGAACGTCGGCTCGTCGAGGAGCACGAGCGCGTCCAGCGGGTCGCCGTCCTCACCGAGGGTGCCCTCGATGAAGCCGTAGTCCGACGGATAGCGGGTGGACGTGAACAGCATGCGGTCGAGGCGGATGCGGCCAGAGGTGTGGTCGACCTCGTACTTGTTCCGATGACCCTTGGGGATCTCGACCGTGACGTCAAACTCCAACGGGATCCTCCGAGTTGTGGTGGTTCTCGCTAGTCTCCAACACGACAGCCGTTCCGCGCGACCAGGGGTAGAGGAAGGTGGGCTGATGAACCCGCGCAAGCTCCCCCCGGTGATGCAGGCTCTGGCCGGCCTCAGCGTCTTCATCCTGGTCGCGTCGCTGGCCACGCTGGTCCTCCGCGGAGGCGGCGGCGCGGGCAAGGGCTCCGCCGCCACGCCGACCCCCACCGCCAGCGCGCCCGCCTCGACCGCGGTGACCCCGACCACCGCCGCGCCCGCGCCGCCGCTCGCCGTCGCCGCCCGGCCCAAGATCCTGCACGGGCTCCCCAAGTCGGCGGCCTCGCCGGGCAACATCGCCACCGCGATCGCCGCCCCGCTCGGTGTCTCCGCCCTCGGCTCCGGCGTCAGCGTCGAGGTCGTCGACGTCATCACCGGTCAGCCGCTCTTCTCCCGCGGGGCGACCACCCAGGTGCCGCCCGCGTCCGCAGCCAAGCTCGTGACGGCCGCCGCCGCGCTGCTCGCGCTCGGCCCCAACGCGGTGCTGACCACGTCGGTCACCCCCGGAGCCACGGCCAACCAGGTCGTCCTGGTCGGTGGCGGCGACCCGACGCTGGCCGGAGCGGCCGCAGACCCGGCCGGCACCTACCCCGTCGCCGCGTCGCTCGCCGGCCTCGCCAAGGCCACGGCCAAGGCCCTCATCGCCGCAGGCCAGAAGTCGATCAGCCTCGCCTACGACAACACGTTGTACGCGGGGCCGACGAGCGCCGAGGGGTGGAAGCCGTCCTACCTCAGCGCCGGCAACGTCGCCCCGGTGAGCTCGCTGGAGGTGGACGAGGGGCGCCGTACCGACAAGACCGTGCTCAGCCGCGTCACCGACCCGGCCCAGTCCGCTGCGGCGGAGTTCGCCGGGCTGCTGCGCTCCGACGGCCTCACGGTGGCCGGCGTCGTGAGCCCGGGCGTGCCTGCGACCGGTGCCAAGCCGATCGCCAAGGTCACGTCCGCCCCGGTCTCGGCCCTGGTCGAGCGCATGCTGCGGCTGAGCGACAACGACCTCGCCGAGTCGCTTGCCCGCCAGGTGGCGCTCAAGAAGCACCAGCCGGCCACGTTCCCCGGGTCGGCGCTGGCCATCGCCCAGGCGGTCGCTCCGCTGGGCATCGACGCCACGTCGCTCCACATGGTCGACGGCAGCGGGCTCTCCACCTCCGACACGATGGAGGCCTCGGTCCTCACCACCGTCGTACGCGCCGCCGCCTCGTCGGCCCACCCCGAGCTGCGCGCCCTGCTCGCCGGGCTGCCCGTGGCCGGGTTCCTCGGCACGCTCTCGACGCGGTACGGGACCACGGCCACAGCCCCGGGGGTCGGCGTGGTCCGGGCCAAGACCGGCACGCTGACCAACGTGAGCTCGCTCGCCGGTGTGATCGTCGACGCCGATGGTCGTCAGCTCGCGTTCGCCGTCATCGCGGGCCACGTCCCGTCCAGCTCGCCACTCGACGCCGAGGCGGCTCTCGACCGCATCGCGGCCACCCTTGCCACCTGCGGTTGCCACTAGCCCCGCAGCACCTACACCCCCGCGCCATCTGCCCCGACCGCCCGCTCAGGCGACCGTCAAGAAAGCCCAGCCCACGCCGATAGCCCAAGGGAGGCGTCTGCTCCTGCGCTCTGCGCAGGGGTGGACGCCGACATGGACGGCATCAGTGCTCATGGAGGAGCAGCGTGCGGCTGGGGACAAGGGACACGAGTGCGCCCACGGCGCCGGGTCCCGCAACGGCAGACACCGGCAAGCGGCTGCTCGGCGAGATCCTCGTCGAACGGCAGCAGCTCACGCCTGCCCAGCTGTCGGAGGCGCTGATCCAGCAACGGGTCTCGGGCAAGCGGCTCGGTGCGCTGCTCGTCGAGCTCGGAGCTCTGGACGAGCGCGACCTCGCCGAGGCGCTGGGCGAGCACTTCGGGGTGCCCGTCGTCGACCTGCGCCGCGAGGCCCCTGAGGAGGCCGCCATCGCGCGGATCCCCGAGAGCACCGCCCGCAGCCTTTCGGTCGTACCCCTCAAGCTCGTCGACGGCATCCTCGAGGTGGCGGTCGCCGACCCCTCGGACCAGCTCGGCCGCGACCTGCACCAGGTCGCCGGCGTGCCGGTCCGCATGATCGTGGCCTCCACGAGCGACATCAAGCGGGCCACCGACCGTGGCTACCGCGCCCTGGCCGCCCTCGAGCAGCACGTCAACGCGTTCCAGGCGGCCAACCCGGTACGGGCGGAGGTCACCGGTCTGCAGGGCAGCATCAGCTCGGACGCCGCCCCCGTGGTGCAGGTCGTCAACCTGCTGCTCGCCCAGGCACTGCGCGACCGCGCCTCCGACGTCCACGTCGAGCCGATGGGCGACACGGTACGGGTGCGGTTCCGCATCGACGGCGTCCTGCACGACGTCGTGGCGCTGCCGGGTGCGATGGGCGGCGCCATGGTCAGCCGGCTCAAGGTGCTGGCGGGCATGAACATCGTCGAGCGCCGCCGCCCGCAGGACGGCCAGGTCGCGATGACCGTCGACGGCCGGGCCATCGACATCCGGGTCGCCACCACCGGCACCATCGCCGGTGAGAAGGTCGTCATGCGGCTGCTGGACAAGAGCCGCCCGATGTACCAGCTGACCGACCTCGGCCTGCCGGAGCGGACTCTCGACGAACTCACCAACCTGGTTCGCTCGCCCTTCGGCATGGTCATCTGCGCCGGCCCCACCGGCAGTGGCAAGACGACCAGCCTGTATGCGACCCTGTCGGCGCTGAACAGCGCCGAGCGCAACATCATGACTATCGAGGACCCGGTCGAGTTCGTGTTCCCGAGCATCAACCAGATCCAGATCAACGAGCAGGCCGGCGTGACCTTCGCCAGCGGCCTCAAGTCGATCCTGCGGCAGGACCCGGACGTCATCCTGGTCGGCGAGATCCGCGACACCGAGACCGCGACCATCGCGGTGCAGTCCGCCCTCACCGGCCACTTCGTCGCCTCGTCGTTGCACTCCACCGATGCCGTTGCTGCGCTACTTCGCCTGCTGGACATGGGGATCGAGCCGTTCGTCGTCAGCTCGGCGGTCCTCGGCGTGCTGAGCCAGCGCCTCGTCCGCCGCATCTGTGACGAGTGCCGCGCCCCGTATGTGCCGACGAACGAGGAGAAGGCCTTCTACCGCGGCTCCGGCGGGGTCGTACCGCGTGCCGGCCTCTGGCGGGGCGAGGGCTGCATGTTCTGCGCCAACACCGGCTACCAGGGGCGCATCGGCGTGTACGAGCTGCTGCGGCTCACGCCCGAGGTCAAGGCACTGGTTGCCGGCCGCGCGACCTACGAGCAGGTGCGCGAGCAGGCCATCACCCAAGGGATGCGCACCCTGCGACAGGAGGCGGTACGGCTCGTCGCCGAGGGCGTCACCACGGTCGCCGAGGTCGTCCGCAGCATCTACGTGCTCTAAACACCCGCCGCACCAAAGAAAGTGGTCATGAAGTTGTCGCCGTTCAGCCGCCGGGCAGAGGTCGAGTCCTCCGCCGGGTCGCCGCTGCCCGCTGACGACCTGGCCTCGTTCGCGGCGGCGGCCTCGTACGACCAGGGAGTCGTGTACGGGACGCCGCCCCCGCAGGTGGAGGCGCCGAAGAACACCAGCTCCTTCTTCGACAAGAGGGTCAAGCCCAAGGAGCTGATGCAGTTCTCGCGCCAGCTGGCGGCCTTCGTACGGGCGGGCATCCCGATCCTGGACGGGCTGTCCCTGCTGGCCGAGGACACGACCAACCCGACCATGAAGCGGGCGCTCGCCGACATGGAGGACTCGCTGCGCCGCGGCGACTCGATCTCGTCGGCGCTCGAGCGCAGCCCCAAGGTCTTCTCCAAGGCCTACCGCAGCATGCTGCGCTCGGCCGAGCTCACCGGCAACCTCGACACGGTCCTCGAGCGGGTCGCCGGCTACCTCGAACGCGACGTCGAGGCGCGCAGCAAGATCAAGGCCGCGAGCGTCTACCCGATCGTCATCGTCGTCATGGCCGTCGGAGTCGTCACCCTGCTCGTCACCTACGTGCTGCCTAAATTCTCTATATTCTTTAAGGGTTTTCACACCAGGCTGCCGTTGCCGACCCGCATGCTCATCAACTCCACCAACTTCTTGACCAACTGGTGGTTCGTGATCGTCGGCGTGGCGGTGGCCGCAGGTGCGGCTCTTGCGTGGTCCTGGCGCCGTCCCCAGTACCGCAGGCACATCGACCGCCTCATCCTGCGGTTGCCCGTGATGGGACCGCTGCTGCGCTTCGCCATGGTCGAGCGCTTCTGCCGCATCCTCAGCTCGATGCTCCAGGCCGGCGTCTCCCTGCCGGAGGCCATGACCGTCGCCTCGCAGGCCATGAACAACCTGGTGGTCGAGAAGGCGTTGGACGAGGCGCGCGAGGGCATCATGCGAGGCGAGGGCCTGGCCGGGCCGCTCGGCCGCACCGCCCTCTTCCCGCCCGCTGCGACGCAGATGCTGCGCGTCGGCGAGGACACCGGCTCGATGGACGTCCAGCTCGACGCGGCAGCCCGCTACTACGAGCGCGAGGTGGACGACAAGCTCAAGCGGCTCACCTCGCTGTTCGAGCCGGTGATCCTCATCGTCATGGGCGTCATCGTCGGCTTCGTGGCCATCGCTCTCGTCTCCGCGATGTACGGCATCTTCGGCTCGTACGGCGCTCACAAGTGATCCGCCACGCGCCAGAAGGTCACGACGACGGCGTCACCCTCATCGAGCTGGTCATCACGATCGGCATCCTCGGCATCACGTTCGTTGCGCTGCTCGGGGGCATGTTCATCTTCCAGACGAGCGCGACCAACCACGCACGCCAGGCCGACGGAGCCGACTACATCCGGCAGTACGCGGAGGTGGTCTCCGCCCTCCCGTACCAGAGCTGCACCGCGACCTACGTGGCCACCGGCTTCAGCGTGCCGAGCGGCTGGACGGCGTCGCTGAGCACCACCTACTGGAACGGCACCGCCTTCACGTCCACCTGTCCCACCACCGACGCCGGGCTCGACGCCGTGCACCTGACGCTGACCTCGACCGATGGCAGGGACACGGAGACGCTCGACGTCGTCAAGCGGGCGTCATGAGCCGCAGGGAGGACGGGTTCACCCTTGTCGAGCTGCTCGTGGCGATCACCGTCCTGGGCATCATCGCGCCGGTCATGGTGAGCGCCATCGTGCTCGGTCTCAAGACGACGGCGGCCACGACGGGACAGCTCAACGCGTCGCACAGCCGGCAGGAGCTGGCCGCGTTCTTCACCACCGACGTCCAGTCGGCCGTCTCCATAGCCGACGAGACCTCGGCCGACACCACGACCTGCATGTCGGCGGGGGAGACGCTGGTCGGCCGGCTGAGCTGGACCGACATCGACTCCACCGGGGCGTCCACCGCGCGGGTCGTCACCTACGCGATCGTCACTGTCTCGGGGGACAAGCAGCTGGTACGGCACGCGTGCACGGGCGCCGCGATGTCCACCGTGACCGTCGTTCACAACGTGGCCAGCGGCAACCTCGACTGCACGAGCACCGCCTTCGCGACCGCGGCCTGCGCCACAGCGGCGGGCGCCAAGCTGACGGCCGCGGACGCGTCCGGCAGCTGGGTCGTCGAGGGGCTGACCCGATGATCGCAACCCTGCAGAGGCTGCGGCGGGATGACGAGGGCACGGTGCTGATCCTCGCCCTGGCGTTCCTCGGTCTCTTCGGTCTGGTGGTGGGCACGATCCTGGGCCTCGCCACGACCAACCTCAAGAACACCACCGTCGTACGCAACCTGGCGGCGGCGACGTACACCGCTGACGGTGCGGTTGACGGCGCCATCAACACAGCGCGGAGCCAACCGGCGGTGGGCCAGGCGGGCTACAACAGCACCTGCTTCTCGCTGCCCGCCGGCGCGGTCAACAGCACGGCCCAGGTCGACGTGAAGTGCACCGGGCAGAGCGGTTCGGGCACCACGACGACGCCGTTCGTGGCCAACGCGAGCACGCCGACGCAGGCGGTCCTCGCGCCCAGCCCGGCGACCGACACCGCTGAGGGACTTGCCCTTGCGGGCGGTTCGGTCGCGAGGGTCCAGGGTCCTGTCGCGGTTGCCCGCACGCTGAACGAGGGCACCCTGAGCACGCTGACCACCAGCCCCGCCGCGTACTCCCCGGTCAGCGCCCAGGCGTGCACCGGGGTCGGGGTGGTGACGCCGCTGCCCAGCTGCGCGGCGACCACGCCGGCCGACCCGGGCTACGCGCCCGCCCTGGACATGACGAGCTATCTCGGCAAGACCGGCGTGGTCAGCACGCTGCCGACGTGGGGCACGGTGCCGACCTGCAACGCCAACAAGGTCGCGACGTTCAGTCCGGGCATGTACACCAGCCTGACCGCCATCAACACGCTGATGACCAACTGCGCCGGCGGGGCCTTCTGGTTCCAGCCCGGCTACTACTACTTCGACTTCCTCGACACAACGGGAACGGGCCTCTCGCACGACTGGACGTTCAACGACGTCAACGCCGACCTGGTCGGCGGCAAGGCGCTCGGCTGGACGCCGTCGACGTTCGTTGCGACCGGCGCGGCCCAGGTCCCGTACCCCTCGACCGACGCGACCTCGACGACGAGCGCCTGTGACCCGACCGCGCAGGGGGTGCTGTTCGTGTTCGGCAACGACAGCCGGTTCACGCTGAACAAGGGACACGTCCAGCTCTGCGCGTACAACGTGAGCACCACCGCCCAGCACCTGGCAGTCTGGGGCCCTGCTGCGGACACGACCGTCAGCGGCAGCACGGCCGACATCGCCGTCGCCTCCAACCCGACCGACACGACGGGCACCGGAGGCGTCGCCTGGACCAACCCGGACAACGGCTCGGTCATCGGCACGCTGCTCTCCAACGTCACGGCCAACTCCACGGTCCCCTCGAGCCTGAGTGAAGCGGCCAACCAGTACGTCTTCCCGACGGCGCAGATCCCGCCGAACGCGACGATCACCGGGCTGACCGCGCGGGTGTTCGAGACACTGACCGGCACCGGCAAGTCGACCTTCACCTTCAAGCCGCCCACCGGCACCGCCGCGGTGACCAGGACGGTGCACGACTGCACGGCGGGCTGCACCGGCCCCACCTACAGCACCGCCACCGAGACCGAGGTCACGTTCCCGCTGCCGGCCAACGCGACCAGCGCCGCCGCCATCGTCAACGGCATGGCGTGGACCTACTCGGTGACCGGGGCGACGTCCTACATCGACGGCGTCAACTTCTCGGTCAACTACACCTTCGTCGCGCGGGCACCCACCGGCGTGCTCTCGGCGCACCCCTACGTGCTGGGGTCCGCCACCACGGACGCCGTGCTCTCGGTCAATGCGCTGGCGACCACCGACCGGCCGGTCCTCGCCGTCCACGGCACGGTGTACGTGCCCAAGGCCGCGGTGAGCTTCGTCCAGACCGGCGTGGCCAACGACCTCGTGGACCGAGGCGTCGTCGCCCGCGAGGTCTACCTGGGCCTGGCGTCACCCTCGACGGCCTACACCGGGCCGCACCTGTCGATCCCCGCGACGGCGACGACCACCACCCCCCGGGTCGTGGTCTTCACCGCGACGTCGGGCGGCGTGGACCAGCTTCGGGCAGAGGTTCAGTTCACCGACAGCACCGGCACCGTGGACGGGACCATCCCAAAGGTACTGACCTGGAGCCTGCAGTAATCCTTTCGTGACGGCGTGGATGGCCCGGTCGGGCCATGCCAAGTTGGTCATTTCCCCTGCTCAACCCTATGGGGTGGGCGTCGATTAACTATGTGGGTCACCACTCAATTCCTCGCCTTTATCGAAAGTAGGCCGTAATGCTCGCCAAGCTTCGCCAGATGAAGGAGGACGAGGGCTTCACGCTCGTCGAGCTCCTCGTCGTCATCGCCATCCTCGGCATCCTTGCCGGCATCGTGGTCTTCTCGGTCGCCGGCATCACCAACAACGGCCAGTCCGCCGCGTGCGCCACCGAGAAGGGCACGCTGGTCACCGCCGAAGAGGCCTACTACGCTCAGAACAAGAGCTACGTCGCCGACAGCGTCCTCAAGACGTCCGGCTTCCTGGCCACCTCGCCGAGCTGGTACTCCGTCAGCGTCAGCGGCAGCACCTACTCGGTCGCCAAGAACGCCACGACCGGTAACCCCTGCCCGTAATTGATCTCGTCATGAAAAAGGGTTCGGCCTCGGCCGGGCCCTTTTTCATTTCGTGGCCGTGCCCGACAGTCGGTCCGATCGGCGCAATTTCATGTGACAGTCAACAATGATAACTAGTCCGTGCGTTGGGAGTTGACTAGTCATGTACGACGAGGGCGTCACCTTGGTCGAGGTGCCGGTGACCATCGCGATCTTGGGCATACGCGCTGCGACCGCTACCTCGTACACCCTGAAGTGAATCGGGACCGCCGGCTGCGCCATGTCGACGGGCATCGCGGCCCCCTGACCCCTGTACTGGATCACTGGGCGGCGTTGGTCGCTATCCCGCGCGCCAGAGCAGCCACAACCTCCCAGTGATCCGCTGCTGAGGTGATCACTGGGCGGCGTTGGTCGTTATCCGGCCCGCCAGAGCAGCCGCAACGTCCCAGTGATCCGAAAAGGACGTGTCGACGGGCAACGCGACGCCTGCGGCGGGCTGGGTCTGCTTGAGTGGGAGCGTCCGCGCCCGTACCACTGATCGGAACGACCCTCGATGCGCCGAACCGTGGTGGTCCTCGCCTCGGGCGTCGTGCTGCTCACCGGTCCCGCGATGGCCACGCCTGCGCAGGCCGCGGGTCCCGTGACGCGCCTCGCTGCCAGCCTCGACGCGATCCTGGCGACCAGCGGCTCGACCGGCATGTCGGTACGCGTCGACGTCGCCGGTCGGGGCGAGGTCTTCAGCCACACGGCGGCCACCGCGGTCGCGCCGGCCTCCACGGAGAAGGTGATCACCGCCTACGCCGCGCTGCGCGTGCTCGGCCCGACCTACCGCTTCGCCACCAGCCTCGGCTCGCTCGTCGCCGCCGACAAGAACGGCACGATCCACGGACGCCTGGTCCTGTCCGCCGGCGGCGACCCCACGTTGACCAAAGCAGGGCTGGTCGCGCTCGGCCGCCAGCTGCGCAGCAAGGGCATCCACGCCGTGACCGGCGGCCTTCAGCTCGACGACAGCCGGCTCAGCCGGGTCCGCAGGGCCGCGGGCTGGAAGAACGAGTGGGTGCCCGGTGAGGTGGGTCCGCTGTCGGCCTTGGCCGTCAACGGCAACAGCTGGCGGGCCGACGCGGCCTACCTGGCCAACCCGTCGCTGGGCAACCTGCAGGCCGTGCGCACGGCCCTCGCGTCGGCCGGGGTCACCGTCACGGGACCGCTGACCGTCGGCCGGTCGATCGCGCGGCTGCACCCGCTGGCCCGCGTCCTGTCACCACCGCTCGCGGCGATCGTGCACGACATGCTCAAGCAGTCGGTCAACTTCGACGCCGAGATGCTGCTCGAGGCGGTCGGGGCCGCGACCGGCAACGGCACCCCGGCCGGCGGGGTCGCCGCGGTACGGGCCCAGGCTGCGGCGCTGCACGTCCAGCTCGGGGGCAACATCGAGGACGGCTCCGGTCTCTCGTCGTTCGACCGGGTGACCGCCGACGGGCAGGTGACCTGGCTCGAGGCGGCCATGACCTCAGCTCTCGGCGCGGCCCTCTACGCCGGCCTGCCAGTTGCGTGCGTCGACGGCACGCTGATCCACCGGTTCTGCGGCACCCCGGCTGCCGGACGGGTGCACGCCAAGACCGGCACCCTCGACGGCACCCGCGCGCTGACCGGCTTCGTGACCGACGCGGCCGGGCACCGGGTGACGTTCGCGTTCTTGGTCGGCGGGCCGCCGTCGTCGGCCACCAAGGCCAAGGCTGCGATCGACAAGGCCGTCGTCGCGCTCACCACCAGCCGGCTCTAGCCTCTACAGCCCGACGACCCTGGAGAAGGTCACCTCTATCCGCCCGAACGAGGTGACCTTCTCCACGATCGTCGGGCGCTAGCGGGGCCGGCCGATCTCGTGCGGGTGCAGGCTCGCGGCGACGGCGTCCTCGTACGGGACCAGGCCCGCGAGCACCAGGTCGGTCAGTGACTGCTCGATGGTCTGCATGCCCTCGCGCGACGCCGTTGCCACCGCGTTGCGCAGCTGGCGGGTCTTGCCCTCGCGGATGAGGTTGCGGATCGCGCTCGACGCGAGCATGACCTCGAACGCAGCGACCCGTCCGCCGCCGACCTGCGGGAGCAGCCGCTGGTAGACCACGGCTTGCAGCGCGTTGGACAGCTGCACCCGGATCTGCGCCTGGGCGTCGCCGGGGAAGACGTCGACGACCCGGTCGATGGCCTGGGCGGAGTCGTTGGTGTGCAGGGTCGCGAAGACGAGGTGGCCGGTCTCGGCGATCGTCAGCGCGGTCTGGATCGTCTCCAGGTCACGCATCTCGCCGATGAGCAGCACGTCGGGGTCCTCGCGCAGCGCCGAGCGCAGGCCGCGGGCGAAGGACTCGGTGTCCTCGCCGACCTCGCGCTGGTTGACGGCCGCGACCTTGTGCCGGTGCACGTACTCGATCGGGTCCTCGATGGTGAGGATGTGGCACGGCCGGGTGCTGTTGATCGCGTCGATCATCGAGGCCAGCGTGGTCGACTTGCCGGAGCCGGTGGCACCCGTGACGAGGACGAGCCCTTGCGGCAGCTGGGTCAGTCCCCGGACGACCTCAGGCAGCCGCAGGTCGTCGAAGTCCGGCAGGGCGTACGGGATCATCCGCAGCGCGATCGCGACACTGCCGCGCTGCCGGAAGGCGTTGACCCGGAACCGGGCCTGGTCGCGCCAGCTGAAGGAGAAGTCGAGCTCCTTGCGGGCGCGGAACTCCTCGAGCTGGCGGTCGGTGAGGATGCTCTCGAGGAGGGTCTCGGTGTCGGCAGGCGTCAGGTGTGGCTGGTCGTCGATGCGGACCAGGTCGCCGTCCACGCGCAGGATGGGCGCGCTGCCCGGGGTGACCAGCAGGTCGGAGCCCTTGCAGTCCCACAGCGCGAGCATCAGCGACTCCATCGTCACCTTGTCGGTGAGCGGGGTCGCTAGACGTACCGGCATCCCTGCCATGAGGTCACTCCAGACAACGGGGTGAGCTCAGCATCCGTGCCGAGCCTCAGGGCCATGTATCGGCAGCAAACCGCGAAGGTAGAGCCCGGCAGGCCCCTTTGTCCGCATCAGCAAAGGATCAAGACGACCGCAGAGCCGGACAGACGTAGGCTCGTGAACATGACCGCCGACGCGAGCGCTGCCCCCTCGATGATCGACTGGGACGCGGCGGTGGCGACGGCCGCCCGGCTGGTCAAGCCCGGGCCCAAGGTGACCCCCGACGAGGCCCGCGCCGTCGTGGCCGACCTGCGCCGGCTGGCCCTCGAGGCTGAAGACCATGTACGGGCGTTCACCGGCCTGGTGTCCGTTGGCGACCCCGGTCGCGTGATGGTCGTCGACCGGCCGGGGTGGGCAGCGGCCAACGTGCAGGGCTTCCGGGTGCTGCTCGAGCCGGTCGTCGCCAAGCTCGCCGCCCGCAAGGGTCAGCCGGGGCCGCTGACGCGTGCGGTCGGCGCCAAGGTCAGCGGGGCGCAGATCGGCGTCATCCTCAGCTACCTCGCCGGCAAGATCCTCGGCCAGTACGAGATCTTCCTGCCGGCCGGTGCTGGTCAGGGCCGCCTCACCCTCGTCGCCCCCAACATCGTTGCTGCCGAGCGGGGCATGGGCGTCGACCCGCACGACTTCCGGCTGTGGGTCTGCCTGCACGAGGTGACCCACAAGGCACAGTTCACCGCCGTGCCCTGGATGCGCGACCACCTCCAGTCCGAGATCGCCGCCTACCTCGACGCCACCGAGCTCGACCCGGCCGCCGTGGTCAAGCGCATGCTCAAGGCCGTCGGCAACCTCGCGGAGGCGATCCGGGGCGACGAGTCGGTCAGCCTCGTCGAGGCGGTCCAGACGCCCGAGCAGCGGGTCATCCTCGACCGGTTGTCGGCCGTCATGACCCTGCTCGAGGGCCACGCGGAGTACGTCATGGACGCCGTCGGTCCCCAGGTGGTGCCGAGTGTCGCCAAGATCCGCAAGGTGTTCGACTCCCGGCGCAAGACCATGACGCCGTTCGACCGGGCCGTCCGCCAGCTGCTCGGCCTCGACGCCAAGATGCGGCAGTACGCCGAGGGCCACGTCTTCGTCCGCACCGTCGTCGAGCAGGTCGGCATGGAGCGGTTCAACGAGATCTGGTCGTCGCCCGGCACACTGCCCTCCAAGACCGACATCACCGACCCGGCCGCATGGATCGAGCGGGTCCTCGGCGACCGCCCCGTCGTCGAGGACTCCTACTAGCCCGTGACCGGCCCGGCGCCGGCGGTCGCGGCCACCCGGCTGGCCGTGCGGCGTTGCCTGCCCGGGCTCACCGGGCCGGTGATCGTCGCGGTCAGCGGGGGAGCCGACTCGCTGGCCCTGCTGGCCGCCGCCGCCTTCGAGGCGCCCAAGCAGGGGGTACGGGTCCTGGCGGTCACCGTCGACCACGGGCTCCAGGACGGGTCGGCCGCCCAAGCTGCGGCCGTGCTCGCCCAGGCCGCAGCCCTCGACGTTGACGCCGAGTGCGTCGCCGTCTCGGTCGCCCGCGATGGCGGGCCTGAGGCCGCGGCCCGTACCGCTCGCTACGCCGCGCTTCACGAGGTCGCCGCCCGCGTAAGGGCCGACGCCGTGCTGCTCGGCCACACCCTCGACGACCAGGCCGAGACCGTGCTGCTCGGGCTGGCCCGCGGCTCCGGCGCCCGCTCGCTTGCCGCCATGCGCGAGGTCAACGGGCTGCTCCGGCGGCCGCTGCTGGGCCTGCGCCGCGCCACGACGGAGGCGGCTTGTGCCGCGCTCGGCCTGCAGCCGTGGTCCGACCCGATGAACGATGACCGCGACTACGCCCGCGTACGGGTGCGCCGCGACGCGTTGCCCGCGCTCGAGGTGGCTCTCGGACCCGGAGTGGCCGAGGCCTTGTCCCGTACCGCGGAGCAGCTGGCCCAGGACGCCGACGCGCTCGACAGCTGGGCGACCACCGCTCTCGCCGAGGTGACCGACGAGACCGGCGGTCTCGACGTGGGCGGCCTCCACGCACTGCCGGCCGCGGTACGGGCCCGGGTGCTGCGGCTCGCTGCGCTGCGGGCGGGCTCCCCGGGCGGCTCGCTGGGATCGGCCCACGTCCGTGAGCTGGACCGCCTGGTGACCGACTGGCACGGCCAGGGAGCCCTCGCGCTACCCGGGCCGGTTAGTGCCGTGAGGGACTGTGGCAGGCTGCTGCTGACACGTCACCGCTGACCTGCCGCTGAGGAGCCGCCCGCGTGCTCGACGACGACATCGAGTCGACGCTCATCCCCGCCGAGGCCATCCAGGCCAAGATCACCGAGCTGGCGGCGCAGATCGACGCCGACTACGCCGGGCGCGAGCTGTTGCTCGTGGGCGTGCTCAAGGGTGCGCTCATGGTCATGGCCGACCTCGCCCGCGCCATCACCCTGCCGGTCCAGCTCGACTTCATGGCGGTCTCCTCGTACGGGTCCGGCACCCGCTCCTCCGGCGTGGTCCGCATCCTCAAGGACCTCGACAAGGACATCACCGGCAAGGACGTCCTCGTGGTCGAGGACATCATCGACTCCGGGCTGACGTTGTCGTGGCTGCTGCGCAACCTGCGCTCGCGCGGCCCGGCGTCGGTCGAGGTGCTGGCCCTGCTGCGCAAGCCCGACGCGGCCAAGGTCGAGGTGCCGGTGCGCTACAGCGGCTTCAACATCCCCAACGAGTTCGTCGTCGGCTACGGGCTCGACTACGGCGAGCGCTACCGCAACCTGCCGTACGTCGGCACGCTCAAGCCGGCCATCTACCAAACCTGAGAGTCTGCTGAGAAGGACCGGCCGCGGGGCGGAGGCCCTGGAACACGCTCACCGCCGCGTACGTTGGGCGCTCACAGGCTCGTCCGCCGGATCGGCATCGGTGGGCACGCGGTGTACCGTCGCAGGCGTCATTCCTCCCATTCGTGAGGGGGGCGGCGGGGATCTCGACACGTTCGACCAGGGGGGTCACCGTCAGGTGATCCCGTGACCAGTGGCAGGAGGGACGGGGCGTCCCAGCGGCGACCCCGAGTCAATGGATCTCAAGCGCTACTTCCGTGGGCCAGTTGTGTGGGTCATCGTGCTCGCCTTCGTCGGCCTCGCCCTGCTCCATTTCGTCAGTGTCGGCGACGCGCCCAAGGCCGTCTCGACGGCAGCGGTCGACAAGGCCATCGTCTCCCAAACCGTCGTCAAGGCGACGATCAAGGACAAGGAACAGCTGGTCGTCCTCAAGCTCAAGAGCGGCGAGTCGATCCAGGCGTCCTACCCCGTCGACTACGACACGACGATGCTCAACGAGATCAAGAAGTACTGCACCTCACCGACGTGTGACTACACCACGACGGTGAGCCATGACTCCGTCCTGTCCAGCCTGTTCTTCTCGATCTTCCCGATCATCGTGGTGGTCGGCCTGCTGCTGTTCTTCATGAACCAGATGCAGGGCGGCGGCTCCCGGGTGATGAACTTCGGCAAGGCCAAGGCCAAGCTGGTCACCAAGGAGACCCCCAAGACCACGTTCGCCGACGTCGCCGGTGCTGACGAGGCCATCGAGGAGCTCCAGGAGATCAAGGAGTTCCTCGAAAACCCCGCCAAGTTCCAGGCCGTAGGGGCCAAGATCCCCAAGGGCGTGCTGTTGTACGGGCCTCCCGGCACCGGCAAGACGCTGCTCGCCCGTGCCGTCGCCGGCGAGGCCGGTGTGCCGTTCTACTCGATCTCCGGCTCCGACTTCGTCGAGATGTTCGTCGGTGTCGGTGCGTCCCGTGTCCGTGACCTGTTCGAGCAGGCCAAGACCAACGCGCCTGCCATCATCTTCATCGACGAGATCGACGCCGTCGGCCGGCACCGCGGTGCCGGCCTCGGCGGCGGCCACGACGAGCGCGAGCAGACCCTCAACCAGCTGCTGGTCGAGATGGACGGCTTCGACGTCAAGGGCGGCGTCATCCTCATCGCCGCCACCAACCGTCCAGACATCCTCGACCCCGCGCTGCTGCGCCCGGGCCGCTTCGACCGTCAGATCGTCGTCGACCGCCCCGACCTCGAGGGCCGTAAGGGCATCCTGGCCGTCCACTCTAAGGGCAAGCCGCTGGGCCCCGACGTCGACCTCGACATCATCGCCCGGCGCACCCCCGGCTTCACCGGCGCCGACCTCGCCAACGTCATCAACGAGGCCGCGCTGCTCACCGCCCGCATGGACCGCCACGAGATCGACGGCAAGACCCTCGAGGAGTCGATCGACCGCGTCATGGCAGGCCCCGAGCGCAAGAGCCGGGTCATGTCTGACAAGGAGAAGAAGATCATCGCCTACCACGAGGGTGGCCACGCCCTCGTCGCCCACGCGCTGCCCAACAGCGACCCGGTGCACAAGGTGACGATCCTTCCCCGCGGCCGCGCGCTGGGCTACACCATGACGCTGCCGACCGAGGACAAGTTCCTCACCACCCGCTCCGAGATGGTCGACCAGCTCGCCATGCTGCTCGGTGGCCGCACCGCCGAGGAGCTCGTCTTCCACGAGCCGACGACGGGTGCGTCCAACGACATCGAGAAGGCCACCCAGATCTCCCGGGCGATGATCACCGAGTACGGCATGAGCGACCGGCTGGGCGCGCGCAAGTTCGGCAACAACGAGGGCGAGGTCTTCCTCGGCCGCGACATGGGCCACCAGCGCGACTACTCCGAGCAGATCGCCGCCGCCATCGACGACGAGGTGCGCGGGCTGATCGAGTCGGCCCACGACGTGGCCTGGGAGATCCTGGTCCAGTACCGCGACGTCCTCGACGACCTTGTCCTCAAGCTCATGGACAAGGAGACGCTCACCAAGGACGAGGTGCTGGCCGTCTTCGCGCCGGTCGTCCGTCGTCCGCTGCGGGCGTCCTACTCCGGCTGGGGCAAGCGCAAGCCGTCCGACCAGCCGCCGGTGCAGACCCCGCGCGAGCTGGCCCTGCTCGGTGCCTCCGACGTCCGCGAGCTGAGCCTCGACAAGGGCACCGGCGGCTCGAACGGCTCCAACGGCTCGGGCCTGTCCACCAATGGCTACGGCAGCACGCTCGGCAGCCCGTCACCCGCGTCCCCCAGCACGGGCGTGCCTGCCGGACCGCCGCCGCCCACCCCGGCCGGACCTGCTCCGACGGTCGAGCCGCCGAGCTCGCAGCCCGGCAGCTAGCCGATGGTGTCGGTGTAGGGCATGGTCGCGGAGCTGCGGCCGGACGGCACGCCTGGGCCGGGCGACGTGACGGCCTATGACGGGCCCCGGGTCGAGCGCGCCGTACGCGAGCTGCTGCTCGCCATCGGCGAGGACCCCAACCGGCCGGGCCTGGTGGAGACCCCGCTGCGGGTGGCGCGCGCGTACGAGGAGATGTTCTCGGGGCTGCGCGCCGACCCGTACGAGGTGCTCGCCCAGGTCTTCGACGAGTCCCACGACGAGCTGGTGCTGGTCAAGGACATCGCCGTCTACTCGGTGTGCGAGCACCACCTGCTGCCCTTCCACGGGGTGGCCCACGTCGGCTACATCCCCAACGAGTCCGGCCACATCAGCGGGTTGTCCAAGCTGGCGCGGCTGGTCGACGTCTTCGCCCGCAGACCCCAGGTCCAGGAGCGGCTGACCAGCCAGGTCGCCGACGCCCTCGACGACCGGCTCAGCCCGCGCGGCGTGATCGTCGTGGTCGAGGCCGAGCACCTGTGCATGTCGATGCGAGGCGTGCGCAAACCGGGGTCCCGTACGGTGACCTCCGCGGTCCGGGGGGCGTTCCGCGACTCGCCCTCGACCCGCGCCGAGGCGATGAGCCTCATCCTCGGCCGGTGAGCTCCGGCATGACCGCGCCACCCGACGACAACCTGGCTCTTGCGGGGGTCGAGGCCCCCGAAGGTCTCGAGCGCTGGCTGCCCTTCATCGAGCGGCGCAGCAAGCACACGTGGGTGCCCCGACTGGCCGGCTACCTCACCGCGTTCATCGGGTTGATCGACCTGGCGAGCGCGCTGACGCGGCCGTTCCACCGCCGGTTGATGGAGCTCACCACGGTCGTGCCGGGAGCGTTGACCCGGTCGGCGGCCGCAGCCACGGTCGTCACGGGCCTGCTGTTGCTGATGCTGGCCAAGGGGCTGCGCCGGCGCAAGCATCGCGCCTGGCAGGCGGCCACCCTGCTGTTGCTGGTCAGCGTGGTCTTCCACATCGTCAAGGGCCTCGACTACGAGGAGGCGTCGGTCGCCGTCCTGCTGCTGGCCCTGCTCGTCTACTACCGCAGCGACTTCTATGCGGTCGGCGACCCCCGTACCCGATGGAGCGCCGTCTCGGCCTTCCTTGGGCTGTTCGTGGTCAACACGTTCGTCGGCTGGCTGCTCATCGTGACCCACAAGTCCGGCCTCGTCGGGTCGCACTCGACGTGGCAGATGCTGAGCGAGGTCTGGCTCGGCATGGTCGGCATCAATGGGCCGCTGGGCTTCGTCCACGAGCAGTTCCAGGACATCGTCAGCGACTTCACCCTGGCGCTCGGCATCATGCTCGCCGTCGTCACGGCTTACCTCGCCCTGCGCACCCCCGAGCCGCCCGGTTTTCTGCCGCTGGAGGACGAGACCCGGCTGCGTGAGCTGTTGGCCAAGCAGGGGGCCCGCGACTCGCTCGGCTACTTCGCCCTGCGCCGCGACAAGAGCGTCATCTGGTCGGCGTCGGGCAAGGCGGCCGTCGCCTACCGCGTCGTGTCGGGCGTCATGCTCGCCAGCGGCGACCCGATTGGCGACCCCGAGGCCTGGCCCGGTGCGATCCGGCGCTTCCTCGAGGAGGCTGACCGCCACGCGTGGGTGCCTGCCGTCATGGGCTGCAGTGAGGCCGGCGGTGAGGTCTGGTGCCGTGAGAGCGGCATGGACGCTCTCGAGCTCGGCGACGAGGCGGTCGTCGAGGTGTGCGATTTCTCCTTGCAGGGCAGGCAGATGCGCAACGTCCGGCAGATGGTCAGCCGGGTCGAGCGAGCCGGCTACTCCACTGAGGTGCGCCGGGTCGGCGACATCAGTGAGCAGGAACGGACCAGGATGCGGTCCCAGACGCAGTCGTGGCGCGGCACCGAGACCGAGCGCGGCTTCTCCATGGCCCTTGGGCGTTTCGGTGATCCTGCTGACGCCGACTGCGTCGCCGTGATGGCGTTCAAGGACGACACCCTGCGCGCGCTGCTGCACTTCGTACCGTGGGGCTCCGACGGGCTGTCCCTCGACCTCATGGTGCGCGACCGGACGGCCGATGCGGGGCTCAACGAGATGCTGATCACGTCGGCCCTCAAGGCTGCTCCGGAGATGGGCATCGCTCGCGTCTCGCTCAACTTCGCGGTGTTCCGCTCGGCGATGGAGCGCGGCGGCAAGCTGGGCGCCGGGCCGGTCCTCCGGTTGTGGCGGTCGTTCCTGGTGTTCGTCTCGCGGTGGTTCCAGATCGAGTCGCTCTACCGGTTCAACGCCAAGTTCAGCCCGGACTGGGAGCCGCGGTTCGTCTGCTACCCGACGGTGCGCGATGTGCCTCGCATCGCGATCGCCGCCCTCGAGGCCGAGGCCTTCATCGTCTGGCCCCGCCCGCGGTTGCGGTTCGTACGACGGCTGGTCGGGAGTGGGTCCGCATGACCGACGCACCCCAGGTGCTCGGCCTGCCGGTCCTCGACCGCTGCCGCGTCTTCGCCGTCATCAACGTCACGCCTGACTCGTTCTCCGACGGCGGCCACCACCTCGACACGGCCGCTGCCGTGCGCCACGGTCTGGCCATGCTCAACGCCGGGGCCGACGTGCTCGACGTCGGCGGTGAGTCGACCCGCCCCGGCGCGGCCCGCGTCTCAGCCCAGACCGAGATCGCCCGGGTGCTGCCCGTGGTCTCGGCGCTCGCCGCCGCCGGCGCCGTCGTCAGCGTCGACACGATGCGGGCCGAGGTCGCCGCCGCGGCGCTGGCCGCTGGCGCGCGCATCGTCAACGACGTCTCCGGTGGGCTCGCCGACCCCGAGCTGCCAGTGCTCGTGGCCGAGGCGCGCGTCCCCTACGTGCTCATGCACTGGCGCGGCCACAGCGAGACCATGCAGGCGCACGCCGTCTACGGCGACGTCGTGGCCGAGGTGCGAGCCGAGCTGGCGCAGCGCCTCGAGGCCGTCGTCGCGGCCGGAGTCGATCCCGAGCAGGTCGTGCTCGACCCCGGCCTGGGGTTCGCCAAGACCGCTGAGCACAACTGGGCCCTCCTCGCCGGCCTGCCGTCACTGATGGAGCTCGGTCGGCCGCTGCTCGTGGGCGCGTCGCGCAAGGCGTTCCTGGGCCGACTGCTGGCATCCGCTCCCGACGCGCCGCGGCCCGTCGACGAGCGTGAGGACGCCACGACAGCCGTAACCGCCATTGCGGCTCTGGCCGGGGTCTGGGCCGTACGGGTCCACGAGCCCCAGCCGTCGGCCGATGCCGTGCTGGTCGCCCAGGCGGTACGCGCCCAGCTGCGGGGCTGGAGGTCGGAGTGAGCGACACCATCGCCCTGCGCGGGCTCGCCTGCCACGGCCGCCACGGCGTCTACCCCGACGAGCGCCGCGACGGTCAGCTTTTCGTCGTCGATGCCCTGCTGGTCCTGGACACGCGCGAAGCCGCGGCGAGCGACGCCCTCGCCGACACCGTCGACTACGGCGCCCTCGCCCAGGCCCTGGCCGCCGTCGTCGAGGGTGAGCCGGTCGACCTGCTGGAGACGTTGGCCGCCCGGCTGGTCGCGGTGTGCCTCGCCGACCCGCGGGTCGACGAGGCCGAGGTGACGGTGCACAAGCCGCAGGCGCCGATCCCGTTGTCCTTCGCCGACGTCGCGGTCACGGTGCGCCGCTCGCGGGGGGTGTCGTGACCGTCCACCGCGTCGCCATCGCGTTCGGCGCCAACCTGGGCGATCCGTTCGCCACGTTCTGCCGCGGTCTCCAGCTGCTCGCCGCCCACGACGAGTGGACGACGACCGCCGTGTCGTCGGTGTGGGAGACCGATCCGGTCGGCGGCCCCGCGGGTCAGTCGGTCTACCTCAACGCGGTGGTGCTGGCCGACGTCCCGTTCGCCGCGCCGACCGTGCTGGGTCTGCTGCACGTGGTCGAGGCCGCCTGTGACCGGGTACGCGACCGGCGCTGGGGGCCTCGTACCCTCGACCTCGACCTGCTGGCGTACGACGACGTCGTGTCGGCGTCTTCGTCGCTGACGCTGCCCCACCCGCGTGCCGCCGAGCGCGGTTTCGTCGTCCAGCCGTGGCTCGAGGTCGACCCCGATGCCGCGCCGGCCGGCATCGGCCCGTTGGCGTCGCTGCCGGCCGCGACGCCGTCGGCCGCTGTGCGCCGTACCGACCTCCTTCTGCCCGGACCCCTGGGGGTGCAGCGATGAAACCGTCGTCGATCACCGGCCTCGTTGCCGTGGTGGCCGTCACCGGTCTGCTGGTGTTCCTGGCCGTGCTCACGGTCTACGGAGAGCTGCCGCAGGTGCCGACCTACGCGCCGGTCAGCCTGGTGTTCCTCGCGGTGGCCGAGGGCGTGACCGCGTCGTCGATCCGGGCCCGGCTGGCCGGCCGTCCCGGTACCCGCCCGATCGAGCCGCTGCTGGTCGCGCGACTGGCCGCGCTGGCCAAGGCGAGCGCGCTGGCGGGCGCCCTCATGGCCGGCGGCTACCTCGGCATGCTCGCCTACACGCTCCAGCACCTCGACCGCCGGGTGGCCTCGCACGACTCCGTCGCCAGCGGGTTCGGGCTGGCCGCCGGCATCCTGTTGGTGTTCGCCGCGCTGCTGCTCGAGCGGGCCTGCCGCCGGCCCGACGTCCCACCGGGTGACGACAACCAGCCGCCGCAGGAGTGGGACCCGTTGCGCGACCTGCACGGCGGCGGGGGCCGTCCGCCCAAGCCTTGATCGCGACGGGGTTGAACAACGCCGGGTCTGGCAATGTTGTCGGCATGACCGAGACCAGCGAGACCCCGATCAGTCCCGAGAAGTTCGCCGAGCTCGACGCTCTCACCACCGAGGAGCTGCGTCAGCAGGCCTTCACCCTCGCCGAGCACAAGCACGACGTGGGCTTCTTCTGGGACGTCATCAAGCACCTCCCGGAGTCGGGGGCGCTGGCGTCCGAGGACGGTTCGATGGGCAACATCACCGGCAGCCTGATCGAGACGATCCAGGCGGCACACGAGATGTTCCGTGGCCACCTCGACGGGCTCGGCGCCGCAGAGCCCCTGGTACGGGCCAAGTTCATCGACTACCTCGGCCACAACGGCTAACCCTCGCCTTCGCAAAGTTAGGCAGCCTGAGCCGTTCGGGCATGATCGCTGTAGGTTGAGGCCCTGCTTCCGCCTTGGCGGCGAGCCGGCGCCGACACGGCGTGGGTCCGGTGGCGCCACGACCGGGCCGCACCCAGCGCAGGCATCCGGGTCCCCGGTGCGGCGTCTCTGCGCCAGCCCGGGAACGGACCGTCATGATCGGTCAAGCCGCCCTCGACGACGCCATGGTCGTTCGCGATCGTGCCGTGCATGCCACGAGCCTCTCGTTCACCGTGGCCGATGCCCGACTGCCCGACCAGCCGCTGGTCTGGGTCAACCAGGCGTTCACGACGACCACGGGCTACAGCTTTGCCGAGTCGGTCGGCCGCAACTGCCGGTTCCTCCAAGGGGCGCTGCCTGACGTTGCCGGGGCGGCCGAGATCCGCGTGGCCTTGGCCGAGATGCGTGAGGTCAGCGTCACGCTGCTCAACTACCGCAAGGACGGTACGTCGTTCTGGAACGCGGTCACCATCACACCGGTGTACGACGATGGGGGCGAGCTGACCCACTTCGTCGGCGTCCAGACCGATGTCACCCACCACGTCAACGCCGACGGGGACCGCGACCGGGCGCTCGTCGCCGAACGCCACGCTGTGCGGCGCTCTGAGCTGGCCCACGCCCAGCTCTCGCTGCTGGCCGCCGCCTCCAGCCAGCTCGCCCTGAGCTTTGACGTCGACGACTCGTTGCGCCGCCTGGCCGCGCTCGTGGTGCCGGCGTTCGCCGACTGGGTCGTGATCCACCAGGTCGACAGCGCCGGTGAGGTCTCGGCCAACGCGATCGTGCGCGACCGCGACGGCCGGGTCGACCTGACCGACCGTTACGCCGAGCTGTTGCCCGCGTCGCTGACCGCGCACGCGCCGCTCTACGCCCTGGCCGGGGGAGCGCGCAGCTGGCTGGCCGCGGAGTTCGACCCCGACCAGGCGCTGGAGTGGTCCACCGGCTCCGAGCTGGCCCACCTGCGCGAGATGCTGGGCGTGGCCTCCACGTTGTTCGTGTCCTTGCCTGGGCGCCAGGGCACGGTCGGCACGATGGTGCTGCACCGGGGGCAGAGCAGCCCCCGCTTCACCCCGGACGACCTCCAGGTGGCCATCGACCTGGGCCGGCGCGCGGGGCTCACGGTCGACAACGCGCGCCTCTACCAGAACGAGCATCGGGTCGCCGAGACCCTGCAACGCAGCCTGTTGCCGGTGCTGCCGCAGATCTCCGGCCTGGACATCTCGGCCCGCTACCGCGCCGCGGAGAGTGGCATCGAGGTGGGCGGCGACTTCTACGACGTCTTCCAGCTGCCCGACGGTGCGGTGGCCGTCCTCATCGGCGACATCGTCGGCCACGACCTCTTTGCCGCTGCTGCAATGGGCCACCTGCGGGGACTGATCCGGGCGACGGCGTGGGATGCCGCGGGAGACGCGCGCGAACCGGCCGCGGTGCTGCACCGGGCCGACGCTGTGGTGCAGGGCTTGCAGGTCGTCCCGCTCGCGACCCTCGCCTACGCCCGGCTCGAGCCGGCGTCGCCGGACGAGCACATGGTGCTACGACACGCCACGGCCGGGCACCCGCCGATGGTGGTCAGGGATCGGGACGGGTCGGCCAGGTTGGTCCGCGCGGAGCCGGGCCTGCTTCTCGGAGTCCAGCCAACCGAGCGGATCACCGCGCATGACAGCCTGGGGCCGGGCGCGACGTTGGTCGCCTTCACCGACGGGCTGGTCGAGCGCCGCGGCGAGGACATCGACGTCGGCCTGGTGCGGCTGCGGTCGCTCGTCGAGCTCGCTCCGCTGGGGCTCACCGCCGACCAGCTCTGCGAGCACATCCTCGACCACTTCCTCGAGCGTGAGGACGACTCCGCGCTCATGGCGGTGCGGCGGGTCTGACGCGACCTACTTGTCGACGTCGCCTACCACGAAGAACATCGAGCCGAGGATCGCGATCAGGTCGGGTAGCAGCGTGCCGGGCAGCAGCTCGGATAGCACCTGGACGTTGTTGAACGACGCTGTGCGCAGCTTGAGCCGCCACGGCGTCTTCTCCCCGTGCGACACCAGGTAGTAGCCGTTGATGCCGAGCGGGTTCTCGGTCCAGGCGTAGGTCGCGCCCTCGGGGGCCTTGACGACCTTGGGCAGCCGCACGTTGATCGGTCCCGGCGGCAGCTCGGCGAGGTGGTCGAGGCAGGCGTCGGCCAGGTCGAGCGACACGTACACCTGCTCGAGCAGCACCTGGAACCGCGCGAGGCAGTCGCCCTCGGTTCGGGTGACGACGCGCAGGGTGTCCTGCAGCTCGCCGTACGCGAGGTAGGGCTCGTCCTTGCGCAGGTCGAGGGCGACGCCGGAGGCTCGGGCGATCGGCCCGCTGATGCCGTACTGCGAGACGAGCTCGGGGGACAGGACGCCGACTCCACGGGTACGGGCCTGGAAGATCTCGTTGCCCGCGATCAGGCCCTCGATGTCAGCGAGGCCGTGGCGGACGTCGGCGACAGCCCGGCGGACCCGTTCGCGCCAGCCGTTGGGCAGGTCGTCCTTGAGACCGCCGACCCGGTTGAACATGTAGTGCATGCGGCCGCCGGAGATCTCCTCCATCACGGCCTGGATCGACTCGCGCTGGGTGAATGCGTAGAACACCGGGGTGATCGCGCCGATCTCCAGCGGGTACGAGCCGAGGAACATCAGGTGGTTGAGCACCCGGTTGAGCTCGGCCAGCAGGGTACGGGTCCACGTCGCCCGGATCGGCACCTCCATGCCCAGCATTCGCTCCACGGCAAGTACCACGCCGAGCTCGTTGCTGAACGCCGAGAGCCAGTCGTGCCGGTTGGCCAGGACGACGATCTGGCGGTAGTCCCGTACCTCGAACAGCTTTTCCGCCCCCCGGTGCATGTAGCCGATGACCGGGTCGGAGCGGACGATGCGCTCGCCGTCGAGGGTGAGCGCCAGCCGCAGGACGCCGTGGGTCGACGGGTGCTGCGGGCCGATGTTGAGGGTCATCTCGGCGGTCTGCAGGCCCCTGCCGGTGTCCGCGGGGTCGGCGATGAAGCCGGCTGCGCCTGCGCCCATGCCGATCGTCGCTTCGCGCAGCCCTCGCTCCATCGGGCTATCGAACCACGGAGATGGCTAGTCGCCCCGCCGTGGGATCGCGATGCGGAACGTCGAGCCCTCGCCGGCCGCCGAGGTCACGTCCACCCGGCCGCCGTGCAGCCGGACGAAGTGGCGGACCAGGGTGAGCCCGATGCCGAGGCCGCCTTGCTCGCGGGTGGAGCCGCCGTCGAGCTGGAGGAACGGGTCGAAGATCTTCTCGATGTCGCCCGGCAGAATGCCCATGCCCTCGTCGATGACGGAGACAGCGACCTCGTGCGGCGACGTGTTGAGCCGTACCGTGATCGGCGCCGTGTCGGCCATCGAGAACTTGGCGGCGTTGGACACCAGGTTGAACAGCACGCGTTCGATCTTGGCTGCGTCCGCCTCGCTGGCGCACGACGGGTCGGGCAGCTCGAGGGTCAGCGGCCGGGCCAGCCGGTCCTCGAAGTCCGCCACCCAGCGGGTCAGTGTGCTGGTCCAGTCGACGGTGGCCAGGTTGAGGCGACTCTCGCCTGACTCGGACAGGGCGAGGTCGAGCAGCGACTCGATGAGGTCGCGCATCTGCCGACTGCGGCTGACGAGGGCCCTGCGTACCGCCATGCTCTCGTCGGCGGAGAGCCGGTCGCCGGCCCGCATCAGGGTGCGGGCGGCGAGCTCGATTGTGGTGGCCGGGGTGCGCAGCTCGTGCGAGATCGTGGCCAGGAACTCGTCCTTGCGCCGGTTGAGCTCGCGCAGCTGGCCGCTGACCGCCTGCTCCTGCAGCGTGGCGAGCGAGCTGCCGAGGGCGAGGCCCAGCTGCTCGGCGACGTCTTGCAGCCGGTCGCGGCCCTGTGCGTCGAGACCCTGCGGGCGCCGCTGGAAGACCACGAGCACGGCGATGAGCTCACCGTGGTAGCGGATGGGCACCCCGGCGTACCGACGGAAGCCTTCGCGGCCGAAGGCGTGGGTCGTCTCGCTCTCCTCGACGACCTCGTTCTCGTGCTCCTCCACCTGTCCCGACCTGGCCACGCGGTCGAGCAGGTGGCCCGACCCGGCAGGGATGAGGCTGCCGAGGTACTCCGCGCGGGCGGCGTCTCCCAGGCCCACGGTGGCGACCACGCGATAGCCGTCGGGCTCGATCATGTTGACGCCCGCGCCGTCCCAGCCCAGCGTCGACCGCGCGACGTCGGCTCCGCGAGCGGCCAGCTCGTCGGGGGACAGTACGAGGATCGCGCCCTCGAGGATCGAGTGCAGCGAGCGGTGGGCGCCCATGGCCTCGCGCAGGACGTCGGCGAGCTGGGCGCCGAGGTAGGCGAGCAGCACCAACGCCGCCAGGCGTACCCCAGCTGTCCCGGCGTCGATCAGGTGGTCGGGCCGACCCGCGACGTACTCCAGCAGGGCGACGAAGAACGGCAGCGAGTAGCGGCCTGCGGGGCGGGTGAAGAAGACGGCGGCGAACGTGATGGGGATGACGTGCAGGACGCCGTACGCGGTGATGTTGCGGCTGATGACCTCGGCGAGGGTGATCTGGGCCGAGAACAGCACGAGCAGCGTGAAGACGTGGGACTGTCTGGCTCGCTCGACGAAGCCGGTCCGTACGACGATCTCGGTGATGGTCAGCGCGAACAGTGCGTCGCCCGCGAGGGACAGCCCGCGCCACAGCGGGTGGACACCGAGCAGGCCGCCGATGGTGAGCACGACGACGGCCAGCCGCGCGAACGTCGGCAGCAGCGCGCGCATGCGGGCATCGATGTGCCGGTCGGCAAAGAAGCCGGCCTCGGCGGCCGGGGAGACCGGTCCCGAGGTCGGCTGACCGACGGACGGGGGCCACCTCACACCGGCGACGTTAGGGCACAGACCGCTGCTACGTCGCCATTCGAGGCAAAGGTGCGGGTACGCGCCGCGGGCTCAGCGCCGGACGGTGGCCAGCTCCGTGGTGTGGGGCATCACCGAGATGGCCTGGTACGTCGGCATTTCAGACTGTTTCCGCACAAGGCCCAGCAGGGCGATGAGTGAGAGAACCATCACGGCGCCGCCGTACTCGTTGGCCGTCGTCAGCAGTCCGCCGCCGTGCACGACGAGGTAGCCGCCGATGACGGCGGGCAGGCCCATCGCGAGGTAGGACGTCATGTAGACCAGGGACAGCACGCCCGACCGCTCGTGCGGCGCAGCCAGCGGGAGGACGCTGCGGATCGCGCCCTGGAAGCCCGCGCCGAAACCGGCTCCGGCGATGGCGGTGCCGACGAAGAACAGCGCGGTGGACGAGGCGGCGACGGCGACGAGGGTCAGGCCTACGCCGGCGATCAACGCGGTCGTGCCGAACAGCATGGTGGTACGCGGCGGGTGCGCGCGCAGCCCGAGGACGGTGAGGCCGCCGACGCCGGCGAGCGTGAACAATGCCAAACCGCCGAGCACGTACGACGTCGACCCGACGATGTGGCGGGTCAGCGCCGGCGCGAGGGAGCCGTAGAACCCGGCGAGAGCCCACACCGCGACGATGGCCGGCGCGGCGACGAGGAACGCGCGACGGGTCTGGGCCGGCAGCCCGACCTGCACCCTGAGCGAGGCCCAGGCTCCGGGGCGGCGCGACGACGTCTCGCTCATGAGCAGGACGCCGGTGCCCTGCAGCACGAACACGGTCAGCAGGACGAGGTAGACGAGGTGGGTGCGTTCGGGGAGGTACTGCACCAGCACCCCGGCGAGCAGCGCTCCGGTCGCGGTGCCGGTCACCGGGGCGACGGCGTTGGCGAGCGTGCCCCTGGCCTTGTCGATGTCGAGCATGCCGGCACCGACGGCGCCGATGGCAGCGCCAGTCGACAGGCCCTGGAGGACCCGCGCGAGCAGCAGCTGCGGTACTCCGCCGGCCTGGGCGAAGACCACCATCGTCGCGGCCTGCACCGCGATCGCGGCCAGCAGCACCGGGCGTCGACCGACGTGGTCGGACAACGACCCCACGACCAGCAGCGCTGCCAGGACAGCGAGGGCGTAGATGCCGAAGACCACCGTGGTCGTGATCGCCGAGAAGTGCCACTGCGCCTGGTAGAGCGCGTAGAGCGGCGTGGGCGCGCTGGAACCGGCCAGGAAGGAGACCACGATCGACGCCTGTAGCACGAAGGCGGCGCGAGCCGGGAGGCGTCCTGCGGTGCTGGTCATGGTGATCCTTCGAGGGGCTGAGTAGACAGGTCTGTCTGAGACTTGAGGTTAGACAGACCTGTCTGGTATTGTCAAGGCCATGACCACCGTTCCGCTGACCCAGAACAAGCTGGGCGCCCGCGAGCGGCTGCTCGCAGCGGCCGACGAGCTCTTCTACGCCGAGGGTGTCCACACCGTCGGCATCGATCGGGTCATCGAGCGGGCGGGAGTCGCCAAGGCCTCGCTCTACAACACCTTCGGCAGCAAGGACGAGCTGGTCCGCGCCTATCTCTCGGCGCGCCAGCTCCGGCGGCAGGCCCGGATCGCCACCGCCGTGGCGCAGCACGATGACCCGCGAGCCGCGATCCTCGGCGTCTTCGACCTGCTCGACGAGATCTTCGCTGAGCCCGGCTTCCGTGGCTGCGCCTTCCTCAACGCGAGCGCTGAGTCGCGGCCCGAGGAGTCGGTTGACAGTGTCTGCAGCGAGACGCGCGGATGGATCCGGGCGGTCTTCGCCGACCTCGCCCGCACCGCCGGCGCGGCCGATCCCGACGAGCTGGCCGGCCAGCTCGTACTTCTCTACGACGGGGCCACCGTCTCCGCCCAGCTCGATCGCAACAAGGCGGCCGCCCGCACCGCCCGCGCGGTGGCCGCAGCGATGGTCGACGCCGCCACCGGCTAGCTGGGCCGGCGTGGCTCCCAACGGAAGCCTCGGACGGCGTAGGTCGCGGCGACGGCCAGCCACACCGCCATCACCAGCATCGACCGGCCGTCAAAGCCCATGCCGTGCGTGTGCGGGTTGAAGACCGCGAACAGCGCCTTGGTGAACGGCCGGACCGGCAGGTAGTCGGCGATCTTGGAGATGACCATCGTGCTCTTGACCGGGAAGAACGTGCCGGAAAGGAACAGCACGGGGAACAGCGCAATGTTGACGATCGGGCCGGCCGCGTCGCCGTTGGGCACCAGGTTGGCGACACTCACCCCGAGCGCGCAGAAGCAGCTGGACCCCAGCACCACGGTGCAGAGCAGCGCGAGCAGATGGCCGTGCCACTCGAGCCCGTAGGCGAGCGTGCCGAACCCGAGCATCAGCACGATCAGGGCGACGGCGATCACCAGCGAGTTGGCGATGTAGCCACCGATCGCGGCCCAGGTCGGCAACGGGGTCGAGCGCAGCCGCTTGAGCTGCCCGGAGTCGCGGCGCAGCGGGATCTGGATGCCGAGCGCGGTGTAGCAGGACGAGATGACGCCGTAGGCGGTGATGGCCGGCACGAAGTACTGGTCGAACTTGATGTTGCCCAGGAAGTCGACGTGGCTGCCTGCGTTGAGCGACCCGAAGATGAACAGGAACATCAGCGGGAAGGCGAAGGTGAACAGGGCCGCCGGCGGGTTGCGCCAGAAGGCCTTCTGCTCGTACTTGACCTGGTGGGCCAGCAGGGCGGGCGGGCTCATGGTGGTCATGCCGATGCCTCCTCTGCCGTGCGGGTGAGCTCGAGGTAGACGTCCTCGAGCGAGGGCCGGTCGACGCGGAGGCCGGCGAGCTCGTGGCCGGTGTCGAGAGCCCAGCCGGTCAGCTGGTGGAGCACCCGCAGCTCGTCCTCGGTGGTGACGGTGACGAGGCCGGCGGCCGAAACGTCTGTCGGCGTCACCGTGAGGTCGGCGACCGAGACGCCCTCAGGGAGCTGAAAGCTGATGTGGGCGGCCGCCGTGTCTCGCCCGCCGAGCGACTCGGGGGTGCCCTCGGCGACGATGCGGCCCGCCGCGATGATCGCGAGCCGGTTGGCGAGGGTCTGTGCCTCGTCCATGTAGTGGGTGGTGAGGATCACCGTCGTGCCGGTGCCGGTCAGGTTGCGTACGAGATCCCAGGACTCGCGGCGCGCTGAGGGGTCGAACCCGGTCGTCGGCTCGTCGAGGAAGACCAGCTCTGGCCGGCCGACGATGCCGAGGGCGACGTCGAGCCGGCGGCGCTGCCCGCCGGACAGCGACTTGACCCGGGCGTCGGTCTTCTCCTCCAGCCCGACCAGGGCGATCACCTCGGCCACGCCTCGGGGCGCGGCGTAGTAGCCCGCGGTGCGCTGGAGCACCTCGCGCACGGTGAGGTAAGCCTCGGACCCGGTGTCCTGCAGCACGATGCCCACTCGGCTGCGCAGCGCCAGGGGCTGACCGGTCGGGTCGATGCCGAGGACGCGCACCTCGCCCGCTGTTCGTTCGCGGAACCCTTCGAGGACTTCGAGGGTCGTGGTCTTGCCCGCACCGTTGGGTCCGAGGAGCGCGAAGACCTCGCCCCGGTGCACCTCGAAGGAGATGCCGCGGACGGCCTCGAGGTCTCCGTAGCTCTTGCGCAGCCCCTCGACCGTGATGGCCGGGGCGTCCGCGCCCCCACCGCCTGTCGTCGTCGCGCCGTCGCGGCTGGTCATCGACACCTCTCTCGTCCTCATGGTCAACCTAGCCGTCCCGACTCGTCGGGCGCCGGGTGAGTCGGTCGGGTCGGTATCGGGCGGGGGTCCTCGGCGTCCAGCAGGGTCACCGGCAGGTCGGTTCCACGGGCCTGGACCAGCCAGCCGAAGTCACCCAGGCCGTGCGGCGCGATCAGCTCGGCCCCTGCACTGGCTGCGGAGAGGGCCTGCAGGTAGCCCGCGGGGTCGAGCGTGGCCAGCTCCAGCGGCGGGCGGGCGCCCGTGACGCCCAGGGCACGGAGCGCCTTGCGTTGAGTCAGCACCAAGGAGTCGCCCGGCTCCACCTCTGCTGCCTCCGCGCAGGAGGTGAGCATCACGTGGGCCGTCAGGTCGCACGAGCCGTCGGGCACGGGGGGCACCTGCCGCCCATTGCGGTAGCCGGTCAGTGTCGACGATCGATCGACCTGGGGAGACAGCGACTCGTCCGACGCGTAGTCGATGGCCAGCGCGACGCCGGTCGTGAGCTTGGCCGTTGCGGCCGCCCACGCGACGTCACGCGTCAGCCCGACGTCGACGCGCGTGGCGCCGGCGGCGTAGCGGTCGATCCAGGCCAGCAGGTCCGGAGGTGCGGCGGAGCCGAGTCGCTCGGTGCCGTGCTCGTCTACCTCGACCAGACGCCCGTCTTCGACGACATCGAGCGGGATGTTGTCGAGCCACTCGTTGGCTACGAGCAGCCCGTAGGTAACAGGAGTCAGCTGGTCGAGACCCTGGTACCAGCGGATCGACTCGGGCAGCCCGGGTGGGCGCTCGACCAGATCGACGCCGACGAGGTCGAAATCGTCGGGGACGAGCTCGCTGAGCTGGGTGAGCAGCTCGCCACGGCCGGCGCCGACGTCGACGACGGTGAACGGGGCCGGCCGGCCGAGCTCGTCGTACACCTCGAGCGCGAGCCGGAGCAGCGCCGACGCGAACAACGGCGACGCGGAGACGGACGTGCGGAAGTGAGCCGCCGGTCCGGCCGGTCGACGGTAGAAGCCGTCCGGTCCGTACAACGCGGTGTCCATCGCCTGTCGCCATGGCTGCGGGGTGAGGAGGGTCACGGCGGCGACAGTACGCGCGGGGCCGGGGCCCTCGTCCACCTGATGACAGAGCCTGTGGACGAATCCAGCCGCTGTGGACAAGTCAGCGGAGACTGGGCAACGGGTGGTTGTATGGGCGAGAACCCCCGAGCAGCAAGGGAAAGAGCGCCGTGACCGACAGTGCAGCCACGCCCGGCCTGGGCCCGTTGGTGGTCGTCGGCGCTGGTCGGGTTGGCCTCTTCCTGGCGCGCTCGCTCGCGCGTCAAGGGCGGGAGGTCACCGGGGTCGTGACGCGGTCAGCCGCTTCGCGCGAGCGGGTCGCTGCCGCCGTCCCGGTGGTCGCTGCTGTCTCGATGGATGACCCGCGCGTCCTTGCGGCGCGCACCCTGCTGGTCTGCGTCGCTGACGACGACCTGCCCGGCGTGGTCCGAGAGCTGGTCCAGGCCGGTGCGGGCGACGTCGGCCAGTTCGTCGCGCACACCAGCGGCCGTCACGGCGTCGGCGTCCTGACCGCGTTCCCGGGGCCGGTCGCGGCCGTCCACCCGGCGATGACCTACACCGGCACCGCGTCGGACGACGCGATCCCGCAGGCCATCGCGTACGGGGTCACCGCGACAGGCCCCGGTCTGGCGGCGGCTCTTGGTCTTGTCCACGAGCTCGGCGGCCGGGCCGAGCTGATCCCTGACGACCGACGCCCGCTCTACCACGCGTCCGTCTGCCACGCGGTCAACCACCTCAACACCCTCGTCGCCGACGCGGCCGACCTGCTCCGCGCCTGCGGGGTCGACGACCCCTCGGCCGTCCTCGGTGCCATCACTCATGCCGCCCTGACCAATGCCCTCGCGTCGGGCACGGCAGCGCTCACCGGACCGGTCGTGCGGGGTGACCGCGACACCATCGAGGCTCATCTCCGCGCCCTCGTCGGCCAGCCCGCCGCCGCGAGCTACCGGGCCATGGCTCTGCGTACGGCCGAGCGGGCGCAGGAGGCCGGCCGGCTGCCTTCACCGGCTGCCGACGAGATCAGGGTGCTTCTTGCGAGCGGTGGGTGAGCGCGCCCACCGTCGGTAGGCTGACACCGACGTCCGGTACCCCTGCTCAGGACTGGAACGCACTACCCATGACACAGATCCCCGCGCCCGTGCCCTCGCTCGACGCGCCCCCGACGAGGCCGACGCTCGTGGGCCCGGCGGTGGTGAGCACCCGGGCCGCTTTGTGGGACGCCCGCTGGCGGCTGACCGGTCGCGTGGCGGTGGTGCCGACGATGGGCGCCTTGCACGACGGCCATGTCGCCCTCATCCGGGCGGCGCGCCAGGCAGCCGACGCGGTCATCGTCACGGTGTTCGTCAACCCGCTGCAGTTCGGCGCCGGTGAGGATCTCGAGCGCTACCCCCGCACCCTCGACGCCGACCTCGACGTGTGCGCTCGCGAAGGCGTCGACCTGGTGTTCGCCCCGGGCGTCCAGGAGATGTACCCGCACGGAGAGCCGGCGGTGCGGGTCCTCGCCGGTCCGCTCGGCGGTCGGTTCGAGGGGTCGAGCCGCCCCGGCCACTTCGACGGCGTGCTGACGGTGGTGCTCAAGTTGCTCCACCTCACCCAGCCGCAGGTCGCCGTGTTCGGGGAGAAGGACGCCCAGCAGCTCGCTCTCGTCGAGCAGATGGTCGCCGACCTCGACCTGCCGCTGCAGGTCTTGGGTGTGCCGATCCTGCGCGAGCCCGACGGGCTGGCGCTGTCCAGCCGCAACCGCTTCCTCGACGCCGACCAGCGCGCCTCGGCCGCCGGTCTCTACAAGGCGCTGCTGGCGGGTGCCGCTGCGGGCACTGCCGGCGCGTCCGCCGTGCTGACGGCGGCACGTGACAGCCTGGCCGCCGAGCACGGGGTGCGCCTCGACTACCTGCGTCTCGTGACACCGGCCTTTGACGACGTGCCGCTCGCCCAGCGTGGCCAGGCACGGTTGCTCGTCGCTGCCTACGTCGGCTCCACCCGGTTGATCGACAACGTGCCCGTCGACCTGGGTCCGGTGACCCGTACGTGACGACCGCTGAGCCCGTTCCGCCGGTGGAACCCGGCCAGGGCCTGCCGCTGCGGCTGAGTGCGCCCGCCGCAGGCTGGACCTCGTACGCCGACGTCGTCGTCATCGGGTCGGGCATCGCCGGGCTGACCGTCGCCCTGCGCTCGGCCGCCTCGGGATCGGTGATGGTTGTCACCAAGGACGTCCTGTCGGCCGGTTCGACCCAATGGGCCCAGGGCGGCATCGCCGCGGCGCTCGGCCCCGAGGACACGCCAGGCGCCCACCGCATCGACACCCTCACCGCTGGTGTCGGGCTGTGCGACGAGGCCGCGGTCGACGCACTCGTCACCGAGGGCCCCGAGGCCGTGCTCGAGCTGATCGGCATCGGCGCGCGGTTCGACCGGACGTCCGACGGCTCGCTGTCGTTGACCCGCGAGGGCGGCCACCACGCCGACCGCATCGCCCATGCCGGTGGCGACGCGACGGGGGCCGAGGTCCAGCGGGCGCTCATCGACGCGGTCCACGCCGACCCTCGCATCGAGGTCATCGAGCACGCGCTGGCGCTCGACCTGCTGATCGACGACGACGGGGCCGCCGCCGGCGTGACCCTCCACGTCATCGGCCAGGGCGCTCGCGATGGCGTCGGAGCCGTCCACTCGCGAGCCGTCGTCCTGGCCACCGGCGGCATCGGGCAGGTCTACGCTGCCACCACCAACCCCGCTGTCTCGACCGGCGACGGTCTCGCGCTGGCCCTGCGGGCCGGGGCGGCCGTGCGCGACCTCGAGTTCGTCCAGTTCCACCCGACGGTGATGTGGCTGGGCACCGCGTCCAAGGGCCAGCAACCGCTCGTCTCCGAGGCGGTCCGCGGCGAGGGCGCCTTTCTCGTGGACGACGAGGGCAACCGGATCATGGCCGGCCTCCACCCGCTCGCCGACCTCGCACCGCGTGACGTCGTGGCCAAAGCGATCATGCGGCGCATGATCGAGACCGGCGCCGAGCACGTGTGGCTCGATGCCCGGGCGTTCGGCGAGGCCAAGTGGCAGCGCCGCTTCCCGACGATCCTGGCCGTGTGCCGCCAGCACGGCATCGACCCCGTCCACGACCTGATCCCGGTCGCGCCGGCCAGCCACTACGTCTCCGGTGGCGTGCGCGCCGACCTCTACGGGCGCACGTCCGTGCCCGGGTTGTACGCCTGCGGCGAGGTCGCCTGGACCGGCGTGCACGGTGCCAACAGGCTCGCCTCCAACTCCCTCCTCGAGGGCCTGGTCTTCGCTCGCCGCATCGCCCAGGACCTTGTCGACCGCCTCGCCCTGGGCCTCCCGCGCCAGGAGCCTCGCAAGGTCGACGGCCGGCCGAGGGGCCTGTTCGCCTCCTCGAGCCGAGCTCAGCTGCAGCAGACGATGACCGCGGGAGCCGGGGTTCTCCGTACCGCTGACAGCCTGAAGACGACCGATGTGATGCTCGCCGAGTTGCGGGCCGAGCCGGCCGGCGGGCCGGGGCTCGAGGCGTGGGAGACCACCAACCTCCACGTGGTGGCCGCCGCTCTCGTCGCCGGCGCCCTCGCCCGTGAGGAGACCCGGGGCTCCCACTGGCGCGAAGATTTCCCGGACCGAGACGACGAGCGCTGGCTCGGTCACCTCGACGTCACACTGCAACCTGGCCTGCACCCCGACGGCCAGGCAGGCCTGGTCCTGACCTACGAGCGGAAGGCCTAGATGAGCTCCAGCACACTGCCCTCGGGCTACGGGGCGCGGCTGGTGCGCGACGCCCTCGCCGAGGACCTCGACGGCGGCGTCGACGTCACGAGTGTCGCCACCATCCCGGCGGACCACTACTCGACCGGGCGGTTCGTCACCCGCCAGGCCGGCACGGTTGCCGGTCTGGCCATCGTCCTGCCGGGTCTGGTCGAGCTGCTGACCGACGCCGACATCGTGCCGTTGCTGGGCGACGGGGCACGGGTGGCCCCGGGCGATCTCGTGCTGACCGTCACGGCCCTCACGCGCGAGCTGCTGACCCTCGAGCGGACCGTGCTCAACCTGCTGGGCCACCTCTCCGGAGTGGCGACGGTGACCAGTCACTGGGTCGACGCCGTCGCCGGCACCGGCGCAGCGATCAGGGACACCCGCAAGACGACGCCGGGGCTGCGCAAGGCCGAGAAGTACGCCGTGGCCTGCGGCGGGGGCACCAACCACCGCATGTCGCTGTCCGACGAGGCGCTGATCAAGGACAACCACATCGTGGCCGCCGGCTCCATCACGGCTGCTCTCGAGGCCGTGCGGACCCGGTTCCCCGGTTTGGCCTGCGAGGTCGAGTGCGACACCCTCGAGCAGGTGGCCGAGGCCGCCGATGCGGGCGCCGAGATGATCCTGCTCGACAACATGGACATCGTGACGACGGGGCAGGCGGTACGCCTGGTCGGCGGGCGCTCCCGCACCGAGTCCAGCGGCCGGCTGTCCCTCGACAACGCCCGCGACATCGCCCTGACCGGGGTCGACTACCTCTCGGTCGGCGCCCTGACCCACTCGGCGCCCGTGCTTGACATCGGGCTCGATCTCGTCGCGGCCAAGGACGTCTGATGCTGCTCGCGATCGACGTCGGCAACACCAACACCGTCCTCGGCCTCTTCGACGGCTCGCGGCTCGTCGACCACTGGCGCATCTCGACCGAGGCCAGGCGGACGGCCGACGAGCTGGGGCTGACCTTCGCCGGCCTGCTGGGCGAGCGCTACGACCAGGTGACCGGGCTGTCCTGCTGCTCGACCGTGCCCGCCGTCCTGCACACCGTCCGCGAGGTGTGCGCCAAGCGGTTCGGTGGCCTGCCGCTGATCATTGTCGAGCCCGGGGTCAAGACCGGGGTGCCGATCCTGTTCGACAACCCCAAGGAGGTCGGCGCCGACCGCATCGTCAACGCGCTCGCCGCCCACACCGGCTACGGCGGGCCCGCGATCGTGGTCGACTTCGGCACCTCGACCAACTTCGACGTGGTCTCGGCTAAGGGCGAGTTCATCGGCGGGGTGCTCGCGCCCGGCATCGAGATCTCGGTCGAAGCCCTGGCCGCCCGGGCCGCCCAGCTGCGCAAGGTCGAGCTGGTCCGGCCCCGCACCGCGATCGCCAAGAACACCGTCGAGGCCCTCCAGTCGGGCATCCTGTACGGGTTCGCCGGCCAGATCGACCGCATCGTCGAGGAGATCCTGCGTGAGCTCGGTGACCCGCCGGGCGTGGCGGTCATCGCGACCGGCGGCTTGGCAACGCTGGTCATCGACGAGTCCCGCCGCATCACCGTCCACGACCCCTGGCTGACCCTCGTCGGCCTGCGTCTCGTCTACGACAAGAATCTGTGAGGCTCGTCGGCCGGTTGCTGAAACAATGACCGACGTGACCACACCTTCCCCGGCCCCCGAGCCTCCTGCCGACCTCCTCGCGTCCCTCGACGGGACCGACGACCTGCCGGAGCAGATGCGTGTACGCCGGGACAAGCTGGACCGGCTGCGGGCGCAGGGCATCGACCCGTACCCCTTGGGTTATCCCCGCACGGTGGAGATCGCCGACCTCCGGGCGCACTACGCAGACCTCGAGCCCGACGTCGCCACGGGGGATGTCGTCGGCGTCACGGGTCGGGTGCTGCTGAGTCGCGTCGGCGGCAAACTCTGCTTCGCCACACTCCGCGACGGCACCGGCGACGTCCAGGTGATGCTCAGCCTCGACCGCCTCGGCGAGGAGTCGCTGTCGCGCTGGAAGGAGTTCGTCGACCTCGGCGACCACGTCGGGGTGACCGGCGAGGTCATCACCTCGCGCCGGGGCGAGCTCTCGGTCCTCGCGACCGACTGGGCGATCACGGCCAAGTCCCTGCGGCCGTTGCCGGAGAAGCACAGGGGGCTCAACCCCGAGCAGCGCGTCCGCATGCGCTACGTCGACCTCATCGTCAACCCCGACGCCCGCCGCATGCTCCGCATCCGCAGTGCCGCGGTCCGCTCGGTCCGCGAGTCGCTCCAGGCGCGCGACTACCTCGAGGTCGAGACACCGATGCTGCAGGTGGTGCACGGCGGGGCCAACGCCCGGCCGTTCACCACCCACATCAATGCCTACAACATGGAGCTGTTCCTGCGCATCGCGCCCGAGCTGTTCCTCAAGCGGTTGGTCGTCGGAGGCGTTGAGCGGGTCTTCGAGCTCAACCGCAACTTCCGCAACGAGGGCGGTGACTCCTCCCATAATCCTGAGTTCACCATGCTCGAGGCCTACCAGGCCTACGGCGACTACGACCAGATGCAGACGATGACCCGCGAGCTCATCCAGGAGGCCGCCGTCGCCGCTTTCGGATCGACCGTGGTGACCCACGCGGACGGCACCGAGCACGATCTTGGGGGTATGTGGCGGTCCGTCACCGTTTACGACGGTCTTTCAGAAAGACTCGGCGAGCAGATCGGTTCCGGCACCGACATCAACGAGCTCCGGCGGCTCTGTGCACATAACGACATCGCCCTCGACCCCGCATGGGGACGCGGTCAGATCGTTCTCGAGATGTACGAGCGGCTGCTGGAGCACGGCACCGTCGAGCCCACTTTTTACCGCGATTTTCCCACCGACGTGAGCCCGCTCACCCGGCAGCACCGCGACGATCCGTTGCTGGCAGAGCGATGGGACCTGGTGGCTTTCGGCCGCGAGATTGGCACCGCTTACTCCGAGCTGGTCGATCCCGTGGAGCAACGGCGCAGGTTGACTGAGCAGTCGTTGCTGGCGGCGGGCGGTGACGTCGAGGCGATGGCCCTGGACGAGGACTTCCTGCGCGCCCTCGAATACGCAATGCCTCCGTCGGGCGGTTTAGGAATGGGCATAGACCGGCTGCTCATGCTGCTCACCGGCGCGAGCATCCGCGAGACAATCCTGTTTCCGTTGGTGAAGCCGGAGTAAGCGCACCCACTATTTGCCCCGACGGGAACCCGGCTCAGTTCTCGGGCGTTGGATTGACACGCCGCAATCGGCGTGGACTTTTGCCTTCCGGCGAGCCACGCAATACGGTAGCCATACATACGAATCACCAACCGCTGAAAGGTACGCCCACAATGGCGCAACGCGTTCAGGTGCTTCTGGTCTGTGACGTTCACGACGACGACACGACCCCGGGCACCGAGACCATCTCGTTCTCCCTCGACGGCACCAGCTATGAGATCGACGTCTGCGACGACCACGCCGAGGAGTTGCGGGACGCTGTCGCGCCCTACGTCGGCGCCGGCCGTCGCATCGGTGGGGCGCGGTCCGGCCGCCGCTCCAGTGCTCCGGCGCGGGCGGCTGCCCGTCCGGCCGCCACCTCCGACCGTCAGCGCGCCGGCGACATCCGGGCGTGGGCCAAGTCGCAGGGGCTCAACGTCAACGAGCGCGGCCGCATCCCGGCCACGATCGTGGCCCAGTACGAGGCGGCGCACTAGCCGCTCTCGCCCTCACGACACACGGACCTCCTGGTGACTCACGTCATTAGGGGGTCCGTGTTCGCTCACGGGCGAACCCGTTCCGGTGGGGAATCCACGCCTGACGTGGCAAGTTGGGATGCGTACAGCAGTCAGCCGGTTGCTAGGCGTAGGTTAGGTGTGTTCCAGAACGCCCAACCTGGTGCTCAGGTCCGGCGGCTGAACGCCGAGGTATGCAGCACGTAGTGGTGTCAGCAGCAACGGCAACGTCACGGGACCCCGGTCTCGCGTCACGTCGTCCGTAACACGCGGGTCGACCAGCAGGGCTAGCATGCGGAAGGACGGGGACCAACCCTCCCCGACCGCCGCTCTGTAAGGAGCGATCATGTTCGAGAGGTTCACCGACCGCGCGCGTCGTGTTGTCGTCCTGGCCCAAGAAGAGGCCCGGATGCTCAACCACAACTACATCGGGACCGAGCACATCCTGCTCGGCCTGATCCACGAGGGCGAGGGAGTCGCCGCCAAGGCGCTCGAGAGCCTCGGCATCTCGCTCGAGGGTGTGCGCCAGCAGGTCGAGGAGATCATCGGCCAGGGCCAGCAGGCGCCGAGCGGGCACATCCCGTTCACGCCGCGCGCCAAGAAGGTGCTCGAGCTCAGCCTCCGCGAGGCGCTCCAGCTCGGCCACAACTACATCGGCACCGAGCACATCCTGCTCGGCCTGATCCGTGAGGGCGAGGGCGTCGCCGCCCAGGTGCTGGTCAAGCTCGGCGCCGACCTCAACCGGGTCCGCCAGCAGGTCATCCAGCTGCTGTCCGGCTACCAGGGCAAGGAGGCCGCCGCTGCCGGTGGCCCCGCCGAAGGCACTCCCTCGACGTCCCTGGTGCTCGACCAGTTCGGCCGCAACCTCACGCAGGCCGCTCGCGAGTCCAAGCTCGACCCGGTGATCGGGCGCGAGAAGGAGATCGAGCGGGTCATGCAGGTGCTGTCCCGTCGTACGAAGAACAACCCCGTCCTGATCGGTGAGCCCGGCGTGGGCAAAACGGCGGTCGTCGAGGGCCTGGCCCAGGCGATCATCAAGGGCGAGGTGCCCGAGACGCTCAAGGACAAGCAGCTCTACACCCTCGACCTCGGCGCGCTCGTGGCCGGCAGCCGCTACCGCGGTGACTTCGAGGAGCGGCTGAAGAAGGTCCTCAAGGAGATCCGCACCCGCGGCGACATCATCCTGTTCATCGACGAGATCCACACCCTCGTCGGTGCCGGTGCTGCCGAGGGTGCCATCGACGCGGCCTCCATCCTCAAGCCGATGCTGGCCCGCGGTGAGCTCCAGACCATCGGTGCCACGACGCTCGACGAGTACCGCAAGCACCTCGAGAAGGACGCCGCCCTCGAGCGCCGGTTCCAGCCGATCCAGGTGGGTGAGCCGTCGCTGGCGCACACCATCGAGATCCTCAAGGGCCTTCGCGACCGGTACGAGGCGCACCACCGCGTCTCCATCACCGACTCCGCGCTGGTCGCGGCCGCCACCCTGGCCGACCGCTACATCAGCGACCGGTTCCTGCCGGACAAGGCGATCGACCTGATCGACGAGGCCGGCTCGCGCATGCGCATCCGCCGCATGACCGCGCCGCCGGACCTCCGCGAGTACGACGAGCGCATCGCCCAGGTGCGCCGCGACAAGGAGTCGGCGATCGACGCCCAGGACTTCGAGAAGGCTGCCAACCTCCGCGACAAGGAGAAGCAGCTGCTGGCCGAGAAGGCCCAGCGCGAGAAGGAGTGGAAGGCCGGCGACATGGACGTCGTCGCCGAGGTCACCGACGAGGAGATCGCCGAGGTCCTCGCGACCTGGACCGGCATCCCGGTGTTCAAGCTCACCGAGGAGGAGACGGCGCGGCTGCTCCGCATGGAGGACGAGCTGCACAAGCGGATCATCGGCCAGGAGGACGCCGTCAAGGCCGTCTCCCAGGCGATCCGCCGCACCCGGGCCGGTCTCAAGGACCCCAAGCGTCCCGGTGGCTCGTTCATCTTCGCCGGCCCGTCCGGTGTCGGTAAGACCGAGCTCTCCAAGACCCTCGCCGACTTCCTGTTCGGGGACGAGGAGGCGCTGATCCAGCTCGACATGTCCGAGTTCATGGAGAAGCACACCGTCTCGCGCCTCGTCGGCTCCCCGCCCGGCTACGTCGGGTACGAGGAGGGTGGCCAGCTCACCGAGCGGGTCCGCCGCAAGCCGTTCTCCGTCGTGCTCTTTGACGAGGTCGAGAAGGCCCACCCGGACGTGTTCAACACGCTGCTGCAGGTGCTCGAGGACGGCCGGCTCACCGACTCCCAGGGTCGCGCGGTCGACTTTAAGAACACGGTGATCATCATGACCACCAACCTCGGCACCCGTGACATCGCCAAGGGTCCCGGCATCGGCTTCAGCACCGGTGGCGGCACGGTCGACTACGACCGGATGAAGGCCAAGGTCCAGGACGAGCTCAAGCAGCACTTCCGGCCCGAGTTCCTCAACCGCGTCGACGACACGATCGTGTTCCACCAGCTGTCGACCGACGACATCATCCAGATCGTCGACCTCATGCTTAACCGGGTCGACACCCAGATGAAGAACAAGGACATGGGTCTCGAGCTGACCCGCAACGCCAAGGAGCTGCTCGCCGAGCGCGGCTACGACTCGTCCCTGGGGGCCCGGCCGCTGCGCCGTACCATCCAGCGCGAGATCGAGGACGCACTCTCCGAGAAGATCCTCTTCGGCGAGCTGCGCCCCGGCCAGATCGTGGTCGTGGACACCGCCGAAGGTCCGGACGGTCCTGAGGGTCGCAAGATCTTCACCTTCCGTGGCGAGGCCCAGCCGGCCGCCGTCCCGGACGTGCCGCCGGTCGAGGTCGAGGCTGCGGTCGAGGCCGCTGGCCCCGCCTCCGCCGGTCCCGCGCCGACCGTCGCCCCGCCGACGGTCGACCCGCCCGAGTAGTAGCCCGTCACAGCAGCCCCGGACCTCGCCAGAGGTTCGGGGCTGCTGCGTTGTGGGGGGCCGTGCCCCCGGCCGCCACCGCGCCATATGGCACGAGGCGACGCTCGTATTCGGCCGCTACCCCGCCATGTGGCGCGGTCAGAGGCCGGGCAGGCTGTACGCGCCGCCGGGGCGGGCCTCGACGAGCCCGTCGTCGATCAGCCCTGCCAGTGAGCGATCCCGCTGGACCTCGTCGGACCACACGACCTCAAGAGCAGCAGCCGGTACGGGTCCCTCGGCATCGCGCAGCACGGCCAGCAGCCGCCCCCGCACCTGGCGGTCGGTGCCCGCGTAGCCCTGTGGCCGCTTGGCCGGCCCATCGTCGAGCGGGTATCCGGCCGCCCGCCACGCGCAGCGCGAGGCGAGCGGGCAGACGTCACAGGCAGGGGTACGGGCGGTGCACACCAGCGCGCCGAGCTCCATGACCGCGACCGAGTAGGTGGCTGCCTCCTCGGGGTCGTCCGGCAGCACCGACTCGGCGAGCGCCCACTCGGCCGTGGTCACCGACGAGCCGGCGACGTCGGGGAGCCCGCCCAGACAGCGGGCCAGGACCCGCCGGACGTTGGTGTCGAGCACCGGGTGGCGCTGCCGGTAGGCGAACGCGGCGACGGCGCGAGCCGTGTAGGCGCCGACCCCCGGCAGGGCCAGCAGGGCCTCGACCGAGGACGGCACCACGCCGGCGTGGTCAGCATCAATGACCACAGCCGCGGCGTGCAGTCGCAGGGCACGTCGGGGGTAGCCGAGGCGACCCCACTCGCGGACCGCCTCGCCGGGCGCGGCGTCGGCCAAGGCCCCGGGAGTCGGCCACCGCAGCAGCCAGGCGTCGTACACCGGAAGGACCCGCGCGACCGGCGTCTGCTGGAGCATGAACTCGCTCACCAGGACGGCCCATGCCGAGGTGCCGGGGCGGCGCCAGGGCAGGTCGCGCGCCCGGACCGCGTACCACCGCCGGACGACGAGCTCCAGCGGCTCGAGAATGCCGTTCATTACTGCGATCGTCGCACGGCGCGGCATCGTGGACCCAGCCGAGGACCGGCCTAGCATCGGCGCCATGACCAGCGACTCGCTGCTCCACCCGGTCGGATCGCTGCCACCCGAGGTCTACTGGCGTCGACGCGCACTTGCCGGAGTGCTCGCAGTGCTGGTTCTCTGGCTGGCCTGGAGCGCATTCCCCGGCAAGAACCACGCCAACGCCGCGCAGGGCCCCGCCAAGGCCAAGACGCCAGCCGCTGCCCTCACGCCGTCAGCGACGCCGACCCCGGCCGTGACGACCCCGGCGGCCACCGTCGTCACCACCACGCCGCCGCCCGCGGCCGTTGTCGTGACGTCACCCCCGGCCCCCACCACGACGCCGCCCAAGCCGACCACCCCCGCGGTGCCGCTCTGCCAGGCCGTCGGGGTCACCGTCTCGGCTGACCACACGGTGTACGCGGCGGCCGCGCTGCCGAAGTTCGTGCTTACCGTCACCAACACCAGCGCGGCGGCCTGCCGCGTCGACGTCGGCACGGTCGCGCGCGGTTTCACCGTCACCTCGGGCAGCGACCGCATCTGGTCGTCGCAGGACTGCACCAAGAACTCGCCCAACGTGGCGGTGTTCGCGGCCAAGCAGGCGATCAGCTACACCCACGTCTGGAACCGGGCCCGGTCGAGCAGCGCCGGGTGCGCCGCGCAGGGCACCCAGGCCCGGCCGGGCACGTACAAGGTGACCGGCCATGTGGGTGGTCTGAGCAGCGACATCGCGGTGTTCCAGCTGCGCTGACCTGGCTGTGGCCCGATTCAATACGGGCCTCGCCGCGGTCGACATCACAGGGGTGAGACGCGCCTCCGCGCGTCCCTGCCGCAGGGTCGTTCCTGCGGGTGATGTCGTCGCAGAGGAGCAGGGTGATCGGGAGCACGGTGCCCTCCGCCACCGGTGTCGGCGTCCTCGTCGTCGACGACTCCCCGACCCAGCGGCGTTTCCTGCGGGCGATGATCGATGCCGATCCCGAGCTGACCGTCGTCGGCGAGGCCCGGACGGGCAAGGAGGCGTGCGCCCTCGTCGAGCGGCTGCGCCCCACGGTGGTGCTGATGGACCTCGACCTGCCGGAGATGAACGGCATCGAGGCGATCGAGTGCATCATGGCCTCATTGCCCACGCCGATCGTCGTCTTCTCCGCGTTCGTGGCCGGCCCCGACAACGAGAACGGTCTCGCCGCCATGGCAGCCGGCGCGGTCGACATCATGGCCAAGCCGACCGCCCGTGAGTCCGAGGACCTCGACGCCTATGCCGAGGCGCTACGCCGACGGCTGCGGGTCGCCAGCCGGGTGCGGGTCATCACCCATCCCCGTGGCCGGCTCAAGACGACCTCGCTCTCCGGGGTCATCCGCCCGTCCGAGCCGCACCACGCCGTGGTCCCCGCCGCCCGTACCGTCGAGCCGGCCAAGCCGGCGCCCGTCGACGGCCACCGCCCGGTCGAGCTGATCGCGATCGGTGTCTCCACCGGCGGACCGCAGGCGCTGGCCACCCTGCTCGGCGCCCTGCCCGAGACGCTGACCCAGGCGGTGCTGGTCGTCCAGCACATGGCCGACGGCTTCCTCGAAGGCCTCGCCCAGTGGCTGGACAGCCAGTGCTCCCTGCCGGTCTCGGTCGGCGAAGGCGGCAAGCGGCTGCAGCCAGGCCGCGTCACGCTCGCCCCCGGCGGTCTCAACTTCATCGTGCACGAGCGGCTGCGGGTGACCTGCGAGGTGCCGCCGCCGTCGCAGTTCCACATCCCCGGCATAGACCCCACCTTAACCTCGATCGCCCACCACCTCGGCCCCGCCGCCATCGGCGTGATCCTCACCGGCATGGGCCGCGACGGCGCCGCCGGGCTCAAGGAGATGCGCGACTGCGGGGCGGTGACCATCGGACAGGACGAGCCGACCTGCGCGGTGTACGGGATGCCGGGCGCCGCCAAGGCCCTCGGCGCGGTCGAGCACGAGCGGCCGCTGCCCGAGATCGCGCCGCTGCTGCTCAGCCTCGTCGACACCCAGGTGCGGGTGGCCCGATGAAGCTCGACATGACCGACAGCGACTTCGCCCGCCTCACCCGGTTCCTCCACGACGCCGCGGGGCTGGTCTTCGACGACAGCCGCCGCGACTCGCTGGGCTACGCGCTTGGCGAGCGGTTGCCGCGCACGACGTTCACCGAGATCACCCCGTACCTCGATCACGTCATGAGCAAGGACGGCGCCGAGGAGCGGCAGCAGTTGCTCGACGAGGTGACCATCCCGGAGACCTACTTCTTCCGCAACCCGCCGCAGATCCGTGCGCTCGGCCGCCAGGTGCTGCCCGAGCTGGTACGGGCCAACGCCGACACCAAACGGCTCGTCATCTGGAGCGCCGGCTGCTCCACGGGCGAGGAGCCGTACACCGTTGCCATGCTGCTCATCGAGCTGATCCCGGACTACAAGGACTGGGACATCCGCATCGTCGCGACCGACGTCTCGCAGCGTGCTCTCGCGGCGGCGCGACGCGGCCGGTACGGGCAGCGGTCGGTGCAGCTCGCCGACCCCGAGCGCGTCGGCCGGTTCTTCGACCTCGAGCACGGCGACTTCGTCGTCAAGCCAGAGGTACGGGCGCTCGTCTCGTTCCGCCACCACAACCTGGTGACCGACCCGTCGCCGTTCCTCAACCGCGAGATCGACCTTGTGCTCTGCCGCAACGTGACGATCTACTTCAACCGCGAGACCACGCGCGGCCTGATGGAGCGGTTCCACCGGTCGCTCAACGACGGCGGCTACCTGTTCCTCGGCCACGCCGAGACGCTGTGGCAGATCACCGACGCCTTCAAGCTGGTCACCCTGGGGGACGCTTTCGTCTACCGCCGGGTCGACCCGCCCAAGCCCGAGCGCCGCATCGGCCTCGGGTCTCTCAAGGCGTTCGGCTGGCGCAACGGCGCGGTCGAGGTGCCGGAGCAGGCCGCGGCCGTGGAGCCGCCGGCCGTACCGCTGCCGTCGCTGCTGAGCCGGCTGCAGATCCCCGTGCGGGGAGCAGATCTGGCCCCGACGCAGGCGCCGGCCGACTACCAGCCGAGTCTTCAGCTGGTGCATGCCGAGCTCGCTGCCGGGCGCTACGTCCTGGCCGCCGAGATGGCCGAGTCGCTGGCGGCCCGCGACCCGCTGCTGGCCGAGGCGCACTACCTGCGCGGCATGGCGCTGTGCAACCAGAGCCGCGACCGCGACGCGCTGCCGAGCCTGCGCAAGGCCGTCTTCCTCGACCCGGACGCGGGGTTCGCGCACTTCCTGCTTGCCGGTGCGTTGGCCCGCCTAGGCGAGGACGCTGCTGCCGCCCGGTCCTACCGCGCCGCCGCCGAGACCCTCGGCCGACGTCCTGGCGACGCGGTGGCCGCCGAGCTCGGCGGCCGGTCGATCTCCGAGCTGATCGTGTTGTGCCGGTCCCTGGCGGGGACCGTCGAGAAGCGGGCCCGCCAGCAAGAGATGAGTGGAGGTCGCTGATGGAGGGCGGCTACGTGACATTCAGGCTGGGTGAGCGGGTCTATGCCGCTGCCCTGCCGATGATCCGCGAGATCGTGCGGCTCGAGGGTCTCGAGGAGCTGCCGGGCATGACGGCGCCGTTGGTCGGCGTGCTCGAGCTGCGCGGCTTCCCGCTGCCGGTGTTGGACGGTCGCCCGGCGCCGGCCGACGGCTCGCCTCGGCGCGGCGACATCCTGGTCCTGGAGGCGACGGCTTCGTACGACGCCGTTGGGGTGGTCGTCGACCGCGTGGTGTCGGTGCTCGACGAGTCCGAGCTGCGCAAGCACTCCGTCGCCGCGCCGCTGGGGTCGTTGCCGTCCTACGTCGTCGACGTCCTGCACAGCACCACCGGCCAGATCTTCATGGTCGACCTGCGGCAGATCTACGCGCTCGTCGCTGCCTAGTCCGACCACACCGGACCTGCCTGATTGGGGCTGACTGGCCCGGTCTGATTTGGGCGTGTTGGCGGCGATAGACCACGCTCCCACGTAGGGTTTCCGAGCAACGGGGCCAACCATGGAGGCACGCGTGACCGAGTTCGCGACGATGGTGCTTCCCGACGGGCGAACGCTCGAGTACGCCGACACCGGCTCGGGCGCGGCCGGCACGCTCGTGTTCCACCACGGCACCCCCGGCTCCGGGTCGCAGACCCGCTACCTCAGCAATGCCTGCGCCGAGCGCGGCCTCCGGCTGGTCACGCCGACCCGGGCCGGCTACGCGGGGTCGACCCGGCGCGAAGGCCGGTCGGTGGCCGACGTCGCCCCCGACACCGCAGCACTGTTGGACCACCTGGGCATCGAGCGTGCCGTCGTCGGTGGCGCCTCGGGTGGGGGTCCGCACTCGCTCGCCTGCGCAGCCCTGCTGCCCGACCGGTTCGCGGCCTCGCTGGTCGTGGCGGGCGTCGCCCCGTACGACTCGCCTGGTCTCGACTTTCTTGCCGGCATGGGCGACGACAACATCACGGAGTTCTCCGCGGTGCTGGCCGGCGAGGGCCCGTTGCGGGAGTTCCTCGAGGGCGAGCTGCCGGGACTCAAGGAGGTGACAGCGACCGGTCTGATCCTGGCGCTGCGGTCGCTGCTGCCGGCCGTCGACGTCGCCTCGCTGACCGGCGAGGTGGGCGAGGACCTCGCTAGCGGCATGGTCCACGCGGTGTCGACGGGTATCGACGGCTGGTTCGACGACGACTACGCGTTCCTCAGGCCGTGGGGCTTCGACCTCGCGTCGATCGGCCTGCCGGTGTCGCTGTGGCAGGGCGACGAGGACCTGATGGTGCCGTTCGCCCACGGCGAGTGGCTGGCAGCCGCTTTGCCGACAGCCCGGGTGCACCTCGAAGCCGGCCAAGGTCACCTGTCGATCTCGGTGGCCAGCATCGGCCGGATGCTGGACGAACTGGTCGCCCTCGCCGCGGCCTGATCTGGTCCGTGAAGGGAAATGCGCGCCCTGGCGTGCACTTTCGTCCGCACACCGCGGCGGTCAGACGTAGCGCTCGAGGATCGACGACTCGGCCAGCCGGGACAGGCCCTCGCGTACGCCGCGGGCCCGCGTCTCGCCGACACCCTCGACCGCCTGGAGGTCGTCGATGCCCGCGGCCAGCAGCTTTTGCAGCGAGCCGAAGTGTTCGACCAGCCGGTCGACGACGAGCCGCGGCAGCCGCGGCACCTTGGCCAGCAGCCGGTAGCCGCGCGGGCTGACCGGCGCGTCGAGCGAGTCGGCGCTGGACGGGAAGCCAACCACCTTGGCGATGGCCGGCAGCTCGAGCAGCTCGGTGGCCGAGAGCGCATCGAGATCGGGCAGGACGTCTTCGGTGGTACGGGCCCTGCGGCCACCGACGGGGACGTAGTCGCGGACGACCAGCTCGCGCTCGGCCTCAACCCCGGCCATCAGCTCGTCCAGCTGCAGCGCCAGCAGTCGGCCGTCGGTGCCCAGCTCGACCACGTAGCCCTCGATCTCGCCGGCGATGCGTCGCACCATCTCGAGCCGCTGGGTCACGGCCATGGCGTCGCGAACCGTGACGAGGTCCTCGATCTCGAGCGCTGAGAGCGTGCCCGCCACCTCGTCGAGGCGCAGCTTGTAGCGCTCGAGCGTGGCGAGGGCCTGGTTGGCGCGGGACAGGATGGCCGCGGAGTCGTCGACGACGTAGCGCCGGCCGTCGACGTACAGCACGATGATCCGCATCGACTGGCTGACCGAGATGACGGGGTAGCCGGTCTGCTTGGCGACCCGCTCGGCCGTGCGGTGGCGGGTGCCGGACTCCTCGGTCGGGATCGCCGGGTCGGGCACCAGGTGGACCGACGCTCGGACAATGCGCTGCAGGTCGTCGGAGAGGACGATGGCGCCGTCCATCTTGGCCAGCTCACGCAGCCGGGTGGAGAGAAACTCGACGTCGAGCCGGAAGCCGCCGGTGCACAGGGCCTCGACCCCCCGGTCGTAGCCCAGGACGATCAGGCCGCCGGTGTTGCCACGCAGGATGCGCTCGAGCCCGTCCCGCAGGGGCGTGCCCGGGGCCACGGCGGCGAGCGTCGACCGCAGCTGGTCGTCCGTCGTCGCCACGCCGCCCTCGATCCCCGAAATCCCAGTGCCGTCGTGCGCAGTCTAGCCGCGTATGCGCCGCGGCGGGGCCGTCACACCAGCCGCGCCGCACGGAGCGCGGCCTGGAGATCGGCGACCTCGGTCACGGTCATGCCGGCCGGTCCACGACCAGCCCCCACGGGTACGAGCGCCCGGGTGAAGCCGAGCCGGGCAGCCTCGGCGAGTCGCCGAGCCACGGCCGAGACCGGGCGCACCTCGCCGGCCAGGCCGACCTCGCCCACCACCACGAGCGCCGATGGCAGCGGCTTGTCGGCCTGCGAGCTGGCCACCGCCAGCGCTACGGCCAGGTCGGCGGCGGGCTCGGCGAGCCGCACCCCGCCGACGGTTGCTGCGTAGACGTCGCGGTCGGAGACCTTGAAACCGGCCCGTCGCTCGAGCACCGCCAGCACCATGGCCAGCCGGGCGTTGTCGAGTCCGGACGTCGCCCGCCGCGGCGAGGGTGCCGTGGCGGTGCCGACGAGCGACTGGACCTCGGCGACCAGCGGGCGTCGACCCTCGACAGCCACGGTCACACAGGTGCCGGGCACGGGCTGGTCGTGGCGGGAGAGGAACAGCCCGGACGGGTCGGGCAGCTCGCGAATGCCGCCGTCGGTCAGCTCGAAGCAGCCCACCTCGTCGGTGGCGCCGAACCGGTTCTTGACCGCCCGCACGAGCCGCAGCGAGGTGTGGCGCTCGCCCTCGAAGGACAGCACGACGTCGACGAGGTGCTCGAGCACCCGCGGCCCGGCGATCGAGCCGTCCTTGGTCACGTGGCCCACGAGGACGGTCGCGATGCCCCGCTCCTTGGCGACGGCGATGAGCGCGGCAGCGACCTGACGCACCTGGGTCACCCCGCCGGCGGTCCCGTCGATGTCGGAGCAGCTGATCGTCTGCACCGAGTCGACGATGAGCAGGGTGGGCGCCACCGCGTCGATGTGGGTGAGCACGGCCGCGAGGTCGGTCTCGGCGGCGAGGTAGAGGTTGTCGTCGAGCGCGCCGGTGCGCCCCGCCCGCAGCCGCACCTGGGCCGCCGACTCCTCGCCGGTGATCATCAGCGAGCGGGCCCCCGGACCGGCGCAGGACGCGGCGACCTCGAGCAGCAGCGTCGACTTGCCCACGCCCGGCTCGCCGGCGACGAGAATGACCGCTCCGGGCACGAGGCCGCCGCCGAGCACGCGGTCGAGCTCGCCCACACCCGTGGGCCGCGCACGCGCCAGCTCGATGTCGACCTCGGCGATGGGCCGCGCCGGCGCGCTGACCGGGCCGGCAGCGACGGTGCGCAGCTTGGCCGTACCGACCTCGTCGATGGTGCCCCAGGCCTGGCACTCGGGGCAGCGGCCGACCCACTTGGGCACGCCCAGGCCACACTCGGCGCAGGAGTAGGCGGGGCGGTCCTTGGTGGCGGTCTTTGCCATGCCTCGCAGGCTATCCGTCCGGTCGGACAGAACGCCTCAGGCGGCCGGCCTGTTGTCGAAGTCCGACTGGTTGTAGCCCTCCGGCACGTCCGGCGCCGGGAAGGTGACCGTGGTGGAGGGCTCGGCGCCCGGCTCGCGCGAGGCCAGCGTGTAGACGGGCACGGCGACCGTGACCTGACCGGCCTGTGCGAACGAGAAGGTGACGCTCACGAGCGAGCCGGGCAGCACGGCCGTCGGCAGGTTGCTGACGGTCAGGCCGAGCCCGTCGGTGCCGAGGCCGACCGGGGTGCCCGGGACGACGCTGGTCGCGGTAGAGGTCGTGGCGAACGCCGTCGGCCCGGCCGAGACGCCGGTGAGCGTGTCGTTGCTGCCCGTGTTGTTGTCGATGACGCCTTGGAGCGCGAGGGTCTTGGCGCCACTGCCCTGGGCCACGTCAGCGGTCAGCAGCACGTTGCGCAGGACGACGTTGCCGGCGTGGGTCTGGACCCCGTCGGTCACCGCGTACTCGAGTCTCGTGGGCGCCTTCTGCCCCGTGCCGCAGGCCGCGAGCATCGGCACCACGGCACAGAGCACCGAGGCCATCACCGTGCGGCTGCGGGCGCTGCTCAGCGTGCTCACGCATCTCTCCTCGGACGTCCTGGTACGGGTGCAGAGCCAGCGTAGCGACCCCTTCCTCACGCCACCCCTCCACCCCGCCCGAGAAGCAGCGCGACATCCAGCACCGCGAGCACCATCGACACCCGGAACATCGCCACCGACCCCTCGGCCCCCCGGCGCAGCACAGCAGCAGCGCCGCCCGCGACCAGCACGACCGCCACCACCAACCCGCCGACGGTCAGCACCCGCGAGCCACCCGACGGCCCCAGCGCAAGGCAGACGGTCGCCGCCAGGAGCAGGCCGGCCGACGCCGACGCCGCGCCCGTACGACCGAGGTGGTGGGGGGCTCCGACGATGCCTGTGGCCCGGTCGTCCTCGAGGTCGGGCAGCACGTTGGCGAAGTGCGCGCCCAGCCCGAGCAGCGCCCCGCCGGCCACCAGCCACAGCGGTGGCGTCGGGTGGCCGGGCAGCCCGAGCACCACGAACGCGGGCAGAGCACCAAACCCGACGGCGTACGGCAACGGTGACCACCACGTCGCCTTCAAGCCCAGGTTGTACGCCCAGGCGGCGGCCACGCCGGCCAGGTGCACCGATCCCGCACGCCAGCCGTTGGCCAGCGAGAGCACCACGCAGGCGACCAGGGCGACGGCGGCAGCAACCCGCACGGTCGAGGCGGCCACGTCGCCCGAGGGGATCGGCTTGTCGTGGCGACCGACCTCGGCATCGCGGAACCGGTCGAGGTAGTCGTTGCTCCACCCGACCGAGAGCTGGCCCGTGAGCACGGTCGCCGCCACCAGCACCGACCCGCCCCAACCCCGCCCGACCGACACCGCGAACGCTGTCATGACGGTCGTCACCGTGGCCGTGGGCGCGGCATGGGTCGCCGTCACGAGGGCGCGGGCAACCCGTACCAGGTCGGGTCGTGCCGCGGAGGCCATGCGGTGGAGTGTGCCAGCAACGGAAGGGGCAGGCTGGTCTCATGGCACTGCCCTCCCTGCCCAGGAACGACCCGCGCCAGTACGACGAGCTGGCCGACGAGTGGTGGCGGCCGCGTGGCGTGTTCGCGATGCTGCACTGGATCGCCGAGGTCCGCGCCTCCCTGATCCCCGCGCCGAGCCGTGAGGGCGCGCTCCTGCTCGACGTCGCGTGCGGCGGCGGAGTCATGGCGCCGCACGTCGCGCGGCTGGGCTACCGCCACGTGGGCATCGACATCGGGCAGGCGGCGCTCGTCGTCGCCCGGCAGCACGGCCTCGAGCCGGTACGCGCCGACGCGGCGCGGCTGCCGTTCGCCGACGGGGTAGCCGAGGTCGTCGTCGCCGGCGAGATGCTCGAGCACGTCACAGACCTGCCGGCCGTGGTCGCCGAGCTGTGCCGCGTGCTCGCACCCGGCGGCACCCTCGTCGTCGATGCCCTGGCCGACACCGCGCTGGCCCGGCTGCTGACCATCACGGTCGCCGAGCGCATTCCCGGCGGGCCGCCGGTCGGTCTGCACGACGGCTCGCTCTACGTCAGTCGAGGTGCGCTCGTCGCCCTCTGCGCAGAGCATGGGGTGGCGATCCGGCTCGGTGGGCTGCGACCGTCGCTCGTTGCCTGGGTCGGCTGGCTGCTCCACCGGCGAGAGGCGGGTCGCATGGTCGCGACCCGCTCGACAGCGGTGCTGTTCTCCGGGGTCGGGGTCAAACGCCTCGAACCGACCACCCCTCGCGTTCTGGTCAAGGAGGCGTCGCGATGAACGACACCCTGCCGCGGGTCTCGCCGGCTGAGGCGCTCGCGGCCGCTCGGACGCTGCGGCCCCAGCTCGCGGCGCACGCCCCGGCGCACGACCGCGACGGCAGCTTTCCCTCCGACGACTTCGCCCTCCTCCGCTCGGCCGGGCTGCTCGGTCTCATGGCGCCGACCCGGCTCGGTGGCTCCGGGGCGGGCTTCGGCAACTATGCCGAGGTCGCGATGGAGCTCGGGGCCGGCCACGGCGCGACCGCGCTCGTCTTCAACATGCATGCCTCCATCACCGGCGCCATGGCCCTCGCGTCGGAGCAGCTGACCCGCGCGCTCGGGGTGCCGGACAGCTTCTTCGCCATGCGCGACCGGGTCCTTGCCGCGGCCGCCGCCGGCTCGCTGTTCTGCGTCGCGATGTCCGAGCGCGGGTCGGGGTCACGCCTGTCGCAGATGACCACCTCGTACGAGAAGGTCTCCGAAGGTTGGCGGATCACCGGCAGCAAGGCGTTCTGCTCAGGTGCTGGCCACGCCGACGGCTACCTGGTCGCTGCGGCCTCGGCCGACCGGCGGATCTCCCAGTTCCTCGTCCCGGCCGGCACTCCGGGCATCACGGTCGAGCCGACCTGGGACTCGCTCGGCATGCGCGCCACGGCCAGCCATGACCTGCACCTCGACGTCGTGGTCGACGACGACGCGCTGGTCGGCGGCATGGAGGGCCTCGGCGTCTTCCTCGCCCAGGCGATGCCGCAGTGGCTGGTGGCGTCCTACGCCGCGGTCTACGTCGGCGTCGCCCAGTCGGCGATCGACGCGGCCGCCGCCTACGCGGGGGAGCGTGGGCTGAGTCGGCTGCCTTTGGTACGGGCGCGGTTCGGCCGTGCCGACGCCGCGGTCGCCGCAGCCCGTGAGGTCGTACGGGTCGCCGCCCGCGCCGTCGATGAGGCACCCGGGGAGCCCTACACCAACCGCTGGGTCTGGCGGGCCAAGCTGCTGGCCGGCGACACCGCCTTCGAGGTCGCGTCGTCGCTGCTCGAGGCGTGCGGCACGGGGGCGACCCGTCGCGGCGGCGACCTTGAGCGGCTCTACCGCGACGCGCGCTGCGGGGCTCTGCAGCCGGCGACCAGCGACGTGTGCTCCGACTGGCTGGGCAGCGCTGTCCTCGGCCTCGACCCCGAAGAGGCTCTGCGTTGGTGACGATCGCGTCCTTCGCCCACTCCGTGCCGGCGCCGATCCGGCAGCGCGACCTCTGGGACGGTTTCTTCGCGTCCCACTACCGCGGCAACCCGGTCGCCGAGCGGATGTTCTCGGCTGTCGGCGTCGAGACGCGTCACGGCGTCGTCAACCCGCAGCTCGAAGATGTGTCCCAGTGGCTGACCTCGCGGCGCATGGAGCGCTACGTCGCCGAGGCCTTGCCGCTGGGCAAGGAGGCGGTCGGTGCTGCCCTCGCCTCGGCCGGGCTGCTGGCGGAGGACCTCGGCCTGCTCGTCGTCGTCTCCTGCACCGGCTACGCAACGCCCGGCCTCAACACCCTGCTCGCACGCGACCTCGGCATGGCGGCCGACCTGCGCAGCCTGGTGCTCGGCCACATGGGCTGCTTCGCGTCGCTGCCGGGGCTGTCCGCCGCCACCGACTACGTCGCCCAGCACGGCCGCCCTGCGCTGCTGCTCTCGCTCGAGCTCACCAGCCTGCACCTCCAGCCCTCCCACCTCCCCGCCTACGCGCTCACCCCCGAGTCGGTGCAGCAGATGGTGGTGCACGCACTGTTCGGCGACGCCGCGGCCGCTGTCGTGCTCACGCCCGGGACAGCTGGCGGCGGGCTCGAGGTGGTCGACGTGGTGGCGGTCACCGACACGACCGCGGCCGACATGATGACCTGGGATATCGGCGAGCAGGGCTTCCGCATGGGCCTCTCGCCCGATGTCCCCGCCGTGCTCGCGCGGCACGCGCTGCCGGCCACCGAGACCCTGCTCGCGCGCAACCGGCTCGCCGTCACCGACGTGGCCGCGTGGGCCGTCCACCCGGGCGGCCCAGCGATCGTCGAGGCGGTACGCAGCTCGCTCGACCTGACCGCCGAGGACGTACAGATCTCTCTCGACGTGCTCCGTGACTACGGCAACTGCTCGTCGCCGACGGTGCTGATGATCCTCGAACGGGTGGCTCCGACCCTGTCCGGCGGCGACCACGTGGTGGCGCTCGCCTTCGGCCCGGGCCTGACGCTGTACGCGGTCCTCCTCCGCGCCGCCTGACCCACTCCTCCCGGCCCGCCAACCCCCGCACCCCCTTCTGGATCACTGGGTGGTTCTGGTCGCTCTCAAGGCGCTGAGAGCAGCCGAACCGGCCCAGTGATCACGATCAGTGGGCCGAATTGGCGGGCAAAACAGCGCCCATGGCCGCCAGAAGGGCCCAGTGATCCGGAGGGGTGGCTGCGCAGAGTGACCGTCGCGAATGCACGTCGGCGGTGCTCGTGTCAAGCCCCCGGTCGGTCAGAACTAGCCTTCTGACCTGCGGTGATGCAGTCCGCCCACGGACAGTTCGTGCCCGGGTTCAACCCTTCCGCGAAGGTCTGACGTGTTACTCTTGAGTAAGTCGGAAGGGGTACCAGACACATGTCGTTCCAGGTCGGCGAGACGGTCGTTTACCCCCACCATGGGGCTGCCCTCATCGAGGCAATCGAGACCCGCACCATCAAGGGCGAGGACCGGCTCTACCTCGTTCTGCGCGTCGAGCAGGGTGACCTGACCGTGCGCGTGCCCGCGGACAACGTCGAGCTCGTGGGCGTCCGCGACGTGGTGGGTCAGGACGGTCTCGAGAAGGTGTTCGACGTGCTGCGCGCGCCGCACACCGAGGAGCCCACCAACTGGTCCCGTCGCTACAAGGCCAACCTCGAAAAGCTGGCGTCGGGCGACGTCAACAAGGTGGCCGAGGTCGTACGTGACCTGTGGCGTCGTGACAAGGACCGCGGTCTGTCCGCCGGCGAGAAGCGCATGCTGGCCAAGGCCCGCCAGATCCTGGTCAGCGAGCTCGCGCTCGCCGAGGGCACCAACCACGACAAGGCCGAGGCCATCCTCGACGAGGTCCTCGCCTCCTAGTTCCGCTGGGCGCTTGACTATCAGTTTCGTCAAATCTCGTCCGATACAGGACGTACGATTCGTCGAGCCCTCGTCCGAGGACCGATCGCGTCCTTGGTGGGAGAGCCGACCCGTGAGCAAGCTGCGCAAGGTGACAGCACCGTACGCGGTGGTGGAGCTCTTGCGCCTGCTCGTGGTCGTCTTCTTCGCCGGCATCGGCTTCGAGGTCTCTCGCAGCCTGGCCAACGGTGACGCCGGGGTGCTTGGCCCGTTCGACGGTGCCGCCGTAGGTGCCATCGTCGGCTGCGGCGTGGGCTACGTCCTCGGTGGCGTCGTCGCCCGTACCACGGTCACCGTGGTCGACCGCACCGAGGCCGCGCTGCGTTCGGTGTCCGCCGAGCAGCTCGTCGCCGGCGGCATCGGCATGGTCTGCGGCATGGTCTGCGGTGGCGTCGTGGCCTCCCCGCTGTTCCTCATCCCGCAGCGCTTCATCTCCGCGCCGCTGTTCGTCTTCGTGCTCGTCGTCTTCGGCCTGCTCGGCTTCCGGCTCGGCGCTGTACGGCGCGACGGCATGCTCGGCATCTTCGGTGCCCGTGCCGGCCTCGCGCCGCGCGACGTGGCGACGTCCCAGCTGCCCCGCTTCGTCGACACGTCGGTCGCCATCGACGGGCGCATCCTCGACGTCGTGCGCGCGGGATTCCTGCACGGCACCATGCTGATCGCCTCACCCGTCCTCGGTGAGTTGCAGGCGCTGGCCGACGCCGGCGACGACCTGCGCCGCAGTCGCGGTCGCCGCGGGCTCGAGACCCTCGAGGCGCTGCGCCGCGAGCCCGGAGTCGAGCTGGTCGTCGTCGACGAGCAGGTGCCGCAGGTGCCCGAGGTCGACGCCAAGCTGGTCCGGCTCTGCCTCGACCGTGAGGCCGCCCTGCTCACCCTCGACACCAACCTCGCCAAGGCCGCGGCGCTCGCCGGGGTGCGTGTGCTCAACCTGCACGCGCTGACCCTGTCGCTGCGGCCGCCGGTCAACGCCGGCGACGATGTCAACGTGCTCCTCATCAAGAGCGGCAAGGAGCCCGGCCAGGCCGTCGGCTACCTCGACGACGGCACGATGGTCGTCGTCGAGCACGGTCGCGACCAGCTCGGCGCCGAGGTCCCCGTCCGCGTGACCAGCGTGCTCACCACCGCCAACGGCCGCATGGTGTTCGCCGCCATGGGTGGCGGTGCAGCGCTCGAGCGCCGGCCGCGTCCCGCCCGGTCGTGACCTCGTACGAGCGGGTCGCCGCAGTGGTCCCCGCGGCCGGCCGCGGCGAGCGGCTCGGTCCCGGACTCCCCAAGGCGCTGCGTGAGCTGGCCGGCGTCCCGATGCTCGTCCACGCGGTCCGTGCGCTGTCCGCCGCCCGCCGGGTCTCCCTCGTCGTGGTCGCCGCCCCCGCCGACGGGGTGGCCGAGGTCCAGTCGATGCTCGACGCCCACCTGACCGGGCCGGCCGCCGCCGAGGTGCGGGTCGTGCCCGGCGGCGACACGCGCCAGGCCTCCGTACGCATGGCCCTCGCCGCGCTCCCCGACGACATCGGCGTGGTCCTCGTCCACGACGCCGCCCGCCCTCTCGTCCCCAGCGAGCTCGTCGACGCGGTGGCGGGTGCGGTGCTCGCCGGTGCGCCCGCCGTCGTGCCCTGCCTGCCCCTCGCCGACACGGTCAAGCGCGCCGACGCCGGAGGCCGGGTCGTCGAGACCCTGCGCCGCGACGAGCTGCGCGCCATCCAGACACCGCAGGGCTTCCAGCGCGACGTGCTGCTGCGGGCCCACGACCTCGAGGTCACTGTCGAGGGGGAGACCGAGCCCGTCACCGACGACGCCGGTCTGGTCGAACGCCTCGGCGTGCCCGTACTCCTCATTGCCGGTCATGACGAAGCGTTCAAGGTGACCCGCCCGCTCGACCTGGTCCTGGCCGAGGCCGTGCTCGCCCGACGAAGGGCCGCCGGTGTCCGCTGAGCTGCCGCGGGTCGGCATCGGGGTCGACGTCCACCCGCTCGAGCCGGGCCGCGACCTCTGGGTCGCCGGCCTGCGCTGGCTCGACGCACCTGCCGGCCTCGCCGGTCACTCCGACGGCGACGTCGTGGCCCATGCGATGTGTGACGCGCTGCTGTCTGCCGCCGGGCTCGGCGACCTGGGCGCACAGTTCGGTACGGCCGAGCCGGAGTGGGCGGGAGCCTCGGGCGTTGCCCTGCTCACCGAGACCATGCGGCGCGTCGAGGCTGCCGGCTGGCGGGTCGGCAATGTCTCCGTCCAGCTGATCGGCAACACCCCCCGCCTCGGCGGTCGGCGGGCCGAGGCCGAGCTGTTGCTGTCGGCCGCGGTGGGCGCCCCGGTCAGCGTCTCGGCGACCACCACCGACGGGCTCGGACTCACCGGCCGCGGCGAGGGTCTCGCCGCGATGGCGACGGCGCTGGTCGTCCGCGCCTAGCTGTCTCGACCCCGCCGCTCGGCCGCGCGCCCGTCGCCGCGACCGAGATGTCCGTTCTGGACCCGCGCTGGCGACTGCTTTCCCCGAACGGTTTGCGTTGCGGGCCCCGACGCCCGCAACGCTAAGCATTGCGGGCTCTGGTGCCCGCAACGCAAAGCGATTCCGGAACGCATCCGTCCCTGCCGGGCGGTGACGCCTGGTGATCGATCAGGTCAGAGCGTGACCAGTGGTGCTGTCGATGTGGTCGGGCACGTCACCCTCATGCCGGTCGCCAGTCGACAGCGTCCCCGACGGCTCGAACATCAGGATCGACCCACCCGGGGACGACGGCCGGTGCTCGACGCCCTTGGGTACGACGAACGTGTCGCCCTTGACCAGGACCACCGTCGTCTCGACGCCCGATCCGTCGCGCACCGCCACGTCGAACTGCCCGTCGAGGACCAGGAAGAACTCGTCGGTGCCCTCGTGTACATGCCACAGGTGGTCGCCGAGGGTGTGCGCGATGCGGACGTCGTAGTCGTTCATCCGGGTCACGATGCGTGGGCTGTAGACCTCGTCGAAGGTCGCCAGCGCGTCGTACACATTGGTTGGTCGCAGCTCCATGCCCCCATTGTGGCCTCCTGGGCGGCCGGGTCATGAGGCATGCTGGAGGCCCGTACGCGAAAGGGTTCCGTTGGCCGAGCACTCGCCCCTGATCGTCAGCCTGCTCGCCGCCGTCGACGCCCATCCCGAGGACGTGCCGCTGCGGTTGCACGTGGCCGAGCTGCTGGTGGCTGCCGGCGACGCGTCCACGGCGCTGCTGCAGCTCTCGGCGGTTCTGTCCCGTGACCCCGGGTCGGAGCGGGCGATGGCCCTGATGCGCAACCTCGCCGGCACCGCACCGACCAGCCCCCCGCCCCCTCCGCCGGCCGCACCACCGCAAGCACCGCCGCAAGCACCGCCCGCGTTCGACTGGCTGCAGGCCGAGGCCGAGCTCGAGGACGTCGTCGCCCCGATGTTCGTCGAGGAGGACGGTCCGGTGCCGGGAGCCGAGCTCTACGACGTGGAGACCGCACGCACCTCGCTGGCCGACGTGGCCGGCATGGAGCAGGTCAAGGCGCGGCTCGAGGCCGCCTTCCTCGCGCCGATGCGCAACCCGGAGCTGCGCACGCTCTATGGCAAGTCGTTGCGCGGCGGCCTTCTCCTGTACGGGCCTCCCGGGTGCGGCAAGACCTTCCTCGCGCGCGCTGTTGCGGGGGAGATGGGCGCCCGGTTCGTCGCCGTGACCCTCGCCGACGTGCTCGACATGTACGTGGGCTCCAGCGAGCGCAACCTGCACGCGCTCTTCGAGACGGTACGGGCCAACGCCCCGTGCGTGCTGTTCCTCGACGAGGTCGACGCCATCGGCCAGAAGCGCAGCCAGCTCCGCAACTCGGCCCTGCGCCAGGTCGTCAATCAGCTCCTGGTCGAGCTCGACGACGTGCACGCCAACAACGAAGGTGTCTTCGTCCTGGGCGCCACCAACCACCCGTGGGACGTCGACGCCGCGCTGCGCCGGCCTGGCCGGTTCGACCGCACCCTGCTCGTCCTGCCGCCGGACCTGCCCGCCCGCGAGGCCATCGTCAAGCTGCACCTGCGCGACCGACCGGTTGCCGGGGTCGACGCGCGCAAGATCGCCAAGGCGACCGACGGCTACTCCGGCGCCGACATCGCCCACCTCTGTGAGGGTGCGGCCGAGCGCGCGATGCTCGACTCGGCCCGTACCGGACAGGTCCGCATGATCGGCCAGGCCGACCTCGAGGCCGCCCTGAAGGAGGTCAAGCCGTCCACCGGCGCGTGGCTCCAGCTCGCGCGCAACGTCGCGATGTTCGGCAACGAGAGTGGCGAGTACGACGACCTCGTCGCCTACCTCAAGAAGCAGCGCCTCGTGTGAGCCTGACCGAGCTGAGCAGGATCGACGCGATGATCGACCTCGGTCGCTACGAGGAGGCTGTCGCGGCGCTGCAACGCCTGCTCGCGACGGACGGCGGCTCGTCAGGCGACGCCGACGTCTGGTGCCGACTCTCCCTCGCCTACCTCCGACTGGACCGCGACGAGGACGCGCTGCAGGCGGCCGGCCGAGCCGCGGCCCTGGCGCCGGAGAGCGACTGGCCGCACCGGCTGGCGAGCCACGCGCTGGAGTCGCTGGGCCGTAAGCAGGAGGCGGTGCAGGCGGCGGCCCAGGCGGTGCGGCTATCGCCGGACGTCTGGCAGGGCCACGCGAGGTTCGCGGCGACGCTGAGCGCTGCCGGCGGCGACCTCTTCCTTGCGCGGCAGGCGGCGCACCACGCGGTACAGCTCGCCCCGTTCGAGCCCGACGCCCACTCCGCGGTGGGCCTGGTAGCGCTTCGGCAGGGCGACCACGTCACCGCCGAGCGGGCGTTCAAGCACGTGCTGTCGCTGCAGCCCGACCACCACTCGGCGCTGAACAACCTCGGAGTCGTCCAGCTGCGGCGCCGCGACCTCGACGGTGCGCTCAACGGCTTCTCGGCCGCCATCCGCAGCGAGCCCCAGCAGGAGGTCGCGCGGCGCAACGTCGACGTCGTGGTCCGGGCCGTCCTCTACCGCGTGCAGTGGTTCGTCTTCCTCGCTGCGTACGGGCTGCGCCAGATCGTGGGCCGCACGGACAAGGACGGCGGCCAGGCGGTCACCCAGCGACCGCTGCGCTTCGTGCTCGTCGCCGGCATCGCTGCGCTCGCCGTGGCGGGCGGCGTCTGGAGCCTTCGTCGCATCCCGCCGGGTCTCCGCCCGTACGCCCGGTCCCTGGTTCGCCGCAGCCGCCTGCTGCTGCTCAGCTCCGCGGTCACCGTGATCGCGTTCGGCACCCTGCTCAGCGTGGTGGTGCCGAGCAGGTCGAGCACCGCCGCGGCGTTGTCCGCCTGGGCCGCGGGGTTCGGCGTCCTGGGCGTGCTCCTCAGCGTGCTGGCCCGGCAGAACGGTCGGCCGCGCCTGCCCTTCCGCCGCCGCTAGTCCTGGCGGTGCAGTGCTGCCGGCTTGTGCACGGCCTCGCCGCCACTCTTGTCGCTCTTCACGAGATACTGCGGGTCGTCCGCCGACGCTTTCACGTCGCGCTTCGCGGCGTGGGTGTCGGACGTGATCTTCTTCTCGACCTCGCCGACGGCTTCGCCGCCGTGGCTCTTCCAGGTGACCTTGTCGCCTTTGCTGAACGTCGGCTCCTGTGCCACGTCGCGCCTCCTCGTTGAGGCCCGCGTCATACCCGGGCGACGCCCTTGACGAACGTGTAGTGGAAGGTGCCGCCGGGCTGGGCTGTCCGCCGAAGGTCGGCGATGCCGAGGTCCCAGGTGGCCGCGTCGATCTGGTCGGCGGCAAGGGCGTCCTCGCGTACGAGGGCGACCATGGCCGTGAACGTGTTGAGGGTGAACCCTTCGACCAGCGCGGGCATGGTCTCGTCGGCATAGACCGTGCGCGGCCGCACCACCACGTCCCGGTAGCCGGCGGCAGCCAGCAGCGGCTCGACCTCGCGGCCGATCAGCCCGTTGCCGCCGGCCCGCGCCTGCAGCCGGACGAGGCAGTCGATCGTGGCCTGCGCCGCGTCGCTCGCCGGGTGGTAGAACGCGGAGCCGTGGTCGCCCTCGATGACGGTAATCGTTCCGCCGGGACGGAGAAGGCGCCGCAGCCCGGCCAGCGCCTGGACCGGCTCGGCGAGGTGCTCGAGCACGAAGCAGATGAACAGGTGGTCGTACGAGGCGTCGGCGAAGGGCAGGTCGAACAGGTCGCCCTGTCGCCAGTCGACGACGGCCCCCGGCACCTCGGTGGCGACGCGCGCCTGCGCGTGGGCGAGCGACACCGCCGAGAGGTCGACCGAGGTCAGCAGTGCCCCCGGGCTGGAGCGGAGGAGGTGGACGGTCTGTGCACCGACCCCGCAGCCCACCTCGAGCACACGCTCTCCCACCCCATACGACGTTCCGGCGTGCAGGAGGGCGGCGAGCGTCTCCGCCTGGTCGGCCAGCCGGTGCGCCTCGGCGTCGCCGTACCCGTGCACGTAGTCCGTTGCCATGGAGCCAGCCTGCCTGCTTACCGGGGCCGGCGCCACCGCTTCCGGGCCGGGTTTGCCTCCCGCCACTAGGCTGGGCCGGTGAGCCTTCACCTCTACGACTCCCTGACCCGCCGTCAGCAGCGCTTCGAGCCCCTGCAGCCTGGCCGGGTCGGCATCTACGTCTGCGGACCGACCGTGCAGGCGCCGCCGCACGTCGGTCACGTCCGTTCGGCGATCGTCTTCGACCAGCTGCGACGTTGGCTGACCGAGTCCGGCTACGACGTCACCTACATCCGCAACGTCACCGACATCGACGACAAGATCCTGCACGACGCCGGTCACGAGGACATCCCCTGGTGGCAGCTGGCCGAGCGCAACACCCGCCACTTCACCGCTGCGTACGACGCGGTCGGCTGCCTGCCCCCGACGTACGAGCCTCGCGCCACCGGCCACGTGCCCGAGATGATCGTGCTGATGGACCGGCTGATCGAGGCCGGTCACGCCTACCCGAGCGGCGGCGACGTCTACTTCGACGTGCGCTCGATGCCGTCGTACGGCGCCCTCTCGGGCCAGCGCCCCGACGCGATGATGGCGACCGAGAAGGTCGACGCCGACCGCCCCAAGCGTGACCCGCTCGACTTCGCGCTCTGGAAGGGCGCCAAGCCGGGCGAACCGTTCTGGCCGACGCCCTGGGGCATCGGCCGGCCCGGCTGGCACCTCGAGTGCTCGGCCATGGCGACCAAGTACCTCGGGCCCACCTTCGACATCCACGGCGGTGGCCTCGACCTCGTCTTCCCCCACCACGAGAACGAGCTGGCCCAGTCGACCTGCGTCGGCGACGGCTTCGCCAAGCTCTGGATGCACCACGGCCTGCTCAACATCGGCGGCGAGAAGATGAGCAAGTCGCTGGGCAACTCTTCCGTCGCAGCAGACGTTCTCGATCGGGTACGGCCTGCGGTGCTGCGCTACTACTTGGGCGGCGCCCACTACCGTTCGACGCTCGACTACACCGACGACGGCTTGGCCGAGGCGACCGCGGCCTACGGGCGCATCGAGACGTTCGTCCGCAACGCAGGTGACTTGCTTGATGGCGAGACAGCCACCGGTGAGCCGGATTCCCTTGCGTGGCAGGCATTCTCGGCTGCCATGGACGATGACCTGGCCATCCCTGCGGCCCTCGCGGTGGTCCACCAGGCAGTGCGCTCCGGCAACGCAGCGCTCGCCGAGGGCGACCGTCAGACCGTGGCGTACGCGCTGGAGGACGTCCGGCGCATGCTGGTCGTGCTCGGGCTCGACCCGGTCTCGCAGTGGCCGTCTGCCGGTGCGTCCGACGACGTCACGGAGACCATCGACGCCCTGGTACGGCTAGCGCTCACTGCGCGCGCCGATGCCCGTACCCGTAAAGACTTTGCGGCCGCCGACGCCGTACGCGACCAGCTTGTCGCAGCCGGCATCCACGTCGAAGACACAGCAGAAGGACCGCGCTGGCGGTTGCGAGGAGAGCACTGATGCCCCTGCCCAAGAAGCGCCCGTCAAGCAAGAAGAACCCCCTGGTCGGCTCCGGCGGACAACGCCGGAAAGCCTTGGAGGGCAAGGGTCCGACGCCCAAGGCGGTCGACCGGACCAAGCACCCCGCCGCACGCAAGGCCAACGCTGCTGCCAAGCGGGCTGCGGTGGGCAAGAAGGCACTCGCCGCCGATCGCGTCCGCATCGACGCCGGCGGTGGGTCGCCCGGGGTGCGCCGCGGCAAGCCCGGCGTCGACGGGCCGGAGTACGTCGCCGGCCGCAACCCCGTCGTCGAGGCCCTGCGGGCACGCGTGCCCGCGTCCGCACTGCACGTCGCCATCGGCATCGAGTCCGACCTGCGGGTCAGCGAGGCGATCAAGCTCGCCGGCGACCAGCGGGTCACCATCATCGAGTCGAGCCGCTCCGAGCTCGACCGGTTCACCGAGCGGGCGATGCACCAGGGGCTGGCGCTCCAGGTGCCGCCGTACGAGTACCAGCACCCGGACGACCTGCTGACCCACGCCCTGGAGCAGACCTCGCCGGCGCTCATCGTGGCGCTCGACGGGGTGACCGACCCGCGCAACCTCGGGGCGATCATCCGCTCCGGTGCGGCGTTCGGCGCGCACGGCATCCTCGTACCGGAGCGTCGTGCCGCGGGGGTGACGTCGTCGGCCTGGAAGGCGTCGGCCGGTGCGGCGTCGCGCATCCGGGTCTCGCGGGCGGTCAACCTGACCCGTACGCTCAAGGACTACGCCAAGGCCGGCCTGATGATCGTCGGCCTCGCAGCCGACGGTGACGTCTCGCTGGACGACCTCGACGTGGCCGACGAGCCGATGGTGCTGGTGGTCGGGTCCGAGGACCGGGGCATGTCGCGCCTGGTCGGCGAGGCCTGCGACGTGCGCGTGTCGATCCCGATGGCCGGCGGCAACGAGTCGCTCAACGCCGGCATCGCCGGCGCGGTCGCGCTCTACGAGATCGCCCGCCGCCGCCGCTCCCTCTAGCCAGATCGTGGAGGGTGTTGTCCGCCCGGACGTGCCTTTTCCGCCGCGGATCAGGTGCACACTGGCGACGTGGACGTTGCCCTGCTGCTGCACGAGCTCTGCGCCAAGCTCGGGGTCTGCCTGCCCCAGCATGAGCAGGATGCGCTGATCGCCGACCCGCCGGCCGACGTCGACGACTTCGTGACGGCCGTGCTGCGCGCCGACGGCGGCGAGCCCGAGGCGACCGACCTCCGGCTGGCGCGGCGCGTGCGGGTCATGGTCGACGGGCACCTCCGCGACCCCGCGGACCCGCCCTCGCCCGGGCCGGCTTTTGACGCCTGGCCGTTGTTGTACGACGTCTGCGTGCGGCTGGGCTACTGCCTGCCGCCGGAGCAGTGGGACGCCCTGATGGCCGACCCCCCACTCGACGTCGATGCCTTTGCGGAGGCGATCTTCATCGGTGAGGGCATGGAGTCGCCCCGTGAGGCAGACACCCATACGTGGCGCACGGTACGAGCCCTGGTGGAGCAGCACTTCCGTACCGAGGGTGTCCAGGCCTGACGAGGGTTCACCCTTCCGGACCTAGCAATCGTCCGCATTGGGCCGAGTGGGCGCATCCGCGGTGATCATGGTGAACCTGTATGGGGCAACCAATGCCCTGTGGCCCGGCCGACACATGGAGGTATCCGCTTCCCATGTCAGGGGGGCTCCAAGGAAGGAGTAGCCATGGACCGCTTCCGTCGCCTCAGCTCGGGCATCGTCGCCGCCAGCGTCATCAGCGTTCTGGTCACCGTCGTCGGTGCCGGCGTCAAGTTCACCTGGTAGTCAGTCGTCCCGTTGGGCTGAGAGGAATCGCCATGAACGCTACGAATGTGGTCACCCTGTCGTCCCCGATCGGTGCAACCGGTGCTCTCGTGACCGGTCACAAGTTCGGCTGACGAACGACGCGTCGTGGTCCTCGTGACTCGTTGACGAGGGCCGCGACGCGCCTGCACCACCACCGACCAGGCTGGAGAACGTGTGAAAGCCCCCGACGACCGCGGTCTCGTGACCTACATGTGGTTGGTCACTGCCATCGCGGTTCCGGTGGTCGGGCTCTGCACCAGGGCCGCGCTGCTCGGCAGTTGGCGGTTCGGCAGTCACTGGCTGGTCGTCGTCATCTTCGCGCTTGTCCTGGTGGTCGGCGAGATGTGGCCGATCCCGGTCGCGCGCGGGGTGGAGGCCGGCGATGAGATCACCGTCTCCAGCACCTTCGGCTTCGCCCTGCTGCTGGTCGCCCCCGTCCCGTACGCCGTCGCCGCGCAGGCGCTCGCGCTCGTCGTCGACTGGATCGTGCGAGGCCGCGCGTGGAACCGGCTGCCGTTCAACGTTGCGCAGTACGCCATGGCGTTCGTCGGCGCCCGGGCCGCGTACGTCCTGCTCTCCGGTGACCCGTTCACCCCGCACGACGCGCTGACGCTGCCGGTGCTCGCGCCGTCGATCGGCGCCGGCGTGGTCTTCCTGCTCATCAACAACACGCTGGTCGGCATCGCGGTCGCCGCCAAGCTCAAGGTCAGGCTCCGCCGCGTGCTGCTCGACGACCTGACGTGGCAGGTCACGACCTCCGCGCCTCTCCTCGGCCTGGGACCGCTGGCCGTCGTGGCGGCGGCGTGGACCCCGGCGTCGGTCGTGCTGCTCCTCATCCCCATCGTCGCCCTGCACCACAGCGGCCGCATGGCGATGCGACGTGAGCAGGAGGCCCTGCGCGACCCGCTGACCGGGCTGGCCAACCGGACGATGCTCACCGGGGTCACGAGCCGGGCGCTGCAGAGTGGTGACGGCCTGAGCGCGATGCTGCTGCTCGACCTCGACCACTTCAAGGACATCAACGACACCCTCGGCCACGCGGTCGGTGACACCATGCTCGCGGCGGTCGGCGGCATCCTCACGGAGCACACGAACGCCGACCACCTCGTCGCACGCCTCGGCGGCGACGAGTTCGCGGTGCTCGTGCAGGGCGAGAGCGAGGCCGACGTCCTGGCCCTCGCTGAGCGCCTGTGCGTCGCGATCCGCCAGCCGGTGACGGTCCAGGGGGTGACCCTCAACGTCGGCTGCTCCATCGGCGTCGGCTTCGCACCCCTGCACGCGGACACGGTCGAGGGGCTGCTGCGCTGCGCCGATGTCGCCCTCTACTCTGCCAAGGTCACCCGTGGCACGGTCGCCGTGTACGACCGCCGTCGCGACCAGCACTCGGTGGCGTTGTTGGGGCTGCAGGCCGACCTACGTGCCGCGCTCGAGGACGAGAACGACACGCAGATCACGGTCGTCTACCAGCAGCAGCTGGATCTTCGTACGGCGTCCGTGTCCGCGGCGGAGTGCCTGGTCCGGTGGCGGCACCCCGAGCTCGGCGAGCTCATGCCGGACACGTTCATCCCGATCGCGGAGAGCACGGCACTGATCGACCTGTTGCTGTCACGGGTGCTCAACCTCTCCCTCGCGCAGGTGGCGCGCTGGGACAAGGAGGGCCTGAAGGTCACGGTCAGCGTCAACATCTCCGCCCGCCAGCTCAGCGACCTGACCCTGCCGGAGACGGTGGCCGCACACCTCGCTCGCCACGGGGTCTCTCCGGAGCGGTTGGTCCTCGAGGTCACCGAGAGCCGGCTGATGAGCGACCCCGAGCGCAGCGCCGAGATCCTGCGCCGCCTGCAGTCGATCGGGCTGCAGATCTCGGTCGACGACTTCGGGACCGGCTACTCGTCCCTCGCCTACCTGCACCGCCTCGACATCGACGAGATCAAGATCGACAAGAGCTTCATCCTCGGCCTGCGCGAGTCAGGCAACGCGACGATCATCCGCAGCACCATCGACCTCGGTCACAACCTCGGTCTCCGCGTCGTCGCCGAGGGCATCGAGGACCTGGAGACGGCGCAGCAGCTGGCCGCGATGGGCTGCGACATGCTGCAGGGCTACTTCGTCGGCCGCCCCGGCCCGGCCGCAGCCACCGCCGAGGCCGTCCTCAGCTGTCCGCCGCGGCTCGCGTCCCTGTCCCCTCGGGGCGCGGCCGAGGGCACCCATCGGCGCCTCGAGCTGGCCCACTCCTCGGACGTGCCCGTCCAACCGGGGGAGACCGACCCGGTCGCCCCAGCCGCCCGGTTCACGAAAGCCCGGTGACCTCGTGTTCATGGCCTTTGCCTCCCTCGTGATCATGGGGTCGGTGCCCCTTCTCGGTGGCTCGCTCGCCCGGCTGACCGAGGTTCGGCTCCGGCACGCCTGGCTCGTCCTGGTGGCGCTTGCCCTGCAGGTCCTCATCACCGTGGTCATCCCCGGCGACGTCCGGTGGCTGCTGGTGAGCCTCCATCTCTTCACGTACGGGCTGGCGGCGGTGGCGCTCTGGCTCAACCGCAAGCTGCCTGGGCTGGTGCTGATCGGTGGCGGCGCGCTGATGAACGGTGTCGTGATCACCCTCAACGGTGGCACCCTGCCGGCGTCGGCGCCCGCACTGCGCGCCGCGGGCTACGTGGTCGACCCGAAGACGTTCGAGAACAGCGGCGTCCTCGCCCACCCGATCCTGCCGTGGCTCGGCGACGTCGTGGCCACGCCTGCCTGGCTGCCGTTCCGCAACGTCATCAGCGTCGGCGACCTGACGATCCTGCTCGGCACGCTGGTGCTCGCCCACTCGGTCTGTCGCCGCAAGCGTCCCGCTGCCGCGGACGCGACGCTGCCCGAGGGCGCGATCCCTGCCCAGCACGAGCACAGCTCGACGGGGGCGCTGCAGCCCTCCAGCTGACGGGACGCCGTCGCGAGCTCGCCGAGTCCCTATCCTGGTCACCGGGGTTCTCGAGTCCCGGCCGACGTGGCGCAACTGGCAGCGCAGCCGACTTGTAATCGGCAGGTTAGGGGTTCAAGTCCCCTCGTCGGCTCCAGCGACCCAACGGGTCAGCGCACGTGCAGCGCGTACGTGCGCGAGCGGGACGCTGCGAACGAGTGGGTCGTGGCGGTGGTCGCCCACAGGGTGACCCAGCCCTTCTTGTACGCGGTGGTGGTGAACCGCACCTGGCCCCTCTTTACCTTGGCGTAGGTCACGCCGTGCCCGGTCTTGGTCGCCCAGTGCAGCGCGACCACGCTGCCGAACGCCAGTCCCGGCGCCTTGCAGGTCACGGTCGCCGCACTGCCACGGCGTACCGGCGAAGGCACGTGGCACGTGATCACGACCTTGACCGTGAGCGTCTCGGTGGCCGAGGACGAGCTGTAGTCGGGGCCGGTCGTCGCCAGGACAGCAGTGCTCGCGAGGAGCGGGTCCGGGTCGGTAGCGGTGAAGTTGCCCGAGGCGTCCGTCGTTGCCGTCACGGTACGAGCCGGCCCGGACAGCGGAGTGAACACGACCTGGACCGGCGCACCCACGATGGTGAGGTGGGTCTGGGTGTTGCTGAGCACGCCGTGCACGACCCCGGCCGAGCCACGGACCACGGGCGGGCCCTGCATCAGGACCAGAGTGGTCGCGACCGGCTGCGGCGCCACCGTGCCGGCGATGACCAGGGTCTTGGCGCTGGTGACCGAGGTCAGGGTCGTGTCGAACCGCACCTGCAGCTGGTGTGCTCCGGTGAGGCCCGACGTGTCCCACGTGAAGGTGGTCGTGCAGCTCGAACGCGTGGCGACGCTGCACGCGACAGCGGCACCCGACGGCACCCCGTCGACGATCAGCTGCATGTCCTTGACCGAGTCGGTCTGCCGGTCGTCAACGAGCCCGGCGGCGGTGACCTGGGTGGCGCCGGCCACGTGGGCGTTGGGCAACGGCGACGTGATGGTGACGGTCGGCGGCGGGTTGACGACGGTGACGGTGACCGGAGCAGTGGTGGCCTCGCCCAGCTGGCTGAGGAACGTGACGGCCACCGAGTGCTGGCCCGACAGGCCGGTCGTGTCCCAGATCAGGCTCAACGAGCAGGACTGGGTGTACGGCGGCGGGCAGAGCTCGGTCGAGCCGAAGGGGTGCCCGTCGACGACCAGGAACATCCCGTACGGAGCGTCGTCGCCCGCGGTCGTTCCGGTCGCCGCGACGTAGGCCAGGTCGGTGACGGTCGCGCCGGCAAGGGGTGCGGTCAGCGTCACGGACGGCGGCGGCGTCGTGGTCAGCGTCACGTGATGGATCGCCGTGAGCGCGACGAAGTCGTGGTAGGTGGTCATCCTCAGCCGCACCGTGTGGGAGCCGCCGGCGAGCCCCGAGGTGTCCCAGGTGAAGGTCGTCGGACAGGTGTTGGTGGACGACGGGAACGGACAGTGGATGGTCTCGACAGAGGCGCCGTCGATCAGCAGCTCCATCGTGCGCGGCCAGTCGCTGGGCAGCGAGGTCGAGCCGTCGCCTTCGACGTCGACCTGGCTGCCCACCGGCGTTGAGCTGCCGTCGGGGGGCGACGTGAGCTGGGCGGTCGGCGGTGGGGTGTAGGCGGTGATCGTCTGGCTCGAGGAGACGACGTGGTTGGCGACCGTGGTGAAGTCGACGCGCAGCGTCTGGGGGCCGGTGAGGTTGCCCGCGTCGAACAGCAGCGACAGGGTGCAGGTCTTGGTGCCGGCAGGCACGGCGCACGCGCGGCTGTCGCTCAGCGTCCCGTTGACGAACAGCGCCAGCGTCTTGGGGGCGTCGGTGCCGTTGGGGTCGACCGACCCGGTCGCGAAGACCCCGTCGACGCCGGTGACCGGGTTGCCCCGCGAAGGGCCGGAGACGGTCAGCGTGGGGTAGGTCACGGCGTGCGCGTCGGCAACGGGTGTGAGCAGCGCCGCGACCACGGACAGCGGCACGAGCAGCGCAAGCGGACGTGTGAGCCGACGTACCTGCATGGGTCCCCCCGGTTGGCGGCGGCCACCACGGCCACTCCGTGGCGGACTCTAGCCGCAATGTGCAGGTACTGGAGGGGCCATTGGGGTGACAACAGGGTGACGATCGGGCGTCAACCGCTGACGCGGACCGCCTGGTGGGCGGTTGGGCTGTGTTTGTCCGGTTGCCAGCCGAGGCTCCACGAGACGTCGGTGCTGACGCCGGTCGCGAGGCTGTGCGAGATCGGGACCGGCAGCGCAAAGCTCACCGAGGCACCGGGGGCGATCACGTCCGTTGCGGCGCCCGCGCAGTTCAGCCCGTACGACGTGGTCTGGTAGCCAACGGTCAGGTCATAGGCGGGGCACGGGGTGAGCGTGATGGCGGCCGACGTGGCGTTGGTCAGCCGTAGCGTGAACTGCGCTGTCGAGCCCACGGTGACCGAGCGCGGCCCGGAGAGCGTGGCGGACAGGTGGTACCACGAGTAGTGCATGTCGCCGGTGCCCGCGGTCGGCGGCGAGCCGATGGGCAGCGCGACGAACGGGATGGCGCCGGCCGCGGCGGAGGCAGGTGTCGACGGCGGCGCTGACGTGGTCGCGGCAGCCGTCGTTGTCGGGACGGTGCTGGACGGCGCGGACGAGGGAGTGCCGGTGTGGCGGCTGACGGCGTAGCCGGCGCCGGCTAAGACGGCCAGCACGATGATGACGACAAGCGAGATCGCGACCGACCGCGCTTTGGAACGGTGGGACCGGGATGGCGTGCTGGTGAGCAAAAGGGATTCCCGACTCGCGAACGTCCGACTGGCTTGCATGGACTGGGCTTCATGCACCAGGACGTAGCTCGAACCTATCTGGTTGCCTTGAGTTTCAAGGGTTTTTTGGCGTTTCGCGGCCAACAATGATGTGCCGTGGCGGCTTTTTTTTGCCCCGAACAGAACCCTGAAGATGAGGATGAGACCGTCGAAGGCAGCAGCCTCCATGACCGCGGGTCTCGGACGAGGCAAGATCGACCCATGGAGTCCGACCGGCGGCACATCGCCCTCATCGCGCACGACAACAAGAAGGCCGACCTGCTGCGGTGGGCCGACTTCAACCGGGGCACTCTCAAGCAGCACGAGCTCTATGCGACGGGCACCACCGGGACGATGCTGGAGTACGAGCTGGGGCTGCATGTGACCCGGTTCCTGTCCGGTCCGGTGGGCGGCGACCAGCAGATCGGCGCCAAGATCGCCGAGGGCATCATCGACCTGTTGATCTTCTTCTGGGACCCGCTCGAGCCGCAGCCGCACGACCCGGACGTCAAGGCGCTGCTGCGGCTGGCCAACGTCTGGAACATCGGGGTCGCCAACAACATCACCAGCGCCGACCTGATCATCTCCTCGCCGCTGCTGAGCTCGGGCACCTACCAGCGGATCCGGCCGACCTTCGGCGACCGCGACCCGGCCGAGATCATCTTCGCCGACGAGTAACCGTTCGTCCCCGGCGCTCCGACGGCGGATAATTGACGGCGATGGATATCGAACTGCGGGACCGGCTCGCGCAGCTGACCCTGTGGGACGAGCGCCGGCTGACCCGACGCGTCGAGGCCGCTGACCGGGCCAAGGACGAGCGCAAGCTGGCGGCGGTCGAGGCTGACCTGGTACGGGCGGAGCAGCGCGTCGCCCGCCGCAGGGCCAACGTGCCTGCGGTCTCGTACCCTCCGACCCTGCCGATCAGCCAGGCCCGCGACGAGATCGTGGCGGCGATCCGCGACCACCAGGTGGTGATCGTCGCCGGCGAGACCGGGTCAGGCAAGACCACGCAGATCCCCAAGATGTGCCTCGAGCTGGGCCGGGGGGTCCGGGGGGCGATCGGGCACACGCAGCCCCGCCGGCTCGCCGCCCGCACCGTGGCCGAACGCATCGCCGAGGAGCTCAAGGTCGAGCTCGGGGGAGCCGTCGGCTACCGGGTGCGGTTCGGCGACCATGCCGGCGAGGACACGGCGGTGCGGCTGATGACCGACGGCATCCTGCTCGCCGAGATCCAGAGCGACCGCGAGCTGTGGCGCTACGACACGATCATCATCGACGAGGCCCACGAGCGCAGCCTCAACATCGACTACCTGCTCGCCTACCTCAAGACGCTGCTGCCCCGCCGGCCCGACCTCAAGATCATCATCACCTCGGCGACCATCGACCCGCAGCGCTTCTCCCGGCACTTCGACGACGCCCCCGTCATCGAGGTGAGCGGCCGCACGTTCCCGGTCGAGGTGCGCTACCGACCGGTGGTGGAGGAGGTCGATGACGAGGACGAGGGGCCGACGCGCACGGTACGCGACCTGACGCAGGCGATCCTGGATGGCGTCGACGAGCTCTCGACCGAGGGCAACGGCGACATCCTGGTGTTCCTGAGCGGGGAGCGCGAGATCAGGGACACCGCCGAGGCGCTGACGAGGCATCAGCAGGGCAAGACCTTCCCGTACGAGATCCTGCCGTTGTTTGCCCGGCTCTCGGCGGCGGACCAGCACAAGGTCTTCCAGACCGGTGGCGGGCGCCGGGTCGTGCTGGCGACCAACGTCGCCGAGACCTCGCTCACCGTGCCGGGCATCCGCTACGTGATCGACACCGGCCTGGCCCGCATCTCGCGGTACAGCCACCGGCTCAAGGTCCAGCGGCTGCCGATCGAGGCCATCTCGCAGGCGTCCGCCAACCAGCGCAAGGGTCGGTGCGGCCGGGTCGCCGACGGCATCTGCATCCGCCTCTACTCCGAGGAGGACTTCCTCGCCCGCCCCGAGTTCACCGAGCCGGAGATCCTGCGCACCTCGCTGGCGTCGGTGATCTTGTCGATGGTGTCGCTCAACCTCGGCGATATCGCGACCTTCCCCTTCGTCGAGCCGCCCGACCGGCGCAACATCCGCGACGGCGTCGAGCTGCTCCGCGAGCTGGGGGCGCTCGAGCCCGACCAGCCCGACGCCCGCCGCCGGCTTACTCCGCTCGGCCGTCAGCTCGCGCAGCTGCCGGTCGACCCGCGCCTGGCCCGCATGGTGATCGAGGCCGGCAAGAACGGGGTCGCCCACGAGGTGGTCGTGATCGCCGCCGCGCTGTCCATTCAGGACCCGCGCGAGCGCCCGGTCGACAAGCAGCAGGCCGCCGACGAGAAGCACAAGCGGTTCGCCGACAAGGACTCCGACTTCATCTCCTACCTCAACCTGTGGGCCTACCTGCAGGAGAGCCAGGACACGCTGTCGAGCAACGCCTTCCGCCGACTGTGCAAGGCGGAGTACCTCCACTACCTCCGCGTACGGGAATGGCAAGACCTCTACGGGCAGCTGCGGCGGGTGGCCCAGCAGCTCGACCTGACCCTCGACGACGACAAGGAGCTCTCCGCCGGGCGGCGCCAGCTGGTGACGGCGTCGTTGCTGGCGGGGCTGCTGTCGCACATCGGGGTGCAGGAGGGTGGCAAGCGCGACTACGCGGGGGCCCGCGGGTCTCGCTTTGCGCTCTGGCCCGGGTCGGCGCTGTTCGGCAAGCCGCCGCGGTGGGTGGTGGCGGCCGAGCTCGTCGAGACGTCGCGCCTCTGGGGGCGTGTCGCCGCGCGCATCGAGCCGGAGTGGGTCGAGCCGCTCGCGCAGCACCTCGTCCGGCGCAACTACTCCGAGCCGCACTGGGAGCGCAAGCGCGCGTCCGTCGTCGCCTTCGAGAAGGTGACCTTGTACGGCATCCCGCTGGTGACGTCGCGCAAGATCCAGTACGGGTCCATCGACCCTGAGCTGTCGCGTGACCTGTTCATCCGCCATGCCCTGGTCGAGGGCGACTGGACCACGCATCACAAGTTCTTCGCCGAGAACCGCGCCCTGCTCGAGGAGGTCACCGAGCTCGAGGAGCGCACCCGCCGCCGCGACATCGTGGTCGGCGACGAGGAGCTCTACGATTTCTACGACGAGCGACTCCCCGCCGACGTGGTTTCGGGGCGTCACTTCGACTCGTGGTGGAAGGGCGCTCGCCGGGCGACGCCTGACCTGCTGTCGTTCGAGCGGTCGATGCTGGTGTCGGATGCGGCCGCCGGCGTGACGGCCGAGGACTTCCCCAACACCTGGCAGCAGGGCGACCTCACCCTGCCGTTGTCCTACGTCTTCGAGCCGGGCAACCCGTCGGACGGGGTCACCGTCGACGTACCGCTCGCCGTCCTCGCGCGGGTCAGCGCCGACGGCCTGAGCTGGCAGGTGCCGGGGCTGCGTACCGAGCTCGCGACCGCCCTCATCAAGAGCCTGCCCAAGGCGGTACGGGTCAACTATGTGCCGGCCCCTGACTTTGCCCGATCGGCTGTGGCGCAGGCGATCCCGGGCAACGGGTCGCTGACCGACGCCCTCGCGCACGAGCTCAACCGGCTCACCGGCCTGCCCGTGCCGCCGGACAGCTGGGACTGGACGCGGGTGCCGGCCCACCTGCGCATGACCGTCCGGGTCGTCGACGAGGCCGGAGTGCCGGTGGCGCAGGGCAAGGACGTCGAGGCACTGCAGCAGCAGCTGCGGCCCAAGGTGCGCGCGGTGATCTCCCAGGTCGCCCACGACGTCGAGCGCCGCGGGCTGACGGTGTGGCCCGACGGCGCGCTGCCGCGCAAGGTCGAGCGGCGTCACGGCGACCACGTGGTCGAGGGCTGGCCCGCGTTGACCGACGACGGTGCCACGGTGTCGGTGCGGCTCTACGACACCGAAGAGGCGCAGGGTCAGGCGATGGCGGTGGGCCAGCGGCGGCTGCTCCTGCTGGGCATCCCGTCGCCGTCCAAGGCGCTGATCGGCCGACTCTCCAACCGGACCAAGCTCGCGCTCAACCGCAACCCGCACGGCTCGGTCAAGTCGCTGCTCGACGACTGCGTCGCCTGTGCCGTCGACGACATCGTGGCCGGCGCCGGCGGTCCGGTGTGGTCCGAGGAAGCGTTCGCCGCGCTGCGCGACGTCGTACGGGCGCAGGTCGTCGACGTCACGCTCGACGTGCTGCGCGTGGTCGAGAAGGTGCTGAGCGCCGCGTACGACCTGGAAGGACGGCTGGACACGATCAAGCGGCGTGACCTCGGCCCGACCGTGGACGACCTGCGGCTTCAGCTGGCCGGCCTGGTCGGGCCCGACCTCGCCTCGCGCACGGGCCGCACCCAGCTCGCCGAGCTACCGCGCTACCTCGCGGCGATGGTGCGGCGGCTCGAGCAGGCACCGCTCGACGTCGAGCGCGACCGCGAGCGGGCCAACCGGGTGGCGTTCGTGCAGAAGGAGTACGCGCAGAAACTGTCGTCGCTCAAGCGGGGCACGTTGCCGCCGCGGGCGCTGCTGGCTGTGCGCTGGATGATCGAGGAGCTGCGGGTCAGCCTGTTCGCCCAAGCCCTCGGGACCCCGTACCGGATCTCTGAGGAACGCATCTTCCGGGTGCTCGACGAGAGCTGATCTTTCCGGCAGACTCCCCGCAAGGGGGATTCATGTCTGTCATCGAGCTCGCGAGACCGGCAGCGCCGGCGTCTGCGCCTCGCGCCTGGGGCCGGTGGCTCGACACCGCTCTGCGGGTGGTTGGGCTCTCGATCCTGGTGGTCGCCTGGGTCAGCGTCGTGCCTGCCAACACAGCCGTCCAGCGTTCTCCCGCACAGCTGCTCGGCGACCTCAAGGCCGGCAAGGCGCATGCGGTGCAGTACCGCAACGCGCGGCGGGAGGTGCGGTGGACCGACGGCGGCCTGCGCTGGTACTGGGCGGACATCAGCGGGGTCGGCGTTCGAGGGCTCGCACCGACGAACGGCGCCACGACGGACGACGGCTCGCAGGGGGATCCGCCTGGCGACGACTACCGCGCGTGGGTCGCCCGCAGCATCGCGACGTCACCGCGCCACGTCTCCTATCAGGAGATCGATGCCAGCCAGGGCTTGTCCTGGATCGGACAAGTGCCGTGGCGCGGCCTGTCGCTCGCCGCCGGCCTGACCAGCATCGCGGCGTTCTGCCTCATGCTCGGCCGCAGCAACCGCAGGTTTGGCAACCGTTGGGCGTGGCTGTGGTTCTTCGTCCTTCTCGGTAACGGCGTCGGGCCGTTCCTTTTCCTTCTCCTCGAGCCGACGTTGGTGTGGGAACGCGGCCCCTATCGTCCGTTCCCTGGACGGACGGCCTACAGCGGCGTCACGGGCCTTGTCGTGGCCGTCGGGCTCAAGATCGTGCTTGCCTTTGCTACCGGGATCGCGCTCAACCAGCTCAGGTGACGCCGAGATAGCCCAGCGCCGCTTTGCGGCACTCCGCCCAGGCCGGCGTCGTGGGGTCGATCAGCATGAAGTGGTCGACGCCGGGCATGCGCACCTCGGTGACGGCATCACCCAGCTGCTTGGCCCTGGCGGCGAAGGTGTCGCTCTGCGAGATCGGCACGATGTCGTCGGCCAGCCCGTGGACCAGGGTGCCCGGCACTCCGAGGGGAAGTAGCGCGTACGGCGAGCCGACCGCGTACCGCTCGGGGTACTTCTTCGGCGAACCACCCATGAGCCCGTCGACCGCTCCGCCGCCGAGGCCCTGCTGCTCGGCCGCGACCAGGTCGAGGACGCCGGCCTGCGAGACGTAGCCGATCGGGCGGACGGCGGGGGAGGCGCCGACCGCACCGGCCGCGAGCTTGTGCCTGCCGGCGAGCCAGCCCGCGATGTGGCCGCCGGCCGAGTGACCGACGACCACGACCTTGGACAGGTCCAGCAGCCCGTCCGCCGCCGCCTTGACCTTGCCGGCCAACGCATCCATGGCTGCCGCGACGTCGTCGAACGTGCCCGGCCACCCGCCGCCGATGCCGATGCGGCGGTACTCGATGTTCCAGGCCGCCACGCCATGCGCTGCGAGGTCCTTGGCCAGCGGCACGCCGAGCTCAAGTCCGTACGCCGACCCCCAGTAGCCGCCGTGCACCACCACGACAACCGGGAGCTTCGCCGCTGGGGACGCAGGGAGGTGGAGCTCGCCGTACTGGCTGGGGTCGGTCCCGTACCGGATGGTCTGCATCGACGCCTTTGCGGTGGTCGCGGCGGGGGACTGGGTTGCGGAGGTTTGGGCGGTCGAGCCGTCGCTGCATCCTGCCACCGCTCCGACCAGGCCGAGCAGGGCGAGCAGGTTGCGGCGGGTCAGTCTCGGGGCGGGCACACCTGATCTTCGTCCCCGCCATGGATCAGGATGGGTCACGGATCAGGATGGGTAGGGTCGAGCCATGTGCACCGAACACACCCCCGCCCAGGTCGTCGTCTGCGACGTCGCCATCGCCGGTGTCCGCGAAGCCTTCGCCGAGGCGCCGGGTGTGACGTTCACCCATCTCCCGTACGAGGGCACCCGCGTCGCGCTCGAGGACGGTGACGTCGACGCGTTCCGCGACCGGCTGCACGCAGCCCTGACCCCGTTCGGCGGCGGCCTCACCGGCTGATCTGTCTCACCGGCTAACCGGCTTCGCCCACCGGGCGGCCCGCGGCAGATGGTGCGCCACGCCGTGCGACACGCCGAAGTTTGCGCAACGTGGCGCACGGAAGGCCAGGGATCGACGGGCGCGGTGGCCGGACATGCGAACGCCGCCCGGCCGGTGAGGGCCTGACGGCGTTCGACGGTGGTGCGGGAGGTCAGCCCACCGGCGCGAGGTCGTCCTCGGCGGCGTGCGTGTCGGAGGCCTCGAGCGAGATCTGCGGCGTGACCTTGTCCAGGAACTTCGGGTAGGCCCAGTTGGCCTTGCCGATCATGTGCATCAGCGACGGCACCAGGATCGTTCGCAGGATGAACGCGTCGATGAAGATCGCTCCGCCCAGCCCGATGCCGAACAGCTTGATGATCCGGTCGTTGCCGAGGATGAAGCCGGAGAACACGGCGATCATGATGATGGCCGCAGCGGTGATGATGCCGCCGGTCTCGCCCTGACCGACCGTGATGGCCCGGTGGTTGTCCTTGGTCTTGGTCCACTCCTCGTGCATGCGGCTGACCAGGAACACCTGGTAGTCCATCGAGAGCCCGAACAGGATCGCGAAGAACATCACCGGGATGAACGGTTCGATCGGGCCGCCCTTGCCGATGCCGAGCAGCTCGGAACCCCAGCCCCACTGGAAGATCGCGACGATCAGGCCGAACGACGCGCCTGCGGCGAGGACGTTCATCGCGGCTGCCGTGATCGGGATGACGATGCTGCGGAACGCGACCATCAGCAGCAGGAACGACAAGCCGATGACCGCGATGAAGAAGATCGGCATCTTGGCCTGCAGCACCTTGGCGAAGTCGACCTGGATCGCCGTGATGCCGTAGACGTAGACATGCGTCGACCCGCCGTTGACGACCGGTGGCAGCACCGATGACCGCAGATGTTTCACCAGGGCGGTCGTCTTGGCATCCTGCGGCGTGGTGGTCGGGGTGAAGCCGACGAACGCGAGGTGCTTCGCCGGGATCGGCGTCGTGTTGATGCTCGACGCCACGATGCCGGGCTGGGTGGTCAACGCGGTGGTGACCGACTTGAGGAACGCCGGGTCGGTTGCCTTCGGGCCGGAGACGACGAGCTCGACCTTGCCGTTGTAGCCGGGACCGAAGCCCTGCGCCACCAGGTCGTACCCCTTGCGGGTGGTCGAGGACGCGGGGTCATTGCCCTGGTCGGAGTTGCCAAGGCGGATGCCGAAGAACGGGATCGCCAGCGCGACGAGTACGGCGAGGGCCGCAACGGCGAGGATGCGCGGGCGATTCTCGACGACGTGTGACAGGCGGTACCAGATGCCGTGGCGCTCGGAGTGGTCGACGGTGCCGTCGACGAGAGCCTGGCGCTGCTTCTTGCGCAGGACCTTGAGCCCGATGAAGCCGAGCATCGCCGGCAGCAGGGTCAGCGAGGCCAGCATGGTCAGGGCTACGCCGATCGCGGTGCCGATGGCCACGCCGTACAGGAAGGAGACCTGCAGCGCGCACAGGCCGAGGATCGCGATGCACACCGTGATGCCGGCGAACATGACGGCGCGGCCGGAGGTGTTGAGCGCCAGGGCGACGGAGTCCTCGACGGTCATGCCGTCGAGCAGGTTCTTTCGATGCCGGGTGACGATGAACAGCGCGTAGTCGATGCCGCAGCCCAGCACCATCAGCTCTGCCAGCTGCGTGGCGAAGTCGGCCACGGACATGGCGTGCGAGAGCAACGAGATGAAGGCGAGCCCGCTGCCGAGCGCCGCGATGGCGCTGACCAGCGGCAGGATCGTGGAGAGGAACGTCCGGAACACCAGGGCCAGGATGATCAGGGCCGCGATGACGCCGATGAGCTCCGGTGGGAAGCCGCTCTGCACCTGCCCCAGCACCTGGAACGCGTCACCGGTCAGCTCGACCTGCAGCGTCGAGCTCTTCAGCTTGTCCTGCGTCGCCTTCTGCACCGCCTGGGCCGGCGGCAGCAGGACCTGGGGGTCGCTGAACTGCAGCTGCGCCAGGCCGATGGTGCCGTCCTTGCTGAGCAGCGCCGGGTTGGCCGGGCCGACGGTCGCGGCACCGTTGGAGCAGGTGACGGAGGTGTACGGCGAGCTGACCGACGCGATGCCGTACGACGGCACGCAGAGGGTGGCGAGGTCGGCCGAGATCGCCGCCTTCTGGCTGTCGAGGGTGCCGGTCTTGGCGTGCAGCACCACCGTGCCGACGGAGCCGTTCTGCTTGTCGAGACCGGAGTCGGTCAGCAGCTTGGCAACGGTCGCGGCCTCGGTGTGCGGCAGCTTGAAGTCGTTCTTGTACGAGGCGCCACCGGCAGCCTGGGCGATCAGCTGGGCGCCCACGATGAGGGCGAGCCACATGCCGAGAACGGCCCATCTCTGGCGAACGGCGAAACGGGCAAGGCTCTGCATGGGTCAATCTCCTCGGTCTGGGGTCACGTGCAGTCTGCTGGGAGATGGTTGTGCGGCCCAACCATTATTTGCCGGCTCTCAGCGCGGCCACAGGTTGTGCCTATCGGCAACCTGTCGGACTTCATGACGTACGCCGAGCGTGACCTGCGCCTCACACGATCAGGTGAGCTGCACCGTCACGCCGGGGAGATGGACCACATCACCGGGTCGCAGCTGCGCCCCGCGGCGGGTCTCGACCGCGCCGTTGACGGTCACCTTGCCCTCGGCGAGCACCTGTTTGACCTCGCCGCCGGAGTCGACGGCACCGGCCAGCTTGAGCAGCTGGCCCAGCCGGATGCCGCCCTCGCCCACCTCGATCAGGTCCACGTCGACCATGCTCCCAGACGCGAGGTCAGACCACGCGATCGGTCAGCCGCCCGATCACCGGCAGCAACTGCTCCTCCTCGTACTCGAGGTGCGGGAGCAGGAGGTCGGACAGCGCCTGGGCCTCATCTCGTACGGCGGAGAGGTCGGACCCGCCGTCGATCAGGGCCACCAGGGTCTCGTCGAGGGCGACCAGCACCTCATGGATGACCTCGTGCTCGGCGCTGAGCCGTTCGGTCACGGCGGCGATCGACGGCTCGCGCGCGACCAGGCCGGGGAACATGGCCGCGTCCTCGATGCCGTGATGCATGGTGAGGGTCCGGCAGTACGACGCGCAGAACGAGCCGAGCGTCCAGTAGTTCTGCCGCATGGTCATCGCGTTGATCATCGACCGCGTCGACTCCGGGTCGGCCGCGCCTTCGGCCACCTGATCGACCGCCTCGAGGATCTGCCGCAGCTCGGAACGCAGGTGCTCGTGCACCTGGCGGAGCAGGTCCTGCTGGGCACGGCCGATGCGGGTGGGCTCGGTCACCGGGTCAGGCTTCCCCGGCCGGGTCGTCCTCGACGGCCGGGCGCAGGGTGCCCAGGGCGGTGGTCCATCGCACCAGGCTGTCGAGCATGGCGGTGGCGGACTGGCTCATCAGCTCGGTGCCGGCGATCTCGCCGTCCTCACCCTTGAGGGAGGCGACCATCGGGATCGTCACCGCCTCGACCAGCGGCATCATGCTCAGCGTGGTGATGACCTGCTTGATCATCTGGGCGGCTCGCAGGCCCCCGGAGACGCCGCCGTACGAGATGAGGCCCACCGGCTTGTGCTGCCACTCGACGAACAGGTAGTCGAGGGCGTTCTTGAGCGGCGCGGTGAAGCTGTAGTTGTACTCCGGCATCACGAAGACGAAGGCGTCGGAGCCGGCCACGATCGCGCTCCAGGCCTTGGTGTGGTCGTGGGTGTAGCTCTGCAGCCGGGGGTGGTTGGGCTCGTCCATCAGGGGCAGGTCGAGCTCGGCCAGGTCGGCCACCCGGACGGTGAACCCGCCGTGGGCTTCCGCGATCGGGGTGAACCAGCGGCCGACGGCGGCACCGACCCGGCCGGGGCGGGTGCTGGCGACGATGATCGTGAGCACAGGCATGGGGTCTCCGGTCGGTGAGGGTTACTTGCAGTGTCAATAAAACCACGGACGCTGCTGAGAGCACGATATCCAGGGTGCGCACGACAGCGCACAATGTGTCATACTGTGCGAAGGAGGTGTGACATGACGACCCGGACGCTGACCATGTCCTCGCTCACTGTCGCGGGGGTGCTCGCGCGGCGCGGCTTGTCCTTCGACGAGGCTGACCTCGCCGAGGCCGTCGAGCAAGCGCTCGGCCGCTACCTCAGTGTCCCGGGCAGTGCGCCGCTCGCTGCGAGCCAGCGCGCCACGCTGCAGGCGGGCGGCCTCGACCTCGACGCGACCGGTGCTTATGCGACAGCGGCGACCCGCACCGCTGCCGACTACGCCGCGCTCGTGGCGACCGCGCTGAGCGTCCCCGAGGCAGCCGCCAGGCTCGGCGTCGACGGGTCGCGCGTCCGGCACCGCATCGCCGCCGGCGAGCTCTGGGCGCTCCATGGGTCGGGCAGGCGCCGGCTGCTCCCGGTGCTGCAGTTCTCCGCTGATGGTGGCGTGGTGCCCGGACTCTCCGACGTGCTGCGCGCGCTGCCCGACGACCTGCACCCGCTCGAGGTGGCCGGCTTCCTGACCGGCCGCCGCACCGACCTCCGGCTGCGCGGGCGTGACCAGTCGCCGGTCGACTGGTTGGTACGCGGCGGTGGCGTGGCCGACGTGGTCGCTGCCGCAGCAGGCGTACGGGACCGGTTGCTCTAGCGGTGCCAGCATCTCCGGCGCCCCACCCCAAATTGCCGTCCGCACCATCGGTCGAGGCTCTCCACTCCCTCGGCACCCGCGACGACGACGTGCTCGCGGTCGCATCCCACACGGTCCTGTGGCGCATCCACGCGACCGCGGGCGACCACGTCGTCCCGTGGAACCAGCTGCGCCACTTCGGCCCGCTGGACGGCCGTTTCGACCCGCACGAGCCGCCGCCGCACGAGCAGCCGGCGGGTGTCCTCTACCTCGCCATCGAGGTCGCCACCTGCGTCGCCGAGGTCTATCAGAGCACCCGCGTCGTCAACCGCCAGGACCGCTCGCCCTACCTCACCGGGCTCCGGCTCGGCCGCACCGTGCGACTGCTCGACCTCGCCGGCGACTGGCCGACCCGGGCCGGCGCGAGCCAGGCCATCAACAGCACGGGCCGGCGCGACGTCACCCGTGGCTGGACCCGTTCGATCCACCAGGCTTTCCCTGCGCTGGACGGACTGTGGCACCCGTCGAGCATGCATGCGGGCCGTCCCTGCGTGACGTTGTTCGAGACCGCTCAGGACGCGCTGCCCGACGAGGCCGAGGTGTCCATCCCGCTCTCGCACCCGGCGCTGGCCGATGCCCTCGCCAAGGTCGCAGACAACCTCGGCTACCTGCTGCTCTGACCAGATGCCCTGCTGCGCCTAGGGAGTGTTGTGACCCAGGACCCCGTCGAGGAAGTAGGCGGCGCCTCGGTACTCGTACGAGGCGGGGTAGTTGGAGTGGCCCTGCGGCGCAGTGTTGGTGATGAGGTCGCCGCTGGTCGGCCACTGCTGGGCCTGCAACGAGAAGCGAATGTCGGTCATGGGCGGCTGGGTGGCCGGGTCACTCGGGCGGTAGCGGCCGTATCGGGGATCTGCTACCTCGCGGTTGATGTCGGCGAAGCAGGGCGGCAGGTAGACCGTGCTGCCGAGCAGGTCGGTGTAGCGGAAGAGGTTGAGCCACGCCAAACGCCGGCCAGCTGCCTCGGGTAGGTCTGATCGGGGAACGGCGATGCGCTCGGCGAGCTCTGCAAGCACAAAACCTCCGCAGTACGAGGGGAAAGCGCGTGCGAACAGAAAGCTCAGCTGGCAGCCGTAGGTGACGAGCGCCGCCTTGCCGACCTCGTCCCTGGACAGCTGCTGGAACAGTGCGCTGCTGATCATCGCGCCCTGGCTGTGGCCCGACACCAGCACCGGGCCGGTCTCCTCAAGGGCGGACACCCGGTCGACCAGCTGGGGGATGACCCGCTCGGCGTAGCAGGGAGGTGCGAGCGGATGGACCGCGCGCGGCCAGAAGGTCACGACGTCCCAGATGACGCCGACCTTGCGCCGGTCGCCCACCTTGCTCGCCACGGCGACCAGGCCGGTAGGGACGGCGGCCAGCACCATGGCCGCCAGGCTCCAGGTGAGGTGGGGCGTCCACGGCGTCACGCCCGCCGTCAGGACGACGGCAGTGGCGAACAGCCAGGTCAGCCCGCCGAGGGCGAGCACCGGCACCGAGCGGTAGGCGGATCGAGCCAGATGTGCTGTAGCGCAGGCCTTCTGGTACGCCTTGCGGTCGTCCTCGTGGGAGATGCGGTCGGCGACGAGGTCAGGGTCGAGACGCTTCTTGGACACCAGCCAGAAGCCACCCATGAACGCGAGCGCGACACCGACGGTCACGACCACGATCAGTGAGCCGAGGTCGATCAGCTCACTGAAGCCGAGGGTCAGCACGTGCGGCTTGAGTCCGAAGAACTTCGCCACCGCAAGGACACTGGCGTTGCTGAGGACCGCGGCTGCGAGGAAGGCCAGCGGGCACATCATCGCCGTCGCCCACCCGCCGAGCATCGGACTGTGGTGCGGGTTGGCCACAGACCTCCTGCGCAGCCGCCAGATCACGAGGGTCACGGAGAGCATGAGGAGGAACAGTGTCACCGCGAGGACGGTTAGGGCGGGACGCATGCGGAACGGGTCAGCCTGGGCCAGGCCGTGGTGCGAGTCGACGTGCGGGCTGTTGCTCCAGACCACCGCTGCCAGCACCACGAAGAGGGCTGCGACCAGCCCGACGGCGGCCTGTGGTGCCCAGTTCGCTGCCTTGGTCGTCCACGCCGGCGGCGGGGTCAGCGGCGAGAACGGGCAGATCTCGTCACCGTCGCCCTCCGGGACCAGCGGTACGGCCGCGCCGGCCGGCGGTGCGAAGTCCCGCGCCATGGAGAAGGTGTCGCCGCCGATGACGACGACCCCGGCAATCACGACGCAGACCAGGATGAGCACGCTGACCAGCCGTGCGGACGACAGCGCCGGCTGCACGGCTACCCAGACCACGAGCAGTGCACTGGCGGCGAGGTGCACCCACTGCTGCTTGCTAACCGAGGCCTTGCGATCCCAGAACTTCGGGTTGCCCAGCGGTGTGCCCATGGAGTCGGCAGAGGACTCGTGCCCGGTGTTGTCGTACCGCTTCCAAGTGCTCCGGCCCAGTCCGACCAGCACCAGGAGTGCGACGGCAGTGACAGCGAGCCCGAGCGGCCGGGCCAGCCACACGTGGCGTACCAGCGAGCAGCGCCATCCCTTGCCGTCACCCGCGGCACAGCTGAGGGCTGCCTGGTGGGGCACGTCGACGGTCGCTGCGAGGGTCGCCAGCACGAGCAGCAGCGTGAAGCAGAGTGCCATCGCCCGCAGGAGGCGGTGCAGCCACACGACGTCGGGGTCGTTCCAGGGGTCCTGACGGGGGACCCGGTCGGCCTTGGCCGCCTCGGGGTTGGCGGCCGCGATCGGGTGCATCCAGGCCGCAACGTTGAGGAACGCGAACGGCATGAGCAGCAGCCACAGCGCCCGGCTGGCCGAGCCCGACGACACGCCGCGCCAGGAGAACGCCTCCAGCCTCCGGTTCGGCCAGCTCTTGTCGACGACGTCGGTGCCGCCGTACGAGTTGCCGCCGAGGCGTCGGGCGAACCCGGTCACGGCGTCACCGGCGACGTGGAAGACGGCCGGCGTCTCGAGGATGCCGGTCGGGTCGGGCCCGGAGACGCCGTGGATGCGCAGCTCTGTCAGAACGGAGTCGGGTCCGGACGTCGCCGTGCCGGTCGGCAGCACGAAGGTGTAGACCGGATCGCCCACCGTTTCCCCCTTGTCCCGGTTCGCCCTTCGGTGATCTTCGCACCGGACGCCTCGAAAAGACCATCCCCTGACGTCCAGCAGAGACGCGGTGGACCGGGCATGATGCACTCCGTGGCCGGTCGGCAGCGGGAGGGGAGCCCATGACAGGGGATCACGCGCGCACCGGGCCGCCGGAACGGCTCTACCTGGTACGGCACGGCCAGAGCACCGGCAACGTGGCCCACGCCGCCGCGGCCGCCGCCCAGTCCGAGCTGCTCGAGCTCGAGACCCGCGACATGGACGTACCCCTGTCCGACCTCGGGCGGGCGCAGGCCTCGGCTCTCGGCGCCTGGCTGGCCCAGCGCTCGGCCGACGAGCTGCCCACGGTCGCCCTGGTCTCGCCCTACCTGCGGGCTCGCCAGACCGCCGAGATCGTCCTCGACGCGTGCTGCCCTGGCGTGCCGTTGCGGGCGGATGAGCGGCTCCGCGACCGTGACCTGGGCATCTTCGAGGGCCTGACCTGGCGCGGCATCCAGGCGAAGTACCCCGACCTGGCCGCGCTGCGGACCCGGGTCGGCAAGTTCTACCAGCGGCCGCCCGGCGGCGAGGCCTGGACCGACGTCATCCTCCGGCTGCGCAGCGTGCACCAGACCCTGGTCCGCGAGTACGCGGGCGAGCGGGTGATCGTCTTCAGCCACGACGTCGTGGTCCTGCTGTTCCGCTACGTCTACGACGGTCTGGACGAGGCGACGGCGCTCGACCTCGGCCTCCACCACCCGGTGCGCAACGCCAGCCTGTCGACGTTCGTCCGCTCCGGCGACCGACTGGTGCTGGACGCCTACAACGTGCTGCCACCGGGCCTCGGCTGAGCGTTTCACCCGCGTGGGTGCACCCGGTGGCCCGGGACTCGTGCCACAATGAGCAGGTCGAATGACACGGCTGTCATTCTGTTCCCCGACGTGCCTGACGTGATCGCAAGGAGTTGCCATGGACCCGGTCAACGCGCTCAGCGTCGTCCCCACGGGTGGTCCGGAGGCCGGCGACCAGGTCCGCCCCGAGGGCAGCCTCAGCCAGCGTGACGTCGAGATCCTCGACTTCGAGCGCCAGTGGTGGCGTTACGCCGGCGCCAAGGAGCAGGCGGTCCGCGAGAAGTTCGACATGTCCGCGACGCGCTACTACCAGGTGCTCAACGCCCTGATCGACCAGCCCGACGCGCTCGCCTTCGACCCGATGCTGGTCAAGCGGCTGCGCCGCATGCGGGCGGCTCGCACCCGCGCCCGCTCGGCGCGACGGCTCGGCATCCAGGTCTGATGTCCGAGCCGCCCCTGAACGAGGGGGACGGGGGACCGGGGGACGCGCCCGACAGCTCATCGAGCGACCCTGGCTCACCGCACTATGCCGGTACGCCGGACGACTCCCCGCGGCGCGGTTCCCATCGAGCGGGCGGTCGACCCACCCCGCCGCCGCCCCCGCCTGCCGGGGCCCCGTACTGGCCGCAGCCCGACTACGTGCCCGAGGACGAGCACCACCACAGAGGCGCCGCTCTGCCGGTCACGCTGCTACGCGTGGGGGTTGCCCTCGTCGCGGTGATCGCCGTGGTCGCGCTGTTCTACATCCTCAACCCGGCCAAGACGACCGACGCCGGCAGCAGCGTCAAGAGCCCCAAGTCGTCCCCCACGATCACCCAGCCACCGATCGTGCACGACAACCCGAGCGCCACCCCGGCGCCGACCACGACGCCTGCTGCCGTGACGAGCACCACGTCCGCTTCCCCGACCGCAGGTTCGCCGACGACCAAGGCCACCACCAAGCCGGCCGTCACGACCACCGCCGCACCCAAGACCACGGCGCCTACCAAGACGGCGGCCCCGACGACCACCGCGGCGCCCACCACCACGGCTGCGCCGACCACGCCGCCGCCGGACGTCAAGGCGCCCCTCGAGGTGCTCAACAACAGTCGCATCCACGGCCTGGCGGCCAAGGGGGCGACGGCCTTCCGCAACGCCGGCTGGACGGTCACGACGGTTGCCAACTTCCGCGGCCGCGTCCCCCAGACCACCGTCTACTACAGCCCGGGGCTCAAGGCGGCCGCCGAGACCCTGGCCCGCGAGTTCCCCTCGGTCACCGCCGTCGAGCCCCGGCCGGCGGGCGTGCCCGGCACGTCGTTGACCGTCGTGCTCACCCGGACCTTCACCCCCTGACCGTGCCGGCCCTCGCCGCTTCGGCTCCCGCGCCGCGTACCCCTGAGGGGGGAGCGGGGCTCACTGCGGTGCTGCGCGACCCGTTCCGCGCCATCGTCGCCCTCGACTTCGACGGCACGCTCGCGCCGATCGTCGACCGCCCGGAGGACTCCCGCCCGGCCGAGGGCGCGCTCGCCGCGCTCGCCCGGGTCGCCTCCGAGGTCGGCTCGGTCGTCATCATCACCGGCCGGTCCGCGGCGACGGTGGTCGCGCTGGCCGGCCTCGACCAGGCTCCTGGCCTCGGGTCGCTCGTCGTCCTCGGCCAGTACGGCGCGGAGCGCTGGGACGCGTCCACGGGTGTCACGAGGCCCGCCGCCCAGCCACCCGGACTCGAGCAGGCGCGCAGCGAGCTGTTCGGCCTGATCACCGCCCCGCACATCCAGGTTGGCGTCGAGGTCGAGGACAAGGGCGTCGCGCTCGCCGTCCACTTCCGCCGCACCGTCGACCCGGTGGAGGCCGCCGCGTCGCTGCGCGCCGGCATCGACGACCTCGCGGCGCGTACCGGACTCGTCGTCGAGCCGGGCCGCATGGTGCTCGAGCTGCGTGCGCCCGGCGTCGACAAGGGGTCGGCGCTGCGCCGGTTCGTAGTCGAGCGCGACGCCCGGTCGGTGCTCTTCGCCGGTGACGACCTGGGCGACCTGGCGGCCTTCGACGCGGTACGGGGGCTGCGTGACGTGGGCGTCGCCGGTGTCACCGTCTTCGCCGCCTCGTCCGAGACGTCCGCGTTGGGAGAGGCCGCCGACGTGGTCGTCGACGGGCCGGCCGGCATGGTCGCCCTGCTCTCCTGGCTAGCCGAGATGATCACGAAGGACTAACCCGTCCGCCGATCGAGATGCCTCCCTGTGAGGCTTTCAGACTTCGTTCGCGACGGTCGAAGAACTCTCCTGTGATGAGCCACGGGGACACCATCGAGCTGCCACCGGTCCGACAGCTGGCCTTCCGGGTCGGCCGCACCGTCCTCGAGTCGACGATCATCCCGCTCGGGATCTTCTACGGCTGCATGGCGGCCATGGGCCTCGTCGGCGCCGTGATGATCGCCCTCGCGTGGACCTACATCGGCATCGGCCGCCGCCTCGTCAAGCGCCAGCCGATCCCCGGCATGCTGCTCATCGGCGCGCTGCTCATGACCGCGCGCACCGTCATCGCGCTCATGACCGGCAGCCTGTTCCTCTACTTCCTGCAGCCCACGCTCGGCACGTTCATGGTCGCCGGGCTCTTCCTCATCTCGGCTCCCCTCGGCAAGCCCCTCACGCAGAAGGTCGCCACTGACTTCTGCCCGCTGTCCGAGGGCGTCATCAAGCACCCCGGGATCGCCCGCTTCTTCGGCCGGATCTCGCTGATGTGGGGTCTGGTCTACTCGGTCAACGGAGCCGCGACCCTGTGGCTGCTCTTCGACGGCCACAGCGTCGGCGTCTTCCTGCTGATGAAGGCGATCGTCTCCGCCACGGTCACCTGGTGCACCGTCGGCGCCTCGTACTACTTCCTCCGCCGGACGCTGCGCTCCACCGGCATCGGCCTGCGCTGGGGCCGGCACGCGGCCGTCGAACCCGCGATGGCCTGAGCCACCCGTTCAGGTCGGCAGCGCGTCGAGCTGCTCGTTGAACCAGGCGCCCGGCGGGAGGGTCGTCGACCCGCGTACCAGACCGACGTGGCGCCGGTCGCGCTCGTCATTCCCCATCACCAAGGCGCGATGGATCGCCGCGGCCGTCGCGGAGACGTCGAACGGGTTGACCACCAGCGCATCGGCCGCGAGCTCGTCGACGGCGCCGGCCTCGCGGGACAGCACCAGCACCACGCCCTTGTCGTTGAGCACCGGGCACTCCTTGGCCACGAGGTTCATGCCGTCCCGGATCGGGTTGACCACGACGACGTCGGCCAGCTTGTACGCGGCGAGCGAGCGGGCGAAGTCGTCGTTGACCTCGAGCAGCAGGGGCACCCAGTCCTCGGTCGCGAACTCGTCCTGGATCTCCTGGGCGATGCGCTGCACGGCGGCGGTGTACTCGCGGTACTCGGGAAGGTCGTGGCGGCTCGGGTAGGCGAACGCGAGGTGGACGACCCGGCCGCGCCACTCGGGGTGGTCGCGCAGCATCTCGCGGTAGGCAGCGAGCCCGCGCACGATGTTCTTGGACAGCTCGGTCCGGTCGATGCGCACGATGACCCGGCGGTCGCCGACGCGGTCGCGCAGCACCCGCAGCCGGGCCTCGACATCGGGCTGCGCACCGCGCGCCCGCAGCACCGGAGCGTCGATGCCGAGGCCGTGGACGGCGACCTGGGTCGTGCGCCCAGCGTGCCTCACGGTCCAGGCGTCCCAGTCGACGTCCGCGCGGAGCAGGTCGGCGCAGCAGAGCAGGAACGCGTGGGCCCAGCGGGTAGCGAGAAAGCCGGCGTGGTCGGCGCCAAGGATGCCGGTCAGCACCTCGAGGGCGACGTCGTCCGGCAGGGTCGAGAAGTACGACGGGGTCGCCCACGGGGTGTGCGTGAAGTGGCCGACCCGCAGGTCGGGCCGCAGCCGCCGGAGCATGGCGGGCACCAGGGTGAGGTGGTAGTCCTGCACCAGCACCTGCGCGCCTTCCGCGGCCTCTTCGGCCAGCGCCGTTGCAAAGGCCTCGTTGTAGCGGCAGAACGCGTCCCACTCGCGGCGGAACCGGTGGTCGAACACCGGCTTGTTCGGGGTGTCGTACAGTTGATGGTTGACGAACCACAGCACCGAGTTGGCGATGCCGTTGTAGGCCCGGCGGAACATCGTCGGCTCGAGCTCGATCATCCGTACGGCGATGCCGTCGGTGTCGTGTCCGGCCAGGTCGAGCCGCCCGCCGGGTGCCTCGCCCGCTGCCTGCCGGTCGGTCGCCGAGAGCGCCGCGCAGACCCACAGCGCGTCGCGTCCTTGCGCCGCCACGGTCATGCCCGAGACCAGCCCGCCACCCCCGCGACAGAGCTCGAGAGTGCCGTCCGCGCCCTCGGCGAACGAGACCGGCCCGCGGTTGGACGCGATCAGGACCTTGGCGGTCCCTGACGTGCCACCCGGTTGCGCCATGCAGCCGACCCTAGCGTCTGCCGGCGTGAGCAGGGGAAGGGTCATCCACCGCACATCCGTTTGACGCGGACCCGGTCAACTGCGGAAACTAGTGACAGCAACGCCAGCTGGATCGAACGACACAACTTCATATCGCTCATCAAGAGGGGCAGAGGGAACGGCCCGGTGAAGCCCCGGCAACCATCACGACCCGACCGTAGACGCGGTCCCGGGTCGAGGCAGGTGCCAATTCCGTCCTAGCGGCACAACGCCGACTGGGGAAGATGAGGAAAGGCCCATCGCATGACCCTGTCCCTCGAGATCCCGACCTTCGGTCCGGCGACCTCTCTGATCTGCCGCAACTGCGGCGCCACCTACCCGCTCTCCCCCCAACACGTCTGTATCGAGTGCTTCGGGCCGGTCGAGATGGGTTACGACGAGGAGCTGCTCCGCCTCGTCACGCGGGCGTCGATCGAGGGCGGCCCCCGCTCCATCTGGCGCTACGAAGGTCTCATCCCCTCGCCCCCCCGCGAGTACCGCGTCGACCTCGGGGTCGGCTGGACCCGCCTGGTCAAGGCCGACCGGCTGGCCAAGGCCCTGGGCATGAAGACGCTCTGGGTCAAGGACGACTCCGGCAACCCGACCCACTCGTTCAAGGACCGCGTCGTCGCCGTCGCGCTGTCCGCGTCGCGCGCGATGGGGTTCACCACCGTTGCTTGCGCCTCCACTGGCAACCTCGCCAACGCCGTCGCCGCCGCCTCCGCCGCAGCCGGCCTGCGCTCCGTCGTGTTCATCCCGTCCGACCTCGAGCCGGCCAAGGTCGTGACGACCGCGGTGTACGGGCAGACCCTCATCGCCATCGACGGTTCGTACGACGACGTCAACCGCCTCTGCAGCGAGGTGGCCGGCGAGTTCGACTGGGCCTTCGTCAACGTCAACGTCCGACCGTTCTACGCCGAGGGCTCCAAGACGCTCGGGTACGAGGTGGCGGAGCAGCTGGGCTGGCGGCTGCCGGAGCAGGTCGTGATCCCGATCGCGTCCGGCTCGCTGCTGACCAAGGTCGACAAGGCATGGCGTGAGCTGTCCAAGCTCGGCCTCGTCGAGGGCACCCCGTACAAGGTGTTCGGCGCCCAGGCCGAAGGCTGCAACCCGGTGGCGTCGGCGTTTGCCGAGGGCCGCGACTTCGTCAAGCCGGTCAAGCCGCACACCATCGCCAAGTCGCTCGCCATCGGCAACCCCGCCGACGGCCCGTACGCGCTCGATGTCGCTCGCCGGACCGGGGGTGCGATCGCCGACGTCACCGACGAGGAGATCGTCGAGGGCATCCGGCTGCTCGCCTCGACCGAGGGCATCTTCGCCGAGACCGCCGGCGGGGTGACGGTCGCGACGCTGCGCAAGCTGATCGCCTCCGGCCAGCTCGACCCCGACGCCGAGACCGTGCTGCTCAACACGGGCGACGGGCTCAAGACGGTGGACGCCGTCGCGCCCTATGTCGGGCCGACCGCGACCATCAAGGCCTCCCTCGACGCGTTCCTCGCCACCGGGCTCGCCTGACCGGCTGGCGATCATCACCCGATCGGCCCAGTCAGGGCCGGCTGCACGACCTGCGATCGGGCGCTCATGCTCTCGGCAATTCCGTCGATACCTCCTGTGCTAGTCGCGACGGTCGGTCCGCCGCGAGCACGAGATCGTCAGGGAGTACGTCGTGGCTGATGGCACGCAGGGCTTGCAGGGAACCGTCAAGTGGTACAGCGCGGACAAGGGGTACGGCTTCGCCACCGTCGACCAGGGTCCGGACGTCTTCGTCCACTACAGCGTCATCGTGACCGAGGGCGCGCGTGAGCTGGCCGAGGGTCAGCGGATCGGGTTCGACATCACCGACGGTGCGCACGGCCCGATGGCTGAGGCCGTCCGCCCGCTGTAGCCGGCGCGGTAAGTAGTAGTACCCAGCCGAGGTCGCGTACTCGCACGGATACGCACTGTCCCGGTACGCGACATCCTCAATCCACGGCGAACGCCCGATCGTGGGTCACGGCCCTGGGCAAGGGGGATGGTCGGGCGAACCGCCGCAACGTTCGGTGCCGTCGGCTGGTCAGCGTCGACCAGCCGGAGCAGAGGGTCCGGGAGTCTCGACCGCGCAGGGGAGGGTCGAGGGTGCCGGACCTTCTGCTGTCTACCGTGCTGCTGTCTACCGTGCTGCTGTCTACCGTGCTGCCATCTACCGTGGCAGATCGCCGCGCCACGCCAGGTCGGGGACCGTCAGACCGGCCTCGCTGAGCTGGCGGAGCCGTACCGCGAGGTGCGTCGTGGTCCAGGTGCCGACGGTCGCGGGGCAGGGCTCGAGCCCCAGGGCACCGGCCGCCTCCTCCGCGAGATCGTGCACGTCGCGCTCGCTGACCCGCACCTCGTGCGTGACATACCACTCCGAGCGGTTGCGCAACAGCTGGTCGTGGCGATGCAGCGCTCGCCGCAGGTCGTCGGCGATCTGTTGGATCGGCCGCCCCTCGGGTACGGGACCGGTCACCAGCCGGCGGAGCCGTTTGCGCGCGTCGAGGGTGTGGGTCAGCGTGCGCGGCGCGTAGACCGCGATCAGCGAGAAGATGCCGATCGCCACACCGAGCATGGCGAGGGCGGCAACGACCGTCTCCGCGACCACCGCCGCCTCCTCACCCCATGGGCTTGTTGCCTGACGGTACGCCCGTGCGGTGCTCTGCCGCCAGACGTTCCGCGCCGCCGGACCACCCGTCCGCGCCTTGCACTCACCCTGGTCGAGTGCTAAAAATGGGACTAGCACTCGTCGCTGTCGAGTGACAGCGAGACCGGTGCTGGTGAGGCTGTTCGGGTACGGGACCCATGTCCTTGACCCGTCGGCCGTCCGTCGCGGGCGCCAGCCTGGTCCAACAATTCGACTGTGCTCCCGATAGTCGATGGGGAGGATTCCCGCATGGCCAAGATCATCGCTTTCAACGAGGAAGCGCGACGTGGTCTCGAGCGCGGCATGAACGTGCTCGCGGACGCGGTCAAGGTGACGCTCGGCCCGAAGGGCCGCAACGTCGTCCTCGAGAAGAAGTGGGGCGCGCCCACCATCACCAACGATGGTGTGAGCATTGCCAAGGAGATCGAGCTCGAGGACCCGTACGAGAAGATCGGTGCCGAGCTCGTCAAAGAGGTAGCCAAGAAGACGGACGACGTGGCCGGCGACGGCACGACGACCGCCACCGTGCTCGCCCAGGCGATGGTCCGTGAGGGCCTGCGCAACGTGGCCGCCGGTGCCAACCCGATGGCCCTCAAGCGGGGCATCGAGGCTGCGGTCGAGCGGGTCTCCGAGGAGCTGAGCAACCAGTCCAAGGAGGTCACGACCAAGGAGCAGATCGCGTCGACGGCGTCGATCTCCGCGGCTGACACCACGGTCGGCGACATCATCGCCGAGGCCATGGACAAGGTCGGCAAGGAAGGCGTCATCACCGTCGAGGAGAGCAACACCTTCGGCCTCGAGCTTGAGCTCACCGAGGGCATGCGCTTCGACAAGGGCTACATCTCGCCCTACTTCGTGACCGACCCCGAGCGCATGGAGGCCGTCCTGGACGACCCCTACCTGCTCGTCGTCAACTCCAAGATCTCCTCGGTCAAGGACGTCCTGCCGCTGCTCGAGAAGGTCATGCAGTCCGGCAAGCCGCTCGCGATCCTCGCTGAGGACGTCGAGGGCGAGGCCCTCGCGACCCTGGTCGTCAACAAGATCCGCGGCACCTTCAAGTCGGCGGCCGTCAAGGCTCCCGGCTTCGGTGACCGCCGCAAGGCCATGCTGGCCGACATCGCCATCCTCACCGGTGGTCAGGTCATCAGCGAGGAGGTCGGCCTCAAGCTGGACACCGCTGGTCTCGAGCTGCTCGGCCGCGCCCGCAAGATCGTCATCACCAAGGACGAGACCACCATCGTCGAGGGCTCCGGTGACGCCGACCAGATCGCCGGCCGCGTCAACCAGATCCGCGCCGAGATCGAGAAGAGCGACAGCGACTACGACCGCGAGAAGCTGCAGGAGCGCCTGGCCAAGCTGGCCGGCGGTGTTGCTGTCATCAAGGTCGGCGCTGCGACTGAGGTCGAGCTCAAGGAGCGCAAGCACCGCATCGAGGACGCCGTTCGCAACGCCAAGGCTGCCGTCGAGGAGGGCATCGTCGCCGGTGGCGGCGTCGCGCTGCTCCAGGCGTCGGTCACCGCGTTCGAGAAGCCGCTCGACCTCGTCGGTGACGAGGCCACGGGCGCCAACATCGTCCGCGTGGCGCTCGAGGCTCCGCTCAAGCAGATCGCGGTCAACGCCGGTCTCGAGGGTGGCGTCGTGGTCGAGAAGGTCCGCAACCTGCAGCAGGGTTGGGGCCTCAATGCCGCGACTGGCGAGTACGTCGACATGATCGCCAGCGGCATCATCGACCCGGCCAAGGTCACCCGCTCGGCGCTGCAGAACGCGGCCTCCATCGCCGCGCTGTTCCTCACCACCGAGGCAGTCATTGCCGACAAGCCGGAGAAGACCCCGGCTGGCGGCGGCGGTGGCGGCGGCGGCGGTATGGGAGACATGGACTTCTGACGAAGGACGGAGCCCGACCGGGTCGCGAGCGCCAGCGAGCGGCAGGGTCGGGCTCCGGACGAGGAAGAAGTCCCAGAAACACAGGTCCTTGAGGCGAGCCAACGGCAGACGCAAAAGCCAAAAGCAGCCGAGAAGGCAAAGGCTTCACAGCACGACGCGAGGGCGGTCCGGTTCACCGGGCCGCCCTTTCGCGTGCCGGCTCTGCACGCAAACGCCGCCGCGATACGTCATCCCACGCTCAGGGCCTCGCGCGACGCCGCTGTTGGTGTGCCTCCGCTGCACGGAAACGTGGCCGCGGCGAGGTGGCCCGGCTCAGCTCCTCGCTGTGCCGGCGTCCCTGTTGCAGTGCCGTACCGTGGCGGGGTGGAGCTGCGGCGGGAGACCTTGCGAGCGCTGGTCGACCGGCTGATCCCGACCGATGAGTACGCCTCCGGGTGGGACGCCGGCGCGGGCGAGTTCCTCGACCGGGTCTTGGCGGGTGACCGGGCGGGCGTCGCGGCGACGGTGGCTGACGGGTTGGAGCGGCTCGACGCCGAGGCGGTCGCTCGGTACGGCACGCCGTACGCCGAGCTGCCCGAGCCCGAGCAGGACGCCGTGCTCGACGACCTCGCCGTGGGCCAGCACCAGAATCCGTGGCCGGGCTCGGCGGAGTTCGTCAGGTTGATGAGTGGCCTTGCGGCGCAGGGGTTCTACGGCGACCCGGGCAACGGCGGCAACGCGGATGCCGTCTCGTGGCGCATGATCGGCTACCGTCAGGAGCCCGCCGCGGGCAGCTGGCCGGCGCCCCGCGACCAGCCGCTGCAGGTCACGCCGATCACCGAGGTCGCCGAGTCCTACGACGCGATCGTCATCGGTTCGGGGGCCGGCGGCGGGGTCGCTGCCTGCGTGATGGCCGAGGCCGGGTGGCGGGTGCTGGTCGTCGAGCGCGGCAGCCTCCTCGGGGTCGCCGACCTGAGGCTCGACCACCTCCGCGCCGAGCGGGCGCCGTGGGGGTACGACCGGCCGACCGCTGCGCCGAGCAAAGGTGCGCCGCGAGTGGTGGCGACCGCGGGAGGCGACGCCATCGTCGACCCCACCGACTCGCGCTGGAGCGACAACGCGTTCACCGTCGGCGGCGGCACCCGGGTCTACGGCGCCCAGGCCTGGCGGTTCGCGCCCGAGGACTTCCGCATGGCCTCGGTCTACGGCGTTCCCGAGGGCAGCTCGCTCGCCGACTGGCCCATCGGCTACGACGACCTCGAGCCGTTCTACGACCGGGCCGAGTGGGAGCTCGGCGTGAGCGGTGACCCCGGCGGTGACAGCGCCGCCGGGCCGCGGACCCGCGGATTTCCGATGCCTCCGTTGCCCACCACCGCGGGCGGCGAGGTGTTGCTGGCGGGCGCCCGCGCACTCGCCCTTCGTACCGGACCGGTGCCGTTGCTCGTCAACTCCATGGAGTACGGCGGGCGGCCGGCGTGCGCCCAGTGTGGCGCGTGCATCGGGTTCGGCTGCCCTAGCGGGTCGAAGAACGGCAGCCACAACACCGTCCTGCCGCGCGCCCTCGCGACGGGTCGGTGCGACCTGCTGGTCGACACCCAGGTGACCCGCATCAGCACCGATGCCGACGGGCGGGTCGATGGTGTCGTCCTCGCGGCAAGGGCGGTCAAGGCCGCGCGCGTGGTGGTGGCGGCTGGTGCGATCGAGTCGGCCCGGCTGCTGCTCAACAGTGCCACCGACAACGAGCCACACGGTCTCGGCAACGCCCATGACCAGGTCGGGCGCCACCTGCAGGCGCACGTCTACGCCGGCGCGATCGGCCTGCTCGACGACGACACCCAGGACTGCGTCGGGCCCGGTCCCTCCATTGCGACCAACGACTTCCGGCACGGCAACGAGGGGATCGTCGGCGGGGCGATGCTGGCCAACGACTTCGTGCCGACGCCGGTCCTGGCGTGGGAGACGCTGACCGGCATCGGGGCGGTGCCGCCGTACGGCGGCGCTGGCAAGCGGGGGATGCGCGACCTCTACCGCCGCCTGCTGCTCGTCTTCGGGCCCGTGCAGGAGGTGCCCAACCCCGGGTCACGCGTGACGGTCGACGCGGGAGTCCGTGACGCCCACGGTGTGCCAGTCGCGCGGCTCAGCGGCGACATCCACGCCGCGGACCGGGCGACGGCGCGGTTCGTGGCCGAGCGGGCGGCCGAGTGGCTGCGGGCCAGCGGTGCCCGTGAGGTCGTCGCCATCAACGCCGACGACCGACCGGCCGGCCCGAGCGGAGGCCAGCACCAGGCAGGCACGCTTCGCATGGGCGACGACCCGACCACCTCGGTCACCGACAGCTGGGGCCGCGTCTGGGGCCACGACAATCTGCTGGTCGCTGACGGCTCTGTCCACGTCACCAACGGCGGCGTCAACCCGGTGCTCACGATCATGGCGCTCGCCTATCGCAACTCCGAGCACTTCGTACGGGCCGGCCTCAGCGGGTCGTGAGTGAGCGGATGTGGCCGATGACGGCGTCCATGGCGGCCCTGAGCGGGGTCGTGTCGCGGCGGATCTGGGTGAGCAGCACCCCGCCCTGCACGGCGGCGAGCAGCGCCGTTGCGAGGTAGTCGGGGTCGGCGTCAGCCCGCAGCTCGCCGCGCGCATGCATCGCCCGGAGTCCCTCGCGTACCGGCGACTCCCACCGCTCGAACGCCACCATCAGGTCCTGGCGCGTCTCGGTGCTGGTTTCGACCAGCTCGCTGGCCAGCGAGCCGACGTCGCATCCGCCCTCACAGTGGCGTGCCCGCTGGTTGGCGATGGCCTTGTCGCGCCAAGCCTCGAGCGCCTCGATGCTGTCGAGGTGGTCGAGGATTGGCCGCTGGTAGTCCAGCGTCGCGTCGATCTGGAATCCGATGACGGCTCGTACCAGGCCTGCCTTGTCGCCGAAGTAGTGGTAGATCTGCGACGCACTGACCCCGGCGGCGCCTCGCACGTCGTCGATGCTGGTGCGCGCGACGCCCTGCTTGGACATCAGCTCCGCGGCGATGCTGACGATGCGGGCCCGGGTTGCCTGCCCCTGCGCGGTGACCCGGGGGGTGCTGGTGGTCATGCCCTTGACTGTACGTCGTTGGAATTGACATTCCAACGAAGGCCTGTGCATGGTTGGTACGTTCATTCCAACCAGAGCCCTCGAGAGGCACATCATGAGCAACGACCTGACCGGTACGACTGCCCTCGTCACCGGCTCCACCCACGGCATCGGCCGGGCCACGGCCGACGTGCTGGCCGCACGCGGGGCCCACGTCATCGTCTCGGGCCGCAACGCCGAGCGGGGCGAGCAGGCGGTCGCCGAGATCCGCGCCGCCGGCGGCAAGGCAGACTTCGTGCAGGCCGACCTGCGCGATGCGGCGAGCGCTCGATCCCTTGCCCAGCAGGCGATCGAGGTCGGGGGCCAGGTCGACATCTTGGTCAACAACGCCGGCATCTACTCCTTCGGCCCGACCGCTGAGACCGACGAGGGCACCTACGACCAGACGTTCGACGTCAACGTCAAGGTGCCGTACTTCCTGGTTGCCGAGCTCGCCCCGCTGATGGCCGAGCGAGGTCACGGCTCGGTCGTCAACATCACGACGGCGGCGGCCGAGAAGGGGCTCCCGGGTGGCGCGATGTACGGGTCGACCAAGGCAGCGCTCAACCTGCTGACCAAGTCGTGGTCGGCGGAGTTCGGTCCTCGCGGCGTACGGGTCAACTCGGTCAGCCCGGGCCCCATCTACACGCCGGGCACCGCGGACATGACCAGCATGATCGAGGCGCTCGGCGCGGGCACCCCGTCGCAGCGGGCCGGCCAGGCGCACGAGGTCGCGTCAGTCGTCGCGTTCGTGGTCTCCGACGACGCGGCCTATGTCCACGGGGCGGTCCTCGCCGTCGACGGCGGCGCAGCGGCCGTGTGACGGGTGCGGGGACCTGGGGCTGGCGGTCGCTACGGCGCTGTGGTTAGTTACTGCCGTTCCAGGTCCCCTATCGGAGGAGCCGTCATGCGCGCACCACGTCAGCTGTTCAGATCCGTCGCGTTAGGAGGCTCCGCCGCCCTCGCAGTGGCGGGAGCCTTCGGGCCAGTCGCGACCACGGCGACCTCGGTCGCGGTGGCCGCGGTCAGTGTGCACCCCATCCCCGCCGTCACGGGGCACATCCTCAAGGGGACCCTGGCGACGCCACCCACCAACACGTTCTGCCTGACCAACTTCGGCATCCACTGCTACGGGCCGAGCCAGCTCGCGACGGCGTACGGCCTGAGCCCGCTGTTCAAGCACGGCATCACCGGCCGCGGCCGCACCATCGCGGTGGTCGACTCGTTCGGCTCGCCGACCATCGCCAACGACCTGCACGTCTTCGACACGACGTTCGGGCTGCAGGACCCGCAGCTGCAGGTCATCCAGCCGGCAGGCCCGGTCCCGACCTACGACCCGACCAACGCCGACATGGTCGGCTGGGCGCAGGAGACCACGCTGGACGTGGAATACGCCCACGTCTTCGCGCCCGACGCCAAGATCCTGGTCGTCGCGACGCCGGTGGCGGAGACCGAGGGGGTCACGGGCTTCCCGGAGATCGTCCAGGCCGAGAACTACGTCATCAACCACCATCTGGCCGACGTCATCTCTCAGTCCTTCGGCGCGACGGAGCAGACGTTCCCGACCAAGCAGTCGCTGCTCGACCTGCGCTCCGCCTTCTTCAACGCCGCCCTGCACGGCGTCACGGTGCTGGGGTCGTCGGGCGACGCCGGCGCCACGGACGCGGTGCTCGACGGTTCGGCCAACTACCCGTTCGCAGTCAACTCGTGGCCCTCGAGCGACCCGCTGGTCACCAGCGTCGGCGGCACCCAGCTGACGCTCGACGACAACGGCAACCGGCTCTCACCGGACGTGGTCTGGAACGACGGGTACGGCGCTGGGGGCGGCGGTCTCAGCACGGTGTTCAGCCGGCCGTTCTTCCAGAACCGGGTCTCCTCCGTCGTCGGCACCCAGCGCGGCACGCCGGACATCTCGATGACGGCAGCGGTCGACGGTGGCTGCATCGTCTACTACTCGTTCGGCGGGGCATCCGTGGGCTACCACATCTTCGGCGGCACCAGTGAGGCCAGCCCGATCTTCGCCGGCCTGGTCGCCGACGCCGCGCAGCTGCGGGGTCGCTCGCTGGGCAACATCAACCCGGCGCTTTACAGCATGCAGCACGAGCCGTTCCACGGCGGCATCGTCGACGTGACCTCGGGCGACAACTCCTTCGATGGGGTCACCGGCTACCCGGCGCTCCCGGGGTACGACCTGTCGTCGGGGCTCGGCACGGTCAACGCAGCGCCGTTCGTGGCGTCGCTGGCCTGGTCGGCAGGGTTCCACTTCTGGTCCGGCACCAACTAGTCCGCACGGCGGCGCGCCTCGTCCCGACCGCTGGGGCGGGGCGCATTGCTGTGTCTAGGCCTCGAAGATGACGCGGGTGAAGCTCTCCGGCAGGTGGGTGTCGTTGACCCCGTGCGGGTTGGCGGCCCAGCCCGCGCCGATCGTCTCGCCAGGAGTGCGGGTCGCCAGCCGCTGGAACCGGCCGAGGAACAGCAGCCACTCGTCACCTTGCTGCGGCGGCAGGCTGCGGCCGTTGGCAAGGTCGGTCAGCGAGGCCCACGGGATGCGTACCTCTGCTGTCCAGCCGCGGTCGATCACGCTGGTGTCGTTGAGAACTCCGTCGACGTGGACCGCCACCTGGAGTCCGGCGACGTCGTAGTCGAGGTAGGCCCAGCGGGTGCCGCGAGGGTGGTCGCCCGCCCAGAAGGACGCCGGCCCGGGACCGTGGTCGCCGGCGAAGGAGTGGACGCGGGGGTGGTGCACGTCGAATCGCGGCTGGTCCCACGCGCTGCCCGGGGTGAACGCGTCGCGCCAGATGTAGAACACCTCGTACACCGTTCCGAGGGCGTTGAGCTCGAGCTCGTAGTAGCTGTCACCGCCGTCGATGAAGACCTCGAGGTCGTTCTCGTAGAACAGCAGGCTGTCCCGCTCGGTCATGGTGGCGGTGACCTGCGGATCGGCTGCCCAGAAGCCGATGTGGAGCGCCTCGTCGTCCCAGACGACCGCCGCCGTGGTGTCGAGCGGCGCGGGGACGCCGGTCCGCAGGTCGACGAACCGAGGGGTACGCGCCGCGGTGGTCCAAGGTGGTGCGTCGAGCCGGCCGTCGCCGCGGGGCGGGGTGGCCGCCCGGTGTGCGGTGTACGTCGTACCGCGTTGGCCGTAGCCGTGGGCGTTGAGCTCCCTGGTAAGCATGGTCAGCGCGACCCGGAGGCGGCGCGGAGCAGGCCGGCGAGCTGGCCGAGGTCGCTGATGGCAAGGTCGGCAGGGATGCCCCGAAGGCCGGCGACCATCGCGCCCGCTGCGCGCCCGGCAGTCACCCCGACGGCTGCGTCCTCGACGACGAGGCAGTCGCGGGGATCGATGCCCAGGCGCTCGGCCGCGACGCGGTAGCCCTCGGGGTCGGGCTTGCCAGCGCTGATCTGGTCGACGGTCACGAGGACCGGCGGCTCGATGCCGGCAGCAGCCAGCCGCAGCGCGGCGAGGCGGGTGTCGGCGCTCGTCACCACGGCCCACGGCAGGGCCAGCGCTGCCAGCGTCTCCAGCAGCTCGTGCGCACCCACGGCGGGGACCACGTCCCTCAGGTCGTCGTACTGCAGCGCGAGCTGACGGTCGGCGGACACGTCGACCTCGTCAGGGCTGTACGCCGGGAACATGTGGCGCACGGTCGAATCGGCGGGAGCGCCGTGGGACACGACGAGCACCTCGGCGAGGTCGGCCTCGTGCTCGGCCGCCCAGATGGTCCACGCGCGCTCGACCGCGGCGTCGGAGTCGACGAGGGTGCCGTCCATGTCGAGGAGCACGGCTTTGATGCGGGTCAGGTCACGCTCGTCCATGCCTCCAGGCTACCGAGGGACCTGACCGGGCCGGCCGAAAATCGGTGGGTTCGCGGGCCTCTCGGTGGCAGAGTAGGACGACGTGACCTCAGACCATGCCGTACCGGCACTCCGCGCGACGGCACTGGTCAAGGATTATCGCCGTGGCCGCGCTGTCGACGGGGTCGACCTCTTCGTGGGCCAGGGCGAGCGGGTCGGCCTGCTCGGACCCAACGGTGCCGGCAAGACCACCACGCTGCTGATGTGCCTCGGCGCCGTGAGCCCCGATGCGGGCACGGTCGAGATCCTCGGCCACCGGCTGCCGGCGCAGCGCTCGCGGGCGCTGACCGAGGTCGGGTTCGCCGCCGGCTATCTGCCGCTGCCGGAGCGCATGCGGGTGGGGGAGTACCTCCGGATGTTCGCCCGGCTCGAGGGTGTCCGCGACGCCAAACGGGCGGCCGAGCTCGGGCTGGAGCGATTTGGCATCGGCCACCTCGGCAAGGCGATGGGCACCGAGTTGTCGAGCGGGCAGAAGACGCTGGTCGGCATCGTCAAGGCAGCGCTGCATCGGCCGCGCTTGCTGGTGCTCGACGAGCCCACCGCCTCGCTGGACCCCGATGTGGCGCTGCGCGTCCGTACCGGACTCGAGCGGTTATGCGACGAGGACGGCACTGCGCTCCTGGTCACCAGCCACAACATGGTGGAGGTGGAGCGGCTCTGCGAGCGGGTCGTGTTCCTCGCTGCCGGACAGGTCGTCGCCAACGGGACGCCGGACGACATCGCCACGCGGTTCGGGCGCGACGACCTTGAGGGCGTGTTCCTGCACCTCGCCGAGCAGCGCGACCTGGGCCAGACCGCCGAGGACATGAGAGGGCCAGTGCCGCTGTGACCGCCGTCAGTCTTGCCCCGCTCAGCCGTCGAACGGGTACGGGCGCCAGCCTCGACCGCATCGTGGCCGTGGCCAGCCGTCATGCGCTGGTGCTCGTCCGGAGCCCGCACCGGCTCTTCGACGTGGTGCTCTGGCCGGTCGTCGACACCGTGATGTTCGGCTCGATCGGCGTCTACGCCTCGGGTGCCGCCCACACACCCGGCTCTCAGGTCGCGGTGTTCCTCATGGTCGGCATCGTGTTGTGGCACGTCGTCTACCAGGCCCAGATCGCCCTGGCCACAGGGCTTCTCGAAGAGACCTGGTCGCGCAACGTGCTTAACCTGCTGGCCACTCCACTGCATGAGTGGGAGTACGTCGCGGGGGTTGCGCTCTTTGGCCTGGTCAAGCTCGTGCTAGGCGTGGGCGCGGTCGTCGTGCTAGCCGCCGGTGCGTACTCGTTCAACATCACCACCCTGGGCTGGGGACTCGTGCCGATCGTGGCGATCCTGCTGGTGGTCGGCTGGCTCGTCGCGCTGTTCGTGATCGGCCTCGTGCTGCGGTACGGCAGTGGGGCCGAGGCGCTGGCGTGGGGCATCCTCTTCGTCGTCATGCCGTTGTCGGGCGTCTTCTACCCGGTAAGCGCTTTGCCCGCGGTGCTGCGTCCGATCTCCGAGGTCCTGCCGACGACGCATGCCTTCGCTGCCGGCCGGGCGCTGGCAACAGGGCACCCGATGCCGTGGGGTGAGCTGTGGTTGGCCGCCGGGACCACGGTTGTGCTGACCGCCATCGCGCTGGCCTACCTGACCTGGATGCTGCGCATCTTCCGCCGCAGGGGCTTCGTCACGCGCTACTCCTGAGGAGCCATGACGGCAGACGAGCAGCACCTCGGCATGGTTGCCTGTTTGCGATCCAGTCCTTGCCTGTGTCAACAGCCGATCCGCAAACGACACAACGTCGACAGCGCTCGACCGCGCGGCTGCCCTACCGGCCGGGGCGAGACTGCCACCGGCGGCGACGGTTCCTAGGAGGGCTCTGTCCGTTGCCCGTTGCGTCGCACAACGGGCAACCAGGTGGCCAATGACGCTGCCAGGGATGCGACCATGCGTGGACCAAGGACGCACAGCGTCTTCTCCCAGGGGTGGCCGAAGGTGCCTTCATCGAAGTCTGGGGTGAGGAAGGCGTAGTAGTCCCCGTCGGGAAAGACGGGCACCAGCCACTTCGCGTCCCACCTCTGCGCCTGGGCTCGGGGGCGAAACCGGTACGCGGGATGCTGCCAGTCCAGGACCAGCAGTGCCTCCGCTTCGGGTAGAGCCCAGACGAAGCAGCGCAGCGCCTCCGCATTGATCGCGTCGTACGCTGCCCCGCGCATGGCGCCGTCCGGGATGGCGGAGAGATCGAAGGTGACGGAGGGTATCGGCTCGCGGATAGCAGGCCAGCCGTCCGGGCGAGTCGAGGCACGGAAACCAAAGCGACCGTCAAAGGCGTCCCAGGCGGTTCGATAGCCCGCATCGTCCACGGCGACCCACGCCTCCGGGGCCTCCGAGTCATCGCGCTCGCTCATGCCGGCACCATAGCCGAGCTCAGCGGCACGGTCGCGCACGCGCAGCGGTTTGACGAACAGTCAGCGGAGCTCTACCGCGCAGCGGAGGCGTAACCTCGACCGCTGCTCCTTGGTACCCCACATGTTGGGCGTCCCGTGCTGACGCCGAAGGCTAGCGTCGTCGTCATGACACAGTTCACGACGGACAGTCGCTGGCATAGCTGGCTGACGATGCTCAGTACCGCGAAGATGGATATCCACCAGATGGCCCATAATCGTGCGATTTGGCTGTCCGTTGTTGACATGCTTCAGCGCAACCAGTCCGTCACCCACAACCAGGTGATGAACGCGTGGCTCTCGGGGCATTACACGACCACTCAGGCCGTGGCGATCCGACGACAGTGCGACGTTGGGACAAACGACCGGCCGAAGTCGATGGGTCGGCTGCTGACCGAGATGGTAGCCCACCCATCAGTGTTCACTCGTGATCGGTACCTCGGCGCCACAGATGGCCGGCTGCGGCGGGACAGAGAAGCGGCCTGGCAGAGGGTCTGCGACCCAGACACCGACCTTTTCGACGTAGGGATAGTGGATGCGGACTTGACGGTTCTGCGAGCGACCAGCGCCAAGGTGCGCAAGTACGTAGACAAGTCCATAGCGCACAGCCTCAACTCCAGACCCAATGCCAAAGCGCCCATCACCTTTCGCGACATCAACGAGTCCGTCACCCTTCTGGGTGCCATGTCCCTGCGGTACGTGGGATACCTAGAGGGAAGCTGGTTCCCAGAGCTGGGGTTCGACCCGGCTATCGAATGGCTAGCTCCGTTTCAGAAGGCGTGGATGCCGGATGGCTACCGGTTGATGTCGGCGGCCGAGCTCGGGCTCATGCCTGGCACGCCGCCGGCAGACATTTAGATATGTCGCGGGGCGGCTCCAGCCCAAAGCTGCGTCGGCCAACCTGACGCGAACGCCAACGCCACGCCGATCGTCGTCCGGTGCGGGGTGGTACTCCGCTGACCGATCGGCGATCGGTGCGGGAGGTGGATAGCTGAACTCCGCAGGGTTTCGTCCACAGGCGGCGACGAGCCGAGCCACCAGTGCGGCTGGCGCCGACTCCCATGAACGATGCTCCGTTGGTCGATCGGTGACCGGTCACTGGTCGGTGTACTGCACGTCGTCTACCGTCGTCGCGACAAACACCTGGAGGGTTGGATGAGCAGCGAACCGATATCGCAGAAGGAGCTTGATCGGCTGAGACACCTTTCGGATGCCGGCAGCCCTGGCCCTTGGTCGGCTTGGGTGGAGGGACGCGATCACACCTCCGGTGACACCTTCATCATGGTCGGTGCCGAGGGTAACCGAGGCGACGACATGTACGTGTCGCGAGACTCGGGTGGCGCCGACGCAGCCGACCTGGACCTTGTCGCTGAAGCACGCACCGCACTGCCTCGGCTCCTCGACGAGATCGATCGGTTGCGAGCACTTCTCGAGCTGTAACCGGCGCGGAAGCATCTGCCCAGCATGGCGGCACGTTGCTGCACCGGCTGGCGATCCTCGAGCGCGACGACGATCGAGCCACGGCTGCGCTGAGCAGCGCCCCGAGGGTTCTTGATAGCTCCTGCTTCCGGGAACCGGCGTACGGTCGGCTGCGTCCTAGCTTCGTGACGCAGGCGGGAGGATTGCTCATGGCGCGGTCGGTGTCGAACGGCGCGGCCGGCTGCGCGGGCCGGGTCGCCGTCCTGCTCTGCCTTGTCGCCGGGTTGTCTGCTTGCCGGGCGAGCGCAACGGTTGGGACGAGCGGAGCTGCCGCCGCCACGGTGACGAACAGCCGTACGTCCGCAGCGCCCACAACAACCGCCGAGCAGCTGGCGCCCGCCACTGCGCCGATGACCGGCGTCGCGGAGACCATGGTTGTCCTGGGTCCCGGTAACCCGTCCTTTGCGCGGGCGCCGCGGCAAGTTTCCTGGCTGGCGGTACGCGACGACCGCGATCCCCGAAAGGTCATCATCACGTTCATGACCGGTGACTGCGACGGGCCGGCCCACGCCACCGCCGCCGACACCGGAAAGACGGTCACCGTGTCCCTCATCGTGGACCAGCAGACGGCAGGCGGGTGCGACGCGGCCGGGTGGCTGCGTTACGCCGATGTCGTTCTGCCACAGCCGCTGTCCGGCAGACCGGTAGTCGACGCCACCTCTGGCCAGGAGCACCGAGTCTTCGACGGCGCCGCCCTCCTGCTGCCAACCGCTCTCCCGCAGGGGCTGAGCCTGGCCCGCGAGGTGTCAGCGGACCCCCTGCGTCCGAAGACAGCCGCCGTCGAAGCGGCCCCCAGCTACTGGGAACAGGTCTGGCAGCCGCCCAGCAAGACCGGGTCGCACCGACCCGACTGTTCGCCCACGGGTGGAGCTACGCGCGGCGTCGCACTGACCCAGGGTCCCGGCACGCAGCCCCGCTGGGAGCCTGCCAGCCTCAAACGGGTCGGCGCCGTCCGGCTGGCCGGGCAGGATGTCGCCATCAATCGGGTGATCGCCTCCGACGACCTGGTGCTGGACTGGCGCGACCCCGTGAGCCATCTCAACTACCAGCTCAGCAGCGACGATGAATGCACCGGTGCGCCCGCCTACACCGTCTCCGCCTTCAGCCGGATCGCGAAGTCCCTTCGCAACCGGTAACAACGTTGCCCGGCGTACCCATGGGCGCCGGCCGCCGTACGGCCGGGCCCGTCCCCGAAGGTTCCGCTCCGGACGGATCGCCGTCCGAGATGAGGATCCTTAGCCGCTCGCCGCCAGAAGGAAGGCCAAGACGGCCAATACGAGGAACGCCACCAGCACGTAGGACAGCCAACGCGTCCAGCTGCGCCGACTGGTCTCCCGTGCGGACCAGTCGTCGCTGGCGAAGTAGGCCGCCGACGCCTTCGTGACCACGGCCCCTACCAGAGCAATGACCAGCACCACGCTGTACATCGGTTGAGGTTACCTGGGCGCGAATGCGTAATCTGCTGCAGCGCTAGCAGGCCTTACCCCTGGCGGTGACCGTGCCCCTGCGACTGGGCAGAGCGAGCCCCCTCGCATCAGGGCCTGGCCTCTCCACGGCCGGCGCGAGGGGTTCATCAGCATCAAATGACGTGCTGCAACCGCGGCTTTGCGAGCATCTTAGGGCTGGCAATCCGCCGGGTGATCCGTCGCTCAACCTGGTGACGCGCGTCGGGGATACTGCAGCAGTGACAACGTGGCAGCTGGTGGGTGAGGACGACGACCCCGACCTCGGGCGTCGTCGGCTCTACCTGGCTCACATTGACCGGCTGGCGTCGTGGCGCTCCGCCATTGACCCCATGCCGGTCAACGCGATCTTCCTGGCAACCTCGGAGGCGCCCGAAATCGACAACGTTGCGGCTCTCGCAGAACAGCTGATCGAGGGCGGCGTCTTCTACGTCTCGTGCTGGGGCCCTGGCTGCGAGCGTGTTCACGACGTGTTTGACGAAGTTGATGTGCAGCTCGACATCCAGCATGGGAGCCAACCCTCGCGAGGCGTGGTTACGACGTCGTGGCATGACGACGAAACTCTGCAGGAGGCGCTGGCGTTCTTCTGGACGACTGCGGTTGCCGCGCCTGGGATGAGATGGGGACCAACTCACCTCGCGCTGTCTGTTGGCTCCGCGGACCTTCACGACTCGCTAACCGCCGCGGTCGCCCGGCTTCTGACGTGAGTGGCCGACGGCACTCGCAGTCGTCTCACGCCAACGGCAAGGGATCCGCAATCGTTGGGCATTCTCGGTTAACCCGCGGCTGGCACAGCCGGTCCGGCTTGCGGCTGGCCAGGAGGGCCAGGGTCGCCGGGACGACCGTAGCCCTCCGCGACAGACCTACGGCCGCCGAATGGGGAGTCTTGCCGGCCCGATCGGCGAACCACCGCCGGGACGTTCCGCAGGGGTCCCCTGGGCGGGACGTCGAACGCCGCTCAATCTCCGGTTGCCCTGTCCGTAACGATTCCCGGGACGGGGGCGTTAGCTGCTATCAGCGGCTGCCACCCGTTGCGTTGCTCGGAACAGGCCGAGAGGCGCAGCCGGACGCCTTGTCGACGGAAGCCCCAGCCGTACGCAGCCACCAGCGTCAGGCGAGTGCCTCGGGTGACTCGGGCAGCACCTGTCCGCCGTCGACGACGAGCGACTGGCCCGTGATGTAGGCCGCCTCGGCGCTGGCGAAGAAGAGTGCGGCGTACCCGATGTCCCCGACCGAGCCGAGTTTGCCCATGGGGATCGATGCCTCCATCCCCGCGATGTAGCCCGCGCCGAGGTCGGCCAGGCCTTCGGTGGCGATGTTGCCGGGGAGCACCGCGTTGACCGTGATCTCTTTGCTGGCAAGCTCGATCGCCGCCGTGCGCATGAAGCCGAGCTGGGCCGCTTTGCTTGCTCCGTAGTGACTCCAGCCCGGGAAGCCGGTGATCGGTCCGGTGATGGACGAGGTGAGGATGACCCGGCCGCGGCCGCTTGCCTCGAGCGCCGGCAGCGCCGCCTGTACCGCCCAGATGGTCCCGTTGAGGTTGGTGCGGTTCATCTCGTCGACGTTGGCCTCGGTCAGGTCGCTCAACCGGGCGCTCGGGAAGATGCCGGCGTTGGCGCAGAGCACGTCGATGCCACCCAGCCGGTCGACGGCGGTCGCGGCCAGGGCGTGGCAGTCGTCGCGGCTGCCCACGTCGGCGACCATCCACTCGACCCGCCCCCCGCCGAGGGCATCGAGCTCTGCCGCGGTCTGCGCCAGCGGTTCGGGGCTGCGGCCACTGATGACGACGTTGGCGCCGTTGGCCGCGAACACAGCCGCGATGCCTTTGCCGATGCCCTTGCTCGCGCCCGTGACGACAACCGACAGACCTTCGACCGACAGAGCCATGGTGCTCCTTTACGCGTGGGTGGACAGGTAGGCCTCGGCGAGCTCGCACGACCCTGCGGTGTAGCCGGCGCCGAGCTCCTGGGCGATCTCAGCCGCGCTGTGCGAGCCGATCCAGGCCACGAGGAGCAGCCGGCGGAACAGCACGAACGTCCAGATCTCGTCCTCGTCTGCCTGAGACAGAGGTCGTACGGTCCGGTAGCCCCGTTGCCAGGCGTCGATCATCTCCGGCACCTGCGGATAGTGCTCCATGAAGCTGACGGCTGCCCCGACGTCGTAGAGGAACCAGCCGGTGCCGCAGTCGTCGAAGTCAATGACGGCAGTGGATGCTCCGTCGACCAGCAGGTTGGCCAGCCGAAGGTCGGCGTGGATCAAGCCGAAGCGGTCGCGACCCTGCCCGTACGCCTGGAGTCGCTGTCTGATCGTGGTGTCGAGTCGGCCCAGCACCTCGCGCTCCTGTGCGCCCACGCCCACGCCGTCGGCCCACCGCCCCCACCGCGGCTGCGTACCGAAGGCTGCGTCGTAGTCCCAGGCAAATCGGGTGAACCGCGCCGGTTGCTGCCACTGGACGGCGTGCTCGTGCAGCCTGGCCGTGAGTGCACCCAGCGGCTCGAAGTCGCGGACCAGGTGGTCCTCACTCGGCTCGGCGCCTGGCAACAGCTCGAACATCACCGCGTGCCGGCCCTCGTCCGTCACGGCGATGACCTGCTCGCCGTCGCGTGCCGGAACCACGACTGGCGTGCGGATGCCGGTGTCGGTCGCCACCGCGGCCAACCAGGCGAGCTCGGAGGCGATGGCGTCGCGGGAGTGGTAGCCGAGTCGGTGCAGACGAAGGATCAGGCTGGGGCCGTCGGGCTGGTCGACCCGGTAGGTGGCGTTCTCGGACACGTTGATGAGGGAAACCGTCGACCCGGGCGCCACGTCGTACGAGCCGAGTGCGCGCTCGGCAACGTTGTGAAGCCGTACCAGCACATCGCCGCCTCCGGAGAGGTCGTGGACCGCGTCAGCCATGAGACCCACGGGGGTCGTTGGATGCCCACGGGTACGGCGGCACCGCACCAGGAGCCCACGGTGACGAGATCGCCTGCGCAGCCTCAGCAGTGGGGCCAACGTCGTGCACCCGGGTCAGCCAGACCAGATCTGTCGGCTCGAGGGCCGTGCCGGGCCGAGCGACGCCCTCGTTGACCAAGAGCAGAGAGACTTGAAGGGCGGCTCCGAGCCGGGCAGCGGTCTTCGGGTCGGTGGTGTGCACCGCGGCGATCGCTCGGCCGGACCTCAGCCGGGTCACGGCCCTTGCAGCCGCGATGCCCTGCTCGGGGCTGGTCACGGCCAGCAGGGCCAGCAATGGCAGCCGCGACGGGTGCACGAACGGGTCCTCGGCGACGACTTGCTCGACGGGTACGACGAGCAGTCGGGTGGACGCCGCAACGGTGATGCCAGCTGCTGCCGCCAGCGCGACCGCTGACACACCCTCCTCGGCCACTGCCATCACCTCCAGCAGCCGGTCCCGCTCGGCCGGACTCAGCACTGCGGCGCCCGACGCGGCGAGTGCAGCGACGAGCTGCGGCAGCACCTGGTCGTCAACCAGGAGAACTGCCTCGCAGCCTTGGTACGGAGTCGTTCTCGTCTCGCGGCTTCGGAGCACCTGGTCGGCCGCAGCAGCCACGTCCGCGGTCGACGTGACCCACGCGGGTACGCCTCCGGGCCTGGCGTGCACCCACGGCCGGCCGCTCAGCCCTGCGGCCGCCACACCCGACTCGTCGGCAACGACCACGAGATCGACACCGGCCGGGGCGGCAACCGAGGCAGCGTCATCCGCGGCAACCGCGAGACCCTGCAGCCATCCTTGAGGGGCGCCAGCGGCCGTACCCGCGTCGGCAGCGGCGGCCACAACGTCCGCGAGGTCTGAGCCCTCAAACCACAGCACCAGCAGCACATTGCGGTTGGCGGCTGCCAGCAGCGCCGCGTGCCACACCACCAGCTCCGGCTCCGCCGCGGGCGCGACCAGCACGACCACCCCGACCGGCGACGGCAGCAGCTGGGACCCGCTCGACAGGTCGAGCTGGGGCCCGGCCGTCAGCGTCTCGCTGTGCGCCAGGCACGCCTCGGCCAGCCGTCGTGCAGGCCCCGCAGGGACCGCCGTCGCGACGGCCAACACGATGCGCTGCACCCGGTCCGGCTCGTACGTCGCCAGGGCGGCCGCAGCCCAACGGGCCTGGCCGATCACGGCGTGCGCGGGACTGGTCATGGGCGGCCGAGCCGGGCCGCGTCGTCGCGCGAGCGCAGGATCGCGGTGGCCGTGCGTCCGAGCAGCTCGGTCACCAGGTCGGGGTCGAGCAGCAGGCCGGGCTTGAACTGCAGCACCCGCGGGTCGAGCGTCGAGAAGATGGCCCAGATGCCATTGTCGTAGAGCTGCCGCATGACGTACTTCGCGCCCTCGGGGTGGGCGAACTCCAGTCCGAGGATCACCCCGTGCTGACGGATGCCGACGAACCAGTCGGGGCATTGCGCCTGGACCGCGAGCAAGCCCTGCCGCACAGCCTCGGCGATGTAGTGCACCTGCCACCGCGTCTCCGGCCGCGTGGTGATCTCGAGCGTCTTGAGGGCCGCGATGCACCCCAGCTCGGCACCGCCGAACGAGGAGATGTGACCGAAGCCGTCCTCGGACAGCCACGCGCCCGCCTGGTCGGTCGCCAGCACCGCTGCGATGGGGTAGATGCCGCCGGAGAGGCCCTTGCCTGTGACCAGGATGTCGGGGGTGATGCCGTGCTTGGTGATGCCCCACAGCTCACCCGTGCGCATGAGCCCGGTCTGCACCTCGTCGGCGATGTAGAGGCTGCCGTACGTCTCGCAGAGCGCCTTGACCGCCTCGAGGTAGCCGGGCTGCGGCAGTGGGAATCCGTACGTCGCCGGAATGGTCTCCATGATGACCGCCGCGACATCCTCGGCTACCAAGGCCTTTTCCATGGCCTCGAGGTCGTTGAACGGCACGTGCGGGAAGTCCTCGGGCTGGTCGGACAGGAAGAGCCGGGAGAAGCGGTCGTCGCCGGCACCGAGGGCGATGCCGGTGTGCCCGTGGTAGGCCTTGACGATCGAGACGATCTTGCGCCGCTGGGTCGCGTGCCGAGCGGTCTTGAGGGCGATGTCGATGGCCTCGCCGCCGCCACTCGCATAGATGACTTTGCTGAGCCCCGCCGGGGCTGTGGACACGAGCGCCTCGGCCAACGCGGTCCGCGCGAGGCTCGGGAAGTGGTGGTTGCCGATGTCGAACCGGCCCATCGCGTCGGTGACGGCGCGCACCACCTCGGGGTTGCGGTGGCCCAGGTTGTACGTGCCGCCGTTGAGGTGCAGGTCGATCAGCCGCTTGCCGGACACGTCGTGCAGGACGTAGCCCTCGCGGCGGTCGATGACCAAGGGGACCCCGGCATCGATCCAGAACTGCGTCTTGCCGGGATTCCAGAACTCCTTGGACCGGGCCAGGAACGCCGACTTGGCGTCAGCATCGGTGAAGTCGGCGGCATCGACCTGCCACACCCTCGCCACCCCATGTCTCCAGGTCCTACCGGAACCGACACCGGGGACGGTCAGGCACAGAGTTAGCACCGCCACCCGACGACCGTCAACTTGCTACGCAGCCCGAAACGCCTCTGTCATCAGGATGTTGCAGACAACGTCTTGTACACACCTTCGCACACTGGCACGATCCCGTTGACGCACCCGTCAGGCACCGCCTTGGGGTGCGTTCCCCGTTCCTCGATGCTCGCTGTCAGCAGACCCCCGACCAGCCGGAAGGTCCCCACCCGTGACTGCACCAGAGGATCTCACGACCGAGCCCAGTGCGGTGGTGTCGTCGTCGACGACCGGCACCAAGACGCTGAAGGCCGGCGCGATCGGCATCAGTGGCGTGCTGTTCATGGCGGTCGCCAATGCCGCCCCCATTACCGCGATGACCGGCAACGTGCCGATCGCCGTGGGCTACGGCAACGGCATCTACGCGCCTGGCGGTTTCCTCTTCGCCACCGTGGTGCTGACGTTCTTCACCATCGGCTACGTCGCGATGGCCAAGCACATCACCACGGCAGGCGCCTTCTACGGGTTCGTGACCCACGGCCTCGGCCAGATCTGGGGCATGGCGACCGGGTTGCTCGCCACCATGGCCTACATCGTGTTCGAGGGATCGCTGATCGGCATCTTCGCCTACTTCGCCAACGACGCGATGAAGTCGTGGTGGAACGTCGACGTCAACTGGCTCCTCATCGGTGTGGTCGGCATCGTCATCATCGCCGTGCTCGGCTACTTCGACATCAGCATCGCGGCGGCCATCCTCGGCTTCTTCCTCATCTGCGAAATCGTCCTTCTGTCCGCCCTTGCGCTGTCCGTCCTGTTCAAGGGCGGCGGTCCGAACGGTCTGATGGCCAGCGCGATCAACCCGGTCAAGGCCTTCAACGGACTCAAGGCCGGGGGAGGTCTGGGGATCAAGGGCGGTGACGGCAACGCCATCGCCGCAGGGTCGGCCGCGATCGGCATCTTCTTCGCGTTCTGGTCGTGGGTCGGCTACGAGACCACGGCGGTGTACGGCGAGGAGTCGCGCAACCCCAAGAAGATCGTCCCGCGGGCCACGATGATCGCCGTGGTGGGCCTGGGCCTCTTCTACACGTTCGTCTCCTGGATGGTCATCGCCGGCAACGGCACCAAGAACGCCATCGACCTCTCGGTCAACAACTCGATCGGCTCCTTCACCAACCTTGCGGCCGCCAACCTCGGCGGCCACTGGATCACCGTCGTCTACAAGTTCCTCATCGTGTCGGGCTCGTTCGCCTGTGCCCTGGCCTTCCACAACGCGGCGTCGCGCTACATCTTCGCCATCGGTCGTGAGGTGCCCGCCCTGCACCGCTCGCTGGGGGCGACGCACCGTACCCACCAGTCGCCGCACATCGCGTCGTTCGTCCAGAGCGTCATCACCCTGGTGCTCACGGTCGGGTTCTACGTCCTGTCCGTGCACGGCAGCGACCCGCTGTCCGGTGGCTACATCTACCTGTACGGGTTGCTCGCGCTGATGGGGACGATGGCGATCCTGTTCGTCCAGACCATCACGTCCGTCGCGGTCATCTGGTATTTCAACGTCAAAAAGGTGCACAAGGGCAACGTGTTCTCGACCCTGATCTCGCCGATCATCGGCGGGCTGGGCATGGTCTACGTGATCTACCTGCTCTTCTCCAACCTCAGCTTCGCCGGCGGTGCAGGCTCGGTCTCGCCGTTCTACAAGGCCATCCCCTACATCGTCGGCGGCACGTTCGTCCTCGGTCTCGCGCTCATCATGTACCTGAAGGCCAGGAGCCCTCTGGTCTATGCATCCATCGGGCGTACGGTGATGGAGGAGACCCACGAGCGCGACATCTCGCTGGTCTAGCGCCACCCGTCTGCGGGGTAGGTCGGCCGAGTGCCGCCCTGCCCCGCAGTGGGCCGTCTGTCCTCAGCCGCGCGAAGGGTGCTTGTGACGGAGCCGACCATTCACTTTCCGGTCGACGGGGACGTCGACCCGGCGAGCCTCGTCTACACCTTCGGTGGTGCGGCGGCGAGGGCGACGTTGCGTCCCGGCCAGGTGCTGAGCACGTCGACGTTGGACTGCTTCGCCGGCAAGGTGCGTTCGGTACGGGACCTGGCGAGCGAGGTGATCGACCCGCGTTACCTCAACCCGCAGACCGGCCCGTTCTGGGTCGAGGGCGCCGAGCCGGGCGACACGGTGGTGGTGCACTTCGTCAGCATCGAGCCCCGGGAGGCCTGGGGCGTGAGCTCGACGGTCCCGTTCTTCGGGTCGCTGACCGCCACCCCGACCACGGCACTGCTGCACCCGGCGCTTGCCGAACGCACCTGGTTCTATGCGCTCGACCTGGTCGATCGGCTGGTCCGCTACGCGGCGCTCGACTCCCCGTACGAGGTCGACCTGCCGCTCGACCCGATGCACGGCACGGTGGGTGTCGCGCCACCGCTGGGCGAGGTCAGGTCGGCGCTCACCCCGGGCAGCTGGGGCGGCAACATGGACACCCCCGAGATGCGCGCCGGCACCACCTGCTACCTCGGGGTCAACGTGCCTGGCGCGCTGCTCAGCCTTGGTGACGGCCATGCCCGCCAAGGTGAGGGGGAGACCTGCGGGGTGGCGGTCGAGACCGCGATGGACACCGTGCTCGTCGTCGACCTCATCAAGGGCGTGCCGACCCCGTGGCCGCGGCTCGAGACCGACGACTTCCTCATCACCACCGGGTCGACCAAGCCGCTCGAGGACGCGTTCCGCATCGCCCACACCGAGATGGTGCACTGGCTCTCGGCCGAGACGGGACTGTCGACCCTCGACGCCTATCAACTGGTCTCGCAGGCGGTCCTGACACCGGTGGCCAACGTCGTCGACACGGTCTACACGATGACCGCAAAGCTGCCGAAGGCGGTGCTGCGCGGCACCGAGGCGATGGGTGGCATGCACCGCCTGATGCGGGCTCGTGCCGCTGCCTGGAGCGCGTCGTGACAGTGACCGTCACCCTGGAGCTGGCCCGGCAGATGGTGGCCGCGGCTCTGGTGTCGGCCCACGAGCAAGGGGCGCTGGTGACGGCAGCTGTCGTCGACGGCGGTGGACACCTCGTCGTCCTGGAGCGCCTCGACGGTGCCGAGATCGCCGGCCCCACGTTGGCGACGGACAAGGCGTACAGCGCTGTGTCCCACCGCATCTCCACCCTCGAGCTCGGCCGGCTCGCCGTGCCTGGCGCGCCGCTGTTCGGCGTGCAGATGGCGGGCGGTGGGCGATGGACCATCATCGGCGGCGGCCTTCCGCTGTGGTCCGGCGGCCGGGTCGTGGGCGGCATCGGAGTGAGTGGTGGCACGGTGGAGCAGGACGTCGCCGCCGCAGAGGCCGGCCGTCTCGTCTGGCTTGCCGCCGGAGGCACCAGCGACGACGAGCAGCAGCCATGACCGACGCCCCGGTCGGCCGCATCCGGCTGATGGACGCGCAGCCGGTCAACCTCGACGGCTTCGCAGTGGAGGACCCCTCGCTCGGGCTGGTCGCCCTCGCGTCCCCGCAGGACCCGAGAGCCTCCATCGTCGTAAGCGACGGGCGGGTGGTCGAGCTCGATGGCAAGCCGGAGGCGGAGTTCGACTTCGTCGACGAGTTCATCGCGAGGCACGGCATCGATGTGGCCGTCGCAGAGGAGGCGATGGCGCTCACCGACGTCGCGGTCGCCCGCATGCTGGTGAGCCCCGACGTCCCGCGCGCCGAGGTCGTACGCCTCGTGGCGGGCATGACGCCGGCCAAGGTCACCCAGGTGCTGGCGATGCTCCGCCCGATGGAGCTGGGCATGGCCATGACCAAGCTGCGAGCACGACGGACGCCCAGCAACCAGGCGCACGTCACCAACCGACTGGACGACCCGCTGCTGCTCGCGGCCGATGCCGCAACCGCTGTCGCATATGGCTTTCGCGAGATCGAGACGACGGTTCCGGTGCTCGGCGACGCGCCCAGCAACGCGGTCGCCGTGACGATCGGGGCCGCTGTCGGCTCACCGGGCGTGCTCGTACAGTGTTCGGTCGAGGAGGCGATGGAGCTCGAGATGGGCATGCGTGGGCTGGTCTCGTACGCCGAGACCATCAGCCTGTACGGCACCGAGCAGGTCTTCATCGACGGCGACGACACCCCGTGGTCCAAGGCGTTCCTCGCGTCGGCCTACGCCTCCCGCGGCATCAAGATGCGGGTCTCCTCCGGCGCGGGCGCCGAGGTGCTGATGGGCGGCGCCGAGGGCTGTTCGATGCTCTACCTCGAGGCTCGCTGCGTCTCCCTGGCCCGCGCGATCGGTGCGCAGGGCGTGCAGAACGGCGGCATCGACGGAGCCAGCGTCGCGGCGTCGGTGCCGCGCGGCGTGCGCGAGCTCATGTGCGAGAACGTCATGGTGATGATGCGCAACCTCGAGTCCTGCTCGGGCAACGACGCCCTCATGTCCGAGTCCGACGTCCGCCGCACGTCCCGTACGCTGCCGATCCTGCTGGCCGGGTCCGACTTCATCACGTCCGGCTTCGGCTCGATCCAGCGGTACGACAACATGTTCGGCCCGAGCAACTGGAACGCCGAGGACTTCGACGACTACCTGGCCATGCAGCGCGACTGGGGGGTCGACGGGGGGCTGCGCACCGCGACAGCCGAGGATGTCGCCGCTTTGCGACGGCGGGCGGCTGAGGCGGTCGCCGCGGTCTACCGGTTCTTCGGGCTCGCCGACTTCACCGAGGAGCAGGTCGAGCTGGCGGTCGATGCGGCTGGCTCCAAGGACCTGGGCGAGACCGACACCCTCGCGATCCTGCACGCCGGGCGGACGATCCGTGAGTCGGGCATGACCATCGTCGACGTCGTCCAGGCGCTGCTCGAGACCGGGTTCGAGGTCGAGGCAGAGCGAGTGATGGCGATGATGCGGGCCCGGGTCGACGGCGACTACCTCCAGACGGCAGCCATCTACGACGAGCAGATGAACGTGCTGTCGCTGGTCACCGACCCCAACGACTACGCAGGGCCCGGCACCGGCTATGAGCCTTCGCCGGCACGTCAGGCCGAGATCGACGCGATCCGCCAGCAGCGCTCGGTCGAGGAGCTGCGGCAGGAGCAGGCGACGCGGGCCAGCGACCGGCTGCGCGTGGTCGGGCCGGCCGCCGCGGGTTTCGATCCGCGCGAGGTGGTCATCGGGGTCTCGGCGGCGGTGGGCCGCGACATCTGGGTCACGCTCTCCGGACTGCTCGTCGTCGACGCGATCGCCGAGCTCCTCGCCGGGCTCGAGGAAGAGGGGTGCACGGCGCGTCTGGTACGGGTCAACGCCACGCTCGACCTTGGCTTGGTGGGCCTGACGGCTGCCCGGCTCTCGGGCTCAGGCATCGGGATCGGCATGCAGGGCAAGGGAACTGCGCTGATCCACCGGCGCGACCTGAGCCCGCTGGCCAACCTCGAGCTCTACAGCGTCGCCCCCGTCGTCGATGCCTCGCTCTACCGCCTGATGGGGGTCAACGCGGCCCGCCACGCCAAGGGGGCGACTCCCGTACCGGTGCGCAACCCCTACACCGACGAGGCCATCGAGGCGCGCTACCACACCAAGGTGGTGTCCCTCGTGGCGATGGAGCGTGAGCACGTCGACCCGTTGGCCGGGCCCGAGCTGCTGGAGCTGTTGCCATGACGGCAAAGGCGTTCTCCGGACGCTCGGCAGACACCCTCGACGTTGACGCGGTCCGCAGGGGCGAGGTCGGCGTCGACGACCTGCGCATCGCGCCGGAGACCCTCGAGCACCAGGCACAGGTGGCGGAGACGCACGCAAATCCGCAGCTGGCAGCCAACTTCCGGCGAGCGGCCGAGCTGGCGATGCTCGGCGACGCCGAGGTCCTGGCGCTGTACGAGCTGCTTCGCCCGCACCGCGCGACAGTGGAGCAGCTGCTGGCCATCGCCGACGACCTCCAGGCCCGGGGTGCGGTGCTGGTCGGCGAGCTGTTCCGTGAGGCCGCCCAGGTCTACGCCCGGCGCGGCCTGTCGACGTGAGGGTGGTCGCCGGCGTCGACATCGGCAACGCCACGACCGAGGTGGTGCTGGTCGACGCGAGCGGCACCGAGCTGCGCCCGCTGGCCTGGGACCGCGTCGTCACCCGTGGGTCCAAGGGATCTCCGTCCTCGCTCGAGGGTGCGGCGACTCTCGTACGCCGGCTTGCCCGGGTCGGCGGTGTCACCGTCGACATCGCTGCGGTAGCGCCGCTGAGACCGGTCGTGACCCGGGCGATGAGCGTCCCGCTGCCCGTCGTCGACACCGGTGCGGTCGCCGTGCTCATGGCCGGGGCGCCGACGTGCGGGGGCCACGGATTCGGCGCGGGCCGGCCGGTCTGGCTCCACGACATCTCCGCCGGAGACGACGGGGTCGTGGCGCTGGTGCCGCGGGGGACCCGCTTCGACGAGGCGGCCCGTCTCATCGCTGCCCTGCCCGGAGTGCGCGCCGTGCTCGTGGAGGCCGACGAGGCGGTCCTCGTCGCCAACCGCCTCGATCGCGGGCTGCCGGTGGTCGACGGGGTCGACGTCTCGCGCGCCGCGGCAGCGACGCTGGTGGCGGTCGAGGTCGCGGCCGTGGGGCGCTCGCTCCAGCACGTCTCCGACGCGTTGGCCCTGGGCACCGCCCTCGGCGTTCCACCGCAGGAGCGCGCCGATGCTGCCCGGGTGGCGGCATCGCTCGTCGACGTCAGCAACGCGGTCGTCTGCTACGGCCTTCGGGCGCAGCGGCTGCCCGAACCGGAGCCGGCCACCCTCGACGGCGGCGGCCGGGTCTGGACGCTCGGCGAGCTGCTCGACGCCCAGCAATGGCCGCGATCGGGTGAGCTGCAGCTGAGCGGCAGGACCACGAGCGTCGACGACGTCTTCCTGGTCGACCTGGGACAGGTGGCGGACAGTGCCCGGGTCGGGACCGTGCACGAGCGGTCCTACCTCGTCGCGTCGCTCGCCGCCTCCGCTCTGACGGTCGACCCAGCCGCCGCGCTGTCAGCGGCTCTCGGGCTGCCGGTCGTCACGGCGTCGAGCGAGGCAGCAGCGGCGCGGCTGGGCGCGCTCACCACCCCGGGCGCCGACCCGGGGTCGGTGGTCCTCGACCTGGGCGGCGGGACCATCGATCTGGTGACGGCCTGCAACGAGAAGGTGGCCGCGGGAGCCGGCGATCTGCTCACCCTCGTCGTCTCGGCGCTGCTGGGCGTGCCGCGCGGAGCCGCCGAGTGGGTCAAGCGTGGCCCCTGCGTCCGCCTCGAGTCGCCGCACCTCGTGGTTGCTGAGGACGGCAGCCGTACCTTCTTGGACCAGGCAGCCCCGGGCGACGCTGTCGGGTCGCTCTCGGTACGCGGACCGGCGGGGCTGGTGCCGTTCAGCCGCGACCTCGCGGTGGCCGAGTGGCGGAGCCTGCGGGGGCGGGCCAAGCAGGCGGTGCTGGCGGGCAACGTGCGGCGGCTGCTCGACGAGGCCCCGGCGAGCGTCGTCGTCGTCGGCGGTCCTGCCGGGGACGACGAGGCGGTGGCCGTCGTGGCCCGGGCGCTGGCCGCCGGGACCCCCGTCGGCCGCGGCCAGGTCGCCGGCGTCCTCGGGCACCGTTACGCGGCGGCGTACGGCCTGGCGCTCGGCGAGATCAGCGGTGCCTGGGGCTCCTGACTAGTAGGTCGCTGGCGCAGCGTGTACGGTCGTCGGCGTAGGAAGGAACGACAGGGGAGCGCAGCAGCGCTGAGAGTGCGGGAGACCGCAGACCCTCGAACCTGATCTGGGTCATGCCAGCGCAGGGAGTCGGTTGGACGTGTGTCTCCGACGTGCCGTCACGGGCGTCGGCGTCGTGCGTCCGCTCGTAGCAGCAGCATCTCCGGTCATCGGGCACCTCGACCGGAAGTGAGTCACGATGCAGGATCTGAAGTTCAACCCCCGGCCCCGCGTTCGCCGCGGCTGGCGCACCGTCGATGTCGTCGTCGCCGCCGTGGTGTCCGTCGCCTTCGGTGTCGTCTTCTGGGCGTGGAGCCAGCTCTACACGGCCACCTCGCCCGCCTTCAGCTCGATCCCGCCGGTGCAGGGCCTCATGGTCGGCATGTGGCTGGTACCAGGCGTTCTCGGCGGCCTCATCCTCCGGCGTCCCGGCGCGGCGCTGTTCTGCGAGTTCGTCGCCTCCATCGTGGAGATGCTGCTCGGCAACCAGTGGGGCACGACCAACATGCTGTACGGCTTCTTCGAGGGCCTGGCCCCCGAGCTGCTGTTCGCGCTCTTCCTCTACCGCCGCTGGAATCTCCCGGTCGCGTTGCTCGCCGGTGGCGCGGCAGGGGTCGCCGACTTCTGCCTCGACTGGTTCTACGCCTACCCCACCTACTCGATCGCCTGGCTGACCGCGTACGGGGCCGCGGTCCTGCTGAGCTGCGTCGTCATCGCGGGGGCCGGCAGCTGGGTGCTGGCGCGGGCGCTGGCGGTCACCGGTGTGCTGTCGGTATTCAGCTCGGGCCGAGAGCAGGCGGCGGTCTAGTTGCCCGGAGCCCGGGTCGAGCTGCGCGGGTGGGGGTGGCGTCACGCGGGCCGCAAGGCGTGGGCCCTCCGCGGCGTCGACCTGGTCATCGAGCCGGGGGAGCGGGTGCTGCTGCTCGGGCCCTCCGGTGCGGGCAAGAGCACGCTGCTCGCCGCCCTCGCCGGTCTGCCCGACCCGGAAACCGCGGGCGACGACGAGGGCTCGCTGACGGTCGACGGCCGCCCCGCCCGCGACGTGCGGCTGGGCACCGGTCTGGTGCTGCAGGATCCGGAGACCCAGCTGGTCATGGCCAGGGCCGGCGACGACGTCGCGTTCGGCCTGGAGAACAGGGCGTGCCCCGCCGACCGCATCTGGGACCGGGTACGCGAGGCGTTGGTCACGGTGGCCTTCCCGTACGGGCTGGACCGCTCGACGACCGACCTGTCCGGCGGCGAGAAGCAGCGGCTGGCCATCGCCGGCGTCCTGGCGCTCGCGCCTCGGCTGCTGCTGCTCGACGAGCCGACGGCCAACCTCGACCCGGTCGGCGCCGACCTCGTGCGGGCGGCGCTCACAGCCGTGCTGGCCGAGACCGGCGCGACCACCGTCCTGGTCGAGCACCGGGTCGAGGAAGCGCTGCCACTGGTCGACCGGGTCGTGGTGCTCGAGTCCGGCGGCGGTGTCATCGCCGCCGGCCCGCCGGCGCGCGTCTTTGCCGAGCACGCAGAAACCCTTGCTGCTCAGGGAGTTTGGCTGCCCGGACGCTCCGTTCCCCGTCGGCGTTCCCCCGCTCGCCCAGGAGCCGACGTGCTGTGCGCAGAGGGCGTCACCTTCCGTTACCCCCAGGCAGACCAGCCGGTCAATGCTCCGCTCGACCTGACGCTGCGTGCGGGAGAGGCCGTCGTGCTGACCGGCCCCAACGGCTCGGGCAAGTCGACGCTGGCGATGCTGATGGCCGGGCTGCGGCCGCCGGCCACGGGCTCCGTACGATCAGCCGGCCGCGACAAGCCCCTGCACCAGTGGCGGGCGCGGGACCTTGCTGCCGCTGTCGGCACGGTGTTCCAGGAGCCCGAGCACCAGCTCCTCGCCCGCACCGTGCATGACGAGGTCGCGCTCGGCCCACGCCTGCAGGGCGCCGAGGACGAGCAGCGGGTGGACGAGCTGCTGACGAGGCTCCGGCTGCACGGGCTGTCTGCTGCCAACCCGTTCACCTTGTCCGGCGGGGAGAAGCGGCGCCTCTCGGTGGCGACCGCGCTGGCGACCCGGCCGGCGGCGCTGGTACTGGACGAGCCGACGTTCGGGCAGGACGCCCTGACCTGGTCCGAGCTGTTGGGGCTGCTGGCCGACCTGCGGGACGCTGGCTCTGCGGTGCTCGCCGTGACCCACGACCTAGCGTTCGCCGAGGCCCTCGGCGACCGGCAGGTGGCGCTCGGGTGAGGTGCCGGCCGTGCTGATGACAGTCCTGCCCGCCGACCGGCCGACCGGTCGGCTGGCCCGGCGCAACCCGGTGACCAAGCTGGCAGCGACGGCCGCGCCCGCGCTGGTGCTGATGGTCAGCCTCGACCTCGTGACGCCGGCGATCATCGTGGCGGTGACGTTGGTGGCCCTGCCGTTCGCCCAGCTGCGGCTCCGGCTGCTGCTGGCCCGTACCCGGTTCGTCCTCTATGGCGTCGTCACGGTCGGCCTCGTCAACGCGGCGTTCTCGGCGCACCCCTCCGGTCGCCACCTGCTTGACGTCGGCCCGGTGCACCTGACGACCGGGTCGGCGCACGCCGGCGCCGCCATCGCGCTGCGGGCGCTCGGCATTGCCCTGCCGGGGGCGCTCGTGCTCGCCAGCACCGACCCGGTCGACCTGGCCGACTCGCTGGTGCAGCAGCTGCGCGTGCCGGCGAAGTTCGCGTACGGGACACTGGCGGCACTGCGCCTGCTCCCGCTGCTGGCCGAGGAGTGGCAGGTCATTGCCATGGCGCGGCGGGCTCGCGGCATCGACGCCGGTCGCTCGCCGGTCCGCGCGGCACGGCTGTTCTTCTCGCAGGTGTTCGGGATCCTGGTCGTGGCGATCCGCAGAGGCACCCGGCTGGCGACAGCCATGGATGCCCGCGGATTCGACTCCGGGCTGCCCCGGACGGAGGCCCGTCGGCAGCGCGTCGGGGCCGCCGATATCCTTCTCGTGATGACAGCCGTAGCGATCGCCCTCGCCGCCGTGCTGATCAGCGCTGCCGTCGGCGCGTGGCGTCCGCTGGTGCTCGGGTGAGCGGCGACCCCACACTGGTCCACGGCCTCGCCGACGACCTGGTGCCGCCGGACTGGCCACCGCTCACGCTCGACGAGGTCACGCCGGTCCTTCGCGAGTACGGGCTGAACGCCGTTGCCGTGACGTGGCAGAGCCCGCGCCCGCTGTCGGCGGCGGGACTGGTCGTCGCCGACAGCCGGACGGTGTTCGTCAAGCGGCAGAGCGCACAGGTCCGTTCGGTCGAGGGACTGCTGGAGGAGCACGCGTTCTCCGCGCACCTGCGGGACCACGGCATCCAGCTGCCCGAGCTGGTACGGGCACACCACGGCGGCACCGTCGTTGAGACCGACGGCTGGACGTGGGAGGTCCAGGAACGCGGCGAGGGCAACGACCTCTATCGGGAAACCCAGTCGTGGCAGCCGTTCTTCTCGGTGACCCACGCCCACAGCGCCGGCGCGACACTGGCCAGGCTGGCGACGGCGGGCGAGCAGTTCACCGCACCGGCCCGCCGACCGCAACCGCTCATCACCAGCTGGGCCGCCATCGCGCAGCCCGACCTGGTGGATGCGCTCGAGGAGTTCGTCGCCGCCCGGCCGATGCTGACGGACGCGCTCGCGGGCCGCCCCTGGCAGAAGGACGTCACGCGCGACGTGGTGCCGCTGCACCGCCGCTTCGCCCCGTACGCCGAGCTGTTGCCTGCTGGCTGGACCCACGGTGACGCCCACGCGTCCAACTTCCTGTGGGACCCGGCGGGTGCGGTCTCGTGCGTGCTCGACCTGGGCTTGTCCGACCGCACTACACCGCTGGTCGAGCTGGCCACCGCGATCGAGCGCAACGCCGTCAGCTGGCTGGACGCACGTCCGCAGGCCCGGCTCGATGTGGTCGACGCGCTTCTGCGGGGGTGGAGCTCCGTGCGACCGCTCAGTGACGTCGAGGCGGCGGCGCTGCCCGAGCTGGTGCCGATCGTGCACACGGAGTTCGCACTCTCCGAGGTCGGCTACTACGCCGACGTCACGGGGTCGGCCAACAACGCCGAGATCGCCTACAGCACCTATCTTCTCGGACACGCCCGGTGGCACGCAGGGCCCGAGGGGCAGGAGCTGCGCCAGCACCTGCAGACCTACGCCGGGTGGACTCCAGGGCGGTAGCCACGTCGCTCAGCGGGTATGCCCGAGGCATCCACCCAAGGAGGCACCATGAGCGACATCGACGTCCTCGAGGGCGTTCTCGCCAAGCTGGAGGACCTGGTCGCGGGCGTTCGCCCTGACCAGTTGGACGACCCGACCCCGTGTCCCGACTTCGACGTACGGGCCTTGATCGACCACATCGTCGATCTACTCGGCAACTTCGCGTCGGGAGCACAGGGGCAACCGGTGCCGGACGTGGGCACGTACGACCCGGTCAAGGCCGTGCACGTGCGCCGCGAGCAGATCATCGACGGCTGGCGCCGCAACGGGACCGACCGCGACGTGAGCGTGATGGGTTCGGGTCCTGGCATGCCGGGCGGGGCGGTGCTCGGCCTGACGATCATGGAGTACGAGGCGCACGGCAGCGACCTCGCCATGGCGACGGGGCAAGCGATCCCGTTCACTGACGACGAGCTTGGCGTCGCCCTGGCCCGGGGTGAGGCGACGCTGCAGGACGACTACCGCGGTGACGCGTTCGGCCCACGCCTCGACGTGCCGGCAGACGCTCCGGTACGGGAGCGGTTCCTCGGCTTCATGGGCCGCAAGGCACCGGTCAACTAGTCCGGCAGCTCGCCGACCGAGGCCAGCGGCAGCCCCGACTTGTGACACACCCAGAACGGATCGGGCCCCAGGTCGGGCTCGACGAACAGCGCATGGTCGCGGTGCTCCGGGCACAGCGGCCAGTCGCTGTCGACGTTGTCGTGGACCCACTCCTGGACGTCCTGCGCCACCAGCCCGAGCACGTGCTCGCCGCCGCCCGGCCACTGCGACAACCACCAGCCACGGGTCTCGACCGATGCCGCCAACGCGGCCTCGCTCGCCCCGTCGAGGCGGGCGGTCACGGCGAGGTCGTGGCGGGCAGCGGTGGCGGCGTCGGTCAGAGGATCGGTCACCGCTCCATCATCACCCGAATGGCCTATTCAGGTCGGGTTGCAAATACTCCAAAGTTGGGTAGCAGCCGGCTGGCCCAGCGGGGCTCCGGATGGGGGGCAGGTACGTGTCTGCGGGACGTTGTGCTGCACGAGTGCTGGTGGCCCTGTCACTCGGCTCGTCTTTGGTCGGTTTGTCGGCTCCTGCGGCCTTCGCGGCCAAGTCGACGGTGGCCAGGGTCGTCCTCGGTTCGCATGTCGCTTCCGTGGTGGCCAAGCGCCAGGCCAAGGGTGCGCCGCTGGGCTCGGTGTCCGTGACCGGCAAGATCACACCAGCCCGTACCGGACGAGTCGTCCTCCAGCGCAAGACCGGCACCGGCTGGCGGGACGTCGGTAAGGCCAGCCTAACCGCGAAGGCGACGTTCACGGTCCGCGGCACTTCGCTACCGGTGGGCAAGCTGACCCTCCGCGTCGTCGAGGTTTCACCGAGAAAGGCGCCGCTGGCCAGTAGCCGCTTCTCCTTGCTGGTCAGGGTTCCGACGGTCGTCATGACGCTGCCTCTGCCACCCGTCCCAGTGCCCCCGCCGCCGTCCGCACCGCCTACGGTCCCGCCGGCCACCGACCCGCCGGTGGCCGTCAGCTGCCAGCAGAGCAGAGTCGGACCCCAGCTCGGACTCAACTTCGCCGGCCTCTACCCGGCGCTCGGCTACGTCGGCCAGTCGTGGCGCTCGGCGCCGCAGGTGGCCACGACTGCCGAGGGATGGACGCTCACCGCGGCCACCGGATTGCCGCCCGGCATTGCGCTGAGCGGCAACGTCCTCCGGGGTACACCGACTGCCAAGGGCCTGTTCACCATCACGCTGACGGTGACCGACACGCATGGCGCGACGGTGTCCGGAGATGCCTGCGTGCAGTTCGCGGACCCGCTCGCCCTCCCGACCCAAACCCTGCCCGACGCATCGGCCGGGCAGCCCTATGACGGGGTGCTCGCGATATCGGGAGGGTTCCTGCCGATCTCGCTCGCCGATGATGGCGGGAGCCATGTCACCAACGGGCTGACGTACGCGAACGGGGCCCTAGTGGGGACGCCCGCCGAGGTGGGCACGCACGCATACCCACTGGTGGTAGACGACGCGACACGCGCCACAGCCGCCGGCGTCGTCACGTTGACCGTCGGACCGCTGCCGGCGGCGCGCACGCTGTACGTGCCGGGGGACGCTGGGACCATCCAGGGGGCCATCAATCTCGCGAACCCAGGAGACACGATCCTGGTCGGGCCGGGTCTCTACGACGAGAACGTCGACTTCGACGGTAAGGCTATCGCGGTACGCAGCACGGCGGGCGCCGCCACTACCGTCATCGACGGGGGTGGGGTCCTGCCGGGGGTGCGGTTCCATCGCTACGAACCGAGAAGTGCTGTGCTCGACGGGTTTACCGTGCGCAATGGTCGGGCCGACGATGGGGTCGAGTCGCCGCCTCCGGGACTGGTCCTGGCGGGCGGTGGCGGCGGCATCGACATCGACAACGCCTCCCCGACGATCGAGCACAATGTGGTGATCGACAACATCGGGGAGTCCGGAGCAGGGGTGAGTGCGGACAACGGCGACGCGGTGATCGAGGACAACGTGATCGCCGGCAACACAGATGGCATCGTCACCAACACCGACGGGACCGGTCTGTACGTCGGCGGCGTGAACGACGCAGAAGTGATCGGCAACACCATCGAGTCGAACCGCTCCCTCGACGGCAACGCGGGTGGGGTTGCCCTTCAAGGCGGCCTGCTCTTCCAGAGCAACGTCGTCAGGGACAACTATGCGAGGGGCACCGCGGGGGGTCTGGTCATCTCGGGCGGCCCCGCCCGGGTGGTGGACAACCTGATCGAGGGCAACATCGGGGCCGAGGCCGTGGTGGTCGAGGTGAGCGCCTCCCCGGTGGAGCTGCTGAACGACACCATCGCGAACAACGCCGGCATCTCGCTCGCGGTCACGGGTCCGCACGTCAACCTGGTCGTCCGCAACAGCGTCATTTCCGGCAGCGGTGCGTCGATCGCGTGCCTGGAGGAGGACAGCAATCAGATCGTCCTTGACCACGACGACTTCGCCGGACTGACCGTGCCCGCAGCCTGCGGCGCCTTCAGCCCTGCGCTCGGTGACACGAGCGCTGTGCCCACCTATGACGGCGCGGGCTATGTGCCTGCTGCGGGCAGCGCGCTCGTCGACGCCGGCGCGGCCGACGCTCTGCTACCTGCGACTGATCTTGCGGGTGCGGCGCGCGTGGTCGACGGCGATCGGAACGGCTCCGCGACGGTGGACATCGGCGCGTACGAACGGCAGTGACCACCCTCGCTTCCTTGCGCCGAAGGGAGCGTTTGGTGGCTGTTTTGCCAGGGCAACAACGGGCGGGCCCGGTCGGGTCCCGGGTGTGGGGAGTACGTACGTGCCTTCTGCAGGACGTTCGGCGCTGAGAGGTCTGCTCGGCCTCACCGTTGCCGCGTCAATGGTGGGATTGTCGGCTCCCGCGGCATTTGCGGCCCATCGGCTGGCGCCCAAGGTGGTCGTGACCGCGCACGTCGGGTCCGTCGTGGCCAAGCGTCAAGCCTCGGGCGCGCCGCTGGGCTCGGTGTCCGTGACCGGCCGGATCACGCCGGCCCGTACCGGACGAGTTGTCCTGCAGCGCGAGGCGGGCAGCCGCTGGAAGGACATAGGCAACGCAGGGCTCACCAGCAAGGCGGCCTTCACTGTCAGGGGCACCGCGCTGCCGGTCGGGCGGCTGGTGCTGCGGGTGCTGCAGGTCAAGGCCGGCAGCCCGTCGGTGACCAGTGCGCGGTTCTCGTTGCTGGTCAAGGCACCGGTGGTCGTGGATGCACTGCCTCAGCCGCCCAGCCTGCCAGCACCGACGCCAACCCCAGTGCCCGTACCGCCGGCTCCCGTCACCAACCCTGATCCGCCGGTGGCGCTGGCGTGCACGCCGGCCCTCGTCGGCGATCCCAAAACCCTCGCCATCGAGGGCCTGTACGACGGCTACGGCTACGTGGGGCGACACTTCGCCGCCGCCGTCACCGTCTTCGACGCCGACCAGACCTACACGGTGACTGCTGTGTCGCCCCTGCCTCCCGGCCTGTTGTTGGTCGCGGGCTCCTTTGTCGGTGTCCCCACCACGAGTGGGGTCTTCACCGTCACCGTGTCGGTGACCGACCCCGAGGGTCACGCCGTCACCGGCCCGGTCTGCGCGCAGTTTGCGGACCCGTTGGTGATAGCCACGACCGTTGGTCAGGCCACCGCCGGCCAGAGCTACGCCGCTCCGCTCGGTGTCACCGGTGGGTTCCTCCCGCTGACGTGGCGCGACCAGGACGCAGGCCTGGCGGAGGCGGGATTGACGACGACGGAGGGGTCGCTTCAGGGGGTCCCGTCGACGGTGGGCATCCACGAGTACCAGCTCCGTGTCACTGACGGCGCAGGCACCGAGACCGGGGCCGTCGTCACGCTCACGGTCGGCCCACTGCCCGTGACGGCGCGGACCATCGCCGTGCCGCGTGACGCCGCCACCATCCAGGCGGCCATCGACGCGGCGGCGGTCGGGGACACCGTGCTCGTCTCGCCCGGGACCTATCGCGAGAACCTCAGCTTTCACGGCAAGGCGATCACGGTGGCCAGCGTCGCCGGAGCGGCCAGCACGGTGATCGACGGCGGCGGTCGCGCCTCCACGATCTCCTTCGTCCACAACGAGCCGCGACAGGCGGTACTGCAGGGCTTCACCGTCCGCAACGGCGACGGCTCGTTTGACGGTGCGACCGACCCGTACCAACCGATCGAGGCACCGGGCGCCGGTGGCATTAACATCGTTGATGCCGGCCCGACCATTACCGACGACGTGATTACCGCCAACGTGGGCTCGGGCGGCGGTGGCATCAGCGCCGACGGGGGCAGCCCCGCCATCGTCGACGACACGATCTCGAACAACGTCGCCTACGGGGCCGCCGGGGGCTTCGGCGGCGGCATCGGTCTCCGCGGCACCATCGGGGCCCAGGTGATGGGAGACGTCGTCACCGGCAACAGCTTCCGCTACGGGTCCGGCAGCGGCATCGGCCTCGTCGACACGGAGGCAACGCTCGTCGAGGGCTCGCAGCTGACCCACAACACCACGTACAACGACGGGGCGACGCTGTACGTCCACGGCGGCGGACTGGTCCAGGTCGTCGATGACGTCCTCGCCGCCAACTATGACGCCAGCACGATCATCCTGCTGGCGGGCGACACCCTGCGCCTGTCGCTCGTGGGGGACACCATCTCCGACGATGTGGCCTCGTCGCTCGGCATGCAGGGATACCTCGACTCCGTGGTCGTACGCGACACGGTGATGGTCGGCATCAACGCGACGGTCTTCTGCGGCAACTGGGGCACGGTGCCGGCCACCTTCGACCATGACGACCTCGAGGGGGAGATCTCGCGCGGTCAGACGATGTCGTCATCCTGCGGCGACTACTCCGCTGCACATCACGACCTCACGTCGGTGCCGACCTTCGTGCCCGGCACCTATGTGCCTGCGGCCGGCAGCGCCCTGGTCGACGCCGGCGCCAGTGACGATCTGCAGCCCAGCACCGACATCGCTGGCGCGCCACGCATTTCCGACGGCAATGGCGACGGCGTCGCCACGGTCGACATCGGCGCCTACGAGAGGCCCTGACATGTCCAACGGCTCCCGCTTCAGCGTCGCGCGCCTCCTGGTCCTGCTCGTTGCCCCTGCCGTCGCGGTCTCCATGCTGTCTGCCGTCACCCCGGCCACCGCTGCTGTCCACCATGCGGCGCCGGCCAAGGTGCTCGTCCTGGCCAAGCCGGTCAACGTGGTCGCGACGCGGACGGTGCACGGCAAGCACGTAGGCGTGCTGAGGGTCGCGGGCCGGGTAACGCCGGTCCGTGCCGGCCGGGTCGTCCTGCAGCGCCGCACGGGCTCGCACTGGGCAGATGTCGCCAAGGGCGCTCTGGGCAAGCGCGCAACGTTCGGCCTCGTCGACAGCAGCCTGCCGTTCGGTCGCAGCGTGCTGCGGGTGGTCGAGGCCAGGTCTGGTGCCTCCGCGCAGGCCGTCAGCGCGTCGTTCGCCGTGACGGTCGTCATGCCGACGGTCGTTGCGCCGCTGCCACTGCCCCCGGCGCCCGTACCGCCGTCACCGCCGACGACTGCGCCCGTGACACCGCCGGCTGCGGGTCCGCCGACGTTGCCCGTCGACCCGCCGGTCGCGGTCCAGTGCACCGGGTTCCTCCCGGCCCCGGCCGCTCCGACCCAGCTCGCCCTCTCGCTCGTTACGGACCCGGACGGCTACGTCGGCGAAGGGTTCTTTGCCACGGTCGACATCACCGGTGGCACCGCCGGCTACGCCGTGACGGCGGCCTCCGCGCTGCCGATGGGACTCAGCATCGTCGGCGGCCCGTACGGCGAGACGTACATCGCCGGCGTGCCCACGACCGCCGGGGTCTATCACGTCGCGCTCCACGTCATCGACGCCTCCGGCAGGTCGACGACGGGCACCATCTGCCTGCAAGTGGCCGAGCCGTTGATTGTGACCACCTCAACGCTTCCGCCGGCGACGGTCGGGCAGGCCTACGACGCCCCCATCGAGGTGCACGGCGGCTACCTGCCCATCGCCCTGCAGACCTTTGGGCCGCGGCAGACGGCACAGAGCATGTACGCGTCCGGTACTGCGATCGTCGGCACCCCGGTCTCTGCTGACATCGCCAGCCTGCCGTTACTGGTGAGCGACGGCATCGGGAGCGTCCGGGTCGACTGGGCCACTCTGACGGTAGGGCCGCTTCCGGCGCCCAGGACGTTGCACGTGCCCGGTGACGCCGCCACCATAAGTGCCGCCATCGCGGCAGCTCAGCCGGGGGACACGGTCGTGGTCGGCCCGGGGACCTATCACGAGAACGTCGACTTCGGTGGCAAGGGTGTCGCTGTGCGCAGCAGCGACGGCCCGACCCGCACCGTCATCGACGGCGGCGGGCACGGTCCTACCGTGACGTTCGCCGACGAGGAGCCATCCACCGCCGTGCTGCAGGGCTTCACGATCCGTGGCGGGTCCGGGTCGCTCGAAGGCATCATCGGCTCGGTCAGTGGACTGGCCGGCGGTGGCGTCTTCGTCGAGGGTGCTTCGCCGACGGTGATCGGCAACCTCATCACCGCCAACAACGCTCCCTTGGGCAGCGGGGTCTTCGTCGAGGGCGGTGCTCCCGTTTTCACCGGCAACACCGTCACGGCCAACGCCTCCTTGTTCGCGCCCGGTGGACAGGCGGAGGGGGCAGGCTTCCTGGTGACCGGCGCGACTCAGGCCCGGATCGTGAACAACACGGTGACCGACAACAACGGGACCGGCGTGCTGGTCGACACCGCTCAGCAGGTCGAGACGCAAGGCAATGTCGTGTCCGGCAACCTCGGTGGGCTGGAGGTGCGCAAGGCTGAGCAGTTCAGCTCCGTCGACGACGTCTTCGCGCACGATCGTGCACAGGTCACCGTGCTGGTGGGCAACTACTACGCAGGTGCTGCGACGCTGGCCAACGACACCATCGCTGACAACGCCGGCACCGGGCTGAGCCTGGGGTGGACGGTGAGTGTCGTCAACACGGTCATCGACGACGAGACGAAGGCCGCGCCCTTGCAGTGCAGCGCCGACGTGGGCTTGCTGCCGATCTTCCACGACAACCTCGTGCACACCGCCTACCCCTTGCTCAACCCGGCCACGGACTGCCAGCGCGCCGACCCGACGGAGTCCTCGGCTGCCCCCCAGTTCGTCGACGCCGCTCACGACGACTTCACACCGGCGGCCGGCAGTCCGCTCGTGGACGCCGGTGCGGGCTTTCCCTTGCTCCCGGCCACCGACGCCGCGGGCAACCCGAGGGTCGTGGGAAGCGTCGACATCGGGGCATACGAGCGCCAGTGATCAGCGCAGCGACATTGTCTCCATTGACAGGTAAGTGTGCGCCGCCCACGACACCTTGTCGGCGGCGAAGTGCCGCTGGAGGGCGTGGTCGTCCAAGGCGTTGTCCAGGGCCGCCATGATCATCGACTGGTCGAGGACGAGCCGGCGGTGGCCGACAGCGCCTGTGGTCGGGTTGACCGCGTCGTAGAAGCCGCCATCGGACGTGTAGACGTCCGGGTAGAGGGTGCGCAGCGCGACGACGTTGTTGTAGGCCTGCTGAGGCAGCACGCCGAGCGCGAGGAACGACGCGTGCGGAGTGACCGTGGTCTCGGCCGCACAGGTGGTGCACTGCGAGAGCTGTTGTCCCACAGGGAAAGTCTGGCCCTCGACCCCGAAGGTGCCGTACCCTCCGCTGTCGTCGGCGGTGCTGGACGGTGACATGCCCCAGACCGGCAGGCCGAGCTGCTGCGTCGCGTACTTGATCTGCACCTGGGCGGTGCGCACATCGGCGAGGCCGAGGCTGTGCGGGCCCCACGTCGTCTCGGGTACGACCTCGTTGGCCATCAGGCCCTCGAACATGCCGCCGCCGAAGGTCGGCAGGTAGGTCAGCGAGGTGCCGGGGTAAGTGTAGTGGCCTTCCCAGACCCGGAACGCCTTGTGGGACTGAGGATCGCGATAGCTGACCCACGACCCGACGGCCGGCCACTGGCCCTGCCAGGAGAAGTCGGGGTCGGTCGCGCACTGCTGCGGCGGCAGGGTGCGCCAGGTGCGCCACCAGACATCGCCGGGCATCTGGCGCAGGCCCATACCGAGATACATCGAGATGCGCGGATCGCTGTAGAGCGCGCCGTTGTGGTAGCCGGCCGGGCCCTGGTCGACGTAGTAGCCGCCGTACTGCTGGCCGGTCGGCTGGTTCCCGTCGATCGCCCGGTTGGTGTTGCAGGCCGTCTGGGCGCGGCTGTCGTAGAAGATCGAGAAGTCCATCGGCTTGACCAGGCTGTCGACCAGTGGTGCGAGCTCGGGCATGGCCTGGCGTGCGATGACGAGACCCGAGGCGTACCAGCCGTTGTCGACCGCGGACAGGAAGTAGCAGTTGTCCTGCGCAGGCGTGGTCTCGGTCGCGCAACTGACGTCGCCGGGGTTGCGGATCACCGCACCGGTGCTGGTGTCGTACCACTGGTAGAGGAAGCCATGCGAGCTCTTCAGCGTCGCGACCTCGGTCAATGTCTGCTGCGTGAGCTGGCGTTCCTTGGCTCTCGAGATGAGGTGCAAATCGCCGGCGGAGACAACCGACCAGAGGTAGACCCCGATGTTGGCGGCTGAGGTGTACGCGCCGCGCGTGGTGCCGGGCCCGAGGTTGTCCAGGGGGAGGTGCGTGGTGGGATCGACGTCCCGTGCGAAGAACGACCAGGTGTCCTTGGCGATGCTCAGCAGGACGGCCCGTTGCTGGGTGCGCAGCGGGGACGTGGTGCGGGCGGCAGCCGGCGGGCCGGCCACCAGGACCGACGCCGCCAGGGCTGCCGACAGGGTCCCGTACCGGAGCAAACGCAGTCTCATGGGCAGGACGCCTCTCGCCGCGTGCGCGTCGTCGTTGACGCCCATCGGCCGAGGGAACTACCCCATATCAGGACAAAGCAACCGCGCAGGAGGCCTGCGGGCCGACAGCGATCGGGATCTAGCGGTTCCAGTCGCCGGCAAGGATGTCGTCGGCGTCGACGATCTCGTAGGCGTAGCCCTGCTCGGCGAGGAAGCGCTGCCGGTGCGCGGCGTACTCCTGGTCGAGCGTGTCGCGCGCGACCACGGAGTAGAACCGGGCGGGCCGACCGTCGGCCTTGGGTCGCAGGATGCGGCCGAGGCGCTGGGCCTCCTCCTGGCGCGAGCCGAAGGTGCCCGACACCTGGATCGCGATGGACGCCTCGGGCAGGTCGATGGAGAAGTTGGCCACCTTGCTGACCACCAGCGTGGTGATCTCGCCCTGGCGGAATGCCTCGTAGAGCCGCTCGCGCTCGGCGTTCTTGGTCTCGCCTTTGATGACCGGGCAGCCGATGTCGGCGCCGAGCTCGTCGAGCTGGTCGAGGTACTGACCGATGACCAGCGTCGGCTCGCCGGCGTGGTGGGCGACCAGCTTTTCGACCAGAGCGGTCTTGGTACGGGTGGTGGCCCCGACCCGGTAGCGCTCCTCCGGCTCGGCGGTCGCGTAGGCCAGCCGCTCGGCGTCGGTCAAGGTGACGCGCACCTCGACGCAGTCGGCGGGCGCGATGTAGCCCTGTGCCTCGATGTCCTTCCACGGCACGTCGTACCGCTTGGGGCCGATGAGGGAGAAGACGTCGCCCTCGCGGCCGTCCTCCCGTACCAGGGTGGCGGTGAGCCCGATGCGGCGACGGGACTGGATGTCGGCGGTGAACCGGAAGACCGGCGCCGGCAGCAGGTGGACCTCGTCGTAGACGATGAGGCCCCAGTCCTTGGCGTCGAACAGCTCGAGGTGGGTGTAGACGCCCTTCTTGCGGGTCGTCATGACCTGGTAGGTCGCAATGGTGACCGGACGGATCTCCTTGCGCTCGCCGGAGTACTCGCCGATCTCGTCCTCGGTCAGGGTGGTCCGCTTGAGCAGCTCGTGCTTCCACTGCCGAGCGGACACGGTGTTGGTGACCAGGATCAAGGTGGTGGCTTTGATGCGGGCCATGGCGGCTGCGCCGACGATCGTCTTGCCGGCGCCGCAGGGCAGCACGACGACGCCGGAGCCGCCGTCGACGAAGGCGCCCGCCGCGAGGTCCTGATACTTGCGCAGGGTCCAGCCGTCCTGCACCAGGTCGATGTCATGGGCCTCGCCGTCGACGTAGCCGGCGAGGTCCTCGGCCGGCCAGCCGAGCTTGAGCAGGGTCTGCTTGAGGTTGCCGCGCTGGGACGGGTGGACGACCACCGTCTCCTCGTCGAGCCGCTCGCCGATCATTGGCGCGATCTTCTTGTTGCGCAGGATCTCCTCGAGCACCGCACGGTCGAGCGAGCGCAAGATCAGCCCGTGGGCCGGGTCCTTGCTGAGCTGGAGCCGCCCGTACCGCGCCATGGTGTCGGCGACGTCGACGAGCAGCGCGTGCGGCACGGGGTAGCGCGAGTAGGTGAGCAGCACGTCGACGACCTGCTCGGCGTCGTGGCCGGCGGCCCGCGCGTTCCACAGGCCGAGCGGGGTGATGCGGTAGGTGTGGACGTGCTCGGGGGCGCGCTCGAGCTCGGCGAAGGGGGCGACCGCGTGGCGGCACTCGGCGGCGAGCGGGTGGTCGACCTCGAGGAGCAGGGTCTTGTCCGACTGGACGATGAGCGGGCCTTCGGTCACGCGGGTCCTTCCCTGGTGGAGCTCTCGAGCGGCGGAGCAGGGCCCCGGCGGGGGGCCGGGTGCTGACCCAGTCTGCAACGCGCGGGTGACAACACGCCTTCCGGGGTGGCCGGGCCTGTGGAAAGCCCTGTGGAGCGCCGTTGCCGTGAGAGCGCGAGCACGCTCAAAACCTCACGTTGCGAAACCGTTACCGAAACGGGGCCGAAAAGGGGCCGGAATCCCTTGTCGTTCGAGGGACCGGATGGTGACCATGCTGAGTCGCTATTAAATTTCTACCGCTTCGGCGGCAAGGAGACAGCATGTCGTCATCGCCCATCAAGAGTCGCGTGCTCGCAGCGGGGTCCATCCTCGCCGCCGGCGCGCTCCTCGCGGCTTGTTCGAGCACGTCCAGCACGTCCGCCGGCGCCGGTTCCTCGTCCAGTGGTGCTGCGCCCACCTCCGCCGCGGCCGCGCCTGCGACATCAGCGGCTGCAGGCGCGTCGAGCGGTGCTGCTGTCGCCACCACGGGTGCCGCCGCCTCAGGCGCCACCGGCTGCGCGGCCTACTCCGCCTACCAGGGCCACAAGGGCACCAAGGTCACCATGTACGGCTCGATCCTGGCGCCGGAGTCCGACTCCCTGGCGACCTCGTGGTCCGAGTTCGAGAAGTGCACGGGCATCACGATCCAGTACACCGGCTCCAACGACTTCGAGTCGCAGCTGCCAGTGCGGGTCGCGGGTGGCAACGCCCCGGACCTCGCGATCATCCCGCAGCCCGGTCTGCTCGCCTCCATGGTCCAGACCGGCAAGGCCGTCGAGGCCCCCGCCGCCGTCCTGGCCAACGTCAAGGCTCACTGGTCCTCCGCGTGGGAGGGCTACGCCACCGTCGGCGGCAAGTTCTACGGTGCGCCGATGTCGGCCAACGACAAGTCGCTCGTGTGGTACTCCCCGAAGGCGTTCACCGCCGCCGGCTACACGGTCCCCACGACCTGGGCCGACCTGATGACGCTCTCCGGCAAGATCGCGGCCGCGGGCAAGACCCCGTGGTGCGGCGGCATCGGTTCCGGTACGGCCACTGGCTGGCCGGCGACGGACTGGCTCGAGGAGCTCGTCCTGCGTGACTCTGGCCCGACCGTCTACGACGACTGGATCAGCCACAAGGTCAAGTTCGACTCGCCCGAGATCAAGTCGGCCATGACGCTCCTCGACAACTGGATGCGTAAGCCGGGCTGGGTCGTCGGCGGCTCCAAGACCGTTGCCACCACCACCTTCCAGAACGCCGGTGCTCCGCTGCTGACCGGCAAGTGCGCCATGCTCCAGCAGGCGTCGTTCTACGAGGCTCAGTGGGCCAAGGGCACCACGGTCTCTCCGACCGGTGACGTCTACGCCTTCTACATGCCCGTCATCTCCACCAAGTTCGGTACCCCGGTCGAGGGTGGCGGCGAGTTCGTGACCGCCTTCTCCTCCAAGCCCGAGGTGCAGGCTGTGCAGACCTACCTGTCCACTTCGGCGTGGGCCACCTCCCGCGTCAAGGTTGCGACCGGCTGGGTGTCGGCCAACAACGGTGTGCCGCTCTCGCTCTACACCGACCCGATCGACAAGCTCTCCGCCCAGGCGCTGACCGACCCGAAGGCCACCTTCCGGTTCGACGCGTCCGACCTGATGCCGTCTGCTGTCGGCTCTGGTGCTGAGTGGAAGCAGTTCACCGCGTTCTTCGCGGAGAACAAGTCCATCGACGACACGCTGAAGGCTATCGACTCGGCCTGGCCGACCAGTTAGTCGCAGTCCCTTGGGGGGAGGCTGCCGCATCGGCCCAGTGCCGGTCCGGTGGCCTCCTCCCTTCGGCTTGTCCAGGCTCGTTGACGGGCCTCGGTGGCCATGTGCCACTCCGCCGCGCGGCGGGCTTGACGGCACCACCACGCGGGTCCATCGTGGGCCGGCGCACCCTTGTTTCCTTGACTGGCTGGAGATCCCGTGACCTGGCCCGGAAAAATCGGCGAGATGCTTCTCGCCATCGCCGTCGTCCTCGCGATCATCGCGGGCCTGTTCGCCTTGGGGTCGCTGACCCCTAGGCGCTACCGCAACAAGGCCGCGGTCCTCATCTTCGCAGGACCCGCCCTGCTGTTCATCACCATCGGCCTGATCATCCCGGCTGTACGGACCCTGCTGTTCAGCTTCAAGGGCTCGCAGAGCCACAGCTGGGTCGGCTGGGCCAACTACAGCTGGGTGTGGAACGACCCCGACATCCGCATCGTGCTGCGCAACACCGTGCTCTGGATCGCGATCGCACCGGCGGTCGCCACCGGTGCCGGTCTGGGCCTCGCAGTGCTCATCGACAAGATGAAGCGCGAGTCCATCCCCAAGTCGCTCATCTTCGCCCCGATGGCCGTCTCCTTCGTCGGCGCCTCCATCATCTGGGGACTCGTCTACCAGCACGACCAGACCGGCCTGCTCACCGCCATCGTCAAGGACTTCGGCTGGAAGAACCCGCCGTTCTGGTTGCTCTGGAAACCCTGGAACAACCTGCTGCTCATGGTGATCCTGGTCTGGATCGAGACCGGCTTCGCGATGGTGCTGCTGTCGGCGGCCATCAAGGGCATTCCCAGCGATGTCATCGAGGCGGCTGAGCTCGACGGTGCCAGTGGCTGGCGTCAGTTCACCGACGTCACCATCCCCATGATCCGGCCGACGCTCGTGGTGGTCCTGACGACGATCGTGATCGCGACCCTCAAGCTCTTCGACATCATCGCGGCGACGACCGGTGGCAACTACAACACCAGCGTGCTGTCCTACGAGATGTACAACCAGACGTTCGTCATCCGCAACATCGGACGCGGGGCAGCGCTGGCGATCATCCTGTTCATCGGGGTCTCGCCCGTGCTCCTGTACAACATCCGGGTCCTTCGCCGGGAGAGGACAATCCGTTGAGCACTCCCACTGGGGCCGTCTCCATCGAGCCGGAGCAGAAGGTCGTCGTCACCCCCAAGGCGCCGCGCAAGAAGCTCACCAGCAAGCCGGCGTCGATCGTTGTCGTCATCGTCACGATCCTCTGGACGGTCCCGACCTTCGGTCTGTTCGTCTCGTCGCTGCGGCCCAAGTCCGACGTGCAGAACACCGGCTGGTGGGAGGCGCTGTTCCACCCGCACTTCACGCTGGACAACTACCAGCACGTGCTGCAGAGCACGGCGGCCGAGCCGGGCCTCGCGTCGTTCTTCGTCAACTCGCTGGTCATCACCATCCCGGCCACGCTGATCCCGCTGGCCCTCGGGTCGATGGCCGCCTACGCGCTGGCCTGGGTCAAGTTCAAGGGCTCGACCTTCCTGTTCTTCCTGATCTTCGCGCTGCAGGTGGTGCCGCTGCAGTTGGCCCTCATCCCGCTGCTGCAGCTGTTCAGTGGTGGCATTCACCTGGGCCACCAGTCGCTGCTCCCGCTGATCTTCACCTGGACCACCCACCACGGGGCGATCACCCAGCTGCACAAGCTGACGATCATTCCGTACTCCGGGCTGGGCGGCTCGTTCTACCCGGTCTGGATCGCCCACACGATGTTCGGCCTGCCCCTGGTCATCTTCCTGCTGCACAACTTCATGTCGCAGCTGCCGGGTGACCTGATCGAGGCCGCGCAGATGGACGGCGCCAACCAGTTCACCATCTTCCGCCGCATCATCATGCCGCTCTCGACGCCGGCGCTCGCCTCGGTGCTGATCTTCCAGTTCCTCTGGGTCTGGAACGACCTGCTCGTCGCCGAGGTCTTCACCGACGGCACGGCCGACCACTCGCCACTCACGGTCCAGCTCGTGAAACTCACCGGCTCGTTAGGCAGCTCTCAAGAGCTTCTGACAGCCGGGGCGTTCATCTCGCTCATCGTTCCGTTGATCGTGTTCTTCTCGCTGCAGCGCTACTTCGTCCGAGGGCTGCTCGCGGGCTCGGTCAAGAGCTAGTCGTACGACGGACGGGGCACTGTGCATCCCTCAGGGATCAGCCCAGTGCCTCGTCCGGCTCGACCTCGCCGATGCCGGTGATGCGGTGGACGGCAAACGTCCGCTGCTCGTTGTGCCGGTGGTCAAAGGCCCGCACGACGCCGCCCTCGACCAGCTTGGGCTCGATGATCCGCTGACTGGCATCGCCGTCGGCGTTGAGGTAGCCGATCCACATCGCTCGTCCGGTACGCGCTGCGTCGGCGAGCAGGGCCACCGTGTCTGCCGCGCTTGACGGCGCCTGGATCCGTTGCGCAGCAGCAACACTGGCCCGGTCGCCCGCCCGCAGCGCGATGACCGCCGCGGCGACCAGCTCGGCCCGAGGGGCGCCGAGCTCGGCCAGGCGAGGCGGTCGCGGACGCGGGGTCGTGCGCCGTACGTCGGGCCGCCGGATGACCACGTCGCCGTCGGCCGACTCGGCCACGGGTGCCTGGCCCAGTGCTCGCAGCACTTCGAGCACCCGGTCGACCGGGGCGCGCGAGGCCAGCACCGTCGGCGCCAGCAGCCGGAGCCCGAGCGGGGTGGCCTTCTTGGAGGCCAGGATCTCGGCGAGCACCGACGGGTCGTCGCTGCGGATGTAGGCACCGGCCGTGCCGACGCGGATGCGCCCGTGGCGACGCGCCACGTCGTCGACCAGATAGGTGAGTGCCTGCGGCACCGGGGTGCGGGAGTGCTGTGCCAGCAAGGCATGCACCTCGGACGTGGTGCGGCCGGAGTCGAGGGCCCGGCGCACGCTGCCTTCGGTGAAGCGGTAGACCGTGGCGCCGCCCTTGGACTCGACGTCGGCCAGCAGGGACAGCTCGTGGGCGAGGTCGGTGACCAGCGGCCCGGGGGCGACGGCGGTGAGGTCGGCCTGCAGCAGCACGTGGTCGACCGGCTCGGGCAGCAGAGGTTCGAGGGCCGAGCCCGCCCCAGCGGCGTCGCCGGCGAGCAGCGCCCGCCCGGGGCCGGACAGCGCACCCACACCGGTCACGCCGAGAGCAGCCGCCTCGGCGAGAGCCCAGCCGACCTGTTCGGCGCTGCGTGCGGGCGCGCGGCGCGGCACCAGCCAGCTGACCAGGGCGACGACCGACTCTGCCGTAGCAGCAGCACCTTTCGGCAGCTCGGCCAGGGCAGACAGGGCGGTGCGGCGCAGGTCGGGCGCCGATGACCGCTCGATGTCGGCGGAGAGGACGGACAGGGTGCGGTCGCGGTCGTCCTTGCTGCCCACCAGTCCCGCGAGCCGCGTCGTCGCGAGCCACGCCTCGACCAGGGCGACCCACTGCCGCTCCGGGGGGAGACGGCGCCACGTGTCGTAGGACGGAGTCGGCAGCCAGGCCGGCTCGAGCTCTGTGCTCGCGGCCAGCAGGCCCGCCGCGTACGCCGCCTCGAGGTAGGTCGCGAGCACCGGCTCGTCGAGGTCGAGGTCACGCGCCCAGCGCCGCAGCTCGCGGACGCCCAGGCCCCCGGCCTTGAGGGTGGGCGGGGGTTCGACGCTCCAGGCATCGAGCAGGTCGACGATGGCGCGAACTGCTGAGAATGCTTGCCCAGCCGCAGTTCGCTCGACCAGCTTGGCGCCACCCGCTCGCTCGGTCGTGCGCTCGAGCCGGGGTCGGTGCAGTGCGCCGGGCGGGAAGAGCTTGCCGCCACGCAACGCCAGCCCCACCTCGCGCGGCAGCACGACGGTCTCGGAGTCGACGGCCACCAGCAGCCCGTACGCGAGCAGGCGGCGCACCGGCGTCTCGGCATCGTCGGGTCGCACGGCCCGCAACGCGTCGGGCACGGCGCCGACCGGAGACCAGCTGAGTGCGTCGAGCACCGGCCGGGTCGCCTCGCCGGCGCGCTGCACCAAGGACAGCACGGTCGCCGGGTCGGCCATCAGCTCGGCCACGGTACGGGCGCCGGAGGCGACCTCGGTGTTGAGTGGGAGCCCCAGCGCCTCGAGCAGGACCGACACCCGACTCGACGGGTAGCGCTCGAGCACGCTGGCGATCGGCGGTCCGAGCCCGGCGGGGTGGGTGGTGACCTGACGCACCGTGGCGACGACGCGGAGACCGTCGTCGTCGCCCCAGGCCAGCGCGAGGGTCATCAGCGTGTCCAGCGACGCGCGCAGCGCCTTGGCGTCGAGCTCGTCGCTGAGCGAGCCTCGCAGGTCGGCGAAGGTGGCCGGCTCCGGCAGCAGGCACAGCGCCTCGAGGACGCCGTGCTCGGCCCGGTCGAGCAGGTCGAGAGCCCGCAGCACCGACGACCGGGTGGTGGCCCGGGCAGCGAGCATGCCGATGTCGGGGGGGACCGGGCTCACGAGGTCGGGGCGCATCGCGAGCATCGCGGCGAGGTCGTCGTCGGAGCGCTCACGCAGCCACTCGGCGACGCTACGTGCGGGCGTACCTGCGCTCATCCGGACCACGGTAGTGCGGCTGAGCGGCCCCGCCCAACCCGAAGGCCCACAGGTAGGCTCGGACGGTGTTGACTGTGGGATTCGACCTGGACATGACGCTCATCGACTCGCGAGCCGGGGTCAAGGCCGCGATGGAGGCGCTGTCGGCCAAGACCGGCGTCCACATCGACGCCGACCTCGTCGTCAGCCGGTTGGGGCCGCCGCTCGAGACCGAGCTGGCCCGCTGGTTCCCGTCGTGGGAGATCGAGTCTGCGGCCGCTGCCTACCGCGCGTCCTATGCGACCACCTGTCTCACCGGCACCACGGCCATGCCCGGTGCCCACGCAGCCTTCGAGGCGGTACGGGCCGCGGGCGGCACCGTGATCGTGGTCACGGCCAAGAGCACTGAGCTGGCCAAGGTCTGTCTCGAGGCCGTCGGTCTGCACGCGGACGCCGTGGAGGGCTGGCTGTTCAGTGAGGGCAAGGGCGAGGCGCTGATCGAGCACGGCGCGTCGATCTACGTGGGCGACCACACCGCCGACATCGAGGGCGCGACGTTTGCCCACGCGTTGCCGGTAGCGGTCGCGACCGGCCCGATCGCCGCCGACGTGCTGGCCGCCGCGGGCGCCGCGGTCGTGCTGACCTCGCTGGAGGAGTTCGGCCCCTGGCTCGACGGCCACCTCGACGCGCAGCGGCGCCTGGTCACGCTCGAGACCCAGCTGCGCGAGCTGGGCAGCGTCGCGGTGGCCTTCTCCGGGGGCGCCGACTCCGCGTTCCTGCTCGCTGCCGCGGTACGGGCCGTCGGCCCCGAGCAGGTCGTCGCGGTCACGGCGGTGTCGCCGAGTCTGGCGGCCGGCGAGCTCGATCAGGCCGTGGCCTTCGCCCGCGACCTTGGCGTACGACACGAGACCGTGACGACCGACGAGCTGGCCCGTGGCGGCTACCGCGCCAACGAGGGCGACCGGTGCTACCACTGCAAGTCCGAGCTGCTCGACACATTGCTCCCGGTGGCGCGCGGCCACGGCATGGCCCACGTCGTCACCGGCACCAACGCCGATGACGTCGCCGGAGGCTTTCGCCCCGGCATCAGGGCGGCAGCCGAGCGGGGAGCCGTCACGCCGCTGGCTGACGCCGGCCTGAGCAAGCGTGCGATTCGGACCCTGTCCCAGCAGTGGGGGCTTGCTACGTGGGCCAAGCCTGCGGCCGCGTGCCTGTCCAGCCGGGTTGCCTTTGGCATCGAGATCACGCCGGCGCGGCTGGCTCGCGTCGACCGGGCCGAGGCGGCACTGCGTTCCGCGCTGACCGGCGCGGGCATCCCCGTACAGAATCTCCGGGTGCGCGACCTGGGCGACACGGCCAGGGTCGAGGTCGACGCCGAGCTGCTGGCCGAGGTGCACGAGCGGCCCGACCTGCTCGCCGCGATCGAGGGTTTCGCCGCGGTCGAGCTCGACCCAGTCGGGTTCCGCTCAGGGTCGATGAACGAGCTGCTCACCGACCCCGAGCGCTTCCGCTAGCTGCCAGGGGTGGGTGGCAGCGTCACGCTGTGCTCCACCGGGTTGAGCCCGGCCTTGCGCAGCGCGGCGCGCGCCGCGTCGGCCTGGCCGTCTCGGGCCACGATGTCGTAGCGCGTGGCGACGAGGGCCTGGGTCGAGGCGAAGTCGCGCTGGCCGCGGTAGGCCGCGTGGCCGAAGTAGCCGAACGCGGCTCCCCAGATGGCGCCGATGACCAGGCCGAAGACGATCAGGCCGAACCAGTTGCCGTCGCTGAAGATGCCGAGGAACAGGCCGACCATCAGGCCGAACCACGCGCCGCTCGCAGCACCCGCCACGGTCGCCGTCTGGTTGGTCAGTCGGCCGGTGACGCGCTCGATCTGCTTGAGGTCGGACCCGATGATGTCGAGGTGCTCGACCGGAAAGCCGTCGTCGGAGAGACGATCGACCGTCGACTGCGCCTCGGCGTAGGTCGGGCACGAAGCGACGGTGTTCCACGCGGCGCTGATCGGGTCGACCCGCAGGGCGGTGCGCTGGTCGGCCAGGGTGGTCCTGCGCTGTGCCCGTGGTGCGGCCATCAGCGCGTCATCCGGCCACGGCCGATGCCACCGAGGAAGACGGTGATGACAAAGGCGATGATGCCGACGACGGCCAGCCACAGCAGCGCGTGGACGACGAAGCCGATGATCGTGATGACGACCCAGACGGCGAGCAGGAAGAGCACGAGGGCGAGCATGGTGTCCCTTTCCGTGGTGCGTAGGTGACAAGTCTGTACCCCTCGTGAACATGCTTACGCGTCGCGTTCGCTCTCCGCAGAAGATCCACAGGGTTTCGGCGTGCGCGGCAGGGTCATCCGAGGTAGGGCGCGAGGAACTGGTTGCGGAAGACGCTACGCGGGTCGTGCTGACGCACCAGCTCGCGGAACTCGTCGAAGCGCGGGTAGAGCGCCCGGACCCGCTCGGGACCCATGGCGAACACCTTGCCCCAGTGCGGCCGAGCCTCGTACGGGGCCAGTGCCGACTCGATAGCGGTGAGAACGGGGAGAACGGCCTCGAGGTCGTTGACCCAGGTGAAGTGAAGGGCCACCGTGTCGCGTCCCTGAGCTCCGCTGATCCACAGCTCATCGGCGGCGATGCTGCGGAACTCGCCGATCATCAGGAGAGGCGCGATCTGGTCGCGCAGCGGCTCCACGGCGCGGATCGCCTCGGCGGCGACCTCGCGGGGGAGGAAGTACTCGCTCTGCAGCTCGTCGCCCGCGCTGGGGGTGAACTCCAGCCGGAAGTGCGGCAGCCGCTTGTGCCACGGGCCGGGAACGCCGAGCTGCTCGGTCGCCTCATCGCCGGGCAGCGCCGGGATCGGGTGCATCGGCCGCTGCGCCGGGGTCGCGCCGAAGAAGCTGTTGCCGAACGCCCCTCCGGCTTCGCCGACGCGGTGCTTGAGCCAGATCATGTCGATGGTGTCGGCGTGCCAGTCGGTGAAGAGGCTGACGCTGTACTCAGCGTCGAGGATCTCGAGCAGGTGGGCGTGCAGCTCCGCGCGCGGCAGGTGCACGTAGACGGTCTGCTCCACTTGGTAGGTGGGCTGGACGTCGAGGGTGAGGTGGGTAATTACTCCGCGCGCGCCGAGCGCCAGCACCGATCCGCCGAAGTCGGGGTCGCCTCGCCGGACCGTGACCAGCGACCCGTCTGCGGTGACCAGCTCGACGGCGCTGACGGCGGTCGCCAGCGAGCCGTTGCGGCTGCCCGACCCGTGGGTGCCGGTCGACGCGGCCCCGGCGACGGAGATGTGCGGCAACGACCCGAGGTTGTGCAGCGCGTACCCCTGGGCCTCCAACGCGCTGGCGACGATGCCGTACTTCGTACCGCCGGACACCCGCGCCGAGTGCCCGCCTGCGCTGACCTCCACGGTCTCAGGCAGGTCGCTCACGGTGATGAGATCGCCTGGTGTGTCGGCAATCCGGTTGAAGGAGTGCCCTGATCCGAGGGCGCGCACATGATCGCTGCCGGCGACGATCTCCTGCAGCTCGGCAACGCTCGTCGGCCGGTGCAGCTGGCGCATGCCGAACACGATGTTGCCGGCCCAGTTGGTCGTCTGCTCGTTCACGCGGTGTCCTCTACGTTGTCAGGAACTGCTCGATGTCGGCCGCTTCCGCGGTCAGTGCTGCCGTGACCGTGGGGCTGAGCGGGCGGAACGGCTGGAGCGCCACCCTTCCCCCGGGCATGCCCCACGACCCCACCGCCACGCCGCCCACGAGGGCGAACGGGCGGAAGATGCCGTTGGTCGTCACCAGAGTCTTGTCCTCCCCGACGATCGCGTCGCGAGAGGCCCAACCGAGCAGGACCGGCTCGAATGACCCGAGCAGCCGCGGCGGCGGCAGCGCGTCGGTGTGCTCGGTGCCGGCCAGCTCGAGCAGCCCGTCCGCTCGCTGGACGAGCGCACGTCCGACGCCCCGGAGCGCGGTACGGGCGTCTCCCAGCGTGATGCCGGCCCACTTGGCGAGGTCGCGGTCGTCGGCCGGCCCATGGCCCGCCAGGTAACGCTTGCCGAGCCGGGCGAGCGCCTTGGCCCGGTCGAGGGCAGGGGGAGGCGCTCCGAGCCAGTCCCGTACGAGGACGAAGGCCTGCTCGGCGCCCGCCATGGGTCCGCGCACGACCAGACCACGCAGCGTCGCGAGGAACAGCACGTGCACCATTGCCTGGCCCTCGGTCCGGATGCCCGCGGCGGCGACCAGGTCGCGCAGCTGGGGCCGCGTCAACGGGCCGTCACTGAGCACCTTGGCGACGATCGCGACCGCACGCTCGGCATCATCGGGCGGCACGCCCTCCTGGGCCAGGCGGCGTAGGTTGGACGTCGCGAGCTGAGGCGTGGTGAGGTCGTGCAGCCACCAGTAGTCCTGCGCCAGCACGAGGTGCAGCGTGCCGCGGTTGAGCCAGCTGACGACGAGGCTGCGGTCGGCCAGGCTCCGGTCGATGTCCGAGCTGTGCAGCCCGGTGGACCGGGACCGCACGGTCAGCCGCGCGCCCCTGCCGTCCTGGGACTGGATCGCGAGCAGCCGCTCGGCCACCTGCTCGGGCGAGGTGGCGGACCGGCCCGTGAGGAGCTGGGCGGCGAACCGCTCGGCGGCGACGGACACGCGCACATCGTGCCACGGTGAAACGTTCGTCTGCAGCCGGACATCCACCCCTGCGAACGGGCATGCGGCCCGCGGCGTCACAGAGCCGGCAGGAGGCTTGATGAGACGGCACCAGGAGCAGGACCGGGCTCGCTTCGAGCTGGTGTACGGGCAGACGTACCCAGCGGTGTGCGGCTACGTCCTGCGCAGGACCGCAGACCCGGCCGACGCAGCAGACGTCGTCGCCGAGACCTACCTGATCCTCTGGCGTCGGCTCGGCGAGCTGCCGGAGCAGGCGGACGCCAAGCTCTGGCTGTACGGGGTCGCGCGGCGGGTCCTCGCCAACCACCGGCGCTCCACGCAGCGCTCGACGGCGCTGACCCTGCGGCTCGTGGACGATGTCGTGCTGCCGCACGCTGCGGACCACGACCCGACCGACCGGGCCCGCATCGGCGCTGCCTTTCACCGGCTCCGCCCGGCCGACCGCGAGCTCCTGGCACTGGTCGGCTGGGAGGGACTGCGCCGCGACGAGATCGCCGAGACCCTGGGGGTCAGCAGGTCGGTGGTTCGGCTCCGGCTGCACCGTGCGCGGCAACGTTTCTCGGCCGAGCTCGACCGCGAGGGCGTGGCGACTCCGTCGGCCCGCCGCCCTTCCACTGTGGACACGAAAGCCCTGGACACGCGAGCCCTGGACACGAGAGAGGCACTGTCATGAGGACGACCCACGAGCTCGATGCCCACGTCGCCGCGCTGGCCGCCGTCTCCGATGACGTTGCCGGCTCCGCACCCGCCTTTCGTGACGGCCTGCTGGCGGAGATCGTCGGCGCGCCCGTCGACGGCCCGTCGCTCCGTGTCCGTCCAGCCTGGTTCCGCCGCCCGGTGCTCGTGTTGTCGTCCCTCGCGGCGCTCGCGGCGAGCACCGCGTTCGCCGTCGTCGCGCTGCAGCCGCAGTCCCGGGACCTCACGGCCACCGACTGCAGCTATGGCCAGGGCGACGTCATCATCCCGGCGACGACCGGCGACCCGGTGACCGACTGCACCGCGCAGTGGGGCCGCGACAACCCGGGACGGGCTCCTGCCATGGTCGCCTGGGCCAAGCGGGGTTCGGCGGTCCTCGTGCTGCGGGCGGGCGACCCTGCGCCAGCGGGCTTCACCGCGCTGCCGCAGGGATTCAGCCAGAACACCGCGGTGATCGAGCTGGACGAGGCCCTGGGGTCGTTCGTCGACGGCCTGAGCTCGCGCTGCTTCGGCGCCGCCGAGGCGGCGGCCACCGCTGGGGCCGACCTCGACCGGCTCGGCCTGGTCGGCTGGAAGGTACGGACCGACGCGGCATCGGGCGCGTGCGTCGGCTACGTGGGCAACGATCCGGTGGCCCGCACCGTCCTGCTCCGCGCGGGTGACGACCAGCTGCCGGCCGGTTCGGACACCGCGACGCTCGCGGCAGCGCTGCGCGCCGCCGAGGCCCGCTGCCTGAGCCTCTCCGCGGCCGCAACTGCCGCCCGTACGGCAGCGGGCGCAGTCGGCTGGACGGAGGCCAACCATGGCCTGACCCTGACCCTCGTCCCGACTCCTGGTGCCTCGTGCACCCGGATCTACTTCGAGGCGGGCGGATCGGCGCTGATCACCCTGCGTGGGCCGCAAAAGTAATGTCAGCCTCGGGGCAGTCTGGCGACGTAGGCCGGTGCGAGCGCGCGGACCGTGGCCTCGTCGAGGGACCCGCGCAGGGAGTCGACAGCCATGTTTGTCCCGACTGAGCGCGCGGCGACAAACAGCGGCCGCAGCTTCCGTAGGCCCAGGCTCACCGATTCACCGACCAGCTCATCGGAGACCAGGTCCCTCAGCCGTGCGGCCACATCGTCCGGATCGCTGGTGGCCATGAGCCGGAGGACATCACCAGCGTCCTTGTCGGCCTGTCTACCCGGTGCCGGCTCGTCAATTCGGTCCTGGATCTTGTAGGCCTTCGCAATCAGCAGTGATGCAACGCCCGCGACCCGGAGCAAGAAGCGTCGGTGATCCTCCGGCTCGAGGCTGGTCACGGTGATGGGTTCGTTGTCGACAAGCACGCTCTCGAGTCCGGTCACTCTCCGAGCGGTCTGGGACTCGTGCCCGACCAGCTGCGCGGTCCGGCGGCCCTTCACCATGGTGGCCGGCACCATGAGGTCCAGCGAGATGGGGAATGGCGTTCCAGCAATAACCTGGGCCTTGACCCATGTGCCAGGTTTGCCCGCGACCGCGGAAAACCCAGCATCGCGAAGCGCTTGGCCGATGATGGGTGCCGCGATGAGTGTGTGCGGGTGAATACCCACGTCTGCGTCCGCCGTCACGGCGAGGCCGGGAAGGCCGCTGGTCCGTAGCTGGACCGCCTGCCCGCCTATCAGGACCAAGGAAGCGTGGTGCGGCACCAGAGCCGTCAAACCATCCAGCAAGACCTTGCGCGCGGCGATGGCGAGCGGACCATCGTCAAGTCCTGCGGGGCGCTGCGACATCAGGCGGCCGCAGCCGCGGCGAGGTTGGGCAAGCGCCACTCGTCCTCTGTCGTCCGCATGTACTCCAGAATTGCCGCACCCTCCGTCGGGAGCCGGCCTGGGCCGCTGAGGCAGTCGACCACGAGTTGGCTCAGGGCGACGTGAGGCACTCCGTGGATCAGGCGTGACCTCGAGAACACGCCCACGTCGTTCGCGCGCAGCAAGAGGACGTCTCCGCCTCGATCCGTTGCGATCAGGCCGAGCGCCCGCGCCGTCGCTGGCACGTCCGCGTCGCCCGCGGTGAAAACGAGTAGTTGACCTTCCATTGCAACCGGTGCCACGGCGGCCGCGGCGTAGGAGCCTGTGACGGCCAGCTGAGGAAGACCCGAACGGCCGGCAAGCGTGGCCATCAGGTGCGGGATCCCCTGCGGAGCGAGGAAACCCGTTGCCGGGTGAGCGACCAGCAGCTTGGTTTCCTGTGCCCGGGCCGTCAGCATGGCTGCCCAGTCGACTTCCGTGACCTGCCGGCGGACCCGCTCGATCAGGCCTTGGTCGATCAGGACATCGAGCAGGCGCGAAACATAGGGAGGGCTGAGCTGCGTGTGCGCCGCAAGGGCCGACGCGCCATACGGGGGACGTGTGTCGGCCAGCAATCGCACCAGCCGGCCCGCGCGCGGGCCGTTGAGGCTTCGTTGACCCGGAGAGGCCGGCGCTGGACTACGCCGTTGGCCGCTAGTGCGGATCAGGATGCGAGGGTAGGCGATGTCAAGCTCGGTGTTACCGGTGAGGTCGAGATAGTTGGCACCCGCCTCGGCGATTGCCACCCGTGTTGCTGCGCTCAGCCATGGAGCGACGACCAACGGGCTCACACTGTTCGGCAGCTGCCGCATGAGCTTGAACCGCGGAGCGAGATTGGTTCGGACGAATGCAGGTGTCAGGCTCTGTTTCGCCTCCAGCAAGACTGTCACGTAGGTGCCGCTGCGACTGTCCTTGAGCGTGATAAGCGAGTTGTCCGAGTCGGCTGAGTCTCCGTGTTGGGTGTGATACGGCTCGACCACATAGGTGGACCCCAGTGCGGCTCGGAGAGCCTCAAGCGCTCGCTCGACGAGACCTGCACTCACCTCGTCCGGAGTGTCCATGCCTGCCAGTATGACACGGCAAGCAGGGTTCTGGGGTAATTATTGCCTCAAACTCCAACTTGCCTGAGTCAGGCAATGTGCATCTACAGGCAACTACTTTAGCCGTTCCCCGGTGCCGCCGCCGCCGCCATCGCCGGAGTCGGCGCCGCCGTCGCCCGGGTCCGTGGTGTCGCCGCCCGACAGCGCGTCGTCGGCGTCCTGGGCCAGGCTCAGGTCGTCGGTGGCGTCGGAGATGTCCTGGTCGATCGTGGCCAGGTCGTCGACGGACGCGGCTGCCGCGGCGGCGAGCGCCGGCGCGGTGGCTGCGTTGTCGAGGCTCATCACGTCGGAAACCGCTGTCGACTCGTCGCCCTGAGCCGACTCGAGGTCGACCGAGACGTTGTCCAGGGCGTCGGTCAGGTCGGTGGTGTCGTCGCCGGCGGCCGCGGCCGTCGTCGCGTCGTCCGACAGGGTGGCCGCGGCGTCGCTGATGTCGCTGGAGGCGGCGAGGTGGGTCTCCGCGGCGAGGGAGACGCTGAGCTCGAGCCCCGCGACCCGCAGGGTGCGGGAGCCGGCGGCGACTGCTGCGGCGATGGCCTTCTTGTTCTTGGCGCGGTCGACAGCGACCCGGTCGTCGCGCAGGGCCACCCCTTGGAGCACCCCGGCGTCGTGCAGGCCGAGCACCTCGTCGGCGCTGAGCAGGGTGGAGCCGGCGCCGGCCTTGAGGACGACGGCGAGTCGCTTGCCGTACACCGTGAGGTCGGCAAGAGCCTTGGCCCGTACCGCGGCGAGCGGATCCTTGGGTTTCGCGGTGTGGCTCGCGGCCAGGGCAGGGGCGGCGCTGCCGCAGCTCAGGGCGACGACCAGCGGGGCGGTGACGCCCGCCGCGATCAGTCGGCTGCGGGACGTCGGGGTGCCTCGTCGCACGGGTGCCTCCAGGGGAAAGGATCTTCTCCCAGACCATCGGCAACGCACCCGCCGGTTCGTGGGGCCAATCGGGGGACTCACCGACGGGCGTGCATAGTCATCTCGAGCCCGCCCGCGGGGCGAAGGGTCACGCGGTACTGCGGGGTGACGGGGCCCCTTGCTGCGGTCGCGCTCCACCGGCTGGCGAGCACGGTCAGCGTGATGATCGCCTCGATCCAGGCGAACTGCTCACCGATGCACGCGCGGGGACCCGTACCGAAGGGTAGGTAGGCGTAGCGCGGGACGTCGTCGCGGCGTTCGTCGAGCCACCGCTCGGGGTCGAAGGCCTCAGGGTCGGGGAACCAGCGCGGGTCGTGGTGCAGCAGCAGCGGGCTGACGGCGGCGAGCGATCCCGCGGGCAGGTCGTAGCCGGCGAGGGTGAGGTCGGCGGTCAGCGTCCGCCCGACGATCCAGGCCGGCGGGTAGAGACGCATGGCCTCGCTGATCACGGCCCTCGCGTAGGTGAGCGCGGGCACGTCGGCAAACGCGGGGGTACGGCCGCCCAGCGCATCGGCCTCGGCGTGCAGTCGCGCGGCGACGACGGGGTGGGCGGCGAGCAGGTGCCAGGTCCAGGTCAGAGCGTTGGCCGTGGTTTCGTGGCCCGCCATGAGCAGCGTCATGACGTGGTCGTGCACCTCGGCGTCGGTCAGCGCACCGGCCTCGCTCGAGGTGAGCAGCGCCGAGATGACGTCGCCGCGTTCGTCCGAGCGCTCGCGCCGGCGCTCCTCGATGATCCGGTCGACAAGCTGGTGGACGGCGGGTGCGCTGCGCGGCTGGGGCTGATGGTGTCGGTCGCCGCCGAACAGGTCGCCTTGGGTGGCCGACCCACCGAACCGGGCGAGAGCCGCCTCAAGGTCGGCCCGTACCTCGGGCGCCTGGTCGGCGAGGTCGATGCCGAGGAGGGTACGGCTGACCATCGCCAGGGTGAGCGTGGCCATCTCCTGCGCCATGTCGACCCGCTGGCCGTCCCGCCAGCCGTCGGCATGAGCCGCGGCGCTGGTCGCGAAGGTGGTGGCATAGGCCTCGAGGCGCCGGGGCGAGAACGCCGGAGCCACCAGCCGGCGGGCCCGCCGATGGTCGTCGCCCTCGCTGGTGAGCAGGCCCTCGCCCAGCAGGTCGCGCGTCAGCTGGACGCCCGGGCCCTTGACCGTGTCGGCTGCGTGGCGGGCGAGCAGCTCACCAGCGAGCTGCGGGTCGAGCACCAGCAGCACCCGGCGGCCCCGTACCGTGAGGCCGACCGCGGTGTCGGCTCCCCGCGCCAGCCGGCGCAGGATGGCACCGGCGTCCTGATCCCGGCGGGCTCGCCGGGTCATCAGCATCAGCCGGGTGGGGCCGATCCAGCGCCGGTCGGCGCGGCGCGGGCTCATGACCCGCAGGTCCAGCGGACAGAGCCGGCGAAGGTCCGCTTCTTGCCCTGGGTCGCGGTGTAGGTCGCGGTGAAGGAGCCTCCGGTAGAGGTGATGGCAGCCGGCGTCTTGACCTGGCGGGGGAGCGGGATGACCGTCCCATTCGCCTCTTTGACGGTCAGCGTGACGGTGGCGGGATAGCTGCCCGGCCCCTTGTAGCCCGCGATGGAGACGGCGACCGAGACCGTGGCGCCCTTGACCGTCGCCTTGCTGACCGACGCCTTGTAGAGCGCGCCGGTGCTGCAGGTGACGGGGACGGTCTTCATGCCGGAGGCGACGACCGGTGAGGTGATCGAGATGCCGATGGCGCCGGGGCTGGTTGTTGCTGCCATGGCGGCAGGACTGGCCATGGGGGCCAGCGCCAGGCCGGCGGCGAGAAGAGCGGTGACGGAGAGCGACGTACGGTTCATGATGGGCCTCTCTGAGACGGTCGAAGTGGCACTAGTGTCGTCACTGAGTGTCACCCAACGCGGTCAAAATGTCAACAGTGCCACTTTGCACCAGTGGCGCGAGGGTCATGGGAGAATCGGCGACGTGACCACGCCAGACTCGCCCGCGGCCGGCCTCGGCCGCCGCGACCGGAAGAAGAACGAGACGCGGGACAGCCTGCGATCGGCTGCCCATCGGCTGTTCGCGGAGAAGGGCTTCAGCGGCACCACGATCGACGACATCACCGAGGCGGCCGACGTCTCGCGCCGGACGTTCTTCCGCTACTTCGACAGCAAGGACGACCTGCTGCGGGTTGACGTCTCCGACCTGCTGCCGGTCATGGTCTCGGCGTTGCGGGTCCGTCCGCTCGACGAGGCGCCGTTGCTCTCCATCCTCGCGGCGCTGACCACGCTGATCGGGCCGGACGGGCCGCCTGCGCTGGCCAACAGCCTGGCCGGGCCCGCTACCGGCATCCGGGCCCGCATCGTGCTGTTCCGGCTGCTCGCCCAGTGGGAGGAAGGGATCGCAGACACACTGCTCGCCCGCTGGGGCCCCGTACCCGGACACTCGTCGGACGAGCTGCGGGCGCGGGCCACCGTGACCGCCGCTGCCGCCACGTCGGCCCTGCGCAGCTCGGTCCAGCTCTACCGCGGGCGCTACCCCGGCGGCAGCCTCGACCCGGTCCGTATCCTGGCGGTGGTCGAGGCGTCGTTCGCCGTCCTCACCGCTGGCTGTCCGCTGCCTGAGCCTCGCGGCTAGCCGAAATTTCCACTCGACGGCCGGGTTAACCTTCTACACGGTGTTGCCCTCCCGCACCCCCTGCTCCCTTACTCCCCAGAACGAGGTCCGCTGTGCCCACCGGCAAGGTCAAGTGGTACGACCCGGCAAAGGGTTTCGGCTTCCTGTCCCAAGACGGCGGTGACGACGTCTACGTGCACAAGTCGGTCCTGCCGGCCGGCGTCGACGAGGTCAAGCCCGGCCAGCGGGTGGAGTTCGGCATCGCCCAGGGCAAGCGCGGCGAGCAGGCGCTGTCGGTGCGCATCCTCGACCCGCTGCCGTCGGTGACGCGCGCGACCGCCGCCGCCAACCGTCGGGAGCCGGACGAGCTGCACGGCATGATCGAGGACATGGTCAAGGTGCTCGACACCTCTATTCAGGCTGACCTGCGCCGGGGCCGCTACCCCGACCGCAAGACCGGCAAGCAGATCGCCGAGATCCTGCGCTCGATCGCCAGCGAGCTCGACGCCTGACCCTGGCTCGTGGGCGTCAGTGCAGCAGGGCGGGGTCGACCGGGGGTACGAGGCCTGCGGCGGCCGCGCGGGTGAGCAGAGCCTCCACCGCGGCGTAGCCGTCGTCGCCCAGGTCACGGGTGAACTCGTTGACGTAGAGCGCGATGTGGCGCTGCTGCACGTCGGGGTCCATCTCGTCCGCGTGCTCGGCGACGTAGGACGCGGACGCGGCGGGGTCCTTCCAGGCCAGCTCGACAGACGCCCGGATCGCGTGGGTCAGGCCCGCGATGGTGCCGGCACCCAGGCTGCGGCGGGCCAGGATCGCGCCGAGCGGGATCGGCAGCCCGGTGTCGGTCTCCCACCAGTCACCGAGGTCGACCAGCGACGTGAGTCCGTACGAGCCGTAGGTGAAGCGCGCCTCGTGGATGACGAGGCCGGCGTCGACCACGCCGTCGCGCACAGCCGGCATGATCTCGGCGAACGGCAGGACGACAATCTCGCCGACACCCTGGTCGACCGCCCACAGCCGGAACAGCAGGTAGGCCGTGGTGCGTTCGCCCGGGACCGCAACGGTGGCGCCGCGCAGGTCGGTGCGGCCGGCGGTCAGCACGAGCGGCCCGCACCCACGCCCGAGCGCCCCGCCGGTAGGCAGCAGCGCGTAGTCGTCGAGCAGCCAGGGCAGCGCGCCGTACGAGACCTTGATGACGTCGCGCTCGCCGCGCTGGGCCATCCCGTTGGTCACGTCGACGTCGTGGTAGGTGACGTCGACCTCGGGCGCCCCGTCGACCAGACCATAGGTCAGCGCATGAAAGACGAAGGTGTCGTTGGGGCAGGGGGAGTAGGTGAGGCTGATCGTCACGGCAAGGGCTCCTCGAACAGGGTCAGGGCTGCCCGAGACAACGCGGCGAGGGCCCCGGCTATGTCCCAGGAGGCGCGGTCGCGGCGGCCAACCCGATTGCTGACGGTGCGGATTTCGTACGGGACCACGCGGGCGGCCCGGGCCGCGGTCCAGACGCCGAAGCCCTCCATCGCCTCGGCGACCGGGTCCCACCGTGCGGCGTACTCGACCGCACGCGCATCGGTGCCGGTGACGGTGACGACCGAGAGGACCGGGCCGGTACGGGCGCCGAGCCGCGCCGCCAGCCGGCCGACATCGCCCGCGGTCGTGAGCACGGTTTCGGCGAGGCCCAGCTCGCCGAAATCGAGGTAGCCGTCGGGGGAGTCGGCGCCGAGCTGGCAGGCGACCGAGCTCGTCGCGACGACGATCTCACCTGTGGCCGCCCGCCCGTCGAACCCCCCGGCGACGCCCATGCTGACGACGGCGTCGAACGACTCCTGGCTGAGTGCGTAGGCGGTGGCGGCCGCTGCAGCCGCCATGCCGACGCCACCGGCCATGATGACGACGTCGCCGGCTGACGTGGCGGCTGTCTCTGTGGGGTAGGGCGACGACGGACCGGCCTGGCAGAAGAACGGGCTGGCGACGGCTGCGAGTTCCTCGACGACCGCGGTCACGACGAGGATGCGGCTCACCGCGTGTCCAGCGCCGTACCCGGGAGGCAGTGGTTGGGGTGCTGGTCGTCCGGCACGTCCATGGCGCGGGCCAGCCGACCGGCCCTCGTCGCGTGCCGGCGGCGTTGGGAGCGCAGGACCCAGACGAAGGTCAGCGCCAGCCACGTCGCGGCGATGGTAAAGCCGAACGTGCCGCCGAGCGGTAGGGCGATGCCGACCGCTCCGCCGGCCACCCAGCCCAGTTGGTTGACCGTCTCGGAGCGGGCGAACGTCGAGGTGCGGACGGCTTCGGGCACGTCGCGCTGGATGATCGCGTCGAGCGCCAGCTTGCCCAGCGACGCGGTCAGGCTGCCGACGAGCGCGATGGTCAGCGCGGTGTAGAGACCGAACAGGGCTGCGGTCACGGCCGACGCGAGCGTGCTGACGACGAGGCAGAGCGCGAGCAGCGTCTCGGGTGCGGCCGTCGAGAGCCGGCCACCGATGGCGGTGCCCAGGATGCTGCCGGCGCCGGCGGCGATGACCAGAGCGCTCAGGGCGAAGCCGTCACTGAGCGGGCCGAGCCCGTGGTGGTAGCGGATGAGGAAGGCTAGGTAGAGCGTGAGGAACCCGGCCAGCGCGCGCAGGGCGGCCTGGGCCCGCAGCGCGTTGAGCACCGTCGGCAGCACCTTGCCGACGCGGGGGACGAGCGCCTTCCAGCCGGCCAGCGTGGTCGGCCGGGTCAGCTTGGCCAGGCTCATCTCGCCCTCGGCCGAGTCGACCGCCTTGGGCAACCGGTAGGCGATCACCGCGCCACAGAGGTAGACGACGACGGCGAGCCGCAGGGCCCAGGCCGTGCCGATGCCGTGGGCGATGCCTCCGCCGAGCGGGGCAGCGATCGCCGCCGTCAGCAGGCCGGCCAGGGTCAGTCGCGAGTTGGCGCTGACGAGGGTCAGGCCCTCCGGGAGGAGTCGAGGGACCGCCGCGCTGCGCGAGACCCCGTACCCCTTGGACATGATGAGGACGCCCAGCGCCGCGGGGTAGAGCGTGAGCGAGCCGTGGCCGAGCGAGTGGCTCGTGACGTAGGCGAACCAGGCGCGGGCGACGAGGGTGACCGCCAGGGCGATGCGGCGACCGTGGGCGAAGTGGTCGAGGATCGGGCCGAGGACCGGCGCCACCACGGCGAACGGGATGAGCGTGAAGATGAGGTAGAGCGCGACCTTGCTCTTGGCCGCATGCGGGTCGGGCGTGAGGAACAACGACCCGGCGAGCGCGACGGTAAAGAGGGCGTCGCCTGCGCTGGCCACGCCGTGCAGCTCGACGAGGTGGCCCAGACCCGACTCGCCCGCGCCGCTGGAGTAGGTCGCCCGGCGGACGTGAGCCCAGCCGCCACGGAAGAAGGACCCGGTGCGGCTCATGGTGCGCTCGGCCGTTGCGCCGGTGCCGCTCGCCTTCGCCGTCACGTGTCTCTCGTCCTTTCCCGGTCCCCGTCGTCGTTCGCTCTGTCCAGTGTTGCCCGTTACGGCGCCGCGCGGACAGGCTCCGGTGAGGAATCCCTCACGATGAGGCAGACTGTTGGCTGTGAACACCGCGATCCGGCCTGCCGCCCGACAGTCTGCCCCTCCGGACGCTGTCTGCGCGGATGCTGTTGATCTTGCGCGTGCCGCGGCCGTCGAGCTGGGCGGGGCCGACGTCGGCGACCACCTCAGCGTCCTCGCGGACGACGAGCGGGTCGCGACCCACGAGTTCAGCTGCACCAACGCCGGCTACCGCGGGTGGGTCTGGTCGGTCACGGTCGCCCGCGCCCCCCGCAGCAAGGTCGTCACCGTTGACGAGGTGGTGCTGCTGCCGAGCGACGGCGCCGTCCTGTCGCCGGAGTGGCTGCCGTGGGACCAGCGGCTGCGTGCCGGCGACCTGGGCGTAGGCGACTTGCTGCCGACCCGCGCCGACGACCCGCGCCTCGTCCCCTCCTGGTCCGCCGGCGACGACGACCTCGACTTCGCTCAGGACCTCTCTGAGCCCGACGAGTCCACCTCCCTCCTGCGCGACATCGGCTTGGAGATCGGTCTCGGCCGGGTTCGGGTGCTCTCGCAGTACGGACGCCTCGACGCTGCCGACCGTTGGTACGCCGGGGAGGCGGGTCCCGACTCGCCGATGGCCAAGGCGGCTGCCGCCCACTGCGGCACCTGCGGTTTCTACCTACCGCTCGCCGGCTCGCTGCGTCTCGCGTTCGGCGTGTGCGCCAACCTGATCACCCCCGATGACGGTCGCGTGGTGTCCGCCGACCACGGCTGCGGTGCCCACTCCGAAGCAGCCGAGGTGCCGCCGCTGATGGCCGAGCCGCCGCCGGTGCTGCTCGACACGGTGGGCTTCGACGTCATCGAGGTCGAGCGCGAGCCCGCCGCCGCGGTGGTTCAGGAAGACCTGGCTGCGGAGCTCGTCATCGAGGAGCCCGCTGACGAGCCCGAGGCGGACGAGCCGGAGACCGCCGACCCGGCATGACCCCCTCGGGCCTGCCCGGCGCCGACCCGTTCGGCACGCAAGCCCTGCGCGATCGCGTGCTGGCCGGTTGGGCCGCCTCGGTGTCGCGGTTCCGCGAGGACGCCAACGCCGAGGACGACTACGCCCTCACGGGATACCACGACCGGCTCGTGGTCGAGCTGGCGCAGAACGCCGCCGACGCCGCCGTACGCGCCGGCGTCCCCGGATCGCTGTTGCTGCGGTTGCGGGACAACGTCTTCACCGCCGCCAACACCGGCGCCCCTCTCGATGCAGCCGGCGTCGAGTCGCTGTCGACCCTGCGCGCCTCTGCCAAGCGCGACAGCGACGCCACGGTCGGCCGGTTCGGGGTTGGCTTCGCTGCCGTCCTCGCGCTGTCGGACGAGCCCAGCCTGGTGTCCACGACGGGGTCCGTCTCGTGGTCTCGCGATCGCACCCGCGAGCTGGCGCTGCCCGTGCTGGCCGACGAGATCGCGGCGCGCGGCGGCTCGGTGCCGGTGCTCCGGCTGCCCTTCGTCACCGATGGAGCGCCGCCGGCCGGCTACGACAGCGCGGTGATCCTGCCCCTGCGCGACGACCGGGCCCATGACCTTGCGGTGCGGCTGCTCGCGGCTGTCGACCCGACGCTGCTGCTGACCCTGCCCGCGCTCGCCCGCATCGACATCGACCTCAACGGGGTTCAGCGCACCCTCGTCGCCGAGCCGGGACCCGACGGCGACACCGTGGTCGTCGACGACGGCAACGCGCTGCGGTGGCGGGTGACGCGTGCCAGCGGGCTGCTGCCCGTCGCGCTGCTGGCCGACCGCCCGGCCGAGGAACGGCTCCGTACCTCGTGGCAGGTGCTCTGGGCGGTGTGCCTCGACGCCGAGGGACACGTGCAAAGCCTTCCGGTACGGGTCCCTCCGGCGGTGCGCGCACCCACGGTCACTGACGAGACGCTCGGCCTGCCGGCGCTGCTCTCGGCGACCTTGCCGCTGGACCCGACGCGCCGGCACATCGCCGCCGGCGCGTTGCGCGACACTGTCCTGGGCCACGCGGCCGCCGCGTACACCGAGCTGGTCCGCTCATTGCCCGCTGACGTGGGCGTGCTGTCCCTTGTGCCGGTGGGGCTCCCGCTCGGCGCGGTCGACGGGGTGCTGCGCCACCTGCTGGCCGAGCGGTTGCCCGAGACGTCATTCCTGCCGGCAGCCGTCGATGCCGGGCTGACCTTGCGGCCGCGTGACGCGGTGGTCCTCGACCTGGCCAGCCCTGCGCTCGTCGACGTGCTTGCTGAGGTCGTGCCCGGACTGCTGCCCGCCCCGTGGTCCGGCCGCGGTGCCGCGGCTGCGCTCGAGACCCTGGGCGTGCGCCGGCTGCGGCTCGCCGACGTCGTCGACGCCCTCGGTGGACTGCGTCGCGAGCCGACCTGGTGGCATGCGCTCTATGGCGCGCTCGCCGAGGCCGTGCCTGCCGGCCGTGACCGTGACGACCTCGGCGCGCTGCCCGTACCGCTGGCCGACGGACGCCTCGTCACCGGCGCCCGCGGCTTGGTCCTGGCCGGGTCGGCCGCACTGCCCGTCGGCCTCGAGCGGCTCGGTGTCCGGGTCGTCGACGCCGAGGCCGCACACCCGTTGCTGCTCTCGCTCGGCGCGGTCGCCGCCGCTCCGCGCGAACTGCTCGACGACGACCGGTTGCGCGCGGCGGTCGACGACTCGCTGGACGCCGACGATCCGGACGAGCTGGCTGAGGTCGTCCTCGCGCTGGTGGCGGCCGCGGGCCTCTCCGCGGGCGACCTGCCGTGGCTGGGTCGGCTCGCTCTCACCGCGGATGACGGCGACGTCGTGCCCGCCGAAGAGCTGCTGCTGCCCGGCGGGGCCTGGGCCGGCATGGTCGTCGACGACGCGCCGTTCGGCACGGTGGCGACTGGTCTGGTCGACCGCTGGGGTGCCGAGACTCTCGTGGCAGCAGGGGTTCTCGACGTGTTCGCCACGGTCGACGACACCGACGTCGTGGTCGACGCCGACGAGACCGACCACCAACTGGACGCCGAGGACCTCTGGCTCGACGCGGTGCTCGACCTACTGCCCGAGACCGACCTGCCACCGACGTTGGTCGAGCTGACGGCGGTCCGCGACCTGGAGCTGGTACGGGACGACGCGTGGCCACAAGCTTTGGCGTTGCTGGCTTCTGCGGCGTTCCGCGGCCGGGTCGTCGAGCCGGCGTGGGTGCTGATGGCCGACGGTCGCAGGGTCGGCGTCCCGTCCTACACCGCCTGGTGGCTGAGTCGCCACGCCCGGGTCAACGGCCGCTCTCTGGGTGCGCTGCGACTTGCGTCGGCCGGCGAGCTGGCCGGCCTGCTTGACCCGGTGGGGCTGCCGCTCGACGAGCTGTTCCTGCGCGCGGTCGGGGTACGGGCCTCGCTCGACGAGCTGCTGACCGATCCTGCTGCGGCGGACGGGTTGCTCGCGGTGATGGGTGAGCGAGCCTCGGGTCTCGACGCTGCGACGCTCGGCCGCGTCTATGCGGGCATCGCGCGGCACGGTGGGCCAGAGCAACCGCCTGCCCGACTGCCAGCGCGCGTGGCCGGCGCGACGGTCGTTGTGGACGCAACCACTGCGGTGGTCGTCGATGCGCCTGACCTCCTGCCGTTGCTGGGATCCCGTCCGGTGCTGCCGGTCGACGCCGCATCCGCCTTCGACCTGGCCGAGGCCCTTGATGTCGGGCTGGCCTCCGAGCTCGCCGATTTCGCCGTCGCCGCCGAGCCGGTCGTGACCCAGCGGTGGTCGGAAGTGCCCGGCGTCGAACGCGCCTTGCAGCGGGCCGGCGTTGACGAGCCACCAACGGCGAGAGTGCTTGCGTACCAGAGACTGTTGGTGGTGGGCGTCGACGGCGAGGCGGTCGAGGTGCCGTGGCGTGCCATCGGTACGGACGATCACGTGCGGGCAGGCGACATCGCGGCGCTCGGTCGGGCGCTGGCCTGGCGCACGCACCAGTGGTCCCAACGCGCGGCGATGGCGGAGGCGCTGCGGGCGGGGGCAGACGTCGGCGCCGGGGCCTTGCTCGACGCCGAGGACACCCTCTGACCGTGCTTGCGTCTGCAACGACCCGACGCCGGCTCAACTGATGACAAATGGCATGGCTCTCAGATAGCCACTCTCGGCTATGGTCAAGGTCGTTGACCAGGTCAGCCCATGGGGAGCCAATGTGATCGAAGCGCGGGGACTGGGCAAGAGCTTCGGCAGGCACAAGGCCGTCGACAACCTCTCCTTCACTGTTCAGCCAGGCGTGGTGACCGGCTTCCTCGGCCCCAACGGTGCCGGTAAGTCGACCACCATGCGGCTGATGCTCGACCTCGACCACGGCGATGGCACGACGACGTTCGACGGCAAGAAGTTCCGCGACATCCCGCGGCCGATGAAGGTCGTCGGCGTGCTGCTCGAGGCCAAGGCTTTCCACCCGACCCGCACCGCGCGCAACCACCTGCGGATGCTCGCCGCGCCCAACCAGATCCCCGACAAGCGGGTGGACGAGGTGCTCGAGCTCGTCGGCCTGACGTCAGTGGCCGACAAGAAGCCCAAGGGCTTCTCGTTGGGCATGGGGCAGCGACTCGGTCTGGCGGCTGCCCTGCTCGGCAACCCGGACATCATCATGCTCGACGAGCCGGCCAACGGGCTCGACCCGCAGGGCATCCAGTGGCTGCGCGACCTGCTCAAAGCCTATGCGCAGCAGGGCAAGACGGTCTTTGCGTCGAGCCACCTGCTCAACGAGATGGCTCTGCTCGCCGACCACCTCGTCGTCATCGGCAAGGGGGCCCTGCTCGCCGACATGCCGATCGACCAGTTCGTCGCTCAGTCCTCGCACACGAGCGTCGTCGTGCGAACACCGCACTACGAACGACTGCACCAGCTGTTGGCCGCGCGAGGGGTGCACGTGACGGAGGAACCGTACGGACGCCTGTCGCTGACCGGTATCGAGCAGGAGGCGGTGGGCGACCTCGCCTTCGCGGAGGGGATGGTCGTGCACGAACTCACCACACGGACCGCGACGCTCGAGGAGGCCTTCCTCGAGGCCACCTCCGGCGCGCAGGAGTTCCAGGGCGGCTCACTGGGCGGTGCCGCATGAGTGACGCCCTGCGCTATGAGTGGGTGCGCATCCGCACCCTGCGCTCCACCTGGTGGCTGACCGGACTGTCCCTGCTCGCCTCCGGGGCGCTCGGTCTGACCGCTCTGGGCGGCGACGGGCCCATGACGACGCGGGACTACGCGTACGGGCTCGTCGGTGGACCAGTGGCGATCTTCGTGCTGCTGATGTCCGTACTGCTCGGCATGATCGGCGTGTTCTCGCTCGGCCACGAGTACCGCTACCAGACGATGCGACCGACGCTGGGCGCGATCCCCCGGCGGTCGACTTTGATGTCGGCCAAGGTGCTGGTCGTCGTGCTCTACGTGGGACTGGTCGGCCTCGTGTGCCTGGTGGCCCGCTACGTCGTCATGCTGATCATCCTGGGCAACAAGCTCACCGACCTCGGCTTGTTCCCACATCAGCTGGGCCGCATCTGGTTCGGAGCGCTCGTCTACCCGATCGTGTTCGCGCTGACCGGGCTCGCCCTGGCCGGACTGTTCCGAAGCGTGCCGACCGCGATCGTCTTCACGATCGTGATGCCCGTCATCGTCGAGGGCATCGTCAAGGCACTGCTCAACATCGGCGACATCTCGATCCTCAAGAACATCGGCAAGCTGCTGCCGTTCACGGCGGGCACGCAGATCATGCGTTACACGGGTGACACCGACTTCAACGCGTCGGAGTACCCCTCGCCGTGGGTGGGTGGGCTGATCTTCGCCGTGTTCATGGGCATCCTGCTCAGCCTGTGCTGGGTGCTGTTCGAGAAGCGCGACGCCTGACGCCTGTGGACCTGGACGCAGTGGCGACCGAGCTCTACGGTTTGGCGCCTGCTGATTTTGTCGCGACCCGCACCGCGCGGGCCAAGGAGGCGCGGGCGGCCGGCGACCGCGAGCTCGCGACGGCGATTGCCGCCTTGGCCAAGCCGACCAAGGTGGCGTGGCTGGTCAACCAGCTGGTACGGCAGCGTCCGCAGGACGTCGAGCCGCTGCTGGCCCTCGGCGCCGGGCTGCGCGAGGCCACCGCGACCCTGAGCGGCGACGACCTGCGGACGCTCACCCGCCAGCAGCACCAGCTGGTCCACGCCATCGTCGGCATGGCGCGGGAGATCGCGGCGGCCGCGGGGGAGCCGGTGAGCCAGGATGTCGCTGACGGCGTCGACCAGACCCTGCGGGCGGCGCTGGCCGACGACGGTCTCGCTGCGGCGCTCTCCGGCGGCCGGCTGACCGACCGGCTGGAGTTCGCCGGGTTCGGCGGCGCGGGTGCGGGCATCACCCTTCCGCCGGCTACCCGCAAGAAGCCCGTGGTCCCGGTCGACGACCTGGCAGCGCAGCGCAAGGCCCGTGCGGCCCGGGCCGACCAGGCTGCGGCCGAGGCCCGTACCGCGCTCGACGACGCAGAGGCAGCGCAGCGCTCGGTTCAGGAGGCGGTCGCGGCAGCGGTGGCCACGGCCGAGGCGGCGGAGGCGAGGGTGGCCGAGCTGCGCGCGGAGCTCGAAGCCGCCATTGCCGAGCACGTGGATGCGGACAAGGCGACCAAGGCGGCCCACGCGTCGCTCGACCAGGCAGACCGCGGAGTGCGGGGCGCCCGCCGACGCCTCGACGCCGCCGAAGCCGAGCGCGCGCTGCTCTAAGTCGGGGGAGTCGGACGGCGCCTACGTCGCCGGATTGTCACGAAGAGGCCAGCGCAGCCCAGGGCGATGCCGGTCAGGCAGACCCAGTACCACCAGGTGGTGTGGTGCCTCTCGAGGGTGTGGTGCAGGAAGAGCAGCACGACCAGCGCGACTACCCAGGCAGCCGTTCCCACCGCGACGGCGAGGACGTCGTTGGTCTGGAGCGGTTCGGGGTCCGGCAGGCGGACGGGCTTTGCCACGCCAGCAGGCTATCCGGTCGAGACCATCGTGACCCTGACCCCCGTGGCCGACGTGAGGATGAGGGTCCGCCCGTTCTGCGTGGCTGAGAGTGGACCGCTGAGTGTCTGGAGGGCCTGAGTCACCGTGAGCTCACCCGGCTTTGCCTTGTTGCCGCTGAACGGAAGCGGGCTCAGCTGGACCTTCCCAGCGGTGGCCAGCACCACGACGAGGTCGTTGTTGGCGCCCACGGCAAACTGGCCCTCGGACGCGGTGTCCAGCCTGAACCTGGCGTTCAGCGATGGGGCGACCGTCACCGTTCCCCGGGCGCTGGTGATGCTGCGCACTGACCAGGCCTTGTCGCCCGGCCGGCCGAGCGGGCCGACAGGATCGAGCCGCGTCAGGTGCATCGTGTAGCCGTCGAGGCTGACGAGCTGCAGCTGAGTGCCGGAGAGTTGGGGCTCGATCTTGAGCTCGTTGTAAATGACCCTCGTGACAGCGCCTTCAGCGTCCAGAACGTCCTCCGAGATGTTGAGCGGTACCTGCTCCCCTTCAGTGATGCGCACGGTGTCCTTGTCCTTGTTCACAGCGAGATGGACCGTGCTGGTGGCATTGCCGATCGTCAGTAGGCCGTTACTTTCGTTGGAGAAGCGAATCTCAGGGAAGAGATAGCTCGGTATCACACCGCCACCGGACACATTCGAACCTGGGCTGGATCCGATCCTGTCAATGGCCCAGACCGTTCCTGCGAGGTGCGGCATGCCGCCGGTCTGTAGGGCGACCGGGGTAGTGCGCGGGCTGGGGGCGGAGTCGGTCGGGGTGACGACCCCCGGGACGGCCTTGGGTCCCCTGCCGTCGTCCTGCAGCTGGTAGCCCACCACGGCGGCCACGGCCAGGCTCGCCCCTGCCGCCTTGAGGTAACGACGGCGCACGAGTTGGCGGCGCTTGGCCCGTACCGGCTCGAAGGTGTGCAGCTGCCCGCCGGCGGTGCTGTCCACCAGAGTGTTGATCTCGTCGGCGAGGCGGCTCATGGCTGATACTCCTCGGTGAGGAGGATGCCGAGCTCGGATCGGGCCCGGCCCAGCCGTGATTTGACGGTTCCCACAGGGATGTCGAGCTCCTTCGAGATGGTGGCGACGTCGAGGTCGAGGTAGTAGTGCATCACCACGACGACCCGGTGGGGCAGAGGCAGCCGGTGCAGTGCCTCCAGCACGGTCACCGGCTCGGGGCTGGGTTCGTCAGCGAACCGCGCTGAGCTGTTCCTCAGCAGGGCCAACGCCTGTGCTGCCGGACGACGTCTCCGGTGACGGCTGATGATGATGCGTACGGCCACGGTTCGCAGCCACGCCTCGGGGTTCTCGTACCGGCTGACCCGGTGCCAGCTCATCAGGAGTCGAGCGTAGGCCTCATGCACGATGTCCTCGGCGTCGGCGGGGTTGTCACCGACGGCGAGGACCAGTCCGAGCAGCTTGCGGCTGCTGGCCTTGTAGAGGGCGGCGACGTCGTCGGCCGGACGGGTCTCAGGTGTTGTCACCCTCGTTGACACGCGCGACCACCCCTCGGGGTTCCGTCGGTCTCAGCCTGAGGCGCGGAGGATCAGCTCGGTGCCGACGACGACGTTGTGCGGAGTGCTGTCGCCGGTGGAGATCTGCGCGAGCAGCAGGTCGGTGGTGAGGCGCGCCATCTCTTCGACCGGCTGCCGGACGCTGGTCAGCGGCGGGTCGGTGAACTGGGCGGACGGCGAGTCGTCGAAACCGATGACCGCGACGTCCTCAGGCACGCGGCGGCCGGCTGACCGCAACGCGGCCAAGGCGCCGGTCGCCATCAGGTCGGAGGCCGCGAAGATCGCGTCGAGCTGCGGCCGCCGGGCGAGCAGCTGCTCGGTGAGGGCGTGTCCCGCGGCCTCGGTGAAGTCACCGACCACGACCAGCTCCTCGTCGTACGGGATGCCGTGGGCCTCGAGCTCGGTCCGGTAGCCACCCAGCCGGTCGACGCCGGCGCACATGTCGAGCGGTCCGGTGATGGTCGCGATGGTGCGCCGGCCCGAGGCGAGCAGGTGGTCGACGGCGAGGCGGGCGCCCCCGAGGTTGTCGGCGTCGAGCCAGGTGATGCCCTCGGCGGAGACGAACGGGCGGCCGAGCATGACCACCGGCATGCCGATGCGGGACAGCGACAGCGGCAGCGGGTCGTCGCCGTGCAGCGAGAGCAGGATGACGCCGTCGACGTGGCGGTTCTGCACGTACCGCTCAAGCCGCGCGCGCTGCGCCTCCTTCTGCGCCATCAGCAGGACGAGGTGCATCTCGGTCTCGGCCAGGGTGTCGCTGATGCCGCGGACGACACCGGAGAAGAACGGCTCGCTGAACACCCGGGTCTCGGGCTCGGAGACGATGAGGGCGACGGAGTCGGTACGGCGTGTGACGAGCTGGCGAGCCGCCCGGTTGGGCACGTAGCCGAGCTGGGCCACCGCAAGGTCGACGGCTGCTTTCGCCGGACCCGATACGCGGGGCGATCCGTTGATCACGCGGGAGGCCGTGGCTCGAGAGACGCCGGCGACAGCCGCGACCTCCTCGAGCGTGGGCTGGCTGGGCACGCCCCGGCCCTCGGCCATGTGTACTCGTCTCCCTCTCACGGCCCCGTTGCTGGCGCTGCTGGCACATGGGCTGCTGTGGCCGAGGAGGTCAGGCCCCGGTACCGCGATCACGATACCGGGGCCGCCGAGTGACCGGCCTACCAGGCGTAGTCCTCCGGTGCGGTCTTGTGACCCGGGAAGATCTCGTCGAGCTGGGCGAGCGTCTTGTCCGACAGCTCGATCTCCAGGGCGCGCAGCGTGCCGTCCAGCTGTTCCATGGTCCGCGGGCCGATGATGGGCGCCGTGACCCCGGGCTGGGCCAGCAGCCACGCTAGGCCGACGTGGGCCGGCTCCTCGCCCAGGGTCTCGCAGAGGTCCTCGTACGCCTCGATCGCGGGCCGGTGTGCCTCGAGCTCGTCCTTGGCCCGACCGCTGTTGCGCCGGCTGCCCTCGCGCTCCTTGCGGACGACGCCGCCGAGCAGTCCGCCGTTGAGCGGGCTCCACGGGATCAGGCCGAGGCCGTAGTCGATGGCTGCGGGCAGCACCTCGAGCTCGACCGCTCGGTTGAGCAGGTTGTAGATGGACTGCTCGGAGACGAGTCCGTTGTAGCCGCGCTTCTGCGCCGACTCCTGCGCCTTGGCGAGGTGCCAGCCGGCGAAGTTGCTGGAGCCCGCGTACAGGATCTTGCCTTGCGCGCGCAGCGTCTCGAACGCCTCCCAGATCTCGTCCCACGGGGTGTCGCGGTCGACGTGGTGCATCTGGTAGAGGTCGATGAAGTCGACCTGCAGCCGCTTGAGCGAGGCGTCACAGGCCATGCGGATATTGCGCGCGGAGAGCTTGGTGTCGTTGGGCCAGTCGCTCATCGAGCCGTACAGCTTGGTGGCGATGACGACCTTGTCGCGCCGCCCGCCGCCCTGGGCGAACCACCGGCCGACGATCTGCTCGGTGATGCCCTCGCCCTGCTTCCAGCCGTACACGTTGGCCGTGTCGAAGAAGTTGATGCCCTGGTCGAGAGCCTTGTCCATGATGGCGAAGGAGTCCTCCTCCGTCGTCTCCGGACCGAAGTTCATCGTGCCGAGGCAGAGCCGACTGACCTCGAGGCCACTGCGGCCGAGGTGGGTGTACTGCATGGGGAACCTCCGTGCGTACGGGTGTGGGGTCATGTGATGTCCTTCCCACCCTGTCACGCAGTACGCGGTCAGCCGTAGTACTCGTTCTCGGGAACGTGCAGGGCCTGATGTACGGCGTCCATGAGCAGGTCGGGTCGCTCGAGCGCCGGCTGCGGCACGCCATCGGCGGTGACGTCCACGCCGAACCCGCAGCCGCCGTCGATGGCGGCAAACGTGAGCCGGTGCGTCCCGAACGACATGGTGATGGTGACCGAGTCGACCGCGCCGCCCGGGCACGAGTGCCCGGGGTCCGAGCTGGCCTGGAGCCTGTTGAGCAGATGCGTGATCGGTCGTAGGTGGGCGCCCGTGACGACGACCGTACGCTTCTTGAACTTCGCCAACGCCGGCCGGTACACGAGGGTGGCCGAGGTGACCGAGGAGGGGATGCGCTCGATCGCGGTACGGGTCGGCGTCCACACCACGAACGCCTGCACCCGGACATCGACGTGGCTGTTGACCTGAACAGTGCTCACGCCCACGAGTGTCTGCGGCTGCTTGGCATTGCCCGGGAAGTGGTAGTCGAGGCCGGTCTCTCCGTGAAGGTTGCCGGTGTCGACGCCGCCGAGCAGCCCCGTGGGCGGGTGGTGAAGGACGTAGTCCTGAACGGCGGCAGTTGTGCCCGGCACCGTCCACCACTGCGTCACGACGCCGGTGAGACCGCCGATGGACTCGGTGAAGTGCAGCAGCGCGCGAGGCACGGGCGTGTGTTGCAGCGTGGCTCCAACCGGCAAGTGCACCAGCGCAACGTCCTTGGCTGCTCGCGCCACCGCAGCGGCCTCGCTGTAGAGCTGGCCCTGGGGGCCGACCCTGTCGCCGCCCGGCGGACCACTCTGGGTGACGGTGGGCCTCGGGCTTGGCGTCGTGGCGGCGGAGGTCGCGGCAGCGCTGGCGCAGCCGCTGACGGCGAGCACCAAGCCGATCGACCCAAGAACCCGCGCCTGACCCGGTCTCATGCCACTAGGACGCCGTCCAGAGCTCATCGGTTCCACTACACCGGTTCAGCCGCCGGCGAAGGCGTCGAACGGGCCGCCCTGGACCTCGATCTTGTCCTTGAGCAGCGTCGCCAGGTCGGTCTGCAGCGTGACCATCGTGCCGTCCGGGAAGGTCGGGGTGGTGCCTGCCGGCGCCAGGTGGATGGCCAGCCACGCCTCGTTGTTGACCGGCCCGGCGTGGGCGCCGATGAGGTGGGCCTCGATGTCATAGGTCAGGCCGTGGAACATGCCGGACAGACCGCCGTTGCTGATCCACTCCTCGATCGTGTAGTGGGCGCCGCCCCCGACGAGCCGGCAGAGCGCGGTGCCCATCGCTTGCGCATGCTGCTTCTCGGCGGCCGTGACGGTGGGGTCGGCGAAGTTGTCTGCCACTGCGCAGGGCAGCGGATGGGGGTTGGGTGCGGGCAGCGTGGCTGGTGCGGTGGTGGTCGTCAGCGTTCCGGGGCTGGGGCTGTCGGTGGTGTAGCCGGTGGCGGCCGCGGCCTCCGTCACGCCAGCCGAGGGCGCTGCCGGTGTGACGTAGCCGTCGCTGCTCGGGTAGGTGCGGACGATCGGCGTCGCGTCGGGCAACGGTGTGTAGGCGTACCAGCCAAAGCTCGAGGACGTCGGACCGGCGCCTGCCATGCCATTGACGGACGAGGAGCCGGTTGTACGGGTCAGGGCCCAGCCGCCGCCGCCAACGACACCCAGGACCAGGATTGCCGCCGCGCCTCCCGCGGCATTGCGCCGCCGCCGCAGCGACCGAGCCTTGCGGGTGACGGCGGCACTGAGGTCGACGGTCTGCGCCTGCTGGGCGATCTCCTCGAGGGTCTCGCTGAGGTCCGGCTGCTGCTCGTTCGCCTCGTCGGTCATGGCTGGGTCCCGGTGGTCGGCCCGGCGGCGTGGCCGGGGAGGGGCTGGAAGTCGGCGAGCTCCGGTGCGACCTTGCGCAGCCGGGCGAGCGCCTTGTGGGTCTGGCTCTTGACGTTGCCCAGGGAGCAGCCGAGCAGCTCTGCCACCACGCTCTCCGGCTGGTCCTCGAAGTAGCGCAGCACCAGCACCGCACGTTGGCTGGGGGTGAGGCGCAGAAGTGCTGTCTGTACGGCAATCCGGGTGGTTGCGCGGTCGCCGACCTCGTCCGCGGTGGCACGCTCGGGCGGGTCGCCGGTGAGCAGCTCGGCCACCCGGCGCCGACGCCACCAGCTGACCTGCTGGTGGTACATCACCCGGCGGACGTAGGCGTCGGCGTTGTCCGAGCGCTCGATGCGGCTCCAGGCGAGGCAGGTCTTGGCCAGCGCGGTCTGGACGAGATCCTCGGCCAGCTGCTGGTCACCCGTGAGCAGGTAGGCGGTCCGCAGCAGCGCCGGCGTGCGGGCCCGTACGAAGTCCTGGAAGTCGTTGCCCCCCGTCACCCGAACCGCCGCCCCCTGTGTGATGGTCACACCGGACAAGACGCCCGCAGGCGCTCGAACAGTTGCCGGTCATGATGGACCCATCGTGAACCTCGCCGCACTCGTCCTCGCCACCACGCTCACGGCGTCACCTGCTTCCGTCCTGTTCCATCTGCAGGACCCGCGCATCGACGAGGCCAGCGGGGTGGCGGTCGCGACCCGGGAGTCCGGCGTGCTGTTCACGCACAACGACAGCGGCGACTCCGCCCGGTTCTTTGCCCTCGGCCCGACCGGGCGCACGCTCGCGACGTACGACGTGGACGGCGCGGCCAACGTCGACTGGGAAGACATGGCCGAGGCACCGAACCGCGCACACCTGCCCACGCTCTGGCTTGGCGACATCGGCGACAACGATGCGGTACGGAAGAACATCACGGTCTACGCGACCCCGGAGCCCCGCGTTGCCCTGACCGGGCCCAGCCGCACGGTGCACGTACGCGCCGTCGCCTACCGGCTGCGTTACCCCGACGGCCCGCACAACGCCGAGTCGCTGCTGGTCGACCCGCGCTCGGCCCAGGTCTATGTCGCGACCAAGTCCTACCTGGGAGACACCGACGTGTACGCCGCGCCCGCGCACTTGTCGGCGACCAAGGTCAACGTGCTGCGACGGGTCGCGTCCTTGCACTGGAGCGCGGTCCACCCGGCGACCTCGGTCGAAGCCGTGGCGGCCCAGCTCGCGACGACCGGCGGTGCCTTCTCGCCCGACGGCCGAACCGTGGTCCTGCGCACCTACACCGACGCCTACCTGTTCATCGTCGCTGCTGCGGGACCGGCGGCGATGACGAAGGCGCTGAACGCAGCCCCGCGCCGGATCGCGCTGCCGGCCCAGCCGCAGGGCGAGGGGGTCGCGTTCACCCGCGACGGGACGGCGCTGGTGCTGACCAGCGAGCACAAGGGCTCAGCCGTCGACCGGGTGCCGATCCCCGCGGTCGCCGTTGCACCGACCAGCGCTGCGCCGTCCACCGTGGGCCCGGCCAGCGCCGACCCAGCACCGGCCGTGACGAGCCGGGCCGCCACCGCAGCTTCTCCCGTACCTCCCTCGGCAGGCCACCGGTCGGCCTGGCCGGCGGTCGTCGGCGGGGTCGCAGCGGCGGGCGTGCTCGCGGCCGGTGCATGGGTCTGGCGGCGCAACGGCCCGGCTGCTTGACAGGGTGTGAGAGCGGTTGCAGGGTTGTCCTCACCCCACTGCAGCCTGGCGCGTCTGCCTGCCCGCGTGGCCACACTTCCCCCATCGTTCGGAGGCACGCGGTGCTCAGCACGGTCAGCATGGACAAGACGGTCAGCGCATGACGGCGACGGAGCAGGTCGCGGCATCGGGGCTCCGGCTGCCCTTCCCGCCCGGGTTCCTGTGGGGCTCGGCTACCGCCGCGTACCAGATCGAGGGCGGGGCGGCTGAGGACGGCCGCACCCCGTCGATCTGGGATACGTTCAGCCACACACCCGGCCGCACGCTCGACGGCGACACCGGTGACGTGGCGGCCGACCACTACCACCGCTACCGCGACGACGTCGCGCTCATGGGCGAGCTCGGCATCTCGGCCTACCGGTTCTCGACCTCGTGGTCGCGCGTGCTGCCCAACGCGGGCACCACGGTCAATGCGGCCGGCATCGACTTCTACTCGCGGCTGGTCGACGAGCTGCTGGCCCGGTCGATCGAGCCGGTCATCACGCTCTACCACTGGGACCTCCCGCAGGAGCTCGAGGACGCAGGCGGCTGGGTCAATCGCGACACTGCCTATCGCTACGCGGAGTACGCGACGGTCATGGCCGAGGCGCTCGGTGACCGAGTCAAGACCTGGACGACGTTCAACGAGCCGTGGTGCTCGGCGTTCCTCGGCTACACCGCGGGCGTGCACGCGCCGGGTCGCGAGGAGCCGGCCTCGGCGCTCGCCGCGGTCCACCACCTCAACCTCGCCCACGGTCTGGCTGTGGGGGCGCTGCGCGAGGTGCTGCCCGCCGAGGCCAAGGTCTCGATCACCCTCAACCTGCACGTCATCCGGCCGGCGAGCGACTCGGCGGCCGACGTCGACGCCGTCCGCCAGATCGACGCGCTCGCCAACCGGGTGTGGCTCGACCCGATCTTCAAGGGGTCCTACCCCGAGGACGTCTTCGGCGACACCGCCGGCATCACCGACTGGGGCTTCGTCCAGCCGGGCGACCTCGAGATCATCTCGCGGCCGATCGACCTGCTGGGCGTCAACTACTACACGCCCACTCTGGTACGGGCCTACAGCGGCGAGGGTGAGCGGTCACGTGCCGACGGCCACAAGTCCGGCGGCGAGACGTGGCCGGGCGCAAGCGATGTCGAGTTCCTCGCTCAGGAGGGCGAGCACACCGCGATGGAGTGGCTGGTCGACCCCACCGGGTTCTACGACCTGCTCATGCGGCTGCACCGCGAGCTGCCGGGCACCCCGATGATGATCACCGAGAACGGTGCGGCCTATCCCGACGTGGTCGGGGCTGACGGCGCCATCCACGACGCCGACCGCACCCGCTACATCCAGCTCCACCTCGCCGCGTTGCAGCAGGCGATCACCGACGGGGCCGACGTTCGTGGCTACTTCGTCTGGTCGCTGATGGACAACTTCGAGTGGGCCTACGGCTACTCCAAGCGGTTCGGCGTCGTCCGGGTCGACTTCGACTCGCAGGCGCGCACCGTCAAGGACAGCGGCCGGTTCTACGCCGACGTGGCACGGGAGAACTCCGTACCCTCGCCGTAGAACCGTTGTCCGGTAAGCAAAGAACGGCCCCGGCAGACTCTGCCGGGGCCGTTTCTTGTTGCGCGCTTAGAGGTTGCTGACCACGTAGTCGATGCACTCGGTGAGCGCCTCGACGTCGGACGGGTCGACCGCCGGGAACATTGCGACGCGCAGCTGGTTGCGGCCGAGCCTGCGGTACGGCTCGGTGTCGACGATGCCGTTGGCCCGCAGCACCTTGGCGACGGCCGAGGCGTCGACGGAGTCGTCGAAGTCGATCGTGCCGACGACAGCGCTGCGCAGCGACGGGTCGGTGACGAACGGCGTCGTGTAGGCGGTCTTGTCGGCCCAGTTGTAGAGCCGGCTCGACGAGTCGGCGGACCGGCCGGCGGACCAGGACAGGCCGCCATTGCCGTTGAACCACTCGATCTGCTCGGCCATCATCAACAGCGTCGCGAGGGCGGGGGTGTTGTAGGTCTGGTCGAGGCGCGAGTTGTCGATCGCGGTCTGCAGGTCGAGGAACGCGGGCGTCCAGCGGCCCGACTCCTTGATGGTGGCGACCCGCTCGATGGCGGCCGGGGACAACAGCGCGATCCACAGACCACCGTCGCTGGCGAACGACTTCTGCGGCGCGAAGTAGTAGGCGTCGGTCTGGCTGATGTCGACCGGCAGGCCGCCGGCGCCGGACGTGGCGTCGATGACGACGAGCGCGCCCGCGTCAGCGCCAGCGACCCGCTGGACCGGCGCCATCACACCGGTCGAGGTCTCGTTGTGGGCCCAGGCGTAGGTGTCGATGCCGGCCTCGGCGACGCTGACCGGCGCCGTACCCGCGTCGCTCTTGATGATCGTGGGGTCGCCCAGGAACGGCGCCTCCTTGGCCGCCGACCCGAACTTGGCGCTGAACTCGCCAAAGCTGAGGTGCTGCGAGCGCTCCTGGATCAGGCAGAACGTGGCGATGTCCCAGAAGGCCGTGGAACCGCCGTTGCCGAGCACGACCTCGTACCCCTCGGGCAGGTCGAACAGGCTGGTCAGGCCGCTGCGCACGCGACCGACGACCTTGCGGACGGTCGCCTGGCGGTGCGAGGTGCCCATGTAGGTGGTGCCGTGGGCCAGCACGCTCTCGAGCTGGGCCGGGCGGACCTTGGAGGGACCAGACCCGAAGCGGCCGTCGGCCGGCTTGAGGTCGTCAGGAATCGTGATGGTGGGGGCGCCGTCGGCCACGAGCAGACTCCGGAAGGTGAGGGATCGGGGATCTCAGTCTCCCACCCCTGCCTGGGCGACCACCTCCCGGTGTCCGAGTCCTGAGCCGCTACCTCGCATTGACGCGGATCTCGATCGTCACGCGGGCTGAGTCGGCGGCGCGCAGCATCACCTGGACGCTCTCGCCGTCCCGCCCGCCCAGGGTGCGGAACTGGAAGCCGCCGAGTAGGCACGCACCCGCACCGTTGCTGGCGACCCGGCACGGCGCGCGGTTGACCAGGAACCCCTTGGCGATGAGCGCGTCCCCTGCCTGTGCGTACACGAGGGGCAACGTGCCTGGGACGCTTGCGCGGTTCGGCTCACCCGGCTGGTCGCTCTCGTACCACTGGCACCCGTCGGCCAGCACCATTTCGCAGGTGGCCGTGGTCACCCAGCCGGCGGGCAGCGGGTTGACCTCTGACCAGGGTCCCAGAGCCTGGCCCTGCGGAGTGCGCGACTCGGGGACGTCCGCCGGGAGCACGGCGACGTACGGGCCGGGACCACCCCGGATCTCGATGCGTGCCCCGCCAACGTCGAACCGGATTGTGCAGTTGATCGCGGCCGGGCTCTGGACCCGGCAGCTGCCGAGAAGGTTGTTCTGCTTCGCGCCGGCGCCCACGACCCGGTCCGCGACCTGGCTGACCAGGTCGTTCTCGGGGAGCGTGGTCGAGGTGACGCAATAGGTGGTGGTGACACGGCACACCGAGTCGTACGGGTCGCGGCGAGCGGCGGCGGGCACGGTCAGGTGGTCGATGAACGCACGGGCGGCTGCCAGTTGGGCAGCGTCCTGCGGGCCAGGCAGGATCACGGGGGCCTGACTCCGGTGCCGTTGGCTCCCGGCAAAGAACGCCACGCCGACCAGCCCCACCAGGAAGACGGCCAGCATCAGCAACGCCCGTTGCAGCCCCCTCGTCATGCGAGGCGCTATCGGCAGGCCAGCCTCAGGTGTTGAGACTTGAGCCGGTCAGGACCGGCGTAAGTCTCAACGCCCACGCGTATCCACAGTGGAGCGACCTGTCCACAGGCTGTGCGACACGCTAGGCGACGGGCGAGCCACTGGGCAGCGTGGGGGGCATGGCCGAAGACCCACGCGAGGTGATGACCCTAGACGCCGCGCGGGCGCAGCGCATCACCCGCCATGGCGTCGCCAACCGGGTGCGGCGAGGCGAGTGGCAACGCGTCTTCCCGCGGGTCTACGCCACCTACTCGGGCGTCATCAGCCTGGAAACTACCCTGGCGGCGGTCTTGGCTTACGCGGGCGAAGGTGCGGTGCTCAGCCATGAGACGGCAGCGGCGCGGCACCGGCTCAACGTGGTTGCCTCCGTGATCCACGTGACCGTGCCGGCTTGCCGTCGGGTGGCGATACAGGACGGTGTCCGCTTCCACTATTCACGGCGACTGCCTGCTAGCGCCGTACGCACGGTTCGGGGACTGCCGTGTACCAGCGTCGAGCGGACGGTGATCGACCTGGTGACCGGGGCCCGGACGCCCGGCGCCGCCGCCGCCCTGATTGTGGATGCCGTTGCCTGCCGCCGAACTACTGCGGATCGCCTGCGCCAGGCCGCAGCGGTGGCTCCGCCCACGAGGTATGCCTCGGTGTTCACCGAGGTGCTCGACGAGGCCGCCGCAGGAGCCCACTCGATGCTCGAGTTGCGCCACGCCCTGGTGTGTCGAAGCCATGGACTTCCGGTCGGCGAGCGCCAGAAGCGTCAGAAGGTCAACGGCAAGGTCACCTACATCGACAACATCATCGTGGGGTTCGAGATCGTCACTGAGCTCGACGGCCTCCGCGGCCACGACACCGCGGACGACCACTTTCGGGACAACTGGCGCGACAACATCAACGTCACGCTCGGCCGGGTTCCGCTGCGACACGGGTGGCGCGACATGCTGGACCGGCCGTGCGTGGTGGCGCAGCAACGTCTCCTCGTGCTGCGCGCCCGAGGTTGGCACGGCCCGGTCATCGAGTGCGGTCCGGGATGTGTCGTTGCCCATCCCATCGAGGCCGTTGAGACTTGAGCCGGCTATGACCGGCCTATGTCTCAACGCCCCGGCCGGGGGCGTGCGTGCGGGCTAGAGGGCGGCGAAGCCGTCGACCTCGGCGATCGGGCGCGGGCCCGGGCCGACGTACTTTGCGGACGGCCGGATCAGGCGTCCGGTCTTCTTCTCCTCGAGGATGTGCGCCGACCAGCCGCAGAGCCGGGCGCAAGCGAACATCGGGGTGAACATCGACGCGGGCACCTCGGCGAAGTCGAGCACCACCGCGGACCAGAACTCCACGTTGGTCGCGAGTACGCGGTCGGGGTGGCGCTCGCGGAGCTCGGCGAGCGCGGCGGTCTCCAGGGCCTCGGCGACCTCGAGCCGCGGCGACTGCAGCTCGCGGGCCGTGCGGCGCAGCACGCGGGCACGCGGGTCCTCGGCGCGGTAGACGCGGTGGCCGAAGCCCATCAGCCGGTCTTTGCGGTCGAGCAGGTCCTTGACGTACTGGCGGGCGTCGCCGTGCTCGGCCACCTCGTCCAGCATCTTGAGCACGCGAGACGGGGCGCCGCCGTGCAGCGGTCCGGAGAGCGCACCGATGGCACCGGAGACGGCCGCGGCGACGTCGGCGCCCGTGGACGCGATGACCCGCGCGGTGAAGGTGGAGGCGTTCATGCCGTGCTCGGCGGCGGAGCAGAAGTAGGCGTCGACCGCGGTCACGTGGGCCGGGTCGGGCTCGCCGCGCCACTGGACCATGAACTTCTCGACGACCGAGGACGCGTCGTCGATGCGGCTCTGCGGCACCGGGGCCACGTCGGCGCCACGGGCGGACTGGGCCACGAAGGACAGTGCGGTCGCGGACGTACGGGCAAGGTCTTCGCGGGCCTGCTCCGGCGAGATGTCCAGCAGCTGGCCGAGCCCCCACGTCGGCGCGAGCGTGGCCACGGCGCCCTGCACGTCGGCGCGGACGTCGCCCGAGTGCACCGGCAGGTCGAGCGGCTCGGCCCACTGGAGGCCCGGCGCGAACGACCCGTCGACGAGCAACCCCCACACGTCGCCGTACGAGACGGTGCCGACGATCTCCTCGATGTCGACCCCGCGGTAGCGCAGCGAGCCACCGTCGCGGTCGGGCTCGGCGATGTCGGTCTCGAATGCGACGACACCTTCGAGACCGGGCTTGAACTCCGACATCGCTGCGACTCCTAGGCGGTGAGGCTGTACGGGCGTCTCGCCATTGTGTCGTGTCCCGAAGCGGGCCCGGCACCCGAGGGGTGTGACGTGGGTCTCTCGGTCACAATGGATTGCGGCGCAGTCGCCGCGACTTGCACGTTCGGACAGCTCGGCAAATGGGAGGTGGCGCGGTGGACGGGCAGCGCTCGGTCGCCGATCTGCGCCGCTTCTACGGTGACATCGGGCTCAGCGAGGCCGACCTCGCCGCCGACCCGATGACGCAGTTCGCCCGCTGGCTGGTCGACGTGCTCGATGCCGGGGACGCGGTGACCGAGCCCAATGCGATGGTCCTGTCGACGGTCGGCGCCGACGGCACCCCGAGCAGCCGCATGGTCCTGCTCAAGGGCTACGACGACCGCGGCTTCGTCTTCTTCTCCAACTACCGCTCGCGCAAGGGCCTCGAGATCGCGGGCAACCCGTCGGTCAGTCTGCAGTTCCCATGGATCGCGCTCGAGCGCCAGGTCGTCGTGACCGGCGACGCGACACGGGTCGGCCGCGACGAGACCGAGGCCTACTTCCGTACCCGGCCCTATGCGTCCCAGCTCGGGGCCTGGGCGAGCCCTCAGTCCGAGGTCGTCGACAGCCGGGAGCGGCTCGACCGGGCCTTCGAGGATGCCGCCCTCGCCTTCCCCAAGGGCTTCGAGGTGCCCGTGCCCGACCACTGGGGCGGCTTCGTCGTACGCCCATGGACTGTCGAGTTCTGGCAGGGGCGGCCCGGGCGCATGCATGACCGGCTGCGCTACCGCAGGGGCGACGACGGCCGAACGTGGGTCGTCGAGCGGCTGGCTCCGTGAGTCGGTTCCGCCGTTTTGCCGTTGACGTCTCCCCGATCCGCGACAACGTCGCCTTCCGCTGGCTGTTCATCGGTGAGGCTGTCTCCGTCGGTGGCACCCAGGTCACCCAGGTCGCGATCCCGCTGCAGATCTATCAGCTGACCCGGTCGTCGCTCGACGTCGGGCTGGTCGGCCTCGCCGCGCTCGTCCCGCTGCTCGTCTTCGGGTTGTGGGGCGGCGCGATCGCCGATGCGTTCAACCGGCGCACGCTGATCATCATCACCGCGCTCGGCTCAGGCACGGTCAGCCTCGTCCTCATGGTCCAGGCGCTCGCCGGGCTGCATCAGGTCTGGCTGCTCTACACCTGCGTCGCGGTCCAGTCGGCGTTCTTCGCGGTCGACTCACCCGCCCGGCGGGCCATGGTGCCCCAGCTGGTCGGACCGGAGCAGCTCGCCGCGGCCAACAACCTGTTCTTCGCGATGTTCAACTTCGGCGTCATCATCGGGCCGCTGCTGGCTGGCGTGCTGGCGGGTGGGTTCGGTTTCGGCGCCGCCTACGGCTTCGACGTCGCGTCGTTCGCCGTCGCGTTCGTCGCGGTGTTCTTCCGGCTGCCGTCGCTGCCGCCCGCCCACGACGCCCGCAAGGCCGGTCTTCGCTCGATCATCGAGGGTCTGGTCTTCCTGCGCGGCCGTCACGTCCTGCTGATGACCTTCGCGCTCGACATCGTCGCCATGGTGTTCGGCATGCCACGCGCGCTGTTCCCGGCACTGGCGGCCAACCACTTCCACGGCGGCATCGGCACAGCAGGCTGGTTGTACGCGGCGCCAGCCGTCGGTGCGTTGATCGCGTCGCTCTCCGGCGGATGGATGAGCCGGGTGCACAAGCAGGGCGTGGCCATCATCTGGGCGATCCTCGCGTGGGGAGCCGCCATCACCGTGTTCGGCCTGTCCTCGTCGCTGATCGTGGGACTGTTCTTCCTGGCGGTAGCCGGGGCGTCCGACACCATCAGCGCCGTCTTCCGCTCGACGATGCTGCAGGCCGCCGTACCCGATGGCATGCAGGGCCGGCTCTCCGGCGTGTTCATGGTGGTCGTCGCTGGTGGGCCGCGGCTGGGCGACCTCGAGGCCGGTGGCGCTGCTGCCCTCGCCGGCACGGGATTCTCGGTGATCTCTGGGGGCATCGCCTGCATCGCGCTGACCCTGCTGCTGTCGGCCCTCGTGCCGGCGTTCGCGCGGTACGACTCCCGCGAGCAGCTCCAGGGCGAGCGCGAGCCGCAGCCGTCCCACGCCTGACCCTGTCCAATCCTCTGCAGTCATCGGCCATCGCGCCGCCAGCCCAACTAGAGTCCGGTGAACGGTCGGGCTCCCGGCCCGGTCCGGCGGGAGGCGTGGGTGGCGGCGATGCGTGACCTCTCCCTCCGTGCGCGGGTGAGCATGCTGCTAGCCGGCCTCACCGTGGTGCTCGTGGTCGTCGGCGTCGTGTGCACCGTCGCGGTCGGCCGTACCCGCGACATCGACCACGACCTCGAGGCGCGGCTGCACCCGGCCGCCACCTACACACAGAAGCTCTCCATCGACTACCTCAACCAGTTGGTCGCCGTGCGGGGCTTCGACATCGCGCAGACCCCAGCCTTCGAGAAGAACTTCACGAACGCGTCGACGGATGCGGCCAACGATCTCGGCACGCTGCAGGGCATGATCACGAGCGCCGCGAGCAAGGCCCACCTGGCCACGGTCGTGGCCCTACACAAGACCTGGCTCGAGCAGTCGGCCAATCCGCAGATCGCCGCGGTCAAGGCGGGAGACGACGCCAAGGCTCAGGCCGGCGTGACCAGCGGGGCGGGCGCCGGCACCTTCCTCAAGGTCCGCGCCGCCCTCACGGTTCTGACCACCGATGTCAACGCCGACGTCGTCGACGCCGCCAAGCGTTCGAGGCAGGCGACGCAGGACGTCTACGCCGCGCTCGTGGTCGGCGCCGCCGCCCTGCTGATCGCGATCATCGTCGCCGGGTGGCTGCTCCGTCGATGGGTCCTGATCCCGACGGCCGCCCTTCAGGGCCAGCTCCGTCGGGTCGCCGACGGCGAGTACGACGAGCAGATCGTCGGCTCGGGTCCGCCCGAGCTGGCGGCCGTGGCCGCGGATGCCGAGCTCATGCGCGGGCGCATCGTGACCGAGCTCGAGCGGTCCCGCCAGGCCATCGAAGCGCTCTACCAGAGTGGACCGGTCGTCACCGGTCTCCGTGAGGAGCTCGCTGCGACGCCGGCGCTCCAGCTGCCCGGGATCGCGCTGCATGGCGTGCTCAGCCCCGCCGAGGGAGTCCTTGCTGGTGACTGGTACGACGCCGTGCCGCTGCCCGCGGGCCGTACCGCGCTGCTCATCGCCGACGTCTCCGGACACGGTGCCGCCGCAGGCCTGGTCGCCCTGCGGGTCAAGCTCGCGTTGACCTCGGCGCTGTCCCTCGGCCTCGGTCCGGCTGACGCACTGGCCCACGCCACCGGGACCTTCGCGGGCGAGGAGGAGCGGTTCGCCTCCTGTGTCGTCGTGGTGATCGACCCAGTGCAGCGCCAGGTCACCTGGTCCAACGCCGGCCACCCGCCGCCGCTGCTGGTCACCCCCGGCGTTGATGCCGACCACCTCGAGCTCGCGCCGACCGGTCCGCTGCTCTCGTTCTTCGCTGGGGAGTGGCGGGAGGAGACGGTGTCGTTCCTGCCGGGCCAGCTGCTGCTTGGCTACACCGACGGCCTGGCCGAGGCGCGCGACGAGCGCGGCCGGCAGTTCGAGACCGCGGGCATCCTCGCCGCCCTTCACGACCTGCGGGACGCCAGCCCCCTGGCGGCGGTCGTGGCCTGCCTGGCTGCGGTGCGTAACCATGCGGTCGACCTGCGGCGTGACGATGTCACCGTCGTCGCGGTGACGCTCGAGGGCTGAGCGTCCTACGCCAGCCCGGTGACAACGACGCGGTTGCGGCCTTGTGACTTCGCCGCGTACATCGCCCGGTCGGCTTCTTCGAGCAAGACCGAGCCATCGGTACGGGACACCGTCCGGCACGTACCACCGACCGAGATGTACATCTGGACCACGGTCGCGCCCGCGATGAGCGGCTCACCGCCGATGGCCAGGCGCAGCTCCTCACCGCGGTTGTGGAGCGTCTCCACGTCGTGAACCGCCTGGAGCAGGACGACGAACTCCTCGCCGCCCCATCGGGCGAGCACGTCGGTCGGGCGGATCGCCTGCCGCAGCCGGGCGGCCGCCGCAGCCAGGGCCGCGTCGCCGACCAGGTGGCCGTGCGCGTCGTTGATCGCCTTGAAGTGGTCGATGTCGATCATCAGCACGGCGACCGGGTCGGCGGTCAGCCCGCAGCGGAGCACCTGGCGGTAGAGCAGCTCGGTGAAGTGGCGCCGGTTGTGTAGACCGGTCAGGTCGTCGACGCGGGCGCGGGTCTCGGCGGCGGCGCGAGCCCGTTCGAGGGCGATGGCGTGCTCGTCGGCCTGGGCCAGCCGGGCGACAAGGGCGTCGTGGCGTGCGTGCAGCTCGCTGATGTCGATGACCGCGCCGTCGAAGACGACTCCTTCCGCGTCCCGAACCCGCGGCGTCGTGCGCTCGAGAACCCAGCGGGTGACGCCGTCCAGGCCGTTGAGGCGGTACTCGATCACGGTCGGCCGCTCGGCCAGCAGGTCGGCATGGGTGCCGGTGTAGACGTCCCAGTCGTCGGGGTGGATCGCCGACTCCCACACGGCGGACGAGTCCGCTCCGGTGAGGTCGCCGCCGAGCAGCAGGGAGGTCTGCGGCCCGGTGGTCAGCTCGCGGTACTCGCCGTCGGCCAGCAGCCGACCGGTGTAGAACAAGCACGGCGCGTTGCGGGCCGCATCGAGCAGCTGGCTGTCCTCCGCCCCCTCGGACTCACCCATGCCGACGTCACGCCCCCCGTGAGGAGCGACCGGCGACAGGACGATAGACACACATGGTTGTCGAGTATGCGGCGGCCGACCGGTCCATGTCAGCGTTCTTTGAATAGTCATAGGTGACGTCCGGTGCCCCCGACAGGACTCGAACCTGTGGCCTCCCGCTTAGGAGGCGGGCGCTCTATCCGCCTGAGCTACGGGGGCGGCTGACCTCAACGACGATACCGACAACGACTCCCGTCCCAGCCTGTATGCAGGTTCCCTCGCCTGATGAACCACAACTCCCAGGTTGACCGTCTACTCTCCTAGGGGGATGGAACCGTCGTGGGTTCCGGCGTCGGTGGGGTGTCTTCGACGCTGATGGGATTCACCGTCCAGAAAGACCCGTTTAGTCCGGTTCGGCCAGCTGGCCGAACCGGTGAGTCGTTTTCTGCCGGTGAGCCGCGTGCCACCGGGAGAGAGGAGCCCCGGCCGTGCGCCGTCTGCTGTCGCTCGTCGCCCTTGTCAGCGTAGGTGGCGGGCTTGCCCTGCTGCCCTCCGGTGTGGCCTTCGCCGCCACCAGTCCGGTTGCGGCGCTCACCGCCACCCCCGGGGAGACCCAGGTCGCGCTGGCGTGGACCCTCCCGGTTCCGGCTCCTGCCCAGGTGATCGTCCGCGAGGCGCCCGGCGCCGTCGCGCCGACAACGACCGCTCAGGGTACGGACGTGCCGCTGACCACCACGTCGACCGCGGTCGCGACCGGCCTGGCGTACGGGCAGCAGTACTCCTTCTCCGTCTTCACCAGCGACGGCACCACCGTCGCCGGGCCGGTCTCGATCACGTCAGCACCGCAGGCCGCGAGCACCCTGTCCATCGGGGTCCACGCGGCGACGATCACCTTCGGCACCAAGAGCGAGGTGAGCGGCCGGTTGCGGCGCATCGTCGACCAAGCCCCGATCGCCAACGAGAAGGTGACGCTCTACCAGCGGCGCACCGGCACGACGCAGTGGGTCGGCTGGGCCTCGGCGATCACCGCCGCCGACGGCACTGTCCGCTTCCCGGTCTCCTTCGGCCGCAACACCGATTTTGAGCTCGTGCACGCGCCCTCGACCTTCGCCGGCGGCGCGACGTCCAAGCTGGCCCCGCTCGTGGTCAATCCGCTGGTGACGATCTCCGCGCCCTCGATCGCCAAGTCTTACGACACGGTGGTCGTCTCGGGTGCCCTGGCGCCGGCCGCCAAGGCGCCGATCTACCTGCAGCGCTACGCAGGCGGCTGGAAGACGATCGCCCAGGGTTCGACCGGCAACAGCGGCAAGTACGTCTTCTCGCTGCACCCCACGGTCAAGATCAACTACCAGCTCCGCGTCTACTTGCCGGCGTCCTCGACCCGAGGCTCGCTGCTGTCGGCCAAGACGTCGGTGACGGTCGACGACCGCAACCTGAGCCAGGGCCTCCGCGGACCTGACGTCCTCGTGGTCCAGCAGCGCCTCGCCGCCCTGCATTACGACACCGGCGCGGTCAACGGCACCTTCAGCTACGACACCACCCACGCGGTCATCGCGTTCGAGAAGGTCCAGGGTCTGCCCCGCGACGGCGTCGTGACGAGCGCGGTGCTCAAGGCGCTGGCCAAGCCCGTCGTGCCCCGTGTCTACTTCCCGATCGCCGGCCGCGAGTTCGAGGTCAACAAGTCCCGCCAGGTCGTGCTCATGGTCGAGGGTGGTCAGATCACGCGCATCCTCGACGCCTCCACCGGCTTCGGCGGCAACTACGTCTACGCCGGCGTGACCTACCAGGCCATCACGCCCGAGGGCAACTACACGATCCAGCGCAAGATCAACGGTGTCCGGGTCAGCCACCTCGGGGTGCTCTACCGGCCCGCCTACTTCTTCGAGGGCTACGCCATCCACGGCGAGGGCCTGGTGCCGGTCTACCCCGCGAGCCACGGCTGCGTCCGCATCACCGTTCCGGCCATGGACCGGTTGTACGACCTGCTCACCATCGGCACGCCAGTCCACGTCTACCACTAGCGGCTACCGCGTGAGCGGATCAGCTGCCGCCTGAGCTGGCGACGCTGGTGGTCGTGGTCGCGGCTGCGGCCTTGGTGGTCGCGGCTGCCGCAGTGGTGGTCGCGGCCGCGGCCTTGGTGGTGGTGGTCAACGTCGAGGGGGCGGTGGTCGCCGCGGCCGCTGTCGTGGCTGCTGCGGCCGTGGTGGTCGTGGCAGCCGTGGTCGCGGTCGTCGTCGTGGCGGTCGTGGTCGTTGCGGAGGCCAGGGTGGCACTGCCGCTGGGCACGAGCGCCGCAGTCAGCACGGCCGACCCGGCGAGGGCACCCGCCGCGCCGAGCACCGTGATGGTACGCACCCGGTGGCGCATGCGGTCGCGTACCGAAGCAGATCCGCGGTCGAAGCCGGCGGTCGGGGTCTTGTCGTCGCGAGGTGTGTCGTTGTTCGTCATGTGACTACCGTGCTGCCGTTGGCTATGCGTCTGCTGTGCGCCGGTTGAGGGGCCGGTATGAGGAAATCGGTGGTCGTCCTGCTCCTCGTCCTGGCGGCGTGCGGCTCGTCCGGAGGCCTCGCAGCGGGCGGTAGTTGCGGTGACGTCGCCGATCCGCTGTCTGAGTCGGAGTAGCGACGCACACCCGGCACACACGGCGTTCATAGCCTGGTGCCGGACACTCGCGACATGTCCCGGCTCGAGCACCTCGACGGCCTGCGCGCCGTGCTGGCGCTGTGGGTCGTGGGTAACCATGCGTGGCTGACGATCTACCCGACGGTCGGCGCGAGCAACAACCCGCACGGGCTGCTCGGCCTGGTCACGAACTGGATGGTGTACGGCCACTTCGCCGTTGTCGCGTTCATCGTGGTCTCGGGTTACTCGCTGGCGATCTCGACGACCGCCAACGGGGCCCGGCTGCGCGGCGGGTTCGGGACGTTCCTGCGGCGTCGCTTCACCCGCATCGTGCTGCCCTACTGGGGCGCCCTAGCCCTCTCCCTCGCCCTGGCGACCACGGTCATCAGCAGCGACACCGGCACGCACTGGGACGCTGCCCTGCCGGTGACGGGCACCGGAGTGGTGCTGCATGCCCTGCTGCTGCAGGACTTTTCCGGCACCGGGCAGATCAACCATGCTCTATGGTCGATTGCCTTGGAGTGGCACATCTACTTCGTCTTCCCGCTGATCCTGTTGCTGCGCCGGCGATTCGGGCTCCTGTACGCGACCGTTGGGGTGATGGCGGCAGGGCTGTTCGTGTCGGCGCTGCACAACGGCGGGCTGACCCTGTGGGACGAGGCAAACTTCTTTGGCTGCTTCGCGCTCGGTGTCGCTGCACGGGAGCTGGCGATGCGAGTCAGCCGGGTGCCGTGGGACGTGCTGGCAGGTCTGCTGCTCATCGGCTTTGTCGTGGTGTCAGGCGTTCTCGGCACGGTGCGGGCGTCGGGCGGATCCAACACGCTGCTCGAGCCGCTGTTCGGGTTGGGCGTTGCTGCCTTGCTCCTGGCGCTGTCGCAGGATCGCACCGCGTGGCTGCGTCGTGGGCTGTCGTGGCGCCCGCTCGCCGGCATCGGCGCCTACTCGTACAGCCTCTATCTGCTTCATGCGCCCGTCCTGCAGCTCGTCTGGCAGTACGTCCTGCGGCCGCTCGGGCTGCCGCTGCACGACGGCTGGGTGCTGGGCTGGCTGCTGGCACTCGGGGTGCCGGCGTCGCTGGTGGTCGGGTGGACCTACTTCTGCGTCGTCGAGCGACCGTGCATGACCCTCGGCCGACGTTCGCCATCCCCGGTTCCTCGCAAGGTCCTAGTCGGTGTTGAGACTTAAGCCGGTCAGGACCGGCTCAAGTCTCAACACCTACTCGATCGACGAGGGCGCGGCGGTCACGTCGATTGCAGCCGCAGGGCCAAGGTCGGGCAGGCGGCTGCGGCCCGGCGGGCGTGCGCGACGAGCGTCGCGGGCAGCTGATCCGGGCTGAGGGCGGGGTAGCCCCACTCGTCCAGCTCGATCCACTCGGGCAGCAGCTCGGCGCACAGCCCGTGGGCGGTGCAGTCGATGGGGTTGACGACGACGCGCATGGCTACCTCCACGGTCCTTGGGCGGCTGAAGCATCGGGTACGGGCAGCCATGCCGCCGCCGTCTGCCCCGCGCACGGCAGGCCTTGGCGGTGGCGGGTCACGTCGTCGGCGAACACGCTGAGCGCCGACCCGACCAGCCGCGCGGCGCCGTCCGGGTGGCGGCACGCGCCGCGGCCGGGCACCACGGTGAGCCACCGGCTCAGGGCGACGCCGAGGTCTTCCCGCCACGGGCCATATGCGAGCTTGTGCAGTGCCGCGGCGATGGACGGCAGCCCGTTGAGACAGGGACCGCACTGGCCGGCGTTGTGCGCTGCCAGGTAGGTGGCAACGCGCGAGGTCTCGACGAGTCCGCACCGGTCTCGGGGGAGACCGACGACGATGCCGGCGCCGAGGGCGCCGCCCGCCGCCCGCACCGCGCTGTGGGTGAGCGTCAGGGGACGCGCGACGGTCGGGCTGAGCCACGTACCGAAGTAGCCGCCGACCAGCACCGCCTGGCACGCGTCCGCGTCGACGCCCGCCATGGCGAACGCGTCGTCGACCGTGATGCCGGTCTCGACCTCGAGCACCCGCTGCATGGCGCCGGGCCCGGCCACGCTGAGCAGCTGGGAGCCCGGGCCTTCCGGGTCGCCGATGCCGCGGAACCATGCGGCACCGTGGCGCGCGACCAGACCGAGGTGGGCCAGCGTCTCGACGTTGTTGATCAGCGTCGGTCGCTTGTCCACACCCCTCTCGTACGGGCGCGGCGGGGTGAACATCGGCTTGGCCGGCCCCCCGTTGAGGAAGTTGACGAGCGCCGACTCCTCGCTCGAGACGTAGCGCCCGGGGATGCCGTGCAGCTGGACCGGTAAGCGGTCGAGGCCGACCTTGCGCCGGTCGGCGATCGCCTGCCCGGCGTGGCGCAGTGCCGGCGACGCCTGGTGGACCACGAGGTGGACCTGGTCGGCGCCGACCGCGGTGGCCGCGATCTGCAGGCCGTCGAGGACGAGGTGCGGTGAGCGCTCCAGCAGGAGGACGTCCTTGGCACTGGCCGGCTCACCCTCACAGCCGTTGCCGACGACCACGGCGGTCCCGGCTCCGGCGGCGACAGCGCGCAGCTTGCGCCCGGTGGGGAAGCCGGCGCCGCCGCGGCCGAGCAGGCCGCTGGCGTCGACCTCGCCGAGGATCGTGGCCGCGTCGAGCGGTGGCACGACCCCGTACCGCTGCAGGTGCTCACCGAGGGTGGTCGCCGTCGGCGTGAGCAGCCGTGGCGGCGTGATGGTCGGGGGGATCATCGCGTGCTCCTGATGCTGGCGAGGGGTCCGGGCACGTTGGTCGTGGCGAGGCGGACCGCCCCTGCGGCGAGGACGAGGGCGAGGCTGACCAGCCCGAGCCACAGGCCCCAGGTCCCACCGTCGGTGCCCGTGAAGATGAAGTGGCCTAGGGCGAAAGGCCATGCTGCGTAGGATAAGTAGTGCAGGATCCGCCAGGTGCGGGCCGGGATCCGGGTGCGCAGCAAGCTGGACGCGATGACGACCAGGATGAGGTCCCACGCCAGCGTGCCGACGCCGACCCAGAACCGGTGGTACGGCGAGAGAAACGGGATGATGAGCGCCGTCCAGCCGACCGTGACGTAGCTGTCGAGCAGGGTGGTCAGGATGTGCGCGACCAGGAGCACGATCGACAGCAGGGACACGTTGCGGTGCAGCTGCTGGGTCGCGAACCGTGGCCACCGCGGACTGGCCAGCGCCCGCTGCGTCGACGCGATGCCGAGCACGGTCGCGATGGTGAGCAGGACGAAGGCCGTGATGCCGGTGCTGCGGGTGAGGAACCACAGCGGGGAGGACGAGAACGTTGCGGTGGCGGCGAGGGTGGTCATCAGCTCGGCCACCCTTCGGTACGGGTGCTGGTGCCGTCGGCCGTGAGCAGCGAGGCGGCGAGACCCCGGTCGCGCAGCCACTGCGGGGCGCGCTCCCCGAGGATCATGGCCGCCGTCGATGCGGTGTTGGCCAGGGTGCAGGTGACGCCCAGGACGCTGACGGTGACCCACGGGGTGCGGGCGGGTGCGCCGGTGCGCGGATCGATGATGTGGTGCAGCTCGATGCCACCCCGGCGCCACCGGCGGGCCTGGGTGCCGGACGTGGCCAACCCTCCCTCGAGCAGGGCGATGGTCTCGCCGTCGGACGTGACGGGCAGCTCAGGATCGGCCTCGTCGGCGATGCGCACCGGCCAGCCGCCGTCGGGGGTTTCGCCGGCGACGCAGATGTCGCCGCCGAGGCTGACCAGGACTCCGCAGCCGGCGGCCGCTGCTGCCGCGTCGGCTGCGAGGTCGGCGGCGAGCGCCTTGGCGGTGGCGCCGAGGTCGAGGCGGGCGCCCGCCGGCACCCGTACCGTGCCGGTCGTGTCGTTGAGCTCGACCCGCTGCCAGCCCGGGGCCTGGCGCAGGGTCAGGGTCAGCGGCGGTCCGTCGCGGTCGACCATGCGGAAGGTCCGGTCGTAGCCGGTGGCCAGCAGCGAGGTGCCGATGGTCGGGTCGACCAGCCCATCGGTCCAGGCGGCGGCGTCGAGCGCGATGCGCAGCGCCTGCTGGAACAGCGGCGACGCGTGCACCGGTCGGCCCTCGGCGTTGTTCAACCGGCTCAGCTCGGAGTCGTCGCGGAAGCGGCTCGCGGCTAGGTCGATCTCCTCGAGTACCCGACGCACTTCCGCGGCGGCGGGCTCGAGCCCGGCCGGGTCGGTGACGACGAGCTGGACGGACGTGCCGATCGCGCGCCAGGTGCTCTCGGCCCACCCACGGTCGTGGGCTGCCTCCTGCTGGGCGTCGTGCCAGGTGCGGGTCTCTGCGGTCATGGACTCAGCCTCCCGCCCGGGCTCAGGACTCTGCTTTGACTCCACTGTGCGTCTCCTGTGACCGGTCGGCCGGAGCCGGGAACGCCCGTACCCGTCGCTGGAGTGCCAGCGACGGGTGCGGGTGTGAGGGCTGGGGGCTACTTGGCTGCCACCGTCAGGTCGTAGACCGTCGTACCCGAGACGGTAGTCGCGGTGTAGTGGGCTGCCACCCAGGTCGCGATCTGCGACCCCGTGCCGCCGCCCTGTCCTCCGCCGCCGCCCTGTCCTCCGCCCGAGATGAAGTACGAGATCTTGCCCTCGGCCACGTACTTCTCGAACTGCGCGAGCGTCGGACTGGCGTCTCCACCGTTGAACCCGCCGATCGCCATGACCGCCTTGCCGCTGGAGAGCTGCCAGGTGGCTGCGGTCTGCGAGCCGACGGTGGCGGCCGCCCAGCGCGTGGTGGTCGCCTTGAGCAAGGTGGTCAGCGACGCCGAGCTGGTCGTGGTTGTGGTGGTCGTCGTGCCGGCGCCCGTCGTGGCGCCGGTGCCGGTCGGTGCCGTACCGGTCGGAGCAGTTCCGGTACGGGTGCCGGTGCCTCCGCCGGTGGGCCGGGTGCCGCCGCCGAACCCGCCGCCGCCACCCATGGCCGACGACGTCGGCCCCGAGGTCGGGATGCTGCCGGAGTGCGGCTGCGAGGCAGTGTCGATGGCGTAGGCAGCCGACCCGCCGAGGCCGACAAGCGTTGCCACCAAGGCGATCCCGGTGACCGCAGTGCGGAGCCGGCCGGCCATCAGGATCAGGAAGATGGCAGCAGCGGCGCCGACGGCCAGGGCGTACCGGAGCCAGGGCAGGAAGCTCGAGGACGTGCCCAGCAGGTGGATGTCCCACCAGGCGGTGATCGCGATGAGGACGGAGGCCATGATGCGCGAGGTCCACGTGTCGCGGCTGCGCCAGAGCTCACGGGCGGTGATGGCGATGACGCCGGCGATGAGCGGGGCCAGGGCGATCGTGTAGTACGGGTGGATGGTGCCCTGCATGTAGGAGAACGTCAGTCCCGTGATGAGCAGCGAGCCGCCGAAGAGCACGAGGCCGGCGCGGCTGAGGTCGGTACGGGCGTTGCGGCGGGTCAGCCAGAGGCCGCAGACGAGCGCCACGAGGGCCGTCGGCAGCAGCCAGGAGATCTCGGTCGCCATGTCGGAGGAGAAGAGTCGGGTCAGGCCAGTCGCTCCGCCGAAGCCGGCGTTGCCACCTCCTCCGCCGCCCCCGCCACCGTTGCCCGAGCCGCCGAAGAGCCGGCCGAGGCCGTTGTAGCCGAACGCCAGCTCGAGGATCGAGTTGTTCGTGGAGCCACCGACGTACGGACGGTCGGCGGCGGGCGTGAGCTGCACGATCGCGATCCACCAGCCGGCGCCGACGACGACAGCGACACCCGCTGCCAGGCACTGGACGATGCGGCGGCGCAGCGAGGTCGGGGCTGCGATGAGGTAGGTCAGGGCGAGCGCGGGGACCACGAGCAGCGCCTGGCCCATCTTGGTGATGAAGCCGAGGCCGACGAGCAGACCGGCGAGCACCAGCCACTTGGTCGAGGCGTGCTCGAGCGACCGGACGACCGCGTAGCCCGCACCGACCAGGAGGAGGACGAGCATCGCGTCGGGGTTGTTGAACCGGAACATCAGCGTGGCGACCGGGGTCAGGGCCAGCGCCGCCCCGGCGAGCAGCGCCGCGCCGTCACCGGAGATGCGGCGCGCGGTTGCCCAGAGCAGGGCCACGGCGGCTACACCCTCGAGGGCCTGCGGCACCAGCATCGACCAGCTGTTGAAGCCGAAGATGCGCCCGGCGATCTCCATCGGCCACAGGAAGGCGGCCGGCTTGTCGACGGTGATGGCGTTGCCGGCGTCGAGCGAGCCGAAGAACATCGCCTTCCAGCTCTTGGTCCCCGCCTGCACCGCCGCGGCGTAGAAGCTGTTCGCGTCGCCTGAGGCACCGAGGTTCCACAGGTAGAGCAGCGCGGTGCCGACGAGCAGCACGGCGAGCGCTGGCCTCGCCCACCTGGGGCGCGGTGGCGCGGCCGCGGCCAGGGGAGCGGGGTCGGCGGGCAGGGTCAAGGGGGCATGCTGCGTCGTCGTCATGGGACCACCTTCGGCGCCCCGTTCGTGGACAGCCTTTGCCCGGCCTGTGTCTTTGCTTTGACCCCTTGCCAGTCTTGGCTAACTAAGATAGCTTTTGAGGTACAGGCATTAGCCACTGAGTGAAGGAGAACGAGATGACCGAGTTCCTGACCATCGGCGAGGGGCGCATTGCGTACGACGTGAGCGGCGAGGGCCCACTGGTGGTGCTGTCCCACGGCATGGGCGACCGCCGCAGCGCCTACCGCTTCCTCGCCCCGATGCTGGTCGACGCGGGCTACCGGGTGGCCGCCGCCGACCTTCGCGGCAGCGGCGAGTCGAGCGTGGGCTGGCCGTCCTACTCCCGCACCGACACTGCCGGCGACCTGGTCGCGCTGATCCGCCACCTCGGCGGGCCGGCCATCATCGTGGGCCACTCCTTCGCCGGCGGCTCGGCGACGATCGCGGCCGCGGACGCCCCCGATCTGGTGAGCGCGGTCGTCGAGATCGGCCCGTTCACCCGGGTGGCCAAGCCCTCGCTGACCGGCCTGCGGGTGGCCCGCTACCGCAAGGGCTCGACCCACCTGCTGCTGATGGCGCTGCTCGGCAGCACCCACCAGTGGAGCCGCTACCTCGACGTCGCCTACCCGGGCGCCCGGCCCGCCGACTACGAGGCTCACCGCGACGCGCAGCTCAGCAACCTGGAGGAGCCGGGGCGCATGAAGGCGCTGAAGAAGATGGGCCTGGCCGCTCCCAAGGACGCCGCCGCCAAACTGGCCTTGATCACCCGCCCCGCGCTCGTCGTGATGGGTTCGGAGGACCCCGACTGGGTCGACCCCAAGGCCGAGGCCGAGGGCATCGTCGCCGCGATGCCGGCCGGACTCGGTACGGTCGCCATGATCGAGGGCGCCGGTCACTACCCGCACGCCCAGTACCCCGACGCGGTCGCGGCCGTGGTCCTGCCGTTCCTCAAGGAGCACGCACGTGCCTAGAGCGGGCCTCACCACCGCAGCCGTCGTCGCGGCCGGCGCCGCCCTCGCCGACGAGTGCGGGTTCCACAACGTGACGATGGGGCTGCTCGCTGAGCGCCTGGGGGTCCGTACCCCTTCCCTGTACAAGCACGTCGAGAGCCTGGCCGACCTCCAGCACCGCATCGCCGGCCTGGCCGCCATCGAGATCAGCGAGGCAGTCGGCCGATCCGTGCAGGGGCTCGCTGGCCGCGACGCGCTGGCGGCGCTCGCGAAGGCGATGAGGGAGTACGTGATGGCACATCCGGGCGCCTACACCGCCACGGTCGGTGCCGAGATCATCGGCCAGGACGACCCGTTGGACATCGCCGGCCGGCGGCTGATCGGCTCGATGAGCGCGGTGCTACGCGGCTACGGCATCGCGGACGTCGAGATGGATCATGCCTTGCGCGCCGTCCGGTCGATCCTGCACGGCTTCGCGGTTCTCCAGGCGAGCAACGGGTTCCAGTGGGCCGCCGACCCCGACGTGAGCTTTGCGTGGATGGTCGACTTCGTCGACCGCGGCCTGCGAGTACGCTCCGAACCAGCGGGGTGATCGCGAGGGAGCGGCCGTGTACGTCAGCGAGATCATGACGAAAGCCAGCATCACCGAGTCGGCCTCGGAGCCGATCAGGGCTGCTGCGGCGCGCATGTGGGCCAAGCAGACCGGGTCGCTGCTGGTCATGGACGGCGACACCCTCATCGGCATCATCACCGAGCGAGACGTGATGAAGTGCATCGCCCGTGGGCTTGACGTCGAGACCACGCCGGTCAGCGCGGTGATGACGCGGACCGTGCAGACCGTCTCCCCGTACACCACGGTCAATGACGCCGCGCGGCAGATGGCCGCCCGCTGGATCCGTCACCTCCCGGTCACCGAGGACGGCGTCGTGGTGGGCATGGTCAGCCAGCGCGACCTCGTCGGCATCTTCGCTGCGCTGACCAAGGAACCCGACTCGATCGAGCTGGCGAGCGACGAGCTGGTACGCGAGCGGCGGCTCGCCCGTATCGAGTCGGGCGACCTCGACTAGTGGCGGGTCCTGAGGAGCCGGAGCAGACCCGCGACGACACCGACGAGGGTTGGGGCGAGCGCGCCCGCGTCGACGAAGACGCCGACCGCGAGCGGTGGCTGGAGGAGCAGCGTCCGCCACACCACGGTGATTAGCAAACTTGCGTTCGGCGCTCGTCGCCGCCAAGGTATGCCGTAGATCGGGGATACCCGGCGACACCGAACGAAAGGCGTACGGAATGGCCGGCTTCAAGAAGTTTCTGCTCCGAGGCAACCTCGTCGATCTGGCGGTCGCGGTCCTCATCGCGGGAGCGTTCGGCGCCCTCGTGGTCGCGCTGACCAAGGACTTCATCACTCCGTTGCTGGCCGCTATCGGCGGCAAGCCCGACTTCTCGACCTTGTCGTTCACGATCAACAAGTCGCATTTCCTGTACGGCGATTTCATCAATGCCGTCATCGCCTTCATCATCCTGGCGGCGATCCTCTACTTCTTCGTCGTCATCCCGTTCGGCAAGCTGCTGGACCGCTACAAGCCGGCCCCGGACGACCCCGCGCCGCTGCAGGAGTGCCCGCACTGCATCTCCTCGATCCCGGCCGCTGCCTCGGTGTGCGCCTTCTGCACCCGCGACGTCGCGTCCGTCTGACCCACCCGAGCGCACCGGCCCGCCGTCACCGCGGGCCGGTGCGCTCGTCCCATCTCGGACCCGTGCATTTGTCGTGTGTTGGACCGGTTAGGGTCTCCCGGGGAACTGATCGGGAGGAGCACCTGTGCTGGACGAGAGCGATGTCACCGCGGTGCTGACCGCCGCGCTGGCCAACGGCGGCGACTGGGCGGAGGTCTACGCGGAGAAGCGTGACTCGACCGCCATCCGCATCGAGGACCGCCGGGTCGAGGAGCTGACCAGCACCCGCTCCCAGGGGGTCGGGGTACGCGTGGTCAAGGGCACCCAGGCCGCCTACGCCTACACCAACGTGCTGACCCGTGACTCGATGCTGAGTGCCGCCAAGGCCGCGGCCGCGGGCATCTCGGGAGCCCAGTCCCTCACAGTCCTCGACCTCACCCGCGTCGAGCCGCCGATCGTCCACCCGGTGCTGATCTCGCCGGCTGACGCGACCAAGCAGGCCAAGGTCGACATCGCACGCCGTTGCGAGGAGTCGGCGTGGTCCCAGGGCGATGCCGTCTCGCAGGTGCTCGTCTCCTACGCCGACGTCGCGCAGCGGGTGTTCATCGCCAACTCGCTCGGCCACCTCTCGGACACGACCCGGGTACGGACCCGGCTGGCCGCGCAGGTCGTCGCGTCGCGCGGCGACCTGACGCAGACCGGGTTCGACGGGCCCGGGGCGTCCAAGGGCATGGAGCACTACGACGAGTTCCCGCCCGAGGACGTCGGCGAGCGCGCCGCCCAGCAGGCGCTGCGCCTGCTCGACTCGATCCCCTCGCCCGCGGGCGAGATGACGGTCGTACTCAGCGCCGGCGGCGGTGGGGTGCTGTTCCACGAGGCCTGCGGCCACGGGTTGGAGGCCGACGCGATCGGCAAAGACACGACCGTCTACGCCCGCACCCGCGGTGACAAGGTCGGCAGCGAGCTGTTCAGCGGGGTCGACGACCCGACGGTGGTCGGCGCCTGGGGTTCGTACGGGTTCGACGACGAGGGCACCGCCGCGACCCGTACCACCTTGTTCGACAAAGGCGTGCAGGCCGGCGTCATGAGCGACCGCATCTCGGCGCACCGGCTCGGCACTGTTTCGACCGGCCATGGCCGCCGGCAGTCCTACGCCCACATCCCGCTGCCCCGCATGAGCAACTCGCTCGTGCTGCCGGGCACCTCCGACCCGGCGTCGCTGGTCTCGGACGTCAAGCGCGGGCTGTTCTGCGCCGAGCTCGGCGGTGGTGAGGTCAATCCCGCGACCGGTGACTTCGTGTTCGGGGTCAGCGAGGGCTACCTCATCGAGAACGGCCAGCTCGGGGCCCGCGTCCGTGGCGCCAACATCATCGGCAACGGGCCCAAGGCTCTCGCCGATGTCGATGGCGTCGGCACCGACTTTGCCCTCAAACAAGGCATGTGCGGCAAGGGCGGCCAGTGGGTCCCCGTCGCATTCGGCACCCCCACTCTGCGCATCGCGAGCCTGACCATCGGAGGTGTCGCATGACCGGCGACAGCGACCTGCTCGAGCTCGCCCACCGCGTCGTCGGTCGCGCCCAGGGCAGCGAGCAGGTGGAGGCCTTCGCGACCCACACCATCGGCACCTCGGTCACCGTCTTCGACGGCGAGGTCGAGACGCTGACGTCGTCCGAGACGCGCGGTGTCGGGGTACGCGTCATCGTCGACGGTCGGCTGGGGTTCGCCTCGACCTCCGACGTGAGCGAGGACGGGCTCACCTACGCGCTCGAGGAAGCCCGGTCCAACGCGGCGTACGGGACCGCCGACGTCGGCAACGTGCTGCCGCTGCCGCGCGACACCTCGGGGCTCTCGCCGATGCCGAGCCTCGTGTCCGAAGGCTTCGACGACGTGCCGGTCGCGCGCAAGGTGGCCATGGCCGTCGAGCTCGAGCGGCTCACCCGGGCCGCCGACTCCCGGGTCTCGGGAGTGGCGGCGTCGGTCTACGGCGACTCGCTGTCGCGGGGTGCCGTCGCGTCGACCGCCGGCATCAACGCTGCCTACTCCCGTACCGACGCCTATGCCTATGTGTCGGCGCTCGCCCGGGCCGGCGACGAGACGCAAACTGGCCTTGGCCTCTCGATGGGCCGCGGCGCAGGCGATCTCGACCTCGAGGCAGCCGGTCGCGAGGGTGCGCTGCGGGCCACCCGGCTGCTCGGTGCGACCAAGCCGGCGACCGCCAGCGTCCCCGTCGTCTTCGACCCCATCGTGACCGCGACCTTCCTCGGCGTGCTCGCCGGCGCGTTCTCCGCCGACTCGGTGCAGAAGGGCCGGTCGCTGCTGGCCGAGAAGCTCGGTGAGCTGGTCGCGGGCACCGGGCTGTCGATCATCGACGACGGTCGGCTGCCCGAAGGACCCGGGTCGGCCCCTTTCGACGACGAGGGCGTGCCCACCGGCCGTACCGTGCTGGTCAACCGCGGCGAGCTCATGGGCTGGCTGCACAACACGGAGACCGCAGCGCGTGCCGGCGATGCGTCGCGTTCGACGGGCAACGCCTCGCGCGCCGGACACGGCTCGACCCCCGGCGTCGCGTCAAGCAACCTCTACCTCTCCGGCGACGAGACACCGGTCGAGGAGATCCTGCGTCGCGCCGGCACCGGCCTCTACGTCCAGGACGTCTCAGGAGTGCACTCCGGGGTCAACCCGGTCTCCGGCGAGTTCAGCGTCGGGGCGACCGGGTTGTGGATCCGCGACGGCCAGCTCGCCGAGCCGGTCCGTGAGGTCACCGTCTCGTCCACGATCCTCGGCATGCTCAAGGCAGTGGTGGCACTGGGCGACGACCGCCGCTTCCTGCCGTTCGGTGGTTCACTCGCCGGAGCGACCCTGCTGATCGAGGGCATGACGGTCGCCGGGGCCTGATTTCCACTGCAGCTTGTCGCAGACGTGCGCCGGCCTTGATCGCGGTCCATGAGGGTGGATTCCATGTCGTCCTGAGTCACCAATTCCACCCCGACGAGCCATCATCCCGCCCGGCTGAGATCTAACGCGGAAACGCGCGGCGGGAGGTCAGGACGACGACCCCCGCCGCGAGCGCGACCAGGCTGCCGAACACTGGCAGCGCGGGGAGGTGTCCCGCGGCGACGAAGCGGTCGCCGATGAACGAGCCGCCGCCGATGCCGATCTGGAACGCGACCACGTAGACCGCCGACGCAGCCTCCTGATTGTCCGGCGCAACCCTGAGCACGGCGGCCTGCAGGCACACCGGAACGGCCGTCGCCCCCAGTCCCCACAGCAGCACCGCGACGACGGTGATGGGCGCACCGTGCAGAACGGCGAGCAACGTCAGCCCGGTCGCGACGAGCAGGACGCAGCCAGCGATGGACAGACCGGGGTGGGCGTCGACAACCCGGCCCACCACGACGTTGCCGAGCAGTCCGGTCGCGCCGTAGCCCAGCAGCAAGGCGCTCAGTGCGAAGCCGGACAGCCCACCACCATGGCGTACGAGCGGCGCGATGTAGGTGTAGGCGGCGAACTGCCCGATGACGAAGACCGCGGTGACCGCGCAGACCGGCGCCGTGGAACGCGACCAGATGGCGGCGCCCGCCGCGCGCAGCCGGGTGCCCGTGCCGGCAGCGCGGTCCTCGGGCAAGGCGTCGAGCCGGGGGAGCAGCCGCAGCAGGGCCCCGGCGCTCAGGGTGCCGGCCGCGGCGAGGACGACGAACGGGGTACGCCAGCCGGCCGCCTGGCCCAGCGCCGTCGAGAGGGGCACCCCGAGCACCAGGGCAGCGGCGATGCCGACGAACGCCAGAGACGTGGCGCGACCGGACTGGCCGGGCGGGGCGAGCCGAGCAGCGGCCGGGGCGATGGCGGACCAGAACACGCCGTGGGCCAGGGCGCAGACCAGCCGGGTGGCGATGAGGACGCCGAACGTCGGAGCCACCGCGCCGGCGACTTGCGAGACCGCGAACACCGTCATCAACAACGCCAGCAGGTGGTCGCGGCGCAGCCGAAGGGTCAGGGCCGTGAGCGGGATCGTGCTCAGCGCGGCGACGGCTGCATAGGTGGTGAGCAGAAGGCCGACGTCGGCCTCGCTGACGGACAACCCGTGTGCGATCTGCGGCAGCAGCCCGACCGGCAGGGTCTCCGCCGTGACGAACACGAACGCCGAGACCGCCAGCACGGCGATCGGGGCGACCTGCAAGGTCTGGTCGGGGGCAGCACGCAGGCCGGGAGTGGTCATCGCCACCATCATGCCGTGGCCAGCACGGGCTGGATGCGGGCATGATGAGGCCATGTTTCTCGACGAGCCGGTCCCCTCCGAGTCCGTGCGCGACATGTACGCGGAGCACTTCGCCGATGACGGCTACGTCGCCAACTTCGTCCACGCCTGGGCTTGGCGCCCCGACCTCTTCACGGCGTTCTGGGACACCCGCGGGCTGGCGCTGGAGGGGTCGGGGTTCTCCGCCCAGGACGTCGCCCTGCTGGTCGCGGCCACCGTCGGTGCGCGCGGCAACTCGTACTGCTCGCTTGCCTGGGGAGCCAAGCTCGCGGCGCTGAGCGACGACGAGACCGCTGCCCGCGTGCTGAGCGGATCGTCGGAGGGGCTCGATGCGAGGGGTGCCCAGCTCGTCGGCTGGGCGCGGCGGGTCGCGACCGATCCGACCGCCACGACGCAGGCGGACGTCGACGCGCTGCGTGCCGTCGGGCTGACCGACCAGCAGATCCTCGATGCCACCGTCTTCGTCGCCATGCGGACGGCTTTCTCGATGGTCAACGACGCACTGGGCGCGCTGCCCGACGCCCAGCTGGCCGTCGACGCACCTGACCAGGTGCGCCGCGCCGTCACCTTCGGACGTCCGACCGCAGAGCAGCTGTCCACCTAGGGAGAGGACCACCCATGTCGATCGACCCGAGCACCACCGCTGTCGTTCTCATCGAGTACCAGAACGACTTCACCTCGGAGGGCGGCGTGCTGCACGGCGCCGTCAGCGAGGTGATGGACAAGACCGAGATGCTCGCCAATACCCAGCGGGTGGTCGAGGCGGCTCGGGCGGCCGGGGCCACCGTGATGCACGCGCCCATCACGTTCGCCGCGGGCTACCACGAGATCAGCAAGCACCCGTACGGGATCCTCAAGGGCGTGGTCGACGGCAACGCCTTCGTCAAGGGCTCGTGGGGTGCGGCGATCATCGACGAGCTGGCCCCGGCCGAGACCGACATCGTCATCGAGGGCAAGCGCGGGCTCGACACCTTCGCGAGCACCAACCTCGACTTCATCCTGCGCAGCAAGGGCATCACGACGATCGCGCTTGGTGGCTTCCTCACCAACTGCTGCGTCGAGTCGACCATGCGCAGCGGGTACGAGAACGGCTACCAGGTCATCACGTTGACCGACTGCGTCGCGGCTACCTCGGTCGAGGAGCACGACAACGCGCTGCGCTACGACTACCCGATGTTCTCCCAGCCGATGACGTCGACGGAGTTCATCGACTCGGTGGGCTGACCCGGCACTGGGCCCTGGTCTGCACGAGTCCCAGGGCCCAGCAGGTCGGACACCCGCGGAGCGCGACGACGGCGGGCAGCGCCAGCAGCAGCGCGACCGGGCTCCAGGTCGCGGCCAGGACGAAGGCGGCGACGAGCAGGCTCAGGCCGATGACCCCGCGCACGAGGTGCCGTCCGACCGACCTGCTGGCAAACATCGAGTCCGGGTCCACGCAGGGCATTCGGCGGTGCGGCGTGCAGGGTTCAGCAGGCGTCCGGGTCGGTCGCTGACGTGAGCAACATCGCCTTCTTGGCCACGACCGGGTCGGCCTGCAGCGGCAGGAAGCTGGCTGCGGTCCAGGCGGGCAGACCGGTGAGCAGGTTGTAGGCGAACAGCGGATTGTTCGGGTGGGCAAACTCCGGGCTGGGGTTGAGCAGCACCGTGGTGCCGACGACGGTGAGGCTCTGGCCCGTCGCTGCCTGGTGGTGCAGCGTCGTCTGCCAGAGGATGTGGCCGTCGACGATGCTGCGGTCGACGAGCAGGGCCGGCTTGTCGTAGTCGCCGTTGCCCTCGAGCGCGATGGTGTCGGTCTTGCGGACGACCACTGGGCTGCCCAGGATCTGCGTGTTGGTCGACCAGACGGCGACGCCGGTGCCCGCGTCGAGCAGGTACTCGTGCAGGTCCGTCCCGGACTCGGCGGCCACCGCGATGTGGCCGAAGCCGCCGGCCAGCAGCGCCAGGGACGTCGGCGAGGTGAACCGCCACTGGGCCGCGCCGGTCGTCAGGTTGATGGCGCCGATCCCGTACGGGTCGCCCGCCCACCCGCCGTTGAGGAGCACCATTCCGGCGCTGACCGCGATCGTCGTGTGCACCGGCATCTGGTGGACCGACCATGCGACGGCACCGGTCGCGGTGGAGTAGGCCGAGAGCCGGCCGGCCGCGAGGTAGTAGACGTTGGGACCGGTGGCGACGAGCTGCGGGAACTGCAGCGCGATCTGGGCCGCGGTGCCTTGGCGCGCGGACCAGCGGACCTTGCCCGTGGTCAGGTCGACGACCTGCAGCTGGCCGTCAGCGCGCACCCAGGCGAGGCCGCCGTCATGCGTGACGACCGGACCGCCGATCGTCAGGCCCTTGCCGGGGATCTTGATCCGCCAGAGCAGCGCGCCGGTGCTGGCGTTGAGACCGGAGAGCACGCCGCCGCCGCCGAAGTCGTCCGTCAGGACCGAGACGACCTTGTGGTTGAGCCAGACCCCGTTGAGCGAGAAACCCTGCGCGTAGTGCCACAGCTCCTTGCCGTCCTTGAGCCGCAGCGCGTGCACCGCGGCGTTCTCGGGCCAGTAGCCGATGGTGGCGCCGATCGCCGGGGCGAAGGCCGTGGCCAGCTCGACCGTCGGCGCCGCGAGCGGCGTGCGCCAGACGGTCTTGCCGGCGAAGTTGACCTCGGCGGCGAAGGCGTGCCGGACGCACGCGGCCACGGCGGGCGAAGCGGCCGGTCGGGGTGCAGCCTGGGCCGACGCAGCAACCCCGGTGAGCCCGAGGGTCGAGCCGGTCAGGACTGCCAGTGCCCGTCGCCCGAACCGCGTGTGCCGTTGTGGTCGCATGAGGGCGTACAGTGCCACGTCCGTGCCCGGTGCCGCAAGGCTAAGCCGTGTGCCGCAATGCTAGGCCGTGTGCCACAGAGCAAAAGCGTTCGGTACGTCGCGCAGCGCGCCACGCAGCTGCGGGTAGTGGCGCAGCAGCACCGTCGCCATCGTGTTGTCGGCGATCCAGGACATGCCCTCGGGGGTGTAGACCTCGGGCGTGTAGTCGGTCGTGAAGAACCGGTCGCTGTTGAGTCGCCGCGACGCCATCAAGATGAAGATGCGGAACGCGGTGTCGCTGAAGGCGAAGCCTTTGGGCCGGCGCTCGGCCAGCAGGCCGACCATCAGGTCGAGGCTCTCGATGCCGTCGGCGCCGTAGATGCGGGTCATCTCCCGGATGTCGTCGGCGTCGTCCGTCAGCTCGGCGAAGGTGGCCGGAGCCTTGAGCCGCAGCATCCGGCGGAAGGCGCAGTAGCGGGCCACGCCCATCTCGCGGTGGCGCAGGATGTCGGTCGCGGCGAGGTCCATCAGCGCACCGTTGTCCGCGCGAACGAACTCCTGCAGGAAGTGCGGGAAGTTGTGCAGGGTCACGACCCCGGGCTGCTCGGTGCCGAGCGAGTAGAACAGGTCGACCATCGGCACCTCTTTGAGGATGTCGACCGCCCCCTGCCCGGCGAGGTCGCGCAGCGAGCGCTTGCCGTGGACCGCGTCGTCGGCGGGGGAGCGCAGGGAGTACCAGTCGCGCATGAGCGGGTGCATGCGGTAGACGGCGGCGAACTCCTCCGTCAGCGCGTACGGGACGCCGTAGTCCTCGACGGCCGAACCCGGGATGCCGCTGATGACCTCACTCTTGCTGAGCCGGCCGAACCGCCGTTGCAGGTGCTCGCCCTCGATACCGAACCAGTTGGCTCGCATCGCCAGCTTGGTGGTCGGGTGGCCGATGACGACGGGCGTCCACTCCACCGTATGGATCTTGGCGGTGAGGGCCGCCAGGACGAGGCGGGCGCGCTGGAAGATCTCCTCGTCCGACCAGGCGGGGTAGGCGGTGCCGAGCCGGTCGCAGATGGCGTTGTGCTCGAGGGTGAACAGGGTCTGGAGCATGAGCAGCCCGACCCAGAAGCCCGGCTCCTGCACCGGCCCGCCCTCGCCCTCGGGCACGGCGAGCGAGCCGTCGGGCTCGACCGTCAGCTTGCCGCCGGTGAAGGTGCGGACGGCCTTCTCGTACGCGGGGGTCGTGCCGTAGATCTGCGACGCGTCCCACCAGTGCGTGTTGGTGTTGATCGACGTGCGCAGCGGCTCCTGCGTCCCGGGCGGCAGTGTCGGGTCGGGCATCGTCCGCATCACCGTGACCGTCGGGCGCGGCCACGGGTCGCCCGGGTGCAGCGTGATCTCCCACGGGTTGTCCTTGACGCTCGGCCCGTGGCTGAACCAGTCGCGGATCATGAACTGCAGCCATGCGGCCACCAGCGCGTTGGCTCCGACCGCCTCGATCATCGTCCCGTCGACGCGGGTCATCAGGGCTCGGCTGATCTCGCGCGGACTGGGGTGGAGGACCTCGTCATCGGTCGGGACGCGCAGGCCGGCCAGCGGCGCGTTGCGACCGAACCTGGTGCCTGCCATGCCCATGCGCGGCTCGTCCGGGCTGTTGCGGCTGCCGTCGGTCGACCGGGTGGTCTGCGGTCCCTCGGCGGGTTCGAGGGGCGGTGGCGGGGCCGACGGCACGAGGGTCGACGGGTCGTGCAGGTTGCTGCGGCGCAGCCCGTCGCGCAGCCCGATGAGGACCACGATGCTGGCCGGGAGCAGCAGCTTGTCCCACCCCCACCGGCGGTCGGCCCGCTCGGAGATCCAGCGCAGCACCCGCCACTGCACCTGCGGGTGGTACGAGCCCGCGCTGTCGGTCTTGTCGCTCATCAGTGCCCCCCGGCGTCGTCGTGATCACCCTGCTCCCGCCGGACATGCGTTGTAAAGAGCACATGTGGGGCTTTGGGCGGCTCAGCCGCCGCGGAGGGTCACGGAGAGCCGCTCACCGGTGGTCGCGGCGGCGAGCCGGAGCGCCACGCGTGAGGTGGTGGCCAGCACGATCAGCGCACCCTGGTCGGCGGTGACGTCGGCGGGAGGGACCGCGAGGACCCGTACACCGGCGGCCACGACGAGGGTGCGAACGCTGGCAGCAGGGTCTGCCGGAGCGGCGATCACATCGACCTGGTCACCCGGGCGCAGCAGGCCGGCGACCGCTGCGTCGGCCAGCCGTACGGGGGTGGCGACGAGGCCGGCTCCGAGAGCGTCGACCAGCCGCGGCCCGACCAGACGCACGTCGGTGAGCGGCTCGCCCCGCCGCACCGGCGCGGCCAACGTCTGCCCGACAGCGGCGTCGACGGAGCGCAGCGCGCCGGCCGGCACCGCGGATGGCGGCAGTCGGGCCAGCGTCAGGTCGGAACGATCGAGCGCAGCACCTCCCGCAAGGTCGCGCGCCGCCACCAAGACACCGGTGGTCACCGGACGCGACGGAGCGGCCGCCTCGAGAGAGCAGATCAGGCAGAGCGCGGCGAGGGCGGCAGAGACGCCGCGGCGGTGGCGCCGCAGCCGACGCTGCCAGGTGGGCCAGGTGGGCCACGCGGACCAGGGGTGGAGCAGCGCGCGGGTCGGCATGGCCTGACGCTAGGCGCGCGCAGCGGCCACCGGGCCGGCCGATCGGGAGCTGTGGACGAAAAGCCGACCTGGGGAAAGGTCAGGCGACCTTGGAGTCGCCGGACTTCTTGGTCGCCGGGGTGGCCGACGGCGTCGCTGTGCTGCTCGAGGAGCTGCTGGACGAGTCACCGGACGAGGAGGAGCCGCTCGACCCGCCGTCGGAGGAGGAGGTGGACGACGCCGCCGCGGGGGTCGCCTCGGTCTTGCCCGGCGCGGCCGGAGTCGACGAGGAGCCCGTGGAGCGGCTGTCGTTGCGGTAGAAACCGGAGCCCTTGAACACGACGCCGACCGCCGAGTAGACCTTGCGCAGCTTGCCCTCGCAGCTCGGGCAGACCGTCAGCGCGTCGTCCGAGAACTTCTGCACCGCCTCGAGGCTCTCGCCACAGTCGTTGCAGACGTACTGGTACGTGGGCACGCGATCCCCTTCCGGTCCTTCGGAGCGCCGACTGGCCTGGCACTCATCACTATCGACTGCTAATGGTCCCGTACGAAGGGCTATTCCGTCCACCCGCCCCACATTCTTTCAGTGGGAGCGCTTCATCGGGGAGCAAACCCGCCGACAACGTTTGCATGGACCTTGGCCGGCTGCGATCAGCCGCGGGCTCGAGGCTGCTCGTGACCTACCTCGTGGCCTCGTTGATACCTGTGCTCGCCCTCATGCTGGCGATGCCTGCGGCGCTGCGGCTCGAGGCGCGTTCGCGCGGCCTCGCCGAAGCGCGGGCTCAGGCTGCCCTCCTGGCGCAGACCGGGGTCGAGCCGGTGCTGGCGTCCGCACCACTGCACGGTGCGGTGCCGGAGCGCGAGGCTTTCAGCCTGCGCAAGCTGAGCAACCGGGCGGTCAGCGAGGGCGACATCGTCCGGCTGCGCATCCGGGACATGGACGGCCAGGTCGCGTTCGCCGATGACGGGGACACGAGCGCACACCCGGACGAGGAGGTCAGTGACGCCCTGCGCGGCGAGACGACCTCCGCCCTGACCCGCCTCAACGACGACGTCGGCGAACGACTGCCCGTCGGCGACCGCGTGGTCGAGGTCTACCGCCCGCTCCACGAGGGCGACGACCATCACGTGGTCGGTGTGCTCGAGGTCTACCTTCCCTATGCACCGATCGAGGCCGACGTCACCGCCGGTCTACGCATGTTGACGCTGATCTCCGCCGGCGGTCTGCTGCTGCTCTACCTGGTCCTCGCCTTCGTCTCTGCCTCCGCCACCCGCCGGCTGCGCCGGCAGTCCGTCGCCAACGCCTACCTCGCGACGACCGACCCGCTCACCGGCCTCCCGAACCGGGCGTCGTTCCGGGCCGCGGTCGACACCGCTCTGGTACGGGACCCCGCGGGCGTCGCCGTCGCGGTCCTCGACCTCGAGGGTTTCCGCGAGATCAACGAGACCCTCGGCCACAAGCACGGCGACGAGGTGCTCCGCGTCGTGGCGCAGCGACTCGAGGCGGCCGTGCCGCCGGACGACCGGGTGGCAAGGCTGGCGGGTGACGAGTTCGCGGTCCTGATGACCGGCCTTGCGTGGGCGGGGCCGGATGAGGAAGCCACCGAGCGGCTCGCCCGGCTGCAAGAGGCGCTGGTCGCCGAGCTCACCGTCGGCGGCATCCCGCTCGCGGTCGAGGCCAGCATCGGCCTGGCGATGGCCATGCGCAACGACACTGCGGACGACACGACGGACGGTGCGGACCTCGTACGGCAGGCGGACATCGCGCTCCACCATGCCAAGGTGATCCGCCGCCCGCTGGTGCGCTACACCTCCGAGCTGGATCAGTTCGACCCGGCCAAGCTGGGTCTGCTCGCCGAGCTGCGGCGGGGTATCGAGGGCGACCAGCTGGTCCTGCACTACCAGCCCAAGCTGTCGCTGAGCGACGGCGTCGTGCGGTCGGTCGAGGCGCTGGTGCGCTGGACCCGACCGGACGGCACCCTGCTGCTGCCGGGCGACTTCATCGACGCCGCTGAGTCGACCGGGCTGATCGAGCCGCTCACCGACTGGGTCGTAGCGGCTGCTCTGCGCCAGATCGCCGAGTGGGGCTCCGTGCTCGGCGACGTCTCGGTCGCGGTCAACGTCTCGGCCCGCAACCTGGCCCAGCCGGGCTTCGCGGAGAGCGTGCTGCGGACCATGGCCGTCGCGGGCGTACCGACGTCCCAGCTGGTCGTGGAGATCACCGAGACCGCGCTGCTCGCCGATCCCGACACGACCCGCGCTGCACTGCTCATCCTCGACGGGGCCGGTGTCGCGGTGTCCATCGACGACTTCGGTCAGGGCCACACGGCGCTGGCCTACCTCGCCGACCTGCCGGTCCGCGAGCTCAAGATCGACCGCGGGTTCGTGCAGGGGCTCGACACCAACCCGGCGTACGAGGCCGTCGTGCGCTCGATCATCGAGCTCGGGCACAACCTCGGGCTGCGCGTAGTGGCGGAGGGTGTGACGCGGCAGGAGACGATGGCTCAGCTGACCGAGCTCGGCTGCGACGTCGCCCAGGGCTGGCTGATCGGGTACGCGATGCCGGCGGACGAGTTCGCGGCGTGGCTGGCCGACCACCGGCGTCAGGCTGCCGTACCGGGTCTAGGCTGACCGCCGTGCCCCCTGTGGACCTGGAGCTGCCGGCAGAGGCGAGCAGCGCTGCCGCCGCCCGGGCGGCTTTGCGCGGCCTGCTGGCGGGGCTGCACGAGCCGGGACCAGTGGCCGACCACCAGGCGTTCGACCGGGTGCTGCTGCTGACGAGCGAGCTGGTCACCAACGCCATCCTGCACGCGCGCACCCCGCTGCGACTCATTGCTCGGGCCGAAGCCGGGCAGGTCCTGGTGCAGGTCTACGACACGCTGCCCGCGTTGCCGCGCCGGCGCAGCTATCGCTCCGACGCCGGCACCGGGCGGGGCATGCACCTGGTCGAGGCGCTGGCCGACCGCTGGGGCGTCGACCAGACCGCAGGCGGCAAGTGCGTGTGGTTCTCCGTCGTCCTCGTCGCCGGTGAGCCGGCTGCCCGTCTCGGCTGACGGCGCGGTCACACGCGGTCTTTGACCGCCCCCGCGGACTCCTCGGCCGGGCCGGATCCGATCAGGTCGCGCGGCCAGAGCCGCTCGACCTTGACCACGTTGATCTCGGCGCCGTACAGCACGACCTGGGCCTGGAGCGAGAACCACCAGAGCAGCCCGAGCACCGTCGCGATCGAGCCGGTCGCGCCGGTGTGGCCCTGGGCGCCGTGGCTGACGAGCGCGCTGCCGCCGAGCTGGAGCAGGAAGAACAGCACTCCGCCGAACACGGCGCCCGGCAGCACCTGACCGAAGGTGAGGTCGCGCTTGGTCAGAAAGCTGTACGCGAGGCAGAAGCCCACGATGTCGAGGGCGATGGTGGCCAGCCCGACCACGAGACGCAGGACCAGCGGCAGGTGGATGCTGACGGCGCTGCCCCCGGTTGCCATGACGGACAGACCGAGCGTCACGACGAACCCGACGCCCAGGACGACCAGTGCCTTGAGGCTGCGGACCAGCTTGTCGACGAAGCCAGGCCGCTCGGCCATGGGGATGCCCCACACGGTGTCAAAGGCGGTCTGTGCTGCGTTGAAGACGGCCAGGCCGCTCCACACGGCGACCATGATGCCAATGACCAGCGCGACCGGGTTGCCGCTGGACAAGCCGTTCTGTGTGCTGATGCCCTCGCCGATGATCGGCAGGGTCTCGAGCACGTGCTTGAACGTGCCGTCGCCGATGCCGATGAACCCCATGATCGTGATGGCCACCAGCAGCAGCGGGAAGATCGAGAAGAATGCCCAGTAGGCGAGCAGGTTGGCGAGGTTGCCCGCCTGGTCCTCGCTGTACTTGCGGTAGACCGCGATGGGGTAGCCGAGTCCCTCGTGCCGTTGCTGGAACGCGTCCAGCCGGTCGGCGACCCGCATCGCCCTGGCCTTCTGCTCGGCCTTCTGCTCGCTCATGTTCATGCGCAGCCATTGCCCCGGTCGGTCACGTCCGGAACATCACGAGCCCGGCCGGCGTCAGCGCACCGTCGACGCCTTGGTCGTGGGCCTCGACCGGCACCTCGTCGAGGAGCTCGTCGTCGAAGACCATGGCGACCCGCCGCGCCGCACGAGGCATCGCCGCGAGTGCCCGGTCGTAGTAGCCACCGCCCCGGCCCAGGCGGCCGCCGGTACGGTCGACGGCGAGCGCCGGCACGAGCACCAGCCCAGCGGCGCGTACCGCATCAGTGCCGAGCAGGGGGCCCGTGGGCTCCAACAGGCCGAGCGGCCCGGCCCGCGTGGCCGACCCAACGGGCGCATCGGACCAGTCGAGCGCCGATCCGGGGCGGACCACGGGCAGCAGGATGCGCACGCCGCGGGCTTCGAGCGCCTCGAGCAGCGCGATCGTCGGTGGCTCGCTGTCGATGCCGATGTAGGCGGCGACCACGGCGGGCGCATCGAGGGCATCGGCCCAGCCCGCGAGCGCAGCACCGGCCGCCAGGAGCTGGTCGGCGGAGCGCTGGGCGCGGGCCCGGCCGAGTGTCGCCCGCAGCGCCGCCTTGCGGTCACGGACGTCAGGCGTCACCTCGTTGGGGGAGTGACGCTCGGGGTCCACACGGGAAGGGTAGCCATCATCCGAGCGCGTCCGGAACGGTGACGGGTTTCGTCCACAAGACACTCATCTGTGCACAGGCGCACGTTCCTGCGCCGTTATGACATGACCTGCGCTGTGATGACACGACATTGTGCGAGCATCAACGCAGTCGGCCGGGACGGAGGTGCGTGGTGAGTCTCCGCTTGCGGCTGTCCCTGGCCTTTGTGTTCGTCGTGCTGGCCCCCCTGCTGCTCGCCGGGCTGCTGATCAGCCGCGGCGTTCCCGGCTTCGGCGGCGATGCGGCCCGTCACCGGGTCTCCACGGCGGCGACTGCCATCGCGCACGACCTCGCCGCGCGCTGCGCGCTCGTCGGGTCGGTGGCTCAGACCGTTGCTGCGGAGGTGCCCACAGGCGGGGCGCAGGCAGCGGTCAATGCCGCGGTCGAGGGAAACAAGGCGAGCTACGCGGCCGTGGTGACCAGTGCCGGCGCGCTGATCAAGCAGGCGGGGCAGCTGCCCGCGGCCCTTCCGGCGTCGGCCTCGCTGCTCAGCCTCGGGTCCTGCGCGAGCGGCACCGGCGCGACGCCTTATGCGGTGGCGGCCGCGGCGCCCCTGGCCGACGGCAGTGTGGCGGTTGCGCTGCTCGCGCACGACCCCGCCACCCTCAGCCTGTGGCAGGGACTCTCGGGCGGGGACGTGACCCTGGTCTCGCCCGGTGGCGCGGTCGTGGCCACGACCGCGAGTGCGTCCGCCGCCGACGCGTTCGCGCGGTCAGCCGGCAAGGCCGCCTCGGGGGGCAAGGTGCTCTCCCTCGACGGACGGCTGCTCGGTGCCGTGGCGGCCGGGCCCACTCGTCCGGTGACCGTGGTGGTCACCGCGGCGCCCGGTCTGGGCATGACCTCCCTGACCTCCACCCTCGGTGCCGTGCTGGCCGCGGCGGTCGTGCTCGCCGTCGGCTTCGGCTGGCAGCTAGCCCGGGTCACCACGCGTCCGCTGACTGAGCTCGCGCTGGCCGCGCGCCGCATCGCCGACGGCGACCTCGACACCCCCGTGCCCGACCTCGGCGGAGGCGACGAGATCGGCCAGCTGGCGGGGGCCTTCGACGAGATGACCGGCGAGCTGCGTCGTTCTATCGGCGACCTGCAGGACAGCCGTGACGAGCTGCGGCGCAACCTCGCCCGGCTCGGCGACACGCTCTCGGGCACCCACGACCTCAACCGCATCCTGCACGTCATCCTCGAGACCGCGATGAGCAGCGTCCGGGCTGAGGCCGGCGCGATCTACCTGCCGCACTCGGGCGGCGGTCCGCGCGGCGACCTGTTCCAGCGCGTCGGCGTCGGGGTCAACGACCGCGGCGCCCCACACGGGTCGCGGCTGCGGCTGGGCGAGGGCGTGCTCGGCCTGGTCGCCGCCAACGGCGAGGCCGTCCGCGGCCGGGTGGGCACCGGCGTCGGTGAGCTGCGCATCTGCGACGACGAGCCCAAGGCGCACGCGATGATCGCGGTGCCGCTGCGGGCGTCAGGGCGGGTCACTGGCGTGCTCGGCCTCTACGACAAGGAGACCAAGGACGGCTTCGGCAATTTCGACCGAGGTGACCTCGAGACCATCCGCACGTTCGCCAGCCAGGCCACGGTGGCCATCGACAACGTCCTGCTGCACCAGGAGGCGCAGCGGCTGTCCATCACCGACGGCTTGACCGGCTTGTGGAACTACCGCTACTTCACCATGACGTTCGCCAAAGAGATCGAGCGTTCCTCGCGGTTCGGCCGGCCGCTGGCGCTCCTGCTGCTCGACCTCGACCTGTTCAAGGACGTCAACGACACCTACGGCCACCAGCGCGGCGACTCGGTGCTCATCGAGCTCGCGACCCGGGTCAAGGCCGAGATCCGTGAGGTCGACACCCTCGCGCGCTACGGCGGTGAGGAGTTCGTGCTGGTGCTGCCCGAGACCGACGCCACGGGCGCCGCTGGTGCGGCCCAGCGCATCTGCGAGGTCGTACGGCACCGTCCGTTCGCCCAGGAGGGTGAGGAGTCGCTGGCCGTGACGGTCTCGGTCGGGGTGTCGGTGTTCCCCCTCCACGGCAGCACCGCCGCGACCCTCATGCGCAACGCCGACACCGCGCTCTACGCCGCCAAGGACGGCGGGCGCGACGGGTGGCGCATGGCCAGCGACCTCGAGGTCGCGCAGCACGACTGACGTGGCCGACTCCGACGGGCGGGCAACGCGGGAGGGTAGGGCACCGATAGGGTGAGCCCATGAGCCCCGACCCCTCAGCCTCGCGCGCCATCACCAAGGCCGTCATCCCCGTCGCCGGCCTGGGCACCCGCTTCCTGCCCGCGACCAAGGCGATCCCCAAGGAGATGCTGCCGGTCGTCGACAAGCCGGCGATCCAGTACGTCGTCGAGGAGGCGGTGCGCGCCGGCCTCGGCGACGTCCTGATGATCACCGGGCGCAGCAAGCGGCCGCTCGAGGACCACTTCGACCGGGCGTACGAGCTCGAGCACACCCTCGAGGTCAAGGGCGACACCAAGAAGCTCGCGCTGGCCCAGCAGTCGACCGACATCGCGACGGTCCACTACGTCCGCCAGGGCGACCCGCTCGGCCTCGGCCACGCGGTGCTCTGTGCCGCTCAGCACGTCGGCCACGAGCCGTTCGCGGTCATGCTTGGCGACGACCTGATCGACGAGCGGGACGACCTGCTCAGCCAGATGATTGCCGTCCGCCAGCGCTACGGCGGCAGCGTCATCGCCCTGATCGAGGTGCCCCAGGAGCAGATCTCGCTGTACGGCTGCGCCGCCGTCGAGGCCGTCGCCGGCGAGGGCGACGACGTGGTCAAGGTGACGGACCTGGTCGAGAAGCCCGACGTGGCCGACGCTCCCAGCAACTACGCGGTCATCGGACGCTACGTGCTGGCCCCCGAGGTGTTCGACGTGCTCCGCGAGACCAAGCCGGGTCGCGGTGGCGAGATCCAGCTGACGGACGCCTTGCGCACCCTCGCCACCATCGACCCCGCAGACGGCGGCGGTGTCCACGGCGTGCTGTTCCGCGGCCGCCGCTACGACACCGGTGACCGGCTCGACTACCTGCGCACCGTGGTCCGGCTGGCCGTCGACCGCGACGACCTCGGCCCCGACTTCGCCACGTGGCTCTACGACTTCGTCGACGGCCGGAGGGCGAGCGCCGCCCAGGGCACTGCGACGTCATGACCCTGCCGCCGTCGCCGGGAGCATCGGGATTCGCCGCCACCGCAGCCGTCCCGGCGTCCGTCGATGCGCACCTCGAGGCGATCCTCGCGGTGGTCGGGCCACTGCCCGAGCTCGACCTCACCCTGCTCGACGCCCACGGCTGCGTGCTCGCCGAGGATGTCGTGGCCGACTCCCCGCTGCCCAACTTCGACAACGCCCAGATGGACGGCTACGCCGTGCGTGCCGCCGATCTCGCTGCCGCGACCGAGGCCACGCCGGTGCTGCTGCCCGTCGTCGGCGACATCGCGGCCGGCTCACGAGGCACGTTCTCGGTCCAGCCCGGCCTGTGCGTCCGCATCATGACCGGCGCCCCGATGCCTTCGGGGGCCGACGCGGTGGTGCCGGTCGAGTGGACCGACGGCGGCCTGGTCAACGTCGCCATCCATCGCGGCACCGAGGCCGGCAGCTATGTCCGGCGCGCCGGTGAGGATGCCCCCGCCGGCGCCACCGTCCTTGCCGCAGGGACCTACCTGCAGGCCGCCCAGCTCGGGCTGATTGCCGCCGTCGGCAGGCCCCGGGTGCGCGCCAGGCCCAAGCCCCGCGTGGTCATCGTCTCGACCGGCTCCGAGCTGGTCGAGCTCGGAGATCCCTTGCTGCCAGGGCAGATCTACGACTCCAACGGCTACGCATTGGCTGCGGCCGCGCGCGAGGCGGGTGCCATCGCCTTCCGGGTCGGGCCGGTCGGCGACGACCCCAAGCTGCTCATCGCCACCATCGAGGACCAGCTCATCCGGGCCGACATCGTCGTGACCACGGGCGGGGTCAGCGTCGGTGCCCACGACGTCGTGCGCGAGGTCATCGGCCGCCTCGGCGACGTCGCCTTCGCCAAGGTGGCGATGCAGCCCGGGCAGCCGCAGGCCTTCGGGACCATCGGCGAGGACAAGGTCCCGTTCTTCGGCCTGCCAGGCAATCCGGTCAGCGCGCTCGTCTCGTTCGAGGTCTTCGTCCGGCCGGCCATCCGCCGCATGCTCGGCTCCGAGCCGATCCAGCGGCCGCGAGTGCGTGCCCGGCTGACCCAGGCGCTGATCTCCCCGGCCGGGCGCCGTCAGTTCGTCCGCGTCCGCCTGGCGGTCGAGGAGGGCGAGTACGTCGCCACGCCCGTCGGGGGCGCCGGCTCCCACCTCATCGCGTCGATGGCCCACGCCAACGCGCTGGCCGTCATCCCCGAGGAGATCACCGAGCTGCCGGTGGGAACGCCCGTACCCGTCATGGTGCTCGAGCGGCGGCACGGGTGAGCTCACCGGAGGCACCCCGCGAGCCGCGCGGGTTGACCCACGTCGACGCCGCTGGGGCCGCGCGCATGGTCGACGTCAGCGCCAAGGACGTCTCGCGGCGCACCGCCGTCGCCACCGGCCGGGTGCTCGTCAGCGCCGAGGTCGTCGCCCTGCTCCGTGGTGAGGGCGTTCCCAAGGGCGATGCGCTCGGGGTGGCCCGCATCGCCGGCATCATGGGCGCCAAGCGCACCCCCGACCTCGTGCCGCTGTGCCATCCGATCGCGCTGTCCGGCGTCGAGGTCGCGCTCGCGGTGCTCGACGACGCGGTGACCATCTCCGCGACCGTGCGCACCACCGACCGTACCGGCGTCGAGATGGAGGCCCTGACCGCCGTCAGCGTGGCCGCGTTGGCCCTCGTCGACATGGTCAAGGCCGTCGACCCAGCCGCGACCATCACCGACGTACGGGTCGAGCAGAAGTCCGGCGGTGTTCACGGCGACTGGCAGCGGTCCGCCGGGTGAGCACGCTGGGTCGCGCTGTCGTCATCACGGTCTCCGACCGGTCGTCCACGGGGGAGCGGGCCGACCGCTCGGGCCCGCTGGCCGCCGAGCTGCTCGACGGCCTGGGCTTTGCGGTCGATCCGGTCGTCGTCGTGCCCGACGAGGCGGACGAGGTCGAATCCGCCTTGCGGGCGGCAGTCCTGGTCGCCGACCTGGTCGTCACGACGGGGGGTACGGGCATCGCGCCCCGCGACGTGACCCCGGAGGCGACGGCCCGCGTCCTCGAGCGGCTGGTGCCGGGCATCCCCGAGGCGATCCGGGCCTACTCACTCGCCGCCGTGCCGACGTCGGCCCTCTCGCGGGGACTGGCCGGAGTCGCGGGGCGCGCCCTGGTGGTCAACCTGCCGGGGTCGCCGGGTGGGGTCCGCGACGGAGTCGCCGTGCTCGGTGGCGTGGTCGGGCATGCGCTCGCCCAGCTGCGGGGAGCCGACCACCCGTCCGTACCGTGAGCCGCGTGCAGGCCTGGCCGGTCCGGCTGACCGACGGCGCGTTGGGAGTCCGTCCGTTGCGGTTGCTCGACGCTCGCCGGTGGATGGTCGCCCGGCGTTCGTCGGCCGACTGGCTGTCGCCGTGGGAGGTGACCGTGCCGGGCCAGGGGGGCGCACCGCCGGCCGGCTGGTCGACGTTCGTGGTGACCCTCGGCCGGCTGCGCAGGGACGCCGAGGCGGGCAACAGCCTCCCGTTCGCCGTCACGCTGCAGGGCCGCCTGGTGGGTCAGGTGACCGTCGGCAACATCGGCCGCGAGCCAAGGGAACCGGCCTACGTGGGTTACTGGATCGACCGCACGCAGGCCGGTCGCGGCATCACGCCTCGGGCCCTCGCGCTCGTTCTCGACCATGCCTTCGCCACTCTCGACCTGCCCCGGGTCGAGGCCAACATCCAGCCCGACAACCTGGCCAGCCGTCGGGTCGTCGACAAGCTCGGCTTCCGGCTGGACGTTCTGCGGCCAGGGCACCTGCATGTGGCCGGTGCGTGGCGCGACCACCTGCGCTACGAGCTGACCCGGGAGGACGCCCGGGGAGGGCTGCTCGCCCGTACACCTCCTGTTCGCACGTCAGACAGATAGCGACACACCGCACGAGGTCCACCGTGTTCGTCACATCCGTCGCTAGCGTCACACGCGAGCAGCAATCGGCAGAGTAATCGACAGGAGGCCACGCACCATGAACATCAGCGGGGTCATCCTCGTCATCATCGTCGCGCTGTGGGGCAGCCTTCTCGTGCCGGCGCTGGTGCGTAAGCACGACAACGTCACCGAGGTGCGGTCGGTCGACCGGTTCTCCTACGCCCTGCGGATCCTCTCGCGCCGCACCCCGTACATTCCCGGCCGCCGTGACGTCCTGGTCGCACGCAAGTCGGCCAAGGACCGTCGCCCGGTCGTCAGCCCGACCCCGGAGTTCGCCGCCTCGGTGGCCGCGCCGCAGCGTCAGACAGCGACCAGCCCCGCGGCCCGGGTTGCCGCCAACCGCAGCGCCCTGGCCCGCAAGCGTCGCCGCGCCCTGCTCGGCCTGACCCTCGCCCTGGTGGTGTGCGTCTCGATGGCGGTGCGCTCCGGTGGCCGCTGGTGGCTGACCGTCGCGATCAGCGTCGTGCTGATGGTGATGTACGTGACCCACCTGCGCACCGAGGCCCAGCAGCTCGCCACGATCGACCGGCGCCGGGCCCAGGCCCGTCGCCGGGCCGGCCGCCAGCAGGAGATGGTCGAGCCGCGTGCTCGTCGGGTTGCCGAGCCGATCGTCGCCACCTATGCCACCTACGCTGACGACGCGGAGTACGTCCGGCCGGTCGCCGCGATGCCCGACGGCAGCTGGGCGCCCGTCCCGGTCACCCTCCCCACCTACGTCAGCAAGCCGGTCGTCACCCGCCCGCCGGTCGCCCCGCCCACCGGCGGCTGGTTCGACGGCGTGCTGGCCGAGCAGCAGGCGGCTCGCTTCGCCTCCGGCGGCGACCTCTACGACCAGATGAGCGACGACGGACTCAGCGGTGGCCTCGGCCTGGGCCGCGACGACGACGCTCAGTACGGCATCTACGGCCCCGACGGGCTGGACGACATCATCGAGCGGCGGCGCGCCGTCAACGACTGAGACAGTCAGGGTCGACGTCGGGTGTGCGGCGGACCCGGCATGGTAACGTCGGCAGCCGTTCCGGGGCACTAGCTCAGTTGGTAGAGCGCTGCGTTCGCATCGCAGAGGTCAGGAGTTCGAATCTCCTGTGCTCCACACACGTCACATGCGTGACAAGCCGCACCATGGCTCGACGGCACAGGAAGGCACAGGCCCGTGACCGTCGGGGAGCCCGATGACCAGACCGCGGAGCCTGAAGCGGCCACCGAGCCCGCCACCACCGAGCCCGCCGCCAAGGCCCACCGGCCGCGGCTGAGCTTCTGGCAGGAGCTGCCGATCTTGGTGGCCGTCGCCGTCGGGCTCGCCGTGCTCATCAAGTCGTTCCTGTTCCAGGCCTTCTTCATCCCGTCCGGCTCGATGGAGCAGACGCTGCACGGCTGCCCGGGTTGCGCTGGCGACCGGGTCATGGTCAACAAGGTCGTCTACCACCTGCGCGACATCAAGCGCGGCGACATCATCGTGTTCGACGGCAAGGACAACTACCCCGACGAGGCCTCCACCACCGCGGAGCCGTCCAACCCGGTCAGCCGGGTGGTCCACGACATCGCCGACTTCGTCGGACTGACCCCCAAGGGCACCGACTACATCAAGCGGGTCATCGGCCTCCCCGGCGACGTGGTCGAGTGCTGCGACGCTCAAGGGCGGGTCACGGTCAACGGCGTCGGCCTCAATGAGCCCTACATCTACGTCGACCCGGGGCAGACCGACACCAACAAGACGTTCGGCCCGGTCACCGTGCCCAAGGGCCGTCTGTGGGTGATGGGCGACCACCGCAACGCCTCCGAGGACTCTCGCTTCATCCACCCGTCGACGGTGCCCGAGAACGACGTGATCGGCCGCGCGTTCGTCATCATCTGGCCGCCCTCGCGGTGGACCTTCCTGTCCCCGCGCTCCTACCACGGTGTGCCCGCCCACCTCGCCGGCGCCAGCCCGATGCTGCTGGGCGCCGCCGTCGTGCTCGCCGGCACCGGCCTGCGGCACCGGCGCAGGAAACGACGGGCTGCCCCCTCGCCCTGATTGGTAGCGTGTCCCGCGAGAGGAGTGCCGGTGCCTCACGCCACGTTTGTCGGTCGGGCCGCTGAGCTTGCCGCGCTCGACGCCGCCGGCCACGCGGCGATCGCCGGCAGCGGTGGACTCGTCCTCGTCGCAGGCGAGACCGGGGTCGGCAAGTCGCGCCTCATCGCGGAGTTCGTCGCCCGTTCGCAAGCAGAGGGGGTACGGGTCCTGCGGGGCTCCGGCGTCGAGCTGCTCGGCGGCTCGCTCCCGTACGGCCTGGTGCTCGACCTGCTGCTCAGCGCGGGTGACGCGTCACCGGCCGAGCTGTTCGCCAAGGTGCTGGGCCCCGACCACTCGGCCGGCAGCGACTCCCGCCTCGACACCGGCGCCGACCCCGGCATCGCCCGCATCCGGCTGCTGGCGCCGCTGCTCGGCAGCCTCGTCGCGCTGACCGAGAACGGGCCCATCGTGCTCGTCGTCGAGGACCTGCACTGGGCCGACCCGAGCAGCCTCGACGCGATCACCTGGCTGATCAACAAGCTGCCGACCCTGCCGGTTGCCCTCGTCGCGACCTACCGCACGAGCGACCTCGACCGCGAGCACCCGCTGCGTCGCATGCTGGTCGCCCTCGACCACCACCCCAGCGTCACCCGGCTCGAGCTGGGCCCGCTGAGCCGCGACGACGTCGCCGAGCTCGCGTCCACGATGGCCGGCGCCCAGGACGACGCTGCCTGGGTCGACGAGGTCCACCGCAGGTCCGAGGGCAACGCGTTCTTTGCCGAGGAGCTGCTGCGCGTCGGCCCCGAGGCGCGGCTCTCGGACAGCCTCCACGACGTCCTGATGTCCCGGGTCCACCCGCTCGGCCCCGACGCGCGGCAGGTGGTCGAGGTGATGTCGGTGATGGCCACCGACGCGTCCGAACCGTTGCTCGGCACGGTCCTCGGCCTCGAGCCACGGCAGCTGAGGGCTGCCCTGCGGACCCTGCGCGACCGCGAGGTGGTGGTCGAAGCGCCGGACCGGCGCGGCTACCGGTTCCGCCACGCGCTGCTCGGCGACGCGGTCCATGACGACCTCCTCGACGGCGAACGCCGGCTGTGGCATCAGGCCATCGCGGCCGCGCTGAGCGAGGGGGGCGTCCCGCGGGGCGCCTCCGCCGCGCCACAGCTCGTCGCGATCGCCCACCACTGGTACGAGTCGGGTGACCTCGAGCAGGCGTTGCCGGCGTCGATAGAGGCGGCACTCGCCCTGCAGGGCACCTTCGCGTTCGCCGAGGCCTACCAGCAGTTCGCCCGCTCGCTAGCGCTGTCCGACCAGCTGCGGGCAGGCGACAAGGAGCGCGTTCCGCTGCTCGACCAGGCGGCCGAGGCGGCGCGCTGGGCGGGGCGTACCGAGGATGCCGTCGGACACCTCGAGGATGCGGTCCGGCTCGCTGAGGGGCCTGAGGCCGAACGGTTCGAGCGGCTCGGGCAGGCGCTGTGGGAGGCCGGCCAGACGACGAGAGCGCAGGAGGCCTATGCCTCGGCCGATGCCCTGAGCCTCGGCAGCCGGGGACCCGTGCGGGCCCGGGTGCTCGCCGAGCAGGCCCGCTACCACATGCTCGAGGGCCGGTTCGTCGAGTCGGAGGCCCTGTGCCGGCAGGCGGTCGAGCTGGCAGAGGACGGTGGCTACGCGAGCATCGCCATCGCCGCCTCGATCACGCTCGGGGTGAGCGAGGCGCTGTCCGGCCACGTCGACGCCGGCCTCGCGCGACTCGAGGTCGTACGCGAGCAGACCCGTCGGGGTGGCTCGATCGAGCTGCTGGCAAGGGCTTTCGGCAACTCGGCCGCTGTCCTGGCCTTCCTCGGCCGGCTCGACGAGAGCGTCGACATCTCCCTGCTCGGGCTGCGGCTGATGCGCGACCGCGGCATCGACCTCGCCTCCGCCGGACGGGGCACTTTGACCACGGCCGCCGCCGTGCTCTTCTGGCGCGGCCGCTGGGACGAGGCCGAGCAGCTCGTCCGCGAGGTGCTCGACGAGCCGCTGCCGAGCCGCCACGCACCGTTCCTGCGGCTGACGCTGGGCGAGATCGCCATGGCGCGCGGCGAGATGGACGAGGCCGAGCGCCACCTCACCTACTGCCGCGACCGGGCCGAGCACCTCCGCGAGCATCAGCTGGTGGCGCCGACCCTGGCCGCGTTGGCCGCCCTCCGGGCGTGGCAGGGCCGCCCCGCCGAGGCTCGAGCGATCGTCGCCGAGGCCCTGCGGGGACTGCCCGACAACGAGCGCGAGGATCTCGGTACCGACCTGTGCGCCGTTGGCCTGCGGGCCTGTGCGGACACGGCCGAGCTCGAGGGGCGTCGGGACGTCGGCGAGCTGGAGCGTGAGGCAGATGCCTTGCTGGCCAAGGCCGAAGCGCTCACGGCGCAGGTCGAGAGCAGAGGCGCCTCACTGCCCGAGTGCCGGGTCATGCTGGCCCAGGCCCGTGGTGAGCGAGGCCGGCTCGCGGGTGACCCCGACGTCGACGTGCACTACCGCGAGGCAGCTGAGGGCTGGGTACGGCTGCAGCGCCCCTTCCCCACTGCCTATGCCCGGTGGCGCGAGGGCCAGGCGTTGCTGCTGCGCCGGCAGACCGCCGCGGCCGAGCCCCTGTTGCGCGACAGCCTCGTCACGGTCGTCCGGCTCCGCTGCCGTCCGCTCGTCGAGGCGGTCAGCGCCACGCTGCGTGCGGCGCGGCTCGACCCCGAGCTCGTCGACGCTGCCGCGCCCGCTCCGCGCCGCCGTCCGGCCCGGGCCACCGACGAGCTGACAGAACGCGAGCTCGAGGTGCTCGCCGTGGCCGCAGATGGCCTGACCAACAAGGAGATCGGCCGCCGGCTGTTCATCTCCGACCGCACCGTCGGCCTGCACCTCGCCCACGCGATGGAGCGGCTGGGGGCCCGCAACCGGTTGGAGGCTGTTCAGATCGCGCAGCGCCGTGGTTTGCTGAGCCCCGACACCACGTAGCGTCCACCGCCGGGGGGCACCTGCACATGACGGCCAACAGCTTTCGGGTCTCGCTGGACATCTCGGGGCCGGGCTTCTCCACGAGCCTCACGGGCCCCGAGCTCACGGGTCCGGAGCTCACCGGGCCTGAGCTGACGGGTCCCGAGCTCACCGGGCCTGAGCTGACGGGTCCCGAGCTGACCGGTCCAGAGCTCACCGGCGGACACGGCTCCGGCGGCCCGTTCCATGTCTCGCTGGAGATCTCCGGCCCGGGTTTCTCCACCGGCCTGACCGGTCCCGAGCTCACGGGTCCCGAGCTCACCGGTCCTGAGCTCACGGGTCCCGAGCTGACCGGTCCCGAGCTGACCGGCTCGGTGGTCGACGGCCTCGGCACCGGCGGACGGGCCGTCGACCTGCCCGACCACCGCGACGCGCCGTCGCGGCACAACACCGGCCGCGGTTCGGCTCCGGCGCTGGTCGACCTGCGCGAGGGGTGGTCGCCCGTGGTCTACGACCAGGCCCAGCTGCCCGCGTGCACGAGCAACGCGGTGGCCGCGGCTATCCACTACGTGGCCCACGCAGAGCCCACGCTGGCGGCCGGCAACCCGTCGCGGATGTACCTCTACTGGAACGAGCGGTACGGGTCCGGCGGCTCCGGCGACGTCGGTGTCACCCTGCGGCAGGCGCTCAAGACCCTCAGCGCGTACGGCAGCGCTCCCGCCGACCTCTGGCCGTACAAGCCGCAGACCTTGCGCCGCAACCCGCCGCGCGAGGCCTACGCGCGGGCGAGGTTCGTGGGGGGTGTCGCGTACGAGCGGATCGACCTGGGCCGTGACGACAACCCGGACAAGGCCGTGATTCCGTTGCTGCGGTGCCTGGCCGCTCGGCGACCGGTGCTGTTCGGCCTGTCCGTCTACGACAACTTCCGGCACGTGCGGTCCGACGGGGTGATCCACCCGCCGGCAGCCGGCATGCGGCTGCTGTTCGGCCACGCGGGGCTCATCGTCGGGGCGCGGCGGGTCGGTGGCCAGCTGTCGTTCATCTGCCAGAATTCGTGGGGCACGGATTGGGCGGACAAGGGCTTCTTCTACCTGCCCGCGGCCTACGTCGCCGACCACCACCTGGCGCAGGACTTCTGGGCGATCACGCAGCTGAGCGGCTGAGCTCTGCGTCGTCGGCGGGCTCGCTGACCAGGCGCCGCAGCTGGGCGAGCGCGCGCTGCCGGGTCGGTCCGATGGCGCCGACCGGGATGCCGGTGCGAGCCGAGATCGACGCGTAGGTCGGCTCGTCGCTGCTGTAGAGCGCGCGCAGCAGCTCACGGTGCCGCGGGCTGAGCTGGTCGACCAGTCCCCACACCGACGCGACCTGGTCGGCGAGCTCGACCCGGTGCTGCAGGTCGTCATGGGCCGGCTCGTGCTGCTGCACGGTCTCGTAGCGGCTCCAGTCGTCCACCAGCTCGTCGTGCCGCCGGGGGCCGGCGCAGAGCAGGCGCAGGCAGGAGCGGCGCATCGTGCACGCGAGCCACGCGCCGAGCCGGTCGACGTCGCGCACCTGCTCGGCCCGGCGGAACAGGGAGAGCCAGGTGGCCTGGAGGGCGTCGTCCACCTCAGCGGCACTGAGCCGGAACTCGGCGCCGACGCGACGCAGCCGGGCGCCGTACCGCTCGACCGTCTCGGACCAGGTGGTCGCGTCGCCGGCCGAGAGGCGCTGGAGCAGCGGGCTGGAGTTGGTGACCCGCCGCGGACGAGGGGGGCACGCGGCGGTGCACGTGGCGGCGGACGTGGGTGCGGTGAGGGTGCTCAGGCTGCACATGGTTCGCTCCTCCCGGCCAGGCAGGGTGCCTGGGCCTGGGACGAACTCTGTCGCCGGACGGGGAACGCAACATCGGTCGAACGACGTGTTCGCCGGTCCTGCGACGACGTATACGTCGCTGCGTGCAGCCCTAGGGAAGAGCGGGCCGGGCGGTTCGCTGATACGTCGGTCGACTAGATCCAGCTGTGGAACAGGATGCGGTGCTGCCATGCGTTGATCGAGATCGAGATGCCCGCGAGGATCGGGAAGAGGAACCAGAAGTCGACGACCACAAGCAGCACGTAGCTGCCGACAGCGGTCGTTCCCCAGGTACGGCGACGTGCCGATGCCGCCGGCGGCCCGAGCACCATGCCGAGGCACATCACGATGGCCAGGACCATGAACGGCACGCACGGCAGCGCGTAGAACATGAACGACGTCCGCGGCCGGCTGCCCGTACCGGGGAAGTAGGCGGCGAACGGCAGCCAGGTGGCGAACGAGGCGGCAAAGCCGACGATGATGCCCGAGGCCCGCCAGTCGCGCCGCGCCACGGACCACCAGATCATCACGACGAGCGCGATGATCGCGGGGTACCAGATGGCCGGGGTGCCAGCGCCGAGCACCTCGCGCGCGCACTTGTCGTAGTGGCAGCCCTCCTGGCCGCGGCTGGGCCCGCCGTAGTAATAGGCCACCGGACGAGACTCGAACAGCCACCCGATCGGGCGCGAGGCGTACGGGTGCGGCGAGTAGAGCGTGCGGTGGAACTTGAACGCACCCTCGTGGTAGTCGGCCCAGGCGTGGACGACGGCGATGGCGTGGGTGAGCCAGTCCTGCCCCGGCTTGACGTACTTGTCGTGCAGGTAGGCATCCTTGCTGTTGACGAACCAGCCGGTCCACGAGGCGGTGTAGACCGCGACCGGCACCACGCCCATCCAGGTGGGGACGCGCCAGAGGCCCTGCCGGATGGTGCCGGACCAAGGTCCCGTGCCAGCCGTACGACGCGCTCCGACCTCCCACACGACGGCGAGCAGGGCGAATGCCGGGATGTACCAGATGCCGTCCCACTTGACCGCGCAGGCGGCGCCCGCGCAGACCCCGGTGAGCAGCAGCCAGGGTCGCCAGCCGGTGCCGACGAACATCGGCCCGGGCAGGTCGCCGCGATCGACGGCGGCCGCCAGCTTTTCCCTGACGTCGTCGCGATCCCTGACCACGCAGGCGAAGGCGGCCACGACCCAGAACATCAGGAAGATGTCGAGCAGCCCGATGCGGCTGGACACGAACTCCAGCCCGTCGAGGGCGAAGAGCAGGCCGGCGATGGTGCCGAGCAGGTTGGACCGGGTCAACCGCCGGGCGGTACGGGCGAGCAGCAGGATCGCGAGGCTGCCGAAGACCACGGCCGAGATGCGCCAGGCGAACGCGCCGGTGTAGACGAACGGTGGGATCTTGCCGTCGCTGCCGACTGCCTTGGGGTTGTAGACGCTCTGGTGGACGTGCCAGAAGTAGTAGCCGAGCGACATCATCCACTTGCCCAGCGGCGGGTGGACGACGTAGCCGGGGGTCTTGTCGCCGCCGTTGGCATCGAGCTCGACGCCGTGGTCGTGCAGGTTGAGCGAGTCGTGCACGTAGTAGATCTCGTCGAACATGATCACGTGCGGCTGGCCGACGCCCCAGACCCGCAGCACGAAGCCGAGGATCGTGACGCCGATCGGGCCGACCCAGCCGACGAACCGGCTGCCGTAGAAGACGGGAACGAGCCGCTCGCGCAGGGTCGTGGCGGTCGGCGTGGTCACCTCCGGCAGGTCGCTCTCGGACTCGAGGACGGGCGAGACGGTCATGCGGGTCATCGTAGGGTGTCCGGATGGACGAAACGGTCGGCACGCCCGGACGCCTCGTGCTCCTCGGTGCACCGATCGGCGACCCGGCCGACACGTCCCCCCGCGTCGCCGGCTGGCTGGCCACGGCCGACGTGGTGGCCGCCGAGGACACGCGCCGCCTGCGCAGGCTCACGTCCGACCTCGGGGTGACGATCACCGGGCGGGTCGTCTCGTACTTCGACGGCAACGAGGTCGAGCGGACGCCCGTGCTCCTGGACGAGCTGCTCGCCGGCCGTACGGTCGCGCTCGTCACCGACGCCGGCATGCCGAGCGTGTCCGACCCCGGCTACCGACTGGTCGTGGCTGCGGTCGAGGCCGGCGTGCACGTGACCGCCGCGCCCGGACCCTCGGCGGTCACCACTGCGTTGGCGTTGAGCGGCCTGCGCAGCGACCGGTTCTGCTTCGAGGGGTTCCTGCCGCGCAAGGCGGGGGAGCGGCTGTCGAGGCTGCGCGAGCTGGTCGCGGAGCCCAGGACCATGGTGTTCTTCGAGGCACCGCACCGGCTGGCCGAGTCGCTCGAGGCCATGGCCGAGGCGTTCGGCAGGGACCGGCCGGCCGCGGTCTGCCGCGAGTTGACCAAGACCTACGAAGAGGTACGCCGCGCGGGGCTCGGCGAGCTGGCCGCGTGGGCGCAGGGCGACGTGCGGGGCGAGATCACGATCGTCGTCGCAGGAGCGCCCGTACGAGCGGCAGACGAGACGTCACCCGAGGCGCTGGCCGAGATCGTGGCCGTGCGGGAGGCGGCCGGCGAGACCCGCAAGGAGGCCATCGCGGCGGTGGCGCTGAGCCTCGGCCTGCAGAAGCGGGTCGTGTTCGACGCCGTGGTGGCGGCGAAAGTCCCGAAGCCGGTTGCCCCGCCAAACTAGGATTGGCCCATGGCTTCCCCCCGTACGATCCTCACCGCTGTCGCCTGGCCGTACGCCAACGGCCCGCGGCACATCGGTCACGTCGCCGGCTTCGGCGTCCCCAGCGACGTGTTCAGCCGCTACCAGCGCATGGCCGGCAACAACGTGCTGATGGTGAGCGGCACCGACGAGCACGGGACGCCGATCCTGGTGCAGGCCGACAAGGAGGGCGTGTCGCCCCAGGTGCTGGCCGACCGCTACAACCGGGTGATTGCCGAGGACCTGCAGGCGCTGGGGCTGACGTACGACCTGTTCACCCGGACCACGACGCGCAACCACTACGCCGTGGTGCAGGAGATGTTCAGGACGCTGCACAAGAACGGCTACATGATCGAGCAGACCACCCGCGGTGCCGTGTCGCCGTCGACCGGGCGCACGCTGCCGGACCGCTACATCGAGGGCACCTGCCCGATCTGCGGCTACGACGGCGCCCGTGGCGACCAGTGCGACAACTGCGGCAACCAGCTCGACGCCACCGAGCTGATCAACCCGCACTCGAAGATCAACGGCGAGGTGCCGAAGTTCATCGAGACCGAGCACTTCTTCCTCGACCTGCCGGCGCTGGCTGCGGCCCTCGGCGACTGGCTGGCGTCGCGCCAGGCGAGCGGCCTGTGGCGGCCCAACGTGCTGCGCTTCTCGATGAACCTGCTCGAGGAGCTGCGCCCGCGCGCCATGACCCGCGACATCGACTGGGGCGTCCCGATCCCGTTGCCGGGCTGGGAGGAGGACAACTCCAAGCGGTTGTACGTGTGGTTCGACGCGGTCATCGGCTACCTCTCGGCCAGCGTCGAGTGGGCGCGGCGCACGGGCGACCCCGAGGCGTGGCGCCAGTGGTGGACCGCGCCCGACGCCGAGTCGTACTACTTCATGGGCAAGGACAACATCACGTTCCACTCGCAGATCTGGCCGGCCGAGCTGCTCGGCTACGACGGTCAAGGGGCCAAGGGCGGCGAGCCGGGCCCCTACGGGAGCCTCAAGCTGCCGACCGAGGTGGTGTCGAGCGAGTTCCTCACCATGGAGGGCAAGAAGTTCTCGTCCTCGCGCAACGTCGTCATTTACGTCCGCGAGTTCCTCGAGCGCTATGACGCCGACACCTTGCGCTACTACCTGTCGGCCGCCGGTCCGGAGAACCAGGACACCGACTTCACCTGGTCGGAGTTCGTCCGGCGCAACAACGACGAGCTGGTCGCCGCCTGGGGCAACCTGGTCAACCGCATGGTCTCGTTCACGGCCAAGAACGTCGGCTCGATCCCGGCCGCCGGCGAGCTGACCGACGTCGACCGGACGATGCTGGCCGCCACCCGCGACGCCTTCCCGGTCGTCGGTGCCCACCTCGAGCGCTCGCGGATGAAGTTCGGCCTCAACGAGGCGATGCGGGTCATCGGCGAGGCCAACAAGTACCTCTCCGACGAGGCCCCGTGGAAGCTCCGCGAGACCGACCCCGAGCGGATGAAGACCATCTGCCACGTTGCGCTGCAGGTCATCGACGACGCCAAGACCCTCGTCGCGCCGTTCCTGCCCAACTCCTCGCAGCAGGTCTACGCGATGCTCGGCGGTGAGGGCGTGTTCGCCCCCATGCCGGAGCTGCGCGAGGTCGACGAGGAGGGCGGCTTCGCCTACCCCGTGCTGATGGGCGACTACGACACCGGCGCCCGCTGGGAGTCCACCCCGGTACGGGTCGGCGCACCGCTCGCGCCGCCCGTACCCCTGTTCAAGAAGCTCGACCCCTCGGTCGTCGACGAGGAGCTCGAGCGGATGCGCCCGCCGGACGCTGAGTGAGAGGGCGGGAGGGCGAGCCCCCGCCGGCCCCTGAGCCGCTGTTGGTCGAGGTCGTCGACGCCCACTGTCATCTCGACATCATGGGCAGCGCCGAGGCCGTGGCCGAGGCGGTCAGTGCGGCCCAGGCGGTCGGCGTGCGCCGCGTCGTCACCATCGGCGTCGACGTGCCGACCTCGCAGTGGTCGGCCGAGGCCGCCGCTGCCCATCCCGACGTGTACGCCGGCGTGGCCATCCACCCCAACGAGGCCTACCTCTCGACCGACGAGGCGTTGGACGAGATCGCCCGGCTGGCAAGGCTTCCGCGGGTGCGGGCCGTTGGCGAGACCGGGCTCGACTACTTCCGCGACACCGCGACGCCGAAGCAGCAGCAGCACTCGTTCCGCCGGCACATCGCCATCGCCAAGGAGTCGGGCAAGGCGCTGGTCATCCACGACCGCGACGCCCACGACGACGTGCTGCGCATCCTGCTCGAGGAGGGAGCGCCCGACCGCACAGTCTTTCACTGCTACTCCGGCGACGCCGCCATGGCGCGGGTCTGCGCCGACGCCGGCTACTACCTGTCCTTCGCCGGCACGGTCACTTTCAAGAACGCGCAGAACCTCCGGGACGCCGTCGCGGTGGCCCCGCTCGACCTGCTGCTGGTCGAGACCGACGCTCCGTTCCTGACCCCCATGCCCTACCGCGGCGCACCCAACGCGCCCTACCTGATCCCGCTCACCGTCCGGGCGATGGCCGAGGCGGCCGCCGTGCCGCTCGAGGCGATGTGCACCGCCATCGCAGCCAACAGCGAGCGGGTCTTCGGACCCTGGTGATGCTCATCGCGATCACAGGCAGTGAGCCTCGGGATTGCGTTCCTCGGCAACCTGCCGCTAGATTCCCCCGAGAAGGGGGGATCAAGATCGCCAAGGGAGACCGGGCGATCACGGCGCGTGACGAGGAGGTGGGCTGGGCGTGCAGGCATCCACCCGCCGACCCCTCGTCCTGGCCGCCCGCGGCGCTGTCCTGCTGGTGATGGCGGTGGGCTCCGTCGGCTACAGCCTTGCCGACAAGACGGTCACGATCAGCGCCGACGGCCAGACCCGCACCGTGCATACCTTCGCCGGTGACGTCTCCTCCGCCCTACGCCGCGCCGGGGTCTCCATCGGCACCCATGACGTCGTCCTCCCCGCGCTGCGCCAGGCCCTCCACGACGGCTCGCACATCGTCGTCGACCGCGGTCGCCCGTTGCTGCTCAGCGTCAACGGCTCAGCCCGTACCGTGTGGATCACCCGCTCCGACGCGGCCGCCGCCCTCGGTCTCGACCTCACCGGCGCCTACGTCTCCGCGTCTCGCGACCGGCTCGTCGTGCGTACCCCCCAACAGGTCCGGCTGACCGTCGGGGGAGTCGCCAGTACGGTCACCACGACCGCGGCGACCGTCGCCGACCTGCTGGCCGACCAGGGCGTCGCCCTCGGCCCGTTCGACGTCGTCTCGACCCCGCTCAGTGCCTACCCGCTGACGGCCACTGCCGTGCGGGTCACCCAGATCACGCACACCCAGTGGCTCCAGCGCACCCCGGTCGCGATGCCGACCGTGCGGGTCGCCGACGCCAAGTTGGGCATCGGTCGCACCCAGCTGGCCCACGGTGGCAAGGCCGGCATCGACTACCGGCTGTGGGGCATCGTGCGCGAGGACGGTCAGGTCGTCCTGCGCAAGCTGCTCACCGAGACCACCGTCGCCGCCAAGGCCAAGGTCATCCGGTACGGCACCAGGTCCGCGACGGTCGAGGCGGTCGCCGTGAGGCGCTCGGTCGCGACGGTCACGGCCAAATCGACGGCCAATGCTTCCGTCAGTGCCACCGTCAAGGCGCAGGCCAAGCCCAAGCCGGTGGTCCACCGCGCCGCCCCCAAGCGGCACACGCTCAACTGGGCGGCGCTGGCCCGCTGCGAGTCCGGCGGCGACCCCCACCTCGTCGACGGGGCCTACTACGGCCTCTACCAGTTCAGCCTCGGCACTTGGCGCTCCGTCGGCGGCCGCGGCCGGCCGAGCGACGCGTCCTCGGCCGAGCAGACCCACCGGGCCCAGCTGCTCTACGCCCAGCAGGGACGCTCGCCCTGGCCGGCCTGCGGGCACTACCTCTGACGCCCGACGGGCTCCTGGGCCCGGCGGAGGTGCGTGAGCTCGCCACCGCCCTCGGCGTGCGGCCGACCAAGACCCTCGGCCAGAACTTCGTCCACGACGCCAACACGGTCCGGCGCATCGTCAAGGCAGCCGACCTGTCGCCCGACGACATCGTGTGCGAGGTGGGGCCGGGCCTCGGGTCGCTCACCCTGGGACTCCTGGGCGCCTCGTCGCACGTGGTGGCGATCGAGATCGACCCGCGCCTGGCCGCCCAGCTGCCGCTGACCGTCGAGATCCGCGCTCCGCACCATTTCGACCGACTCACCGTGGTCACGGCCGACGCGCTCACCGTGGGATCGGCCACTCCGTCGCCCACGGCACTCGTGGCCAACCTCCCATACAACGTCGCCGTGCCCGTGGTCCTGCACCTGCTCGACGTGCTGCCCACGCTGACCAAGGGCCTGGTCATGGTGCAGTCCGAGGTGGCCGACCGGCTGACGGCCGCTCCCGGCAACAAGGTGTACGGCATCCCCACGGTGAAGGCGGCCTGGTGGGTCAGGACGCGGCGAGCGGGGTCGGTGCCGCGCAACGTCTTCTGGCCGGTGCCCAACGTCGACTCGGCGCTGGTCGGGTTCGTCCGCCAGGACCCTCCGGTGACGACCGCGTCCCGACGCGACGTCTTCGCGGTGGTGGACGCGGCCTTCGCCCAGCGGCGCAAGGCCCTGCGCGGCGCGCTGACCGGGTGGGCCGGCTCGCCCGCGCTCGCCGAAGAGGCGCTGCGTCGGGCCGGGGTCGACCCCACGGCGCGCGGCGAGACGCTCACCATCGCCGACTTCGCCCGCATCGCCGAGGCCCGCTGACCGTGGCTGCGTAGCATCGAGGGTCAGACCTGCCCACCCTCTTGGAGTCGACCTGTTCGCCGTGCCCGCCAGCGACACGACCGTCACGGTGCGTGTGCCGGCCAAGGTCAACCTGTTCCTGGGCTGTGGCCTGGCGCGTGACGACGGCTTCCACGACCTGGTGACGGTGTTCCAGGCGGTCTCGCTCTTCGACGAGGTGACGGTCGGCGAGGCGGACGCGCTGAGTGTCGAGGTGACCGGCGAGGGTGCCGACGAGGTGCCCCGCGACGACGCCAACCTCGCGGTACGGGCGGCCCGCCTGCTCGGCGCGCGCCTCGGCATCGAGCCCGACGTCCACATCGAGCTGCGCAAGGGCATCCCCGTCGCCGGCGGCATGGCCGGGGGCAGCGCCGATGCCGCGGGCACCCTCGTTGCCCTCGACGCACTGTGGGGCGCCGGCCTGTCGCGCGAGGCACTGCACGAGCTGGCGGCCGAGTTGGGCAGCGACGTTCCGTTCGCGCTGCACGGCGGCACGGCGCTCGGCCTCGGCCGCGGTGACCAGCTGACGTCCGTGCTCGCCCGCGGTGATTACCACTGGGTGTTCGCGCTGGCCGACGCCGGCCTGGCCACGCCCGCGGTCTTCGCCGAGCTCGACACCTGGCGCCTCGACGCCGACCCGACGCCCGAGCTCTCGCCCGACGCCGTGCTGGGCGCGCTGCGGGCGGGCAACGCCAAGGCGCTCGGGGCGGCCCTGGCCAATGACCTGCAGGTCGCGGCCGTGCGGCTGCGGCCCGCCCTGCGCCGTACCCTCGCGGCCGGTCTCGAGCTGGGCGCACTGGGCTCCGTCGTCTCGGGCTCCGGCCCCACCTGCGCGTTCCTGGTCCAGTCGTCCGGGGACGCGCTCACCCTTGCCGCTGCACTGTCCGCCGCCGGCGTCTGCCGTGCGGTCCGTACCGCCCATGGCCCCGTCCACGGCGCCCGCATCGTCGCGACGGAGAACTGATGGCCAACCTTGTCAACCTCGAGCAGGTCACCAAGTCGTACGGGACCCGCACGTTGCTCGATGCCGTCTCACTCGGCATCGACGAGCGGTCCCGCATCGGCGTCGTCGGTCGCAACGGTGGCGGAAAGTCCACGCTGGTAAGGATTCTGGCGCAGGTCGAGCCGGTCGACGCCGGACGCGTGACGCACACGGGTGGGCTCGAGGTGGCGCTCCTGTCGCAGAACGCGCCGCTGCCCGCCGGTGCGACCGTACGGTCGGTCGTGGTCGGTGACCGCGAGGAGCACGAGTGGGCGGCCGACGCCGAGCTGCGCGGCATCGTCGAGGGGCTGGGGCTGCTCGACCTGCCGGCCGGTCTCGCGTCCATCGTCGACACCCTCTCCGGCGGTGAGCGGCGACGCGTCGCGCTGGCGACCATGCTGGTCCAGCAGCCCGGGCTGCTCATCCTGGACGAGCCAACCAACCACCTCGACGTCGAGGGCATCGCCTGGCTGGCAAGCCATCTCAAGACCTGGCGCGGCTCGCTCGTCGTCGTCACGCACGACCGGTGGTTCCTCGACGAGGTCTGCGACACCACATGGGAGGTTGTCGACGGCGCGGTCAACTCGTACGAGGGCGGCTACTCCGCCTACGTCCTGGCCCGCGCCGAGCGTGACCGCATCGCCTCGGTCAACGAGGACCGCCGGCAGAACCTCATGCGCAAGGAGCTGGCCTGGCTGCGGCGCGGCCCGCCCGCGCGGACGTCCAAGCCGCGCTTCCGCATTGACGCTGCCAACGCGCTGATCGCGGACGAGCCCCCGGCCCGCGACTCGGTCGAGCTGCAGAAGTTCGCCATGGCCCGGCTCGGCAAGACGGTCTACGACGCCGAGGACGTGACCGTCGACATCGGCGGACGCGTGCTGCTCGACCATGTCACCTGGCGGGTCGGGCCGGGCGACCGGTTCGGCGTCGTCGGGGTCAACGGTGCTGGCAAGACGACGCTGCTGCGGCTGCTCGAGGGCTCGCGTACCCCGGACTCCGGCGTGGTCAAGGTGGGCCAGACGGTCAAGCTCGCCTACCTGTCACAGGAGGTCACCGAGCTGCCCGCGTCACTGCGGGTGCTCGAGGCGGTCGAGGACGTCGCCAAGGTGATCGAGCTCGGCAAGGGACGCCAGATGACAGCGTCGCAGCTGCTCGAGCGGTTCGGCTTCACCGGCCAACGGCAGTGGACCCGGGTCGGCGAGCTCTCCGGTGGAGAGCGGCGCCGGCTGCAGCTCATGCGGCTGCTGCTCACCGAGCCCAACGTGCTGATGCTCGACGAGCCGACCAACGACCTCGACATCGACACGCTGACCGCGCTCGAGGACCTGCTCGACTCGTGGCCGGGCGTGCTGCTGGTGGTCTCCCACGACCGCTACTTCCTCGAGCGGGTGACCGATCGCACGGTCGCCCTGCTCGGCGACGGGCACGTGCTCGAGCTGCCGGGCGGCGTCGAGGAGTACCTCGAGCGGCGTGCGGTGGTCAAGGCGTCGTCCGGTCCCGGTGCGCGCTCGTCCAGCCCGGCCAAGCCGGCTGGTGACGCCCGGGCGGCGCGCAAGGAGATGTCGCGGCTCGAGCGCCAGATCCAGAAGCTGGACAAGGACGAGCAGGCGCTGCACAAGAAGATGGCGGCGGCGTCGAGCGACTTCGCGGCGGTGACCGCCCTCAATGCCGAGCTCAAGGTGTTGCACGCCGATCGCACCGCGGCGGAGGAGGCCTGGATGGTCCTCGCCGAAGAGGTGGGCTGAGCCGGCGTTCTGGTGAACCGCTTGACGATGACTATTCCTACCTGTTTACTTGGATACATGAAGCCGCCGCGACTGCGCCTCGACCCGTTCTGGGTCGGCCGTCGTGGCGACCAGTTCGACCAGTCCTGTCGGTGACGCAGCCTTCGCCCCGTGTGTTGCTCACTCCGACCTGGTTTGGACTCTCATGACCACCCCGCTCACCCCTCTGCTCTCCCGCCGCCTGCCCCTGCCCGATCTGGTCGACCTTGTGCGCTACTACGCCGAGGCCCCCGACCTGTGGCGCCCCCAGCTCCGGTTCAACGCCCAGAGCCGGTGGTGGAAGCGGCTCTCCACCGACGACGACGCCGACGTCTGGCTGCTCACCTGGATGCGCGACCAGACCACCGAGCTGCACGACCACGGCGACTCAACCGCGGCGTTCACCGTCGTGCAGGGCGCCCTGGAAGAGGTCCGGGTCGACCCCGCGGGCACGCTGTCCGCGACCGAGCTGCGGCCGGGCCGCACCCAGTGGGTCGCGCCGGGCATCGTCCATGACGTGCGCAACGTGGCGGTGCTGCCGGCCGTCAGCATTCACGCCTACTCACCGCCGCTGACGCAGATGACCTACTACCGCCAGGTTGCCGCCGGTCTCGAACCGTTCAAGACCATCAGCGGACGGGAGCCGGAGGCGTGACCACCATCGCCGACGTCCTGGCCGAGGCCCGCCAGCGGCTGCAGCGGGTCGATCCGCTCGACGCGTGGGTCGCCGTCTCGCAGGGCGCGCTGCTCGTCGACATCAGGCCCGAGCTCCACCAGCGCCTCGAGGGCACCATCCCGGGCGCGCTCGTCATCGAGCGCAACGTGCTGGAGTGGCGCCTCGACCCGGCGAGCGACGACCGCATCGCCGAGGCCGGCTCGCACGACCTGCCCATCGTGGTCTTCTGCAACGAGGGCTACACCTCGAGCCTCGCCGCCGCTGCCCTGCAGGACCTGGGGCTGTGGCGGGCGACCGACCTGGTGGGCGGCTTTCGCGCCTGGCAGGCGGCCGGCCTGCCCATCGACCCGCCGGTCGGCCTCGCTAGCTGATGCCGGGCCGCTACTTGATCCCGCTGGTGGCGATCGAGCGGATGAAGAACCGCTGAGCCAGCAGGAAGGCGAGCAGCACGGGCAGCTGCGACATGAGCGATGCGGCCATCAGCAGTGGGTACTTGGTGAGATGGTCGCCCTGGAGCGACGCGAGCCCGAGCTGCAGGGTCATGTGCGACGGGGTCTGGATCACGATGAGCGGCCAGAGGAAGTCGTTCCACACGTTGAGGAACGTGAGGACCGACAGGGTCGCGAGCGGCGGCCCCATGAGCGGCAGCACGATCTGGAACAGCGTCCGTAGCCGGCCCGCACCGTCGACCTTGGCTGCCTCCTCGATGTCCTGGGGCATCGAGAGGAAGAACTGACGGAGCAGGAAGACCCCGAACGGAGTGGCCAGGTTGGGCAGCGCGAGGGCGGCGAGTGAGTCAACCAGGTGAAGGTCCTTCATGACCAGCAGGGTCGGGATCATGACGACCTGGAACGGCACCATGAGAGTCGCGAGCATGAGGACGAACGCGACGTTGGAGCCCCGGAACCGCATGCGGGCGAAGGCGTAGGCGGCGAGGCTGCAGAACACCAGGTTGGACAGGACGCACGCTGCGGAGACGACGGTGCTGTTGACGAGCCAGCGGCCGAACGGGGCCGCGGTCAACGCCTCGCGGTAGTTCTCCCAGTGGATGCTGGACGGCAGGCGAGGCGGGAAGTGTCGGCTCTCGGCAAGCGTCGACACCGAGGTCACCAGCATCCAGATGAGCGGCGCCAGCATGATGAGGGCGACGGGCAGCAGGACGAGGTGCCAGGCGCTGGGGCGGCGCGAACCGCGCCGGCGAGGCTGCACCCGTACGACGGAAGCGGTGGTGACTGGTCCAGCGGTGGTCACTGGTCCACCCACCGTCGGGAGACGCGCAGCTCGACGAGGGTGATGGCGAGAATGGCGAGGAACAGCACGTAGGCGATGGCCGCCGCGTAGCCGCCGTGGAAGAACTGGAACGCCTGCTGGTAGAGGTAGTAGACGACGACCGTGGTGGCGTGGACCGGCCCGCCCTTGGTGGTCACGTAGATCTCGTCGAAGAGCTGCAGGGCGTTGATGCTCAGCCACACCACCAGGAACGTCGTGGCCGGGGCGAGCTGGGGCACCTGCACCCGCCAGAACGACGTCCAGGCCGAGCAACCGTCCAGCTGGGCGGCCTCGAGCAGCTCCTGCGGTACGGCCTGCAGAGCCGCGAGGTAGATGATGACGCCGAAGCCGATCCACCCCCAGACGGTCATGGCGAGGATGGCGTAGAGCGCCTCGCTGGGGTCGGCGAAGAAGCCCTGCGTCGGGAGGCTGACCTTGGACAGCCCGCTGTTGACCAGCCCGTAGTCGGGGTCGAGCAGCAGGTTGAAGACGAAGGCGGTGGCGACCGTCGACGTGACGACCGGGATGAACACCGCTGTCCGGTAGAACCCGATGAAACGGATCTTGCGATTGAGGGCCGCGGCGAGCAGGAGCGCCCCGACGACCGTGATGGGTACGAAGAGTGCTGTGTAGACAAGGGTTCTACGGATCGAGTCGGTGAACAGCGGGTCTTTGGCCAACTGGCGATAGTTGGCCAGGCCTACCCAGCCGCTGGTGCCGCTGAGGTCGTTGCTCTGGAAGGACAGGACGAGCGACCACACCACCGGGACCAGCCCGAACGCTGCGATCAGGAAGAGGGCCGGTGACGCGAACCCCCAGCCGGCGAGGTTGTCCCTGCTCCGCCGCGGCCCCGACCGGCGCGGTGAGTGCACCGGCGCCGGCCGGTCGGTCAGGACATCCACGGTCACGGCGACCCGGCGAAGATGGCCTTGACGTCCTTGGCTGAGGTGTCGAGGGCGGCCGCAGGGGTGGCCTTGCCGAGCAGCACGGACTGGACGGCCTGTCCGATGGACGCGCTGATCTCGGGATACTGCGTGATGTTGGGCCGCGCCTTGGTCACGTTGGTCATGTTGGCGACGAACACCTGGTCCCCGGGGTACTTCGCGAGGAAGGGACCGTAGCCGGGGTCCTTCTCCTCAGAGGTGCGCACGGGCAGATCGCCGGTGTCGGTGGCGAACTGCAGGTGGACGCTCGGCGAGAGCAACCACTGCAGGAACGCCTCGGCTGCGGCCACCTTTGCCTTGCCGTTGTTGAAGATCATCCACGAGTCGGGACCCGAGATGCTGGCGTGGGTGCCGCCGGCGGGTGCTGGCAAGACCTGGGTCCCGTACGAGACCGACGGGTCGATCGACGAGAGGTCCCAGGGTCCGGTCCACAGCATGGCGATCTTGCCGGAGTTGAAGACGTTGAGGTAGTTGTCGTTGCCGGTGTCGAGGTAGACCGACTTGTCAGTGACGGCCATCTGCTGCAGCAGGGTCAGTGCCTGGGTGCCGGCTGGGGTGGCGTAGCCGGCGGCCTTGCCGGTGCTGTCGAGCAGGCTGCCGCCGCTCTGCCAGAGCAGGGCGAGGTAGCGCCAGACGGTGTCCTCGCTGCCGTCGTTGATGTAGGCCCAGCCGAACTGCTTGGTCGAGGCGTTGGTCAACTTCTTGGCTGCCGTCCGGAAGTCGTCCCACGTCCACGATGCCGTCGGGTAGGCGACACCAGCCGCGTCGAACAGCTTCTTGTTGTAGACCAGGGCGAGGTTGTCGACGAGGGCCGGCAGACCGACGATCTTGCCGTTGACGGTGGCCGCCTCGCGCTCGCCCGGGTAGAAGTCGTTCCAGTTCCATCCCGGCTGGGTAACCACGTTGGTCAGGTCGACGGTCTGCTTCTTGCTGGCCAGCGCGGTGGCCGACGAACCGTACTCGTAGGCGATGTCGGGGAACTTGCCCGCGGCAATGGCCGCCGTCGTCTTGGTCTCGGCGCCGTCGTTGCCGCCGTCAAAGACGAGGTTGACCTTGCGGTTGGGGTTGGTCTTGTTCCACACGCCGACCAACTTGATGATGGCCTTGTTCTCGACGTCGGTGTAGCCGTGCCAGACCGTGATCTCGGTGGACGCGGTGGAGGACGACGAGCTGCCCGAGGAGCCGCAGCCGGCGGCGAGCACCAGTGACGCGATGGCGAGCCCGGCGGTCAGCCCGGCGCGGCGGTTCATCGGGCTCCTCCTGCGGCGGGCTCGAGGACGACCGATCGGGACAGGTTGCGTGGGGTGTCCGGATCGAGTCCTCGTCGGTCGGCCAGGCCGAGCGCGAGCAGGTGGATCGCGACGAGCGACACGAGCGGGTCGCTGTCGTCGGCGACCGTGGTGGCGCCGAGAGCTGCGACTTCGGTGACCAGGTCGGCGTCATCGGGACCGAGCCACCAGACGGCGGTGCCTGGCTCGGCGAGGGCGATGGGGCCGTGGCGGTACTCCATCGCGGGGTAGCTCTCGGTGGCGGCGAGAGCGGCCTCGCGCAGCTTGAGGGCGGCCTCGTGGGCCAGGCCGACAGTCCAGCCGTGGCCGAGGAAGACGAAGCGCTCGCAGTCGAGAAGGTCGGCGCCGTAGGGGATGTCGCCCAGGGACGGGCTCTTGTCGAGCATGCGCTGCGCCTCGGTGGCCACGTGGTCCATGTCGTGACCGTACGCGGCGCGGAACAGCGCCACGACCGAAGTGGCAAAGCGGGTCTGAACGACGGATTGCTCATCGGCGAAGTCGAGCACGATGGTCTCGTCGGCGGCCTCGAGGACGGCTCCCTCGGTGACAGCGACGATGGCGACCGAGGCCACCCCTGCGGGCAGGTCGCGGAGCGCTCGGGCCACCTCGGTGGTGGTGCCGGACCGCGAGATGGCGACCACCCGGTCGTAGTCGCGGGTGAGTGGCGCCTCGGAGGCGGCGAACGCGTCGCTCTCGCCCAGGCCTGCGGACTCGCGCAGGGCGGCCAACGCCTGCGCGACGAACCACGAGGTGCCGCAGCCGATGAAGGCCACCCGCTCACCGTCAGGCACCGCGGCCCGGCAGGCGTCGGCAAGGGCTGCGGCGCGGCGCCACGCGGCGGGTTGACTGATGATCTCGTCCCAGGTCGTCTGCATGTCCCTGACCCTAGAGTGCATGGATGCGCAAGGCAAGAGCCAAATCGCGCAGAATCGTGCACGTTTCGTTGCGTGAATGTGTCGCGAGGGGGTGGGCGCCGCTAGGATCTGCGCCATGGATCATCCTCGGCCCGACGTGCTCGTCGTCGGCGACGCCAACCCCGACCTGGTCCTGACCGGTGACGTCGTGCCGCGCTTCGGGCAGGAGGAGCAGCTGCTCGAGCGGGCCGACCTGGTCCTGGGCGGGTCCGCCGCCATCACGGCTGCGGGGCTCGCCCGACTTGGCGTGCCGGTAGCCCTGGCGGCGTGGGTCGGCGACGACGCGTTCGGCCACGACGTCGTCTCCAGGCTGGCTGCGCGCGGCGTCGACGTGTCCCTCGTCCGCACCCACGCCACGCTTGGTACGGGCATCACCGTCGTGCTCAACGTCGACGGTGACCGGGCCATCCTGACCAAGGTCGGCACCATCGCCGCGCTGGTCGCGTCGGACATCACCGACGACGACCTCGACGGCGTGCGCCACGTCCACGTCGCCTCGTTCTTCCTGCAGCCGCGGCTCGTGGCGGGGCTGCCCGACCTGCTGCGCCGTGCCCGCGAGCGCGGGGCCACGACCTCGCTCGACACCAACTGGGACCCCTCCGATCGTTGGGAGGGCGTCGCCGAGGTGCTGCCCTACGTCGACGTTCTGCTGCCCAACGCGGCCGAGCTGATGGCGCTGGCAACGGTCGCCGACGGAGGGTCCGTGCCGGCCGATGTCGACGGTGCGGCGGCAACCTTGACCCGTACCGGAACGACCGTGGCCCTCAAGGACGGCGCTGAGGGTGGCAGGGTGTGGACGCCCGCGGGCTGCTGGGCGGCCCCGGGTCTCACGGTCGACGTGGTCGACGCGGTGGGTGCGGGTGACTCGTTCAACGCTGGCTTCCTGGCCGGACGGCTGAGCGGCCTGTCCGCGGAGGACGCCCTGCGCTGGGCGGTTGCCTGCGGCAGCCTTTCGGTACGGGCAGCCGGTGGGTCGGCGGGGCAGCCGACGCTGGCTGAGCTAGAGCAGGCGCTGGGCTAGCTGGTCGCTGGGGCCCGCAGGCTGCGTACCGCGTCGGCGACGACGGTGGCTATCGCCTCGCGGGCTGGAGCCAGGTAGCGGCGTGGGTCGACCAGGTCGCCGTCGGCCGCGAGCGTGGCGCGAACGGCTGAGGTGAAGGCGATGTTGAGCGCGGTGCCGATGTTGACCTTGACGATGCCGGCGGCCACGGCCTGCGCGAGCACGGCGGCCGGCACGCCGGACGAACCATGCAGCACGAGGGGAACCGGCACGGCGTTCTGTAGTCGGGCGATGAGGTCAAGGTCGAGGACCGCGGTGCGCGAGGTCATGGCGTGGGAGCTGCCGACGGCGACCGCGAGGGCGTCGACGCCGGTGCCTTCGACGAAGGCCGTGGCCTCGGCCGGGTCGGTACGCGCTCCGGGCTTGTGTGCGTCGAGGGGCGGCTGGCCATCCTTGCCGCCGACCTGGCCGAGCTCGGCCTCGACGATGAGCCCGCGCCGGCGGGCCCGGATCACGGCCTGGCGGGTCAGGGCGATGTTGTCGGCGTAGTCGAGTGCGCTGGCGTCGACCATGACAGAGCCGAACGTCCCCGGCGTGACCTGCTCGATCACCGCGATGTCCTTGATGTGGTCGAGGTGCAGGGCCACGTCGACGTCGGCCTCGCGGGCTGCGGCGGCACACGCGTGGGCGAGCGGCGCGAGGGCTCCGTGGTGGAAGAGCAGCGCGTTCTCGCTGACCTGCAGGATGACCGGGCGGCCGGCCTGCTGGGCACCCTCGACCACGGCCTCGACGTGCTCGAGGGTGATGACGTTGAACGCAGCGATGCCGTGGCCGTCGGCCTGGGCGAGGTCGAGGAGGACCGCGGTGGGGACGAGCGGCATCAGATCGCCAGCGAGCCGCGCAGTGAGGCGGGCAGCAGGTCGCCGTGGGCAGCGACCATGTCGTCGCAGAGCGACCAGATCTGCTCCAGCGTGAGGTTGGCCGACGCGTTGGGGTCGACCATGGCGGCGCGCCGGATCATCGCCGGGTCGCCGTCGATCGCGGCCCGTACCGTGAGCTCGCCGACCGAGCAGAACGGCCGGTTGACCGCGGCGAGGTGGGCCGGCAGCGAGCCCGCGGGCTGGGGCGCGACTCCGGAGGAGTCGACGGTGCAGGGCACCTCGACGCAGTAGCCCTCCGGCAGGTTGTCGATGAGGCCACGGTTGGCGACGTTGCCGATGATGGTGCGGGGCGTACCGGTCTCCATCGCGTGGATGACCAGCGGTGCGTACTCGGTCGCCTCGCGGATGATCGGGAGGTGCTCGCCGGCCTGCAGCGCGGCTCGCGTGCGCACGTACTCGTCGACGTTCTCCTGGCTGATGCGGACGTAGTCGCCGACCGGGATGCGCAGCCGCTCGATCTCGGCGTCGTGCCCGAGGTACCACGCGACGTACTCCGAGGAGTGCTCGCTGGTCTCGGTCGGGAAGCTGCCGAGGCGGCGGTACATGTCGAACCGGACCCGGCGAGACAGCTCGGGGTCCTGGCGGATCGCCTCGTCGAGCAGCGGGTAGAGGTCTTGACCGTCCCTGGTCCAGCTGAGCAGCCAGGCCTGGTGGTTGACGCCGGCGCTGCGGAACTCCACCTCGTCGAGCGGCACCTGGATGATGCGGCACAGGTCGTGGACGGTCCAGAAGACCGAGTGGCACAGGCCGACCACCTTGAGGGTCGGGTGGGCCTCGGCCAGGTAGGCGATGTTCATCGCCATCGGGTTGGTGTAGTTGAGCAGCCAGGCGTCGGGAGCGATCTCGAGCATGTCCTGCGCGATGCCGTCGAGCACGGGGAACGTGCGCAGCGCGCGGAAGATGCCGCCGACGCCGATGGTGTCGCCGATGGTCTGGCGTAGGCCGTACTTGGCCGGGATCTCGAAGTCGCGGACGGTCGCGGCGTGCATGCCGACCTGGACGCTGTTGATGACGTAGCTCGCGCCTTGGAGGGCCTCGCGGCGGTCGAGGCTCGCGGTGATGGTGGGGCTGACGCCGAGCTGCCCAGCGGTGTCCTTGGCGATGGCGACCGCGGTCTCAAGCCGGTCCGGGTCGATGTCGTGCAGCGCGATGTGCAGGTCTGCCAGCTCGGGGAACGAGAGCAGGTCGATGAGCAGCTCGCGGGTGAACTCGACGCTGCCCGCTCCGATAAAGGTCACCGTTGTCATGGGGCCATCCTGCCGGGCGACGCAGATCCGTGCAATAGCGAACGCTCAAAGGCGCGTGTTTCTGCACGTTTGTCGAGCGATTACGCTCGCAGAATGGTGCAAACGCGCGGGTCGGCCGCGTTCCGGCCTCCGCGGGTGAAACAATCGCGGCATGCCGAACCCGCCCGCACCGATGCGACGGTCCGACCGTACGGCCGCGATCCTCGAGCAGCTCTCCGCCGAAGGGTCGGTGGACGTGGCCGACCTGGCCGAGCGGTTCGGCGTCTCCCAGGCGACGCTGCGCCGTGACCTGCAGATCCTCGAGGAGCAGCGGCTGCTCCGGCGGACCCACGGGGGTGCGCTCGCCCAGGACGTGCTGTACGAGCTGCCGGTGCGCTACCGCCACGCTCAGCACCGCGACCAGAAGCGCCGGATCGCCGCCGAGGCGGTCAAGCGGGTGCCCGAGGGCCCGACCGCTGTCGGGCTGACCGGCGGGACGACGACGAGCGAGGTGGCGCGGCTGCTGGTCGAGCGCACCGATCTCACCGTGGTCACCAACGCCCTGAACATCGCGGCCGAGCTGGCGCTGCGGCCGCGGCTCAAGCTGGTCGTGACCGGCGGGGTCAGCCGCTCGCAGTCGTACGAGCTGGTGGGTCCTTGGGCTGAGCACACCCTGCGCGGGGTCAACGTGGGTCTGGCGGTCATCGGTGTCGACGGCATCAGCGCCGAGGGCGGCCTGACGACCCACGACGAGGTCGAGGCACACACCGACGCCACTTTGATCGAGCGAGCGGCCGTCACCATCGTCGTGGCCGACGGGTCGAAGGTAGGAAGGGTGCTGCTGGCCCGCATCGCCGGCGTCGCCGAGGTCGACGAGCTGATCACCGACGACTCGGTCGACCCGGCGGCGCTCCAAGCGCTCAGAGCTGCCGGTCTGACGGTGACCGTCGTCTGACGTGGCCTTGCCAACTCCTGGCTCCCGCGGCTAGCGTGCGGCGCGTCACGGTGTGCTCTACCGGCCCGCGTCCTGCGCGGAGCCTGGGTCCTACGCCAGAGATGATCTCGAGGCGGGGCCACCGTAGGCGGGAGTTTCCATGAGCAGCAGGGCTTTTCGTCGTTTTGCGTCTGTGATCAGCACCGCCGGCGCGGTTGCGCTGGGCCTCGGTACGACCGCCTTCGCTTGTCCGGCGATGGGTGCGGGCATCACCCTTCCTCCGGTTAACGGTCAGTTCGACTATCAGATCGGCGGCTCCTACACCCCGTCGCCGTCGGTGTCCATCGTCGACCGGGACCGTCTCGACACGCCGGTCGCCGGCACCTACACCATCTGCTACGTCAACGCCTTCCAGACCCAGCCGGCTGAGCGGGTCGCCTGGGAGACCAAGCACCCGGGCCTGGTCCTGAAGGACAGCACCGGCGGATTCCTGCACGACCCGGACTGGCCGGGCGAGGACGTCCTCGACACCTCGACGGCTGCCAACCGGGCCGCCATCGCGGCGATCGAGGATCCCTGGCTGGACGGGTGCGCCAAGGCCGGCTTCCGGGCAATCGAGCCCGACAACCTGGACTCGTACACCCGCACCGGCGCCGAGAAGCTGACCAAGGCGGACAACGTCGCGCTCGCAGCATTGCTGGCCGCGCACGCCCACAGCAAGGGCCTGGCCTTCGCTCAGAAGAACGACACCGACATCACGGCCAAGGACAAGGCGAAGGTGGGCTTTGACTTCGCCATCGCCGAGGAGTGCGGCTTCTACAGCGAGTGTGCCGCCTACACCGATCTCTATGGTCGGCACGTGATCGAGATCGAGTACACCGACAACGGGAGGTCGGCCTACACCAAGGCATGCAAGGCCCGCGGTGCGACCCTCTCGATCATCTACCGCGACAGGGACGTCGTGGCCAAGGGCCAGAGCGGCTACCACTACGAGTACTGCTGACCCTGCTACTAACCGGCGCCCGAGGCCCGACCACTAACCGGTGCCCGCGGGTGGTGGGGGGTCGCTGTCTCCGCTGGTGTCTCCGGTGGTGTCGCTGTCGGGTCGGTAGTCGTGGGGGTAGGTGTAGTAGATCCGGCCGAGGGGGGTGGTCCATTCGAGGACGGCGTTGTCGAGGTGGCGGTAGTGGAAGCCGAGGAAGGTTTTGGCTCGGTGGTGGCGTCGGGACAGTGCGGCCATGTTGTTCGCGGCGGTCCGACCCCCTTCCTCTTGGTCCGCTGGCGGCGACGCACTGGACTCGGGGGTGCGCGGGGTCGCGGCAGGGTCGTCGCGGTGGGCAGCGTGCTGACTGGTGTCCGTCCCGACGCAGGCCCGGGTGCCACTGGGTCCGTCGGAGGCGTCGGGGCGGCCTGCCGCGGCGGGGTGCGTGGGCGGCGCGGTGTGGCCGGTGACCGCGTCGTTGTCCATGGCTGCGCCGTGGGCGGCGGCTGGGTCAACCGCCGCGACCGCTGTGCCCGGCTCGGCTGCTGCGTCGGGCCCGTTGCCTGCACCGACGGTGACCTCGGGCTTCGTCGCTGCGTCGGGTTCGACTACTGCCCCCGGCTTGGCTGTTGCGGAGGCCTCGGTCGCTGCGTCGGGCTCGACTGCTGCCGCAGCCTCGTCCGTGGTCCCGGTGGAGGCTTCGGGCTCGGCCGCTGCCGTTGCGTCCACCTCGGCAGGTGTCGGGTCGGTCGGCGTCGTGCTGGTGCTCCCCGGGCCTGCGCTCGGCGCGTCTGCGCGCGTTGGCGTGCTGTCGGTGTCGACTGGGGTCGGGTCGGCCTGTGGCCGGGCGGCCTGTCGCCGGGCGGCCGCAGGCTCGGCGGCGGTGGTGGTCGGGGTGGTGCTGTCGGGCTGCTTGCCGCGTCGGCTGCGGCGCTTGGTGGCGCCCGCGTCGGTCTCGGCCTTGCCGTCGCCTTCGCCTGCGGTTGCCTCGGCGGTGGTGCCCGTCGCAGGGTCGCCGACCCTGCTTTCGCCGTCCTTCCCGTCGCCGGTCTTGGTCTTGTTCTTGGGTTTGAAGGCGTGGGTGTGGTCGAGGTCGTTGCCGTGGTGGCGGGTGCCGCCGGGGAACCGGTCGTAGCGGTCGCGGAGGTGGAGGTAGGTGCTGAGTTGGGGGAAGTCGTGGATGGTGGTGCCGGCGTCTAACAGGTGGCCGTCGGCGGGGTCGTAGACGAGGCGTTGCCAGGCGGCGTTGTCGGTGAGCTCGCGGATCACCTCGGCGGGGAGGTGGCCGTAGCCGAGGAGCTCCCCGTCGTGGTCGCGGAGGCGGAGCAGGGTCGGCAGGTCGATGAGGACCTGGACGAGTTTCTTCGGTGTGATGGGTTGGCCGGGGTGGTTCGGGTCGAACCCGATCACCATCCCGGTCAGCGCGTCGGCGATCCGTTCGTCCTGGCTGCGGCCGTCAGCTCGCCGGTGCGGGCCGGCGACCTGACGGAGCATGCTCTGCACCGCCAACGCTTCGACCGGGGGGAGGTAGGCGTACAACCCCATCAGCCCGGTGCCGTCCTCACCGTGGGGGTCGAACACCACCCGGCGGCCCTTCGCCGCCTTCACCAGCTGGTCGACTTTGCGGTCGTTGCCCGCCTGCCGGTCGACCCGGCGGGTGTGCTTGGTCAAGTCGGCCCGTAACCGCCCGGTCGGCACCTGAGCCGCGGTGCCCAGCACCCGGTCCTCCACGCGGCGGGCGACGTCGGGGTGCAGCCGGGCCAGCTCGTCGACGATGAGGCGGGCCCGGTAGGGGGACAACCGGCCGGCGCGGAGCAGGTCACCGGTGCGCACCAGGGTCGAGGTGAGCAGGCGGGCGGTGAGGATCTGGGTGTAGGCGAACCCTTCAGCGCACCCGGTCGCCAACGCGAGCTCGGTCATCAGCGCTTCGTCGTCACCGAACCCGTCCACGCTCACTGGCTCCGGACCGGCGAACCCGGCCACCGCCAACGACTTCTGCCCGGTCAGCCACGCGTCCTGGGTTTCCCACAGCTGCACCGCGGTCAACCACTCATCCTGAGACAGGTCACGTCCCACCAGCGAGGTCAGCAGCCGCTGCCCATCCGGCCCTGGGCCGGCCAGGCCGGCGGCGAGCAGCGTCTCCTGCGCGGACAGCGGCAGGGGACCGGCCCCGTCGTCGACGGCAGGCAGCTCCGGGTCGGCCAGCTCGGACAAGTCAGCGAGAGCACACGAGGCAAGGTCGACGTCACCGGCAGCCGCGGCATCAACCCACCAGGGCACCGTGTCCGGCCACTCGTCGAACCCCGTCTCGTCCATGCCAAGAACGCTAGACGAGACCACCGACAAAAACGGTGACGCCGGACCCGTACCAGAAAAACCTGTTGAAAACGTTGAGGACTGGGCAGCGAGGGCCCTGCGGACAAAAGGTCGCTAGGATGGCGGTCGCGCACCAGACGTCGACGGAGGGCAGGCCCGTGACCGACCCGATCACCGGGCTCCCCGTGGTGGGCATGGTCGGCGGTGGACAGCTGGCCCGCATGACCCAGCAGGCGGCGATCGCGCTCGGCGTGCGGCTGCGCGTGTTGTCCGACACGGCCGATGACTCGGCGGCCCTGGTCACGCCCGCCACCGTGGTCGGCGACTACCGCTCCTACGACGACCTGCTGGCCTTCGCGCGCGGCTGCGACGTCATCACGTTCGACCACGAGCACGTGCCGCTCGACCACTTGCACAAGCTCGTGGGCGAGGGCATCACGGTGCGGCCGAGCCCGCTGTCCTTGCCCTTCGTACAGGACAAGATCCGAATGCGCGAGCGGCTGGGCGCCTTCGGGGTGCCGGTGCCTGCGTGGACCTACGTCGGCCACCTCTCCGACTTGGTCAGCTTCGGCGACGAGCACGGCTGGCCCGTGGTCCTCAAGACCGCGACCGGCGGCTATGACGGCAAGGGTGTCTGGTTCCCCGGCTCGCCCGAGGAAGCGAGCTCGCTGTACGAGCGGGTCGCGGCCAGTGGTCGCATCTACGTCGAGGCGCAGGTGCCCTTCGACCGTGAGCTCTCCGCGATGGTCGGCCGCTCGGCGACCGGGGAAACCCGTGCGTGGCCTGTCGTGGAGACCGTCCAGACCAACGGCGTGTGCACCGAGGTTCTGGCCCCCGCGCCCGCGCTCGACCCGCGGTTGGTCGCCGAGGCGCAGACCATCGCGGTGTCCATCGCCGACGATCTCGACGTGGTCGGCGTCATGGCCGTCGAGCTGTTCGAGGTCGACGGCGGTCTGCTGGTCAACGAGCTCGCGATGCGCCCGCACAACTCGGGCCACTGGTCCATCGACGGGTCGACGACCTCGCAGTTCGAGCAGCACCTGCGTGCGGTGCTGGGCTGGCCGCTCGGCGAGACCTCTGCCCTCGCACCCGTGACCGCGATGGCCAACGTGCTCGGCGGTTCGGGGCCTCACGCCGCCGACCTGGCCGGACGGCTGCCCCGCGTGCTGGCCATGGACCCGGGCGCGCACGTACACCTCTATGGCAAGGGTGTTCGGGCCGGCCGCAAGATCGGCCACATCACGGTCGTAGGCGATGATGTGCTCGAGACCCGACGGCGGGCCCGCGCTGCCGCCGACCTGCTGCAAGGAGACGCGACATGACCGAGCCAGTGGTCGGCATCATCATGGGCAGCGACTCCGACTGGTCCGTCATGGCGCTCGCCGCCGAGGCGCTCGCCGAGTTCGAGGTTCCGTACGAGGTGCACGTCGTCTCGGCCCACCGGATGCCCCGCGAGATGATCGCCTATGGTGAGCAGGCGGCGGGGCGAGGCCTCAAGGTGGTCATCGCGGGAGCCGGCGGCGCTGCCCACCTCCCCGGCATGATCGCTGCCGTCACCCCACTGCCGGTCATCGGTGTGCCCGTCCCCTTGAAGTACCTCGATGGCATGGACTCGCTGCTGTCGATCGTGCAGATGCCGGCAGGAGTGCCGGTCGCGACCGTCTCGATCGGTGGCGCCCGCAACGCCGGACTGCTCGCGGTACGGGTCCTGGCGGCTTCCGACGCGGTCTTGCTCTCCAAGATGGTCGCGTTCCAGGAAAGCCTTACCCAGCAGGCAAAGGACAAGGACGCAGCGCTGCAGCAGCGGCTGACATGACCTTTCCCAAGGCCGAGCTGCACCTGCACATCGAAGGCACCCTCGAGCCGGTTCTGGCTTTCGAGCTGGCTGCACGCAACGGGGTTCTCCTTCCGTACCAGGACATCGAGGCGCTGTCTGGCGCCTACGACTTCACGGACCTCTCGTCGTTCCTCGCGCTTTACTACGACTGCATGGCGGTGCTGCGAACGGCCCAAGACTACGAGGACCTCGCCGACGCCTACCTTCGCCGGGCGCACGCTGACGGCGTCGTGCACGTCGAGATGTTCTTCGACCCACAGGCTCACATCGCGCGGGGCGTGGATCTCAAGGAGGTCGTCACCGGACTCACAACCGCTGCAGCTCAGTCGTTCTCGCGCGACGGAGTGACGGTCATGCTCATTGCGTGCTTCCTCCGCGATCGCGGGCCCCGCGAGGCGATGGAGACGCTCGAGGCGCTGAGCGATTTCACCGAGCAGGTCGTGGGCGTCGGGCTCGACTCCGCTGAGGTGGGTCACCCACCGGAGGACTTCGCCGCGGTGTTCCAGGCCGCTGGTGATCTCGGGTTCCGCAAGGTGGCCCACGCCGGCGAGGAGGGGCCGCCGGACTACGTCTGGCAGGCGCTCGACGTGCTCGGCGTCGAACGCATCGACCACGGCATCCGTTGCCTCGAGGACCTCGCACTGGTCCGCCGCTTGGCCGCCGACCGCGTACCGATCACCGTTTGCCCGCTCTCCAACGTGCGGCTGCGCTGCGTCGACACCATCGCCAACCACCCGCTGCCGCGCATGCTCGACGCGGGGCTCATGATCACGATCAACTCCGACGACCCGGCCTACTTCGGCGGCTACATCGGCGACAACTACCGCGCAGTTCAGGAGGCGTTCGGCTTGTCCCACGACGATCTGGCCACCTTGGCCGCCCACTCCCTCAATGCGTCCTTCCGGCCATGACCGACTGGGCTGCCGGCAGCTGGCTCAACCCGCCCGTCGCCGTGACGGCGCAGGGCCCTGACCTGCTGGTGACGGCAGAGCAGGGCAGCGACCTCTGGCAGGGCACGTTCTACGGCTTCCACCGCGACAACGGCCATGCCCTGCTCAAGCCGCTCGCCCCAGCGCAGGCGGTCGAGGTGTCCTTCGTCGTCGACTACGCTCACCTCTACGACCAGGCCGGCCTACTGGTACGGGTCTCGGCAGACACGTGGGTCAAGACCGGCGTTGAGATCAGCGACGGCGTCCCGCAGCTGTCCGCCGTCGTCACCCATGGCACGTCCGACTGGTCCACTGCGCCCGTGCCCGAGTGGTCCGGCAAGACCGTGACGGTACGAGCCAGCTGGGCGAACGATGCGTTGATCCTGCGGGCAAAGGCCGATGGAGGTCCATGGCGCATGGTGCGGCTGGCGTCGTTCCCGGCGACCGATCAGGCCAGCGCCGGCCCCTACTGTTGCGCCCCAGAGCGGCAAGGCCTGACGGTGCGGTTCACCGGCTGGCGCACGACCGACCCCGACGCCGCCCTGCACCTGGACCACTAGTCCCACGCAAGGCGGGGCTGGTCTGGATGCCTGCCACCTCATCGGACGCAGAGCCCAAACAGTGCGCATGGTAGGAGCCAGATGGGCGTTGGAGCGCCGCGAGGACTCCTATGATTGCCGCAATTGCGCTCGCCGACCTCGGGGGCTCAGCTTGCGTCGAGCCCTCCGCGTCTCTGTCGAGTCTGCCTGAGGAACTCGTGCAGCGTTGAGTTGGCTATGGTCGCCTCATCATTCAGCGACGTGCAGGACCCCAAGCTCGTCCAGGCCCGGCCTCTTCGGCGACAAGGCTCCGTCGCTGCTAGACGCGCAGCCGGTGCAGCACCTCGCCGGCCTTGGGTACGACGAGGGTGTCGGGGTCGCGGGCCCACTCAACCGCGTCAATGGTGTGCGGGTCGAGGTAGCCGACGTTGTGCTCGGCGCAGCGCTCCGGCGAGATACCGGTGGCGAGCACCACGGAGATGCGCGGGTGCTCGCCGGTCGCCGCGTCCCACGAGCCGCCGCCGCGCAGGTGGGTGCTGTGCGCGAGCACGCCACCGGGGTAGTGGCCGAACCGCTCCCACTGCCCGGTGAAGTAGTCCCGGGTGTGGTAGCCGATCTCGGCCAGCAGGTCGCCGTGGGTCTCGCTGAAGTCCTTGATGTGCGGGGCGTACAGCACGAGCTCGCCACCGTCGGCGACCACCGGTTCCAGCTTGTACATGCCCTTGGCCGCGGTCCAGACGTCCTGGTACATCAGCGGAACCATTGACAGCACCCGCGGGTAGGACCGATCCAGATACTTGACGTGGACCACGGCTGAGGCGGCTGCGGCGTCGGCCCACGCGGCCTCCGGCGTGCCGTACGACAGCTGGTGCAGGCCGTCCTGGACGACCATGGCGATGCACAGGCGCGGCGTGGGGATCATCGAGGCGGCGCGGTCGATCACGGCTCGCACGGGCGTCGTGCCCAGTGTCCCGATGATCTCGTACGAGGAGATCAGGGCACCGAGCCAGTGGGTCAGGTCGATGATGTCCTGGCCGGCGACACCGGGGAAAAGGTACTTGTTGCCGCCGGAGAACCCGACCACCTCGTGCGGGAACACGGGTCCGGCGATGAGGACGACGTCGTGCTCGAGCACCGCCCGGTTGACCCGCACGTCGACGTCGCGTGCGAGCCGACCGCCGGACAACTCGGCGATCTGGTCCGCTGAGATGACCCCCAGCGAGACAAAGGTTGATGGGTCGTCCCAACGATGGTTGAGCACCACGATCTCGTCGGTGCCGACCAAGGCCGCGAGCTCGGGCGGCGACATCGGCTGATGGGTGCCGAGCGCCACCATCACAGTCAGCCGCGCACCAGCGAGTGCCCTCCGCACCGCTGACACGACCAGGGGTACGGGTGCGGTGCGGGTGCCATCGGGGATCAGCAACAGGACCGACCGACCGGCCAGGCCTGCAGAGGCCAGTGCATCCACGATGAAGGCGGTCGCGTCGGCGTCGCTGAGCACGCCTACAGTGCCGTTCACGCCGCCGAGCCGCCGTACGCTGTCCGTCACAGGACTCAGGATAGGACGGCTTCCCAGTGCGTGTGCTGACCCTCGATGACGACCGGTTGCTGCCCTCCGACCCAGGAACGCGCACGGTTGCCCGGGAGATCTACGGCGCGGTACGGGCCTTGCCCATCGTCAGCATGCACGGCCACGTCGACGCCGCGTTGCTCGCGCACAACCAGCCGTTCCCCGACCCGGCCCAGCTGCTCGTCGTCCCCGACCACTACGTCACGCGCATGCTGGTGTCGCAGGGGGAGTCGCTCGAGCAGCTCACGACGGGCGACCCTCGCGAGATCTGGCGTCGGTTCTGCGCCGGCTGGCACCTCTTCCGCGGCACCCCGTCCAGGCTGTGGCTCGAGCACGAGCTCGTCGACGTCTTCGGCGTCGACATCACGCCCTCCGCCGAGTCGGCCGACCTGCTCTACGACGAGCTGTCGGCCGCGCTCCGCCGACCGGCGTTCCAACCGCGCGCGCTATTCGAGCGGTTCGAGATCGAGCTGCTTGCCACCACCGACTCGCCGCTGAGCGACCTCGCCGAGCATCTCTCCATCATCGAGTCCGGCTGGCCTGGCGTGGTGGTCCCCACCTTCCGGCCGGACACCCTGGTGCAGATCAACCACCCCGACTGGCAGGCCAATGTTCAGCGGCTCGCCGACATCTCCGGCATCCCCACCGGCACCTACCCCGGCTACATCGCCGCGCTCGAGCAGCGCCGCCACCACTTCCTTGGTCACGGCGCTCGGGCCACCGACCACGGCGTCTTCTCCGCGGAGACCGAGCCGCTCGACGCCGGCGCCGCGTCCCGCATCTACCAGTCGGCGCTGCGCGGTCGGCTGACGCCCGACCAGTGCGATGCCTTCTCGGCCCACATGATGTTCGAGATGGCACGGATGAGCCGCGATGACGGGCTCGTCATGCAGATCCACCCCGGCGTGCTGCGCAACCACGACCCGGCCATCCAGCAGACGTTCGGCTCCGACCGCGGGTTCGACATCCCGGTTCCGGTCGACTTCGTGCACGGCCTGCGACCGCTGCTCAACGCTTTCGGGCAGGACCCGAAGTTTCGCTGCATCGTCTTCACCATCGACGAGACGACCTACTCGCGCGAGCTCGCCCCACTGGCCGGCGCCTACCCGTCGTTGCGGTTGGGTGCCCCCTGGTGGTTCCTCGACTCGCCGGCCGCGATGCGCCGGTTCCGCGAGGCCGTCACCGAGACCGCCGGCTTCTACAACACCAGCGGATTCGTGGACGACACCAGGGCCTTCTGCTCGATCCCTGCCCGGCACGACGTGGCCCGTCGAGTCGACAGCGGCTACCTGGCCGAGCTCGTCGTACGGGGCCAGCTGGGCCTGGACGAGGCCACGGAGACCGCCATCGACCTGACGGTCACCCTGCCGCGGCTGGCCTACGCTCCGCGTTAGCCCAGCGCCCTCGCGGCCGCGAGGGCACCGTGGCGGGTGAGCGTGTCGAGGTGACCCACGATCAGCCGGCGCACGTCTGCGTCGGCACCCAGATCGCCGAAGACCTCGGTCACGCCGAGCAGTGCCGTAGCCACCGCCGCGGGGGTCGAGGCTCCGCCCACCGCCGCGCGCAGCCGTACCGCGAGCGGGTCGTCCAGGGCGAATGGCGTGCCGTCATCGGCTACTCCTGCTGACACGTAACGCATCCAGGCCGCGATGCCGAGGGTTGCGGCGTGCGGCTCGACGCCAGCGGCACGTCGCTCACGGATCGAACCGACGAGCCGGTTGGGCAGCTTTTGGCTGCCGTCGATGGCGATCTGGGCCAGCCGGTGACGCACGGCCGTGTTGTCCCAGCGCGACCGGAGCTCGGCCTGGTAGGCGATGACATCGAAGCCGTCCGGCACGTCGAGCGTGGGCGTCAGGTCGTCGGTCATGAGCCGGCTGATCGCCGCGCTGAGGGCAGCGTCGGCGATGGCGTCCGCCACGTAGGTGTAGCCGGCGAGCAGGCCGAGGTAGGCCAGGGTCGAGTGGCTGCCGTTGAGCAGGCGCAGCTTGATCCGCTCGTACGGGGCGACGTCGGCAGTCATGGTGACGCCGGCCACCTCCCACGGGGGCCGGCCGGCGGCGAACGTGTCCTCGACGACCCACTGGCTGAACGGTTCGGTGACGACCACGCCCTCGTCGACAAGGCCGAGCAGCTGGGCGGCCTCCGCCAGGTCGTCGGGGGTGGTGGCCGGCGTGATGCGGTCGACCATCGAGGACGGGAAGGCGACGTTGTCCTCGACCCAGACGGCCAGAGCGAGCCCGCCCGGGAGCAGCTCGCAGAAGTCGAGCACCACCGACCGCAGCACCTCACCGTTGCCGGCTAGGTTGTCGCAGGAGAGCAAGGTGACCGGGCCCGCCCCGGACGCACGCCGAGCCGCCAGGCCCCGTACCAGCTGGCCCACGACGGTCACCGGCGACCGGCCCGCAGCATCAGCTGCGACGTCCGGGTCGGTGCTGCGCAGCCGTCCCGTGGCGGGATCGTGCCGATAACCTTTCTCCGTGACCGTCAGCGTCACGACACGGGTCGTCGGTGCCCCCAACCGGTCGGTCAGCCGGTCCGGCTCGCCGGCGGCGAAGAGCAGGTCCCGTGCCGTCGCCACCACCTGAGGCCGTGCCTCGGTGCCGCTGCGGACGAGGACCGAGTAGAGGCCGTCCTGCGGTGCGAGCTGGTCGATGACGGTACGGCTGCGTTGGGTCACACCGCAGTAGCCCCAACGGGTGTCGCCCGTCGCGGCGATCGCGCCCTGGGTGAACACGAGTCCGTGCGCGCGGGCGAAGGCGCCGAGTCCGAGGTGGACGATGCCCACCTCGAGCTCGCGGGGGTCGACCGGTGGGCGGTACGCCGGGTCGACACTCCTGAGGGTCGCCAGGGACAGTCGCGATGACATGTCGCCCATCCTTGCACGGCGGGTTCGTACGCAAAAACAAAAGAAATGGGACCAGATCCGTGCGGGTGACAAAGGGAAATACGCATTCGGCCCACCTTCACGCAAAGCCGCACCGGATGACTAGTCAGACCGGGCCGGGCGCGGGTAGTTGCGGTGCCCGGGCATCAGGAAGCGCAAGGCTAAACCGAATAAACCCCGCATGAGCAATGTCCCCGTCGTCGAGCATGATCGCGACCCGGAAGGACTGTCCGTCGAGGCAGTTCCCACGAGCGTCGTCGATGAGCGGCGACTGCATGGCCGGTCGGCGTTCTGGGTGCCCGTCGGCAGCGGTGTGGCGACCGTCGGGCTGCTTGTCCTGCACTTCGTTCTCGGACTCGGCCTTGTGACCGTGCTGTCGTCCAGCATGAAGCCGGCATTTGGCCCCGGGGACGCACTGGTTACCCGCCAGGTGAGCCTCACCAAGATCCACCAAGGCCAGGTCATCATCTATCACCCGCCCGGCGAGGACATCGAGCTTGCCCACCGCATCGTCTCCCTGACGTGGCAGGGCAATCGCGCCTTGATCGTCACGAGGGGCGACGCCAACCCGACGCAGGACAAGCCGTTCTTCATCGGCCGCAGCGGTGGCCCGGTCGTGGTCGGCACCGTGCGACACCTCGGCACGGTCTTGTCATGGGTCAACCCCCGACGCCCGGAGAGCAGAGCTCTGGTCGTCGGTCTGGTCGGCCTCTTCTTCACCGCGGGCGCCGTCCGGCGCGCGTTCCGTCCGCGCGCCGGCTGTGACTGTCGGCGTTGTTCCGACGACATCTGAGATCTGGAGCCAGCCACCATGTCCCGTAGCCCTCGCCGTCCGAGATCACGTTTCTGCACCCGACTGCTGCCTGTCGCCGGGGCCGCGGCCGTCGGCATCGCTGTGACCGGCGGCGCCGTCTATGCGGCCCTCACGGCCACCGCGTTCAACACGTCGGCCCAGACGGTGACCAGCTCGACGTTGAGCCTCACCTACGCCAACAACGGCGTCGGCTGGCCCACCACCATCACCAACATGGCGCCCACGGACGTGGTCAACCGCTACGTGAACCTGACGAACGGCGCCGGCCTGAACGCCATCAATCTCACGCTCGGGGTCGCCGACGCGACCACGACCGCCCTCACCTCGGACGCCACCAAGGGCCTGGCCGCTACGGTCTCCAGCTGCCCCATAGCCTGGGTGCCCGCCACGGGCACCTGCGTCGGCGGCGCGACGGTGATCCTCGCCTCGACCCCGTTGGCCACCCTGAAGACGACCCCCGGCACCCTCGCCGCCACCGTAGCCGCCAATGCGGTGCTCTACCTGCAGGTCTCGCTCACCCTGCCTGCCTCCACCGAGGTCACGGCGAACGGCACGCCGCCGGGCAGCACCATCCAGGGCCTGTCCGCCGCTTTGACGTGGACCTTCACCGAGCAGCAGCGCGCCGGCACGACCACGAACAGCTGATCCAGGCAGAGGCCGGTTCCGTGACCATGCGCAGAGGGCTGATGACCTGGCCATCAGCCCTCTGCGCGTCACTCCTGCTGCTGGTGGCCACCAGCGGTACGTCGAACGCCGCCCTCGCCGCGACGAGCGCCTCCGCGACGCAGACCGTGGGGTCGGCATCGTGGTCGGCGATCCTGAGCAACGGCACGACCGGCAGCGGCGCTCTGCCGGAGAGCTACGTCCTAGGCGGCGTGAAGTACTTCAACCTGGTCAACACCGGCACGTCAACGCTGACCCCGGCGCGCTACACCCTCACCTACTCGATCACGGGGCCCAACCTGGGCATCGGCTGGATCGACCTGCAGGTCTGCGCCGGGGGCACCTGGAACGAGACCGTCCACACCTGCAGCGGCACCATCGACACCCTGGCCACCACCGGAGCCACCGCGATCACGTCGCCGGCGCCCCAGCCGAGCGCTCCGGGCGCCGTCGTCCGGGCCAGGGCGATCATGCAGGGCGTGAACGTGACGGCTCTGATCGTGCTCGGGGTCAGCGTAACGCCCACCAACGCCGGCGGGGTGACCACGAGTTCCTAGGTGTACGAGCCGCTCGTGAGCTCGGTGAGCAGCGTCGGCCTCTGCGGCGCCCAGCCCAGGTCGACGCGGGCCTGCTGGCCGCTGGCCCGCTGGTCCAGCGCCAGGGCCTCCTCGAGCAGGCCGAGTCGCGACCGCGTCTGCTCCACCGGCTCGGGTGCGACCCGGCCGCCCAGACCGATCACGGTGCTTGCCGCGGTGGCGAGCTCACGGACGCTCGGGTTGTCCCCGTTGACGGCCAGGTAGTACGACCCGGCGGGAGCCCTCGTGAGCGCGGCCACGTAGAGCGCCGCGACATCGTCGACATGGATCGTGGTCCAGTGCTGGTTGCCGCTGCCGGGGAAGAGCAGGGCAGGCTCGGCGTCGTCGCTGTGCGGCCCGCCGAGGACCAGCCCGACCAGGCCGCCGCCGTGGCCGTAGACGATGCCGGGGGCGATGACGACGCTGTGCACGCCCTCGGGTGCGGCGGCCCGTACCCGCGCATCGAGGGGCAGCCGCCACGCGGTGATCGCCGGCGGAGCGAAGGGGCTGCCCTCAGTGAGGTCGTCGCTGTCGCCATGGACCCACACGCCGCTGGTGTGCAGGTAGGGCTTGCCGGTGCCGCGCAGCGCACCGAGGAAGGCCGTGACGACGCCGTCGTCGAGGTCGGCGCTGGTGGCGTCGCCCGGCGACGCGACGTGGACGACCGCGTCCGCGGCAGCCGCGGCCGCCGCGAGCAGGGCGGTGTCACCGATCTCGCCGCGTACGGGTGTGCCGCCGCCGGCCGTGACCTTGGCGGCCGACTCCTCACTGCGGGCGAGCCCGGACACGGAGTGCCCCGCCTCGGTCAGCTGTCGGAGCAGGGACGAGCCGATATATCCGGTAGCACCGGTCAGAAAGATATCCATAGGTCCAGTCTCTCTCGAGATTTACCCCCGGGAAACATCGCGGGTCCCGGTGCGTCACACGCCGCGACTTGACTCGTGTCGACCCGCTCGAGAGGCGGGGCGCGTCTAGGGTTCCGCTGCCGTCGCGTCGCGAGGGCGGGCTGGTCCGAGAGACGCAGGCGCCACCTCCGGGCGGCGTTCCACGGCGGGACAAAAGCCCGGGAGACCTGAGCGGCCCGACCCCCGTCGGGCCTCGGTCCCGTGGAGCCCTCTGATGTCCGACCCCTACGGCTCGTACGACCTGCCCGGCGGCGCCGCGATCTCGTTGGTGATCCCGCGCCACGACGTGGTGCGGCTGACCACGTTGGGCGCCGGCGGCAACGCGTCGATGCTGCTCTACGCCGCACGAGGCCCGTACGAAAGACTCAACCTGCCTGACACGTTGAAGGCCCAGATGTCGGCCCGGATCACCCCGCCAATGGTGTTGATGTCCCACCTGGGCAAGGCGCTGGCTTCGGTGACCGGCTCGTCCCTCGACTGGCACGACGCCCTCACCGGCCACTCGACCGACGAGCAGGTGCTCGCGCGGTACGGGCCGTCGTCGTACGGGGTCGACCGCAACGACTGGCGCCTCAGCGCGCGCAAGGGACTGCTCAACGAGCTGTGGAAACACGACCTCGGCGTGCGCGACCTGCACGCCAACGTCAACTGGTTCACCAAGGTGGTGCCGGCCGACGACGAACGCGGGACATTGACGTTCGTCGAGGACTGGTCGAGCGCCGGCGACTGGGTCGAGCTGCGGGCCGAGCAGGACGTGCTGATCGTCCTGTCGACATCGATGCACCCGCTCGACCCGTCGCCGGAGTGGACTGCTCGCGGCTTGCGCGTCGAGGTCTCGCCCGGAGCGCCACCCGGTCTGGATGACGCGTCCCGGCTGTACCGCGACGAGTCGGCCCGGTCGCTCGCCCTCGCCGAGGGCGTGACCGCATGATCTTCGATGTCACGATCGAGGCGGGGGACGGTTTCACCGGCGAGGTGCCGGCAGGCGGGCGGCTGCGCATCGTCGACCTGCACGGCAACCAGGCTGTCGACACGCTGTTCTACGACGCCCGCGACTACACCAACCGCTACAGCGCGATGGACACCATCCGTGAGCAGGGTGCGGTCTACCTGACCACCGGCTCGCGGCTCATCACGCAGAACCTCGACGTCCTGGCGACCATCACCGAGGACCAGAACGGGCGCCACGACACCATCGGCGGGGCCTGCGCGCAGGAGAGCAACGTCGTCCGGTACGGCGGCCACGTGCGCCACCAGCACGCTTGCCGGATCACCTTCATGGACCAAGTGCAGCGGTGGGGCCGGGGCCTGGACGGGCGTGACCTGACCCACAACATCAACTTCTTCATGAACGTGCCGGTCACCTCGGCCGGCGACCTGCACTTCGCCGACGGCGTCTCGGCGCCGGGCAAGTACCTCGAGCTGCGGGCTGAGCGCGACATCCTCGTCGTGATCAGCAACTGCCCGCAGCTGAACAACCCCTGCAACGGCTACAACCCGACGGCGGTCCAGCTGCAGGCGTGGCCGGCGTGACGGCACTCGTCGAGCCGGCCGCAGAGCTGCTGGTGGCCGGCATCGAAGTGCTGACCCCCGGCACGCAGACGACGGTCCAGGACCTCGGCGGGCGGCGCGGGCTGTGGGGCGTCGGCGTGCCGCCGTCGGGCGCCTGGGACGATCTGTCCTTCGCCCTGGCCAACGTCGCCGTCGGCAATGCGCCCGATGCAGCCGGGCTCGAGGCTGTGCTCCGCGGACCCAAGCTGCGCTTCGCGACCCGTACGGTGATCGCGGTCACCGGAGCCGTGGCCGCGGCAACCGTCGACGGTGCACCCCTGCAGGCAGGGGTGGCGACCGTGGTGGAGGCGGGCCAGGTCGTCGACCTCGGCGCCGCAGCCGCGCCCGGCCTGCGTCAATATCTCGCCGTAGCAGGCGGTCTCGACGTGCCGATCGCCCTGGGCAGCCGGTCGACGTTCCTGCTCGGCAAGTTCGGCGGCTTCGAGGGACGGGCCCTGAAGAAGGGCGACGTCCTGCCGCTCGGTCTCGCGGCTGAGTCGCCCTCGGTCGATGTGCGGCCCCTGCTGCCGGTCATGTCGGGGGAGTGGCACGTCCGCGTCGTGCCCGGCCCGCACGGCGCCCCGGACTACCTGACCGACATCGGCGTGGACGAGCTCTTCGGCGCCGAGTGGACGCTCGACCACCGGTCGGACCGCACGGGCATCCGGCTCGTCGGTCCAACGCCGGGTTTTGCCCGCACGGACGGCGGTGAGGCGGGGCTGCACCCCAGCAACATCCACGACAGCGCCTACCCTGTCGGCGGCATGATGCTCTCCGGCGGCACGCCCGTGGTCGTGGGACCCGACGGACCGAGCCTCGGCGGGTTCGTAGTGCCGGCGGTGGTCATCCGCGCCGACCGATGGATGTTCGCCCAGGCCCGCCCGGGCGACACCGTGCGACTGGTTCCAGTCAGTCCGGAGCAGGCGGAGCAGGCTAACGCGGATCGGTCGCTACTCCTGAGTCATCACAGGACTTCTTTGGAGCGAGCCGGCACCGCGGGGGTCTCGTACCGACCGTTGCCCTTGGCCACCGTTGCCGCCTCAGGCGACTGCCCCGAGCTGGTCGTCCGTCGTGCCGGCGACCACCACGTGCTGGTCGAGGCCGGCCCGCCGATCCTCGACCTGACGGTGCGGCTGCGCGTCCACCTGCTGGCCCTGGCGATCGGCTCCCTCGACCTGGCAGGCGTCCTCGACCTGGTCGAAGGCGTGCGCTCGGTGCTCATCGGTGTCGACGAGACGCGGCTGCCGCTGGCGGCCCTGGCCGACGCCGTGGTGTCGGCCTGGGAGTCGCTGCCGTCCCTCGACAAGGTCGAGCTGCCGGTCCGCGAGGTGGTCCTGCCGATCGCGCTGGACGACCCGCTGGTCCACGAGGCGATGACCCGCTATCAGACGCACGTACGACCTGACGCGCCGTGGTGCCCGGACAACGTGGAGTTCATCCGGCGGGTCAATGGGTTGGCGACGCGCGACGAGGTGTTCGAAATCGTCGCAGCAGCAAGCTATCTCGTGGTCGGGCTGGGCGACGTCTACCTCGGCGCCCCGGTCGCCGTACCGCTCGACCCGCGGCACCGGCTGGTCACGACGAAGTACGACCCGGCGCGGACATGGACCCCGGCCAACGCGGTCGGCATCGGCGGCATCTACCTCTGCGTCTACGGCATGGAAGGGCCCGGTGGCTACCAACTGCTGGGCCGGACCGTCCCGGTCTGGCGCTATGACGGATCGAACGATGAGCCGCCGTGGCTGCTGCGGATGTTCGACCGGCTGCGGTTCAAGCCGGTGTCGGCCGACGAGCTGGCGCAGGCCCGTGCCGACATCGCGGCGGGCACCCTGCGGCTCGAGACCAGGCCGGCGACGTTACGGCTGGCCGACCTGCAGAACGCTGGGCTCGACCCGGAGACGGTGGCCTTCACCGAGCACCGCCGGCAGGCGTTTGCCGAGGAGCGGGGCCGCTGGGCCGAGGCCGCAGCGGCTAAGGTCGCTCCATGACCGACCAGCCGATGTGGATCCACCAGCTCACGCCGGACGAGATCGCCGTACTGACAAGCGATGTCGTTGCGGGCGGTCTGCTCGAGGGGGTCACCTTCGCCGCCAAGGACAACATCGATGTCGCCGGTGTCGACTCGACGGCAGGGTTCCCCGGGTTGGCCAACAACCCTGCCACGGCGTCCGCGTTCGCTGTCGCGCAGCTGCTGGCCGCGGGCGCGGTGCCCGTCGGTAAGACCAACATGGACCAGTTCGCCACCGGCCTCGTCGGCACCCGCAGCCCCTACGGCGCCTGCCACGCGGTCGACTCGCCGCTGCACATCTCGGGTGGCAGCAGCTCGGGCTCCGGTGTCGCCGTGGCATCGGGTCAGGTTGCGTTGGCGCTGGGCACCGACACTGCCGGCTCGGGCCGGGTGCCGGCGGCCTTCAACGGCATCGTCGGTGTCAAGGCGACCAAAGGCCTGATCTCCACCTCGGGCGTCCTGCCGGCGTGCCGGTCGCTCGACTGCGTGACCACCTTCACCCGCACTGTCGGCGAGGCGCGGGCCGCCTTCGAGGTGCTCGCGCGCTACGACCCTACGGACGCCTGGTCCCGTCCGATGCCCGAGTCTGCACCTGTCGGCGTTGCCCGCGAGCTGCGCGTCATTGCCGTACCCGCAGGCGATCTCGACCTTGACCCGCTGCACCGTGAGGCGTGGCTCACCGCCGTCGAGCACGCCGATGACGTCGCCGACCAGGTCGTCGAGGTCGACATCTCGGTGTTCCTCGAGGCGGCACAGCTGCTCTACGGCGGCCCGTGGGTAGCCGAGCGCTACGCGGGGTTCGGCCACCTGCTCGAGGACGACGTGGAGGGGCTCGACCCGGTCGTTCGCAAGGTCGTGCTCGGCGGGCGGGACATCACCGGCGCCGCGGTGTTCGCCGCGCTGGACCGACTGGCTGTGCTGCGACGCCGGGCTGACCAGCTGTGGACCGACGTCGATGCACTGCTCCTGCCGGTGACCCCGACCCACCCGACGTTCGCCGACGTCGAGGCCGATCCGGTCGGCGTCAACTCACGGCTCGGCGTCTACACCAACTTCGTCAACCTGCTCGACCTCTGCGCGGTCGCTGTTCCTTCGGGTCGCCGCAGCGACGGGCTGCCGTTCGGCACCCAGCTCATCGCGACTGCCTTCGCCGACCGGCCGCTGCTCGACCTCGCGGCCCGCTGGTGCGGCGAGATCTTCGTCGCGCCGCAGCCGGCTCCGGCGACCGTGCAGGTTGCCGTGGTAGGGGCGCACCTCTCCGGCATGGCGCTCAACCACCAGCTCGTCTCGCTCGGCGGCACCCTGGTCCGACGGGCCCGCACCAGCGCCGCCTACCGGCTCTATCGCCTGCCGGGCGCCGGTGTGCCGCGGCCCGGGCTGGTCCGCACCGGCGACGGTCCGGCCAAGGGTCTGCCGGTTGAGGTCTGGGAAATGCCCCTGCAGGGCTACGCCTCGCTGCAGACCATGGTGCCGGCGCCCCTCGGCTTCGGACGGCTGGAGCTGTCCGGCGGTGACACCGTGCACGGCTTCGTCTGTGAGTCCTACGGGGTCGCTGGTGCCGAGGACATCACGTCGCACGGGGGATGGCGCCGCTACATGGCTTCGCTCTAGCAGGGTACGGTCGCCGACATGGCCTCAGACGCGAGCAGCACGGACACGTACGACGTCATCGTCATCGGCGGCGGTCCGCCCGGCGAGAACGTCGCGCAGTACGCCATCCAGGGCAGCGACCGCACCGCGGCCCTGGTCGAGGCCGAGCTGGTCGGCGGCGAGTGCTCCTACTGGGCCTGCATGCCGAGCAAGGCTTTGCTGCGGCCGATCGACGTGCTCGAGGAGGCGCGGGCCATGCCCGGCGTCGCCCAGATGCTTCAAGGCACGATCGACGTCGAGGCGATCCTGGCCCGGCGCGACTCGTTCACCCACAACCGCGACGATTCGTCGCAGGTCGCGTGGGCGACCGGGGCCAACATCACCGTCGTACGCGGCCGAGGCCGGCTGGCCGGCGAGCGCACGGTGCAGGTCACCGCAGCGGACGGCACCACCCGGACCCTCACGGCGCGGCAGGCCGTCGTCATCGCGACGGGCACCACGGCCTCGGTGCCCGACCTGCCAGGGCTCCGCGCGGCCAAGCCGTGGACCTCGCGCGACGTGACCAACCTGCGGGTCGTCCCGCGCCGGGTGGCCGTCATCGGGGGCGGGGTCGTGGCCTGCGAGTCGGCCACCTGGTTGCGCGGGCTGGGCGCCGACGAGGTCACCATCATCGAGCGCGGTGACCGGCTGCTCGCCAACCAGGAGCCGTTCGCCAGCGAAGCGATGGCGGCATCGTTTGCGCACCTGGGCATCACGGTGCTGACGGGCGTTTCCGTCAGCTCGGTGTCCCGCCCTCACGTCGAGGACACCGGCTATGGGCTCATCCACGGTGGCCCCGTGAAGATAACCGTTGCTGGCAAGGCGATCGAGGTCGACGAGGTTGTGGTCGCCGCTGGCCGTACCCCTGCGTCTGACGACATCGGGCTCGACACCGTCGGGGTGTCCACCGACCACGGGTTCGTCACGACCGATGATCACATGGAGCTCGCGGGCGGGTGGCTCTACGCCGTTGGCGACATCTGTGGCCGTGCCCTGCTGACGCACATGGGCAAGTACCAAGCCCGCATCGCCGGCCGGGTCATCGCGGCCCGGGCCGAGGGGCGCTCGATCGAAGGCGTGCGCTACCGCGACCTCGCCGACCACGACATGGTGCCCGCGGTCGTCTTCGCGCAGCCCCAGGTCGCCTCGGTCGGGCTCACCGAGGCCAAGGCGCGGGACAAGGGCATCGACGTCGAGATCCTCGGGTACGAGCTCGGCAACGTGGCCGGCGCGTCCCTGATGCGTGACGGGTTCACCGGTCACGCCCAGCTGGTCGTCGACCGGTCCACCGACCTAATCGTGGGGGCCACGTTCGTCGGGCCCGACGTCGCCGAGCTGCTGCACGCCGCGACGACGGCGATCGTGGGCAAGGTGCCGCTGGAGATGCTGTGGCACGTGGTCCCCTCGTACCCGACCGTCAGCGAGATCTGGCTGCGGCTGCTGGAGTCCCGCGGCTGATGCGCTACGTCATCATCGGAGCGGGGGCCATCGGCGCAGCCATGGGCGGACTCCTCGCGGAGGCCGGTCGGGAGGTGGTCCTGGTCGCTCGGGGCGCTCACCTCGAGGCACTGCAGGCAGACGGCCTGCACCTGTCGACACCGGACCGCGAGCTCCAGCTGCGGCTGCCGGCGGTGTCCCTCGACGACCTGGCGGTCGAGCAGGGCGATGTCCTGGTCCTGGCGGTGAAGTCGCAGCAGACGGCGTCCGTCTTGGCCCGGCTCGCGGGCGCCCCGGCCCCCTTGGTCTCCGCGCAGAACGGCATCAGCAACGAGGACGAGGCGCTGCGCTACTTCGACGACGTGCACGGTCTCTGCGTCAACGTGCCCGCGTCGCACCTCGAGCCCGGCAAGGCCGAGGCGAGCGGGGCGCCGCTCCGCGGAGTGCTGCGCTTTGGCCGGTATCCCTACGGGCTCACCGATCTCGACCACACGATGGCGGCTGACCTGGCGGCCGCCGGCTTCGGGACCGAGACGTCCAAGGACGTCATGGCCTGGAAGCGGGCCAAGCTGCTGAGCAACCTCGGCAACGCCCTCGAGGTGCTGCTGCCGCAGGACGACGAGGCGGCGGCGCAGCAGGTGCAGGAGGTGGCCAGGGCGGAGGCCAAGGAGTGCTTCGCAGCGGCCGGCCTCACGCTGACCTCGGACGACGACTACCGGGCCGCGCTGGGCGGCTACCGCTCGGTCGCGGTCGGTGGGCGCGAGCGTCGCGGCGGATCGACCTGGCAGAGCGTCGCCCGCGGCCAGGGTTCGGTGGAGACCGACTTCCTCAACGGGGAGGTCGTCCGACTCGGCCGGTTGTACGGGGTCGCGACGCCAGTCAACGCGCGCATCCAGCAGGCGATGCAGCGGTTCGACGGCACCACCACGACCGCCGCCGACCTGCTCGGGTAAGCCGGCCCCCGCGTGGGTAGACGGGGGCCATGACAGTGCTGCCTGACGAGGTCGACCCGTTCATCAGTGAGCGCATCGTGGCCATCCGCAACAGGTTCGGCGTCGAGGGCCTGCGGACGGCGGCCCGCGTCATCGAGCTCGAGCTGGCCATCTTCGGCGACGCTCCGCAAGCTCTCGCCGAGGAGTGAACGCGTCGGTCAGGCGCGGTGAGCGGGCTCCGGCATGCGATCCTCGGGCAGCTGCTGGGTCGACGGGGTGTTCCACGACGACCGGGTGAAGGCGATGCCCCCGGCGATGACGACCGCCCAGATCGCCAGCATCAGCAGAGCCATGGCGAGCCAGGCTCCCCATCCCCACGATCCGTTCCAGAACATCATCTGATTTTCCTTTCGCCTTACCCCTGTTCTAGACCGCGGCCACTGGTGTCACCAGGGCCCTTGGTCCTGAGCGCAGGACTCAGCTGCAGGGCACGGGGTCCCACGCCTCCGGCTCGTTGGGCGCGATGGTCGCGACGGGGGCGGTCGTCGTGGCCGCCGCGGGGGTCGCGGTCGTGGTGGCGACCGCCGGGGCCGAGGTCTTGGTGGCGGGCGCGGGCGCCGAGGTGGTTGCAGTGGTGGCAGCCGACGACGTGGCTGCGGCTGAAGGCTGGGCGTCCGGCAGCACCGCGTCGTACCAGGACTGGATCGTTGCGGTGTCGGCCTGGGGCTGCAGGACCTCGAAGTCCTGCTTGTCGAGCAGGGTGGTGACCGTCGGCAGGCTGAAGGTCTTCATCGTGGAGGCGTCAAATCCGGCAAAGTCGGCGGCCAGGTCGATCAGCTCGGAGGTGCTCACCTGCGCGTCGACCGCCAGCCGGTTGTGGCTGGTGAAGGTGCTGATCACCCGGGCAGCCGTGAGCGGGTTGCCCAGGCTCGACTTCACGGTATGAGCGGCCATGACCCGCAGCAGGATCTGCTCACGGCGCTGCCGGCCGTTCTCCCACGTCGGGTCGTAGGTCCACTTGCCGTCCTTGAAGTACTGCAGCTCGCGGGCGCGGGAAATGGCGAGCGCCTCGTCCCCGGTCACCGTCTGACAACCGGTGCTCGTGATGTTCAGCCCGGCGTTCTTGTCCCTGATCGGGTACGGGACGTTGAGCTTGAGGCCGTTGACCGCGTTGACGATGCTTTTGAACCCAGCGAGGTCGAGCACCACCCAGTGGTTGATCGGGATGTTCAGCGTCTTCTCGATGACGGCCACCGAGTTGTCCGGACCGTGGGCGAAGGCAGAGTTGAGCTTGGCCCGCGTGCCGCTGTCGCTGGTGATCGGGATGTCGCGGGGGAGGGAGAGCAGCGACACCCGCTGGGTCTGCGGGTTGACCCGCGCCAGCATGATCGTGTCGCTGCAATGGCAGGCGTCGGCGTTGGTCCCGTACTCCGTGCCGGTGCCCTCGCGACTGTCCGTGCCGAGGATGAGCATGGTGAACGGCTGCCCGGCCTTGGGCTTGGCTGCGAGGTGCCCCGGACCCTTGAGCGGCTTGACGCCGGGAACGCCTGCCAGCGCGCTGGTCTGGAGCGAGTGCAGCTGGTGGCCGACGTAGAGGTAGGCACCGCCGATGGCGCCGATCACCAGCGTCGACACCGTGGTCAGCGCGACGGCCGCGTGGCGCATCCGCCGACGACGGGAGGCGCGGACGATGCGCCGGGGCGCGTCGGACCAGGGCTGTACCCGCAGCCGAGAGTCGGTACGGGCGGCTGCGAGAGCAGCGGCGAGCCTGGCCTCGAGCTCTTGCTCGTCGGGGGTCCTGTCGGGGGTCATGAGGCGGTTCCTTCCAAGGCGTGGTCGGTCCGGTCGAGCTCGCGGCGCAGCGCCTTGAGGGCGCGCGAGGCGTGGCTCTTCACGGTGCCGGGGGAGCAGTCGAGGGTCCGGGCGATCTCGGCCTCGGACAGGTCGTCGTAGTAGCGCAGGACCATGACCGCGCGCTGGCGTGGTGGCAGGGCGCGCAGCGCGCGGATCACCAGGTCGACGTCGTCGTACTGCGTCGGCCCGGTGCCGGCCGCAGCGGTGTCGAAGCCGGCGGGCATCGGGGTCTCGCGCCGCCGGCGGCGCCACAGGCTGGTGTGCGCGTTGATCATGGCCCGTCGGACGTACGCGTACGGGTCGTCGTGGCGCAGCTTTTTCCACCGGCGGTACGTGGTCACGAGCGCCGCCTGGGCGAGCTCCTCACCGCGGTGGAGGTCGCCGGTGAGCACGTAGCCGAAGCGCAGCAGTCCGGGCAGCGCGGCCGCCATGAAGGCGGCAAACGTGTCCTCCGACTGGGGCGGCGCAGTCGTATTCGGCGGGTTCGTCACACATGGTCAACGCACGAGCGGCCCATCCGGTTGTCATGGACGCGCTGCGACCTGGGTCACACGGGCCCGTACACCGGCCAGTCGATCTTGGGGCAGCGGTTCATAACCATGGCGAGTCCAGCTGCGACAGTCCGCTCGTACGCGGCCTCGTCGGTGATCGCGAGCTGGAACCAGACGGCCTTGGCACCGATCGCGACCGCCTCGTCGGCGAACCGGCCGGCCTGCGAGGAGACCCGGAAGACGTCGACCACATCGACGGGGAATGGGATCTCGGCGAGGGTGCGGTAGACGGTCTGGCCCAGCACCTCGGTGGCGCGCGGATGCACCGGCACGATGCGCTTTCCGTGCTGGGCAAGGAAAGCCGCCACACCGTAGGCAGCCTTGGACGGATCGTCGCCGAGCCCGACGACGGCCCAGGTCTCGTACGAGAGAATCCGTCGGACGGTGTCGGCTGGCTCGCTCACGTGGAGGGCAGGAACACGGGTGCGAGCGGCGTCGAGTGGCGTTTCCAGACCCGCCACGTGCCCTCGACCCGCCGCCACAGGTCGGTGATGATGAACATGCCGGTACGGTCCTCGCCGAAGACAGTGGCGCGCTGGTAGATCTGCTGCAGGATCGCCGCGGTGTCGCCGTCGAGGTCGGTGTGCTGGTTGTGGATGGCGTACTCGTGCACGTGGTAGTGCGGCAGCATCTCGAGCCACTGCCGCCGCGGGACGAGCGTCGGGCGTGGGTGGACCAGGACCAGGGAGTACTCGTCGTGGAGCAGGCCCTCGGCCGCCGTGACGTCACGGCACTCGATGGCGTCCTGCCAGGCGTGTTGCGCTGCCTCGAGCTCGGGCGTCACGTGACCCATTCTGGAAGCGTTTGCTCGAAAGTCAACGTTGCCGCTCACAGGAGCGCGTCGTACCGGGCCCGGATCAGCTGCAGGTCGCGTCGGCGTTGCTCGTAGGTCGCACCGAGCACCAGCAGCAGCGTGCCCGCGCTGCCCACCTCGACCCAGCGCGGGACCATCGTCTCGTACGGGGCCATCAGCCGCAGCGCGGTCGCGACCAACGTGACGCCACCGAGGATGAGCGGGGCCCGCAGACCCTGTTGCGCGCCGACGATGACGACGGCCGTGGCCAGCGCCGCCAGGAGCAGCGGCCGCTCGACCCCCCCCGTCGGCGATCGCCCACAGCAGGGACGGCAGCAGCAGCCCGGACAGCCCGGACCCGTACGCCACGAACGACGTGGTCGTCGGCACGGTGCGGCGGCGCAGGTAGCCCGCAACGAGGGCCACCACGGCGATGGGATCGGTGTAGGGCTCGGGAGCGGCGACGCCGGCGTCGCCGAGCCAGATCCAGGAGGCGACGGCGAGTAGCACGGCGCCGAGGGGCCACCAGGCGCGGCGGCGCGGGGTGCTGGCGGTGAGCAGGACCGCGAGGCCGGCGACGGCCGTCACCCATCCGGTGGAGGTGGCGTCGGCCGACCGGCTGGCCGCGATGACCAGGGCCAGGACGCAGACCAGCTCGGTCACCAGCGAGTCAGGCTGGCGTGCGCTCAGACGCCCGGCGCCCACGGCGAGCAGCCCGGCGACGACGGCCACAGCGATGGCCGTCGCGCCTGGGCTGAGCCCAGCGTCCACGCCGGCGGAGGCGGTCGCACCGAGCAGCAGGGCAACGGCGAGCCCCGTGCTGCCTGCCCGCCACCCGAGGTCGACAGCGCGGCTGGTGAGCAAGGAGTCGGGCTCGGCGGCGACCGATGCGAACACTGCGCAGAAAACGGCGAGCGCCGCGGTCAGCCCGGTGGCCCGGACGTGCGCGTCCACGAGCGTGGCCACGACGACCGGTAGCGCGCTCAGCGCGAGGGCCATGGCGGTGCGGCGGCGGTCCGCGCTCGGCTGGCTGCCGTGCAGGGCGGCGGCGACGGCACCGGTGATCGCCACGGCGACCAGCGCGACCCACCAGGTCAGCGTCTGCACGGTCGGGAGGTTCTGGGCGGCCGGCAGTACGGCGAGTGCTAGAACGCCCACGACGGCTGCCACGGGCGAACCGACCCGGCGGTTGGCCCGGACGCACACGGCCGCAGCCCAGGCCGCGGTCACGACCAGCGTCCACGAGAGCCAGCCGTCGTACGGGCCGGCCATGGCGAGGCCCACGAAGACCAGCGCCCCGGAGCACCCGTCGAGAACGTCGGCGGTCCGGGACGGTTGGGCGCGCAGCAGCAGGAGGGCGATGACGAGGGCGACCCCGACGACGAAGGCCCCCAGCGACTCGTTGTGTGCGCCGAGCTGGTGGGCCACCCCGACGGCCGCGTAGCCCGCCGCGAGCGCTGCGGCGCCGAGCCACGCCTCCCGCCAGGGCATCGGCACCGTGGCCGTGGCGAGCAGGGTCGCGACCAGCCAGCAGGCGACCACCGCGCTCGTCGACGGCAGGGCGAGCGACCAGGCCAGTGTCAAGGCCCCCGCCCCGAGTGCAACGACCGTGGCGGTACGGGCGAAGACCTGCTCCGAACGGCGCTGCAGCAGCGCGGCGCCGATGGCTGCGGCCACCGTGAGCCCGCCCTCGATGCCGAGCCCGGTGCCGTACGACCCCTCGAGCTGCGGCACTGCGATGACCGTCGCGACCGCGAGCAAACCGGATGCGATCAGGACCCCGAGGCGCTGGCGGCCGAGCACAAGGCCCGCCGAGAGGGCCATGACGGCAGCCACGAGGAGGGCGACGAGGTTGCCGGCGCCACCGAACTGCTGCGGCACGGCAACGGCCGCGGCGGCCGGGCCGGCGACCGTCGCGGTGGCCGACTTCCAGGGCTGACCGATCCAGCCGACCTGACCCGCGAGGGTGCTGGACACCGACGGCACCTCGGTCGACAGGGCGATCAGCGAGGTGGCGACGGAGGTCCAGAGGGGGCCACGCCGATGGTCGGCGGGCAGCCGGGACGCCACGTTGAGGACGATCAGGGACGCGGCGATGACCGTCGCCGCCCACCACGCGATGTTGACGTTGGCCTGGACCGGCAGCGCCAGGGCGCAGACCAGCGTCAGTGCGCTGGCACCGGCGAGCGGGTCACGGGCAGCCCCGCCCAAGGGAAGCCGCGTGTCGCCGACGGTCCACGCGGTGACGGCGGCCGCACACCCGCTGGCGACGAGTCCGCCCAGGACCACGGGGAGCGAGGCCCCGCCGAGGCCGTACAGGAGATGGGAGACCGGGACGATGAATCCGCCCGCCCAGGCGGCCGCGCCACCAGCGATGAAGCAGAGGCGCGCGTCGGAGGCGGTGCGCCCCTCGACCGCCCATCGCCGCAGCGCGGCAAGGGCGACGGCTGCCAGCAGGGCGTCGAGGGCCAGCAGCAGGGCGCGGTCGGCGGTGGGTTGCTGGGAGCCGAGCGCCAGCACGGCCAGCGGCACCAGCCCGAGGGTGGCTGCGGCGATCCACGGGATCCGGGCGCCGGTCACGCGGCCGAGTCCGGCACAGACCAGGGCGAGGACGCAGGTGGCCAGGGCCCAGTACGGGCGCCCGGTGAGCCCGGCGAGCAGCACCTTGTGGGCAGCGTCAGCGTCGAACAGGGTGAGGCCGACGCAGATCGCGCTGATGGCCTCGGCAGTGGCGGTGAGACCGCGGCGGTTGAGCAGCAGGGTCAGCGCGGCGGCCCCGAGGGCGATGCCCGTGAGGATCAGCGACTGCGGGCCGTCGCCCAGTCGGTGCCACGAGACCGCGGTGAAGATGGCCGTGGCGATGACCAGGAGCATCGAGCCGATGGTCAGCAGCAGGTTCTGGACCCGGCGCGGTGTCCACTCCCGGCGCGGCCTGGCGACGGGCGGGATGTAGGCCGGCAGGACGGTCGCTCCGTCATAGGTCGGCAGGGACGTCGGGACGTTGCTGCCGAGCTGGCCCAGCAGACCCACGTGGGTGTCCCACAGCTGTCGGCGCCGGGCAGAGAGGGCCGCGATCTGTCGGTCGACCTCGCCCATCGACTGGTCGACCTGCCACAGCTGCGTGGCGACCGGCCCGGTCAGCGGGAGATGGCAGGCGGTGCACGTGGGGCCACCGGTCAGGCCGGCTCCACAGCGAGGGCAGGGGACCATCGGGATCATCCTCCGTGTTCGTCAGGCCCAACGATCGACTGTTCATGTGGCCCACACAAGGCGATCCGACGTCGAATTGATCTCGGAGAGGACGCAATTGGGTGCCGCTGAGTGCAACTACTCAGTCTCAGGTCATCGCGACTACGCCGTTTGCGCGCGCCCCCGGGTGAGTAGGCCCTTTCCGATACACCGGCACCGCTACATTGCCGGTACGGCGACGCTCAGCGCGTCCAGCAGATCCTGGAGGAATGGTGCCCGACGTGCGTCCTGGCGAGGGCAACGCTGCCGATCAAGGCAATGCTGCCGACGAGGCCAACGCCGCTGCCGACCGTGCCGAGCAGGCGGAGGAGGGGGCGCTGCGAGCGGAGCACGGCGCGGAGCAGGCAGAGCAAAGCGCGGAGGAGGCGGAGCGGGCGGCGCTCGACGCCGAGCTGAACGCTGAGCGCGCCGCGGCTCACGTCGACGAGGAGACCGAGCAGGTCGAGGCGCTGCTGGAGAAGTTCGAGGACGAGGGTGACCCGCTGCTGGACGAGGAGATCCACGGCATCGTGGCGGGGGTCTCCGACGAGCACCCGTTCGGTGTGCCGGGACCGCCGATGGATGCGCGGTCGCCGTTCTGGCTGGCTGCCTCTGCCACGCTCGGCGTTCTGGTCGTCGTGCTCGTGGCGGAGTCGGTCGTCAAGGCGCGCAGTGCGGTCGTGCTCATCTTCGTGTCCGCGTTCCTGGCCATCGGGCTCAACCCGCTGGTCGAGATCCTCATCAGACGCGGCATCACCCGCCGTGCCGCGGTTGCCCTGATTTCCCTGGGTTTTCTGGTCTTCTTCGTGGGGGCAGGCTTTGCCATCGCTCAACCGATCGCTCATCAAGGCAGTCAGCTGACCAAGGGCCTGCCAGCAGAGGCTGCGCACCTCCGGGAGACCAACAAGACCTTTCGGGACCTCGACAAACGCTTTCAGCTGGTCGACAAGATTGACAGTGTCGCCAACAGCAGCGGCTTCAAGTCATCGGTGAAAAATGGCGTCATTGGCGCGGCCGGGGCCGCCGTGAACGCACTCTTCAACTTCTTCACGATCCTGATCCTGACCCTCTATTTTCTGGCCAACTACCCGACGCTCAAACGCACGGCCTGGCGCATTGCGCCACGCTCGAGACGGCCCCGCGTCGGGCTTCTCGGCGACGAGATCCTGCGGCGCGTCGGCGGCTACGTCTTGGGCAACATCGTGACGTCGCTGGTGATCGGCGTGGTCACGTTCGCCTTCCTGCTGATCGTCGGCGTGCCCAACGCCGCCCCGATCGCGTTGTTCGTGGCCGTGTTCGACATCATCCCGCTGGTAGGCGCGACGATCGCCGGCGTCGTGACCGTCATCATCGCGCTGTTCCACTCCCTGACGGCAGCCATCGCCACAGCCATCTTCTACATCCTCTACCAGCAGTTCGAGAACTACGTCCTCGTACCCCGCGTGATGCAGCGCACGGTGGACGTGTCGCCCATCACGACGATCGTCGCGGCGCTGCTGGGTGGATCACTGCTCGGCATCGTGGGCGCGCTCGTCGCGATCCCGGTGGCGGCAGCCATCCAGCTGATCATGCAGGAGGTGTTCGTACCGCGTCAGGACAGCCGCTGACCCGGTGTTCCCCACACCGGACGGATCAGGGGCGGCCGAGTGCCCGGTAGGTCCAGCCGGCCTCGCGCCAGAGGACGGGGTCGAGGGCGTTGCGACCGTCCACGATGCGCTTGTGCTTGACGGCACCCGCGAGCGACGACGGCAGCATGTCGCGGAACTCGCGCCACTCGGTGAGGTGGCAGACCACGTCGGCGTCCTGGGCCGCCTCGACCGCGCTGCCGGCGAGCGTGAGCTCGGGGTACTTGGCAGCGACGTTCTCCATGGCGGCGGGGTCGTACAGCAGGACCTGGGCACCCTGGCGCAGCATCGAGACCGCGACGTCGAGCGCCGGCGAGTCGCGGATGTCGTCGGAGTTGGGCTTGAAGGCCGCTCCGAGCACCGCGACCTTGGTGCCGTGGAAGTTGCCGCCGATGACCTCACGGGTGAGGTCGACCATGCGGGCGCGGCGACGCAGGTTGATCGCGTCGACCTCCTTGAGGAAGCTCAGCGCCTGGTCGACGCCGAGCTCGCCGGCACGGGCCATGAAGGCGCGGATGTCCTTGGGCAGACAGCCGCCGCCGAAGCCGAGGCCGGCGTGCAGGAAGCGGCCGCCGATGCGGGTGTCGTGGCTGAGCGCCTCGGAGAGCTTGGTGACGTCACCGTGGACCTCCTCGCAGACCTCGGCCATCGCGTTGATGAAGGAGATCTTGGTCGCGAGGAACGCGTTGGCCGCGACCTTGACCAGCTGGGCGGTCGCGAGGTCGGTGATGACGACCGGGGTGGGGATGTCGATGACCGGCGCGAAGACCTCGCGCATGATGCGCTCGGCCCGCTCGCTGGCGACGCCGAACACCATGCGGTCGGGGGTCAGCGTGTCCTCGACGGCGAAGCCCTCGCGGAGGAACTCGGGGTTCCAGCACAACTCGACGTTGACGCCCTCGGGCGCACTGGCCAGGACCTCGGCGGTCAGCCGCTCGGCCGTGCCGACCGGGACGGTCGACTTGCCGACCAGCAGGTCACCGTCGGACACGTACGGCAGGATGCCGTGGGTGACCGCGTTGACGTAGGTCATGTCGGCGGCGTACTCGCCCTTCTTCTGGGGCGTGCCGACGCAGATGAAGTGGACGTCGCCGAAGCGGCCGGCCTCCTCGTACGAGGTGGTGAACTTCAGCCGGCCGGACTCGATGTTCTTGCGCAGCAAGGGTTCGAGACCAGGCTCGAAGAACGGCACCTCGCCGTTGCTGAGCTTGGCGATCTTGGCAGGATCGACATCCATGCCGAGGACTTCATAGCCCATCTCAGCCATGCAGACGGCGTGCGTGGCCCCGAGGTAGCCGGTGCCAAGAACGCTCAGACGGTGCGCCACGAGTTGCCTTTCGACGGCCGGGTGAACGGAGCCATCCTACCGGCGACCGTTACCGGACCGTGACGGGGTGACAACGGAGGCCGTACAGGGGGCTGCGGATCAGGCGCCGAGGTCGATGACGGCCTCGGCGCGCTTGCGGCGTACCCAGTAGCTGGCGGGCGACCAGGAGGCGTTGCCGTCGGCGTCGTCGGAAGCCCAACGTGAGTCGGCAAAGTGGTCGTTTGCTGCGAGGTGCGAAGAGTCGTCGCCGGTGTGCTGCGCGTGGGTCGAGAAGGGGGCGGACGTGACGGTGGCGGAGGGCGGTGTCATGGCTCTACTGTGACCCTCTGGCGGCGTCCCGTAACTAGTTGTGACGAAGATTCACCCGTTTGCCACTCAAGAAGAGGACTGGGTACGCGGGCCAGCAGCTGATCTCGGCGTTGTCAAGACGCTCGCGGACCCGGGAAGTGACGATGCCGGCCGCCTCCGGCGTGAGCTGGGCGAGCCGGCGGCCCGTGCCCCGCATGTTGCTCAGCTGGCCGAGCACCTCGTCCGCGTCGGGCTGCCAGGCGAGCGGCAGGCTCGTCACGGTGGCCTGGAAGCCGGCCGCCTCCGCAAGGGCCTTGAGCCTGGCGCCCGTGTTGGTGGCCGACCTGCCGGGCTGCACGGTGGGAGGGGCGGCCGGCGCGCCGACGGCGTCGAGCTCTTCGCTGAAGATCCGCTCGCCCTCCCAGGTCGTGACCTCGCCGCCCCAGGCCGCGACGCCGAGCTGGCCGCCGGGTCGCAGGACCCGCCCGAGCTCGGAAAACGCGAGATCGGGGCGTGGCACGTGTTGCAGCATGAAACCGGTGATCGCGACATCAAAAGTGCTGTCCTGCAAAGGAAGTCGCTGCGCGTCCCCCTGCAAGAGAGCGTGCGTGCGTGGAGCGTACGAGAGCATCCCGAAGGTCGCGTCGACTCCCACGGTGAGTGCTTGCGACGGCATTGCGTCGAGTACGCCGCCGGTGCCGCAGCCGACCTCCAACGCCGTCTCGACCCCGGTCCAGTCGATGCTGTCGAGGACCGACTGCATCGTCCGGCGCAGGACCGGCGCCCACCAGGTCGCGTACGCCTCCGCGTCCGCGTCGTACCGCGCCTGCACATCTTTCACGGTCATGCTCGGAGCGTAGGTGCCGTCAGCCGACCTTGGTCGTGGTTTTGGCCGTCGGCGCCCCGGCGATCGCCAGCTGGAGCTGCACAGGGGCTCCCGCAGCGACGCCGCCGGGAACGCCCTGGCCTACCGGCTGGCTCGCGACCGGGTAGGTCGCGCTGCCACCGACATCCAGCACCTTTGGTGCCGCACACGCCAACACCCCGTTGTTGATGCTGTCCTCGAACCCACCGTTCGCCGTCGGGTTGCTGGTCATGAGCGTGTAGGACGGGCAGGGCCACAGCGCGATGGGCGATCCGGTCGGATTGCTCACCGTGACGGCGAGGTCTTTGATGACGCCATTCACTCCGATGCCGCCGTCGTGCAGGGTGAGGCGCAGGCCGGCCCAGTTGGGTGGCGGCACCTGCACCGCCTCCGATGGGGTTCCGGCGACGCCAGGCTGGAGTACGGAGTCGGAGCCTCCGTCACAGTCGGGGGCCACGCCTGACAGGGGCACCTTCAGGTCGCCGTAAGGGCCCGTCGATGGCGAGATCGTGGGGTCGTCGGCCATCGGGACCAGGACGAAGGAAGGCCTGGCACCGCACCACGACCCTCGCCACGAGAACCCCCAGAGCACGTCGCCTTCGGCGAGTGGGATGTCAGAGCGTGGATCCCCCAAGAGTCCGGCACGTTCTGCGGTGGCGATCAGCTGCACCGGAAGGCTGACGCCGGCCGCGTCCAGAAACGCCGTGGGTCCGGACGTGATGTGCAGCGAACACGTGTGGCCGTGAATGCGGATCACGCCGTCCACTCCGCCGGGTACGCGCCTGGTGGCAGCGGTCGCGATGACGTCCCCGGGCCGGCAAGGCGTCTGCTCCATCGCCGGGCCGGGTCCCGCGGGTGCGAGCAGCACCGGGGCGGCCACCCGGAAGGCCGTGTCGGGGTAACCGTCGGCTGCGGTCGCGACAAGGCTGGGCACCCCCGTCGATAAGGCGAGCGTCGGACCGCTCTCCGTACCGGAGGTCGCCGTGGCGCAGGCAGCGAGGAGCGGCAGCAAGAGGAGGACTACGGCGCGGCGCATGCGACTTGGACGCCGGGAGAGCCGCTGCGGTTCCGCCGGGCCGGGCCTACGATGACGACGACGAGGAGGTCGCGATGTCCGGATCGTTCGACATCTATCAGCTGCCCGAGGAGCACCGGCTGCTCCGTGAGGTCGTCCGCGACCTCGCCGACACGGTGATCGCGCCGCGTGCCGCCGAGATCGACGAGACGGCGGAGTTCCCGCACGACGTCTACAAGGCCCTCGTCAGCGCCGAGCTGCACGCGCCGCACATCCCGGAGGCGTACGGGGGAGTGGGCGCTGACGCCATCGCGGCGGCCATCGTGGTCGAGGAGATCGCCCGGGCCTGCGTCTCGTCCTCGCTGATCCCCGCTGTCAACAAGCTCGGCACCCAGGGCATCCTGCTGTCCGGCTCCGAGGAGCTGAAGCAGCGCTATCTCCCCGAGGTGGCCAGCGGCGAGGCGATGTTCTCGTACGCGCTGACGGAGCCCGAGGCAGGCAGCGACGCCGCGGCGATGACCACCCGGGCCGTCCGTTCAGGCGACGGCTGGGTCTTGAACGGCAAGAAGCGCTGGATCACCAATGCCGGCGTCTCGACGTACTACACCGTGATGGCATCGACCGACCCCGCGGCCAAGTCGCGCGGCATCTCCGCGTTCGTCGTCCACGCCGACGACCCTGGCTTCTCGTACGGGGCGCTCGAAAAGAAGATGGGCATCAAGGGTTCGCCGACCCGCGAGCTCTACTTCGACGACGTCCACCTGCCCGCCGACCGCATCATCGGCGCCGAGGGCACCGGCTTCCAGACCGCGCTCGCGAGTCTCGACCACACCCGGCTCGCGGTCGGCGCCCAGGCGCTCGGCCTCGCCCAGGGGGCGCTCGACTACTGCGTCTCGTACGTGCAGCAGCGGCGGCAGTTCGGCAAGGCGATCGGAGAGTTCCAGGGCATCCAGTTCATGCTCGCCGACATGGCCATGAAGATCGAGGCCGCGCGGCAGCTCGTCTACTCGGCAGCGGCCAAGGCTGAGCGCGGCGAGCCCGGCCTGACGATGGCCTCTGCGGCGGCGAAGTGCTTTGCCTCCGACGTAGCGATGGAGGTCACGACCAACGGCGTGCAGATCCTCGGCGGGTACGGCTACAGCCGCGACTACCCGCTCGAACGCATGATGCGCGACGCCAAGATCACCCAGATCTACGAGGGCACCAACCAGATCCAGCGCATGGTCATCGCACGTCAGTTGCTCACATAGGGCGCAGGTCTGACTGGGCCAACCGCAGGTCGCGCGGCGCTGGACCGCCGTGATGCCGTGTCGTCCGAGGATTGCTCAGGGGCGCGCCTGGGTCGAGCCACAGGAATTTCCCATGAGAAGGAGCGGCGCCGAACACATCGTGCGGGACGAGCGAGACGCTGCCGAGTGAGCTTCCCAGAAGTGAACACTGAGGCGAGGCTAAGGGTTTGGTTGTTGCCGCACAGAAGGGCACTCCTGGAGCCGATGTTGTTGCCGTGAGCGAAGGCAGGCTCCCCGCCGAGTGGACAACGAGCGGGATGGTGGAGGTGCCATCCCGCACGTCGTTGGTCGTGGTGCTCGTGGTGTGGGTGCTGAGCTTTTCCCGAGCCGGAAACTCCCTTGGCGACGCCCGCGGATCGATGCGTCAGCACCTGCCCGCTCTGATCAGGGCGTCACAGCAGCACCGCCTTCTGGTCAGCCGCTACGGGCCGACGTTCGCTTGGTGGCAACCGGTTCGTCACGGCTGGCTGCTTCAGGAGATCTGCTCCTACCCGCGTGGACGCGGCCATGGCACCCGGCTGCTTCAGGAGTTCCTGCGCCTGGCCGACGAGGCCGACATCCCAGTGGTGCTTGTCTGTCCTCCGGAGCGGATGGGCTGGTACCGCCGGCACGGCTTCTGGCTTCAGCCGCCAGAAGCCAGCATCACCTGTCTTGGTTTGGTCGCAATGCACCGCCCACGCCGACAACCCCGGCGGCACGGTCAGCGCTGGGCCGCAGCAGGAAGCCGCCAATGGCAAGGGCCACGAGGCTCCTGCTGAGGTCTCGATCGCCAGTCGTCACGCCGGGTTCGGTCAGGTTGGCCAGAGCGTGGGCGTGGTCACCGCCCGCCAGCCTTGGACGAAGCGCCGCGGCCGACGGAATGCACGGCTTGTCGATGACGCGGCGTCGCTTTCGCCGCGTGGGCAGGCTTTGTCGCCGGCACGCGAACGGTCACCTGACGCGTCTCTGACGACCCCGCCAGAGCAAGCTGGACGACGAGGCTCCGTGCAGTGCGCGCCGGCAGGAGCGGGACGAGAGCAGATCCGTGGAGTAGTCGGGCGTGCCCCTGCACGGTGCCGTGGTCGGTGACCGTGACGACGCCGGCCACGGAATGCATACCGACCACCGAGATCCGCAGCGTGAACCCTCGACGGGTCGTCAGCACCACTGCGGTCTCCCGCAGGATCGGGGCCACCACCTTGGCCTGCCGCGGGGGTCGCAGCGCGGTCAGGCGGTGCCGTGGCAGGGCCCGTACCGACACAGCGGCATGCCTGGTTGTCGACCGTCGTACGGGCGCCTCTCGGCGTACGGGCGCTTGCCGCAGCGGGCCGGGTGCTGCCTCCGTGACGGCGGCGCGATGCTCGGCGGGGACACCGACGGCGGACAACGCGTGATGCGCGACTCCTTGCATCGGCCGCGGCAGGACATTCGCGTACGCGGCGGCCGTCAACGCGCCGGAGAGGCTGAGCATCGCGGCCATGCTGACGCCGATCGCCTGGCCGGCGAGGACGTTGCCTCGCCGGCGCGACCGTCGGGCCTCGCGGTAGCAGTCCGCGGCGGTCTCCTCGCCACGGAGCTCGTCCACGGTCGCAGGCTGCCCCAGCGCAAGCACCAGATCCTCCAAGCGGCCTGGCACTGTTCCCCATGTCTCCGTCCAGGCGTCGGTCCGCCTGCGGTCCCGCCTCATGGCCATTCTCCGGAGGGCAGGACACTCTGTCGGGCAGCCAAGGTGCGGAGTCCCCGGTGGCAGAGAACGCGGACCGCACCGGTGCTCTTGCCGAGGATCTCCGCCGTCGCGCGCACGTCGAGATCAGCGATCAGCCGCAGTCCAAGGACGTCGGCCTGGTCCGACGGCAACGTGCGGATCAGGGCGACCGCCTCGGCGGTGCTCAGCCGTTCCAGTGCCGTGAGCTCCGTGACGTCGCCGGTCGATCTGTCCTGGATCTCGGTGACGGAGATGGTCGGCTGGCGTGACGAGGTGCGCCACGCGTCGATGCAGCGATGGCGGGCCAGCGCGAACAGCCACGCGCGGAAGTCCTGGGCGTCACCGTCGAACTGCTCGAGGTCGCGGACGACCTGGAGCCACGTCTCGGCGGCAAGGTCCTCGAACCGTGCAGGATCGCGCACCGCGAGGTAGCGCAACAGCCGTGGGTTGACCTGGCGCCATAGCTGGCGGAAAGACGTCTCATCACCCTGACGTGCTCCGAGCAGCACGGCGTCGAGCGGATCTGTCACCACCACACCTCGTCTTCCGTCGTACCAGGGGAAGTGCACGCTAGCGAGCCAAGGTGAGTAACCCGTGAGTGGGTGCGCTGCCGCCACGCTCGGACCGCAAGGGGCCGTAACGCAACGGCCCTTCCCGGCGCTTGCTGCCAGTGCTGGGACGAGCCCGGCGCTCAACGAGGAGGAACGCATGCACTACACCCGACGTCTGGTCACCGGCACGCTGGTCGGCGCAGCTGTCGTCAGCATGACGGCCGCGCCCGCACTCGCTGCCACGACGACCACGGTGGCAAAAGTAACTGCGGTCAAGGCGATCGTGACGACCTCACACATCGTCACCTCCCACACGGTGCACGCTGCTGGGACGACGTTCACCATCAACGGTTGGGTGGACGATGCGGGCAAGGGCATCGATGGCCAGAAGGTCTACCTGGTCGAGCGTGCGTCCGCCAAGGCCAAGTGGGTCAAGGCCACCAACGTCAAGGTCAGCTGGCGGGTGACCGCGACCCCGCGCAAGGGCGTGGTCGGCTACGTGACGTACTCCGGCGTGACCGGGCTCAAGCACGTCGAGCAGTACGCGATCCTGCACCCGCACCAGACCGTCAAGGGCAAGGTGTACGGCGCGTCGGTAAGCAAGGTGCTGACCATCCGTCCCTGACAATCCCTATCTGACAGGGACTCTCGTGACTCCGGGGCACTGTACGCGGTGCCTCGGAGTCACGAGAAGTGATGGGCAGCAAAGATCAGCGCGTACGGCAGCTGGCGGGCGGCCTCACGCCAGGTGTGGCCACCGCCGGGATCGATGGAGAGACCCACCTCAGCCCCTGCCTTGGCCAGCAGGCCGGAGAGAGACAGCGCGTTCGCCTTGGTCTCCGGGTCGTGGCTGCCGGCACCCAGGTAGAACGCGAGCGGCTGCGCCAGGTGGCTGCCCGACAGGTAGAGGCGGGGGCTATTCGCCTGCCACGCCTGCATTCCCACGACCTTCTGCAGATTTGCGCCTGGGTCGCCGAAAGGCTCGATCGACAGCGACACGCTGAACACGTCGGGGTGGCGAAGGGCCAGGTTCAACGCGCAGTAGGCGCCGCTGCTCATGCCGCCGATCGCCCGACCGGTCCGTGCGGTCTCCGTACGGAACGTGGCGTCGACAGCACGAGGGAGCGTATTGGTCAGGAAGGTCTCGTCCTGCTCGCCGCCCGGCAGGTTGAGGCACTCGCTGTCCGTGAACGGACTGCGGGCGACCTGCGGCATCGCGATGATCATGGGTGGGATGAGCCCGTGCTGCATCAGGGTGTCTGCGGTCCCGATCAGGCCGCCGCCGTCGATCCAGTCGACCGCACGGCCAGGAAAGCCGTGCAGCAGGTAGACCACGGGGTAGCGCCGCGTGGCGTTGCGCGGGTCGAAGTAGCCCTGGGGCAGGTAGACCTCCACCGGTCGCCGGCCTCCGTGCGGCCCCCCGACCGGCACTCGCAGCACCAGGACGTGGGCGTGCCGGTAGGCGCCGTCGGCCATGGGGTGGTGAGGTGCCGTGCCGACGACGCCGATCGCCGGCACCAGCGCGGCGGGGACGTCGACCGACGTGCCGACCGTGCTCTGCAAGGCGCTGATGCTCGGGACGTAGCCGACGTAGGAGTTGACCGCAAGGCCGGTGCCTGTCACCAGGAGCAGCGAGGAGACGCCGGACAGCGCGACCCGGCGCGCGATCCGGTTGACGACCGCTGTGCGGTGCCGGTGTTCCCACACCGCGCGGGCGGCCCAGGCGACGAGAACGACGGCCGCCAGGGCGAGCACGGTGATGCCGAGCAGTGGGCTTTCCAGCCAAGGGTGGTTCGCGAGCAGGTGGGTGACCTTGGCGGGCAGCTGGGCGACGGTGTGGACGCGCTGCTGCCACGGGATTCCCGCGTTCGACATGGTGTCATCGTCGGTCGGCGTTGGGTCCGGAGCACACCCGTCTCATCCGACTCCCACGGGGTTGCCATTCACCGCCGTCTGTCCTCTTACTTTCCCTGCTGGTACGTCATTCGCGCCGCGAACGATCGGGATGTAACGCTGGTGGCGGAGGGCGCGCTAGAGCAGGAAGCCCGCACCGTTCAGGAGGCCGATGACAGCGCCACGGACCAGTCGTGGGTCGCATACCGCAGCCCGGCGACGACACCGCCGACGCAGCCGGCTCGCCTACACCTGCGCTCTGGCGGCGGGCGTTGTTCTTGTCCTTGTGGCGGCGCGTGCCGGGGGGACTCATCGGCCGCCGACCCAGGTGGTGGCGGCCGCCGTGCGGCCGCCCGTGCCCAGCACGACGACCCCCGTGCCCAGCACGACGACCCCGGTGCCGACCACCGCCGCGCCGCAGCCCTGGACGGTGCTGGCGCTGGGCGACTCCGTACCGGCAGGCACGGCGTGCGCCTGCACCCCGTTCCCCACCTTGTACGCGGCTGACGTCGCCCAGCTCAGCGGTCGTGCCACCACGAGCGTCAACCTGGCCAAACCGGGCCTCACCAGCGCGGGCCTGCTGACGCAGCTGTCGCCGGGCACGGTCGCCGCGGCCGACCTCGCGCAGGCCTCGGTCATCACGGTGACGATCGGGGCGAACGACTTCGCCTACCAGCCGTCGGCGCAGTGCCCGCAGCTCAGCTGCTACGAGGCACAACTCGCGGCGATGCGGGGCAACGTCGCCGCCCTCCTGCGTCTGATCGCCGGCGCCCGGGGAAGCAGGCCGACCGCCGTCATCATCCTGGGCTACTGGGAGGTGTGGGAGGACGGTCAGGTCGGCGCGGGTCGGGGCAGCGACTACATGAAGGTCAACGATGCCCTGACCGCAGGGGTCAACCGGGGCCTGGCCGCTGTCGCGTCCGCGGGCACCGCCACCTACGTCAACCTGCAGGCGGCGTTCCATCCGTCGCCGGGCGAGGACGACACCGACCTGTTGGCATCGGACGGCGACCACCCCAACGCGGCCGGCCACATCGCCATCGCGCAGGCGCTGCAGGCGGTGGGTCTGCCGGCGGCGCTGCGGCCGCCCGCCAGCTGAGCCGCCTCAGACTCAGAGAAGTCGCTCGGGCAGCTGGTGCGCGGCGTGGATGGTACGGCGGACGATGAGCACCGACACGGCCGCCGCGAATCCGCACCAGATGCTGGCGAACGCCAACAGGCTGATCGCGGCCGCCAGGGCAGCGCCGATCGCGAGCGCCACGCCGAGCTCCCGCATCGTCCGCTCATAGCTGGTGAGGAAGGGCACGCACGTGGCGAAGAGGTAGCCGGCCAGGACGACCGGCAGCCAGGGGATGCCGGTCGCCCCGTACTCCATGACGTGGCCGTGGTCAGTCGCATGCACGCCGCGGAAGACCGCGACGCCGAGGACGAGTGCGACCACGGCGCCCACCGCGGCAGCGACGTACTGGATGCGCCGTCGTTCGCGCTCGGCCACCAGGAGCACGAGCGGTACGCACAGCGGCAGGGCGACGAAGGCGATCAAGGTCCACGCCAGGACAGCTGCCCCCCGTACGACGGAGCCGTCACCGGGCGAGTCGGCATAGATGCGCGACTCGATCAGCTGATGAGCGCCGAGGAGTACGGGCAGCGCGGCGAGTGGGACGTCGCGACGGTCGCGGGCGCAGGCGAGGCCGACGATCCCGATGCCGACGATGACGCTGCCGGTCACAAGGTCGGCAGGCGCAGACCAGCACATCGGGATGGGCCCCTCGCTCGGCGTGTCGTCCAGCGACTACCCGGCGTGGGGTCGGCCAACCCGGGTCAGAGATAGGCGTCCAGGGTGCTGCCGGTCGACGTGCCAAGCAGCATCGCGACCTCGTTCGAGCTGAGCGAGAGGCCGCCGATCATGGCGCTGTCGACCGCTGACGTGTCGATGCCGCGGCCGGACGTGGTGCTCGACGGGGTCGAGGTGGTCGCGGGTGCGGTGGTGGCGGTGGTCGCCGGCCCGTCCTCGATCGACGCGTTGTTCTTGTTGTTGGCCATCCGGGTCGCCATGGTCGCGAAGTTGATGCCCGACGGCAGGCCCGACGCCTCGAGCGAGGTCTGGATCGTCGCGGTCAGGTCGCTCGTGGAGACGCCGGCGGCGGTAGCGATGTCCGCCATGCTCTTGCCGGTCTTGAGCTGCGCGGTGAGGTCGGCCTGGGTGATGCCGAGCTTGCTGGACACCGCGGACAGGACGCCGCCCCGCACGTCACCCCATGACGGCATCGTCACGGTCGCGGGCGCGGTCGCCGAGGACGCGGCGGACCAGCCAAGCAGGTCTGCCGTGGCGGTGAGCGAGCTGATGGAGGCGGTCATGACGTCCTATCGACCGCCAGGTCCCTCGTCCTGAGCCCGAATGGCCCACTCACAGTCGATTGTCAGGCGAACCAACCGGGGCGCCGGTTCGTCTCCAAGCTGTGACCCCTGAACGGCCGGATCCGACGCACACTGGTCGCATGTCCCGCCATGCGCGCTCCGGTGCGGCGCGCCCCAACCTCGTGGCGATGGCTGCGACGCTGGGCTCGGTGGGCCTTTTGGTGGCGACGGCCCTGCTGACGACGGCCGCGGGCGACAACCACGACGCCACGACCCCGAAGGGGCCGGCCGCCACTCCGTGGGCTTCGCCGCTGCCGAGCGCGTCGGCGGTCCCGCCGGGCGTGGTGCACGCCGCGGCCCCCGCCCAGGCCGCCGCCGACCCGTACGCGCTGCCGGCTGAAGCCGTCCAGCCCGAGCCGTGCCCGGTGCCGTCGCACCCGGGCCACAAGCCGCCGCCCGTCCACCACACGCCGACGCCGATCATCCCGCTCGACTCGATCCCCAAGCCGTGGCCCGTGCCCGCGCACACGCCCGACCTCGCCGCTGTCTCGGGCAAGGGCATGTGGCTCACGACGTGGAAGACGAGCCACGTCGACGTTCCTGGGGTCGTGGCGCAGGCCAAGGCTGCCGGCCTCACGTCCCTCTGGGTCCGTACCGGGGGGTCCAAGCAGGGCTACTACGGTGACGCGCTGCTCCACGCGCTGCTGCCTGCTGCCCACGCCGCGGGCCTCAAGGTCATCGCGTGGGACTTCCCAGCGATGTCCGACCCCGCACGCGACGCGATCCGAGCCCGGGCGGCGCTCAAGTACACCGTCGACGGCCAGCAGATCGACGGCTTTAGCCCCGACATCGAGACGATCAACGAGGGCACCTTCAACAACCCCAAGCGGGTCTCCTACTACCTCTCCCTGGTACGACGGGCAGCCCGCGGCCGCCCCGTCGTCGCCACGGTCATGCGGCCGACCGACGAGCAGCTGGCGAAGTACCCGTACGCCGCGATGGCGCCCTACATCGACGCCTACGCCCCCATGGACTACTGGTCGTGCCAGGAGCCGGGTGACCTGACGCTGCGCTCGATCCAGGCGCTGGCGTCGTTCGGCAAGCCGGTCACCGTGATCGGGCAGGCCTACGACATGGCCGACGAGGGCGGGCGACCCGGGGTGCCGACCGCCGCCGAGACCTGGCGGTTCCTCGACAGCGCCAAGCGGGCCGGCGCCATCGGGGCGAGCCTCTGGACGTACGAGACGTCGGGGCCGGCGCAGTGGGTGCCGCTCGCCCGTTACCCCTGGTAGAAGTTCGGGGTTACCAAGTACTTCACACGGAGTGACGACTCTGCTACCTTAAGTGACCATAGGCCGTCCTCGGGATGGTCACTCTCAGGGGGGCCTTTCCTTGCCGTCGCGTCGATTCCGTCGTTCCCTGTCCGCTGCGATCGCCTGCGGCGGCATGCTCACCACGACTCTCGTCGCCGTCCCGGCGCACGCCGTCGAGCCCATCGTCGACGGCCCGCTGGCGTTCTCATCGCCACGAGCCTTGACGGTCGACAGCGCCCACAGCCACCTGCTGTTCGCCAGCGGCAGCACCAACGGCGTCATCGTGACCGACCTCGACGGCAACGTCGACACGACGGTCGCGACCGCAGGAACCATCTCCGACATCGCTATGTCGCCCGACGGCCTCTATGCCTATGCCTCCAGCGCGGCGCCCCTCACCAAGATCTACCAGATCAAGCTGGCCGATCTCACCGTCGTCCCGTTCTCGCTCCCGGCCGGCGACTGCCCCGACTCGGTGACCGTGGTCAACGCCACGTACATCGCGTTCGGCTACGCCTGCGACGGACAGTGGGGCGGCGTGGGCGTCCTCAAGACGACCGACGGGACGGTGCACGTCACGGGCTCGGAGTACAACCCCAGGGTCCGGGCCGTGCCGGGAACCACCCACTTCATCTCGGGCAGCGTGGGCGAGGATCCGGCGCAGATCGGGCTCTGGACTGTCGGTACCGGCACTCCGTCCTCGGTGATCGCGAGCGCCAGCGTCGGCAGCTGCGACAACCTCGGTGACATCGCGGTCAACCCCGATGGCAGCACCTTCGTGCTGGCCTGCGGATTCCCGTACACGCACCAGGAGTTCTCGACCGTCGACTTCTCCGGGGTGGCCACCTACACCTCCGGCACCTACCCGACGGCCGCCGCCTTCTCGCCCGACGGCAACTACCTGGCGGCCGGCATGAACGGCATCTACTGGGACGACGTCGCGGTGTTCAACCATGGCGACGGCTCCAAGGTCTACTCGTTCGACAACAGCGACGGGGGTTCGGGTCCCACGACGCCGCCCCGCGGCCTGGCGTTCTCCGCAGACAGCACGCAGCTCTACGCGCTCGCCTACAACACCAACATCACGCCCAACGAGCTGTACCTGGTGACGCTGCCGGTGTCGTCGGCCCCGACGTTCCCGCCCGTCGACCCGCCGCCGGTGGCGCCGCCGGTGGTGACCCCGCCCACCGGAATTCCGACGCCGCACCCGCCGACCGGCACCCCACGGGCCGTACCGGTGGCCTCGGAGATCAGCGTGGCCAGTCCTCCGCGGCGCTTCGTCGGTCAGCCGTTCGACCTGGCCGGCACCTTGTCCTTCGTCAACGGGGCCAGCGCCGCCGGCTTCCCGATCAGCGTCACCCAGACGGTGAACGGAGTGACGACGGGCGTCGGCTCCACGACCACCACAGCCGGTGGCGCGTTCGTCTACCCGATCACCCCCAACGCCGTGGGCAGCGTGACCTACACCGTGGGGTTCGTCGGAGATACGAGTCACTACGCGAGCACCGCCGTCACCGCCACGATGGGTGCGCGGGCGCCGGCCCAGCTGGCGCTGACGGTGGCCAAGGTCAAGGGCAAGGTGTACGTCGTGACGGCCCACCTCACTAGCTGGGGCGTCAATCGCCACGTCCTCATCAGCGCCAACAAGAAGATCATCGGCAACGGCGTGGTGAACGCGAAGGGTCTGCTCAGCGTCCACTTCACCCGCAAGAAGCCGACGACGTTCATGGCGGTCTTCACGGGAGATAGGAACGACTACCCGGCGAGGGCCTTCAAGGGACTGCACTGAGCCTGCAGGACTAAGGTCGTTCACGGGACGAGGACGACCTGTGGAGGCGCGCGATGCAGATCCAGGAGACCGGCGAGTGGCAGGCCTTGGCCAAGCACCAGGCCGAGGTCGGTGACGTCCATCTGCGGACGTTGTTCGCCGAGGACGCGACCCGTGGCAGCCGGCTGACGGCCGACGCGGTTGACGTGCACCTCGACTACTCCAAGCACCGCATCACTGACGAGACACTGCGGCTGCTGCTCGCCCTCGCCGACAAGGCACGGGTACGGGAGCGGGCCGCCGCGATGTTCGCCGGCGAGCACATCAACAACACCGAGGACCGCGCGGTGCTCCACGTCGCCCTGCGCATGCCGCGCTCGGCGTCGCTGGTCGTCGACGGGGTCGACGTGGTGGCGGAGGTGCACGCAGTGCTCGACCGCATGGCGTCGTTCAGCGACAGCGTCCGGTCAGGGGCATGGCTCGGTACGACGGGCAAGCGCATCCGTACCGTGGTCAATATCGGCATCGGCGGCTCCGACCTCGGACCGGCCATGGCGTACGACGCGCTGCAGGCCTTCAGCCAGCGCGACCTGCAGTTCCGCTTCGTGTCCAACGTCGACGGCACCGACATCGCCGAGGCGACCCGCGACCTGGACGCGGCCGAGACGCTGTTCATCGTCGTCTCCAAGACCTTCACCACGCAGGAGACGTTGGCCAACGCGACGTCCGCCCGCGACTGGCTGACCGGCCAGCTAGGCGACGACGCCGACGTGGCCAAGCACTTCGTCGCCGTCTCGACCAACGCCGAGAAGGTCGCCGCGTTCGGCATCTCGACCGACAACATGTTCCCGATCTGGGACTGGGTCGGCGGTCGCTACTCGTTCACCTCGGCGGTCGGCTTGTCGCTCATGGTGGCGATCGGGCCGGAGGCGTACGGCGAGATGCTCGATGGCTTCCACCAGATGGACGAGCACTTCCGCACGGCGCCGTACGCGACCAACCTGCCCGTGCTCATGGGACTCATCGGGCTCTGGTACGACGACTTCTTCGGCGCCGAGACCCTCGCTGTTCTTCCGTACAGCCAGTATCTCTCGCGGTTCTCGGCCTACCTGCAGCAGCTCGACATGGAGAGCAACGGCAAGAGTGTCGACCGCGACGGCCAGCCGGTGGCGGTGCAGACCGGACCGGTGGTCTGGGGCCAGCCGGGCACCAACGGCCAGCACGCGTTCTACCAGCTGATCCACCAGGGCACCAAGCTGATCCCCGCTGACTTCATCGGTGTGGTCAAGGCAGAGAACGCGGTGGGCAACCACCAGGACCTGCTCTTCGCCAACTTCCTCGCGCAGACCGAGGCTCTCGCGTTCGGCAAGACGCCGGAGGAGGTGACCGCCGAGGGGGTCGCGGCGCCGCTCGTGCCGCACAAGACCTTCGCCGGCAACCACCCCACCACCTCCCTGGTCGTCGACCGGCTCACCCCGTCGACCCTGGGCCAGCTGGTTGCGCTCTACGAGCACAAGGTCTTCACCCAGGGCGCCATCTGGGGCATCAACAGCTTCGACCAGTGGGGCGTCGAGCTCGGCAAGGCGCTCGCCCAGCGCATCGTGCCCGAGCTCACGTCCGACTCGGGGCTGGGTCACGACAGCTCGACCAACGCCCTGATCACCCGCTACCGCGCCGGCCGCGCCTAACGCTCCCGGCCCCCAACTCTGCGGATCACTGGGCGGTTCTGGTCCCTTTGGCGGCCGGGATTCCCGCCAATGCGGCCCAGTGATCCACAACTCTGCGGATCACTGGGCGGTTCTGGTTCCTTTGGCGGCCGGGATTCCCGCCAATGCGGCCCACTGATCCGGATGGGCGGGACCGCTCAGGTCGTGGTGGTGACCTTCTCGGCGGTGCTGCGTCGCTCGACCAGCGACGCGTCCAGGTTGCGACAGAGGACGACGGAGCCGTCGACCGACAGCGGCGCGAGCAGTCCCCGTACGACGGCCTCGAGGTCGGTGAAGTCGGACGTCGACAGCACCCGCGCGCCGAGGGTCAGCCCGGCCATCGCGGCGGCCTCGACCAGCTCCCCGCCGGACAGCGTGCGGCCCTCGACCGCGAAGGCCGGATCGCTTGGCAGCACGGGAGAGTACGGCGCGAAGCGGTCGCCGTAGGTGGGCACCTCGAGGGCGTAGTCGAGCACCCCGGCGGCTAGCCCAGGGGCTGGGCGGGCGAACGGCAGCAGAGACAGGGCGACGACCTCGCGGGCGTGCGTCGACGAACGCGCTGCCTCGACCGTGTCGGCCGCCGTGAAGACGATGTCGGCTGGCCCGATCGCCTCGAGCCCCGTGGCCACGACCAACCCGGCCGACCAGCACGCGCTCAGGATGACCGCGGTTTGCCAGTGAGTCGGCAGGAGTACGGCGACCCGTTCGCCCGGCTCAGCGGACAGCCCGTCCTGCAGCAGGTTGGCGGTCTTGGCGACCCAGTTGGCGTAGGTCGCGACGGACAACTCGACCCGCTCACCGGTCGCGTCGTCGTAGAACGTGACGAGCGGCCGGGCACCGTCGCGGGCGAGGGAGCGGGTGAGCAGTCCGGCAGGGGTCACGGGGCGCAGTTGACCGACGCGGCCGTCGGCGCCTTGGCCACGACCGCGGCAGCAGCAGCGGCGGCAGCGGTTGTCGTGACTGCTGGCTTGGGAGCCGCCGGCGCCGTGGTTTTGACCGACTTGGCGCCCGTGGTCCCGGTCACCGTGACGGCTTGCGTGGTGGTGAAGTTGTCGCCCAGGACCAGCTCGAGGGTGCGGCCGAGCGAGGTCTTGAGCGCGGTGACCGACCCGGGGACGGCGGCGGCGAGGGTACGGGCAGAGTCGGCGTAGCCGGTGCCGTAGAACACGGTGGTCGTCGCGGTCTTGGTGGCGTTGCCGGCCGTGAGGCTGGTGAAGCCGAGAGCCTTGAGCGCTTGCGCGGTCTGGACCGCGAGGTGGGCACGGCCCGAGCCGTTGGCAACCCGTACCCGGATCTTCGACGGGCTGACGATCAGTGGCACCGCCGGCGTGGTGGGCGCGGCTGACGTCGTCGCCGCGGCGGCGATCGTCGGCTGGCCGGTGTTGTCCTTCATGGCGGCGAACACGGCCGGCAGGTGGACGGGATCGAGCTCGACGACGCTCTGGCCGCCTTCGCGAGCGCTGCTGTTGAGGACCGGCACCTGGAGGAACGTCACGTGGGCCGGGTCGATGCTGTGCAGTCGCGTCGCGAGGGTCTTCATCGCGTTGATGCCGAAGTCCTTGTCCGTGGTCATCGACCGTGCGGCCGCAGTGGCGAACTTGTAAAGCTTGAGCGGGTCGGTGAGTGTGCCGGCCGAGAGGACCTTGTGCAAGACCACCGACAGGAAGTACTGCTGGTCGGCGATGCGGTCGATGTCGCCGCCGGGCAGACCCTTACGGTCCCGTACGAAGGCAAGCGCGGCGTCGCCCTTGATCAGGTGCAGGCCGCCGGCGGTCAGGTTGTCGCCGCTGTCGTGGTCGTGCCGGGTGGTCTTGACGCACACCTCGATGCCGCCGAGGGCGTTGACCATGTTCTTGAAGCCGGTGAAGTCGATCTGGACGACGTGGTCGACCCGGATGCCGGAGAGCTGCTCGAGCGTCGCGACCAGCAGCGGGGCGCCGCCCTCGGAGAACGCCGCGTTGAGCTTGGACATGTGGGCGGGGTGGTGGCCGCCCTTGGTGTCGGTCCACTTCGGGATCTCGACCCAGGAGTCACGGGGGAAGGAGATGATCGACGCCTTGGCCGGCCCGGTGGGCACGTGCACCAGCATCATCGTGTCCGACCGTTGACCTGAGGTGTAGTCGGCGGTGCCCTTGGCCGCGTTGTAGACCGCATCGGCGCCGGCCCTGGTGTCGGAGCCGATGAGCAGGAAGTTCTGCGCCTTGGTGTCTTGGGCGGGGCGGTGGATGCCGTTCTTGGCGAGCGCGTCGAACGCGTTGATGTGCGCGATGTTGCCGACGATGCCGTGGTAGATCACCCAGAAACCGCCCGCCGTCAGCAAGACCGCGACGGAGGCCACGGCGGCGACCCAGCCGGCCACGCGTTGGCCGTTGCTGCGCCGGCGCGAGAGCGGGGTGGACCACGGCGACTTGCCAGCCGAGGACGAGGCAGCCGGTCTTCGCGGTCCGCGCGGGTCCAGCTCGGGGGGCAGGTCTCCGAAGCCGGACGGGGTGTCGCTCACAGGCTGGGCGCTCCTAGCGTTTGCCGGGTCTGTCCGTCTTCACAGGACGCGCGAGAGGCCCTGCGGGTTGTCGCGCTCATATCTCGGTAAGCCAGATAAGCATTGCTCGCGCCGCATGAGGGGAAGCCACGCCCGTCCTCATGTGCCCGGTGCGATAATCTGCGCCCATGAAGGCACTGGTTCTTGCCGGAGGCGCTGGAACCCGGCTGCGCCCGATCACCCACACGTCGGCCAAGCAGCTCGTCCCCGTAGCCAACAAGCCGATCTTGTTCTACGGGCTCGAGGCCATCCGCGACGCGGGCATCACCGACATCGGCATCATCGTCGGCGACACGGCCGAGGAGATCATGGCGGCCGTGGGCGACGGCTCCGACCTGGGCATTCACGCCACCTACATCCGCCAGGACGCCCCCCGCGGACTCGCCCACGCGGTGCTGGTGGCCCACGACTTCCTCGGCGACGAGCCGTTCGTGATGTACCTCGGCGACAACCTGATCATCGGCGGCATCAAAGGCCTGGTCGAGGAGTTCGCCCGCGATCTCCCGGACGCCCAGGTGCTGCTCACGCAGGTGCCCGACCCGTCCCAGTTCGGGGTCGCCGAGCTGGGCCCCGACGGCGGCATCGTCCGCCTCGTCGAGAAGCCCAAGGAGCCCAAGAGCGACCTGGCCCTCGTCGGCGTCTACATGTTCGGTCCCAAGATCCACCAGGCGGTACGGGAGATCGCGCCCAGTGCTCGCGGTGAACTTGAGATCACCGACGCGATCCAATGGCTGGTCGACCACGGCTGCCAGGTACGCCCGCACATGGTGACCGGCTACTGGAAGGACACCGGCCGGCTCGAGGACATGCTCGACACCAACCGCAAGGTGCTCGAGAGCTTCGAGCCCGCGATCCACGGCAAGGTCGACGAGACCAGCCGCATCGTCGGCCGGGTCGTGATCGAGGAGGGCGCCGAGGTCGTGCGTTCGACCGTGCGTGGACCCGCCGTGATCGGCAGGAACACCCGCATCGTCGACACCTACGTCGGCCCGTTCACCTCGATCTACCACGACTGCGTGATCGAGGACACGGAGATCGAGCACTCGCTGGTGCTCGAGCACTCGGTGATCCACGGCGTCGGCCGCATCGAGGACTCGCTGATCGGCCGCTACGTGGTCATGGAGCCGTCGGCCGAGTTGCCCCGCGCGCACCGGCTGATGGTCGGTGACCACAGCAGGATCTCCATCGCCACCACGTGATCCCGCGTGGGCACCGGCGCGGGGTTGCGGCGCTCGCCTGCGTCGGGGCGCTGATCTACTCCGTCTTCGCGGTCGCCCGCCACCACGTCTTCGAGACCACGGCGTACGACCTGGGCATCTTCTTCGAGGCGGTACGCGGCTGGGCCCACCTCGGGCTGCCGATCGTGCCGGTCAAGGGGGTCCATGACCACCTCGGCGCCCACTTCGACCTGCTGGGCGACCACTTCCACCCGATCCTCGCCCTGCTCGCGCCGACCTACTGGATCTGGCCGCACCCGGAGACCCTGCTGGTCGACCAGGCGTTGCTCTTCGCCGTGTCGGCCGTGCCGGTGTGGGCCTTCGTCCACCGGCTGCTCGGCGCCCGTACCGCCTATCTCTGGACCGTCGGCTACCTCACCTACTGGGGCCTCCAGGAGGCGCTGGCGTTCGACTTCCACGAGATCGCCTTCGCCGTGCCGCTGATCGCGTTCGCCATCGAGCGAGTCCAGGCGCAGCGGTTCCGGTCGGCGGCGGTGGCAGTGCTGCTTCTCCTGCTGGTCAAGGAAGATCTCGCCCTGCTCGTCGCGTTCTTCGGCCTCTACTTCGCGGTACGGGGCCGGCGAGCGCTCGGCGCAGCCGTGACCGTCGGCGGCCTCGGCGGCTACGTCCTCATCACCCGTGTCCTGCTGCCGCACTTCGCCGGCGGCACCGCATTCATGTACTGGACCTATGACCGGCTGGGCACCGACCTGCCGTCGGCCCTGGGCTTCATGGTGCGCCACCCGCTGCGCACGATCTCGATCTTCTTCACCCCCGCGGTCAAGTGGCACACCCTGCTCGTCATCTTCGCGCCCTTCGCGCTGCTGAGCCTCGGCTCGTCCACCCTGATCCTGCTGGTGCCGCTGATCGCCGAGCGCTTCTTCTCTACCGGCCAGCAGTACTGGGTGATCGGCTACCACTACACCGCGACAGCGTCGCCCATTGTCGCCATGGGGGCGGCGGAGGGCTTCCATCGGCTACTTCCCCTGCTGCGCAAGAATTCTGTACGGGATCACGTGGCTCAGTGGTTGCCGGTGGCCGTCGCCGCGGCGGGGCTGGGGCTGGTCGCGTACTTCCCACTCCATGAGCTGTTCCTGCCACGGCTGTGGGAGACCGGCGGGCGCGTAGCGGCGGGCCACGCAGCCGTGGCGGTGGTGCCCCGCGGCGTGACGGTCGAAGCCTCAGACCGGCTGCAGCCGCACCTCGTCGACCACACCAACGCGCTGCTGCTCGACGGCGAGGAGCACGGCGCGACGTGGCTGGTCGCCGACGTCGGCAAGCCGGACTGGCCACTGTCCAGCGTCCCCCGACAGCAGGCCTACGTCGCGCAGCGCGAGGCCGAGGGATGGACGGTCGTCTTCAGCCGTGACGGCTACGTGGTCCTCAAGGCGCCATCCTGACGTACCGGCCCCGGCCTCGCGTCGGCATTCGCGGCGACTCACGGCTACAAGGTCGCCCGAGGAGCAGCCGCAGGGTTGAATGCTCACGTGCCCGACCCCACCGACCGGCCCAGCGCTTACGGGGTTCTCGGCGTACTGCCGGCGCTGGTCTGCTCGGCGTGGGTAGCGGCGGGCGTGCTCCTGCTGCTGGTACGTGGTTTCCACCCGTGGTCGGCGATTCCGTTGGCTGCGGTGCTGCTGTGGGCGATGCTCAAGGCGGCCCCAGCGACGATCTGGGGCGCGGTCAGGGGCCCTCGCTGGGCGGTCGCGCTCACCCTCGCCATCGTCGTGGCCGCCGGGGTGTGGGCCGCGCTGCACGCGTCCGAGAACCTCGTCGTCCGGCGCGACCCGGGCCCGTACGGGCTGGTCGGCTCGTGGGTCGCCCAGCACGGCACGATTCAGATGCCCAGTGGCGCTGGCACCTTCGGTCACCTGCCGGGTGTCGCATTCAACACTCCGGCGTTCTACGGCCGTCCCGGCGACGTGATCCAGCCGCAGTTCATGTCCGGTCTTCCGGTGACCATCACGCCCGCCTACTGGCTGGGTGGGTTGGCCTGGCTGCTCAAGGCCAACGCGGTGATCGGGGCCTTCGCACTGCTGGCGTTTGCTGGGTTCGTGGCGCGGGCGGTCGGCCCGCGTGCTGCGCCGTTCGCGACCCTGGTGCTCGCCCTCGCGTACCCCGAGACGCACGCCTTCCGGTCCCCGTACAGCGAGCCGTTGACCCAGCTCATGGTCTTCGGCGGGCTGTGCTTGCTGTGGGACGCGGGACGCACCCGGCCGCGGGCGGTGGCGTTGGCCGGCATGGTGCTCGGCCTGACGGCAGCGGTGCGGGTCGACGCGCTGGCCGACCTGCTGCCGCTGGCCGCCGTCGTGGTCGTCTACGCACTCAGCGGCCGGGCACGTGATGCGCGCGCCCTGGCCTTCGGCCTGTTCGGCGGCGTCGCAGTTGGAGCGGGCGACGGGTTCCTGTTGCACTACGCCTACCTCCACGACACCCGGGCGCAGCTCCGACTGGTCGGCCTTGCCGCGGTGGCGGTGGCGGTGGGGGTCGCGATCGCGGTACGGGTAGGGCGATGGCTGCAGGAGCGCGGCACGTGGCAGCGGGCGCGTCACCGACTCGGTGTTGCCGTCGCTGTCGGGGTGCCGATCGTCGCGATCCTCGGGTGGGCGGTCCGGCCCTACGTCGACCACCCGCACAGCCCGCCGGGCGACAACACCGCCGAGGAGGTGGGCCGGCTGCAGGCCCTCGCCCACCTCAGGATCGACCCGCACCGCACCTACGCCGAGGAGTCACTGCGGTGGATGGGCTGGTGGGTAGGCGCTCCAGCGATCCTGATGGCCGCCCTCGCAGCGGGGCTGGTCGCGCGACGCTGGCTGCAGGGCCGCGATGCGGCGCTGGTGCCCGTCGTGGGCACCGGTCTCGCTGTGGCGCTGCTGGTGTTCTGGCGCCCGTCGATCACGCCCGACCACCCGTGGGCTGACCGGCGGTTCGTCCCGATCGTGCTCCCAGTGCTGGTGCTGCTGGCGACCTGGCTCATCGCGCGGGCGGGGGAGCGGGCCCGGTGGACGGCGCCGGTCCTTGCGCTTGCCGTGCTGGTGCCGACGGTCGCCACGACGGCACCGTTGGCCTGGACCAGCACCGAGAACGGTCAGCTCGCGGCGTTGGACACGCTGTGCCGGCGCATCCCATCGGGCTCGGCCGTGCTGTTCGTCGACGCCGATCTTGCCTATCGATGGGTGCCCGCGGTGCGAGACGAGTGCGGAGTTCCCACCGGCTACGTCGTGGCCGGTGCGACCGTCGACGTGGCAGCTGTCGAGCAGGTCGTACGGGCGCACGGTCGGTCCTTGGTCCTGCTCGGCGCCACGGCGGCCGAGCTGGCCGGGCACGACCCCGAGCACACCGTCGGCCTGACCTACCGGGTCGACCAGCGCACGCTCACGACGGTCCCCGACGGCACGGACACCGAGCGGACGGACGTCTGGTCGGCGGTCGTGCCGGGGTGATGCTCAGCCCGGATGACGCGCCATGACCGCTGCTCCGATCGCGCCGGAGAGCGACCCGAGGGCGGCTTCGGCGAACGACACCGACTGCTGGAACGAACCGCATCGGCCGAGCTCCTGCTCCAACCCGCGGACGAACAGCGGCAGGTACTGTGCGGCGCTGCCGCCGAAGACGATGCGGTCGGGTCGGAAGATGGTCACGAGGGCACCCGTTCCCGCGCCCACGCGCCGTCCGTACTCCGCAAAGAGCTCCACCGCGTCGGGGTCGCGGACGGCGGCTACCTCGGCGGTCCGGTGGCCCGTCAGGGCGTCCAGTGCCTGTCGGGACGCCAGCTGCTCCCAGCAGGTCGACAGGCCGCAGTAGCAGCGCGCGGCCGGGCCAGTGACCGGGATGTGGCCGGCTTCGGGATGGATGCCGTCGGCCCCTCGGAACGGCTTTCCCTCGACGAGGACGCTGACGCCGACCCCCGTACCCAGCGTGATCATGAGCAGGCTGCGGCTGTGATTGCCTGCGCCATAGGCATTTTCGCCGATCGCCGCTGTGACCGTGTCGTTGTCCACGCTGCACGGGACGCCGAGCGTCGTCCCGAGCATCGTCGTCAGCGACAGCCCGGTGAAGGCCGGCAGGGTGTCCGGGTTGCGGATGATGCCGGCCGCGTCGATCGGGCCGCTGGCACCGATGCCGACGGCCTCCAGACGCGTATCCGCGCAGAGCGAGCGGATCTGTCGGGCCAGCTCGGCGATGCGCTCGTCCGCAGACACGACGTCCCGCGGGGTGGGCACCGTCAGCTCACGGTGCACGACGCCGTCGTTCCGCAGCGCCACGAGCCGGGTGCCCGTGCCGCCGAGGTCGACCCCGACGGTGACCCGTGTCCCGACCGTCATCTCGTGGTGGTCACTTTGGCGCCGAAGGCGAAGGCACCGGGCTCGATCCCGCGGGCCTTCGCGATCTCGACGGCGAGGTGCTGCGTCACCAGCGCGCCGATCGACAGCTCGGTGAGGGTGCCGCTCTGGTCGAGGACCACCGACATCGCGCCGGGGATCGAGACGTCACCGACGAGGAGCACCTGGGAGCCGGCCCGTACGAGGTCGGCCGCCAGGTCGCGCAGGGAGGAGTTGGGGTCGTCGGCGAACACGCCGAGCACGACCACCGCCAGTCCGGGGCCGGCCAGCTCGAACGGCCCATGGCGGAACTGGCCGCCGATGAAGCCTTCCGCGGGGATCTTGGCGGCCTCCTTGACGATCAGGCCGGCGTAGAGCGCCGTCGCGGCGTGGTCCCGGCTGCCGACAAACGCGAGCCGTGCGTTGTCGGCGTCGGCGAGGTGTCGCGCGATGGTGACGGCCTCCTGCGGCGCCACGAAGTGCTCGACCGCCTTGGCCGCGTCCGACACCGAGGCCGAGGCGACTGCCACGCCGAAGGCGGCCAGCAGCTGCTGGTGCGCCGCGAGGGAGTTGAGGTAGCTCTTGGTGCTGACCGTGGCCTCGTCCCCGCTGCGCAGCGGCAGGACGGCAGCCGCCCCGCGGGCCAGCACGCTGTCCGGGTTGTTGGTGACGGCGACGACCCTCGCCGGGCCGATCCCGCTCTCGGGGTCGAACAGCGCGGCGATCTCGGCGCTGGCGCCCGACTGTGACGTCACCACGAGCAGCGTCCCCGGGGTGACCAGCTCGGGCGTGTCCAGCAGCTGGCCGGTGTCGACCCACCAGACCGGATGCCCGGACGCGGTCAGCGCCCGCCAGGTCGGCAAAGCGGCACTGTGCGACGAGCCCATGCCGGTGAGCACGATCCGGTCGTACGGCTGCGCCACCGCGTCGACCACGTCCGCCGGGGGCGGCGCATCGCCGAACGCGCGCAGCGCGGCTGCCTGGTCGTCCATGTCAAGCTCGAACGGGCTCTTGGTCATAGGGAGTGACTCTCTCGGTGTTGGGTGACGTCGCGCGGGTCGAGCTTGAGCAGGCCTGCGGCGACCCGGGCTCCGATCATCGCCACCGGCAGGTTGGGGTTGCCGCGGGTGATGCTCGGCATGATCGACGCGTCGGCCACGTAGAGGTTGTCGACGCCGTGCACCGCGCCGCGGTCGTCGACGACGGCGCCCGGGTCGCTTGCCGGCCCCATCATGCAACTGCCGGCAGGGTGGCAGTAGTTGACCAGCCGCTGCAGCGCCTGATCGTTGCCCGCACCCGGCTCGCCCAGGATCGCCGCAAGGGTGGGGTCGGTGGTCATCGTGCGGAGCAGCTCGAGGCCGTCGCCGAGCACAGCGAGGTCGTGCCCCTCGGGGTCGGTGCCGTAGCGATGGTCGATGACGGGACGCGACGTGGGGTTGCTGTCCGCGAGACGGACCTGGCCCTCGGACTTCGCCCGCATCGCCCCCGCGTACAGGCTGATCGGCGGCAGTCCCGGGTGCCCGCTGTTGGCGCCGGCCACCATGAAGACGTGCAGGTCGTACGGGCCGCTGTCGCACCGCGAGGACCGGGCCCGCCCCACGGTCTGCTCGTCGGGGTCCCACGCCGACAGTGCGAGCTCCTCGAGCAGCCCCTCCTTGCCGAGGAAGTCGAGCTGCACGCAGGGGTGGTCGAGCAGGTGTCGCCCGACGCCCGGCAGGTCGGCGGCGACGTCGAGCTGCAGCGCGCGCAGGTCGTCGGCCGCCCCGATCCCGGAGCGCAGCAGGAGAGCGGGTGAGTGGTACGAGCCGGCCGCCACGACGACGCGGCCCGCGTGGATCACCTGCGTCTGCCCGCCCGTGACGACCTCGACACCGGTGACGGAGTGACCGTCGAACAGCAACCGGGAAACGGCGCTGTCTCCGGCAATGGTCAGGTGGGCTCGATCGCGCACCGGGTCAAGGAAGGCGAAGGCGGCGTTCCACCGCACGCCGTCGACGACGTTGACCGGCATCGGGCCGATGCCGACGCCGGCGGCGAAGTCGTCGAGGTCATCGGCGAACGGGAGGCCGCTGCGCAGCCCGGCCTCGACGAAGGCCACCTGAGCAGTGGTCAGCTCGCCCATCGTGTAGCGGCGTACCCGGAACCGGTCATGGACGAAATGGAGCAGCGGCTCGATGGTGTCGGCGTCCCAGCCGGGGTTGCCGCGGGCGTGCCAGTCGTCGTAGTCCTCGCGGGCACTGAGCGAGGCTGTGCACCCGTTGTGCGACGAACACCCGCCCACCACCCGCGCCCGCGGCAGGTCGAGGGCGGCCCCGGATGCAGTGGCCATGGCAAGGTCCCAGTCGTGGGACAGCGGGATGGATTTGGCGCTGAGCAGGTCGGCGGGCCAGTGGCCGTCGGCGTACGGGCCGTAGTCGGGACCGGCCTCCAGCAGCAGGACGGTGTCGGTGCTGTTCTCGGCCAGGACCCCGGCGAGGGCCGCCCCGCCGGTCCCGGCGCCGATGACGATCGTGTCTACCTCACGGGGCAATGCTGTCGCGATAGGCATGGCTGTCCTTTGACAGTGGCGAAAGAGGGAGGCGGACTCAGGCGATCCGCAGGTCGGCACCGAGCACGGCGATGGCTTGGCGGTGCTGCGCGTCGAGATCGGCGTCGGTGATGATGAGGTCGGCATCGCTCATGGCAGCGACGCGGGCGAAAGCGGTCTGGCCGAACTTGGAGGCGTCGCAGGCGACGATGCGGCGCCGCGAGTTGGCGAGCGATGCGCGCTTGGTCGCCGCGTCGTCGACATTCCACTCGGTGAGTCCCGCCTCGACGTCGATGCCTGACACCGTCATGACGTAGGTGTCGAACACGTGGTCAGCGAGCATCCGCTCGACCGCGGGGCCGACGAGGCTCAGCTCGCCGTGACGGATCTGGCCGCCGGGGACCATGACCCGGGTGGCCGGTGAGGACGCCAGGATCTCGGCGACCCTGATGTTCAGCGCGCAGATGGTGAGGTTGCGCCCCACCAGTGCCTCCGCGATGGCCACGCCGGTGCTGCCACCGTCGAGGATGATGGTCAGCCCGTCGTCGAGCTCGCTGGCCACGGCGGCGGCGATGGCCCGCTTGGCCTCCGGGTGCATCCGGGCTCGCAGTGCGAACGGCGGCTCGAAGCTGCCGCTGTCGGTCCGTGCCGCGCCGCCGTGGGTGCGCCGCAGCAGACCGTCCGCCTCCAGCTGAGCCAGGTCCCGGCGGATCGTCATCTCCGACACGGCGAACCGCGCGCTGAGATCGGCGATCGCTACCTGCCCACGGGCCTGGAGCAGCTGCAGGATGGTCTGATGACGGTCTTCCGCTGGCACCGGGGTCTCCTCTTCGACGACGGTCATGGTCTCACCCGACATCGGGCAGCTCGCCGGCCGACACCATCCAAGCGCGGTGGTTCGGTCGCAGGTTACGTCCGAACAGCACCGCCGCGCCCAGGACGAGGTAGCCGGCTGCCAGCGCCGGCGCCCAGTCCACCGGGGACGCGGGCAGCGGCACGATGCTCTTGTAGCCGATCACGATCAGCGCGACGGTGGAGATGATGGGCGCGGCGACGTACCGCCAGATGCTGAACTCCTCCGGCACCGTCCTGCGGAAGTAGAGGAAGGCCGCGATGTTCATCAGGATGAAGATGGGGATGTAGGCGAAGGTCCCGGTCGTGCCCAGCAGGTTGAACAGGTTGTACGGGCCCAGCGGCAGCCCCACCGCGAGCAGGATGCCCACCGCGACGAAGGTCTGGAAGTAGACGGCTGTCAGCGGGGTGCGGTGGGTCGGGTGCACTCGGGCGAAGGGCGCGGGCAACGCACCCGTGCGGGCCATCCCGAAGATCGTGCGGGTCGAGCTGGTTGTACAGGCGATGCAGACGCCGAGACCGGAGTTGACAAGGGCGATGAGCACGATGATCGAGCCACCGCTCCACAGCCGATCCGCGAGCACGAAGGCAGGCGCGGTCGGGGAGGACGCCAGCGCGCTGAGTCTGTCGGTGCCCCAGCCGATCTGCAGCCCCCACGAGCAGACGACGTAGAACAGGCCGATGAGGATCAGTGAGCCGGAGATCGCTCGCGGCACGAGCGACTTGGGGTCACGGGACTCCTCGGCCACCGTGGCCGCCGACTCGAACCCGGTGAAGGCGAAGATCGACAGCACGATGGCGAGGAAGAAGCCTGAGGAGCTGCCGATGTGCGCCGGGTTGAAGCCGGAGACGTTGACCCCGCCTGGTCCTGGCTTGAACAGTCCGCTCAGCGAAAGGCCGAGGCCGACGGCGATCTCGAACATGGACATCACGACCAGGAAGCGGATCGAGAGCACGATCCCTCGGTAGGCACAGGCGAAGCAGATCGCCATGATGACGAGGGCGTAGGCCCACCACGGCACGGCGAAGCCGTACTTCGAGTTGAGCTCGTCGTGCAGGACGGCCCCGGTGAAGGCGGCCAACGCGGCCGGCACGATCGTCACCATCATCGCGTAAAGCCAGCCGGTGATGAAGCCCCAGCGCGGGCCGATGCCGTGGGAGACGTAGGTGTAGAAGCCGCCGGCGGACGGCAGGTGGCGGGCGAGCCCGGTCATGGGCACGGAGATCACCAGGCAGACCGCGAAGGCTGCGAGGTAGGTGAGGGGCGCACTCCGGCCGGCTTGGCCGGTGTTGAAGGCGATCGTGTAGAAGATGCCGAGCGTGGGGGAGATCTGCGCGATGGCCTGCATGAGCACACCGGGCAGACCGATCGAGCTGGTTCTGAGCTCGGTGTGCACGGTCTCGACGGGCGGGGTCGCCCGCACCGACTTGGCGTAAGTCATAGGAAGCTCCAGTTTCGCAGGCGTGGGTGGTGACCCACGTGGAGGAGAAGGGAGCCAGCCCCGTCGCCGACTCGCACACCGAATGTGTGCACTCTGACGGGACTCATGTTCGATGTCAATACTGACGTTCGGTTTTTTGTTCGGTATTGCTCAGGGGATGAGCTCGGCCCAGACCGTCTTGCCCTCGGTGGTGGCGTCGGCGCCCCACCGGCTGGACAGGATGTCCACGAGCAACAGCCCGCGGCCGCTCTCCTCGAGCGCGCTGGCCTGGCGCGGTCTCACCGGACGGGTCGAGGAGTCGCTCACCTCTGCCCGTACCCCACCGGGGGTGCCCGCGATGGCCGCCAGCCGTACCGTGATCTCGGTGCCCGCATGGCGTACCGCGTTGGCCACCAGCTCGGTGACGACCAGCTCGGTGTCGGCGCACACCTGCTCGGCCTGCCACCGGCTGCAGGCCACGGTGACGAGAGACCGGGCATGGGCGGCGGAGCGCGGCTCAGCCGGCAGGACGATGATCACGCGGCTGCCCTCGTCGATCACGGCCGTCGGCAGGTTCGGGGCGCTGGGGCTGCCGGGCTGGCTGGCGATGGGATCCTCCGCGTGGATGGGCTGACCTGGGTCTACCCGCTCGCTCATGATCGTCCCGTTTTGGCCCAGGTTTCTCGTCCGACCCGGCGATCGGGCACAATCACGGGGCGACAGACCCCAGGACAGGAAGAGGCGGCGGCATGCGTGTGCTCGTGACCGGAGGGGCCGGGTTCATCGGCTCTCACTACGTCCGGACGCTGCTCTCCGGCGGCTACGACGGGGTGCGGCCCGAGCGGGTCACCGTGTACGACAAGCTGACCTACGCCGGCAACCTGGCCAACCTCGAGCCGGTGGCGGGCGACCCGCGCTACCGCTTCGTCCACGCGGACATCGGTGACGCCGCTGCGCTCGACGCCGCGTTGCCTGGCCACGACATCGTGGTCAACTTCGCCGCTGAGACCCACGTCGACCGTTCGATCACCGGCGCTTCCGACTTCGTCGTGACCAACGTGCTCGGCACGCAGACGCTGCTCGAGGCCTGCCTTCGGGTCGGGGTAGGCCGGGTGCTCCACGTGTCGACCGACGAGGTGTACGGGTCGATCGCGGAGGGCTCGTGGACCGAGGAGTGGCCGCTGCTGCCCAACTCCCCGTACAGCGCAGCCAAAGCCGGCGCCGACCTCATCGCCCGCTCCTACGCGCGGACCTACGGGCTCAACGTCACGATCACCCGCTGCAGCAACAACTACGGCCCGTACCAGTTTCCCGAGAAGGTCGTCCCGCTGTTTGTCACCAACCTGCTCGACGGCAAAAACGTGCCGTTGTACGGGGACGGGCTCAACGTCCGCGACTGGCTGCACGTCGACGACCACTGCCGCGGCATCCAGCTGGCGCTCGAGCAGGGTGGCGCCGGCGAGATCTACAACATCGGCGGCGGCCTCGAGCTGACCAACCGCGAGCTCACCGAACGCCTGCTGTCGGCGGTTGGCGCGGACTGGTCGCACGTCACGCCGGTCGAGGACCGCAAGGGTCACGACCGGCGCTACTCGGTCGACGACTCCAAGCTGCGGGCGCTGGGCTACGCGCCGCGGACGCCGTTCGAGGACGGTCTGGCCCAGACGGTTTCCTGGTACCGCGAGAACCGTGCCTGGTGGGAGCCGCTGCGCAGGGGCATTGCGAAGGCTTCCGAAAAATGACGCGTTGGTTGGTGACCGGTGCGGGCGGGCAGCTCGGGTCGGACCTGGTGTCGGTGCTCACCGACTCCGGTGACGAGGTCGTCGGGCTGACGAGGGCCGATCTCGACATCGCCGACGAGCGGGCGGTGCGTCGGGCGGTCGACGAGGTCTGGCCCGACATCGTGGTCAACGCTGCCGCCTACACCAAGGTCGACGATGCGGAGACGCACGAGGACGACGCCTACCGGGTCAACGCCACCGGCCCCGGCGTCCTGGCGCTCGCCACCTCCGGCCGCGCCCGTCTGCTGCACGTGTCCACCGACTACGTCTTCGACGGTACGGGCAGCGTGCCGTACCTCGAGGACGCGCCGACCGAGCCGCGGTCGGCGTACGGCCGGACCAAGCTGGCTGGCGAGGTGGCGGCGTTCAGCGTCCACCCCGACGTCTACGTCGTCCGGACCGCGTGGGTCTACGGCGCCACCGGAGGCAACTTCGTCAAGACCATGGCCGCGCTCGAGGCGTCGCGCGAGACGGTCTCCGTCGTCGACGACCAGCGCGGCTCGCCGACCTGGTCGCGCGACCTGGCCTACGCACTCGCCACGCTCGGCCGCTCCGGCGCAGCCCCCGGGGTCTACCACGTCACCGGCGGCGGAGAGACCACGTGGTACGGGCTGGCCCGCGCGGTCTTCGAGGAGCTCGGCGCCGACCCCGACCGCGTCCTGCCCACCACGACCGAGGCGTTCCCGCGACCGGCGCCGCGGCCGTCGTACTCCGTGCTGGGCAGCCAGCGCTGGCGGGCGGCCGGCATGCCGCCGATGCGGGACTGGCGTGAGGCGCTGGCGGCTGCCTTCGCCCGGTCCGGCGACGACCTGCGGCCGAAACCCGCCTGACCGCCGCGGCTCGGGCCGGTAGCGTGCTGGCCATGGGGGTACGCGAGCGTCTCGATGGCAACCGCTGGCTGGTCGCGGTGGTCGTGTTCCTGGTGCTGCTCAGCACGGTGATCCTGCACTCGTCGCTGAGCGGGCCGACCGCCGTGCAGTGGACCGGCACCAAGGTCAAGGGCGTCGAGCGGGGTGGCATCGTCTTCTACTCCTATCGCGGCGAGCAGTACTCGATCGACAACACCGACCGGTTCGACTCCACGACCGTGGCCTTCAAGGCGAGCGACCCGGGCGGCACGGCGATCCTGGTCAACGACTACGAGCGGTGGGTCGAGGTGGCCGGCGTCGTCGTCCCTTACCCCCTGGCGGCCGGGATCGTCGTCTTCACGCTGCGCCGCCGCCGCCGCGTCCAGGCCGAGCTGTTGACCGGTGCCGACGACGGCTTCGGCCGTGGGCTCGACCCCGAGGTGGTTCAGCGGCTGATCGCCAAGCGCCGCCAAGGCGGCTGACCCCCATCTGGCAGACTCTGCCGGGTGCGCCCTGTCTCCGCGGTCCTGTTCGACTTCGCCGGCACTCTGCTCGTGCCCGAGCCGCGGGAGGAGTGGGTCGCGGCGGTCTGCCCGTCGCTGTCGCCCGTCGAGGTCACCGACCTGGCGCTGCGGCTCGAGCAGGCCGGCCGGTCAGGCGGTCCGGAGCCTGTCGAGATCCCGCCGTGGCTGGCGGATGACTACCGGCAGCGCGACCTCAGCACGGCGCGGCACCGCGAGCTCTACGAAGGACTGATCGAGCCCGTCGTGGGCGCCGATCTCGCCCGTCGCCTCTACGAACGCGGGATCGCCCCTGAGGGCTGGACGCCCTACCCGGACGCCGAGCTCGTGCTGCGGACGCTGCACGACCAGGGCGTGCCGGTTGCTGTGGTGAGCAACGTTGGCTTTGACCTGCCGGCGGTCTTCGCCGGCCACGGACTTTCCTTACTGATCAAGTCTTTCGTGCTGTCCACCGACGTCGGGGTGATGAAGCCGGCGGCCGCGATGTTTGCCGCGGCGTGCGAGGCGCTGGGCGTCGAGCCTGCGGATGCGTTGATGGTGGGAGACAACTTCCGGGCCGATGGTGGGGCGGTCGAGCTCGGCATGCGCACGCTGCTCCTGCCGTACACCGGTCCCGGCGTCGACCACGGCCTCGACGCGGTGCTTCGCCTGGTTTAGCGCACCGTCAGGATCACCGTCGGTGAGAACGACCCCGTCAGGCCGGGCTTGGACGTCAGGATCACCCGGAACTTGGTCTTGCCCTTGGTGGTGGGCGTCACCGTGAAGGTGTAGTGGCCGGTCTTGCCGACCTTGGCGCCGGGTCCGTTGTGCCACGCGTTGGCGTACCACCGCTGCCTTGTGACGGTGCGGCCGGCTGCGGCGACAGAGACCCCGCCGTGCAGGATTACCTTGGTGTTGCGGGAAATGGTGGCTTTGCTCAGTACGGTTGTGACGTTGACCTTGGCGGTCATCAGGGTCGTGGCGGTTGCCGGCGCCCAGCCTCCGCCGCCGGCGTAGTCGATGCTGTAGCGGGTCGTCAGTTTAGGCGCCACGGGGAAGGTGTAGGTGCCGGTGGCCGAGGTCGTGACGGTGCCGATCGGGGTCGGCGCTGCGGCTCCGGTGGCCTTGGCTGCGATGGTCAGGGCTACGCCGGCGACGGGGCCCAAGCCGTCGCCGCGTACCAGAGTGCCTGACAGCACGGCACTGTGGCCGGACATGACGGTCACCGGGGCCTCCGTCAGAGTGAGAGTGACGGGGACGCTGCCGATGGTGGCGCCGCTCGGGCCGGACGGTGTCGAGGCTGGGCTGGTGCCGGCCGGTGACGTGGCGGTGACCGTGGCGGTGTAGACCACGGTCGGACTGAGCCCTGGGATGACAGCGCTGGTCTGGCTGCCGGGCACCGTCAGGGTGGCGCCGCCGGGGGAGAGCGTGACCTGATAGCTGGTGAGCGGCACTCCGCCGTTGTCTGCGGGCTGCCAGGTGACGGTCATGGCGTTGCCACCGGGCTGCTCGACGACCGACAAGGGTGCGGCGGGGGCGACCGCGGGCAGCACAGTGGCATGGGTGCCGTCGGCGAAACCGGCCAGAGTGGCTGTGGTGCCATTGAAGTAGTTGCGATCGACGAGTCCTGTCACCCCGGGCAGCGAGCCGGCGCCGGTCCACTGCCACATCGCCCAGGTCGGCCAGCCGCCGACGAGCGGCGACGACGGCACGGTCGCGTTGGGGGTGTAGTCGGCGATCCAGAGCGGGTAGCGGATGAAGGCGGTGGAATTGGCCATGGCTGTCTGCCAGAAGTTGCGGCCGGTGTAGATCATCGGGACGCGGCCGGTCTTGGCCATCAGCTCGGCCAGGAAGGTCTGGGTCCAGGTGATGAGGTCACGTGGCGCGAGGCCGTTGCTGACCTCGAGGTCGATCACCGGCGGCAGGTCTCCGGCGTCGAGTTGGGTGCCGATAGTGGTGGCGTAGAAGTCGGCCTGCGCGACGGCTGTGGTCATCGGCAGCGCCGGCTGTGCGTAGTGGTACGAGCCGCGCGCGAGACCGTCGGCCTTCTCGGTCGCGTAGTCGCTGGCGAACTGGTTGTCGGTGAAGGTCGTGCCCTCGGTGGCCTTGGAGATGGCAAAGCTCGGCGCGGACGTGAGGACCTGCGTCCAGTCGAAGGGGCCGGCGTCGTGCTGATGGTGCGAAAGATCAGGGCCGGCCGGGAAGGTCGGCGGATCTGCGTGTGCAGGCGCGGTCAAGGCGCCCAGAACCAGTGTGACTGCAGCGATCATGCTCCACCGGCGTCGGGTCAGCGGCCGGTGGGGGAAGGTCACGCGCATGCAGTGGCCCTGGCAATTGTCATGTGTCACGTCTACCACACTGTCTCCCTGTGTGGTGCTGGCAGCCAGCTCCTGTGGACAACGGGGCAGCTACTCTTCAATGTCTTCAACCTCTTTTCTTGGTACGGGTCCTGGTGGTCGGTTTTTGTCGGGGGTCTCGTCTAGCGTTCTTGGCATGGACGAGACGGGGTTCGACGAGTGGCCGGACACGGTGCCGTGGTGGGTTGATGCCCCGACGGATGCCGAGCTCGCTGACGCGGTCCCCTACTTGGATCCGCCGTGGCGGCCGACCGTCGAGGAGACCCTGATCGAGGCGGGGCTGGCTGGTCCGGGGCCGGATGGGCAGCGGCTGCTGACCTCGCTGGTCGGGCGTGCGCTCAGTCAGGATGAGTGGTTGACCGCGGTGCAGCTGTGGGAAACCCAGGACGCGTGGCTGGCCGGGCAGAAGTCGTTGGCGGTGGCCGGGTTCGCCGGTCCGGAGCCGGTGAGCGTGGACGGGTTCGGTGACGACGAAGCGTTGATGATCGAACTCGCGTTGGCGACCGGGTGCGCTGAAGGGTTCGCCTACACCCAGATCCTCACCGCCCGCCTGCTCACCTCGACCCTGGTCCGCACCGGTGACCTGCTCCGCGCCGGCCGGTTGTCCCCCTACCGGGCCCGCCTCATCGTCGACGAGCTGGCCCGGCTGCACCCCGACGTCGCCCGACAGGTCGAGGACCGGGTGCTGGGTACCGCGGCGGAGGTGCCGACCGGGCGGTTACGCGCCGACCTGACCAAGCACACCCGCCGGGTCGACCGGCAGGCGGGCAACGACCGCAAAGTCGACCAGCTGGTGAAGGCGGCGAAGGGCCGCCGGGTGGTGTTCGACCCGCGCGGTGAGGACGGCACCGGGCTGATGGGTTTGTACGCCTACCTCCCCCCGGTCGAAGCGTTGGCGGTGCAGAGCATGCTCCGTCAGGTCGCCGGCCCGCACCGGCGGGACGACGGCCGCAACCAGGACGAACGGATCGCCGACGCGCTGACCGGGATGGTGCTCGGGTTCGACCCGAACCACCCCGGCCAACCCATCACACCGAAGAAACTCGTCCAACTCCTCATCGACCTGCCGACCCTGCTCCGCCTGCGGGACCACGACGGGGAGCTCCTCGGCTACGGCCACCTCCCCGCCGAGGTGATCCGCGAGCTCACCGACAACGCCGCCTGGCAACGCCTCGTCTACGACCCCGCCGACGGCCACCTGTTAGACGCCGGCACCACCATCCACGACTTCCCCCAACTCAGCACCTACCTCCACCTCCGCGACCGCTACGACCGGTTCCCCGGCGGCACCCGCCACCACGGCAACGACCTCGACCACACCCACGCCTTCAAGAACAAGAACAGGACCGGCGCGGGGAAGGCCGGAACCAGCGACGCTGCGACGGGCACGACCGGCGACGCGACCGCCGAGGCGTCCGCAGGCGACAGCAAGACGGGCACCATCAAGCGCCGGCGCCGGAAGACCAGAGCCACCACCGAGCCGACAACCGAAACCCCGACCACGACGACGGCGACGCCGGACGCAGCGTTGGAGTCCGACCCGACGTCAGGCGAGGTGGACGCAGCGGCAGCGGCAGCGGTCGGGCCCAAGGCCTCCACCGAGGCCACGGACGAGGCTGCGGCAGTAGTCGAGCCCGACACAGCAGCCGAGCCGTCGGTAATGGTCGCGGTCGCGGTTGGCGCAGCCGTTGGCGACGACGCAGCCATGGGCAATGACGGAGTCACCGGCCACACCGCGCCGCCCACGCACCCTGCCGCGAGCCCGCGCACCCCCGGGACCAGTGCGTCGCCGCCAGCGGAAGAAGAGGGCGGGCGGACCGCGGCGAACAACATGGCCGCACTGTCCCGACGCCACCACCGAGCCAAAACCTTCCTCGGCTTCCACTACCGCCACCTCGACAACGCCGTCCTCGAATGGACCACCCCACTCGGACGGATCTACTACACCTACCCCCACGACTACCGACCCGACAGCGACACCGCCGACACCACCGGAGACAGCGACCCCCCGAGACCCGTGAGCACCGGTTAGAGGTCGGCGCAGCTAGCGTCGTGCGGCGATGATCACGATCGCGTCCCAGTCTTTGGACTCGGCAACGCGCGCCGCAAGTCCTGCTGCGTCGAAGATGTCGCGCGCGGTGGCCGCCTGCCGGTCGCTGACCTCGACCAGCACGTGACCGCCGGGAGCCAACCACTCGGCGGCGCCCGCCGCGACGCGGCGCTGGAGATCGAGGCCGTCCGGGCCGCCGTCGAGGGCGAGGTGGTGCTCGTGGTCACGCGCCTCGGACGGCAGCAGGTCGATCTCGTCCGTGGGCACATAAGGCGTGTTGGCGAGGAGGACCTGGATCCGGCCCCGCAGATCGGCCGGCAGGGCGGCGAACAGGTCGCCCGCGTAGACGGGCACGGTGGCGCCGAGGTTGCGGCGCGCGCATGCGACTGCAGCGGGGTCGAGGTCGGCGGCGGTGACGGATACCCCGGGGACCAACGTCGAGAGGGCCAGGCCGAGCGCGCCGGTGCCGCAGCACAGGTCGACCACGACATTGCCGGGAGACGTGAGCGCGGCGGCCTCCCGTACCAGGAACTCGGTGCGATGGCGGGGAATGAAGACGCCCGGGCACACGGTGACCCGGACGCCGCAGAACTCCGCGTAGCCGATCACCAGCTCGAGCGGCTCGCCGTCGACGCGCCGGGCAACCAGTGCGTCCACCTCGGCCGGTGACGTGGCAGCGGCAACGATCAGGGCCGACTCGTCCTCGGCGAAGACGCAACCGGCGGCGCGTAGCCGGTCGACAATCGTGGACAGCGGGTCGGTCACCCGGAAAAGCCTAGTGTCGGGGCCGATGAGTTCGCCTCGGCGCTTGCGTCAGAAGGGCGACCCGAGGAGAAGGGAAGACCACCATGACCGTTGCGCTCAAGCAGGTTGCGCCTGTCCGCGTCGCCGAGATCACCGCTGTGGCCGAGAGCTATGCCGGGTGGGCGATCGGCCCGGCCATCTCGCCGCTCTACCCCGACCTGATCGGACGGCTCGAGGCGGCAGGTGTGGCCATCACGGGACCGCCTCTCGCCTACTACACGCCGGGTGCGAGCGGCGACGAGGTCATCGTCCACGCCTGCTTCGGTGTCGACGTCGACCCGCAACCGGCGTACGACTTCGCGGTCGTCGACCTGCCCGCGATCGAGGCTGCGGCGACGGTGCACCACGGACCGATGAGTGACGTGATGCCGACGATGGACGTCCTCACTGGCTGGGTGGCGGCGAACGGCTACCACCCGGTGGCCTGGGCCCGCGAGGTCTACCTCGACTACACGCCCGAGAACGCGGCGAACGGGGTCACCGAGCTGCAGCTCCCCGTCGCCGCGTCCTGACTTACTTGGTCAGCCAGACATTCGCCGGGTCGAGCTGCTGGATCGCCGGGATGAACACCGTGTTGTGCACGTGGCTCGCGTGGTAGGTCGGCTGGTTGTTGGCCGTGATCGGGTAGAACGACGCGTCGTCCATGACCTGCTGATCGGCCTTGGCCCACAGCGCGTGTGCCGTCGCCGCGTCCACCGCGGTGGAGGCCTGGTCCACGAGGGAGTCGACGGTCGGGCTGTCGTAGAAGCCGAAGTCACTGCCGTTGGGCGGGAAGGCTGCCCCGTTCTTGCCGTAGAACAGCGGCAGGAAGAACGACGTGGCCGCGTCGCCGTACCAGTCCGGCCCCCAGCCGGCGATCGAGACGTCCCACGTGCCGGCGTGGGCGACGCTGGGCACCTCGAGGTACTTCGTCAGGAAGTCGGCGTTGGGCACCGGGACGCCGGTCACCGTGATGCCGACCTCGCTCAGGTCCTGCTGGAGCGTCTGGAACAACTTGCTGGCCAGCGAGGACTTGGGCCGGTAAAGGAACTTCAGGGTCAGTTTGGTCACTCCCGCCGCCGCGAGGTCCTTCTTCGCCTGCGCCACGTTGTAGGGGTAGAGGTCGATGCTGGTGTTGCTGGCGGTACCCGAGATGCCGGCAGGCAGGATGTGGCTCAGCGGCGGCGAGACCAGGGGTCCGTTGTCGTCCTGGATCAGGTGGTCGCGGCTGATGGCCTCCGAGATCGCGCGGCGTACCGCCACCTTGGCCAGGGCACCGCCGTTGTTGGGTGAGACCGTGTTGAACACGATGTAGGGGTTGCTGGCGAAGGTCTGCCCGAGGAAGAAGTTCGGGTCCTTGGCGTTGACCAGCGACTGCACCTGGGACACCGGCGGGAACGTGTCCCAGTCCATGTCCGCGCCCGCCGTGTCGGCCTTCAGCTGTTGCTGGATGGAGTCCTGGTCGCCGGTCTCGGAGGCCACGACCTTGTCGACGTACGCCTTGCGGACAGTGTCCGTGCTGGCATCCCACGCCGGGTTGCGGTCGAAGTCGATCTCGTGTGCCGGGTTGTACTTCGAGATCTCGTACGGGCCGTCGCTGATCGTGTGCTGGGCCAGCTCTGCTGAGCCGGGGATGTACTGGTCGTACTCCGCGGGTGCAGGGCTGAAGGCGGTCAGGCTGAGCATGGGCAGGAAGTACGAGGCGGCGTGGGTGAGCGTGAACACCACCGTGTTCGGGTTGTCCGCTGCCACCTTCACACCGGCGATGTCATGGTCCTTCTCGTACGCCGCCATCGCCGCCGCGGACTTGCCGTCCACCTTGGCGAAACCCGCGCAGTAGTCGGCCATCCCGACGATGAGCTGCTCAAAGTCGGGCATGCCGCCGAACGGGTTCGCCGGGTTGCAGGTGCGCTTCACGCCGTGGACCTCGTCGGCAGCGGTGATCTGCCGAGCCGGGTTGGTGCTCCACTTGGCGCCGGTGCGGATGGTCATGGTGTACGTGCGGCCGTCCTTGCTGATGCCGCCGTTCGCGAGGGTTGGCAGCGTCGTCGCAAGGTCAGCGACGTCGGTGGTGGCCTTGCCGGCGATGGCCGGGTAGGTCACCAGCTGCCGGCTGTAGAGCCGGGCGGCCAGGTAGCCCGTCGAGTAGTAGGAGATGTTCGGGTCCAGGAAGTCCACGTCCCCGACGCCCAGCATGTGCAGCGTGCCGCCCTTGACCGGCGTGCCGCTCGCGTTGGTGTTCTCGATGAACCCGCCAGGCACGGCTCCCGCCGGGCTCGATGCCGAGCTGCTGGTGTCGCCCGCCGCTTGGCCGGGTGAAGACGACGACTTCGAGCTGCACGCCGACGTCACCACAAGCCCGGCGACGGCCACTGTTGCGAGGACCCGTGTTCTTGATGCGGACATGCGTCATCCTTGTGTGAGAGTCGCTGGGAAAGAGGGAAACTAGGGCTGTTCGAGCCCGTAGCGGCGAGCGGTGTGGTGCCACGCGAAGGGTGCCGGCAGGACAGCGACGGCCGACGTGCAGGTCGTACCCGCGAGCGCTTCTGCCCTGCGCACGAACGAGTTGGAGGGAAGCGACCGGTCGCTGGCGCAGCTGTCCCGGACGCTGGACGCGACGTAGCCCTCGGCGGAGACCGTGGAGCCGCTCGATCCGGCGCCGACCGCCGGCACGGCCAGAGCGACAGCGACCGTCACGACGAGCGCGACGCCGACGGCCGTGCGCTGCCGCCGGCGTCGACGCCCGACCCCCGCTGCCACCCGGAGGAAGAGATCCGGGCAGTCGTCGGTCGCGGCACCGCTCGCGCGGAGTGCCTCGGAGACCTCGGAGCTGTTCATGAGTCGTGCATCGCCAGTCTGGGATCGGTGTGGAGGCGCAACTTGGTCAGGGCTCGGGCGGTCTGGCTCTTGACCGTTCCGATGGAGCAGCCGAGGGCCTCGGCGGTGGCGGCCTCGGTGAGGTCCTCGTGGAACCGCAGCACCAGCACCGCTCGCTGGCGGGGCGACAGGGTGGCCAGCAGCCGGAGGAAGGCGTCGTGCAGGTCGGTGGCGGCGTACTCGTCCTCGAGGTCGACCAACTCGGGGAGCGTCTGGGTGGGCTGCTCCGCCCGCCAGGCCCGACGCCACCAGGAGGTGTAGGTGTTGACCATGACCTTACGGACATAGGCGTACGGCTCCCCGTCGGCGACGATGCGTTCCCATCGCGGCCAGACGCGTTCCAGCGCCGCCTGTGTCAGGTCCTCCGCCGCGTACTGATCCCCGGTCAGCAGTCGGGCTGTGCGCAGCAGCCCGTGGCGACGCACCACGACGAAGTCGTGGAAACCCTGTGGCTCTTGAGGCACCTCACCCCCATCCGCCGGTCCCGTTCGAGCTGGTCACCCGTAGACAGTGGTCAGCCCAAGGAAAAGGTTGTCACGCCGAACAGGATGTCGCTGGGTTCTTGGGCAGCCCCATTGACCGGTACGAGGTCCTGCGGGCAGGCGGACATCACGACCAGCAGATCAACCTCGGCCCGCAGGCCTACGCGATCACCCGGACGACTCACCGGAGGGGCGAACGCCAGCGCCCCGTCCGGCGTCCACGGGACGTTCATGAACAGGTTGAGCGGCGCGGGCACGGGTGGGGGCTCGACCCCCGCGGCCCGTACCGCGGACCGGAAGTTGTCGTGGCAGCTGGCGTGCCCCGGGGAGGCGCCCAGCATCCGGTAGCGCTCGGGGTCGCACGCCGGGATCAGGGTGTCGTGGACGCCGGGACTGGTGTCTTCGACGAGAGTCAGCACGGGTCGGCGCCGGTTGCTCACCAGCGCGTCGCCGACCCGAGGCACCAGCCGCAACAGCGCCGCACGGGTGTGCTCCATGGACAGGTGCTCGGTCGGGTCGCCCGTCAGGAGCGCCCACGTGTCGACGACCTGGCTGCCGGCCGGGTTGACCACGGTCAGGACGTCGCCGGGCGCCAGCCGCACCGCTGCCCCGGTGCGCGCTGGGAGTCGTTGCACGTCGTCGCTCATCGTGGGCAGACCGTACCAAGACGGCCATCAGCTCAGCGCCTGTGCCAAGGCGGTCGGGTTGAACAGCACGGCCTGGAGGTCGAGCGCCTTCCCATCGAGGAGCACCGTCGGCGTCCCCACCACGTTGGCCTTGGACGCGAGGTCCTCCACCTGCCTGGCCCACGGCGCGTACGTCTGGTGCGTCACCGCGTTGACGAACGCCTCGTTGGTGAGCCCGACGGTCCGGCCCAGGTCGATCAGCTCGGCGACGGTGTAGCCGCCGGTGTGCTCCTCCGGCTGATGGGCGAACAGCGCGGCACGCAGCTCGGCGAACCGTCCCTCGTCCGCTGCCGCTCCCAGGGCCGCGACGGCGCGAACCGACTCGTCGCCGAGAAAGCTCATCATCCGGTACTCGACACTGACTCGCCCGGCGGCGACCGCGGCGGCGATCGTGGCTCCACTGGTCTTCTCGAACTCGCCGCAGACGGGGCACTGCGGGTCCTCGTACGCGATGAGGTGGTGCTTGGCCGTGGACGACCCCACGATGATGCCGCCCTCCGTGGTGGCACCGGCGGGAACGATGAGAGTGCCTGCTACTGCTGAGGAGTGGCCGACGGCAACACCCACGGAGGCCATCGCGACGATCGCCGCGAGGCCGACCGCGCTCAGGACCAGCCGACGTCGGGAGACCTCCGTCTGCTCAGCCGCTCGACGGTTGCTCGCGGGCTGGGGGTCGACCGCCAGGGCCGAACGCGGCAGGAGGGTCACCGCGACCGCCACGAGCAGCAGCAGCCCGTCGCGTACCAGCTCGCTCGCATAGTGCGGGTTGGCCGTCGCGCCGCCGCCGCCGAAGCAGCCGCAGTCGATCTGGATGCCGCGGGCCCAGACGCTGGCGATACCGGCCACGAACATGGTCATCAGGACGACGGCCGCGGCGCCGGCGACCCGTACCGCGAGACCGACGAGCAGCAGGACGGCGACCGCCAGCTCGACCCAGGGCAGGGCGTGGCCGAACGGGCCGACGAACGACTCGGGCAGGACTTGGTACGCCCGCACCGCGCGGACGGTGGCTGCGGGGTCGCCGATCTTGGTGAACGCCGCATAGCCGAGAACGCCCGCGAGAACCAGCCGACAGACGAGGGAGATCCAGGACAGGGGGGTGCGAGAGGACAGCGTTGTTCGAGCAGGCATGGTGACTCCGGGAGCAGGCCGCGGGGCGGCCTGGCGCGTCTAGGCGCAGGCCCCCAGCGGTACGGATGGGGTGGACGACGAACGGACCCGGGCGAGGGCCGGGGGTCCGCGTCGTTGCACCACACCGACCACGTGGCGTCCGGCCCGGCCGACGAGGCGCGGCGGCCTTGGTCGCAGCACCGGACGGGTCAGCGGCGCAAAGGTGAAGAGCATCGACACCAGCGGCAAGGCTGCTTGTACGACCGAGGCAAGAGACTTGCCGAGGGCCAGAAAAGCCTTGTGCAGCAGGCGAAGTGGCAGGGCTAGAGCCGCGGCCACCACAAGCTGCACGAGAAGCAACAGCCAGCCGGCGTTGGCGGTCAGCAGCGACAGCACGCCGTGGGCTGTGCTCGGAGTCGGCGGGCAGCAGAAGAGGCCGGACGGGCCGCTGTGCGCGAGATGGCCGGTCGCGGCGAAGAGCAGCAGCGCGTGCCCTGACACCTGCAGCGCCACGACGGACGTGACGAACGCCGGGAGGCGTCGGCGGCTCGCGGTCATCGGCCAGAAGACGGCGGCGAGCGTGGCGATGGCGAGGACCAGCGTCGGCCAGCCGGGAGCTGGCCCGTCGCTGTCGGCGCGCAGCAGCACGGCAGCCCCGACGGTCACGACAGAGGCAAGCCACGACACGGCGACGCGCATCAGGAGCACAGCGTCGTCCATGTCACCTCCTCGGGCCGGTCGTCTCCATTGTCGTCGCTCGGCAGTCAGTCCTTGATCGGAAGTGGGCTAGGTCACTGCACGTCAACGCTAGTTTGACTCGCATGAGATCTGCTGTCGCCCTCGCGCTGGTTGCCGCCCTCGTGCCAGCGCCCAGCCCGCTCGCGGGAAACGCCCGTTCGCAAGCCGCAGCCGCGCACCGCGTGCAGGTCATCCTCGACCGGGTGCACGTGCCCGGCGGGGTTCCCGAGACGTTGTTGGGCCAGACGGAATTTGCGTTCAACAGCCCCTTCCCGCTCCCGGTGGAGAGGCAGCGGGCCTGGGTCGTGCCCGCCGGTCGCGAGGCGCTGATACACGCATTCCGGGTGCACCCGCCTCGGGGCTTTGCGGTGATCGGCAGGACGATTCACCTCCCGGCCCTGGGCGGCCAAGGCGCACAGACCATCGTCTTCCTGCTGCCGGCTGACCGCCCGCAGTCGCAGATGCAGCAGCTCAGCCTGAGCGCCCGCGACCTCGGCAGCGGCAAGGTCGAGCTGTTCGCCGGGGCAACCGTCGCCTGGATCCCGCCGCGCTCGAAGGCCGAGGCCGTGCCGGCGGTAGTGACCGGTGCACAACTCGAGTGGTATCCCGAGGGGAGCGCCGCGTTGCAACGGCGTGCCGTCAAGGCGGCGGACGCGGTACGGCTGGCCCATGCCCTCAACGCGATGCCGCCGACCCACCAGCTCACCGTGCTCGAGTGCCCGTCCAACCCTGCCGGCTTCGCCTTCCTGACGCTGCTCAGCCCCAGCCACGTGCGGGTCTACGACATCCCGCTCGCGGGCTGCCCCTTCGTCACTGTCACGGTCGATGGCGACCGGCAGCCCGACCTCGCGGCGAGCCCCCGGCTGCGCTCCCTCGTGACCCGACTGATGCGCTAACCGGCCTGGGTACGACGTGCTCGGTAGGCCGCGACGTTGGCCCGGTTACCGCACCCGCCCTCGCAAAAGCGCCGCGAGCGGTTTTTCGACAGGTCGACGAGCACCTTCTCGCAGTCATCGGCCGCGCAGAGCCGCAGCCGGCCGAGCTCGCCCATGCGGATGACGTCGATCATCGCCATGCCGGCCTCGACCGCCATGCGGTCGACGAGCGGGGAGTGCAGCGGCGTCGCGTGCAGGTGATAGCCCCACGCGTCGTGCTTGAGCAGCTGGGGGAGGGCGTGGGCATCGCGCAGCAGCTCGTTGACGATGGTGACCACGCGGTCCTCATCGGCGGTCCAGAGCGCGGCCAGTCGCGGACGCAGCGCGCGCACGGCCGCCAGCTCCCGCTCGTCGTGGGTACGGGCGCCCGTCCACTGCCAGGTCGTGAGGAACTCGTCGAGCGCCGCGACGTCGGGCAGCAGCTCGATCTCGACCCCCACGTCGTCGCGGGCGGTGTTGACCAGGGCCGTCGCGCTGCCGAGAGCCAACTCGGTGTCATGAGCAAAAACCACGTTGACTCCTTTCGGCGCACTGCCTAGTGTCATGAGCATAAGTCTGCTTGACCCATGACGACCAGAGGCTGGCAATGACGAAGCGCGGTACCGGGCAGGGCATCGCGCTGGCGATCGCCTCGGCCGCGACCTTTGGCACCTCGGGCACGTTCGCGACGTCGCTGTTCGACGCCGGCTGGAGCGCGGGAGCCGTGGTGACGGCGCGCATGTCGATCGCGGCGCTCGTCCTGCTGGTCCCCGGCGTCGTCCAGCTGCGCCAGGCGCTGCCCGGGCTGCGCGCCGCCGACCGTGAGGTCGTCCGCCGCAGCACGCTGATGGTCCTTGTCTACGGGCTCTTCGCCGTGGCCTGCGCGCAGTTCTGCTTCTTCCACGCCGTCGAGCGGCTGTCCGTCGGCGTCGCGCTGCTGCTCGAATACCTCGGTGTCATCCTCGTCGTGCTCTGGATGTGGCTCGTCCACGGCCAGCGCCCGCAGCGCCTCACCGTCATCGGAGCGCTCGTCGCCATGGTCGGTCTGCTGCTGGTCCTCGACCTCACCGGCAACCAGCACGTCGACCTCGTCGGCGTCCTCTGGGGACTCGGTGCCGCGGTCGGGCTGGCCGTTTACTACGTACTCTCAGCCCGCGGCGGCGGCCTGCTCCCGCCGCTGGTCCTCGCCTGGGCAGGGCTGACGGTGGGCGGCCTGGCCTTCGTCCTCGCCGCCCTGGTCGGACTCCTGCCGATGCACGCGACCTTCGGCCAGGTCACCTTCTCGGGTCACCACGTGAGCTGGCTCGTGCCCGTGGTCGGCCTCGCGGTCGTCGCCGCGGCCTTCGCCTACGTCGCCGGCATCACAGCAGCCCGGCTGCTCGGCGCCCGGCTCGCGTCCTTCGTCGGGCTGACCGAGGTGCTGTTCGCGGTGTTCTTCGCGTGGCTGCTGCTCGGCCAGCTGCCCGGTGGCCTCCAGCTGGTCGGCGGGGCGTTCATCATCGCCGGCGTCACCCTGGTGCGGCTCGATGAGCTCTCGGTACGGGACGACGCCGCGGTCGTCGAGGCGCCGCTTGAGCTCGTGCCGTCGGCGGGTTGATGAACATCTGTCCGTTGTGTGGCGCAAGTGACACACGGGACGGCTGTTGTAGGGCAAGGTAGGGACTCGTCCGGCTCTGAAGCTGCCAGGAGTGTCTGCCCGTGCGTCGTGTCCTTCCCCTGTTGCTGAGTCTCGTGCTGGTCCCAACGGTCGTCGTGGTCCCGGCCGCTGCAGCCGCCGCTGGCGTCAGTCCCCACCCGGTGGCGCCGCACGTCGTCTCGATCGCCGTCACGGGTCCCCAGCCTGCTCTGGCCGGCCAGCGCCCGCTCGCCTTTTCCGCGTTCGGCGCCACGTGGGACGCCAGCCCGGGCGATGGGCACGTGCAGGCGCGGGTGCGTTCGTCAGCGACCGGCACCTGGTCCGAGTGGACCGAGCTTGACCCCGCCGACGGAGGCCCCGACCCGGGCACGCCGGACGCGGTCGCGGCGGCCGGCCGTACCGCCTCCGAGCCGGTCTGGGCCGGCCCCTCCGACGCCGTGCAGACCCGCGTGGTCGGGGCGGTGCCGGCCAATCTCAAAGTCGAGCTCGTCGACCCCGGCACCAGCGCGGCCGACCCGATGGTCGCGGCGGCAACGCCCGCCGCCGTCACCGGCCGACCGGCGATCCTCACCCGGGCCGACTGGGGCGCTGACGAATCGCTGCGGCTGCGGGCCTGCCCCGCCGGACCGACCTACTCGCCCACGATCAAGGTCGGCTTCGTCCACCACACGGTCTCGTCGAACGACTACTCGCCGAGCGAGGTGCCCGCGATGATCCGGGCCTTCTACGCGTACCACGTCAACGGCAACGGCTGGTGCGACATCGGCTACAACTTCCTGGTCGACCGCTTCGGCCGGCTCTGGGAGGGCCGGTACGGCGGCATCGCCAAGGCGGTCATCGGGTCGCACACCGGTGGCTTCAACCGGGACTCGTTCGCGGTCAGCATGATCGGCGACTTCAGCTCGGTCACGCCGGATGCGCCGATGCAGCAGTCGATCGCGGTGCTCATGGCGTGGAAGCTCGGCTCGTACTACCGCAACCCGCTCGGCAAGGACACGCTCGTCTACGAGGGCGGCCACTACCGGATGTGCGGCGCCAAGGAGTGCCCGGTCGGGTCGGCGGTCACCCTCGACGTCATCACCGGCCACCGTGACGCCGACATCGGCCACACCGAGTGCCCCGGCGCCGCAGCTGAGGCCACCCTGCCCGCGCTGCGCAACGGGACGGTCGCCGCGATGGGTGGCGGCCTCGTCGTCCCGTCCATCACGACGGTCAACCACCGCATCGGCGACGGCGGTGCGTTCACGATCACGGCGGGGGTGGTCACCCAGCAGAGCTGGACGCTGACGGCGACCGACGCCACGGGTGCCGTGGTACGCACGGTCACCGGTTCGGCCGCCAAGGGCACCACGATCGCCGCCTCGTGGGACGGCCTCACCGACGCCGGAGTGCCTGCCCCGGCCGGCGCCTACACGCTGACCCTCGCCAGTGCCGGCCCGACCGGTCCGGCCATCCCGTTCTCGGCGGCCGTCACCTTGCACGCCGCGGTCGAGCTGTCCGGACCGGCGCAGGTCGGCTACGGCCAGCCGGAGGTGTTGACCGGCTCGACCTACGCCGGGTCGACGGTCACCCTGCTGCAGGCCCCCGCCGGCTCGACGGCGTTCGGGCCGGCCGCGACCGTCGTGGCTGACAGCAACGGCGCCTTCTCCTGGTCTTACAGCGGCACCAGCGCGCTTACCACCTACGCGCAGGTCGGCGCCGCGGTCAGCCCGTCGATCACCGCCGTGGTCGGCCCGAGCATCAGCGGGCCCGCCGCCGTGGTCCCCGGCAGCGTCGTCACGCTGACCGGCACGGCACCGCCCGGCACCCAGGTCACCGTCTTCCTGCAGAACGCCGGCACGGCCGTGCCCCGCGCCACCCTCACGGCGGCTGCCGACGGCTCGTGGAGCACCACCTACACCGCCGACCTCACCTACTCCTGGTACGCGGTGGACGACGGCCTCGTCTCGCCCACCGGCTCGACGTCCATCGACGCACCGCCGACGCTCACGGGCCCCGCGACCGCCCCGTACCTCTCGCCGGTGACCCTCACCGGCGCCGCGCCGGCCGGTCAGCTCGTCGCGATCTGGCGCCGTGAGCGGGGTACGACGGCCTTCCAGCAGGCCGCAGCGGTGACCGCCACCGCCTTGGGAACGTTCTCGTGGACCTACCCCGCCAACGACGACTTCCGTTGGTACGCAGCAACTCCGGGCGGCCAGTCTCCGGTCGGGCTCACCCAGGTCGGCGTCACCGCGTTCGGTCCGGCGACGATCGGACTGGGGACTGCGGCGACCGTCCACGGCTCTGCGCTGCCCGGTGCGGCCGTCCAGGTCTGGCGGGCGTCCGCGGGGGTCGGCTCGTTCGTCCAGGTCGGCACCGTCACCGCCCGTACCGACGGCTCCTGGACCTGGCCGTTCACCTTCAGCGGCACGACCCGGTGGTACGCCACGTCCCGCAACCTCACGTCGGCTCCTGGCACCACCCTCGTCACGCTGCCTCCGCTGGTCAGCGGCCCAGCGACGGCGGGGTACGGCGCGGCAGTGCGGGTCACCGGCCGGGCCACCCCCGGGCAGACGGTCACGCTGTTCCTGCACAAGCGCGGCGCGGTCGGCTACCGCTCAGCGGCCACCGCGGTCGCCGGCCTCGACGGCCGCTGGGCGATGAGCTACCTCGCCGACGAGGATTACCGCTGGTACGTGACCGCAGTCTCCGGCCGGTCCAAGACGGTCACGACCACGATCCGCCCGGTCGCCGCTGCCGTACCGTCGGCTCGTCGTGGGGCCCACGTCCGGCTGCACGGCACCGCCGTACCCGGGCAGGTCGTCACGGTGTTCCTTGCGTCGTCCGGCGTCCGCTGGACGGCCCGCACGCTGCGCGCCAACGCTGCCGGTCATTGGGGCACGATTGTCACGGTGACCCGCACGGTCCGCTGGTACGTGACGTCCCGCGGTGTGCGCTCGGCGAGCGGGTCGACGCGGTCGCGCTGACTGTGGTCGCGGTATCCTCTCGGGTGCGCTGCGGCGCTCACACCTCATGCGCCAGCCCCAGGAGTCCACACCCATGACCAGTACCGCCGCCGTGCACGAGCTGCTCAACGTCGAGCCTCAGGGCGTCCAGGTCACCGTTGTGCTGCCCTGCTACAACGAGGTCGGCCACGTCGAGGCCGAGATCATCCGCATCACCAAGGCGATGGACGCGAGCGGCTACGTCTACGACCTCGACGTCTACGACGACATGTCGAGTGACGGCACCCGCGACCTGCTGGCCAAGCTCGCGCCTAAGTACCCGCGCATGCGCTACCTGCCGCGCGCCCGCAACGGCGGCTCGGGCACCATCCGCCGCATCGGCACCCAGGCGGCCCGCGGCGAGTTCGTGGTGTGGACCGACGCCGACATGACCTACCCCAACGAGCGCATCCCCGAGTTCGTCGCGCTGCTCGAGAACGACGAGTCGATCGACCAGGTCGTCGGCGCGCGCACCTCGGAGGAGGGCACCTACAAGTTCCTCCGGGTGCCGGCCAAGTGGGTCATCCGCAAGATCGCGTCCTACCTCACCGCGACGCAGATCCCCGACCTCAACTCCGGGCTGCGTGCCTTCCGCCGCTCGGTGTCGCTGCCCTACCTGCGGCTGCTGCCGGCCGGGTTCTCCTGCGTGACGACGCTGACGGTGTCGTTCCTGTCCAACAACCACGACGTGCAGTACGTCCCCATCCAGTACGAGAAGCGGGCCGGCGTCTCCAAGTTCCACTTCACCAAGGACGCCTACCGCTACATCCTGCAGGTCCTGCGCATGGTGATGTACTTCAACCCGATCAAGGTCCTGATGCCGCTGGCGCTGTGGATCATGGGCCTCGGCTTCGTCAAGCTGATCGTCGACCTGATCATCCACAGCGGCCGGGTCACCGGCTCCACCGTGCTGACGATCATCATCGGCTTCCAGGTCGCCGCGCTCGCACTGATCGGTGACCTGATCGTCAAGTCGCGCGACGCGTAGCGCTCAGTCGCGGTCGCGGTCGCGGTCGCGCAGCCCCATCCGCACCCCGACCGCGATGCAGCCGATCAGGACGAACGGCGCGGCCAGCGCGGCCATCACCCAGCCGAGCTCGCCCGCGCTCTGCAGGGTGTCGCTGCTGCCATCGCTCGAGGACGAGCTGCCGGCGACGATCAAGATGACGGCCACGACCATGATCAGGGCGCCCCAGAACAGCGTCTTCGCGCCGCTGGTCGTGTCGCCGGCCAGCTGAACGGGCGCGGGCGCTGCGTTGACGGGCTGCGATGGCTCGGCGTCGGTCATGGGTCCCCCTGGTCGGCTTGCGGTCGCCACATCCGGTGCGGGCCTTCGCGGTCAGTCGAGGCCGGCGTCGGTCTCGGTGACGAGCAGGTCGGTCGGCGCGTTGTGCACGGCCGGCACCGTACCAAGTTTGCCGGCCTGGAAGTCCTCGAACGCCTGGACGATCTCGGCCTTGGTGTTCATGACGAACGGGCCCATGAAGGCCACCGGCTCGCGGATCGGCAGCCCGCCCAGCAGCAGCAGCTCCATTGCCGGGTGACGAGCGTCCTGCTGGGCGTCGGCCGACAACGTGATGGCGTCGCCCGCGCCGAGCACCGCCAGCTGACCGGTCTGCAGCGGCCGGTTGTCGACGCCCACCGTGCCGGTGCCCGCCAAGACGTACGCGAGGCAGTTGAAGTCGGTGCGCCAGGGCAGCGTGAGCCGCGCGCCGGGGGAGATGGTGGCGTGGACCATCACGATCGGTGTGTAGGTCGAGCCTGGCCCGTGGGTGCCGCCGACGTCGCCGGCGATCACCCGTACCAGGACCCCACCGTCCTCCGAGGCCACGAGCGCGGTGTCCTGGGCGTGCAGGTCCTGGTAGCGCGGTGGCACCCACTTCTGTGCCTTGGGCAGATTGACCCACAGCTGCAGTCCGTGGAAGAGGCCGCCGCTGGCGACGAGGTGCTCGGGCGGGGTCTCGATGTGCAGGATGCCCTGGCCGGCGGTCATCCACTGGGTGGCGCCGTCGCTGATCGTGCCGCCGCCGCCGTTGGAGTCGTTGTGGATCAGGATGCCGTCGATCATGTAGGTCACGGTCTCGAAGCCGCGGTGCGGGTGCCACGGGGTGCCCTTGGGCTCGCCCGGCCCGTACTCGACCTCACCCATCTGGTCGAGGTGGATGAACGGGTCGAGGTCCTTGAGGTCGACGCCCGCGAACGCACGGCGCACCGGGAAACCCTCGCCCTCGAACCCGCGCGGCGACGTGGTGATCTGCTGGACCGGCCGCTGGGTCGAGGCCAGCGGGTCGGGCACCGGGATGCGGGGGAGCGTGGTGATGTCGTCGACGGTCACAGCGGGCATCGGGGCCTCCAGCGGGGTCGTTGCTGACGAACCTACAAGGGTGATGCCGGCGCTGGCGACGACGACGAACGCGATGCCGACGATCTGCGTGGCCGGCAGGTCCTGACCGAGCACGACCAGGCCCGCAAGCGCGGCGACCGCCGGGTTGAGGCTGGTGAGGACGCCGAAGACCGCTGTCGGCAGCCGGCGCAGGGCCAGCAGGTCGAGGCTGTACGGGATCGCGGACGACATCACGCCGACCAGCAGCCCGACGACCACCGTGCTCGGCCGTACCAGCGACGAGCCCGCAGCGGCGAACCCGACCGGCACGAGGACGACCGCGCCCATCACGCTCGCGACGCAGAGGCCGGCGAGGCCCTCCTCGCTGCTGCCCATGCGGCGGCTGAGCAGGATGTATGCGGCCCAGCTGAGCGCCGCCAGCAGCGCGAGGACGACCCCGAGGGTGTCGCCGCCCTTCAGTGATCCGCCGAGCAGGGCGACACCGACGGCGGCGGGCACCGCCCAGCCGCGCTGGCGCCACGTGGTCGCCGTGGCCACCGCGAGTCCGAGCGGGCCGAGGAACTCCAGCGTGATGACCGTCGCGAGCGGCAACCGGTCGATGGACAGGTAGATGCAGGTGTTCATGGTGGCCAGGACGAAGCCGAAGAGCGCAGCTGCCCGCAGGTTGGTCGATGCCCAGCGGAAGCGCCACGGCTTGGTAACCACCCCGAGGGCGAGCGACGCGCCGACCAGCCGCAAGGTCACCGTGCCGAGCGGGCCGACGCGGGGGAACAGGGTTGCCGCCAGCGCCGCGCCGAACTGCACCGAGCCGACGCTGGTGACCGCGAAGGCCGTACCGACGCCCCGCTCGCTCCGCATGCCGCCAACGCTAGGGGAGCCGGGGCGACAAGAGAAATGCTCGGCGGTGGCCATCTATGCTCTTGACGCATGAGTGGTCGGGCGGACGGGGTCGAGCTGGCACATCTGCGGCTACTGGTCGCGCTGGCCGACGAGGGCACCTTCACCGACGCCGCGATCCGGCTCGGCCTGAGCCAGTCCGCCACGTCGCGCGCGCTGGCCCGGTTCGAGGCGGCGCTGGGCGTCGAGCTGGTCCGCCGGACGACCCGCTCACTGGTGCTCACCGATGCCGGGCGCACCTGCTACGCGGCCGCGGTCGAGGTGCTCCGAGGGGTCGACGCCTTGGTGGACGCGACCCGTGGACAGGTCGGCCCCCTGCGCCTCGGCTACAGCTGGGCGGCGCTCGGCCCGTACACGAGTGATGTCCTGCGGGCCTGGCGCGACGAGCACCCGGACGTGGCGCTCGAGGTCCATCGGGTGGACGAGCGCAGCGCCGGCCTGACCAGCGGGGCGGTCGACGTGGCGATCCGCCGCGACCACGTGGACGAGCCAGGGGTACGGGTCGAAGCAGTGTTCGACGAGGGCCGGATGGCCGCGGTACCAGCGGTTTCCGTCCTCGCCACGCGCGCGACGCTGACCCTCGCCGACCTCACCGGCGAGGTGATCGCATTGGTCCCCGCGATCGGCACGACCACGATGGACCTCTGGCCTGCGAGCGGCCGGCCGGCGAGGTCCGTCGAGGTGACCAACACCGACGAGTGGCTCATGGCGATCGCGTCAGGCGAGGCGGTCGGGGTCACCCCGGAGTCGACGCCGACCCAGCACCCGCATCCGGGGGTGCGGTTCGTGCCGATGCCGGAGGCACCGCGCTTGACGGTCACCCTCGTGTGGCCGGCAACGCACGCACACCCGGCACTGGCGGCCTTCGTCGCCACCGTGCACCGGTGTGTGGCGGCTACTGCGGCAGCTCGGCCCAGATGATCGTCCACGGGAAAGGCTTGGACACCGCACGCACCGTGGCGACCTGGGACACAAACTTCGTGAACGACGCCGTCGACCAGTGGTTGAGGTGGCCCGGGGTGTTGCCCAGGTCCTTGACGTAGCGGCCGGTCACCAGGTTGCAGGAGCGGAAGATCGGCTCGCGCGGGACCGAGAGCAGCAGGTGGCGGGAGGAGACGCGGGCGAGCTCACGCAGGCCGGCCTCGGGGTTGCGGAGGTGCTCGAGCACCTCGACGCACACCAGCAGGTCGAACTGGTTGTCGTGGAACGGCATCTGCTCGGCGTCGGCGTGCAGGTAGTGCGGGCCGGGGCGGGTGAGCCACTCGGCGCGCAGCCCGGCGTCGGGCAGGTCGATGCCGACGGCCGAGCCGAAGCGGTTGTAGAGCTTCTGGCTGATGACGCCCTCGCCGGCGCCGACCTCGAGCGGGTTGGTCGCGGGGTTCTTGGCGTGCGAGATCTGCTCGACCATGCCGTCCAGGCGGGCGACCCACCGCTCGGTGAGCCAGCGGATCGCCGGGTTCTTGGCGGTGTACTTGGCGGTGTGGTTGCCGATGACGGTGCCCGGCGACTCCTGTGACTGCAAGGACGACATGGCGGCAAGATTAGCGTACGGAACCGTCTAGGCTGACGCCCGTGCGAACTCCGCCGTGGTTGTGGCGCGCGTTGCGTGTCGGGTTCGTCGTCCTCGCGGTCGGCCTGCTGGTCGCGGCGCTGATCGACCAATGGCACAACGTCAGCCACGGGTGGCACGAGCTGCCGGTCAGCTCCCTCGTCCTCGCCGGTGCCGGCGTGCTGCTCGGCCTGTTCTTCAGCGCCCTCGCGTGGCGTGCCTTGCTCTCGGACCTGGGCCAGCACGTGCCCGTCATGGGTGCGGTTCGGGTCTTCTTCGTCGGCCAGCTCGGCAAGTACCTCCCGGGCAGCGTCTGGCCGGTCGTGGCGCAGATGGAGCTGGGCAAGGCGTACGGGCTGTCCAAGCGCCCGGTGGGCACGGTCGCGCTCATCGTCATGGTGCTCAACGTCGCGACCGGCCTGCTGGTCGCCGTCGTGCTGCTGCCGTTCACCAGCCCGCACGCGCTCCATCAGTACGGCTGGGCCATCGCGTTCCTGCCGGTCGGCCTGGCCCTGCTCCACCCGCGGGTCCTCAACCCGGTCATCGACAAGGCCTTCTCGCTGGCCCGCCGCGAGCCGCTCGAGCAGCCGCTGACGCTGCGCGGCATCGCGATCGCGACCGGCTGGACGCTGCTCATGTGGGCCTCGTACGGCGGACAGATCTGGGCACTGGCCGCGGGGCTGCACGCGCACCACGCGGCGTCGCTGCCGGCCATGTCGACCGGCGCCTTTGCGCTTGCGTGGACGGCGGGCTTCCTGTTCATCATCTCGCCGGCCGGGGCGGGCGTCCGCGAGGCCATCCTCATCGTGGCTCTCGCGACGGTGCTCGGGCACGACGAGCGGGTGGCTCTGGCTGCGGTCTCGCGCCTGCTGATGACCGCGGGTGACCTGGTCTGGGGAGCGGTCGGTGGTCTCACCCGTCCCAGGCGTAACACGGAGAGCGTCGGCAGCGACCTACCACCGACGGCCCTCGCCCACGACTAGGCTCCCGGCTCATGCCCCTGCGCTTTTACCCTGCCATGACCCGTGTGGTGGCCGTGCTGGCCTCCACCGCGATGGCCTGCGCGTCGGTGCTGGTGCTGGCCGGTCCGGCGAGAGCCGACGTGGTCACCGCCGAGCGCTATCCGTTCCCCGCCAGCCGGGCGCTGGTCGTCGACGGCCACGGCTGGGGTCACGGTGAGGGCATGTCGCAGCAGGGCGCCAAGCAGGGGGCGCTCGACGGGGTGCCCGCCACCGGCATCCTCAGCTTCTACTACCCGGGTTCGGTGTTCGCCGGGGCCGGCCTGCCGTCCGTCCGGGTTGCGCTGACCGGTGTCGTCGACTCGTCGTCCGCGGCCGGCTACCCGTCGTCCGACCCCAACCGCTACCAGTGCAGCGACGCCTCGGTCGCCGCCACCTACTGCACCCTCACCGTGGTCCAGACGACCGGCCTCGTGGTCACCGATCAGGCGACCGGCGCCCACCCCGACGCCGTCACCGGTGCCGACGAGTGGGGCGTCGCCTCCCACCCCGACGGCCTCCACCTGCGCGTCCACACCAAGGCCGGCTGGGGTGACGCCAAGGTCGCCGGCAAGCCGGCTGTGCTGGCCGGTCCGGTGCTCTTCAACGGCCCGACCTTCGTACGGGTCGACTGGGGCGCCAGCGTCCTGCGCGACTACCGCACCCAGATCTCCGCGGTCCGCACCGACCCGGGCAGCCCGACCGGCCCGAGCCGCATGCTCCGGCTGGCCACGATGAGCCTCGACGACTACATCCGCGGAGTCGTCTACCAAGAGGCCCCGTCGTCGTGGCCGCTGCAGGCCCTCGAGGCGCAGGCCATCGCGGCACGCTCGTACGCGGACAGCTTGCGGCTGCAGAACAACCCGCTCTACGACGTGTGCGACACCACGAGCTGCCAGGTCTTCGGCGGCTCGCAGGTGGTCGTCAAGGGCGTCAGCACCTGGCTCGAACCCGCCGCCGGCAAGCCGGCCACCGACCCGGTCGCGCAGACCGCCGACACCATCCTCACCACGGGGGGCGTGCCGGTGTTCGCGCAGTACTCCGCCTCCAACGGGGGCTGGACCGCGGGAGGCGACCCGTCGTACGGGCCGGTACGCGCCGACGCGTGGGACGCGACGAGCGGCGACCCGTACGCGAGCTGGACAAGCACGATCAACGCCGCCGACCTCGAGACTGCCTACGGCTTCAGCCGGCTCGACGTGCTCACGGTGACGGCGCGCGACGGCTCGACGGCGCCATGGGGCGGCCGGGTGCGCGCTGTCCGCCTCGACGGCCTCGGTCCCACCGGCAAGCCGCTCACGGTGACGCTCACCGGCCAGGACCAGCTGCGGTTCGGCCTGCGCTCGACGTTCTGGAAGCCGCGGTTCACCGCGCCCACGATCAGCGCGCCGCCCACGGCGGGCCGGGGCGGTTCCGTCACGGTCTCCGGCGACGCGTCGCCGGGCGCTGAGGTCGACGTCTGGTTCCACCGGCAGGGCGGCAAGGGCTACACCCAGCGCCGAGCGGTCACGGCCGGCGCCGACGGGTCCTGGAAGACGGCGTTCACCGCCGACGTCGACTACCGGGTGTACGGGGTGTCGCAGGGCCTTCCGGGCACATCGGTGCTGGTCAAGGCGGTCGGCACCACGCTCGTCGCGCCCGCCCAGGTCAAGGCGGGAGCCGTGATCCGGCTCTCGGGACTCGCGGCGCCCTCGGCCCGTGTCGTCGTGGGCCTCCACCGGGCCGGTGTGACCGGGTTCGTCACGGCCACGACCGTCAAGGCCGATCGGCTCGGCCGCTGGAAGGCTGCCCTGACGGCCACGGTCAAGACGCGGTTCGTCGCGACTTCTAGCGGAAAACGCTCCGTGAGCAGGCTCGTTCTCATGACAGCGTCACCTCCGCCCGCGAAACCGTGATCTGCAGCAAGTTCACAGACGGCCCACGCGGGGGATGTCCTTGGCGCAACGCACGGTGGGCGGGAGGATGAAGCACACCTAAGCAACAGGTTGCCAGGCCCGTCCTATATAGTTCGGGCCATTCAAGGGTCGTGACAGGAGTCTCTTATGCTTGCTTACCTCGATGGCGGCAGCGCCAGCATGATCACCCAGGCCGTCGTGGCCGGTGCCGCCGGTGCCGCAGTCGTCGCCAAGACCGGCTGGAAGCGCATCACTTCGCCGTTCCGCGGCAAGAAGGGCGACGAGCTGCCCGGTGCAGCCGAGGGGTCTGCCACGACGTCGTGGGACACGCCCGGTGGTGAGAGCTGAGCGCGACCGTCGAGCCGGCGTCGTTCCGCGACCCGTCGAGCACGGTCTTCTACGCGGGTGGTGACGTCTACCGCGGTCTGGGCGACGTCGCTGCCGGTGACTGGAAGGCGCTCAACGACACGACCTTCTTCGGTCGTGCGCTCAAAGATGGACGCGTCGTCGGCACCGAGGTGGTCGACGCCCAGGACCTCGGTGACCTGCCCAAGCCCTGGTCGGTCGTGCTCAAGCACGAGCGCATCCCGTTCGTCAGCTACCCGTACGAGTGGACGTTCTCGCAGCTGAGAGACGCCGCCATCCTGCACCTCGACCTGCTCTCGGAGGCCCTCAACGAGGGGCTCACGATGAAGGACGGGTACGCGTACAACGTGCAGTGGCGTGGCGCCCAGCCGACGTTCATCGACGTGCCGTCCTTCGAGCGGTCCACCGGCGGTCCCTGGGTCGGCTACCGGCAGTTCTGCCAGACCTTCCTGTTCCCGCTGATGATCCAGGCTCACCGCGACATCCCGTTCCGGCCGTGGCTGCGCGGGCAGATCGACGGCATCGACCCGCAGCAGGCCCGGGCGATGTTCGGCGGCCGCGACGCGCTGCGCAAGGGCGTCCTCAAGCACGTGATCCTGCACTCCGCGATGGACACCAAGATGTCCAGCAACAAGCAGGGCACTGAGGCGTTCAAGAAGGAGCTGTCCGAGTCGGGCTTCTCCAGCGACCTGACCAAGGCGACCATCAAGGCCATCCGCAAGCTGGTGGAGGGCCTGTCGTACAAGGCGGCCGACTCCCACTGGGAGACCTACCAGAAGACGAGCACCTACACCGACGACGAGCGCGCTGTGAAGGCCGCCTTCGTCGACTCGTCCCTCGAGTCCTGGGCCGCGGCTGAGACCGCCGGCACGCTCGGCATGGTCTGGGACATGGGCTGCAACGACGGCACCTACTCGCGGCTCGCGGTTAAGCACGCCGAGAGCGTGGTGGCCGTCGACGGCGACGAGCAGACGATCGACTCGCTCTACCGGGCCCTCAAGCAGGAGCGCAACAAGAAGATCCTGCCGTTGGTCATGAACCTCACCGACCCCTCGCCCGGCATCGGCTGGCGAGGCACCGAGCGGCTGCCCTTCGAGACCCGACGCAAGCCCGACGCCATCCTGTGTCTCGCGCTCGTCCACCACCTCGCGCTGACCGCCAACGTCCCGCTGCCGCAGATCCTCGACTGGTACCAGTCGTTCGGCTCCCATCTCGTCATCGAGTGGGTCGACCCGACTGACCCGATGGGCAAGCGGCTGCTGTCCCTCAAGCCCGCCGGCACCTTCCCGGACTACCGGCAGGACGTCTTCGAGACGTTGCTCGAGGAGCGGTTCGTCATCGACCGTCGCGAGGTCCTGGCGTCGGGCACCCGCACCCTGTTCGCCGCGACACCCCGTGTCTAACGCTCATGTCTGACGACGGTCTTCAGCAGACCGACCCCGTCGTCGAGACGGAGGTCGCCCCCGCCGTAGCCGCACCCGAGCAGGCCAGTCGCTGGTCCCGCTTCGGCGGCCGCGACCTGCTCGAGATCTTCGTCCTGACCGGGTTCGCGCTCGCTCAGCCGCTGCTGTCCGAGACCGGCAAGGCGCCTGAGCTGTTCACGTACCGGCGGATCAACTCGCTGTCGATGATCTGGTTCGTCCTGCTGGTCACCTTTGCGCCGACCCTCGCCATCTGGGTGGTCGAACGGTTGGTCGCGCTGGTCTACCCGCCGGCCGAGCGGGTGCTCCACCTGGTGTTCGTGGCTGCGCTCGCCGGCATCATCCTGATCGAGGTCGGCAAGGGCAAGTCGGCGGTGCCGCAGGGCTACGCCCTGGGCGTGGTGGCCGGCGTCCTCGCCATCGGGCTGACCATCCTGCTGGTACGCAGCGCGACGCTGCGGCTCTACCTGCGCTACGCCTCTCCTGCGCCGATCGTTTTCGCCCTGCTCTTCGTCGCTACGTCGCCCTCCGGGGCGATCGTGCGCGACGCGGTCGGTGGCGCACCCAAGACCACCCTGGCCACCGACGCCTCGTCGTCGACCTCCACCATCGCCAACCAGGGCAGCACCAGCGCGACCTCGACGGCCGTCCACCCGCCCGTGGTGCTGATGTTCTTCGACGAGTTCCCGCTGCGCTCGTTGCTCAAGCCGGACGGCTCGGTCAACGCGGCGCTGTTCCCCAACTTCTCGTGGTTGTCCAAGAACACCACGTGGTTCCGCAACGCCACTGGGGTCAGCGGCTTCACCCCGTACGCGGTGCCCGCCATGCTGCGCGGCAAGTTCCCGGCCAAAGCGCTGCCGCCCACCTACGACAGCTATCCGGACAACCTGCTGGCCGAGTTGTCCAAGACCTACAACGTGTCCGCCGCTGAGACGATCACCGCGCTGTGCCCCGGCTCGATCTGCAAGACCAGTGCTGCGGCCAAGGCGCCCCAGGCGACCGGCCTCGGGCCGACGCTCAAGGACAGCGGCTCGGCGCTGGGCAAGATCGTGTCGCCCTTCAAGGACAAGTCCGACCCGACGACGGAGTTCGCCGACTCGGGGTCGACGGCCTTCACCTCCGCCGATGCGACGACCACCTCGACCGGCAGCGGCACGAGCACCACCACGGCCGACACCGCGTCGGCCAAGTGCACGACGACGACCTGCCTGTTCACGGCGCTGGGCGCAGACCAGCCGTCGCGGATCAAGTCGTTCGTCAACACGCTCGTGCCGACGGCGGCCACCGCCAAGCCGAGCTTCAACTTCCTGCACGTCCTGCTGCCGCACGGCCCCTGGCACTACACCGACACCGGTCGCCCCTACCCCTACCCGGCGGTTGGCCCGGGCCACGCCGACGCCGGTGGTTGGCTCAACCAGCCGTGGCCGGTCCAGGTCAACCTGGCCCGCGAGATGCTCCAGCTGTCCTACGCCGACAAGCTGCTCGGCGACGTGCTGACCAAGCTGCGCTCGGAGAACATCCTCAGCAAGACGCTGCTCATCGTGACGGCCGACCACGGCGAGGGCTTCGTCCCCGGTGAGCAGGCGCGCACCCTCGACGCGGCGACCGCGGCCGACCTCGGCTGGATCCCGATGTTCATGAAGCTGCCCAGCCAGACCAAGGGCGTGCTCGACCAGCGCAACTGGACCCACGTCGACCTGGTGCCGACCATCGCCGACGCCATCAACGTCACGCTCCCGGGCACGCTGGACGGGCAGTCGGCGCTCAAGCCGCCGCGGACCACCACGGTCAAGCACTGGTACAACTCCCCTGGCAAACAGCTCGACATCCCCGACCCGGTGGGCACCTACCAAAAGGTCATCAAGGGCTATGGCGGCGTGCTGGGCAACGCCAAGAGCCCGGCCGACCTGTTCAAGCTGGGCCCCCGCCCCGACCTGCTCGGCAAGTCGGTGAGCAGCCTCACCCTGTCCGGCAACAGCTCGCTGACGGTGTCGCTCAACGGTGCGGTCAAGACGGCCGCCGCCAGAGTCACGTCAACGAGCGTCGTGCCCACGCTGATCTGGGGACACCTCAACGGCAAGGTCGGCGGTACGGTGGCGGTGGCCATCAACGGGGTCATCGGTGCCGTCGTCCCCACCTACGCCGACAACGGTGCCCCGCTGTCGATCGAGGCCATCGTGCCCACCTCGTTGTGGCACAACGGCGCCAACGACATCACGCTCTATACCGTGGGCGGCGCCGGCGCGACCACCCAGCTGCACCACGTCAAGCCGGCCTGACCCACCGCTGCATCGGCCCGGAGGTCACGCATGCCCAGCGCCCTCGAGGTCGAGCGGATGTCTGCCGTCCCGACTGAGCGCTCCGCCCAGTCGAGGGTGTCGGCACTGCTCTGCGCCCTGCCGCTGGCCCTGTGCGCCGCCATCGCCGGGCTGACCCTCGTCGCTGCCGTGTTCCTGCTGGCCGACGACTACCGTGCGGCCCTGGTGCTGCCGGTCGGTCTCGTGGTCGCCGGTCTCTCCGGCTGGCTGGTGCTGTGGCGCGCCCCCGATGTCGACAGCCGTACGGTGTGGGCCACCCTGGCCGCGTTCGCCGTCGTGGCGGTCGTGGTGGGCTTCAACCTGCACTTCGGCGCCCAGGAGATCGTGGTCTCGCGCGACCAGGGCACCTACGGGCTGACTGCCCAGTGGCTCGCCCACCACGCAAGCGCCCACATCGCCACCGACGCCCAGGTGTTCGGCAGCTCGGTCGGGCTCGGGCCGTCGTCGCTGGGCTTCCTGGACGCCCAGCCCGGCTTCCTGCAGTCGCAGTACCCCAACGCCGCGCCGATGCTGGTCGCGATGGGTGGCTGGCTCAGCGACTCGTGGCTGCTGCGCATCGCGCCGCTCATCGGCGGTGCGGCCCTGCTGGCGTTCTTCGGACTGGCGCGCGGTGTCGTGCGCGACTGGTGGGCTCTCGGCGCGATGACGCTGCTCGCCGTGTCGCTGCCGATGCTGCACTTCAGCCGCGCGGTCTACAGCGAGCCGACCGCCATGGTGTTCCTGCTCGGCGGCATGGGCCTGCTGTTCGCCTGTGAGCAGCGCGGCGGCGTCTGGCTCCACCTGGCGACCGGCCTGACCGGCGGGGCCACGGCGCTCGCCCGGGTCGACGGCGGCATCTTCCTGCTCGCCGCGTGCGGCTACGCGGTGCTGCGGCTGGCCCGTACCCGCACTCGCGGTCGCACGTTCGCCGAGGTGTCCGCTTTGGTCCTGGTGGCGCTCGTCCCGTACGCCATCGGTATGCGGGTGGTGGCGACGCTCAGCCCGGCCTACTGGTACGGCCCCAGCGGCCACTGGCGGGGTGCCAGCGCCCACGCCCCCGAGGCGGTGCTGCCCGGCGTCGTCGCGCTGCTCGTCCTGCTCGTCGGGGTGCCTGTGGTGGCGGTGGCCTGGCGGGCCGGCAAGGTGCGTTCCGGCGGCGTACGCACCCTCGGCTGGCTGACCTCGGCCTTCGCGGTGCTGCTCATCGTGGCCGCCATCGTGGGCGCGACGCGGCCGTTGTGGTTCACCGCCCACCAGTACATCGGGCCGACCTTCACCAACTGGATCCGCTACTGGCAGTCGCAGGAGCACTCCCCGCTCGACGGCACCCGCAGCTACGGCGAGTACACCCTGAACTGGCTGAGCTGGTACGACAGCGTCATCGTCGTCGTGCTAGGAGTCGTCGGGATTGCCTGGCTGGTAAGGAGAGTAGGACGCACGGGCAACCCGCCGCTGGTCGGGTTCCTGCTGGTGCTCCTGCCGTTCGGTCTGGTCTCGTTGGCCTATCCCGACATCACGGCAGACCAGATCTGGTCGATGCGCCGGTTCCTGCCGATCGTCATCCCCGGCTTCCTGATCGCCGCGGCCTACGTCGGTCAGCGGCTCTGGCGGTACGGGCGGCGGTCGCAGATCGGCGTCGGGGTGCTGGCGCTCGCGGCCCTCGGGCTGACGCTGCAGACGACGTCGGCGCTTGCCACGACCCGCGAGGGCGTGCCGCAGCTGGCCGAGATCGAGAACGTCTGCGGCAACCTGCCGGCCCACGCCGCCGTCGTCGTCACCGGGTCGGCCGGCTACGTGACCGGGTCGACGATGACCGTGCGGTCCTACTGCCGGGTGCCGGCGGCGGGCCTGTCGATCGACCATGACCCCAACGGCCACGCCATCGCGATCGACGCGTCAGCGCTGATGGCCATCAAGCAGAGCGCCGCGGCTTCCGGACGCACCTTGGTGGTCCTGACCGACGACGCCAAGGTGTTGCCGTCCCTCACCGGTGTCGCACCGGTGGTGACGCCGCTGTCGCACATCTCGACCAACTTCTGGCTGCCCGTCCTCGACCACGCGGTGCACGACCCGTGGCCGTCGTCGCGCACGCTCTACCTAGTTTCGGTCAACGCAGACGGTACGGTGTCGTCGCCGGCCGGCCAGCACACGCTGACGGCTACGGGCTAGTGACGCTGACCTCGACCCGACAGGATCGTTCATGACCACGCCCACGACGAGGCCCACCAGCCGGGCCGCGACGGTCGTCGCCGGGGTCCCGCTCGCCCTATGCGCCGCCGTGGCCGCTCTCACGACGGTCGCGGCCCTGGCGTTGATCACGTCGCAGTTCCGGCCGGTGCTGGTGCTGCCGCTGGGCCTGCTCGCCGCTGCCGCCGCCGCGGCCGTGGTGTTCCGCGTCATGCCCGCCACACCGACCCGTACCCTGCTGCCCAACCTGCTGGTGCTCGTCGGCGCCCTGGTGTGCGTCGGGTTCAACCTGAAGTACTCCGCGCAGGAGATCTGGGTCTTCCGCGACCCGTCGACCTACGCCCTGACCGGTGAGTGGCTGGCGCACCACGCGACCGCGTTCATCCACACCCAGCCCGACGTCTTCGGCTCGGTCCCGGGGGTCGGCGACACGTCGCTCGGCTTCGGCCGACTGTCGCCCGGCACCATCCAGTCGCAGTACCCCGACGCCGCTCCGATGCTGGTCGCGATCGGTGGCTGGTTCAGCGACTCGGCGTTGCTGCGGGTCGCCCCGCTCATCGGCGGCGTGGCCCTGCTGGGGTTCTACGCGCTGGTCCGCTCGGTCGTCACCGAGTGGTGGGCGCTCGGCGCGACGGCGCTGCTCGCGGTGTCGCTGCCGATGCTCAACTTCAGCCGCGCGGTCTACAGCGAGCCGACCACGATGGTGTTCCTGCTCGGCGGCCTGGCGCTGCTCTTCCTCTGCGACGAGGTCGGCGGCTGGCCCGTGCACGTGGTCACCGGCGTCACGTTCGGCGCCGCGGAGATCGCGCGGCTCGACGGCGGCCTCTACCTGCTCGCGGTCTCTGCGTACGCGGTGATGCGGCTGGCCCGCGCCGTCGACCGCCGCGCCGCGGTGCGCGAAGTCGCTGCGCTGGCAGGCGCAGCCGTCCTGGTGTTCCTGCTCGGCGTGCTCATGACGCGGCGGCTGAGCCCGCTCTACTGGGCCGGCCACGACAAGGAGACCGTCGGGCTGCTGGCACCGGCCGTGCTGGTCGCCCTCGTCGGCGCGGTCGTGGTGCTGCTGGCGTGGGGCCCCCCGGAGCGCCGTACCAAGGCATTGGCCCTGGTCCCGCGCACGGCCTGGACCGTCGCCGGCATCGTCGTGCTGCTCGGCATCTTCGGCGCCACACGTCCGTTCTGGCTGGTCCACCACCACTTCGTGCGCGCCGACTTCACGATCGCCGAGGAGATCCTGCAGAAGGCCAAGCACATCAGGGTCGACGGCACCCGTGACTACGCCGAGAACTCGATGACCTGGATCGGTTGGTACTACGGCGCTGTCGTGGTCGCCGCTGGGGTGATCGGGGCAGCGTGGCTGGTGCTGCGCTTCGGCCGTACGGGCAAGCCGGCGCTGGTCGCGTTCCTGCTGGTCTTCCTGAGCTCGTCGGTGCTGTTCCTCTGGTACCCCAACATCGCGCCGGACCAGATCTGGGTGATGCGTCGCTTCCTACCGATCGTGATCCCGGGCTTCGTCATCGCTGCTGCGTACGTCGGTCATCGGCTGGGGCTGCTGGGTCGACCTGCTCAGGTGGTCGCCGCGGTGCTGGTCGTGGCGAGCTTTGGCTTCGCCATCGACACGTCTCAGACGCTGGCTCGGGTGCGCCAGGCGGTGCCCGAGCTCGCCGAGGTCGAGAACGTCTGCGCCAACCTGCCGGCCAACGCTGCGCTGCTGGTCTCCGGCGAGCTCGCCGACACCTACGCCATGACCGCGCGGGCTTACTGCCGAGTGCCCGTCGCGACGCTCAAGGCTCCGACGCAGGCCACCCTCGCTACCGTCGCGGCGACGGCCAGGGCGCATGGCAAGACCCTCATGCTGCTCGCGGACAACGCCGCCGTCCTGCCGGCGGGCACGACCCCGCAGCCGGTCTCCACGCTCGTCATCGAGTCGTGGAACACCACCCTGCAGCAGCCGGCGCAGGCCTCCGGCCACCCGACCCGCTCGATGTACCTGCTCGCGGTCGGCGCCGACGGGGCCCTGACCACCCCCGCCAACCAGCACACCCTGACCAACATCCCGAGCTGACGGGCGGAACCGCAGCGACTGGAGGCGCGTCTCATCGCCATGCGGACGCGCGTCGTGAGTCTCGTGGCAGTGCTGCTCGCCCTAGCGGGTTGCAGCGGCCACGCGGCGAAGGCCAGAGACTACGTCGCCCCCGGCGACCTGGTGACGGTCACGGGCCTGGTCGCCTACCCGCCGGGCAAGGCGCCGCAGCTGTGTTCACCCTTCATGTCGACGGTGGACAACCCGGATCCGCTGCTCGAGTGCCCCGGCGTCAGCAGCACGCTCGTCCTCTCGTCCTACGTGAAGGATCCGGAGCTGGGCGACTACCTCACCCTGACCGGTCACTGGTCGCCGAACAGCCTCCGGGTGACCAAGGAGGTCACCGGTCCGCGCGACGTGTCGTTCCCGGAGGTGACCGGGTTCGAGCACATGAGCGTGCCTTGCCCGACTCCCGCCGGGGGCTGGCCAAAGGGGCCTCCGGACTGGTCCGCCATGAACGACTTCGCGCTGCGTCACCGCGTCCTTGTCCAGGAGGTCTCGGCGTCCTTCCAAGCCGGCAGGGACAGGGCCGCGATCGTGATCGCCGCGACCGACCCGGCAGCGGTTCTCGCCGTTCTGGGCCCGGTGTACGGACCGAGGCTGTGCGTCGTTCAGTCGCGCTACTCGGTGCAGCAGATGCAGGCGACCCGCCGGGCGTACGACACCCTGACATCCGCCCAGGAGCTGCCGCTGGACCTGACCGATGCTGGACAGCCGGACGTGCGGCTCGAGCGCGACGTGAGGGACGCGGCTACGGAGAGGTTCCTCAGGGCCGCTGCACCTGGCCTGGTCAGGACCGCGTTCTGGATCGAGCCCGTGGCGCGGCGCTAGCGCGGGGCGGTGGCGGTGACGGAGTATTCCTGGGCGCCGAAGAGGACGTCGTTGAGCTTGCTGAGCGCCGTGTTGACGGTGGTGGCCCACTCGGGGGCGTCGGGGTCGTTGACGAGCGGCAGGTGGTAGTCGCGGGCCGGCTCGTAGAACGCCAGCCGCACATCGCGGAAGCCGGCGCCCTCGCACAGGAACGACAGCAGCGACGGGTGCAGCGGCCGGATATGGGTCGGGTCGAGGATGTAGCTGTTGCCCAGCACGATCAGTGACGCCGGGTTGGGCGTCTCGGCGATGAAGATGCCGCCGGGCTTGAGCCGGCTGACGGACAGCTCGAGCAGCTTGATCAGCGGGTCCAGCTCGAGGTGCTCGACCAGGTGGGTGGCGATGATGGCGCCGATCGAGCCCTCGGGCTGGCTCTCGAGGAACGCCAGGCCGTCCATGAGGCGCACGTCGAGGCCCTGGTCGCGGGCCTCGGCGACCATCGACGGGTCGGTGTCGACCCCGATGGCGGCGACGCCACGCTCGGCGAGCAGGCCGACCAGCTCGGCGCGACCACAGCCGATGTCGACGACCGGCGGGTTGTCGGCCAGCACGTCGGCGTAGCGCTTCTCGAGGTTGGCCAGGACAACGGCGGGGTCGCCGCGGAACCGGCGCTCGAAGCCCACGTAGTCGAACGACGCGGAGGACGGACCGCTGGCGGGCGTGGCGGTCATCGAGGTGATGACCGGCACCTCGCCGGGCGGCAGCGGGACCGCCGAGGGGCGGGCGGCGTCAGAGGCGAGGGTACGCAAGCGTCGGTCGAGGCCGTTGACCCGCTCACGCAGCTCGGCGAGGCGTACCCCGGCACCCTCGAGGCCGGTGGCGGGCGCGATGGCCATGCCGAGGCCCTCGAGCTGCTCGACGACCGACAGCACCTGGCCCTTGAGCAGCTCGAGGTTGACGGTCGCGGCGTGGGTCTCGAGCCGGATCGTCTCCTCCTCGATGCGCTGCGACTGCATCGCCTGGAGCTGCTGCTCGAGCTGGGCGATGCGGTTGAGCGCGTGGTCGGTGGCCTCGACGTTGGGCTGGATGACCGGGCGGACGCCGCGCGCGATGATGCGCCGCGCCTCACGCTTGCCTCGCGTGGTGAGCCGGTCGGCGAGCTTGCGCTGCATCGACGGGCTGGGCGCGGGGGCGGGGGCCAAGGCGGGCGCGGGGGACAGTCGGTCGGTGCGCTCACGCCCGAGGTCCGCGGGGAGTGCCACCGGATCTCCTGTCAGTCGGTTGCGTTGATCGTACGGCTCCGTGGGCTGGGCCGGTTCACGGTGCGGTAGCCAACCTAGCCGTCGCCTCGGTCAACCGGGTGCGCACGTGCGCGTCACCCGGCGTGCCCAGCAGCCTCAGCTCGAGCTCGATCGAGGGCAGCGGAGGGGCCGGACGAGGCGGCTCGAGGGGCAGCAGGCCGAGCCGGTCGATGAGCGTCATGGCGGCGCGAACAGCGTCCATGCGCTCGGCGCGACGATAGCCCGCCCAGGACAGCCGCGCGGCCTCCAGCGGGTCGGTGGTGAGCGCCGTGGCAGCCGCCATGCGGGCCCGGATCGTCTCGCCGACGATGACCTCGCGGGGCGCGATGGCGCCCACGGCGGCTGCGGCGGCTGCGCTGGTCACCGTCGGCGCGCCCCAGGCCAGCGAGCGCAGCAGCCAGCCGGGCTCGGTCACGATCACGGCTGCGACGGCGCCCATCGCGGTCTCGACGAGGTCGTTGGCCAGCGGCTTCATGGCGCCGGGGCGGCCGAATGACCAGCCGTCGCCCTCGTGCCGCTCCAGCATCGCGTCAGCGGCGATGTCACGCTCACGACGGAGCCGCTCCCGTACGAACGGCGGCACGGGCCGGCGGTTGCCCACGTAGCGGCCGGTCGGGGCGGTGAGACCGCGCTCACCGGCCGCGTCGACCACGGCCGGGTCGTCGGACACGACGACGGTGGCCGCCTTGAACGCATCGCTGCCGACGTCGGCCGCCTCGGCCCAGAAGGCGACCGTGACGCCGGGGGGCGCGAGGTGGAGCCCCTCGGCCGTCGCCAGCACGGCGCGCGGGGTGCCGGCGGCGGGGTCGAGTGTGGCGGGCAGGCACCACTCGTGCAGTCCGACCAGCAGCGGGAGGGCTGCCGCCGGGGGTCGCCGGGTGAGGGCGAGTCCGAGCAGCGGCAGCACCGGCTCGCTGGACCCGCCGGTCATCCGGCCAGCAGCTTGTCGACCACCGGGCGCCAGGACAGGCCGGCCACCCGGTCACGGCCCGCCGCGCCCATGCGCGCGGCGAGGGAGGGGTCGGCAGCGAGCTTGTCGATCGCCTCGCCGATGGCCTCGGGCGAGCCGTCGGTCACGAAGCCGTTGACGCCGTCTTCGACCCACTCGAGCACGCCGCCGGAGTCCTTGGCGGTGATCACCGGTTTGCCGGCCTTGAACGCCTGCAGCGTGACGTAGCCGTAGTCCTCGTCGGCCGGCGGGTAGACGACCGCGAGGCAGCCCGCGTACAGCTCGACCAGCCGCTCGTCGCTGACGAACCCGGCCAGGTCGACGCGGTCGCCGAGCCCGGCCCGGTCGACGATGGCGTGCAGCTCGTCCTGCATCGAGCCTCGGCCGGCCACGACGCCCCGTACCGAGGAGGAGCAGTGGGCCAGCGCCTCGACGGTGAGCTGGGGCCGCTTGTTGTTCTCGAGCCGGGTCGGGCTGAAGACGTAGTCGCCGAACGGGCCCTCGTGCAGCGCGTCGTGCAACGGCGCTGGGTGGTAGAGCGGGGTGCTGCGCAGGCCGTTGAAGCGGGCCAGCCGGTCGGTCACGACCTGCGAGATCGTGTAGATCGAGGAGTGCTCCTCGAGCGCGCGGTTGTCCCACTCGGTGAGCAGCCGCTGGGTCTCGAGCGAGATGTCGTCGTGCCCGATGTCGCTCCACGTGGCGTCGGCGGCGTCGTAGGCACCCCGGTGCTGGTGGGTCAGCCAGCTCACCTTGCGCGGGTGCTTGGCGTAGTACGACGGGAAGTTGGTCGTGATGACGAGGTCGCAGTCGAGCGGCACCATGCGCCAGGCGAGCGCGGCGTCGAAGATGCGGCCCTTCTCCCACGCCACGGGCAGCCGAACCAGCTCCGCACGGTGTCCCTCGGCGCGCAGCGCGGTCACGAGGTTCTCCTGGAGGAGCTCGGCGCCGCCGCGTACGAACGGCACTTGGGCGCCGCAGACGATCACGTCCACCGAGTCGACCTTTCTCTCGCGGGCCTCGCTGGTTACCGGAGCAGGGACCGTGGGGCCGTACTATATCGGTGGCAGGTGTGAGGTATGTGCGCGCCGCCGATCGGCCGTGTCCTCAGGCCGTGTCCTTGCCGTCGAGCAGAGGGTCCTTCTTGACCACCGCAACGCCGATCCGCCCCGACGCTGACGAGCCGAACAGCCATGCCCACGGCGAGTCGTACGTCGAGCAGCTCCCGATGCAGCGTGTGCACGCTCAGGAGCACTTCTTCCGTGGCTTCGGTCACACGTGCAAGGAGATCTGGGCCTACCGCCAGCTGCTCGGCCAGCTCACCCGCAAAGAGCTGAAGGTCAAGTACAAGGACAGCGTCCTTGGCTTCATGTGGACTCTCATCCGACCCTTACTCCAGCTGCTCGTTTACAGCATCGCGGTGGGCCAGTTCCTGGGTAACAGCAAGGCCGTTCCGGAGTTCGGCGTCTACCTGTTCACCGGCCTGCTCTGCTGGACGCTGTTCACCGACATCATCGGCGGCTGCACCGGCTCGATCGTCGGCAACGCGGGCCTGGTCAAAAAGGTCTACTTCCCGCGCGAGATGTTCCCGCTGTCGGTCATCGGCGCCGCGGCCATCAACTTCCTGCTGCAGTGCGTCGTCCTCCTCGGGGCCTACGCGGTCAACGGCAAGTGGCCCTACCCGGACAACTTCGGCCTGATCCCGCTCGCTCTGCTGGTGCTGCTGGTTTTCGCGACGGCGCTGGGCCTGCTGCTTGCCGCGTCCAACGTCTACCTGCGCGATATCCAGTACCTCGTCGAGGTCACCCTGCTGTTCTGGTTCTGGATGACGCCGATCGTCTACCCCTGGACCAAGGTGCAGGACAAGCTAGCCACCAACTACGGCTGGCTGCTGAAGATCTACCTCGCCAACCCGATGTGCGACGTCGTCCTGGCCTTCCAGCGGGCGCTCTGGCCCGGTGGCCGGCTGACCCTCCACAACAAGGGCCCCGACGGCAACATCACGGCTGTGCCCGGGAGCCAGTACATCTACGGCGGCAACCTCTACGGCCGCCTCGGCATCCTGCTGGCCGTCTGCCTCGTGCTTCTCTGGCTGTCACAGCGCGTCTTTGCCCGAGCTCAGGGCAACTTCGCGCAGGAGCTGTAGCCATGGCCACGCCGATCATCCGGGTCGAGGACGTCTCCAAGAAGTTCAACATCCACAAGGACAAGAGCCTCAAAGAGCGCATCGTCAACGCGGGGCGCTCCAAGAAGCACGCCGAGGAGTTCTGGGCCCTCAAGGACATCTCGTTCGAGCTCGAGGCGGGCAAGACGCTCGGCCTGATCGGCCACAACGGCTCGGGCAAGTCGACCTTGCTCAAGGTGATCGGCGGCATCCTCACGCCCAACACCGGCTTCGTCGAGCGCCGAGGCCGTCTTGCTGCCCTGCTCGAGCTCGGCGCCGGCTTCCACGGTGACCTCACCGGCCGCGAGAACGTCTACCTCAACGCCTCGATCCTCGGCCTGACCCGCAAGCAGACCGAGCAGTACTTCGACGAGATCGTCGACTTCTCCGGCATCGAGCAGTTCATCGACACCCAGGTCAAGTTCTACTCGAGCGGCATGTACGTCCGGCTGGCCTTCTCCGTGGCCGTCCACGTCGACCCCGAGATCCTGCTCATCGACGAGGTGCTCGCGGTCGGCGACGAGCCGTTCCAGCGCAAGTGCCTCGACAAGATCCGGTCCTTCCAGCGCGACGGCCGCACGATCGTCTTCGTGACGCACGGCCTGGACGTTGTACGAGCGCTCTGCGACCGAGCGATCATGCTCGACAAGGGCGTCATCGCCATCGACGGCACCCCGACCGACGTGCTGCGAGCGTTCCGCGACCAGTACAGCGTCGAGAGCCTGCCGGAGAACGAGCGCGGCGACCGGCGCATCGAGGTCACCGACGTCAAGGTGCTCGACGCGACCGGCGCCGAGCGCAACCGCTTCGTGCCGGGTGACAACGTGGTGGTCGAGGTCGACCTCGAGGGTCACAAGGACACCGACGAGTGGGGCGCCGGCATCGCCATCTTCAACAAGGACGACATCCTGATGTACGGGACCAACTCCTACGTGCAGCTGATGACGATGGCGCCCTTCAATGGGGGCCACAAGAAGGTTCGCTTCGTCTTCGACGACATCGCGCTTGCCGAGGGCCAGTACTACTGCACCGTCGCCGTCCATCCCATGACCGGCCCTGAGTACCACCGGCTGGAGCGCAAGGCGGCGTTCCGCGTCTACACCACCGCGCATGACGAGGGCCTCCTCTACCTGACCCCCAAGATCGAGGTGCTGGACCAGTGACGGACGCCCAGCCACCGGTCGTACGCGAAGGTCGCATCGGTCTCGTTCCAGCACGCTTCGGCGACGGCATGGTCGGCGGGGCCGAGATCGTCCTGCACCAGATGGCCAAGCGGCTGCAGGACCGCGGCTGGGACGTCGAGATCCTCACCACCACGGCGATGAACCACCACACGTGGGAGAGCGAGCTGCCCGCCGGCGAGTCGGTGTCGGACGACGGGCTCAAGGTCACCCGGTTCCCCGCGGTGTTCCAGCAGACCGTCGAGCGGCAGACGCTCGAGGCCGCCATCATGGCCGGCCACCCGGTGTCGATCGCCGACCAGCAGCGCTGGATCAACAGCGGCATGCGCTCGCCCGAGCTGTTCCACCACCTGCTCGACCACGGTGACGACTACCGCGCCCTCATCTTCACCCCGTACCCCTCGTGGATCGCCTACGCCTGCTCGCAGCTGCTGCCCGAGCGGTCGGTGCTCTGGACCTGCCTGCACGACGAGCCGTACGCCTACCTCGAGCTGTTCCAGCCGGTGTTCACCGGTGTCGCCGGGCTGCTGCTGCAGACCGAGCCGGAGCACGAGCTGGCCCACCGGGTCGCCGAGCTCGGCCCGCACGCGCTGGTCGGGTGCGGCGTCGAGATCCCGCAGAGCTACGACCCCGAAGGCTTTCGCAAGCGCTACGGCATCGAGGGACGGTTCCTGCTCTACGCCGGCCGCCGCGAGGGCGCCAAGGGCTGGGAGCAGCTGCTCGACCAGCTCGGCCGGGCGACAGAGCGTCGCGACCTGCCGTTCACCCTGGTCACCATGGGCGGCGGCGACATCAACGCGCCGGAATGGTTCAAGGACAAGGTGATCGACGTCGGCTTCCTGCCCGACGACGAGCGCGACAACGCCTTCGCCGCCGCTGATGCCTACATCCAGCCGTCCAAGTTCGAGGCGTTCTCCCGCACGGTCATGGAGGCCTGGCTCGCGGGCACGCTGGTCATCGCCAACGGCGGCTCCGAGGTCGTGGCCGACCACTGCGCGCGCTCGGGTGCCGGCCTGGTCTACGAGGACGAGCTCGAGCTGGAGGAGGCCCTGGTGTTCCTGGCCGAGGCTCCCGAAGCCGCCGCCGAGGTGGCGGCCAACGGTCGCGCCTATGTGCTCGACAACTACCGGTGGGAGGTCGTGCTCGACAAGGTCGAGGACGCTCTCGTCCGATGGACGGCGGTCTGACGTGCGCATCCTCATGGTCACCCCTTACGCGCCGCTGCGTGACGGCATCGCCGCCTACGCCGTCCAGCAGGTCGGTGCGCTGCGCGCCGAGGGCCACGACGTCGAGGTGCTCTCCAACGGCCCGTCGGCGGCCCACCACCACCTCGACCTGACCGGGCTGCGCGGCATCGGGGCGCTGGCCAAGCGGGTCCGTGCCTACGACAAGGTCATCATCCAGTTCCACCCCGATCTCTTCTACCCGCACCCGACGACGCCGGACAAGCACGCGGCGGTCAGCGCCGCGCTGCTCGCCATGGCCAAGGCGTCGCGTCACCTCGAGATCGTCGTGCACGAGATCGACTACCGGCTCGGCCAGCGCAAGGGGCTGGATGCCTTTGCTGCCAAGGCCTTTTGGCGCCAGGTCAACACCATCGTGCTGCACACGGCTGCCGAGCGCGACGACTTCGTGACGTCGTTCGGGGTCAAGCCCGAGCGCATCAGCCTGGTCGCCCACGGTGCGTCGTTCGTCAAGCGCACCCGCGCTGACCGGGCCACTGCTCGCCGTACCCTTGGCATCGCTCCCGAGGCGTTCGTCTTCCTCTCCATCGGATTTATCCAGCCCCACAAGGGCTTTGACCGCGCGGTACGGGCCTTCAACGGTCTCGCTGAGCACGGTTGCGAGCTGCACATCGTCGGCTCAATCCGTGTCGACGACCCCGACTTCGCGTCCTACCTCGGCGAGCTCGAGGGCCTGATCGAGACCACCAACGGCGCCTACCTGCACTCGGGCTACGTCAGCGACGAGCTCTTCGACCGGTGGATCGTCGCGGCCGACGTGGTGGTGCTGCCCTACCGCAACATCTGGAGCTCCGGCGTCCTCGAGCGGGCCATGCTGTACGACCGGCGGGTGCTGCTCACCGCCGTCGGTGCGCTCGCCCACCAGGTCGGTGACCGGCCGCTGGTCACGATGGTTGGTGGCGACGCCGAGCTGATGGCTGCGATGCGTGCCCTCATCGGCCAGTCCGACGGCGACGAGTTCGTGTCATCGCCCTGGGAGCTCGGCGACGGTGACGGCCCGTTGCGGTCGCGGGTGCAGGACGAGCTCGTCGCGCGGGCACAGATCCGTCGTGGGGGACGCTCCGCCGTCAGTGAGCGCGGTGCCCTGGTCGACCGAACCGCCGCCGCCTCAGCCTCCCGCCGCAGCGCCGCCCTTCGCCGGTTGCCTCCGCTCGCCCCGCCGCCTGCCGTCTCCGGCCGGCGTGGTGCGTCGACGTTCAAGCGCCTGGTGCGACGCGCGACCGCGTGGGAGGTCGACCCGGTGATCCATCAGGTCAACGCCCTGCGCGATGCGGTCGTCCAGGCGATCGAAGAGCCCCGGCCCTAGACCCACGCTCGCTGATCGGCGGGGACAACCACCGTGAGGGTCGCGCGCTTGTCGTTGGGTGTGGTGCCCGTGCGCCGCGCCCAGACGCCCGGGCTGTGCATCCACTCCGGCAGGCCCGGTGGCAGGTCCATGTCGGGGATCGGCGTCAGGTCGGCGGGGGTGAACGTCGCGCCGTACGGCGTCGTGTCCTGCGGCTGGTCGGGATGGGTCAGCGCGGCGGCCAGCGCCGGCAGCCCGCTGTTCCAGTTGTCGAGCAGCTTTTTCATGTCCTGGGCCAGGGTCCCGCTGCCGGAGGCGGACGCCGACTCGGGGTAGGTGGGGTGGATCAGCTGGGCGAGGTGCGGCTGGTGGGCTGCACCCGTGGGTGTCGCCGACCAGGTGGCGTAGGCGCTGGCGGCCAGGGTGCCGAGGGTGATGACGGCGTCGAAGGAGTTGTTTGTCGCGAGCAGGTCCAGCCACCGGTGGCGATAGTCGATGATGCCCTGGTCGTGCTGGTGCTGGGTGCCGCCGCTCTGGCCGGCCACGCTGTAGAGGAACGTGTTGACCATCACGTACGACCGGGTGATGCCGAGCTTGGTCATCAGGCCTTGGGTGCGTTGTCCGGCGACACCGACCAGGATGCGGCGCGCCACGTCCTCCTCTGTCGCCGGGTCCTGCCCGACGACGAGCAGCCGCGCCGAGCCATCGAGGCGTCCACGGTGGAAGATCGGGCCCCACTCGACGCGGAACGCCGCAGGAGGGTAGATGTCGTCGCCCGGGTAGTCGGTGACGAGGGCGTCGTACGGGGGCGGGTAGCCGGGGCAGAACGCGTGTGTCATCGGGTCTCCCTGAGCTCAGGCGGCCGGTGGCCCGTAGACGGCCAGGCCGGCCTTGAAGGCGTCCGTGAGGTTGATCTCCAGCTGCAGGCTGGCGTAGAACGCCGGGTCGTCGATAGCCGTCAGCGGGGACAGCGTGAGCGCGGGCAGCGGGCCTGCGGCCGCGATCTTCTTCCGTTCAGCCGCCAGGGTGCGGGTCGGCGGCAGGTCGGGTCCGGTCAGATGGCCGTGGAACGGAAGGTGCGGCCGCGGGCTCTTGCGGTTGTTGACCAGCCCGCCGACCGCCAGCATCCGTGCCGGGCCGCCCTTCGCAGCGCGTGCGGACGGCCGCTTCGGGGTGGCCGCCGTCGGGAGGTCGTGCAGGGCGGTCCGCAGTCGGTCCATCGCTTCCGCCACGGTGATGACCTCGACGTCGGGGTCGGCGGTTGCCTGGGCCAGGTTGAGCGCTCGGTCCTGGCCACCGACCTGCAAGGTCTCGAGGGCGCCGGCCGCGATGCCGAGGGCTGCCATCAGTGCCGGGGTGCCCACCCGCGGGACCCCGTTGATCGCCACGAGGGTGAGGTCGGCCTCGGTGGCAGCAACAAGCGTCGCGTACGGGTCCTGGGCGGCGCCGGCGACGACCAGCAGGTCGGCCTTCTTGCCTGCCTCGAGGCTGCCGAGATGGCCGTCCCAGCCGAGCATCGCGGCCGGCGTGGTCGTCACCATCGCGACCAGGTCGGCGTCAGAAAGTGTCGCGGCGCCAGCAGCGGCGGCGGCTCCGCGCGCTGCTTTCAGCTCGCAGAGCAGATTCTTGCTGCCGGAGGGCGACCAGTCCGAGCCCAGGGCAACGGGGACCCCGTGGGCCAGGGCGGAGCCGACGTTCGCCGTGCAGCCGTACAGCAGGAGGTTGGACAATGGCGACCAGACCATGGAGCCGTGATGCGCGGCCATCACGGCAAAGTCGGCGTCGTTGAGCGGCACGCAGTGGATGCCGATGAGGCTCTCGGTGATGGCCCACTCGCCGGTCTTCGGGTTCTGCAGTGCCTGGAAGTGCTCGTGGGCAGCGGTGTTGGTGCCCTCAGCCAGGTGCAGGATCAGCTTTTTCTTCTTGGTCACCCGGGCCAGGAACTTGTCGAACTGCTTGGCCTCGACGTCCGCGATGTGCGTGGTCGCGGCCGGCAGGTCGGGGTCGTCGGTCTTCTCGACGTTGCGGACCAGGCCGCGGAAGTGCTTGATCAGACCGGACGAGCTGGACAGCGTGACGCCTTGGCTGGTGGTCGTTCCGCCGAGCAGGCAACGGGTCTCGACGTAGCGGACCACCGCGGCGACGAGGTCGGGGTGCTTGCCGATGACGGCCATCGGGCCGGTGATCAGCCGGTGGTAGTCCGGGGTGCTGGGACCGCTCCACTGGTCGCGGTTCTGGTACGGCTTGGGCACCGCCCACAGTTGCAGGATGTCGTACGGCAGATGGTTGTGCAGCTCGATGAGGCCGGGGTAGAGGGTGCCGCCGCTCGGCGTGACCTGCACCTGCTCGTAGCCCAGGGGAGTCTGGCCGGCGGGCAGGACGGCGACGATCGAGCCCTTGTCGACCCACACGACCCCGTCGTCGAGGACCTCGCGGGCGGCGTTCATCGTCACGACTCGGCCAGAGAGGGCGAATGTGCCGCCGGTCGCCGGATCGATGGACACGGGGTGGGTCGCCTTGGCCATGCTGCCTACGGTGGTCGCCGCGGCCCGCTCGCACAAGACACTCGATCGTGTGACAGCTAGCCGGAGGGCGACCGGAAGACGTAGATGCCGCCGGTGAAGACTGGTTGCTCGTGCAGCAGGCCCGCGACGTAGGCCGCGACGAGCCGCTGCCCGGTCGGATGTCCGTAGGGGCCGATGACCAGGGCGCCGGCCTCGCGCCGGATGGTGGCGAGGTCGGCGAGCAGCTGCCGCTCGCCCTTGCTGCCGCTCGCCGGCGGCCCCGACAGGTAATGCGACATCCGGTAGGCCACCCGGTCGAGCTCAGGCTTGGGACTGCCGTAGTCACCCTCGCCGTTCACGCCGCGCACGATGCCGTAGGCGCCGACGAGCCGGAAGTGGAACCTGTTGACGACCTGCCACCGCATGGCGTCATCGTTGGCCGTGGACGGCCACGGCAGGATCGCGACGGTGGCGCCGTCGGCCAGACCGGGCAGCGGGCGTGCCGAGCTGAAGGCCGCTGGCACAGAGATGCGGGTGATGTTCGCGCTGGGCCACGGGAAGACGGCCACGACGGCGAGCGCGACGAGCCCGGTCACAAGCTTTGTCGTACGGGCTCCCGCGGCGGAGTCCCAGGCCGCGCCGACCAGGAGGGCGGCGAAGAGCACCACATAGACGGAGAACCGCACCGCCACGATGCTCTCGAGCAGCGGCAAGTGGTTGAGCAGCCAGCCCGGCCCGCGCAGGTGGGTGGAGAAGCCGGCGATGCGGATGGTCCAGCCGAGGGCGAGCACCGCCGCGACCACCAGCGGGGTCCAGCACCAGCGCAGGGGTGTTGCCCGGATGCGACGCCGGCTCACCACCAGGAGAAGGAGCACCGGCAGGCCCAGATAGCCGGTCACCTCGTCGAAGTTGTTGACCTGGATGCGGCGGATCGCCCTGTCCGGGATCAGGTAGTGCACGGCCACCTGGATGGTCGGGGTGACGCTGGTGAAGACGTCCGAGGAGATGGCCGGGATGTTGACGCCCGAGCTCAGATGACCGGCGCCGAGGAACTGGACGTAGAGCGCGGGGGACGCCAGCGGCACGACGACGACCAGGGTCCAGAGGCTCGTCCGCAGCAGTAGCCTCGCGGCCGGTGCGACCCGCTCGCGGGGCACCCGTACCGCCAGCACTGCCAACACGAGGACCACGACAACGCCTGCGGTGGCGAGGATCTCCTCACTGATCCAGACCTGCAGCACACCGGCGAGCCCGATGAGCAGGCCACCGGTCCGCGGCGACGTCGCACCGGTGAAGACGCGGTAGAGCAGGGCCGTCACCAGGGGTGGGAAGACGGCCATGGCGAGGTGCAGGTGGCCGCTCGCTCCTTGCGCGAGGACGTAGGTGGAGAACCCGTACAGGAAGCCGACGAGGAACGCCGAGCGAGACCGGAGCCCGAGGAGGCGTGCGCCGGCGTAGGCCGACAGGGCTGACAGGGGCGCGCACAAGATCAGCAGCAGGTTGACCGTCGCGACCGGGCCGATGGTGAGGGTGATCGGCGACATGAGCACCCCGAGCAGCGGCACCGAGGTGTTCCACATCGCGTTGACGCCGTCGGGTGCGTTGACCCAGGTGCTGAGCAACGGTGAGTGGCCGTGCAGGATCGCCCAGGGCGTCCAGCCCAGCCACCAGGTGAAGAGCGCGGTGTCGGGGCCGCCCATCTGGGCCGACCGGAGGTGGCGCACCAACGGCCAGTAGAGCCACACCGAGCACGCGACGTAGACGAACGGGGCGGCGAGGCTGTACGCATGGCGGCGCACGAAGTTGCCGCGGCGCCCTACATCCCGAGCCATCGCTCGGACACTACCGGTTCCGCGGCCCGCGCTGGGGTGGCTCTTAACTCAGCGTTCGCTGCCTGCTCGTCGATCTTGGACCTCCGGTTCCCATTCCGGTCGAAATGACGACAGGAAGTCCAAGATCGACGAGGCGAGGGTCACTGTCAGCCAGACAGGGCGAGCTGGTAGGCCCGCAAAGTCGCCTCGGCGCACCGCGCCCAAGTGAACTCGCGCGCGCGGGCGCGTCGGGCGTCGGCGGCAACGAGGTCCGGCTGGGCGGTGGACACAGCCGCGAGCTCAGCCGCCAGCCCGTCCACGTCGTCCGGATCGACGATGGGGGCCAAGCCGGCCGAGATCTCTTGCAGCGCAGGCACCTTGCCGGCGATGACCGGTGTTCCGGTGGCGAAGGCCTCGAGCAGTGGCAGGCCAAAGCCTTCGTAGCGCGACGGCAGGGCGAGGGCGACGGCGCCGGCGACCAAGGTGCGCAGCTGGGCGTGGGGGAGGTAGCCCGTGGTGACGACGTCACCGGCACGCATGGTCGCCGGGTCGATGGCCTCGCCCCAGCCGGGCGGCCCGACCAGCAGAAGCGTTGGTACGTCGGGATTGTCGGCTCGGGCGGCCTGATGTGCGGCGAGAAGGGTGACGAGGTTCTTGCGTGGCTCGAGGCTGCCGACGAAGAGCAGGTAGCGCTGGGGCAGGCCACGCGACGTGAGCCAGGATGCGCTCGCGGGCTCTGCTCCGTACCACTCGTCTGCCACTCCGAGAGGCGTGGCCACGACCCGGGACCGGTCGATGCGGTAGAACTCCGCCACCTCATCGGCGACCGCCTCCGTGGGTGACGTGACGACCACCCGCGGATCGCGCAGCGCCTTGGGCACGAGGGTGCGGTAGCGGAGGCTGGCCGGCGTGACCGACTCGGGCAGCTTCTCGTACGCGAGGTCGTGGACCATGACCACGCCGGCTGCCCGACGGCGCGGCGGGAGCACGAAGTTGGTGCCGTGGAAGACGTCCGAGCGGCCGGTCAGCAGCTCGACCGGTGGGAAGTTGCTCCTGAGCCAGGCGGCCTGGAGCAGCCGCGCTGGTGCAGGGCGTCCGGCGACGTGAGCCCCGGGCGGCGCGGGCAGCTCGCCGCGGCCGCGGAAGGTGAACGCGGTGAGGGTGACGTCGGGTGCGTCCGGCAGGCCGATCAGCCCGTCGACCAGGCCCGCGACGTAGTGACCGACCCCGGTGCGTGGGCCGATCAGCGGGGTGGCGTCCAGGGCGACTCTCATCCCGGCGCATCCTGCCACACCGCCGGCTACTGGCTGTACGGAAGCACGCCCAGCGCGGCGTGCCCCAGGTCGGCAGACAGCGGCGCGCCCGCTACTGCTGGACCGACGGTCACGACGTGGGGCTGCTCCGGTCCGCACGCGCCGAGCGGCCACACGACCTGGACCGAGATGACCGTGGGGTTGTCATGGTCTGCGGCACCCAGGAAGGCGCCGTCGGGTCCGATCACCTGGTGCGGTGGGAGGACGATGCCGTTGTCGGCGATCGGCTGCGAGAAGACGTCGCAGCTCCGCCAGCTCGCTCGGACGACGACGGTCCCGCCGTCGGGGCTGCGCGACACAAGCGTCCAGGCCAGCGAGCGGCGCTGCATGGGTGTGCCTACGGAGCTGGGTACGGGCCCGAACTGTGGACACGAGGAGGAGGCCCGCTCGCCGTAGGCGAGCATGTCGTCTCCGGTTCGTGCATCGACCAAGAGCAGCTCGTACGGGTCGGCGCGCACGGTCGGGTCGGCGGCCAGCGAAGGGCCACCTGTCGGGCAGGACGAGGCGACATATGCGGGTGCGGTGACCAACACCCACGAGACCCGGTGCTGATACGCCGGCACGCCCGAGCCGGCATGGCTGCGTACCGGGTCCACGGTGACCGTCGCGAGCTCGAGCTTGCCCTGAGCGATGGTCATGGTGCCGTTCGTGCGCGAGGCGAACGCCAGCTGGCAGCCGGCCTGGAGTTCGGAGACTGTGGGCGAGAATCCTGCGGGAGGCGGCGCCACGGTTATCGAGCCGCTGTCGAGGGACCAGGTCGAGGTGACCGCGACGCCGTTGTCCTTGCCCGCGGCGGGTCCCGCGGGCGCATGTGGCATGAGGAGCGCGGCCGCGGCTGCCGGGTCGGCACACCCGATCTGGGGGGAGGCCGCGGTGCTGGGCATCGGCGTGGGGGCGGCTTGGTGCGACGGCCGGCAAGCGACCAGGCTCAGCAGCGCGATGAGGCCAGGCCCGTACCGGAGAAGTCTCACCATGCCCGTTGGACGCGGCTGAGGGCTGTGCGGTTCCGCCTCAGTACTGCTGGGTGATCACCGCTCCCAGCGCCGCGTGCCGCATCTCCTTTGACAACGTCTTGTCCAGCTCCTGCGGGAACACCGTGATGACCCGCTTCTTGGGCGCGCCGCACGGCGGTCCGATCGGGCGGTTGACCGAGATCGAGAGTGTCCACAGCGGACGGTGGCTCATCGTGGTCTCGTACGGGGCGAAGGTCGCCGCGTCGTGCGCCTGCTGGGCCGGCGTAGGGAAGTTGGGCGGGAACTCGCCGCGCCGATAGCCGGCCCAGGTGAACTTCTCGCACGATGCCCAAGATGCCGTGACCTTGGCATGGCCCTGGTTCTTGGCGCGCGAGACGAGGTGCCACGGCAGGGACACCGTCTGGTACGGGATCGACACCAGCGCCGGCGTCGACGTACCGGCGCACGGCGGCAGTGCGTCCTGGTAGAAGACCGCGCTCGCGCCGGTCGCCGCGTCAACGGCCGTGACCTCGTTCGGGGCGAGCGTGGGCGGCTGGGCCGTCGTGCTGAAGCAGCTGACCTGGACCGGCGAGACCAGGATCCAGGCAACCCGATCCTGGTAGACGGGGACGGCGCCGAGCGCCGGGAGGCGCGAGTTGATCGACGGGTCGATCCACAGCTGCGTCGGGAGGTCGGTGCGCAGCGTCAGCGTGGCGAGGGCCAGTCGCCCGGACGCCGGCGTCTTGCCGCTGACCCCCACCGCCGAGGCCAGCTCGCAGCCGGCCTGGAGGTAGCTCACCGCCGGCACGTAGCCCGCCGGTGGTGGCGCCGCGACCAGCTCGTCGCCGCCGAGGGCGAACGTGGTCGTCACCGTGTGGCCCGTGATCGCGCTGGTCGCGGGACCGGCCGGCGTGGTGCCGAGCCGCTTCTCGTTGGTCGCATGGGCGTTGGCGCAGCCGACGAGGCCACGCACCTGGGCCACCGCCGGCGGGGCCGTCACGCCGACAAGGAGTGCGGCGCTGGTGAGCACGGGCAACCACCGTCTCGTCGTCATGGACACATCGTGAGGCATTGGCAACTTTCAGGGAATCGTCGGGCGCTGCTCATTGCACGCCCGTGTCGTCGAGTGCGCCGACGGGCGCATGCAGCGGGTTGTTGGACAACGTCTGTCCGGCAGTAGCCGGACCGACGGTGATCGTGTGCCGCTGAGCGGCGGCGCATGCTGCGCCGACCGGTCCGTCCACGATGATGCGGATCTCCGTGGGGTCGTCGCGCATGGCTGCGGCCGCCAGTCCGCCGTCCGCGGCAATCGCCTGCTGTTGATAGATGCCGGTGAACGCCTCGCACGCGGGCCAGCTCGCGGAGACCACGACGGAGGATCCGTCCTTCGCGCGCGAGACGAGCGACCACGAGACGGATCGACGGTGCTGGGGCACGCCGACCTGCGGGCCGTTCTGTCTGCCGCAGCCGACGTGGTGCTGCAGGTAGGAAGCGCCGGATTGGCCGGTGGTCGCATCGAGCAGGAGCACTTCGTACGGGTCGACGGCCGGCGGCGTGACACCCGGACAGTCGGACGTCCACAGCGGGTTGGTCACCAGCAGCCAAGCGACCCGGCTCTGATAGTCCGGCGTGCCGGCCGTGATGCGCTCGACGTCTGCCCGGACAGTGACCGTGCCGAGTTCGAGCTTTCCGGCTGGGACGGGAGTGTGGTCGGCCCGGCTGGCGAACGCGAGCTGACAGCCGGCTTCCCCGGCGCTGATCGCCGGACGGAACCCGGCCGGCGGTGGGCCGACCACCAGGGCGTCGCCGTCCAGCGACCATCCCTCGGTAACCTCGTCGTCAGAGGCCTTGCCTCGCGCCGGGCCGGGCGGGGCGTCCGCCGTGAGCAGCCGGTCGGCAGCCACCGGGTCGGCGCATGCGTCGGCCGCGCCCACCGGCGGGGGAGAGGTCAGCAGCGGCGCAGGGGTGGCGAATGCCGGTCGGGGATAGGTCCTCTCGATGCCCAAGGCGGCGCGGGTCAGCGTTGCCGGCAGCGCCTCGCCCGCGACGTCCGACGTCACGCTGATGTCGTGGTTGACCGACGGTCCGCACGCCGGGCCCAGCGGTCGCCAGACCCGGATCGCGATCTGGCCGGACATTCGTTGCCGGCTGTCCAGGGTGAACGAGTCCACGCCGGTCGGTGGTCCCACGGACTGGTTGCCGGCGAAGGCGTCGCACGACGGCCACGCGGCGCGGATCACCAGGGACCCGGCTGTGCGGGACGCCAGAGTCCACGGAACGGAGTCGATCTGCAGGGGCACGCCGACGGTGGGCGCCGGCGGGTCACCGACGCACGTGTAGTGCTCGTTGAGGTAGAAGGCACTGCCGCCGGTGCTCGCGTCGACAGCGACGACCTGTTGCGGGCCCCCGCGGGGCGTCGGCCATGTCGGCGGCGTGGGCGAAGCGGCCGCGCTCGGTTCCGGGAGCACCGCCGGACAGCTCGGCACGGTGTCTGCCGACTGGCCGAAATCCACCCAGGCAACCCGGTTCTGGTACGGCGGCACCCCGACGGGGAGCGGCCCGCTCAACGTCACCGACGCGAGCGCGACCGGGCCGAGACCCGAAAGGCCGACGCTCACGGCCGAGCCGAGCTCGCAGATGGCCTGGTCCTGGGTGATCGCCGGACGGTAGCCGCGAGGCGGCGGCGCGATGGTCAGGTTGCGGGTGAACGCGATGGTGCTGGTGGCCGCCGCGCCGGTGATCGCTCCCGTCGCTGGGCCCTCGGGGACGTCGGTGACCGGCGCCGCGGCGTACTGGCAGCTCGGCAGGGTGAGCGGCGTGGAGGTGCTCGCGACGTGGCTGCTGCGCGGAGCGGCGGTGCAGCCGGCGAGCGCGAGCAGCAGCACTGCGCACCCGATTCTCATGCGTCCTCCCACTGTCCCGCCGATGAGACGGCGACCGACGGAGTTCGGTTCCGTGCCCGTCGTGCCGCGGGCAGAGTTAACTAGCCGCATGCGCCTCGCGATCGTCCTCGAGCAGTGCCTGTCGCCCGTGCCCGGCGGCACCGGGCGCTACAGCCGCGAGCTCGCGGCCGCGCTGGCGCTCGAGGCCGGACCGACGGACGTGGTGACCGGCTGGACGGCGTGGCACCGCGACGTCGACGCGGCCACGGTCGACGGGGTCGAGGGTCCGGTACGCCTGGCGGTGCCGCGTCGTCCGCTGGTAGCGGCGTGGCAGGCGGGTCGCGGGCCCAGACCCGCAGACGCCGACCTGGTGCATGCTCCGACCCTCCTGGCGCCGCCGCGGGGGAGGGTGCCGCTCGTGGTGACGATCCACGACGCCGTCCCGTGGACCCACCCCACGACCCTCACCCCACGCGGCGTCGACTGGCACCGCGCGATGGCTGCGCGGGTCGCCCGTACCGCTGACGCCGTGGTCGTCCCCACCCAAGCGGTCGCGGCCGCCTTGGCCGACCTGCTGCCGTTCGGCGACCGCCTCCACGTGATCGGCGAGGGGGTGAGCGCCTCGATCACCCCGCCGGACGACGCGGACACGCGGGCCAAGTCGCTCGACCTGCCCGAGGCCGGCTTCCTGTTCACCTTTGCCACCCTCGAGCCGCGCAAGGGCCTCGACGTACTGATCGAGGCACTTGCCCATCCGGACGCGCCGGACCTGCCGCTGCTGGTCGCCGGCCAGCCCGGCTGGGGCGGCGTCGACCCGGTCGCCCAGGCCGCGTCGCTGGGGCTTGCGAGCACGCGGGTGCGGCTGCTGGGCCGGGTGTCCGACGCCGACCTGGCCGTCCTGCTGTCGCGGGCGACCGCGGTTGTCGTGCCGTCGCGGGCCGAGGGATTCGGGTTGCCGCTGCTCGAGGCGATGGCTGCTGGTGCCCCGGTCGTGACCAGCGACGACCCGGCGCTCGTCGAGGTCGGCGGCGGCGCGGCTCTGGTGGTGCCCGTCGGTGACGCCGCGCAGCTCGCGATGGCGCTGTGCGAGGTCGCTCAGGACCCGGTGCGACGGGCGACGATGTCCCACGCCGGCGTTGCCCGCGCCGCCGCGTACACCTGGACCGGCGCGGCCCAGGCCTCGTGGCAGCTCTACCGCACGCTCACCTGACGGCTCAGCCGGGCACGAGCGCGAACCCAGCGTCGGACGCCGCTGTGATGCCGCTGACCGAACTCAGTCCCGGCACATTGATCGGCGAGGGCACCGTGCTGTCGTGGGCGGCCGCTCCGAGCTTTCCCGACCGGTTGAACCCCCAGCCCCACACGGTGCCGTCGGAGGACAGCGCATAGGTGTCGTTGTAGCCGTTGGCGACCCCGATCACAGCCGTCACACCGGGCACCCGGCTGGGGCGGCTCTGCGTCGTCAGGTCGCTGTTGGCCTGGACGGTGCCGTTGCCGAACTGGCCGTAGTGGTTGTCCCCCCAGGTCCACAACGTTCCGTCCGACCGCAGCGCGTAGGGGTTGCTGGCGCCACCCACGATCGTCGTGACGTCCGCGAGGCCCGCGACCCTGCGCGGTATCGAAGCCAGCCGGAACGCCTCGGCATGCGTCGCCTGGGCGTACGTCGTCGCGCCCCAGGTCCAGACCGTGCCGTCAGAGCGCAGGGCGAGCGAACCTCCCCCCGACGGGATGGCGGCGACGTGGTCGAGGCCGACCACCTGTCCGGGTCCTTGGACGATCTCGCCGCCCCGGGTGCTGTCCCCCAGCTCTCCGTAGCTGTCGTTGCCCCAGGCCCAGACGTGCCCGTCCGCCGTGAGCGCGAGCCCGGTCGTGACCGCGATCATGGGTGGGATGCCGGGGATCCTGCTCGGTGTCCGGCTATGGTCGCTGTCGATGGCGCCGTAGTCGGGTGTGCCCCAGGCCCAGACGCTCCCGTCGGACGTGAGGGCGACGGCCGACTCGTAGCCCCCGCTCACGGAGACCACGTGGGTGAGTCCCTTCACCCGTACCGGAGTGCGGCTGAGCTTGGCCTTGGAGCCGTTGCCCAGCTCGCCGTGCTCGTTCCAGCCCCACGCCCACAGGGTGCCGCCGGCGCCGATCGCGTAGCCGGTAGCCGCCGCCGCACCGAACCCGGTGACCTGACCGAGTCCGTGGATGACGACCGGGCTGGCGTCCTGGGCCTTCGTGGTAGCCGTGCCCAGCTCACCCGCGCTGTTGTCCCCCCAACCGACGATGACGCCTGAGGCCGGAACAACGGACAGGGTGCCGAGGGAGCTGCCCGTTCGCCCCTGCGCGTCCGACACGGAGAAGGACAGCGGCGCCGACCCGGCCGTGGTCGGCGCGCCCGACAGCGTCCCGTCGCTCGCGAGGTGGAGACCGTCGGGCAGAGTCCCTCGAGTGAGTGCCCAGTGGTAGGGCGCGACGCCGCCCAGGACCGTCAGGTGCACTGAGTACGGGGTCCCCGCCACTGCCATAAGGGGCCGGGGAACCGGCCAGAGGCTGGGGGTGTGTGGCGCGTCCAGCCAGCTGGCGTTGATCTCAGCGCTGATACCCGGAGCGACAGACGTGGTGGCCGGCTTGCGGACCCGAAGCCGGTAGGCACCTGCCGGGCGCACGAGCTTTGCGATGAACGTCGACCTGGTCGTCAACCTGGCCGAACCCACAGGTCGCCACTCGTTGTCCGACCACGCGTCGATGACGACCGAGCCGGTGGCATGGCGGCTGACAGCACCCGTCACAACGAGCGTGCCGTGCGGTGATAGGGCTTGCCGGGTCCGCGTGGTCGCGGTGACGGAGAACGCCGGCCGCACCATCCGTACCGTGATGCTCCCGCTCGTGGCCCTGACCCCGTCGACGTCGGAGACGACCACCCGGAAGACGACGCTTTGCGGGGTCTGCCTCGCCGACGTGGGGAAATCGTAGAAGCCGCGGGGGCCGGCGAACGTCCAGGCCCGTTCCTGCCACGTCCCGTTGACCTGCGCCTGCAGCGTCACGATCTCGTCAAGGCCGACCGGGTGGGTCACCTTGCCGCTCAGGACGTACTTGCTCCGGAGCTGCACGGTCGGTGAGCTGGACGTGAGGGTCACGGGAGCCTTGTCGGCGGCGTGCGCCGGAGTTGGCACGGCGCCCGGCATGAGCAGGACGAGCGTGGTCAGTCCAGCAGCGCCGCGCGAGGTTCGCATGCGCACAGTGTGCCTGCTGGTGTCACTTGAGCGTGCTCAACAAGGCAGCAACAGCGATGGCCGCAGCACCGACGAGCAGCGTCGGCCCGGCACCCTGGCGCGCGACGACCACGCCCGCGAGGCCCGTACCGGCGGAGATGCCGAGGTTGAGGCAGCTGTTGAGCCACGTGCCGGCCTCGGTACGGGTGGACGCGTCCGTCAGCTCGTCGGACCTGGTGAACCCCACGATGAGCGTGGGGGCGACGAAGAGCCCGGTCACGAACAGGCAGAACCCCAGCATTACCAGGGAGGTCGGTGCCGCCACCAGGGCAAGGCCGGCAGCGAGCAGGACCACGGCAACCGAGAGCTGTCTGGCCGCGGGCAGCCGCCAGGCACGGTGCCCGTACGCGATCCCGCCGACCGCGCTGCCGAGACTTAGGGTCGCCAGCAACACCCCCGTGGCGGCCGTGCCGCTCGCGCGTTGGACCGTGCTCACGACGGCGAGCTCGATGGTGCCGAGCCCGACCCCGACGCCGATCAGGACGAGCAGCAGCCGGCGGAAGGCCGGTCGGCGCAGCGGCCGTCCGTCCGTACTTCTCAGCAATACGCCGGGGAGCCGGCTCAACGGCGAGGCGACCATACCGGCCGTACCGACCAGGAGCAGGAGAGCCGTCATCAGCAGGGCCACGGCCGGGCTCGCGGCCCCCGCGATCAGACCGGTGACCACGGCCCCCAGGGTGAACAGCGTTTCCTCGGCCACCGTGTCGAGGCTGTACGCGCGCTGGAGCAGCCCCGGTGCGGTGGCGACCTCGGACCACACCCGGCGGGTCGTCGGGCCGAGCGGCGGAGCCACGATGCCTGCTATTGCTGAGATCGCGACCAACCAGCCCGCTGGTGCGTGGGAGAGCGCGATCGTGAGCAGTGCGCCGGCGTAGGCGAGGGCAAGCAGCGGCAGCACGCGCCGGAGCCCGTACCGGTCGATCGCCCGTCCGCGCACGGGGGAGAGCACGGCGACGGTGAGGCCGTAGCAGGCGAGCGCGGTGCCGGCCTCGGCGTAGGAGCCGGTCTCGTGCTGGATCTGCAGGAGCAGGGCGAGCGAGCCGGTGCCGTAGGCCAGCCGGCCGACCAGGGCAACGGTGAAGAAGGTGGCGACGCCGGGCAGCCGCAGCAACGTGCGGTAGCCCGGCTGCACGGATGCAGACATGGGGGTGCCCCTCAGGGAAGGCGAGCGGAAAGGAAGGCGGCGCGCGTCATCGAGGACGCGGGGCCGGGCCTATCCCTGAGCGGTGGTCACTCGTCGACGGTAGCAGCCCCGCGGCCGTCCCCGCGCTTGGTCGTGACTGTGCAGTTCCTCCCGGAAAGAGCCTGTCGCTAATTGAGCGGCGTGCCTCACGCTGGTGTTGGGGTGGGGCGAGGAAAATTCGTTCATGGCAAGAGACTTCCGTCGGCCGCAGCGGGATCAGCAGTTCTTGTTGCCGCCGGACATGCGTGAGTGGTTGGGCCCAGATCATCTGGTGTGGTTCGTGATCGACGCTGTCGAGGCGTTGGACCTGACCGCGTTGAAGGCCCGGTCGAAGACCGGCGGGGTGGGTCGGGCCCCGTTGGATCCGGCCATGCTGCTGACCCTGTTGATCTACGCCTATGCCCACGGGGAGCGCTCGTCGCGGCAGATCGAACGGTTGTGCGGCACGGATGTGGCGTTCCGGGTGATCTGCGGCAACGACGCCCCGGACCACTCGACGATCGCCAGGTTCCGGGCGGTGCACGAGGACTCCTTCGCGGAGGTGTTCACCCAGGTGCTGGTGCTGTGCGCGCAGGCCGGGCTGGGCCGGTTCGGTTCGGTCGCGATCGACGGGACGAAGATCGCCGGGAACGCCTCGGCTGGTGCGAACCGGACCGAGGAGACGTTGCGCGCTGAGGCGGCCCGGATCTTGGAGGAGGCCGCCCAAGTTGACGCCGAGGAGGACGCCGAGCTCGGCGACGCCCGCGGCGATGAGCTGCCGGCGCAGTGGGCTGATCCGACGTCGCGGGTCGCGAGGATCCGGGAATGTCTGGACCAGATCGCCAAGGACAAGCAGGAAGACGCCGCACCGCTGGAGGTGAGGGTCGCGAAGTGGCAGGAAAACGTCGGCCACGCCGAAGCGAAGGTTGCCGCGATCCGGGCGAAGGTCACCCCTCGGTGGGAGGCAGCCCAACGCGGCGAGAAGCTGGCCGGCCCACGCCCGGTGCCCCCGGATGAGCACGTTCTGGTGCGTCGGGCCCAGGACACCCTGGACAACGTGAAAACCCGCCTGGCCCGCGCGATCGAGCAAGGCGTCAGACCGTATGAGCTGCGCAGGCGTTCCCAGATGGGCAACGTCACCGACCCGGACACCCGGTTGATGCCGACCCGTAACGGCTGGGTGCAAGGGTTCAACGCCCAAGTCGCGGTCACCGACGACCAGCTGATCCTCGCGACCTGCGTGAACAACAGCCCGGTCGACGCCCCCACGTTCATCCCGATGATGACCGCCGCAGTGCGGGCCGCGGCGATGCTCGCGCAGGCCACCGGGCGCACCGACACCGACATCGGGGTAGTCCTGGCCGACGCCGGCTACATCTCCGAGGCCAACCTGACCGCCGACGGACCGGACCGGCTCATCGCCCTGGGCAAGCACCGCGCCACCGAGCAAGCGGCGAGGGAGCACCCGACAACCGGTGCTCCACCGCCAGGCCAGGACCCTGTCGCTGCGATGGACCACCGGCTACGAACCGAAGCGGGGATCACCGCCTACCGAAGACGAGGCGCAACCGTCGAACCCACCATCGGCTCACTGAAAGACCGCACCGGGCTCAGACGTTTCTCCCGCCGAGGCATCACCGCGGCCGCCAGCGAGATCAACCTCGCAGCCAGCGTCCACAACCTGCTCAAGTGGCGCCAGGCCACCCTCGCCTGCTGAGCGAGGGGCTGCGCCGGCCCCGACCCACCCGCTGGCACCAACCCGACGCCGGACCTCAGCCGAATTTGCGACAGGCTCGAAACCGGGAGGAACTGCACAGTCACGAGCGCGCGATCGTGAATCCGAGCCCCTGATAGGCGCCGGCGACCAGGCCGACATCGTCGACGTACCAGGCAAAGACGGGCGTCGCCTCAGAGAACGCGCGCCCCGCGAGGAGCCAGTCGAGGATCGACAGGGCGATGGTGTTGGCCACCGGATCCTGCTGCAGCAGCGGCAGAGCCTGGTCGGCGAACAGGTGTACGTCGTCCGTCAGCTGCCAATGGCTCATGCGGGTGACCGTCGCACGGCCAGCAGAGCGGCGGCGGTGACGATGAACCCGAGGACACCGCCCAACGCGATGACGTCGTGCGGTGCGAGCCACTCGGCGGCAGCGCCTGCCGCGGCGAAGCCCAGCGCCTGCGTCAGCATCATGCCGCTGTTGGCGGTGGTGAGGCCGCGACCACGGAGGTCGTCCGGCAGGGCGGCGAGCAGCAGCTGGGACTGAGCGACGCCGGCACCGAAGCCGGTGCTGGCGACCAGCACCAGCAGCGCGATGACAGGGACGGGCGGGTTGAGCACGAACAGCAGCGGCGGCACCGAGAGCCACAGGGCGAGCGGAGCCATGGCCTTGACCCGGGTGTCTGGCCGGAGCAGCCGGCTCATGACGACCTCGCCGAGGATGAGTCCGATGGATGCGCAGGCCAGGATCAGCGCTGCGGCCGACGCGCCGTCACCTGCGTGGGCCGAGATCGGGATCGCCAGCGCCTCGGGCACCACGCCGAACATCGGGACGATCCAGCCGAGCAGGATGAGCGAGCGGATGCGCGGGGAGGTGAAGAGCCGACGCACGCCGCGGATCGAGTCGCGGGCCAGTGAGGCGTCCTGGTCGCCGTGACGTCGTGGCGGCCGAGCTCGCAGGCCGAGCCGCAGCATGGCCGCGGAGACGATGAAGGTGCCGGCGTCGACTGCCAGTGCGGTCCGCGGCCCGACGATCGTGAGCAGGCCGGCCCCGAGCGCGTACCCGGTGATGATGCTGGCCTGCGAGACGAGGCTGAGCATCGCCTGGCCCAGGATGTAGCGGTCGCCGGAGAGCAGGTCGGGCAACGTCGCTGCCCGAGCCGCGCCGAAGACCGGCGTCGAGCAGCCCTGGAGGACGACGAGCGTCAGCAGCACCGGCACGGGCACGCCCGGGATGACCATGAGCGAGACGATGCAGGCGCTGACCAGGTCGCTCGAGATCATGAGCCGGCGTGGCGGGAAGCGGTCGGGCAGGGCTGAGAGCAGGGTGCCGATGAACAGGTGCGGCAGCCAGCCGATCGAGAAGGCGATGGCGGACTGGAACGTCGAGCCGGTGCGCTGGAAGACCAGGTAGGACAGCGCCACGTCCGCCATCACGTTGCCGAGCATCGAGACAAGCCACGCCGAGAGGACGGCGGTGAACTCGCGGTGGGCCAGGACTTCGCGGTACGTGGTCCGTGCGGCGGGGGCAGGTGCGAGGGGGGTCTCGGGTTCGACGGTCATATGTCGTGCAGCGTACCGCCGACCCTTGTCGCTAGGGTCGGGATTTATGGACAGCGACGGGGTGCTCATCCGACCGATGGTCGAGGCTGACGTGGTGACCGCTCAGGCCATGGCGTACCAGGCCATGCGTGAGGCGGGGGCGGTGTACGCGATGCCGGTGCCCGAGCCGACCGACGAGAGCCGCAGCCGCGGCCAGGCCCGCAACCGGCACGCCATCGCCCACGACCCGGAGACGTCGGTCGTGGCCGAGCTCGACGGGCAGGTGGTGGGTGCCGCTCTCGCCCAGCGACGCGGGCCGCTGTGGTTCCTCGCCCTGCTGGCTGTCCAGACCGATCTGCAAGGGCTCGGTGTTGGCCGGCGCCTGCTCGAGGCGTCGATGGCGACCCTCGGAGCGGCCGGTTTCCTCTGCGCCAGTGACGACCCCAAGGCGTTGCGCCGCTACCGTCGGGCCGGCTTCGACCTGTTGCCCTGCCTCGAGGCCAAGGGTCCGCTGGGTCGTTCGCTGATCCCGGTCGCGACGGGGGTGCGCGACGGGTCCTTCGACGACGACCGCGACCTGGTCGAGTCGCTCGCCACCAGCCTGCGGGGAGCCCCGTACGGCGTCGATCTTGACTATGCGCCCGCCGTCGGCCAGCGGCTGTTCGTCGCGGAGACTCCCGCCGGGCGGGGCTACGTGATCACCAGTCGGACCGGCGTCGCCGCGCTCGGAGCGACCGACGGGTCGGTGGCGGCTGCGTTGCTGTGGACGGCGCTCGCGGAGGCCGTCGACGACGAGGTGACGGTCGCCTGGCTCACCGCCGAGCAGCAGTGGGGCATCGATGTCGCCCTCGACGCGCGGCTGCCCATCCGCCCGTCCGGCAGCCTCGGGGTACGGGGGCGGCTGGGGCCGCTCAGCCCCTACCTGCCCTGTGGTTCGTACGGCTGATCAGCAGGCCTCGTGCGCCCAACCGCCGGTCGCCCGGCGACGCATGGGCTGACCCGCGGTGATGCGGCGGTCGCAGCGTCCGCAGATGTAGGCCGCGTCCTCGGCCACCAGGGCGTTGTCGTCCGCCGGCGCCTCAGCCTCGTCGAACGACATCCGCTCGACGGTGTAGCCGGCTTCGCTCACGTGCTGGCGGATGCCGAACGTGGGATCGGTCATGTCATGTCTCCCTGGGGTGGGCCCGAGCACAGCATCCGGCCCGCGTCGTGCCAGGTCAAACGAGTTGGCGCGTCCCGCCGACCGCGAGGCTCCTGTTCGGCGTACCCTGCAGGGACAGGACCGCTCGGTCCTGGCCCCTGCTGCTGTGCAGTCCGTGAGGAGAGCGACCGTGGTGCGCGTGCTCGTCGACGCAACCGCCGTCCCGGCTGACCGTGGCGGAGTTGGCCGCTACGTCGACGGTCTCATCGCCGGCCTGTGCGCCGCCGACGCCGACCTCGCCGTCGTCTGCCAGCGGTCCGACTCCGAGCGCTACTCGCGCCTCGCCCCAGGTGCCACGATCGTGCCCGGACCCGCGGCCATTGCCCACCGGCCGGCGCGTCTCGCGTGGGAGCAGACCGGCCTGCCGATGGTGGCCAACCAGGTCAAGGCCGAGGTCGTCCACTCGCCCCATTACACGATGCCGTTGCGGGTCGGCCGCCCGGTCGTGGTCACCGTCCACGACGCGACGTTCTTCACCCAGCCCGAGGTGCACACCGCGGTCAAGGGCACGTTCTTCCGCTCCGCGACCCGCACGGCGCTGCGCCGGGCGACCCGGGTGATCGTCCCGTCCAAGGCGACCCGCGACGAGCTCATCCGGGTGCTCGACGCCGACGCCACGACCATCGACGTGGCCTACCACGGCGTTGACACCGAGATGTTCCACCCGCCGACCGCCGACGAGCGCGACCGGGTGACCGCCCGCCTCGGCCTGCACGGCCAGCCGTACATCGCGTTCCTCGGCACGCTCGAGCCCCGCAAGAACGTGCCGGCGCTCATCCGGGCCTGGGTCGAGGCGGTCAAGGACCGCGAGACCCCGCCTGCCCTGGTGCTGGCCGGCGGCAGCGGCTGGGACGACGACGTCGACAACGCCGTGGCGGGCGTGCCCACCCACCTGCGGGTCGTGCGCCCGGGCTACCTGCGCTTCGGCGACCTGCCCGGCTACCTCGGCGCCGCTCAGGTCGTGGCCTACCCGTCCTACGGCGAGGGCTTCGGCCTGCCGGTGCTTGAGGCCATGGCCTGCCGGGTGCCGGTGCTGACCACGCCGCGGCTGTCGCTGCCCGAGGTCGGTGGCGACGCGGTCGCCTACACCGAGCCCGACGACGCCTCGATCGCCCGCAGCCTGGCCGACCTGCTCGACGACGCGCCGCGACGCGCTGTCCTGGCCGAGGCCGGCTACCAGCGGTCCAAGGAGTTCACCTGGGCCGCCAGTGCGGAGGCTCACCTGGCGGCCTACGCACGCGCAGCTCGGTGACCGGGTCGCTCGGGGCAGCTTGTGACCTGCGCGTCATCGTGGTCACCTACTCCGCCGGACCCCACCTCGCAAGCTTTCTCGACTCGCTGGCCAAGGCGACCACCCGCCCGTACGAGGTCGTGCTGGCCGACAACGGCTCGACCGACGGGTCGCCCGAGCAGGCTGTGGCCGAGCGCCCAGGCGTGACCCTGGTACGGACCGGGGGCAATCTCGGGTACGGGGCAGCCTCCAACATCGGCGCCCGCGGAGCCACCGGCGAGTGGCTGCTGGTCGCCAACCCCGACGTCATCTGGGACGTCGGCGCGCTCGACGTGCTGCTCGCCGCGGGGGAGCGCTGGCCCCGTGCCGCCGCGCTCGGCCCCGGCATCCGTACGCCGACCCACGACCTCTACCCCTCCGCCCGCGGCTTCCCGTCGCTCGGCCGGGGCATCGCCCACGCGCTGCTCGGCTGGGTCTGGCCGAGCAACCCGTGGACCGCGTCCTACCGGCGCGAGCGCTCGGACGCGGACGAGCGGGCCATCGAGGGCTGGCTGTCCGGCTCGTGCCTGCTGCTGCGCCGCGAGGCCTTCGTCGCCGTGGGCGGGTTCGACCAGACCTACTTCATGTACTTCGAGGACACCGACCTGTGCGAGCGGTTGCTCCGGGCCGGCTGGCAGAACGTCTACGTGCCGTCGGCGCAGGTCACCCATGAGGGCGGCCACGCGACCGAGACGGGACGGGGACGCTCGGCGGCGATGCTGCGCGCCCACCACCGCAGCGCCTACCAGTACCTCGCCCGCAAGTACTCCGGCCCACGCTGGGCGCCGGTGCGGGTCGTGCTCGCCGCCGGGCTCTTCGGACGCTACGTCGTGGCCCGGCTGGTCCCCCAGATCGGTGCCGGCGCCAAGCCCACCCGCTCCGCCGACTCGCTGCCCGGGCAGTACCGCTAGCCTGACGGTCACGACGACGCTGGAGGACTGACCGATCGACGCGATCCTGCTCGTGGGTGGCCAGGGGACACGGCTCCGGCCGCTGACCTCGACGACGCCCAAACCCATGCTGCCGGCGGCCGGTGTGCCGTTCGTCCATCACCAGCTGGCACAGGCCAAGGCCGCGGGCATCGACCACGTGGTGCTCGCCACCTCGTACAAGGCAGAGGTCTTCGAGGCCCACTTCGGCGACGGGTCGGCGCTCGGCATCGACCTCGAGTACGTCACCGAGGCCGAGCCGCTGGGCACCGGGGGCGGCATTCGTAACGTCGCTTCGCGGCTGCGCGGCGGTCCCGACGACCCGGTCGTCATCTTCAACGGTGACGTGCTCTCGGGTCACGACATCACCGCGCAGCTGGCCTTGCACGCCTCCCGCGACGCGGCGGTCACGCTCTACCTGACCACGGTCGACGACGCGACGCCCTTCGGCGTGGTGCCGACCGATGCCGACGGACGGGTGACTGCCTTCCTCGAGAAGGACCCCCACCCGGTCACCAACGAGATCAACGCAGGCTGCTACATCTTCAAGAAGTCGGTCATCGACGCGATCCCCTCCGGACGGGTCGTGTCGGTCGAGCGGGAGATCTTCCCCGGGCTGGTCGCCAGTGGTGCCATGGTCCTGGGCTTCGTCGACTCGTCCTACTGGCTCGACCTCGGCACTCCTGCCGCCTACGTCACCGGGTGCTGCGACCTCGTCACCGGCAAGGCCCCGTCGCCCGCCGTGACGTCGCCCGCCGACTTCCTCGTACTGCCAGGGGCTTCCGTTGCTGCGGACGCTACTTTGTCTGGTGGTACGGCGATCGGGGCCCGCGCTGTTGTCGGAGCCGCTGCCTCGGTGGTGGGCTCGGTCGTCTTCGACGGGGCGCAGATCGGTGCTGGCGCGGTGATCGAGCGCTCGGTCATCGGCGCCGGCACGGTCATCGGCGAGGGCACTGTGGTGCGCGACGCGGTCATCGGTGACGGCGCCCGCGTCGGTCAGCGCAACGAGCTCGTCGGCGGCATCCGGGTCTGGAACGGTGCAGTGCTCGGCGATGTCGCGGTGCGGTTCTCTACCGACGGCTGACCTCCCCGCAGTACTGCAGATCTGGCGCCTCGACGCCAGATCCGCAGTACTGCAAGGGAAATGGGCTACTTCTTCTTGCTGAGCGTCAGGCTGAGGTTGTCGGCGTAGCCGTCGTTGTAGAGACCGTCGGTACGCACGGAGTGCAGCAGCAGCAGCGCTTGCGTCGCGTTCTTGGGCACGACGCCGGTCTTGGACTTGAGGTAGACCGACGTGATGCCCTTGCGCTGCTCCTCCGTGACCGGCCCGAGGACGACCTTGCTGATCGCCTTGCCCTTGGCGGTCTCCCACGTGATGGTCAGCGACATGTAGTCGTGCTGGTCGGAGAAGCCGCCGAAGTAGCCCGACGCGACGAACGCGGCCTGGCCCTTGGCGACCAGCGCTGACGTCAGCGGCACCAGCTGGGTCGCGCCGGAGAGGTGGCTGTCCGGGCCACCGGCGAAGAAGGCCTTGCCGGGGTGCGGAGCGTGCGGAAGGAACGGCTCGTCGAAGCCCGGGCTGTTGTACCGGCCGGTGGTGAAGCCGGTCCCCTTGAGCGGCGTCCAGAACTTCACCGGCACCTGGTCGCCGGTCTGGTCGGGGTTCGACAGCTCCCCACCGGGATCCTTGATCAGGTTGACCGGCTTGGCCGCGGCGGATGCCGTTGCGACCGGTCCCAGCAGGGTCAGGGCGGCACTGGTCGCCAGGACGACAGCTGCCTTCTTGCGTGCTCGCTGAGCCACGTTGAGCCTTCCTCGAGGAGGTGCCCGGAGCCCCGGGCTGAAGCATCCTCCTGGAGGGTCGCCCGCATTTCAAGATCGACAGGCCGCTCAGGCGAAGCGGGCGACCGGGATCAGGCTGGCATCGTCGACGTACGTGGGTTCGGCGTCGAGGATCTCCTGGAGCCGTTCGGCGTCGACCGGCCGCGAGAACAGGTAGCCCTGGCCATTGTCGCAGCCCATGGCGCTGAGCATGTCCAGCTGCTCCGCCGTCTCGATGCCCTCGGCGACCGTGGTGATGCCGAGCGCGCGGGCCATGGCGGTCACCGCGCCGACGATGACCAGGTCGCCCTCGGTGTCGCCGAGACCGCTGACGAAGCTGCGGTCGACCTTGAGGATGTGGACCGGAAACTTGCGCAGGTGGGCCAGCGACGAGTACCCCGTACCGAAGTCGTCGAGGGCGAGCTGGACGCCCAGCTTGGCGAGACCGCCGAAGGTCTCGGGTACGGAGGCAGACTCCTCGAGCAGCGCGGTCTCGGTGATCTCGAGGCACAGGGTCGACGGGTCGATGCCGTGCCGGGAGATGGTCGCGGCCACCACGTCGATGAAGCCGGGGCTGGCGAACTGCCGGGCCGAGACGTTGACCGCCATGCTGATCGGCGTGTGCCCCGGCCGGTCGGACCACAGGGCGAGCTGACGGCAGGCGGTGTCGAGGACCCAGGTGCCCAGCTCGACCATGAAGCTCGACTGCTCGGCCACGTCGAGGAAGGCCCCGGGCTGCAGCAGGCCGCGCTTGGGGTGCTGCCAGCGGATCAGGGCCTCGACGCCGACGATGCTCTGGTCGGCGAGGCGCAGCACCGGCTGGTAGTGCAGCCGGAACTCCTCCTTGGCCAGGGCGCGATGCATCTCGAGCATGAGTCCGGTACGGGCAAGAGCCCGCTCGCGGAGCCCCGCGTCGAAGAACTCGTGGCGGTTGCCGCCCTGGTGTTTCGCCTGGTACATCGCGGCATCCGCGTCGGCGACCAGGCGCTCGGCGTTGGCCTCGGGCGAGGCGCTGGTGACGATGCCGATGCTCGCGCTGACCGGGAGGGACTGACCGCGGTAGACCAGCGGCTCGCTCAGCGCACGGCTGACCCGGTCGGCGATGCCGCGGATGTCCTCGTCGTCGGCCAGACCTTCGCACAGCACGACGAACTCGTCGCCGCCGAACCGGGCGACCGTGTCCGCCCGTCGTGCCGCGTCCCGTACCCGCTGGCCGACCTGGAGCAGGAACCAGTCGCCGGCGGCGTGGCCCAAGGTGTCGTTGACGGTCTTGAAGCGGTCGAGGTCGACGAAGAGGACGCCGAGCAGGCCGCCGTCGCGCTCGAGGCGCTGCAGGGCATGGGCGACCCGGTCGAGGAACAGCGCCCGGTTGGCCAGGCCGGTCAACGGGTCGTGGCCGGCCTGGAACGCGAGCGCGTCCTCGGCCCGCTTGCGGTCGGTGAAGTCGCGGACGGCGACGAGGACGCCGGTGACCCGTCCGTCTGCCTGCTTCTCCGGGACCATGCGGGCCTGGAACCAGCGGGCCCGCGCGTCGACGCTGTCCACGTACTCGAGCTCGGCGCCGGAGCCGGTCTCGAACACCTGGCGCAGCGACCGTTCCCACGTCTCCGAGTCCTGGGGGTGGCCGATCTCGCCGCTGGTGCGGCCGATGACCTGCTCGGATGACAGCCCGAGTGTCGTCTGGGCCGCGGGGTTGACGTACACGTGGCGCAGCTGGGGGTCGAACCGCATCATGCCGTCAGGGGAGCCGTCGAGGACCGTCAGCAGCTCCTGCTGCACCTGCTCGAGCTTGGCGCTGCGCTCGGAGAGCAGCTGCTCGGCCATGACCCGCGCGGTGTCGTTGCGGGAGATGCCCCAGGTGCCGATGATCGCGCCGGACGCGTCGCGCAGCGGCAGCTTGGTCGTGCTCACCCAGGCGTCGGGCTTGTCCGGCCAGGTCTCGCGCTCGATGACGTTGATCAGGCCGCGTCCGGTGCGGATGATCTCCTGCTCGTCCCGGTAGGCCTGCTGCGCGTGCTCGGCGCCGAAGAAGTCCGCATCGGTTCGCCCGACGACGTGCTCGCGGTCGGCCTCGAACCACGCGGAGGCGCTGCGGCTGAGCCGGATGAAGCGGCTCTCCAGATCCTTGAAGTAGACCCGGTCGGAGGACTCCTCGAGAACGGTACGCAGGAGCAGCGCATCCATGGACTCGGCGGCGTCCGCCATGGCTTCGAGTCCCTCCGACGGCGCGGCCACGACCTGGTTGGTCGCGAATCCCTACCGGTTATCGTCGGCAGTGGTCTCGGAAATGCTGAGGGTCATCTGTGTCTAGTCATTCTGAGCGGAGCAGGCGCCGTTCGGCCGTCATGTCGGCGTCGACCATCATCTCGACCAGCTCGGCGAACGCGACCTTGGGCTTCCAGCCGAGCTGGTTGCGGGCCTTGCTCGGGTCACCGACGAGCAGGTCGACCTCGACCGGCCGGAAGAACCGCGGGTCCTGCACCACGAGCGGCTCCCAGTCGGCGATGCCCACCCGCTGGAAGGCCGCCGCGAGCAGCTCGCGGATGCTGTGGGTCTCACCGGTGGCGATGACGTAGTCGTCGGGCTGACCCTGCTGGAGCATGAGCCACATGGCCTCGACGTAGTCGCCGGCGAAGCCCCAGTCGCGGCGCGCCTCGAGGTTGCCGAGCGACACGGTGTCCTGCAACCCCAGGGCGATGCGCGCGACGGCCCGGGTGACCTTGCGGGTCACGAACTCGTGGCCGCGGCGGGGCGACTCGTGGTTGTACAGGATGCCCGAGCAGGCGTAGGCGTTGTAGGACTCGCGGTAGTTGACGGTCATGTGGTGGCCGAACGCCTTGGCGACGCCGTACGGCGACCGGGGGTGGAAGCCCGTGGTCTCGGTCTGGGGCACCTCCTTGGCCTTGCCGAACATCTCCGCGCTCGACGCCTGGTAGAAGCGCACCTTGCTCATGTCGTTCTGGGTGTGGATGCGGATCGCCTCGAGCAGCCGCAGCACTCCCATGCCGGTGATCTCGGCGGTCAGCTCGGCCTGCTTCCAGGACAGCCCGACGAACGAGATCGCCGCGAAGTTGTAGACCTCGTCCGGCTGGGAGACCTCGAGGGCGCCGATCAGCGAGGGCAGGTCGCGCAGGTCACCCTCGAGCAGCTCGACCGACGGGATGATCGCCTCGACGAGCGCGATCTTGGGGTTGTTGGCGCCCCGGACGAGGCCGAACACCTCGTACCCCTTGGACGCCAGGAGCTCGCCGAGGTAGAGGCCGTCCTGTCCGGTGATGCCGGTGATGAGCGCACGGGGCACGGTCAGGATCCGGTCGGGGTCGGCGCCTTGGACGGCGGGTGGTTGTTGATGAAGTTCTGGACCGTCGTGCCGTTGACGCCGGCGCAGAACTGCACGCTGCCCCAGGCGGCCAGCGCGACGTTCTTGCCGGCCGGGAACGCCCCGCGCTTGGTGTCCCAGGGCGCGACGATGAACTTGTCGCTCTGGGCGACCGCTGCGCCCTTGGTGCCGACGTAGGTCAGCTGGTCGACCTGCTTCTGGGGGAGGGACGGGGTGTACCAGAGGACGGTGTAGCCGTCCTGGAGGTTGCGCACCAGCGTCTCGGGAGCCGGCCCGGAGCCGACGCTGTAGGAGTGGACGGTGTTGTCGGCCGGAGTCGCGAAGGACTTGCCCGAGGTCGGCGGAGTGTTCTTGTACTTCACCACGGTCGCCTTGCCGCTGGTGGTCGCCGGGACGTCGCCCTTGGCCTCGAGGGGCGGGCTGGTCACGGCGGAGCAGGCCGCCTTGGCGGCGGAGACGCCGAGGTGGGTGAGCGAGCGGTTGGCCAGCGGGGTCGCCGCGGTCCACCGCGGGACCTCGACGATGACGATGAGGAGTGCGCCCACGCCGAGGGCGGACCCCGCGAGCAGCCAGCTGCGTCGGCGCTCCGCGGCCCGTGCCCGCTTCTTGGCGGCCTCGATCTCGAGCCGGCGGGCCTTGGCGGCGCGCTTGGCGTCCATCTTCTTGGTCGGCATGTGCTCTCTCGCTCAGGGAGTGGGCTCAGGTCGGTGTGAGTGTAGTGCCCAGGCTTGTGGTCCACACTGGTCCGCATGGTCGCGTCGCTCGTCCCGGATCTCGTCTGGACGCCGGGATACCCCCTCGATCTCCGTCTGACCCTGGGACCGCTGCTGCGCGGCCGGGGCGACCCGACCCAGGTTGTCGACGAGGCGGGACGCTGGTGGCGCGCCTGCCGTACCCCTGAGGGCATCGGGACGCTCGTGCTCGCCCAGGTCGGCGATCGGGTCGCGGCCAGGGCGTGGGGCCCGGGCGCCGACTGGCTGCTGCGCGGCGTGCCCGACCTGCTGGGGGTACGGGACGAGCCCGCGGCCTTCGTGGCCCACCACCCCGGCGTGGCCGAGGCCCTGCGGCGCCACCCCGGGCTGCGCGTGCCGCGGACCGGTCTGGTCATGGAGGCGCTCGTACCCGCGATCCTGGAGCAGCTGGTGACCGGCACCGAGGCCAAGGCCTCGTGGCGCCAGCTGGTCGCGCGCTTCGGCGAGCCGGCGCCGGGGCCGGTACCGACGGGTCTCACCGTGATGCCGGCGCCGTCGGCGTGGGTCAACCTACCGGACTGGGAGTGGCATCGAGCCGGCCTCGACGGGCGGCGCCGGGTGACGCTCGTCGCTGCTGCCCGGGTCGCGCCGGCACTCGAGCGGACCGTCGCGCTGGCTCCGGTGGAGGCCAAGCGGGTGCTCCGTACCGTGCCCGGCATCGGCGTCTGGACGGCGGCGGAGGTGGCCTGTCGGGCGTTCGGCGACGTCGACGCGGTCTCCGTCGGCGACTACCACCTGGCGGCCCAGGTGGGCTGGGCACTGCTCGGCCGGCCGGTCGACGACCAGGGCATGCTCGAGCTGCTCGAGCCCTACCGGCCCCAGCGCCAGCGGGCGATCCGGCTGATCCTCATGAGCGGCCCGGGCAAGCCGCGGTTTGCCCCGCGCTACGCGCCCCGGGACAACCGGACGCTCTGATCGTCACGTCGTGGGGTGGCAGGTCGTGAACGTGAACGAGCCGAGGTCGGGGTAGAGCGGCAGCTGCTCGGCCCGGATGTTGCCGTCGATCGACACGGTCACGTCGAGATTGACCGGCAGCGGCTGCGGACAGGTCTTGGGCAGGCCGAGGTGCAGGGTGATCAGCACGGTGGTGTTGGACGGCAGCACCTGGCCGGCGGCCTTGGCCGGCTTGCCGAACGGTGACGCACACGTGCCGGAGCGTACGACGACGCCCCTGTCCTTGAGGCCGCCCAGCGGGAGAGCCGGGCTGAGCTCCTCGAGCAGCTCGGTGACCTGCGTGTCGTTGCGCAGGATGAGGCTGATGTCGAGCGTGGTGCGGTGGTCGGTGGTGACGTGGCAGATCTGGATGGCGGAGACGAACCCGCTGGTCTGCAGCAGGGCGGACTGGGTGGCGTTGAGCGAGATCGGGGGAGGGCCCGAGGGGACCACCGGTGTCGCGCTGCTCGGCGGCGTCGAGGCCGCTGCCGAGGCGGACGGTGGCGCGCTCGGCAGCACGCCCGGGGCGGGCGAGCTGGACCCCCGCTGCGGCTGGCTGAGCATCGAGAACAGCGCGGCCACCACCGCGACGACGAGGACCAGGCCCCAGCCGCCGACACCCTCGCTCCGCACCACTTCGTCGTGGCTCACCCGGTCATGGTGGACCGCGGACTACCAGGTGTCGACCATGCCGCCGTCGAGGACGATCTCGGCGCCGGTCGTGTTGGCTGAGCGATCACTGGCGAGGAAAACGACCGCGTCGGCGACCTCCTGCGGCCGGGAGAACCGGCCGGACGGGATGCCCGCCGCTGCTCGGGCCGCGACCTCCTCCGGCGTGTGCCCGCTGGCGGCGGCCAACGTCTCGGCGACACCGCCCTTGCCGAGCCACAGGTCGGTGCTGACCGGGCCGGGACGCACCGTGTTGAACCGGATGCCGCGACCCCCGTACTCCTTGCTCAGCGACTTGGAGAAGTTGGACAGCGCGGCCTTTGCGGCGCTGTAGTCGACGACGGCCGGGTCGGCGAGGGTGGCGTTGATCGAGCTCACGGTGACCACCGATCCGCTGCCGGCGGCGAGCATCAGGGGGAGCACCGCGCGGGTGGCCCGTACCGCGGCCAGCAGGTTGATGGTCAGCGTCGCCAGCCACATCTCGTCGGTGACGGACAGGAAGCCTCCGGTACGCGCGGGGGCCGAGCCGACGTTGTTGACCAGGATGTCGACCGTGCTGCCGGCGTAGCTGACGAGTTCGGCCGGTCCGTCGGCGGTCGACAGGTCAACGGCCACGAACCGGACCTGCTCCTTGTCGATGAGGGCGTCGAGCTCGGGCGACGTCGAGCGGGACCCGACGACGACGAATGCTCCTTCGGCGATCAGCGCGTGGACGATGGCGAGGCCGATGCCACCACCGCCGCCGGTGACGATGGCGGTGCGACCGCTCAGCCCAAGTTCCATGCGCTCACCGTACGCCTCGGGCGTCGACGACGATCACGGCGAGCAGCACCACCGCGGTGAGCGCGGCGACCGTGAGGGAGGTCAGGTGGACGGCCAACGGGGCCAGCAGTGCCAGGACGCCGACGGCCGTGAGGCGGCTCCAGGGCAGCACGTGGAACACCACCGCCTTGAACGCCGCATGTCCCAGCAGGTAGAGCGCGGTGCCGCCGAGGACGAGCGCGGTCGTCGTCCCGTGCGCCGTTGCCCCGGGGTGCGACAGCACCCGCTCGTCGGCAGCTGCGGTGGTGATGATGCCGGACACGATCACCGGGTGGATCAGGTGGTACGCGGAGCGGCCGAGCGCCCCGGGGTCGTCGGAGCGGGAGACCTCTTCCCTGCCGGCGTCGGCGCTGCGGTCGAAGTACAGCCACCAGAACTGCACGGCACCCAGGAAGGCCAGCCCGAACGTCACCGCCTCGGCGAGGGAGACGTGGTCGAGCTCGCTGAGCGTGCTGCCGATCAGCACGACCGACTCGCCGAGCGCGATCAGCACGAACGCGGAGCACCGTTCGGCGAAGTGGTCGACGTCGATGGTCCAGTCCTGCGTCGTTGACCGGCCGAGGCCCGGGGTGGCGAACCCGACCCACCCGCCGAGCAGGTCGACCGCGACAGCGAGGAACCACAGCGCTTCGCGGGCGTGCCCATGGACCACACCGCCGGCTATGGCGAGGGTGCCGCTGACGACGCACCACGCGAGGATGCGCTCGAAGTTGCGCTGCAGGCGGTGGCCGCGCAGGCCGAGGACGGCCACCACGCTGCGGCCGATCTGCGCCACCGCGTACGCGATCCCGAGCGTGAGCCCGCGACTGCCGAAGGCCTCCGGCAGGGCGAAAGCCAGCACCAGGCTTACCAGGGTCAACCCGAGCAGCATGACCCGGACCGGCAGTCGTTCCGGGTCGAGCCAGTTGGTCACCCACATCGTGTAGACCCAGGCCAGCCAGACCATGGCGAGGAGCAGCACCGTCTGGAGCGCCCCGCCCCAGGTCAGGTGCGCGAGTAGGTGGTGCGAGAGCTGGGTGACCGCGAAGACATAGACCAGGTCGAAGAACAGCTCGACGTTGGTGACGCGGGCCGGGGAGTCGTCGGCCCGGGCCCAGCTGGAGGTCGTCACCGGCCAATCCTGCCGCATCCCGAGGTCTGAACCGGCTGGGACGGGGCATGACCGCAACCGAGTGCCGAGTACCTAGGAGGAGTTGACGTGCCCGACTTCGATGACGCCCGCCTCTATTCGGCGCTCCGGGAGTACGTCCTGGCGGCGGAGGCGCTGCAGGGCGTGACGCCCCACGACGAACCGCGGCGGACCCTCGACCTGGCGGAGCACAAGAGCCTGGCCGGCATGGCGCTGCGCCGCCGGCTCATGGAGATCGGCTGGTCGCCGCCGGTACGTCGGGCTACCGCGGACACGGAGCCTTCGTCGGGTCAGGCGCCCGCGCCGACCGCCGACCGCGACATCGACGTCTAGCTGGCCGTAGGTCGTGTCAAGCCGTAGTTGAGGCGTTAGGCATCGGCTCCGCGCCGCGGAGCTGTTTGTGATCTTGGTTGGCAGTGCTGGGTCGAGGGTTGCCTGGCGCCCACGCTGACGTATGCGACCTCGCCGAGTGGGTGGGTCTTCTGGCCTCGTTCGGGCTGCCGGATGGCGAAGGACCCGGGCGCCAAGCTAGATGCGGCGTAACACCTGACGGTGTCCGCCATAGCTGTCGCGGCGTCTGGTCCGGGTCCTTCGTGCCTTCGAGGGTGGCACTGCCGGCCGGAGTTGTGAAGCCCTCCGCTCAGGGCTGCGTGCTCCACCTCGTCGGGTCGAAGGTGCTCTGGTCGCGGGTCAGGGCGAACGCGATCCGGTTGGCGCGGTGGGCCATCGCGCAGGCGATGACCAGGCCCTTCTTGCCGCGGGCCCGCAGCTCGACCCCGTGGGCCTTGGCGGCCGGGTCGGTCAGCCACAGACCCACGCCGAGGTCGATCAAGGACCGGCGGAGCTCCACGCTGCCTTCTCGGCTGATCACGCTGTCGCGGCGTTTCCCGGCCGACTCGTACTGGATCGGGTTGAGCCCGGCGCTGCGGTAGACCTGCCGGGGATTGTCGAACCGGGCCGGGTCGCCCAACGCGCCGCCGTAGTTTCCGACCCGCACCGCCGCCCAGCCCGGCACCGTGAGTAGTGGAGCGAACGGGCTGGCCGGGATGAGGCGGTTCAGCTGCGCGGTCGCTGCGTCGATCTGCGCGTCGAGATCAGCGAGCAGGACCAGGTCCGCGGCGAGCACGGCTCGGGCAACCGATGCGCCCGCGGTCGGCAGAGCGTCGCGAGCGGCCCGAACAACCCGCTCTGCCAAGGGTTTGCGGATCTGCAGACCTCGCGTGGCACCGAAGCGAATGAACCTGCTCACCCCCAACGAGGCGAGCCGGGCCGGGTCGGCGAACTCCGCCGCGATCAGCCGTCCCACCCTTGTGGCGAGCACATCGGGCAACGCGATCGTCAGACCAGGGAACGTGCGGTCCAGCTGGCCGAGGAGTTGGTTCTTCGTCGCCGTCCGGGTCGTGACCCGGGCACCGCGGTGGGCCGACCACGCGGTCAGCTCGGCGAACACCGAGGACCGGTCAGCGACCGGTGCACCGCGGCCGGCGAGCAGCAGCTCGGTCATCGCCACCATGTCGATCACGTCGGTCTTGATCGTCCTCTTGCCCAGCACCCGACGCTGCTCAGTGACGTGCGCCGGGTTCAGCTCCAACAACTCCCAGCCACCTGGCCACGAAGCCGCCGACAGCAACGGACGGTGGTAGTGCCCGGCGGCTTCGATGCCGACCTTCACCACCGCGCCGGCAGGCAGGACACGGCCGACGTCGGCGATCACCTGGGCCAACGACGGACCGGTCATCGGGCACCCGACCTGCGGCTTGCCCAGCAGGGTGCGTGTCGCGTCGGTAACCGAGTAAGCGAACTCGTTCTTGCCGACATCGACAGCCACAACGACAGTCGAGGATGTAACAGGGGCAGCATGAACAACCACTGGACCCACCTCCGGGGGTGCCGGAAGACCAGGGCGCGTCAACGCCCGGACCTTCTCGTTGAGGAACCTGACGGTCCCTTCCAAGCACCTCCGGAGGTGTCCGTGAAGGACTACCTCGGTCTATATCAGCCGTAGACGACGACCAGGATCGCCACGATCATCGCGGAGAACAGCGCCCAGCAGCCCAGGACCATGAACGCCTGGTGCCGTCGCGGGCTGGGCCTGCTCAGGCCTCGGGCAAAACGGCCCCACCGGCGGGCTTGGCCCTCGGGGGAGTAGAGGCTCCTGCGGGTGTCGAACGGGTCGTCGGCCATGCGGTCACTGTCCGCTCAGGCGACGGCGCCGTCCAGTTCGGCAAGGTCGTCTGCGCTGAGAACGAGGTCGGCGGCGGAGATGTTCTCCTCGAGGTGGGCGACCTGGCTCGTGCCGGGGATCGGCAGCACCGCGGGCGAGCGCTGCAGCAGCCAGGCGAGAGCGACCGTGGTGGCGCTTGCCCCGAGCCGCTCGGCGACCGCGGCGACGACCGACTCGCGGCCGACCTTGCCCATGGCCAGCGGGAAGAACGGCAGGTAGGCGACACCTTCCTCGGTGCACCGCTGGAGCACCGGGTCGTCGCCGCGCTGGCCGACGCTGTAGAGGTTGGACACGGTGACGATCTCGACCTCGGCCATGGCGGCGTCGAGCTGGTCGAGCGTGACGTTGCTCAGCCCGATGCGCTCGATCTTGCCCTCCTTCTGCAGCTCGATCATGGTGGCCAGCGAGTCCTCGAAGGACGTCGTGGTCTCGTCGTCCATCCAGCGCAGGTGCACCACCGGGATCGAGTCGATGCCGAGCAGCCGCAGGTCGGTCTCGCAGCCCTGGCGCAGCAGGTCGGGCGACAGCGCGGAGTACCAGCTGCGGTTGTCGCCTCGGGCACCGCCGAGCTTGGTGACCAGCACCAGGTCGTCGGGGTAGGGGGACAGCGCCTCGCGTACGAGCATGTGGGCCGCCTCCGGCCCGTAATACCAGGCAGAGTCGATGACCCGCACCCCGAGCTCGACGGCGCGCCGCAGGACCCGTACCGCCTCGTCGTGGTCCCTCGGCGGACCCCAGATGCCGGGGCCGGTCAGGCGCATGGTGCCGTAGCCGAGTCGCGGGACGGTGAGGTCGCCGATGCTGATGGTGCCTGCTGCGCTGATCGTCATGGTGCTCCGTCTCTCAGGGCGTCCTGGCGGCCGGCCTCGTAGGCCTCGGCCGTGCCTAGCCGGAACAGGTCGTCTCCGCTGGGGCGGTTGAGAACCCTTGCCCCGTCGTCGTTCTCACCGTACGACAAGCCGCGCACCACCGCGAACGGAACGCCGTCCAGCTTGCCCTTGACCAGCTCGGCGGCGCTGGCGAGGGCGTCGGCATCGGCCATCTCGGTGACCGCAAGGTCGTTGCCGAAGGCGTCGGTACGGCCGCGGTAGTCACGGATCGCTGCGATGCCGGCGGCACCGATCGCCTGGTCGGTCAGGCCCGTGCGCCACGCCCGGCCCATCGTGTCGGAGACGATGACCGCGACGCGGACGCCGGTGAGCTCGGCTATCCGGTCGCGCAGCCTGCGCGCGGAGGCGTCGGGGTCGACGGGCAGCAGCACGAGCGTGTCGGGGTGGACGTTGGACGCGTCGACCCCCGCCGCGGCCATGACCAGACCATGCCGGGTCTCGACGATGCGCAAGGGCCCGCGGGACGCGACGATGCGTACCGTCTCGTCCGAGATCGCCTGCTGGCGTGCGGTTTCCCTGTCACCGGTGACCGCAAGGGTGCGACCCTCGGCCTTGCTGACCACCTTGGAGGTCACCACGACCACGTCGCCGGCCTCGAGGTCGGGCTCTGCGGCGACGAGTAGCGCAGCGAGGTCGGCGCCGGTGGTCACCTCGCCATCGATCGGCACCCCCCACAGGGTGAGGCGGGTCACCCGAAGCCGGCCATGGCCAGCGCCTCGCGGACCATCGCTGCGGTGGCATCGACGTCGGTCATGAGCAGGGGGACGGCGCGGCACGGGATGCCGGCCGCGTCGACAGTGGCCACAGCCGCGTCATCAGTGACGTCGACCAGCCACCCGTCGAGCAGGCCGCCGGTCGGGCGGGCGCCGTAGTGCAGGGCGACCGCGGTCGCGGTCGTCTCGACGCCGATCGCGGTCAGGCAGGCGTCGGCCATGCCGCGGACGGGTGCGCCGCCGACGATGGGGGAGGACCCGATCACCGGTGCGGCGGTCGCCCGTACCGCGTCGGCGATGCCGGGCACGGACAGGATGGTGCCGATGCTCACCACCGGGTTGGACGGGGGCAGCAGCACGACGTCGGCATCGCGGATCGCCTCCAGGACTCCCGGCCCCGGCGTCGCGGCTTCTGCCCCTACGGAGACGAACTCCAGAGCGGGCAGCGTCGCGTGCATGCCGACCCACCACTCCTGGAAGTGGATCGCGCGACGGCCGGTCGAGTCCTCGATCACGACGTGGGTCTCGACCCGCTGGTCGCTCATCGGGAGCAGGGTCACCCCAGGCCGCCAGCGCTGGCACAGTGCGGCGGTCACCGCCGAGAGCGGGTAGCCGGCCTCCAGCATCTGGGTCCGCACGATGTGCGTCGCGAAGTCGCGGTCACCCAGCCCGAACCACGTCGGCTCGGCGCCGTACGCCGCGAGCTCCTCCTTGACCGTCCAGGTCTCCTCCGCCCGGCCCCAGCCCTGCTCCTCGTGGATGCCGCCGCCCAGGGTGTACATCACCGTGTCGAGGTCGGGGCAGATGCGGAGGCCGAACAGCGTGAGGTCGTCGCCGGTGTTGCCCACGACGGTGACGACCGCGTCCGGGCACGCGGCGAGGACCCCGCGGAGGTAGCGGGCACCCCCGATTCCCCCCGCCAGGACGGTGATCGCAGAGGGGGTGAGAGGCATGCGGCCAGCCTAGACGGCGGGTCCGGCGGCAGATCTTCTCGTCCCGGTCTGCCCATGAACGGTGCCGCACGCCCGATTTGCGCTCCCCGAAACACGCTCCCGCAGAAGATCTTTCGGGTGAATACCACCGAACCGGTTGACGTACGGGGACCAACGCGCGTGTAATTTCACTCGTGTCATTCAGTTGAGCCGATTCAGCCGTCGCAAACCGCGGGGGTCACGGGCTCAACGATCGCGCTACCTCACCGGCCGCGAGCCGGTGGGAGCGCGAGGGTCGTAGGAGGCGCTGTGAGCGAGCACCACGCTCTCGAGGTAATGGTCGATCCCATGGCCGAGGAGATGTCCTGGCAGGAGCGCGCGCTGTGCGCCCAGACTGACCCGGAGTCGTTCTTCCCGGAAAAGGGTGGGTCGACGCGGGAGGCCAAGCGCATCTGCATCTCGTGTGACGTCAAGGACGACTGCCTGGAGTACGCGCTGGCCAACGACGAGCGGTTCGGCATCTGGGGCGGGCTGTCCGAGCGCGAGCGGCGCCGTCTCAAGAGACTCGCCGGCTGACCCGGGGCCTTCAGCGGGGTCGCGTAGTCTCGGCCATCGGCAACCCGTTGCCGTGACTGTCGATGTCCGCCGCCCCTTGACCCCCCTCGGACCGGATGCCATCTCGTAGCGTGCGCCCTGCCTTTCCGCGCCACCTGGTCACTGCTGTGCTCGTCTCCCACGACGGCGAGCGGTGGCTGCGGCGTAGCCTTGCCGCGCTCGAGGCACAGACCCGGCCGGCGCAACGGGCGGTGGCCGTCGACACGGGCAGCCGCGACGCCAGCCTGCGCATCCTGGCCGCGGGCCTCGGCGCGAGCCGCATCGTGCACGCCGAGCGCGGTACGGGCTTTGGCGCGGCGGTCGCCCTGGGCCTCGAGGCCTACAGCGGTGCGCCGATGCCGCCCAACGGACCGCGCGCCGGCGACGGCGTACCGGTGGAGTGGGTGTGGCTGCTGCACGATGACTGCGCACCTGACCCCGGCTGTCTCGAGGCCCTGCTGCGCCGCGCGGAGGACTCGCCGTCGGCCGCGGTGCTCGGGGCCAAGGCGCGCGGCTGGGACCAGCCCCGGCTGCTGCTCGAGGTGGGCCTCACGACCGACGGCGCCGGCCATCGCTACACGGGGCTGGAGCGACGCGAGGTCGACCAGGGGCAGCACGACGACGTGCGCGACGTCCTGGCAGTCGGCAGCGCCGGCATGCTCGTCCGCCGTGACGTCTGGGACGAGCTGGGCGGCTTCGACCCCCGGCTGGCGCTGTTCCGCGACGACCTCGACTTCGGGTGGCGGGCCAACCTCGCCGGCCATCGCGTCGAGGTGGTCACCGACGCGATCGTCCACCACGCGCAGGCAGCCGCCGCCGGTCAGCGTCGGCTGGCCGCGACCAGTGACTTCCCCCGCCGCATCGACCGGCGCAACGCGATGTTCACCGTGCTGGCCAACGCGTCGCCGCTCGGACTCCTGCTCGGGCTGCCGCGGCTCGCGCTCGCCACCGTGCTGCGCGTCCTGCTCTTCCTGCTGACCCGCCGGCCGCTGCTGGCCATCGACGAGCTCGCCGCCTACCTAAGACTCGTGGCCGGCACGGGCACGTTGCTGTCCGCCCGCCGGTCGAGAGCCTCGCTGACCTCGGTGCGGCGTAGGTCGTTGCGCCCGCTCATGGCCAAGCCGGGCGCCCGGCTGCGGGCGATCGGCGAGCACATCAGCGATCGGCTCACCGCCGGCCGGGGCAGTCGCGCCCTCGTCGCCGCGCCGGTCGCCCAGGCGCTGGAGACCGGCCCAACCTCGGACGACGACGACCTTCCCACGGCCGGTATCCCCTGGCGGTCGGTCCTGCTGGCGCCGGGGCTGCTGCTCGTCGTCGGGCTCGTGCTGGTCAGCCTGATCGCCGAGCGCCATCTCCTCGGTCGCCAGGGCGTGCTGTCCGGCGGCCGGCTGCTGCCGCCGCCGGGCGGCGCCTCCGATCTCTGGAACACCTACCTGGCCGGCTTTCACCCGGTCGGGGTCGGCAGCACCTCCGATGCCGCGCCCTACCTACCGGTGCTCGCGCTGGTGTCGGCCGTATTCCTCGGCAAGGTGTGGCTCGCTGTCGATGTGCTGCTGCTCGGCTGCGTGCCGCTGGCCGGGCTCTCCGCCTACGGCGCGACGCGTGGCTACCTGCAGTCGCGGGTGGTACGGGCGTACGCCGGCGCGACCTACGCGCTGTTGCCGATCGGCGTCGAGGCAATCACCGGCGGCCGGCTGGGCGTCGCCGTCGCGTTCGCGCTGCTGCCCCTGCTGATCCGCGCCGTCGCCCGCTGCTTCATCGGCGCGACCCACCGTGGCGGCTGGCGGTTCGCCTGGTGGGCCGGGCTGGTGCTCGCTGTCTGCGTGGCGTTCGCGCCCGACCTGGTGCCCGCGGCCGCGTTGTCGGTCGTGGCCGTGGCGGTCCTGTGCGCGATCCGCCGGCCGGCCCATGTCGTGCGCTTCGGGCTCCATGCGGTGATCGTGCTGGTCGTACCGCTGGCCCTGCTCGTGCCGTGGACCGGTCGGGTCTGGTCGCAGCCGGGGCTGCTGGTGCTCGGGACCGGTCTCGTGGCGCCGCTCGTCGACCTGCCTCACCCTCGACCGTCCGACCTGGCGTTCGGGTGGCCGGGCGGGGTCGGTGTCGCCGCATGGTGGCTCGCCATCGGCCTGCTGATCGCAGCGCTCAGCGTCTTGGTGCGGCGCGATCGCGTGCTGACCGGACTGTGCGCCTGGGCCATCGTTGCCGCTGGGCTGCTGACCGCCATCATCGCGAGCCACACGACCGCGACCGCCGACGGTGTACGGGCGCTCGGCTGGCCCGGCGCTGCGGCTGCCCTCATCGGTGCCGGGTTGGTCATGGCCGCTGCACTGGCGGCCGACGGAGCGCTGCCACGGCTGGGTGCGTCGTCGTTCGGCCTGCGTCAGCCGGTCGCCGCCGCTGTCGCCGGCCTGGCGCTCACCGCGCCGCTGCTGGCCACCGCGTCCTGGCTCTCGACCGGCCCGCCGGAGGAGACCGCCCTGAGTCGCCACATGGCGACGGTGCTGCCGGAGTTCCTGGCCGGCAACCTGGCCGGGTCGAGCGGGCTGCGCGCGCTGGTGCTGCGCCCCAGCGGCAGCAACGTGACGTACACGATCATTCACGACAGCACCGGCCGCACCCTCGACCAGGCCGAGCTGGCCACCTCGCCCGCCCAGCGCGCCCGCCTCGATCAGCTGGTGCAGGCGCTCTCCGGCGGCTCAGGCGACGCCGTCAACGCGCTCGCGACCTACGGGGTGGGCTACGTGGCGGTCGTGTCGCCGACCCACGACATCGCCCACGCGCTCGAGACCACGGTCGGGCTGGTGCGCATGCCGTCCATCACGACGACGCAGGTCTGGCGGGTGCCGGCCGCCGTGGGCCGGCTGGCGATCCGCCCGCCCGCAGGCACGCTGACCCTGCCCGAGGCCGTGCCCAGCACATCCGACGGTGCCAAGGCCACGATCGGCGGCGGTGCGGACGGCCGCACCCTCGTGCTGGCCAACGCGGTCCGCAGCGGCTGGCGGGCCACCCTCGACGGTCACCGGCTCACGCCGGTCGTCGTCGACGGGTGGGCCCAGGGTTTCCAGCTCCCGGCGAGCGGGGGGCGGCTGGTCGTCTACTTCGACAGTGCCCGCCGCGACGGGTGGCTGGCGGCGCAGCTGGTCTTCCTGATGCTGGTCCTGGTGCTGGCCGCCCCGTCGGTACGCACCGACGACGGGCCGCCGCTGCGCCCCTCCAACGAGCCACCCGGCGAGCGGCTGGACGAGGACGACCTCACCGATCTGGTCGACCGCGACACGCTGCCGGTCGAGGACGACGAGCCGGAGGTCGAGGCCGTTGTCGAGCCCGAGCCGGTTGTCGAGCCCGAGCCCGAACCTGAGGTTGCTGTCGCTGTTCCCGTGAAGGCCGCTGCCAAGGCGCCGGCCAAGCCGCGTGCACCGCGCAAGCGGGCTGCGCCCAAGGCGCCGGCGGTCGCGTCGCCCGACGGCGCGGTGCTCGATGCCGTGGCCCCCGAAGGCGCCGTACCGGATGCCGCGGTTGCGCCGGTGCCACGCAAGCGAGCTCGGCCGGCCAAGAAGGCCGCCGAGCCCAAGCCGGAGGCTGACGCGTGAGCCGGCCCGTGCGGGTGCTGGGTGCCGTGGTGGCGACACTCGTGGTGGCCCTCGGCGCTGCCGACGCCACGGCCGGCCGGCCGACCCCGCCGCCGTCGACCATCACCGCCGGCTCGGTGACGACGGTGCGCCAGGCGACCGTCGTCTGCCCCGATGCCCGGGGTGGGGTCGACCACCAGGTGACGTGGGTACGCGCTGCCGGTGCGGGCCAGGGCATCGTCGCGGGCGCGCCCACCATCACCGCGACGACGGTGACCTCCAAGGCGTCCGACTTCGCACCGGCCAGCGCTGACCTCGGGCTGATCCCGTACGGGGACGCGTTCGGCGGTCGCATCGACAAGGGCAACCGGGCGCTGGCGATCACCGCCACGGGTCCTTCAGCGGTCGGTTTCGGCGCGACGCAGGTCACCCGGGCGACGACCGGCCTCAGCCGCGGCATCGCGGCCACCAGCTGCGCGGCGCCGAGCACGGAGTTCACCTTCGTCGGCGGCTCGACGGCGGTCGGCAACCAGCTCAAGCTCGTCCTGACCAACGTGGACGACGCGACCGCCTCGGTCGACATCGCGCTGATCGGCAAGGACGGCCCGGTCAACACCCAGGGGGCCCAGGGGGTGCAGGTGCCGCCGCACACGCGCCGCAGCATCGACCTGGTCAAGCTCGGGCCCAACGAGACCGAGCTGACCACGATGGTCAGTGCGGTCACCGGTCGCGTCGCGGCCGCCGAGCTGACCTCGCGGCTGACCGGCACCGTGGCGCGCGGGCTGGAGTGGATTCCGGACGCGGGACCCGCGAGCCGGCGCTCGCTCGTACCCGGCATGATGGCCGAGCCGGGCAAGCGCACGCTGGTCATCGCCGACCCCGGTGCCACTGCGGCCAACGTGGCGGTCCAGGTGGTCTCCGACAGCGGCACGTTCACCCCGAACAACCTCGAGGACGTGCAGGTGCCGGCCGGGGGACTGACGTCGATCGACGTGACCGGGCCACTGGCCGGCCACCCCGGCGCGCTGCTCATCACGTCCGACCAGCCGGTCGTCGCCGGCGCCTCGCAGGAGCTGACCTCGACGACGTCGCAGATCACGGACGTCACGTGGTCGGCGCAGACGCCCAACCTCAACGGCACCGCCGTCATCCCGACGATCCCGATCAACGGCTCCGCCGTCCGCGACGTCTGGATCTACCTCACGGCGGTCCACGGCGACGGCAGCGTCACGATCACGCCCAACGGCCCCCTCGACACGAGCCAGACCACCTACCCGCCGTCCGTCACGGTCAAGGTCGCCGGCGGCACCACCGTCGTGGCCGACCTGGGCGGCCTGCTCGGCTCCCAGGGCGGCAACCTCACGGCCAAGGTCACCAATGACCCCAACGGCGGGCCGGTGACCGGGTCGGTGCTGTTCCGCGAGCAGGCGCCGGACGGGTTGATGGCCGGCCAGGTCGGGCTGGTCTCGGTACCCGGCATCATCGTGCTGCCCTCGGTACGGGAGGACCCCACCGTCTCGGGCGCGCGCCCCGGCGAGATCCAGCCGTCGACCGCGCCCTAGTCAGTCGCCCTTGTCGACGGCGTCCGGGTCGAGGCCGAGGTACTCCGCGATCTGCTCGACCACGACGTCGTGGATCAGGTCGGCCAGGTCGAGCGGGTTGCGGCAGCGCAGCTCCATCGGCCGCCGGTAGACCACGATGCGGGTCGGGCGGCGCCGGTCACCGGGCACGATGCGGGACAGCGGTACGTCCTCCGGGGCCGCGTCGAGCTCAACCGTCTCGCCCTCGGTAAGCGCCGGCGGCACGTCCTCGACGCCAAACTCCACGCCCTCGAGCTCGTCGTGCCAATGCTGCTCGACGTGTTCGACCGCATCGAGGACGAGGTCATCGAAGATCTCGCTGCGGGAGCGCGCCGCCGGCAGGTTGGGCGGCAGCAGCGGCGTGCGCAGGCCGCGCCCGTGCCGGTCCCTGGCCACCCCGCTCGAGGGCTGATCGCTCACGTCGGGAAGCCTAACGTGGTCTCACCGCCACGACACGAGCGTCGTTGGCACCCCGGGTGATGGCGACGGGGTCCCGTACCGACTAGGTTTCGGCCGTGACCTTGGTGCGGTGGTGAGCCCGATGCGACGCTGCTCTCGTACGGCCTGCGGCAAGCCCGCCGTGGCCACGCTCACCTACGTCTACGCCGACTCGACCGCCGTCGTCGGCCCGCTCGCCGCCTATGCCGAGCCGCACTGCTACGACCTGTGCCCCGAGCACGCCCACCGGCTCACCGCCCCGCGGGGCTGGGAGGTGGTCCGGCTCGAGGTCGACGAGCAGTCGATGGCCCCGTCGATCGACGACCTCGAGGCGTTGGCCAACGCTGTCCGCGAGGCCGGCCGGCCACCGAGCGCCAAGCCATCGGGCACCGCTCCCGGCGCTCCGCAACCGCCGATGCCGTCAGGACCCCAGGGTCGCCGCGGTCATCTCCGGGTGCTCCGCAACCCCTGACGAGTCGCCCGGCTGCAGGGGACGCAGCCAGCCGGCGAGCAGCAACGCGACGGCCAGCAGGACAGCAGCGGCGGACAGGGCGTGCAGCACGCCGACGCGAGACCCGACATAGCCGATCAGCGGCGGCCCCCCGAGGAAGGCGCAGTAGCCGATCGAGGCGACGACGCTGACCCGTCCAGCCGCGGCACTGGCGTCGTCGGAGGCCGCAGACATGCCGACCGGGAAGCCGAGTGAGGTGCCGACACCCCACAGCAGCGCTCCGCCGATGGCGAGCGGGGTGTACGGGCTGAAGACGAACACGAGCAACCCGGCCACGGCCACCACCGCCAGGGTCCGTACCGTGGCCACGCGGCCGAACCGGTCGAGCAGCCCCGGGCCGACCCAGCGGCCGGAGGTCATCGCGGTGAGAAAGGCGGCGTAGCCGAGAGTGCCGACGACAGCGGGAGCATGGCGGCCGTCGATCAGTGCGACGCTGATCCAGTCGTTGCCGGTGCCCTCGGCGAACGCGAACGCCAGGACGACGAGGCCAACGACCAAGGTGCGTGGCTCGAGCCAACGGGCGAGCAGGGGCGACGGGCTGCCCGCGTCCATGCCGGGCGAGGGCTCGGCGCCCGGTGGGGTGCTGTCGGGCAGGTAGCCGCGCACCTGCCTTGGGACGACGACGGCCGTGCACACCGCCACGACCACCAGGTGGGCCGTCACGGGGACGTGCAGCGCGATCATCGCGGCGCCGAGCAGTGCCCCGGCCACGGTTCCGATGCTGAAGCCGGCGTGGAAGCGCGGCATGATCGCCCGTCCGAGGTGGCGCTCGACGTCGGCGCCCTGCACGTTCATCGCCACGTCCCAGGCGCCGTAGGCAAAGCCGAACACGAACAGGCCGATGGCTACGGGGATCACGCCGAGCAGGTAGCCGAGCCCGATGAAGGCCAGCGCCCCTGCGGCAACGACGGAGGTGGCCGTCACGGTGACGCGGGTGGTCAGCCGGTGGACGATGGCGCCGCTCGAGGGCAGTGCGATCACCGATCCGGCGGCCAGGGACAGCAACAACAGCCCGAGCTGGCCAGGGCTGAGGTGGAGCCGGTCGCGGACCTGGGGGATGCGCGAGGCCCAGCTGGCGAACGTGAAGCCGGCGCCGATGAACGCGCCGTAGGTGGCGCGGACGCCAACGGCGATGCGCTCCCCGGTGTACGCGGCCGTGGGCCTAGACACGGTGCACCGTCACTCCAGCGGTCTGCAGGGCAGCGAGGGCTGCGTCGGGTGCCGTGGCATCGGTGACCACGATGTCGAAGGCAGTCAGCTCGCAGACGACCGCCATCGCGGCGTGGGCGAACTTGGAGCCGTCCAGCACGAGGATGGTCCGGCGGGCCGATCGCAGGAGCGCCTGCTTGACCGCCGCGTCGCCCAGGTCGTGGGCCGTCACCTGGCCCTCGGGGGACACCCCGCAGGAGCCCAGGACGACGGTGTCGAAGCGCAGCGACCCGATGCTGTGCAGGGCCAGCGGCCCGACCACGGCGAGCTCGCCCACGCGGACCTCGCCGCCCGGCATCAGGAGCCTGACGGACGCGTGTCCTGCGAGAGCCATCGCTGCGTGAAGGGAGAGCGGCATGACCGTCAGCCGGCGTCCGGTGAGGGCGCGGGCCACCTCGACCACGGTGGTCCCGCTGTCGAGGCCGACCGCCTCGCCGTCGTCGATCAGGCCGGCCACGAAGGCGCCCAGCCGTTGTTTGACGCCGACTGACTCGACCTCCCGAAGCGCGAACGGCAGCTCCTCGCCGCGCATGAGCAGGCTGACCGCGCCGCCGCGGACGCGACGGGCGATGCCCTGCTCCACCAGCTGGTCGAGGTCGCGCCGGATGGTCATCTCGGCCACCCCGACCTGCTCGGCGGTGTTGGTGACATCGAGTCGCCCGTCCCGGCGCAGTGACTCGACGAGATGGCTGAGGCGTTGGGTGGCGTCCATCACTGGACTGTACATGGTCAGTGTTCGCACGCACATTGAGTTTGTGCGGAGTCTGGTGTCCGGTTTGCCCCGGACTCGCCGTCGGTTCAAGGATTTCCGGGTCGCTGCCGAAGCACCCTGCGTCCCGTCAGAGATTCACCCGTTCGGAGGCATCAGATGGCCCGTACCCCCGCTCCCGCCGCCACCCTGCACGCCGACACCCTCTCGGTACGGGTCCCGCGTCAGCGTACGCAAACCACCCTGCCGACGACCCCGTCGTCCCTGGTCAAGCTCTCGGACAGCCAGCGCGAGAAGTGCCCGATGTGCGAGTCGCCGCGCCTGACCGAGATCTCCATGACGCTCACCGACGGCTCGCCGGTGCAGTTCACCTCGTGCCGTCACTGCGAGTACCGCGCCTGGACCCAGTCCGGTGAGGTCCTCCAGGTCGACTCGGTCATCAGCAAGGCCACCAAGCCCCGTTAGTCCGCGAACAGCGGGTCCTGCGCTCCGGCCGGCGTCATCCGGAGCCGGCGCCAGTCGGGTTCGGCGTCCGTCATCCGCACCAGCAGGTCCTCGAGGTCGTCCTCGGCGTGCACGAAGCAGCCGCTCAGCCCGTCGAACCGGCCGCTGGTCAGCGCCAGCAGAACCTCTCCGGTACGGGCGGCCGGCGACCAGTCCTGCTCATCGACATCGGCCAGCATGGCGGCGAGATGGGGCTCCCGCGTCATCGCCGTCCGCACCAGGCCCGGGCTTACGTCGAACGCCACGACGCCGGTGCCCACCAGCTCGTTGGCCAGGCTGTCGGTCAGCCGCATCAAGGCCGCCTTGGAGGCTCCGTAAGCGCTGCTGCCGTTGAAGGCGCGAGATCCTTGGAGACTCGCGATGTTGACCACGTAGCCTCTGCCCCGTGCCACCATGCCCGGCAGGACCAGCGCGCACATCGTGGCCGGCGCCAGCACATTGACCTCGAACACCGCGCGCCAGCCCGACGCATCGCCGTCCGCCAGCTCGATGTGACCGCCGCCGGTGCCGGCGTTGTTGACCAGCACGTCAATCGGGCCCATGGTCGCCGTCACGTCCGCGAACGCCTCTCGCAGGGCGTTCGCATCGGTGAGGTCGGCAACCGCCACGAACGGCGTGCCACCCGCAGCCCGTACGAGCTCCGCTGTCTGTTCCAGCTCGTCAGCCGTCCGCGCGAGGAGCGCGACCTCGCGGCCCGGCGCGAACGCCTCGGCTACGGCGCGGCCGACACCACGTCCGGCACCCGTCACGAGAACGCTCATCGGTCTCCCCATCGTGTCGCGCCCATGGTAGGGCCGACGCAGCGGACGAGGGGTGAGTGCCCACCGGTAGGCTCGACAAGTCCGAAGGACCACGAGCGCGGGAGTGCCGGCTGATGCGGGACCTGTCAAAGATCATCAAGGCGTACGACGTCCGTGGCGTGGTGCCGGACGAGTTCGACGCCGAGGTGGCCTGGGCCGTCGGCGCCGCGTTCGCTCGTTTCATGGGCGCCCCGACCATCGTCATGGCCCACGACATGCGCGAGTCCGGCACCGAGCTGACCAAGGCTTTTGCCGACGGTGCGACGAGCCAGGGCGTCGACGTCATCAACGCCGGCCTCGGCTCGACCGACCTGCTCTACTTCGCTGCCGGCTCGCTCGACATGCCGGGCGCGATGTTCACCGCCAGCCACAACCCGGCCAAGTACAACGGGATCAAGCTGTGCAAGGCGGGTGCCGCCCCCGTGGGGCAGGAAAGCGGCCTGCGCGAAATCCGGGCGATGATCGAGGCGGGCATCCCCGGGTACGACGGTCCGGCCGGCACCGTCACCGAGCGCGAGCTCGTCACGGAGTACGCCGCCTACCTGCTGTCTCTCGTCGACCTCACCGGCATCCGCCCGTTGAAGGTCGCGGTCGACGCCGGCAACGGCATGGGCGGCTACACGGTGCCCAAGGTCCTCGGCGGGTTGCCGCTCGACATCGTGCCGATGTACTTCGAGCTGGACGGCAACTTCCCCCACCACGAGGCCAACCCGATCGACCCGGCCAACCTGGTCGACCTGCAGGCCAAGGTCCTCGAGGTCTCCGCGGACATCGGGCTGGCGTTCGACGGCGACGCCGACCGCTGCTTCGTGGTGGACGAGCGCGGCGAGATCGTGTCGCCGTCGGTCATCACCGCGCTGGTAGCGAGCCGCGAACTGCTCAAGGAGCCCGGCGCCTCGATCATCTACAACTTGATCTCGTCCCAGGCGGTCCCCGAGATCATCACCGAGCTCGGCGGCGTGCCCATCCGTACCCGCGTCGGCCACTCGTTCATCAAGGCCCGCATGGCCGAGACCGGCGCCATCTTCGGCGGCGAGCACTCCGGCCACTTCTACTTCCGCGACTTCTGGAAGGCCGACTCCGGCATGCTCGCGGCGCTGCACGTGCTGGCGGCGCTGGGGGAGCAGGACGGCACCCTCTCCGCGCTGCTCGCGCAGTACGGGCGCTACGCGGCGTCCGGCGAGATCAACAGTGAGGTCGCCGACCAGGCGGCCAAGGTGGCCCACATCCGCGAGGTCTACGGCGCACGGGAGGGTGCCGAGATCGACACCCTCGACGGGCTGACCGTACGGTTGTCCCCGACGTCGTGGTTCAACGTCCGCGCGTCCAACACCGAACCGCTCCTGCGCCTCAACGTCGAGGCGGCCGACCCAGCCGCGATGGCGTCGCTGCGCGACGAGCTGCTCGCCCTGATCCGCACCTGACCATCCCCCCAGCCCCCCAGCTACGGAGCACCGATGAACCTCGACCCCGCGCTGCTCGCGATCCTGGCCTGCCCGGACTGCCGGTCCGCGCTCCGTGCCGACGACGAGGCCGGCGAGCTGGTCTGCACCGGCTGCGGCCTGGCCTACCCGGTGCGTGATGACATCCCGGTACTGCTCGTGGACGAGGCCCGCCGGCCGTCCGCCGACGCGCCGTCTGCGTGAGCCGACCGCTGGACGAGACGTTCCTCGACGACGTCGAGGCGATCGAGGCTGCTGACACCGGCGCCATGCTGGTCGCGACGGCCACCTCGGCGGCTCAGGTGCGCGAGGCGGCGACCGCCTGTCTCGACGCGGGCCTCCGCCGGGTCGCCGACGAGGGACGGCCCCGCGCGGTCGTCGTTCTTGGCTCCGGTACGGCTGCGCTGACCGGCGACCTGCTCGTCGCTCTCGCCGCGCCCGGCAGCCCCACCCCGGTCCTGGTCGTGCGTGGTCCCGACCTCCCGGCGTGGGTCGGTGCAGCCGACCTGGCCATCGCGGTCTCCGCCTCTGGTCGTGCGGCCGAGACGTTGGCCGCCACCGACGAGGCGATCCGTCGTGGCACGCGCCTCGTCACCGTCTCCGCCGAGGGTTCGCCGCTCGACCTCCGAGGCGAGCAGGCCAGCGCCCAGCACGTCGTAGTGCCTGGCAACCGACCGGCCCGCTCGAGCCTCTGGTCGATGGCCGTGCCCGTGCTGCTGGCTGCCGACGCGCTCGGCCTGATCAGCGTGCCGCCCGACGCGGTCGAGGCGACCGCCGAGATCCTCGTGCGCTACGCCGAGCGGTGCCGGCCCTCGTACGAGAGCTTCTTGAACCCGGCCAAGACGTTTGCCGTCGAGCTGGCCGGCGGACTCCCGCTGGTGTGGGGCACCCCGCCGGTGGGTGGCCTCGCTGCGGCCCGGCTGGCCGCCCAGCTGACCCGCAACGCCAAGCTGCCCGCGCTGCCGGGGGTGCTGCCCGAGGCGCTGCACACGGTGCTTGGCTGTTTCGACGGGGTGTTCGGTGCGGGGCTGCCCACGGCCCGACCGGTCGACCCGCTCGAGGCGCTGTTCGCCGACCGCGCCGACGACGAGGACGACGACACCGAGCCGCAGCTGCGGCTGGTGCTGCTGCGCGACAACCGCGAGCTGCCCGCGATCGCCGCCCGGGCCGAGGCCGCGGCCGAGCTCGCCGTCGAGCGCGGCATCCACGTCACGTCCCTCCTCGCCGAAGGTGACAGCCCGCTCGAGCGGTTCGCCTCGCTCGTCGCTCTGGGCGACTACGCATCGGTCTACCTGGCGCTGCTCGAAGGGGTCGACCCGTCCGACGACGGCGCCATGTCCGAGCTGTCGGGCCGCCTCCTGCCATGACCCTGAGGACATGAGCACCGAGGGCAGTACGAAGGCCATCGTTGCGGCCCTCGCTGCCAACATGGGCATTGCCGTCAGCAAGTTCGTGGCCTTTGCCTTCACCGGTTCGTCGTCGATGCTCGCCGAGGGTGTCCACTCCGTCGTCGACTCGGGCAACCAGGTGCTGCTGCTCGTCGGCGGCCGGCGCTCGCGTCGTACCGCTGACGAGGACCATCCGTTCGGCTACGGTCCCGACCGGTTCTTCTACGCCTTCGTCGTCGCGCTCGTGCTGTTCAGCCTGGGCTCGCTGTTCGCGGTCTACGAGGGCATCGAGAAGGTCAAGAACCCGCACCACGTCGACAGCCCGGTCGTGGCGATCGCGGTGCTGGGTGTGGCGATCGTGCTGGAGGGCCTGTCGTTCCGTACCGCTGTGCGCGAGGCCAACCCGCTGCGCGACGGGGCGTCGTGGATCGGTTTCATCCGCCACACCAAGAACCCTGAGCTGCCCGTCGTGCTGCTCGAGGACAGCGGCGCCCTGGTGGGCCTCGTCTTCGCGATGTTCGGCGTCGTCATGGCCGACGTCACCGGCAACCCGCGCTGGGACGGCGTCGGGACCCTGGCAATCGGTGCGCTGCTCGGCCTGATCGCCCTGGTGCTCGGCTTCAAGATGAAGAGCCTGCTCATCGGTGAGGGGGCCAGCGCGCCCGACGTCGCCGAGATCAGGGCCGCCCTGCTCGACGACCCGATCTTCCGCCGGGTCATCCACATCCGCACGCTCTACCTCGGCCCGGACGAGATGCTGGTCGCCGCCAAGATCGCGGTCGACCCGGCGGCGACCCTGGGTCAGGTCGCGCTGCGCATCGACGCCGCCGAGGCCCGGGTGCGTGCCCTTCAGCCGGTGGCCAAGGTCATCTACCTCGAGCCCGACGTCGACCACGCCTGACCCGGGTCGGTCAGTGCTTCTTGGCCACGCCGTCGGCCTCGGCGTAGCCCTCGAGCAGCGGGGCCACGGCGCGATAGGTGTGCTTGGCGGTGACCGCGAACGAATAGGCGCCCGTCGCGCTGGTCGAGGCGGTCTTCTTCACGACCCAGTGCTTGCCGACGAGGACCTGCAGCTGCACCGGCTGGTGGGCGACGCCGGGCAGCACCTTGCCGGACAGCTTGCCCGCCTTGACAGTCTCGGAGATCGTGCGGCGCACGGGGATCGGGACCAGCGAGACCGGGCCGGTGGCGCCCTGGTCGTCGTACGCGACGAACCCGCCGCCGTCCGCGGCCGTCGCGCCGCGCTGGTGGTAACCGCCGGAGGAGCCGAGGACCTCTGCCACCTGCCAGCCCTTGAGGTCACTGGCCTTGTAGAGCATGGTGTCGCCCTGCCAGTACGCCAGGTTGAGCCGGCCGGACGCGTCCTCCCAGAAGGTGGGCTGCTCGTTGGACTGGCCCTTCGGCGTCACGAAGGTCGCGACGACATCGCCTGTGCTGGTGAGCTTCTCGACCGCGAAGCGCGGGTCGTCTGGCGCGTTCTCGGCGAAGAAGAGGTACGGGCCCTTCGGGCCGTTGCCGAGCTGCGTGTCCTCGCCGCCCTGGGTCAGTGCGGTGGTCCACGATGCCGTGGCGTTGGGGTCGCCCGTACCGGAGAAGTAGTTGAGGTGGATCGTGCCGACGCCGTTCGTCTCGTTCCACGACGACACGAAGACCTGGCCGGTCGGGGTAACCGCGACGTTGCCGCCGTACCAGTCGACGGGGAACGTCGCGAGGGCGCTCTCGGCCGGGATGGCGGTGCCGTTGAGGTTGTCACGCTGGACGGTGATGCCGTAGGTGCTCGAGTCGATGACGAGGTAGACGCCGCCGTTGGCGTCGAGCGCCGCACCGCCTTCCGGATCCTGCGTGCCGATGTAGACCGGTGCCGCGAAGGTTGCGCCGGCATCGGTGCTCGCGAGCAACCACGTCTGGTCCGGCGAAGGCACTCCGTACGACCCGGCGTACTGGTAGTAGACGATGTAGACAGTGGTGGGGTTGGGCATCAGGATCTGGGGGCGGGCACCGGTGGCGAGTGGTGCACTGAAGGTCTGCAGGCCGGTGCACGCTCGCTTGCCGCGAGGCACCTTGCAGAACTGGATCTGATCCTGGTTGCCGCTCGGGCCTTGGTGCACCCACGTCACGAAGGCGGTGCCGTTCTTGGCCACGACGATGCTGGGGTCCGCGCCGTGGCCGATGGTGAAGGCGGTGTTCTTCGGCGCCGCGGCGCTCGCTGCACCTGGCACTGCCAGCGGGATCGCTGCCATCGCAGCGGCGGCGACCAGAGACACGACTCTGGCGCGACGCCCGTACGGGATCCTGCTGCGGTGCATGGGTTTCCTCCTCGTTGACGTGGGTGTGCTGGTCACTGCGCGATGATGGCGAGAGCGGTGATGCTGTCCGGTCCGACGGGGAGGCTCATCACGCCGGTCAATGCCGGTACGGCCACGGGCGAGTCGCTGTCGGTCGTCGTGCCGTTGCCGAGGCCGCCGTAACCGTTGTAGCCCCAGGCCATCACCGTGCCGTCGGTCTTGAGGACGCTCACGTCGGAGGCCCGTCCCTGCACCGCAGACAGGCCGGTGAGGCCCGGGACGGTGACCGGCAACCGGGTGGTGGTGGTGAGGCCGTTGCCGAGCTCGCCGCTGCTGTTCTTGCCCCATGCCGACAGGGATCCGTCGGCGTGCAGGGCGTAGCCGTCGAAGTAGCCGGCCGAGATCGCGGTGACGCCGGTGAGGCCGGCGATGAGCGCGGGGGTGCGGCCGGCGGTCGTACTCCCGTTACCCAGCTCGCCTTGGCTGTTGTGGCCCCAGGCCATGACCGTTCCACCGACGAGTGCATAGGCCGAGTCGGCGGCGCCGGCGATCGCGGTGACGGCCGAGAGGCTGGTGATCTTCAACGGTACGAGGGCGTCGCTGGTGCTGGCGCCGTCCCCCAGCTCGCCGTCATTGCCCTCGCCCCACGCCCACACGGTGCCGTCAGCCTTGAGCGCGTAGCCGTCGTCGTCGCTGAGCGCGATGGCCACGACCCCGGTGAGCCCGGAGACCTGGACGGGAGTGCTGCTGTCGGTGCCGGCACCGTTGCCGAGCTCACCGGAGGTGCCCTGGCCCCAGGCCCAGACCGTGCCATCAGCCTTGAGTGCCGCGGCGGACTCGCCGCCACCCGCGATGGCCGTGACTCCTGCGAGGCTGGGGATCTGCATCGGTGTGAGGACGTCGCCTGAGGTGGCGCCCGTGCCCAGCTGGCCGAACTGGTTGTGGCCCCACGACCACACGGTGCCATCGCTGCGCAGTGCGTACTCCGAGTAGGTGGCGCTGGCGACGGCGGTGACCAGGGTCAAACCGCTGACGGCCACCGGGACGTTGCTGTCTGTGGCGCTGCCGTTGCCGAGCTCCCCGTTGGTCCCGGCGCCCCAGGCCTTCACGGTGCCGGACGCGACCGCGACGACGAGCGGGAGGCTGGTCGTGGCCGAGCGACCGATGGCGTCGAGCACAGTGATGACGACGGTCGAGGTGCCGACGCCGGTCGGCCGGCCAGAGATGAGGCCCGCCGTGCTCATGGTGAGGCCGCCGGGCAGGCTGGTGGCCGACCACACGAGCGGCGCGGTGCCGCCGGTCGCGGTCAGGGCCTGGGTGTAGGGGCGGCCGACCTCAGCGCCGGCGAGCTGGACCGGCGCGATGGCCGGTGCTGGCGGCACGACGACGGGGGCAGCGACGGCCGCTGTCACGGTCTTGCTGACGCCGCCGGCGACCTTGGCGCTGAAGGCCTTGACCACCCGCAGGCGGTACGAGCCGAGCGGCCGCACCGTGCTGATGGCGAAGGAGGATGCGGCGCTCAGGTGGCCGGAGGCGATGGCATGCCAGGCCTTCCCCTGCAGCAGCTGCAGCACGACCACACCTGTGGCCTTGGGTGCGACCGTGCCGCTGACGACGACGGGGGCCGGCGACACCGTCGTTGCCGGGGCCGAGGCCGTGACGACGTAGAGAGCCTTGGTCACGGTCAGGTGGAGCGGGACACTCGCTCCCGCGCCGACCTTGGCCGACGACGCCCGTACGACGCGGACGGTCCACCGGGCCGCCGTCTTGGGTGCCCGGAGGTTGAGGGCGTAGCTGCCCTTGGGGGTGGTCTTGGCCTTGCCAAGGCGGGTCCAGGTCTTGCCGACCAGCCGCTCGATCACCACGGTCGAGCTCTTGATCACCGGCTTCGTCGTGCCGGTGACGGCGAACACGGCCCCGACGTGGACCGTCGAGGGCGTGAGGTGGGCTGAGACCCGGGTCGCCGAGGTCGGTTCGGCGACCGCCGGCGTCGCTGTGAGCGACAGGCCGAGGGCGGTGACGACGGCGAGCGCGGCCGAACGGCGGTAGGTCATGGGCCCCCCAGGGCGCTGTCTGATCGCATCCCAACTGTGCCTTGAGTACAACAGATCGTTGCACCTTATGCAACTACACGGTCAGGCTCTACCCTGGTGCCGTGGCGCAGACCTTGATGCGAGGACTTCGGCTGCTGGAGACGGTGGACGTCTACGGCCCGCTGTCGATCTCTGCGCTCGCCCGGCACCTGAGCGTGGACAAGGCGACGGCTTCCCGCATGGTCGCGTCCTGCGAACCCGACGGTTGGCTGGTCCGTGACGAGGACGGGGTACGGATCGGTCCGCGGGCCGCGCTGCTCGGTCAGGGCGACCGCTCGGTCGAGGCGGTCCGGCTGGCGGAGTCCTTGGTCCATGCGCTGAGCGGCGTCACCGGAGCCCACGCGCAAGCCGTCGGCCTGGTCGGGCGCCACGTGGTCGTGCTGGCGTCGGCGGGGGCGCAGGGCATGCTGCCCCATTACGGCCTGTCGACGACCTTCCCGCTCTGGCTCACGGCGGCGGGCAAGGTGGTCGCCTCGCAGCTGCCCGTTGCACGGCTCGACTCCCTCCTGCCCGAGCCGTTCCCGTCCATCGAGGAGGCGTTGGCCTCGGTGGCGACGCCCGCCGCGCTGGAGGCCTTCGCCGAGTCGGTCGGGCTGACCCGGCTGGGTCCGTCCGCCGAGCCGGCGGAGACGTCGCTGGCAGCCGACCGGACCGAGCTGGACGTGCAGCTCGCGCAGATCCGGCGTGACGGGGTGTTCCTCGACCTCGGAGAGCTGGTGGCCGAGGCCGCGTGCGTCGCCGTCCCCTGGTCGCGGTTCGGCATGGTGGGGGCGCTGACGGTCATCGCTCCGCGGGGCTTCATCGCCGACCAGCGTGCGGTCATCGAGCGAGCGTTGCGAGCGGCGGGCGAGCCGAGCGCCAGCCGGGCGTCCATCGTCGCGGCGGCTGCCGCCGGCTGAACCGGTGACGAGCGTCACCGTGGTTCGGCGGGCAAGGTTGACACAGTTCTGCTAACGTCGTAGTTGATGAGCACTCAGCACGGCCTCACCAGCCTCACCATTCAGGAAGCAGCCGAGATCACCGGCTGGTCCGCCCGCATGCTCCGCTACATCGAGAGCGCCGGGTTGGTTGAGCCTGACAGGTCTGTGTCCGGGTACCGGTTGTACGGCCCCGGCCACCTGCAGCGGCTCCGCACCCTGAAGGACCTGCTGGGCACCTACGACATCGGCCTGTCCGACGTCGGCTTCGCTGCCCGGCTGCAGGCCGAGCCGGGGTTGCGGGCGGCCGTCGACGGCTGGCTGACCACCGAGCCCGAGCGCCCTCAGGACGTACCCCCCGCGAGCTGGTTGCGGTGGGAGCAGGACAAGCACCAGAAGTTGCTCAACCAACCCAGTCTCGAGAAGGAGATCGCATGACCGCCGACTTCAAGGTCGCCGACATCTCCCTTGCCGGCTTCGGCCGCAAGGAGATCCAGCTCGCCGAGCACGAGATGCCCGGCCTGATGGCGATGCGTGCCGAGTACGGCGCGAGCAAGCCGCTCACCGGCGCTCGCATCACCGGCTCGCTGCACATGACCATCCAGACCGCCGTGCTGATCGAGACGCTCGTCGAGCTCGGTGCCGAGGTCCGCTGGGTCAGCTGCAACATCTTCTCCACCCAGGACCACGCGGCCGCCGCGATCGCCGTCGGGCCCAACGGCACCGTCGACGACCCCCAGGGCGTCCCGGTCTTCGCCTGGAAGGGCGAGACCCTCGAGGAGTACTGGTGGTGCACCGAGCAGGTCATCAACTGGCCCGGCGGCGGTGGCCCCAACATGATCCTCGACGACGGTGGCGACGTGACCCTCCTCGTCCACAAGGGCGTCGAGTACGAGCTCGCGGGCGCTGTCCCCTCGGCCGACGAGAACGACTCCGACGAGTACAAGGTCATCCTCGAGACCCTGCGCCGCTCGCTCGCCGACGACCCGCAGCGGTTCACCAAGATTGCCGCCGAGATCAAGGGCGTCACCGAGGAGACCACGACCGGCGTCATGCGGCTCTACGAGTTCGAGAAGGCCGGCTCGCTGCTCTTCCCGGCGATCAACGTCAACGACTCTGTCACCAAGAGCAAGTTCGACAACCTCTACGGTGTCCGCCACTCGCTCATCGACGGCATCAACCGCGGCACCGACGTCATGATCGGCGGCAAGGTTGCCGTCGTGCTCGGTTTCGGCGACGTGGGCAAGGGCTGCGCCGACTCGCTCCGCGGCCAGGGCGCCCGGGTCATCGTGACCGAGGTCGACCCGATCTGCGCGCTTCAGGCCGCCATGGAGGGCTACCAGGTCGCGACGCTCGACGACGTCGTCGAGACCGCTGACATCTTCATCACCGCCACCGGCAACAAGGACATCATCATGGCCGCCGACATGGCCCGGATGAAGCACCAGGCGATCGTGGGCAACATCGGCCACTTCGACAACGAGATCGACATGGCCGGCCTGGCCCGTACCGAGGGTGTCACCAAGGTCAACATCAAGCCGCAGGTCGACGAGTGGAAGTTCGCCGACGGCCACGCGATCATCGTGCTGTCCGAGGGCCGTCTCCTCAACCTCGGCAACGCGACCGGTCACCCCTCGTTCGTCATGTCGAACAGCTTCACCAACCAGACCATCGCCCAGGTCGAGCTGTTCACCAAGACCGACCAGTACCCCCTCGGCGTCTACGTGCTCCCCAAGCACCTCGACGAGAAGGTCGCGCGCCTGCACCTCGACGCGCTCGGCGTACGGCTCACCAAGCTGACCAAGCAGCAGGCCGAGTACATCGGCGTCTCGGTCGAGGGCCCGTACAAGCCGGACGCCTACCGCTACTAGGGGCGCCTGCGTCACTAGAGTCAAGCTGGGGCGGTACGGGGACCTCTCGCCAGGTCACCCGTACCGCCCCTACTCTTTTCTCGGCGAGGAGGTGTTCGCGCGTGCAGGACTACGACGTCGCCGACCTCGGGCTGGCCGACGAGGGCCGCGCCCGCATCGACTTCGCCGACCGCACGATGCCGGTGCTCGCGGCGATCCGCCGGCGTTTTGCCGACGACAAGCCGCTCGCGGGGGTGCGCATCGCCGCGTGCCTGCACGTCACCGCTGAGACCGCCAACCTGGTACGCACCCTCGTGGCCGGCGGTGCCGAAGTCACCCTGGCGGCGTCCAACCCGCTGTCCACGCAGGACGACACCGCGGCCGCCCTCGTCCGCGACGGGGTCGCGGTCTTCGCCCGGTCCGGCGTCGACCTGGCCGCCTACTACGCGCACATCGAGTCGGCGCTGACCATCGAGCCCGACCTCGTCCTCGACGACGGCTGCGACCTCGTGACGATGCTGCACACCACTCGTACCGACCTGGCCCATCGGGTGCGCGCCGGGTGCGAGGAGACCACGACCGGCGTGATCCGGCTGCGCGAGATGGCCAAGGCCGGTGTGCTCCGCTTCCCGGTCGTCGCCGTCAACGACACGCCCGCAAAACGCTTGCTGGACAACAGGTATGGCACCGGCCAGTCGACCTTCGACGCCATCCTCCGCGCGACCAACACCCTGCTCGCCGGCAGGGTCGTCGTGGTCGCGGGGTACGGGTCCTGCGGCCAAGGCGTCGCCTCGCGGGCCCGCGGCCTCGGCGCCCAAGTCGTGGTCACCGAGATCGACCCGATCCGGGCGCTCGACGCGACCATGGACGGCTTCCGCGTGCTGCCGATGGCCGCCGCCGCCCCCATCGGCAACGTCTTCATCACCGTCACGGGCAACCGCGACGTCATCCGGGCCGAGCACTTCGAGGTCATGCGCGACGGCGCGATCCTCGCCAACGCCGGCCACTTCGACGTCGAGGTCGACGTGCGCGGGCTCCATGACATCGCCGACGAGCGGCGCCGGGTGCGGCCACACACCGACGAGTTCACCCTGCCCAACGGGCGACGTCTGCTGCTGCTCGCCGAGGGTCGCGTGGTCAACCTGGCCGCCGCCGAGGGACACCCGGCAGCCGTCATGGACGTCGCCTTCGCCGACCAGGCGCTGACCGCCGAGTGGCTTGTCGACGGCGCCAATGGCCTCGCCCCCGGTGTGTACGACGTGCCGGCGGAGATCGACGCCCGGGTCGCGACCATGACGCTGGCCTCGATCGACGTCTCCCTCGACACGCTGAGCCAGGAGCAGCAGGACTATCTGCGTTCCTGGCAGTACGGCTCCTGAGGTGCCGGGAGGTCTCTACCGCTACGCCGACGGCCGTAACGAGTCGTTCTCCACGGTGCTGGCGCCGGCCGGGTGGTCCTACGTCGGCGACCGCGACGACGGGGTGCACGTCGAGCTGACCGTCGACTCGCGGTGGCGTCCGGTGCGGTGCGAGATCACCACCGCGCGCTGGCGGGTCCGCGGCGGCTCGCTCGGTCGTCAGCTGATGTGGGTGAGGTCGGCGCTCGACGGCAGCGACCCAGTCGAGGACGCGGCCGAGGCCGCGGGTTTCCTGGCCGAGTCGCCGGCGTTTCTCGTCGTGCTGCCGCGACTGCTTTCCCTGCCGCTCAAGGGTTCTGCGTGGGTGCGCATGGTGACGCTGTGGCAGCCGCTGCTTGCCCCACTGGTCGTCGAGCGGGGGTGGACCCTCGACGCTGTCGACGACCACGAGACGCCGTCCGGGCCGCTGGTGGTCGAGCGTTACCGCGTCGACGACCGGGCGACCGGCGAGCACGCGATGGTCCACCTCGCCGGCGACGTCGTGCTCGAAGGGCCTGGTGTCTCGCTCGACGACCTCGACGGGCCGCCCCACCAGCCGGCTCAACGGCCCGGTTAGGCTGCCTCCATGGCTGACCCCGTACGCGTTGCCGCCCTGCTCACCGCCCTGCCCGGCAAGGGCCCCGAGCTGGTGGCAGCGTTCGAGGTGGTGACGCCGCTCGTCCGGGCCGAGGACGGGTGCCTCGAGTACGCGCTGCACCCGTACTCCGACGACCCCGACCGCTTCATCGTGGTCGAGCGCTGGGCGTCGCGCGAGGCGCTGGCTGCCCACGCGGCCTCGGACCACATGCGGGCGCACGGCGAGCGCGGTCGTGCCTTCAGCGCAGGTCCGGCCGACGTCATCGTCTTCGCCGACCAGCCCGTCGTCTGACCCACCTCCCTTTGCGGGTGGGCCGGTCGTCAGACCGGGGCGGAGAATCCACCCGGTCCTGGCGGCGGCGGTGGGGGCGGCAACTGCTGGGGAGCCGGAGAGCCGTAGACCGGTGCGGGCGCCCCGTACACCGGCGGTGCCATGGAGTAGGTAGGCGCCGCGTGGCGGTGCCTCGCCACCTCGTCGCGGCGTCGGCGCTCGGCGAGGATCGCGGTGAGGAAGGCCCACCCCGGGGTGCCGGGGGGCGGCGGCGGGGTGACGAACCGGGAGAGCTCGGCGACGAGCTGGCCGCCGACGCGCTCGCGGGCAGCCGGGTCGAGCTGAGCCGCACGGGCCAGGAACTGGCGCACCGCGAGGCCGAGCGAGTCGGGCACGCGGGACAGGTCGACGGTGCTCGCCCACCCGGCGAGGGGTGGCGGCATGGTGACCGGGGCGGGCTCGCTGCCGGGCACGCGGGTGGAGATGACGATCGTGCCGGCGAACATGTCGCCCAGCCGCTTGGCCCGCTCCGAGCTGGTCATGGTGATGATGCCGAGGATGCCGAGCGTGATGCCCGGCTTCTCGAGGACGTAGCCGACCAACTCGCGGATCAGGATCGCGGAGAACGAAGCCGGGCCGCCGTCGTCACGCACGACCCGGAGGCCCATAGCGGCCTTGCCCAGCGTGCGGCCACGCCAGATCGTCTCGAGGATCACCGGGTAACCGAAGACGATCAGCAGCACGACGACGAGTCCGAGGGTGCTGGCGAGGTCGGTGTCGATGCTGTCCGCGACCTTGCCCGCCACGATGGACAGCAGGATGTACAGCACGAACTGCACCACGAGGTCGATGAGCAGGGCGACGGTACGGGACCCCAGCCGGGCCGGTCGCAGCTCGAGGCTCACGGCCTCACCGGTCACGGCACCGGGCGGCGGCGCATAGCCGTACGTCATGCTCCGTCCCTCCCCGCCCGTCCTGGCGCCAGCCGGCGCGCTCCACGGCTAGTCTGCCTGCAGTGACACGTGTCGGTGGAAAGGGCGGTGCGCTGTAGACGTCGATGCGTTCGTCTCGTCGCGCTCAGGGCAGTGGCTGCGCCTCGCCGAGCTCACCCGCAAGGCCCGTCGGCCGCGCCGCATGACCGGTGAAGAGCTCGACGAGCTGGTGCTGCTCTACCAGCGGGCCACCACCGACCTGTCGGTCGTGCGTTCGGCCACGCCAGACCCTGCGCTGATCGGCCGACTGTCCACCCTCGTCGCGGACGCCCGGGCGTCGGTCACCGGCGCCAACGGCGGCGCGTGGGACAGCTTCAGCCACTTCATCGCGGTGCGGTTCCCCGCCGAGGTCTACCGGCTGTGGCGCTGGTGGGTGTCGGTGGCGGTGGTTTTCGTGGCGGTGTCGTTCGCGTTCGGCTGGTGGATCGCCACCCACCGCCACGTACAGGCCTCGCTGCTGCCGCCGGACCAGGTGAAGCAGCTCGTCCAGAGCGACTTCAAGAACTACTACTCCGACCACCCGGCGCACGACTTCGCCCTGCACGTCTGGATCAACAACGCCTGGGTCGCCGCGCTGTCGCTGGTCTCCGGGGTGCTGCTCGGCATCCCGACGGTGCTGCTGATGTACAACAACGCGCTCAACGTCGGCGTGTCCGCCGGCTATATGGTCGCGGCCGGCCATGGCGCCGAGTTCTTCGGGCTGATCCTGCCGCACGGGACGCTCGAGCTGACCGCGCTGTTCATCGCCTCCGGCGTCGGACTCAAGCTCGGCTGGACGGTGGTCGACCCGGGGCCCCGCAGCCGGGCCGACGCCCTCGCGCAGGAGGGTCGGTCTGCCGGCGCCGTGGCTCTGGGGCTGGTGCTGGTCCTCTGCGTGTCCGGCATGCTCGAGGGCTTCGTGACCCCGTCGCCGCTGCCCACGTCTGCCCGCATCGCGATCGGCATCGCCGTGTGGATGGCCTTCCTCACCTACATCGTGGTGTTCGGCCGCCGCGCCGTCGCCGCCGGTGAGCTGGGCGACGTCTCGCTCCATCTGCGTGCTGAGCTCGCCCCCACCTCCGGCTGACCTTGACGGAGAGGTTGGTGATTGGCGCCTCAGGCGCCGACTTTTTTGCCGACAGCGGCCAGGACAACCCACAAGGGCCTGGCACCAGCGGTGCTCGTCGCCCACGGTTGCCGGCGCAGGGGGGTGGGGATAACTGAACTCCGGGGAGTTCAGTTGTGCACAAGCCATTGGCTGCCGAGCGGCCCTCTCGCGCCACTGGGGGATCGGTGACCGATACGACGGCGTGGCCTTGAGCGCTGCATGCTGGGTCCGCGCGGCCCAGTTGCCTTGTGAATGCGCAGTTTGTCCCGGCCACCGGGAAGAGGTGCACGGTCACACTGGCCGCTCGTCGAACGCTGACCGGTGCGTCCCGCAGGGGTCCCCTGGGCGGGGCGTCCGGCGCCGCTGCGATCCCGTGTGCCCTATCCGTAATTCTTCCCGGGACGGGGCCATTGGCTGTCACAACCTGGCGATTCGCGTGCGCGGGCAGGCGCAGTGCGCCGGGACCGCCAGACGCCATCGATGACCGACCTGGACGAGTGGCGGCAGGTCAGAGCCGGCCGGCGGCCTTGAGGGCGAGGTAGGCGTCGGCGACCGCGGGGGCGAACGTTGCCGGTGGCTGGTCGACGACCTCGACGCCGCGGCGGCGCAGCAGTGCCGCAATCTCGTCGCGTCCGGCCTGCGCCTGCTCGGCGGCTGCGGCTGCGTAGACCTTGGGGGCGTCGCCGCGGCCGGCTCGCATTGTGGTGAGGCCGGGGTCGGCGACGGCGGCGAGCACCACAGTGTGCTTACGCAGCAGGGGTTCCAGCGCAGGCAGCAGGCCTTCTCGTACGGCGGCCGGCTCGAGCCCGGTCATCAGTACGACGAGGCTGCGCTGCGTGACTTCGGCCAGGATCGCGACGACCATGGCACGGTAGTCAGCCTCGACCAGCGATGGCTCGAGGGGGGTCACCGCGGCGACGACCGAGGGGAGCGCGTCCCCGGCACCGGAGCGGCGTACGCGGGCACGCACGGTGCGATCGAAGGCGAGCAGCCCCACGCGGTCGCCGGCCCGCGCTGCCAGTGCGGTCAGCAGCAGCGACGCATCGATCGCGGCGTCCAGCCGGGGCATGTCGCCGACCCGGCCCGCCGAGACGCGGCTGGTGTCGAGCACGATCAAGATGCGGCGGTCGCGCTCGGGTCGCCACGTGCGGACCGCGACGCCGCCGCCGCGCGCCGTTGCCCGCCAGTCGATCGAGCGGACGTCGTCGCCGGGCACGTACTCACGCAGGGAGTCGAACTCGGTGCCCTGCCCGCGGACCCGCGCGGCGACGAGCCCGTCGAGCTGGCGGAGGCGAGCCAGCCGCTCGGGCAGGAAGGCCCGGCTGCTGAAGGGTGGCAAGACCGTCACCCGGCCCGGAATCGCCTGCCACGCCTGCCTTCCGGCCAACCCCAGCGGGCCGAGCGAGCGGGTCGTGACGCGGTCCGCAAGACGGTCACCCCGGCGAGTGGCCACCAGAGTGCCGTCGAGGCGACGGCGTTCGCCGACCGGGACGACGACCGGGTACGTGCGGGGGCGGTGGCCGGCGCTGGGCGGCCACGCATCGCGCACCACGGCGCGTACCCTGCGCTTGCCGGTGTTGGTGACGATGAGGCCGACCGGGATCGGCTCGCCCAGACGCCCGCTCGCGTCGCCGATTCGGCTGTAACGCAGCGCTCCGGCGCTGCCCGCAAGCAGGGTGTCGATCGCGACCAGCGCCGCCATCGCCAGTAGGAAGAGCCCAACGGTGGCACCGCCGTTGGGCCAGCCGAAGGCCACCACGACGAAGATCGCGGCGACCAGCGGGACGCGGCCGGTGAGGAACACGGCTAGCGGGGGACCGGCACGGTGGCGAGCACCCCGTCGAGCACGCCGTCGGGGGTGACGCCCTCGATCTGGGCCTCGGGTCGCAGCGCGATGCGGTGGCGCAAGGTCGGTCGAGCCAGCGCCTTGACGTCGTCGGGGGTGACGAAGTCGCGGCCCGACAGCCACGCCCAGGCCTTGGCTGTGTTGAGCATCGCGGTTGCGCCACGGGGCGAGGCGCCGAGGGACAGCGACGGCGAGGTGCGGGTCGCTCGGCAGACGTCGACGATGTAGGCCAGCACCTCGGGCTTGACACCGACGCGGCGGACGGCCTTGCGGCCGGCCTCCAGCTCGGTCTTGCCGGCCACGGGGCGAACGCCTGCCGCTGCCAGGTCGCGGGGGTTGAAGCCGCCGTGATGCCTTGCCAGTACGGCAATCTCGTCGTCACGGGCCGGCAGCGGTACGGTCAGCTTGAGCAGGAACCGGTCGAGCTGAGCCTCGGGCAGGGGATAGGTGCCCTCGTACTCGATCGGGTTCTGGGTGGCGACCACGACGAACGGGTCGGGCAGCGGGAGTGACCTGCCGTCGACGGTGACCTGGCGCTCCTCCATGGCCTCGAGCAAACTGGCCTGAGTCTTGGGCGGCGTCCGGTTGATCTCGTCTGCGAGCAGCAGGTTGGTGAAGACCGGCCCCTGCCGGAACTCGAACTCCGACGACCGGGCGTCGTAGACGAGCGAGCCGGTGACGTCGCCGGGCATCAGGTCGGGCGTGAACTGGACCCGGGTCATCTCCAGCGTCAGCGACTCGGCGAGCGCTCGTACCAGCAGGGTCTTGGCGACGCCGGGCACGCCTTCGAGCAGGACGTGGCCCTGGCAGAGCAGGGCGATGACCAGCCCCGTGACCGCGGCGTCCTGACCGACGACGGCCTTGGCGACCTCGACCCGCAGCTGGACGAGGGCGGCGCGAGCCGTCTCGGCGGCTTCGGCCTCGTCGGGGGAGGGCGGCGGGGTCAGGGGCATGGTGGTCACGATCGTCGTACCTCCGCTTCGAGGGCGTCCAACTGGTCGGCGAGCGCCACGAGGGCAGGATCGTCCCCCGGTTCGGCACCGTACAGGAGTGCGGCCACCTCCGCGGCGGGACGGCCGGTGCGCACGGCCACCGCGTCGACCACGGCGTGGGGTTGGTCGTCGCGGCGCAGCCCGAGGCGCGGTGCCATGCGGGAGCGCGCCGCCGCCTGCAAGGCGGTGGCTGCCCGACGTCGGGACCGGGCGCTGCGGTAGAGACGCCCGAGGCCCTCGACCGTCTCCGATGCCCGGACGGGCACCGGCAGAGGCTCGACGACGACACGACCGTGGCGGCGGGCCCGCCACAGCATCAGCAGCGCCACCGCGATGAGGATCTGGTCGATGGCCCAGCCCAGCCGCGAGGGCAGCAGCTTGTCGAGGGGAGTCGTTCCGCCACTCGCGACCGCTGCCGGTCCGGGGACGAGCCAGAGCACTGTCGGCTGATGGCTGAGCAGGCTGATGCCGAACGCTGCGTTGCCCTGCTGGCCAAGGTATTGGTTGCTCAAGGTCTGGGCCGAGCCGAGGTCGACCGTCGCGCCACCACCCGGACGCTGCTGCTCGTACACCGTGCCGCTGTAGCAGCTGACGCTGGTCGTCGTGGTGGTCTCCAGGAAGGTGTCGCCGCCGCTCGTGAGCGAGCCCGCGAGCAGGGCGTCGGGCTGCTGACAACCGGGCTGGAGGGTCTGCCCGTCGACCGCGCCGCCGAGTCGCACACCGGGCTGGAGCACGGACAGCGACTCGTCACCCGGGTCGACCAGGACGAGCGTGGTGCCGGGCGGCAGCCGCCGCAGGGGAGTGAGGTCGGGCTCACCGTCGGGGTCGGCGACGACGACGGTCGTCTGTGCCGTGGCGGTCGCGACGACCTGCTGGGCATCGCTCAGCCGTGTCACCGTGATGCCACGGTCCTGGAGCAGCGTCGCGAGTGCCCGGCCACCCTGCTGGTCGTACGAGGCGGGGTCCATGAGGCCGTGCGCCGAGCGGCGCTGCTCAGCGGCGAGAGTGAGGGCGATCAGCCCGATCAACGCCGTGGCGATGACGAGGACCCCCGCATTGCGGCGTGCGTGCTCGCGCCTCGACCACGACCGGCTGGGCGTCGCCCGGCTCGCCTCGCCGGGCGCCGGCAGCAGCGGGGGTGCGCCGACGGTCATGGCGCGCCGGTCGGGACGGCAGCCCGGGCCGGCCGGTCGCGTGCCACGGTGCGGTCGATCTCGGTGAGGCGCCGGTAGTCGTCGGCGGAGGCTCGCGTGCTGCCGTACCAGATCGCCACGAAGCGGTCCGCCGCCTCGCGGAGCAGCCCGGCGCTGGCGGGCAGCGCCGCACCGCCCTCGGCGGCGAGCTCGTACGCGGTGCGTCCCGGCCTGCGGTCGACGAGCACCCGCTCCTCGAGCTCGCGGGAGATGGCGCGGAGGCGCTCGCGCACCGCCTCGGCCCACTGCTCCTTGGCCGCGAAGGCCTCGGCGGAGCTGCGATGGTCGGCTGCGCTCTGGTCGCCCTCGAGGTCGAAGGTCAGGTCGTCGCGGCGCGACCTGCGGGACAGCGGCCCGACCCGCCACAGCACCAGCCCCACGATCACCAGGAAGACCACGATGATCGCGACCAGCGCCGCCGAGCCGCCCGTGGCGGCCGCGACGTGATCCCACACGGACGCCAGGCGATGGAGGAACCAGAGCAGTGGACGTTGCCACCACGGCGGAAGTGCCTGCTGGTACGGCCTTTTCGCCAGCTCGTGGCGAGCGGCGTCCTGAGCGCCCTGGCGGGTCAACGGCGTGACGACCGCCATCACCAACGCAAGCGGTGCTCCGGCCACCATGGTCAGCCGAAGCTCGTGCTGGCGCCGTGGATCCCGGCGGGTGCGGCGGCGGCCCGCTGCAGCTGGACGTCGAGGGCCTCCGCCCGGATGCGGCGATCGACGTACAGCAGGGTCACCATGCCGGCGAGGAACGGCGCGGTCAGGGTGGCGGCCAGCACGCCGAGCACCGCGGCCAGGATCACCGAGAAGGTGCTCGCCTGCGTCGCGGTGTCGCCGTTGAGGGCGGCCGTGAAGGCCGAGGCCCCGGCGACGGCGGTCAGCGCACCCTTGAGGGCGGAGGCCACGACGGTGCCGAGCAGCCGGATGCCGAACACCCGCCACCAGCTGGGGGTGGCGAGTCGCCAGCTGCGGCGCATGGCACCCCAGACCGTCGTCTTCTCCAGCACCAGGGCCGGGATCGCGAGAGCCCAGGCCCCCCAGAGGAAGACGCCGGGCAGGATGCACAGGACCAGGCCGAGGGTCTGCCCGATGGCGACGAGAAAGCTGACGGCGAGCAGTCGCCACGCCTGGGGACGCAGCCGGCGCCACGCGGCGGAGGCGCTGGTCTCGTGGCCAAGGATGCTGTCGCTGACGATGAGGCAGAGCGCACCGGTGAGGACAGCGCTGAGCACCGCCGAGATCAACACGGTGCCGAAGATGCCGGCGACGAACGAGGCGATCGCTCCGTCGCTAGGGCTGTTGTCGGTCCCGAAGCCGCTGGTCCGGGTCAGGCCGCCCGCGGACAGCTGCACCGCGAGAAGCAGGCCTTGCTGGATGCACGCGACCGCTGCCGACAGGCCGAGGGTTGCCCTGGGGTGGCGGCGGATCGTGGCGAACGCGCCATCGAGGATCTCGCCGACCGCGAGCGGCCGGAGCGGGATGATGCCCGGCTTGGGTGCAGCGACTGCGTAGGGCTGTTGATAGCCGCCATAGGGCTGCTGATAACCCCCGTAGGGCGGCGGGTAGCCGGCGCTGCCGTACCCGGGTACGCCGTACTGCGGTGCCCCGTACTGCGGTGCCCCGTACTGGGGCGGGGCGGTCGGGGGCGGGGGGATCGGCGAGGACTCGCCGCCGCTGGGTGCGGGCCAGCTGGGCGGCTCGGTCACATCTCCCCCTTCGCGCCGCTCCTGCCTATGCGGGCGCGGTCTCGACATGGTGTCACGGCGGGGCCCTAGGGGGTGGGAGTTCGGGCCGGGTGCTCAGACCTGTACGGCGTCGGCCAGAGACGGTGCCGGTGCCGGCGTCATGTCGGCGTTGAGCCGTCGGTGGTGCCGGCCCGCCTCGCGGACGTTGTCGCGCAGCGCCTCGGCGTCCCACGGGATGGAGTGGAACCCGTACAGCGCGCCGGTGCGTACCAGAGCGGCCGCCGAGCGGGGGGCCATCCGGTCCGACAGGACGATGCAGAGCGCGTCCGGATAGAGGTCGGTGGCGTGGCCGACGAAGGTGACGTCGTGGGTGAACGGCAGCTCAGCCTCGCAGACGATCACCTGCACCTCATGGTGCGACAGCTGCTCGAGCCCATCGGTCGCCGACTGTGCGGTGAGGATCCGGTAGCCGTCCCGTTGCAGCAGCCGGACAAGCGTCGAGAGCCGCTCGAGGTCAGCCTCGACGAGCAGCACCGTCGTCAGGGTCGCTCCGTCGGGTCCGAGCGGCATGATCAGGCGGGTCGAGGCGCGCAGCAGCACCTCGAGCTCGGCCACGGGCAGCGGCTTGCTGAAGTAGTAGCCCTGCATCTGGTCGCACCCCTGACGGGCCAGGAAGGTCAGCTGCTCCGCCGTCTCGACGCCTTCGGCGATCACGTCCATCTTGAGGCTGTGCGCCATGCGGATGATGATCTCGGTCATCGCGGCGTCGGTCGGGTTGGTGGTGACGTCCCGGATGAACGCGATGTCGATCTTCAGCTTGTCGATGGGGAACTGCCGCAGGTAGGCGAGGCAGGAGTAGCCGGTGCCGAAGTCGTCGATCGACAGCTTGACCCCCTGGGCCTTGAGCCGGTGCAGGGTTTCGACGGTGCGCAGGGTGTTCGTCATCAGCGAGCTCTCGGTCAGCTCGAGCTCCAGCAGTCCCGGTGCGACGCCGTGGGTCTGGATCGACGTGGCGATGTCCTCGTCCAGCTCGCGGTCGAGGAACTGACGACCGGCCACGTTGACCGCGATGCCAAGCGCTCCGATGTCGGTACGGGACCACGCCGCGATCTGGCGGCACGCCTCATCGATCACCCAGGTGCCCACCTTGCCGATGAGTCCCGTCTCCTCGAGCAGCGGGATGAACTGGCCGGGCGGCACCAACCCGTGACCGGGCCTTTCCCAGCGCAGCAAGGCTTCCAGACCGACGACGTTGCCGCTGCTCAGGCGCACCTTGGGCTGGTAGTGCAGCACGAACTCCTCGTTCTCGATCGCCCGCCGCAAGGACTGCTCGAGCTTGAGCCGGGTGCGCACGTCGGTGTTCATCTGGGGCTTGAAGAATCGGAAGATGTCGCGGCCGTCCTGCTTGGCGCCGTACATCGCGGTGTCGGCGTACTTGATGAGGGTCTCTGCACGTACGCCGTCAGCGGGGTACATCGTGACCCCGATGCTGGCGGTGACGCTGACGTGGTTGCCGCTCAGGTAGAACGGTTCCCGCAGTGCCTGCCGGATGGTGTCGGCGACCGCAACCGCCCCCTGCTCGTCGTCCTCCATCGTGAGGATGAGGCCGAACTCGTCGCCGCCCAGTCTCCCGACGGTGTCGCGCAGCCGGACGCAGTCGACCAGCCGCGCGCCGATCTGGGTCAGCAACTTGTCGCCGGCCGCGTGGCCCAGGTTGTCGTTGACATCTTTGAAGTGGTCGACGTCGAGGAACATGACGGCCACCCGGCACTTTTTCCGGGCGGCGAAGGCGAGGGCGTTCTTGAGGGTCTCGTAGAACAGCACCCGGTTGGGCAGCCCCGTCAGGTGGTCGTGGTGTGCGAGGTGCTGGAGCCGTTCCTCCGCCGCCTCCCGCTCGGTGATGTCGCGCAGCACGCTCACGATGATCCAGTCGTCGCCTGACTGACGGGTGTGGCGGTGCAGCTCGATCGGGAAGTCACTGCCGTCCTTGCGGCGCAGCACCGTCTTGTGCAGGGTGTTGACGGAGTCGCCGGCCACGAGTGCATCGAACGTCAACTCCGGGTCGCCGCGGGCCTCGGAGCGCAGGTCGCGTGGACCGAGGGTGAGCAGTTCCTCGCGGGTGTAGCCGAGCATCGTCGACGCGGTGGCGTTGACCTCGACGAACTTCATGGTGGCCCGGCTGGTCAGGAAGATCGCGTCAGCCGTCGAGTCCATGGCCAGGCGGAACCGCTGCAGGTCGGCGGTGCGCTCCTCCACCTGACGTTCGAGCACCGTCCCGTAGTCGGCGAGGAAGTCGCCGTACTCCTTGAGCCGCAGCAGGTTGCGTACGCGCAGCCACAGCTCGGCACGGTCGACCGGCTTGGTGAGGAACTCCTCCACCCCGGCCGTGAGCGCGGAGAGGCGGGTGTCGCGGTCGACGCTGGCCGTGACCATGATGATGGGGATCGACTTGCTGGCCGGGTCGGCCTTGAGGATCGCCGCGACCTCGTACCCGTCCATCGACGGCATCATGACGTCGAGCAGGATCAGGTCGACCGAGTGCTCGGCGACGGCGGCGATGGCGGCCTTCCCGTCGACGGCCATCAGCGTGGTGTAGCCCTCCGGCTGCAGCAGCAGGTCGAGCAGCCGCCGGTTGCGCTCCTCGTCGTCGACGATGAGGATCGTCGCGGATCCGGTCATGAGACGGTCGCCAGCAGCGCGTCGATCGTGGCGTAGAGCTCCTTGTAGCGCAGCGGTTTGGCCAGATAGGCGTCGCAGCCGGCGTTCTGGCTCTTTTCCTCGTCCGCCTTCATGGCCATCGCGGTGAGTGCGATCACCGGGATCGAGGCGGTCAGCGGGTCGTGCTTGAGCAGGGCTGTCGCGGCCAGGCCGTCCATGCCGGGCAGCTGGACGTCCATGAGGATCAGGTCGGGCCGGTCGGAACGCGCCAGCGTCAGGCCGGTCTCCGCATCCACCGCCGACAGGACGGAGTGGCCGGCGTTGTGCAGCAACAGCGTCGTGAGCTTCATGTTGGCCGGGTTGTCCTCGACGATCAGGATGCGCGCCACGTGCCCTCCCCAGGGTGGTTCGGCAGTGCTCGGCGTACCTCGGCGAGGAAGTTGCTGCCGCTGAAGCCTGCTTTGTCGACGATCGTGATGGTGTCGCCCGACTCGTGGCGGAGCGCCGCGCGTTCGTCAGCAGTGACGGCTCTGGCTGTGATGACGAGGATTGGGATGGAGGCCGTGTCGACGTGACGCTGCAGTGCCTCCACCACGTCGAACCCGTTGACGTCAGGCATCACCAGGTCGAGCAGGACCAGGTCGGGGTGCAACCGCTGGGCCAAGGTGATGGCCTCCGCACCTCCGAAGGCGCGGACGACGGCGTACGCCGGACCCGGCAAGAATGCGGCGATCACCTCGACCGCCTTGGGATCGTCGTCCACGACCAGGATCGTGCGGGTCCGGTTGTCGACCGCCTGCAGACCCAGGTGCGCCAGTGAGGCCTTGAGCTCGGCCCGGCTGATCGGCTTCTGCAGGACGGCTGCGGCACCGGCCGCCTGGGCGACGCTGGCATCGACCGTCCCGGCGATGATGACGACAGGCACGCCGCGCACGTGCGGGCGCTGCTGGAGCAGGGCCAGGAACTCCCAGCCGTTGCACCCCGGCAGCTGGACGTCGAGGGTGATCAGGCTGAGGTCATGGTCCTCCACCATCTCGAGGGCCCGCTCGGCGCTCTCGGCCCGCAGGACGGTGAATCCCTCAGCCTCGAGCAGCAGGCGTACGAGGTCTGCCGCCCGGTCGTCGTCCTCGACGATGAGTGCGGTGCGCTGCTGGTGCTCGCCGGTGTCCGAGGCGACCGGCGGGTGAGCGGAGGGCGCACGCGCCCCCTCGGGCATCCGCAGCGGGAGCCAGGCCGCGAACCGGGCGCCCTCGCCCTCCGCGCTGGCGACGGCGACCGTCCCGCCGTGCAGCTCGGCCAGCCGCTTGACCATGGCCAGGCCAAGTCCGGTGCCCTCGAACTTGCGGGCCAGACTGCTGTCGATCTGGCTGAACGCCTGGAACAGCTTGGCCATGTCCTCCCTCGAGATGCCGATGCCGGTGTCCGTGACCGCGATCTCCAGGAACTCCTCGTACGCGTTGTCCGGAGTGGCAAAGCTGTGCACCGCCCACGTGCCGGCCATGCGGCCGACGGAGCTGCGCGGGACCCGCCGGGCGCTCAGGGTGACCCGGCCGCTGTTGCCGCTGAACTTCACCGCGTTGGACAGCAGGTTGTAGACGATCTGCTTGGTCTTGCGGGTGTCCAGGAGCAGGGTCTCCAGGTCACCCTCGCTCTCCAGCTCGAGCTGGATCCGCTGGGCCGCCGCCTTCTCGCGCACGATGGACAGGCTGTTGGCGAGCAGGCCGGCCAGGTCGACCGTCTCGAGCTCGAGCGCCATCATGCCGGCTTCGACCTTGGACAGGTCGAGGATGTCGTTGATCAGCGAGAGCAGGTGCTGGCCGCTGGTGAAGATGTCACCGATGTAGTCGTGCTGGCTCAGGGTCATCTGCCCCATCAGGCCATCGTTGAGCGCCTCCGAGAAGCCGATGATCGCGTTGAGCGGGGTGCGCAGCTCGTGCGACATGGTGGCCAGGAACTCGGACTTCATCCGGCTGGCGTGCTCGAGCTCGATGTTCTTCTGCTGGAGCTCGCGCTCCCACCGCTTGCGGTCGGTGGAGTCACGTGCGGCGGCGAACACGCCCTGCAGGTTGTTGTCGCGGTCGTGGAACGTGGCGGCGTTGTACGAGACCACCGTCTCCTGCCCGTCCTTGGCCGACACGGTCAGCTCGTAGTCGCTCACCTTGTTTTCGGTGAGGACCCGCTGGATCGCCGCGTCTGCGAGGTTGGGGTCGGTGAAGAAGTTGCGGCACGGTGCCCCGATCAGCTCGTCCCGTGTCCGGCCGGTCAGCGCCGTCATCTGCTGGTTGACGTCGGAGATGATGCCCTGCGGGTCCGTCATCATCAGGGCGTCGATGTTCGACTCGATGAGCGAGCGTGTGTAGAACTGCTGGTCCCGCAGCTGCTGGTCGAGCAGTGCCTGCGCCGCCTCCACCTGCTGTCCGACCGTGTTGTCGGTCCCGATGAGCAGGTAGCCGATGATCGTGTCGTCGGCGTCGCGCAGGGCGGTGACCGACACGATGGCGGGGAACCGGCTGCCGTCCTTGCGGACATAGGTCAGCTCGTAGATGTCCTCGATGCCGCGCGAGGCCTTGAAGACCAGCGCCTCGAACCCTGGCGTGATCGCGGTCTCGAGCTCGGCGCTCAGCTGTGCGGCCCGCGCGATGAGCTCCTGCGGGTCCGATATGTCGGCTGGCGTGATCTGGTCGACGACGTCGGACGCGGCGTAGCCCAGCATGCGCTCGGCGCCCACGTTGAAGATCTGGATGACGCCCTTCTCGTCGGTCGCGATGCTGGAGAAGTAGGCGCTGTTGAAGATGGCTTCCTGGAGTGCCTCAGTCTTGATCGGTGCCGGCGTGCGCTCGGAAACTGTCATGCCCCGCCCCGTGCACTCCCCGCATGGCTCGAACCTAAGAACAGTCGAGATCAGTCGAACTGTGTCACTTCTGCAGAGGAAAGTCCCGGGATGCCGGATATCAGTGACGATGACACTGGATGCAGTCCGGATGGGATGATGCGTAGGTGGACTACCGAAGCCCGTCGCCCAAGCTCTGGAACGCGCGTCAGCTGGTCTGGGCGGTGGTCTCATTGGCGCTCACCGCTGGTCTGACGGTGCTGTTCGGGCTGACCGTCGGCAGCACCGCCGCGATCCTGGTGCTGGTGATCTGCCTCGTGCTCGCCACGGTCGAGTGGGTGCTGCTGCGCGGCCGCTACCGCTCGTGGGGCTACGCCGAGCGCGAGGACGACCTGCTGATCCGCCGGGGCTTCCTGATCCGCAAGCTGTCGGTGGTCCCGTACGGGCGCATGCAGTTCGTCGACGTGACCGCAGGGCCGGTCGAACGGGCATTCGGGCTGGCCACCGTCAAGCTACACACCGCCGCCGCGGCGACCGACGCCAAGCTGCCGGGGCTCGCCTCGGCCGAGGCGGAGCGGCTGCGCGACCGGCTCGCCGCCCTCGGCGAGTCGCAGGCGTCCGGCCTGTGACGTCCGGTCTGCCGCCCGCGGTGCGGGGGGAGTGGTCCAGGCTGCACCCGTTGTCACCAGTGATCCGTTCGAGCCAGGCCGCGCTCGGTCTCGTCGTCGTTCTCGGCATCCGTCAGGCCGGGTCCGACAACCACTTGGTTAACTGGATCATCGACGGGGTGGCGCTGGTGCTCGCCATCGTCGGCGGCGTGGTCGCATGGGCGGTCACCCGGTGGCGGGTCATGGGCACCGAGCTGCAGATCAACACCGGGCTGATCCGCCGGCAGTCGCTGCGGGTGCCGCTGACCCGCGTGCAGTCGATCGACGTCGTACGCCCCCTGCTCGCCCGCGCGCTCGGACTCTCGGAGCTGCGCGTCGAAGTGGCCGGCTCAGGGTCCGGCCGCACCCGGCTGTCCTACCTGCAGGACGACGAGGCCCTGCGAGTACGGGCCCAGCTGCTCGCGGTCTCGCACGGCCTGCACGAGGACACGCCTGACCCCGGCGAGCGCCCGCTGTGGCAGGTGAGCAACGGCCGTCTCGTCGGCTCGATCGTCGCGGGCCCGGTCGTGATCGCGTTGGTCCTGGTCGTCGCCCTGCTCGTGTGCGCGTTGCTGGCACCGGCCGACGTGCGAGGAGGGCTGATCGGCGCCGTCCTGCCCGTCCTGGTCGCGGTCTTCGCCGGGGTCAAGCGCCGGCTGAACAACGAGTTCTCCTTCTCCGTCGCCGAGTCGCCCGACGGCCTCCGGCTGCACAGCGGCCTCCTCCAGACCCGCGCCGAGACGATCCCGTACGGGCGGGTCCAGGCCGTGCGTTGGGTGCAGCCGTTGCTGTGGCGTCCCTTCGGCTGGGTGCGGCTCGAGATCGACGTCGCCCGCCAGCGGCAGCGCGACCGGGGCGAACGCGAGAGCAGTCAGCTAGTCCGAGCGGTGCTGCCGGTCGGCTTCCCCGCCGACGCGCAGCTGCTGCTCGACCGCATCTTCCCCGGTGCCCACATCGTGCCTCCGCCCGGCGCCCGGCCACCAGCACGGGCCCGCTGGCGCACCCCGCTGTCCTACTGGTCGCTTGCCGCCTGGGACGACGGCGTCTGTGTGGTCACCCGCACCGGTCGTGTGCGACCTGCCACCGTCATCGTTCCGTTGGAGAAGGTGCAGTCCCTCCGGTACGAGCAGGGGCCGGTGCAGCGTCGGCTGCGGCTGGCGACGGTGCACGCCGACACGGCCGGGCGGCACTGGCACGCCAGTGCGACCTCCCGCGACGCCGACGAGGCCGACCGGCTGCTGGGCCGGCTCACGCAGGATGCCCGTACCGCCCGCAAGGTTGGCCGGCTTCGCTCGCGGACCGACGTGCGCGTCTCGATCCCGCCGCCTCCGCCCCCACCCCCGCCGCCGCATGGGTGACCGCCTGCGGCTGCTGGCCGCTGCCGCCCTCGTCGCTCCGCTTCTCGCGGCCACTCCGGCGCACGCCGATCCCGTGGTCGCCGCACCCGTCCCGCAGCCGGTCGTGCTCGCGGGCACCCATGTGGCCGTGCGATGGCGCAACGTCGACGACGCCCAGGTCGTACGGGTCGTCGTGCGCCGCATTGACGGAACCCTGCCGCCGGCGTCTCCCGCCGACGGCGGGGCCGTGTTCGACGGTCCGCCTGCCGCCGACGGCGCGCTCCAGGTCGTGGCCGACAGCGTCACCGTCGGCGCCACCTTCACCTACGGCTTCTGGTCCTTCGACGCCTTGGGCAACATCTCGGTCGAGAGCTCGCACAGCATCAAAGCCACCGCGCCGCCGCTGCTCGTGGCGCCGGTGTCGGCGTCCGACGGCGGTCCGACCACGCGGGTCGCGTTGAGCTGGAGCAATCCCGACAACCCCACGGGCACCCCGTACACCGTGAAGTACTGGTCCGGCCCGGACACCGGCTGGGTGATCTGGCTGCTCGACACGACGGCGACCCATGCCGTGTTCGGGGCGTCCGCGTCACCTTTCGTGCCGGTGGCTGGGGCGAACTATCGGTTCGAGGTGCTGTCGCAGGACCCGTACGGCAACGACACGCAGCACGCGCTGGCGACGGTGGTCGAGCCGCTGGACACTCCCGTCACGCGGGGCTGGACCACGCTGCGCTCGGCCCGCCGCTGGGCCGGAACGGTCGCGGTGGCGCGCAAGGCCGGCGCGGCCCTGACCTGGCACGTTGTCGGCAGCCAGGTCACGGTGGTGGCCGATCGCTGCCCGGGGTGTGGCAAGGCGTTGCTGCAGGTCGATGGCCGGACCCGTGCCGTGGTCGACACGCACGCCGCCACCCTGTTCGTGCGGCAGCAGGTCGGGTCGGTCGGTCACCTCGCCCAAGGCAGTCACACGGTACGGCTCGTCGTCGTCGGAACCACCGGGCATCCGGCGCTGCAGGTGGACGGGTTGGCGGTCCTGGACTGACAGCCGGTAACGCCCCGGCAAAGCCCAGCCCCGTCGCCGCCACCAGAAACCGCCGCGAGGTGCAACGATGGGGGCGTGAGAGGTCGCGTACTCGTCGTCGATGACGACCAGGCACTAGCAGAGATGCTCGGCATCGTCCTGCGCGGAGAAGGCTTCGAGCCGTTCTTCGTCGAGGACGGCGACAAGGCCATGGCCGTGTTCCGGGAGTGCAAGCCCGACCTCGTGCTGCTCGACATCATGCTGCCGGGCACCGATGGCATCGAGGTCTGTCGCCAGATCCGCGCCGAGTCCGGGGTGCCGATCGTGATGCTGACCGCGCGCGCCGACACCCTCGACGTGGTGGTGGGCCTCGAGTCCGGCGCTGACGACTACGTCATGAAGCCGTTCAAGTCCAAGGAGCTGGTCGCCCGGGTCCGCGCCCGGCTGCGCCGCAAGGACGACACGGCGCCCGAGCTGCTGTCCATCGGCGAGGTCAGCATCGATGTCGCCGGCCATACCATCACCCGCGCGAGCGAGGTGAGCGGTGAGACCGAGACCATCGCGCTGACCCCGCTGGAGTTCGACCTGCTGGTGGCCCTGGCTCGCAAGCCGTCCCGCGTGTTCACCCGCGAGATGCTGCTCGAGCAGGTCTGGGGCTACCGCCACGCCGCCGACACCCGCCTGGTCAACGTCCACGTGCAGCGGCTGCGCGCCAAGGTCGAGCGCGACCCGGAGAAGCCCCAGGTCGTCGTCACGGTCCGGGGGGTCGGCTACAAGGCCGGTCCGCCCTGAGCTCCATCCAGCGCCGTGTCCGTCGCTTCTTCCGGCGGCTGCCGATGCTGCCCGGCAGGGCGTACCAGATGGCCCTCGAGCGCCGTCGCCGGTCGCTCCAGCTGCGGGTCGTCGCCACCACGCTGGTCGTGTCGGCGATCGTCGTCGCCCTGGTCGGGCTGGTCGTCGCCTCCCAGGTGCGCGACTCGATCCTGTCCAACAAGCGCGACGCGTCGCTGGACCAGGCCCGCAAGACTCTCGGCACCTTTGACTCCGACCTCGGCAAAGGGATCCAGAGCGCTGCCCCGCTGACTATCCAGCACAACCTTCGCGAGGCCGTGAAGGCGGCCAACGCGACCGGCGGCAACAAGTACTACGTCGCTCTCACCGGAACGGCCCTCTTCTCGTCGTTCTCCGACTCCCAGATCGACCTCTCGCGCACCGACATCACCGCCTTGTCGGCGGCCGTGGGGTCGAAGAACCCGGGCCGGGCGTGGCAGTACGTGCGGCTGTACTACGCCGACGGCACCCACACCAGCTCGATCGCGGTGGTCCAGCCGGAGACCGCGGCCGACGTGTCCTCGGCCGCGGCCACCTCGGGGACTCCCGGCGAGTACAAGCTCTACCTGTTCTTTCCCCTGACCACCGAGACCAAGGTGCTCAACCAGGTCCAGGACATCCTGCTGCTGGGCGGCGTCGGGCTGATCGTGCTTTTCGCCGCCATCGCCTGGCTCGTCACCCGCCAGATCGTCCAGCCGGTCCGCCACACGGCGCGCATCGCCGAGATGCTGGCGGCCGGTCGTCTACAGGAGCGGCTGGCGATCCGCGGCACCGACGAGATCGCCAAGCTGGGCACCTCGTTCAACAAGATGGCCGACAGCCTGCAGCGTCAGATCCGCGAGCTCGAGGACCTGTCCCGCGTGCAGCGCCGATTCGTGTCCGACGTGTCCCATGAGCTGCGGACGCCGCTGACGACCGTCCGCATGGCGGCCGACGTGCTGCACGCCGCGCGCGGCGACTTCCCGCCAGCCGTCGCTCGCTCGGCCGAGCTGCTGCAGCACGAGCTCGATCGCTTCGAGGCGCTGCTCGTCGACCTGCTCGAGATCAGCCGCCACGACGCCCGGGCCGCGGTGCTCGAGTCCGACTCGGTCGACGTGGGCGAGCTGGTGCATGCGGTGGTCGACCTGTCCCGCTCCCACTCCGAGCGCACGCTCTGCCCGCTCGAGATGCTGATGCCCGACGAACCCGTCTACGCCGAGGTCGACGGGCGACGGGTCCAGCGCATCGTCCGCAACCTGATCAACAACGCGCTCGAGCACGGTGAGAAGCGCCCAGTACGGGTGTCGGTTGCCGCCTCGGACGATGCCGTCGCCATCTCGGTACGCGACTACGGCGTCGGCCTGCGTCCCGGCGAGTCGACGCTGGTCTTCAACCGGTTCTGGCGCGCCGACGCTGCCAGGGCACGGTCCTCCGGCGGTACGGGGCTCGGGCTGGCGATCGCCCTCGAGGACGCGCGGCTGCACGGCGGGTGGTTGCAGGCGTGGGGCGAGATCGGCCACGGTGCGTGCTTCCGGCTGACCCTGCCGCGCCGTGCCGGCGAGGCGCTGCGCTCCTCGCCGCTACCCCTCGAGCCCGAGGAGGCACGCAGCGCCGAGCCCGACGGCGGAGGCAGCACTACCAGCCACACCCCTGCCCGGCCGCCGTTGCTGCCGGTGACCGTGCGTGGCATCGGCCAGCCGCGGCCGGTCGACCCTACGCCGCCCGCGTCGGAGGCGGTCCGTGGATGACCGCCGCAGCCTCGTGCTGCTCGCCGCACTCCTCTCGCTCGTCGTGACGACGGGCTGTGCCGGCGTACCGAAGTCGGGTGCAGTGCACCGGCTGCGGCTGCCGGCCAACCAGCCGGTCGTCGCCGGCGTCGCGCAGGCCGGTCCGCTGCCCCAGCCGCACCAGACGCAGACGGAGGTCGTGCAAAGCCTGCTGCTGGCGATGTCGCAGCACGACACCAACGTCGTCGCGCAGTACCTGACGCCGGACTACGCGCCCCAGTGGCAGGCGACCTCGTCGTCGCAGACCGTCGTCTTCTCCGAGCAGAAGGCGTTGACGTTGAAGGCGGCCACCCAGGTGGACGTCGATCTGACCCAGACCGGCCTCATCGACGCGAGTCAGACCTACCTCAGCACCATCACCAGCACCCCCACCGACCTTCCCGTCACGTTCACGCTCGCCCTCACCAAGGGCACGTGGCAGGTCTCGCACATCAGTCAGCCGGGGTTGTTCGTCAGTGAGGACGACCTTCCGGACTTCCTCACGCCCTGGCACGTCTACTTCCCCAGCAGTGCCGCCTCCGGGGCCAACGTGCGCCGGCTCGTCCCCGACACGATCTTCCTGCCCCCGGGTTCGTCGCCCAACTACCTCATCGGGCAGCTGCTCGACGGGCCGAGCGACTGGCTCAAGCCGGCCGTCTACGTCACCGTCGCTCCCAGTGCCGACAACAAGGTCAACCAGGTGACGCAGGACGCGCGCAACCTGCTCACCACCGTCGACCTGCACGTCGCCGGCAAGCCGCTGTCTTCCGACTACATCGCCACGCTCAAGGCGCAGATCGCCTACACGCTCAACGTGCAGTCGTTCCACACCGGGTCGATCCAGCTGGAGGTCGACGGCCGTCCCCAGGGCGGCACCTACACGCTCGCCCAGCTGCCCAAGGGCTATGACCCGGACGTGCTGCCGGTGCAGGCCCCGGTCTACTACGTCGCCGGCGACCAGAAGGTGGTCGCCTCGACCCCGCTGCCGCCCACGACCGCGGCGGCCCTCTCCGGTGTGCCTGCCGGCGGGGCGGCCGACACCATCGAGACCGTCCTGGCGCATGACGACGGCGTGCAGCAACTCGCGGTCGCGTCTCCCACGGAGCAAGGCGCCATCGAGACCCAGATGCTGGCCGGCGTACGCAACGAGAACGGGACCGCCACCCTCGAGCTGGCGACGGCCAACATCCTGTCCGACCACCCATGGCAAGCGGTCACCCTGCCCGAGGTCGCCAAGACCCTGAGCACGCCCTCCTTCGACGTGCCCGGCTCGGGGGTCTGGACCGTGGCGACAGCTCCCAACGGAACCACGACGATCTACCGGATCCCGTTGGTGGGAGGGCAGCCAGGCACCCCCCAGGTCGTGGTGGCCAGCAAGGCGCAAGGGGTCGTCGTCCCAGCCGTCACGGCGTTGAAGCTCTCCCGCGACGGCAGCCGGGCCGCGCTCATCGTCAAGACGGACCGGTACAGCCTGGCGTACGTGGGCGTCGTCAACCACCCGGCAACGGCGGTGGGCGGCGCCTGGTCGATCACCTCGCTCCGGCCGGTGATCGGGGTCAGTCCGGGTGACACGGACGTCGACGTGGTCTGGGCCGACCAGTCGGAGATCGGGGTGGTGGTGCAGAACACCACCGGCAAGGTCGTCACCACGAAGGTCTACCGCGTCTCCTCCGACGGCTACACCGTCAGCGCCGATGGCTCGATCGGGCCGATCCTGGTGGACGGCGCTCCGAGCCAGCCGACGGCCCAGCTCGCGGCCGGACCGCGCCAGCCCTGGGTGGCGTCGGTCTCGGGCAAGCTGACCCGCCAGCCGACCACCGACTCGTTCACGGACACCACCTCGACCAGTCAGTCGGCGTGGACCGCGCTCGACACCGGTACCGGCTCCTACCCCACCTACGCCGGCTGACGGTTATCCCCAACCGGCTGATTCGTCCACAGCCGCCGAATGTCCCTCGCTGAGCCAGCGGCTGCGGGCGAGGGTTGCGGCATGCGACTGCTGCTCGACCTCCTGCTGCCCAGCCCGTGCGTGGCCTGCGGTGACGACCGCGGCCCGGTGTGCCGCTCGTGCTCGGTGCTCGCCTGGTCTCCCGGCCGGCGTGACCCGACGCCGCGACCTCCCGGCCTGCCGCCGGTGTGGGCTGCGGCGGAGTACGGGGGAGCAATGCGGGCGCTGGTCCTCGCGTACAAGGAGCACTCCTGCTGGCCGGCGCTGGGTCCGTTGTCGGCCGCGCTCGCCGAGACACTCCTGACCGTGCCCGGTGTCGGGCCGCCGGACGACCCGGTGCTGCTGGTGCCCGTGCCGTCGTCGGCGGCCGCTCGGCGACTCCGCGGTCACCACCATGTCCTGGCCCTGTGCCGCCGAACCGGCCGTGAGCCCGGCGTGCGCGCAGCGGGGCTCGTGCCGGCGGGGTTGCTCGTCTCGCGTGGCGTGGTTGCCGATCAGGCCGGGCTCACCGCCGAGGCCCGGCGGCGCAACCTGGCCGGGTCGATGGCCTGTCGACGGGTTCCTGCGCGCCTGGCCGGTCGTCGTTGCGTCGTCGTCGACGACGTGGTGACGACGGGGTCGACGGCGGCGGAGGCGACCCGGGCATTGCGCGAGGCCGGCTTCCCGGTGGTGGCGGTCGCCTGCCTGGCAGCGACGCGCCGTACTTCGAGGCACCGGTTTTCGCAGAACCTGGCTAGCGGACCCGATGGGGGCTAGCGTCAGATCATGGCGCCCGCCCGGGTCCGTGGTTGCGTTGGATCGGTAGGTCTGGACGGCTTCGGCCGACCAGGGCGACCGATCCGGCTAGCCGATGCCAGCCGCAGGCCAAACGGTCCACGTAAGGCGACTTCTTGTCGACCGATCACGGTGCGGCTTAGGAGTAAGTCCTGCCCCGCCGGTGGTCCCGATGGCCGCCGGGCCGGGAGAAGGTCGGTAGTGGCCAATCAGACACTTGTCGGCCGCGAAATCCTCCGCAGGCGAATGTGGGGACGAAGACCAGGTCGGCCGGGCGGGCGTCTTTTCGTTCCCCTGTCCGGCCGGCACCGCGGGGAGAGCCATCGGGGCGCCCTCCTCTCGCTGCTGCCCGCCGCCGCGGTGCAGCCGCTTCCATCCTGACCTGGAGGTAACGCGTGGAGATCGTTGTCAGTGGCCGTCATGTCGATGTCGCCGACCGCTTCCGTCAGCACGCCGTCGAGAAGCTGTCCAAGATGGAGAAGTTCGACCACAAGGTCATCCGGCTCGAGGTCGAGGTCAGCAAGGAGCGCAACCCGCGCCAGGCCGACCAGTGCGACCGCATCGAGCTGACCTGCCGGTCCAAGGGACCGGTCATCCGCGCCGAGGCCTGCTCGCACAATCCCTACGCCGCTCTCGACCTCGCCTGCACCAAGCTCGAGCACCGACTGCGTCGGCTTGCCGACCGTCGCCGCGTCCACCACGGGCTGCGCACGCCGCCGTCGGTTCGCACGACCGCGGCTCCCCTCGACTCCACCGCGGCGGCGGTGGCGTCCCTGGATGCGCTGCCGCCGGCGGCCTCCGTCGGCAGCCCGATCATCGCGGTCCCCGAGACCGTGCTGGCCCATGACCTCGACGAGGCGGCGGGGGAGGCCGAGCCGCTGATCGTGCGGGAGAAGCAGCACCGCGCCGACCCGATGACGCTCGACCAGGCGCTGTTCGAGATGGAGCTGGTCGGCCACGACTTCTACCTGTTCTGCGACAAGGAGACCGAACTGCCCAGCGTCGTCTACCGCAGGCACGCCTACGACTACGGCGTGATCCGGTTGGAGACCACGCACTAAAGGGCTTAACTGCAAAAGACTCGCGCGATTCGTGCCGCTTTGACACGACGAGTCGGCAGACATGACATCATCGTGGGAAGGGCTCTGCTTCGTACAGAAGCGCCTGGTTCGTTCATCCGGGGGTCGGGGTGTGGCTGCCAGGTGGCCGGATCGCCGAGAACGGGAGGTGCTGTGACCGGACTACCGACCGATGTCGCTCTGCCTGAGTCAGCGTTTGCGGAGCCCATCCGGGTGCTCGTGGTCGACGACCACGCGCTGTTCCGGCGCGGCCTCGAGATGGTGCTCGAGCAGGAGCCGGACATCGAGGTCGTCGGTGAGGCCAGTGACGGCGCCGAGGCAGTTGAGGTAGCTACCGAGACCACGCCCGACGTGGTTCTGATGGACGTCCGGATGCCCCGTCGCGGCGGCATCGACGCCTGCACGGCGATCAAGGACGCGGTCCCCAGCACCAAGATCATCATGCTGACGATCAGTGACGAAGAGGCCGACCTCTACGACGCGATCAAGGCCGGAGCCATGGGCTACCTGCTCAAGGAGATCTCCATCGAGGAGGTCGCCAGTGCGATCCGCGCGGTTCACGGTGGCCAGTCGCTGATCTCGCCGTCGATGGCCTCCAAGTTGCTCAACGAGTTCGCGTCCATGATCAAGCGCACCGACGAGCGCCAGCAGGTGCCGACGCCGAGACTTACCGACCGCGAGATGGAGGTGCTTCGTCTCGTCGCCAAGGGCCTCAACAACCGCGACATCGCCAAGCAGCTCTACATCAGCGAAAACACCGTCAAGAACCACATCCGCAACATCCTCGAGAAGTTGCAGCTGCACTCGCGCATGGAGGCGGTCGTCTACGCCGTCCGGGAGAAGTTGCTCGAGATCACCTGATCCGCCAGCCTGGGTGCCGACCCGTCTGACCTGATCAGGAGCGCCGACAGCTGACCGCCCGACGCTACGGACCATTCGCGTTCTCCGATGTGCGGATGTTCGCCATCGGCACGCTGCTGTGCCTGGCCTCGGCGATCACGCACTACGTCAACCTGGGTCAGGTCACGGCGTTCGTCGTCGCCGGCGCCGCGATCGCCGTGCTCGCGCTGCTGGTCGGGCTTGCCGTCGACCAGATCGCCGAGCGGCTCGGTGCCGGGGCGACCGGCGTGCTGCAGAGTGCGCTCGGCAACCTGCCCGAGCTGTTCATCGGCATCTTCGCGCTGCGCCAGGGTCTGGTCACGGTGGTCCAGGCGGCCATCGTGGGGTCGATCCTGGCCAACCTGCTGCTGGTCCTGGGCCTTGCTTTCGCCGCCGGTGGCCTGCGCCACGGCACCCAGACCTTCAGTGCCCGCCGAGCCAGCATGATCACCACGTCGATGGTGCTGGCCGTCGGGGCCCTCGTCGTGCCCAGCCTCGCGTCGTTCGTGCACACTCCCGCGTCCCACCACGAGCGCGCCCTGTCGGTCGTCACCTCGGTCGTCCTGCTGGTGGTCTTCGCGATGTCGGTGCCCGCGTCGATCCGGCGCTCGGAGGGGGAGACCGGACCGTCCGACTCGGCGGCCGAGGGGGAGTCCGAGGCGCGCTGGCCGGTGGTGGTGGCCGTACTGGTGCTCGCTGTGACCGGAGTGCTGGCCGCCCTCGTCTCGGACTGGTTCGTCGCCGCGCTGACCCCGGCCATGGCAGCGGTCCACATCAGCAACACGTTCGCCGGCCTCGTCATCGTGGCCATCGCCGGCAACGCCGTTGAGAACGTCGTCGGCATCCAGCTCGCGCTGCGCAACCAGGCCGACCACGCCCTGTCGGTGATCCTCAACAGCCCGCTGCAGATCGCGCTGGTCCTGGCGCCCGTCCTGGTCCTGATCAGCCCCCTCATCGGCGGTGCGGCCTTCACGCTCGTCTTCCCGCCGCTGCTGATCGTGGCGCTGGTCATCGCCACGATCATCATCGCGGTCGTGATCCTTGACGGTGAGTCCAACTGGCTCGAGGGCGCGTCGCTGGTGGGGCTCTACGCCGTGATCGCGACCAGCTTCTGGTGGGGCTGACCCGCTGAGCCCCTTCTGAGCACAACTACCGATGTCGTACGGGCCGGTGTGCTGGAGGGTGAGTGGGGAACAGAGGTCTGCATGGCCGGAGCCCGGCGTTCCCGTGGGGGGTGCGCCGGGCTTCGGCTACTCCGGTAGCGAACGCACAGGAACGGTCAGCCAACCTGGACCGTTTGACCGGCGTACGGCCTACGATGGGGAACGGTGCGGCGATCGGTCGCGCACACTTTTCAAGCTGCTGGGAGCCCGACGAGTGGTACTCGACAAGTTGCTGCGCATGGGCGAAGGCCGCATCCTGCGCAAGCTGCAGTCCATCGCGGACCAGGTCAACGCGCTCGAGGAGGACTTCGTCGGGCTGACCGACGCCGAGCTGCGGGCCCTGACCGACGTCTACCGTCAGCGGCTGGAGGACGGTGAGACCCTCGACGACCTGATGCCGGAGGCCTTCGCGACCACCCGCGAGGCGGCCAAGCGCACCCTCGGTCAGCGCCACTTCGACGTCCAGCTGATGGGCGGCGCGGCGCTCCACCTCGGCAACATCGCCGAGATGAAGACCGGCGAGGGCAAGACCCTGGTCGGCACCCTCCCGGCCTACCTCAACGGGTTGTCCGGCAAGGGCGTCCACATCGTCACGGTCAACGACTACCTCGCCCGTCGTGACTCGGAGTGGATGGGCCGTGTCCACCGCTTCCTCGGCCTGTCCGTCGGGGTCATCGTCGCCAACGAGCAGCCCGCGCAGCGCCGCGAGTCCTACGCCTGTGACATCACCTACGGCACCAACAACGAGTTCGGCTTCGACTACCTGCGCGACAACATGGCGTGGACCGCCGAGGAGCTCGTCCAGCGCGGCCACAACTTCGCCATCGTCGACGAGGTCGACTCCATCCTCATCGACGAGGCCCGTACCCCGCTCATCATCAGCGGGCCCGCCGACCTCGCGACCAAGTGGTACGTCGAGTTCGCCCGCATCATGAAGCGCCTCCAGCGCGACGTCGACTACGAGGTGGACGAGAAGAAGCGCACCATCGCGGTCCTCGAGCAGGGCGTCTCCAAGATCGAGGACCAGCTCGGCATCGACAACCTCTACGAGTCGGTCAACACCCCGCTCGTGGGCTACGTCAACAACGCCATCAAGGCCAAGGAGCTCTACAAGCTCGACAAGGACTACGTCGTCATGGACGGCGAGGTGCTCATCGTCGACGACTTCACCGGGCGCCTGCTGGCCGGCCGCCGCTACTCCGAGGGCATGCACCAGGCGATCGAGGCCAAGGAAGGCGTCGAGATCAAGCAGGAGAACCAGACGCTCGCCACGATCACCCTGCAGAACTACTTCCGCCTCTACAGCAAGCTCGGCGGCATGACCGGCACCGCATCGACCGAGGCCGCCGAGTTCGACCAGATCTACAAGCTGGGCGTCGTGCCGATCCCGACCAACCGGGTGCCCCAGCGCGAGGACCAGAAGGACGCCGTCTACAAGACCGAGCAGGCCAAGTTCGAGGCGGTCGTCGACGACATCGTCGAGCGCCACGAGCACGGCCAGCCGATCCTGGTCGGCACCACCTCGGTAGAGAAGTCCGAGCTGCTGTCGTCGATGCTGCTGCGCAAGGGTGTCCCGCACGAGGTGCTCAACGCCAAGTACCACGAGAAGGAAGCCGCGATCATCGCCCAGGCCGGGCGCAAGGGTGCGGTCACCGTCGCGACCAACATGGCCGGCCGCGGCACCGACATCATGCTCGGTGGCAACCCCGAGTTCACCGCGGCCCAGGAGCTGCGCGACAAGGGCCTGTCGCCCGTCGACGAGCCCGAGGCGTACGAGGCCGCGTGGCCCGAGGCGCTCGACAAGGCGACCGCTGCCGTTGCAGCAGAGCACGACGAGGTCCTCGAGGTCGGCGGCCTCTACGTGCTCGGCACCGAGCGTCACGAGTCGCGGCGCATCGACAACCAGCTGCGTGGTCGCTCCGGCCGCCAGGGCGACCCGGGCGAGAGCCGCTTCTATCTGTCGCTGCAGGACGACCTGATGCGGTTGTTCAACGCGACCGCGGTCGAGCGGATCATGGACACGCTCAACCTGCCGGACGACGTCCCGATCGAGTCCAAGATGGTCAGCCGGGCGATTCGGTCGGCGCAGACCCAGATCGAGCAGCAGAACTTCGAGATCCGCAAGAACGTCCTCAAGTACGACGAGGTCCTCAACAAGCAGCGCACCGTCATCTACGAGGAGCGCCGCCAGATCCTGCACGGCGACGACCTGCACGAGCAGATCGCCAACATGGTCGACGACGCGGTCGGCGGCTATGTCGACGCGGCCACGGCCGAGGGCTACCCCGAGGACTGGGACCTCGACCAGCTCTGGGTCGCGCTCAAGACGCTCTACCCGATCACGTTGACGGTCGACGACGTGGCGCCCGACCGGCACGACCTCGACCACGACCTGCTCATGGAGACGTTGACCGAGAACGCGCGGCTCGCGTACCAGACCCGTGAGGAGTCGCTCGGGTCCGAGGTCATGCGTGAGCTCGAGCGGCGGGTGCTGCTGTCGGTGCTCGACCGCAAGTGGCGTGAGCACCTGTACGAGATGGACTACATGCAGGAGGGCATCGGCCTGCGCGCGATGGGTCAGCGCGACCCGTTGGTCGAGTACCAGCGCGAGGCGTTCACGATGTTCCAGGTGATGCTCGAGGGCATCAAGGAGGAGTCGGTCGGCTTCCTGTTTAACCTCGAGGTCGAGGTCAACGCCTTCGACCCGGAGGCCGCAGAGGCGATCGAGGCCGACGACGAGCCCACGGTCATCGAGGGCGCGCTCGCCACCGAGACCGACGAGGTCGACGTCGACGACGCTGTCGAGGACGAGGCGCCGTTGCCCAAGGCGGCCGGCTCCCGGCGACCGATCCGCACGGTCGCGGACGTGCTGCCCAAGGAGCTGTCGTCCGCCCGGCGCCAGACCAACCTGTCCTACTCGGCACCGACGATCGACGGCGACGGCGGGGTGGTCCGCTCCTCCGGTGCCGGCCCGATGTCATCGACCGCCGCTGGCGAGCCGGGCAACAACGCCGGCCAGGTCGTCGGTGGTGACCCGTCGCGCAACGGGCCCTGCCCGTGCGGCTCGGGCCGCAAGTACAAGCGCTGCCACGGGGACCCGCGCAACAACACCGTCGCCTGAGCCGGCGGTGAGACGCAAAGGTGGCACGGGGCTCACCCGCCACGAGATGCGCCTGCTCGCGGCTGCCCTTAGGCTCACCGTTCAGGGCAGCCCTGACCTCTACGGGTACGAGCTGTTCGCCATGCTCACCGAGTGGGAGGGCGCGGAGCCGATGAACCATGGCACGGTCTACCGCTGCCTGCGCTCGTTGTTCCACGGCGGCCTGCTCGAGGTGTACGAGGCTCCCGCATTTGAGCGGGTGGCCCACCCGTCCCGCGTGCTCTACCGGCTGACCGCGCAGGGAGTCGAGACCGCCCGTCAGGTCACCGTACGGCTCGCGGGCGAGACCGCTCCGCTGGCGTGGATCGACATCCGCAACGCCCTTCTCCCCACCCCGTTGGCCGATCCGCCGTGAACCCGCTCGAGTGGGGGGCTCGACGACGACAGAACGAGCTGGAGCGGCGGGCCCAGGATGCCTTCCTGGCCGAGATCGCCGTGCACTGGACACCGGCCGAGCCGTGGCAGCGTCGCCTCAGGTGGCGTTCGTCCCTGACCCACCTCGGCGAACGCCTGCTCGGCGGCGGTCCGACCATGGCGGCCGTTGGCGTGGCGGCCGTGCCCACTGCCATTGGAGCCGCCCTCGTCACGGTGGCGCCCACCCCGCACCTGCACACGTACGGCGCCGGTGAGCCCGCCTGGTCGAGCGCCCTGCTCACGCTCGGCCTCTTCGGGTTGATGTTCGAGCTGTTCCGCTCGCCGCGTACCGTGCACGTCCGGCGGCTCACCGTGCTGGCGGCGCTCCCGCTGGCCGTCGGAAGCTATGACGGCGCGGCGACCGTCGGCTGGCACTTCGGGCCGGACAAGGTGCTGGTCGGCGCGTTCCTCCTCGTCGGCACCGGCATGAGCGTCATCGTGCTGGCCAACGCGTTCGTCTCCACGCGGCTGGGCCAGCGGTCGGTCCAGCTGGCGCTCAAGCTGTCGGCGCTGGGCTGCCTGCTCGTCGTGGCCGCCGACTACCCGTGGACGGTCATGTACTGGCGGGACCACGACCGGGAGATGTCGCTCGGCTGTTGCTGCGCGGCGACGGGTGCCCTGCTCATCGCCATCGGGGTCCTGCGCAGCACGCCCGACGTGGCCGGCTAGCGCACCAGCTCGTCGGCGAGCAGGTCCATCAGCAAGGCGTCGTGCCAACCGCTGTCGTCATTGTTGCGCTCCTGCTGGCGCAGGATGCCGACCGGCCGGAACCCCACCGCCGTGTAGCACCGGATGGCCGCCTCGTTGTCGGCCGCCGGGTCGATGACGAGGCGGTGGTGCCCGCGGTCGTCGATGAGATGCTTTGCCAGGGTGGCGATCGCGTCCCGGCCGATGCCGCGGTTGTGGAGCGCCGGGTCCACCAGGATGTCGATGCCGGCGTGCCGGTAGTGTGCTTCGTTCTCTTCGTAGTACTGCACGAACCCCGCGACGCGCGCCCCGCACAGGATGGTGAAGCCCACGCTGCCGGGCTCGTCGAAGGGCCAGTCCGGCTCGGCATCCACGTCGTACCAACGGAAGGTGACCTCCGGGGTACGCCGGATGCGGCGCAGCTCGGCGCCGTGCGAGGCATCGACGGGTCGCAGCGTCACAGCGTGGCCCACGAGGTCCATACACCGAGGGTATGTCAGGCCAGTTGCAGGGCGGTGCACTGCCAGCGACCGTCGACCCCCTCGAGACGCAGGGCGATCGCCGCCATGCGGCTGCCGCGGCGGACGACGGCCGCCAGCTCGGCGACCCCGTCACTCGGCTCGCAGACATGGACGGACCGGACGTTGGCCCGGTTGTTGGACCCAGCGGCTCCGGTGCCTCGGATGGTCGTGGCGAACTGCCGCTCCAGCCGGTGGTAGACGGCTCGGGAGAGGTAGGGCGCCAGTTGGACGAGGGGGCGCTCGCCGGCGGTCACCTCCGAGAGGTGCTGCACCAGCCGTGCCCCGAACACCCTGGCCGGCGGCAGCTCGCTGCACGGCGTGCGGGTGACCGCGCGCACGCCTCGGTCCTCGGCCTCCTCGGCCGCCGTCGTCAGGTCGTCGGTGCGACCTCCGTCGAGCAGCCGGAGCGGCGGGAGGGAGGGTGCGGTGAGGGACAGAGCCAGGGCGAGCGATCCGGTGGTCATGGAGGAGCCACCGGACTCGTCGTCGTACGGGGGCTCGAAGGTGCGGGTGCCGTGCAGCGTGAGGTCAGCGGAGGTCGTCGGCATCAGGGGCTCCTCGGGTCGGTGGGCAAGGCTCAGGACGTGGGCGGGACGAGCTGTTGGCCCGGTTGCAGGAGACCGGGGTCGGGTCCGATGACGGACCGGTTGGCGCGGTACCAGCGGTGCCATGAGCGCTCGATGCTGGTCTCGCTGGCACCCCGAGGCAGCGCCCGGGCCGCGATGCGCCAGAGCGAGTCGCCGGGGCGCACGGTGACCAGGGGACTCGAGAGTGCCTGTGCTGCAGGCATTCTCGTGGGCACTGACGTCACGAGGGACAGGCCTCGGCCGGGGTCGTGATGGACCATCGGGACGGGTCGGTCGAGGTCGATGGTCACGGCGGGTGCTGATGTCGGGCTTGCCGGCCGGTCGAGGTTGAGGACGGGAGCCGCAACCTGCTGGACCGCAGCATTCTGGGACGTGGCCACCCGTCCCGCCGGGCCAGCGGCGTGCGCGACGCCCGAGGTGGTCGCCAGCACCGTGGTCAGTCCGAGGGTGACCTCGAGCGTGCGCCGTACCGCCGCCGGCGCGACCCGGCGCAGGGTCGCGCGTGACCAACGGCCCGCGGTTCCTGGCAGCTGCCCGGCCACGGTGCAGGCGACAGCCACCGCGAGCCAGCCGGCGAAGGCGCACATCGCGAGCGCGAGCAGGAGCGGCAACGACTGCTCGGGCGATGCGCTGGTGAGGGCAGCCGGAAGGCCGGACACCCGCACGCCGGGCAGCCAGGCGAGCCGCAGCAGGGCGGCGGAGGCGGTGCTTACCGCCGCGACCGCGACTACTGCCGTGCGAGCAGCTCGCTGCATGCGCTTGATCTCCAATACGTGTGTTTACGTGTGTTTGCTTTGTACAACGTCCACCTGGGGACGTCAACCGCGAACGACACTCCTGTGCATGGCCCGTTCGCCACGAGCGCCGTCCTGCGGGAGGATCGCCGGACCGTTCGAGCTGGGGAGGCGTCGCGTGCGCTGGCAGGCCCTATTCGCCGACCTCGAGGCGCAGTACGACGCGGCCCAGGCGGCAGAGCTGGCCGCGGAGGTGGCTGACCGCACGCGGCGCGAGGCTGCCCGGCTGCGCCTCTGCGATCGGCTGGCCGGCGCGGTCGGTGGTGCGGTGACGGTCGACGTCTGGGGCGCCGGCGCCGTGCGTGGCCGACTCGTCTCGGCGGGCGTCGACTGGGTGCTGGTCGAGGAGCAGACCGGGGGAGAGGTGCTAGTGCCCGAGGAGGCGGTGACCTCGGTACGGGGCCTCACGGCGTGGTCGCAGTCACCGGGCAGCGAGGGGGTGGTCGCCGGGCGGCTCGATCTGCGCTACTGCCTGCGCGGCGTCGCCCGCAACCGAGCGGGCGTGTCCGTCGTGCTGCGCGACGCCTCGGTCGTGACGGGCACGATCGACCGCGTGGGCTTCGACTTCTTCGAGCTGGCCGAGCACCCGATGGGCGAGCCGCGGCGGGCGAGCGCGGTGCAGGACTCCCGCGCCGTACGGCTTGCAGCGGTGGCGCTGCTCAGGTCCTGGTGACGACGTCGCCTAGCGGATGACCCGCACCAGGATCGGAAGATCGAGGTCGGCCCAGGCCCGGTCCGCGGTGAGTACCTCGGCGGGAACGCTGCGTACAGCAAGCGCGAGACAGCATCGATCACCCAGGGACAGCGACGTGCCGCCGGGCAGTGAGCGGAGGGCGCCGGCTAGCTCGGCGTCCTCCTCCAGGACCGGTTCGATGGTGACGCCGGTCGCGTGCAGGAGCTCTCTGAGACGGCTGACGTCGATGTCGGCGTCGACTAGCTTTCCGACCACTTCGGCGAGGTTGGCTGTGCCGAGCGTCGCGGACGCCAGGTGGGATGCGACGAAGGCGGCGCCGGGTTCGTCGTGAATGAGCGCCAGCAGGGCAGATGCGTCCAGGACGGTCATTCGTGTGCGGCCGCTCGACGCCGCTCGGCGAGGAGCTCGTCGACCAGCGATCGCGTCCGCGGCACCTCGGCACCCAGGGCACGCAGCTCGTCGACAGCGTCCTGCTGTCGCTGCACGGTCAGCCGCTGTCCGGTGACCTGCAGGTGCAGCCGATCGCCCGGCGCGAGACCCAGGGCGGCCCGGATGTCGGCCGGGATGACGAGGCGGCCTTGCTTTCCCAGCACCAGCGTGGCATCCATCAACCCAATGTGGCACGTTTGTCGAAATGTGTCACTTACTAGTCGAGCTCGGGCGTCTCGTCCTCGCGGGTCAGCGGGTGGGTGTCGACGAACTCACGGGTGTCCTTGTAGAGCTGGGCGATGTAGTCCTCGAGCTTGCTCGCCTCGACCCGCCACTGGCCGCGGCCGCCGATCTTGACCGCCGCGAGGTCGCCCTTGCGTACCAGCGCGTAGACCTGGGACGAGGAGATGTTGAGGATCTCCGCCACGTCGGCGAGCTGCAGGAACCGGGGACCGCCAGGACTTGCCGCCATCGTGGTCATCGCCCTCTCGCACCCGTGCCCTCGAACGGTCTGTGCCGACGCTGCAGCAGTCTGCCATCAATCCGGGACATCTCGCCGAGACTGTCCACAGGCCGGTTGGGCCGTTCGGGTGACCTGTGGACAGAGGTCTGGCCTCGGCGGGATTTCTGAGCGACTATGGCGCCTTCCGCGAGAACGGGGGGACGGTGTACGACACGGCGTTGGCGGCCTCGCCCGCTGCGAGCAGGCTCGCGCTGCCACGGTGGTTCGACACCCGCATGGTCGTCGGCATCCTGCTGGTGCTGGCCTCCGTCGTCGTCGGTGCCAAGGTCTTCTCCTCGGCCGACGCCTCGACCTCGGTGTGGGCCGCGGCACGCGACCTGCCGGCTGGTGCCCGTCTGGCGACGACGGATCTGACCGCGGTCAAGGTCCGCCTCGACGACGGCGGTTCCTACGTCTCCGCTGCCGGCAGTGCGCCCGTCGGCTACGTGTTGACGCGGCCGGTCGGTGCGGGAGAGTTGTTGCCCAGCAAGGCTTTCGTCGACCCGGCCAAGGTCAGTGACCCGGCGTTGTCCCGTCGCGAGGTCACCGTGCCGGTGCGCCAGGACCACTGGCCGGCCGACCTGCGGGCCTCCGAGGTGGTCGACGTCTACGCCACCTCGACCAAGGCCGACGCTGGCCCGCCCGTGCGCATCCTCGCCGGCGTCACCGTCGGCTCGGTGCCCAGCAAGAGCCGTGACGTCTTCGGCGGCTCGGGCCAGTCCAGCGGCTCCGTCACGCTGCTGGTCCGCGACGACCAGGTGGCCGCGCTGGTCGGTGCCGTCGAGGCCTCGCAGGTCGATCTGGTACGGGTGCCGTCGCAGCTGGCGGCGGTCAGCCGATGAGGCTCCCGGTCGTCACAGCAGTCGTCGACGCGCGCTGGGAGGCCGGGCTCGTCTCCGCGTTCGAGCAGGCCGAGCACAACATCACCGTGGTCCGGCGCTGCGTCGACCTGGCCGACCTGCTGGCAACCGCCGCGACCGGCACGGCCCGAGCGGCGCTGCTCTCTGCCGACCTGCGCCGCCTCGACCGCGACGCGCTGGTCCGGCTGGCGGCCCACCACATCGCCGTCGTCGGTCTCGTGCCGCCGGGCGACGAGGACGCCGACCGGCGGCTGCGCCAGCTCGGCGTGCGGTTTGTCCTGCCGGCCGACGCAGCGGCGAGCGTCATCTCGGCAGCGGTCGCCGAGGCCGTCGCGTCCCTCGACGGTGCAGCCGACCCGGTCGCGGTGGCCGACCCGATGGCCATGCTGCCGCGAGAGCCTCGTCCCCCGTCCGCCCCGCCGGCCGAGCTGGTGCCCGGCACCGGTCGGGTCATCGCGGTGTGGGGCCCGACGGGTGCCCCCGGCCGTACGACGGTGGCCGTCACGCTGGCCAGCGAGATCGCCGCCGCCGGCCAGCCGACGCTGCTCATCGACGCCGACGTCTACGGCGGCGTGGTCTCCCAGCTGCTCGGTCTGCTCGAGGAGGCGCCCGGCATCGCGGCCGCGGCCCGCATGGCCAACAACGGCAGCCTCGACGTCGCCGCGCTGTCAGCCCTCTGCCGTCAGGTCGCCCCGTCGCTGCGGGTGCTCACCGGCATCACCCGCGCCGACCGCTGGCCCGAGCTGCGCGGCGGTGCCCTCGAGGTCGTCCTCGCCCTCGCCCGCACCATCGCCGCCGTCGTGGTCGTCGATCTCGGCTTCTGCCTCGAGCAGGACGAGGAGCTGTCGTACGACACCACGGCGCCGCGTCGCAACGGCGCCACCCTCACGGTCCTCGAGCAGGCCGACACGGTCGTGGCCGTCGCCGCCGCCGACCCGGTGGGGCTGCAGCGGTTCGTCCGCGGCTACGGCGACCTGCGCGAGGTGCTCGCGGGAGTCGAGCCGGTCGTCGTCGTCAACAAGGTGCGGACCCGGGTGGTGCCGGGCGACCCGGTGGCCGAGATCGCAGCCGCGCTCGTCCGCTATGTCGGCGTCGGTCGCATCTACCCCGTCGCGTACGACAGAGGCAGTGTCGACACCGCTGTGGCCCACGGGCGGAGTCTCACCGAGTCGGCCTCCGGCTCGCCGGCCCGCAAGGCGATCGCGGGGCTGGCCGCCGACCTCGTCGGCACCGCCTCCCAGCACCGCGCGCATGGCCATGGCAGACGGCGTCGCGCCGTGCGGTGACCGTCGGAGCGGTTTGGCTGGACGCCTCACCGGTAACGTTCGCCCCATGCCCGCCATCCCCGTCCCCGACGTGCCCGTCATCCTGCTGTCCCATCGCGCGCCGGTGACGTTCGACCGTGTGGGTGGCGAGCGGACGGCGAACAGGGGAGCGGGCGGGCTGGTCAGCGCGCTGATGGGGTTGGCGTCCGGGCTCGACGGGTCGGTCTGGGTGTGCGCCGCCACGGGTGACGAGGACCGGGCGGTGGTGGAGCAGTACGGGGACGGTGCCTCCGCCAGCGTCGAGGTGTCGCTGTTCCCCAACGCGGGGGTTGCTGACGAGATCGACACGCCCGAGGGCACCCGTACGACGACCCTTCGGCTGCTGGCTCTCGACCCCGAGCAGCACGACCAGTTCTACGGCCAGATCTCCAACCCGCTGCTGTGGTTCGTCCAGCACGGGTTGTACGGGCGGGCCTCCGAGCCCGACCTCGGGAGAGCGGAGCACGAGGCCTTCACCCACGGCTACGTCGCGGTCAACGAGGCCTTCGCCGACGCGGTCGCCACCGAGGTCGAGGCCCGCGGGGGCAAGGCGCTCGTCATGCTGCACGACTACCACTTCTACCTAGTGGCAGCCCGTGTGCGGGAGCGCTGCCCCGACGTCACGATGTCCCACTTCGTGCACATCCCCTGGCCCGGCCCCAACGAGTGGACGATCCTGCCGCCGGTCATGCGTGACCCGATCCTCAAGGGCCTGCTCGGCAACGACGTCGTCGCCTTCCACACCGAGCGGTTCGCCCGCAACTTCCTGCTCTGCATCCAGGAGCTGCTCGGCTACGCGGTCAACTGGGACGACCTGACGGTACGGGTCGGCGACCGCACCGTCGCCGCCCGCTACTACCCGATCAGCATCCAGCCCGAGGCGCTCGAGGAACTGGCGGCGAGCGACCAGGTGGCCGATCACCGCCAGACGCTCACCGAGCGGTTCCTCGAGGGCGACCGCCAGCTGGTGCTGCGCGTCGACCGCACGGATCCGTCCAAGAACATCGTGCGCGGGTTCCGGGCGTTCGACACGATGCTCACCGACCACCCCGAGCTCAAGGACCGCGTGGTCTTCTTCGCGATGCTGCAGCCCAGCCGCCAGGACGTGCCGCAGTACCAGCAGTACATCGCCTCGATCGGTGCCGTCGTGGCCGAGGTCAACGCCCGGCACGGCGGCCACGGTTGGGAGCCGATCCAGCTGCGGATGGAGGACGACTTCGCGCTCGCCGTCGCCGCGTACCAGATCTGTGACCTGCTCGTCGTCAACGCCCTGGCCGACGGCATGAACCTCGTGGCCAAGGAGGCCGTGCTGGTCAACCAGCGCAACGGGGTCCTGGCGCTGAGCGAGAACACCGGCGCCTACCAGGAGCTCGGCTCGGTCGCGGTGCGGCTCTACCCGTTCGACATCCAGCAGCAGGCCGACGCGATGTACGAGGCGCTGACCATGCCGGTGGGGGAGCGGGCCGACCGGCTGCACGCGGCCGCTGAGATCGTCCGGCGCAACGACGTGGCCAAGTGGCTGGACGCTCAGCTGGCCGATCTGCGCCCGTAACGATCCGGCTTCGCACCACGATCCGGACGCAGCTGACCCTCTTGTCGCCCAAAGACTGCGACGATGGTCTGACCGGTCGAGGCAACACCCTGGAGGAACCACCGCATGCGCGTGCCGTCACGTCCTCGCACTCCCGTCATCGCCGGAGGACTCGTGGCAGCCGTGCTGCTCGGTCTCGTGGGGCAGGCAGGACACGACTCAGGGGTACGGGTGGCAGCCTCGGACTATGCGGCGACCCCACCGGCGGTCGACCCCGTCGCGCTCGACGCGGCCCTCAACGCGACCGTAGGGCTGGCTCACTGGCGGCTCCTGGACATGACCCGCACGCTGCCGCGCAGCCAGTTCCCCTACGTGGGCAACGCCGATGGCAGCTGGACGACCGGCACCGGCTGGACGGGTGGCTTCTTCCCCGGCGAGCTCTGGTACGCCGCCGAGATGAGCGCCGACCCGGCGTCGTCGGCCGAGGCTGCCGCGTGGACCCTGCCGCTCGCCGCCCAGCGGCTGAACAGGGGCACCCACGACGTGGGCTTCCTGATCATGAGCAGCTTCGGCAACGGCTACCGGCTGACCGGCAACCCGGCCTACAGCGACGTCGTCGTGCAGGCTGCGACCTCGCTGGCGACCCGCTACAGCGCCACGGTCGGCGCCACCCGCTCCTGGAACGACCCCACCAACTTCCTCGTGATCATCGACAACATGATGAATCTCGAGCTGCTCGACTACGCGGCCGGGCTCAAGGGCGGCAACCCGATCTGGCGGGACATGGCGCTGGCGCACTCGCTGACGACCGCCCGCACGCTCGTCCACGCGGACGGCAGCGTCACGCAGGAGGCGACGTTCGACAACACGACCGGCGCCCTGCTCGACACCAGCAACAGCGCGGTCCACCTCGGCGACCACGACGTCTGGGCGCGCGGCCAGGCCTGGGCGCTCGACGGCTTCGCCACCCAGTACCGCTACCTCCGCGACCCCCGGCTCCTCGACACCGCGCGCTCGGTCGCCGACTACTTCATGGCCCACCTGCCGGCCGACTCGATCCCCCGATGGAATCTCAACGACCCGACCGAGTCGTGGGTGCAGGACAGCTCCGCCGCCGCCATCGCCGCCTCCGGGCTGTCCCAGCTGGCGCTGGTCGACCCGGACCCGACCCACCAGGCCACCTACCGGGCCGACGCCGCCCGGCTGCTCGCCGCGTTGACCTCGCCGGCCAACCTCGACACCACCGTCACCGGGGCTGGCCTGCTCAAGCACGCGTCGCAGCTCTGGAGCGGACCGCAGTCCGACACCGCGGTGGTCTACGCCGACTACTACCTGCTCGAGGCGATCGAGCGGTTCCGCATGCTGCCCTCGACGCTGACTCCCATCCCGGTCCTGTCCGTCGTCGCGAGCAGCGCCAAGGCCGGTACCCCGGCCAAGGCGGCCATCGACGGTCTGACCAGCACCAACTGGAGCGCACAAGGCTCGGGTCAGTGGATCCGCGCCGACCTCGGGCCGACCAACCCGACCGTACGCGAGGCCGACGTCACCTGGAACGCCGGTACGACGCGCAGCCAGCGTTTCGTGGTCGAGACTTCCCTCGACGGGCTGACGTGGGCGCCGGCCTACGCCGGGTCGAGCTCCGGCCTGACCGCCGGACCCGAGCGGTACGGGTTCCGGCCGCGGCCGGCGCGGTTCGTCCGCGTGCGCGGGCTGGGCAACACGCTCAACTCCTGGAACGGGGTCGCCGAGCTGTCGGTCGGCTGAGGGTGACCCGGCACCGGCGCTGAGGGATCATGGCGGCCATGCGCATCTACGTGGCGGCGACGCTCCCGTACCTGTCTCGAGCCCGCTCGTCCGGGCTGGTGACCGAGGGTCCGACGATCGCCTACGCCGTCACCCCCGGGCTGCGCGAGTGGTACGCCGAGGGCGACCTGGACGAGCTCGAGTACGCCGCGATGGGCGCGGCCGCCAAGGCGTCGCTGTCGCTGCTGGCCGACGACCCGTCTGCTCCCCGTCGCCGGGTCGTGCTGGCGGCCGATGTCGCTGAGAACGGGGTGCGGCCGGTGCTCGACGGAGGGCGCGCGACGCTCGCCCAGGTGAGCGTGGCCGAGCCCGTACCCTGGTCGGCTCTTGCCTCTCTGCACGTGGATGGCTACGAGGCTGAACCGGTGGTGGGGGAGGCAGCGAATGCTGTGCAGGGCGCTGCAGACGGGGACGAAGACGCACAATTTGCCGTCGACAGCGCCGAGGACGAATCACTGCTTTGGTACGCCGTGCAGGAAGCCGATGATCTTCTGCAGGGGGGCTCGACGGAGCCAGGCTCCGGCCGGGTCGAAAGTTAGGCAGCCCCGCCCGTAACAACGGGCGCTACGCGGAGGATGATAGTGGCGGTAACCGTACTCGTGTCGTTCCCTGGGGGGAATTGATGGCAGCTCCATCGCTCGTGACCCGTTCAGTCAACAAGGCCAAGTACGAGGTGCAGCACAAGGTGCTCCTCGGCGTTGAGCCGGTGTGGCGCTACGTGCTCAACGGCACGTCGACGCGCGCGTTCCGCAAGTCCGGTAGCGGCCTGTCGGAGGAGAGCGCCCGTGTCCTGCGCGACCTCAACCGCGACGGCTGCGCCCTGTCCACCGTCGAGGCGCTGACCGGCGACCCGACCTTGCTCGGCCGCCTTCAGGCCGAGGCCAAGGCGCTCGAGGCCGAGCGCGCCGACGAGGTGGCCGCCAAGGCCAAGGCGCTGCTCGAGATCGACGACCTGGGCGACGGCAACACCAAGCCCTACCTCGTCCAGTTCCTCGACGCCGAGCGCCCCGTGGTCCAGCCCGACGGGCTACTCGCCATGGCCGCGCTCGAGCCCGGCATCAAATCGATCGCCGACGCCTACTACGGCATGAACGTGCGGGTCGCCGACATCAACATCTGGCGCAACCTGCCGTCCAGCCACGCGCCGGTCTCGTCTCAGCTGTGGCACCGCGACCAGCCTGACGACTACCTCGTGCTCAAGATGTTCATCTACCTCGAGGACGTCACCGACGGGTCCGGCCCGCTGTCCTACGTCAAGGGCACCCACGGCAAGGGCGATCGCAAGTGGCGTCCGCAGGGCACCCTGTTCGACGGCCACAACATCCGTGCGCACGACCCGGACATGGACCGCGAGGTCCCGGTGGCCCGCCGCCCCCGGTTCACCGGCCCGGCCGGCACCGTCGTGCTCTCCGACACCATCGGCTGGCACAAGGGCGGTCAGGCCACGGACACCCCGCGGCTGTTGTTCCACGTCCTCTTCGCGTCGCGCGCGGCTGCTGACCACCGCATGCTGGGCACGCCCAAGGGCCTCGACCTCGCCACGGTGACGCCCGACCTCGCGTACGACAAGACCGCGGTCGGTTAAACCCGGGGTCGCGCCTACAGTGACTCCATGGAGTCGGTCAGCGCGATCCCCGTCCCCCGCAACGAGCCGGCGTACGACTACGCGCCCGGCTCGTCGCGGCGGCAGTCCCTGCACGCCGAGCTCGCTGAGATGGCCGCCGTCGCCGTCGACCTGACGATGACGATCGGCGGCGTCCAGCGGCTCGGCGCCGGCGAGCCGGTCCAGGTCGTCCAGCCGCACTCGCGGTTCGAGGTGCTGGGCACGCTGCGCAACGCCACCCACGCCGATGCTGCCGATGCCGTCGACGCGGCACTGGCGGCTGCTCCCGCCTGGGCAGCGATGTCGTACGACGAGCGCGCGGCGATCCTGCTCAAGGCCGCCGACCTGCTGGCCGGACCGTGGCGCGACCGGCTCAACGCGGCCACGATGCTCGGCCAGTCCAAGACGCCGTACCAAGCGGAGATCGATGCTGCCTGCGAGCTGATCGACTTCCTGCGGTTCAACGTGTCGTTCGGCCGTCGGCTGCTCGAGGAGCAGCCCGCGTCGGGGCCCGGCGTCTGGAACCGCCTCGACCACCGCCCGCTCGAGGGCTTCGTCTACGCGATCACTCCGTTTAACTTCACGGCGATCGCCGGCAACCTGCCGCTCGCGCCTGCGCTCATGGGCAACACCGTGGTGTGGAAGGCGTCGCCCACCCAGCAGCTGGCCGCCCACTACACGATGCGGCTGCTCGAGGCCGCGGGTCTGCCGCCCGGCGTGCTCAACCTGGTCACCGGCGACGGCATCGCGGTCTCGGAGGTCGTGCTCGCCCACCGCGAGCTGGCCGGCATCCACTTCACCGGTTCGACCCGGGTCTTCCAGCAGCTGTGGAAGGGCGTCGCCGACAACCTCACCTCCTACCGCGGCTACCCCCGTCTTGTCGGCGAGACCGGCGGCAAGGACTTCGTCATCGCTCATCCGTCGGCCGACCCGGCGGTGCTGCGGACGGCTCTCGTACGGGGTGCGTTCGAGTACCAGGGTCAGAAGTGCTCGGCGGCCTCCCGCGCCTACGTCCCCGCCTCGCTGTGGCGGGCGATGGGTGACGACCTGGTCGCCGAGACCGAGTCGCTCACGATCGGCGACGTCCGTGACTTCTCGAACTTTGCGGGCGCGGTCATCGACGAGCGGGCGTTCCGGCGGCTGGCCGAGGTGCAGAAGCGGGCCGTCGGCGACCCGGCGCTCGAGATCGTCGCCGGGGGGACGTCCGACGACCGGGAGGGCTGGTTCGTCCGCCCGACGATCATCCGCACCACCGACCCGTCCCACGAGGTCATGACCACGGAGTACTTCGGGCCGGTGCTCAGCGTGCTGGTCTATGACGATGCCGACTTCGATGCGGTCGTACGAGAGGCAGCCGACGTGGCGCCCTATGCCCTGACCGGCGCGGTGATCTCGCAGGACAGGGCTGCCATCGCCGCAGCCATGGCGACGCTGCGCAACTCCGCGGGCAACTTCTACATCAACGACAAGCCGACCGGGGCCGTCGTGGGCCAGCAGCCGTTCGGCGGGGCGCGGGCCAGCGGCACCAACGACAAGGCCGGCAGCTATCTCAACCTGGTCCGCTGGGTGTCACCGCGCACGATCAAGGAGACCTTCGACCCGCCCACCGACTACCGCTACCCGCACATGGGCTGACCGGCCCGAACGCCCCCGAGACTTCCGGATCACTGGGAGCTTGTGGTTGCTCTGGCTCGCGTCAGAACGACCAGTTCCCCCCAGTGATCCGAAAGGGGGGGGTGGTGAAATCAGGCGGGTTGGACGTCGATCAGGACCTTGCCGACGACCGCAGCCTCGACCGCGTCGTGGGCCTGAGCTGTCTGCTCGAGCGGGAACCGGTGCAGCGGCAGGCCCGCGGCCTCGCCCACGGGCAGGACACCGTCGATGAGCGCCGCCGTGATGTCCTCGGTCGCGGCGCGCATCGCCGCCGGGGCGAGCGTGTAGAGCAGCGAGAACTGGTAGCGCACGTTGGCGAAGAAGTGCTTGCGGATGTCGAGGGTCATCGTGTCGCCGCCGTCGTTGGCGTAGACGCCGATGGTCGCGTGGTTGGCGGCGACGGCAAGGTTGAGGTCGGCGTTGCGCGCGGGGGACACCTCGGCCACGATGTCGACGCCGTCGGGAGCAAGCTCACGGATCGCCTTGGCCGCGTCCGACTCGCGGTAGTTGACGGTGTGGTGGGCGCCGGCCGCCGTAGCCAGCGCGGCCTTGTCGTCGCTGCTGATGGTGGTGATGACGGTGGCACCGGCCCAGCGGGCCAGCTGGATCGCAGCGTGCCCCACGGCTCCGGCGCCGCCGGCCACGAGGACGGTCTTGCCGGCAAGCGCTCCGGGGTGCAGCCGTGACGGCCCGAGCTCGGACACGGTCAGCGCGCGGTGGGCCGTGATGGCCGGCACACCGAGACTGGCGCCGACGTCAAAGCTCACGCGCTCGGGCAGCCGTACGACGCGGTCGACCGGCAGGACGGCGAGCTCTTGTGCCGTACCACTGGTGCGTTGGTAGGCGGCGAGCAGCACCCAGACCCGGTCACCGACGCCGAAGCCGGTGACGCCCGGGCCAACGGCGTCGACGACGCCGGCGCCGTCCTGGTTGGGAACCACCTCGGCGAAGGCCAGCACGCCTGGGCCTGAACGAGCCTTCCAGTCGGTCGGGTTGACGGCGGACACCACGATCTTGACCCGCACCTCGCCTTCGCCCGGCTCCTGCGGCGGCCGGTCGACGAGCTGGAGGACGGAGGACGGGCCGGTCTCGGAGTAGACGATTGCCTTCATGTGTGTCGCCAACGCACCGCCGTACCGGATGTTCCTGGCGATCAGTGCACGGCGAGGTCGCCGACCGGATCGGGTGCGGCGACGGGTCGTGCCGCACGCAGCGGGAACGCGACGGCGGCTGTGACGAGCGCGACGGCGGCGGCGATGAGGAAGGTGGTACGCAGCCGGTCGTGCAGGCCGGCGACGGACGCGGGCGTGCCGAGCAGGACGACCAGCCCGGCGACCCCGAGCACCGACCCGATCTGGCGGCTCATCTGCACCACGGCGCTGCCGGTCGACGTCTGATGCGGCGGCAGCACCGAGGTGGCGACCTGGACGACGGTCGGCAGGGTCAGCCCGACACCCACCCCCAGAACCAGCCAACCGGGGACGACACCGACGAGGTAGTTGGGCGTGGTGGTGACCGAAGTGCCGATCAGGATGCCGCCGAGCGCGAAGAAGCTGGCCCCGACCGCCATGACGCGCCCCGGCGGGAGTGTGACCACCCAGCGGCGGAGGCCGAGCGCCGTGCACGTGACCATGATCGGCCCCGGTGCGATGCCCAGCCCGGTCTTGAGCGGCGACCAGCCCCAGCCCTCCTGCATCCACAGCACCAGGCCGAGCAGGTAGGCGCCGAACGGGATCGAGATGAGCAGCATCACCACGTTGGCCCGGGCATAGCTGGCGTTGCGGAACAGCGTGAGGTCGATGACGGCCGCGGGGTGCCCGGACGAGCGCACCAGGAACAGCGTGCCGGTCGCGAGAGTGACGGCGAACGCGCCGAGGGTGCTGACCGAGCCCCAGCGCCAGGCGGGCCCCTGCACCAGGCCGAGGGCGAGCGAGCCGTTGGCCGCGATGAGCAGCAGACCGCCGAGCAGGTCGGGGGTACGGGTGTCGTGTCCGTGCCTCGTAGCCGGAGCAAGCAGGGCCGCGCCCACGAGGGCGGCGATGCCGATGGGCACGTTGAGCAGGAAGATGGTGCGCCACGAGACCTGCACGAGCAGCCCGCCGAGCGCCGGTCCGGCGGCGGCGCCGAGGGAGCCGCTGACCGCCCAGAGCCGGATCGAGTGCGCCCGGTGCTCGGCGGGGATCGCCGTCAGGATCAGGCCGAGGCTGGTCGGCGTCAGGGCCGCAGCGCCCGCGGCCTGCAGGCAGCGGAACGCGACGATGAACCACAGGTCGCTGCTCGACGCGCAGCCGATGCTGGACAACGTGAACAGGGCGACGCCCGCCATGAAGCCGGCCTTGTTGCCGTACCGGTCGGCCAGTCGCCCGGCCGGCACCAGCAGGGCAGCGAAGACGATGGCGTAGGCGTTGAGCACCCAGCTGAGGTTGGCGAGCGAGTCGACGCCCACGTCGTGGCCGATGGCCCGCAGGCCGACGTTGACGATGAACAGGTCGAGGCTGCCCATGAACGCCGCGGTGCACAGGACGAGGAGCAGGAGTCGCCTGCGGTCCGTGGACGCCATGAAAGACCTCAGTTCGTTTTCCAGACCGACTCGGGATGGCTAGACTAGCAGAGTGAGTACGGAGATCGAACCGAGGGTGCGCAGCGGTCCACGCGACTGCGGCATCGCCGATGCCCTCGACCTGGTGGGCGACCGCTGGTCGCTGCTCGTCCTCCGCGAGCTGCGGCTCGGGGTGCACCGCTTCAACGACATCAGGGTCAACACCGGCGCTCCGCGCGAGACGTTGACCGCGCGGCTGCGCAAGCTCGAGGAAGCGGGCGTCATCACCCGCAGGCGCTACTCCGAGCACCCGCCGAGGGACGAGTACGTCCTGGCAGAGGCGGGCGAGGCCATCGCCCCGATCCTCAAGGCGCTGCGGCTGTGGGGCGAGCGCTATGCCGGGGCACCCTCCGAGGGCTAGGTTCACCAGTCATGGCTGATGTCTTGCGCTACGCCGCTTTCACGACCGACCCTGCCGGTGGCAACCCGGCGGGCGTGGTTCTCGACGCCACCGGGCTCGACGCGCCGGCGATGCAGGCGCTCGCGGCCGAGGTCGGCTACTCCGAGACCGCGTTCGTCACCGAGGCGGCCGAGGGCTCGTACGACGTCCGCTACTTCGCGCCGACGTCCGAGGTGCCGTTCTGCGGTCACGCCACGATCGCGACCGCCGTCGCGCTCGCCGACCGGGGGTCCGCCGACCACCTGCTCTTCCACACCCAGGCGGGCGACATTGCCGTCACCACAAGCATTGTCGACGGCCACAGCACCGCGACACTGACCAGCGTGACGCCCTACGTCGAGCTGGTCGAGGACGAGACCGTCGAGGTGGTGCTGGCCGCGCTGGGCTGGTCGCTGTCCGACCTCGACGACGCGCTGCCGCCGCTGACCGCCTTTGCCGGTGCCCGTCACCTGGTCCTCGCGGTGTCCACGCGCGAACGGCTGGCCGACCTCCACTACGACTTCGACGGGCTGCTGGCCGTGATGACGAGCCACCGCTGGACGACGGTGCAGCTCGTCTGGCGTGAGGACGAGACGACCCATCATGTACGGGACCCGTTCCCCGTGGGCGGCGTCGTCGAGGACCCCGCGACGGGCGCGGCTGCGGCTGCGTACGGTGCCTATCTGCGGTCCCTCGGTGTGCTCCACCTACCGGCGACGCTGACGCTCCACCAGGGCGACGACCTCGGTCGCCCGTCGGTGCTGCTGGTCGACGTGCCCGCCGGCGACGGCGGCATCAGCGTGACGGGCGCAGCCGTCGCGATGGCCTGACCCCGTCAGGACTTGGCGGAGGCAGACGGGGCGTGCAGCGAGTCGATCAAGCCGGCGACGGACAGCGAGGCCGCGACGGCGGCGCGGGAGGCGGCCGCTGACGCGGCCACCGCTGAGGCGCTGCTCGCGGCTGGGGTGGTCGACGGGACGGCCGTGGTCGTGGGTGGGGTGCTGGCCGGCGAGCTCGCCGAGCCGCCGCCGCACGCGGACACGAAGGCGACCATCGTGGCGGCCGCACACGCAGCGGCGTACGGGAGGCGCATGGTGGTTGCCTTCCCGTACCGGCGAGGGCCCTGTCACCCGTAGCCCGCACGTTACCCAGCCGGACCTGTCGCCGGGCCGCCCCGTGAGAGCGGGCCGGCTTTCCTTAAGCCCCAGGCGGGGCGACATGGCGCGCCGATGAGACCGCGGCGGAGGGACGGACTCGTCAGGAGCTGAAGCGGGTGACCAGCTCCTGCATGGTGCCGGAGAGCAGGGCGAGGTCGGCGGCGGCCCGCTGGCTGCTGGCGGACCCGCGACTCATCGTGTCGGCCGACTGCGCGACCTTGGAGACCTCCGCGACGATGTCCGTGGCGCTGCGCGCGGCATCGGCTGCGCTGTAGGTCATCGCGGCCGTCGCGGCCGTCTGCTCCTCCACCGCTGCGGCGATGGTGGCCTGGAGGTCGGCGATCTCCTCGATGACGGCGAGCACCGTGGAGATCGCGGCGGCTGCCTCTGTCGAGTCGGTACGGATGACCCCGCTGCGTTCGGCGATGGCGGCGGTCGCCTCGGCGGTGCTGCGGGCCAGCTCCTTGACCTCGGCCGCGACGACGGCGAAGCCGAGCCCGGACTCGCCGGCCCGTGCTGCCTCGATGGTGGCGTTGAGGGCGAGCAGGTGGGTCTGCCGGGCGACGCCCGCGACCAGCTCGACGAGTGAGGTGATGGTGTCCGCGGTGCGGCCGAGGCGCCCGACGGTGATGCCGACAGCCCGTGCCCGTACCACGGCAGCGTCGCCGACCTGGGCTGCGGTCGAGGCGGTCAGGGCGATCTCCCGGGCGCTGGAGCCGAGCTGCGCGATGCCGCTGGCCATCGCTCCGACGCTGCGCGACACGTCCTCGGCGAGGACACCGAGGGACTCGGTACGGCTGACGGTGTCCGCAGCCATCGCGGCCAGGGTGTCGGCGGTTGCCGCGCTTTGCTCCCCGGCCGCCGCGATGACCTGGCCGTCCGAGGACAGCTGGTCGACCGTGGGCGCGAGCTTGTCGAGGAACTCGTTGAAGGTCGCGCTGAGCCGCGAGATCTCATCGCGGCCGCGCCAGGCGATGCGGGCGCTGAGGTCGGCGCTGCCCTCGACCACCGCGGTGAGGCGGCGCTGCAGGCGCTGCAGTGGACCCGTGATCGACAGGGTCAGGACCAGCGCGAGGCCGATCGCCAGCAGCAGCCCGAGGCCCCCGAGGACGGCGACGGCGAGCTCGCTGCGGCTGCTGACCAGATGCACCCGCACCTGCTGCGCGTCCTCTCGGACCTGGACCGCCTGCACCAGGGTGTCGAGCTTGGCCGCGACCTTGCCCACCAGCACGGGTTCCCGTACCAGGACGAGTTGTTGGGCCGTTGCCCTCTGGGCAGCGACTGCGTAGTCGTTCTGCGCGGTCGTGTCGAGGTCGAGGAAGTCGAGGTAGGGGCCGACGGCGTCGTTGAGCAGGCTCTTGTCGGCGTTGGTCAGCGGAGCGTCGGTGAGGTCCTGCAGCTCAGAGCTGAAGTGGCTGTTGGAGAGCTGCAGCGCGGTACGGGCCGGGCTGTCGGAGTCGGTTGCATGAGCCACGCCGCCGGCGATGGCCAGCGCCCACGCCGTCTGGCGTTCGCCCAGCTCGGCGATGCGGAACTTCACCTGCTCGGCCGCCTGCATGACCGCCTCGTCCCGCAGCAGCGAGCGAGTGGCCGAGGTCTGCGCCGAACCGGCCACGAGCGAGACGGCAACCATGCCGGCAAGCAGGACGACGACGAAACCGAAGCAGAGCAGACAGCGGGTCAAGATGCGTACGCGACGCAGGAGCAGCACGACGTGCCTCCGGGGCGGATGGGAGCAGGATCCGTGGCCTTCATCGTCCCGACCGGCCGAGACCTGAACCTCGGCACATGTGTCCATCGTGCTACATCTGGTGGTCCCCCGAGGACGAGGAACGTGCCCATGACCGAGACACCGCCCGTGCCCGCCGATGACCTTGCGCGTCGGCTGGTCGTCGCCCGCCCCGACACCGATCCGAGCCTCACGCATATCGGCCTGGTGGGCGACACCTACACGATCGTAGTGCCCGGCAGCGAGACCGCCGGCCGCTACACGCTCATCGACATGCACGTGCCGCCCGGGGGTGGACCACCGCCGCACCGGCACGACTTCGAGGAGATGTTCACCGTGCTGGAGGGCGAGCTCGAGCTGACCTTCCGGGGTGAACGCCTCGTCGCGCGGGCAGGGGAGACCGTCAACGTGCCCGCCAACGCGCCGCACGGCTTCCACAATGCGTCGGACACTGCGGTTCGCCTGCTCTGCATGTGCACGCCGGCCGGTCAGGAAGAGTTCTTCCTGGAGGTCGGCCAGCGGGTCGGCAGCCGTACGGAGGCGCCGCCCGCGCTCGACCATGACGGGTTGATGGCGATGCTGGCCAAGGCCCAGTCACTGGCGCCGCAGTACAAGACGGAACTGCTGGGTGCGTGAGCCGGGTGTTCGGTGAGCGCTGACCAGAAGGCCATCCTGCACCGCTACCTCCAGCGCGGCCGCGATGCCCTGCTGTGGAAGCTCGAGGGACTGTCCGAGTACGACCTTCGGCGGCCGATGACGCCGACCGGGACCAACCTGCTCGGGCTGGTCAAGCACGTCGCCAGCGTCGAGCACGGCTATCTCGGTGACACCTTCGACCGGCCGTCGACGGAGCCGATGCCCTGGCTGTCCGACGATGCGGAGCCGAACGAGGACCTGTGGGCGACCGCGGACGAGTCGCCCGAGCAGGTGATCGCGTTCTACCGGCGGGTGTGGGCGCACTCGGACCTGACGATCGCGGAGCTGCCGCTGGACGCCCCCGGACGGGTGCCGTGGTGGCCCGCCGACCGGTCGGCCGTCACCCTGCAGCAGATCCTCGTCCACATGATCGCCGAGAATGACCGGCACGCCGGACACGCCGACATCATCCGAGAGCTCATCGACGGCGCAGCCGGGATGCGCCCCGACGCGACCAACCTGCCCGAGGGCGATGCGGCCTGGTGGCAGGGCTACTACGACCGGCTCGAGCAGGTCGCGCGTGCTGCTGGGGGCCTGGCGCCCTAACCGGCCAGCACGCGGACTGCCGTCGTCACCATGACAAGGGCGACGAACGCGTCGAGGGCTTGCCAGGCGCGCCGGCTGGCGAGCAGCGGGTGGGCCAGCCGGGCGCCGTACCCGAGGGCGAAGAACCAGAGCAGGCTGGCGACGGCGGCTCCTGCGGCGAACAGCCACGGCTGGGCGTGGTTGTGGGCGACGGATCCCAGCAGTACGACGGTGTCGAGGTAGACGCCGGGATTGAGCCACGTCAACGCGACGGCTGACGCGATCGCCGCCGGCAGGGTCAGGGCAGCTCGTCCGGACTCGGAGTCGACCCGGGCAGGGTGCAGCGCCCGACGACCGGCACGCACCCCGTACGCGATCAGGAAGGCAGCGCCTGCCCACCGGACGACGCGCAACAGCCATGGTCGGCTGTCCAGCGCAACACCCGCGCCGCCCACGCCCGCCGCGATCAGGACCGCGTCCGACACGGTGCAGATGAGGACGACGGGCAGGACGTGCTGCTGCAGCACCCCCACCCGCAGGACGTAGGTGTTCTGTGCGCCGATGACGACGACGAGGGAGAGGCCGAAGAACAGGCCGGCGGTTGCGGTGATCACCAGGCAACGCTAGGGCGTGGCGCGCCAATAGCCCAGTTAATGATTCTTCTCTGGCGTTAGCATTGCTTATGGCAGAGATCGACACTGCGCAGTTGCAGGCCTTAGCAGCGGCGGTGAGTGAGGGCACGTTCGACGCCGCGGCCCGCAGCCTCCATCTCACACCGTCGGCGGTCAGCCAGCGGATCAAGGCGCTGGAGACGTCGGTGGGCCGGGTGCTGCTCACCCGGAGCAAGCCGGTGCGGCCGACACCGGCGGGGGAGACCTTGCTGCGGCTGGCTCGCCAGATCGCCATGCTGACAGCAGATGTCGCGCGCGAGCTCGGCGACGAGGGCGCGCAGATCACACTGCCGCTCGCGATCAACGCGGACAGCCTCGCCACGTGGGTGCTGCCGGCGCTCGCCACCGTCGGCGCGCCGCTCGTGTTCGACCTGCACCGCGACGACGAGGCCCGTACGGCGGACCTGTTGCGCGCGGGCACCGTCATGGCGGCGGTCACCTCGTCCAGCGACCCCGTCCCCGGCTGCAGCGTCGTCCGCCTCGGACGCATGCGCTATCGGGCGCGTGCGTCGTCGGCGTTCGTGCAGCGGTGGTTCACCGACGGGGTCACCCCCCACGCCTTGGGTGTCGCGCCGGTCGTCGTGTTCGACCGGGCAGATCGCATGCAGGACCGCTACCTGCAGCGCCGGTCACGTCGTCGCCTCGACCCGCCGCGCCACCACGTCCCAGCGTCCAGCGACTTCCGGGACGCTGTGCGGCTGGGGCTCGGCTGGGGCATGGTGCCCGACCTGCAGACCACCCCGGACCTGGTGGAGCTCGACCCGCGGGGGGTCATCGACGTGCACTTGTTTTGGCAGCAGTGGCGACTGCACTCCGCCGCTCTCGAGCAGGTGGCTTCGGCCGTACGGGATGCCGCGGCGCAGGCGCTGATCTAGCTCGATTGACAGCTAGCCCCGGACCGGAGCCGGCAGGGCGTCGGCCTCGTCGTCGGTGAAGAGCCTGCTACGAATGAGGAATCGCACCCCTTCGGGCGCCTCCACCGAGAAGCCCGACCCGCGGCCCGGCACCACGTCGACGGTCAGGTGGGTGTGCGACCAGTACTCGAACTGCGACACCGACATCCAGAACTCGCAGCCCGCGACGGTGCCAAGCATGACGTCGGACTCGCTGGTCATGAAATCACCCACCGGGAAGCACATCGGCGACGACCCGTCGCAACAGCCGCCGGACTGGTGGAACATCAGGGGTCCGTGCTGAAGGCGCAGCTTGTCGACGAAGGCTTCGGCCTCGGGGGTGATCTCGACCCGGTTCATGTTGCTTCTTTCCCTAGCTGCCAAGGGGTTCGGCCGGTCCGGGGCGGAGACCCGGACCGGCCATCCCCCGTGAAGGGGCCGCGGCAACCCGGTCTAGAAGAAGCCCATCGGCTTGGGGTCGTAGCTCACCAGCATGTTCTTGGTCTGCTGGTAGTGGTCGAGCATCATCTTGTGGTTCTCACGGCCGATGCCGGACTGCTTGTAGCCGCCGAACGCTGCGTGCGCCGGGTAGAGGTGGTAGCAGTTGGTCCAGACGCGGCCGGCCTGGATGCCACGGCCCATGCGATAGGCCGTGCCCTGGTCGCGCGTCCAGACGCCGGCGCCCAGCCCGTACAACGTCTGGTTGGCGATGTTCAGCGCGTCCTGCTCGTCGGAGAACGTCGTGACGGCGAGCACCGGCCCGAAGATCTCCTCCTGGAAGATGCGCATGTCGTTCTTGCCGCGGAAGACCGTCGGCTGGACGTAGTAGCCCTCCTCGAGGCCGGGCTCGATGCGGCGGCTGCCACCGATGAGCAGGTCGGCACCCTCGGCCTTGCCGATCTCCAGGTAGGACAGGATCTTCTCGAGCTGGTCGTTGGAGGCCTGCGCGCCCATCATGACCGTGGGGTCGAGGGGGTTGCCGGTCTTGATCTTCCGTACCCGGTCGATGGCCTTCTCGATGAACTCGTCGTAGATCGACTCGGCGATGAGGGCGCGCGACGGACAGGTGCAGACCTCGCCCTGGTTGAGGGCGAACATCGTGAAGCCCTCGAGCGCCTTGTCGAGGAAGTCGTCCTCCTGCTCCATGACGTCGGCGAAGAAGACGTTGGGGCTCTTGCCACCGAGCTCGAGGGTGACCGGGATGATGTTGCCGCTGGCGTACTGCATGATCAGCCGGCCGGTCGTAGTCTCGCCGGTGAAGGCGATCTTGGAGATCTTGCTCGACGACGCGAGCGGCTTGCCGGCCTCGACGCCGAACCCGTTGACGATGTTGAGGACGCCCGGCGGCAGCAGGTCGGCGATGAGCTTCATGACCTCGAGGATCGAGGCGGGCGTCTGCTCGGCGGGCTTGAGCACGATGCAGTTGCCGGCGGCGAGCCCGGGAGCGAGCTTCCACACCGCCATGAGGATCGGGAAGTTCCACGGGATGATCTGGCCGACCACGCCGAGCGGCTCGTGGAAGTGGTATGCCACGGTCTGGTTGTCGATCTGCGACGACGTGCCCTCCTGGGTACGGATCGCGGCCGCGAAGTAGCGGAAGTGGTCGATCGCGAGGGGCAGGTCGGCGGCGAGGGTCTCCCGTACCGCCTTGCCGTTCTCCCACGCCTCGAGCACGGCCAGCTTTTCGAGGTTGGCCTCCATGCGGTCCGCGATCTTCTCGAGGATGCGCGCCCGCTCGGTGGTCGACGTGCGGCCCCAGGCGGGGGCGGCAGCGTGCGCGGCGTCGAGCGCCTTGTCGATGTCGACGGCGCGGGAGCGGGCTACCTCGGTGAACACCTTGCCGTTGACCGGGCTGGGGTTCTCGAAGTATTCGCCGGCCTCAGGGGCCACCCAGTCGCCGTTGATGAAGTTGTCGTAGCGGGCGTCGTAGTTGGCGATCGCGCCGTCGGTGCCAGGGGCTGCGTAGACCATGAGGAGCTCCTCGAGGGTTCCGGAGGGAGCGTCTCTGCTCCCACGTCCTCGAAGGGTGGCCCGCCAAGGTTGGACAACGGTTGGGCTGCCCTGTCGGCTCGCTGTGAGCCGGAACTAATCGCGCTCGGCGCGGCGGACCCGGGCGGCGGCCCAGCCGGCCCGCGGGTCACCGGGCAGCATCAGCGCGGCCGCGGCCTCCTGCACCGCGAGGTCGTACGGGAGCCGCTCGGCGAGGTGCACCGAACCGGACGCCAGCGCAACATCGCGTACGGCGACGTCGAGCACCTCGCGCCACTCCCGGACCCCCGGCGACTCGCTCTCGGCCAGCAGCGACCCGGAGTAGAGGCGCTCGACCCGCTCGGCGGAGCCCTCCCGGAGCGCGTCGCGCAGGCCGGCGACATCGACCACGACGTGGGGGTCGAGCGCATAGCGGCGTGTCGTCACCCCGCCGCCGAGCAGCGACCGCAGGTGGGAGACGTCGGCCTTGGTCGTCACGAGCGAGACCTGGCGATCGCCGTGCAGCTGGTCATGGAGCTGCTCGGGGGAAAGACCTCCGTCGGCGAGCGCCAGCAGCGTCAGCACCTCGGCCTGACGCAGGGCCAGCGGCAGGAGGAGCCCACCGCGGCGCACCTCGCGGCCGCCGAGGACGCGCACCTCGACCGTGGCTCCCGTCGGGTGCGGCGCCCGTGCGTCGGCGTCGAGCACAGCCTGCGCGGCGACCGCGAGGGCCCGTACCGCAGCCAGGGCCATCGGGTGGGCGCGGTCCCAGGTGGAGGAGAGGTCAAGCACGCCGAGGGGTCGCCCGGTGACCGGGTCGCGCAGCGGGGCGGCGAAGCAGCACCATCCGTGCACCATCGCGGCGTAGTGCTCGGCGCTGAATACCTGGGCCGGCCGGTTCTCGTCGAGCGCCATCGCGAGGGCGTTGGTGCCGACGCTGTCCTCGTCCCAGCGGCCGCCAGGCGCGAAGTTGACCGTCTCGGCCCGCCGCCGCATGTGGCGCCCGCCCGCGGTCCAGACCAGCCGTCCGGTGTGGTCCATGACGGCGGCGACGAACCCGCGGTCCTCGGTGAGCTCCTGGATCTCGTCCTGGATGCTCTCGATCGCGTGGCGCAACGGGCTGGCCCGCCACAGGTCGGCCGGGTCGACGGTCTCGTCGACGGGCGCGGCCGCGAGATGGACGGACGTGTGGCCGACCGAGCGCTCCCACGACGCGCGGACGTCGTCGCGTACCCCGTCGTCCCTGGCGTCGGACCGATCCTCGCTGAACCGGTGCCGCCAGGCGGACTCGACGCGGCGACGGCTGAGACGAAGGTCGGTCACGCTTGCTCCTAGCTGGGCTCGGCGGTGAGTCCCACCCGAGTGTGCGCTCCGAGCGGCCATCTGTCAGCCCGCCCTTGCGAGCGGGTCGCCAGAGCCCTAGCCTGCGACCAACCAGCAGGGGGAACCATGCGCAACCAGCTCCGGTGGGCCGTCGCCGCAGTTCTCGCCCTGAGCTCCTGGACGGCGACCGCCGGGGTCGCCGAGGCACGGCCCACGACTCGGCTCACCGCCCACGTCAGCCCGTCCACCGCCTATGTCGGCACGGTGGTGACGCTCACGGGCACCGTGCGCCCGCGCGCCGATGTGACCCTCGAGCGGTTGGTGCGCAAGACGTGCAAGGTGGTCGCGCACCAGCACCCGGACCAGGCCGGCGGCTACGCATTCCGGGTACGCGCGCCCCGTACCGCGGGGGTCTCGGCGTGGCGCGTCGTGAGCGGCAAGGCACACACAGGCAGGCTGTCGGTACGGGCGACGAAGGTCGCCTATCACGTCAGCCTCGTCGCCCCGCCGGAGCTCGACGCCGGAACGCCGCTGGCGGTGTCGGGCGCGGTCAGGCCCAAGGCGACCGGCTCGGTCCTGGTCCAACAGCTGGCAGGCGCCGGCTGGGTCACCGTGGCCAAGGCCACGCTCACCGCCCAGTCGACGTACGCGGCCGCCGTGCCCAGCGCAGCCGGCAGCTATCGGTTGCGGGCGGTCAAGCCGTTCAGCCGCACCGTTGCCACCGGCGCGGCCGCGTCGGTGACGGCCACCGTCCACCCAGCCCTGACCATCACCACGACCAGCCTGCCGCGGGGCTCGGTCCTCCACCCGTACTCCGCCGTGCTGGCCGGCGCCGGAGGAAAACCGCCCTACACCTGGTCCTACGACGGGTCGTCGTCCGCCGGTGGCGTGGTGATCGCGCCGACCGGCGTGCTGAGCGGGACGCCCAACCTGCAGGGCCAGCTGTACGTCACCCTGGTCCTCACCGATGCGCTGGGGGTGCACGCCAGCGAGACGTTGCCGCTGACCATCACTCCGCCGTACGGCCCGGTGGTCGCGTGGGGCGACAACCTCACCGGCGCCCTCGGCGACGGCACCACGACCGACCGCAGTTCGGTGGTGGCCGTGCAAGGCATCGCGACGGCCACTGCCGTCGCGTCCGGTGGCGCCACGAGTTTTGCCCTCTTGGCTGACGGCACCGTCCGGGCCTGGGGGCTCAACGACGTGGGCCAGCTCGGTGACGGCTCGACGGTCTCGCAGCGTCCCACCCCGGGACCCGTACCGGGGCTCAGCGATGTGGTCGCGATCGCTGCGTCCGGCGAGAACGGTTATGCGGTGAAGCAGGACGGGACGGTCTGGGCGTGGGGCAGCAACTACTTCGGCGAGCTCGGCGACGGCACGACGACCGACCGTCATGTGCCGGGCCAGGTCTCGGGGCTGTCGAACGTCCTTGCGGTGGCGGCGAGCAACTTTGACGCGTACGCCCTGACCGGCGACGGCGTGCTGTGGGCGTGGGGGCGCAACGCCTCCGGCGAGCTGGGCAACGGCACCTTTGCGGCCAGCGTCGTGCCGGTCAAGGTGCTCGGCCTGCCCGCCATCAAAGCCGTCGGGTCGAGCTCGAGCGACACCGGCTTCGCCGTGGCTCAGGACGGAACGGTTTGGACCTGGGGCAACAACGGCGAGGGTGAGCTCGGCACGACCAGCACGGCGGCGGCCACCACCTTGCCGGCGCAGGTGCCCGGGCTGAGCGGCATCCGTGCTGTGGCAGGCGGTTTCACCAACGGGTACGCACTCTCCACCAGCGGTGTGGTGTCGGCCTGGGGTACCAACTACTTCGGCCAGCTGGGCCATGGCGGCGGAGCGGCGGGCAGCTCGACCCCCACCGTGGTGGCCAACCTGCCTGATGCGGCCGCCATCTCCGCCGGCCGTGGCGACGCCTACGCCTTGCTGCGGGACGGAACGGTCGCGGTCTGGGGTTCGGACGTCAACGGGCAGCTCGGCGATGGCGGGCCGGTTGGCGGGTCGAGCTCGTCACCGGTCCTGGTGGCCGGCCTCTCGGGAGTCACGGCGATCAGCGCCGGCGAGTCGTCCGCGCTGGCCCTGCGAGCGGTGATCTCCGGCTAGCTGTCCCATCCACGAAGGTTGGTGACACGGGGCGTGTGGTGCGTGACGAGGTGAGGACCTCTCAGTGAAGGTGTGGGTGCCGCCAAGCATCCGCTCCGAAACCAAGAGGTCCTCATGTCCCACGCTAACGCCCCGCTGACCGTTGAAGGCCGCCGCCGGTTCTGTGAGCGTGTCGACGCAGGTCGCCCGATCGCGCACGTCGCAGCCGAGATCGGGCTGAGCCGCCAGTGCGTGTCGAAGTGGTACTCCCGTTGGGTCGAGGACGGGGAAGACGGCCTGGTCGACCGGTCCTCCCAGCCGCACGGCAGTCCGCGGCGCACCTCTGCGGCGGTGGCCGCGCGGGTCGCCGCAGTGCGCCGGGACCGCAAGCTCGGAGCGGACCGGATCGCGGCTGTGCTTGCCGAGGAAGGCATCACGATCAGCGGTTCCGGGGTGCACAACGTGCTGGTCCGGCTCGGGTTGAACCGGCTCCGCGACCTGGACCGCCCGACCGGGTTACCGCTGCGGCAACGCTACGAGCGCGACGCCCCCGGCGAGCTGATCCACGTGGACGTGAAGAAGCTTGGGAAGATCCGCCCAGGCGGCGGGTGGCGGGCCCACGGCCGCGGCTCCGCCCAGGACAAGGTCAACCACGCCGCCCGGGACAAGCCCGGCGGGCGGGTCGGCTACGACTACGTTCACGTCGCGGTCGACGACCACACCCGGCTGTCCTACGTCGAGGTGCTGCCCGACGAGACCGGCGCCACCTGCGCCAGATTCCTCACCCACGCCGGGGAGTTCTTCGCCGGCTACGGCATCGCGGTCCAACGGGTCATGTCCGACAACGCCTTCTGCTACCGGCGCAGCACCGCATTCAAGGCCGCCGTTGCCGACCTCGGCGCCGTCCAGAAGTTCATCAAACCGCACTGCCCCTGGACCAACGGCAAAGCCGAACGGTTCAACCAGACCCTCGCCTACGAATGGGCCTACGCCTCGGCGTTCGACTCAAGCGAGCACCGGAGCGAAGCGCTGCAACAATGGCTCCACGGCTACAACCACCACCGGCCCCACGCCTCACTCGGCGGACACCCACCCATCAGCCGCGTCAGCAACGTCCCAAGCTGCGACAGCTAGCCGTTGCTCAGGGCGGCGCGTCGCCTCGCTCGTGCTCCTGCGCGACGACCTGCGCGAGGTCCTTGAGCCGTGCGAGGTTGGCCAGCGGCTGGGCCATGCGCTGGTTGCCCTGCAGGTGGGGCTGTGTCCGGTCGAGGAAGGCCCAGTAGCCGGCGGTGTACGGGCAGGCATCGGGGCCGAGTCGCTTCTTCGGGTCGTAGGGGCAGCCGCCGCAGTAGTCGGACATCCGGTTGATGTACGCGCCGCCGGAGGCATAGGGCTTGGTCGCCATCAGCCCCCCGTCGGCGTGCTGGGACATGCCGACGACGTTGGGCAGCATCACCCAGTCGTAGCCGTCGACGAAGCTCTCGTGGAACCACGCGGTCAGCTCCGCCGGGTCGTACCCCCGCTGCAGTGCCCACCCACCGAGGACCATCAGCCGCGGGATGTGGTGCACCCAGCCGCGTTCCGCGAGGTCCTTGAGGACGCCGCTCAGGCAGTGGGCGGTGACCCGGGTGTGGTCGAGGTCGCGCCACCACTGCGGCAGCGGTTGGTGTGCCTCCAACGCGTTGCGGCTGCGGTAGTCGTCGTCGACGTGCCAGTAGATCGAGTAGACGTACTCCCGCCAGCCGATGACCTGGCGGATGTAGCCCTCGACCGACGCCAGTGGTGCTGTGCCTGCGCGGTAGGCGTTCTCGGCCGCCTCGACGCACTCCAGCGGGTGCAGCAACCCGAGGTTGATCGCGGGGGACAGCGTCGAGTGCGCCATCCACGGGTCGGCGGCCAGCATCGCGTCCTCCGTCGGGCCGAACTGCGCCAGCCTGGTCCGTACGAAGGTGTCCAGGGCGAGCAGCGCGTCCTGTCGTGACGACGCGGACCAACGCGGTCCGTCCTCGCCGACGAACTCTGCCTTGCCGTCGCGTTGGAGCCGGTCGAGGTCGTCGCGCACCTCGCCGTCCAGGTCGTCCTCCTGTGCCAGCCAGGGCTCGTCGATGTCGAGGCGTAGGGCCTTCGGCGGTGGTTCGCGGTTGTCGTGGTCGTAGTTCCACTTGCCGCCCGTCGGTTCGGACCCGTCCATGAGCAGCCCAAACCTCGCGCGTTGCCACCGGTAGAAGTCCTCCAACAGCAGCCGCTTGCGGTCGTGGGCGAAGCCGGCGAACTCTGCCCTCGTCGTGGCGAAGCCGCGCTCGGGCAGGACGTCGATGCCCCGGTCCCGTACGAACCGGTCGGCCGCGTAGGTCGTGGGCTGGACGACGTCAACGGTCTCGCCCACCTGAGCCAGCGCCTCGGCATAGGTGCGGGTCTGCAGGAAGAGAGCCTGGTCGCCCAGCTCGCGGGCCCTCGTCCGCAGGGCGTGCAGCACCAGGTGGGCCTTCTGCCGGTGGAACCGTCGCCGGGCGAAGACGGCGCTCGACTCAACCAGCAGGACCGCCTGGTCCGGCCGGTCGAGGAAGTGCGGGCCGAGCTGGTCGGCGAACAGCCATCGGCGGGTCACCCGGCCATCGTCGCGTGATAGGCGGGCTGACGCGACCCGGGAGGACCACCAGGAATAAGACGACCGGTCATATTGCTCGACCGGGAGACGAAGGAGGCAGACATGGCCAGGGCGAACGTGCGGGACCAGCTGGTGGACGCGGCGATGACGCGTTTCCGCGACCACGGCTTCAACGCCACCGGCGTCAAGGACATCACCGACCTCGCGGGAGTCCCCAAGGGGTCGTTCTACAACCACTTCACCAGCAAGGAGTCGCTCGGGGCCGAGATGGTGCGCGTCTACGGCTCTCAGCAGTCCGTCGCTGACCGCTCGCTCGCGCCGCTCGACCGGCTTCGTGCCGACTTCCGGGCCAAGGCGGACGCCATCGCCGCCGGTGCCTTTGCGCGTGGCTGCCTCTACGGCGACTTCGGCAACGAACTTGCTGCCCAGAGCGAGCCGATCAGGGTCGAGGTCGAGGCTGGGCTCGAGGCCTGGTCTGCCGCCGTCACGGCTCTGCTCCGCGAGGCCCGTACCGCCGGCTCGTTGCACTCATCGCTCGACGACGCCGCTCTCGGCCGGTTCGTCGTCGCGGCCTGGCAGGGCTCGGTGCTGCGCGCCAAGGTCGCCCAGGACCGCGGCCCGCTCGACGACTTTTTCACTGTTCTGTCCGCTCTGCTCACCTGACCCAAGAAGGAGCACCATCATGGTTTCCATCACCGGTTCCGTCGTCCTCGTCACCGGCTCCAACCGGGGCATTGGCAAGGCCTTCGTCCAGGGCTTCCTCGATCGAGGGGCCGCCAAGGTGTACGCGACGGCGCGCACCCCGCTCGCCTATGCCGACCCCCGCGTCGTACCCCTGGCTCTCGACGTGACCGACGCCGCATCGGTGGCGGCCGTGGCCGAGGCCGCTCCGGACGTCACGATCCTGGTCAACAACGCCGGCGTGACCGGCGCGGGATCCCTTGTCGAATCGAGGATCGAGGACATCAACGCGGTGCTCGACACCAACCTGCTCGGCCCGATCCGGCTGGTGCAGGCGTTTGCGCCGATCCTGAGCAAGAACGGCGGCGGCGCCATCGTCAACGTCGCATCAGCCCTCTCGTGGCTGGCCGGCGCTGGCGACTACGGTGTTTCGAAGGCTGCTCTCTGGCAGGTGAGCAACACGCTGCGGGTCGAGCTGCGCGACCAGGGCACGCTGGTGCAGGGCCTGCACCTCGGCTACACCGACACCGACATGACGGCCGACGTCACCGCGCCCAAGGGCGACCCCAGGGACGTCGTTGCGGCGTCGCTGGACGGGCTCGAGGCAGGTGCCGCCGAGGTGCTTGCCGACCAGACCAGCGTCTACGCCAAGTCGCTGCTGGGCGGCGACCCGGCGGGCCTCGCACTGCGCTGACCTTGCCTGTCTTGCCTGTCTTGCCTGTCTTGCCTGTCTTGCCTGTCCTGCGCCACGTCCGGCATGACGACCTCCCGGGGTTCGTCTGCCGGACGTTCGGCGTGCGGCGGCCGGCAGAGCGGGATCGGCTGCGCGAGCGAGAGAGTCCGCTTCAGGTCGAGCTCTCGCCTGACCGCGGGGAGCACCGTGACCTTGTCGACGGTCAGGGTGGCGGTGAGGGCGCCGTGCCCCGCACCGACCGCGGTGAGGCAGCCGTCCCTCAAGGTGAGCTCGAGCGAGTCCATCTCGAGCTCAAGGCGCAACCCGACCGGCATGGGCTTGATCGGGATCCGGTCGATGGAGGCCTCGAGGACGGCGTCGTGAGTGGTGGCGTACTCCTGGTGGCCGACGCTGACGGTGACCGGCTCGGGTTGGCGGCGTGACTCGTCGGCGGCTTTGACGATCTCGTCGGTGTTGCACCAGGCGCTGGTGATGAGGTCGGTCAGGTCGAGGTCGAGCAGGGCGGACGCTGCCTCTGCCAGTCGCTGGTGCGCCACCGTGTGGGCCGCAGGCAGCCGCTTCTTGACCGCTGCCTCCGTCGACTTTCGGAGCTCTGCGAGGGAGACATCGTCGAAGGTGCGCGTCATGTGGTCTCCCTGTGTGGTCGGGGCAGCAGGGGTGGTCGGCGAAGGTCGCGCAGTCGGAGCTGGATCGAGTGCGCTCGCGTGCTGCGTGCCTGCGCGAGCTGCGGCGGGCCAACCGGGCGGCGCCGAAGCCGGGTTTCGACGACCGGCACGGGCCGGAACAGCCAGTGCGGACGGCGTGCGGCGAACAGGACAGCGCCAGTGGCTGCTGCGGCGACGACACCGACGGCGACTCCCACCACCACGACCGTGGGTGGCCACGGCGGCCAGCAACGGGTGACACACGGCGGGACCGGAGTTGGCGTCGGCGTGGGGGTGCTCGTCGCAGCGGCGGTGGTGGGCGCTGCGGTGGTGGGCGTTGCGGTAGTGGGCGCTGCGCTCGTGGGCGGCGGAGGCGAGCTCTGCGACGTCGACGTGCTCGGGGCATGTGTGGTCGGCGCTGCGAGGACCGTGAGCGTTGCTGCGGCAGACTGCGGCACCGTGTCGATGGTCCAGCGGGCCTCCACGACCTCGTGGTCGCCTCCCGCGCCGGTTGTCACCGACCCCGTCAGGCGACCGGTCGGGTCGACGGTGCATCGCGTGATGACGTCGAGGAGGGTCAGCGTGCAACCGCCCTTGCCGACATTGAAGCCGCTGCCGTCGACGCCGACGGCGGAACGCGGTTTCACCGCAGACGGGCCGGCGGTGAGCGTGGGCGACGGGACGACGATGGCGCCGAGCTGGACCGTGGTCGGTGCGACGAAGACGGCGAGGTTGGCTGGTCGCGCGACGACGGCCTCAACCGGGTGAGTGGTCTCGGCTAGGCCGAACGGCACGGTGATGGTTCCCGTGAGGCCCTCAGGGGAGACGGCGCAGTCGGTGGACCGTGCCGACGGCGTGGCCACGGGGTCGAGGTAGAGGACGCAGGCGCCGGCCAACCGCACCTGCGGTGCTGAGACGGCGACGACCACCCCGCCCGGGGCCGTCGACGGGGCGAACGACGCCGACGCCGACGCCGCGGCGCTGGTCGTGGGGGCAGCGCTGGTTGCTGCAGCGCTGGCCGAGGCGCCGCCCGCGGCAAGGACCACCGCCGCCATCGCTGACGTCCATCCGTTCACGGCACCGACCCCCGACGTCGCTCCTAGTAAAGAGTCGACTCGCCTGGCCGGTGATACGTCAAGGGTCAGGCGGGTGCGAGGACCTCGGCCGCTGCGCCGAGAAAGACGTCGTTCTCGTCCGGGTCGCCGAGGGTGACCCGTACCCCTTCGTCGCCGAAGCCTCGCAGGATGACGCCGCGAGCCTCGAAAGCAGCAGTGCGGGCCACGGCGTCAACCGTGGGCAGGTAGAGGAAGTTGGCCTGGCTGGGCACGGTCTCGATGCCGAGCGCGGTGAGCGCGCCGAAGACACGCTCGCGCTCGGCCACGATGGTGGCGACTCGGACGAGCAGCTCGTCCTCGGCGTGGACCGAGGCCAACGCCGCCGTCTGACCCAGGGTGGAGACGGAGAAGCCGACAGCGACCCGGCGGAGCAAGGAGATCAGCTCGGGCTGGGCGATGGCGTAGCCGATCCGCAGGCCGGCTAGCCCGTAGGCCTTGGAGAAGGTACGCAGTGCCACGACATTGCCGTAACGGCGGGCGAAGTCGACGCCGTCGGGGAAGTCGTGGCCGGTCGCGAACTCGCGGTAGGCCTCGTCCAGGGCGACCACGACGCTGCACGGAATGGCCTGCAGGAACCGGTCGAGAGCAGCCGCGGTCACGGCAGTGCCCGTCGGGTTGTTGGGGTTGCAGACGATGACGAGCCGGGTGCGCTCATTGACCGCCGCCGCGATGGCGTCGAGGTCAAAGGTATAGCTGCTGTCGAGCGGCACCCGTACCGAGGTGGCGCCGGCGACGACGGTGTAGATCGGGTAGGCCTCGAAGGACCGCCAGCCGTAGACGATCTCGTCGCCGGCGGCGGCCGTCACGAGCGCCAGGTTTTGCAGCAGGGAGCCGGAGCCGTTGTCGACCGCGACCTCGTCGGTGGTCACGCCGAGCCGGTCGGCGAGCGCGTCGATCAGCTCTGCCTTGTGGAAGTCGGGGTAGCGGTGCAGGGTGGCGGTCGCCCGGTGAAGGGCGTCGATGACGCTCGGCAATGGCCCGTACGGCAGCTCGTTGGACGAGAGCTTGACCACGCGGCCAGGCGCGCCACCGATGTTCTTGGCGGTGCGACCGGGCCGGTAGACCGGGATCGCGCTCAATCCGGTGCGGTGCTGCACCACGGTCAGGTCAGTCACGAGGAGCCGACCGGTGCCTGGCGTTGGCCTTGTCGGCCATGCGTACGTCGCCGGCGGCAACGGCGTCGACCAGGTCGCGGTGGACCTGCAGCCGGCGCGCGTCGTTGAGCCCGAAGCCGGCTTCGTGGATGACCTCGCCGAGGTCGCGCTGGACGTAGTCGACGAGGTTGAGGTAGATCGCCTTGAGGACGGCGTTGGGGGAGATCTCGGCGATGCGTCGGTGGAGATCCCAGATGCGGTGCTGGGCCTCGTCGGGACGGGGCCACGCCTTCTCGAGCTTGGCCAACGCCCTGCGCAGGTCGGCGACATCCTTGCTCGTACGGTGCCTGGCGGCGTCGCGGAGCACCTCGCCGTCGAGCGCGTCGAGGACCGCGATGCAGTCGGCGACACCGGCCTGGTCGGGGCGCAGCTCGAGCACCTGGTGGCCGAGCCGGGTCAGCGGTGACGGGTCGGCGACAAAGATGCCGCCGCCGGGACCGCGGCGCAGCTCGACCATGCCACGGGTGTTGAGGACCCGGAGGGCTTCGCCGAGGGTGGCGTTGGCCACGCCGAACTGCTGACGCAGCTCGTCCTTGGTGCCGAGCCGAGTGCCGGCCACGAAGCCACCGTCGAGGATGGTGCGCTCGACCTCGGCGACTACGCGCTCGGCGACGGACGCTGCGGTCAGGGTCGGCACCGGGTGTCTCCCTTCGTGGACTGGGTCCATCGTACGGTCGGTTGACAGACCTAATCAACATAATCAGTATGATGAATTGGGCCGAGGGGCGGAGGAGCTCACCACATGGTCGCCGATCCACACTCGTACTGGGACGCGAGCCAGCCGGTCGTCACGCACCTCGACTGGGCGGTCGCCGTCGACTTCTCCCGCCGGGTGCTCGACTGCACGGCGGTGCTGTCCATCGAGGGGGCCGGCGTTCTCGACCTCGACACGCGCAACCTCGACATCGCCTCCGTCACCGCGCTCCCCGAGGCGGTGCCGGTCCCGTACGAGATGGGCACAGTTGATGCTGTGCTCGGGCAACGGCTTCGACTCGTCGTGCCACCAGGCACTCTCGCCCTCCGCATCGTCTACGCGACCCGGCCGGAGAGCACTGCACTCCAGTGGCTCGAGCCGGCGCAGACGGCCGACGGCACTCACTCCTTCGTCTACAGCCAGTGCCAGACGATCCATGCACGGTCGATGGTCCCGGTGCCGGACAGTCCTTCGGCACGCATCACGGTCCACGCGACGTTCGACGTGCCTGAGGGCTACACCGCCGTGATGGCAGGCACTCCGGGCCAGATCTCCCATGGCGGCCGACGGTTCTCGTACGACGTGACGCAGTCCATCCCCGCCTACCTGCTCGCGTTCGCCGTCGGCGCCCTCGTCAGCGAGCGGATCGGTCCGCGCAGTCTCGTCTGGGCGGAGCCCTCGATGCTGGCCAGCGCCGCGTGGGAGTTCGCCGAGGTCGAGACGATCCTGCAGGCCGCCGAGTCGGTGATGGGCGACTTCCCGTGGCAGCGAGCCGATCTCATCGTGATGCCGCCCAGCTATCCGTACGGCGGCATGGAGAACCCGCAGCTGATCTACCTGACGCCGACGTTGGTGACCGGCGACCGCTCCCTGGTCAACGTGCTGAGCCACGAGGTGATCCACCACTGGACCGGCGACATGGTCACGTGCGCCTCACTCGAGCACTTCTGGCTCAACGAGGGCTTCACCGTCTTCGGCGAGCGCAAGGTGACCGAGCTGCTGGAGGGGCGCGAGGTGGCCGAGCTGCAGGCAGCCATCGGCAGGGACGCGCTCGACGACGACCTGCGCTACCTGCAGGACACGCCCGAGCTGACCAGCCTGCGACTGCACCTCGAAGGCGTCCACCCTGACGTGTCGTCCTCGTGGGTAGCGCTCGAGAAGGGCAACCTGTTCCTGCGCGCCATCGAGGAGAGCGTGGGGGAGCAGCGGTTCGCGGCCTTCTTGCGCGACTACCTCGACCGGTTCCGGTTCCGGTCGCTGACCGGCGAGGAGTTCGTCGCGTTCGCCGAGGCCGAGCTGCCCGGAGCGGTGGACTACGAGGAGTGGCTGCACGGGACGGGGCTGCCCGACGGCACGCCGGTCTCGCGGTCCAGGCTGCTCGACCGGATCAGGTCGCTGGGCAACACGCTGCCCGAGGCGGCGCTCGCTGGCTCCTGGGGTGCGACCGAGTGGCAGGTCTACCTGGGCCAGCTGCAGTCACCGGTCGACACGGACCTGCTGTCCGCCCTGGACGACGCCTACAGCTTGACGGCGAGCCGCAACAGCGACGTGCTCGCGATCTGGCTGCACCTCGGGCTGCTCTCGGGGTACGGTCCCGCGGTGCCGGCGTCGGTCGGGCTGCTCGCCACGGTAGGCCGGCTGAAGTACCTCAAGGTGCTCTACCACGCGCTCGCCGACCGCCCCGACACCCACCAGCTGGCGCTCGACACGTTCGCCGCCCATCGCCACCGCTACCACCCGATCGCGGTGACCGTCGTCTCGGCTCGGCTCCACCCCGCCTAGCGCCGGCTAGTGGTCGTACTTGTGGTGGCCGAAGAACGACCGGGCGATGATGAGCTCGGCGACCGCCTTGGGCACCATCTGCTCCCACTCGTGGTCTCCGCTGGCGATGCGCTTGAGCACGTCGCGGCTGAGGATCGTGAGGTAGTCCTCGCGGAAGTTGTCGAGGTTGACAAAGCTGCCCCGCCGGGCGAGGTAGTCGAACAGCGGCTGGAGTTCTGGCTTGACGGTCATGTCCTCGACGCAGACGATCTGGCCGTCCTCGACCCGGCGCATCGGGTAGACGTAGAGCTTGAGGTCGTTCTTGAACAGTCGGCCGAAGCTCTCGAGGATGCCGCCCGGGCGCTGGACGTGGTTCTTCTCGTCGAACATGTCGATGAGGCTGGGCACGCCCATGACGATGCCGATGCGCTCGCTCGTGCGGGCCTGGAGGTAGGCGGCGAGCCGGTTGTACTCGAAGTAGTCGGAGATCAGCACGGTCATGCCGCAGGCGGCGAGCAGGTCGGCCCGGGCCAGGAAGTCGCGCCGGTCGACGTCGGAGCCGCCGGCGAGCAGGTTGGCCATCGTCAGCTCGGTGAGCGCGAGGACCGGCTTGCCTGTGACGCCCGGGTCCTGCTGGAACTTCTCCATGGCGCACTCGAGCATGTTGATGTTGACGACGGTCGGTGGCCGGAAGCTGCCCCGCTCGACCAGCACCGCGTGCTTGCGGAGCACCTCGGACGGCTGCAGGACGTCGCCGTCGGGGCCGAACATCGCGACGCCGCTGAGCCCGAGCTGGACCAGCTTGAGTGCCATCAACCGGTTGTCGACCCGGCGGAACTCGATGCCCCGGAACTTGATCATGTCGATCTCGATGCGCCCGGTGGAGAGCCGGTCGAGCAGGCTCGCCACGAGCTGGTCCGGCTCGTGGCGCTCGAAGAAGGCGGCGTAGAGCAGGTTGACGCCGACGATGCCGAGCGCCTCCTGCTGCAGGTCGGCGCTCTCGTCGAGCATGCGCACGTGGACGACGATCTGGTTGGCCTCGTCGAAGGGGTGGGCCTGGAACCGTACGCCCATCCACCCGTGGCACTCGTTGCCGCCGGCGTAGCTGCGGGCGACGACCGTGTCGGCGAAGGCGAAGAAGCAGGTGTTGTCGCCGCGGCTCTCGCCCAGGCGGTCGACGTTGAGGTCGAACTCGTGGTCGAGCATGGCCTCGAGCCGGCCGAGCGAGACGTAGCGGTCGGACTTGCCGTAGACGGCGTCGCTGACCTCCATGTCGTACGCGGACATCGACTTGGCAATGGTCCCCGCCGCGCCGCCCGCCCGGAAGAACCAGCGCGCGACCTCCTGGCCGGCGCCGATCTCGGCGACGGTCCCGTACCAGCGGGAGTCGAGATTGATGCGCAGTGCCTTCTGCAGGGTGTCCGCGCCCAGCTCCATGTGCTCCATGCCCGACATCATCGCGTGTGCCTCTCGCTTTGACCACGAACTCTGTGAAATGTGTGCGACCGCGACATCGGATCGACACGTGGCGGGCGTGAGAGGACGCATTTGTTACCTGTGCCAGGGGATCGGTAGCGAGCGTTAACGCAGAGGAAACCTCCCTGGCCCGTGCCTCGCCTAACGTGACGGTGATCGATTGCGGGCCCTGGACTGCCGGTTGTCCGCATCACATGACCGCGAGCACGCAAGGAGTGACTCATGAGTGGTAGTAGCGCTCGTCTGCAGGCCATCGACGCGGTCAAGGGGTACGTAGCCCCCGCGACTTCGTTCGACGTCACCGAAGGACCTGGTGAGGTCTTCGGCTCGAACGTCTTCAGCAAGGCCGTCATGGCGAAGCGGCTCCCCAAGAACGTCTTCAAGTCGGTCATGGCGACCATCGAGCACTCGGCCACGCTCGACCCGGCCGTTGCCGACGTCGTCGCCGCCGCCATGAAGGACTGGGCGATGGAGAAGGGCGCGACCCATTACGCCCACGTCTTCTACCCGCTGACCGGCTTCACGGCGGAGAAGCACGACAGCTTCCTCGAGCCCGGCGGCGACGGCCTGGCCATCGCCGAGTTCCAGGGCAAGACGCTGACCCAGGGCGAGCCCGATGCCTCCAGCTTCCCCAACGGCGGCCTGCGCTCGACGTTCGAGGCCCGCGGCTACACCGGCTGGGACGTCACCAGCCCGGCGTACGTGCTGGAGAACAGCAACGGCAACACGCTGTGCATCCCCACCGTGTTCGTGTCCATGACCGGTGACGCGCTCGACCACAAGACCCCGCTGCTGCGCTCGCAGCAGGCGATGGCCGTTCAGGCTCGCCGCGTGCTCCAGCACTTCGGGCACGAGAAGCCGGACGCCGTCGTGTCCTTCTGCGGTGCGGAGCAGGAGTACTTCCTCATCGACCGCAGCTTCTTCTTCGCCCGTCCCGACCTGCTCAACTCGGGCCGGACGCTCTTCGGCGCCAAGCCGCCCAAGGGCCAGGAGTTCGACGACCACTACTTCGGCGCTATCCCGGAGCGGGTCCTCGGCTACATGCTCGACACCGAGCGCGAGCTGTTCAAGCTCGGCATCCCGGCGAAGACCCGTCACAACGAGGTCGCGCCCGGCCAGTTCGAGCTCGCGCCGATGTTCGAGCGGTCCAACGTGGCCGCCGACCACCAGCAGCTGCTCATGGTGACGCTGAAGAAGCAGGCGCAGAAGCACGGCATGGAGTGCCTGTTCCACGAGAAGCCGTTCGAGGGCATCAACGGGTCCGGCAAGCACGTCAACTTCTCGCTCGGCAACTCGACCGAGGGCAACCTGCTGCTCCCGGGCGACACCCCGCACGACAACGCCCAGTTCCTCGTCTTCTGTGCTGCGGTCATCCGCTCCGTGCACAAGTACGGCGGCCTGCTGCGGGCGTCGGTCGCCTCGGCGACCAACGACCACCGGCTCGGCGCCAACGAGGCCCCGCCGGCGATCATCTCGATCTTCCTCGGCGACCAGCTGATGGACGTCTTCGACCAGATCGCCAAGGGTGGTGCGACCTCGTCCAAGGAGAAGGGCACGCTGCGCATCGGCGTCGACACCCTGCCGGTCCTCCCGACCGACCCGGGCGACCGCAACCGCACCAGCCCGTTCGCCTTCACCGGCAACCGGTTCGAGTTCCGTGCCCCGGGCTCGCTCCAGTCGGTGGCCGGCCCGATGGTCACGATCAACACGATCCTGGCCGAGGCGCTCGAGTACATCTCCGACGCGCTCGACAAGTCCGCTGCCGACGGGGTGGAGTTCAACACCGCCGTCCAGTCGATCCTCGAGGACATCATCACCAACCACGGTGGCGCGGTCTTCAACGGTGACGGCTACTCGGAGGAGTGGCAGGTCGAGGCGGCCGCGCGCGGTTTGCCCAACCTGAAGACCACGCTGGACGCCCTGCCGGAGCTGATCTCGGAGTCGGCGCTCGAGCTGTTCAGCAAGTACAAGGTGTTCAGCCACCGCGAGATGCACTCCCGCTACGAGATCGCTCTCGAGCAGTACATCCTGAGCATCGGCGTCGAGGCGCGGCTCACCCTGGAGATGGGGCAGACGACGATCCTGCCGGCTGCCACGCGCTACCAGACCGAGCTGGCCAGCAACGTCGCGACGCTGCTCGCTGCGGGCATCGACGCGGACAAGGACACGCTCATCAGCGTGACGACCCTGGTCACGTCGCTCAAGGAGTCGCTGCTCACGTTGCGCTCCGAGCTCTCACAGCACCACGACGACGAGCTTACCGAGGCCCAGCACGCACAGACCGGCCTGCTGCCGGCCATGCTCGACGTGCGCCGGGCCGCTGACGAGCTCGAGCACCTGGTGGCCGACGACCTGTGGCCACTGCCGACGTACCAGGAGATGCTCTTCATCCTGTAGTTGCGGGTACGGCTTTCAGTGGTGAAGGCGGCCGGTCCGCGCGCGTCCCTCAGGGCGCGTGCGGCCGGCCGTCTCCGTTTCCCTCGACAGGGGCGAGAGGAGAAGAGTGCCGGACAACCAGCCCGGTGACGCCGGCGGCCTGAGCGGACACATCATCGTCTGCGGCCTGGACGGCATCGGGGTCACCATCGTCGACCAACTCAGCCGGGGCGGCCAACAGGTGGTGGTGCTGACGGAGTTCGGGACGGCTCTGCAGCTGTCGTCGGTCCAGGGGCGGACGGCCGCGCTGGTCGGACCGCGCGGCAGTCTCGAGCAGACGCTGACGGCGGCCGGCATCCTGTCGGCGAGCGCGATCGTCTGCGTGGTCGCCAAGGACCTGCGCAACGTCCAGATTGCCTTGCAGGCACGGCATATGAACCCTGCGATCCGCGTCGTGTCCCAGCTGGGCAACACCGCGGTACGCCGGGCGATGGCGGTGGACAACGGGCCGGGAGCGGTGATCGACGGGGCGACGCTCGCTGCCCCGTCCATCGTCGAAGCCTGCCTCGGCCAGCACATGCACCAGATGGAGTTCGAGTCGACGATCTTCGTAGCCGCCACCGTGCCCGTCGAGCACGGCACGTTGCGCTCGGTGTTCGGCGACCTCGCGCCGGTGGCCGTCACCCGGCCGACCTTGGAGACCGCCCACCCGACCGTCTTCGCCTGTCCCGGTCGAGACTTCGTCACCGAGCCGGGAGACACCGCCACCATGCTCGGCACGCCGGAGGAGCTGGCGATGCGCGACATCGCCTTCGTCCCGTCCGGCCCGCGGGAGCGTGCCGGCCAGGGCCGCGTGCTGACCCGTCTCGTCGGCACCCTGCGGGCCGCCCTCGGCGAGTTCGATCGTGGGCTCTACCGCGCGCTGGTCGGCCTGTTGCTGCTGATCTCGAGCTCGACGATGTTGCTGTGGTGGCAGTACCGCAAGCCGGGCATGACCTTCCTGACCTCGCTCTACTTCAGTGTCGAAACGGTCTCGACGGTGGGCTACGGCGACTTCAGCTTTACCGCCCAGGCATGGTGGCTGCGGGTGTGGGCGATCCTGCTCATGCTCTCGGGCATCAGCATCTTCGCGATCATCATGGCGTACGTCGCCGACTTCCTGATCAGCCGTCGCCTCAACCACTCGCTGGGCAAGCGGCGGGCGCGGCGCATGACCGATCACGTGATCGTGGTGGGCCTCGGGGCGTTCGGCCTTCAGGTGGCCTCGCGACTGATCGCGGCCGGCAAGCAGGTCGTGGTCATCGAGCGCGACGAGCGGAACCGGTTCCTGTCCGAGGCGGCAGCCCTCGACCTGCCGGTCATCTTCGGCGACGCCACCTCCGTGGGCACGCTGGAGGACGCCCGGCTGCGTGATGCTGCGGCGATCGCGATCCTGACCAGTGACGACATGGTCAACATCGAGACCGGCATCGCCGTACGCGACATGCTCGACGACCGGTGGGCCGCCGGCTCGATCCCCGTCGTGATGCGGGTGTTCGACCAGTCCCTGTCGCGGACCATCGCCTCACGCTTCGGCTTCCAGAACATCCAGTCGATCGAGGCGATCACCGCGCCATGGTTCGTCGCGGCCGCTCTGGGCCTCGAGGTGATGGGCGCGTTCTCGGTGGCCGGCAGCCCGTTCACCATCGGCCGGCTCAACATCGCCGCCGGCGGTGCGCTCGACGGGGTGGCCATGCAGGGGCTCTCGGCCAACACCCGGGTCATCGCCCTGCACCGCTACACCACGGGCGAGCTGGAGCACCCGCCGCGTCGCGGCACCCGGTTCAGCGCGGGCGACACCGCTTACATCATCGGACCCAACGACGAGCTGATCGGCGTGCTGCGCCGCGCGACGTCGGGCGCAGCTGTCGGCGAGCCGGCGATCGGTGAGGCAGTCGTCGGCTGACGGTCAGTCGGTCGATGACAACCGTTGCTGTGGAGGCGATCCCGCATCCTCAGCCAGCTGTGCGCGTAGCGCCTCGTCGGCCTTCTCACGGGCGTCGGGGTGGCTGTCGAGCCACACGCGTCCGCGCGCGTCGCCGCAGTCGTGATAGTTGCTGATCTCTTCGATGGTGCGGTGCGCCTGATCGGTCTTTGACTCCGGCATGGTCCATCCCGTGCTCGACGAGCTGCTGACACGTCTGACGGTAGACGCCTCCTCTGAGAGGAAGGTTTCGATGGAGTAACGGGTGACTAAGGAGCAGAAACCCCTGCGGGACAGGCACTCCTGCCCACCATTCACGCGTCCGGTCGTCACACCGCCGCACTTTGTGCGGATGCTTCGGGCGGCCAGGTGAGAGGTCGCTAAGGTCGCGTTGCCAGCATCCGGGTGTAGTGGTCCCGTACGAGATCAGCAGCCGGCTTGCCGATGATGTCGTAGCCCCGGCCCTGCGCCGGGTCGCCGACCGGCAGGGCAGCGGGCCAGTCCCACAGGACGAAGCCACCGACCCAGTCCCGCTGCGACGTCGACGCGAAGGCCTCGGCGTACCAGGCGCGTTGGGCCTCGAGGCTGGGCGGTCCGTCGAAGGTCCAGTCGTTGGGCAGGTGCTGAGATCCTGCGCGGCTGGGGCAGCCGGCCTCCAGGAACAGGAACGGCTTGCCTTCGCGCGCGACCACGGCCTCGATGCGGTCGAGCTGCTCGTCCCAGTGACCGACGGGGTAGTAGCCGCTGGAGGACATGACGTCGACGGCGTCCCACCAGGTGACGTGGTCCTCCTGGTACTTGTCGCAGTTGTAGGTGATCAAGCCGTCGAAGACCTCGCGCACCGTGCCGATGAGGGCGCGCCACTCGTCGGCACGCCGGTCGGTCTGCACCATCTCGCAGCCGATGCACAGCATGGCGCAGCCGGTCTCCTGGGCGATGGCCGCGTAGTGGGTCATGAACTCGGTGTAGGAGGCCCACCAGTCCGACCACTTGGGCTCGGGCGGCACGTCGACGTCGAAGAAGTTGATGTGGGCCCGCCAGGTGCCGTCGGCACAGTTGACGACCGGTTTGAGGCAGACAGAGAGCCCGAGCGACCGGGCGCGGGCGATCTCGGCACGCACCTCGTCATCGGTGACTGTCGGGGCGTCGCGCCAGTGGATCTGCGTGGACTGGGCCGTCGCCTGCAAGGCGGCGAACGTGACGGCCACCCAGTTGGCGGCCGTGCTCGCGGCCATCGCCCGCATCGAGCGGTCGGCGTCGGGCGTGTCCCATGTCCCGCGAACCCCGGTCCAGCCCCACGTCATGCCCGCGACGTACGGGGCGAGTGCATCCATCCGGCTATGCCACCACTTACGCGGTTAAGCGTCAAGGCCATGTGGTGTGAGCCTGTGAACATGCCTGTGCGGGTGGCGATCATGGGCCGGTCGACGTCTCGCTTTGGTAACAGACGGCGCTGTGTCGAGGAGATCACTTGACCGGTTAATCAGGCGGCCGTACGGTTCGCTGCGATCCGGTGGCGGAGGAAGCCAGCGGCCCTGCCGGCCCTCGGCGCTCGACTCGATCCGCTCCAACCCAAGGAGAGACGCATATGAGAACGACCAAGACGGTGGCGGTCCTCGCCGCGCTCGGGCTCACCCTGGCCGGCTGCGGCGGGGGCAGTGGCTCCGGTGCGGCAGCACCCGCGACCAGCGGCGGTGCCGCAACCTCGGCCGCCCCGGCCGCGACGAGCGGTGCAGCACCAAGCGCTGCGGCCACGAGCGGAGCCGCGCCCAGCGCGGGCGCCACGAGCGGCGGGGCGGCGTCCAGCGCCGCAGCTCCGGCGGTCAACACCAGCATCAAGGGCGACATCACGGTCCTGACCAACCGCACCGACATCGTCAAGACCGTCTTCGCCGACTATGCGAAGAAGTTCGAGGCCATCTACCCCAACGTGCACGTGACCTTCCAGGCCCTGACCGACTACGAGGGCGACGTGAAGATCCGGCTGAACACGTCCAACTACGGTGACGTGCTGCTGATCCCCAACTCCGTGACCCCCAAGCAGCTGCCCACTTTCTTCGAGCCGCTGGGCACGGTCGCGGACCTTTCCAAGAAGTACCGCTTCATCACCAGTGAGCAGAACTACCAGGGCAAGTCGTACGGCATCGCCATCACGGGCAACGCCAACGGCTTCGTCTACAACAAGAAGGTCTGGGCGGCTGCCGGCATCACGGCCGACCCCACGACCCCGGCGGAGTTCCTCACCGACCTCAACCTGATCAAGACCAAGACGTCGGCCATCCCGCTCTACACCAACTACCACGACGGCTGGCCGCTGACCCAGTGGGAGTCCAACCGCGGTGGCGTCTCCGCTGACCCCGACGCCGTCAACAAGCTGATCAGCAACCAGGCGCCGTGGGCGGCCGGCCAGGAGCACAACACGATCTGGGGCCTGCTCTACGACGCCGTCGCGGCCAAGGACACCGAGGCCGACCCGACGACCACCGACTGGGAGTCGTCCAAGCAGCTGCTTGCCGACGGCAAGGCCGCCACGATGGCGCTCGGCTCCTGGGCCATCACGCAGTTCCAGGGCAAGGCCAAGGACCCGGCCGATATCGGCTACCTGCCGTTCCCGGTCCAGGTGGACGGCTCGTTCCACTCGGTCATCTCCGGTGACTACAAGAACGCGATCAGCATCCACTCCAAGCACAAGGACGCGGCGCGGGCCTGGGTCGACTGGTTCGCCAACGACTCCAACTACGCCACCGACCAGGGCGGCGTCTCGGTGCTGGTCAACGGCCCCGCGTCCAAGGCGCTGGGTGACTTCACCGCCAACAACGTGAAGTACATCGAGCTCACACCGGCCCCGGCCGGCAAGGAGAGCACCGAGGCGGACATCGAGAAGGAGTCCGACGTCCTGCCGTTCCAGCCGACCAGCTGGCAGCGTCTGGTCGACGATGCCCGCGGCGCCAAGCACGAGACCAAGCAGCAGCTCTTCGACTACCTCGACAAGCAGTGGGCGGCCGGCATCAAGACGGTCACCGGCTGACCGAGCTGACGTGATCGTCGCGTGGGTGGTGGCTGCGACCCGGCCGCCACCCACGCGACGATTGCCCGTACCGGGTAGGAAGACCCTCAAGCGAGAGTGAGTGCAGACCATGACGGCTACGACGCCCCTGTCCCCGGTGGCGCGCACATCGCGGGGTCACCAGCGCATCCGCGGTCGGCGATGGACGCCGTGGCTCTTCCTGGTTCTGCCGCTGGTGCTGCTCGGGACGTTCACCTACATCCCGGTGGTCAACCTCCTCTACTACAGCGTCACGTCGTGGGACGGTCTCGACCCGCACAAGGCGTTCGTGGGACTGAAGAACTACCGGGCCATCGTCGACAACCCGGTCTACTTCCACGTCTTCTACGTCAGCCTCTACTACTTCTTCGCGTCGTTCCTGCAGATCGGCCTGGCGCTCTACTTCGCGACGGTGCTGAGCTTCAAAGTGCGCTTCAGCAACCTGTTCAAGGGCATCCTGTTCTTCCCGTCGTTGCTGAACGGCGTCGCCATCGCCTTCATCTTTCTCTATTTCTTCCGCCCTGGCGGCACTCTCGACTCGGTGCTCAACGTGGTCGGCGCCGGGGGTCTCAAGCACCAGTGGCTCGGTGACCCCAGCCTGATCAACTACTCGCTGTCCGGGGTGTCGGTCTGGCGCTACATGGGGCTGAACTTCGTGCTCTTCCTCGGTGCGATCCAGTCGATCCCCGCCCAGCTGTACGAGGCCGCCGACATTGACGGAGCCTCGCGCTGGCAGCAGTTCCGCTACATCATCGCCCCTGGCATCCGGCCGATCATCGGGCTGACGTTCATCCTGGCGATCGCCGGCTCGCTGGCGGTGTTCGAGATCCCGTACATCATGACGGGGGGAGCCAACGGCAGCGAGACGTTCGTCATCCAGACGGTCAAGCAGGCCTTCGAGAACCAGCACGTCGGCCTGGCGTCGGCGATGGCCGTCGTCCTGCTGCTGATCATCCTCGTGGTCACGGCTATCCAACGGGCGATCCTGCCCGACGAGGGGGTGACCCTCACATGACCCTGCTCAGCGAACGGCAGACCGCGGCCCGCCACCCCCGTCCCGTCGCGGCCACCGGGCGAGGCTGGCACCACCGGCTGGGCCGCACCTGGACGTACGGCACGCTCGTGCTTGCCTGCGTGGTCACCCTGGTACCGCTGATCGTCATCTTCCTGGGGTCGTTGAAGACCAACCACGAGCTGTTGACCACCGACCCCCTGACGCCGCCGCACAACTGGCTCAACCTGCACAACTACCACACCGCGTTTGTCCAGGGCGACATGCTCTCGGCGTTCGTCAACACCGCGATCATCGTGTGCGTGTCGCTGGCCGGCACGATCTTCATCGGCTCGATGGCTGCCTATGCGATCAGCCGGTTCAGGTTTGCCTGCCGACGGCTCGTGCTGGGGCTGTTCCTGCTGGCCACCCTGGTGCCGTCGGTCACGACCCAGGTCGCGACCTTCAAGGTGGTCAACTACCTCGGGCTCTTCGACACCAAGGGCTCGGCGATCGCTCTGTTCACCGGCACGGACATCTTGTCCATCTACATCTTCGTCCAGTTCCTCAGCGGCATCCCGCGCGAGCTCGACGAGGCGGCCGCGATCGACGGTGCCAACCACTGGTCCATCTACTGGCGGATCATCCTGCCTCTGCTCAAGCCGGCCATCGCCACCGTGGTCATCATCAAGGGCGTCGCGATCTACAACGAGTTCTACATCCCGTTCCTCTACATGCCCTCGGACAACCAGGGGGTCATGTCGACCTCGCTGTTCCGCTTCCTGGGGCCGTTCAGCGCCCAGTGGGAGGTCATTTGCGCGGGCGTGGTCATCGTGCTGCTGCCGACGCTCGTGCTGTTCCTCGCACTGCAGAAGTGGGTCTACAACGGCTTTACCTCCGGCGCGGTGAAGTGACGTGCGTGCTGAGTCGCCCTGCCCCCACGACGATCTCGACGAACGGATGCCCCGATGAGTGAGCTTTTGCCACTGCACGACGACTGGACGTTGCGTGCCTTGCCGCATGCCGGCGTGCCCGACCACGTCGGGGTACGGGACATCGCCGCGACCGTGCCCGGCTGCGTCCACACCGACCTGCTGGCCGCGCACCTCATCCCCGACCCGATGCTCGGGAGCAACGAACAGCTCGTCAGCTGGGTGAGCGAGGCAGATTGGCTCTACAGCAGCGCATTTGACAGCGATCTCGGGTCCTACGAGCGGGTCGACCTGGTGTGCGAGGGTCTGGACACCGTGGCCGAGCTCACCCTCAACGGCGCCCTCGTCGGTGCGACGGCCAACATGCACCGGTCGTACCGGTTCGACGTCACGGACACCCTGCGTTCGTCGGGCAACGAGCTGTCCGTCGTCTTCCGCTCAGCGTTGGCCTACGGCGAGGCCATGCGCGCGCAGCTGGGGGACCGGCCGGGTCCGTACCCTGCGCCCTTCGCCTTCATCCGCAAGATGGCCTGCAACTTCGGCTGGGACTGGGGACCGGCACTGGTGACAGCCGGCATCTGGCGGCCCGTCGGGCTCCACGGCTGGAGCACCGCCCGCATCGCGTCGGTGCGCCCGCTCGTGACCGTCGGCGACGACGGGGTGGGGCGGGTGGCGCTGCACGTCGAGGTCGAGCGCACCGCTGCCGGGCTCGACCGACCGCTGTCGCTCTCGATGCGGGTCGCGGGCCACGGTCAGTCTGTCGGCACCGCAGTGCCACTCGCTCCGGGCGAGACCACCGTTGTTGTCGACGTGGAGTTGGCGGGCGCGCTGCTCTGGTGGCCGCGTGGCTACGGCGGGCAGCCGTTGTACGACGCCAGCCTGCAGCTCACGTCGGACGGCGCGGCGCTCGACGCCTGGCAGCGTCGCGTGGGCTTTCGCACGGTCGAGCTCGACACCACACCTGACGCCGCCGGGGTCCCCTTTCGGCTCATCGTCAACGGAGCGCCGATCCTCGTCCGGGGCGCCAACTGGATCCCCGACGACGTGTTCGTGACCCGCCTCGACCGGGCGTCGTACGAGCGGAGCCTCGCCGATGCCTGCGACGCCGGCCTCAACCTGCTCCGTGTCTGGGGCGGCGGCATGTACGAGTCCGAGGACTTCTACGACGTCGCGGACGAGCGCGGTCTGCTGGTGTGGCAGGACTTCCTGTTCGCCTGTGCCGCCTATCCCGAGGAGTCGCCGTTGGCAGAGGAGGTCGTGGCCGAGGCCCGCGAGGTCGTCGTCCGGCTGGCGGCGCACCCGAGCCTCGTGCTCTGGAACGGCAACAACGAGAACATCTGGGGCTTCTGGGACTGGGGCTGGCAGGAAGTTCTGGAGGGCCGGTCGTGGGGCGCGCACTACTACTTCGACACGCTGCCCGCTATCGTCGCCGAACTGGACCCGACCCGACCGTACTGGCCGGGCAGCCCGTACTCCGGCAGCCCCGACGTGCACCCCAACGAGCCCAGCCGTGGGGTCATCCACATCTGGGACGTGTGGAACACCCGCGACTACCTCGACTACCGCACGTACGCGCCGCGGTTCGTCGCCGAGTTCGGCTACCAGGCGCCGCCGTCGATGGCGACCCTGCGGCGGGCACTCGACCCAGCCGACCTCACCCCTACCTCGGCCGCGATGCTCGTGCACCAGAAGGCGATCGGCGGCAACCTCAAGCTCGAGCGCGGTCTCGACGAGCACTTCGGCGTGCCGGCCGACGTCGACGACTGGCACTACCTGACCCAGCTCAACCAGGCCCGGGCCCTGCAGGTCGGCATCGAGCACTTCCGGTCGACCTTCCCGGTCTGTACGGGCACGATCGTGTGGCAGCTCAACGACTGCTGGCCGTCGGTGAGCTGGGCCGCCGTCGACGGCGACGGCCACCGCAAGCCGTTGTGGTTCGCGCTGCGGCAGTCCTATCGCGACCGGCTGCTGACAGTGCAGCCACGCGACGGGGGCCTCGTCGTCTCGGTCGGCAACGACACTGCGGGCGACTGGCAGGGTGGCCTCGAGGTGGTTCGGTTGTCCTTCTCCGGCGCAGTTCTCGCGTCGTTTGCGACCACAGTCTCGGTGTCAGCCCGCGATGCGGTCACCGTTGCCGTCCCGGACGACGTGGCGGCCGCAGACGATGTGAAGGGGGAGCTGGTCGTCGCGAGGTTCGGCGACCAGCAGGCGCACTGGTTCTTCGAACGGGACCGCAACCTCAACTACCCGGCAGCGGAGTACGCCGTGGTCACGACGCCCGTCGTGGGCGGTACGGCCGTCACCATCACCGCCGTCACGCTGCTGCGCGACGTGTGCCTCTTCCCCGACCGGCTCGATCCGACGGCAACGGTGGACACGGCCCTGGTGACGCTGCTGCCGGGCGAGTCCGCAACGTTCACGGTGCAGCACGGTGCCCATGTGGTTGCTGACGAGCTGGGTCGCGCCCCGGTTCTTCGCTGCGTCAACGACATTCTCGGCTCCTGACGCGTGCCGGGGTCGTAGGATCGGGGCCTCGGGTTGCCGCACCGGTTCACCCTTGAGCCGGGGAGGGCGATGAAGCGGCCGACGATCGGCGACATCGCTGCACGCGCGGGCGTCTCCAAGGGTGCTGTCTCCTACGCCCTCAACGGTCAGCCCGGCGTCTCCGAAGTGACCCGCCAGCGCATCCTCACCATCGCCGAGCAGATCGGATGGCAGCCCAACCGGGCCGCACGCGCTCTGTCCGGCGCCCGGGCCGACGCGGTCGGGCTCGTGATCGCCCGACCGGCCCGTGTGCTCAGCTTCGAGCACTTCTTCATGGCCTTCATCTCAGGCCTCGAGGCCGAGCTCTCGGCGCGCCACATCGCGCTGCTGCTGCAGGTCGTGCGCGACCACGACGAGGAGATCGCCGCCTATCGGCGCTGGTGGGCCGAGCGCCGGGTCGACGGGGTGATCGTGGTCGACCTGCACGTGGGCGATGACCGCGTCCCCGTGCTCGAGGAGCTGGCGCTGCCGGCGGTCATCGTCGGCGGGCCGGACGGGCTGGGCTCGCTGCCCGGTGTCTGGGCCGATGACGCCGCTGCGGTGAGCACGGCCGTCGACTACCTCGTCGCGCTGGGCCACGAGCGCATCGCCAGTGTTGCGGGCCTGCGCAGCCTGCAGCACACCGGCATCCGTACCCAGGCGTTGCAGGACGCCATGGCCAGACACGGCCTGCCCCTGGCGGAGGTCATCCAGACCGACTACACCGGCGAGGAGGGGGCCCAGGCGACGCGGTCCCTGCTCTCGCGACCCAGCCGACCGACCGCGATCATCTACGACAACGACGTGATGGCCGTAGCGGCGATTGGCGTTGCCCAGGAGATGGGAGTCGACGTGCCGCGCGACCTGTCGATCGTCGGCTGGGACGACTCGCCGTTGAGCCAGCTGGTGCGACCGGCACTCACCGCGCTGTCCCGTGACATCCCTGCCTACGGCGCCCACGCTGCGGCGCTCCTGCTGGCTCAGCTCGACGGCCGGCCGGTCGCTCCCCTGGAGGACGTCGCCGCAAGGCTCATCGCCCGGGGGAGCACCGCCCGCGCGCCCTAGCGCAGTGGATCTAGGCGCGCAGTGCTGCACCGTGCTTGACGGCCAGCTCCTCGGCCTCGGCCCGCAGTTGGGCCGCGATCGGCCGCAGCTCCTCCATGGCCGGGACGACCTCGGCAAGGGTCAGCTCGGTCTCGACGACGTTGAGCTGCAGCTGCCAGACGTCCTCGAGGATGCGGCGGTACCAGCCGGTGGCGTGGTCCCAGCCCTCGCGGGGAGTGCCGGCGCTGTAGCCTCCGCCACGGACGACGACCAGCTCGGCCGGCTTGTCCTTGAGCAGGGGCTCGGTGCCGGCGGCCATGCGCGGGTCGGTGATGATCATGTCGATGTAGGCCTTGAAGTGCTGCGAGACGCCGAAGTTGTAGAGCGGGACGGCGAACAGCAAGGCGTCGGCCGCGACGAGCTCGTCGACGAGCGTCGCGGCAAAGGCCACGGCTTCCTGCTGTGCGGCGCTCCGCTGGTCGGCCGGGGTGTAGGCGGCAAAGGCGGCGAGGCCCCAGTAGTGGGCGGGGACAGGCTCGGTGCCCACGTGGCGGCGGACCACCTGCTGGTCGGGGTTGCCCTCACGCCACCCCTGCTCCACCAGGTCGGCGATGGCACGGCTGACGGATCCCTCGGTACGGATGCTGGCGTCGAGGCGGAACAGAGACATCGGTGCTCCTGCGGTGGTCTGGGCTTGCGCGGACATGGCAACTAGGTTTTCCCTAGCGACAATGAGAACGGTAGCACGAGGTATCGTGAAGGGGTGACGACGACCGCAGGACACGACGCGATGCTCTGCGACGTCGCCCTGTCGCGGGTCTTCGACTTCCTGGGCAAGCGCTGGAACGGGCTCATCCTGGGCATGCTCGGCGCTGGCCCGATGGGGTTCGCGGGGCTCGCCCGCGCGGTCGCCGGCATCAGTGACTCGGTGCTCTCGGAGCGGCTTGCCGGCCTCGCGCGTGCTGGTCTCGTCGCCCGCACGGTCGATGCCGGGCCGCCCATCGCTGTCTCGTACCAGCTCACCGAGAGCGGGCGTGCCCTCCTGCCGGCCCTGCGCGAGCTGATCCAGTGGGCCGAGGCCCACCCCGTGGACGCGACTCCGTGTCCGGGTGCCTGCTAGGACAGGTGCAGCAGCACGATCGACTGCGCAGCCAAGGGTGGCCCGGGCAGGCCGAGGTCTCCGAGCATTGCTCCCGTCGCACGCGACGGGGGCACGTACACCGGCCGGGTTGGTCCGTCCGGCGCCAGCCTGGTCACGGTGTAGGCCCGGGCCGGATCGAGTCCGGGCACGACGATGCGTGGCGGGTCGTGCGCGAGGTCATCGAGCTGCACCGCTGCCACGATCGCCTCACTGCGATCTTGGGCGACCACCTCGTGCACCCAGAAGCCCTCGACCGCCGAGTCGCCGCGGACCAGCCGGCCGCTGTGCAGGAGCCGGCGGTGGGCCTTGTGCAGGGCGATCCATCCGGTCAGCGCGGCCAGGTCGCTGTGGCTGGCGTGGGAGAGGTCCCACTCGACACCGAAGTGGCCGAAGAACGCCGTCGCCGCACGGAAGTCGAGCGACAGCACGCGGCCGGTCTGGTGCGAGGCGTGCGCCGAGACGTGCGATCCGAGGTACTCCGGCGGAACCAGCTGGGCGGTCCACCGCTGGATGTGCTGACGGGTCAGGGCGTCGTTCTGGTCCGACGTCCACACCCGCTCGACCCGGCGTAGCACCTCGAGGTCGATGCGCGCACCGCCCGAGGCGCAGCTCTCCCACTCGATGTGGGGGAACCGGCGGCGCAGCTCGTCGAGCAGGTCGTAGAACCGCTCGGTCTGTACGTGGGTGCCTGGCCGGTCGCCGCGGACGCGCGACCCGGGCTCCACGAAGTCGCGGTTGTGGTCCCACTTGACGTAGTCGACGGCGTGCTCCGAGAGCGTCTCGGTCATCTGGTCGAGCACGTGGGCGTAGGCCCCCGGCTGGCCGAGGTCGAGCACGTGCTGGCGTCGCTCCTCTGGTGGCACTCTGCCTGCTGTGGCGAGGATCCACTCCGGATGGGCGCGGTAGAGGTCGGAGTCGGGATTGACCATCTCCGGCTCGAACCAGAGGCCGAACTGCATGCCGGCAGAGCGCACGTGGTCGACCAGCGGGTCGAGGCCGTCGGGCCAGGCGTCCGGGGAGACCGTCCAGTCGCCCAGGCCCGCTGCATCGTTGCGGCGGCTGCCGAACCAGCCGTCGTCCAGGACGAAACGCTCGACCCCGATCGACGCGGCGGTGTCCACCAGGCCGGACAGCTTGGTCAGGTCGTGGTCGAAGAACACGGCCTCCCAGACGTTGAGCGTCACGGGGCGTGGTGTGGCCGGGTGCGCGGGAAGCGCGCGTACGTGGGTGTGGTGCGCAGCTGCGATGCCGTCCAGTCCGGCCGTGGTGGCGGTGAAGTGGACCCAGGGGGTCGCGTAGCTCTCGCCGGCGCCGAGGATGACCTCGCCGGGGAGCAACAGCTCTCCGCCGCCCACGGTGGTCGTGCTTGCCATCGCCTTGCCGTGCAGGGAGCGCTCCAGCCGGTACGTGCTGTTGCCGCTCCACGCCACGTGGGCACCCCACAGCGACCCGGTGCCGAAACCAAAGCCCGGGGCGCCGGCGAGGAGCACGGTCGCGCTGTCGAAGCCCGTTTTGCCGCGTCGGTTCTCCCGCAGCCACAGGCCATCCCGGACCGAGTGGCGTTGGGGTTGCCGCTCGCGGGACCATCGACCGGTGAAGTCGAGCATCTCCGTCGCCCGGTCAGGTACGGGGAGCACCACGTCGAGCGAGTCGACGACGAAGTCGGTGTCACCGGTGTTGGTCAGGGTGTGCCGGATGCGCAGCGTGCCGTGGCGTTCGGCGACGACCTCCGTGCGTAGCGACAGGCCTGCTGTCTCGTCCGCTGCGAGCAGGACGGCGTGGGACGGTCCCACGTCGGCCCGCAGCGGGCGGAACCAGGTCGACCAGCCCGCCGGTGCCTGCGGGCCGCGGTGCCCGACGAGGCCCGGCCGGCCGTACCAGCCATGAGACGCCTCGGGCAGGAGGGCTACCCGCTCGGGCGCCAGCTCGACGACCGCGTCGGCCGTGAGGTCGGGCGCAACGACCCCGAACCAGGCGACGCCCGGCAGCCGGTCGGGAAGCTCGACGAGGACGATGCCCGTCGAGCCCGGGCTGCCGATCAGGTGCGCGGGCGGGTCTGGGTGCACGCCTCACGCCTCTCCCGCGGACTAACTCGAATAAGTCACTACGCTGGCCCTTGCCGCGGTCCGTGTCAAGCGAATGCCGTCAGCGCTTCTTCGGCTGGGGGGCAGGCGATGTGCGGGCGCGGCGGGTGTGACCGTTGCTGGCCGGGGCGCCCGTCGAGTCACGCAACACCACGGGGCAGTGGACCATGGTGCGCGGTTCGAGCTCTGCGAGCTGACCGCTGAAGATCTGCTCGGCGGCGAACCAGCCCATCGCGTGGTAGGGCAGGCGCACCGTCGACAGCGGCGGGTGGACCTCCTCGGACAGGCCGTGCTGGTCGTCGTACCCCATGACCGAGATGTCCTCGGGGACACGGAGGCCCGCCTCGTACAGCGCCATGAGGGTGCCGACAGCCATGCGGTCGTTGCCGCACATGATGGCGGAGGGACGGCGCGGGCCTTTGAGCAGGTCGCGGGTGAGCGTGTAGCCCGAGTCGGCCCGGTAGTTGCCCGTGAGGACGGTCTGGGCCTTGACGTCGAGGCCGGCACCCTGGACCGCTGCGCGGTATCCCCGGAGACGTTGACGCGTCGCCCATGCGCCGGGAAGGCCGGTGAGATAGGCGATGTCGCGATGGCCGAGGTCGAGGAGCGCCTGGGTGGCCTCGCGGCCGCCACGCTCCTCGTCGGGCAGGACGGCCGGCAGCGTGTCGTTGGCTGTGTAGCAGTTGACCAGCAGGGTGGGCACGCTCGACGTCGTGTCCGGGAGGGCGACCCGCTTGGTGCCGGACACGGCGAAGATCAAGGCGTCGACCTGTCGGTCCAGCATGTCGTTGATCGCGCTCCAGGCCCTGCTGCGGTCGGCGGCGAGGTTCATCACGAGCAGCAGGCTGCCGTGCCGCAGCGATGCCTCGTGGGCGCCGGCGATGGACGGAGCGGCGAAGGCACCGAACTCCGCGTCGTGGGTAACGAACCCGATGGTCCGGGAGCGACCCTTGCGCAGGCCCTGGGCGGCGAGGTTGGGGCGGTAGTCGAGCTCGGCGACGGCGCTGAGCACCCGTTGCCGGGTCTCGGCGCTGATCGTCTGGCCGCTGGTCTCGTTCAGCACGAACGAGACAGTCGTCGACGAGACACCCGCCAGCCGTGCTACGTCCGACTGGGTCGGGCGGCGACCTGCCCGCGCATCCTGCATGTCCGGAGCCTAGTGGTCGGGACAGAGACCGAACACCTCGAGGGTGTGGGTCACGTCCGTGTAGCCGGCGGCCTCAGCGACGGACGTCGCCCAGACCTCCAGGGTGGGGGCCTCGACCTCCACCGCTTTGCCGCAGGCACGGCACAGCAGGTGGTGGTGGTGCGCCCGTCCCCCCGACAGCCCGTTGGTCTTGGCTCCGCACAGCCGGAACTGTGCCTCGCCATCGCGGGTGACCACCACGTCCGCCCGCCCCGAGCTGACGAGCAGGTTGAGATGACGGTAGACGGTGGTCAGCCCGATGCTGGAGCCGCACTGTCGCAGGTCGGCGTACAGCTCGAGGGCGCTGCGGAAGCCGTCCTGCCGTTGCAGGACCTCGACGACCACCGCTTGCCGGTCGGGCCGTCCGCGTCGTGCCATGGTCGGCAACTCGGTCTGGAACTCGGTCGTCACGGCTGTCCTCTGCTAGCGCCGACTGTGGCCGCGGGCTCGCTGGTCGGGGGGCACGTCGTACATCGCCTTGAGCCCGCCGACGGTGCACACCGCGGCGCCGGGGAGGCCGACCACCAGGAGCAGCGAGGTCAGCACGGTGTAGTGCTGCTGGATCGACGACGCCACCACCGCCACGAAGGCCATGGCGAGGAAGGCCAGCAGCCGCAGGCCCCATCGCCGTACCTGGAGGCCGGATGCCTCTGGCGAGCGCCGCTCCTCCGGCCACGCGCTCTCGCGGGCGGTCATCCCTTCACCGCGCCTGCGGTGAGGCCGCGGACGAAGAACCGCTGCAGGGACAGGAAGACGATGACCGGCACGATCATCGAGAAGAGTCCGCCGGCGGTCACCAGCTCCCAGCCCGTACCCTGCTGGCCGATGAGGTTGTTGACTGCGATCGTGAGGGGCTGCTTCTCCCCGGGGCCGACGAAGATGAGGGCCACCAGCAGGTCGTTCCAGACCCAGAGGAACTGGAAGATCGCGAAGGAGGCGAGCACCGGCGTCGACATCGGGAGGATCAGCTTGTAGAAGGTCTGGAAGTGGCTGGCCCCGTCGACCTTGGCCGACTCGATGACTTCTCGGGGCAACGTCGCCATGTAGTTGCGGATGATGTAGACCGCCAGCGACATGCCGAACCCGATGTGCGCGAGCCAGGCGGCGGGGAACGTGCCGGCGATGCCGATGTCCCCGTAGATCTTGAGCAGGGGGACCAGCGCCACGTAGTTGGGGACCACCAGCAGGCTCACGATGACGACGAACAGCGTGTCCTTGCCGGGAAAGCTCATGAAGGTGAAGGCATAGGCGGCGAAGGCGGCGATGAGGATGGGCAGGAACGTCGCCGGCAGCGCGATGGCGAGGCTGTTGACGAACGACCGGCCGAGTGACGCCTGCTTGATGACGTCGTGGTAGTTGGAGATGGTGAGGTGGCCCAGCTTGGACGGGTGGGTGAAGACCGTCCACCAGCCGCTGGAGTTGGCGTCGTCGAGACTGCGGAACGACGTGATGAGGACGCCGATCGCCGGGACGGCCCAGAGGAAGCAGATGAAGGCGACGGCGGCGGTTGCCGGCTTGCTGCCGGCACGGGGCTCCTCGCCACCGCTCGCGGCGTTGGCTGACCGACGGGCCAGCAGCCGGGCAGCCAGGTTGGCCGACGACGGCTCTCGGAGGATCACGCCAGGACCGGTCATTGCTATGCCTCCTGGGCCTTGAAGGTGCGGATCTGGTAGATGACGATCGGGATGACCGCGACCAGGAGGATCACGACGATGGCCGATGCCAGGCCGTTCTGGAAGTTGGTGAACAGCTGGTTGACGAAGTCGACGCCGATGACGTTGGTGTTGAAGTTGCCGTCGGTCATGACGTAGACGATGTCGAAGATCTTCATCACGCTGATCAGTACGGTGACGAAGACCGTGATGATGGTGCCGGAGATCTGCGGAATGATGACCCGGCGGAAGATCTGCACCTCGTTGGCGCCGTCGATGCGGGCCGCCTCGAGGGTCTCTGTGGGCACGCCCTTGATGGCGGCCGAGAGCAGGACCATGGAGAAGCCGACCTGGCCCCACAGCAGAATCACCATGAGCAGCAGGCTGTTGAAGTGCAGGGTGGTCTGCTGCATCCAGGCCACGGGCGATCCGCCGAGGCCGGTGACGATCGCGTTCTGCAAGCCGACCTGCGCCTCTCCCGGCGGGTTGGCTGCGAACATGAACCGCCAGACCGTCGCTGCACCGACGGCGCTGATGGCCATGGGCAGGAAGACGATGGTCTTGGCCGTCTTCTCGCTGCGCGGGGAGAGTCGGTCGGCGAGGATGGCGATGAGCAGGCCCAGGATGATGGACACCGCCGGCACGACGATCATCCAGAGCAGGTTGTTGTACAGCGTCTGCAGGAAGTCGGATGACTGGAAAAGCGTGCTGAAGTTCTTCCAGCCGACGAACTTGCTGCTGTCGTCGTTCTTGAAGCTGTCGATGATGGTCTGGACCGTCGGGTAGATCAGGAAGACGGCGATGGCGGCGAAGGCCGGCAGTACGTAGAGGTACGGCTTGACCCGGTCCTCCCACACGCCCGGCAGCGACTCGGCGAACTTGTTGAAGATCCAGTACAGCAGCAGGGCTGCGCCGATGCCGGCGACCACGGTCACCACGGCACCGATCACGTTACCGACCACGGGGATACCTTCCTCTCGGGCAGGAACAGGTCAGTGGAGATGAGGTCGGGGGGCGGGCCAGATCCCGGCTGGCCCGCCCTCCGACGTCTGGGGGTGCTAGCTGGCGGGCCAGCTGGAGTCGATGTTCTTCAGCGCGGACTGAAGGTTCTCCGAGCCGCTGACCCAGTTGGTCATCTCCTTCCAGAACGAGCCCGAGCCGACGGCCGCGGGCATCGCGTCCGAGGCGTCGAAGCCGAAGCCGGTGGCTGCGTAGGCGACCTGGGCCACCGTCTGCGTCGTCTTCAGCGGGTAGGCGCTGAGCGGGAAGTCCTTGTGGGGCGAGATGAACGACGAGCCGTTGCCCGCGGCGGTGAGACCGACGCTGGTGGCGGACAGGAGACGCATGACCTCTTCAGCCGCGGGGCTGTCCTTGTAGATGGAGGCGGTGTCGCCGCCACCCTCGACCGGGTTGGCGCCGCCCGCAGTCGCCGGCGGGAGGCCGAAGACGCCGACCTGGGTGTCCAGCGCCTTCTGTACCGCCTTCGGGAAGAAGCCGGTGATGAAGCTGCCCTGCATGTACATGTAGCACCCGGGCTTGGCGTCGAACATCGGGTTACCGGCGGTGCCGAAGTTGTTGCTGGTCATCGACTTCTGGCCGCCGAGCGTGTTGCCGCTCGGGAACGTGAGGTTCTGGAACTCGGTCGCCGCCTTGGTGATCTCGGGCGAGTCGAACTTGACCGTGTGGTTGATCCAGTTGCCGTAGACGGTCAGCCCGCTCTGCTTGAGGACCAGGTTCTCGAGCCAGTCCGTCGCCGGCCAGCCGGTCGCCGTGCCGGACTCGAGGCCGACGCACCAAGGGGTGTGCCCGTCGGCCTTGATCTTGGCGGTGAGGGCGTCCAACCCGGCGAGGTCCGTCGGGGCCGCGTAGCCGGCGGCGGTGAACGCTGCCTTCGGGTACCACACCAGGCCCTTGACGTTCATCGAGATCATGAGGCCGTAGACCTTGCCGTTGACCTTGGACACGTCGAGCGTGCCTGCCGTCATGCTCTTGCTGAGCCCGGGGATGTCGAGAATGCTGTCGAGCGCGGTGACCTTGCCCTTGGTCGCGAGGCCGTTGATGATGCCCGGCTGGGGCAGCGTGGCGATGTCTGGCGCCGCGTTGGCCTGCACCTTGGCGATGATGGCCTGGTTGATGTTGTCGACCTTGGACCACACGACGTTGATGCCCTCGGCCTTGGCCTCGGGGTCAAGCTTGGCCGAGAGGCCGTCGATGACCGGCTGGTCGAGGCTGGTCCAGATAGTGATCTTCTTGCCGCCGAAGTTCTTGCCCGACAGCTTGGGGACGAACCCGGCCCCCGACGCGGGTGCGGCACCGCTGGCCGCGCCGGCGCTTGCCGTGCCGGCGCTGGTGGCGGCTGCGCCGCCGCTGCTGGATGCTGCCGCAGCGGCGCTGGTCGCGGCCGCGCCACTGGTGGCCGACGCTCCCTTGGATGAGCTCGAGCTGCCGCAGGCAGTGACGAGCAGGGCGACAGCCGCTGTTGCGGCGACCGCCTGAGGTACCCGACGAACTCGCATGTGCTGCTCCTCTAACGCTGCGCCGTCGGTCCTCTGGACCGACAGGCTCGCCTGGTGGTGGAATGGTGTGGGACAGTCACTAACTCGAATAAGTAGCAACGTGGCCCCTAGTCCCTGTCACGTCAAGAGGTCGTTATCACCCTGTTACGCGCCGGACCGAATCGAGACCTTGTACCAGTGGCAGAAGTTCGCTGACGACCGGGAAGAAGACGATGCGACCGCTCCTGCACTTCGCGCCCAGCCACGGCTGGCTGAACGACCCCAACGGTCTGATCCAGTGGAAGGGGCTGCATCACCTGTTCTTCCAGTACAACCCCGCCGGCACCGAGTTCACCAACCAGCACTGGGGTCACGCCACGTCGACGAACCTCGTGGCCTGGACCGAGCACGAGGTCGCGCTCTCACCCGGTGATCCCGTGCGGGAGCCGTACGACTCGACGGCGTGCTTCTCCGGCTGCGCCGTCGTCGTCGGCGACCGGGTGGCGATCGTCTACTCCGGTGTGGAAGGCGACGTGCAGCTGCCCTGCCTGGCGTACGCGACCGACGACAGTCTGCGGTCGTTCGTCAAGGACCCCGACAACCCGGTGATCGCGGCGCCCCCCAGTGCCGACGTCGCGGTGTTCCGTGACCACGCGGTCTGGCGGGACGGGGACGTGTGGCGTCAGGTCGTCGGAGGGCAGAGCACGGAGGTCGGCGGAGCCGTGTTCGGCTACACATCAAACGATTTGCGGCACTGGACCTACGACCAGGTGCTGGCCGATGCGGTCGAGGCCGGTATCCCGGACGGGGTCTGGGAGTGCCCTGACCTGTTCCGCGTCGACGGCACCGACGTCCTCGTGGTCTCGCTCATCCGCCCGCCACACGATCCTGGTCACGAGGTGTGGTGGATGACCGGCCGGCTCGAGGGTGGCCGGTTCGCGGTCGAGCGCACGGGGCCGGCCGACTTCGGCCCCCGGCTCTACGCCCCGCAGTCCTACACGGCCGAGGACGGGCGCCGGCTGATGCTGGGGTGGATCCGTACCCATGAGGACCCGGCATCGGCGGGAGCCGTCAGCCTCGGGGCGATGTCGCTGCCGCGGCAGCTCCGTGTCGTTGACGGACGGCTGCTGGTCGAGCCAGCGGACGAGCTGCTCGGCCTGCGCCGCAGCTGTCGCGAGCTCGCCCTGACCGAGAGCGACCACACCGTGGTGGCGCTCGACCCCGCGACGGAGGTGGCCGGCGAGCTGGTGCTGGACGGCCCCGCGGCTGACCGGCTCAAGTCGTTCACGCTGCTGGACGACGCGGGCCACCAGCTCACCGTCGACCCGCGCGCGATCGGCGGCTCGGGCGGCCCGGTCACCGTCTACTGGGACGCCGGCATCGTCGAGTTGTTCCGGGACGGCCGGGCCGGGGTCTGGACCAACCTGTCCCTGCGGTCGCTGCGCGAGGTGTCGTTGCGACATGCCCGCGGCGAGGGTGGCGTCGTGTCAGTCTGGAAGGTGACCGGCACGCACGAGCACGAGTAGGAACAGGTGAGGCAACGCATGGCGACGTTGGACAAGGACCCGTTGTGGTGGCGACAGGCCGTGGTCTACCAGATCTACCCGCGGAGCTTCGCCGACGGCAACGGTGACGGAGTGGGCGACCTCGCCGGCATCCTGTCCCGCGTGCCCTACCTGCGCGACCTGGGCATCGACGCGGTGTGGATGTCGCCGTTCTACCCGTCCGCCCTGGCCGACGGCGGCTACGACGTCGACGACTACCGCGACGTCGACCCCCGCATCGGCACGCTGGCCGAGTTCGACGCGCTGGCCACGGCCCTGCACGACGCGGGCTTGCGCCTCATCGTCGACATCGTCCCCAACCACACGTCCAACCTGCACGCATGGTTCCAGGAGGCGCTGGCCTCCCCGCCGGGGTCGCCCGCCCGCGAGCGCTACATCTTCCGGGACGGTGTCGACGGCGGGCCGCCGACCGACTGGGTCTCCTACTTCGGCGGCTCGACCTGGCAGCAGGTGCCCGACGGGCAGTACTACCTGCACTTCTTCGCGCCCGAGCAGCCCGACCTCAACTGGTCCAACCCGCAGGTGCACGAGGACTTCCTCACGACGCTGCGGTTCTGGTCCGACCGGGGTGCCGACGGCTTCCGGGTCGACGTCGCCAACATGCTGGCCAAGGACATGACTCCGCCGCTGGCCTCGCACGAGGAGCTGTTCGGCAACGGCTTCGACGACGTCGGCGACTCCGGCATGCACCCCGTCATCGACCGCGACGACGTCCACGAGATCTACCGCGAGTGGCGCGAGGTCTTCAACGAGTACGACCCGCCGCGTACCGCTGTCGCCGAGGCGTGGGTGCCGGCCGGGCGTCGGGCGAGGTACGCGTCCCCCGAGGGGCTCGGCCAGGCCTTCAACTTCGACCTGCTCCGCGCCGACTGGGACGCCAAGGCGTTCGGCACGATCATCGACGAGAACCTACGGCTGGCCGACAGTGTGGGCAGTTCCTCGACGTGGGTGCTGTCCAACCACGACGTCGTACGCCACGCCACCCGGTACGGCCTGCCCAACGGCACCGACATGGCCGACTGGCTCATGACGAATGGGCAAGAACCGCCCGCCGACCTCGCGCTCGGACTGAGCCGGGCCCGCGCGGCCGTCCTGCTGCTGCTTGCCCTGCCTGGGTCGACCTACCTCTACGAGGGCGAGGAGCTGGGGCTCGCCGAGGTCGCCGACCTTGCCCCAGACGTCCTCCAGGACCCTGCCTGGCTGCGGTCGGACGGCACGGTCAAGGGCCGCGACGGCTGCCGCGTGCCGTTGCCCTGGACCGCGTCCGGACCGTCGTACGGCTTCGGCAGCGGCAGCGCCCACCTGCCGCAGCCCGCCTGGTTCGGCGCCTACAGCGTCGAGACCGAGCTGGCCGACCCCACGTCCACGCTCCACCTCTACCGCACCGCCCTCGCCGTACGCCGCCGGCTGCAGGCGGCCGAGTCGCTGGAGTGGCAGCCCGCTGCCAACGCCGACGTGCTGGTCTTCACCCGCCCCGGCGGCTGGACCTGTGTCTGCAACTTCGGTGCGGAGCCCGTCGCCCTGCCCGCCGGTGAGGTGGTCTGCGCAAGCGCGCCCGTGGCAGACGGACTGCTTGCGGGCAGTGCCACGGCATGGGTGGTCACCGGGTAGAGAACGGGCCAGCTCGGCGGTCAAGTTCTCTCATGTTTCGACGATGTTTCTCCCCATGCAGTGGACTGGACGACGGCAGGGCGGCGACGAAGCGCGGCTGCGTCGACTCACCGCGACCCTCGACGCGCTCAACGCCGGTGACCTGACGGCGGTCGTGACGGTCGGCGGGGCCGATGCGCTCGGCGAGGTCGAGCGCTCGGTCGGCGAGCTCCGCGACACGATGCTGCGGGTGGTCGGCACCGTGCAGCAAGGGCTGAGCACGTTCCACGACGGCCGCGAGACCGTCGTGGACACCAACAAGGCCACGCTCGACGCTGCCGAGGCGACCGCGGGCATCGCGTACGACGCCGGCGTGCTCGCGGGCGACGTCTCGCAGAGCATCACCGTGGTCGCTGCGGCCGCCGAGGAGCTGGCTGCCACGGTCCGCGAGATCGCCAGCCACGCCACGACTGCGGCCCACACGGCCACCGCCGCCACCGAGCAGGCGCATGTCGCCGACGCCGGCGTGCAGGAGCTCAGCAGGGCGGTACGCGAGGTCGAGGGCATCGCGAAGTCGATCGCCAAGATCGCCGCGCAGACCCACCTGCTCGCCCTCAACGCCACCATCGAGGCGGCCAGGGCGGGCGAGGCGGGCAACGGCTTCGGGGTGGTGGCCGCGGAGGTCAAGGAGCTGTCCCGCGAGACGGCCGAGGCGACCCAGCAGGTGCAGACCATCGTGGCCTCGATCCAGACGCTGTCCAACCGCAGTGCGGCCGCGATCAACGAGATCAGCGCGACGATGGAGACGATCAGCTCGAACACCTCGTCCATCGCGTCGGCCGTCACCCAGCAGACCACGACGACGTACGAGATCGGCCGGGTCTCCGAGGATGCTGCCCAGGGCGCGTCCAACATCGCCGACCGGGTGTCCGCCATCCACGACCGCGCTCGGCAGTCGGCCTACCTCGGATCGGCCAGCGGCACCGTGCAGCGTCAGGAGTTCGCGACGATCGAGTCGCTGTTCCGCTCCGCTGTCGACCGGTTCGACGTGGGTGACTTCGTGGCGGAGGTCGAGCACGAGGACGAGGAGACCGTCGACCAGGCGCACCTCAACCAGGTCGGCACGGTCACCGTCGACGGTGTCACGACGGTCCAGCACGACGTCATCGGTACGGGCCTCGCGGAGCTGACCTACACCGGGTCATGGCTGCACGGCGAGGGCTACGTGACCGATGTCGGCGGCGACGCGTACAGCTGCGTGCCTGGCGACCTGGTCACGATGCGGTTCAGTGGGACGCGGCTGCGGCTCTTCGGCTACCGCGACCAGCAGCAGGGCATGGCCGAGGTCAGCGTCGACGGCGCGACACCCGATCTCGTCGACTTCTACTCGGCGGTACGCGCCCACACGATGGTCTGGGACAGCGGCGATCTCGCTCCCGGCGAGCACCAGCTGTCGGTGAGTGTCTCGACCAGGAAGAACCTCGACTCACGCTACTTCTGGGTCAGCATCGCCAACGTCGAGATCGAGTAGTCGCACGCCTCAGGCGAGCGCGATGACCGTGAGCAGGTGGCGGACGGTCGCAGCGACCGCTGTCCGGGCCGCGGAGAGGTAGCCCCGCGGGTCGACCAGGTCGGCGTCGCCGCCGAGGGTTTCCCTTACTGCGGCGGTCATCGCGATGCTCAGGGCCGTGCCGACGTTGACCTTGGTCATGCCCGCGGCGATGGCTGCCCGCAGCGCGTCGTCGGGCACACCGGAGCTGCCGTGCAGCACGAGTGGCACGGGCAACGCGGCCCGCAGCGCCGCCACCAGCTCGGTGTCGATCGATGCGGTACGGCTGCGCATGGCGTGCGAGCTGCCGACCGCGACGGCGAGCGCGTCGACCTCGGTGAACCGGACGAACTCCATGGCCTCGTCGGGATCGGTGCGAACCCCTGCGGCGTGGGCACTCTGCGGCTGGGTTGGCTTGCCGCCGACGTAGCCCAGCTCCGCCTCGAGCCACAGACCGTGGGCGTGGGCCCAGAGAACGGCGGCTCGGGTCTGGGCGACGTTGGTGTCGTACGGCAGGGCGCCCGCGTCGTACATCACGGACGAGAGCCCGGCCTCGGCGACCTGGTGCAGCAGCTCCTCGTCGACGACGTGATCGAGGTGGACGGCAACGTCGACCGAGGACGACCGGGCGATCGCAACGGCAGCGGCGGCGATCGGAAAGAGCCTGCTGCCGTGGAACTTCACCGCATTCTCGCTGATCTGCAGGATCACCGGCACCGCGAGGTCCTCGGCGCCGAGCACGACCGCCTCGGCGTGCTCGAGCGTGATGATGTTGAACGCACCGACGCCCACGCCGGCCACGGCCGCTGCGGCGACAAGGTCTCCGGTGCGCGCGAGCGGCATCTCAGGCCCGCTCGACCAGGACGAACGGGTGCAGCCGGTCCCGGGTCGGCGCGTCGAAGTCGCCGGCGACGTGGGCGACGACCGCGGCCGCCGACAGGGCGACGGCGTCACGCAGCAGGTCGACCCAGCCGCGTCCGTCGACCAGGCCGAGGGCGAGGGCAGCGGTGAGGGCGTCGCCCGCCCCTGTGGGGTTGCCCGTGAGCGACTCCGCGAGGTAGGCGTGCCAGCGGCCGTCGGGGGTCGAGGCGACGAGTCCGTCCTTGCCGTTGGACACGACTGCGGCGAGGGCGCCGCGGTGGCGCAACTCGTCGGCGAGCGTCGCTGTGTCTGCCGTCAGGCCAAGGGTTTCGGCCGCCTCGTGGACGTTGGGCGCGACCAGGTCGGGGTGGTGGGGGAGTGCCCGGGCGAGCTGGTCGCCGCTGACGTCGAGCACGATGCGGCAGTCGAGGCTGTGGGCGAGGTCGACGAGCTGGGCGCTGGCCGTCGCCGGGGTGCCCGGCGGCATGCTGCCGGAGACGACCAGGACGTCGCCGGCCCTGGCCAGCGCGCTGATGGCGTCGAGCAGGCGCTGCCACTCGTGGTCGTCGAGGGTCGGGCCGGGCTCATTGAACACGGTCGCGTCGGCCGCGTCGAAGACCGTGACCGAGGTGCGCGTGGTGCCCGCCACGGGTACGAGGCCGCTGGCCACGCCCTCGGCGGCCAGGTCGTCGCTGAACTCATGGCCCGTCGGGCCGCCCACCGGGGCGACGAGGACGGTGCGACATCCCAGCCGGTGGGCCACCCGTACGACGTTGGTCGCCTTGCCGCCGGCGCGACGTCCTACGGGTTGGACCCGGTGGGACGTGCCGGGCTCCAAGAGTGCCACGCGGTAGGTGACGTCGATGGCGGGGTTGAGGCAGAGGGCGATGACGGCCGGACTCACGTGGTCAGCCACTGCACCCACACCTCGTCGGGCGGGCAGGACCAGATGCTTGCTGCGCAGGCCTTTGCGGCGTGCAGGGCGTCCTCTGCCGCGGGGCGAGGGGACCCGTACAGGAGGATGACTGGCCATGGCGGGACGGGGGTCGTGCCCAGGACGCTGCGGACGGCATGCACCAGGGTGACATGGACCGCGGAGGCAGGCAGGGTCAGGGCCGTGCTCACCGCGGTGGCGAGGGCTGCCAGGGCCTCGACCTCTTCCGCGGGTCCGGCGAGGGCGGTCGCGGTGACGACGACGACGGGCACGTCAGTCGAGCAGGACGGAACGGGACAGGAACAGCGGGTGGTCCGGGTCGCGCCCGGACCGGTCGGCGAGCTGCAGCGCGACCCGGTGGATGGCCGGCAGCTGGGCGAGCGCGTCGATGGTGGGGACGAGGACGCGGGCGCCCGTCGCCTCGATAGGCTCGCGGACGAAGTCGGGCATCGGCGTCAGCGACCACACCAGCGACTGCGGGCCGGCCACGGCGATCGGCCCGTGCTGGTACTCCATGATCGGGTAGGCCTCGGTCCAGGCGCCGGCCGCCTCGCGGCACTTCAGTGCCGCCTCGTGGGCGAGACCGATCGTCCAGTCGCTGCCGAGGAAGACCAGGTGCTGGGGCAGGTCGGCGATCGGCGGCCAGGACAGCGCCTCGCGTGCCTGGTCGGGCAGCGAGGCGAGGTCCTCGCCGAGGGAGGCGCGCAGCAGGGCCACCGCCGAGGTGGCGAAGCGGGTCTGCACGACCGACTGCTCGTCGGCGTAGTCGAGCAGGATCACGTGGTCGCAGACCTCGGCGACCGGGGTGTCGGCCTCGCCGATGATGCCAATGACCCGAGCGTTGCCGCGGACCCGCTCGACCGCCCGTACCAGGTCGGTCGTGGTGCCTGACCGCGACAGCACGACGATAGTCTCGTCGGCGTCGACCCAGGGGATCTCCGAGGCGATCGCTGCACGGGTGCGGCCGAGGCCCATCGACGAGCGGCGCCGGGCATAGCTCTCGCCGACGTAGTACGAGGTGCCGCAGCCGATGAAGAGCACCGGCTCGCCCGCGGTGGGCAGCAGGGGTGTCGTGACGGGCGCCTCGGCGATCACCCGGGCCCAGATGTCCGGCTGGCTCTCGACCTCGACCTGGGTCTGGCTGACCGTGCCGCGCGGCGGTGTGATCGTCATGAGGCTCCTTGCTCGGTGCGGCCCGCGCTGGCGCGCGTCCCCCAGTTGTCCTGCAGTGGGTGGACTGTCAGCAGCGCCGCGGCCCGCACGGCGGTCTCCCGGTCGGCGAGCAGTCCGGTGCCGCCCCACCCGCCCACGGCGACGGTGCCCGAGGCGACAGCCCTGGCGAGTGCCGTACGCGCGTCGCCGCCCTCGAGCAGTCCGGCGATGAACCCTGCATTGAAGTTGTCGCCGGCGCCCGTCGTGTCGACGGGCACGACCGGCGCGGTACGCAACTCGTACGCGCCGCCGGACGTGACCAGGAGGGCACCGTCGCCGCCCTGCTTGACGGCGACCGCCGGCCCGCGCTGCTGCAGAACCCTCGCGGCAGCAAGGGGTGTGGACTCGCCGGCGATGGCCTCGACCTCGGCCGTGTTGGGCAGCAGGTAGTCGACGGCGGCGAGCGCAGGGCTGATGGACGACCATCCCTGCTTCGGGTCCCAGCCGGGGTCGAGCGAGGTTGTAGCGCCGGCGGCCCGCGCCCGCGCGAACATCGCCGGAAGGTCAGCCTGCAGGGCGGTCTGGAGGTAGAACGAGCTGGTGTGCAGGTGGCGGGCCGAGGGGGCGTCGAGGAGGTCGGCCGTGCCCAGCTCGCCCATGGTGCCGGGGTAGGTGAGCAGGGCCCGGTCGCCGTCGGCAGCCGAGAGCACGACGGTCATGCCGGTGCTCATTCCTGCTCGGACGACAACTCCGGCCGTGTCGACGCCCAGCGCGGCGAGCAGGTCGACGGTCAGGGCGCCCAGCGGATCGTCGCCGACCACGCCGCAGAAGGCGACCCGCAGACCCTGCGCCGCGGCCGCGGCCGCCGTGATGGCACCCGAGCTGCCCAGCGTGAGTGACGCCGCATCGATCAGCTGTTCCGCTTGACCGAAGCGCAGGTCGGCCGGCCCGCAGGAGACCACGACGTCGGGGTTGAGCTCACCCAGGACGAGGAGGTCGTAGGCCGGGCGTGCGGACATGGCGGACCTCCTGACCGGGGTAGGGGGCGGGCTGGGTGCCTGCCGACCCTAAGGCCAAAGCGGACCACTTCGCAAGCACATCCAACCTTAACCAATCAGAAACACGCAGAAACTCGCTCACTATTGACTGACTCCGCGCAGGATGTCAGAGTCCTGATTCATTCGGGTTGACACTTCGCAGGACACTTCGCAGGGAGAGCCACATGGCCGCTTCACGTCGGGACTTCCTCACCGGCTCGCTCGGAGCCGCCACCTTGGCGGGCCTCAGTGCCTGCTCGTCGTCCTCAGTGCACTCCGGCACGACGACGGCCACCACCGGCGCAGCGGCCGCGACGACCGGTGCCGCCGCGGCGACGTCCGCGGCAGCCACGAGCGGAGCCGCCGCCACCACCGGAGCCGCAGCCACGACTGGCGCGGCCCCGACCTCCGCCGCCGCCAAGGTGACCGGCAAGCTGACGTTCGCCTTCTGGGGCGGCAGCGCGGGGGAGACCGCCGGCTTCACCTACGCCAAGAAGATGTTCGAGGCGGCCAACCCGGGCGCGACCATCAACCTCAAGATCGTGCCGTACGACGGCTTCTTCTCCGGCATCGACCGGGGCATCCAGGCGGGCAACGCGCCCGACCTGTTCCGGGTCGACTACACGACGATCGGCAAGTACAGCGCGTCCGGCTCGCTGCTCGACGTCACGCCCTACTTCGACTCCGCCGAGATCGGGGAGTTCCTGCCGGCGCTCTGGGACGCGATCAAGTACAACGGCAAGCCGTACGGCGTCCCGCACCAGACGGACACCACCTGCATCGTCTACAACAAGGCCGCCTTCGCCACCGCTGGCATCACCTCGGTGCCCGACAAGCTCGCCGATGCCTGGACCTGGGACGAGTTCGGCGCCGTCGCGGCCAAGCTGCGCACCAGCCTGCCGGACAAGAAGTTCCCCTTCGCCTACGACTGGACGCAGGCCGGTGCCTTCCGCTGGCTGTCCTTCCTCTACCAGGCGGGTGGCACCCTGCTGAGCCCCGACCTCAAGAAGGTCGCGCTGCCGAGCGCCGCGGCGACCGAGGCGATGGACTTCACCAAGAGCTTCTTCGACAAGAAGTGGGTGCCGGCCAACAACACCATCAAGACCAGCGTCTACTCGGACAACTTCTTCCTCTCCCAGACGGTGCCGATGACCTTCGTCGGCGACTTCCTCATTCCCGAGTTGGCCGACCCCAAGTCGGGCTACAAGGGCGGCGACTGGGCGGCGACCTACATGCCGCGCAACAAGGCGGCCGCCGACGACCTCGGTGGCAACGCGATCGTTGCCCTCAAGACGGTCAAGAACCCTGACCTGGCAGGGGCTTTCCTCAAGTTCCTCGTCAGCGCCCCCATGATGAAGTACTTCTGCGAGCAGGCCGTCGAGCTGCCCACGCTGACCAGCCTGGCCAACAGCTCGCTCAACTACGCCTTCCGGCCCGACGTGGTCAAGATCTGTGCCGAGTCGGCAGCGACCATCTCGGCGACCATCGTCAAGGAGTCCACGGTCCCGGCGTTCGCCACGATCAACACTGTGCTCCAGGACCAGCTCGAGCTCGCGTTCCACGGCCAGTCCAGCGCGTCGACCATCAGCAACATCGCCAGCAAGGTCACCGCGGCACTCGGCTAGCGGAAGGAACGGCGTGACGCAATCGGCAGGGGCTGTCGCCCTGCCGGCCGGAGGTCCGGCCGGGCAGGGCACGCCCGCGGGTCTCCGGCCACCCCGACGACGAGGTCGGGATGTGCTCCGGCGCGCACAGGCGCTGACAGCAGGGCTGTTCCTGCTGCCCAACTTCGTCATGGTGGCGCTGTTCGTCCTGGTGCCGCTGGGGTTGGCCTTCGTCGTCAGCTTCCAGAAGCTGGGCGCGCTCGGCGGCGCGCAGTATCTCGGCACCAACAACTACTCGGACCTGCTGCAGGACAGCGTCTTCTGGGAGAGCCTGCTCAACACGGCGATCTTCACGCTGTTCACGGTGCCGGTGGGCATGGCGATCGGGCTCGGCATCGCCGTGCTGCTCAACGGCGTGCTCCCCGGTCGCACCCTCTACCGGTCGATCATCTTCCTGCCCCTGGTCATCTCGGGGGTCGCGACCGGCGTGCTCGGCGCGTGGATGTTCGACCAGTACAACGGCTTCTTCAACAAGCTGCTCGACTCCATCGGCATCACCGGCCCCAACTGGCAGTCCAACGGCCACTGGGCGATGACATCGCTGATCCTGGTGACGCTCTGGCAGCGCATCGGTTTCGACATGCTGATCTACCTGGCCGGCCTGCAGGGGGTCAACCCCGAGCTGCTCGACGCGGCCGCCGTCGACGGGGCGAGTGCCTGGCACCGGTTCCGCCGCGTCACGGTTCCGCTGCTCGGACCGTCGACCTTCTTCCTGCTGATCATGAACATGATCTACTCGTTCCAGGTCTTCGACACGGTCTGGGCGATGACCCGCGGCGGCCCTGACTACTCGACCACCACGGTCGTCACCTACGCCTACCGGGTCGCGTTCGACGAGCACGGACCACAGGAGCTCGGGTACGGCGCTGCCGTGGGCGTCGTCATCTACCTGGTCACGCTGCTCATCACCTACGTGCAGTGGCGGGCCAGCCGCAACCGCGACGAGTCGGGCTGAGGAGGAGCGTCATGGCAACAGCCAGCATCTCGCCGGCCCGGGCGGCGGCCGCGCGCAAACGCGCCCGGGGCCGCTACTACAAGACCCGCCTCGCCTCGGCCATCGTCATCACCCTGGTCATGTTCTTCCCGCTCTACTGGATGATCGTGACCGCACTGTCGCCTCAGGACGAGCTCTACAGCTCGGGACTGCACCTGTGGCCGCACCACCTGACGTTCTCCCACTTCAGCGACCCGATCAATGCGTTCCCGGTCTGGCGATGGTTCCGCAACTCCGTCGTCATCAGCCTCGGCGTCACGTTCATCACCGTCGTGTGCAACCTGCTGGCCGGCTTCGCCTTCGCCAAGCTGCAGTTCCGCGGCCGCAGCGCGCTGTTCTTCCTGCTGCTGTCGACGATGATGATCCCGGTTCAGGCCATCATGGTCAGCCAGTTCCGGCTCTCGATCCACCTGGGGCTGTTCGGCACGATCTGGTCGGTCATCCTGCCGGAGAGCGCCACCGTGTTCGGGGTCTTCCTGGCCCGGCAGTTCTTCATCGCGATCCCGGACGAGCTGCTGGAGGCGGCCCGTTGCGACGGCGCCGGCCATCTGAAGACCTTCACCCGGATCGTCCTGCCGCTGTGCAAGCCGCTGATCGCGGTACTCACCTTGCTGACGCTGTCGAGCGAGTGGAACTCCTTCGCCTGGCCGCTGGTCGCGCTGTTCGGCAACGACCAGCTGTTCACCCTGCCCATCGGCATGGTCACCGACCTGCAGAGCCAGTACACCTCCGACTACGGCGCCATCATGGCGATGAGCCTGCTGATGATCGCGCCCATGGTGATCCTGTTCGTGGCGTTCCAGCGCTACTTCATCCAGGGCCTCGCCCGCAGCGGGATCAAGTGACCATGCGCTACCTCAGCACCCTGGGCTACTCCACCGAGTGGCTCGACGCGCTGCGTGCGGCCGTCCCAGGTCTCGACGTGCAGCAGATCACCGCGGACAAGGCGTCCGACGTCCCCGACGAGGTCTGGGCCCGGGTCGACGTCCTGCACACGTCGACCGTGTTCCCGGAGCCGGCGGTCGCCTCCCGGCTGCGGTGGGTGCAGCTCGACACCTCGGGCATCGACCATGTACGGGAGTCGCCGCAGTGGGCGTCGCCCGTCCAGATCACGACGATCGGCGGCATCTCGCCCGTACCGCTGGCCGAGTATGTGATGTTCGGCGTCCTCGGCCTCGCCCACCGGTTGCCCGCGATGCTCGACGTGCAGGCGACCCGCAGGTGGCCCAGCGCGTCCGTGCGGTGGGAAAAGTTCCTGCCGGCCCGCATCGACGGCGCGACGATGGTGATCCTCGGGTACGGCCGGCTGGGCCGCGAGATCGGCCGACTCGCCCAGGCCCACGGCATGTCCGTGGTCGGCGTCACCCGCACCGCCCGGCTGCGTACCCCTGACGAGCTGGCTCTCCTCGCCGACTTCGGCCGGTCCGGAGAGGGTTCGGCCGAGGTCGAGGTGGTCGGGCCCGAGCGGCTGCACGAGGTGCTCGGCCGAGCCGACTATCTGGTGGTCGTGCTGCCGCTCACCGCCGAGACCCGCGGTGCGGTCGGCCCGGAGGCCGTGGCAGCCCTCAAGCCCGGCGCGTACGTCATCAACGCCGCGCGAGGCGGCATCGTCGACGAGGCGGCGCTGCTCGAGGCGCTGCGCTCGGGGGCGGTCGCCGGGGCCCTGCTCGATGTCTTCGACGACGAGCCGTTGCCGCCCGACTCACCGTGGTGGAGCGAGCCCCACGCCTTCGTCACGCCGCATGTCGCGGGGCTGGCTCCGCGCTACTACGAGCAGGTGCTCGAGATCGTGGTGGGCAACCTTCGCCGGTTCGCGGACGGCGCGCCGTTGCACAACCTCGTCGACCGCGTGCTGGGGTATTGACCATGTTGACTCCTGAGCGCCAGCGCATGCTGCTCCAGCACCTGCGGGTCAGGGGCGCCGGCAATGTGCTCGAGCTCGCCGAGGCTCTCGGGGTCAGCCCCTCGACGATCCGCCGCGACCTGCGCGAGATGAACGACCGCGGGCTGCTGACCCGGGTCCATGGCGGGGCCAGCGTCCTCGACGGCGACCTCGAGCCGGCGCTCAGCTCGCGCAGCGCCGAGCACGGTGACCAGAAGCGGCGCATCGGCAGGGCGGCGGCCGAGCAGGTGCCCGACTCCGCCACGGTGCTCATCACCGGTGGCACCACGACCGAGGCCATGCTGCCGTTCCTTGCGTCGTGCGAGGGCCTGACCGTGCTGACCAACGGGCTCAACATCGCCTACCAGCTCTCGCGTTTTCCGGAGATCTCGGTCGTCGTCCTCGGCGGAGTCCTGCGGCACGAGGAGATGTCGCTGCTGGGCCCGATCGCCGAGCAGGTGCTGGCCGAGTTCCACGTCGACGTCGCGTTCGCCAGCGCGTTCGGCGTCGACCCTGAGCTGGGCATCTCCGGCGCCAACGTGACCGAGGCCGGCACCGACCGACGCATGCTCGCGTCGGCAGCCAAGCTGGTCGTGCTGGCCGACTCGCACAAGTTCAGCCGGCGCGGGCCGGTACGGCTGGCGGCGGTCAACCAGATCAGCTGCCTGATCACCGACGACGAGGCACCGCCAGCAGCGCTCAACGCCCTGCGTGGCCACGGCGTCGAGGTCATCACCTGCTAGAGAGGCTGCCCCACATGACATCCGCTCCACTCGAAGCCGAGCTCGCCCTGCTCCGGGAGTGTCAGGACCGGGTCCTCGAACGCGAGGGCATCCCGATGGTCCTCAGCCTCGTCAGCGAGGTCGGGCCGATGCCTGTCGTGACGTCGGCCGACGTCCGGGCCGAAGGCAGCGCGCTCGCCGACTCGATGGACAGGGTACGGGCTGCCGTGCTGCCGACGAGCCGCGACGACGACATGGGCTGCCTGATCAGCGTTCTGCAGTCGGTGTCCTACGTCGACTTCGGCCGCGAGGGCCGGGCATGACGGCGCTCACCTACACCGCCCACCGCGAGTCCATCGCCGAGGGGCGCTTCGTCCGGGTGGTCAACTACCACAACACCCCGATGTCGGGCATCGACGGACTGCGCGACGAGCTGGCTGCCTATGCCCGTCGGTTCGAGAGCATCACCTTGGCGGAGCTGGACGGATTCTTCGCCACGGGCAGCTGGTCGAGCGACCGGCCGGGCTTCCTGCCGGTCTTCTACGAGGGCTACCGCAACAGTGCGGAGGTGGCCGGACCGGTCTGCGACGAGCTCGGCTTGACCGGGGTGTTCATGGTCTGCACCGGCTTCGTCGACACGCCTGTCGCCGAGCAGGAGGCCTATGCCCGGTCGCACTGGATCGGCCTGCTGCCAGGCGATCTCGAGCATCCGGGCGAGCGACTGGCCATGACCTGGGACGAGATCGCCGACCTGTCGCAGCGGCACATCGTGACCCCGCACACAGCGTCGCACGCCGGCATCGCCGACACGGCGACCGAGGAGGACTTCGAACGGGAGATCTTTGCGCCCAAGCGCCTGATGGACGCCGTCACCGGGCAGTCGGCGCCGGCCTACGCGTGGCTGCACGGCACCCAGTGGGGCATGAGTCAGCGCCACGACCAGGCCCTGCAGCAGGCGGGCTACCGCTACCTCTTCTGCAACACGATGATCCACCGCATCGGGTGAGCTCAGCGCCGGTGCACGGTGTCCACATCGCCTGTGCACCAGACCTTCGAGGCGATCTGCTCGCAGGCCCAGACCGCGCCGACGCTCGAGGTCGTGGGTGCGGTGATATGCCAGAGCTGGCCGCCGCGCTCGGCGACGATGTCCACCCGGCCGCCATCGAGCGAGGTCGCGGCGGCCGTGACGTGCTGCAGCCGGTCGAGTCGGCCCATCGGTACGGGCCAGGTCCAGCCGTCCGGCCCGTGGGTCGACACCTGCAGGTCGCCCGATCCGTCAACGCCCACCGCCAGGACCGTCTCGCCCGCGACGAGCGACAGCGCTGTCCACTCGCCGGGCGGCCCGGGCTCGTCCCGCCAGGCCTCCCGGCGCCGGATGCAGTGCGCCCGGCCGTCGGCGCCCACGACGAGTCCGAGCAGGCTGCCGTCAGGCGCGCGTACCAGGTCGACGGAAGCGGCCCCCGGCAACTCGTCGGCGGTGGCGCCGAGCCAGGTCACCCGGGGGTAGCCCTCGGGTCGCGCGCTGAGGTGGGTGACCGAGCCGTCGAGGCGGACGACCAGCAGGTGCAGCCGCCCCTCGTCGTCCTCGACCAGCGCAGAGGTCGAGAGCACCGACGTGGCAATGGTTCCGGTGCGTACGAAGCCGTCGGTCGGGGTCCAGAACCACCGCAGCAGCTGGTCGCCGCCGACCGCCACGACCTCGAGGAAACGCGGGCCCGCCTGCACCTGGGTCACCCGCACCCCGACGAGGCGCTCGCCCGCCACGTGCAGCCCGCCGCTCCAGGCGCCCACCGCCGCGGCCGTGCGGGTGTCGACGGGGTCGGCGTTCCACCAGAAGCACCAGAACCCGCTGTCTGGATCAGGCACGACCAGCTCGAGGTTGCCGGCGTCGCCGTACGCGCCCTGGGCGATGCCAGGGGCGCCCCGCAGCGGAGGCAGCGGCTCGGTGACCAGACGCGGAGGTCTGTCCTCGTTCAACATATGGTCAGGATTGCGCACAATCAGTCATTGTCAAGCGTGGCTTGCGTAGATAAGGTCAGCCTCCAGGACAAGTGGTGCGGAGGCATGCGGTGAAGCTGGCGGTCTCTGCTGGTCTGGTCGACGGGGACGAGCCGTTCCTGGCGGCCGTCGTGGGCGATCTCGCCGTCCGCCTGCGCTCGGGCGGTGACCCGCTGCTCGACCTGCTCACGGCGGGCGCCGACTGGGCGGCGCTGCGGGCTGAGGCGGAGCAGCGGCTCGAGGACGGCGGGCAGGTGCACCCGGTCTCCCGGCTGCGCCTGCTGGCTCCGGTTCGCCGACCGGGCAAGGTGATCGCGATCGGCCTCAACTACCAGGACCACGCGCTCGAGACCGGGCTGGTCGCCCCGTCCGAGCCGATGACGTTCGCCAAATACTCCACGTCCGTCGTGGGGCCGGGCGAGCCGATCGTCGTCCCGACCACGATCACGACGTCGGTTGACTGGGAGGCAGAGCTCGCGGTCGTCATCGGTACGACCTGCGGCCCCGGCCGGCGCGGCACCATGGCCGACATCGGCGGCTACACCGTGGGCAACGACGTCTCGGCCCGGGACCTGCAATTCCGCGACGGGCAGTGGACCCGGGGCAAGTCCCTGGACACGTTCTGTCCCCTGGGCCCGTACGTCATCACCTCCGACGACATCGGCAACGTCCACGACCTGCGCATCTGGACCGACGTCAGCGGCGTGCGCATGCAGGACGCGTCGACGGCTGACCTGATCTTCGACATCCCCTACCTGCTCGACTTTCTCACCGCGACGGTGACCCTCGAGCCAGGGGACGTCATCCTCACCGGCACGCCGCCCGGCGTGGGTGGTTTCCGTACCCCGCCGGTCTATCTCGCCGACGGCGACGTGGTCACAGTCGGGGTCGAGGGCATCGGTGAGCTCAGCAACCCCGTCACGTGGAGGACCTCATGACCGCCGACCGTCGGGCCCTCGTCCTCATCGGTGCCGGCAGCGCCGTCTTCACGCGCGGCCTGCTGGCCGACCTGATCTCGGCGACCGACCTCGGCGCGTGGGACATCCGGCTGGTCGACGTCGACGAGGTGGCGCTGAGCAAGGCGGTCGGGCTCGGCCAGCGCATGGTGGCTGCCCGCGGCGCCGAGGGCCAGATCTCCGTGGTGGGCTCCTCGGACCGCCGTACGGTGCTGGGCGGCGCCGACTTCGTCGTGACGTGCGTCGGGGTCGGTGGGCGGCCTGGCTGGCAGCTCGACCACGAGACCTGCCAGCGCCACGGCATCTTCCAGCCGGTCGGCGACTCGGTCATGCCCGGCGGCATCTCGCGGCTGCTGCGCACGACACCGGTGCTCGTCGACATCGCCCGCGACGTGGTCGAGCTCGCGCCCGACGCGATGTTCTTCAACTACAGCAACCCCATGACGGCCAACGTCATGGCGATGGCGCAGTACGCCGGTGCCGACCAGGTCGTCGGCCTCTGCCACGGCATGCACCACGTCCAGCACCACCTCGCGGCGTTCATCGACAAGCCGTTCGAGGAGACCTCCACTCTCTACGCGGGCATCAACCACCTGACCTTCATCTACGACTTCCGGTGGAAGGGTCAGGACGCGTGGCCCCTCGTACGCGCGGCCGTCGAGGCCCAGCTCGCCGAACCGGCCGACCCCGCCGACATCGGCAACATCTTCTCCGACGGCACCAAGGCGTGGCACAACCCCTTCTCGTGGGAGATCTTCCGCCGGTACGGGGCCTTTCCCGCGGCCGAGGACCGGCATGTGACGGAGTTCTTCCCCGAGCGCTGGCCGCTGGGCGCCTACTACGGCAAGACCCTCGGCGTGGATGCGTTCTCGGTACCGGAGATCCTCGAGTGGGGCGAGAACCGCTACCAGTCGATGATCGCCCAGGCGGACGGCGCGGTGGCCGTCGACGAGTCCATCTTCGACCGGTCCAGCGGCGAGCAGGAGCAGCTCATCGCCATCATCCGGTCGGTCGTCAACGACACCCGCGAGATGTTCTCCTGCAACGTGCTCAACCGCGGCTCGGTCCCCGGTCTGCCCGACGACGCGGCGCTCGAGATCCCCGGCGTGGCAACGGCTCGTGGCATTCGTCCGCTATCGGTGCCCGACCTCTCGGCGCCGCTGACGGCCATCCTCAACCGCCGGCTGTCCTCCGTCGTGCTGGCCACCGAGGCGGCCATGACCGGCGACCGCGGGCTCGTGGTCGAGGCGATCATCGCCGACGGTGCCGTGACCGACCCCGACGCCGCAGTCACGCTGGCCGACGCCCTCATCGAGGCCCAGCTGCACCACCTGCCGAGCTTCCAGTGACGCTCCGGTCGGCCGGCTGGTTCGCGGCCGAGGGCAAGACCGGCATCATGCACCGGTCGTGGCTGCGCAGCGAGGGCCTGCCGGACGACTCGTTCGAGGGGCGGCCCATCATCGGCATCGCCAACAGCTGGTCCGAGCTGACGCCGTGCAATCTCCACCTGCGGCTGCTCGCCGAGCACGTCAAGCGCGGGGTCTGGCAGGCCGGCGGGGTGCCGTTCGAGTTCCCGACCACGTCGGCGGGCGAGCCGCTCGTACGACCGAGTGCGATGATCCTGCGCAACCTCATCTCGATGGACCTCGAGGAGACGCTGCGGGCCAACCCGCTCGACGCCGTGGTGCTGCTGGCCGGGTGCGACAAGACCACCCCGGCCTACCTGATGGGCGCCGCCAGCGTCGACCTGCCGACCATCATGATGACGGGCGGTCCGATGCTCAACGGCAAGTACCGCGGCACCGACATCGGGTCGGGCACGTCGATCTGGCGACTGACGGAGGCGTTCCGGGCCGGCGAGATCTCGCAGGCCCAACTGTCCCAGGCCGAGTCGTGCATGGCCCGCAGCAGCGGACACTGCATGACCATGGGCACGGCCTCGACCATGGCGTGCCTCACCGAGATCCTCGGCCTGCAGCTGCCGGAGTCGGCGACGCTGCCGGCGGACGACTCGCGCCGTCGCACCCTCGCCCACCTGGTCGGGCGTCGCATCGTCGCCATGGTCCACGAGGACCAGCGGATGTCTCAGGTGGTCACCCGCAGCTCGTTCTTTAACGCCATCAAGGCAAACGCCGCGCTCGGCGGGTCGACCAATGCGGTCGTCCACCTGCTCGCGCTGGCCGGTCGCCTCGGCATCCCGCTGTCACTGGACGACTTCGACAGCATCGCCGCAGCCGTGCCGACGCTGGTCAACCTGATGCCGTCGGGAGAGTTCCTCATGGAGGACTTCGCCTACGCCGGCGGCATGGGCGCGCTGGTCAACGAGCTCGGCGGTCATCTCGACGGCACCGCCGCCACGGTGACCGGGCTGTCCCTCGAGGACAACTACGAGGGCGCCGAGTGCTTCAACCGCGAGGTCATCCGGACCATCGACAACCCGCTCAAGCCGGCGGGCACCCAGATCGCCGTGCTGCACGGCAATCTCGCCCCCAACGGAGCTGTCATCAAGCAGGCCGCGGCGTCGCCCGAGCTCCTGCAGCACGTCGGGCGGGCACGGGTCTGGGACCGCGTCGAGGACTACCTCGCCGAGGCGGACGACCCGGACTGCGACATCGACCGGTACGACATCATCGTCATCCGCTACTCCGGCCCGCGCGGCTACCCCGGCATGCCCGAGATCGCCAACGTTGCGCTGCCTAAGAAGCTGCTGCAGCAGGGGGTCCGCGACATGGTGCGCATCTCCGACGCACGGATGAGTGGCACGTCGTACGGGACCGTCGTGCTGCACGTCGCGCCGGAGGCGGCGGTGGGCGGACCGCTGGCCCTCGTCCACGACGGCGACATCATCCTGCTCGACGTCCCTGCTCGCCGTCTCGAGCTGCAGGTCGACGCTGACGAGCTCGAGCGCCGCCGCGCCGAGTGGGAGCCGCCCGAGGTGCCAGGCACCGACCGCGGCTACCTCAAGCTCTACGTCGACCACGTCATGGGTGCCGACGAAGGCGCCGACTTCGACTTCCTCCGCGGTGGCAGTGGAGCCGCCGTCCCGCGTCAGGCGTTCTAGGTGACGCGGCGCATCCTCGTGGTGGGGGCGACGGGAGCGTTGCGTCCTGCGGCCTTCGCCCTGGCGAGCAGCTGGGCGACGGTCGTCGCCTGGGCGCTGCACCAGGAGTCGCTCGACGGATTCGCGTCGGCCGCTCGGGCTCCCGTCGAGACCATCGCGGTCGACTACACCGACGTGGCGGCCGTGACCGCGACGCTCGCTGCCCAGGGCACGTTCGATGCAGCGTTGCTCTACTGCCCCAGCGCGTCGGCTGACGTGGTGACTCACTTCGCTCGCGCCGTACGGGGCCCGGTGGTCTGCCTGCTCACCAGTGCCGCGGCGGCGCCCGTACGAGACGAAGCTTTTGACCTCGCGTCGGTGGCTGTGCCGCAGGGGTGCCGGCGTTTGGTGCTCGGATGGGCAGGAGACGATGGCGCCACCCGTTGGCACACGCCCGAGGAGATCTCCGCCGCTGCACTCGACGTGCTGTTCACCGGCCACGAACGGGTGCTCGGAGTGGTGCGCCCTTGGGACCGGCGGCCGTCATGACTGCTGACCTGCTCCTGGTCGGTACGGCGACGCCGGTCGCCGTCGTCGGTGGGGTGATCGCCGCTGTCGGGCAGCAGGCGCGTGACCTGCGCGGAGCCCGTACCCAGGTCGTCGACCTGCGCGGCGGCACCGTGACGGCGGGCCTGGTGGACAGCCACACCCACCCGATCCTCGGCATCGATGCGATGACAGGACTCGACCTCGGCTGGTGCACGAGCCTCGACGAGATCCGTGCTGCGCTGATCGCCGCCCCGCCGGGTGACTGGATCACCGGCTGGGGCGTTGATCCCAACGTCTTCGGCGCCCGCGAGATCCATTGGCGGGAGATCGACGTCATCGATCGGCCCGTCGTGCTGACGCTGTTCGACGGGCATGCTGCGCTGGCCAACCCTGAGGCACTCCGGCGTGCGGGTGTGACGGGTGCGCGGGCGTTCGCCTCGCAAGCCCGGGTCGTGGTCGATGAGCAGGGCCTGCCGACCGGACACCTGCTCGAGGAGAGCGCGATCGGACTGGTGAAGTCGATCGTGCCGCGCGAGGACTTCGTGCTGCGCAAGCTGCGTCTCGGGGTCCTGCTCGCTGAGATGGCGGCGACCGGGCTGACCGGCGGGCACGTCATGGACCTCGACGGTGACGGGCTCGACCTGGTCGCGGCGCTCGAGGACGACGACGCGCTGCCCCTGCGGCTGCGCTTCGCGCCGTGGGTGAGGCCCGAGGACGATGCCGCCCGCACGGCGGACCTGCTTGCGCTGCAGGGACGCGCCGGGCGGACGTGGGAGGTGGCCGGGGTCAAGCTGTTCATCGATGGCACCGTCGACGCCGGCACGGCGTGGTTGCACCACCCGGACTGCTTCGGCGAGTCGACCCGCGCTTACTGGACCGATCCCGCCGACTACACGCGCGCCGTGCAGACCTACGCCGCAGCAGGAGTGCAGACGGCGACGCACGCGATCGGCGACGCGGCGGTCGAGCACGTGCTGGACACCCTGGCAGCACTGGACTCTGGCCTCCGTCACCGGGTCGAGCACATCGAGACGCTGCCCCTGGAACAGATCGCCCGCTTCGCTCCCGCGGGGGTGGTCGCGTCGATGCAGCCGACCCACGCCACCGACTACACCCGCGCCGACCACAGCGACAACTGGTCGCGACGTCTCGGCGAGCAGCGGGCCTTGCGGGCGTGGCCCTGTCGCGACCTCGTCGAGGCCGGGGTGGTGCTCGCGCTCGGGTCGGACTGGCCCGTGGCGCCGTACGACCCGCGGCTCACGCTTGCCGCCGCCCAGCTGCGTCGCCCGGCCCGCCGGCCCGAGCTGGCACCCGTCGTCGCGTCGCAGGGACTGACTGCTGCACAAGCGTTGTACGGCATGACCGTGGCCCCGGCCTTCGCCGCCAGGGCTGAGGACCGGTTGGGCAGGGTCGCCCCTGGCTACCGGGCCGACCTGACCGTGTGGGCCGCCGATCCGGTTGCCGTGCCGGGGACCGAGATCGCCGACGTGCCCATCAGCCTGACCGTCGTCGACGGTCGGGTCGTCCACCGGGCGCCGGAGCTGTCGTGACCTCCCCGTGGCGTGACCGCGTGCTCGGCTACCTCGACGACCACGCCCACGAGCTCGTGGCCGGGCTGAGTGACTGCGTGCGCCTGCCCAGCGTCTCTGGCACCGACGAGGAAAATACCATCCAGGCAGGCCTCGCCCATGACCTGGCGGCGATGGGGCTCGAGGTCGACCACTGGCAGATCCCGTTGCTCGAAACCCTTGCTGCTGAGGACTTCCCGGGTGTCGAGGTTGATCGCCGCGAGGCATGGGGACTCGTCGGACGGCGGTCCGGTACGAGCCCGGCGGAGGCGCCGTCCCTGATGCTCAACGTTCACGTCGATGTCGTGCCCCCCGGCGACCTCGCCGCGTGGGCGGTCGACCCGTTCGCCGGCACCGTCGACTTCGACTTCGTGTACGGGCGCGGCAGCTGCGACATGAAGGGCGGACTGGTCGCGGCCCTGTGGGCGGTGCGCGCCCTCACCCACCTCAAGGTGCCGCTGCGCGGTGACGTTCTGCTGGCGTGCGTCCAGGGCGAGGAGGACGGTGGCCTCGGCACGTACGCGACACTGGCCCGCGGGTGGCGGGCCGACGCGTGCATCATCCCCGAGCCGACCTCGCTCGACCTGGTGCCGGCGTGCGCGGGGTCGCTGACCTTCCGGCTGCGGGTGCCCGGCCTGGCGTCGCACGCCTCACGCCGGACCGCTGGGGTCAGCGCGATCGAGAAGTTCCTGCCGGTGTTCACGGCGCTGCGGGCGCTGGAGGCACGGCGCAACCATGACCCCGATCCGTTGATGGCGCCGTGGGACATCGCGTACCCGCTGGAGATCGGCCGGGTGCACGCCGGCGACTGGTCGTCGTCGGTGCCCGACCTCCTGGTGGCCGAGGGACGCTACGGCGTGGCGCTCGGCGAGGACCCAGCGTCGGCGCGCGCGCAGCTGGAGGCGGCCATCGCTCGGGCGTGCGCCGGCGACCCGTGGCTGCGTGACCACCCGGTCTCGGTCGAGTGGTGGGGCGGCCAGTTCGCATCGGGGGCGACGCCGGTCGATGCCTCCGTGGTCCAGCTCGTCCGCGAGGCGCACGCCTCGGTGTCGGACTACGGCCAGCAGGTGTGGGCGGCGCCGTACGGGAGCGACCTGCGGTTGATGACCGGCATCGGCGGCGTGCCGACGGTCCACTACGGCCCGGGCGAGGCGCGGCTGGCGCACGGTCCGGGCGAGCGGGTCAGCATCGCCGAAACCTTGACCACGGCGCGCACGCTGGCCCTCGTGGCGATGGAGCACTGCGGGCTGCCTGGCGGGTCTAGCCGATGACGCGGTAGTCGACGAGCAGGTGGCCGGTCGGTGAGGTCGAGCTGCGGATCGACTCGAGCCGAGTCGTTGGCAATCCGTCGAGGAGCCTCCGCCCGCTGCCCACGATCGTCGGCGCGATGGCCAGGGCGAGCTCGTCGACGACGCCCGCGGCCAGCAGAGCCTGGGCAACGGAGATGCTGGCGTGCACGCCGATGTCGGCTCCGGGTCGGGTCTTCAGCTCGCGGACGAGGTCGACCAGGTCGCCGTCGACCACCGTGGTGTTGGTCCACGTCTGGTCGAGCGGGCTGGACGTGGCAACATACTTGGTCACCCCGTTGATGAACGACGCGAACGGCTCGATGTCGCTGCCCGGCCAGAAGGCCGCCCACTCGTCATAGCTGCGCCGCCCGAGGATCACCGCGTCCTGCGTCGCTATGAGAGCGGCGAGGTTGGCGTCCATCGCGTCGTCCCAGCCGAAGAACTCGTCTGGCCGCTCCGCGACGCCGTCGAGGGACACCAACGTGTAGACGATGACCTTGCGCACCTGACACTCCTTAGCCGGACGTGGACCCCGCTACGTCGAGACGTTGCGCGTGCTCGCAACTCATCGGTGCGCGGCTGAGTTCTGCCGCCGGCGCAGCCAGCGGAACAGCTCGATGCCGCCGGTCACGGCCAGCGCCAGCCCGAAGGCGAGGAGCAGTCCCTTCCAGGGAGCGTCCTCGAACGCCTTGCCGCCGAAGTAGCCGAGCAGCCCCGCGTAGAGCGCCCAGATGACGGCGGCGACGGCGTCGAAGACCGCGAAGCGCCGCCAGGGGTAGGCGAGGGTGCCGGCGGTCAGGGTGATCAGGGTCCGGCCGGCGGGGATGAAGCGGCCGATGACGATGAGCTCGTTGCCCCGCTCGCCCAGCTGCCGCTCGGCCCAGGCCACGCGTTGGGCGGCCTTGGCGCTGCCGAAGAAGCGCGCCTTGGCCCGCTCGCCGTAGCGCCGCCCGATGCCGTAGGCGAGGTTGTCACCGAGCCAGGCGCCGACGGCAGCGGCGACGAGGACCAGCGGCAGGTTGAGGTGGCCGGTCGAGCAGACCACGCCGGCGGTGATGACCGTCGCTTCGCTGGGCACGACGGGCAGCACGGCGTCGAGCAGCGCGAACAGCAGGATGATGCCGTACGTCCAGCCCGAGGCATCGGTGACCAGCCGGGTGAACGTGTCGAACACCGTTGCTCCTGACTGCGTGGGGACCGGCGTCCGAACAGCCTACGTGTCGGGCACGTTGACCAGCTGGTCGAAGACGAGCCCGCTCGAGCCTCCGCCGCGCCCGGGTCCGCGGGTCACGCCGACCCAGACAACAGCCCGCCCACCGACCGCGCGGGTGCGCCGGAAGGTCTGCGAGAGCAGGGTGCCGGCGCGTGAGACCTCCTCCTCGTGGACGACGTAGCCCTGCTGCACCACCAGGTCGCGGCCCACCCTGAGCAGAGCTGTTCTCGGCTCGACGGGCGTCTCCGAGCTGTTGGGCACGATGCGCGGCAGCGCCGCCCGTTGCAGCTGGATCTGCCGGTTGTCGCCCGGGACATGGACGGGGACGAAGGGGATCCAGTTCTCGGGCACCGAGCCCATCACCTCGTACGCCACCGCGGCCACCCGCGGCTCGGGCGGTGGCGGGGGGAGGCCCGCGGCGAGCCGGGTGAAGTAGGCCCGGGTCTCCGCGGCGGACAGCGGCCCGGGCAGGCCCCCGCCCAGGCCGGACGGGATCGTGCGCTCGACCCCCCAGACCATGTTGGCCATCTCGTCGCGGACCAGCATGACCTGTTCGTGCTCGGCGGCCTGCTGCACCTTGCCGACGACGGGCAGCACCAGCAGCGACGTGTCCGCGGCCCCCTCGCCGACGAGGCTGGTGGAGAACATCGACCACCGCTGCCAGGTGTCGTCGTCGCCGGAACCAGCCGGCGTGACCCAGGTGCGCTCGCCGAAGACGTTGGTGACCGCGAGGCCGAGCACCTGGGCGACCGAGCCGGCCGGAACGGCGACGGGTGCGAGGAACCAGTCGTTGGCGTAGACCAGGGCGAACTCGAGGAACAGCAGCGTGGCCAGGTCGGTGCTCGCCGCATCGACGTTGCCGAGGTTGGTCACGCCGTCCTCGAACGCCCACCACCGGGTCGCCGGCATGCCCGCGAAGGTCACCGGCGACGGCAGCATCGTCGAGGTCTGCAGCGTGACGGGTGAGGCGGCGGCGGGGGTCGAGGTCTCCAGGTCCATCGACCACCAGTCGAGCCGGCCGCCGTGGAAGCCCTCGGCGAGGTAGTGGCGCTGATCCCCCGTACCATCCGGAGTGGTTGCCCGGAAACGGTAGTCGAGCCGCTGCGGGTCCCAGGCGTCGTCGGCCACGGTCGGCGCCGGCAGCACGAGCCGCTCGAACCACGCGACGAAGGCGGTGGCTAGGGTGACGAGTGGCGCCTCGTCGACAGTCGCCACACCGGAGACCCCGTCGTACGGGAGACCCGGCGGGGTCGCCGTCAGGCGCTCGTACAAGGCGCCACCGTCCATCGCGCGGCCGGCCACCGCCGCGTACCCCTGCCACACGGCGAGGTGGGCTGCGTGGCCGGCGTCGGCAGGCGAGGTCGGGTCGGGCGGGGCGTAGGCGTAGGCGGAGGTGAAGGCGGCGCGATAGTCGGCGGACAGCCCGGACGACGGCAGCGCCAGCAGCTTGAGCCAGCGCCGGCCGAGCGCCAGCCGGAGGTCCAGGGAGAGCGGGGTGCCGCCCAGGCCCAGCACCACCGGCCGGTGCTCGACGCGGGCCTCCAGGGGAAGGGTGCCGTCGTACGGTTGCAGTGGCTGCTCCTGGGCGCCGACCCCGTCGAGGCCGGCCTGCTGGACGTGCAGCTGGGCCAGGATCGGCGACCCTGCGTCGTCGGCCTCGAGCTCGCCCACCTGCCACTGGCGGGTCAGCATCCACAGCGGGTCGCGCACCTCCGCGGCCAGGGCACCGTCGAACGACCGGGTGCGCGGACGTCCTTCGAGCCGGTTGTAGACCGTGACCGAAGGGAAGGCGCGCTCGGCCAGGATCGTCTCGAGGTCGAGCGCTGCCGGCACCCGACCGGTGGTCTCAGTCATGCTGCACCGCCAGGGCCACACCGTTGTTGATCGCCAGCGCCAGCCCGATCGAGATGCCGCGCTCGGTGAACGCACTGACCGTCGCCGGCAGGAACCGTGCGGTCGCACCCTGGTCGAGCTGCACCGGCTCGACTGCCCGCAGCTTGGCCAGCCGCACCGTGTCGGGCACGGCCTGACGCAGGTCGTCCCAGACCCAGGTCGTGCCGCCCGAGGCCGGTGTGACGAGCAGCAAGGCCTGGGGCGCCTCGGAGCTCGGCTGGTCGAAGTTGAAGGCCAGCCCAGCCGTCGCCTTGCCCGACGGCAGCACCTCGGTCCACTCGTCGACCATCAGGCCGATCAGGTCACCGGCAGGGGTAAAACCTGCGGGATAGCAGGCAGTGTAGAGCAGGTGCTCGCCGCTGAGGTCTTCGTCGTCGGGGTAGTCCATGGCCAGCCAGTGTGCGGTCGGACGGTAGGGCAGCTGGATCGGCTCGAGGTCGTGCTCGGGCCGCCCCAGGGCCTGCGCAACGAGTCCGGCCTGCTCGAGGTGGCCCAGCGACGCACGCACCCGTGACGCAGAGTGCAGCCAGTCGTCGACCGGGAAGTCGGCCTGCAGGACGCCGGTCAGGTGGCTGAGCAGTGCCGCCTGGCCGGCGAGCGCCTGCGTCCACTCCGTCGCGTTGGCCGTCGGCATCGTGAACGTCGGGACCAACCGGATCGCCTCGCCGAGCAGCGCCTGCCCGCAACGCTGCAGCGCATCGAGCTTGCCCGGGCCGTCCGCCGCGGTGGTCTCGTCGTCGAAGGCGGCCTGCGCGGCGGGCCCGCGGCGTCCCAGCTCCCCGGACAGTGACCGTACGGAGGCGGCCACGTCCTGGACCACCGTGACCATCGACGTCTCGGTGGTGTCCAGCGGGAACGGCGCGCTGTCGACGTCGGCGAAGACGAGCGTCTGCACCGCCGTGAGCAGGCTGACCAGACCGGGGGCGCCGCCGTTGGCCACGCTCAACACGGCCGTGCGCCGGCTGGCCAGCAGGTCGCGCAGCCCGCCGACGGTCGCCCGCTGAACGACGGGGTCGGGGTCGGGCACCCCGTTGGCGGGGGTGATCAGGGCCTCGATGCGGGCCAGCGCCGCCAGCCGGTCGGCCGCCGGTGTGGCCGCGGGGAGCAGGTCGTACGCAGTCAGCTGGGCGTCGATGTCGACCAGTCGCAAGCGCCACGTCTCGGCACGGTCGCGGAGCCTGCTCACGGTGCCGGCGTACTGCGCCTGGCGGCTCGAGATCGCCTGCCCCCAGCCGGATCCGGCCACACCCAGCGACGCTCCGCGGGCCAGCAGCTCGACGGCGTCGTCGATCGCCGTGTCGGTGCCGGCGACGATGGCGTCGTGGTGGGCGGTGGTGTCGGCGAGCAGGGTGTCCCAGGTGGCGAGGTAGGCGACGCTGTCGGAGGCCAGATCGGTGAGCGTTGTCTGCACCGTCAGCAGCGCCGTGCGGTCGAGCCGGGCCGGGGCGTCGAGGTCGTGGGACGCCTCTCCCGGCGTGACCACGTCACTCGCCCGCAGTGGCCGCGCGGCGGTGAGCAGGGCGCGGACATGGGTGGCGAGCGAGGCCACCTCGAACACCGCGAGGTGGCCGTTGCCGTCGCGATAGCTGAGGTGCAGCAGGGCATCTGGCCGTGGAGCAGCGGCCGCCAGCACACGTCGGACGATGCGGTCGTCGAGCTCGGTCATGGCCTGGTCCTGGCCGCTGAGCAGGTCGAGCAGGTCGATCGGCCGCAGCCCCAGGGTGTTGAGTGTGACCGTCGCCGACCGCGGAGTGCCGACGACGGGGTCGGCCCACGAGACGACGCAGGCGATGTCGGCCAGCGGCGGCAGCAGCCCGGCCAGCCAGGCGTCGACGGCGGGGCTGGCGACCGCGCGAGGGGTGGCTCCGGGCGGCGGCACCGCGGCCGCGTCGAGGTGGACCCCGACCCGGTGGGTCAGGGTCACACCGGTGGTGGGCGTCCGTACCACCTCGACCTCGGGGGGCAGCCGACCGTCCTGGTACGCGGCGAGCGTTGCACCCGAGCGGGCTGCTCCGCCCTGGCTGGCGTGGTGCACGGCCTCGGCGAGGGCAACGTCGCCGATCGCGTCGCGCACGTCGCGGAGCCGGTCCATCTCGGCCGCCAGCGCGGTCTGCTGCGCCGCGGTGGCCGGCGGGATCTCGTCGGGGGTGAGACCGAACGGGTAGGTGTAGGCGTGGGTGGACTCGAGGTGGTCGACCAGCGCGAGCCCGTCGACCACGTCGCGGGCCTGGACCGCCTCGATGGGAGTGCTCGGGTCAGTGGCCGTGGACGCCAGTTGATCGGCGGCCAGGGGGAACTTGCGACGGAGCGCGTAGATGAAGACGTCGACCTCGGCGAACCCGGACCGGTCGTGCAGGCCGCGCTCGAGTCCGTAGCCGAGCAGCGCGGACATGGTCTGCCCTTGGCGCACGCCCTCGATTACCTCGAGGGCAGCACGTACGCGCTGCGACGACAGGTTGACCGCGAGCGCGTCGGGCGCCGTCGAGTCGGCGTTGGCCAGGTAGGCGCTGCGCAGCACCGAGGCCGTGACCGCCTGGTTGAGCGAGGGTGCCAGCAGGTGACCTCCGTTGCTCGGGTCGGCCATCAGCGGCGGCTCGGTGCCGAAGATCGTGGCCAGGTCGGGCGGCAGTTGGACGGGCACGAGCGGCTTGGGCTTGGGCCGGACGTTCTCGAGGAAGCCGTAGGCGCCCAGGTGGAGGCCGCCCGTACCGCCCTGCTCTGCGGCGCCGGCAGACCGCATGTGTTCGAGCTGGAGGTTGACGAACCCGAGCAGCCAGGCGTCGAGCCGGTAGCCGACGGTGTCCACGTGCTCGACGAGGGCCCGCTCCAGCCGGGCGGTGCTGGCATCGGCGAGCAGGTCGAGCGCTGCGAGCTGGTCGGCCAGCACCGCCGTGGCCTCCGGCGTGGTGAGCAGGTGAGCCACCTCGGCGCCGACCGTCCAGTCAGTGCCGGGCGAGATCAGCGGGTCGTGCCGGAAGAGCGGCTCGTAGCGGCTCTCGCTGACACCCTCGGGCGCGACGTGGACGAAGGGCGGCTCGCGGCGCAGGGCGAGCACGACGTCGTCGGTGTAGCCGGCGCGGGCGAACAGCTCGCGGCCACCCTCGGCGTAGCCCAGCGTCAGGGCGTGCTGCACGAGCAGGAACAGCAAGGCGGTCGGAGCGGCGGCCGCAAAACCGACGTCGGCCCGCAGGGCGTCGAGCGAGGTGGCGGCGGCGTCACGCAGCCACTGCAGGTAGTTGCGGTTGTCCGTGGTCCAGACCCGGATGCCCGTCGTCTCGGACGTGGGCCGGTCGTCGACCAGTGGTCCTGCGAGCGCCGCTTGCCGGCCGAGGAAGTAGAGGTCGAGCAGCGGCGGCCGCACCGCGGTGTCGCCCAGCCGGGCCAGCAGGTCGACCGCGGGCACGTCGAGTGAGGCAGCCTCGATCACCCGGTAGAGCAGCTCACCGAAGCCGGACAGGTTGGCCTGGTTGACCAGCTGGTCGAGACTCTCGCCGTACCGGTAGTGGAACTCCGCCGACGCGGGGTGCAGGCCGAGCACGCCGAGCAGGGTGGCGTGGCCGTCGGTGACCGGTGCTCCGCCCGTGCCGAGCGACGGCACCTGGGGCAGGGCCGCGGCCCACTCCTGCTCGGCGACCTGCAGCAGGGCCCACAGTCGGGACAGGAACGGGTCGCGGTCGGATTGCTGCCGCAGCCAGCTGACCCGGCTGAAGGCCGTGGTCGCCAGCAGTCCGTACGGCTGCGTGCCGATGCGCACCGCCGGCAGCTCGCCCCGCCCGCGGACGTAGCGCAGGAAGAACTGTCGCGCCGCCTCGACCGTCGGGTCGCCGAGCAGTGGGTCGAGCAACGTGCCGAGCAGGTAGCCCATCGTGGCGGGCCACAGCAGAGTCTGCATCGCGCGCGCGTCGCGCTGGTCGAGGCCGTGCACGCCTGGCACAGCGGTCAACGCCGCGGGGTCGATGCCCAGCAGGTCGGTGAGCCACTGCCCGTCGGCCTTGAGTCGTGGGTCGGACTGAGGAGCCGGTGGCCCGGCCTGCAGGGCGTCGAAGCTTGCGTCAGCGTCGTCGGTTCGGCGGTAGCCCGCGTCGGCGCCTTCGAGGTTGTTGGTTGGTGTTCCCTGCGCCACCAGGGCGAGACCGGCCCGTCCGGCGGAGTGGTGCGCCAGCAGCGTGGCCAACCCGGTCGCACTGTCGGCGGGCGACTCGAGCCCACGCAGTCCGACGACGTAGACCCGGTCGAAGCCACCCGCGGCCTGCTGCGGGCTGAGGTCGACCCGGAAGCCCAGCCCGTCGGCGACCGCGCGGTCGAAGTCGGCGAGCCACGCCAGCTGGTCGGGGAGGATCAGCTGGCCGTTGTCGGGGCGCAGCTGCTGGTCCGCAGGCGCCAGGGGGTCGGGCCCGGTGAACACTGTCGGGGGCACGGGCAGTCCGAGCACCTCGGTACGGGAGGCGTCGGACTCGGGCCCCGTCTCCAAGACCAGGACGAACCGGTCGGGCAGCAGCGCGGCGCGCGGCGCTCGGTTCCAGCCGTTGGGGACGGCGGCGACGTCGGGCAGCACGGCGAACGCCAGCGTGACCGGCGCGCTGGCCCGGGTCGCCGGCTCAACTGGCGGGGCGTCGATGCCCACTGGGGGCTGGGCCTCCACCGCCGCCGCGCCGTCCACACCCAGAGCAGCGACGAGCGTGGTGTGGGCGGCGTTGCGAGCCGTGGCGTCTGTGTCGGCCCGCCACCAGGCCGTCCAGAACGCGCTCACCGCCGCCTGGTCGGCGGCCGACAGTGCCACGGGCACGACGAGAGCCAGGATCACCTCTTCCGGCGAGGTGCGGGTCGGCCGGTCGCCGGGGTTGCTGGGCGCGTAGGCGCCCGCCACGCCGCCGACGAGCCAGGCGGAGCGCCCGGAGCCGTGGCCCGCGACCAGCGCGCGCCAGGCCGCCCGCTCGCCGTCGAGGTCACCGCCGGCCTGCCAGACCTGCCCCCAGTAGGTACGGGCGTCGGCCACCTCGCCGGTCGTCGGCTCGGCCGAGAACGTGTCGATCGAGCAGGTGTCCGGGAAGACGCGGACCCAGAGCTGGTGGGCGTCGCCGTCGTTGTGGAACCGCAGCTCGAGCCGGACGGGGAACAGCAGCGTGGGCACGTCGGCGGAGAGGCCGTCGACCAGCACGCGCGGGTCGGTCAGGTCGAGGCTGTCTTTGAGCACGCCGACGACCTGCTGGGCGGCGGCAGCGACGTTTGTGTGGGCCAGGTCGAGGCCGTGTTGGGCCCGGGCGGCCGCCTCCGTGGCCGCGCCCACGCCGTCCCCTTGGCGCTGCGCCGCTGCCAGCGCGGCCTGCGTCTGGCGCACCTGGGCATCGGCAGCGACCTGCGCGGCCACGGCGGCGTCCTGGGCACCTCGGGCCGCGTCCAGGGCTGCGCGGAGCTCGTCGAGGGCCGTCATGTCGTCGCCGGCCGAAGCATCTCGGCAGCATGCACGGCGACGAGAACCGGTGCCTGGTAGAGCAAGTAGGCCCAGCGGGCGGCACTGACCGGCGCTGTCACAACCGTCACGTCGTCCGCGCGCTGGTCGGTCTTCTCGACGTCGTCGGGACCGAGCGGGGCGAGCGTGAACGAGGCCAGCGTCGCCGCCGACACGAAGGCGCCGTCGGCTGCGCCTGCGTCGGGCCACGCGAGGTCGTTGACCGTCTGGATCGGGCCGTCGCGGTCGACGTCGAAGCCGAAGCGCGGCTCGCCCGGCCGTTCCTTGATGCAGAAGAACCACCCGGGTCGGTCGCCGGGTTGCGTGCCGTTGTCGCCGCGGGCCTCGTCGACGCTGAGGTCGAAGCCGAAGAACGCGATGTCGGGGAACGTGCGCGCCTCGTACAGCGGGGTCTTGACGAGCTCGGCCGGCGGGTCGGCCTGCTGGGCGTCGGTGAGCGGGACGAGCACGCGCTCCTTGGCCGGGTCGATGTGACCGTTGGTCAGCTGCCAGGCGGCCTGCTGGGCGTAGATGACGGCGTTGGGATACTTCTTCAGCAGCTCGCCCCGGATGACGAGGACCGCCTCGGTCTGGTGGCCGGGGGTGGCCCTGCTGTTGTGGTCGCCAAGGTCGGATCGCCGTGGCCACAGGTGAAGTGGCGGGATGTCGCGCAAGGACTCGGCCGCCTGGTCAGGAGTCAGACCGGGTGCGGTGCGGGCCCCGCGAACGTCCCAGAACTGCCGGAACGGGGTGCCTCGCTGGTCGGTGGGGTATTCGCGCCACAGCAGCTCACGGGCCATCTCGTGGTTGAGGCCGACCATGTAGGCCTCGATGAACGGCTGGTTGGTCTCGAGCAGGGTCACCGTGTTCTGCGGGATGAGGTTGAGGTTGGGCAGCAGCAGCTCGTCGGAGATGTCCTTAAGCGGCTCGTACATCGGCTGGTCGATGCGCGGATAGGCCATCACCTCCTGAAACACGTCGCCCAGGTCGGCCCGGACGTGGTCGGGCAGCGAGATGCGGCCGAGGACCCGGCGCGGCACCGTGGTCGCCGGGTCGACCGCTGTCACCGCTGCGGCCGCAAGCGACGCGATGCCGCTGCTGCCGTACCGGGTGAGGGCAGGGGTGACCTCGACCGCCAGTGCTGCCTGGTAGAGCCCGTGCCAGTCGCGGAGGGCGTTCTTGAAGCGCACGGCGGTCGGGCTGTCCGGTCCGGTGGTCAGGGGCGGTGCCGGCTGGCCGAGGGTGACCAGGACGAACCCTGGTGCGGGCGGCAGGGCGTCGACGGCGGCAACGGTGAGGGCGGCGGGGCGCAGGCTGTCAGCGTCGGCCAGGCCGGTCTCGGAGCGCCTGAGGGCCAGCGCAACGGCTGCGAGGAGTGCCGCCACGGCGAGCAGGATCACCCCCAGCGCGATGCCAACGGCGCCGGCGACCACGACGAGCACCACAGCCAGGATGAGCGCTACCAGCGCGCCCAGCAGCAGCAGCCACGGCAGCTGGCGAAGCGTGCGCAGCAGGCCGAGCAGCCAGTCGGCGATCGGCACGGGGATCCAGGACGGCAGGGCCGGCACCGGCACCAGATCGGCCACCTCGTCGGTCGTGACCAGCCCTGGCGGGGTGACCACCGGCGGGGCGGCGGAGACCTCACCGGCGTCGACCCGGGTGAGCAGCGTGGTTGCGTTGATGGCGGCCGTGGTCGGCAGCGCGCGCATCAGCCGCGACCCCGGGCGGGCCACCCGGCGCATGGTCGTCGACACCAACGTCGCGGGCACGACCGACCTGTCGAGCCGGTGGCGCAGGGTCAGGTTGCCCGTGGCTGCGGCCTCTGCCGCGGGCACGGAGGCGCCGGCCAGCAGCAGGTGCCGCCCGGCAGGGGCAACCAGCGTGAGTGCCCGCTCCGGCGTCCGGGTGACCAACGGCGCGAGCTGGGCGGCGTACCAGCCGGCGGCCACCTGCTGGCTCAGCCGGGCCTGGCGGATCTGCCGGTTGGCGTCGAGGACGTCACCGATCTGGCCCCAGGCCGCCTCCATGTAGCGCTCCTGGTTGGTCTGGATGACCAACGTGCCGAAGCCGGCGGCGACCCGGTGGCGCGGGTCGAGGTTGAGCTGGTGCACCCAGTTGTCATCGGGGTCGGCAGGGGTGCCGTCGCGGTTGGTCAGCAGCCGTTGGGTGAGCGCGTGCCAGCGCCCGTACAGCGGCGCTGTCAGCAGCGGGTCGGGGTCGCCGGTGATGACGAGTCCCAGCCCGGAGTCGGTGTTGGCCTGTGCCGCTGGGGTAGTCGCGTAGTCGTCGGGCAGGTTGACGAAGGCGGCGAGGTCCTGCTGGAACGGCTGGGGGTACGGGACCGCGGCGGGCGGCTTGCGGTCCCAGTTGTCGTAGCGGTCGGCCAGCGCCTGCTCGTCCGGGTCGAGCGCGTCGCGCGGCACCCGCAGCGCACCGCCGAGGCGAAGGACCCCGCCGAGGATCGGGTCGGTGATGCCGCGCAGGTTGTCCTCGGGGTGGCGCACATCGATGTCGCGCACGCCCACCCTGGCGTCGACGACGCGGGGCTCGAGCAGCCGGACGAGGTACTCGAAGTCGCCCTGGTCGCCGGTGCGGAAGTACCACCGGTGGTAGAAGGGCAGCGTGCCGGTGGCGGGCTTGCCGGCGTAGTCGGCCCATGCGGAGTGGGTCGCGAAGGGGGCCCCTGAGGGGGCGAGGCCAAGGCCGGCCAGCCGACCGGTCTCGAAGACCGGAACCACGAAGGCGTGGTAGCGGGTGTCGGCCTTGAGGTGGCGCGGGCACACCAGTCGGGAGTAGGCCACGTCGTGGTCGGCGTCGACGGCGGCGCTGAGCCGGGGCAGGACGAGCGACATGTCCTGGGACGTCAGCGATCCGTCGGGGGTGAGTCCGGTGTTGACGTGGACGTGGGCCCAGGCCCAGAGGTCGTCGGCGGAGGGCAGGGCGGCGCTGTCGAGGATGTCGATGGACGGCAGTGGCCGCTCGGCGTGCGCCTTGACCTCGACGAACTCCACGCCTTCCTCAAGCACGACGAGGGCGATCCACGGCCGGAGCCTCAGCCCGCTGCCGTCAGGGGCCGCAGGGGTGTAGCGCCAGGGGAAGTCCTCGTCGTAGAACTCGATCGTGGCGAGGTAGTTGGGCTCGGCGTTGGTGATCCAGTCCCGCGGCTCGGTGCGCACGATGACGCGGGGGTCGATGCCCACCACGTCGCCGGGCCCGTACAGCTCAACCGCTCTGTTGATCGGCCGCGACAGGGGTGGTCCGGAAAGCGCGTTGGCGGTCAGGTTGAGCGCGATCTGCACGCCGGCACGGCTTTTCACCGTCGGGTCGAGGTCGGCGGCGGTGATCTGGCCGGCCACTCCCTGGCGCAGCCAGGGGAGGAACGAGTAGGTCGGCGTCGTCATCAGGCAACCGCCTCGAACGCCGGGACGACGTGCAGCGCGCCGCCGAGGGTGGGGTCGGCGGCCAGCCGGTCGGCGAGGTGGTCCATGGCCATGGCCTTGCTGGGAAAGCTGGCCACGGTGGAGTTGTCGGCCGTCGAGGCGACCACGTAGGACTCGGGGGCGACGGTGACCTTGTCCGCGAAGGGCTGCAGCAGCGTCGTGTGCTGCTGCGACAACGGGGTACGGGCGGCGGCCGCACCCTTGGTGAACAGCTCGAACAGCCCCGGGACCACGACTTGGAAACTGCGCGCGAAGCGCCGCCAGCCGGTGTCGACGGTGATCACCTCGTACCGCAGCACCCGCGCGACGAGGGCACCTGACCGTAGGTCGTCGCCGCTTGCGGAGAGCTCGATGCCGCCGTGGTCGGACTCGAAGGCGGGGCTGGACAGCTTGGTCGCGTCGTCGAGGTCGCGGAACTGCGCGGGAGCGAACGACTCGAGCACGTCGCCCTTCTTGGCCAGGCCGTTGCCCACGACCTCGAGGCTGAACCGGTTGGCGTCGGCCGCCTTGCTGTTGCCGACCTTGGTGATGGTGAGGTCGAGCGGGACCAGGCGCTGGCTGACCTGGAGGACGCCGACCGGGTGCAGGACGAGCACGTCGACTGCGGGGTCGAGTGCGCGTAGGGAGACAAGGGTGCGAATGCCGGTGGGCAGCAGGGTCCGCCAGCTGGCCAGCTTGTCGAACTCGTCGCCGAGCAGGGGCAGCACGGTGATGTCGGGCAGCGTGGTCGGGGTGCCGCCGCCGAAGGTCTCGTCGAAGTCGACGTCGATCGACCAGAACAGCAGGCTGATCGACCCGGTTCCCTTGGCCCGCCAGGGAGTCGGCCCGGACAGCTCGAGGCTGAGCTGGATCGACATCACGTCGAAGCCGAAGGCGTGCAAGGAGACCGAGGCCGAGATGTCGATGACGAACTGGAACGGGGAGAACTGGATCAGCGCGTCGAAGGTGAGGTTGCCCTGGATGCCGAAGTCGCTGAAACCGAGGGTCAGGTCGAGCCGTGCCCCGAACTGTGCGGTGTTGGTGGTGACGGCGAAGTAGCCCTCGACCCGCAACTTGGCCGTCGTGGTGTTGATGATGTCGATGGTGATGCGCTGAGGAACCGGTACGGGCAGCGGCGGTGGCTGGAAGGCGGGGTGGAAGCCGCCCACGCTGAGGACGAAGTTGGCGTCGTCACCGAACGCCGCCAGCACCGCCATCTGCCCCTCGATGGTGAGGAACAGGATGTGCGAGTCGAAGATCGAGGCGAAGAAGTAGACCCGCTTCTTGTCGAACTCGATGGCTCCGATGAAGTTGACCTGCAGCTCGATGACGGCGACGTCGTCGGCGGGCAGGGCGACCTTGAGGACCCCCAGGATCGCGATGTTGCCGGGGATCTCGATGATGATGCCGAGGGACAGGCTGACCAGAGTCGGTGTGCCCCAGCCGATCTTGGCCATGGGGCCGATGACGAAGGTACCCTGCTGGGTGGGGAAGAACGTGCGAAGGTCGCTGATGATCTTGGGCGCGTTGGCGATGACGTCCTGCGGGAACATCACCGAGCTGATCGAGTTGTCCTGCACTCCGGACACGAGTGCCGGGAGGTTCATGGCCCGGTTGAGGCCGAGGATGCCGCCGACTCCGAGCAGGGTGAAGCCGAACCCGAGCTGGATCCCCGTACCGAACTCTGCCGTGATGACCAGTAGCAGCGAGAAGCCGGGGGAGCCGTCCGGGTTGCGGGTGGTGATGAGGCCGATCGCCTTGACCGAGACGATGCCGGCGATGTCGAGCTCGAGGATGCCGTCGTACTCGCCGCGCTCGGTGTCGATGTAGAGGTAGCCACCGCCGGTGACGACCCCGGCGTCGACGGCGAGCCCGATGCCGTTGGGCGGCTTGAAGGCGAAGCCCACGTCCACCGGTCCGAGGTTGCCGCCGCCGGGCGGGAACCGGAACGTCGCCACCATGCCGATGCGGTCGACTGATGCCTGCAGCGGACCGAGCTCGGCCGAGAAGGCGCCGGACAGCTCGATCGGGATTGACGCGTCGGAGGCCAGGCTGAGCTTGAGGTAGAGCGAGGTGATCTCGATCGGGCCGAGCGAGATGTGTGATGGGATGGCGATCTCGATGCCGCCGCTGCCCTGGATGGTCAGCCCGGTCGACGGCGACCACAGAGCGGCCAGGTCGAGGTTGGAGTCGATGTGGACGCCGCCGGCGATGGTCGAGATGAAGCCGTCGCCCTGGGACAGGTCGATGAGCAGCCGGCCGCCGGTGATGCCGACCTTGGCGTTGGGCTCGACACTGACCGGCGCACCGATGCCGGCCGAGCCGGTGACGCCGAGGGCCGCGGCGAAGGTGGCCAGCTCGAGCCGTGACCCGCCCGCCTCACCGAGCAGGATCATCGGGGTGCCGTCGGGTCGGGCGGCGGCCACGCCCACGTCGGCCTGCGCGGTGATCGACCCGGTGGGGGGCTGCAGCTCCAGCTGGAAGGGCGGGGTGACCGTGATGCCCACGCCGGCGTCGAACCGGGCGCCCACGGAGAGGGTGACTGACCAGTTGCCGCCGATGGGGATGGTCTTGGTGACGTCCTGCGTAGCCGGCAGGCGCAGCTCGGCGGTGAGGCTGGGCGGGTGGGTCGCGGGGTCGCTGCTCAGCCGCAGGACGAACGCTTCGAGGATCGGTGGCATCGACGGCGGGGTCAGCAGGGCGACGGCCAACTCGAGCGAGTCGAGGAAGTCGGCGAGCGGCTTGAAGAGCGGCATGCCGTCGAAGTCGGCCTCACCGAAACGGAATGCGTCGCTGAGATAGGTCGACGGTGAGGTGAAGGCGCTGACGATGCGGTCGAGACGCAGAGACCGTCGCAGCAGGGGAGGCTTGACCGGGTCGGTGGGGTCGCCTGGGTCCTGGACGTCGTCGATGATGCGGAACATCGCCAACGTGTCCGCCACGCCGCGGACCCGGATCTCGAGGTACTCGATGAGCATCCACTCGACGAGACGCCCTGGCAGCGCGGTCATCTCGGCCTCGAGGTAGGTCACCTGCGCCGGTGTAAGCCCGGTCACCGCGGCGAGTGCGGCCTTGAGGGCGGGCTCGAGCGCGCTCACCGCGGACAGCAGGTCGCGGATGCCTCCGATGAGCGGGATGCTGGCGGTGATGATCGCCGAGGCGTCCTCTGCCTCGATGGCCGTGACGAGGGCTACCACCAGCGGGGCGAGGGCGGCTGCCTTGACCGCGGTGTTCTCGACTGCAGTGGCGGCCTGGTCGAACGCTCCCGGTACGACGATGCCGAGCTGGCGCAGGAACGCCTCCGCGTTGCCGGCGGCGAGCCGGTCCTCCAACGGGCCGAGGGCGACTGCCAGCTCACGCGCGATGACCTCGAGGGTGCCCGGCTGGTCGGCCATGGGTCAGCCGGTCCAGGGCAGCTGGTCGAGGTCGTCGACGGTGCGGCCGGGCAGGGAGAGCAGCAGCCCGCGGTGGCCGAGGATGCTGGCCCGCAGGCGGTCACTGCCGGCTCGTTCGAGAGCGTCGAGCAGCCGGCCGAACCCGCTGGCGAGGTCGACGCCATGGATCTCGGCGGGCAGCCCCATCGGACCGTCCTGCGTGGAGATGACGTGGTGCACGAGGGCCGGCCCGTGCATGCGGTGCCAGGCGATGGTGACCCGGCGGTCGGTGTTGATCAGCCGAATGACCTCCTCGACGTGGGTGCTCACCAGTGCGGCAGTCAGCTGTCCGGCAGGGCTGGCCGAGGCCGCGCGGCGCAGCTCGGCGAGCCGCGCCGCACCTGGGCTGCGTTCGGCCATGGTCGCGATGGTGGGGACGATCGCGGGCATCTGCGGCGCCGAGACCAGCTGCGGCACAGGCGATGTGGGTACGAGTGCCGGCGCGTCTGTCGCGGCGGCGGAGGGCGTCGTCGCGTTGGCCGCCTTGAGGGCGTTGACGATGCCGGCGCCCCAGTCGCTGTTGGGCAGGGTAGGGCCGGTGATCGGGTCGGGGGCGTCGGCATTGGTGCGCAGCAGGTCGCGCACCTGGTCCCACGTGAGGGTCTTGTTGCGTTGCAGCAACAGCGCGACGATGCCGGCGACGTGGGGCGCGGCCATGCTCGTACCGGTCATGGCGACGTAGAAGTCGGCGCAGCAGTCGCAGCAGACGCCGGTGTTGCGCTCGCCGCTCCGTACCGAGGTGATGCCTTTGCCCGGTGCGGCGAGGTCGGGCTTGGTCTCGCCGGCGGGTCGGGTGTCGATCGTGGGCCCGCGGCTCGACGAGTTGGCCAGGGTGTTGTCGCGGTGGTCGTAGTTGGCGACGGTGACGACATGGTGGGCCGTACCGGGCGACCCGAGGGTGCGGGTGCGGTCCTGGTCGGCGTTGCTGAACCGGGGGTGCGGGTCGTTCTCCTCCTCGGTGATCCAGCAGTCGACGTCGGTGGAGGTGCCGGCGGTCTCGGTGAAGCCCAGGATCCAAGGGCCCTGGGTGATGGTGCCGGCAGCGGGCGGTCTGATGATCAGCGAGATGTTGTGCCGGCCGCTCGGCGCGACGTTGGCGGCGCTGACGATCTGGATCCCGTTGCCGGCCAACGGCGTCGAGTAGAGCGGGTCGCCCGGTGCCACCGGGGCGGTCAGGGTGGCGCCTCCGGGCTCGGTCAGCTGGAAGGTGATGCGGCCGGTGCCGCTGTACCAGATGTCCAGCTCGTCGCGGACGGTGTCCTGGGGGCTGATGATGAACGTCATCGTGGTGCTGGCATTGGCCCCGACGCTGGCGAGGCCGTGCAGACCGCCGCCGCGCGCCTGCTGCCGGCCGGGCTTGGTGACGTCGAAGAGCGATCCTTCGTTGCCGGCCGCGACGACGATGGAGCGGCCCGTGGGGGTCGTGGTCAGCAGCAGGTCGATCGCCGTCGACTCGGGGTCGCTGCCGTCGTGTGGGCCGTCCGAGCTGCCGTAGCTGAGGTTGATGACCGCGGGCTTGGCCGCCGCGGTGGTGAACACGTAGTTGATGCCGCGGAGGTTCTCCACCGTGTTGAGCGTGGTCTTGACCGCGACGAGGTCGGCCTTGGGGGCGACTCCGATGTAGTAACCGGCCAGGTGGCAGCTGCCGAAGGTATCGCCGCCGGTGGCCGCGCTGCCGCCGGGTTGGTCGCCGTTGCCGGCCGCGATGCCCATGCAGTGGCTGCCGTGGCCGACGGCGTCCCAGCTGCCGAAAGGGGCGCCCGGGTGCTGGAGGGCGTAGTTGATCTCGGTGGGGGTGTAGTCGTGGCCGCGCTGGATCAGCACCGTGGCTGGCAGCGGGGTGACGTTGGATGCGGCGACGGTGAGCGGGTCGACGTCCTTGTTGAGGTACTGGCCTTGGAAGCCGACGGTGATCGCGGTGCCGGGCAGCGGGCCCCCGGTGACCGCGACGTCGCCGGGGTCGAACGCTGCGAGCGCCTCGAGCGCTGCCCGCACCTGGGTCGCCGTCGCGTCGAACGGCAAGGCTGTCGTCGTCTGGCTCGGCGGCCGGATGCCGCCGCTGGCGGGCGGGCGGAACCCCAGGGTGAAGGTGCCGGCATTGGGCCCGCCGCCGGTCGTGATGGCGTACGGGGCCGTGGTGTCGAGCAGGCCGAGGAGCCGGGTCGTCCCGTCCGGGTTGCGGAAGGACTTGTGGTAGATGTCGATGCCGGTGTCGACCACCCCGACGACGACGCCCGTACCGTCGAGGCCGAGGGCTCCGGTGCGCACCTGGTCGGCGTGGGTGGCGGGCACCGAGTCGTGCAGGTGCAGCTTGCGCGTGCGGGGCAGGTCGATGCTGATGATGCCGTCGACCGCAGCGAGCACGGTGATCTGCCCAGGCAGCACGACGCCGGTCAGGACGGGCTCGACGCCCTCGATCATGAACAGCCCGGCGGCCTCGAGGTCGGCCGGCTCGACGTGGTCGACCTGCAGAACCACCGCGACCGGGGCACTGTCGCGGGGGACCGGGTCGGGGTTGCCCTCATACGGGATGCCGAGGTGGCGGAGCAGCGCGATGACCTGCGGGGTGAGCCTCGCCGTCATGGAGCCCCCTCCCGCCAATCATGGTCGGACCCGTCCGACCCTAAGCCCATCGATGAGGTTCGCGAAAGGGCTAATTCCGTATCTATCAACAGAAGATGGGCCACGTCCCGACTGCCCGGATTTGTCCCGAGCACTCCCGCATCCCCAGGGATGAGGGAGTGGTTGCAGTGGGTCGTCGCCCACCCTTGCCTGACCGCACTGGTCAGGCGGCCTGTCTTCGGTCGCGTCGCATGACGTGACCGTCGGGTGCCGTGGCGATCCATCCGCCTGCTGGTTGGTCGGCTGTCGGTGGTGCGGCGGCGAGCGTCCAGTGGTGTTCGTGCACCAGGTGGTGGTGGAAGGAGCAGACCAAAGCCAGGTTGCAGATGTCGGTCTTGCCGTGGTTGCACCAGAACGTCAGGTGGTGGGCCTTGCAGCGCTGCGGCGGGACGTCGCAGCCGGGGAATACGCACCCCTTGTCCCGTACGACGAGCGCTCGTCGTTGGTAGAGGTTGGGGTCGCGGCTGGTCCGGCCGAGGTGCATCGGGTGTCCGGCAGGGCTGAGGGTCATGGTCGCCAGGTCGGCGTCGCAGCACAGGCGGGCGACGGTCTCCGCCGGGAGCAGGGCGGTCGAGCCGAGCAACTCGGCGTCGCCGTCACCGAACACCGTGACGGCCAGTTCGACTCCCGCAGCAGGCTCAGCTCCTGTGGGCAGCTCAGCACCCGTTGCTGGCCGAGCAGCAACAGCCGAGCCGGCGAACAGTGCTCCGGCGCCCAGGCCCGTCACGGCCCCGGCTATGTCCTTCAGGCCGAAGGGATCGGCCGGGGTTGGCTGGATCAGGTAGGTCACCCTGGGCCGGTCACCGCCGGTGTCGGGAAGCTCGCCGGAGCGGAGGGCGAGGTCGGTGAGCTCGACGAGAGCGTCGGCGCGGCGCTGGGTGGGCGTGCGCTGGTCCTCAGGACCGTGCGGCGCCATCAGGGAGTCGAGCGCAACGGACAGAGAAGCGCCATCCTCCGGGGTGAGCAGCCCGTCCAGGTGCCAGGCGTCGCCGAACGTGCGGACCAAGGACAGATGGCGCTCCTTCTCCACGTGGCGGGCGTCGGTGGCCACCGCATCCTGGTCGTAGCAAGCCTGCAGCCGTTGTGCGGCGGCTCGCAGCTCGGCGGGGCGTGCACCGGTGGCGAGCTCGGCAAAGGTGTCATCGGCGCTGGTCAGGATCTCCGGCGGGACTCGGAGAGCTCCAAAGCCGACGGCTGCGACGTGGTCGATGCCGATCTTTCCTGCGGTGAGCAGGGAGCCGAGCTGGGGGAGCCGATCGGCGGTGCGGGCAGCGACCACGATGCGGCGAGCGGCGGCCGCGTCGAGGTGCGCGTGAGCCGCGAGAAACCCCCCGGTCGAGGAGCACCCGTGAGCCGGCGCGAAAGCTTGGTCGTCGAACGCCGCGACCTCGGCGAGGACGTAGGCGTCGAGCTGGCGAGACAGCGTCAGCGCGGTCCGTACCCGGATGCCTGAGGCCATGGCGCTGCCGCCGCGTTCGGCGCGAGCAGGCAGCGCAGCGATCGCGGCGCAGAGGTCGGGAAGGACCTCGGCCGGATCGGCGACGACGCTGGACTCGAACATGTGTTCGAGGATATCTCGCACTGGGCGGCCTGCCAAGGCCAAAGTCCCTACGTACCAGGCATTCTCAGGGACTCCTGAGGCAAACCGAGGTCCCTGTTGCTTGTGTGACTCAGGGGCATCCTGGGGTCGGCGTCGCTTTCGGGCGGCCCCGTACCGCTTCGCCCGGGTCTGCCCAGATGCCTTGATAGGCCGAATGGGTGAACTTATCCACAGGTCCCGGATTCGGTCTTGAGTAGGTGCGTATGCCCGGGTTAGCCTGCCGCTTCATCTGCGGGATGAAGCCAAGGTAAGAGCCGAGGGGGGGCTGGGTGAACGCAAGCACGGTGGTTGAGGACGAGGTGCGCGAGCTCGTCCGTCGCCGGGGCATCGACCCGACCAACGAGCCGTTGGCCGTGCGGCGCCTCATTGACGAGGTCATCGCGGAGTACGAGGAGCGCAGCCTCGACGGGGTGCTGCCGCCGCTCGACGACCGCGCGTTCGTCGCCCGCGGGGTCTACGACTCGGTCGCCGGCTTCGGCCCGCTGCAGCGGCTGCTCGAGGACCCGACCATCGAAGAGATCTGGATCAACGGCCCGGGCCGCGTGTTCATAGCCCGCAGGGGTCGCAGCGAGCTGACCACGATCATCCTGACCGACGGCGAGGTCCGCGACCTGGTCGAGAAGATGCTCAAGACCTCAGGCCGTCGGGTCGACCTGTCCACGCCCTTCGTCGACGCGATGCTGCCCGACGGCAGCCGTCTCCACGTCGTCATCCCCGACATCACCCGGGTCCACTGGTCCGTCAATGTGCGCAAGTTCGTGCTCACCGCGGCGGCCCTCGACGAGCTGGTCGCGCTCGAGACGATGACCCGCTCGGCGGCTGACTTCCTCGAGGCCGCAGTGTCTTCCGGCCTGAACATCATCGTCGCCGGAGGCACTCAGGCTGGCAAGACCACGCTGCTCAACTGCCTGGCGTCGGCGATCCCGGCTCGCGAGCGGGTCATCACCTGCGAGGAGGTCTTCGAGCTCACGTCCCTTGCATTAAGTCTGTAGTCTGGCGCTGTTTCTCGTCCTGCATTGGCGCCTGGCATAGCTGGGCAAGCTTCTGCCGTTGATGCGGTGTCAGAGGCGGCGCCTGCGCTGCAAGCATGGCGGCATACTCCCGGATGGCTTGTAGCTCGGCTTCCGTCACTGTGGTGCGTCCCTGTGAGGGGCGCGGTCCCCGAACGCTTCCTCGGCGTCGGCAACCTCGGCGCTACGACCTGGACTCCCATCCTCACGCTGGTCAGCGTCCTCTGGGGTGAAGACGGCGTTGTTGAGACGCAGCCGGAACAGGCGAGCGCTGCGCTCCTTCTGCTCCTGCGTCCTGTAGGCAGCGGCAGCAGCCTGCTTGGCCGCGTACTCGCGAATTGCTTGTAGTTCAGCTTCCTTCACGTTGGCGCTTCCAGGTAAGGGCACGTGCCCCGCACGGTACCTCGGCCTAAATCGGCGCTTATTCAATTGCCTACGCATTGCTGTCTCAGCGGAACAACTCGTGCGCAATTCGCTATGGTTTGCCCTGAGGGCCTGAGTTGCTCACTGGAAGCAATTCGCGGTAGTGTGCGCCAATCGAGACGCGCATGTCGCCAAGGGGACCTATGCCCACAAATCTGACTAGATCGGCCCCGTCGCTCTGCGCTCTGGCGGCTACCTTGGCGATCTCTGCTTGCTCGTCCCATGGCGCTTCGGCTGTAGCCAAGACCGCTGCGCCTGCCACGGCGCACAGTGTGGCCGCTCTACCCGTCAGGGCGACGGCCACGGTGGCGAGAGCCAGTGACACGGCGCAGCCGGCCGGGCAATCAGCGTCTGCGGCCTCCGACGCGCCAATCAACTTCTACCGGTCTCAGTACGAACGGCTGACCGGGCCGGCGAACGCTGCGTCGATCGCCTTCACAAAGGATCTGGCCAGCTATGGCGCGACGAGCGCCCAGGTGGACACGTCGGCGCATGAACTTGCTGTATCGCTAGAGGCAACTAATGAGGCGCTGCTAGCTGCCAAGTGGCCGGCGAACATCATAACCGATATTCGCGCGTACATTTTGGCCAGCGCATCAGAGCTGGATGATCTCTACAACATGAGTATGGGAAGCGCACATCTCGCACACGATCAGGCCACGGCTAGCGCCAAGCGCGCGGTCCTTCATGCCGACCTGGGCCTGTCGGCGCCACCCGCCTCAGCCTTCGCGACCCCTGTCAGTGCAGTGCCGGCGTCACAATCGCCCAACTTGGACCAGGAAATAGCTGCAGCAGAACATCAAGGATCGATGCATGGCGAGGCCGTAGGAAGAGCGGGCTTCCCGTTCTCGTCCGTACTGTGCCAGTGGAGCGTTACGGCCCCCTTTGTTGTGTTGGACGCGTATCGGACAGCGTGCGTTCAGGCGTATCTGCTTGCCACACGGTGAAGGCGCACGATGGTGTCCTCGTATACAGGAGGCGCGCCGAGCCGGCTGACCGCGCGGTTGTGGGGACGGCCCCAGCGTTGCCCGTCACCTCGCAGCCAAGAACAATCCCTGCTGTCCTCCTTCATCGGGATCGATCCTCAGGCGGACCATGGCTCTCGGGACCACCAGTGAGTCGAATCCCCGTCAACAGATTGCGAGGCCCGAAGCTCGTAGTCGGCCAGCAGCTCGCGCACTCGGTGGCGGACGGCCCAGCGGCTGTCCACGATGGCCTTCAAGGCAGTGTCCTCGTCCCCCGACTGTTCGATGTAGAACAGGCCCAGGGCCTTGAAAGCCTCCCGATGCGCCGCTACGACGACATCAAGATCTGGTGCAACCAGGGATAGTGGTGCCTCGGCTGAGGATATCCGGCCAAGCGCGCTCGCATAGTCCGAGTAGGTTCGGTTGCGGAGACCACGCACGTACCGGATCGCGAGGAGTCGATCCTGGGCCTCGTTCGATCCGCGCAGGTACTCGACGGCTAGCGTCTTCAGTTCGTCCCGCTCGGCGAGGATGCGATCTCGTCTGTGCGGCTTCTGCATGCTCCATCGCTGCAACCGCGCGGTCTGGGCACCCGCCGTGAGGCTGAAGAGTCCGCTGGCGGCCACGCCCCCAAGGGCGAAGAAGCCTTCGCTCAAGCCAGACATGCTCTTGATCCACTTTCATGTGGTGTCGTCATGCGGGCACCGTACCTGGTCGGTGCGAGGGCGACCCCAAGGACGCGCGGTTGTGTCGCGGACGCGACGTCGTCAGGGCTCTAGACTCCGGGACCATGGGAGCAGCCATTGCACCGACGATCATCGCAGTCTGTGGCACGCTTGGCGGCGTCGTGGTCACGACTGCCTCGGCGCTGTTGCTGGAGATTGGTCGACGCAAGCGGGAAGACCGCGACGCGGCTAGAGCCGAGAAGGAGTTGCGGCGAGGGGAGCGCAAGCTCGCCTACGTCGAAGTTCTCGGCCAAGCGGCTCGCGGCCTAAAGGCCGCAATCGACCGCAGAGCAGAGACCATAACGCAGGACGCCTTTGAAGTGATCTGTATCGAGCTGTCCACTGTGCTGCGCGCGCTTAGCGTTATTGCGCCAGCCTCGATCAGTGACGAAGCACTGCTAGTCATGAGAGCGATCGTCGACATTGCAGACGGCGACGAGGCCGATGAGGAGTTCCTGACCGACCTCGTGACGGATCACAACTTACAGGAAATGATGCGGATGGACCTAGCGGGAGAGCCACTTGCCGAAATTGCAGCCGAAGCTCATTCCAAAGAAGTGGTGGAGCGAGTGTTTAGCGACTACAAGGGTTTGCCTCTGAAAGATGAGCATTCAGCCGTTGCAATAGATGCCGGCGAGTCGAGCACCGGGCACAAGCGACTCGACCAAAAATGAGGGGAAAGCGGCAGAGGGACATAGCTCCCTGTTGATGACCTGTCGTGCCTTCACCCAGAATTGCCCGAGGCTATAGCACTCGCGTTGCTAATGACCTTGCGTGATCCCGGTCCAACGGGCTTGGCCTCCAGGCCGCTGTTCAGTAGGTGCGTCAGCGCGTCAACTGCTCGTGACTCGCGCTTGCGCTCGGCCGCGTCGCCTGGGCCGTTGATGTGGCGCAGCATGAGTGTCTCGCGCTTGTCGAGGGGCAGCGCCGAGAACACAGCTCCGATGTCGGCCACCATGGCGAGCGCGCTTGTCACGTCGGCAGCGTCTGTGCGCAGGTAGACCGGAGACTGGCGCGAGCTATACATGACCGGATCGTCGTCAGGTAGCGGCACATCACCGTGCAGGGAGCTGTCGAAGTAGAACGGCAGCACGGCCCTCACGTCGGCCGGCTTGTAGAAGTACCAGCCAGAGTGATGCATCAGCTCTTGACGCTCCTTGGCGGCGTAGCTGACGGCCACCTCGCGGAGCTTGAACCGCACCAGCGCCTCGTTTAGGCCCGCTACACGTTCCTGGTGCTCCCAGATCCAGACCCACAGAGCCTGCGCAATGTCCTCGGCCTCCACGGGGGCGTACTGCTTGCCGACGCTGCGCGCCACGCTGTTGGCGATGACGGCCAGCTCGTCGAGCGTCCAGGGCCAGTCGACCTCAGGCGTCAACGAAGTCGTCAGAGGTCTCACCTCGATCCAGCCTGGCGGCGTTCAGCAGATCCCCGGCGATGGCGATGGCCTCGTCTCGTGTCAGCCAGGCTTCGACGCGCAAACTTGGGTCGTACTGGTCGAACAGCACGAAGCCGATGTCGCCGGCATAATCGCGGAAGTCCTCGACCTCGACCACTGTGGCCTGGTCGAAGGCGGTGCGTAGCCGCACCATCAAGACACCGCCAGCTCGGTGCTAGCGAACAGCCGAGGGCTGTCGGCGTCACCGTCCAGGCTTACCAACCAGAAGCCAGCCCAAAGACCGCTCGGGTACTCGATAGTGCCTCGCCTGCCGCTCAGGTTCGCCAGATCGGGTAGCACGACCACCCGCTGCGCTGGCTTTAACTCGTTCAATTGAGTCTCCCTTGTCGCCCTTATTGCCCTAACTAAAGACTAGGGCTTGGGCGATCTGTTGTCTGGCTAAACGTCCATTGATCTGCTGCGATGTCGTACACTTTATTCGCGGCCAGGCCCAATAACCAGTGAGCGCGGAGCCATCTTGTCTATGCACTAGTGACTAGGTCACATCTGTGCATCTAGAAACGCTCTGAAATCAATTCCGCGCGCTGTATACCGGTTCCCAAGTGTGGTCGATGGCGGAGGTCACATTCATGACGCGAGCGTGGCGCTGAGGGCCAGCAACGGGGTGGCGCTTGACTGAGCGCCCGGCACTAGCCGGCCCTCGAAGTGCTGCACCAGGTCAATGTCTGGTTCAAGGTAGGCCGTGACCTCCACAACGTCGCTAACGGAGGGCTTGCCGCCCCACTGACGGTCGGATGCCAAGAGCCGAACCTGCCATCCCGCGTCTGCCCGGACCAGCAGGCATGGGTATCCGCTGCTGTAGCCGCGCTCGATGACGGTGGCCTGGAAGGTCACGTCGCCCTTTGGCCTCATAGTGTCGAGATGGGCCTGCGCAACTCGTGCCGCCTCGGCCTTAGCCTCTGCGGCACGCTTGGCGGCATCAACGACTTGCTTGCTGATCCAGCGCTCGACCCACTCATCCTCGCTCACCGCCGGGATGCCGAACTTGATGTTCCATCGGTTCTCATCGGCCAAGTCCTTGAAGAAGTCCCGCCCCAACGGCTCCAAGCCATTAGCGATGAGGTACTTGTTGCGCTCCTCCCAGGCATCCCACTTCTTGCTGGGCCGGTATGACTCACCCTCGGGATGGCCCTGGCGGTCATCGCGGTCATACAAGAGCGTCTGTTCGGCGCGGTGTGTCAGGCGCGGGAAGGCCGCGATGAACTGGCGCCAGAGCGCGATGCCATCGGTGAGATACCGCAGATCCCAGAAGAAGGCGTCGACCATGGCCACGTGCAGCTCGGCCGTGGCTCCAGTCTTAGCGCGGTCCTCCTTCAAGGCCTTAGCCACGGCGGCGAGGTTGCAGCGGCCAGAGAGCTTCGGGCAAAAGCGCGCGGCTTGAGCCTCGAACTCCAGCGCAACCTCGCGGTTGTTCCATTCAGAGATCGGCTTGTCGAAACGACTCTTGGCCGTCTGACCCGAGGCGTCCACGCCAGGTACCTCATCGTCCTCGGCCTGGACACTCACGACCAAGTCATTCCCATGCCCCCCTGGGGGCAAAGGACTTTCGTGGGTCACCTTCTCCGGGCTACTTTCATCAGGGCTACCTTCCTTGTCGACGCAGGAGAGGCCGGAGCCAGGTGCAGGAGCGGCCGCACCCCACGCAGGAGCGGCCGCTAGGGGTGCAGGAGATGCCGCAGGCTTAGGCCGCACGAGGCGGTCAATAGCAGCCACGTCGATGGTGTAGTAGTTGGCGTTGCCGACGCTCAGACCTCCTGGCGTGATGGTGATGACGCCCTGCTGTGCCAGCTCCGCCAGATGAGTCAAGACCGTGCGCTTCGAGAGCCCTGTCTCACGGGCGATGGTGGCCATCTTTGGGTAGCAACCGGACCTGCCGCAGTGGTCGACTAGCGCCTCAACGACGAGCTTGCTCGGCCACGGCAGCGTCGAGTACAGGATGCGCGCCCACACAGGCGCTGTCTTGGAAGGCTCGACAGACGCCGCCCTCGTCGCGCGGTCCTTGCCGTCGTCGCCAAACACGTACGCCATCGCCGCCTGGAGATGGGTGCGCACAGTTCGCTCGCCAAGTCCCGTCTCGCTGGCAATAGTCCCGGTCGACGGCCGGCTGCCGCTGCTGTGCTTGTGGTTGCTGATCGACAGGGCCACCAGTCGGGCAGGCGCCGGAAGGTCTGTTGCGGCGATCATTCGCCATGGGTAGTCAGTCATGCGTTCAGTGATGCGTGGTCAGCCTTCGCAAGGAACTTGAAGACGCGGATGCGGCTGATGCAGACGCCGCAGAAGTAGCGCCACTTGTCGACCTTCGACACGTGGTGGGCCTCCATGGTCACCTCGACCGCGTTGACGAGCGACTCCAGCGGAAGACCTTCACACAGGAACCTTGACAACTGCCCGAGGAAGTCTCGCGGCAGCGGAGCCATCTCGCCATCGAAGAGCGAGCGCTTCCACTCGTCGTGAAACGCCGTCCACGACCCATACAGATCAATTCGCGCAATCTCAAAACTCACGGTCACTACCTCAACTTCACTAAAATGAACAAAGCAACATACTCCTCTGGCGGCAATGGGCCGCACATCAACAATCGTCACCGATGCGTGCCGGCTTGTCTGGTTAAACGCCATCGGGCCAAGGGCTTAGTGACAGCGCCACGTTACGGTGCGCCGAGCGGTGTCGATAGGGACAGCTACAAAGACTGCCCTTTGGTTACAGGCCCCGTCTCAGGCGTATGAGGAGTGATACGGCTGCATCTGACTACCTATGACTAGGCGGCGTCTGTGCCCTATCCGAACTTGATCCGCTGCCTCGGTCACAGATCTCGCATGTGCGGTGGATATACAAGTGAGAGACCACGCCACCCAGAGAGCGACGCCATGACCTGCGACACCTGCAAGGACTGCCACGAGTGCGCCCGCATCGAGGTCCTTCGAGCTGAGATCGCCGCAGGCGGCGCACAGGGATTCGAGACTGCCGGCCTGACCTACGCCAACCGCATGGTCAGGACCGCGTGACCTGCGCTCGGTGCGAGCACAGCATCGACGACCACGGCGACCGAGCCCTCGTCGCCTGCTACAGGACCAACGGCTGCCCTTGCACCGGCTACGCGAGCAAGTGACCTGGCAGTGAGGACGGCATGCCCCTACTTGCCTGCCTCACCTGCAAGGCACTGACCTCGTCGTCGTACTGCCCAGCGCACGCGCCCAAGCGCAAGCCGCACACGCGCAGCGCAAGCCAACGGGGCTACAACTCCGCATGGCAACGCACGTCCAAGGCGGCCATCGCTGAGCAGCCGTGGTGCTCCTACTGCGGCAAGACCACAGACCTCACGGGCGACCACATCCTGCCGCGCGCAGCAGGCGGGACCAACGACCGCGCCAACGTCAGCGTTCTATGCAGAGGCTGCAATGGTCGCAAGAAGGACCGCACATAACACCGCGCCAGGCCGATGAGTCATAGCACCCGGTAAAGACAGAGTGTCGTAGGGCACGGGTAGCGGAACCTCTGTTTACCATCGGCCGCCCTTTTGTGGATCGTTCACCCTTTCGCGCTATTTCCCAAAGAAGATGACCCACAGAATGCTACCGGTCATCAAGAGGCAGACTACCCAAATCTTCCATCTGTCCGGCATGCGCCGCCTCCACGAAATCAGGAGGATGGGCCCGAAGAACCTTCCTAGCATAACCAGCACAAGCGTTACCAACTCCGCGTAGATCGCCCACCAAACATCGGTGGCCTGAGCGGAGTTGCCAGACCCCCGCTGAAGTGCGGACAATGCCGCGACCTCGCCTTGAATCGTGAAGAGGAAGAATCCGAGACCTGCGGTCGTAATTGCCCACATTGACGTGAAGTCGCCGAGACTGAGCGCATGGCCTAGACGCGATAGCGCGAGTCTGCGATCCCTTCTACGTGCCACCGCTTCGAACAACAGATTGATTGCTTCTATCGGTCCTGCAGCATGACGTGGGTCTTTGCCCACAGATAACTGACGTGCCTGATTAGCCTCGTCGTCGTCCTCGTCCTCGTCCTCGTCCTCATTCTTCACATCTGGCCGTGGTCGCTGCAGTATCTCGGGATACGACTCCGGAGGATGAAAGGTCCGCCCAGTCACGGAGATTGCCACAAGCAGGGTTGGAATAACTGTTGCCGATGCTTGGAAGAACGCGAGCTGAGGCATGTACGGTCTCAGCGAGTCGGCAGGTCGTTGATGCTTCCGTCGATCTCCGTGATCCCCTCGCAGGCATCGTGCGCATCTTCGAAGGCGGCTAGCTCCGCCTTCGTGGAGACCGGCACCCAACCACTGTCCACTGAGCACTTCACGTTGACCGTCACTGTCGTTCTCCTCGTTCGTGCGACCCTATCGGCGACACGATCACTATGCCGCTGATCTTGAAGGCTGTCACCCAGGACGCGCGGCGGGTAGCCCCCGTCGAAACTCTGGGCGGTGGGCTTCCCGGACCCATGTCCTTAGGTCTCTTTTCACGCCTGCGCTTCAGCGCAACCCGATCCGTGCAATACGACGACGAACCATGCAGAGGCACCAGTGACTGTGGACCTGGTTCCTGCATGTACGGCCGCACCCGATCTCTTCTTCTCTGAGCTACCTGCCGAGGTTGAGCGCGCCAAGGCCATGTGCTCCGGTTGCCCTTTCCAGCCCGAGTGCCTTGCCGGCGCCATCGAGCGCTCTGAGCCATGGGGCGTGTGGGGCGGACAGCTCGTCCTGGCTGGAGTCGTGACACCGCGCAAGCGCGGACGCGGCCGGCCACGCAAGAGCGTTTCGATCACCTAAGGACTCCATGACCAAGTACCTCGACTACGGCTACGGCACCGTGGCAGCCGGCGACATCGTTCGTGCCGGTGCCGTTGGCATCTGCCGCTACCTAAGCAACTCACCCGGCAAGAACCTGACCGCCCCTGAGCGTGACGCCGCGCTTGCCCACAACCTCGACATCGTCCTGGTATGGGAGAGCACGGCCACCCGCTCTAGCGAAGGCAGTGCTGCCGGTACGGCCGACGGCCAGCTCGCTTCTGGCGAGGCCAAGGGGCTCGGCGCTCCGGCCGGCATGACCATCTACGCGGCCACCGACCAGGACACCACCTGGGCTGACGTGGCCCCCTACCACACTGCTTTCAATGCAGCGGTTGCCAAGGCCGGCTACGTCGGTGATGTCTACGGCGGCTACACGGTCGTCAGGGACGCTCACTTGGCCGGCGCAGCTCCTGCACCTTGGCAGACCTCAGCCTGGTCGCACGGCAACGTGCTGGCCGCTGCGGCGCTGGTGCAGAACAACTATCACGCGCCCGTCAGCGGCGTGGACTGTGACTCCTCCGACGTGCAGCACGCCCCCAACGGCTGGCGCGCAAACCTGGCCAAGCCGGTTGTCAACGAGTCGCCACTGCTGCACCTGGGGGACCGTGGCCCCAAGGTGGCCGACGTACAGCGCGCACTGAACATGTGCGGCAACGAGCTGGTCGAGGACGGCATCTTCGGTGCTGACACCGACCGCATCCTGCGTGTCTTCCAGGCCCACCGGGATCTAGAAGTCACCGGTTCAACGACGGCCGAGACGTGGACAGCGCTGCGCCTTGTCGCGCACCCTGAGCACTAGGACCACGACATGCCAACCCCCGCCAAGCCCACCGCTCTCAAGCTCTTGGCTGGTAACCCCGGACAGCGCCCGCTCAACAACGATCCAGTCCCTCCTGAGGGCGAACTTGTACCACCCGCCTACTGGGCCGAGAGCGATCCTGAGGCGCTGGCCGAGTGGGAGCGTGTGCTTCCCATCCTCATCAAGATGCGTCTCGCCACAGTGGCCGACAGGACTGCGCTGATCGGCTACTGCGAGCAGTGGTCGCTCTACCTGACTGCGAACGAGCTGGTCCGATCACAAGGCCTGCTGATCGTCGGACAGAAGGGCAACGACGTACGCAACCCGGCCGTCCAGATCGCTCGTGATGCCCTGGCCATGGTCAAGGTGTTCTGCACCGAGTTCGGTTTGACGCCCAGCGCACGATCACGCATCAGCATCCCTGGTAGTAGCAGCGACGACGACGCCTCTATCGCGTCGATCCTGTCCAGCTAGCCACCCACCACCACGACCTTCGGCTCGCTCACGCTGAGCGCTGGCCGGAGGCATTCACGCATGACCGCAGAGATCCGTCACGACGAGGCGCGAGCCCAGAGGGCCGTTGACTTCTTCGAAAGGATCCTCGTCCATACGAAGGGCAAGCACGCACGCAAGCCGTTCCTGCTGACCCACTGGCAGGAGCACGAGATCATCCGGCCGCTCTTCGGCACGGTGACCTGGGACGAGGACAGCCAGACCTGGCTGCGTCAGTACAACACCGCCTGGATCGAGCTGGCCCGCAAGAACGGCAAGTCCGAACTGCTCTCGGGCATCGCGCTACTCATGCTCTGCGCGGATGACGAGGAGTCGGCCGAGGTCTACTCGGTCGCCTGTGACCGGGACCAGGCCAGCCTGGTGTTCAACGTCGCCAAGCGCATGGTCGAGCTATCCCCGATCCTGAGCAAGCGCCTGACCATCGTGGACAGTCGCAAGCGCATCATCGACCCGCAGCGTAACGGCGTGTATGCCGTCCTGCCTGGCGACGCCGGGGGAGCGCTGGGCACCAACCCTTCGGCTGTCCTCTTCGATGAGGTACTGACGCAGCGCGACCGCGACCTCTGGGACGCCATGCGCCAGGGCGCAGGCACGCGCTCCAACTTCATGCTCGTCGCGGCCACCACAGCGAGCTACACCAGTGCCGCTTTCTGCCTAGAGGAGCACTCGTTCTCCGAGCGTGTGCTAGCGGATTCGACCATCGCACCCCATCGCTTCGTGTTCATGCGCAACACCCCCAAGGACTGGGATTGGCAGGACGAAGGCCAGCCCGCCAACACGGCCATCGGACAAGAGGCCACCGGTTGGTACTGGTCCAACCCGGCTCTCGGTGACTTCCTCAACGTCTCCACGCTCCGCAACGAGGCGCAGGAGGCCAAGGAACAGCCCAGCGCGCAGAACGCCTTCCGAGTGTTTCGCCTCAATCAGTGGGTCAGTCAGGCAAGTCGCTGGCTGGACATGTCTGTATGGGATGCCAACGCCGGCTTGGTCGACCGTGAGCAGCTCAAGGGTCGTCCGTGCTTCGGCGGTTTGGACCTTGCTAGCACCAGCGACTTCACCGCGTGGGTGCTCGTGTTCCGAGAGCCGGAAGGCTACACGGTCCTGCCCCACTTCTGGCTGCCGCAGGCGGCCGTCGACAAGCGCGCACCTATGCGAGAGAACGTATCCCGCTGGGGACGCGAGGGCTTCCTGACCATCACCCCTGGTGATGCCGTCGACTACGACGCCATCGAGGCGCACATCGCCCGCGACGCCGAGGACTTCCAGCTTCAGATGTTCGGCTTCGACCCGTGGAACGCCACGCAGGTCGTCCAGCACCTTGAAGGTGGCGGGCTCACAGCGGTCAAGGTCCCGCAGACAGTGGCGCGCCTGAACGACCCCTGCAAGGAACTTGAGCGCCAGCTCGCCAACCGAGCGATCAACCATGGCGGTCACCCCGTACTGCGCTGGCACGCCGACAACGTCGAGCTGGACATCACGCCCGATGGCCTGATGAAGCCGAGCCGCAAGCGCTCCACCGAAAAGATCGATGGCATCGCAGCGCTGGTCAACGCGCTGTTTGTCGCTCTGGTACCCGCAGAGCCACCGGCCGTCGTGCCGCAGTTCATCTCCCTTTGAAAGGCAGCCGAGTGCTGAGGTTCCTCATCTGCACCGGCACCAACGTGTACTTCCTTCTGGGCCTGGCCCTCGTGGCTGTTGGTGTCGCCCTGTTCAGCATCGCCGCAGGCGTCATCGCGGCAGGACTCGCCGTCTGCTACGCCGGTATGGACTTCACGGTTCAGCCGCCGTCGAACCCAACCCGGTCTGACGGCGGCCAGTAGTGGCGTGGCTCACGCGCTTCGAGAAGCGCTTCGTCAGCTACCAGGATTTCTGGGGCAAGGACTACGAGTCCAGCGTCAACATCGACGCGACAGGTCTCATGTACTACGGCAACCGCACGTTCGCCGGCATCAACATCACGCAGGACCGCGCGCTGCGGATGACCGCCGTGTGGGCCTGCGTCAGCCTCATCGCGGACACGATTGCGGCCACGCCCCTTGAGGCGCACCGTCTGACGCCTGGCGTTACGACGCCGATCACCGTGCCGGCATGGCTGGCCAAGCCGAACACCGAGATCACGACGTTCGACTTCTGGCACCGCGTGCTCACGTCGCTGCTGCTCGACGGCAACAGCTACTGCTACATCAGTCGCGAGGGCTCGAAGATCATCGAGCTGACACCGATCCACCCAGCGCGAGTCTGGCCACAGCGCAACCCGAACACGCACGCAATCGAGTTCCTGATCGACCACGAGTGGGCCGCCTCGGCCGACGACATGCTGCACGTGCCGGCGTTCACACGCGCTGGTGACTTGCGCGGCATGTCGCCTATCGAGGCAGCCAAGGAAGCCATCGGCCTGGGCCTCGTCACCGAGGAGTTCGGCTCACGCTTCTTCGGCCAGGGCAGCGTCATGTCCGGCATCATCACCACACCCAACAACCTTGAGCCAGACGCGGCCGAGATCATGCGCCGCAGCTTCAGCGAGAAGCACCAGGGCAGCAAGAAGGCTCACCTGCCTGGAGTGCTGACCGGGGGAGCGCAATGGACCCCGCTGTCCATCCCGAACAACGACGCGCAGTTCCTTGAGACGCGCCAGTACCAGACCGAAGAGATCGCGCGCATCTACCGCGTGCCTCTTCACCTCATCCAGTCCCTCGACAAGGGCACGAGCTGGGGAACCGGTATCGAGGAGCAGAACTCAGCCTTCGCCATGCACACGCTTCGCCCGTGGCTCGCTCGCATCGAGAACGCCGTGTCCGAGCTGATGCCCGGACCGCAGCGCGCGAAGTTCAACCTAGACGACCTGCTGCGAGGCAAGAAGCTAGACCGCTTCCAGGCGTACCAGATCGGCCTGATGAACGGCATCTACTCGAAGGACGAAGTCCGCGCCATGGAGGACTTGCCGCCGATCCCAGACGGCAGCGGCTCCGTGTACCTCCAGCCCCTAAACCTCGGGCCAAGTGGCGGCGACCCAGGCGCGGCGCTCCCTAACAACACGCCAACAGACGTGATCGACCCGGCCGCCGACTACCTGGGCGATCCGAACGACCCGAACGCCAACGGAAGCAACCCATGACCTCAGCAGTAGAGCGCCGCTTCGTGAACAGCGAGTTCCAAGTCCGAACCTTGCCGATGGGCGGGGTCCAGATCGAGGGGCATGCGGCTGTGTTCAACCGGTACAGCCAGGATCTCGGCGGCTTCGTGGAGCAGGTAGCACCCGGCGCCTTCAGCAAGACCATTGCTGAAGCTGACGTGCGCGCCCTGTTCAACCACGACCCGTCTATGGTGCTCGGCCGCAACAGGGCCGGCACGCTGCGCCTGTCCGAGGACAACGTCGGCTTGCACTATCAGGTCGACCTTCCTGACACGTCCTACGCCCGTGACCTCGCCACGAGTATGGGCCGTGGCGATGTCTCGCAGTCCTCGTTCGGCTTCCGCGTCGTGCCCAACGGTGACGACTGGTCCTTCACGGAGCAGGACTATCCGCTGCGCACGCTCCGCGAGCTGCAACTCATGGACGTCAGCCCCGTCACGTACCCCGCATATCTCGATGCCGACAGCGGCATCGCCGGCCGCGCCCTCACGGGCTTGGCCAAGGCACGTGGTGTGAGTGTCGACGCCGTACAGCACGACCTTCGGGCAGCGATCAGGGGTGCAGTCCTCCTTCGGGACGCCGGCACCGAATCAGACGAGGACCCGCTCAGCCCTGATCGGGCAGAAGAGCGCGAGTCCACCAGCACGACCAAGGCCACCGATGCGCCGGCAGACCCCACGCACTCGGCCGAGCGGCTACGCCTCGCCTTGATGAACAAGCGCTTTGCACCGGGCCGGTAGACAACCACCCGAACAGATCTACCGCCAAGGCCCTCGGCATTTGCCAGGGCCTTTCTTCATGCCCAAACACAAACAAAGGCTTCGAAAGACCATGACCGGAATTAAGACCCGTATTGCTGCTCTACAGGAAGAGCGCGCGAGCGCCTGGGAGCAGGCCAAGAGCATCCTTGACGCGGCCGAGGGCCGCAGCCTGACCGTCGAGGAGCGCACCGGCTACGACCAGATCAACGCTGACCTCGACGCCAAGGACGCCGAGATCCGCTCGCTCGTCGAGACTGACAAGCGCAACAGCTCCGCCGACGCCATCCGCAGCGAGTACGCCAAGTTCATCGCGCCAGACGGCAGCAACAAGACTGAGGACAGCTTCGAGAAGGACTTCCGATCCTTCCTGCGCGGAGACCTGCGCGCTCTCGATGTCGTTCGCGACAAGCCGCTCACGCACCTGGAGCGTCGCGAGATGTCTGGGCCTGGCGCTGAGACCCGTACCCTCTCGCGTCTGACCGCCGCAGCCGGTCAGAACACCGTCAAGACTTCGTTCTACGACCAGCTCGTTCAGAACCTCATCGTCAACGCTGCCCTTCTCAATGCAGGCCCCACGGTGGTTAGCACCGAGTCGGGCGAGCAGATCCAGATTCCGAAGACGCTGACCCACAGCACGGGCGCCCTCTTCGCTGAGGCCGCAACTATCACTAACTCTGACCCGACCTTTGGTCAGATCACCCTGGGCGCCTACAAGTACGGCGCTCTCGTCCAGGTCAGCCGCGAGCTGATCGACGACAGCAGCGTTGACCTGCTGGGCTACCTGGCCATGGAGATGGGCCGCGCAGTCGGAAACGCTGCAGGTGCTGACTTCATCATCGGCAACGGCACGAGCAAGCCTCGTGGCATCACGCTCGACACGACCCTGGGCGTCACGGGTGGCCTTGGCGTCACTGGTGCGTTCACGGCGGACAACCTCATCGACCTGTTCTACTCGGTCGCCCCGGTCTACCGCCAGAGCGCGTCGGCCAACTGGATGCTTCAGGACATCACCCTCGGTGCCGTGCGCAAGCTCAAGGACACCACCAACAGGTACCTCTGGGAGCCGAGCCTTGTGCCTGGTGTACCGGACACCCTGCTTGGCAAGGGCATCGTTACTGACCCGAACTTCGCCGCTACTGGCCTGGCAGCCAAGAGCGTCATCTTCGGTGACATCAGCCGCTACTTCGTCCGTGAGGTGGCTGGCGTCCGCATGGAGCAGAGCAACGACTTTGCCTTCTCCAGCGACCTCGTCACCTTCAAGGCCGTGTGGCGCGCCGATGGCGCCCTGGTCGACCTGACCGGTGCCGTCAAGCACTTCCTTGGCGGAGCGAGCTGATCGGTCCTCGGACCCTCTGATCCAGGTGGGCGCTGCCTTTACTCCTTGACGCAGCGCCCACCTGCTCCACTCTTCGCGTTCATTGAAAGGCTAGGCATTGGCGCGCTACCAGTTCACCGATACCGCGCACAGGGACTATCCAGCCCTCGGTCTCTACAACGTTGGCTTCAACGATGTTGCCGACCTGGCGTCGGCACCGGACTATCGGTGGCTGCTGGTCGACCCGAGTACCTCGGTCACCATCGCCCCTCCGTCGAGCTTCATCCAGGGCACCATCCCCTCGATGCCAAGCGACGGCGAGGCCAACGTCTGGTCCTCCTCGGTGGGCGGGCCGATCTACAGGCAGCTCACCTCTGCTGACATCAGCGGCGGTGTGGGCGGTTCTGGTGGTCTGACTCCCACGCTCGTGCAGACGACCAATAGCACGGCGGCTGCTGGAGACCTGCGTCCGTATGACATCGGAACCGCGTCGCGAGTTCTAACTCTGCCGACGGCGCCGGCAGACAAGTCGCTCGTGATGACCACTGTCGTGGGTACGGCCGCCACGAACACGCTGACCGTGAACGCGGGCGGCTCTGCTGTCTTCAGCGTGGCAGGCGGCGCGACCACCTACGTCTTGTCCCAGCTCGGGCAGTCAGCCACCTTCCAGTACGCGGCCTCGACCGGCATCTGGCATGTCCTCGACTCGTCGTTCTCGCTCGCATCCCTGAACGCGGCTAACGCTGCGCTCTACGCAGGCGCCGGGACGTTCAAGCAGACCGTCCTCTGGACCGGTGACGAGCTGTTCCTGGGCTACGACGCTGACGTTAACGGCACCGATCTGGTGGCCGCAGGCACGATCTCGCAGATCCTGGTGGAGCTTGACAAGCCCCCTGTGGGCGGCAGCGTCGTGTTCACCTTCTATCGGTACACGCCGACCTCAAATCTCGAGTCTGTCATCGGCACCGTCACCCTGGGCGACGGCACGGTCTCGTCGACCACGACGGTGAGCCAGGCTGTTCTCTCGGACGACAAGGTCACTGTTCGCGTCACCTCGGTTGGCACGACCACCTACGCAGGCGCCGGCCCCAAGTGTCGTCTGGCCTTCGGCGGCTCCTTCGCGACGTGTACTGCTCCGGGCATCCCGTCCGGGCTTACGGCGCCATCAGGCACCGCCACCGGAGTGAACCTGAGCTGGACGCCAGGTACGAACTCCTCATCGACGCTCATCTATCGCGACGGTGTCCCGTACGTCAACGCCGGGGCCGCCTCCGCCTACACGGATCTTGGTCCCGACGGCAACGGCATGGCTGCCGGCGAGACGCACATCTACGACATCGCTGGCCGCCGCTACGCGTCGTTGTCGGCCCTCACAGGGTCGCCGGTATCCGCAGGTCCTTCGGTCGGATACGCATACCTGCCTCAGTCGAACGGCGCGATGCCCAACCCACCGGCATTGGTCACGGTCGGGACGGGTGGCACGTCCAACATCGCCTCGAACGTCTGGACAATCTCCTCCGGCACGGCCGGAAACAACGCTGCTGCAGACCGCGTGACGGCGCAGTTCAAGACCGATACGGCCCAGCGCAGCGCTTGGGAGGTCAACTGCCTCTGGTCAGCTCCTTCGGCCAACTCGCTCCACGAGATCTACCTTTCGTCCAACGCCTTGACGCCGACAGGCTCCTTCACCAACGGGCTACAACTCCAGTGGGCGACGAGCTTCTACCGCTTCGGCTTTGTGTCCTCCACCTGGGTACCTGGCGCAAACGGAACGGGCTCGACCGGCAGCTTCCAGAAGATCCTCGACACCGCCTACCCCGTGAACCAGGCGACGACCCGTGCGTCGGGCGGCAGCCTCGGCTGGGGAACCAGCCTGAGCACCGGCACCTACTACGGCCTCCGCATCGTGGCTGGCCTGATTGACGGCACCGGCAAGCAGACCATCTATCTCTACTTGGGCTCCTCGGCTCAGTTCCTGGCGGGCGTCAACACGTTGCCGCTCGTTAACACGATCACGGTCACTGCCGCGCAACGTGCAGCCATCCCGGTCGGCTACGTGGTGAACCAGCAGCTCGGCTATCAGGCCACTGGCACCAACACCGAGTCCATGTCCTTCCAGGCGTTCAACGTCATCCCCATCAGCGCTGCCGGCGCATAGCCGCGCGCAACCCCTTGAGCAGGAGTCCCTTCTTTGGCACGCCTTCCTACCGCTGGTGAGAACTCCGCCATCGGTGCTGTTCTGACTGCAGGCACGACCTACTACCTCAGTCTCCACTCTGCTGATCCTGGTACGACGGGAGCCTCTGAGTTCACTGGTGGCGGCTACGCAAGGCAGTCCATCGTCTTTGCTAGCGCCTCCGGTGGCTCGATGGCCTCCAACACCGCCCAGGCCGTGGCGAACGCCGGTACCACGGCGGCGACGTACGTAGGCATCTGGAGTGCCGCGACGGCGGGTACGTACCTCATCGGTGCCGCGCTTGGCTCCTCGACTACTGCGGCGTCCATCACGTTCGCATCGGGCGCGGTCACGTTCTCTGCGAGCTAGCCCATGTCGCAGGTATTCAACGAGCGGTTTGAGGGTGGCTCCAACGGCACAGCGCTGTCGACCTCGAACACTTTCTACGCGACCGTCAACTCGTCGAGCACCACCCTAACGTTCGACTCGTCGACCGCTGCGGCTGGCTCGCTGTCGAACAAGATCGTTCAGACGGCCAACTTCGGCACGGGCAACACCGCGACGCCAGGCTTCACGTCTACGTCGACGATGTACCGCCGATTCTGTGTTCGTATGGCGTCGCTGCCCTCTGGCGGCACCCTCTACATCGGGTCGTTTTTGGCCGCTGGGCCGACCACTGTCGCTCGCATCGCGATCAACAGCTCTGGTCAGTTCATCATCCAGAACGGCACCACGACGATCGCCACGTCGACCAACTCCCTGGCGACGTCTACCTGGTACCGCCTGGAGTGGGACCTCGTCGGCACGGCCGCGACTCTACGCATCTTCAGCAGCCCCTCGGCCACCACGCCGGTCGAGACCATCTCCGGCACGATGACAGGCTCGACATTCACGAGCACGGTGTTGGGCATCGTCGGATCTTCGAATACAACCACTGCAACGATTTGGTTCGACGAGGAGATCTGCGACACAGCAGCCACGCCAGGGCCTGTGATCGTCGCCCAAACCTCCTCTGGCAGCATCGCCGCCAGTGGATCTGCAACGGCTAAGGGCGCCGCCAGCAGTTCTGGCTCGTTGTCAGCAACAGGCGCAGGCACTGCGCGCGGCGTTGCGACTGGCAGTGGCTCGATCCTCGTCACTGGGTCGGCAACAGGTTCCTCAGGGACGGCCGCCACCGCAACCGGCTCGATTGCCATCACTGGTGTGGGCACGGGCATCTCCGGCAGCTCAGCAACAGCGAACGGCTCGATCACGGTCGGCGGACTGGCCACGCCGTTCGCTGGTTTGACGGCACCGCAATACACGCTGACTCCGGGCTACTGCCTGAATGGCATCTACCCCGGCTTCATGATCGGCACGGGCGGCACAGGCGACCTGGCGACCGCCATCACCAGCCTGAACAGCCACCTCGGCACCTACATCGAATGCGTATCGCGCGGTCTGCCCAACGACATGGGCTCGGCCAGCGGCACGCTTCAGCAGTGCAACGGGTACCCAGGACATCTCGTCTGGGCCACGCCAATCGTGCCGTACGTCCCAGGTGGCACGAGCGGCACTCTCGCTCATCTCCTCGCCGGCAACTACGACTCCCAGATCGTTGCGCTCGCCAACGCGTTCACGACCTACCGGTCCGGTGGTGTCAACGACACCTTGCGTGCGGGTTGGGAGTGGAACTTCGGCAACTTCCCCTGGGCTGTAGGTGTCTCGGGACAGACGAACGCCAACTTCTCGGCCGGCTTCGCGTACTTCGCCAACAAGATGGTGGCCAACGGCTTCCTGGGTCACTTCGACCTCAACGGCACCGGGCCAACAGGTGACATCAACACCGTCTGGCCGGCGATCAGATCTGCCATCACGTTTTCGAAGACCCGCATCATCTTCGGGGTCGACTGCTACAACGGCATCCACGCTACGTGGCTCTACGGCAAGAACGACTTTGATGCCCTGTGGGCAGGCGAGATCCTGCCGATGCTCAACGACTTGGCCGCGTACGCCAGGTCCGAGGGCGTCGCTGGCGTTGGTTTCGGTGAGTGCGGCGTCATCATCACGAGCAACATCTACCACTCGAACGACACGGGTCACTACTGGACCAACCTCCAGAACTGGTGCACCACCAACGCTGATGTGGCGCTGTACGTCTGCCACTACAACCAGAACCAGTCCAGCGGCAGCACGACGACCGAGGACGACTGCCTGTTCTACTCGCGGACGTCCGGCAACCTGTCAGGCACTACCGCGCCGACCTCACTTACCAGTCTGGGCAACGAGAACCACAACTCGACTCATGGGCCATGGGTGGACACGAACAGCATCTTCCACACGCTGTCCCTGCCGGACTACAAGGCCAACATGATCGCCGGCTCGATGCAGTACGCGATCCCTGTCCAGGTCGCCAGCGCAAGCCCTGGAGGCGGCGCGTCCATCTCAACCTCACCTCGGATCTCCCAGCACCTGTACGGCTGACTAGGAGCCTGGGACCGGAAGGCACTTAGTGACCATCAATGACCGGGCGATCCGCAACCAGCCGGCGACCTTGACCACGATGTTCTACAACGACGAGGCGCCGGTCTCGGCCGACGCCGCCGTCACCGTGACAATCACCAAGGCTGACGGCACAACTCTCGCAAGCGCAGCAGCGGCCACGCTGGGAGCCGTGGGTGTCTACACCTACGCCCTGGCACCTCAGGCCCTGCTCAACTACCTGACGGTCGTCTGGACAGGCAGCTTCAGCGGCGTCACACGCAGTCAGACCACGTTCTGCGAGATTCGTGGCGGGCAACTCTTCTCGCTGGCCGAGGCGCGCGCAAGTGACACGGCGCTGAGTGACACAACCAAGTACCCGACGCAGCTTCTCAAGGACTGCCGTGGGGAGATCGAGGACGAGTTCGAGCGCATCACCTACCAGTCGTTCGTTCCGCGCTTCCGGCGCGTGACCAGGGACGGCACTGGTACCGAGCGCATGGTCATGAGTGAGCGCCGCATCAGGACTCTCCTAGCAGGCAGCCTCTACGGTGTTGCACTCACGACGAACGATCTGGCAGCCGTCAGCCCCACCATCTGGGGGGAGCTGGTACGCACCGATGGCGGCTTCTGGACCTCTGGCTATCGCAACGTCGTCGTCGAGTTCGAGTACGGCTGGGATGGGCCGCCTGCCGACGTGCGCAAGGCGGCTCTCACGCGCTTCCGAACGCGCGTGGTTGAGAGTCGAAGCGGCATCCCTGACCGGGCAACCAGCTTCGCCGCTCCAGAAGGCGGCACCTACGCGATGGCTACGGCCGGCCGCAACGGATGGCAGACCGGGATCCCGGATGTGGACGCAGTCTTGCAGCGCTACACCGACAGCATTCCGGGCATCGCCTGATGCCGTACGCGGGGACATTCAACAGCACGGCCCTTCAGGTGAAGGTGGCGCTTGTGACGGCTCTGCAAGCGCAGACCGGTGCTGGCGGCTCACTGCCTGGCGTCCAAGTCACCTACGGATGGCCTGGGCGCAACCCAGAGCGTGAGTGGATCTTCTTTGGTGACATCTCGTGGGCCGGCGAAGACTGGGCTCCCTACGGCGCGCGACACCGTGAAGAGAACTACACCATCGACGTGATCATCAACATCCAGGCGCCAGGCGGCCAGGACAACGACGTTGAGAGCACGGCCTTCGCCTACTTCGGCGTCATCGAGTCGTATCTGCGGACCAATCCGTTTCAGTCGGCCACTGGCCAGATCACGCAACTAGACATCCTGCCTGAGCAGGTACGGAGCAGCCCTGTCCCTGAGGGCAGCGAGTGCGAGCTTCGCGCCAAGGTGCGCGTCATGGCTCGCATCTAGTCAGCACCAGCAAGTACCCCACGCCCTAAGGGCGTCTGCGGGGGCCGCATCAGGCCCGATCACCTTTCGGTAGAGAGATCACTTCAGCATGCCTTCAGTTCGTTACAGCGGCCCCCACGATGAGGTCGACCTTCCTACCCTCGGCGTCACCTGCAAGCGCGGTGAGGCCGTCGACGTGCCGGACGAGTCCGTCTCGGCACTGACGGACCAGCCTTGCTGGGACCTGGCCGACGAAAACGTTCCAACCGTCCCCGCAAAGGACGGCGAGTAGATGTCGGGCATTCTCAGCCAGTTCGGTGTCTCAGCGGAGACCACCTTCGGCACTACCGTTGCTGCGTCGAGGTTCTTTGAGTTCAACAAGGAGTCCGTCGCCGGCAAGTACGACCGCATCGAGTCAGCGGGGCTTCGTGCGGCCACGCGCGTTCAGCGCTCCGACCGATGGGTCGTCAACCCCAAGGGTGCCGCAGGCAGTGTCGACGTCGAGGTTCAGAGCAAGGGCTTCGGCTTTTGGCTGACGCAGATGATGGGTCACGTGTCCTCTGGGACAGTCGTCGACTCCACCTACACCCACACCGGTTCTGTGGCGTCGATGAACGGTAACAGTTTCTCCGCTCAGTTCGGCCGCCCTGACATCAGCCAGACCGTACGTCCGTTCACCTACTCAGGCGGCAAGATCCTCACGTGGGAGCTGAGTAACCAAGTCGATGGGCTGCTGGTCTGCACCCTCGGCGTGGACTTCGCCACCGAGGCCACGACCGGCTCTGGCGCTTACGCCTTGCAGACACCTTCCTACCCGACCAGCTCACAGTTGATGTCCTACATCGCTGGCAGCTTCCAGCTTGGAGGCACGGAGGTGTCCGTCAAGGACATCTCGATCAAGGGAGACAACGGGCTCGACGCTGGGCGCTACTTCATCCGCACTTTGGGCGGCAAGAAGGAGCAGAACGAGAACACGATGCGCAAGTACACCGTCGATGTGACCGCTGAGTTTGAGTCGATGACCCAGTACAACGCCGTCAGCTCCGCGAGCGCCTCCGGTGCCATGGCGACCCTGTCCGCGCGCTGGCAGTCTCCAACCTTGGCTGGTGCCACCACCTACCCGTCTCTCACGGCGACGGCGACCGTGGCTCGTTACGAGGGTGCAACGCCATTGGTGGAGGGGCCGAAGATCCTTGAGCAGAAGCTGTCGTTCGTGTTGCTCTACGACGGCACCAACAGCCCGTTGTCACTGGCGTACACGACCACCGACACCACGCCGTAACCGTGGGCAGCAACGACCCGGTGGCGATCCAGGTTCAGAACCTCAGCAAGTTCAGGTCCGCGTTGAAGCAGGCGGGACCGGGCTTGGTCGAGCAGGTCAAGGCGACCAACTACCAAGTGGCCAGCTCCGTTGCTCAGTCAGCACGAACGCTGGCCAGCAGTCAAGGGGGCGTCGCCGCACGCACGGCGCCTTCCATCCGAGGCATCAAGAGCAGCGCCTCCAGCCAGGTTCGTATCGGCGGCGCCAACTATCCCTTTGCGCTCGGTGCTGAGTTTGGTTCCCTGCGCTACAAGCAGTTCAAGTCGTGGCGCGGCAATCAGTGGGCGGCCTGGGGTGCGAGTGGCGTCGGCTACTTCCTCCATCCCACCATCCGCGCGCAGCGCGACCAGATCATGCAGACCTACGGCGATAACGTCGAGAAGATCATGACCGCAGCGTTTCCAGGCTAGCGGCTATACGAGGAGCACCAACGCATTTGAGCAAGCTCACCGTCAACTACGACGACATGACGATCGGTGATCTGGAGGACTTCGAACAGCTCACCGGAAGCACCTGGGAGGAGGCCTTCGCACCGAAGCTGGTCCTCGACGAGCAGGGCAACAAGGTGTTCGACGACAAGGGCCGGCCGGTGAAGTCGGCCCACGTCAGCGCGACTGTCCTGAAGGTGCTCGTCTACATCAGTGAGCGTCGCGACCACCCGGACTTCACGATCGACGATGCGCGCAACACCAAGATCCGTGAGATCGAGTTCGTCGAGGGTGAACCCGACCCTTTGTAACTGAGCGCGACCGAGAGCGCGCTCTGTTCTGCCTGTTCTTTCACTGCACCCTCGCTGACATCCGCGCCATGAAGGTGGCGGAGTACGCCGCGTTCCGGGGTGTCCTCGCTGAATACCTGGAGTCCCGGTAATGCCGTCTGACAACCGGACCCTCACGGTCACGATCGTTGGCAACGCGGCCGGCGCTGTCACCGCGCTGGGCAAGACCGGCGCTGCCGTTGAGGACGTTGGCTCGAAGTCAACCAAGACTGGGACCAAGATCCGCGCCAGTCTCAATGGCGCGTTTGCCTCGCTGTCTGCAACCGGCGCGCTCGGCCCTCTCACCGAGATCTTCGGCAAGCTGAACGAGGCGACAGACGCCGCTGCGCAGAAGCACAAGGCCTTGGGCGCCCGGATGCTGGAGGTCGGTGGCATCACCACCGGTCTCGGCGTTGCCCTTGCTGCTGAAGGTAGCGCTGACCAGAGCGCCCAGCAGCAGCTTGCGCAGGCCATCACCGACACGGGTGGCTCGTTCTCCGACTACAAGGACGAGATCGAGAAGACCGTTGGCTCGATGGCCAAGTACGGTCACGGCGCTGTTGACACGCAGAACGCCTTGCAGGCGCTAACGCAGGCGACCAACGATCCGAAGAAGGCCATCGATGAGATGGGTCTGGCGGCCAACCTTGCTGCGGCTAAGCATGAGTCGCTAACCGAGGCCTCTGAGCAGCTCGCCAAGGTGCTCAACGGCAAGGGGACTCGGACCCTCGCATCCTTCGGCATCAGCATGAAGGACGCGAACGGCAAGACCAAGGACATGCAGGAGGTCTTGGCCGAGCTGTCAGCGAAGCTGAACGGCCAGGCCAGCGCGGCCTCCGACACGTTCAGCGGCAAGATCAAGGGAATCCAGACCGAGCTGAGTAACACGGTTGCCAGCCTCGGGCAGGAGTTTGGTCCGGCCCTGACAGCCATCGGCCCGATCATGGCTGGCGTCGGTGCCGTCATGGAATCTGGGGTCATCACCAAGGCCAAGGAAGCAGCGCTCGCCTTCGTCGGCTTCGGCCTCGAAGAGGGCGAGGTCAGCGGAATCACCAAGATCTGGACCGGCATCCAGGCGGCGTTCAACGTGGTGATGGACGCCAACCCGGTCATCCTGGTCACGGTCGCTATCGCGGCACTCGCCGCTGGCGCGGTCTACGCCTACACACACTTCAAGACCTTCCGCACCGTGGTTGACGACATCGCCACCTTCCTGCGCACTGTCTTCACGGCAAGCATCCACGGCGTGGTCACGGCGGTGTCTGCCGTCATCGACTGGGTGACGGAGCACTGGCCGCTGTTACTGGGCATCTTGACTGGCCCGCTTGGTCTCGCTGTCTCTGAGATCGTCACGCACTGGGACGCAGTGAAGGCGTTCGTCGAGACCTTGCCGGCGAAGTTCGCCGCAGTTGGTGCGAAGCTCTGGGACTGGATCGGAGCGCTCTTCCACGACGAGTGGGAGGGCGTCAAGACAATGTGGTCCACTGCTGTCTCGTTTGTCGCTGGCCTGGGCTTCCGCATCACCTCGGCGTCTGCTGGCATGTGGGATGGGATCAAGGACGCCTTCCGAGGCGCGATCAACTTCATCATCGACGGCTGGAACAGCCTGCAGTTCTCGCTGCCCAGTATCGACACCCACATCCCTGGCGTCGGCAAGGTCGGCGGTGGCTCCTTCGGAGTCCCTCAGATTCCGCGCCTGGCAGCCGGCGGTGTGGTCACCTCTCCGACCGTCGCCCTAGTGGGCGAGGCCGGTCCCGAGGCCGTCGTGCCGCTGTCCAAGTTCGGCAGCCTGGGCGGAAGTGGCGGAGTCACCGTCAACGTCACGGTGCAGGGCCACGTGACAACTGAGAAGGACCTCGCGAACAGCATCGCCCTGGTGGTGCGAGACGCGATCACCCGAGACAACAAGCGCAACGGAAAGGCCTGGGCGTGACCTTTGCCACCACCGTTGTAGAGGTTGCCTTTGGCGACAACCCCCTGGGCGGCAGCTACGCCTGGGTCGACATCACGGACTACGTCTCGGCCTTTGACACCAAGCGTGGCCGCAACTACGAACTGGACTCGTTCCAGGCCGGTACAGCGACCTTCATCCTGGACAACTCCGATGGCCGCTTCACGCCAGGGCTCGCCATCGGGGCCTACTACCCGAACATCCTGCCTCGGCGCCGCATCCGGGTCCGGTCTATCGATCCGGTCACGTCGACGACGTACATCGTCTTCACCGGCTTCGTCGAGTCCTGGCAGCAGACGTTCCCTGGTGGCGGGCCGCAGGCGTCGCAGGTTGTCTGCACGGCTGTCGACGGCTTCAAGCAGCTTGGCCAGGCGCAGTTGCGAGACTTCTACTACACGACGATCAAGGCAAGCTCAGCCGGTCCTCCGAAGCTCTATCTCCCCTTGAACGACCCCGCAGGCAGCACCTCGGCGCTGGAAGGCAGCACTCCTGCCGCCTTCAGCGTGCCCATCGGTCACGCCGTCGCTGACAACGGCTCGGTGAACCAGTACACATTCGGCAACGCGGCCCTCAACTCCCATGGTGGCACCTCGCTCAACCTGGGAGACTCCGGCAGCAAGGTCGGCACCGGACCGTTCGTCCAGGTGTACCTAGACACTGCGGGGGGCTATCAGCCCAGCACAGCAGCGGGTGCAGTCGAGATGTGGTTCCAGGTTCCAGCATCTTCCGGCGGCTCCGCGACCTACCTGCTGGCGACCGACAGCCGTGGACCAGCGAACGGCATCGGCCTCGCGGTGTGGATCGACGGCCTCTTCACTGGCCAGCTCGCGGTCGCTACCGGGGGAGTGACCCTCACCTTCGCTACGCCCGACCTGCGCGACGGCAAGCCGCACTACTTCGCCTACGTCTGGGGCATCGGCGGGGCCGCGTCGGTCTACCTCGACGGCGTCTCTGTCTACAGCGTTTCCAGCGGTGCCAACAACTTCTCTGCCTACGACTGCTTTGCTGTGGGCAACAGCCCATCCAGCCTCTTCCGAGGCAGCACGCTCGTCGTCGCCGCACGGCTCGGCATCACCATCGCAGACCTGGCGTTCTACAACACCCTGACCGCGACCGATGTGGCCCAGCACTATGCCGCAGGTGTGAACGGTACGACGGGTGAGGCTGAGGCAACCCGGATGGGCCGCGTCCTCGATGCAGTTGGCTGGACAGGCTCGAGCCGTGTCCTCGACACGTCGGTCTCGATGGGGCTCAGCCCAGCGGTTTGGCAGGACGGCGACAACGCGCTCAACCTCGTCCAAGGCTTCGCCACCGATGCCGGCGGCTACGTCTTTATCAACGGCAACGGTCAGCTCGTCTACCACAACCGCCAACACCGATCGGACCCTGTCTCAGCCGTTACCTACCAGGAGACGGGCGGCATGGGGGTCGAGGGCGACATCGCCTTTCACTCCGACGACAGCCTGATCAAGAACGACGTGTCCGTGCTCACGCCCGCAGCAGGCACAGCGCGCGTTCGGGACACCACAAGCCAGGCCTACTACGGGCTCGCCTCGGACTCCTTGACGCTGAACATCATCAGCAGCAATGAAGCCCTGGACGCGGCCAACACCCTGCTGGCGAACTACAAGGACGCCAAGGTTCGCTGCGACCAGATCTCGCTAGAACCGACGACCAGTGACCTGCTGTGGGCATCCGTCCTGAGGCTGGAGATCGGCAACTGCGTGACCGTGGCCGGCCTGCCTGCCAACGCCCCCAGCAACAGCATCGGCTTCGTCGTCGAGTCGGTCGCGCACAGCGTTAAGACGAACGGCCAGACACCAGAATGGACGACAGTGTTCCAGCTCAGCCCAGTGCCGCCCTACACCGGCCTACGCCTTGATGACGCAGTCTTCGGACTGATCGACCAGAACGCGCTGGTCTACTGATGGCGACCGTTCCGGCGCCCATCACGTTCGTCGCCACCACGGTGCTGACTGCAGCCCAGATGAACACCAACGTGCGCGACTCGGTGAACTTTCTGGTTGCGCCACCGTCGTTCGTCGGGCGCAGCACCACGGGCATGTCCACTACAAGCGGCGCTTGGACCGCCATGACCCTGGACACGGAGCTGCTCGACGGCGACAACGCGCACAGCACGACCACCAACACGGCCAGGTTCACGGCCAACACGACAGGCTGGTACCTCGTCACGGCGAACTGTGAGTTCGTCGCCAACTCCACGGGTGGCCGACAGATCAGGATCACGGTGAACGGTACGAGCACCTTGGCCAGCGGCAGCGTGCCGGCGAGTACCGCCTATGCCGTCAACTGCAGCACCATGCTGAGGCTAGTCGTGGGTGACTTCGTCCAGGCCGAGGTACTACAGAGCAGCGGTGGCTCGCTGGCGCTGGCAACGACGCCAGCCATCGGAGACAACCGTGTCAGCGTTCAGTGGGTGCACGCCTAGTGGACAGCGCAGCCGTGGCAGCGATGCTGACCGTGCCGGGATCGGCCGTTTTCATCGTTGCGGCAACACGAAGGTTCTTCTCCTTCACCTCACGCCTGGAGGAGACGCTGAAGCCGGACGCGCAAGGCCGAACGATCTCGGAGCGCCTCGACGACACTCAGGCCGAAGTCAACGAGATCAAGAAGCAGGTGCTACCCAACGGCGGCAGCTCGCTGCGTGACGCCGTGAATCGGGCTGTCGAGCTGGCGGAGAAGGCCGTGGTCAGTGCCGACACCGCCAAGCAGGCGGCCACGGAGTCAGCCGAGCAGGCGAATCGCGCCGAGATCATGGGCAATTTCGAGCGCCGCGATATCCGGCAGAAGCTCGATAGCATCGAGACCAAGATGGACGCAGGCACCCACTCTCTAACCACACATCTCGTGGACGCAGCAGCCAAGACCGAGGTCATCAACGCTCGGCTCTCCGACATCGAGCACTACCAGAGGGCCAGGGATGACCAGTAGCCCCGTAGCAGTCCTCGACGCAGCCAAGGCGCTCTGCACGTCGCTGGCTGGCCTGTTCGTCGTCCTGGGCATCACTGTGAACCCGCTGCTCTGGGTAGCCATCCCGCCCGTCATCGCGGCGCTCTACGGCCTGTACGTGGCCACTCAGGGCAAGGTGACCGTGGCATTGAACACGCCGGTACCAACGAACGACGATCTGTTGTCAGCGACTTCCGCGCCGCTCGGTGCCTCGCTATGATCTTGCCACGCTGAGCCTGGGAGGACTCGTGGGGCAGGGCTACGGCATCAAGGTCGCGACGAAGAGCTTGACCCGGCAGCGGCGACTAGCTCCCGGTGAGGTCGTTCTCGCGTATGCCGTGGCCGACAACATGGCGGCACCGTTTGGCCGGCTCGATGTCGTGCTAACGACCGAGGCGGTCTTTATCGGACCAAACGTTCAGCACGCGAGCCGGTTTGCGCTCGACGACATCGTCGTCTGGGATTTCCGAGAGGGCTTTCACTTCGCCACGGCTGATGGCTATCGCATCGACCTAAGGTTGCGCGGCTCCTTCGACTTGGACAAGCTTCTAGGTCGGCAGCTTGGCAACCGGGCTAGGGCAAGCCCGCCGCCGCCTCCGCCTCCGTCCCCGGGCATGCCTCCTGGTCCGGGTGGTCTAGCCATGAACATCGCTTATGTCGGAATCTACGCAGAGTCGTTTGGGGCCAGCGTGTTCGACAGCCCACGCCCCTGCATGCTCCTGGTCGACGACCACTCGCTGTCCATGCTGATGGAGCAAACGGTCATGTTCCACACCCGCGAGGACACCATGACCTTTGCGGCTTGGCGTGATGCCCTGCCGATCGCTGGGATGCCGACTGTCACGTTCCTAGAGCTGGGGTTCCAGTCGAAGAACGGCCAGGACTGCCGTATCGCCCTAGCCGCGCCTGAACGTGGGCTGTTCCAGCCAACCGTGACAGACGAGTTCCTGAAGCATCCGACGAGTTGCCTGGTGCTGGACCCGCTCATGCGGATCTCCACGGTGGAGCATCCAAACGGTTGCCAGATTCTGCCGTTGCTTCCCGCGTAGCTACGCGTCTTCCGGTCGGGCTAGCCGGCGTACGTACATCGGATTACCCACCGGCATGCACGACTTGTGGAAGACAGGAGTGAAGCCGGACACGTGGGGTGGCATCGTGCCGTCCAGGTCGACTAGGTCGAACCATCGCTCCTCACCTGGCGCGATCTCTAGCAGACAGCCATCGCATCTGATCAACTCCCCAGTCACGGCACGAACCTACAACGCTCCCAAGCATGACGACGGTCTTCATCCACAGCCCCGGCTCCTCAAATCGAGGACCGGGGCTATTTTGCGTTGGATGTGTCCGAGTCTCAGGGCGTTGAACCGTCGCCGCGCTCTCTAACGCGCCCGTAACTAGCCCTGAGCGCAGTAAGCGCCTGGGCGGGGCGTCAAACGTCCACGGGACGCAACTCGCCTCCGTGGCGTGAGCACGCGCCCTGGAGGCCCCCGGACATGCTGTAGTTGCCGTCGGCGCATTCGGCCATGTAGCCGCTGCCGCTCCAGAAGCTGGCGATGCAGGGGAAGTAACTGCAGACGGACGGGTTCGGGGAAGTTACAGGTGTGCCGCCGCAAAAGTTGTAGCCAATCGGATTGGCCGGCGCGCCGCAGAGGTCGACGGCCGGCGGAGCTGTGGTCGGTGGCGCCGTAACAGGGGGTACTGTCGTTGGGGGAGTAGTAGTCGGAGGTGGTGTCGTCGGCACGCCGACTGGCGGGATTGCCGCTGGCGGTTGTGTTGTGGTCACCGGCCTCGGCGCAGCTACGTTGCGGTACTTGAGGTAGGCCTTGTACCAGTTCGTGGCGATGGCGTGCTGTGCGATCTTCAGGCTGATCTTGCCGTCGCACACAAGGGCGTGCAGCTTGTTCTCGATCTTGTCCTTGATCCTGGCTCCCGTAGCGCCGAGCAGAGGCTCAGGCCAGAGATTGCTGGCAGCGTTGCTACCACCCAGCTCAAGGCTGATCAGGTGGTCCAGCTCATAGTGAGAGTGCTGGCTGTACGGGATGCCGTACGAGGCAAAGACGCCAAGCCGCCGAGACATCGGGACATTTCGTACCTTCTTGGTGTATCCCGCAACGCAGATCACTGTCTTGCTCGCGGCGGGGATGATCGCACCAGGCGTGAGCGCCTTGCTCGGCAAGATCACCTTGACTGCGGCGTGCGCGGGTGATGCCACCAGCGCGGCCACGCCCTGACTGCCGCCAACAGTGACCGACACCGCAATCAGCAGCGCTGCCCAGCGTGTGCGCATCTTCATGCGTCCCCCATCCTTCGGCCACTGTCGTATCACGCTTCCTCGACCTCGGGGAGTGACAAACCGGACACTACGGTGTCGAGGCCCCAGCGGGGTCGCGCCCTCCGGCGCACAACTTGCACAGGCTGTAACTCCACCGAGCCCCGGCTCCTCGCATCGAGGGCCGGGGCTTCTTTGCGTTCAGCAGTATCCACAGGGCCTGAGCGTCGAGGTGGATTGTCGGCGGCCCTCCGTACAGTCGTTGATGTCGGAAGGACTCTGGGATGGACTGGCAACCTTTGTCACGGCGCGAGCGCCGGCAGCCACTGCGCGGGCTTGAGGAGGGCGTGCCGCCCCACCTTGTAGAGCCGTTGACAAGCTGGATACGTAGCGAGTTCCAAAACAACTATGGCGGCATCGAGCACGCCGACTGGTTGCGCCACATTGCATCGATGAACCGCGTCGTTTTGTCTCCTGGAATTACTGACGCTGGGGCGCTTGGGTCGGTCCTCAAACGCTGTATCGAGGATGCCGACCTGTGTCTTGACTTCATCGACACTATGCTTACCTATCGTCAACCGGGCTTTGAGAGCGGAGTTGAGCAACTCCGCGTGCGGCTGCTCGTGGGAGGTTCCGTATACGACGTCGGACCGGACGGTGGCTCACTTGTTCGGCGGGTCGACCCCACAGCTGCGCTACAGGCTCATGAGTCGATGCAACCACGGGATGTCGCCAGCGCAGAACTAGCAGAGGCATACAGAAAGGCCTATGGCCGTCAGGCTGACCCGTCCGATGCCTGGGATCATGCCATCCGCGCGGTTGAGTCAGTTCTCATCCCGATCGTTTGTCCGAAGAAGGCGAGGCCTAACCTCGGCGGCGTTGCCGGTGATCTGAAGTCTGCGCCCCAGGCGTGGAAGCTTGTCCTTAGCAACGACGAGAGCATCGGTGGCGTAGAGACGCTGGAGGCGATGCTCCGGCTCATTTGGCCGAATCCTGATCGTCACCAGGACGGGAGTCCCAAGCGCGTGCCCAGCCAAGCAGAAGCGCAGGCAGTGGTGCATCTGGCTATTACGATTGTTCAGTGGGGCAGGGCGGGCGCGTTGCTTAAGCGCTAAGACGGAGCTACGTCAGCCAAGCCCGAAGTGCCGGCTCATCAAATATCGGCTTCTCTCCAAACCTACATAAAATTATCTCAGCACCGGGTAGAACATTCTTGATGTACTCGCGGTCCCACTCCTTGACATGAGTTGCTGACTTGGTGTTGAGGTCGTCGCCCGCGGATCCCTCGTACCAGAATACTGCCAGCTTCTTGGGAAAGGAGCCAACCGCATCATTGACTACCGCGAGCAGGTGCCTGTCGTGGAGTGAGTGACCCATAAAGCCAATATGTGTTGCGGCGCGGGATATCAGCTGAAACTGGTCCCATAGCCCTTCTCCGCCTCGGAGGCTCCCGGCAGTCTTCCGATCATCCGGCAGGAGAATGGCCGGCTCCCGGCTGGGATCAAATGGTTGGTTTCTGGCTGAAGGAACCCGAATTTCACCATCTTCCCAATACCAGCCCACGGCGCCGTGCAAGTACATAACAGGTACTGGAAAGTTGCCTGACGCACCGGCGAAGTCGTCTCTCATCTGGGCGACGGCAGATTGTTCGAGCCTTTCGGCCGTGTATGGGTTGCGTCGCTCCAAACCCGTCCGCGTGCCAATTATGCGCCCAGACTTCGTGGTCCAGCCGTTTAGGCCGATCTCGGCAGATACATCGTAATTCGTTGTGGCGATTGCTAGATATGAGTCTGGTTCCACAAGCCGATCAACGAGTCCCTGATATGCTGCGCGGCATTTGTGATCGTCTAGCTTATCGACAGAAAAATTCTCGTATAGGTTTCGATGTATCGCAGCTACGATGGCCTTCGTTTGGCTTTGTGCAGTGTCGACCCATGCATTGAACTTGCTCTCGGGAACGTCGTTGGGAGAGATATAACCGAGAGACGTATCGGCTTCACAAGCCATTCGTCCAAACGTCCGTACGAATTCAAGGGATCTATGGTAGGCGAGGAAATCTCCGAGGGTTCGCTCGAACTCCTCGGGAGGAAGGCCAGACACTAACCCGATGCGCTCCGCCGCGCCTGGGACGGCAGCGTTTACGTCAGCGATGAGGCTCTCAACCCAGGCACCCATCTGCGGGATGCTGCTGCCGCCCACACCTAGGCTTGCGGTGGCCCCACTGCCTGTCACGAGCAGGACCGATCTGTGCTCTTCCATGGTTCGCTCCCCTGGGAGCGCAGTTTTGCCCCCACCGTCGCTAGGTTAGATCAACGCGAGACTACTCGGCGCTCCGCGTGGACATCGCCAGCGCTGTGGAGATACTGGGTTCATGGCCAAGACAACGACTGTAACCATCACTGATGACATCGACGGCTCTGCGGCAGCGGAGGAGATCTCGTTCTCCTACCGTGGCACCGCCTACACCATCGACCTCAGCAAGAAGAACGCCGCCGCGCTCGACAAGGCGCTCAAGCCATACCTTGCTGCCGCCACCAAGGTGCCCACGCGAGCAGTCGCTGCCACCCGTGGCCGGCGCCCGAGTGTGCGCGTTGCGGCCAAGACTGACGTGGCCGCCATCCGAGCCTGGGCAGCGGAGCAAGGGCATACGATCAACACTCGCGGTCGCATCCCCAAGCCAGTGGTGGACGCATACAACGCGGCGACGAAAGAGTAGTCAGGGTTAAGGCAAGCAGTCTCGCTACCGCTAACCGGTGATCATGCGTTGTACTTGCACGATGGTCTCGATGGCTTGGATCCCCGCACCCGTTGAAATGATGCTGGAGTAGAGCCGTCTTCCGAAATCGAAACACTTCCGTGTCGGGGCTGCTGGCTCGGTTGTGGCCACACTGACCGCGACGGCTCCCATCAATCGCTCAGACGCGGCCACTATCCCGGCGGCTCCAGACACGCGGACAGCGCGCAGAGCCCAAGACACAGCCTCAAGGTGAGAGTGAAGCACGCGCCTGAGGTCATCGCTGACTTCGTTCGAGTCGTCGATGTCGCTCATCAAGGAAGCTGTCTCCTGCAGCCACGCATCGATGCGGTCCTGGCTCGGTGGCTCACCCTCGGGAGCAACCGCCGACAAGTAGGCTGACATGGAGCCCAAACCGATAAGTGCTCCCTTGTCGATTGGGGCTCCCGGGCCGGAGTTCCAGTTGTTGGCGGGGGCCATCGTCGCGTCGATCCAGTGCGGCAAGTAGTGACTGAACGCCGCGCGCTGTTCCTCCTCCTGCTCCTGACCCGCCAACGCCATTTCGATGGCGGGAATCAGGCCGATGACCTCGCACATGTACTTGGGCACCAAGTCCGGGTTGATCTGCAGCGCAGCACTCCAGAGCACTAGGAAGGTGCGATTCGACTGAGCCACCTGCTCCGCCTCGTAACTGGTCAAAAGCGCATGCAACCGACCAGCCGGGTTGTCGATCCTCGCCATCTTGTTCCCGTCTACTTACATGAGTGTTCTTTGTGTGATCAAGCGTGCGCCGCTACGCCCTGGAGTGCAAGCGAAGGCGGCCAAAGTGAAGAAATCTGCAGGTCAGACCGCGTGTTGTGACTGGCACCCCGGCGTGTCGAGTGCCAGGTGGAAAACCGTCGTTCGGCCCTCGCATGGGTCGCGGCTCAGGCCGCTCGCCATTCGATGTGGACAGAGGCGGTGTCGAACCTTCGCGCTCCTCGCCCTGGCGGGTCGAGCCGCACGGTGACTAGCAAGCCAATGATGGCCCGCTTTCGATCGACCTCGAACGCATTCCACGTCGCCTCAACGTCCGACGCGCTTGCCAAGTCGGCTAGCGCGGGGGACCGCACCATGCCGTCCAGCTCAGCAGTGACCGCCTCAAGGTCTGCGTGCAGCCGAGCGCTGCCGGCCTGAAGCTGCGCCCGATCGAGTAGACCAGCCGCGTAGTCCTCAGCCAGCGCATCAAGGCGAGCCCGCAGTGTCACCTCCTGTTTGCGTAGGCGAGCCGCTCCGTTCTCGTCCCCCTGCTGGCGGCTGAACAAGTCCACCGCGTCGGGACGCGAGAGGCGCTCCAGCAGTGTGGTCGTCACCAGGGCGTCGATGGGCGCAGCCTGGCGGTTGACGTGCCGCCTGCTCTCGCATCGGTAGAGCACGCCCTTGGTCTTCTCCATGACTCCGAAGATGCGACCTCCGCACTCCGAACAGGTGGCAACGCCGGACAGGAGGTGCTGGCGCGGTGGACCTGCCTTGGTTCGACGGGGGTCGGAGAGCACGCCTAGGACGCTACGGTGCATGTCAGCGTCGATGACGGCCGGCCAGCGGCCGGCGAGCGTCTGGTCGCGGTACCGACGTAGGGCGGCGTAGCGCGGGTTGCCCACCATCCGGCGGACTTCGGTGTTGCGCCACGGGCCGCCCTTCGTGGTGAGGATCTGGCGTGCGTTGAGGTCACGGGTGATGCTGTGAATCGACGCGCCTGCCAACAGAGCCTCGACCGCCCTGCGGATCTCAGCCGCCTCCTGGGGCACGACCTTCATGCCGTCTGGCGTGTAGCCGAAGGCCCGTCCTGAAGCGTGCGGTAGCCCTGCAGCAGCTCGTTGCGCGTTCGCAGCCTTCTGCCGGGCGCTCTTGCGCTCGACCTCCGCTCGGGCTACGGCGCCCTTGATGCGCGCGAACATGCGTCCGTTGTCCGTGGACAGGTCGACATCGCCACCGACCGAGGCGAGCGCGATCTTGCGACGGTCCGCCAGGTCGATGAAGTGCTCGATCTCGATTGGCCGACGCGTCAGTCGGTCCAGATCCCACACGACGACAGCGTTGACGACCCCAGCCTCCAGGTCGCTGAGCATCTGCTCGTACGCGGGACGGCGCTTACCGGTGGATGCCGACACGTCGTTGTCCTCGTACGTACGTGTGATGGCCCAGCCGAGCGTGGCGGCTTTGGCCTGGCACTCCTTGAGCTGGCGTGCGACACCGAGCCGCTGACCGGTCGGGTCGCTGCTGATCCTCACATACACCGCTGCTGCAGTCGCCGGCTTGGCCATGACTTGAGACTAGCGTAACAATCGAGGAAACGCACTCAAGGTGCCGCTGCCTGACGTGGTGTCGATGCAGACCCGCCAGCCCAACCTGGAGGGCACCGGCGAGGTACGACTGCGGCGCTTGGTCAAGGAAGCCCTGCGCATGCGGCCCGATCGCATCATTGTCGGCGAGGTCCGCCAGGAGGAGTGTCTCGACCTGCTCATCGCACTGAACAGTGGACTTCCCGGCATGTGCACGATTCATGCCAACTCAGCGCGTGAGGCCATCACCAAGATGTGCACGTTGCCGTTGCTCGCCGGCGAAAATGTCAGCCACAGCTTCGTCGTCCCCACGGTTGCCGCCAGCGTCGACCTGGTCGTCCACGTCGGACGCGACATCGTGGGTCATCGCAAGCTGCGTGAGATCGTTGCCGTACCAGGCAGAGTCGAAGGCGACATCGTCGAGACGGCCGACGTCTTCACCACTCACGACGGTCGTCTCGTACGGGCCGACGGCTGGCCGCCCCACCAGGACAGGTTCGCCGCGGCCGGCTTCGACCTCGTCCGGCTGCTGCGTCCGCAGCACGAGTCGCTGGCCTCCTGATGGGCCTCCTCATCGGCCTGATGTTCGGCCTCGGACTGCTGCTGATCTGGCGTGCCGCCACGACCGAGCCAGTGCGCAAGGCCAAGGTCGAGCCGCGCTGGCGGGTCGAGCTCAGCGACCTCATCGCGCAGGCCGGCATCGAGTCGGTCACCCCCGGCCAGGTCATCGCGTCCTCCGCCGGCATCGGCATCTTCGTCTTCGTTTCCACACTTGTCGTCAGCCAGGCGCCGACGATCGCCCTGTGCTTTGCCACTTTCGGCGCCTGGTCGCCGTTGGCCCTCTTGCGGTGGCGGCAACGGCAGCGGGGCAGCGAGCTGCGCGAGGTCTGGCCGGAGATCGTCGACAACCTCGCCTCAGCAGTTCGCGCCGGTCTGTCGCTGCCCGAGGCGATCGCGCAGATCGGGGTACGGGGACCCGAGGTGCTGCGGCCGCCGTTCGTCCGCTTCGGCCAGGACTACCGGACGTCCGGTCGGTTCGACGAGTCCATCGACCGGCTCAAGGCGACGCTCGCCGACCCGGTGGGCGATCGCATCATCGAGTCGGTCCGGATGGCCCGTGAGGTCGGCGGCAGCGACCTCGGCCGCCTGCTCCGTACCCTCTCGTCGTTCCTCCGCGAAGACGCCCGTACCCGGGCCGAGCTCGAGACCCGCCAAGGCTGGACCGTCAACGCGGCCCGCCTTGCGCTGGCCGCGCCGTGGCTCATGCTGGGTCTGCTCTCCTTGCGCCCCGAGGCCGTCCGCGCCTACAACTCTGCCTCTGGCGTCGTGGTTCTGCTGGTGGGCGGAGCCCTGTCACTGGTCGCCTATCGCGTCATGCTGCGCATCGCGCGGCTGCCCACCGAGCAGCGGGTGCTCCGGTGACGCCGGCAGCGGTCGGCGCGGTCCTCGGCGCCACGAGCGCCGGGGGAGTGATCGTCGCGGTACGGGCGGCACCGCCGTTCCGCCGGCCGCGCCTCGACAGCCGGCTGGCACCTTACGTCCGCGACACGGCTCGCCCGTCCCGCCTGATCAACGAGTCTCGCGTGGTCACACCGTTCCCGACCTTGGAGCGGCTGCTGCGCCCGGTCCTGGCCGATGCCGTCCGCATGCTCGAGCGCGTGCTCGGCGGGGCAGGCTCCGTCCGCCGTCGCCTCGAGCAGGCCGGCCTGAGCGTGACGGTGGAGGAGTTCCGGGTCGAGCAGGTGGTGTGGGGCGCGGCAGGGTTGCTCGTCGGCGTCGTGGTGATGCTGCTGCTCCTCGCCCGGTCGTCCCACCGGTCACCCGTGCCGCTCCTCCTGCTCTGCCTCATCAGTGCCGCGACGGGGGTGTTGGCCAGGGACAGTTGGCTGACCCACCAGGTCCGTGAGCGCGAACAGCGCATGACCGCTGAGTTTCCCACCGTGGCAGAGCTTCTCGCGCTCGCGGTGTCAGCTGGCGAGAGCCCGGTCGGGGCCCTCGAGCGGGTCACCCGGCTCAGTGGTGGCGAGCTCGCCCGCGAGCTGGGCCGTGCCCTCGACGACGCCCGCGGGGGCGCACCCCTGGTCACCGCCCTCGACGCGGTGGCGGCCCGTACCACGTTGCCGTCGTTGGCCCGGTTCGTCGACGGCATCGCAGTGGCGGTCGAGCGCGGCACCCCGCTGGCCGAGGTGCTGCGCGCCCAGGCGGTCGACGTCCGCGAGAGCGGCAAGCGCGACCTGATGGACGCCAGCGGCAAGAAGGAGATCGCCATGATGGTCCCCGTCGTCTTCCTGATCCTGCCGGTCACCGTGCTGTTCCTGCTGTTTCCCGGCCTGTACGGCCTCACGTTCTCCGTGCCCTAAGGCGTGCACCGAGCCCCGCAGTTCCCGACAGATGGAGTTGACATGCCTTTCCGCGCACGCACCCGGCACTTCCTGACCGCGCTCTACGTCGAGCTCACGACGCCCGGCAACGACGAGGGCGACGTGCCAGGCTGGGTCCTCATCACGCTGATGACCGCCGGTCTCGTCGCCGTGCTCTGGACCGCGGCCGGCGACAAGCTGGGCAACCTGCTCAACACAGCGCTCGACAACGTCACACCCAAGTGACTTGGCGCAGCGACGAGGGTGCGGCCCCGGTCGACTTCGTCCTGCTGGCCGGGTTGCTGACGGTGCTCTTCCTGATGCTGCTGCAGATCGGGCTCGCGCTGCACGTGCGCAACGTGCTGACGTCGGCTGCCGCCGAGGGTGCGCGGTACGGGGCCAACGCCGACTTCGCTGACCACGAGGCGGCTGCGGCGAGCCAGACCCGTACCATCATCGCGACCGAGCTCGCGACGAGGTTTGCGGCCAACGTCTCCGCGACCACCGTCAATGTCGGCGGCGCGCCGGTCGTCGAGGTCGACGTCTCCGCGCCGATGCCGCTCGTCGGCTTGTGGGGGAGCGCTCGGACGATCCATGTCCGGGGCCACGCGCTGCAGGAGGGCGGATGAGCCTCCGTGACGACGAGGGCACCGCGCTCGTCGAGTTCCTCTGGCTCGGGCTGGTGCTGCTGATCCCGCTGGCCTACCTGATCATCAGCCTGTTCCAGGTGCAGCGGTCGGCCTTCGCGGTCGCCGACGCTACGCGTGCCGCTGGGCGGGCATGGGTCAGCGCCCCGGCCGGAGCCGACCGCACCCAACGAGCGGTCCTTGCCGCGCAGCTCGCTGTGGCAGACGAGGGTCTCACCATCCCACCCGACGCGATGACGTTCAGCTGCACCAACAGCTGTTGTCCTGGTACGGGCACCCTGCACGTCCGGCTGACCCTCGACGCGACGTTGCCCGGGTTGGCGGCGCTCGACCGCGACGTCGCGACGATCCCGGTGACCGGCAGCCACGACGAGGTCATCGACCGGTTCGCGGCTGCGCCCGACGAGTGCCCGTGATCCGGCGCCTGCGCAGCGACGATGAAGGGTCGCTCATCCCGCTGATCCTGTTCTACTTCGTCGTGGCGGCAACCCTTGTGCTCGTGGTGACCGACGCGTCGAAGTACTACCTCGCCCGCCGTTCGCTGCAGAGCGCGGCCGACGGTGCCGCGCTCGCTTCGGCGCAGTCGGTGTCCAGCCAGGGTGTCTACTCCGGCCTCGATCACGGCGCGCTGCTGCTCGACGGCGACGTGTGCCAGGCGGTCGCCGACTACGGCGCCGCCAACCATCTCGCCGACCGGTTCGACGAGCTGACCATGGTCGGATTCCCCGGCGACACCAACGACACCTGCATCGCCACCGGCGCGACAAGGGTCACCGTGGTGGCGCGAGACAAGGTGCGACTGCCGCTCGTCAGCATCCTCGGCGTCGTCGACGACAAGGTCGCCGGTGGCATCACCCTGACCGTCACCGCCCACGCCGAGCTCCAGTGCGCCACCTGTTGAAGGCCCACGCTCAGAACCACTTGCTGAACCAGCTGCCGATCTGATCCCAGAGGCTCGGCTCGGGAGCCGATGGTGCCGGAGGCAGGAGCGCGGTCACAGCCTTGCCCACCAGCTCGTCCGGGAAGTAGTTGAGATGGGCGAGCAGCGGAGGGGCGGTGCTGTCTCCGTCGGGCGCCTGGAAGGTCAACGGGTCGCAGATCCACTGGTCCTGACAGCGTTGGAACGGGGCCGGAGCTTGCACCGTCGCGTCGTTGCTCATGATCCAGCCGCCGACGTAGTCGGTCGATCGCCAGATGTTGAGCCACTCTGGATAGTCGCCAGTCTGGGCGTTGGTCAGCAGCCGCAGCTGGGGGAAGTCGAAGTACGCCGGGAAGCCGCGGGCGTAGAGCCTTCGCAGCGGGCAGCCGAGCGTGACCAGCGTGACTCGGCGGCGTACGTCGACGGGCAGCTGCAGGAGGGCGGCGGAGGCCAGCACCGTTCCCTGGCTGTAGGAGGCGAGGATCACCCGCGACGTGTCGTCGTTGGCCAACCACTGCAGCCGATCCGCCAGCTCGGGCACGGCTCGCTCGCCGTAGCAGGGAGGAGCGAACGGATGCGCCATCCGTGGCCAGAAGGTCGCGACGTCCCAGAGCACACCGATCGTGCGGCGGCTCTCGGCGCTCTTCTCTTCCCGAGCCAGCTGGCCGACGATGAGCAGGCCGAACGAGCTGATGCCGGCGGCGGCGATGCCCGTACCGAACTGGCTGTTGACGAGCGGGTGCAGGAGCGGGACAACCGGCCAGATGGCTGCGCCGAGGATGCCGATGGCGAGACACCAGGGCGCGCCGCTGATCAAGCCGGTCATCAGGATCTCGGGAGCTGTGGACACGACGAAGCCCAGCCAGATCGAGACGAGTCGTTGGGTGTCCGCATCCTTCGCCGACGGCCAGCCGACTGCTCCGACCCATCGCCGCATCATCGGCCGGCACCAGCCACTGGGCCTCGCTGGCGGCTGTTCCGCGACCTGGGCTGACTCGTCCCACAGCCGCTGACCCTGGGTCTTGACCATGCGCAATGCCTGCCATAGAAGGGAGAGCCCGAGGGCGGCGAGGAAACAGAGCACACCCGCGTCGACCGTCTTCGTCACCGAAGGGAGGTCGAAGTCGCCACCCTTTCCCTTGGTCACGTACGCGCCCTCGGCGACCGTGATGGCAGCAGTCGTGAAGGCCGCAGCAAGCCCCACCCCGAGCGACGCGGCGCCGAGGCTCGCAAAACCACCGCTCAACGGCGTCCAGTCCTGCGGACGACTCGGCGGAGGAACCAGCAGGTTGTCGTCCTTGGGCCGGTTGCGCCACAGCCCGACCAGGACGAACGCCATCACTGCTGCCTGCACGATGCCGGTCGCGATCACAGCAGAACGCCAGTCCGGCGGGAGCCATTCGCCCTTGGCCGGGAACGAGCTGACCCCCGCGTTCCAGACATGGACGCAGGCTCGGACGACGAGGCCGAGCCCAAGGAGACTCAGCAGCACCAACCACAACCGACCGATCGACAACCCGTTGCCACTTGCGGGTTGGACGACATTGAGCCCGGCCAGTCCCGGCCACACGACGGAGACGGCGGCCGCGAGGATGAGAGCGAGAGAGGCCAGCTCGAGGTGCTTGCTGGTGCTGCCGGTACGGACATCGGCTGCAGCCCATGCGACGAGCCCCATCACCGCGGCGCTGTGCGCCAGGCTGAGCCGCAGCACCCGCTCGTCACCCTGCCAGAACCGTGGGTGCGCCAGAGCCGCGCGCTGGTCGAAAACTAGGGCCTGAGCAGACTGTCGAGTCACCCGCTCGTACCGCCGACGGGTCAGCCAGCACAGCCACCAGAGGGAAACTAGGACGGACAAGCAGAGCAGCGACGAGACCGCGAGCCGTGCGGGTGCGTCGTGAGGGAGTCCCGGCGAGAGCTTGGAGAGTCCCAGTGGCAGCCACGTCAGGCCCACGTTGACCCGCTTGCAACCGCCGTCACGACACTGCTGACCGATGATGCCGACAAAGACAGCAATGACACCCAGGAAGAACTCGAGCGTCAGCGTCAGCCCGAGCAGCCGCAGGGCACGGGCGAGGACAGGGTGCGGGGCCCTGAACGCTGCGTTGCCACCGCCGTCGGGGAACGCCGTTCGTCGCTTGGGCCGCACCATCCAGCCGGCCAGGTTGACGAGGGTGAACGGGATCAGCAGCAACCACAGGGCTTGCACCGGCGCCTTGGAGGAGAAGCCGCCCCAGCTGTAGGACTCGAGTGACACCCCGTCGGGCTCGCGACGGTCGCCGTCATGGACGTCGCCGGCCCGGACGTCACCCTGCCGGCGGTAGAAACCGCTGAGGTCGTCGCCGGCGACCTGCGTGGCATCGAGGCTCTGCAGCGTCTCCTCGCTGGACCAACCGTGGACGCCGTGCACGCGCAGGATGGTGACCGGCTGGCGGGTGCGCTCCCGAGCTGACGACGGAAGAATGGCCATGCTCGCGCCCCCGAACCCTCGGCTCGGGCCACAGGCTACGCGCGGCGATCATGACCCGCAAGGCCCAACGCGTGGCTCAGGCAGTGGCCGCCGGCAGGATGTTGGCGTTGATGCGGAAGACGTTCTGCGGGTCGTACTGCGCCTTCACCCGGCCAAGCTTGGCGTACTTGTCGGCGCCGTAGGCCTCGACCACGCGGTCCATCTCGTCGAAGTTGAGCATGTTGACGTAGACGCCGGTGCCGACCCAGGGCTTGAGGGCGTCGACGACGGTGCGGGTGCGGGCGATGTAGTCGGCGTCGAGGGAGGCGTCGTCCCAGGACATCGCGAAGTTGAGCCACATCGAGGAGCCGCGGTTGGAGAACGCCGCGTCGGCCTCGGGCACGTCCCCGATGGCCCCGCCGAGGCCGATGATCTCGATCTCGCCCCCCATCGGCATGTCCTTCCAGAAGTCGTGGATCACGTCGATGGCCTCGTGCGACAGCTGACCGACGTGGGCTTCCTTCGTGTAGTAGCGGTGCCCGTCCGCGAACTCCTCGTCGATGATGTGCTGCACGCCGGCCGCGAACGGCAGGACCGTGCTGGCGACGACGCAGGGGTTGCCGACCTTGGTGAGCCGGTCGATCAGCTCGACGCCGTCGGGGTCCTCGGCGTCCTCGAGCCACATCGAGATGAGCATGGTCAGCCGCTCGCCGACCAGCTCGGCTGGTACGAAGGGCAGCCGCGGCATGTCGTGCTTGAGGGCTGCGTGCCAGCCGACGTTGCGGCCCAGCGTCGGGTAGATCGAGGCGTACTCCCGCAACGCCTCGACCGTGTCCTCCGGCCGGTAGACCGAGACGCCGATGCGCATCATCGGGCCGAAGTCGTAGGCCTGGAAGGTGAAGTTGGTGACGATGCCGAAGTTGCCGCCGCCGCCCTTGAACGCCCAGAACAGGTCGGGGTGGCTGTCGGCCGACGCCGTCACGACCTCTCCGCTCGCGAGCACGACCTCGAGCGAGACGAAGTTGTCGCAGGTAAGGCCGTGCTTGCGCGAGAACCAGCCGATGCCGCCGCCGAGGGCCAGGCCGGCGACGCCGGTCTCGGACATGATGCCGGCCGGTACGAGGAGCGCGTGGGCAGCGGTCGCGGCGTCCACGTCACCGAGGCGACAGCCTCCCTCGACGGTGACCTGCTTGGTCTCGGTGTCGACCGTCACGCCCCGCATGTTGCCGAGGTCGATGGTCAGGCCGCCCTCCGATAGCGCCCGGCCGGCGACGTTGTGACCGCCGCAGCGCACTGACGGCGTCAGCCCGTGCCGTACCGCCGCCTGCACCACCGCGACGACGTCGTCACGGGTGAGGCAGCGCGCGATGAGGCCTGGCCGCTTGTCGACCATGGCGTTCCAGACCGTCCTGGCCTGCTCGTAGCCGGCGTCGTCCGGCGACACCAGCTGGCCCGAGAACACCGGGGTGAGCTCGCTGATCAGCGTGGCGCGCAGCGCGTCGTCGATCAGGCCGTCGGTCGTCATCTCGCGGTGCGGGGCTGTCGTCATCGACCAGATCTCCTTGACGCCGGAAGGTGAACGGAGCAGCGGCGTCGGCACGCGGCGCCGCTGCCCCTCTACGGCGTAACTGTATGCACTTGTCGCCGCTAGTCAAGAGGTTGTGATGCGATTGATACGCGGGGTGCATACACTTCACGACGCCCATAGACGACTGCCTGTCAGAACACTATTCTGCCCAGCAGGAGGGTGACGATGGAGTCAAGCGCCTACGACGCTGACGTGCTGGTGGTGGGCGCAGGTCCGGTCGGGTTGTGGCTCGCCGCAGAGCTCCGGCTGGGCGGTGCGTCGGTCGTGATCCTGGAGAAGCGCCACGAGCGCTCACCGCACTCCCGTGCCCTCACCCTCCATGCGCGCACCCTCGAGCTCTTTGCCATGCGCGGCATCGTCGAGCACTGGCTGAGCGAGGGTGTCCAGATCCCCACCACCCACTACGCCATGCTCAAGAGCCGGCTCGACCTGCGCGGACTCGACACCGACTACCCGTTCGCGCTTTTCATTCCCCAGCTGCGCACCGAACAGCTGCTCGAGACCTACGTCCGCGGGTTGGGCGTCGACATCGTCACCGGCGTGTCCGTGACCGACGTCGAGAAGGGCGACGACGGGGTACGGGTCTTGGCGGGCGAACGCTCGTGGACCGGGCGCTACCTCGTCGGCTGCGACGGCCGCCGCAGCCCGGTGCGGGCCTCGGTCGGCATCGGCTACACCGGCACCGAGGATGCGCTCACCTGTGTGCTCGGCGACGTCATCCTCGACCAGCCCGACGTGCCGCACGCGATCACGATGCACACGGACACCGGCTCGTTCTACGCCGTCAAGATCGACCCCCAGCGACACCGGCTGATCGGCGTCGAGCACGCCTCACTGCGCACGCCGCGCCAGACCGTGCTCGAGCTGGACGAGTTCCGCGACACCATCGTCGCCCTGACCGGCAGCGACTTCGGCATGCGCGACCCGAGCTGGTTGACCCGTGTCGGCAGCGCGACCTTCCAGGCCGACCACTACCGATCGGGCCGCGTCCTCGTCGCGGGAGATGCTGCCCACGTGCATTTCCCGATGGGTGGGCAGGGACTCAACCTCGGGCTGCAGGACGCGATGAACCTCGGCTGGAAGCTGGCCCGAGCCGTCGCCGGCGACCGCAGCTCGCTGCCCTCGTACGAGACGGAGCGCATCCCAGCGGGCCGCCTCGTCATCGACGACACCCTGGCCCAGACCGCGCTCGTCTCCACGCCGGGCCGCGAGGGCCGGGCGCTGCGTGACATGATGACCGCCGTCCTCGCCGACAACCAGCAGCTCAACGCCACCTTGGCCTTGGCCATCTCGGGCATAGGCGCGACCTACGCCGGGCCGGGAACCGCCGGCTTGCAGCCCGGCGACCGGGTGCCCAACCTCACGCTCACCGACGGTCGGCGGCTCTTCGAACTCCTGGGCACCGGGCAGTTCTGCCTGCTCGGCAGCCACGCTCACCACGCAGGACTCGTCGTGGCTGATGCTGCGATCGCCGCCGGTCACCCGGCGTGGGACCACAGGACGGCAGCTCTGGTACGGCCGGACGGGCACCTGGCGTGGAGCACCGACGAGCGCGACCCGGGTCGCCGGGCTGAGCTCACAGCCGACGCGGTACGGGCCTGGCTGCCGGTGTCGGTCAGCGCGTAACGCCAGGGCGCAGCGGCGTGAGCTGCTCGATGTCATAGCGCGCGCGGAGGTCGCTGATCGCGGCCTGGTCGGGCGGTCCCACCGACTCGAGGAGCAGGGCCGCAAGCTCGTCGAAGTAGTGGTCATGGCCGCCCGGCGCGGACGACTGGAAGAAGACCCGGACATCGGTGTCCGTGCGGTTGGCAAACCCGTGCGGCGTCTCGGGCGGCACGTAGAGGAAAGCGCCCGGTCCACCCGTCAGGAACTGCTGCCCACCAGTCGATCTCCAGTCGTGCCAGTCGCCTCCGGTACGGGCGATCGGCTCGAACGCGAAGACGTCGAGCTCGCCCTCGAGGACGAAGAACACCTCCTCGCCGTGGATGTGCACGTGGGCACCCGCGTCGTAGCCAGGCGGCAGCACGATCTCGAACGAGGACGCGAACGAGGGGTGACTCGCGGCAACCTTGAGCGTCGCGTTGAGCCCCCCGCCGACGATGCGCCGTCCCTCGCCGGGGGCCAGCATGACTCCCTCTGCGGTCATGACGTCGTGCCCGGCGGGCGGAGGTCGCCGAACAGCCCCTCGAGCGAGTCCTGGATCACGTCGACCACCGCCGGCCGGCCCGACGCGATGGCCCGCTCGAGCGCAGGCAGCAGGTCGGCCGCTTTCTCGACCCGCTCGCCGTGGGCGCCGAGCAGCTGGGCGTAGGCCGCGAAGTCGGGGTTGCCGTAGAACACGCCGAGGTAGCGGCCGTCGTGGGCGTACCGCTGCCGGTCGCGGGTGTTGCCGAACGCAAAGTTGTTGATGACCACGTGGACCACGGGGATGTCCTCCCGTACCGAGGTCTCCAGGTCCTGCGACACCATGAAGAAACTGCCGTCGCCGTGCACCGCGACGACCAGGCTGTCCGGGCGGCTCAGCTTGATGCCCAGCGACGCCGGCAGCCCCCACCCCATCGCGCCGCCGGCCGCCGCGTAGTAGCGACCCGGCGCGTCGAACTGCACGAACCGTTGGATCCATGGGCCAAACGTGTGCACGTCCTGCACCAGGATGGCGTCGTGCTCGGCAACGACCTGCTGCAGTGCCCTGACAACGGACGCCGACGGGACCGGCGCTTCGTCCTCCGGTACGGGCGGCGGCACCGTCGTCTGGACGTAGCGCTCGCGCAGCGACGTCAGCCGGACCTGCCGCGAGGTGGCCGCGTCGTCGTCCCCACCGAGCGTCACGAGCTCGGCGAGCAGTGCGGCGGTGAGCGCGGCGTCAGCCTGCAGACCGACCGCTGGTACGTAGATGTGGCCCAGCTCCTCGGCGTCGACATCGACGTGCACGATGGCGGAGTCGGCGTTGATCAGGGTGTAGCGCTTGGTGGTGAACTCGGAGAACCGGCAGCCGAGGGCGACCACGACGTCCGCGTCGCGTACCGCGTCCTCGCTGACCGTCGAGGCGCCATAGCCGAGTGAGCCGAGGAACCAGCTGGCGTCGTTGGGTGCGGCGTTCTTGCGCATCCACGTGGTGACGACGGGCGCGCCCAGCGACTGGGCCAGCGCGGCCAGCCCGGGCTCGTACTCGCGTCGCAGGATGCCACCACCGGCGATGATGACCGGCCGCCGGGCGTTCCGCAGCAGGTCCGCAGCGGCCGAGAGCGCGTCCGGATCGGGGGCCGGCAGGGCAGGCCGGAAGTATGGCTGCAGCGGTGCATCCGACTCCTGCGTCTGCAGGTGCATGGGCACGGAGACGAGCACCGGGCCGGGCCGGCCGCTGACCGCGATGCGGCAGGCGCGCTGCAGCAGCTCGGGGATGCGGTCGACGTCGGTGATCTCGACCTGCCACTTGGTGATCGGCGCGAAGAACGACACCAGGTCGGTCTCCTCGAACGCCTGCCGGTGCGCGATGTCCCCGGAGACCTGGCCGATCACCACGACCATCGGGATCGACTCGTCGTGGGCGTTGTGCACCGCGATCGTGAGGTTGGCCGCACCGGGACCGCGCGAGGCCAGCGCCACCGCCGGGCGGCCGTTGCCACGGGCGAAGCCGTCGGCCATGAAGCCGGCCACCTGCTCGTGGCGCACGGACAGGTAGCGGATCGCCGACTGCCGGGCGAGGGCGTCGATGATGCTCATGATGGTGGTGCCGGGCAGCCCGAAGACGTGGGTGATGCCCTCGCGCTCGAGGGCGGCGACGAGCAGGTCTGCGCCTTGCATCAGTGGGCTCCGGCGTTAGTCAAGGAACACGTTCACGGTCTTGAGCTCGGTGTAGCTGAGCAGCTCTTCCATGCTCTCCTCGCGGCCGATGCCGGACGACTTCACGCCGCCGAAGGGCATGCCCCAGAAGTGCCGCGACGAGCCGTTGATCCAGATGTAGCCGGTGTGCAGGTCGCGGGCGAGGCGGTGGCCGCGCTTGAGGTCGTTGGTCCAGATCGAGCCGGTGAGGCCGAAGCGCACGCCGTTGGCGATCGCGATGGCCTCCGCCTCGGTCCGCCACGTGATGACCGACAGCACCGGGCCGAAGACCTCCTCCTGCGCGAGCCGAGACCCCGGGTCGACGCCGGTGAAGACGGTGGGCTGCACGAAGAAGCCCTTGTCGGACGGCCAGCTCGGCGGCCGCCCGCCACCCGAGGCGATCGCCGCGCCCTCCGCGGAGCCGATCGCGATGTAGCCCATCGCCTTGTCGTACTGCGGCCTGGTCGCGAGCGGCCCCATCTGCGTGGTCGGGTCGAGCGGGTCGCCGATGCGGATCGCAGCGATCAGCCGGTCGATCTCGTCGACGACCCCGCCGGCCACCGACTCGTGGACCAGCAGGCGTGAGGTAGAGCCGCAGGACTGGCCCGAGGACACGGCGAAGTTCATGCCGGCGACCGCCGATGCGGCGGCGCGGCCGAGGTCGGCATCGGGGCACACGATCATCGCGTTCTTGCCGCCGAGCTCGAGGGAGACGTCTTTGACCCCAACGTCCGCGGCGTCGCGTTGGATCGCCCGCCCGGTCGCCTCGCCGCCGATGAAGCCGACGCGGCGGATCGAGGGGTGTCGTACCAGGGCGCGTCCGACCTCGGGACCGTTGCCCACGACGACGGACAGGGCACCCGCGGGCAGGAGGTCGGCGAACAGCTCGCTCATCCGCAGAGCGGAGAGCGCCGAGACCTCGGCCGGCTTGAGGACCACCGTGTTGCCGGCGGCCAGGGGAGCGGCGATCTTGCTGGCAGCGAAGAAGATCGGGTGGTTGAACGGGATGATCCGCGCCACGACGCCGTAGGGCTGGCGGGTCGTGTAGTGCAGGTGCTCGGTCGAGGCGGGAATGGTCTGGCCGCCGAGGTTGCGGGTCCAGTCGCCGAACATCTCGAGCACCTCGGCGCCCCACTCGACGTCGTTGTGCATGCCGGTGTACGGCATGCCGGCGTCGGCGGCGTCGAGTGCAGCCAGCTCGTCGGCGTTGTCCCGCAGCACGGCCGCCATGGCGCGCAGGACATTGCCGCGCTGCTTGGGCGTGCGTGCCGACCAGCCGTCGAACGCCGCCTCGGCCGAGGTGACCGCAGCGTCGACGTCGGCGCTGCTGCCGTTGGGCACCGACGCGATCTCGGCTTCGGTGGTGGGGCTGACCGTGCGGAAGGTGTCGTGGGACAGCGCCGGCACGCTCTTGCCGCCGATGAATAACCCCCACTCCCGCTCGGTTGCGATGTCCACCAGGTCGGTCACGCGGGTGCTCCCTCGGTCGTCGTCGGTGCGGGGAGATAGCTCAGGTCCGTGCGGTCCTGCCACACCGTGCCGGGCACGAGGGTGCCCGCTGTCGTCATGACCTCGATCACCTTGGCCATGCCGGCCGGGCTGAGCTGCAGTGTCGGGTCGAGGCTACGGTGCTGACGGAAGTGGTCGTAGTCGCGCTGCGCGTACTCCGGTGTCGTCTTCATCACGATCTCCGCGACCCGCACCGCGTCGGTCGGCTGGTCGTACAGCCACTGCGTCGCCTTGGCCACGACGGCGAGGAACCGGCGCAGCGGGTCGGCGCGGCTCGGCAGCCAGTCGCGGCGGACGTTGAACGACGTGAACTGGTAGTCGGGCACGTAGTCGCTGATGTCGCCGAGGTTGGGGTAGCCGGCGTCCTCGGCGAGGTACTTGTGCGGCGCCGTCTGCAGCCCCGCGTCGAGCTCGCCGGCCTGGATCGCCTCCCACCGCGCGGAGGCGACGCCCATGGCCTTGATCTCGTAGTCGCCCGGCTGGAGACCGTGGGTGGCCAGCATCTCGCGGGCCAGCAACGCCGTGCCCTCCCGTGCGTGCGAGACGCCGATGGTACGGCCGCGCAGGCCCTCGACCGACGTGATCTCGCGGCGAGTGATCAGCGCGTTGGCCAGCTTGCCGGCATTGCCCCCGACCATGACCAGGGTGGCGTCGGGGTCACTGAGCACGCCCTCGGGGGTGCCGATGCCGATGTCGGCGCTGCCGTCGACGACGGCGGTCGTCACGTTCTGCACCCCGTACAGGACGTTGGCCGTCACGGCCAGACCCGCCTCACCGAACCAGCCGAGCTCCTGCGCTGCCCAGACCGGCATGTTGTTGAAGACGGGCGCGACGATGGCGACGGTGAGCTGGTTTGGCATCGTGCTCCTGTCGACAACCTGCATGAAATCAGAACGGCATTCTTTCCACCGGAAGGCGGCTAGTCAAGGGTCCTGACCGTCGCGATGACCTCGAGCTGGCTGAGAGCGCTCTGCTGGGCCTCGCGGGTGGGCGCGGCACAGCAGTCGGACAGCACGGTGACGTCAAAGCCTTCGTCGAGGGCGGCGAAGGCGGTGGCGGCTACGACGAGGAGGGTGCTGACCCCGCAGAGGACCAGCCGGACGACCCCGCGATTCCGCAGGCGCTCGGTCAGGCCCGTGCCGGCCAGGGCGCTCATCGTGTCGTGCACGACGACCTCGTCACCCGGCCTCCGCAGCCGGTCCGGCACCCGGACCCCCCACGACCCAGGTGCGAAGGCGGTCGCGAGCGAGGCGCGCAGGTTGATTGCGGCCGAGCGGCAGGTGCCGTCCTCGTTCGCTGTGAAGACCACGTGGATGATGGGGGAGCCGGCCGCGACGGCGGCGTCGAGGGCCCGCTCGAGCACGTCGAAGGTGCCGGCGGCGAGGATGGCCGCGCCGCCGCCCCGCCTGCCGATGGTGCCTTGCGGGTCGACCACCTCGTTCTGCCAGTGCAGCAGCAGGAAGGCGTCATCCGGACGGAACATCTCGGTCTCCTCGTCTACGACGGTACGTCGCCAGCAGCGCTGAGACTGTACCTTCTGTCTTGCAGAGGAAAAGTCTCAGGAGTAGAACTATCCGAGTCTCGCCGAGGAGGGGTGGTGCCGTGCAGTCCGTCGGTGTGACGTGGCTCGGGCGCAGCGACCTGGCCGGGCGTTCGGACGGATTGCAGCTGGTCGGTACGGGGACCCGGCTGTTCGTGTCCCACCTGTTCTCCGGCGGCTTCACCGAGGTCGACATCGCCGACCCGCGGGCGCCTCGGTTCCTCTCCTTCACGCCGGCGCCGCCGGGCTCCTGGTCGGTCCACCTGCAGGTGCAGGGTCACCTGCTGCTGGTCGCCAACGGGCCCGACATGTGGAGCCGCCCGGCCGGCTTCGACCCCGGGCGCACGCTCTTCGACAGTGACGACCCGTTTGCCGCGGGGGTGCGGCTGTTCGACGTGAGCAGCCCCGGGCAGCCACGGGAGATCGGGTTCGCCGACCTCGGCGGCTTCGGGGTCCACCGCGTCTTCTACGCCGGGGGTCCGCACGCCCTCGTGTCCGCCTTCCCGCCGGGCTTCGGCGAGGGCATCCTCGTTGTGCTCGACGTCTCCGACCCGGCCAAGCCGTACGAGACCGACCGCTGGTGGATCCCCGGCCTTGGCCCGGACGAGCGGGCCACGTGGCCGGGGGACCACCGCGTCTCCCTGCACCACGCGACGGGCTTTCACGGACGGGCCTGGGGTGCCTGGCGCGACGGCGGCTTCAGCAGCCAGCAGGTGGGCACCGACGGCCGGCTCGGGCCGGCGACGCTGCTCGCCTGGGATGGTCCGGAGCCCGGCCTCGGTTGTGCCGCGCACACGGCGTTGCGACTGCCCGGCACCTCGCTGCTCGCGGTTGCCGAGGAGGGCATTGAGAGCGACGGTGAGCCGCAAGGGCGTCTGGTCGCGCTCTTCGACGTGGCCGACCCCGAGGCGCCGCAGCGGGTTGGTGCCCTCGGCGCGCCGGAGGTCTCGCCTGTGCCAGGGGGGCGGTTCGGCCCGCACAACCTGTACGAGTACCGCCCCGGCGCGTGGATGGACGGCCGAACCGTGTTCGTGGCCCACCAGGGCGCCGGCCTCCGCATCCATCAGCAGACCGACGGAGCGATCTTCGAGGAGGTTGGCATGTTCCTTCCCGACCCGCCGACCATCCTGCTCGACCCGCGTCCCCAGCGCGCGCTGGTGACCCAGACCAACGACGTCTTCGTCTCGAGCGCCGGCCTCATCAGCGTGGTCGACGCCAACGGCGGCCTTGACGTGCTGGAGCTGCAGTGACGACCTCGGGTCGGGCCTGACGTGGCCCGCATCGTGGCCGGCATCGGAGTGCCGCACACGCCGACCTTCCCGTCCAGCGTCGCGGTCGACGACCAGTCCGACGAGACGTCACGCCACTACGCCGAGGTCGCGCGGCAGCTCGACGAGGTGGGGGCCGATGTCCTGCTGATGTTCGACTCGGACCACCTGAACACGTTCTTCCTGGACAACCTGCCGACCCTGAGCATCGGGGTGGCCGCAGCCACCAGCGGCCCCAACGACGGCACCCCGGGGCTGCGTGCGGTCAACCTCGATGTGCCCGAGCCGCTCGCTGGCCACGTGCGCGACGTCTGCATCGAGGCCGACTTCGACGTCGCGCTGACCCAGGACTTCACCGTCGACCACTCGGTGCTCGTTCCTCTGCACTACCTCCGCCCGCAAGGCGACCTGCCGCTCCTGCCGGTCTTCATCAACGGTCTCGTGCCCCCGCTGCCCTCCTCGGTACGGTGCTGGCGGCTCGGCCAGGTGGTCAGGGAGGCGGTGCTCAGCTGGCCGGACGACCTGCGCGTCGCGGTCATCGCCAGCGGCAGCTTCTCCCTCGAGGTGGGCGGTCCGCACATCAACGCCGGCTCGGTCTTCGGGGTGCCTGACCCGGTCTGGGCCGAGCGGGTCCACGGCTACCTCGCGTCGGGCGATTTCGAGGCGATCGTCGAGCACGCTACGCGAGCCCAGCTGGCAGCCGCCGGCAACGTCGGCGGCGAGCTGCTCAACTGGATCGCGATGGCCGCGGCGATCGAGGCTGGCACTCCCACGTCGCTTCAGCTGCAGCCGAAGTTCGGCCACGGCTACGGGTTCTGGAGGCTCGACGGATGAGCAGCTACGGGGTCAACAGGTTCTGCCGTGACTGCCTGCACGACGCCGGGCTGCGCGAGCTGGCCAAGGCCGACCCCGCCGAGGCGCTGGCGCCCTACGGGCTGACTGCCGTGGAGAGCGCCGACCTCATCGCCGGCGAGGTCGGGCAGCTGTTCCAGTCCGGCAGCTCGGGCTTCCTGCTGTCCTACCTGACCCGCTGGCAGCTGTTCGGCCTCGATGTCCCGACCTACGCGGAGCGGATGCGTGCGGCGCGCTGATGTCCCATCCACGAAGGTTGGTGACACGGGGCGTGTGGTGCGTGACGAGGTGAGGACCTCTCAGTGAAGGTGTGGGTGCCGCCAAGCATCCGCTCCGAAACCAAGAGGTCCTCATGTCCCACGCTAACGCCCCGCTGACCGTTGAAGGCCGCCGCCGGTTCTGTGAGCGTGTCGACGCAGGTCGCCCGATCGCGCACGTCGCAGCCGAGATCGGGCTGAGCCGCCAGTGCGTGTCGAAGTGGTACTCCCGTTGGGTCGAGGACGGGGAAGACGGCCTGGTCGACCGGTCCTCCCAGCCGCACGGCAGTCCGCGGCGCACCTCTGCGGCGGTGGCCGCGCGGGTCGCCGCAGTGCGCCGGGACCGCAAGCTCGGAGCGGACCGGATCGCGGCTGTGCTTGCCGAGGAAGGCATCACGATCAGCGGTTCCGGGGTGCACAACGTGCTGGTCCGGCTCGGGTTGAACCGGCTCCGCGACCTGGACCGCCCGACCGGGTTACCGCTGCGGCAACGCTACGAGCGCGACGCCCCCGGCGAGCTGATCCACGTGGACGTGAAGAAGCTTGGGAAGATCCGCCCAGGCGGCGGGTGGCGGGCCCACGGCCGCGGCTCCGCCCAGGACAAGGTCAACCACGCCGCCCGGGACAAGCCCGGCGGGCGGGTCGGCTACGACTACGTTCACGTCGCGGTCGACGACCACACCCGGCTGTCCTACGTCGAGGTGCTGCCCGACGAGACCGGCGCCACCTGCGCCAGATTCCTCACCCACGCCGGGGAGTTCTTCGCCGGCTACGGCATCGCGGTCCAACGGGTCATGTCCGACAACGCCTTCTGCTACCGGCGCAGCACCGCATTCAAGGCCGCCGTTGCCGACCTCGGCGCCGTCCAGAAGTTCATCAAACCGCACTGCCCCTGGACCAACGGCAAAGCCGAACGGTTCAACCAGACCCTCGCCTACGAATGGGCCTACGCCTCGGCGTTCGACTCAAGCGAGCACCGGAGCGAAGCGCTGCAACAATGGCTCCACGGCTACAACCACCACCGGCCCCACGCCTCACTCGGCGGACACCCACCCATCAGCCGCGTCAGCAACGTCCCAAGCTGCGACAGCTGATATAGACCGAGGTAGTCCTTCACGGACACCTCCGGAGGTGCTTGGAAGGGACCGTCAGGTTCCTCAACGAGAAGGTCCGGGCGTTGACGCGCCCTGGTCTTCCGGCACCCCCGGAGGTGGGTCCAGTGGTTGTTCATGCTGCCCCTGTTACATCCTCGACTGTCGTTGTGGCTGTCGATGTCGGCAAGAACGAGTTCGCTTACTCGGTTACCGACGCGACACGCACCCTGCTGGGCAAGCCGCAGGTCGGGTGCCCGATGACCGGTCCGTCGTTGGCCCAGGTGATCGCCGACGTCGGCCGTGTCCTGCCTGCCGGCGCGGTGGTGAAGGTCGGCATCGAAGCCGCCGGGCACTACCACCGTCCGTTGCTGTCGGCGGCTTCGTGGCCAGGTGGCTGGGAGTTGTTGGAGCTGAACCCGGCGCACGTCACTGAGCAGCGTCGGGTGCTGGGCAAGAGGACGATCAAGACCGACGTGATCGACATGGTGGCGATGACCGAGCTGCTGCTCGCCGGCCGCGGTGCACCGGTCGCTGACCGGTCCTCGGTGTTCGCCGAGCTGACCGCGTGGTCGGCCCACCGCGGTGCCCGGGTCACGACCCGGACGGCGACGAAGAACCAACTCCTCGGCCAGCTGGACCGCACGTTCCCTGGTCTGACGATCGCGTTGCCCGATGTGCTCGCCACAAGGGTGGGACGGCTGATCGCGGCGGAGTTCGCCGACCCGGCCCGGCTCGCCTCGTTGGGGGTGAGCAGGTTCATTCGCTTCGGTGCCACGCGAGGTCTGCAGATCCGCAAACCCTTGGCAGAGCGGGTTGTTCGGGCCGCTCGCGACGCTCTGCCGACCGCGGGCGCATCGGTTGCCCGAGCCGTGCTCGCCGCGGACCTGGTCCTGCTCGCTGATCTCGACGCGCAGATCGACGCAGCGACCGCGCAGCTGAACCGCCTCATCCCGGCCAGCCCGTTCGCTCCACTACTCACGGTGCCGGGCTGGGCGGCGGTGCGGGTCGGAAACTACGGCGGCGCGTTGGGCGACCCGGCCCGGTTCGACAATCCCCGGCAGGTCTACCGCAGCGCCGGGCTCAACCCGATCCAGTACGAGTCGGCCGGGAAACGCCGCGACAGCGTGATCAGCCGAGAAGGCAGCGTGGAGCTCCGCCGGTCCTTGATCGACCTCGGCGTGGGTCTGTGGCTGACCGACCCGGCCGCCAAGGCCCACGGGGTCGAGCTGCGGGCCCGCGGCAAGAAGGGCCTGGTCATCGCCTGCGCGATGGCCCACCGCGCCAACCGGATCGCGTTCGCCCTGACCCGCGACCAGAGCACCTTCGACCCGACGAGGTGGAGCACGCAGCCCTGAGCGGAGGGCTTCACAACTCCGGCCGGCAGTGCCACCCTCGAAGGCACGAAGGACCCGGACCAGACGCCGCGACAGCTATGGCGGACACCGTCAGGTGTTACGCCGCATCTAGCTTGGCGCCCGGGTCCTTCGCCATCCGGCAGCCCGAACGAGGCCAGAAGACCCACCCACTCGGCGAGGTCGCATACATCAGCGTGGGCGCCAGGCAACCCTCGACCCAGCACTGCCAACCAAGATCACAAACAGCTCCGCGGCGCGGAGCCGATGCCTAACGCCTCAACTACGGCTTGACACGACCTACGGCCAGCTAGAGCGCGAGGACATGGTCGCCCTGGTGGACGACCCACGGGGCCGAGAGGTGCTGGGGCAGCTGGGCGAGGACGTCCTTGACCTCGGCGAACGACTCGTGCACGTCGTCGTGGTAGCGCTCGCTGACGTAGGACTCGTACAGGAAGAGCGTGAGGGGGTCGGTCGTCGAGGGGAAGAGGCTGAAGGCCAGACAGCCGTCCTCACCGCGGACGCGCGGCATGACGCTCTCGAAGACGGCGAGGACGTCGCCCATGTGCCCCGGCGACACTCTCAGCTCGACGATCATCCCGAAGGTCACGGCACATCTCCCTGATCCTCGGCGGGTCTCTGTTTTGCAGACTATCATTCTGCCCAGCGAGGATCCAGGACGGTGCTGTCCCGTTGACAACGGGTCGGCGGGACCCTACTTTCTGCAAAACAGTCAGTTATTCTGTGAAACGGAACTCGGGGAAGAGGCTGTCCGCCAGATGGATGACGTTCGGGACATGGTCGCCAAGGCGTCGCGCATCCTCGGCCACGCGGGGCATGGTGACCTGATCTGGGGTCATGCCTCCGCGCGGGACGCCGACGACCGGGGGGCCTGGATCAAGCAGAGCACCTGGGGCATGGAAGAGATCACGCCCGAGCGGGTCCACCTGGTGAACGGCCAGGGGGAGGTCGTCGAGGGTGACGGACCCCGCCACAGCGAGTACCCCATCCACACCGAGATCATGGCGGCCCGGCCTGACGTCGGTGGCGTCGTGCACACGCACAGCCGCTTCGCCCTTGCCCTCGCGGCGACCGGGCAGGAGCTGCGGGCGGTCAGTCACGAGGGCAACTTCTTCTGCCCACCAGGCGTTCCGCGGTTCACCGAGACGGCCGACCTCATCCGCACCCCGGAGCTGGGCAAGTCGGTGGCGGAAGCGCTCGGCAGCGCCCCCGCGATCTTCCTGGTCAACCACGGCATCGTGTGTGTCGGCCCCGACGTCCAGACCGCGACGGTGATCGCGATCCTGCTGGACCGTGCCTGCGAGCAGCAGCTGCTCACCCATCAGGCGGGGGGCTGGCCGACCTGGTCGCCGGACGCGGAGTCGCTGAGCAAACGGCAGAACATCTACCCGGAGCCGGCGCTCTACCACGTGTGGGACTACCTGCTCCGCCAGCTCTCCTAGGCCCCGGAAGAGGACGACCTCCATGACGAGCACGACCGACACCGAGCTGGACCAGCTGTACGCGGACTTCGCGCGGGCTCACATGACCCCGTTGTGGACCCAGCGCGACGACCTCATGCCCGACTCGCCCAAGCCCCGTGCGGTGCCGGCGATCTGGCACTGGTCGACGCTGTTCCCGCTCGCCGAGCGGGCCGGACGGCTCGTACCGGTGGGGCGCGGTGGCGAGCGGCGGGCCATCGCGCTGGCCAACCCGGGCATCCCGGGGGAGCCGTACGCGACCCCGACGCTGTGGGCAGCGATCCAGTACCTCGGGCCGCGCGAGACCGCACCAGCCCACCGGCACAGCCAGACCGCGTTCCGGTTCGTCGTCGAGGGCGACGGCGTGTGGACCAACGTCGAGGGCGATGCCGTCGCGATGCGCCGGGGCGACCTGCTGATGACGCCGTCCTGGCACTTCCACGAGCACCACAACCCGTCCGACCACCCGATGGCGTGGGTGGACGGCCTCGACATCCCGCTGGTCAGCCAGCTCGACGCCGGCTTCTTCGAGTTCGGTCCGGACACGCTCGCCACCACTGCGACGCCCACGGTGTCCAACAGCGAGCGGCTGTGGGGACACCCAGGCCTGCGCCCGCTCGGCGTGCCGGTCAAGCCCAACTCGCCGCTGATGGCCTACCGCTGGGAGCACACCGACGCGGCGCTGACCGCTCAGCTGGAGCTCGAGGCTGAGGGGCACGCGTCCACGGTCGAGCCCGGCCACGCCGCGGTGCGCTTCACCAACCCCGGGTCGGGCCTCGACGCCCTGCGCACCATCCGTACCGAGATGCACCGCTTCGCCGCCGGCAGCACCACGGCCACGACCCGCGTGGTCGGATCTGCTGTGTGGACTGTGTTCGACGGCTCCGGCCGGGTCACGGTCGGCGACCAGAGCTGGCAGGTGATGAAGGGCGACCTGTTCGCCGTGCCGTCGTGGGCACCGGTCACCATCGTCGCCGACACCAGCCTGGACGCCTTCCGGTTCAGCGACGACCCGGTGTACGAGGCCTTCGGGCTCGACCGGGTCGAGCGGGTCGCCCGATGAGGCTGGCCACGCTGCGGATCGCCGGCGCCACCCGCGCTGCGCGTATCGAGGACGACGGGGCCGTGCTGCTCGACGCGGTCGACGTGAGCGAGATCCTTGCGACGCAAGGCGGCCTCGCTGCGGCAGCCCACGGCCAGGGCCAACGGCTTGCGTTGGACGACTTGGACTACGCCACCCTGCTGCCGCGGCCCGAGAAGGTGCTCTGCGTCGGGCTCAACTACGCCAAGCACATCACCGAGATGGGCCGCGAGCTGCCCGAGTTCCCGACGCTGTTCGCGAAGTACCCGCGGGCGCTCATCGGCGCGTACGACGAGATCGCGCTGCCTCCGGAGTCGGACGCGATCGACTGGGAGGCCGAGCTAGGCGTCGTCATCGGCACGACCGTACGGCGCGCTGACGTCGACCAGGCGCGCGAGGCGATCGCCGGCTACACCGTCGCCAACGACGTGACGGCCCGCGACTGGCAATATCGCACGACACAGTGGCTGCAGGGCAAGAACTTCGAGGGTACGACGCCCGTGGGTCCCTGGCTGGTCACCACTGACGGCGACCCGCACTGGCCGATCTCCTGCCAGGTCGACGGAGAGACCGTGCAGGAGAGCAACACCGCCGACCTGGTCTTCGACCCGGTGTCTCTCGTGCAGTACATCTCCTCGCTCATCACCCTGGTGCCAGGCGATCTGATCATCACCGGCACTCCCGGTGGCGTCGGTCACGCCCGCAAGCCACCGCGCTACCTCCACGACGGGTCGGTGCTCACCACCACCATCGACGGCGTCGGCCAGTGCCGCAATGTCTGCCACGACGAGAAGCCAGCTTGCCGAGCCGAGAAGTGATGGAGCTGGCGGACGCGATCGAGGCGATGCGGGTCGGCGAGGAGCTTCTCGCCCGAGCCGTCGGCCAGGCCGATCCGCTGACGGCGCCGAGCCTCCTACCGGGATGGAGCCGGGCGCACGTGGTCGCACATCTCGCCGGCAACGCCGAGGCACTGCTCAACCTGCTGCACTGGGCCGAGACCGGCGTGGAGACGCCGATGTACGCGGACAACGACGTGCGCAACGCCGACATCGAGCGGTGGCGCCTCGCTGACCGGGTCGTGCTGCTCGCCCACGCCGCGGACGCGGCTGACCGACTCGACGAGGCCGTCGAGCGCATGCCGTCGGCCGGGTGGCAGGCGCAGGTCCGTACCAACAGCGGCCGGCTGATCCCCGCTGCAGAGGTGCCGTGGATGCGCTGCCGCGAGGTCTACATCCATGCCGTCGACCTCGACGCGGGCATCGGCTTCGACGCCTTGAGCGCGCCGCTCACCGTCGCCCTGCTCGACGAGATTGTCGGCAGCCTCTCGGCCAAGAGCGACTGCCCCTCCGCGTCCCTCCACGCTGCGGGCCATGCGTGGCAGCTCGGGACCGGCCCCACCTCAGGGGTCATCGAGGGCAGCGGTGCCGACCTGCTGGCGTGGCTGCTCGGCCGGTCGAGCGGCAACACCCTCGTCAGCGCCGATCCGATCCCCACCGTGCCGCGATGGCTCTGACGTCGCCCGCGAAGGAGAACCCATGACCAGCACCACCTTTGACGATGTCGTGATCGTCGGCGGCGGCATCGGCGGGCTCACCACCGCGCTCTCGTTGGTACGCAGCGGCCGATCGGTCCGCGTGCTCGAGCGGGCCTCGGCGTTCGCCGAGGTCGGCGCCGGCATCCAGCTCGCGCCCAACGCCACCCGTACCCTCGACCAGCTGGGCCTGCTCGACGAGGTGATCTCGGTCGGCGTCCTGCCGCGGCGCATCGTCATGGCCGACGCGGTCGGTGGCGGGGAGCTCACGTGGCTCGACCTGACCGACTTCCCCAAGCGGTACGGGGGCCCGTACATCGTCCTGCACCGCAGCGACCTGCTCGACATCCTGCTGCGGGCGGGCATCGAAGCCGGCGTAGGTCTCGAGACCAACGCCCATGTCGAGACGGTGGCGGATGAGGGTGGCCGGGTGGTCGCCGTCTGCTCCGACGGACGTGCGTTCGCCGGGTCGGTGCTCATCGGCGCCGACGGCCTGCGCTCGACGCTGCGACCGATGTTCGTCGAGGACGACGTCATCTGCTCGGGGTACGTCGCCTACCGGGGCGCCGTACCGATCGAGCAGGTCGAGCGCCACGCCGACCTGCGTGACGTGGTCGCCTGGCTCGGGCCGGGCATGCACCTCGTGCAGTACCCCCTGCGCTCCGGCGACCTCTACAACCAGGTGGCCGTCTTCCGCAGCCCGTCGTTCGAACGTGGCGACCCGGACTGGGGCAACCCGGCCGAGCTCGAGGAGCGGTTCTCGGTGTGCTGCGAGCACGTACGCGAGTCGGTGCCCATGCTCGGCCGCGACCACCGCTGGCCGATGTACGACCGGCTGCCGACCACGTCGTGGACCGCGGGCCGCGTCGCCCTCATGGGCGACGCCGCCCACCCGATGCTGCAGTACCTCGCGCAGGGCGCCTGCCAGGCCATGGAGGACGCCATGGCGCTGACCCGGGCACTGGCGGGCCGTGACCTGACGGTCGCGCACGTTGTGGCCGACGGGCTTGCCGGCTACCGCGACGAGCGCACACCGCGGACCGCCCGCGTACAGACCTCGGCGCGGGCGTGGGGCGAGATCTGGCACGTCGACGGTGTTGCCAAGCTGCTGCGGGACGAGCTGTTTCGCGACCGGGCGCTCGACGACCGCCGCCACGTTGACTGGCTCTACGACGACGCGGTGGCGCCGCCGCCGGCATGAGGCGCTCCACCGGCCATCCGGTGATAGCCTGCCGAGACTATGGACAGCCTCTTCTGCGCCCGGCCCGACGGGCGGGCTGACGGACATGGCTGAGCCCGTGCGCACGCCGCCGCAGTACCCCATCGAGTCGGTGGGCAACGCGCTGCGGCTGCTCATGATGTTCAAGGACAAGCCGTTCGTCCGGCTGGCAGACGCGCGTGACGAGCTGGGCGTGGCCCACTCCACCGCTCATCGGCTGATGTCGATGCTCGTCCACTACGACTTCGTTCGTCAGGACCACCTCTCCAAGGCCTACGTCGCCGGCCCTGCGCTGGTCGACATCGGCCTTTCCGTCGTACGGGCATGGGACATCAGGGCGACCGCGCGCGACCTCCTCGAGCGACTCCGCGACGAGATGCACGAGACGGCCCACCTGGCCGAGCTGGACGGCCCCAACGTCCGCTACCTCGACTCTGCCGAGAGCGACATGGCGCTGCGCGTGGCCAGTCGTACGGGAAGCACGCTGCCCGCCTACGCCACCAGCATCGGCAAGGCCATGTTGGCCCAGCTCAGTCTCGAGGAGCTGCGGGCGCTCTACCCCAAGGAGCGGCTGCCCGAGCAGCCCACCAGCAAGACGCTCGTGAGCCGGGCCAAGCTCGAGGAGGAGCTGGTCAAGGTCCGCAAGCGCGGCTACGCGACCAACGCCAGCGAGAGCGCCGACGGCGTCAGCTCGGTCGGGGTTGCGGTCGTCCATCCCACGCGGCGCATGATCGCGGGGCTCAGCCTCGCTGCGCCCGTGGGGCGCATGTCCCCGTCGCAGGTGCGCCCGGCTGCTGCCAAGCTGACCGAGGCGGCCCGCGAGCTCAGCCTGCGGTTGATCTAGAAGTCCGTCACCCGCAAGGACTTTCCGGCCCGGGCGGGTCGCGGCGACACCAGGTCTCGAGCCTCTTGTGATCTCCGGGATGACGGTTTACCCTTCACCGTAGAAGATGTGTCTTCTGCCTGGCAGACATCCTGTAGGTGCCTGGACCGCAGAATGCGGGTCTTGGGGGCTCGGCGTGGCCTTGGTCGTCGCCGGTGCGGCAAAAGTGTGTGCAGTTCATATCGATACGGTCACAGACTCTTGACGTGGCCGACAAAGTGCATACAGTTCCCACGTAGTGCAGTCGGCGAACCAGCCGTCCGGGCCACTCCTGGTGAGAGGCGCGGTTCTGCGGGCTCCTAGACCAAGGTTGGCTCATGCTCGCGAGGAAGCGATGACCAAGATGACGATCGCCCCTGGTGAGACGGCGGTCGCACCGCCCGCGCCGCCGCAGCAGTCGCTCCTGCAGCGGGTGTTCCGCGTGCAGGAGACCGGCGTCGTGCTGGTGCTGGTGGCCCTGGTCGCCGTCGTGGGCGCGAGCCACTCGCGGTTCGTCAGCGTCAAGTCGCTGACCAGCCTCAGCCAGCAGGCCGCCTTCTACGGCATCATCGCCCTAGGCATGGTCTTCCTGCTCGCGATGCGTGAGATCGACATCTCGGTGGGCGGCAACTACGCCGTGTGCACGGTCGTGATGGCGGTCTGGGCGCGGGACGGGATGAACCCCTGGCTCGCAGCGGTCCTGGGCATCGTCCTCGGCACGGTGCTCGGCGCCGCCAACGGCCTGCTCGCCAACTTCTTCAAGCTGCCCGTCATCATCATCAGCCTCGGCACGTTCACCGCCTTCGGCGGCATCGCCCTCGTCGTCTCCAAGAGCTCGCCGGTCGGGGGACAGCCGACCGACAACAGCTTCTACCGCTGGCTCGGCACGAGCTACCTCGATGTGCCCGCGCTGGTGTGGCTGTTCGTCGTCGCGTGCATCATCCTGACGTTCGTCTTCCGGGCCACCAGGTTCGGCTTCGCCGTGCGCGCTGTTGGCTCCAACGAGGAGGCGGCCCGGCTCACGGGCTACCCGATCGGCCGCATCCGGCTCCAGGTGACGATGCTCGTCGGCGCCCTCTGCGGCATCTCCGGCGCCTTCACCCTGGCCTACTTCGGTGCGGCCGACCCCGGCGTCGGCAACGGCTTCGAGATCTCCGTGATCGCGGCCGCCATCATCGGGGGTACGGGCCTGGCGGGTGGCGCCGGCACCGTACCGGGAGCACTGTTCGGCGCGCTCATCATCAGCACCATCGCCGGCGGCCTCATCCAGTTCGGCGTCTCCGCCGACTGGAGCGAGTTCGTCACCGGCGCCGTCATCGTCGGGGCCGTGGGGTTCGACGCCATCGTCCGTCGCCGGGGCGCCCGGTCATGACGGCGGAGCCCCTCCCGGCCTCGACGTTGCTGCTGCGCACCACTGACCTGCGCAAGAGCTATGGCGGCGTCAAGGCCCTGCAGGGCGCCAGCATCGACGTGCACGCCGGTGAGGTGTTGGCCCTGCTCGGGGAGAACGGCACCGGCAAGTCGACGATGATGCGCATCCTCGCCGGCGTGGAGTACCAGGACGACGGCGAGCTCTCGCTCGACGGCCAACCGGTGGAGTTCCGCAGCGCAGCCCAGGCGCGGGCCGCCGGCGTAGGGATCGTCTTCCAGGAGCTCAGCCTCTTCCCTGACCTCGACGTGCTGGCCAACCTGTTCGTCGGCCGCGAGATCACCAAGAGGCGGCGGGTCGACCGCGCGGCCATGCGCCGCGAGGCGATGCCGATCGTGACCAAGTTGGGGCTCACGTTCCCGCTCAGCACCAAGGTCGCCGACCTCACGCTGGCCGAGCGCCAGCTCGTCGAGATCGGCAAGGCCCTGCTCGGGCATGCGCGGTTGCTCATCCTCGACGAGCCCAACTCGGCCCTCAATGGCACGGAGAGCGCCCGACTGTTCAAGCTGATCGGGGAGATGAAGGCCGAAGGCACCGCCATCATCTACATCTCCCACCGGCTCGAGGAGGTGTTCGCCCTCGCCGATCGCATCGCCGTGATGCGTGCGGGCCGCATCGTCGAGGTCGACCGCACCGACAACCTCACCATCTCCTCCGTGGTGGAAGCCATGCTGGGCCGCAAGTCCGTCGACGCCACCGGCGGTGCGCCGGCCCGCGTGTCCAGCGCACCGGTCGTGCTGCGCCTGGACAAGGTACGCGTGCGGCGCCGCCTCGACGACGTGTCGCTCACGGTCCACCAGGGCGAGGTGCTGGGCCTGGCCGGCCTGGAGGGCGCGGGCCAGCAGGACGTGCTCCGGGCGGTGTTCGGCGACCTCGTGGTAGGGGCCGGCGGCATGGAGCTCGACGGCAGGACGTGGCGGCCGACGAGCCCGCGCGACGCCGCCAAGGCCGGGGTGGCGTTCGTCCCTGCCGACCGTACGAAGTCCGGGCTCATGATGCAGCGGTCGATCGGCGACAACATCGCGCAGGTGCGCATGGCGCTGTCGTCCGACACCGTCTACAGCTCGCAGGACCTGCACGCCAGGGCCGAACGGCGCGTGGCCGAGCTGCGCATCCGCACCTCCGACACCCACCTGCCGGCCAACTCGTTGTCCGGTGGCAACCAGCAGAAGGTCGTTCTCGCCAAGTGGCTCGAGATCAGTCCCCGCGTCCTGCTGCTCGACGACCCGACCCGGGGGGTCGACGTCGGCGGCAAGTCCGAGATCTACGAGCTGATCACCCGGATGGCCGCGACGGGCGTCACCGTTCTGTTCACCTCGACCGAATTCGCTGAGTACCAGGCGGTGTGCCACCGCGTGGTCGTCTTCAGGGCAGGACAAGCAGTCGAAGAGCTCGATGCCTCCTTGGCCACAGAGCATGCGCTCGCCGCTGCAGTGAACACCGGAAAGCCGAGTCGTCTCGGTAGCACCTCCATCACCGCCTAGGTCGGGACATCCGGCACGGCGCATCACGAGCAGAGGGAGTTCAGCTGTGCTATCGGCCATGTTCAGGAAAAAGGTGCTTCAGGGTACGGCGCTCGTCAGCGTCGCCGCGCTCTCGGTCGCCTGCGGCAGCAGCAGCAAGTCCGGTTCCGCCGCCGCAACGTCGGCAGCGGCCGCTGCGACCTCCGCCGCAGCAGCGGCAGCGACGTCTGGCGCCGCAGCTGTGTCTTCCGCCGCGTCGGCAGCCGCTCCGGCCGCTACCTCGCGGGCAGCCTCTGCCGCGCCGTCGGCCGGTGGCGCCTCGGGTGCGACGACCATCACCGGTGGGCCCACGGGCCAGTACGCCAAGGGCATCACGATCGCGATCGACACCCTGCAGCGCTCCCCGCTCGGCCAGAACGAGGCCGCGGGTGCCATGGCCGCGGCCGCGGCTGCTGGTGCGACGGTCAAGTGGATCGGCCCGGCCGACCTCAACCCGACCGAGGCCATCAAGGACATGCAGGACGCCGGCAACGCGGGCGTCAAGGGCGAGGTCGTCTCGGCCTACCCGGGTGACCTGTTCAAGGTCCCGATCGACGGGCTCGGCATCCCGGTCACGACCATCGACCTCTACTCGCCCGGCTCCAAGGCGGCCACGCACTTCGCTCCCGACAAGTACGAGCTCGGCGTGGCGATGGCCACCGAGATCGCCAAGGCGCTGGGTGCCAACGCCACCGGCACCGTCATCGCCGGTATCTGCGTCCCCGGTCTCCCCGCACTCGTCGCTCCGCAGCAGGGCTTCATCGACACGATGAAGAAGCTGCAGCCCGGCGTCACGATCAAGGCCAACACCCCCGTCGACGGTGACCCGACCAAGAACTACGGCTCGTGGCAGCGGATCATCTCGCAGAACCCGACGGCCATCGCCTTCGTGGGGCAGTGTGACCAGGACACGCCCAACCTGATCAAGCTCAAGACCGACAGCAAGGGCGCCAAGTGGCTCATCGCCTCGACCAGTGGTGACAGCGCTGCCAACATCGCCGCGGTCAAGTCCGGCATCATGACCACGATCATCTCGCAGAACGGCTGGCCGGAGGGCTACCTCTCGGCCGCGCTGCTGCTGCAGAACATCGCCAAGGGCACCCCGCTGCCCAAGGGCTGGATCGACACGGGTCTCACCACCATCACGGCGGCCAACGCCGACGAGGTCACCGCTCGGGAGAAGAACCCCGCGCTGAACGCGACCGTCTTCGCCGCGGCGATCTCCAAGGTGCTGGCCGACCCGCAGGCCGCGACCAAGGACTACACCGGCTGCCGCGGTTGCGGCACCACGTTCAAGCCGTAACTCACCTGCTCACGATTGTTGGAGGCGCAGCCATGGGCACACCTGACGCGATGACCCTCGTCATCCCGCTCCGGGCGAAGGAGGGGATGACGCGGGAGGACTACTACGAGTACTGGCTCAACGCCCACGTGACGCTGCCGGCGAGATTCCCTGGTATCAGCAGCATCTGGCTGCACGCCACGGACTTCAGCAAGCAGACCTGGCCGACCGTGGCCGGCGTGAGCAGCAGGCCGGAGCCGGCGTACGAGTTCCACGGCATCCCCGAGGCGACGTTCCCCACGATGGAGGACCTCGGCGCCTTCGTGGGCGCCTCGCGGGTGCAGATGGAGGACGGGATCAACTTCCTGTCCCAGCAGTTCGCGTACGCCAGCATGGGCGGCAACAGCGCGACCCTGGTGGACAAGACGGAGCCCGCTCCCGACGGCCACGACGGTCTCGTACGCCACGTCATCTTCCTGTCCCGCAAGGACGGCGTGTCGGTGGAGGACTTCCGGGCGTGGGTCAGCGACACGCTGGCCCCGGCCTGGGCGGCCTCGGCCCAGGTACTCAAGGTGCGCAGGCACCTGTTCGAGGAGCTCGACATCACCCTGGACCACCCAGGGGTGCTGATGTCGCGCCCGTTGAGCGAGCAGTACCAAGCCGCGATCGAGGTCGTCGTCGCCGACCAGGAGGCGCTTTCGGCCTTCACGGCGTCCGAGGCCTGGACCGGTACCGTCGCGGGGGTGGCTGAGCACTGCTCGGCCATGCACGCGGCACCGGTGTTCCGCTGCATCACCACCAAGCACAACGGGGGGATCACCCTCGCCGGGGTACGGGGCGTGGCGGTGGCCGACGTCATCAAGCGGCTCGGCGCCAAGAGCCAGACCGAGGACGACGTGTCCGAGCTGTTCGTGAACGACCTCAGCGTCCTGCGCTGACCGCTGGAACGGCCGAAAGCCCCCACTGATCGTGATCAGTGGGGGCTTTCGGCGCGTATGGCGGTGCTGAGAAGGACCAGCCCCGCCCAGTGATCCAAAGAGCGGGGGTGGGTCAGTCCTCGGCGTCGGGGATCAGGTTGCCGACGAGGCCGGGCTCGAGGTAGCCGGTCAGGCCGAACTTGTCGACCAGCTCGGCGTTGCGGGCCAGGATCTCGGGGATGGGGGCGGTGAGGTCGACCTTGGCGAGGAACGGCTGGCGGGCCGGCAGACCGGTGTGCCAGTAGACCTCGCAGCGGTTGCCCTCAGGGTCGAAGAAGTAGATGCCGAACGCGTTGCCGTGGGTGACGATCATGTCGAAGCGCACGTCGTTGTCGATGAACCGCTGGTGGAACTCGATCAGCTCGGGCAACGTGTTGACCCGGAAGGAGACCTGCTGGATCAACAGGTTGCCCTCTTCGGCCGACCCGACGGTACGGCCTTCGACGAGCTGGAACTCGTGGTGCTCGAAGCCCGGGCGGGCGCTGAAGAAGCGCATGCCGAGGTGGGCGTCCTCGTCGGTGACGGTGAGGCCCAGGATGTCGCGGTAGAAGGCGGTGGACACCTCGAGGTCGGTGCAGAAGACCCCGAAGTGGCCGAGCTCGGCGATGGGCATGTGGTGCGTCCTTTCGTGAAGCGGTTACTGAGCGGCCTTGGCCAGCTCGCGGATCAGGTCGGCGACGAACTCGGGACGCTCCTCGTTGGCCCAGTGGCCGCAGCGCTCGATGACGCCGCCCTCGGCCTGGGGCGCGACGGCCTGCACCGACATCAGGGTGAGCGGGCCCAGGCACGACGCACCGCCGAAGGCCCGTACCGGGATCTCGAGCGGGGTCTTGGCCAGCTCGGCCACCTGCTCGGCGGAGGTGAAGAAGTCCTGGTAGATCGCGAGGCCGGCACGCAGCGAACCGACCTGGGTCATGGCGGCCACGTAGACGTCGAGGTCGTCGGGGCCGATCGCCGTCGGGTCGTAGGCGAAGTGCTCGAAGAACCACTGCAGGTAGGGGCGCTCCTTGCCGGCGATGAGCAGCTCGGGCAGGTCGGGGACGGACTGGAAGCCCATGTGCCACAGGAAGTTGCCCTGCGGCACGGGCACCATGGCACCCTCCATCATGCCGACGCCTGGCAGCGCCATCTCGACGATGCCGAGGGACGTGACCGTGTCCCGGTGGGTGGCGGCGTAGACGTAGCCGAACACCGCGCCCCAGTCGTGGCCGATCACCGTGACGCTGGACAGGCCGAGGTGGTCGACCAGGGCGGCCAGGTCCTCGGAGATGGTACGGGCGTCGTACCCGCTGGCCGGCTTGGCCGTGAACCCCTGGCCCCGGATGTCCGGCGCGATCACGGTGTAGTCGTCCGAGAGCAGGTCCATGACCTTGCGCCACTCGTACGAGGTCTGCGGCCAGCCGTGCAGGAGCAGGACGGCAGGACCGCTGCCGGCCTGGACCCAGTGCTGCTTGATGCCGTTGAGCACGGCGGTGTGGTGCTCGTGCGACGCGGAGGTGGTCATCGGGGGTCCCTTGGATCGAGTGGTCGGGGGAGTCAGTGCGGACCGAAGACAGCGGCCGCGGCGACCTGCCAGTCCGGGTCCGTCAGGTCGATCAAGGTCGGATTGCCGTCACACCACTGGAAGCAGTGCTTCAGCTTGCTGATCTTCCACCCTTCCGGGGTCCGGCGGAAGGAGTTCTCGTACCAGCCGTACTGCGTGTAGTGGTCGTCGCCGTGGCGGTTGGGGAAGCGGTGCCGCGAGATGTGGTAGAAGACACCGCTCGCCTCGTCGCCGTCCAGGTTGATGTGAAAGTTGGAGTACTGGTGCATGACGACGAGCCGCTCGAGGCAGGCGCTGGCGAACTTTGCCCAGACGTCGGGCGTGGTGACCGCCGGTGCCTGGCCGGTCAGGTCGAAGAAGTCGACCTCGAAGGTGTCGGTCAGCGTTGCGGCGTACATGTCCCAGTCGTGCAGGTCGAGGCCACGGCCGAAGCGCAGCATCACGTCGCTGATCTGCTGCCGGTCGTACATCTCGTCGACCTTCTCCTCGGTCGTCTTCAGCCGTCCCACGGGTGCAGTGGTCACGTTCAGTCCGTCCCTTTCGCCTTCCGCGCTCGTCGTCGAGCGTGGCCTGTCGGTGTCGTACGGTCAGGCTGAGCGCAGCGGGGCGAGCGCGTTGCTCCACGCCACCAGCTGGTCCAGCATCACGCCCAGCGGCTCCCGGTTGTGCTCGCCGCGCTTGAACGTGGTGAAGTCCTCGAACTCGGTCATCAGGGAGAGCGCGACCTGAGCCCGGACACTGGCCATCTGCAGCTCGGCCGCGACCAGGCGCAGGTGCTCGACCGCCCTCGCCCCGCCGGCCGAGCCGTAGCTCACGAAGCCGACGGCCTTGTTGTTCCACTCGGCGTAGAGGTAGTCGATGGCGTTCTTGAGCGCTCCGGAGGTCGAGTGGTTGTACTCCGGGGTCACGATCACGTAACCATCGAAGGACGCGATCGCCGCCGCCCAGGCCTTGGTGTGGTCGTGCTGGTACTGCCCGTAGATCGGCGGCACCGGCTCGTCGAGGTGGGGGAGCGGGTAGTCGACCAGGTCGACCAGCTCGTACGTCGCATCCCCACGCTGCGAGGCGATGTCGTACACCCACTGGGCGACGGCGAGGCCGTTGCGGCCGGGACGGGTGCTGCCCACGATGATGCCGATTCTCGTCACACTCGCCAGTATTGTGTATGCAGTTTGACTGTCAAGACCGACGCGGAGAATGACGCCAACCCGTTGCACACTCGCCGCCAACTGCATACAGTTCTCGGCTAGAGGGACCCCTCGCACCACCCAACGACGGGAGCGTGTCATGAGCCGGGACTTAGCGCCGATCTTCGCCGACATCGATTCGTTCGACCCCCACAAGTTCGTCCAGAACCTGACGGAGGACGTGGTCTTCCGGTTCGGCAACAACGACCCGCTGGTCGGCCGCGAGGCGGTCGAGGCGGGCGTCGCCGGCTTCTTCTCCAGCATCGCCGGCCTCACCCACCACATCCTCAGCACGTACGACTCGGGCGACACCTCCATCGCCAAGATCGACGTCGAGTACGTCCGCCAGGACGGCAAGCACGTGACCACGCCCAACGCCGACATCCTCGTCTTCGAAGGCGACCTGGTGAAGGACTGGCAGATCTACATCGACCTCGCCCCCGTCTTCGCCCCCTGAGCAGGCCCCCATGATCACGCTCACTGACATCGCTTACGTCCGGTCGGGCACGTCCGATCTCGACGCGTCCGTCCGCTTCGCGACCGAGATCGTCGGACTCGAGCTGGCGGCCCCGACCGAGATCGGCGTTGCCCACCTCCGGGCCGACAGCCGCCACCACTGCCTGGCGCTGGTCGAGGGGCCGTCCGGGGTCATCGCCTCGGGCTTCTCCGTGGCCGACGCCGACGCCCTGGCCCTGGCGGAGACCGAGCTGGAGCGTGCGGGCTTCTCGGTACGGCGGGGGACGCCCGAGGAGGCGCGGTCGCGGCGGGTCGGCGAGTTCGTCGCGTTCGACGACCCGTTCGGCAACCGGCTCGAGCTGGTGTGCAACCAGGAGACGATCACCCGGCCGGTCCACTTCACCCGGCCGGCCGGCATCCTGGAGTTCGGCCACCTGTGCCTCGACGCGCCGGACATCTACGACGCCCACCGGTTCTGGAGCACGACGTTCAACGCCCGTGTCTCCGACTGGATCAAGGACAAGGCCTGCCTGCTGCGCATCGACCCGGTGCACCACAAGCTGGCGGTGTTCCAGGGCGACCGACCGGGGCTGTGCCACATGAACTTCCAGGTGGAGAGCATCGACGACGTCTTCCGCAACTGGCACTTCCTGGTCGAACACGGTGTCGAGATCGAGATGGGTCCCGGACGTCACCCCCAGTCGACCGCGATCTTCCTCTACTTCCTCGGCCCCGAGGGCTTCACGTACGAGTACTCGTTCGGCGTCCGCCGCATCGAGGACGAGGCGGCGTGGTCTCCACGGACGTTCGACCCGGACGAGCTCGGCTCCATCGACATGTGGCTCGGCCCGACCAAGCGGGTCTCGACCCAGCACCAGCTCCAACCCCAGACGATCGGAGAGTCAACGTCGTGACTGCACCCACCCTGTCCGTCGGCACGATCGACGTGAAGGGCGTCGCCACCGCAGTCATCGACACGGGCGAGCCGGCGGTGGCGACCGGGCCGCCGGTCCTGCTGCTCCACGGCTCCGGGCCGGGGGTGACCGGCACGGCCAACTGGCGACCCGTCATCCCGGCGCTCAGCAAGCATCGCCGGGTGATCGCCCCTGACCAGCTCGGCTTCGGCGGGACGGCCACCGGGGAGCAGCGCACGTGGGGCAGGGACGCGTGGACGCAGCATGCGCTCGACCTGGTGGACGCGCTCGGCATCGATCAGGTCGACGTCATCGGCAACTCGATGGGTGGCGCGATCGCGCTGTCCCTGGCCGCGGCTCGTCCGACCGCCGTGCGGCGCATCGTGCTGATGGGCTCGATGGGCGTGGCGATGGCCCTGCCGTACGGCCTCGATGTCGTCTGGGGCTACACGCCGGGCGTCGAGCAGATGCGCGAGGTCATCGGGCTGTTCGCCTACAACCGCGGTCTGATCACCGATGAGCTGGTCGAGATGCGTTACCAGGCCAGCCTCAACCCGCCGGTACGGGACTCGTGGGACGCGATGTTCCCCGAGCCGCGCCAGCGGTGGGTGGACGACCTCGCGCTCTCCGGAGCGGAGCTCGCGGCCGTGACGGTGCCGGTGCTGCTCGTGCACGGCCGAGACGACAAGGTCGTGCCGTGGCGCGTCTCGTCCTCGCAGCTGATCGACCTACTGCCCGACGCCCGCCTGCACATCATCGCGGGCTGCGGCCACTGGACGATGATCGAGAAGACGGCCGACTTCCTTGCGGTCGTCGAGCCGTTCCTCACCCCGTCTGGCTGAACGCCGGAGGTCGCTTGCCGTCGACCAGAGCGACGGCGTGGGGCACGGCGACGGGCACGAAGTCGGGCGCGCAGTCGGTGAGGACCCGCAGGGCCGTACGGGCCAGGTGGTTGGCCATGCCGCTCAGCGCGCCCTGCTCGTCCTCCTCGACCAGCGACTCGAGGATGTGGGCGTGCTCGACGTCGCCGGCCGCCTGCCAGCTGTTGGGGTCGGAGAGCTGGTAGATGCGGATGTAGCGGATCGTCCGGTCGGCGAGCGCCGAGAGCTGGCGCTGCACGGCCTCGCCGGTCGCTGCCGTGATCAGCCGGTGGAACTCGGCGTGGCCGGCGAACCAGGCGGCGAAGTCGCCGGACTTGGCCGCGCGGCGCATCGCGGTCAGGTGGCGCTTGGCGTCGCGCCGGCCGGCCGCACCGAAGTTGCCCATCGTCATCGACAGGGCCAGCGTCTCGAGCAGGATGCGCGACGCGTAGATGTCGTCGAGCTCCTGCGGGTCGAGGCCCGCGACGCGGGTGCGCTGGTTGGGCTCGATCTCGACGAGCCCCTCCTCCTGCAGCATGCGCAGGACCTCCCGCAACGGGGTGCGACTGACGCCCAGCTGCTCGGCCAGCGTGACCTGGGACAGCTTGGTACCAGGCGTGAGTGTGCCGTCGAGGATGCATTCGCGGAGGTAGGCGTGGACGTGGGGGATCGCCTGCCGAGGCTCGGGCAGATGCACTTTCTTGATGTCAGGGAGCAGCAAGGTACGGGCCATGTGCACATTGTCCCCGATCTGCACCGCGCTGCATACAGTTGGCCGCTTCGGGACTCTTGACGTTCGACAAAAGTTGCATACAGTTTACGTGTGAGTGACCCTGGGACCGAAGCCCAAGTGGACCTGTCCCGACTGCTCGCCCGCGACTACTGGCTGATCCTTTCCACGCCACGACCGGGTGTCGAGGCGTCGGACATCCAGCAACACCTGCAGGACCACGTGGCCTGGCTCCTCGGGCTCGAGCAGTCCGGTGTCCTTTTCCTGTCCGGTCCGCTGCTCTCCGGCCCGGGGGTGGGTCCCGGTTCCGGGGTGTCGATCCTGCGGGCGGCCGACGAGGCACAGGCTGCGTCCATCGCCGACCAGGACCCCTTCGTCCTCGCCGGGCTGCGCACCTGCGTCGTGCACCAGTGGCGGCTGAACGAAGGCAGTGTCTCCGTCCGGCTGTCCCTCGGAACGGGTTCGTACGCCTGGGAGTGAGCACGTAACGCACGTGCCTGGCACCAGCGGTTCTGCAGAAGGCGAGGGGCAATGGAGCGACGTACGGTCGGCGTGATCGGCCTCGGCAAGATGGGGCTGCCGATCTCACGCAACCTGATCGAGCGCGGCTTCGACGTGGTGGGCTATCGGCGTCACCCGTCGCCCGAGCTCGAGGAGGCGGGCGGCACGTTCGTCACCTCGGCGGCAGAGGTTGCCGAGCGGGCCGACGTGCTGCTGTCGATCCTGCCCGAGCTGCGCGACGTCGAGGAGGTCATCTGCGGACCCGCGGGCACGCTCACGACCCTGCGACCGGGCACCGTCCACATCGAGATGAGCACGCTCGACGTCGACCGCAAGACCCTGCTCCTGCACTCGGTACGGGCGAAGGGCGGCGACCTGCTCGACGCCCCGATCAGCGGCAGCCCCGGCATGGTGGCTCCGCGGCTGGCGACGACGTTCGCCTCGGGCGACCGGACGAGCGTCGACTCGGTGTCCGCGGTGCTCGACGCCATCTCCGGGCCCTGGGTCTACACGGGCGCCTTCGGTACGGGCGCTCACCTGAAGTACATCGCCAACCTGCTGATGGCGGTCCACACCGTCGCGGCGGCGGAGGCCATGGTGCTGGCCCGGCGCAGCGGTCTCGACCTTGCCCTGGTGCAGTCCACCCTGGAGAACGGCATTGCCGGCTCGGCCCTGTGGAAGCAGCGTGGCCCTGTCATGCAGTCCCGGCAGTGGTCGCCGACACCGGGGCCGATCAACACGTTGCACCCGATCCTCGAGCAGATCGAGGACTACCTCGGGGTCCTCGGCATGGACGCCCCGGTCTTCCGGTCGGCGAAGACGGTCTTCGACAAGGCGGTTGCCGACGGCTGGGGCCAGCTCGACATCGCATCCGTTCACGATCAGGTCGCCGGCGAGTCCGGCCTCAGCCAATCCGACCTCACGCAAGGGGATAACGCATGACGTGGTCGCTGGCCACCTATCAACGAGGCGACACCCTCGACCTCGGTGTGCTCCGGGCCGACGGGGCGCTCGTCGCCCCGCCCGACCTGAAGCGCTGGTCGACCATGCTCGAGCTCGTCGACGACTGGGCCGCGGCCGAGGACGTGCTGCGCACGCTCGAGGTGGACGACGCGCCGGTCGTGGAGTACGACACGCTGCTGGCGCCGCTGCGCTGGCCGCGCAAGGTGGTCTGTGCGGGCATCAACTACCGCAAGCACATCAAGGAGATGGGGGGCGAGATCACCCCAGGCTGGAAGCCGTTCTTCTTCATGAAACCGCCGACCACCACGGTCATCGGGCCGCACGACGTCATTCCGGTCCACAGCCCGGAGACGGCGCGGTACGACTGGGAGGTCGAGCTCGCGATCGTCATCGGCATCGGTGGCCGTGACATCCCGCTCGACAAGGCGCTGAGCCACGTCGCCGGCTACTGCGTCGCCAACGACATCAGCGCCCGTGGCAACCACAAGCGGGCCGTCGTACCCGCTGACGCCTTCGTCTACGACTGGTTCGCCTCGAAGGCGATCGACGGCTCATTGCCCCTGGGTCCAGGCATCACGCCCGCCTTCCAGATCCCCGACCCGCAGGCCCTGCAGATGCGGCTGTGGGTCAACGGCGTGCTGCAGCAGGACGAGTCGACCGCCGACATGATCTGCAGCGTGGCCGAGATCATCTCGGCGGCCAGCGAGATCGTCACGTTGGAGCCGGGAGACGTCATCCCCACCGGCACTCCGTCGGGCGTGGGTCAACCCCGCGGCCTCTACCTCACTGACGGCGATGTCGTACGAGCAAGCATCGAAGGCCTGGGCACGTTGGAGAACACCGTCGTCAACCCCACCGGAGGGACATCATGATCTACGTGTCGCACGCTCTTCCCGTCAACGTCGACGGGCAGCCCGTCCTCGATCGCGACGCCGTCTGGGCGGGGTTGGTCCTCAAGGCCAACAACGCCCTGCCGTTCGTCCCGAGCATGACCTTCTGCGAGGTGGTCAACCGCCTCAGCGACACGACGTTCGACCGTGACATCGACTTCCGGGGGGCTCGGTTCACGGAACGGATCAGCTTGGAGCAACCGCATCGCGTGGTGTTCACCCGCATCGCGGGCCCGGTGCTCGGCACCATCGCCAACGAGATCGAGGGGGAGGGCGACGACCTGCGGCTGCGGTTCAGCTTTGCCCTCGTCGTCTCGGGAGTGGAGGGCGGCTCCCCCGAGGAGCAGGCCTACGCCGATTCGATGACCACCGACTACCTCAAGGCCGTCGACAGCACGCTCGGCGCCATGCGCAAGGTCGCCCTCGGGGAGAAGGTGTCGGCATGAGCCGCCGACTCGAGGGCAAGGTCGCCGTCGTCACCGGAGCGGCCACGGGCATCGGCCGCGCGCACGCGCTCAAGCTCGCCGCCGAGGGTGCATCCGTTGCGGTGCTGGACCTTTCGGACGGCAGCGAGACGGTCGCGGGCATCGAGGCGGCAGGCTCCAAGGGCGCGTCGTTCATCGTCGACGTGACCAACCCTGAGGCCGTCACGGCGTCGGCGGGAGAGGTCGAGGCCGCGCTGGGCTCGGCGGACATCCTGGTCAACAACGCCGGCATCTACCCCAACCAGATGTTCGACGGCATGACGCTGACGGACTGGCGGCGGATGTTCGCCGTCAACGTCGAGTCGATGTTCCTTACCTGCCAGGCCTACACGCCGGCGATGAAGGCCAAGGGCTGGGGCCGCATCATCAACATGACCTCCAACTCGGTCGCGCTCGTGATCCCCGGCTTCACCCACTACATCGCGTCCAAGATGGCGGTCATCGGGCTCACTCGCGGACTCGCGACCGAGCTGGCGGAGTACGGCATCACGGCCAACGCCATCGGACCGTCCCTGGTCCGCACGGCGTCGACCGAGGCCGGTCCGGAGATCTTCTTCGAGATCGTGCCTCAGCTGCAGGCGATCAAGCGGCTGCAGCTGCCCGACGACCTGACCGGGACGATGGCGTTCCTGGCCTCCGACGACGCAGCTTTCGTGACGGGCCAGACGTTCTGGATCGACGGCGGGTTGGTCCGTTCCGGCTGAGTCTCGTGCTATAAAGTGCATACACTTTGGCACCGAGCGGGACAGGGAGGTGGACATGGCAACCTCGCGTCAGGACGTGGTCGTCGCGGCCCACGTGCTGTCCTCGCTCGGACTGGTGACCGCCTTCGGCCACGTCTCCGTGCGCGACGGCGATGCCATGGTCATCACGCCGGCCGCCGACCTCGCCTTCGTGGTCGAGTCGGCTCTGGTCGAGGTGGCGCTCGACGCCGAGGTGCTGCCCCCCGGGGCACCGGCCGAGGCGTGGGCCCACCTCGCGGTCTACCGAGCCCGGCCCGACGCCGCCTCGATCGCACGGGCGCAGCCGCTGAGCACCTTTGCGGCGGCTGCGACCGCGTCACGCCTGGTGCCCCTGCACGGTCAGGCGGCGTGGCTGGGCGCCACGGTTCCCGTACACGACAGTGGTTTTCTGTTGCGGACACCTGATCGTGCCGCTGCGGCAGCGGCCTCCCTGCCCGAGGGGGAGGCGCTGCTGCTGCGCGGCAACGGGGCGTTGACCCTGGGGTCGACGCCGGGCGTCGCCGTCACCCGCATGTGGCTTCTCGCGGCCATGTGTGACACGTTCCTCTCGACCCGGGGCGCACCCATCACTCCGCTGACCGACGACGAGGTCACGGCGTGGCGCGCGGTCGGGCCCGAGCTGCTACCGCGACTCTGGCAGCACCTGCAGACCCTCGGAGGGCACCCATGACCACCATCGACACCGACGCCATCGCCGCCGACCTGCTCGCCGCCTATGCGACGGGCAAGACGCTCGACCCGCTGACGACGACCTATCCGTCGATCTCGGTCGACGACTCCTACGCAATCCAGCAGCGCCAGACCGAGTCACGGCTGCGGGCCGGTGCGCGCGTCGTCGGGTTCAAGATCGGACTGACCTCGCTCGCGATGCAGCAGCAGCTAGGTGTCGACCAGCCCGACTACGGCCACCTCTTCGCCGACATGGTCTACGCGGCCGACTCGCCCATCGCGACCAGTGGCTTTCTGCAACCGCGTGCGGAGCCTGAGATCGCCCTGGTGCTAGGCAAAGCGCTGCGCGGCCCCGGCCTCAGCGTCGCCGACATCGCCAGCGCGACGGCGTACGTCTTGCCGGCCATCGAGATCATCGACAGCCGCATCACCGACTGGAAGATCAAGCTCGAGGACACCATCGCCGACAACGCCTCCAGCGGCGGCATCGTGATGGGCAGCACCCCGATCGCCTTGCAGGGCCTCGACCTGTCCATGCTCGGCTGCGTGCTGCGACGCAACGGCCGCATGGTGCAGAACGGTGCCGGCGCCGCGGTCATGGGCTCGCCGCTCACCGCAGCCACGTGGCTTGCCAACACCCTCACCGCGCGCGGCGTCGAGCTCGGTGTCGGCCACATCATCCTGACCGGCTCCATCACCGCCGCCGTGCCCGTCCAGGCCGGCGACACCATCACGGCCACCATCGACCAGCTCGGCTCGGTCACCGCCGTCTTCGACTGAGGGAAGTCTCATGAGTGACAAGATGCTGGCCGCGATCGTGGGGCCGGGCAACATCGGCACCGACCTGATGTTCAAGCTGCTCAGGCACTCTGAGGCTCTTGAACCGCGGTTCATGGTCGGTGTCGACCCTGCGTCCGACGGGCTGGCCAGGGCCAAGCGACTGGGTCTCGAGACGAGCGCCGACGGTGTCGACTGGCTGCTGGCGCAGAGCCCGCTGCCCGACGTCGTTTTCGAGGCCACCAGCGCCCGGGCCCACGCAGCCAACGCGCCGCGCTATGCCGAGGCCGGCATCCGGGCCATCGACCTCACGCCGGCCGCCGTCGGCCCGTACTGCTGCCCGGCCGTCAACCTCGACGTCAACCTCGACGCGCCCAACCTCAACATGATCACGTGCGGTGGCCAGGCAACGGTCCCGATCGTGGCGGCGGTGAGCCGGGCAACCGAGGTCCGGTACGCCGAGATCGTCGCGTCGATCGCCTCTCGCAGCGCAGGTCCGGGCACCCGGGCCAACATCGACGAGTTCACCGAGGTCACCGCCCGCGCCCTGCAGGACGTCGGCGGCGCCGCCCGAGGCAAGGCGATCATCATCCTCAACCCGGTCGAGCCGCCGATGATCATGCGCAACACGGTCTTCTGCGCGATCAACGCCTCCGCGGCCGAGCCCGGGCCGGAGCGCGACGCCATCGAGGCCAACATCCACGCGATGGTCGACACCGTGCGCGCCTACGTCCCCGGCTACGCGCTGCGCGCCGACCCGCAGTTCGACGGTCCCGACCCGCGCTGGCGCGGCATGGCGCGGGTGGGCGTCTTCCTCGAGGTGCGCGGCCGTGGCGACTACCTGCCCGACTACTCCGGCAACCTCGACATCATCACGGCTGCGGCAGCCCAGGTCGCCGAGCTGCTCGCCGCTCACATCAGGGCCGGCCGCCAAGGAGCGATCGCATGACCGTCACCGACGAGCCCACCCACGTCCGGCTCACCGACTCGACCCTGCGCGACGGGTCGCACGCGATGGCCCACCAGTTCACCGAGGAGCAGGTACGGGCGATCGTGCATGCCCTCGACGTGAGCAACGTCGAGGTCATCGAGGTGTCGCACGGCGACGGCCTCGGCGGGTCCAGCTTCAACTACGGCTTCTCCAAGGTCGACGAGTTCGACCTCATCGCGGCCGCCGTGGACGAGGCGCAACGGGCCAAGATCGCGGTGCTGCTGCTGCCCGGCCTGGGTACGGTCGAGGACCTGCACCACGCCCACGCGGTCGGCGCCTCGGTCGCGCGCATCGCGACCCACTGCACCGAGGCCGATGTCTCGGCCCAGCACTTCGGCGCGGCCCGCGGGCTCGGCATGGAGACGGTCGGCTTCCTCATGCTCAGCCACCGCCTCAGTCCGGCCGAGCTGGCCCGCAACGCCCGCATCATGGTCGACGCCGGCGCGCAATGCGTCTACGTCGTCGACTCGGCGGGCGCGCTCGTGCTGGCCGACGCCCAGGCGCGCGTCCAGGCGCTGCTCGACGAGATCGGCGCCGACGCTCAGGTCGGGTTCCACGGTCACCAGAACCTCTCGCTCGGCGTGGCCAACAGCGTCCTCGCGGTGCAGGCCGGCGCGCGTCAGGTCGACGGCGCCCTCTGTGCCCTCGGCGCGGGTGCCGGCAACGCCCCGACGGAGATCCTCGCTGCGACGTTCTCGCGGCTCGGCGTCGAGACCGGTGTCGACGTCGAGGGGGTGCTGGCCGCGGCCCAGGACGTGCTGCGGCCGTTCATCCCGCGCATGCCGGTCGCCGACCGGTCGGCCATCGTCCAGGGCTACGCCGGCGTCTACTCGAGCTTCCTGCTCCACGCCGAGCGGGCGGCGCTGCGCTACGGCGTCCCGGCCCACGTCATCCTGGCCAAGGTGGGGGAGGCCGGCTACGTCGGCGGCCAGGAGGACATGATCATTGACATCGCCATCCAGCTCGCCCAGCAGCAGGAGGACGCCGTCCCCGTCGAGGCCTGACCGATTGGACCTGAGGTATTTATCCGTACCCCTCCCGTCTCTTACCATCACGAGACCACCGAGCGAGGGGGACACCGTGCCACGTCATTCGATCGCCTGCATCCTGCCGCCAGACCTGCTGCTGAGCCTGGTCCGCGAGGCCGGTAACGCCCAACGGGAGGCGTTGCTCACCACGCTGCAGCTTGACCACAGCTTCCGGCTCAAGCGGGCCGAGGTGGCCGCGCGCCGGGTGGCCGTGCCCTCGGTCGCAGCACCCCACGTCGGTGCCGGCACTCCCAAGCGCAGCATCTACGACCAGAAGCACTCGACGGCCAACACCCTCGGGACGCTGGTACGCAGCGAGGGTCAGGCGCCCGTCGCCGACGTGTCGGTCAACCAGGCCTACGACAACTTCGGCTACACCTACTCGCTGTACTGGGACATCTTCCACCGCGACTCGATCGACGACCACGGCGAGGCCATCGAGGGGCTCGTGCACTTCGGCGTCGACTACGACAACGCCTACTGGGACGGCCAGGGGCACATGTTCTTCGGCGACGGTGACGGCCAGACGCTGACCGACACCACCAAGGGCATCGACGTCGTCGGCCACGAGCTGACCCACGGCGTGACGCAGAACGAGGCCAACCTCACCTACTCCGGCCAGTCGGGCGCGCTCAACGAGTCGATCTCCGACGTCTTCGGCTCGCTGGTGAAGCAGTACCACCTCAACCAGACCGCCGACCAGGCCGACTGGCTGATCGGGGCGGACATCGTCGGCCCCCAGCTCCTCCCCGCGCTGCGCTCGATGAAGGCGCCCGGCACCGCCAACCGCTACGACACGCAGCCCGCCGACATGACCCACTACCTGCACACCACCAGCGACAGTGGCGGTGTCCACACCAACTCCGGCATCCCCAACCACGCCTTCTACGTCGTGGCCACCACCCTCGGCGGCAACGCGTGGGAGGCACCCGGCCAGATCTGGTACGACACGCTCATCGACCCGCGGCTCAAGCCGCACGCGACGTTCGCCCGGTTCGCGTCGCTGACCGCCACGATCGCGCGCGCCCGGTACGGGACCACGAGCCCCGAGGTGGCAGCGGTCAAGGCCGGTTGGGACGCGGTCAAGGTCAAGGTCCGGTGAGCGATCCCGTTGTACGGGTCCACTACCGCCGGTCGGGCGGCATCGCCGGTCTCGCCCTCGTCGCTGACGTGGCCGCGGCCGACCTGCCGCCGGCCGACGCCCAGACCGTGGCGGGGCTCGTCGACCACCCGCCCGCGCCCGCGCCGCAGGGTCGCGTACCGGACGAGTTCACCCACGAGCTGACGCTGCGGACCGGCTCGGGGGAGCAGGCCTACGTCTGGGGTGACACCCAGGTGCCGGACGAGGTGCGCCCGCTGCTGGCCAGCCTTCGCGCGCTGGCGGCTCCGTCGCCTCGCTAGCGGCTCCGGCTCAGGCGGGTTCCTCGAGGGAGTGCGAGTTGGTGAGCGTGAGGGCGCCGCCTGCCGCGACGATGCCGACGACCACGGCCACGATCGCGAAGGTGATGCGCTCGCCGTGGAAGAACGACGCCACGAGGCTGTGGCTCCAGGTCCCCGCCGGCAGCTGGGTGGTGACCAGGGCGGCGATCATGGTGCCGATCACCGAGGTGCCGATGGTCGTGCCGACCTCCTGCGCGGTGTCGTTGAGGGCGGTGCCGATCGAGGTGCGGTTGCTCGGCATCGCGTCGACGAGGGCGATCGCGCAGGTGGTCATGACGGTGCGCAGCCCGATCGTCATCGCGACCATGCAGATCGCGATGGCCCCGTAGCCGTGGTCGACACCCCAGGCCAGACCGGCCAGTGAGCCAGCCAGGAACCCGGCGCCGACCAGGCAGGCGATGCGCTGGCCGAACCGCTTGATCAGCCACTCGGAGAGCGGGCTCGCCGCGAGCATCGTCACGATGATCGGCAGGTTGGCGAGGCCGGCACGCATCGGGCTCCAGCCGTAGGCGTACTGGAAGTGCAGGATCAGCCCGAACATCACGGTGGCCATGGCGATGGCGGTGCCGATCTGCGCGATGCAGGCGCCTCGGACGGTGCCGTTGGAGAACAGGCTCAGGTCGATCATGGGGGCGGCGCTGCGGCGCTCGTGCCGAACGAACGTGATGGCCGCGACGACAGCGCCGACCATGGCCGCGAGCGTGACGGTCGAGGTCCAGCCGTGCTGGACGCCGCTGGTCAGGGAGTAGCTAGCGAGGCCGATGGCGGTAAGGCTGAGCAGGGCGCCCGGCGGGTCCAGCCGGTCCTTGGTCAGGTCCTCGGCACGGTCGGCGGGGACCCCGAGCCGTACCCCGAGGCACGCGATCAGCGCGATCGGGGCGTTGACCACCAGCAGCCACTGCCACGCGAAGTGGGTGAGCGCCGTGCCGCCGAGCAGCGGGCCGAGGACGAACCCCGACATGCCGACGGTGATCATGACGGTCATGGCCCGCATGCGCAGGGCCATGGTGTCGAACAGCCGGAAGACCAGCGAGTTGGTGATCGGCGCCATGGCCGCGGCGGCGATGCCGAGGCCGGCCCGCAGGACGATGAGCTCGCCGGTGTTCGACACCGCCACCACGCCCAGGCTCAGCAGGCCGAACACCGCCAGTCCGACCAGGAGCACGCGGCGGCGCCCGAGCCGGTCGGCCATCGACCCCGAGGTGAGCAGCAGGCCACCGAAGGTCAGGGAGTAGGCGCCGGTGACCCACTGCAGCGCCGTCGTGCTGCTGTGCAGATTGCGACCGATGGTCGGCAACGCGATCGACAGCAGCGTGTTGTCGACCATCTCGACGAAGAAGGCGAGGCAGAGGGCGGCCAGCGGGATCCAGGCTGCCCCTAGGGACGGGTAGGTGCGGGACGGGGGTGCCGGAGCGGTGATCTCAGGCTCTGCGGTGATCATGGTCGGCCCCTTCGTCGTGGAACGCGTGCGTCGCGATGCCCTCGCTGTCGAGCATCGGCGCAGCGGCTGTCACGCCGCGCACACGTCCCTGTCAGCGCCCGCACACGCTGCGCTGACGCATGTGTCCGAGGCTGACCGACCTCCGCGACGTCGCCGACCTACCTTGGCCCACGACCGAGGCGGCGCCTGTCCCACGCCGCCCGCGGGGTCTTCCGCCCGTTCCCGTTCACCGCGCTCCTTCCCCGTCGGCTGCTGCGCGAGGAGCAGAGCAGGCCTGAGCCTTGCGCTGGAGGATGCGCTCCCACCTCGGTAGCCCGGCCCCGGCAAACCTGCCAGCATGTGCGACTAGACAGCCGGACGACAGGCGGGGCAGCGCATGCAGGTACGGCGGGGCGGGGCGGGGTTCACGGCGGTCATCGTGGCGACCGGGCTGCTGACGGCGGTCACCTCGCCGGCCGGTGCCGTCGCCGCGCCCAAGGCCACCTCTCCGGCCGCGCGTCAGGCACCGTTCGTCGCCCTCGCCCACAAGGCGCTGCTCAAGGCTCCGGTCAAGGCCAAGTCCGTCGCGTCCTTCCGCCTCACCGGCGTGGCCGGCGTGCCCACGACGGCCTCCGCGGTTGTCCTGTCCGTGACGGTGCCCACGCCCATCGCGTCGGGCACGCTGACCTTCTACCCGTACGGGACCAAGCGTCCCTCCGTCGTGAGCCTCGCCTACGCGACCGGGCGGACGGCTGCCACGACCCTCGTCGTGACGCCCGGCGGCAACGGCAAGGCCTCGCTCTACAACGGCGCGGCCAAGGGCGACAAGGTCGTCGTCACGGTGATCGGCTACTACGCCGCTCCTGGTGGCACCGGCGCGGCCAACGCCAAGACCCAGTTCGTACCGCTGCCGTCACAGCACCTCACCTCGGTGCTCGTCGGCGCCGGCAGGAGCGTCGTGCTGTCCACCGGGGTGCCGGCGACCCGGGTCGGCGGTGTCGTGCTCGCCCTGACGCTGCCGTCGCCGGCCAAGGCGGGGGCGGTCACCGTCTTTGCCCACGGGACCAAGCCGCCGGCGTCGACGTTCGCCTTCTCGGCCGGCCGCCCGGCCAGCACGATGGTCATCGTGGCGCCGGGGTCCAAGGGACGCGTCGACGTCGCCAACCACTCCCAGGCAGCGGTACGGGTGTGGGCCTCCGTGGTCGGCTACCTGCACACGCTCGCTGTGCCCAGTGCCCCGCGGTCCGTCGCCGGCGTCGCCCAGAACGGGGGAGCCCTCGTCACGTGGCGGACGCCCGCGACCGACGGCGGCGCACCGGTCGTCGCGTACCGCGTCGAAGTCCTGCCCGGGGGCACCACGACGGTCGTCCCGGGAGCCGCGCTGCAGACGAGCGTCGGCGGCCTCAAGAACGGCACGGCCTACACCTTCGTCGTGGTCGCGATGAACAGCGCCGGCAGCAGCCCCGCCTCGCCCCCGTCGCCGCCGATCATCCCCTACGGCGTGCCGAGCTCCCCGACCAACGTCGTGGCCACGGGTTCGGACGTCGGCACTGCGACGGTGACCTGGTCCGCGCCGACGGAGACCGGCGGCCTGCCGATCACGGGCTACAAGGTCACCGCAAGCGTCGGGGGAGCGACGGCCACGTCGACGACCACGTCCGCGACCGTCAGCGGCGTGGCCAGTGGCCAGTTCTCCACCTTCACTGTGACGGCGACCAACGGGCCCGCGATCTCGCTGCCGTCCGCACCGAGCGTCGCTGTGCTCGGCGAGGGCACCTCACGCGTGCTGCCGAACGGCACCACGTCGGGCAACGACGAGGCCGAAGGCTCCGTCTCCGCCGACGGCCGCTACGTGGCGTTCGACAGCGCCGCCCAGCTCACCCCCGATGACAAGAATGCCTACTCTGACGTCTATCTCCGCGACCGGCTGCTCGGCACCATGACGCTGGTGTCGGTCCACACCGGCATCGGCGATGGCAACAGCTACGCCGAGGGCATCAGCAACGACGGGCACCTCGTAGCCTTCGCGTCAGAGGCACATGACCTGAGGACGCCAAACACCCAGTTCCACGACGTCTACGTCCGCAACATGGTGACGAACCAGACCCAGCTGGTCTCGATCGACAACGTCGACAGGGGCGAGGCCCAGGACAACAGCGAAGCGATCGTCATCTCGGGCGACGGTTCGACGGTGGCGTTCAGCTCGTTCGCCAACGACCTGGTCGGAACCAGTCAGGCGGGACATGAGCAGGTGTACGTGGAGACGCTGGCCACCCAGGCCGTCCGGATCGCGTCGGTCGTGACCGGGCCCGGGTCGGTGCCCGCCAACGCCGACGTCTTCGGACCGGCGATCTCCGCCGACGGGCAGACCGTCGCGTTCTGCACGACGGCCACCAACCTGACCGCCCTCGACACCCACGGCAAGCGGCAGTGCTATGTCAACACCGCCGAGGGCACCCAGCTCGAGTCGGACAACGCCGGGGTCATCGGCACCGGGGACAGCCAGGACCCGTCGCTCAGCCCTGACGGCGGTTTCCTCGGCTTCGACACCACCTCGGACAACCTGACCATCCCCGGCGGGAACGGGCACGACATCGTCTACCTCAAGAACCTGCGCTCGGGGGCGCTCACCCAGCTCACGGTGAGCTTGGCCAACATCTATCCGAACGGCAACAGCTTCCAGCCGCACGTGTCGACCGGCGGCCGGTACGTCAGCTATACCAGCGAGGCGAGCGACCTGGTCGCGGGTGACACCAACAACCAGCGCGACGCTTTCCGGATCGACACCTCCAACGACTCCGTTCAACTCATCTCCGTGAGCAACGGCGGGGCGCTCGGGGACGGCGGCAGCAACGTCCAGGGCATGTCGGCTGACGGCCTGCACGTGGTGTTCAACTCCATGGCGGACAACCTGGTCGGCGGCGACACCAACGGCTTCCCCGACGTGTTCGTCCGGGACCTCGGCGCGACGGCTCCTGCGACGCCGGTGCACCCCGCTCGCGGTTTACCCGGTCTGGCCTGTCCGGTCTGGCCCGTTGTGCCCATTTCGCGGCGCTCTCGACCATGAGTTCGGACCCAATCTGAAGATCGACTGTTCACCCCTGCGGCCTTCCTGCCGAGAAGCGTTCGAGTGGCACCGCAGACGGTGCTGCCCGGACGAGAGGTCGGTCCCGTGGGCACGGTCAGGACATCCGGTCTGGCGCTGATCCTGGCGTTGACCGGGTCGGTGGCGCTGGGCAGCCAGGCCGCGCTGGCCGACGTGTCCACCACCATGACCTTGCCCGCCGCACCCGCTCCCGCCGCGTTGATGAGCCAGGGCGTCGGCACTGCTGCGCAGGTCGTCGCGCTGCCCGTCCCGACCGACGGTCACGACGGTCTCATCGACGACGGCGGCAACCTCGTCGACACCCTCGCCGTGGCGGGCGTCGGCACCTACGCGGTCGACGTCTCGGGCGTCCTCACCTTCCAGCCGGCCGTCGGCTACGTCGGCATGCACAGCGTGATCTACCGCGCGATCGACTCCTACGGCCAGACCGGCGACGGTACGTACACGCCGGAGGTCGACGTGCCTGCCGCCCCCGTCGCGGCGACCATCACCTCTACCGACATGGGCACGACCGTTCAGTCGGCCTCGATCGCGGTGCCTGCCCAGGGCAACGCCGTCCTGCTCGACACAGCCGGCGCAGCTACGACGAGCACCGTCGTCCCCGGCGTCGGGGCCTTTCGCATCGACCCCACGTACGGCGACGTGGGCTTCGCTCCGGTGTTCGGCTACCAGGGCACGACCACCATCGACTATCGAGTGACCGACGCCTACGGGCAGAGCAGCGATGGCGCCTACACCGCGACCGTCGTCCCTCCCCACGCCCCCGTCGCGCTGCCGGCCACCAGCCGGGCCGCCGCCAACGTCCAGCAGGTCGTCCGGCTCAGTGTCCCCGTCGGTACGACGCTGGCGCTGCTCGACCCGTCGGGCACCGCGACCGACCACGTCTACGTGGCGGGCCAGGGTAACTACGCGCTCGACCCGGCCACGGCCAGCATCACCTTCACGCCCGGCCAGGGCTTCTACGGCACCGGTTCGCTGACCTACCAGCTGACCGACGCGTACGGCCAGGTGTCCCGAAACGCTTACACACCAGTGGTTCTCCAGGTCATCGTGCGCACCCAGCAGGTGCAGCACCCGCACGTCACCAAGCACACGACCTCGGTGGTCCCGCAACGCCAGCCAGCCCTGACGCCGGCGGTGCTCCTGCCGCCGCTGGTCCTGACCCAGCTCGAGCTGCCCCCGATTACCACGCTCCACGTCGTGCCGGCGGCTCACGCGAAAACGGCGACCGTGCCGGCGAAGCACCGCACCACTCAGGCCAAGCCGCTGGCCGCGACGCCCCCCGCCGCCGTTGCAGCGGCGCCAGTGGCGCCCGCTGCTGCGTCGGGCGCACCCATCGCGTCTGTGGTCGTGCAGCAACTGACCGCTGCCGCGACCCCTGATGGGGTGACCCAGAACAAGGGCAAGATGGCCGGACTGGCCCTCATCGTGGTCAACGCGTTCGTGGGCCTGGCGGCGCTGGTGCTCAACCGCCGCCGCCGCAACACCTGAGTCAGCGGCTGCGCCGGAACAGCACCCCGCCCGGGCCTGCCGCCTCGCGCTGGAACCCGTTCTTCTCCAGTACGCGGCGCGACGGCACGTTGTCCGGATCGACCTCGGCCACGACGGCGCGTACCCCTGGCTGGTCGAGCAGCCAGTCGCTGAGCAGCCGCACCGCTTCGCTGCCGTAGCCCCGGCCGCGCTGCGGCTCCGCCAGGCCGTACCCGATCTCGACGATGCCCGGATCGTCGCCCGGCCCGTGCATGCCGCAGTCGCCGACAACGACACCGTCGACGACGACCAGCCAGCCCAGGCCCACCTGCAGTCCGTCGAGGGTGTCGGCGTGCGGGAAGCCGTCGGCGAACGTCAAGCCCTCGGGCAGCTGCCCGGCCTCGATCGCCCCGAGGTGCTCGGCGGTGGCCGGGAGCAGGGTCACCACGGGCCCGGAGACCATGGGCAAGATCTCGGTCATGTCATCCTCTCGAACATCTGTTCGAACTGGGGTACGGTGGCTTCATGACGATGATGGCGTTCCAGCCCTCGCTGCTGGATGCCGTTGCCGACCTCGGTCCCGGCCGGCTCGGTGACGGCACCCGGCGCACCCTGCTTACCGATGGCGCCTGGGTCGACCTGCACCCCGGCTGGCTCCAGGGCGCCGACGAGCTCTACCAGCGGCTGCTGACCGGGGTGCCGTGGCACGCCGAGCGGCGCCCGATGTACGACCGCGTCGTCGACGTCCCGCGGCTGCTGAAGTTCTACGGCGAGGGTGAGCCGTTGCCCGACCCGGTGCTGTTGACCGTGCGCGACGCGCTCGACGACTACTACCGCGCCGAGCTGGGCGAGCAGTTCGTCAGCGCAGGGCTGTGCCTCTACCGGGACGGCCGTGACAGTGTGGCCTGGCACGGCGACACGTTCGGCCGCGGCCTGACCCACGACACCATGGTCGCCATCGTGTCGGTCGGCTCGCCGCGCGCGCTCCTGCTGCGGCCGCGCGGTGGCGGACCGTCGCAGCGTTACGAAGTGGGTCACGGCGATCTCATCGTCATGGGCGGCAGCTGCCAGCGCACGTGGGAGCACGCCGTTCCCAAGACAGCCCGGGCCGTCGGACCGCGCATCTCGATCCAGTTCCGCCCCCGCGGCGTGCGCTGACAAGGGGTCAGGCGGGGGTGGAGGCGTCCGGGGTGAAGGCCGGGCCGTGGCCGGGCACGATGAGGGCGGGGGACAGGTCGAGCACGCGGCGCCGGTTGGCGTGCTGCGCTGGGCTGTCGGTCGCCAGCTCGTCCTCCTCGGGACCGGTCGCGTCCCACCACAGGTGGGTGCAGACCACGAGGCCGTCGGCTGTGGTCACGAGGGTGGAGATGTCCTGGGCCGTGTGGCCGGGGGTCTCCATCAGCACCACCGAGTCGGCGAGCCTGCGTCCCTCGGCCGGCTGGTCGTCCCACTGGTCGCCCTGGTAGACCGCCCAGACGTCATGCACCCGCGCGTTGGGGAAGAGCGCGATGTGCCAGGTGTGGTCGGGATGGTGATGGCTCAGCACCACGTCGGTGACGTCGCCGGGCGCGACGCCCAAAGCGGCGAGCGGGGTGAGGATCAGCGCAGGGGTGCGGACCATGCCGGGGTCGACCACGATGAGCGCGGCACCGTCCCGTACGAAGATCACGCTCGAGGCGACGCCCTCGTCGTGGGCGTAGCCGTCGTGGAGGACGGTGAGCTCAGCAACCATGCTCGGACTGTACCGGTACGGGCACCGCCGCCGCCGACGAGCGGACCCCCGTGGAGGCTCGCCGACGACGGCGTACTCCTTATCGTTCCGGTCAAGCCCGTATACCGCAAGGGTCGTAGGCGCCTCGTTATGTCACGATTCGGTGGACCGACTACCCTCGCTGTGTGCCTGTCGACCCGAGTGAGGCGCTCAAAGCGCTCGAGACCACCCTGACCAGCATCGAAGCCGTCCTCGACCTGCCCAAGATGGGCGAGGACCTAGCCGAGCTGGAGCAGCAGGCTGCCGACCCCGAGCTGTGGAGCGACCAGGAGCGGGCGCAGCAGGTCACCAGTCGCATGTCGCACATCCGGGCCGATCTCGAGCGGGTCGCGTCGTTGCGCCGCCGGCTCGAGGACGTCGGCGTGATGTTCGAGCTGGCCGCTGACGAGCACGACCAGGAGACCCTCGACGAGGCTGACGCCGACCTGGTCAAGCTCAGCGGCGACATCGCCAGCCTCGAAGTCCGCACCCTGCTCTCCGGCGAGTACGACGCCCGCGAGGCCCTCGTCACCATCAACAGCCAGGCCGGCGGCGTCGACGCAGCCGACTGGGCCGAGATGCTGCTGCGCATGTACGGGCGCTGGGCCGAGCGGCACAACTACCCGCTCGAGGTCTACGACACGTCCTACGCCGAGGAGGCCGGCATCAAGTCGGTCACCTTCCAGGTCAAGGTGCCCTACGCGTACGGGACCCTGCTCGGCGAGCACGGCGTCCACCGCCTGGTCCGCATCAGCCCGTTCGACAACCAGGCCCGTCGCCAGACGTCGTTCGCCGGCGTCGACGTGACGCCGGTCGTCGAGGTCAGCGACCACGTCGAGATCCCCGACGACGACATCCGGGTCGACGTCTACCGCTCGTCAGGCCCCGGCGGACAGGGCGTCAACACCACCGACTCCGCGGTACGGATCACCCACCTCCCGTCCGGCATCGTGGTGAGCTGCCAGAACGAGCGCTCGCAGATCCAGAACAAGGCCTCGGCCATGCTGGTCCTCGCGGCCAAGCTGCTCGAGCGACAGCGCCAGCAGGACCTCGCCAAGATGAACGAGATCCGCGGCGAGGCGACCACCAGCTGGGGCAACCAGATCAGGAACTACGTGCTCCACCCGTACCAGATGGTCAAGGACCTGCGCACCGGCGCGGAGACCGGCAACGTCAGCGGCGTGCTGGACGGGGAGATCGACGAGCTCATCGAGGCCACCATCCGGTGGCGTCGGCAGCAGGAGAGCAGCTAGCCCTGGATGCGGCTGTAGAGCATCACGAGCAGGATCGCCATCGCGGCCACGAGCAGCACCATCTGCGGGTTGAAGCCGCGGTCATGGGAGTGGAGCGACGCGTGGGCGGCTCGGCAGGTGGGGCAGCGGCCCTCGTCGACCGGGCCCGCGCAGTTGGCGCAGACGAGGTTCTCGCACGACATGTCGCGCCTCCTGTCCCTGCTCCGCAAGACGCCGCTGGACCTGCGGCGCTGCCTGCGTCCTCCTGATGCAGCACCATCGGCAGCCAGATGCTTCCCCCTGAGCATCCTCTCTTCGGCGCTCACATGCCACGCCGTCCCAGAGACCGCCGTTAGACTGTCCCGCATTCGCCCATCAGGCCGTGCCCGTACGAGCCGAGGTTGTTCTTGTGATCACGTTCGAACGCGTCTCGAAGTCCTACCCGAAGTCGACCCGGCCCGCCCTCAACGACGTCTCCGTCGAGGTGCTCAAGGGCGAGTTCCTGTTCCTCGTCGGCGCCTCCGGCTCCGGCAAGTCGACGTTCCTGCGCCTCGTGCTGCGCGAGGACCGACCGTCCTCCGGCGTCGTCCACGTGGCGGGCAAGGACCTCTCGCGGCTGGCCAACTGGAAGGTGCCCCAGCTGCGCCGCCAGATCGGCACGGTCTTCCAGGACTTCCGGCTGCTGCCCAACAAGACCGTCTCGGAGAACGTCGCCTTCGCGCTCGACGTCATCGGCAAGCCGCGCCACACCATCCAGAAGGTGGTGCCCGAGGTGCTCGAGCTGGTCGGGCTGGAGGGCAAGGAGAAGCGCATGCCGACCGAGCTCTCCGGCGGTGAGCAGCAGCGCGTCGCGATCGCCCGTGCCTTCGTCAACCGCCCGATGATCTTGATCGCGGACGAGCCGACGGGCAACCTCGACCCCAGCACGAGCGTTGGCATCATGAAGCTGCTCGACCGCATCAACCGCACCGGCACCACGGTGATCATGGCCACCCACGACGCGGCCATCGTCGACTCGATGCGCCGTCGCGTCGTCGAGCTCGAGAACGGTGTCATCGTCCGCGACCAGAGCCGCGGGGTCTACGGCTACAGCCGCTGACCAGCCGCACCCTACTTTTAGGAACCTATGCGCGCGCAGTTCGTAGCCTCCGAGATCCTCATTGGCGTACGCCGCAACATCACCATGATCCTTTCGGTGGTGCTGGCGGTCGCAGTGTCGCTGTTCCTCGTGGGCTTCGCCCTGCTGGTGCGTGACCAGGTCGACCGGGCCAAGGGCTACTGGTACGACAAGGTGCAGGTGTCGGTCTTCCTGTGCGGCGGCGGCAACGTGGGCACGCCCAAATGCCCGCAAGCCGCCACGGACGGCCAGATCGCCGCCGTCCACGACACGCTCGCCGGCCTGCCCCAGGTCGACAAGGTGCTCTTCGAGTCCTCCGAGCAGGCGGCCGTCCGGGCCAAGGACCTGTTCAAGGGCAGCCCCGAGCTGCTCGCGTCCGCGACTGCCGCCAACCTGCCCCCCTCGTGGCGGGTCAAGCTCAAGGACCCGACCCAGACCGGCGTCGTGGTCAGTGCCGTCGAGGCTTTACCGGGCGTCGACCAGGCGTTCGACCAGCGGCAGGCGTTCGCCAAGCTCTTCGCGTTGATGAACCGCATCCAGAACGGCGCCACCCTGGTGGCGACGCTGATCGCGATCGCCGCCGTGCTGATGATCGTCAACACCACCCGACTGGCGTTCTTCGGGCGCCGCCGTGAGGTGGGCATCATGCGGCTGGTCGGCGCCTCGAGCACCTACATCCAGCTGCCGTTCATGCTCGAGGGGGTGGTGGCCGGGCTGGCCGGTGCGATTGTCGCGTTCCTGGCATTGCTCTTCGCCCGCTCGTACATGTTCTCGCCGTTCGCCAAGCTGCTCAACGCCGGCCTGACCAGCCAGGACGTGGTCGCCAAGCTGCCCTGGCTGCTGATCTCCGGCGGGGTGCTCCCGTTGGTGGCCGCCTGGCTGACTCTCCGCCGTTACATGAGGGTCTGACCCGCCCACGTAGACTCGTCAGCATGCTCCTGAGCCCCCAGCTGCGCAGACGAGTGGTACGCGGCCTTGCCGTGTCCGCCGCTGCGGCCGTGGTGTTCGGGGCTGGGGTCTACACCTCTCATTCAGGTTCAGGCCGGACCGCGGCGCCTGGCCCCGTACCAGCTCCGTCTGCTGCTGCGCTGGCGGCGTCCGGACAGCTCGACGCGGTCCGCGACCGCATCGCCGCCTCTGCCGTCGGCAAGGTGGACAAGTCCACGCTCGACCAGGCCGCGGTGCAGGGCATGCTCGGCGCGCTGCACGACAAGTGGGCCAACTACCTCACCCCCGAGCAGTACGCCGGGTTCGAGCAAAATCTCGATGGCCGGTTCAGCGGGGTCGGGCTCTGGCTGCGCCAGGACGCGAGCGCGCTGGCGGTCTCCCAGGTCCAGGTCCACTCGCCGGCCTCCGAGGCCGGGGTCCGGGTGGGCCAGCAGCTCGTCTCGGTCGCCGGCAAGAGCACCAAGACCATGAGCATCGCTGCGGCAGCCGCAGCGTTGCGCGGCACCTCCGGGTCTCACGTCGCGGTCGTCCTGCGCGCGGGCAAGGTCACCACCACGCTCGATCTGGTACGCCGCGCACTGCCCAGTGACGACGTCACGGTCGACAAGCTCACCGCCCACGTCGGCCGCATCACCATCGGGGCGTTCACCCGGGGGGTCGGCCTCCAGGTCCGCAACGGCCTGGCCGAGCTGCGCGCCGAGCACGTGTCCGGCGTGGTGCTCGACCTGCGCGACAACCCGGGCGGCCTGCTCGACGAGGCGGTGGAAGCCGCTTCGGCGCTGCTCCCCGCCGGCACACCGGTCGTGTCGTACCAGAGCAAGGGCGGCGCCCCGATCGTGCTCAAGGCGAGCGGCAACCCCGACACGGTCACCCCGGTCGCGGTGCTCGTCGATGGCGCCACCGCCAGCGCGGCCGAGATCCTCGCCGGTGCGCTCCAGGACGACCAGCGTGCGGTGCTCGTCGGCAGCCGCACCTTCGGCAAGGGCACCGTCCAGCAGCCGATGCCGCTGGCCGACGGCTCGGCCATCGAGCTGACCATCGCCAACTACCGGCTGCCCAGCGGGCGCACCCTCGACGGCATCGGGCTCGCCCCGGACATCGAGGTGGCGGTGAGTGCCGGCGACAAGGCGGCCGAGAGCCGCGCCATCGAGGTGCTGACCGGCCTGCTCGCCGACGCCGGCACCGGGGGCCACGGCTGATGTCCAAAGAGACGGGCACCAAGCTGATCGCGCAGAACAAGAAGGCGCGCCACGACTACGCCATCACCGACACCTACGAGGCCGGCATCGTGCTGACCGGCACCGAGGTCAAGAGCCTGCGGGCCGGCCGGGCGTCGCTGATCGACAGCTACGCCACCATCAAGGACGGCGAGGCGTGGCTGCACGGGGTGCACATCCCCGAGTACACCGAGGGCACCTGGAACAACCACACCCCGCGACGGGTGCGCAAGCTGTTGCTGCACCGCGACGAGATCGCCCGGCTGATCGGCAAGACCCGCGAGGGCGGCCAGACGCTGATCCCGCTGCAGCTCTACTTCAAGGACGGCAAGGCCAAGGTCGAGATTGCGCTGGCCAAGGGCAAGAAGGAGTACGACAAGCGGCAGACCATCGCCGAGCGCGACGCCAACCGCGAGGTCGTCCGCAGCATGGGCCGCCGGGCCAAGGGCATGCGGTGACGTCCCGCTGACCCAATCTGTCCGGGTTCGCGGCTAGGGTGAACCCGTCCGGTCCGGCGGGTTGCTCTGGAGGTGCAGTGAGGTCGCGGGTCCTGGCCACAGCACTGCTGCTGTGCGCGAGCGTGGGGGTCGTCTCGTGCGGCGCTCCCGATCCCAAGCCGCTCCCGGTCGCCGACCAGTTCGTGGCCGCGATCACGAGCGGTGACTACGCGGCTGCGGCCAAGCTCACCGCCGTGCCCGCGGCGACCCTCGGGGCCCCGTACCAACAGCTGTTGACGGCGACCAAGGCGGTCAAGGTCGCCATCTCGCTCGGCACACTGGTCGAGGACTCCAGCAAGAAGCACGCGAGCGCGCCGTTCCAGACCACCGTGACGCCCGAAGGCTATGCGCCGTGGACCTGGGCGGGCACGTTGCCGCTGGACCGGGTCGGCAAGGCGTGGCAGGTCCAGTGGACGCCGTCGCTGGTGCATCCGCAGCTGATAGCGGGCGAGACGTTCAAGATCACGACGTCGTTCGGCACCCGGGTACGCGCGCAGGTGCTCGGGGCGGGCGGTCAGGTGCTGGTGGGCGTCGGCGACGTCTATGCGATCGGCATCACGCCCGGCAAGATGACCGACCCCACCGGCGAGATTGCGACCCTGGCTGCCCTGCTCAAACCGCAGGGCGTCACGGTGGCCGACCTCACCGCCAAGTACACCGCGGGTCTTGCCCATCCGGCCCAGAAGATCCCGATCATCAGCTTGCGCGCGCTCGACTTCGCGCCCATCGAGCCCAAGCTGTTCGCGCTGGCGGGCGTTCCCTACTCGCGGGTGAGCGCGTCCATCGCCGAGACCCCGACGTTTGCCCACGCCCTGCTCGGACGGGTTTCGGCGGTGACCGCGGAGGAGCTCGCGACGCTCGGCGCCGGCTACACCGCGACCTCCCAGGTCGGCCAGTCCGGTGTCGAGAAGGCTTACGAGGCAAGGCTTGCCGGCACGCCCGACGCCTCGGTGGTGCTGGTTGGGGCCGACGGCAAGGCAGTCGGAGCCCCCCTGACGACGTTCCCCGGGGTCGCCGGCCAGCCGGTCACGCTGACCATCGACCCCAAGGTGCAGGAGGCGGCCGAGACCGCGCTCGGTACGGTCGACTCGCCCGTGGGTGACGTCACCTCGCTGGTCGCGATCAAGCCGTCGACGGGCGAGGTGCTGGCGGTGGCCAACCGGCCGTCCTCGTCGTCGTTCGACGCGGGGCTCGAGGGACGGCTGCCGCCGGGGTCGACGTTCAAGGTGGTGTCGAGCGACGGCCTGCTGTCGGCCGGGGTCACGCCCGACACACCCGTGCCGTGCGTACCCTCGATCAACGTCGGCGGCCAGCTCTTCCACAATTTCCAGGGCGAGTCGGTGGCGGGCACGGTGCCGTTCAGCCAGGACTTCGCGATCTCGTGCAACACCGCCTTCATCTCCTTGTCCAGCAAGCTTTCCAGCGGCCGGCTCGAGACGGCGGCGGCCGACTTCGGCCTCGGCGGGTCGTGGCAGGTCGGGCTCAACGTCAACCACGGCGCCGTGCCCGCGGCCAAGGACGCGGCCGAGCTGGCGTCGGCGACGATCGGCCAGGGCCAGCTCGCGATGAGCCCGCTCGACATGGCGATGGTCGCGGCGACCGTCGACAGCGGTACGTGGCGGGCGCCCTCGTTGGTGACGACGCCCGCGCCCGCCTCACCGGCCCCCACGCCCAAGGCGCTGCCCGCTGCGGTGGTGACGGCGCTCCAGGGCCTGATGCGCGGCGTGGTCACGTCGGGCACTGGTGCGACGGCGTTCAAGAACTTCCCGGGTGCCCCGGTCTCGGGCAAGACGGGCACTGCCGAGACTGCCGACAAGACCAAGACCGACGCCTGGTTCATCGGCTACCGCGGCGATCTCGCGTTTGCTGTGGTGGTGCAGAACGGTGGCATCGGTGGTGTGGTCGCTGCCCCCCTCGCCGCCAAGTTCCTCACCGCCCTGGGCTGATCACGTAGCCAGCAGCTGGGCGTGCACCGCGGCCCGGTCGACTCCGAGGGCGTCAAGCAGCTCGGCGGCGGGGTCCGGGCTGTGCCGCGCCAGCAGCCCGATCAGCACGTGGCTGCCGGTGAGCGGCCGCGGCCACTTGCCTTGGTGGATGCCGGCGACGACGTCGCGGGCGCCGGGCGTCAGCCGGATGCGCTCGCGGGCCGGAGCCGCCGGACCTGGGTCGACCGCGTCGATGCCCACAGCGGACAACGCGGCAAAGTCCAACGTCTGCAAGGCTTTGCGCGCATCCTCGAGCGTGACGCCGAGGGCCTTTGCCGTGGGGGAGTCCGGGTCGGTCAGCATGGCGAGTGTCATGTGTTCGGTGCCTACCCTCCGGTCACCGAGGCGGCGTGCCTCGGCACTGGCGTCGAAGAAGACCTTTCCGATCTCGTGTCGTGCTGCGCTACGAAGCATGGTGTTCCTCACTTCCCGTACTTCTGGTGGACGGACTGGCGGGTGATGCCGAGGGCGTCGCCGATCTGCTGCCAGGACCAGCCCTTGCTCCGGGCCAAGGCGACCTGGTTGGCCTCGACCCGCTCGGCGAGACGACGTAAGGCGAGGACCGCCCGCAGGCCGACGGCAGGGTCATCACCGGCCAGGGCGGTGGACAGCTGATGGAGCTCCATGCCTGTCAGTTTGAACTGACAGGTGGCTATCTGTCAACTCAAACTGACACGGCCAGTAGGTGCCGGTCGTATCTGGGGTTGCGCCGGCGGCTCTGCTGAGAAGGACCATGCCGACGGTCCGTTGACCGGGCCTGGCGCCGGGTCTAGCGTCCGTGGCGGACTCGGGTGGCTTTGCGGAGGATCCGATGAGATCGACTCGCTCAACTGTCGTCGCTGTCCTGGCGTCCGTCTGCCTGACGGCCTCGATGGTCGTCCCCCCACCGGCGCTCGCGGCAGTGCCCTCCTGGACCAAACTCAGCCTGGGTGGCATCGGCTCGTTCAACGAGACGGGCCTGTTGCGCACGTCCGACGGCAAGCTGCACGTCGTCTGGGAGCAGGACGATGCACCCAGCGACGCCAGCATCAGGTCTGCCGTCCTCTCGCCCGCCGGCAAGATCCTGACCCGAGGCGTGGTTGTCCAGCACTGGCTTGGGCTGGAGACCACGCCCAAGCTCGTGCCGTGGGGTGGTGGCGTCGCGGTCGTCTTCAACGGCGACCAGGACGCCAACGCGGCCAACCCCTACTCGGTCGGGGCCCGCTACTGGGCGACGAGTACGGACGGCAATGTCTGGGCGCTGCAGCCCGGTTCGCTGGCCAACCACACCGTCGTCAACTCGACCATCGCGGCGACCACCGAGGCGGACGGCACCCTGGTGACGGTCCAGGGCCTCAACTCGCAGCTCTTCTACGACGTCGGCAGCAACATCGCGACGCCTTCCCCGACCCTCGACGGAGTCATCGGCGGTCAGTCCGGCTCGGGCCTGGCGAGCCCCCAGATCGTCCGAGCGGCCGACGGTTCGGTGTGGGTCGGCTGGTACCAGATCTTCGAGAGCAACCAGGGCTACTGGGTGCAGCAGATCCTGCCGACGGTGGGTGCTCCCGTGAGGGCACCGTCGAGCTTCAACGCCAACCAGATCAACTCTCCGAACCAGCAGGTGGCCATGGTGGCTCGCCCGAGCGGCGGCGTCTACCTCGCCTACTGCGAGCCGATCGCCACGGCGGCCTGCGCCAAGGTCGGTCTGTGGAAGGTCGGCTCGGCCAAGGCGGCAACTGTTCCGGGGTCCACCGCGGGCAATCTCGTCTCCCTGTCGAACGGGCCGGGTGGTCGGCTGGAGATCGGCTGGTTCAGCCAGGCCGCAGGCAAGGTCAACGTGGTCTGGACCAACCGCAGCGTCACGAAGTTCAGCGGCGCGCGCACCCTCAACGCGGTGCCGAGTTGGATCACCGTTCACGATCTGTTCGTCGACGGCACCAAGGGGCCGGTCGACCTGCTGAGCAATGAACAGCTGACCACCACCGGCTACCCGATCGCCATCTTCCACACGCAGTTGCTTCCTGCCCTCAAGCTGACGGTGTCTCCCGCTACGTTCAGCCACACGAGCAAGGCGACGCTGACGTTCAAGGTGACCGACGTGGGCGATCCCGTCCCCGGCGTCAAGGTCACGTTCGACGGCAAGTCGGCCCGGACGAACGCCAAGGGGATCGCCGTGATCAAGCTGCCCAAGGGTGTGGCCAGGGCCAAGCGCACGGCCGTTGCCCGCGTCACCAACTGGCAGGCCGCTTCCACGACGGTGACCACGAACTGATCCCGCGCCGGGAAGCGGGCTACGGCGTCGGTGCCTGCCCCGTGCGGTAGGCGTAGGCAACGAGCGCTGCCCGGTCGCGGCAGCCGGTCTTGGCGAGCAGGTGGTTGACGTGCGTCTTGACCGTGGCCTCGCTCACGAAGAGCGCGGCAGCGATCTCGGTGTTGGACAGGCCGCCGGCGATCTCGGTGAGCACCTCGACCTCGCGCGCAGTCAGGCCGTCATCTGGTGCGGGCGGAGCCACCGCGGCGGCAGCGCCACTGGCGAGGGCGTCCAGCAGTCGGCGCTGGACGGACGGATCGAGGCCCGCCTGACCAGCCGCAACCGCGACGAGCGCGCGCTGGATCTCCTCAGCACCAGCGTCTTTCGTCAAGAATCCACGCGCGCCAGCCTGCAGTGCGCGGAACACCGAGTCGTCGTCTGCATAGGTGGTGAGGACGACGACCTGCGGCCGCGGGCCCTTGGACACGAGCTGGCGGGTCGCCTCGACGCCGTCCATCGTGGGCATGTTGAGGTCCATGAGAACGACGTCGGGGTCGAGGTCGGCGGCCTGGCGTACCGCGTCCGCACCGTCGACGGCCGTGCCCACGACGGTGATGTCGTCGAGCAGTCCCAGCAGCATGGCCAACCCGTCGCGTACGACCTTTTGATCGTCGGCGATGAGGACCCGGATCACGCGACGGCCTCTCGGGTGAACGGCATGGTGAGCCGGACCCGCCAGCCGGCGCCGAGCGGGCCGGCGTCGAGCTCACCGCCGGCCAGTGCGGCGCGTTCGCCCAGCCCGGCAAGGCCGAAGCCGCCGGAGGGCAGGGCCGCAACGGCGGGCGTGCCGCCGCTGTCCACGACCTCGGCCGTGACCGACGACTCGGTCCAGGTCAGGGTAACCGCGACAGTTGCGGCGGGCGCCGCGTACTTCGAGATGTTGGTGAGCGCCTCCTGGACCCCGCGGTAGATCGCGAGCCCGGTCTCGCCAGCGAGGGGAAGCGGTTGGCCGATGACGTCGTACGAGACGAGAAGCCCTACCCTGCAGGCATTGTCGACCAGAGCCGGGATGTCGGCGGGGCTCGGCAGGGCGTCACCGCGCAGGGTGGAGACGGCGCGCTTGGCTCCGTTCAGACCCTCGCGGGCGAGCTGGCCGGCGTGGCTGATCTGCTCAGTGAGCCGTGGGTCGGCGGAGGTCTTCTCAGCGAGCAGCCGCGCACCCTCGAGCTGCAGGCTGAGCCCGGACAACGTGTGGGCGAGCACGTCGTGCAGCTCACGGGCGAGGCGTCCGCGTTCGGCGAGGGCGGCCGCCTCCTCGCGGGCCGCACGGGTGGCCTCCTCCTGGGCGAGGAGCTCGAGGCTCTGGTTGTGCGAGTCGTTGCTGGCGGCGGCGTAGGCGGAGGCGAGGAGCAGGAAGCCCGCGCCGAGCACGATATTGAGGATGCCGCTGACCGGGTGGGCGGACGTGAGGCCCTCAGCCGTGGCCGCAGCGACGAGGACCACGCCGCCGGCCCGGATGGCCGACGGCCGCGACAGCCGCAGCCCCAACCCGGCCATCGCCATGAAGGCGACGATGTAGCCCGGACCCGAGGGCTGCAGCCAGATCAGCCCCGCGCCGCCCAGCCCGGCTGCGGTGGTGAGGCCGGCGAGCGCCGGCTTGGCGTCGACCGCCGAGCCGGCCAGCCAGAGCACGAGCGCGACCGCCGTGACGATGACCACCGCGACGGCGTCGGCGTTGTCCGCCGGGAGGCCGTTGAGCGCAGTGCTGACGACGACGACCGCGGCCGCGACCCAGGCGGTCGCCCGGAGCCGGCGCTGCATGGCGGTGATGGCTTCGGTCGTCATGGCCGGCTCCCTTCGGGTCTGGTACGGGCAACGGTAGTGGGCGGATCAGGCGGTGGCGGGGGTACGGGTGGACAGGCCACCGTGGAGCATCGCCGCCTGGGCGCCGGTGACGAGGACCCGGGAGAGCACCATCGCGATCGCCATCAGGACGAAAGCGGAGGTCCAGGCGTCGGAGCTGGTGATGTCATGCGTCCGGGAGAAGGTGACGAGCGCGCTGGAGAACCAGTGGTCAGCACCGTAGGCGAAGGCGACGCGCCCGCCGATGGCCGCGATCCACAGGGCGGCGAAACCGACGCCGGCGCTCGTGGTCACGCCGGCGTTGGTGCGCCGGACCCGTACCAGGAGAGCGGAGAGGACGCCGAGGGTCAGGCCGGCCAGCAGGCCCGCCGCCTCGAGCACGCGGTCGTTGCCGGCGCCGGGGATGGAGCCGAGGAACAGCGAGCCGAGACCGATCGACAACAGGATCGGGCGGACGAACTGGCGGCGCCCGAAGGCGTGCGTGCCGAGGTTGCTGTAGAGGACGAAGGCGAGGAGGCCGAGGTTGAGGAGGTACTCGCTGGCAGTCATTTCGTGGCTCCTTGGGAGTGGCTGGCTGGTGTGATCTCCACGTTGCCAGCGCACGCTCGCGGTGCCCTCGCCGTACAGGTTGATCTGTTGTGAGCCTGTCTCCACCCAGGGGTGGAGGCTAGACCGCCGGGCCGAAGGTCTCCGGGTCGAGCCGGCGGATCGAGTAGGCCAGCGCGGTGCCCAGGTCGGCAGGCACGGGGGAGGGCCGTCCCTCGGCGAGCTGACCGGTCAGCCGGCGCAGCGCCTCGCTGCGGGGGAGTCCGTCGAGCGTGGCGAGCAGCGGGTGATCGGCGTCCTCGGCCTGCTCGTAGCCCTCGCGCAGCAGCGCTTGGTAGAGGGCTTCGGCCTGGTCGTGACGGGCCTCGGCGACGTAGAGATCGAGCGTGGGGTTTCCGGTGGTGGCCTCAGCGATGCTCAAGACGTGCTCCCCTCGGCCGGCGTTCGATGGGTAAGTCGTGAGAGGCAGACGGTACAGGTCAAATCGGACTCTGTCTGCAGAGGTACGGCTGGCTGTGGGCAACTCACAGCAGGCTGCCAGTCGACCCTCGCGCAGGCGGGCTGCGGGCCGTAGGATAGAGGGTGAACAAGACCCACAGAGGGGGTGAACGGTTTCGACTCCGGACGTCGAGACAGGTGAAGCGGGCCGAGGAAACCTGGGGCGAACTCGTAAACCATCCCCCGGAACAAAAATATAAGCGCCGACAACAACGCGCTCGCTCTCGCTGCCTGACCGGTAGCAGAGCCGTCAGCCTGAGGGTGCTTCCGCTTCAGGGTCTGGCGTCGCTAGGAGGCTTACCGCTCACCGCGGCTGCGGTGGTGAGCGGGACAACAAACAGCAGCTATGACCTGGCCGGCCGGCCTGTGTGACTGGCTGGGTCGAGAAACAACCGCAGGCTACGCCCGTAGAAGCCCTGTTGAACCGCCGGAGGACCCGGGTTCGATTCCCGGCACCTCCACCGTTCCTGACGCTGCCCGGCCACCGCCCCGGTGCCCGGGCAGCGTCATGTCTGGGTGAGTGCGTAGGACGCCGGCCTTGGCTACGCCAAGGACCGCCGCTGAGGCCTTTCTTAGGCCGAGTTCATGAGGGCATTATGTGGTTGCGCCCAGGTTCTTGGCCCTGCTCAGTGGAGTTTTAGCGGCATTGGCGACAGGGGCCGATTCTCGGCAAAAGTTGTTGGTTCCCAGCAATTCTCAACGGAGTCCGATGGTGTTAGCGTCCGCAGCGGCGCGACACGGACAACAGCTGAACTCGCGCTGTCTTGCGTTTCGGGGTGCGTCAACCCGGCGCGCCCGTGGACCGCTCCAGGGGATGAGGAACCATGAGATCGACCTTCGTCGTCGCAGTCGCCGTCACGCCCGCCCTGCTCCTGGGACAGCAGGCCCTCGCGGCTGTGCCGTCCCCATCGGCCACCGCGTCGACCGTTCAGCCGCTCAGCCATAGTGCTGCTACCGCACTGGCGAAGAACGCCAACCAGCACGTCATTGTCGTCATGAAGGCGCAGTTTGCTGCCGCGCCTATCGGGAGCAGCCAGGCCTTCAACCGGGCCAAGAACATCCTGAAACTGCAATCCCCGCTGCTGTCCGAGCTGAAGAAGGTCAAGGCGAACCACGTCAAGACCTACCAGCTCTCCGACGCGCTCGCGGCAACGGTTTCCAAGGGCGAGGTCGCCCGGTTGAAGGCCAACCCGGCCGTCGCCGCGGTCATCCCGGACGTGACGATCAAGCTGGCCACCCCCGCGCCCGCGACCGACACTCCGGCCATCGCGTCCCCCCTCACCCCGAACACCATCCCGGGGGCCTGCTCGTCCACGACGCCGCAGCTGGACCCCGAAGGCCTCTCCTTGATGCACGTCAACTCGGACGACCCGACCGCCAAGACCGCACGGTCGCTGGGCATCACCGGCGCCGGCGTGAAGGTGGCCTGGATCGCCGACGGGCTCGACCCGAACAACATCAACTTCATCCGGCCGAACAACACCTCGGCCTTCGTCGACTACCAGGACTTCACCGGTGACGGCCCCGGTCAGCCGACCGGCGGCGACGAGGCGTTCCTCGACGCCAACTCCATCGCCGGCCAGGGCCTGCACACGTACGACGTGTCCAACTTCAGCGCCCAGCCCGATGCGACGGCCTGCAACATCCGTATCGAGGGCGCGGCGCCCGGCGCCAGCCTCGTCGGCCTCAACGTCTTCGGCACGTTCGAGGACACCACCGAGTCCAACTTCCTCCAAGCGATCAACTACGCGGTCGTCACGGACCACGTCGATGTGATCAACGAGTCGTTCGGCTCCAACCCCTTCCCGGACATCACCTCCCTCGACGTGACCAAGCAGTTCAACGACGCGGCCGTGGCCGCCGGCGTGACGGTCACGGTCTCCACCGGGGACGCCGGCTCGACCAGCACCATCGGTTCACCGGCCACCGACCCCAACGTTGTCGCCGTCGGCGGCTCGACCGACCTGCGCTTCTACGCGCAGACCGACTACGCCGATGCCCGCTACTTCGCCACCAGCGGCTGGCTCGACAACAACATCAGCTCGTTGTCCTCTGGCGGTTTCAACGAGACCGGCGGGACGGTCGACGTGGTGGCTCCCGCCGAGCTGAGCTTCGCCTCGTGCGACGCCAGTCCGGTCTTCTCGGAGTGCACCAACTTCAAGGGCCAGCCCTCGGACGTCGAGGAGTCCGGCGGCACCAGTGAGTCGGCACCGCTGACCGCGGGCGTGTCCGCGCTGATCATCCAGGCGTACCGCCAGGCGCACGGAGGCGCCAACCCGACGCCGGCTCAGGTCAAGCAGATCCTGGTCAGCACCGCTACCGACCTCGGTGCGCCCGCGGACGAGCAGGGTGCCGGCCTCATCAACGCCTACCGGGCGGTGCAGCTGGCCGAGTCGCTCGGCGCGCCGAGCAACACCGGCTCGACCCTCTTCAAATCGGTCAACAACCTGTCGGCGATCGACGACCCGGCCAGCCCGGAGAGCTGGCCGGTCACCGTGCGGAACACCGGAGCCACCCCGCAGCTCGTGTCGGTCAGCGGCCGCACCCTCGGCCCGGACTCCAACGTCCAGACCGGTTCGGTCACCCTGAGCGATACGACCAGCCCGCAGATCACCGGGTTCCAGGGGCTGCCGAACAACGTCGAGTCGTTCACCTTCACCGTGCCCGCCGGTCAGGACCGGCTCGACGCATCGTTGGCCTACCCCGGCAACCCGGCCAAGGGCAACAACGCGCGGGTCCGCCTGGACCTGATCACGCCGGACGGCAAGCTGGCGGCGCACTCGCTGCCGCAAGGCGTGGGCAACTACGGCAACAGTGACGTGGTCGACCCGGAGCCCGGCGTGTGGACCGGTTACCTCTTCGGCATCGTCGCAGCCAACGGCGGCACCAACGGCACGATTCCGTGGCGGGTGGCGACGCAGCGGTACGTGAACTTCGGCAACGTCTCGCCAGCGCTCGTCAAGCTCAACCCCGGTGAGAGCAGGACGATCCACGTCTCCGCCCGTACCCCGGACAGCCCGGGGGACAAAGCCGGGTCGATCGTGTTCACCTCCAGCAGCGGCGACACGACGACACTGCCGGTGACGCTCAGGTCGACCATCGACGCCGAGCGCGGCGGTCACTTCAGCGGGACCCTGAACGGCGGCAACGGCCGTCCTCCAGGTGAGGGACAGGACGAGTTCTACAACCTCCACGTGGACGGGCACACCGACTCGATCTCGGCCAGCGTCTCGCTGACGAACGATGCCGGTGACCCGGTGGGCCTCTACCTTGTCGGTCCCGACGGCACTGTCCAGGGTTACGGCCAGAACACGATCAACGGTACGGCGGCGTTGTCCGCAACGGCGACCGTGGTCAACCCGGTACGGGGTCAGTGGACGCTGATCGTGGCGTTCGCCGAGCCAGTCGTGGGTGACGAGGTCTCGCAGCCGTTCAATGGCCGCGTGGTGCTCGACCAGAGCGAGGCCAAGGCGCCGGCTTTGCCGAGCCACGGCGACAAGCTCACGTCGGGCGTGCCGGTGACCGTCCCGGTGACGATCACCAACAAGGGGGCCGCGGGCGAGGACTTCTTCCTCGACGCCCGTCTGCCCGGCTCGATGACCAACACGCTGGCGCCGTTCTCTCAGGCGAGTGGATTGGCCCTGCCGCTCGTGGTCGGGTCGCCGGTGTGGTTCGTGCCGACAGAGTCGTCGTCGTTCTCGGCGTCGAGCACCGCCTCGCTGCCGACGATGTTCGACTTCGGCCCGGTGCAAGGTGACCCGGACCTGGCCAGCCACGGCCCGGGAGCCGGTCCGCTCTGCTCCACCAGCACGTCGGGGAGCTACACCCCGGCGGGTGGCGTGCTGCCGAACGGGTTCTGGTTCGCGACTCCCAGCGAGTGCGGCCCGTACCCCTCGGGTGCTCCCGCCGGAACGGTGAGCATGGCTGCCGCAGTGACGACGAAGCTGTTCGACGCGGCGGTGTCGTCTCCGACCGGTGACCTCGAGGAGGCCGCATTCAACCCGGCCACCACGTTCTCGCCGCTCGTGCTCGCACCCGGGCAGTCGGCAACGGTCAACGTGACGATCACGCCGACCGGGGCATCGGGCAGCAAGGTCAAGGGCACGCTGTACGTGGACACGTTCCTGACCAACGTCCCGCCGTACGGCCAGCAGGCGGCCGACGAGGCGACGGCCCTGCCGTACGCCTACACCATCAAGTAGCACCAGCAACAGCACCGGAGGGCCCGTCGGCAACGGCGGGCCCTCCGCATGCGAGCCCCACGACGGTCACGCCGTACGACGGGTGACCACCCAGTAGCAGCCCACTGCGGCGAGCAGGGCGAGAGCGACGAAGATGCCGGTCTCCAGCCACTGGAAGGTCCAGTAGCGACTCGCGGGCTGATAGCTGACCACGAGGTGGAAAGCGCGTGCCAGCTGGGACTGGCAGGCTTGAAAGGCGGATGGGTCCGGGGCCTTCCCGACCGACTGGCCGGCCGCCGGGGGCACTGCGATGGCGGGACAGTACTGGTGCACGTACGCAGAGACCTGGGCTGTGGTCGGCGTCAGGCCTGAGGAAGTGGCCAGGTTGCTCGAGACCTCCCACGAGTTGGCCGGAGCGGCTCCCTTGGTGATCACGTGAACGGTGCCGTCGGAGATCTCGAATCCCATCCCACCCACAAGGAGCGACGTCGCCTTGTGCAGCGGGGCGATGAGGTGCGGGCGCACCCACAGTTGGACGGCGACCCGGGCGAACACGAACCCCACGAGGGTGGCGGCCATGGCGGGCAACGTCCGGCGTACCAGCGCACCGACCAGCGTGCCCAGCGCGAACGCAAAGACGGCGTAGCCGATGGGTGCGATGTCCCGCCGTTCGAACACTGCGTACTGATTGCTGTCGAGTACGTCGAACTGGCGGTACCACCAGGTGATGGTGAGGGTGAGCGCTCCGGCCAGCACAGCCGTGGCGGTCCCCACGACAGCGAGCTTGGTGACCAGCCACCGGGAGCGCGTGACGCTTTGCGTCCATGCCAGCCGGTAGGTGCCGGTCTCGAACTCCCGCGTGAGCAGGGGGGCTCCCCAGAAGATGCCGAAGAGCGCCGGGACCACCTGGGCCACCAGGTCGAGCATGCGCTGCATGAAGTGGCCGTGGCTGAGGAAGTCCGACGTCGCGAGGTCGCAACCTGTCTGACAGTGGCCGACCAGGCTGTGATAGAGGTTCGAGAAGTGCACGCCGGTGATGGTCGCCGTCACGGCTAGTGCGGTGAGCAGGGCCGCGGTGACGAGCGTCTGGGTACGGGACTGCAGCCACGCGAAGCGGATCACTGGACGGCCGCCAATCCGGTCGAGAGCTCGACGGCACCGTCGCGGGCCCGTCGCATGTACGCGAGCACGAGGTCCTCGAGGGTCACGGGCGTCACGGTCCAACCGGGGTCGAGGATCGGTGCGTCGGTCCGCACCATCAGGGTCGTCTGCTTGTCCACGTGGCTCGCCTCGATCACTGACTGATCCGACGGCAAGGTGAGCGGGTCCCTGCGTCGCCCGACCAACCGGTGGTGCGACGCGAGGAGCGAGTCGACGTCGCCGGCCACGGCGACCGTTCCCGCGACGAGCACGACCAGGTAGTCGCAGACCCGTTCGAGGTCAGCGATCAGGTGGGAAGACAGCACGACGCTGATGCTGCGGGACGCAACCACCTCCATGAGCGTCTGCAGGAACTCCCTACGGGCCAACGGATCGAGGCTCGCCACCGGCTCGTCCAGCAGCAGCAGCTCGGGTCGCTTGGCCACGGCCAGCGTCAGCGCGAGCTGGGCACGCTGACCCCCGGACAGCGTGCCGGCTCGTTGGCCCGGGTCGAGACGCAGCTCCTCGGTCCGGGCGCTCGCGAAGGCGGTGTCCCATGCCGGATTGAGGTAGGCGCCCATCGTGAGGTGCTCGCGCACCTTCAGACGCGAGTAGGTGGGGGCGTCCTGCGCGAGAAACCCGAAACGAGCCAAGGCCGCCGGTCCTGATCCTGGCCGGTCACCGAGCAGCGAGACGGTGCCCGCCGTCGGTGTCTGCAGGCCGACGGCGAGGTGTAGCAGCGTCGTCTTTCCTGCGCCGTTGGGTCCGACCAGGCCGACCACACGGCCCTGGGGGATGGACAGCGAGCAGTCGCGCAGCGCCCACCGCCGGCCGTATCTCTTGCCCAGTCCGTTTGCCTCGAGAGCCACGGTCATGCCACACCCTCACCCTCCGCGAGGGAGTCCCGGAACGCGGTCCGGTAGATCGCCTCGATGTCCTGTGCCGTCAGCCCGGCGTCGCGCGCCGAGCGGAGCCACGCCGTCATGGATGTGCGGAACTTCGCCTGCGCCTCGGGGTCGGTACGCGACAGGCGCCCCACGACGAACGTGCCGAGGCCGGGCCGCGCCCGTACCAGACCCGCACGCTCGAGGTCGCGGTAGGCCTTGAGCACGGTGTTGGGGTTGATGGCCAACGAGGCGACCACCTGCTGGGCGGTCGGCAGCCGGTCTCCAGGCTCGAGCAGGCCGATCTGCAGCGCCTGGTGGACCTGCTGAACCAGCTGCAGGTAGGTCGGCACGCCGGACGAGGCATCCAGATGAAACTCGATCATTATCCCACTTCCACTAATCACTTAGTGGAACCATGCCACTCACTCGCGGCAGTGTCAACGGCAGGTTCTGCTGGCCCATTGCGCCGTGATCATGGCAGTGGCATGATCCGCGCCATGAGGTCCGTACGCGCCCCTCGGGGTCAGCGTTTGGCCGTCGCCGCAGCGCTCGCAGCGATGACCGGATCGGGCGTGCTGAGCCAGCCGGCCCACGCCATCACGGTGCCGCTCCACCCCGACCTGGTGGTCGCGAGTGTGACTCCCGAGACGATCGGCACGCCGCCGTACCTCGTCATCGGCCCGTCCGGTGTCGCGCGGCGGTTCCAGGTGCGGGTGGTGACCAAGAACATCGGCACCGCGGCCGCGCCGCCGTCGTCGCTGTTCTTCTACCTGCAGGACGGCAATGATGTCGAGGCGCTGCCACAGCGGATCGTCATCCCCAAGCTGCTGCCGGGCCACTTCAAGGTCACTCTCGTGACCGTTGCGGGCTACAAGCCGCCGTTGGGCTTTGCCGAGGCGGTCGCGGTGGCTGACTGGCGGAAGAAGATCAAAGAGTTCCACGAGAACAACAACAAGCGGGTGAGCGGCGAGATCGCGATCGTCGCCCGCACCTGGGACGTGACGCACTTCAGCACCACGCAGTCCCTGCCCAGTCTCACCGTGACCACGCTGGCGATGCCCGACTTCCACTTCCAGTTCACGAAGTACGACGCGTCCAGCGAGGGATTCGAGTACGACGCCGTCGGCGACGTGAACGGCATCGCGATCGAGACCGGCACGTGCAACGGCAACGGCAGCAAGACCGTCACGGTCAGCCCTGCCATCAATGCGTTCCTGGTCATCGGGGCAAAGCTGACGACCTATGGTGCGACCGTCCAGCTGTCCAAGGTGCCCCCGTACACCGTGCCCGTGTCCTGTCTCGGCGGTGCCCACATCAACGCGCCCTTCGGATTCCAGGACCTGAGGACGTTCGTCGGCCTACGCCTGAAGCCGCACATGGTCCCGTCGGCCATGACTCTCTCCGACTCGGGCACCGACTCGCTCGAGCACCTGCTCTTCACCTGGGACTTCAAGGCGCGCATCCACCACTGACTCAGGTCGAGGGGACCACGACATCCCTTGCAGTACTGCGGATCTGGCGCCCCGCCGCCGGATCCGCAGTACTGCAAGGAGGCTGATCAGCGGTAGAGCTCGGTCGAGTGGGCGCACGTCACGGTGGGGTTGTAATCCATGAAGGTGCCCATCGGGTTGTGCTTCCAACTCCACGTGTGCAGCTCGTAGAACGCCGGGAGGCCGTACCGGTTGCCCGCCCCGACCAACGCGAACTGGTGGCCGAAGAGCGAGGGCGCCGTCTTGTGCTTGGCGTCCCACTTGGCGGCGAACACGACGTACTCCGCCGCCACGAGGTGCAGCTTGCCGTCCGACCCGGGCTCGTACACGACGGCCTCGGGCTGGCCGGCCTTGACTGTGGCGTCGCCGACGAGCGTGCCGTTGACGAGGTGGACGCCCATGCCACCCATCGCGTCGGTGATACAGGCGATGCCCTTGGCGTCCTTGAGCAGGCCGTAGCCTGCCTTGCGGGCGGTGGCGGGCAGTTGGTACTTCGTGATGGACTTCTTGGCGTGGGCCAGTTGCGTCGCCGCGTTGGTGCCCGCTGACGCGGACGCCATGCCTGCCGTGGCGACGACCGTGGCAGCCACGGCGCCCGTCAGCTTGATGGCAAAGAGCTTGCTGAACATCGGATCCCCCTAGGAGTAGAAGTACGGGTCGAGCACGGTGACCTGCGTGATGCGGTCGACCGGCAGGTCGTTGCGCTGGGCAACCTTGCGGATGGCCTCGGGGCTCGGGCCGTCATAGAGGCAGAACGTCTTGCTCTTGTCCTCGCTGACGTAGGAGTGGACCCAGGTCACGTTCTCCTCGGTGTTGTTCTTGACCACCGTGGTGCAGATGGCGGCGCCCGAGGGGTCGACCGGGATGTGCAGTCCGGTCGGGAAGTCACGTTCGACGATGTAGCGCGGCATGGCGTCTCCTGTGTGGATGGCGTTTGCAGAACGCGTCCGACGCTAGAAGCGCAGCACAGGAGGGCCATCGGTCGGATGACCTATGTTGGCGGCAATCCCTACCGGGTTTGGCCGACGATGCCCAGGCGTAGAGCCTCGGCTGTCGCTTCTCCTCGGGTACGGGCGCCGAGCTTGCGCAGGATCGTGGCCACGTGGTGGTCGACGGTGCGACGCGAGACAACCAGCGTCGACGCGATCTCGGCGTTGCGCCTGCCCTCAGCCAGCAGTTGGAGCACTTCGAGCTCGCGGGCTGTCACGTTGGCGGCATTGGCCAGCGTGGAGGCGCGAGGACCGCGTGGCACCGCGCTGCCGCGTTCGCGGAGACGGTTGCCGACGATGGTGGCGGCCGGCGACGCGCCGAGACGCTGCAGCTGCTCGTAGGCCTGCAGCAGGGTCTTCTCGTCCTCGGCTTCGGCCAGCGCGAGGGCGGCCTCGTACGGTTGGCCGAGGTCGAGCCACAGCTCGCAGGCGGCGTCGGGCTCGAGCAGGTAGGGCTTGGCCATGGGCGCGTCCGCGTCGACGTCCAGCCCTGCACGCAGCCGCCATCGGGTCAAGGCGCCCACGTGCCACTCGGCCCCGCGGTTGACGGCCAGCTCCAAGGTCGCCTCGGTGGCCCTGTCGACGCCGTCGAGATCGCCGTCCAGCCAGGCGATCTCGGCGCGCGCGGCGGCGACCGGGGCGATGCGGGTCAGCTCGCCGGTTGGCTCGGCCAAGCGCCACGCCTCGTCGAGGAGCGGCCAACGTCCGGGGTCGCCGCGACGGGCCCGTACCAGGGCAAGCACGACCAAGGCCTGGATGCGCGGGCTGATCGAGGTGCGGCGGATGCCAAGGACCAGCTCGGCGGCCTCGGTCGCGTCGGTCCAGCGACCCTGGTCGAGGGCGAGCCGCGACCGGTAGGACAACAGGTAGAGCCGGGTGAGTTCGAGGCCGTGGTCGTTGCAGTAGGCCAGGCCGTCCTCGATGTAGCGCGCGGCAAGGTCGTAGCGGTGGGTGGCCATCGTGGCCTCGACCAACTGGTCGACGGCATGCGCAATCTCGCCGGGGCCGCCAAGGCGCTGCGCCTTGCCCAAGACCTCGTCCAGGTCGTCGCCGCTGCCCAGCACAAATTCGCTGATCGTGGCCACCGTGAACGCGCGCGAGATGATGGTCGGCTCGCGGAGCCGTTCCGCCAGGCCCAGCGCTGCGCGCGCCCAGGCGGCAGCCGCCTGCCACTGTGATGCCCGTACGCAGATGGAGGCGAGGTGGTGGTAGGCCAGTGCCAGCTCACGCCCTTGCGGCAGCGACTCGAGCAGCTCGACCGAGAGCCGCGCGGCCTCGGCCGACTCGCCGACCCGGCCCGGGCACCAGAGGAAGTTGGACAGCTGACGCAGGACGTCGCCCTCGCCAAGCCGGTCGCCGGTGGCGCGGCGGGCAGCCAGCGCCTCCTCGAGGGCGGCAATGCCGGCGTCGTACTGGTCGGTGATGAAACAGGCGTCGGCTCGCCGTTCGAGCAGGTCGGCCCGCTCGGCGGGAGGCAGGGCGGCGCCGAACAGGAGGGCTCGCGCGTACTGTGCGGCCGCCTCCCGGTGGGCGCCAAGAGCTTCGGCCCGGGCCGCGGCGGCGGGCGCGTACTCGAGTACGGCCGCGGTGTCGCGGGCGGCCTCGGCGTGGTGGGCCAGGCGGGCGAGGTCCGGCGGGCCGGCGGGTGGGTGGCCCAGCGCGGCCAGCGCGAGGCGGTGCAGCGCCACCCGTCGGTGCGGCGGGATCGCCTCCTCGACGGCCAGCCGGGCCAGCTCGTGGCGGAAACCGACCCCGCCGCCGGTGGCGACCAACATGCCAGAGGTCAGCGCGGCGTCGATGCCCTCGATCACCTCCCCGGCCAGTGACTCGAGCAGCCACACCTCGGCGAAGGGAGGAACCACGGCAACGGCGTCGAGCAGGGTACGGGCCTGGTCACCGAGCCGCGATGCCCTCGCCAGTACGGCATCTCGTACCGTGTCCGGGATCGCGGCGTCTCCACCGGCGAGCGCCTCGAGGACGAAGAACGGGTTGCCCGAGGTCTTGGCGAACAGCTCGTCGGCGTCGACATGGTAGGGCCGCGCGAGCTGACCCACCGCCTCCCGCGAGAGGCCTGTCAGGCCCAGCCGGCGCAGCGCCGGGTTGCCGGTGAGCTCGCCCAGGACCAGCCGCAGCGGATGGTCGCGGTGCAGCTGGTCGTCCCGGTAGCTAGCAAGGACGAGCACGGGGACGGTCTCGAGGCGGCGGGCGAGAAGGCGCAGCATGTCGAGCGTCGCCTCGTCGGCCCAGTGCAGATCCTCGAGTACGAGGACGCTGCCCGGCTGGTCGCGCAACTGTCGGCTCAGCGCGGCGACGGCATCGTGGGCGGTGGCGCTCGTCGTCACCACGTCGGCGAGCTCACCGCCGAGGGCGTCGGCGACGTCGAGCAGCGGGCCGAACGGTCGAGGTGTGAACAGCGGGTCGCACGAGCCCCAGAGCACCCGGGTCGTTGCCGGCCGGTTGGTCGCGAACTGCCTGAGCAGCGTGGTCTTGCCGACTCCGGCCTCGCCGGCGACCAGCACGAGGGAACCGTGACCGGTGCGCCGGACCAGGTCGAGGGCGTCGACGAGTGCGCGCTGCTCGGGCTCTCGCTCGAGGATTTCGCTGCTGATGCTGGATGTGGTCATCATCGCCCTCCACCACGTGCGCCGAGCCTTACCAGTTCATCACTTCAGGCTCAGCCGATCCAGTAGCGAGCGCGGGCGCCACCGCCGTCCGGCATCTCGACGATGTTCTCGAGAACGCCACCGCACGCGGTGATGGTCCGCTCGGACCCCTCGTTGCCGACGTCGCAGGTGAGGAGCGCCCGGGTGATGCCGACCCCCTTGGCGACCGCGAGCCCATGACGTAGCAGCTCCGTTGCGTAGCCGCGGCGGCGGTAGGCAGGGCGAACCGCGTAACCGATGTGTCCGCCGTAGGCCGCGAGGAAGTCGTTGAGCTCATGCCGGATCGAGACCCGCCCGATCAGGTGACCGTCGACCTCACCGACGAGGAACGTCGCCGCGACGCGGTCGGGGGCAAGGTCGATGCCTTGCCGCACCTCCTCGAGCCGCTCGACGTACCGCTCCCAGCTCTGCCCAGGCGTGTCGTCGAGCAAGAACGGGAAGTCGCCGTCGGCCAGTTCGGCCTGGGCGAGGAGCGCCTCAGCTTCGTCGTACGGGCCCAGTGGCCGGATCGTCAGCATGCGATCCACTGTCGAGCGGCTCGCCGACGTCGGCAAGCGATTTGGCCAGGTGTCAGCGTTCGCTGTCGGGTCGGTAGTCGTGGGGTCCGGTGGTGTAGTGGCGGCCGAGGGGGGTGGTCCAGGTGCGGGTGCCGTCGGGGTTGGCTGTGAGTTGGTGGTCGGCGTGGGTTTTGGCGCGGTGGGGTGTTCGGGACAGGGCGGCGAGGTTGGCGGCGGACGTGGGTCCGCCTTGGCCGTGCTCGAATTCCTGGTTGTGGTCGAGGTCGCAGGTGTGGGCGGACCGGTTGGAGCCGGGGAATTGGCAGTAGCGGTCCCGGTTGCGGACGAATCGTCTGAGCTGGGCTTTCGGGACGTAGTCGGTGTTGCCTTGGTCGAGGAGGTGGCCGGTGACGGGGTCGTGGACCCAGCGTTGCCATCGGGCGTCGCCGGCGAGCTCCCGGGCGATCTCGGGGGGGAGGTCGCCGTAGCCGTGCAGTTCGGTGGTGTCTTCGCGGAGGCCGAGCAGGGTCGGCAGGGACACCAGGACCTGGAGCAGCACCTTCGGTGCCAGCGGGGTGGTCGGGTCGCCGGGGGTCGAGCCGAGGACGGCGGTGATCAGGGCGTCGGCTTCCCGCTCGTCGACGGTCCGCGGGTCGGCCGGGTCCGGCGACGGCACCCTCGCGGCGGCTTTGAGGTGTTCTTCGATCGCGGTGGCCTCGACCGGGGGGAGGTAGGCGTACATGAGGACGAGGCCGTCGTCGCCTTCCGGGTGGAACCCGACCCGGCGGGTGGTCCGCTTCTTCGCGAACATCCGGGCGTCCCACTCGGGGTCGACCTTCCGGGCGGCTTTGCGTAGCGCGCGGCGCAGCCGGGACGGGGTCGACCGGGCGGCGGTGGGGAGGATCTCCGCTTCGACCTGGCGGGCGAGCTCGACGGGCAGGGTGGTCAACGTTTCGAGCATCACCCAGACCCGGTGTGGGTCCAGGGTGCCGGCCCGCAACGCGTCGCCGGTCGCGACGAACGCGCCGGACAGCAGCCTCGCGTGGAAGATCTTCTGCCCGGCGTAGTCGACGGAGGTGTGCAGCGCGGGGGCCAGCTCGAACGCTTCGAAGTCGTCCCTGCGCTGCTCGCCGGTGGCCGGTTCCGGGCCGGCGAGCGCGGCGAGGGCGGCTTGTTCCTGCCCGGTCGCCCAGGCCAGCTGCGGTTGCCACAACTGCACCAGGGTGAGCTGCTGGTCCTGGGTCATCGTCCGCCCGGCCAGCGACGCCAACAGGGCAACCGCTTCGACCCCCGGTCCGGCGAGCTCCGCCGCCAACAGGGTCACCCCGACCGGCAACGGCGGCACCATGATCCCGGAGGCCTCCTCGAAGCACTCCGGGATATCGGACTCGGGGATGTCGAACGCGTCGTCTTCGTGGACCGCGTCCAGCCACCACGGGGCCTCCACCCACTGCGGTGCCGCGGTCATCTCCATACCCGCCACTTTACCTTGCCTTGACCCGTTTGGCCAGGGTCAGTTTCGCTACTTTGCCTGGTACGTAAGCACTTTTCAGCGACTAGGCAACGCACCCACGCTAGACCAAAGCACCGACAATTTCTCTAGCGCGGCCGTGAAAAGCGCGAGAACCCGGGCCAGAGCAACGGCGAGAGCCGGCGGCCGACCCTGGTCTCCCTGTCCCTGCTGCTGTTGCCCTAGCTGAGAACGCAAAGCGAGCTAGCTGCTCATCACGACGTTCCACGGCCGCACCATGACCGCGAAGAAACCGCTGGCAACGCTGAGGTCGTCCTCCGTCGCCAGCCGGTCAGCCTCGGCCATCCGACCGGAACCCGGCAGCCGGAGCACCGTCATGCCGGCGCCTGCCTCGTCGCCGAAAGATCCGGCCGCCACCAGGTAGCCCGCGGCGGACATGCGGCCGAGGAACGCGATGTGGTCGCCAAACCGTGGGTCCGCGAAGACGGGACCGTCCAGCGGGACAGCGGGCGTGTGCAGCAGGGCGACCCACGTGTCGCCCTTGTCTCGCGTGGCAACGTCGTCGCGGAAGCGGCCGAGCACTGTCGGCCAACCGTGGCCGTACTCCTCGCGTGCCGCCGTGGGATCGGCGTAGACCTCCCATCCCGCGTGCTCCAGGCGCACCAGGGTCTGGTCGCCGGCGGCGGTGAACGTGACCGTGACGCTGCTCGGGTTGTCGGCGGTCCGGCCGGGGTGCCAGGTGAAGGCCAGGCTCGTCGGCGGAGCCCACTCGGTGACCGTTCCCCACAACAGGACCTCACCGGCGGCCGACGTCTCGACGATGGTGCCGTCGGTGAAGGCAACCGACCCGCCCTCACCGTGGACGCTGTGCTCGGCCATCGGCCACCACAGTCCGACGCGTTCGGTGAACACCTCGAACGCGAGCTCGGGGTCGGCGTCGACCAGCACCTCGCGACGGATGGGGGAGAGGTCCGGCATCGTCAGATCTCCTTTTCTGCAGGGGTTCTGGCCCCGCGACGTTGGGCGGCAGCCTGTCGTACGGCGTCGGCGTAGCGGTCGAGGGCGACGTCCCAGACCCCGACGAGCCATTGCTGGGCGGCGACCATGCCCTCGGGTGCGAGGGCATAGAGGTTGCGCGTGCCGACGCTGTCGTGGCGCACCAGGCCGGCCTCGGTGAGGACGCGGAGATGCTTGCTCACGGCGGGACGCCCGACCGGCAACTGCTCAGCGAGACGGCCTACCGGCAGTGGCCCGTCACCGAGCAGCTCGATGATGCTGCGGCGGACGGGCTCGCCCAGGGCATCGAAAATGGCGTGTGCCTGTTGGTTGCTCATCGGTAACGGTTACCCTAGAGCAACCATTGCGCGAGGGCAACACCCTCGGGTCGTAGGGTGGGCGCCATGCCGGGCACCGAGCGAGCCATCGACGTCGTCGACAACCCTGGACGCCATCAGTTCGAGGTCCGCGTCGACGGTGCACTGGTCGGCAAGGCGGTCTACGCAGTCAGCGGCAGCCGGGTGATCTTCCTGCACACCGAGGTTGACCCTAAGGTGCAGGGTCAGGGCATCGCGCAGGAGCTCGCCCGCCAAGCGCTCGACGCGGTACGGGCCAGCGGGCGCACCGTCGTGCCGCAGTGCCCGTTCATCGCCGGCTACATCCGTCGCCACCCCGACTACGCCGACCTGGTCAGCCCTCCGTGAACACCACGTCGTGGCCTGCCTGGGGAAGAAGCAGTCAGGTAACCTCGTTGCTTCACCGTCCATGACCCAGGGAGGTGCCGTGACCGACTCCACCGAGGCCACGCCTGCCTTCTCCGGACGCAGCGTCTGGGCTCACAAGATCCCCACCCCGTTGCGGGCGTTCATCCAGACCGAGTCCGGCAGCGCGGCGATCCTGGCCGGCGCGACGGTGCTGGCGCTGATCTGGGCCAACGTCGACCTGGGCTCGTACGACAAGTTCTGGGAGACCCACCTCTCGCTCTCGCTCGGCCATTGGTCGGTTGCCCAGACCGTGCGCGAGTGGGTCAACAACGGCCTCATGACGTTCTTCTTCTTCGTCGTCGGGCTCGAGGCGCGGCGCGAGTTCGACCTCGGCGAGCTGCGCGAGAGACGTCGGGTGATCCTGCCGCTCATGGCCGGCATCGGCGGCATGGTCGTGCCGGTCCTGGTCTACCTCGCCATCAACGCCGGTCACGCCTCGGCCCACGGCTGGGGCACGGCGATGTCGACCGACACAGCGTTCGCCCTCGGCCTCCTCGCTCTCGTCGGTCGGGGACTGCCCGATCGGGTACGGGTCTTCCTGCTCACCGTCGTCGTGGTCGACGACCTGGTCGCACTGCTGGTGATCGCGTTCTTCTACAGCGGCCACATCCGCGTCGGACCGCTCCTCACCTCGGTGGTGTTCCTGGCCGTCATGCTCGGGGCGTCGCTGCTCAAGGTGCGGGTCGGCCTGTTCTACCTGGTGGGCGGCCTCGCTGCGTGGACCGCGATGCACGCCTCAGGCATCGACCCCATCTCCGTGGGCCTCATCATGGGTCTCGTGACCTGGGCCTACGCGCCCGTACGCGACGATCTCGAGCGGGCAACGTCTCTCTTCCGGTTGTTCCGCGAGCAGCCGACGCCTGAGCTGGCGCGCGCCGCCTCGGCCGGTCTTTCGGCCACACTGTCGCCCAACGACGTGCTGCAGCGGCGGTTCCACCCCTGGACCAGTTATGTGATCGTGCCGTTCTTCGCCCTGGGCAACGCCGGCATCAGCATCAACGGCGCCTTCCTCTCCCGCGCCTACACCTCGCCGATCACACTGGGCATCCTCATCGGTTACGTGGTGGGCAAGCCGATCGGCGTCGTCACCTTCTCCTATGCGGTCACCAAGCTGAGTCGTGGCAAGCTGCGTCCGCCGGTCGGTTGGGCGTCGGTCGCGGGCGGCGGCGCCATCGCCGGCATCGGCTTCACCGTCTCCATCCTCATCGCGACGCTGGCCTTCCAAGGCGACCAGCTCGAGGAGGCCAAGCTCGGGGTCCTGACCGCGGCCCTCGTCGCGTCGCTGTTCGCCTTCGTGGTCTTCCGCATGACGCAGATGCTGCCGGGCCGGCGTCGCATCATCGCGCTGCTCGGCACCGAGGAGGCGATCGTCGATCTCGCCGTGCCGGTCGACCCTGACCGCGACCACATCCGCGGGCCGAGCGAGTCGCTGGTGACGATCGTCGAGTACGGCGACTTCGAGTGCCCCTACTGCGGGCAGGCCGAGCCGGTCGTCCGCGAGCTGCTCCGTGAGTACGGCGAGGTGCGCTACGTCTGGCGCAACCTGCCGCTGACCGACGTCCACCCGCGGGCCGAGCTGGCCGCCGAGGCGGCCGAGGTCGCGGACGAGTTCGGCAAGTTCTGGGAGATGCACGACCTGCTGCTGGTCAATCAGGACAGCCTGCGGCCCGAGCAGCTCGTGGCCCACGCCGCGTCGCTCGGCATCGACCCCGACAAGTTCCACCACGAGGTCAAGAAGCACGTCAAGCGCCGCCGCATCGACGAAGACCTCGACTCCGCGGCCCTCAGCGGCGTCTCCGGCACCCCAACGTTCTTCATCAACGGCGAGCGCCACTACGGCGCGTACGACATCGAGGCGCTGACCACGGCGGTCAAGCAGGCCAAGGCCCGCGCCATGGCGGCCAACGCCGACTCCATCTACCCGCCCGCCGTACGCCGCGCGTGGGGGCTGTCCCGCAACAAGGCCGACACCAAGGTCCCCGTCGACAGCAACGCAGGAGGGGAATCGTGAGCGACACCGCGACCCGCCCGGTCATCGTCTCCGTCGACGACGACCCCGCCGTCGGACGGGCGCTGGCCCGCGACCTGCGCCGTCAGTACGGCGAGTCCTACCGCATCGTCCGCGCCGAGTCGGGCCTCGACGCCCTCGAGACGCTGCGCGAGCTGACGGTACGGGGCGAGCAGGTGGCTCTGTTGCTGGCCGACCACCGCATGCCCGGCATGACCGGGGTGGAGTTCCTCGAGCAGGCGATGGACATCGCGCCGCGGGCCAAGCGGGTGCTGCTCACCGCCTATGCCGACACCGACGCCGCCATCCGCGCGATCAACGACATCGACCTCGACCGCTACCTGCTCAAGCCGTGGGACCCGCCGGAGGACAAGCTCTACCCGCCGCTGGACGAGCTGCTTACCGAGTGGTCGCGGTCGGCCGTGCCGTCCTTCACCGGCGTGACTCTCGTCGGGCACCAGTGGTCGGCCGAGACGCAGGAGGCCAAAGAGTTCCTGGCCCGCAACCAGGTCCCCTATCGCCACCTCGACATCACCAGCGACGGCGCGCGCCGGCTGCTCGCGGCTGCGGGCATCGACGCCGACACTGCTCCGCTGCCGGTGGCGTTCCTCGCTGACGGCTCGCTGCGCATCAACGTCACCCCCCACGTGCTGGCCGAGGCCGTCGGTCTCGCGACCACCGCCGGCAGCCCGTTCTACGACGTGGTGGTCGTGGGTGGCGGCCCGGCCGGACTCGGTTCGGCTGTCTACGCAGCGAGCGAAGGCTTGCGTACGTTGCTGGTCGAGCAGGCCGCGACGGGCGGCCAGGCCGGTCAGAGCAGCCGCATCGAGAATTACCTCGGCTTCCCCAACGGGCTCTCCGGCGCCGACCTCGCCCAACGCGCGCGTGACCAGGCGGTGCGCTTCGAGGTCGAGATTCTGACGACCGCCGAGTGCACGGCGATCGACGCGGTTGGCGAGGGCCGGGTCGTCCGCTTCGGCGACGGCAACGAGGTGACCGCCCATGCGGTCGTGCTCGCGACCGGCGTCTCGTACAACAAGCTCGGTGCGCCGGGCCTAGCCGACCTGACCGGCCGCGGGGTCTACTACGGCGCGGCGGCGCACGAGGCGGCCAACGCCCGTGGGTCCGACGTCTACATCGTCGGAGCAGCCAACTCTGCCGGCCAGGCAGCACTTTTCTTCTCCCGCCACGCCAAGCGGGTGTTCATGGTGTGCCGCGGCAAGGACATCCGTGCGTCGATGTCCGAATACCTCGTCGCGCGCATCGAGGCCGACCCGCTGATCGAGGTGCTCAACTGCACCGAGATCGTCGCGGGCGAGGGCGTCGACCACCTCGAGCGGCTGACACTGCGCGACAACGCGGTCGGCACCTCGCGGGTCGTGGACGCCGAATGGCTCTTCGTCTTCATCGGCGCGCTGCCCCGCACTGACTGGCTCGGTGACGCAGTTCGCCGTGACAGCAAGGGTTTTGTGCTCACCGGGCCCGACCTCCTCGACGAGGAGCAACGCGCGCCCCAGGGCTGGCCGCTGGCACGCGACCCCTACCTGCTCGAGTCGTCGGTGCCCGGAGTCTTCGTCGCAGGCGACGTGCGGGCCGACTCGGTCAAGCGGGTCGCCTCAGCGGTCGGCGAAGGCGCCCTCGCCGTCACCCTCATCCACCGTTACCTGGCGGAGGCCACATGAGTCACGTCACGGTCGACGAGCTCCGGACGCTGTTCCTGTTCGAGAGCCTGTCCGACGAAGAGCTCGCCGCCCTCGCCGCCCTCAGCGAGCGGCGCACCTTTGACGCGGGCGCCTGGGTCTATCGCGAGGGCGAGCCCGCGCTCTACCTCGTCGTCCTGCTCGAGGGCGGCATTCGCCTGCTGCGCAGGGCCAACGGCGAAGACGTCCTGATCAACGAGACCGACTACCGCGGCTCGTACGCCGGCGCCACGCGTGCCTACATCGAGGAGCAGGACCAGCGCTACGCCACCTCGATGCAGGCGGTCACGCCGGCCAGCTTTGTCTGTCTGTCAGCTCAGGACTTCGGCGAGTTCATGCGCCGCCACCAGCCCATGGCGGTGCACCTGCTCGAGGGGCTCTACCTGGGCATGAAGTACGGCGAGGGCACCATCCGTGAGCGGGAAAGCCTGGCCCGGCTGGGCGAGCTGTCGGCCAACCTCGGTCACGAGCTCAACAACCCGGCGGCTGCCGCTGCGCGAGCGACCAGCCAGCTGCGCAAGCGGGTGTCCGACATGCGCAACAAGCTGGCGATGATCGCCGACGGCCACGTCAGCCCCGAGCGCATGCACCAGCTGGTCGAGTTCCAGCAGGACATCGTGGCCAAGATGGCGGTCGACACCGAGACCCGCACCTCGCTCGCCGAGGCCGACCTCGAGGACACGCTGGTCGACCGCATGGACGAGCTCGGGGTCGTCGGCGGGCTCGACCTCGCGCCGATCTTCGCGTCCGCCGGGCTCGGGGTCGGGTGGCTCGACGGCGTGATCGAGGCACTCGGCGACTCGGAGCGCGACGGGGCCCTGCGCTGGCTCGCGTACACCCTTGAGTCCGAGCAGCTGATGGACGAGATCGAGGACGCCACCGGTCGCATCAGCACCCTGGTGGCCGCGGTCAAGCAGTACTCCTACATGGACTCGGCGTCGGTCCAGGACATCGACGTGCGGGTCGGCCTCGACTCGACCGTCGTGATGGTGGGCCACAAGCTCCAGTCCGTGACCGTGGTCAAGGACTATCCCGACGACGCGCCGCGCATCCCCGCCTACCCGGCCGAGCTCAATCAGGTCTGGACCAACCTGATCGACAACGCGGTGCAGGCGATGAACGGTCGCGGGACGCTGACCCTGCGCATCGTGGTCGACGGGTCCGACCTGCTGGTCGAGGTCGGCGACGACGGTCCCGGCATCCCGGACGACGTCCAGAGCCGGGTCTGGGACGCGTTCTTCACGACCAAGGGGCCTGGCGAGGGCAGCGGGCTCGGCCTCGAGACGGCGCGGCGCATCGTCGAGCGTCAGCACCACGGCTCGATCACGTTCGCGACGTCCGCCGCGGGCACCACCTTCGCGGTACGGCTCCCGTTGGAGCAGCGCCTGTCCTGAGGGTCAAGACTTGGGCGAAAGACCCGAAAACGTCTAGGTGACGACCACCTGCCCGAGCTGCCGCCACGTGGGGCCGTCCGGAGCCGCGTGGTGCCCGCGGTGCTACCTGCCCTACCACCGCACCGAGTCGACGACCGTGTCCAGCGGCCGGCACCGCACGGTCACCCCGCCGCCACCCCCGCCTGCTGCCACCGCCTCCTGGGGCGCGCGCGTGCTCGGGGCGGTCGTCGTCGTCCTGCTCGGTTGGGGGCTCTACGCGGGCATCCAGCACGGGGTGGCCTGCCGGGTCTCCGTCGTGCACCCCAACCGCAAGGTCGTGGAGGCCGACGTACGGACCCAGCTCGCCGTGGTCCAGACCCTCGCGACCGGCGCCGGCAAGAGCTGGACCCTGCAGGACGGGGCCAAGGTCATCGCCGCTGACGCCGCCCTCACCCGTACCGTCGCGCCGTTGCAGCTCAGTGACGCCGACCACGTTGCGCTCACCAGCTATCTCGTCGCGGTGCACACGTTCGACGCCGCCCTCACCTCCTACATGGCCAAGAACGACGACCCGAGCCACGCGGTCTACGGCAGCGCGGCGGTCTCCCTGCAGAAGGCGGCCGACAACCTCAGCGACGCCCTCGCCAGCACCCCCTCGCACTGCCGGATCAACTAGCGCGGTCAAGGCGCGTATCGCGAGGCCCGAAGCCAAGGCATGACGTGTACGACCTGCGGGGCGGTCGGTGCCACTGGCGCGACGTGGTGTGCCCAGTGCTACATGCCCTACGTCCGCGCCGCGTCGAGCCTGGCGCCCGTAGGTTTCGCCGCGACGGCCCCCGCGCAGTTCTACCCCCCGCCGCCTCCGTTCGCGCCGCCGGCCTACGCCACCCCGCCGGCATCCCAGGCGTGGGCCCCGAAGCTCGGCCTGGTCGTGCCCCAGCAAGCCGTCGAGGTCGGCGACCTGCCGCGCATCTGCGTGGTCTCTGGTCAGCCGACCGACCGGATGAAGAAGATGCGCTGGAACTGGGCCCCGTCCTGGGTCGCGATCTTCGTCGTGGCTGGTCTGCTGCCGTTCTTCCTCGTCCGTGAGCTCGTCGGCGACAAGGTCAGTGGCTACCTCCCGCTGCACCCGAGCGTCACGCGGCGCTTCCGGCTCCAGATCGCCGGCGGCCTCGTCGGCTTCCTGGCGTCGCTCGTGCTGCTCATCGTGTCCGCAGCACAGTCGTCGGGGTTACTGGCGGTGCTCGCGCTCGCCCTGACGGTCGCGAGCGTGCTCCTGGTCTTCCGGCCTGGCCGTGCGTTGCCGGTCCGTCGGGCCGCGCCTGGCTTCGTGTCCCTGCCCAAGGCGAGCCCCGCCTTCGTGGCCGCGTTCCGGTCGGGACGCCCAGCCGGTCAGCTGCCGTACACCGCCGTGCCGGCGACGTACCGAACCAGCAAGATCGTCATCGTGCTCGCCGGGGTCCTGGTCGCGTTCATCGCGGTCGGTGCCGTGATCTCGGCGATGGGTGGCGCCAACGACTCGGGTTGCGCGTGTGGCGCCGCTAGCTCCGGTGATCAGCCCACCGTTGTCTATCGTCCGCCGGGCGACCAAGGATGTGCGGTCACTGCGCATATCGACGCGGGCGCGGTTGAGACGGCGATCGACGCGCGCAACGCCGCGGTGGCTGGCTTCGGGCCGGTGCCCCACCGCGACGAGGACATAGCTGCGGTACGGGCTACGGACGCTCGGCTGACGGGCACCGTCGTCAGCTATGGCATGAACAGCGCCGATCACCAGGCCAGGGGCGACTACCTCTCCGCCCTCACGACGTACGACGAGAGCCTCGGGACGGAGCAGGCGGCCGGCGCGGCCCAGAGTCTGGCCGCGCAGGAGGCGGCGATGCGACAGGAGTTCGCCACGCCGCCCGGTCCGTGCACCGGCAGGTGAGACCGGGTCGAAATCCGGGTGACGGGGGCACTACCGTGGTTGCCATGAGATCAAGGAACCGCTGATGTGCCGTCTCCTGGGCTGGGTCAGTGACGAGCCGCGTGCCCTCGCCGACCTGCTGACCCCCGGCGAGCTCGCCGAGTTCACCGCGCTGTCGCTGCAGCACGCCGACGGCTGGGGCATCGCCTGGTACGACGCCGACGGCGCGCTGCAGACGATGCGCTCCGAGGACCCGGCGCACTCCAGCGTCGCCTACGCCGAGGCCGTCGCCGGCATCGCGTCGACCGGCGCGATCCTGCACCTCCGGTGGGCCACGCCCGGCATCCCGGTGCAGCCCGGCAACACCCACCCCTTCGTCCGGGACGAGTCGGCCTTCGCGCATAACGGCTCCATCTGGCCGCGCGACGGGCTGCTCGACCTGCTCGACGCCGAGCCAGCGCTCGAGGGCACGTCGGACAGCGAGCTCTACCTGCTCGCACTGCTCCAGCGGGTACGGGCCTTCGGCTTCGACGAGGGCCTGCGCGAGACGATCGTCGACATCACCGCCGAGCTGACCCCGAGCAGCCTCAACGCGATGCTGCTGGGCAACGGCGTGCTGACCGCGATGTGCTGCAACATCGGCGACGCCGGCTGCCCGGGTGTCAGCGGGCCGGAGACCCCGCCCGAGGAGCTGCCCGGCTACTACGACCTGCGCTACCGCGACCTGGGCGGCGCCACCGTGGTCTCGTCGAGCGGCTGGGCGGACGACGCGGGCTGGTCACGGATCGATAACGGCACGGCCATGGTGCTGCCCGCCGGGGGAGGCGCCGTGCGGGTCGTACCCATCGGGGTCTATCCCGAGGCCGCCGCAACCCGTGCAACAAAAAAGCGAGTTACCGGCGAGTTGTAACTCAGGTGTAACCGAACCTGCCGAAGATACCTACATGGCAGGCACCCTGCGGGTTGACGTCGGTTGCGACTTCCGGTTCACCACGCCCGCGTCCGTGGCGTCGGTGTTCCAGATCGAGCCGACCCGCGACTCACGCCACCGCATGGTCTCCGAGATCCTGACGACCTCACCGGCACAGCCCCGCTGGTCCTACCAGGACACGTTCGGCAACACCTGCTCGCGGCTGCAGATGCCGGAGGGCGAGTTCGGGCTCTCCTACGAGGCGGTCGTCGAGGTGCCCGACACCATCGACGACATCGACATGGACGCGCGCGAGCTGCCGATCGGCTCCGTGCCCGACCCGGTTCTGCTCTACCTGCTGCCGAGCCGCTTCTGCGTCTCCGACGTCATGGCCAACACCGCGTGGGAACTCTTCGCCGGCATCGCCCCCGGCTGGCGCCGCGTCCAGTCGATCGTCGAGCACGTCAACGGTCACCTCACCTTCGGTTACGGCACCAGCAGCCCGACCTACACCGCCCAGCAGGCGTACGAGGCGGGCAAGGGCGTCTGCCGCGACTTCGCCCACGTGGCCATCACGTTCTGCCGGGCCATGAACATCCCGGCGCGCTACGTCTTCGGCTACCTGCCCGACATCGGGGTCCCGATCGACCCCGCGCCGATGGACTTCGCCGCCTGGATGGAGGTCTACCTCGATGGCAGGTGGTTCACCTTCGACCCGCGCAACAACCAGCACCGCAAGGGCCGGGTCGTCATCGGGCGTGGCCGCGACGCCGTCGACGTGGCGATGGTGACGTCGTACGGGTTTGCCCGCCTCGACGAGATGACCGTCATCGCCGAGCAGGCCGCATGAACACCGACAACGGGCGCACCGCCACCGCGCGGCCCGACACCGAGGAGCTCGCCTCCGCCGAGGTGGTCCGCTACCGGCTGCGCCAGCGCTTCTCCTACTCCTACACCGGTCAGGCGTACGACCTGCGCCACCGCCTCGTCGTGGTGCCGCCGAGTGTCCATGGCGACCAGAGGTTGAGACTTGGCAGCGTCGAGGTGTCCAGTCCCGACGCCGAAGTGATCTGGCGCGGCGACGAGGACGGCAACCGCACCACGTCCGTGCGCCTCGCCGTCGTCCCCGAGACCGTCGACATGATGGTGTCGGTCATGGTCGAGCGGGGTGGCGAGAGCGCGCTGCTGTCCTCGAGCCTGCTCCGCGACAACCGCATGCTGCGCCCGACAGCGCTCACCACGCCCGACGAGCGCATCCGCTCCCTCGCCCGCGAGCACGCCGTCGCGGACGCCGAGGAGACGGCCGACAACATCTGCAAGCTGATCCCGACCCTGGTGGCGTACGGGTTCGGCGCCACTGACGTCGACACCCCCGCGGCTGACGCCCTCGCCGGCGGCATGGGCGTCTGCCAGGACCAGGCCCACGTCATGCTCGCGATGTGCCGGTCCGTCGGCGTCCGTGCCCGCTACGTCTCGGGTCACCTGATCGGCCAGGGCGGCACCCATGCGTGGGTCGAGGTCCTCGTCCCCGATGGCTTGGGCGCCCGCGCTGTCGCCTTCGATCCGTGCCACGGGCGGCGTACCGACCGCCGTTACGTCACCATTGCGACCGGCCGCGACTACCGCGACGTCGCCCCTACGTCCGGCTCGTACAGCGGCGAGGCCCGGGGCGAGCTCAGCACCACCCGCGCCCTCACCGCCGAGATCGTCGCCTAGCCACTCGAACCGCGCCGCGCCCCGAAAACGGGTCGACGGCGGTGCGACGATCAAGGGCGTGTCCAGGACCCCGGCCGACTTCCTGCCGTACCTCGTTTCGGGGGATTGGCATGCCTTCGGCGGCTACTGGCCCCTCGTCCGCGCGATGATCGACGAGGTCGACCGCACTGCCGTCCTCGATGCCGCCAACGAGTGGTGCCTGAGCACCCACAATGCGACCAGGGCAACGGGTCTCGACGTCCTGGGCGAGCTTGCCGACGACGACGAGAGCCTGGTCGGGCTGCTGCTGGAGCACGTGCTGCGGGCCGCGCTGAGCACCGATGTCGACGTCCGGCTGGCCGCCGCCACCGCCCTCGCCTACAAGGACGACGACCGGGTCCAGGCGATCCAGATCGGCCTGCTCGGCGATGCCGACGAGGTCGTGGGGCGACAGGTGCTCTACTCGCTCCCGCGCGCCGCGGACCTGCCGGCTGCCCACCCCATCGTCAATGCGTTGCTGCGCGCGATGGAGCACCCGTGCGACGAGGTCCGGGACTGGGCGACGTTCGCGCTTGGCTCGAAGTCGCACGTGGACACGCCCGCGATACGGGACGCCTTCGTACGCCGCCTGACGGACGAGGGCGCGGACACCGCCGGCGAGGCGGCCCGTGCCCTCGGCGCGCGCAAGGACCACCGCGTCCTCCCGTTCCTCCTCGTCGTGCTCACCGACCCTGACGTCGACTACCTGTTCGTCGACGCGGCTCGCGAGCTCGCCGACCCTCGGCTCCTGCCGCCCCTGCGGGCCCTGGCTGAGGCGGGCTGGAGCGACGACTGGTGGGATGCCCTGCTGCAGGACGCCATCGAGGCCTGTGAGGAGGCAGCGGCCGGTTGCCGCACGCTCCCGCCGCGCGTGCTGAGCAGGCGGGCAGCAGTCACAGGAAGCGCAAAGGTTGTGGGCAGGGCCGGAACAGGCTGCGCGGCGAGAGTAAGGACATCGAGCAGCAACCGTCCCCGCCCTCGGAGGTCAGCATGAGCACCAGCCTCGACACGGTTCCCGTCGCCCCCGCCGGCACGGTCTTCGCCCGCGAGCTGCGCGCCCAGGTCCGCCGAGCGTCGATGGCCCTCGAGGTCGCTGCCACGCAGGGCGAGGACGTCATGGAGCACCCGGCCTGGGGCCGCATCGCCGAGCTGCTCGACATCGCCCGCCGGCACAACGTGGAAATCTAGCCGCGCTTATGAGGGCAGGTGCCAGAGCCAGACGTCGTCGAGCTTGATGCCCGGCCGGCCCAGCAGCACGGTCATCGCCTTGGCCAGGGTCGCCTGCCCGGCCACCGGCCCGACCATAACTTCCGTGACACCCCAGTGGCGCAGGTCGATGGCGGCCTGGGTGATGTCGCTGGGGGTGATGTCGTGGGGCGAGAGGGCGCCGGTCAGGACGTGCTTGAACAGCGTGGAGGTCACGCGCAGGTTGGGCGCCATGATGGCGCGGCCGCGGCAGTCGCGTCCCTGACAGCCCGGCCCGACGAAGTAGCCGCCGGGCATCGACCAGCGCAGGCCGTCGTCGGCCTGCCAGTCCATCGCGTTGGTGTTGGTCGGGCTCGGAAACGGCAGGACCAGCACGGTGCTGCCGCTGGCGAGGAAGGTCTTGGACAGCCCGGTGGAGATGAAGGTCGGGGTCGCCGGACGGGCGGTCGCCTCGAGCGGCCGCGGGGTCAGCGGCGCCAGCAGGATCAGTGCAGCGACCAGCAGGGTCAGCCGCGCGACCGGCCGCGACGGCACCCGCTCGAGCAGAAGGTCGGCCCCGAAGGCGATCAGCAGCCCCACCAACCCGGCGACCAGGATGCCGAACCGCTCCGGCAGCAGCCCCTTCATCAGCGGCAGCTGTTGGACGTAGAACCAGGGCAGGTGCAGGTGGGTCCACGTGTTGTCGGCCTTGAGCATGCTGCCGAGGCTGAAGATGCCGAGCACCACGGCTGTGCCGCCGACCGCGCGCACCTTGAGGTCGTGCCAGCGCCAGACCACGAACCCCAGCCCGAACAGCAGCAGCGGCCACCCGAGCAACGCGTCGTGCTCGGTGTTGCCGACCGCCAGCTGGCTCTCGCTCAGCCCGGACGCGAGGCGGTGCAGCGGCATCCACCGATCCGGTCGTACGAACCAGGTCAGATCAGCTTTGTAGTAGTCGAACGCGAACGGTGACCCGAACTGCTGGCGTGGCCCGTGCAGCTGGAACAGCAGCGGTACGAACGTCAGTAGGCCAAAGGTCGCCCCCGCCACGACGAAGCCGCGCAGCCACGAGAAGCCAGAGACGATTGCGGTACGGGGACGGCTCGCCGCCAGCACGAGGCACAGGACCGCGCCGGTGATCGCGGCGCAGGCGAAGAGCTCTTCGCCGGTGAGCAGCTGGGCGGCGGCGAGGAGCCCCAACAGCACCGATGTCCACCAGCGGAACGGGCCGCGAACGACGTCGACGAGGGTGCCCAGCAGCGGGGGCAGCAGGAAGGCGACCACGAGGTGGAGGTGCCCCACTGCCTGGTGGGTGATCGCGGGGCTGAACCCGTACAGCAGACCGGCAAGGAACGCGGACACGCGGTGCTGGGTGAAGCGGCGGGCCAGCAGGTAGGCGGTCCACGCCGAGCCGGCGAGGCCGGCCACTAGCAGCAGGTTGAAGGTGACGGTGCCGCCCAGCGTCAGCGTGATCGGCGCCAGGATCATGGCCGGCAACAGCAGGCCGGTGTTCCACATGACGTTGACCCCGTCCGGGGCGTTCATCGTCGTGATCAGCAGCGGATTGTGGCCGTGCAGCAGGGCGCTTGGCTCCGCCTGTAGGAAATAGCTGATCAGCGCCACGTCATGCGGGTTGCCCGCGACCACCCGGTGCATCGGGTCGGCCAGCAGGTGGATGCAGATGCCGATGGCGAGCAGCAGGTAGACCAGCGGCGGTGCCCAGGCGGCTGTCGGCCGGGGCAGCGAGGGTCTGCGGCGCAGCAGGGTCGGCCCGGGACTGCCGGTGGTGGTTCCGGTGACGGACACGGTGCTGCTGACCTCCTCGCCGCCTCGGGTCGTCGAGCTCAACCGACACTGGTCAGCGCGCCCCCACTACTTCTTCTCCACGTTCGACGCACTACCCTCCCGGAAAGTTGCGTCGTTCAGGTAACGCTTTCATGTGGTGTTCAGCCGCGTTCGGCCGGGCCTGGCTGCTCGAGGGCCGCGACCAGGCGACGCAGCGGCTCGACGGCGGCGGCCAGCGCAGCCTGGTCGGCCGCCTCGAGCTGCGCCAAGGCATTGCCGAGCAGTCCGTCCCGGAACCCCCGCCAGCGCTGCAGCCGGCGCCGCGCCAGGGGAGATGCCTGCAGCCGGCCCACCCGCCGGTCGTCCGGGTCCGGCTTGCGGGACACCAGCCCGTCATCGGTGAGCTGTCGTACGAGGCCACTCACCGTGTTGGGTGCGACCCCGAGGTGGGTGGCGGCGTCGTTGACCGACAGCGTCCCGTAGTCGGCGAGGAGCCGCAGCAGGTCGAGCTGTGCCGTCGAGAGCGCGTCGTACGGCCAGTCCCTGCGGACGCCGGCCCGCAGCGCGCGCCGGAGCCGACCGGACAGGTCGGCCAGCTCGACCGCCGAGTCCACTTCTTCAGGTGTCTGGGGCATGGTCCGACATTATCTCGCTTCCCGAGGTATTTTTGACTCGGACACCGAGGTAATCGAAGGGGTGGCGTGACGGACCAGGCGGGACGACTCTGGACGAGGCTGTCGGTCGAGCCGGCCCGCCCCGATGCCGTGCGCACCAGCCGGGTCAGCGAGTGGCTGATCGTCGCCACCGTCTGCATCGGCGCCTTCATGGGACAGCTCGACGCCAGCATCGTCACCGTGACGCTGCCCACCCTGCGCCACGTCTTCCACGCGTCCCTGCACGACGTCGAGTGGGTGGCGCTCGCCTACCTCGTCGTCCTCGTCGCGGCCGTGGTCGCCGTGGGCCGGTTCGGCGACGTGGTCGGCCGCAAGCTGCTCTACACGTACGGCTTCGCGGTCTTCACCGTGGCGACCGTGGGCTGCGGGTTGGCGCCCACCTTGGGCACGCTGATCGCGGCGCGGGTGGTCCAGGCGCTCGGGGCGGCGATGCTCCAGGCCAACAGCGTCGCCCTCATCATCACCTCGCTGCCGGTCGCCCGGCGGGCGCGCGGCCTCGGCATCCAGGGGGCGGCTCAGGCCCTCGGCCTCGCGCTCGGGCCGACCGTCGGTGGTCTTCTCATCGCGGCCGGCGGCTGGCGGTGGGTGTTCTTCGCCACCGTTCCCGCCGGTGTGGTGGGCACCGTCGCCGGTTGGTTCCTGCTTCCCCGTACCAAGGACAAGTCTGCTGTCGAGCCGTTCGACGCGCGCGGGTTGTTGGTGTTCGCCGGGGGAGCGTTCCTGCTGCTCCTGGCGCTGTCCGACGCCACGTCGCCTGCCGCACTCAGCCTGCTGGTCCCCGCGGCGCTGCTGGTCGTGGTTCTGGTACGGGTCGAAAGGAGCGCCGCGTCGCCGCTGCTGCCGCCTGCGCTGTTCGCCCGGCCGGGGTTGCGCGCGTCCGTCGTCGCCGGCCTGCTGTCCTACTGGGTGCTCTTCGGCATCCTCGTCGCCGCACCGTTCTACTGCGAGGACGCGCTCGGGCTGTCCGTCGCCCGCAGTGGGCTCGTGATCACCGCCCTGCCCGCAGCCCTCGGCCTGACGGCGCCCTTCGCGGGTGCGGCTGCTGACAGGTGGGGTGGGCGACGGTTCGCCCTCGGTGGTCTCGGTCTGGTGGCGGCGGCGATGGCGGTGGCCGGCGCTGCTCGTCCAGGCCCGGTGGGACTGGCGGTCCTGCTGGCCGCCGCGGGCGCAGGCTTCGGCCTGTTCACCCCGGCCAACAACGCGGCCATCATGTGCGAGGCGCGCCCCGGCCAGGCCGGTCAGGTCGGCGGCGTGCTCACCATGACGCGCAGCCTCGGGACCGCGTTGGGAGTGGCGGTGACCGGTCTGGCGGTGGCCCAGGGCTTCCGTACGACCGCCTGGATGTTGGCGGCGGTCGCGGCGTGCGCTGCATTGACCCTGGGCGGGACCATTGCCGGTGCCCTTCGACGGTAGCCTTGCCCGATGTCCCGACGCCCCGGCCGCGCGCTCACCTTTGTGATCGCACTCCTCACCCTGGCCGTCGTCATCGGTGGCTTCGTGGTCGCGTTGATCGTGCTGCGGCCCGGGCCCGTCGTCATCGCGAGCTGCACCGCCGGCACCTACGAGATGGACCCCGAGCAGGCGCAGAACGCCGCGATCATCACGTCGGTCGCCGAGCAGCGGCAGTTGCCGCACCACGCGGTCGTCGTCGCGATCGCCGTCGCGATGCAGGAGTCACGCCTGCGCAACCTCAACCACGGCGACCGCGACTCGCTCGGCCTGTTCCAGCAGCGGCCGTCGCAGGGGTGGGGCACGGCGGCCCAGGTGCAGGACCCGTTGTACGCGGCGGGGGCGTTCTTCACCCACCTGGTCAAGGTCAAGAACTGGCAGACCGTCGCCGTCACGGTCGCCGGCCAGGCGGTTCAGCGCAGCGGCCGGCCCAACGCCTACGCCCAGTGGGCGCCACGCGCCACCGCGATCGCCGCCGCCCTGACCGGCGACACGCCCGCCGGCATGACGTGCCACTACGCCACGTCCGACATCGCGCTGCCCACCACGGGGCTCTCGCCGACGTTCCGTACCGACGCCGTGCGCGACCTCGGCAACCCCGTCCTCGGTGCCGACCTCACCGCTGAACGCGGCTGGCTGGTCGTGGGCTGGCTCATCTCGCACGCGGCGGCGTACCAGATCACCGAGGTCTCGTACGCGGGCCAGCTGTGGCGGGCGACCAAGGGCGACTGGACCGTCGCGCCTGCGACGAGCAACCAGGTCGTGGTGGTGCGGCAGAAGGGCTGACGCTCAGCAATGATGGAGGCCCGTACAGACTGATCTTCGAGGAGCTCCTCCGTGACCTACGTCGCCGCTGACGACCGCTACGACTCCATGCTCTACCGGCGCACCGGACGCAGCGGCCTGCTGCTGCCCGCCGTGTCGCTCGGACTCTGGCACAACTTCGGTGACGACAAGCCGTTCGAGACGCAGCAGGCCATCCTGCGCCGCGCGTTCGACCTGGGCATCACGCACTTCGACCTGGCCAACAACTACGGCCCGCCGTACGGCGCTGCCGAGACCAACTTCGGCCGGCACATGGCCGACGACTTCCGCCCGTACCGTGACCAGCTGGTGATCTCGTCCAAGGCGGGCTGGGACATGTGGCCCGGGCCGTACGGTGACCTGGGCTCGCGCAAGTACCTCACGGCGAGCCTCGACCAGTCGCTCCAGCGCATGCGCCTCGACTACGTCGACATCTTCTACCACCACCGTTTCGACCCGGACACGCCGCTCGAGGAGACGATGGGCGCCCTCGACTCGATCGTCCGCGCGGGCAAGGCGCTCTACGTCGGCATCTCGTCCTACTCGGGGGAGCGGACGGCCGAGGCGGTACGGATCCTGCGTGAGCTGGGCACGCCGCTGCTGATCCACCAGCCGTCCTACTCCATGCTCAACCGCTGGATCGAGGAGGACCTGCTCGACGTCCTCGGCCGTGAGGGCGTCGGCTGCATCGCGTTCTCACCGCTGGCGCAGGGCATGCTGACCGACCGCTACCTCGACGGCATCCCCGAGGGGTCTCGCGCGTCCGAGCAGAAGTCGCTCAGCCCCGACCTGCTGACCGAGCGCAACATGACCCACATCCGGGCGCTGCACGGGCTGGCCGAACGGCGTGGACAGACGCTGGCGCAGATGGCCCTGGCGTGGGCACTGCGCGACGAGCGGGTCACGACGGTGCTGATCGGTGCGTCGAGCGTCGGCCAGCTCGAGGACAACGTGGCGGCTCTCGGCAACCTCAGCTTCAGCGCGGATGAGCTGGCCGAGATCGACCGCTATGCCGTCGAGGGCGGCATCAACCTGTGGCAGGGCCCGTCGACGGCCTGAGCTCGGGCCGCCAGTCAAGGACGTAGGACGGAACCGGTCGGCCGGGCGCGAGCTCGGGGGCCGGTTCCGGCTTTCCCCACAGCTGCTCGACGGGCACGACGCCGGCCCAGACGTCGAGGGCGAGGTCTGCGGGCTCGTCCTCGGGCGGGCCCGTGCTGATCTTGGCCGAGGCCTCGGTGAGGGACAACCGCAGGACGCTCGTCGCCTTGAGCTCCTGGGCCGACGGCTGCCGCGCCGCGTCCCAGTGGCCGGGCGCGAGCCGCTCCGAGAGAACGCGCAAGGCCTCGGTCTTGTCGTCGTCGGCGACGGGGGTTGCCCGCCCGAGGACCACCACCGAGCGGTAGTGGATTGAGCTGTTGAAGACCGACCGGGCGAAGACGATGCCGTCGAACAGGGTCACGGTCAGGCAGACCGGAGCGCCGCTCGCGGCAAGCCGGAAGACCCTGCTCGCGGTGGAGCCGTGCAGTAACACAGCGTCACCATCGCGCGCGTAACCCAGCGGGAGCGCGTACGGCTGACCCGCCTCGTCGACGACGGCTAGATGGCCGACGATGCCGGCGTCGAGGATCGCGTTGATGGTCCGCCGGTCGTACGCGGCGAGCTGGGGCTGCCGTTTCACGCGGGAACGGGGGCTGCTGGGGCCGTCGGCCGGGGGCTCAACCATGAACGGGAGCCTAGGGGGTGGTGGCGCTGCGGTTCGTACCGGACTCATGAGAACGCGGCCACGTCAAGGATTTGTCCGGCCCTGGGGATGTGTGGGGCTTTGTCGCCCGTAACCGCGTGTCACAGGGGACAGGGGGTTTAGATGAACAGCGTTGTGCGCTAGAGTCGCCCGCAACCGGATCGTGACCTGCTGCCACACGGTGAGCGACGTATCCGTACCGCCTAATCCTTTCGGAGCCGGGGACCCAGGTCCCTAGGGGCGAATCAGCCCAGCAGCACTCGTGCCGCTGGGTCGTAGGGCGCATCTTCCCGCCCGAGCCCGTCAGCTAACCCGGTCGGCGGACTGTGGAAGAAGGAGCCTGCTGTCTGTGGCTGGCCCACGACTGAATCGCATGCTCGTCGCTCCGGTCGCGTTGGCGACCATCGCTGGTGTGATGGCGTTCGCCCCCAACCTGACCAGCGCCAATGCCGACATCTCCAGCCGCATCAGCACGGCCAAGGCCCAGCTGGCCAAGCTGCAGGACCAGTCCGAGCAGGCCGCTGAGGCCTACGACAACGGCCAGATCGCGCTGACCGCGGCGGACCGGGTGGCTGCTCAGAAGAAGACCATCGCCGCTGCCGCGGCGGCCCGCCTGGTCAAGGCCCAGCAGTCCGTTGCCGCTGTTGCCACGCTTGCCTACTCCCAGGGCGCGACCGGCGACACCACCCTGCTCTACCAGAGCAGCGACCCGGCCGGGTTCGTCGACCGCGCCGCGCTGGTCGACTCGCTGTCGAGCAACAACCTCAACGTCGTCAACGCCGTCCACGCGGCCCAGGAGAACGCCACCACGACCGCGCGGGCCGCGGCCCAGGCCGTCGCCGCCGCTGCCGCTGTGGTCGCCCAGCTCGCCGTCGACAAGGCGCGCGTCATCGCTGCCGCCGGTCAGGCCGGCACGCTGCTCAACACGCTGGTCGCTCAGCAGAAGGCCCAGATCAGGGCCGCCGAGATCGCCCTCGCCAAGGCCATCGCCGCCAAGGACGCCGCTGCGGCCGCCCAGGCCCGCGCCGCTCACGCAGCGGCGGTCCGCGCCGAGGCTGCGCTCGAGCAGCAGCGGGCCCAGCAGGCCCAGGCTGCGCAGGCGTTCGCCTCGCAGAAGGCCTCTGTCGCCTCGACCGCGGCTGCCACTCCGGTGGCGGCCCCCGTCGCCACGGCACCCAGCGCCACGGTGGGGTCGGGTGCCAGCACCGGCTCCGGCGACAACGGCTCCAGCAGTTCATCCGGCGGGTCCTCGTCCTCCGGCGGCAGCGCCTCGGGCAGCGTGGGCGGGTCGTCCGACTCCTCGTCCAGCAGCAGCGCGGCGGAGACCGCTGTCCAGTGGGCCCACAACGAGCTCGGCAAGTCCTACGTCTGGGCCGCCTCCGGCCCCAACCACTTCGACTGCTCGGGCCTGACGATGTACGTCTACGCCCACGCCGGCATCTACCTGCCGCACAGCTCCAGCGCCCAGTTCGGCTCCGGTCGCCACATCAGCCAGAGCGAGCTGCGCCCGGGTGACCTGGTCTTCTTCGGCAGCCCGATCCACCACGTCGGCATCTACATCGGCGGCGGCGACATGATCGAATCGCCTGAGGCCGGCGAGAGCGTGCGGATCAGCGGCGCATTCCGCGGCGACTACGTCGGAGCCGTTCGCCCCAGCTGATGGAGCTGACGGTCCTCGACCGGGTCGACACCCCTCGGGGTGAGCTGGTCCTGCGTTCGGACGGCGATCATCTCGAGGTCATCAGCAACGGTCTGTTCCTCATGGACACGCGGGGCGGTGCGTCCGAGCGGTTGCTGGTCCGGGCCGCCCTCGACCGTCACGCCCATCCGCGCACCCTGCTGGTCGGTGGGCTCGGCGTCGGGTTCTCCCTGGTCGAAGCCCTGAGCGATCCGCGGGTCGAGCAGGTTGTCGTGGTCGAGCGCGAGGCCGCTGTCGTGGGCTGGCACTCCTCGTGGCTGGCGCCGTACTCCCAGGGTGCGCTTGACGACGCCCGTACCACTCTGGTCTGCGCCGACCTGGTCGACTGGTTGCTGGCAGCCCCCGACGGCAGTGTCGATGTCGCCTGCCTGGACACCGACAACGGTCCGGACTGGCTGGTCATTGAGGGCAACGCGGCGCTCTATTCGGCGGACGGCCTAGCCCGGCTGCGGGCGGTGCTGGCGCCCGACGGGCTGGCGGCGTTCTGGAGTGCGGCCGCATCGCCCGCCTTCGGCGAGCGGCTCGCCGGCGTGTTCGGTGTCGTCGAGGTGCTCACCGTGCCGTCCGGCAGTGCGCCTCGCGGCGAGCCTGACGTCATCTTCCTCGCCCGCCGGTAGGCCGTTCGGCCCATCGGTGACGCCCGATCGCTACCGAAAGCCAGTGGGACGCCACCCCGGTGTCGGTTGATCGCAGGCAGCGGGCGGAGGGTCATGGCGGGCACCGGTTCCGATGACGGCTACTTTGCGCCGCCGGTGAGCAAGCGGCCGGACCGTCCGCCGCCGCCGTCCTACCCGCCGCCTCCGCCCACCGCGTTCGGGGGCTACGCCGGGCCGCCGTTGCCGCCCGGGGGCCGGGTCGCGGTCTCCGAGATGGACTCGCTGGAGCAGTCAATGCTCGCCAGCGCCGCACGGACCTCGTACGGGCAGATGGGCATGTCGACGCGACCTGGCCACTATCCGGTCGGCGCCAAGATGAGCTTACTCGAGCGGATTGGCGCTGGACTCGACCTGGCCAAGACCTGCTGGACGGTGCTGCGCTCGGAGCCGATGCTGCTGCTGGTGCCGATCATGACGTTGCTGGCTGGCGCGGCGGTGATCGTGCCGGTGTTCCTTCTCGGCGGCGGCTTCGTCGACCCCAGCACGCATCGGGCCGCGGCCGCGGTCCAGGGCTTTGTGCTGCTGGTCGTGCTGACCGTCATCGGCAACCTGGGGGGAGCGGTCGTCATCTCGGCCGCGACCACCCGGCTCGAGGGGCTGCGGCCCGACCTGGGGAAGAGCTGGCGCCTCGCCCTGTCCAAGCTGCCGCAGCTGACCGGGCTCGGCGTGATCATGGCCGCGGAGCGGACGCTGACGAACACCCTGCGGGACAACGCGCTCGGCAAGATCCTGGCCGGACTGATCGACCGCGCCTTCGACTTTGCGACGTTTCTGGCCATCCCGGCGATCCTGTTCGAGAACGTGGGCCCGCTCCGCTCGATCAAGCGCTCCGGTGAGCTGGTCGCGAGCCGGTGGGGGAGCCAGCTGGTCGCACGCGGCCTGCTCAACCTGGCCGTCTTCGTCTGTTCGTTCCCCCTCCTGCTGGCGATGCTGTTCCTGGGGTGGATGTTCTCGCCGGTCGTTGGTGTGGTGCTGTTCTGCCTCGGGCTGCTGATCGTGGTCGCCGTCTCGACCGCCCTGTCGGGCATCCTGTCGGCCGCGATGTACCGCTTCGCCGTCACCGGGCTGGTCGTGCCCGGCTTCCGCGAGGCCGACATGTGGCGGGTGTTCAGCCGGGCGTAGTGCGCCCTCTCCAGCCGAGGGGCCGGGCATCCGTGGGGGGTGTCCGGCCCTTCGTATGCCCCGGCCCCTTGCGGATCACTGGGGCCTCTCGCGCCGAATAGCGGCAGCCAGAGCAGCCAGAACCGCCCAGTGATCCGCGTGGGAGTGGATCACTGGGGCCTCTCGCGCCGAATAGCGGCAGCCAGAGCAGCCAGAACCGCCCAGTGATCCGCGAGGCTAGAAGGCAGTGGCGGAGATCTTGCGCCACACCGAGACGTGTTTGCGGCTGTCGGCGGCGAAGGGGGTACGGGTCCAGTCGCTCCACCGCTCGTCGAGGCGCAGGCCCGCGAGCCGTGCCATCAAGTCGTACTCCGCAGGCCACGCGTACCGGAACGGAATCGAGCGCGCGTCGAGGTGGCCGCCTACGACGGTGTAGTGGTGGGAGATCAGGCCCTGGTGGACGACGTCGTACTCGTCGAAGCCGAGATGGGTCGGGGTGACGCTGAACGGGTGGAAGGTCTCGCCGGGCGGAAGTCGCTGCAGGTCAGGCACTCCGACCTCGATGACGAAGGCGCCACCGTCGTCGAGGTGGCGGGCGACGTTGCGGAAGCAGGCGACCTGCGCGTCCTGCGAGGTGAGGTTGCTGATGGTGTTGAAGACCAGGTAGGCGAGGGAGAACGTGCCCTCGACCCGGGTCTCGGCGAAGTCGCCGATCGCGACCTCGATGACCTCTCCGCCCGGCTTGGCGCGCATCCGGGCGACCATCGCCGTGGACAGGTCGATGCCGCAGACCCGTACCCCGCGTTGGCTCAAAGGCAGCGCAACGCGACCCGTGCCGATGCCCAGCTCGAGGGCCGCGCCGTCGCCGGCCAGACCGGCCAGGAAGTCGACGGTCTGTGCGATGTCCGCCGGGTCGAAGACCCCCGTGGTGGAGTCGTCGTACCGCGCGGCCACCGGCTCGTCGAAGTAGTCATGGGGCACTACGGCAGGGTGCACCCGGAATGCCTGCTGCGCCAGGGATTTACTGCTCGTCGTCCTCGGACTCGATGTCGATCACGTCGTCGGGCGGCGTGGCGGTCGCGGTGGTTCCCCCCGTACGAGCGCCGTTCATCTTGTTGAAGATGCTCTGGCCGAAGCCGTAGGCCTCGCCGACGACTGACTTGCCGAGCTTGATCAACGGGTCGGCCGACTCGTCGATGCTGCGCTTGTACGACTTGGCGCTGGCCTTGACCTCGTCGGTGAAGGAGGCGTGAGGGTCGTCCTCGCGCAGCGGGTAGGTGCCACCGATGATCGTCGCGTACTCTCCGTCATCGACCCAGCGCTGCAGTTCGGCCGCGCGCAGGACGGTGAACGGGTGGCTGCGCCCCTCGAGGTTGAGCAGCTTGAGGACACCGTCGCGCAGGTCGCCTGCCGCGTCGTACTCTGCAGCCTGCTCAAGGAAAGCAGCCTGATCCATCTCGTAGAGCTTGGCGCCGCCGGCCATCTTCATCAGGGAACGCAGCCCGGCGTCGGGGTCTTGGCAGCCGAGCAGGCCGGCCCGGTCGGCCGAGAGCTCAGACTTGCGCTGCCACTCCTCGAGGGCACCGATCACGGCACGGATGCCGAGGTAGCCCATGGGGATCCAGGCGGCGCGGGCGGACAGCCGGATGAGGTGATGGAGCATCGTGCGGTAGACGGCGTGGCCCGACATCACGTGGCCGAGCTCGTGGGCCAGCACGAACCGCAACTCGTCGGGCTCCATGAGGTCGAGCAGGCCGGTGCTGACGACGACGAACGGGCGGTCCATGCCCATGGCCATCGCGTACGCGTTGGGGCTGCGTTCGACGAACAGCTCGGGCCGGTCGGGCAGGTCGAGCACCTCGATCAGCTCGGCGTACATCGCGTTGATGTCGACGAACTGGCGGTCACTCACCCGTACCGACGAAGCAAGGTACATCAGCCGGTGGCTGCGCTCGCGGAAGAAGCCGGACAACGCCTTCAGTACGGTGTCAAACCCGGTCAGCGACCGCAGCGCCACCAAGGCCGACCGGTCGGCAGGGTGCTCGTACGCGCGGGAGCTGAGGCCGCCGAGGACTACGCGACCATTGCTGCTGAGCACCGTCTCCGTCATGACTTCACCGTACGCCGAATCAGCCCTGGCTCGGGAGCGCCGTCGCGATCGGGGGCGGCGAGGCGCAGCCCGGACCGTTGGCCGTGTAGACGTGCCAGCCGTCGCTCTGGTCGGCGGTCAGTCGGCACTGTGGGGACGAACCCGTGATGGCGTAGACCACGGTGCCCGCCGGCAGGAACGCCGCGTCGCCCTCGGACTGGACCCCGCTGCGGGTCGTGCCCAGCAGGCTGTCGCTGAACGCGCCGAAGTCGCACCGGACGTGGAAGGCGACCGTCGAGTGGCCGGGGTCCTTGGCTCCGGCCTGGCCTCCGACGTAGGTCTGGCCCTGGAAGACAAGGAACTCGACGAAGTCTGGTTCGCCTGCCGTCTGTCCCGGTGGGAGGGCCACGCTGTGGCAGTCGCCGTACGGGCCTGTCGTCGCGGCGATGGTCTGCTGGACGGTCCCGGGAGTGGGTTGGCAGGCGACCGGCGTGCCGGAGGCGTTCTTCGCGATGAACACGCGCCACTGGCTGGAGTCCTGCGCCAGGAGCCGGCAGGAAGTCGGCCAGCCCTTCTGGGCATACACGGGGGTGCCTGACGCGAGATAGGCCGCGTCGCCGTCCCGGGCCGGTGGAGGCTGCTGGTGCGTGGCCGTGTTGAGGTTGCCCAGCGCACAACGGACCTTGAACTGCAGCGGTCCCGCGTCGCCGGCGCTCACGACGGTTGCTGCGTCTGCGAGCGCTACGTACGTGACCCCGTGCGCCTGGACGAAGTCGGCGTAGTCGACGGCAACGCCGGCCCCGGCGGTGGGCTTCGGCAGTGGTGCACAGCCTGCCAGTGGGTCGCTCACCGTGGCAGGAGCGATCACCGCAGGCGTCGGCTGCCCGGCGGCCGAGCCGGACGACGCGTTCGCGCAGCCCGCGAGCAGGGCGAGCACCGGAACCACGAGGTGCATACGTCTCATGGCGGTTGGACGCACCTCCACCCTGGTCGGTTCCGCGAGCTCACGGTAGGAGCAGGTAGCCGTCCCGCACCAGCTCGCGTACGAGCGGCAGCGTGTCGTCGCGCAGGTCATCGGCGTCGACGTCGTACGCAGTGGCCAGCACGTCGAGCAGGCCGGCGAGAGTCTGTGCCCCGGTGCATCCCGCGACCAGCATGAGCCCGAACTCGTCGATGCCGGCCCGCCGCCGCAGGCCACTCTCCTGCAGCATCGTCTGGGCCACGACTTCCCAGCCGTCGCCCGGCACTGCACGCTGCTCGAGCCGGACGTCGTCCGCCACCGCGAGCGGCGTGTGCAGCAGGTCGTCGTCGCTCAGGTCGCGCAGGGTGGCGGCTCTCGTCAGCCATGAGCCCAGCGTCGGTCCGATGGGCTGCTCGACCGGCTGCATGTGGTTCTCCAGCGAGACGACCGGACGGTCAGAACCGTTGTTGCGCAAGGAGATCACGCCAAAACCGATGGCTTCGACGCGGTGCAGGGCGAACCACGCGAGCCAGTCGTCGTAGAGCGAGGCGTAGAGGTCTCCTTCGGGGTCATGGTCGTCGCCGCTGTCTCGCAGCCACAGCGCCGCGTACTCCGCCGGGTCCTGCAGCTCGCGCTGGACGACGAGCGCGTCGCAGCCCGTACCAGAGAGCCAGCCGTCGAGGCGTGACTCCCAGTCGGCGCCGCGGACGTGCAGCCAGTTGGCCAGCAGCTGCGCCGTGCCGCCGGGGTTGAGGTAGCCGGGCACCTCGGCCACGATGCGGCGGCACACCTCGTCGCCCGGCAGACCGCTGTCGCGGTAGAGGAACCGGCCCTCGGGCGCCACGACGAACGGCGGGTTGGACACGACCAGGTCGAAGCGCCGGCCGGCCACGGGCGCGAACAGGTCGCCTTCGAGCAGCTCCCACCCTCGTACGCCGGACAGCGCACCGGTCATCGCGGCCAGGTGAAGTGCGCGGGGATTGCGGTCGGTGGCGGCGACCGCGGCGGCGTGGTCGGAGAGGTGCAGCGCCTGCACTCCCGAGCCGGTGCCGAGATCCAGCGCCGTGCCGACCGGGGACCGCACGGTTGCCTGGGCCAGCGTCACCGACGCGCCGCCCACGCCCAGGACGTGGTCGCGGCTCACCGGCCCGGAGCGACCACCCATGTCGGACACGACGAACCAACCCGCACCCGGCTCCCCGTACGGCCGGACGTCGAGCAGCGCACGCAAGCCGCCTTCCTGCCGCGTGAGCAGTCCCATCGCGAGGGCCGACGCGACCGGCAACGGGGCGAGCGCGGCGGTGCACGCAGGCTCGGCGACGACGCGCCCCAGCAGGAAAAGCCGGATCAGCGTGGAGAGCGGCGAGCCGTCTCGCGTGGCCCGCAGCGCAGGGGCCGGATCGCCCGCGCCGAGGGCGGCGTGAGCCTGGTCGGACATGGCCGTGGGGACCCCGTCGACGGTGTAGCCTGCGGCCAGCAGGGCCTGCCGCAGCAGGCGAAGATCGTCGGGTGGGATCGGCACGGGGGACTGGCTCGGCATGGCACCACTGTGCCGGACACAGATTTTCCCTTCAGCCCGGGGGTTCTGCGGACGAGTGAGTGGGCACCGCACTGCCAGCAGGGCGCTGGTAGGTGAAGGGGGAGTACGGCATGAGCGACTTCGGGTCTGAGCATGGTTCGGCTGATGGCGAGGGCTTCATCCCGCCGCCGCCCACCAGTCCTCCGCCGTACGGGCAGCCGTTCGACGTGACGCCGAGCCCGACGGACGTCATCGGCTCGCACGACGATGCGCCGCGCAAGTCCAGCCGCCTCCCGATCCTGCTCGCGATGGCCACGGTCATCGTCGTGGTTCTGGCCGGCGGCGCCGTCGCCCTCGTCAGCAAGTCGAGCACCAAGGCCGGCGCGCTGACCAAGCTCGTGCCCGCCAGTGCCTACGGCTACATCGAGGTCAACCTCAAGCAGGAGTCGTCCGCTGGGTTGTACGAGTACCTCTCGCACTTCCCTGGCTCGCCCGCGACCAAGCCCGACGCCCACAAGGCAACCTTCCGCGACACCCTGCTGAGCACGGTGTTCACCAAGGCCGACAACATCGACTACACCACCCAGATCCAGCCCTGGCTGGGCAACGAGGCCGGCATCGCCGTCTTCCGCGGCAGCAACGGCGACCCCGTACCGCTGGTCGTCGTCGCCACGTCCGACGCTGCCAAGGCCAAGACCGACCTGGCCCAGCTGCACCAGAAGGACACCTCGTTCGCCTACACCGTGGTCGACGGTGACGTCCTGCTCGCCCAGCACCAGGCCGACCTCGACTCCGCCCAGACCCAGGCCGCGGCCGGCGCGCTGCCGTCCTCGGGCAGCTACGCAGCCGACGTGGCGACCCTGCCCGCAGGCAGCCTCGTCACGATGTGGGCCGACCTCGACCGCATCACCGCCGCCGCCAAGTCGGCGATCGCCAAGACCTGCGCGACCGGCTCTGCGCTCAGCGGAGGCTGCAGCGCGTTCAAGTCGTTCAGCAGCGCCGGAGCGCTCGGCGCGCTCGGCGGCAAGGCGCTCAGCGGTGGCCGCGTCGTCCTCGGCGTGAGCGTCGAGGACAAGGTCGCGACCGTCACGGTACGAGCCCTCGGGCAGAAGGCCTCCAGTGGTTCGGTGGTCGGCGACGAGATCACCACGCTGCCCGCTGACACCACCGGCGCCATCGCGTTCGGCAACGTCACCGGCGGCCTCACCTCGGCGATGAAGTCGTTGTCCTCGCTCGGTGGGCTGGGCACCCTGGCCGGCCTCGCCGTCGCCGGCGATGCCGCCCCGGCACAGGCGTCCGCGGTGTCGATGATGGCCGCCGCTTCGGCCCCCGTGCCTGCACCGATCCCCTCCGCGATGATGGCCTCGCTCGAAGCCAACCCGGCCTTCGCCTCGGCGTTCCCTTCCGGCTTCCCGACGGCGTTCCCCTCCGCCGCGGTCGGCAGCGCGTACTCCAGCAGCCTCAGCCTCTCGATGGACCCGTCCGAGGAGATCTCGCAGGCGTTCCTCAGCGCCACCGGCCTGAAGTTCCCCGACGACCTTGGCGCCATCCTGGGTGACCACGCGGTCGTCGCGGTCGGCGACATCCCGCTGGGCGCCAGCCACCTCGCCGACCTTCAGGTCGGCATCCGCAGCCACCCCAAGGACGTCGCCAAGGCACAGGCCCTGGCGACCACGCTGATCGACCACGTCTCCAAGACCGGCATCCCGTTCAAGCTCGGCACGGCGACCGCGGGCGGCGACTTCGTCCTCGGCAGCAGCCAGGCCTACGCGACCGCGCTCGCTGGCAGTGGCAAGCTCGGCGCCAACCCGCAGTTCACCGCCGCCATGGGTGACCTGAGCAAGGCGCACTTCGCGGCCTACGTCGACCTGTCTAAGTTCACCGGCCTCCTCGCGGCTACCAAGGAGAAGTCGCTGAGCGGCTTCAAGGCCCTGGGCATCGTTGAGCGGTCCGACGGCAACGACCAGGTCGTCCAGATCAAGCTGCTCGCCGGCTGACCTGCCTAAGGCTCAACGGCGGTGTGGCGGAGATGCCAGCCCGCGGCCAGCACGACCGCGAGCGCCGCCGCAGTGCCGCCACCGGTCGTCGCCCCGTTGAACGCCGCCTGCTGGACGCTCGGTGACGTCACCGCCGCGACGACGCCCGCCACGGCAGCGACGCCGACCAGGGTGAGCCACGGCCAGCGAGCAGCCTGGTGACCGACGACCTGTGGGGAAGTGCGCCGCCACCACCGGAACAGCCAGATCGCGATCACCGACGCCCCGAAGAGCCCGCTGCCGTACTGCGACCAGCGGTAACCCTGCAGCCCGCCGAAGTGCTCGGTGAGCGCCGGGATGTGGTGCGTGCCCCAGCGCCGCGGATGCGTGAACTCGTCCCAGAAGATGTGCGTCACGCCGCCGACGAACAACGCGGCCACCGCGAGGCCGAAGGCCCGTACCGAATGACGCCCGTGCAGCCCGATGTCGACCTGAGTCAGCCGACCGCGCAACCCGGCCGGCGCATAGGCGAGCGCGGGGGCCGACAGCAGGCCGTGCCAGACCAGCCAGGCAGCGAGGCCCAGCAGCGGGTCGATCGTGAACATGCCCAGCCAACTGTGCGTCGGCCAGGTCGCGGTGTTGAACGGGAAGTAGTACGGGATGTCCTGCGACGTGCTGCCGATCACGAGCGCTGACGCGGGGAGGCCGACGCCGAGGAGCGGCAGGACGGCCGCCGGGTGGCTTCCGGTGAAGGGCATGAGGGGGACTGTACGGAAACCGCACCGGCCGTGGGGTCAGCCGTGGAGGCCCACGACCAGGGCGCGCACGTTGGCCCACGCCTTGTCGTCATCGGCATTGCCCCAGTGTGGCGAGCGCAAGCGGGCGACGTCTGCAGCGATGTCTGCCAGGTCCCAGCGCACACGGTAGAGCTCGAGCACGTCGACGCGCGGCCTGGTGCCCGTCGCCTCGGCGTACTCCTTGAGCACCGCCGGGTCGTTCTCCGCGAGCGCCCAGAGATCGCGCTCGGGCGGCCCTACCTCGGCGGTGTCCCAGTCGATCAGCCGCCACCCCGCCTTGGTCAGCATCGTGTTGCCCGGGTGCGGTTCGCCATGGGTCAGGACGCCCCCTGCCGGATCGAGCTCTGCCACCAAGGAGTCGTAGTGGTGCAGGGAGCTCGCGATCGGGGTGGCGTGTGTCTGGATCAGGTCTGCCACCAGTGCGGCGTACGGGCCGGAGTCGACGCTGTTGCCGTCTATCGCGGCCACCAGGGCGTCGCGGTGCGGGATGGGCGCCACCCCGGCCGGCCCTGACGGCGTCGCGGTGTGGACGGCGACCACCATCGCCAGCGTCGCCCGCCGGTGTTCGGGGCTCGACCAGCGAGCCCAGTCGAAGCTCTGGCCGACGATGTACGGGTAGACCGCGACCGCGAGCCGTTGACCGAGGCGTACGGCGGGCGGCCCGTCATGACTGGGGACGGGTGCGACGACGAAGCCAAGTCCGTCGGCGACGAGGTCGGACGCAGCGGTGAGACTGGCGGTCAGCCGGGCGAACGGCAGCTCCAGAGGCTCGTCGCGGGAGAGGCGTTTGGCGGGCAGCTCGTCCACGCTCACGAACCACCGGTCCTCGACGCTGAAGTGGTGACTGCCCCAGCCGACCGGCCGGTACTCCAGGCTGCCTCGGACACCCCAGTGCTGGTCGAGGGTCGACGCCAGGGTGCCCTCGTCGAGTCCCTCCGGGGGTGTCAGCACGGCGTGATCGTAGGCGGGCCGATCCGGTGATGCACCGGGGTTGTGACGTGACATGCTCGGAGCATGAGCCTGTCACCTGAGCAGCCGCTGTCGTTCCCTCGACACTCGGCGCGCACCCAGCGGTTCACCCTCGGCCAACCGCGCAGCGTCGCGGTCGCCGACGACGGCGCACGGGTGGTGTTCCTGCGCTCCGCCGGCGGCACCGACCCGGCCAACGCGCTCTGGGTGTACGACGTGGCCGCGGGCAGCGAGCGTCTCGTCGCCGACGCGACCGTGCTCATGGGTGCCGGCGACGACGACGTGCCGCCCGAGGAGCGCGCACGTCGCGAGCGGCTCCGCGAGTCGGCCGGTGGCATCGTGGCCTACGCCATGGATCCTGGCGCAACGGTCGCGTCGTTCGCGCTCTCCGGGCGGCTGTTCCTTGCTGACCTGATCGCCGGCAGCGTCTCCGAGCTGCCTACGGCCGGCCCCGTCATCGACCCGCGCGTCGACCCGACAGGCACCCGCATCGCCTACGTCTCCGGGGCTGCCCTGCACGTGGTCGAGGTGGGCGGAGCGTCGTCGGTTCAGGTGGCCGGCGAGGACGACGAGCAGGTCGGCTGGGGCATGGCTGAGTTCATCGCCGCCGAGGAGATGGGCCGGCTGCGCGGTTACTGGTGGGCCCCCGACGGCCAGCGGCTGGTGGCGGCCCGGGTCGACGAGTCGCCGGTCCAGCGGTGGTACATCGCCGACCCCAACCACCCCGAGCGCCCGGCCCAAGAGGTCGGTTACCCGTCGGCCGGCACCGCCAACGCCATCGTCACTGCAGCCATCGTCGACCTCGACGGCGGCAAGGTCGAGATCGCCTGGGACACAACGGATCTGCCCTACCTTGTCACTGCCGGCTGGCCGCGCGGACGCTCGCCGTTCGTCGTCGTCCAGAGCCGCGACCAGCGCCGCCTGCAGCTGCTCGAGGTCGACGACCAGACAGGAGCCACCACGCTGGTACGGGAGGACGCCGACCCGATCTGGGTCGACATCCACCCCGGCGTCCCGGCCTGGCTCGGCGACGGTCGGCTGGTGTGGCTCACCGACCACGACGACACCCGCGGGCTCTCGATCGGCGACGACCTCGTGACCCCGGCCGGTCTCCAGGTGTCCGGCGTGCTCGGCTCGGGTGACGACTGGGTGCTCATCGAGGCCTCGGACGAGCCGACCGAGAGCCACGTCTACCGCTGGTCGGTGTCCGCCGGGCTCGAGCGGGTCACCACCGCCCCCGGCCTCTACCGCGCGGTGGCCGGCGGCGACGTACTGGCTTTGGCGTCCGCCACGCTCGACCAGGTCGGCACGCTCTGGACGCTCACCCGGGCCGGCGCCGAGATCGCCCGACTTGCCTCTTTCGCGGACAAGCCGTCCGTCCACCCGTTCCCGGTGCTGCTGCGAACGGGCTCCCGCGAGCTGCGCACGTCGCTGATCCTGCCCAACAACGACGCTCGGCCGACCGGCCCGCTGCCGGTGCTGATGAACCCCTACGGCGGGCCGCACGGCCAGCAGGTGCTCGCCGCGCGCAGCGTCCACCTGTCGTCACAGTGGCTGGCCGACCAGGGCTTCGCCGTGGTCGTCGCCGACGGTCGCGGCACGCCCGGCCGGGGGCCCGCCTGGGACCGCACCGTCGCCTTCGACCTCGCCACGCCCGCCCTCGAGGACCAGGTCGACGCGCTCCACGGCGTCGCCGACCAGTTCCCCGGCGAGCTTGATCTCGACCGGGTGGCGATCCGCGGCTGGTCCTTCGGCGGCTACCTCGCTGCTTTGGCGGTCCTGCGGCGGCCCGACGTGTTCCACGCCGCAGTGGCCGGCGCACCCGTCACCGACTGGGCGCTCTACGACACGCACTACACCGAGCGCTACCTCGGGACCCCGGCCGACCAGCCGGATGCGTACCGGAACAGCTCGTTGCTCGACGACGCGGCCAAGCTCGAGCGCCCGCTGATGCTGGTCCACGGCCTGGCAGACGACAACGTGGTGTTCGCCCACACGCTGCGGCTGTCCTCAGCGTTGCTTGCAGCCGGCCGGGCCCACACCGTGCTGCCGCTGTCGGGCGTGACTCACATGGCGTCGCAGGAGGCCGTGGCGGAGAACCTGCTGCTGCTGCAGGTGGAGTTCTTGAAGGCCGCGCTCAGCTGACCCCGGCGATGCGCTCGGCCTTGTCCATGGCTGCGCCCTCGTCGGGGGTCGGTGCGGTGCCGCCGAGGTGGGCCGGCATCCACCAGTCCTCGCCGACTTTGGGCTGCATCGGGTTGCGCTCCTGAGCTTGCGTCAGCAGCTCCTTGATGGCGTCGGCCAGGCGGGTGGTCAGCGCCCCGACGCTTTCGCCGGGCTGCGGCACGATCGGCTCACCGACGACCACGTTGACGCGTACATGACGCACGAGCTTGGGCTTGCGCTTCTTGGTCCAGATGCGCTGGCCGCCCCAGGTCGCCATCGGGATCAGCGGCACCCCGGCGTCGATCGCGAGCCGGGCTGCGCCGTTCTTCAGCTGTTTCACCGTGAAGGAGAGGCTGATGGTTGCCTCAGGGAAGATGCCGACGACTTCGCCCGCCTTGAGGTCGTCGAGGGCAGCCTTGAACGCTCCCGCGCCGGCGGAGCGGTCGACGGAGATGTGCCGCATGCCGCGCATCAGCGGGCCGGCCGCCCAGTGCCCGAAGATCTCCTGCTTGGCCATGAACCGGGTCAGCCGCTTGGACGGCAGCCCGGCCGCGCCCACGATGATGAAGTCGAGATAGCTGATGTGGTTGCTGGCCACGACGGCCCCGCCGGTACGCGGGATGTTGTCCGCGCCCTCGATGGTCATCTTCAGGTCCAGCGCACGGAACAACGTCAGTGCCGTCGCGATCACGGGTCGGTACACGAGCTCAGCCATGGTCCTCAGGCTAGTGGAGCGTGGCGTCACCGCGCCGCAGGCTGTGCGACGATGGCGGCGTGACCAGTCCCACGACCGAAAGCATCACCCGGCCGGAGGAGCAGGTCGAGGAGGACCGGCCGTGGGTCACCATCGTCTGGAACGACCCGGTCAACCTCATGACCTACGTGACCTACACGCTGCAGAAGCTCTTCGGCTACAGCCTCGAGAAGGCCACCCAGCTGATGCTCCAGGTCCACAACGAGGGAAAGGCTGTCGTGTCGAACGGCACCCGCGAGGAGATGGAGCGCGACGTGACGCGCCTGCACGCCGCGGGCCTCTGGGCGACGTTGGCCAAGGACTGAGCGTGCGGCGACGCGAGGGCTTCCACCGTACGAGACACGGCATCGAGTGCTGGCTCGACCCTGACCTGGCGGCGGCGATCCGGCGGAGCGCCCGCGAGGTGCAGGAGCTGATCGCCAGCGAGCCCGCGGTCGAAGGTCTTGCGGCCGTTGGGCCCGACGAGGAGTCGGTGCCGGAGGGCCAGTCGTCCTCGTTCACCGACCTGCAGGGCATGTTGGCGGCTGGCACGCTCGCCGGCCTCGCCGGGCTGGGCGGCGAGGTTCCGCCACTGTCCGACGACCCGGCCCTCGCCCGGCTGTTCCCGGCCGCGTACGAGGACGCCGAGGAGGCCGAGGAGTACCGCCGGTTCACCTACACCGAGCTGCACGGCCTCAAGCTGGCCGGCCTCGAGCAGCTCGCGACCCAGCTGACGACGATGGCGCCGGAGATCGCGCTGGACGACAAGGCGGCCGAGGTGTGGCTCGCCGCGTTCAACGACATTCGGCTGGTGATCGGCTCGCGCATCGGCATTACCGAGGACGCCGAGGACTTCGAGTCGCTGGACCCGTCGGACATGCGGGTGCTCGCGTACGGGCTGTACGTGCTGCTCACGTCGCTGCAGGACTCACTTGTCGAGGCGCTCGCCGGCTGGTGATCGGTAGGCTTGCCCCCGTGCTGACCATCGACCGCGCGACGTACGACGCCATCGTCGCCCACGCCCGCAAGGACCACCCGGACGAGGCGTGCGGGGTCGTCGCGGGACCCGCCGGCTCTGACCGCGCGGCGCGGCTGATCCCGATGCTCAACGCCGCTCGGTCGCCGACGTTCTACGAGTTCGACTCCGGTGACCTGCTGCGGCTCTACCGCGAGATGGACGACCGCGACGAGGAGCCGGTGGTCGTCTACCACTCGCACACCGCGACCGAGGCCTACCCGTCCCGTACCGACATCTCCTATGCCTCCGAGCCCAACGCCCACTACGTGCTCGTCTCGACCCGTGATCCCGACTCCGTCGAGTTCCGCTCGTACCGGATCGTGGACGCTACGGTGACCGAGGAGGACGTCTCGGTCGTCGAGACGCTCCCGGAATGAAGCCCCCTGCGGCTCCGTTCCCCATCCTGCCCACGCTGTCGCTCTGAGGAGACATCGCATCATGGCCGTTGAGGTCCGCATCCCGACCATCCTGCGCAACCTGACCGGCAACCAGAAGCAGGTCCAAGGCCACGGGGACACCCTCGAGGCGCTCTTCCTCGACCTCGAGACGCAGTACACGGGACTGCGCGGGCGTCTCGTCGACGACGAAGGTGCCCTGCGCCGCTTCGTCAACGTCTACCTCAACGACGAGGACGTCCGCTTCCTCGGCGGTCTCGAGACCGCGCTGGGCGACGGCGACACCGTGACCATCCTGCCGGCAGTCGCGGGCGGCTGACGCATGCGCTTCGACTCGCTGCTGGAATCGCTCGGGGGCACCCCGCTCGTCGGGCTGCCGCGGCTCTCGCCGTCCCCCGACGTCCGGCTGTGGGCGAAGATGGAGGACCACAACCCGACCGGCTCCGTCAAGGACCGGGCGGCGTTCTACATGATTTCGGCCGCCGAGAAGGAGGGCCGGCTCAAACCCGGCTCGACGATCCTCGAGCCGACGTCCGGCAACACCGGCATCTCGCTCGCGATGGTGGCCAAGCTGCGCGGCTACCGGCTGATCTGCGTGATGCCCGAGAACACCTCGATCGAGCGCCGCCAGCTGCTCGAGATGTACGGCGCCGAGATCATCTCCTCACCCGCGGCCGGCGGCTCCAACCGGGCCGTCGCCGAGGCCAAGCTGCTCGCCGAGGCCCACCCGGACTGGGTGATGCTCTACCAGTACGGCAATCCGGCCAACGCGCTGGCGCACTACGAGACGACCGGCCCGGAGATCCTCGCCGACCTGCCCACGATCACCCACTTCGTCGCCGGCCTCGGCACCACCGGGACGTTGATGGGCACCGGGCGGTTCCTCAAGGAGCACGTACCCGGCGTCACGATCGTCGCCGCCGAGCCGCGCTACGGCGAAATGGTGTACGGGCTCCGCAACATCGACGAGGGCTTCATCCCCGAGCTGTACGACGCCTCGGTGCTCGACTCGCGCTTCTCCGTCGACGGCCGCGAGGCGCTGCGCCGGACCCGCCAGCTGGTCGAGGAGGAGGGCATCTTCGCCGGCATCTCGACGGGTGCGATCCTGCACGCCGCGATGGCCCAGGCCGCCCGCGCCGTGGCCGCCGGTGAGCGGGCCGACATTGCCTTCGTCGTCTGTGACGGTGGCTGGAAGTACCTCTCCACGGGCGCGTACGCCGGCACCCTCGAGCAGGCCGAGGCCGCGCTCGAGGGCCAGCTCTGGGCCTAGCCCTCGCGTCATGCCGCCCCCGAACTTCCCTGATCAAAGGAGTCGCGCGGGCGTGCCAACACCCCGATCACTCCTTTCATCGGCGGAGCTTGCCAGCCTGCGGCGATCAGCGCCCGACGCAGGCCGTCGATGAGGCCTTCCGGATCCGTCCGGATGCGCTTGGCCGTCACGTGGATGATCTTGACGCCGTCGGCGCTGATGTCGAAATCGCGGTCGATGTCTGCCCACCACGTGGTCACCACGATGTGGAATCTGCCGTCCACCTCCACACATATGCGGAACTCGTCCCAGAAGAGGTCGAGGTAACGCACCCGACCGGCGGCGTCCATGCGGTACTGGCGGCGTGGCTCGGGTAGCCCGCCACGCCGGATGAGGCGGAGGAACTCCAGCTCGGGCAGCGAGTGCGAGCCTCCCGCGATCTCGAACAAGGCGGCGAGCATCGCCTTGCGGTGCCGCATCCGGGGCGCAGCGACGACCCGCTCCTGCAGGGAGTCCACGGACACCAGCCGCTGCTGCACCGCCGAAGCCAGGACCGCGACCGCGTCGTCGGCATCGACGCGTCCAGCCGCGAGCTCAACCACTGATCGGTCGATCCGGGTACGGCGCGGACCGTGGAGCGGGTGGATCTCCGACTGCCCGAGGAAGTCGCTCCGGTGCAGGACGATCCCCTCGCGTTTGACGAGGCGGCGCTCCTGAGGCAGGCAGACGTGGACGAGCGCATCGTCGTAGCCGCGCAGCCCGTCGAGGCTCGCCGCTGTGGCAGAACACAGCGCCGCCCCGGATCCGGCCCACAACAGCGCCGCCCATTGGAGCTGTGCTGCAGTCAGCGGACCGGAGTGCATCACGACCACACCCGGGTGCGGGCTTTGCCATCGACCGGATCGCAGCCGCCAGCGCACGGCGGCGGGCGTCATGCCTGCCGAGTAGAGCTGATGGACGCTGGCGACGTTTGCCTGCGACTCCCACTGATCCATGCACCTACGTTGTCTCGCCCGCAGTGCCCGGTCCACGGCTCGCTATTGGACTGTGGACAACGTCGACCTTTGCCGATGAAAGGAGTCATACGGGCGTGGGCACGAACGAACGACTCCTATGATCGGCGCAGTTTCGGGCAGGGCCACTGCGACCGCGCGGGGATAGGGTGGCGGGCATGGACGACGCGCCGATCGGGATCTTCGACTCGGGGGTCGGTGGCCTCACCGTTGCCAGGGCCGTCATCGACCAGCTGCCGCACGAGCGCGTCCTCTACCTCGGCGACACGGCACGCACGCCGTACGGGCCCAGGCCCATCGCGCAGGTGCGGGAGTACGCCCTCGAGATGCTCGACCGGCTGGTCGAGGACGGCGTCAAGATGCTGGTCATCGCCTGCAACACCGCCAGCGCCGCCATGCTCAGGGACGCCCGGGAACGGTACGACGTGCCCGTGGTCGAGGTGATCCAGCCCGCGGTACGACGTGCCGTGCTGGCGACCCGCAATGGCAGGGTCGGCGTCATCGGCACGACGGCCACGATCACCAGCGGCGCGTACGAGGACGCCTTCGCGGCTGCAGCCCACGTCGAGGTCACGGCCACCGCGTGCCCACGGTTCGTCGACTTCGTCGAACGTGGCTCAACGTCAGGGCGACAGCTGCTCGGGCTCGCGCAGGGCTATCTCGAGCCGCTGATCGAGGCCGACGTCGACACGCTCGTCCTTGGCTGCACCCATTACCCGCTGCTGCAAGGCGTCCTCGGCGCGGTCATGGGCGACGGGGTCACCCTGATCAGTAGCGCCGACGAGACCGCCAAGGACGTCTTCAAGACCCTCGTCGCGCACGGGCTCGAGCGCGACGAGAGCCTGCCCGACCCTGACCACGTCTTCCTCGCCACGGGCGACCCCGAGTGGTTCACCAAGCTCGCCCGGCGCTTCCTCGGCCCCGACGTGGGCCATGTCCGACAGGCGACACCGGTATGAAGCTCACCATCATCGGATGCTCCGGCACCATGCCCGGCCCGGACGGCCCGGCGTCGTCCTACCTCGTCGAGTCGCAGGGTTTCCGTCTCCTCGTCGACTGCGGCAATGGCGCGAGCGGCCCGGTCCAGCGCTACGCGGGGCTGGTCGGCCTCGACGCCATCCTGATCAGTCACGTGCACTCCGACCACTGCCTCGACCTCGGCGTCTTCGCCTTCGCCCGCCGCTTCGGCCCCGGCGTCACGACCACCTTGCCGGTGTACGGACCGGCGGGCCTGCCGGAGCGCCTCTTTGCCGCCGACAGCGCCCCGCACGACCGGCTCGACGACGTCTACGACTTCCGTACCCTCGCTGAGGGGCGCCGCCAGATCGGGCCCTTCGCGATCGACCTGGCCCGGATGAATCACCCGGTCGAGACGTACGGCCTGCGGATCATGGCCGACGGCGCCAGCCTCACCTACTCCGCCGACACCGGCGAGTGCCAGGCGCTGGTCGACCTCGCCCGCCACACCGACCTGCTGCTGTGCGAGGCCGCGTTCGTCACCAGCCCGGTCAACCCGCCCAACCTGCACCTCACGGCGGCCCAGGCGGGCGAGCACGCCACCCGCGCGGGCGCCAAGCGGCTGGTGCTCACCCACATCCCGCCGTGGGTCGACCAGCAGCAGAGCCTGGCCGAGGCGCAGCGCACCTACCACGGCCCGACCGAGCTCGCCCGTCCCGGAGGCACCTACGAGCTGTCGGTAGGCTCGTCGGACATCCCCTAGGAGGTCCCACCGTGTCACGCCCCGATGGTCGCGCCCATGACGAGCTGCGTACGGTCAGCATCACCCGCGGGTGGCTCGACCACGCCGAGGGATCGGTGCTCATCGAGTACGGCAAGACCCGGGTGCTGTGCGCGGCGAGCGTGACGCAGGGTGTGCCGCGCTGGCGCAAGGGCAGCGGCCTCGGGTGGATCACCGCCGAGTACGCGATGCTGCCGCGCGCCACCCACGACCGCAGCGACCGTGAGTCGGTCAAGGGCAAGATCGGCGGCCGCACCCACGAGATCAGCCGCCTCGTCGGCCGCAGCCTGCGCGCCGCCATCGACCTCAAAGCGCTCGGCGAGAACACCATCGTGCTCGACTGCGACGTCCTCCAGGCCGACGGCGGCACCCGTACCGCTGCCATCACCGGCGCCTACGTCGCCCTCCATGACGCCTGCGAGTGGTTGCGGGCCAAGGGTTCGCTCGCGGGCGCCCAGCCGCTGGCTCGCTCCGTCGCGGCGATCAGCGTCGGCATCATCGACGGTGAGCCGCGCCTCGACCTCTGCTACGAGGAGGACGTCAAGGCCGAGACCGACATGAACGTCGTCTGCACCGGCGACGGCGACTTCATCGAGGTGCAGGGCACGGCGGAGGGCAAGCCCTTCAAGCGAGGCGAGCTCGACGCGCTCCTCGACCTCGCCGCGGTCGGCTGCCTCGACCTCACCCGGTTGCAGAACGAGGCGCTCGGCATGGCGCTGCCTATCCGCACCGGCGTGCGGCCGACCGCGCTGTGACCAGGGTCGTCCTGGCGACGCGCAACGAGGGCAAGGTGGTCGAGCTGCGCCGCATCCTCGAGGCGGCCGGACTCGACATCCACCTCGTCGGCATGGACCAGTTCCCCGACGTACCAGACGTTGTCGAGACCGGATCCACCTTCGCCGAGAACGCACTGCTCAAGGCGAGGGCGGTGTACGAGGCGACCGGGCTGGTCGCCGTTGCCGACGACTCGGGTTTGGTGGTCGAGGCATTGAACGGCATGCCGGGCATCCTGTCGGCGCGGTGGGCGGGGCGGCACGGCGACGACCAGGCCAACCTCGACCTCGTCCTTGCCCAGCTCAGCGACCTGCCCGACGAGCGGCGCGGCGCGGCGTTCGTATGCGCCGCGGCGGCGGTGGGACCGGACGCCGAGGAGATCGCGGCGGGCACGATCGTCGGATCCTTGATCCGCGAACCCCGTGGTACCAACGGTTTTGGCTACGACCCGATCTTTGTACCCGACGGCTACGACATCACCACCGCCGAGATGTCCGCCGAGGACAAGGACGCCATCAGCCACCGCGGCGAGGCCTTCCGCGCGATCGCCCCCCTGCTCGCCGGCATGGTCAGCTGACGAACTGCTCCCCGCGTACGTGGGGGTGAGGGTTAGGTCAGCCGCGGCCTGGGCAGTCCCGGCTCATGAGCGCAGACCGCGAGCGGGATACGCCGGCCCGACGATCACGTGCCGTGGAGCTCACGGACGACGGGCACTACGTGGTCATTGACGGACGACGCTGGCGGGCGACCGACCCGGCCATCCCGGAGGCGGTCGCGGCCGCCCTGCGCGCGGAGCTCATGACGGCCAGGCGCGCCGTGGGTTCTGCCTTGCGCGCGGGAGACAAGGCGGCCGAACGGAGAGCCCGGGCCGCCGTGCAGCGCACTAAGGAGGCGCTCGGTGAACGAGGTACGCCCTGGTGGGAGCTGACCCCCCAGGAGCGAGAGGCACGATGGAGCGCCCCGTCATGAGCGCTCGGTGTCGCGGTACCAGTTACGCCACACGAGCCGGTAGACCCGACTGAGCTTGGGGATGGACCGCAGGCCCGGGATGAAGGGTACGAAGACGAAGACTGCGGTGAGCAGCATCATCAGCGCCCACACCAGGGCATCGGCGTTGCCCGAGGTGGAGAACGGTTTCACCTGGTACCAGAAGGTGTAGAGCCACAGCCAGGCCTGACCGGGGTAGTTGCCCGTCTCGTTCATCATGCCCCACTGGTCACCGCCGAGGTGCTGCGCGGTGGTGAGGGACTCCAGGTAGGTGCCGTCGGTGAGGAAGAGCAGCGGCTTGGTGTAGTTGGTCTGGTAGAAGCGTCCTTGGGCGAGCAACGCGCCGTCGAGGCCACCGGACCGTGCCAGGGTGAGCAGCGAGGTGAGCATGACCGGCACCGGACCGTAGCTGCCGGTGGCCACCTTGGCCGGGTCACCGTCGGGAGCCTTGGTCAGGGCGTCGTCGTAGGCGGCGGCCCAGGTCTGGCGCTGCGTGGCAGGTGCGGCGAGCCAGGTCGAGAGCGCTGTCTGCAACGTGGCGTCGGTCGGCGCGACCCCCTGCAGCGGCCGGACGACGAAGTCGGTGGCGGCGTCGATCGGGATCGTCACGCCGGGCCAGTTCTGCGGCGAGACCGGTCCGATCTTCTGCGCTGCCCCGGAGTCGTGGGTGTACGGGGCGCCGTAGCCGGCGCTGCCGCTCGTACCGTCGAGCTCTGTGGCGGCTGTCGCGACGAAGTCGTTCGGGGAGGCGTTGGCCCAGCCGGCGAGGGTGACCTCCTTGTCGTCCGGGGAGGAGAAGATGCCCGCGAGCACCGCAGTCACCAGAGTTACGACGACGAGCGCGACCACGAACTCCTTGACCAGGTCGTAGCGCCGCGTGGGGCCCGTCCATTTGACGAAGTCGCGGTCGGAGACCCTGACAGCGTCCGGCTTTCGTGCGACGGAGGTCATGACGACGTGTCCTGGGTGAGGTCGACCGTGGCCCAGGTCTCGGACTCGGACGGGAACGGAGGCACGACACCGTGCCGGCGGACGAGCAGCACGTGCGCCACGGTGAGCCCGCCGATCACGAGCGGCAGCAGGACGATGTGCCACATCAGCATCTGGCCGAAGTCGAGGACGTTGAAGTAGGCGCCGACGCCGACTGAGTTGAGGCCGTCCTTGGCCTGCGTCGCGATCCATTGCGAGTCGAGGTTCTGCTGGGTGAGGTAGCCGGTAAAGGCGGCGCCGATCGAGGTGAGGAACGCGACGGCTCCGCTGACCCACGTCATGGCCCGTTTGCCACGCCAGGCGGCCATGAAGAACTTTCCCCACAGGTGCACGACCATGAAGCCCATGAAGAGCTCGACACTCCACAGGTGGGTGCTGTTGACGTAGTGGCCGAGGCTCGAGCCGTGCCACCACGCCGGGCCCTTGATGGCCAGCAGGATGCCGGTCCCGATCACGACCATGAGGGCCGCCAGGGTCAGGACACCGAACACATAGATCCACGATGCGACGTAGGCGGGCTGCTCGTCGGGCAACAGCTGCTCGGGCGGGAAGTTCGAGACGGCACGCTTACGCAGCCAAGCGGTCCAGCCGGTGGCCTCGGTGTCGACCGGGACGGTGGCGGTCACTTCCGCCGCCGGGTGCCCGGGAACGGCAGCAGCAGCGCGGCGACGAACAGCACCAGCATCACCGCGATGACGACCAGGTTGGCCACGGAGATCTGGACAACGCCCCAGTGCAGGTAGTGCCCCGGCCCATTCAGCCCCATTGCCAGGAGCAGTGCCTGTGCGTCCATCATGTCGGCTCCTCAAGCCCGGACGAGCCAGCCCCGGTGGGGCTGTGCCTCGATGGGCACCAGCATCTGGCCGTGACCTAGGAGCCGACAGGGTAGAAAGTCCCGTGTTCAGGCCTGCCATGTCGGCGAAAAGTCCTGCTGCTGTTGCATAGTTTGCGCGACATGAGAAAGGAGGGGTCAGCTGAGCGCGCTTCTCATCGCGGGCCCAGGATCATCGCTCGACAGGCAGGCCCTCGCGGATCCAGCCGTCGATGCCACCCGGCATCTCCTTGACCTGCCGTCCCAACGCGGCCAACCGCAGCGCGCCCCGGGTCGAGGCGTTGCAGTGCGGACCGTTGCAGTAGGTCACCAGCAGCACGTCCGGCGGCAGCTGGGCGACCGTCTCGGCGGTGATGCGGCGGTGCGGCAGGTTGACCGCGCCGGGCACGTGGCCGGCGAGGTAGAGCGCGGGGCTGCGCGTGTCGATGACGACGAAACCGCCTACTCCTGCGGCGATGTCGGCGCCGACGTCCGAGCAGTCAGCCTCGTACGCGAGTCGTTCGGCGAAATGGATGGCCGCGTCGTCCGGCGCGGCTGCGGGGTGCTCGAGCACCGCCGATCGGGTCTGCATGCCTTCCATCGTGCCCACCAGACCCGTACCAGGCGAGTGTCTGAAACGACGTGAGACGCTAAGATCCGGACATGCGCTCACTGATCCCGCACCGGGTGGTCGCCCTGGCCTACCCGGGCATGGCTCCGTTCGAGCTCGGCGTGGTGGTCGAGGTCTTCGGCCTGCCGCGCCCCGAGCTCGACGTGCCGTGGTGGTACCGCCTCGAGGTCTGCGCGGTGCGGCCAGGACTCCAACCGGCGGTCGGCGGCATCAGCATCGAGGTGCAGCACGGGCTCGAGATCCTCGCTGACGCCGACACGGTGGTCGTGCCTGGCTGGCCCGTGGCGGACGGTGTCCCTGACACCCTGGTCGCCGCGCTGCAAGCCGCCTCCCTGCGGGGCGCACGCATCGTCTCCATCTGCTCGGGGGCCTTCGTCCTCGCGGCCGCGGGTCTGCTCGACGGACGCCGGGCCGCGACCCACTGGCGGTACGCGGACGAGCTGGCGCGGGCCTACCCGCACGTGTCCGTCGATCGCGACGTGCTCTATGTCGACGAGGGCGACCTGCTCACGTCCGCAGGCTCAGCGGCGGGCATCGACCTCTGCCTGCACCTCGTCCGCAAGGACCACGGCGCCGCCACTGCCAACCACGTCGCCCGCCGGCTGGTGATGCCGCCCCATCGCGACGGCGGCCAGTCGCAGTACGTGGAACAGCCCGTGGCGACGGAGGACGATGAGCGCATTCATGACGTGATCGCCTGGCTGGCAGGCGATCTGGGGCGTCAGACCACGGTGACCGAGCTCGCTTCGCGGGCCCATCTCTCCGAGCGGCAGTTCACGAGGCGGTTCCGAGACGTGACCGGCGAGAGCCCGTACGACTGGCTGGTCGGTCAGCGCATCGCCGCCAGCCTGCCGCTGCTCGAGGCGGGCGACGACCCCGTCGAGCGGGTGGCGACAACGGTCGGCTTTGCGACCGCGGTGACGTTCCGGCACCACTTCCGGGCGCGGCTCCAGACCACCCCCACCGCCTACCGTCGCGCCTTCCGCGGCTGAGAGGATCCGACCATGCAGCTCGGCATCGACAGCTTTGTCTCGCAGGTCACCGACCCCGAGACGGGCATCGCCGTGAGTCCCGCCGACCGGCTGCGCGACCTGCTCACGGAGGTGGAGCACGCCGACCAGGCCGGCGTCGACTCGTTTGGCATCGGCGAGCACCACCGGGCGGAGTTCCTCGACTCGGCACCCGTCGTGCTGCTGGCGGCGGCGGCTGCGCGCACCCAGCGGATCCGACTGCACAGCGCGGTCACGGTGCTCAGCGCCGATGACCCGGTGCGGGTCTTCCAGAGCTACGCGACGCTCGACCTGCTCTCGCGGGGGCGTGCCGAGATGGTGGTCGGGCGCGGCTCGTCGGTCGAAGCCTTCCCCTTGTTCGGCTACGACCTGGACGACTACGACGCGCTGTTCGCGGAGAAGCTCGACCTGTTGCTGCAGATCCGCGCCGACAGCCACGTCCATTGGCAGGGGCAGTTCCGCGCACCCCTGCAGGGCCAGGGCATCTTCCCGCGGCCTTTCCAGGACCCACTGCCGATCTGGCTCGGGGTCGGTGGCACGCCGGCGTCGTTCGTCCGGGCGGGCGTTCTCGGACTTCCCTTGATGGTGGCGATCATCGGCGGTGAACCCCAGCGGTTCCGCCCGCTGGTCGACCTCTATCGCCAGGCCGGCGAGCAGGCCGGTCACGATCCCGAGCTGCTCAAGGTTGGCATCCACGTCTTCGGCTACCTCGCCGACACCGACGGCCAGGCCAGTGACGACTTCTACCCGGGCTGGGCGCAGATGATGACGACGCTCGGTCGGGAGCGCGGCTTCCCGCCGCCCGTGCGCCGATCGTTCGAGGCGATGCGTGGCCCCGACGGCGCGTTCTTCATCGGCGAGCCAGAAGCCGTTGCCCGTAAGGTGCTCCGTGTTTCCGAGCAGCTCGGCGGACTCGCGCGGGTCACCTTGCAGATGACCAACATCCGGCTCCAGCACGAGCGCTTGCTGCACAGCATCGAGCTGCTCGGCGGCGCGGTTGCGCCTCTGGTACGCGACGCGCTGGCCTAAGCCAACAGGTCCTGCAGCACGGCGATGTCGAGCAGGTCAATCTCGCGTGGTTCGTACCCTGTGTGCACCGCCAGCTGGAGTTCGGCAGAGACGCAGCCGACGGTTCGGCCGGCGATGATGCCGGTGACGAAGTCGTCGGCTGGGTAACGGTAGTAGTCACCAGCACCGTTGTCCTGGCGGCCATTGCCCGCGTCGTCGAAGACCACCGGGTGCACGTCGACCCACCCGCCCGTTCCGGCGAGCTCGACCCGTACCGGAAGCCAATCGGTCTCCACGACGTAGCCCAGCGCGGTCAGCGAGCCCACGACCTCGTCGAGCTGCTCGGCCCGTACCAGGAGGTCGAGGTCGCGGTGGGGCCGGCTCTGCCTGCCTAGCAGAGCATCGACGCCCCAGCCGCCGACCACCCATGTCGGGCGGTCGGCGAGCGTGTCGAGCACGTCAAGAACCTCGTCGGCGTCCATCACCGACCATGGTGCCTTATGGGCTGGTGATGCTGAACTTGCTGAACGTCGCGGTCAGCGACGGTGCGCCGGTGCCGGGGTTGGCGACCAGGATGCCGGCCCGGGCGTTGCGGGAGAACCACGTCGACACGTCAGCGGGCGACACGCTCGTCGTCCCGATCTGCACCGGCGCAGCGCCGTTGATGCTGTAGGACACCGTGAGCACGTCCAGCGGGAAGCCGTGCACTCCGTAGGTGTCGCCGTAAGGCAGCGGGTCGGGCAGGTTGGTGTTGCCCTGGATGATCAGGTCGAGAGTCGAGGCTGTCGTGATGTCTGGCACGGCGACGGTCGCCACCGTGGAGGAGACGCCCTTGACGTCGTAGAACATCGTCAGGTGCGGGTCGCCGGCTCCGTTGTGCTCGGCCTCGACCTTGATGAAGTTGCTCTGGTCGGGGCCGAAGAACGCGGCGATCTGCTGGTAGTTGGTGGTCAGCTGGGTCACCGGGCCGACCACGCGAGCCGTCACCGTGAAAGCGCTGCGCGACGCGTCGAAGGACTTGTACAGGGCGTTCTGCTGGTTGCCGTCCGCGAGCTGGCCCGGGGTGCTGGTCAGCGCGAGGCCGGAGGCGGTGAAGCCGATGTTGGCCGCGTTGCACTGCGTACCAGCGGTGTTGGCGACGATGCCGTCGAAGCCGGTGACGCCGCAGGTGCCGGTCACGGTGCCGCCGGTGGTCAGGTCGACCACGTTGTTGGTGGCGTTGACCACCGTGGCCTGGGTGAGCGCCGGCACCGCGTTGCGCAGCAGCAGGATGACGTCCTGGTAGTCGTTGTTCTTGTACTTGGGCACGCGGCTGAGGTCGATCGCCACGATGTAGGTGTTGGGGATCGCCACGTGACCCGGCCCGTACGCCGGGTAGACCCGCATGTCGTGCAGGTAGTGGGGGACGGGCAGGGCGGTGTTGCTCGTGGTGTGGCCCACGTTGAGCGAGTCGTCGGAGAAGTTGACGTCGGAGAAGTCACCGCTGAACAGGCCGAACGTGCCGGCCGGCGTGAACGTCGTGACACCGGTCGGTGTCGGCAGCAGGTCCTGGTCCTGGTTGTAGACGGTGACGCCGTTGACCGTGGAGTCGACCGGGAACTTCCAGAGCGACTTGCACGGCGTGGTGGCGCCCGTCGGGCAGGTCGAGTTGGGTGAGGTCATCGTCGAGCCCTTGAGGTACCAGCCGGTGGACTGGTACGGCGTCGACGTGTTGGGGCTGCCGTAGTGGGCGAGCGGCACGAGGCTCACCGGCTGAGTGCTGTCGGCTGCGTTGAAGTACGGCGACTGGATCTCGTCCGTCCCCTGCTGCCAGCGCAGCGGGCCGATGAACCGGCGGTCGATGTACTGCGTGTCGACGACGTCGGTGTAGCCGAGCGCCGGCAGCAGCTGGTCGAGGACCGGCTCGTTGTTGCCGCCGGTGAAGCAGGAGTTGACGCCCGACAGGATGTCGAAGCCGGTCGGCGTCGCCGGGTCGTCCGTCGAGTAGGTCAGCGTGGCGTAGCGGTCGACGTCACCGATGTCGAACGGGCTGGCAGTGCTCGCGCAGCCGGTCGGGTCGGTCGGGTGGAACTGGATGCTGACCTGGGCCGATGCCCCTGGTGCCAACGTGAACGACGTCACCTGACCGGCGGCGAGGATCCAGTTGCTGGCGTTGGTGCCGCCGATGGCCAGGTTGCTCACCGTCAGCGGTGCGGTGCCGGTGTTGGCGAAGGTGAACGCCCGCGGTGCGGGGTCGGCGCTGCCGCGTACGGACGAGAAGACGAGCCGCGGGGTCGACGGGTTGGCGGTGACGGCGTCGTCGGGCGAGGTGACCAGAAGTGCTGTGGCGCTGGAGATCTGCTCGCTCCAGGTCGCCGTCGCGGTGCCGGTGTTGCCGGCGTTGTCCTTGACGGTGACCACGAGCGTGTGGCTGCCGGAGCTCGAGACCTGCACCGGCGACGTGTACGCCGAGGAGGCGCCACCGTCGAGCGTGTAGGTGGTCGACTTGAGGCCGGAGCCATTGGTCTCATCGGCCGCCGTGACCGTAGCGGTCACCGGCCCGGAGTAGGACGAAGGCCCGGTCAGCGTGCCGGAGAGCGCGATGGACGCCGACGGCGCCGTGGTGTCGGTGGTCTGGATCGTCCAGCTGGCGCTGGTGTTGGTGGTGTTGCCCTGGTTGTCGACGGCCGTCACCGCGAGGGTGTGGGCGCCCGCGGCGGTGACGTGCAGCGGCACGGTGTAGGCCAGCGCCGTGCCGCCGTCGAGCACGTAGCTGACGGAGGCGAGGCCGGAGCCGCCGGTCTCGTCGGCCGCGGTGACGGTGGCCGTGACGGTGCCGGTGTAGACGCCGGCGGAGGGCGAGGTGCCGGTGAGCGCGATCGACGCGGTCGGCGGCGTGGTGTCCGGAGCCTGGGAGACCCAGCCCGCGCTGGCGTTGCCGGTGTTGCCGGCGTGGTCGGTCGCGGTGACCTGGACCATGTGGCTGCCGACACCGTGGACGACGAACGGCCCGGTGTACGCGGTGGCGACGCCGCCGTCCAGCGTGTAGGTGACCGTGTCGATGCCCGAGCCGCCGGTCTCGTCGACCGCCGTGACGGAGACCGTCACGTCACCGACGTAGTTGCCGGAGTTGGCGGTGGTGCCGGCGACACCGACGGCGACGGTGGGGGACGTGGTGTCTGGAGCGGTGACGACGATCGCCTGCTGCGTCCACGACGACGTCGCGCTGCCCAGGTTGCCGGCCTTGTCGACGAGGGCGACGGTCAGCGTGTGTGTGCCGGCGGACGGCACGGCGACGGGCGCGGTGTAGGCCTGCGCCGCTGCGCCGTCGAGGGAGTAGGTGACCGACTTGAGGCCGGACCCGCCGGCATTGTCGGACGCGTTGATCGTGGCGACCACGGGGCCGCTGTAGGTCGTGCCCGAGAGCAGCGTGCCGGTCAGCACGACGGAGGCCGTCGGTGCGATGGTGTCGGACGTGACGACCGGAGACGTCGGTGGAGTCGTGGGTGCGACGACCGGAGTCGTCGCCTTCACCGGTGTCGCGATGACGTAGTCGAGCTTGGTGTTGCGACCACCGGTGGGGCTCAGGACCAGGCGGCCGTTGCTGACCCGGACCTTCTTGGTGACCGTGAAAAAGTGGTGCGCCTTCGTCGGCTTGAAGTTGCCGACAAGCACCACCTGGGTCTTGCTGCCGGGCTGGGCGGTAATGCGGTCGACGGAGTCGATCGCGGCGGCGTCACCGACGGCGACCGTCACGTTGTAGACGCCGTTGGCGAGCGTCGCCTGCCACTGCCCGGCGGTCGTGACGCCGTGGCCCTTGGCCGCCTGCAGGGCGATCAGCGTGTCGTAGCGCCGGTCGGGGGACAGCTTGGACGATCGCTTGGCCGTGTTGGCGGTCAGCGTCAGGGCCTTGGTGGTGCCGGCCTTGGTCCAGCCGTACCCGAGGGTCGACGACCACGCGCGGCCATAGTCGACCACGTAGCCGTGCGGCGCGACTGAAGCTTTGGGCCCGAAGTCGACGTGGAGCGCGGTCGGTGCCGCGGCCGCGGATGCCGTCCCGTTGATCAGCGTCAGGCCGGAGAGGGCGACGCCAGCCGAGACGACGGCGGCGAACGAGCGGACGAGAGGGCGGCGCAGCGGGGGCATGAGGCTCCGTGGTAGCAGGGTGTAACGGCAGGACCGGACACGAGGGCCCGAACGATCTCGAGCCGACATCACCGTCCGCTCCATCACTTCTCGTACGCCAAACCGTTACAGCGAGCGTGCGAGGTCTCCAGAATAGGTCCGCTCGTAACTCTGTGCAACATTGTCCTGCGTAGCGTAGGCAGTTGCGGCCGAACGGCTCAGCCGTCACGAGACCACCTGACTACTCCCCGTGACGGCACCTCCCGTGCGGTAGCCTCGCCGACGTGGAGCCGACAGCGGGCAGGCGAGCCCGGGCGGGCCTGCTGCAGATCAGCGCGGCCGGCATCCTCTGGGGCACCACGGGTGTGGTCGTCCAGCTCGTCCGCGAGCACACGACGCTCGGCCCGATCAGCATCGGCTTCTACCGCCTCGCCGTCGCGGCCCTCGTTCTGCTCGCCCTGCAGGCGCGCCAGCTGCCGTCACTCGTGGCGGCGGTGCGGGCCCAGCCCGTCGCACTCGTGCTGCTAGGCGTCGGCCTGGGGGCCTACCAAGCCCTCTACTTCGTCTCGGTCGCCGCCATCGGCGTCAGCATCTCGACCATGGTCAGCCTCGGCGTCGCGCCGGTGTGCGTCGCGGTGTGGGAGTCGGTGGCGGCCCGGCAGCGTCCCGACCTGCTCACGATCGGCAGCCTCGCCGGGGGAGTGCTCGGGCTCGTCATCATCACCGTCGCGGGCGGCCACACGACGACGGGCGCTCGGCATCCCGTGCTCGGGCTGGTCACCGCGATCCTCTGTGGCATCGGGTACGCGGCGACGACCGTGCTCAGTCGTCACGTCTCGCAGACCACGCCGGCGATGACCCTGACCACGGCCTCGACCTTCTTCGGCTGCCTCGCCCTGTTGCCGCTCGCCCTCGTCAGCGGGCTCGGGTTCTCGGCGGGCGCCGCACCGGTCGGCTACCTGGTCTACATGGGCGTCGTCGCGACCGCCGTGTCCTACCTGTTCTTCTACGCGGGCCTGCGCACCACGTCGGGCAGCGTGGCAGCCGTGCTCACCCTGCTCGAGCCGTTGACCGCGGCCGTGCTTGCGGTGATCGTGCTGGGCGAGCCGGCGTCGGCCCTCGAGGTGGTGGGCGGCGTGATCCTGCTCGCAGCGATCAGCGCGCTCTACCTCACGCCCCGCCCGCCGACTGCGCCCGTCCCGGTCTAGCCCGCGAAGCGGCGAGGCACTCCGGTACGGGTCATCGCCACGATCTCGTCGCTGCGGTGCGGCCAGCGGGCGATCAGATCGTCCGGCTCGGCTCCCTCGAAGTCGGTCACGGCAAAGCCGGGCGTCATCGTGGTGCCGAACAGGGCCCACGCGCCGTGGAGCAGCCGCGCGCCCATCCAGGTGCCGGCGGGGACGACGCGGTACGGGACCTCGCCGGCCCGCAGGTCCGTACCCAGGATCGTGGTCGAGTCGGAGCCGTCGGCCGCGAGCAGCACGAGCTCGATCGGGTCGCCGGCGTAGAAGTGCCACAGCTCGTCGGTCGGCAGCCGGTGGAAGTCGGAGAACGAGTCGGGTCCCTCGGTGAGGAGGCCGACGATCGCGGTGGCGAGCGGCCGTCCGTCGGGTGCGGTGGCAGCGCTCGCGTAGAACCGGCGGAACGTGATCTGCTCGGCGCCCAGCGGCTCGAGGCCCAGCAGCTCGACGACCTCTGCGGCGGTCGGGCGGTCAGGCACAGCAGCCAGCGTTCAGCATCCGTTCCACCGCCAGGCGCCCTTCTCCTTGACCCAGGGCTGCTTCTTCTGGTTGAGGATCGCGGCGGAGTAGGTATAGCTGACGTGGGCCTTCGCGCCCTTGACGTCGGTGACCGTGATCTTCTTGATCTTCGCGTGGGGGTAGGTCTGGTGGGCCTGTGCGGCGATGGCGTTGACGCCGGAAGCGCCGATCACCTTGCGGCAGCGGGCCGACAGCATCGGGAACGCCTTCTTGCCCTTGCCTGCAACGAGGGCGGCCGAGTAGGCCTTGACTGCCTTGGCGACGGCGGTCTTGGCGGTCTTGGCCTTGGCCGCCGCGGGCGCCACCGTCGCCGTCGGCTTGGCGGCAGCGGTCTTGGTCGCGCCGCCGCAGCCGGTCAGGACGAGGGCGAGCCCCATCACCAGGACGGCAGCTCGAGTCCGCATGATCTCCACGCTAGTGACAATCGGGTGCGAGAGGAGGGACTTGAACCCTCACGTCCGAAGACACTGGATCCTAAGTCCAGCGCGTCTGCCATTCCGCCACTCTCGCTTGCGTCCAGTGTGCCGGACGTCCGCTGATATCGACGTTGATTAAGAGCAGCGTGACGTCGGCATGCTCCGGTGCCAAGATCTGCGCCAACGGGTGTCTGCCTTTCTCTCCGCTGGAGTAGAGCCATGGCCGTCTTTGCCTCGTCCTCCCGCCGCGTCCTCCTGGGCGCGGCCACCGCCCTCCTGTGTTGCGCCGGCGTCTCCTCGGCGGGGGTTGCGGCCGCGGGCGCCGCGTCCACAGCCCCGGGCCACTGGACCGTGCTCGACGCGGGCAAGGCCACCTCGGTCGAGGCAGGCACCCCCACGCTCTGGATCGACCCGAGCCACCACGCCTGGATCCTGTGGCTGTCCAAGCTGTCGTCGTCGACGACGACCTACAAACTGGCCAAGGTCGCGGCCAACGGAACCGTGACGACCAAGGCGACGGACATCTTCGCCGGGGGCGACTGGACGTCGCTGAGCAACACCCCGACCCTGTTGCCCGCAGGGGCCGTCCCGCAGGTCGTGTTCAGCGGCGGCCTCGGCAGCACCGGCCCGTACGCCAACGGCTGCGTCGTCACGGCCAGCGGCAGCACGAGTCCCTGGACGCTGGGCACCGGCTCCTTGGCCGGCACCTGCGTCAACCCGATCGGGGTCAGCGCGGAGAGCAAGACAGGTGTGCTGGCGACCGCGTTCCCGGGCGGCTGGGCTACCGGGCACGGCGTGATCTACCACATCGGTGTCTCCGCGGCGATCCCCGCCAGCGAGGCCGACGGCCAGCTCGCGATCGCGAACGGAACGGCCTACAAGGCCAGCATGGTCAACGACCTTGCCGGCACCGGCGACTTCAGCATCGCCTACGCCCAGGAGTTCAGCACTCCGGCCAGCGGTGACGGCTTCTACGTCAAGGACGTGACGTCCGGGTCCGGGTTGGTCAAAGCGCCGGGCTCCGGCACCACCTCGATCAACGACCTGCCGGTGTTCGGCAACGTCGCGGTGACCAACACCAACACCCACGCCGGCGTCTACCTCGCCTACTGCTCCAACACGTCGACCTGCAAGGTGCAGCTGTGGAAGGTCGGCGCGGCCAAGGCGGTGACCGTCCCCGGCTCCAGCGGCGCGTTCGACCTCGCTGTCGCGCCCGGGCCCGCCGGCCGACTGTGGATCAGCTGGTACAACGAACAGTCTAACAAGCTCTTCGTCGTGCGTACCAACCCGTCCGAGACCAAGTTCGGACCGGTCAAGAGCTATGCCACCGGCTGCTTCGAGCACGGGCTCATCGGGTTGGCCGGAGTGGGCGGCCGGCTCGATATCGCGCTGCAATGCGTCAACAACGGCAACGCGCTCGTTCAGGAGCAGGTGACCCAGAGCCTGGTGCCACTGCACGTCGGGCTGAGCGCGACGTCAGTGACCAACACCGCCAAGCACACCCTGACCGTCTCGGTCACCGACGTCGGCACTCCGGTCAAGGGTGCCAAGGTCGTGGTGGCCGGTCACAAGGCCACGACCAACGCCAAGGGCAAGGCCACGATCACCCTGCCTAAGGGGGCCAAGGCAGGCTCGTACCAGGTCAGCGCGGCGGCGACCGACTATGTCACCGGGACGGCGGGGCTGTCCATCAAGAGCTAGAGCCCCAGGTCGCGGCGCAGCTTGGCGACGTGGCCGGTGGCCTTGACGTTGTACTGCGCCTGCTCGAGGGTGCCGTCGGGGTCGACGACGAACGTCGAGCGCAGCACGCCCTGGTAGGTGCGGCCGTAGTTCTTCTTCTCGCCCCAGGTGCCGTACGCGGTCAGTGCCACGTGGTCGGGGTCGGACAGCAACGGGAACGTAAGGCCCTGGTCGTCGCGGAACTTCGCGAGAGCCGCGGGCTGGTCGGGCGAGATGCCGATGACCGCGATGCCGGCGGCCGCCAGCGACGACAGGGAGTCGCGGAAGTCGCACGCCTGCGTCGTACACCCGGGGGTCGAGGCTTGGGGGTAGAAGTAGACGACCACGCGCTTGCCGCGGTACGAGGCCAGAGACACCGCGGCTCCGTCGGCGTCGGGGAGGGTGAAGTCGGGGGCGGGTTGGCCCGGTTCGAGCCGGACGGAAGTGGTCACGTGTCCGACCGTACCCAATCGGGTTTCCGATGAGCGGTCGGGGCATGATCAGCAGCAACCGCAACCGTGTGCGAAGGAGCAACAGTGAAGGCGATGACGGTCGTACCGGGCAAGATCGACAGCGCTACCGTCGAGGAGGTGCCTGAGCCGCCGGAGTCCGACGGCTCGATCGTGGTCACCGGCCTGTTCGTGGGCATCTGCGGCACTGACGTCGAGATCGCCAAGGACGGCTATGGCTGGGCGCCGCCCGGCACTGACCGGCTGACGCTCTTCCACGAGTCGCTCGGCCGGGTCGAGGAGGCGCCGGAGGGCTCGGGCTTTGCCGCTGGAGACCTGGTCGTCGGCATCGTACGGAGGCCCGACCCCGTACCCTGCGCGCCTTGTTCCCATGGCCAGTGGGACTTCTGCAACAACGGGCAGTACACCGAGCGAGGGATCAAGGAGCGCAACGGGTACGGGTCCGAGCGGTGGCGCATCGAGCCGGAGTACGCCATCAAGCTCGACCCCAAGCTGGGCGACCTCGGTGTGCTGCTCGAGCCGACGACCGTCGTGGCCAAGGCGTGGGCCCAGGTCGACGCCGCGCTGGCCCGGGTGTACGACCCGCCCGAGCGCGTCCTGGTGACCGGCGCCGGCCCGATCGGTTTGTTGGCTGCGCTCATCGGCCGCCAGCGCGGGCTCGAGGTGCACGTCGTCGACCGGGTCACCGACGGGCCCAAGCCGCAGCTGGTTGCCGACATCGGCGCGACCTATCACTCGACCGCGGTGCACGAGCTCGGACTGACCTTCGACGTCATCATCGAGGCGACCGGCGTCGGCCAGGTGGTGTTCGACGCCATGACGACGACCATGCCCAACGCGGTGGTCGTCCTCACCGGCATCTCGTCGGGCACCCGCACGATCGAGGCCAAGCTCGACGCCTTCAACAAGGCGATGGTGCTGACCAACGAGGTCGTCGTGGGCTCGGTCAACGCCGGCCGCAAGGACTACGAGACCGGTGCCGCCGTGCTCGCCGCGGCCGACCCCGCATGGCTCGCCCGGCTGATCAGCCGCCGCGTCCCGATGGCGGACTGGCCGCAGGGGCTCGTTCGCCAGGATGATGACGTCAAGGTCGTCGTCCAGATCGCCGCCAGCTAGCTCCGTACCGACCCGACAGGGAGAACGACATGCAGCGTGAACCGGCCGAGATCGAGCGCGAGATCGAGCTGACCCGCACCTACCTGGCCGACACCGTGGACGCCATCGCCCACAAGGTCAGCCCCAAGGAGGTCGCCGGGCGCACCGTGACCAAGCTGAAGGCCAAGGTGGAGGAGCTCAAGACCGGCAGCGTGGAGACGTTCACCAGCCGCGACGGCGAGTTCCAGGTGGAGCGCAAGCTGCGCGTCGACCGGGTCGGCATGGCTGCCGGAGGCGTCGCTGGGCTGGTCGGTCTCGTCGTGGCGATCCGGAAGTTCCGCCGCCGTTAGGGCTTGACGGCCGCGCTGTTCTTGGAGACCTCGAGCGACGATTCGTCGACGGCGACGAACGCGCTGGCCGGGATCGACTTCAGCTGGTTGAGCACCGTGTCGGACCAGCGCGCGTCGGCGGTGCCCTGGAAGTACCACGGGGATCCGTTGTCGGCGAGGATCAGCCCGTACTTCTGCATGGCCCGCAGGACGACCAGCGTCTGCGGCGCTGAGCCCGCCGGGTGGTAGCTCTTCGACAGCCGGAACCGCGCGCCCATCGGCGGGTAGGCCGCGCTGTGCACGCTGCCCGCCTCGTGCCGCGCTGGCCAGACGTAGGACTCGTCGCTCACGTTAGTCGTGAACCGGATCGCGTGGTCGACCACCCCGCTCTGGACCTCGTCGTACGAGAGCAGCCCCGGCATGATCGGCAGCCCGGCAGCGTCGGCCGAGGTCCAGCTCGCGGGGCGCAGCTTGTCGGACGTGAGGCTCCAGATCGCGCCGGAGCCGGCGTGAAACGTGGTGCCCGCCTCGGTGGTGTCCCACGTCTCGTACAACGTGCAGGTCGAGGCGTCGACGACGATGGCGTGCATGTCGCCGCCGGAGTTGACGCCGCCCTCGATCTTGGTGTCCTTGCCGAAGGGGTAGGGGCCCTTGTCGCTCTCCGAGGCGTAGTCGAAGCCGACCTTGACCTTGGCGTGACCCTTCTTGACCACGGTGATCGGGATGCCGTAGGGGACCGGCTGCTCGCCGTAGGACGGGCCGAAGTCGGGGTGCAGCCGCTGGCCGGCGCCGCCCATGTGCGACAGCCACGCCTTGGAGTGCTTGTTGACCGGGAGCTTGGACACGTCGGCGTGCCAGACGTTGTCGGCCGGGAAGCGCGGGCAGCTGGTGCCGGGCACGGTGTTGACCTTGCTGGCCGTGCCGGCGGCGCCGGCCGAGCTCGTGACCGTGAGCACGGCGACAGCGGCACAGAGCGCGGCGGACAGACGAAGGCGCGAAGACATGGCGTGATCATCGGCAGGCGATAGCGCCATCTTGTGCGTCCATCCGGGCATAGGCTCGACACTATGCTGCCGAGCGACCTCGCCCTAGTCCGTGTTCCCGGTGCGCCGACGCTGTCGCCCGACGGCCGCTGGGCGGTGGTGGCGGTCAGCCGGCCCGACCTCGAGGCAGACGCCTACCGATCCCAGCTGTGGCGGGTCGACCTCAGCGGCTCGACCGAGCCGCGCCAGCTGACCTTCGGCGAACGAGACAGCGAGCCCGCCTGGTCACCTGACGGCCGGTCGATCGCGTTCCTCCGCGGTACGGGCGACGCGCCGGCCCAGCTCGTTGTCATGGCGGCCGATGGCGGTGAGGCGCGTCCCCTGCCTGCGCACCCACTCGGTGCAGCCCGTCCTGTCTGGTCGCCCGACTCGACCCATATCGCCTACGCAGCAAGGGTTCCGGAGGCCGGACGGTACGAGCAGGGCAAGGACGCGCGTGCTCCGGGACACGAGGCGCCGCGCCGCATCACGAGCATGAGATTTCGTCTCGACAACGTCGGTTTCCTGCGCGACCGGCCCAAGCACGTGTTCGTCCTCAACGCGTCGGCTGTCGAGGCTGAGCCGCTGCAGGTGACCACGGACGACCTCGGCTGGGACACGCCGACGTGGTCGCCCGACGGTGCGTCGTTGCTGCTGGCTCCCGCCCACCACGACCGTGACAACTCGCTCGCCAACGACGTCTACCGGGTGTCCGTGACCGGGGGAGCGGCCGAGCGGCTCACGTCGGGCCAGCTGATTGCGACCTCCGTGGTCGCCCATGAGGGCATCGTCTACGCCGAGGGACTCGACGAGCTCGACGAGGCCGGCCGTACCCCCGGATTGTTCCGCCTCTCGGACGACCCCGGCGAGGCGCCGGTCCGGCTCACCGACGCCGAGGCGTGCGAGCTCACCGAGACCGCAGGCGGCCACTCGCTGCTCGCCACGCCGGACGGCCTGCTGACCGTGTCGGCGAAGGGCGGTTCGGTCCAGCTCGTCAGAGTCCCGTACGACGGCGGGGTGCCCGAGGTGCTGAGCCCACCCGGGCGGCAGGTGCGCAGCTTTGCCGTCGCCGGCGAGGTCGTTGTCGCGACGCTGGCCGACGCCGTCTCCATGGGCGAGATCTTTGTTCTCGAGGACGGACAATGGTTGCAGCGCAGCAACTTTGGCGCTGCGCTCGCCGAGGGCACCACGCTGTTGCCGATGCACGAGCTGGCCACGCAGGCGCCGGACGGCTACCCCGTGCACGGCTGGCTGGTACGGCCTGCGGGCGCCGGGCCCCACCCCGTGCTGCTGCTCATCCATGGCGGACCCTTCACGCAGTACGGCTACACGCTCCTCGACGAGGCCCAGGTCTATGCGTCCGCCGGCTATGCCGTGGTGATGGGCAACCCGCGCGGCTCGTCGGGCTACGGCGAGGCGCACGGCCGGGCCATCGTCGGTGACATGGGCAACCTCGACCGGGCCGACCTGATGGCGCTGCTCGAGGTCGCGCTGACCGAGCCGGGCCTCGACGCGAACCGGGTCGGTGTGATGGGCGGGTCCTACGGCGGCTACATGAGCGCCTGGCTCGCAGCGCACGAGGACCGGTTCCAGGCCGCGATCGTCGAGCGGGCGCTGCTGGCGTGGGACAGCTTTGAGGGCTCGAGCGACATCGGCTGGGTCTTCGGCGACATCTACATCGGCGCCGACCCGGCCAAGCTGCGTGACCAGTCGCCGCTGACCCACGTCGACGCGGTCGACATCCCGGTGCTCATCATCCACTCGGAGCAGGACTGGCGGTGTCCGGTCGAGCAGGCGCAGCGCTACTTCGTTGCCCTGCGCCGCAGGGGAAAGCCGGCCGAGCTGCTGCTCTTCCCCGGCGAGGGCCACGAGCTGTCCCGGTCGGGTCTGCCGAGTCACCGGCTGGCCCGGTTCGACGCGGTCCTCGACTGGTGGGCGCGCCACCTCGGCTAAGGCCCGGGTGGATGACGACCAATCGTGTAGGCAATACGTCCTATCTTGTGGGATCCGCCTTGACTCGCGTTGCCTAGGCGATCTACGTTCGGCACCGTGAGCGACTTCCGGGGCACCCTGCGCCGCTACGTGGACCTGGTCCGCGTCGCCGGCTGCTGCTGTCCGCCCTGTCGCTAGCGGCCGCCCGCCCGCTTACCCGCTCTCCCTTTCGCGTTGCACCCTGCCCTGGCACACCCCTACTGTTTGGAGCTTTCCGTGACCGACGACGACGCCAACCACTGGTCCTTCGAGACCAAGCAGGTGCACTCCGGTGCCGTGCCCGACCCCGCCACGGGGGCCCGGGCCACTCCGATCTACCAGACCACGTCGTTCGTCTTCCGCGACGTGCAGCACGGTGCCAACCTGTTCGCCCTGGCTGAGCCCGGCCACATCTACACCCGCATCCACAACCCCACCACGGACGTCCTGGAGGCTCGCGTCGCGGCGCTCGAGGGGGGCGTCGGGGCGGTTGCCACGGCGTCCGGCCAGTCTGCCGAGACCCTGGCGCTGCTGACGTTGGCGAGTGCCGGCGACCACATCGTCAGCAGCGCCAGCCTGTACGGCGGCACGTACAACCTGTTCCACTACACCTTCCCCAAGCTCGGCATCGAGGTGTCGTTCGTCGACGACCCGGACGACCTCGACGAGTGGCGCCGCAACATCCGCCCCACCACCCGCGCGTTCTTCGCCGAGACCCTGGGCAACCCGCGCAGCAACGTGTTGGACGTCCGCGGGGTTGCTGACGTCGGCCACGCCGCGGGCATCCCGCTGGTCGTCGACAACACCGTCCCGACGCCTTACCTGCTGCGTCCGATCGAGCACGGTGCCGACATCGTCGTCCACTCGGCGACCAAGTACCTCGGTGGCCACGGAACCGTGATCGGCGGGGTCGTCGTCGACGGAGGCACCTTCGACTTTGGTGCCCACGCCGAGCGTCACCCGTCATTCTTCGAGCCGGACGAGAGCTACCACGGCCTGCAGTACTGGCCGGTGCTCGGACCCGGTGCCTTCGCTGCCAAGCTGCGGGTCCAGTTCCTGCGCGACCTCGGTCCGGCGATCAGCCCGCACTCGGCTTTCCTTCTGCTGCAGGGCATCGAGACGCTCTCACTGCGCATCGAGCGGCACGTCCAGAACGCTCAGGCACTCGCCGAGTGGCTCGAGGCACGCGACGAGGTCGAGACGGTCTACTACGCCGGGCTGCCCTCGAGCCAGTGGTACGACGCGGCGCAGCGCTACCTCCCCAAGGGCGCGGGTGCGGTGTTGTCGTTCGAGCTGCGCGGCGGCGTCGAGGCCGGCAAGCACTTCGTGGACGGCGTCGAGCTGTTCAGCCACCTGGCCAACATCGGCGACGTCCGGTCGCTGATCATCCACCCGGCCAGCACCACGCACAGCCAGCTCTCGCCAGAGGAGCAGCTCGTCTCCGGGGTCACCCCCGGCCTGGTGCGCCTCGCCGTCGGCATCGAGGGCATTGAGGACCTCAAGGCCGACCTCGAGGCCGGGTTCCGCGCGAGCAAGGCGCACACCTGAGCCCGCGACTCATCGACATCGGTTCGCTCACGCTCGAGGGTGGCGGGCTGCTGCCGGACGTCCGGGTGGCCTACGAGACCTTTGGCCACCCGGACGCGTCGCTCAGCAACGCGGTCCTGGTCTGCCACGCGCTCACCGGTGACAGTCACGTCGCCGGTGAGGCGGGGTGGTGGGGCGGCCTGGTGGGGCCCGGTCGGGCGATCGACACCGATCGCTACTTCGTCGTGTGCCCCAACGTGCTCGGCGGCTGCCGCGGCACGACGGGGCCCTCGTCGCCGGCACCAGACGGGCAGGCGTGGGGGAGCCGCTTCCCGCGGATCACGGTACGGGACCAGGTCTCGGTCGAGCGTGCGGTCGCCGACGCACTCGGCATCCAGTGGTGGGCCGCCGTCATCGGCGGATCCATGGGCGGGATGCGCGCGCTGGAGTGGGCCGCCACATCACCCTCACGGGTGGGTGGCCTCTTCGTCCTGGCCACCACGGCCGCCGCATCGGCCGACCAGATCGCGTGGGCGCAGACCCAGCTGGCGGCCATCAGGGCCGACCCGGCCTGGCGTGACGGCGACTACCACGGCGGGTCGCAGCCCGAGGTCGGCCTGGGCATCGCCCGGCGCATCGCCCACCTCACCTACCGCAGCGAGGCCGAGCTGGCCGCCCGGTTCGACCGGCTCGCCCAGCCCGGCGAGGACCCGTACACCGGAGGTCGCTTTGCGGTGGAGTCCTACCTCGACCACCAAGCGGACAAGCTGGTACGGCGCTTCGACGCGGGAAGCTACGTGACCTTGACCGAGGCGATGAACACCCATGACGTCGGGCGCGGCCGGGGTGACGCCAAGGCTGCGCTCGCCGCCTATCGCACCTCCGAGGCGCGGTCCGTGGTGGTGGCGATCGACAGCGACCGGCTCTACCCCCCGTACCAGCAGGTCGAGCTTGCCGACCTGCTGGGCACCCAGCTCGACCTGGTCAGCTCGCTGCGCGGGCACGACGGGTTCCTGCTCGAGACCGAGCAGGTGGGTCGCCTCGTCAGCGGGCTGCTGGCCGGGTGATCAAGCCCGGGGCTCGGAGAACCGCAGCATGTTGCCGAACGGGTCCCGGAACGCGCAGTCGCGCACCCCGTACGGCTGGTCGATCGGCTCCTGCATGACCTCGCCGCCCCCGTCCCGGATCGACTCGAAGGTCTTGTCGAGGTCGGAGGTGCGGAAGATCACGCCGCCGAGCGCGCCCTTGCGCATCAGGTCGAGGAGCACGTCGCGCTCGCTCGCCTGCGGGCCGAGCGGCGGGAGCAGCACGATCTCGACGCCGGGCTGGTCGGGCGAGCCGACGGTCAGCCAGCGCATGCCTTCGAAGTCGACGTCGTTCAGGACGTCCAGGCCGAGCACGCCGCTGTAGAACGCGACCGCCTTGTCCTGGTCGTCAACGGTCAGGAACGCGTGGGAAAGAGTGAGGTCCATGTCCTGCACGCTAGAGCCCTCCGCCGCCCGCGCGCTTCTCCGATCCTGCTCGGTCTGGACGGCCGACTGGCCTACGGTGGTGCCATGACCTACGCCTCCTCGCTCGTCGACCTCGTCGGCAACACCCCGCTGCTCCGGCTCAACCGGGTCACCCAGGGGCTGGCGCCGCTCGTGCTGGCCAAGGTCGAGTCGCTCAACCCGGGCGGCTCGGTCAAGGACCGCATCGCGCTCGCCATGGTGCTGGCCGCCGAGGAGAGCGGTGCGCTGCAGCCCGGCGGGACGATCGTCGAGCCGACCAGCGGCAACACCGGCGTCGGGCTGGCCATCGTGGCCTCGCAGCGGGGCTACTCCTGCATCTTCGTGATGCCCGACAAGATGAGCGCCGAGAAGATCGCGGTGCTGCGCGCGTACGGTGCCGAGGTTGTCGTCTGCCCGACCGCGGTGGCCCCCGAGCACCCCGACTCGTACTACTCGGTCGCCCGTCGCCTGGCCGACACCACGCCCGGCGGTTGGAGCCCCAACCAGTACGGCAACCCGGCCAACCCGCTGGCGCACTACCGCACGACCGGCCCGGAGATCTGGGAGCAGACCGAGGGCAAGATCACGCACTTCGTGGCAGGCATCGGTACGGGCGGGACCATCAGCGGCGTGGCGCGTTACCTCAAGGAGCAGAACCCCGACGTGATCATCGTCGGCGCCGATCCCGAAGGGTCGGTCTACTCCGGCGGTGACGGCCGCCCCTACCTCGTCGAGGGTGTCGGCGAGGACTTCTGGCCGGCGACCTACGACCCGTCGCTGGTCGACCGCATCGAGGCGATCAGCGACAAGGCGTCGTTCCTCATGACCCGCCAGCTGGCGCACGAGGAGGGCCTGCTCGTCGGCGGCTCTTGCGGGCTGGCGGTGGCCGCCGCCCTGCGGGTGGCCGCCGAGCTCGGGCCTGATGACGTGATGGTGGTGCTGCTGCCCGACTCGGGACGCGGCTACCTGTCCAAGATCTTCAACGACGACTGGATGGCCGACTACGGCTTCCTGACCCCGGACAAGGACAACCCCGTGGTGGCCGATGTGCTGGGCCACAAGGGGCTGCAGATGCCGGAGTTCGTCCACGTGCACCCGGACGAGACGGTGGGCCAGGCGATCGAGATCCTCCGCGAGTACCACGTCTCGCAGATGCCGGTGGTCAAGGAGGAGCCCCCGGTCAAGGCCGCCGAGGTGGTCGGGTCGGTCGTCGAGCGTCACCTGCTCGACGAGCTCTTCAACAACCGGGCAAGCCTCGACAGCCGGCTCGGTGACCACATGTCACCGCGGCTGCCGATGATCGGTGCGGGCGAGTCGGTCGGTGCGGCGATGGCTGCGCTCGAGCTGGCCGACGCCGTCGTCATCCTCGACGACGGACTGCCGGTGGGTGTCATCACCCGGCAGGACCTGCTGGGCTTCCTCGCCGCGCGGGCCACGGCATGAGAGGCTTCGAGACCAGGGCCATCCACGCAGGGCAGGAGCCCGAGGCCACGACCGGCGCGGTCGTCACGCCGATCTTCCAGACCTCGACCTTCGCCCAGAAGTCGGTGGGCGAGCACAGCGGCTACGAGTACTCCCGGTCGGGCAACCCGACCCGTGCGGCGCTCGAAGAATGCCTGGCAGCACTGGAGAGTGGATCGCGCGGCCTGGCCTTCGCCTCGGGCCTGGCGGCCGAGGACTGCGTGGTTCGCACGGTCTGCAAGCCCGGCGACCACGTGATCATCCCCAACGATGCCTACGGCGGCACCTACCGGCTGTTTGCTGCGGTCGCCGAGCGCTGGGGCCTCGCCTACACCCCGGTCGACCAGACCGACCCTGACGCGGTACGGGCAGCCGTCCGCCCGGAGACGCGCTTGCTGTGGTGCGAGACGCCGACCAACCCGCTGCTCAACATCTCCGATATCGCCGCACTGGCAAGCATTGCGCACGACGCCGACGCCCACCTGGTCGTCGACAACACCTTCGCGTCGAGCTATCTGCAGCAGCCGCTGACCCTGGGTGCCGACATCGTGGTGCACTCGACGACCAAGTACATGGGTGGCCACTCCGACGTGGTGGGTGGCGCCCTCGTGGTCGGCGACGACGAGCTGGGCCAACGCCTGGCGTACCACCAGAACGCACTGGGTGGGGTGCCCGGCCCGTTCGACGCGTGGCTGGTGCTGCGCGGCATCAAGACCCTGGCGGTCCGGATGGACCGCCACTGCAGCAATGCCCGCCAGGTCGTCGACTACCTGCTTGGTCACCGGGCGGTCGACAAGGTGCTCTACCCCGGGCTCGGCGACCACCCCGGACACGACATCGCGCGCAAACAGATGCGGGACTTCGGCGGCATGGTCTCGCTGCTGCTCGCCGACGAGGACGCGGCGCTGTCGCTGTGCAACCGCACCCGGCTGTTCACCCTCGGCGAGTCGCTCGGCGGCGTCGAGTCGCTCATCGAGCACCCGGCCCGGATGACGCACGCGAGCGCAGCCGGCTCACCGCTGGCCGTGTCTGATCGGCTGGTCCGGCTGTCCGTCGGCATCGAGAGCATCGACGACCTGCTCGCCGACCTCGAGCAGGCCCTCGCTTCCTAGCCGGTGGGACAGAGCGTGTGGATAACTGAACTCCGAGGAGGTCACTTATCCACAGGCTGATTCTTGACCTGCTGGCCGCGAGCATCTCGGCGACGGGGGTGACTTTGAGGGGAGTGGGGAATACGCTGACGGTGACGGAGGGATTGCGCCGTGAGTCCTGTTGGTGGTGCTGCCGGTAGGCGCCTTCGTGGCGCGCCGACGCTCGACGTGATTTCCGTGACCTGTACGTGCGGCACCGTCTATCGAGTTTCGGCCAAGATGGTGCAGAGGGCTAGTTGTCCCAGTGCTCTTTGCGGCAAGCCGACACGGGAAGTTGTTGCGGGCAGGGTGCGGCGCTAGGCACTGTGCTTTCGATACGCTCAGGACCATCGATACTGCCAAAGCCTTCGGTGAACGGTTGCAACTGGTTGGATTCGTCCCAACTTTGCTAGCCGCCACAGTCGTCATGCTCATGGTCGGCGCCGATGCTCCCAGGCACGCTCTTAGCTGGACTCTACTGGTAAAAACCATCAGGTCCCTAGGGGCTGTGGGCGGCGCTGCCGCGTCGGCCGTCGCTGTGGCGCTTGCGATCACCCTTCAGCCGTTGCAGTTTCGTCTGGTACAGACGCTTGAAGGCTACTGGTCTCCTCGGGCTCCGGTCTGGCTCTTCAAGTGGGGCGTCTCCCGCCAGTTGCGTGTACTCCGAGCCGCTGAAAAGCAGCTGACGGTTCAGGATGAGGGGCTGTCGCCTCTGACTCTCCGTTATCGGCTTGAGCGCGCGCAGTGGGCGGGGGCCACGGTCCAGCAGCGATTTCCGACCGACGATCGCCTGCTTCCGACAGGTTTGGGCAACGTGCTGCGCTCGGCCGAGGATCGTGCCGGACTTCGATACGGCGTGGATAGCGTGACTCTCTGGCCGAGACTGTTCCCGCTTCTTCCTCCGGACTTCTCGAAGAACTTCGAAGATGAGGTCACGCAGCTGGACGTATCCGCGAGACTGGCCGTTACCTGGTCCATCGCAGGACTAGCGTGTTTGATCTTGTTGGTGACAGACGTAACTGCACTTGCGGCGCACCCCGCCTGGTTGGGTGTGCCGGGAAGCTTGTTCGTGCTGGGCCGGCTCTCCTATCGTGCTGCGGTTGAGTCCGCTCTAGCACACGGGGTGGACGTTGAAGTTGCTCTCGACCTCTTCAGAGAGAGAGTTCTAGCTGCAGCGCGTCTGCCCGAGGCTCGTCGCCTCGCGGAAGAGCGCCAGCAGTTCGGAGTTCTCTGCGACCTTCTCGCAACGTACGAGGATGACCACGACATTGACTTCGCTTTCCGCCACTGAGTGTGGCGGGAGTCGTCGCTCAACCCCTTAGATTTGCGTCACTCGGCTCAAATAGGGAGACATCCCCGTACTCGAACCAGTCGACGTCGGCGACTTCCTCGCCGGCGCCCACTGCGTAGGGGCCCACGAGCATGCCGAAGAAGTAGCCGTTGACCAGCTGGCCAAGGAATCCCAGGTCGACCTTGCCCACATCGGTCCACGTGTCGCCAGGCCCCGCGGCCCGTACGACGCTGTCCCTGCCGTGGGCCTCGATCTGCAGCCGCACCGGCCCTGGGCCGACGGCATGCTCGGCGACGGTGACCTCGGCCGAATCCTCGCGGCGGATCAGCCGCACGAGCTGCCCGTCGTACTCCACGCGCAGCTGGTGCGAGTCGCTGACCCACAGGATGAGGCCGCCCCGGTCGCCGGTCAGCTCGAGGGACAGGGACGCCTGCCACGCTGCCTGCTCGACTCGGCGGAGCAGCATGCTCGGATTGCCTATGTCGTACGGGGTGTCGGTGCGGGCCTGCAGTTGCAGGTGACCCGGGCGCGCGGAGAGCGACCACCACTGGCTCTGCGGAACGCGGGCGCACGACCACTCAGGGTCCAGGGCCGCACCATCAAACTCGTCTCGCGTCGGCCGCGCCGGCCACTCGTGAGAGGCCAGCGAAGGACCCTCGAGGCTGAGCTGGACGCGGCCGACGCCCGGCGCGAAGACCGGCCAGCCTTCCTCCCACGCCACGGGCACCAGGAACGTCTCGCGGCTGGTGCCCCACCATGGGCCGTCGCTGGGTCGCGCCGCCAGCAGCACGGCCCACCACTCGCCGTCCTGCGTCTCCACCAGGTCGGCGTGACCGGGCCCGACCACGTCAGCAGTGCGGCCGAGATGGCGCGACGAGAGCACCGGGTTGGCCGGGCAGCCTTGGTACGGGCCAGTCACCGACGTGCTGCGGGCGACGACGATCGCATGATTCCAGTCGGTGCCCGCCTCTGCTGCGACGAGGTAAACGTAGTCGCCGATGCGGTAGAGATGCGGTCCCTCAGCCCAGGTGGCGCCCACCAAGGCGCCGGTCCAGACCGCGTGGCGCTCGCCGAGCAGGACGCCAGTGGCGACGTCGAGCTCCTGCACCCACACTGTCGTCCGGCCCGGCTCACCCACCGGGTCGTGCTGCCACGTGCCGCAGTACCAGACCTTGCCGTCATCGAAGAGCAGCGACGGGTCGAAGCCTGGCGCGTCCTCGACCCAGGTCGGCTCCGACCACGAGCCGGCCGGATCCGTTGCTGTGACGAGGAAGTTGCCGCCTGCACCCTCACCGACGACGGTGCACACGAGGTAGAAGACACCGTCGTGATGACGTAGCGTCGGCGCGTAGATGCCGTACAGCATCGTGAGCCCGGTGAGGTCGAGCTGGGACGGCCGGTCGAGGGCCGCGCCGATCGGTCGCCAGTGGACGAGGTCGCGGCTGTGGTGCAGCGCGATGCCCGGGAAGAGCGCGAACGTCGACGTTGCGAGGTAGTAGTCGTCGCCGACACGGCAGATCGACGGGTCCGGGTGGGAGCCGGGCAGGACCGGGTTGGCGAAGCGGGTCATGCAGCGACCGTAACGTCGGCGACCAACGTGCGGGTGTGATCGACGCGCCGCAGCGGCCCGGTGAGCCGCAGCGGCACGGTCGTGACGACGTCGCGGCTCGACGTGGAGAGCCGCAGCTCGAGGTCGCCGGGCTCGACGATGCGGCCGCCGTCGATGCCGGTGAATGCGGTGAGGTCAGCCGAGAGCTCGAACGTCACTCGTCGCGACTGGCCGGCCGCGAGCTCGACCCGGGCAAAGCCGATCAGCCGGACGACCGGCCGGGTGGTCTGGGCGACTGGGTCGTGAAGGTAGACCTGGACCACCTCGGCGCCAGACCGGTCGCCGGTGTTGCGCACGGTGAGCGACACTGCCACCGATCCGTCGGTCGGCACGTCGACGCGGTCGGACACCGGAGATCCGTCGAGAGTGACGTCGTCCCATGAGAATTGCGTCAACGAGAGGCCGAAGCCGAACGGGAACAGCGCGGTCGGGTCAAGGTTGCTGACCTCGGTACGGCGCCCCAGCGGGGGAGCGAGGTAGGTGCCCGGCTGGCCCGAGGCGTCGGCAGGAATGCTGACGGGGAGGCGACCGGACGGGGACACCCTGCCCGAGATCACGCCGGCCAGCGCAGGCCCACCCTCCTCGCCGGGGAAGAAGGCCTGGACCACGGCGGCCGCCCGGTCGACGTACTGACCGATGGCGTAGGGCCGACCTGTCGTGAGCACGACGATGACAGGCTTTCCGGTGTCCAGCAGGGCATCGAGCAGCTGGCCCTGCACACCCGGCAGGGTCAGGTCGGCGGCGTCGCAGCCTTCGCCTGACGTACCACGGCCGAACAGTCCCGCGCGGTCGCCGAGTGCGACCACGACCACGTCGGCATCTCCGGCCGCAGCCACGGCGGCGGCGATGCCGGACTCGTCGGCCGTGGACACGTCGCAGCCGAGGGCGTAGGCGATGGTCGACGTCGGCAGCTCGGCCCGTAGCGACTCGAGCAGGGTCGGCGCGGAAAGACCGAGGGCCACGTCGGGGTGGTGGGAGAGGACGTGCGAGGGGAACGAGTAGCAGCCCATCATCGCGAGCGGGTCGTCGGCACGCGGACCGGTGACCAGGATGCGTGCATGGGGCGTGACAGGGAGCGCACTGTCGTTGCGCAGCAGGACGATCGACTTCTCGGCCACCTCGCGTGCCAGTGCGCGATCGGCGTCGAGGTCGAGGTCGACCGACCCGCGCTCGACGTCGTCGAAGGACTCGGCCAGATCCACCAGGGCAGGCGGCAGGGGGGACCAGTCCGAGTTGAGCAGCCCGAGCTCGGCCTTCTGCGCCAGCACCCGACGAACGGCGCGGTCGACCAGCTTTTCGTCGACCTCATCAGCGGTGACCGCGTCGACCAGGGGGTCGCCGTAGCAGCGCAGCGTCGGCAGCTCGACGTCGACGCCCGCGGTGAGGGCGAGGACCCCGGCATCACGGGCGTTGCCTGCCAATCCGTGCAGCGCCTCGAGGAAGGAGATGCCGAAGTAGTCGGCGACGACGGTGCCCTCGAAACCCCACGTGTCCCGCAGCAGGGTGGTGAGCAGTGCGTGGTTGGCAGCAGGAGCCAGCCCGTCGACGTCGGCGTACGAGTGCATGACCGAGCGCGCGCCACCAAGGCGCAGCGCCATCTCGAACGGAGGCAGCAGCACGTCGGCGAGCTCGCGCGGGCCGGCGGAGACCGGGGCGTGGTTACGGCCAGCGCGGGAGGCGGAGTAGCCGACGAAGTGCTTGAGGGTGGCGACGATGCCGGCCTGCTCGAGGCCACGGACGTAGGCCGTGGCGATGACGCCGACCAGGTAGGGGTCCTCACCGATGGTCTCCTCGACGCGGCCCCATCGATAGTCGCGAACGACATCGAGCACCGGTGCGAGTCCCTGGTGGACGCCGACGGATGCCATCGACACCCCGATGCGTCCGGCCATGCGCTCGACCAGTGCGGCGTCGAAGGTCGCTCCCCAGGCAAGCGGCACCGGGTAGATCGTGGCGCCCCACGCGGTGAAGCCGGCGAGGCACTCCTCGTGAGCGAGTGCCGGGATGCCCAGCCGTGACGCGGCGATGATCTCCCGCTGGGTACGGGCCAGGGCGCGGGCACCGAGAGCGGCGTCCACCGGAGCCGTACCGAAGGGTCGGGTGAGCTGGCCGAGACCTCGGGTGATGAGCCCCTGCCAGTCGACCGGTGCGTCGGCAAAGTCGTGCTGGTGCGGCGCAACCTCTTCGCCGGAGGAGTCGACACCCACCCACACCCCGTACAGCTGGGCGATCTTCTCCTCGAGGGTCAGCAGGGAGATCAGGTCGTCCGCTCGCTCGCCAGGCGAGAGCGCGGTGTCGCGCCAGCGCGGCAGCTCGTCGGGGCCGGGCACAGGGACAGCGACGGACATGAGCAGACTTCCGTTTCTTCAAGCAGTCAGGGGTCGGGGCTCGCGTGGAGGTTGCTAGCCCTTCACGGCTCCGGAGAGGCCGCCGATGATGCGACGTTCGGCGAGGACGAAGAAGCTGAGCGCAGGCACCATCGACAGCGCGGTGAACGCGAGGATCTTGGCGGTGTCCTGGGTGTACTGCTGGGAGAAGGTGGCGGTGCCCAGGGGCAGCGTCCACTGGTTGGGGTCGTTGAGCAGCACCAGTGGGAGGATGAAGTTGTTCCAGCTGGTCACGAAGGTCAGGATCGCCACCGTCGTCAGGGCCGGCTTGGCGAGCGGGACCATGATGCGCCAGAAGAAGCCAATGCGGGTGCAGCCGTCCATGAAGGCGGCGTCCTCGATCTCCGCGGGGATGGCGGCCATGAACGGCCGCAGGATCACGATCGTGACCGGTAGCCCGAAGGCGGCCTCGGGGATCGCCACGCCGAAGGGGGTGTCGAGCAGCCCCAGGTGCCGAACCAGCAGGTAGAGCGGCAGAACCCCGACGCCCACGGGAAAGAGAAGGCCCAGGGTGAAGAACGTGTAGAGCAGCTGGTTGCCCCGGAACCGGTAGCGCGACAGGGCGTAGGCAGCCCCTGCGCCGAAGGCGGCGGTGACCGCGGTCACCAGGACCGCGATGAGCGTGCTGTTGAACACCTGGCGCCAGAAGTCGCCCGAGGTCAGGATGAACGTGTAGTTGGCGAACGTTCCGTCCGTGGGCAGGCCCACCGGGTTGGCGTTGAGCTGGGGCGTGGTACGGAAGCCGCCGAGCACGACGTACAGCACCGGCACGATGACGCTGACCGCGAGCAGGCCGGCCACGATGTACGCGAAGAGGTGGTTGCCCTCGCGGGGACCACCTCGCCTGCGTCGACGGGGTGGGCGGGTCTGGATAGTCATGGGCAAGAGAGGCGCAGTGGTCATGACGAGATCACCTTGCGGCTGAGGTCAGGGCGCCCTCGGTGTCGCGCCGAAGCACGAACCGCTGGTACGCAAGGGAAAAGACGAACGAGATCAGGAAGAGGATGACGGCGATGGCGCTGCCGTACCCGAACTGGAAGCGGTGGAAGCCGTGGTCCGTGAGGTAGACGACCATCGTGCTGGTCGAGTTGATGGGTCCGCCGCCGGTGAGGATGTAGACCAGGTCGAACAGCTGTAGCGACCCGATGATCGACAGGAACGCCAGGATGCGCAGGGTCGGTCCGAGCAGTGGCAGCTTGATGTGCCGGAAGACCTTCCACCGCGACGCACCGTCGACCTCTGCGGCCTCGGTCAGCTCGGCGGGGACGCCCTGCAAGCCCGCGAGCAGCAGGATGATGCCGAAGCCGATGTACTTCCAGCTCGCGACGACGAACAGGGTCCACAGGGCGACCTTGGGGTCGGAGAGCCAGCCCTGCACGAGGCTGCCGAGCCCCACCGACTGGAGAACCTTGTCGGCCAGTGCGTCCGGCTGCAGGATCAGCTGCCAGATCACGGCCGTGATGACCTCGGAGAGCACGTACGGCGCGAAGAAGATGGTGCGGAGCGCTGCCCGGCCCCGGAGCTTGGCGTTGAGCAGCGAGGCGATGCCCAGGGCGATCGGGATCTGGACGAGCACGGTCAGGAAGACGATGTAGAAGTTGTGCCGCACCGACTCGAGGAAGACCGGGTCGTGGAACGCACGCCGGAAGTTGGCCAGGCCGATGTAGTGCGTGAGCGGCGTGATGCCATCCCAGTCGTAGACGCTGTAGTAGAACGCCAGCACGATCGGGGCGATGGCAAAGGCCGCGTACAGGATGAACGCCGGGCCGATGAACAGCGTCAGCTCGGCTTTCTTGCGGGCGCCGCCGGTACGCGGCCGGCGGGCGGCCGCCCGCGCCTGTGAGGCGCGGGCGGCCGTGGCTCCGGTGGTGGCAGCCTCAGTTGAGGTCATGATCGGGTCACTGAGAGGCTGCCGCATCTGCTACTGCCTTGGCGATCCCGTCCGGCTTGACGGTACCGGCGAGCAGGCCGACGACTGCGTCGTTGAGCGCGTTGCCGACGTTGACGCCGAACGTGGTGTCCAGGTAGTTCTGCACCAGAGGCGCAGAGTTACGGAACTTGAGCAGGGTGATCAGGTTGGGGTCCTTGAGCCCAACCTCAGCACCGGCAACGGTCGGCAGGCCGAAGCCGATCGAACCGAGCTGGGTCTGGTTGTCCTTGCTCATCAGGAACTTCAGGAAGTCCGCGCACTCCGGCGGGGCCTTGGCCGTGCAGGAGAAGCCGTCGCCGCCACCGAGCGCTGCACCGGGGACTCCCGGGGCACCATCGACGTTCGGGAACGGGAACCAGCCGATGTTGTCCTCGAACTTCTTGTTCGAGGTGAGGCCGGAGAAGACGCCTGGATCCCAGTGGCCCATGAGCTCCATCGCGGCCTTGTCGTTGGCGACGAGACCGGCCGAGCTGCCGGCGCCGGTCTGCGCCGGTGTGCCGAGGAAGCCGGTCTGGAACGGCTTGGCGGCAATGAGCTGCTGAAGGTCGGTACCGGCCTTGGTCCAGCACGGGTCGGTGATCTTCATCGTCGCGATGGCCGTGTCGAGAATTGACTTGCTGCACTCACGGATCGCGAGGTAGTCCCAGTAGAAGGCGGTCGGCCACTTGTCCTTGGCGCCGATCGCGATGGGCGTCTCGCCGGCAGTCTTGAGCTTGCCGACGTCGGTGATCAGGTCGGCCCAGGTGGCCGGCGGGGTGGTGATGCCTGCCTTGGTGAACTGGTCCTTGTTGTACCAGAAGCCGACAACGCCGCTGCTGAACGGGATGCCGTACACCTTGCCGCCGACCTGCCAGCCGCTGCCCGTGGCACCGATGGAGGAGATCCACGACGAGGTGGCGGCGGTGAGGTCCTGGATCTTGCCGGCCTTGACGTACGCGGCCAGCTTGCCGCCGCCGTTGCTCTGGATGATGGACGGCGGGTTGCCCGACTCGAGGCCCAGAGCCAGCTTGGTGTCGAGCTGCTCGTTCTGGATCGGCAGGATCTTGATGGTGACGTTGGGGTGCGCCTTGGTGTAGGCGTCGGCGACGCCCTGGAAGTAGGACTTGCCAGGGTCGGCTGTCGAGTTGTGCCACCAGGTCAGGGTGACAGGCTTGCCGCCAGTGGCGGCGGACGTGGCGGCGGCGCTGGTCGCCGGCGCCGAGGAAGCGGCCGCTGCACTGGACGTGCCGGCAGCTGCCGACGTGGCCGGCGCGGCTGCGCTGGTTGCTGCGCTGGAGGTGCCTGCGGAGCTGGCCGTGGCGGCCGTCGATCCGCTGGAGCCGCCACACGCGCTGAGCAGAGTGGCCGAGGCGGCGATCAGCGAGAGCGCTGACAGTCGCCTTCCGTTGCTCGACGCGGTCGATCCGGAACGTGTTGCCATGAAGCCGGCCCACCTCTCGTGGTCGAAAGTTTTTCGATAACATTCGGTAGTGCGGGGGTCAACGTAAGAGCGGTCCCAGGGGCTGTCAAGACACCGATACCGACCTGTTACCAGGCGATGTCACCGCCACGCTCGATTTAGGCGGGATGAACAACAAATCGTTATCGTTAGTTGGCGTTCGGCACGGCTTCCGATACATTTGCGATCCGTTGACCGGGACCCGGCCGAAGGACGCAGAAACGACCGAGCAGGAGGTGGACACGGTGACGGCAGAACCGCCGCGGGCCACCCTCGCCTCGATCGCGGCCGCCGCCGGAGTCTCCTTGCCCACGGTCTCCAAGGTGGTCAACGGCCGCACCGACGTGGCGCCCGCAACCCGCGCCCGCATCGAGCGGCTGCTGCAGGAGCACCGCTACCTGCCGCCGGGTCGCCGTCGCGCCGGCCGGGCCGGTCTGCTCGACCTCGTCTTCAACCAGCTGGACAGTCCGTGGGCGATCCAGATCCTGCGCGGGGTCGAGGACTACTCGGCCGAGCACGCGCGCGGGGTTGTCGTCTCCGCGGTGCGCCACAGCGACGCCCGCCCAGCCAGCTGGACGAGCGCGGTGGCGAGCCACGACACGGACGGGGTGATCCTGGTGACCTCCGAGGTCACGGTCGACCAGTGGCGCCAGCTCCACACCAAGGACATCCCGCTGATCGTCATCGACCCGGTCAACGCTCCTGGCCCCGAGGTGCCGAGCGTCGGCGCCACCAACTGGGCCGGCGGCATCTCCGCGACCGAGCATCTCCTCGAGCTCGGCCACCGGCGCATCGCGGTCATCTCCGGGCCCGACCCGTTCCTCTGCAGCAGGGCGAGGGTGGACGGCTACCGCTACGCGCTCGAGCGGGCCGGGCTGGCGCATGACCCTGAGCTGGTCCGCTACGGCGACTTCCAGCACGAGGGCGGCTTTCGCTGTGCGGTCGAGCTGCTCGACCTCGCCGACCCGCCCACGGCCATCTTCGCGGGCAGCGACCAGATGGCCTTGGGGGTGTACGAGGCGGCCCGCCAGCGCGGGCTGCTGATCCCTCGCGATCTCAGTGTCGTCGGGTTCGACGACCTGCCGGTGGCCCGCTGGCTCTCGCCCCCGCTGACCACGGTGCGTCAGCCGCTCACCGACATGGGTCGGGTAGCCGCCGAGATGCTCTGGGGTCTCGTCGAGGGGCAGCGCATGCGTACCCAGCGCATGGAGCTGGCGACCGAGCTGATCGTCCGCGAGTCGACTGCGCCGCCGCTCGCCTAGCTGTACCCGGCCACGACGTTGGTAGCAGCGTGGCGGCTTGAACGTGTGAGAACCCCCGAGTGGGGTGTGGCTTGTCTAGGGCCCACATCCACTCGGAGGTTCTCGTGTCCCACGCTAGCGCCCGGACTACCGTGCACGGTCGTCTGCTGATCGTTGAACGGCACCAGGCTGGTTGGCCTCAGGCGCACATCGCGAAAGCGATGGGCGTCTCCCGCAAGTGCGTGAAGACCTGGATCGAGCGGTTCGCTGCCGAGGGCCACGCCGGGTTGGCGGACCGGTCGTCGCGACCCCACTCGACACCTACCCGGACCCGTCCCGAGATCGAGGCGCGGGTGGTCGCGGCGCGGGTGGAGCTGCGCACCGGGCAGGACCGGCTCGCCGCTGAGCTGGCTTTGTCGCCGCGGACGGTGTCGCGGATCCTGCGCCGCCACCAGGTGCCGTACCTGGCGCACTGCGACCCGATCACCGGGGAAGTGATCCGGGCGTCGAAGACCACCGCGGTGCGCTACGAACGTGACCGCCCCGGCGAGCTGGTGCACATGGACGTGAAGAAGATCGGCCGGATTCCCGACGGCGGTGGGTGGAAGTCCCACGGCCGCGGCAAAGGCAACCGCGACCGCCACCACCCGATTGGCTTTGACTACGTCCACGCCCTGGTCGACGATCACAGCCGGCTGGCGTACTGCGAGATCCTCCCCGACGAGAAGGGTCCGACCTGCGCCGCGTTCCTGCTCCGCGCCGCCGCCTATTTCGCCGCGCACGGGATCACCCGTATCGAACGGGTCATCACCGACAACCACCTCAGCTACCGGCGGTCCTTCGACGTTCGCGACGCGGTCGCCACGCTCGGCGCACGCCACAAGTTCATCAAGCCTCACTGCCCGTGGCAGAACGGCAAAGTCGAACGCTTCAACCGCACCCTCGCCGCCGAGTGGGCTTACCGGCAGCCCTTCACCAGCAACGCGGAACGCGCCGCCGCGCTTGCACCCTGGCTCGAGCACTACAACACTCAACGCAACCACAGCGCACTCGCAGGACTCCCACCCGTCAGCCGCCTGCTACCAACCTGATGGCCGAGTACACCTAGCGCGCGGGGCGGGTCATCATCCGGGCGTAGCACCCAGGCACGGACGCCAGCGCGCCGTGGTCACGGGCTCGATAGGCGCTCGGACTCTCGCCGACGATCTCGGTGAACCGCGAGCTGAACGACCCAAGCGAGGTGCAGCCGACCATGAGGCAGACGTCGGTGACGCTGAGGTCACCGCGGCGGAGCAGCGCTTTGGCCCGCTCGATGCGGCGAGTCAGTAGATAGCTGTACGGGCTCTCGCCGAAGGCAGCCCGGAACTGCCGGGAGAAATGAGCCGGGGACATCAGCGCGGCGCGGGCCATGGTCGGGACGTCGAGCGCACGGGCGTACTCGCGGTCCATGAAGTCGCGGGCTCGGCGCAGGTGGGCGAGGTCCTCGGAGTTCATGTGGCAACGGTACGGCCCCCCGCCCGGTGGGGCGAGGGGCCGTACCCGATGTGGCGTGCGGTTCTACGGTGCGCTGACGAGCTGGGCCGGGCCCTGGACGGTCGGCGTGACCGCGGTGCCCTCCTCGTTGACGACGTGGTCGATGGTTCCGGCCGCGTTGAGCGAGATGGTCAGGACGTCGTGCAGCTGGACGCCCGGGGTGACCGGCACCTCGAAGCCCGACTCCGAGTGGAGGGTCGGGACGACGTTGGTGAAGATGTAGCTGCCGAGACCCCAGCCCTGGAACGACGTCACGTGCTTGTCGACGTGGATCGCCGCGAAGCCGTTGACCCCGTTGTGCTGCCACGCCGCCTGGCTCGGGGCGTCATAGGGCATCTCGTTCTGGAAGAAGACGACCTTGCCGCCGTTGCCGTTCCAGGTGACGTCGTACTTCTGGAAGTGCTCGACGAACAGGCCGGTCGCGGTGACGTTGTCACCGTTGACGACGAGGCCCTGGTTGGCCGTGTTGATCGTCCAGCCGACGGTACCGGCGTTGCCGTGGTCGGCGCGCCAGTCCCAGATGTCGTCGAGCAGCACGTTGTCGCTGTTGACGGTGAGCGCCGTCTCGGCCTTGCCGGCGATGTCGCCACCGATCCGCAGGAACACGTCCGACAGCGTGGTCGGGTCGGTCGGGTCACTGAGCTTGGCCCGCTGCTTGGCCGACTGGTGCTGGGTGTCACCGGTGCCGACCTGGACAAGGCTCTGCGACTTCTCGGTGCCCGCGTCGATCAGCAGGCCGGCCAGCTTGACGCCGGGGACGTCGGCCACCTTGATCGCCGCATTGCCGTCGGTCGGGATCAGGGTCGCGAAGCCCAGACCGAGGACGACCTGGTCGCGGCGCTGCACCTTGATCGGGTCATCGAAGCGGTAGATGCCCGGCGTGAGTAGCAGGTTCTGGCCGTGGCTCAGGGCGTTGTTGATCTTCTCGATGGTGTCGCCGGGCTGGGCCACGAAGAACCGGTTGATCGGGATCGACGTGCCCGGGGTGGACCCGCTGGCCCAGGTCGTACCGGCTGCGTTGGCTGTGGCGCTGGGTACGAAGACGTTCTCGTTGCCCGTAGCGTCGAAGTAGAAGTACGGCTTGTCGCGGCTCACCGGGTCAGTGGCCAGGGTCGTGTAGTTCTGGCCGCTGCCCTTGACGCCGTCCTGGAAGTCGGTCGCCGGAGCGCCGGTCGTGCCGGCGAAGACCTGGTTCCAGACCCCGTTCGTCCAGGTGCCGACGTTGCTGGTCTCGGTGAGCCACTGCTGCTGCGAGCCACTGACCAGCACGCCGGGCACAGAGGAGTCGGCCATGAAGCCGCCGCTCGCGTACTGCGGACCTGCCGAGCAGTAGTCCATGAAGCTGGTCTGGCCGTTGATGATGTTGACCCGGCGCAGGGGCGCGGCCTGGGAGACGGCCCAGAACTCGCTGTCGGTCTGGCAGCCGGAGCCGCCGGCGATGTCGACCGTGAGGTTGGACAACGACCGCCAGAAGTTGTCGAGCGCGATGCAGCCGCTCGCAGGGGTGCACTGGTTGTAGACGTTGACCGAGCCGTGGATGGTCACGTCGCCGGGGTTCTGCCCGAGGCCCGCGACCTCGGTGTAGAAGCCCACCTGGAAGATCAGCGGGTCGGCCTCCGAGCCGTATACGCCGGGCTTGAACAGCAGCGCGAAGCGCGCCTCGCCCATCTCGTTGTTGACCTGGAGGGTGCTGATCGCGTTGACCTTGGCCTGGATGTCGGCCTGGGACATCGTGGGGTCGAAGACGAGCACGTTGGGACCGAGGTCGGGCGTGCTCGACGGCGGGGCGGCTTGTGCGGCGCCCGTCTCGGCGAGAGCGCCCACGGTCGTCAGGGCGGTGACGACCGCCGTGACACTGACGAGGAGCCGTCGGAGCCGGCGGGGGCCGGTGGTGCGGACGGCTCGCGGCGTTGCGAGAGCGTCGTGCGGTGCTGGCATGGATCCTGCCTTCGGGTCGGTCGGTGCCCCGGTTTCGGAAGCGTTTCCGACGCCGGACGTTAGACCTGTGGCCGACCCCCGTCCAGTCCTGATCTGGCCGTGGGGGCGAACCGTGACCGAGTCGTCATCCCCTGGCCATCGGCGGCGGCGTACGCTGCCGCGAGCGTCCTCCCGGAAACGCTCCCGGCGAGGCGTCCTGCGTGCCCTCTCGAGAGGGGTGCATCGCCAACGGCGATTGGCTGCAGTAGAACAACGTCAGCTTCGGGACGACGGCGCTGCACACGTTGTCGGCCCGCGTCGCATCAGGAGCGGCCGCCGCTGATTTCTTGCCCAGCAGCAGATCTCAGTCAGGTGGCTGGTCGTACGGGTCCGGTGGAGGCCCGTACGATCAGTCGGCCGGGCAGCACCTGCGGCTGTGGCTCGTGGTCCTCGTCGTCCATGATCTGGGTCAGCAGCCGGACAGCGGCCTGGCCGATCGCGAGGTAGTCCTGGCTGATCGTGGTGAGGCCGGGGCGCACGATGGCCGCGTGGTCGATGTCGTCGTAGCCGACGACGGAGATGTCGCCCGGCACGGTGAGGCCGGCGTCGGCGATGGCCTGCATGGCGCCGATGGCCATGGTGTCGCCGCCCGCAAACACGGCGGTCGGTGGATTGTCCAACGCCAGCAGGGCCTGCATCGACTCGTGGCCGCTCTCGATGAAGAAGTCGCCCTCCTGCTCGTACCCCTCGGGGATGTCGAGCCCGGCCTCGGCCATGGCGTTGCGGTAGCCGGCGAGCCGGTCGACCGCGGCGATGAGCGGCATGTTGCCGGTGACGGTGGCGATGCGCTCATGGCCCAGGGCGACGAGGTGGTGGATGGCGGCCTCGGCCCCGGTGACGTTGTTGGAGGTGACGTAGCTCGCGCGGGGACCGGTCACCTGCAGGTCGAGCCCGACGCAGGGGCGACCCGAGGAGATGAGCGCCTCGACTGCGGGCAGGTGCTCGTTGACCCCCATGAGCACCACGCCGTCGAGCCCGTGCTGCATGGCCGCCTGGACGAACGCGTTGACGCCGTTGGCCGCGGTTTGGGGCGACAGCAGCATCAGGTGGTAGCCGGTGTCCGCAAGCGCCATCTTGAGCCCGACCAGGAGGTCCTGCAGGAAGGGCTGACGCCCCTTGCTGCCGATGTAGGCGGTCTCCCAGATCAGCCCGACCATGTCCGAGCGACGGCGGACGAGCGCGCGCGCCTGCTGGTTGGCGGTGTAACCGAGCTCGCGGGCGACCTCCTCGATGCGGCTGCGGGTGACGTCGCTGACGTCGGGGCGGCCGTTGAGCGCGCGGGACACGGTGGCCATGGAGACGCCGCTGCGCCGCGCCACCTCGCGGATGTCGACCCGCACCTGTGGTCCCTTCCTTACGCGTTGCGTGACCGTCACCGATCACGGTAGTACGGGTGGGGACGCGCGTTTCAGCCCAGGGTCGCGGCGTGGTCGGGGACGTAGCTCTGCATTTCCCGCGGCGGCCGCGAGTAGCCCGTGGCCGGCGGTCGCTTGGGCAGCTCGAGCACCGGGTGTGCGACCTCGTAGTACGGCACCGTCGAGAGCAGGTGGGCAATCATGTTGATGCGGGAGCGGCGTTTGTCCTCGCTTTCCACGACGTACCAGGGCGCCTCGGGGATGTCGGTGTGGACGAACATCTCGTCCTTGGCGCGGGAGTAGTCCTCCCAGCGGGTCAGCGACTTCAGGTCCATGGGCGACAGCTTCCACTGGCGCATGGGGTCCTCGAGTCGACTCTGGAACCGCCGCTCCTGCTCGTCCTCGCTGACCGAGAACCAATACTTGCGCAGCAGGATGCCCTCCTCGACGAGCAGTCGCTCGACGATCGGTGCCTGGCGCAGGAAGCGGTGGTACTGCGCGTCGGTGCAGAAGCCCATGACCCGCTCGACGCCCGCCCGGTTGTACCAGCTGCGGTCCATCACCACGATCTCGCCGCCGGCCGGCATGTGCTCGAGGTAGCGCTGGAAGTACCACTGCGTCTTCTCGCGCTCCGACGGCATCGGCAGGGCCACGATCTGTGCCACGCGTGGGTTGAGCCGCTCCGTGAGGCGCTTGATCGTGCTGCCCTTGCCGGCCGCGTCCCGTCCTTCGAAGATGACGACGACCCGCGCGCCCTCAGCCTTGACCCACTCCTGCAGCTTGACCAGCTCGGACTGCAGCCGGTAGAGCTCGGTCTCGTACACCGCCTTGTCCAGCCGCTTCGCCATGCCGGCATTCTAGAGCCGGGGGTCGACCGGTTCGGACTCGAGGGCGAGCAGCGCGAACACCGGCTCGTGCACCCGCCACAGCGGATCCCCGGCGACGGCCCGTTCGAGCGACTCGATGCCCAGCGCGTACTCCCGCGCCGCCAGTGACCGCTTGTGCCCCAGCGTGCGCTGGCGCAGCCGCTCGAGGTTGGCCGGGTCGGGGTAGTCGGGACCGTAGATGATCCGGAGGTACTCCCGGCCGCGTACCTTGATGCCCGGCTGGGCCCAGCCCTTGTCCGTCCGGACCGTGTTGGCCAACGGCTTGACCACCATGCCCTCGCCACCGTCCCCGGTCAGGTCGGTCCACCAGGCCACACCGGCGGTGACCGATGCGTCGTCCGTGGTGTCGACCAGCAGCCGCCGAGTTGCCCTTACCAAGGCAGGGTCTGCGGCGACCAGCCGGTCGGCGATGGCGAGGTGCCAGCCATGGTCGAGCTCGGTGTAGGTGCGGCCCTCGGTCGCGAGCACCTGGAACGGCGCGACCTGCACGCCGTCGAGGCCGTCGGTCGGCCAGACATAGGCGCGGTACGCGGCCGTGAACGCCTCGGCGTTGGCTGCCCGCCGAGTGGTACGGGCTAGCAGTTCAGCGACGTCCGCACCTCGGGAGGCTGCCCGGGTGAGCGCGTCGACCGCCGCTGGCAGGGCCGATCGCGCAGCCGCACCCACCGCGGCGTACTGCCGGCGCAGCAGGTCCTCGGCCTTCGCCGACCAGGGCAGCAGCTCGCAGTCGAGCAGCAGCCAGTCGGTGCCGAGCTCGTCCCAGAGCCCGGCACTCGTCGCTGCCGCACGGAGACCGGCGAGCAGTGACTCGGTGAGCTCGGTCGCGAAAAAAGGCCGTCCGGTACGGGTGTAGACCACGCCCGTGCGACCGTCGACGGCACCGAACCGGCGCGCAGCGACCTCGGCGGAGGCGCAGACGAGTGCCACCGCCCGCGAGCCCATGTGCTTCTCCTCGCAGATGACCTGCGCGACGCCGGACGAGCGGTAGGCCTCGAAGGCTGCCTGCGGGTGCTCGAGCAGGTCGCCGGTAGGCGAGGCGGCGCAGGGCGCCATCGTCGGGGGTAGGTAGAGCAGCCAGGACGGTTCGAGCGCCCATCGGCTCATGACCTCGAGCGCGCCGGCGGCGTTGTCCTCGCGGACGGCCACCCGGCCGGCGAGGCGCGTGTCCACGCCACGCTTGCCGAGGACGTCGGTGATGGCGAGGTCGTCGGACGGCCGGGCAGGAGCAGCAGCCGCGAGGAAGGGCTTGGCCGGCTCGTACCAGACCTGCTGAGCGGGGACGGAGACGACGTCTCGCTCGGGGTAGCGAAGCGCCGTGAGCTTGCCACCGAACACACACCCGGTGTCGAGGCACATCGTGTTGTTGACCCACTCGGGCTCGAGGGTCGGCGTGTGCCCGTAGAGCACCATTGCCTTGCCCCGGTAGTCGTTGGCCCAGGGGAGGCGCACCGGCAGACCGTACTCGTCCGTCTCCCCGGTCGTGTCGCCGTAGAGCGCGAACGACCGCACTCGACCGGAGGCGCGGCCGTGATAGGCCTCCTTGAGTCCGGCGTGGGCGATGACAAGGCGACCGTCGTCGAGCACCAGGTGGGAGACCAGGTCGTAGCAGAACTTCTCCGCCTTGGCAACGAAAGCAGGGTCCTCGTCGGCCAGCTGGGCCAGGGTCTCGGCGAGGCCGTGGCTGACCGTGACCTGCTTGTGCGCCAGGGCGCGGACAAGCTTGTTCTCGTGGTTGCCGGGCACGCAGCGGGCGTGGCCGGCGCCGACCATGCCCATGACCAGCCGAAGCACGCCGGGGGAGTCGGGTCCGCGGTCGACGAGGTCGCCGACGAAGACAGCCTTGCGCCCCTCGGGATGGGCCGCATCCACGGGTCGTCCCGCGTTGTCCCGGACGAGGGAGTAGTGGAGGGTCTCGAGCAGCGTCTCCAGCTCTGCCCGGCAGCCGTGGACGTCGCCGATCACGTCGAAGGGCCCGTGGTCGTCGGTGAAGTCGTTGAGCAGCCGCTCGCGGACGATGACCGCGTCGGCGACCGCCTGCTCGCCATCGAGGACGTGCACCCGGCGGAATCCCTCCTTGCCCAGGTGACGCAAGGATCTCCCGAGCTGGTCGGCCTGGCGCTTGATCACACCGGCGCCGAAGGTGCGGTCGTCGCGAGAAGCGTTGCGCTGCAAACAGACTCGCTCGGGGAGGTCGAGCACGATGGCGACGGGGAGAACGTCGTGGGCGCGAGCCAGCGCGACCAGCTGGCGACGCGATTCGGGCTGGACGTTGGTGGCGTCGACGACGGTGAGCAGCCCGGCGTCCAGGCGCTTGCCGACGATGAACTGCAGCACGTCAAAGGCCGCTGCGGTCGCCGACTGGTCGTTCTCGTCGTTGGACACGAGGCCGCGGCAGGTGTCGCTCGAGATGACCTCGTACGGGCCGAAGTGCTCGCGTGCGAACGTCGACTTGCCCGAACCGCTGACGCCGACCAGGCAGACGAGGGAGAGCTGGGGGATCGCGAGATCGGTCACGACGCCCTCCGGAAGACGGCCATCTGCGTAGGCGCTCCGTGGGTCAGGTCTTCAACGCCCACAGGCAGAAACCGCACGGCGTAGCCGTACGCGGCAGCGGTCGTAGCGGCCCAATGCTGGAACTCCGCGCGGGTCCACTCGAAACGGTGGTCGGGGTGACGGAGGTGACCAGGCTCGAGGAACGGATAGAGCACGTTGTAGTCGGCGTTGGGGGTGGTCACGATGACGGACACCGGCCGGGCGTGGCCCAGCACCGTGCGCTCCAGGGCCGGCAGCCGAGCAGGGTCGACGTGCTCGATCACCTCCATGAGGACAACCGCGTCGTGGCCGGCGAGCCGGTCGTCGCGATAGGTGACCGACGACTGCAGCAGCTCGAGCCGCGTCCGCTGAGTGTCGGGCATGCGCTCGAGCCCGAGCCGCTTGGTGGCTGTCTCGAGGGCCCGGTGGGAGACGTCGACCCCGAGCACGCGGGCAAAGCTCGCGTCGCCGATGAGCTCGCGGAGCAGGGCTCCTTCGCCACAGCCGAGGTCGACGACGGTGCTGGCCCGCTCCGCGTGCAGCGCCGCGATCACGGCAGCAGCCCGTACCGCGGCAAGAGGTCGGGTACGGGGCTCCTCGTCGTCGGGCACGACCTCGTCGTCGGCTTCGGTGAGGCGCTCGGTGGCCGACAGCACGAGGGAGCGCTGGTGCCGCAGGTAGCGACGGGTGATGAGCTCGCGCTCGGGGTGGTCGGGTAGCCAACCCGCGCCAAAACGGAGCAGCTTGTCGACCTCGTCGGCGCCGACCCAGTAGTGCTTGCCGTCGTCGAGCACCGGCAGCAGGACGTAGAGCTGGGTGAGGGCGTCGGCCAGCCGGTGGGTCCCGGTGAGGGTGAGGTCGACGTAGGGCGAGTCGCCCCAGGACGGGAAGGCGGGGTCGAGCGGCACCGGGGTCGCCTCGACCGCCCAGCCCAGCGGCCCGAACAGCCGAGTAAGCAGGTCGTCGGCGCCGCGCGACGGTACAGCCGGCAGCCGCAGCTCGAGCGGGATCTCTTGGGCTGCAAGGCCGGGGCGCGCCTTGCAGATGCCCGCCAGGGCGGTTCGGAACACGGTGCCCAGCGCCACGGCGAACATCGACGAGCTCGCGTACGGCCGGTCGTTGACGTACTGCGCCAGCGAGAATCCCTCGTCGCGCCGACCGCGGACGAGCGCGATCGGGTCGACCTCGAGCAGCAGGGCGACGGTGCTCCGCTCGTCCGACACCTCGGGCCAGACCACGTGCGCGGTGCCGACGGGCAGGCTGAAGCTCTGCGCCTTGTCCGGGTGCTTGTGCACGAGGAAGCCGAGGTCGCCCGCCAAGGGCATCATGGTAGTGATGGTGAGGAGCACCTGGTCAGTCTGCCTGGCCGTGGAGACACCGACAGTGCATTAAAGCCCGTCGAAGTAGTTGTGCGGCTTGGTGGTGTAGGTGTGGCCGTCGGGGGTGGTCCAGGTGACGGTGCCGTCGGCGGTGATGGTCAGGCTGATGGTGCCGTGGGTCTTGGCGCGGTGGACCCGCCTCGAGAGGGCGGCGAGGTTGGCGCTGGACGTGTTTCCACCCCGGTCGTCGTCGGGACCGGTCTTGTCCTGCTGGAAAGCGACGACGTGGTCGAGGTCGGCGCGTTTAGCCGATCGGGTCGATCCGGGCCATCGGCAGTAGCGGTCCCTCGCCCGGACGTACTCGGCGAGCTCCTCCGAAGGTCGGTAGCGATGCTTGCCCAGGTCGAGCAGGTGCCCGGTGACGGGTTCGAGGACCCACCGGCGCCACTGCGCGTCGGCGGCCAGAGCGCGGACCAGGTCTGCGGGCAGTGCCCCGTACCCGTCGAGCTCGCCGATGCCGTCGAGGTCACCGCCGAGCCCGAGCAGTAGCGGGGCGGGGACGAACACGTTGACCAGCACGTCGGGGGCCAGCGGGGTGGTCGGGTCGCCGGGGGTCGACCCGAGGACCGCGGCGAGCAGCGCGTCGGCCATGCGCTCGTCGTGGCACCGACCGTCGTCAGGGTCGACCGGCTGGCGGGCTGCCTGCTCGAGGTGTTCCTGCAACGCGATCGCCTCGACCGGCGGGAGGTAGGCGTGCACCCCGACCAGGCCGTCGTCACCGGCCGGGTCGAAGGTGACCCGGCGGGTCTTGGCGGCCTTGACGAACATCGCGGTGTTCCACGCCTCGTCGACCTCCCGGGCTAGCCTGCGCAGCGTCTTCCGGAGCTTGGACGGCGCCAGGGTCGCCGCGATCGGCAGGATCTCGGCCTGCACCGCCGCGACCTGGTCGGGGTGCTGCAAGGTGTTGAGGACCTCGGTGATCAGCCGAACCCGGTACGGGTCGAGGGCGCCAGCCCGGAGCAGGTCACCGAGGTCGCGGTAGCCCTCGGTGAGCTGGCGGGCCCGGAACATCCGGTCCGCCGCGTGGTCGACCGTGCAGTTGAGCACCCTCGACAGGCTGACAGGGATGAAGTCGTCGTCCAGGTCCCGCAACGTGTCATCAGGCGCCGGGGTGGCCCCGGTGTAGCCAAGCAACGCGGTCTGCTCCGCTCCGACGACCCAGCCGAGCTGCGGCTGCCACAACGCCACCGTGCGCAGCTGCTCCACCTCGGTCATCGGCCGACCGACCAGCCCTTGCAGCAAGCTGATTGCCTCACCACCCGGCGCCAGAGCGGCCACCTGCAACAGCACCTCCGACACCGGCAACAGGCCGCCGTCGGTGTCATCGAAGACCACCGACCTGCTCCCCACCGCCCACGTCTGCATGACCAACACTTTACCTTGGCTCACCGACAGAAACCAGAGCATCAACGCTACTTTGCCTGGTAATACTGAAGAAAAACTCACCGGGGAGGCGATGTGGTCGGCCTCAGGGGCTGCCTGGGGGCTTCGATCACGGGCCGCTGCGAGCAGCGGCAACACAGTCCCGGTACCGTGGGGATTCACCAGGAGAGGGGTCGGCGTGTCCACGTTCCAGCAGGTGTACGACGCCCACCTGACCTTCAGCGGGCACGAGATCACCTGGCGCGAGATCGGCGGCAACGTCATCGGCCTGGCCTCGGCCTTCGGCGGTCTGCGTCGGCGCATCTGGGCCTGGCCGGTGGGCATGGTCGGCAACGTCCTGCTCTTCACCGTCTTCATCGGCACCGCGCTGGGGTCGAGCGCTGCGGTGGGGCAGCCGCTCTACGGGCAGGCCGGACGTCAGGTGCTGTTCCTCGCGGTCAGCGCCTACGGCTGGGCGCGCTGGCAACGCAACCGCAACTCCTCGGCCGCCGTCGCGGTCGTGCCCCGGTGGGCCTCGGTCGGCGAGCGCACGCGGCTGCTCGGCGGCGGGCTGGTCGCGCTGCTTGTCTGCTGGGGGCTGTTCAAGGCGATCGGCGCGGGCTTCCCCGCCCCTTGGTGGTACTACCTCGCCGACTCCTGGATCTTCGTCGGATCGGCCCTGGCGACCTATGCCATGGCTCGGGGCTACGTCGACTTCTGGCTGTGCTGGATCGCCGTGGACGCGGTCGGCGTACCGGAGCTGCTGCACTTCCACTACTACCCGTCGGCCATCCTCTACGGCGTCTACGGGGCGTTCGTCATCTACGGCTTCGTTGCGTGGTTGCGCATCGCCACGGTCGAGGTCGCCGAGCTGCGCCAGGCACCCCGTCCGGACGAAGTGCCCGCGTGAGGCTGGCCGAGGTCGTACGTAACGGCTTCGTCGAGTCGGTGCACGAAGGGCACGCGGTCGCTGTCGACCGCGACGGCGCGGTGCTGCTCGCGGCAGGCGAGATCGACGTTCCGATGCTGCCACGGTCGGCCAACAAGCTGGTCCAGGCAGCGGCGATGGTGCGGGCCGGTCTCGACCTCGACGGCGAGCTGCTCGCGTTGGCGGCCAGCTCGCACTCCGGTGAGCCGTTCCACCTCGAGGGGGTACGGGTGATCCTGGCCCGCGCCGGCCTCGACGAGTCGGCGCTGCAGAACACGCCGGCCCCCACCGCGATCGCCCAGGGCTGTTCGGGCAAGCACGCCGCGATGCTCGCGACCTGCGTCACCAACGGCTGGCCGACGGACAGCTATCTCAATCCCCAACACCCTCTGCAGCAAGCGATCTCGGTCGTGCTCGAGGAGTTGTCCCGAGACCGCATCACGGCGACGGTGGTCGACGGCTGCGGCGCGCCCGCGATGGCGATCACCCTGACCGGGCTGGCGCGGTCGTTCTCCGCACTCGCCATCGCCGACCCCGGCTCGGCGGAGCACAAGGTGGCCGCCGCCGTACGGGCCCATCCGCAGTTCGTCGCCGGCACCACCCGGTCGGTGACGCGGCTCATGCTCGCTGTGCCCGGCATCATCGCCAAGGACGGCGCCGAGGCGGTCTACGCGGCCGCCCTGCCGGACGGACGTGCTGCCGCAGTCAAGATCGGCGACGGCTCCGACCGTGCCGGCATGGTGGCGCTCGCCGAGGTGCTGCGTCAGATCGGCGTACCAGCAGGCGATCTCGTCACCCTTGCGACCAAGCCGGTGCTCGGACACGGCGTGGCGGTCGGCGAGGTCCGGGCCGTACCGCTCCGATAATCAGTTGCAGGACCACGGGCGTCGCCCGTACCGTCCCCTCAGCACACCACCGGACCAGAGATGAAGGGAGGCCGACCATGGACGCCGTCTTTGTCGTGCCCACCTTGTCCCGCAGCCTCCCGCGGGCCGCCGTCCGCTGACCGCAGGCCCGTCGTCGAGGCAATCCCTCCCCATCCGACGGAGCCTTCGTTGTCCCAACATCCGCCTGTCCGTGTGGTCCGCGTCGACCGCGGTCTCGTCACTCTCGACACTCCCGCCGGCGAGCGCCGACTGCCGCTCACCGGCAAGCTGCGCCAGTCCGACACCTCGATCGCGGTCGGCGACTGGGTCGTCCTCGACCAGGACGCCGTCGCGGCCATCCTGCCCCGCTCCACTTCCTTGCTGCGCCGGGATACTGACGGCTCGGCGACCAGCCAAGCCATCGCAGCCAACGTTGACCTGGTCATCGTCGCTGTGCCCCTGACCGAATCGGTACGGGTCCGCAAGCTCGAGCGCTATCTCGTCTTCGCGCGCTCCAGCGGCGCCGACGTCGTCGTGGTCCTGACCAAGGCCGACCTGTGGGCCGACGTCGACGGGGCCGTCGCTGACGCCGTCGCCGTGTCGGGCGACGCCGACGTCTTCGCGTTCAGCGCCAGGACGGGGGAGGGTCTCGAGGGCCTGCTCACGTTGATGACCCCCGGCCGTACCGTGGTCGTCGTCGGGCCGTCGGGCGCCGGCAAGTCGACCCTCACCAATGCACTCGGTGCCGAGCGCGAGCTGGCCACCGGCGAGATCCGCGACGACGGCAAGGGCCGGCACACGACGACGGCGCGGGAGATGGTGCGGCTCGCCGGCGGTGCGTTGCTCATCGACACCCCGGGGCTGCGGTCGCTCGAGCTCTGGGGCGCCGACGAGAGCATCGCGGCGACCTACGACGACGTGACCGAGCTCGCCGCGCAGTGCCGTTTCCGCAACTGCGGTCACGGTACGGAGCCCGGGTGTGCGGTCAACGCCGCCGTCGACGAGGGCCTCCTCGACGGCGAGCGCATCGACGGCTACGCCAAGCTGCAGCGGGAGGAGGAGCGGCTGGGCGCCAAGCTCGACGCGCGGCTGCGGGCCGAGCACAACAAGAAGATCCGCTCGTTCAGCCGCTCGATCCGGGACCAGCCCAACCGGTGACCGCTCGCATGGGTGAGCGTCGTGTGAGAGGGTCAGGTGATGGTCCTCAGCCGCTGGTCGGTCTTCGTCGCAGTCAGCAGTCTGGTCGTCGTAGGGGCGGCGCCGGTGGCTCGGGCGACCAGTCCGACCGCGGCGCCCAGCCCGTACGTCGCGGTCAAACACGTCCGGCTGCTCGATGCCACGGTGAAGAAGTCGACCTCCACTTCCTTTGCGCTCAAGGGCATTCCGGCCACCGGTGTCACCTCCGTCGTGCTCTCGGTGTCGGTCACCAGCCCGGCCGCGTCCGGCTCCCTGGTGAGCTACCCGTACGGCGCCAAGCGTCCGCATGCGGTGTCGCTTGCGTTCGGCCTGGGTCACAGTGCCAGCGGGCTGGTCGTCGTGTCCGCGGGCAAGAAGGGTCGCGCCGCGCTGTTCAACGCCTCAGCCGCCAGCGAGCACATCGCAGCAGTAGTTGTCGGCTACTACGCGGCGCCCGGGGTGACGAGGGCGGCGACCGCGTTCAAGCCGGTGACCCCCGGGCGGCTGGCCACGGTGCAGGTCAAGGCCAAGGCCGGGGCTGCCTTCGCGGCGGTCGGCAAGCTCGGCGTGCCCGTCGTCGACACTGCCGCCGTCCTCGTCGCCGTGACGACCGGGCCATCGAGTGGATCGGGCTCCGTCGTGCTTCTCCCGTACGGGGCGAAGCACGGCACGTCGCTGGCCTTCACCGCCGGCCGCACCACGACCACGCTGCTCGTCCTGACGCCCGGCAGCAAGGGCCGCGTCATGGTCACCACCAGGTCGACGCACACGGTTCGCGTGGCGGTCGACGTGGTCGGCTACCTCGCGAGGCTGCACGTGCCCGGCGCTCCTACGGCTGTTTCAGCGACCGCTGGGGACAAGTCGGCGCTGGTGGCGTGGAAGGCGCCGAAGAGCAACGGCGGCGCGCCCGTCTCCTCCTACACCGTGGTCGCCACGCCGGGGGACATCACGGCCCAGGCCAGCGGGGCAGCGACCTCGGTCCTGGTGCGCGGGCTCTCCGTCGGAACCGCCTACACCTTCACCGTCACCGCCGCCAACAGTCGAGGTGCCGGCGTCGCGAGTGCGGCGAGTGAGGCCGTCACACCGTTCACCATCCCCGCTGCGCCGCAGGGAGGCATCGCTGCGACCGGCGGCTACGGGCAGGTGCTGCTGGCTGTCTTTCCCCCGGAGTTCGATGCTGGCGGGCTGCCGGTCACCAGCTACCGGGCGGTCGCCTCCCCGGGCGGCGCCGTCGTGTCGATCTCGCCGACGGGGGCGTCTTACGACACGACCACGGTCTCGGGACTCACTCCGGGGACCTTCTACACCTTCAGCTTCGCGGCGGTCAGTGCTGCCGGTGACTCCGCGCTGTCGCCCGCAACTGCCCCGACCCAGGCGGGTGGCGTGTCGCGCGCCTCGGTGTCCGACACGGGGGCGCAGGGCGATCAGGGCAGCCTCAACAGCGGGCTGTCCGCCGATGGACGCTACGTCGTCTTTGACTCGATCGCCTCGAACTTCGCTCCCGGCAACAGCGGTGGCCACTTCAATGTCTTCGTTCGCGACCGTGTCGCGGGGACGACGACGCTGGTGTCGGCCGCGAGCGGTGGGGGCTACAGCGACGGAGACAGCCTGCAGCCGTCGATCTCCGCAGATGGCCGCTACGTCGCGTTCGGCTCCAACGCGACCAACCTCACCGGCGCGGTCGTCGGCAACTTCCAGATCTACGTCCGCGACCTGCGGTTAGGCACGACCAAGCTGATCTCGGCAAGTGGCGGGGTCGCGGCTGACATGGACACCCTGACGTCGGTCATCTCCGCGGACGGCTCGACGATCGCGTTCGTCTCGAAGGCGACCAACCTCGTTGCCCCCGACGCGGGCGCGCACGCGCAGATCATCGCGGCCGACCGGCAGAGCGGCGACCTGACGGCCGTCTCGGTCGGTGTCGGCGGCGTCGAGGCCAACGGCGACTCGTCGCAGCCGGCCATCTCCGGCGACGGCAAGATCGTGGCCTGGACCTCGGCGGCAACCAATCTCGTGTCGCCCCCGATCAGCACGACGTATCAACAGGTCTACCAACGGGTGCTGGCCTCGAGCACGACCGCGATGCTGTCCAGCATCAGCGGAGTAGCGGGTGACGCCGCTGCTGGTGACCCGTCGATCGCGACAGACGGTAGCTACACCGCGTTCGACTCGGTGGCCGACAATCTTGTCGGGACCAGTGACAACAACCATGTTTCCGATGTGTTCGTCTGCTACAAGGGGTGCGGCTCGCCGACCCTCATCGACAAGGGGCCGTTCGGTGCCCCGGCCAACAGGGGAGCGGCGTTGCCGTCGCTCTCTCAGACCGGCTCGATCATTGCCTACCAGAGCGCGTCGACCGACCTGGTCAATGGCGCGGTGCCGACACTCAACGTGCCGCAGATCTTCGTCACCGCCTGGTCGAGCAACACCACGATCGTGGCGAGCAAGGCGGCGGACGGCGGCCTGGGCAATGCTGCGAGTGCCTCGCCGCACCTCACGGGCGACGCCGCCCATGTGAGTTTCCTGTCCAGCGCGAGCAACCTCGTCCCCGGCGACACGAACAGTCGGGTCGACGTGTTCGTCGAGGACCTGCCCGTGCAGGCCGCAGGCGGGCTGCCCTCGTACTAGCGGGCAGTGCAGGTCATGGTCGGGACGTCCCGTCCGCCGTGGCGCTTGCCGGCAAGGAAGAAGCTGGCGGACGCCCCGCTCGGTCCCGATCCGTTGTAGCTCAGGTTGGTCGCGGTGACCGACTGGCCCTGCTGTTCGACGTGGGCTCCGTCGTCGCTCTCGAGCTGCTGGTGGCCGGCGTAGGTCCACGTGACGGTCCAGCCGTTGACCGTGCCCGTACCGGTGTTGCGCACCGTCACGACGGCGGAGAACTCGCCGCCGTTGCCGTGGTCCCCGCTGGTGATGACGTAGGTCGCGGTGCACTGCAGAGCGGGCGGTGCTGGCGCGGCGGGAGGTGCTGGCGCCGCGGGAGGTGGCGCCGGGGGAGCGACGGGCGTTGGGGGCACGGGAGCCGGCGCCTGGGTCGCCGCGGCCTTGGGCGGCTTCGGGGGCTTGGGTGGCTTCGCGTGGTGCGGCTTGGGTGGCTTGTGGTGGTGTGCCTTCGCGGGCGCCGGCGTCGGGCTTGGCGCTGTAGCAACAACGGCAACGGCGGGAGTCACCAGTGCGGCGGCCGGTGGCCGCGTGGTCGTGACAAGGGGCTTGGGCTTGGGCTTCTTGGTGGGCAACGGCTTCGGTGGCCGCGTTGTCGTGGGTGCTACCGGAGTCGTGGGAGCGACGACCGGCCGCGGGACAGCAACCGCGGGAGGCGCAGTAGTCGTCGGTACGGGTACGGGCACGGGCGCAGCCGTCGTTGTCGGCGCGGGTGCTGCACTCGCGGCGTGGGTCGCCGCCACGACGACGACGGGTAGTGCGGCGACGTTGGCTGCGGCCGCGCTCGTACCGAGGAAGGAGGTCGGTGCTACTGCTGCGACCACGACGGCGGTTGCCCCGACAGTCATCGAGACGCCGTGCGAGGCCGCGGTACGGACGACGGTCACCGGCCCCTGGCCCAGCAGCGGCAGGCCGGTCAGCCACGCCGCGGGGCCCATCGCCCACGCCACCCGACGTTCCGGGACGGCCAGCAGCGCCCGTACGACGGTGGGGTCGAACTGGCTGCCCGCGCAGTCGACCAGCTCGCGCAGCGCGGCCTCACGCTTCATCGGCCGGCTGTAGGCGCGGTTGGCGGTCATCGACTCGAAACTGTCTGCTACGCAGACGATCCGGGCGCCAAAGCTGATGCCTTCGCCGGACAGCCCGGCGGGATAGCCGGTGCCGTCCCACCGCTCATGGTGCTCGCCGATGACGAGGTCCATCGGGGCCAGCCATGACATCAGCGGGGCGGCGATCGCTGCGCCGGCCAGCGGATGCATGCGCAGCACGTCCCACTCCTCGGCCGAGGGCTTGCCGGCCTTGTTCAGCAGCTCGGCGGGGACGTTGAGCTTGCCGATGTCGTGCAGCAGGGCCGCCCACTGCAGCCGGTCGCGGTCGCCCGCCGAGAGCTCGAGGCGTTCGGCGATGAGGTCCGCGTACGCGCGTACCCGCTCGGCGTGTCCGCGGGTGAAGCGGTCATGGGCGCTCAACGCCGTGAGCAGCGCGAGGATGCGCTCGGCGGCCTGTTGTGCTGACTCGTCGGGCGGTGACACCGCGAGCTTGGCCAGCATCGCCGTGCTGCTGCCGCGTTGGGCAAGCCCGAGTCGCGACGGTGCGCTCTCGGGGAAGGTCAGCGACATCTCGAGCAGGGCGGCCAGCGGCAGCGAGCGGTCGACCGTTCGGCTGACGACACGCGACACCACCCAGCTGACGGCGAGCAGCAGTGCGTACCAGCCGAGCATTGCGGCGTCGCCGTGCGGACGCGGCACGATGCGGGAGACGGCCACCATGGCCACGAGGGCCGTCACCAGGGGGACGAGGACGGTCGCGGCCCTGATCGTCCAGGCCAACCCCTTGTGCGACACCCACTCCGGGCTTTGCTGGGCGCTACGGCTGGACAAGGACCGCCTCCAGATGTCATCGGCAGGTGCAGGGTCGACGACAGTGGTTCGGCGATGGCGCGGTCCGTATGACTAGCCCAAACGCCAATCTCGGCAAAGTGTCACAAGCAGTGGTCGGAGGAGGACATGAAAAAACCAGGCTCAGCGACCCGTTGAAGGCCTCCGACCTGGTCTTTCACCCAGTGCGCCGCCAGGGACTTGAACCCCGAACCCGCGGATTAAGAGTCCGCTGCTCTGCCAATTGAGCTAGCGGCGCGCGTCGTCGATGCTAGCAGGAACAGGCTCTGTTGCCGAAACGGGTGGGCGTCGCGAGGCTCGCCATGCGGACGTCACGGCGTAGGCGAACCCCACGGACACGGCCACCCCGCCGGCTCCGGCGATGACGTCGGAGATCCAGTGGTTGCCCGTCGCGACGACGAGGAAGGACATGACGACCACGTTGAGGGCGAGCAGGCAGCGCCAGAAGACGTCGCGCGTCGAGGTCCAGATCGCGTAGGCCGACCAGGTCGCCCACGCGACGTGCAGGGACGGCAGCGACGCGAACGGGTTCTCCGCCGCGGTCATGCCGTGCGAACCGCCACCGCCGAGGGTGTGCACGCGGGCGATCGTGTCGTAGAGCCCGAGCTCGGGGATGAGACGTGGCGGAGCGGTGGGCCACAGCCAGAACACCGCCAGCGCGATGAGCGAGACGATGAGCAGGGGCGTCCGTACCCGGCGGTAGAAGTCGTGCCGGAAGAAGTAGACCCAGAGCAGAGTGCCGACGGGCACGATGAAGTGCATCAGGTCGTAGTAGAGGTTGCCGGCGACGATGAGGCTGTGGCCGTGGCTGGTCCACAGGTCGTTGAGGGTGCGCTCGATGTTCAGGTGGGTCGACTTCTCGAAGCTCAGGATCGAGCGTCCGTTGCTCAGTGCCCGGTCGCGCGGGGCCCGATCGGCGACCCACGAGTAGATGAGATAGCTGCCGCCGATCAGGACGGCCTCGAACCACCAGGGCGCGCGCCGTTCGCGCGTCTCGGTGGCGGGCTCGGCCAGGTCAACCATCCCTGTCACCTGCCCCCGCGATCGCCGGTGCATGCGCGCGCTGCTCGGTCGCATTGGCCAGCCCGACCACGCAGTAGGCGGCCACGAGGGCGGCAATCACGTCGACCGTGACCCGCCAGGGGGACACGCTGAGGTGCTCGCGCAGCAGCGGTACGGCAATGGCGATCGCGACGACCGGCTCCACGACGCTGAGCGAGGCGATGCCCGGCGCCATGCGTCCCGCCTGGAACGCGTTCTGTGACAGCACCAGCGCCGCACCGCCGAACGCGAGGAACCCGTAGACGTGCCAGTGGCGCAGCAGGTCGGCCACGCTGTGCGAGAGCTGGCCCGCGCAGACCTTGAGCAGCACCGACGACGCGCCGACCATGAGGCCCGCGGCCGCACCCAGCCACCCGGCCGAGGCGCCCGGGAAGCGTCGGGCAGCCAGCGCGCACGCCAGCCCCAGTGCGATCACGGTCAGCCCGTACGGGGCGAAGTGCAGGAAGCGCACGTGCTGCCGGCCACCGGTCTCGTCGAGGACGACCAGAAGCACCCCCAGCGAGGCGGCACAGCCGATGGCCAGCGCCAGCTCGCGCGGGTGCGGCCACTCGTGCTGGGTCGCTGCGGCGAGGACCACGGCCATGGCCACGCCGGTCACCAGGACCGGCTGCACCAGCACGACCGACCCCCAACCCAGGGCGAGGGTCTGGAACGCCACCCCGAAGACGTCGGCAAGCGCCCCGACCAGCCACCACGGCCGTACGGCGAGCTTGAGCAGGAGCGAGGGTGCGCCGACCTCGTGCGTCGAGACCGATCCGGCCTCGCGGTGCTGAGTGACGGAGGCGACCGAGTAGGCGAAGGCGGACGCGAGCGCGACCGCGACTGCTGCCCACTTCACCGTGCGGCGAGACCGTGCTCGCGCAGCGGGCCCACCGTGTTGCCCGCATCCTCGATCAGGTCGATCAGCCCGTCGAGCGCCCCCAGTGTGTTGCGCCACGACCCGGGCGCGGAGGTGCAGTCGGAGTCGTGCAGGAGCACGGTGCCGCCGCCCCGCAGCTGCGGCGTCAGCGTCGCCAGCACCCGCTCCGGCGTGGCCCTGGCCTCCCAGTCGCGGCCCCACGTGGTCCACAGCACCGGCGTCAGCCCGAGCCGGTGGCCCGCCGAGACGTCGCCCGAGGTCATGACGCCGTACGGCGGACGGAAGTAGGCGGGGCGGGTGCCGGTGACCTCGGCAATGAGCTCGGCGGTGCGGACCATCTCGCCGTAGACCTGGCCGGGCGGCACCCGCAGGTGGTTGCGGTGGGTCCAGCCGTGGATGGCGAGCTCGTGGCCCTCGTCGACCATGCGGCGGGCGAGGTCGGGCGCACCGACCAGCATCTGGCCGAGCAGGAAGAACGTGGCCTTGACCTTGCGGCGGGCCAGCAGGTCGAGGAACTGCGGGGTCGACTCGGGGTCGGGGCCGTCGTCGAAGGTGAGCGCGACGTGGTCAGGCCAGCCCTTGCCGGACAGCGCCGGCCACACGGCCCGGCGCAGCGGCGCGATGCCGGTGAGCGAAGGGGCCGCGTGGGTCGCGGCGAGCAGTGCGGTGGTGCCCAGCGGGAGCAGTCCGGCAGCTCGGCGGAACCGGCTCACCCGGACTGGGTCGAGGTGGGCAGCGACGACTCGGTGAGGCCGGCGTCAGCCGCTTCCTGCCGCACCTCGGCCAGGGCCTGCAGCAGCTGGCTGCGGGTCAACGAGCGGCCGTCGATGAACACGGAGTCACCACCGTGCAGCGTGAGCTGGGTGCCGGGTGCCTTGATCACGTGGGTGGGGGCGATCAGCTGCTCGTCGGCCCAGAAGGCGCGGAACTGGTCGCGGGCACCGAGGCGGTGGTGGTCGGCCATCGCCACGATGTCGCCGTGGTGGGTCACCGCGGTGCCGGTGGCTGCCGTGCGGGCGACGCGGTCGAGCCGGCCGGACGCCAGCACCACGACCGGGACGCCACGACGGCGGGCGTCGCTGATGATGCCCGGCTGGTTCTCGAGCACCGCCGCATCGGCCGCCAGGGTGACGTGACCGGCGCCCAGGTCAGCGGCCCAATGGTTGGTGGACTCGGTAGCCGGGGGGCGGACCGTGATGTAGACCGCGCTCTTGGAACTCGGCGGCTTGTAGGCCGCGCCCATGCCGGCGGCGGAGGCGACCGGGACGAGCTGCAGGCCGACACCGCCCACGATGGCGAAGGCGACGGAGCTCTGCGCGAGCCGGCGACGCGTGTGGTGAGGACGGGCCGGCTTGGGTGCGGACGACGGGCGGGTGACGTCGTGGCCGACGGCGACCTTGCGGCGGCGGGCCGGGGTGCGTACCGGATTGAGCACGATCGCGGGCCGCACGATCTCGGCCGGCTCCGCCAGCATGAAGTCGGTCGGGCAGGTGCCGAACATCGCGTTGGCTGCGGAGACCAGCTCGCCGGTGCGCTCGGGGGAGAGCTGGGCGAGCGCGTCGGGCAGGGTGGGCCAGGAACAGCCGTGCAGCGCCACGCCGGCGAGATCCATGACGTCGGAGTTGGCCGTGCCGTGGCCGGGGATGCAGTTGCGGCTGACGACCGGCACGCCGCTGGCGAACGCCTCGAGGCAGGTCATGCCGCCGGCGTTCTGGATGAGGACGTCGCTGGAGGCCACCAGCTCGGGCATCCAGTCGACCCAGCCCAGGGCGACGCAGCTCGGCTCGGCGGCCAGCTTGTGACGCAGCTCCTCGTTGCGGCCGCAGACGACCACGGAGGTAAGGCCCTCGACGTTGGCGAGCTCGCGGACGGTGCCGATGACGTTGCCGACGCCCCACGACCCGGCGACGATGAGCGCCAACCGGTTGCCGGCGGGCACGCCGAGCTTGTGCCGTACGAGCGCTCTGCGGCCGGGCGGCAGCGTGTGGAACTTGGCGGCGACCAGCGGCTCGACGACCTCGACGCGGGTCGCGCCCAGCTCCTTGGCCAGCGCGGCGGTCTCGCTCGACAGCGCGAGATGGACGTCGACGTCCTTGCTGACCCACAGTGCGTGGACCGAGAAGTCGGTCAGGATCGTCGCCAGCGGGGTGTCGAGCCGACCGGAGTGGCGCAGCTGGCCCATCGTCTGGCTGGCGAGCGGGTAGGTCGAGACAATCAGGCTGTAGGGGTGCTTGGCGATCTGCTTGGCGATCGCGCGCTTGGCCGTCGACGTGTAGAAGGCGCAGACCCGCTGGGCGAAGCGGAAGCGCTCGATGGTCTCGTAGAGGACCTGGTAGCTCTTGGGGGCGACCGAGAGCTGCTTGCCGTAGAACCAGCGGACGAAGCCGCCTGTGGCTACCGGCAGAAAGTCGAGGTAGTCGACCACGTCGACGTCGACGCCGTGCCGCTCGAGCCGCGTCTTCAGCTCCTTGGCGGCACCGTCGTGGCCGGCACCCATGCTCGCGGAGATCACGAGAACACGGTCACCTGCACGTACTTCACCCAGCAAGGGTTTGTCCTCTGCTCGTCCGGGGGAGCCATCTGCGTCATCGACCCGACTTGATCTGGCCGTGCGCAGCGTCATGCCCATCTCCCCCATAACGGGAGAGTCTACGAGAAATTCGGGTCAAGAGGTGCGTGGACGTGGCTAACTCAGCACATCCTTACGGAGAAAGTGCCGCCAGGCTAGCCCCAAAAGGACGACGCTGTAGCCCAAAGAGTACAAAGTGCCGGTCGTCATGGCGCTCCACGACACGCTGGGGCTGAGCGCGTCGGTCCAGGCGTACTGGTAGTGGGTGGGCAGCGCCTCGCGCAAGCTGCCGAGCGCAGAAACCGCGTCGAGGATGTTCGACACGATCACCAGGACCACCGCCCCGCCTACCGCGCCGAGCGGCGCGTCGGTGTAGACGCCCAGCAGGAAGGCCAGCGCTGCGACGAAGAGCATGACGATCGCGAGGTAGCCCACGATGATCAGCAGCCGGACGAGCGACGTGCTCGTTGGGAGGGTGGTGCCGAGCGGCGAGCGGGCCGCCCCGGTGCCCCAGAAGATCAGGCCGGCGACGTAGGCGACCGCGGTCAGCAGGACGATCGCAAAGAAGCCGTAGCCGAGCGCCACGACCAACTTTTGCCGCAGCAGGCGGGCCCGCGGGATCGGCGCAGCGAGCAGGTAGCGCAGGCTCGACCAGCTCGCCTCGGCCGCCACGGTGTCTCCCGCGAACAGCGCGACGACGACCACGAGCAGAAAGCCGGTGGCGGCGAACAGCGTGAACAGCGTGAAGTTGGCTGCCCCCACGGTGGCGAGGTCGACCAGCCCCGGCGCGCCCGCGCCCGGGTCGTTGTTGCCCGCCTCGAAGGCCAGCACCAGCAGGAACGGCAGGATCACCAGGAAACCGAGGGCCAGCTGGGTGCGCCGGCGCCGGAACTGACGCACGACCTCGACCCGCAGGGGCAGCGTGTGACCGGCGTTGTAGGCGACGCTCGCCCCGGTACGGGGATCGACTGCCTCGGGTGGTGGGGCACCGGCCAGCCCGCCGTGGGTGCCCTGCGTGGTGACCGTTCCGCTGCTCACTGCTGCTCCTGCCCGACGAGGGTGAGGAAGACCTCTTCCAGACGCCGTTGCGGGGTGACCTTGTCGACCCGTACGCCTGCTGCCACGAGTGCTGCGACGACGTCAGCGGGCGGGGTCCCGTTGAGGTCGAGCATCAGCCCGTCGATGGACCGCCCCGCCGAGGTGACGCCGGGCAGCGCGGAGGCGATCCGTACCGCTGCGTCCTCGTCGTCGACCCCGAACAGCGTCGAGCCGCCGCGCCCGACCAGCTCGGCGACGGTGCCCTGGGCGACCAGCCGGCCGCGGTCCATGACGACGACGTCGGTGCAGGTCTGCTCGACCTCGCTGAGCAGGTGGCTCGAGACGATGACGGTGCGCCCCGTCGCCGCGTACCGCGCGAGCACGTCACGCATCTCGCGGATCTGGGGCGGGTCGAGCCCGTTGGTGGGCTCGTCGAGCACGAGCAGCTCGGGTAGGCCGAGCATGGCCTGCGCGATGCCGAGCCGTTGACGCATGCCGTGGCTGTAGTTCTTGGTACGGCGGTAGATGTCGTCGCCGAGACCGGCGATCTCGAGCGCGATGTCGAGGTGGGCCTCCTCGAGCGGACGCCCGACGGCCCGCCAGTAGAGCAGCAGGTTGTCGACGCCGGTGAGGTGGGGTGGGAAGCCCGGTCCCTCGACGAACGCGCCGACCCGGCTGAGCACCGGCGCGCCGGGGGAGATGCGGTGACCGAAGACCCGGATCTCGCCCTCGGTCGGGGCGATGAGGCCCATCAGCATCCGCAGGGTCGTCGTCTTGCCCGCACCGTTGGGGCCGAGCAGCCCGAGCACCTGGCCCGGCTCGACCCGGAAGGTCAGGTCGGACACCGCGCGGAAGCCACCCCGGTAGGCCTTGCCCAGGCCGGTGATGACCAGCGGTACGGCGGCGAGCGACGGGTCGGATGCGGACTCGATCCGCCGGCGGGTGCGCTGGCGGATGACGAGCCACGCACCGAGCAGGACGAGCACCACGATGGCCAGCCCGACCCAGAGCCCGGTGAGGCTGCTCGGGTGGAGTGCCGTGAGCGGCAGGACGGGGACGCTGAGGGTCGCAGCGGCCAGGCCGATCGTGTAGGCGCGGGCGTCGGCCGGCATCGCGTAGCCCTGGTCGGTGGTCGAGATCACGACCCGCAGCCGGTGCTCGGGCGCGATGTCACGCACGATCGCCGGCAGCGTGACCCGGACGGTCTGGCCGGTGAACGGGCCGGTCAGCTGGATCGGCGCTACCAATGACTCCGGCAGCACGGCCTTGGCGTCGCCCTGCGGGACGTCGAGCAGGGTGGCGAACAACGTGGCGGTGGGCGCCGTCGAGCGCACGGTGAGGTCGACGGTGGACGACCCGGTCAGCTGCAGCGCTTTGGTGAGCGGCGCCGTCTCGAACGTCGCCACCTGTCCGGGCAATGTCGAGAGGTCGCCCAGGCCGCCGGCCTGCGCGATCGTGCTCAGCGCCGAGCCGAAGCCGGGCAGGCTGGTGAGGGCTGCGGGGTTGCCGCCGGCCGGCGCGATCACGGTCTGCCGAGCGCCGGTCAGGGCGAGGGACTGGCGCGGCGTCGAGCCCGCCGCGGTCACGCCGGGCAGGCCGGGCGCTACGCGTACCGAGGCCTTGGGCTGGGAGTCGGACGCCGACAGCGAGGCGTTGGTGACGGTGACCTCGAACCGGGTGTCCGTCGCTGTCTTGTCGTTCTTGAGGTAGTGGTCGAACCAGTCGAGCGTCAGGGACCGGATGCGCTTGGTCTCCGGGAGGCCGCCGTCGTGGCCACCGCCGTACCAGACCAGCTTGACCGGTGTGCCGCCCGCCGCGATGCCCTTGGCGTTGGCGTCGCCCTCACTCAGCGGGAACAGCGAGTCGGCTTCGCCCTGGATGAGCAGCGTCGGGGCCTTGATCTTGTCGAGGATGCGGGCCGGGCTATTGGCGGCCATCAGGGCGAGGATCTCCGGCGTCGGCCGACCCGCTGCCGCGCTCGCCTGGTAGGCAGCGCAGTAGGCGGCGGCGAACTTGCCGCACGTGGTCGGGGTCACGCCCATGTCGCCGGAACCGGTGCCGAAGAAGTCAGCGGCCCACTGCTTCTTGAAGACGCCGGGGGTGCTGGTGCCTTGCGCGAACTGCGGGAAGAGCGACTGGCCCAGCTCGTTCCAGGTGATGGCGGGCACGATGGCGTCGATGCGCTGGTCGTAGCCCGCCGCCTCGAGGGTCAGGGCTCCGCCGTACGACCCGCCGGCGACTCCCACGACCGGGTCGCCTGGCTTGTCCAGCGTGACGTGGGGGTTGGTGGCGAGCAGGTCGATGAGGCGGCTGGCATCGGCGACCTCGTACTGCGGGGCGTCGAGCGAGATCTGGCCGCCGGAGTGGCCGAAGCCCCGTGCGCTGTAGGTCAAGGCGACGAAGCCGTGCCTGGCGAGGTCGAGGGCGTCGGCCGTCTCGTCGTCCTTGCTGCCGCCGAAACCGTGGGCGAGCAGGACCGCCGGCGCCGTTCCCTTGAGGTTCTTGGGGACGAACAGCGTGGTGTCGAGGCTCACCGGGGTGCCGTCGGCGTCGTTGCCGACCTTGACCATCGCCACGGTCTGGACGACGGCCGGGTCGCTGCTGGCGATCGCCGTCGTGCCGATCGCGGCCACCGCCACGATGACGGCGGCGGAGGCAAGAGCGACAGTCGTACGCCGGCGCACGCGGTCGCCCCTTTCACCTGGAAGATGTTGAACGTTCAGCCTATGTCCAGGTAAGCGGCCTCGCATGCCGGGCTCAGCGGGGCCTCAGCGTCTCTCTCAGCCGACCGCCTCGTCGCTCGGCTCGGCCCGCATCGCGCGGGCCGGCCGAGGAGTGGGCTTGGGTCGACGCGGTTCGCGTACTCCGGCGCCGCCGCCGCGGTTGAGCCAGAGCGTGACACTGGAGCCTCGGGTCAGCCAGGCGCCTGCATCGGGTGCCTGGTCGGTGACCACCCCGTCGGGCCAGCCGAAAGCCGCGAGCGGCGGGCCGTCCGGGTCGGGGCCCACGGCGACGAGCCCGAGCTCCTGCAGAGCGTGGCGTGCGTCGTCCCACTTCAGCCCGACCACGGTGGGCACCCGTACCGTGACCTTGGCCTTGCCGCTGTCCGCGGCGGGAGTCTCGTCGAGGTCGCGCCACCGCTCCCACGCCGACTGGCGGGTGACGCCGAGCTGGGTGGCGATCTCGGCCCACGACTTGCCGTGCCGGCGGGCTGTTCGTACGGCGACCAGCTCGGCCTGGCCCAGCAGCTGGCGGATCAGGCCGACATCGGCGAGCGCGGTCAGCGCGCCGTCACCGCTGTCGGCGTGGGTCGGACCGTCATGGTGCCAGCCGTTGAGCCGCTCCCACGCCCGCCGGCCCTCGTTCCACGGGCCCCTGTCCTTCGCCATAGTGCAAGGTTAGCCTGACAGCCTGCGGCCGTACAGGGGATTGCTGCTCGGTCCCCATGAGCACCACGGGGCCACTGCATAGAGTGGGCTGCGTGATAGTCGCGTGTGTGCCAGATCAGAACGCTGTCGGGCTGTTGGGGTCGGTGCCGGACGGCGTCGACGTCCTGGCCTGGGACCTCGGGGACAGCAAGCCCGACGGTCTCGAGCGCACCGAGTTCTGGGTGCCGCCGGTGGAGCATCCGTTCGACGTGCAGGAGATGCTGCACGTCATGCCTGCGCTCAAGGTCATCCAGCTCACCAGCGCCGGCGTCGACGATGTGAAGGGCGACCTTCCCGATGGGCTGACTCTCTGTGATGCACGCGGGGTGCACGGCAGCGCCGTGGCCGAGTTGGCCGTGCTGATGATCCTTGCGCTTCAACGCCGCTTGCCCGATTTCCTCGCCAGCCAGAGTCGCGGCGTCTGGCAGCCCGCGCAGTCCGACGATCTGCGCGGCAAGCGCGTCGTGATCATCGGGGCGGGCGACCTCGGCGAGCAGACAGCGCGGCGGCTGCGCAGCTTTGACGCAGTACCGGTACTGGTGGCCGCGTCTGCGCGCGACGGTGTCCATGCCATCACCGAGCTGCCGGACCTGCTGCCCGAGGCCGACATGGTGGTGCTGACCCTGCCGCTCACGCGTCGAACCGAGGGAATGGTTGATGCTGCTTTCCTTGCCCAGCTGGCTGATGGCGCCGTACTGATCAACGTTTCCAGGGGAAAGATCGTCGACACGCAGGCGTTGCTCGCCGAGCTCCAGTCCGGTCGGCTGAGGGCGGGCCTCGATGTCGTGGAGCCGGAGCCCCTGCCGGCAGGACATCCGCTCTGGGACGCGCCCCATCTGATCCTGACGCCCCATGCCGCGGGCAACATCGCGCAGTCCGGGCCTCGTGCCTTGGCCCTCGTCCACGATCAGCTGCGGCGCTACTGCGAGGGCACGCCGCTGATCAACGTCGTGCACGGCGACTACTGACCCATTTCTCGGGACGCCGCTACAGGTACCACGATGACGCACTTCCCTTGTTGTGCGCAGGGAAAGAGTCGTCGCTCAGGCCGGCTTGTGCACGCCAGCCCGGCCCCCACTTCGCATCGAGGCCCGTCAGGATCTCGTGCCGATGGGCTTCCCCCGTCTCCTCGGGGATCAACTGCATCGTCCCCCGTCGTAGGTGATGTACGTAGGCCGCGTCACTCACCAGGCATCGCAGACCGTAGGCGCGGGCCCGCAGCGCATAGTCGATGTCAGCGCCGTAGCCCTGGTGCGGAAAGGCTTCCTGGTCAAGCCCACCCAGCAGCTTGGCCGCTTCGGTGGAGAACGCGATGGCCGTGCCGTCGCAGAACGGCACCTGCCGGTAGGCCCGGATCGGCTGGTAGTCGGCCGCTTGGTCCGGGATGACGTGCGCTCGCTGGTGCAGCCAGAAGTCGTCGTAGCAGGCCGCAGCAACCGCGACGTCGGTGCAGTCCGCGAAGGCGGAGGCGAGCCAGTACGCGAAGTCGGGCGACAGTCGAGTGTCGTTGTTGAGGACGAGACAGATAGAGTCACCGTGCTCACGGGCAGAGTCGAGCGCCCAGTTGGCCGAACCGATCCACTTCAGGTTTGACCCTGGACGATGAACAGAGAGTCGGTCGTCGGTTGCAGCAGCCACGTAGTCACCGCGGTTGTCGATGACGACGATGCGGCTGTTGGGCAACCGGTCGGCGCCGTCCCGGAGAAGATCGCTTACCACCGCATCTGTCAGGTGCGCTGCGCCGAACGCAGGCACGGCAATGAGAACATGGTCGAGCAGCCGGGTGCGGCCGGGCATGGATGGCCTTTCCTTCGGAGCCGTCGGAGGTTTGGCGGGATGAGCAGCCCAGCCGACGGACCGCGGCTCATCTACGCCACTTTCGCGACATCACGCCGCAGCGGTGGAGTGCACGTGATGAGCGAACACGTCCGACTGTTGCGATCTCTGGGTCGACCGGCGTGGCTGTGGATCCCCGGCCCGGATGGTCCTCCGGCCTGGTTCGACGAGTCTGTACCCGTCCTGGTCGCCCCTACCCTCGAACTTACGGCCGATGACCTGCTCGTGCTTCCCGAGGTGCCCGTGGTAGCGGGCCACGACCCGGCGCCGGGAGCCCGCACCGTCATCCTCAACCAGAATCACTTCTACACCTATGCTGCCGGCGCGCCGTCGGACTGGGCGGCCTATCCCGATTGGTCTCGTCCGCCAGCCGTATGGACGGTATCCCGCGAGAGCCAGGATGTCCTGCGCGCGCTGCACCCCGACCTGCACGTCGGACTGATCCCGAACCCGGTCGCCGTAGACCTCTTCATACCCCGACCGAGCGCGAGACCCAGCGTCGCCTGGTTTTCGCGGAAGCGACCACGTGAGGCCGCGGTGCTGCATCGCTTGCTCAGCAACGACGAACGGATGAGGGGGGTCGAGCTGATCGCGATCACGGATGAACCGTGGGCGGCCGTGGCCGAGATCCTCGGCCAGGCCACGGTGTTCGTCGCCCTAGGACACACGGAGGGCTTTGGGCTGCCGTTGGCCGAAGCGCTGGCCGCCGGATGTCTGGTCGCCGGCTATGACGGGGGAGGCGGCCACGAGCTGTTCGACGCGCCGGGTGCCTGGCAGGTGCCGGAGCAACGCCCCCTGTTGCTGGCTGAGCGAGTCGCCGACCTCGTCAGCCGACGCGATGAACTGCAGAGCGCCGCGGAGGGCAATCGATCGTGGGTCGTTGCCCGACACGGCCCGGACCGCACGCTGTCCGCGCTGGTGGGTGCCGTCGAGGCCGCGTTAGCCGGGCCCGGCACGGCAACCGTCGCCGTGCACCCGGCGCGCTGGCTCGACAAGCTCCCCGCCCACTTCCACCTCACCGGCTGACCGACGTCTCGGGCGGTGACGCGGACTACCGGCGGCCGGACTGCAGTCGCGGCAGGGTGCTGTGCCGATCGGCCTCGCCCCTGGGCACCGACAGGAGACCGCCGGTGGTGTAAGTCGCCAGCACGTCGGCCTTGCCGTAGACAGGGGCGAAGAGGTCGAGAGGCAGCAACGGCGCCCCTCGTCGAGGGGCGCCGTGCGGCACTACATGGGGTGAGCGACGGGGCTTGAACCCGCGACCCCCGGGACCACAACCCGGTGCTCTACCAGCTGAGCTACGCCCACCATGTGCGCCTGTTTCGGGCGCCGAGCAAGTGTAGCGAAAACCCGGGCCTAGGCCGAAGTGGGTTCTTCCGGGGTACGGGCGGCGACGATCGAGGCGGCTGCCTTCTGCGCGGTCTCGGAGTCGGGACCCGGCTGGGGGACGAACACGGTGGAGCGGTAGTAGCGCAGCTCCTCGATGCTCTCGCGGATGTCGGCGAGCGCGCGATGGCCGCCGTTCTTCTCCGGAGAGGCGAAGTAGGCGCGGGGGTACCACCGGCGGGACAGCTCCTTGACGCTGGAGACGTCGATCATGCGGTAGTGCAGCCACGTGTCCAGGTCGGGCATCTGCAGGGCGAGGAAGCCGCGGTCGGTGGCGATGGAGTTGCCACAGAGCGGCGCCTTGCGTGCCTCGGGCACGTGCGTCTTGATGTAGGCGAGTACCTCGGCCTCGGCCTCGGCGATGGTCGTGGTGGCGGCCCGTACCGCGTCCGTGAGCCCGGACTTGGCGTGCATGTCGCGGACGAACTCCACCATGCCGGCGAGCTGCTCGTCGCTGGCGTGGATGACGATGTCGATGCCCTCGTCGATGATGTTGAGCTCGGAGTCGGTCACCAGGGCCGCGATCTCGAGCAGCACGTCGCTCGTGAGCTCGAGTCCGGTCATCTCGCAGTCGATCCACACCAGTCGATCGTTCATTCGGTCAGACTACCCACGTAGGTGCTTATGGCCCGAGGTGATCACGCGCTGGCCGCGGCGATGGCGTGCAGCCGGGCGTTCTCGACCTGGCAGCGCGGACAGGCATTGACGTCCGGACCCTGGACTCCCCAGTGGCGTAGGAACACGTGCTGCACGGGGGCCCCGCACAGCGCCTGGCTGTCCCCGACGGAGGCGGCGTGCGTCGGTCGGTCCGGCACCTGCTCAGGCCGAAACCCGTGCTGGTGAAACCCTGCGGTGGCTCTGCGTAGTCGTGACATATCTCTTAGTTACCCACCGGTAGCCCTGGGCAACCGGGACCAAGGTCACCAAAGCTGGGCAGCCTTGGCCGGCGTGCCCGAGCGGTGCGACCACCCGGGGGCGAGCGGCCCGTGCAGGGTCCACTGGACCACGATGACGATGAGAGCCCCGACGGCCACCGCGCTGCACGCCCGGACGACCACGTGGCTGGGCCAGCCTTCGGACAGCCGGAGCAGGACGGCCAACACCACGGCGGCCCCGCAGCCGACCTGTACGAGCAGGGCCCAGTGCACCTTGGCGTCTGACCCGGTCCCGAGCCCGTGGACGATGGCCAAGGTCCAGCAGCCGTACGCCGCCCAGTGGATGCGCCGCCACGTCCGGTGGCCGAGGTGCACCCGCACCAGGCTGGTGATCGCGACCAGCAACAGGAGATCGATCGCAGCGGAGCCGGCGCCGAGCCACAGCGGGCGGTAGAGCCCGCCGAAGGGCAGGACGACGTCGCGGAGCCGGACGGACACGTAGTCGTCGGCGATGGCCGTCCCGATGTGGATCACCAGCAACGCCAGCGCGATCAAGGAGATGTTGCGGTGCAGCCCCTGGTCGACGAAGCGCGGCCAGAGCCGTCCGGAGGCGACGCGCGAAGTCGAGAGGACACCGAGCACCACGGTCAGGGAGAGCAGCACGAGGGAGACGAGGCCCGCGGCCCTGGTGACGAACCACAGCGTCTGCATGTCGACGGGCAGGTGCCCGGCAGCCGTGGTCATGGCGCAGCCTCACCGTCAGCCGGCCAGTCACCGACCCGGGTCACCGCCCCGTCGCGGTCGACCAGCCGGGCCGGCAGCCCCCGCTCCTCGAGCCACCCGAGCGCCGCAGGGCCCATGACGATGGCGGCCGTGCTGGCGGCGTTGGCGTCGACACACGAACCGGCTGCCACCGTGACGGTCCGCCAGTGGTCGTCCGCCGGACGCGCCGTCCTTGGGTCGATGACGTGGTGCTGCCACTGGCCGCCCCGGCGCCACCGGCGCAGCAGTGAGCTCGAGGTGGCCATCCCGCCGTCGCGGACCACCACCAGCACGCCAGGAGATTCGTCCTCGGGTCGCTCCGCCACCCGGACGAGCCAGCCCGCCGGCGGAGCCTCGCCACCGACAGCGATGTCACCGCCCAGACCGACGAGCACGCCGGCCCCCGTGGCGGCCGCGATGGTGTGTGCTGCCCGATCCGCGGCGTGGGACTTGCCCGTGGAGCCGAGGTCGAGGGCGGTGCCCTGGGGGATCCGCACCGTGCCGAAGGCGCGGTCGATGACGGTACGGCGCCACGCCTGGGGCCGAGGGCGCACCGTCACGGCTGGCGGCCCGTCGTCCGGGAGCTCGTCGAAGTCGCCGTCGTACCCGACAGCCACCAGGGCCGCACCCAGCAAGGGGTCGACGAGGCCCGAGGTCATGTCCGCGACGCGCAGGGCCACGGCTAGCGCACTCATCAGGTACTGCCCTACCGGCACCGGGCGACCGGCGTTGCGGTTGACCCTGCTGAGCTCCGAGTCAGATCGAAAGCGGCTGAGCGAGCGGTCGGCCGCTGACAGCTCGTCCTCGAGCAGCCCGGTGGCCGTCTCCAGCGCGTCGGGCTCCGTGACGGCCACGGTCACGTAGGTGCCGATGGCCCGCCACGAGGCCGAGTACGGGGCCCAGGCGGCGGGTGAGCCCTGGGGCAGCACGGTCGTCACGAACCGGACGACGTCGCGGTCGGCTTGGGCGCGGCGGTCGTGGTGGGCGCTGGCGCCGGCTTGGTGGTGGGGGGCGCCGGTGTGGTCGTCGGTGCTGCGGGTGCCGTGGTCGTGGTGGGTGCCGACGCGGGCGGCGGGGTCGTTCCCGCGGCCGGCGGCGCCGTGGTTCTCGCCGGCGCGGCTGTGGTGGTGGGCGCGCCTCCCTGCGTCGACACCGGCGCCGCGGCGGTGCTCGAGCCCCCGCCTCCCACCGCGGTGGTGGGACTGCTGCCGGTGCCGTGCGTGGTCCGGGGATGGGTGGGGCTCACGCTGGTCGGCCGGCCGATCGGGTGTGTGGACGTGGCGCTTCCTGGCTTGTTGGTCGCGAGCGTTGCTGGAGCGGTCGTCCCTGTGGTGGCCGGCTTCGTCGTGCCGCCGGCTCGAGCGGGGGTGCCCGGTGCCGACGTGGTCGCGGCGGTAGCAGTCGTGGTGACCCCTTTCGTCGTGCCGGCCTTGGCGGATGCATGGCCCTTCGCGGACGTCGCGGCGGGTGCCGAGTCGGGCGCCCCGGAGATGGGGCTCGAGGACGGTTGGCCCGGGCTGCCGCTCGCAGTCGCTGACGCCGCCGCTGCGCTGGGCACGGTGGAGCTAGCCGATGATGCGCCGGCGGTCGCATCGACGCGGGGCGCTGCTTTCTCCGCGAAGACGGCGGCCAGGGCACCGGTCGCTGTCATCGAGGCGACGGCCAGCATGCCGCTGGCGGTCGAGAGCACGCGGAGGGCGTTGTTGCGGCGGCGGGTGGCTTCACGGGACATGAGGAGCTCCGAGCGGCGATGAGACGGCGTTGGTCGGCATCTCGTTGCTCCACCATCGGCAGCGCAAGGTGAGGAGAGTGCTAAGCCCACCCCAAGCCGCTGACTCCGTCGCGAGCCGCGGTCAGGGACCGCCGAGAACGACCGTGACGCTCGCACCGCCCATCGCGGAGCGGCCGAGTCGTACGGAGCCACCCGAAGCCACAGCTGTTCGCGAGACGATGTCGAGGCCCAGTCCAGTTGACCCGATGGTGCTGTTGCCCCTTCGGTCAACTGGCAGAGCGGGCAGGCCAGGGCCTGCGTCGCAGACCACGAGGACAGCGCCGGAGGGGCTTCCCGCCGTCAGCGTGACGGACAGGCCCGCTGGTTCGTCCGTGTGCTGAAAGATGTTGTGCAGCAGGGCATCGACGGCTGCCGTGAGGTCGTCGGCCGAGAGCCGCACCTCGCACGGCTGGTCCGGCAAGGTCAACGTGAGCGGACGCCCTTGGTCCTCGGCGAGCACCTCCCAGAACGCGACCCGGCTCCGTACGACGGCCGTGGCGTCGGCTGTCGCGGTGACGCCTTCGCGTACTGGCCGGCGCGCCTCGCGGATCACCTCGCTGACCGTCCGCTCGAGGACGTCGACATGCTCGGTCATTCGAGCCGACTCCACGGGGTCGCGCAGCGACTCCGTGTCGAGACGGAGCGCCGTGATGGGCGTACGCAGCCGGTGCGAGAGGTCGGCGACGGTTTCGCGTTCGGCCTGCAGCAGCTCGCCCACCCGACGGGTAACCCGGTTGAAGGTCACGCCGAGCTCGCGAACCTCGGGCGTTCCGGCGGGAGTCACGCGAGCCTCGAGGTCACCGGTGGTCAACCGATGGGCTGCCTCGGCGAGGTCCTGGATCGGGCGGGTGATCCGCCTGCCGATGCGGTCGGCGGCGAGCACGGAGAACGCCAGGACGCTCGCGCCCAGCAGGGCGAGGATGGCCCACGAAGTCGCAACTCCCTGCTGTAGAAGCCTTTCCGGCACTCTGGTCTCGATGACGAGTACGCCTTCGGCGGTGGACACGGGCACCAGCAGCAGCCGGTCGTCGCGGTCGCCGATGATGAATGACGACCCCTGGAAGGCGCGCTGCACGGCCGCGGTCCGTGCTGCGGGAGCCCCCACCTCTGTGCCGTCGGGCAGGAAGACGGTCGTCCTGCGTTGGCTGCGCTGGTTGACGAGGGCCAGCACCGGGCGCAGGTCGGTCGACGTGCTCTCGACAGCTGCCAGGACAGCGACGCCGGTTGACTCTTGGGTTGCCGCCGACATGGCCCTGTCCTCGGCGAGAGTGCGGACCAGCAGGGCGAGCGGCAGGACGAAGGCGACGACCACGGCCGCCGCCACGGCGGCGACCAACCAGGACAGCTGGCGTCTCACGTCGCCTCCCGCCGAGGAATCAAGGCTGTGGAGGCACGAGCTTGATCCCGACCCCGCGCACGCTGTACAGGTAGCGCGGTTCCTGCGCGGACTCGCCGAGCTTGCGGCGCAGCCAGGACAGGTGGACGTCGACGGTCTTCTCGGCACCCCCGTACGGAAGATGCCACACCTCGGCGAGGAGGTCGCGCTTGGTCACCACCTCGCCGGCCTTGCGCACCAGCTGCAGCAGCAGGTCGAACTCCTTGCGGCTCAGGTCCAGCGGACGGCCGTCGAGCGAGGCGTCACGCGTGCGCGGATCGACGGACAGGCCGCCGACGAGTAACGGGCCCGCCGGCTCGGCGCTGCTCGTACGACGTAGGACTGCTCGGATGCGGGCGTCGAGGTGCTCTGCGGAGAACGGCTTGACCACGTAGTCGTCGGCGCCGGCGTCGAGGGCCCGGATGATCTGTGTCTCGTCGTCCTGAGCGGTGATGACGACGACCGGCACCGCGGACACCCCCCGCAACATCTTGAGCAGCGTCGCTCCGTCCACGTCGGGCAGGCCGAGGTCGAGCAGGATGAGGTCGGGGCCCCCCTCGAGCGCCAGGTGGAGTCCCTCCATGCCGGTCGGGGCGGTCTCAACCCCGTGGCCGCGGTCGGCCAGTGCCCGCACGAGGGCGGACCGGATGGCCGAGTCGTCCTCGATGAGCAGCAGCTGGGGCACGCGCCAGACCCTAGCCGCGCACGGCTGCCGGCGGGCGGACCCGGCGAGATGTCGTCACGTGATTGTCATGTTCTTAACCTGCGCACAACCATCGGCGGCCGAAGGTCTCTCCATGATGCTCGTCGGGGTGGCTCGCCGCACTGGACAGGTGGCGCTGTGGGCGGTGTGCGCTTGCGTCATGGCCGTGATCGCGTGGTGGGCGGTCGGGCTGGTCGGTGACCAGGTGGGCGCCCCCGATCTCGCCGGGCGTTTGGCCTCGTCATCGAGCGCACCGCCCGCGGCGGCTCCGAGCAGCCCGCCGGCTCCACGGGCCTCGCCGACGGCCTCGAGCCCGGCGCCAGCTGCTACGACCGGGTCGCCTGTCACCACGACCACGACCACAAGCACGGCCATTGTCCAGGCGGCGGTGACCGGCGCCGTTACCAGCAGCGCATCGCCTCACCGCACGGCAAGCGCCCTCCCGCCGAGAGTCGCCACGCCCACGAGCCGCTCCGCTGCCCCGCCCGTCAGGCCTAGCCCCACCACGCGGGCGCCCCACCCGGCGCCCAAGACGTCGTCCCCCCGAGCGCCCCGTCCGGTGGCTACCTCGCCGGCGGCACCGCCGGTTGCGCCCGCGACGCCGCCCCCGGCTCCGCTCCCCGCGCCGACCACGACGGCCGTGCCCGTCGTCACGCCGCCGCCCACCACGACCGCTCACCCGACGACGCCGCCACCCACCACCACGACGCCCCCGACCACGAGCTCGCCTCCGCCGACCACCAGCTCGCCGTCGGGCAACGTCTTCACCTGGTCGCCCACGGGCGGCACGGTCGCCGTGCGCTGCACCGGCAACGTGGTCTCGTTGGTCTACGCGACACCGTCGACGGGGTGGCGGTTGCAGACGGAGGGGACGGGTCCGGCCGTGCTGCAGGTGACATTCGTGCACCAGGAGAACGAGACGCAGGTGCACGTCTTCTGCCGCAACAGCGTGGCCCAGGCCGAGATCGAGACGGACTGACTAGACCGCGCCCCGCTCGGGTAGCGCATGCGCGACCTCGAGGTCCTCGTCATGGCGCAGGAACTGCAGGCTGTCCTGGCTGTCCATCACCGATCGAGGCAAGGTCAGAGTGACGATCGCGCCCCCGCCTGGGGCGTTGGCCGCACTTGCCGATCCGCCGTGCTGCAGGGCGACCGTCTCCACGATGGACAGCCCGAGCCCCGTACCGGCATAGCGTCGGTCACGGCGGTGCTCGGCCTGCCAGAACGGCTCGAATACATGGGGAATGCCGGCTGCCGGGATGCCGAGCCCGGAGTCGCGCACCGCGAACGTCACGCCGGCCGGGCCTGCTGACACTGTCAACGAGATCAGGTCACCTCGCTCGGTGTGCTTGATCGCGTTGTCCACCAGGGCATCGAGCGCCGCGGTGATGCGTTCCTGATCGACGTGCAGGATCGGTGCACAGCAGCTGATGTGCCACTGGCGGGCGCAGGTGACGGACCAGCGGCGGGCCGCGCCGCGGACCACGTCGAGCGGATCGACCTCGGTGGGGGTGAAGGTGGCGGGGTTCTCCATGCGGGCCAGCGCGAGGAGTCCCTTGCTGATCAGCGCCATGCGGTCGAGCTCACCGATCGCGGTTCCGAGGTCGGCCAGCTGCCCTACGTCGTCGAGGCTCTGCCGGACCAGCTCGACGTGGCCTCGGGCGACCGTCAAAGGTGTGCGGAGCTCGTGGGAGGCGCGGCGGGTGAAGTCGAGCTCGCGGCGACGCTGGGATCGTTCGTCGACGGCGATCTGTTCCAGCGCCTCTCGCGCCGCCTGACCCCGCCAGACGTGCCACATCGTGGCGAGGAAGACCATGGCCATCAGCGGAACCTCGGCAAGTTCCTCGGCGTCGACGTCGTGCTGGTGGACGTGGTACGCGAGGACGCCACCGGTGACGACCATGACCGCCCCGAGAACGCTGAACGTGGCCCGGCGCGGCCAGATGCGGAACCCGCAGAAGAGCGTGAACGAGACCCAGATGAAGTGGAACGGGATCGTCGGGTAGTGCGGGAAGGCCAACATGAGTCCCGCATTGCCGACCGCGAACGCGCCCCAGCAAAGCTCGGGGCCCAGCTCACGCAGCCTGGAAGCTGTAGCCGACATGGCGCACCGTCTCGATCGTGTTCTCCGGGAGTTTGCTGCGCAGCCGGCGCACGTAGACCTCGACCACGTTGGTGCCGGGGTCGAAGGTGTAGCCCCACACCTGGCTCAGCAGCTCTTCTCGGCTGCACACGTCGCCGGCGTGGGCCATGAGGTGCTGCAGCAGCAGGAATTCGCGCTGGCTCAACGAGACGGTGACGCCGCCACTGATGAGGCTGCGGCGACGCAGGTCGAGAACGCAGGTGCCTACTCGTACCTGTGTCCGGCCTTGATCGGTCGGCTTCTCGCGCAGGCAGCTGCGGACGCGGGCGAGCAGCTCCTCGACGGCGAACGGCTTTCCGATGAAGTCGCTGGCGCCGGCATCGAGTGCGGAGACGCGGTTGCGGACGTCGTCCGCGGCGGAGAGCATGATCACGCGGGCCGACGGGTTGACGGCACGGACCGCGATGAGCACAGCGAGGCCGTCCATGCCCGGCATCACCAGGTCGAGCAGCAGCAGGTCGAACGGCCGGCCGGCGAGGGCCTTGCGCACGGCGGCCGCGCCGTCACCGGCCACCTCGACCTCGAGTCCCATGCCGGTCAGCGCGCGGCTGACGAACGAGACGACTCCCGGCTCGTCATCGGCGAGAAGCACACGAGTCATAGCCACCCCCCTTGGGTGTGTGCGTGCGCAGAGCACGCCCTCCGTGGCCGGAGAGGCCGCGGCTGGACGTTGTCTGTGTGGAGTATGAGCGCACCAGGGGTGGTCTTGCATAGCCCTTATGGCCGACTTTCCTTACTCCCTGTAGTGGAAATTGTCTGAATTGACTGAAATGCCGACCAATTAGCGTCCCCTTAACCAAGACGCAATACGCAGGGTGTCCGAGAGCAGGCAATTGTCCGGTTCAGGTAAAGGCCATATGACGACCGCATGACAGGGCTGTCATCTTGCTGGGCCGTCGTCGGTCAACCGCTCCATCCTGCGATCGCAGACCCGCGTCCGGCGGTGACTGATGCGAACCAAGAGAGGGGGGCGTCGTGGCACATCACCCGACTTCCCTGGTGCGTTCCCTGCGACTGACCGTTGCTGCCGCCATGACTGCCGCGCTCCTGCCGGCCCTGCAGTGGGCGACCGCGCCCATCGCGGCCGCCGCGGGCACCGGCTCGATCGACCTGGCAGTGTTGAGCGCACGTTCGGTCAACCCGGCCGCCGGCTTCGTCCACAAGGGCGACGCAGTGGCGGACTACCAGTGGATGATCAACGAGGACGACACCGGCAACCCCGGGACGCAGGCGGCCCAGGGCACGGCGACCTGCCTGCCCAGCGGCGCGACGTACAACCCCGACAAGTGCCAGTGGCCCTCGACGCGCACCACCGACGGCGTCGCGAAGATTGTGGCGCAGGGGGACCAGAGCGACCTCAACGCGGGCAAGAAGCTCACGAACCTGCCCGATGGGAAGTACCTCATCTCGGTCACCGCCGGCGGCTACAAGATCGACGGCGCCCACTTCACCGTGGCTGGCAACACGCAGCACGTCAGCGTGGCCATGCAGCCCTTGCCGCTGCCGCTGTCCACCCTCAAGATCGCTGTCTTCAACGACAACGCGCCGGTGGACGCGACGTACGAGATGGACGCGGAGCCTGGTCTTGCCGGCTTCACCGCTCACATCACCGACGTGTTCGGGCCGGTGAGCGTCGACTACTACGGCAACCCGATCTGCTCGGTCTACCAGCACCGGCGGGCCAACGGCACCCTGGTCAGCGAGCTCAACGCCAATGGGTCGACCAACGCGGCCAACGCCGCACGGCCCATCGCCTTCGACACCAGCAACCGGCCGATCCTGGACCCGAGAAGCATCGGGCGCTGCGTCAGCGACAACACCGGCGTGGTCACCATCCCCAACCTCGGCCCGGACCGGTACGGCGCGACGATCACGCCGCCCGTCCCTTCGGCGGGCCAGACGTACCGCTGGGTCCAGACGACCACCCTCGAGGGCGGGCACGACCACGACATCTGGGAGCAGGAGGGCTCGACCGGCTTCGACACCGAGCAGACCAAGGGCGCCGAGCTGGTTCCGTCCGTGCAGTTCGGCTTCGTCCGTACGCAGGCCCTGCGCATCCCGCGCGTTCCGCCGACCGGCGAGATCAAGGGCACGGTCATCGCCGAGCTGCCGTACATCGGAGGTGCGAACGGCCAGCAGACCGCTGAAGGCACCGCCGGAGCGAAGTACGCCGGCCCGATCGCGAACCCGTGGATCGCGCTGTCCGACCTCAACAACGGCGACCAGCAGATCTACGTGGGCCGCGGCGGCGCCGACGGCACGTTCGACCTCAAGAATGTCGCCAACGGCTCGTACTCGCTGACGATGTGGGACGACGACCAGGACTACATCATCTACAGCGTCAACGTCACGGTCGCCGGCGGCGGCGTCACGGACGTCGGCAACCAGCCCCTCGTCGGCTGGTTCACCCACCTGTACGGCAAGGTGTTCGTCGACTCCAACGGCAACGGCAAGATGGACCCCGGCGAGAAGGGCGTCCCGCAGTTCGCCCTGACCGTCCGCGAGCGCGACAACACCGCGATGGATCAGGGGACGAACACCGCATCCACGGACGACAGCGGGACGTACGACATCCGCGAGACCTACCCGATGGGCAAGTGGCTCGTGCTCGAGGCGTTCAACACCCGCTACCGCACGACCGGCATCTCGTACAAGGGTGAGAACGACCCCAAGATGACGACCAAGCTGGGCAGCGCGGTCGACCTCGATTTCCTGCCGATCATCGGCCTGGGCGGCGAGGTGGACTGGGGCGTCGAGCCCTACACCCCCGGCACCAACGGCGGCATCGTCGGCACGGTCAGCTATGACACGACCCGCAACGAGCTCGACCCTGCGGACGCGGTCAGCGAGACCTACCAACCGGGCATCCCGGACGTGCCGGTCCACCTGTACGCATCGGTTCCCTGCACGGTGACCGACCCCGCGGCCGTGGCCAACGAGTGCCGGCAGGGCAAGGAGATCGTGCCCCTGACGATCCCCGACCCGAACGCGCCCTCGGCCGCTCCGACGACGGCTCCGGCTCCGACGACGGCTCCTGCTCCGACGACGGCTCCTGCTCCGACGACGGCTCCTGCTCCGACGACGGCTCCTGCTCCGACCACGGCTCCTGCTCCTGCCGCGGCAGCGATGATCACCAACCCGTCGGCGGACCGCGGCGCGTTCCTCAAGGGCCCGGAGCTGCAGGACGCGTACACCTCAGAGTCGTGGGCAGCACCTCGAGGCTGCACGGCCCGCCAGTACGACGGGTCGCTGCTGACCGACCAGCAGGCGCTCCCGACATTCGGCAGCGCAGCGAACCAGCTGTGCGTCGAGTCGCCGATGATGGGTATCGCGATCGGCCCCTCCGACGACACGACCGGTGCGTTTTCGCAGACGGTCAACGGCAACTACGGCTTCGCCAGCTCCAAGCTCAACCAGTACGGGCCTGGCAGCGCGAAGAACCCCGCACCGGGGCACACCCTGGCGCTGTACGCCCCGCTGCACTGTGGCGCCGGCGCCCAGGACCGCGACAGCGCCTGCGCCAACGGCGCTGACTACGACTACCCCGACCAGGACCTGTTGGCCGCCGACTACATCGTGTCGGTCGACATCCCCAACGACCCGGTCGACGGCAAGCCGATGTACAAGGTCACCACCGAGTCCGACGTCAATATCTTCAGCGGCGACTCCTACCTGCCGCAGCAGAACTTCCCGCCGACCCTGCCCCAGGCGTCCAACCCGCCTGCCGGTGACGGAAACCTGCCCACGCAACCGAGCCAGCCCCCGTCCCAGCAGGCCGGCATCATCTCGCCGTGCGTCGGCAGCCTGCACACCGTCCACGTCACCAACCCGGACTTCGTCGCGGGCGGCGGCAGTCCGTTCGAGGGCCAGGAGCGTCCGTACTGCACGGACAAGCTGGTCAGCATCCGGGCCGGACAGGCCACCGCGCCGAACTTCAACCTCTTCACCGACGTCCCGCTCCCCACGCACTTCTGGGGCCTGACGTTGAACGACCTCGGGCTCACCCTGGACAAGCGCAGCGTCAACTATGGCGAGGCGCAGGGTCTGCCGTTCGTCCCGGTCGGTCTGTACGACTTCACCGGCCGCCTCGTGGACACCACGCACACCGACTTCAACGGCCTGTACGAGGCTCTCGAGCCTTCGACCGACACCTACAACTGCCCTGTCCCGGCGGGGCCCTGCCCGAACATGTATCGCTTCGTGGGCAACGATCCTGGCCAACCGGGTCAGCTGAACAGTGACTACAACGCGCGGTTCCGGACGATCGCCACGAACTTCCAGGGCTGGCCCGGGCAGTACACGGTGACCGACGAGGCGCCCACCCAAGCCGCCGCGACGGCCCTTGCCCCGGATACGACCGTGGCCAACCCGACCGTCTGCAACCTGTCGGCCACCCAGCCGCAGCTGCTCGCCGTCGACCGGCCCTGGCTGCGCAGGCAGCTGACGGGGACAACGGCCGGGACCGTCACCCTCACCGGGTTCGGGTTCGGTGCCGCGCCGGGCTCGGTCGGGAAGGTGCTGCTCAACGGAGCGGCCGTGACCACCACGGCCTGGAGCGACACGCACATCACCGTCAACGTGCCCAACGCGACGAGCAGCGGCTCGGCGGTGGTCTCCATCATCGGGGCCAACGGGATGACGAGCGTGAACGGCATCACCATCCAGGTGCTGGACCGCACTGGGCTCTCGACGCCGGGCACCACGGCGACCAACCCGTTGATCCTCGAGGTCGGGCCCGGCAGGACCTACCGGTCCATCCAAGCCGCCGTCGAGGCCGCAAGGCCGACGAACAGCTCGCGCTACAAGCTGGTCGTCGTCTGGCCGAACGCACAGACCAGCGCGAATCCGCAGGGCGAGTACACGGAGAACGTGATCCTGCACCACCAGGTCAAGCTGCAGGGCGTGGGTCCGGGTGGCTTCGACGCAGCCGGCAACTTCACCCCTGGCTCGATCATCGACGGCTCGGGGTTCAGCCCGGACAACGCGGTGGGGACCGCGTGGATCGGTCTGCTCGGCACCCTGCGCTACAGCGGTGACCTGGCCGTGCCGGACAGCGCCGTCGTGACCGTGCTGGACGACCCCAACGCCGGCAACCTCGTTCCGACGACGTACCCGACCAGCATCGACGGGTTCAGCATCGTGGGCGGGTCGCAGTCGGACTTTGCCACCAACATCGTGGACATCTACGGCACGACCACGACGCCCTACGGAGCCCCTGGTGCGCTGATCAGTCAGGGGGGTGGCGTCTACGTCCACAACAACGTCCGCAACCTGCGAGTGACGGACAACATCATCAAGGGCAACAGCGGCTCGTACGGCGGTGGCGTGCGGGTCGGCACTCCCTATGAGGGCGATGACCGCAACTACAGCCTCGTCCTGGCGCACAACCAGATCCGTGACAACGGTGGCACCAACCTTGCCGGCGGCGTCGGCCTGTTCGCCGGCAGCGACGGTTACTCGGTCGACAGCAACGCGATCTGCGGCAACTTCTCGTCGGAGTACGGCGGCGGCGTGAGCGCCTTCGGCTACCAGGTCCACAACGGGGACGGTGTGCCTGCGGCCCTGCGGGGCGGCAGCATCACCCGCAACCGGATCTGGTTCAACCAGTCCTACGACGAGGGCGGCGGGGTGATGGTGGCCGGCGAGCTGCCGGCCAACCCGAACAACCTGTCCGAGGGCACCGGTCCGGTGGTGATCGACGCGAACGTCATTGAGACCAACCTGGCCAACGACGACGGTGGCGGCGTCCGGCTCCTGCAGGTGGGTGGCTCGCACATCACCCGCACCGACCCGCAGACCATCTCGATCACCAACAACACCATCGCCAACAACGTCTCCGCCCATGAGGGAGGCGGACTGGCGCTGGACGACGCACCCTTCGTCAACATCGTCAACAACACCGTGGCCAAGAACATCACGACCGCCACCGCCGTGACGAGCGACGGCATGCCGGCTCCGGCCGGCCTGTCGACGGCGACGAACAGTGCGCAGCTGCAGGCACGACTCAGCGGAGGCAGCTTCTCCGGCAGCGGCTCGACCCTGGCACACACCACGTTCAGCAAGCCCACCTTGTTCAACGACGTGTTCAACGACAACCGCGCCGGCACGTTCCAGGGCGGCTGGGTGTACGGCATCAGCGCCACGTTGCCGGACGGCACGGCCTACCCCATCAACAACTGGGACCTGGGCGTGGCAGACAACGCCGCGGCGCTGCTGTCGCCGCGCAGCTCGGTGCTCCAGACGACCACCCAGGTCGACAGCACCAGCACGGACACGGTCAGCGGGACCCCGGGCTTCGTCTGGCCATGGGACGTCGACGTCAATGTCCTGGCCTTCCGGGGCTACCCGGCCTTCCGGGCGGCCGCCATCGTCACCCAGATCCTGCCGCTCGACCAGATGGGCAACTACCACCTGGCCGCAACCAACCCGACATCGGTTGCTCGCGGACGAGGCACAGCCAGCCTCTCCGTGTCGTGGGCGACCGGAGGGCAGCCGTTCGGCTACACCGTGACCGCTCCTGCCAAGGACATCGACGGTCAGGCACGGCCGACGGGGTCCGGCCCGACGGCGCGATACGACGCGGGATCGGACCAGATGGTCCCGTAACCACGTCTCCCGTACCAGCAGTTTCCCGTAACGCCAGACCTTCTCTCCCTGCGGAGCTCAGAATGACTGACAGCAGAAGTTTCCCGGCGCTCTCCCGCCGCTCGTTCCTCACGGGCTCGGCAGGCATCGCTGGCAGCGTCCTGGTCGGCGGCCGACTCATCGGCGGCTCACCGCCGGCGAGGGCGGCCGGGCTTCCCACCGCTAGCGCGGCCGCGGTCGTCCATCCGCAGAAGCAGATGCATCTGGTCGGCACCGACGGCTGGGTCGCCATGCCGGACAACGCGCCTGCGGACCCGCCGTTCTTCCCGGATGCGTTGGCGCCCACGCCCTTCAACACCTACGTGTTCGGGTTCCGTGACGTCACTGGCATGACGGCAGCGCAGGTGTCCGCTCAGCGGGGCAAGGCCCAGATCAGTGCGCCGATGCTGTCCTTCGACGAAGAGGACGACATCTTCATCACGTTGACCAACCTCGGCCTGTCGCAGCGGCCCGACCTCTACGACGGGCACACCCTGCACTGGCACGGCTTCGTCAACGCGATCCCGTTGTTCGACGGGGTGCCGGAGCTCTCGCTCGCCGTTCCCGTCGGTCGCGACTTCACCTACTTCTACCGTCCGCACGACGCCGGCACGTACATGTACCACTGCCACTTCGAGGACGTCGAGCACGTGCAGATGGGCATGACCGGCATGGTCTTCATCCGGCCCAAGCAGAACAAGGCCCCCGTGGCGGGTGACCCGGTGGGGTCGAAGTACGCGTACAACGACGGCGACGGGTCGACCCGGTACGACCGCGAGTTCGCGTTCATCCTCACCGAGCTGTGGTCTGCCGCCCACTACCGGGACGCGCACATCCAGGTCAACGACTGGACGGACTACGACCCGAGCTTCTACCTGCTCAACGGCCGAGCCTACCCGGACACGTTGGCCACCAATGGCAGCCCGCTGTCGACGGCGGCGGGTCGCCTTCAGTACCAGCCCATCTCGTCGCTCATCCAGTGCAATGCCGGTGAGAGGGTGCTGCTCCGGCTCTCGAGCCTGGGCTACGAGAACCACGCGATGACGGTCGACAACATCGACCTCCAGGTCGTGGCCAAGGACGCGAGTCTGCTCAGGGGCCGGGATGGTACGACCAACTACCTGACCACCAACACGGTGGACGTCGGTCCCGGCGAGAGCAGGGACGTCATCTTCACCGCTCCCGCGCCGGGCACCTACCTGCTCTACGACCGCAAGTACAGCTATCTCAGCAACGGCGGCGGCACCGGCTACGGCGGCATGATGACGAAGATCGTCGTCGGCACGCCGGGCACGTTCGGTCCCCAGACCGCTGCGAACTTCTGATCCGCGCGACCGAGGAGATCCCATGAACCTTGCAGTACACAGCCCGAGACGGCTCGCAGCCGTGGTCGCGGTGGGAACGCTCGTGTCAGCGGTCCTCGTGACGACGCCGCACAGTGCCCGGGCCGACCTCGGCGAAGGCCTGGCCTGCGACACCGACGCGCACTCCACCTTTTCCCTGACGGCGGGGGACGGCTACGTGTCCACGCCCGACGGCAACTCCATCTACATGTGGAGCTATGCCAGCAGCAGCAGGGGTTTCCAGCTGCCGGGGCCGACGCTCTGCGTCACCTCAGGTGACCACGTCACCGTCGTCCTGCACAACAGCCTGCCCGAGGCCACGTCCATCGTGTTCCCCGGCCAGACGGGAGTGAGTGCCAACGGCAACCCGGCCCAGCCCCAGCTCGACGCCGGTGGCTCTCTCACCTCGATGGTGCAGCCGGCGGCCGCCAACGACGGTTCGGTGACATACACGTTCACCGCCGGTAGCCCGGGCTCGTACCTCTACGAGAGCGGCACGGACGTCGACAAGCAGGTCCAGATGGGCATGTACGGCGCCCTCGTGGTGCGGCCCGCGGGGCACCCGACGCAGGTCAACAACCGGAGCGACTCCGCCTTCACCCTGGGCAAGGAGTACCTGTTCCTGCTGTCCGAGATCGACCCGGACGTGCACACCGCGGTGGAGCGTGGGGGGCCCATCGACTGGAGCACCTACACCGCGCGCTACTTCATGATCAACGGTCGAAGCATGCCAGACACCCTGGCACCGAACTTCGCGGCGTGGCTGCCGAACCAGCCGTACGGTGCCCTCGTCCACATCAAGCCGTACAACGCGAGCTCCAACCCGCTGCCGGCGACGATCCACTACCTCAACGCGGGTCGGGTCAACTACCCGTTCCACCCGCATGGCAGCGACGAACGGGTCATCAACCGGGACGGCCACGCGCTGGAAAGCTCTACTGGCAAGGACCTCTCGTACCTCAAGTACGACATTGACGTCGAGCCTGGCCAGTCCCTGGACGTGCTCATGGACTGGCGGGACGTCGAGCAGTGGAACGCCACCAGCAACCCCATCCCGACGCAGATCCCGGCCATCACCGACCAGCTGCTCGTGGGCACGGACACGTGGTTCAGCGAGAGCCCGTACCTCGGGACGCTCAACCCGCTGCCCACGACGATCACCTCGAACAACGAGTGCGGCGAGTACTACCACATCGCCCACAGCCACGCACTCGAGCAAGCCACCAACTACGGAGCAACCTTCGGCGGCATGATGACGGTCTTCCGCATCGACCCGCCCGCCGGTTGCCCGATCACATGAGGGCCGCCGCGATGACGAGAAACCCGCTTTCCCAGCGCGGTGTCACGGGACACCGTACGTATGCCTCCCTCATGGCCGCACTGGCCGGCACAAGCCTCCTCGTGACGGCATTCCCGTCCAGCGGCGCTGTTGCGGCCGTCGGGGTGATCGCTGCCCCTCCTGCCGCACCGGCGCCGCCGGTCGGCAAGCTCCAGCAGAGCGGGTGCACCGGCAGCGGTGCCGTCAGCTGCGACCTGTGGGCGATGACCGGGACCGCCACCGTGGTAGGCAGATCCCTGCCGATCTGGGGCTTCTCCACCACCGGGACGACCGGTACGGCCACCGCCCCTGGTCCGGTCCTCGTCGTCCACCAGGGCGACACCGTGTCCATCACCCTGCACAACAAGCTCTCCGACAACGTCTCGCTCGCCCTGCCGGGACAGACCGGCCTGGGTGGCGACGACACCTCCGGCGTCGGCAATGGCGGGTCGAAGACCTACACCTTCACGGCGTCGCTTCCCGGTACCTTCGTCTACGAGGCCGGGCACACCCCGGGGGGTAGCCGGCAGGTCGCCATGGGGTTGGCGGGTGCGCTCGTCGTGCTCGCCGGTGACGGCACGGCAGAGGGAACGTCAGCATCGGCCTACGACGACGACGCAGTGCTGGCGTTGTCGGAGATCGACCCCGCGCTCAATGCGGCACCGACGACCTTCGACATGCGCAACTTCAAGCCCCGATACCGGCTGATCAACGGCGAGTCGTTCCCGGAGACCAACGAGGTCGCCACGGACCAGGGCCACCGCGTCCTCATCCGGTACGTCAACGTGGGCTCGCAGACGCACTCGATGACGGTGCTCGGTGGGCTGCAGAACGAGCTGGCTCTCGGTGGCCACCCGCTGGTGTACCCGGGAACCGCTGCGACGGAGGTCATCGAGCCGGGGCAGACGGTCGACGCGATCGTCACGATGCCCACGGGCCCGGAGGCCAAGCTGGCGGTGTACGAGCCGGCCCAGCACCTCGACACGGACAGCCAGCACACGAGCGACCCGCTGCAGACGGCGTTCGGCGGCATGATGACGTTCCTGGACACCGCTGCCCCGCCGCCGAGCAACGACGGTGTCGGTCCGGTGTCCACGCACATCGCCGTGTCGCCCAACCCGTCGGACGGCTTGTCCGACGTCACGGTCAAGGCCGATCTCAGTGACGCCACCACGGGCGGATCGACGGTGACGCAGGCAGAGTTCGTCATCGACGACGCGGTGACGACGGGTCCCGGCTTCGGCACGCCGATGCTCGCGGCGTTCGGCACGGTCTCCGTGACCGGCGCGACGGGCACCATCAGCAAGGCGGTCCTCGATGGTCTCAGCGCGGGAAAGCACGCCGTCTATGTCAGGGCCCTGGACAGTGCCGGCAACTGGGGTGTCATCGGCTCCGTGATCCTCAACCTGCCGAAGACCGGCCCGCAGACGACCAACGGGACCGCCGTGGACGTCCCGGCCAACGGGGCAGCTCCTGTCGACATCTCCGCCACCGGTGACGACAGCGCTGCCGGTGGCAGCATCACCGGTGCCGAGTACTTCGTCGACACCGTCGGCGGCAACGGAACCGGCACCCCGCTCACGCTCAACCGCAGTGCGACGGTGGTGTCCGAGGACGCCACGATGCCAGCAGCCGCGGTGCAGGCCCTCGGTGAGGGCACTCACCACGTGCTGGTGCACAGCGTGGACAGCCTCGGGCTGTGGGGTCCGACCCTGGACATCCCGCTGCCGGTGGACCTGACCGGGCCTAGCGTCGACGCCGCCAGCGTCGGCCCCAACCCGACCAACACCGTCCTGTCCGACAAGAGCAACCCAGGCAGCCTGGTGGTCTCCACCCAGATCACCGACCGGGATGCCGGCCAGGCAGTGCAGAACAACGTCGTCGGAGCCGAGGCATTCTTCAATAAGACGCCCGGGGCCGGTGGGAGTGGCCTGCAGCTGATCGCGGTGGACGGCAAGTTCGACTCGCCCTCCGAGTCGGCCTACGGCCTGATCCCGCTGTCGCAGGTGAAGCCGCTCGCCAACGGCACCTACCCGGTCTATGTGCGGGGCAAGGACGCCGCAGGCAACTGGGGTCCGTCCTTCACGGTCAACCTGATCGTGGACAAGACGGCTCCGGTGCTCGGTGCCCTCACGGCTGCGCCCAACCCGGTGGCCGCCGGTGCGGTGCTCACCCTGACGGCGCCGGTCACCGAGGCGGTGGGCGTGGCTCACGCCGAAGTCTGGACCGGGCAGAACGATCCCGGTGTCGGCCTGGCCACGGCCGTACCGGTCAGCCTCGCCGCAGGCAAGGTGACGGTCTCCCCGACTGTGTCCGCCACCTTGTCCGGGCTCCAGCGGTTCAACCTGCGTGTGCAGGACACAGCGGGCAACTGGAGCAACGCGGTCAACGTCTCGGTCACGGTGACCCGGGCGAACGGGATCTTCACCGACCTGTTCCAGGCAGGCCTGGGACCGGTGACGACGTGGAGCGCCCGTACGGGCAACCCGCTGCCCGCCGTCTCGACCGCGGCCAAGGTAGCGACCTCTGCCGAGCCGGCCAGCACACAGGGCCTGCAGGTGTCGGTGCCCACCGCCGGAGCCCGAGTGGCCTACGTCACGGACACCACACCCGCGGCGGAGACCACGTACCACGCGAGGTTCGCGTTCAACGCCAACACCCTGCGCTCGGGCACGGCTGCCGCCGTCACGGTCTTCGAAGGCCGTACGGGCAACGGCAACCAGGCGTTCACGATCCAGTACCGCTGGACGACCGCGACCGGTCCGCAGATCCGGGCGACGCTCCTCCGTACCGGGGGAACGACGACCGGACCGTGGGTGACCCTCACCGGGGCAGCACAGCTGGTGCAGGTGGACTGGCTCTCCGCCACTGCCGGTTCGCTGCGGCTCACCCTCAACGGGGTGGCTCAGCCGCTGTTCACCGGCAACACCAGCGCACAGGTCCTCGAGTCGGTACGGCTGGGGATCACGGCGGGCCCGACCAACGGGGCCGCCAGCTCGGGCACCGCGTACTTCGACTCGTTCCTGTCGACGCGCAACACGATGCCCTAGCAGCAGCGCCTCCTCGGGGCCGGTCGCCACCCGGCCGGCCCCGAGGGTCTCACCACCCCGACGACGAACAGGACCGCCATGAGCAGCACCACCGGCCTTGACCTCCCGGTCAGCGATCGCCAGCCCCGGGCTCGCGGTCGACACGTACAGGCCATCGCTGTGGTGCTCGCGGTGGTCACGTGCATCGGCCTGCTCGCGCGCAACCTCACCAGCACCGACAGCACAGGCGCTCGCCCGCACACGATGCCCCAGAACGCCGCCATGGAGGCGCAGCTGGGCATCCGCTTCAGCCAGGTCGCCGTTGTCGGCGACGGTGGTCTGCTCACCCTGACCTATGTGGTGCTCGACAGCGAGAAGGCGAGTGCCTTCCAGAACGACGTCGCCCACCCGCCGATCCTGCACAGCGAGCTGCGCCAGGGCTCCGCGTCGCGGGTCTCCCTGATGAAGCAGGGCCACTCTCTGCGGGCCGGGCAGAAGTACTACCTGGTGTACGAGGACCCGGCCGACCTCATCCGTCACAACGAGAAGATCGAGATCGACTATGGCTCGCTCTCGCTGAAGCACGTACCGGTCTGGTAACCCCATGAGCCGCCCCTTCCTACGAGCGCGTCGGTTGGTCGTCGTTGCGACGACCGTCGTCGCCGGTCTGCTCGGCGCCCCGTCCGCCGCAGGTGCCCACTCCTACCTGGTCAGCAGCGTCCCGGCTGACGGCTCAGCGGTGAACGTCGCGCCCACGCACCTGCGACTCCTGTTCAGCGAGTCCATCGAGTCGGCCTCGACCCACATCGCCATCGTCGGCACCGACGGACGCACCCACCGCACCGCCGGCATGCGGCTGCTCGGCGGCGGGGTCGGCGGCGCTGGCGTGTCGCAGGTGACGGTGCTCGACGTCGCACTGCCGCCGCTCGCCCCCGACGCGTACCGGGTGTCCTGGGAGACCGTTTCGAGCGACGACCTGCACCGCACCAGCGGCGTCCTCGTCTTCGGCGTGCAGCGGGAGGTACGGGCTGCGGGGCTGCACGAGGCCGCACCCGTGCTGACCGAGTCGGGCCTGCGGTGGTTGCTCTTCCTCGCGTTCGCGACGGCCCTCGGCGGCAGCCTGCTGACGCGGCTCTACCGGCCGAACGACAGTCCTTTCGCCGACCAGGCCATGGGGCGTTCCCGCGAGATCGCCCTTGCTGGCTCCCTCACTGCCGTGGCCGTCAGCATCGTCCTGCTCGCGCAGCAGTTGACCGTGAGCGGCGAGTCGCTGCACACCCTCTTCGGCGCCTCGTACGGGACCAGATGGCTGGTGCGGGAGGCCGGGCTCGGTCTCCTCGTGGTCACCCTGCTGCTGCAGGTCCGGCGGACCGCTGCAAGGTGGTTGCAGGTCCCGCTCGTCCTGGCGGCGGTGGTCACGGCCGCCGGCTCGGCCCTGCTGGGCCATGCCGGCGCTGGCCGGACACCGTCACCGACCCGGGTCGGTGCCGATGCCCTCCACCTGCTCGCAGCGGCGACGTGGGCCGGCACCCTGCTCGTGGCCGCGGCCGTGGTTGTCCCGAGGCTCCGGTCGTCGGGCGGCGAGGCCGTCGCGTCGCGGGCGGCCCTGCGGCGGTTCCTTGTTCCGGCGGGCTGTTGCGTGGCCACCATGGTCGTGACCGGGTTGTTCCTCGCGAGCAGCGTCGTCGGATCGGTCGACGCCCTGCTGTTGACGACGTACGGGCGGATCCTGCTCATCAAGCTGGGCGTGGTGCTGGCCGCAGGCGTGCTGGCGGTGCTCAACAGCGCCAGCCTGCACCCCTCACTCGGCGCGGCACTCGGACTGACGCGGGTCTCCAGCGGACGGCAGCGGTTCCTCGTGCCGGAGGCCGCCGCTGCCGCGGTCGTCCTGGGGCTCAGCGCGCTGCTGAGCAGCGGCCAGCCGGCGCGGGAGCCCCAGCTGGTGCGTTACGCGGCCGACCAGGTGCAGCCCGTCGTCGACGGGGCCGCCGCTGATCTGCAGGAGACGCTCTCGGTGCGCCCCAACCTGCCCGGCACCAACGTTGTGGTCGTGGGCGTCTTCGACACGCGCAGACCGTCGCCGGGCCGCGTGGCTGCCGTCGACGTCACCGTCGCCGAGCAGTCGGGGCGGACCCTGCACCTGACCGCCCTCGGTGACAGCCGATGGAGCGCGCCGCTGACCCTGGACTCACCAGGGACCGCGGCCCTACGGGTGGTCGTCCACCGTCCGGGGCTGCGGGACCAGGCGGCCTCGTACCCCTGGGTTGTTGGGGGCGCGGCCTCGCTGACCCGGCCCGCCATCGTCTCGACGGCACCCCTCGCGAGCACGCTGAGGTGGGCGGCGATGGGCCTCGCCGTCTTGCTTGGGCTGGTGGCCCTCGCCGGCTGGCGCCTGCGCCGACGGGCGCGGCCGGCCGTCGTCCCGGGGGTGCCCCAGCAACAGCGCCGGCTGGTCTCCCACTAGCCCAGGAGCGTTGCCCGTCGTGACCGTCTGTGCGCCCGGCAGGGATCGAACCTGCGACCAACCGCTTAGAAGGCGGCTGCTCTATCCGCTGAGCTACGGGCGCGGGAGTTTCGAACGCCCGCGACCGGGGCCGAACACCCGGGGCAACACGGTAGCGGAGAAGCAGCCGGCGGCACCTACGCCGCGGTGGCGGCCTCGAGGGAGGCGACCGGCTCGCGGCTGCCGAGGAGGTAGGCGTACGAGGCGCCGGCGACGAGCGCACCGATCACCGGCGCCACGATGAACAGCCAGACCTGGCCCAGCGGCGTCGACCCGGCGAACAGTGCGGGACCGATCGAGCGGGCGGGGTTCACCGAGGTGTTGGTGACCGGGATGCTCACCAGGTGGATCAGGGTGAGGCCGAGGCCGATGGCGATCGGGGCGAAGCCCTTGGGGGCCCGCGTGTCGGTCGCGCCCAGGATGATGTAGAGGAAGAACGCGGTCAGCACGGCCTCGCAGACGAAGCACGCCGCGAGGGAGTAGCCGCCCGGCGAGTGCGACCCGTAGCCGTTGGTCGCGAAGCCGGAGGCCTTGGCACTGAAGCCCTTCTGGCCGTCGGCGATGACCCAGAGCACCCCCGCGCCGGCGGCGCCCGCAACGATCTGGGTGCCGATGTAGGCGGGCGCGTCGCTCCACTTGAAGCGTCCCGCTGCAGCAAGGCCGCAGGTGACCGCGGGGTTGAAGTGGCCCCCCGAGATGTGCCCGACCGCGTACGCCATGGTCATGACCGTGAGGCCGAAGGCGAGGGCCACCCCGAGGAAGCCGATGCCCAGGTGGACGTTGGTCGACGACAGGAACCCGGCGGCCAGTACGGCGGACCCGCAGCCGGCGAACACCAGCCAGAAGGTGCCGAAGAACTCCGCGGCCAGGCGCTTGCGCATCGGCGGGTCGGACGGAGTGGTCGAGGGGGACATGGGGGCCTTTCGGGACGATGACCGGCTGTCGAGCGGTTTCATGATCGCCGAGGACGGGACGAATCGCATGTTTCTCGGCGGTGAGTCGGCGGGCAATCTCGCTAGAGTGCGACAGCAAGATCCCTGAGTGGTGCCGAGTGAGGTCTGAGCGTGACGGAGTCGACGAGCGCGGTCACGCCGGGCCCGTTGCTGGCCGCTCTCGCTGAGCTGCGGGCCGTGGTCAAGGCTGCACCGCTGCGGCTGGGGCTGCCTGACGCCGTGCTCGGGGTCCACGTGCGCGAGGAGCTGCTCGCCACTCTCGACGACCACGTGCTGGCCCGGTTGAACAAGCCCGGCGGCCCGGTCCTGGTCGTGGTCGCCGGCCCGACGGGTGCCGGCAAGTCGACTCTGGTCAACTCCCTGGTACGGGCAAGCGTGAGCCGCACCGGCGTCGTCCGCCCGACCACCCGGGCTCCGGTGCTGGTCTGCAACCCCGCCGACGAGGGCTGGTACCTCGAGGGGCGTCCGCTGAGCGGGCTTCGCCCCGTACGCGACGACGGTGCCGAGCCGGGGACCGTCCAGATCGTGTCCACCGCTACCGTGCCCGCCGGGGTCGCCATCGTGGACGCGCCCGACGTCGACTCGGTGGCCGCCGACGACCGCGAGCTGGCGACCCGGCTGCTGGCTGCGGCCGACGTGTGGCTGTTCGTGCTCACCGCCAACCGCTACGCCGACGCCGTGCCGTGGCAGCACCTGCTCACCGCCCGCGACAGAGGCGCCGTTCTCGTCGTGGTGCTCGACCGGGTGCCGCCGTACGCGAGCGCCGAGGTGCATGCCCACCTGAGCGAGATGCTGGTGTACGCGGGGCTTGGGCAGGCGCCGGTCTTCACCGTGAGCGAGACCACGCTCAACGACGGGCTGCTCGACGAGTTCGACGTCGTCACCCTGCGCGACTGGCTGCAGCGGGTGGCCGTCGACCCGGCGATCCGCGACGCGATCATCGCCCGCACGTTCAGCGGGTCGCTGCAGGCGCTGCCCGGCCGCGCCCGCGCGCTGGCCGCCGTGGTCGCCGAGCACCAGGGGGTGGCGCGGGTCCTCGGCGACGACCTGGTACAGGCCTTCGCCCAGGCGCACCACGAGCTCGTCACCGGGCTCGCGTCGGGCACCCTGGTCACCGGCGAGCTGCTGCGGCGGTGGCAGGACTACGTCCACGCCGGTGGCCTCGACGCGCTGACGGCCCCCGTACGCAAGGGTCTGTTCCGGCGGCGTCCCAACAGCCCCGGAGCCGCCGACCTCGGCGACGCCCTCGAGGACGCGCTGGCCGTCTACACCGGGGTGCTCGTCAACCGGGCGCTCGCGTCGCTGCGCGACGTCTGGCCGACCCGTGCAGGTGGCGCCGACGTGGTCGAGGCCGTCGACTGGACCCCGCGCACCAACCTCGCCGGGGGAGCCGTCGAAGTCCTGCGCGGATGGGCCGGCAGCGGCGGTCCGGTCTTGTCCTTGCTTGCGGTGGGTGCCGCCGCGTCGTCCGCGCTGGTCGGTGACGACTCGGTACGGGCGGTGGCCGAGGACGGCACTTTCGCCCGCCGCGTCGAGGTCCTACGTACCGAACTCGTCAACCGGCTCGACGCCGTCCTGGTCGCCGAGCGCGACGCCTTGGCCGTCGAGGCCGGGCTGACTGCCTTCGCCGGTGCCGAGCTCGCCGTGCTGCGGGCGGCCGACGCGCTCGAGCGGGTGCTGTCATGACGGTCCCGCACCCTGGGCCTGCCTGGCCGACGCCGCAGACCGCGCCCCTGCCCGACCGGCTGGCCGCACTGCAACGAGCGCTTGCCCTTGCCGGCGAGCGGTTCAGCGACGTCGAGACGGCCCCCGCGCGCGCGGTCATCGAACGCGCTCGGCAGCGGCTGGGCCGGTCGCCGCTGCACACCGTGGTCGCTCTCGCGGGAGGGACCGGCAGCGGCAAGTCGTCGTTGTTCAACGCCGTCGTCGGCACCCCGCTGTCGCCGGTCGGCGTGCGCCGTCCATCGACCGAGGAGCCGATCGCCTGCGTCTGGGGTGCGGCCGGACCCGAGGACGCTGTCGTCGCGAGCCTGCTCGACTGGCTCGGCGTGCCGGTGCGGTCACGGCTCTCGCACCGCACCTCGCTGGACCAGCGCGACGACCCCGAGTTCGACGGGCTCATCCTCATCGACCTGCCCGACCACGACACGGTACGGGCGGAGCACCTCCCTGGCATCGGTCGGGTGATCGACAACGCCGACCTGGTGCTGTGGGTGGTCGACCCGCAGAAGTACGCCGACGCGGCGCTGCACGAGCGCTACCTTTCGCGGCTGGCGGGGCGCGACGCAGCGCTGGCCGTGGTCATGAACCAGCTGGACCGCATCGAGGCCACCACCGCCGCAACCCTCGGCGCCGACCTGCGCCGGCTGCTGCAGGAGGACGGGCTCGGGTCAGCCGCCGTGCTGGCGGCATCGGCGGCGACCGGGGGAGGGCTGCCCGCGCTGCGCAACCTCCTGGTCGACCGGGTGTCGCAACGCCAGGCGGCCGTGCTGCGCCTGGATGCCGAGCTGCGATCCGTCGTCGCCGACCTGCGGCTCTCCATCGGGACGACTCCGCAGCCGGTGAGCAACCGTGAGGCCAGCGACCTGGTCGCCAACCTGACCTACGCGGCCGCGGGCGAGGAGCTGGTCGAGCGGCTGCTGGTCGAGGGCCGGCTGCACGGTCCGGTAGTCGTGTCAGACAACCACGTGGAGCGCGCGGTCAACGACCTCGTCGAACCCATCTTCGAGCCACTTCCCCTGCACTGGCGGCGTTTTGGCGAACGGCTGATCGACCCCCGTTCCGTGACCGCCTCCGTTGCGTCGGCGCTGTCGACGCTCGACGTGTCCAAGGTCGGGCCGTCGGGACTGCGCCGGGCGATGATGGGTCGCGAAAAGGTGGAGGCGCTCCGCCGCGAGGCCGTGCAGCATGCGGTGACCCAGATGGTGGCAACCGCGGCCGGTCAGACGGTGCTCGCTCCGCTGGCGGCCGAGCTCGCGCTGTGGCCCACGGTGTCAGCGGCGCTCGCCGCATCCGCCTGACCCCTTCGTCCGCACTCACCTGTTCATCCACAGCGGGCCTTTTCGTCCACAGGCGTTGGTTTGCCCTGGTGGCAGGGGTTGTCGGTGGCGAAGGTGGATCTCGAGCAGCCGTACTCGACGGCTCCTGGTCCGGAGGTTCTTCGCATGAACGACAATCAGTTCTCCATCGCCGGCAACATGGTGCGCGACCCGGTGCTCAAGACCGTGGCCGGCGGCAAGTCGGTGCTCAGCTTTCGTCTCGCGTCGACCCCGCGCCGTTTCGACCAGGCGAGCAACGAGTGGCGCAACCTCGACTCGCTCTACCTCACCGTCAACTGTTGGCACCGGCTGGCTGAGCGGGTGGCCGAGAGCCTCAAGGCAGGTGACCCGTTGATCGTGACCGGTCGACTGCGCATGCGCACGTACGAGGTCGAGAGCGAGCGGCGCACGGTGTACGAGGTCGACGCGCAGCACGTGGCCCCCGACCTCAACCGGGTCTCGGTGATGCTCGTGCGCGGTCCCCGACGCTACGAGGAGACGGCGCCCCTGCAAGACGCCGAGGTGGCTCTCGCCGAGCAGTCGGTGTCCGCCGGCCCGCTGGTCCCGCTGGCGTCCGAGGCGGCGGCCTGACTTGTCTTGGCCGCCGGGAGGGTCGAGCAGGAACGTGTGTGCCGGTTGCCGCTGCCCGTAGGCTGGGCCCATGGCTCAGTACATCTACCAGCTGCGTAAGGCGCGTAAGGCGCACGGCGACAAGGTCATCCTCGATGACGTGACGCTGGCGTTCCTGCCCGGCGCCAAGATCGGCGTGGTCGGGCCCAACGGCGCCGGCAAGTCGACCCTGCTCAAGATCATGGCGGGCATCGACCATGCCTCCAACGGCGATGCGCTGCTCTCGCCCGGCTACACGGTCGGCATGCTGCTGCAGGAGCCGCCGCTCAACGAGGAGAAGGACGTCCGCGGCAACGTCGAGGAGGGCGTGGCCGAGACCAAGGCCCTCATGGAGCGGTTCAACGCGGTCGCCGAGGAGATGGGCGTCAACTACACCGACGAGCTCCTCGAGGAGATGGGCAAGCTGCAGGAGCAGCTCGACCACCGCAACGCGTGGGACCTCGACTCCCAGCTCGAGCAGGCCATGGACGCGCTGCGGCTGCCCCCGGGCGACGCCGACGTCACGCTGCTCTCGGGTGGCGAGCGCCGTCGCGTCGCGCTGTGCAAGCTGTTGCTGCAGCAGCCCGACCTGCTGCTGCTCGACGAGCCCACCAACCACCTCGACGCCGAGTCGGTGCAGTGGCTCGAGCAGCACCTCGCCGCCTACCCCGGCGCCGTTCTGGCCGTCACCCACGACCGGTACTTCCTCGACAACCTGGCTGAGTGGATCCTCGAGCTCGACCGTGGGCACGCCTACCCGTACGAGGGCAACTACACGACCTACCTCGATACCAAGCAGACCCGGATGAAGATCGAGGGCAACAAGGACGCCAAGCGGCAGAAGGAGATCCAGCGCGAGCTGGAGTGGGTGCGTTCGAGCCCCAAGGCGCGCCAGGCCAAGAGCAAGGCCCGCCTCAGCCGCTTCGAGGACTTGGTCGCCGAGTCCGAGCGCACCAAGGCCGCGGACAGCGACACCATCCACATCCCGCCGGGCCCGCGCCTGGGTGGCGTGGTCATCGAGGTCGACAAGCTGGTCAAGGGCTTCGACGATCGGGTGCTCATCGACGGTCTGTCCTTCAGCCTGCCCCGAGGCGGCATCGTCGGCATCATCGGCCCCAACGGGGTCGGCAAGACGACGTTGTTCAAGACGATCGTCGGCTTCGAGGCGCCCGACGCCGGCACGGTCAAGATCGGCGAGTCGATCGCCATCTCCTACGTCGACCAGAACCGTTCCGGACTCGATCCGAAGAAGACGCTGTGGGAGGTCGTCTCCGATGGCCTCGACTACATGAAGGTCGGCGCGATCGAGATCAACTCCCGCGCCTACGCAGCGTCCTTCGGTTTCCGTGGGCCCGACCAGCAGAAGCCGGTCGGTGTCCTTTCCGGCGGCGAGCGCAACCGGCTTAACCTGGCCATGACGCTCAAAGTCGGCGGCAACGTCCTGCTCCTCGACGAGCCCACCAACGACCTCGACGTCGAGACCCTGCGCTCGCTCGAGGATGCGCTCGAGGACTACCCCGGCTGCGCAGTGGTCATCAGCCACGACCGGTGGTTCCTCGACCGCATTGCCACCCACATCCTCGCGTGGGAGGGCACCGCCGACGACCCGGCCCGCTGGTTCTGGTTCGAGGGCAACTACGCCGACTACGAGAAGAACAAGCTCGACCGGCTCGGCGTCGACGCGGCCCGGCCGCACGCGGTCACCTATCGCAAGCTAGCCCGCGACTGACGTCGGGCGGGCGGCGCGCTTCGCCGCGTACATCCGCGCGTCGGCGACACCGGCCACCTCAGCGAAGTCTGCCGGGGTGGCGGCGATGGCCGCGCCGATGCTGACGCTGACGTGGTGGCGCGAGCCCCGTGCGCTGATGACGGCGCTCAGGGTGGCGTTCAGCCGGTCGACCAGGTTGTGCACCGGCTCGTCGAGGTCGTCGCCCGCGAGCACGATGACGAACTCGTCGCCGCCGGTACGGGCGAGCACGTCCTCGTCGCGCACACAGCGCCGCATGCGCCGTGCCAGCGCCTGCAGGATCTCGTCGCCTGCCTGATGCCCGGCGGTGTCGTTGACCGCCTTGAACCGGTCGACATCGAGCACCAGCACAGCGAGCTGCGAGGCGTGCGTCCCCGCCATCGCGCGGGCCCGCCGGGACAGTAGTGCCCGGTTGGCCAGGCCGGTGAGCGGGTCGTGCGTCGCGGCGTGCTCGACCTCGTCGCGGCTGGCCTGCAGGCTGGAGTGGAGCCGTGAGTGCTCGATCGCGATGGCCGCGTGGTCGGCGAACAGCGCCAGCAGCTCGAGCTGCTCCGGGCCGGGCCGGCGCCCGCCGATCGGGACGTCGACGCTGAGCACCCCGACCAGCTCGCCGCTCAGTGCGGTGAGTGGCGCGAAGAGGGCGTCGTTCGGGTGCCACATGTCCGGGTCGGCGCTGGCCTCGATGTCGGGCACCCACATCGTCATTTCGTCCGGCTCGGCCAGCGCGTCGTCGTGGTCGACGTACCAGAGGTCGCCCCAGTGCTGGGCCCCGCTGCGCAACCGCTGCCAGCTGGCCGCCGTAGCGACCTGGCCGAGAAGGGCGACCCGGGCCTCGTCGCTGCCGGCGACGGACACGACCTCGTACGTCCCGTCCGGTCGCACCAGGTTGACCGCGGCGACGGCGAAGCAGGTGGCCTCGATGACGCCGCGGGCGACGGCGTCCAGCGTTACCGTCAGGTCGAGGCTGGCATGCAGTGACTTGATGACCTGGTGCAGGGCGCGCAGCATCGCGACGGCCGGCTGGTCAAAGTCGGCAGCCTGCCCCCACGGCGAGGGATCGTCCCCAGCTGACATGTCGTACCCCCACAGAGTGGGTCGACCTGCCAAGCCCGGATCTGTAAGCCGAATGGCCTAGGGGCAGGCTGCAGACCTCAGCGACCCGCGACGGGCGCCGCGTCCCAGACCACCGTGCCGTGCGAGGTGGCCCGGATGTTGGTGATCGCACCGTTGTTACTGGCCTTGAGCGCGGCTACCGGCTCGGGGGCGATGGCAACGCCGTTGGTCACCGTCATCGGGGCGGTGTGCGTGCCGGTGTCGTCGGTGTAGGTGTACGTGGCGCTGTCCACGCCGTGCTCGGCTGCGACGTACATCGTCAGCCCGTTGTAGACCGCGATCGCCTGCGGTCCACTCGTGGGCGCCGGGTGCATCGCCTCGACGGTTAGGGCGTTGAGCTTCATCGCGTCGACCCCACCCGCCACGGAGGTCAGCACCGCGATCTGCAGCGGGCCCTGGGCCGCGGAGCGACCCGTCACGACCACCAGCGGGCGAGGGCCGTCGGTCCCCGAGTTGTAGATGTTGGCGACCCCCGCAAAGACGACCTCCACGGAGTCCTGCACGAGCAGCGGTCCTTCGTCGTAGTCCTTCGTCCAGCTCGTCCAGTCGGAGTCGCTCGCGGCCACCTTGGGGGCGGTTGCCAGCACTGTTGCGTCGTCGATGAGAGAACCCGCGGGATCCCACTGATACGCCTGCACGAGCGCAGTGGCGGTGGAGCTGGGCGCCGGGGCGGCCGCCGAGCCGGTCGGTTTGACGTTGGCTGGCGTGGCTGGCGTGGCGGCTGGCAGGGTCTTGCTGGCCGGCGCCGAGCTCTGGCCGGTGGCGCCCGCCACCCGCGTCGCCGGGGTGTCGAGCAGTCCGGGGGCTATGACGACACCGGCGACGGCGGCGGCGCCCACGACGGCAAAGCCTCCGGTACGGGCCCGGACGGTGCGCCGGCGGGCGGTGCGGCGCAGGGCGGGGCCGGACAGTGACCGACCGTGGTCGCCGAGGGCGTGCAGCGAGTCGTGCAGCTGGGTCTCGAGGTCGTTCATGGTGTGTAGGTCCTCTCGTCGTCATCGGAACCGAGCCGGGCACGCAAAGCGTTGAGGGCGCGGGCTTTCTGGCTCTTGACCGTGCCGCGGGACGAGCCCATGGCGGCGGCTATGTCGGACTCGCTGCGGTCCTCGTAGAACGCGAGGACGAGGACGGCTCGCTGTCTGGGTGGCAGCGATGCCAGGGCCTGCAGCATCTCGTGGCGGTCGCTGATCGCCTCGTCGTGACCTGCCGCGCCGAAGGTCGGCGGCAGCTCGATCCGCCGCCGTCGCCGGATCAGCTGGAGGGACGCGTTGACCAGCGACCGGTGCACGTACGCATCGGGGTTGTCGGCGGCGACCACCCGGTCCCACCGGCGGTAGAGCGTGATGAGTGCGTCCTGCAGGGCGTCCTCGGCGTCGTGCGGGCCAACCAGCATGGTTGCCACCCCCAGCAGCCGGCGCGACCGCGCAGCGACGTACGCATCGAACTCGGCGTCCTTCATGCCCTACACGATGCGCCGCCGCGTCCGTTGGTTGCATCGCAGCGCGGGCGAATCCGGTCCGGTGTCGTACGGTGGCCTTCGTCGTAGGTCAGCCGCCGCCTTGCTGGGAGCCCGTCGTGCCCGATGCCATGCAGATGGCGGACGAGGCGCTCCGACTGGTAGGAGTCGACGCTCAGCAAGCTGATGTGCTGGCCCTGCAGGCCATCGAGGCGGCCGCCCCCTCGCGCGACCACCGGGCAACGTCGACCGCATGGCGCGCCCGCGGCCTGGCCGCACGCGAGGTCGAGCAGCTCGACCATGCCGAGAGCCACCTTCGGCATGCCGTGCTGGCCGGTCGGCGCGCTGGCAAGGAGACCCTCGCCGAGGCCCGGATGAGCCTCGCCCTCGTCCTGCTGGGTCGCGGTGACCTCACACAGGCCCGTCGGCTGGCCCGGCTTGCGGTCTCCGCCCTCACCGGGGTCGCCCAGGCCCGGGCGCGGGTGCAGCTCGCGCTGATCGAGCAGCGCAGCGGTGCCCTGGCCGAGGCGCTCGACAGCTACGGCCTCGCGCTGGCCGCCCTGCGCAAGCACGGGGACGTGCTCTGGGAGGCGCGGTTGCGCAACAACCGCGGCATCCTGCAGGCGTACAGCGGACGGCTCTCTGCTGCCGAGCGAGACCTCACCCGGGCTGCGGAGCTCTACGCGCAGGAGGGGCAGGAGGTTCTCGCGGCCGACGTCCACTGGAACCTCGGGTTCGTCGCTGGTCTTGCCGGCGACCCGGTACGGGCGCTGCAGTGCTTCGCCGACGCCGGAGAACGGTTGGCGGCTGCCGGGGTCTCGCGCGGGTCGCACTTCCTCGACCGGTGCCAGGTTCTGCTCTCCGTCGGTCTGGTCGACGAGGCGAGGCAGTCCCTCGTGGCCGGCATGGGCGAGCTGGTGCAGCGGGACTTGGTCAGCGACCTTGCCGAGGCTCAGCTGCTGCTCTCGGAGACGTTGCTGGCCGGTGGCGAGCTGGGGCCCGCGCAGGAGTCGGCGCGGGATGCGGTCGCCTCTTTCGAGCGGCAGGGCCGGGCCAGTCTCGTGCTGCTGGCGACGTTTGCGTTGCTGCGGGCCACGGCCAGCGATGGATCTGCCGACGTCTGGCTCACGGCCTCGGCCACTGCTGAGTCGCTGCGGCGCGCCGGGTGGTTGGTGGCGGCGACCGACGTCGGGCTGATGGCCGCCCAGCGCGCCGTGGCAGCGGACCGGCCGGTGCCCGCCGCACTTGTGCGCGTGGCCGAGACGGCGGCTCGGTCCGGGCCTGCTGGCCAGCGGATGCGGGCCTGGCACACCGTTGCTCTGGCCCGGCTGTCGCAGGGCAACGCGCCGGGGGCCGCGCAGGCACTTCTCGCCGGCCTACGCGTGCACGAGCAACACCGGACCACCCTCGCCGCGACCGAGCTGCAGGTGCACACCGCGGCACGGGCGCAGTCCCTCGCCGAGACCGGGGTACGGCTGGCGCTGCGCAGCGGTGACCCGGCCCGCGTCCTGTCGTGGGTGGAGCGCTGGCGTGCCGGCAGCCTCCTCGTCCGCCCGGTCCGGCCCCCGACGGACGGGGTCATGGCAGAGGGGTTGGCGGCGCTGCGAGCCGTGACCGCTCAGCTGGACGAGGCGCGCGCGGCGGGTGAGGAGTCGGCCCGGCTGCAGCGCGAGCAACGTCGACTCGAGCGCCTGGTCGCCGACCGGTCTCGGATGATCCGGGTCGAGCTGCACCAGGGCCGCGTGGCGACGGAGCAGGAGCTGCTGCAGCGGCTCGGCTCGCGCGCCCTCGTCGAGTACCTCGAGGTCGACGATGTCCTCATGGCCGTCGTGGTGGCCGACGGCAGGAGCACGCTGCACACCCTGCCGGCGCCGACCGCCGACACCGAGATGGCGGCGCTGCGCGTAGGCCTCGCCCGCCTGGCCCGCGGTGGCTCCATGGGCATGATGGCGGCGACGGAGGCCGCCGTTGCCGCAGGCGTGCAGCACCTGTACGACCAGCTGCTCGCGCCGCTGGCGACTCGCATCGAGGGCAGGTCGCTCGTCGTGGTGCCCACCGGGCAGATGCACGCCGTGCCATGGGGTTTGCTCCCGCTGGCGCGGGACGTTCCGATGTCCGTCGCGCCCTCGGCATCCGTGTGGTTGGCTGCCGGCGAGAGACGTCGATCGCGGCGCGGTCCGGCGGTCGTGGTTGCTGGTCCCGGCCTGCCCGGCGCCGAGGCCGAAGCAGCTGCGATTGCAGGGGTGTACGGGCCGGATGCTCTGCGCTTCGGCGCGGGCACGGCGATGGTCAAGGAGGTGACGGCCGCGCTGTCCGGCTCGTCGTACGCCCATCTCGCCTGTCACGGCCGGTTCCGCTCGGACAACCCGCAGTTCTCGTCGCTTGAGCTGACGGACGGGCCGCTCACCGTCTATGACCTCGAGGCCGTCGCAGCACCGCCCTCGGTCGTGGTGCTCTCTGCCTGCGACTCGGGGCTCTCGTCGATCCACCCCGGGGACGAGCTGATGGGCCTGTCTGCTGCACTGCTGCGCGCGGGCACCCGGACGCTCGTCGCCAGCGTCGCGCCCATCCCCGACGAGCTGGCCCGGGTGGTCATGACCGGCTTCCACACCGCGGTCCTGGCGGGGTCGTCACCGGCGGAGGCGCTTGTGCAGGCACGGGAAGGGCTGGACGACGCCGGTCGGCTGCGGGCCGGCGCGTTGGTCTGCTTCGGCGCCGGCTGAGTCGCGCAGTTGGGTCGGAATATGGATGGCTAGCGATCCCTGAACGAACCGAGCTCGACTGGGGCAGCTCCTGCGGTGGATAACTGGTTTCCGGGGAAAACACTTACCCACACGCCAACGTTCGGTTCGTCACCCCGACGCCCCGTTCGGATGGGGATCCTCGATCGGTGCTTCGCTCGTCGACCCTCGACTGCTCAATGACCAGAGCGACCATCGACCGACGAGACGCTGTCGACGGCCAGAGCGAGGCGGAGGCGTCGTGTTGGCTAGCTCTTCGGGAGCTCGGCCCGACGAGGCAGCACTCGCCGCCAACCAAAGCGCCACCGGATGGCGGTGTTGAGGGCGTCGATGTACTGCTGCTCAAGGGCGGACTGAGTCGACAAGCCCCCGCCGAGGTTCATATCGGCTGCGGTAACGACCGCGGACCGGGTCCATGCGTCCCGGGCCGCGTCGCCCGCCGTGGTGCGAATTAGGCTGCACGCCTGGTCGTAGAACACTGCTGTGCGCTTGTTTTCGCTAGCGATCCACGCCCGGTCTCCGGCGAGCTGCTCTTGCAGGGTATGTCCAAGGTCGGCGAGTTCCTTGAGCGCTTCGGCTGTATCTGAGGTGCGGCGTCGGATCCGGTACGGGTATTCCTGCCACGCGACCAGTCGTCCGACCGAGGTCGCGTAGCGGTCACGGCGCTGTGCTGCGCTGGCCCGAAGGCCGGCGATGACCCCGCCGATCAGCGTCGCGAACAGGCTCGAGCCAATAACGGCGAGCAAGAACGACTCCCAGCCGTTTGGGAAACTGGATCCAGAGGCTGCGCCCGCGATCACGCTCACCGCGCCCATGTCGTCATCGCCTTCTGCATCTGTGGAGTCGTGACCGGGTGGACCGTACCGAGCCTGGGGTTGCCATGCGGTGCGTCCTCGACTGGCCAGCGTTTGGTGCGGCGGTGGGACTCCTCGTAGATGAGGTGGCGGTGCACGATCGCGATGAGGCCGCTCAGTCCATCTGACGGCAGCCACCGGAGAGACTCTGGGTCCTGCGCGTATTGCAGGCATAGTTCACCGCGACCCGGCCCTATGCGTGGGTCGGCTGTTCGCGCGGGGTACCGGTGCTCCCACGTCCTGTTCAAGCAGCCGAGTGGCATGGCATAGGCATCGCCGCCGCCAGACACCGACAGCCGCACCCGTTCGACGGGGTAGCCGTGAGCCACGAACTCGGCCATCGGGTGAAGGGTAAGTTCGATCGTGACCCACCCACGCCGCAGGTTGCGGGCGCTGGCCTCCGCGGTGCAGGGGTAGCTTCTCGCGACGGCCACGACTGCGTCCGGGTCGAGGACCACCAGGGGCTGCATCACATAGGCCGGTGCGCGCGGGTGGGCCGAAAGGCTTGTGTACCAACTGATGTGGCGGACAGGCCACGCGCCGGCGTCACGCTGCCCCCGACGAGAGCAGCTAGCGCGGCCGCCTCGGTACTCAGACGAGGCCCGGCCTCTGGGAAGGGGTCGCCGAGTACGCTGCGCCAAGTGTTGATCGCAGCGTTGTGGTCGCCCGCGCCTTCCAGCCGCAGCGCCGTGGCCGCGTCGTCGGCCATGCGATGGAGCTCGGCGCCGTACGCTGCGCGATCCTGCGGGGTCCATTTCGCAGTGAGGTCGTCGTGGTCGGCGGGGTCAAGGATCTTGCCCCCGACCGCCTCGGCTAGGCGCCCCAAGATCGTCGCAACCGCCTCGCTGTGGGGCCGCGCCGAGTCGATGTAGTCGTAGGCGACCGCCTCGATGATCAGTCCGCAGACGTGCCCGTCGAGGCCGGGGGAATGCTTCACCGCGGACTTGACCATACGGACCTGGTGAATGAACTTCCCACCCGTCTTGATGTTGCGGTTACCGATCAGCTTGATGAGCCGTCGCGTCCCGGAGCGTTCCCACTTGCCGGAGCTCCGGTTGGCGATGAAGACGTCGTCGCTGGCCTGGTCCTCGAACGCAACAACCACGTCCATCGTGAAGAGGACGTCGTCGAAGGTCAGCTTCAGCGCCTTGGCTGGCGCCTTGCCCGCGTCGAACCTCACGCTAGGGAGCTTGGAGCGGATCGGCTGCTTGATCAGTTCGAACGCACGGACAGCACCGCCGGGCGACATGAGCGCGTCCTGGTACTGCTGGCCATAGACGGCGACCATGTCGATGTCGTTCAGCGGGGAGATCATGGTCTTGCGCCGAAAGCTGCCCTGCAGGAACGTGAAGTCGATCAGCGCGACCGCCACAAGGGCATCGCCCAAGTCATTGTGGCGCTGCTTGGCGGCGGCACGTTGTCGTGGGTCGAGTAGCAGCTCGTCGTCATAGGCGTCGAATGCGGCGCTCACTGTGCCTGGGGAGTGGTGCTCGTAGTTCGTCACTCGGCAGACTCCAATCTGGAGCCAGACGACACGAAAGTGACCCCAATGCGCGTGGTCACGACCGTGCTGGGGTAGATTCCCGATCGCCTACCAAAGCAGTCGGAACCCTGGTCCAGCTCCCCCTTACCGGGGGCGCCGGCCAGGGTTTCGGTTTTGGGACTCAGTCGGTTGGCCGAATCCTCTAGCACTCTAACGCCCGGAGTGCCAAGAGCGCCAGCGACTAATCACCACGGTGTAATTCTCTCCTCAGGTCGCCGTGCGGGCCCCCTGAAGACCGACTACTGCTCGCCGCCGTCGAAGAGCCGACATCACAGCACCTGTAGCCGGGGCCGGGCGTGCTGACCAGCGCAGCCAGGTCGGTGCAGTCGACAGCGCGGCCCTCTGCTCGGTGGGCGGCAACACTTGAGGCAGACCTGGAACGATGGCGGCTCGCCTTGGCTGACCTCGCAGTAGGTCAACTGCGTGTCGACGAGCGCAAGCCCATGCGCCCCAGTCGCCACGACTAGTGACGCGTCTCGCCAACCGGCGGACCAACACCCTTCGACAGCCAAGGTGTGGGTGAAACATGGCGTGCGTGCCCCTTCCACTGAGCGAACCTCGTCCGGCACAAAGGGCCGGGCGTCACGCCGTCGGAGATCGGGATCACTAGCCAGGCAGCCAATGGTGCGGGGCTGCGGGGGGCTGTCACATGTCGCAGAGACCAGAGCCGCTCCAGCTCGCCAAGGTTAGGTGTGTCAGGACGATCAGTAGGGGCGTCGAGGCGATCACGGCGGCCGACACGCCTGCCCGCCACCACCACCGCCCACTAAATCGGGCGACCACGAAACAGGACACGGCGCACAACAAGCCGCCCAGGACCAAGATCGTCTGCAACTCGCGCACGGAGGACGGCACGGGCCGACCGCTGTCACAGGCGGCTCCAAAGGCGACGATCACCCAGGAGATGTACGCGACGGCGACCGCTGCCAGCAGGGTGGTGCTCACCCAGACCACCCACAGCCAGGCGGCCCAGCGCAGACCAGTTGAGGATGCGTCCGTCATGCAAGCAGTATCGACTGTCGACGAGCGGAACTGTGGTCCGAGTCGACGTCACGGACTCTTGGGCGTCGTGAACGGGCGGCCGGCGTGTGTCGGTCGTCGATCACCATCTGACACGAACCCGGTGTCGGCCTCCGGCGTCTTTGTGGGCGGGGAGTGGAGGTGTCGATGGGTCTGCGCATCCTAGCGTCGGTCGCGGTGATCGTGGTTGCGTCCACTGCTTGCGGCCCTCGGACAGGCGTGGATGCCGGTACTGGCGTTCCTATAACGGCCAATCGTGCCGGCGGTTCGGCCCCAGTCGTTGAACCGCGCCCTGCCGCGGCGTCCCGGCCGGTGACGGCGTCGGCTGACGCACCGCCGCCAGCCAGGACGGCACGGTCGGCGCACCCGCCGGTGCCGTCATTCGCGGTGGGTTCGGTTAGCTTCCTGTCCGCCGACACCGGCTGGGCCCTCGGCTACACGAACCGCCTGACCCTCAAGCGGACTACCAACGGTGGCCGCAGCTGGCTGACGTTGCCGTTTCCGCCGGCACGGTCCTCAGCGAATCCGGTCCCGGCGCCGCCCCGGCCGGTGGTGACCTCGGTCGCCTTCGCCGACCCCCGGCACGGCTACCTCTGGGGCGACAGCCTTCTCGCCACCGACAACGGCGGACGCAGCTGGACCACCGTCCCCCAGGTCCGCCACGTTGGCCTGTTCCTCATCGTCGCCCAGCACGCCGTAGCCCTGACCGCGGCACTCACCGGAGAACGTCTCCCGTTGAGGGTGTCCGCCGTCGGCACGACACAGTGGACCACCCGTATCACCCCAGCGCGTGGCCATACGACCATCACCAGCGCCGGGTCCACGCTGGTGCTCCTGCAAAAGGGCTCGCAGCAAGGGGTAGGCCGACTGTGGACCAGCAGCGACCTTGGGGCCCACTGGTCCAGCCGACCGCTGCCATGCACCATCGGGCAGGACTGGGCGGGCACCATCGGCACAACGTTCAACCAGCCGTCGCCCTGGTACCTCGACTGCTACAACGACGACGAGTCCCAGCAGCACGCCGCCACCACCCACCGGCTGTGGGTCAGCCCGGACCAGGGACGGCACTGGACACGGCTGGGGCAGCCCACGCACCGCGGCTACCCCGGCGTCCTTGCCGCCTCCGGCAACCACGTGCTGCTCGACACCGTCAGCGGCCCCGGCGACGTCCTCAGCGCGTCCGCCGACGGCGGTGCGCACTGGGCCGACCTGTTCAGCGACGGCGGCTCGTTCAACGGATGGGAAGGCCCCACCTTCATCACGGCCCGAACCGCCTACCTCGTCGGACCCACCCAGTACGCGACCCCGCACCTCTACCGCAGCGACGACAGCGGCGCGCACTGGCGCACAATCACGATCCCGTGAGCAGCGGGGCGCCGGCGTGATGCTGCGCCACGCACAAAGCTGCCGTCGCAGTGGCCGATCCTCGACCGGTTCTCCGCTGGTCGTTCGGCGAACGCAAATTCCTAACTTCACCTGGTTCGGTGTCAACGCCGGTCGGGGGTGAGGTGGTGGAGTATCCGGAGACGCAGGTGCGTGAGGTGGACGGAGTCGGTGGTGGATGCGGCAGAGGACGCGGAGTTCGACGCGTTCGTGCGGGCCCGTTGGCCGGCGTTCGCGCGGACCGCGTACCTGCTTTGCGCGGGTGACCTCGGCCATGCCGAGGACCTGGTGCAGACCGCGTTGGCCCGCACCCTGCGGGCGTGGCCGCGGCTGACCGACCGCGGCGACCTCGACGGCTACGTATACCGGGTGATGGTGCGCACCCACGCCACGCAACGTCGGCGCCGCTGGCGCGGGGAGGTCCCGACCGAGCATCTGCCGGAACCGCCCGCGGCCGGCTCGGCGACGGACGCTGTCGAGGACGCGGACCAGCTCAGCCGGGCGCTGGCCGGGTTGAGCCGGCGGCAACGCGCGGCGGTGGTGCTGCGGTTCTACGACGACCACTCGGAGCAGGAGGTCGCCGACCTGCTGGGCTGCTCCCTCGGCACGGTCAAGACGCACACCTCCCGTGGCCTGGCACGGCTGCGGGAGCTGCTGGACACGGACACCGAACGGAGCCTGGGATGAACGACGAGGAGTTGCGCAGCCGGCTCACCCTGCTCGCGGAGCGGGTCCCGGGCCGCCCGGACGCCCCGGCCCGGGTGCGCGCCACCGCACGCCGGCGCCGCCGGTTCAGCGCCGCCCTCGCCGCGGGAGCCGTTGTGCTGGTCACCACTGGGGCGGTCACGCTGCCGGTGGCGCTGACCCACCGGGCGGCCCGCGTCGACAGTGTGGCCGGCCCGACGGCTGCCACCGCGCCACCGAAGGCGACGTCGGCGGCGGCGGCGACGTCCGTGGTGTCGGCCGTATGTACCCCCGCGTTGGAGCGGGCGCTGCGGCTCTACGGCAGCATTCAGCACTTCTACTCCGTCCGCACCTCCGCCGTGGTCGCCGCGTCGTTCGCGCAGAACCTGCACGTCTCCGGCGACCCGGTGGATTTCTGCCTCGCTGTGGGTGATCTGGACAAGCTGACCCCGTCGCTGCCGCCGGGCGTCCCCGACCAGATGCACTATGCGCTGATGGCCGCCGGCACCGGTGCCCCGCAGCTCGTCTACACCAGCGCGGACCGCCCGCAGCAGCCGCTGCCCGGCGTCGACCCGTCCGAGGTCCTCGCCTACCAACCGCCCGCAGCAACGGCCCTACCCGCAACGACCAGCACGACGACGCCCACCCTGCCCACCCCCGGTCCGACGACCCTCGCCGCCGCTGAAACCCTCGCCCTGCACGCGGCGATCAACGCGGGGTCGGCCCGCATCGCCTGGGGGGTCGCCACCACCGCAGCGACGCTGAGGGCCGCCGGGACCAGCGTCCCCTCGACGGTGCCCGACGCGACACCCATGTTCGTGATCGCGGTGTACGGGGACGCGATGACCGACGGCGGCCCGGGTACGAAACCTGCCCTCGTCCACCGATTCGGCGTCCTCTACCGCGGTGACGGGAGCACCTTCGCCGCGGGCAACGCGGTCTCCTTCGGTGACTACTTCACCCACCTCGAGTCCCCGGCGCTACGGGTGGCCATTATGAACACCCTCGCCCAGCTGGCGCCGACGATCAGCAACCTCACCCAAGCCGACAGCACCGACCTTGCCGACGCGATCCCCGTCGAGGCGGCCCTCGCCGCCGCCGAGCATGCAGCGGGGTTGAAGTCCGGGGACATCCGCGCGGGCGACATACTCGCGACGCTGGTACGAACTCAGCGACCAGACGGCCTGCACAAGATCGCATGGCTTCTGGCGATCAACAACCAGCACACCCCTGCCGTCCTGACACGAGCGAGCGAGTACCTCGTCGACGCCTCCACGGGCGAAGCGTTTGAAGCGGCGGTCCCATAACGAAGGGCGAACCTGACCGGCCACATCGTCGCTCCAACTACGGATCGGCTATCGGCGTTGCCGTCGCGGGTCCTACCGCTCAACAGCGGATCGATGCCTCCGGAGCGGGAGAAACCGGAGGACGACGTAGACGAGCGCGGCAAGAGGCAGTGCCATCAGGGTGCTGACGGTGAAGGCCCATCGCGGTGACAGCTGCTGCCCAAGCGGGTGCATGAGGCCGCTTGCCGCCACAAAGGCGGCCATCCCAAGCCAGTACGCGATCTTGTCTCTGCTCACGCGAGGAGTGTGACATGACAACCGGCCCGCAGACACCTGCCCCGGTCGCCGATCGCCTGCGCGGACCGGGCTCATCCCATCCCTTCGTCAGCGATCAGCCAGGGCTCGGCGTCCGCATTGCGCACGAGCAGATAGCCCCAGTCGGAGACGCCGTCGGGCATGGACTCGGCGTGCTTCTGCTGCAAGGTGAAGGTGACCGGGACACGCATCGCTTGTCTGTACCCTGCGGCGAGGTCGCCGCCTCCGCTGGTGCTTTCCGCGACGGCGGTGCCCACGTGCAGGGCCGTGATGGACTTGACGTTGGTGAACCAACTGTCGGCCTCGGACTTCACGATGTGCAGATGCTCAGCAGTGACCAAGGTCGATGCCAGTGCGACGTCGTGCCGGTTCAGCGCCCCGACGTAGGCGCGCACCACGTCGGCGGCCGAGGCGTTTCCGTGCGCAGCGACGGCCGTGGCGTGGCTTGGGTGGGCGGCCTGGTGATGGGGGGTCCCGCATGCGGTCAGGAGGCCAATGACGAGGGCTGCCGACGTTCCGAGTGGGACGCCCCACCGACGGGCAGCCGAGCACTCGTTGCTGTTGCTAGTCGCGGTGCCGCAGGACACCGCTCCGTTGTCCATGAGGTCATCGTGGCAGAGTTCGGGCCCAACCGGGGCTCAGTCGGTGGGGACCGTGGGTCCGTATGGCGAACCTCTATTGGCGCACCGCGGCGTCCCGGCGGCTGGGTGGTGGGTCTCGTGGCCGGTTGGCGTTGGCTTGGCGATCCACACCCTGCACGGGGTCGTAGACGGTTCGAGTGGGCGGAGAGTGTCGTCCCGTGACGCTTGCGGCCTCGCAGCTGAGGCAGACTTCGGCGTAACCGTCCTACAAGTCCTGCTCTAGGCGCCTGAGGATGTTGGCCAGCAAGATCACTGCGTCGGCCGCGATGCCGGCTTCTCTGCGGGTCGAGGTCGGCGAGTGCTTCACATGGTGAGCGAGCTCGATGACTTTGTTGGCAACCCCCCGGACGTCCTCGTTCACCGCGCCCCCCAGCGAGTCCTCAACGTAGCGGCCGATGCGCTGCTTCGTCTTGTCCAGGGCAGGTGCGGACTCACCTTGCCGTAGGTGCTTGGCCGGGTCGTAGACCACCCGGCTCAGTGCCTCTAGCACCCCGACGCAGTTGGTCCCCAAGGCCCGGTAGTCCTGTGGCGTTGAAGCGCTCTGGAACCTCCGGCGCAGTTCCTGGATCTCCTCGTCCACGCCCTCCCAACCCAAGCTGGGGTGCGGCGTCACGGCGTAGACCAGGGCGTCGAACGTCCGTTCCTCCCGGCGGACCAATTCGAGGTGGAGGGGCTCGAAGACGTCCTCGAGCATCTCCCTGCGGGTCTGCCACGACCCGCTTCCCCCGTTGCGCATCCAGAAGCTTCTGAACGTCGAGAGGTTGCGGTACGGCGGGTCGAAGTCGAGACCAAGCCGCTTGGTCACCGCCCGGAGGGCCAGCAGGGCGACCGCCATCTCGTTGTCGTCCAGGTGCTCGCCTCGTGCGGTTCCGTAGAGCAGTAGTTCGTCGTGCACCACCGTGGCCAGAGCGATCCCTGCCTCGAGATCGGTACGACCCGGCAACGGTGCGGCTCTCAGCGCCGAGGCGAGGTCGCTGTCGAAGTGGAACTTGACCTGAGGCCCCCAGGGGCTGGCCTCTTCCGTCTCGACCAAGAAGTCTCGTGGAGTCATGCCTGGATCGTCGCACCTGGTGACGACGCCAGGTCGTGGCGCACAAGCAGAGATGGGCTATCTGCCGATATGGCGGCCGCCGTTAGGCTCGGGGCCCAGTCACCAGAGAGCGATCCTCGATCTGCGATCATGATTCTTGGGATGCGGTTGAGTCCTCCGGCGAGGTTGGTTCTGGGGCGGGACTGTCGGGGTTGGCGCTGCCATGAGTGTCGTCGTAGTCGTTTTCGTCTTGGCTGACGGTGAGGGTACGCAGCTGCTTGGCGCGGTTGCGCAGCGTGGTGTTGAGCGCGTCGTGCAGGCCGATGAGGGCGTCGGTCGCCCATTGTTTGACATGCGCCCGGGCCTCCGGGTCGGTGAGTTCGACTGGCTCGGAGTACGTCGCGATGCGGCTGCTGCGTTGGGCATCCAGTCGCTCCCATGACAGTGGGACGCCCGCGCGCTGGTCCCAGGTCAGCGCGTCCGCCGCCATCTCGTCGAATAGGGCCTTGTTGATCGTCCCGTCGCCGCTGTCCAGGAAGGCCTCGATGCGAACCCGTCCGTCTGGCAGCCCGGTGAGCGACCAGTATCCGAACGGCCCCGAGGCGAAAGCGATCCAGTTGGCGTTGCTACGGGCGGGAATGCGGATGGCGGGACGCGCGGCGTTGACTCCGGCGAGAATCTCGGCGAATACGTCTTGGCGCTGGGCGTTGAGGGGGGTGATGGGGGCCGGCGCCGCCGGCATGCCGGTCCTCTCCCGGACGTCCTTCTGCCAGCTGTTCGGGCGAGCCACGACAGTGAAGACCGGTGCTCGAGGGCCGGTCTCGCCTATCTGGACAACCGTGATCTCGACGCCGAAGAACTCGACGCCGGTGTCAGTGCGTTCGTTCAGCCAGTCGAGAGTGCGGCGGTGCTCCTCGCGGAACGTGGGTGCCACCCAGACGACGGTCGTCGCCTCCAGCCCGGAGGCGTAGCTGAGGAGCTGCCCAAGGTGGGCATGGTCGGTGCGTTCGAGCTGGTTTTCGATGATGACGACGTGCCCGTCACCGCGCGTCGCCTGGATGTCGAGGCGAAACTGCCCGACAGGTACCTCGATGGACACCAGGGTGAGGTTCATCCCGAGTTCGTTGGCGAGGACGTCGAGGTTCTCCGCGAGCCACGGGGTGAAGTCCCCGGCTTCGGAGGTCCATACGTCTCGGGCGTTCGCTACGTGCTGCAGGCGGCCGAGGCCTTTGCTGTCCAGGTCCATGGTGATGTTGTACCGGAGGGCGGTGTTGAGATCGACTCCCAAGCGAAGGTCGTCATGATGCCGAAACCGCGACCCTCATACCGGTGCCCGTCGGCTCGGCCGGGAGGGCCGCGGCTTCACCTCGTCTGAGATAGGGATCGCCAAGCGGGGCTAAGCGCCGCGGACGAAGAGGTCGGTGCGTCGGCGGTCTGTCTGAGTTACTCGCTCGCGCTGACGGTGACGTCCAGCATCGTGTCGCCGTGATCGGCAGGAGCGACAGCGTGCACCAACCAGTTCGACCGCGTGTCCGTGAGCCCGAAGTCGTCCCACTCGTATGCGCCGACCAACGCCATCCGGCCGCGTACCACCACTCGAGACGCTGCCGGTATGTCCCGTGCCCAACCGTCCGACTGAACCTGGTATCGCTCGGATCCGACCGTCAGAACGAGTTCAACGCCCGCGTGCTCGCTGCCTCGCCCGAAGTCAGCACCGTAGTCCGTGGGCTCACCCCGGCTACCCGTGAGCTGGTATGAGACCTCATGCGGCTCGTCGGCCTGGATCTCGACGACACCGTCCTGCGCACCGAGTGGCGCGGGAGTCACGTCACCACGCACGCGTAGACCAAGATCGACGAGAACCGACCCCGCGTGGGGCAGCGACGGCTCCTCGTCGGCAATCATCCACGAGCTCAACCGAACCCACATCGCCACATCATCCTGCTTCCGCCGACCCGAACAGGGCGGCACGAGCGATCGGGTCGCTTGGGCCTTCCGTAGACATGACTCCGAGGCCGACGCGAGGCGTCGGCTGCGCCGTTCCCCGATCGACCAGCGGAGCATCGGTCATGGGAGTCGGCGCCAGCCTCACTGGTGGCTCGGCTCGTCGCCTCCTGTGGACGAAACTCCTCGGAGTTCAGTTATCCACACCTCCTGCACCGATCACCGATCCTCGTCCGGTGCGGGGTGGAGCTCCGCTGACCGATCGACGGCCGGGACGGGAAACAATATCGCACTTCCGCTCGACTAGTCGCGAGCCTTGTGCGCAGTGAGGAGGGCGCCCTCCAGCCGGTGGGGATCGAGCAGGTCGATCCTCACGGTCGCCGCCGTGTAGCCGTAGGAGGTCAGGTCGGCTTGGGTGAGGAGCACCTTCGTCGGCTCACCGACACCGTGCACGATGACGGCCCGCTCAGGGCCGGTCTCCAGAATTGTCGACCACCAGGTCTGGTGGTCCCACCGGGCTCCAGCGACCCGCAGGCCGTCCACCTCCCACGTCTCCGACGTCCACCCGTCGTCCGCCCGCGCCTGTGCCATCACGTCCTCCAAAGGCTGGGGAACGGGCTCGTGCAGCACCAATGTGGCGACCAGGTTGAGGTGGCTGAACACGGCGGTCTCCCGCAGCTGCGCCGCCACATCTTCTCCCGGGCGCACATGCTTGGTGCTGAACTGGACCCGGTCGATGGTGCGGACGAGGACCACAGCGCCGCGGTCGGCTTGGCGGTGGCCGAGCCACACCCCCAAGGGAGGGGCACTGTTGGACGAGTCGAAGAATTCGACCCAGCGTTCGTCCGCGTCGGCGAGGCCGAACGGGAGAGCCGCCGGCAGCGGGTAGGTCCCCCAGGCGGGTCGCTCAGCCATGGGTGCACGTCACCATGCGAGACGTATGCGGCACACGGGGCAACCGCGTCCTAACCGGGAGACATTGACCCTGATGAAGGCACCCGCCTGCATGGCCGCCCCGCTCGCCGAACCCCGAGCGGTACGCCGGCAGGTCGGTGCGCCGGTCGAGGTTCGACTTGTCTAGCGAGGCCAACCGCATGGACGCTTGCCAAGCAGCGCCCCGAGGGAAGGTGCTGGGCCGGGGGCGCGGAGCTCTCACACCGGCCGCGGGCACCAGAGCCCGATGGCGGATCAGGTGCGGCGGGCTGCTGCCTGCGTGAGGAGCGCAGGGATGCGGGCGACTTGCTCTGCGTCGGCCAGGCTGGCCTCGACGGAGAGCAGGGACAGTAGGCGCAGGGGTCGCCCGGTGTCGGCGGCTGCTTCCATCTTGTGGTGCCCGTCGAGCAAGAAGTGGGTCAGGCACCAGTGGGCGTAGTCGTCCGTGCTGTGCCCAGACATAGCAGGCTGGCACACGTCGAGCGTGGTCACTGCGACGGCCGTGGGGCTGGCCGACATGGTCAGTCGGTGTGCGTGCTGCGCCACCTTGCTGGCGTCGTTCCACGTCGGGGGGACCATCGGCACGACGAACTCGAACAGGTGCGCGCCCTGGTCGACGGGGGTTTCGAAGGTCCGGTAGTAGGGGGTGCGTGGGTACTCCGGCAGTCCCCAGAACGGGCTGACGCCCCAGGTAGAGATCTGCTCTCCGGCGAAGTAGTCGTCAGGGCCCGCCGGGTGGGTCAGCCGCGGTTGGACGGTCAGCAGCAGCGGCAGGTAGTCGCCCCGCGGTAGGAGCGTCTCGAAGTTCCGGATGACCTGATCGTCGAGATCGTCGAGGCCCTCGGCCAGCTGTCCCTCGGGTCCGTCCATCGACATGGTTTCGTTGGCGCCGTCCAGCCTCTGAAAGAGGAACCTGCACGTGCCGCACCAGAAAGACAGCTCGAATGCCGGCTTCGCATCCAGCATTAACAGCCGTCGCCCCGCCCAAGCCCCTACCGCCTTGGGCCCCTCGCCGAACGTCAGCCGTGACGGTGAGCCGCCGAGGTTACGCAGTGGGCCCGCTGTCAACAGCATGCCGCCACCGTATCAACGGCCTCACCCGGAGCCCGTCGAGTCGGTGTCCACCCACGCCAGTCAGCGATCGGTGAGCGGGACACGATCGATCCGCCACTCCGCCTGCTGAGGAACCTGTCGCAGCCATCGCGCGTCGAAGGTGATGCAATGGGCTGGCTGGCCCAGGAGGCAAGGAGGCTCGTCGTGCCGCTGAACATGCTGGCCGCGGCGTTCGCCGCGGGCGTGCTATTCGCGACGACGGCGTGCGCGGGCCGGGAGTCCGCCAGCGTGGGATCGGCGGCATCGCAAGCCCCAGCAGCGGCGACCACGGTCGGGGCAGTGGCCGATCCCCTGACCGTGACGCCGCCTGCGGACTACTTGGCGGGCGCGACGCCGCCGGCGACGTTGGTCGACCGTCACGCCGGCGAGGTGAGCATGCCGTGGAGCCTGGTCGCGATCAGCGGCGCCACGCTGACCGTGTGGTTCACAGCTGGTGATGGTGACTGTTACCAGCCCGTCGGTGCCCACCTGGACTACGTCGGCGACGCGGTGCAGGTGGTGTTGCTGAGCAAAGACGTCAGGCCGGCGCCGAAGGGTGCAGCGATGGGCTGGAGAAAGGTCGCGGCACGATCACGTTGGACCAGCCTCTGGGCGGTCGGCGGCTGCTCCACGCCGCCGTATCACCGGGCTGGGCGCAGACCTCCTAAGCGGCTGGAGCGGGGTCAGGTCCTCATGGCCCGGCCGACGGACGCACGATCACCCAACGGCCCGCTTCCGGATAGCGCCGGTCAGTCCCGATCCCAATCTCCGATGGCTGGGCGCCTCAAGTGGGGGGTGTCTTGTCGCCTCCGAGGGACGGGTCGGGGAGCAGCGCGATGAGCCCAGCGATGTTGAAGCCGTAGAACGCTAGGAGCACCCCTCCCCACAGCCTGAGGGGCGTCGAGGTTGCGATACCTGTGGCGCCAAGCGCCGACCCGAGGACCCAGACCGTCGCCAGAACGGCTCTGACCTTACGGCTGGAACGGCGGGCGAATCGCCGGTAGAGGGCCACGTTCATCGAGATCGGGTCGCGCTGGTCCTTCGGAATCTCGCGTGTAGTGATGACGGTGTTGGAGAGGATCGAGACCCAGGCGAGCGCCAGGACGCCGACAAATAGCACGATGGCCACCGGTGGCAGCTGGTCGCCTGTTTGGGTCACAGTCCAACCCGCGAAGATCAAACTCGTCACACCGAAAGCGCACGCGATGGCAAGCAGGATCTGAACCGCGACCCTGACCAGCGCTGCAACCATGAAGCGCTCCTGAGGCTAAGGCGGTGCGTCCTTGGCATCGCACTGTCCACACGCGGGATAGCACAAGGGCCCAGTCAACGGGAACCATCGGCGTCACGCCTTGGGCGCTGTAGCCGTTGCTACCCAGCGCCGGAGCGTCACGGTCGGTTCGACGTCCGATAGCCGAACGCCTACGGGCACCGCAATGGCCGATGCCGGCCGAGGTCGCGTCGCCCCGACAGACGGTGTCGAGTCGACCTCTGGCCGCCGGAAGTACCGACCTCGCCCGGCGGCATGACTACCGACTGGTGGATGATCAACCCGTGACATTTGCTGATGCTCTGTCCGATTGGACTGATGCCGATCTGGCGTGCTTCCGGCTGGGTGTCGAGCTTGGCGTGCTCCCAGAAGGCACCTTTCATAGCCACAAGGGCCTGCTCTGGACTGATAACCCTCTGGGCAACGGCTTGTACGAGGCATTGGTCGCGCTCACAAACGCTCGGATCCTTGAGCAGCGCCTCGAACCCGACAACCAGTTCCGCTGGACTTGGCCGCATGCCTGACGGTTAGGCGCCGTACTCGCGCCTCGGATGCCTAACCTCGACCGGCACACGGTGCTCACCTGCTCGACCGGGGTGGACGGAGGGGTCTGGCCGTCACCGATAGCCGATCCCCATCTCAGACGGAGCGGCGCTCGGGCCAGGCTGCTGTCACCTCGTACCGGTCAGGCTTCCACATCTGCGACGTCGCTGAGCCGCCAGCTCGATGAAGATGATGAATGCCGCCCCGACTCACTTCGGGCGGCCGAGGGCGCCGGACGCCTGCCCCGCCGACGTGGTCGAGGTCGTAACGCACAGCCATCGGGCGGAGGCGTGCCGCTTCAGCGGCTGAGGCTGGACGCCGATGAGGTACTGCGACAGCTGATTCCGGCGGTCGCCTGTGGCCATTTCCGTGGGGGTGACACGCCGCCATGGTGATGACCAGCCCGACCAGTGCCGCTCCGCCTCGGCCTCGCCGACGACGGTCCGCTCTGGCGGCGGTAGGAGTCCTTCTCGTCGTCGGGGCCGCGGCGGGCACGGTGGGCCATGAACGGCATGCCAACCACGATGTTGTGGTCGCGATGCCTACCGTGGGTTTCGCAGGGTCGGGTGCTCTTCCGCCGCAGGTCGTCTTCTCCGGCACATCGAACGTGTACGCCCTATTCGACGATTGCGGTTTCCAACGACCAGCCCTTGCGCCGTGCGGCGCCCGGCTGTTCCTCAGCCGGGACAAGGGCGTGACGTGGAAGTCACTGCCGGTGCCTCGTGGAGTCCCGACGCTGTCGGCCGAGTGGAGTCAGCCTCAAGCCGCGGGCCCCGATGTGCTGCTGGCGTGGTACGACGGCGCAGCCGTCTCGACCGACTACGGCTCGACGTGGCGCACGGTGCGGATCAGGGGCCGAACGTCGACAATCCCCAACGGAGACTTCCTCAGCGCTGAGACGTTCGACAACCTCGTGGTTAACGCGGACACAGCCACCGCCGCAACGCTCACCCCGCCCTCCGCCATGCCGCTAGCCGACATCCACGGAGCCCTCCTGCCTAACGGAGCGTTGTGGCTGAACGACGGGGACACGGTCGGGGTGCAGGCACCCGCGGACGGCAACTGGCATTTCCTCCCGAAGCGCAAAGACCAAGTCGAGTTGGGGCCGTTACCCGGCTCCGACACGGTGCTGCAGATGTTTGGCGGCCCCAGCGCCAAAGCCCAGATCGGAACCGCTGGCGAAGGGGCCGCCCTCCCGGCCGCCTACGAGCGGACGTCCAGCGACCAGGGGCGCACCTGGGTGACCACCCCCCTACACGGACCTTCCGCGGACGCCGTCTGCGCGGTGCAGCTCCCCGATAGGACCGCGCTGGCCTTCTCCGCTGACGGCCAGCGCCTGCTGTCGTTGCGCCCGGGCAGCGACACGTTCACAACATGGAACCATCCGCCGCTCGACCTGCCGATCTGTCTGCACATCTCCGCGGGCAAGGTATGGGGCACCACCCGAGATCACAAGCTCGTGTCCAGCACAGACGGCTACACCTGGCAAAGCCGCGGCTTGCCCGCAACCGGCGGCACACCCAGCGCATCCACCGGGAGCCGCTCCTAAGCAACCTCGACCGGCACGTTGTTCGACCGGCGTCGACTGAGGCCGACGCCTAAACCGCCGAGGGTCCCGTTCCGGGACGACACGCCGGCTCGGTTGCCGATCCGTGGCTGACACACCCTGTCGCCCCAGAGTGGGGCCTTGCTCGGCACGAACCGACCTATCGCTGGCTCGTGCCAGGTGTTCGTCTGCTGGCTCGCAGTGGGACTGCCGCTGTTCCGGTCTCAGGTCGCGCCCCAGATCTCTGAGGCGGTGATGTCCAGGCCGACGGTGTCACCGATCTGCACCGCGCCCAGGTTGATGATGACGCGCAGGACGCGGCCGGGTTGCTGGGCCTCGTACTGCAGGTATTGGACCCCGTTGTTGCTGATCGCTCCTTGGACCGCCTTGAGTCCAGGGGGCGGGTGTGCGACGAGGAACGCGCGTGTGTCGGCTAGTTGACCCTTGACGATCCACCAGCGAACCGCGGAGGCCAGGTGGCCTTGAGCGGGGATGGCCGTGGCCGGTATCAGCAGGTTGGACGGGCTGGTGGCGACGGATTTCGCCTCGGGTGGGAGTTGCATTTGGTCCAAAGCGTGGTTGACCTCCGCTGCTGCTCGCTGCTGCTCGTCCGGCCTCACCACAGACCTAGGGCTGGACTGGGTGACCATGGCTGGTCCTGTAGAGCCTGTGTTGCGTGTTGCCAGTTCAGCGGCACCACCGACAACTACAAGGACGCCGAGGACCGCGGAGGACACGACGGCCCTCTTGCGGCGGGCCAGAATCCGATTCGAGCGCCGGTGGTACTCGGCGACGTCGAGTACCTGCCCGCTCACCTGGTCCGCCTTCGCGGAGAACAGCTGACGCAGGTCGGACTCCAGCGGGTCGAACATCATGCCTCCTCTACAGACGCGCTTCGCTCGATCTGCGCACGAAGACGCGCGAGCCCTTTGGCGGTCTGACTTCGGACAGTGCCGACGCTAACGTTCAGCAACTCAGCAACCTGGCTCTCGCTGAGATCCTCGTAATAGCGCAGCACCAGGACCACTCGCTGTCCGCGGGGACACAGCGCCAACAACCGCCACAGCACGTCGCGTTGCGCGCGTTCCTCCGACCCGTCAGCAATGTTGTCAGCCAACGGCGGCAACGTGTGGTCAGCCGCGTGCCGCCGGCGCCGCCACCAGCTCGTCCGAAGATTGACCATCGTTCTTAGTACGTAGGCCTCCGGTGTCGCCACGGGGCTACGACGCCACGCCACGACGCAACGCGCCAAGGACTCCTGCACCAGGTCCTCGGCAGCAGCGCGACTGCCGGTGAGCAGGTAGGCACGGCGCAGCAGCTGGGGATAAGCCCGACGGGCATACGCGTCCACGTCCTCGTCTGTCACCCGCTCCCCCTCTCCACTGCCCCGCACCTATCAGAGCAGACGCCTGACGTCGGTCGTTCTATGCCGCACCGCCCGAAGACGCTCGACCGCCAATCGGTGCCCCGGCATGCGATGGCGCCGGCCAGCTCTTCGGCCACGACAGCAAAGGCCCAGCTGGGAACGGCACCTCGGGTTCGCGTTCAAGGGGGCCGCCCCTCAAGGGGCACCGCTCGACCCCTGCTCGGCCAACCGGCATGCTGAGACTCATGAAAGCGAAGGTCAGCATGTTCGTGGCCTGCCTTGTCCTCATCTTCGCCGCGGGTTGCGAGAAGCCTGACCATGACTCACCGCGCCGATCTATCTCTCTGCCTCCGACGCGCCGACGTCAACGAAATGACGCGAGAGGACGCATAGCAGAGCGCAGACCGGCCACACCCGGCCCACAAACCCGACCCGTTCCAATCCGAGCGGCCGGCAGGTGTAGCTGCCTCTGGGCGGGTCATGCCAATCGGGGAACCACCATCGGACCGTCCCGCAGGGGTCCCCTGGACGGGAACCGAGCGCCGCGTGATTCCCAGTAGCCCTGTCCGCATGGTCATCCCGGGAAGCGGGCGGCTACTGGTACGGCACACGTGGCTACCCGGCGTGCAGTCGAACGCCGTCGCCGACCCACGGCACTCAGCAGTCGGGGCAGAGCAGGTTGACGTGCGACCTGATGAAGACGCCCAGACCTGGTACGTGGTGGGTCGCGTCGGCGAGGACGTGGTGGGCGGCCTGTCGGGGAGTCAGCGCCGTGCCGCGCATGCGGCGGGCGATCGCGGCGGTCACCTGGGGTGCGGCGAACGACGTGCCCGACCAGCAGGCCCAGCCGTCGAACTCCTCGATGACGTCGGTCTCGGCCAGCCGCCACTCACCCTTGACGTAGGTGCTGGCGATGTCGACCCCGGCCGCGCAGCAGTCGACCCACTGGCCGAAGTTGCTGAACGGGGCCGGCGTGACGGCGCCCTTGCGAGTGTCGACCGCACCGACGGCGATGACGTGCTTGAAGGCGGCGGGCCAGAACGGCCGGCCCTGGGCGTTGTTGCCCGCTGCGGCGACGATGACCGACTCAGGGTCGAGCCGGGCGAGGTAGGCCTCGAGGGCCGGTGGCGGCATGTCGTCCTGGGTGTAGCCGCCGAGAGATGCGTTGACCAGCCGACATTTTGCCTCGGCGAGGCCCAAGGTCACGGTGACGTCGTCGCCGATGCCGTCGGGGGTGAGCACCTTCTCCGGGTCGATGAGCACCGTTGGCGCGCAGCGCATGAGGATGCCGGAGACGAAGGTGCCGTGACCGCCTTCGTGGTCGAGGATGTCGCCGCCTGCGTACAACGTGTCGACGTCGTTGCCGTCGCCGGTGATGCGGGCAGCGAGGTCGGGGTGGAGGTCGACGAGGTCGAGTGGCACGCCCGTGTCCAGGGCGCCCACCGTCAGCGAGGGCTCCTCGTCGGTCGGCTCGAGCGGCAATGGGGGACAGGGACGCGGCTCACCGCCGGCGCCGCCGTGATAGGTCGGCTCGCCGGTCAGCACGTGGTTGGGGCCCAGCCGCGGTACGGGCGATCCCTCGTCCTTGACCGAGCGCAGCCGCGACACCAACGTCGGGATCGGGACCGTCGTGACCCGGAAGACGGCGATCGGGATCTCGTGGTCGGCGAAGGCGCGGGACAGCTCGGGCAGTTCCTCCGCCCCGATCTCGTTCAGCTGGGCCGCGACCAGAGGGAGGTCCTCGGTGTTGACCACGAGCTGGTACGGCCGGTAGAGGTAGCCCGGGCCCTCGAGCACGGTGGCGTCAGGCCGGATGCCGAGGATGCGGGTCTGCCGCGCCTCCAGCCACAGTGCGATGCGGTCCGTGTTGAACATGCGCCGGTCCCTCCTGGTCGCGAATGCTGCCCTGTCTATCACGACGGTCTATTGCCTGGGCATGGCTGAGGGCCCGTCGCTCCCCCCCGGTGCGACGGGCCCTTCCCCCTTGCCATGAGCCGGCTTCCCCCGATGCCGTGCCCACATCTGTGCCCCCGACCGTCAGCGCAACAGAGCCGCCGTACGGGCCGCTGATACCTCGCGCGCAATCCTTTTTCGGCGCAGTCGGTACGCGCGGACCAACAGGTCGTCGGCCTCGTCGTGCTCGGCGGCGTACCGGGCGGCCGCACGGCGCCGCGACGCTGCGGCTAGCGTGGAGGCGCGGACCTGCACGTGCTGTGTCATCTCGTCCCCCGATGTCGGGCGGTGTACTGGTATAGGTCACGTGCTGCTACATCAGGACAGAGGCGTGGCGTTGAGCCGGTGATACATCCGGGGGTCAGGAGAGGTGGAGACGCGTGAGTGAGGGCACCGTCGTCGAGGACCTGGCCCGCGCCGCCGCGGGGGAGCAGGCCTCGTGGGACCGGTTGGTCGAGCGGTACGGCGGCCTCGTGTGGTCGGTGGCCCGCAGCTATCGCCTCGGGGCGGACGACGCCGCCGACGTCAGCCAGACCACGTGGCTCCGCCTGGTCGAGCACCTCGGCCGCCTGCGGGAGCCCGAGCGGTTGTCCGCCTGGCTGGTCACGACGGCCAAGCGCGAGTGCTTGCGGGTGATCCGGTCGCGCAGTCGCGAGCGGACGCTCGACCTTGCAGGCATCGCCCGTACCCAGGCAGACGAGCCGCCGCCCGACGCCCACGTCATGGCGCTCGAGCGCAGCGCCACGTTGATGGCGGCCGTGGGCCGGCTCGGCGACGCGTGCCAGCGACTGTTGCGCGTCCTCATGGCGAGCCCGCCGCCGTCGTACGAGATGGTCAGTGAGGCCCTGGAGATGCCCGTCGGCTCGATCGGGCCCACCCGGGCGCGCTGCCTCGGCCAGCTGCGCAAGCATCTTGCCGAGCTCGGTATCACCCAGGCCGGTGGTGGCTCTGTCTAGGTCGACAAGCTTCTCGGGGGAGAAGAGGAGGTGGTGGACGTGAGCAACGACGAGATCGACCTGACCGGAGGTGCGCCGGTGGATGAGGCAGCCGACGACGCGCTGCTCGACGAGCTGCGCACCGCCGCGAGCGTCCACGACGCCGTGCCTGCCGGGGTGCTCGCCGCTGCCAGGGCGAGCCTGACCTGGCGGACGATCGACAGCGAGCTCGAGGAGCTGGCCGGGCTGGCCTTCGACTCGAGCACCGATGACGCCCGGGTGCTGGTCCGCGGGGCAGCACCAGCCGCTGACGAGCAGATGCTCACCTTCGAGACCGATCGGGTCTCGGTCGACCTGCTGGTGACGGTACGCGGTGAGGGCAGGCGCCTGATGGGTCAGCTCGCGCCGGCCGGCGTGGCCAACATCGAGGTGCGCAGCGCCAGCGGCGTGGTCGTGACCGCGCGGTCCGACGAGCTCGGCCGGGTGCCGGCCCTCGACGTCCCGGCGGGGCCGCTCAGCCTGCGCATCCAGTACCCCGGCCAGCTGGTCGCGATCGTCACCGACTGGGTCACCGTCTGACGTCCAGTGCTGTCACGAGCGCGCTGGCTGATGCCTCGTCGATGACCAGCTCGCTCACCAGCCCGGCCGCGAGCGCCCCCCGTAGGCCGAGCAGCTTGTTCTCTCCCGCCACCACGCACATCCGGTGCCGGACCTTGCGCAGCAGGGCGAGGTCGGGGCCGCTCGCACGGTCGTTCAGCGAGATGCCGTCGTGGCTGCCGTCGAGCCGGTAGAACACCGTCGCCACGTCACCCACCACGCCGGCCTGCTTGATGGCCGTGAAGTCGCGCCGCTCGAGGTAGCCGGCTGAGTAGACGTGGCTGGGGACGCCGCCTTCCACCGCGCCGATGCCGAACAGCACGACGTCGGCCCTCTGCTGCAGGTTGAGCACCCGCAGGATGCTGCGCTCGCGCCACAGCGCCCGCTTGGTCTCCGGGTAGTCGAACAGCGTGGGCACCGGGAACTGCTGCACCCGCGCCCCGTACGCCGCGCCGAACCGGTGGACGATCTGGCTCGCGTAGTCGATGCCGGTGGTGCGGGTGTTGCCGGCACCGTTGAGCTGGACCACCTGCGAGCCCGTCGTCGCCTTGGCCACGAGGTGCTTGCTGACGGCGTTGACCGTTGTGCCCCAGGCGATGCCCAGGATCATGTCCGAGTCGAACAGTGTGTTGAGCAGCCGGGCGGAGAAGCGGGCCACCTGGTCGAGTGTCTCGAGCTCCGTCGCGGTCTCCGGCACGGGCACGACGTGCGCCACGATGCCGTAGGCGCTGGAGAGCCGCTGCTCGATGCCGGGCACCCGCTCGTGCGGCGTGTGCAGCCGGAACTCGATGATGCCCGCCGCCTTGGCGTAGGTGATGAGCCGCGAGACGGTCGACCGCGAGGTGCGCATCTCGCGAGCGATCGCCTCCATCGTGAGGTCCTGGAAGTAGTACATGCGGGCAGCCCGCAGCGCGTCCTCCAGCCGGTCCTCCGCCACGACCCTCCTCTCGCCGTGCACATTCGTGCAAGGCCCTTGCCCGAGTGTGCTCCGCTGGCCACGATAGGTCCATGCCCGACTTCGTCGCTGCCATCGACCAGGGGACCACGAGCACCCGATTCCTGGTCTTCGACCACGACGCCACGGTCGTCGCGTCACACCAGCTCGAGCACGAGCAACTGCTGCCGCGCGCTGGCTGGGTCGAGCACAACCCGCTGGAGATCTGGGAGCGGACTAGCACGGTCCTCCAGGTCACGCTCCATGAGGCGGGTCTGCAGGCCAGTGACCTCGCGGCGATCGGCATCACCAACCAGCGCGAGACGACGTTCGTCTGGAATCGCACGACCGGCCGCCCGTACGGCAACGCGATCGTCTGGCAGGACACCCGCAACGCCGCCCAGGCCCGCCAGCTCGACGGGGGGCTCGCCGGCAAGCTCGTCCGCGACCGCACCGGGCTGCGTCCCGCGACCTACTTCTCCGGCGGCAAGCTGCAGTGGCTGCTTCAGCACGACGTGCAGCTGCGCGCCGACGCCGCGGCCGGCGAGGCCCTGTTCGGCACCGCCGACACGTGGCTGATGTGGAACCTCACCGGCGGTACGCGGGGCGGCGTCCATGTCACCGACGTCACCAACGCCAGCCGCACGATGCTGATGGACCTCGACACCCTCGACTGGGACGACGAGCTGCTCGACGGCTTCGGGGTGCCGCGCGCGATGCTGCCGGCCATCGGGTCGTCGGCCGTCCCCGAGTCGTACGGGCTGACGTCGGCGAGCGGGCCGCTCGGCGGCGAGGTGCCCATCATGGCCGCCCTCGGCGACCAGCAGGCGGCGATGGTCGGCCAGCTCTGCTTCAGCGTCGGCGACGCCAAATGTACCTATGGCACAGGCAATTTCCTGCTCGTCAACACCGGCCGGCGACGAGTGACGTCGGAGCACGGACTGCTCACCACGGTCTGCTACAAGTTCGGTGACGAGCCGGCCGCGTACGCGCTCGAGGGGTCCGTCGCCGTGACCGGCTCGGCCATCCAGTGGCTGCGCGACCAGCTCGGCATCCTCAGCGGGGCAGCACAGAGCGAGGCGCTGGCGGCGCAGGTCGATGACACCGGCGGCGTCTACTTCGTGCCCGCGTTCTCCGGGTTGTTCGCCCCCTACTGGCGTTCCGACGCGCGCGGGGCCATCGTGGGGCTGTCCCGGTTCACCACCAACGCCCACCTCGCCCGCGCCGCGCTCGAGGCGATCTGCTACCAGACCCTCGACGTCGCCGAGGCGATCGAGAGCGACGTCGACCGGACGCTGTCGATGCTCCGCGTCGACGGCGGCGTGACCGCCAACGAGCTGTGCATGCAGCTGCAGGCAGACATTCTCGGCATCCCGGTGAGCCGCTCGCCCGTACCGGAGACGACGGCGCTCGGTGCTGCCTACGCCGCCGGGCTGGCCAAGGGCTTCTGGGCCGACGTCGACGAGCTCAAGGAGCACCGTCGCGACGGCCGGCGCTGGGAACCGACCTGGGACGACGCCCGCCGTACCCAGGGACACCGGCAGTGGCGCAAGGCCGTGAGCCGGACCCTCGACTGGGTCGAGGACGACGAGAGGAACGACACGTGACCAGCTCCGCCCTGTCCCGCGAGAGCCGCACCGCAGCACTGCACCACCTCGCCGCCCGCGAGCTCGACGTGCTCGTCGTCGGCGGAGGCATCGTCGGTGCGGGTTGCGCGCTCGACGCCGTCACCCGCGGCCTGAGCGTTGGCATGGTCGAGGCGAGGGACTGGTCCAGCGGCACGTCCAGCCGCTCCAGCAAGCTGATCCACGGCGGGCTGCGCTACCTCGAGATGCTCGACTTCCGGTTGGTGCGTGAGGCCCTCAAGGAGCGGTCACTGCTGCTCGACACGCTGGCGCCTCACCTCGTCCACCCGGTGTCGTTCCTCTACCCGCTGCGGCACCGCGGCTGGGAGCGGCTCTACGCCGGCAGCGGGGTGCTGCTCTACGACCTGATGGCGCGGGTCGGCTCGCGGCTGCCGGGAGTGCCGCACCACCGCCACCTCTCGCGCCGCAGGGCTCTCGAGCTGTTCCCGTCGATGCGTCGCGGATCACTGGTCGGTGCGCTGCAGTACTACGACGGCCAGACGGACGATGCTCGCTTCACCACGACCGTCGTCCGGACCGCCGCGGCCTATGGTGCGGTCTGCGCCAGTCGCACCCAGGTCATCGACTTCCTCCGCGAGGGCGACCAGGTGGTCGGCGCGATGGTCCGCGACCTCGAGTCGGGCGACGAGTTTGCTGTACGGGCAAGGCTTGTCATCAACGCGACCGGAGTCTGGACGGACGACACGCAGGCCCTGCTCGACCAGACCAGTCGCATCCACGTCCGCGCGTCCAAGGGCATCCACCTCGTGGTGCCGCGGTCGGCGATCCACGGCGAGAGCGGGCTGATCCTGCGCACCGAGAAGAGCGTGCTGTTCGTGATCCCGTGGTCCGCCGACCTCTGGATCATCGGCACCACCGACACCGACTGGGACCTCGACAAGGCCCACCCGGCCGCGAGTGCGAGCGACATCCAGTACGTCCTCGACCACGTCAACGCGGTGCTCAACAAGCCGATCACCCGCGCCGACGTCATCGGGGTGTACGCGGGTCTGCGGCCGCTGCTGGCGCAGGAGGACGAGGCGACGTCCAAACTGTCCCGCGAGCACACCGTGGCGTCGCCCGCACCCGGGCTGGTCGTCGTCGCGGGCGGCAAGTACACCACCTACCGGGTCATGGCGGTCGACGCCGTCGACGCGGCGGTCGCCCAGCTCGACCAGCACGTACCGGCGTCGGTGACCGAGACGGTGCCACTGCTCGGGGCTGACGGCTTCCCGGCCCGCTGGGCCCAGCGCGAGGCTATGGCCGCTGCCTCGGGGCTCACCGTCTCCTGGGTCGAGCACCTGCTCCATCGGTACGGCACCCTCACCACCGAGCTGCTGGCCCTCGTCGCCGCCGATCCGGGGCTGGGCGAGCCGCTCGCCGGTGCGCCGGGCTACCTGGCCGCCGAGATCGTGTACGCGGTGCAGGCCGAAGGTGCGCTGCACCTCGACGACGTCTTGACCCGCCGCACCCGCATCTCGATCGAGGTACGCGACCGCGGTGTCGAGGCAGCGGTCGCCGCAGCGGCCCTGATGGCCGGGCCGTTGGGTTGGGACGACGTGCACCAGGCCCGCGAGGTCGAGGCCTACGTCGCGCGGGTGCAGGCCGAGCTGCTGTCGCAGGAGCAGCCGGACGACACCCTCGCCAACGTCGCCCGTACCGAGGCGTGGGAGGTTGTGCCGACGGTGTGAGAGCTGCGCATGATCGGCCGCCCTCAGGGGATGATCGACGGGTGCTGGTCTCCGGGTGGTTGAGTGATGCCGTCGCGGGCTGGGGTGCCCGCATCGCGGCGGCCGACCCTGCCCACCAGCGGTTCCGGCTCGCGACCCGCGCTGCGGCCTCGCTCGGTGTCGCCATCGCCGTGATGGAGCCCATCGCCTCCGCGGCCGGACAGCCGGTGACGGTGGTCATGCTGGCCGCCATCGTGGCCATGGTCTCGGCCACCAGCGTCAAGGACGGTCGTCGCCGCGACGCGCTGGTCACCATCGTCGAGTCGGCGGTCATCTCGCTCGCGATCGTCGCCCTGGCGGCCGTGCTGAGCCCGCACCCGGTGGCGGCCGACGCAGCGTTCGTCGCCGTGATGACCGGCTCGGTGCTGCTGCGGCGCTTCGGCCAGCGCGGTTTCGCCCTCGGGCAGCTCGCGTTCATGACCTACTTCTTCGCGCTGTTCCTCGAGGCGCGCACCCACCAGCTGCCCTGGCTGTCCTTCGCCGTCGCGTGCGGTGCCGCGTCGACCGCCCTGGTGCGCTGCGTCCTGCTGCCGGACCGGCCGGCCGCCGACCTGCGCCGCCTGCTGCGCGCCGTGGAGGGCCGGGTGGCCGACCTCGCCGACCACGTCCGCGAGTGGCTGGGCGCCGTCGGACCCGACCCCGCCGACCAGCGGACCCGCCATCTCGTACGGGCTGGGTCGCGGCTCGGCGAGGTGACGCTGCTGCTGGAGCGTCAGCTCGAGCTGCCGGCCGCCGCGACACTCGTCGCGGACGTGGATGCCCTGCGCGGCTTGGTGTTTGACGTCGAGCTGGCGGCCGAGCATCTCAGCGACGCGGTCCGCCATGACGGGCCCGCACTCAGCGAGCGGGCGCGCGCGGGCTTCGTGGCCCGGGCCGGTCGGCTCGCTGCCGCCGCCCGTGCCGGAAGGCCCGTACGTCCGGCCACGCCCGATGCGCTGGCTCTCACCGCCCGCGGCATGAAGGCCCGTGCCGACGACGCGCCCCACCTCGCCGGGGCCTTCCTGCGGGTCGAGCGCGGCCTGCGCGAGCTGGCGGGGGTCGTGGTGACCGGGCGACTGCTCGACGGCTTCGTCGCCGCTCCGGGTGTGGCGACGTCATCGCCGGGCGCCTCACCGGGTGGTCCCTCGTTCCGGCTGGTCAACCGCACGGCGGTGCAGGTGGCTGTCGCGGGGGTGCTCGCGATGCTGGCCGGCAAGGAGATCTCGTCCGCCCGGTGGTTCTGGGCCGTGCTCGCCTCGTACGTCGTCTTCATCAACGCCAACTCGCGGACGGCGACCCTGCGCCGCGCGGTCGGGCGCGTCGCGGGCACGGTCCTCGGCGTCGCCGGCGGCTTGCTGCTGGGCAAGGCGGTCACCGGCGACGTCCACCTCGAGGTCGCCCTCGTCCTGGTGCTGGTCTTCGCCGCGTTCTGGCTCGTCGCGGTCTCGTACACCGCACTGGTCCTCTGCTTCACCCTCACCCTGTCCACGCTCTACGCGATCCTGGGCACGCTGACCTGGGAGCTGTTGCGGCTGCGCATCGAGGAGACCATCGCCGGCGCCCTGATCGGCGGAGTCGTGGCCCTGGTTGTCCTGCCACGGCGGGGCAGCGACGCGGTCGACGACGACATCGACGGTGTTCTCGCCGCGACCGGCGACCTGCTCGACCGGCTCACGTCCGGGGACCAGCAGGATCGTGCCTCGGTACGGGCCGCGGTGCGACGGGTCGACCAGACGTTCCAGGACCTGCGGCTGACGATCCAGCCGACCATCGTCGGGCTGCCCGGACCGGTGCCCATGAGCCGGCGTCGCCAGCTGCTACACATGGCCTCGATCCGTTACTGGGCAAGGACTCTGGCTGCCACAGCCGACGGCGGCGTATCGTTCGAGCGGGCCGTCATCGTGCGGTCGCACCTCGAGCAGGTGCGTCAGGTGGTCCGGGACGGCGGCAAAGCCGAGCTGGTCCCCGTGTCCGCTGGCGGGGGCGACGCCGTCGGCGCGGCCCTGGGCCATCTGGACGAGGCGCTGGCAGCGCTGGTGGACGAACGCGGCGGACTGCTCGCCCCCGTGCGGGTCGACGTCCTGCCAGGCGTCGGCTGACGCTGAGGGTGCAACGAGGTCGGCCGGGCGGGCCATCTTTGCAGGACCGTACGGCGCAACCTTGGCTGGGCCGACCGGCCCTGTCGGGCTTGCCACGCTGCAATCCGAGGGCCCTTGCCATCCCGCCGGATGGCTCGCGCTAGTCACTGTTGATCAGAGGCCTGACCTTGCCGTTTCTCCGCCGTACGGAGCCAGCAAGTCCCCGTTCCTGGGCTATCTATCGGGTCGCCCATCGCGTCGACACCTTCTTCGTCCGCAGCACTGCACCTCCAGGGCGAAGCGAGAAGACGATGACGGCAGAACCGACCACGGGCGACATCGCCGCGCTGATCGAGGCGCACCTGCCTCTGGTCCGCCAGGTGCTCGCCGGTGTCGCCGGCCACTTCCCGCGCCACGCCGACCGCGAGGAGCTGGCGCAGGCTGCCCGCCTCGGCCTGGTCGAGGCGGCCCATCGTTACGACGCCTCCCGCGGGGTGCCGTTCGAGCGCTGGGCGGCGGTCCGCATCCGCGGCGCGATCCTGGACTCCGTCCGGGCGGTCGACTTTGCCCCGCGTACCCTCCGCTCGGCCATGCGGGTGGCGGACGCCGCCCGGTGCGAGCTCGAAGGCGAGCTCAACCGCACCCCGACCGCTGGCGAGCGTGCCGACCGCATGGGGGTCTCGCTGCGCGAGCTCACCTGCCTCGAGGGCAAGGCCCACCGTGCCCTCGTCATCAGCCTCGACGCGGGCGTCGACCGCTCCGAGGACGAGCCGCGCACCCTTGCCAGCACCATCGTCGACCCGCACCAGCCCAACCCGCTGACCCTGCTCGAGGACCTGGAGCGGTCGAGCTATGTCGGGGACGCGCTGCTGTCGCTGCCCGAGCGGTTGCGCGACGTCGTGACGAGCTACTTCCTCGACGGGGAGGCGTCGTCGTCGATCGCGGCCCGGCTCGGGGTCACCGAGAGCCGCGTCTCGCAGATGCGCTCCGAGGCACTGGCGATGCTGCGCTCGGCGCTGGCCGCGGTCTACGCCGACGAGCCGGTCGATGGTGGCAGCCGCGACCGGGCGTTCGCCGCCGAGGTGGCGGGGCGGTCCACCTTTGCCGCCCGGGTCAGTCTTTCCCGCTCTGCGTGATGAGCCGGTAGCCCATGCCGGGCTCGGTCAGCAGCGACACCGGGTGCGACGGATCGGGTTCGAGCTTGCGCCGCAGCTGGGCCATGTAGACGCGCAGGTAGTTGGTCTCCGTCCCGTACGACGGCCCCCAGACCTCGTGCAGCAGGTGCTTGGCCGTGACCAGCCGGTCGGCGCTCTTGGCCAGCGTCTCGACGATCTGCCACTCCGTGGGCGTCAATCGCACCCGCTGGTCGTCCAGCGTGGTCACCTGCTTGGCCGCCAGGTCGACGACAAAGCTCGCGGTACGGAGGACGGGCTCCTGCTCGCCGGGCGCCGACCGGCGGACGGCAGCCCGCAATCGCGCCAGCAGCTCGTGCATGCCGAACGGCTTGGTGACGTAGTCGTCGGCGCCCGCGTCGAGCGCCGCCACCTTCTGCTGCTCCTGCTCGCGGGCAGAGAGGACGATGATCGGGACCGCTGACCAGCCACGGATCGCGTGAATAACGTCGACCCCGTCCATGTCGGGCAGGCCGAGGTCGAGGATGACGACGGCCGGGTGGTCGCGGGCCATCGCGGCCAGACCGTCGGCACCGTTGCCCGCTGTGACCACTGTGTAGTCGCGAGCGGTCAGCGTGATCGACAGCGCGCGCAGGATCGGCGCCTCGTCGTCGACGACCAGGATCGTGGTCATTCCTGTGCTGCCAGGGGAAGTGCTGCTGCCAGGGGAAGTCGCACCTGCATCGTGAGGCCTCCGCCATCGGTGTCGAACGCCCGGATCGTGCCGCCCATGGCCTCCATGAAGCCCCTCGCCACCGCGAGGCCGAGCCCGACGCCGCCGCTGGAACGGTCGTCCAGCCGCTGGAAGGCCTCGAACGCGCGCACCTTGGCTGCGGCCGGGATGCCGGGGCCGTGGTCGACCACCTCGACGGTGACGCCGGTGGTGTCGGCCCGTGCGGTGAGCGTCGGTGGGCGCCCGGCGGGGGAGTAGCGCACGGCGTTGGCCAGCACGTTGGCCAGGACCCGCTCGAGCAGGCCGGGGTCGGTGCCGACGAGCGGCAGGTCCTCGGGCAGGTCGAGCCGCACCGGTCCGGCGAGCCCGCGCAGGGCCAGCGGGGCGACCTCTTCGAGCGAGGTCGGCCGGACGCTCGGGTGCAGCGAGCCGGTCTGCAGCCGGCTCAGGTCGAGCAGGTTGCCGATGAGACCGTCGAGCCGGTCGGCGCCCTCCTCGACGGTTGCGAGCAGGGCCTGCCGGTCCTCGTCGGAGAGCGTGATGTCGGTCTGGCGCAGGGCGCTGACCCCGGCCTTGACCGACGCGAGCGGGGTGCGCAGGTCGTGGCCGACGGCGGCAAGCAGGGCGGTGCGGATCCGGTTGCCTTCGGCGAGCGCCTCCGACTCGGCGGCCTGGCGACGTAGCCGCTCGCGGTCCAGCGCCGCCGCGGCCTGCGCGGCGAAGCCGTCGACGAGCCGGGGACCCGTGCGCGGCACGTCACCGCTCAGCCGGAGCCGCAGGTTGGGCCGTACCGCGTAGGTGGTGGTCTCGCCGTCGCACGCCCCGCCGCTCGCGACGGTGACCCACTCGTCTCCGACCCGCTCGACCAGCTCGGCCGAGCCGCCGAGGGTCTCGCCGAGCCGCCGCAGCACGCCCGCGGCGGTGTCGTCGCCGCCGAGCACGGTGCGGGCGAGCGAGAGCAGCACGGCCGCCTCGTGCGAGCTGCGCGTGGCCAGTGCCGAGCGCCGGGCGGCGAGGTGCACCGTGCCGCTGACGATGACGCCGACGCTGACGAACAGCACCAGGGCCAGCAGGTTCTGCGGCGCGTCGACGGTCCAGGTGTGGAGCGGCGGCGTGAAGTACCAGTTGAGCAGCAGGCTCGCCCCCACCGCCGACAGCACCGCGGGCAGCAGCCCGCCGAGCAAGGTGATGGCGACCAGGGCGACCAGGTAGAGCAGCACCTCGTCGACGAGCGCCAGGTGCTCCCGCTCGGCGGCCATGACGGCGGTCACGGACGGCAGCAGGACCAGCGCGAGGGCGATGCCCCCGACCTGCCGCCGGACCGATACGGCATTGCCCAGGGCGACCCAGGACCGCCGTACCTGCTGGTCGCTCGTGGGGTCGGGCACGAGCACCAGTGTGCCGCTAGTTGTCCCCATCCGGCGGCAGGACGAGCTCGTACAACGGGTTGAGGATCGCGAGCCGGTTGCCGTCGGACCCGACCATGCCCTCCACCCGCAGCGTCGCGCCGGGTTCGACGCCCTGGATCTTGCGCCGGCCGTAGAACATCACGACGATGCCGCCGCTGGGGTCGCAGAGCTCGGCCCGCAGGGCGGGGACGCCGGAGACCGGGGTGACGCTGACGGTACGGACGCGGCCCTGCACGGTGGCCCGTTCCCGCCAGACGACCGAGCCGAGCGGGGTCACGCCGTCCGGGGTCGGCATGCTGGTCCGGTCGCCGGCGGTCACGGCGGGAACGGGCGCCTCGGTGGCCTGTGCCGGGACCACGCCCGCGGGCAGGTCGGTGCGCAGGGTGTCGGCGGTCACGCCGTGGGTGTGCTCGATGATCGGGTGGGCCACGTCGAACGGCACGATCGTCGCGGCTGCGTGCGGCAGCCGGCTGACCACCTCGGCGATCTCGTCGGCCGTGCGGTCGTGCAGCAGGCGGCCGAGCAGCGGCGAGTAGGTGCGGCGCGGCAGCAGCAGGGTCACCTGCGTGGTGCCGTCGGCGGTGACGCGCGCGGCGAGCTCGAGCGCGGCGCGGCTGATCCGCCGGTCGGGGCATTCGATGACGTCGAGCCCGAGGTCGAGGCTGGGCTGGTCGGCCCACGCCTCCTCGACCCGGCGGGCCTGCTCGGCGTCGACCACGAAGTGCACGGCGCGGACGTCGTACGGGCGCAGGCTGCGGGCGTACCGGATGGCACGGAGCACGGCGAGGTCGACCGAGTCGATGAGCACCAGCACCACGTGGCGCCCGAAGTGCGGCTGAGAGCTGAGCTGCGGTGCGCTCGCCAGGGCGCTGGCCTCGGCGGCGTACTGGCGGCGCAGCTTGAGCAGGCCGGCGACCATGACCGGGAAGATCACCAGGACCAGCCAGGCGCCCTCGGTGAACTTGGTGATGGCGAAGATCACGACTACCACGGCCGAGACGCTGCCGGACACCAGGTTGACGGTCATGTTGGCCCGCCAGTTGCCCATGCGATGGCGGCGGTAGTAGCGGGCCATGCCGAAGCCGGCCATGGTGAAGCCAGTGAAGACGCCGATGGCGTAGAAGGCGATCAGCTTGTCGACGTGGCCGCCGGTACCCACGATCAGCGCGATGGCGCTCACCGCGAGGACCACGATGCCGTTGGAGAACGCCAGCCGGTGGCCGCGCTTGCTCAGCCAGCGCGGCAGGAACGAGTCCTCCGCGACGAAGTTGGTGAGGAACGGGAAGCCGGCGAACGGGGTGTTGGCGCCGGTGTAGAGGATGAGCATCGTCGCGAGCTGGAGCATGAGGAACGCGCCGTGCGCGATGGGTCCGGTGCCGAAGGCCGCCTTGGCCACCTGCGAGATGACGGTGGGCGAGCCGCTCTGGTACGGGACCGCGTGGGTCAGGTGGGCCATCCACGAGACACCGGCGACCAGGCTGCCGAGGATCACGCTCATCACGACCAGCGTGCGGCGGGCGTTGCTGCCCTCGGGGCGCTGGAAGACGCCGACCCCGTTGGAGATGGCCTCGAGCCCGGTGAGCGACGAGCCGCCGTTGGCGAAGGCCTTGAGCAGGATGTAGACGGCGCCGAAGGCCAGGATCGTGTGGCCATGGCCGAGCTTGAAGGCCGGGTTGTCGCCGCTGGCGGCCGGGTAGGCGAACACCTTGAGGGTGCCGAGCGCCTCGCGGATGAAGCCGGCGCCCAGCATGATGACCATCGAGAAGACGAAGAAGTAGGTGGGGAAGGCGAACGTCTTGCCGGCCTCGCGGATGCCGCGCAGGTTGCCGTAGAAGAGCAGCACGACCACCGTGATCGTGATGGCCAGCGGCACGTCGCCCGTGGCGAGCGCCGGGATGGCCGAGGTCAGCGCGGCGGTGCCGGCAGCGGCCTGCACCGCGACCGTCACGATGTAGTCGAGCATCAGGGCCACGGCGGCGATCTGCGCGATGCCCGGGCCAAAGTTCTCCCGGGCCACGACGTACGACCCGCCGGCCTTGGTGTAGATCATCACCACCTTGCGGTAGGACAGCGTGACGATCAGCAGGACGACGAGGACGACCGCGGTCATCGGCAGCACGAGCGCGTACGAGGCGACGCCGAACAGCGGCAGCAGGATGAGCAGGATCTCCTCGGTGCCGTACGCGCTCGAGGAGATGCAGTCCGACGACAGGACGCCGAGGGCGAGCTTCTTGGTGAGCCGCTCGTGCGCCAGCTGGTCGTTGGTGAGCGCCGGGCCGAGGAGCTTGCGCTTGAGCCGGTAACCCGTGGTCTCGGGGAGGGTCACGCCCACCGCGAGTGCTGTGGGTGCCGTACCGTCCAAGACGCTGACCATGACTCCAGTGTTCGGCACGCAGGGCCGGTTGCGGCGATTCGGGGGCGTTAAGGAAACGTCAGGATTCGCGGGTCGGCGTCAAGAGAGCATCAGGATCCGCCCCCTCCAGCGTCAGGGAAGCGTCAAGAACCCTTGGCGGGCAGGGATTCCGGGCGATTCTCGAGCCATGGAAGATTTCGTGTTCGTACTCGTGACCCTGGCCGTCTTCACGGTCCTCGGTCTGGTGGCGCGTGGGATGGACCGGCTATGAGCGTCGAGGACGTCCTGGCCCTGGTCATCTCCGTCGCCCTGGTCGGCTACCTCGTGGTGGCCCTGCTGTTCCCGGAGCGGTTCTGATGAGCGATGGCGGAGCTGGCCTGCTGCAGGCCGTCCTGCTGGTAGCCGCCCTTGCGGTGTGCTACCGGCCGATGGGCAACTACACGGCCCGTGTTTTCGAGAGCAAGAAGCACCTGGCGGTCGAGAGAGCCGGCTACCGGCTGATGGGCGTCGACCCCGACGCCGACCAGACCTGGCGCATCTACCTGCGCAGCGTCCTGGCCTTCTCCGCGGTCTCGGTGCTGTTCCTGTACGTGTTCCAGCGGGTTCAGGGGCACCTGCCGCTGTCGCTGGGCTTCCCGGGCGTCCGCGCCGACACGGCGTGGAACACCGCCGCGTCCTTCGTGACCAACACCAACTGGCAGTCGTACTCCGGTGAGTCGACCATGGGCCACCTGGTCCAGATGGCCGGTCTCGCCGTCCAGAACTTCGCGTCCGCCGCGGTCGGTGTGGCCGTCGCGATCGCGCTGGTGCGGGGCTTCACCCGGTCCCGTACCGATCGGCTCGGCAACTTCTGGGTCGATCTGGTGCGCGCCAACGTCCGCATCCTGCTGCCGCTCGCGATCGTCGGCACCGTCGTGCTCGTCGCCTGCGGCGTGGTGCAGAACCTGCACGACCCGCACACCGTGACCACCCTCGCCGGCGCGCACCAGACCATCACCGGGGGTCCGGTCGCGAGCCAGGAGGCGATCAAGGAGCTGGGCACCAACGGCGGCGGCTTCTACAACGCCAACTCCGCCCACCCGTTCGAGAACCCGAATCCGTTCAGCAACTGGTTCGAGATCTTCTTCCTACTGCTCATCCCGTTCAGCCTGCCCCGCGCGTTCGGCAAGCTGGTCAAGGACAACCGCCAGGGGTACGCGATCGTGGCCGTCATGGCGGTGATCTGGATCGCCAGTACCGTCGGCATCACGGCCTTCGAGATGGCTCACCACGGCGCTGCCCCGATGGCCGCGCATGCAGCGATGGAGGGCAAGGAGACGCGGTTCGGCGTGCCCGGCAGCGCGATCTTCGCCAGCTCGACCACGCTGACGTCCACCGGCGCGGTCAACTCCTTCCACGACTCCTTCACCCCGCTCGGCGGCGGCCTCACCATCTTCGACATGATGACCGGCGAGATCGCCCCTGGCGGTGTGGGCTCCGGCTTGTACGGCATCCTGGTCATCGCGATCATCTCGGTCTTCGTCGCCGGCCTCATGGTCGGGCGAACACCGGAGTATCTCGGGAAGAAGATCCAGGCCCGCGAGATCAAGCTGGCCAGTCTCTACATCCTCGCCACACCAGCATGTGTGCTGGTCGGGACCGGCATCGCCATGGCCTTGCCGGGTGAACGCGCCGGCATGCTCAACTCGGGTCCGCACGGCCTGTCCGAGGTGCTCTATGCCTTCACCTCGGCGGCCAACAACAACGGCTCGGCGTTCGCCGGCATCACCGTCAACACCGTCTGGTACAACACCGCGCTCGGCCTGGTGATGCTCTTCGCCCGGTTCCTGCCCATCGTCTTCGTGATGGCGCTGGCCGGATCGCTGGCCCGGCAGGCGCCCGTACCGGTGACCGCCGGAACGCTGCCCACCCACCGGCTGCAGTTCGTCGGCCTGGTGATCGGCGTGATCGTCATCGTCGTGGCACTGACCTACTTCCCCGCAATCGCACTCGGCCCGCTCGCAGAAGGCGTGCACTAAACATGACCAACTCTCTCAGCACCAAGGTGATCGTCGCGGCTCTGCCCGACGCCGTCATCAAGCTCGACCCACGGGTGATGGTCAAGAACCCGGTGATGTTCGTCGTCGAGGTCGGCTCCATCCTCACGACCTACCTCGCCATCGTCCACCCGTCCGTTTTCGCCTGGTCGATCGTGGTCTGGCTGTGGCTGACCGTGGTCTTCGCCAACCTGGCCGAGGCCGTGGCGGAGGGCCGCGGCAAGGCGCAGGCCGAGACGCTGCGCCGGGCCCGTACCGACACCACCGCCCGTCGCCTGACGTCCTGGCGGCTCGGCGACCCCGTCGACGGAGCGGCCGAGACCGAGATCTCTGCGGCTACCCTGACCCTCGGCGACTTCGTGGTCGTCGAGGCGGGCCAGGTGATCCCGGGCGACGGTGACGTCGTCGACGGGGTCGCCAGCGTCGACGAGTCGGCCATCACCGGCGAGTCGGCCCCGGTCATCCGCGAGTCCGGCGGCGACCGGTCGAGCGTCACCGGCGGCACCAAGGTGCTGTCCGACCGCATCGTCGTGCAGATCACGTCCAAGCCGGGCGAGACGTTCATCGACCGGATGATCGCCTTGGTCGAGGGCGCGAGCCGGCAGAAGACGCCGAACGAGATCGCGCTGAACATCTTGCTGGCCAGCCTGACCATCATCTTCCTGCTGGCCGTGGCAACCCTGCAGCCGCTGGCGATCTTCTCCGGCGCCAAGCAGTCGATCATCATCCTGGTGGCGCTGCTGGTCTGCCTGATCCCGACCACGATCGGTGCGCTGCTCAGCGCCATCGGCATCGCGGGCATGGACCGCCTCGTGCAGCGCAACGTGCTCGCCATGAGCGGTCGCGCCGTCGAGGCGGCCGGTGACGTGAGCACGCTGCTGCTCGACAAGACCGGCACCATCACCTACGGCAACCGCCGGGCCAGCGAGCTGGTCGCCGTCGGCAGTGTGTCCGCGGCTGAGCTCGCCCAGGCCTCGCGGTGGTCGTCCCTGGCCGACGAGACGCCCGAGGGACGGTCGGTCGTCGACCTTGCCGAGGAGCTGCAGCCGAACGAGAAGTCCGACCCCGCAGGCGTTTTCGTGCCGTTCTCGGCCACGACCCGCATGTCGGGCGTCGACTACGCCGGCGGCCGGATGCTGCGCAAGGGCGCGACCGCGTCCGTGACGGCGTGGGTACGCGAGCAGGGTGGCAACGTCCCCGAAGACACCATGACGATCGCCGACCGCATCTCGGCGAGCGGCGGCACCCCCTTGGTCGTGGCCGAGTCCGGCAGCGGCACGGCACGGGTGCTCGGGGTCATCCACCTCAAGGACGTCGTCAAGGCAGGGATGCGCGAGCGGTTCGACGAGCTGCGCCGCATGGGCATCCGTACCGTCATGATCACCGGCGACAACCCGTTGACCGCCAGGGCGATCGCCGACGAGGCGGGGGTCGACGACTTCTTGGCCGAGGCGACGCCGGAGGACAAGCTGGCGCTGATCCGGCGCGAGCAGGAGGGCGGCAACCTCGTCGCCATGACCGGTGACGGTACCAACGACGCTCCCGCGTTGGCGCAGGCCGATGTCGGCGTCGCGATGAACACGGGCACGTCAGCTGCCAAGGAGGCCGGCAACATGGTCGACCTCGACTCCGACCCGACCAAGCTCATCGAGATCGTGGCGATCGGCAAGCAGCTGCTCATCACCCGTGGCAGCCTCACGACGTTCTCCATCGCCAACGACGTCGCGAAGTACTTCGCGATCATCCCGGCGATGTTTGTGGGCGTGTTCCCCGGCCTGCACCGGCTCAACATCATGGCGCTGCACTCGCCCAAGTCCGCGATCCTGTCCGCCATCGTCTTCAACGCCCTGGTCATCGTGGCGCTGATCCCGCTGGCGCTGCGCGGAGCCTCGTACACCCCGAGCTCGGCCAGCCAGATGCTGCGCCGCAACCTCGTGGTCTACGGCCTGGGCGGGCTCGTCGTGCCATTTCTCGGCATCAAGCTGATCGACCTCGTCGTCGCCCTCATCCCCGGAATCCGGTGAGCCAGATGTTTCTCAAAGACCCTCTACGCCAACACCTCGCTGCCCTTCGCACGCTGCTGGTCCTCACCGTCGTGCTCGGTCTCGGCTACCCGCTGGCGGCCACCGGCATCGCCCAGCTGGTCGCCTCCGGGCAGGCCAATGGGTCGATGGTTGCCAGCCATGGCAAGGTCGTCGGCTCCAGCCTGATCGGGCAGAACTTCAGCGACGCCAAGGGAAACCCGCTCGCCATCTACTTCCAGCCGCGTCCCTCTGCGGCCGGCAAGGGGTACGACCCGACCAGCACCAGCGCGTCCAACCTGGGCCCCAACGACACCGACCTGGTCAAGGCCATCAACGACCGTCGGGCCGCCATCGCCGCGTTCGACGGCGTGGCCCCGGCGAGCGTCCCCGCTGACGCGGTGACGGCCTCGGCGTCGGGTCTCGACCCGGACATCAGCCCGGCCTACGCGTACGAACAGGTCAACCGGGTCGCGGCGGCGCGGCACCTGTCGGTGGCCGCGGTGCTCGCCCTCGTGAAAGCACACGTGCAAGGTCGTACGCTCGGGTTCCTCGGCGAGCCACGGGTCGACGTCCTGACCCTCAACATTGCCCTAGACAAGGCGTAACCATGGGTCGCGGTCAGCTGCGGGTCTACCTCGGGGCCGCCCCCGGGGTGGGCAAGACGTTCCGCATGCTCGGCGAGGGCCAGCGCCGCAAGGCCCGCGGCGGCGACGTCGTGATCGCGTTGCTCGAGACCCACGGCCGGCTGCAGACGGCGGCAGCTGCCGAGGGGCTCGAGGTCGTCCCGCGGATGCTGGTCGACTACCGCGGCGGGTCCTTCGGCGAGATGGACGTCGCGGCGGTCATCGCGCGCCACCCCGAGCTGGCGCTCGTCGACGAGCTGGCCCACACCAACATCCCTGGCTCCACTAACGACAAGCGCTGGCAAGACGTGGTGGCCCTGCTCAACGCGGGCATCAACGTCATCACGACCGTCAACATCCAGCACCTGGAGTCGGTCAACGATGTCGTCGAACGCATCACCGGCGTGCCGCAGCGCGAGACCGTGCCGGACGCCGTCGTGCGGGCGGCGGAGCAGATAGAGCTCGTCGACATGACGGCCGAGGCTCTGCGCCGGCGGCTGGCCCACGGCAACGTCTACGCGCCGGACAAGGTCGACGCGGCCCTCGCGCAGTACTTCCGGGTCGGCAACCTGACCGCTCTGCGCGAGCTGGCGCTGCTGTGGCTGGCCGACAGCGTCGAGGAGGGACTGCAGCGCTACCGCGAGGCGCACCACATCGACAACACCTGGGAGACAAGGGAACGCGTCGTCGTTGCCCTCACCGGGGGACCCGAGGGGGAGCTCCTGGTACGCCGTGCGGCGCGCATCGCGGCACGGGGCAGCGCCGAGCTGCTCGCGGTGCACGTCGCCCGTACCGACGGCCTGTCCAGTGGCACTCCCGCCCACCTGACCGAGCAGCAGGCCCTGGTCGAGTCGCTCGGCGGCCACTACCACGTGCTCTCCGGCGACGACGCGTCCGAGGCGGTGCTGCAGTTCGCCCGGGCCGAGAACGCGACGCAGCTGGTCATCGGTGCGAGCCGGCGGCCGTGGCTGCAGCGCGTCGTCGGCGGTCTCGGCACCGCGGCGTCGATCGTCGACCGGTCGGGGCCGATCGACGTGCACATCGTGACCCATGGCTACGCGGCCAAGGGTCGGCTGCCCACCCTGCGCCGCGGTCTGAGTCGACGTCGGCGGCTGCTGGGGCTGGTGGTCGCGACGCTCGGGTTGCTGCTGCTCACGCCGCTGCTGGCGTCGCTGCGCGGCGACCTGACCCTCGCCTCCACCGGGCTTGTCTACCTTCTGCTCGTCGTCGGAGTGGCGATCGTCGGCGGGCTGCTCCCGGCGGTGCTCGCAGCGCTCGCGGCGAGTGTCGCGCTGAACTACTGGTTCACCCCGCCGATCCACTCCTTCACGATCGCGGACCACAACAACGCGCTGGCCCTGGTGGTCTTCGTCGCGGTGGCCGTCGCGGTCAGCACGGTCGTCAACCTGGCGGCTACCCGTACCAAGGAGGCCGTGCGGTCCGCCGCCGAGGCAGAGGTACTCAGCGGGCTTGCGACGACGGTGCTCACCGCGCCGGACCCGCTGGAGGCTCTCGTCACCGAGGCGCGGCGGGTGTTCGGCGCGACCTCGGTCACGGTGCAGGCCGAGCGGGAGGGCGGCGGGTGGGTCGACCTCGCCGGCGACGCGCCTGCCGAAGGTCATCACACCGTCGAGCCGACAGGCGACGGCGCCCGGCTGCTCGTCGTCGGTGACCCGTTGTCCGGCTCGGATGCACGTCTGCTGCGGGCTTTTGCGAGCAACGCGGCCACCGTGCGCCGCACCGGTCGGCTGCAGCAGGAGGCTGCGGACGCAGAGAACAGGGAGGCGGGGGAGCGGGTACGCGGCGCGTTGCTCGCCGCCGTCGGGCACGACCTGCGCACCCCGTTGTCGACCATCAAGGCCAGCGCGGCCAGCCTGCGCGACGAGTCGGTCGACCTGCCGGCCGATGACCGGCGCGAGCTGCTGGAGGGGATCGAGACCGCCGCCGACCGGCTGACCGGCCTGGTGGTCAACTTGCTCGACATGAGCAGCCTGGCCAGCGGATCGCTGCAGCCCGACGTCACCGCTGCTGATCTGCGCTCCGTCGTCGAGGCTGCGCTCGCTCGACAGGCGGACCGTCGTCGGCTCCGGGTCGAGCTGCCGCCGGACCTGCCTCTGGTACGGATCGACGTGGCCCGCACCGGGCGGGTGCTCGACCTGGTCCTCGACAACGCGCTGGCGTACGGCGGTCCCGAAGCGGTCGTCGTCGCGGCGAGCTGCTTCGCGGGGCGGCTCGAGCTGCGCGTGGTCGACCGCGGCCCTGGTCTCGATGACGGCCGCAAGCGCACGGCGTTCGAGCCGGTACAGCGGGGGGACAGCGGGGGACAGGGCGGCGGTCTCGGGCTGGGGCTCGCGGTAGCCCGAGGACTCGCCGAGGCGCAGGGCGCGACCCTCGAGCCGGAGGACACGCCGGGCGGAGGACTGACCCTTGTCCTCAGCCTGCCGGTGGATGCTGGCGATTCTGTCGGTGGTGTCGGCTAGCGTCTCTTGGTTTGGGGTGGCGGCGAAAGTCCTTACGTACCAGGCAAAGTAGCGAAGATGGGCCTTGCCGGTCGGGTAAAGCCGGGGTAAAGTGGTGGGCATGGACGACGTGGTGGACCTCGAGTGGGCGGATGCCCCGTGGTGGCTCGACGCTGTCTGCACCGACGACATGGCCGGGTCGGCGGAGGAGTTCTCCGCGGTCGGCGAGGACGGCCCGCTGAGCCCGGCGGAGACGTTGCTCGCGGCGTCGCTGGCCGGTCCGGGGCCGGAGGCGATGCGGCTGCTGAGCTCGTTGCTCGGGCAGTCGCTGACCGGCGACGAGCGGTTGACCGCGTTGGAGCTGTGGCAGGGTCAGCTCGGCTGGGTGAGCGGGGCGGAGCAGACCGCGTTGGTCGACCTGGTCGGGGCGCCGGTCCCGGCGCAGGGTTCCGCGAAGGAGTTCTCGTCGTTGGAGGTCGCCGCGGCGCTGCACCTGACCCCGGCGCTGGCTCGCAAGCGCATCGCGGCGGCCCGGCTGCTCGCCGGACCGTTGAAGGCGACCGGTGACCTGCTGCGCGCCGGGGAGCTGGACCCCTACCGTGTCGACCTGGTGTCCGCAACGCTCAAGACGCTGCCGCCGCACGCCGCGCGCGTGGTCGAGAAGCAGGTGCTGCCCCGGGCGGCCACGTTGACCGGTCCGCGGCTGCGGGCGGCCTTGCAGGACGCCGCCCACGCCGCCGACCCCGACTGGGACATCCGGATGTTCGCCAAGGCCCGCACCCGCCGCCGGGTCGGGTTCGACTTCCGCGGGCAGGACGGCCTGGTGAAGATGTACGCGTTCCTTCCGCCGGTCGAGGCTGTGGCGATGCAGGAGCACCTGCACAAGGCGGCCAAGGTCCCCTCGCCCGACCCCGACGACACCCGCGACCTCGGTGAGCGGATGGCCGACGCCCTTGTCGCCTCCGTGCTCGGCTCCACCCCCGGCGACCCGACCACCCCGCTGGCTGCTCGGGCTGCGTGAGGACACCGGCCAGCTCACCGGCTACGGCCCGATCCCCGCCGGGATGGCCCGCGAGCTCGCCGCCGACGCGCAGTTCCAACGCCTGGTCTACGACCCGGTCACCGGCTACCTGCTCGACTACAAATCCGACCGCTACCGATTACCCGCCGCGCTCGACCGATTCTGCGCGATGCGTGACCGGCACTGCCGATTCCCCGGCGCCACCCAACCCGCCCACCTGTGCGACAACGAACACACCCACGCGTTCGACCAAGGCGGACCCACATCCGCCGCCAACATCGTCAACCTGTCCCGGTTCGCCCACCGCGCCAAGACCCACGGCGATTACCAAACCCACCAAGACCCCGACGGCACCCTGCACTGGACCACCCCCCTCGGCCGCCACTACACCACCCACCCCTGGGACTACCGACCCGAGAGCGAACGCTGACGCCGACGGTCGGTCAGGCCTTGTTCAGCGCCTCGGCGAGCATCACGATGATGCCGCTCGGGCCGCGCAGGTAGGTGAGCTTGTAGACGTCTCCGTAGGTGGCCACGCCGCGCAGCGGGTAGCAGCCATGCCTCGCAGCAATCTCGAGGGCCTCGTCGATGTTGTCGACCGAGAAGGCGACGCGGTGCATGCCGATCTCGTTCGGCCGCGTGGGCTCCGTCTCGATGGCGTCGGGGTGGAGGTACTCGAAGAGTTCGAGCCGCCCCATGCCATCTGGCGTCTGGAGCACGGCGATGGTGACGTGGTTGCCGTCGAGGCCGACAGCGGTGTCCGCCCACTCTCCACTCACTGTGTCCCGGCCCAGGACGACCAGTCCGAGGTCGGTGAAGAATTCGATGGTCGCTTCGAGGTCACGGACGGCGATGCCGACGTTTTCGAGTGTGATGGGCATGCGTCGTACGTTACGGGGCCGGCGCAGGTCGGGCGGCGTTGGCGCGCAGGACGGCGACCGCCTGTACGGTCGCGTAGCCGCGCCACTCGAGGGCCGCCGCGGGGGACGACGTGCCGAAGTCGACCGGCCACCCGCCGTCGACCTGCTGCCGGGCCGCCAGCCGCACCAGGTCGCGGGAGATGGCCTCATCGGTGAACAGCCGGCGGGACGGAGTGTCAGGGAACGGCGAGAAGTCCAGTGGGAGCAGGCGTTCTCCCTCGATGCCACCGGTGACCGCCATCGAGCCGTCGGGGGACAGCCACCGTCGGAGCCGGTCCACCAATGGCTCCGCGACTCCTGGTTCGACCGCATCGAGGAAGTGCAGGACGAACGTCAGCTCGTAGGCATGCGGTTCGGAGTCGATGGCATCGATCGCGTCGAGGCAGTAGCGCGTCGCCCGAGTGACCCAGGGGTGGCTCACGCCGACCCGACGAGCGTTGGCGACGACCTGCGACGTCATCTGCAGGGAGGACACGGCAGGGTCGGCGCCGACCCAGTGAGTGGCGCAGCCGACCGGATCGCCGATGGGCAGGGCGAACGGTAGTCCGCCGTCGGGCAGCGTGTGCCGCTCCAGCCAGCCGAGTAGCCCCTGATCGGCGGAGGCAGCCGTCTCGGCCATGACTTCGAGAGCGTGCATCGCGCCGACGGGCTGGCTCCCGCGGGAGCGGAGGTCGGGTTCGAGTCCCCAGCCGTAGCCACCGTCGGGGTTGCGGTAGGCGGCCAGGGCGGCGAGCACGTACTGCGGGTCGGCGCGGTCGAGCAGCAGGTCGTACCGCAGCCGGTCCAGCAGCCGGGCGTTCAGGGTCATGAAGCGTGCTGCGGCGTCCTCGTTCATGTCGGCCTCCTAGACGACGGACGCTAGCCCCGGCCGGCGACAATCTCCTGGAAGGCGAGAGCGGCGCGGGTCTGCGGGCGGTTGGCCGGGGCGACGAGGGAGACGTTGAAGGCGGCGCTGGGGGTGACGCGGCGCAGCTCGAGGTCGAGGCCCACCGGGACCATGGACCGGGCCATGAACGCGAATCCGAGCCCGGCCCGTACCAGCTCGGCGACCGTCGGGACGTCGCCGACCTCCATGGTCACATCGCGGCTGAGTCCGGCGTCGGCGAAGAGCTGGTCGATGCTCGACCGGGCGCCCCACCCGACGGGGAAGTCGACGAAGGTCGCGCCGCCCAGCTGTTCCAGGGACACCGAGCCCCGGCGGCCGAGCGCGTGTCCGGGCGGGCAGGCGAGCAGCAACGGCTCCGACGCCATCGTCGTCGCCACGCAGCCCGCCAGAGGCGCGCTCGTCAATGAGGCGAAGGCGAGGTCGAGTCCGCCGTCGACGACCGATCGGGTGAGTCCGACGGAGCCTTCGGCAGACGTACGCGGGTGGATGGTGACGTCGGGCCAGGTCTGCCGGTAGCGGGTGAGCATGCCTGCTAGGTCGACGATGCCCAGCGAGTGCATGACGCCGATGCGCAGCGTGCCGCGGACGCCACCGCGGACGGAGGCGACGGCGTCCTTGGCCGCCTCGGCCGCGTGCAGCGTCCGGCGCGCCTCGACCAGCAGCGCCTGGCCGGCGTCGGTGAGCTCGACGTGGTGGGTGGTGCGGTCGAACAGTCGCGCGTCGAGCTCGCGCTCCAGCGACCGCACCGAGACCGACAGCGCTGACTGGACCAGGTGGATGCGGGCCGCGGCGCGGGTAAAGCTGCGCTCCTCGGCCACCGCCACGAAGTGCTCGAGGTGACGCAGCTCCATCGTCCGCCTCTGTCATTCGCCTCAAGCATGACCGGCATCATGATTCTTCGTTGGACAGAATAGCCGAAACAGGCAAACGTTGACGTCCAGCTCCCTGCCCCCGGAGGTACGACGTGCCGCACGCCCGCCGCCACGAGAATGGGTTCTGGGTGATCGCGGCCGCGTTCCTCGTGACCATGGGCTTCTCCGCCGTTCCCACGCCGCTCTACGCGCTGTACGAGCGGCGCGACCACTTCTCGACGTTGACCGTCACCGTCGTCTACGCGGTGTACGCGGTCGGGGTGGTCGGCGCGCTGTTCCTCGGCGGCCACGTGTCGGACTGGGTCGGGCGCAAGCGGGTCCTCGTCTGCGCCCTCCTCCTCAGTGTTGCGAGCGCGGTCGTCTTCCTGCTCTTTCCGGCGCTGCCCGGACTCATCGGCGCCCGCATCGTCAACGGTGTCTCCGTCGGGCTCACCACGGCGACCGCCACCGCCTATCTGGCCGAGCTCAACCAGCGGTCCGCCCGCAGGGGCCAGGTCGTCGCCACGGCGGCCAACCTCGGCGGCATCGGCGTCGGCCCGCTGCTGTCCGGATTCCTCGCCCAGTGGGCGCCGTACCCGCTCCGCCTGCCCTACCTCGCATTCGGTGCGGCGCTGCTCGTCCTCGCGGTGCTGGTGGCCGCGTCGCCCGAGACGGCGCCTCGCCCGGACGTCATGCCGCGCTGGCGTCCCCAGCGCATCGCGGTGCCGGCCCAGGCCCGGGCCACCTTCTTCTCCGCGACCGCAGCGGGCGTGGCGGCTTTCGCGGTGTACGGCGTCTTCAACTCCCTCGCTCCCGGTTTCCTGGCCGGCACGCTGCACGAGCGGTCGCACGCCGTCGCCGGCGCGGTCGCGTTCGCAGCGTTCGCCTCGGGCGCCCTCGCCCAGATCGCGTTCCTGCGCCTGGACACCACCCGTACGCTGCGCCTCAGCTTTCCTACCCTGGTGGTCGGGCTGGCCCTGCTGACGGGCGGCATGTGGGTGCCTGACCTCGCGCTGTTCGTCGTCGGCGGCGTGGTCACCGGAGCCGGCGGCGGCCTGGTGTTCCGCGGGGCGATGATGACCGCGGCTGCCACGGCGCCCAGCGGGTCACGCGCCGAGGTGCTCGCGGGCTTCTTCCTCGGCGCCTACGTCGGCCTGTCGGTGCCGGTCATCGGGCTCGGGGTCGCCACGACGTACGCGCCTGCACGTGACGTGATGCTGGTCTTCGTCGTCATCGCCGTTGCCGCGATCGCGCTGTCCCTCCGCGCCGTCCTGCGGACACCGGCGGTCGACCCCCGCTAATCTGCTGGCATGTCCGCTGAGCACGACCACCATGCTCACGACGACGACCACCACCATGACCACGAGCATGAGCACACCACGTCCTGGTGGGGCCGGCTGCGGCACGAGCTGTCCGGTGCTGTCGGTGGACACTCCCACGACGCAGCCGACCAGGTCGACGCGGCGCTCGAGGCCAACGACGAGGGCCGCCGCGCACTGCTGACCGGGCTGGTCGTGCTGCTGCTCACCGCGGTGCTGCAAGCGGTGGTCGTCGTGCTGTCGGGGTCGGTCGCCCTCCTCGGCGACACCCTGCACAACGTCGCCGACGCCCTCACCGCCGTACCCCTGCTCATCGCGTTCCGGCTCGCGACGCGGCCACCGACCAAGCGGTTCACCTACGGCTACGGCCGCGCGGAGGACCTCGCCGGCGTCTTCATCATCGCGATGATCACCCTGTCGAGCGTGCTGGCGGCGTACGCGGCGATCGTGCGGCTCATCCATCCACACCACGTCAGCGACCTGTGGGTGGTGGCCGCCGCGGCCCTCATCGGCTTCATCGGCAACGAGACCGTGGCCCGGCTGCGCATCCGGGTGGGCCGCCGCATCGGCAGCGCTGCCCTCGTGGCGGATGGGCTGCACGCCCGTACCGACGGATTCACGAGCCTCGCCGTCCTCGTCGGCGCCGGCGGCGTTGCCCTCGGTTGGCGCGAGGCCGACCCGGTCGTCGGTCTGGTCATCACCGTCGCGATCCTCGGCGTGCTCCGCTCCGCCGCTCGCCAGGTCGGCGCGCGGCTGATGGACGCCGTCGACCCTGCCCTGGTCGACCAGGCGACCGCCGCGGTGGCCAGCGTCACCGGCATCGACCATGTCCGCGAGATGCGCATCCGCTGGATCGGTCACACCCTGCGGGCCGAGGTCGACGCCGTCGTCGGGGCCGACCTGTCACTGGCCGAGGCTCACGAGCTCGCCCACCACGCCGAGGAGCACCTGCTCGCCCGCGTCCCGCGGCTGACGGCGGCGACCGTCCATGCCAGCCCGATGGGCTTCCACGCCTAGGGGCTCAGCGCAGGAAATCGGTCAGCGACGGAAGAAAGGCACCGTCGGCCGCGGCATAGGCGTTCTCGGCGCCGGCTCGGGCGGCGCGACGACGCAGCTCCTCGCGGATCGCCTCCTCGTCTGCGGCGATCTCGGCGGCAAACGTGTCACTGTCCGGTACGCCGCTGGGGTGCTGGGGTCCTGAGCGCCGCAGCCGGCTCAGCCCGACCGCCGTCTCCGCGATCGCCTCGGCCACGAAGGACAGCCGCAGGCGCAGGCTGGGCAGCAGTCCGCCGAGACGGATCCATTCAGCTCCGGCGCACATCACGGCTGCCCGTCGGAGCAAAACCGGGTTGTCCTCCGAGCCCTCGAAGTACTCCGGCAGGTGGGCGAGCTGGTCGGCGAGCAGGTTGATCTCGGCTGCGACCGACGGTGCCTTCGCCTCGGGGTGGTTGCGAGCGAGGATGTCGTGGATCAGGTCCTCGGCGCAGCTCAGCAGGGCTTGCACCTCGGTGAGCCGGGTGTCGCGGAGCTCGAGCCGGCTGACGTCGATCCACGCGACCCTGTCGATGGTGTCGGGCGTGCAAGAGGTGTCGGTCATGCCCGTACCGCCTCCGGCCCGCTGGTCCGGGCCAGCAGAGCCGCTCCCGAGTCGGTCGCGGTACGGGCGAGGCGCCGTACGGCGGAGGCATGGTCGTCGACCTCACCGGTCAGGCCGATGAGCGCGCTGCGGTGGTCGGCCAGCAGGGCGTGCCAGGGCGGGTCGGCGACATCGACCAGGATCGCCAGCGTCAGGGACTCCTCGAGGCAACCGCGCTGCTCGGCAAGGCGCGAGATGAGCATGGCCCGGTTGAGCTCGGCACCGCGAACGGCGGCGGTGGCGTCCTCGACCTCCTCGGCGGCCCAGGCGAGGAACCGCCCGTCTCCGGAGACCAGCAGCAGGCGCAGCTCGACCAGCCGGTAGACGAGGACTTCGAGCAGCGTGCGTTCGCGCCCCAGCAGGTCGACCAGCGCTTCGTACTCACCCATGACGTCTCTATCGGCACGACGCCACGAAGATGAGCGATCTTGCTGGGATTTTGCCTCTCAGGTGATCGGGCAATCGGCCGATGCAGTGGGGGCAGCAACAGACCTGGCCGTCGCCCGACCGCCAGGCAATCGAGGAGGCCCAGTGAACGAGATGGACGAGATCGTCCATGAGTTCCTCGTCGAGAGTCACGAAAACCTGGACCAGCTCGACCAGGACCTCGTCGCCCTCGAGCAGGAGCCTGACTCGCGTCCGCTGCTCGGCAGCGTGTTCCGCACCATCCACACGATCAAGGGCACCAGCGGCTTCCTCGCGTTCGGCACGCTCGAGAAGCTGACCCACACCGGGGAGGGGCTGCTTAGCCACCTCCGTGACGGCCGCATGGTGCTCACGCCCGAGATCACGAGCGTCCTGCTCGAGATGGTCGACGGCATCCGCCAGATCCTGCGCAACATCGAGGCCGACGGCTCCGAGGGCGACGTCAGCATCACCACGCTGCTCGCCCGGCTCAGCGCCGTTGCCAAGGGTGAGGCGCTGCCGGAGTCCGGCATCGGCATCCCCACCTCCGACGACGGCAGCCCGCTCTTCGGCGAGGCGCTCGTCGAGCAGGGCGTCGTCAGCCCCGAGGACATCACGCTTGGCCTCATGGAGCAGTCGGTCGGCGACCAGCGCCGGCTCGGCGAGATCCTGGTCGAGCACGGCGCCGTCACCCCCGAGGACCTCTCGCAGGTGCTCGGCATGGGCGCCGACGGCCGTCGTTCCGTCGCCGACAGCAGCGTGCGCGTCGACGTCGAGGTGCTCGACAACCTGATGCGCCTGGTCGGTGAGATGGTGCTCACCCGCAACCAGATCGCCAGCAAGGTCGTCGGCGTCGGCGACACCATGGTCACCCGCAACTGGCAGCGGCTCAACGTCATCTGCACCGACCTGCAGCAGGGCGTGATGAAGGCTCGCATGCAGCCGATCGACAGTGTCTGGAGCAAGCTGCCGCGCATCGTCCGCGACCTGGGGCTCTACGTCGGCAAGCAGGTCCGCCTCGAGCTGACCGGCGCCGAGACCGAGCTCGACCGCAGCGTCATCGAGGCCATCAAGGACCCGCTGACCCACCTGGTCCGCAACGCGATCGACCACGGCATCGAGACTCCCGAGGTACGGGCCGCCCGCGGCAAGCCGGTCGAGGGCCGGCTCTCGCTGCGTGCCTTCCACGACGGCGGCCAGGTCAACCTCGAGGTCACCGACGACGGCGCCGGCATCGACCCCGCGCGCATCGGCGCCAAGGCGCTCGAGCGCGGCCTCGTCACCGTCGACCAGCTCGCGACGATGTCCGAGCGCGACGTGGTCAACATGATCTTCCTGGCCGGCTTCTCCACCGCCGAGACCGTCACCAACGTCTCCGGCCGCGGCGTCGGCATGGACGTCGTCAAGACCAACATGGAGCGCATCGGCGGCTCGGTCGAGGTCTCGGCCACGCCCGGCGTCGGCACGACGTTCCGGATCAAGATCCCGCTGACGCTCGCCATCGTCTCCGCCATCGTCGTCGCCTGCGCCGACCAACGGCTGGCGATCCCGCAGGCCAGCCTGCTCGAGATCGTGCGACTCGAGGGCAACGAGCGGACGTCGCGCATCGAGCACATCGCCGACGCCCCTGTCTTCCGGCTGCGTGACAACCTGATCCCACTCGTGTCGCTGCGCGAGGCCCTGGGCTTCCCGCCGGCCGAGCTCGACGACCGCAGCTGGTTCATCGCGGTCCTCGGCCACAAGGACCGGCAGTACGGCCTCCTCGTCGACCACGTCGTCGACACCGAGGAAATCGTCGTACGCCCGCTGTCGGCGCACCTCAAGTCGATCCAGGAGTTCTCCGGCGTCACCATGCTGGGCGACGGCACGCTGGCCATGATCATCGACGTCTGGGGTCTGGCCGAGTCCAGCCGGGTCGCCGCTGCCACCGGCCAGAACGCGTTCGGGGTCGACGACGACCTCGAGGTGGTTGATGTCGGGCGCTCGCTGCTCGTCGTACGCATCGGTGAGGGCCGCCGGCTGGCGATCCCCATGGAGGCCGTCACCCGGCTCGAGGAGATCCCGCTCATCAAGCTCGAGAAGGTGGGGGACCGGGAGGCGCTGCAGTACCGCGACAGCATCCTGCCCATCGCCCGGCTCGACTCGGTGCTCACCGGGGTGCCGCACGGACGCGAGACCGAGGAGACGCTGCAGGTCGTCGTCTACCACGAGGACGGCCGCTCGGTCGGGCTCGTCGTCGACGAGATCATCGACATCGCCGTTCAGGGCGGTGCCGGCATCGCGATCCTCGAGACCGACATCGACAGCACCGGCGTCACCGGCACCACCGTGGTCCAGCAGCGGGTGATGGAGATGCTCGACGTCCGCCACGCGATCCTGGCCGCGGACCCGCACTTCTACGAGCCCGCCGACGAGCAGGAGGCCCGCTCATGAGGCACAAGATCTCCACCTTCACGGTGGACGGCGAGCTGTTCGGGGTCGACGCCATGCTGGTGCAGGAGGTGAGCCGCCACATGGCGGTGACCCCCGTACCACTGGCTCCTCCCACGGTTGCCGGCGTGATGAACCTGCGTGGCGAGGTGGTCACGGCGCTCGACCTGCGCCGCCTCCTCGGCCGGCCGGACCGCCCCGAGGGCGCTCCCACCATGAATGTGGTCCTGCGCGGCGAGGGTGGCTCGGTGAGCCTGCTCGTCGACGACATCGAGTCGGTGGAGGACGTCGAGGACTCGGCGTTCGAGCCGATCCCCGAGACCGTCACCGGACCCGCCCGCGAGTTCCTCAGCGGGGCCTACAAGCTGCCCGACGGGTTGCTGCTCACGCTCGACGTCCTCCGGGTGCTCGATCCGCGGCCCGCCTGACCAGTCCATCGGGTCAGGAGTGACTACCCCGTCCGGCCCTCACGTTTCGTCATTTGCAGCCGACAACACTTAGCAACCATGCCAGCCCGGAGACTCTCCGGTCGGGACAGACAGGGACGGACATGCGCGCACTGGTACTCGACGACTCTCGCGCGATGCGGATGATTCTCGGCCGCATCCTGCGCGAGGTGGGCTTCGAGGTGACGGAAGCCGCCGACGGACGCGAGGGCTTGGACATGCTCACGCACATGCCCGTCCCCGACCTCGCCCTCATCGACTGGAACATGCCTGTCATGGACGGCCTGACCTTCGTGAAGGAGGTCCGGGCGGTCGAGGCCTACACCAGCATGACGCTCATGATGGTCACCACCGAGAGCGAGCAGAGCCAGATCGTGCGTGCTCTCGCGGCCGGTGCCCACGAGTACGTCATCAAACCCTTCACCAGTGAGGCGATCGTCGACAAGCTCAACCTTCTCGGCCTTGCGGTGGTGTGATCGTGGCCAGCACCGCGAAGATCGCGGTATTGGTCGTCGACGACAGCGTGGTGGCCCGGCGTCTCGTCACCACCGCACTGCAGTCCGACCCTGAGATCGAGGTTGTCGGTACGGCCTCCTCCGGCCGGCTGTGCCTCGACAAGATCGCCCAGCTCAACCCCGACCTGGTCACGCTCGACATCGAGATGCCCGACATGGACGGGCTCGAGACGCTCAAGGAGCTGCGCCGCCGGCACCCCAAGCTGCCGGTGATCATGTTCAGCTCGCTCACCGAGCGCGGCGCCGCGATCACCCTCGACGCCCTCACCTTCGGTGCCAACGACTACGTCTGCAAGCCGTCCAAGGTGTCGTCGCCCGACGAGGCCATGGCGAGCGTCCAGGCCCAGCTGATCCCCAAGATCAAGGCGCTCACCGGGGTACGGGCGGCCCGCCTCGGCCGCGCTGCCGTCACCGCATCGCCGCTCATGCCCGTCTCGTCCACCGTGACCCGGCCGCGTGCCCCCTTCGTCCCGACGCCCGCGTCGGGCGAGCCGACCGGCCCGGTCGACGTCATCGCCATCGGTGCCTCGACCGGCGGCCCAGACGCGCTCGCGCTGATCCTCGGCCAGCTGCCCGCTGACTTCCCGGTGCCGGTCGTCGTGGTCCAGCACATGCCTCCACTGTTCACCCGACTCTTCGCGCAGCGCCTGCACACCGCGGGCAACGTCATCGTGCGGGAGGCCAAGGACGGCGACATCGTCGAGGCCGGCACGGTGCTCATCGCGCCCGGCGACTACCACCTCTCGCTACGTCGTGACGGCGTGCACGTCCGCGCCGGCATCCACCAGGAGGGCCCGGAGAACTGGGTCCGCCCCGCCGTGGACGTGCTCTTCCGTTCGGTCGCCGACGTGTACGGGGAGCGTGCCCTCGGGGTCGTGCTCACCGGCATGGGCCAGGACGGCATCCGCGGGGTCGAGCGGATGAGCGCCGCCGGCGCCCAGATCGTGGTCCAGGACGAGGCGACCTCGGTGGTCTGGGGCATGCCGGGGGTCGTGGCCAACGCCGGGCTCGCCCACCGCATCCTGCCGCTGAGTGAGGTTGCCGGCCATCTGCTGTCCGTCGCGGGTCGTACCCGGGGCCGTGCGGTTGCCGGGGCCACCCGATGACCGTGGGATCCGCCGACTTCGACTACATCGCACAGCTGGTGTGGCGCCGATCGGCCATCGTCCTCGAGCCCGGCAAGGAGTACCTCGTCGAGTCGCGGCTCACCCCGCTGGCCCGTCGCGAGGGTGGCGAGGCGATCTCCGACCTGGTCGCGCGCCTCCAGTCCTCGCCCGAGACGGCCCTGCACGCTGAGGTCGTCGACGCGATGACGACGAACGAGACCTCGTGGTTCCGCGACCGGCTCCCGTTCGACGCACTCTCGGCGCACATCCTGCCCGAGCTGCTCGTCAAGCGGGCCCGCGATCGCAAGATCACGATCTGGTCCGCCGGCTGCTCGAGCGGCCAGGAGCCGTACAGCATCGCCATGATGCTGGCGAACAGCCTGGCGATGCACCCGGGCTGGCAGGTCCAGATCATCGCGACCGACCTGTCCGAGGAGATGCTGGCCAAGGCCAAGCGCGGCCGCTACGGCCAGCTCGAGGTCAACCGCGGACTGCCGGCCCAGATGCTCGTGAGCAACTTCGAGCGGATCGGCATGGAGTGGGAGGTCAAGAGCTCCATCCGTTCCATGGTGGAGTTCCGGCCGCTCAACCTGGCGCGCGCGTTCGACTCGATCGTGGGCCGTCCGGACGTCATCTTCCTGCGCAACGTCTTGATCTACTTCGACACCGAGACGAAGAAGCAGGTGCTCAAGCGGGTGCGATCGGTCCTCCGGCCGGACGGTTACCTGTTCCTCGGCGGTGCCGAGACCACGCTCAACGTCGACGAGGCGTTCGAGCCCGTTCAGTTCGACCGTGCCACGTGCTACCGGCAACGTGGCGGAGAGGCAACACGATGAGCGTCAGCATGGACCATGGCCTGCCCCAAGGAGTCGAGGTGGTCAGCCCCGACGACGTGTGCATCATCGCCCAGGACGTGTGGGCGTCGTTCCTCAACGTCCACATCGACCAGATCGCCGTCGACGACGCGGCCCTCGCCGGCCAGCCGTCGATCGTCGGCGCGGTCCGCGTGGCCGACGCGTGGTTCGGCGCCGTCGTTCTCGAGCTGACTCCGGGACTGGCCCGGCAGGTCGCGGCGACGATGTTCGAGACCACGCCGGACGTCGTCACCGAGTCCGAGGTCGTCGACGCGCTGGGCGAGCTGACCAACATGATCGGTGGCAACGTCAAGAGCCTGCTGCCGGCCCCCAGTCAGCTGTCGTTGCCGATGGTGAGCCCGAGCGTCTGGGCGACCACCGTGCCCGGCGCCGTGCCCGTCTGCCGGGTCGCCTTCGCCGTGGGCCCTGACGTGGTCCACATCTCGGTCTGGCAGTCCTGACCCGTCAGGGCGGGAAGTGTCCGACGTAGACGTAGCCCGACCACACCAGCCCCACCAGGCACAGGGCGCAGTAGGCGGCGAACGCCCAGCTGCGCAGTGCCTGGGCAGCGACGACCATCAGCGGGAATGCCGGTAGCAGGAACCGCGGTCGCAGCCCCACGCGCGATGCCACGAGCAGCGGCAGGAGCATCACCGCTGTGTAGGTCAGCAGCGTGCCGGGCAGCCTGGTCCGCCGGACGAGGGCCAGCACCCCGATCAGCACGACGAAGCCGACCCCCACGAGCTGCAGCACCAGCAGCCCGGAGTCGAGCGGGTGCGGCCCGGTCAGGACGCGGAACGTCTCCGCGCCGAAGTCGTTGCGCTGCCGCCAGCCGTACCGCTCGACCGCGAACCACTCGTCGGGGCGCCCGGTCTCCCACCACACGAAGCCGAGGTACGCGGCGAAGCCCAGCGGTGCGAGCGCGGGTGCAACCAGGCTCAGCCAGTCGCGGCGGGTCCAGATGGCGTGCAGCGCGACCAGCCCGAGGAACACCGCGAGGTAGAGGCCGTTGGCCCGGGTGCCGCCGGCCGCCAGCGCCGCCAGGCCAGCCCACCACCACCGGCGCGTGACCGCCGCGTACACACACGTCGTGGCGAGGAGCAGGAACAGCCCCTCGGCGTAGGTGAACAGCAGCACCGCGGCGCCGGGGAACAGCGCGACCGCCTGCGCCGTGCGGACCGCGATCGGCTCCGGGTAGAAGTGGCGCACCGTCGCAGCGATCACGAACAGCGCGGCCAGCCCGCAGCCGCCGTTGATCGCCCAGGCGGCACCGCGGTAGGACAGGCCGGCCCAGCCGAACAGGTTGGCCAGCAGCCGGATCGCGAGCGGGTAGCCGGGAAAGAACGCGGTGGTGTTCTGCTTGAGGTAGCCGCTCGGCGTGACAAAGAACAGGTTGTAGCCGTGTTGGGCGACGCTGACGTAGAAGCCGGAATCCCAGCGGCGGTAGGCCTTGTTCAGCGGGATGTGGGAGCGCTGCGCCTGGGTGATGATGCCGATCGACGTGAAGGCCACGCCCAGCAGGTAGGTCGCGGTGATCCGTACCGCGCTCGGCCGCACCTCAGTCCATGCGGTTGATCATGGCGAAAGCCGACTGGTACAGGTAGGACCACAGCTCCTGCTCGAGCGGCGCCGGCAGGTCGAGGGTGTCCAGCGCGTCACGCATCCGCACCAACCAGGCGTCGCGCTCCTTCGGCCCGATGGAGAACGGCGCGTGGCGCATCCGCAGCCGCGGGTGGCCGCGCAGGTCGCTGTAGGTGCGCGGACCGCCCCAGTACTGGATGAGGAACATCCGGAACCGCTCCTCGGCCGGGCCGAGGTCGTCCTCCGGGTAGAGCGGACGCAGCACCGGGTCCTCGGCCACGCCCGTGTAGAAGGCCTTGACCAGCTTGGTGAAGGTCTCCTCGCCGCCGACGGCGTCGTAGAACGTGGGCTGCGCGGGCTCGGTCACCCGTTCATTCTCCCACCACGGCCGCTGCGGGACTGGCGATGCCTTCGGCGTCGAACGTGTCCTTGACGGCGAGGCGCACGGCTCGGCCGATCGGGTCGGCCTCGCGGGCCTTGGTACGGATCACGACCCGCAGCGTGAGCCACTTCTCCTCGTACGACTGGACTCCCCAGACCTCCGGCGGGTCCAGCACCGCGGCGGCGTAGCGCTCGTCGGCGACGACTGACTGCGCCGCCGCGAGCAGCACCTCCTGCGCCCGGGCGAGCGGCTGGCTGTAGCTGACGGGCACGTCGACCACGACCCGCGACCAGCCCTGGCTGAAGTTGGCTATGCGGACGATCTCGCCGTTGCGGAGATACCAGATGGTGCCGTCGGCGTCGCGGACCCGGGTGGTGCGCAAGCCCACCGACTCGACGGTGCCCGAGGCCAGCCCGGCGTCGATGAAGTCGCCGACGCCGTATTGGTCCTCGAGGATCATGAACATGCCGGAGAGGAAGTCCTTGACGAGATTCTGGGCACCGAAACCGACTGCTACGCCGGCAATCCCGGCTCCGGTGAGGATCGGCGTGATGTCGAGGCCGAGCGTCTGCAAGACCATCACGAACGCGATGGTGAACACCAGGAAGGACAGGATCGACCGCAGCACCGAACCGATGGTCTCGGCCCGCTGCTGGCGCCGCGCCGGCGACGAGGACGGTTCGGACTCGAACAGCGACCGGGCCCGCACGGACACCCTGCGCAGGGGGACGGGAAGCCCGTTGACCGTGCGCGAGACCAGTCGGCTGATGGCCCGGTGGCCGAGGAAGCGGATCACCACGGCCAGCACGATGATCAGGCCGATGCGGGTGCCGGACGAGGCCGGGCCGCACCACGCGCGCGGGTCGGTGGCGCTGCAGATGCTGGTGAGGTTGTCCGAGGCCACGGCGACGATCACGTGCCGAGCACCAACCCGGTACGGGCGGCGGCGAACGACAGCGAGTCGACGGAGAGCTCGACCGAGCGACTCACCGAACGCCCCGCGTGGCCCACGTCGGCCTCGCGGCGCAGCAGGATCGGCCGGTCGGACGAGGTGGCCCACTGCAGCGCCGCGCAGAGCTTGCGGGCGTGCATCGGGTCGACCCGGCTGTCGCTGTCGAAGATGGTGAACAGCACGGCGGGGTAAGCGGTCCCCTCGACCACCCGGTGGTACGGCGAGTAGCCCAGGAGCCACGCGAGCTCGGCGGGGTCAGACGCCGTGCCGTACTCGTCGGACCACAGCTGGCCGAGGCCGGAGCCCTCGTACCGGACCATGTCGAGGAGCGGCGCCGAGCAGACGACGGCGGCGTAGAGCTCGGGCCGTTGGGTGAGGGCGGCGCCCACGAGCAGGCCGCCGTTGCTGCCACCGGAGATGGCGAGCTGCTCGGAGGTGGTCCAGCCCTCGGCGACCAGCCACTCGGCTGCGGCCGCGAAGTCGTCGAAGACGTTCTGCTTGAGGTCGCGACGCCCGGCACGGTGCCAGTCCTCGCCCTCCTCGGAACCGCCGCGCAGGCAGGCGATCGCGTAGACGCCGCCGGCCTCGACCCACGCCAGGATGCCGGCCGAGAAGCCGGGCGTCATCGGGATGTTGAAGCCGCCGTAGCCGTACAACGTGGTCGGCCGCGGCTGGTCGGGCGTGCCCGCCGGTGACACCACGAACATGCGGACGAGCGTGCCGTCCTTCGAGGGGTAGGTCACGACCTGGCTGTGCACTGCAGGCACCTCGACCCTGCCCGGCGGCTCGGCCCAGGTCTCGAGCGTGTCGGCCACCGCGTCGTAGCGCAGCACGCAGGACGGCGTGGCAAACCCGGTCCAGCCGACCCATGCCTCGGTGCCGCCCTCGGGCCGCGACCCGACCCCGCCGAGCGACCCCACACCCGGCAGCTCGACGGTACGCAGGAGCGCGCCGGTGACGAGGTCGTGGACGGTGAGCTCGCTCGCGGCGTGACGGGTGTGCGACACGAGCAGCACGTCGTCGAGGATCGCGAAGTCGTCGAGCACGGCCTCCGGGTCCTCGGCGATCAGCTCCCGCCAGCTGTCGTACGAACGCGTCGTGGGGTCGGTGACGCAGAGCCTGCCGCGCGGCGCGTCGCGGTCGGTGAACACGTAGAGCCGCCCGTCGTTGCCCACGTGGATGCTGGTGCCGGCGTCGATGTCGAGCTGGACCTCTTGCAGCGCAGGGGATGTCAGGTTGCCGGCGGAGATGTCGGCCAGCCAGACGTCGTTGCGCGGTGCGGTGCCGAGGGTGCGCGTGAGGCTCAACCAGCGACCGTCGCGGCTGACCGAGACGCCGTAGTAGCTCGTCTTGTCCATGCCCTCGCCGAAGACCATCACGTCGTCGTCGGGGGAGTCGCCGACCCGGTGCAGGTAGACCCGGTGGTGGTACATCGACTCGTCCGCGGGCACGTCCTCGGGGGCAAGCCGGCGGGTGTAGTAGAACTGCTCGCCGCCGGGCAGCCAGGCGACGGGGGAGTAGCGGGTGCGCGGCAGCGGGCCGTCGACGACCGCGCCGCTGTCGACGTCGAGCACCAGCAGCGAGCTCTCCTCGTCACCGCCGACGGAGAGCTGGTAGGCGAGCAGCCGGCCTTCCTTGTCGGGTTGCCAGCTGTCGAGCGTGGTCTTGCCGCTGGGGTCGAGCGCCGCCGGGTCGATGAGCATGCGTTCGGTGCCGTCCGCCTCCCGTACCAGAACGGCAGCGTGCTCCTGACCCGGGTCGCGGCGCACGAAGAAGTAGCGGTCGCCGCGCCACGCCGGCCCGCTGATGACACCGGTGCCCAGCAGCTCGGTCAGCCGCGCCCGCAGCCGCTCGCGGCCCGGCAGGCCGTCGAGGTAGGGCCGCGCGAGGTCGTCCTGGTAGCCCAGCCACTCGGCGGTCTGGGCGGTCGTGGCGTCCTCGAGCCAGCGGTACGGGTCGGCCACCCGGTGCCCGAACAGGTCGTCGACGATGTCCTCGCGAGCAGCGGCGGGGTAGGCAGGCTGGTTCATGGGAGCCAGCCTAGAGACACGTCGAGGCAACATGCGTGCGCAATCGTCCCGCGTCGGGGAGACTGGGGGTGCTACTCCGGCACGAGCCACGCGCCGGAGCTCGGCCGAGGAGGCCTGCTGTGCCCCACGCTCTGGTGCTGAACGCTTCGTTCGAGCCACTGTGCGTCGTGCCTGAACGGCGCGCGGTGCTGCTTGTCCTTGCCCACAAGGCGGTGGTCGTCGAGCCGGGCGACGGCCTGGTGCGCAGCGAGAGGCAGTCGCTCCCGATCCCCGCTGTGATCCGGTTGTCCCGCTATGTACGGGTTCCCTATCGCAGCGTCGTGCCCCTGACTCGTCGCGCCGTCTTCGCCCGCGACGGCGGTCGCTGCGTCTACTGCGACGCGCCCGCGACGAGCCTCGACCACGTCGTGCCCAAGAGCCGCGGCGGCCCCCACACCTGGGACAACGTGGTGTCGGCCTGCCGGCGGTGCAACCACGTCAAGGCCGACCGCAACATCGCCGACCTCGGCTGGCGACTGCGTCGCGCCCCTCGCGTGCCCAACGGCGCGGTCTGGCGCATCGTCAGCACCGGCCGCATGGACCCGCGATGGCGGCGCTACCTCGCCGTCAGCGTCGAGGACGGCGACGGCGACATGTTCGGCTGGGATGACGACGATGCGGCCGACTTCGCCGAGCCGGCGAGTGCCTGACCCGCTGCTCCGGTAGCGTTCCGACGTGACCGATTCCAGCAGCCTGCGGGCGCTCGCCGACCACTACCGCGTCGCGACGAGCTACGACGACTGGGCCGCGCGCCCGGTCACCGTCGCCGACGAGGTGGTCGCTGCGGTCCTGACGGCGCTCGGCGTCGACGTCTCCGACCCTGACGCGGCCCTCGCGACGGCCCGTGCCGCGGTGCCCCTCCTGCCGCCGACCGTGGTCGCCGACGTCGGGGTGTCGTCGAGCGTGGCGCTGACCGGTGAGGCGATCTCGGCGACCGTCGAGCTCGAAGACGCCTCGGTACGGGTCCTGGCGGTCGCCGGCCGTGAGCTGCTGCTGCCCGACGACCTGCCGATCGGCTGGCACCGCCTTGTCGTAGTCACGGCCGACGGACGGCACGCGGTTGCCACCCTCATCGTCCCGCCGGCCACTCTGCCCGAGGTGGCCAAGGGCTGGGGCTGGGCGGCCCAGCTCTACCAGCTGCGCTCACGCGACTCGTGGGGGGTGGGCGACCTCGCCGACCTGCGCCTGCTCACGTCCTGGAGCGGCGGCCAGGGGGCTGCGCTGGTCCTCGTCAACCCGATGCACGCCGGACCGCCGGTGCGCCCGCTCGACCCGTCGCCGTACTCCCCGAGCAGTCGTCGGTTCCGCGCGCCGCAGTATCTCCGGCCCGAGCTCACGGTCGACTACCTTGCAGCGCCGCGGGCCGTTCGCGACGAGGTCGACGCCCTCGCCCGCTCGACGCACGCCGCCAACACGGACGGGCGCATCGATCGCGATGCGAGCTGGGCCGCCAAGGAGCAGGCGCTGGCCGTGCTGTTCAGCCAGCCGGCGACGCCCGACCGCTCCGCCCGGCTCGACGCCTTCATCAAGGCGACGGCGGGCCTGCGGGAGTTCGCCGCGTACAACGCCCTGGCCGAGGTGCACGGCGTGCAGTTCCACGACTGGCCGACCGAGCTGCACGACCCGCGGTCGGCGGAGGTCGCTGCTGCCTGCGCCGCCCTCGGCGAGCGGTTGCGCTGGCACGCGTGGCTCCAGCTGCTGTGCGACGAGCAGCTCGAGGCCGCCCAGGAAGCGGCCCACGAGTCGGGCATGACCATCGGCGTGATCCACGACCTGGCGGTCGGCGTCACGTCGTACGGCGCCGACGCCTGGGCGCTGCAAGGGGTGCTCGCCGGCGGGCTGAGCATCGGCGCGCCGCCAGACTCGTTCAACCAGCAGGGGCAGTACTGGGCGCTCCCGCCGTGGCACCCGACCGAGCTGGCCACCGTGGGGTACGCGCCGTTCCGCGACCTCATCCGGTCCGTGCTGCGTCACGCCGGCGGCATCCGCATCGACCACGTGCTGGGGCTGTTCCGGCTGTGGTGCGTGCCCCAGGGGTGGACGGCCGACCGCGGCACCTACGTCTACTACGACCATCGCGCGCTGCTCTCGGTGCTGCTGCTCGAGGCGACCCGCGCGGGGGCCGTCGTCGTGGGGGAGGACCTCGGCACCGTCGCCCCGTACGTCGTCCACGAGCTGGCGAGCCGCGGCATCCTGGGCAACGACGTGCTGTGGTTCGAGCTCGGCCCCGAGCCCGGAACCGGCCTGCCCAAGCCGATCAGCCCCGAGGACTGGCGGGCGCTGTCCATGGCCAGCCTGACCACCCACGACCTGCCGACGGCGGCCGGTTTCCTCGAGGGTGAGCACGTACGCGCCCGCGAGGCGCTCGGCCTGCTCAACGACCCCGCCCAGGACTGGGCGCAGGCCCGCGACGAGAAGGCGGCCTGGGTCGAGGCGCTGAGTCGCCGGGGTCTGCTGCCGCACCACGACGGCGAGCCGGTGGCCGACGACGTGATGGTGCTCGCGCTCTACGCCTGGCTCGGCGAGAGCCCGGCGCGGCTGCTGGCCGGCTCGTTGAGCGACGTCGTGGGCGACATCCGCCAGCCCAACCTGCCCGGCACCATCGACGAGTACCCCTCGTGGCGCCTGCCCGTGGCGACCCCGGACGGCCGTCCGGTGCTGCTGGAGGAGATCATGGCCGCGCCGATGGCGGCCCAGGTGGCGCGCCGGCTGTCCCGGTCCGATACCGTGTCCGTACCGACTCACCCGATTAGTTGAGGGACCAGTGAGAGCTCGCTTCGTCCGCGTCACGACCGCGCTGCTGACCGGCCTCGCGCTGCCCTTCGTCGCCACGGCCCCGGCGTGGGCCCGCCTCGACGACGGCCAGGCGCCGTCCAAGACCGGACCGCTGTTCGTGGTGCTGATCTACATCGCCATCCCGGTGGGGTTCTTCCTGCTGATCGCCGCCCTGACCTACGCCCCCTCGATCCGCCGTCGGCCGCGCTACCGCCCGACGCGTGACTGGCGCGCCGACGCCGTGTGGTTCAACGGTCCACCCGAGCCCGAGCAGGCCCTTGCCGCTGCCTCCGTCGAGTCCGTGAAGGGTGGTGGCGCCAGTGCCAGCTGGTGACGCTTTCAGCGAGCGCGACCTGACCGAGATCGGCAAGGAGGTCCGCGAGATCGGCGAGGCGGCCAAGGTCGTCTTCAGCGTGCTCGTGGCCGACCCCGATGACTTCCCCGAGTCCGGCTCCGACGTGCGCGCCCTCGCCGAGCGGGCGCACGCTGCTCTCGGTGACCGGGCCCACGAGGCGGTCCTGGTCCTGGTCGCGCCCAACGCCCGCCGGGTCGAGATCGTCATGGGTACGTCGCTGCGCGGCCGGCTCAGCGACCGCGACTGTGCCCTCGCCGCCCTGTCGATGACCAGCTCGTTCACCGGCGGCGACCTCGCCGGCGGGGTGCTGCAGGGTGTGCGCATGCTCGGTCAGCGCACCGCCGTGCCGCGTCGCCTCACCGGACGCGTGGTCTAGCCCGCAACCACAGTCCGCTCAGCTGGCGTCCTTGAGCCGCCCGCGCAGGGCGCGGGCGATGCTGTCCTTGCCCTCGACCAGCAGGCGGCGCAGGGCCGGCGGCAGGTCGTCGGTCTCGGCGAGGTAGGCGTCGGTGCGGTCGAGGGTCGCCTGCTCGACGAGCGCCCCGGGGTAGAGGCCCTCGACGATGTTGCCGGCGATCTCGTGGGTGCGGTTCTTCCACACGTCGACCAGGCAGGCGAAGTACGGCTCGACGTAGGCACGTAGGAGCTCGGTCTGCTCGGGCTGGGCGAACCCACCGATGACCGCGGCCTGCAGGGCGTTGGGCAGCTCGTTGCCCACGACGACCTGGGCCCACGCCTCGGCCTTGGCCTCGGCGGTCGGGATCGCTGCGCGCGCTGAGAAGGCGTGCCGCTCGCCGGCGGCCGTGTTGTCGAGGTCGAGCTCGGCCTCGATGGCGGCCTCGCCGGCCCGCCCGCTCACCACGAGTCGGCGCAGCAGCGTCCAGCGCAGCTCGGTGTCGACGCTGAGGCCCTCGATGGTCTCGCTGCCGTCGAGGAGTGCGGCGATCAGGTCGAGGTGGTGCTCGTCGCGTGCGGCAGAGGCGAGAGTGCGTACCCAGGCCAGCTGGTGGTCGCTGCCTGGTGCCGCGGCATAGCTCGCGTCGTAGGCAGCGTCAGCCAAGCGCCGCCAGCCGGCCTCGATGTGCGGCTGCGCGGTGTAAAAGGTGAGCGCGCCCTGCGCCTGCCGCAGGAGCGCGGTCACGACGCCGATGTCGGTCTCGCGGGAGATGCCCGACAGCACGAGGGTGAGGTAGTCGCTGGCCGCCATCTCGGCGTCGCGCGTCATGTCCCATGCGGCCGTCCAGCACAAGGCGCGGGGCAGGGAGTCGGCGAACGCGCCGATGTCGGTGGTGATGGCCGCGAGGGAGTCGGCGTCGAGCCGGATCTTGGCGTAGGCGAGGTCGTCGTCGTTGACCAGCACGACGTCGGCCTTGGCCTCGCCGACGAGCTGGGGCACCTCGGTGCGTCCGCCGACGACGTCCATCTCGACGAACCGCCGGCGTACCAGCTGGCCCTCGACGCGGTCGTAGAGCCCGACCCCGACTCGGTGCGAACGCAGCGTCGGATAGTCGGCGGCCGCCTCCTGCAGCACGGCGAAGCCGGTGTAGACGCCGTCGGTGACCTCGAGGGCGGGGCGCAAGGTGTTGACCCCGGACGTCTCGAGCCACTCCCGCGACCAGGAGGCGAGGTCGCGGCCGCTGGCCGCCTCGAGCTCCTGCAACAGGTCCTGCAGCGTGGTGTTGCCCCAGGCGTGCTTCTTGAAGTACTCACGGATGCCGGTGAAGAACTCGTCGCGCCCCACGTAGGCGACCAGCTGCTTGAGGACGGACGCGCCCTTGGCGTAGGTGATGCCGTCGAAGTTGACCTTGACGGCCTCGATGTCGACGATGTCCGCCGCGATCGGGTGGGTCGACGGCAGCTGGTCCTGGCGGTAGGCCCAGGTCTTCTCGACGTTGGCGAAGGTGGTCCACGCGTTGGTCCAGCGGGTCGCCTCGCTCTGGCACAGGACGCTGGCGTACGTGGCGAAGGACTCGTTGAGCCACAGGTCGTCCCACCAGCGCATGGTGACGAGGTCGCCGAACCACATGTGGGCCATCTCGTGCAGCACCGTCTCGGCGCGACGCTCGTAGGCGTAGTCGGTGACCTTGGACCGGAAGACGTAGTCCTCCAGGAACGTCACGGCGCCGGCATTTTCCATCGCCCCGGCGTTGAACTCCGGGACGAACAGCTGGTCGTACTTGCCGAAGGGATAAGGGAAGTCGAACAGCTCGTGGAAGAAGTCGAAGCCCTGCTTGGTGACCTCGAACAGCGATTCGGAGTCGAGGTGGCTGGCCAGCGAGGACCGGCAGTAGATGCCCAGCGGGATCGTCGTGCCGTCGGCGGCGGTGTAGGTGTCGAAGACCCCGTGATAGGGGCCGGCGACCAGGGCGGTGATGTAGCTGGACATCCGCTTGGTCGTGGCAAAGGCATGGGTACGGATGCCAGCGGCGTCCGCCTCGGTCACGGTGTCCGCCGCCATGTTGGTGACGACCTGCCAGTCCTCCGGCGCGGTCACGGTGAAGGTGAAGGACGCCTTGAGGTCGGGCTGGTCGAAGCAGGCGTACATGCGGTGGGCGTCGAACGTCTCGAACTGCGTGTAGAGGTAGACGCTCTTGTCGACCGGGTCGACGAAGCGGTGGAGTCCCTCGCCGGTGTTCATGAAGACGCAGTCGGCGACGACGTGCAGCGTGTTGTCTGCGACCAGGGAGGACAGCGTCAGCCGGTTGCCGTCGAAGACCTCGTCGGGGGAGAGGCTCACCCCGTTCAGGGTCACCTCGCGCACGCTCTCGGCAGTCAGGTCGAGGTAGGTGCTGGCGCCCGGCTCGAGACAGGAGAAGGTCACCGTCGACTCTGACCGGAAGGTGGTGTCACCCACCGTCAGGTCGAGGGAGACGTCGTACCCGTCGACGTGCAGCAGCCGGGCTCGCTGCTGGGCCTCGTCGCGCGTCATGTTGTTCACCGTCACGCCTCCACGTGTTCTTGACTCGGACGAGTCTTTCATGGCCTACCCCGCGGAGGAGGCCCAGAGCACCAAGTTGGGCCGATCGGGAATGTCACGTCGCGGCGGTGGAGTTGCCCCAGAACATGATTCTGACCTCGCCTGATACGTCCTCCACCCGCGTCGACTTCTGGTTCGACCCCATCTGCCCCTGGGCCTGGATCACCTCCCGATGGGTGCTCGAAGCCGCCCAGGTGCGTGACCTGGAGGCGCATTGGCACGTCATGAGCCTGTCCGTCCTCAACAAGGACCGCGACCTCCCCGAGGAGTACCGCGCGCTGCTCAGCACCGGCTGGGGCCCGGTACGCATCGTCATTGCCGCCGAGCAGGAGTTCGGCGCCGAGGTCGTCCTGCCGCTCTACACCGCGCTCGGCACCCGGTTCCACCACGAGAAGCTGCCGCGCGAGCGGGCGACGTACGAGGCCGCCCTGGCCGAGGTCGGCCTGCCGCTCCGGCTCGCCGACGCCGCCGACACCGATGAGTTCGACGAGGCCCTCATCAAGAGCCACCACGAGGGCATGGACCCGGTCGGCCAGGACGTCGGCACGCCGGTCATCCACACCCAGGGCATCGCGTTCTTCGGCCCGGTCGTCACCCCGATCCCGCGCGGCGAGGCCGCCGGCCGGCTCTGGGACGGCGTCGTCCTCGTCGCCGGCACCGACGGCTTCTACGAGCTCAAGCGCACGCGCGACCGCGACCCGATCTTCGACTAGTCGACGTCGGTGACCTCGAGCAACCGCTGCTCGTACGGACTGCCGGCGAGCAGTTCGCGATGGGCGGAGCGCTCGGGGTCGTCGACGTAGGCCTGGTAGCCCGCGCGGTCGGCGAACGACAGGACGTGCACCTCGGAGCGGCCGTCGGGCGTGCGCAGGCGTCGTTCGAGCCGGCCACCGTGCCGCTCGAGCAGGGGCAGCACCATCTCCTCGTACGCGCGGAAGCCGGCGACCGACGTCTCCGGCACATCGGCGACGAGCACCAGCGTGAGCCTGTCCATGACCGACAGGCTAGGCCGGACAACCGCCGTGGCACGATCGGCGTCTCATGGGTGATCGTTCCTCTCGACGACGAAGGAGCCCCATGCGCCGCCTCTCCACCGTGACCACTTCTGCCGCCGCGATCGCCGCAGTAGCAGGCAGTCTCGCGTTCGCAGCACCGGCCTCGGCCGCCACCAAGCTCCCTCGCTGCACGGTCGGCGTGCTGACGCTGACCCACACTGCCGCAGACATCGGTGCCGGCAACGGCTACGAGAACCTCGTCTTCACCAACAAGGGCGCCAAGGCCTGCTTCCTCGTCGGCCACCCCGGGGTCTCGTACGTGAAGGCCAAGGGCAAGCAGGTCGGCGCCTCGGCGACTCGCGTCGGCAAGGCCCACACGGTCATCCTCAAGCCGGGCGGCAAGGCCGTCGCCCAGCTGCACTTCGTCAACATCGTCGACGCGGTCCTCGGCTGCGACAAGCCCAGCGAGCAGCGCAAGGTCCTCGGCGAGCGGGTCTACCCGCCCGGCTCGACCAAGGCGATGTACGTCAAGGACCCGCACGTCGGCTGCATCACCGCGTCGGCTCACCTGCTGTCGATCGGCGCCGTCGTCACACCGTGATGCGCATGGGCAGGGCCCGGGCGTCGACCTCCCACGGGTCGGGCAACGTCTCGGCCCTGCCCTCGCGCCACCGCAGGGCGCTCCAGGCGATGGCCAGCGCGTCGAGTGCGTCCTCGGTACGGGCCGGGCGGGGCACCTCGGCTAGCCGCAGCTCCGGGACCCAGCCGGTCAAGGCCTCCACCCGAGCAGCCTGACCCTCGCTCGTCTTCTTTGGTACCAACGGTTCTCCGGTCATCGTCGCGAACGACAGCTCGGGGTGCATCTCCGACAGCCACGGCAGTCCGCCGTCGGGCAGTACGGCGTCGAGGTCGGCGATGCGGGGCACGAGATTCCACGCCTGCACCGACAGCGCCCGCCCGCAGGCAGCCCGCGACCGTGCGCACGCATCGGCGTACGAGCGGGCGCCGAGCACGGCCCGTACCGGAGCGGGAAAGACACTGGACCGCCGCGGCCCGAGCCGGGCGCGGGCCTGCACGTCGCACGCGCGTGGTCCGTCGGCGAGGCCCATCGGCATGTCGACGCCGGTCGCCGCGCACGTCGCCGCGAGGGCGAGCAGAGCCGCCGCGTCGGGCAGCACCACCCACTCGACCGTCGGACGACGTCCGGTCGTCACCACGGCGCCCACCCATCCGCCGGGGCAGCCGTCGACACCCAGAACCCTCACCTGACAGACTGCTCGCCATGCGGGTCTACCTGGGTTCTGACCATGCCGGCTTCGAGCTGAAGCGCCGGCTCCTCGACCACCTCACGGCAGAGGGGCACGAGCCGATCGACTGCGGCCCGTTCGTCTACGACGCCGAGGACGACTACCCGCCGTTCGTGCTGGCCGCGGCGGCGGCCACGGCGGCGGACGCGACGTCGCTGGGCGTCGTGATCGGCGGTTCGGGCAACGGCGAGGCCATCGCGGCCAACAAGGTGCCCGGGGTACGCGCGGCGCTGGCCTGGACCACGGAGACCGCCCAGCTCGGCCGGCTGCACAACAACGCCAACGTCATCAGCATCGGCGCTCGCATGGTCAGCGAGGACGACGCCGTCGGGTTCGTCGACACGTTCCTGGCCACGGCCTTCAGCGGCGAGCCCCGCCACCAGCGTCGCATCGACCTGCTCAGCGCGTACGAGGAGACCGGCAACCTGCCGCCGGTGCACTAGCGGGGGCGCGAGACGTCGCGGGCCCGCAGGGCGCCGTTGGTGCCCACCTGCGAGCTGCCGCTGCCGACCAGCGAAGCCAGCCCGTCGCCCGGCCCGCGCCGACGGTCGAGCGGGCCGCGACGCGGAGTCGCGGGCTCTGGTTTGTCGGTGGACTCGCCGGGCTGGGCCGGTTCGGTCGGTTCGGTCACTGTTGCCCCCTCTGCTGATGAAAATACCTTCTGCCGGATAGGCTTCCCGATCATGCGCTGGCCGATCATCGCCAGGGGGCGCACCACCCGACCGGCGGGGCGTCGCCCCGCTCCGGCGTGGGCCGAGGCCGGGCGCCGGGTCGATGCCGAGCGCGCCTCGCTGCTGGGCCTGCTGCTGGCCGTGCTGCTCATCGCCGCGGCCATCTGGCTCTTCGGCGCGACCAATGTCCCGATCTCGATCCTGCTGCTGCCCATCATGGTCAGCGCGCTGACGCTGAGCCTGCGGGGCGTCGCCGTCCTCATGCTCGCCGTGAGTCTCACCGCGGTTCTCGAGGTGACCCACCTCGGCTACAGCACGGCGCGGGTCGTTGCCCTCGTCGTCATCGCGACCGGCGGGGCACTCGCCGGCTGGGTCGCGAGTGCGCGGCAGCGGGTCGGCGGGCTGGGCCTGCGCGGCGAGTCGATGTTGCTCGACCTCCGGGACACGCTGCGCGACCTGGGCCGGCTGCCGGCCCTGCCCGTGGGCTGGGAGCACGAGATGGTGCTCGAGTCGGCCGGCGGGTCGTCCTTCGGCGGCGACTTCGTCGTCTCGACGCTCTCGCCGGACGGCAAGACCCTCGAGATCGCCGTCGTCGACGTGTCCGGCAAGGGCCTCGACGCCGGCACGCGTGCCCTCCTCTGTTCCGGCGCGCTCAGCGCCCTCCTCGGGGCCGTGCCGCCCGATCAGTTCCTGTCGGCGGCCAACACCTACCTGCTCCGGCAGGAGTGGGACGAAGGCTTCGCGACGGCGGTCCACGTGGTGATCGAGCTGGCGACCGGCGCCTACACGGTCGAGAGCGCGGGCCACCCGCCGGCGGTCCAGTTCATGGCCGGCAGCGGGCGGTGGGAGGTGGCCGCGGTCGAGGGCACCGCACTCGGCCTGGTGGCGGAGGTCTCGTACGACAGGCTCGCCGGCACCCTCGGCGTGGGGGACGCCCTGATGCTCTACACCGACGGAGTGGTCGAGGTCTCCGGCCGCGACCTGACCCTGGGCATCGACAAGCTGGTCGGGGAGGCCGAACGGCTGATCGGCCGGGGGTTCGTCGGTGGTGCGCAGCGGCTGCTCACGGCGATGAGGTCGGGCGCTAGCGACGACCGGGCGATGCTGCTGCTCTGGCGGGCCTGACTCAGCTCGCCGCCGCCAACGCCACCCGGGCCGCGAGGCCCTGCTGCACCACCAGGCGGCGTGACTCCTGCTGAGCGGAGTTGTGTCCTACGACGGTCGCGATCTCGTCGACCTGGATGAGCGCGTTGCCGCGCTGCAGGAAGACCGAGATGTGCCTGAGGCCGTACTTGCGTCCGGAGATCGTGATGACGTCGACGCTGTGCCAGCCGTGCCATCCGCTCGGGGTCACGTAGCGAGCGTTCCAGGTGCGGTCGTACGTCGTCGTGACGCCGTCCTCCTTGACCTTGGTGAGCCCCGGGCAGGCCTTTTCCGCCTTGGCCAGGCGGGCGACGGCCGCGTGTGCGGTGTCGGTGCTGGCGAAGACGCGGGTAGACACCACCCATTGGGCGAGGTCGAACACCGACGAGGTCGCCGGCGTGGTGTAGACGCCGATGGCCGCGCCGTTGTCGTGCAGGGCGAGCGGCGTCGCCGTGGTCAGGTTGCAGGGCCGGACGCCGGTCGGCTTGGTGACGGTGGTCTCGCTGAACGACGTGATGGTGCCGGGGGGCAGCTCGGCCGGGGTCGGCAGCGTGGCGGCGGCCTCGGAGACGGCGACGCGCGGGCCGGTCGGCGGTGTGCCGGCGCGGGCGGGCAGCCCGGCGGCGACCACCAGAGTGGCGGAGGCGAGCAGGCAGGTCAGTCGCGCGGAGAAAGTGGTCACGATGAGGAGGGACGGTACTCCGCGACGACCAGGGCAAGGTCGTCGCCCAGCTCGGGCCCCACCTGGGCACGCAGGGCCTCGAGGACGCGGTCGAGCACGGAGCGCAGCTCGCCGTCGGCGAGCGGAGCCGTGATGGCGGTGAGGTCGACGAAACGGCCATCGGGTCGCCGTGCCTCGACCAGCCCGTCGGTGAAGGCGAGCAGGCGGTCGCCGGGGGACAGCTGCTCCGTGACGATGTCCGGCCGGGCCCCCAGGCCAAGCGGCACCGTCGGGACGCACCGCACCGAGTGGAGGTCGCCGGCCCGGCTGATGATCGCGGGCGGGTGGCCGCAGCACACGATCTGGCAGGTGCCGTCGTCGCGCACCTCGACCATGAGCGCGGTGACGAAGTCCTCGTCGGCCAGGTAGCGGCTGAGCCGCTCGTCGACGCGGACGGCCACCTGCGCGAGGTCGTCCTCATCGGCCGCCGAGGCCCGGAACTCGCCAAGGACGACGGTCGCCACCCGTACCGCGTCGAGGCCCTTTCCCCGGACGTCGCCGATGAGGAGCCGGACGCCGCCGTCTCGGGCGACCACCTCGTAGAGGTCGCCCCCGACGAGGGCCTCGTGCGATGCGCTGACGTAGGCGGCGCTCAGCAATAGCGGCCCGACCCGCGGTGGCACAGGCGCGAGGATCGCCTGCTGGGACGCCTCGGCGACCCGGGTGATCGCGGCCAGCCTGCCTCGCTGGAGGGTGAACTCGCCGGCGTTCTCGACCGCGACGGCGGCCCGCCGACCGAGGTCCTCGGCCATCGCCAGGTCGGCAGCGTCGTAGTGGCGCCCGCTGTCCGCCTGGGCCAGGGCCATCGCCCCCACCACACCCGCGCGCCCGACCATGGGCACCACAAGGACGCTCGACAGGCCGAGTGCCCGGTTGGCCTCGAGGAGGCGCTCGTCGGGCGCCCCCTCCTGCAGGGCCTGGTCGGTGACCGAGGAGAGCAGAAAGCTGACACCGGTGCGGATCACCGCGCCCACGCCGTCGGCGTCCCGGGTGGTGCTGGGGAACTCCTGCTGCCGGCGCTCGACCGCGGCCAGGCGCTCGGACGGGATGTGGCTGAGCGCGACGATGGTCGTGGTGATCGTGTCGTCGTTGAGCAGGTGGATGGTGCAGAGGTCGGCGATGCGCGGGACGACGAGATCGGCCAGGTCGGTCAGCGTCGTCCGCGGGTCGAGGCTGGTGGCCATCGCGGCCGAGGCGTCGGCGAGGAAGGCCAGCTTGTCGTTGGCCGCGCGGGTGGCGGCAGCGGAGCGGTACTGCTGGATGGCCTGCCCGGCGGCGTCGCTGATGGTCTGGAGGAACGACACGACGGTGGGCTCGTCCAGCGCGTGCTCGTCCTCGAGGAAGGTGAGCCCCAGGGTCCCGAGCACCCGGCCGCCCGAGCGCAGCGGGACGACGACGAGCCCGGCGCCGGCCCCCATGCGGGTCGCGATGTCCGGGTAGCGGGCCGCCAGGGCTCCGCCGCCGGGCACCACCACCGCCTCGCCACTGAGGACGGCGTCGCTGATCGGGGTGCCGGCCTCGATGGGGAGTGACACGAGCCGCGGCGCGTTGGCCACGGCACCGAACTGCCGGACGAGATGCAGTGTGGCGTCGTCGTCGCCGACGAGGCACAGGGTCGCGGCGCTCGCCGCGAGGGCCTCCGCCGTGTTGCTGACGATGATCTCGCCGACCCGCTCGACGGTCACGGCGGAGGTCAGCTCGGTGGTCACCCGCTGGAGCCGGGTCAGTCGCTCGGCGAGGCTCTCGGCACTCGCCCGCGCCGCCCGCTCGGCCATGAGCAGCGAAGCCCGGTCCAGGGCCTGCGCCGTCTGCGCGGCGAGGGTCTGGATGAACCGACGCTCCTCCTCGCCAAACAGCCGTGGGCTGTCGAAGCTGAAGCGCAGGGCCCCCAAGGTGCGGCCGCCGAGCAGGAGCGGCACGACGCACAGGGCGCTCGTCCGGGGCTCGAGCTCGGCCAGGTGGGGCAGCTGCTCGTCCCGTTCCTGTCGCGACTCGATCCAGAGGGGATCGATGACGGTCGAGGTACGCAGCTCGGCCAGGCGTCCGCGCAGGTAGCCGGTCAGCCGCTCGTCGTAGCCATAGGCGCCGAGCAGGCTGAGGTGGAGGTCGTCGACCGGCGTCATCACGCACCCGCCGGTGCCTCCGAGTGCCGCGACACCCTCGATCACCACGACGTCGGCGACCTCCTCGGGTGTCGTGGCGCCGCCCAGGGCGGCTGTCACCTCCTGCAGCCGCGCCGAGCGCTCGAGGGCCCGCTGGGACGCCGTGAGTCGGTCGACCTCGGCCAGCAGCCGGTCCTCGAACGACGGTGCGGGGGCGACCTCGCCTCGTACGGCGGCCGTGACCTGGCCGATCAGGGACTCGACGTACCACCGTCGGAACACGCGGTGCTGGGGCGGCGTCTCGAGGGTGAGCAGCCGAGCGGCCCGGGCGTACGCATCGGCCTCGTCCAGCGCCTGCAGGTAGGCCTCACCGGACTCGACGCTGGCCGCCGAGAGGGTGAGGACGAGGTGGGTACGGGCTTCGCCGGCCCCGGCCGCCCGTACCGCCTGGCGCTTGATCGCCTGACGCGGCTCGGCGAAACGGTGGACGACCGTCTCGACCAGCGTGGCGAGATGGAGCGGCACGGCGGCGCTGGTGCCCGACTCCGCGCCCGTCGCGGCGAGGGTGAACTCGCGGACCAGGTTGTCGACGTGGGCCTTGGCCGCGAGCAGGAGGTCGGTCGGGACGTCGCCGAGGCTGACGGTGACGCGGTGCTCGTCGGCGGGCTCGTCGTCCCAGGCGGCCAGCAGCGCGTCGATGTCGATGTCGAAGTCGCGGGACTCGTGGGCGGTGTCGACGTGGGTGGCCGATGCCGACAGCTCGCTCCAGACGATCTTGCCCTGGCCCTCGTGCTCGATGCCCCAGCTGGTGACGAGGGCCTCGACCAGGGCGATGCCCCGGCCGGTCATGGCCTCGGTGCTGGCGATCGCGCGGATCGGGGCGGTCCGCGTGGCGTCGCGCACCTCCACCCGTACGACGGAACTGCCCGAGGGAGTGGCCCCGTCGCGCTGGCCGGGGAGGTAGACGCGCAACGTGGCCGGCGGACCGGCGTGCAGGAGTGCGTTGGTCACGAGCTCGGAGACGACCAGCTCGACGTCGCCGATGAGGTGGTCCGCCGGGCCACCACGAAGTGCGGCGGCGGCATAGCGACGAGCACGAGGCACGTCGTCTGCACCGCCGTCGAGGATCAGCTCGTCGTGACCGACGCGCACGTTCGTACCCCTCCAGCCAAGGTCCGGCGGCTGTCTGCCCCGATCTCGGGGTCGGCACACCCGAGCTCGTACGGCGATGGCCGGGTTCCACCGTAGGGCAGAGAGCGCTGCCAGGGACCGAAATCGGTCGCAATGGTCTCTTGCCATGGTCTAGACGAGGAGTGGTGGAGTGGTGGAGCGGGTGACCGGGATCGAACCGGCATGGCCAGCTTGGAAGGCTGGGGCTCTACCATTGAGCTACACCCGCAGGATGTCCAGGGTACGGCTTCCCGTGCGATCTCCTACACTGGCGGCACGCCGCGGGGCGTAGCGTAGTGGCTAGCGCGCCTGCTTTGGGGGCAGGAGATCGGGAGTTCGAGTCTCCCCGCCCCGACTCACCCAGACCCAACCCCTCGGGACCGGGTAGCCTCGCGTGCGCAGAACCCGTCCCCCCGTACCCCTTCGCCTGAGATGAGCACGACCGTGAAGAGCGCCGTCGAGAACCTGTCCGACACCCTGGTCAAGCTCACCGTCGAGGTGTCCTTCGACGAGCTCAAGCCCAGCATGGACGCTGCCTACCGCAAGGTCGGCCAGCAGGTCCGCATCCCCGGCTTCCGCCCGGGCAAGGTGCCGCCGGCGGTGCTCGACCAGCGGGTCGGCCGCGCCGTGGTGCTCGAGGAAGCGGTCAATGCTGCGATCCCTGGCTTCTACGACGAGGCCGTACGAGAGAACGAGCTGCAGGTGCTCGGCCAGCCGTCCGTCGAGGTGACCGAGTTCAACGACCGTGCGCCGCTCATTTTCACGGCCGAGGTCGAGGTCAAGCCGGCCATCGAGCTGCCTGCTTACGACGCGGTGACGGTCACCGTCGACGACGCCGCGGTCAGTGACACGCAGGTCGAGGAGCAGCTCGAGGCGATGCGCGACCGCTTCGGCGCCCTCGTCGACGTCGAGCGTGCCGTCGAGACCGGTGACTACGTCATCCTCGACCTGGCGGCCGATGTCGAGGGCGAGTCGCTTCCCGACGCCAGCACTGAGGGCCTGTCGTACGAGGTCGGCGCCGGCAACCTGCTCGACGGCCTGGACGAGGCCGTCGTCGGCCTCGAGGCCGGGGCCAGCGCGACCTTCGAGACCGAGCTGGGGGCCGGCGAGCACGTCGGCAAGACCGCCCAGATCACCGTCACGGTGACCTCGGTCAAGAGCAAGGACCTGCCGCCGCTGGACGACAGCTTCGCCACGATGGCGAGCGAGTTCGACACCCTCGACGAGCTGCGCGACGACCTGCGCGAGCGGCTCGGCCGGGCCAACGCCGTCGAGCAGGGCACCCAGGCGCGCGACAAGGTGCTCGAGGACCTGCTCGACAACACCGAGGTCGCCCTGCCCGAGGGCCTGCTCCAGGCCGAGCGAGACTGGCGCCGCCAGAGCATGCAGCAGCAGCTGGCGCAGATGGGCATGACGCTCGACCGCTACCTCGAGGCCCAGGGACAGAGCCAGGAGGAGTTCGACGCCGAGGTCGCCGAGACCGCCGCCGACGCGCTCAAGGCCCAGTTCATCCTCGACGAGATCGCGACCAAGGAGTCCCTCGAGGTCTCCCAGAACGAGCTGATCGAGGCCCTGCTGCGCCGGTCGCAGCAGAACGGCATGGACCCGCAGGAGTTTGCCGACAACCTGCAGCGTCAGGGCCAGCTCGGCTCGCTGTGGGCCGAGGTGCGCCGCGGCAAGGCGCTGGCCTTCGTGCTCCAGCACGCCACGATCACCGACGAGTCGGGCGAGGCGGTCGACCTGTCCAAGCTCGAGGAGTTCGCCGCGCTGTCGCAGGAGCCGCACGACCAGGCGGCCCACGACCGTGGTGAGCACGAGCCCGGCTGGACCCCCGCGCCGCACGACCAGGCAGCTCACGACCGGGGCGAGCACGACCCGGCCTGGATCGCCGCCCACGCGGGTCACAACCACTAGACCGCTCGGGTGCAGCGCGTGCGCCGACAGCGAACATCAACTCGTACACGGAACAGCGGCTGCCTTGCCGCGTTAGGGTCGGACGCACCGCCCCCCTTTCCCACCGCACGAGCGAGCAGGTGACCCGCGTGAGCAACCCCACCACCGACACCACCAGCCCCCTTCTGGCCCCCTTGATGCGGGCCGGCGCCGGCATGAACCTCAACGACTCCGTCTACGACCGGCTCATGCGTGAGCGCATCCTGTTCCTGGGCAGCCAGGTCGACGACGGCATCGCCAACCAGATCGCGGCCCAGATGCTGCTGCTGTCCGCCGAGGACCCCACTCGCGACATCTGGCTCTACATCAACAGCCCGGGCGGGTCGGTCACGGCCGGCATGGCCATCTACGACACGATGAACTTCATCCAGAACGACGTGCCGACGGTCGTCATGGGCCTCGCCGCGTCGATGGGCCAGTTCCTGCTCTGCGCCGGCACCAAGGGCAAGCGGTACGCCCTGCCGCACGCGCGGGTCATGATGCACCAGCCGTCCGTCGGCATCGGCGGCACCGCGTCGGACATCGCGATCCAGGCCGAGCAGATCCTCTACACCAAGCGCACCATGATCGACCGCATCGCGTTCCACACCGGGCAGACCGCCGAGCAGATCAACGACGACTCCGACCGTGACCGCTGGTTCACCGCCGAGGAGGCCAAGGCCTACGGCTTCGTCGACCACGTGGTCTCCGGGGCCCAGCAGATCCCCAGCGGCGCCGGCACCCTGAGCGCGTCATGACCAACCTGTGGAGTCCTCAGATGGCTGACCTGTCGCCCAGCGCGACCTACACGATCCCCTACGTGATCGAGAGCACCAGCCGCGGCGAGCGGGTCATGTCGATCTACGACCGGCTGCTCAAGGAGCGCATCATCTTCCTGGGCACCCCGATCGACGACGGCGTGGCCAACGTCATCATGGCCCAGCTGCTCCACCTCGAGTCCGAGGATCCGGACCGCGACATCAGCCTCTACATCAACTCGCCCGGCGGGTCGTTCACGGCGCTGACGGCGATCTACGACACCATGCAGTTCATCCGCCCCGACGTGTCGACCATCTGCATGGGGCAGGCCGCCTCGGCCGCCGCGGTGATCCTCGCCGCCGGCACCAAGGGCAAGCGGTACGGCCTGCAGCACGCGCGCATCCTGATCCACCAGCCGTACAGCGAGGGTGGCGGCCAGGCCAGCGACGTTGAGATCCAGGCCCGCGAGATCCTGCGCATGCGCAGCCAGCTCGAGGAGCTGCTGGCCTTCCACACCGGCCAGACGCAGGAGAAGGTCAAGAACGACATCGAGCGCGACAAGATCCTCACGGCCGCCGAGTCGGTCGAGTACGGGATCATCGATGAGGTCATCAGCAGTCGCAAGCTGCCCAGCCAGAGCTAGTCACGTCCCTGAGGTCAGGTTGCGGCCGGCAACGGCCGACAACCTGACGGAGCAGTCGCCTCCTGGCCCTCGGGCCAACCTGGTCCACACAGGGGTCAGGAGGCGGTACCGTCGGTGTTCGAGCAGGTCAGCTGAGCAAAAGGAAGTGGTCTCGCGGTGGCACGCATCGGTGACGGCGGTGACCTGCTCAAGTGCTCTTTCTGTGGAAAGAGTCAAAAGCAGGTAAAGAAGCTCATCGCGGGACCAGGCGTCTACATCTGCGACGAGTGCATCGACCTGTGCAACGAGATCATCGAGGAGGAGCTCTCCGAGTCGGCTGAGCTCAAGTGGGACGAGCTGCCCAAGCCGCGGGAGATCTTCGAGTTCCTCGACGGCTACGTCATCGGGCAGGACTCCGCCAAGAAGACCCTCTCGGTCGCCGTCTACAACCACTACAAGCGCATCCAGGCCGGTGGCAAGGACAAGGACGCCGTCGAGCTGGCCAAGTCCAACATCCTGCTGCTCGGGCCGACCGGCTGTGGCAAGACGCTGCTCGCCCAGACCCTGGCCAAGATGCTCAACGTCCCGTTCGCCATCGCCGACGCGACGGCGCTGACTGAGGCCGGCTACGTCGGCGAGGACGTCGAGAACATCCTGCTCAAGCTGATCCAGGCCGCTGACTACGACGTCAAGAAGGCCGAGACCGGCATCATCTATATCGACGAGGTCGACAAGATCGCCCGCAAGAGCGAAAACCCGTCGATCACTCGCGACGTCTCCGGTGAGGGCGTCCAGCAGGCCCTGCTGAAGATCCTCGAGGGCACCACCGCCTCGGTGCCCCCGCAAGGTGGCCGCAAGCACCCGCACCAGGAGTTCATCCAGATCGACACCACCAACGTGCTGTTCATCTGCGGTGGCGCCTTCGCCGGCCTCGACAAGATCATCGAGGGCCGGGTCGGTCGCAAGTCGGTCGGCTTCGGCGCCGTGCTCCACTCCAAGAACGAGGTCGACGCCAACGACGTCTTCGGCGAGGTCATGCCCGAGGACCTGCTCAAGTACGGCATGATCCCTGAGTTCATCGGCCGGCTTCCGGTCATCACGAGCGTCCACAACCTCGACAAGGTCGCGCTCATCCGCATCCTCAACGAGCCCAAGAACGCCCTCGTCCGCCAGTACCGCAAGCTCTTCGAGCTCGACGGCGTCGAGCTGGAGTTCAGCGACGACGCGCTCGAGGCCATCGCCGAGCAGGGCATCCTGCGCGGCACCGGCGCCCGCGGGCTGCGCGCCATCATGGAAGAGGTCCTGCTCTCCGTGATGTACGACATCCCGAGCCGCAAGGACATCGCCCGCGTGGTCATTACCCGCGAGGTCGTCCTCGAGCACGTCAACCCGACCCTCGTACCCCGCGAGGTCCCCAAGCGCGAGCGCCGCGAAAAGACCGCCTGACCAACAACTCAGGCGACCTCGGTTGGCCTCGGTTCGTAGACTTGATCCATGACCAGCGACACTGACCTCCCCACGACGTTTGCGCCAGCCCAGGTCGAGGGGCCGCTCTACCAGCGCTGGGTCGACCGCGGCTACTTCACCGCGGACGCCAAGAGCGACCGGCCGGCGTTCTCCCTGGTCATCCCACCGCCCAACGTGACCGGCTCGCTGCACATGGGCCACGCGTTCGAGCACACGCTGATGGACATCCTGACCCGCCGCAAGCGCATGCAGGGGTTCGAGGCGCTGTGGCTGCCGGGCATGGACCACGCGGGCATCGCGACCCAGAACGTCGTCGAGAAGACCCTCGCCGTCGAGGGCTTGAGCCGCCACGACCTCGGTCGCGTCGCGTTCCTCGAGCGGGTGTGGCAGTGGAAGGACGAGTCGGGCGGCACCATCCTCGGCCAGATGCGCCGCCTCGGCGACAGCGTCGACTGGACCCGTGAGCGGTTCACCATGGACGCCGGGCTGTCCCGAGCGGTCAACACCATCTTCAAGCGGCTGCACGACGACGGCCTGATCTACCGCGCCGAGCGCATCATCAACTGGTGTCCGCGCGACCTCACGGCGCTGTCCGACATCGAGGTCGAGCACCTCGAGGAGGACGGCGAGCTGGTCTCCATCCGGTACGGGGACGGCGCCGACTCCGTGGTCGTGGCCACCACCCGGGTCGAGACCATGCTCGGCGACACGGCCGTGGCGGTGCACCCCGACGACGAGCGCTACCGCCACCTGGTCGGCCGCGAGATCGAGCTGCCGCTGGTGGGTCGGATGATCCGGGTCGTGGCCGACGAGCACGTCGACCCGGCCTTCGGCACCGGTGCGGTCAAGGTCACCCCTGCCCACGACCCCAACGACTTCGAGATCGGCCGCCGTCACGGGCTCGACAACATCAACGTGATGGACGACAACGCCGCCATCAGCCTGCCCGGCCCCTGGCTCGGCATGGACCGGTTCGAGGCGCGGTCGGCCATCACCGAGGAGCTGCGTCGGCTCGGCCGCATCGTGGCCGAGAAGCGCCCGTACGCCCACAGCGTCGGCCACTGCTCCCGCTGCGGCACCACGGTCGAGCCCCGCCTGTCGCTGCAGTGGTTCGTCAACGTCGCCCCGCTGGCCAAGGCCGCCGGCGACGCGGTGCGCGACGGCGTGGTGACCATCCACCCGCAGTCGCAGGAGGCCCGCTGGTTCGCGTGGGTCGACAACATGCACGACTGGTGCATCAGCCGTCAGCTCTGGTGGGGCCACCGCATCCCGGTCTGGTACGGCCCTGACGGCGAGACCGTCGTGGTGGGGCCCGACGACGACGCGCCGACCGGCGAGGGCTGGCGCCAGGACGAGGACGTCCTCGACACGTGGTTCTCCTCCGGCCTGTGGCCGTTCTCCACCCTCGGCTGGCCCGACCAGACCGCTGACCTCGAGAAGTTCTATCCCACAACGGTTCTCGTCACCGGCTACGACATCCTGTTCTTCTGGGTCGCTCGCATGATGATGTTCGGCCTGTACGCGATGAAGGACGACCCGCGCGGCGCCGAGCCCTTCCACACCGTCGCCCTTCACGGCATGGTGCGCGACGCCCGCGGCAAGAAGATGTCCAAGTCGTTCGGCAACGTCGTCGACCCGATCGAGTGGATCGACAAGTACGGCGCCGACGCCTTGCGCTTCACCCTGGCCCGCGGCGCCAACCCCGGCACCGACGTCCCCATCTCCGAGGACTGGGTCCAGGGCAGCCGTAACTTCGCCACCAAGCTGTGGAACGCGACCCGCTTCGCGCTGATGCGCGGCGCGACCACCCAGGGCGAGCTGCCCGCCGACCTGAGTCCGGTCGACCGCTGGATCCTCTCCCGGCTGGCCGCCGTCCAGGTCGAGGCCGACGCGCTCTACGACGACTACGAGTTCGCCAAGGTGTGCGACCTGCTGTTCCACTTCGCGTGGGACGAGGTCTTCGACTGGTACGTCGAGCTGGTCAAGGCGCCGCTCGAAGCCGGCGGCGCTGCGGCCGACGCCACCCGTCGAGTGCTCGGCGAGGTGCTCGACAGCGTGTTGCGGCTGCTCCACCCGGTGATGCCGTTCCTCACCGAAACGCTGTGGACCACGCTGACCGGCGGTGAGTCCCTCGTCGTCGCAGACTGGCCGACCGCCGACCTCACGCGGCGCGACCCGCAGGCCGAGCAGGAAGTCGCGCTGCTCCAGTCCGTGATCACCGAGGTGCGCCGGTTCCGCGCCGAGCAGGCGATCAAGCCGCGTACGAGGCTGGCCGCCGTGCTGGCGTTCGACGACCCGGCGGCGGCCGCGGCCGTGCCGGGCTACCTGGGCCAGCTCGAGTCGCTCGCCGGGCTCGAGCCGGTGACCGTCGGAGAGGCACCGCCGGGGTTCCAGGCGGTGGTCGTGCCTGGCGTGCGGGTCAGCATCGACACCTCGGGTGCCATCGACGTCGCCGCCGAGCGGGCGCGGCTGGGCAAGCTGCTGGCCACCGCGGTCAACGAGGTCGCGCTGGCCGAAAAGAAGCTGGCCGACCCGGCGTTCACCGGCAAGGCCCCCCAGCCGGTCATCGACAAGATCACCGGGCGGTTGACGACGGCCCAGGCCGATGTCGCCCGCATCACCGGCCAGATCGACGGGCTGCCGTCATGAGCACCGAGCGCGATGCCGAGGCCGCCCTGCTGGCCCGGCTGCCCCAGCGCATGGTGCCCGACCTCGACCGCATCGTCGACCTGACCGATCTGCTGGGCAACCCGCAGAAGGCCTACCCCTCGATCCACGTGACGGGCACCAACGGCAAGACGAGCACTGTGCGCATGATCGACTCGCTGCTGCGGGCGTTCGGGCTGCGCACCGGCCGGACGACCAGCCCCCACCTCGAGAGCATGCGTGAGCGGATCAGCCTCGACGGCGAGCCGCTGACCGAGGAGCAGTTCGCAGCCGTCTACTCCGAGGTGGCCCCGCTCGCCGAGCTGGTCGACGCCAAGCACCCCGACGACGTCACCTTCCACGAGATGCTGACCGCGATGGCGTTCGCCGCCTTCGCCGACGCCCCCGTCGACGTCGCGGTCGTCGAGGTCGGCATGGGCGGCACGTGGGATGCCACCAACGTGATGGATGGCCAGGTCGCCGTGATCACCCCGATTGGCCTGGACCACACCGAGTGGCTGGGCGACACGGTCGAGCTCATCGCGGGGGAGAAGGCCGGCATCATCAAGCCCGGCGCCACGCTGGTGATGGGCCTCCAGCCGGTGGCCGCCGCCGAGGTGCTGCTGGCCCGGGCGGCCGAGGTCGGCGCGACCGTGGTCCGCGAGGGCTTCGAGTTCGGCATCGTCAGCCGTCGGCTGGCCGTGGGCGGACAGGTGCTCACCCTCCAGGGGCTGGGCGGGGTCTACGACGACATCTTCCTCAACCTGCAGGGCCCGTACATGGCGTCCAACGCCGCGACCGCGCTCGCCGCTGTCGAGGCATTCCTGGGCGGGGGGACCAACGGTCAGCTAGACATCGAGGCTGTGCGTGAGGGTTTTGCCCTCGCAGACTCCCCGGGACGGCTCGAAGTCGTCCGGCGCAACCCCACCGTCGTGCTCGACGGAGCCCACAATCCGGCGGGCGCCCAGGCCCTCGCCACCGCCATCGCCGACGGTTTCGACTTCACCCGCCTCGTGGGCGTCGTCGGGGTCCTCGCCGACAAGGACGTCCGCGGAGTGCTCGAGGCGCTCGAGCCCACGCTCAGCGCCATCGTCGTCACCCAGAACAACTCGCCTCGTGCCATGCCGGCCGACGAGCTCGGCGCACTCGCGGACGAGATCTTCGGTCGCGACCGGGTCGAGGTGCGTCGCCGGCTCGACGACGCCATCGAGTCGGCCATCACCATCGCCGAGGACGAGGTCGAGTACGGCGGCGCCGGCGTCCTGGTCTTCGGTTCGCTAGTGACCGTTGGAGAGGCGCGAACCCTGCTGCGCAGGCGATGATGGGCGCTGTGACGATCAGCGACCTCACCCCGTACGAGGCCAAAAGCCTGCGTGGGCTGCGCGGCATCGGGGCGGGCATCCTGACCCTCGAGGCACTGGTCGTCGCTCTCGCCATCCCGGTCGTCCTCGACCAGGGCCACGGCAGTCACACTCTGCGCCACATCGCTGTGGCAGCAGCAGCAGTGGTCGCCGTCCTGCTCATCGTGGCCGGCGCCGAGCTCAGACGTCCGTGGGGGCCGAGGTTTGCCACCGGGGTGCAGGTGCTGGCGGTCGTCGTCAGTGCCTCGTCCTGGACCTTTTTGTTCCTGACCGTGCTGTTCGGCGCGATCTGGGTGGGGTGGTTGTTCATGCTGCGCACCCTGCATCGAGAGCATGCGGCTGCCCGTGACAACCAAGACGCCGACGTAAGCGTCTGACTGTCGACCGGTACGCTTTGCGTGCCCGTTCGGCCACTTTCCCGGCCGAACCGCCCGCCGTGCAAGGAGAACTGTGACCGAGCGCACCCTCGTGCTGATCAAGCCCGACGCCGTACGCCGCGGCCTCGTCGGTGAGGTCCTGGGCCGATTCGAGCGCAAGGGCCTGACCGTCGTCGCCATGGACCTGCGCACGATGGACGGCGAGACGGCCGACCGTCACTACGCCGACCACGTCGAGAAGCCTTGGTACGCACCGCTTCGCGAGTTCATGACGTCCGGCCCGCTGGTCGCCGCGGTGCTCGAGGGCGACGAAGCGATCAGCGTCGTCCGCACCCTCGTCGGCGCGACGGACGGCAGAGCTGCTGCTGCTGGCACCATTCGCGGCGACTTCTCGTTGTCCAACCGGGAGAATCTCGTGCACGCCTCTGACTCCCCGGAGTCCTCCGCACGCGAACGGCAGATCTTCTTCCCCGAGTAAGTGATTTACCCACTCTCACCCGATCCCCGTTACCATCACTGTTGCCGTCCCGCGAAGTTCGCAGCGTCACGCACCACAACGGCACTTCTGGAAGGCCTTCTCACCTCATGGCTCAGAGCCTCTCGTTCCTCGGACGCGACATGGCCGTCGACCTCGGCACCGCCAACACTCTCGTCTACGTCCGCGGCAAGGGCATCGTCCTCAACGAGCCCTCGGTCGTCGCGATCAACACCAACACCGCTGCCATCCTCGCGGTGGGCACCGAGGCCAAGCGCATGATCGGCCGGACCCCGGGCAACATCGTCGCGATCCGCCCGCTCAAGGACGGCGTCATCGCCGACTTCGAGACGACGGAGCGCATGTTGCGCTACTTCATCCAAAAGGTCCACCGGAGGTCGAGACTTGCTCGCCCCCGCATCGTAGTCTGCGTGCCCTCGGGCATCACCGGCGTCGAGCAGCGTGCCGTCAAGGACGCGGCGTACGCCGCCGGCGCCCGCAAGGTCTACATCATCGAGGAGCCGATGGCTGCCGCGATCGGTTCCGGCCTGCCGGTCCACGAGCCCACCGGCAACATGGTGGTCGACATCGGCGGTGGCACGACCGAGGTCGCCGTCATCTCCCTCGGCGGCATCGTCACGTCCCAGTCGATCCGGGTCGGCGGCGACGAGCTCGACAACGCGATCGTCTCCTACGTGAAGAAGGAGTACTCGCTGATGCTCGGCGAGCGCACCGCGGAGGAGATCAAGATGGCGATCGGCTCGGCGTTCCCGATGCCCGATGAGCCCCACGCCGAGATCCGCGGTCGCGACCTGGTCAGCGGCCTGCCCAAGACCATCGTGGTCAGCGCCGAGGAGATCCGTAAGGCCATCGAGGAGCCGGTCAACGCCATCGTCGATGCGGTCAAGACCACCCTCGACAAGTGCCCGCCCGAGCTCTCGGGCGACATCATGGACCGCGGCATCGTGCTCACCGGCGGCGGCGCGCTCCTGCGCGGCCTCGACGAGCGGCTGCGCCACGAGACCGGCATGCCGATCCACATCGCTGACAACCCGCTGAACTCCGTGGCCATGGGTTCGGGCAAGTTCGTCGAGGAGTTCGAGGTCCTGCAGTCGTTGCTCATCTCCGAGCCCCGGCACTGATCGCCGGCCCTGGCGGCCGGCCCGCCGGGTCGTCATGAACCGAGAACCGCGCCGCCAGCGGACCTACTTCATCCTGCTGCTGGTGACGGCCTTCGCGCTGCTCACGATCGACTACCACTCCGACGGCGCCAGCTCGCCGCTGCACCCGCTGGAGAAGGCCGTCGCGGGCATCGTCGGGCCGGGGGAGAAGGCCGTCGCGTCTCTGGTCAAGCCGCTCACCGACCAGGTGCACTTCGGCAAGCAGCCCGACAAGGTGGCCGAGCTGCAGAAGCAGCTCGACGCCGCCACGTCGCTCGCCGAGACCGCGCAGAACGATCACCGCCTCGTGGCCCAGCTGGACAAGCTCATGGGCTGGGACCCGTACTACGTCGACAAGATGCTGCCGGCGCGCGTGGTCGCCACCGGCGACACCCTGTCCAACACCCAGAGCGTGACGATCGCGGCAGGCACGCGGCGGGGTGTGCACATCAACATGACGGTGGTCACGGGCCTCGGGCTGATCGGCAACGTGGTCCAGGTCTCTGCTGAGACCTCGACCGTCGAGCTGTTGACCGACCCGGGCATCAGCGTCGGGGTACGGAACAGCCGGACCAACACCGCCGGCATCGTCCAGGGCGGCAAGAACGGCACCCTCGACCTGACGCAGTACAACCAGACGTCGGACATCCGGAAGGGCGACTACCTCGTCACCCGCGGGTCGGACAACAACACGCCCTACGTGCCCGATGTGCCGGTGGGCAAGGTCATCGCGGTCGACAACACACCGGGCTCGGCGACCCACACCGCCGTCGTTCAGCCGTTTGCCAGCTTTGACGGGCTCGACCTGGTCGCCATCATCTTCCCGCCGCCGGGCAAGTTCCCGCACCAGTTCTTCATCGCGCCGGTCACGCCGGGTCCGACGACGACCGCGCCCGTGATCACGACCACCTCCGCGACTCCGCCGGCGAGCATCAACCCGCTCGCCCCCGCGAGCGGCGCCCCCACGTCCGGCACCTCGGGCACACCGACGACGGGCACCACCAGCCGCTCAGCGGTGACCACGACCCCACCGCCGCCCACGCACACATCGGCGGTCGCGACCACCACCACGCCCGCGGTCAAGACGACGACGCCCAAGCCGGCCACCCACACGTCCACCAAGCCGCCGGTCACCAAGACGACGCCGCCCAAGTCGGTCACCCCCACCCACACCACCACGCCGCCTCCCAAGCCCACGACGACTCCGCCGCCGCCCGGGGCCCCGACCTCGTGAGCTGGAAGACCGCGCTCCTCGCGGCGCTCTCCCTCTTCACCGCACTGCTGCTGCAGCGCAGTGCCCTGCCGCTGCTCGACTTGCCCGGCGGTGCGCCGTTGCCGATGGTGGTCCTCGTGGTCGCCTTCGCGCTGGTCAAGGGCCCGTTCCCGGGATCGGTCATTGGTTTTTGCGCCGGCCTCGTCGCCGATCTCGCGCCGCCGTCGACCCACGGAGTGGGCCGTGAGGCCTTCGTCTACTGCCTCGTCGGCTGGCTGTGCGGCAAGGTCGCGGGTGAGATCGACCGCTCCGCCCTTGCCCCCGTCGCGGTCGTCGCAGTGGCCACGGCAGCGACCATCGTGCTCAACGCCGTGGTCGGCGCCCTTTTCGGCGGGGGCCACATCTCGCTGCGTTCGCTCGTGACACTGCTGCCAGCGGTTGTCCTTTACGATGCACTTCTGGCCCCCTTCATCGTCCCGGCCATCGCCGTCCTCGTCCGGCGCCTCGACCCGGAGCCACGGCGATGAGACCCCTGAAGACCTCACCCGCTAGCAACGGAGCCCCCTGGTGAACGAGCGTTCTGCGGTACGCCTGTTCACCATCCGTGTCCTCGTCGCCTCGCTGATCCTCGCCCTGTTCGGCCGGCTCTGGTACCTCCAGGTGCTCGCCGGCGACCAGTACGCCCACGAGGCCTCGGTCACCCGGGTCCACGACGTGATCACCACCGCGACGCGCGGCATGATCCTCGACGACTGGGGCCGCCCGTACGCCGAGAACGCCACGGGCGCGGTCGTGTCGGTCAACTGGCTGGCGATCAGTCAGCAGAAGGACAAGGGCAAGGCCGTGCTGACCCGCCTCGCCGGGCTGATCGGCGAGGACCCGACGCTGCTCACCGACTCGGTCACCCCGTGCAGCTACCAGAAGGTCGCCGGCTCCAAGAACCGCGTCGCGACGCCGACCGGCTGCTACACCGGCGCCCCGCTCCAGCCCATCCCGGTCACCGACCAGGCCAACACCGGTCAGGCGATCACCATCCTGGAGCGCCAGGACGAGTTTCCCGGCGTCACCGCGACCGTCCAGAGCATCCGCAAGTACGAGACCCCGCTGGGCAGCGAGGCCTCCAACCTGATCGGCTACCTCGGCAAGGCTGACCCCGCAACGGATAAGGGCTACACCGCGGGGTCGCTCAAGGGCGCGAGCGGCATCGAGAAGCAGTACGAGTCGGCGTTGCGCGGCACCGACGGGGTGCGCGAGCTCTCGATCGACCGTCACGGCAACCAGGCTGCCGAGATCAGCAACTCGGCCGCTGTGCCTGGCGACAACGTCGTGCTGAGCATCGACGCCGGCGCCCAACTGCTGATGGAAAAGTCTCTGGAGAATGCGGTCACCACGATCGCCCCCAATCAGCCCACCTCGCCGACGAATCCGAGCGCCGGGCCGACCCACCCGACCCAGGCGGCCGGCGTGCTGATCAACGCGCAGACCGGTGAGATCGTCGCGTCGGGCAGCTATCCCTCCTACGACTCCAAGACCTTCGAGTTCCCGCGTACGCAGGCGGACAACGCCAAGATTGCCGCCCTCAACGTCGACCCGGCCCACCCGCTGCTCAACCAGGTGATCCAGGGCCAGTACGCGCCCGGCTCGACGTTCAAACTGATCACCACCTCGGCCGAACTGCTCAGCGGCCGGGCCGACTGGAACTCGATGTACGACTGTCCCGGCTCGGTGATCGTCGGCGGTAAGCCGAAGAGCAACTCCGAGGGCGAGCAGCTCGGAAAGATCAACTTGCAGACGACCATCGCCAAGTCGTGCGACACCGTCTACTACGGCTTCGCCCTGGCCGACTACGCGGGCGACTACACCCGCGTGGTCAAGCAGAAGGTCGCGCCGCTGGACACCGTTACGGCGATGGCAAAGAAGTACGGCCTGACGGCCGCGACCGGGGTCGACCTGCCGTCGGAGGCCAATGGCCTCATCCAGTCGTGGGACGAGAAGAAGGCGCTCACGATCTACTACCACAACCAGTCTTGCATCGGTGCCTATGGCGGTCTGGGCAGCAAGGGGCAGAAGCTTAAGCCCAACCCGAACAAGCAGAAGCGCGCTGTCGACAAGCTTGCGTGCGGGCACCAGCCCACTCTCGGCGACGAGATCCTCTACCCCGGCAACTACGCCGATGAGTACATCGGCCAGGGCACCGTGCTCGCCACCCCGCTGCAGATGGCCATGGCGTACGCGGCGCTGGTCAACGGCGGCAAGGTCTACTCGCCACGCGTCGCCAAGGCGATCACCAGCCCCGACGGCACCCTGGTCAAGGCCATCAAGCCGGTCGTGCGCAGCACCCTCAACGTGAGCCAGTCTGACCTCGACCAGATCAGGACCGCGATGTACCAGGTCAACCTGACCGGCACCGGAGCCACCGCGTTCGCAGGCTTCCCGATGGACCAGGTGCAGGTCGGCGGCAAGACCGGCACCGCCCAGGTGGCTGACAAGAGCTCGCCCACTGGCTTCAGTGACACCTCGGTGTTTGCGTCGTTCGCCGGGAAGCCCGGTCAGGACCCGCAGTACGTGTCGATCATCATGGTTCCCAAGGGCGGCTACGGCGCGGCGGTCGCCGGCCCGGCGACCCGGCTGCTCTGGGACGGCCTCTACGGCCTCGAGGGCCACCCCAACGTGCTGCCGCAAGGCCTGCGCACCCAGCTGCCCAACTTCAGCAAAGACGGCAACATCGTGACCAAGGGTCCGGGTATCACGCCCGGCACCCCGGTCGCACCCACCGGGTCGGCGACGCCGGGGGCAGGCACCGCCGGGGCCACCACCACGACCACACAGCCGGCAACGCCGCCCACGGGTGGCTCGACGCCGACGGCGCTGGGGCCGCTGACTTCGCCGCCGGGGGAGTCGCCGCCCGCCCGGGTGGTCGCCTTCGGTGCGAGCGGACGCTCCCCACCCCGTACCCCAGACGCTTGAAGACCCGGAACAACCAAAGGAACGCATGACCGACTGGCTGTCCCCACGCACCGCGCCGGTGTCCTTGGGTGGGCGCAACACCACGCCCCACTCCCGGGTGCTGACGCGTGAGTCGCGGCTGCGCCAGTTCGACTGGGTGCTCAACATCGCGCTCGCCCTGCTGCTGGTGCTCGGCGTCCTGCTGGTCTGGGGCGCGACGCACGTCACGCTGTCGGGCAAGCACAGCACCAGCTACCTCAAGAAGGACCTGCTCAACCTGGTGATCGGGGTTGGCCTCGGGGTCGGGACGTCGCTGCTCGACTACCGCTCGCTGCGGGCCTATGCGCCGGTGGTCTACGTCGCCTCGCTGCTCGGTCTGCTCGCGGTGCTCAGCCCGATCGGCGCGACGATCAACGGCGCCAAGTCGTGGATCGTCATCGGCGGCGGGTTCACCATCCAGCCCGCGGAGTTCGCCAAGATCGCGCTCGTCATCGGGCTGGCGATGTACCTCGGCGAGAAGCGCGACAGCGGGGATGCTCCCCGCCACGTCGACGTGGCCTGGGGACTGGTGCTCGCATCGGTCCCGCTGGGTCTGGTGCTCCTGCAGCCCGACCTCGGTACGGCAGTGGTGCTCGGGTTCATGATCCTCGCGGCGATCGCGGTCTCGGGGGCGCCGACCCGGTGGATCGCCGGGATGATGCTGGTCGCGATTCTCGGCGGGTTCGCGGTCGTCGAGAGTGGGCGGCTGCACGGTTACCAGAAGGCCCGCTTCACCGTCTTCTTCAACCCCAACGCGACCGACAAGTACTCCAAGGTGGAGAAAGACGACCCGCAGCACGCCCAGATCGCCATCGGCTCAGGTGGTCTGCTCGGCAAGGGGCTGCTCAACGGGCCACTCACCAACGACCACTACGTGCACGCGACCGTCGACGACTTCATCTTCAGCGTCGCCGGCGAGGAGCTCGGGTTTGTCGGCGCCGTCGGCATTGTGGGCCTGCTGGGGGTGGTGCTGTGGCGGGCTTTCCGCATCGCTGCCAAGGCCGACGACGCGTTCGGCCGGCTGATGGCGGTGAGCATCATCGCGTGGTTCTCGTTCCAGGCGTTCGAGAACATCGGCATGTGCCTCGGCATCATGCCGGTCACCGGGTTGCCCCTGCCCTTCATCTCCTACGGCGGCTCGTCAATGTTCGTCAACCTCATCGCGATGGGCCTGCTGCAGAACGTCCACATGCACTCGCAGACCGCCTGACCGCCGTTCGAGCCGCGTAGGGTGGTCGACATGCCTGTCGAGTCGTTGTTCCCCCGCCTGGAGTCGTTGCTGACCCAGGTGCAGAAGCCGATCCAGTACGTCGGCGGTGAGCTCAACTCGGTCATCAAGGAGTGGGACGAGACCACGGTCCGCTGGTGCCTGATGTACCCCGACGCCTACGAGGTCGGGCTGCCCAACCAGGGCGTCATGATCCTGTACGAGGTGCTCAACGAGCAGCCCGACGTCCTGGCCGAGCGCACCTACGCGGTGTGGCCCGACCTCGAGAAGCTGATGCGCGAGCACCACGTCTCGCAGTTCACCGTCGACGCCCACCGCCCCGTCGGGGCTTTCGACTTCTTCGCGATCAGCCTGTCGACCGAGCTCGGCTACACCAACATGCTCAACGCCATCGACCTGGCCGGCATCCCGATCGAGGCCAAGGACCGCACCGACGACCACCCGATCGTGCTCGTCGGCGGCCACAGCGCGTTCAACCCCGAGCCGATCGCCGACTTCATCGACGCCGCGGTGCTGGGCGACGGCGAGCAGGCCGTGCTCAACGTCACGGCGATCACCCGCACCTGGAAGGCCGAGGGCAGCCCCGGCGGCCGGGACGAGCTGCTGTTCCGCCTGGCCCAGACCGGCAACATCTACGTGCCGCGGTTCTTCGACGTCGACTACCTGCCGGACGGCCGCATCCAGCGCGTGGCGCCCAACCGCCACGGGGTCCCGTACCGCGTCTCCAAGCACACGGTCATGGACCTCGACGAGTGGCCCTACCCCAAGCAGGCGCTGGTGCCGCTGGCCGAGACCGTCCATGAGCGCTACAGCGTCGAGATCTTCCGGGGGTGTACGCGCGGCTGCCGGTTCTGCCAGGCGGGCATGATCACCCGCCCGGTGCGCGAAAGATCCATCAACGGCATCGGCGAGATGGTGCTGCAGGGGGTCAAGGCCACCGGCTACCAGGAGGTCGGGCTGCTCAGCCTGTCCAGCGCCGACCACTCCGAGATCGGGCCGATCGCCAAGGGGCTCGCCGACCACTTCGAGGGCACCAACACCTCCCTGTCGCTGCCGTCCACCCGCGTCGACGCGTTCAACGTCGAGCTGGCCAGCGAGCTCAGCCGCAACGGCCGCCGGTCCGGGCTGACCTTCGCACCTGAGGGCGGGTCGGAGCGCATGCGCAAGGTCATCAACAAGATGGTGACCGAGGACGACCTGATCAACACGGTGACCACGGCCTACGCGGCGGGCTGGCGCCAGGTCAAGCTCTACTTCATGTGCGGCCTGCCGACCGAGACCGACGAGGACGTGCTGCAGATCGCCGTGCTCGCCGCCCGGGTCATCGAGGCCGGCCGCAAGGCGACCGGCAGCCGTGACATCCGCTGCACGGTGTCCATCGGCGGGTTCGTGCCCAAGCCGCACACGCCGTTCCAGTGGGTGGCCCAGCTCGACCACGAGACGACCGATGCGCGGCTGAAGAAGCTGCGCGACGCCATCCGCAACGACCGCCGCTACGGCAAGGCGATCGGCATGCGCTACCACGACGGGCGCCCCGGCATCATCGAGGGTCTGCTCAGCCGGGGTGACCGGCGGGTCGGCGCGGTCATCCGACAGGTCTGGCAGGACGGTGGCCGCTTCGACGGCTGGAGCGAGCACTTCTCGTACGACCGGTGGGTCGCCGCGTGCGACACCGTCTTCGCCGGCGCTCCGGTCAACCTCGACTGGTACACGATCCGCGAGCGCGAGCAGCACGAAGTGCTGCCCTGGGACCACCTCGACTCCGGCCTCGACCGCGAGTGGCTCTGGGAGGACTGGCTCGACTCTCAGGCTGACGTTGAGGTTGAGGACTGCCGCTGGACGCCGTGCTTCGACTGCGGGGTCTGCCCGAGCATGGGTACGGAGATCCAGACCGGTCCGACCGGGTTGCCGATGCTCTCGCTCACCCCGATCTCGCACTGATGGCCCGTACCCCTGACGGACCGCCGCCCCCGTTGGCGGTCCAGCGGCTGCGGCTGCGCTACGCCAAGCGCGGCCGGCTGCGGTTCTCCAGCCACCGTGACTTCCAACGCGCGTTCGAGCGGGCGATCCGCCGGGCTGGCGTGCCCATGGCCTACTCGGCCGGCTTCAACCCGCACCCGAAGATTTCCTACGCGGGCGCCGCACCGACCGGCACCGCGAGCGAGGCCGAGTACCTCGAGATCGCGGTCATCGAGCGCTGCGACCCGGAGGCCGTACGCAAGGCCCTCGACGAGTCGCTGCCCCCGGGCCTCGACGTGCTCGAGGTGGTCGAGGCCCAGGGCGGATCGCTGCCAGAGCGCATCGCCGCGTCGCTCTGGCGGGTCGAGCTGCCGACGATGTCTCCGGAGGGCGCCGAGGCGGTCGTCGCGGCCTTCCTCGCACTCGAGTCCGTGCCGGTGGAGCGGGTGCTGAAGGACGGCCGCCGCCAGCTCGACGCTCGCGTCCCGGTCGTCTCGCTGACGGTGACCGCGAGCGATGTCCACGACGCGCCGATGCCATCAGCCGGACCCGGCGGCGGTGCGTATGCGATACTTCACATGGTGGTACGGCACGAAACACCGTCCGTACGACCCGACGACGTCCTGACCGGACTTCGTCAGGTGGCCGAACTAGTGCCGCCGGCATCCGATGTCAGGGTGACTCGGCTGGCGCAGGGGTTGCTCGACGACGACGGCCAGATCGCCGATCCGCTCGCGCCGGACCGTGAGTCGGTGGCCAACCCGGCCGCCGCGCCCGCCTAACGCGCTTGAACCCCGATCTTGACCGGCCACCGCCAACCAGGCAGTAGCCGGAGCCCACCACCTCACCCACTATCGATGAGGCTCCTGAGCGGCCGCGTGACTCACGCGCCCGGGAGCCCGACGGGAGAACCGTCCGGATGCTCGACACCGAGCCGACCGGCGGCGGCAGCGACACTGCTGCCACCGCCAACACTTCTGCGGCTGACACACAGACCACTACCCCTCCTCCGTCTCCGGCGCCCCGGCGCCGACGAGCGGCCACCCGCCCTGCTGCGGCTCCGGCCACGGAGACCCCCGACACCTCCGCCGTTGAGGCGTCAGCCGAGGCCCCCGCGCCGCGTCGACGCCGTGCGGCGACCCGCCCTGCGGCCGCCGCAGGCGAGCCGGTCGTCGTCGAGACGGTGGCCGAGGCCGCTCCCGAGGCTGAAGCCCCGGCCAAGCCGACCCGGTCGCGTTCCCGTCGCCCGGCGGCTGCCGCCGAGCCCGCGGCCGAGCCCGTTCAGGAGCAGGTCGCCGAGGCACCGGCCGAGCCGATCGCCGACGCCGAGGCCTCGCCCTCGCGCAGCCGACGCCGGCGCAGCACCGCCGTGCAGTTCGCCGCTCCGCCGGTGGACGAACCGGCCGAGGCCGAGCTCGACCTGCCCGTCGTGGGCGCTCCGTCGGTGCTGCCGCCGACCGTGATGTTCCAGGCACCCGAGCCGGTCACTGCGCCCCGCCGTCGCCGGGCCACCCGCCCCGAGGCGCCGGCCGAGCTGCCGCTCGACCGGGTGCTCGACCCTGATGCCGAGGCCGAGCTCGTCGACGAACTGCTCGGTGACGTGACCGACGCCGTTGTCCTCGACGACGAAGCGACCCTGACCTCCGAGGACGTCGACGAGGAGGACGGGTCCGAGGACGACTCGCCCAGCTCCGCGTCCGGCCGCCGCCGCCGCCGGGGCCGTCGTGGCCGCGGCCGCGGGCGTCCCGAAGACGTCGAGGGCAGCGACCCCGCCGAGCCCAGCGACGTTGCGCCCGCCGGTGACGACGCCGAGAGCACGGACGCCGACAACGGTGACGAGATGGAGAGCGACGGACGCGGGGGCACCCGCCGCCGTCGTCGTCGTCGCAGTCGTGGCGGCTCAGGCGAGGGCGCCGAGCCGACGTCCGACGACCCGCCCAACACCGTGGTACGGGTTCGTACCCCTCGCCAGACCAGCTCCGGCGGCGGCTCATCCTCTGACGACGAGGTGCGCGGCCTGGCCGGCTCCACCCGGCTCGAGGCCAAGCGCCAGCGCCGCCGTGACGGTCGCGAGCAGGGCAAGCGCCGCCCGCCGGTGCTCACCGAGGCTGAGTTCCTCGCCCGCCGCGAGGCCGTCGACCGGGTCATGGTCGTCCGCCAGTCCGGCGACCGTACGCAGATCGCCGTGCTCGAGGACAACGTCCTGGTCGAGCACTACGTCACCAAGGCGAGCGCTACGTCGTACGCCGGCAATGTCTATCTCGGCAAGGTGCAGAACGTCCTGCCGTCGATGGAGGCCGCGTTCGTCGACATCGGCAAGGGCCGCAACGCCGTGCTCTACGCCGGTGAGGTCAACTACGACGCCAGCGGCATCGAGGGACGCGCCCACCGCATCGAGCAGGCGCTCAAGCCCGGCCAGACGATCATGGTCCAGGTCACCAAGGACCCGATCGGCCACAAGGGTTCGCGCCTGACCAGCCAGATCAGCCTGCCCGGCCGGTTCCTGGTCTACGTCCCCGACGGCCGCGTCACCGGCATCAGCCGCAAGCTGCCCGACGCCGAGCGCACCCGGCTCAAGGCCATCCTGAAGCGGGTCATGCCCGAGGACGCCGGCGTCATCGTCCGTACCGCTGCCGAGGGGGCGAGCGAGGAGGACCTCGAGCGCGACGTCGCCCGGCTGCACGCGCAGTGGGAGTCGATCCAGGCGGCCGCTGCCAGCGCCGGCAATAACGCGCCGACGTTGCTCTACGCCGAGCCCGACCTTGTCGTGCGCGTCATCCGCGACATCTTCAACGAGGACTTCCGCCAGCTCATCGTGCAGGGCAGCGACGAGTGGGAGACGGTCGAGAACTACGTCAACCACCTGGCGCCCGACCTCGCGCCGCGGCTGACCCACTGGGTCGACCAGCAGGACGTGTTCAGCGCCTACCGCGTCGACGAGCAGCTGACCAAGGCGCTCGACCGCAAGGTCTGGCTGCCCAGCGGCGGCTCGCTGGTCATCGACCGCACCGAGGCGATGATCGTGGTCGACGTCAACACCGGCAAGTTCGTCGGCAAGGGCGGCAACCTCGAGGAGACCGTCACCAAGAACAACCTCGAGGCAGCCGAGGAGGTCGTGCGTCAGCTGCGGCTGCGCGACCTCGGCGGCATCATCGTCATCGACTTCATCGATATGGTGCTCGAGAGCAACCGCGAGCTGGTACTCCGTCGGCTGATGGAGTGCCTCGGCCGCGACCGGACCAAGCACCAGGTGGCCGAGGTCACCTCGCTGGGCCTGGTGCAGATGACCCGCAAGCGCGTGGGTCAGGGTCTGCTCGAGTCGTTCAGCGAGACCTGCCCGACCTGCCAGGGCCGCGGCTTCATCGTTCACATGGAGCACGGTGCGCCGACCGTCCCCGAGCGGGCCGACGATGGTGGGTCCCGCGACAACGGCGCCCCGCGCGAGGGCAAGTCTTCCCGTACGGGCAAGGGTGGGCGTGACCGCGCACCCCGCTCGGGTGCTGCTTCGGTGACGGTGGCCACCGTGCCCGACGAGGCTCCGCGCGCCGCTGCGGCTGCCGCCATCGCCAAGATCGCCGCTGCCACGCTCGCCCACAACGCGTCGGCCGCCGAGCATGTCTCGGACGGGTCCGCGGATCAGGTGGCCGAGGTAACCGACGTGGCCGAGGTCGTCCAGGCGCCCACGAGTGGCCGTCGCGGCCGGCGCGGTGCATCTGCACCGGCCGGCGCCCCGACGCCGGTTGCGGCGGCTGAGGTCGAGCCGGTCGACGTGATTGCTGTCGAGGCCATCCTGGTCGCGCCGGTCCTGGACTCGGCGGACGAGGTCACCGACGGAGACGCCGCTCCCGCGCGTTCGTCGCGTCGGCGCAGGGGTGGATCGGGTCGTTCCGGTGGTGCGTCCGCCAACGGTGGTGCGTCCGCCAACGGTGCTGGGCCCGCCAACGGCCCTGCGCCCGCTGAGGCCGCGCCGGCGCCCGTACCAGTGGCAGCTGTTGTCCCAGCGGCTCCCGCTGCAGGTGCCGCTCCGCGTCGGCGACGGGCGGCATCAAGGCCGGCCGGCCCGGCTCAGCTCGTGTCCGGTTCCGCCGAATAGCCCGATCCGTTTGACCTTGCCCGCCTAGGGTCCGTAACCTAGTCGGGCGGTGCGTTCCCACGCATCTGCTCTCGCGTGCCTCCCGTCCGGAAGCACGTCCCCGAATGCAAGGAGTTCCACGGTGTACGCGATCGTTCGCCAAGGCGGCAGGCAGCACAAGGTGGCCGTGGGCGACGTCCTCGAGGTCGACAAGGTCTCTGACCTTGTGGGCAGCGAGCTGTCGCTGACCGCACTCCTGGTGGTGGACGGAGCCGAGGTCACCGTCGACAAGACCAAGCTGGCGGCCGTCAAGGTCACCGCTGAGGTCGTCGACCACACCAAGGGCCCCAAGATCGAGATCCACAAGTTCAAGAACAAGACCGGTTACCACAAGCGCCAGGGTCACCGTCAGCAGTTGACGGTTGTGCGCGTCACCGGCATCGAGACCGGGAAGTAGGCGCGACATGGCTCACAAAAAGGGTGCATCCTCCAGCCGCAACGGCCGTGACTCCAACGCGCAGCGCCTCGGCGTCAAGCGTTTCGGCGGCCAGCTAGTCAACGCCGGCGAGATCCTCGTCCGCCAGCGTGGCACGCACTTCCACCCGGGCGTCTTCGTCGGCCGTGGTGGAGACGACACGCTCTTCGCCCTGGCCGCAGGCCACGTCGAGTTCGGCACCCGTCGGGGTCGCCGGGTCGTCAACATCGTTCCGGTCGACGCTGTCTAAGACAGCATCGCCAGCGCGACCGCAATACCTGCACTGCTGCTGCGCTGCAGTGCTGTTCTACGACGAGGGCGGCCCGGGCAACCGGCCGCCCTCGAGTCTTTCTAGGGAGCTGAACGCACGTGCCGACGTTCGTCGACAGAGTGGTGCTGCACCTCAGCGCCGGGAACGGCGGGGACGGCTGCGCGTCGATCCACCGCGAGAAGTTCAAGCCGCTCGGCGGCCCTGACGGCGGCAACGGCGGCCGGGGTGGCGACATCATCCTCGAGGTCGACCCCAGCGTGACCACGCTCATCGAGTACCACTTCTCGCCGCACCGCAAGGCGACCTCCGGCCGAGAGGGCCAGGGCAGCCACCGCACCGGGGCCGAAGGCGGCGACCTGCTGCTCAAGGTGCCCGACGGCACGATGATCCGCGACGTCGAGACCGATGAGATCGTGGCGGACATGATGGGCGCCGGCACCCGGTTCGTCATCTGCGCCGGCGGGCGTGGCGGACTGGGCAACTTGGCGCTCGCCTCCACCAAGCGCAAGGCCCCCGGCTTCGCCCTGCTCGGTGAGCTCGGCGACCACCGCGACGTCGTGCTCGAGCTCAAGTCGGTGGCCGACGTGGCGCTGGTGGGATTCCCCAACGCCGGCAAGTCCTCACTCATCGCGGCGATGTCGGCGGCCAAGCCCAAGATCGCCGACTACCCCTTCACGACGCTGGTCCCCAACCTCGGCGTCGTCACCTCCGGCGAGGTCGTCTACACCGTCGCCGACGTGCCCGGGCTCATCCCGGGCGCGTCCCAGGGCCGCGGCCTCGGGCTCGAGTTCCTGCGCCACGTCGAGCGGTGCTCGGTGCTCGCCCACGTCCTCGACTGCGCGACCGAGGAGCCCGACCGCGACCCCATCAGTGACATCGACACCATCGAGGCCGAGCTGGCAGAGTACGGCGGCCTCGCCGACCGGCCGCGCCTCGTCATCCTCAACAAGGTCGACGTGCCGGCTGCCCGCGAGTTGGCCGAGATGGTCCGGCCGATGCTCGAGGCACGTGGCCTCGCCGTCTTCGAGATCAGCGCGGCGACCCACGAAGGCCTGCGGCCGTTGAGCTTTGCCCTCGCCGGCCTGGTTGCCGAGGCACGTGCCGCGGCCCCCGCAGCCGAGCCGACCCGGCTGGTGCTGCGCCCCGAGGCCATCGGTGGCCCCGAGTTCACCGTCGAGGCGCTCGAGGAGGGTGGCTACCTCGTTCGAGGTGCCAAGCCCGAGCGGTGGATCGCCCAGACCCGCTTCGACAACGACGAGGCGGTGGGCTACCTCGCCGACCGGCTGGCCAAGCTCGGGGTGGAGAAGGGCCTGGCCGAGGCCGGCGCCGAGGCCGGGGCCGAGGTCACCATCGGCGACGTCACGTTCGACTGGCAGCCGTCGCTCGACGGCGGCGCCCTGCCCGGCCCGCGCGGCACCGATCGCCGGCTGGACGGGTTGGGGTGACCGTTTCGCGCCGAGTCGTCGTCAAGGTCGGCTCGTCGTCGCTCACCAGTGCCGCGGGCGGCCTCGACCGCGACCGTCTCGACACCCTGGTCGACGCCCTCGAGGCCGAGCGGGTCCGCGGCGGTGACGTCGTGCTGGTCTCCTCGGGTGCCATCGCTGCCGGGCTCGCGCCGCTCGGTCTCACCGGTCGACCGCGCGACCTGGCCACGCTGCAGGCCGCGGCGAGCGTGGGCCAGACCCAGCTCGTCGAGCGCTACGCCGTCTCCTTCGGGCGCTACGGCCGTACCGTCGGGCAGGTCCTGCTCACCGTCGACGACGTCGTCCGTCGCGCGCACTACCGCAACGCCCAGCGCACCCTCGACCGACTGATCCAGCTCGGGGTCGTCCCGGTCATCAACGAGAACGACACAGTCGCCACCCACGAGATCCGCTTCGGCGACAACGACCGGCTGGCTGCGCTGGTCGCCCACCTCGTGCAGGCCGATCTGCTGGTGCTGCTCTCCGACATCGACGGGCTCTACGACAGCGACCCCCGGCTCGGCGATGCCACCCTCATCCCGTTCATCGACGGGGAGGCCGACCTGGCGGGAGTCACGATCGGCGGGGTCGGCAAGTCCGGCCTCGGTACGGGCGGCATGTCCACCAAGGTCGACGCCGCCCGCATCGCCACGGCCGCCGGAGTGCCGGTCGTGCTCGCTGCGGCGGGCCAGGCAGCCGCAGCCATCAGCGGCGAGGGTGTGGGTACGCGCTTCTCGGCGACCGCCCGGCGCGCGCCGACCCGGCTGCTGTGGCTGGCGCATGCGTCCGAGCCCACCGGGCGGCTGCGGCTCGACCCCGGGGCGGTTGCGGCCGTCGTCGAGCGGCGGCTTTCCCTGCTCCCGGCGGGCATCACCGGGGCTGAAGGAGTGTTCACGGCAGGAGATCCTGTCGACCTTCTCGACGAAAAGGGTCACGCGAGGGCCCGCGGACTGGTCAACTACGACTCGGGAGAACTTCCGGGCATGCTCGGTCGCTCGACCCGCGAGCTCGCCGCTCGGCTGGGGCCGGCCTACGAGCGCGAAGTCGTTCACCGAGACGACATCGTGCTCTTGCCGTGACGCCTGGCCGGTCGGCTGCTGCGACAGGTGACGGCGACAGGCAGGAGCGGGAAGAAGCGTGGTGATGGTGCAGACCCGGCTGTGGCACGTGACCCTGACCGTGGGTGGCCCCGCCGTCCCCGCGGAGGGTGTGCGGGCAGCACTGGAGCGCCTCGCCGCCGAGCAGCCGTTTCTGCTGTCGGGCCGCTACTCCGACAATTGCGCCGAGGTGCGGTACTGGGAGGAGGCCGAGGACTGCGCGGACGCCTGCGCGCTGGCCCTGCGGCTCTGGGGTGAGCACCGTGAGTCCGCCGGCCTGCCGCCCTGGCGGGTGGAAGCCCTGGAGGTGCTCGAGCAGGCCGTCCAGGAGCGGCGTCACGCCGAGGAACCGATGGGCGTCATGACCATCGCCGCCGTCCATCCCGCCGGTGCCTGGCGCCGGATCTGACCGGTGCTACAGCGGCAGGGCCTGTTGCTCGTCGAGGTCGGCCTCGACCCGCAGCGATGGGCCGTTGTTGACCACGTTGTTGACCGCACGGCTCACGACGTGAGGCACCAGCAGCGGTTCGGGCATGGAGGCCAGCAGGTCGCGCACTGCCGCCGTGTCGGTCAGCTCGGGGTCGAGCCAGGCGTCGAGCAGCGCGTCGGGCACGAGGACTGGCGAGCGGTCGTGGATGTGGCCGAGCGCATCGGGGGCCGTGGTCGTCAGGATCGTGTAGGTCCACAGCCAGCGGTCGGGGTCGTCGGCCGCGCGGGTCGGGTCACGCCACATCTCGTACAGCCCGGCAAAGGCCAGCCCCTGACCAGGGAGCTGCAGGAAGTGGGGCACCTTGGCGCCGTCGACCGTCTGCCACTCGTAGTAGCCGTCGGCCGGCACCACGAGGCGACGTTTGGACACGGCGACCCGGAACGCCGGCTTGTCGACCAGCGTCTCCAGCCGGGCATTGATCATCTTCGAGCCGATCTTGGGGGTCTTGGCCCAGGATGGGACCAACCCCCAGCGCATCGTCCGCAACTGGCGGACTGCCTCGCTCGGCGGGCGACCGGGCAGCGCCCGCTCGAGGACGACCCGGCTGTCCTGGGTCGGCGCGACGTTCCAGGACGGCGCAGGCTCGGCGCCGAGCACTTCCTCGATGCCGAAGCCCTCGATGAGGTCGACGTCGGACCGCGCACTTGCGTACCTGCCGCACATGGCCCTCATCGTGGCAGAACGCCGTCGGTGTCGGTGACCTGGAGGTAGCGGACCTGCACCGGATCACCGGTCAGGAAGTCACCCACCAACCCGCGGAAGCGTTGCACCTCGGGCTGGTCCGAGCCGGCCACGGCGAGGTAGCCGCCGCTGCCCAGTCCGTGCTTGGCCCCGGTGGGCCGCCGACCCGGTGTCCGGAACCGGTAGACGGTGCGGCCGGACGGCTGCTTGTCCTGCTGCGACGGGGGAGTTGGTCCGTCGGCGAGCTGGCGCAGCCGGGGCACCGGGTCACCAGCGTTCTCGAGGGCGAGGTAGGGGACCGACGGCGGTACGGAGGTGGCGAGCAGCGGAGCGCCGGCGGTGAGCACCCCGGCGATGGTGACGCCGGTCGTGCGGCCGTCGGCCAGCGCCTCCGCGACCATGCCGCCCTGGCTGTGGCCGACCAGCAGCACCTGCGACCCGGCAGGCAGGGTCGCCAGCACGTCACTCATGCCTCGGATGTAGGCGCTGTGGCCGGTCAGCGTGGCGATGGCGCCGGGCAGGTCGGCAGACCCCTCGTCAGCGCCAGTCGGGTCCTGCAGCCCGGGAAGGCAGAGCACATAGCGCGGCGGCTCGTCGCCGACGTGGAGCAGGGCTGCCGTCGACGGGTGAGCGGGGTCCTCGATCGTGTCGACGATGCCCAGCAGCGCGTCGAGATCAGCGGCTGGCGGACCGGAGAGCGGCGGCATCGTGGCCGGGTCGACCTCGGTGACGCTGGCCGGCCCCTCGACCCAGCGATCGGCCCGGTCGAGCGCGCTGTTGCCCGCCCGGTCGAGGAGCCGCTGAGGCAGCCTCCACCCGCCGGTCAGGGCGCGGGTCAGCTGGTCGGCCTGGTGCAGCCGGTTCCACGCGACGAGCATGAGCAGCGCCTCCGCGGTCGGCAGCTCGGACCGGGCCCATCGTGCAGCGTCCGCCGCGGCGTAGGAGAGGCCCGCGGCGCGCACGGCGGCACCGAGCGCCACCAGGTCTGCGGCAACGTCGGGCAACGAGTCGGGTGTGCCGGGTAGGCAGATGGCCATCAGGTCAGCAGCGACGGGCAGCCCGCCGAAGATGCCGTAGCCGATCAGCTCGTGGAGGCCGGAAGATGCTGCCCACACGGCGATCTGGGGCACGAGGGCGAGGATGTCGGCGGCCATGCGGTCGAGCTCGTCGGCCCTCGCGCGCAGCGAGGCGTAGTCGACCACGAGGGTCGTCACAGCAGCCCCCGGATGGTCGAGGCCACGGCGCGCCAGTGCGGAGACAGGTGCGCAGGCAGCAGGTGACGCGCCCGCTCGTACGCCGCCGCGGCCTGTCCGGTGGTGTCTGCCAGAACTCGCCGGGCCAGCTCGTGAACGGCGTCGAGCAGCTCGTCTTCCATGCACTGCAGCTCGTGGAGCTCGTCGATCAGCTCCTCGGCGAGCTGGTCGACCCGGGCGGCGTCGGCGCTCAGCCGGCGAGCGAGCACGTCGCATTGGGCACCCGCCGTCCGTGCGGCGGTCGCAAACGCACGCTCTGCTCCTCCCCGCCAGCCGCCCTGAGCCGCCACCTGCTCGACCTGGCCGGCGATGCGGCCCACCCGAAGGGCTGCGGCGGCGAGGTCGTCGTGCAGCCGGCTGAGGCTGCTCGGGCTGACCAGCAGCGGTATGTCGATGTCCATCGGGCGGTCCCTTCGTCGCGTTGCCGGGTCGACTCTGCGGCGGTGGGGGACGGCTGGACAGGCAAATCCGGGGGTTGTGGACACAACCCGCGGCTGTGGACATCACTGCCACAGCCGCTGCCGTCGTGGGACACTCGGCAGCGACAACGCAGGAGGGCGGATGCCGGTGGAGAGCTCGGAACACAGCGTGGCGGACGGCGTCGTCGACGTCGCCCGGCGGGCGCGCGCCGCTGCGCCGGCGCTCGCCACCGCCGGCCGCGCGGTCAAGGACGCTGCGCTCGACGCGATGGCGCAAGCCCTCGAGAGCCAGACTGACCGCGTGCTCGAGGCCAACGCCGCCGACGTCGAGGCCGCCCGAGCCGACGGTGTCGTCGACGCGATGCTCGACCGGCTCCGGCTCGACGCCGCCCGGGTGGGCGCCATGGCCGACGGCCTGCGCCAGCTGGTTGCGCTGCCCGACCCGGTCGGTGACGTTGTGCGCGGCTGGACGCTGCCGAACGGCCTCGACATCTCTCAGGTACGGGTCCCGCTGGGCGTTGTCGGCATCATCTACGAGGCCCGGCCCAACGTGACCGTCGACGCGGCCGGGCTGTGCCTCAAGAGCGGCAACGCGGTGCTGCTCCGGGGGTCGTCCTCTGCCCGCCGGTCCAACCGTGCGCTGGTCGACGTGCTGACCGACGCGGGCGTCGCGGCGGGCCTGCCGCCAGCAGCCGTCCAGCTGGTGCCGGGCGTCGACCGCGAGTCGGTCAAGCACCTGATGCGCGCGCGGGGGCTGGTCGACGTGCTGATCCCGCGCGGGGGCGCCGACCTCATTCGCACCGTCGTCGAGGAGTCGACGGTGCCGGTGATCGAGACCGGCGTGGGCAACTGCCACGTCTTCGTCGATGCCGGTGCCGACCTCGAGCAAGCCCTGGCGATCGTCCTCAACGCCAAGACGCAGCGGCCGACCGTGTGCAACGCGGCCGAGACGTTGCTCGTCCACCGTGACGTGGCCGAGGCCTTCCTGCCGTCGGCGTTGCTCGCGCTGCAGGCCGTCGGGGTCACGGTGCACGGCGATGCCGCCACCGCTTCCTACTCCGGGCAGGTCGTGCCGGCGAGCGACGACGACTGGGGCCGTGAGTATCTCTCGCTCGACCTTGCGGTGCGGGTGGTCGACGACCTCGACGCCGCCCTCGCCCACATCCGGCGCTGGGGCACCGGCCACACCGAGGCGATCGTCACCCGGTCGCAGCCCTCCGCCCGGCGGTTCACCGCCGAGGTCGACGCCGCAGTGGTCATGGTCAACGCCTCGACCCGGTTCACCGACGGCGAGCAGTTCGGCTTCGGCGCCGAGATCGGCATCTCCACGCAAAAGCTGCACGCTCGTGGCCCGATGGGGCTGCGCGAGCTGACGACGACCAAGTACGTCGTCGTCGGCGACGGCCAGACCCGCGGGTGAGCGCCCCCCGCCGCGTCGGCGTGATGGGTGGCACGTTCGACCCCATCCACCACGGCCACCTGGTGGCGGCGAGCGAGGTCGCGGCGCTGTTCTCGCTCGATGAGGTGGTGTTCGTCCCGACCGGCGAGCCCTGGCAGAAGGGCGGACGTGCGGTCTCCCCGGCCGAGGACCGTTACCTCATGACGGTGATCGCCACCGCGTCCAACCCGCGCTTCTCGGTGAGCCGGCTCGACATCGATCGACCGGGCCCCACCTACACGACGGACACGCTGCGTGACCTTCAGGCGGTCTACGGGGAGGACACCGAGCTGTTCTTCATCACCGGCGCGGACGCCCTCGAGAGCATCCTGAGCTGGCACCGGGTCGAGGAGCTCTTCGAGCTGGCCCACTTCGTAGGCGTGACCCGGCCAGGTCACCCACTCTCTGACCCCGGGCTCCCTCAAGGTCGGGTGAGTCTGGTCGAGATTCCGGCTATGGCCATCTCCTCCACCGACTGTCGCGAGCGCGTGGGCCGGTCACTCCCTGTGTGGTACCTCGTCCCCGACGGCGTCGTGCAGTACATCCAGAAGCGAGACCTCTACCGGAGCCAGCCATGAGCCGGCACCGCGGCCGCCGGGTCAAGGGCGCTGCCGTGGCCGCCATCCCGGCTCCGCCCACCGCTCCCGCTCCGCTCCTGCCGCCCGTCCCGCAGCCTCCGCTGGCGCCGCCCGGTGCCGTGCAGACGCTGGCGCCCGTGACGGCGCCGCCGGTCACCGTCCCGCCCCCCGTCGTGACCCGACCCGAGGTCAGCCTCGTCCCTCACGGCCGTGGTCAGCGCAAGGCTGCCCGCAGGGAGCAGCGTCGCAAGCACGTGCGTCGCGGCTCGGTCGTCGGCGGAGTCGTCGTCGCCCTCGCAGCTGTGGTCGTGGGTCTGCTAGTCACCACCGGCGGCGGAAAGAAGACTCCGGTCGTGGCGGCCGGCCCTGACGGTCGTACGCAGCACACTGTCCTGCTCACGCTCGCACCGGCTGGCGCCGCATCGGTCGAGAGCGTCCTTCTCGCCCATGACAGCGCCAACGGCCAGGGACAGTTCGTGCTCGTGCCCTCCGACATCCTCACAGAGGTGGCCGGCCGCGGGTCGATGCAGCTCGCCCAGGCGGCCACGTTCGGCGTCACCGTCCCCGCGGAGACGCTCTCGGACATGATCGACGTCACCATCGACGGCAGCTGGCTACTCACGCCGGCCGCGCTCGGCGCACTCGTCGACCGGCTCGGCGGCATCACCGTCGACGTCTCGACCGACGTCACCGTCAACGGCCAGGTCGTGCTCTCCGCCGGCGCTGGTCAGCATCTTGGCGGCTCCCAGGCCTCGGCGCTCGCGACCTACATCGGCGCGGACGAGCCGTCCGGCGCTCGCCTGGCCCGGTTCGAGTCGGTGATGGTAGCGATCATGGCCAAGCTGGGTCCCGACACGGCGGCCATCGACACCACGCTGGCGGCGCTGGGCGCCGGTTCCACGATCGGCGGTCACCAGGCAGCCGTCGGACAGGTCCTGTCGGGCCTCGTCGCCGACGCCAAGAGCCAAAACGTCAACTACACCAACCTGCCGACGACGGTGGTCGACACCGACAACTCGCAGGAGCAGCTCGCCGTCGACGGCGCCGGCACCGCAGCCCTGGTCAAGACATCCTTCGCCGGGTCGGTCCCGCGCGGTCAGGTCGCCGGACGCAACCGGGTCATCATCTTCAACGGCACCGGCCAGCTCGGGCTCGGGTCGAGCGCACGCCAACGCCTCATCGCCCACGGCCTGGTCTTCGTCCGGTCGGCCAACCAGCCCGGCTTCGGCTACCAGGACAAGCCGTCCGTCGTGCTGATCCCGGACGCCACGGCCGACTCCGTCGCGGCCGGTGACCGGGTGGCTAAGGCGCTGGGCCTGCCGACGTCGGACGTCGAGACCAGCACGGTCGACGCCACGGCGGCGGACGTCTACGCGATCCTGGGCAGCGACTACAAGCCGTGATCGGCGGGTTCGTGAGACCCTGGTAGGGTCCCGTCCCCTGCAGCGAAGAGTGTCCCCGTGACCGCAACACCCCGTGCCGTCGAGCTTGCGACCGCCGCCGCCTCCGCGGCCTCGGACAAGCTGGCCACCGACATCGTCATCCTCGACGTGAGCGAGCCGCTCGTCATCACCGACGTGTTCGTGCTCGCCTCCGCCTCCAACGACCGTCAGGTACGGGCCGTGGTGGACGCCGTCGAGGAGCGGCTGCGCGAGCTCGGTGCCAAGCCGCTGCGGCGCGAGGGCCACCAGGAGGGCCGCTGGGTCCTGCTCGACTTCGGCGACATCGTGGTCCACGTCCAGCACGCCGAGGAGCGCGAGTTCTACCGCCTCGAGCGGCTCTGGAAGGACTGCCCGGTCATCGAGTTCGACGACACCCCGGCGGAGCACGCCTCCGCGGGCGCGGACTCCTGAGCGAGCCAGGCCGCCGCGTCCTGCTGTGGCGGCACGGCCGTACCCGCTGGAACGCTGACGGCCGGTTTCAGGGCCAGCTCGACTCACCGCTCGACGAGGCCGGCCGCCCTGCCGTGCACGATGCTGCCCACGTCCTGGCCGCCCTCAGTCCGTGGCGGCTCGTCTCGTCGTCGGCCGGGCGGGCGATCGCCAGCGCCGACTACCTCGAACAAGCGACCCAGCTGACCGCTGCCCGCGACGACCGGCTGCGCGAGATCTACCTCGGCAAGTGGCAGGGACTGACCCGCGAGGAGGCCGCTGAGCGGTTCCCCGACGAGCACGATGCGTGGATGCGCGGCGAGGACGTCAGGCGCGGCGGTGGCGAGACGTACGGCGAGGTGGGGGCCAGGGCCGGTGAGGCGCTCGGTGAGGCGCTCCACGGCGTCCCCAGCGGCGGCCTGCTGGTGGCAGTCACCCATGGCGGCACCACCCGCGCGGTGATCGGCACGATGCTCGCCCTGCCGCCGGAGCACTGGTGGCGTCTCGCGCCCCTCGGCAACGCCCGCTGGTCGCTCCTCGTCGAGGGCAACCGGGGCTGGCGTCTCGCCGAGCACAACGCGGGGGTCACCGAGCGGTTCGCGGCCCTCGTCGAGTCCAGCGACGACACCCGTACCGCCTGATCAGGTCGACGGATCAGGCCGGATTGCTTAGTGTAGGTAGCCGTTGTCGGCCCTTGGGTCGCTGACGCGGGGGTGTGGCGCAGCTGGTAGCGCACTTGCATGGCATGCAAGGGGTCAGGGGTTCGAATCCCCTCACCTCCACCGATGAAGGCGTACGGATGTAGGGCACCTAAGCGAGCGGTTGCGGCCGACGCCGGCGACCCGATGATGGACACAGAGGCCCGCCACGTATCCCCCCAGGGGCGCGGCGGGCCTCATCCAACTCAGCGGGGGTCGACCGGCTGCGCCCAGCCTGGTCGCGGGACCAGGCAGAACGGGTGTCCCGCGGGGTCGGCGTACACATGGTCACCTTCGGGCAGGAGCCGGGCGCCGAGGGCCAGCACCTGTGCTTCCGCCGTGTCGAGGTCGTCGACCATGACGTCGAGGTGCAGCTGCTGCGGGCGCGCGGGGTCGGGCCACGCCGGCTGCCGGTGGTCGGCGACCCGTTGGAAGCCGAAGCCTGAGCTCGTGTCGTTGGCCGCGACCACTACGAAGTCGTCGGAGCGGTAGGTGACCGGCAGCCCGAGCAGCTCGGCGTAGAAGTCCGCCAGCCGCTGCGGGTCGGGACAGTCGATGATCACGTGGTGCGGGCGGCCGATCACGGGGCCCGCTGCAGCCACGTGGCCAGCAGGTCATGCCGCGTGTCCGGCTCGGTGACGGCCTCGAGCAGCGTCTGCTGGCCCGCATAGCCCGGCCGATAGGCCATGTCGGCGCCGCGCTCGAGCAACAGTGTCGCGATACGGCGATGGCCGCCCCGGCAGGCGTGCCAGAACGCCTCGCTGACCTGCGCGGCAGAGGCGCCCGCGTCCACGAGCTCCGCGGTACGGGCCAGCAGGCCCAACCCTGCCGCCTGCCAGACCCGCTCGACGCGGGCACCGCTGGCGACCAGGAGACGCGCGACCTGCCAGCACCCGTACCCGACGGCGTTGTCGAGCGGCGTGCCGATGGACCCGCCGGGCGCCTCGACGTCGGCGCCGCACTCGATCAGGACCGCCGCGACGTCGGCGTCGTCGTTGCTCGCCGCCCAGTGCAGCGGGGTTTCGCCTCTCGGCCCGTCGGTGCGGGCGTCGACCGGCGCGCCCGCGTCGACCAAGGCCCGTACAACCTCTGGTGCGTGCGGCAAGTAGCCCGGCCAGTCGGTCGCGACGTGCAGCGGGGTACGGCCGCCGGCGACCACGGGTTGACTGGCGAGCCCCGGCTGGTCGACCAGGCATCGGGTCACCGCGGCCACGTCGCCGTCGCGGATCGCCTGCACGAGCTGGGCTTCGGCGCTGTCCATGGCCGGATTGTTTCGCCCGTGACGCGGAGAGGCAACTACGCTGTGCACGCAAGCACGGAGCCGACGGAGGGTTGCACATGAGCGAGATCCCGGGCGTCAATGCCGCGGTGGCGCCGAGCGGTACGGGCTGCGTCGAGTGCCTGGCCAGCGACGGCTGGTGGCTCCACCTGCGCCGCTGCACCGAGTGTGGCCACATCGGGTGCTGCGACACGTCGCCGTCCCAGCACGCGACCGCCCACTTCAGGACGAGCGGACACCCGATCATCACCAGCTTTGAGCCCGGCGAAAGCTGGTTCTACAGCTTCGTCACCGAGGACTTCGTCGACGGCCCTTCGCTCGCCCCGCCGGAGGAGCACCCGCACGACCAGCCGACGCCCGGCCCGCGCGGCTCGGTCCCGCCGGACTGGCGGCGTCACCTGCACGACTGAGTCAGACGCGGAGGGCGGCCCGTGCCTTGGCTTGGGCCACGGGACGGGCGCCGGCGAGGTGCAGCGCCTCGGTGACCGCGCCGAACACCGGCGGCACGTCAAGCACCGACACCTGGGCGTCGGGGGACATAGCCTGCACCCCGGCGGTGACGCGGTCGAAGACCCACGCATCACCGGTCTGCAGCGTGCCCCCGCCGAGCACCACCTCGACGTCGGTACGGGTGAGGTGGAGGCGCCTGATCAGGGCGTTGGCCATGATGACGACCTCGTCAGCGAAGGCCGCCATGATCCCCAGCGCGGGCCCGTCACCCTCGGCGGCCGCAGCGAAGACCAGCGGCGCCAGCCGCAGCAGGTCGTCGTACTCGATGTCACCCTTGAGGACGGCGACGGCCACGTCCTCGGGCTTGCGGAGGCCGAAGAACGCCGGCACGGTACGGGTGAGGACGGTGGTCGGCCCTCGTCCGTCCTGCTCGCGGACCGCTGCGCCGAGACCGCCGACGCCGATGTCGTGCCCACCGCCGCGGTCGCCGCTGTAGTCGCCGAGTGCGAGGAAGCCGGCCTTGCGCCCGGAGGGGTGGACCCCGACCGCGTTGATGCCTGCGCCGGCCACCACCGCGATGCCCCACAGCCGGGTCGACCCCGCGCGCAGGACGGCCAAGGTGTCGTTGCCGACCTCGACGAGCTCGGACGCTCCCGCGGCCACAAGCTCCCGCCGGGCCAGCCGGATCTCGGCGGGAATGTCGACGTTGGCGAGATAGTAGACGCCGGCAGAAGCCTTGCGGGACAGGGGAATGCGCGCTTCGCGGCGAGCCTGGTCGACGAGCGACGACAGGTGATGACGCCACGCCGCCGGGTCACCGCTGGGCGAGACCACGCCGACGCCCCGTACCCGAGAAAGCACCCGGCCGGTCACGGACACGAGCACGACGTCGGTCTTGGAGTTGCCCCCGTCGACGCCGATGACGTACTCAGGCATGAGCCGCGAACTGAGGCAGGAACCCTGCGTTGGCCTCGAGGAGCGCGTCGAGCACGGGTACGGCGAGGTCCCACTGGCGGACCAGGGGGTTGGCGAGCAGCGCCCGCAGGGCCACCTCGCGGTCGCCGGTGCGGGCCGCCTCGATGGCGAGGATCTCGTACGAGGTCACCGACTGCACGAGGCCCAGCATCTCCGGCGCCAGCGGAGCCACGGTCACCGGGTGGGCGCCGGCCAGGTCGACGTGGGCTGGCACCTCGACGACCGCCTCGTCGGGCAGTCCCGCAATGGTGCCGTTGTTGCGCACATTGACGTAGTGGTGGGCATTGTCGCCGGTCAGCAGCGAGGTCACGAGCGCCGCGGCGGCCTCGCTGTAGTAAGCGCCGCCGCGCTTCTCCAGCAGCTCCGGCTTGTGGTCGAGCAGCGGGTCGGCGTACATCTCGAGCAGCGTGCGCTCGATCTCGAGCACCTCCTGCGCCCGCTGGGTGCCGGTGCGCTGAGCGTCGACGGCCCGGTCGGTGCAGTAGAAGTAGTGCAGGTAGTACGAGGGGATCGCGCCGATCGTCTGCATGAGCTCGGCCGGGATCTCGGTGTCGGCGGCAAGCTCCTCCAACGACGAGCCGGTGAGCAGCTCGGGCAGCCGGTCGACGCCGTCGACCATCACTCGGCGGATCCACGAGAGGTGGTTGAGCCCTACGTGCTCGAGGCGCACCTGGTCGGCGGTGACGCCGAACTTGGCGGCGAGCCGGCGCTGGAAGCCGATGGCGACGTTGCACAGCCCGAGGGCGCGGTGGCCCTCGTCGAGCAGGGCGCGGGTCACGATGCCGACCGGGTTGGTGAAGTCGACGATCCACGCGCCCGGCTCGGCCCGCTGGCGCACGGCCTCGGCGATGCCGAGCACCACGGGCACCGTACGCAAGGCCTTGGCGAAGCCGCCGGGTCCGGTCGTCTCCTGGCCCAGCAGGCCGAACTTGCCGGGGATCGTCTCGTCGCCGAGCCGCGCCATCTGGCCGCCGACCCGCAGCTGGAGCAGCACCGCGGACGCACCCTCGACCGCGTCGTCGAGAGATGAGGACAGCGTCAGCTTGCCCGGAAACCCTTGCTTGTCAAGGATTCTCTGCGCGAGGGCCCCCACGACGGAGAGCCGGTCGGCGGAGGTGTCGTACAGGACGAGCTCGGAGACAGCGAGCACGCCGGCGCGGCGGGCGAAGCCCTCGATCAGCTCGGGGGTGTACGTGCTTCCACCACCGACAACGGTGACCTTCATCAGTGCGTCTCCAGGGCGAGATCGGCGGTAGCCACGTGGCAGGCCGCCGTGTGGGCGGGCCCGAGCAGCCGAAGCGTCGGGGTGACGGTGGAGCAGATGTCGATGGCGAGCGGGCAGCGCTCGCGGAACCGGCAGCCGGGGGTGGGGTCGACGACCTTGGGCGGCTCGCCCCGACCGGCCTCGGCGTCGATCTCGAGGGGAGCGCGCGGGTCGGGCACGGCACTGAGCAGCAGCTGGGTGTACGGGTGCTTGGGCCCGGCCAGGACGTCCTCGGTCGGTCCCGACTCGACGACGTGCCCCGCGTACATGACCATCAGCCGGTCGGCGACGTAGCGGGCGCTGGCGATGTCGTGGGTGATGTAGAGGAACGAGACGCCTTCGTCCTCGCGCATCTTGGCCATGACGTTGAGCAGGCCGATGCGGATCGAGACGTCGAGCATCGACACCGGTTCGTCGGCCAGGATCAGCTTGGGCCGGTAGGCCAGCGCCTGGGCAAAGCCGATGCGCTGACGCTGGCCGCCGGAGAGCTCGTACGGGAAGCGTTGCAGGATGTCTGAGGCGGGTCGCAGGCCCACGGCCTCGACCACCCGCTCGGCCTCGGTCACCCGTTCGCCCGAGCTGAGGTCGGGGCGGTGCAGCTTGAGCCCGCGCATGATGCCGTGGGAGACCCGGTAGGCGGGGTTGAGCGAGCTGAACGGGTCCTGGAACACCATCGGCACGTCGCTGCGGTAGGCCAGCACGTCCTTGCGCGACCGCATCTGGGACAGCGGGGTGCCCTGGTAGAGGATCTCGCCGGACGTCGGCTTGTAGACCCGGGCCAGCAGCCGCGCGACCGTGCTCTTGCCGCTGCCGCTCTCGCCGGCGAGCGCGACGATCTCCTGCCGGTTGATGGCGATGTTGGCGTCGTCGACCGCGTGCAGCTTCTGCCGCGAGAAGCCGCGTCCGATCGAGAAGTGCTTCGTCAGGCCGCGGGTCTCAAGCAGTGGAGCGTCTGGGTCGTTCATCCGGTCGCTCCCTCGGTCACGGACTCTCCACGCAGCGCGGGGTCGGGGGAGTGGCGCAGGCAGCGAGCATGGGCGTCGACGACCTGGTACAGCTCGGGCTCGACGGTCAGGCACTGCGGCATGACCACCGGGCAGCGCGGGTGGAACCGGCAGCCGGTCGGCGGGTGGGCCAGGTCGGGCGGTGCGCCGGGGATGCCGGTGAGCGGCACCCGCGGACCGCGGATCGAGGGGAACGCGTCGAGCAGACCCTTGCTGTACGGGTGGGCAGGCGCATCGAAGACCGTGCGCGTCTTGCCGATCTCGGCGACCTGCCCTGCGTACATCACGAGCAGCTGGTCGGAGAAGTGGCTGACGAGCGACATGTCGTGGGTCACGAAGATGACGGCGAAGCCGAGCTCGCGCTGCAGCTGCTTGATCTGCACCATGAGCGACCGCTGGGCCACGACGTCGAGGGCGGACGTCGGCTCGTCCATGATGACGAGGTCGGGGGTGAACAGCAGCGCCATCGCGATCATCGCCCGCTGGCGCATGCCGCCGCTGAGCTGGTGCGGATAGCTCTTGAGGTGGATCGGGTCGATGCCGACGAGCCGCATGACCTCGGCCGACCGCTCGGCGATGTCCTCGGTCGCGTCGTGGGCGACCATGGCGTCCTTGAACTGCGCCGCGATCGTGGTCACCGGGTTGAGGGCGTTCATCGCGCTCTGCATGACCACGGAGAAGTCGCGCCAGCGCATGGCCGACAGCGCCTTGTCGTTCATGGTGACGAGGTTCTTGCCGTGGAAGGTGACACTGCCGCCGGTGATCTCGGCCGGCGGGCTGAGCAGCTGGGCGATGCCGAAGAGCAGCGTCGACTTGCCGCAGCCGGACTCGCCGACCACACCGACGAACTCGCCCGGCTCGACGTCAAAGCTCACGCCGTCGACGGCACCGACAGCGCCGCGCGAGGACAGGTAGTCGACCCGCAGGTCGCGTACCTCAAGAAGCGCGCTTGCCACGAGCCCTCCTGATCGGTCGCAGGGCGGGGTTGCTGATCTCGTCGAACGCGTAGTTGAGCAGGGCGAAGGACACCCCGAGCAGGGCCACGCACAGACCCGGGACCAACGCCCAAGCCGGGTAACCGCTGATGAGCGCCTGCTGGTTCTGGGCCCAGTAGAGCATCGTGCCCCAGCTGATGGAGGACGGGTCGCCGAGGCCGAGGAATTGCAGCCCGGCGGCCGTGAGCACGGAGTAGAGCGCGGCACCGAGGAAGTTGGCGAGGATCAGCGAGGTCATCGTCGGCAGGACCTCGAAGATGATGATGTACGACGAGCGCTCGCCGCGAACCCTTGCTGACTCGAGAAACTCGCGGTTGCGCAGCGACAGTGCCTGGGCCCTGAGCTGTCGGGCGCCGAACGACCAGCCGGTGATGATCAGCACGATGATGACAACGGCGATGCTGCCCTTGCCTGCGTACGTGGCCAGCACGATGATCAGCGGGAACGTCGGGAGGACGAGGAAGACGTCGGTGAACAGCGACAGCAGGTCGTCCGCCCACCCGCCGAGGTAGGCGGCAGAGACGCCGAAGAGGACCGACAGGATCGTCGCTCCAGCACCGGCGACCAGGGCGATGACGAGTGACTGCCGGGTGCCGTAGATGACTTGCGCGTAGACGTCCTGGCCGAGGCCGGTGGTGCCGAGCCAGTTGGCGCCGGACGGGTGCAGCAGCGGCTGGTAGGCGATGTCGTTGGGGTGGCGGACCGTCGTGAAGAGCCCCGGGAACGCGGCGACCACGCAGAACAGCAGGAACAGGACGAGGCCGACCATGGCCTTGCGGTTGTGCCGGATGGCCGACCAGAGGCCGCCGCCGCGGCGACGTGAGGTGCGGGCAGGCTCCGTGGTCGGCGCGCTGACGAGCAGTGCAGTCATCGGGTCACCCCTTCGCCCGGGCACGGGGGTCGAGCCAGAAGGTCGCGAAGTCGCAGAGCAGCACGGCGACGAGCACGGCCAGGGTCACCAGCAGGAACAGTGCTTGCAGCAGCGGGTAGTCGGCGCTGACCGTTGCCTCGTAGAAGCGGTAGCCGAGGCCTGGGTAGTTGAAGACGTACTCGACCAGGATCGTGCCGGCGATGACGAAGCCGAGGGACATCGCGAAGCCCGACAGGTTGGGCAGGAACGCGTTGCGCGCTGCGTACCCGTACATGATCTTGCGGTTGGAGAGCCCCTTGGCCCGGCCCATCCGCACGTAGTCCTCGGCGAGGGTGGTGATCATGTTGTTGCGCATGGTCAGGATCCAGCCGCCGATCGACGTGATGAGGATCGTCGTGCCCGGCAGGATCGCGTGCCAGAGCACGTTGCGGATGAAGGCGACGCTGAACGTCGGGACGAGGCCCTGGTCGTAGTTGAAGTCGTTGGGCAGCAGGCCACCCGTCTGCAGCGAGAGATACATGATGAGCAGCAGGGCGACCCAGAAGTACGGGAGGGCCGACGTCACCACGAAGACCGGCGGCAGCACGGCGTCGATGGCTCCACCCCGGCGCCATCCCGCGACGATGCCGATGATGGTGCCGAGGGCGAACGCCAGGACCGTGGCGATGCCGACGAGCCCCAGGGTCCAGGGCAGTGCCTCGCGGATGATCTGGGTGACCGGCTCACCGAGGCTGCCGCCGATGGAGTAGCCCCAGTGGCCGGTGACCATGTCCTTGAGGTACTGGAAGTACTGCACGACGATGCCCTGGTGCGGGTCGAAGCCGAACTGCTGCAGCAGCTGGGTCAGGGCTGCAGGCGACAGCTTGTTGTGCGTACGGTCCCGCAGTGACTGCAGCGGGCTCCCGGGCATCATGCGCGGGATGAAGAAGTTGAGCGTCATCGCCGCCCACAGGGTGAGGACGAAGAACCCCAAACGGCGGAGCAGGTATCTCATTGCTGGCCACCCTTCCTGGTTCGAGCCTCACCCTGTGGAACGGAGATGTCGAGCATGCCTACTGAGCGGCCTTCGAGTACAGGTGGAGCAAGACCTGCCCGGTGTCCGGCACGATGTAGGCCGCCGGCTGAGCGTACGGGTCGGCCTGCGTCGGCCAGCCCTGGATGTCACTGGTGTTGTACTGGAACCAGTCGCCAGAGCCCGTGGTGGGGATGACCGGGACGTCCTTGATCATGTAGCTCGAGATCTGCTTGATTAGCGAGACCTGGGTCGTGGCGTCGGCGGTCGCGTACTGGTCGAACAAGGTGTCCACCGCCGGGTTGAGGTAGCGCTCGTAGTTGCCGTTGGCCTGCTTGCCGATGGCCGCGGAGTTCTTCGAGTAGAGCACCTGGCGGAGCTCGTAGTACGGGGAAGGTCCGGCGCTGGCCTCGCCGCCGTAGGCGAGGTCGTAGTTGCCGTCGTAGAACTTGCTGTCGTACGTCTGCTGCTCGAGGTCCTGAATCGTCAGGTTGATGCCCAGCGGCGCGAGCTCCTGCTTGATCACGGCAAGAGAGGCGTCCCAGTCGGTGTAGCCGGTGATCGTGATGACGGTCAGGTTGAGCGGCTTGGACTTGGAGTAGCCCGCGCCGGTCAGCAGGGAGGCCGCCTTGGCGATGTTCGGCTTGTCGTACCCCGCGGTGCTCAGGGCCGACGCGTCGAAGTAGTTCTGGAAGGTCGGCAGGACGATGCCGGTCTGGTTGGCCGCCGGCCAGTAGCCGCTCTCACCGATCTTGGCGATCGTCGAGCGGTCCAGGGCGTACGCGATGGCCTGCCGAACCGCGAGGTTGGCCGTTGCGGGGTGGCTCTTGTCGTTGTTCGGGAACAGGTAGACGTTCTGCGTCGGCGGGAACCAGTAGTGGTTGTCCTTCGACTTCTTCAGGTAGAAGCTCTCGATGTTCGGGATGTACTGGCTGCCCCACTGCGCCTTGCCGGTGGCGAGGTCGAGGTTGGCCGGGCCGTTGTCGAGGTAGGCGGGGTACTGCACCTTCTGGATGTGCGGCTCGTTCGGCATCCAGTAGTGCGGGTTGGCCGTGTAGGTGATGTTGTTCGGGGTGCACGGGTTGACCATGAACGGACCGGTGCCGACCGGCGCCTTGTCCGCCCAGGTGTCCGGGTGCGCAGCCGCGTCGCCGGTCGAGAAGATGTGCTCCGGCACGATGCCGACCTGGTCGGCGAAGTTGTAGAAGTACGGCTTGGCCGGCTGGTTGAAGGTCAGCGTGACCTTGTTGGCGGCGGCCACGACGCTGTTGAGGCCGGCGCCGGTCCAGAGCGCGTAGAGGTCGAGTGCGGTGTTCTTCTTCATCAGGTTGAAGGTGTAGGCCACGTCGGCGGCGCTGAACGCCTGGCCGTCGTTCCACTTCACGCCGTCACGGATGGTGAAGACGATCGACTTCTGGTCGGCCGACCAGGTGTACGACGACGCGAGCATCGGCGTCTCCGCACCGTTCTTCAGCGCGTTGACGTAGACCAGCGGCTCGTACACGAAGCCGTCCGCCTCGGAGTTGACCGCTGGGTTGAACGGGTTGAACTGGCAGGGCCAGGTCTGGCCCTGCTCGTTGGAGATGACGACGGTGCCGCCGGGCTTGAAGTTGCCGCCGATCGCCGTCGCGGTGCCGCCGCTGGCGGTCGAGCCGGACGCCGTCGCGGCGCTGGTCGCGGCCGCAGGAGACGAGGCGCCGCCGGTGCCGGCCGACGTCGCGGCTGCTCCCGCCGACGTCGCGGCTGCGGCGCTGGTCGGCGCCCCGCTGGTTGCTGGTGTTGCCTTGCTGCCGGAACCGCCGCCGCACGCGGCGACGAGCACTCCGACGGCGGCGATTGCCGCCGCGCCCTTCATGCGCCTCATGGTGACTGCCTCTCACTGCTCGTGCCGGACGGGTGGGCGGGTCTGAGCACCAGAAGGCCCGTCATGCGTGGGCCCCCTGGTCGACGGTGGCGGCGAGGCCGGCGGCGTGCGTGGTAAGGGCTGAGCCGGCGGCCTCGAGGCCGAGGGCGAGCGCACCAATGAGCGGTGCGTCGTACGGGAACTCCGCCGGCACCAGCTCCGGCGGGAACGGGACGGCGGCGTCGAGCGCCTGGCGCAGCGTCGGCTCGATGCGAGCCCACGAGCGCATCATGCCCCCGCCCACCGCGATCCGTACCGGATCGATGGCGACGGCGAGGTTGACCACGTGCATGGTCAGCTCGCGGATGAACTGCTCGACGAGGTCGGCGGCCACCGGGTCGGTCTCCGCCAGCTCGAACGCCTCGGCGGCGCTGATCGGCCGGGCGAGAGCGGCTCCGGCCAGGTCGGCCAGGGCCCGTCCGCTCACGACGTCCTCGAGGATCACCCGGTCCGACCCCTCGATGCCCACGTCGTACGGGCTGCGCAGGTTGTAGCCGATCTCGCCGGCGGCTCCGTGGGCACCGCTGATGACCTGGCCGCCCGCGACGATGGCGGCCGCGAGGCCCGTGCCGAGGTTGAGGTACAGGGCGGGGTCGCAGCCGGCCAGCGAGCCCCAGCGCAGCTCGGCCTGAGCGGCCGCCTTGACGTCGGTGGCCATGCGCACGGGAGTGCCGGGGAAGGCCTTGCGCAGCTCGCGGCCGAAGGCGAGGTCGTCCCAGCCGGCGATCGCGGGGGCGAGCTTGACGCTGTCCTCGCCGGGGATGCCGAACGTGCAGACGCCGACTCCACCGAGCGGACGGCCCGGCGCCGCACTGGCGTGGAGGGCCTTCGCCGTCGCGATGCCGTGGGCGATGCTGGCCTCGGCGCCCTCGGCGCCGCCGCTCTCGACCGTGACACTGTCGATGCGTACGCCGGCGAGAGTGCAGAGCGCAGCGGCGATCTTGGTGCCGCCGAAGTCGATGCCCAGGACCACGGGCGCCGTACTCAACTCGTGCACTCGCTCGCCTCGCTCTCGCCGTACCGACTGGAGTTGTTAGTAAACTAGACTTCCAATTAGTGAAAAGCAAGCCTCTGCGGCAGATCATCGCTACGATCTGCCGAAGCGATGATGCCGAGCGGGGGAGGGCCTCGATGACCAGCACGGGATCGGCCGCGCGCCCCCAGCTGATCCGCGAGATGAACGAGCAGCTGCTGCTGGAGCAGATCCGCCGCGACGGCCAGCTCTCGCGCGCCGACCTCGCCCGCATCTCCAGCCTCTCCAAGCCGACGGTCTCGCTGACACTCGCCAACCTCGAAAAGGCCGGGCTGGTCAGGGTTGCCGGTGTTCGCACCGGGGTGCCGGGGCCGGCGGCCATCCTGTACGAGGTGCGGCCCGAGGCTGGTTTCGTCCTGGCGCTCGACGTCGGTCAGCAGTTCCTCCGGGGCGCGGTCAGCGACCTGGCCGGTGCCCGCCGGGCCACTGGCACCTTCGAGGCGCACGCAACCGACGGCCACGGCCGCGTGGTCGAGCTGAGCCGCCTGGCCGATAAGCTGCTGGCTGATGCTGGCGTGGCGGCGGCTGACATCACCCAGACCGTGGTGGGCAGCCCCGGCGTCTACCACCCCGGTCGCGACGCGCTCATCCTGGCCGGTGCCCTGCCAGGGTGGGACCAGCCGAGCGTCCTGACCGAGCTGCGCGCCGCGTTCGGCGAGTCGCTGATGATCGAGAACGACATCGATGTCGCCGCGCTCGCCGAGCAGGCGCACGGACACGGGCGCGACGTGACCAGCTTTGCTTTCGTGTCCGTCGGTACGGGCATCGGCATGGGGTTGGTGCTCGGCGGCAAGCTGCACCGGGGAGCCCATGGCGCGGCCGGTGAGATCGGCTACCTACCGCTGAGCCGCGGCACCGGCAGCGACCCCCGTGACGCGCGCCGTCGCGGCAGCCTCGAGGCGGCCGCGTCCGCCGCCGGCATCGTCCGGGCGGCCCGCAAGGCCGGCATGCGTGGCAGCGTTACGGCGCGCGACGTCTTCGCGGCCGCAGCTGAGGGCGACGACCGGGCTATCGCTGTCGTTGCCGAGACTGCATTGCTTGTGGCACAGGCGATCTGCGCCGTCATCACCGTTGTCGACCCCGAGCTCATCGTCCTTGGCGGTGGCATTGGCCAGGCGCCCGGCTTTTGCGACGCACTCGCGCTGCAGGTCAAGCGGCTGGCGCCGGTGGTGCCCGAGATCAGGGTCAGCGCCCTGGGCGCCGACGCGGTGGTCGACGGGTGCATCGCCGCCGGCACCGAGCGGGGCTGGCAGCTCGTGACGGCGTCCCTGCCGGCCTAGGTGGTCTGGGTGACCTTGCGCAGGCCGCGTGGCCGGTCGGGGTCGTAGCCGCGGGCAACGGCCAGCCGGTGGGCGAGCAGCTGCATCGGCAGGATCTCGAGCAGCGGGGACAGCGCCTCGTCGATGGCCGGCAGCGCAAGGTCGCCTTCGCCGATGACGGTGAGCTCGGTGTCGAGCTCGCGCAGCCGGTCGAGCACGGGGCTCATGGCCCGCCCGCCAACGCCGCCGTTGACGAAGGCGAGCACCGCGCTGTTCTCCTGAAGCATGGCCATGGGGCCGTGCATCAGGTCGGCGCCGGAGAAGGCCTGCGCCGAGACATAGCTGGTCTCCATCAGCTTGAGTGCGGTCTCCAGGGCGGACGGGAACGAGTAGCCGCGACCGGTCACGACGATGCGCTCGACGCCGCTGAGCCGCTCGACGAGGTCGTCGATGGGCGCGGTGGCGGTCAGCGTACGGGCGGCCGCGTCGGCCAGATCGCCTGCTGCTGCGGCATTGCCGCCGCGCCAGGCGTCGACGAGGAGCCAGAGCGCGAGCAGCTCGGCGGTGTAGGACTTGGTGGCGGCGACGGCGAGCTCGGGGCCCGCGTGGACGTCGATGTGCAGGGCGCCCGCCATGGCGAGGGCCGAGGTCGGGGCGTTGGTCACGGCCAGAGTGAGCGCACCGCAGGCACGGGCGGTGGTCAGCGTCTCGACCAGGTCGGGGGAGCCGCCGGACTGGCTCACCGCGATGACCAGGACGTCGTGAAGGTCCGGGCGGGCCCCGTACTGCGTCATGGTCGAGGGGGAGGCGAGACCGACCGGGAGGCCGAGCTGGATCTCGATGAGGTACTTGGTGTAGAGCGCGGCGTGGTCGCTGGTGCCGCGGGCGGCGAGGAGCACGAAGCGCGGGCGGGCCTGGGCGATGACTGCGGCGACCGCGCGGATGGCGGCCGGCTGGTCCTGGACGATGCGCGCGAACATTGCCGGCTGCTCGACGATCTCGGCCAGCATGACGGCGCCTCGGGTGGTGCTCACGAGGCCAGCCTCGCTGCGATGTCCGGCACGGCCTCGAGCCCGACGAACGCGTACCCGCGCGCTTTCAGCTCGGGGACGAGCAGCTGGACCATGGCGAACGCTTGGTTGGCGACCTTGACGTCGGGCAGGTCGGCGGTGCTGTCGTGCATCAGGATGATGCCGCGGCCGACCCGCTCGATCTCGGCGAGGAAGGCGTCGGCGCAGGCTTGGGCCGAGAGGCCGCGCTGCCAGAACGACCAGTCCTCGACGTCGACGTCCCAGTGGATCGGGCCGATGTAGTCGTCTGCCTGGGGCAGCTGGGCGTTGACGACACGGGAGATCTCCGGCGTGATGTCCCCGTACGGCGCTCGGAAGTAGGTGGCCTGCCCGGGTGCCTGACCAAGTCTGGCGTGGGTGGTCTCGAGCTCGACGACCACCTGTTCGACTGCGATCTCGGTGAGCCGGGGGTGGCTGTAGCTGTGGTTGGCGATCGTGTGGCCGAGGGCGCGCAGGCTGTCGGGCACCCACGGCAGCTCCGCCAGGTGCTTGCCACACTGGAAGAAGGTGGCGGAGATGCCCTCGTCGTTGAGGTACTCCGCGAGCGGCAGGGTGCGCGGGCCGGGGCCGGGGGCGATCGTCTCGCCGGGTCCGTCGTCGAAGGTGAGGACGAGCGTGCGCTCCGGCAGCGACGTGCCGCGGAGCTGTTCCATCTCGAGCATGCGGCGGTCCCTTGGTTGTTAGGAAGCCTTCCAATGCACTGTAGCCCGGCTGTCAAGCGAACCTTTTCGTGGCTCGGGGAGTCTCATCGGCAACGATCTGCGAGAGGGTGTGCCGGTGGACGACGTGCTCGAGCAGTGGCTGGAGGAGTGGTACGCGACCGCGTACCGCACGGCTTGCCTGGTGCTGCGTGATCCCGTGGCCGCGGAGGACGCGGTCCAAGAGGCGTTCCTGCGGGTGTGGCGGTTCCGCGACTCGATCCCCGCGGGCGACGGACGCAAGGCGTGGCTCTATCGCGTCGTGGTCAACGCCTGCATGTCCCGCGGACGCGTCGAGGGCCGCTACCGGTCCCGCACCACCGACCTCGACTTCGGACCCGAGCCGGTCAGCGGGGCTCCTCAGCCGGACGAGCTGGCCGAGCGCTCCGAGCTGTCGACCCTGGTCGGGCTGGCGCTCGCCGACCTGCCCGACAACCTGCGCGTGCCGCTGGTCCTGCGCTTCTACGCGGGACTGACCGAGCGCGAGATCGCCACTGCCATCCAGCGACGCCCCGGCACCGTGAAGTCGCGGTTGCACGAGGGCAGACGCCGGCTCGCCCTCGATCCTCGCCTCGCCGGCTGGGTCTCCGAGCTCGAAGGAGCTGTTCAGTGAACGACACCACTCTTGAGGCGCTCCTGCACTCAGCCGCATCGTCGTACGACGTGCCCGCGTTCTCCCGGGTGCTCGAGGAGGCGGGGGAGACCGCCGTCCCGGTCCGGCGCAGGCTCGGCCACCCGCGACTTGTTGCTGCGGGCCTCTTGCTGGTGGCCGCGGTAGGTGGAGCGGCGGTGTGGTCGGGGCATGGCTCCGGGACGTCGGTGTCGGGATCGGGCCTGGCGACGACCGGGTCGCTGCCTGTGCACGGTTCGGCGGGCGGCGACAAGGTCCCGGCCGCTGCTCCGGTGGTCAAGGGTCTCAGTGGTCAGTCGACGAACTACGGAACGAATGGCCCCGCCGTCCCGGCGCCAGACACCGCGCTGCGAGCGGCTGCGGCTGGCCCCGGCCTGCAGACGGACTCGACCGACGCTCTCGGCACATCAGTCGCGCCGGACGGGGCCAAGGTGGTGCACACCGGCACGCTCACGCTGACGGTGGCCAAGGGGCAGGTCAGCGCGGTGCTGACCCAGGTGACCGGGCTCGCGACCGGGGTCGGCGGCTACGTGTCCAGCAGCACGACCGCCGAGAGCGGCAGCACGCCGAGCGGCACCGTCGTGCTGAGAGTGCCCGCCCACGCGTACGACACGGTCCTCACGCAGGCGCGGACGCTGGGCACGGTGGTCTCGACGACTTCGTCGGGCAAGGACGTGACCGCGGAGGCCGCCGACCAGCAGGCCCGGCTGACCGCGCTGAAGGCGAGCCGCGACCAGTTCCTCACCATCCTCGCCAAGGCGAAGACGATCGGGGAGACGCTGGCCGTGCAGCAGCGGGTCGACGACGCCCAGACCTCGATCGGCCAGTTGCAGGGTGAGATCAACGTGCTCAGCAACCAGGCGTCGTACGGGACCCTGACTGTCAGCGTCACCCAGAAGTTGCCAGCCGCGATCGCCGCCAAGCCGGTGCACCGCGAGAGCGGTCTGCACAAGGCGTGGCAGGCGGCGGTGACCGGCTTCGTGACAGGGGTGGAGGCCCTGCTCTCGCGCTCGGGTCGCGGGCTGGTCGTGTTGCTCGTCCTGCTCGTTGGGGCGGGCGTGCTGCGTGCGGCGTGGAAGGTGGGCCGCCGGCGTCTGGTCTGAGTTTCTCCTCCTGGAGATCCAGGAGCCGCGCGCCGTGGGTGCTGCCGGCCGCCACTTGGGCGCGGGTCTTTCGTCGCGCACTACCAAGCGGCAGAAGAAGAGGAGCCAAGGGGACTGCACAGGCCTTCGCCGTTGCCTCGCGCGGATGTCCCCGTCTCCACGGTTCGTGGTGAGCAGTTGATGGCAGTGCGCGGTCAGTACAGGGCAAGGGCAGCAGGGACCGGGAGACCGGGGTTGTGGCCGGCTTTTCGCCGTTGCTTCTGCCCGGGTCCGAAGCTTTTGTCGGTGGTCTCCTGTAGCGTTTCAAGGTTGAGCCGGCGAGCCCGAAAACCCTTACGTACCAGGCATAGTAGCGAGATTGACCCTGGCCAAACGGGTCAAGGCAAGGTAAAGTGGTGGGTATGGACATCGACGTCGCACCCCGCTGGGACAGCGTCCCGTGGTGGCTGGACGCGGTCCACGAAGACGACGCGTTCGACGTCCCCGAGTCGTTCGACGACGCCTCCGGGATCGGTGTGCCGCCGTTGCCGGTCGGGGTGACCCTGCTCGCGGCGGAGCTCGCCGGCCCCGGGGTCGAAGCGGTCGGTTTGTTGGCGTCGCTGGCCGGGCGGACGATGACCCAGGACCAGCAGCTCACCCTGGTGCAGCTGTGGCAACCGCAGCTGGCCTGGGCCGCCGGGCAGGAACAAGCCGCCGTCGCCGCGCTCGCCGGCCCGGAACCGGCCACCGCCGGGCAGCGCAGGGACGACTTCGAAGCGTTCGAGCTGGCCCCCGCGCTGCACACCTCCGTCGACTACGCCGGGCAGAAGATCTTCCACGCGAGGCTGCTGTCCGGCGCGTTCGTCGCGACCGGGGATGCGTTGCGGGCCGGCACCCTGGACCCGCACCGGGTCTGGGTGATGCTCGAAACGTTGACCACCCTCCCGACCGAGCTCGCCCGCCAGGTCGAAGCGGAGATCCTCCCCACCGCCGCCCGGTCGACCCCGTCCCGGCTGCGCCGCGCGCTACGCAAAGCCGCCCGGAAGGTCGACCCCGAATGGGACGCCCGGATGTTCGCGACGAAGCGCACCACCCGCCGGGTCGGGTTCCACCCGGAAGGCGACGACGGCCTCGTCCTCATGTACGCGTACTTGCCGCCGGTCGAGGCGAGGGCGATCGAGGAACATCTCAAAGCCGCCGCGAGGGTCCCGTCGCCGGACCCGGCCGACCCGCGGACCGTCGAGGAGCGGGAAGCCGACGCCCTGATCACCGCCGTCCTCGGCTCGACCCCCGGAGACCCGACCACCCCGCTGGCCCCGAAGATCCTGCTGCAGGTCCTGGTGTCCCTGCCGACCCTGCTCGGCCTCCGCGAAGACACCGCCGAACTGCACGGCTACGGCGACCTGCCACCCGAGGTCGCCCGGGAGCTCGCCGGAGACGCCGGCTGGCAACGCTGGGTCCACGACCCGGTCACCGGCCACCTCCTCGACCAAGGCAACACCGACTACGTCCCCAAAGCCCAGCTCAGACGATTCGTCCGCAACCGGGACCGCTACTGCCAGTTCCCCGGCTCGTCGAGATCGGCCGACAGCTGCGACCTCGACCACAACGAAGAGTTCAAGCACGGCCAAGGCGGCACCACGTCCGCCGCCAACCTCGCCGCCCTGTCCCGGTCACCCCACCGCGCCAAAACCCACGCCGACCACCAACTCACAGCCAACCCCGACGGCACCCGCACCTGGACCACCCCCCTCGGCCGCCACTACACCACCAGACCCCACGACTACCGACCCGACAGCGAACGCTGACACCTGCCCCGGTTACTCAGGGTGGTCGACGGCACGTTTCGGATAGGCTCGACGCACCATGACCGACACAGTGACGACCCCCTCGCCGAGCGACGCGACCGCCCCCGCTCACCGCTATAACGCCGACCTTGCTGCCGTCATCGAGCAGCGGTGGCAGCAGCGGTGGGAGCGCGAGGGCACCTTCGAGGCGCCCAACCCGGCCGGCCCGATGGCCGAGCCGGACAAGGTCGCCGGTCGGCCCAAGCTCTACGTCCTGGACATGTTCCCCTATCCCTCGGGCTCGGGGCTCCACGTCGGCCACCCCCTGGGTTACATCGCGACCGACGTCTTCGGTCGGTTCAAGCGCATGACCGGCTACAACGTGCTGCACGCCCTGGGCTATGACGCCTTCGGCCTGCCGGCTGAGCAGTACGCCGTGCAGACCGGCACTCACCCTCGGGTGACCACCGAGGCCAACATCGCCAACATGCGACGCCAGCTGGGTCGGCTGGGGCTGGCCCACGACCCGAGGCGCAGTGTTGCCACCACTGATCTTGAGTTCTACAAGTGGACCCAGTGGATCTTCCTGCAGGTCTACAACTCCTGGTACGACGAGGCTCTGCAGAAGGCGCGGCCCATTGCCGAGCTGATCGCCGCCTACGAGTCGGGTGACAGACTCACTCCCACGAGGGCGGCGTGGTCGTCGCTGTCGCAGAGTGAGCAGGATGCGTTGGTCGATGGCCTCCGCCTCGCCTACATCTCGCAGGCTCCGGTCAACTGGTGCCCTGGTCTGGGCACCGTGCTGGCCAACGAGGAAGTCACTGCTGACGGACGCTCTGAGCGCGGCAACTATCCCGTCCACAAGCGCAACCTGCGGCAGTGGATGATGCGCATCACCGCCTACTCCGAGCGGTTGATCGCAGACCTCGACCGGCTGAGCTGGCCTGAGCCGATCAAACTGATGCAGCGCAACTGGATCGGACGCTCCGAGGGTGCCAAGGTCCGATTCGCCCTGGCCGGATCGACCGACGAGGTCGAGGTCTTCACCACTCGCCCCGACACGCTGTTCGGAGCGACCTACCTGGTACTCGCGCCCGAGCACCCGTTGCTCGACACGCTGGTTCCCGGGGCGTGGCCCGCTGCGGACCTGCCGGCGTCATGGACCGGGGGAGCCGCCACACCGGGTGAGGCGGTCGCCGCGTACCAACGGCTTGCCAGCTCGAAGAGCGACGTCGAACGCCAGGTGGACAGCCGCGACAAGACCGGCGTCTTCACCGGTGCATACGCCGTCAACCCGGTCGACGGGCGCGCGCTGCCGGTCTTCGCGGCCGACTACGTGCTGATGGGCTACGGCACCGGCGCGATCATGGCGGTTCCGGCTGAGGACGAACGTGACTATGCCTTCGCCGAGGCCTTTTCGCTGCCGGTGATCCGTACCGTCGCCCCGCCGGCTGACTTCACGGGCGGTGCCTACACGGGGGTGGGGCCGGCGATCAACTCCGGGTTCCTCGACGGTTACACCATGCCCGAGACCAAGCGGCTGATGACTGAGTGGCTAGTCGAGCGCGGTTTGGGCGAGGCGACGGTCACCTTCAAGCTGCGCGATTGGCTGTTCAGCCGGCAACGATACTGGGGCGAGCCTTTCCCGATCGTCTACGACGAGAACAATCGCGCCCTCGCACTGCCTGACCACATGCTGCCGGTCGAGCTGCCCGACGTCGACGACTACTCGCCCAAGACCTTCGCTCCGGACGACTTCACCAGTGCGCCGGAGCCGCCGCTCGGCCGGGCACAGGACTGGGTCAACGTCACGCTCGACCTCGGCGACGGGCCCAAGCCGTACCGCCGCGAGACCAACACGATGCCGCAGTGGGCGGGGTCGTGCTGGTATGAGCTGCGCTACCTCGACCCCACCAACACCGAGCGCTTCGTCGACGCCGACGTCGAGCGCTACTGGATGGGGCCAACCTCCGAGACGCACATCGGCGGGGTCGACCTCTATGTCGGTGGGGCTGAGCATGCCGTGCTTCACCTGCTGTACAGCCGGTTCTGGCATAAAGTGCTTTTCGACCTGGGCCACGTCTCGAGCGGCGAGCCGTTCCACGGGCTGGTCAACCAGGGCTATATCCAGGCTGCGGCCTTCCTTGATGCGCGGGGCATCCACGTGCCCGCCGACCAGGTGGAGGAGCGGGACGGCCGCTTCCTGTACGAGGGCGAGCCGGTCACCCGCGAGTACGGCAAGATGGGCAAGAGCCTGAAGAACGCGGTCACGCCGGATGACATGTTCGCGGAGTACGGCGCCGACACGCTGCGTATCTACGAGATGTCGATGGGGCCGCTGGAGGTGTCGCGTCCCTGGGAGACGCGAGCTGTTGTTGGGTCGTACCGGTTCCTGCAGCGGGTGTGGCGCATGGTCGTCGACGAGGAGACCGGCGCGGTGCGGGTGTCTGATGATGCCCCCTCTGATGAGCTCAATCGCCTGCTGCACAAGACGATCGACGGTGTGCGGACGGACTTCGCTGACCTGAAGTTCAACACCTCGGTGGCCAAGCTGATCGAGCTGACGAATGCAGTCACCAAGACCGGCGCCCCAGCGCCCCGCGTCGTGGCGGAGGCGGTCGTGCTGATGCTCGCGCCGCTGGCACCCCACACCGCCGAGGAGCTGTGGTCGCGGCTGGGTCACCCGCAAACCCTGACGTACCAGGCGTTTCCGGTGGCCGACGCGGCCCTGCTCGTCGAGGACACGGTGACCTGTGTCGTCCAGGTCGGCGGCAAGGTGCGCGATCGCATCGAGGTGCCGGTCGGCATCAGTGAGGCCGAGCTGCTCGATCTTGCTCTCGCGACGCCGGGCGCCCAACGCGCGGTCGAGGGTCAGTCGATCCGCACGACCATTGTGCGCCCGCCGCGACTGGTCAACATCGTTCTGGTCTAGTTGTCCCCAAGGACGATTCTTGTCCACAGGGCCAGGGCATCTCCTGGCGTGAGACTGGCTGCTGCGTAACGTCTCTGCCATGCCGTCCTACGTCCGCCATCGCCCACGGGAGACTGACCCCGTGGTCGCCGCGCGGCTGCAGGCGATCAGCTTTGCCGACCCCTATGTGTTCGTCCATGCCAGCGATGTCATCGAGGCTGAGCCTTTTGACGAGCCGCGCTCCGAGCCAGCGGGCGGCTGGGTGCCTGCGCCCGAGGGTCGCCCCTCGACACCACCGCCGCGGCCCGTCCCGGCGTCTCTGCGATGGCCCGAATTGTGGCGGCAGCGGCTGGAGCCCGCTCGCGCGGGGGTCGCGGCGCTCGTCGTGCTGGGCCTCGTCGCCGCAGCCGTTGCCGGGTTCGCGTTCCTTCGTGCCCAGCCGTCGAGTTCCCCGGGCGTGCCGGTGCGCGACTCCGTATCTGCTGGGGTGGCCGCCGTGACCCATACGACGACTCCGGCGACCACCGTGCTGGTCGACGTCACCGGCAAGGTCCACCACCCGGGAGTGGTGCGGCTCAAGGACGGTGCTCGGGTGTTGGACGCGGTACGGGCTGCGGGCGGCGCCCTCCCGGGCACGTCGCTCGACTCGCTCAACCTTGCCGCCAAGGTCACAGATGGCCAGCAGGTGGCTGTCGGCGCGGCCGCGGCGGCCGCAGCACCGTTGGGAGGCGGCGCCCGTGCGGGGGTGTCAGCCGGGCCGGTCGACCTCAACACCGCAACAGTGGAACAACTGCAGACCTTGTCCGGCATCGGTCCGGTGTTGGCCCAGCGGATCATCGACTACCGCACCGCGCACGGTCCCTTTGTCAGCGTCGACGGGCTGCAGCAAGTCGGCGGCATCGGGCCGGCGAAGTTTGCCGAGATCAAAGACCATGTCACCGCCTAGCCTGCCGGCGTCAGTGCTCCCTGCTGGCGCGTCGGTCACGGAGGCGTTGGGCCGGGGAGTCTTCCGATCCGGCCGGCAGTCGCCAGCCGCGAGACCGCGCCACCAGGCACAGGCCGGCCCCCACGAGGGTCGCGGCGAAGAGGCCCGCAGTCGGTTGGTGCGACCGGTTGAAGCCGACCATGACCGCGCTAGCGATGACGGCACACGTCGCGTAAAGGGTGTTGCCGCCAAAGATGTGCGGCACCCGCAGCACCGCGATGTCGCGCACAGCCCCACCACCCACCGCGGTGATGGTGCCGAGCAGGATCGCCGGCAGCCAGCCCAGGCCGACGTGCAAGGTCTTCTGCGCGCCGACCGCTGCCCAGGCGCCGAGGGTCACTGCGTCGAGGATCGGATAGCCGCGCTCCCAAAGCCTGCCTTCGAACGGCACGAGGAAGGCGACCCCGGCGGCTGCGATCGCCACGACCAGGTAGGTGTAGTCGGTCAGCGCGACCGGCGTGCCGTGCTGCAGCAGCGTGTCCCGGATCAGCCCGCCCCCGAGGCTGGACAGGATTGCGAGTACGGCGAACCCGACGGGGTCGAGCCGCTCGGTACGGGCAATCGCCCCACCGAGCAGGCCCGCCGCGAAGACGCCGATGAGGTCGATGGTGCGCAGGACGTCGTTGAGAGCCGCCGACGAGGTGGAGAGGAGGTAGGGGTCAGGCGTGAGCACGGGTCACTGCTCGTACCCCTCGACCTCGGTGATCGGGCGGGGTGCCGTGTCATCCGGGTTCTGGTTGGCGGTGCGCTTGGCCCTGCGCTGGCGGAGCAGGTCCCAGCACTGGTCCAGCTGCTCCTCGAGCGACGCCAGCTTGGCGTGCTCCTCGTCCTTGGTGATCTCGCCGGCCTCCAGGCGGGCGCGGAGCTGGTGCTCGTCCTCGATGAGCTGGTGGACGGTCGTGAGGATCGATGCGTCGTCCACGGGTGCTCGCCTTCGTCTGAGGATGGTGCAGTGCACGCCATGCCATCACGAATACCCGTCGGCAACAACCGCCGGCGGTGCCGCCACAGCCGCAGCCCCTGTGAGGGCCGCTTCCCCTGGCCCGTAGAGTTTCGATCTGGCGCTCGGCGGCCAGGACAAGGAGATGACCATGGCGGACAGCACAGGTGTGGGCCCGACGATCTTCGTGCTGTTCGGTGCGACAGGCGATCTCGCCAAGCGGATGGTACTGCCTGCGTTCTACCAGCTCGCCCAGCACGATCTGCTGCCTGAGCGCTGGCTGTTGATCGGCAACGGCCGTGGCGACGTCTCCCACGAGGACTTTCGGGGCCACGTGCACGACGTGCTCGAGGAGTTCGGACCCAAGCCGGGCGACGAGTGGGACGCCTTTGCCGCCCACCTGCGGTTCGCCGGCGGTGGCTTCGAGGCCAGCAACCCGGGCAGCCTCCTCGACGTGCTGGCCGAGGCTCGCCAGGAGCTCGGTGAGGACGCGCAGTACATCCACTACCTCGCCATCCCGCCCACAGCGTTCGCGAAGATCACCGAGGGCTTGGGTGAGCATGGCTTGGCCGAAGGCTCGCGGGTCATCTACGAGAAGCCCTTCGGCACCTCCCCGGACAACTTTCGCGAGCTCGACACCGCCGTGCACAAGGTCCTGGACGAGACTCAGGTGTTCCGCATCGACCACTTCCTCGGCAAGGAAGGGACGCAGAACCTGCACGCGTTGCGGTTCGGCAACGGTCTTTTCGACCATGTGTGGCACCGCGACTTCGTGCGCGCCGTCCAGATCGACGTGCCGGAGACGCTCGACATCGACGATCGCGCAGTGTTCTACGACGAGACCGGCGCGCTGCTCGACATGGTGGTGACCCACCTGTTCCAGGTGGCCGCAGAGGTGGCCATGGAGCCGCCGGTGTCGATGTCCGCCGAGGACCTGCAGACCGCGCGTGAGAGCGTCATCGCGGCGTTCCGGCCGCTCGGCCCCGATGACGTCGTGCTCGGCCAGTTCGACGGCTATCGCGAGACCGAAGGCGTGGCGGCCGACTCCACCACCGACACGTTCGTCGCCGCGCGGTTGTGGATTGACACCGACCGGTGGCACGGCGTGCCGTTCCTGCTGCGTACGGGTAAGCAGCTGGCCAAGTCCCAGCAGCAGGTGAGCCTTATCTTCCGCGATCCCGAGGACGGTCCGCTCCACCACCAGCTGCCCAAGGTCGGCAACGTGCTGTCTGTCTCGGTGGCGGGTTCCGGCTCGGTGCGGCTGCGTGTGGTCGTCAAGGAGCCCGGCGCGGAGTTCAGCCTCACCTGTGCTGAGACCGAGCTGCCCCTCGGCGCGATCGCCGAGGGCGACCCGCTGCCCCCGTACGTCAAGCTCATCCACGATGTCGTCGTCGGCGATCGTTCGCTGTTCACCCGGCCCGATGGACTGGCCAGTGCCTGGGACACCATCACCCCGGTGCTCAACGCCCGGCCGGACGTTCAGCCCTACGCGCGCGGCTCATGGGGACCGGACAAGGCCAACGAGCTCGCCGCCCCCGACGGCTGGCTCGTCGGCTAACTGTCAGCTGATGCCGAGCGGTCCCGGCAGGTGGAAGACGTCGGAGAATGCGTAGCCGGGCTGGGGCAGCTGGACCGCGAGGCCCTCGTCAACAGGGTGTACCGGCTCGGTGTAGCCGTAGACGATCACCTTGACGCCCTTGGTGTTCTTGACCGACAGCTTGAGGCCCGCCTTCACCGGCAGTAACAGGTACTGCGCGTGTCCGAGGGCGTGAGCCACCGTGACACCACCGACGACGGTGGTGCCCTTGCCGGCGATGACGGCAACCGCCACCCCCGTCGCGTCCGCCGGCACGCCGGCGGAGCCCAGCACCATGGTCGCAGCGGTCTTGACCCGCTTGGGCACGTCAAGGGCGTGGAACAGACTGCCCGTGGTGCTCGGTGCCTTGGCGTACCACCCCAGGACGCGCACCGTGAGGTTGCCGGCATTCTGCTTCGAGATCTTCAGCTTGGTGCCGGACACGATCTCGAGCTGGCCTTCTGACGTGACCGGGTCCTCGGCCTGGACGAAGGCGAAGCCGCTGGAGACCAGTTGAACGATGACGCCGCCCACGCCGGTCTTGGGGATGCCGTGCTTGCCGGCGAGCTGCAGGCTCATCGTCTTCAGCTTGCCGCTGTAGGCAACGGCAGGCTTGATCACGTGGATCAGGTTGGGCGCCGGATTGGCGGGCAGCTCGATCGTCGACTCGTACGTGGAGAAGGACAGGTCGTTGGCCGCGACAATGACGTTGCTGACGCGGAAGGTCAGGATGATCGTCGCGGGCCCGTAGTAGTCGGCGCCGAAGTCGACCGTGTACTTGCAAGCGAACACGCACGGGGTCGACGGGTCGGGCAGCGAGGAGGCCGCGCCGACCGCTGCCTTGCCGCCGGGGACGTAGAAGCGGGCGCCGATGCTGAGGCCGGCGAAGGTGCAGGGAATGTCGCCCGCCGGAATGCCGCCCGAGGGGCAGGTCGGGTGCGGCGGGATGATCGTGCCGACGAAGGTGACCTCGCGCTGGTGGTTGAGCGGGTTGTAGGTGCTGGTCCAGGCCGGGCCCGGCAACGGTACGACGTCCGGCGTCGGCGCGTGGACGCAGTTGGTGTTGGGGTCCGCGGTCGCGCAGGCCGGCGGCGCCTGCAGCGGATCGGCGAACGCCGAGGTGGCTGACGGCACCCCGATCGCCATTGTGGCCGGGAGGAGCAGGGCCAGGACAGGGAGGACAAGGCCGACGACACGGCGACGAGGAATCACTCGGCTGAGGTTAGCTGCAAAGTCTTCCGTCACCTATGCCTTGTCCTGACTATTTCTTTGGCTGTGGGCGGGACAGACCGATCAGTAAGGGAAGGTGACCGGAACCTTCGCGGTGAGGGCCAAGCCCTCGTCGACGGGGTGGAGCGGCTCGGTCCAGCCGTGCACCGCGATGACGGCACCCTTGGCCGCCTTGACGGTGACCTTGGCCCCCGCGGTGGCAGGGACCAGGACGAGCTCGGCGAACTGGGATGCGGGCACCAGCACGCCGCCGACCTTGGTGGGGCCGTTGGGAGTGGTGACCTCGAGCAGCGCGCCGGTTGCGTCGAGGGGGACACCGACAGAGTGCAGTGCGAGGGTCTTGCCGATGTGGAGCCGACTGTTGACGTACTGCGTGTGGATGAGGTCGCCGGTGGTGCCGAGCCCCTTGCTGTACCAGCCCACCGTGGTCACGGTGGTCGCGCCGGGAAAGAGCTTGGTCATCTTGAACGAGGTGCCCGGGATGAGCAGGAGCGACGCGTAGCCGTTGCCGAAGGTCTGGCCGCCGTGCAGCTTGGCCTCGCCCTTGGAGTAGGCCAGCACCACGACGCCACCCGCTCCCTTAGGGATCTGGCCGTGGCCGCCCAGGACGACCGTTGTCGACTTCATCTTGCCGGCGAAGGCCACGCTCGGCTTGGTGACGTGGAAGGCACCGACGAACGGGTCCGCCGGCAGGGTGATCGTCGACTCGTAGGACGAGATGTACAGGTCGTTACCCGGTGTGGCTAGCACGTCGCCGACGCTGAACTTGAGGATGAGCGTCGCCGGACCGTAATAGTCGGCGAACAGCGTGAAGGTCATGGGGCAGCTGAAGTCGCAGGTGACACCGCCGACGGGCGTGCCAGCGGCGCCGCTGACCGGCTCGCCCGGGTTGTAGACGCGCTCCGTCATGGTGAGACCCGGTTGCGCGCAGGGCAGGGCGGCGTACGGAACGTACGCTCCGGGCGGGCACGCGTGGTAGGCGGGCGTGATGGCGGCGTTGACGACCACCGTGCGGATGCGCTTCTTGGCGTCGTAGGTGGTGGTGAACGTCGGCGACGGCAGCGCGACGATGTCCGGCGTCGCGGCGTGGACGCAGTCCTGGCTCGGGTCGGCGGTCGCGCAGGCCGGCGGCACGGCGGCTGCTGCCGGGGCGTCAGCCGCTGCTGTCGTCACCGGCCCCACAGCGGCGGTGACGGGCAGGATCAGGGCCAGGAGGGCGCCGGCGACGCGGCGACGAGTCAGCATGCGAAGACGCTAGCAACTGGCCATCGGGCGAAACGCCCATGCGCGACATATGCCCGGGGCCAGTTGTTCTTGGTCAGTGCGAGAGGTATCCGCCGTCGACGTTGATGATCGCGCCGACCACCAACGACGCCTCGTCGCTGCACAACCAGGTGACGACTCCGGCGACCTCTTCCGGCCGGCCAATGCGGCCGATCGGCTGCCGGGTCAGGATGCCGCCGAGGATGTCGGCAGGCACGGCCTGCGTCATCGCGGTGTCGATCACGCCGGGCGAGACGGCGTTGACCCGTACCCCCTGCGACGCGTACTCGGCAGCGGCCGTCTTGGTGAGGCCGATGACGCCGTGCTTGCTGGCCACGTACGCCGCCTGGCCCAGTTCGCCGATGTGGCCCCAGATCGAGGCGGTGTTGACAATCGACCCGCCGCCACCGGCCAGCATCTGCTGCAGCTGGTACTTCATGCAGATGAAGACGCCGGTGAGGTTGACGTTGACGACCCGGATGAACTCCGACTCCTCGAGGTCCGCGGTGAAGGTCGGCGAGAAGACCCCGGCGTTGTTGTGCGCGAAGTCGAGCCGTCCGTACGTGCTCACGATCGCGTCGATCGACGAGCGGATCGCCGCGCCGTCGCCCACGTCGGTGTGCAGGTAGGTGGCCTGGCCTCCGGCGGCCTCGATCAGCGAGACGGTCTCCTTGCCGCCGTCGTCGTTGACGTCGCACACACCAACGGCAGCGCCCTTGGCGGCGAAGGAGAGCGCTGACTGCCGGCCGATGCCGGAGGCCGCACCGGTGACCATGGCCACGCGTCCGTCGAACTGGTTCGAGCTCATCAGCTGTCCTCGTCTCTGAGTCCTCTTTGGCCTACAAACTGTATGCAGTTATTGCATGTGATGGGCCCAGGCGCAAGGGCCGTCCACAGGCGGCCCATTCGTCCACAGGCCCGGCTCGGGTGCTGGCTAGGGCGGTTGCGGTGCCTAGCGTCGGAGCTATGTCTCCTGCTGAGCCCTCCGATGACGACCCGCCGGTCATCGACGTTCGGCTGGCGGTGCCTGCGTTGACGGCGTGGGGGGTGTGCTTCGTCTCGACGAGCCTTGCCGCCCGTTGGTCCGCGATTGCCTGTGCTGCAGGTGTTCTGCTCGGGCTGGCGGCTCTCTTGGTACGGCGCCGGGCGGTGCTGGGGTTGTGCGTCGCGCTGGTGGCCGCCGCCGCGAGCGGAGGGCTGCATGTAGCGGCGCTTGCCGCGGGGCCGCTACCGGCGCTGGCCCGCGCGCAGCAGCGGGTCGCAGTCGACGTCACCGTGGCGACTGACCCGTCCCTGCACGCCGGCAAGGCCGTCGGTTCGCAGCTGCGACCCGACCTGGTGATCCTCCGCGGCACGGTCACCGCCCTGACCGTGCCGCGGCGGGTTGCTGGTCTGCACAGCCCGGTGCTGCTGCTGGTCAGCGGTGACACGGAGCGGTGGATGGCGCTGTCGCCGAGCCAGCGACTGGTCGTCGACGGCAAGCTCGGGCCTCCTCAGCCGGGCGACGACATCACCGCGGTGCTCACCGCCCGTGGACCGCCCCAGCTGGTCGGGCTGCCGAGCCGCGTCGAACGAGTGGCAGGCTCGATCCGTTCGGGTCTGCGCCATGCTGTCGCGGGTCAGAGTGCCGATGTACGAGGGCTTCTGCCTGGTCTCGTCCTGGGTGACGTCAGCCGCATGGACTCCAGCCTCACCGACGACTTCCGGACCGCGGGGCTTACCCATCTCGTGGCGGTCTCGGGTGCCAATGTGGCAATCCTGTTCGCCGTCGTCCTGGCGCTGACCCGTCTGGTACGGGTCCCGCCGCGGGCCGCCATCGTGGGCTCGGCCGTGGTGCTGCTCGGCTTCGTGGTGCTCGTCCGGCCGACACCGAGTGTTCTTCGCGCAGCGGCGATGGCCGGACTGCTGGTGGTGGGCGCCCTGACCGGTCGGTTGCGGCAACCGATGTCGGCGCTGCTCGGCGCAGTTCTGCTCCTGGTCTTGGTCGATCCTGAGCTTAGCCGGTCTGCCGGATTCGCCCTGTCCACCGTGGCGACCGCGGCTCTGCTCGTCGTCGCACCGCGGTGGGCCGTCGTGCTGAGACGTCACCTGCCGCGGCGCCTGGCGGACTCGCTCGCCGTGGCCACTGCTGCACAGCTCGCCTGCGGTCCGCTGATCGCCGTGCTTTCCGGCCAGGTCAGCCTGGTGTCGATCCCGGCCAACCTGCTTGCCGAACCGGCCGTACCGTTCGCCACTGTCATGGGCGTGCTCGCTGCCGTCACCGCCCCGCTTGCCCTGCCGCTGGCTCAAGTGTGCGCCAGAGTCGCTGCTCTGCCGACGATCTGGCTCATTCTGGTCGCCCGCCACGCTGCGCACGCTCCCTACGCGACGATTGCCTGGTCGCAGAACGCTGCCGGGGGAGTCGGCTTGGCGCTGCTGACCGTCGCGATCGTGCTCGGTGTGCGGCGGCGGTGGTCGCGGCGGATCCTGTGCGCGGCAGCGGCCGGCCTGCTGGTGTCTTTCGCGGGGATGCGGCTCACCGCTGGTCCGTGGGCCGGCGAGGGTTGGGCGTTCGTCGCGTGCGATGTCGGCCAGGGCGACGGGCTGGTGCTCAACGCCGGTCCGGCCGCGGTGGTGGTCGACGCAGGCCCCGACCCTGGCAAGATGAAGAGCTGTCTCGACCACCTCGGCGTCCGCCACGTCGCGCTCGTGGTGCTCAGCCACCTTCACGCCGACCACGTCGAGGGTCTGCCCGGAGTGCTCGAGGGCAGGCGGGTCGACGCCATCGACGTCGGGCCGTTGGCAGAGCCGGTGGGGGAGTCCCATCGCGTCCTCGGCTGGGCGACGGCGGCCCACGTCCCTGTCCACCACCTGGTCGCCGGCGACTCGCTGACGGTAGGCGACCTGACTGCCATCGTGGTCGGGCCGGAGGCCGTGCTGCACGGCACCGACAGCGACCCCAACAACGACTCGTTGGTCCTACGAGCCGTCCTGCCCGGGGTCTCGATCTTGCTGACGGGGGACATGGAGCAGGTGGCGCAGTCGGCGTTGCTGGGCTCGGGAGCCCGACTCGACGCCGACATCGTCAAGGTGCCGCACCACGGGTCGGCAAACCAGGACTACGCGTTGCTCGCTGCCACGGGCGCTTCGGTCGCGGTCACCTCTGTCGGTGCGGGCAACACCTATGGTCATCCCGCGCCTGCGACCATGGCTGCGGTCTCGGCCGACGACATGCGGGGCTTCCGCACCGACCGTGACGGAGCCGTCGAGGTCGACCTGGCGGGCGGCTCGGTCACCGTCAGCGGACACAAAGGCGCCGGCACTCCGGGTCAGGGTCGGCCTCCTGCGCGGCCTCCGTCTGCTCGGGGTCCGGCGGGCCGCGCTGCCCAGTTGTCCACCGGTCTGGCGCTGGGCGGCTTCGCGGACGACGCTGCCGGCATCTCCCATGGCATGCTCGGACCATGGCAGCCCCGGCGAACATGGCGATCCGACCGGTCACCCTCGTCCTCGGTGATGAGGAGTTGTTGGTGTCCCGCGCGGTCGCCACCGCCACGGCGGCCGTGCGCGCGGCCGACTCGGACGCCGACATCAGCGACCTCGTCGGCGCCGAGGTCGAGGCGGGCGACCTGCTCGACCTGACCAGCCCGTCCTTGTTCGGCACCCGCCGGGTGATCGTGGTCCGCGGCACCCAGGATCTCGACAAGGACGCGGCTCAGGCGATCCTCAACTACGCGGGCGACCCGGTCGAGGAGATCAGCCTGGTGCTGGCCCATGCCGGTGGGGTCAAGGGCAAGGCGTTCGTCGAGTCGGTCAAGGGTCTCGGCCACGGCAAGGTGCAGGTCATCGACTGTCCCAAGCTCAAGTGGGCCAGTGAGCGGGAGACGTTCGTCAAGCAGGAGGTCACGAGTGCCGGCGGGTCGATCAACGACTCCGCGGTGCGGGCCCTGCTCGCCGCCGTCGGCAACGACCTGCGTGAGCTCGCCACCGCCTGCAGCCAACTGGTGGCCGACGTCGGCGGCAGCATCGACGAGGAGAAGGTGTCCCGCTACTACCGGGGCAAGGCTGAGGCGACCGGCTTCGTCGTGGCCGACCGCGCGGTCGACGGCGACGTGGCCGGCGCGCTCGAGGTGCTGCGCTGGGGCCTCGATGTCGGCCTCGCGCCCGTGCTCGTGACGAGCGCGCTCGCCGGCAACCTGCGGACGATCGCCAAGGTGGCTCAAGCCGGCAGGGGGTCCGCGGCCTCGCTGACCAAACAGCTCGGCATGCCCAGCTGGAAGATCGAGAAGGCCCAGCGGCAGAGCCGCGCCTGGCAGCCCGCCGGCATCGCGCGGGCCATCGCCGCGGTGGCGACAGCTGACGCCGAGGTCAAGGGCGCGGGCACCGACCCGGCCTACGCGCTGGAGCGGGCCGTCCTCGCCATCGTCGCTGCTCGCGGCCGCTGAGCCGTGGGACGACCGTGACCGCGGTGCCGCCGGCGGCTGACGAGCGGTCCATGCTGCTCGGCTACCTCCAGCGCCAGCGCGGCCTCGTGCTGTGGAAGGTCCAGGGCCTTTCCGACCACGACGCCCACCGGGTCGGCACCACCAGCGGTCTCACCATCCACGGTGTCATCGACCACCTCACCGACGTCGAACGCTCCTGGGTACGCCGCTGGTTCGCGGGTCGGCGCGGACTGCACATCGGCGGGGTCGACGCCGACCACGTCCAGCCGCCGCTCGACCTCGCGGGCGCCCGGCTCAAGGACCTGGTCAACGCCTACGTCGAGGAGTCAAGGCGCTGCGACGAGGTCATCGCCGAGCACGGCCTCGACGACGTCTCCGTCCGCGGCGACTACACGCTGCGCTGGACCCTGCACCACCTGATCGAGGAGACCTCGCGTCACCTCGGCCATCTCGACCTGCTCCGCGAGCTCGCCGACGGTGCGACCGGGGAGGAGCCGTGACGCGGCGCTGGACCGGCAGTGCGAGCGTGCGGCTGCGCTCGGCCGGCATGCTCAACCTGCCCAAGCCGTTCGCGACCCTGTCGGTCGACGTCGGTCGCGCAACGTTGGTCGTGCGCCCGACCGCCTACACGCGCGGTCTCCCCGGCTCGCCGTGGACGCTCGCTCCGGCCGACGCGGCCGAGATCTTCCCGGTACGCGCGACCGGCCTCAAGCGCGGCGTCGGCTTTGCCCGGCCGGGCCAGCGGGCGTACTACTTCTGGTGCGGCCGGGCCCAGGACACGGTGCTGGCGGCGCTCGAGGAGGCGGGGTTCGTGGTGTCGCAGCAGGAACGCCGCCCGGAGTACCGCTGAGGCTGGGCAACGCAAAAGGCGCCGACCCCGAGGGGACGACGCCTGAGGCGGCAAAGCGTGAGGTCAGCTGTCGACGCCGACGGCCTTGGCCATCGCGGACTTCTTGTTGGCTGCCTGGTTGGCGTGGATGACGCCCTTGCTCGCGGCCTTGTCGAGACGCTTGGACGCGGCGCGGAAGGTGGTGACCGCTGCCTCGTGGTCGTCACCGGCGATGGCCTCGCGGAACTTACGGATGTAGGTCTTCAGCTCGGACTTGACCGCCTTGTTGCGCAGGCGGGCGGCCTCGTTCTGCTTGTTGCGCTTGATCTGCGACTTGATGTTGGCCACAAAAAACCCTTGTTAGGAAGAAACGTCATCGAAGGTGCGGTGGCACACGGCAGCAGAAACGGCACGCGCGCGAGGGAACACAGTACCAGCGCGGCCCAACGTCACAAAACGGATCGCAGCCAGTCGCCGACCATGGGGGCCAGCGCCGACCCGAGCCCGGCCACCAGGTCGTTGCGCTGGCCCGCCAGGACCCGTACCTCTGCCTGGGGGACGGCAGCGGCGAAACGCTCACGGGCCGTGGCTTGCAGGTCGCGCGCAGACTCGGGCTCGTCGGCGGCCAGCAGGAGTACGGGCACGGCAGACGCGGCGAGCGCCGGCCACGTCGCGGAGACCGGTTCGGCGACCAGCCCGTCGACCGCACCGCCGAAGGTCGAGGGCCTCAGCCGCGGCACGACGGCCCCCCGGTGCAGCCGCAGGCCGGCGGTCCACGACGCCTCAAGCTCGGGCGTCCACTCGGGGTAGTCGTCGCTCACCCGGTTCAGCGCTTCCTCGAGCCGCCGGAACCGGAACCCCGACAGCGACCGGTCCGCCGCCCGTACCCGGTCCTTGAGCGTCACGTCGGCCTCGAAGGTCGGGGAGTCGGACGGCAGGATATGGCCGGCATCGAGCAGTACTAGGGCCGAGACCCGCTCGGGCGCGAGCGCCGCGAGGTGGCAGCCCAGCGTCGCTCCCCACGAGAGCCCCACGCAGGCGACCCGGGCGACGCCGAGCCGGTCGAGCAGCGAGAGCAGCAGCCCGGTCAGCTCGCTCGGCCGGTAGCGGTCGGCCGGCCAGGGCGGCGACCCGCCGAAGCCGGGCAGGTCGGGCGCCAGCACGCGCAGCCCGTACGACGCCGCGAGGTCGAGCCCGAAGCCGGCCAGGTGGAGCGACGACCCGGCGATGCCGAGCTGGTGCAGGGCCAGCACCGGTGGGTTGGTGTCGAGGCCCCACTGCCGCAGGAAGACGGCCGCCTCCGACAGGTCGACCGTGCCGCTCACCGTCGCCGTGCCCACACCCTGCTCCGTTCTCGCTGATCGCCGCGCGTACGTGGGACCATAGGACCCCCACCCCGCTGATCGAGACGGATCGCCCGCGTTGTCTCAAGCCAGATCGTCCGACCCGAGCCGCACCGACCCGGCCCGCATCCGCAACTTCTGCATCATCGCCCACATCGACCACGGCAAGTCCACCCTGGCCGACCGGATGCTGCAGGTGACGGGTGTCGTCGACGGGCGGCAGATGCGCGCGCAGTACCTCGACCGCATGGACATCGAGCGCGAGCGCGGCATCACGATCAAGAGCCAGGCGGTACGGCTGCCGTACCAGGCGGACGACGGCCTTGATTACGTGCTCAACCTGATCGACACCCCGGGCCACGTCGACTTCACCTACGAGGTGTCACGCAGCCTGGCCGCGTGCGAGGGCGCGATCCTGCTCGTCGACGCTGCCCAGGGCATCGAGGCGCAGACGCTGGCCAACCTCTACCTCGCGCTCGAGAACGACCTGGTCGTCGTGCCCGTGCTCAACAAGATCGACCTGCCGGCCGCCCAGCCGGAGAAGTACGCGGCCGAGCTCGCGCACATCATCGGCTGCAGCCCCGACGACGTCCTGCGGGTCAGCGCCAAGACCGGCGTCGGCGTCACCGACCTGCTCAACCGGGTCGTACGTGAGGTCCCTGCACCCGTCGGCGACCCCGATGCTCCGACCCGGGCGTTGATCTTCGACTCGGTCTACGACACCTTCCGCGGCGTCATCACCTACATCCGCGTCGTCGACGGTCGGCTGAGCCCGCGCGAGAAGATCCTCATGCACTCGACGCGGGCCACCCACGAGCTGCTCGAGATCGGCGTCATCTCCCCCGACCCGACGCCGACCAACGGTCTGGGCGTGGGCGAGGTCGGCTACCTGATCACCGGCGTGAAGGACGTCCGTCAGTCCCGTGTCGGCGACACCGTCACCGACGCCGCCAAGCCGGCCAAGGACTCGCTCGGCGGCTACAAAGACCCCAAGCCGATGGTGTTCTCCGGCCTCTACCCGATCGACGGCTCCGACTACCCCGACCTGCGCGAGGCCCTCGACAAGCTCCAGCTCAACGACGCCTCGCTGGTCTACGAGCCTGAGACGTCCGTGGCACTGGGCTTCGGCTTCCGCTGCGGCTTCCTCGGGCTGCTCCACCTCGAGATCGTGCGGGAGAGGCTCGAGCGCGAAGCGGGCCTCGACCTCATCTCGACGGCACCCAACGTCGTCTACCGCGTGGTCAACGACGACGGCACCGAGGTCGTCGTCACCAACCCGAGCGAGTTCCCGTCCGGCGGCAAGATCTCCGACGTGTACGAGCCCATCGTGCGTTCGACGATCCTGGCGCCCAGCGAGTACATCGGCGCGATCATGGATCTCTGCCAGACCCGCCGGGGCACGCTCAACGGCATGGACTACCTCTCCGAGGACCGCGTCGAGCTGCGCTACACCCTGCCGATGGCCGAGATCGTCTTCGACTTCTTCGACAACCTCAAGTCGCGTACGCGCGGCTACGCGTCCCTCGACTACGAGCCCATCGGCGAGCAGGCTGCCGACCTGGTCAAGGTCGACATCCTGCTGCAGGGCGAGCCGGTCGACGCGTTCAGCGCCATCGTGCACAAGGACAAGGCCTACGCCTACGGCGTCGACATGACCAAGAAGCTGCGGGGCCTCATCCCGCGCCAGCAGTTCGAGGTGCCGATCCAGGCAGCGATCGGCAGCCGCATCATCGCCCGCGAGAGCATCTCGGCGATCCGCAAGGACGTCCTCGCCAAGTGCTACGGCGGTGACATCACCCGTAAGCGCAAGCTGCTGGAGAAGCAGAAGGAGGGCAAGAAGCGCATGAAGATGGTGGGCCGGGTCGAGGTGCCGCAAGAGGCCTTCATCGCCGCGCTCTCCACGTCCGACGCCAAGGACTGATCCGATGACGCCGTACGCTGACAAGGTGAAAGAGACCGACAAAGCAAACCCCTACGTCCAGATCGCCATCGGGCTGCTGGTCTTCTTTGCCGGCTCCTTCGCCGCGCTGCTGGCGGCGGGCGAGCTCGGGGTGCCAGGGGTTTTCATCGCGGCGCTCATCGAGGCCATCGTGGTCGCCGGTCTCTACCGCTGGTGCGCGGCGTAGCCGGTGCCATCGGTCCTGCCTGACGGCGAGCCTGCTCCACCCGACGGCTCGCTGCCGGCACAAGCCCTGCAGCACAGGCGCTCCAGGCCGTTCGGGGTCTACGTCCATGTGCCGTTCTGCGCGACCCGCTGCGGCTACTGCGACTTCAACACCTACACCGCGACCGAGCTGGGCGGTGGCGCCGACCAGGCCGCTTACGCTGACACCTTGGCCGCCGAGATCGCCCTGGCAGCAACGGTTCTCGGTGAGGGGCCGCCCGTCGAGACGGTCTTCTTCGGCGGGGGCACCCCCACCCTGCTCCCAGCCGCCGACCTCGTGCAGACGCTCCATAGGGTACGGGACACTCTCGGGCTGGCCCCTGACGCCGAGATCACCACGGAGGCCAACCCCGAGTCGGTGGACCAGGCCTACCTCGAGCAGCTGCGCGAGGGTGGTTTCACCCGGGTGAGCTTTGGCATGCAGAGCGCGCGCCCCCACGTCCTGGCGCAGCTCGAGCGCCGGCACACGCCGGGGCGTTCGGCCGCCGTGGTCGAAGAGGCGCGCAAGGCCGGCTTCGACCACGTCAACCTCGACCTGATCTACGGCACGCCGGGGGAGTCGGACGACGACTGGCGGGCCTCGCTCGACGCGGCGATCGCCGCAGGCCCGGACCACGTCAGCGCCTACGCCCTCATCGTCGAGGACGGCACCCGACTCGCCGGTCAGGTGCGCCGCGGCGAGGTGCCCATGCCCGACGACGACGTCCTGGCCGACCGCTACCTGATCGCTGACGAGCGTCTCACCGCTGCCGGACTCCAGTGGTACGAGGTGTCCAACTGGGCGTCGTCCACCGCCGCCAGGTGCCACCACAACGAGCTCTACTGGCGCAGCGCCGACTGGTGGGGCTTCGGCCCCGGCGCGCACAGCCATGTCGGCGGCGTGCGCTGGTGGAACGTCAAGCACCCCAGCGCGTACGCCGCCCGGCTGGCCGCGGGCGAGAGCCCCGCTGCGGCGCGTGAGCTGCTGGCCGACGAGGACCGCCGGGTCGAGCGGGTGCTGCTCGAGACCCGGCTCGTCGACGGGCTCGACCCGGCCGAGCTGACGCCTGCTGGCGCCGCCGCTGTTCACCAGCTGGTCGCCGACGGTCTGCTCGAGCCCGGCCGGGATCGCCTGGTGCTGACGCTGCGGGGACGGCTACTCGCCGACGCCGTCGTCCGTGCGCTGCTGGCCGACGGTTAGCGACAACACCACCCGAACGGGCTAACCCGCCCGGGCGAAGATCGTTGCGCGGACGGCGGTCCGCAGAGCCTTGTTCCGAAGTCGATGTACTCAGGGATGACATCAGGACGGTTCGGCGCGGGTCGAGCAGCCATGCCACCCGCACGCCTCGGCGGCCTGCTGGTGTGTGCGGGTGCGGTGGTGTCGCTCGTCCTCAGCCTGACCAACTCTGCCTACAGCAACGGCAAGCCGCTGCTGACCGTCGTGCCGAGCCTGATTGCCCTGTTGTTCGGGATGGCCTGCGTCGTCGCGGGTGCCCGCACGCCGCGCTGGGCCCTCGAGCTCGTTCCCGGAGTCGCCGGCGCGCTGATCATTGTCTCGATGTGGGCGACGGACACCCCGCTGGACGGCAGCCAGCTGCTGTTCGTGTGGTGCACGTTCTTCGCGGGCTACTTCCTGCGCACCCTGCCTGCCGTGGTGACGACAGTGGCGATCGCGGTCGGCTACACCGTCATGCTGGTCGACCTGCGCGGCCTCGCCGCCGGAGCGCCGTCCGCGGTCTATCTCTCCACGACGCTGGCCGTGGCCTGCTTCCTGGTGCTCACGCTGCGCCGCCGGGCGACCGCTGCGCTGGAGGAGGCGCGGACGGAGGCCCGTACCGACCCCTTGACCGGACTGCTCAACCGCCGCGGCCTAGGCGAGATGCTCAGCCGGGAGGTGGAACGCGCCGAGCGCGAAGGGCGGCCGCTGAGCGCATGGGTCATCGACCTCGACCACTTCAAGTCCCTCAACGACGCCCTCGGCCACGCAGTCGGCGACATCGCCCTGGTCGCGGTGGCGGAGGTGCTGCGCGGTGAGCTGCGGGGCCTGGACGTTGTCGCGCGTACCGGCGGGGAGGAGTTCTGCGTCGTGCTCCCGGACTGCACGACGGCCGACGCCTTCCTGCGGGCAGAGTCGGTACGGGAAGCCGTGGCCGCCGAGCTGGCGGTACGCGGACTGCCAGTGACGCTCAGCATCGGCATCGCGACCTGGCAGACGGGCGACGTCGACGGCGACGTGATGCTCACGGCCGCGGACGAGGCGTTGTACGCGGCCAAGGCCGCTGGGCGCAACCAGTCGCAGGTCTCGCACGGCGTACCGAGGTCGCGGTTGTCCACCGCCGAGGCGCGCTAGGCGGCGTGCCCGCCCCCTGACGGCTATCATTGGCACTCGCGAAACACGAGTGCCAGCGATCGCCCGGGGAGGTGACCCATGCTCGATGACCGCAAGCTCGAGGTGCTGCGCGCCATCGTCGAGGACTATGTGTCGACCCAGGAGCCGGTCGGGTCCAAGGCCTTGGTCGAGCGGCACAACCTGGGCGTCTCCCCGGCCACGATCCGCAACGACATGGCGGCACTCGAGGAGGAGGGCTACATCGCCCAGCCTCACACCAGCGCCGGACGGGTGCCCACCGACAAGGGCTACCGGCTCTTCGTCGACCGGCTCTCGACGGTCAAGCCGCTGTCGTCGCCCGAGCGCCGCGCCATCCAGACCTTCCTCGAGGGCGCTGCCGACCTCGACGACGTGGTCCTCCGCACGGTCAAGCTGCTCGCCCAGCTGACCCGCCAGGTCGCGGTCGTGCAATATCCCTCGCTGTCCCGCTCGTCCGTGCGCCACGTCGAGGTCGTGATGCTGGCGCACACCCGGCTGCTGCTGGTGCTCATCACCGACACCGGCCGGGTCGAGCAGCGTGTCGTCGAGCTGCCGATGGCGGTGAGCGATGTCTCCGTTGCCGACCTGCGGGCCACCCTCAACGCCCACATGACCGGACGTCCGCTGGCTGACGCCGGCGCGCTGATCCTGGCGCTGCCGCAGCAGGCCGACAGCCCCGAGGAGCGGACCGTCATGACGGCCGTGGTTGCCACGATGCTCGAGACTCTCGTCGAGCGCTTCGAGGACCGCATCGTCCTTGCTGGTACGGCAAACCTGACCCGCAACGCCTACGACTTCCCGTTCACCATCCGGCCGGTGCTGGAGGCGCTCGAGGAACAAGTCACCCTCCTCAAGTTGTTCGGCGAGGCGGTGGACCCGACACGGGTCAGCGTCCGCATCGGCGAGGAGAACCCCGAGGGCCTGACCACGACGGCCGTCGTGTCCACCGCGTACGGTGCGCAGTCGCGCCCGCTGGCCGGCCTCGCCGTGCTCGGGCCGACCCGCATGGACTACCCCGGTGCCATCGGCGCCGTGGGGGCTGTGGCCCGCTATGTCGGGCAGATTCTGGCGGAGGGCTGATCGGCACGTGGCAACCAGCACTGGTGACTACTACGCAATGCTCGGCGTCGCGCGCGAGTCGACCCCCGAGGAGATCAAGAAGGCCTACCGCAAGCTGGCCCGCACCCTGCACCCGGACGTCAACCCTGACCCCGAGGCGCAGGAGCAGTTCAAGGCGCTGACGACGGCGTACGAAGTGCTGTCCGACCCCCAGAAGCGGGAGATGTACGACCTCGGCGGCGACCCGTTCGGCGGTGCCCAGCCAGGCGGTTTTGGCGCCGGCTTCGGCGGCCTCGGCGACATCATGGACGCGTTCTTCGGCGGAGGCGGCGGCGGGCGTGGTCCGCGCAGCCGCATCCGGCAGGGTGCCGACGCGCTGCTGGCGATCGAGCTCGACCTGAAGGAGACCGCCTTCGGTGTCGACAAGGAGCTCACCGTCGAGACGGCGGCCGTCTGTGGCACCTGCACCGGCGCCGGCACGGCTGCCGGCACACACGCCGAGACCTGCCCGACCTGCAAGGGCCGCGGCGAGATCCAGCTGGTCCAGCGCAGCTTCCTCGGCCAGGTCATGACGACCCGACCGTGCCAGGAGTGCCGCGGCACCGGGTCGCTGATCAAGCACCCGTGCGCCGAGTGCGGCGGCGAGGGCCGGGTACGCGCCCGCCGGACACTGACCGTCAGCGTCCCGGCCGGCGTCGAGAACGGCATGCGTATCCGGCTCACCGGTCAGGGCGAGGTCGGCCCCGGCGGCGGCCCCGCGGGTGACCTCTACGTCGAGATCCACGAGCGCGACCACCCGGTCTTCACCCGCGAGGGCAGCGACCTGCACTGCAAGGTGACGCTGCCGATGACCGCGGCGGCGCTCGGCACCTCGCTCAAGCTCGAGACCCTCGACGACAGCGAGGAGCAGGTGACGATCAAGCCCGGCACCCAGTCGGCGACCGTCATCACCTTGCGTGGCCACGGCGTACCCCGGCTGCGCAGCTCGAGCCGCGGCGACCTCCACGTCCACGTCGAAGTGACGACGCCGACCAAGCTCGACGGCGAGCAGGAGCGGCTGCTGCGTCAGCTGGCCGAGCTGCGCCACGAGGAGCACCCCGACGGCGGCGCCCCGGTCGGTTCCCACCTCTTCGGCCGGCTGCGCGGCGCCTTCAAGTGACCGCGCCGGTCTTCCGGGCAGTCGTCGGTACGGCAACCCGCCACCGGCTCGACGGCGACGAGGGCCGCCACGCCGCCACCGTACGACGCATCCGTGCGGGGGAGCGCATCGACCTCTGCGACGGTGCTGGCACGCTCCTTGAGTGCGTGGTCTCCCTTGCTGGCAAGGATTTTCTCGACGTCGACGTGGTGACCCGGCATGAGTCGCCGAGGCCGACGTTGGGCCTGACCGTGGTGCAGGCGCTGCCTAAAGGCGACCGCGGCGAGCTCGCGGTCGACGTCATGACCGAGGTCGGCGTCGACACCATCGTGCCGTGGTCCGCATCGCGCTGCGTGACGCAGTGGTCGGGGGAGCGTGGCGACAAGGCCCGTCGCAAGTGGGAGCAGCACGCCGCAGAGGCGAGCAAGCAAGCCCGCCGTTCGTGGTTCTCGACGGTCGCGCCGCTGGCCTCGACGGCTGACGTCGCCGCGCTGGTCCGCGGTGCCTCCCTGGCGGTCGTCCTGCACGAGTCGGCGACGACTTCCCTTGCCGCGCAGGCGATTCCGACCGAGGGGTCCGTCGTCCTGGTCGTCGGTCCCGAGGGTGGCATCATCGACAATGAGCTGGTCGCTCTCACCGAGGCCGGCGCCGTTGTCTGCCGCATGGGACCCACCGTGATGCGCACCTCGACGGCGGGGGTGGCCGCGGCCGCTGTGGTTCTCGCGCGCGCTGGTCGATGGTCCTGACCTCCGACTACTATTCGCGCACGCGATGGAGGGATGAGCATGGCGAATTTTGAGGAAGTCACCGCCCGCCAGCAGGCAGGGTGGTCCCAGGGTGACTTCCATCGCATCGGCGTCTCGCAGGTCGTCGTCAGCGAGCTGTTGGTACGGGCGCTGCACGTCCATGCCGGTGAGCGGGTCCTGGACGTGGCTGGTGGCGCAGGCAACACCGCGCTCGCCGCAGCCCGGCGCCGCGCCGACGTGACGTGCACCGACTACGTGCCCGACCTGCTGGGCCATGCCGTCGAGCGGGCTCGCGCCGAAGGGCTGTCGCTGCACACCGAGGTCGCCGACGCGCAGGCTCTGCCGTACTCAGACGAGACCTGGGACGTGGTCACGTCCACGTTCGGCGCGATGTTCGCCCCCGACCAGGCGTTGACCGCGTCCGAGCTGCTGCGGGTGCTCAAGCCGGGTGGGCGACTCGGCATGGCCAACTGGATCCCCAGCAGCTGGGTCGGTGAGCAGTTCGGCGTGCAGGCCGCCTATCTGCCTCCGCCGGAGGGGCTGCTGCCGCCGACCCGCTGGGGCACCCTGGAGGGTCTCGACGAGCTGCTCCCCGACACCGCCTGGCAGGTCGAGGTCAGCGAGCAGTACGTCGACTACGTCCAGCAGAGCACGACCGCGCTGTGGGAGCTGTTCAGCCAGTGGTTCGGGCCGGTCGTCAACGTCCTGGCCACGGTCGGGCCGGAGCGCGGAGCCGCCTTCCGGGCTGACTGGATCGCTCTCTGCGACCGGCACAACATCGCCACCGACGGCACCTGTGAGTTCCCTTCGCGCTACCTCCAGGTTGTCGCGACCAAGCGCTGAGTTCCTGCTAGCGGACTAGCGGTTGAGCGCGGCGACGATGGCCTGGACCGACGCCGTGAGCACCGAGTGGCTGATGCCCACGCCCCACCGGGTACGGCCGGCGTGGGTCACCTCGACGTACGCCGCGGCCCGGCTGTCACGCCCGCTGGTCAGCGCATGCTCGCTGTAGTCGAGGATCTCGACGTCGAACCCAGCCTCGGACAACGCGCGGGCGAACGCGTCCAGCGGCCCCGTACCCTCGCCCGCGACCTTCTGCTCGACGCCGTCGACCGACAGGACGGCCGTCACCCGGTGCGGCTGCGCCGAGCCCTCGAAGACCTCCCAGTCGACGAGCGTCACGGGTGACGTGCGGTCGACAAACTCGGCGTCGAAGAGCTTGCCGATGGCCTCGGCGGTGATCTCACCGCCCGAGGACTCCGACGCCCCCTGCACCACTCGCGACAGCTCGACCTGCAGCCCGCGCGGCAGGGTCAGGCCGCGCTCGCCCTCGAGCAGGTAGGCGACTCCGCCCTTGCCGGACTGGCTGTTGACCCGGATCACTGCCTCGTACGAGCGGCCGACGTCGTGCGGGTCGATGGGCAGGTAGGGCACGTCCCACATGACCGCACCGGTCGCCTCCTGGTGCGCGAACCCCTTCTTGATCGCATCCTGGTGAGTGCCCGAGAATGCCGTGTAGACAAGCGATCCGGCGTACGGGTGGCGCTCGGGCACGTCGAGCTGGTTGCAGTGCTCGACGGTGCGCCGGATGGCGTCGATGTCGGAGAAGTCGACCATGGGGTCGATGCCCTGCGAGAAGACGTTGAGTGCCAGGGTGACCAGGTCGACGTTGCCGGTGCGCTCGCCGTTGCCGAACAGACACCCCTCCACCCGCTGAGCCCCGGCCAGCACCGCGAGCTCGGCAGCGGCCACGCCCGTACCCCGGTCGTTGTGCGGGTGGACCGACAGGATCACGCTGGAGCGACGCTCCAGCGAGCGGTGCATGTGCTCGATCTGGTCGGCGTAGACGTTGGGCGTCGCGAACTCCACGGTTGCGGGCAGGTTGTGGATCACCGGCCGCTCAGGGGTCGCGTCCCACAGCGCTGTCATGGCGTTGCAGACCTCGAGGACGTACTCCGGCTCGGTCAGGTTGAAGACCTCCGGTGAGAACTCGAACCGGATGTGGGCCGACGGGTAGCGGTCGGCCCCGCGCAGGACGTCGCTGCCGGCGGCGGTGATCAGGGCCAGCAGGTCGGCCCGTGACTTGCCGAGCACGACGTCGCGCCAGGTCGGAGCGGTCGCGGTGTACATGTGCACGACGACGTTGCGCAGCCCGGCGATCGAGTCGTAGGTGCGCTCGATCAGGTCGGTACGGGCGGCCGTGAACACCACAATCGTGACGTCGTCGGGCACCACGTCGTCCTCGGCCAGCATGCGCACGAAGTCGTAGTCGATCTGGCTGGCCGACGGGTAACCGACCTCGATCTCCTTGAACCCCATGGCCAGGAACAGGTCGAACATCTGCCGCTTGCGGGCCGGGTCCATCGGCTGGGCGAGCGCCTGGTTACCGTCGCGGAGGTCGACCGGCACCCACAGCGGCGCGTGCTCGAGCGTCTTGTCCGGCCAAGCGCGGCCGGTGACCGGCACGTCGACCCGGTCATGGGCCGGTCGGTAGCGGTGGAACGGCATCTGGCTGCCCCGTTGCGGGTTCCAGTGCGGGGCATGCGGGGGTACGGGGCCTGCGGGCGTACGGAGGAAACTCATGGGGTTGCTCCTTGCCGGGACTCGAGGGGAATCGACCGGCAGCACGTCACAGCCCCACAGCGGGGGGCCGGTCGGTCTAGGCCCCGCTGTGGCGGCTGAGAAGCAGCAGCGCGCACGTCACACCGTCGACGGTAGCAGAACCGGTCACGGCCGGGTGCCGCATCCGTCGGACGGGCTGGCCAGCAATCGTTGCGCCGCCGCGTGGTCGGCGGCCCGCACGGTACGGCTCGCCGTCTGGATGAGCCGGCCGCTGGTCAGGGCGTAGGTCGTGCTGGTGACGAGGTAGGGCGGGTCGGGCGGCAGCGACGCGGTGCTGGACACCGCCGGCGCCTCCTTGACCTCGACTAGCCGGCCACCCGTACACCGGAAGGTCGACTCGTAGTAGCGGCCGCCGCCGACGTAGAGGTAGGGCGCCTCTTGGCCCTTCGGCGGGGGCACCGCCACGAGCGAGGAGCCGACCATCGTGAACAGGTCGTAGCCCACGCCGTCGGCGCCTGGGGCCTCGACGAACAGCTCGGCGCGGCCGTCGCCGTTGATGTCGAAGCCGGAGACCGTGCCGGCTCCGTCGCCTGCGTATAGCGCAAAAGTCTTGCTGGTCAACGACTTTCTGTTGCCCAGCTGCACCGCGAGCAGTGCCCGGTGCTTGCCCACGAACCGGGTGGTGGCTGCGTCGGCTGTGCCGTCGCCGTCGACATCCAACCCCGGCGTGGGGGACGCTGCCGGACGCGCCGTTGTCGGCACCGTCTGTGGGGTGGGCGACAGCGCGGCGTGCATGGTGACTGCTGCTGACGGGGCCGAGGCGTGCGCGCAGCCGGCCAGGACGACCAACGCGGCTAGCTTTCCCCAGGGCATACCCTCAGGACGCCGCTGGGGCCGCGCAGGTTGCACGGTCAGGACGGAATGACGCGAACGCGTTGCTCAGGCTCATCGGGATAGGCGACCAGCTCGGCGGAGTCGGCCCGCAGCAGGTCGGCGAACAGCGCGCGGTAACGGATCATCGCCAGCCGCAGGTCGTCCGTGCTGGCATGGTCGGCGCTGAGCTGGCGGGCCGCGTACAGGTTGCTCAGCTGACGTGCCTGGTCGACGGGGAGGTCGCGGGCTCGGGCGGCGAGCTCGGCCGGTGACGGGTAGCCGCAGTCGTGCATGACGAGCAGGACCAGCTCGTCGGCGGTGGCGACGGCGACAGCGGGAGCGTCCAGGAAGGACAGCTGGGTCCGTTGCCAGCGATCGGCGAACAGTGATCGTTGCTCGTCGGAGAGCGGCCGGATGTCGAGGGTGCGAGATCCCTTGAAGAACATGTCCTGACTCCTCCTCAGCAGCCTTACCAGGATGCGTCGGTGACGCCCGCCGGCAGGGGGGTCGTCTTTGTGCCGTCAAAGGCCCAGGCCTGCCCGGCGCCGGCGAGCAGCAGGATCTTGCTGCCGCTGGCGTCGACGTCGACGCTGGCGGTCTGGGCGGAGCCGGCGACGGTGAACAGCTTCTTGGTGACGTTGAGGTGGCTCTGGAACACGGTCAGGTGGGAGCCGTCGGACGTGGCGTAGACGAGGTCGCCACTGGGTGCGTAGGCCGCCCCCGCGCAGCTCACCGCGCCCGCGCAGGCAGCAATCGCGGTCCCGTCCGACAGGCTGGCGGTGGAGGTCGTGAGCGCGAACAGGCTGACCGACCCACCGTTGCCTGTGCGGACGTAGCTGGCGATCTGGGTGCCGTCGGGGGAGATGGCGAGCGTCTCGGCCTCGGGCGGCAGCGAGTCGCTGATGTGGATGGTGCCGGTCTTGCCCGCCGCGGTCCGCCAGGTGATGTCCTGGCCAGCGCCCGTCGGGGAGACGTAGGACCAGGCGAGTTGCTCGTTGCTCTTGCCCGCCACGGCGACCTGGGTGGCCGGGTCGGCCGTCACCGAAGCAGGTGCGCCAGAGCCGTCGACCGCGGTGCGCAGGACACCCGTGGGAGTGGCGTAGTAGACCCACTGGCCGTCGTCGGTGACCGACACCTGGCCGACCCCGGTCGCACCGGGCGCCAGGGTGCGGACGAGGGTGCCGGAGGCCGCGTCGAGCACCTCGATCTTGCCCCCGACCAGCGCGACGTAGGTGCTCGTCGGCGTGGTGGAGGCCGCAAGCTGGACCGGCACCACAGCGAGGCTGGCCACGGTGGGCGTGGAGCCGCCCGTGGAGGTGTTGGTGACCACGACGAAGCCGGCGCCTGCTGTCGTGCCGGTGGCGGCCACCGTCACCGTGCCAGGCGTCGCGGGCGTGGCCTGGGACAGCGGAGTGCCGGTGCCCGCGGAGTAGACGCTCGCACTGACCTGGCCCTCGGTGGCGCCGGGCGCCGAGTAGGCCACGTCGACCGAGCCGGTGACGGAAGCGCCCGCGGTTGGCGTGTTGACGGTCAGGAAGGGGTTGGTGACGGACACGACGCCCCAGGGCGCGTTGGTGCCGCCGGCCCAGTGGGACAGCTCGACCACGGCGAGGGTGACCGGCTTGCCGGTGTCGGACGCGCGCTGCAGCGTCACGGTGGCGGTCGAGCCGGTGACGGCGGCGGTCGGTGAGCCGGTGAGGTGGACGCCGGCCAGCTTGAGCGAGTCGACGAAGTGCTGGGCGGTGGCGACCGGGCTCAGGTGCCAGTCCTTGCTGGCCTGCGGGGCCTTCTGCCAAGCAGTTGCTGCCACGGCGTCGGTGAACGGCCAGACCGGCGTGGGACCCGTGGGCACGGAGTCGGAGGCGACCAGCGTGGCCGTGGTCGTCGGGGCGCTGCTCGTGTCGTGATCGGTGACGCTCGGGGCCGCGGAGGCGGCGATCTTGGTCGCGGCCGAGGTTGCGACCACAGGCTCGGGCGTGGGCCTGGTCGTGGCCACGGTGGGGGAGGCGCTGGGGGTGCTCGAGCCGGTGAGCGTCACCGGGCCGAGGGCAGCGTTGGGCTGCAGCGTCTGCTTGGTGCCGGTCAGCACGCCGGACGCGACGACCGCGGTGACGGTCACCGCGACGGCTGCGGCGCTCGCCGTGGGGACCATCCACCGGGTACGGGCCCGGCGGCGCTGGACGCGGGACCGGATGCGGATGAGGCCGTCGCCCACGGGCCGTACCGTCTCGGCCTCGGCGTGGAGGGCACGGACCAGCGCCTCTTCGCGCGGGTCGAGCTGCTCGTCGAAGGGGCTCATGACGACTTCTCCCATGGTTCCAAGGTGGTGCGAAGGGCGGACATGCCGCGCGAGGCGTGGCTCTTGACGGCGCCGGTGCTGATGCCGAGCGTGTCGGCGATCTGGGCCTCGGTGAGGTCGCCGTAGTAGCGCAGGACGAGCACCTCGCGCTGGCGGCGGGGGAGCAGTCTGAGCGCCTCGATCACGGCCGTGCGGTCGAGCTGGCCGAGGGCGCCGTACTCAGCGCTCGGGGCGTCGGGGGCTGACTTGGGCGCGTGCTTGAGCTCGACCTTGCGGCGGCGCAGGCCCGAGCGGGACCGGTTGACCACCGCCTGGCGGAGGTAGGCCTCGGCCTTCTCGGGGTCGCGCAGGCGGCGCCAGGAGCCGTGCATCGCGACGAAGGCGTCCTGGACGACCTCCTCAGCCTGTCCGGGGTCGCGGAGCAGGAACGCGGCCAGCCGCACGAGGCCCGGGTAGTGCGCCGTGTAGAGCGCCGTCAGCGACCCGTCGGCATCGGACCACGACGGGCCGGACGGCGGCAGGGGAAGCCCGCGCTCGGTCACCACGGCTCCGATCATGCCGTTACGACGCCCCACTCCGTGTCGCGGTTTACCCGGGGCCTCACCCAGTCCAGGGGAAGGCCCGCTAGCATCCGGCCACGAGAGGAGTCCCTACGTGCGAGTGACCCAGGTGAGACTGACGACGGCGGCGAGCGTGATGGCCGTCGCCGTGGTGGTGCTGTCCGGCGGCGTGCTGGCCGGAGGTGCTGCGCTGGCCGACACCACGCCGCCGCCTGCCGCGCCCGCTGCGACGTCGGCCGCGGCGGTGACGACGACAGCCCCGGCCGTGACCACGACGCCTGCACCGACGACCACCCCGGCCGTGACCACCACGCCGGCGGTGACGACGACGGTGACCAAGTCCGCGTCCGTCACACCGACCAAGCCGGCCAGCAAGACGCCCGTCGTGAGCAAGACGCCCGTCGTGAGCAAGACGCCGACCAAGACGCCCTCGCCCACCAAGACGACGACTGCGCCGACGACGGTGCACACGACGGTGGCGCCGACCCACACCCGTACCCATGTCTCGCAGACCACGACAGCGACGCAGGCGACCACGTCCGAGGGCACCACGCTCTCGGCGGTCCCGGTGCCCAGTGGGGCGACGACATCGGCGTCGGCCGCCGCCGCGACGTCGGCCGCTGCGACGTCGGCAGCGGTGGTGCCGTCGGCCTCGGTCACCGCGATCCAGACCGGCAAGGTCACCATCGCGCCCTCGACCGGGGGTGGCGGCAACAGCAACGTCAACGGCACCCTCGAGGTGATTGCGGTGCTCGCGTTCGTGGCGCTGCTCGCCGGCCTGGTCGGGCTGTACATGACCCGCAACCGGCCGCTGCCGGTGGTCGCCGCCGCCGGTCCTACCGACGCCGCACCGCCGACGAGCGGCTTCTACACGCCGCCGCAGGCGGACGCCGACCACGACTGGGGCAGCCAGACGCCCGGGCCGCCCCCGCCGCCCCCGCCGCCGGGCACCCCGCCCGTGGAGGAGCCGTGACCGCTGATCCTGCAGCCGACCCGGACTGCCTGTTCTGTCGCATCGTGGCCCACGAGGTGCCGTCAACGGTCGTCTCGGAGACGTCGCACAGCCTCGCGTTCCGCGACATCAGCCCGGCGGCGCCGACCCACGTCCTGGTGATCCCCAAGGCCCACTACCCGGACGCGGTGTCGCTCGCGACGGCCAGTCCGGAGGGGTTCGCCGACCTCATGGTGACCGCCGATGCGGTGGCGCTGGAGGAGGGTCTCGGCGAGCGCGGCTACCGCGTGGTGATCAACACCGGGCGCGACGCCGGGCAGACGGTGTTCCACGCTCACGCCCACGTGCTCGGAGGACGGGACCTGCGCTGGCCTCCCGGCTAGACTGCTCACGTCCCGTACCCCCGAAACACGAAGGCAGGCTGACCGGCCGCGAGGCCACGCCCTATGCCCACACCCCCGACCGCGTCCCCGGCCCCGCAGGTCCAGACCAAGATCGTCATCCCTGGATCCCACTCCATGGTGAGCCTGCTGGGCTCCCGGGACGAGTTGCTCGCCGTCATCGAGCGTTCCTTCGCGACCGACATCCACGTCCGTGGCAACGAGATCACCGTGACCGGCACGGCGGCTGAGGCCGCCCTCGTCACGACGGTCTTCGACGAGCTGATCGCCCTGCTCGACCAGGGTGAGCCGCTCACGCCCGACGGCGTCGAGCGCACCCTCGCCATGGTCCGGCGAGGCACGGTCGAGCGCCCGGCCGAGATCCTCACGCTCAACATCGTCTCCAGCCGGGGCAAGACGATCCGGCCCAAGACGCTCAACCAGAAGCGCTACGTCGACGCGATCGACACCAACACCGTCATCTTCGGCGTCGGTCCGGCCGGCACCGGCAAGACCTACCTGGCCATGGCCAAGGCGGTCCAGGCGCTGCAGGCCAAGCGGGTCAACCGCATCATCCTGACCCGGCCGGCGGTCGAGGCCGGTGAGCGGCTCGGCTTCCTGCCCGGCTCGCTGTACGACAAGATCGACCCCTACCTGCGCCCGCTCTACGACGCGCTGCACGACATGATCGATCCCGAGTCGATCCCGCGGCTGATGGCGGCCGGCACCATCGAGGTCGCCCCCCTGGCCTACATGCGCGGCCGCACCCTCAACGACGCGTTCATCATCCTCGACGAGGCGCAGAACACCTCCGCCGAGCAGATGAAGATGTTCCTCACCCGGCTCGGCTTCGGCTCCAAGATCGTGGTCACCGGCGACGTCACCCAGACCGACCTGCCCAAGGGCACCACGTCGGGCCTGCGGGTCGTCCGCGACATCCTCGACGGCATCGACGACGTCCACTTCTCGCTGCTGTCGAGCGAGGACGTCGTCCGCCACCGCCTGGTCGCCGAGATCGTCGACGCCTACGGCCGGTACGACGAGAGCCTGCAGGACGCGCTGCCGCAGCGGCAGTTCCGACCAGCCCCGATCCGCGCCGAGTCGGAGGACTAGCCGTGTCCATCGAGGTGGCCAACGAGTCGGGCGTCGCGATCGACGAGGCGGCGTTGTCCCGGCTGGCGACGTTCGTGCTCGGCCGCATGGGGGTCAGCCCGCTGGCCGAGCTGTCCGTCCTGCTGGTCGACATGCCGGCCATGGAGGCGCTCCACGTCAAGTGGATGAACGAGCCGGGCCCGACCGACGTGCTCGCGTTCCCCATGGACGAGATCGACATCTCGCGCGGCCCGCAGGACGAGGAGCAGGAGGCCGGTCCGGCGCTGCTCGGTGACGTCGTGCTCTGCCCCGACGTCGCCGCCAAGCAGGCGGTCGAGGCGGGTCACTCCACCGAAGCCGAGCTGCACATGCTCGCCACCCACGGGGTGCTCCACCTGCTGGGATACGACCACGCCGAGCCCGACGAGGCGCAGGAGATGTTCGGCCTTCAGGCCGACCTGCTCAAGGCCTGGAGCGAATCCCCGTGAGCCTCAGCGACCTCGCCCTGCTGGTCGCGTCGATCATCCTTGTCCTGCTCGCCGGTGTCGTCGCCGCCTCCGAGGCTGCGCTCACCCGGGTGTCGCGCGTCCAGGTCGATGAGACGCGCAAGGACGACAGACGCGGCTGGCGCCACCTGCAGCAGGTGACCGCCGACCTGACCCGCTACCTCAACCTGTTGCTGCTCGTCCGTACCCTCCTCGAGCTCACCGCGACGGTGCTCGCGGCGATCCTGTGCACCCACCTGTTCTCCGACTACGTCGCCGTCGTCGTCGCGGTCGGTGCCATGACTGTCATCGCCTACGTGCTGATCGGCGTCGCACCGCGCACCGTCGGCCTGCAGCACGCCGACTCGGTGGGCCTGCGTACCGCCGGTCTCGCAGTCGCCCTCAACCGCATCCTCGGGCCGGTGCCCCAGGTGCTCATCGTGCTCGGCAACGCGCTCACTCCGGGACGGGGCTTCCGCGAGGGCCCGTTCAACACCGAGGAGGAGCTGCGCGACCTGGTCGACCTGGCCGAGGAGCGCCACCTCATCGAGTCGGGCGAGCGGGCGATGATCCACGGAGTCTTCGAGCTCGGCGACACCATCGTCCGGTCGGTCATGGTGCCGCGGCCGGACATCGTCTCGATCACCCGCGACAAGACGTTGCGTCAGGCGCTCGCCCTGTGCCTGCGCAGCGGCTACTCCCGCATCCCGGTGCTCGGCGAGAACGACGACGACATCATCGGCATCATCTACCTCAAGGACCTCGTCCGGCGCACCCACGAGGTTCGCGACAGCGAGAACTCCGTCCGCGTCGAGCAGGTCATGCGCATCCCCACATTCGTCCCCGACTCCAAGCCGGTCGACGAGCTGCTCCGCGAGATGCAGTCGCGCCACATCCACGTCGCGGTCGTCGTCGACGAGTACGGCGGCACGGCCGGCCTGGTCACCATCGAGGACATCCTCGAGGAGATCGTCGGCGAGATCACCGACGAGTACGACCGCGAGCTGCCGCGCGTCGAGACGCTCGACGAGCACACCATGCGGGTCACCGCGCGACTGCCGGTCGACGAGCTGAACGAGCTGTTCGGCACCGACATCGAGGTCGAGGACGTCGACACCGTGGGCGGCCTGCTGGCCAGCGCGCTCGGCCGGGTGCCGATCCCCGGCGCCGAGGCGCGCGTGGACGGGCTGGTCCTCACCGCCGAACGCGCCGCCGGGCGTCGCAACCAGATCGGTACTGTCGTGGTCCGCCGGGTCGTCGCCGACCCGGTCCCCGACGAACACGTGACCCCCGACAGCACGGAGCCTGCCGATGCCCGGTCCTGACGAGACCCTCGACCCGGAGGACGCCAAGATCCTCACCTTGGCCCGGGTCGCCCAGCAGCGCTCCTACGCGCCCTACACCGGCGTCGGCCAGGGTGCAGCCGTCCGCGACACCGACGGCCGCACCTACGCCGCCGCTACCGTCGAGAACGCCGACGACACCCTGACCACCTCCGCGGTACGGGCTGCCGTGGCTGCGGCCGTGTCCTCCGGTGCGCGCCGTTTCGAGGCGGTCGCCCTCGTGTCCGCCGATCCTTTCCTCGCCACCGACGACGTCGCCGTGGTGGCCGAGTTCGGCGGTCCGACGCCGGTGCTGCTCGCCGCCCTCGACGGGGTCCTGGTCCAGACGGTTCACGTCGGGGCCGAGGCTGACCTCACGTGAGCGACCTGCCCGTCGTTGTGCTTCGCCCCCTTGTCGAGGCCGACGGGGTCGTCCTCGAGGCCGCCTACGCCGTCGCCGCCGCCGACCCGTACAGCTGGCCCGGTCACCGGCGTCCCGGCTGGATGACCCAGCAGATCGTCGACGGCACCATGCACACCGACACCGGGGCCAACCTCGCGATCACCGACGAAGCCGGTGCCCTGGTCGGTGACGTGCAGTACCGCCAGGCCCGTACCGGATCGAGTGTCTTCTCGTGGTGCTGGTCGCTCGGCATCATGCTGCTGCCCGAGTGGCGTGGCCGTGGCTATGGTGCGGCCGCCCAGCGGGAGGTCGCCCGCTACCTGTTTCTGGCCACGACGGCCGAACGCGTCGAGGCCGACACCGACGTCGACAACATCGCCGAGCAGCGCGCGCTCGAGCGTGCCGGCTTCACCCGCGAAGGCATCCGCCGCCGGTCCATGTTCCGCGACGGGGAGTGGCACGACACCGTCGGCTACGCCGTCGTACGAGGAGAGCTGTAGTCGTGACCGAGTTCCGAGCAGGGTTCGCCTGCTTCGTCGGGCGTCCCAACGCCGGCAAGTCGACGCTGACCAACGCACTGGTGGGCCAGAAGGTCGCCATCACGTCCAACCGGCCGCAGACCACGCGCCACGCGATCCGTGGCATCGTCCACCGTGACGACGCCCAGCTGATCCTGGTCGACACCCCTGGCCTGCACAAGCCGCGCACGCTGCTGGGGGAGCGGCTCAACGATGTGGTGCGGGCGACGCTCTCCGAGGTCGACGTCGTCGGTTTCTGCGTGCCGGCCGACGAGAAGATCGGGCCGGGCGACAAGTACATCGTGAGCCAGCTCAAGGAGCTCAAGACGCCGATCGTCGCGCTCATCACCAAGATCGACAAGGTCGGCAAGGAGTCGGTCGCCGGCCAGCTCATGGGCATCTCGCGGCTGATGGACTTCGCCGACGTGGTGCCGGTCTCGGCCTTCACGGACTTCCAGACCTCAACAGTGGCAGACGTTCTCGTCTCCCACCTGCCTCCGTCCCCACCGCTCTACCTCGACGGCGAGCTCACCGACGAGCCCGAGCTGATCATGATCGCCGAGCTCATCCGAGAGGCTGCGCTCGAGGGAGTGCGCGACGAGCTGCCGCACTCGATCGCCGTCCAGGTCGAAGAGATGCTGCCCCACGAGGGGCGCGACGACATGGTCGACATCCACGCCGTCCTCTACGTCGAGCGCGACTCGCAGAAGGGCATCGTCATCGGCCCGCAGGGCACCCGGCTGCGCGCCGTCGGCACCAACTCGCGCAAGCACATCGAGGCGCTCCTCGGCACCAAGGTCTATCTCGACCTGCACGTCAAGGTGGCCAAGGACTGGCAGCGCGACCCCAAGCAGCTGCGCAAGCTCGGCTTCTGACCGCCCCCACTGTCACACAAACGGGTGGCTTGTCCTTCTTGTGCACCCTCCCTAGCGTGAGGTCGTTCGCTGACGAACGCCGCGGTCGCGGTGAGACCGGCGATGCGCGAGGGGGTTAGTGATGACGACAGGGATGGCGTACGGGCGGCGGCCGCCCAAGCGGGCCGCGGCGCTGCTGCTGGGCCCGACGTTGACGGGCACGTTGCCGCCGGCGCCGGCCAACGTCGACTACGGCACGGCGTTCCCCGGCTGGCAGATGCTCGGCAACGACGCCGCCGGAGACTGCGTCGCCGTAACCTGGGCCAACCAGCGTGCCCTCGTCTCGACGGTGCTCGGCACGTCGACCGAATACCCGCCGCAGAGCCAGGTCTGGCAGTTCTACAAGACGCAGAACCCCAACTTCGACCCCAACGGCTCGCAGTCGACGAACGGCCCCGGCTCGTCGGCCGACGGAGGCATGGACATCCAGACCGCGCTGGAGTACCTCGCCAGCACCGGTGGCCCGGACGGCAAGCAGGCCGTGGCCTTCGCGAAGGTCGACTACACCAACGAGAACGAGCTGCGTCTGGCCCACGCGATCTTCGGCCAGGTCTGGTACGGCGTGAACGTGCAGGCGGCCAACCAGGACGAGTTCTCGGCCGGCCAGCCGTGGACGTACGTCGCCAGCTCGCCCATCGAGGGTGGCCACTCGATCACCGGCGTGGGCTACGACCCGACGGACTACAAGTTCGTCACCTGGGCCAAGGAGACGGCATGGACCGAGGCGTTCCGCAACCACCTCGTCGAGGAGGCGTGGGTCGTCATCTGGCCTGAGCACCTGGGTACCAAGCAGTTCCAGACCGGCATCGACCTGACGAAGCTCGCCGCCGACTACCAAGCACTCACCGGCCGACCGCTGGTGATCCCGCAGCCGTCGACGCAGGACAACTGGCGGCTCTGCAGCAAGTGCGAGTCGCTGGTGTTCGCCGGCGCGAGCACCCCTGGGGCCTGCGCCGCCGGCGGCCAGCACGACTCGACCGGCAGCGCCGACTACGTGATGAACATCGCGACGAGCTCGTCCGCCACGGCCCAGACGCTCAACCTCACCGACGGCCGCCAGCGCCAGAACGCTTGAACTGGCCGCCGTGAGCGAGGGAGTTCCCGTACCGCCGGAGGACGATCCGCGGGAGAGGCTGCGCGAGCACCTGGCCAGCCTCTACCCGGACGGTGACATCCCCGACTCCGCGTGGCCGCCCGGCAGCCACGAGGAGGGTCCTGGCGAGGACGAGGCAACCCCGGAGTAGGCCTGACACCGGAAGGAGGCCCCCGTGCGTGGGCCCAGTGACGACAGCACGCCTGCCTTGCTCACCCGGCCGCCGGGCGGGAAGGCCTTCGCTCGGCTGATGCAGCAGCTGGACAGCGCGGGCCTCGCCAGCGAGGCCGATCGGCTGGTCCAAGCCGTCCTGCCCGAGGCGTCGGAGGAGACCGGCGAGGCGCTTCGCTCGTTCCGGGCTGCGCCTCCGGACAGCAGCGGGCCAGCGGAGATCTCCGCAGCTGACCTCGGGCAGGCCCGGCTGGCGGCCGCCTCCGCGCTGCACTTGTCCGGTCCGCCGACGGGGTCGGGGCCGCAGTGGCGCAGCCTGGGTCCGGCGACGATCCCGGGCGGGCAGACGTACGGCTCCGCGCGCATCAACGTGTCCGGCCGGGTGGCCGCGATCGCCGTGGATCCCAGCAACAGCAGCCATATCCTGTGCGGCGCGGCCAATGGAGGCGTCTGGGAGTCGCGGGACGCCGGAGCGTCGTGGGCACCCCGTACCGACTTCGCCCCGACGACCGCCGTGGGCGCCATCGCGTTCGACCCGAGCAATCCGGCGACCGTGCTCTGCGGCACCGGTGAGGGCAACTGGTGGTCCTACCTCGGGGCGGGCGTGCTGCGTTCGACCGACGGCGGCGCGAGCTGGTCCGTCCTGGCCACCGACCCGTTCGTCGGGTACGGGTTCTTCGCGCTGTGGATCGACCCAGCAGACGGCACCCACGTTCTGGCGGGCACCGTCGCTGGGCTGCACCGGTCGACGGACGGCGGCGCCACCTGGACCCAGGTGCGCGGGAACGCGACCTGGGCCATTGCCCAGGCCATGGCGGTCACGGGAGCGCACGAGCTGCTCGCGGCGAGCACGGACGGCATCGTCTCCTCCGCCGACGGTGGCGCGACCTGGACGGCCGTTGCCCTGCCGGGCGACCCCGGGTCATGGAGCCGCATTGCGGTCTCGTCCGTTTCGGCGGCCAGCGGCGTTGCCTACGCGTGGGGTGCCAGTGGCAGCTCCGCCTACCTGTGGCGGCGCTCCGGGGGCACGTGGTCGTCGGTGCCGGTGCCGTCGGGGGTCAACATCGGCCAGGCCTGGTACGACTGGTATGTCGCTGCGTCCCCGGACAGCGACAACCAGGTCTACGTCGGCGCCATCGACGCCTACCGGGGTGACCTCTCCGGCGGGACCTGGACCTGGACCGACCTGTCGAGCAAGTCCTCGGGCGACTCCATCCACCCCGACCAGCACGCCCTGACGTTCGACCCCGGCAATGCCTCGCGGCTCTACGCCGGCTCGGACGGCGGCCTGTTCACCAGTCCCGACCGCGGCATCTCCTGGACCTCGCTGAACAACGGCCTCACGATCACGGAGTTCGAGTACGTCGCCAACGACTTCGGTACGAGTCGGTGGCTGATCGGCGGCACCCAGGACAACGGCACCGAGCGGTGGCGGGGCGCGCCGGCCTGGGACCACTCGCAGGACGGCGACGGCGGTGACGTCGCAGTCCATCGCGACGACGCACGCAACGTCTTCCATACGTACTACGGCATGTCCCCGGAGCGGTCGGACAGCCGCGGCGACCCCGGCACCTGGGGCGGCATCACGCCCACGATCCCGTCCGGCGAGGGCAGCCTGTTCTACCCGCCGTTGGAGACGTCGGCGACCACGGGCAGCACGGTGGCGCTCGGCGGCGATGCGGTCTACGTGTCCCGCGACGCCGGGGCGACGTGGGTGCGCCTCGCCTACCCTTCCGGGTCGCGTACCAGCGCGATGTTCATCCCGGGTCCCGACGACGTCTTCGTTGCCACCACGGCCGGGGCCGTCCTGCACACGCACTGGGACGGTGTCTCGTGGTCGGGCCTCACGGCGCTCACCACGCCGCGCAGCGGGGCCTACTGCAGCGACCTCTGGGTCAGCGCCAACCTGCAGCGCCTGTTCTGGTTGTCGCGTACGACCGGCGGGTCGGGGGCGTACCGCTCGGACGACGGGGGCTCGAGCTGGACCGACATCAGCCCCGGCCTGCCGGCCCTGCCGCTCAACGCGGTCGAGGTCGACCCGTGGAACGGCAACCGCGTCTGGGTCGCGGCCGACCTCGGGGTTTACCAGTCCTACGACGCCGGTGCGAGCTGGTCGGACTTCTCGGCCAGCCTGCCCAACGCGGTCGTGGGCGACCTCAACTTCCACCCCAACGCGCGCGTCCTGCGGGCCGGCACCCGCAACCGCGGTGCCTGGGAGATCCCGGTCGACGGGTGGCTCACCGCCCCGATCCTCGGCACGCAGTTCACCGGGTCGCTGGCGCCCCACGCCAGCGGGCGGTGGTTCACCTGGGGCTGGCCGGCGACGTGGCACATGGTGTGGACGGTCATCCCTGACTCACCGGCCCCGGGCGCCGCCGAAGTGGGATGGACCGTCGAGGTAGAGCGGGCCAGCACGGAGTACGCGACGTACTGGCTGACCATCACCAACGAGACCGCGCAGACCATCACCTTCGAGGGCCGCTACGCGATCCTCAGCTTCTACTAGCCGCCGTCGCCTCTACACGCTGCATCGGAGGAGCACTCATGTGGACGAACGTCCAGTTCACCGGCACCCTCGGACCCGGTGCGTCGGGACTCTGGTACACCTTCGGCTGGCCGGTCAGCTGGCAGACCGTCTGGTACATGATGCCGACGACGCCGCTGCCGGGAGCCCCCGAGGTCGGCTGGTCCGTCGAGGTCGAGCGCAGTGATCCCAACAACTGCACGTACTGGATCACCGTGCACAACCTGACCAGCCAGTCGATGGACTTCGAAGCCCGCTACGCGGTGCTGGGGTAGGCGGACATGGCCAGCACCAGCGACCTCGAGCCGATCTCCGGCGGGCCAGCAGGCGCCCCGATCGCGCAGGCGACGGCACCGCCCGTCCACACCTCGGCCACGACAGGGGTACGGCCGCCAGCGGCCCTCGTCGCGGCAGCGGCCCAGCGCGGCGCCCTCAACGGTGGGGCGGCCCCGTCCGCGCAGGGCGCGGCACCGTCGGCCGCCGCATCGTCGACCCCCTCGGTCGCCGGTGCGCGCGGCGCCGACCAATCGGCCGGACAGGCGCCCGACCGACCGTAGCGGAGGACCACCGGACAGAGAGGATCGTCCTATGCCAGCGCAGAGCCGCCACCGGACCCGGTTCTGGGTCGAGACGGCGGGAGCGTCCCTCACGGGTGCGCTGTTCGTCCTGACCCTGTTCTGGCACGACTGGCTGGAGGCCCTCGGCTTCGACCCCGATCACCACAACGGGTCGGCGGAGTGGGCGATCGTCGCCGTTCTGCTGGCGGTCAGCCTGAGCCTCGCGGCCGCCGCACGCTGGGAGTGGCGGCATCCGGTGCCGGCCACGAGCTGACCCGCACCGGGCTCTGGCAACCCGACATTTGTCGGGGTCGCGCCCGCGGCCATGTCACGCGCCACCGAGGCCGCGTACGGGGGAGAATGCTCGGGTGAGCCTCTACCGGGACGACGGCGTCGTGCTGCGCGTGCAGAAGCTCGGCGAGGCCGACCGGATCATCACGATCCTGACCCGGCGGACCGGGCGGGTACGCGCGGTGGCCAAGGGCGTCCGCCGAACCAAGAGCAAGTTCGGCGCGGGGCTCGAGCCGTTCAGCCACGTCGACTGCCTGCTCTACGCCGGCCGCGAGCTCGACATCGTCACCCAGGCCGAGATCGTCACCCCGTTCGGCAGTGACATCGTCACCGACTACGGCCGCTACACCGCCGGCACCGCGATGCTCGAGACCGCCGAGCGGCTCACCGCCGAGGAGCGCGAGCCCTCGATGAAGTTGTTCCTGCTGCTGGTCGGCGGCCTGCGCGCGCTCGCTGACGGTGCCCACGACTCCGTACTCGTGCTCGATGCCTTCGTCCTGCGGGCGCTGGCGGTGTCGGGCTACGAGCCGTCGCTGGACACATGTGCCCGCTGCAGCCTCGAGGGTCCGCACCGCTACTTCTCGCCGTCGGCCGGTGGCGTGGTGTGCGCCGGGTGTCGCCCGGCCGGTGCCGTGACCCCGTCGCGGGAGGCGCTCGACCTGGTCGCCGCCCTGCTCAGCTCGGACTGGGCGACCGCCGACGCCAGCGAGCCGAGACACCGGCGCGAGGGCAGCGGGCTCGTCGCGGCCTACCTGCAGTGGCACCTCGAGCGTGGCCTGCGTTCGCTCGCCCTCGTGGAGCGCGGGTGAGCCCGTACCGCCCACCGACCCCCCACCCCTCCGGTGCCCAGCCACCGCCGATCCCCCAGGACCTGCTGCCGCGCCACGTGGCCATCGTCATGGACGGCAACGGGCGCTGGGCCAAGGCGCGCGGCCTTCCCCGTACCGAAGGGCACTCTCGGGGCGAGGCGTCCCTGTTCGATGTCGTCGAGGGCGCCATCGAGTCGGGCGTCGGGTGGCTCTCGGCCTACGCCTTCTCGACCGAGAACTGGAAGCGCTCGCCCGACGAGGTGCGCTTCCTCATGGGCTTCAACCGTGACGTGATCCGGCGCCGCCGCGACGAGATGAACGCCCTCGGGGTACGGGTCCGGTGGGCCGGGCGCCGTCCGCGGCTGTGGCGCTCGGTCATCCACGAGCTCGAGGTGGCCGAGGAGATGACCCGCAACAACGACGTGCTCACCCTGACCATGTGCGTCAACTATGGCGGACGTGCCGAGATTGCCGACGCAGCAAGGCTTCTCGCCCTTGACGTGGCGGCCGGCAAGCTCAACCCGGCCAAGGTCGACGAGAAGGTGCTGGCCCGCTACCTCGACGAGCCGGACATGCCCGACGTCGACCTGTTCGTGCGCTCGTCGGGGGAGCAGCGGACGTCCAACTTCCTGCTCTGGCAGTCCGCCTACGCTGAGATGGTCTTCCAGGACACACTGTGGCCCGACTACGACCGCCGCACGTTCTGGAAGGCGCTCGAGGTCTACGCCAGTCGCGACCGCCGCTACGGCGGCGCCGTCCCCAACGAGGTGCCTGAAGGCTAGCTGCCGATGCCCATGCGGTCGAAGCTGCCCTTGAACGTCGGCCACGGTGCCTTGCCCAGGGCGTTGTTGAGCTTCCAGACGAAGACCTTGCCGACGTTCTGCGCGCCCTGCGTGGTGGCGGCGACGATCCAGGTCTGCGTACCGACCTGGAGGACGGTCGGGGTCGCGGTGAACGCTCCCGGCTGGTAGCCGTACGTACCGAAGGCCATGATCTTGACCAGCGAGCCGCCGACCTTGTCGTAAACCGCGAGGCTGAGCTCGTTGCCGACCACGATGTCGATCTTGCCGTCGTTGTTGACGTCGGCGAGGGCGGCGTTGGCGCGGTAGCTGATCGGGCAGGTGTGCCAGCTGCCGGCGAGGCAGGTGCTGGCGGTGATCTTGCCGGCCCGGTTCATGACCCGCAGGATGCCGTCGTTGGTGGTGTAGACGATGTCCTTCTTGCCGTCGCCGTCGACGTCACCGATGGACGGGGAGGCGGTGATCTCCTCGCTCTGCTTGGCCGGGAACCCCTTGAGGTAGTGGCCGGCCGAGTTGAGGACCGAGAGGGTACGGCCGCTCGTGGTCGGCATGGCGCCGCTGCCGACCACGACCTCCTTCTTGCCGTTGCCGAACAGGTCGGTGATCGCCGGGCTCGACCAGACCACCTGGTGCTGGAACTTCGGGAAGCCCTTCTCCCACTTTCCGTCGTGGCGCAGGACACCGATGTAGCCGCCGCGGCCCAACGGGTGGCAGTTCTGGCCGGCGACACCGGCGCAGTCGTAGCCGAAGGCGATCTCGGGCCAGCCGTCTCCGTCGATGTCGGCGACCGCGGGGGAGGACCAGGAGGTGTCCTGGAGGAAGACGGGGAAGCCGGGCAGCTCTTTGTGGGTGCCCTTGCCGGACCAGACGTGGATGTGGTGGTCCCAGCTGGTCTCGATGACGTCGAGCTTGCCGTCCTTGTTGATGTCGGCGACGGCGGGGGTGGCGAAGTCGCCGGGCTCGTGGACGCCGTCGCCGGTCTTCTTCTTGAAGATGACCTTGTTGTTCAGCGACGGGGTGAAGGCCCAGACGTTGCCGGCGGTGTTGGCGGTGACGATGTCGAGGTGGCCGTCGCCGTTGAGGTCGACGACCAGGGGTGAGGCTTGGACGGCGCCGGCACCGGTGTTGAAGGTCCACAGGTGGGTGCCGTCGGTCGACCATGCCTGGACGGTGCCGTCAGGGAACCCGTCGATGATCTCCAGCTGACCGCCCGGGCCGACCGGGACGACCGCCGGCGACGAGTAGTGCGACGCGGAGATGTTCTTGCTGTACCAGTGCGGCGAGCCGGCGGTCATCATGACCAGCGACGGCGGCGTCGAGGTGCCGGGTGTGACCTCGGCGGGTGCTCTGAGCAGGGTGTGGCCGCCTGGCACGACGCCCACAGCCGCAGCAAGCACCGACATCACGGCGCTGGCGTGGCGCAGGGACAACTGCATGAGACGGGCCCTCCTGGTGCGTTGCCGACGTTGACCGTCAGCACTCCTACCTAGAGTTATCGGCCGTAGCGAAGAAGAAATTAATTCAGCGGCAGTTCTGGCCCGGCCGACAGGTGGGTGTAGCGGTCAGGCCAGCCTGGACAGCGCGAAGGCGATGACCCCGATGAGGACCACCAGCCGGACGGCCCGCAGGACCGGCGGCACGGATGGCCACGACAGATAGCTGATCAGGCCCATCACCGCGGCGATGAGCAGCAGGATGAGCCCGCTGAAGACGCCCCCCACGAAGGCCGCGAGCAGGAACAACGCCGCGAAGACGGCGATCGGCAGCAGGCGCGGGAGGTAGGCCAGCCAGACGACGACCGGGGCGGAGCGCCGCTCGACCGTGGTGCGCAGCCGACCGGCGCCGGGAGTGAGGAACGGCGCGGACATGGGACGATCCTGCCAGAGTCCCCGACGCGAGGAGCCCGCTGTGCTGGTCACCACCCGGTTCCGCATCCCCGAGGCGGACGGGGCGACGTTCCTTGCCGACGCGCAGCGGGCGGTCGAGGCGCTGGCCGCGCGGCCCGGGTTCCGGCACGGACGGGTCGGGCGCGCCGTCGAGGACCCGCAGGCGTGGGTGGTGCACACCGAGTGGGACGGGGTCGGCGCCTACCGCCGCGCTCTGTCCGCGTACGACGTCAAGGTGTACGCGGCGCCGCTGCTCGGGCGGGCGCTCGACGAGCCCAGCGCGTACGAGGTGCTCTTCGCGGAGGGGGACGGCGCCACGGGTGAGGGCGTGAGTGCGCGCGCCGCCGACGCCGACTCGGCGGTGCCGGGGCAGGACCTCACCCAGGCGTAGCCGACACCATCAGCAGCGTCTGCATGCCGAGGGCGTCGTAGACGTGGGCCGCGGCCAGGTTGCCGCCGTAGTACCACAGCGCGGCGAGGCCCTCACGCTCGACGAGCCGGTCGAGCGTCCAGCCGGTGACCCGCCGGCCGAGGCCCTGGCCGCGCAGCTCGGGGCGGGCGGTGATGGCGGCGACGAAACCCACGCCCGGCGACTCGGTGGTGTCGGCGGCGCACGCGACCAACCGGCCGCTCCCGTCGCGGATGCCGGCCCAACCCGTGATGCGCGGCGAGCCCGGCCGGAACGACGCGTCGGGGAACGCCTCGTCAAGCAGCGCAGCGACCTCGTCGTCGGCGTCGGTCAGCCACCGGGCGTCGTCGGGGGAGTAGCCGACAGGGGTGTCGACCCAGCGGAACCCCCATCGGGACGGCTCGACCAGCAGGCCCTCGGGCACTCGTTCGTACGCGGCGGCGGGCAGCGCCATGCGCCGACCCTCGGGCAGCAGCAGCTGGGCGAGCGCCGCAGCGTCGTCGGCGGGCCCGACCAGCATGATGTCGCCGCCCTCGCCCGTGCCGTCCCAGTAGCCGTTGACCAGGGCGACCGCTGCGCCGTACGACCAGAGCGGTTGGCCCTCGACCCGGTGCGGCGCGAGGTGGCGGACGAGCGGGTGACCGCCGGAGACCCGTACCAGATCGTCGATGTCGAGGAGGCGCAGCGCTGTGCTCACGGCGGAAACGTTAACCGCGCCTGCCGACAGTCGCAGCGACTGCGGTAACCTCACTGGTCACCCGCCGACCGCCAGCCGGATGGAGCTCCCCATGGCCCCCGCACCCGCGAACAGCAAGAACGCTGATCGCATGGACACCATCGTCAGCCTTTCCAAGCGGCGCGGTTTTGTCTTCCCCAGCAGCGAGATCTACGGCGGCCTCCGGGCCTCGTGGGACTACGGGCCGCTCGGTGTCGAGCTCAAGAACAACATCAAGCGCCAGTGGTGGCGCTCGATGGTGCAGGGCCGCGACGACATCGTCGGCCTCGACTCGTGCGTGATCCTGGCCCGTGAGGTGTGGGAGGCGTCCGGCCACGTCCGCGAGTTCGTCGACCCGCTGACCGAGTGCCAGTCGTGCCACAAGCGGTTCCGCGCCGACCACCTGACCGACGCCTTCGAGGTCAAGCACGGCCGTCAGCCCGCTGGCCTGGCCGAGCTCAACTGCCCCAACTGCGGGACCAAGGGCTCGTTCACCGAGCCGAAGATGTTCAACGGGCTGCTGCGTACGTTCCTCGGCCCGGTCGAGGACGAGTCGGGCCTCGCCTACCTGCGCCCCGAGACGGCGCAGGGCATCTTCATCAACTTCCTCAACGTGCAGCAGTCCGCCCGCCGCAAGCCGCCGTTCGGCATCGCCCAGCAGGGCAAGTCGTTCCGCAACGAGATCACGCCGGGCAACTTCATCTTCCGCACCCGCGAGTTCGAGCAGATGGAGATGGAGTTCTTCGTCGAGCCGGGCACGGACGAGGAGTGGCACCAGTACTGGATTGACACCCGGCTCGAGTGGTTCAAGGATCTGGGGATCACGCCCGACAATCTGCGGCTCTTCGAGCACCCGGCCGAGAAGCTGTCGCACTACTCCAAGCGCACCGTCGACATCGAGTACCGCTTCAACTTCGCCGGCAACGAGTGGGGCGAGCTCGAGGGCATCGCCAACCGGACCGACTTCGACCTCAAGACCCACTCGGAGGCATCCGGTACGGACCTGTCGTACTTCGACCAGGCGGCCGGCGAGCGGTTCACGCCGTACGTCATCGAGCCGGCGGTCGGCGTCGACCGATCGCTGCTCGTGTTCCTGCTCGACGCCTACTCCGAGGACGAGGCGCCGACCGGCAAGGGCGGCGTCGAGACCCGTACCGTGCTCCGGCTCGACTCACGCCTCGCCCCGGTCAAGGCCGCGGTGCTGCCGCTGTCGCGCAACGAGCGGCTGTCGCCCGCGGCCAAGGACCTCGCGGCCGCGCTGCGCAAGCGGTGGAACGTGGAGTTCGACGACGCCGGCGCCATCGGCCGTCGTTATCGGCGGCAGGACGAGATCGGCACGCCGTACTGCGTGACCGTCGACTTCGAGACCCTCGACGACCAGGCCGTGACGATCCGCGAACGCGACTCGATGACCCAGCAGCGGGTGGCGCTGGACCAGGTGGAGACGTTCCTGCTCACCAACCTCGGCGCCGTCTGACCGCCTCGCAGTCGGGGATGGTGAAGGAATTGTTGCGCTGGAGGCAACATCGCCTTCACCGTCCCTGCCTCAACGACAGCGCGTACCGCATCCGCACGGCCGCCAAGACCTCGGTCGGCGTGGCGCGTATCTGTTGAGGCGTGATCGGCAGCACGTGGTAGCCGGCGGCTTCGAGTCGGGTACGACGTGCCTGCGTGCGTTCCCAGCTGCCGGGTTCGAGCAGGTGCCACTCCTTCGAGTCCACCTCCACAATGAACATGCCCCAACGGACGTCCGGGACGAATACCTCGCCGTCGATCTCGAGAGGGACGTTGATCAACGGCTCCGGCAGGCCGGCGGCGACGAACAGTGCCCGGAGCTCGGCCTCTGGGACCGATCGACTGCCCGTGCGCGCCTCGACGAGCACCCGTCGGATCAGCACTGTCGTGCGCCACGACGCCTTCGCGACCTCGTCCTCGATAGCTGCCAGCGTGGTGCGCCGGCTCATGATGGCCGCTGACGCCAGCGCCAGCACGTCGTCGTACGTCGTGCACAGCCCAGCGGCGTCGACCACGGCGCGGGCGACCGGCGCCACCGGGATCGCCTTGCGAACGTGCAGTCGGGAGGGCGCGACGACTCGGATGACGACAACGAATTTCGTGCTCTGGACGCACCTCTTCTCGGGCACCAGCACCTGCACGGTCTGCGTCTCCGTCAGCCGACGGATGCCGTACAGCTGCAGTGCTGCTGTTCCCGTGACCTGAGCCTCGCTGCCGACGTAGAGGGCCGCAGCGCTGGCACGTTGAAGCGCCGACGGGTCTCCGGTGAACATGCCGTAGACCCGCGGCAGCACCCGCTGGCAGGGCATCTGACCGGCGCTCGCCCGGCGGCACAGCGCCGAACGTGAGATGCCGAGCTGACCGGCCTGGTCGACAGTGACGAGCCCGTGCTGCTGCTTGAGCAGGCGCATGAGTGGCGTGGTGGGCGTGACCATGGGGTCAGCCTCTCCCGTCGAGCTGGCCGATGCCGGACGGGTTGATGCGCCTGTGGAAAAGCGCGGCCCGGGCTGAGGGGCACTAGGGTCACCGATATGAGCGGGTACGGGAGTCACGAGGCGCAGCGGCTGGTCGAGGAGCCCGCCAAGGCGTCCGGCGGCGGGCGTTCGCCGTACCAGCGCGATCGTGCACGGGTGCTGCACTCCAGCGCCCTGCGCCGCCTCGCCGCCAAGACGCAGGTGGTCGGCGTGGGCGAGGACGACTTCCCGCGGACACGGCTGACCCATTCCCTCGAGTGTGCGCAGGTCGGGCGTGAGCTGGCCCAGACCCTCGGCGCCGACCCCGACATCGTCGATGCCGCCTGCCTGGCACACGACCTCGGCCACCCGCCGTTCGGCCACAACGGCGAGACAGCCCTTGCGCAGGCCGCCGAGCCGGCCGGCGGGTTCGAGGGCAACGCGCAGAGCCTGCGCATCCTGACCCGGCTCGAGGCCAAGGTGCTGCACGACGACGGGACCAGCGCCGGCCTTAACCTCACCCGCGCCGTGCTCGACGCCGCCACTAAGTACCCCTGGACGCGCCGCAACGACACCTCCAAGTTTGGCGTCTACGCCGACGACGTCGCGGTCTTCCACTGGTTCCGCGAGCGCACTGACGACTCCCGCTGCATCGAGGCGCAGGTGATGGACTGGGCCGACGACGTCGCCTACTCGGTCCACGACCTCGAGGACGGCATCCACTCCGGCCAGGTTCCGCTCGGCAAGATCGACCGGGCAGCCGTCGTCGATCTCGCCGCCGCCACGGGCTGCGCGAGCACCGCCACCCTCCAGGGCCTCTACGACGAGCTCACCCTGCAGCCGTGGTGGGTCCACGCCTACGAGGGCACGGCGCGCGACCAGGCCGGCGTCAAGCGGATGACGAGCGAGCTCACCGGCCGGCTGACCAACGCGGTGGTACGGGCAACGCGCGCGGCGTACGGGGACGGTGACCTGCAGCTCTACGAGGCCAACCTCGTCGTACCGGAGCTGACGCGGGCGGAGTGCGAGCTGCTCAAGGCGGTCGCGGTCCACTACGTGATGCTGGGGCGGCGTGCGGTGCAGGAGCGCCAGCGGGTGCTGCTCTTCGAGCTGGTCGCGCTGCTCGCCGATCGCGCGCCCGACGCCCTCGAGCCGGCCCTGCGCGAGGTGTGGCACCGCGCCAAGGACGACCGCGAGCGGCTGAGGGTGGTCATCGACCAGGTCGCGTCGCTCACCGATCCGAGCGCCGTCGCGTGGCACGCACGGTTCAGGTCAGGTAGATGAGGGCGAGCGCCGCACCGACCACGATCGCCACGATCACCAGCAGCCACAGGGTGATCTCGGTCCAGCTGGTGACCGGCTCGTAGTGTGGACCGGGGGGCAGTTTCTCGGTCGGGGACATGGCTCAACCCTAGGCGGCGATGCCTATACTCGCTGAGTCCGGGCGGGTCGCTGCCGGACGTGCGGAGGTGAAGGACGCTCGTGGCCGGCCGGATCCGTGACGAGGATGTCGCGCTCGTACGAGAGCGAGCAGCCATCGCCGAGATCGTCGGAGAGCACCTCGCACTGCGTCGCGTGGGCAACCGGTTGTCCGGCCTGTGCCCCTTCCACGACGAGCGGTCACCGTCGTTCAGCGTCAACGAGGAGCAGGGCTTCTTCTACTGCTTCGGCTGCGGCGAGAACGGCGACGTCATCAGCTTTGTGCAGAAGATCGACCACCTCGACTTCCGCGACGCCATCGAGCGGCTGGCCGCGCGGTTCGGGGTGGTGCTGCGGTACGAGCAGGGCTCCGCCGCCCCCCGCCAGGAGCACAACCAGCGGGCCCGCCTCGTCGCCGCCAACCAGGCCGCCGCGCAGTTCTACGCCGAGCAGCTCACCGTCTCTGCCGAGGCGGCGATCGGCCGGGAAGAGCTGGCCAAGCGCGGTTTCGACCAGAAGGCAGCCGAGCAGTTCGGCGTCGGCTACGCGCCCAAGGGCTGGGACGTGCTGGTCAAGCACCTGCGGTCGCAGGGCTTCAGCGCCGAGGAGCTGATCGCCAGCGGCCTGGCCAGCGAGGGCCAGCGCGGCCCCATCGACCGGTTCCGCGGCCGCCTGATCTGGCCCATCGCCGACATCGGCGGCGATGTCATCGCCTTCGGCGCCCGCAAGCTCTACGACGACGACACCATGCCCGGCAAGTACATCAACACGTCCGAGACCTCGCTCTACAAGAAGAGCCATGTCCTGTACGGGCTGTCGACCGCCAAGCGCGACATCGCCCGCCAGCGCCGGGCGGTCATCGTCGAGGGCTACACCGACGTCATGGCCGCCCACCTCGCCGGCGTCACCACGGCCGTCGCCACCTGCGGCACCGCGTTCGGCGAGGACCACATCAAGGTGCTGCGCCGCCTGCTCATGGACCAGGACGAGTTCCGCGGCGAGGTCATCTTCACCTTCGACGGCGACGCCGCGGGCCAGAAGGCCGCGATGCGCGCGTTCGAGGACGACCAGAAGTTCGTCACCCAGACCTTCGTCGCCATCGAGCCCGGCGGCATGGACCCTTGCGACCTGCGCGTCGCCAAGGGTGACGCCGCGGTCCGCGACCTCGTCGAGCACCGCATCCCGTTGGCCGAGTTCGCCATCCGTACCGTGCTGTCCCGCTACGACCTCACCATCCCCGACGGGCGGGTCCAGGCCCTGAGCGCTGCGGCGCCCGTCGTCGCCAAGCTCAAGGACCGGGCGCTGCGCCCGGAGTACGCCCGCCAGCTGGCCGGCTGGCTGGGCATGGACGTCGACACCGTCCTGTCCCGCGTCGCCGAGGTTGCCGGCCAGCCCGTACACCAGAACGGCCGCCGCCAGCCCGCCGCACCCGCGCCCCGCGAGTCGCAGGACGACCGGCCTGACCCGCACGACCGCGAGCTGTTCAGCGAGCGCGAGGTGCTCAAGGTCGCGCTCCAGCGCCCGGTGCTCGCCGGCCCGGTGTTCGACGGGCTCGAGCCGGAGATGTTCACCTCGCCCGCCTACCGGTTGGTACGGGGCGCCATCGCGAGCGCCGGCGGGTGCGCCACGGTCACGACCGCGACGGCGTGGATTCAAGCGGTGACCTCCGCCGCGCCGAATGACTTCATCAAGGGCCTTGCGACCGAGCTCGCCGTCGAGCCGATCCTGATCGACCGCGAGGTCGACCAGCGCTACGTCTCCATGCAGCTCGCCACGCTGCAGGAGCGGGCGGTGGGGCGTCGGCTCTACGAGGTCAAGTCGAGGCTGCAACGGATGAACCCGCTCGAGCAGGCGGACGACTACAACAAGCTCGCCGGCGAGCTGTTCGCCCTCGAGCAGTACCGCCGAGCCCTGCGCGAACAGGCGATTGGAGCGTTGTGAGGGTTGTCGGGAGCGCCAGAACCAGGATGACGAGGCACACTGGTCCGATGCACGGACTGCCAGCGGCTACGTCGTACGGTCTTCGACAGAGGCACGTCGTGATCTTGGAAAGAGGTGCAGTGTGAGCCCCACCGCTCTCCCGCGCGAGGCGCAGGTCGACGAGGTCAAGGACCTCATCACGCGGGGCAAGGAGCAGGGCTTCCTGACCTCAGACGAGATCGCGGCCGGGCTGGCCTCCGCCGAGCTGCCGCCCGAGTCGATGGACGCGGTGCTCCAGGCGTTCACCAACGAGGGCATCGAGGTGGTCGACGGCGTCGACGCCGACGAGGAGGCCGCTCCGGTCACCCGTCGCGAGGCCGAGGAGCTGGCGCTCAAGGCGCCGACCAACGACCCGGTCCGCATGTACCTCAAGGAGATCGGCAAGGTCCCGCTCCTCACCGCCGAGGAGGAGGTCGACCTCGCCAAGCGCATCGAGGCCGGGCTGTTCTCCTCGGAAAAGCTGGCGACCAGCAAGAAGCTCAACGACAAGATGCGCCGCGACCTCGAGTGGATCGAGCGCGACGGCCAGATCGCCAAGAAGAAGCTGGTCGAGGCCAACCTGCGTCTCGTCGTCTCGATCGCCAAGCGCTACGTCGGGCGCGGCATGCTCTTCCTCGACCTGATCCAGGAGGGCAACCTCGGCCTGATTCGTGCGGTCGAGAAGTTCGACTACACCAAGGGCTACAAGTTCTCGACGTACGCGACCTGGTGGATCCGCCAGGCGATCACCCGCGCCATCGCCGACCAGGCCCGCACGATCCGCATCCCGGTCCACATGGTCGAGACGATCAACAAGCTGATCCGCATCCAGCGCCAGCTGCTCCAGGATCTCGGTCGTGAGCCGCTGCCCGAGGAGATCGCCAAGGAGATGGACCTCACGCCCGACAAGGTGCGCGAGATCCTCAAGGTGTCCCAGGAGCCGGTCAGCCTCGAGACCCCGATCGGCGAGGAGGAGGACTCCCACCTCGGCGACTTCATCGAGGACTCCGACGCGGTTGTCCCGGTCGACGCGGCGTCGTTTATCCTGCTCCAGGAGCAGCTCGACTCAGTGCTCCACACGCTCTCCGACCGCGAGAAGAAGGTCATCCAGCTGCGATTCGGCCTCACCGACGGCCACCCGCGCACGCTCGAGGAGGTCGGCCGTGAGTTCGGCGTCACCCGAGAGCGCATCCGGCAGATAGAGAGCAAGACTCTGTCGAAGCTGCGTCACCCCAGCCGTTCCCAGAAGCTCCGCGACTACCTCGAGTAGCCAGCGGGAGTACGAGCCGGGTGGCTGGGCACAGGTGCGCCATGCCTTCGCCGCCCACGCTTGACGCCCTCGAAAACGCCACGACCCTCGACCCGGTCTCCGACGCCCTCACCGCGGCCGTCCGGCGGTTGGTCCGGCCGCAGTGGCTGCGCGACGTGCTGCACGGCGTGTGGCTCGGACACCCGTTGCACCCGGTCCTGGTCCAGGTGCCGGTCGGGGCCTGGACGTCCGCCGCGGTGCTCGACGCCCTTCCTGGTACGGGTACGGCGCCCGACACCCTGATCGCGGTCGGACTCGCCGGCCTGGTCCCGGCCCTGGCCACCGGCTGGACCGACTGGTCCGAGCTGCACCCCCAGCAGCAGCGGGTCGGCCTCGTGCACGCGGCGTCCAACGTCGCGGCCGCCGGCCTCTACGTCTCCTCGTTGGTCGCCCGACGCAAGGGCAACCGCGGTCTGGGTCGCGCCCTGGGCTGGACCGGCTACTCCGTTGCGGGCCTCGGCAGCTTTCTCGGCGGCCACCTCGCCTACCGGCAGGCCGCCGGTGCCAACCACACCGAGTTCGTCCCGCACGTCATCGCCGCCGGCTGGCACGACATCGGTGTGCTGGACAACCTGCCGGACGGCAAGCCGGCGACCCGCAAGCTCGGCGACGTGACGCTGATGGTGCTGCGCCAGGGCACGCGCGCGACGGTGCTCGCCAACCGGTGCAGTCACCTCGACGGCCCGCTCGCCCAGGGCAACCTGGTGGTCGAGGGGGGCGAGGAGTGCATCACCTGCCCCTGGCACGACAGCACGTTCCGGCTGCGCGACGGGGCGGTCGTGCACGGTCCGGCGACGGCGCCGCAGCCGGTGTTCCGTACGCAGGTCGTCGACGGGCGGCTTCAGGTCCGGCTCGACGGGGCGGGCTGATCATGGCGACAATCCTCTTTCCGGCCGATCTCCCGCTGCCGGGCAACGGCAACACGGCGCAGCGGTGGGCCGCATTCGGACGACTCGCGTCCCGCGACCTCGTCGCGGTGCGGCTGGCCGAGGGCGATGCCGACGCCCGCGCCATCCTGGCCGAGCTGCACGGACCCCGTCCCGAGCCCGGGCGGCAGTGGGCCGTGTGGGCTGCGCGCCCGCCGTCGCAGCGGGTGTCGGCCCAGGCGGCCGGCTGGCAGTGGCGGCTGAGCGGGCGCATGCCCTATTGCTCGGGCGCCACCAGCGCTGACCACGCCCTCGTCGTCGCCGATGCCGAGGACGGCGTGCGGTTGTTCGCCGTCGACCTGTCCCAGGCCGCCGTCCGTCCGGTGCCCGGCACCTGGAAGGCGGTGGGCATGGCGGCCAGCGACAGCCTCGACGTGGTCTTCGACGAGGCCGTCGCCACGGTGGTCGGCGGCCCCGGCTCCTACGTGGGCCGACCCGGTTTCTGGTACGGCGGCATGGGCGTCGCTGCCTGTTGGTACGGCGGAGCAGTGGGCGTCGCCCGTACCCTTGCCGACGCCGCCCAGGACCGCGACCTCGACCCGCAGGCGCTGGCCCACCTCGGCCGCATCGACGTGCTGCTCGCGGCCGGCCAGGCGATGCTCGACGAGGCGGCCGCACGGGTCGACGCCGACCCCGCGGACCTGCGCGACACGGCGTCGCTCCGCGCCCAGCGGCTGCGGGCCTTCGTCGCCGACCTCGCCGACGAGGTCGTCGACCGGGTCGGGCGCGCGCTCGGCGCCGGCCCGCTGTGCCAGGACACCGCCCACGCCCGCCAGGTCAGTGACCTCACGGTGTACGTGCGGCAGCACCACGCAGAGCGTGACCTCGAGGCCATCGGCCGGGACCTCGCCAAGAATGGGTCGTCATGGTGACCCTGCCCGCGAGCTACTTCGACGCGATGTACGACGTGTCGCCCGACCCGTGGGGCTTCGCCGACCGATGGTACGAGCAGCGCAAGTACGCGCTGACGCTGGCCAGCCTGCCGTCGAGGCGCTACGCGACCGCGTACGAGCCAGGGTGCTCCATCGGGATCCTCACCGAGGCGCTCGCCGACCGGTGCGACGCGCTGATCGCCAGTGACGGAGCGTCGGCTGCCGTTGCTCAGGCGCGGCACCGTCTGTCGTCCCGGCCGTCGGTGCGCATCGAGCAGCGCCGGCTGCCGGAGGAGTGGCCCGCCGGGCGGTTCGACCTGGTCGTCGTCTCCGAGCTGCTCTACTACTTCGACGGCGACGACCTTCCGGCGATGGCCGGGGCCATGGTCGACGCCGTGGCTGCTGGCGGCACGCTGCTCGCCGTCCACTGGCGCCACCCCGTCGACGACTACCCGCATGGCGGTGACGCCGTCCACGAGGTGCTGGGCAACGCCGCGCTCTCCGCCGGCCTGCTGGTCCTGGCCCGGCACGTCGAGGACGACTTCCTGCTCGAGATCTTCACCCGACCGCGCGCCGACGAGCCCGCCGGTCGTACCGTCTCCGTCGCCTCCCGGGAAGGGTTGGTGTGATCGAGGCGATCGGGGTCGTGGTGCCTGCCCGCAACGAGGAGGCGCTGCTGCCCGCCTGCCTGGCGTCGCTGCAGACCGCTGCCTCCCACCCTGGCCTCGGCGGCGTGCGCGTCCGGTTGCTGGTCGTCCTCGACGGCTGCACCGATGGCAGCGCCGACGTCGCGAGTGCCGCCGGCGTACGCATTCTTGTGGTCGACGCGGGCAACGTGGGCATCGCACGGGCGGCAGGCGTGAGCGAGATCCTGCGCTGGGAGCCCGCGATCGACGGGCTGTGGTTGGCGATGACCGATGCCGATACGACAGTGCCGTACCACTGGCTGTCGGCTCAGCTGCGCCTCGTGCAGACCGGAGCCGACGTGGTGGTGGGCACCGTGCAGGTCGACGCCTGGGAGGAGCACCCGCCAGCCATGGCCTCACGTTTCGCCCGTCACTACGCGGCCGGGTTCGACGGCTCCGGCCACTCTCACGTCCACGGCGCCAACCTCGGGGTACGGGCCTCCGCCTACGTGCGTGCCGGGGGAGTGGCGGGCCTCGCGCTGTCCGAGGACCACGCCCTCGTCGAGGCCTGCTCCGCGACCGGTGCGAGGGTCGTCCGTACGGCAGATCTGCCCGTCACCACGTCTGCGCGACGCACCGGTCGGGCCGCCGGCGGGTTCGCCGACCTGCTCGTTGGGCTGTCTGCCGAGCAAACAATCACCTGAACAGCCCTCAGGCAGCCCGGCGTGGACGCCGAGTAACCGGGTGAGATTCAACTCTCGTGGGCGCCAGCCATGGTCGGAGACGGCTAGCTGGGGCTCTTGCAGGGTTGCCGCCTACCTGAGGTTGGACCGATGCCGAAGCCCACCAGCGCCACCACGCGGCAGCCGCGTGGGCTTCGCTCGCCCCTCGTGACCCGCTCGTTTCGGATGACCTGGGAGACCACGTGCTGCACGCGCTGAGGAGCCACTCTCCCAAGGCCCGCGCAGAGCGCGACGCCGGCTTCACGCTGATCGAGATCCTGGTGGCGATGGTGCTCATGACCATCGTCATGTCGTCGTTGGCCGTCTTCTTCATCGGTGCGCAGAAGTCGAGCAGCGCCCTGCGGGTACGGGAGAACGCCGCGGTCGTCGCCGACCAGGCCATGGACAAGGTGCACAGCATCCAGGCCACGAAGATCCTCACCGGCCGCGACAAGACCAGCTCGGACACCCAGTGGGCCAGCCCCGTCACGGGTGTCGACCTCACCGGCATGAACGAGGTCTGGGACACCACCGCGACCTCAGGGTCGGGCACCAGCGCGAGCACCGCCATCCTGCCGACCGTCCCGCAGCCCGTCGTCGCCAACAAGACGACCTACAACGTCAGCACCTACGTCGGCACGTGCTGGATCCTCATGGGTGGCGGCAACTGCGTCCAGACCAAGCCGTCCACCACGGCCCCGGTCCAGATGGACCGCATCATCATCGCGGTCAACTGGGCTGACAAGGGCAACGGGTGCCCCGGTCACATCTGCGCCTACGTCATCGGCAGCCTGGTCAGCCCCTTGGGTGACCCGACGTTCAACGTCAACCAGGTCGTCATCGACACCACCCCGCCGTCGACCCCGACGCTCGGCACCTGCAACGCGGCCTCTGGCGCGGCGGGCGACCAGGCGATCAACCTCGGTGCCTGGTCTCCCTCGACGGACGCCTCGGGCGTGGCCCGCTACGACATCTACGAGGGCCTCTCCGCCGACTTCTCGTCCATGACCAAGGACGGGACGATGACGGGCACCGGCCCGTACACCGACACGGGTCTGGTCCCGAACACCACCTACTACTTCGTCGTGGTCGCCCTCGACACGGTCGGCAACCAGTCGGGTCCGCAGCTGCCGAACGGCACGGTCTCCAACCCGCAGCAGCCCTTCATGGCCAGCTGCGCCACGGTTCCTGACACCTTCGCGCCGACCACAGCTCCGACGATCGCCGCCGGCGCTGCTGCGACCACGAGCACCACCAACTTCACCTGGGCTGCCGTCACCGACGACTACAAGATGGGGGGCTACCAGGTCTTCCGCAACGGTACGTACCTCCAGACCGTCGCTGCGTCGGCGACGTCGTACACCGACACGGGCCTGTCGCCCTACGTCACGTACCAGTACACGGTCAAGGCCGTGGACTCCTTCGGCAACGTGTCGGGCGCGTCGAACACGCTCAACATCCAGACCAAGGACACCGTCGCGCCGACCACTCCGGCGGCCCTGACCGCCACGCCGCAGCCGTGGCCGGCGCTGGAGATCGACCTCAACTGGAACGACTCCACCGACGACGTGGCCGTGACCGGCTACACCGTCTGGCGCTCGCTCACCGGCAGCAGCGGCTGGACCGCGATCGGCGCGCCGACCGCGAGCTCCTGGGCGGACACGAGCGGCCTGGCCGGCAACACGAAGTACTACTACTACGTGACGGCGCACGATGCCGTGCCCAACACCTCGACCAGCTCGACGGTGGTCAACGCCTCGACGCCGGACACGATCCCGCCGAGCGCCCCGACCAACCTCACGGCGCCCAGCAAGACGCCGACGACGATCACCCTGACGTGGACCGCGTCGACGGACAACGTCGGCGTGGCCGGATACAACATCTACCGCAACGGCGGCACCACGCCGATCAACGGCAGCGCGGTCACCGGCACGACGTTCACCGACAGCGGGCTGACCCAGCTCACCAGCTACACCTACACGGTCAAGGCCTACGACGCTGCTGGCAACGTGTCGGCGGCGAGCACGGCCCTGGTCGTGAGCACCACGGACGGGCTTCCGCCGTCCGCGCCGGTGGTGTCCAACAGCGCCAAGACCTTCACCACGGTGACGCTCAACTGGACCACCTCGACGGACAACGTGGCGGTGACCGGTTACGCGGTCTACCGCAACGGCGTCCTGGTCATGAACATCGCCGGCAACTCCACCTTCACCTACACCGACTCCGGCCTGACGCCCAACACGACCTACACCTACACGGTCAAGGCGTACGACGCGGCCGGCAACTACTCGGTGGCCTCGAACAGCCTGCCGGTCACAACGGTGCAGGACACCACGGCGCCGTCCACCGTCACCAAGCCCACCGGCAGCACCGCGGGGAAGAACTCGGCCACGATCAGCTGGGCCGCGGCGACCGACAACGTCGCGGTGGCGAGCTACCAGATCTACGTCGGCGGCGCGCTCAACCAGACGGTGACCTCACCGACGCTGTCCTACTTCTACGCATCCCCTGCGTTCTTGAACAGCTCGATCTACTCGATCACCGTCTACGCCATTGACACCTCCGGCAACAAGTCGCTGGTGTCGCCCACCCTCACCGTTACGGTCAGCAGCAGCGGAAATGTGACCTTCTCATGATGCGTAAGGCGCTCCGGCAGCTCCGCTCAGTCCGCCACGGCGACGACGAGGGCTTCTCCTTGATGGAGACCCTGGTCGCCAGCACGATCTTCGGGATCTTCACCACCCTGGTCATGCTCGCCATCATCTCGATGCTCAACGACTCGCAGAAGAACCAGAGCCTGATCGACGGGCAGTCGACCATCGAGAACGTGTTCCAGAAGCTGGACCACCAGGTGCGGTACGCCAACGGCATCCAGACGCCCGGGCAGCTCGGCGGCAACTGGTTCGTCGAGTGGCAGGCACAGCCGGTCACGACCCAGCCGCAGACGTGCACCCAGCTGAAGTTCAATCCCACTGCGGACACCCTGCAGGAGCGCACGTGGCAGCCCAAGGCGGCTGTCATCGCGGCCACCCCGTGGGTGCAGATCGCCCGCAACATCACCAACCCGGGGACGACCGACCCGTTCACCTTCACGCCGGCAGGCAGCGTCTACACCCCGACCGGCAACGTGGTCTTCGGCTCCCCGATCGCCCACCAGCAGCTGACCGTGACCCTGATGTCGCAGCCGAACGGGACGACGACCAGCAAGAGCACGCTGTCGACGACCACGGTCACCTTCACCGCACTGAACAGCACGTCACAGACAGGCAACGTCTGCCAGGAGGTAGCCCGCTCATGAGGTCACTCATCCGTCGCGCCCGCAGCGGCTCGGCCCAGGACGAGGGCAGCGGCCTGATCCTCGTCTTCCTGGTCATGCTCATCAGCAGCGCGCTGTCCCTGGTGCTGCTCGAGGGCGCTGTCTCGATGGCCAAGCAGACGTCGGCGAACAACAAGCGGGTGACCTCGCTCAGCGCCGCCCAGGCCGGGCTCGACGCCGGCCTCGGTCAGATCCGCGACGCGGTCAACATCCTGACCGGCACCGGTGACGTCTCGGCCATCCCGTGCACCGTGGCCGGTGGCCAGGTGGGAGGCACCAACAACCCGAGCCAGGGCACGACCACCGGCTCCTACACGGTCACGGTGGCCTACTTCGCCTCCGACCCGACGGCGCAGAGCGACCTGTGGCGCAGCAACTCCGCCAACCAGATCAACTGCCCGTCGGGCAGCCACCCGGACAAGGTGCCCAGCTTTGCCCTCATCCGGTCGACCGGCGTCTCCGCAGCGGGCAAGCCGCGCAGCGTGCAGTCGACCTACATCTTCACGACGAGCAACCAGAACATCTCCGGCGGCCTGATCCACGTCGCCGGTGGCGGCCAGAGCGGCATCCCCGACCTCTGCCCCGACGCCGGCAGTGCCCACCCGTCCGTCGGTGACCTGGTCACGATGCAGACCTGCGACGCCAACGACCAGGGCCAGCGCTGGGCGTACCAGAGCGACCTCAGCCTGCTGCTCACATCGACCACCAACGACGTGACTCCCAAGACGCCGATGTGCATCCAGGCGTCCGGCACGCCGACCGCGCCGTCGGGCACCGTCCTGAAGATGGCGTCCTGCACCGGCCAGCCGGTCTCGACGACCCCGTCGATCCTGCAGCAGTTCAGCTATGACGACAACGGCCAGTTCGAGAGCTCGAACTACAGCGGCACGACCCCCAAGCTGTCCGGCTACTGCTGGAAGGTCACGTCTCCCAACACGATCGGTTCCGGGATGACCATCGGCGGTTGTGGCCAGGCATGGCGTCCTGAGGCGGCGGTCGGCGCAGGCATGGCCGGCGCCGGCACCAGCCAGGTCGTCAACTACCAGGAGTTCGGCCGTTGCATCGACGCGACGAACCAGGATCCCAACTACTCGTTCATGATCGCCTATCCCTGCAAGCAGTCGCCCAACCCGGCATCGCTGACCTGGAACCAGCTGTACAGCTGGAACTCCACGACGAAGTCGATCTCGACCCACGACACCGCCAACGGCATCACCTACTGCCTCACCTCACCGATGGCGCAGCAGGCCACGCCGACGGTCCCCGGGCCGTTCGTCCGGCTCAACCCGTGCCCGTCGACCACGCCGCTGCCGGCCAACATGCAGTGGAACGAGATCTTCAACACCGGCAACTACCTCACCAGTTGGGTGATCCAGGATGGCGAGAACCCCGCGCTGTGCCTGGGACTCGGGCTGACCGGCACCGGCACCCCGAGCGCCAGCGGCCTCGGTGAGTGGGACTCGCTCTACGTCCAGACGTGCGACGGGTCGCTGGAGCAGAAGTGGAACGCCCCGCCGAACGTGCCGGCCGGCTCGCTCACGGGCTACACGGAGACGACCACCTCGGGCGGCTGACCCGGGGTGGGTCAGCCGGTCTTGGCCTGGGTCCGCGGTGTCGCCCGACGCCGGGCGGCTCGGGGATCGGTCAGCAGGTCGAGCACCGCACGCTCGAACGGCCCGTGGGTCGCCAACGAGCCTGCCGGGGTGTCGGCGCCCAGGTCGTCGAGCTGGTCGACGATGGTGATGCCGTCGTCGTAGAGGTCGATCACGCGCGGGTCGATGTAGGACGCCCGGCAGACCGAGGGCGTGTTGCCGAGGTAGGCGGAGACTTCCTGGACGGTACGGGCAACCGCTCGCTTGCGTGTCGACGGCGAGGTGCTGGCCGGCAACGACACCGCGAGGCCCACGGCCGCGAGGACCGTACCGTGCCACGTGCGGAAGTCCTTGGCCGAGCACTCCATGCCGAACAGACGTCGCAGGTAGTCGTTGATCTCCGGGCTGCGGATGTCGCTCCAGGCCTGGCGGGGGCCGCGGTAGGCGAGCAGCTCGTCGCTTCCACCGCGCCGCCGTTTGAGGGCCGAGACCACCGCGCACACCTGGTCATCGGCAACCGTCTGGACGCGCTGCTTGCCGTGCTTGGCGATGTAGTCGAAGGTGAGCAACCCGTCGCGGCCGACCGTCACGTGGTCCTTGCGGATGGTCGCGAGGCCGTACGTGTGGTTGGACTCGGCGTACTCCTCGCTGCCGATGCGGAAGAACCCGAGGTCGAGCAGGCGGACGGTGGCCGCCAGGACCCGCTCCCGCGTCAGCCCGTCGCTGCGCAGGGCGGCGTCGACCTCGCGGCGCACCTCGGGCAGCCGCTCAGCGACCGTGAGGACCCGGTCGAACTTGGCCCGATCACGCTCGACCCGCCACTGCGGGTGATAGAGGTACTGTCGGCGCCCGGCCGCATCGGTGCCGACCGCCTGGATGTGGCCGTTGTCGTGCGGCGAGATCCACACGTCGGCCCAGGCCGGGGGGATGACGAGCGCGTCAATGCGGGCGATCAGCGTGGGGTCACAGATCTCCGAGCCGTCGGCTCCGAGGTAGCACCACTGCTTGCCCCGACGAGTCCGCCGCAGTCCCGACGCCGTGACGTCGGAGCGGCGCAACCGTGGCACGGTCGCCGACTAGTCGACGACGTCGGGCTCGATGTGCATCGCGGACTCCTCCGCAGAGAAGCCGCCGCTGTCGGTGCCTATGTCGTCGGCGTAGAGCTCGGCGTCGTCGTCGCCGTGGGCGCCCTCGTCCTGGGCGACCAGCCGGCCGACGGGCTGCTCGTCATTTTCCGACCACGGGTCGTCGAGGTGGGAGAGCACATCGGGCTCCTCCTCGGCGAGCTTCATGCCGAGCGGCTCGCCCAGCTCTGCCTCGAGGTCGGTGGTGCCGTAGGCGTTGACGTAGGTCGCGTGGTCGGTCGGGACCACCACGTCGTCCTGGACGTCGCCGGTGATCAGCTTGCCGGGCAGCGCGTCGTCGGTGGCCGGCAGTCCGGCATCCTCGTACGGGTCGGCGGGGGTGGGAACGTGAGTGGCCATGGCTGCGGACTACCCCCGAAGACCGGTGACGCAAACGGACCCGGTCACGAGTCGCCGCCGAACTCCTGGTGGCCTGCCTGCGGGTAGGGCGGCGGGCTCTGCGGGTCGGCCGGCTCGTCGAACAGGTGGCTCTGGCGGCCACCGCCGAAGCGGGCCCCCACCTTGTCGCCCAGCCGGTCGCCGACCTTGTCGGCCAACGTGGCGGAGACGGTGCTGCGGGCACTGGCGAACGCCCCGCTGGCCTGCGCCTGGAGCACGCCGGCCGTCTCCTGGACCGCGGGGCTGTCGATCAGCCGGCGCATGCCGTCGGTGATGGTGTCGTAGCGCTTGCGTCCGGCCTTGGCGCCCAGCACGTACCCGGCGGCGAGCCCGGCCACGAACGTCAGCTTGTACCGCATGGCTGTCCTCCCGGGGGTGGCTGTCCACCTATCGTACGGCCGCAGCGTGACGATCCCGATACAGTAGGGTGGTCGTCGCGCCGAAGGAAGGCGTACGGCACGCACGCACGATCCCGCATAGCTCAATTGGCAGAGCAGCCGACTGTTAATCGGCAGGTTTCTGGTTCAAGTCCAGATGCGGGAGCCACCTCCGGCACACGCTCAGCCCGCTGCGATCCGCAGCTCTTCCGGGCTCACGGCGAACAGCCCGGGCACGGCGTCGGCCGGCAGCGGCCGTGAGAACAGGTAGCCCTGCCCGTACGGGCAGCCGAAGCGCTGCAGCATCTGCACCTCGGCGTCCTCCTCGATGCCCTCGGCGATGACGTCGAGGCCCAGGCTCTCGCCCATGCGGATGATCGTGCGTACCAGCTCGGCGCTGCGCTGGCCGCGGGACATGGCCACGACGAACGACCGGTCGATCTTGAGCGCATCCAGCCGGAACCGGTGCAGGGCCTCGAGCGACGAGTAGCCGGTGCCGAAGTCGTCGATGTGCACCGGCAGACCGCGCTCGTGCATCTCGGCCAGCAGCGCCTCGGCCTTGGCAGCGTTGTGCATGATGACGCCCTCGGTGATCTCGAGCACCAGTGCCCGCGGGTCGAGCCCGGCAGCGGCGAGCGTGTTGTCGAGGTGGTCCAGCAGGCCGGCGCTCCAGAACTCCTTGTGCGACACGTTGACGCTGATCGGGAGCGAGCCGGCAGGGTGCCCCGCCCGGCGCCATGCGGCGGCCTGGCGGACGACCTCCTCGAGCACCCAGCGCCCGATCGGCACGATGAGCCCGGTCTCCTCGGCGACCGGCAGGAACTCCACCGGGGGTACGAGCACGATCGCGCCGTCGCGTTCGAGTGGCCACCGGATCAACGCCTCGAAGCCGGTGATGTCGGCGCTCTCGAGGGACACGATCGGCTGGTAGTGCAGGGCGAACGCGCCGTCCTCGGCCGCGTCCCGGAGCAGTGACTCGGTGGACATGCGGCTGACCAGGGTCGCGCGCATCGTCGCGTCGAAGGTCGCCTGGCTGCCGCGCTGGTGGGTCTTGGCGCGATACATCGCGATGTCGGCGTCGCGGAGCATGTCGTCGGGGCTCTCGTGCTCCTCGGCCGCCGTGGCGATGCCGATGCTGGCGGTCACGACGACGCGGTGCCCGCCGATGTCGAACGGCATGGCGAGCATGTCCTGGAGCCGCTCGGTGATGCTGGGTACGTCGGCCGTCAGCCTCAGGTCGTCGAGGAGCACGACGAACTCGTCGCCACCGAGACGGGCCGCGGTGTCTCCGGTACGGACGAAGGACTGCAGGCGCTGCGCCACCCCGACCAGCAGCTTGTCGCCGGTCACGTGGCCCAGGCTGTCGTTGATCACCTTGAAGCCGTCGAGGTCGATGAACAGGACGGCGAACCGGGAGTCCGGATGACGCACCCGGCGGCGCATCGCCACGCCGAGCCGGTCGAGGAGCAGGGCCCGGTTGGGCAGCCGGGTCAGGCTGTCGTAGAGCGCCTGGTGGCGCAGCCGGTCCTCGAGCTGGCGCCGGTCGGTGATGTCGGTGAGGCTGCCGACGATGCGGATCACGCTGCCCGCCGCGTCGACGACGGCGAGGCCGCGGCACAGCACCCAGCGCACGTCACCGCTGTCGGTGCTGACCCGGTGCTCGTGCTCGAGGGCCTCCGCCGTACCGCCGCGTTGTTCGGCGATGGCAGCGTCGAGGCCGGCGCGGTCTTCGGGGTGGACGCGGTCCAGCCACGCCTCGATGCCCTCGGCGCCGGAGGTCGCGCCCAGGACCGACAGGGACCGGTCGGAGTAGAAGACCGTGCCGTGTACGAGGTCCCAGTCCCAGAGCCCGTCGTTCGCCGCGGCCGCCGCGAGGGCGTACCGCTGCTCGCTGCTGCGGATGTCGGCGGCCAGCTCGTGCTCGCGGGACAGCGACTCGGCCAGGGAGGTCTGCTGCTCGCGCATGGAGGCGAGCACCTGCTGGTGGTCCATGGCCACGGCGACGAGGGCCGCCCACTGGTTGAAGGTCTCGCGGCCGGTGGCGTCCCGTGACTCCACCTGGGCCACGGCGGCGAGCGCGCCCCGCGCCACGGCGCGGCTGCCCACGGTCAGCAGGACCACGACCTCGCCGGGGTGGTCGAGCGCGCGCCGCAGCAGGTCCTGCGGCGGGAAGAGGCGCTCGTCGAGTGCAGTGCCGACGAGGTCGTCCATCGTGCCCGAGGGGTCGTACACACCGCTGATGGTCAAAGCGGTGCTTGCGTCGGACGGGTCGGCGAACAGGCCGAGTGCTCCGGCCCGGACGCGGGTACGGCCGAGCCAGCCCAGCGCCGTGGGCTCCTGCTGGTGGCTGCGCAACAGGTCCATGCCCACGTTGTACTGCGTGCTCAGCGACTCGATGAGGTCGGTCCGGCGCTCGTAGTGATCGCGCCCGTTCTCGGCGGAGAGCGACAGCACCGTCTCCAGCAGCAGTTTTTCCAGCCGTGTCCGCAGCACCTCGATCCGCGCTGGCCCGCCGCTGGCGGCTGGGTCGTGCACCCCCTCCAGCCACTGCAGTGCGCCCCTGCGCAGCAGGGCGGCGACGGTGCCGAAGCCGTCCAGCCCACGGACGATCGGCCAGAGCTGGCGAGCGGGCTCGTGGACGACGACGTCGCGCTCGTCGAGGGCCTCCATCGCCTGCGCGAACGAGGCGCCGAACCTGTCGAGGGCCGCGACCAGCTGTTTCCGCTCGGCAGCCATGCCGGCAGGGTCGAGCAGCTGGTCGATCAGCACCGCGGCAAGGGGCGCGACGATCAAGTGGCTGCCGGCGGCACGGGACTCCCGTACCGGTGGGTGGCTCAGGGTGGGCAGCTCGGTGTGGCCGCAGCCGCAGGACTGGCGGCGGACGAAGCGGGTCGGCAGGCGGTGCGGGCCCGCCGCCACGACCTCGCCGTTGATCTGGTCCAGCAGGAGGCCGGCGGCGAGCCGGCCCAGCCCGAGGAAGTCCTGAGCGACCGTCGACAGGGCCGGCCGGGAGTAGGACGCGGCCTCGGTGTCGTCGAAGCCGGTCACCGCCTGCTGGCGGGGCAGCTCGAGGCCCGCTGCCGTCAGGGCCCGCAGGATGCCGATGGCGTTGAGATCGGTGCCTGCGACGACCGCCGTGTGCGGCAGCCCGGCCGCGAGCATGGCGGCGCCGGCGGCGAGGCCACCCGTGTCCATGGTGTCGCCGGTGTCGTAGAGCAGCCGCGGGTCGGGTTCGATGCCCGCCTCGCGCAACGCCGACCGGTAGGCCTCGTACCGCTCGCGCATGTCGGGCTGGACCATCCAGCCGGCGAAGGCGATGTCGCGGTGGCCGTGCTCGATCAGGTGACGGACGGCGTCCCGTACCCCGGGGAAGTTGTCGGGCATGACGATCGGGCAGGAGAGGCCGGCTACCTCGTGGCTGACGACGACCAGTGGCTTGCCCTCGTCCCGGAGGGCCAGCAGCGAGCGGTCGTTGGCGGCGTGGACGATCGAGACGAAGCCGGCGATCTGTGACCAGCCGACCGGACGCATCACGCCGCGCTGGGGGACGTGGGCGTCGGCGACGGTCACGCCCGCCGGCAGGCACTGGAACGCGACCGTGGCGTAGCCGGCCTCCTGGGCCGCCCGCGCGACGCCGTCGAGGATGCCGCCGAAGTAGAACCCGCTCACCAGAGGTGAGAGGACCCCGATCGCGGGCACTGCCTCGGCACGGGACATCGCCAGCCTTCTCCACGCGTCCGCCGGGCGGCAGACCTCGCGTGGGTATCGGACGAAAACCCCTCATGGTGAACCCTCAGCACGGGTGCCCATCCATGGTCATTACGGGCCCCTTACGGCTATGGCGTCAGGACGACGCGTCGCGTCGAGGGCTCGGACCAGACCCGCTCGACGTGCGCCAGCGGGGTCGCGAGGGCATCGACGGCGAAGGTGCCGTGGCTGAGCGCCTGGGCGAGCCCCGGGAGCTCGGCGATGATCTCCGCCGTGCCGACCGAGCCCTGGCCGCTGCCGACGATCTGCAGCTGCGCGGCACGGAGCGCCGCCGAGGGGATGGCCGCGGTGGCGCCGGCGACCGACCCGATCTGGATCCAGGTGAGCGGTCGGGACCGGTCCGCGCGGGCGGTGACAAGGGCGGCCATGGCTGTCGAGGCCGGCTCGCCCCAGAGGTAGTCGAGGACCACGTCGACCTCGGCGCCGGATTGGCCCATCTCGTCGGCGTCGATCGCCACGGTAGTGGAGGCGCCCAGCGCGGCCAGGTCGGCGAGGCGGGCGCCACCGCGGCCGACCGCGATGACCTGCTGCGCGCCGAAGAGGCGGGCGACCTGGATCGCCATGCGGCCCGCATTGCCGGTCGCCCCGAGGACGAGGACGTTCTGCCCGGCCTCGAACGCCACGCGGCAGCGCAGCGCCACCCACGACGACATGGCGGGGTTCATGCCGGCGGCCACGGCCAACGGGTCGGTGCCGTCGGGCAGGACCACGCTGCGCCGGGTGTCGATCACCGTTTGCTCGGCCATCGACCCCAGCGTCGCGTCAGGCAGGATGAAGTAGCGCAGCAGCCCGTCGGCCCCGCGCCCCACCCCATCGATGCCGGGTACGAGCGGCAGCCGCTCCGTGCTCGTGTAGTGCGAGCCGTCGGCCTGGGACCGCACCCGTGGGTGGAGCCCCGCCGCGATCACGTCGACGACCAGCTCGTGGTCGCGCGCGGCGGTGGGGGCGGGCAGGTCGTCGTACTGAGGGGGAGTGTCGAACGAGGAGACGACAGCTGCTTTCATGGGTACCTCCGTGCAGATGGTTGGTAATACGAACTAAAAAGTAGTTTGTAGTGCGAACCGAGTCAAGTACGCTGCGGGGGTGGCCATGCCTGAGGAGGCTCATTCGGCCGACGAGGAGGCGCTCGTCGACGCGCTCGTCCAGTCGGCGTTCGTCGTGATGGCGGTGCTCAACAAGCTGGCCGCCGACCACGACCTGTCGCTCACCCAGCTGCGGGTGCTCGCGATCCTGCGCGACCGGCGGCTGGGCATGACCGCGCTGGCGGCCTACCTCGGCCTCGAAAAGTCGACCATGACGGGTCTGGTCGAGCGGGCCGAGAAGCGTGGCCTGCTGCAGCGGGCGCCGCACGCGGTGGACGGCCGCGGGGTCGAGGTGTTCATCAGCGCCGACGGGGCGGCGCTCGCCGCCCGGGCGTACGACCAGGTGGCCGCGGCGCTGCGCCCGGTCACCGGCAAGCTCACGCCGACCGAGCAACGCCGGCTGCAGACGTTGCTCGCGCGCATGCTGTGACCGAGAGGGCCTGTGGGGCGGGTGGGGCTCGAACCCACGACCGAGGGATTATGAGTCCCGTGCTCTGACCGGCTGAGCTACCGCCCCTGGATCTGTGGCTGGGAGCAGCCTAGCGCCCACGCCTCGAGTGTCGGGTTCGTCGAAGCGGCCCGTACCTGGGAGGCTTGTTGGCCTGTCGGGACAGACGTCCTGAGGCTTCCGGGGATGCGCATCGGGGAAGGTGGGCAACGGTCGGCATGGTCCAAGGCGAACAGCTTGCCCCCGTGTCCGAGCGCGAGCGTGAGATCGCGGTCGAGCAGGCGCACGTCGACGTCGTGTCGGCGCGGGTCGACGAGCTGCGCCGCGAGGCGACCGTCGTGCGCGACGAGCAGCTGGTCACCATCGACAAGGACCACGCGGGCGCTGTCTACGAACGCGATGTGATGGTCAACAGCATCGGTGAGCGGTTGCGGGTGCTCGAGCTGCAGTCCGACGGCCTGGTCTTCGGCCGGCTCGACACGGCCGAGGGCGAGCAGCTGCGCGTGGGCCGCATCGGCGTCCGCACGTCCAACAGCGACGTGCTCGTCGTCGACTGGCGGGCGCCGGCCGCCGGCCCGTTCTACTCCGCCACCGAGCGGCGTCCCGAGGGCATCGCCCGCCGTCGCGTCATCACCTCGCGGGGCAACCGGGTGCTCGACGTCGACGACGAGGTGCTCGACGCCGACGCAGCCGAGCAGCTCAGCCTGCCGACCATCGGCGGTGGCGCGCTCATGGCCGCGTTGCGCCGCTCCCGCGACGACCACATGCACGACATCGTCGCGACCATCCAGGGCGAGCAGGACGAGGCGATCCGCACCCCCGCCACGGGAGTCGTCCTCATCGACGGCGGACCCGGTACGGGCAAGACCGTCGTCGCGCTGCACCGTGCCGCCTACCTGCTCCACGCCAACCGCGAGCGCTACCGCTCCACCGGCGTCCTCGTCGTCGGGCCGACCGCGGTGTTCAGCCGCTACATCGAGCGGGTGCTGCCGTCGCTCGGCGAGACCACCGCGGCGCTGATCTCCGTTGGTGAGCTGGCCGAGGGCATCACGGGCGCGCGCTACGACGACGTTGCAGTCGAGGTCAAGGGCTCCGACCGCATGGTGGCGGTGCTGCGCGACGCCCTGGTGGCTGCGTTGCCTCCGGCGCCGCCGCGGTTCTACTGCCCGGCGCTGACGTCCACGGTCATGGTCGACCGGCGTGCCCTCGATCGGGTCAAGCACGAGGTCGTCGGCAACGCCGCGCGCACCGGAGGGTCGTACGACAAGATGGTCCGCGCTGTCGCGCGCATGGTGCTGCGCGAGTGGCGCCGCCACCAGCCCGACCCCGAAGAGCTCGGCCAGCTCTCCCTCGATGCGCAGGAGGAGGCCGAGAACCCGCTGCCGACCCAGCGGCCGGTCGACGTCGACGACCTGCTCGGTGACGACGGCTTCCTCGATTTCGTCGACGCCATGTGGCCTCAGCAGAAGCCGGTCGACATCCTCGAGCGGCTGCGCGACCCCCAGGTGCTCCAGGCAGCCAGTCGCACCAGCCTTGACGACCGCCAGCGCCGGCTGCTGCTCGCGTCCTGGTCCCGTCCGGGCTGGTCGACCCACGACGTCGCCCTCGCCGACGAGCTGCGCTTCATCGTCGGCGACCTGTCGGCCGTGCGCGTCCGCGAGGACGACGAGCTCGAGGCGGCGGGGTACGAGGAGCTGTCGACCTTCGCCGACCGCAACCGGCGCAGTGTCGCGGCCCGCGAGGACGACTACTCCGGTTACGCCCACGTCATCGTCGACGAGGCCCAGGACATCACGCCGATGCAGTGGCGCGCGCTCGGGCGCCGCGGCCGCCGGGCCACGTGGACCATCGTCGGCGACCCTGCGCAGCGCAGCTGGGACGACCGGCAGGAGGCCGAGGAGGCGCGTCGGGCCGCGACCGGCGGCAAGGCCGAGAAGCGCTTCTTCTTCAACACCAACTACCGCACGCCGGCTGAGGTGGTCTCGCTCGCTGACGCAGTCCTGCGTCGCATCGAGCCCACGCACCAGGGCGCCAACGCGGTGCGCTCGACCGGCCAGCAGCCCGAGATCGTCGACGCAGCAGGTGATCTCGACGTTGCCGTCGTACGAGCGGTCACCGCGATGCTGTCCCTCGTCGATGGCACGGTGGGCGTCATCGGACCGGTGGCGGCGATGCCCGACATCGCCGCGCTGGCCGGCGGCCTCAACCCGGCCCGCGTGCGCTGCGTGAGCAGTCTCGAGGCCAAGGGTCTGGAGTTCGACGGCGTCGTGGTCGTGTCGCCCGGCGCGCTCGCGGCGGAGTCGCCCACCGGGGTACGGCGGCTCTACGTCGCCCTCACCCGCGCCACCCAGAGGTTGATCGTGGTCGCGCCCGACGCCGCCGACCTCGCCGCGTCCGGCATCACCGCCGCCCTCGCCTGAACCGCGTCGCGCCCGCCACCGGCGTTAGACGCTGGGGGCGCCCGGCCGCGAGATCCGCAGTACTGCAGATGTGGTTGGGACGCCCACCACAGCAGCGTCGTACCGCTCCAGGACCAGCCGGGCGACCGCCGGGTGGGCCCCCAGCGGGGCGGCGACGACGTCGGCACCGCAGGCCGCCACCTTGTCGGCGAACTGGCCCAGCGTGAGCAGGTAGTTGACCACCACCACGGGATCGTCACCTGACGCCCGCAGGCCCGCTACCACGACGTCGATGTCGGGCTCGGCGGCGGCGAATGCCACGGTCACCGGCAGGCCGTACCGTGCAGACACCAGCGCGGCGACGTCGTCGACGTCGGTACGGGCGGCGGGCAGTGACGAGCCGGCGGCGGCCAGGACGAGGCGGGCCGGTCCGCCGGTCCACCCGGCCTCGGCGAGCCGGTCGGCCAGCGCCTCGACCAGCAGCGGGTGTGGCCCCAACCGGTGGGCGATGGTGACGTCGACGGTAGCGGCCGCCATGGCCTTGGGGATGTCCAAGCGGACGTGGAAGCCGGTGGAGAGCAGCAGCGGTACGGCGACCAGCGGGTGGTCGGCGACCGCGGCGAGCTCGCGTACCGTCGGCTCGGCGTGGTCGAGCCAGCTCAGCTGCACCTCGAGCTCGGGCCGCAGTGCGGCGACGAGCGCCATCAGCTCGCCGACGAGAGCCACTCCGCGGGGGTCGCGGGTGCCGTGGGCGACCGCGAGCAGGGTCGGCCGCCTCATGCGGTGGCCCGGCCGAGGTAGGTAAGCGGCCCAGGGTCGGGCACGGCGATCTCGTACCAGCCCAGCCGGTCATAGAACCCGCGCGCCCCGGTGTTGGCGGTGAGCATGCCGACGTGGACCGCCGGCGCGCCGTCCGCGGCGAGGGCCGTCATGAGCACCCTCATCAGGGAGCGGCCATGTCCCTGGCCCTGGTGGCTCGGCAGCAGGTCGATGTGCAGGTGGGCCGGGTGGTCGCGCACTTCGGGCACGAGCAGTCGCTCCGGGTTGTGGTGCAGCGCCACCATCTCCTCGTCCGGCGTCGTGGGAGCGCTGGTCGGAGCGGGGTAGCGGTCGAGCGTGCGGGGGATCCAGTCGCGGCGGTAGGCCTCGACGAAGGCGGGGGTGTTCGCGACCCCCAGTGCGTAACCGACGACGTGACCGTCGTCCTCGAGCACGAAGGCGAGGTGGGGGGCGAGGTGGACGTAGGGGGCGACGAACAGGTCGGGCATCAGGTCGTCGGTCATCCAGCGGCCGCGGGCGTCGGAGCCGGCGTCCGCCGTCCGTACACAGATGTCGTACAGGCTGGCCATGTCACTCTGGCGGTAGGGCCTGACCTGGGCCGAACCTCGCTGGTCGCTCACACGTCTAAGAGTAGAAGCGACACCGGATCGTGCTGTGTAACGGGGCGAACCGCCCACGCGAAGGCCAACCAGCAGGGCAAGATGGACAGGCTCGCAGTGGAGCTCGGAGAGGCAGCAGGGTGGCGGTAGTGGCAGGTCGGCGGGGTCCGGGGTTGGGCCTCCTGGTAGCTGCGGTTGCGTTGCTAGCAGCGGTCGGGCTGGCATTCGGGGTCACCGCGTTCACGTCTGCGCGCTCGTCGAGCCCGCACACGGGGGCCACGCAGCCGGCCGGTTCGTCAGCCGGTCCCTCCGCGTCCGCGGCGCCCGTGATCCCCAAGGTCAAGGTCACGGCAGTCGGCCTGGTCAAGGGCCTGCAGCCGTGGTCCAAGCCGCTGACCCTGCACGTCAAGAACGGCACGCTGCTGTCGGTGAGGGCCACGGACAACACCGGCCTCACCATGCCCGGCACGGCAACCGCGTCGGCGTGGGTGAGCACGGGCCAGGAGATCCCTAACCGCAGCTACCTCCTGCAGGCCTATGTACGGGGCAAGGACGGCACCTCTGCCTTCCACACCCTGAACGTCACGACGGCACCGCCGGACGCCACCATCGGCAACGGGGTCGCGCCACTCACCGGTCGTACCGTGGGCATCGGCTTCGCCATCGCCGTCTACTTCACGGCTCCGGTGTCCGATGCCAACCGGGCCGCTGTGGAGAAGGGGCTCCAAGTCACGACGTCTACGCCGGTGGTAGGCGCGTGGCACTGGTTCAGTCCGACCCAGGTCCGCTACCGGCCGCAGGTCTACTGGCCCGCCCACACCAAGGTCACGTTGCACGAGGTCCTCGACAGCGTCCAGCTGGCGCCCGGCGTGTGGGGCAACAACCACGCCGACGTCAACTTCACCATCGGCGACGCCCACATCACCACCGTCGACGTGGCGACCCAGCGCATGACCGTCACCAACAACGGCACGGTCGTCTCGTCCGACGTCGACAAGGGCAAGCCGGTCTCGTACGACAAGGTCAGCACCGGTCGGCTGTCGCTGCCCACCCTCGGCGGCGTTCACGTCGTCCTGGAGAAGTTCGACGTCAAGGAGATGAAGTCCTCCACGCTGGTCCCTCCCATCCCGGAGTTCTTGAACGGGAAGAAGAATCCCGCCTACTACGACGAGAAGGAGCTGTGGGCCACCCGCATCTCCAACGCGGGCGCCTTCATCCACTACAACCCGCTCACCGTCAAGGTGCAGGGCGTCGCGGCGGCCAGCCACGGCTGTGTCAACACCGGCCTCGCGCAGGCCAAGGCGTTCTACGAGCTGAGCCTGCCGGGCGACATCGTCAACGTGGTCAACTCGACCCAGGGACCCAACGTCAACGACCCGGGCATGCAGGACTGGAACTTCAGCTGGACCCAGTGGCTGGCGGGCAGCGCTACACAGGGCTAACTCTTCGGTGCGGACGACCGGCCGTATGACCGCATACGATGCCCGAATGATCGTGACAACCGTGGTCAGCCTGAAGGGCGGGGTCGGCAAGACGAGCATGGTGCTCGGTCTCGCCGGCGCGGCGCAGGCGACCGGCCGCAAGGCGCTCGTCATCGACCTCGATCCGCAGGCCAACGCCAGCCTCGTGCTCGGCGCCGACCGGGCCGACTTCACCTCCAACGACGTGCTCGCCGACGGTCGCAGTGGTGTGCTGCTCGACGCGATCCAGCCGAGCGGGTGGGGCGAGGGCGTCGACATCGTGCCGGCCGAGCTGGCGCTCGAGCACCGCAACGCCGACGGGCCCGGCATCGAGACCGCCCTTGCCCGGGCGATGGAGGGGCTCTCCGGCTACGACATCGTGCTCATCGACAGCCCGCCCACGTTGGGCGCGCTCGCGGTTGCTGCGCTCGCGGCCGGCCAGCGGGCCTTGATCATCGTGGAGCCGACGCTGTTCTCTCTGGTCGGGGCCGAGAAGATGCTCGACGCGATCAAGGTGGTCCGGCGCAACTACAACCGGCGGCTCAAGGTCGCGGGCATCGTGGTCAACAAGGTGCGTCACACGACCGAGCACGCGTTCCGCCGCGAGGAGCTCGACGCGGCCTACCCGGAGCTGGTGTGGGCGCCCGCCGTGCCCGACCGCGCGATCGCGTCCCAGGCCCAGGGCGCCTTCCTGCCGGTCCAGGCGTGGCGCACCCCGGCTGCGGTCGAGCTCTCCGACATCTTCGCCGACTTTCTCGACCGGCTCCTCGAGCGACCGACGCGCGCCGTCGCCGGAGCTGAGGCCTGATGGCCGCCGGCAAGCCTCGCCGAGCCGTGCTGCGCAAGGCTGCTGACGCCGATGTCCACCCGGCCGAGCCGCGCGTGGCCGCCAAGCCGGTACGGGCGCCGGCGCGTGTCGCCGCTCCCACGTCCACGGGGCGGGCGGCCGCCCGTACCCCGGGCGCTCGGACACCGCGGGACTGACTACACGATCGGCCCTGTGGCGCTACGCCGGTCGGCGCATCAGCGGCGTACACGAGATGGCGATCTTTGGGGCAGCCGCGACCATTGGGGGAGCGGACCTGCGAAGGCGTCGAGGGTTGACCGCATGACGATGGCTCCTGTACGCGCAGCTCGGCTCTCCGAGCTGAGCCTCGCCGCGCTCCGGCAGTACCGGTTGGCGCTGCGCGAGGAGGAGGACCGCGTCTCCTACTGGCGCCGCCTCCTGCAGGCGCGTCTTGACATGGTCGCTGCCGGGCGGATCAACAACGGCCCGATGTCGGCGCAGCAGATTGCCGCAGCCCTTGGCGACGGCGTCGCGCGCCAGCACCGGCTGGCGCTCGTGGCCACCGAGGTTGGCGAGCCGCTGCCCGAGCTGCCGGAGCTGGCTGCCCTGTGGGCCCACCCGCTCGGTGCAGCGGGCCAGACTGGCGACGCAGCCGTCGTCGGGGGGCTCGCCGAGGCCGAGGCACAGCTGTCCACGTACCGGACAAGCCTCCACCGGCTGCTCGACGCCGCCACGGGCGAGCTGATCCGCCGCTACCGGGCCGACCCCACGTCCTGCCTCGACGTGCTGCCCAAGCCACCGGCGCCGACGCCGACCATCTCGACCTCGTTGGTCCGTTACCGCTGAGTCGAGACCCCCCGCGGTGCTCCGCCCCGTACGGTGATCAGAAACCGTCGCGCGTCGGAGAGGTCATCGTGAGCAGCTCCCGTTGGTCGTCCGTTGCCCCGCTGGCGGCAACCGCCCTCATCGTCGCAAGCCTGACGGTCGCGGCGCCCGTCGCGCGTGCCGCCAGCACCCAGGTCGACAGCGTCGACACCAGCCAGCCCGCCGCCGCCTTCGGTGCTGGCAAGCACGTCTGGGTAGCGTCAGGCAGCTCCAAGCTGCTCGACTCCAGTGACGCCGCGAAGATCGAGGCGGCGCTCGCCGGCAGCACGGTCTACCTCAGCGTCGTCGAGGAGCCAGCGCTCGGCCGAGCGCAGACCAAGCCGGTGAGCGATGCCATCGCGGCAGCGGCCGGCAGCAAGGGCAGCTACGTCCTGCTCGGCGTGGCTGCGGGCGTCGGGGGGACCTACCTGCAGATCTCCAGCCCGGTCGAGGCCAGTGTGTACGGGCCGCAGCTGCGGGAGGCGATCAACCAGCACCACGGCCAGCCCGCGGCCCAGGCCCTGCAGCTCACGACCGCTCTAGCAGGCGACAAGCCGCCGGCGGCCAAGTCCAGCACCGGGACCGTTGTGGTGGTCGTCATCGTCGTTGCCGCACTCCTGTTGCTGGTCCTCGTCGTCTGGCGGCGGCAGCGGTCGCGGCGACAGGCACTGAGGCGGCGTCTCGACGACGCGCGGGTCGAGGCCGAGTCGCTCGCCGACGACCTGCTCATCACCGATCCGGCGGGTCGGGTGGCGCTGCGGGACGACGACGCGAGCCCGCAAGAGCGCGCGCTCAAGGTGGCCTGGTCGCGGTTGCAGGCGGCTCAGGCCATGCTCTCCGGCACCGCCGACCGTGCGGACATCGACCGGGCGAGGGCGCTCACCGCCCAGGGCAGAGCGGCCCTCGACCACGCCCAACGCCTGCGCGACGGCGTACCGGACGAGGCCGAGGTGCTGCGGCTCGCCCGGGCCGGCGGAGGCCCCGACCCGACGCAGCGGTACGACCAGGCCCAGTCGGCGCCGCCCGTACGCCAGCAGCTGCTTTCCCAGTGGACCGCCGCGACCTATCCGGGTTACGGCTACGGCTGGTACCCCGGCTTCGGGTACGGGTTCTACGACTACGGCGGGTCGTTCGTCACCGGCCTGCTCGCCGGTGAGCTGCTCTCCGACGCGTTTTCGCCGTGGGGTGGCTACGGCGGGTTCGGCGGCTATGGCGGTTATGACGTGGGCTACGGCAGCGGCTACGACACGGGCTATGACGCGGGCGTGCAGCAGGGGCAGGACCCCGGTGTCGACCCTTCCGGCGGAGACCCGAGTTATGGGCAGGACGGCTCGTACGACACGGGCTCCTACGACTCCGGGTCCTATGACGCGGGCTCGTTCGACAGCGGCTCGTTCGACGGTGGCGGAGACCAAAGTTATGGCGGCGACTCAGGCGGTGGCGGGGACTGGTAGGCGCTGGGCCGTACGGGTGAATGACACGGGTGAAATTCGTCGCCGAAAACCCCTCAAGGAATCCGGGGGACCGGCCGAATGACACGCGTGTAAGTCACCACCGGCCCTCCTCTTCCCCCACCTCGAAGGAGACCCCGTGAACACCCTCCGCATCCTGCCGACCGTCACCGAGCTCACGATCGTCCGCGACCTCGAGGTCGTGCCCGAGACCCCAGCCGCTACGCGCCGCGGCATGGCGCTGCTCGCCGCCGGCGTACCGCTCTCTCTGCTCTGCGACCTCGCCGACCCGGCCGGCCCCCCGTCGGCCGACATGGCCTCGTCGGAGCGCGACGGCCACGACCTGATCCGCGACCTGCTGGCGTTCCGCGCCGACAGTGCCGACCGGGCCGGCCTGCGGACGCGCCGCGCCGTCGGCGACCTCTCGCTCGGCTGACCCGGCGCCAGGATTGTCGTCACCCCCCTTTCGGATCACTGGGCGGGTTTGGCGCCTCTCCGCCTCGCCAGAAGGACCACTTCCGCCCAGTGATCGCGAACGTTGCGGATCACTGGGAGGGTTTGGCGGCTCTCCGCCTCGCCAGAAGGACCGCTTCCGCCCAGTGATCCGAAGGTCTGGGGCGGGCTTGATGGCGGCGCGCCGGGACGGATGCGGACCCCAGCGGCCCACGTCTGGCAAGGTGGCGTGAAGCCAAACGAGAGGGGACCCACGTGCGCACGGACCGCCCGCCGCTGTGGCGACGGCCGATCCTGGTCGTGGTGCGCTCCCGTTCGAGCTGGGCCCGCGCCTACACCCGGCGTCAGCTGCGGCTGGCCGACGAGGACCTGCTCAGCACCGAGCCGCTGGCCCGCCACGTCGACGAGGCCGCTGATGCTGTCGAGCGCACCCCCCACGTGGCGCTCGCCGACAAGCACCGCCAACTCAGGCGCGAGCTGTTCACCTCGGTACGCGCCGTCGAACGGCGGCTGGCCCGCTCCGGCGCGTACGAGCTGCAGCGCAGTGGGGCCCTCGGAGACGAGGAGCTCGAGCGCTCGCTGGGCTATGTCGAGGACGAGGTACGGCCAGGATTGGTGCGGGTGCTCGACGAGCTCGAGCACCCGGATCGGGTCGAGCAGCTCGACGCCAGCGTCGCAGAGTGAGCCGACACGCCGCCGCGGTTACTGGTCGCCAGCGGTCCGGTCAGGCAGAATCGTTGCCAGCAGGTGTTCGCGTGGACCGATCGCGACCGCTCAGCTCGGTGAGGTCGTCGGGGAAGGCGCCCCTCACGAGATGGAGGTCATTGTGTCTGTGCGCGGCACGCTGCACATCTACTCCTGCCCACCTGCGCTCTGTCCGCATGTGGAGTGGGCGCTCGCCCATGAGCTGGGCACCGCCGTCACCCTGACCTGGCGACCACAGTCGATGGCTCTCGGCATGCTGCGCACCGAGGGCCAGTGGCAGGGTCCGATCGGTGCGTCCGGGCGGCTCGCCACCGTGCTCAAGGGCTGGGCGATGTTGCGCTTCGACGTGACCGAGGAGCCCAGCCCTGGCTGCGACGGCGAGCGCTACAGCTTCACGCCTGCGCTGGGCCTGTTCCACGCCACGACCAGTGCCAACGGCGACATCCTGGTACGCGAGGACCGGCTGCGCGCCGTCATCGGCGAGGGCCGCGGTGAGCTGCGCAACCTCATGGCCGGCCTCAGTGGTCTGCTCGGCTCGGCCTGGGACGGCGAGCTCGAGCCCTATCGCCGCGCCGCCGCCGAAGGCCCCCCCGAGCACCGGCTGACGCGGGTCGTCTGAGCCCGTGGCGCCCACGGCTCTGCCCAAGCTGCGCGCCATCTGCCTCGCCCTGCCGGAGGCGGAGGAGCGTGAGACCTGGGGCGAGCCGACCATGCGGGTGCGCGACAAGATCTTCGCCTTCCCGCGGTTCGACCAGGTCACGTTCAAAGCCGACCCGGACGAGCGGTTGTCGCTGCTCGAGGACCCGCAGTTCTTCTACCCGCCCTACGTCGGTTCGAAGGGGTGGGTCGGCATGCGCCTCGACGGCAAGCCCGACTGGGCCGAGGTGACCGAGCTGCTCACCACCAGCTATCGGCTGATCGCCCCGAAGCGTCTGGTCGCCCTCCTCGACCGTTAGCCGCGGTGTACGGGTATCGCCTTCTTGGCCACCTTCTTGGCGCCGAACGGCTCGCGCGACGTGGCCACCACGGTCAGCTTGAGCTTGGACTTGCCGGTGATGCCCTTGAGGACGGCGGCCGGGACCAGCACGGTGAGCACCGCCTTGCCGCCGGGCTTGACCACGAGCTCGGTCGCCTTGGTCCTGAGCTTGACCTTGCCGCCGACCGCCAGCTGGGCAGTCCAGCTGCCGTAGCACCAGGCGGTCGCCGTGACCGGGCAGCGCACGGTCACCGCGATCTTGCCCTTGTGCACGATCGCCCTGCTCGTGCTGAACGTCGTGGCGGTCGGCGCCAGTCGCCGGGCGAAGACGGTGATCGACGAGGAGTCGGGCGCGAGGATCATGACGTTGCGCCCGTCCGGGGTGAGCACGGTGTGTCCGGCGTGGGCGAGCCCGGTCGTCTTCGGGCAGCCTGAGTCAGGCACACCGAAGCACGGCCCGACGCCAGTCAGGGCGCCGCTGACCGGGTCGACCTGGAAGGCGTCCAACGAGCCCGGGTCATAGCTGCCCACGTACGCGTTGAGGCCGTCGGGCGAGACCGCGACGCCGTACGCGCCGCTGAGTCCGGGCTGGCCCGCGCAGAGAGAAGCGCTGCCGAACGCGATGGCGAGGTCGGTCGTGCACGCGCCGGAGACGGCTGCCATCGCAAGGTTGCCGCTGGCGTCGAGCTGCAGCCGAACGACGGACGAGTCCTCCGACGAGCCGACCCAGACGCTGCCCGCGGGGCCGGCGGTGACCCACTCCGGTCCGGCGAGCCCCAGCCCCGGGCTGCAGCCGGTGATGCTCGTCGCGCCGTCCCGTCCGGACACGCAACTGCTGTCGGTCAGCACTCCGGTGCGGGTGTTGCGGGCCAACGCGCTGACGGCCCAGCCCGACACGTCGGCCTCATAGACGTAGGCGCCGTCGCGGCTGATGGCGACGCCGGCAGGGCTCGTGATCGCGCGCGAGAGCGCGCACCCGTAGTCGGCTCGTCCGATGCAGCCGATGACAGAGAGCTTTCCGGTACGGGCCCGGGCGAGCTCGACGATGGCGACGCCGTTGAGCGAGGCTGCGTAGACGTTGCGCCCGTCCGGGCTGAGCGTGAGCACCTTGATGCCGAACATCGACTTGCCGGGACCCTTCTTGCAGCCCGTGGCCTCGCCGATGCAGTTGACCCACTTCAGCGCCCCGGTCTTCACGTTCCGCGAGAAGGAGATCACGGCGCCGTCGCCGTACAAGGCGGCCACGAGTCCCTTGCCGTCGGTGCTGACCTCGAGGTCGTTGACCCGCGCCGAGTGGGGGATCGTCGTGCAGTCGCTCAGCCCAGCCGAGTAGCAGCCGGCCTTGCCCTTCAGCTGGGTCAGCGCGCCGCTCTTGAGGCTGCGGGAGAAGACCGAGATCACGCCGGGCGATCCGTCGGCCCCGACGTAGACGAACCTGCCGTCGGGGCTGGTCGCGGCGTATTTCGCGCCGGACAGGCCACGGCCGATCGTGCAGCCGGGTGCCTGGGCGTGGCTGACCGCGACGCAGCCGATCTTGCGCAGCTGGCCGACTCCCTTGGCCAGACGCGGGCCGGGTACGGCTGACGTTGCGGCGCCGACACCGGGCGCGACGAGAGCGGCGTTGAGCCTGCGCAGGTCGAGTGAGGTCTGCTGATCCGAGCCGGAGACGTCGGTGCCTGCCAGAGAGGGCGTGTAGTTGGTGAGGCTGGACACCGACAGGTCCTGGATGCCGGCCAGCACGGTGTAGGTCGCCGCGGGCGGAGCGCCGAGCGTGACCAGGGCGGCCGCGACGCCGGCTGGAGCCGTGGTCGACGCCTGCGCGGCGGTCAGCTCGTCGGCCGTCAGGGTGACCGGCGAGACCAGGCTGGCGATGTCCGCCTGGGCAGCGACGTCGAGCGCAGCTTGGGCCGCCATCGCGGAGGCCCATCGGTCCAGCAGCCCGGCCGCCTCAACGCTGCGCTTGGCGGCGCTGACCGCGTCGGCGGCGGTCAAGGCCGCGTTGCGACGAGCCATGGCCTCGACCGCGGCGGAGCCGAGCGCGATTTGGTCACCTCGGTTGGCGAGGGCCGCGCGCACGTCGGCCGCCGACGCTGCGGACAGGCTCGCCGGCAGGGCGGGCACGGTGGGGGAGGGTCCCGCGACGACCGGGACGGTGTACGCGGCCGTGGGGTCGGGCAGGTCGGTCAGCTCGCCGAGCAGAAAGCTGATCCAGGCGTCGCGGGCCGAGGCTGCGTCGAGGATGGCCGCTGCATCGTCGGTGACGTCGAGCGGGACGGCGGCAGGGCGTACTCCTGCTTGGCCGCGGACGACCTTGCCCCTGCGCTTGCCCGAGCCGAGGCTGTTCTTGCCGTTCTGCAGGTTCTTGTTCTTGATCGAGGCCGGCGGAGCCTTGGGTGGCGGGACGTCTTGCGGCGGGTCGTAGTTGGGCACTGTGAGCTGCACATTCTCCGAGAACCACAGGTGGCCCTCGCAGACGGCGCCAGCCCTGAGCTGGTAGTTGGTGGCGTGCAGGTGGTTGGTGACTTGCGGCAGGTTGAAGACGAAGTAGGACGAGCGCTTGCTCGACCCCTTGGGCACGCCTCCCGGCACCGGGAAGGCCGCGTCGAGCTGGACGGGCCCCCAGAAGGTGCAGTCGGCGTCGGAGGAGATGTCGATCACGATGGTCGCGGTGCCATCCCCCCGCGGCATGGCAAAGGCATCGTCGATCGTGACGATGACCTGGTCCGCGTGGGCGGCGACGGGAGGCCCGATGATCGGCAGGACCAGCGCAGCGGCGAGTGGGAGAGCGAGTCGTCGGCGCATCGTTGGGCCTCCGGTCGGCAGGACGAGGTGCCTGAGCGACCACAGCCTGACAGCGGAGTGGATCATCCGATAGGGGGGCGGACTTACTTTCTTTTCATCACGACGAGCGTTGCTCCAGCCACCGGGTGAGGTCATCGGGGCTGCAGGGCCGAGCGACCTGGTAGCCCTGGGCCAGGTCGACGTCGATCTCGCTCAGCAGGGCGAGTGCCCCCGGCGTCTCCACCCCCTCGGCCGTGACGGCCATGCCGAACCGGTGAGCGAGGTCGACCACCAGGGCGGCGATGTCGGCGTTGCGCTGGTCGGTGTCGATGTCCACGACGAAGCCGCGGTCGAGCTTGAGCGTGTTGGCCGGGAGACGCTTGAGGTAGGCGAGCGACGAGTAGCCCGTACCGAAGTCGTCGATGGCCACCGAGATGCCGGCCTGCTGGCAGCGGCCCAGCGCGGCCATGGCGGGCTCGCGGAACAGCGCCGACTCGGTGATCTCGAGCTGCAGTGCCGTGGGCGGCAGCTCGTGCCGGTCGAGGACGGCGAGCGCCTGCTGGGGGAAGCCCGGACGCTCGACCAGCTGGGCCGGCACGTTGACCGCGGCGCGCAGGACGAAGCCGTCGTCGCGCCAGCGGGTGAGCTGGCCGGCTGCCTGCTCCAGCGCCCAGACCGAGATGCGGGCAGCGAGCCCAGCCTGCTCGGCGATGGGCATGAACCGCTCGGCGGCGAGGAGGCCGTGCCGCGGGTGGTTCCAGCGGGCGAGAGCCTCGACCGAGGTGACGGTGCCGTCGCGCAGGTCGAGTAGCGGCTGGTAGTGCAGCAGCAGCTGGCCGGTCTCGAGCGCCTCACGCAGCTCGGTCAGCGTGGTCCAGCGCTGAACCTGCTCCTGGCCCATCGAGTCGCTGTAGACGGCAGGCACGCCGAGCCCCAACCGCTTGGCGCGGTACATCGCGAGGTCGGCGGCACGGAGCAACGAACCGGCCTCGTCGCCGTGCTCGGGCGAGAAGGCGATGCCGATGCTGGCGCTGACCTTGATCGAGCCGCCCTCGACGGCCAGCCCGGGGTCGAGGGCGGACGACACGTCCTCGGCGAGCTTCCACGCGTCGTCGGGCAGGTGGCCGTCGCAGACGATGGCGAACTCGTCGCCCCCGAGCCGGGTGGGCATGGCGCCCCGCAGGGCGCTGGCCGAGAGCAGCCGCTCGCCGACCGCCTGCAGCACCCGGTCGCCGACCTCGTGGCCGAGGGCGTCGTTGACGTCCTTGAACCCGTCGAGGTCGAGCAGCAGCAGGGCGGTGCGCTGTCCGGTGGCGAGGCGGCGCCGCAGGTCCTCCATGAGCAAGTGCCGGTTGCCGAGCCCGGTCAGCAGGTCGGTGGACACCATGTCGATGAGCTGCAGCTCGACCTCACGCCGTCGGCGGACCTCGTCGAGGGACTCGGTGAGCAGCTGGGCGTTGTCGAGGGCCAGCCCGATCTGGGCCCCGACCCGTTGGGCGAAGAGCACGTCGTCGTCGTCGTACGGCGGCCGGCCCTCGTCGCGGCAGACCCCGAGGATGCCGACGGCCCGGTCGCGCGCCCGCATCGGCACCATCAACAGGCTGGAGAGGCCGAACTTGGCGTAGTACGGGCGGTAGGCGGCGTCGATGCGCTCACCGAGCTCGCCGAACGACGCGCGGGCGAACAGGATCGGCCCCTCGGAGAGCAGCGCCATCTCGAGCAGGCCCCCGGGTGCCGGGAGGTGGCGCTTGGCGTCGACGACCTCGCCCATGAAGTGGCGGGCCTCGGCGTTGTCGTGGTGGAAGGCCGACGGCCGGACCATGCCCTCGTCGTCGAGAACCCAGAGCACCGCGGCGTCACCGAGGGACGCGGCCACCGCCTGCGCCGCGACCCGCAGCAGCGAGCGGTAGTCCGTCGTCGCAGCGGCGAGCGCGTCCGCGATGTCGAGCAGACCGGGAACTGGTCGTGGGTCAGCCGTATGCTCCCGGGGCCCCGTTCCCCGTGTCATATACAGATAGTGACAGGTTCACGGAGCTTGTGCGCGGATTCGGCTCAGAGGGGGATGTTGCCGTGGTGACCGCGGGTTACGGCCGCGCCGGCCAGCGCTGCCACGATCTCGCCCCTCGCCTCGGCCGGCCCGACGATCTTGTCGACGACGCCGAGAGAGACGGCGCGGGCGAGGCCGCCCGAGATGACCTCGTGCTCCTCGGCCAACTCGGCCTCGACCTCGGGCCGCTGGTCCTCGGGCACCTCGGCGAGGCGCTTGCGGTGCAGGATGCGTACGGCGGCGACGGCGCCCATCACGGCGACCTCGGCGTCGGGCAGCGCGAAGACCGCGGTAGCGCCGAGGGCCCGGCAGTTCATCGCGATGTAGGCGCCGCCGTAGGCCTTGCGGGTGACCAGGGTGACGCGCGGGACGACGGCCTCGGCGAAGGCGTGCAGCAGCTTGGCTCCGCGCCGGACGACGCCTTCCCACTCCTGGCCGACGCCCGGTAGGTAGCCGGGGACGTCGACGATGACGACCAGCGGGATGCCGAAGGCGTCGCACATGCGCACGAAGCGTGCGGCCTTCTCGGCGCTGGTCGAGTCGAGGCAGCCACCCAGGCGCATCGGGTTGTTGGCGATGACGCCGACGGTGCGGCCGGACATGCGACCGAGCGTGGTCGTGACGTTGGGGGCCCACTTGGCATGCAGCTCGACGCCGGGACCGTCGAGCAGGCCGTCGACGATGGGGTGCACGTCGTACGCACGCTTGACGTTCTCCGGCAGCACGGTGCTGAGGTCGAACTCCACGACGGGGTCGGGGGAGAAGCGGCCCTGCGAGGCGAGCAACTCGGTGAGCTGGCGGGTCTTGTCGTACGCGGCGTCCTCGGTCTCGGCGACGACGTGGACCACGCCGGAGCGTCGGCCGTGGACCTCGGGGCCGCCGAGTCGGGCCATGTCGACGTCCTCGCCGGTGACGCTGCGGACGACGTCGGGGCCGGTCACGAAGACCCGGCCGTTGGGCGCGAGCACGACGATGTCGGTGAGCGCGGGTCCATAGGCCGCGCCGCCGGCCGCCGGGCCGAGCACCACGGAGAGCTGGGGCACCTTGCCGGAGGCGAGCGTCATGGCGGCGAAGACCCGGCCGACCGCGTCGAGCGACTCGACGCCTTCACGCAGGCGCGCGCCGCCGGAGTGCCAGAACCCGATGATCGGCGTACGGTCGCGCAGCGCCGCGTCGTAGGCCTCGACGATGTGCCGGCAGCCCGCCGTGCCCATCGCCCCGCCCTGAACGGTCGCATCGCTCGCGAACACAACGACCGGCGAACCGCCCACCCGGCCCACGCCGGCGACCACGCCACTGGCGTCGTCCTCGGGGGTGATCGGCTGGAACGTGCCCTCGTCGAGGAAGCGCTCGAGGCGGGTGCGGGGTGAGCGGACGTCCGGCTTGCGAGCGGGCGCCTGGACGACCTCTCCGACCACGGTCACGCGGAGGTCCTCTCGGACGGGTAGGGCTTGATGACGACCGCGGCGTTGGCGCCACCGAAGCCGAAGCTGTTCGACAGGGCGGCCTTGCCGGTGAAGTCGATCTTGCGGTTGTCGTGCCGGATGAGGTCGAGGCTGATCTCGTCGTCCGGCTCGTCGAGGTTGCGGATGGCCGGAGCGATGCCGTCCCGGATGGCGAGCACGGTGGCGATGGCCTCGACGGCGCCGGCGGCGCCGAGCATGTGGCCGGTCATCGACTTGGTCGCGGTCACCGCGGCTCCGGCGGTCGCGTCGCCGAGCACCTCCATGATCGCGGTGGCCTCGGCGATGTCGCCGGCCGGCGTGGAGGTGGCATGGGCGTTGATGTGCACGATGTCGGCGGCCACGACGCCGGCCTCCTTCATCGCGGTGCGCATCGCACGGACGGCGCCCTGACCGGACGGGTCGGGGGCGGCCATGTGGTAGGAGTCGGCGGTGACACCGGCCCCGGCGAGCTCGGCGTAGATGTAGGCACCGCGGGCCAGCGCGTGCTCCTCGGACTCGAGGACCAGCAGACCGGCTCCCTCGCCCAGGACGAAGCCGTCACGGCCCTTGTCGTACGGGCGGCTCGCCGCACCGGGGTCGTCCTCGCGGGTGGACAGCGCCCGCATCGAGGCGAACGCCGACATCGGCAGCGGGTGGATGCAGGCCTCAGCGCCGCCGGCAACGACGACGTCGGCACGACCCAGGCGGATTAGGTCGATCGCCCAGCTGAGCGCCTCGGAACCGGAAGCGCAGGCGCTGACCGGGGTGTGGGCGCCGCCACGGGCGCCGAGCTTGAGGCTGATGGTCGCCGCGGACCCGTTGGGCATGAGCATCTGGATGGTGTGCGGGCTGACCCGGCGGGCGCCCTTCTCCCGCAGCACGTCGTACTGCCCGTAGATGGTGCCGACGCCGCCGATGCCGGTGGCGCAGACGACGGTGAACCGGTCGGGGTCGACCTCGGGCGAGCCCGCGTCGGCCCACGCCTCCCGGGCGGCGATCAGGGCGAGCTGCTGGATGCGGTCGAGCGTGCGTGCCTCGATGCGGTCGAGCACCTCGGAGGGGTCGACAGCCACCGGTGCGGCGAGCCGCACCGGCAGCTGTGACCAGTCAGGCTCCAGGAGCGTGACGCCGGACCTGCCGGCGAGCAGCCCCTCCCAGGTCGACGCGACATCCCCGCCCACGGGCGTGGTCGCGCCGAGTCCGGTGATGACGACGCGGACCTGGTCCTGAGTCATGCAGAGACACCAGCCTTGACGATGTAGGTGACGGCGTCGCCGACCGTACGGAGGTCCTTGACACTCTCGTCGGGGATGCGCACGCCGAACTTCTCCTCGGCGGCGACCACGACCTCGACCATCGACAGGGAGTCGACGTCCAGGTCGTCGGTGAAGCTCTTGTCCATCTGCACGTCGGACGCCGGGATGCCGGTGACCTCGTTCACGATGTCGGCCAGGCCGGCGAGGACCTCGGTCTCGGACATACGGGTTGCCTCCTTGTGCTGGGCCGTGGTTCCGGCCTTCGGGGTACGGCGGGTCCGCCGTACCGTGCTGTCAGTCTGCTATGGGTGGGTCATGGGACGGTGACGACCTGCCCGGCGTAGTTGAGCCCGGCGCCGAAACCGAGCAGCAGGCACAACGACCCGCTCTCGACCTGGCCGGACTCGAGTACGCGGGCGAGTGCGAGCGGCATCGAGGCCGCAGACGTGTTGCCGGAGTCGACGACGTCATGGGCGACCACGACGTCGTCGGTGAGCTTGAGGGCGCGTACGAGCGAGTCGATGATGCGGGCGTTGGCCTGGTGGAAGACGACGACCTGGAGGTCGGCGACCTCGACGCCGGCGCGGGCGCACGCCTCACGGACCACCGGTGCGAGCGAGGTGGTGGCCCAGCGGAAGACCGCCGCGCCTTCCATGCGGATGAACGGGTCGTCGCCGGTGCAGGTCAGCATGTCGCCGCGAGAGCCGTCGCTGCCCCAGACGACCGGCCCGATGCCGGGCTCGTCGCTCGGGCCCACGACCACTGCGCCGGCGCCGTCGGCGAACAGGATGCAGGTGCCGCGGTCGGTCCAGTCGACGATGGAGGACATCTTCTCGGACCCGACGACCAGCACCCGGGTGGCGCTGCCGGCGCGGACGGCGTCCGAGGCCTGGGCGAGCGCATAGGAGAAGCCCGAGCAGGCGGCGTTGAGGTCGTAGGCGCCCGGCGACGGGATGCCGAGGCGGTGCGCGACCTGGGGCGCGGCACCGGGCATGCGGTCGGCGTGGGAGCAGGTGGCCACGAGGACCAGATCGATGTCGACCGGGCTGAGTCCGGCGGCCGCGATCGCCTTGGCGCCGGCGGCGGCCCCCATGTCGACGATGGTCTCGTCGGGCGCAGCGATGTGGCGGCGGGCGATGCCGGTGCGCTCGCGGATCCACTGGTCGTTGGTGTCGACCATGGTCTCGAGCTCGGCGTTCTCCATCACGCGTACCGGACGGTAGTCACCGACGCCAAGGATGCGCGCACCGGGCGACCCGGCGGGCAGCCTCACTGGTGAGCCTCGGCGGGGTGCAGCCGGGCCAGCGGTTGGCCGGGGTTGACCGGGTCGCTCGCCTCGGCCAGCCACTCGATGAGGACGCCACCGTGGGCGGCGACCACCGTCTCCTGGCGGCCGCGGCTCTCGACGACGCCGATGGTGCCGCCGGGCAGGATGACCGACCCGAGCTCGACGTCGACCGGCACGAACTGGCCGGCCACCGGGGCGACGACGACGCGCCAGGCGGGCGCGGCCTCGGGCGTGACCCGCTTGTGGGCGGCGATGAGGGCGTGGGCGGCGGGCAGGTCGTCCGGGGTCTTGAGCGCGAGCAGCTCGACGCCGGGGAGCGCGCGGCGGATGAGCCCGGTGAGGGTGCCGCCGGGGGTGAGCTCGATGACGGCGTTGACCCCGAGCTGGCCGAGGGTCTTCATGCAGAGGTCCCACCGCACCGGGGCCGCGACCTGGCCGAACAGCCGGCGCAGCAGCTCGGGGCCTGACGAGACCACCGCGCCGTCGGAGTTGGACAGCACCAGCGTGTGCGGGTCGCGGACCGGCACGCCGACGGTGTAGGAGACAAGCTCGTCGACGGCGGGCGACATGAACTCGGTGTGGAACGCGCCGGCCACCGACAGCGGGACGACGCGGGTGCCGGCCGGGGGCTCGGCGCGCAGCTTGTCGAGATTCTCGGTACGGCCTGCGGCCACCACCTGGCCGGCGCCGTTGTGGTTGGCGGCGGTCAGGTCGAGCGCCTCGATCGCGGCGAGGACCTCGGCCGGGTCGCCGCCGAGAATGGCACTCATGCCGGTGGGTGCGAGGGCGGCAGCGGCGGCCATCGATCGGCCGCGGGCCCCGACCAGGGCCATGGACGCCTCGGGAGACAGCGCGCCGGAGAGCGCTGCGGTCGTGAACTCGCCGACGCTGTGACCGGCGTAGACGCCGACGGCGCGCTGGGCGGAGTCGGAGGTCAGCAGCGCGTCCGCTGTGGCGAGGGCAGCGGCGACGAGCAGTGGCTGGGCCACGGCGGTGTCCCGGATGGTCACGGCGTCCCAGGTGGTGCCGGCGCTGATGAGGTCGACCCCGACCACCGTCGACCACCAGTGGAGACGGTCGGCGAAGCCCGGGACCCCCTCGACCCAGGGCGTCAGGAAACCGGGCGTCTGAGCGCCTTGACCGGGGGCGAGGATCGCGAGCACGTGACTACCCTGCCCTCCATCCGCGCTTTCAGTCGCTGTTGCCTCCCACCAGTCTTGGGGTGGCCTTTTGGAGGTTTCCTCCAAAGAGCGGCCCGTCGACGCTCAGTGGGTACGGGCGAGGTCACCACCGTCGGCCTCGACCAGCCGACCGAACGCCAGGGCCAGCTGCAGGGCGAAGGCATCGCGGGGGTTTGTGGCATCCCTACCGCAAACGTCCAATGCTTTACGCAGTCGATAACGCACGGTGTTGGGGTGAACGAAGAGCAGACGTGCGGTGCCCTCCAGGGATCCGGCCTGCTCGAGGTAGGTGGCCACAGTCTCGAGCAGGCTGCCCCCCGCGCTCACCAGTGATCTGTAGATGTCCTCCACCAGCTGCGTCTGCGCCTCGGCGTCGCCCGCGATGGCTCGCTCGGGCAGCAGCTCGTCGGAGGACACCGGCCGCGGGGCGTCTGGCCAGACGACCGCAGCACGCAGCCCCGACATCGCGGCCTTGGCCGAGTCGGCCGCGCGGCTGAGGTCGGGGACGACGGTGCCGAGCACGACCGGTCCCGGCCCGAACTCCGCGAGCATCGCCCTGGCCGTCGGCATCGGATCGGCCGCGCCGCCGATGATGACGACGAGTCGTACGCCGTGCACGCCGGCGAGGACGTCGCTGTCGCTGCGCCGCGCCGCGCGGTGGACGCCGTCGATGATCGTCTGGGCGTCGTGGCCACGGGGCGTACCGACGAGCACGGACACGGACGCGGGGGAGCGCCAGCCGAGGGCGGCGACCCGGGAGGCGAGCGACTGGTCCTGCTCCCCTCGGAGCAGGGCGTCGACGACGAGGGCCTCGAGCCGGGCGTCCCACGCGCCGCGCGCCTCGGCGGTCTGGGCGTAGATCTCGGCCGCGGCGAACGCCACCTCGCGGGAGTAGCGCAGGATCGCCTCCCGCAGCGACGCCTCGTCACCGGGACCGGCGAGCGCGGGTACCTCCGACTCGACCACGTCGACGGTCAGCCGTACCAGCTCGACCGTCTGGTGCAGGGTGATCGCCCGTAGCAGCTCGCGCGGCGCGGCTCCGAAGACCTCGCCGCTGACCTCGGTACGGCGGGCCGGGTCGCGCAGCCACGCCACGAAACCGGCGATGCCTGCCTGGGCCACGAGGGTGACCCAGGAGCGCTGCTCCGCCGGCATGTCGCGGAACCACTCGAGGCGCTCGTCCATGCGCTGCGTGGTCTGGGTGGCGAGCGCGCCGGTCGCGCGTTCGACCCGGCGGACCGTGGCGATGCTCGGTTGCCGGTCCGCACTCTGCTCGGTGGCCGATGACTGTGCCATTCCCACAGCCTGCCACGCTCGCCCCCCGTACCGGATCACTGGGGCGTTGTGGTCCCTCTACAGCGAGCCATTCCCGCCACCTCCTCCCAGTGATCCGCAGTCTCTGCGGATCACTGGGAGGAAACGGCGGCTTTGGCGGCCGCCATTCGAGCCAAAGCCGCCCAGTGATCCGGAAGGGGGGCGGCGGGAAATGGGGCTGGTGCGGTAGACAGGGCGGGTGGCTGAACGTGACCCGCTCGAGGACCTGCGCCGCATCGTGTTCCTGCTCGACCGGGCGCAGGAGCCGGAGTACCGCGCCAAGGCGTTCCTCGGCGCGGCTCGGCTGGTGGCCGATCTCGGGCCGGACGAGGTCCGGCAGCGGGCCGAGGCCGGCACGCTGCAGGAGCTGGCCGGCATCGGCAAGTCGACAGCCACCACCATCACGGAGTCGGTACGGGGCGAGCTGCCGGCCTACCTCGCGCGGCTCGAGCCCGGGTCGGACCAGCCCGTGGTGGCCGGCGGCGAGGTGCTGCGGGCGGCGCTCAAGGGCGACTGCCACACCCACAGCGACTGGTCCGACGGCGGCGCACGCATCGAGGAGATGGCCTGGACCGCGAAGGCGCTCGGCCACGACTACGTCGTGCTGACCGACCACTCGCCGCGGCTCACCGTCGCCAACGGGCTCACCCGCGAGCGGCTCGAGGACCAGCTCGACGTGGTCGCCCGGCTCAACGAGCAGCTCGCGCCGTTCCGCATCCTCACGGGCATCGAGTGCGACATCAACCTCGACGGCACGCTCGACCAGGACGCCGACCTGCTCGCGCGCCTCGACATCGTCGTGGGCAGCATCCACTCCAAGCTGCGCATGCCGTCGGAGGAGATGACGCCGCGCATGGTGGCGGCCGTGGCCAACCCGCAACTGGACATCCTCGGTCACTGCACCGGCCGCAAGCTGGTCGGCCGCGGCCGGCCGGAGAGTGAGTTCGACGCCGAGATCGTCTTCGAGGCCTGCCGGACCTTCAACGTCGCGGTCGAGGTCAACAGCCGGCCCGAGCGGCTCGACCCACCGATGCGACTGCTCCAGCTCGCCGTCGAGATGGGCTGCATCTTCTCGATCGACACCGACGCCCACGCGACCGGTCAGCTCGACTGGCAGCCGTACGGGTGCGCGCGGGCCGAGGTGGCGGGGGTTACGCCGGACCGCGTGGTCAACACCCGTACCGCCGATGAGCTCGTCGCCTGGGCGGCCGGCCGGCGCTGATCAAGGCCGCATCGCCGACGGCCGATACCACGGCTCATGAGTTCGATGCTGGGATCCGGGAGCCGGGTCGTCCCGTCGCTGCTGGCGGTCACCGTCGGGCTCGGCACGGCGGGCATTGTGGGCGCCGCGAGCTACCTGCTGCTCGGCGCCGGCACTGTCGGCCCGCCGCAGTCACCCAGGGCGGCCGCGCTCCGGTACGCGCACATGTTGCACGTGTCCGACGACCGCGAGCTCGGTCTCGTCGTCTGCCGGGGCACCGACCCTCAGGCGGGCGAGCTCGACGGCGCGGTCTGGCGGCTGGACCCCGGGCAGACCCAACCCCATGTCACGACGTTCGCCTTCACGACGACGGACGGCCAGCGCCACCTGCGGGTCGACACGTCACACGTCGGCAAGGCCTGGTGCGTGTCGGGTGTGCAACCGGGCTAGGGCCTGCGCTGACCGGGGATCAGCATCGCCAGCGGGATGGTGAGGATGTCGGTGAAGGCGTCGTCGATAGCGTCGGCCACGAGCAGTCCGCACGCCGCGTCCATGCACAGCTCGAGCACCTGACGCTGGCTGCCGGAGACCTCGGCGCTGCCGCAGGTGGTGCAGCGGCGGGTGATCGCCTCGAGGCCGCTGCGCCGCAGCATCGCCCACATGCGTCGACGCGAGGTCAGGATCGCGGCGCGCCAGGCCTCGTCCCGCGCGGTGTCGCGCAGGTCGCGGTCGACGGTCGACGCGGTGAACGCCAGCGCGTCGTACAGCCGCTGGCCCTTCTCGTCGTGGCAGCGCATGGCGAGCTGGGGCATGTTGGCGAGGAGCGCCTTGACCTGGGCGGTGTTGGGGCCGAGGTAGGGCTCGGCGTAGGCCCGGTGCGGGAACACCTGCCGCCAGGGCTTCATCAGCGCCACGTACTCACCGCGGCTGAGCAACGGCTTCGCGTACGCGGCGGCGATGGCATCGCGCACCGCCTTGAGCGCCGTGGTCGTGACCGCGGGGTCGACGGTGACGTAGTCGGCCTCACCGGCGAGGTCATCGTCGAACAGCGCGACGACCGCCTCGAAGCAGGCGAGCACCTCGACGACGAGCGGGGAGTCGGGGCTCAGGGCGCGGGACCGGGCGTTGGCCAGGTGGGCGGAGTTCTTCCAGCCGGCGGCGAGGCGCGGGATCTCGGCGTCGCCGACGTGGGGCAGCGTCGAGAGCACGCCGAGGATCTCGTCGATGTTGGGGTGCTGCTCGAGGGTGTCGATGGTCGCCCGTCGCCACCGGGTGCCACGAAGTCCGGCCATACAAAGATCCTCGGTAGGTAGGGGCCGCAGGAAAAGCACTTGGTACGGGAAACGTTGGAAACCCCTCGAAAGTGCTACGCCGCACTCGTTCGGGGGATAGCCGTACCGCAGGAAGGTCGGCGACGGTGCAGACTGATGGCGACACGTCACGGGGGAGAGGACAGGGATCAACGGGTGGGTGAGAGCGCGATCGGCAAGGTGGGCCGGTTGGTCTCGCGCGTCCGGGGACCGTCCGGGCCCGGTGAGGTCTGCGTCCTCGTCGGCGGCACCTTCGAGACCTTCCTCGCCTACAGCGACGGCGAGCTGCCCCACGGCTCCGAGGTGCTGGTCATCAGCTCGCACGGATCCGGTTCCTTCAACGTCGTGCCCTGGCCCGACACGACTGGTTCGATCACGCCGGGACCGGACGCCTCAGGCGTCGCCGGCACAACGGAGAGGTAGCACCAATGCTGGGGTACCGAGTGCCTGCGCCGAACGAGGCGATGCTGATCTCCGGCGGCAAGCAGAAGGCCGACGGGGACAGCACGCTGCCGTTCAAGATCGTCACAGGCCATGGCGCCTGGGTCCTGCCGATCCTGCGCAAGACGTCGTTCCTGACGCTGGCCATGCGTGAGGCCGCCGTCACCGAGGAGTGCGTGACCCAGCAGGGCATCGCCTTGACGGTACGGGCGGTCATCGCGTTCAAGGTGGGCAGCGACCCGTCGTCGATCGCTGCGGCCGCCCAGCGGTTCCTCGCCGACCAGTCGCACATGGACGAGCTGACCGGCCAGATCTTCGCCGGCCACCTGCGTTCGATCGTCGGGTCGATGACCGTCGAGGCGATCATCCGCGAGCGCCAGACGTTGGCCGAGAACGTCCTCGACGCCTCCAAGATCGAGATGGCCAAGATCGGCCTCACCGTCGACTCGCTGCAGATCCAGTCCATCGACGACAAGGGCAGCGGCTACATCAAGGCGCTCGCCGCGCCCCACCAGGCGACCGTCAACCAGGCGGCCCAGATCGCCCAGGCCGCTGCCGACCAGGCCAGTGCTCAGGCGCAGCAGGAGTCGCAGCGCAACCAGGCGGAGTACGCCCGGCAGACAGCGGTGGCCCGCGCGCAGTACCAAGCCGAGATCGACAGCGCGCAGCAGAAGGCTGCCCAGGCCGGCCCGCTCGCCGCCGCGCAGGCCCAGCAGGCGGTGCTGTCGGAGCAGGCGCTGGTCGCGGTCAAGAACGCCGAGCTGCGTGAGGCCGAGCTCATCGCCGAGGTGGTCAAGCCGGCGCAGGCCGAGGCCGAGCGCATCCGTACCCTCGCGACTGCCCAGGCCGAGGCGACGACGCTGAGTGCCGGCGCCGCCGCTGCCCAGGGCCGCATCGCGCTCGACCAGGCCATCATCGGCCAGCTGCCCGAGCTGGTACGGGCCGCGGCGGACGGGCTCAAGGGTGCCAACCTGACCATCCTCGACGGCACCGAGGGGGTGAACAGTGCGGTCGCCTCGCTCGCCTCGCAGGGCATGGCGATCCTCAACGCCGTCACCGAGGGACTGTCCAAGACCGTGGGCCACCAGCCCGCGACGCATCGCCCGCAGATCGCGCCGCCCTCGGAGGACAAAGCCGGCTGAGCCGACCCAGGGGCACGCTCGCATCGGGCACGGGCCCGCAGTCATCTCCTTCGCAGCAACACATGATCATCAACTCTGGTGTTGTTGTGCCGACAACTGCCAGGTCCCGACGCTCGGGGCCTGGTCGAAGGAGTGCAGTGATGCGTGCCGGTGCTTGGTTCCGCAACCGTTCGGTCAGGGTCAAGGTCCTCTCGGCGGTGCTGGTGGGGCTGCTGGCCCTGCTCATCGTCGGCACCTATGGCGTAGTCGCCCTGAAGAACGTCGACGGCCGGGCCACCTCGCTGTTCACGCACGCGGTGAAGCCGTACGAGAACCTCGCCGACCTGCGCGACATGGAGGGCGACACCAGGTTCGAGATCCGTGACTACGTGGCTGCGTCGTCGGCCGACGCCCGCACGACGCTGCGGGCGGACATGGCGGTGACGGACAAGCAGCTCAACGGCGACATCGCCTCGTACCTGCGGATGGCCGGGAACGGTCAAGAGGCGCGCAGCGCGATGATGGTCGACTTCCGGACGCGGCTCGCTGCGTTCCGGCAGGTGCGGGACCAGCAGGTGCTCCCTGCGGCTGATGCGGGCAACTCGTCGCACGCCTACGCGCTGCTCGACGGGCCGCTGAGCGTCGCCGACGACGCGATGGGCGCCCCCATGGACTCGCTGCTGGCCGCCGAGGACGCCGCTGCTGCCGCCCAGGCCAAGGCAGCCGCCCACACCTACAGCATGGCCCGCACGTTGCTGTTGTCCCTGCTGATCATCGGCGTGCTCGCCGCTGCGGCCCTCGGTCTCGTGGTTGCCCGCGGCATCGCCCGTCCGGTCGCCGCGGTGCGGGCCGTCCTCGAGCGGATGAGCCGCGGTGACCTCACCGGCGAGGTGGCGGTGACCTCCCGCGACGAGATCGGGGTCATGGGCGAGGCCCTCAACACCGCCATCACCACCCTGCGTCGTACGGTCGAGACGCTCAGCCGCAGTGCCGCAGCCGTCGCGGAGTCGAGCGGCGGCCTGACGGACGTCTCGCGCAAGATCGGCGGCTCCGCTGAGGAGCTCACCGCGCAGTCGATCCTGGCGTCGGGCGCAGCGGAGCAGGTCAGCGCCAACGTGGCCAGCATCGCGGGCAGCGCCGAGGAGATGGGCGCATCCATCCGGGAGATCGCCCAGAGTGCCTCGGCAGCAGCAGCAGTGGCATCCGGTGCGGTGTCCGCAGCTCAGTCGGCGACCGGGACCATGGCCGACCTCGCCGACTCGTCAGCCCAGATCAGCGCGGTCCTCAGCGTGATCCTCACCGTGGCCGAGCAGACCAAGCTGCTCGCCCTCAACGCGACCATCGAGGCGGCGCGCGCCGGAGACGCGGGGGCCGGCTTCGCCGTCGTCGCCTCCGAGATCAAGGAGCTTGCCCGCGAGACGGCCGCCGCCACCGAGGAGATCTCGACCCTTGTCGAGACGATCCGGCTCGGCAGTGACGGTGCGGTCGCCGCGATCGCCGAGGTGAGCAGCGTCATCGACAAGATCAGCACGTACGCGACCACGATCGCCGCGGCCGTCGAGCAGCAGACCGCGACGACCGCCGACATGGCCCGCTCCGTCGCCGAGGCCGCGGTCGGCGCCCAGCAGATCGCGGCCAGCATTCACGACGTGGCGGGTGCGGCGTCGACGACGTCGCTTGCCGTTGCCGACAACCAGGCGGCCGCCGACGGCCTGCTGACCATGAGCGGCGACCTCTCCGACCTGGTCGCGCAGTTCACGGTCGTCTAGTCGCGCCGCCACGACGATCCAGCGGAGAGACAGCTCGGGTGCAGGGGGCGCTGGATCGGTGTCCGAGGGTCAGGCGCCGGGCTCGTTGGCGCTGTCGGCGTCGGCGGCCAGCTCGGCGGTGATCGGGCCGTTCAGCCCGTACTTGGCGATGGCCTCGGCGAGCACCTCGTGCTTGACCTCGCCGCGACGGGCCAGCTCAGTAAGGGAGGCGAGCACCGTCGACTCGGCGTCGACCTTGAAGAACCGGCGCAGCGCCGGCCGGGTGTCCGAGCGGCCAAAGCCGTCGGCGCCGAGGGAGTGAAGGCCCTGCGGCACCCAGGGCGAGATCTGGTCGGAGACGGCCTTCATCCAGTCGCTCACCGCGACCACGGGACCGGGCGCCGACTCGAGGCACTGGGTCACGTAGGCGACCCGCTGCTCGTCGTCGGGGTGTAGCCGGTTCCACTCGTCGGTGGCCTCGCCGTCGCGCCGCAGCTCGGTCCAGCTGGTGGCCGACCACACGTCGGCGGCCACACCCCAGTCGTCCGCGAGCAGCTGCTGCGCCTTGAGCGCCCAGTGGATGCCCGTACCGGAGGAGAGGACCTGGACCCGCGGGCGATCGTCGTCGGCGACCGGCTCGGCGGGCTTGTAGCGGTAGAGCCCGCGCAGGATGCCCTCGCGAAGACCCTCGACCTCGGGCTCGGCCGGCTGGGCGATCGCCTCGTTGTAGACGGTCAGGTAGTAGTAGACGGCCTCGTCGCGCTCGCCGTACATGCGGTCGAGGCCTTCCTCGACGATGTAGGAGATCTCGAAGCCGAACGCGGGGTCGTAGGACAGGCAGGCCGGGTTGGTCGCCGAGAGCAGCAGCGAGTGGCCGTCCTCGTGCTGGAGGCCCTCGCCGTTGAGCGTGGTGCGGCCGGCGGTGGCGCCGAGCAGGAACCCGCGCGCCAGCTGGTCGGCCATCGCCCACGTCATGTCACCGACGCGCTGGAAGCCGAACATCGAGTAGAAGACGAACACCGGGATCATGTGCTCGCCGTGCGTCGCGTACGAGGAGCCTGCGGCAATGACCGAGGCCATGGAGCCGGCCTCGTTGATGCCCTCGTGCAGGATCTGGCCGCTGACGTTCTCGCGGTAGGACAGCAGCAGGTCGTGGTCGACGGGCTCGTAGGTCTGCCCGTGCGGGTTGTAGATCTTGGCGCTCGGGAACATCGCGTCGATGCCGAAGGTGCGCGCCTCGTCCGGGATGACCGGGACGATGCGGTTGCCGATGGTCTTGTCGCGCATCAGGTCCTTGAGCAGCCGGACGAAGGTCATCGTCGTCGCGGCCTTCTGCTTGCCGGAGCCCTTGCGCAGGTCGGTGAAGCCGCGGTTGTCGTGCGGGATCACGAGCGGCTTGGCCCGGTTGAGTCGCTTGGGCAGCGACCCACCGAGGGCCGCGCGACGGGCCAGCGCGTACTGGACCTCGGGCGAGTCGGGACCCGGGTGGTAGTAGGGCGGCAGGTCGGCGTCGAGCTCCTCGTCGGTGATCGGCAGGCCGAGCCGGTCGCGGAACTGCGCAAGGTCGCCGTGGTGCAGCTTCTTCATCTGGTGGGTCGCGTTGCGGGCCTCGAAGTTGGGGCCGAGGGTCCAGCCCTTGACCGTCTGTACGAGGATCACGGACGGCGCGCCGGTGAAGTCGCGCGCTGCCTTGTAGGCGGCGTAGACCTTCTTGGCGTCGTGGCCACCGCGGCCGAGGCCGACGATCTCCTCGTCACTGAGGTGCTCGACCATGGCCAGCAGGCGCGGGTCGCGGCCGAAGAAGTCGTTGCGGATGTAGGCGCCGGTGCTCGTCGAGTAGGTCTGCCACTGACCGTCGGGGACGGTGGTGAGGGCGTTGACCAGGACGCCGTCGACGTCCTTGGCCAGCAGGGCGTCCCACTTGCGGTCCCAGACCAGCTTGATGACGTTCCAGCCGGCACCGCGGAAGGAGCCCTCGAGCTCCTGCATGATCTTGCCGTTGCCGCGGACCGGGCCGTCGAGGCGCTGCAGGTTGCAGTTGACGATCCAGGTCAGGTTGTCGAGGTTTTCCCGGGAGGCGATGTTGAGCGCGCCGAGCGACTCGACCTCGTCCATCTCGCCGTCGCCGAGGAACGCCCAGACGTGGCTCGAGCTGACGTCCTTGATGGCGCGGTTGGTGAGGTAGCGGTTGAACCGGGCCTGGTAGATCGAGCTGATCGGCCCGATGCCCATGGAGACAGTGGGGAACTCCCAGAAGTCGGGCATGAGCCGCGGGTGCGGGTAGGACGACAGGCCGTCGCGGCTGAGCTCCTGGCGGAAGCCGTCGAGCTGGTCGGCGGTGAGCCGGCCCTCGAGGAACGCGCGGGAGTACATGCCCGGGGAGGCGTGCCCCTGGTAGTAGACCTGGTCGCCACTGTCGCCGTCGGCATCCTTGCCCCGGAAGAAGTGGTTCCAGCCGATCTCGTACAGCTCGGCGGCACCGGCGAACGTGGCGATGTGACCGCCGACGTTGGTGGTCTTGTTGGCCCGGGTGACCATGATCGCGGCGTTCCACCGGACGATCGACCGGATGCGCTCCTCGAGCTCCTCGTCACCGGGGAAGTCGGGCTCGGCGGCCGCCGGGATCGTGTTGATGTAGTCGGTGGTGCGCACCTCGGGGACGCCGACGCGACGCGACTTGGCGTGGTCGAGCAGCTGGAGCATCAGGTAGCGGGCCCTGCCCTCGCCCTGCGCGGCGATCACCGCGTCGAGCGAGTCACGCCACTCCTCGGTCTCCGACGGGTCAACGTCGGGGATCTGGGTGAGCGCCGAGAGGGACTGCTTGCCGCTGGTGGCGGGATCGGGTCCGAGAGCCACGCTCGTCCTTACTGTCGGTATCGCGTCGCGTTGGTGTGCGACCTGTTGTCCGTTCTGTGCGGCCAGGGGTGGTGGCCACGCTTACATGCTCCAACGAAGGCGCCTCGGCGTCACCTTTGGCCCCCGTCGGACATCATGTGATCGTCCCATGCTGGGTCGCCGGGGCGGTGAGCCCGGTGCTGCGAGAGAGGGCGATATGCAGACTACGACCTTCACGGTGACGACCGGGCACCACGAGGTCGTGCTCGACATCACCGCCGAGTGCCGCCGGTTCGCCGCCGACTGCGGCGGTGACGGGCTGCTCCATGTCTTCGTCCCTCACGCGACCGTCGGAGTCGCCGTTCTCGAGCTGCACGCGGGCTCCGACGACGACTTGCTCGCGGCGCTGCGCGACCTGCTCCCCGCCGACGACCGGTGGGAGCACAGCCACGGCTCGCGCGGCCACGGCCGGTCTCACGTGCTGCCGGCCGTCATCCCGCCGTACGCGACCCTGCCGGTGATCCGCGGGGCTCTGGCGCTGGGCACCTGGCAGTCGGTGGCGCTGGTCGACCTCAACGTCGACAACCCGGTGCGTACCGTGCGGCTGAGCTTTCTCCCGGGCTGAAGCAGGCTCCTAGACTGCGGCCATGACGATGGTTGACGTGAGCACACCGGACGGGGCCGTGCCGGTGTACGTCAGCCGGCCGAAGGCGGCGCCGACCGCGGCGATGATCGTGCTGCAGGAGGCCTTCGGCCTCACTGACCACATCAAGGACGTCACCGACCGGGCCGCCGCCGCGGGCTATCTCGCCGTCGCGCCGGCGCTGTTCCACCGCTCCGGCTCGCCGGTCATCGACTACGCGGACATGGACGCGGCCAAGGGCATGCTGCTTACGTTGTCGGACGAGGGCCTGACCGCCGACGTCGAGGCCACGCTGGGCTGGTTGGCGGACGAGGGTGTCGCTGCCGGTCGTTCAGCGATCGTCGGCTTCTGCATGGGCGGCAGCGTCTCCTACGTCATGGGCGCCCGGCTCGGGCTCGCGGCGGCGGTCACGTTCTATGGCAGCGGCATCACGCAGGGGCGGTTCGGCATGCCGTCGATGCTCGAGCTGGTCGGCAGCCGCAAGTCGCCGTGGCTCGGGTTGTACGGGGACCGAGACCTCGGCATCCCCGGCGAGCAGGTCGAGCAGCTGCGTGCTGCGCTCGTCGGCTCGTCGCGTCCTGCCGAGATCGTCCGCTATCCCGAGGCGCAGCACGGCTTCCACTGCAACGACCGGCCGGCCGTCTACGACGCGGCGGCCGCTCAGGATGCCTGGTCCCGTACCCTGGCGTTCGTCGCCCAGCAGCTCGCCTGAGGCCCGGTTTCCACAGGATGCGGGACCCGTGCGATCTTGCGGCGGCGGACAGGGGATACTTGCGCTGTCGGCCGGACCCGTGTGGACTACCGACATAGGCAGCGCTGAGGCGCGGACGAGGGAGGAACCACCACGTGAGCGCGACCGCGGGCAGCGCGGGGAGCCAGCGCACCCTGGCCGACCGGTTGGCGATCCTGGCCGGCATGGTCGTCCAGGAGGTCGGCTACGACGACGACTGCGACGAGGAGCTGCGCGAGGCCATCGTCGAGCGGATCGGCACCGACATGCTCGGCGAGGACTCCGATGAGGTCGTCGACGTCGTGCTGCTGTGGTTCCGCGAGGACGATGGCGACCTGGTCGACACCCTCGTCGACTCTCTCGCGCCGCTGGCAGCCAACGGTGTGATCTGGCTGCTCACTCCCAAGGCTGGCCGTGACGGCCACGTCGAGCCCAGTGACGTCGGGGAGGCCGCGCCGACGGCGGGCCTGTCCCAGACCAGCAGCATCAGCGCCGCCCCGGACTGGTCCGGTACGCGGCTGGTGGCGCCCAAGTCGAGTCGGGGCAAGCGCTGAGCCCGGCCGTCGTGAGCCCGTTCGGCGACGGCCCCTCAGCCTCCAGCCTGGCGATCCAGGTCGGTGAGGTCGCTCCTGACTTCACCCTGGTCGACCAGCACCGTCAGCCGATCACGCTCAGCGACTTCCGCGGCAAGAAGAACGTCGTCCTCGTCTTCTACCCCTGGGCCTTCACCCCCGTGTGCGGCACCGAGCTCTTCGCGATCCGTGACGCGCTGCCCACCCTGCAAAATGACGATGTCGCGGTCCTCACCGTCTCCGTCGACAGTGTCTTCAGTCATCGCGTGTGGGCCGAGCGCGACGGCTTCGGCTTCCCGCTGCTGTCCGACTTCTGGCCGCACGGCGGCGTCGCCCAGGCCTACGGCGTGTTCAACGACCAAGCGGGGGCTGCGCTGCGCGGCACGTTCATCATCGACAAGCAGGGCATCGTGCGCTGGCAGATCGTCAACGACATCCCGGACGCCCGCGACCTCGAGACCTACCAGTCGGTGCTCGCCACGCTCTGACCCCGGAGGGAGCCGTCGTGCAGTGCTACCGCTGCGGCACGCGTCCCGTCGACCCGGCGCGGGGTCCGAGCGACTGGAAGCGAGGGGTACGCGACGACGCCCAGGTGCTCGTCTGCCCGAGCTGCCAGCGTGAGCCCGACTGGCGGACCCACCTCGCCAGCTGCCCGCACTGCGGCTCGACCGCGCTGGTCCGGGCGCTCGGCGAGGTGCAGTGCCGCGGGTGCCGGCGCACCCCCGAGGTGCTGGTGCCGCCCCAGGCCAGCGCTGACCCGAGCGGCAGGTCGTACGACCCGGTGCTGGCCGACGAGGTGAGCCGCGCGCTCGACCGGGTGCTGCGGCCTGCGACCGCCGAGCCTGGCGACCGGTAGCCTGTCAGGCGCAGGTCCCTTAGCTCAGCTGGAAGAGCATCTCGCTTACACCGAGAATGTCGCAGGTTCGAGCCCTGCAGGGGCCACCAGCTCGACCCGACTCGGTCTCCGTCCTCGTTGCCGCTGGTCGGGCCTCGCCGTGGTCGCGGTCTGCGTCACGTTGCGCCAACGACGGCGTGTCGTACGGCGTGTCGTGCAACCTGCCGCACACAGTCCGAACCCATACAACGAAAGCGCCGCAGGATACAATGAGACCATGGACGACAACGCGCACGTCATGACGGTGTCCCGAAACGGCCAGGTGTCGATCCCGGCGGTCACTCGCACGCGGTGGAACGCCCGGCGGGTCGTCGTGGTCGACCTCGGTGACCGGGTGGTCGTCCGTCCGCTGTCGGACGACCCGATCGAGGCTCTGCAGGGCAAGTATCGCGACAGCGGGCAAGACACTGATCACGTTCGCCGGCAGGAGCGCGAGCAGGAGCGTGACCGTTGACCCTGCTCGACGCCTACGCCGTCATCGCCTTCCTGCGCGGCGAGCCGGCGGCCCGGGAGGTGCGGCCCCTGCTGCAGGCGGGGGATGCGGTTCTCACGGCGATCGGCGTGGCTGAAGTCGTCGACCACCTGGTACGCAACGCCGGCGTCGACGTCGAGAACGCAGTGCTTGACCTGGCCGAGCTCGGCCTGCTAGACGGCACGCCCGTGGACGCGGCGCTCGGCCTCGCCAGCGGCCGCCTCCGCGCGCGGCACTACCACCGCACCCACTGTGCGATCAGCATGGCGGACGCTGTCGCGGCCGAGACCGCGCGCAGCAGGCACCGGCCGCTGGCCACGTCCGACCCGCACCTGCTCGACGTCTGTCATCGGGAGTCGATCGACGTCGTCATCCTGTCGGGGTCGAACGGCTCCCGCTGGACCGCGCCCCGCTGAGACGGCTCAGGGGATCAGCACGATCTTGCCGTGGGTGTGGCTCTGCTCGAGCTCGGCGAAGGCGTCGACGACCCGGTCGAGCGGATAGGTCGCGGCGATCGGCAGCTCGAGGGCGCCAGACGCGACCAGCCCGGCCATCTCCGTGAGCACCTCCTGCGTCGAGGCGTCGACACTGCCCTCGGCCTTGGTCCCGAGCTCCGCCGCCTTCTCGAACGCGGTGATGGTCTCGATGCGGCCGCGGGCGATGCCGAGGTCGGCGGCGAGCTGGACGTACTCGGGGCCGAAGAGGTCGATGAACGCGTCGATGCCCTGCGGCGCAGCCTCTTCCAGTCGCTGGGACAGCCCTGGCCCGTACGTGACCGGGATCGCGCCGTGCGAGGTCAGCCACGCGGCGTTGCCCGGCGAGGCGATGGCCAGGACCCGTACCCCTCGGGTCTCGAGCAGCTGGACCACCAGCGAGCCGACGCCTCCCGCCGCTGCGGACACCGCGACGGTCTCGCCGGGTTGTGGGTCGACGGCGCGGACCGCGGCGAACGCGGTGACCCCCACGACGTAGAGCGAGCCGGCGACCTCCCAGCTGAGCTCGGCCGGCTTGGCGATCAGCTGATGGGACGGGACGGTGGTGTGGGTGGCGTGGCTCGAGCGGGTCCACGAGAAGCCGAGCACCTCGTCGCCGACGGCGAACTCGGTGACGTCGGCGCCGACCGCGGCGACGACGCCGGCCAGGTCGCTGCCCTGACCCGAGGGGAACGTGGCGGGCCAGCGCGCGTGCAGGGCTCCCTCGCGGATCTTGGCCTCGCCCGGGTTGATACCCGTCGCGCGGACCTCGACGACGACCTCGTCGGCGGCGGGCGTGGGCATCGGGACGTCTGCGACGTAGAGGACGTCGCGGCCCCCGTACTGGTTGAAGCGGACAGCGCGTGCGTTGGTCATCGGGCTTCCTTGTCTCCTGGGTGCGTGTTAGCACTAACTATATAGATGCTAATTTACTTCCCCAGAAGTTCAGCGCTGCCAGCCGATGCGCTTGCGCAGGTCGAGGCGCAGACCCGCCACCACCTGGCCGTACGAGTGCTCGACCATCTCCTCGACCTCGTCGTCGGTGACGGTGCCGTCGAGCAGGACGGTGTTCCAGTGCTTCTTGTTCATGTGGTAGCCGGGGGAGACCGCGGCGTGTTGCTCGCGGAGGTGCAGCGCCAGCGTCGGGTCGCACTTGAGGTTGACCCGAGGCGACACGGCGTCCGGCCAGACGATCGCGAAGACCTTGCCGGCCACCTTGTAGACGTCGGTGTCCGGCCCGAAGGGCTGCTCCTCCGTGACCTCCGGCAGCGTCAGCGCGTACCGGGCGATGTCCTCAGGCCCCACTCACACCCACTCCAGGCAGCTGCTCGAGCAGCTCGTCGACCGACCACTGGTCGTACGCGTGCTGACCGTACTTCACGGCCACGACACGTCCCGCACTGTCGATGAGCAGGTCGGCCGGCAGGCCGAGGTTGCCGCCGGTGTGTCGCACCGGCGGGAGCCGTCGCTGGCCGCCGGGCAGCGACCGGGCGAGGTTGGCCATGACCGCGGGGACGGCCGCGGCGCCTCGCGGGTTGAAGACGGCCCTGAGCGATGACTCGACGCCGAACTCGCGGTAGAGCGCCTTGCCGGGGTCGGCGATGACGTCGAAGGGCAGCGCTGACTCGTACTCGAGCAGTTCGGCCAGGGTGGAGTGGAAGACGACCACCTCGCGGATGCCGGCCGCCTCGATCTCGCCGAGCCGGCCGGTGACCGTGCGCAGGTGCAGGTTGCAGACCGGGCAGCCGGCGTAGCGACGGAACTGCAGGTGGATCAGCCGGTCGGGGTCGGGGATCGCGATCGAGGCGCCGGTGACGGTGGTCAGGACGCGAGGCGCGAGAACCGTGCCTGCAGTGATCGTGCGGCTCATGGGTGGCTCCGGTCATCGGCGCGGGTCAGGGCAACCAGCGTCGATGATCGGCAGCGGCCCCGCCACTCGACCGGGCCGCGGGGGTTAGAGCCCGCCGGTCCACTTGTAGGACTTGGGCACGGTCACGGTCTTGTTCTCCGCCGGGGTCCCGTACACGATCGCGATCTCTTGGTGGGCGATCAGCTCGAGCTTGCTCGGGTCGGTGGTGAGCACCTTGCCGTTGACGTAGGTGGTGAGGGTCTTGCCGGCACCGGTCTTGAGGCTGCCGATCTGGGTCGGGCTGAGCAGGACGTTCCACTCGTTGAACACCTGGCTGAGGGTGAACCGGCGGCCCGAGGGCGACTCGATGTGGATGACGCCGCTGCTGTCGTGGGTGTGCAGCGAGGACAAGCCGGTCGAGTTGGCGCCGCCGGCGATGCCGATGTAGGCGGGGACCGTCTGCTTCTTGCCGTCGACCCAGATGTCGAGGTGGACGTGGTCGTGCCGGTCGAGGGTCTCGTTGGGCAGCAGGGTCAGGCCGGCCAGGTTGACCTGGGCCGACGTGTTGGTCGGTACGGCCCACGGGGGAGCGGTCGCTGCGCCCTGCGCCGTGACGGTCGGCAGCGTGCCGGAGGGCGTCTTGGGGCCGTTGCTGGCGACGCCGATGACGACGATGGTCCCGACCACGGCGGCGAGCACCAGGCCGATGCCACCACGGGCCAGCAGCTTGCGCTGGCGCGCCTCGCGGTCATGCTGCGCCTTCAGCGCAGCGGCGCGCTCGCGGGCGGCGCTCTCGGTGGCTTTGCGGGTCTGCTTGTTCGACGCGGGCACGTCGATCCCTTCGGCTGTCAGGCCGCCGGCCTGGAGGTCATGTGGGTGATCCGGCGCCAAGAGTACGACGCCTGGCTGTGACCGCGCGGTAGCGTCGCGCTGTGCCACACCTCCATGATCAGCCGTCGGCGACCCTCGCGGACGTCGTTACGGCACTGGACGGGTTCTACGACCCCCGCGACGCCGAGAGCTGGGACGCGGTCGGGCTGGTCTGCGGCGACCTGTCGGCGCCGGTCCGGCGGGTGCTCTTCGCGGTCGATCCGGTGGCCGCCGTGGTCGACGAGGCCCTCGCCCTCGGCACTGACCTGCTGGTCACCCACCACCCGCTGCTGCTCTCCGCCGTCCACGGCGTGCCGCTGTCCGACCCCCGGGGTGCCGTCATCCACCGTCTGGTACGCGCCGGGTCCGCCCTGTTCACCGCGCACACCAACGCTGACGTCGCGTCGCCCGGCGTGTCGGACGCCCTGGCCGCTGCGCTGGGCCTGATCGACCTCCGGCCCCTCGTGCCGCTGCCGGCCCCTGCGCTGGACAGCCTCGTGACCCACGTGCCGGTCGCCGCGGCTGAGACGGTGCTCGACGCGCTGTCCGAGGCCGGCGCGGGTGCGGTGGGCGACTACAGCCGCGCGGCCTGGCAGGTTCGCGGCGAGGGCACCTTCGTCCCCGGTCCGGGCTCGACGCCCGCTGTCGGCGCCGTCGGCGAGGTGACGCGGGTGGACGAGGTGCGCCTCGAGCTGGTTGTTCCCCGGGGCAGGCGCGAGGCTGTCCTGGCGGCGCTGCGCGCTGCCCACCCGTACGAGACGCCGTCGTTTGCCCTGACCGAGCTGGTCGGTGAGGACGGGGTCAAGGGGCTAGGGCGCGTCGGGGTGCTGCCCGGGCCGGTGTCGCTCGAGGCCTTTGTGTCGCTCGTCGCGGCCGCTCTGCCGCCGACGGCGTGGGGCGTGCGGGCGACGGGTGACCCCGCGCGGGTCATCCGTACCGTCGCGGTCTGTGGCGGGTCGGGCGGCAGCGCCATCGAGGACGCCCGACGGGCCGGCGTCGACGCCTACGTGACCGCTGACCTGCGCCACCACGTGGCGTCCGACGCGGTGGCGGACGGCGGCCCGGCGCTGGTCGACGCTGCCCACTGGGCGACCGAGTGGCCGTGGCTGGCCAGCGCTGCCGGACGCCTGCGTGACAGCCTGGCTAACGTGGAGACCATGGTGTCCACGATCTGCACCGACCCGTGGACGCTCGCCGTACCCGAAACCCGCCCGAGGAGCTCTGCGCACGAGTGAAGGCCGACCCGTTCGTCCAGCTGCGCCTGCTCGACCTGCAGGCGCTGGACACCACCCTCGACCAGCTCGCCCACCGGCGGGCCACGTTGCCCGAGATCGCCGAGCTGGCGTCCCTCGACTCACGGCTGGCCGGGCTGCGCGACGAGATCGTCCGGGTCAGCACCGAGGACCACGACCTCGGCCGTGAGCAGAGCAAGATCGAGACCGACGTCGAGCTGGTCGCTACCCGGGCCAAGCGCGACCAGCAGCGGCTCGACTCGGGTGCGATCACGTCGCCCAAGGAGCTGGAGAACCTCCAGCACGAGATCGGCTCGCTCGGCCGACGCCAGGGCGACCTCGAGGACCAGGTGCTCGAGGTCATGGAGAAGCGCGAGGAGGTGCAGGGTCGGCTCGAGATCCTCACCCGCCAGCGCGAGGAGCTGACGGCGGTACGCGAGCAGGCGCTCGAGCGTCAGACGGTGGCCTTCACCGCCATCGACGCCGACCGGGCCAAGGCGACCGACGAGCGGGCGACCCTCGGCGTGACGATCCCCGACGACCTGCTGGCGCTGTACGAGAAGGTGCGCGCGAGCAACGGTGGCACCGGCGCGGCTGCCCTCTACCGCGGCGCGTGCCAGGGCTGCCACCTGTCGCTGTCCGGCCAGGACCTTGCCGAGGTGCGTGACGCCCCGTCGGACGAGGTGCGGCGCTGCGAGGAGTGCCGCCGCATCCTGATCCGTACGGGCGAGTCCGGGCTGTGACGCTGTTCGACTCGTCGGCGCCCGAGCGGCGGGTGACGGTCGAGGCCGACGGTGGCTCGCGCGGCAACCCGGGCCCGGCGGGCTACGGCGCTGTCGTCCTCGAGCCGGTGACGCGGGCAGTGTTGGCAGAGGCCGCCGAGTCGCTGGGCACGGTGACCAACAACGTCGCGGAGTACCGCGGGCTCATCGCGGGCCTCGACGCCGCGCTGGCTCTCGGCGCCACCCACGTCGACGTGCGGATGGACTCCAAGCTGGTCGTCGAGCAGATGTCGGGCCGCTGGCAGATCAAGCACCCGGACATGAAACCCCTTGCGCTGCAGGCAAAGCAGTTGGTGCGGGAGTTCCGGCGGGTGACGTTCACCTGGATCCCGCGCGAGATCAACAAGCACGCCGACCGGCTGGCCAACGAGGCCATGGACGACGCCGCGGCGGGTCGCACGTGGAGCCGGCGGGTCATGGCCGAGGCCTCCACGCCGGTTGCCGCACCTCGGCGTTCCCCCGACATGGGTCCGCCCACAACCACAGTGCTGCTGCGCCACGGCGAGACGCGACTCTCGGTGGAGAAGCGGTTCTCGGGTCCGACGGCCGAGCCGCTGAGCGCACGCGGCGAGGCCCAGGCGGCTGCTGCTGCGGCGCGTTTGGCTTCCCGTACCGTGGCTCCGCTCGAGGCCATCGTGTGTTCGCCGGTGGCTCGTGCGGTGGCCACGGCACAGCCGGTCGCTGCTGCGCTCGGTCTCGACATCCTGATCGAGGATGGGCTGCGCGAGACCGACTTCGGCGACTGGGACGGCTACTTGTTTGCCGAGGTCGCGGCCAAGTGGCCGGCCGAGATGGCCGCGTGGCGCGACGATCCCGACGCCGCGCCGCCCCACGGGGAGTCGCTCGCGGCCACGGCCCGGCGGGTGCGGCAGGCCCGTGACCGCATCCTGGCTGCGCATCCGGCGCGTACCGTGCTGGTGGTCAGCCACGTCACGCCGATCAAGACGCTCGTGCGCATGGCGTTGGACGCGCCGCTCGCGGCCGTGCACCGCATGCACCTTGACCTGGCCGCGATCTCCGAGATCGCTTGGTACGCAGACGGTCCAGCGGTGATGCGGTCCTACAACGAGACCTTCCACCTCGAGGGGCTTTAGGACGCGAGCGTTGCCACGACCTCGTCGGGTGAGGGCATCGCGGCGATCGTCTCGCTGACCGTGCCCGCTGCCTCGCGGAAGCCCGGATCGTCGAGCAGCCGCTGAACGGCGCGGGTGATGGCGTCGGCGGTGACCTCGTCGGGATTGATGGCGAGGACGGCGCCAGCGCTCACACCTCCGGCGGCGTTGCGGAACTGATCGGCCGACTGCGGGAGGCACAACTGCGGGACCCCGTTGGCGAGCGCGCCGAGGAAGGTGCCGGAGCCGGTGTGCGACACGACGACGGCGCAGTGGCGCAGCAACGTGAACTGGTCGACCCAGCGTTCGACGGTGACGTTGTCCGGCTGCGGGCCGAGGTCGGCGGGGTCGCCGTCGGGGCCGAGCGTGACGAGAACCCGTACCGGAAGCTCGCGGAGCGCTTCGACGGCCTGACCGAGCGCCGACGAACCTAGCTGCAGGGTCCCCAGGGTGACGTAGACCAGGGGCGCGCCGCCGGCAGTGACAGCTCGCGGGAGGGCAGTGTCTTCGCCGGTGTAGCTGACCGGCCGCAGCGGGAGGCGCCGGCCGATGTGGCCGAGCGGCACCGACTGGACCTCGGGCGGGCAGATGTCGAGGTAGCCGGCCTGGAAGCAGCCCGCGTAGGGCGCGAGCTCGAGACCGTGTTTGGCCCAGACGCCGGCCACCAGGTCGCCCGCCGCGGTGATGAAGGGCGCGGGCACTGCCCCGCCGAACGCATGAGTGACGACAGGAACGCCCAGGACGGCGCCGACGAGCGGTGCGCCGAGCTCGGCCTGCTCGTGGACCATGAGGTCGGGGCGGAACGCCTGTGCCGCGGGCAACAGGTCGTCCACCATGGCAGGGGTCAGTGCCTCGCCGAACTGGTGCGGATACATGAAACCGGCCCGCTCCTGTGGCGGCAGCTGCCCGCCCGCCGCCCGCAGTCGGGCCAGCACGGTCTGCAGCTCGTCACCCTGCAGACCGGCTGGTACGACGGGGAACCCGGCGGCCGCGACGAGACCTTGCGCGGCCCCATGGGTCGCCCAGCGCACCTCGTGTCCCGCGTCTCGGAAGGCTTTGGCCAGCGGCACCATAGGCAGCGTGTGGCCGTAGCCAAAGGTCGACGAGAACAGCACTCGCATCTCTCACCATCCACTCATCGTCGCCTGACGGGACTGTAGCGGGTGGGCGCCCATGACGAGCGCGTCCGGCATGGGTGAAGGCAACCGGCATTGGGTAACGTCGCCGTGACGCTGCCGGGGACCTCCCGGCTGGGCGGTGGTGGTCTGCCTCGTCCGCTTTCGGCACGAACTGATCGGGAGCCTGCAGGTTGAGCAGCACGTGGGCCGAGGTTGTCTCCGTCGTGCTGCTCCTGGGGGCGCTCGGCTTCGCCGTCGTACGGCCTCGCGGGCTGCCGGAGGCCGTGGCTGCGGTGCCCGCCGCGGCGGTCGTGCTGGTGATCGGCGCCGTGTCGTGGGGGCACGCGCGGGCCGAGACCTCGCAGCTGTGGCCGGTCGTGGCGTTCCTCGCGGTGATCCTGGTGCTGGCGGAGCTGTGTGCCCTGTTCGGGGTGTTCACCTACGCCGGCTCGGTGATGGCGCGGCGGTCGGGCGGGTCGGCGCAGCGGCTGCTGGTGTGGGTGTTCGTGGTCGCGTCGGTCGTGACCGCAGTCCTCAGCCTGGACGCGACCGTGGTGCTGCTGACGCCGGTGGTGCTGCTCACGGCGTCGTCGGTCGGGGCCCGGTCGAAGCCCCAGGTGTACGCCTGCGCTCACCTCGCCAACACGGCCTCGCTGCTGCTGCCGGTGTCCAACCTGACCAATCTGCTGGCGTTCTCCGCCTCGGGCCTGTCGTTCCTCAAGTTCACCGAGCTGATGCTGCTGCCGTGGCTGGTGGCGGTCGGGCTGGAGTACGCGGTGTTCCGTCGGTTCTTCGCGCGCGACCTGGCCGCTGCTCCTGAGTCGCCGTCTGAGTTGCAGGGTGCGGACGTACCCCGGTTTGCCCTGGTGGTCGTGGGGCTGACCCTCGTCGGTTTCGTAGCCACGTCGCCGCTGGGCATCGGCCCGGTGTGGGCCGCGCTGGTCGGGGTGGTCGTGCTGGCGTACCGAGCTCTGCGCGAGGGTCGCGTCTCGGTGCGCAAGCTGGTCGAATCGGCCAACGTGCCCTTCGTGGTGTTCGTCCTCGCGCTCGGGATCGTCGTACGGGCCGTCGTCGACAACGGCCTCGGGCACACCGCGTCCGACCTGCTCCCGTCGGGCAACTCCCTATTGGCGCTAATGGGGATCGCCCTGCTGGCAGCAGTTCTGGCCAACGTGGTCAACAACCTGCCGGCAGTGTTGGTGCTGGTGCCGATCGCCGCGTCGTCGGGCGGCTCGGGGCCGCTGCTGGCCGTGCTGCTCGGCGTCAACCTCGGCCCCAACCTGACCTACGTCGGGTCGCTGGCGACGCTGCTGTGGCGGCGCGTGCTGCAGGCGGAGGGCGAGGAGCCCGCGGTGGGGGAGTTCTCGCGGCTCGGCCTCGTGACGGTGCCGGTGACGATCGTCGGATCGGTCGTCGCGCTGTGGGCCGGGCTGCAGGTCGTCGGATAGGGTGTGCGCACGGTGGACGAGCCGGCCGGGCGGCCGCGTCGGGGTCTTCGGACCTCGCCGAGGAAAGTCCGGGCTCCACAGGGCAAGGTGGTGGGTAACTCCCACCCGGGGTGACCCGCGGGACAGTGCCACAGAAAACAGACCGCCGTACGGCTTGCCGGACGGTAAGGGTGAAACGGTGGTGTAAGAGACCACCAGCGACCGGGGTGACCCGGACGGCTAGGTAAACCCCACCTGGAGCAAGGTCAGACAGGAAGCGCTCGAGGGCTGCCCGCCCGAGCTTCCGGGTAGACCGCATGAGGCCTGCGGCAACGTAGGTCCTAGAGGGATGGTCGCCCGCTGCCTTCAGGCAGTGACAGAACCCGGCTTACAGGCCGACTCGTCCACCGCCGCGGGTCGTTGAAGATCCGGCCGGTCAGGACCGGCCTAAGTCTCAACGGCCACGCGGTCGTGGGCCCGCTTAGGTGTCGGCCCAGGTGGTCTGGTGGCCTGGCGGGGGTGGCAGGGTGCCGTTGGCGATGATCTGCTCGTGGATCTGCTCGAGGCTGTCGTGCAAGGGCTGCAAAAGCGCCGGGTCCAGACCGTCGAAGAACAAGCGCTTGACGAGCTCAGCGTGGCCGGGCGCCGCCTGCTGCAGCGCGCGCTTCCCCTCCGCGCTGAGTACGACATCGGTCGACCGGGCGTCCACCTCGGAGGTCTGACGGGTGACCAGCCCCCGCCCCTCCATCCGACGGAGGTGGTGGGACAGCCGGCTGCGCTCCCAGCCGATCCGCGAGGCGAGGTCGCCGACGGCGAGCTGCTGCCCTGGTGAATCGGACAGCGCGTTCAGCACGTGGAAGTCCGAGTGCGACAGACCTGCCTGTGCTTGGAGGTCGCGGCCTAGCTCAAAGTCGAGTCGGAGCGCCACCCGCATGTAGGCGAACCAGGTGGCTTCCTGCTCCGGGCTCAGCACTGACACGGAGCGAGGTCCACGCGACTTCTTCGCCATGGCACGAGGTTACCCAGCAGGCCGATCATCGGGAATGACCTGGCCATCGCCTCACTTACATGACATGTCACCTAATCTGGAGACGGTCACGGTCTAGGGGCTGGAGTGCGCATGGTCAAGGCAGTAGTGCTCAGTACGTACGGTCCGCCGGAGGTCTTGCTGCCCGGCGACATCGAGGTCGGTGCTCCGGGACCGGGGCAGGTCCTCATCGACGTCCGGTTCGCCGGCATCAGTCCCACCGATCTGGCGATCCGCGCAGGGCACCTCAACGGAGCCTTCGGATCGGGGCCAGGCTCCGTGCTGGGCTTCGAGGTCGCGGGTGTCGTCAACGCCGTGGGTGAAGGAGTCCTCGACGTACGCCCCGGCGACAACGTAGCAGCGTTCCTGCCCGAGCTCGGCGGATACGCCCGTCAGACGCTCGCTCGCTACTGGGTTCGGCGGCCGGACAGCGTCAGTGAGCAGGACGCCGCGGCATTGCCCAGCGCCGGTGAGGCAGCTGCCCGCGTAGTCGAGGAGACCAACGTCACCGCGGGCGAGACCGTACTGATCGTCGGAGCTGGCGGCGCCGTCGGCCTCATCGCCACCCAAATCGCCCTCGGCCGCGGCGCATCCGTGCTGGCCGCGGTTCGGGACAGCGACCTGGCGCTCGTGGAAGCACTCGGGGGGACCCCGATCGCGTACGGGCCCGACCTTGTCGCCAGCGTACGCAAGCACGTGGCCGCTGTTGACGTGGTGATCGATGCTGCCGGCGCTGGCGTGCTCGCTGCAGCGGTTGAGCTGGCCGGCGGCACCGAGCGAGTCGTCACGCTGTCCGACCACCACGCGGCGGACGTCGGTGCGCGGCTGTCGGGTCCGGACGGCCCGCAGATCGTCTCCCGGCTCCAGACGGTCATGGACCTCGTGGCCGCAGGCCGGGTGCGGCTGCGGTCCCACACCACGCTTCCGCTGTCGGATGCAGCGGGAGCGCATCGAGGTCTGGAGAGCCGAGAGCTCCGGACCAAAGTCGTCCTCGCAACCCAGGACTAGGGAACATCAACAAGAGAAAAGGAAAACGACGATGAGGCGGTTGGACAACAAGGTGGCGCTGATCACGGGTGGCACCTCCGGCATCGGCCGAGCGACGGCGAGGAAGTTCGTCGAGGAGGGCGCGTTCGTCTTCGTCACCGGACGGCGCCAAGCCCAGCTTGACGCAACGGTCGAAGAGCTCGGCAGCAGCAGCAAGGGCATTCGTGCGGACGTCTCGAGTCTCGAAGACCTCGATGCGCTCTACGACGAGATCCGTGACTACGGCCGTGGGCTCGACGTCCTCTTCGCTAACGCCGGCGGCGGCACCTTCGCCGCGCTGGACCAGGTCACGGTCGAACATCTCGACGAGACGTTCGCGACCAACGTGCGCGGCACCGTCTTCACGGTTCAGAAGGCGTTGCCGCTGCTCAATCCGAAGGCGTCGGTGATCCTCGCCGGGTCGACTGCGGCCACGGGTGGTACGCCCGCGTTCGGCGTCTATGCCGCGAGCAAGGCCGCGATCCGTTCGTTCGCCCGCACCTGGGCCACCGAGCTGGCTGGTCGAGACGTGCGGGTCAACGTGATCGTCCTCGGCCCTACCGACACCGAGGGCCTGCGCGGTCTCGTACCCGATGACGCTGCCGACGGCCTCGTACAACAGCTCGGCAGTGGTCTGCCGATGGGGCGGGCCGGGCGTCCGGAGGAAGTGGCGAGCGCCGTGTTGTTCCTCGCCAGCGAGCAGAGCAGCTTTGTCACGGGCAGCGAGCTGTACGCGGACGGCGGTCAGCGTCAGCAGTAGAACGTCGTTTGACCCTCTCCCGGGGAGAGGCCCCAGGCTTGGTCCGAGGGCGATCAACGGATTGCCCTCGGACCGAGGAGGCACCCCATGACGGACACGCCCGACGTCGTCACCCGCTACCTGAAAGCAGGGGACGAGAAGGACATCGCCGCGCTGGTCGCTTGTTTCACCGCGGACGGCACTGTCACTGACGAGGGTCACACCTACACCGGCGCCGACGAGATCGCCGCCTGGCGCGCCAAGACCATCAGCCAGTGGACCTACACCACCGTCGTCACCGGCAGCCATCCGCTAGACGGCGGCGGCTACCGCGTTGACGTACACATCGAAGGCGATTTCCCTGGCGGCGTCGTCGACCTGGGCTTCGTGTTCGTCCTCGCGGATGATCTGATCGCGGCCCTGACGATCGCCTGACGGCCGAAACCAAACCTTGGCAAAAGAGTAAGGGCCCGGGGTACGGTGACGGAGTCCTGCCGTAAGAGGTGACGCCATGGCACTCGTACTGGACACCGCCACGCTGCAGCCGAGCGAGCGTGTGGAAGCCATCCAGTCGGCGATGGAGGTCGCTGGCGTGCCAGCCCTCGTGATCCACGAGGGCGCGTCCGACCGGGTCTTCGCCCGCATTGAGCTCTTCCGGTTGGGGCCTGGGGTGACGGTGATGCGCCGTCATGGGTCGGGGCTGCAGCTGACCAGGACGCCAAAGCAGGTCAGGGTCGCTCACCTCGACCGGTTCTCACTCACGATCATGCAGTCGGCGAGGTGGCGCTTCGCGCAGGGTCGCGTGGAGACGGTCTCGCCCGTCGCTGGGCCCGGCCTCATCCTCACGGACCAAGCGGCCCCGTACCAGTTCCATCGCTTCGGCGGCGGGCACACGCTAGCCCTGAGCGTTGACCACGCGGCGCTGGGACTACCGCATGACCTGGTACGGGCTGCCGGCGGGCGACTCCCGTCGAGTCCGTTGTTCGGCGTAGTTGCCGAGCACCTCACCCGGCTCGGCGGTCAGCTCGACGGATTGGGGACGGGAACAGCGACCATCGCCGTCGGCAACGCGGTCACCGAGCTGCTCCGGGCGCTGGTCGTGTCCTCCGGACAACCGGCGGGCGTGCTGGACTCGTTTCCGGAGGCCCAGTGCGCGCGCATCAACGCCTATCTGGAGAAGCATTTCCGCGATCCGGCGCTGACGCCTGAGCACATCGCCCGTCACTTGCACGTGTCCGTGCGTCAGGTCTACGCAGTGTGGGCGCGGGGTTCCGAGCTCACGCTGGCCCAGTCGTTGATGCAGCTCCGTCTCGAGGCGGCACGACGCGAGCTCTCCCGAGTGGATGGTCCCAGCCAGACCATCGCCTCGGTCGCTATGAGATCCGGCTTCGTCGACTCGGCCCACTTCGCACGCAAGTTCCGTGCCGCGTACGGATTGTCGCCACGGGAGTTCCGTGCGGCACATCGCACTCGTTAGAGTCCCTGACTCGTCAGCCAGTCCAGCACGTACTCCGCGACCTCACCCCAACCGGAGTCAACAACGAGGCTGTGACCGTGGCCCGGGAAGACGTGGTGATCTGTCACGGCGTCCGGGAATGACTGGCGGTGCCGGCGCTCGTACCGGCGCAGTGTCCTTTCCGTCGCCACGCCATCGTGACCGCCACCGACGAGCAGCAGGGGACCGACGGCAGCGCTGCGTTGGGCACGGCCCCAGGAACGTCCGGCAAGTCCGCCGCGCAACGGGCTGATCGCCACCACACAAGCAACGTCAGATCTCTGTCGCAGGGTCACCCGTGCCCCGGCTCCGTGACCGATCAGGATCACTCGGCGTGTCTGCCGCTCGACCATGTCGTTGATGGCGGCCGTCGGCACGACGATCGAGTCGTACCCGTTCTCGTCGAACACGCTCGTCCAGTGTCGCCACGACAACCAGCTGTCTCCTACAAAGAGGACCAGGCCGCGCCCGTCAGACGCCAGTATGCCTTCGTCCATGGGTCCCCTCGATCCGAGTTTCCCTGCTGCGCAGGCTAGTTGACCTCAACGGCCGGCAGTCGGCGTCTGCGCAGAGGGAACGAAGCCCTGCACAACGCGGTGACTGCGACGTCGTACGAGGACCTAGCGTCGCTTCATCAGCTAGGACCCCAGACCCGAGGGAGCGCCATGTCGACCTACGAGGAAGTCATCCCGGAGATCACCGCCCAGCAGGTGGCCGAGGCCAATGCGTCTGGCCGCACTCCTGTCGTCTTCATCCACGGACTCTGGCTGCTGCCCAGCAGCTGGGACCGGTGGGCAGAGCTCTTCGCCGAGGCCGGTTACTTCCCGGTGACACCGGGCTGGCCGGACGACCCGGAGACCGTCGATGAGGCCAACGCCCATCCCGAGGTCTTCGCGCACAAGACGGTCGGCCAGGTGGCAGACCACTACTCCGCCGTGATTCGACTGCTCGACCAGAAGCCCGCAGTGATGGGCCACTCGTTCGGCGGCCTGCTCACCATGATGGTGGCCGGCCGCGGGCTCTCCGCAGCGTCCGTCAACATCGACGGCGCACCGTTCCGGGGCGTGCTGCCACTGCCCTTCACTGCCTTGAAGTCGGCGAGCCCCGTCCTCGGCAACCCGCTCAACCGGCACCGCGCGATCCCGCTGACCTACGACCAATTCCGGTACGGGTTCGCCAACGCAGTCTCGGAGGACGAGGCGCACGCACTGTTCACGGAGTACGCCGTGCCCGCGTCGGGCGTCCCGTTGTTCCAGGCGGCGACGGCCAACCTGAACCCGTGGACCGAGGCCAAGGTCGACGTGGACAACCCAGACCGTGGACCGATGCTCATCATGTCCGGGGAGAAGGACCACGTGGTGCCTCGCGCCATCGCCGACGCTGCGTACAAGCAGCAGTCGAAGAACCCTGACGTCACCGAGTTCGTCGAAATGCCCAACCGCGGCCACGCCCTGACCATCGACAGCGGCTGGCGCGAGGTGGCGCAGACCTGCCTCGAGTTCGTCCAGCGCTTCGTCAAGTAGCCGACCAGCAAAGGAGTTCGTCATGTCCCAGCCTGTGGTGATGTCTCGTCTGATCGGCCGTAAGCTCTGGCTGATCGCCCTAGCGCTCGTGCTGGCCGTCTCGGTCGGCTTGATGCCCAGCGCATCCAGAGCTGCCAGCTCGACGGCAGCCCCGAAGCCGACCATCGTGCTCGTCCACGGCGCCTTCGCCGACGCCTCCGGGTGGAACGCGGTGGCTGCCGGCCTGCAGAAGCGCGGTTACACCGTGTATGCCCCTGCCAACCCGCTCCGCGGACTGACCAGTGACGCGGCCTACGTCCGATCGTTCATCGCCACGATCAAGGGCCCGATTATCATGGTGGGTCACTCGTACGGGGGAGCCGTGATCACGAACGCGGCCACGGGAAACAAGCACGTGAAGGCGCTCGTCTACATCGCGGCGTACGCGCTGGCCAAGGGTGAGGCCGTCGGCCAGGCCAACGCGCTGGGTGGTGCCGCACCGTCGCTGCTGCTGTCGCACATCGTCGTTCGACCGTTCGCCGGCGCGGCCAAGGGCGATGCGGATGCCTACATCGACCCGGCCTTCTTCCGGCAGGTCTTCGCGGCGGACCTTCCGGCCAAGCAGGCAGCCCTGATGGCCGCCGAACAGCGTCCTGGATCGCTGTCGTCACTGGCGCAGCCGTCTGGCACACCCGCCTGGGCGACGATCCCGTCGTGGTACCTCGTGGCGCATGACGACAACGCCATCCCGCCGGCGGCAGAGCGGGCCATGGCCGCGCGCGCACACGCGCACACCGTCGAGATCGACAGTTCACACGTCGCGATGATCAGCCACCCGTCCGTGGTGACCAAGCTGATCCTCAACGCCGCTAGGAGCTGACCAGCCCGGAGCGTCGGGCCCCGCTGAGAGCTGATAGATCTCGAGCCTCCTGGTGAGGCAGCGTCTGGGTGACGTTGTCGGCGGGTGGAGGTTGTTGTGGGATCACTGCTGAAGAAGTCGTTACCGGTATCGACCTTGGTGGTCGCGATCGATCCGGGGAAGGCGCAGAACCGTGTTTGGCTGACGAGGGACGACCCTGAGCTGGTCGTGGAGCCGTTCACGTTGCCGGTGCTGCGTTCCGGTTTGGAGCAGCTCGACATGCTGGTCCGCCGGCATGCCGCGGACGGGGTCGCGGTGTTCGCGATCGAGGCCACCGGTGGGCTGCACCGGGCCTGGGTCGCCGACCTCACAGCCCGCTTTCCCGGCTGCGTCAGGGTGTTCGCCCCGTCGGAGACCGCGGCGGCACGCTCGCAGCTGGGGTCGCGTCGGTTCAAGACCGATGACCGGGACTGCGCCGCGTTGACGTATCTGGCCCGCCAAGGACACGGCCGCACGGTCCCTGACAGGGATCACCAGGGGCTGCTTGACGCTGTCCGGCACCGACGCGGGCTGATCACCGAACGCAAGGTTGCGCAGCAACGCCTGCATGACCAGGTCAACGCGTTGTGCCCGGGGCTGTCCGCACCACCCGGACATGGTCGCAAGCTGGACCTTGCCGGGGTCACCGGCCAGGCGGTGCTCGACTGCCTGGTCGCGTTCCAGGGGCGGCCGGCGGCGGCCCGATCGTTGCAGGCCCGCGCCCAGGGGCGGCTCACCGACACCGATGCCCGGTTCTGGGCGGCCCGGTGGAAAGACTGTCTGCCACCTGCCGGTGACACCGCGACCGCTGCCGCCCGGCTGGGACGAGCCGTGGCCCGGTGGCGTGCCTTGAACGCCGACATTGACTTCGTCGACGCCGAGATCGAAGTGCTCCTCGCCGGCACCGAAGGCCACGTGTTGACCAGCCTGCCCGGGGTGAAAGCCTCCCGGGCAGGGGCGTTCGCCGCGTTCAGCATGCCGATCGACCGGTTCGGTGACGCCGAGCACCTTTATTCCGCGACCGGGCTGGCACCGGCGACCTACCAGTCCTCCACGATCAACCGGCGCGGCGGGATCAGCCGCCAAGGCCTGCCCGAGCACCGCGACGCCCTGATGTCGATGGCCTGGGGGATGTCGATGTACTGCGCCCCGTTCACCGAACGAGCAGAGGAGCTGCGCACCCGCGGGATGAAACCGATGCAGGTCAGGGTCGCGCTGGCCCGCCACGTCTGCCGGCTCGCCCACCGAATGATGACCACCCAAGACACCTTCGACGAGCAGCGCTACCGTGCAGGAAGGCACCAGACCGGGCGGTGACGGCGTCGGAGCTATGCCGCTCGACGGCGCAACCTAGCTTGCCGCCCGCCCGGCCTGGGGCCACCTACGGCGAAGACGAAAGCCTGCCGCACGACGGCGACTCATCAGCCTGCCGAGCCGGCCCCACCGCCGACCCGAACACAACGCTCACCACCCGGCTGGAGCCCAACCCGCCCCGGCCTACATCCCCATGCCCACATGAACTTAGAGACGCTCTTGACTCGCGCCGTGAAAGCTAGGCCGGTCAGGACCGGCCTAGCTCTCAGCCGCTGCCCAAACCTGGCTAGGGGAGGTACTGCTCGCTGAGCTTTTGGACAATGTTGTGGCGCATGGTGATCCAGACCAACGTGTAGCCGAGGTACTTGTCGTACCTGGCGAAGGTTTGCCACTGCCTGGGCACGTCGGTGCTGCTGTTGGGCGAGTCGCCCGCGGAGCTTGCCAGGACGTTGACCGTGATCGGGGCGTCGCCCGCAACGGCCAGGGTGCGCAGCCGGGGGTTGGCGTTGCGGACGTAGAAGTCGAACGGCGCCTCCGACGGACTGACGCCGTCCTGCTTCTTGGCCGCCGCGACCGCCTTGCCGCTGAACCACTGGACCACGTCCACGGTCACCGTCCGCCGAGGGCCGTCGATGTGCTTGAGCAGCGCCGGGTAGCGGCCGTCGGCCAGTGGGGGAGCCACGGGAGCCGGGCCCGCCGAAACGGTTGGCGGCTGGGTTTGAGCCGGGCTCGGTGCTGCGGCCGTGGTTGGCGCGGCGCCGGTGGTGGCAGCGACAGTCGGGGTCGGCGCTGCTGTCGTGGCGATGATGACGGCGGCGGTCGTCGGGACCGCGTCCGAGGTGGAGCTGCCGGTGCACCCCGCCACGCACACGCAGCAGAGCGCCGCGCTCGCCCACACCAGCGTCGATCTCATGCATCCCCCCGGTCACCGCGCCTCCGCCGGACCGTACCCCCTGCGCACGGTCAGTGGTGCGCGCTCATGCCAGCTACACCTCACTGGCAAGGCGGTGGCTGTCCGGCTAGCGTTCGGCGAGGCAACCGAGCCCCGCCGACGAGGAGACCCACCCTGATGAAGCTCACGCGGAGCGCGATCGCCGCTGTTGTCGCCGTGGTCATGAGCGCGCTGCCGGCAACAGCTGCCCGAGCCGTGACTCACCCGGCGCGGTTGACGCTGCACGTCACTGCGGCGAGCTTCAAGGTAGGCACCCCGGTGACCCTGACCGGCACGGCGACTCCCGTCGCCGGTGCAACGGTGGTGCTCGAGCGACTCGTCGGCAAGGCGTGGAAGCCGCTCGTCCACGAAAAGGCCGCAGCGACAGGGGTTCTCGCTTACACCGTCGCCTCGCCCAAGAAGCCGGCCACGTGGACACTGCGTCTGGTACGGGCGAAGTCGCACGGATCCAAGGCGTTGACCAGCAATGCGGTCAAGGTGCATGTCGTCTCGAAAGCGTTCGCCATCACCGCCACCGTCGTGCCTGTCGTCACCGCCGACAGCCCCATCGTCGTGACCGGCACGGTGACCCCGAGTGCACCGGGCAGCGTGGTTCTTCAGCTGCGCAACGGAACCGTCTGGCAGCCCGTCGCAACGGCCCGCCTCACGGGCGGATCGGCGTTCAGCGTCGCCGTCCAGGAGCCGCTCGGCGCGTACCAGCTGCGGGTCGTGCGTGCGGCCACAACCATTGCGACGCAGGGCATCCGCTCCGGCCTGACGACCACGGTCGCCCTGCCGCCGCTCGTGGTCTCGACGTCGACGTTGCCCGACGCAACGGTGCGGCTGCCGTACACCGCTTCGGTCTCCGCGACGGGTGGGCTGCCGCCGTACACCTGGAGTGCGACCGGGCTGCCGACGGGCCTCACGATGGCCGCGACCGGTGTCATCTCGGGGACGGCCACGCAGCCCATCCACGCCGTCGCGACCTTGACCGTCACGGACGCGCGGTCCGTCGCCGCTTCGGCCAACGTCTCGCTCTACGCCCTGCTGTCCAAGTCGGCGATCAATGTCACGAGGTCGTGGGGCGTCGGTGGGCAGGGCGAGCTCGGTGATGGGCGGACGGCGGACAGCAGCTCGCCCGTCGTGGTGGCGACCAACGGGTTCGTCGCTGTCTCGTCGTTCACCAGTGGTGCTGTGGCCCTGCGCTACGACGGCACCGTGTGGACCTGGGGTGACAACGGCGACGGGCAGCTCGGCGGCGTCGGGGTGCCGGTCGGCGGCAGCAGTGCTGTGCCGTTGCAGGTGCCTGGCCTGCCGTCGGCTATCGCCGTCGCCAACGCAGGCGAGGCCAACTACGCGCTGGCCGCCGACGGCACTGTGTGGGCGTGGGGCAACAACGCTTCCGGCGAGCTCGGCGACGGCAGCGCGGTCCCGTACCGGTCCCTGCCCGCTGTGGTCCCTGGCCTCGCCAACGTGACAGCACTCGCCGGCGGCGCCGAAACCGCCTTTGCCCTGAAGGGCGACGGAACGCTGTGGGCCTGGGGTGACAACGGTCTGGGGCAGCTCGGTGACGGCACGACCAGCAATCGCGCCACGCCGGTGAAGACGCTCATCAGCGCGGTCACGCACGTGGCATCGGGGGCCTACGCCGCCATCGCCACCACCTCCGACGGCGCCGCCTGGACGTGGGGCTACAACGACAGCGGCCAGCTCGGCAACGGCACCACGACCACCAACCCGACCCCGGCCCCGGTTGTGGGGATCACGCATGTCGTCGGCGTGGCGGGCGGATATGCCGACAGCTATGCCCTCACCTCGGACGGCCACATCTACGGGTGGGGCGCCAACGCGATGGGCCAGGTCGGCGACGGCACCATGGCCCCCCGCTTGACCCCGACCGTCGTCCAGCTCACCAACGCCGTGCAGCTCGGTGGCGGCGGTGACGGTGGCTACGCGGTGATGGCTGACGGTACGGCGCGGGCGTGGGGCGGCAACAGCGACGGCACCATCGGTGACGGCACCACGACGGCCCGGCCCACGCCGATCGTCATCCCCGGCCTCAACAACGTGGTGTCGATCGGCGGGGGAGTCGCCAACACCTACGCCATCACCGCCGGGTAGTTGCTGACCCGTCAGGCGAGCTGCTTCCAGGTCGCCGCGACGGAGCTCGTGTTGGTCTTCTGGCAGTACCAGAGTCGCCCGGTCGAGTCGACGAACAGGTCACCGACGTGACCGGTGAACGACGGGTGGCTGCTCGTCTTGCCCGGGGTGAGCTGGACATTGGCCACCCCACCGGCAAACCGGCCGCCGCGGCCCTTGGCGTTGCCTACACCGACGACGCCGATGCCGGCGGCGGTGGTGTTCTTGTTCTCACCCCAGACGCCGATGCCCGCGCCGTCGTTGACGCCGGTCACTGTGCCGTTGATGTTGGTGGTGCTGGTCGACTGGGCAAGGAATGCGCGGCCCGTGCCGTCGTAGTCGATGGTGACGGCGTCCTGGGTGGCCTGGCCGTTGGAGTGGACAGCAATGACGTTGCCATTGGCGGTGGCATCGATGGCTGTCCCCGACTCGCCGGTGACGGCAATCCCTACGCCGGGAACGGCCACGCCGCCCTCTGGGGTAGAGGGGTCGTCGAAGAAACCGTCGGTCAGGGCGACCGTCAGGACCGTGCCCGGCCCCACGCAGTCCATGGCGACGGCGCTGACGCCTTCCTCGCCGTGGTTGATCTCCTGAGGTCCGCCGGTGAAGGACGCGGCCAACCCCTGCAAGTCTCGGGCCACGACGTGGAGCAGGGCGCCTTGCAGTCCGCCGACCTCGAGCCCCTGAACGGCCAGCCAGTCCGACGTGACGCCGCCGGCAACCGCAAGGGCAGGCGGGAGGCCGGTATCAGCACCGGTGGCCCCGGGGGGGACCGGGTGGCCGCCGTTGAGCGTCGTCGTACCGCTGCCGTCGTTGTTGACGACGCCTTGCAGTACGGGGTTGCCGGTCGAGGCTGCCGCTGGTGTGGCGGCGACCGCGGCAATGCCCGCTCCGATCGCCGCAATCGGCGCCGCTCGCAACAGGTTGCGTCGCGACATGAGCGCAGTCCTGGTTTCCTGCGGGCCCGACATCGGCACCGTCTGCAGCTGTGCGCGCATCTCGCGCATCTCGGTGCGCAACTGCGCCAGCTCAGCCTCAAGCTCTTCGTACCTAGCCATCTCGAGTCCCCTCGTCGGCGATGCCCCCTGTGGTCACCGTCAGAGTCGGAGCCGATCGAACCGGACAAGGGTGTCAATCGGCCCTTGAAGGACACCCTTCATCATTCGTACATCTGTGTCAATTGCCGGAATCCGTGCAGAAGTGCGGAATTACGGCTGCACTTCCTGGCTGCCCGTGTGTATCAACCGGGCTGGCTGTGCCTCTGGTGGGGGTGTCTGGCCATCGCTAGGGTGAGCCAACCATAAGAGGAGCAGCCATGCGCCTACGTCGAGTCGGTCACGTAGCGCTCGTCGCCGCGGTCCTGTGCACGGGTCTGGTCGAGCTGCCGGCGGCGAGCGCTGCCGGCACGACGACGATCGGCTTCGAGGACCTTGCCGACGGCACCTCTGTCGGCACGCAGTACTCCGGTCTGGGCGTGCAGCTCGACCCGCCTGCTGCGCTGACGGTGCTGACCAACACCACGATCGCGGCGCACGGCGGCACGCAGGTGCTGAAGGCCACCGACTCCGTGTGCGACCCGTCCAGCCACGTCGGGTTGTCCCTCCTGCTCTCGACTCCCAGGACGCAGGTCGGGCTCTGGGTGCACGACCCGTACACCAATGACCCGAGCGCACGCCAGGTGACGATGCAAGCATTTGCTGCTGACGGCAGCAGCGCGGGCATGACCAGCCTGTCCATCACCAGCGGCCTGGGCTGGCAGCAGCTGCTGCTGGTCGCGGACACTGGCAAGACCGTCGACCACGCGACGGTCTCGGTCGACACCGGCATCTGCCAGATGTTGTTCGACGACTTGTCCTTCGACGCGCCCGCCAGCATCCAACCGCCGGACGTCGGCTGGGAAGACGTCGCTACGACGCCGGTCGCGGTCGAGCGCGGTGGCAGCACCGTGACGACCGCCACGTTGCGCCGTCACAACGGCTCCACCGGACGGGTCAACCTCACCGTCACCGGGTTGCCCAGCGGCGTCTCCGGGGTGGTGTCTCCCGCGCAGGCCAACGGTTCTGTGCTCAGCAGCACCGTGACCGTCACCCTGAGCGGAACGTCGGGTGCGCCGGTGACCTCGACCCAGGCCACGCTGCACGCCACACCGGTCGACTCGACCGCCGGCAGCGCTGCGGCCACCAGCCCACTGCCGGTGACCGTCACGCCACCATCGGTGTCCCTCGCTCTGGCGGCGCCCGCGCCTGCCGATCTCTACCGCGGTGACGCCGTGACGGTTGCTGCGGTGCTGACGAGGCACAGTCTGTCGGCCGGCCTGGTCTCGCTGAGCGCCACGGGTCCGTCGGGGGTCACGGTCACGGTCAGTCCCAGCAGCGTCAGCGGATCTGCGGCCACGACCTCGGTGACCCTCTCCGTAGTCGTCGCGCCCGGCGCTCCGCGAGACCCGGCCGGCACGATTCAGCTGGTCGCGTCCTCGGCGGACGCGGCGGCGGCGCCACCCGGCCAGCCGGTCACGCTGGTCGTCGCTGCGCCGGTACGGATCCCGCAGCTGGTGATGACCCCGATCCTCCCCGGCTCGCTGGTGCTCCGGGCCGGCGCGGGCTACTCCCGGGTCGATGCCACGATCACGGCTGTCGATCTCCCCGCCGGTGCGATTGTCCAGACCGCCGCGCACGGGCTTCCCGCCGACATCACGGTGGAGCCGAGTGCCGCGAGCTTCCCCGCATCTGCTGGCACCAGCCTGTTCTACGTCAAGCTGACCGCCAACACCGGGACAAGTGCCGCCTCGAGCGGCTACGCCAGCTTTGACGCGCAGGCGACGGTGCCCGGGCACGGTGTCGTCACCGCCACGCGCTTCTTCCAGCTCATCGTGGTGCCGACGATCCGGTACGCCTTGGCGGCCAGGGGGATCGAGGTCACCCAGGGCACCCAGACGATCGGTCCCACGGCGTGCTCGTCCATCCCGACCCGCGACCTCGGCCACATCGACTCATCGGTGCCGTACACCGGGGTCAAGCTCGTCGACGGCGACCTGACGGTGGCCCGGGTCTACGTATCCGCCTTCCTGTTGACCAACATCAAATCTCTGCCCAACGTCGGTGTGCGGCTGCACGCTTACCGTGGTGGCAAGGAGATCTCGGGCGGTTCCCTCAGCCCCACCGCATCGCCTGCCGGCGTCACGCTCGGCGACGCCGTCTGCGTCACCGACGCTGACCGTGCGGCCGCCACCAACGTCTACACGTTCGTCCTGCCGCCCAGCTGGACCTACGGCACCGTGACCTTGCAGGCCGAGATCCTGCCGCTCACCCCCACCGTGACCGGGCCGGTGCTCGATGAGTGCGGTTCGCTGTTCTGCCAGACGTTCAAGCGCTTCACGTTGCGGAACATCCGCTTCAACCGCATCCGGTGGCCCGGCATCATGCCGATCCGCATCATCGCCAACGGGGTCGACGGCGGCCCCGCCGCGCAGGCGCTGTACAAGGCCCGGATGCTCGACCCCGGCGACCCCTACGTCTGGGGCTACCAGGGCGACGTCGACATCTCCAACCTCATCGCCCTGGCCGACTACACCGCGACCAACCCGTTGTTCCAGGGCATTTCCCGTCGCGACATCGTCGAGGGTGGGGCCGCCGCGGAGGTCGCCGAGTGGAGCCGCATCCTGCCCGGCCGCGACATCGTGATGGGCATCGCGCCTCAGGTCAACGGTCTGTACGGGGTGGCCAACGGTCGCACCATCGCCGACCTGCCGGCCAATGGGTACTTCGCGCCGCATCCGTCGGCCGTCGTCGCGGTCTACCGTCCGCTGACGTCCGTGGCCCACGAGCTCGGGCACATCCTCGGCCGGCCGCACGCCGGTCAGGCTTGCCCTGGCACCGGGCCCAACGACAGCCAGGCCGGTGAGCCGTGGCTGCCGGACGACCAGGGCTTCCTGCAAGGCATTGGCCTCGACCTCTGGGGCATCGCCGCGGATCCGACCGCGTTCACCCCGACGGCAGCGGCTCCGTACCGGGTCATCGCTCGTAACCTGCCCGGCTCGGCGGCGGAGTTCTACGACTACATGAGCTATTGCGCCGGGACCAACGAGGTGCCGAGCGCGACGAATGCCCCGGACGTGTGGCTGTCGCCACGCAACTGGAACGCGGAGGTCGACGCGCTGACGGCGTGGACCGCCAAGACCGGCGGTGCCACCGGCCCCGCCCTGGTCGCGGCCGCGAGTCCGGTCAACGTGATGACCGTGACGGCGATCGGCCGCGGCCAGGAGGCGCTCATCCTGTCGACGGTGCCGGAGAAGGGAAACCCCCTGCCTGTAGGCACTTCCGGGCCCATTGCCGTCGGCTACAACACCGCTGGCGTCGCCGTGACCCAGGCCGGCGTGCAGGACACGGTTCTCGACGAGACCGGGCTGCACACGTACACCGGATCGGTCGCCGCTGCCGGCGTGGTCAAGGTGGCGATCGTCGACCGTGCCGGCGCCCCGCTCGCTGCCAGTACGCGGTCGGCCCACGCCCCCACGATCCGGCTCACGTCACCGCGACCGGGCGCTACGGTTGGCGGCAGCAAGGCCGTACGGGTGTCGTGGAAGGCGGCCGATGCCGACCACGACAAGCTGGTGGAGACCGTCGAGACCTCAGCGGACGACGGCCGCACCTGGCGCCTGGCCTACCACGGTGCGGCGTCCTCGGTGCTGCTGCCAGCGGGCTACTTCCTGCCCTCGGCCAGGGCTCGGGTCCGGGTCACCGTCAACGACGGCTTCCGCTCCATGTCCACGGTCTCCGGACGTTTCCGTGCCCTGCAGGCGCCGGCCACGGTGCACATCGACAGCCCATCGGCAGGGGCCACGTTCAACTCCGATGGCTCGACGACGCTGTCCGGCTCGGCGTCCACGGTGCAAGGCCCCGTCGCGGGCTCGCGCCTCGTCTGGTACCTCGACGGCAAGCGGATCGCGCGCGGTGCCCACGTCGCCGTCCGCAACCTGCCGCCGGGACACCGGGTGCTCACGCTCAAGGTGGTGGGCGACCCTGGCCGGGGAGCCAGGATCAAGGTCGTCGTCCGGGCGGTGACCCCTCCGTTCCTCGCGGTCTCCCTCCCGGCGCGAATCAACAGCACTGCCAGGTTCGTCGACGTGCACCTGCGGTCCGGGGCGGCGGTCACCATCCGCTGGGGCAGCAAGAGCCTGCTGCTCAAGGCACACGGCCACGGTGTGCTCCGCGTACCGGTCAAGCCCGGTCACGGCGAGGTGGACATCACCCTCACGGCCACGCTGCGCCGGGCCACCTACACCCTCACCCGGGCGGTGCAACGACGGTGATCGGCGCTAGCCGGCGACGATGGCGGTGCAGCCCACCGAGATGAGCAGGCCGCGTGGCAGGGGCACTTGCATCACCATGCGGGTCGGGGGTTCGGTGGGGAAGAACTCGCCGAACATCCGGTTCAGCTCGGCAAAGTTGCTGTGGTCGGTCACCAGGACGGTCGTGCTGACCACGAGATCGGGCCGGCTGCCGGCCGCGAGCAGCACCGCCGCCAGGTTGGCGAACGCCTGTGTCGCCTGCTCGGCGAAGGTGTCGCCCGCCGACTCGGCCGTCTCCGGGTCGACGCCGGGCTGACCGGCGACGAAGACGAACCCGCCCGCGACCACCGCTTGGGAGTACGGGCCGATGCCCTTGGGCACGCCCGGACCGGTCACGATGCGCTTGTCCATCAGCCAACTCCTCGTGAGGCGTGACGACTGTGACCGGTCCTGACCGGCCTAGGTCACAACACCCGAGACTAGGCGATCTGCTTCCAGGTCGCGGCGACGGACGCGGTGTTGGTCTTGCTGCAGAACCACAGTCGCGCCGATGCATCGACCATGAGGTCGCCAACCTTGCCGCTCCATGGGTGGGTCGAGTTGCTGCTCGGTACGAGGCGTGCCGCCGCGATGCCGCCGGTGAACTGGGCGCCGCGGCCCGACGCACCAGCCACTCCGACGACCCCGATGCCGTGCGCTGCAGCCACTCCCGTGACGGCGCCGTTGGTGTTCGAGGCGTTCTGCGCCTCGACGAGCACGGCGTGACCGGTGCCTGCATAGGAGACGGTGACCGCGTCTGCGGTTGACGACGCCGAGGTGGTCTCACCGACGAACAGCTGCCCGCTGTCGGTCGTCGCGGCGACCGTCGTGCCTCCCTGCGTCGAGGCGCGCACCGCGGTGCCGAACGCCAGCTCGCCCGGGCCGCCCTGCCACAGCGGGCCGTCGACCGCGCTCACGGCGATCGCCGTACCACCGTCGACGGTTGAGACCGACAACCCGTCCTGCCCGAACGGGTGTTGGCTGACCGCCGCGCCGGCGATCGTGACGAGCGGCTGGTCGGCGTTGAAGTACTGCTCCGTGTCGCTGGCCACGGACAGCGAGAACATGTCCACGGACCCGTGGAATGCCGCCGCTGACTCGAGGGACGTGGTGGGTCCACCGGAGTCGTTGTCCCGCCCGAGCAGGACGGGCGGCGGGGGAGCGGCGGCTGCCGGGCTGGCTGCCATCGCCGTCATGGCCCCGCCGATCGCCGCGATCGGGGCGGCGCGCAGCAGGTTGCGGCGGCTCAGCACCTTGCGCTCGGCGGGCGGGGTCGCCACCTCGGCCCGCAGGACCCGTACCTCGTCCTGCAGTCGCTGCAGCTCCGCCGCCAACTCGTCCATCGTCGCCATCTGCACTCCTGGGTCAGGGTCCCCCCGCGGGACCGTGATGCAGCGCAGCCTCGCACGAGTAAAGGCCACTTTGCGTTGGCGACACGGCGCGGTGACGGGAATGTGTCGCCAACAGCGGGCGGAAAGCCGCAAATCTACCTGGTGAGGGAGTCCCAGAGCGTGGTGATGTGGTCGTCGACGACCTGGCGCTCGGGGTGCGCGTCGTACCAGTCGACCATCTCGCGGGCCCCCTGGGCGAACGGCACGGTCGCCACCCAGCCGGGTACCAAGGCCTTGATCTTGCTGTTGTCGAAGACCACCGAGTGGGCCTTGTCGCCCAGCAGGCTCGGTCCCATCTCGGGGTCGGCGGCGGCGATCGTCTCGGACGCGACGTGGACGAGGTGCGGCTCGGGCACGCCCGCAGCGTTGGCCACGGCGAGGTAGATCTGGTTCCACGTCAGCACGTTGTCGGACGTGATGGTGAAGGCGTCGCCGTACGCCTGGGGCCGGGCCAGCAGTCCGACGAACGCCCGGGCGAAGTCGCTGCTGTGGGTCAGTGTCCAGAGCGAGGTGCCGTCGCCGTGCACGACGACCGGCTCGCCGGCGCGCATGCGGGCGATGTCGGTCCAGCCGCCCGTCGTGGGCAGCAGCGTGGCGTCGTAGGTGTGGCTCGGGCGGACGATCGTGACCGGGAACCCGTGGTCGCGGTAGGCGCCGATCAGCAGGTCCTCGCAGGCGATCTTGTCGCGGGAGTACTGCCAGAACGGGTTGCGCAGCGGCGTCGACTCGAGGATCGGCAGCCGCGCCGGGGGCTTCTGGTAGGCCGAGGCCGAGCTGATGAACACGTACTGCCCGGTGCGGCCGGTGAACAGGTCGAGGTCGGTCTGGATGTGTTCGGTCGTGAACGCGACGAACTGGCAGACGACGTCGAACGTACGACCCGCCAGCGCCGTTCGTACCGACTCGGGGTCCCTGATGTCGGCGCGGACCACCTCGGCGCCGTCCGGCACCGGCCGCGAGGTCGTGGCGCCGCGGTTGAGCAGGGTCACGGCGAACCCCGAGCGCAGCGCGGCCTCGACGCACGAGGTGCTGATGACGCCGGTCCCACCGATGAAGAGCACAGTCACGTTGGCCATGGGTCGAGCATGCCAGGTCTGCGGCGGGAACCGTTCGGCAAGCCTCTGCGGCCCTGACGAGACAGACTGGTGCCATGCCATCGCTCGTACGACAGGTCGGCCTCGGCCTCGGCTCCCAGGGGCCGCTGCGCGACGCGGTGCGGTACGCCGAGCGGGCCCGGGCGGCCGGCCTCGAGTCGGTGTGGTTCCATGAGACCTACTTCCAGCGCGACGCTGTGACCTACGCCACGGTCGTCGCCCAGGAGGTCCCGGACATCCGCATCGCGATCGGGGCGGTCAACCCCAACACCCGCCACCCCGCCGTGCTGGCCATGACCGTCAGCGCCCTCGACGACCTCGCGCCCGGCCGGATCGTCCTCGGACTCGGCACCGCGATCCCGCTGCGGCTGGGACAGATGGGCATCCCGTACGAGGCCGACGCCGCCATCGACCGGGTTGAGACCACGATGCACGACCTGCGGGCGTTGTGGCGGGGTGAGCGCCTCCCGTCAGCGACGCCCGGCCTGCCCGACGTCGAGCCGATGTTCCCGCCGGTCCACCGGGTGCCGCTGTGGGTGGCCGGTTATCGCAAGGCGTTCCACGAGCTGGCCGGGCGCGCGGCCGACGGCTACCTCGCCCGGCCCGCTGAGTCGCTGCAGGGCATTGAGGTCGCCGTCAAGCGCATCGACGTCGCGGCCGCCGCGGCGGGCAGGGGCCCGGGCGAGGTCGAGATCGGCGGCTACCTGCTCACGGTCATCGACGAGAACCGTCGCGCGGCGCTCGACCGGGCCAAGCGCGAGCCCTTCGTCATCTACATGTTGTCGGTCCAGTCGGACGTGACGATGCGCCGGGCCGGGCTTGACCCCGAGCTGCGCGGCCGCCTCGCCGAGGCCTGGCGGGCCGAGGACTACCACCGCGCCGCCCAGCTGATCCCCGACGCGTTCGTCGATGCCTTCCTGCTCTGCGGCTCCCGCGAAGACGTGGCGGCGCGCACCGAGGCCTTCGCGCTGGCCGGCATGACCCAGCCGATCCTGCAGCCGGTGGTGCAGGACGACGACCAGCTGACCGCTGTCATCGAGGCGGCCGCGCTCTACGGCAGCTCGTCCGGTGTTGCCCTGCCGACGCGACGGCCGATCGCCGGGCAGGAGCGACTTTCCCTGCTGCGTAAGGCAAGGGGCTGGGCCGAGATCGCAAGGCCGTTCAGCCTGACCGCGTCGTTCATCCCGGTGCTCACCGCCGGTGCGATCGCGCTGGCCGACCACCGGATGCGGTGGTGGCTGTTCGTTGCGGCGCTGGTGGCAGGCGTGCTCCTCCAGGTGGGAACCAACACCATCAACGAGATCTACGACGTCCGCAAAGGCGTCGACGCCATCACCTCGCCGAGGGCCAGCCAGGCGCTCGTCACCGGCCGCATCACCGAGCGTTCGGCGTTCGCCGTGGCGGCGTCCGCCTTTGCCCTCAGCGCAGCCGTCGGGGTGTCGCTGGTCGTCGTACGGGGATGGCCCCTGGCCCTGTTGGGAGTCATCGGCCTGGTCATGGGCTGGGGCTACACCGCTCCGCCGCTGCAGTACAAGTACCGCGCCCTGGGCCTCCCGCTGGTCTTCCTGCTCATGGGCCCGTTGATGGTGCTGGGCGGCTACTACGCGATCACCGGTCGCTGGTCGTGGGCCTCGCTCGTGACGAGCATCCCCATCGGCATGCTGGTCACCGCGATCCTGCACGGCAACGAGTGGCGTGACATCGGTGAGGACGCACGTGCCGGCATCAGCACGCTGTCCATCCGCGGTGGCCGCCGCGTCGCCCATGCCATCTACGTCGGCCTCGTCGTTACGGCCTACCCCGCCCTCGCCCTTGGCGTCGCGCTCGGGGTGCTGCCGCGCCTGGCCATCCTCGCCGTTCTTTCGCTGCCGTTGCTGATCCGCGTGCTCCGAGCCTCCGAGCTCGCCGCGTCGGGACAGCAGCGGGCGATCGCCATGCTCGACCTCCAGACCGCCCAGCTGCACGCCGTCTTCGGACTGCTGCTCGCCGGCGGTATCGCCTTCACCGCAGTTTGGACCCCTTGATGAAGCTGCCCCTCAAGCCCTCTCCGGCCGTGACGGCGGCGAGCGTCGCTGTCGCGTACGGGGCCTTCGTCGCGACGTTCCGCGGACCGCGCCCGCGGTTCTGGCAGCGCATGACCGCGACCGGGCTCGTCCTCGGCGGCGTGGCCATCGCCACCGACGCCGACGTGCGCAACGCGAGGCCCAAGCCCAAGGACCTGGCCACCGGCGCGGCCATCGCCGCCACGCTCTACGTCGTCTTCCAGGTCGGTGACCGGGCCGCGCGCGTCATCATGCCGCACGGTGCCGACGACATCGGCGACGTGTACGAGCTGCGCACATTGCGGCCGGTGCCTGAGCTGGCGGCCCGGCTTGCACTGGTCATCGGGCCGGCCGAGGAGCTGTTCTGGCGGGGCATGCTGCAGAACGCGCTGGCCAGGCGCCTCGGCACGGTCAAGGGCGCGGCAGCGGCCGCTGCTGTCTACGGCGGAGCCCACGTCTGCACCGGCAACCCGACCCTCATCGGCGCCGCGTCCGTCGCCGGCCTGTCGTGGTCGGCGCTCGCCGCGGCCGGCGTCCCGATGCCCGCGCTGGTCGCCAGCCACATCGTCTGGGACATCTGGATCTTCCTGCTGCAACCGACCCAGGCGCTGGACTGAGACGTGCGCATCCTTCTCCCGCCCAGCGAGGGCAAGGCGGCCAAGGGTCGCGGCTACTCCCTGGCACGTCGCGGCCTCGAAGGTCCGCTCAGCGCCGCGCGTCTCGCCGTACTCCAGGCAGTTTCCGCCTGGTGCGCAGGCGATCCGGCCGCTGCTGCCGCTGGTCTCGGCCTTCCGCCGTCGACCGCTGACGTTGACCTTGCGGTCAACGTCCGGGTGCTCGACGCCCCGACTATGCCGGCGATCGACCGGTTCCAGGGCGTTGTCTTCGATGGCCTCGGCGTCGCGTCGATGGACGCCGCACAACGCAGGACAGTCCTTCGTACGGTGCTGATCGCCTCGGGCGCGTTCGGCCTGCTGGGCGCGGGTGAGCCGGTGCCCGACCACCGGGTGCCGATGGCTGCGACCGTGCCCAGCATCGGCGGCCTCACCCCGTACTGGCGCAAACAGCTGGTGAGCACGATCCCGGACATGGGACGACAGCTCGTGGTGGACCTGCGTTCGACCGACTACCTGGCCACCCCACCGGTCGCGGACGACCAACGCAAGCGGGTGCTGGCGGTCAAGGTGCTGACCGAACGGGCTGGGAGCCGGAGCGTGGTCAGCTATTCGAGCAAGCTGACCAAGGGGCAGCTCGCGAGGGCGCTCATCGAGGCCGAGGCCAAAGGAGACAAGGTGCGTACCCCTGCCGATGTTGCCGAGATTGCCGCAGCGGCAGGCTTTCGGGTCGAGCCGGGCCGGGCCCCCAACGGTCAGCCGACCCTTGACCTGGTGCTGCAGGCTTAGGGCAGCACGGCGCCGGGGTGGACGACGGCGGGCGCGGGTGCGGGGCGGGGCGCGTCGCCCACGTGCCGATGGCTGAGCCGCTGGCTGACCAAGACGAGCGAGCACAGCAGGACGGTCACCGCGGTGGTGAGGACGACGGACAGGACTGCAGCTGCCAGCCGCCCGGACGTTTCCGAGGGAAAGTGCCGGGTGGGGATGGTCGTCGCCATGATGCATTCCGTTCTGCCGAGGGGCCGAGAGGTCCTGTTCCAGGCTGGGCCTGCCGGGCTCGGTGCGCATCGGGCTTAACCCGCGACCTTGACGAGGGTTTTCCCTCCTAGCCGTGGGCTGCTCCAACGGTCATGATGAGATCATGGTGAGAGTCTCCGGCGTCTGGCGGCAGAGCCTCATCGGTGTGGCTGTCGTCGCCGGGGTCGTCGGTGCCGACTGGCCGGGGCTGGTCCCGTGGGTGTGGCTCTGGCTGGAGGCGTTGCACGCGCTCGTCTCGGTCACGATGGTCGTCTGTGGGGTCCGGCTGTCGTCGCGTGACGGTCAACGGGGCAACGGGCGGCTGCTCGTTGCAGCGGGCCTGCTCACCACTGTGTCGTGGGTGTCGTGGCAGCCAGGGCCTTTCCAACTACTGGGCTGGCTGACCACGCCGGCCATCTCGATGCTGCTGGCGTGGCTGGTGCTGCGCTACCCGGGAAACCGGCTGACCACCGCGTACGACCGGTGGTTCGTTGCCAGCAGCTTTGCTCTGGTGCTGACGCTGCGGCTCGTCGAGGCACTGCTCTGGAACCCTGTGTGGGGCGGCTATCACGGGCCTGCCTGGTGGCTGACGCTCGGCCACTCCCGTGGCGTGCACACCGTCGCCATCACCGTCATGTGGCTGGTCGATGTCGCGTTGGGCTTCGTGTTCATCTGGCTGCTGGTGCGCCGGCATCGCAGATCGAGGGGGCTGGGGCGGTTGCAGGCCGTGCCCCTGCTCATCGCGGGCATCCTCGGCGCGTCGACGTTTGCTGTCCTCGATAGCGTGTTGTCCCTCATCAGCACCCTGTGGGTGCCATCCGCCGACGAGACGTTCACCATGGTCGATGACGTGACGGAGGGTGTGGCCGTCTTCGGAGTGCTGGCCGCGTTCAGTGCTGCCGCTCTGCTGGCAAAGATGCAGCGAGCACGGGTTGCCCAGCTGCTGGCCGACATGGACGCCCACCACGACCCCGTCGCACTGCAGACCTCGCTCCGCACCGTCCTCGCCGATCCCGACCTGCTCGTCCTGCTGCGGGACGCCGACTCCGGCTGGCTCGACGTCGCTGGGGCGCCGTACGACCTGCACCCCGACGACGAGCGCGCCGTGGTCTCCGTGTCGGCGCAGGCAGCGCTGCTGGTTGCGCCGGGAGTCGCCGACCAGGTCGACCTGCTGGGCGCGGTGGTCCGGGTCAGTCGGCTCAGCATGGACAACGCCCGGCTCCAGGCGCTCGCTCAAGCCAGGTTGGAGGCCGTCGACCAGTCGCGGCGCCGCATCGCGCAGGTGTCGCTCGACGAGCGTCGACGGCTGGAGCGCGACCTGCACGACGGCGCGCAGCAGCAGCTGTTGTCGGTCGCCGCGGGAGTGGCCAGTGCCCGCGCGGCGACGGCGGATCCGTTGCTGCAGCAACGTCTTGACGATGTACGGGACGGTCTGCGGGCAGCTCTGAGTGAGCTGCGCGACCTCGCCCACGGCATCCATCCGGCGGTGCTCACCCAGTCCGGCCTGGCGCCTGCGGTGGAGAGTGCCGTCGACCGGCTCGGTCTCGCCGCTCGGCTACGCATCGAGCCGAGGCGCTGGCCGCCGGCGGTGGAATCGGCCGCCTACTTCGTCACGACGGAGGCATTGACCAACGCGGTCAAGCACGCCGGTGCGGGCAGCGTCGAGGTCGAAGTCACGTCCGACGACGGCACGCTGGTGCTGGTCGTACGAGATGACGGGTGCGGCGGTGCTGCGCCGAGAGCAGGATCGTCCGGTCTCACGGGCATGCGCGACCGGGTGACGGCGCTCGGCGGCACCCTCGACCTGTCCAGCCCGTCGGGTGAGGGGACGACGATCACGGTACGGCTGCCGTTCGACTGATCGTCTCCGCTGGAGCTGCGGCGATCTAGTCGCGGACGACCCGGACGTGGCCGTGGGCCTCGCCACCCATGCCCCCGCGCGTGCGCACCCGCGGGCCGCGGCGGCGGTGCCGGCGGCGGTGGGGGAGTCCGTAGCAACGCAGTGCCGCGAAGAACCCGACCACTGCGAGGGCGAGGGCGATCGCCTCTTCCTCACGGACGCCGTGAGCCGGGTGGACGACCGTCGGGTGCAGCGGGTCGTACCGAAGCGAGATCGTGGTGTTGGACTGCGGCCCGATGGCGGAAACAACTGCGGAGACCTTCTCTCCCTTGGCCGTGGTGAACGTGACACCGACGGCCTTGCAGAGGCGGCATCCGGCGTCTGCGAGCTGGCCCGTGGTGACGAGGCCGCGGTGGGACAGTGTGCGGTCGTCGCGCACGTCGTGGTAGAGCGTGAGCGCACCGAAGACCGCGACCGCAACGAAGGCAAGCGCGATCACGAGGCGAACCAGCCGACTCAGGCCGGAGCGTCGGCGCGGCTGAGTCCAGCGGACGGTCACTGCGTGGGGTTGCCGGTCCACTCGGGATCGACCGTGACGCCGATCCGCAGCACAGAGCGCCGAGGGGCGGCCACCTGACCGCGACGAATACGACGCGCGTGGGCGACGTACGGGGCAAGGGCAGCGCGCAGCGCAGCCGCGTGGTCCGCGGACAGGTCGATCTCGTACTCAGGTCCCCCGAGCCCAAAACGGACCGTCTCATCGGCGGCAGAACCGGTCAGGTCGTCGACCAGCGAGGTCGTTCTGCGTTGTGCCATCCCCCTACGTTCCTGGCGGGAGGTGACTAGGTCAAGCGAACCGCCCAGGGGTCGGGCAATGGTTTGTGCCGGAGGGTGATGTGTGTCACGACAACTCAATCGTGGATGTACGCGTCCGATAGGTGAAGGGCGCACTTCTGCGTCCTTCTCCGTTTGCTCAGCTGGGAGCTGTTCCGCCGTGCCCGTCGTGCCGCTCGTCCTGTCCCTCGCCCACGTCCACCCCGCCGTTCAGACCCCCGTACCCGCGCTCGCCGAGCTGGCCGGCTGGCTCGCAGGCGGCATCGGCATCGTGACCGGATGGCCGCAGGCCTGGCGGCTCTGGGTCGGCCGCAGGCACGAAGGTCTCTCGCTGACCTCCAACGTGTTGGGCGTCCTCTACGCAACGGCTTGGCTGCTGTACGGGGTGGCCCAGCACAGCACGGTGCAGGTCGTGACCAACATCGTCGGGCTGGGCGTCCTGGTGTCGATCCTGGTGGCGCACATCTCGCTCTCCCGCGCGACCGCTGGCCAGTGGCTTCCGCTGCTCGTCGCCGGGCTGGCCGTGCTCGCGACGATGTTCGAGGTCGGCGCCCGTCCGCTCGGCCTCACCGCGGCGGCGGCCACCATCATCGGCATCGCGCCCCAGGTCGTGCTGCTCGCTCGCGCCCGCGCGGCTGGCGAGGGCGACTCGTCGGGAGTCTCCCGGCCGCGCTGGATGATGAGCTGCGCAGCCAACCTGCTCTGGGTCGCCTACGGCGCGCTCGCGCACGACCCGGTCATCTTCTTCAACTCGATGATCATCGCCGCCTTCGGAGCGGCGATCGTCTATCTCGCGGTCGACCGCACCGTGCGGCTGGAGCTCCCCGAGCCCGAGTACGCAATCGCGGCGTAGCGGCTACAGCAGCTGGGAGAGGGTCCGCGCGAGGTCGGCGCCGTCGCCCAACGGGGCGAAGAACTCCGCGTCGCACGCCTCGACAGCCCGTACCGCCTTGTTGGCCAGCGCCCGCCCCGCCGGGGTCACGGCAAGGGCCTTGGCGCGTCGGTCGGTCGGATGATCTTTGCGGTGTACGAGGCCCAGATGCTCGAGCGCGCGCAGGACCTGCGACGTCATCATCGGGTCGATCGCCGCATGGTCGGCGAGCGCCTTCTGCGTCACCGGCCCGTCGGCTGCGAGCCAGCTCAGTGAGGCGAGCACGACGAACTGGACGTGGGTCAGCCCGTGCGGCTTGAGCGCCGCGCGCTGGGCGGCCTGCCACCGGTTGGTGACTTGCCAGAGCAGCAGTCCCGGGCTGTCCCCAGCGGTGGCGAAGCCGGTGTCGAGGCGCTCGCTCACGAGGCGTGCACGTCGGCCTCGGCGACCGCGACCAGTGCGTCGAGATCGCGCTGCAGCGAGGCCTTGATGCCCTTGCCCAGGATGAGGTTCCACACCGGCGCGAGTGGGCCGGTCAGCGACACCTCGACCGAGACCGAGGTGCGGCCCGACGCCTCGGAGATGTGATGGGCGAAGGTGAGCTTGGCCCCGAGAAGGCTTGACACGTCGACGAACTCGTCGTCGGTGAGCGTGGCCAGGGTGAAGGTCACCTTGGGTCCGCCCTTGGGCTTGAGCACGCCGGTCGCACCGGCGACGAACGGCCCGTCAAGGCGGACCCACTCGGTGTCGGCGTTCCACTCGGGCCAGGTGGACATGTCGGCCCACCGAGCGAAGAAGGCCGCAGGCGCGACGCTGGACGTGGCAGAGGCAGCAGCAAGAGTCGTCATGCAGATAGTATGCGCGCTTATTTGTTACCCGGTCAAGTGGCCCAGATCGGCGAAGTAGTCGGGGTACGTCTTCGCGACGCAGCCGGGGTCCTCGATCTCGATGCCCGGCTGGCGCAGCCCGATCAGGGCCAGGCTCATCGCCATGCGGTGGTCGTCGTAGGTGGCAAACCGGGTCGGCCGCAGCGGCCCTGGCACGATCGTGAACCCGTCGTCGTCCTGGCTCGCGTCGATGCCCGCGCGCTGCAGCTCGGTGACGATCGCGCCGATGCGGTCGGTCTCCTTGCCGCGGATGAAGCCGATGCCGCGGACGACGGTCGGGCTGTCGGCGAAGACGGCAACCGCGGCCAAAGTCTGTGCTGTGTCGGAGATGTCGGCCATGTCGACGTCGATGCCGTGCAGCTCGCCGGTGCCGGTCACGGTGATGCGGTGCGGCTCGCGGTCGACCCGTGCGCCCATCTGCTCGAGCAGGTCGGCGAACCGCACGTCGCCCTGGATGCTGGACGTACCAAGGCCTTCCACCGTGATGTGGCCGCCCGTGATGGCCGCCGCTGCGAGAAAGTACGACGCGGCGCTGGCGTCCGGCTCGATCGCATAGGAGCTCGCTCGGTACGCCTGCGGCCGTACCGTGAGCCCGTCGGACGCCACCCCGAACGATGCCATGACCGACGCCGTCATCTCGACGTAGGGCACGGAGACCAGAGGTGACGTGAGCTCGACCTCGAGCCCCTCCGGCATGAGCGGCGCCGACATCAGCAGCCCGGAGAGGAACTGGCTGGACAGGTGCCCGGGCAGCGACACCCGGCCGCCCTTGGCGGGACCGGTCACCGCCACCGGCAGTCGGCCCGGATCGCCGAGTGTCTCGACGGAGACCCCGAGCGAGGCAAGCGCCTCGATCAACGGGCCGAACGGCCTGGCCCGCAGCTGGGCGCTGCCGTCGACGATGCAGCGCCCGGAGCTCAAGGCCACGGCGGGTAAGACGAACCGCGAGGTGGTCCCCGACATGCGGCAGTCGACCTCGGTCGAGACGGACCTGATGGCCGAGCCGACGCCGTCGACCGTGATGGCGCCGTCGATGATGGCGAGCGTGGCGCCGAGGGCCCGTACCGCGCCGATCATCGCCTCGGTGTCGTCGGCGAAGAGGGCGCCCGTGAGCCGGCTCGTGCCCTCGGCCAGGGCGGCGCAGAGCAGAGCCCGGTTGGTGATGCTCTTCGACCCGGGCGGGCGGACCGAGGTCGACGGCGGGCTGGCGAGCGGGGTCAGGGCGAGGACGTCGGAGGTCACCCCGTCATTCTGCCCGGTGGCGCCGGACCCCGGGTGCCCCGGCACAGGGATCCGCTGAGGAATCCGCTCTTGCACTCAACCTTTCGGGCTCCTCGTACGGACACTGGGTGACAGCGCCGCAGGGAGGGAGCACGGTGACGGATCCGTCCGACTTTCCAAGGCGTTTCCTGCGCTGCACCGCCGGGCTTACGCGGTGGCCTACCGGCTGCTGGGCACACGCGGCCCGGCGGAGGAGGTCGCGCAGGAGACGCTCACCCGGGCGTTCGCCCGCTGGGAACGGATGACCGGGGACGCGACGGGCTGGTGCGTGAAGGTGGCCCTCAACCTGGCGATGGACCAGCTGCGCTCGTTTGACCGCCAACAGCGCCGCCAGCACCAGCTGATCGCGCTGAACGACGGCACGACCGCGGATCCGTACGCGGCTGAGCGGGTCGACCTCTACGCGGCGCTGCGCCGGCTGCCTCGTCGGCAGCGAGAGATTGTTGCCCTTCGCTACATCGGAGACCTGTCGGAGCAACAGACGGCCGTTGCCCTCGGCGTGTCCCTCGGCAACGTCAAGTCGCAGTCCTCGCGGGGACTCGCCACGCTGCGTGGCTACCTCGACCCTCAACACACGACTAGGAGCAGCAATGTTTGACCACCTCGACGACCCGCGGCCGCCTCGGTCAGGCACGGAGCAGCAGATCGGTGCGGCGCGCCGCGGAGGGCGGGCTTTGCTGCACAGCCGCCGGCAACACCGACTCGCCGTCGGTTCGGCAGCGCTGGCCGCGACGGCCGGCATCGCCGCCGTCTCGGCGGTCGGTCTCCCCGGGGCAGGGGCGGGAGCCGCCGGCCCGACAGCGACGAACGGGACGCCGGACGTGGTCACTCCCAGCATCGCAAGAACCACCACGCCGCCAACGACTCAGGCTGAGCCGTCCAGTGCCGCTCCGACCTCGGCGGTCGCCTCGCCCGCCGCGTCGTTGCCGCCCACGACTGCGGCTCCGGTCCTCACCACCGCCCCGCCGATGGCGGCTGCCTGCAGCCACGAGGCAGCAAGGCTCCGGACCAGCGTCGAGCCCGCCGGCTACGCGTCGACCGACCCAGGCGATGGCGTCATCGCCTGGACCAACGCGGGCGGGCCGTTGACCACGCTCGTGGTGAGCGTGCTCTGTGCGCCGTTCTCTGCGGCGGACGTGCCGCCGGGTGACGGGCCGGTCAAGGACGTCGCGGTCCTGGACGCGCATCACTGGCTGATCGGGAGCGCAAGCAGCGGCCGGCTGAAGGAGGTCTGGAACGCCGACAACGGCACCGCCGTCGTGATCAACGCGACGGTGCAGCCGTCGGCGGACGAGACCGCGGCCGAGCACCAGCTCTCCATGTTCGGCAACTACCTCATCGACTGAGGCTTGGAGCTGGAGAAACTGTCAGTCGCCAGGCGGCGGTGAGGATCCCGGAGTCCACAAGTGGTAGCCACCGGCCAGGCTCTGCCGGTACACATGGGCGCCTTGTCGGTACGTGATGTCGAGGTCGGAGGACACGTAGGTGCCAGCCCTCGTGATCGCGATCTTCGCGAAGTTGCAACCGTCGCTGTGGAAGTACTGGTGCGGCGCGATGACCGCGCCGACGAGCAGGACCTTGCGCCCATTTCGGTCTGGGCTCTCGAGCGGGCCGTCCTTTGGCTGCCACTCGTCCACGAGGCCCCACGTGCCGACTTGCACCAGGGCAATGTGCCCGACGTCCTGGGCACCGGAGTTCGGGAACCTCACGTGCAGGGACACGATGGTGATCGGGGCGTTGCTCGCGTTCTGCAGGTCGGGGTCCCTGATGAGTGCATAGGACCCCACGGGCACGTTGGGCACCGGGGCGGTGTAGATGCCGTCGTTGGGGTTGGCTGAGCCGGTCAACGCGTGCCCCGGGCTCGACCCCACCCACACGTCCGCACGCGGAGACCAACAGAAGCGCGAGCCCAGCACACCCGCGTGACAGCGGACGCCGCTCGCCCGCCCGCGACGCCATGTCTGCAGACTATCCGAGCTGAGACCTGGACGGCCGCAACCGCCAGGTGTCAGACCCGGGTGACCTCGAGGATGATCGCGTGCTCGGGCTGTTGGGCTGGCGCCTGCAGTCCCACTGTCCCCAGCACCTGGCCTGTGACGACGAAGTCGTTGCGGAGCCAGCCCAGCGCCACCCGCTCGCCGGCGTGGCGGTGGGTCAGTGGCCCGCCGGGGGTGATGGCCTGGACGCGGTAGGAGGCAGTGGGGTCGAGGCCTGGCAGCACCAGCGTGCCGATCTGCGAGGTGACCGAGGTCGCCATGCGGACGAAGGCGTAGACCGCTGACGTCGCGTCCTGGGAGACGACGCCGTGGATCCAGTAGGCGGGGTCGGGGGAGTCGCCCCGTACCGTCGCGCCGGTGTGCAACAGGTGACGCAGCCGTTGGTAAAGCACGACCCACTCGGTGAGCTCGGCCCGCTCCCCGGCGGTGATCGAGGAGATGTCCCACTCGATGCCGAAGTGGCCGAAAAGCGCTGTGGCGCCGCGGAACGAGAGGTCGTGGGTGCGGTCGGTGGTGTGCGAGCGGGTGGGACCGACGTGGGCGCCCATCAGCTCGGGTGGGAGCAGCACGCCGGTCCAGCGCTGGATCGACTGGCGCTCGAGCGCGTCGTTGCAGTCGCTGGTCCAGACCCGGTCGGTGTGCTCGAGGATGCCGAGGTCGACACGGCAGCCGCCGCTGGAGCAGCTCTCGATCTCGACGCCGGGGTGGCGTCGGCGCAGCTCGTCGAGCAGGGCGTAGAGCGCCACGGTCTGGCGGTGGATACCGGCCCGGCCGCCCACGGTGGAGGCCGCGACGAGCTGGCGGTTGTGGTCCCACTTGATGTAGCCGATGTCGTACTCGGTCAACGTCGAGTCGATGCGCTCGAGCAGGTAGTCCCAGACGGCCTGCTGGCCGAGATCGAGCACCTGCTGGTGGCGCTGGTCGGCGGGCAGGCCGCTCGACGCGCCGAGCATCCACTCGGGGTGGGCCCGCGCGAGGTCGGAGTCGAGGTTGATCATCTCCGGCTCGAACCACAGCCCGAACTCGATGCCGAGGCTGCGCACCACGTCGACCAGCGGGTGAAGGCCTTGCGGCCACACGTGCTCGTCGACGTACCAGTCGCCCAGGCCGGCCGTGTCGTCGCGGCGGTGGCGGAACCAGCCGTCGTCAAGAACGAAACGCTCGACGCCGACCTCTTTGGCCACTGCAGCGAGAGCGGTGAGCCGGTCGAGGTCGTGGTCGAAGTAGACGGCCTCCCAGACGTTGAGGGTGACCGGCCGGGGCCGGGCCGTGGGGGAGGGGTGGTGCGGGCGGGCACGGAGCCACTCGTGGATGCGGGCGCTGACGCCGTCGAGCCCGGTGTTGCTCCAGGAACCAAACAGCCACGGCGAGGTGTACGAGTCCCCGGGCGCGATGTCGAGCTCGCCGGCTTGCAGCAGCTCGCCCGCGGACAGCAGCTGGTCGCCGGTCGCGGTGCGGTCGGCCCACCAGGCGCTGTTGCCCGACCAGCCGAGGTGGATGCCCCAGGCCTCGCCGCGACGGAACCCGAGGTCGGGCGTAGCAGCGCTGAGCACGGTGGGCGACTCGGGTCCGGTACGGCCGCCACGGGCTTCGCGCAGCCACGTGCCCACGCCGAAGGGCCGTTGCTGGGGCGAGCGCTCGCGGGCCCAGCGCCCGGTCATGTCATGCACCACCTCTGCCCGTACCGGGACCGGCAGTGCGACGGCCAGCCGCTGCAACGAGAACGCGGTCTCGCCGGTGTTGTGCAGTGTGTGGTTGGCCCGCAGCAGGCCCTGCGGCGTCAGCTCGAGCACGGTGACCAGGGCAAGGCCCTCACGCGGAGCCGCCGCGTGGAGGGTCAGCCGCTGGGTGCCGTTGTCGTCGGTCTGCTCGACCTCGCCGAGCACGAAGCGCGGCACCCAGGCCGAGCCGTCGGCGCGGCTGCCCTCGAGTCCCGGACGACCGATCCAACCGGTGCGGTGCTCGGGCAGCAATGCCAGCCGGACCGGCAGGTCGGGCCCCTGGCCGATCGCCGCGGGGGCGGACGCGTCGAGGACGGCGAGGAGTGCGGCCTGGTCGAGGTCGCCGAGATCGGCGCCCCAGTGGGCAATGCCGGCAAGGGTGGGGCCGGACACGTCGACGACGACGCTGACCCCTCCGTTGCGCAGGTGGGCAGCGCGTGCCATAGGAACGTGGTTCCTTCCGAGGGTGTCTACGGGGTCACGGAGAACGGGCGGTCAGCCCTTGGTGGCGCCGACCGTGAGGCCGCCGACGAACTGGCGCTGCAGAGCGAAGTACACGATGAGCGTGGGGATCGCGGTGAGGAGTGCACCTGCGGCGACCAGGTTGTTGTTGGTGAAGAACTGGCCGTGCAGCGAGTTGAGGGCCGACGTGATCGGCTGCTTCCGGCCGGTGTGGATCAAGGTCAAGGCCCAGAAGAAGTCGTTGTAGATCCAGGTGAACTCGAGCGTGGCGAGCGCGGCGAACGGCGCGCGGCACAGCGGGAGCACGATGCCGTAGTACTGCCGCCAGACCGACGCCCCGTCAACCAGCGCCGCTTCGGTGAGCTCAGCCGGCAGCGTCTTCATGTAGTTGGTCAGGACGAAGGTGCAGAAGCCGATCTGGAAGGCGACGTGGATCAGGATGATGCCCCAGTACGAGTCGTACATGTGGCCGGAGTCGCTCATCCACATCGGCAGCGGGATCTTCAGGTAGAGCCGGAAGAGCGGAGTGATGAGCACCTGCTGCGGCAGCAGGTTGCCGGCCGTGAACAGCATCAGCAAGAACAGGCTGCCCTTGAAGGCGAACCGGGACAGCCCGAACGCCACCATCGAGGAAAGGATCAGGGTGAAGATCACCGCGGGAATGGTGATGATCAGGGTGTTGCCGAGGTAGTGCGGGAAGTCAGCCTGGTTCCAGGCGGTCGTGAAGTTCTTGAAGTTGTAGTGGCCGGCGAAGGAGACATAGCCGTGGGCCGCCGTGTCCGCGTACGGCCGCAGTGCGGTGTAGACCGCCCAGAGCAGCGGCAGCAGCCAGATGAGGGCCGTGGTGATCAGGAAGACGTGCAGCAGCACCCGGCCAACGGTGAGGGGCTTTTTGCGCTTCGGCAGGATGGCGGGGCTGGACGAGGCGTCGGTTCCAACACTGACGGCGGTCATGACTCCTGCTCCTTCCGGAACACCTGGAACAGGTAGGTGATGATGAAGGCCAGGCTGATGATGAGCAGAATGACGGCGATCGCGGAGCCGAAGCCGATGCGGCTCGCCTCACCCAGGATGTTGTTGTAGATGAGAACCGACAACAGCTCGAGGCCGTTGGTGCCGCCGTTGACGATGAACACGATGTCGAAGGCCCGCAGGGACTCGATCACCGTGACCACCAGCACGATGATGTTGACGGGTTTGAGGGCTGGGAAGATCACGTAGCGGAAGGACTTCCAGGGGCCCGCGCCGTCGATGGAGGCGGCCTCTTTGATGGAGGTGTCGACACCCTTGAGGCCCGCTAGGTACAGCACCATAATGTAGCCGACGTGTTTCCAGCTGGCGGCCACCATGACGGCCCACAAGTTGATGCTCGAGTCGCCGTACCAGTCCGTATGGATCTTGAACAGGTTGTCGATGAGGCCGTCGTCCTGGCTGTAGATCAGCGTCCAGATGAAGCCGACCAGGGCGAGGGAGAGCACCACCGGCATGTAGAGCGCGCTCTGGTAGAGGCGGCTCCCCTTCATTTCCTTGTCGAGAATCACCGCCAGCAGCAGCCCGATCGGCGTGGCCAGAATGAGGAAGAAGCCCAGCCAGATGAGGTTGTGCTGCACCGCCGGCCAGAAGGGCGGGTAGTTCGACGAGATCTCGTGGTAGTTCTGGGTGCCGACCCATTTGATGGCGCCCAGGCCACCGATGCCGTCCCAGACGCCGAACGAGAGCACCACCGAGGCGATGGCGGGGAACCAGATCAGCGACACATGCAGCAGCGTCGGGATGCCGAGCATCAAGGTCAGCACGACCCTGTCTCGGCGGGTGAAGCGTCGGCGGCCACGACGTTTTCGCGGCTTCAACGAGGTTGTCGCCACGTCGCGCGGGTCCGCAGCCCTGACTGCCATGCCTTGACTCCTCTTGCCTTGACGTGGAGATGACCGGTGCCCGGAGCGCCGGAGCGCTCCGGGCGACGGACGATCAGCCAGCTGAGGCGAAGATGGTCTTTGCCTGGGACGCAATGCTCTTTTGCAGGCTAGCAATGTCCTTCGGGTTCTTGATGAAGCTCTGCAGCGACGGAATCATAACCGTCGAGGCGAAGTCCGGGCGCGTGTCGCGGTCCATGAACTGCGCGATGTTCTTGGTCGAGGAGATGAGCTCGCTCGCCTTCTTCTGCAGTGCGTTGTAGCCCGACGTGTCGGCGCCCTTGTTGGCGGCGACGTCGTTCGAGTCGGTCTTGAGGTAGGCGTTCTCTGCCGCCGGCGTGAGCCAGTAGGCGAGCAGCGCCTTGGCGCCGTCCACGTTCTTCGGCTTGGCCGCCATCATCAGGCCGTCGATCGGTGCATCGATCGAGTCTGTGCCGTTGGCCGGGTCGATCGACGGGAACGGGAAGAAGTCGAGGTCGTCGACCGCCGCACCGGTGAACTGCTGGCCGACGAACGAGCCCAGCAGGTACATGCCCGAGGTGCCCTTACCGAGGTTCTGGGCGGCTTCCTGCCACGTGCGGCCGAGAGAGCCGGCCTCGTGGAAGGGGAGCAGCTCGGCCCAGTTGTTGAAGACGGCGGTGACCTTGGGGTCGGACCACTGCTCCTTGTTGGCCATGAGGTCGACGTGGAACTGGTAGCCGTTGGTCCGCATGTTGATGATGTCGAACGTGCCCATGGCGGGCCAGCCGTCCTTGTCGGCGAAGCCGATCGGCGAGAGGCCGTCCGCCTTCATCTTCGTGGCCAGCGTCTTGAGCTCGTCCATCGTCGTGGGGACCGTGTAGCCGTGCTTGGCCCAGATGCTCTTGCGGTAGAAGACGGCCCACGGGTAGTTGTAGATCGGGACGAAGTACTGCTTGCCGTCGTCGCCGGTGGAGGCCTGCTTGAAACCGTCCGAGAAGCCCGACGCCTTGGCCCAGACGTCGCTGATGTCGCCCGCGAGGCCCTTGGCCGCGAAGAAGCGCATGCGGTATCCGGCGAACCAGGTGAACACGTCGTCCGGGGTGCCCTGGAGGTAGGTGTTGATCTGGGTCTGGAAGGTGTTGTGATCGACCGTGTTGGTCTTGACCTTGGCGTTGGGGTTGGCGGTCATGAAGGCCGCCATGGCGGCCGCGTAGGCCGCCTTCGGCACGGCGTCCGAGCCGTTGGAGCCGAAGGTGATGGTCCCCTTGGCGGCGCCGCCTCCGGCCGCCGCGGACGTGGCACCGCCGGCAGCTGCCGAGGTGGCCCCGGCGGCGGCAGCGGACGTGGCGGCCGCTGCGCTGGACGTGGCGGAGGCGGAGCTGCCGCTGCCACTGCTGCAGGCAGCGATGCCAGCGACACCGGCGGTGCCGGCGAGACCGCTGAGCAGCGTACGGCGCGAAACCGGGAAGCCGACGTCGCGTGGGTTGGGCGATGTGGGTCGCATCGAACGGGTCATGCACGCCTCCATTAGTGCGAGATGGTTGACAGGTCGCGGTGACTCAAGACAGAAACCGCACGCAACCGCTCACAATCTTGCGGTTCCCACCGCGCATGTCAACGCACCGCAGGTCACGCTCGTATCACGATTGATCGCGCTTCCCCCGTTGGACGGCAAGGGGATGGCTGACGCAAACCGTTCGGAGTTCCGTACAAACCGCGCACCATGTTTCTGTTGGTTCCTGTTGACTTGTTCTCGCGCCTGCAGCAGCCTGTGAGCATGACCGCCGACCGCCTCCTCCCGCTGCCCGCAGCGCCCTCCCGGACGGGGACCACCTGATGCTGGCCTCCCAGCGACAGCGGCTGATCATGGTCGAGGTGCATCGCCAGGGGGGCGTCCGGGTGAGTGACCTGGTCACCCAGCTCGACGTCTCGGACATGACGATCCGGCGCGACCTCGAGGCCCTGTCCCGCCGCGGCCTCGTCGAGAAGGTCCACGGCGGGGCCACTCTGCCGGTCATGCGGGCTGCGGACGAGCCCGGCTTCGCCGCCAAGTCCTCGCGTGAGCCCGGTGAGAAGGAGGCGATCGCCAAGGCGGCCGCCGCCCTCATCCCGCCGGGCACCTCGATCGCGATCAGCGCCGGCACCACCACGTGGGCCCTGGCCCGCCACCTCTCGGGCATCGCCGGGCTGACCGTGGTCACCAACTCGGTGCCCGTCGCCGACGTCCTGCACCGCTCGGGTTCGCCCGACCGCACCGTCATCCTCACCGGCGGCGTCCGCACGCCGTCCAATGCCCTCGTCGGCTCGGTCGCCATCTCCGCCCTGCTGTCGCTGCACGTCGACATGGTGTTCATGGGCGTCCACGGCATGGACGAGCACGCGGGGCTGACCACGCCCAACCTGCTCGAGGCCGAGACCAACCAGGCGATGATCCGGTCCGGGCGGCGGCTCGTCGTCGTGGCCGACCACACCAAGTGGGGCAACGTCGGGCTCAGCCGCTTCGCCCGCATCCAGGAGGCCCACGTCGTCATCTCCGACGACCGGCTGCCCGACTCCGCACGCGACACCCTCGACTCGATGACCCAGCTGATGATCGTCGAGTCGGGCGACTGACCAGAAGATCCCCGTCTTTCCAGCAGCCTTCCAGCAGATGGAGCACCGCGTGACCCTCGACGGCTCGATCCTGTCCACCTATGTTGCCGGCGAAGGCCGCACGGCCCCACGGGCACGGCTCCGTACGGACGCACCGCAGCTGTCCCTCGACGGCGAGTGGCGGTTCCGGCTGTCACCGACCGCCGACGCCCCGGTCGACTTCCTCGACGGTGAGGTCGCGGCCTGGGCATCGATCACCGTGCCCGGCCACTGGCAGCTGCAGGGCGCCGACGCCCTCACCCCCGACGCGGCGTGGGGCCGCCCCGCCTACACCAACGTGCGGTTCCCGTTCCCGGTGGAGCCGCCGTTCGTGCCGGACGAGAACCCCACGGGTGACTACGTTTTGGGGCTCGACCTGCCGGACGACTGGCCTGCCGGCTCGTCGCTGCTGCGCTTCGACGGCGTCGACTCGATGTTCACGCTCTGGGTCAATGGCGAGCGCATCGGCTTCTCCACCGGTAGCCGGCTGGCCGTCGAGTTCGAGGTCGGCCACGTGCTGCGCCCCGGGCGCAACATCGTCGCCGTGCGCGTTCACCAGTGGTCGCCGGCCAGTTATCTCGAGGACCAGGACATGTGGTGGCTGTCCGGCATCTTCCGGCCGGTGACCTTGCTGTCCCGACCGGCCGGTGGCATCGACGACGTGTTCGTCCACGCCGACGGCGATGGCACGCTGCGCGTCGAAACCGTTGCTGGTGCGAGGCTCTCGCTGCCCGAGCTGGGTCTCGTCGACGTCGATGCTGCCGGCACGTACACCCTCGACGTCGAGGCCTGGTCGGCCGAGCGGCCCCGGCTCTATGACGCGACCATCTCGACCGACGCCGAGACGGTCTCGCTGCGCATCGGCTTTCGCACCGTCGCCATCGTCGACGGCATCCTCACCGTCAACGGCTCGCGCATCGTCTTCCGCGGGGTCAACCGGCACGAGTGGCACCCCGAGCACGGCCGGGCCGTGCCCCGGGAGACGATGCTCGCCGACATCCTGCTGATGAAGCAGCACAACATCAATGCGGTACGGACCAGCCACTACCCGCCGAACCCGCACTTCCTCGACCTAGCCGACGAGCACGGGCTCTGGATCATCGACGAGTGCGACCTCGAGACCCACGGCTTCTTCTTCACCGGCTGGCGCAACAACCCCAGCGACGACCCCCGGTGGCGAGATGCCCTGCTGGACAGGATGTCTCGGACCATCGAGCGCGACAAGAACCACCCGAGCATTGTGCTGTGGTCACTGGGCAACGAGGCCGGCCATGGCGCCAACCTTGCCGCCATGGCCGAACTCGCACACGCCCGTGACACCCGCCCGGTCCACTACGAGGGCGACTGGGACAGCGGCTACACCGACATCTACAGCCGCATGTACGCCACTCACGCCGAGGTCGCGGCGATCGGACAGGGTCTCGAACCCGTCACCGTCGACCCGGCCCTCGACGCACACCGCCGGTCGATCCCGTTCATGCTCTGCGAGTACGTCCACGCGATGGGCAACGGGCCTGGTGGGGTGGCGGAGTACCAAGAGCTGTTCGAGAGCCACCCGCGCTGCCAGGGTGGGTTCGCGTGGGAGTGGATCGACCAGGGCATCGCGACCACAACGCCTGATGGCAAGGCATTCTTTGCCTACGGCGGCGACTTCGGCGAGCCGCTGCACGACGGCAACTTCATCGCCGACGGGCTTGTGTTCGCCGACCGCACGCCGTCGCCAGGGCTGGTGGAGTTCGCCGCTGTGGTTGCCCCCGTACGCCTTGCTGTGTCGAGGTCGACCGTCGAGGTGACGAGTCGCTACGACCACATCGACACCGGTGGCCTGCGCTTCGAGTGGGTGGCCGAGCGTCAGGGTGAGCGGGTTGGTGGTGGCGAGCTCGAGGTGCCCGTCCTGGCGCCGCATGCCAAGGCCCTTGTCGCGCTTCCTGAGGTGGACGACGACGCGGTCCTGACGGTACGAGCCGTGACGCGCAAGGCCAGCCCGACGGTGCCCGCCGGGCACGAGATCGCTTTCGGACAGCACGTCCCCGCGCTCTTCACGCCACGCACCCTGGTCGCGCGGCGCGCCGTCGACCCGTCCTGGTTCGATCCGGCGACCGGCGTGCTCACCCGCATCGGTGAGCTCGCCGTAGACGGTCCCCGGCTCGACCTCTGGCGCGCACCGACCGACAACGACCGAGGCATGCACGGGATCAGCCTCGACCCCAGCTGGCGCGAGCTGGGCCTCCACCGGCTGCGCCACCGCCTGGTGTCGCTGACGGCGACGGACAACGAGACCGTCGTTGTGGTGCGGTCCGCCCCAGCCGCCACCGACGCCGCACTGACCACCACGTACCGCTGGAGCATGGCCGGCGACGACCTCGCGCTGCACGTCGAGTTCGCACCGTCGGGCGAGTGGGTCGTGCCGTTGCCCCGCCTGGGTCTGCGGCTCTCGGTCCCGACCGACCTGAACGACGTCACGTGGTTCGGCCTGGGGCCGGGGGAGTCCTACGCCGACAGCCGGGCCGGGGTGCGACTCGGTCGCTGGCAGTCCTCGGTCGCTGATCTGCAGACGCCCTACGTCTTCCCGCAGGAGAACGGCAACCGGGCCGGCGTGCGCTGGGCCGAGCTGGCCGGGGCTGGCTCGGTGCTGCGGGTCGAGGGCGAGTTCGACCTCACCGTGCGGCCGTGGACGTCGGAGGACCTCGATGCTGCGGACCACCCCACCGACCTCGTGCCCCGCGACGTGCTCACGCTCAACCTCGACATCGGGCAGAACGGCCTCGGTACGGCGTCCTGCGGCCCCGGCGTGCTGCCGTCGCACGAGCTGCACGCGGTGCCGGCGACGCTCTCGCTGATTTTCCGGGTAACCGTTCGGTAAGGCCCGCGCGGTCGTGGGGCCGCGGGACGTAGGCTTCCTACGACCCGTTGGCCCGACCGGGAGTGTCCTGTGCCGCAGCCGCTCATCCTGGCGCACGCCTTCGGCGCGCGTTACGACCTGCCGATCCCGCTCAAGCTGTTCGTGCTGGGCGGCGCCGTGGTGGTCGTCCTGTCGTTCCTCGTGGCCGAGCGCCGCACCGTCGACACGTCGCGCGAGACCGTGCCCACGGACGTCACCTACCTCCGCCCGTGGACGACCGGCGCGGCCGCCTGGGCGACGGTGTCCATGCTGTTCCTCGCGTTCCTGGTCATCGTCGGCATCACCGGCAGCCAGGAGATCCCCGAGAACATCGTGCCCACGACGTTCTGGCTGGTGGTCTGGATCATCGTGCCGCTGACCTGCGGCATCCTCGGCGACTGGACCCAGGCGGTCAACCCGTTCGCCACGCTGGCCAAGCTCTGCGACCGGCCCGGGTTGCGCAAGGCGCTGCTCGGCAGCGAGGCACCCGTCGGGTGGCCGGACAAGCTCGGCTGGTGGCCGGCGGTGGTGCTCTACTTCCTGACGGCGTGCGGCGAGCTGGTGTTCAACAAGACCGCCGTCCAACCGCGGGTCACGGCCATCGCTCTCGTCATCTACGCGCTCGTCAGTGCGTTCGGCGGCCTGATGTTCGGCAGGCGCTGGCTCGAGCGCGGCGAGATGTTCAGCGTGCTGTTCTCGACCTGGGGCCGGCTCGGCTTCCTGCGTTTCGGCGCCCAAGGCCGCAGGGGGTTCGCCGGCGGTCTCGACGTGCCGTTCGAGCCGTCGCCGTCGCGCACTGCTTTCGTGCTGCTGCTGCTGGTCTCCGTCAACTTCGACGGCCTGATTTCGACCCCGCACTGGGCGACCGTCACCCGCAACCTGCACCTCGCCGCACCCGACAAGTCCCACCAGCTCGAGCTCTTCGCCACGTTGGTCTTCCTCGCCATCGCGGTCGTGGTCTTCGCGGTCTTCGGTGGATTTGCGTACGCGGCCGCGCGTGCCGCGGGGGTCAGGGAGCGCATGACGGCCGCCCTCGCCGACCTGCTGCCCTCGATGCTGCCGATCGCGTTCGGCTACCTCATCGCGCACAACCTGCAGTACGTGCTCATCAACAGCCAGCTGCTGCTGCCGCTCATCGGCAACCCGACCGGGCTGGAGAGCTGGCCGATCCACCTGTTCTACCCGTTCAACGACAACTTTGAGCCGCACGTGGCGTTCCTGCCCAACGCCTTCTACTGGTACTTCGCGGTCGTCGTCATCATCGCGGTGCACATCGTCGCGGTCGTGATCGCTCACCGCCACCTCACCCTGCGCAGCCTCGGTCGCGCCGAGGCCCGCCGCGGCGAGTACCGGTGGCTGATCGCGATGGTCGCCTACACCATGCTGTCGCTCTGGCTGATCGCCCAGCCGCTGACCAAGGAGGAGAAGCCGTCCTCCTCGGAAAGCTCCGGGCTGGTCCGCCCCGCGGTCACCGCTCCGCTGGTCGTCGCCGCGCCGGCTCCTTGACCCGGGCGGCTGCCGGCCGTTGCGTCGCCGCCCTGGCAGCGTTGATCACGGCGTGGATCGTAGTGCCGGGCGCCGTCCCGCTCTTCGACGGCATCAATTTTCCGGACGAGCCTTACCGGTACGTCGTGCCGCCTGCCGGCTACCAGAAGACGCCGGCCCCCGACCACGCCAGTGGCAGCGCGGCCGTGACCGGGACGACCAACAGCACGACCGTCTACGTCAACACCGACGAGCAGGCGCCGCAGATCAACGTGGTGCTGCCCGGTGGCCTGCTCCGGGTCACGTCGGGGGCAACCTCGGTGACGGTCAGCGCCGTACCGCAGGCTCCGGATCGCCAGCCCAGCAAGGGAACCATCGACGGCAACGTCTACCGGGTGACCGCCATTGCGTCAGCGGGGATCGTGACCTGGTCTCCGCCGCCCGGCGACGCGGCGAGCGCGTCGACGATGGTCCTGCGCGCGACGTCGGCCCGGCAGCCGCCGCCGGTCTTCCTCTACCGCGCCCAGCCGACGCTCGCCTGGACTGTGCTGCCCACCGCACCGACCGGCAACGACGTCTACCGCACCCAGTTCGCCGGCTTCGGTGACTACGCGCTCGCGTTCGGCGTCGTCGTCACGTCGAGCCCGCACAGCGACGCATGGGCGATCAGCCTGTCGGTGCTGCTCGTCGTGGTGCTGCTCGCCGTGGCTGCGGTGCTCGTCGTACGGCTGCGCCGCCGCCCGGTCTGATCGCGACGCCTGGACAGGTCCGCAGCAACGTGGATCAAAGGAGTGCCAGTGGCGTGATCACGCCCCCGAGACTCCTTTCATCGACGCAGTTGTGGGCGTGGGCTCACCAGGCCGGCGCGTCGGCCCCGTACTCCGGGAGCCCGCTGGGCCAGGTCAGGGCGCCGCCGTCGAGGCTGCCCGGCGGGGTGACGGCGGTGAGCCGTCCGATGGTCGCGGTACGGGGTGACGGCTCGCCGGGGGAGGGCAGCTCGTCCGGCCTGGGGAGGCGGAGCAGCCAGGACGCGGTCGTGGCCAGTGCCAGGCTGCGGTGCTGGGTGCCACCGGTGGTGCGCTGACGGTAGACCGCGTCGAGGACAGCCGCCGCCACGAGGTAGCCGGTGCCGTGGTCGAGCAGCTGGCAGGGCAGTGCTCCCGGACGGCCGTCCGACGCCTCGACGGTCGCGATGCCCGAGGCCGCCTGGACGATGCTGTCGAACCCACGGCGCCGACCCCACGGGCCGTCCTCTCCCCAGGCCGAGAGAACGACGCAGACGAGACCGGGGTGACGCTCAGCAAGGGACGCGTGATCGAGGCCGAACCGGTCGAGGGCGCCCGGGCGGTAGCCGTGCACGACGACGTCAGCCCCGTCGAGCAGCTCGTGCAGCGTGTCCAGACCTCGGTCGGTGGAGGCGTCGAGCAGGGCACTTCGCTTGCCCAGCAGGCCATCGGGCACCTGGCCGGGCAGCTCGGGCAGCGGCGGCGGGTCGAGCCGGAGCACATCGGCGCCGAGAGCTGCGAGGTAACGCGTCCCCACTGGTCCGGCGATCACCCGGGTCAGGTCGAGCACGCGCAGCCCCTCCGCCGGCCGACCCACGGTCCGGGCGGTGCGCGGCGCGGCGTACCCGATCGTCGTGCCCCTCACGATCAGCCGCTCCGCCGCCGCGCGGCCCTGCTCGCTGCGTGACCACTGCTGCTCGGTGCGCACGGCAGCGGCGATGCCTCCGGCGGCGGTCACCCGGTCCTCGACGTGCTGCGACGTCAGGCCCGCGAGCACGGCTCCCACGGTCTCCGGATCGCCTGCTGCGTCGGCAATCTCAAGGGATGACAACAGCGCCTGGCGGTGCCACTCATAGTTGGCGTGGGTGCGCACCCACCCGTCCGCGGTCGGCCAGAACCGGGACAGCGGGGCGAACCCGGCGCCGAGGGGGTCTCCGTCGACGCGGGTGTATGCCTCCGAGCGGAACGCCGTGGCGAGGTGGTCGCGGTCGATGGTGACGGTCGGTGCGGCCTTGCCGGTCGTGAATGCCTGGAGGCGCGCGGCCGACGCCAGCGCAACGCCGACGGTGATCGCCGCCGCGTCCTCGACCGCCAAGCGAGACCGCAGCCAGCCACGGCGGCCGACCACGGTGGGCAGCACGTCGACCCGGTCGAACGTCACCTGCTCGATGGCTTGGCGGAGGGCCCGCTCGAAGGCGGCGTGCCCGGCGTCGTCGGTCATCCTTGCAGTATCGCGCTCCGCAGCGCCGGCGACCTTGACCCTGGTTGCGAGGGCAATTAAGTTTGGCCGTCCTACCAATCCGCGGGTCGGAGTCGACCCGGACAGGACCGATGCCTTGATGCTCGTCGCCGGTGTGGACTCCTCGACCCAGTCCTGCAAGGTCGTGATCCGGGACGCCGAGTCCGGGGCCCTGGTACGCAGCGGGGCCGCCGCTCACCCGGACGGCACCGAGGTCGACCCGGCCGTCTGGCTCGCCGCGCTCGACACCGCGATCGCCGAGGCGGGCGGGCTCGACGACGTTGCCGCCATCGCGGTCGGCGCGCAGCAGCACGGCATGGTCTGCCTCGACGACGAGGGCGCGGTAGTCCGGCCGGCCCTGCTCTGGAACGACCTGCGCTCCGGCCAGGCGGCCGCCGATCTGGTGAGTGAGCTCGGGGCCCAGGCGTGGGTCGACGCCGTGGGCACCGTGCCTGTCGCGTCGTTCACCGTGACCAAGCTGCGGTGGCTCGCCGAGCACGAGCCGCAGAGCGTGACCCGTACCACTGCTGTCTGCCTGCCCCACGACTACCTCAGCTGGCATCTCGCCGGATCGCCTGGTCTGCAGGCGATCCGCACCGACCGCGGCGATGCGAGCGGCACCGGATACTGGTCGCCGCGCGCGGAGGGCTACCGGTTCGACCTGCTCGAACGAGCGCTCGGCAAGCGGGTCATGGTGCCCACCGTGCTCGGGCCGGCCGAGGCCGGTGGCTACACCCGCGGTGGCGCAGTGCTGGGCCCCGGTACGGGAGACAACGCCGCCGCAGCGCTCGGTCTCGGCGCGGGGCCGGGCGACGTCGTCGTGTCCATCGGCACGTCCGGCGTCGTGTCCGCGGTCAGCGAGGTTCCGGCGGGCGACGTGACCGGCGCGGTCGCCGGGTTCGCCGACGCGACCGGTCGCTTCCTGCCCCTGGTCTGCACCATCAACGCGGCCCGCATCCTCTCGTCCACCGCTGCCCTGCTCGGCGTCGACCTCGACGAGCTGTCGCGGCTGGCGCTCAAGGCGCCGGCCGGTGCTGGCGGGCTCGTGCTCGTGCCCTACCTCGAGGGCGAGCGCACCCCGGACAAGCCCTATGCCACGGGCTCGCTGCACGGCATGACGCTCGACACCATGACCCCGGCCCACCTCGCGCGCGCTGCGGTCGAGGGCCTGCTCTGTGGTCTCGCCGACGGCCTCGACGCGCTGGTCGCCGAGGGCGCGCGGGTCGACCGGGTGTTCCTCATCGGTGGCGGCGCCAAGTCGGCCGCCGTCCGTGCCATTGCGCCCGCGGTGCTGGGTCGTCCCGTCGTGGTGCCGCCGGTCAGCGAGTACGTCGCCGACGGTGCCGCCCGGCAGGCGGCCTGGACGCTCTCCGGGGGCGATGCGCCGCCGGAGTGGGCCGCGACGTCCGGCGAGGTCTTCGAGGCCGACGAGGTGCGCGCGGTACGGGCCCGCTACGCCGAGGCCCGCGACCTCACGCTCAACCGCCTCGCCGCGGGCTGACCGCGAGTCGGAGAAGGGATTGTTGCCTCCAGCGCAACACTGCCTTCACCGACGCCGGACGATCGCCACGCAGGGTCCAGCTGATGTCAGGCAGCGCCGGGTTGCGACGGATTGGTCGGTCCGGGAGCGCTGGGTTGAGGTGGTTGCCGGGACGCGGCCACTCCACCGGCGGCTGAGGCGACGCCGACGGTGACCAGGGCGGCCGCCAGGATCGCGCCGCCTTCGCCCGGGACGAGCATGTGGTTCTGCGTGCCGAGGGTGACAGCCGCGACGGGCACGCCGAGCTGCGCGGCGGCTAGCAGGGCGAGCGGCAGCGGTTGGCCCACGAGCCGTGCACCAGCGTGGATGATCAGCGTTCCGGCCGCCAGCCCCACGGCAAGGAGCACGAGCTTGGGGTGGGCAAACAGTGCGCCCAGGTCGACCGTGGCCCCGAGCCAGAGGAAGAAGATCGGACCGAGGAACCCTTCGGTGACCCCGAACAGCTGACGGCCCAGGCGGCGGGGCGTGCCCAGGCCAGCGAGCACCAGGCCGATGGCGAACCCGGCCAGCATCACGGAGACGTGGACGTTCTGGGCGAGGCCGGCCAGGGCGAAGAGCGTGGCCAGCGACAGCCGCATCTCGAGACCGAACGTCCGCTGCACGCTCTCGCGGTGGACCTTGGCCACCACCCCGTCCCGCTCGAGCGCCCGCAACGCGAAGAACAACGCTGCAGCCGCGGCGATCACCACGACGGCACCCAGGGCAGAGCGGCCGGCCTTCGATGGGTCGACCGCCAGGGGCAGGGCCACGATGCAGGCAGTGTCGGCGACGACCACCTGCGCCAGCATGGTGAGGACGTCCGCCCCCGCAAGCCGGTCCTCCTGCACCACGGGCATGACGAGCGCCGCCGAGCTCGACGCCAGCACCACCGCGTACACCGCGGTGTGTCCCGTGCCGGCGAGGTGGGAGAGCGACCACGCGACCGGAACGGACAGCAGCCCGACGGCGACCGTGATCAGGCCGCCCTTGGCGAGGGCGCCGCGCAGCCGGGCGTCGCGCACCGGGACGTGGCTGCCCGCGACCATCATCACCAGGGCAAAGCCGGCCTCGGCGAGAAAGCTGAAGATCGGGTCGGCTGGGTGCGCCCAGCCGAATCCGGACCGGCCGATCAGCGCGCCGATGGCGAGCTCGCCGACCACGACCGGGACGCGGGTGCGCCGGACCGTGGCCAGCAGAGGTCCGAACAAACTGACCAGGAGCAGGCCGGACAGGCCGAGCAAGGTCACCCGAAACCTCTCAAGTTATGGCGAGCCAAAGACGAGATGTTCAAGATCCTGACACGTACTGTTCATCTTGAGACGCTCAATGTGACCGAAATGCCCCGCACCTAGGCGCCAGAGGAGACGGACATGACCACAGTGAAGTGGAAGAGCAAGCCCGCAGCCCACGACTACCCGGCCGCGGACTCCTACCTGTCCCTGTTGGTCGCGGACCCGGCACTGCGGGTCCAGCTCGTCGGCCAGCTCGAGGTGGCGCCGGTCGTCCACTACAAGGCCAAGGACCTGCTCCGGGCGTCCCAGCTGCCGCTGCTGACCAAGGCCAACGCCCACGTCGCCATCGACTTGAAGAAGATCCGCAAGAAGCAGCCGCTCTCGCCCGTGCTGCTGGTGCGGGGTGACCTGGTCCGGGGCTTCCCGCTGCAGGTCGCCGACGGCTACCACCGGGTGTGCGCGAGCCTGCTGGTCGACGAGAACACCGACATCCCGTGCCGCCTGATTGACCTGCCCGCCGCGGTCCCGGTCCGGACCAGGTCCGCCCGCGGGGTGCAGGCAACCGTTCCGGTACGGGAGGTCGCCACGGTGGTCGTCGAGTCCGAGGTGCCCGTCGTGACCCCGACGCCGGTCAAGGCCGCTGCCCCGGTCAAGCCCGCCGCACCGGTCAAGCGGGTGGCCGCTGCTCGCAAGGTGACGGCCCCCCGCAAGTCAACGGCCGCCACCAAGTCGCTGCCGGCCAAGCGAACCGCCCGCAAGGCCTGAGCCACCCGCGGGCGTACGGGAGACTGGACGCGTGTCCACTCTCGTCGCCCGTGGTCTGCGGGCCTCCTTCGCCGACGTCCCGGTCCTGCATGGGGTCGACGTCGTCGTCGGTCCCGGCACCAAGCTCGGACTGGTCGGCCCCAACGGCGCCGGCAAGTCGACGCTGCTCAAGGTGCTGGTCGGTGACGTCCCGCTCGACGGCGGCACGATCAGCGTCACGGGCACGGTGGGCTACCTGCCGCAGGAGCCGGACCGCCGACCGGGGGAGACCCTGCTGGGCTACCTCGGCCGGCGCACCGGGGTGACCGCGGCCGACACTGCGATGCAGGCTGCCGCAGAGGCGCTCGGAGACGAGACGGCTGCGGCGGCTGACGCGTACGAGATCGCCCTTGACCGCTGGCTCGCGCTGGGTGGGGCCGACCTCGACAGCCGTGCGGCGGAGGTCTGCGCCGACCTCGGCCTGCCCCACGGCGCGCTCGACGTCGAGACGACCGGGCTCAGCGGCGGTCAGATGGCGCGGGCGTCACTCGCCGCGGTGCTGCTCAGCCGTTACGACGTGCTGCTGCTCGACGAGCCCACCAACGACCTCGACCTCGAGGGCCTCGACCGGCTGGAACGGTTTGTCCAGGGGCTGCGCGGCGGTCTCGTCGTGGTCAGCCACGACCGCGAGTTCCTGGCCCGCACGATCACCGCGGTGCTCGAGCTCGACCCGTACAACAAGGCCTCGCGCACCATCGACGGCGGCTGGGAGTCCTATCTCGAGGAGCGGGCGACCGCCCGCAGGCAGGCCCGCGAGCGCTACGAGGACTTCGAGGAGCGCAAGGACAAGCTGGTCGGCCAGGTCCAGAGCTCGCGCGAGATGTCGGTACGCGGCGTGCTGCGGGCCAAGAACCGGGCGCCGGACAACGACAAGAACGCCCGGGGCGCCCGCATCGAGGGCGCCACGTCGGCCGCCGGCAAGATCCGCACCCTGGAGAACCGCCTCGAGCGGCTCGAGGGCGAGGGCGTCGTCGAGCCGCGCAAGCAGTGGGAGCTGCGCCTCGAGCTGCCCCTGGCGCCGCGCTCGGGCTCGGTCGTGGCCACCCTGCGCCAGGCCGTCGTACGTCGCGGGGCGTTCACCCTCGGACCGGTGGACCTCGACCTGGGGTGGGCCGACCGGGTGGCCATCGTCGGCTCCAACGGCAGCGGCAAGTCGACCCTGCTGCAGGCGTTGCTCGGCCGGCTGCCGCTCGACAGCGGCACCGCGACCCTCGGCTCGGGCGTCGTCGTCGGCGAGCTCGACCAGGCGCGGGCCAGCTTTGACGTCGAGCGCACCGTCGTCGATGTCCTCGAGGCGGTGACCGAAGCGCCGGTGGAAGAGGTGCGCACGCTGCTGGCGAAGTTCGGGCTCAAGGCGGCCCACGTCAACCGACCGGCGGCGTCGCTGTCCCCGGGTGAGCGCACCCGCGCCGGACTCGCGCTGCTGCAGGCCAGGGGCACCAACTGCCTCGTCCTCGACGAGCCGACCAACCACCTCGACCTGCCGGCGATCGAGCAGCTCGAGGAAGCGCTCGCCGAGTACGCCGGGACGCTGCTGCTCGTCACCCACGACCGGCGGCTGCTCGACGCGGTGCCGACGGATAGACGTTGGCTGCTGGACGCCGGACGGGTGACCCAGGCCTAGCGTTCGGCTCTACGAGCAACCTGGGCGCCTGACGATCTAGTGTCTTTCACCGCCAGCTGACCCGGAGGTCCCCGCACCGTGAGCACGTCCCTGCCGTTGCCCCCGTTGCCGTCGATGTCCTTCGACGACGCGTGCCGGGCCGTGGTCGACTACCTCTCCGCGGCGATCCCCATGGGCGTGTGGATGGTGACCCGGCGCGAGGGGAGCCGCCAGATCTACCTGTGCTCCAAGGACTCGCAGGAGGGCTACCTGCCGGGGGCCGAGGCCCCGTGGGACTACGGCTTCTGCTCGGCGATGGTCGCGGGCGCACCCCACGTCGCCCCCGACATCAGTGTCGTGCCGGAGTACGCCTCCGCACCTGCCACGGCGTTCCGACCCGTCGGCGCCTACGTCGGGGTGCCGATCCTGCGGGCCGACGGCGAGTTGTTCGGCACCCTCTGCGCGATCAACGAGCAGTCCGTTTCCCCCGCCATGGCCGCGTACGAGCCGCTGCTCGACCTGCTGTCCCGCCTGCTCGGGTCGATCCTCGAGGCCGACCTCGCGTTGACCGATCAGTCGCGGCTCACCGAGCGGGCCGAGCGGGACGCCGACACCGACCCGCTGACCGGACTGCTCAACCGGCGCGCCTGGGACCGGGCCCTCGTGGCGGAGGAAGCGCGGTACCGCCGCTTCGGCGACCCTGCCGCCATCGTGATCCTCGACCTCGACCAGCTGAAGTCGATCAACGACGGCCAGGGCCACCACGTGGGTGACGAGCACCTGTGCCTGGCCGCCGAGCTGCTTGGGTCCGGTGTGCGCGAGACCGACATCGTGGCCCGGTTGGGCGGCGACGAGTTCGGCGTCCTCGCCAGCCACAGCACCACCGAGCAGACGGACGCGCTGCTGCAGCGTCTTCGCGACGCGTTCGGCGCGGCTGGCGTCTCGAGCTCGTTCGGGCAGGCGCCGTTCAGCGTCCTCGGCGGTTTTGCCCGTGCCTGGGAGGCCGCGGACGAGGCGATGTACGCCGACAAGGCGCGCCGGCGGGCAGTCGCAGCAGCACCGCGCGTGGCGTAGCCGCCCCGGTGCGCGGCGGGGCCGGTGACCCGTTAGGCTGACCGCGAGCGAGTCGGTGGACAGCGAGCGGGAGTCGGTGGCGTGGACAAGAAGCAGCAGGTGGAGTACCTCTACGTCGCGTTCTACGGCGTCGTCCTGCTGGCCGCGATCGGCCTGTCCTTCGTGCTGAGCCGGGTCAACCCGCGTTCCTACCGTCGGCTCGTCCCGCCGCTTGGCCTGATCACCGGCCTGCTGATCTTCGGTGGCATCCTGCTGGCGCAGCACCAGTACCCCGGCGGCTGAGCCGACCGCTCGTCAGCTGGTCCGGCCTGAGGCGATGACCCGGGCCACCGTCGCGCTCACCCAGCGCCCGCCGTGGTCGGTCGGCGCGTTCTCCTTGTTCAGCACCGCGGCGATGGTGTGCAGCGACGCCCCGGACTGGTGCAGCTCGTCGATGCGCCGGACCACGGACGGGTTGACCTTGAGCTGGCGGCGCGCGCGCCCGCCGCCCTCGCGGGGGGCCGGCAGCTGTAACCGCTCGTCGCAGTCGACGACCAGGTCGGGCAGCTCGTCGGCTGGCACCGGCCGGCCGAACAGGTAGCCCTGCGCGAACTGGCAGCCGAGCGCCAGCAGCAGGCCATGCTGCTCGTGGGTCTCGACGCCCTCGGCGATGCAGACCGCGCCGACGGCTCGCGCGAGGCTGATGACGCTGGCGACGATCGCGTCGTCGTCGTCGCTCACCCCCATGCCGGACACGAACGTGCGGTCGACCTTGAGCGCCTGGATCGGGTAGCGCTTGAGGTAGAGCAGCGAGCTGTAGCCGGTGCCGAAGTCGTCGATCGCGATACGTACGCCGAGCGCCGAGACCTGGTTGAGCGCCAGCTGGGCGGCTTCGGCGTCCTCGACGACGGCAGACTCGGTGACCTCGACGAGCAGCCGGGTCGGGTCGAGCTTGGCCTGCTGTAGGGCCGACTCGATGGTGGCGATCGTGTCCGGGTGAGAGACCTGACGCGCGGACAGGTTGACCGCCATCTCCAGGTCGAGACCGGCCGCGGCCCAGGCCACCGCCTGGCGGCAGGCCTCCTCGACCACCCAGCCGCCGAGCGGAACGATCAGTCCGGTGTCCTCGGCGATGGGGATGAACGTGTCAGGCATGCGGATGCCGTCGGGGTGGCACCACCGCAGCAGTGCCTCGACGCCGATCACCTTGCGCAGCCGGAGGTCGACCACGGGCTGGTAGTACAGCGCGAACTCGCCTGCCGCGATGCCGCCGGCCAGCTCGTGCTCGGTACGCAGGCGGTGCTGGGCGCCGCGGCCGAGGTCGTCGGTGTAGAGCCGGATCCGGCCGCGGCCGTCGGCCTTGGCGGCGTGCATGGCGACGTCGGCGCCGTGCAGGACATCGTCCGGCGCCTCCTCGGGACGGGCGACGTACAGCCCGGTGCTGGCCGTCACCGACACCGACTCGCCCGCGCTCGCCAGGGCGAACGGCTCGTCGAACACGGTGGTGAGCTGCTGGACCCAGAGCTGGGCCTCGACGATCGACTCAAGACCGGGTCGGACCACCACGAACTCGTCGTCGGCGACCCGGGACGTGGTGTCGACCCCCAGTGCGAGCTCGTCGAGGCGGCCGGCGACGGCGCACAGCAGCTCGTCGCCCGCGGGGTGGCCCCAGCTCTCGTTGACCCGCTTGAACGCGTCGAGGTCGAACGACGCGACCGCCACGCTCAGCTCGAGCCGTCGGGAGTAGGACAGCGCGCGCTGGAGCCGGTCCTGCAGCAGGGCCCGGTTGGGGAGGCCGGTCAGAGGGTCGTGCAGCGCCATGTGGGACAGCGCCAGCGAGGTCTGGGTCGCCGCCGACACATCATGGTGGGACAGGCTGGCCCCGCCGATCGAGGTCAGGGGCGAGATCTGCAGCTTGTACCAGCGCTCGACAGCCGGGGCGTCGCAGGCGTACTCGAGCTCGAACCGCTCGGTCTCGCGTGCGAGCACCCGGCGCAGGCCCGCCGCAGCCTGGTCCGCGGTCGGGGCGTCGGTGCCGGTCGCGGCCGCGCAGATCTCCAGGTAGTTGGCCCCCACGCCGGTGACGGCCGGGTCGCCGCCGTTGCCGGTGGCGAACGTCCGCCACAGCCGGTTGACGGCGACGATGACGCCGTTGGCATCGACCAGGCAGGTGGCCGCGTCCGTACCGTCCAAGAGCTCGGCGGCCAGGCGGCGGTAGCGCCGGGTGGCCACGCTTTCGGCGCGCAGGTGGAGCGCGGCCCGGGCAGCGGCGACGACGGCGTACGGGTCAGGCAGGGTGGCCGGCTCCAGCTCGAGCAGGGCGTCGACTCCGCTGCCGAGGGCGGGGTAGGCGACCAGTGTCGGGCGTCCGGTCAGGACGAGGAGCGCGGCGTTCGGCAGCGCAGCGCGTACCGCATGGACGACGGGACCCGGGTCGTCGGTGGCGATCTCGACGACGACCAGGTCTGCTGCGGGTCCGTGCGCGAACGACGTGGCTTCGCTCACGACGGCGGCGAGCCCGTCGGCGAGTGCGTCGCTGACGACCTGGGTCAGCGCAGCCCAGCCCGAGACCACGGTCGCCCGGAGTGGGGACGAGGAGGACGGATGGAGGTCGGGAAAGTCCCCGTCGGACAGGTCCAAGGCCGCCCCCTGACAGCTGTTGGCACCACATGAAGCACGGCACGTGGGTCAAGGCGCAGGTGCGCCTCCTGCGATCATGCCCTGCTCTGTGCCCGAGCGGGAGCGTTCGGCCCGACCGGGGGCTTCGTCAGCTCTCGCGCGGTCCCGACAGGGTGTCCAGCATCTGCGCGAGCCGGGCGCGTACGCCGCGGCGCAGCTGGGACGGTCCCTCGCCGGCCGAGACGCTGACCAGGTGGCTGACCAGGTCGAACGAGACCGGGGGGAGGCCGCTGGCCAGCACGACGCCGCCGTCGGAACGCTCCCCGCTGGGGACGACCAACGCGTCGTGGGCGAGTGACTCGAGCTCGCGATCGCCGCCGTCGAGGGTCAGGATCACGGCGCCGTCCTTGCGCGCATCGGCGACCCGCTCGAGCAGCGAGGCCGGGGGTGTGTCGGGCGCGATTACGAACACGGTCTCGCCCTTGCCGGCCTGCTCCAGCCGGTCCATGCCGATGGCGAGGTGCGGGGGAGCGCCGACCGGGGGCTGCCAGCGCACCAGCACGGGGGCCAGCGACGGCAGGCCCGACCAGCGCGACTCCTCGTCGAGGTGAGCGGTGAGGTGCCACGGCTCCTCGTCCGGCGTACCCACCAGGAGCAGGCCGCCCGGGTCGTGGCCGGCCTCGCGGAGAGACTTGCCGAACCTGCGGGTGCGGTCGCCCCAGCCGGTCGACGCGAGCAGCTCGCGCAATGCCTTCACGCTCGCCGCATCCACCAGCAACCTCCAGGCCTCACCGGGCGACGAACGCCGCCAGTGGCAGGATCGTCGCATGCCTCCTCTCCCGACGCCGACACCGCCGCTCGCCGGACACACCGTGGGCATCCTCGGCGGCACGGGGGAGCAGGGTCGGGGACTCGCCCGCCGGTTCGCCATGGCCGGGGTCCCCGTGCTGCTCGGCTCGCGCGATCCGGACCGCGCGGTGGCCGCAGCAGCAGGACTTCTCGGTACGGGCGGCGGCGTGCTGCCGGTGACGGGTCACCCCAACGCGGCGGTCGCCGAGCGGGCCGACATCGTGGTCGTGGCCACGCCGTGGGACGGGCACGCCGCGACGCTGACCGAGCTGGCCGGGCCGCTCGAGGGCCGCCTCGTCGTCGACTGCGTCAACCCCTTGGCGTTCGGCAAGGGCGGCCCGCGCCCGATCCCCGTACCGGAGGGCAGTGCTGGTGCGCAGGCCGCTGCGCTGCTGCCGGGGTCGCGGGTCTGTGCCGCCTTCCACCACATCAGCGCGCGGCTGCTGCTCGAGGGCGACGACCCGATCGACTGCGACGTGCTCGTGGCGGGCGACAGTCGCGAGGACAAGGACCTGGTGATCGCACTCGCGGCGACCATCGAGGGCGTGCGCGGCATCGACGCCGGGCCACTGCACCTCGCGGCGTCGCTCGAGGCGATGACGGCGGTGCTGATCGCGGTCAACCGCCGCTACAAGGCCCACGCCGGGCTGCGCGTGACCGACGTCTGACCTCACCCGTACCGTCGCGTAGTGTCCGTTGTCATGGATGACCTGCTCTCCCGCTACGCCACTCTCGTCGTTCGCGTTGGGGCCAATGTTCAGCCCGGCCAGGATGTCTACATCCGCGCCGACATCGAGCACGCGCCGGTCGCACAGGCCCTGGCGGAGCAGGCCTATGTTGCTGGCGCCGGCCGGGTGGTCGTCAGCTACGACGACGCACTGGTCCGGCGATCGGCGCTGCGCCACGCTCCGATGGAGAGCCTGACCAGCGTCCCCGACTGGCAGACCGCCCAGCTCGAGGAGATGGCCGCGGGGGGTGCGGCGACCATCCGGCTCACCGGCAACGCCGACCCGCATGTCTTCGACGGCATCGATCCCGCGCGCCTCGCGGCAGTGCCATTGGAGTACGCGCTGGCGTCGCGCAAGGCCCTGCTCGGGGGTGACATCGCGTGGACCATCGTCGCCGCGCCGAGTCCTGGGTGGGCGACGCAGGTCTTCGGCGAGCCCGACGTCGACCGGCTGTGGGACGCGGTCACCGTGGCGATGCGGCTCGACGAGGATGACGTGGTGCAGGCCTGGACCGACCACCGCGCGCTGCTGGCGGCCAAGACCGCCGCCGTGCAGGCGCTCGACCTCGACGCGGTCCGCTACCACGGCGAGGGCACCGACCTCACGGTCGGCCTGATCCCCGGCTCGCTCTGGGTCAGCGGCTCGCTCACCACCAAGACCGGCATCGACTTCATGCCCAACCTGCCGACCGAGGAGGTGTTCACCAGCCCTGACCGCGCTCGCGCCGATGGGGTGCTGCGACTCACCCGACCCCTGGTCATGCCGCGTGCCGGGGTGCTGGTTGAGGGACTGGTCGTACGGTTCGAGAACGGCCGCATCGTCGACGCGACCGCCGACTCCGGCCTCGACGCGATCCTCGCCGAGCTGGACAGTGACGAGGGTGCCCGCAGCCTGGGCGAGGTCGCCCTGGTCGACCGCACCTCGCGGATCAACCAGGCGGGCATCGTCTTCCACGACACGCTCTATGACGAGAACGCCGGCTGCCACGTCGCGTGGGGGCAGTCGTTCCCGTTCTGTGTTGAGGGCGGGCTGGCCATGAAGCCGGACGAGCTGGCGGCGCTGGGGCTCAACACCTCCAGCGCCCACACCGACGTGGTCGTCGGCGGACCTGGGGTCCACGTCGACGGAGTCACCCATGACGGCCGTACGGTGGCGATCATCCACGACGACCTGTGGGTGCTGCCGGTCTAACGCTGTGGCGCCGGCCCTGAGCTGCCCCGTACGACGAGCTCGACGGGCAGGGAGACGTGGTCGGTCGGCTCGGGTGTGCCGTCCTGCCTGGCCTTGAGGACGGCGGTCAGGGTGGCGACGGCGAGGCGGCCCTTGGCCTCGATGTCTTGCCGCACCGTGGTCAACGGCGGGTCGAGCCGCGTCGCCAGCGGGTTGTCGTCGTAGCCGACGACGGAGATGTCATCCGGCACGCGCAGGCCCAGTGCATGGGCGGCGTGCACGACGCTTGCCGCGTACACGTCGGAGAAGCAGAGCACGCCGGTGGGACGGTCCGGGCCGGTGAGGATGAGGCGCGCGCCCTCGTCGGCTGCCTCTGCCGGGCGGAACGGCGACAGGACGACGCGCGGGGTGATGCCCGCTGCCGTGAGGGCGTCGAGCCAGCCGAGCATGCGCTGCCGGCCGGCAAAGTTGTTGCGCTCGGCCAGCGGCTCGTCGACGAAGGCGCTGTGGTCGGCGTAGCCGAGGGTGAGGATGTCGATGCGGCGGTGGCCGAGGTCGACCAGGTGCTGTGCGGCGGCCCGAGCGCCCTGGCGATCGTCGACGTTGACGTGGGCAGTGCCCAGGACAGGGGTCTGGTCGACGCCGACGAGGGGGAGCCGTCGCTTGCGCAGCCACTCGACGTCGGGGCTGTCCGGCTCACAGACATAGACGAGGACACCGTCCATGGCCACGTCGCGCGCTGGCACGTTGCCTTGCGTACCAGCGGGCGTGAGCAAGGTGAGCGCGAGTCCGGCCTCGGCGAGCGAGTCGGCGACTGAGGCCAGGAACGTCGTCGCCACCGAGTCGGTGAACGCCTCGCCGAGGCTGTCGGTGAGCAGCATGCCGACGGCGCCCGTCGACCCCCGTGCCAGCGCCCGCGCCGACGGGTCGGGGCCGACGTAGCCGAGATCGTCGGCCGCGGCCAGGACCCGCGTGCGCAGCTCGTCGGAGAGCTGGTCGGGGCGGGAGAACGCGTTGGACACCGTCATGCGGCTCACGCCGACCTTGTCCGCGATGGTCTGCAGCGTCACTCTCGCCATGGTCTGGTCAAGAGTAGTGGCGTTGCTCACCGACCAGGGACGAGCGTGCACGGTGCCTGGCGCGGCTCGACTCTGGCAGCGAGCGTCTGCAGGCCTTGCGCGAGGACGCTGCGTACGGCCAGCAGGTGGCGCGTCTCGCGGGTGATCTCGGGGACGACCGGGCTCCAGGGCAGGGCGCTGTGGGCCAGCGCGACCTGGTTGCTGCGGGCCACGAGCTGGGCCATCGGGTCGGTGATCGTGTTCATTCTTCCTCCTGTAGGTGGTGCTCTGTACCGGTACAGTAACGCTTACTTCTGTACCGGTCAAGAAGAATCTGTGGCAGGGTGGTCGGATGGAGGATCAGGCCCGGCAGCAGCTGCAGTCAGTGGCCCGCGCCTCGGGACTGGTGCCGTTGCGGACGGCCGCGACGGAGCTGCTGACCAGTGGCGTGGACCTGCGCGCGGTGATCCTGGTCGAGGGCTGGAGCGACCAGGCAGCAGTACGGGCGACGGCGCAGCGGCGCAGCCGCGACCTGACGGCTGAGGGCGTCGCGGTGCTGGCCATGGGCGGCGCGACCAACATCGGCCACTTCCTGTCGCTGTTCGGCCCGCCCGGACTCGGCGTCACCGTTGCCGGGCTCTGCGACGAGCCGGAGGTCGCCGACTTCTGCCGAGGCCTCGACCGGGCGGGACTCGGGTCTGTCGACTCGGCTGACGACCTGGCCAGGCGTGGCTTCTTCGTCTGCGTCCGTGATCTCGAGGACGAGCTGATCCGGGCGCTCGGCTACGAGCGGGTCTTTGACGTGATCGCGGGCGCGCGCGAGGCGATCGCCTACCGGACCTTCTCCCGGCAGCCGGCCCGCCAGGGCTTCAGCACCGATGTCCAGCTGCGGCGGTTCATGGGCGCGGGCAGCGGGCGCAAGATCCGGTACGGCCGGTTGCTGGTCGAGGCGTTGGAGCTGGACGCCATCCCGGGGCCGTTCGACCAGGTGCTCGACGCGGTCCGGCCGTCGTGAGGTGACGGCGATGTGCCTCGATCGCGGCGGTCAGACCGGCGTCAGGTGACCGTGATGGTGAAGGGGACGCCGGCCGTGGCGAGATAGGGCTTGCTGGCACCGAGGACGAGCCGGACGGCGTACTTGCCGCGGTTGGGGAACGTGAACGAGATCGGGATCGCGGTGCCGCTGGTGAGGCCCGCGCCGAGGACCTTCCAGCGCTTGCCCTGGAGGTACTGCAGGCTGACCTTGGTGCCGCTGGGCAGCAGCGGCACGGTGCAGGTGCCGTCGGCGTACCTGTCCTGCACCAGTGTCTTGCTCACCTTGCAGGTGATCGGGGCGTAGGCGGCGACCTTGATCAGCGCGTAGGCGGTGCCCTCGTCGTTGGTCTTCGCAACGCTCGCGGAGATCGCCGTACCGACCGCGATCTTGGTGGCTACCGAGAACCCGCCGGTGCTGCCGGTGTGGACGATCAGCGAGCGGTGCTTGCCGACGGCGGGCGACAGCGTGATCTTGACCCGGACGCCGGAGACGCCTGCTCCGCCGGCTGCAGCCCGTACGTGTCCGGAGACGACGACCGAACGGCCGCCACGGATGGGGGCGAGCTTGGTCAGGCTGGCCTTGAGCGCGGTGAACACGTCGTACTGGACGACCGGGCTGGCGGCCGACGACACGGTGGTGGCCATGGTCACCTGCACGGAGTGCAGGCCAGAGCTGCCGGTGGTCGGCACGGTGAACGTGCCGAGGCAGGTTTTCGCCGTGCCGATCTGCACGTTGCAGGCGGCCGGCAGCCCGTACTTCACGCCGTCGATGAGCAGCTGCAGCGACACGGGTGCGTCGTTCTGGGTGAGGTCGACGGTGCCGAGCGCGGTGACCGTCAACGTGCCCTTGACCACCTGGCCCGGGGTCGGGGCGGAGAGCGTGACGGTTGGCGCCGGATTGACGGCGGTCACCGTGACCGGCGCGCTCTGGGTCGACCCGTTGGAGGAAAGGACGGCGACGAGCGTGTGCGTCCCGCTCAGCCCGGTCGAGTCCCACGCGAACGTGACCAGGCAGGGCAAGGCGGTGGACACGCACGAGCGTGCGGCGCCGTACTGGACGTTGTCGACCAGCAGCTGCACGGTGTCGCCAGCCGTCGGCGTGACCGCCGCGGCCTGGACGTTGACCGTGACGATGCCGGTCGCCGTCGCACCCGCGGTCGGCGACGTGATGGACACCGTGTCGCCGGCGGTGGCGAGCGCCGGGGTCAGCGGTGCCAGCACCCCCAGGACCAGGGTCGATGCGAGCAGCAGCAGGCGAAGGCGGGGCACGGCCGGCAAGGTTCCTCCAGGGCGGGACGGATCTTCAGCGGGGCAGACTACCGTCCCCCGCTGGACGCCGAACGATCCGCCCTCCGCGTACCGCTCAGTGGTAGCCGTGCTCCTCGGCAGGATAGACGCCGCCACGCACGTCGTCCGCGAACGCGCGCGCCGCTGTGGACAACGTCCCTCGCAGGTCGGCGTACCGGTGCAGGAACTTGGGGCCTGGGCCCGCGGTCAGGCCGGCCATGTCCTGCCAGACGAGCACCTGGGCGTCAGTGGCCGAGCCCGCTCCGATGCCGATGGTCGGGATCTCGAGCGACGCGGTGACCCGCTCGGCGAGCTCGGACGGGACGACCTCGAGCACGACCGCGAACGCGCCCGCGTTCTGCAGTGCCTTGGCGTCGCTCATCAGCCGCTCGCCTGCCTCGCCGCGCCCCTGGACCCGGTAGCCGCCGAACGCGTTGACGCTCTGCGGGGTGAGCCCCAGGTGGGCCATGACCGGGATGCCCGACTCGACGAGCAGCTCGACCTGGGGGAGCACCCGCTGACCACCCTCGAACTTCACCGCCTGGGCGCCGCCGTCCTTGAGGAAGCGGGCCGCGGTCGCCAGCGCTTGCTGCGGACTCTCCTGGTACGAGCCGAAGGGGAGGTCGGCGACGACCAGAGACTGCTTCGCGGTACGGCTGACCGCGCGTACCAGCGGCAGCAGCTCCTCGACCGTGACGGGCACCGTCGAGTCGTAGCCGTAGACGACGTTGGCCGCAGAATCGCCGACGAGCAGCACCGGGATCTGGGCCTCGTCGAAGATCGCTGCGCTCAGCGCGTCGTAGGCGGTGAGCATGGCCCACTTGTCGCCCCGGGCCTTGGCGGCCTGCAGATCGTGGATGGTCACCCGCCGCCCAGGAGTCACCATGGGCTGGCCTCCGTACAGGCGGGGAGTGTCGTCCTGTCGGTCATGCTGGGGGTCATTGCTGCTGGTCATCGCACTGCCTCTCGTCATCTCGGGGCACCTGAGGTGTCCCCGGACTCCTGCGATCGTCGCACGACTGGGCCCAACTGCCGAGGGGTAGGCGGCCATTCCGGGTTGCGTGTCCGAACGGGTGTCGTAGCCTGGAGCCGAATTACGAGACGGTGTCGGCCCGAAATCGGGCACATCTGGCGACCGGAAGAAGAGGCCATGGCCCATCACGGCAAGCACGAGCACGCTCAGGCCGAACCTGCCGAGCAGGCCAACACCGGTCACCCGCGGAGATGGTGGGTCCTGGGGGTGCTCTGCCTCGCACTGCTGATCGTGGTCCTCGACAACACGATCCTCAACGTGGCGCTGCCCACGATCCAGAAGGACCTCAAGGCCACCCAGAGCCAGCAGGAGTGGATGGTCGACTCGTACACGCTCGCCTTCGCCGGACTGCTGTTCACGTTCGGGGTGCTGGGCGACCGCCTCGGACGGCGACGCATGCTCTCGGCCGGCATGTTGGTGTTCGGCATCGGCTCGGCCGCCTCGGCCTGGGCCGGGTCACCCGGCATCCTCATCGCCACGCGGGCCCTCATGGGCATCGGCGGTGCGGCGGTCATGCCCTCGACGCTGTCCATCATCACCAACGTGTTCGACCCGCGGGAGCGCGGACGGGCGATCGGCATCTGGGCCGGCATCTCCGGCATGGCCATCGCCATCGGCCCGATCACGGGCGGGGCGCTCCTGCAAGGCTTCTGGTGGGGCTCGGTCTTCCTGATCAACATCCCGGTCGTCGTGGTCGGCATCGTGGCGACGTTGATGATCGTCCCGGAGTCCCGGGACCCGCACCCGCAGCACATCGACCTCGCCGGCGTCGCACTGTCCGTGGTCGGCCTGGTGGCGCTCGTCTACGGCATCATCAAGGGCGGCGAGAACAACCAGTGGGGTACTGCCGGGGTGCTCGTCCCGCTCATCGGCGGTGCCGTGCTCCTCGCGGTGTTCGTGTTCCTCGAGCGTCGCAGCGACCACCCGTCGCTCGACGTGACGCTGTTCAAGAACCCCGCGTTCTCCGCCGCCTCGGCCGCCATCTCGCTGGTGTTCTTCGGCCTGTTCGGGGCGACGTTCTTCCTGACTTTCTACCTGCAGTTCGACCGCGGCTACTCGCCCTTGCAGGCGGGCATCCGGCTGCTGCCGGTCGCCGTCGCCATCTTGATCTTCGCCCCGCGCAGCTCGGCGCTGGCCAAGCGCATCGGCAACAAGGCCACCGTGGCAGGCGGCATGACGTTGTCGCTGATCGCCTACCTCGGCTACCAGCTGCTCGACACGCACACCAGCATCTGGGTGCTCGAGGGCATGCTAGCGATCCAGGGCATCGGCATGGCCAACGTGATGGCACCCGCGACCGAGTCGATCATGACGGCGCTGCCGCGCGAGCGGGCGGGCGCCGGTTCGGCGGTCAACAACACCATGCGTCAGGTCGGCGGGGCGCTGGGCGTGGCCATCCTCGGGTCGATCCTCTCCTCGACGTTCCGCGGCCGCATCACCCCCGCGCTGGACGCTGCCCACATCCCGGCCGGGGCTGCGCGTGACGCCGCCGGCCAGTCAATCGGGGGTCTCTACGAGGTCGTCGGCAAGGGCCACAAGCCGACCGGTCCGATCTGGACTCAGGGCCAGCACGCGTTCATCCACGCGATGCACGTCACCTCGCTCGGGTCGGCGCTGGTCGTGCTCGTGGGCATCGTCGTCGTCCTGATCTGGCTGCCCGGCAAGGCGTCGTTGTCCCAGCAGGACGGTGCGCCCCGCGCGTCGGAGCCGGTCCACGTGTGACGACCGTGGAGCAAACGCCTCTGGTACGCGGCCCTGGCCGGCCGCGTGACCCGCACGTCGAGGCTGCCATCGTCGAGGCGACCCTCGAGCTGCTCGACGAGGCAGGTTTCGCCCGGCTGACCGTGGAAGCTGTCGCCGCACGGGCCGGTGTGGGAAAGGCCACCATCTACCGGCGCTGGCCGGGCAAGGACCAGCTGGTCGTGCACGCGCTCGCCACGGTGACGGAGATCCGTACCCCCCAGCGGTTGCCTGGCCCGCTCCGGGACGACCTGGTGGTCCTGCTCGACCGCATCCTGCGCATGCACTCGACGACCGTCGCCGGCCGGCTGATCAACCGGCTGGTCGGGGAGGCGCCCGAGCTGATGGCGACCTACCGGGAGCAAGTCATCGAGCCGCGACGCGCCCGGCTGGCCTCGCGGTTGGCCCGGGCGGTCGAGGCGGGGGAGCTGCGCGGCGACCTGGTGCTGGACGACGTCATCGACACGCTGGTGGGGCCGGTGCTTCATGCCGCGATGACCGGTACGGCCGGCAGGCCCCTCGGCAGGGCGTACGTTGAGAGGGTGGTCGATCTGGTGCTCCGTGGCGGGCTGCTCCGTCCGGGTGACGGGTCTACAGAAGCCGGTGTCGGCGGCCGACGGTGACCCAGAGCAACCGCGTCCCGACTGGGGACCTGACCCCGGGAACGACGCCTTGACGAGCTCCGCCCGTCCCGCCCTGTCCGCCCTTACCGTTGGCCCCCGGGTGCGTCCCCGCCTTGTCTTGGCGGCTGTCTCAGCCCTGGCCTTCAGTGTCTCGTTGCCGGCGACAGCGATGGCCGGTACGCCTGCCGGCCCGTCCCTCGTCACCGGAGCGACCACCGCGACGTTGGTCCTGCAGGCGCCCGAGGCCCAGCTGGGGGCCCTCGCGTCGGCGCACGGCATCACCCGGTCGGACCGCCGGTCCCGGCTCGCGACGTCCGTGCCGTCGGCCGCCACCCGCTCAGCGGCAGTCGCCTCAGCCGCCGCGCTCGGGCTGACGGTCGAGTCGTCCAGCGCCTGGAGCGTCGTCGTCCACGGCAAGGCCTCGTCGATCACCCGGCTCGCGCGCAGCGGCCGGGTCGCCGGTGCGTCACTCAGCGTCTCGCCCTCGCTGGTGCCCGCCGCGTCCTCTGTCGTTCTAGGCGGCGGTCGGCAGCTGGACTGGCAGCCGGCCAGCCTCCAGCAGCCGCACTACGGCGCCGACTTCCGGGCCGCCTACACCGCCTCCAGCGCGTCGCCTCCGGTCGGCGCCTCGCGGCCGATCATCGCCACGTTGCAGTTCTCCGGATGGAACAACTCCGGCGAGCTTGCCGTCGAGGCGGCCAACCTCGGCCTGCCCGCGCCCGCTCCGTCGGTCTACACAGCGGTCTCCGTCGACGGGGCGGCTCCCAACCTCGACGACGGCAACGACGGATCCGGTGAAGTCGCCCTCGACCAGGAGAGCATCTACGCGACCAACCCGTACGCCGACCAGCGGGCCTACTTCGCCGGATCGACGGTCCAGAACGAGATCGACGCCTACAACCTGATCGCCACCGACGCACTCAGCTCACGCGGCATCATGGCGCTGTCGATCTCGTGGGATGTCTGCGAGCACGACTCCAACAACCTCGTCCTCGGCGCCCAGGAGGTGGCTTCGGTCCACGCCGCGATCGCCAAAGTCGTCGCCGCGGGTGTCACGATCTTCGCCGCTTCTGGCGACGACGGCGCCACCTGCTACGACGGCCGGCCCGGCGTGAGCTTCCCGGCCTCGGACCCGCTCGTGGTCGCGGTCGGCGGCACCACCCTGATGACCCCTGGCCCGGTCGAGACCGCGTGGGGCGCGGTCGACAACACCGCCCAGTCGGGCTTCAGCGGCTCCGGCGGCGGCCAGTCGGTGCTGTTCCCACGGCCCGCCTACCAGGCCACCGCCGCGCCGGCGGCCGTCGGGCGTGAGCTGCCGGACATCGCGGCGGACGGCGACCCGGCCACCGGCTTCCCGGTCTACCACGACGACGGCGGCACCCCGCCCAACGGCGGCCCCGGCACCTATCTCGTCGGCGGCACCAGCCTCTCGTCGCCGATCTCGGCCGCGCTCATGGTCGCCGAGCTCGGCTCTCGCGGCATCACGACGGGCGGCGTCGGCGACATCCACACCGTCCTCTACAGCGCGCCCGCCGCGAGCTTCCGGGACATCACGGTCGGCAGCAACAACGGCTACACCGCCGGCCCCGGCTTCGACATGGTCACCGGGCTCGGCGCTCCCAACTGGCAGCTGCTGGTCAACCAGCTGGTCGCCGCACCCACCGTCAGCGTCCCCCCGGTCAATGCGAGCCGGACGGTCCCGGTGACGACGGCCGTGCCGGGCGGGCAGACGATCGGCCACTGGGTCACCGGGTACGGCACCCCGCCCGCCTGCGGCAACGCCACCGGCAAGCCGACGACCCCAGCGGCCGTCACCGTGCCGACCGACGGCAAGTTCACCATCTGGGCGGCCGGCTACACCAGCAACCAGACCTGCGTGATCGCCTCGACCACGACCACCGTCGACACCACCGGCCCGGCCGCTGTGCTTACCGCGAGGCTCTCCTCGCCTGTAGGCCACAAGATCAGCTACACCTGGACGGCCGCCGACGCCCTCTCTAGCGTCGCGACGGTCAAGGCGACCGTCCTGCGCAACGGCAAGCCGGTCTGGTCGGCGCAGGGCACCGGCGGTGGCTCGGTCGTGTTGCCGGGCAAGCTCGGCTCGCTCTACCAGCTCGTCGTGGTGGCGACGGACTCCCTCGGCAACGCCTCGACGATGACCCGTACTGCCAGCGTCGCGTTCGACGACCGCAACTTTGCGCTCAGCGGCACGTGGGCGCGGGCCGCCAGCAAGTCGGCGTTCGGCGGCTCGGTGATCGTCGCGACCCGCAAGGGAGCTGCCGCTCACCTCACGGCGTACGGGTCGACATTCACCCTGCTGACCCGTACCTGCTCCACCTGCGGGGCCGTCGGGGTCTACGTCGACGGCAAGCACGTCCGCGACGTGAGCCTCTACAGCAAGGCGACAAGGACGGCCGTGTCGCTGCGGCTGACGACCTTCACGACCGCCAAGGCACACAAGATCGTCGTGGTTGCCCGCGGCACCAAGCCTGCACACAGCAAGGGCTCCGCCGTGTTCGTGGACGGCCTGCTCGCCACCTAGCGGGACGGCTGTTGCGCAAAGTTTCACCTGGTTGGCCCAGTGAAAGGGCTGACAGATGAGGCCTGGAGGCGGCAAGATGACGCTCTGCACCCCGGTGTCCGGGTTCTGCAGCCGCGTCCATCGCCGACCGACATGGGGAACCACCGTTGGGAGCCAGCACCGGGTTGGGCCGGCCGACCGGGTTTCGCCGCGTCCTGGTCCTGCCGCTGACCTTGGCGCTGACCGGTGGCGCCGCCCTCGTCCTGGTCCCGATCACCGCGCAGGCCGACACGTCCCAGGTCTCGGCGACGGTCGTTCTTCGTACCCCCTCGAGCGCTGAGCCCCTCGCCGAGACCGCGGCCATGCCACGTTCGGCCCGCCTGTCGCGGTTGCAGGCGAGCGTCCCGAGTGCCGCCGACCAGTCCAGCCTGCTCAGCGATGCGGCGTCGTTCGGACTCACCGTCGACTCGGTGACCCCGTGGTCCGCCGTCGTCCACGGATCCGCGACCGCCGTACACCGGCTCGACGCCCGTGCCGAGGTCTCGTCGGTGGTGCCGTCAGGCGGACCGGCTCCGGTGCCGGCCAACGGCCCGACCCAGCTCTGGGGCTACCAGTTCCGCAGTGCCTACCAGGCGTCGTCCGCCAAGCCGGTCGGGTCGACAACACCGGTCATCGCGACCATCCAGTTCAGCGGCTGGGACGCCAGCCAGCTCGGCGGCTACGTCACCAACGCCAACCCGCTGATGGCGACCAAGCTGCCGTCGCCACCCGCGGGGGAGTTCACCGCGATCTCGATCGACGGCGCGTCGACCACCGACGGCGGGGTGGCCGGGGGCGACACCGAGGTGGCGCTGGACCAGGAGAGCCTCTACGCCACCTATCCCTACGCCAAGCAGCGCGCCTACTTCGCGCCGGGCGACGCCGCGGGCATGGTCGCCGCCCTCAACATGGTGGCGGCCGACGCCGTGCACATGCCCGGCCTGGTCGCGCTGTCGGTGTCGTGGACGTTCTGCGAGACCAGCTTTGTCAGCGGTCTGTCGGACCAGCTGGATGCGATGCATGCCGCGCTCGGCAACGTCGTCGCTGCCGGAGTCACGGTCTTCGCGGCCTCCGGTGACAGCGGCACCAACTGCAACTTCTCCACGGTCGCCGGGGCCAACTACCCTGCGTCGGACCCGCTCGCCGTCGCCGTGGGCGGAACCAGCCTGACGCTGGGCCCGACCACCGAGACGGCGTGGACAGGGTCCGGCGGCGGCACCTCGGCCTACTTCCCCAAGGGAGCGACGACCAGGCGGGTGCTGCCCGACATCGCGGCCGACGCCGACACCAACACCGGGTTCGACATCTGGCAAGGTGCACTCGGCTTCGGCATCACCGGCGGCACCAGTCTGGCCTCGCCGGTCGCGGCGGCAGGTTACGTCGCCGAGCTGGGCTCCCGCGGTGCCCTCAACGGCGGCCTGGGCGACCTGCACAACGCACTCAGCTCGGCGCCCGGGTCAGACTTCCGCGACATCACCAGTGGCAGCAACGGCACCAGCTCGGCCGGCCCTGGCTATGACCAGGTGACGGGGCGGGGTGCGCCACTGTGGCACCCGATCGTGGACCGACTGCTGACCCAGCCGGTGATCCAGGTCCCAGCGACGTCGACGAGCCTGGTGATCCCGGTCGCCGTGACAGCGCCGGCCGGGCAGACCTTCCTCGGCTGGGCAACCGGATCCGGTACGCCGCCGGCGTGCTCGACGTCGGCCGGCAAGGCGCCGACGCCGCAACCCGTGACGGTTCCGGCGGACGCCACGTACCGGATCTGGGCCGAGGGCTACGTCGGCTACACCCACTGCTTCATCGTCTCGACGACGACCGTGGTGACCGGGCACACCACGCCACCTCCGGTGACGACCAGCCCGGCGCCCACCACCACTGCGGTGCCGGTCTCCACGACGACGCCACCGGTCACGGTGACCACGACTCCCGCCCCCGTCCACACGACCTTGCCGGTGCTGCCGGTCTCGTCGCCCACGGCACCTCCTCTGACGCAGGCCCCGCCGGGCATCTCGCCGCCGACCCGGACGACCATCACGTCAGACGTGACACCGCCGGCGGTCACGCTGTCGGCCAAGCAGACTTCCCCTGCCACCACGGCACTCTCGTACGCGTGGGACGCCACCGACGGCACCGGGTCGGGCGTGCAGTCGGTGTCCGCAACCGTGTTCCGTGACGGCAAGCCGGTCTGGACCGCCAGCGTCCCGAGCGACAGCACGCTGCACCTCAACGGCGTCCCTGGCCACGCCTACCGCCTGGGCATCGTGGCCGCCGACGTCGCCGGCAACATCGCCGGGTTCACCAGCAGCGTCGTTCAGCTGCCCTTCGACGACCGCACGTTCGCGCTCGGCAAGGGGTGGCACCGCTCGACGTCCCACCATGCCTTTGGCGGCAGCTATGTGCGGTCGGCGACCAAGGGCGCGACCGCGTCGGTCAAGCTCACCGGGTCCTCGTACACGTTGCTCACCTCGACCGGCCCTGCCGACGGCGTGGTCGCGGTGTACGTCGACGGCAAGCACGGGCGCGACATCAGCCTCTACAGCAAGGCGACGCGCACCTTCGTCAAGGTCGCCCTCGCGACGTTCGCCAAGCCGGGAAAGCACCGGATCACCCTGGTAGTCAAGGGATCCAAGGCCGCGCACGCCAAGGGAACGACAGTAGCCATCGACGGCCTGCTGGCTGGGTGACCAGCCCGCGGTCAGCCGGCGGGCAGCTGGGATCGCTCGCGCCAGCGTGACGTGATGGGCAGCCGGCGATCGCGGCCGAAGGCCTTCAGGGTGGTCTTGGGGCCCGGAGGGTACTGCCGCCGCTTGTACTCCGCCGCGTCGACCATGCGGATGACGCGCTCGACCAGCGCCGGGTCGTGGCCGGCGGCGATCAGCGCGTCGTGGCCGAGGTCGCGTTCGATGTAGTCGTCGAGCAGGGCGTCGAGCACCTCGTACGACGGCAGGCTGTCGGTGTCGAGCTGGCCGGGGGAGAGCTCGGCGGACGGCGGCTTGCTGATCGAGTTCTCCGGGATCGGCGGGGTCTCGCCGCGCAGCACCGCCTGGTCGTTGCGCCACCGGCACAGCGCCCAGACCAGGGTCTTGAACACGTCCTTGATCGGCGCGAAGCCACCGGCGGAGTCGCCGTACAGCGTGGAGTAGCCGGTGGCGAGCTCACTCTTGTTGCCGGTGGTCAGCACGAGGTGGCCGTGCTCGTTGGACAGCGCCATGAGAGTGGTGCCGCGCACCCGCGCCTGGAGGTTCTCGGCTGCGAGCCCGTGCAGCCCACCCGACTCCTCGAGGGCGGTCCGGTAGGCCGCGACCATCGGCTCGATCGGCAGCACGGTGTACGAGATCCCTTGGCGGGCAGCAAGTTCGCGGGCGTCGTCGACGGAGTGGTCGCTCGACCAGCGGCTCGGCATGCCGATCGTCACGACCCGCTCGGGACCCAGCGCATCGACAGCGATCGTCGCGACCAGGGCCGAGTCGATGCCGCCCGAGAGCCCGAGCACGACCGAGCGGAACCCGTTCTTGGTCACGTAGTCGCGGGTCGCGGTGACCAAGGCGGTGTAGACCTCGGGGAGCAGCGTGAGCGGCTCCTCGATGGGCGAGGCCACGGGCTCGTACGACACGAGCGGTGGGGACGAGAGCAGCGTGCGCGTGACCGTCATCGTGGTGCCGTCCAGGGCGTCGACCGGTCCGGCGAAGTCGCTGTGGCCGGCGGGCAGGTCGAGGTCGGTGACCAGCAGGGTCGGGTCGAACTGCGTGGTGCGGGACAGGACGGTGCCCCGGGCGTCGACCATGAGCGACCCGCCGTCGAAGACGAGCTCGTCCTGGCCGCCGACGGAGTTGACGTAGACCAGCGCCGCCCCGGCTTCGACCGCGCGGCGGGCCGCGAGGTCGGTCCGGTAGCTGATCTTGGCCTGCTCGAACGGAGACGCGTTGATGCAGACCACGAGGCCGACCTCAGCGGCCGCGCAGACCGCGATGGGGCCGCCGTCCTGCCAGAGGTCCTCGCAGATGACGATCGCCACGTCGATCCCGTGCAGCCGGAAGACGGGGAGCGCATCGCCTGGCACGAAGTAGCGCGCCTCGTCGAAGACCCCGTAGTTGGGCAGGTGGTGCTTGGCGTACCGCACGACGACGCGGCCGCCGTGGAGGAGCGCTGCGGCGTTCTGCGGCTCCCGCGCGGGACGACCGAGTCGCGGTGCGGCCTCGGGGCTCCAGTCGAGGTAGCCGACGACGACGGCGACGTCACCAAAGCCGTCCGTGGCGAGATCGACAGCGAGTCGTTCGAGCGCATCGTGGGCCGCCTCGATGAACGAGCCGCGCAGGACGAGGTCCTCGGCGGGGTAGCCGGTCAGCGTCATCTCGGGGAACGCGACGAGGTGGGCACCCTCGGCCGCCGCCTGCTTGGTCCACTGCCGGACGAGCGACGCGTTGCCGGCGAGGTCACCTACTGTCGTGTCGATCTGCGCCAGCGCCACCCGCAGCTGTCCCACGACGTGCCTCCTCGACCGTTCCGGGATTTCCGCCCCAGCCTATCGAGGCGACGTGTCTCTCCGACGGCGCCGCACACACGGGGCGACCCGGACATAGGCGACAAATGGCGGCTACGGGGGAATGCTCATCCAGTCACGGAAAGTAGCTTTTTGATGGGCCATACGGGTGACGTGAGCGTCGATGCGTGAGGGATGGTTGCTCTCCGTGGTCAATGGACCTATCCTAAGAAGGGTCGAGACACACCGGTGGCGGGGGCTACGGGGTATTTATCGGCAGCCCACGGCCTCTCCTTAACCCAGGCCGACCCGTTTTTTCACGGCACTTCCTGCCTTCCTGCGAGACCACGGAGCATCATGAACCTGCGCCAGCGCTCGACCGTCCGTCGCCTGGTCACTCCCGTCGCGGTGGCCACCGTCCTGGCCGCGATGCTTCCCGCGCTCGCAGCCGAGTCCGCCCTCGCGGCCGACGGTGGCATCCACATCAACTTCCAGCCGGCCGGCACCGCGCCCGCCGGCTACATCGCCGACACCGGGGTGGCGTTCAACGGCACGAGCGGGTGGACCGACACCACCGGCGCCCCGATCGACATGACTAAGAACACCCGCATCCGCAACTCCGCGCTCTCCCCGGACAAGCGCTACGACACCTACCTGATCATGCAGCTCGCGGCCAACAGCACTGGCAACGCGACCCCCGGCCGCTACGTCGCCACCCTCCCCAACGGTCTGTACGACGTGACCGTCGGCGTGGGCGACCCCACCGCCATCAACTCCGTCGACGAGATCACGGCCCAGCCCGGCACCGCCGACGCGACCACGATCATCGACCACTTCGTCCCGACCGCGACCAACCAGTGGTCGACCGTCACCAAGCGGGTCAACGTCTCGGGCGGCCAGCTCGTCCTCGACCCGACCGGCGGCACCCAGACCAAGCTCGACTTCGTCGACGCCGTGCCGGCAGCGGCCGACACCACCGCACCCGTGGTGACGTCGACCCTCACGGGCACGCTCGCCAGTGGTACCACGTACAACAGTGCCGTCACGGTGACCTCGAGCGCCACGGACAACGTCGCGGTGACGGGCATCAGCTACACCCTCGACGGTGGCGCCTCGACCCCGTACACCGCGCCGGTCAAGGTTTCGACCGTCGGTGACCACACCGTGGTCGTGACCGCTGTCGACGCCGCGGGCAACGCCGGCACCGCCACCTCGACCTTCACCGTCGCGAGCCTTCTGCCGACCAGCGTCCACGTCAACTTCCAGCCGGCGGGCACGGTGCCTGCGGGCTACACCGCCGACACCGGGGTCGCCTTCAACGGCACCAGCGGGTGGACCGACGTCAACGGCAACCCGCTGGACATGACGGCCAACTCCCGCATCCGCAACTCCGCGGCCTCGCCGGACAAGCGCTACGACACGCTGATCGTCATGCAGGGCCTCAGCGGCCAGCTCACCCCCGGCCGCTGGACCACGCCGCTGAACAACGGCCAGTACGACGTGACCGTCGCCGTCGGTGACGCCACCGCGGTCAACTCGGTGTACGAGATCACCGCGCAGCCCGGCAGCGCCAACGCGACCACGATCGTCGACCACTACACGCCGACCACCGCCGCCCCGTTCGACACCGTGACCAAGCGGGTCACCGTCACCAACGGCACGCTGACCCTCGACCCGACCGGCGGCACCCAGACCAAGATCGACTTCGTCGACGCGGTCCCGGCCGTCGCGGACACGACCGCCCCGGTGGTCACCACGTCCCTCGCCGGCCCCAACACCACCGGCACCACCTACAACGGCCCGGTCACCGTCACCGCGACCGCGACCGACAACGTCGGCGTCTCGACCGAGACCTACACGCTCGACGGCGGTGCGGCGACCCCGTACACCGCGCCTGTCGTGGTCAGTGCCCTCGGCTCCCACTCGCTCGTGGTGACGGCCACCGACACCGCGGGCAACAGCGGCACCTCGACCGCCGCCTTCACGATCGTGGTCAACATCCCGACCAGCTTCCACGTCAACTTCGGCGCCCAGACCACCAAGGCGTTCCCCGGCTACACGCTCGACTACGGCGTCGCCTACACGTCGGCGGCCGGCTCGGGCTGGGAGAACCCCATCGACAGCAGCCCGCTGTCGCTGGTGGGCAACGGTCGCGAGCGCAACCTCGCCGCCTCGCCGGACAAGCGCTACGACACGATGATCCAGATGCAGCAGGCGGCCTCCTCGACCACCGGCACCACGACCCCCGGTCAGTGGGAGCACCTGCTGGCCAACGGCGACTACCTGGTGACCGTCGCCGTCGGTGACGCCTCCGCCATCAACTCGCTCGACCGGATCAACGTCGAGTCGGGCACGCCCAACGCGCAGGTCCTGATCAACAACTTCGTGCCCACGTCGGGCAACTTCTTCGACACGGTCACCCAGCGGGTCACGGTGTCCGATGGCGCCCTGACCATCGACGCCACCGGCGGCAGCAACACCAAGATCGACTTCATCGACGTGGTCGCCGCCACGGCCGACACGACGCCGCCCACCGCGTCCATCGCCCTCACCGGCGCCCTGGCCTCCCCGGGCGTCTACGGCGGCAACGTGACCGCGACGGTCACCGCGTCCGACGAGGCCGGTGGCTCGGGGCTCGCCTCGGTCACCTACTCCCTCGACGGCGGTGCCTCCACCACCTACTCGAGCCCGATCAAGGTGACCGCGCTCGGCAGCCACACGCTGTCCGTGACCGCCACCGACCACACCGGCAACATCGGGACGGCCACCAGCGCGTGGACCCAGCAGACGGCCACCACGGCCTCCCTGCTGGTCACGTCGCTCGACCAGACCAGCCTCGCGCTCGCCGCCCCGCGCCTGGTGTTCTCCGCCGTCCGCGGCTACACCCAGGCGCCGGTGCGCTACTTCACCTTCGCCAACACCGGCGCAGCGACGCTGACCGTCACCGGCCTGAAGATCACCGGCAACAACCCGGAGAGCTTCAGCCTCGCGTCCGGCCAGGCCTCGTCGCTGAGCATCCCGGCCGGCACCTCGGTCCAGGTCGGGGTCAGCTACCACCCGTCCGAGCCGACCGGCTGCCCGACCACCGCGGCGCCGGACGCCATCGGCAACATCAACCGGGACGCGACGCTGGTCTACACGACCAACGACCCGGTCAACCCGACCGGCTCCAACGCGGTCGCGGGCGTCTACGCCTGCTACAGCGGCGGCAACGCCGAGCCGGTGCTCGACCAGATCGTGCAGGCCCTCGGCTACAGCACGATCATCGACACCCCCGGCGGCGACCGTCGCTACCAGCCCAAGGCTCGCTACGCGCCGTTCACCGACGAGGTCCAGTCGCCGTACTTCACCCTCGCCGACCCCTCGCAGCCGGCCAGCATGACCATGCTCGCCCACTACAGCGGCCCGAGCTCGCGGCTCAACGAGCCCTCCGGCTGGTTCGCCCAGGGTGCAACGCTGGCCAAGGGCTTCCAGTGCAACGCCTCGTGCAACCAGCTGTCGATCTTCCCGATCGACCCGTCCAAGACCAACCTGGGCGAGTCCGAGAAGCTGCTGCCTGTCGGCAACGGCACGGTCAACGGAACGAGCACCTTCGCACCGACCGGAGTCTTCGGGATCTACGGCGGCAACACCGGTGACGTGAGCTTCAGCGACGACGGGTTCAACACCAGCACCACCACGCCCGTCATCTACGAGCACAGCATCCGGGTCTACCAGGCCTACGACGCCAACCGGGTGATCATCCCCAACACCTACATCGTCGCTGACGACCCGGGCCGCAACGCTGCCGGCAAGAACAACGACTACCAGGACATCGTGATGCTGCTCCGCAACGTCATGCCTGCTGTGGCGCAGGGCCCGCTCGCGGGTGCCGCAACGACGACCGACCTCACCAAGGGCGGCACCGTCAGCGCCAGCTGTGCCATCACCGGCTTCGACGGAGTGCTGGCCAACACCGCCGGTACGCAGTGCAACGCCGCCGGTGCCGCCTTCTCCAGCGCCGGTCTCGCGCTCACCTCGACCGCTGGGGTGCTCACCAGCAACAACCAGCAGAACGCGCTCTACAAGAACTTCGACGCGACGCGTGGACAGTTCACGATCGACGCCACGGTGGCGGGCCCGCTCCCGTCCCTGACGTCGGGCAACCAGCAGATCGGCGCGTTCTTCGGCCCGGACCAGAACAACTTCATCAAGGTCCAGGCCGACGCGGTGAGCGGAGCCCCGCACATTACGATGACCTACCGTGAGAAGGGGGTCGCCACCACGGCGACGGTGGCCGTGCCCGGACTCACGACCACGAGCACCCTCGACCTGGTCATCATCGGCAACACCTCGGTGCCCGACCCCGCGACGGGCAAGCTGGCCGGCTTCCCGCTCGACCAGCTGAGCGTCTACTACAAGATCGACGGTGGCGCGCTCACCTCGATCGGCACGGTCAAGACGCCGGCCGACGTGGTCACCTGGTTCTCCCGGATGGCCAAGGCGGGTGTCCTGGTCTCCAACGCCGGCTCGGCCACACCGATCACCGCGACGTTCAGCAAGTTCTCGATTGTCCCGTCGACCGGTGCACCCACGAGCGTTCCCGCACCGCAGCCGATCGGCGCCATCGTCTCGGCGCTGTCCTCGTCGCTGTGTGTCGACGTGACCGGCAACACCAGCGCCAACGGCACGGCGATCGAGATCTACACCTGCAACAACGGCGCCAACCAGTCGTGGACAGTGGCCGGCGGCACGATCCAGTCGCTGGGCAAGTGCATGGACGTCAACGGAGGCGGCACCGCCAACGGCACCAAGGTGCAGCTCTACGACTGCAACGGCACCACGGCGCAGGCCTGGACCCCGCAGGCCAACGGCACGCTGCTCAACCCGGGCTCGGGCAAGTGCCTCGACGACCCGGCGTCCTCCACCACGATCGGTACCAAGCTCCAGATCTACACCTGCAGCGGCAACGCCAACCAGCAGTGGTACGTCCCGAGCTGATCACCCTCGCTGCACAGGCCCGGGACGCGCACCCTGCGTCCCGGGCCTTCGCGTGTCCCGGCCCGCCCGCGACACGTGTGCCCCGGCTGGCACGGGGACGTAACGGTGACCTGCCATGATGTGCGGCATGGACAAGCAGCAGGAGTTCGTTCTTCGCACGCTCGAGGAGCGTGACATCCGGTTCATCCGGTTGTGGTTCACCGACGTGCTCGGGTTCCTCAAGTCGGTGGCCGTCGCCCCGGCCGAGCTCGAGGGCGCGTTCGCCGAGGGCATCGGGTTCGACGGCTCGGCCATCGAGGGTTTCACCCGGGTCCACGAGTCGGACATGCTGGTCAAGCCCGACCCGTCGACGTTCCAGATCCTGCCGTGGCGGGCCGAGGCACCGGGCACCGCGCGCATGTTCTGCGACATCCTGATGCCTGACGGCAGCCCCAGCTGGGCCGACCCGCGCCAGGTCCTCAAGCGCGCCCTGGACAAGGCCGCACGCATGGGGTTCTCGTTCTACACCCACCCCGAGATCGAGTTCTTCCTGCTCACCGAGCGGCCGGAGATGGGCGCGCCGTTCAAGGCGCCGACGCCGATCGACCAGGGCGGTTACTTCGACCACACCCCGCACAACATCGGGCACGACTTCCGCCGCGAGGCGATCACGATGCTCGAGCGCATGGGCATCTCAGTCGAGTTCAGTCACCACGAGGTCGCGCCCGGCCAGCAGGAGATCGACCTCCGGTATGCGGACGCGCTCACCACGGCCGACAACATCATGACCTTCCGCCTGGTGGTCAAGGAGGTCGCGCTCGAGCAGGGCGTCTATGCGACCTTCATGCCCAAGCCGTTCAGCAACGAGCCCGGCTCCGCGATGCACACCCACCTCTCGCTGTTCGAGGGCGACCGCAACGCGTTCCACGACCCGGCCGACCCGTTCCACTTGTCCAAGACCGCCAAGTCGTTCATCGCCGGCCTGCTCGTGCACGCCGCCGAGATCACCGCCGTCACCAACCAGTGGGTCAACTCCTACAAGCGGCTCGTCGGCGGCGGTGAGGCCCCGTCGTACATCTCCTGGGGCCACAACAACCGCTCGGCCATGGTGCGCGTGCCCATGTACAAGCCGCAGAAGGGCAACGCCACCCGGGTCGAGGTCCGCTCGCCCGACAGCGCGTGCAACCCCTACCTCACCTTCGCCGTGCTGCTCGCCGCCGGCCTCAAGGGCATCGAGGAGGGGTACGAGCTGCCGCCCGGCGCGGAGGAGGACGTCTGGAACCTCACCGACGCCGAACGCATGGCGATGGGGATCCAGGCGCTGCCCAACTCCCTCGCCGACGCCATCACCGTCATGGAGCGCAGTGAGCTCGTCGCGGAGACGCTCGGCGAGCACGTGTTCGACTTCTTCCTGCGCAACAAGCGCCAGGAGTGGCAGGAGTACCGCCGGCAGGTCACCCCGTTCGAGCTGGAGCGCTACCTGCCGGTGCTCTGAACAATGCTCCGCCGTCACGTCGCGGCTGCGGATGGAGAAGTAGCAGTACTGGCGGATGCGCACGGCGGCAGCGTAGCCGTGCTGGCAGGATCGAGGGCGTGACCCGGCGGATGAGCGACCCTGCGTTCCGGGCCGCCCAGCTGCAGGAGCTGTACGCGGCGCACGTGAAGCCCGTCAACAAGCTGGTGGACGAGCTGCGGGTCGGCCCTGATGGCTGGATGCCGCACGTCGCACCGCTGCACGGAGGCACCGAGGCGCGGCTATTGCTGCTGGCCAGCGACCCGGGTCCCGCTCCTGCTGACCCGTACCAAGCGCTGCTCAGCATCGAGGACGACACCGCGCGGGCGGCTCGGCTCGGCGCCCTGCTGAGGATGGCCGGCGTCGACCCGGGGGAGACGCTGCCCTGGTGCGCCTTTCCCTGGTACGCCGAGCATCCGCCCGCAGCAGGTGACGTGAAGGCTGGCGTCGAGCCGCTGCGTCGCCTCGTCTTGCTCCTCGAACGGCTCGAGGTCGTGGTGCTTCTCGGCCCGCCGGCCGAGCGGTCGTGGCGCATGCTGACGTCGACGCATCCGTTCGACGTGCCGCCGGTACAGGTCCTCGCCACGCGCGACACCGAGGACGACGCCTTCGCCGGGACAAAGGCCCAGCGCAAGCGGTGGCGGGAGGAGCAGGCGCTGGTGTTCCTCGAGGCCGGCCGTCTGCTGCACGGCGCCTCGTGAGGTCCGGAACTGCTTAGGCTGGTCACGGCCATCGCGAGGGTGCGCCCCGGACGCGAAGGCACCGCCACCATGATCAGCGCCGCGCCCGTCGTCCGTACGGTCGACGAGCCGGAGGTGGTCCGCGCCCGGTTCGCGGTCTACGTCGCCTTCATCGGGTCCGGGTTCGCCTTCGCCAGCTGGGCATCACGCATCCCGCAGGTCAAGCACACGCTCGCGCTCGACCCCGGTCAGCTCGGCCTGGTGCTGCTGTCGATCGCCGTCGGGTCGGTCATCGCGCTGCCGCTGGCCGGCATGATCGTGACCAAGGTCGGCGCCGCGGCCACGATCATGGTCATGGCCCTCGTGCTTGCAGCGGGCCTTGGCACGGTCGCGATCGGCCACCACCACGGCGTTCTCCCGGTGGTCGTCGGCCTGTTCCTGCTCGGCTTCGCCAACGGCATCTGGGACGTCGCGATGAACGTCGAGGGTGCGGCTGTCGAGCAGCGTCTCGGCCGGTCGATCATGTCCCGCTTCCACGCCGGCTTCAGCCTCGGGACCGTCGTCGGTGCGCTCCTGGGTGCCGCGATGGTGGCCGCCCACGTGTCGGTCACGGCCCACCTGCTGATCGTCGCGGTCCTCGTCGGCGCGACGGTTCCCTTGGCAGTACGGGGATTCCTGCCGGTCGAGCCACTTCCCCATGGCCACGCCGAACGCAACCACCCGCTCCACGCCTGGACCGAGCCCCGTACCCTGCTGGTCGGTCTGCTCGTCCTTTCGGCGGCCTTCACCGAGGGCACGGGCAACGACTGGCTCGGCCTCACCGTCATCGACGGCTACCACGCCGCCGCCTCCGCGGGAGCCCTCACCTTCGCGCTGTTCCTCGCCGCCATGACGACCGGGCGGTGGTTCGGCACCACGATCCTCGACCGGTTCGGCCGGGTGCCGGTGCTCCGCGCGTCCGTGCTCACCGCCGCGGCCGGGCTGCTGCTCGTGGTCTTCGGTACGGGCCTGGGCTCTGCCATGGTGGGCGCGGTCCTGTGGGGGCTCGGCGCCGCGCTGGGCTTCCCGGTCGGCATGAGCGCGGCGGCCGACGACCCGGCGCGGGCGGCGGCGCGGGTGAGCGTGGTCGCGTCGGTCGGTTACGTGGCGTTCTTGGCCGGGCCGCCGGTGATCGGGCTCCTCGGCAACCATGTCGGGGTACGCCACGCACTGACAGCCACCGTGGGCGTGCTCGCGCTGGGGCTACTGGCGTCCGGCGCGTGCCGTCCCCTGAGTGGCGGCGAGGCAACCTCGGCCGTAGCGTAGGTGCGTGATGAGACGCCGTTCCGCCACCGCCCCGGTCGTCCTCATCACCAGCGCCGCGCCCAGCCGGGTCGACGAGTTCCAGGACCGCCGCCGCAACTACATCATCGTCATGTCCACGCGTGTCGCCTGCTTCATCCTGGCGGTGGTCATCCCCATCACGTGGCTGCGCATGGTCTTCCTCGTCGGCGCGCTCGTGCTGCCGTGGGTCGCCGTCCTCGCCGCCAACCAGGTCAAGGACAAGGTCGTCGGGGCGCCGGCGCTGTTCGTCCCCGCGCCACGGCGCGCGCTCAGCGGCGAAGATCCCCGGCCGCACCGTGCCGATCGCCGACCCTGAGGCCGGTACGGGCGCTAACGTCACCTGGTGAGCCTGCCCAACACCGCTGAGCATCCGCGCGGCCAGAGCGATGCCGCTCGGCTGGTGCGGCTCGGCTTCCGCGACCCGGCGCTCGCCGCGTCGGTGCTGGCCGAGTCCCCGGGCCTGCTGCTCGCCGGACCGGTCGCGGACGACGGCACGGAGCCTGCTCTGCTCGGCGACCTCGCGGAGTACGCCGCCGACCCCGACCTCGCGTTGCGCACCCTGGTCCGACTGCTGGCCGCTGCGCCCGACGCGGCAGTGCTGCTCGACGCGCTCGGGGAGCAGGGGCTGCGGCACCGGCTCTACGCCGTCCTGGGGGCGAGCGACGCCCTCGGCGACCATCTCGTACGGCATCCTGACGACTGGCGGCTGCTCCGCGACGACGGCATCGCCACGCTGAGGCCGTCCCGGTACGGGCTGCGCCGGCGGCTGCTGGAGGCCGTGGGCGCCGACCCCGATGCGCCCGCGCCTGGCTCACCCGGCGGTGCCCGCGCGACGTTGGCCGAGCGCCCCGCCATGGATGCGCTGCGGCTCGCGTACCGGAGGGGAGTGCTCGACCTGGCGGCGCGCGACCTGACCGGGGAAGTCGATTTCGAGGACACCGCGGCCGAGCTGGCCGACCTCGCCTCCGCGGCGCTCGAGGCCGGTCTCGCCATCGCCGCCAGCCGGCTGCCCAAGAACGCCGCGCCGTGCCACCTCGCGGTGATCGGTATGGGCAAGACCGGCGGTCAAGAGCTCAACTATGTCAGCGACGTCGACGTGGTCTTCGTCGCCGAGGCGGTGGCCGGGCCGGACGGGCCGGCCGACGAGGCCGCTGCCCTGGCGACGGCGACCCGGCTGGCCACTGGGCTGATCAAGGCCTGCCAGACGACGACCGCCGAGGGGACGCTGTGGCCGGTGGACGCGGCCCTGCGGCCCGAGGGCAAGGACGGCCCGCTGGTACGCAGCCTGGCCGGCCACGAGGCGTACTTCCGGCGGTGGGCGCGGACGTGGGAGTTCCAGGCGCTGCTCAAGGCGCGGCCGGTGGCGGGTGACGCCGACCTGGGGAGCCGCTACGTCGAGACGCTGTCGCCACTCGTCTGGTCGGCCAGCGACCGACCGCACTTTGTCGAGGACGTACAGGCGATGCGCCGGCGGGTCGAGGAGCACGTCCCGCGCAACGAGGTCGACCGCGAGCTCAAGCTGGGTCCCGGCGGGCTGCGCGACGTGGAGTTCGCCGTGCAGCTGCTGCAGCTCGTCCACGGTCGTACCGACCCGTTGCTGCGCAGTGCCAACACCCTCGAAGCGCTCGAGGCGCTGACGGTCGGGGGCTACGTCGGGGTGCTCGACGGCGCCCGGCTCGGTGAGTCCTACCGCTGGCTGCGTACGGTCGAGCACCGCGTCCAGCTCCAGCACCTGACCCGCACCCACCTCGTGCCCGAGGACCCGGCGTCCCTGCGCTGGGTCGCCCGCGCCACGGGCTATCGCGGGGACGCGGTCGAGGAGTTCCAGCGGGACCGGGTGCGGCACGGGCGCGAGGTCCGCCGGCTGCACGAGAAACTCTTCTACCGCCCACTGCTGGCGGCCGTCGCGCGGCTGCACGGCAGCGAGGCGCGACTCAGCCCCGCGGAAGCGAGCTCGCGCCTCCTCGCCCTGGGTTTCGACGACCCGGCCGGAGCGCTGCGCCACCTCGAGGCACTGTCGAACGGGGTCAGCCGACGTGCGGCGATTCAGCGGACGCTGCTGCCGGCAATGCTCGGCTGGTTCGCCGACGCGGCCGACCCCGACGCCGGGCTGCTGTCGTTCCGGCTGCTGTCGGAGAAGCTCGGCAGCACGCCGTGGTACCTCCGGCTGCTCCGGGACGAGGGTGCCGCGGCCGAGCGGTTGGCCCACCTGCTGGCGAGCAGCCGCTACGTGGCCGACCTGTTCGGGCGCTCACCCGAGTCGATCGCGATGCTGGCCGACGACACCGAGCTGCGCCCCCGTACCCGGCTCGAGCTCGACGAGCGGGTGCTGTCCGTGGTGGGCCGCAACGACGGCTGGGAGTCGGCCGTCGCCGCGGCGCGCGGCGTGCGCCGCCAGGAGCTGCTGCGCATCGCGAGCGCCGACCTGCTCGGGCTCGTCGAGCCGGTGGACGTGGGGCGTGCCCTCGCCAACAGTGCGGGTGCCACGGTCGGTGCCGCGCTGCTGGTGGCCGTGCGCAAGGTCGAGGTCGAACGCCGGGGACCGCTGCCCGTGCGCATCGCCATCATCGCGATGGGGCGCCTCGGTGGTCACGAGCAGGGGTACGGCAGCGACGCCGACGTGCTCTTCGTCCACGACCCGCGCGAGGGCGTCGCCGACGACGTGGCGGCCGCTGCCGCGCAGGCGGTGGCGGAGGAGCTGCGGCGGCTGCTGCAGGTGCCCGCGCAGGACCCGCCGCTGCTCATCGACGCCGACCTGCGGCCCGAGGGCCGGCAGGGCCCGCTGACCCGGTCGCTCGCCGCGTACCGGGAGTACTACGCGCGCTGGTCCCACGTGTGGGAGGCGCAGGCGCTGCTGCGGGCTGCCCCTCTTGCCGGGGATCCCTTGCTGGCCAAGGCTTTTCTTGACCAGATCACCGCCGTGCGATGGCCGGAGGGTGGTCTCGACGATGCGGCCCGGCGCGAGATCCGCCGCATCAAGTCGCGCGTCGAGGCGGAGCGGCTGCCGCGGGGCACCGACCCGCAGAGCCACCTCAAGCTCGGCCCCGGCGGGCTCGCCGACGTGGAGTGGACGGTGCAGATGCTGCAGCTGCAGCACGCCTACGCCGTCCTGGAGCTGCGTACGACGAGCACGCTCGGCGCGTTGGCGGCCGCGGAGCAGGCGGGGCTGCTCGACCCTTCGGATGCGGCGGTGCTCGCGTCGGCGTGGCAGCTCGCGACCCGCGCCCGGAACGCGCTGATGCTCGTACGAGGCAAGCCGGGGGACAGCCTCCCGCCCGTGGGTCGTGACCTCAGCGGTGTCGCGCGGGCGGTCGGATACCCTGCGGGGCACACGGGCGACTTCCTCGAGGACCACCGGCGCACCACGCGCCGGGCCCGGGCTGTCGTGGAGAGGGTGTTCTACGGATGAGCCAGACGCTGCGGCCGGGTTCCGAGGGCTCCGAGGTGGCCGTCGAGGGGGTGCGGTTTGCCCTGCACCGCGGCGGATCACCGTCGCGGACGACGCCGGTCCTGCTGCTCCACGGCGTGCCCGAGACCTCGCTGGCATTTCGGCACCTGTTCCCGGTGCTGGCCGCCGACCGGGTGGTGCTGGCGCCTGACCTGAAAGGGCTCGGCGGGAGCGAGGTCGGCGGTCCGTACGACGTCGCTACGCTCGTCCGCGAGCTCGCCGCACTGGTCCTGCACGAGGTGGATGGTCCGGTCGACGTAGTGGGCCACGACTGGGGCGGTGTCCTGGCGCTCGCGCTCGTCAACGCGCGCCCCGATCTGGTGCGACGCCTGGTGGTGATCAACGCCCCGTACCGGAAGATCAACCTGGCCAAGGCCTTTCACATCCCGCTGTTCTCGCTGCCGGGGCTGCCCGAGGTGGTGTTCCGGCTCAGCGGTCGGCGGCTCATCGACGGCATGCTGCGGCTCGCCTGGAAGGCCGAGACCCCGCTCGAGCCCGAGGTGCGGGACTGCTACGCGGCCGCCTACGCCGACCCGCGGCGCATCTCGGCGATGCTCGGCTACTACCGCGCGAGCGCCCGCGCGCAGCTGGCCCGGCGCCGAAGCGGGGCCGCCCCCGTGGCCGGCACCGGGCTCGGACGGCTGGTGCTCTGGGGAGCGGCCGACCCGGTGATGCCCATGGCGATCGCCGAGTCGGTCTGTCGCGACCTCGGCCCGGCGGCCGAGCTCGTCTCGCTGCCCGGGGTCGGCCACTTCCCGCTTGAGGAGGCTCCCGACGACTCGGTACGGGTCATCACTCGCTTCCTCGACGCGGTCGGGGCCGGCGACGTCGACCTGCCCGTCGCCGCCAGCATCTCGCTGCTGGACGCCGACATCACCGACACCGACCTCACGGACGCCGAGCCCGGCGAGCGCTGAACCGGGGGCCGGCCCGTCTGGGTGCCCTCCGCGCCGGTATGTCCTGCACGCCCCTGACGTGCAGTTCTTGCTCTGCACGCGATAGGGGTGCAGTTCCTTGTTCTGCACGCGATAGGGGTGCAGTTCCTTGTTCTGCACGTGGGGCGGGTGCAGTTCCTTGTCCTGCACGCCGGGGGCGTGCAGGACATACGGTTCCGCAGCGATACCAGGGGCGGCGGGGCGTGCCTCCGGCTAGGCGGTGACCGGTCCGTTCTGGTCGATCTGCTTGCGGAGCAGGCCGGGGTAGTCGGTGACGATGCCGTCGACGCCCGCGTCGAGCAGCTGCAGGTGGGTGTCGGCGGTGAGCGCCCAGGCGTAGGCGATGAGGCCGAGGTCGTGCGCCGCCCGTACCGCTTCCTTGCTGGTTGCGCGCTCGTGGATGCTCACCATGTGCGCGCCGAGGGCAGCGGTCTGCTTGAGGTAGGCGAGGGTCTGGTCGAGGTTGCCCGAGTCGTGCAGGTAGGCGAGCTGGGACTCGGGGGCGACCCGGCCGGCGAGCAGGAGCGCCTTGGCCGACCGGCACCACAGCCAGACGTCGGAGAGCCGACCAGCGGCGCGAGCGACCTCGATGGTGGCCCGCATGACCCGGGGGTCCTTGACGTCGGCGGCGATCTTCACGCCGGCCGGCACGGCGGCGAGCATGGCGGCGAACGTGGGGATCGGCTCGCGCGCGTGGTAGAGCCGCGTGCGGCTCAGTTGCAGCTCGGACATCAGCCGGACCGGCATCGGGAAGCCGCCGGTGCGCCTGGCGGTGATGTCGTGCATCAGCACGGGGGTGCCGCTCAGCGAGAGCCGCACGTCGATCTCGACCGCGTCGGCGCCCAGCTCGAGGGAGGTGAGCATGCCGGCGATGCTGTTCTCGGCCGTCGGCTGGCCGGCGTCCAGAGGACCGCAGCGATGGGCGATGACGACGGGGAGCATGACCTGAGTCTAGGGCTGCTCAGAGCTGCTCAGGGCTGGTCCGCGTCGCCAGGGGGCCGCGCGGCGCACCTGGTCCGGCGAGTCGAACGCACCACGACCGAACAGCAGCCGCTCGATGCCAAAGCTGAGCCCCAGCACGACCAGGCCGCCAACGGCGTCGAGTAGGAAGTGGTTGGCCGTGCCGAGGATCACGAACAGGGTGATCAGCGGGTAGGCAACGCCGAGGATGCGGGTCGTGCGGTGGCGGGCGAGGGTGAAGATCACCAACCCGCACCAGGTAGACCAGCCGATGTGCAGCGACGGCATCGCGGCCAGCTGGTTGGACAGCTTGGCGACCCCGGCGGTGTCCCAGGAACCCCAGACGGTGGGGTACTTGTCGACCGTGTCGACGAACCCGGGCAGCAACCGGGGCGGCGCCAGGGCGAAGAACCAGAACCCGCCCAGGGCCAGGATGTTGGTCGTGTAGAGAACCGTGCGGATGGGGCGGTAGCGCAGCGGGTGGCGAACGTAGAGCCAGATCAGCACGCCGATCGTCACGATGAAGTGCATGAGCGCGTACCAGTAGCTGCTGAGATAGGCCAGCCAGTGGGCGCTCGCGACGAGCTTGTTCAGTGGGCGCTCGGCGTCCAGGTGGAGGTCGGTCTCCAGACGCAGGACCGAGGCCGCGCGGTGGAACGCCGCGACGCTGTGGCCGGGAACGGCGTTGCGTACCGTCGAGTAGAGCGCGTAGCTGATCCCGATGAACAGGACCTCTTCCCACCAACGCGGGGTACGCAGCCGGCGGACCCGGGCCACCGCGCGCCAGTGCAGCCGTAGCGGACCGCCCTCGGACGCCGCGTACGCCTCGGTCGGGCCGGGGGAGCGGACGTCGAGGGGAGCCAGCTCCTCGGGGCCGTCCTTACGCAGCGTCACTCCTCTATGTTCTCAGACCCGTACGACTTTGTACGTTCACGGTTCGCCCGGCGGTCACCGGGGCCTACGGGGCGGCGGATGCCCGCATGCGAGACTGAGGCGCACCAACGGGCCAGCTGACGGAGGAACGCCATGCGCTGGGCCCGTCCCTTCGTTCTGCTGGCCGTCCTGCTGGCCCTGCTCGTCCCGTCAACCGCCGACGCCGCGGCGCTCCCGGGGTACGCGCTGACGACCCGTGCAGGCGCGGTGATCCGGTGGAATCCGTGCGCCGTCATCCACTACCGGGTCAACCTCTGGCATGCGCCGCCCGGGGCGCTCGCCGACGTCAAGACCGCGATGGCCCGGCTGCACGCCGCGACCGGCATGGTGTTCTCGTACGCCGGCCCGACCAAGGTCATCCCGCAGCGGTCGTTCGCCTCGAAGGCGCAGCCGGGGCACTGGCCCGCGCTGACCATCGCCTGGGCGACGCCCGGCACCGGCCGAGGGGCGACCAACCTGCTGACGCCCGGTGACGCCGGCGTCGGCGGCTTCGTGTCCGACATGTGGTTCGACGCACGGGGGCGGGTCGACCCGCTGCAGGTGGTGACTGGCTTCGTCGTGCTCAATGTCCAGCACAGCCTCGCCTACCGCGCCGGGTTCGGCTCGGGCACGACCCGCGGTGAGGTGCTGCTGCACGAGCTCGGCCACGCCGTCGGGCTGCAGCACGTCAACGATCCGACTCAGATCATGTTCCCCGCGGCCATCCCGCGGGCGTCGGCCGCGTACGGCAGGGGCGACCTGGCCGGGCTGCGTCGCGTCGGCCGTGCCGCTGGGTGCATCAGGCCCCGTTGACAGCGACGGGGTGATCTGCAAATTTGGGCGCACCTAGCCGTGGCCGCAGAGGATGGTCTCGATGGCGAACGACGTATCCGTGACCTTGACCACCAGGGCGCGGTACGTCGCGCTCACGGCGATGCTCTTCGCCGTCGCCATGACGTTCATCGACCAGACGATCGTCGCCATCGCCTCCCCGAACATCCAGTCCGAGCTGTCGTTGAGCCGCGGCGGCTCGCAGTGGGTGGTCAACGCCTATCTGCTGGCCTTGGCCGCGACGTTCGCCCTCGGCGGTCGACTCGCCGACGTCCTCGGCCACCGACGCATGGTGATCATCGGCATCGTGGGGTTCGCGGGGTCATCGGCTTTGTGCGGCGCGACCCCCAAGGGCTCGTCTGCGGAAGCGTGGCTCGTGCTGTTCCGCGTCCTGCAGGGCGTCTCGGGGGCCATCATGTTTCCCGCGGCGCTGGCGGTCGTGGTCGCGTCCTTCCCGTTGCACGAGCGTGGGAAGGCACTCGCCATCTTCTTCGGTGTCAGTGGTGGACTCACGTCGATCGGCCCGATCGCCGGGGGCTACCTCACCCAGTGGACGTGGCGGGCGATCTTCTGGGTCAACGTGCCGGTGGCCGTGGTGGCCCTGGTGCTGACCCTCATGTCCGAGATTCCGTCGTCGCGGCTCCGGGAGTCGATCGATTGGCGCGGTGCGGCGCTCGCGGCGGTGGGGATGGGGCTTTCGGTACTTGGCTTCGAGCAGGCGCCCACCTGGGGTTGGCGCAACGCCGGTACCTGGGCCTGCATTCTCGGCGGGCTCATCGTGCTCGCCCTGTTCGTTCGGTTGGAGGTCGACACCCGCAGCCCGTTGATCCGGGTGCAGGTGTTCCGCGACCGGGCCTTCGTGGTCGACAACGTGGTGCTCTTCGCCTCGATGATCGCCTTCGTGCCGGTCTTCTTCTTCGCCAGCGTCTACTCGCAGGTCTCTCTCGGCTACGACGCGAGCAAGGCTGGCCTCTACCTGCTGATCTTCTTCTCCGGATTCGCGCCGGCCGCCCAGGTCGGCGGCCGCATGCTCGACCGAGGCGGCGCTCGCCGGCCGGTCATCCTCGGCTGTGCCGTCGCGACCGTGGGCTTCTACCTCTGGGGCACCAAGCTGACCGACCTCAGTCTCGGCAAGCAGTGGCCGTACATCGTGCTCGCCGGCGTGGGCATCGGTCTGCTCCTGGGGCCCTCGAGCACAGACGCGGTCAACCGGGCCATCGGCGCGTCGTACGGCGAGGTCACGGGCATCACACAGACGGTCCGCAACTACGCCTCGTCGCTGGGCATCGCAGTGCTGGGGACAGTCCTGTCGACCGTCCTTGCCCATCGGTTGACGTCGTCCTTCGTCAGCCTCGGCCTGCCGCGTGCCGAAGCGGTCCGGTTCGCGCACAGCGGCGGGACGACCGGCAGCGCTGGCATCAACGCCGCCCCGACCGCCCTGCGGCCACGGATCGCCGCGGCCGTGGCGCACGACTTCGCGCTGGCCACGCAGGCAGTCCTCTACGGGATGGCGATTGCGCTGGCCGTAGCCTTCGTCGCGGCGCTGGCCCACCCCGGCGGTCCGCCAGGCGCCACGCAGGAGCAGGAGCCGAGCGACAGCCCCGCTTCAGCCGTCCGGGTCTGAGCGGTCAGCGGCGACGCTTCTGCTTGATGATGCGGATGAGGCGCTTCAACAGAGATCCCATGCCGCGAGTATGCACCGCGCAGCTCAGCTGACGAGGTGCACGATGCCGATCACGATCAGGACGACGCCGGCGATGGCGACCGACGCCGTGTAGCCACGAGGTCGCACGGGGCGCGGGGGTCGCTTGCTGGTGTCGTCCACCCCAGCAGTCTCCCTCGTCGGGGGAGGACTGCGCGACCCTACGTGAGCAGTCCGCTCTCCCAGCGTCGCAGGGCCGAGATCGCCGCCCCGCGGGCACCGGCCATGTCACGGTCGGGGACCAGGGCGAAGTCGGCGACGGCCTGCTGCTCCACCCGCAGCGACGTGTGCACGCGCACCCGCTCGAGGAACCAGTCGGCGAAGTGCGGTGCGTGCTCGACGATGCCGCCGCCCACGAAGTAGGTGTCCGGGTCGGTGAAGTTGGACGCCATGGTGAACAACCGCCCCAGAGCCATCGCCTGCTGGTCGAAGATCCGCAGCGCCATCGGGTCGCCCGCCTCGGCGAAGTCGCGCACCTGCTTGGCGGCCGCCGAGAGCGACGGCGCCTGCACCAGCGGGTGGTCAGGGAAGCGGGTCAGCCAGTACGGCAGCAGACTGCCCTCGATGGCCGACAGCGAGGCAAAGCTCTCGACGTCGCCGCCCAGCCCGCAATGGCACAGCGGCACCGGCTGGTCGTCCTCGAGCAGTCCCTGCAGCGGCAGCTGGATGTGGCCGAATTCGCCGGCCATGCCCGCCGCACCGCGGACCACGGTGCCCGACTCGACGACGCCGCCGCCCAGCCCGGTCCCGACGATCGCGGCGACGGACGAGTGGTACGCGGCCTCGCCCCCGTACCGCACGAAGTGGGCGTAGAGCGCGGCCGCGTTGCCGTCGTTGTCATAGCTGACCGGCAGCTGCAGCCGCTTCTCCAGCGCGGCGCGGACGTCGAAGTTGCGCCAGTCCGGGTGGGCGAAGTTGGTCGAGCCCTTGGACGAGATCACGCCGTTTGCACTGGCCGGCCCCGGAGTGTCGAGTCCGACGGCGCGTACATCTTCGCGGCGTACCCCGGCCAGGGCCAGCACGTCGTCGAAGGCGGCGGCGAGGCACTCGATCGCGGTCTCGGGCCCCTCCTGCACCCGGCTCGGCGTCTCGATCAGGGTGTGCACGAGGAAGGTGCCGTCACCGTCCAGGACGGTGGCGTTGTTCTTGGTCCCGCCATTGTCGAGACCCACGACAAGCCCGGCGACCATGTCAGCTCCCGAAGGTCGGCACCACGAAACGCTCCTGCTGCCACCCTAGGCCCGACAACGAAGAAGGTGGACCCCCTGACGTGACACGTCAGGGAATCCACCTTCATGCGGAGGCGGGTGGGGCTAGATGTCGTAGTAAAGGTCGAACTCGTACGGGTGCGGGCGCAGGCGGATCGGGTCGATCTCGTTGCTGCGCTTGTAGTCGACCCACGTCTCGATCAGGTCGGAGGTGAAGACCCCGCCGGCCGTGAGGTAGTCGTGGTCGGCCTCGAGAGCGTCGAGCACCGCGCCGAGCGAGCCCGGCACCTGGGGGACGCTGTCGTGCTCGTCCGGCGGCAGCTCGTAGAGGTCCTTGTCGACCGGGCTGACCGGCTCGATCTTGTTCTTGATGCCGTCGAGGCCGGCCATGAGCATCGCGGAGAACGCGAGGTAGGGGTTGCCCGACGAGTCGGGGACCCGGAACTCGATGCGCTTAGCCTTGGGCGACGGGCCGGTGATCGGGATGCGGATGCAGGCTGACCGGTTGCGCTGGCTGTAGACCAGGTTGACCGGCGCCTCGAAGCCCGGCACGAGGCGGTGGTAACTGTTGACCGTCGGGTTGGTGAAGGCGAGCAGCGACGGGGCGTGGGCGAGCAGGCCGCCGATGTAGTAGCGCGCGGTGTCCGACAGGCCCGCGTACCCGACCTCGTCGTAGAACAGCGGGGAGTCGCCGTTCCACAGCGACTGGTGCGTGTGCATGCCCGAGCCGTTGTCGCCAAAGATCGGCTTGGGCATGAAGGTCGCCGTCTTGCCGTTGGCCCACGCGACGTTCTTGATGATGTACTTGAAGAGCATGACCTGGTCGGCCGCGTTGAGCAGGGTCGAGAACCGGTAGTTGATCTCGGCCTGGCCCGCGGTGCCGACCTCGTGGTGCTGGCGCTCGACGACCATGCCGGCGGCGGTGAGCGCCAGCGACATCTCGGCGCGCAGGTCGGCGAAGTGGTCGACCGGCGGTACGGGGAAGTAGCCGCCCTTGTACTTCACCTTGTAGCCGCGGTTGCCGCCCTCCTCGACCCGCCCGGAGTTCCAGGCGCCGGCCACGGAGTCGATCTGGTACATCGAGCCGTTGGCCTTGGTCTCGAACCGCACGTCGTCGAAGACGTAGAACTCGGCCTCAGGGCCGAAGTAGGCCGTGTCGGCGATGCCGGAGCCCTTGAGGTAGTCCTCGGCCTTGCGGGCGACGTTGCGCGGGTCGCGGCTGTAGGCCTCGCCTGTCAGCGGGTCGTGGATGAAGAAGTTGAGGTTGAGCGTCTTGTCCTTGCGGAACGGGTCGAGCACGCCCGTGGTCGGGTCGGGGAACAGCTGCATGTCCGACTCGTGGATGGCCTGGAAGCCACGGATCGACGAGCCGTCGAAGCCGAGACCGTCGTCGAACGTCGCCTGCGTGAAGCTCTCCACCGGGACGGTGAAGTGCTGCATCACGCCGGGGAGGTCGCAGAACCGTACGTCGACGAACTTGACGTCGTTGTCGGCGACGTAGCGCAGGACCTCATCCGAATTCTTGAACATGTGTGTTCCTCCCACTGGCTGGTGTGGCCACACGCTAGAAAATGCTGGTTTCCCTGACATGTCTCTGCTGTTTCCACAGCGTTACGCACGTTACAGCCAGCCACCCCGTGCCCTGCGCCCAGGGGTGCGGTCGCGCAGCGTGGCCCGGTGCAGGATGCTGGGAGCGAGCAGAGGGAGCGGTGTGACCACCAACTACCAGCAGACGCAGACCGGCGAGCCCGTCCCGGGGGTGCGGCTCGGACTGCCCGCCGCCGGACCCGGCGCGGCCGCCGGAGTGGGCAGGCGGCTCCTGGGCATGGCCGTCGACATCGTCGCGTCCTACCTCGTGGCGGCGCTGTTCGTGCACAAGACGGCCGGCGGTGTTCCCGCGCCCGGCGCCTGGGCGAGCCTGGTCTTCCTCATCGAGTCGACCGTGCTGATCAGTGTCGCCGGTCAGACGATCGGCATGTACGCGGTGCACGTGCGGGTCATCTCGCTGACCGGCGGCCGACTGCAGCCGTGGTGGGCGCTGGCTCGTACCGTGCTGCTCCTGCTGCTCGTGCCCGCCGTCATCTGGGACGCCGACCGGCGCGGCCTGCACGACAAGGCCAGCGGCGCGATCGTGGTGAACACCTAGCCCGGACTAGCGAGGCGGACGGCCGCCCTTGGGCATCGGGCCCTTGGGGATCGGCGGCTGGCCCGCGCCGAGCGCGCGCAGCCGCTGCTTGACGGCACTCGTCTGCGGCCCGTCGAGGTTGCGGGGGAGCCGCAGGATGTGGTTCTGCAGCTTGCGCAGCGGGATCTGGCCCTCGTCGTCGCCGACCGACACCTCGTACACCGGCACCTCGGCGGCGACCCGGCCGACCCGCTTCTTCTCCTGGACCAGCAAGGACTTGGTACGGGTGGGGGCTCCCTCGGCGACGAGGATGACCCCGGGCCGCCCCACGACCCGGTGGACCATGTCCTGCGAGACGTTGAAGGCGACGGCGGGGGTGACCTGCCAGTCGCCGCGCATCGACTGCAGCACGGCCGCCGCCGCACCGGCCTGGCCCTCGATCTGGCTCAGCCCGGCCTTGGTGGCGCGACGGTAGAGGACGCCCAGGACGCCGAAGACGGCGAAGACGACGCCGAAGATGATGAAGAAGATCAGCCCGCCGATGATCTCGCCGAGGATGACGAACACGGCGAGCACGCCGACGAAGGCGCCGAGCATCAGGAACGGCAGCGCCTTGTCGTGCTCGGCGGTCGCCTTGTAGGCGTCCCGGAGCTGCGAGAAGCGCTCGCGCCGGTTGGGCTTCTTGGTCGGCTTCTGGGGCGTCTTCTGTGCCATGGAGCGAGGATACGGGTCGCGTCGACCCGGGTCAGGAGGCGGTGACCGACATCTGGTCGCCGCCCTGGGCCGAGCGCGACTCGATGGCCTGCTGGTAGAGCCGGCCGGCCCGGTAGGAGGACCGGACCAAGGGCCCGGAGAGCACCCCGGCGAAGCCGATGTCCTCGGCCTCCTCGCGCAGCGCGACGAACTCCTCGGGCTTGACCCAGCTGTGCACCGGGTGGTGGCGCACCGACGGGCGGAGGTACTGCGTGATGGTGAGCAGCTCGCAGCCCGCGTCGAACAGGTCCTGCATCGCCTGCGACACCTCGGCCCGCTCCTCGCCCATGCCTAGGATCAGGTTGGACTTGGTGACCAGGCCAGCGGCGCGCGCCTGACGGATGACGTCGAGCGACCGCTCGTACCGGAAACCGGGCCGGATCTGCTTGAAGATGCGGGGGACCGTCTCGACGTTGTGCGCCAGCACCTCGGGGGCCGACGCGAACACCTCGTCGAGCAGGGCGGGCACCGCGTTGAAGTCGGGGATGAGCAGCTCGACGCCGGTGCCGGGGTTGAGCGCGTGGATCTGGCGCACCGTCTCGGCGTAAAGCCAGGCGCCGCCGTCCTCGAGGTCGTCACGGGCGACGCCGGTGATGGTCGCGTAGCGCAGCCCCATCGCCTGCACCGACTCGGCAACCCGGCGCGGCTCGTCGCGGTCGAGGGCGAGGGGCTTGCCGGTGTCGATCTGGCAGAAGTCGCAGCGCCGCGTGCACTGGTCACCGCCGATGAGGAATGTCGCCTCGCGGTCTTCCCAGCACTCGTAGATGTTGGGGCAGCCGGCCTCCTCGCAGACCGTGTGCAGCCCCTCGCGCTTGACCAGGCTCTTGAGCTCCTTGTACTCCGGCCCCATGACCGCGCGGGTCTTGATCCACTCGGGCTTGCGCTCGATCGGGGTCTGCGAGTTGCGGACCTCGAGGCGCAGCAGCTTGCGGCCGTCGGGCGACACGGAAACGTCAGACACAGACAGGCTCCAGACCGAGTGCGGTGTACGGGACGTGCCGCGGTGAGGCGTGGAGGACCTCCGCGAGGTGACCCTCCACGAGTGGAAGTACGTCGTCCACCTCGATGTTCCGGCCGGTCTCGAGGCTCAGCGTGGTGACGCCCGCGTCGAGCAGCCCGCAGGGCACGATGGCGTGGAATCCGTCCAGCGAGCAGTCGGCGTTGAGCGCGAAGCCATGCATCGCGACGCCACGGGCCACCCGTACCCCGATGGCTGCGACCTTGCGCTCGGGACCCCGTTCGTCGGCGGCGACCCACACGCCGCTGCGGCCCTCGACCCGCATCGTGGTCACCCCGAGGTCGGCACAGGTGCGGATCAGCGCTTCCTCGAGTAGGCGCACGTAGCCGACGACGTCGACCTGGCCGGGCCGCTCGCCAGCGGTGGGGGTCAGCGCAGGGACGGCGACGATCGGATAGCCGGTGAGCTGGCCGGGACCGTGCCAGGTGATGCGGCCGCCGCGGTCGACGTCGACGACCTCGCTGCCGTCGGTCGGGCGCTCCCAGCTGTTGGTGCGCTTGCCCGCCGTGTAGACCGGCTCGTGCTCGACGAGGAGAACAGTGTCCGGGAGGTCACCCTCGACTCGGCGGGCGTGCAGCGCGCGCTGCCAGTCCCAAGCCGTCCGGTACGGGACCTGAGGTGCGCCGACGGCGCGGACGAGCAGCAGGTCGGACATGACACCAGCGTACGTCGCAGGCTCAGCCGAGCCGTCGCGGCTCGAGCCGGGTCTCGGTGACCGTGCCGTCAGCGTTGCGCTCGACCTTGTACCCGTAGACGTCGTCGCGGTCGGAGAGCACCTCGTGCAGCTCGGTCCCCACGTAATGAAGGCCCACGCCGTCGTCGGTCGCGTACGAGGTGGGCAGCGTCTGGTCGGCGACCAGCGCGTGCAGCAGCGGCCGGCGCTGCTCCTCGGAGTCGTAGTGGACGCCGTTGCCGTAGGGGACGAGCGCAAGGCCGTTGGTGACCGGCCGGAGGTCGGGGCCGAACGAGTCGGTGGTGCCGCCGATGTGCCAGCACAGCGAGCCGGCGCTCACCCCGCCGAGCACCACGCCTGCCTCCCACGCCGCGCGCATCGCGTCGTCGATGCCGTGCAGCTGCCACATGGCGAGGAGCCCCGCGACGCTGCCGCCGCCGACCCAGATGACGTCCTGCTCGAGGAGGTGGCGCGCAGGGTCGTCGACGTTGGGCATGGCGAACAGCTGCAGGTGGCTGGGGCGGACGTCGTCCCGTCCGGCGAACGCGGCGTAGAACATCGCGTACGCGCCGAGCGCGTCGCCGCCGGCCGTACCGAGGTAGCAGATGCGGGGCCGGCTCGCCCCGGAGAGCGCGAGGGCATGGTCGATGAGCGGCCCGACCTCCCAGGCGTACCGGTTGCTCTGCCGGAAGCCGCCGCTGGTCGCCACGATGTGCCGCTCGTCGCTCATGGAGCCCACCGTACCCACCGGGGTTGACACCGCGCCGTGGTCGGGGTCTGCTCGAAGTCGCCCCATGCCTGTGTCGCCATGGAGGACCACGTGGCCGCTGTCTCGCCGCTCGTCGCACCCGCCGCAGCGTTGCGCGGCTCGGCCTGGGCCACCGCCGACGCGATCACCGCGGTCGCGGAAGACCTGGCGGGGGAGTTCTCGCTGCGGCCGCTGCTCGAGCGGATCCTGCTCCGGGCGACCGAGCTGCTGCGGTGCGACGCGGGGTCGATCTCCAGCGTCGACGAGGCGGCCGGCACCTACCGCAAGGAGGCCGACATCGGCATCCGTTGCCAGTCCGGCCAGGTGTTCCCGCTGACGGAGGGCATGACCGGCGCCGTCGTCGCCGCACGCGCACCGGTGTGGTTTCCGCGGTACGAGGACGTGCGTGGCGGTCACGTGTCCGCCGAGGACCGCGCTCGCCTGCGGGGCGTCATCGGCGTACCCCTGGAGTGGCGCGGCGCCATCATCGGCGTGTGCGTGGTGTTCAGCCGCGATGACGCCCGGACGTTCGACCGGCCGGATGCCGAGCTGCTCCAGCTGTTCGCCAAGCACGCGGCCGTGGCCCTGACCAACGCCCGGCTGCACGACCTCGCCGAGGAGCGGACACGGGCGGAGGCGACCGCTACCGAGCGCGAACGCCTGCTCCGGGAGGTCTACGACACCCTCAACCAGGGCCTGGTCGGGGTGCTGGGTCAGCTGGCGCTCGCTGACATGGCGATCGGGTCCGGGCGTGACGCCGGGCCGCTGGTGCGCGGCGCGGCCGATGAGGCGCGGCTGGCTCTCGTCGAGACCCGTCGGACAGTGCTCGGGCTGCTCGGATCGGCGCTCGAGGGGCGCACCCTCGCCGATGCGCTGGCCGACGAGGCGGAGTGGGCTCGCCGGGCGGGCGGGGTGGACGTGCGGCTGGTCAGCGCCGGGCAACCGGTCGAGCTCGACCCGGCGCTCGGGCACGAGATCCTGCGGATCGCGCAGGAGGCGTTGACCAACATCGTCCAGCACGCGCAGGCGCGCTCGGTCCGGGTCGGCGTCGCGTACCAGCCGCTGGGGGTGTCGCTGCTGGTGCAGGACGACGGCCAGGGCTTCGACCCCCAGATCCTCGAGGCGGACGGCGGGTTCGGCCTGCGCCGCATGACGGAACGGGCACTCGCCGTCGGTGGCCGGCTCGAGCTGGATGCGTTGCCCGGCTGGGGAACGAGCCTGCGGGTGCGGTTCCCGTACGCGAAGCCGCCCCCAGCCGAGAGCCGTTCGGTGCGGGTTCTGGTGCTGGCGACCCAGCCGCTGGTGCGGGCGGGCATGGTGCGGCTGCTCGGGCAGGCCGGGCCCCCGCTCGACGTGGTCGGCGAGAGCGCCTCGGTCGAGCTCGCCGTGCCGCTGCTCGAGACCACCCAGCCGGACGTTGTCGTGGCGACCCTGCGGCTCGGCATCGACGACGACTCCGACTCGGCGGCGGTCGAGCGGCTGGTGACCAACGCCGGTGGTGCGGCCGTGCTGCTGCTGTCCGAGCCAGGTGACGACGAGCTGGTCGTGGCCGCCATGAGGGCGGGTGCCCACGGCTGCCTCGACGCCGGCCTCGACGCGGCGACGCTCGCCCAGGCGGTGACGTCGGCAGGGCGGGGCCAGGCGGTCTTCTCCGGCACGGTCCTGCAGCGGCTGCGCCCGACGGTCGAGCTCACCAGCCGCGAGCGTGAGGTACGGGCACTCATCGAGACCGGGCTGCCCGACAAGCTCATCGCCCATGAGCTCGCCATCTCGGTGAAGACGGTCGAGAAACACGTGTCGTCCCTGCTGCGCAAGGCGGGGGTGCACAACCGCACCGAGCTGGTCGCACGCACCCGCCGGCGGTAGGGGAACCCCCACTCACCGCCGGGTGGTTCCACCGATGCCGCCCGCAGCCGCCCGACCTACCGTCACAGCTGTGCCTGTCGTCCCGTTGAAGGAGATCGTCGACCGAGCGCTCGCCGCCCGGTACGGCGTCCCTGCCATCAACATCGTCAACGACCTCACCCTCGAGGCGGTGCTCGCGGCTGCGGTCGAGCAGCGTTCGCCCCTCATCGTGCAGACGTCGGTCAAGACTGTGCGGTCGGTGGGCCTCGACGTCCTGTACGGCATGTGGACGTCGATGACCGCCGGCATCGAGGTGCCCGTGTCGCTGCACCTCGACCACTGTCCCGACCGCCAGGTCATCAGCGACTGCCTCCGCACCGGCTGGAACTCCGTCCTGTTCGACGCCTCGTCGTTGCCGGTCGCGGAGAACCTGCGCCAGACCGTGGAGGTGGTGGCCGAGGCGCGTGCCGTCGGCGCCCACGTCGAGGGCGAGATCGAGGCCATCACTGGCGTCGAGGACGGCATCGGATCGGACGACGTGGCCAAGCGCCAGTCGCTGGAGGTAGCTGTCGACTTCATCGAGCGCACCGGGGTCGACGTCTTCGCGCCGTCCATCGGCAACGCGCACGGGGTCTACCTGCACGAGCCCACGCTCGACGCACAGCGGGTCAGCGACGTGGTCGAGGCGACCGGGGTGCCGGTCGCGCTGCACGGCGGCACCGGGATGACGCCGGAGCAGTTCACCGACCTCATCGCCCGCGGCTGCGCCAAGGTCAACATCTCGACGGCGCTCAAGGTCACGTACATGAAGGCCAATCTCGACTACCTTCGCGACGCGGAGGCACGCGACAAGTGGGACCCGCCGACGCTCTTCGTCGCTGTGCGCGCCGCCTGCAAGGACATGGCGACCGGCTACATCCAGCAGTTCGGCAGCAATGGCCGGGCCTGGTGACCTGACGTGACCTTCGGCCTGATCTTCGACTGTGACGGGGTTCTCGCCGACACGGAGCGGTACGGGCACCTGCCGGCCTTCAACCAGACCTTCGTCGAGTTCGGTCTGCCGGTCCAGTGGAGTGAAGAGGAGTACGGACGGCGGCTGGCCATCGGCGGTGGCAAGGAGCGGATGGCCAGCCTGCTCACGCCCGAGCTCGTCGCCTCAGCAGGGTTGCCCGAAAGTGCCGACGACCAAAGGGATCTGGTCGCCCAATGGCACAGGCGCAAGACCGAGATCTACACCGCGATGGTGGCCGAAGGACGGATGCCAGGGCGGCCCGGGGTGCGTCGTCTGGTCGAGGAGGCGCGAGTCGCCGGGTGGCGGCTGGCCGTCGCCTCGACCTCCGCCGAGCCTTCGGTACGCGCTGTGCTCGAGCACGTCGTGGGTGTTGACGCGGTGGCGGACTTCGTGGTGCTGGCCGGCGACGTGGTCCCGTACAAGAAGCCTGCCCCTGACATCTACCTGCTCGCGCGCGAGCGGATCGATTTGCCAGCATGCGATCTCGTGGTCGTCGAGGACTCGCGCAACGGTCTGGTGGCTGCCCATGCGGCCGGGTTGCAGTGCCTCGTCACGGTCAACGGCTACACCCGCGACGAGGACTTCGGCGAGGCCGCGATGGTGGTCTCGAGCCTCGGTGACCCCGACGGTGAGCAGACGACGGTGCTCGCCAACGACGCGTCGGTCAAGGTGGGCGGCTGGATCACCGTCGAGACGCTGACTGACCTCCTGCGACGAGAGAGGCCCTGAATGCCAGCAACTCTGGCCGACGTCGAGCGCGTCGTGCACGACCTGTCCGAGACAGTCGTGGCCAACGAGAAGTACTTCGGCGACCTCGACGCCGTGGTCGGCGACGGCGACTTCGGCTACTCGATGGCCCGTGGGTTCGAGCTGGTCGTGTCGGGCTGGGACGACTTCGACCGCACGGACATCGCAACCTTCCTCAAGAAGGTCGCCGTCGTCATCACCAGCCGGGTCGGCGGTACGAGCGGTCCGATCTGGGGGACCGGCTTCCTGCGCGCGGCGTCGGTGGTCGTGGGAGCCGAGACGATCAGTGGCGCTGACGTCGTCGCGATGCTGCGCGCCTCCGTCGACGGAATCAAGGCGCGGGGCAAGGCCGAGCTCGGGGAGAAGACCTTGCTGGACGCGCTCGTGCCCATGATCGACGCCATCGAGAAGGAGGTGGCCATCGAGGCCTCGGCGCGCGACACCGTACGAGCGGCTGCTGTCAGTGCCCGTGAAGCCGCCGAGGGGACTCGTTCGATGCAGGCGATGCGCGGCCGGGCCTCGTACTCCGGGGAGCGCAGCATCGGGACGCTCGATGCCGGTGCGGTGGCGGTCGCGGTGATCCTTGAGGCGCTCGCCGACCAGTGGCCTGAGGCCTAGTACGCAGCAAGTCGACCCCTACTGAAGGAAGCGATGATGAAGAAGTTCGTCAACGACCCCAAGCAGTTCGTGCCCGAGATGCTCTACGGCATCGCGATGGCCAACCCCGACACGCTGAAGTACCTCCCGCAGTACAACCTCATCATGCGGGCCGACGCGCCGAGCGACGACAAGGTGTCGATCGTCCAGGGCTCGGGCTCGGGTCACGAGCCGGCGCACGTGATGATCGTCGGCAAGGGCATGCTCGACGCGGCCTGTCCCGGCGATGTCTTCGCCGCTCCGCCGATGGACTACGTGCTGGAGACGTCCAAGCTGCTCAACACCCCCAAGGGCGTCCTGCACATCATCAACAACTACACCGGTGACCGGATGGCGTTCGAGATGGGCGCCGAGCTGGCGGAGGCCGACGGCGTGATCATCAAGACGCTGGTCGTCGACGATGACGTGGCGGTCAAGGACTCGACCTGGACCGTGGGCCGTCGCGGCGTCGCCGGCAACTTCTTCGTCATCAAGTCGGTCGGCGCGGCCGCGGAGAAGGGCGCCGACCTCGACGAGCTCGTCCGCATCGGTGAGAAGGTCAACGCGGTCACCCGGACGATGGGCATGGCGCTGACGTCGTGCACGCCGCCGGCCAAGGGATCGCCGCTGTTCGAGCTCGGCGAGGACGAGATGGAGATGGGTGTCGGCATCCACGGCGAGCCCGGGCGGCGGCGGGAGAAGCTGGGGAGCGCCAACGAGATCGTCGACGAGCTGGTCGAGGCGGTCGCCAGCGACCTGCCGTTCGGCCGAGGTGACGACGTCGCGTTGATGATCAACGGGCTCGGCGGCACCCCGATCAGCGAGCTCTACATCCTGTACGGGCGGGCCCACGACCAGTTGGCGTCCCGCGGCATCCACGTGGGCCGCAGCTACGTCGGCGAGTACTGCACCTCGCTCGACATGGCAGGCGCCTCGGTCACGCTGGTCAAGCTGGACGACGAGATCGCCTCGCTGCTGCGTGAGCCCGCGGAGGTGGCGGTCCGTACGTTCTGACCTGCGGGTTCGCCGGCCCTGTGGACAACGTCTGCAGGGGGTCGTCGTTCTGTGGTTGCCTTCGCTGCCAGGAGGTGGCGGGCAGTGGACGACGACATGGGTGGGGCACGGTCGACGCGTGGCGCGGGGCGGTCAGCACCGCAGGTCGCGGGCTACCGGGTCGAGGAACTGGTCGGCTTCGGTGGCTGCGGCGAGGTCTGGCGGGCCAGAGACGTCGTCAACGGCCGGCTGGTGGCGCTCAAGGTGCTCCGCCACGACGGGCCACCGGCCGAGCGTGACCGGCTGCGTCGCGAGGCGGCCGTCCTGGCCGGGCTGCGGTCGCCGCACGTCGTCCGGCTGCTGACGGTCGTGACCTCTGCGCGCGGCCTGGTGCTCGTGCTCGAGTTCCAGGGCGGCGGCAGCCTGGCGTCGCTGTTGCGGTCGCGACCTCGGCTCGCCCCGGGCGAAGTGGTCACCGTCGCGGCGCCGCTCGCCGGTGCTCTCGCCGAGGTGCATGCTGCGGGCGTCGTGCACGGCGACGTCAGCCCGGCCAACATCCTGTTCGCGGTCGACGGCCGTCCGGTGCTGTCCGACCTCGGCGTCTCCCGGCTGGTCGGCCGCGCCGGCGCCGAGGCGGTGACGGCCTCCTACGCCGACCCCGCCGTGCTCCAGGGCGCACCGCTGACGCCTTCGTCCGACGTCTACGCGCTGGCGGCGGTGTGCTTCGAGGCACTAGCCGGTCAACCGCCGCTGGCCGGTGACGACGTCGAGGCGGTGCTCGCCGCGGCGGGGCTGGCCCGGCCGGCATTGGCCGACCTGGCACCCGGCGTGCCGCCGGCACTGAGCCAGGCGATCGAGGCCGCGCTGTCCCCGGACGTCGCTGCGCGACCCGACGCCGCCGGGCTCGCGGCCGCCCTGCTCGCGGCGTGCGAGGCCCTTCCGGTACGGCTGGCGGGCGCAACGGTCCCGGTCGAGGCCCCGCCGACGTCGGCGGTCCGTCGCCTGCCGGTGGCGCCGGTCGTCGAGCTACCGGTGCCCAGTCGGCTCGAGCGGTTCGCCGCCCTGCTCAGCCGGGTCTCGGTCTCTCCGCGGCGCCTCGTGGCGGCGGCAGCAGTGCCGACGGCCATCGCCGCCGCGATTTGGGGCGGCGTCGCATGGGCCCGGTCCGGTTCTGCTCAGGGCGCCCGGCCTGCGGTGTGGACGGCTTCGGCCACGCCCACCCGGCCGGCGGCGCCGCCGGCCTCACCGGTCACGTCAGCACCGTCCGAGCCGCCGCTGCACCTGCTCCGGCAGACCGGACCGGAGCCCGCCGTCACGGCCACCCAGGAACCCGCCACTGAGGCGCCCGCGGCCACCCAGGCGCCCGCCGCGGCCGACCTGCTGACGGTCGTCACCCGGCTGGACGCCCAGCGCGATCGAGCGTTCGTCGACGGCGACGCGTCGCTCCTCGCCGACGTCTACGCCTCCGGTTCGGACCCGCTGGTGGCGGACACCGCGCGGCTGGTGTCTCTGCTCAAGGCCGGCGAGCACGCCCGTGGTCTGGCGCTCACCGTTCGTGCCGTTCATGTGGTGGCGCGCACGACGTCGACGGCCACGTTGCGGGTGGCCGACGTGCTCGGCCCGTACTCCCTGGTCGGGTCCGACGGGCGGACGCTGCAAAGCATGCCGGCGCGCGGGCTGACCACCTGGTCCATGCGACTGGTGCGCGCAAGCAAGGACGACAGTGGTTGGCGCATCGCCGCGATCGGTCGGGCCTAGGGGCCGGTGAGACTTCAGCCGGTCCTGACCGGCCTAAGTCTCACCGGCGCAGGTCTCAGCGGCGCGGCGACCTCGCGCACCTCAGGTTCAGCCGCGCTGGCCCGCCACCGCTTCGTCGTGCAGGGCTGCCTCGATGGCTGCGTCGATGGTCTTGTGCTGGAAGGCGTAGCCCGCGTCGAGCAGCACCTGAGGGATCACCCGCTGGCTCGCGAGGGCATCGTCCGCGAACTCCCCGACGGCGAGCCGCAGTGCCACCTTGGGCACCGGCAGGAGGGTCGGGCGATGGAGCGCGCGGCCGAGTGCCTTGGTCAGCTCGGAGTTGCGGACGGGTGCCGGTCCGGTCAGGTTGACCGCGCCGCGCAGGTCGTGCGACTCGGCCTCGGCGAGCAGGAAGCGGATGGCGCCGATCTCGTCGGCGAGCGAGATCCACGACTGCCATTGCTTGCCGTTGCCGAGGTTGCCGCCGCCGCCCAGCTTGAAGATCGTCAGCAGCGGCAGATCGATGCCACCCGGCAGGGCGACGCCCTGGCCGAGCAGGCCGCCGGTCCGGGTCAGGACGAGCCCGGTGCGCAGGTGCAGCACGCGCACCCCAGCGGCCTCGGCCGGGGCGGTCGCGCCCTCCCAAGCACGGACCACGGACGGGAAGAACCCCGTGCCGGCGGGGGTGTTCTCGTCGACAGCCTGCTCACCGGTGTCGCCGTACCAGCCGATCGCCGAGGCCGACAGCAGCAGCCGCGGCCGAGGCTCGGCGGCGGCCAGGGCGAGCGAGAGCGTGGAGGTGCTGTCGACCCGGCTGGAGCGGATCAGCTGCTTCTGCTTCGCCGACCAGCGGGCGCCCCCGACGGGCGCGCCGGACAGGTTGATGACCGCGTCGACGTCCTGCAGCACGGCCGGGTCGAGGGTGCCGCGGGACGGGTCCCAGCTGATCTCGTCCGGCCCGCTCGCCGCGCCGCGTACCAGACGCAGGATCTGGTGGCCGTCGGACTGTAGGGCGGTGATCAGGGTCGTGCCGATCAGGCCGGAAGAACCGGTCAGGGCGATGCGCATGACCCCATCCTGCCCTGACGCGTTCGGCCCGGCACCTCCAACGGGCAGGAGGGGCCGGGCCGAACGGACGAGCAGGGTTGGCGGGTCAGGCGAGCCCGAGCTCCGAGTCGAAGTTGCCTTCCTCGAGGCGGGCCTTGACCGTGCTGAGGAAACGGGCGCCGTCGGCACCGTCGACGAGGCGGTGGTCGTAGGTGAGGCCGAAGTAGACCATCGACCGGATGGCGATGGTCTCGCCCAGGTCGGGCGTGCTCACGACGACCGGGCGCTTGACGACCGCGCCGGTGCCGAGGATGCCGACCTGCGGCTGGTTGATGATCGGGGTGTCGAACAGCGCACCGCGCGAACCGGTGTTGGTCAACGTGAACGTGCCGCCGCCGAGCTCGTCGGGGCTGACCTTGTTGCTGCGGGTGCGGTCGGCCAGGTCGGAGATCTTGCGGGCCAGGCCGCCGATGTTGAGGTCCTCGGCGTGGTTGATCACGGGGACCAGCAACCCACGGTCGGTGTCGACCGCGATGCCCAGGTGCACCGCGTCGTGGTAGGTCACGGTGCCGGCCTCGAGGTCGATGCTGGCGTTGACGTTGGGGTGGGCCTTGAGCGCCTCGACCGTCGCCAGAGCGAAGAACGGCAGGAAGGACAGCTTGACGCCCTCGCGGGCCTCGAAGGACGCCTTGGCTGCGGCCCGGCGCTGGGCGATGCGGGTGACGTCGACCTCGACGACCGTGGTGAGCTGGGCCGACACCTGCAGCGACTCGACCATGCGCGTCGCGATCACCTTGCGCAGGCGGGACAACGGCTCGGTACGGCCACGCAGGGCGGCTGCTTCGGGGGACGGTGCGGCCTTGGCAGCGGGGGCGGCCGGAGCCACGGGGGCCGGAGCCGCAGCAGCAGCCGGGGCGGCAGCAACGGGGGCGGCAGCGGCAGGAGCGCCACCCGCGGCGTCGAGCACGTCCTGCTTGCGGATGCGCCCGCCGACCCCCGTGCCGGCGACGCCGGCGAGGTCGACGCCATGCTCGGAGGCCAGCTTGCGTACCAGCGGGGTGACGTAGGCGTCGGAGTTGCCGGCGGCCTCGCCCGAGGCGGCCGGGACCGTGGGCGCGGCCGACGGCTCGGGGGTGGAGACCTGCGGCTGGCTCTGCGGTGCGGGAGCCTCGGGCTCGGGCGTGGGCTCAGCGGCGAGCTCTGCACGCTCCGCCGGGCTGGCGGCGGCTTCGGGCTCGGCCTCGGTGGCGGCGGGTGCAGGGGCAGCGGGCGCGGGCGCGGCGGCCTCGGGCTCGGCGGCCGCCGGGGCGTCACCGCCACCGGCTCCGTCGTCGATGATGGCCAGCTCGACCCCGACGTCGACGGTCTCGTCCTCCTGCACCTTGATCTCGGTCAGCACGCCCGACACCGGTGACGGGATCTCGGTGTCGACCTTGTCGGTGGACACCTCCAGCAACGGCTCGTCGGCCTCGACGCGCTCGCCGGCCTTCTTCAGCCAGCGGGTGACGGTGCCCTCGGAGACGCTCTCGCCCAGGCGGGGCATGGTGACGGAGACCGGCATGGTGGCGGCGACCTCTTTCTCAAGCGATGGGCAGCCCTGAGTGGGCTGGATGGGCTGCGGTCGAGACTACGGGCAGAGCAGGACGAACGGTGGAGCGGTGGGTCAGTCGTGCACGTGCAGCGGCTTGCCGGCGAGGGCCAGGTGGGCCTCGCCGATGGCCTCGGAGAGCGTCGGGTGCGGGTGGATCAGCTGGGCGACCTCGGCGGGGAGGGCCTCCCAGTTGACGATGAGCTGGGCCTCGGTGATGAGGTCGCCGACCCGGCTGCCGACGAGGTGGACCCCGAGCACCGGGCCGTCGACGGCGGCGATGACCTTGACCGCGCCGGCCGTCTCCAGGATCTTGGCCCGGCCGTTGCCGGCGAAGTCGTAGACGACCTCCTTGACCTCGTAGCCGCGCTCACGCGCCTGAGCCGCCGTGAGGCCCACCGAGGCGACCTCGGGCTCGGAGTAGGTGATCTTGGGCACGCCGTCGTAGTCGATCGGCGGCGGGTTGAGGCCGCCGAGCAGCTCGGCGACCATGATGCCCTCGGCGAAGCCGACGTGGGCGAGCTGGAGGCCGGGGCGCAGGTCGCCGATGGCGTAGACGTTGGGCAGGTTGGTCTGGCAGTGCTCGTCGACCAGGACGAAGCCGCGGTCCATGGCAACACCGACCTCGTCGTACCCGAGCCCCTGCGAGACCGGACCGCGGCCGACCGCGACGAGCAGCACCTCGGCGTCGAGGGTCTTGCCGTCCTCGAGCGTCACGGTGACGCCGGCGTCAGTGACCTTGGCGTCGGCGAAGCGCACCCCGAGGGAGAAGTTGATGCCGCGCTTGCGGAAGGCCCGCTCGAGCCGCTTGGAGGAGTCTTCGTCCTCGAGCGGGAGCAAGTGGGGGAGCGCCTCGACGATGGTTACCTCGGCGCCGAAGGACTTCCAGACGCTGGCGAACTCGACGCCGATGACGCCGCCGCCCAGCACGATCGCCGACGCGGGCACGTGGTCGAGGGTCAGCGCGGTCTCGCTGGTGATGATCGTGGAGCCGTCGACCTCGAGGCCGGGCAGGCTCCGGGAGTAGGAGCCGGTGGCCAGGACCACCGCGCGTGACGCGGTCAGCCGGCGGTCGCCGACCTGGACGGCGTCGGGTGCGACGAGCCGGCCCTCGCCCTCGACGACGGTGATGTTGCGGCTCTTCACCAGCCCGGTGAGGCCGCGGTACATCGTCGACACGACCTTGTCGCGGTAGGCGTTGACCTCGCCCATGTTGATGTTCTCGAGGGTGGCGTGGACGCCGACGGACGCGCCGCCCCGCACGTGGTCGGCGACCTCGGCGGCGTGCAGCAGCGCCTTGGTCGGGATGCAGCCGCGGTGCAGGCAGGTGCCGCCGACCTTGTCCTTCTCGACCATCGCGACGCTGAAGCCGAGCTCGCTCGCCCGCAGGGCGCAGGCGTAACCGCCGCTGCCCGCTCCGAGGATGACGAGGTCGAACGTGTCGGGGCCGTTGCTCACCAGTTCTCCTTCAAGCGCTTCGTTGGGGCATCATGCCGAGCACTACCGGGCGGCACGGGACACAAGTCGACGACCGCGTTCACCCGCAACAACCCTGAACAGTGGCATTCTTCCACTCGTCACGGGTGAACTACACATCGCGCCCGGGGGGACTGGCCGGTGCAGTGTTCGCGCAGTGTCATGAAGGGATGTCCGTGAGCCCGTTGTGGAGGCGCAAGCCACGTCGAGGCGCAGTCGGCGGCGACAGCACCAAGGAGACGCACGCCGAGGCGATCGCCTACCTCGACGCATTCGTCACCAACCATCGCGGAGTCGAGGTGTACGTCGAGCCGGCCACCGTCGTGGTCGAGACCTCCGTGGCCCTCGTCGCGGCCGACGGGGAGTGGACGCGTCGTCGGATCGGCAGCAAGAAGGCTGCGGCCGCGTTCGCCGAACGGCACTCGATCCCGATCTACGACGCCGCGGTACGGGGCTACCCGCCTCAGATGCGGGCGTGGACCAGCGCCCAGGCGGCCAAGCGCCGCAGCGGGGGCTGAACCGCAGGGTCAGGACGAGGCGGCGATGTCCTCGAGCAGCTCGACCAGGGTGCGTACGGAGGCGCCGGTGCCGCCCTTGGGCGTGTAGCCGTGCTCGGCGCCCTGGTTGTAGGCAGGACCGGCGATGTCGAGGTGGGCCCAGGTGAGCCCCTCCGCCACGAAGTCCTGCAGGAACAGGCCCGCGGTGAGCATGCCGCCGTAGCGGTCGCCGAGGTTGGCGATGTCGGCGACGTCGGAGTCGAGCGAGCGGCGCAGCTCGGGCGGCAGCGGCATCGGCCACATCTGCTCGCCGGCGCGGGCCGACGCGTCGACGATGCGGCCGCGGAAGTCGTCGTCGTTGCCCATGACACCGGCGGTGTGGGCACCCAGCGCGACCAGCTGGGCGCCGGTCAGCGTGGCGACGTCGATGAGGTAGTCGGGGGAGTCCTCGGCGGCGCGGACCATGGCGTCGGCCAGGACCAGGCGGCCCTCGGCGTCGGTGTTGAGCACCTCGACCCGCTTGCCGCCGTACATCGTCAAGACGTCGGAGGGGCGGATCGCCGTGCCGCTGGGCATGTTTTCGCACATCGGCGCGTAGCCGATCACGTTGACCGCGAGGCCGAGCTGGGCGGCGGCGTTGACGGTCGCGAGCACCGCGGCCGCGCCGCCCATGTCGGACTTCATCCACTCCATCGAGGCGGCGGGCTTGATGGACAGGCCGCCCGAGTCGAACGTGATGCCCTTGCCGACGAGGGCGACGGTACGGGTCGCCTTGGGGTGGGCGTAGCTCACCCGTACCAGGCGGGGCGGGTGGGTGGAGCCCTGGCCGACCCCCGAGATGCCGCCGTAGCCGCCCTTGCGCAGCGCCTTCTCGTCGAGCACGGTCACGGCGACGCCGGCCGCGGTGGCCGCCTCGACGGCCTGCGCGGCGAAGCTCGCGGGGTAGAGGTCGGAGGGGGAGGCGTTGACCAGGTCACGGACGCTCGCGACACCGGCGGCGACGACCTCGGCCCGGCGCAACACGGCTTTGGCGGACGCGCCCGACTCGTCGGTGACCAGGGTGACGGCGGCGACCGGCGCCTTGTGGGCATCGCGGGTCGCGAACCGGTAGCGGTCGTAGGTGTAGGCGCCGAGCAGGGCTCCCTCGGCGGCTGCACGCAGCCCACCGGCAGACGCCAGCGTGGTGGCGACCTTGGCCGTACCGGCGAGCGAGCGGACGGCGGCACCGACTGCGCGACGCACGGTCTCGGCCGGGTAGGACGCGCCGCGCTTGACCACCGGGCCGAGCCCGACCACGACCAGCACCGGCGCGGCGAGCCGGCCGAGAGTCGCGACTCGGGTCACCTCGCCCTCGGCACCGCTGACGCCCAGCCCGGCCAGGGTGGCCGAGATGCGGCCGCCCATGGCCTTCTCGACGCCTTCGCCCGCGACGAGCACCGGTCCGGACGGCCCCTTGGCCACGCCGACCAGCACCGCGTCGACCTTGAGCGACTCGATGGCACGGTTGGACAGGGTGAGCGAGGTCACGGTGCTCCGATCGGACGACAAGATGCAGACAAGATGCGGGATGAGCCTAGCCGCCCGCTCGGCAAGCGGCCCTGGAACGCCGGTAACCTCGCCCCATGTCGCTGACTGATAACACCACCCCAGCCGCGTTGCTGCACTCCCCGCTCTATGACTGGCACGTGGCGCACGGCGCCAAGATGGCCGACTTCGGCGGCTGGGAGATGCCCATCGAGTACCCCGGGGGCGGTGTCCTCAAGGAGCACGCTGCCGTGCGCGAGCGGGTCGCGATCTTCGACGTCAGCCACCTGGGCAAGGGCACGGTACGGGGCCCGGGGGCGGCATCGTTCGTCAACTCCTGCCTGACCAACGACCTCGGCAAGCTCGTGCCGGGGCAGGCGCAGTACACGCTGTGCTGCAACGACGACGGCGGGGTGGTCGACGACCTCATCGCCTACCTGCGCGGCGAGGACGAGGTCTTCCTGATCCCCAACGCCTCCAACACCACGGAGGTGCTGCGCCGCCTTGGCGAGGCGGCTCCCGAGGGGGTCGAGGTCGTCAACCTGCACACGACGCTGGCGGTCATCGCGGTGCAGGGCCCCGACGCTGCCGAGCTGCTGACCCGGCTCGGCCTGCCGGTGGCCCACGACTACATGAGCTTTGTCAGCGCCACGTGGCAGGGCCGGCAGGTCGTGGTCTGCCGCAGCGGCTACACCGGCGAGGTGGGCTTCGAGCTGCTTCCGGCGTGGGACGACGCGACCGAGCTCTGGGAGGCGCTGCTCGCCGCCGGCGAGGACCTCGAGGTGATGCCGGCCGGGCTCGGCGCCCGCGACACGCTGCGTACCGAGATGGGCTACCCGTTGCACGGCAACGACCTGTCACCCGAGATCACGCCGGTACAGGCACGCGTCGGCTGGGCGGTCGGCTGGGCCAAGCCGGCGTTCTGGGGGCGCGACGCGCTGGTCCAGGAGAAGGCGGACGGGGCGCGGCGGCTGCTCTGGGGCGTCGAGTCACTGGACCGCGGCATCCCGCGCCCGCACATGCCGGTGCTCAACGCCGACGGCGACGTGCTGGGTGAGGTCACTAGCGGCACGTTCTCCCCGACGCTGCGCCGTGGCATCGGCCTGGCCCTGCTCGACCGCACCGTCCTCGCCGGCGACGAGTTGCTCGTCGACGTCCGGGGGCGCACCTCGGTCGTACGGGTGGTCAAGCCGCCGTTCGTCCGGACAAGTACCCGCTAGCAGCCCGCAAATCGATAGGGCTCAGCCGGTACAGCTGACCAGCAGCAGCGACGTCGGGCCGGTCACGGTGACCGAGGCCCCGTGGACGCCGGCCGTCCAGGTCGACAGGCTGTCCCGCAACGCCGCGAGCCCGCCAGACGCGCTCTCGATGGCGTCGCGCACGCAGGTCTGGTCGCCCGACTGCACCGTCTCGTAGTCGTCGCCCGCCCACTGCCTCAGCCGGGGGTCGTCCGCCCCGCCGGGTGGCGCCCCCTCCGAGGTGACCGACGCGAGCAGAAGTACGCCCAGCGTCCCGTTGTCGATCTCCCGACCCGCTGCCGTCCCGGGCTCAGGTACGTCGACCGGGTCGACGCGGTGCTGGAAGTCGTCGGCTGCCTCGAGGATCTGCAGCGTGGAGATCGGCGGGTTCGCGAAAGCTGCGTCGACGGCTGCCCGCCCGCCCTCGTTGCGCAGGTTTTGGACGAAGTCCGACCCGGAGTCGTACGGGAACGCGCTGAGCTCCTGGAACACGGCCGGCACCGCATCGGCGCTGGCAGCAGCGCCGTACTGCGCTTTGGCCTCTGCTGCTTCCTGCGCCTGTCGCTGGTCGGTCAAGGCGTTGGAGAACTGGTCCTCGACCCACCGCGCGTCGCCCTCGATCAGCGATTGGATGGCTTCCGACTGGTCCTGGTTCTCGCCCTGCTGGGACAAGTCGTCCAGTGACGTGTACTGGTCGTCCAGGGCGTGGGTGAGCTCGTGGGCGAGGATCGACTGGGCCAGCGGGTTGAGCACGGCGCTGCGGACGAACAGGCTCTTGGACGCGAAGTCGTAGTAGCCGCCGACCTCCGAGCTCTGCTGCGAGCGCGTGCTGCTGAAGTCGTAGCCCGGCGGAACCAGGTGCAGGGCGACCAGGGTCGCGTCCCAGCCGGGGTTGATCGACGCTGGGCCGTCGTCCTCCCGCAGGTGCTCGGCGAACGCCTGGTCGGACAGGGGAGCCACGGCCAGCTGATGCTTGAACTGCCGGCCGCGTGCCTCCTCGACGAACAGCTCGAGCCGGGGGAGTGCCTCGGCGAGCGTGGGCGCGTCGCCGAGGTCGAGGCCACGCGTCGGCGCCGGACCGAGCGTCGTCACCGACGGCAGGGCACCGGCGAACACGGTGGCGGGCGCTGGACCGACCACGGTCGTCGTTGCGGCCGGGCCGTAGAGCTGGACGGTGTAGCCGACCACGGCGGTGACCACGACCGCCGCGGCCCCCGCGACGAACTTGTGATGGAACTCCATCGTCAGCCGGTGCAGCTGACGAGCAGCAGCGAGGTCGTGCCGGTGGTCGTCACCGATGCCCCGGCGTGCTGGTGCGACCACGACGTCAGCGCTGTGCCGAGCCGCACGCGGCCTGCGGCGCTGGTGGTCCTGATGGCGTCCTTCACACAGGTGCGCGAGCCCTGCTTGGTCGTGATGTACGAGTCACCGGCCCAGGCCTCGACGGACGTCTGCAGCAGCCACTTGGTCGGGGCGGCCTCGGCCAGCACGGCCGAGAGGGCGAGCGCACCCGCGACGTCGTGGTCGACGACCCTGCCGGGCGCGGGCGCCGGCGCCGCAACCGTGCGGGCGTCGACGCGGTGCAGGAACCGGGTGCCGGGGTCGATGATCTGCAGCGTCGAGGTGGGGGGCTGGCGGAAGGCCTGGTCGACGCGGGCCTGGCCGCCGTCGTTGACCAGCTGGTCGATGAAGCCCGAGCCGATCTCGTACGGGAAGAGCGCGAACAGCTCGAGCACGAAGGGCGACGGGGCACCTCCGCCCGCCTGAGCCTCGGTCGCGCCGAGCAGGGCGGAGCGCTCCGCATCCTCCTGGGCCTTGCGCTGGGTGGTGAGCGCCGCGTTGAAGCGGTTCTCGACGGCCCGGGCGTCACCCTCGATGAGAGAGCGGATGGCCTCGTCCTGGTCGCTGTTCTTGCCGGCCCGCTGGATCTTGGTGAGGTCGAAGTACTCGTCGTCGAGGGCGTGGGTCATCTCGTGGGCGATGATCGACTGCGCCAGCGGGTTGAGCGTGATGCTGCGGACGTACAGGTGCTTGGTCTTGGGGTCGTAGAAGCCGCCGATGTCGTCGTACGAGCCCGGGGCGTTGGCGTCGAAGTCCGGCGGTAGCAGGTGCAGCGCCTTGGGGCTCGCGCCGGCGTCCGGGTTGGGCTTGCTGACGCCGTCCGCCTTGATCAGCGCGGCCACGAACGCCTTGTTGCTTAGGGGCGTCACGGCCAGCGGTTTGGTGAACCGGTGGCCGCGCGCCTCTTCGACGAACAGCTCCAGCTGGGGGAGCACGGCCGAGAGCTTGGGGGCGGTGCCGAGGTCGAGGTCGCGGGTGGGTGCCGCGGCGAGCGGGGCCACCGTCGGGGTCGCCGCGACGGCGGCGGTGGTCGCCGGGGCGACGGTCGGCGTCACGACCGGCGGGGTCGCGGTGGTGCTCGAGCCGTGGTGGCCGAATGCGAACCAGGCGCCCGCGGCCGCCACCGCAACCACTCCGACCAGGCCGGCGAGCTTGCCGCGGGACGGGGCTGCACGGCCGGGTCCGGCACCGCCGAGGAACGGGTTGACGGTCGGGGCCGGAGCAGGCGCAAGTCCGGGCGGGGGAGTCGTGGGCGGAGGCGGGATGCTACCGCTCTGCCAGGTGTCCGTCACAGCGTGTTCCCCCAGAGGCGTGCGACCACGGCGCGGTCGTCCCGGAGGGTGTCTTCGTCATCCGGACAGCCCATATGGATCGTTGAGTCGGAGGAGTTCAACTGGCGCCGATCGCCATGGTCAGCAGCGAGACGGTGGTGGCAATCTCGACCAGCGCGCCCAGCACGTCGCCGGTGATGCCGCCAAAACGCCGCACTGCGTGAGCGCGCACCGCGTGGGCGACCGCGAGTGGCACGACGACAGCGGCCACGGCACGCGCGGCGCCCTCGAGGTGATGGCCGTCGCACCACGCCCCGCCCGTCGCCGCGGCAATGGCCGCGACGGTCGTGAGCAGAGCGGCGGTACGAGCCGACGTGGTGCCCGCCACGAGCGCTCCCAGGCCCTCGGGCCGCGCGGCGGGCGTCCGCGGGGTGCAGGCCCACGTGACCGCGAGCCGGCCAGTGGCGAACGCCACCAGCAGGGCAACAGCGGCTCTCCCGTACGAGATCGAGACGAGGAGCGCCGAGACATCGACGAGCAGCACGAACACCACGGCCGCGACGCCGAACGGGCCGATGTCCGGGGCCTTCATGACCGCCAGCGACCGCTCGGGTCCGCCGTAGCAGCCGAGGCCGTCAACCGTGTCGGCCAGCCCGTCGAGGTGCATGCCACGGGTCAGCAGGGCTGCAGCAGCGAGGACGAGCGACGCCGACAGTAGGTCACCCGCGCCGCGCGGAAAACCCTGACGCAGCAGGAGGAGTAGCAGCGCGAGCACCCCGCCGAGTCCCGCACCGACGACGGGTGCCCAGGCCATGGCGGCGCCCGCGGCCTGACGATCGGTGCGGCCTCCCCGCAGTGGCACGATGGTGAACGTGGTCAGCGCGAGTCGCAGGCCGTCCCACAGGCCCGGCTCAGCCGGCGGGCTGGCGGTCACTGACACCGGCCTCGTCGAAGGTCGCCATGGTGAGGGACGCCGCCGCGGCCTGCAGCAGCGGTACGGCCAGCAGCGCACCGGTGCCCTCGCCCAGCCGCAGCCCGAGGTCGAGCAGCGGCTGCAGCTCGAGCTGCGCGAGCGCTGCGGTGTGGGCCGGCTCGGTCGACCGGTGGCCAGCCTGCCACCAGACCCGGGCGCCCGGCGTCAGCCGTTCGGCGACCAGAGCCGCGGCTCCGGAGACGACGCCGTCGAGGAGCACAGGGGTACGGCGCTCAGCAGCGCGGCCGAGAAAGCCTGCCATCGCGGCAAAGTCGGCTCCACCGACGACGCCGACCAGCCGGGCAGGGTCGTCGAGGTAGGGGCGGCCGCGGCGGGCGGCGTCACGGATTGCCCGGGTCTTGCGGATCCAGCCGCTGTCGTCGATGCCGGTGCCACGACCCACCAGGGTGTGCGGCTCGGCGCCCGTGAGCAGCGCGGTGAGCACCGTCGCCGGGGTCGTATTGCCGATGCCCATGTCGCCCGTGATGAGTAGGTCGGCGCCTCCGTCGATCTCCTCGTCGGCGATCGCGATGCCCGCGTCGCGCGCCCGTACCGTCTCCTCCGGGGTGAGGGCGTCCTCGCGGTCGATGCGCCCGTTGCCTGCGCGGATCTTGTGCCGGGTCGTCTCCTGGGGTGCGCCGGTGACGTCGGTCGCGACCGCGAGGTCGGCGACCCGCACGGTCGCGCCCACCTGTGCCGCGAAGACGTTGACCGCGGCGCCTCCGGCCAGGAAGTTGGCGACCATCTGGGCGGTGACGGCGCTGGGGTAGGCGGAGACGCCCGCCTCGGCGACCCCGTGGTCGGCCGCGAAGACGACAACCCGCACCCGCTGGGCGAGCCCGGGCGGGCAACTGCCGCGGGCGCCGGCCAGCCAGATGGACAACGACTCCAGCCGGCCGAGCGACCCGGGCGGCTTGGTGAGCCGCGACTGCAGGAGGCGCGCGGCCTCCTGGGCGGCGACGTCGAGGTCGGGCGTCACTTCAGCCGCAACGGCAGGCCGGCCACGACCAGCACCACCTCGTCGGCGGCGGCGGCCAGGGCGGCGTTGAGCCGGCCCAGCTCGTCGCGGAACAGCCGGCCCGACACGGTGGCCGGCACGACGCCCCAGCCCACCTCGCTCGAGACGAGGACGGTACGGGCCGACGTCGCCGACCAGGAGGTGAGCAGCTCGTCGTAGCGGTCCCGCGCCTTGCCCAGCGAGGTCGGGTCGTCCCAGCAGGCGCACACGTCGAGCACTCCGGTGAGCCACAGCGACATGCAGTCGACGAGGACCGGTCCCTCGGCCGCGGCAAGCAAGGCCGGCAGGTCGGCGTCCTCCTCGGTGATCCAGCCGGCCGGGCGGCGCGCCTGGTGCAGCCGCACCCGCTCCTGCCACTCGTCGTCATCGGGGCGTGCCGCGGCGGTGGCGACGTAGGTCACCCGGGACTCGTGGGCGAGCAGGCCCTCGGCGTACCCGGACTTTCCGGACCGGGCGCCGCCGAGGACGAGCGTGCGGGGCGTCGGGATCGTCACGCCGGTGATCGTAGCGGTCGAGTGCTGTCCCACCCTTTCGGTACTGTTCTCAGGGGCCGGGTGAGAGCGCGGCCAGCGACCTGATCAGTGTGTGGAGGAGCGAGATGGCCTGGACCTGGCGGTACGTGAGCTCAGCTGAGCCTGAGCCGGCGCACAGCGAGGAGTTCCCGACCCAGGGTGACGCCGAGTCCTGGATCGGCGAGACGTGGCGTGAGCTGGCGGCGGGCGGGGTCGAGGCCGTCACCCTGTTCGAGGACGACCGCGACGTCTATGGTCCGATGTCGCTCAGCGCCTGACCCGTCGCCGGAGGCTCGGTCACAACCGGAAAGCTGACACCATGCTGGTGGCGGTTGCGGCGTGCCCGAGGTAGTCGCGGATGCCCAGCAGCTGTTCGGTCGTCCGCAGCAGGCTGTAGTGGTTGAACAGCACCGCTGAGCGGGTGCCGTGCGGTGTCGAGGGCGCCACCACGACAGTCGCGACGTGGCAGCCGATGTCGGTCGTGTTGGTGGCGCACCGGTAGGTGTGGCCGCCCTCGCCCTCGTCGAAGGTGATGAAGACCGCCGTGTCGCCCTCCTGGTAGGCCGGGCTGGCGACGATGCGCGGCACCCAGCGGGCCAGCCAGGTGTCGCCGGCCTGCGTCGAGCACGAGTGCATGTCGGAGCAGACGTTGGGCGTGACAAAGCTGAACGCCGGCAGCGTGTTGGTGGCCAGGGCGGTCACCAGCGGACCGCTGGTGTCGGTGCCGAGCGGCACGTCCCACGCCTTGCACTGCGCCAGGTCGGACGAGAAGTAGACCTCCGGGTTGTGCCGGTCGACGTACGTACCGGAGTTGCGGCCGAAGCACGGCGAGGGCATGGACTCCTCGTACGAGCGGAACTCGCGGCCCGTGGACGTGAGCTGGGTGAACAGCGTCTGCCGGTTGCCGAGCGGACACGCGGAGGCCTCGCAGTTCGACGTCACCCCGCCCGTCGTGCCGGCAACCGCGGCGAAGTAGTTGGGCTGCGAGGGGTGGCTCACGTTGTGGTAGTTGGTGGCAAGGCCGCAGTCGTCGGCGAGGGAGTTGAAGTACGGCGCGGAGCGCTGCGCGGTCGACCCGACGGACCCGATGACCTTGCCGTAGGACCGGTTTTCCAGCCAGATCCAGACGACGTGACGGTACGACGTCGGCGCTGCGCCGGCGCGCCCGCAGGCCGGCTGCGGCCCGTCCAGCGCCGCGCGCACGCCGACACCGCGACTCCTGGTCGCACGGGTGGCCCGAGGGGTGGGCGAGGCGCTCGGGGCGGCGGCGGAGCGAGCCGCGGCGGTGAACGTGGCAGTGCTCGTGGCCGTGGCGGTGCTCGCGGCAGCCGTCGCGATGATCGGCGCACCGGCCTGGTCGACGCCGGCCGCGCAGCCCGTGAGCAGGGCCGCGGCGGCGGCAAGGGCGAGCAGCCGGGGGAGTGGTCTCATGCTGTGAGTGTGCGGCGGGGTGAGGCTACGTCACGTCGTTCTCATATAAGCCTCAACGAAGCCTCACGCAGGTGTCACTGCCCGTTCAGCGGGTCTTGGCCGGGTCGCGCTCGACGACCGGGTCGAGGACAGCGTCGACCGCCGCGACCAGGTCGTCGTCGAGGACCACGCCACTGGCCGAGACGTTGTCCCGTACTTGCGAGGGGCGCGAGGCCCCGATGATCGCGGCGGAGACGTTGGTGTTGCGCAGCACCCACGCCAGGGCGAGCTGGGACAACGTCAGCCCGGCGTCGGCGGCCAGCGGCTCGAGCTGGGCGACCCGGGTCAGCACCTCGTCGCGCAGCCAGCGCCCGACGAACCGGCCGCCGTTGGCGTCGGTCGCCCGCGACCCGACAGGCGCCTCGGCCCCTGCTTTGTACTTGCCGGTCAGCACCCCCTGGGTCAGCGGCGAGAAGACCACCTGGCCGACTCCCCGCTCGCGGCAAATCGGGACGACCTCGTCCTCGATCACCCGCCAGAGCAGGCTGTACTCCGGCTGGTTGGACACGATGCGGTCGAAGCCCAGCTGCTCCGCCAGGTCGAGGGCGCGCGCGATCTGGGGCGCCCGCCACTCGGAGACGCCCACGTAGAGCACCTTGCCCGCCCGTACCAGGTCGTCGAAGGCCCGCAGCGTCTCCTCGAGCGGGGTGTTCGGGTCCCAGCGGTGGGCCTGGTAGAGGTCGATGTAGTCGGTGCCCAGCCGGCGCAGGGACGCGTCGCACGCCTCGCGGATGTGCTTGCGGGACAGCCCGCGCTCCGTCGGTGTGTCGCCGGTCGGGTAGAAGACCTTGGTGGCGAGCACGTACGACGAGCGCCGCGCGCCCGCCAGGGCCTGGCCAAGCACCGTCTCGGCCGCACCGCCGAGGTACTCGTCGGCCGTGTCGAAGAACGTGATGCCGGCGTCGAAGGCCGCCTGGACGCACGCGGTCGCGGTGCCCTGCTCGACCTGGCCGCCGTGGGTGATCCAGTTGCCGTACGCCAGCTCGGACACCACGAGGCCCGAGCCCCCGAGCCTGCGGTGCTGCATCGTCTACCGCTCCACGGTCAGCGGATGGGACGCGGGCTGCCGCCACGGTTGACCGCGGGCTTGGGCAGCCGGAACATCCGGATCGAGGCCAGCCGCATGGCGCCGTACGTCACCGCGCCGCGTCGGCCGGGTGCGTTGGCCGGGAACTCTCGGGTGATCGCGCGACGCATGAGCGCCACCATGACCACGAGCTCGATCAGGATGACGAGCACGGTCACCGACAGCCCGACCGAGAAGGCGACGCGGGTGCTGCCGCCGGTGAACAGCGACGGCACCCAGAAGATGATCAGCAGCGGCAGGAGGAACTCGGCCAACGTGCGCTTGCTGTCGGCCCAGTCGCGGACGTAGCGGCGCAGCGGCCCGCGGTCACGCGCCGGCAAGGCGTTCTCATCGCCCGCGACGAGCGCCTTGCGGGTGTCGTTGCGCTGGAGCGCGCGACGCTCGCGGGCCTGGCGGGCAGCGTCGCGGCGGTTGGTCGGCGCCGTGATCGGGGCACGCCGCTTCTCGGCCTCGCGCCGCTTGGGCGTGGGCCGGCCTTTGCCCGCGATCGGGCGGTTGCCGGGAACCTCGCTGGGCCCGGCCACGTTCTGGGGAGACGCCGAGTCCTTCGGCGTACGACGTCCTAGCACTCGCACAGCGTACTGACGCCGCAGAGGATGCCGCGGAGCCGCCAGCATGCGTAGGCTGAGGACTGACCGCCGGTGCGGTACCGGTGGGCGGGAAAGGGGCGTCCGCGCCGATGGCCAGTATCAGCAAGCGACTTGCGTTCGTCTTCAAGGCGAAGGCCAACAAGGCCTTGGACCGTGCTGAGGACCCGCGCGAGACCCTCGACTACTCCTACCAGAAGCAGCTCGAGATGCTGCAGAAGGTGCGCCGCGGCGTCGCCGACGTCGCGACCTCGCGCAAGCGGCTCGAGCTGCAGATGAACCAGCTGCAGGCATCGGGCGACAAGCTGCAGACGCAGGCCCAGGCCGCACTGACGCAGAACCGCGAGGACCTCGCCCGCGAGGCGCTGACGCGGCGCTCGGCCATCCAGCAGCAGCTGACCGACCTCTCGACCCAGCACGCCCAGCTGCAGGCCGAGGAGGAGAAGCTCACCAATGCGGCGCAGCGGCTCTCGACCAAGGTCGAGTCGTTCCGCACCCGCAAGGAGACCATCAAGGCCACCTACACCGCAGCCGAGGCGCAGACCAAGATCGGCGAAGCGTTCTCTGGCATCTCCGAGGAGATGAGCGACGTCGGGCTGGCGATGCAGCGGGCCGAGGACAAGACGGCGCAGATGCAGGCGCGCGCCGGGGCGATCGACGAGCTCATGGCGTCCGGTGCGCTCGACGACAACAGCCTGGGCAGTGGCGGTCGCGGCGACGACATCCAGGCCGAGCTGGACCGGATGTCCTCGGGCAGCGACGTCGAGCTCGAGCTGGCCCGGATGAAGGGCGCGCTCCCCGCCGGCTCCGCGCCGGCCGCTCTCGAAGCACCCGCGGCCCCAGCGGCGACCCCCGTGGCCGAGGCGGCCCCCACCGAGACCGAGGGCCAGTCATGATCGTGCGCATCATGGGCGAGGGCCAGGTCGAGGTGGCCGACAGCGAGATCGACGGCCTCAACGCGCTCGACACCGAGCTGCAGGCAGCGGTCGAGGCCGGCGACGAGGGCCTCTACCGCCAGGCGCTGACCGCCCTCACCGCACGCGTGCGCGAGGTCGGCACGCCCGTACCCGACGATGCCCTGGTCCCCAGCGACATCGTGATCCCTACGTCGGAGATCTCCCTCGACGACGTCCGCGAGCTGGTCGGCGACGAAGGGCTCATCCCAGGCTGAGCGTCCGCTGTGACTTTCCTTTATCGGGTGCTTTCTAAGGAACGCACAGACGCGTGCCGCCGTTGAACGGGGAGCACGTACCACCTTCGAACCAGGAGAGTTGACCCGAACCGATGGCCCGTAGCCGATTTCGTCCCGACCGAGGACTCGTCACCCGCATGCTGGCGACGGTGTTCCTGCTGGGGCTGATCTATGTCATCGCGATCGGCGTGCTGATCGCGGTCCACGTCTCGGCGATCCTGATCCTCGTCATCGCCGGTGGCTTCTTCCTCATCCAGTACTTCGCCTCGGACCGCATCGCGCTGTTCGCGGTCGGGGGTCGCATCGTGACGCCCGAGGAGGCGCCGGAGCTGCACGGCATCATCGACCGCCTCTGCGCCCTGGCCGACATGCCCAAGCCGGTGGTCGCCATCGCCGACTCCGACATTCCTAACGCGTTCGCCACCGGCCGCAGCCCCAAGCGGGCCGTGGTGTGCGCGACGACGGGCATCATGCGCCGGCTCGACACTGACGAGCTCGAGGGCGTGCTCGCTCACGAGCTGTCCCACGTCGCCCACCGCGACGTGATCGTCATGACCGTCGCGAGCTTCCTCGGCGTGCTGGCCGGGCTCGTCACCCGGTTCGCCTTCTACTCCGAGCTCTTCGGCGGCAACCGGCGCAACAACAACAACGACAACAGCGCCGGGCTGGTCGCGGTCGTCCTCGTCGTGTCGGGCGCCGTCTACGCGCTGAGCTTCGTGCTCATCCGTACGCTGTCCCGCTACCGCGAGCTGGCGGCCGACCGGGCGGGCGCGATGCTCACCGGACGTCCTTCTGCGCTGGCGAGCGCGCTGGTCAAGGTGACGGGCGACATGGGCCGCATCCCGACCAGCGACCTGCGCAAGGTCGAGCCGGTCAACGCGTTCTTCTTCACCCCCGCGCTGGCCCCCGGCTCGAACAGCCTGGCGGCGCTGTTCTCCACGCACCCGTCGCTGGAGAAGCGGCTCGAGAACCTCGGCTCCATCGCCCGCGAGCTGGGCCAGCCCGTCTGATGGGCTTCCTCGACTCGATCATGGGGCGGACCAAGCCGGTCAGGTCCAACCTGGACGACCTGTTCGCCCTCCCCACCGCCGCGCTGACCCTCCAGGCGGCGATGGGGCTGGTCGGCACCGGCGAGGGCGCGGTCTGCTTCAAGGCTGCTGAGGGCTCCGCGTTCTCGACGATGCAGTCCGAGGTCGAGGCGCTGCTCGCCGCCGACGGTGGACCCGCTGAGCAGGTCAAGGACTCGTACGGTTACACCTGGCTGGTCTGCAAGCACGACCCCGACGACATGGCCGGCCTCGTGACGGAGCTGCACGCGGTCAACTCCTCGCTCGAGCAGGCCGGCTTCGGCCCGTCGCTGCTCTGCTCGGTCGTGGGCTTCACCGGCGACGTCAGCGGCTCGCGGCGCACGATGGGGCTCGTCTACCTCTACAAGCGCGGCACGTTCTACCCGTTCGCCCCGCTGCCCGGTCAGCGCCGCGACAACGCGCTCGAGCTGCAGACCCGCGGGGTCATCGGCGGCGACCTCAAGATCGAGTCCGACCTGGCCCGTTGGTTCCCCGTCTGGGGCGCTCCCGGCCTTTAGACCGCCAGGCGGTCGACCGTGATGACCACGGCGGGTACGCCGACGGCGACCGCCCGGGCGGGCACGTCCCTGATGGCGACCGCGCCTGCACCCAGCACGGAGTCGTCACCGAGGGACACCTTCTCGATCACGGCCGCGCCCGTACCGAGGAAGGCCCGTCGGCCGACGGAGACCCAGCCGGAGACGCACGCGCCCGGCGACACCGTGGCGAAGTCGCCGATCGTTGCGTCGTGGCCGACCGCGCAGTTGACGTGGATGGCCACGTGCTCACCGATGGTGACGTCGGCGGTGACCACCGCGCCCGCGCAGACCACCGAGCCCGTACCCAGGACGACGTCGGGGCCGATGATCGCGCCGGCAGCCACGAGCGGAGGAGCGAAGCGGTGCCCTCGGGCCAGCGCGTCGGCTATCACCCGGGTCTTGATCTCGGTCATGCCGCCGATGCCGCAGATCAGCGACGTGTCGTCGTCGAGCTGGTCGAGCGAGACCACGGGGAGGCCTTTGAGCGGCTCGGTACGCGGGGCGAGCTCGACGAAGGCCACCGTCTGCAGCGACTCCCCGTCGGGCGTGCGCCCGTGGTCGACGGCCCAGCGCAGCTCGCGGGCGAACCCGCCGGCGCCGAGGATCGCGACCCGTACCGTCACACCAGGCTCGGCTGCTCGAGCGGTCGCCGAGGGGTGAACCGCACCCCGTTGAACAAGCTCAGCGTCTCGACGTGCTGGCGCACCCGGCCGGCGATCTGGGCGACATCGTCGCGGGTCAGCAGCGGCGAGGAAGGCAGGTTGAGGCCGGACGTGGAGACGGCGTCGGCGCAGGGGAAGTCACCGCGGCGCTGGTACTCCGGCAGGACGTGCATCGGGTAGAAGAACGGCCGGGTGTCGATGCCGTCGGACGCGAGGCGTGCCATCAGGTCGTCACGTACCCAGGGCTTGTTCTCCGCCGGCCGGTAGCGCACCGAGGTCAACCAGCTCACGGTACGGGTGCCGGGCAGCTCGGCTTGCCAGACCAGCTCCTCGCAGCCCTCGAGCTCCTCGCGGTACCAGCTGTCGACGCGGCGGTGCGTCTCCACCAGGCGGTCGAGCTTGGCCAGCTGGGTCACGCCGAGCGCTGCCGCCAGGTTGGTCATGCGGTAGTTGTACCCGACGACCGGGAACCAGTAGCGGCGGTCCGGGTCCATGCCCTGGCCGCGGAAGAGCGACATCGCGCGGGCCAGCTCGGGGTCGTCGGTCGTGACCGCGCCGCCCTCTCCGGTGGTGATGACCTTGTTGCCGTACAGGCTGAAGGTGCCGATCTCGCCGATGCTGCCGACGACCTTGTCGCCGACGGTCGCGCCGTGCGCCTCGGCCGCGTCCTCGACGACCCACAGCGCGTACGTCTCGGCGAGGTGCATGAGCTTGTCCATGTCGGCGGGGGCGCCGTAGAGATGGACGGCAATGATGCCGACCGTGCGTGGGGTGATCGCGGCGAGCACCGCTGCTGGCGCGAGGTTCCACGTGTCGGGGTCGCAGTCGACGAAGACCGGGGTCGCGCCGCAGTAGCGGACCGCGTTGGCCGTCGCGACGTAGGTGAAGGTCGGCACGATGACCTCGTCGCCCGACTTGACGCCGAGTGCGAGCAGTGCGAGGTGCAGCGCGGCCGTGCCGTTGCACGCGGAGAGCGCGTGGCGGGTGCCGACGGCGCGGGCGAAGTCGGCCTCGAACCGGACCAGGTGCGGCCCGGTTGAGGAGATCCAGCCGGTGTCGAAGGCCTCCAGCAGCGAGGCCCGATCGGTGTCGTCGAGCACCGGCTCGGTCACGGGGTAGTAGGTCATCGCTTGGCCCCGACGGCAAGGTCCTCGACGATGAGGGCGTAGGTCTTGCGCGCCTCCGAGGCCAGGCTGACCCTGATCCGGTACGGGTGCCCCGGCCGGTGTCGCCGCACGATGGCGTGGGCGGGGGCGAAGACCGGATGCGCGTCGGTGTAGTCCATGCTGCCGAACTCGAAGGTCACCTCGCTGGCGAGATCCTCCGCGACACCGGCCCACAGCTCGTCCTGCGCGGGCGGGCAGTCGATCTCGACCCGCTCGAGCTTGTACTGCTGGCGTTTCCACAGCGTGGTCGGGTGCAGGATGGACACCCGGCTGTCCATGAAGGTGCGGAACCCGAGCAGCCCGGCGTCGCGGCAGACGCCGACCAGCAGGCCTTCGTCGTACGTGCCGCGGAACCGGACGCCGGCGTCGAAGAGCTCGCGCTTGAACAGCACGCAGCTGCCGACGCTGGACAGCTGGACGAGCCCGTGCGAGACGTAGTCGCAGTGGTACGGGGCGTCTCCGGTGAACTTGACGCCGTCCAGGCCGCGGAAGCCCCAGCCGTCGTAGAACATGCCGCCGAGGAAGATCGCGGGCGCCACGACGTCGACGTTGCTGGCGACTAGCTGGCCGATCAGGTCGTGCGGCAGGACCAGGTCGCTCTCGCACCAGAGGATGTAGTCGGCACCGGTGGCGAGCCCGCCCTCGAGCGCGAGGTTGGCGAGGGCCGCCCACTTGCGGACCCGGTCGTCGTAGTCGAGGACCGGCTCGATGCTGTGCTGGACCAGGGTGACCCGGGGGTCGTCAGCGGCCCAGGCGCTCAGGCCCTCGTACGTGTCGTCGGTGGAGTCGCCCTCGACGAAGGAGAACGCCAGCCGTACGCCGGGACGCTCCTGTGCCGTGATGACGGCGCGGTAGTAGGCCAGCGTCTCGGTGCTGTTGCGGAACAGCGAGCAGACGGCGACGAGGGGGCCCGTGTCGGGCGAGGTGTCGACCACCTTTCAGGGATCGACGCCGAACCGGACATCTTGAGGGTGGAGTTCACCCGTTCGGCTCAGTCGGTGACCTGCTGCTGCTCGGGCAGCGCCAGCATCTGGTCGAGGGCGGCCCGGGCGTAGATCTCGGTCTGCTTGTCGACCCGGATCTCGTTGGGGATCGTGCCCTCGACGAGCGACTCGAGCGCCCACACCAGGTGGGGCAGGTCGATGCGGTTCATGGTCGAGCAGAAGCAGACCGTCTTCTCGAGGAAGGCGATCGTCTTGTCGGGGTGCTGCTCGGCGAGGCGCTTGACCAGGTTGAGCTCGGTGCCGACGGCCCAGCGCGAGCCGGCGGGAGCCTGCTCGATGGTACGGATGATGTACTCGGTCGAGCCGACCAGGTCGGCGGCGAGGACGACGTCGTGCCGGCACTCCGGGTGCACGATCACCGTGACGCCGGGCACTGCCGCCCGTACAGCGGAAACCTGCTGGACCGAGAACCGGCCGTGCACGGAGCAGTGGCCGCGCCACAGGATCACCTTGGCCGCGCGCAGCTCGTCGGCCGTGAGGCCGCCGCCGGGCTTGCGGGGGTCGTACAGGACGCAGTCGTCGAGGGTCAGCCCCAGCTCGAGGACGGCGGTGTTGCGGCCGAGGTGCTCGTCCGGCATGAACAGGATCTTGTCGCCCTGCTCGAAGGCCCATCGCATGGCCCGTTCGGCGTTGGAGGACGTGCAGATGGTGCCGCCGTGCTTGCCGGTGAAGGCCTTGATGTCGGCGGAGGAGTTCATGTACGAGACCGGGACCACGGAGTCGGCGATGCCCGCGTCCTGCAGCACCTCCCAGCAGTCCTCGACCTGGTCGAAGGTCGCCATGTCGGCCATGGAGCAGCCGGCGCCGAGGTCGGGCAGCACGACGTGCTGGTTGTCGGCGGTGAGGATGTCGGCCGACTCGGCCATGAAGTGGACGCCGCAGAAGACGATGTAGTCGGCCTCGGGCCGCTCCGCCGCCTTCTGCGCGAGCTTGAACGAGTCACCCGTCACGTCGGCGAACTGGATCACCTCGTCGCGCTGGTAGTGGTGTCCGAGGATGAAGACCCTGGATCCCAGGGCCGCCTTGGCAGCGACAGCCCGCGCTACCAGCGTGGGGTCGCTCGCCGCGGGAAGGTCGCCGGGACAGTCGGTGCCGCGCTCGCTCGCCGGGTCCGATTCGCGGCCCAGCATGAGCAGCAGCGCCGGGCTGGCGGTGATGCCCTCGGGGAGGTGCAGGTCGCTGGTGTCGACAGTGCTGGTCACGCAGGTCGTCCTTCCGGGGGTGTCTCGCGCACCACCCTTTCACGCCAACGCACCATCGGTCGCGGGCAATCCCGGTACGGCAAGATGACACCATGCGCGTGCTGATCGCCCCCGACTCGTTCGGCTCCACCCTGACGGCCGTCGAGGCAGCGGAGGCGATGCGCGAAGGATGGCTGCTGGGTGCGCCAGGTGACGATGTCGTGCTGGCGCCGCTCTCCGACGGCGGACCAGGCTTCGTCGACGTGCTCGCCTCGGCGCTGGGTGGCGATCGGGTCACGCTCACCGTCGAGGACCCGCTCGCCCGCGCGGTGGAGGCGACCTACCTCAGGGTGAGCGGCACCGCGTACATCGAGTCCGCCCAGGCCTGCGGGCTGCACCTGCTGACGGTCGAGGAACGCGATCCCCTCCGCGCCACGACCTATGGCGTCGGTCAGCTGGTCGCCCACGCCCTCGATGCCGGTGCGACCCGCATCGTCGTCGGGCTCGGCGGCTCGGCGACCAACGACGGGGGAGCGGGGCTCCTAGCTGCGCTGGGCGTGCGCCGGCTCGAGGCGGCCGGGGAGCGAGCGGCTCCTGGTGGCCTCGCGCTGCGCGTCGTCGACCGCCTTGTCGTCGACCTGCACCCGCGCCTCGCCGAGGTGGAGCTGGTCGCCGCGACCGACGTCATCAACCCGTTGCTCGGGTTCAAGGGCGCGAGCGCGGTGTACGGGCCGCAGAAGGGCGCCACGCCCGACGACACGCAGCGCCTCGACACGGCGCTGACCCACTGGGCCGACGTGCTGCAGCGTGACCTCACCGGTGGCGTGGACGTGCGTGCGCTTCCCGGGGCGGGGGCAGCGGGAGGCATGGGTGCGGCGCTGCTGGCTCTGGGTGCGACCCGGGTCTCTGGCATCGGTCTGGTACGGGACGCTCTCGGGCTCGCCGAGCAGGTCGCCTCCGTGGGCCTCGTGGTCACCGGCGAGGGTACGTACGACTGGCAGTCGCGCGACGGCAAGGTCATCTCCGGCGTCACCTCGCTCGCGATCGAGAACGGGCTGCCGTGTGTGCTGATCGCCGGGCAGGTCGTCGTGGGGCGCCGGCAGACCTCGTCGTCCGGCCTCGACGCGGCCTACGCGCTGGACGAGGCGGCCGGGTCGGTCCAGGCGGCGATGGACCACGCTGCCTACTGGGTGCGCACGGTCGCTGAGTCCGTGGCGCGCGAGTGGTCGATCCCGGGCTGACGCCTCCCGCGTGTGCGAAGATGGGAGACAGGAATGCGGTCGTGCCTGGCCGGGTTGGCCCCACCAGAGCACCTCACCAACGACATGCAGGACTCGACATAGCAGGAGCTGCCGCCATGACCCTTCAGGACGAGACCTCCGCGCAGGAGCTCACCACCGCCACCAGCGTCGTGCTGAGTGACGTCGCTGCCGCCAAGGTCAAGAGCCTGCTCGAGCAGGAAGGCCGGACCGACCTCGCGCTGCGCGTCGCCGTCCAGCCCGGTGGCTGCTCGGGCCTGCGCTACCAGCTGTTCTTCGACGACCGCTCGCTCGACGGCGACATCGTCACCGACTTCGGCGGCGTCAACGTCGTGGTCGACCGCATGAGCAACCCCTACCTCATGGGCGCCTCGGTCGACTTCGTCGACACCATCGAGAAGCAGGGCTTCACCATCGACAACCCCAACGCCGGCGGCGGCTGCGCCTGTGGCGAGTCGTTCAGCTAGCACCCCGTCCCGCACCTCTGCCGCGCCCTCACCCCTCGTGAGGACGCGGCAGTTTGCGTTCTAGCGGCGTACGTAGAGCGTCGCGTCGCTGCCTTGCCAGCTCATCCGCATCGTGCGCCGGGTGCAAGCGGCGACAGCGGGCAGCTGCCCGAACCGTCCCCCGCGGGTGAGCAGCACTGCGTCGGCAACAGCGATCTGCGCGCAGACCTGCATGGGCGTGAGGCTGCCCGCGGTGATGCGGACGTCCGAGGTGTCGACGAGCGGGCCAGGCACCGACAGGCCCGCAGCGGTGGCGAGCACCTGGTCGTCGGTGACCAGGACCGACGTGCGGGGCAGCCGCTCGAGGGCTGCGACGGCGGGGTTGTTGCGGGCCGTCGCCCGTACCGGCGTCGTCGCGTCGTCGACCGTTGACCCGATGAGGCACACGGCGACGAGCGTCACCAGGGCGGCGCGGAGCCACTCGGGCCGGGCGGCCAGCCGGGCGTCGAGCTCCATCACGAGCAGCAGGGCGGCCGGCGGCACGGCCAGGACCAGGTGGTGGGTGAACAACGGCGAGTGCAGCAGCAGGAACGCCAGCGTGGTCGCGAGCCAGACGACGGGCAGGAGCTGGTCGCGCTTGCCGCGGTGGACGACCTCTACCCCGGCCAGCGCGCCGAGCAGCAGGACCACGCAGGTGCCGGGCGCGAGGAACGCAGTCCCGACATTGGTGCGGACGCCCGAGACGAAGCTCTGCGACGCCACGTGGAAGCCGACCGCCTGGTCCCACAGCCGGCCGTGATGCCAGAAGGCGGCACCCGTGGCGACCACAACCCCGGCTGCGGCAGCCGCCACGACCGCCAGGTCCCGTACCAGCTGTCGTTGGTCGCGGTGGCCCTGCGCCGCGACCAGCAGCACGACGACGACCGTGGGTGCCACCAGCAGCTTGACCATCAGCGCGGCCCCGAGCAGGACCCCGACCAGCACCAGCCGGCCTGTCGAGCGGCCCGGACGCAGGGCGACAGCGAGCGCGGCCGTCGCGAGGGTCAGCGCCGGGACGTCAGCCTGGATCGCCGACGCCGTCGCTGCGAACGTGGGGACGGCGGCGACCAGCACGGCTGTCAGCACGGCCTGTGTGGGGGACAGGTAGGCGCGGGCGACGTGGTAGGTGGCGACCAGCCCGAGCAGCGCCCAGCACATGATCCACAACCGGGCGCCGGTGACGCCGCCGGCCAGCCAGCCGGGGAGCGCGAGGTAGGGCCACAACGGCGGCTGCGACGTGAACACGTCCGACACGAGCGGCCGGCCGTGGGCGACCAGCCGCAGGGTCTGTGAGTAGACGCCCTCGTCGTAGCTCAGCCGCAGTCGCAGGGCGCCGAACCAGGTCAGCAGAGCCGCTGCGGCACCAACGCCGAGCGTTGCGCGCGCGGCCTTGGTCACGCGCGCAACGTACAAGACGGGGTCGGCTCGGGCCAGCACCTGGGCTGATGCGGCCGGTCGGGCTCAGGCGACGGTGCGCCCGGCGTCGGCTGCGATCGTCGCCCCGGTGATGAAGCTGGACCGGTCGGAGGCGAGGAACAGCACGACCTCGGCGATCTCGCGCGGGCTGGCCAGCCGCTTGAGCAGCGTGGTCCCGGCGAGCTGGTCCAGGATCGCCGCTGACATCATCGTGAGCGCCTTCTCGGTGCCGGTGGGACCAGGCGCCACCGCGTTGACTCGCACTCCCGCGTCCGCGAACTCCGCCGCCCACGTCCGGGTCAGCGACTCCAAGGCGGCCTTCGACGCGCTGTAGACGGAGAGCCCAGGCAGGGCCACCTGCGCCGCCATGGTGGAGATGTTGATGATGCTGCCGGACCGCCTGGCCAGCATGCCCGGCACCACGGCGGCCGTGAGGAAGTAGGGCGCTTTGATGTTGGCCGCCAGGGTTTCGTCGAAGGACTCGATGTCCTGGCTGACGGTCGGGCCGCCGGGGAAGATGCCGGCGTTGTTGACCAGGACGTCGACCTCGCCGGCCTCGTCGGCCAGGCGGCGCAGCGACGTGATGTCGGTGAGGTCGGCCGCGATCCAGCGTGCCTGGCCGCCCGTGTCGGTGATCGAGGCGACCGTGGCCCGGCCGCGCGCCTCGTCGCGTCCGGACACGATGACCGTCGCGCCCTCCTCCGCCAGCAGCCGGGCGGTCTCGCTGCCGATGCCGCCGGTCGAGCCGGTGACGAGTGCGATCTTGTTGACGAGCTCCATGGGGTGCCTTTCACCGTGGCCGAGAGCGGCCGTGTCTGGGTTGTTTTGGCCCAGACTGGTTCGGCAAAAATGGGTTGTCCAGTCCAGAAAGAGGTAGGGTCATGGACATGACAGCTGAGGTGACGCCGCGGCGGTTGACCCGCAAGGGCGCGCAGACCCGACAGCGGATCGTGGCGGCCGCCGCTTCGCTGATGTACGAGCGCGGGGTGCTCGAGGCGACGCTCGAGGATGTCCGGGCGGCCGCGGGGGTGAGCGGCTCGCAGGTCTACCACTACTTCGACAGCAAGCAGGAGCTGCTGCTTGCCGTGATCGAGCACCAGACCGATGCCGTCCTCGAGCAGCAGAGCCCGTTGCATGCGCGGCTGGACAGCTTGGCCGGCCTGCGCGCGTGGCGTGACGCGCTGGTCGAGTACCAACGGCGCCTGCAGTGCCGCGGCGGCTGTCCCATCGGTTCACTCGGCAGCGAGGTGGCCGAGAACAACCCCGAGGCGCGGCTCGCGGTGGCGTCGGGCTTCCTGCGGTGGGAGGCCGCCATCCGTGACGGCATCACCGCGATGCACGCCAGGGGTGAGCTGGAGGGAGACCCCGACGACCTCGCACTGGCTCTGCTGACCGCGCTGCAGGGTGGCCTGCTGATGACGCAGATCACCCGCACGGTGCGGCCGCTCGAGATCGTCCTCGACGCGATGCTGTCGTTGGTCGCGTCCCGCATCCACGATGCCCGGGCGACCGCCGAGTAGGATCACTCGGTCGGCGATGCGAGATCGCCCGTACTGCTGGAGCGTCTGTGCCCGTCATCGTGACCGGATCGTTCGCCACCGACCATCTGATGACCTTCCCCGGCCGGTTCGCCGACCAGCTGCTGCCGGACCAGCTGCACCGGGTGTCGCTGTCGTTCCTGGTCGACCACCTCGACATCCGTCGCGGCGGCGTCGCGGCCAACATCTCGTTCGGCATGGCGGCGCTCGGCGAGACCCCCGTGATCGTCGCTGCCGCAGGCTCGGACTGCGCGGAGTACCGCGGCTGGCTCGACGACCACGGCGTCGACACCGCGTCGCTCCACGTGTCGACGACCGCCCACACGGCACGCTTCCTCTGCACCACCGACCTCGACAACAACCAGATCGCGTCGTTCTACCCGGGCGCCATGTCCGAGGCCGGCGACATCGCGCTCGGTCCTGTCGTCGAGCGGCTGGGTGGCGCCGCCGAGGTGTCGCTGATCCTGATCAGCCCCGACGACCCGGCCGGCATGCTGCGCCACACGCAGGAGGCCCGCGACCTGGGCATCGCCTTCGTCGCCGACCCGTCGCAGCAGCTCGCCCGCATGGAAGGTCCCGAGGTCCGCCAGCTGGTCGAGGGCGCCCGCTTCCTGTTCACCAACGACTACGAGTGGGGCCTCATCACCACCAAGACCGGCTGGTCGCACGAGGACATCCTCGACAAGGTCGACGTCTGGGTGGTCACCCACGGGGCCAAGGGCAGCGTCATCCACCGCAAGGGTCAGGACGACCTCGCCGTGCCGGTCGCCCAGGAGATGCACATCGCCGACCCGACCGGCGTCGGTGACGCATTCCGCTCCGGCTTCCTCACCGGCGTGGCCTGGGGCATCGACCTCGAGCGCTCGGCGCAGGTCGGCTCGATGCTCGCGACCTACGTCCTCGAGACCGTCGGGACCCAGGAGTACGTGCTCGACAAGGCCGACTTCATCGACCGGTTCGCCGAGTCGTACGGCGCCGACGCTGCGGCCGAGGTGCGCGGCCACCTGCTGCCGGCCTGACTCGCCTTCGCGGCTGCCGCGGCTGACCAAGGGCGAGTGTGCAGTCCCTGCACACGCATTGCGCCCGGATCACGACCGGTGAGCGCGCCCGGCTCCGCGTCGCCCGCGTTTGTGTGAACCGGCTGCACAAGAACCCCCCTCCGATGGACGCGGGTCCAGCCGTACCGGCTCCTTGCTCAGCCGGGGACGCGCACGCGGTAGCGGGTCGCGCCCTCGAACGGCTCCGCGCCGACGAACTCCGCGCCCCGCAACCGGCACCAGGCGGGGATGTCGGTGGCCGCCGCCGGATCGTCGGCGAGCACCTCGATGACGGTGCCCGGCTCGGCGTCCTTGGCCGCGCGCGCAAGGTCGATGACCGGCTGCGGGCACAGCGTGCCGCGGGAGTCGACGATCACAAGCCCACCGCCCCCGCCTCGCTGCGCAGCCGCTCGACGATGCCGGGGAGCACCGCGAGCAGCCGCTCGACGTCGGCCGCCGTAGAGGTGCGGGACAGCGACACCCGGATGTTGCCGTGGGTGAGCACGCCCATGGCCTCGAGCACGTGGCTCGGGGCGAGCGTGCTGGCCGTACACGAGGAGCCGGAAGAGACGGCGAAGTCCTCGGCGTCGAGAGCGGTCAGCAGTGCCTCGCCGTTGACGTAGAGGCAGGAGAAGGTCACCAGGTGGGGGAGGCGCTCATCGGGGTCGCCGACCACCTCGACGTCGGGCACCAGCTCGGGCAGCCGGCGGCGGAGGTGGTCGACCAGGGCCCGGTCGTGGGCGGCGCGGGCGGCTTGCTCGATCGTCACCGCGTCGAGCGCCGCGATCGCGGCGACGATCGAGGGGACGTTCTCGAAGCCGGGGACCCGTCGGCCCTCGCGCTCGTCGTACGGGACCGGGGACTGCCAGCGGGTGCCCTTGCGCACCACGAGGACGCCGACCCCGGCCGGTCCGCCCCACTTGTGCGCGCTGGCGGTGAGGACCGACACGCCCAGGGCCTCGGCATCGACCGGCACCCGGCCCACCGACTGGGCCGCGTCGCTGAGCAGCGGCACCCCGGCGGCCCGGCAGGCCTCGGCCACCTCGGCGACCGGCTGCACCGTCCCCACCTCGTGGTTGGCGGTCTGCAGGCAGGCCAGCGCGGTCTGGGCGCCGACCGCCGCGGCGAACGCCGAGGCATCGGTACGGCCCTCGCGGCTGACCCCGACGACCGTCTGGTCGGCCTCGGCGAGCTCGAGGGCGTGCAACACGGCCGAGTGCTCGACCGCCGACACGACGACGCGGCGCCCGACCCTGCGGCGACCGCCGAGGGTCCCGAGGACGCCGAGGTGCACGGCCTGCGTACCGCTTGTGCAAAAGGTCACTTCGTCGGGCCGGACCTGCAGGTGGGCAGCCATCGCAGCACGTGCGTCGTCGAGCATCCGGCGGGCCCGGCGGGCCGATCCGTAGAGCCGGGCGGGGTCTGCCCAGCCCTCGTCCAGGGCGCTGAGCAGGGCCTCTCTCGCCGCTGGGTGCAGGGGCTCGGTCGAGGCCGCGTCCAGGTAGCTCACGACTGGGGTGCCCTCTCCGGAAATCGGGTGCAGGTCGGTGACGGGGACACGGTGTGAGAGTTCCCCCCCACGAGGGGTGGCGGGGATCGCCCTGCGTTAGTCTTGCCCGGCAACCGTACATACGCACCGTTCGTCGGAAGGCGACACGTGAGTCACGCTCCGTCCAGCGGCAGAGACCGGCCCACCTCGTTCCAGGTGGCCGGTCCCGCCGCTTCGTCCCGCCGCCGGCTCACGTCGCGCGCGGTGATCGCCGGCATGCTGTTGCTGGCCGCCACCGGGTGCTCCAAGAACGACATCCCGCGGTTCGGCTTCCCCAAGCCGATCACGCCGCAGGGCGTCCGGGTGCTGTCGCTGTGGCAGGGGTCGGTCATCGCCGCGCTGGTCATCGGTGTGTTCGTGTGGGGCCTGATCTTCTGGTGCGTGATCGTCTACCGCAAGAACAGCGACGAGCTGCCCCGCCAGGTGCGCTACAACCTGCCGATCGAGATCCTCTACACCGCGATCCCGATGGTGATCATCGGCGTGCTGTTCTTCTACACCGCCGTGATCGAGAACTACGAGGACAAGGACACCCTCCACCCCGGTCTCACCATCGGGGTCATCGGCTACAAGTGGAACTGGCAGTTCAACTACGCCAGCGTCTCGCCGGGGGTGTCGGTCAACGGCCGCGAGGGCGAGCCGCCGGTCCTGGTGCTGCCGACCGACACGACGATCCGGTTCGTCGAGTCCTCGCCCGACGTCATCCACTCGTTCTGGGTGCCGTCGTTCCTGTTCAAGCGCGACGTCATCCCCGGCCGTACCAACCAGTTCGAGCTCACCATCACCAAGCCGGGTGACTACATCGGCCGTTGCGCCGAGCTCTGCGGCGTCGACCACGACCGGATGAGCTTCGAGGTACGGGTGCTGCCGAAGGCCGACTTCGACACCTGGCTGGCCGCCGCCAAGAAGTCAACCAACGGGGTCTCTCCCGACTCCGTCATCGCCGCTGGGAGCACCTCGTGACCGCGTTCGCCATCACCAAGGGCCCGACGACCAGCAACCGTCCCAAGCGCAAGACGGGCAGCCTCCTGGTCCGCTGGCTTACGACGACGGACCACAAGCTCATCGGGTCGGCCTACCTCATCACGTCGTTCTGCTGGTTCCTCTTCGCCGGCATCCTGGCTGAGCTCATGCGCACCGAGCTCGCCCGCCCGGGCCTGCAGTTCTTCAGCAACGAGCAGTACAACCAGCTGTTCACGATGCACGGCGCGATCATGCTGCTGCTGTTCGCCACCCCGCTCGGGTTCGGCTTCGCCAACTGGATCATGCCGCTGCAGATCGGGGCGCCCGACGTCGCGTTCCCGCGGCTCAACGCCTTCTCCTACTGGCTTTTCCTCTTCGGTGGGCTGATGGCCGGCTCCGGCTTCCTCACCCCGGACGGCGCCGCCGACTTCGGCTGGTTCGCCTACGCGCCGCTGAACAGCAAGATCGAGTCGCCGAGCGTGGGCGCTGACCTGTGGATCTGGGGCCTGATCATCGCGGGCTTCGGCACCATCCTCACGGCCGTCAACATGATCGCGACGATCATCACGCTGCGTGCGCCCGGCATGACGATGTTCCGGATGCCGATCTTCACCTGGAACATCCTCATGACCAGCGTGCTGGTGCTGCTGGCCTTCCCGGTCCTGTCGGCCGCGCTGTTCGCCCTCGAGGCCGACCGAACGCTCGGGGCCCATGTCTTCGACCCCACCAACGGCGGCAGTCTGCTCTGGCAGCACCTGTTCTGGTTCTTCGGCCACCCCGAGGTCTACATCCTTGCGCTGCCGTTCTTCGGCATCATCACCGAGATCCTGCCGGTCTTCAGCCGCAAGCCGATCTTCGGCTATAAGGGCCTGGTCTTCGCGACCATCTCCATCGCCGGCCTGTCGATGACGGTATGGGCCCACCACATGTTCGCCACCGGCGCGGTCCTGCTGCCGTTCTTCTCCTTCCTGTCGTTCCTCATCGCCGTGCCCACCGGCGTGAAGTTCTTCAACTGGATCGGCACGATGTGGAAGGGTCAGCTGACCTTCGACACGCCCATGCTGTGGGCGGTCGGCTTCCTCACGACCTTCCTGTTCGGTGGCCTGACTGGCGTGCTGCTGGCCTCCCCGCCGATCGACTTCCACGTGACCGACACCTATTTCGTGGTCGCCCACTTCCACTACGTGCTGTTCGGTACGGTCGTGTTCGCGATGTTCGGCGGGTTCTACTTCTGGTGGCCCAAGTTCACCGGTCGCATGCTCGACGAGCGTCTCGGCAAGCTGCACTTCTGGCTGCTGTTCTTCGGCTTCCACACGACGTTCCTCGTGCAGCACTGGCTGGGCATCGTGGGCATGACCCGCCGCTACGCGGACTACGCGCCAACCGATGGCTTCACCACGCTGAACACCATCTCGACGATCGGTGCCTACATCCTGGCCCTGTCGACCTTCCCGTTCCTGTGGAACGTGTGGCGGGGCTTCCGCGGCCGCAACCCGCTGGCGGTCGGTGACGACCCTTGGGGGTACGGCAACTCGCTCGAGTGGGCGACCAGCTGCCCGCCGCCGCGGCACAACTTCGTGTCGCTGCCGCGCATTCGCTCTGAGCGTCCCGCGTTCGACCTGCACCACCCGCATGCGGCCGGCCATCCGGACTTCCACGCGACCCCGGAGCTGACGTCGTGAAGATCGAGGGCTACCTCTTCGCGTTCCTTGCGGCCTTCCTGCTGGCCATGGGGGCGTTCTACCTCATCTGGTCCGGTGACTGGACCGGTGGCGTCGCCATCCTCTTCGGTGGCGGGCTGTGCACGATCCTCGGCACCTACCTGCTGTTCACGGCCAGCCGCATGGAGCCTCGTCCCGAGGACCGGCTCGATGCCGAGGTCGACGAGGGTGCCGGCGAGCTCGGCTTCTTCCCGCCGTTCAGCTGGTGGCCGCTCGCGTTGGCCGTGGGCGCCTCGATCATCCCGCTGGGTGCCATCTTCGGCATCTGGCTGCTGATCATCGGTATCGGGTTCAGCTTGTTCGCCGTGAGCGGCTACGTCCTGGAGTACTACATCAACGAGCCGGACATCGCGCCCGAGTAGTCCCTGCTACTGACCGGTGTGGCCATCGCGCTGCTGCGGGGCGATCACGCCGCCGGTGACGTCCGTTTGGTACTCGCACGTGTCGCACACGGTGTAGTGACGCACGTCGCCCACTGGCTCGCCCAGCCACTGCCAGCGACGGCGTCGGCCGCTCACAAAGGCGTGCTGGGCTGTGATGGTGCCGCAGATGGCGCAGAACCCGGAGACCCGCCCGTTGCCCGTGCGCACGCGCGTCGACCGCGGGGTGCGAGCGCGGGAGCGAACGGGCATGCTGACATCGTAAGGGGTCAAGATCTTCTGCGCGACAACCGGCAGCGAACATCCCTGTGAACAGCGCCGCCAGAACGGTCAGATCGCCACGACGGGTCAGGCGCTGAGGCCGGCCACCAGGTTGATGGTCGCGGCAATGATGACGGCGCCGAACACGTACGAGATGAGCGCGTGGCGCAGCACGGTCGAGCGGATCACCTGGCTCTGCAGGTCGGTGTCGGCGACCTGGTAGGTCATGCCGAGAGTGAAGGCCACATAGGCGAAGTCGGCGTACTTCGGCTTGTCGTCCATCTTGAAGTCGATGCCGCCGTCGGGGCCGCTGTAGTAGAGCCGGGCGTAGCGGGTGGCGTAGTTGCTGTGCACGAGGGTCCACGAGACCAGGACGCTGAAGACGGCGACAAATACCGAGAGGTCCTGGTTGGCGCCCTGCTGCTTGCCGCCCACGATGACGAGGGCGACCCCGGCCAGGCTGGCGATCGACGCCACGATGATCAGCACGTCGGCGACCGGCTTGGACGGATCCTCCCGGACGGCGTGCGCGGCGGTCTCGTCGCCGTCCATCGGCCAGATCACCGGCCAGAGCCCGAGCAGCAGGACCAGGGCGGCGGCGTCCCAGCCGCAGAGCAGCCCGATCCGCCACGTGAACGGCACGCTCAGGACGAGGCCCACGGCGACCCCGACCACGGTGGCGACCATGAGCCGCCGGGTCGCGGTCGCACCCAGTCGGTGCGGCTGGGTGGTGTCCTTGACCACGATGCTCCCTGCGATTGTTAAGGGCCGGCAGGAAAAACTATCCGCTGGGTGCGGCGCGCAGAGGTCGCGCAACGCCGAGAGGCCGCCTCCCGTACGGGAAGCGGCCTCTTCGGACAGTGCCAGGTCTGTGCCAGGTCAGTGCAGGGTCAGTCGCGGTGCAGCGGCTCGCGGACCGTGTCGGCGTCGTCCTGGGTGGCAACGGGCTCGGGCTCGCTGCGGGTATAAAAGAAGTCGGACAACCGGCTGCGTCGTCCGGTGCTGATGGCGGCCCGACGCGTCTGGCGGGTCACCTCAGGCTGCTCAGGCGTAGCAGTCGGGTGCGGGTCGAGGAGCAGCCGACGGCTCTCGTTGAGCTCGCGGTGGACCTCGATGTACTCCCCGTTGGGGAGCCGCTTGATGGTGCCGCTCTCCGAGCCGTGCTCGAGCTCCTCGGCCTCCTTGGCCAGCAGGCCATAGCAGACCTTCTTGGTGGCCCAGTAGGCGATCGGCGGCCCGAAGAGAAGGCCGGCCCGGAAGGCGTACGTCGTGTAGTAGAGCGAGATGTGGAAGGTCTTGGCGATGATGTCGTTGCCGCCCGCGAAGAGCAGGAAGGCGTAGAAGACCAAGGCCATCATGCCGGCGCCGGTGCGGATCGGGTTGTCGCGCGGCCGGTCGAGCAGGTGGTGGTAGCCGTAGTCCTTGGTCACGAACCGCTGCTCGATCCACGGCCACAACGCGAGGGCGGTGAACATCAGCCCGGGCAGGATGAGCGCGGGGAACAGCAGGTTGATGGGGATGGTGAACTGGTGCCAGAGATGGATCTCCCAGCCGGGTGTCACCCGCAGCGCGCCGTCGAGCATGCCGAGGTAGAAGTCCGGCTGGGTGCCGGCCGAGACCTGGGCCGGGTCGTACGGGCCCCAGTACCAGACCGGGTTGACCTGCACGAGGGCGGCCAGCGCGGCGATGACCGCGAACACCAGGAAGAAGAAGCCGCCACCCTTAGCGGCGTAGGTCGGGAAGAGCTTGGAGCCGACGACATTGGTCTCGGTCTTGCCCTTGCCAGGGAACTGGGTGTGCTTCTGGTGCCACAGGATCATCATGTGGACCGTGATCAGGGCGAGGATCAGCCCTGGCAGCAAAAGGATGTGGACCGTGTAGAGCCGGTTCAGGAAGCCGTGGCCGGGGAACTCGCCGCCCCACAGGAAGAACGCGATCCAGGTGCCGACCACGGGGATGGACTCGAGGATCGAGTAGCCGATCCGCAGGCCCGTACCGGAGAAGAGGTCGTCCGGGAGGGAGTAGCCGGCGAAACCTTCGAGCAGGCCCAGGGTGAGCAGGCCGACGCCGATGAGCCAGTTGACCTCACGCGGCTTGCGGAACGCGCCGGTGAAGAACACCCGCATCAGGTGGACGACGATGCTGACCAGGAAGAGCAGCGCCGCCCAGTGGTGGATCTGCCTCATGAGCAGGCCGCCGCGGACGTCGAAGCTGAGGTTGAGCGTGGAGGCGTAGGCCTCGGACATCTTCAGCCCGTTGAGCGGCCCGTACGACCCGTTGTAGATGACCTCGCGGTCGCTCGGGTTGAAGAACAGCGTCAGGAACGTGCCGGAGAGCAGCAGGATGATGAAGGAGTAGAGGGCGATCTCGCCCAGCATGAACGACCAGTGGTCCGGAAAGACCTTGTTCAGGCTCTTCTTGACGAAGCTGGAGGTGGCCAGCCGGTCGTCGACGAAGGCATAGCCGGCCTTGCCCGCCTCAGCAGCAGGGTTGGCCTTTGCCTTCTTGGTGTAGGTGCTGCTGCTCATCCGCGCTCCCAGAAGGACGGTCCCACCGGCTCCGCGAATGGCGCCTTGGCGTGGAGGTAGCCCTGGCTATCAGCGTAAATGGGAAGGATCGGTAGCGCACGCGCAGCGGGACCGAACAGCACCTTGCCTCTGTCGGCCGCGTCGAACGTGGACTGATGGCACGGGCAGAGGAAGTGGTGGCGCTGCTGCTCGTACAGACTCACCGGGCAGCCGGCGTGCGTGCAGATCTTCGAGTAGGCGATGACGCCCTGGAGGACCTCGTCGGGCTTGAACTTGGCCTGGTCGATGTCCTCGGGGTTGAGCCGGATCACCATGACGGAGGAGTCGGCGGAGGCGGCGGCGTGCCCCTCGGGCACCACGGTGGTGAGGGACCCCACACCGACGTCGGCGATGTTGATCGGCTGCAGCGTCACGATGTCGACCAGCTTGAGGTCGGCCTTCCAGGCGGTGACGTCGAGCAGGTTCTTGCCGCCGGGACCGCTCAGCGGCGACGGGCCGAGGTCGCGCAGGATGAACAGCGCAGGCAGCGCGAGCGTGCCCATCGAGATGCCCATGGTGCCCAGCAGCAGCTTGCGCCGGGTGGCGCCGCTCTCTTCGACCCCCTGCAGCCAGACCTCGGAGAGCTCGGCAACGTCCTCCTCGGAGGAGTTGTCCGGGTGGCGCTCCTGGACGGCCTCCTCGTGCGGCATGACGCCCTTGGCCCACACGATGGCGGCGGCGCCGATGAAGAACAGCGCACCGGCCAGCGTGCTGCCCAGCGCCACGTTGAGCGCGGTCGGGTGCTTGTGGACGTTGATCCAGATGTAGCTCGCGATGAAGCCCAGCACGCATGCGCTGGAGAGCAGGAACATGCCGGACGCGACGAGCTCGGCCTTCTTCTCGGCCCGGGTCACCTCGGCCGGCGTTGGCACGTAGTGCAGCGGCTCGATCGCCGGCAGCAGCGGCTCATGGTGGCTGTCACCGTGGTGGTCGTCACCGTAGACGGCCTGGTCCTGACCATGGGCCTCGCGCTCGCGCACCAGCTGGGCCTCCGTCCGGGCGATCGCGTCGGCCTCAGCGGCGCTCTCGGCCGGCGTGCGTGCGCTGCGGGGGGCGCGCAGCCGCTCGACGAGCGATCCCTGGTCCTGCCATGCAGTACGGGCGCTGCCCTTGGGCGGCTGCCCCTTGGGCTTGCCCGCGTCGCCTGTGGCCTCGGGTGCGTCCGTGGTCTCGTCCGTCATCGCCGTGCACCGATCCAGAGAGTGAGCACGATGCAGGCGCCGATGCCGAGCGTCCACGCGACCAGGCCCTCGGGCACGGGTCCGACCGTGCCGATCGGGTGGCCGCCTGCGTCGACGCCGTTGTGCGTGATGTCCTGCACGTACTTGGTGATGTCCAGTCGCTCGGAGACCGAGAGCTGGTTGAACTTCGGCATCTGCTCAGGGCCGGTCAGCATGGCCTCGGAGATCTGCTTGGCGGTCGGGATGGCCAGGGTCGGGGCGTAGCCGCCGCCGGAGATGGCGCCGCCGCCGCCTGCCGCACCGTGGCACTGGGCGCAGTTGTAGCGGAACAGGGCGCCACCGTGGGACAGGTCAGCGGTGGCGAGGTCCTGGGCGCTGACGTTGGGGACGAGGGGGCCGATGGTGCCGCTCTTGAGGCTCTCCGAGTAGACGTAGGCCGCGAGGTCGTCGATCTGGGCCTGCGAGTAACGCGGCGGCTTGCGGTCGGCCTGGGCGTAGAAGGAGGCCAGCGGCATGCGGCCGGTGCCGACCTGGAAGTCGACGGCGGCTGGGCCGACGCCGATCAGGGTGGGGGCCTGCCGGCCACCCTGGGCGTTGAGGCCGTGGCAGGACGAGCAGCCGCGCAGGAACAGGTCGTGGCCGGCGGCGATCTGCTGGGCGGAGTAGGGAGCCGTCGCCGCTCTGCCGCTCGGCGCGAGGGCGGCGTAGAGCCCGCCGAGCACGGTGAGGGCGATCGCCAGCGTGAGCAGGCCGGCCATCCGGGACGCCAGTGGGCGCCTTGCCGGGTGGGATGAGGTCACGGTGGTCACCTGATGCTCAGTGAATGATGTAGATGGCCGCGAACAGGCCCACCCACACGATGTCGACGAAGTGCCAGTAGTACGACACGACGATGGCGTAGGTCGCCTTCTCCGGCGTGAACCTGCCGAAGGTGGTGCGGGCGAGCACGAACAAGAACGCGAACAGCCCGCCGATCACGTGCAGGCCGTGGAACCCGGTGGTGAGGTAGTAGACCGACCCGTACGGGTGGCTGGCGATCGTGAACTCGTTCTCGACGAAGTACTCGAAGCCCTGGCCGGCCACGAAGATCGCGCCCATGAAGAAGGTCAGCAGGAACCAGAACCGCAGCTTGGCCACGTCGCCGCGCTCGGCGCCGAAGACGCCCATCTGGCAGGTGAACGAGGACAGCACCAGCACGGTGGTGAAGATGGCGGCGAAGCCCACGTTGAGGTGGACCGGGTGGGCGATGGGGACGCCGTTGATGGCGGTAGGCGGCCAGCCCGCGGGGTCGACCCCCTTGTGCACGGCTCTGGTCGTGAAGTACATCGCGAACAGGGACGCAAAGAACATCAGCTCGGAGGACAACCAGATGATCGTCCCCACGCTGACCATGTTCGGTCGGGTCAGTGACCCGTGCGATGGGATCTTCTCGAGAGCGGATGCAGTCGCCACTCGGCCATTATGGAGGGCGCCCCGGGTCGGCACACGCCGGGGGCATCCGACGCGCGGAGAAGGCAGGTCACCCCGTGGTGCGCCCAGGCCCCAGGACCACCCAGCCGGTACGGGAAACGTCGCATCCGTCGGCGCGCGACGTCGACCTCGACGGCCTGGCCAAGGCTCTGCGGGCCACGATCCGGGGCGAGGTCGGCTTCGACGCGGGGAGCCGCGCCGCCTACGCGACGGATGCATCCAACTTCCGCCAGGTGCCGCTAGGGGTGGTCACCCCGCGTGACGCCGACGACGTGGTGGCGGTGCACGCTCTCGCCCGCGAGTTCGGGGCGCCGATCACGCTGCGTGGCGGCGGTACGAGCCTCGCGGGCCAGGCGACCAACGCGGCGGTGATCATCGACACGTCACGTCACCTCAACAGGCTGGTCTCCCTCGACCCGCAGGCCCGTACCGCGTGGGTCGAGCCCGGCCTGGTCAACGCCCACCTGCGCAGCGCGGCCGAGCAGCACGGCCTGACGTTCGGCCCCGACCCCGCGACCTACGACCGGTGCACCGTCGGCGGCAACATCGGCAACGACTCGTGCGGGGCCCACTCGGTCGCCTGGGGAACCACGTCGTCCAACGTCGAGCGGCTCGAGGTGCTGCTGTACGACGGCACGCGGCTGACCGTTGGCCCGACCGACGACCTCGCCGCGCTCGGCGGCGCGCACGGTCGGGTCGGCGCGATCTACCGCGGCCTCGCCGGGCTGGTCGACCGCTACGGCGCGGCGATCAGCAGCGGCTTCCCGCAGATCCCGCGCCGGGTCTCGGGCTACAACCTGCCGGCGCTGCTCACCGGCCATGTCGCCGCAGCGCTCGTCGGCAGCGAGGGCACCTGCGCGACCGTGCTCAAGGCGGAGGTACGGCTGCGCCCGTCGCCGCCCTTTCGGCATCTGGTCGTCCTCGGCTTCCCCGACGTGTTCGCGGCCGCCGACATCGTCCCCGAGCTGTTGAGCCTGGGGCTGCTGGCGCTCGAGGGCATCGACGGCACGCTCGTCGGCGACCTGCGCAGCTCGGGCGTCCCCGAGTCCGAGCTGGGGCTGCTGCCGGCGGGCGAGTCGTTCCTGCTCGCCGAGCTGCCGGGGGACACCGCTGCCGAGGCCGAGCACCGGGCCCAGGTGGTGGCCAGCGCCGCAGGGGTCCCGTACGCCATGTTCGCCGAACCCGCGCAGCAGCGTCGCGTGTGGCGGCTGCGCGAGATCGCCCTCGCCGCCAGCTCGCACGCGCCCGGCCAGCCGGCCAAGTGGGAGGGCTGGGAGGACTCCGCGGTCGCGCCCGACAAGCTCGGCGGCTACCTGCGTGACCTGCGGGCGCTGCAGGAGCAGTACGGCTACGGGGGCTCGCCGTTCTACGGCCACTTCGGTGACGGCTGCGTCCACACCCGCATCCCGTTCGACTTCGCCACCGACGCCGGAGTCCTTGCCTACCAGCGGTTCCTCGACGACGCAGGCGACCTGGTCGTCTCCTACGGCGGGTCGCTCTCCGGCGAGCACGGCGACGGCCAGCAACGGGCCCACCTGCTGGAGAAGATGTACGGGCCCGAGCTGCTGACCGCGTTCCGCGAGTTCAAGGCGCTGTGGGACCCGGACGGCCGGATGAACCCGGGCAAGCTTGTCGACCCGGTGCTCGTCTACGGGCCCAGCGACAACCTGCGCGTGGGTCCCTCGTACCAGCCCCTGCCCGTGCTCACGACCTTCGCGTTCGCCGACGACCACGGCGACTTCTCCGAGGCTGTCGGCCGCTGCGTCGGCGTCGGCAAGTGCCGGGTGACGCAGTCTCCCTTCGGCGAGAAGCAGGGCAACCAGGTGATGTGCCCGAGCTTCCAGGTGCTCGGCGAGGAGCAGCACTCCACACGAGGCCGCGCCCGGCTGCTGTTCGAGATGCTCGACGGGGGAGTGGTCACGGACGGCTGGCGCTCGACCGAGGTGCACGACGCCCTCGACATGTGCCTGTCCTGCAAGGGCTGCAAGAGCGACTGCCCGGTCGGCGTCGACATGGCGACGTACAAGGCGGAGTTCCTGTCCCACCACTACAAGGGTCGGCTGCGACCGGTAGCCGCCTACTCCATGGGCCTGATCGGCAAGACCGCCCGGCTCGGTCGCCGGTTCCCGCGGCTGGCCAACGCCTTCGTCCGGCTGCCGCTGGCCAAGCGGCTGGCGGGGGTCGCTCCGCAGCGGACTGCGCCCCCCTTTGCGGTTGAGGGCTTCCGGGCGTGGTTCGACCAGCGGCCGCGGGTCAACGCCGGCCAGCCGCGGGTCGTGCTCCTCGCCGACACGTTCACCGAGTCGTTCCACGTCGAGTCGGGCATCGCCACCTGCGAGGTGCTCGAGCAGGCGGGCTACGAGGTGGTGCTGCCGTCGCGCTCGGTCTGCTGCGGCCGCCCGCTGTTCGACTACGGCTTTCTCGACGAGGCCAAGCGCACCTTCCTGCGCACCCTGCGCACGCTGGCCCCGGAGATCGCCGCCGGCACGCCGGTCGTGGTGCCCGACCCGAGCTGCTGCGCGGCGTTCCGTGACGAGCTGGTCGGCCTGCTGCCCGACGACGTCCAGGCCCGGCGCCTCTCGCGACAGACGTTCACCCTCGCTGAGTTCCTTGACCAGTACGGCGAGGACTGGCAGCCTCCGCAGCTCGACGCGACCGTCCTGCTGCAGACCCACTGCCACGAGCACGCCGTGCTCGATGCGGGCGCCCAGCTGCGCGTCCTTGCCCGTACCGGAGCGACCGTTGAGTCCAGCGGCGCCGGTTGTTGCGGGCTCGCCGGCTCGTGGGGGTTCGAGCGCGACAAGTACGACACGTCCATGGCGATCGGCGAGCAACGGCTCTTTCCCGCGGTACGGGCCCGGGCCGCGGGCACCGTGGTCCTGGCCGACGGCTTCTCCTGCCGCACCCAGATCGCGGACGGCACGGGGGTGCAGGCGCTTCACCTCGCACAGCTCCTGCGCCGGGGTTGAGTACGATTCCGGTACGGAAGCCCGACCGACCAGGAAGCGTGCCATGCCCTCCGCTGCACCTGACAGCCTGACCGTGCTGGTCTACAGCTCCCACGCCGCGACCCGCGAGAAGGTTCTTCTCTCGTTGGGCCGCCGCCCGGCGCCGGACATCGCGCGCCTGGAGTACATCGAGTGCGCCAAGGGCGACGAGGTCCTCGAGGCGATCGACGCAGGCGGCGTCGACCTGCTCATCCTCGACGGTGAGTCGACCCCGGAAGGCGGCATGGGCCTGGCTCGTCAGCTCAAGAACGAGCGCACCGTCTCGCCGCCGATCCTGCTGCTCATCGGGCGCCGCGACGACCGCTGGCTGGCCCACTGGTCCCAGACCGACGCCGCCGTACCCCACCCGATCGATGCAATCGAGCTGGCCGAGGTCACCGCCGAGCTGCTGCGTCGCCTGGTGCCTGCCGCCACGGCCGTGGTCGTCCCGACCGTGCCAGCAGTGCCGGCCCACTGACCGTGGCCAGGTGAACGTCACGGCCTGGTGCGGCCGCTGCGGCGAGTCGTTCCCCCTGGTCGAGGTGGTCGAGTCCGGCACCCCCGCGCACTGCCCGCGCTGCGGGGTCGCCTTCGCGCCGGAGTATGCAGCGGTGCTGGTGAGCGCCGTTCGCCAGGCCTTGGCGGCCGCCGCGGTGCTCGAGCAGTCCGGGGCCCAGCTCGCCGACGTCGCACCTCTGCTGCACATCGACCGCCGCGCCCTGGCCGTCGAGCTCGAGGGCTCGCTCGACCACTAGAACCGCGCGGCTGCGAAAGGAAGACCTCCGGTGACCACACCGCCCACGACCTGGCCGTCCTTGCTCACGTCGCTGCTCCACCGCGAGAACCTCACGCACGCCCAGAGCGCGTGGGCCATGGAGCAGGTCATGGGGGGTGAGGCCACGCCCTCGCAGATCGCCGGCTTCGCGATCGCGCTGCGGGCCAAGGGTGAGACGCCGGAGGAGGTCGAGGGCCTGGTCGGGGTGATGCTGCGGCACGCAGCGCCGCTGCAGGTCACTGGTCCCTCGGTCGACACCTGCGGTACCGGTGGCGACCGGGCCCACACGGTCAACATCTCCTCGATGGCGGCCCTCGTGGTCGCTGGCGTCGGCGTCACCGTGGTCAAGCACGGCAACCGGGCGGCCTCCTCGTCGACGGGCTCAGCCGACGTTCTCGAGGAGCTGGGTGTCGTCGTCGACCTGCCGCCGGCCCAGGTGGCCCGCTGCATCGACACTGCCGGCATCGGGTTCTGCTTCGCCCCCGTCTTCCACCCCGCCCTACGCTTCGCCGGCCCCAGCCGTCGCGAGCTTGGCGTGGCGACGGTCTTCAACTTCCTCGGTCCGCTGTGCAACCCGGCCCAGCCCAGCGCCCAGGCGGTCGGGGTCTACGACGCGCGCATGGCGCCGGTCATGGCAGCCGTGCTGGCCCGTCGCGGCACGTCCGCGCTGGTCTTCCGCGGTGACGACGGGCTCGACGAGCTGTCGACCGCCACCACGTCGCGCGTGTGGCTGGTCCGCGACGGAGCCGTGCACGAGTCGGTCCTCAACCCGGTCGAGCTCGGCATCGCCAAGAGCCCGGCCGAGGCGCTGCGCGGCGGCGACCGCGCACGCAACGCCGAGGTGGTGCGCGAGCTGCTGGCCGGCCAGCAGGGTCCCGTACGGGATGCCGTGCTGCTCAACGCGGCAGCGGCATTGGTCGCCGCGACGCCGGGGGAGGGCAGCCTCGACGAGCAGCTGATCGCCGGCATCGCCCGCGGCGCCGAGGCGCTGGACAGCGGAGCGGCGGCGGCGGCCCTCGACCGTTGGGTCACCATGAGCAAGGCGCTGGCACCGGTCTGATGCGCGCACGAAGGGGCATTGTCGGTCAGCCGCACCCCCGTTCTTGAGCGTGCGCCGATGGCCATTCGGGTGATATCCGGACGAGCAGTGCGCCATACGGATGAATCCGTCGTTCACGTACTGACAGCATCACGTCGGGCGTGCATGCTCGGGCCTCAGGCTTTACCCGCCCGTTACCTGACGGGCAGGGAGCCAGGGACTCGGGGAGAGCTCCATGCCGGCAACCAGCAGCACCGTCACCGCCCTCCGGCGGACCCGGATCGGCGTCGTCGCCTTCGTGGTGGCCGTCGTGACCTTCGGCGCCGCGGCGCCCGCGTTCGCCGATGGGGGCGGCCTGTTCATCGTGGTGCCCGACCCGATCACGGTTGCGGAGAGTCCAGCCGGCTCCGGTCACGCCGTCGTCCCGTTCGACGTGACGGTCGAGGGTGCGACCGCGCCGGTGGACATCGAGTGCACTGACGCCGGGCTCCCCGTGGTCTCGCCGGCCGACCTGACCGTCGGTGTCCACGTGATCGACTGCACGGCTACAGGTGCCGACGGGTTCGACCAGGACTCCTTCACCATCACAGTCACCGGTGCGACGACGCCGCCCGGCGGGCCGGGGACGGGTGGCACCCCGCCGGTCGCCGATGCCGGAGGCCCGTACACCGTCATCGAGGGGCAGCCGCTGCACCTCGACGCGTCCGCCTCCCACGCCGCCGACCCCACGGACGCCCTCACCTACAGCTGGGACCTCAACGGTGACGGCGTCTTCGGCGACGCCACCGGCGTGACGCCGACGCTGTCCTGGGCCCAGCTGCAGTCGCACTCGGTCAACGATGGTCCTGCCGTGCTGCAGGCGACCGTTCAGGTCACGGACACCACGACCGCCGGCGTCGCGGTCTCGCCGGCGACGACGCTCACCGTGGTCAACGCGCCGCCGGTGGCCTTCATCGGCGGTGGCACCTCGGCCGCCAAGGGACTCACGGCGACGTTCGCCCTCTCGTCCACCGACCCGTCGGTCATCGACCAGCAGGCCGGCTTCGGCTACGTGGTGTCGTGGGGCGACGGCACCACGGCGACGCTCACCGGTGGCGGGGCACTCATCGAGACCCACGTCTTCCCGGCACCGGGCAGCTATACGGTGACGCTGCAGGCGACGGACAAGGACGGCGGCGTCAGCGCCCTGGCCAGCAAGCAGGTCACCGCGGTGGCGGTCGTACCGGACGTCTGCGGCTCGACCGGCTCCACGCTCGTCGTCGGGGGCACCCCTGGCGCTGACACGATCCTCGTCGGGCCGGGCAGCACCGCCGCCACCGTTAGTGTCTCGGTCAACGGGGTGGCCCTGGCGGTGCCCGTGGCGTCCTTCGGCTCGGTGGTCGTGCTGGCGGGGGCCGGCGACGACACGGTGACCTTCACCGGCGGGCTCGTCGTCCCACGCCTGGTGTACGGGGGGACCGGCAACGACACGCTCTCCGGTGGTGACGGCCCCGCCGTGCTGGTCGGGGGCGACGGCAACGACCGGCTGACCGGCGGCGCGGCGCGTGACGTGCTCATCGGAGGGGCGGGAGCGGACGCGCTCGTCGGCAACGCAGGCGACGACATCCTCATCCCCGGTGCCACGTCGTTCGACCCGGCGACAGCGGCGGGGGAGCGGTCGCTGTGTGACGTCCAGGCCGAGTGGACCCGTACCGACGTCGGAGTTGTCGGCCGGGCGCTGCACCTGCTCGGGGCCGGCAAGGGACTCAACGGCGGCACGCATTTCGTGCTGGCCGGGCGAGGCCGCAACGTGGGTCCCCGCACCTGCGGCGACACGCTGGAGGGCGACGCTGGGGACGACTGGGTGGTCGAGGGGCTGCGCCGCTGACGGACCCGGCAGGGGACGCCACCGCCACCACCGGCGCTCCCCTGCTGCGCCGGTGGCAGGGGACGCGGCCACTGCTATGTGCACTTAAGTCTGCCGAACAGTAACGCCCGGCCGGGCGGCTGGCAACACCGGCCACGGCGCGCCGGTTGGGCCGTCTGGACCTGCCCGTCACCGTGTCCGGGCGATACCCTCGGCCCATGCGACGCAAGGGTGGAACGGGACTGGTACACAACGAGATGCGGGTGCTCGCCGCCTCGTTGCGGCTCGCGGTCGAAGGCGCCAGCGAGCTGTACGGATACGAGCTGTTCGCCCAGCTCACGGCCTGGGAAGGCCAGCCCACGATGAACCACGGCACGCTCTACCGTTGCCTTCGGGCGCTGGAGACGCGAGGCCTGTACGAGACCCAGGTCCGGCCGAGCAGCGACGGGCCGGCGCGGGTCTGCTACACCCTCACCGCCACCGGCGTCGAGAGCGCCCGCTGGGCGACCGTCCAGCTCGCCGCGACCGAGCAGGCGCCCTCCTGGCTCGACCTCGGCCACGCCCTTCCGTCTGCCTATCCCGGCCAGGTCGACGCATGAGACCTGGTCGCGGGCTGACGGCCTGGCGGCAACACCCCGACGACCAGCTGCGCCAGGATGCGTTCCTCGCAGACATCCAGAGCCACTGGCGCCCCACCACATCGCAGGAGCGTCGACTCTCGATGCGGGCCTCGATCGTCCACGGCTACCTGCGGCTTTTCGGCGGTCCTCCTTCGCTGGCCCCCGCAGCCATTGCTGGCGTGCTCGCTGCGCTGGGTGCTGTCCTGCTGCCGTCGGCGCCCGCACCGGTCAACCCGGACTACACGCTGGGTCCGCCGGCCTGGGCCTACCTGCTCATCGCGCTCAGCCTGATCGGCCTGGCCTTCGAGACGCTGCGGTCGCCCCGGGAGATCCAGCCCCGGCGCTACGCCCTGCTGGTGGCCCTGCCGATGGCGCTCGGCACCCTGGTCGTGGGCTTCATGCTGCACGTCGCGACGGCGGCCGACGAGGCGCTGCGGTTCGGCGTGCCGGCGTTCGGCCTGGGCGTCGGCGTCGTCGTGCTCTGTGCTGCTGCACGCCGCTACACCGCGCTCCGGTTCGCGCTCCGGGCGACCTCGGTCGCTTTCGCGGTCACGGCCGTGGGGCAGTTCGACTGGGCGTGGATGTACGGCGACAGCGGCTACGGCCTGCTGGCCATGGCATCAGCGTTCACGGCTACTGGCGCGGTCTTCACCTCGGTCGGCTTCGCCCGGGCCCAGCTGACGCCGTTCTACTCGTCGAACCCGAGGGAGAACGCCGCCTCGAGGTCGTGACGCGAGTAGGCCTGGAACGCGACGTGGCTGTCGGTGCCGGTGACCCCGTCGACCTTGGACAGCTTGTCGGCGATGACGCCGGCGAGATCGTCGTGGTGGGGGACCCGCACGACCACGATCAGGTCGATGTTGCCGGTCACGCTGTAGACCTCGCTGACCCCGTCGAGCTGGGACATCGCCTCGGCGACCTCGGGGATGCGGTGGGGCTGGCAGCTGACCATGACGATGGCAGTGATCACGCTGGCAGCCTAACGCGGGTCGGTTGGTGGACCGGGCGCAGCCCGCGGCGGTCGGCGAACGGATCGACCGCGTCGCGGCTCGCCGGCAGCAGCCCGAGCGAGCCGCCGGCGCCGTACGCGGGGGAGGCCCAGACGCCGTCGAGCTCGACCAGCCGGGTGCCCGGGACGTCGAGCCAGCGCAGCACGCACTCCATCTCCTCGGCGCTCGCGCACGGCGTCGGACCTGGGCCGGGCCGAACGGTCTCGGCGGTGGCGACGAGCGCGTCGACGTAGGGACGAGGGGCTGCCCCGCGGGGCGCGACACCGGCGGCCACGAGCCGACCGTGACGGACGACGTGCAGCTCCCATCCGCCGTCCGTGGTCGGTTGGGCCGCCACCAGCTGGGGACAGCCGGACAGCATCGCGAGGCGCTGCATGCGGGCACTCGCCCGGACGAAGGCGCCGAGCCGGTCGCGGTGGATCGCCGCGTCCTCGTAGCGCCCGCTGCTGGCGAGGGCGGACATGCGCCGCTCGAAGCCGGCGACCACCTCACGTGGCGACACCGTGATGGCCACCCGGACCGCCTCGACGTGGACGGCGTACTGGTCGACGCTCTCGGTGCCGTCGCAGGGCGCGCCGCAGCGGCCCATCTCGGCGAGCACACAGGCTGTGGAGGCCTTGCGCGGGGAGAGCCGCGGGGTGCACTGGCGGATCGGGAACGAATCGTGCAGTGCGGTCAGCGCCCGCTCGGCGGTGCCGCGCGTCCCGAACGGGCCGAGATAGGTGGCGCCGTCGTCGCGGACCTCGCGCACCGTGGACAACCGCGGGAACGGCTCGTCGGTGACCTTGAGCCACACCGCCCGCTCGGGGAAGCGTGACCGGCGGTTGTAGCGCGGCTTGTGCTCGCCGATCAGCCGCAGCTCGCGTACCTCTGCCTCGAGCCCGGTCGCGCAAACGATGTGGTCGACCCGCTGGGCCAGCCCGACCATCTCGGACATGCGGGTGCGGTTCTCGCTGGCGACGAAGTAGTTGCGCACGCGGGTGCGCAGGTCCTTGGACTTGCCGACGTAGAGCACCTTTCCGCGCTCGTCCTTGAACAGGTAGACGCCGGGGGCGTGGGGCAGCGACTCGGCGAGGTGGCGCTTGCGGCGCTGGGCGACGGTGACCTGGGCGGAGTAGGTGCGCAGCTCGTCGAGGGACTGGACGCCCTGGTTGCCGAGCCGGTCGAGCAACCCGTGCAGCACGTCGACGGTGGCCTCGGCGTCGGCCAGCGCGCGGTGGGACGGGGTGACCCTCGTACGGAAGAGCCTGGCCAGGGTGGACAGCTTGCAGTTGGGCGCCTCGTCGCGGGTGAGCACTCGACGGGCTAGCCGGGCGGTGTCGATGGAGTCGAAGTCGGGCCAGACGCGCCCCGTGGTGGTGCACGCGGCCTTGAGGAAGCCGAGGTCGAACGGGGCGTTGTGCGCCACCAGCACCGTGTCGTGGGCGAAGTCGAGGAAGGCGGACAGCGCGGCGTCGAGGCGCGGCGCGGTGGCCACCATCGTCTGGGTGATGCCGGTCAGGACAGCGATGAACGGCGGGATCAGCTGGTCGGGGTTGACCAGGGTCTGGAACGTGCCGAGGACCTCGCCGCCGCGGACCTTGACCGCCCCGATCTCGGTGATCGCGCACGCGGCGGGCGAACCGCCGGTGGTCTCGAGGTCGACCACGACGAAGGTGACCTCGCGCAGCGGCACACCCAGCTCGTCGAACGTCGGCTGGTACTCGAGAGGAAGGTGTGTCACGTCCTGGACGTTAAGGCTGGGCTCCGACAAAACCGGGGTGCCACGCTGGGGAGGAGGGGGTCATGAGCATTCCGGAGAGCACCGGGCCCGTCCACCTGCACGAGGCGGTGCGCGCCCGCGCGCTTGCTCTCGCCGCGGATGCCCTCGGCGCGATGGCGACGTCGGCGGCGGACGAGGTGCCCTCGTCGCTACGGGCCTTCGCACGGTTCACTCCGGTACGACGGGCCAAGCTCGCCGCCGTCCCGTTGGCCGCAGCTCTCGAGGTCGACCCGGTGTTCCGGCAACGGGTGGCGGACCGGGTCCGGGCCGCGATGCCCGAGGTGGCCGCCGCTGTCCTTGCCGGCACCCCGTTGCCGGCCGCCCGACCGGCCGACCTGGCCGCGCTGGCCTACCTGCTGCGTCCGGCCGGGTGGCAGGACACTGTGATCGCGGCGCAGGAGACGCTGGCCGACGAGCTGCGTCACGCAGGCAGCGGTCAGCAAGCCGTGCCGGCCCGCGACGACGCCCCGGCCCGCGCCGACATCCAGCGGCTCAAGGCGGAGCTGCTGGCGCTCCGCCGCGACCACGATGAGCTGCGCCGCCGGCTCGGCGATGCTCGCGAGCGCGCGCGGACCGCTGAGCGCGCGCTCGAGGCTCTGACAGAGGCCGCCGAGCGCGACCGTGCGGCCGCCGAGGCGTCGGCCGCTGCCGTACAGGGCGCCGAGACCGAGAGCCGCCGGCTCCGGAGCCGGCTTGCTGCGGCCGAGCAGGCACTGACCGCCGCCCGTACCGCTGCACGGGAGGGACGAGGTTCTGACGACGCCCGGGTGTGGCTGCTGCTGGACACCCTGGTCAACGCCGCGTCCGGCCTGCGTCGCGAGCTCGCGCTGCCGCCGCCGGCGCTGCGACCGGGCGATCGGGTCCCGGCCACCGGCGCGGCTGACGACGGTTTCGGCGCGGTCGGACCGCGCGGCCTCTCCGAGGACGACCCCGCGTTGCTCGATCAGCTGGTGGCGCTCCCTGGCACCCACCTCGTCGTCGACGGCTACAACGTGACCAAGACGGGCTACGGCACGCTGTCCCTCGAGGCCCAGCGCAGCCGGTTGCTGGCCGGCCTCGCCGGGCTGGCGGCGCAGACCGGGGCCGAGGTGACGGTCGTCTTCGACGGCGCGGTGCGCGACGCACCGGTCGCCGCCACTGCACCGCGCGGGGTGCGGCTGCTCTTCTCCCACCCGGGCCAGATCGCCGACGACCTCATTCGCGAGCTGGTGCGCGCCGAGCCGGTCGGCCGTCCGGTCGTGGTTGTCTCCTCCGACCGCGAGGTGGCCGACACGGTACGGGCGATGGGCGCCCGGGCGGTCGGCTCGCCGGCCCTGCTGCGTCGCCTGGCCCGCGGCTGAGCGAAGGCGCGTTGCTCCCTCGCCGCACCGGGGTCGTGCTGTACTGCAAGGCATGTCGAGCGATCGGGCCAACGGGCCGCTGCGCAGGGCGGGCCTCTCCCTGGGCCTGGTCAGCGACGACCCGCAGCCGGCGAGCACCTACGCCCGCGGTGAGCTGACCTGGTTCCAGCTCAAGATGATCGGCGTGTAGGCGCTGCTGAGCGGTGCCCTGTGGGTGAGCTGGGCCGTGAGGGGCGGGCAGACCCTCGCCGAGCTCGCGGTGTTCTTCTCCGGCCTGTGCGTCTGGATGGCTTTCGTCGCCCTCCGCCGGTCCCGCACCCAGCCTCCGCCAGAAAATGTCGGAGGGTCCTCCTAGCGTCCTCGACGACGAGATCGCGAGATCCGGCCACCGGGCCGGGGAGGAGGTCGGACATGCTGATCGACTGTGACAGCTGCCAGGTGCGGGGCGACGCGTGCGGCGGGTGCGTGATGACCGTGCTGCTGGGTGCGCCACCGGGGGCGATGGAGCTCGACGACACCGAGCGGCGGGCGTTCGACGCCCTCGCCGGCGGTGGCCTCGTGCCGCCACTGCGGCTGGTGCTCCGCCAGGCCGAGGCCGGCTGAGCGCCCCTACGATGGAGGGGTGGACGACGTCGGTGGGGTGCAGCGTCACCCCGGCCCCCGTCACCCCAGCCCCCGTCACGCCCGCGGGCGTCACCGCGCGCCGCGTTCCCGCGCCAAGCGGGCGGTCGTCGGGTCGTTCGCCGTGGTGCTCGTGGTCGCCTTGGGTGCCACGGCCGGCCTGCACCTCGTCGGCCGGTCCAGCGGTGACCGGGTTGCCGCCAGCACGACCAACGTGCGGCCGCCTGCTCCGGTCACCTCGACGCCCGCCGTGTCGACCTCGTCCGCCGAGGTCCACGGCCGCACCGGCGTCTCGCTCACACCTTCGGCGGTCGCCTCAACGGCGCCCCCTTCCACGCCCAGCCCCACGCCTACCCCCGACCTGATCTCGTTGCGCACGAGGGCTGTCCAGGCGGTGTTGGCTCGCCACGCCGCCGCTGTGCTCCACCGCGACGAGCCCGCCTTCGAGGCGACCCTGGCCCCGTCGTCGTCCGCCTTTCGCAGCGCCCAGCTCGCCGTCTACGCCAATACGGCCGGCGTCCCGTTCGCCTCGTGGTTCTACGAGGTCGACCGTGATGACGTGCAGGCGGCCACGGTGCCGCGCGCCGGCCAGCTGCTGGTCGCGGTGACCCTCCGCTACGCCCTGCGCGGCTTCGACCCGCAGCCGACGGCGCTGCGCGAGTACCTCACCTTCGTGACCACCGATGACGACAGCGGGTGGCTGCTGGCGAGCGACTCCGACGGCGCGACCAGCGGCGAGCGCTCCGCGCGCGACCTGTGGGACTTCGGCCCCGTCGTGGTGGTCCACGGAGCCAAGAGCCTTGTCCTCGCCCACCCGGCGGGGCTGGTCCTCGCCCACGTCCTCGCCGCCGCCGCCGATGCGGCCGTCCCCCGGGTCACCGCCTTCTGGGGTACGCGCGGCTGGGACGGCAAGGTGGTCGTCCTGGTGCCGTCCACCATCGACGAGCTGCGCCAGATCGTCGGCACCTCGCAGGACCTGTCCCAGATCGCCGCCCTCGCCACCGCCGAGATCTCGACCACGGCCCGCGGCGACAGCGCTGTCGGCGACCGGGTCGCCATCAACCCCGCCACCTTCGGCACGCTCGGGGCGCTGGGCCGCCGCGTGGTCATGACCCACGAGATCACCCATGTCGCGACCCGGTCGGTCACCGGGGCCGGCATGCCGACCTGGCTGGTCGAGGGCATCGCCGACTACGTCGGCTTCAAGGGCACCGGCACCTCCGCACGCTTCGACGCCTCCGAGCTGGCCCGCCAGGTCGACGACGGCCACCTGCCGTTGGCGCTTCCCACGAGCGCTGACTTCGCCGAGGACGCCGACAGTGGCACCGCGCTGGCCCAGGACTACGAGAAGGCCTGGATGGCCTGCCGGTTCATCGTGAGCCGCACCAGCGAGGCCAGCCTCATCGCCTTCTACCGGGCCGTGGGCACTGGCCAGGGCACCCCCGCCGCCGTGCTCAGGGCGGCGTTCGCCGACGTCCTGCACACCGACCAGGCCACCTTCACCGCATCGTGGCAGTCCTATGTGGCAGTCTCGCTCACGTGACGGCACCCCGATGGACGGCGCTCGCCGCGATGGTCGTGCTGTTCGGCGCCTTCCTGGTCGTCGTCATCGCTACGACTCCCTGGTCGCCGCTGCCCGGCGCCGTGCCCGGTGGGCGCGTGGTCGACTCGATCCGTACCGATTTCACGACAGCTGAGCTGCACCGCCTCAACGCCTACCGGTCGGCGGTGCACCCGCCCGCCTACCTGGCGTACGCGATCTCGGTGCTGGTCCCGCTGGCACTCGGCCTCACCCCGTGGGGCGCGCGGCTGGTGACAGCCGTCGCCCGGCCGTTCGGCGGTGGCTGGTTCTGGCGGGTCGTGATCGGCGGTCTCGTGCTGCTGGCCCTGGTCAAGCTGCTCGAGCTGCCGTTCGACGCGTGGAGCGAGTCGGTGGTCCGCCGCTACGGCATCTCGACGCAGCATTGGGGGGCCTGGTCGGTCGACCAGCTGCGCGGGTTCGGCATCAGCCTCGCGCTCGCCCTGCCGGTGCTGGCGCTGGCCTACGGCATGGTGCACTGGCTGCCACGCTGGTGGTGGGCGGGCGCGGCCGGGCTGGTGGCGGCCCTCGTCCTGGGCATCTCGTTCGCCTACCCCGTCGTGATCGAGCCGCTGTCCAACACGTTCACCCCGCTGCCGGCCGGCCCGCTGCGCACCTCGCTGCTCCAGCTCGCGGCCGATGACCATGTGCGGGTCGCCGACATCCTGGTCGCCGATGCGTCCAAGCGGACGACGGCCGAGAACGCCTACGTGTCCGGGTTCGGCGCCACCAAGCGGGTCGTGCTCTACGACACCCTGCTCAGCCAGAACAAGGACAACCCCGAGGCCGTCCGGCTCGTCGTGGCCCATGAGCTCGGCCACGCCAAGAACCAGGACGTGCTCACCGGCACCATCGAGGGCGCGTTGGGCACCGCGGGTGCGGTCTGCCTGCTCTACCTGCTGATCAGCTGGCGGCCGGTGCAGCGCTGGGCCGGTGTCGACGGCCTGGCCGACGGTCGTTCGGTGGCGCTCGCCTTCGCCCTGCTCACGCTGCTGATGTTCCTGGGCACCCCGGCCGAAAATCTGATCAGCCGCCGCATCGAGGCCCGCGCCGACGTCCACTCCCTGACACTGACCCGAGACCCGTCCGACTTCATCAGCGCGCAGATCCAGCTGACCCTGAGCAACCTCAGCGGCCTGCAGCCCAACCCCCTGCAGTACGGGCTGTTCTCGACCCACCCGTCGACCCCCGAGCGCATCGGCACCGCCCGCGACTGGGCCAAGCAGCACGGCGTGCCGGTGCCCGGGCCCCAGGTCGACGCGCCGCGATGAGGCGCACCCTGGTCGTCACCAACGACTTCCCGCCGCGTGCCGGTGGCATCCAGCAGTTCGTCCACCAGGTCGTCGACCGGCTGCCCCCGGAGGACGTCGTCGTGCTGGCGTCGCGCCACGAGGGTGACCAGACGTTCGACGCGACCCTGCCCTACCGCGTCGTCCGCTACCCGCACTACCCGATGGTGCCGACCCCCGCCGTCAACCGGCTCGCCGCCGACCTGCTCCGCGAGGAGCGCTGCGAGGCCGTCTGGTTCGGCGCCGCCGCGCCACTCGCCCTGATGACGCCGACGCTGCGCCGCGCCGGCGCGGTGCGGGTCGTCGCGACGACGCACGGTCACGAGGTGGCCTGGGCCAAGCTGCCGTTGGCCCGGTCGGCGCTGCGCCGCATCAGCGGGCGGGTCGACGTCCTGACCTATCTCACGGAGTACAGCCGGACCGCCCTCGCGCGCGTGGCGGCCAAGGGCACCCGGCTCGAGCAACTGTCGCCGGGGGTCGACCCGTCGGTGTTCTCGCCCGCGGTGTCGGGCGCCGGCGTACGCGAGCGGTACGGGCTCGGCTCGCGTCCGGTCGTCGTCTGCGTCTCGCGGCTGGTCAAGCGCAAGGGCCAGGACACCCTGATCGAGGCGTGGCCGCAGGTGCTCGCCCAGGTCCCTGACGCGGCCCTGCTCATCGTCTCCGGCGGCCCGTACGCGACGCAGCTCGCCCACCTCGTCGCCACGACCGGCGTCTCGGACAGCGTTCACCTGACCGGTCCGGTCGCCTGGGACGAGCTGCCGGCCCACTACGCCGCGGGTGACCTGTTCGCGATGCCGTGTCGCACCCGGCGGGCCGGGCTCGACGTCGAGGGGCTCGGCATCGTGTTCCTCGAGGCGTCGGCCAGCGGGCTGCCGGTGATCGCCGGGCGTTCCGGCGGGGCGCCCGACGCGGTGCTCGAGGGCCGTACCGGCTATGTCGTCGACCCGCGGAACAAGGTCGAGCTCGCGGGGCGCATCGTCGAGCTGCTCAGCGACCCGGTCTCGGCGCGCACCATGGGCATCGTCGGGCGTGCCTGGGCCGAACGCGAGTGGGACTGGAACGAGATGGCCGCCCGGCTCAGTCGCTGGCTCAGCGAGTAGCGGTCGTCAATGGCGGCCCGCGCAGGCCGCGTCCCCCCTCGAGACGCGGACCTTGCGCGGCGACCGGCACCCACCCACACCCGGTCAACGACCCACCGCCGAAAGGGTGACGGCCCCCCGGATGGACGGTTAAGGAATCGGCCGGACCTGCCGATGGGGGACAGGTGACCGATGTCCGCTGTCCGAAGTGCACTGCCCACGTGGCTGCTGCCGCCCAGTGGTGCGGCCAGTGCTACACGAGCCTGGCTACGGAGTCGGTCAAGCCGGCCCGCGCGCCCCTGACGTCGGCGATGGCGCTTGCGGTGATCGGTGGTGAGTCCGCCCCCGGTGTTGTCGCCCTGCTCGGCGACGTCCCGCCGCCCCCGCCACCGCCTGGGGTCATCCCGCCGCCGCCGCCCCCGCCGGGCAAGTCTGCGCTGCGCGTCGGCAAGCAGCCCTGGCCCTGCGTGCGCTGCGAGACGGTCAACGCCTACGAGGACAACACCTGCACCGCCTGCGGCCAGGGATTCTTGTCAGGGCTGGCCGAACCGCCGCCCAGCCTGCCGCTGATCGGCTCCATCGACGCCACCAGCCGCAGCGGCAAGATCAAGATCGGCGTCGGTTTCGCCGTGGTCTTCTGCGTGGTGCTGGTCGTCATCTTCACTGTCGGCGGGCTGCTGCTGTAGTCCCTGGCTAGGCTCGCCCTTATGCGGGTCCATGTCGTCTCCGACGTCCACGGGGCGACCGAAGCCCTCGCTCGCGCCGGCGACGGCGCCGATGCGCTGATCTGCCTCGGCGATCTCGTCCTGTACGTCGACTACGACGACCACCGCCGCGGCATCTTCGCCGACCTCTTCGGGGCCGACGCGGCCACGCGGCTGGTCGAGCTGCGGACGGCCAAGCGATTCGACGATGCCAAGGTGTTCTCGGACGCCCTCTGGCAGGGCACCCACGGCAGCCGCCGGGAGGTGCTCGAGGGTGCGGTGCGCCGCCAGTACGCCGAGACGTTCGCCGCGATGCCGACACCGTCCTACCTGACGTACGGCAACGTTGACCTGCCGGCGCTGTGGCCGGAGTTCCTGCGCGAGGGCATGCAGCTGCTGGACGGCCAGCGGGTGGAGATCGGCGGCCGCGTGTTCGGGTTCGTCGGCGGTGGCCTGCGCACGCCGTACCGGACCCCGTACGAGATCAGCGACGAGGACTACGCGGCCAAGGTGGCGGCCGTCGGTGCGGTCGACGTGCTCTGCTGCCACATCCCGCCGGCGCTGCCCGAGCTGCTCTACGACGTACGGGCCCGGCGCTTCGAGCGGGGCAGCGAAGCGGTGCTCGAGGCGATCAGGGACACCCAGCCGGGTTTGGTGCTTTTCGGGCACGTGCACAACCCCCTGGTACGCCGTCGGCGGATCGGTCGGACCGAGTGCGTCAACGTCGGCCACTTCGCCAGCACCGGCACGCCGTACAAGATCGATTTCTGACCTTCCTAGTGGGATTGTGGTGCCCGGGGCGAGCAGGAGAGCGGGACCATGGCCAGCCAAGCCACTCAGTCGGTGATGATCTCGGCCCAGCCGGCCGAGATCCTCGGCGTCATTGGGGACTTCGCGGCCTATCCCGTCTGGGTCGAGGCGCTGACCTCGTGCTCGGTGCTGACCCACCACCCCGACGGCTCGGCGGACCAGGTGCGTTTCGTGGTCGAGACCGGCATCGTCCAGGACGACTACGTGCTCGCCTACACCTGGCCGGCCAACCGGCTCGGCGTCAGCTGGACCCTCGTCAGCAGCCAGATCATGAGCGCTCAGAACGGCAGCTACGCGCTGGCGCCCAAGGGACGTGACACCGAGGTGACGTACGCCCTGTCGGTCGAGCTGTCGATCCCGATGATGGCGATGTTCCAGCGCCAGGCCGAGAAAATGATCATGGATGTCGCCCTCCGGTCGCTGAAGTCGCGGGTGGAGGGAGGCACCTAGGCCGGAACCGGGTAGTTTCGTCGGGCCCGGGTGCAACGAGTCCCGGTTCGGTCAGGTGCGCGCAGCGAGGGAGCGTTCAGTGGGTTTGACCATCGGCGTCGACGTCGGGGGGACCAAGGTGCTGGCCGGGGTCGTCGACGAACATGGCGCCATCCTTGCGCAGTCCCGCCGCCCCACCCCCAGCACGAGCCCGACCGAGACGGCGGACGCCATCGCGGCCGCGGTGTCCGAGCTGCGCCAGGGCCACGACATCGAGGCGGTGGGCATCGGCGCCGCCGGCTGGATCGACGAGACCCGGTCGCGCGTGCTGTTCGCCCCCAACCTGGCCTGGCGTGAGGAGCCGTTGCGCGACATCGTCGAGGCCCGCATCGGGCTGCCGGTGATCGTCGAGAACGACGCCAACGCCGCCGCCTGGGGCGAGTACAGGTTCGGTGCCGGACGCGGCCAGGGCCACCTGATCCTCATCACCGTCGGCACCGGCATCGGCTGCGGCATCATCCTGGACGGCCAGCTCTACCGCGGTCGGTTCGGCGTCGGTGGCGAGCCGGGCCACGTCCGGGTCGTGCCCGACGGCCGGCGTTGCGGCTGCGGCAACCGCGGCTGCTGGGAGCAGTACTGCAGCGGCCGCGCCCTCGAGCGCGAGGCCCGCGAGATCGTCGGGTCATCCGCGGTCATCGGTGCCGACCTGCTCGAGCGTGCCGGCGGCGACATCGACAAGATCACCGGTCCGCTCGTCACCACGGCCGCCCTCGAGGGTGAGCCGGTCGCCCTCGAGTGCTTCAACATCGTCGGCGGCTGGCTGGGCCAGGGCCTGGCCGACCTCGCGGCGACCCTCGACCCCGGCTGCTTCGTCATCGGCGGCGGGGTCTCCGAGGCGGGCGAGCTTCTGCTGGCCCCGGCCCGCGCGATGTACGCGGCAACGCTGACCGGCCGTGGCCATCGCCCGTTCGCCGAGATCGTGGTGGCCGGGCTCAGTCAGCTGGCCGGCCTGGTCGGGGCAGCGGACCTGGCGAGGTACCGCGACTGATGGCGGGCACGCTGCGGGTGCTCTCGTACAACGTCCGGTCCCTGCGTGACGACGCCGACGCGCTCGCGGCCGTGATCCGCGACTGCGAGCCGGACGTGGTCTGCGTGCAGGAGGCGCCGCGGTTCCTGCGCTGGCGGTCCCGGTGCGCGGCGCTGGCCCGTACCTCGGGCACGTTCGTGGTCACCGGCGGCCGACCTGCTGGCGCGATGCTGCTGCTCGCCCGGCTCGGCGTCGACGTGCACGCGACCCGCGACCTGCTGCTGCCGCGCACGCCAGGGCTCCACCAGCGCGGCCTTGCCGTCGCCGAGCTCACCGTCCACGGCCAGCGCGTCGTCGTCGCGTCGATGCACCTCGGGCTGCGGGCCGACGAGCGGCAGCGCCACGCCGACGACGTGATCGACGTGCTCTCCTCGTACGACGTGCCCGTCGTGGTGGCGGGTGACGTCAACGAGCACCCCGGTGAGCCGGCGTGGACCGTGCTGACCGAACGGTTCCAGGACAGCTGGGTCGCGGCCGGGGGCGACGAGTCGGGGCGCGGCGGCACGTTCCGGTCCGACGCCCCGTACGAGCGCATCGACGGGGTATTTGCCGACCGCCGTATGACCGTGGTGGCGTGCACGGTGCCCGACCAGGACGAAGTGGCGCGGGCGAGCGACCACCGCCCGGTGCTGGCCGTGCTTTCCCTGCCGTAGCTCTCAGGGCCCAGGGCGAGCCGGTCATTTGGTCTCGCCTCCGACCGCTTTGTGCTGCGGCCGAAAAGGCCCGCAGCGCAAAGGGTTTCGTGGGTGGGCAGCTAGGTGACCGGCGCGGGACGTCGGGCCGGCGCGCAGCAGCCGGCGTCGAACGGGCACTCGTCCCACGACGGTCCCATCGGCCCGTCGGCGAGCCGCGGCGCGCTGTCGGTGCGCTCGCGGACGAGTCCGCAGAGGGCGTCGACGAACGCGGGATGCGTGCCCGCCGTGCCGGCGCGTACCAGGGTGATGCCGACCTCGGCGGCAGTCTCGGCCGCCTCGTTGTCGAGGTCCCACAGCACTTCGAGGTGGTCGGACACGAAGCCGGTCGGGGCGACGACGACCGACGTCACGCCGTCCTTGGCGAGCAGCCGTAGGTGGTCGTTGACGTCGGGCTCGAGCCACGGCACCTGGGGCGGGCCGGAGCGGGACTGCCAGACCAGGTCGTACGGGGTGCCCGGCCCGCGCAGCGCTTGCGCGACCAGCCGCGCCGTCTCGCGTTGCTGCGTGAGGTAGAGCCCGCCCTCGGGGCCGGCGGTGTCGTTCATCGAGACCGGGACCGAGTGGGCGGTGAACACGAGCCGCGCCTCGTCCGGGTGGGGCAGCCCGGCCAACGCCTCGCGGACCCGGTCGACGTTGGCGGCGATGAACCCGGGGTGGTTGAAGAAGTGCCGCAGCTTGACCAGCTCGGGCGCTGGGTCGACGGTGGCGGCCGCGTCGCGGAGGTTCTCGCGGTACTGCCGGCAGCCGGAGTAGCCGCCGGTCGCGCTGGTGGCGAGAACCAGGGCGCGGGTCACCCCGTCGGCTGCCATGGTCGCGACGGTGTCGGCGAGCCAGGGTGCGGAGTTGCGGTTGCCCCAGTAGAGCGGCAGGTCGATGCCCTGGGCTGCGAAGGCAGCACCGAGGGCGGCGAGCAGCGCGCGGTTCTGGGCGTTGATGGGGGAGACCCCGCCGAAGTGGTGGTAGTGCTCGGCCACCGCGAGGAGGCGCTCGTCCGGCACGTTGCGCCCGGCCGTCACGTGGCGCAGGAACGGCATGACCTCGTCGGGTGACTCCGGACCGCCGAACCCGAGCAGCAAGAACGCGTCGTACACGGGGGCACCCATCGCTAGAGACCGCTGGCTGCCCAGCCTGCCACTCGTGAGCCGCGGGCGCCGACCGAGTGCTGGGACCTGGGTACGGGTCAGGGCCGGCGGAAGTCGGGCACCAGCAGCTGGGCGAGCTGCTCGAGGAACAGCCCCACGTCGGTGACGATGCCCACCGCCTGGGCCGAGCCGCGGTCGGCGAGCTTGGTCACCGTGGCCGGGTTGATGTCGACGCAGACGAGCGGAATCGACGCGGGCAGCAGGTTGCCGGTGGCGATGGAGTGCAGCATCGTCGCGACCATGATGGCGAAGCCGACGCCTGGTACGTGGGCCCGCATCGCGCGCTGGCCCTCGATCACGTCGGTGTAGACGTCGGGCAGCGGGCCGTCGTCGCGTACCGACCCGACGAGCACGAACGGGTGGCCGCCGCAGACCATGGCGTGCATGATGCCGCCGGTCAGCACCCCCGACTCGACGGCTGCAGCGATCGAGCCCGAGCGGCGGATCGAGTTGATGGCCCGGATGTGGTGCTCGTGGCCGTGCTCGACACCGAGGCCGCGCGCGAGGTCGACGCCGAGGGAGGTGCCGAACAGCGACGACTCGATGTCGTGGGTGGCGAGTGCGTTGCCGGCGAAGAGCACGTCGACGTAGCCGTGCTCGACCAAGGCGACCATCGCCGGGGCCGCGCCGGTGTGGACGACGCCCGGACCGCAGACCCAGAGGATCTTCAGCCCGGCCGCGCGCACGTCGCGCATCTGCTGGGCCACCTGCTGGACGAGCAGTGCTTGCGGCTTCTCGCTCGAGACCTCGCTGGCCATGAACTCGAAGGTGCGGGAATCGGACCGGTCGCGGGCTGGCAGGTCGACGCGTACGCCGCCGGCGCCGCAGACGACCCGATCACCCGCCTTGACGTCCGACACGGGGACCGTGCGCGGCAGGCCGTCGGCGATCACGATGCCGCAGTCCATCTCCGGGTTGGCGACCGGCAGCCAGTGGCCGTCGACGCGGACCATGGTCTCGAGGTTGGTGGTCGAGTAGAAGTCCTCGGGGAACACGCCGTCGCGGTCGACCTCGCGCAGCAGCGCCTCACCCGGGTCGAGCTGGTTGGCGCCATGGGTCTGGACCCGCATGAGCAGCCGCTGCAGCGCCTCGTCGTCGGCCGCCTCGATGCGGATGCGCGCGTACGACTCGTCGGTCTGCGTCTTGCCGACGTCCAGGCGGTCGATGGTGTAGTCGCCGCCGTAGCCCAGCACGTCGTCGAGCACCCGCGCCAGGGCGCCGGAGTCCATCAGGTGACCGCGCAGCTCGACGGTCTCGTGGCAGGTCGCACTCACACGACCGCGCCATCTCCGTCGTCGTCGTGGTCGTTGTCGCGCATGCGGTAGACGAGGGTGAAGAAGCCGCCCACGATCGCGAGCGCCGCGAGGTAGTTGGACCCCTGCGAGAAGTCGGCCGGGATCGCGTTGTGGAACGCGATGGCCAGGATGCCGAGCCCGATCAGTGCCCAGGCAAGGATCGTGACGCCGTGCAGCTTGGGCAGCGGCGGCGGAGGCGCCGGGACGAAGTGCTCGTCGAGGTAACGCTCGACATGCTCCGGCAGGGCCGGCTCGTCCGGGGTGACCTCGGGGGCCGGTGTCGACTGGCGCGCGGTGATCGAGCGCCGCGTCGTCCAGGTCGGAGTGCGGGTGGTGGTGCCGAGCTCCTCGGTCGCCGGCCAGGGCGCGTCGACCGGTGAGCTGGTGTGGAACATCGCGACCAGCTGGTCGAAGACCTCGTCCTCGCTGGTGACGCCGGCGATGATGCCCTCGGCCTCGGAGCGCTTGGCGCCGTCGACCCACAGCCGGTCGGTCGGAATGGCCTGCGGCTGGATGGCTCCGACGGTGCCCTGGCGGCTCGGCGTCGGCGCGACGTAGGCCGCGATGCCCGCGCCGCCCAGCTTGACGAGCAGCTCGCCTCCGACGCGCGGGTCGACGTCGCGGAGCGGGACGTAGTAGGCCGCGGTGAGTCCGTTGGCCCTGGTGGCACCGGCCGCCGTGCCGTCGGTGAAGCCCTCGAGGTCGCGCGGTCCGTCGACCGGACCGTCAGCACCCATGCCGTTCATCAGCCCGCCGCCCGTTCCCTCGTTCTCGCTTGCATCGAGGGTACGCCCGAAGTCGGAGTCGACGCCTTCCGTACCCTCGGTGACGTCCTCGGGGTGGTCGTCGGTCATGACGCCTCCGCCGCGCGGGTGAGGTCGCGGAGGAACGACAGCGAGCCGTCGAAGATCGTCTGGGCGTCGTAGTCGAGCGTCGCCACGTGGTAGCTCTTGGGCAGCAGCCGCTGCTCCTTGGACCGGCTGGACACCCGGGACAGCACCAGCGCGCTGTTGGCCGGCTCGACGACGTGGTCCTGCGGGCTGGTGAAGACCAGCAGGGGCTGGGTCACCCGCGGCAGCTCGGCCGTCGTCAGCGCCCACAGCGCGCGCAGCGAGTGGAAGGCCCGCGTGGGTACGCGGTCGTAGCCGCCCTCCGTCGCCCCGGGCACCGCGATGTCGTCGGTGATGCCCGGAGCCGACGGCGCGATCTTGGAGACGAGGCCGGAGAAGCGGGCCCGCCGGTCGGTCGTGGACAGCGACGGGTTGACGACCACGACGCCGCGTACGGCGGAACCGCGGGTCTCGGCCAACCGGAGGGCCAGGCAGCCGCCGACCGAGAGCCCCATGACGACCACCTGGTCGCAGCGCTCCTGCAGCTCGACGAAGCTGCGCTGCGCCTCCGCGAACCAGTCCTGCCAGATCGTCCGGTTGGCGTCCTGCCAGCGAGTGCCGTGGCCCGGCAGCCGGGGGACCGAGACCGAGACGCCGTCGGCGGCGAGGTGCTCGGCCCAGGGCCGCACGCTCACCGGTGACCCGCAGAAACCGTGCAGCACCAGCGCTCCGACGGGGCCGCCGTCTCGCCGCCAGGCCTCAGCGCCCTGCAGGACGGGCACGGGCACCTCCTGGGCGCGACGGGTGCGGACGACGGCGGGCAGACCTCTTGGCTGCGCGCCTTCCTGCGATGGTGTCATGCCGCGACGGCCTTGTGCAGGGGCCGGGACCTACCGGTATCGAGGTGTGACCGTAGGGTCTGGTGCCGCCCCCGCGTACGACACCCGTTCGGGCTAGAGCATGCTGATCGCTCTGGCCGTACGGCTGTGGTCGGAGCATCCTGGTGCCGATGTTTGATCCGGCCGTCCCCGCTCCGTAGGGTCTGCTCAGGTGAAGGGAGAACCGGTGTTCTACTGGATCGTCAAGGTGATCCTCTCGCCTTTGCTGCGCACGTTGTTCCGGCCGTGGGCCGAGGGTCTGGAGAACATTCCGGACGACGGCCCGGTGATCATCGCGAGCAACCACCTGTCGTTCGCCGACTCGATCTTCATGCCGCTCGTGGTGCCACGCAAGGTCATCTTCTGGGCCAAGAGCGACTACTTCACCCAGCGTGGCGTCAAGGGCTGGGCCAAGCGGTGGTTCTTCCGGCTGGCCGGCCAGCTGCCCGTCGACCGCAGCGGCGGCAAGGCGGGTGAGGCCGCCCTGCGCGGCGGCCTGGCCGTGCTCGAGGCGGGCAACCTGCTGGGCATCTACCCCGAGGGCACCCGCTCGCCCGACGGCCGGCTCTACCGCGGCAAGACCGGCGTGGCCCGCATGGCGCTCGACGCCGGAGCGGTCGTCGTGCCCTGCGCGATGATCGGCACCGACAAGATCAACCCGCCGGGCAGCGTCATCTGGAAGCTGCGGCCCCGTCCCGGCGTCCGGTTCGGGCAGGCGCTCGACTTCTCCCGCTACGCGGGCATGTCGGGTGAGCGGTTCGTGCTCCGCTCGGTGACCGACGAGATCATGTACGAGCTGATGCTGCTGTCCGGCCAGGAGTACGTCGACACCTACGCCAAGCGTCAGTCGGCCGAGGCCCGCAAGGCCGCCGCCGACGGCATCGCCGGTGTCGAGACCCCCGACGCCGCTGAGGCTGTCGCGGACGACGAGCCGCGCGCCGGCGAGTCCGACCCTCCGGCCCAGCGGGCCAGCTAGGGCCGAGGGCACCGGTCGTGGGTTTCGCGGTCTCGCTCCGCCGTGCGGTTGCTGCGTTCCGGTTGGCGTCCCTGCTCTATGCGGGCTTGGTGATCCTGCACAACAACGGGTCGTACGCGCATCCGCTCCTTGCCTGGCTGGCTTTTGCCGTCATGGTCGCGTGGACCGTGGTCATCACGGCGACCTACGCAGTCCGCGGCATGCGCTGGCAGTGGCTCGTCCCCGACCTCCTCATCGGCTTCGGGCTGGTGCTCGCCACCCCGCTCGTCGAGCACCATGCTGCGGTGCTCAGCGGCGCGCAGACGGTGTCCGTGACGTGGTCCGTGGTGCCGGTGGCCGCGTGGGCGGTGGCGTGGGGCCCGCTCGGTGGGCTCGGCGCGGGCCTCGTGATCTGCTTCGGTGACGTCCTGGAACGGGGTGAGCTGACGTCGACCGTGGCGAGCAACAGCGTCTACGTGCTGCTGACCGGGCTGGTGATCGGCTACCTCGCGCACTTCGGGGTACGGGCCGAGCGCGCGCTCAACGAGGCAACGGAGACCCAGGCAGCCACGGCCGAGCGGGAGCGGCTGGCCCGCGACATCCACGACAACGTGCTGCAGGTGCTGGCGCTGGTGCAGCGTCGAGGCCTCGAGATCGGCGGCGACGCGGCCGAGCTCGCCTGGCTGGCGGGCGAGCAGGAGTCGGCGCTGCGTGCCCTGGTCGGCGCGCCGCCGCAGGGGCGGGTGGCCGGCGAGCCGGTCGACCTGCGTCCCTTGCTCGCGCCGCGGGCCAGCAGCACCGTCGAGCTCTCCACGCCCGCGACCCCCGTCCTGCTGCCGCAGAACTACGCCGACGAGCTGGCGGCGGCCGTCGGCGCGGCCCTGGACAACGTCCGCAACCACGCCGGGGCGTCGGCCCGGGCCTGGGTGCTCGTCGAGGACGAACCGGACCAGGTCGTCGTGACCGTTCGCGACGACGGGGTCGGCATGGCACTGAGCCGCCCGCTTCAGGCGGCCGTAGCCGGGCGACTCGGACTCGCCCAATCGATCCGGGGCCGGGTGTCCGACCTCGGAGGTGAGACAGTGATCACGTCAGCCCCGGGCGAGGGGACGGAGATCGAGCTCCGGGTCCCGCGCCCGCAGCAGCAGCCCGTCCATCCGCCCAGCCGGTGGCGCCCGAGGCGCCCTGTATCCGAGAGGTAGTCGTGACCACTGGCCCAGGGGGAGAGCCGATCGGGGTGATGGTCGTCGACGACCACCCGATCTGGCGGGACGGCGTGGCTCGCGACCTCGAGGAGGCCGGCTACCGCGTGGTCGCGACAGCAGGCGACGGAGAGGCGGCGGTACGGATCGCCGCCGCCGCCCGTCCGCAGGTGCTGGTAGTCGACCTGCAGATGCCCAAGCTGTCCGGGGTCGAGGTGACCCGACAGGTCATGGCCCTCGACCCGACGGTGCGGGTGCTGGTGCTCTCGGCGAGCGGCGAGCAGGCCGACGTGCTGGAGGCGGTCAAGGCCGGCGCGCTCGGCTACCTCGTCAAGTCGGCCAGTCGCGAGGAGCTGATCAGCGCCGTCGCCCGCACGGCGGCGGGGGAGACGGTCTTCACCCCCGGCCTCGCCGGTCTGGTGCTGGGCGAGTTCCGCAGGCTCGCGACCGGGGGGCCGGACGCGCGTGACGCCGCGCCCGTCCTGACCGAACGTGAGACCGAGGTGCTCCGGCTGATCGCCAAGGGGTTGACCGCCAAGGCGGTCGCCGAGCGCCTGGTGATCAGCCACCGCACCGTGCAGAACCACGTCCAGAACACGCTCAACAAGCTGCAGCTGCACAACCGGGTCGAGCTGGTGCGCTACGCGATCGAGCAAGGGCTCGACGACTGACCATGGCGATCGAGGTGGGGCTGCGCCGTACGCCGGGAGTCGTGATCGTCGCGCCGGTCGGCGACCTCGACATCGACTCCGCACCCGCCCTGCGGGCTGCGCTCGTCGAGGCCATCGGCGGCGGTTCCGACCGGGTCGTCGTCGACCTCGCCAAGGTCGGCTTCCTCGACTCGACCGGCATCGGTCAGCTCGCCTGGCTCGCGGCGGACCGCGGAGGAGGCCGGACGGACGTCCTGGTGGCCAACGCGCAGCCGATCGTGCGCAACGCGCTGCGGCTCATGGGGCTCAACGCGGTGCTCGAGGTGCACGCGTACGGCGACCCGCCGCCGCTGCCGGGTGTTGCGGACACGGCCCGCTGAGCGGTCACCAGACCGGGTGGTCGGTCCTGACCTCGAACCACACGATCTTGCCGAACATCTCGTCCCGGACGCCCCACCGGGCCGCAAGCATGCGCACGATCTCGAGCCCTCGCCCGTCGAGCGCGTCCGCATCCCGCGCGGGGCTGGTCGGGTGGCGCGAGTTGTCGTCGCCAACCTCGACGAAGACGGAGTCGGGCAGGGCGGACACCTCGAGCCGGGCCTCGCTGCGACCGTGGACGAACGCGTTGGTGACCGTCTCGCTGGTCAGCAGGATCGCCGCATCGCAGGTGAGCTGGTCGGTGCCCGCCGCCTGACATGCCTCCTTGACCAGGTTGCGCGCCTGCCGGACTGCGGCTGCCTGAGGCGCGAGGACCAGCGAGCGGCGCAGCTCCTGGCCATCGGCGGTCATGGGCCGGTCCCCTCCAGTCGTACGGCCAGCAGTGCGATGTCGTCGAGGTGCCGGTCGGCCATGCGGGCCAGCAGTGCGTCGCAGAACCCCTCGATCGGCAGGTCGACCAGGTCGGCCGCGGTGGTCCGCAGTCGTTCCAGGCCGACATCCAGAGACTCTCCCCGCCGCTCCACCAGACCATCGGTATAGAGCAGGATCGTCGCCCCAGCCATCATTGTCACCCGCTGGTCGCTGCGGTCGGTGTCCGGGTCGAGCCCGAGGAGCAGGTCGGCGTCCGACACCAGCAGCGTTGCGGTGCCCTCGGGCGTGAGCAGCAGGGGCGGCAGGTGGCCTGCGCTGGACCAGGCGAAGACCGCCTCACCGGCCTCGTGCAGGCGCACCTGGGCCAGCGCCGCGGTCGCGAGCGTGTCGACCTGCAGACTGCCCAGCGTGCGGTCGAGCGCCGCCAGCACCGTTGCCGGCGAGCCCTGAGCCCAGTGCGCGACGCCTCGCAGGACGTTGCGGATCTGCCCCATCGCTGCCGCGGCCGTGAGGTCGTGCCCAGTGACGTCGCCGATGACGAGGGTGGTGATGTCCGGCGTGGCGCGGAACGCGTCGTACCAGTCGCCTCCGACGTGGGCACCTAGATTGGCTGGCTGGTAGCGCACGGCGAGGGCGAATCGTTCGAGCTGCGGTGGTTCGGTGAGGAGGCTGCGCTGGAGGGTCTCCGAGATGGTTCGGTTGGCGGCCGACTCGAGCTGCTCAGCCGCCCGCACCTGGAGGCGGTCGAGCGTCTGCGCGCACTGCGCTGCCAGCACGGTCACCATCTCCACCGGGTCGGAGGCGACCGCAAGCTCCTCGCTCCAGCCCGCCGACAGTGAGCCGATGATCCGTTCGCCCACCTGCAGCGGAACGATCGCCCAGGACAGGCACCCGGTGTCCTGGTAGACGTCGGTCACCTGCTCCCAGAGGGCCTCGTCGCAGGCCCGGTCCGGCAGCAGCATGGGCCGGCCGTTGCGGATCACCCATGCGGCGGGTGCGTCGCTGTCCGGCCGAAGTCCCGAGAACGTGCGTTGATCCCCGCCGAAGACCGTCAGGCGGATGCTGCCGTCAGCGCTGACGACAGCGATGGCGCCTCCCGTGGCGCTGAGCGCCGACAGGCCGGCGCCGGCCGTGACGTCGATCAGCTGCTCGACCGTCTCGGCGCCGGCGAGCTGCAGGGCGGCCTCGGCCATGCTGGCCAGCTGCCGGGTCGCCTTGGCCTCGGCTGCGAGGGCGGCACGCAGCTCCAGGGCCCGCGCATGCAGCTCGGCTTCGGTCACCTCGACGCGACGTCGGTGCTCGAGCCCGTCCGGCTCGTCCCGTCCCTGCCGCCGCTCCTCGATCCACGTCGTCACGTCCTCGACGCGTTGCAGCAGGAGCGAGGTGTCGCCCTGCGCGTCGTGGACGGGAGCGCTGACCAGGGACATGTAGCGGATCGCGGTCCGCCCCGTGGACGGGTCGTCGAACTCGTACCTGGCAAGCGGCATCGGGTCGACGCGACCACTGTCACGGGCCCGCTCGAGAGACAGCCGCACAGCCTGCTCCTGTCCCGGGACGTCGCGTGAGTCGGGTCGGAGCGTGAAGGCGTCGAACACCACGCGGCCGACGATGTCCTCGCGTGGCCGGCCGGTCAGTCTGACGTAGGCCGGGTTGGCATCGACGATCACCAGGTCGGGCGTCATCACCAGGTACGCGGTGGGGAGTGAGCCGAACAGGGCGGCGTAGTCCACCTGCGTGACCGGTTCGGTACGGCGGTCGAGCTCGCTGCCGTGCGACACGCGCCCAGCCCCTTGGGTTGCGATCGCGCCGGCGCGGCACCATCGGCCACCCATGATGGCAGAACTGCCGAGGTTCGTAGGCATTTCGCTCTCATGGAAACGTCAGCATGGAGGGCAGGAATAGTTGTGGTCGCAAATAGTTGTACGCGTCGCAGGTCGTTGAAGAGTCAACGATAAGAGCTCAGGAGAAGCCGATGACCAGGAACGCCGCCAGCCAGGTCCCGTTGCACCCGCTGCTGTCCCAGCGCTGGAGCCCACGTGGCTTCGACACCCAGCACGTGGTGACCGACGACACCCTGACCGCGTTGCTCGAGGCCGCCCGCTGGGCGCCCTCGGCCAACAACACCCAACCTTGGCGGTTTCTCGTCACGCACCGCGGTGACGCTGACTTCGCGACGCTCGTCGAGCTGCTCGCCGCCGGCAACCAGACCTGGGCCCAGCACTCCAGTGCCCTCGTCCTCGTCGCCGCCGAGACGGTCGATGCGGCCGGAGCCGCCCGCAGCCACGCCCTCTACGACACCGGTCAGGCCGTCGCCCAGCTCGTAGCCCAGGCGCAGGCCGAAGGCCTGTCCACCCACCAGATGGGTGGGTTCGACGCCGCCGGCGCCGCTGTGCACTTCGGTTTCCCCGCCGGTCTCACCCCGGTCGTGGTCGTCGCCATCGGCCAGCACGACCCAGCGGCCGCACTCCCCGAGGCCCTCGCGGCGCGGGAGACCGCACCGCGTACGCGGCTGCCGCTGGACGAGCTGATCCTCAACGCCGACGCGGCCGCCCGCCGCGTCGCCTGAGCGCTCGCCGCACCACCGCCCGTACCCCAGACTGGTCGAGGAGAGGGACGACATGACAAGCACCGCTGAGCAGTGGGCACCTGAGGTCGACGTGCGGCGCGCGGACGACCGGGCCAAGACCAACGTCGGCTGGCTGGACTCGAAGCACTCGTTCTCGTTCGGGCAGCACTACGACGCGGCCAACACCCATCACGGGCTGCTGCTGGTCAACAACGACGACATCGTCGACGCAGGCACGGGGTTCGAGACCCACCCGCACCGCGACATGGAGATCGTGACCTGGGTCCTGCAGGGGTCGCTCGTGCACCAGGACTCCACCGGGCACAACGGCATCATCTACCCCGGGCTGGCCCAGCGGATGAGCGCCGGCAAGGGCATCCTGCACTCCGAGAAGAACGACTCGTGGCGACTGCAGGGCGACCAGCACCAGGAGCCGGTGCACTTCGTCCAGATGTGGGTCGTCCCGGACGAGGGCGGCATCGACCCCGGCTACGAGCAGCTCGAGATCGCCGGCGAGCTGTTGAGTGGCGGACTCGTCCCCGTCGCTTCGGGCATGGCCAAGCACGACGGCGCCGCCGCGATCCGGATCAAGAACAAGTACGCCGCCCTGTACGCCGCGCGCCTCGAGACCGGCCAGTCGGTGCAGCTGCCCGACGCTCCCTACCTGCACCTGTTCGTGCCGCGGGGGAGCGTGACGCTCGAGGGGGCCGGACCGCTGTCGACGGGAGACGCCGTGCGGTTCACCGCGACCGGCGGCCAGCGGGTCACCGCGACCGAGGCGGCCGAGATTCTGGTTTGGGAGATGCACGCGACGCTGGCCTAGTGCTGCAGGCCGTCCCACGACCAGTGCGGCATCGGCTGTCCGGCAGCGACGGACGAGCCAGGCGCGTTGTAGCGATAGACGTCGGCGACTGCCCACTCCATGTACGCCTTCAGAGCGCCTCGCAGCTCGGGGTCGTCCGGCAGCCCTGCGTCGTCTGCCGCCTGGACGAAGCACTGCACGAAGCGCCGACCGAGGTCGTCCTCCATGCCCTGGTCGGCGTGCATCGTGAGCATGAACGACTGACCGCCGTAGGACTGCGAGTAAACCGGCGGGCCGCCGAAGACCTCGCCGAGGTAGCCGGCCAGGTGCTGGAGATGGTCGGGGTCGCCACCGTGGGAGAACGGGTGGTTGAGCTCGGGATCGTCGAGGCAGCGCTGATGGTGGGCGGCGACAAGCGCGCTGAATCCGGCCTCGCCACCGGCGGCCTCGTACACCGAAGGTCGTCCCATGCCCGTGACCCTACGCCCGACCGCTGGGGTCAGGCAGCCTGTCTTCGCGCCCGGAACAGGACGCGTCCGTCGGGTGCGGTTGCGGTCCAACCGCCCGCGGGACGGTCGGGACTAGGTGGAGCGGCTGCCAAGGTCCAGCGACCCTCATGGACGAGGTGGTGGTGGAACGAGCAGACCAGGGCAAGGTTGCAGATGTCGGTGCGGCCGTCATGGCGCCAGAAGATGACATGGTGGGCCTGGCAGCGCTGCGGGGGGACGTCGCAGCCGGGGAAGACGCAGCCCTTGTCCCGGACGACGAGCATCCGGCGCTGGTGGATGTTGGGATCACGACAGGTCCGCCCGAGATGGAGTGGCTGCCCGCTCGGGCCGAGGACGGCGGTGGCCAGGTCGGCGTCACAGCAGATGCGGGCGACGGTCTCCGCGGGCAGGAGCGCGGTGGAGCCGAGCAGCTCGAGGTCGCTGTCCCCGAACGCGGTGACGGCGAGCTGGCTGCCGGCGAAGAGAGCTCCTGGTCCGCTGCCGGTGGACGCGCCCGCGATGTCCTTGAGGCCGAAGGGGTCGGCCGCCGTCGCCTGGATCAGGTAGGTGACCCGCGGTCGGTCACCCCCGCTCTCGGGCAGCTCGGTGGAGCGCAGGGCGACCTGGGTGAGCTCGACGAGGGCGTCGGCGCGCCGCTGGGTCGGGGTGCGATCGTCCTCCTCGCCGCGTGGCGCCATCAACGAGTCGAGGGCGACCCGAAGGGACGCGCCGTCCTCTGGGGTGAGCAGACCCTCGAGGTGCCATGCGTCGCCGAACGTCCGAACGAGGGAGAGGTGGCGCTCGGCCTCCACGTGACCCGCGTCGGCTGCCGTTGCGTCCTGGTCGTAGCAGGCTTGGAGGCGTTGGGCGGCGAGCCTCAGCTCGGCGGGCCGTGCCGTCGAGGCGAGGTCGGCGAACGTGTCGTCGGCACTGGTGAGGATCTCTTGGGGCACGCGCACTGCGCCGTACGCGACAGCAGCGACGTGGTCGACGCCGATCTGGCCGGCCGCGAGCAAGGATCCCAACTGGGGCAGCCGATCTGCGGTGCGGGCAGCCAGCACGATGCGGCGGGCGGCTGCGGGGTCGAGGTGAGCGTGCGCGGCGAGAAAGCCGCCCGTCGACCGACAGCCGTGGGCGGCGGCGAAGGCCTGGTCGTCAAAGGCTGCGACCTCGGCGAGCACCACGGCGTCGATCTGGCGAGCCAACGCGAGCGCGGCCCGAACCCTTGCGCCAGAGGCGATCGCGCTGCCGCCGCGCTCAGCCCGGACCGGGAGCGCAGCGATCGCGGCAGCAAGGTCGGGGAAGACCTTGGCCGGATCGACTGCGTCGCTCGACTCGAACATACGTTCGATAATACCTCACATCGTGCGACGAGTCCACATCGAAAACCCTTGCGTACCAGGCAATCTCCGTGCTCTCGGGCAGAAAGAACGAGCACCCGCGCGGGTGAGGAGGCCAAGAAACGGCCGGCGGAAGGGGCTTTCCTGGCCCAAGCCGGGCTCACGCACACTACGGTCAGCCCACGACCGCAGCAGGGCAGCGGTCGCCGACCTGGAGGGGGACTGGCATGACGTTTGGTCACGGGACAAGAGGCCGTTGCCACACGGCTGTGGTCACGGCGATCTGCGCCCTTGCGCTTGCTCTTCCCGGCCCCGCTGCGATCGCCGCCGGCCCACCGGCCCTCGCGCCGTCAGACGTCGCTCTCGTCACGATCGGTGCCACCGCGACGGTGTCGTTGCACGGCAAGGTCCACAACCTCGGCGACATCGGTCAGGTGTTGGAGACGGTTGCCGCAACCCCGAGCGGCGAGCTGGTCATCGGCGACAACATCCTCAAGCTCATCACGCCGGCCGGGTCGGTCAAGGTGCTCTCTGGCACCACGACGGTCGACGGGTTCGCGGTCAGCCCGAACGGTCGCTATGTCGCGTGGTCGGTGTCCCCGGGCGGCTACCGAGCCAAGGTGATCTACAAGCTCTATCTGTACGACCTCGCCACCCGCAGGATCGTTCACTCCCGGACCATGAAGGCTCAGGTCCAACCGGTCGGATTCCTCGACGACGGCCGGGTGGCGGTGTCGGGCGACGCCTACGACCAGTCCTACCTCTGGACCCCGAAAACGGGGAAGCTGGCCAAAGTCGGGGCCCGACCGCTGCCGGGTCTCACTCACGCAGCGGGCCATCTCCTCGTCATGAGCGATGAGGAGGGCGGCTGCTCGGCTTTGGTCAAGGACTCCCGCACCGGCAAGAGCGCTGCTTTCGACCACGCGGTGCCGTGCGAGGGTCTGGAGGAGCTGAGTCCGGACGGCACGCGTTGGCTGGCCGGGATGTTGTACGGCATCAACGACGAGCTCGTCATGCTGCCCGACGCGGCTGATGCCCTTACCGGCAAGCTCGATCAGCGTCTGGGTCGGCTGCTCCTCCATCAGAAGACCAGCATGCTCGACGGCGTCTGGCTCGATCCCGTCCATGTGCTGCTCATCGCCGAACGCTTCGGCGGTGTCGGCAAGGTTGGCCGGCAGCTCGAGCTCCGGTGCACGGTCCCGGTCCACGCCGACCCGAGCTGTGCGACGGTTCAGGACCTCGGCCCCTACCTTCGCCAGGCGGGAGGCAACGGAGCCGAGTACGGTCCCGACGTCTGGATCGCCCACCAGCTCGGGCAGTAGGCCGGTCAGCCGGTCGGCGTGAGGATCTCGATCCGTACCGTGGCGAGGCCGGTGTTGCCGACCGCGACCGCGGCGGCGTGGGACAGGTCGATGATCCGGGTGCCGACGTAGGGCCCGCGGTCAGTCACCATGACGTCGACCGAGGCGTTGTTGGCGAGGTTGGTCACCCGGATCACGGTGCCCAGCGGCACGTACCGCATCGCGCAGGTCAACAGCTCCGGGTCGTACGGGGTCCCGCTCGCGGTGCTGCGTCCCACGAACCCGGGGCCGTACCAGGACGAGACGCCGGTCATCGTCTGACCGGTCGGCCGGTAGCCGGGCGGATAGTTGCCGCCGGCGGCGACCAGGGTGTCGAGCAGAGGCTTCTGCCGGGCGAGCGCGTCGCGACCGGCCTGGCTGAGGCCGGGGCTGAAGGCGAGGCTGACCTGGCTCGACTGGGCGTCCAGTGCCGCCTTGGCCGCGGCGAGGCTGGCCAGCTTGGCGGCGGCCGCGGCCTTGGCGGCCTTGTCCTTCGCGATCTGCGCCGCGCGCTCCTTGGCCTGCAGCGCGGCGCGCAGGGTGGCGATCAGGGCACGGGCCTTGTCCTGCGCGGCGTACACAGCGACGGTCCGCGACACCAGCGACGCGCGCTCCTTGTCCGAGCTCTGGGCGAGGGCGGTCATGTGGGCGGATTGGGCTGACGCCTGCTGGAGGGTCACCTCGGCAGAGCGCACCTGAGCCGAGCCGACCTGCACCAGCCCCTGCATTGCGCCCGGCTCGATGACCAGCGACTCCAGGTCGGGCAGGCCCTGCGGAGGTGCTTGCTCGTACAGCGCAGCTGCGGTGGCGGCGACCTGAGCCCGGGACTGCTCGGCCTGCGCGACCACGTCGTCGAGGTTGATCTTGAGGGCCGCCGACTCGGCTGCCGCGCGCAGCACGTCGTCAGCAGTACGGGCCGCCTGCGTGGTTGCTTGGTCGAGGCGGTGCTGCAGCCTGGCGAGGGCCGTGTCGCTGATGTCCTGCGTCGGCGCCGGCGGCTCGTGGGTGGCCGCGAGGGCGCCCGTACCGCTGCCCAGCGTGGCGGCAACGAGAGTCAGCGCAGCGAGGGTGCGGGGGAGCGAGGTGCGCCGAGGCGCGGCCACGTCCCCGTACACCGTCCCGCTCCTGCGCCTCATCCTTCTTGCGTCGGCGCCTGGCCCGGGTGGCTTGACCGTGCCGGTGGCAGGACCTGGTCCAGTGACCGGGACGGGTGACCCGCGCCCTCGACATCGCGCCGTACCATCGCGGGTGACGTTTCCGGACAGCAAGGAGAGCTCCTCATGCGCATCGGTGTCCTCACCGGCGGCGGCGACTGCCCCGGCCTCAACGCGGTCATCCGCGCCGTGGTCCGCAAGGGTGTCGGCGTGTACGGCCACGAGTTCGTCGGCTTCCGTGACGGGTGGCGGGGGCCGCTCGAGGGCGAGACCATGACGCTCGGCATCGACCAGGTGCGCGGCATCCTGCCGCGCGGAGGCACGATCCTCGGCTCGAGCCGCACCAACCCGTTCAAGATCGACAACGGGGTCCAGCGCATCAAGGACAACTTGGAGGCGCTCGGCATCGACGCGCTCATCGCCATCGGCGGCGAGGACACCCTGGGGGTCGCGAAGAAGCTGCATGACGAGGGTGTCAAGGTCATCGGCGTCCCCAAGACCATCGACAACGACCTCGGCGCCACTGACTACACGTTCGGCTTCGACACCGCCGTCAACATCTGCATGGAGGCCATCGACCGCCTCCACACCACCGCCGAGAGCCACCACCGGGTGCTCATCGTCGAGGTCATGGGCCGGCATGCGGGCTGGATCGCGCTGCACGCAGGCATGGCCGGCGGCGCCAACGTCGTCCTGCTGCCCGAGCGCCCGTTCGACATCGACGCGGTCTGCGCCTACGTCGAGCAGCGATTCGCGAGCCACTACGCGCCGATCATCGTGGTCTCCGAGGGCGCGCAGCCGCTCGAGGGCACGATGACGGTGCAGTCCGGCGAGCTCGACGCCTTTGGTCACGTCCGCCTCGGCGGCATCGGCGACCTGCTGGCCAAGGAGATCGAGACACGTACCGGCAAGGAAGCCCGCGCGACGATCCTCGGCCACGTCCAGCGCGGCGGCACGCCGACCGCGTTCGACCGGGTGCTCGCCACCCGCTTCGGCCTGCGGGCGATCGACGCCGTGCAGGAGGGTCAGTGGGGCACGATGGCCGCCCTGCGGGGCACCGACATCGTCTCGGTCGGTCTCGACGAGGCGACCAAGGAGCTCAAGACGGTGCCCAAGGAGCGTTTCGAAGAGGCTGAGGTCTTCTTCGGCTAGAGACCGATTGCTCGTTCGTACGGGCCGTTCACCTCCGGGTGGGCGGCCCGTTGCGCGTCGCGGGCCGTCCCGAGGGGCGGTAATCCCTCGTTGCGCGAGGGCGCGTCTCGTACGCTGTACGGCGTGACTGTGCTGCCTGACTCCGACCTGACCGCTGCTGTGCCGACGCCTGCCTCGTCCACCGACTGGCGGGCCCTGCCCATCGCCCAGCAGCCGGCGTGGCCCGACCTCGCGGTGCTGGGCGCGGTGGCGGCCGAGCTGTCGTCGCTGCCGCCGCTGGTGATGCCGTCGGAGTGCGACTCGCTGCGCACCCGGCTGGCCAGCGTGGCCCGGGGTGAGGCGTTCCTGCTGCAGGGCGGTGACTGCGCCGAGACCTTCGTCGCGGCCACCTACGACCAGATCCGCGACAAGATCAAGACGCTGCTGCAGATGGCGGCGGTCCTGACCTACGGCGCCAGCGTGCCGGTGGTCAAGGTCGGCCGCATCGCGGGGCAGTACGCCAAGCCCCGCTCCAGCGGCGTTGAGAAGGTCGACGGCATGGAGCTGCCGTCCTACCGCGGAGACGCGGTCAACGACCTGGCCCGCACGCTCGAAGCCCGTACCCCTGACCCTCGCCGGTTGCTCCGCGCCTACCACTCGGCGGCCTCGACGCTCAACCTGATGCGCGCCTTCGCCACGGGCGGTGACGCCGATCTGCGCGCGGTCCACCACTGGAACAAGGACTTCGTCAAGCGGTCCCCGGCCGGTCAGCGCTACGAGCAGATCGCCGGTGAGATCGACCGGGCTATCGCGTTCATGTCGGCCATCGGCATCGACCTCGACCAGCTCGGGGCGGCGCACGGGGTCGAGCTCTACTCCAGCCACGAGGCGCTGCTGCTCGAGTACGAGGCCGCGCTGACCCGCAGCGACGAGAACGGCCGCGACTACGACCTCTCGGCGCACATGGTCTGGGTCGGCGAGCGCACCCGCGCCCTCGATGGTGCCCACATCGCGTTCGCCCAGCAGATCAACAACCCGATCGGCATCAAGCTCGGCCCGACCGCCAAGCCCGCCGACGCGGCTGCCCTCATCGAGGCCCTCGACCCTGACGCGATGCCTGGCCGGTTGACGGTCATCACCCGGCTCGGCGCCCGCAAGGTCACCACGCTGCTGCCGGCGCTGGTCGAGGCGGTCGAGGCCACGGGCCGCCAGGTCGTGTGGACCTGCGACCCGATGCACGGCAACACGATCGAGTCGTCCACTGGCTACAAGACGCGTCACTTCGACGACGTGCTCGACGAGGTGCGCGGCTTCTTCGAGGTGCACGAGGAGCTCGGCACCATCCCCGGCGGCATCCACATCGAGCTGACCGGCGAGGACGTCACCGAGTGCCTCGGCGGCGGCCAAGCCATCAGCGACGCCGACCTCGCCGGCCGCTACGAGACCGCGTGCGACCCGCGCCTCAACACCGGGCAGTCGCTCGAGCTGGCGTTCCTCGTCGCTGAGATGTTGCAGCGTCGCCGGTCCCGCAACAGCGCCTCCGCCTGATCCGGTACGGGGGTGGCGGCCGGCACGATCGCCGTCACCCGGTGGATCCCCGCTGAGGCGGTCGAGCTGCTCGCCACCGCGGGCCGGCCGGTTGTCTCGTCGCTCGATCGCCCGCTGACGCACGGCGAGCTGTGCGCTGCCGTCTCCGGTGCGGTGGCAGTCGTCGCGCTGCTGCACGACCGCGTCGACGCCGAGGTGCTCGATGCCGCCGGGCCCTCGCTGCGCGTGATCGCCAACGTGGCTGTCGGCTACGACAACATCGACGTGGTCGCCTGTCACGACCGTGGAGTCATCGTGACCAACACGCCGGACGTGCTGGTCGAAGCCACGGCAGACCTGACCCTGGCGCTCCTGCTGGCCGTGACGAGGCGTCTCGTCGAAGGTGACCAGCTGCTGCGACGGCACGAGTCCTGGACCTGGAGCCTGGGCTTCATGCTCGGCACAGGTCTGCAAGGCAAGCGCCTGGGGCTCGTCGGCAACGGCCGCATCGCCCAGGCAGTCGCCGTACGTGCCAAGGCCTTTGGCATGGACGTCGTCTCCACGTCCCGGTCCGGTGGGGTGCCGTTGGGCGAGCTGCTGGCGACAAGTGATGTCGTCTCGCTGCACTGCCCATTTACTCCGCAGACGCACCACCTCGTCGGCGCCGCGTCCTTGGCCACCATGAAGCCGACCGCCTTCCTGGTCAACACCGCCCGCGGTCCGGTCGTCGACGAGGAGGCCCTCGCCGATGCCCTCGAGCGGCGAGTCATCGCCGGAGCCGCCCTCGACGTCTTCGAGTTCGAGCCTCAGGTGAGCGAGCGGCTACTGGCGAGCGACCGCGTGGTGCTCACGCCGCACCTCGGGTCGGCGACGACCGAGACCCGTACCGCGATGGCCGTGCTGGCTGCCCGCAACGTCGTCGACGTGCTGGCAGGCGGGCGCGGCATCACGCCTATTCGCTAGGTGACGTTGTTGTACAGCTTTGTTGGCCTGCCCCGACATTTGTCGGGATGACGCGGTCTTTCCGAGTCGAAAGGATGACTTTGCCCGCTGGGGAGTGGCGGGCTACCTCGACAGAGTGAAGGAGAGCCGCATGCGCACACGATGGATGAAGGTCAACCTGCTGCTGGTTCCGCTGGTCTCGCTGGGCCTCATCGGCGCGACGGCCGCGACGGCTTCAGCGAGCACAAGCGTTGCGCCGAGAGCCAGTGTGCAACAGCTGGCCCACGCCGAACACACGTACGAGATTGCCTCTGGCACAAGGAGTGTCGCCATCACGGCGGCTCAGGCAGATGCTCTTCGCTTCACCCTGCTGCACCCGGGCGCTGCCGCTCACACGGACTCGACGCACCACGCGTGCGTGCGCATCTACCGGTGGCAGATCGAGGCCCTCGGCTGGCTCCTGGTTGTTGACGGTGTCGTTGTCGGTGCGGTCGGCGGGTTTATCGACGCCAGTGTCATCGGAATTCCTGTCGGTGCGGTTCTCAATGCGGTCGGGCTCGGTTATGGCGCGTCCGGCGCTTTCGTGATCTGGTGGGCCGACACGCACTTCCCGACATCGCGCGTCTACTGCATCACCTGGACCTGATGGTTCGTACGTCTCGTGGTGCCCGGCGCTCGCGTGCCGGGCACCACGGCGTCTAACCGATGGTCAGAGGCAGCGTGGTGGAGGCGTAGCTCGTCTGCGACACGCCGACTAGCACTTTGCCCTTGTGGGTGCGGGGTTTCACCGTGATCGTGGCCCTGCCCTGACCGTTGGTCCTGACGCTGACCCCGCCCAACGTGACCTTGGCCCCCGCCACGGGTTGGCCGGCGTCGGTCACCGTCGCGACGACCTTGCCGCCGGTGGCGGACGCGACCGAGTGACGGGACAGCGCAACCGAGAGCGGGGCGCGCACCTGCGTGTGGAAGAGCGCGACGTAGCTGGCCAGTGGCTTGCCCGTGGTGGCGCTGACGACCACGTCGAGCGGACCGGTCGGGCCGTTGACCGCCACATGACCGATCCCGTACGTCGTGGGTGAGGCAACCGGGACCGCGGGGCCGAAGCGGGAGACGGTGGTGTTGGTCCGGACCACCGTCAGCGTTGCGCCTTGGTTCCGCCGCCAGGCCAGCCAGACGCGGCCACCGGGTCCGGCGGCCAAGGCCAGGTTGACGGCTCCCGGCGCGCTGATGTCCTGGTGGGCAGGCGATCCGGCCTTGACCAGCCGGACTTTCGTCGGGATCGGGTCGCCGACGGTGTAGCCGATGTAGACGCCACCACCGACGCGGGCCGCCATGGCGATCTGCTGGTACGGCAGGGCGGCTCCTGGCAGCTCAACCAGCGGCCCCACGGATGGGTAGACCTGCTGGTAGTAGAGACCGGCGCTGCTGTTGCCCAGGCTGTACCACGCCGCCCAGATCTCGCCGGTCTTGCTGTCGCGAGCCAGGTTGATGTCACCTACCCCGCCCGGTGTCGGGCTCGTGTAGGTGTCTGGCGTCGCCGCGGGGAAACTGGGGTCGATGCCGCGGTGCAGGCTGACCCGGTTGACCGTCGTCGGCGCGAACGCCACGACCGGTGTGCCCGCATCGTCGACCGCGCCGGTGCCATTGTCGAGGTAGTCGCGGTGCTCGGAGAGCGCGCCGTCGCCGAGCGTCCAGGTGACGCCGTCGATGCTGGACGCGTAGGTGATCGCGCCAGAGAACTTGTCGTACGGGTCCCCGCTGTGGATGCCGCCGAACGCCAGCAGCAGCTGGCCGTTCTCGATGATGGGCGAGGGCTCGTTGATGAGGGTCGCCCATCCACTGACGACGGTGCGTGTGGCCTGGGCCGGCTTGCCGGCGGATGACAGGCTGCGCACCCGGATCGACGTGCTCGACGCCGCATCGGTCTGCGTCCAGAAGACCTGCAAGGCGCCGTGGAAGCGGACGAGCCGGGCCTCGGTCAGACCGGTCAGCCCGTGCGACGTCGTGAGTCGTGTCCAGACCGCGGGCGGCCCGGCCTCGGCAGGCGACGCCCCCGCCAGAACGGTGACGGACAGGGCTGCCGCGGTCATCAGGGCGGCAGTGGTACGGGCACGCAGGGCCAGTCGCATGATGGTTCCCTCCGACATGGGGCGTCGCATGATCTGACGGAGCGCCCGTTCGGCCGGAGCGTAATGACGATGTTCGCGGCCCGGTCATGCAACGCGGCGGTTCGGGGCAAAGTCGCGGGTTAACCCTGACTCAGCGTGGGAGCAGGCTTTCCTCGTGGTCCAGCTCGCGCTGGAGGACGCGCAGGGACGCGTCCGGCAGCCGGCCGCTGTCGCGCCAGTCCAGCAGCGACTCGCGCTCGGCATCGATCATCGCGCGGCGCAACCGACCGCCGGCCTCGCGACGGTCGTCGGCCGGCAGCTCGTCGTCCTCGACCGCGGAGAGCAGTGCGACCCGGTCGGCATATCGCTTGCGGCGGATCTCGGTCGCCCGGCGCAGCACGGCCACCGTCTCCTCGGGCTGCTCGCCCGCATCGACCAACTGCTGCAGCCGGGCGAGCGAGGCCTCGATGGCCGCCAGCCGGGCCCGGTTGCGCAGCAGGGCGTCCTCGAGCTCGGCATTGGGGAAGTGCAGCCGGCGAATCAGCGGGGCGAAGGTCAGGCCTTGGCCGACGAGGGTGACCACGACCACCAGGTAGGCGCAGAACAGCAGCAGGTCGCGGGTGGGAAAGTCCCTGCCATGCAGGGTGAGGGGCAGCGAGAAGGCGGCGGCGAGGCTGATCACGCCTCGGGTTCCGGCCCAGCTCAGCGCTACCAGGTCGCGCCCGGTCAGTGGCTGTCGACTGGGTCGCTTGCCTCGCTGGGCCATGACGCGGCGGGGCAGCCACACGACGAGCAGCATCCACAGCGGGCGGAGGACCAGGGCCAGTCCGACGCTCACCGCCGCCGCCGCGACCACGGTGTGCGTCGGGTAGGCCTTCAGCGCCCGTACCACGGTCGGCAGCTGTTGGCCGATCAGCAGGAACACGAAGCCCTCGAGCAGGAACTCCACCAGCCGCCAGACCGGACGCGTCTGCAGCCGGGAGTCGCTCGACTGCACCGAGGGGCCGCGGTGGCCGAGCCACAGCCCGGCGATGACGACCGCCAGGACGCCAGAGACGTGGGCCTCCTCGCCGGCGAGGTAGGCGGCGAACGGCGTCGCCAGCGACAGCGCGTTGTCGAGCAGGGAGTCGTCGAGCAGCCGGCGGACGCCGGTGAGCACGACGGCGACGGCCAGCCCGATCACGGCGCCGCCGACGGCCGCGATCGCGAGCTTGAGCAGGGCGCCACCGAAAGAGAAGCCCTCACCCACGGCGACGGCGACGGCCACCTGCAGCATCGTCAGGGCCACGGCGTCGTTGAGGAGGCCCTCACCTTCGACGACGGTGATCAGCCGCGCCGGGAGTCCGGCTCGACGACCGACCGACAGCGCAGCCACCGGGTCGGGCGGCGACACGGCGGCGCCCAGGGCGATGGCGAGCGAGACGGGCACCGCGGGGACGACGGCGTGGACGGCGAGCCCGACCGCGACCGCCGTCACGATCACCAGGCCGACGGAGAGGCCCCCGATGGTTCCGGCGTCACCGCGCATCGCGACCAGGCTGGAGTTGAGCGCAGCTGCGTAGAGCAGCGGTGGCAGCACGACGACCAGCACGACCTTGGGGTCGAGGGTCAGGTTGGGGCCTGGCAGGACCGCGTACACGACCCCGGCGAGGACCAGCAGGACGGCCGCGGGCACGCCGGATCGCCGAGCCACGACGTGTGCCACCAGGACGACCGCCAGCCCGGCGAGCACGTAAGCAACGCCGACCTCCACACCAGAACCCTGCCACGGTGGGACGTCGGTCAACCCGGGTGGGTCAGTTCGGCGAGCAGTCTGCCGCGCGTGCGCCCGCGGTCAGCTCGATGCCGCCGAGCAGCAGGTGCTGGACGAACGCCTCGCTGTAGTTCTGCCGGGAGTGGCCCATGGCGGTGTAGAAGGAGCGCCCGCCGTCGAAGTCCTGGCACCAGGCGATGGGGTGGTCCGCGCCCATCGTGGAACCGGTGTACGTGTCGTCCATCACGTCGGCGAGCACGTGGACGGTGCCCCGCGGGTCGTGCTGGAAGTCGTACCACTCGTCGAGCCGGAACCGGTCGGTGAGGCCGATCGTGGCGGGGTTGTGGTGGTCCTCGACGTGGACGAGCGCCAGCTGGATGGTCGGGTGCTTCTTGAACCGGGCGCCGATGAGGGCGCCGTACCAGGGCCAGTTCCAGCCGGCGTCGGAGGCCGCGTGGATGCCGACGAAGCCGCCGCCGTTCTCGATGTAGCGCTGGAAGGCCGCGCGCTCGGGCTTGGTCGGCACCGGGTTGCCGGTCGTCGAGAGGAACACCACCGTCGCGTACTGGCTGAGACTCGCGGTCGTGAACACGCTCGGGTCGGCGGTCGTGTCGACCGCGAAACCGTGCTCGGCGCCGAGCGTCTGGATGGTCTGGAGGCCGGCGGCGATGGACGGGTGCCGGTAGCCGGTCGTGCGGGTGTAGACGAGCACGCGGTACGAGGCCTCGTCCGCGATCGACGTGGCCCGGACGAGCGCGGTGGGGAGGCGGGGAAAGGCGGCCTGGGCGGGTGTGCCTGCAAGCTGGGCCGCGAGGGCAGCAGCGGTGAGCAGGCTGGCGCGGCGCAGCCAGCGGTACGGGTGCACCGGTCCTCCGGAGGTCGGCGTGCAGGGGTCAGTCGACTGACGGGGTCCGGCCTCCCGCGCTTCGTCCACTATTGATCGGCGGTGCGGGAGTGAGACTCAAGGACTACAGACTGTCAGAGTTGGGGCGAAACGCGCACTTTGAGGGCATTGCCCGCGGTGTCAGCGGTCACCCCGGGCGGCCGGGTGCGGCTGATGGCGACGCCGGTCAACGCGACCGCCCCGCCGACTACGGCGACCGGGTGGACCCGCTCGCCCAGCGCCCACCAGCCGATCAGGATGGCGAGGAACGGCACGAGGTAGAGCGTGTTGGCCACCGTCGCGACCGGGAGCCGCGCCTGGCCGTAGGCCCACGTCACGAAGCCGACGGCGCTGGGCGCGAGGCCGAGGAAGACGAGGGCGGCGAGCGGGCGCGCGTGGGCGTGGCCGAGGTCGCGCAGCAGCCATGGGGCTAGGGGCAGCGAGAAGATCGCGCCGGACCACATCGCGTAGCAGGTCACCTCGAGACCGGAGTAGCGGGACAGCAGCGGCTTCTGCAGCACGAAGAAGGTCGCCTGCGAGGCGGCGGCCGCCAGCAGCAGCACCGCGTCAGCACTGAGCCGCACACCGCCGCTTTGGCCGAGGGCCATCGTGGCGGCGCCGGCGAACCCGACCGCCGTGCCCAGCCGGCCGCGCGTACCGAGGCCCTCGTGCAGCAAGGCGACCGCGAGCAGCGCGGCGAAGATCGGAGCCGTCGCGACGAGCAGGCTCGCCGTACCGGCAGGGACCGTGCGCTCGCCGGCGTTGAGCAGCAGCTGGTAGACGGTCATGCCGGTGAGTCCGCACCCGGCTATGCGCGGCAGGTCGCGTCGTCGCGGTCGGCGGACGTGGGCCAACGGGGCGACCGCCGCGAGGGCGAGTGCCGCGACGACCAGGCGCCCGAGGGAGAGTCCCGCGACGCCGAACCCGGGCAGCGCCACGCGGATCGCGACGAACGCCGACGCCCACAACACGAGGGTGGTGCTCACGGCCGCCTGGGCGCGGCGAGCAGGTCGCATGGGTCCAGCCTGCAGCGTCGAGCCACATAGTGTGAGTAACGGTTCTCCGAGTGTTCCGGTAGTGTCGCTTACATGTTGGACGTGCGCAGGCTGCGGGTGCTGCTCGCGGTGGCTGAGAACGGCGGCATCGCTGCGGCCGCCCGCGCGCTCTCCTTCACCCCGCCCGCGGTCTCGCAGCAGATCGCCGCGCTGGAGCGCCAGCTCGACGTCGCACTCGTCGACCGCACCCAGCGCACCGTGCGGCTGACCGCAGCAGGGGAGCGGTTGGCCGGTCATGCCCGCCTGGTGCTGGCCGGGCTGGCGGCCGCCGAGGTCGACGTCGCCAACGCCGAGGGCACGGTACGGGGGTTGCTGCGCGTGGCGTCGGTGCCGACGCTCGGCCGTTGGCTGCTTCCGTCCGCGCTGGTGCAGCTGCGCGAGCGCGCGCCCGAGGTCGAGGTGCGCATCGTCCAGTCCGAGCCCGAAGAGAGCCTCCCGGCGCTGGCCCGAGGCTCGTACGACCTGGCGCTGGCGGGGGAGTACGGTCTCGCGCCACGTCGACTCGACGCCAGCATCGAGCGCATCGACCTGCTGGCCGAACCGGTCCTCGTGGCGGTGCCCCTGGACCATCCCGTGGCCGGTCCTTCGGTGCGGCTCGGCGACCTTCGCGACGATCGCTGGATCTCCCCGGCCCCGGGCAGCTCGTGCGCCGTGCTGCTCGAGCGATCCTGCGCGATCGCTGGTTATGAGCCGCACGTCGTCGGGCAGGTCGCCGACTTCGAGATGGCGGCCGCGTTGGTCGGCGCTGGTCACGGCGTGGCATTGATTCCTGCCGTCGCCGCACCGAGAGTGCCTGCTGCGCAAGGGATCCGGCTGCTCACGGCCACCGACCCAGAGATCCACCGGACGCTCTTCGCGGCCGTGCGCGCCGGCACCCGCCACGACGCGGCCATCGCCTGCCTGCTCGAGACCGTCAGCGCAAGCGGAGCAGGCCTCCGGCGACCACCCGCGTAGCGGCAGCCCGGTCGCTGCCCGGGACGAGTCGCTGAGGCGGGGACACCCGCAGCCGAGCTGAGACCGGGTCCGCCACGAGATGTGGCCGGCGGTGATGTCGTCGACACTGGTCCGATGCCTGTCCTGCCGCCGATCCCGAGCGAGCGACCCGGCGTGACCGCGTGGGTACGTTCGCATCTGGGGCACTTGACCTGCGACGAGCCTGAGGCGTCCTCCGTACGGGGTGGTCAGGCCGCGGCGGACGCGGCTCTGGCGTCGCTCGACGTCGCCGGCTACGCCGCCCGCAGGAGCACAGTGCTGCCCGAGGCGGCGCGGGGTGCCACCGGCCTGTCTCCGTACATTCGTCACGGCCTGCTACCGCTACCGACGGTGTGGGCCGCCGTGGCGTCGGCCCCGTCGCGTGACCGGGCCAAGTTCCGCGACGAGCTGTTGTGGCAGGAGTACGCCCGGCACGTCTACGCGCGGTTGGGCCGTGAGCTGCGTCGCCCGCTGCGGTACGCCCCCCCGGCAACGGCAGCATCGTGGGACGGGGAGCCCTGGCGGACGGACCTGCTGTGCCTGCAGGTCTCGACGGCCGAGCTCCATGAGAAGGGCTGGCTGGTCAACCAGGCGCGGATGTGGCTGAGCTCGCAGCACGGCGTCCGCGCGGGCCGCGACTGGCTCGCGGGTGCCGAGGAGATGTACCGGCACCTCCTCGACGGCTCGCCCGCCGCCAACCTGCTGGGCTGGCAGTGGACCGTGGGTACGGGCACCGGCCGCCCGTACGGCTTCAGCCGTTGGCAGGTGGAAAAGCGTGCGCCGCAGCTGTGTCGCGCATGCCCGCTCTCGGCGGCTTGCCCTATCGAGGCGTGGCCCGACGTCGAGGCGGGGCCCAGGCTGCCGCCGTCGCCGCGCCTGTCCGGGGGACCGACGGACGCCGGGCCGACGCAGGTGGAGGTCACCGGCACGCCGGAGGTCGTGTGGCTGACGGCGGAGTCGCTGGGTAGGTCTGACCCTGCGCTGCAGGCTCACCCGGACCTTCCGGCGGTCTTCGTGTGGGACGAGCCTCTGCTGGCACGCCTGCGGTTGTCGGGCAAACGCCTGGTGTTCCTTGCCGAGACGCTCGCCGAGCTCGACGTCGAGGTCCGCCTCGGCGACCCCGTCGTCGAGCTTGCCGGAGTGCCGCTCGCAGCCACGTGGGCACCGGTGCCGGGGTGGCGGCGGCGTGCGGCGTCGTTGGACCTCGCCGCTGTGCACCCGTGGCCGTGGCTGAGGCGTCCGGGTGCTGGATCGCTGCGGTCGTTCAGCGCGTGGGTGGGCCGGTGAGCAGAGCGCTGCCGACGAAGGTGTGCCCCGTCTGCGGTCGCACGTTCGCCTGGCGCAAGAAGTGGGAGCGATCCTGGGACGACGTCGTCTACTGCTCGGACGCGTGCCGCCGCTCGCGACTGACTGCCGTGGATGCCGCGCTCGAGGCCGCGATCCTGGCACTCCTCGACGCCCGGGCCAGGTCGGCGACGATCTGTCCTTCCGAAGCGGCCCGGGTCGTGGCCGCATCTGCCCCTGCCTCGCCTGCGGGCGATGACGGGTGGCGTGACCTCATGGAACCGGCCCGGGCCGCGGCACGGCGCCTGGTTGCACGGGGCGAGGTCGAGATCACCCAGGGCGGTCAGGTGGTCATCGACCCGTCCCGGGCGAAAGGACCGATCCGGATCCGGCGACGCAGCCCCGGCGGTTCCTGACGGCCGACCTGCCCGGCGTGCCGGCCAGCTAGCGGTCGCGGAGCGCGCGGAGCAGTTCGAGATCCTCGGTGTGGTCCTCGGCGCTACCGGGGGTCTCGATCAGGATGGGTACGCCGCGGGTGACCGGGTGGCGGAACAGCTCGGTGAACGGCTCGGCGCCGATCAGTCCCTTGCCAATGCGTTGGTGCCGGTCGCGGAGGGATCCGATCGGGTCCTTGCTGTCGTTGGCGTGGACGAGGCCCAGCCGGTCGCGGCCGATCTGCTTGGTGACCGCGCTGAGCATCTGCCGCATCCCGCCGGGTGTCGCGAGGTCATGTCCGGCGGCGAAAAGATGACAGGTGTCGAGGACGACGCCGAGGGCCGGGTGGTCGTCGTGCGCGGCGACGTACTCCGAAAGCCCCTCGACGGTGGCCGCGAGTGCGCCGCCCCCACCGGCCGTCGACTCGACGAGAAGCCTTGGCCCGCCGGGCATCGCGGCCGCCTCGTCCAGCAGGGGCAGCAGCAGCTCGCGGGAGTGGGCCATCGACTCGGCCCGTCGACCCTCGGTCACCGCCGAGCCCGCGTGGAAGACGATGCCCACGGCTCCGAGCGCCTGGCCCCGTACCAGAGAGTGCCGGATCGCTGCCGCGGAGTGGACCCGGGTCGTCTCCGCGGGCGAGCCCAGGTTGACGAGGTACGGGGCGTGCAGGAACAGCGGCATCCGGTCCTCGGCGAGCCCCTCGCGCAGCCGCTCGTCCTGCCGCGGGTCACCGGCCGACTGCGCCCAGCCGCGCGGGTTGCTGATGAAGCACTGCATGACGGCCGCCCGGATGCGGCGTGCGTAGGCGAGACCGCCGGTGGCGAGCCCGCCTGCCGTGAAGACGTGCGCGCCCACGGGGGAGGGCTTGCGCGGGGGCACGTCCTAGAAGATCTCGAGGGTGATGACGGTGCCGCGCGGCTGCATGCTGCCTGGGCTGGGGATGGTCGTCAGAACATTGCCGGGGCCGTTGGGCAGCCGCTGGGTGTGGTACTTGAAGCCCATGGCGACCAGCTTGGACTCAGCTGCCTCGGCGCTGAGGCCCTTGAGTGTCGGCACCGCGAACAGCTCGGGTCCCTTGGAGACGTTGAGGACCAACGCATCGGTGGGCTGCGCCAGTGCCTTGGGCTTGGGGGTCTGGGAGACCACGTGGCCGCTGGCGACGGTGTCGCTGAAGACGAAGGTGACGGTGACCTTGGTGAACAGCGCTGTCGTGAGGTCGGCCAGAGCGGCGGTACGGGTCTTGCCTGACTCGTCGGGCACCGCGATCGGCGTCGGTCCCTTGGACACGTCGACGTCGACGGGCGACCCAGCAGGCAGCGCCACCGTGGCGTCGGTGGTGACCTTGATGATGGCGCCGGCGGCAACGGTGTCGCTGTAGTCGGTGGACTGCTTGCCCAGCGTGAGGTGTGCGGCGGTCAGCAGCGCGGTGGCCTGGTCGGGCGTCTGGCCGACCAGCGCCGCGGCGGGGATCGGGAAGGTCTCGGCACCCTTGCTCATCGTCAGGGTGACCGTGCTCCCGGCCTGAACGCTCTGCCCTTCGGTGAAGGGCGGCGACTGGGACACCACGTTGCCCGCGGCGACGGTGTCGCTGAACACCGGGGTCGGGTCGACCACGACGTTGAGGTTGAACTGGTTGCCCAGCTGGGTGGCTGCGTCCTGGCTGAGGTTGACGAAGTTCTGCAGCGGCGCCGTTGTCGGAGCGGCCGCCGACGTGGCGGCCGCCGCGCTCGTCGCGGGGGCGCCGGACGTCGAGCCGTTGCCCCCGCCGCGCTCGCTCAGGCCGAGATAGGCGCCGATCGCACCGGCGGCGACGGTGGCGGCAAGCAGCAGCAGGACCGCCAACCGCCAGCCCCGCCACCAGCTGGTCTGCTTGCGGGGACGGCCGGCGGGCGGAGCGGGACGAGAGGGTACGGGCGCGGGCGGCCACACCGGCGGCGCCACCAGCGTCTTGGCCGGTCCCGAGGCGGGCGGCTCGGTGCGCAGCACCGTGGTGTGGTGCTGGTGGAGCACCTGTGTCTGCTGGGTCAGGTCGAGCGGCTCGGGCGCGAGCGTGCGGGAGACGGCCTCGAGCTGCTCGAGCAACGCGTCGGCGCTCGGCGGCCGCTCCTCGGGGTCGCGGCGGGTGGCGTCGAGCACGAGCGCGTCGAGCGGCTTGGAGACCTCGGGCCGGACGAGCGACGGCGCGGGCACTGTCTCGTGGACGTGCTTGAAGACGACGGCCATCGGGGTCGCTGCCTCGTACGGCGGCCTCCCGGTGAGCAGCTCGTACAGGACGATGCCGGCGGCGTAGAGGTCGGTGCGGGCATCGGCGTGGCCGTGCTCGATCTGCTCGGGCGCCAGGTAGGCGGCGGTGCCGATGAGCAAGCCGGTGGTCGCGGTCAGGTGGGAGGCCGCGATGGCGCGCGCCAGCCCGAAGTCGGCGACCTTGACCCGGCCCTCGGAGGAGATGAGGACGTTCTCCGGCTTGATGTCGCGGTGGACGATGCCGGCACGGTGGGCGGCGTCGAGCGCGGACAACACCGGCGCGATGACGTCGAGGGACTGCCGCGGCGAGAGGCGACCCCGCTCGCGGATCAGGTCACGCAGGGTCGCGCCGTCGACGTACTCCATGACGAGGAAGACCACGCCGTTGTCGCTGCCCTGGTCGAACACCGCGACCACGTTGGGGTGGCTCAGGCGCGCTGCGGACTTGGCCTCGCGGGTGAACTTGGAGACGAACTCGGGGTCCTCGGCCAGCGTGGAGTGCATGACCTTGACGGCGACCAGCCGGTCCAGCCGGGTGTCGAGCGCGCGGTAGACCGTGGCCATGCCGCCGCGGGCGATGCGTTCCTGGATCCGGTACCGGCCGTCAAGAACCCGTCCTACCAGGGTGTCGGCCAGAGACGTGTCCACCCGGCGATCCTACGTTCAGGCAGGTGTCGTACGGTCCCGGCTCGCCGTGGCGCCGGACGCCGTCGATGGGCAGGGACTCCCGGAATCCGGGCATTCCTGCACATCGTCGGAGCGCCGAAGGCCTGGGGCACGAGCCACCACGGCCACGTCGACGCTCAGCCGCGGAACACCGTGCGCAGGTGCAGGACGTTGCTGACGTAGGCCTTGGTGTCGGCGTACATGCCCTTGGCGAGCACCGACTCGATGCCCTGGTAGTAGCCCGCGACCGCCTTGTCGACAGTCGTCGCGTGGGTAAGCGCCACCAACAGCGCGACGCCGGCGGTGATGTTGTCGGCCGGGTCGAGCAGGTCGAGCTTGCGGTGCACGAGGTAGGTGCTGATGTAGTCGCCCGTGGACGGCACCACCTGCATGACGCCGATCGCGTCGGCCGGTGACACGACCCGCTGCTGGAAGCCCGACTCCTGCCAGCCGATGGCCAGCGCGAGCGCGGGGTCGAGGCCCTGCGCTTTCGCGGTACGGATGATCAGGGCGCGGGTCACCGCTTTGGACGGCTGGGCGTGTGCCAGCAGGGCGGCCCGGTGGCGGGCCGCCGCCGCGAGGGTCGCTGGCGGGTAGGTGCGGCCGGCGAAGCTGGTCGGCGCCTTGCGCACGGGCACCGGCACCTCGATCTGCAGGCGCTGGCCGATGAAGATCATGCCGTCGCGGCGCAGATGGTTACGGGTCGAGACCGCGCCCATGGCGACCTTGTAGTGGGCGGCGATAGCGGTGAGGTTGTCTCCGCTGCGTACCACGTAGGTCACGATCTTGGTGGTGGGCTGCGGCGTGGCCACCGGCGTCACGTGGACGACGGGCGTGGGCGCCGCCGCCGGGATGAGCAGCGTCTGGCCGACCACGATCAGGTCGGGGTCGCGCAGGTGGTTGAGCCGTAGCAGCACGCTCACCGTGGTGTGGTGACTTGCTGCCAGCTGGGAAAGCGTGTCGCCGCTGTGCACCCGGATCCGCGCCGTGCCTGCGGCCGCCGTGCCCACGAGGGCGACGACGAGCGGCACCGCGACGAGCTTGGCCGCGTGGGCGTTGCGCAGCCAGGCGGTGGCGCGCGCGACCGGACCCGGCGATGTCGACATGAGAACGCACGCTAGGCGGATGTGACCGGCGTGGCAAGTGGGACTGGAGTGACGATTGTGCTATTTGGGGCGATCACCGGCCACGGACACGGCCTGGGCAGCGAAGATCCGGGACGACGCCAGAGCGAGCGTGCCGACGACCGCGAAGGCGAACCAGAACGGCGCCGTCAGCCCGAAGTCGTGCGCCAGGATGCCGCCGAGCAGCGCGCCGACGGCCGCTCCGCCCGCGGAGAAGAGCGCGTACGCGCTGGTCACCCGGCCGAGCAGGTCGTCCGGTACGAGGCGCTGCCGCAGCGTGACCGTGACGATGCTCCATACAGCGGCGTGCACCCCGAACACCGCGAGCGTCAGTCCGGCGACCCACGGGGTACGGGTCAGCGCCAGCACGAGGTGGGTGCACGCCTCGATCGCCATGCCGGCCCGCAGGACCGTGGACGTGCCCAGGCGTGCCGTGAGTCGGCCGACCGTGGCCGCGCCGAGCAGGCTGCCGACGGCGACGATCGCCAGCAGCAGGCCGTAGCCCTCCGGGCCGAGCCCGAGCCGGTCCCGCGCGTACAGGACGAAGGTGGCCCAGACCCCGTCGAAGGTGACGTTCATGAGGCAGATGCACAGGGCGAGGGACCGCAGCACCGGCTGCTGCCAGAGAAAGTGCAGGCCCTCGGCCACGTCGGCGCGTACCGATGTCTGAGGATCGGTGGCTGTCCGCTGCGGCCGCCGCGGGGTGCGCAGGGACAGCCCGAGCAGCCCGGCCACGACGAAGGTCACCGAGTCGAACGCGAACGGCAGGGCCGCTGCGCTGACGAAGAGGAAGGCGCCGAACGGCGGGGCGGAGAGGTCGGACCCGATCACCTGCGAGCCCTGCATCTGGGCGTTGGCCCGGCCGAGCCTGTCCGGGCCGACCATCGACGGCAGCAGGGCGAGGGTGGCGGTGCGGGCGAGGGTCTCGCCGGTGCCGAGCAGAAAGAGCGTCACGTAGAGCGCGTCGATGCTGGCGCCGCCGAGGGCGATCGACAGCGCCAGCCCGCCGACGATGACGGCCCGGCCGAGGTCGACGAACGCGATCAGCCGACGGCGGTCGAGCCGGTCGACGTAGACCCCGCTGACCAGCGAGAACAGCAGCCATGGCAGCTGCTGGGCGAACAGCGCGCCTGCGACGAGGAGCGGGTCGTGGGTCAGGGAGGCGACCAGGAGTGGACCCGCCGTGAGCGTGACGCCGTCGCCGATGGTGGAGACCGAGAAGCCCAGCCAGAGCCGGCGGTAGTCGCTGAGTGCGGGGCGCACCACCACCTCTCTTTCCCCTCATGGCCGGCTGCATCGTCTCTGCGGTGGCGGGTTGCTCCCCGGGGACGTTAGATGACGCTATGCCGACCGCGATCCGGTGCCTCGTCCTTGTCCCGCTCGCCGACCGCGTGCCTTCAGCCGATCGGTACGAGGCAGGGGTGCTCACTGCCCTCGACCGGCTGGGCGATCACCTGTCCGGCTGCGGCTGGCAGGTGCGCGTCGGCGCCGACCTGCGCGACGAGACCGACCTCGTCGTCGTCTGGACGCGTGCTGCCACCGCTCCCGGGCTGGCCGCCTTTGCGGCGCGCGGCGGTGCCGTGCTCCTGCTGGGGCCCAGCGCTGGCGCGCTGATCGAGGAGCATGACCTGCTCGACGCAGCCGGCGTCCTGCCCGGCGCGACGACGCCGCGTCACGAGATCCGGCTCCGCCCGGGGCCCGATGCGGGAGAGGTCTGGCGCCGGTTCGACGGCGACGTGCTGCTCACCGACCAGTGGCAGGTGCTGGACAAGGTCGCCGACGACGTCGACGTCGTGCTCACCGCCTCGATGGGGCTGCAGAACCACCCGGTCGCCACGATCCGAGGTCGGCTGGGCCTGCTGGGTGTCGGGCGGACAGAGGCGACGCTCAGCGACCCGGTCTACGCGCGGCTGGTGCATCGGATGGGTCGCTCGCTCCTGGGTCTGCGCGACGCCCCGCCCGTCCGGGTCGGGTTGTTGGGTTACGGCGCGATCGGCCATGAGCACAGCGCCGCCGTGCGGGCGACCGACGGGCTGGAGCTGGCGGCGGTGTGCGACCCCAACCCCGAGCGCCTCGACGCCGCCCAGGCCGTCGCACCCGGCATAGCCCGCTTTGCCGACGGGACGGCGATGCTCGACGCCGACGTCGACCTGGTGATCGTGTCGACACCGCCGGACAGCCACGCCGACTGGGCGGTCCGTGTCCTCACCTCAGGCCGCTCCGTGGTGGTCGAGAAACCGTTCTGCCTGACCGTCGGCGAGGCGGACGAGATGATCGGCCTCGCCGCCGACCAGGGGTTGGGTCTCGCCGTCTACCAGAACCGGCGCTGGGACCCCGACTACCTGGCGCTGCGTGCGGCCATCTGGTCCGGAGTGATCGGAGACGTCTTCCACTACGAGTCCTTCGTCGGGGGCTTCGAGCACCCCTGCAACTACTGGCACTCCGACGAGTCCGTGTCGGGCGGCGCCATCTATGACTGGGGTTCGCACTACCTCGACTGGATGCTCGACCTGTTCCCGCAGCAGATCACCCACGTGACCGCGGCCACCCACAAACGGCGCTGGCACGACGTCACCAACGCCGACCACTCGCGGGTGACCGTGCGGTTTGCCGACGGGGTCGAGGGCGAGTTCGTCCACTCCGACCTGGCCGCCGCTCTCAAGCCCAAGTGGTACGTGCTCGGCACCGAGGGCGCGATCGTCGGTGACTGGCGTCAGACCTCCGTGCTGTCCCGGACCGCCATCGGGACGCTGGCCGAGGACCGGCTCGCGCCCGCCGACGCGCCGGCCGACTTGCGGGTGGTGTCCGCCGACGGCAGCGAGACCCGGCTGGCCCTGGCACCCCGCCCCGCGTACCCCTTCCACCGCGAGCTGGCCGACCAGCTGCTCTCCGGCGCACCCATGTCCGTCACTCCTCAGGGGTCCCGCCGCAACGTGGCGGTGATGCAGGCTGCGATGATGTCCGCACGCGATGACGCGCGACCGCAGCCACTCCCGGAGGCCTGACGTGACCGAGCCCACGCCCACCACCGATCCCGTCCGGTGGGGGTTCATCGGCGCGGGCAACATCGCGACCCGGGCACTCGGCCCGGCGGTCCGGGCGTCGTACAACGCGGTGCTCACCGCCGTCGGCGCACGCGACGTGCAGCGGGCACAGACCCTGGGTGAGACCTTCGGCCCGGCGGTCGGCACCCCGGTCTCGGCCTACGGTTCGTACGACGCGCTCATCGCCGACCCGGACATCGAGGCCGTCTACATCTCGCTGCCCAACGACGGCCACCGGCCGTGGACCGAGGCGGCGCTCGCGGCGGGCAAGCACGTGTTGTGCGAGAAGCCGCTCGGGCTCGACCCGGCCGAGGTGCGGTCGATGACCGCCGCCGCCGAGGCGTCCGGACTGCACCTCGTCGAGGCGTCGTGGTACCGCTGGCACCCGCGAGTGCGGCTCGCCCAGCGGCTGCTCGCCGAGGGTGCCATCGGTACGGTCCGCCACGTCACCTCCGTGTTCACGGGCGACGGCGTCGCGGCCGGCAACTACCGGCTCAACCCGGACAAGGGCGGCGGCGCGGTCTACGACATCGGCCACTACGCGCTCTCGGGGGCCACGTGGGCCTTCGGCGGTCTCCCGTACGAGGTGGTCGCCAAGCAGGACATCGGCCCGACCGGCGTCGACCTCACCACGGACGCGGTGCTGTCGTACGACGGCGGCGACGCCGAGATCCACGTGTCCATCGCCGAGACCGGTCGCCAGTTGCTCGTCATCACCGGCGACGACGGAGAGATCGAGCTGCGCGACCTGTCCTTCACCGCACACACCAGTGACGACACCGAGCTGTGGGTCTCCCGCGGTGGCACCGGCACCGAGCGCATGCCGGTCGCGGCAGTCGACGCGTACCGGCTGATGCTCGAGGAGTTCTCCGAGGTCATCCGGGGCCGCGACGGGTGGCTGCTGCCGCTGTCTGAGTCGCTGTGGGGCGCCCAGCTGATCGACGCGGCCTTCACCTCGGCGCGCGCGGGCGGAACGGCCGTCGACCCGCGCTAGTAACTGGGGGCTCTCGTCAATGGGCCGGGCGGCATGGGTTCGAGAGGCGCGGCGTTGCCCGCGCCTGTTGCCGCTGGTGGTGACGGTGGGTGATGGCGTTCCTGCGGTGCTGTCTGATGACGCGAGCTCACGCGGGGTGGCTCTGGTAACTGGGCGCACTCGCTCGTTGGGAGGGGCCCGGGCGTCTTACTAGCGGCGCAGTCAGGGCCCTGTCGGGTCGTGCTGCGTAGTCGTTTCGACGTCGTTCCGGGCCCCCGCCATCGAGCCCTTCTCACCGGGGCAGCGGGGTCTTGCCTGTCGGGTCCTTCCGCGAGACGGTGTGAAGAAGCGGGTGGGTCACGTCGCGCCGGCAAGCCGCTTCGCGGTCGTTGTTTTGACGGGCCCACCCGCCCCCGGTCGGTGCTCCCCACCGGATTGCAGGGAGCGGGCGTAACGCTCAGGGTCGTACTCGGCGCCGGCGCGCATGAGCGCGAACGCGAGGCGGTGTGCCTTGTGCCCGACCGCGATGTTCGCTTTCAACGCGGGCATCCTTCGGCCGAGGAGTTGCCGTTTGTAGCCGGCGAAGTGCGGATCGCGTTGGGCGAGGCCTTTCCCGAGCTCGACGATCGCGGCCCGCAGGTCCGGGCTGCCGCGGCGGCTCAGGTGCTGCCCACCGCGGCTGGTCCCGGCGGAGTCGTAGGTGGCGGGGTGCATCCCGGCGAGGCGGTAGGCCTGCGCGTGGCCGGTGAACCGCGAGGGGTCACCCAACGCGGCGCCGTAGGCCGATGCCCGGACGACCGCGATCCCGGGCAGGCTGGTCAGCACCCCGGCCGGGGTGGCCGGGAGCACGGCGGCGAGCTGTGCCTCCGCCGCGGTGATGTCGGCGTTCACCGCGCCCAGCAGCACCACGTCGGTGGCCAGAACCGCTGCCCGGCAGGCTCTCTCCCGCGCAGGCAGTCGCAACGCGTCAGCCGCGGCCGTGACCAGCTGCGCCGCTTTCGGTGCCCGCAGCAGCACCCCATGAGACTTCGCGAAAGCCTGCATCCCGTCGGCACCCAGGGCGAGCATCTGCTCCGGGTCGAGGAAATGCTCCAGCAGCACCGCACCGATCCTTGTGCCCAGCAGGGTGTCGAAGCAGCCGTCCAACCCGGGAAAGACCAGGTCCAGGGTGCCCAGGAGCTGATTGGACAACGCGGTCCTGGTCTTCACCCGCCGGGCCCGTAGGCCGGCCCAGACCAGCTGGTCGACCATCGCCGCGTCCCGTTGCTGCGGGCTGAACCCCATCCCGGAGATCACCAGGTCGATGATCGCGGCGCAGTCTCGCAGGTCTGTCTTGATCTTCGCCGACCCCTGCGCCTCCCGCGCTGACTTCACCATCGCCGGCCCGAGCTCAACTGTGTCGAACGTGGCCGACAACCGGGCCAGCACCGGCCGGTGGTAGTGCCCGGCGGCCTCGATCCCGACCCGCACCGACCCCGCCTGGCGAGCAGCCTGCGCGGCCGCGATCGCTTCCTCGAGATGACAAACGCCCGGCTCCGTCAAGTCGAAGACCACCGGCGGCCCAACGACCTCGCCCCGGTGGTCCGCGATCAACGCCAACGCGTTGCGCTTACCAACATCGACCCCGACCGCCAAACACTTGGACGGGTCAAGACCACGGGTCAGCTCCACGTACTTCTGCTGCGTCACACCACCGATGAACCGCATCCCAACCTCCCCAACGACGACAACGGGTCCTCACGAACAGTGAGGACCCGTCGCGCCCTTGAACAGGTATCAGTTGGTCGTCACGAACGTCGTGTCGGGCGCGATGTGGCTGCTGTCCAGGGTCTGCAGCAGGGTCAGGTGGACGCCGGCGGCGATGACGCCGACGATGACCGCGGCGATGGCGAGGTCGCGTGTCCAGCCGGGGGAGTCGGCCACCGCGCGTGACCCATACACCGCCGCGATCCCGAGCGCCGCGGCGATGCCGGCGAGGGCGAGCTGGATGAAGACCGCGGTGTGGGCGGCGTCGGACGCGGCGCCGTTGCCGCCGAGGCTGAACTTCAGCACGAAGCCGAACGACGAGCCGATGTTGTTGCCCAGCAGGGCGACCAGCCCGGTCGCGGCGGCGGCCAGGGCCAGCGACCCGGGCGGCAGGTAGGACGGCCAGCTGCGCGGGCCCGTCGGGCCTTGCTGGGGCAGCGGCTCCCACGGCTCGTCGAGCTCGATCAGCGTGGGCTCGGGGACGAAGTCGTCGTACACCTGCTGCTCGGGCACCTGCCCGTACGCGTCGTCGTCGTCCGCCATGTCTCGCACCCTAGCCGCCGCACGGGCGATCCGCCTGCCGTCGTGGGACGCTGGTGGGGTGAACGAGACCACCGATACGCCGATCGCCACTGACCTCGACGCCCTCGTGCCTGCCTGGCTCTCGCTGCCCGAGGTCGGCGAGCGACTGCGGCTGCCCGTCAACCGGGTGCGCCAGGTCGTCGCCGAGCACCGGCTGGTGGCCGTCCGGCGCGGCGACAACAACGCGCTCTACGTGCCTGCCGACTTCGTGCCGGCGGACGGCGAGCCGCTCAAGGGCCTGCACGGGCTGCTCAACGTGATGTACGACAACAAGTACAACGACGTCGAGATCGTCCGCTGGCTCTACACGCCCGATGACAGCCTGCCGGGCACACCGGCGCAGGCGCTGCTCGACGACCGCCGCGCCGAGGTCACCCGGCGGGCCCAGGCCCTGGCGTTCTGACCCCTCGGTGAAGGCCACCTACCTGCTGGTGCTGCTCGCCTGCCTGGTCGGCACTGCACCGCTGTCACTGCTGCTGCATGTCCGGGTCTTTGCCCGCTGGCGGCGCGTGCTCTGCGTCCTCGGCTGCGTCCTCGTGCCGTTCGTGGCCTGGGACGTGTGGGCGATCTCGCGGCACCAGTGGGCCTACGACCCGCGCCAGACGCTGGGCTGGTCGCTGTGGGGTCACCTGCCCATCGAGGAGCTGCTGTTCTTCCTCGTGGTCCCGGTCTGCGCGATCCTCACGTACGAGGCCGTCCGGGCGCGCCGTCCGTCGTGGATCTACGGCGACGAGCCCTCGTGACCTATACCGCGGTGGCCCTGCTCGCGGTCATCCTGACGCTGGTCCTCGACCTCGTGGTGCTGCGGACGCGGCTGGTGACCCGGCGGGCGTTCTGGACCTCGTACGCGATCATCGTGGTCTTCCAGCTGATCGTGAACGGCGTGCTGACCGGCCGCAAGGTCGTGACCTATGCCGGATCGGCCATCGTCGGGTCACCGGCACCGCACCTGCTGGGGCACGGTCGCGTCGGCTATGCGCCGGTCGAGGATCTGCTGTTCGGCTTCGCCCTGGTCACGCAGACGCTGTGCTGGTGGGTGTTCTTCGGGCGGCGCGGGCCCGTACGAGACCGGGCACCGCGACGCTGAGCCGCCGGGTGAGCGGCACCGCTACCTTGCGGTCGAGCACCCGGTAGTCAGCTCTCTCCACCTCGTCGAGGATGCCGCCGTAGAGCGTGGTCGCGGTCAGGATGCAGTCGCGGCTGGTCGGGTCGAGCAGGCGCACCCCGGGAGCGGCACTGCGGAAGATCTCGCGCGTGCGGGCGATCTCGTACGCGAGGAGCCGCCGCACGGGGGCGTCGACGACACCCTGCTCGAGGTGCTCGCGGGTCACGCCATGGGCCTCGAGGTCCTCCATCGGCAGGTAGATGCGGCCCCGGCGCAGGTCCTCGCCGACGTCGCGGATGAAGTTGGCCAGCTGGAACGCCACCCCGAGGTCACGGGCATAGGTCGCCGCGACGTCGTGCAGGCCCGGGAGCGGCTCGAGCACCGGCACCATCTGCAGCCCGATCACCGCCGCGGAGCCGTACACGTAGGTCATCAGGTCGTCGAAGGTGCGGTACTCGGTGACCTCGAGGTCCATGCGCATGCTGTCGAGGAACGCCTCGAAGTGCTCCTTAGGCAGCTGCCAACGCTCGATCGTGTCGTGGATCGCCGGGAGCACCTCATCGTGATCGTCCTCGCCCTTGAGAAACCGGGAGCCCCAGTCCTCGAGCCAGCTGGCCTTCTCGGGGTCGGTCAGCGTGCTGTCGAGGTCATCCACGATCTCGTCGGCGTAGCGCGCGAACCCGTACAACGCGTGCACGTAGGGGCGCTTGTGCGCGGGCAGCAGCAACGTGGCGAGGTAGTACGTCTTGCCGTGGGCGGCGTTGAGCTCGCGGCAGCGCTCGTACGACGCCCGGAGGCGCGGGTCGTGGATGCCAGCAGCATCAAGCTCGCGCTTGCTCATGCTGCTGAGTGTCCCGCGAGCGGGTTGTCCGCGCGACCTGGACGGGCTAGGGGCGGCGCAGGCGGTAGAGAACGTGCGGTCGTACGGGGTGGCCCTCGGGCACGTTGGGGTGGTCGAACTCCCGTTCGCGGTGCATGCCCAGCCGCTCCATCACCCGCATTGACCGGGTGTTGGACGCGGCGGTGATGGAGACGAGGGAGTCGACGTCCTCGAAGCCGCGGGCCACGACTGCCGTCGCCGCCTCCGTGGCATAGCCGTGACCCCACGCCGGCACCGCAAGGCGCCAGCCGATCTCCAACGCCGGTGTGAATTCGCTGTCCCACGTGAGCCAGTGCAGCCCGGTGAACCCGACAAATCCCTGCTCGTTCTCGACGGCCCACCAGCCGTAGCCGTGCTCCTCGAAATAGGCCTCGACGAGGTCGATCAGGCCGTCGCTCTGCTCGCGGGTTAACGGGGCGGTGAAGTGCTCCATGACCGCGGGGTCGGCGTTCATCGCGGCGAACGGCTCGCGGTCGTCCTCGCGCCAGCGACGGAGCAGCAACCGAGGGGTACGGATCTCGTCGGTCATGCTCCGATGATGCGCTCGGCGGCGAGCCGGCCGGAGATCAGGACCATCGGCACGCCGACGCCGGGCGTGGTGCCCGAGCCGGCGAAGACGACGTTCTGCAGCCCGGGCGCGAGGTTCTTCGGGCGGAACGGGCCGGTCTGGGTGAACGTGTGGGACGCGGCGAACGGTGCGCCGCGCTCCATGCCTCGCAACGCCCAGTCGGCCGGGGTCGTGGTGTTCTCGACCTCGATGGCGTCGCCGAAGCCGACGTAGCCCGAGCGCTCGAGCACCGCCACGCACTCGTCGCGGTAGCGCGGCCCGACCACCGACCAGTCGATGTCGGCGTCGAGGTTGGGCGTCGGGAAGAGCACGTAGTAGACCTGCTTGCCGTCGGGCGCCAGGGTCGGGTCGGACATCGTCGGGTTGGTCACCAGGAACGACGGGTCCTTCATCAGCGACCCGTTGTCGATGATGTCGTCGAACACCGACCGCCAACCCTTGCCGAAGTGGATGTTGTGATGGGCGATCTTCGAGTACGACGCGGAAGACCCGGCGAGCAGCAGGAAGCACGACGGTGAGTAGACGAGCCGCTTCAATCCGCGTGGCGTCACCTCGGGTGGCAGCAGCATGCGGTAGGCGACGGGCAGGTCGGGCGTGAGAACCACTGTGTCGCAGGCGATCCGGTCACCGTCAGCGGTGTGCACCGCCACGGCACGGTCACCGGACAGCTCGACGCGCGTGACAGTGGTCCCGTACCGGAAGGTGACGCCGTGCTTCTCGGCCGCGCCGGCCAGCGCCTTGGGCAACGCGTGCATGCCGCCGACCGGGGCGTAGACGCCGGCGACGGAGTCCATGTAGGCGATGACCGCATAGATGGCGAGGGCGTCGTACGGAGACAGGCCCGCGTACATCGCCTGGAACGACAGCAGCCGCCGCGTCCGCTCGTCCTTGAGGTAGGAGCCGACCTTGGGCGCGAGCTTGCGGAAGCCGCCGAGGGCGGCGAGCCGGGCCAGTGAGGGGCGGGCCAGGTCGAAGGGGGAGTCGAGGTTGCGGTCGATGAAGTGCTTCATCTCGACGTCGTAGAGCTCGGTCACGAAGGTGACGAACCGCCGGTAGCCCGCGGCCTCGGCGGACCCGCAGACCCGCGCGATCTCGTCGGCCATGTCGTCGGTGCTGGAGCGGACGTCGAGGGTGGAGCCGTCGGGGTAGTAGGCGCGGTAGGCGGGGTCGAGCCGGTCGAGCGTCAGCCAGTCCTCGAGCCGTTCGCCGACCGCGTCGAGCGCCTCCTGGACCAGGTCGGGCATGGTGAGCACCGTCGGGCCGGTGTCGAACGAGTAGCCGTCGACCTCGAGCCGCCCGGCACGGCCACCGGGGATGTCCTCGCGCTCCAGCACCGTGACCTCGCGGCCGGCGCCGGCGAGGTGGAGCGCCGCCGCGAGCCCGGAGAGTCCGGCGCCGACGACGACGACGTGCGAGGTAGGGCCGGTCACGGTGCGCAAAGGGGGTCCCTAGGTAGAGGTGAGACGATCCTGAGCCTAGGCTCGCCAGCCAGGCCCCGCACGCCGAGGAGACAGCGCATGACATCGCTCGACGGACGCAGCTTCCGCCCGCCGGACAACGTGACCGGGGGCGACGTCGGAGTCGACACCTTGTTCGTCTTCCACCAGGACGACGACATGGTCTGGGCCGAGTACGCCGGCGGGCGCGTGCGCAAGGGCTTCCTCGTCGGCAGCACCGACGGGGTGCACGCGGAGTTCCGCTACACCCAGCTGCTCATCGACGGGACCACCGCCAACGGCTGGTCCCGTGACCGGATCGAGCCGCTGGCCGACGGCACCGTACGGCTGCACGAGTGGTGGCGGTGGGAGTCGAAGGTGGGGTCGGGGACATCGGTGCTGGTGGAGGTCACCAGCTGACGGCTCAGGTGCTGCGGGTGGTCGAGACGCCCGCTAGCTCGGTCAGCACCTCGACAGCTGTGGGGTCAAGGTCGGGTGCCGCGAGCGCGGCGAGGGCCTGCTCGGTGCGCTCGGCGATCATGCGCTCGACCTCGGCCAAGGCGCCGGTGGAGGCGATGATCTCGCGCAGCACCTCGACGTCCCCGGTGTCGAGCCCGGGGTCGCCGAGGTGCCGCCTCACGATGGCCGTCTCGCGCGCATCCGTACGGGACAGCGTCGCCGCGATCAGCACGGTGCGCTTGCCCTCGCGGAGGTCGTCGCCGATCGGCTTGCCGGTCTCGCCAGGGTCGCCGAACACCCCGAGCACGTCGTCGCGCAGCTGGAACGCCTCGCCGAGCGGCAGCCCGTACCCACTGAGCGCGGTGGAGGCGGCCGGGGAGCCACCGGCCAGCGCCGCCCCGATGAGCAGCGGGCCCTCGATGGTGTACTTGGCGGCCTTGAACCGGGCGACCCGCAGGGCGCGTTCGACGTCGACGCCGCCCATGGCCTGCTCGATGACGTCGAGGTACTGACCGGTCATCAGCTCGACCCGCATGCGGGCGTTGACCGGCTGGGCGCGCAGCAGTGCGGCGTCGGTGAGGCCACTCGTCGCGAGCATCTGCTCGGACCAGACGAGGCACAGGTCGCCGAGGAGGATCGCGGCGGCGACCCCGAAGGACTCAGGGTTGCCGTGCCAGCCCTCGACCCGGTGCAGCGAGCCGAACTTGCGGTGGACCGAGGGCGCGCCACGACGTCGGTCACTGCCGTCCATGACGTCGTCGTGGACGAGCGCGCAGGCCTGGAGCAGCTCGAGCGACGCTGCGGCGGCCATGATCTCGTCGCAGTCGTCACCGCCCGCTGCGCGCCAGCCCCAGTAGCAGAAGGCCGGGCGCAGCCGCTTTCCACCGTCGACGAACTCGGCGATGGCCTCGGCGATCGGGGCGATGTCTTCGCTGATGCCGTCGAGCGCCGGCCGCTGTGAGACCAGGAAAGCGTCGAGCGACTTGGCGACTCGGGCGCGCAGGTCGGCCCGGTCGAGCGGGTGTTCGCTCTGGCCGGGACGAGCGTCTTGGAGCGAGGTCACAGGCTCTCCGAGGGGCCGACGAGGACTTCCCACCAGTATCGCGCCGTCCCGTCAGGGCGCCACTTGAACGCACACGTCGCTAAGGTTGCGCTCATGGCCGCACACCTCTCGCCGCGTACGCCGACCATCCGCGAGCTGCTCGCCGAGGGCAACCGGTCGTTCTCGTTCGAGTTCTTCCCGCCGAAGACGGAGGAGGGCGAGCGCCAGCTCTGGCAGGCCATCCGCGAGCTCGAGGCGCTGTCGCCGACCTTCGTGTCGGTGACGTACGGCGCCGGCGGCTCGACGCGTGACACGACGGTCCGCATGACCGAGCAGATCGCCGGCGACACCACTCTCACCCCGGTCGGCCACCTCACCGCGGTCAACCACTCGGTGGCCGAGCTGCGCCACGTCATCGGCCAGTACGCCGCGGCCGGGGTCCGCAATGTGCTGGCGCTGCGCGGCGACCCGCCGGGCGACCCGCAGGCTGACTGGCAACCTCATCCCGAGGGCCTGGAGTACGCCGAGCAGCTGGTGACGCTGCTCAAGGCCTCGGGTGACTTCTGCGTCGGCGTGGCCGCCTTCCCGGAGAAGCACCCGCGCTCGATCGACGAGGAGAGCGACATCCGCTACCTCATCGCCAAGTGCCGCGCCGGCGCCGACTACGCCATCACCCAGATGTTCTTCTACCCGGAGGACTACCTTCGGCTGCGCGACCGGGTAGCGGCGGCGGGCTGCGACGTGCCGATCATCCCGGGCGTCATGCCGGTGACCAACGCCCGCCAGATCGAGCGCTTCGCGGTGCTCTCCGGTCAGAAGTTCCCGCCCGACCTGGCCACCCGGCTGCGTGCGGTCGAGAACGACCTCGAGGCGGTACGCGCCATCGGGGTCGAGGTCGCCACGGAGCTGTCCGAGAAGCTGCTGGCCGAGGGTGCCCCCGGCATCCACTTCATCACCCTCAACCGGTCGACAGCCACCCGCGAGGTCTACGCGCGGCTGCGCTCCGGCGGTTGGGCCTAGAAGGAACCGGATCACTCCCCGCAGCGTCCAACCCTCGTCCACTCCGACGAAGGGTTGAACGATGGTTGAGCTCCGAGCACGCCAAGGCATGACAGCAGTGGGTACGGCAGGCGTGGTCGCGTTGGTCGCGGCGACGTACCTGGTCGGGGGAGGCGGCGGGTCGCGCGCCAAGGCGGACACGCCCGCCGTGACGGCCAACACCATCAGCGTCGACGGCACCGGTCAGGCGGCCGGCACGCCTGACTCGATGATCACCACGATCGGGGTCGACACCCGCGGGGCCAACCCGTCGGCGGCGCTGAGTGCGGCGAACAGGGCGATGGGCGCGGTCCAGACCTCGCTGCGCAACCACGGGGTGGCCGCCAAGGACGTCAAGACGGTCGGCCTCTCGGTCAACCCGTTCTACTCCTACGCCAAGGGCCAGCAGAACCTCCAGGGGTACGAGGCAGACGAGCAGGTCTCGGTGACCCTGCGCAACCTCGGTACCGCTGGCTCGATCCTCTCGGCAGTCGTCAAGGCGGGCGGCAAGGCTGTGACGGTGCAGCAGCTGTCGCTCGACCTGGAGAGCGACAGTGCCCTGGTCACGCAGGCCAGGGCGGCTGCCTACGCCAGCGCCAAGGACAAGGCGACGCAGTACGCGGCGCTGGCCGGCCGTACCGTCGGACCGGTCGTGTCGGTGACGGAGTCGAGTGGCTCGTCGCAGCCGCAGGTCTATGCAACCGCCGCCGCAGCTTCTGCCGGGTCCGTCCCGGTCGCGGCAGGGTCGCAGAGCGTCTCGGTCGACGTGACGGTCGTGTTCAGCCTGCAGTGACAGGTGCCACTACGGTGGTGCCATGACCGTCCGTCCGGCAGGCAGCGCGTGGCTTCCGTACGGGTTCGTGGTGCTGGCTGTCCTCGCGGTGCTGCTCGTTTTCTGGGCGCTGCGGGGCCGCCGGCCGGTTGCCGACCTGCCTGACCGCGATGGCTACTTTGCCGCGTGGGCAACGGTTCACGGGGGATACGACCCGCGCGGTACAGGCCTGGTGGGCTGGTGGCTGAGCGGGGTCTACGTCATCGCGCGACCGCTGGCCCGGGCAGGCGTGAGCCCCTCGGTGCTCACGTCGTTCGGCGTGGTCGTGGCGGGGCTCGTGCCGTGTGTCACCGTCGTAGGACCCCGCTGGCCTTTGCTGGCCGGGCTCGTCGTGGCGCTGAGCGCGGGACTCGACAACCTCGATGGTGCCGTGGCCATGCTGACGTCCCGTACCTCCGCGTGGGGCTTCCTGGTGGACTCGCTGGTCGACCGGGTGTCCGACGCGGCCTACCTTGTCGCGTTCTGGTTGCTGGGCTGTGCGGGCTGGGTCTGCGTCGTCGCCGGGGCTGGTCTTGTGCTGTTGGAGTACGCCCGGGCGCGGGCCGGCAACGCGGGCATGGGTGCCGTCGAGGTGGTGACGGTGGGGGAGCGGCCGACGCGGGTCATCATCGCGTCGTCGTTCCTCATCACCGCCGGCATCTTCCCGGGTCACGCCGATGAGGTGGCCGTGGTGGGGGCGCTCGCGACGGCCGGCGTCTCTGTCATCGGCCTGGTCCAGTTGCTCATCGCTGCTCGCCGCGTGCTCGCCCGCTGACTCTTCCCGGGTGGCGTCGTGTGCCCTACATTGCGCCCATGGAGCAGTACGTCATCGCGGGCGGGGAGACCGGTTTTCATCGGCTTGCGGTCCTGGCCCGGCTCTGGGCGCCGACGACGCTGGGGCTGCTGCGCGACCTCGGGGTAGGGCCCGGCACGCAGTGTCTCGACCTCGGCTGCGGCGGCGGGTTCGTCACCCTGGAGATGGCGCGGCTGGTCGGGCCGACGGGTCACGCGACGGGCATCGACATGGACGAGGTCAAGCTCGCACTCGGCCGCGAGGTGGCGGCCGCCGAGGGTCTCGACAACGTGACGCTGCGCGCGGGGAACGTCTACGACTGGGCCGAACCCGGCACGTACGACCTGGTCTACTGCCGGTTCCTGCTGCAGCACCTGGCCCGTCCGGTCGACGTCATGAAGGCGATGTGGGACGCCGTACGACCGGGTGGGGTGCTGGTCATCGAGGACGCCGACTTCGACGGGCAGTTCTGCGAGCCGCCCAACGCGGGCTTTGACTTCTGGGTGGAGAAGTACCAGCAGGTGCTGCTGCGGCACGGCGGAGATCCGCACATCGGACGTAAGGTTCCGGGCTATTTCCGTACCGTTGGCATCCCTGAGCCGACGGTCGCGATCAAGCAGCGGCTTGAGGTGACGGGGGAAGGCAAGTCCATGCCCTGGTCCACCACCGCGACGACGGCGGACGCGATCGTCGACGAGGGCCTGGCGACGCAGGCCGAGGTTGACGAGGCGCTGCGCCTGCTCGAGGCGCTCGCACTCGACGGGACGTCGGTGGTGGCGTCGCCGCGGACGGTGCAGGTCTGGACCCGTCGGCCCGACTGATCGCGCCAGCAGCACGCAGGGCGACGTGGTTCGTCGAACGCGGGCCTAGGCAGGGCCTACGAGGCCGGCCACGATCTTGGCCGACAGCGTGACGAGCGGCAGGCCGCCGCCGGGGTGGGACGACCCGCCCACCAGGAAGAGCCCGGTGACGCCAGAAGCGTTGGCTGGTCTGAGGAACGCGGCCATCGGGCCGTTGGACGAGCTGCCGTAGATGGACCCGCCCGGAGATCGGGTGGCCCGCTCGAGGTCGGCCGGTGAACGGACCTCGCGTACGGCGATGCGGTCGCGGACGTCGAACCCTCGGCGTGCCATCAGGTCGACGACGTGGGTGGCGTAGTCGACGGCCTGGGCATCCCAGTCGACCAGGCCGTTGCGGGCGGCGTTGACCAGGACGAACCACGCTTCGTCGCCGTCCGGTGCCGTCGCGGCGTCGACCGGCGCGCTGATGTAGACCGTCGGGTCGTCGGCCAGGCGGCCGCCAAAGACCGCGTCGAACTCTGCGTCGTAGTCCTCGGGGAACAGCACGGTGTGGTGGGCGAGCCCCTCGGTGCGACCACGCAGGCCGAGCAGCACGACGAAGCCGGACAAGGACGGGGTGGTGCGCGCGAGCTGGCGTTGCATCGCCTTGCGCGGCAGCAGGTCACGGTAAACCACGGACGCGTCGGCGTTGGCGACGACGACGTCGGCCTCCAGGTGGGAGCCGTCGGCGAGGGTCACTCCATCCACGAGGTTGCCGGTGACGGTGATGGCGGTGACCTCGGTGTCGAGCCGCAAGGTCGCTCCGCGCTCGACCGCGCGGTCGGCGATGGCCTGGCCAAGCAGGTGCAGGCCGCCTTCGACGTACCACGCCCCGAACGCTTGCTCGACGTACGGGACGACGGCGAGCGCGGCGGGCGCCTTCCGCGGATCGGAGCCGGTGTAGGTGGCGTAGCGGTCGAGGAACATGCGCAGCCGCGGGTCGCGCAGGTAGTGGGTGCCCAGCGTCCGCAGGGTCTTCCAGGGCGCAATGGTCGCGAGGTCGCCGACCTTGTAGGCCTGGCGGAGCAGGCTGCGGATGCCGTGCAGCGGTGACTCGAGGAACGGCACGTGGGTGGCGTCCCAGATCCGCTCGGCGCGCTGCATGAACCGACGCCAGTCGTCGCCGTTGCCCTCACCCAACGCCTCGTCAAGGGAGTCGCAGAACGTGGTGAGGTCGGCGGTCGAGTCGAGCATCGTGCCATCGGCGAAGCGGTAGCGGGCAATCGGCTCGACCGGTCGGAGGGTCAGCACGGAGTTCAGCGGGTCGCCCGTGGAGGCGAACAGCTCGCCAAAGACCTGCGGCATGGTGACCAGCGAAGGGCCGGTGTCGAAGGTAAACCCCTGCTCTTCATGGATTCCCAGCTTGCCGCCGATGACGGGTGACTGTTCGCAGAGGGTCACGTCGTGGCCGAGAGTCGCCAGCCGCGCGGCGCTGGCGAGACCCCCGACGCCGGCGCCGATGATGACGACCCGGCTCACAGCGAGCGGCCCTTCCAGGTGAGCGTCCCGGCCCGCTGGGCCCGTACCGAACGAGCGGTCAGCCCGGCCAGCGCCAGGACCGAGAGCGGGTGCAGGAACGCGTCGGGCCAGACCCGGCCTCCGGTACGGCGTGCCGAGGCCACGCGTCCGGCGACGCCCGCGGCATAACCGAGCAGTCCGGTACGGCTGCCGCGCAACGCCGCGACGGGAGGCACGACGTAGAGCGCGGTGAGCGTCCCCATGACGGCGGTGGCTCCGGCCGGTGAGCCGAAGGCCGACCACAGCGACTTGGTGTAACCGTCGGCGAGCGCGCGGCCGGTGTCGTACATGCGACACGTGGCGACTGCGGTGCCGTCGACAACAGTGCCGCGGCCGCCAGATCGCTTGACAGCGCGCAGAAGTGCGACGTCCTCGATGATGTGGTCCTTGACGGCCTGGTGCCCGCCCGCTGCCTCGTACGCCGCGCGCTTGACTGCGATGAGCTGGCCGTTGGCCGCGGCGAGGGACGGTCTCGGCGACGTCTCGGCGATCCGCAACGGCAGGAAGGTGAGCCAGGTCCACTGCAGCAGGGGCTGGACGAGGCGCTCGGCGATCGAGACCGCCTCCTGGCGCGGGTAGGGCGACACGAGGTCGAGGGTGCCGAGCATGGCTACCGTCGCAGCCAGCCCTGAGGTCGCGAGGCGCACATCGGCGTCGAGGAAGACAAGGGTGTCGCCGCTGGCAGCGTCGGCGAGCTGTTGGCAGGCCCACGGCTTGCCCAGCCAGCCATCGGGCAGCGCGGCACCCGTGAGGACCCGTACCCTCGGGTCGTTGACCGTCGCGAGCAGTTCGGCGGTGCGGTCCTGCGACCCGTCGTCGAGCACGATGACCTCGAGGTCAGGCACATGGTGTTGGTCGAGAATGCTTGTCAGGCAGGCGATCACGTGGTTCTCCTCGTTTCGTACCGGAAGGAGGACCGAGACCTTTGCGCTGGCCGGAGGTGCGGGCAAGGGCGGGCGACGGAGCAGTCGGGTGTTGACCCATGCGTGGGCGGAGAGGGCCGTCGCAGCGCCGGCGATCAAGGTGAGCGGCTTCATCGGGTGGCCAGACGTCGGGCGAGGGGGAGGGCGACGACGCCCATGCCGATGCCGCCGGTGAGGGCTACCGCTGGACGGTCGAAGAACGCGAGGTTGGCGAGCACGCTGGACCCGTACGTCCAGAGGTAGAGCGTGAGCGGTTGCCCGTCGCCACCGCTGTCGCTGACGATGCGGTCGAGGACTGCCATCAACACGACCGAGACCGCCAACCAGCCGGCGTAGTTGGTGAGCGGGATGCCCTGCAGGCCAGGCGAAGTGTGCGCCCAGTGCCAATGGCCGGCGGCGACCATCTGGGGGTCGAGGAAGAGGTCCCAGCTGGCCAGAGCCCAGCCGCCGATGGCCGCCGTGGCCGCCCGGTTGGTGCTCAGCCGTCGGGCCGCGCAGAGCGCCGGCCACGACATCATGGTCCACGCCAGCGGGATCACGAGGGGCACCCGGAGGAGCCTCGTGCCGAGGCTGTCGTCGTAGGCGTAGTGGCCGAACGGGAAGCCGGTACGGGTGCCGACCGCCTCCACGGTGAAGCCGACGAGCACCGTCACGACGACGAACGCGAGGGCTCTGCTGGGTGCTCGGCTGGCGAGGAGGTGGCTGACGGTCGCGAGCGCGAAGACAACGACCGTGGCGACCGTGAGCTGGTCGCGGTGGTGCCCGTGGATCAGCGGGTAGCAGATCTCCAACAGCACTGTGACTGCGGCGAGCGCCCAGGTGATCGGCGTCAGGCGGGCGGTGGGCACCTGCAGAGCCTATGTGTGCAGGGCCGCCCTGGCCCGTCGAGCAACGCGTGCGCGCCGGGTCCCCGTGCGGTCGGCCAGGATGGCCAGCGCCGCGGATCGTCCGCTGGCGCCGAAGACGCCGCCGCCGGGGTGGGTCGACGCGCCGGTGAGGTAGAGGCCCTCGCGCGGCCCGCGATAGGACGACCACTCGGGCACGGGGCGCAGCGAGAACATCGCGTCGAGGCCCATCTCGACGTGCATCACGTTGGCCCGCAGCAGGCCCAGCTCGCGCTCGATGTCCAGCGGCGACTGCACGTACCGGTGCTCGATCGTCTCGGTGAAGCCCGGCGCGAGGCGCTCGACCTGGGCGATGATGCGGTCGGCCTCGCGCTCCTTGATGTCGTCCCAGTGCTCGCCGTTGCTCAGCTGGTACGGGTGCCACTGTGCCCAGAGGCCGATGTTGTGCCGGCCTGGCGGGGCGATCGTCGGGTCGACGGCGCTGAAGGTCATCGCGAGCACAGCCGGCTGCCAGGGCGGGATGCCGCTGGAGAAGTCGCCGTAGGCAGCGCGCAGCTGGTTGCGGTCGCGAGCGAGCAGCTGGAGGCCTTGGTGGGCGCTCCCGTCGCGTGGCGCGGACGGGTAGCGCGGCAGGTCGGTGGTGCCGAGGCGAACGATCATGCCGATGCCGTTGCCGACCCTGATGCGCTTGAGGGCGTCGGCGAGCAGGGTCTCGTCGCCGAGCAGGCGCACCGTCGTGAGCACGTGGCAGCCGGCGAGGACACGCTCGGCCTGGATGCTGTCGCCGCTCCTGGTGTGGACGCCGGTGACGCGGGTGCCGTCGTTGGTGATCGCGGTTGCTGCGTCGTCGAGGCGCAGGGTCCCCCCGTACGAGAGGAATCTCTTGGCGAGGGCCTCGGAGAGCCTGCCGGACCCGCCGACGGGGCGCCCCGGTGGCAGCTGGTGCATGACCATGTTCCAGCCGACGAGGTCGGCGGTGGCCACCTCATGGGTGGGTGGGCCGGCCTGGGCGCCGAGCCACGAGAGTGCGGTCTTGAGCCGCTCGTCCTGGAAGGTGGCGTCGAGCAGCGCGTCGCCTGGCTGGAGGAACTGTCGGGCGAGCTCGGGACCTTGGTGGCCGGTCTTGCGCCCGAGGTTCCAGAGGTTCTGGCCGAGATTGCGCATCGTCGGCGCCGCTTGGAACGCCTCGAAGATCCGCGCATTGCGACGGCCCCAGTCCTTGGCGAACGCAGCGTAGGCCTCGGCGTCGTGGTCGCCGCACAACCGGGCGATGCTGTCGCAGGTGCGGCCGAGGTCGGTGGAGAAGGTGAGCGCGTGCTGCCTACCGTCCTTTTCGTTGTACGGGGCGAAGGCCCACGGGTCGCAGTCGAGGTAGCGCAGGCCGCACTCGTCGAGCTGGAGATCCTCGACGATGCCGGTGTGGCGGATCATGATGTGGGCGCTCGAGCCGCGGTCGACCTGGTAGCCAGGGAAGCGCTCGACCGTCGACGCGGCACCGCCGATCACGGTGTCCCGCTCGACCACCTCGACGTCGAGGCCCTCGCGGGCGAGGTAACAGGCGGCGACGAGGGCGTTGTGCCCTGCCCCCACGATCACGACATCGCGCATCCGGGCAGCCTACGGGAGGTTGATCGGCTTGCGGTGCAGCGTCCCTGTGGTCCTGATCACGGCGAACCGGGCGAACAGCTCCTCGCCGTACCAGCCCACCTCTGACGTGCGCTGGATCGCCTGCTGGTGCGCGCCGGCCTCGTACGCATAGCGCTTGAGGTCCTCAGCGGACTCCCAGAGGCTGAACGTGCCCTGCACGCCGATCGGTGCCTCGCCGATGCCGATCGTGGTGATGAGACCCGGCATGCCGCGCAGACTGTCGGCCACCGGCGGGACGGCCTGCCAGAACGTCGTGGCCTTGCTCGCTCGTAGTCGGGCGCGGGTGATGGCGGCGATGGGGCCGTCGTGCTTCTCCGGCGTTGCGATCGTGCCGAACGGCTGCTTGCGCGACCACTTGCCGTGCGTCGAGATCGGCCGCAGGTCGGCACGCCATTGCTCCTGCGCAAAGGTGTTCCACCGTCGTACGACTGGGTGGTCATCGGCGTTGGCTGCCTGGGCGGGGTCGTCCCAGACCATCAGCGTGGCCCAGTGCAGCGGGTCGGCATCCTTGACGACGAACCGGTCGCCGCCGGTGCCGAGCTGCTTGGCGAAGGTCACACCCGGCTCGCGGCGGATGCGGCGGGTGCCCTTTGCCATCTCCAGCAGTGCCAGCGGCACATGGCGGCGGCGGACGCTCCAGACGTGCAGGGTCACGGTCAACGGGCTGCTCATCGTCTGTGCAGCCTATCGATCCTTCAGCTGACCAGCACCGCGTGGGCTTCGTGGGCGTCCACCACGACCGTGGTGGTGATGGTTGCCGTGGGGTGCGGGTCGGGCAGCGGGATCGGCGCCGGGTGCTCGGCAGTCGTGACGCTGACCGCGGTCCACAGGACGCTGAGGGTGACCGTGTAGTGGCCGGGCTTCTTGTAGGTATGGGTCAGCGGGTAGTGGCCGGGGTTGTCCAGCGCGCTGGTGCCGTCGTACGTCAGGCCCACCGGCCCGGTGACCGTCGGGGAGCCGTCGCCGAAGTCCCACGTAGGCACGGGCGTGATCTGGACGTCGGCCTCGAGCGGGTCGGTGATGTGCAGGTTGGCCGGCGCGAGCTGGGTCGCCGCGATGACCGGGAGGTTGACGAGGGCGAGCGTCGGCGGGGAGATGGTGATGGTCGACTTGGCCACGTCGGTGTTGGCGATGTCTACGTTCAGACGTGGGGACAGGTCCGTGATCAGGTGCGCAAGGGTGATCGTTGGTGGTCCGCCGATGCACTCCAGGCCTATGAGCCGCCACTGGTCGTTGGTCCCCGCGTCCCGAGCCCACACCTGCAGCTGGATACTTCCATCGCCGCAGACGCTGACGGCGCCAACGCAGAGCGCGCCACCGGTGTCTTGGCCGCCGGGATCGGGTGCGTGGTTGCCGGAGCAGTTGGGCTGGTAGTCGTATTCCTGGGGAATGAAGCTGCCCGGATCCCCGACGTGCACGTGTCCGCCGATCGGGATGGCGTAGAACGTCTGGTCCGTGTCGACGTACTGGTACTCGAAGGTGGCTCCATCAACGGTGACAGGTGGCGGGCAAAGTTGCCCGGCCACAACGTGACAATCTCCCGCTAGGGCCTTTTGTGAGTGGAGCGGAACGCAGAGAGCCAAGATTAGGAAGGCGAGGGTGACGACTCGGCTGCGCCTCATTTGGTTGGGCTATCAATGAAGACCACGTACCACGCGGCAGCTTGCCGCTCCACCGTTACGGTCTGATCGCGCAGCTGGGTTGTAGTAACGGAGTCGATCAACTTGCCGGCCTTGTTGTACGCCTTTCCGGCTTCGGCACGGTAGGTCATTTTTAGCCGTCCGCCGCGATCGTCCCAAGATGTCGGGATGAGACTCTCAAGCTTGTAACCGCCACCGACATACCTGGTTCCGAGGTCAAGCTCCTTCTTGATTACGTCGTATTCGTTCAGACATATTTTGCAACTGTCGGCAAACTGCGCTCGCCACTTCGGGAGCAGGGTCGCGTCGTGCGTGGCCTTATTGAGCGTGGTGTAGTACCCGGTCACAACTGCAATCATCTTCGTCGCAACGGTCTGATCGCCTTGCTCGGCCGTTGATGCCGGCGTGGGCGATGCGGTGGAATTGGCCGTTGGTGGCAGTGCAGAACTTGCGGTTGTTGCTGGCGCCGAGGGTGGTGAGGTGGCGCTGGTCGCGGCCGGCGTCGCGCTTGGGGCCGGGGCAGGGGTGGTCGCGGCGGTGGGGGTGGCGCTCAGGGTCAGTGCCGGGATGACCTTCGGTTTCGAGCTGTTGCCGCTGCAGCCAACCAGCAGAACAGCGCTCACCAGGCCCACCGACACGACCCGGAGGTCGCGCGAGGCGATACGCATGGGCGGCATCTTAAACGACACTCAGGTTTCAGTCAGCCCGCTGTCCACAGGCTTCACCCGTTCAGCGCAGCCGTCGCCCGGGAACTATGCGAACCTTGCCGAACATAGGAGTCGTCTGGGCGTAGCAACACCGCTTTGACTCCTTTGTCCGGCGTCGTTGCGCGGCGTCGACGTCAGAACGGCATGGTGGGACCGTCGCTCGCGAGGGCGTCGCGGATCCGCTGCCCGGTCGCGCTCATCGTGACCTCGTCGCCGTACCGCACCCGAGGTCCGAGCCAGAACCGCAGCCCGTCCTTGCGCTTACGCGGGATCACGTGCAGGTGCAGGTGCGGCACCGACTGGCTGACGATGTTGTTCATCAGCATCAGGCTGCCGTCACTGGCCATCGCGGTCTCGACCGCCCGCTCGAGGCGCTGGCCGACCAGCATGTACGGGCCGACGGAGGCGGTGGGCAGGTCGGCGAACGTCACGACGTGCTCGCGCGGCGCCAGCAGGACGTGGCCGTGGAACAGCGGGTGGTGGTCCAGGAAGGCGACGCACAGGTCGTCGCTGTACACGATCTCCGCCGGCACCTCGCCGCGGATGATCGCGCAGAAGGTGCAGGGCGCCTCGGTCAGCTGGCCTGCGTCGGCAGGGGCTGCAGCGTCGGCAGGGTGATGCCGGCGGGCGGCGGCGGTCCAGGGGTGGCGCCGTTGTTGGTGTTCGAGTCCTGGGGCTTGGCTGCGCACCCGCTGAGCGCGACGACCAGCGAGGCGCCGGCAACCAGCCCGGCGAGGGCGCGAGAGAGAGGCGAGCGACGCATGTCCTGAACGGTAGCCGATCGGGCGGCGAGGGTTATCCACCGGGGCCAGAACCCGCCGTTGACGTTTCTGTCGGTGGCGCGGTTTACTGTGGTGGTAGTTCGAACAGATGTTCGAACACACCGGGTGGGGTGCTCGCGGCGGCCCACCAGGAGGCGGATGTCGATCGTCGCACGGCACTGGACTCGACCCCCAGCGCCGTACGAAGCGCTCGACTTCGCCGGGCGGGTTCGGCGCGGGGAAGCGCCGGACCCGCCCGGCGTCCGCCATGCCCAAGCCGTCTTCCCCCGGCGCTGATCACCGTTCCTGCTCTTCGCAGGTGAGCCGAGGGAGTGCCGTCGTGCGTCTCTATGCCGAGCCCGTCGACGTCCAGCGACGAGATGCCACACCGACCCAGTTCCTCTGGCGAGGGCGGCTCTACCTGGTCCGCGACGTTCACGCCCACTGGGTCGAGGCCGGTGGTTGGTGGCGCATCCCTGCCCACTCCGCAGCTGGTGCGACCAATGACGGCGAGCGGGAGTTCTGGCGGGTGGAGGCGGGTGCTGGGCGCCACCTCGGCACTGGGGTCTTCGACCTGTGCTTCGACTGGGCCGCGGGCAGCTGGCTGCTCGCCCGGGCCCTGGACTAGGAGAGGTCATGACGACGACAGAGCTTTTCTCCCGCAACCGGATGCGCCCGGGCCCTGCGGCGCTCGACCTGGTCGCGCTGTCCCGCCGCGGCCTGATCGAGGCCGACCTGCTGACCCTGCCGGGGGAGCGGTACGCGACGGCCCACCTCGCGGCGTTGCGGGCCGCCGCTGCCGTGCTGGCGGCCCGGGCCACGCCGACGACCACCCGACCAGGGCGGCCCCGACGCCCGGCCAGCGCCTGGGTGCTGTTGACCGAGGTGGCTCCCGAGCTCACCGAGTGGTCGGCCTTCTTCGCCGCGGGGGCGAGCAAGCGGGCCGCGGCCGAAGCGGGGCTGAGCCGTGCTGTCACCGCGCGGGAGGCCGACGACCTGCGCCGCGATGCTGAGACCTTCCTGGCCGTCGTCGAGACGACGCTCGGCCTGAGCCACCAAGCCGTCCTCAGCGCCACCGGTTTCAGCGCCACTGGTTCCGATTAGTCCGGTGGGAGAGCCGCAGCCTCATGTCCGACCCCTTCGTCCATCTTCACGTTGCCTCGGGATACTCCATGAGGTTCGGTACGGCGCACCCGCCGGCGTTGGTCGAGCGCGCCGTCGACCACGGCATGGACACGCTGGCCCTCACCGACCGGGACGGGGTCTATGGCGCGGTGAAGTTCGTGAAGGCCTGCGTGTCCGCCGGCATCCGGCCGGTCCTCGGGGTCGACCTGGCCATCGAGCCAACTGTCTCGCGGGGCCGACCGGCAGATGCAGGTCACCGCGGGTCCGCTCGCAAGCGGGCCAGCCCGGCGCACGGCGGGGCGTTCGTCGACCCCGGCCATCCACGGGTGACCCTGCTCGCCCAGGACAAAGCGGGCTGGGGTGCGCTGTGCCGGCTGGTCAGCGCCACCCACCTTCGCGGCGAACGGGGCAAGCCGGTCAGCACGGCAGCGCTGGTCGCCGAGCACGCCGAGCGGCTGTTCGTGCTGCTCGGCCCCGAGTCCGAGGTCGGGCGCGCGTTGGCCGCCCGCCGGGTCGACCTCGCCGCTGAGCTCTTGGCCGCCTGGCGGCGGGTGGTGCCAGCGGACAACGTGCTGATCGAGGTCGTCCACCACCGCGGGCCCGGCTCGTTGGCGGTGGCGGCACGGCTAGCCGGGTTCGCCCGCGAGCTGGGCGTCGAGGCGGTACTCACCAACACGGTTCGCCACCTCGACCACTCCGACGCCCCGGTCGCCGACGTGCTCGACGCGTCTCGGCGGCTAGTCGTCCTCGACGCCCGGCACATCGACCGGGTCAACGCCGAGGGCTATCTGAAGACGGGCAAGGAGATGGCCGACCTTGCAGACGAGATCGCGGTGGCGGTCGGAGACGAAAAACTCGGCCAGCGGCTGCTCGCCCGTACCCGACAGGTCGCCGACCGCTGTGCCCTCGACCCGTTCTTTGACCTCGGGGTTGGTTCGGTCCACTTCCCCGAGCTGTCCTTCGCCACCAACGGCAGCGCCATCGACGTCACCGCCCCCGGCGCCGCCGACCGCATCCTCTACGACCGCTGCATCGCCGGCTTCTCGCGCCGCGGCATGGCGCTTACCGCGACGGCGCTGTACCGGCTCGACTCCGAGCTCGCGATGATCGGCACCCTCGGCTACCCGTCGTACTTTCTGACCGTCGCCGACGTGGTCGACCTGATCAAGAGCCACGGTGTCCGCTGCGCTGCCCGCGGCTCGGGCGCCGGCAGCTTCGTCAACTATCTGCTCGGCATCTCCGACGTCGACCCGCTGCGCTACCGGCTGGTGATGGAGCGCTTCCTCTCCCCGCTGCGCAAGGCGCTGCCCGACGTCGACATCGATGTTGAGTCGGCCCGGCGGATGGAGATCTACGAGCACATCCTCACCCGCTACGGCGGCGATCGCTGCGTGTGCGTCTCGATGATGGACACCTACCGGGCCCGCCACGCGATCCGTGACGTGGGGGCGGCGCTCGGCCTGCCGCCGGACGAGATCGACGCCATCGCCAAGGCGTTCCCGCACATCCGCGCCAGCCAGCTCTCGGCCGCGCTGGTCGATCTGCCCGAGCTGCGCAGCTCGGGCCTGGCTGCGGGGCAACGCTCCTCCCAGGCCGACCAGCTGATCCGCATTGCCGAGCGGCTCGACGGGTTGCCCCGCCACATCGCCCTGCACCCCTGCGGCGTCCTGCTCTCCGACTCCACCCTCCTCGACCGCACTGCGGTCGAGGCGAGCTGGCTCGGCTTCCCGATGAGCCAGTTCGACAAGGACGATGTCGAGGAGCTCGGCCTGCTCAAGCTCGACGTCCTCGGCATCCGGATGCAGTCGGCGATCGCCCACGCCATCGGCGAGGTCGAGCGCGTCGACGGCGACGTGGTCGACATCGACGCCATCCCGCGCGACGACCCGGCCACCTTCGCCCTCATCCAGTCGACCAAGACCCTCGGCTGCTTCCAGATCGAGTCACCCGGCCAGCGCGAGCTCATCGGCAAGTTCGCTCCGGAGACGTTCGAGGACCTGATCATCGACATCTCGCTGTTCCGGCCAGGCCCGGTCAAGACCAACATGGTCGAGCCGTTCCTCCAGGCGCGGCAGGGCTGGCGGCCGGCACAGTATCTCCACCTCGACCTCAAGGACGCCCTCGAGGAGACCTGGGGAGTGGTGGTCTTCCACGAACAGGTGCTGCGCATCGTCTCCCGGGTCACCGGCTGCACCCTGGCCCAGGCCGACGAGGTCCGCCGCCGCATGGGTGACCCGATCAGCCAGGAGGAGGTCAAGGTCTGGTTCTTTCCGGCGATGCTCCGCGAGGGCTATGACGTGCCCACGGTGCAGGAGGTGTGGCTGCTGCTGCAGGGTTTCGCCTCGTTCGGCTTCTGCAAGGCCCACGCCGCAGCCTTCGCCCTGCCCACCTACCAGTCGGCGTGGCTCAAGGCCCATCACCCGGCGGCGTTCCTCTCCGGCGTCCTCACCCACGACCCGGGCATGTACCCCAAGCGGCTGATCCTCGACGACGCGCGCCAGTTCGGCATCGCGGTGCTGCCCCTCGACGTCAACGCCTCCGACGGTGACTACCGCATCGAGCGGGTCGGCGTCCTCGACGAGCCGCCGCCGCTGATCCTCGGCGAGTCCACCCGCGAGCGGCTCGACATCCCTGTCCTCCCCGACGGCCGGCGCTACGGCATCCGGCTCGGCCTCGCTGACGTCAAGGGCATCAACGACGGCGAGCTGTCCCGCATCGTCAGCGGCCGGCCCTACCACTCGCTCTCCGACTTCTGGCACCGCGCGGGAGTGTCCCGTCCGGTGGCCGAACGGCTCGTCCTCGCCGGCGCCTTCGACTCGCTCTACGGCATCAGCGCGACGGTGCCGGTCAAGCGCAGGGGAGCGGTGACCCGGCGCGACCTGCTGCTGCAGGTGCTCGACCTCGACCAGTGGTCGCGGGCGACCGCCAAGGGCAGCGGGCGGCGCACCACCCGCACCACTCCCGCTTCTGCGGCGCCGGCCGGTCCCGACGGTCTGGGTGACGTACGGGTCCAGGCCGCCCGCCAGTCCCAGGCCCCGGCCACGGTCGTCGGCTCCGACGTCCAGCTCTCCCTCGACCTCGGCGACGAGCCGACCGTCGCGATCCCCAGCGGACTGCCCGAGATGACCCAGAGCGAAAAGGTGCGGGCCGAGCTGGACATCCTCGGTCTCGATGCCAGCTCGCACATCCTGTCGTTCTACGAGGAGTTCTTCGCCGCCGCCGGCATCACCCGGGCACGTGACCTGCTGCGCTGCCGCAGCCGGGCCGAGGTGCTCGTGGCCGGGGTCAAGGTGGCGACCCAGACGCCGCCGATCCGGTCCGGCCGGCGGGTCGTCTTCGTCACCCTCGACGACGCCACCGGTCCGGTCGACGCGACGTTCTTCGAGGAGGCGCAGGCCGGTTACGCGGCGACCGTGTTCCACTCCTGGCTGCTGGTCATCCGCGGCACAGTGCGACGCACCGGGCCCCGCGGCATCTCCCTGCTCGCCGACGGCTGCTGGGAGCTGCCCCTGCTGCGTGACCTGTGGGAGACCCAGGGCATGGCGGGAGTGAGCGAGGCGATCGCCGCCGCGCCCCCCGGGTTCTCCGAGCAGGCCACCGAGGGGGCGGCCCAGAGCCGGTCGACCCGTCCGGTGATGGCGCCGGCTCGCAAGTTCGCCAGCGGGTTCGCGCTATCCCCGTATGCCGACATCAAGCCTGCCGGCGGCGACAGCGGTTCGGCCCCACGCCGGCTGTGGCACTCCAGCCCGGGCAGCTCCGGTGGGTAGAACACTAGGGTGGACCTGCCCGAGCCGACCTGCCCGGAGCCTGAGGCTGAGCCGAGGAGCGTCGTGGTCGCCACCCGCAGATCCCGCGCCACCGCCCGCAACGCGGTCGTCTGGTCCACGCTGCGCGATGCCCTGGCAGTTCAGCTGCAGCCTGACCCGGCCCACCCGGGCGACCAGGTCCTCCTCGACATCCTCGATGCCGGCGGCGGCACCGGCGGGTTCGCCGTACCGCTGGCCGAGCTCGGCCACCGGGTCACCGTCGTCGACCCCAGCCCCGACTCGCTGGCGGCCCTCGAACGGCGCGCCGCCGAGGCCGGCATCCAGACCATCCGCGGCGTCCAGGGCGACGCGGCTGGCCTGCAGGAGGTGGCCGGTCCCGAGTCCTACGACGTCGTGCTCTGCCACCACGTCCTCGAAGTGGTCGACGACCCAGCGGTGGCGATCGCGGCGATGGTACGGGTGCTGCGCCACGGCGGGCTGCTCAGCGTCCTCGTCTCCAACGTCAACGGCGCCGTGCTCAGCCGCGCCGTCGCCGGGCGACTCGACGAGGCGGTCGAGCTGCTCGAGGACAGCACCGGCCACGCCGGGCCCAACGACCCGCTGGTCCGCCGCTACGACCGGCCACGTCTGCTTGCCCAGCTGGCCCAGGCCGGCCTCGAGGTCGAGGCGCTGCACGGCTCCCGGGTCTTCGGCGACCTGCTCCCTGGCACGCTGCTCGAGATCGACCCCGCGGCGGCTGAGGCGCTGCGTCGGCTGGAGGAGCTCGTGGCCGGCCGGCCCGAGTTCACTGACGTGGCGGCCGCGCTGCACGCGCTCGGCCGGCGCCCAGGACCCGCTGCCGGCTGAGGTCGCGCCATGAGCCGCACCGGCCCGCCGCCGACCGGACCCGCATTGGGTCCGCCCGGCGACGACACCGGCTGCTCGATCCTGCACGCCGACATGGACGCCTTCTACGCCAGCGTCGAGCTGCTCCGCCGGCCCGACCTGGTCGGCAAGCCGATGATCGTCGGCGGCACCGGCACCCGCTCGGTGGTGCTGTCCGCGACGTACGAGGCTCGGGCTTATGGCGTCCGCAGCGCGATGCCCATGATGCGGGCCCGCCGCATGTGCCCGCAGGCGGTCATCATCCCGCCCCACCCGGAGGCCTACGCCGAGGCCTCCGCCGGCATGATGGAGATCTTCCGGTCGGTGACCCCGCTGGTCGAGGCGATCTCCCTCGACGAGGCGTTTCTCGACGTCGGCGGAGCCGTGCGTCGGCTCGGCCGGCCGGCCCAGATCGCCGAGCTGCTGCGTGGGCGCATCTCGGACGAGCAGGGCATCACCGCCTCGGTCGGGGTGGCCTCGACCAAGTTCGTCGCCAAGCTCGCCTCCGCCCGGTGCAAGCCCGACGGACTGCTGGTGGTGCCGGCCGACCGAGTGGTCGAGTTCTTGCACCCGCTGCCGGTCGGTGCGCTGTGGGGCGTGGGGGAGAAGACCGAGGAGGTGCTGAGCCGACTCGGGCTGCACACCGTCGGCGACATCGCCCACACCCCGGCGGCCACCTTGGTACGGGCCCTGGGTCCCGCGGCCGGCCAGCACCTGTTCGCGTTGTCCTGGGGTCGCGACGAACGGCCGGTCGTCCCGCAGGAGCCGGACAAGAGCATCGGCCACGAGGAGACCTTCGGCTCCGACGTCGACGACCCGGCGATCATCCATCGCGAGTTGCTCCGCCTCGCCGAGCGGACGGCGGCCCGGCTGCGCTCCGGTGACCACCAGGGACGGACCGTCGCGATCAAGATCCGGTTCGCCGACTTCAGCACCCTCACCCGGTCGCGCACCCTGAAGGAGCCGACCGACGTCGGCCGTGAGATCTACGACACAGCGCGCCAACTCTTCGACGGCCTCGGCCTCGAGCGGGCCCGCATCCGGTTGGTCGGCGTCCGGGTCGAGGGCCTGGTCGCGGCCGACAGCATGCCCCGCCAGCTGGCCTTCGGCGAGCGCGAGTCCGGCTGGCGCGAGGCCGATCGGGCGGTCGACCAGGCGGCCCGCCGGTTCGGTGCGGGGGCCGTCCGTCCCGCCGTGCTGGTCGATCCGGCTACCGCCACCCCGCTCGCCATTCCGGCCGAGCAGGTGCCGCCGCGGGTGTCCCGGCAAGGAGCTGCAGAGGTCGTCCGGGAACCACAACGGCGTCGCTGACGTAGTTCTGGGAAAGTCCTCCAGACAACGCTGCGGAAAGTGCCGCGTGGGACCTTGAGAGCCGGGGTGAAGTCGCCGATGCCAGCAGTGACACACCCGAGCGGACGCCTCCGGGCACCCGTACGACCGGTCGATGCACAGACGTTCTCAGGACTGTCTTTCGCAGCGGCCACCACGACCGTATCCTCATAAGAGAAACCACCCGTTCGACCTGATCAGCCGCTCTGTTCCCGGTTGGTCGGCCTTCAGTCTTGGAGGAGCGACGTGCCGCTCTCTGATCACGAGCAGCGACTGCTCGAGCAGATCGAGCGGGCGTTGTATGCCGAGGACCCGAAGTTCGCGTCGACCGTTCGCACGACCGACCTACGTTACTTCCACCGCCGCCGCACCGTCCGTGCCGCGCTCTGCGTCGCCGTCGGCATCGGCCTCATCGTGGCTGGTGTGCTGCTCAAGCAGAGCGGCCTCGTGGTCGGCGGTGGCATCGTCGTCGCCCTCGGCCTCATCTTCGGCTTCGCCAACTGGAAGCGGCTGACCGGCGGGGTCGCCGCCACCCGCCGTCGCCGCGAGCGCACCCGCGCCGGAGACACCCACCTCTCCCTGGTCGAGCGCTTCGAGGAGCGCTGGCAGCGTCGCTGGGACCAGCAAGACTTCTGACCTCGCACGCTCCGGCCAGCACGATCCCGAGCAGCCACGTGAGGTCGCCACGTCCCTGAGCCGCTGAGTCCTCCAAGGGGCCCAAGCCCGAACGCCGGCGAGCTGGTCACGGACATCGCAGCGCCGCGCATCCTCGAGGCAAGCCCCTGAGAGCGGCCGAGTCCCGGTGTGCCCGCAACGCAGAGGTCGACCCCCAAGCCACCACTTCGAACGGCCAGGCGCCACCCCAATGACGGGGTAGAAACTGGTCGCTATGGCGACCACCGTGAGCCCCATCATTGGGACGGTTTTGAGTCGTTGCCGGGCAGTGCGGGGGGAGGCGGGGGTGGAGGGGAGGCCGGTGCTAGAGCCCGGCGCCGACCTTGGGGCGTTCGTCGACCGTGGGCTGCGGGCCCGCCACCGGACCAGAGGGACGGCGCAGCAGCCGGTTGGTCCACCCGGTGACCCGTGCAACGCCCCGGCCCGTCGAGCGGGACAACGCAGCCACCCCGCGCGACCAGCCGTCGCCGATCGCGGCCACCATGCTGGGCGGCAAGGTCTTGGCCCGCAGTCGGGTACGCCGGGAGGCGTGGGCGTACATCGCCACGCTGACCGCAGCCGCGGCGTCGAGCAGGCCCGCCGAGTCACCCGCAAGGGGCGCGTACCGTGCCTTCTCCACTGCCCGGGCCAGCCGTTCGAGCGAGGCCGCGGCGCTGCCGGTGAGTCCGGCGCTCTCGGTGAGCCTGCGGGCGGCCTGGCGAGGGGAGTCGGCCGTCGAGGAGGCGTGGCCGAGGTCGTAGGCGTCGCGCATCGTCTCGCGCCAGGCCAGCAGGGCCACAGTCCTGGAGTCGCCGGCTGACCGCAGCCGGCGGCGGCGGGTCGTGGTGCGCAACACCGGGAACGCCACCGCGAACAGGACGAGGGCGAGCACGACCAGGATCGTGACCAGCGTCCGGCCGCTGACCGGGAGCGAGAAGGTGTGGTGGCCGGAGCTGCCTGCCGAGCCGCCGCCGTTGGGGACGTGGGTGCCCGGCTTGAAAATCTGGTCGGGCCGGGTGCCGCCAGTGGTGACGGAGGGCTCGTTGCTCAGCGCCTGGATCGCGCTGACGGTGAGGTCGCTGTACGAGGCCCTGAACGTGGTGCCGTCGCCGCGAGGGGTGGGCTCGAAGCGCAGCCAGCCGACGCCCTTGAAGTAGAGCTCGGGCCACGCGTGGGCGTCGTGGTTGTTGACGGAGTAGACGCCGTTGCCGGTCGTGGTACCGGTGGTGAAGCCGAGAGCCACCCGGGCCGGGATCTTCAGCGTGCGCGCCATCAGCACCATCGCACCGGCGAACTGCTGGCAGTAGCCGGACGGGTGGGTGGTGAGGAACGCCACCAGTGCCGCCGTGCCGGTGCCGGGGGGCCCGTTCAACGAGTACGTGAAGGCCGAGCTGAGGAAGTAGTTCTGCAGCGCGACGCCCTTTTCGTACGGGGTCGTGAGCCCCTTGGTGACCGCCGCAGCCTTCTGCTTGACGATCGCCGGCAGCTGGGGGAGCGAGAGGTCGGCGGCCAGCGTGGAGTAGTTGGCGTCCTTGGTCGTGACGGCCTGTGACTGCTGCAGGTCGGCCGGCGCGGGCGAGAGTGCCTTGGACGTTGCCGTGAAGCGCTGGTTGCTCGTGCCGGCAGCGTTGGGTCCGAAGACGGTTTCGGACGACTGCTGGTACCACCAGGTGCCCTGCAACCCCTCCAGCTTGTTCGTGCCCTCGGGGATCGGCAGGAGCCGGTCGCCCAGCTGCTTGTTGATGGCGATGTCGGTCGTGAGCCCGGTCGTGGGGATGGCCGCGCTGGCTCCCGCAACGATCAAGGTGTCGGACGTGGCGTCGACGCCGTCGTCCGCCGTGCGCGCCAGGCTGACGAACGCCTTGCCGTTGAACTTGTCGAGCGTCGTTGTGCGCAGGTAGTGGCCGGCGTTGTCCGAAGCGCGGTAGGTGTACTGCGCGATCGTCGCGCCCTGGTGCAGATCGCCTCCGAGCGAGGACACCGAGTCGTAGTGGACCGTCGCGTTGGACGCCACCCCGCCACCCTTGGCCAGGTTGAAGTGGCCGAGGTCAGGGATCAGCGGCGGCACGACCAGAGCGACTGCGAGGGCGACGGCGCCGATGCGCCAGCCGGCTTGGCTCATTGCTGTAGCGGCGCTGCGGTCGTGGCCGAGCGCCGAGGCTCCGGTGACCGTACGACCCCAGCGGCTGGTGCGATCTCGACCCTCGCGGATCAGCAGCGCGACGTAGCCGGAGCCGCCCAGCGCCAGCGGGATCCAGCCGGTGCCGTGGCGAGCCAGCCACTCCGGCACGGAGTAGAGCGCGAGCAGCGGCAGCCCGATGAGGGGCGCGCGCACGCTGAGCTGGTCGACCGCGATAGCCACCATGGCCACGCCGGCGGCGGTGATCATCATGATCGCTTTGTACGTGGGCGCCGGCGTCGGCAGGTTGTGGATCTCGGTGAAAGCCTTGTGGCGCATGGCGTTGAGCAGGTGCCACGTGTGGCCACGCGGGATGAAGCCGAACACCGCGCCCTCGTGGGCGTAGACCGCCGTCAGGAAGAAGGTTGCGCCCAGCGCTGAGCCGAGGAACCGCCAGAACGGGCGAGCGACGAGGTGCTGGCCGAGGCGGCTGCCGATCTCGGCGCCGACCAGCACCGACAGCACCGCCCCGACGACCGGGGCGACCCAGGCGGTGTCGACGAAGACCGCGTGGAGCGAGGTCGCGCTGAGCAGGGTGACACCGGTTGCGGCGACGGCGAGTTGGCTGCGGGGGTTCATGCGGGGCTCCCGACCGGTACGGAGGGCCCTGACGGGAGGAGGCTGACGACGTTCCAGACGTCGGCGAGTGCGGTGCCTGCCGGCACCCGGATGACCCGCCAGCCCGCGGCCGACAGCACCCGCGCGCCGGCGTCGGGGTGCTCGGACTCCAGATGGGTCGTACGGGGCGCGTGGGTCGGGGCCGCCGACCAGGTGCGGGTCTCGAGGGCGATGGCGATGCGCTGACCGCTGCTGCGGTGGGCCCGTACGACAGACTCGGCGTCCTCGACGGTGAGCGAGCCGAGGACAGCGATGACCACGCCGCCCGCCCGCGGGGCGTTGCGCTCGCGCAGGCCGGAGGTCTGACCGGGCACCGTGGTGGTGCGCTCGAGGTCGGCGATCGCGAGTTCGTCGAGCAGCAGGCCGTCGTCGACGTCGGGGCCGCTGACCAGCTGGCTGCCCTCGCCACGGTCGAGGTGGAGGGTGAAGTTGTTGCGCAGCAGCTGGACGCCGACCGAGGCGGCGGCGCTGCAGGCGTACTCGAACGAGGATCCAGGGCCGTCGCCGTGATGGGCGTGCTCACGGTTGTCGAGCACGATCAGCGCATGGGCCTGCCAGGGCTGCTCCTCGCGGCGGACCATCAGCTCGCCGGCCCGGGCGGTCGAACGCCAGTGGATGCGGCGCAGGTCGTCGCCGTGGCGGTACTCGCGGGTGCCGAGGTCATCTTCGCCGGAGCTCGAGGCCGCGCGCAGCCGGCTCTCGCCGCTGCCGCCGGCGCCGGAGCCCAGCCGCAGCGGGGGGAGCGGCCAGATCTGCGGCGTGACCACCAGGGTGTCGGTGCTGGTGAACGACTGCGCCACCTCGCACAGGCCGAGCGGGTCGGTCAGGCGCATCGTCACGGGACCGACGAGGTAGCGGCCCCGCACGTCGGAGCGCAGCGTGTAGGCGACGTCGCGCAGGCCTTGGGACTCGAGCCGGTTGAGCACGAATCGCGGGCGGGCGCCGAGGGTGTAGGGCAGCGTGTCCTCGACCAGCATCACGCCGGTGGGCAGCCGGGAGACGTTGTGCAGCCGGATGACCACGCGGCCGGGCTTGCCCGCCTCGACTCGCGCCGGGTCGATGACCCGCCGGCAGGTCAGCCGGTAGCGCGTGCGCTGGACCGACGCGGCGGCCCCGAGCGAGAGCACGATGAGGAACAGCCCGATCGCGATGAAGTCGTGGCGACCCAGCAGCAGGCCGCACGCAGCGCACGCGAGCCCTGCGTACGCGAAGCAGCGGCCCCTGGTCGTGAGCCCCGCCAGCGCCTCGCGCATCAGGCGGCCCTGCGGTTCAGCGCGCGCCGCCGCGGTTCGGCGGGCGCATGCCGGAACGGGCCAGGGGAGCCGGCGGCGGCGGGAGCTGCTCGACGGTGCCCTGCTCGGTCGGGATGGGGATGCGGGCCAGCAGGTCGGCGATCACCTGACGGGTGGACCGCCGCGCGACCTGGGCCTCGGACGACAGCATGATGCGGTGGGCTAGCACCGGCTCGGCCAGCATCTTGATGTCGTCGGGGAGCACGTAGTCACGGCCGTCGAGGGCGGCAGCGGCCCGGGACGCACGCAGCAGCTGGAGCGTCGCACGGGGCGAGGCGCCGAGACGGATGTCGGGCGACTTGCGGGTGGCGTTGACCAGCTCGACGGCGTAGCGGCGCACCGGGTCCGAGACGTAGATGCGGCGCACCGTGTCGACCAGCTTGACGATCTCCATCGCGTCGGTGACCGGGCTGAGGTCGTCGAGCGGGTTGGTGATGCCGTGGCTGTCGAGCATCGCCAGCTCGGCGGCGACCGCGGGGTAGCCCATCGAGATGCGCGCGGTGAACCGGTCGAGCTGGGCCTCGGGCAGCGCGTACGTGCCCTCCATCTCGATCGGGTTCTGCGTCGCGACCACCATGAACGGCGAGGAGAGCGTGTAGGTGATGCCGTCGACGGTGACCTGGCGCTCCTCCATGCACTCGAGCAGCGCTGACTGCGTCTTGGGCGAGGCGCGGTTGATCTCGTCGCCCACGACGATGTTGGCGAAGATCGCCCCCGGCTTGAACTCGAACTCGCGGGTCTCCTGGTTGTAGACGGCCACCCCGGTGACGTCGCTCGGCAGGAGGTCGGGCGTGAACTGCACCCGGCGTACCGAGCAGTCGATGGTGCGGGCGAGCGCCTTGGCCAGCATCGTCTTGCCGACGCCCGGCACGTCCTCGATGAGCAGGTGGCCCTCGCTGAGCAGGACGGTGAGAGCGAGCTTGACCACGCCCGGCTTGCCCTCGATCACCCGCTCGATCGATTCGATGATCCGGCTGGTGGTGACCGCGAGCTCATCGAGAGCCAGCCGGTCATCCGTGCCGTAGTCGAGCTGACTCACCCGTTCCTCCTCTACCCCCAGGGACGCGTCCAGCGAACCGCTATCGAGTGTGCCACTTCTCATGAAGTTGCGGGGCCGAGCAAGCACCCCATCGTGCACGTCCATGCCGGTCCTCCGCGGTGCTCCCGAGCGGTTCCTCCACTGTGCTCCCGAGCGGTTCCTCCACTGTGCTCCCCGGAGCGGCAAACAGCACCACCAGCAACCGGCGGCCCGAGGTCTTCCTGCCTAGGACGAGCGGGACGTCGTACGGGTTCCCACCCTCCCCTCACGACGTCGCAGCGACCCCTGCGGTTCACCCGAAAATCCGCTCCACCTCGCTCCACCGCGCGTGACCTGCAGATTCGCCCTCAATTGGTCGGAGAAACTGCCGAGAACCGCTTGTGCGTGGGGGAGAGTGGAGTAAAGTGGCGGAACCGGGAGAGGGTGGGAGGTGCACGGCATGTTCTTGGGCACGCACCACCCCCGCCTCGACGAGAAGGGCCGGCTGTTCCTGCCGGCCCGGTTCCGTGACCAGCTGGCGGAGGGGCTCGTGATGACCAAGGGGCAGGAGCGGTGCCTGTACGTCTACCCGGGCACCGAGTTCACCCGCATCACCGAGTCGCTGCGGGAGGCCCCGGTCACCAACAAGCCGGCCCGTGACTTCCTCCGGGTGATGTTCGCCGGGGCGTCCGACGAGGTGCCCGACAAGCAGGGCCGCATCACGGTGCCGCCGGCGCTGCGCGCCTACGCCGGTCTCACCCGCGACTGCACGGTCATCGGGGCCAACACCCGCGTCGAGATCTGGGACTCGGCCGCCTGGGCCGCGTACGAGACCGCGCAGGAGCAGTCGTTCTCCGAGATCTCCGAGGAGGTGCTGCCCGGCCTCCTCTGACCCTCGTCCCTGGAGCTTGGCCTCCGCGTCGCTCCGTCCCCCTGGCATCCCTTCCCCGGCGCCAGGCGGCTGGAGCGGACGGAGACCTGGGTGCAGGGCCGACCCACCAGCACGACAGATCACCAGCACGGATCAGCAGCACAGATCAGCAGCAAAGCGCACGTACCGCCGGCCACCCGAACCGCGAGAACGGGCTCCGGCTCCACCCGCTAGTCCGGCAGAGCAGGTCATGAAGGGTCGAGATGACAAGCACCGCTCCGACGATGCCCACCATGCCCACAATGCCCACAATGCCCACAATGCCCACAAGGCAGACCATGCAACACGTGGTGCACGAGGCGCCCACGCTGGCGCAGGAGATGCGCGGCACGATGCTGCTCTTCGGCATGTTCGCCCTGGCGTTCGCGCTGCTCGGCGCGGCCCTCGGGGCCAGCGCCTTGCTGCAGGCCCTGGCCTCCTGACGTGCTGGTGGTCCGCTGAGATGGCTGCACCCAGTCACGTCCCGGTGCTGCTCGAGCGCGTACTCGAGCTGCTCGGACCGGCCCTCCAAGACAGGCCCGCGGTGGTGGTCGATGCCACCCTCGGCCTCGGTGGTCATGCCGAGGCGCTGCTGACCCGCTTCCCCGAGGTGCGCCTCATCGGCCTCGACCGCGACCCGCAGGCCCTGGCGCTTAGTGGCGAGCGGCTCCGCCCGTATGGCGAGCGGGTCACCCTCGTCCACGCGGTGTACGACGAGCTCGCTGAGGTGCTCGACGACCTGGGACTCACTGCGGTCGACGCGATCCTGTTCGACCTGGGCGTCTCCTCGATGCAGCTCGACCTCGCCGAGCGGGGTTTTGCCTACAGCCACGACGCTCCGCTCGACATGCGCATGGACCCGACCACCGGCCAGACCGCGGGCGACGTCGTCAACGGCTACTCCGGCAAAGAGCTGGCCCGGGTGCTGCGTGAGTACGGCGAGGAGCGGTTCGCCTCGCGCATCGCCGACGCCATCGTGCGCGAGCGGGCCAAGGCGCCGTTCACCTCCAGCGCCGCCCTCGTCGAGATCGTCCGCACCGCGATCCCTGCGGCGACCCGGCGTACCGGCGGCAACCCGGCCAAGCGGACGTTCCAGGCGCTGCGCATCGAGGTCAACGCCGAGCTCACCGTCCTCGCCCGCGCCGTGCCCGCCGCCCTCGACGCGCTCGCGGTGGGCGGCCGCATCGTCGTCCTGGCCTACCAGTCGCTCGAGGACCGCATCGTCAAGCGGGCGTTCACCGCGGCGACGGCCAGCACCGTGCCGCACGACCTGCCGTTCATCCCGGCCGGCTCCGAGCCCGCACTGCGTCTGCTGGTACGCGGGTCCGAAGAGGCGTCAGCCGCCGAGATCGAGGCCAACCCGAGAGCCGCCTCGGTGCGCTTGCGTGCAGTCGAGCGTGTACGGGAGGCGGCGTGAACCCCTTCGTCCTGGTCTCGTCCGTCCCCACGTGCCCACCACCCACGCCACCGGCCCCCCTGGTGCCACCCGCGTTCGCCCTCACCGGTACGGGGCCCGTGGTCCTGGTCTCGGCGCTGCCTGACGACCTCCCCTTCGACCTGGTCGACGACGCACCGGCGGTCACCCTGCGGGTCGTCCCGCCGGCACGGAGCCGCGCGGCCAAGGCGCCGTTCATCGCGCTGGTGCTCGGCCTGCTCGGCGGCGGCCTCGTCACCCTGCTGTTGATCAACACGGCGCTGTCACAGGGCGCCTTCGCGGTGCAAAAGCTGCAGAAGACCAACATCGCGCTGACCGAGCAGCAGCAGCAGCTGAACAAGGACCTCGCCGACGCCGACCAGCCGCAGGCACTGGCCAGCAAGGCCGTGGCGCTGGGCATGGTGCCCGGGGGAGCTCCGGCGTTCCTGCGGTTGCCCGACGGCAAGGTGCTCGGCGCGCCCAAGGTCGCCGTGCCGCTGCCCGTGCCGACGCCCACCGTTACCGCGACCCCGCCGGCCGCAGCCTCCGTGACCCCCGGAGCGACCACGACGCCCGCTGCGCCCGGCGCCACGACGGCTCCGGTCACGACGGCTCCGGTCACGACTGCCGTCACCTCCGCTGCAGTCACCTCGGCTGCCGTGACGACTGCGCCGGCCGCGCCTACGACCGGGACGAGCGCTGGAACGCCTGCTGCGCAAGGAAAGACCGCAACGCCGCCGACGCCTGTGACCCCGACGAAGGGCAAGCCGTGACGCCACCGCCGGACCGTCGAGGATCGCAGCGGCCCGCCGCGGCCCGCACCCGTACCGCCCCCCGCCCCAAGGTCGAGAGCCCGACAACCGGCCGCCGCACGGCCGACCGCCCCCAGCCGCGTCCGCAGCGTCGCCCGGAGGAGCTGCGGCAGCGCCCGGCCCCGCAGCGCCCGCGCAGTGCCCCGCCGCGCCCGGTACGGCAGCAGCGCGCGGTCCGCACGCCCCGCGGACCCCGCCAGCGCCTCGCGCTCGCCCGCCCGGCTCGCCGCATCCGTGGCGCCCTGATCTTCGTCGCGGTCCTGCTGCTGCTCCTCGGTGGCCGACTGGTGCAGCTGCAGACGTTCGACTCCAAGGCCTATGCGGCGCAGGCGGTCAAGCAGCGTGAGGTCGACAAGGTCCTCCCGGCGATGCGCGGGACGCTCTACGACCGCAACGGGCAGCCACTGGCGATGTCGGTCGACGCCCGCCTGATCAGCGCCAACCCGGCCGAGGTGGCCAAGGGGGTCGCGCTGGCCAAGGGCACGATGACCGTCGCCACCATCGCGAGCACCCTCGCGCCGATGATCGGGCTGACCGTCGCTGACCTCACCGCGCGGCTGACCCAGACGACCATGACCAAGACCAAGGGCGTTCAGCTCAAGTCCTACGTGGTTCTCGCACACGGCATCACCCCGGCGGTCGCCGCCGACATCGCGACGCTCAAGCTGCCCGGCATCGCCGCCAGCCAGGAGCAGAAGCGGCTCTACCCCGGCGGTGACCTGGCGGCCAACCTGGTGGGGTTCGCCGGCACCGCCGTCAACGGGCTCTCCGGGCGGACTGGCCTCGAGTACGCGTACAACAAGGCGTTGGCCGGGACCAACGGCAAGGAGAAGGTGCAGGTCTCGGTCGGCGGCACCGTCATCCCCGCGGCCGCCGGCCAGGACACCGTGCCGGCCGTCGAGGGCAGCAACGTCACCCTGACCATCGACCGCGACATCCAGTGGGAGGCACAGCAGGCGCTGTCCGCCGCCGTGGCCAAGACCGGCGCGCAGAACGGCTACGTGGTGGTCATGAACCCCAAGACCGGCGAGATCCTCGCGATGGCCAGCGAGCCCACCTTCAACCCGACGAGCATCAAGCCGACGGACAAGGCCAACCTGAGCAACCGCGCGCTGACCGACGTGTACGAGCCGGGCAGTGTCAACAAGGTCATCACGCTGTCCGGCGCGATCCAGGACGGCCTGGTCACGCCCAACACCGCTGTCGACGTGCCCACCACCTACGTGGCCGGCGGCCACCGCTTCCACGATGCCGAGCACCACGGCCTCGAGCACCTGACCGTGACCGGCGTGCTCGCGAAGTCGAGCAACATCGGCACGATCGAGATCGGGCAACGGCTCGGCCAGCAGCGGCTCTACGACTACATGTCGAAGTACGGCTTCGGCCAGCCGACCGGCCTGGGGCTGCCCGGTGAGAACCCTGGCGTGCTGCCGCCGGTCGACCACTGGTCCAACACCAGCCTGCCGACCATCGCCTTCGGCCAGGGCATCTCGGTCAACGCCGTGCAGGTCGCTTCCGTCTACTCGACGATCGCCAACGGCGGGGTCCGCGTGACCCCTCGCCTCGTGGAGTCGACAACGAGTGCCTCCGGCGCCGTGGTGCCCAACCTCGCCAAGCCAGGGGTACGGGTGATCAGCGCGACCGTGGCCCACGAGGTCTCGGACATGCTCGAGTCGGTGACCACCGACCAGGGCACGGCGCCTGCTGCCCGCATTGACGGATATCGGGTGGCCGGCAAGACCGGCACCGCCCAGCGCGCCGACGGGCACGGCGGCTACAGCGGCTACACGTCCACGTTCGTCGGTTACGCGCCGGCCGACAAGCCGCAGCTGGTCGTCGAGGTGGTGCTGCAGAACCCGATCAACGGTCACTTCGGTGGCTCGGTCGCAGCTCCGGTTTTCCACGACGTGATGGCCTTCGCCCTCGCCGCTGAGGGCATCCCGCCGACCGGGACGACCCCACCGGTCAGCAAGCTCACCGCCGGCTGACGGTACCGTTGCCTCCCGTGTCTGCCCCCGTCTCCGCTCCCGTCCCGGTGCCGGGCCCCCCGCGCCCGGTCGCTGGAGGCTCCCGGCGGCTCGGTGAGCTGGTGTCGGCCCTGCCCACGCTCGTTCCCTCGTCGTGTCCCCGCCTGCGGGGCGCTGACGGCGACCCGACCCTGGCCGGCATCAGCCAGGACTCGCACGGCGTCCGGGCCGGCGACCTCTACCTGGCCCGCCAGGGTGAGCACGCTCACGGGGCGACCTATGCGCAGGACGCGGTACGGGCGGGGGCGGTCGCCGTCCTGACCGACGACGCCGGCGGTGACCTTGCGGTCGACCTGCCGGTGCCCGTGCTCGTCGTCACCGACGCCCGCGCCGCCGCTGGTCCGGTCGCCGCCTGGGTCTACGGCGACCCCTCGGCGGGTCTGCGCCTGATCGGCGTCACCGGCACCAACGGCAAGACGACGACCAGCTTCTTCGTCGACGCGGCACTGCACGCCGCCGGCCAGGTCACCGGCCTGATCGGCACCGTCGAGACCCGCATCGCCGGCCAGGTGGTGCCGAGCATCCGCACGACGCCGGACGCGACCGACCTGCAGGCGCTGTTCGCGGTCATGCGCGACCGTGGCGTCACGTCCGCGGTCATGGAGGTCTCCAGCCATGCACTCGCGCTCGGTCGGGTGGACGGCACCGCGTACGACGTCGCTGTCTTCACCAACCTGTCGCAGGACCACCTCGACTTCCACCCCGACCTCGAGTCCTACTTCGAGGCCAAGGCGCTGCTGTTCGGGCCGGACCGGTCGCGCCACGCGGTGGTCAACGTCGACGACCCGCACGGGGTCGTGCTGGCCGAGCGGCTGCGCGCCGGGGGCCAGCCGGTCGTCACCTACTCGGTGTCCGGGGCCCCGGCCGACTGGCGCGCCCTCGACGTGGTCGCCGCCAACGACGGCAGCACGTTCCGCATGGTCGGGCTCGACGGGGTCGACGTCGCTGCAGCGGTACGGCTGCCCGGTCGGTTCAACGTCGCCAATGCGATGGCAGCCCTCGTTGCGGTGGTGGTCGCCGGCATCGACATCGACTCCGCGGTACGCGGCATCGCCGCACTGGCGGGCGTCCCCGGACGCATGGAGCGCATCGAGGCGGGGCAGCCGTTCGCCGCGATCGTCGACTACGCGCACACCCCCGACGCTGTCGCGACACTGCTGGCCACGCTGCGCGAGGTCACGCCCGGCCGGCTGATCGTCGTGCTCGGCGCCGGTGGTGACCGCGACCGGAGCAAGCGGCCGCTGATGGGCGCTGCCGCCGCGAGCGGAGCCGACGTCGCCGTGCTGACGAGCGACAACCCGCGCTCGGAGGACCCGCTGGAGATCCTCGCCGCCGTCGAGCATGGTGCGCGCGACATGGCCGGGGGAGCCGAGCTGGTCGTCGAGCCCGACCGCCGGCGCGCGATCACCGCAGCCGTCGCCATCGCCCGCAGCGGCGACACGCTCGTCGTAGCCGGACGTGGCCACGAAGCGGGTCAGGAGCAGGCCGGACTCGTGGTGCCGTTCGACGACCGTGCGGTGCTCGCCGAGGCGCTGCACGCGGTCTGGGGCGACGCGTGATCGCGCTGACGCTCGACCAGGTGGCAGCGGCCGTCTCCGGGGTCGTCTTCGACGGTGCAGGCGGCACCGTCGTCACCTCGGTGACCATCGACTCCCGTACCGCTGGGTCCGGGGCGTTGTTCGTCGCGCTGCCGGGGGAGCACACCGACGGCCACGCCTTCGTCGCTTCGGCCGTGGCTGCCGGCGCCGCGGCCGTACTGGTGGGCCACCCCGTGGGGGTTCCCGCCGTCGTCGTCCAGGACGTCACCGTGGCGCTCGGACGCCTCGCCCACCACGTGCTGGGGCTGCTGCCCGAGCTCACAGTCATCGGCATCACCGGCTCGTCGGGCAAGACCACGACCAAGGACCTGCTGGCCCAGCTGCTCGAGCCGGTCGGCCCGACGGTGGCCCCGGTCGGCTCGTACAACAACGAGATCGGTCTGCCGCTCACCGTGCTCTCGGCCGACGAGTCGACCCGGTTCCTGGTGCTGGAGTACAGCGCGCGGGGCGTCGGCCACATCGCCTACCTGTGCTCGATCGCCGCCCCTGACATCGCCGTCGTGCTCAACGTCGGGGTGGCGCACCTGGGCGAGTTCGGCAGCCGCGACGCGATCGCCGCCGCCAAGGCCGAGCTGGTGCAGGGCCTCGCGCCCGACGGTGTCGCCGTGCTCAACGTGGACGACGTGCGGGTTGCCCAGATGTCGCGGCTGGTCGACCGGGAGCGGGTCGTCGGCTTCGCCGAGCACGACGACGACACCGACGTGATGACCGAAGGCACAGGGCTCGAGGCCGGCCGAGCGCGGTTCCGGCTGGACACGCTGCAGGGGTCGGCCGACGTTGCTCTGCAGCTCTACGGCACCCACATGGTCTCTAACGCCCTGGCCGCTGCCGCCGTCGCGCTCCACGTGGGAGTGCCGCTGGCCGCGGTCGCCGCCGGGCTGTCCGCAGCCGTTCCCCGCAGCCACTGGCGCATGGAGGTCACCGAGCGGGCCGACGGCGTGACAGTGGTCAACGACGCGTACAACGCCAACCCCGAGTCGGTACGGGCGGCGCTCGAGACCGTCGTCTCGCTGGCCGGGGGTCGCCGCAGCTGGGCGGTCCTCGGTGAGATGGCCGAGCTCGGCGACGCCACCGAGGCAGCGCACGAGGAGTCGGGCGCGCTTGCGTACAAGGTCGGGGTCTCCCGGCTTGTCGCGGTCGGGAAAGTCGCGGCGGCCCTCCACACTGGGGCGGTGTCCGCAGGAGCAGAGCCGCAGCAGTCGCGCGTCGTGCCCGACGTCGAGGCCGCCCTCGCCCTGCTGAGAACCGAGCTTGTGCCGGGAGACGTCGTGCTCGTCAAGGCGTCCCGCTCGGCCGGCCTCGATCGCCTTGCGACAGCCCTCCTGGGCGACGTGGTGAGTCGATGATCTCCGTCCTCTTCGCGGCCCTGGTGTCCCTCGCCACGTGCCTCATCGGCACTCCGCTCGCGATCCGGGTCTTCCGCAAGGCGGGGTACGGCCAGCTGATCCGCGACGACGGCCCGACCAGCCACCACACCAAGCGCGGCACGCCGACGATGGGCGGCACGGTCATCATCACCGCGACCGTGGTCGGCTACCTGCTGGCCCACGCGGTCGCGCTGCGCGGCTTCACCGCCTCCGGCGTGCTGGTGCTCGGGCTGATGACCGGGCTCGGCGCGGTCGGGTTCCTCGACGACTTCATCAAGATCCGCAAGAACCGCAGCCTCGGGCTCACGACCAGTGCCAAGCTGATCGGCCAGCTCGTGGTCGGTGCCGCCTTTGCCATCCTCGCGCTGCGGTTCAAGAACCATCACGGGCTGGCACCCGCGTCCGTCCACATCTCGTTCGTGCACGACGTGGCGTTCCTCGGCATCGGCATGACGGCGGTGGGCTTCGTCATCTGGGCGATCTTGATGATCGCGGCCACGTCCAACGGCGTGAACCTCACCGACGGCCTCGACGGGCTCGCGTCCGGCGCGGCGACCATGGTCTTCGCCGCGTACGTGATCATCGCGTTCTGGCAGTTCGGCAACGGCTGCACGGCCACGGTCCCGGTCGAGCACTGCTACTCGGCGCGCGACCCGCTCGACCTCGCCATCGTCGCGGCGGCTGCCATGGGCGCCTGCTTCGGCTTCCTCTGGTGGAACGCCTCGCCGGCCAAGATCTTCATGGGCGACACCGGGTCGCTCGGCCTGGGCGGGTGCCTCGCCGGGCTGGCCATCTGCACTCGTACCGAGCTGTTGCTGGTCGTGCTCGGCGGCCTGTTCGTGGTCGAGACGCTGTCGGTCGTCATCCAGGTCGGCTTCTTCAAGGCCACCAAGAAACGTGTGTTCAACATGGCGCCGATCCATCACCACTTCGAGCTGGCCGGCTGGGCCGAGAACACCGTCATCGTGCGGTTCTGGATCATCGCCGGTCTGGCGGTGGCCCTCGGGCTCGGCATCTTCTACGCGGACTTCATCTCCGGCCGCACCGTATGACCCCCTGGGAGTCCCGGCGGGTCGTCGTCGCCGGCCTCGGGGTGTCCGGCGCTGCCGCTGCCCGGGCCCTTGCGGCTCTCGGCGCCGACGTGGTCGGGGTCGACGCGCGCGAAGGTGACCGCTCCGCCCTCGAGGCCGACGGGGTACGGGTCACCGTCGGCGCGACGACCCTGCCCGAAGCGGTGGACCTCGTCGTGACCTCTCCCGGGTGGCGGCCCGACTCCCCGTTGCTGCTCGCGGCTGCGGCACGCGGCGTGCCGGTCTGGGGCGAGGTCGAGCTGGCGTGGCGGCTGCGCGGGCCGGGGGCGGCCCAGTGGCTCGCGGTCACCGGCACCAACGGCAAGACCACGACGGTGGGCATGCTCGACTCCATGCTCAAGGCGGCCGGCCTGCAGAGCGTTGCCGCTGGCAACATCGGCAGGCCGCTGGTCGAGGTGGTCGGCTACGCCGGCTACGACGTGATCGCCGTCGAGCTGTCCAGCTTTCAGCTGCACTGGTCGTCGTCGATCGAGCCGTTGGCCGCCGCCGTCCTCAACCTCGCACCCGACCACCTCGACTGGCACGGCACCTTCGCGGCGTACGGCGAGGCCAAGGCCAAGATCTGGGCGTCCTCGACGGTCGCGGTCGGCAACGCTGACGACCCGAGGTCGGCCGGGCTGCTGGCCGACGCCTCGCCCGGCCGCCGGGTGGCTTTCACGCTGGAGGCGCCTCGCCTCGACGAGCTGGGGGTGGTCGAGGAGCTGCTGGTCGACCGGGCCTTCGTCGACGACCCCGTGCATGGCGCCGTCGAGCTCGCGACCCTGGACGACCTGCACCTGTCCGGCCCGCACAACGTGGCCAACGCCCTCGCTGCCGCTGCGCTCGCCCGGGCGTACGGCGTGCCGCCGGAGGCCGTACGCGACGGTCTGCGGGGGGTGCGGCCGGGCGCTCACCGCAACGTCCTGGTGGCCGTGGTCGGCGAGGTCGCCTGGGTCAACGACAGCAAGGCGACCAACCCGCACGCGGCCGACGCGTCCCTCACCGCCTACCCGTCGGTGGTCTGGGTCGCCGGAGGCCTGCTCAAGGGTGCCAACGTCGACGAGCTGGTGCGTCACCACGCCGAACGGCTCCGGGCCGCCGTGCTCATCGGCGCTGATCGGGCCCAGGTAAGGGAGGCTTTGGCGCGACACGCGCCCGATGTCCCCGTCCGGGAGGTCGATGCGACGGACACTGAGGCCATGACAACGGTCGTGGCAGTGGCGGCTGGGCTGGCAGAGCCCGGCGACACCGTGCTGCTCGCGCCCGCCGCGGCCTCGATGGACATGTTCCGGGACTACGCCGCTCGCGGCGACGCGTTCGCGGCGGCGGTGCAGGCCCTCGGGGCTGCCCGGTGAGCTCGGGCACCGTCGACCGCACGGCACCCGCGCTGGCCCAGCCCGCCCTGAACGGCGAGGCGGCCAAGGTTGGCGCCCTCAACCGGCCGCTGACGTCCTACTACCTGATCCTCGGCTGCACGGGCATCCTGCTCGCCCTCGGCCTGGTGATGGTGCTGTCGGCGTCGAGCGTGGCGTCGTACAAGACCTATGGCTCGAGCTTCGCCATCTTCCGCCAGCAGGCCACGTGGACCATCATCGGGCTGCCGATCTTCTGGGCGGCCAGCCGACTGCCCACACGGCTCTACCGGTTCTCCTCGACCTTCATGCTCATGGCGTCGTTCGCGCTGCTGCTGCTGGTCCCGTTCCTCGGCCACAAGTCCAACGGTGCCATCCGCTGGATCCCGGTCGGCCCGATCCACGTCCAGCCGAGCGAGATCACCAAGCTCGCCCTCGTCCTGTGGGGCGCAGACCTGCTGGTACGCAAGGCAAAGCTGCTCGGTGACTGGGTCCACCTGCTGGTGCCGCTGTTGCCGGTGGTCGTCGCCATCGCCACCCTCGTCATCCTCGAGCGCGACATGGGCACCACGCTCGTGGTGCTGGCGATCGCCTTCTCCCTGCTCTGGTACGTGGGGGCGCCGAGCCGCGTGCTCTGGCTCATCGGCGGCATCGGCGCGCTGTGTGCGACCGGCCTCGCCATGGCGGAGCCGTACCGCTGGGTCCGGGTGCTCGCGTTCATCAACCCGAGCAGCCACGGCGCCGTCGGTTTCCAGGCGCTGCAAGGCAAGTACGCCCTGGCGTCCGGCGGTTGGTTCGGCGTCGGCCTCGGTGGGGGCGCGCAGAAGTGGGGCTACGTCCCCAACGCCTTCACCGACTTCATCTTTTCGATCATCGGCGAGGAGCTCGGCCTGATCGGTGCCCTCGGGGTGGTCAGCCTGTTCGGACTCCTCGCGTACGCAGGCCTGCGGGTGGCGCGTCGCTCCGACGAGCCGTTCGCCCGGCTCGCGGCCGGTGGCGTCATCGCGTGGGTGCTCACCCAGGCGCTGGTCAACATGGGCGCGGTCACTGGCCTGCTGCCCATCACCGGCATCCCGCTCCCGCTGATCTCATTCGGTGGTTCCGCCCTCATCCCGACTCTGGCGGCGCTCGGCATGCTCGCGTCGTTCGCCCGTCGCGAGCCCGGTGCTGCCGAGGCGCTCGCGGCTCGGGTGCCGCTGCGCGAGCGGTTCTCGCGGCGTCGACCGGTGGGACGCTGACCGGTGCACGTCATCCTTGCCGGCGGGGGCACCGCCGGCCATGTCGAGCCCGCGCTCGCCACCGCTGACGCGTTGCGCCGGCTCGACCCGACCATAGGCATCACCGCCCTGGGCACGGCGTCGGGTCTCGAGGCGCGGCTGGTCCCGGCGCGTGGTTACGAGCTGGCCGAAATCCCGCGGGTGCCGCTGCCCCGTCGGGTCACCCCGCAGATCGTCTCCGTACCAGGGCGTCTCATCGGCGCGATCCACGCGGTCGAGGAGGTCATCGAGCGCACGTCCGCGTCCGTCGTGGTCGGGTTCGGTGGCTACGTCGCGATGCCGGCCTACCTTGCGGCGCGGCGGCGGCACATCCCGATCGTGGTCCACGAGGCCAATGCGCGACCCGGCCTGGCCAACCGCATCGGCGCCCGCATGACCAAGGTGGTCGCGGTGAGCTTTCCCAGCACACTGCTGCCTCACGCCGTCCACGTCGGCATCCCGCTGCGCGAGTCGGTCGCCCGGCTCGACCGCGCTGAGAGCCGGGCAGCAGCACGCGCCGGCTTCGGCCTCGACCCGCAACGGCCGACGCTGCTGGTCACCGGAGGCTCGCAGGGTGCCCGCCGGATCAACGATGCCGTGGTGGGTGCAGCCGCACAGCTGGCCGCCGCGGGGGTGCAGGTGCTGCACCACACGGGCGCGGGCAACGTCGACGACGTGCGCGCGGCGCTCGCCGATCACGGCGTTCCCTACGTCGTTCTGGGCTACGTTGATCACATGGAGCTGGCTTACGCAGCAGCCGATCTGGTGCTCTGCCGGGCGGGCGCGATGACCTGCGCAGAGCTCGCCGCGGTCGGTCTGCCTGCGGTCTATGTCCCGCTGCCCCACGGCAACGGTGAGCAGCGGCTCAACGCGACGCCCACCGTCGACGCCGGGGGAGGCCTGATCATCGCCGACTCCGATCTCGACGCCGCGGCGGTACGCGACACCGTGCTGCCCCTGATCGTCGACCCCGATCGCCTGCAGGCCATGGGTTCTGCGGCCGCGACCTTGGGTCGCCGCGACGCCGACGTGACGTTGGCGCAGATGGTCATCGACACCGCTGAGAGGTGGATGTGACCACCGAGCTGGGCAGGGTCCACTTCATCGGCATCGGCGGCGCCGGCATGAGCGGCATCGCCCGCATCCTGCTGGCGCGCGGCGTGCCCGTCTCGGGCAGCGATGCCAAGGACTCCACGATGCTCGCCGCCCTGCGGGCGCTCGGCGCACGGATCGATGTCGGTCACCACGCCGACAACGTGGACGAGGTCGACACCGTCGTCGTCTCGAGCGCTATCCGGCAGAGCAACCCCGAGCTGGTCGAAGCTCGGGCCCGAGGTCTGACCGTGCTGTTGCGTGCCGCGGCCCTGGCGGCGGTCATGGCCGGCCGCAAGGGCATCGCCGTCGCCGGTACCGCCGGCAAGACCACGACCACCTCGATGCTGACCGTGGCGCTGCAGCACTGCGGCGTCGATCCGTCCTTCGCCATCGGCGGCGACCTCAACGAGCCGGGCTCCGGCGCTCACAACGGCACGGGTGAGCTCTTCGTCGCCGAGGCGGACGAGAGCGACGGGTCGTTCCTGCTGCTGTCGCCGTTCGCCGCCGTGGTCACCAACGTCGAGCCGGATCACCTCGACCACTACGCCGACGACGCTGCGGTCGAGGCAGCGTTCGTCGCGTTCTCGCAAACCCTTGACCCGCAAGGATTCTTGGTCACGTGCGCCGACGACGCCGGTGCCCGGCGGGTCGCCGCCGCCGCCAGCGCCAACGGCGCCGAGGTCATCTCCTATGGCACAGCCGACGACGCCGACCTGCGCATCGACGGGCTTCGGCTCGACGGCCACACGTCGGAGGCGGAGATCGTCTACCGCGGGCGGCGCATGGGGACGCTGCGGCTGCAGGTGCCGGGCGACCACAATGTCCGCAACGCCGCCGCGACCCTGGCGGTCGGGCTGCGTCTCGGGCTGTCCTTCGACCAGCTGGCGGCCGGCCTCGCGGGCTTCCGCGGTGCCCGTCGCCGGTTCGAGCTCAAGGGCGTCGAGGGCGGGGTGCGGGTCTACGATGACTACGCCCACCACCCCACCAAGCTGACGGCCGCGCTGCGTGCCGCGCGTGAGGTGGCGGGCGAGGGCCGGCTGGTGGTCGCCTTCCAACCCCACTTGTTCAGCCGTACGGAGGCGTTCGCCCGAGAGTTCGGCCGGGCGCTGGCCCTCGCGGACGAGGTCGTGGTGATGGACGTCTACGCGGCTCGTGAAGACCCCGTACCCGGTGTCACGGGGGCCCTGGTCGCCGACGCGGTGCCGCTGCCCTACGCCCGGGTCACCTACCAGCCGTCCTGGTCGGCCGTGGCGGCTGACCTCGTCGCACGCGCCGCGGCCGGAGACCTGGTCATGACCATCGGTGCCGGTGACGTGACCATGATCGGGCCGGAGGTGCTGTCGTTGCTCGCCTCCGGCGGTCCCGGCGCTGTCGCAGCCCCCACTGGTGGAGGTCAACGATGAGCCTGCGGCTCAAGTCCCGACCCCGCTCGTCGGGCGCGATCGGCAGCAACGCGTCGCTGCGGCCCTCCACCGAGCGGCGTTTCGCCGCGCGGGCGCGCAAGCGTCGACTGCTGTCGTTGCGGCCGCTGCTGATCGGCGTCGTCCTCGTCGCGCTGCTCGCCGGCGCGGGGTGGGTGGTCCTCGGTTCGACGCTGCTGGCCGTCCACCACGTCCGGGTGCTGGGCAGCTCGAGGCTCGACCCGGTCGAGATCGAGCAGGCGGCGCGGGTGCCGCAGAACCGTCCACTGGCCCGGCTGGACGTGTCGGCGATCCGGCGGCGGGTCGAAGCGATGCCGCCGGTGCAGAGCGCCACGGTCGAGCGCACCTGGCCGTCCACGGTCACGATCACGGTCGTCGAGCGCAAGGCCGCCGCGGTGGTCAAGCGGCCCGGCAAGCCGCTCGCGCTCATGGACGCGACCGGAGTCGTCTTCGCCGATGTCGATGCGCCGCCGTCTGGCATGTCGGTGCTGTCCCTATCCACACCCGGTCCGAGCGACCCGGCGACTAGGGCTGCTCTCGACGTGGTCGCGTCCATCCCAGCCAAGGTGCGAGCGACGGTGCTGTCAGTGACCGCACCGACGCCCGCCTCGGTCACGTTGACCCTGGCCTCGGGCCTGACCGTCATCTGGGGTGACGCGACCAACTCGGCCCGCAAGGCGCAGGAGCTCGCGGCGGTGCTGCAGTCGATGGCCGCAGGAGCCTCACCGACCACCACGAGCGCCGGCTCCAGCTCGGGCACCGCCGGGTCCGGCAAGGCGGGCGCGGGCTCCGTGCCCGTACCCACCATCTCTGCCAACGCCAAGACGCTGGACCTGAGCTCACCCGACGTGATCACCGTCAAGTGATCGACGCCGCCGGGCGGCCCGAGCCGCCGTACGACGGGGACGAGCGGGCGACGCTTGCCGGCTACCTCGACTTCCAGCGAGCCACCATCGCCTGGAAGCTGGCCGGGCTCAGCGATGCCGACGCGGTACGCATCGTAGTGCCCTCGTCGTCGATGACCCTCGGCGGACTGGTCAAGCACCTGATCGACGTCGAGCGCTACTGGTTCCAGCAGGTGCTGGCGGGCCGCGACGACGTGACCTACACCTGGACCGATGACGACCCCGACGGCGACTGGCGGGTCGAGCCGGCAGAGACCGTGGCCGTTCTGCTGGCCCGCTACGCGGTCGCGTGCGACGAGAGCCGTGCCGTGCTGGCGGCCACATCGATGGAGGCCTTCGCCCACCGGGGCCCGACGCTGGTCAGCGTGCGCTGGGTCGTCGCCCACATGATCGAGGAGACCGCCCGCCACGCGGGCCACGCCGACCTGCTGCGAGAGCTGGTCGACGGCGTCACGGGGGAGTAGGTCAGCCCTCGACGAGTCGCAGCAGCAGCGGGGCCGCCTCGGCGAGGACCCGTTGCTCGGCGACGGTCAGCCGATCGCTGATGGCGTCGGCGAGCCACCCGACCCGCTCCGCCCGCTGGTGCTGCAGGGCACGCCGGCCGCTCGGCGCGAGCGACACCACGACCTTGCGGCCGTCCTCCGGGTGGGCCGCGAGCGTGACCATGCTTTGGTCGACCAGCTGGCCAACCACCCGGGCCGTCGACTGGTGCCGCACCGACTGGACAGCAGCGAGCTCGGCCGTCGTCATGGGGCCCTCGCGGTCGAGCCAGCCCAGCACGGCGGCCTGGGCGACCGGCAGCCCGCCCTGCGCCACTGTCTCTGCGCGCAGCCGCCGGACCAGCTGACCGACGGCGAGTCTCAGCTGGGCGGCGGTCTCGTCGACACTGGCGGCGGGAGGCATGGGCAAACAATACAGCAAGGCTGTAGAGTTTGACGCACTCTTCCTGATCCGAAAGGCATCTCATGCAGCTCACCAGGCTTGGCCACGCGTGCATCCGGCTCGCGGTCGACGGCGGTCCGACCGTCGTCATCGACCCCGGCGTCTTCAGCAGCCCGGATGCGCTCGTCGGCGCCCACGCCGTGCTGGTCACCCACGAGCACGCCGACCACTTCCAGCCGGAGGTGCTGATGGCCGCTCTCGAGGCAGACCCGGCTCTGCAGCTGTGGACCAACGGCTCGGTCGCCGAGCAGCTCGGCGCCGCGTCCGGCCGGGTGCATGTGGTCGGCGACGGGGACAGCTTCGACCTGGACGGCCTGTCGGTCTCCGTCCACGGGGAGTGGCACGAGCTGGTCCACCCGCTCATCCCGCGCGTCGGCAACGTCGGCTTCCTGCTCGGCGGCAGCGTGTTCCACCCCGGGGACGCGTTCACGTTGCCGGGCGTGCCGGTCGAGAGCCTGCTGGTGCCGCTGCACGGGCCGTGGTCCAAGAGCGCCGAGGTCCTCGACTACGTCCGCGACGTGGCGCCCACCCGGGCGTTCCCGATGCACGACGGGCTGCTCAACGAGCGCGGGCAAGGCCTGATGGCCAACCTGCTGACGGCGACCGGCGCCCCGTACCACGCACTCGACAGTGGCACCCCGGTCACTGTTGGCTGACCGGCTGCCCAGAACGTTGGCGCGGAAGCGACCGAAAACAGCCGCTTCTGCGCCAACCTTCCGGGTCGACGGCGGTGCGAGCGTCAGGGTGCGGTGATCGAGAACTTGCTGAACGTCGCGGTGATCGGACTGGTCGTGCCGCTGTTCGAGGCGAGGATGCCGGCCTTGGCCTGCTTGGAGAACCACCCGGTCACGTCGGCCGGCATCTTGACCGACCCCACCTGCACGAGCGCGCCGCCGTTGAGGCTGTAGAAGACGCTCACCTGGTCGAGCGGGAAGCCGCTGACCCCGTAGGTGTCGCCGTACGGCAGCGGGTCGGGCACCGTGGTGTTGCCGCGGATGATCAGGTCGAGCGTGGATGAGGTCGTCATCGCCGGGAGCGACACCGAGCCCACGGTGCCCGAGACGCCGTTCTCTCGGTAGAACATCGTCAGGTGCGGGGAGTCGGCGCCTTCGTGGGCCGCCTCGACCTTGACGAAGTTGTTCTGGTCGGGTCCGAAGAACGCGCCGATCTGCTGGAAGTCGGTGGTCAGGTAGTTGACCGGTCCGACGACCTTGGCGTCGACAGTGAACTGCCCCTTGGTCGCGTCGAAGGTCTTGTAGAGCGCGTTCTGCTGGTTGTTGTTGGCCAGCTGGCCGGCGGTGCTGGTCATCGCGAGGCCGCTCGAGGTGAACGCCAGGTTGGCCGCCTGGCACTGGTCGCCGGCGGTGTCGGGCAGCACGCCGTCGAACCCAGTCACGGCGCAGGTCGGGCTGACGCTTCCGCCAGCGGCCAGGTTGACCGTCGTCGCGGCGCCGGGCTGCGGCCCGTACGCGAGGGCGGGGGTGGCGTTGCGCAGGAGCAGGATCACGTCCTGGAAGTCGTCGTTGTGGTAGGCGGAGACCCGGGTGATGTCGATGCCGATGATGTAGGTGTTGGGGATCGCGACGTGGCCGGGGCCATAGGCCGGGTAAACGCGCATGTCGTGCAGGTAGTGGGGGACCGGCACGTTGGCCGTCGGGTTGGCCGTGGTGTGGTCGATGTTGAGGCTGTCGTCGGTGAAGTTGACGTTGGTTCCGTCACCGTTGTAGACGCCGAAATTGCCAGGCGGGGTGAACGTCGTCGTGCCGGTGGGCGTTGGCAGCAGCTTCTGGTTCTCGTTGTACGTCGTCTTCGACGGGTCGGCGGGGAACAGGAAGAGCTGTTGGCAGGCGGCGTTGCAGGTCTGGGTCGAGGCGGTGTTGAGCGCCGCGCCCTGGGCGTACCAGCCTGTCGCGCCGTAGGGCACCGTGTTGGGCCCGGCGTAGTGGGCGATCGGCGTCAGGCTGACCGGCTTGCTGGTGTCGGCGGCCTTGAAGTACGGCGAGATGATTTCGTCCGTGCCGTTCAGCCACCGCAGCGGCCCGATGTAGCGGCGGTTGATGCCGGCGTTGTCGACCACGGTCGAGTAGCCGAGGACGGGCAGGATCTCGTCGAGCACCGCCTCGTTGTTGCCGCCGGCGCCGCACGCGTCGATGCCGCCCAGGTCGGCCGAGCCGGTCGCGTGCGCGGGGTCGTTGCTGTGCCAGGTCAGCGTCGCGGAGCGGCCGGCGTTGCCGATGGCGTAGGGGTCGCTGCTGCTGTTGCAGCCCGTCGGGTCGGCCGGGTGGAAGACCACCGAGACCGTCGCCGAGCCGCCCGCCGGGATGGACAGCGACGTCGGCTGGCCGCTGGCCAGCCCGAAGTCGCTCGCGTTGGCGCCGACGACGGCGAGGCCGGTGATGGACAGCGTGGTCGTACCACCGTTGGCGAAGGTGAACGACCGGGCTGCCGGGTTGCCCGAGCCGCGGATCTTGGAGAACACCAGCCGCGGCGTGGTCAGCGCGAGGGTGGTGCTGTCGGGCGAGGTGACGGTGAGTCCGGAGCCCGTACCGCCGCCGCCACCGCCCCCTCCGCCGCCGACGGGGACGGCGTCGACGAAGTCGATCTTGGTGTTGGCGCCGCCCGCGGGGGAGAGGACGAGCTGGCCGGCGGAGACCACCACGGTCTTGGTCTGGGTGGAGAACGGCGCGCTGGTCGTCGGCACGTAGTGGTCGACGATCGTGGTTGCGTCGGCCGTGCCCGGCTGGGCCGTGATGACATAGGTGGAGTTGACGGCGGTGGCGTCGCCGACCCCGACGGTCACTGTGTACGAGCCGTTGGTGAGAGCGGTGACCCACTGACCCGGCGTCTTGTTGCCCGACGAGCTGGCGGTCTCCTGCATCAGCACCATCGTGTCGTACCGCTTGTCCGGCGACTGGGCCGAGTTGCGCACGCGGGTGTTGGCCGTCATGTCGAGGGCGCCGCCGGTCAGGCTCTGCCACCCGGAGGTGCCGTTGTACGCGGCGCCGGTGTCGGCGGTGTAGCCCGCGGGCGCCGTCACCGACGCCGGCTGGAAGTTGACGTGGACCGCTGTGGGCGAGGCCGCTCGGGCGGACGTGACGGACAGGACCGGGAGCACGAGGGTCGGGAGGGCAAGCAACAGTGCGGTACGGAAGAGGTGGTGCTTCATGGCGATCTCGGAGCTGCTCGGTCTGGACGGTGAACGGCACGTCACCTGTGTCTGCCGACGGGCGCCTGCGTCTTGCGGCAAGCGGGGAACCGCAACCCCTGCGGCTCGCCCACTGCGCCGGCACACCAGCCGGGTGCTAGCCCCTACGAACCCCCACACCTATCTTCCCGGCTGGCGCCAAGCGTAGAGGGACTGGTGGGGCGGGAGCAATGGGTGAACGCTGCGGGCCTCGGAGGTATCCGAACGGTGGCGATGGGGTGAGCCGGAGAAGCCGTCTTTGCCCCGGTATCGGCCCTGCACCGCTAGGCGGCCAACCAGACATTTCGGCCTGTTCCCGGCGGGTCCCTTGAGTAGAGGGTCAGAAGTCGGCTAGTGTCCGCTCCGGCACAGGTTGACATAACTATACACCTCTACCTGAGGGTGAGGGTGCCGCCGGGTCAACGAAAGGCGTCATCGTGGCAGCTCCGCAGAACTACCTCGCAGTCATCAAGGTCGTCGGCATCGGTGGCGGCGGCGTCAACGCCGTCAACCGGATGATCGAGGTCGGGCTCAAGGGCGTCGAGTTCATCGCCATCAACACCGACGCCCAGGCGCTGCTCATGAGCGACGCCGACGTCAAGCTCGACGTCGGTCGCGAGCTGACCCGCGGCCTCGGCGCCGGCGCCGACCCCGAGGTCGGTCGCAAGGCCGCCGAGGACCACGCGGAGGAGATCGAAGAGGTGCTCAAGGGCGCCGACATGGTCTTCGTCACCGCGGGCGAGGGCGGCGGCACGGGCACCGGCGGCGCGCCCGTTGTCGCCCGCATCGCGCGTGGCCTGGGCGCACTGACCATCGGCGTCGTCACCCGGCCGTTCACCTTCGAGGGCCGCCGTCGGCTGACCCAGTCCGAGACCGGCATCGAGGATCTCCGCGCCGAGGTCGACACCCTCATCATCATTCCCAATGACCGGCTGCTGTCGATCAGCGACCGCTCGATCAGCGTGATCGACGCGTTCAAGCAGGCTGACCAGGTGCTGCTCTCCGGCGTCTCCGGCATCACCGACCTCATCACCACCCCCGGCCTGATCAACCTCGACTTCGCCGACGTCAAGTCGGTCATGTCCAACGCCGGCTCGGCCCTCATGGGCATCGGCTCCTCGCGCGGCGAGGACCGCGCGGTCGCCGCCGCCGAGATGGCCATCTCCAGCCCGCTGCTCGAGGCCTCCATCGACGGCGCCCACGGGGTGCTGCTCTCGGTGGCCGGCGGGTCCGACCTCGGCCTGTTCGAGATCAACGAGGCCGCCCAGCTGGTCGCCGATGCCGCCCACCCCGAGGCCAACATCATCTTCGGCGCGGTCATCGACGACGCGCTCGGTGACGAGGTACGGGTGACCGTGATCGCCGCCGGCTTCGACGGTGGACGCCCTGCTCCGGCCCGTCCCGAGAGCCGCCGCGCGACCGAGGCCGCCGAGGCTGCCCGGGCCGCAGCCAAGCCGACCACGGCCGCGGCGCCGACCCGGCCCCGCACCGCGACGGCTCCTGCACCGACCCGTCGCGACACCCCGGCGCCGACGACGTGGAAGCCGAGCGAGCCGGTCCCGCAGCGCCGCACCATCGTCTTCGACGACAGCGACGACCTCGACGTCCCGGACTTCCTCAAGTAGGTGAGCCGGCCGGTCCAGCCGACGCCGGTCGACCTCGGTCCCGGCGTCGGCGCAGTCTTCGCCAACCGGTACGGCGGGGTCAGCCTGCCGCCGTACGACGAGCTCAACCTGGCGTTCCATGTCGATGACGACTGGGACCGCGTCTTCGCCAACCGCAGCCTGGTGTCCGCGGCCATCGGCAGCGCCCCGGATCGGTCGAGCTTCGTCCACCAGGTGCACGGCAACGCCGTGGTCACCATTGCGCCCCATGAGGTCGGCACGGTCCGGCTCCGCCAGGCTCGACGCGACGCCGACGCGATGGTCACGACGGCGCTCTCGGCTCCGCTCGTGGTCCTGGTCGCCGACTGCCTGCCGGTGCTGCTGGCCGACCCGGTCGCCCGCGTCGTCGGCGCCGTTCATGCCGGCCGTCGGGGCATGGCCGCCGGTGTGGTCACTGCGACAGTCGAGGCCATGGTCGAGGCCGGCGCTCGTGTCGGCGACCTGCGGGCTGCGATCGGTCCCGGTGTCTGCGCCGCGTGCTACGAGGTGCCGGCCGCGATGGCGGCCGAGGTCGACGCCGCCGTGCCGGGCACCGCGGCGGTCACCCCCACCGGAAGCCCTTCGCTCGACCTGACCGCCGGCGTCCGGTCCCAGCTCGCGGCGCTCGGGGTCAGCCAGGTCTCGGTCGACGGCCGCTGCACGGTCGAGAGCCCCGAGCTGTTCTCCTACCGCCGCGACGGCGTGACCGGACGGTTCGCCGGCCTGGTCTGGCTCGAGCCGTGAGCCGGGCCGACGAGCTGGCCGCCAACCTCGCGACGGTACGGGCCCGCATCGACGTCGCCTGCCACGCCGCGGGGCGCGACCCGGCTGAGGTCACCCTGGTCGCGGTCACCAAGACACATCCGCTGTCCGACATCGAGGCCCTCGCCGGGCTCGGCGTGCGGCACATGGCGGAGAACCGCGACCAGGAAGCCGCCAGCAAGGCCGAGCAGGGAGCCGGCCTCGACGTGGTGTGGCACTTCGTGGGCCAGGTCCAGACCAACAAGGCGCGCTCGGTTGCGGCCTACGCCGACGTGGTCGAGGCCGTCGACCGGGTGCGGTTGGTCGAGGCGCTGTCTCACGCCGCGGTAGCGGCCGGTCGGGTGCTCGACGTGCTGGTCCAGGTCTCGCTCGCGCAGGTCGAGGGTCGGGGCGGCGTGCCGTTGGACCCTGCGTTTCGTACCCTGCTGGCGTTGGCCGACGAGGCGGCCGACGCACCTGGCCTGCGGTTCGCCGGGCTGATGGCGGTCGCTCCGCTGGGCGCCGACCCGGCACAGGCGTTCGCCAGGCTCGCCGAGGCCCGCGCCGCTGTAACGGACGAGCACCCCCACGCGACCATGCTGTCAGCGGGGATGAGCGGTGACCTCGAGCAGGCGATTGCGTACGGCTCGACACATGTGCGTGTCGGGACGGCGTTGCTCGGCGTCCGATTCGCCCCGGTCGTATAAGGTCGCGCTCAAGAGCAAGTCCCTATTCGGAGGTCCGACGACATGGCTGGCGCCCTGCGCAAGGTGGGTCTCTACCTGGGCCTCGTCGACGACGAGGCCTACGACGAGTACGCCGAGGACGACTACCTCGAGCCCGAGGTCGAGGAGCCGGCGCGGCCGAGCACGGTCCGCCGCCTCGACGAACGGGCCGAGCGGGCCCGCTACGAGGAGCCCGCACCCCGTCCGGTACGTTCCGCCGGCGTCGACCGGGTGATGATGGCGCCGCCCCCCGCGCCCGTCGCGGTCGAGCCCGAGCAGTACCGCATCACGACGCTGCACCCACGCAACTACAACGAGGCCCGCACGATCGGCGAGAGCTTCCGCGAGGGCACCCCGGTGATCATGAACCTCACCGAGATGAGCGATGGTGACGCCAAGCGACTGGTCGACTTCTCGGCTGGGCTGATCTTCGGACTGCGTGGGAGCATCGAACGGGTGACCAACAAGGTCTTCCTGCTCTCGCCGGCCAACGTCCACGTCACTGCCGAGGACAAGGCACGCATCGTCGAGGGTGGATTCTTCAACCAGAGCTGAAGGTTGTCTCCCTCCCTATGAAGATCCTGGGTCAGATCCTCGCGACCCTGACCTACATCGCCATCGCGCTGCTGCTGTTCCGGGCTGTCATCAGCTGGGTCATGGCGTTCGCGCGGGACTGGCGGCCGTCCGGGCTGATGGTGGTCCTGCTCGAGGTCGTGTTCACCGTCACCGACCCGCCGTTGCGCCTGCTGCGCCGGTTCATCCCGCTGCTGCGGGTGGGCAACGCGGCCATCGACCTGGGCTTCATCGTGCTGCTCGTCGGCTTAGTGATCTTGGCTGGTGTGTTCAAGGGACTGGGCAACTAGGCCCGGGACAGTATTCTGGGGCGGCTGAGCAGGCTGTGACCCCCTGCTCGCGCCACAGCGCTCGATTTGCCCGCGTTCCTGAGCGGCAGTACCCCTGCAGCTTGTCCGTCCTGTAGCCACGAGGTGACCTGATGCCCCTGACCCCCCAGGACGTCCAGAGCAAGGAATTCGCCACCACCCGGTTCAAGCCGGGCTACGACGAGGAGGAGGTCGACGCCTTCCTCGACGAGGTCGAGGCCGAGCTCACCCGCCTGCTCACCGAGAACGCTGACCTGCGCAACCGGATCAACCAAATGCAGAGTGCCGCGGTGGTCGCGCCGACGCCCGTGGCCGCTGCCGAGCCGGTGGCCCCCGTCGCCGCTGCGGTGCCCGAGACGGTCGCACCCGTCGTCACGGCCGCTCCGGTCGTCGCCGCCGAGCCGCCGGACCAGGCCGCCCTGCGCACACTGCAGATGGCGCAGCGCACCGCCGACAGCGCCGTCGCCGAGGCCAAGGCGGAGGCAGACAAGCTCGTGGGCGACGCCCGCGCCCGAGCCGCCGAGCTGGAGCGCGAGGCGCAGACGCGGCACACCACCGTCATGGGCCAGTTGGAGACCCAGCGGATCGCCCTCGAGGCCCGGGTCGAAGACCTGCGCGCGTTCGAGCGGGAGTACCGCACCCGGCTCAAGGCCTACCTCGAGACCCAGCTGCGCGACCTCGACGGCCGCGCTCCCGCGGAGACGGCGGCGCCCGCAGCGCCAGTGGCAGCCGCTCCCGCACCCGCCGCGACGCCCGCTCCGGCACCGGCGCCGACCGGCATCGGCCAGGGTGTGCCCGGGCTCGCCACTCCCGCGCCCAACCCCTACGCCCCGGCGGCAGCGGTGGCCGGCAACCCCTACGCCCCGCGCCCGGCCGACGGCAATCCGTTCGCCGCGGGCACGGGCTTCGAGACCGACGATGAGGGTCCGGAGCCCTCCGGATCGTGACCGACCTGCCGCCGCCCCCCGCCGAAGCGGGCGAGACGGTCGACCTGAGGGCCGACCCGATGATCCTCGCCAGTGGGGTTCTCGTTGCCCTGGGTCTGATCCTGCTGATCGCGGGGGTTGCGGGCAGCTGGCACTGGAAGGCCGCCATCTGGGGTGCGACCGTCGCGTCGATCGCGGCGTTCGCCCTGGTCGCGGTCTCGGCCAACCAGCGGCGGCTGGAGTTCCGTACCGAGGACGACGAGCCTGACGTGATCGGTGAGTCCGAGCCCGCGGTCGACCCGGTCGCCGCCTCCGTCGCCGCCAAGGTCAAGGCCACCGACGAGCCAGCGCCGCCGCGGCCCCGGTTCGCCGGGTTCGGCAAGAACAAGGCGCCGGCCCCGACCGACGCTCCAGTCCTGCCGGCCGCGCCGGTGGCCCCGCCGCAGCCCAGCAACGTGCAGGTCATGCACGTGCAGGGCAGCAACGTCCGGGTCGCACCGACGCCCCAGCCGATGCCGCTCGCCCGCCCGGAGCGCGCCGTCGCCAAGCCACCATCAGCGCCGCCGCCCACGCCTCCGACGATCCAGGTCGGCGCGCCGCGTACCCCGGGCTTCAAGACCTACCAGCCGGTCGACCCCGACGCCGTCGTGATCCAGGTGCGCAACCGCTACCACCGGTCCGACTGCCGCTACGTCACCGTGGCCGACGACGCCGTCACCACGACCGTGGGAGCGGCAAGGGCGAGCAACGCCATGCCCTGCGGAGTCTGCCGGCCCTGATCGGCTCAGGCCGAGCGGCCGTGGCGGAACGGGTCGCGGCGCGGTGGCTGGGGCATCGTGACCCGGCTGCCCTCGAGCGGAAGTCCGCTCAGCGCCAGCACCCGTGCCAGCACCGAGGTCGTGGTCTCTCCGCAGGTGACACCGGCCTCGGTCACCATCGCCCGGTAGACCGTGGCGTAGTGCCGCACCGGCGTGTCATAGCTCCAGTCGACCGAGCCCAGGTGGACCGAGTCGCCGTGGCCGCCGTTGACGCCCTCCCAGGGGCCGGACCACACCTGGATGCCGGCCGGCCCGGCGGAGAAGCAGCCGCCGTTGCTGACGTCGTAGCGGGCTGCGGTCTCCAGCAGCTGGCGCGCCTCGCGCTCGTGTAGGACGAGCGCCGGCCGCACGTGACTGGCCAACGCCGGGACGGCGATGGCGTTGGGGTTGAGCCGCAGGCCCCCGCCAGCGCTCTGCCCAGCCAGTGACAGGCTGCTTGCTGACACGGGGACCTCCGCTCGACGACCTTGGCACTCCTCGCTGCGCCGGACGGCGCATAGCGGGGGTGCAGTAGGAGCATCGGCACGGCGAGGGTGCCGTCTTGACTCTGCCGAAAGGGTGGTTCCTGGTTAGTCCGGGTGGCTGGTGCCGGGGTGTTGTACTCAGCACCCACCCTTCCGGATCACTGGGCCCTTCGTGAAGCGCTGGTCAGGCGGTTGTCGCTTGGGCGCAGGCCCCAATGTTGCCGATGAAAGGAGTCCACGGGGCGTGGTCACGCCGCTGCGACTCCTTTGATCGACGCGGATTCACTCGCCGGCGGCTCGCAGCCAGAACGTGAAGCCGAGGTCGTCATCGCGGTGCTCGGGCAGCGGTGCGGCGGGCCGGCCCTCGGTGACCAGCGGTGCCAGCACCTCGGCCGACAGCACCGCGGCGTGCTCCCGCAGCGCCTCAGCGAGGTCCTCGCTGTCGGCCACCCACCACAGCTCGATGCGGTCGGACACGTCGAGGCCGCTGGTCTTGCGGGCCTCCTGGATCAGGCGCACGACGTCGCGCACGCGGCCGGCGGAACGCAGCTCGGGCGTGATCGTGAGGTCGAGCGCCAGCGTCTCGCCGGCGGCCGATGCGACGGCCCAGCCCTCACGCGGCGTCTCCGTGACGATGACCTCGTCGGGGGAGAGGTAGACCGTCTCGCCGTCGACCGAGACCACCGCGTTGCCGGTCGTGCGCAGCTCGGCGACGAGCAGCTCGGGGTCAGCGGCGGCCACCGCGGCCGCCACCGCCTGGACACCCTTGCCGAACCGCTTGCCGAGCGCCCGGAAGTTGGCCTTGACCGAGGCGTCCACGAGCGAACCGGCGCTGGACAAGGACTCCAGCGACGTGACGTTGAGCTCGTCGGTGACCTGCGCCTTGAGCTCGTCCGGCAGGTCGGCCCAGCCGGTAGCGCCGACGAGCGCACGCCCGAGCGGCTGTCGGGTCTTGACGCCCGACTCCGCCCGGGCCGCCCGGCCCAGCTCGACGAGACGCCGTACCAGCGCCATCTGCCCGGCGAGGCGCTGATCGACCAGGGCACCGTCGACGGCCGGCCAGTCGCGCAGGTGGACAGAGTCGGGCAGGTCGGGCCAGACGTCGACCACGAGCCGCCGGTGGACCTCCTCGGTGACGAACGGCACGAACGGCGCGAGCAGCCGGGTCAGCACCTCGAGGCACTCGTGCAACGTCGCGAGTGCGGCAGGATCGCCCTCCCAGAAGCGACGTCGCGACCGGCGGACGTACCAGTTGCTGAGGTCGTCGATGAACTGCGTCAGCCGACGGCCGGCCCGGGTCGAGTCGAAGTCCTCGAGCGCCGCGTCGACCTCGATCACCGTGGCGTGCAGCTCAGAGAGTGCCCAGCGGTCGAGCGCCGGCCGCTCGGCGACATGGGGCGCGTACATGCCAGGCACCCAGCCGTTGGCGTTGGCGTAGAGCACCAGGAAGGACGCGGTGTTCCAGTAGGTCAGCAGGACCTTGCGCACGACCTCCTCGAGCACCTCGTCGCCGACGCGGCGGGTCTGCCAGGGCGAGCCGGCGCAGAGCATGTACCACCGCAGCGCGTCGGCCCCGTGCTTCTCGAACAGGTCGAACGGGTCGAGCACGTTGCCCAGGTGCTTGCTCATCTTGCGGCCGTCCTTGTCGACGATGTGCCCGAGGCACAACACCGTCTTGTACGAGGACTGCTCGAAGGCCAGCGTGCCCACGGCCATCAGCGTGTAAAACCAGCCACGCGTTTGGTCGATCGCCTCGCAGATAAAGTCGGCGGGGTAGGAAGCCTCGAACTCTGCGTTCTTCTGCGGGCCGGCGTGGGGGTAGCCGAACTGGGCGAACGGCATGGATCCTGAGTCGTACCACCCGTCGATGACCTCAGGCACGCGGCTGCTCTCGACGCCGCAATCCGTTGTGGGGCAGGGGAAGTGGACGTCGTCGACATAGGGTCGGTGCAGGTCGAGCTCGGTCAGGTCGCGCCCGGCCAGCGCCCCCAGCTCCGCCCGCGAGCCGATCGCGGTGAGGTGGCCTTCGGTGCAGCGCCACAGCGGCAGGGGGGTGCCCCAGTAGCGGTTGCGGCTGAGCGCCCAGTCGATGTTGTTCTGCAGCCAGTCGCCGTAGCGGCCGTCGCGGATTGTCTGAGGGTGCCAGTCGGTCTTGGCGTTCTCGGCCAGCAGCTGGTCCTTGATGGCGGTCGTGCGGATGTACCAGGACGGCTGGGCGTAGTAGAGCAGTGCGGTGTCGCAGCGCCAGCAGTGTGGATAGCTGTGCTCGTACTGCACGTGCCGGAAGAGCAGGCCTCGCTCGCGCAGGTCGGCGACGATCGGGGCGTCTGCCTTCTTGAAGAACAGTCCGCCGACCAGGGGGAGGTCGGCCTCGAAGGTGCCATCGGGGCGCACCGGGTTGACGACCGGCAGGCCGTACCGACGGGCCACGAGGAGGTCGTCGGCGCCGAAGGCCGGCGCCTGGTGCACGAGGCCGGTGCCGTCCTCGGTGGTGACGTAGTCGGCCAGCCCGACGTAGTGGGCGTGCTTGCCCTCGGGGAAGTCGACGACGTGGAACGGCCGCGAGTAGGTCGAGTGCTCGAGCTCGGTGCCCTTGACGGTACGGAGGACCTCGTACGGCGTGTCGCCAAAAACGTGGCTCAGCAGGGGTTCGGCGACCACGAGCAGCTCGTCGTCGGCCCGTACCACGCAGTAGTCGACCTTGGGGTTGACCGCGACCGCGGTGTTGCTGATGAGGGTCCACGGGGTCGTCGTCCAGACCAGCAGGTTGACCTTGCGCACACCGAACTCGTCGGCGAGAGTGCCTGAGGTCAAAGGGAAGCGGACGTAGACGCTGGGGTCGGTGACGGTGAGGTAGCCCTGGGCGACCTCGTGGTCCGAGAGGCCCGTACCGCAGCGTGGGCAGTAGGGGGCGACTCGGTGGTCCTGCACGAGCAGACCCTTGTCGAAGATCGTTTTGAGCGACCACCAGACGCTCTCGATGTACTCCGGGTTCATGGTCCAGTAGGCCTTGTCGAAGTCGACCCAGTAGCCCATGCGGTGGCTGAGCGAGGTGAACTCGTCGACGTGCTCGAGCACCGACGCGCGGCACTTGGCGTTGAACTCGGCGACGCCGTACGCCTCGATGTCCTGCTTACCGGTGAAGCCGAGCTCTTTTTCAATCGCCAGCTCGACGGGGAGGCCGTGGCAGTCCCAGCCGGCGGTGCGGGGGACCGCGTACCCCTTCATCGTCTTGAACCGCGGGAACAGGTCCTTGAAGACACGGGCCTCGACGTGGTGGGTGCCGGGCTTGCCATTGGCGGTGGGCGGGCCTTCGTAGAAGACCCATCGCTCGCCGTCGGCGGTGCGCGCGAGGCTGCGGGCGAAGACGTCGGTGTCGTCCCAGCGTTGGAGGACGGTGCGCTCGAGCGCCGGCAGGTCGACCTGGGGCGGCATCGGGGCGAACTTGCGGGTCATCACGGCTCCGTCGGCGTCGCTCTTACGAGCTCCAACGGAGGGACGAGGCGCCTGGTGAGGCGACCCGCGGTACCACCCTCCTTGAGCGGCCGTGGCCGCTCCACTCTGCGCGCGGGCCGGCTCTAGCGGCGCCTGGTCGGGCACCGTTCTGCCGGCGGCTCGGGGGTGATCTTCACGCCGGCGCACGCCTCCGGGCTCGCACCGTCCCCGGATCGCTCATGGCTGCAACTCCGGCGCTACTCGTCCCGTCAGCGCCTGCTCCGCGGCGGTCATCTTACCGTGCGACGGTACGGGCTCCCAGCGGGCCAGATGGCGGCCGTCGGCCCCGTTTGCGCTGAGCCCCCGCGTCACGTGGCGTCATGGTCGGGGGAATGGAGCGGGCAGGGCGCGATCGGCGTGGCAGACTGTCGCAGTCGTGTGGAACGCCCGGTCGGCGCGTTGCGTTGGTTCTGGGACAAGTCGGGGCTTATCCTGCTCGGGCTCGTGATCATCCGCGGCGTCTCGCCGCAGCAGTTTGTGCAGGTTCGTCGTCGTCGAGGATGTCCCGTCAGTCGAGGGGCGTCAGAGCTGGGGGTGAGAGCGATGGTCGGAGCCACCGACCGACCGGACGAGGCCGCCCGGCCGCGCCGCACGCTCGCCGCCGTGGCAAAGAAGGCGGTCGCCGGCGTGACGGCGTCCGTCGCACCGGCCGCGACCAAGACCGCTGCAACAAAGACCGCTGCGACCAAGACGGCCGCGCCCGCCAAGACCGCCGTCAAGGCGGCTCCTACCAAGGCTGCCGCCACCAAGACCGCTCCTGTCAAGGCAACGGCCAAGGCGGCTCCGGCCAAGACCGCAGAGGCGACGGCCCCGGCCAAAGCGCCGGTCAAGGCCGCTCCCGCCAAGGCTGCACCTGCCAAGACCGCCGCCGTCAAGACCGCGCCCGCCCGTCCGTCGAGCCGCCGCGCCAAGGGCCCGTTCGAGCTGCCGCCGGTCCGCGACGGCGAGGAGCCCTGGACCGCCGAAGAGCTCAGCGAGCTCCGCGTCGAGCTCGACAGCCAGGCCCATGAGCTGCGCGGCGAGATCGACGAGGCTGAGATCGCGTGGCACGACCTGCAGCGTGATTCCGGCGAGGGCTCCGGCGACGACCAGGCCGATGCCGGCACCAAGACGTTCGAGCGCGAGCATGAGTTGTCGCTGGCCAACAACAGCCGTGACTTGCTCGCCCAGGTCGACCGGGCGCTGTCCCGGCTCGACAACGGCACCTACGGCGTCTGCGAGAACTGTGGTCAGCCCGTGGGCAAGGCTCGGCTCCAGGCCTTCCCTCGTGCCACCCTGTGTGTGACATGCAAACAACGCGAGGAACGTCGCTGACCGAGGCACCCGGTCCTGTCGAGGCGGTACGGCCCTCCGGCCGCCGCATCGCCCTGCTCGCGGCGGTGGCCATCTTCGTCATCGTCGCCGACCTGCTGAGCAAGCTCGCGGTGGTCGCCCACCTGACCGAGGGCGAGCCCAAGAACGTCATCGGCAGCCTGCTGCGGCTCGACTACACGCGCAACGCCGGTGCGGCCTTCTCCTTCGGTGAGGGCATGACGGCGGTGTTCGGCCTGGTCGCGATCGCGGTCGCCGTGGCCATCGTGCGCACCGCCCGGCGGCTGCGCAGCCTCACCTGGGCCATCGACCTGGGCCTGCTGCTCGGTGGCGCGCTCGGCAACCTCGGCGATCGCATCTTCCGCTCGCCGGGCTTCCTGCGCGGCCACGTCGTCGACTGGATCGAGCTGCCGCACTGGCCGGTCTTCAACCTCGCCGACTCCGCCATCGTCTGCGGCGGCGTCCTGGCCGTCTACCTCTCCTGGCGCGGCATCGCCGTCGACGGCTCGCACCAGCAGCACCACCCGCACCTGCACGACCACGACGGCGGGCACGACCATGCTCATGACGACGAGCACGATCACCCGCACGGTGACGAGCCGGTCGCCACCGAGGTCGTCGAGCCGTGACCGACCGCCGCACCCTCCCGGTCCCCGACGGCCTGGAGGGGTTGCGTCTCGACGCTGCCCTGTCCCGCCTGTTCGGACTCTCCCGTACGGCCGCCGCGGAGATCATCGCCGGCGGGTCCGCGACCCTCGACGGCAAGCCCAGCATCAAGTCCGACCGCGTCAGCGCCGGGGCCTGGCTCGAGGTCGACCTGCCCGAGCCGACCGGCCCGGTTGTCGCCACAGCCACGCCGGTCAAGGGCATGACGATCGTCCACGAGGACGGCGACATCATCGTCATCGACAAGCCGCCGTTCGTGGCCGCACACCCGTCGCCCGGCTACATCGGCGCCACGGTCGTCGGCGCGCTCATGGCGGCCGGCCACACGGTGTCGACGTCCGGCTCGGCGGAACGCCAGGGCGTGGTCCATCGGCTCGACGCGGGCACCAGCGGGCTCATGGTCGTTGCCAAGAGCGAGCACGCCTACACGCGGCTCAAGTCGGCGTTCCGGGAGCGGGAGGTCGACAAGCGCTACCACGCCCTCGTACAAGGTCATCCTGATCCATTGCGGGGCACCGTCGACGCGCCCATCGACCGGCATCCGCAGCACCAGTTCAAGTTCGCAGTGGTGGCCGACGGCAAACCGAGCATCACCCACTACGACACCATCGAGGCGTTCCGGGCGGCGTCGTTGCTCGACATCCACCTCGAGACCGGGCGGACTCACCAGATCCGCGTGCACATGACGGCGCTCAAGCACCCGCTCGCCGGCGACTCGCAGTACGGGGCGGACCCCACGATCAGCGCACGCCTCGAGCTCAAGCGGCAGTGGCTGCACGCGGTCAAGCTCGGTTTCGCCCACCCCGACGACGGGCGGTGGGTGGAGTTCGAGAGCCCCTACCCGGCCGACCTGGTGCATGCCCTCGACATCCTGCGCGACGAGTCCTAAGAGCGCGTGGCCTCGCGTCGATCTTGGACGTTCTGCTGCCTCCACTGCCTTCCAGACCACCGAATGTCCATGATCGTTGCGGGGGCGATGGGTTTCGACACGCCGTTCTTGCTGGACCTCTGGGGGACACGCCGAAACTGTCGGGCGCTCGTGATTGACTCGTCTTTCCGCGGGTGACCCCCGCTCGTACGGCCCGATCGCTCCTTCCCCAGCGCTCATGCCGCTCGTTGGCGTCTGTCTGAATGGAGGTCGGCTTCTCATGGCTGACAGCTCGGCCGACTCGTTCGTGCACCTGCACGTGCACACCGAGTACTCCATGCTCGACGGTGCCGCCCGGCTCAAGGATCTCTTCGCCGAGGCCGCCCGCATGGAGATGCCGGCGCTGGCCATGACCGACCACGGCAACGTGTTCGGGGCCTACGACTTCTGGAAGCAGGCGCGCGCCGCCGGGGTCAAACCGATCATCGGCATGGAGGCGTACGTCACGCCGGGCACCAGCCGGTACGAGCGGACCCGCGTGCGGTGGGCCGAGGGCGGCGAGGACGACGTCTCCGGTGGCGGGGCGTTCACCCACATGACGCTGCTCGCCGAGAACACGCAGGGCATGCACAACCTGTTCCGGTTGTCGTCGCTGGCCAGCCTCGAGGGCTACTTCTACAAGCCGCGCATCGACCGCGAGCTGATCGAGACCTATGCCAAGGGCATCATCGCCACCACGGGCTGCCCGTCGGGCGAGATCCAGACCCGGCTGCGGATCGGTGACTACGAGGGCGCCAAGCGGGTCGCCGGTGAGCTGCAGGAGATCTTCGGCAAGGAGAGCTACTTCTGCGAGCTGATGGACCACGGCCTCGGCATCGAGCGCCGGGTCCACGCCGACCTGATCAAGCTCGCCGGTGAGTTGGCCATCCCGATGATCGCCACCAACGACCTGCACTACACGTACGAGAAGGACGCCGAGGCCCACGAGGTCCTGCTGTGCGTCCAGTCCGGCAAGACCATGGCCGACCCCAACCGGTTCAAGTTCGACGCCCGCGACTTCTACCTCAAGTCCGCCGGCGAGATGCGGGCGTTGTGGGGCCAGGTGCCCGGTGCCTGCGACAACACGTTGCTGATCGCGGAGCGGGTCGACGTCACCTTCAACGAGGGCGCCAACCTGATGCCCCAGTTCCCCGTGCCTGCGGGGGAGTCTGAGGAGTCGTGGCTGGTCAAAGAGGTCGAGATCGGGCTGCACAAGCGCTTCCCGGCCGGCATCCCCGATGAGCACCGCAAGCAGGCCGAGTACGAGATCGGCGTCATCTGCCAGATGGGGTTCCCCGGCTACTTCCTGGTGACCGCAGACCTGGTTGCCTACGCCAAGGAGAACGGCATCCGGGTCGGCCCGGGGCGTGGCTCGGCGGCCGGCTGCCTGATCGCCTTCGCCATGGGCATCACCGAGCTCGACCCGATCAAGCACAAGCTGCTCTTCGAGCGGTTCCTCAACCCTGACCGCATCTCGATGCCTGACATCGACATGGACTTCGACGAGCGCCGCCGCGGCGACATGATCCGCTACGCCACCGAGAAGTACGGCGAGGAGCGGGTCGCGCAGATCATCACCTACGGCACGATTAAGGCCAAACAGGCGGTCAAGGACTCCGGGCGGGTGCGCGGCTACCCCTACGCGCTCGGCGACCGCATCACCAAGGCGATGCCGCCCGCGGTGATGGGCAAGGACGTGCCGCTGGCCGGCATCTTCGACCCGACCCACGGGCGCTACGCCGAGGCGGGGGAGTTCCGGGCGCTGTACGAGTCCGACGTCGACGTCCGCACGGTGGTCGACACCGCCCGCGGGCTCGAGGGGCTCAAGCGTCAGTGGGGGGTCCACGCGGCCGGCGTCATCCTGTGCCGAGAGCCGCTGCTCGACGTGATCCCGATCCAGCGGCGCGAGCAGGACGGCGCGATCATCACCCAGTTCGACATGGGTGCCTGCGAGTCGCTGGGCCTGCTGAAGATGGACTTCCTCGGCCTGCGCAACCTCACCATCCTCGACGACTGCGTGGCCAACATCCTGGCCAACCGCGGCGAGACGCTGGTCCTCGAAGATCTCGACCTCGATGCCGACCAGAACGCGTACGACCTGCTCGGGCGCGGTGACACGCTCGGCGTGTTCCAGCTCGACGGCGGCGGCATGCGCTCGCTGCTGCGCATGATGCGGCCTACCGCGTTCGACGACATCTCGGCCCTGATCGCTCTCTACCGGCCGGGCCCCATGGGCGCCAACGCCCACATCGACTACGCCGACCGCAAGAACGGCAGGCGCCCGGTCGAGCCGATCCACCCCGAGCTCGCCGAGCCGCTGGCCGAGATCCTGGACGAGACCTACGGGTTGATCGTCTACCAGGAGCAGGTCATGGCCATCGCGCAAAAGCTGGCCGGCTACACGCTCGGACAGGCCGACCTGCTGCGCCGTGCCATGGGCAAGAAGAAGCGCGAGATCCTGGAGAAGGAATACCTCGGCTTCGAGGCCGGCATGGTGGCCAACGGCTACGGCGCCGGCGCGATCAAGACGCTGTGGGACATCCTGGTCCCGTTCGCCGACTACGCCTTCAACAAAGCGCACAGCGCGGGCTACGGCGTCGTCTCCTACTGGACGGCGTTCCTCAAGGCCAACTACCCCGCCGAGTACATGGCGGCGCTGCTCACCTCGGTCCGCGACGACAAGGACAAGAGCGCGCTCTACCTCGCCGAGTGCCGGCGCATGGGCATCAAGGTGCTGCCGCCTGATGTCAATGAGTCGGACAACAACTACACCCCCCGCGGTACGGACATCCGCTTCGGCCTGGCTGCCATCCGCAACGTCGGCGAAAACGTCGTCCGCTCGCTCGTCGCGACCCGGCGGGAGAAGGGCGCGTTCGTCGACTTCCCCGACTACCTGCGCAAGGTCGAGGCCGTCGCCTGCAACAAGAAGACCGTCGACGCGCTCATCAAGGCAGGCGCGTTCGACTCGCTCGGCCACACCCGTCGCGGTCTGCTCGCGGTGCACGAGACGGCCATCGACCAGGTGATGGAGACCAAGCGGGCAGAGGCGATCGGCCAGTACGACCTGTTCGGCGGCGACTCCAGCGAGGACGGCCCGGCCGTCGAAGCCTTCGAGCTGGTCATCCCGGTGGGCGAGTGGGATAAGTCGGTGCTGCTCGGCTACGAGCGCGAGATGCTCGGCCTCTACGTCTCCGACCACCCGCTGTTCGGCATAGAGCACGTGCTGGCCGGAGCGGTCGACGCGGGTCTTGCCAGCGTGATGACCGACGAGGCGCGGCAGGACGGCTCGATCATCACCATCGGCGGCCTGATCACCAGCGTCACCCGCAAGATCACCAAGAAGGGCGACGCCTGGGCGATCGCGATCGTCGAGGACCTCGAGGGCGCCATCGAGACGATGTTCTTCCCGCAGACCTACCAGGCGTGCGCGGTCCACCTGACCGAAGACGCCGTCGTGCTGGTCAGGGGCCGGCTCGACAAGCGGGACGACACCCCCAAGCTGATCGCGATGGAGATCACCATCCCCGACCTGTCGCAGGGTCCGCGGGGACCGGTGATCCTGACGATCCCGGCCGCCCGGTGCACGCCGCCGGTGGTCGAGCGACTCAAGGATGTGCTGGCCAGCCACCCCGGCACCACCGAGGTCCACCTCCAGCTGTCGACCGGCGCCCGAACCACCGTGCTCCGCCTCGACGACCGGCTCCGGGTCACGGCCACGCCGTCGCTCATGGGCGACCTCAAAGCCCTCCTCGGCCCGTCCTGCCTCGGCGGCTGACCCGTCGCGGCCGCGGGCCCCAGCACCGTCCGAGCTGATGGAGCGGTTCCTTGATCGACAGACGATTGGCGTTGCCAGGACAACCCGAATCCTCTGTGGATCAAGGTGCTGGCTGTGGCAGGCTTGCCCGATGACAGGGCGATCGAGCGGAGGACAAGGTGTCTGACCGGCCGTTGCTCAACCGCGCACTCGACGGCATGGGCACCACGATCTTTGCGGAGATGTCTGCCCTCGCTCTTTCCGCCGGCGCGATCAACCTAGGCCAGGGCTTCCCCGACACCGACGGTCCGGCCGAGATCGCCGAGGCGGCCGTACGGGCCATCCGCGAAGGGAGGGGTAACCAGTACCCCCCGGGCATCGGCATCCCCGAGCTGCGCCACGCGATTGTCGAGCACCAGCAGGGGTTCTACGGCCTCCCGTACGATGCCGATAACGAGGTGCTGGTCACCGCCGGAGCGACCGAGGCGATCGCCGCCGCCATGCTCGGACTGCTCGAGCCGGGCGACGAGGTCATCGCCTTCGAGCCCTTCTACGACTCCTACGCCGCCTGCATCGCGATGGCCGGTGCCGTGCGCGTGCCACTGACCCTGCGAGCGCCGACCTTTCGGCCGGACCTCGATGCCCTGCGTGACCTGGTCACGCCGCGCACCCGGCTGCTGCTGCTCAACTCGCCGCACAACCCGACCGGCATGGTCCTGACGCGCGACGAGCTCGCCGCGATTGCCGAGCTGGCGATCGAGCGCGACCTGCTGGTCGTGACCGACGAGGTCTACGAGCACCTCGTGTACGACGACGCCGAGCACATCCCGCTCAGCTCGTTCCCCGGCATGCGCGAACGCACGGTGTCGATCTCCTCGGCCGGCAAGACGTTCTCGTTCACCGGCTGGAAGGTCGGCTGGGTCATGGCTCCGGCTCCGCTGGTCGCCGCCGTCCGTACCGCGAAGCAGTTCCTCACCTACGTCAGCTCCGGACCGTTCCAGTACGCGGCCGCCGAAGCGCTGCGTCTGCCGGACAGCTACTACGACGGCCTCCGCGCCGACATGGAGCGCAAGCGCGACATCCTCGCGGTGGGCCTGACCGAGGCAGGCTTCGAGGTCTTCCGCTCGGCGGGCACCTACTTCATCACCACAGACATCAGCTCGTTCAGCGAGCCGGACGGCATGGCGTTCTGTCGCGCCCTGCCGGCCCGGTGCGGCGTCGTCGCCATTCCCAACGTCGTCTTCTACGACAACGTCGACGCGGGCCGCAGCCAGGTGCGCTTCGCGTTCTGCAAGAAGGACGACGTCCTGCTCGAGGCGGCAACGAGGCTCAAGGGTCTGTGAGAACCAGCGTCATGAACGCGCTGAACGGATGGTCGGGGTAGTCGCCGAACGGGCCGCAGTAGGTGAACCCGGCTGCCTCGTACATCGTCCGAGCCGGCACGAACGCCTCGTTGGAGCCAGTCTCCAGACTGATCGTGGTTGCCCCCTGCGCACGGGCGAGGTCGAGCAGCTGATCGAGGATCAGCGTGCCGATGCCCTGGCCGCGGGCCTCCGCCGCGACGTGCATCGACTTGACCTCGAGCTGCCGGTCGCCGAGCTGCTTCAACGCCCCGACCCCGAGCAGGACTCCGTCACGCCGCAGGCCGTACAGCGTGATGCCCGGTCGCAGCAGCCCGTCGATGTCGAGTGCGTGCACCGCCTCGCGCGGGCTCTGCTCGGTGGCCCACGCGTGGTGCCGGGTGAGCAGCGCGGTCACGTCGGGGGTGGTCGGGTTCTCGACCCTGATCTCGTCCGGCACGCCGCCAGGCTAAGGGTCGGACCGAGCTGGTTTGCGAGGAGGGTGGGTCGTCGGGGAGTCTTGAGTGCATGACCACGACCGCGACGCCGTGCTTCGCCGTCCGTGGGCTGGTCCGCAGCTTTCCCGGCCGTACCGGCAAGAACCCGTCGCCCGCGGTCGTCGCCACCGACGGCGTCGACCTCACCATCGCGCAGGGCCAGGTGTACGGGCTGCTCGGCCCCAACGGCGCCGGCAAGACCTCGCTGGTGCGCCAGCTGATCGGCCTGCTGACGCCCGACGCGGGCACGGTCGCACTCTTCGGCCATGACGTCACCGGGCGACCAGACCTTGTCTCCCGCCAGGTCGCCTACCTCGCCCAGACCGAGCCCGCGCTCGAAGAGCTGTCGGTACGAGCTGCCGTCGACACCACCGGGCGGCTGCGCGGCCTGCCCCGGAGCGAATCCCGTCAGGCGACCGCACGGCTCGTCGACGAGCTCGGCCTCGGGCCCATCGCCGACCGCTCCCTGACCAAGCTCTCCGGCGGTCAGCGGCGGCTCGCGGGCGTCGCGACCGCGCTCATTGGTGACCGCCCGGTCCTGGTGCTCGACGAGCCGACCACCGGGCTCGATCCCGAGGCACGCCGTGCCGTGTGGGACGCGTTGCACCGCCGCCGGGCCCAGGGCGCGACCATCGTCCTGGTGACTCATAACGTGCTCGAAGCCGAGACCGTGCTCGACCGGGTGGCCGTGCTCGACCGGGGCCGCGTCATCGCCGACGACACCCCAGGCCGACTGAAGGCGCTGGTCAGCGACGAGGTGCGGCTCGACCTCGTCTGGCGCCACGACCCGCCGCTCGACGACCCAACGGTGGCCATGCTCGCCGTGCACGCCACGGTCACCGGCAACCGGTGGAGCACCCGGCTCGACGCGGCCGAGGCGCGTGACGCGCTGGGGCGGCTCACCGGGGGAGCCGCCTTCGCCGCCCTCGACGACTTCACCCTCGCCACGCCCTCGCTCGAGGACGTCTACCTCACCCTCGGCGGCGCCGCGCGCGACCTCGAGCGCGCGTGAGCACCCACGAGCTGGCGCCCGCCACGACCCCCGTGCTGACGCCTCCGCCGCCCGGCCGCGCGCCCACCTGGGCAGCGGCCTTCGGCGCGGTCTACGCAGCCCAGCTGGCCCGCACCCGCACTGTCCGCGTACCGCTGCTCTTTGTCGCCGCCTTCCAGAGCGTCGGCATCCTGGTCCTGCTACGCGTGGTCGGTGGCACCAGCGGTGACGTGTCCGGCGCGCAGGTGGTGGCCGGGTCGAGCGTGCTCGTGGTCGCGTTCATCGGACTCAATCTGCTGGCCCAGCGGTTCGGCGCGCTCAAGGCCAACGGCGGCCTCGACTACTACGCGGCGCTTCCCGTGCCGCCGAGCGTCGTGGTGCTCGCGACGGCCAGCTCGTACGCGACCTTCGCCGTCCCCGGCACCGTGGTCACGGCGGTGGCCGGGGTGCTGATGTACGACCTGCCGTGGGCGCCGCTCGCTCTGCTGCCGATCGTCGTGGTCGTCGCCGGCGCCTCCCTGGCAGGCGTCGGCGCGGCGATCGGGCTGCTCGCCAGCCGTCCAGAGATCGCCACGGTCACGGGCCAGCTCGGCATGTCGGCCGTGATCTTCCTTGACCTGGTGCCGGCCCACCGGCTGCCGGCGGTTGTCCAGGTGCTGCGCGCGGTCGTCCCATCGACCTATGCGGCCGACGCGCTGACCGGCGCGTTTGCTCACCACCCCGACGGCTGGCTGATCACGCGCGACCTCGGGGTCTGCGTCGCCGTGGCCGTCGTCGCACTCGCTGTGGCGGCGTGGGCTTTCGGTAAGGCTGCCCGTCGGTGAATGCTTGGATGGGGGGGTGAGTCTTCCGCCGCCGCCCCCTGACCCGACCGACGAGCCCGCTGCTCCCGCGGGTCGCTGGCGCACCGACGTCGTGACCGCGGCGCTGATCATCGTGGTGCTTGAGGTTGTCGCGCTGCCGCTCGGCCTGTTGTGGGGTCATCTCGCGCCGCACCCGCTCTACTACCCGAGCGGCCACCAGCTCAACTTGGTGGTCGGCGACGCCAAGCCGCTCGTGCGCGCCGACGGGTTGTTCCTGCTGATCACCGGTGTCGCCGGTCTCGTCTCAGGCTGCACCGCCTTCGTCGTGGCCCGGCGGTCCGACATCGGGGCGACCATCGGGCTCGCCCTCGGCGGTCTCGCTGCAGGTTGGCTCGCCTGGCACGTCGGCCACGCGTGGACCGGCGGCCTCCAACCCTTGCAGCTCGCGCTCAAGCCCGATGACACCAAGGCCAAGCTGGCCGCCGACCTGGGGGCGCGGGTCGTCGTGGTCAGCTGGGGCGTCGCAGCAGTGGCGATGCACGGCATCCTGTACGCGGTCACCTGGCCGGCCAAGCCCAAGCCCGAACCGGTCCCAGCAGCCGTCGGTGCGTCCTGGACCGACAGCCAGACCGGGCCGGTCGCCGAGGCTAGTTGACCGACATCGAGCTGCCGCGGAGCAGGTCGTCGCCGGGCACCGAGCCGAGCGCGTCGATCAGCGCGGTCTCGCGGCGCAGCAGCACCCGCTCGGCGGACAGCCGGCGCGAGGCGTCGTCGCACTCGAGCAGCCGCTGCCGGTCGTTCAGGTCGAGCACCATGGCGCCGGCGATGGCGTACGAGAGGGCGACCGGGTCGGATGGCAGCGACCGCGGCTCGCGCACCTCCACCCCGAGCTCGGTCAGCACGTCGGCGTAGCCGTCGAAGCCGGTCATGACCGCCGCGGCGAGCTCTTCTGCGTCCGGACCGGCCGGCTCGGGCAGCAGCTCGACCGAAGCCATGAGGTAAGGGGCCTCGTCGCGCCGCACAGACCGGACCCGGAACCGGATCATCCCCGTGCTCTGCACCAGGTAGCGGCCGTCCTCGAAGGAGGTGACCTCGTTGACCTCGGCGACGCAACCGACGGCGTGCAGGTCACGCGCCGCTTCGACACCGACCTCGTGGCCCAGCCGGATCGCGATCACACCGAACCGCGCGGGCGCCTCGTCCGCCTTCGCGAGCAGGTCCTCGACGAGGGTTCGGTAGCGCGGCTCGAAGATGTGCAGCGGCAGGTCGTACCCCGGCAGGAGCACGGCGCCCAGGGGGAAGAGCGGCAGGTCGGTGGCCACGTTCGCAGCCTAGGCCGTATTGCCCGCGCGAGCCTTCTGGTCGCGCCGGTAGGCTCCCACCGTGATCTCAACACTCGACCTTCGTGGTCGCCGCGGCCTGACCCCCCTCGAAGTCTCGGCCTTGCTGCCGCGCGCCGACGTCAACGTGGAGGACGCCGCCGAGCTGGTCCGGCCCGTGCTCGACGACGTCCGCAAGCGGGGGACTGCGGCCGTCAAGGACGCCACCCTGCGCTTCGACGGCATCGAGCTCGAGGCGCTGCGGGTGCCGCCCGAGGAGATCGCCGCCGCGGGTGACCAGCTCGACGAGCTGCAGCCGGGCCTGCGTGCCGCCATCGAAGAATGCATCCGGCGCTGCCGCGTCGTCCACGAGGCACAGCGGCTGGCGGAGCACACGACCCAGGTTGCTCCCGGCGCGACAGTCACCGAGCGGTACGTCCCAGTCGGCCGGGTCGGTCTCTACGTGCCGGGCGGGCTCGTCGCCTACCCGTCCAGCGTGGTCATGAACGTCGTCCCCGCGCAGGTCGCCGGCGTCCGCTCGATCGCCGTCATGAGCCCGCCGCAGAAGGCGTACAACGGAAGGCCTCACCCGGCGATCCTGGGGGCGTGCGCCCTGCTCGGCATCGACGAGGTGTACGCCGTCGGCGGGGCGCAGGCGATCGCGATGGCCGCGTACGGCACGGAGGACTGCCCGCCGGTCGACGTCATCACGGGTCCCGGCAACGTCTACGTCGCGGCGGCCAAGCGGCTGGTCCGCGGCTTCGTCGGCATCGACGCCGAGGCGGGGCCGACCGAGATCGCGATCCTGGCCGACGACACGGCAGACCCGACCCACCTCGCCGCCGACCTCATCGCGCAGGCCGAGCACGACCCCATGGCCGCCTGCCTGCTGGTGACGCCGAGCCAGGCGTTGCTCGACGCCGTGGCCGAGGCGCTCGTGCCCCAGGTCGCCGCGACGAGGCACCGCGAGCGGGTCGAGATCTCGCTGGCCGGCCAGTCGGCGCTTGTGCTGGTCGACGACCTCGACCACGGCATCGAGGTGGTTGACGTCTGGGCGGCCGAGCACCTCGAGGTCATCACCGACAACGCCCGCGACGTCGCGATGCGCATCCGCAACGCCGGGGCGATCTTCGTCGGCCCGTACGCGCCGGTGTCCCTGGGCGACTACCTCGCCGGGTCCAACCACGTGCTGCCGACGGCCGGCTCCGCGCGGCACACCGCCGGGCTGTCGGTCCACTCGTTCCTACGCGGCATCCACGTCATCGACTACGACCGCGACGCGCTGGCCGCCGTCGCGCCGTTCGTCATGGCGCTGGGCGGGGCGGAGGACCTGATCGCCCACACCGACGCGGTCGCCATCCGGGTCGGCCGTGACTGACCTCCCCTTGCGGGACGACCTGGTCGGGCAGGTCCCGTACGGCGCACCGCAGCTCGACGTCGCGGTCCAGCTCAACGTCAACGAGAACCCGTACCCCCCGTCTGCAGCTCTGGTCGCCGACCTGGCCCAGGCCGTGGGCGACGTCGCGCAGCGGCTGAACCGCTACCCCGACCGCGAGGCGCTCGCGCTGCGCACAGACCTCGCCGGCTACCTCGCCGAGCGCGAGGGCGTCAGGCTCGACCCGTCGCGGGTGTGGGCGGCCAACGGCTCCAATGAGGTGATGCTCCAGCTGATGCAGGCCTTCGGCGGGCCCGGGCGCACGGCGCTGGGGTTCAGCCCGACCTACGCGATGTACCCCGACTACTGCCGGGACACGTTCACGACGTGGGTCACCGAGCCGCGCGAGCCCGACTTCTCGATCGACACCGACAAGGCCGTCGCGGCGGTGCGTCGGGTCAAGCCGACGGTCACCATCCTGACCTCGCCCAACAACCCCACCGGCACGGCGCTGCCGCTCGACACGGCGCGGGCGGTGCTCGATGCGGCCGGCGAGCACAGGGGACTGGTGGTCGTCGACGAGGCCTACGGCGAGTTCCGCCGCCCCGGCACCCCGACGGCCCTCGCGCTGCTCGACACCGAACCGCGCCTGGTCGTAACCCGGACCATGAGCAAGGCGTTCGCGTTCGCCGGCACCCGCCTCGGCTACTGCGCGACCTCGTCGCAGATCGTGGATGCACTGCGTCTGGTACGCCTGCCGTACCACCTCTCGGCCGTCACCCAGGTCGTCGCGCGCACCGCCATCGCGCACTCGGCCGAGCTGCTGGCCCAGGTGGACGTCCTGCGGGACGATCGTGACCAGCTGGTTCGGTGGCTGCGTGAGCAAGGCCTCGAGGTGGCCGACAGCGACGCCAACTTCGTCTTCTTCGGCCGGTTCGACGACCGCGACGCGGTGTGGCAGGCGCTGCTCGACCGCGGGGTGCTGGTCCGCGCGACCGGTCCGGCGGGCTGGCTGCGCGTGAGCATCGGGACGCCTGACGAGCTGGCCGCGTTCCGCGACGCATTGCAGCCCGTCCTCGCCGGCTGAGCACCTGGCGGCCGGTGCGGTCGACCTCGCCGTCGGCGGTTGACGCGACTGGGGAGCGGTGCCACAGTGCCGGCACGCGACGGTGCCGGGCACCACTGCGAGGTCCACGGGGGAGAGGCGTTGCGCTGTGGTGAGTAGCGGCGCGGTGCCGGATCTGGAGGAGCGCCGCTGGGTCGGTGTGGCGTCCTGGTGGCGGGGTGGCTGCCTGGTAGCCATCGTCGCCGCGGCCGGGCTGCTGTGGTCATGGCCGTGGTTCCGACCGCACGCCCTGACCGCCGTGTGGGAGTACGACGACGGGGTCTACTACGGGGCTTCGCGAGCGCTTCTGCACGGCCTGCTGCCATATCGGGACTTCACCATCGTCCACCCGCCGCTCATCGCCGTGATCCTGCTGCCGTGCGCGGGCCTCGGCCATCTCTTCGGCGACCCTGCCGGTATGGCCGTCGCAAGGATCCTCACCGTGGCCGCGGGGCTCGTGGACGTCTGCCTGGTCTACTTTCTCGCTCTGCACCAGTACGGTCGCACGGCTCGTGCTCTCGCACTTGCCGCGGCAGCCCTCTACGCGTTCTTTCCCGCGACCTTCGTCGCGGACCACACCGTGCTGCTCGAACCGTGGACCAACCTGGCCTGCCTGGCGGCGATGCTGCTGCTGAGCCGGGACGGCGAGCTCTCGCAGCGCGCCGCCTTCGGAGCCGGGCTCCTGCTGTCCGCGGGCCTGAGCATCAAGCTGTTCGCCGCCGCCTACCTGGTCGTCGCGGTCCTGTGGCTCGCGGTTGCGCGACGGGAGAGGGCGGGGCAACTGGCCGCGGGCATCGCCGTCGGTGTCGGCGTGCTGGATGGCCCGTTTGCCCTGGCGGCCGGCAGCCGATTCTGGCACGACGTCTTCGTGGCCCAGGTGACGCGGCCTCTCGACGGCAACAACTACGTTTCCCATCGACTGACGGCACTGATGGAGACACGGACACTGCCGCTGGGGCTGGCTCTTGCCCTCGCCTGCATCCTGACCGTCCTTGTCGCCGCAGCGGCCCTCCGGCGCGGTCGCGGACCGTGGGCGCCGCTGACATTGCTCATCGTCGTCGCCCTTCTCGCCTCCCCGTCCTACTTCGAGCACTACGACGCCTTCCTGGCCGCGCCCCTCGCCCTCGCGCTGGTCGGCCTGGTGCCGCGCCTCCGGCAGGCCCCGCGCAGGGCCGGCGAGGTCTTGCTGGCCATGGCTTTCAGCCTCTGGGCCGTGGCGTCCGTCGGCGATGCGTCGACGGCGAGGCCCTGGAGCGACCTGCGCGTCCTGGCGCTGGACATCCCGCGCGGTGCCTGTGTCTTCACCGACTCAACCAGCCTGGCGGTAGCCGCGGCGGTGCGTTTCGACCCGCGCCAGTGTCCCTCGTCCGTGGATGGACGGGGCCGCCTGCTGACGCTCACGCACGGATGGCCGAGGAGCCGCGAGTTCTATCCGCTCGGCTTTCTGGAAAACCCAACGTGGCAGCGGGAGACGCTCGCCCAGCTGCAGGGCGCGAGCGTGTTGCTGACGAGCAGCGACCCTACCCACCTGCCGGAGTGGACAGCGACGCTGCGGCGCTACGTGGTCGGGCACTTTGCGCGTCGCCCGTTACCCGGTGCGGTCGCGGCCGTCGAGCTGTGGTCACGCACCTCTCGCTGAGCGCTACTACCGTGCTTGAGAACGTGATGTTGTGACAGTGTTCTGCACGGACGTGGGAGGTATTCGAAGGTGACGACACGCGTGGTAGTGCTGGGAGCGGGCTTCGGCGGGCTCGAGGTGTCGTCGCGACTGTCCGAGGAGCTCGGCAGCGATGTCGACGTGGTGCTGGTCGACGCTGCGCAAGGCTTCGTCTTCGGCTTCTCCAAGCTGGACGTGATGTTCGGCCGCGTCTCGCCCGACCACGTCACGCACCGCTATGCGGACATCGCCAAGCCGGGCGTGCGGTTCGTCCGCTCAACGGTCCGCGGGATCGACCCGGTGCTGCGCCAGGTCCGTGCCGACGACGGCACGTTCGACGCTGACTTCCTCGTCGTCGCCTTGGGCGCGGACGTCGACCCTGCAGCGACCCCGGGGTTGGTCGAAGGAGGTCAGGAGTTCTACTCCGTCGCAGGCGCCCGCGCCGCGCGCGACCTGCTCGCCGACTTCACCGGTGGCCGCGTGGTCGTCGGCGTGACCTCAACGCCGTTCAAGTGCCCGCCGGCCCCGAGCGAGACGGCCCTGCTCGTCGACGAGCTGCTGCGGGAGCGCGGGCTGCGTGACGTGTCGACGATTTCGCTGGTGATGCCGCTAGGAGTGCCGATCCCGCCGTCTCCGCAGGCGTCTGCCACCCTGCTCGCGGCCTTCGAGGAGCGCGGCATCGCCTGGCGCCCAGGGCTTATGGTCACCGGGCTCGACGTCGACCAGGGGCTGGTGCTCGTCAGCGACGGCGAGCCGTTGCCGTACGACCTGTTCCTGGGAGTGCCCAAACACCGGGTGCCCGACGTCGTCGCCGAGTCGGGCATGACCGTCGACGGCTGGATCCCGGTCGATCCGCTCACGTTGGAGACGGCCTACCCCGGGGTCTTCGCCGTCGGCGACGTGACCAGCGTTGGTACGCCCAAGGCCGGGGTCTTCGCCGAACGTCAGGGCGCCGTGGTCGCCCAGCGCATCATCGACACTGTCCGCGGCGCGGAGCCGGTCGGGTCGTACGACGGGCGCGGTATCTGCTACCTCGAGGTCGGTGGCGGCCAGGTGGGCAAGGTCGACGTGACCTTCCGCTCGGGCCAGGCGCCGGTGGGCGACCTTGAGGGTCCGTCGGTCGCCCTGGCGTCAGAGAAGAACGACTTCGGCCAGAGCCGGGTCGCGCGCTGGTTCGGCCGCGACTGGCGTCCGCTCGGCTGAGTGTCAGCCCGCGGCGGCGGCCCGCTCGATCTCGGCGATGTCGAGCTTCTTCATCTGCATGAAGCTCTGGCCGGCCCGATAGGCGACGCCAGGGTCGGACCCGGTGAGCAGCTCGGTGAGCCGGATCGGTACGACCTGCCAGCTCATGCCGAAGCGGTCCTTGAGCCACCCGCAGGGACCCTCTTCGCCGCCGTCGCCGGTGAGCGCGTTCCAGTAGTGGTCAACCTCTGCCTGGTCGTGGCACATGATCTGGAAGGAGATGGCCTCGCTGAACGTGTACTCGGGGCCGGCGTTGATGGCGCAGAACGGTGTGCCGTCCAGGGTGAAGTCGACGGTCAGCACGGTGCCCTCGGGCATCGGCATGTCGGCGAGGTAGCGGCTGACCTGCTCGACCTTGGAGTCGGGGAAGATCGAGGTGTAGAGCTGGGCTGCTTCCTCGGCCTGTCCGTCGAACCACAGGCAGTTGACGATCTTCGGCATGCTGTCCGCCTCTCTTCGTTGGTTGGCTGACGGTAGAGACGACGTGACGGCCCCGTACTCATCGGCAGTCCGCCGGGACAGCGGGCACATCTGCCCTGGCCGCCGATGTCGAGGTGCCCCCGTCGACGGTCTCGCGCCTGGACGGTGTGGTGACTCGTCGCTGGGTGCGGGTGCGCTGGGGAACACGGAGCGACCCAGGGTGATTGTCCAGACATGACTGCCAATGCCTACGCGTTTCAGGGGTCCACCGTGCTCGTGACGGGGGGCGGCTCGGGAATCGGTCGCGCCATCGCTCGGGCCTTCCTCGACAACGGCGCCAATGTTGCGGTCAGTGGCCGCCGGCGTGACCGGCTCGAGGAGACGCTCGCCGGTTATCCGGCTGAGCGCGGGCTCGCCGTCGAGGCCGACGTCGCCAACGACGACTCTGCTGCTGCCATGGTCAGCAGCGTCGTGGAGAGGTTCGGGCGCCTGGACGTCGTCGTGAACAACGCGGCGGCCTACGTCAGCTCGCCCTTCGACCAGCTCTCCCTTCAAGCGTGGCAGGACATTCGCAGCACCAACATCGACGGGTTCGTGCACGTGGCACGCCACTCGCTGCCCGAGCTCGAGCGCTCCGGCGGCAATCTGGTGGTGGTGGGCTCGGTCTCCGGACTCCGCGGTGACTGGGGCCAGTCGGCCTACAACGCGACGAAGGCCGCCATCATGAACTTCGTCCAGTCCCTCGCCCTCGACTACGGCCCGCGCGGCGTACGACTCAACGCGGTGGCGCCGGCGCTGACCATCACAGAGATCACCCAGGCCGTGGCAGACGACCCGCAGACGTTGGCCGCAGCCAACAACCGCATCGCTCTCGGTCGGCCAGCGCGCCCGGAGGACATCGCCCCCGCCGTCCTGTGGCTGGCCAGCCCGGACGCCGCCTACGTCACTGGCGCATGGCTCGCCGTCGATGGCGGGACCTCAGCTAGCACCGGACAGGCGCACTGACCCGTCGACGCAACGACACTCAGTCAGCGGGTGCGGACGAGGCAGCACTTCTTGTACTTCGCGCCCGACCCGCACCAGCACGGCCCGTTGCGCGGTGGCGGCCACGACAGCTCGCGCTCGTCGGGCAGGGCGTCGGCGTAGTCGAGCTGGACGTCCTCGTCCGCCGCGTCGTCGCCCTGGGCAGTGGCAAAGGCGTCGAGCTCGGCGAGCGACCCGGCGAGCAGGGACAGGCCCGGGGTGCCCGACTCGGACCAGCCTTGCAGCTCGGCCTCGAGCTCGGCGCGGTGCTCGTCCCAGTCGGCGCCCCAGGCCTCGGCTTGGCCGGGCCACCGAGCGAGCAGCGCCGCGAACTCTGCGGAGGGCCAGAACAGCAGGGGACCAGGGTGGTTGAGAGCGTCGATCTCCGCCTGAAGGCTGTCGGCGAGCAGGTCGTACTCGTCGTGGTCCAGTCCCATCGTCTCGCGCAGCCCGTGTCGGGTGATGACGAGCTCGTAGACGACCGCGGTCATCCGCTCGAGGGCTTCCTGCTTGTCCTCCGGGATCGCCTCACCCATCGCGACAGCAGTCACCACCGCCTCGGTGAGCCACTCGAGCGCAAGCTCGGACCGCCCGGACATCTGCAGCGCCTCCGCCACCATGCGGCCGGCTTGCGTGTCGACCGTCATGAGAGCCCGCAGTGGCTCCAGCTGGGCGAACGCCTCGGTTTCGAGGCCGTCCTCGAAGAGCAGCTCCGCCAGCAGCGCCCGGGCGAAGTCGGCACTGCCGTCGCCGTGGACGAGGTTGGCGGCGATGGCCCGCTCGGCCAGCTCGATGGCGCCGGCGCGGTCGCCGGCCACCCGCGAGAGGTCGGCGGCCACGGACAGCGCGTACCCGATGTCGGCGTGGTCGGCGATGCGGTCCTGCTCGACCGCCCGTACCAGCCGGGCCACCGTGGCGAGCAGGTCCTCGCTCGAGCCCTCCGTCTGGCCGAGCGCGTCGAGGTCGTCGGAGGTGAGGGAGGCCATGCCTCACCCTAGCCACGGCTGTCGGCGGGTCCAGGGGGCGGAATAGCGTGCGGCCGGCTCAGCCTGGCTCCGATACCGTGAACGCGGCACCCGGCATCAGGAGGACCAGTGGGGCGTACGGCGCAGGTCAAGCGTGAGACCAAGGAGTCGAGCGTCCTGGTCGAGATCGACCTCGACGGCACGGGCGTCGTCGACGTCGAGACCGGTGTCCCGTTCTTCGACCACATGCTGCAGCAGATCGGCAAGCACGGGCTTTTCGACCTCACGGTACGGACGCGGGGCGACCTCGAGGTGGACGCTCACCACACCGTCGAGGACACCGCCCTCGCCCTCGGCCAGGCGCTGCGCGAGGCGCTCGGCGACAAGGCCGGCATCCGCCGCTTCGGCGACGCGCTCATCCCGCTCGACGAGACGCTCTGCCAGGTGGCGCTCGACCTGTCCGGCCGCCCCTATCTCGTGCACGAGGAGCCGCAGATCGTCGAGCTCATCGGCAGCTACGACACCACGCTGACCAAGCACATCTGGGAGTCGTTCGTCGCCGAGGCGCGCATCGGCCTGCACATCCGGGTGCTGGCCGGCCGCAACGGCCACCACGTCGTCGAGGCGCAGTTCAAGGGTGTGGCGCGTGCGCTGCGCGACGCTGTGGCGATCGACCCGCGGGTGGCGGGAGTTCCCTCGACCAAGGGTTCGCTATGACACGGCGCACCCTGTGAGCAAGAGCGGCTCGCACACCGCCGGGGTCGCGCTGATGATCCTGGCCGGCCTCCTCGCCGGCGGCGCGTGGTCGTTCTTCAAGCGCGAGCCGCGCACCCAGCCGTTCCTGATCGGCGCGCTCGTCCTCGCGATCGTCGCCGCTGTACTGCTGTTCTCCGGCTACACCCGGCTGGGCTGACGATGACGCTCAACGTCGTCGTCCTCGACTACGGGTCCGGCAACATCCGGTCAGCCCAGCGGGCGCTCCAGCGGGTCGGGGCCAACGTCACCGTCACCAGCGACACCGCGCTCGCCGCCGACGCGGACGGCCTCGTGGTGCCGGGTGTGGGCGCCTTCGCCGCCTGCATGGACGGGCTGCTCGGGGTCGGGGGCGACGTCGTGATCCGTGACCGCCTCGCCGCCGACCGACCGGTGCTCGGCATCTGCGTGGGCATGCAGATCTTGTACGTCAACGGCGTTGAGCACGGTCTCGACACCCCGGGTGTCGGCGTGCTCGAGGGCACCGTCGACCGCCTCGAGGCCCCCGTCCTGCCGCACATGGGATGGAACACCGTCGACCCCGTCGAGGGCACGACGCTGTTCCGAGGGGTCGAGGGCGAGCGGTTCTACTTCGTCCACTCGTACGCGGCGCAGCAGGCGTCCATGGCCGACCATGCAACGTGGGCCGAGCACGGCACGCGGTTCGTCGCTGCCGTCGAGCGCGGCCGGCTCAGTGCCACACAGTTCCACCCCGAGAAGTCCGGCGACGCCGGCGCCCACCTGCTCGAGAACTGGCTGGAGTCCATCGCATGAGCACCGGCATGAGCAAGCTCGAGCTGCTGCCCGCCGTCGACGTCGTCGAGGGACAGGCCGTGCGGCTTGTCCAGGGCGAGGCTGGCTCGGAGACGTCGTACGGCGATCCGCTGACGGCCGCGCTCGCCTGGCAGGAGGCCGGCGCCGAGTGGATCCACCTGGTCGACCTTGACGCCGCCTTCGGTCGCGGCAGCAACCGCGAGCTGCTGGCCGAGCTGGTCGGCCGGCTCGACGTGCGAGTCGAGATGTCCGGCGGCATCCGTGACGACGCGTCGCTCGAGGCCGCCCTCGCGACCGGCTGCGCGCGGGTCAACATCGGCACCGCTGCCCTGGAGAACCCCGACTGGGTACGGGCGGCCATTGCGCGCCACGGCGACCAGATCGCCGTCGGCCTCGACGTGCGGGGCACCACGCTCTCGGCGCGCGGCTGGACCCAGGACGGCGGCGAGCTCTTCGACGTGCTCGCCCGCCTCGACGCCGACGGGTGTGCGCGTTACGTCCTTACCGACGTCCGCCGCGACGGCACGCTGACCGGCCCCAACGTCGAGCTGCTGCGCCAGGTCTGCGCCGCCACACCGCGCCCGGTCGTGGCGTCCGGGGGAGTGTCCTCGCTCGACGACCTGCGGGTCCTCCGCGAGCTGGTCGGCCTCGGTGTCGAGGGCGCCATCGTCGGGAAGGCCTTGTATGCGGGCGCTTTCACCCTGGAAGAGGCCCTCGAGGTGGCAGGGTGAGTCGACCTCAGATCTCCCGCAGGTTCGCCGACGTCGCCAGGGCCATGGCCGCCAAGCCGAAGAGGTACGGCTCCGGCGGCCCGTACGAGGACCGGTGGGGCTACTCCCGCGTGGTGCGTACGGCCGGCATGGCGTGGACCGCCGGCACCACGTCGGTGGTCAATGGCGAGCTGCAGGGACTCGACTCGGCTGAGACGCAGGCGGGCGTGGCGTTGCAGCAAGCGGTCGAGGCGCTGTGGCGGGCCGGCTTCTCCCGCGACCTGATCGTCCAGTCCCGCATGTACGTGGTCGACATCGAGAACAACGCCGAGGCCGTGGGTCGCGCACACGGTGCCGTCCTCGGCGACGTCAGGCCGGCCGCCACCATGGTCGGCGTCACCGGCCTGGCCGACCCGCGCATGCTGGTCGAGGTCGAGTTGATGGCCGCCAAGCCGGGTGGCGGAGTCGGATGACGGTCGCCGTACGGGTCATTCCGTGCCTGGACGTCGACGCCGGCCGGGTGGTCAAGGGGGTCAACTTCCGCGAGCTGCGCGACGCCGGTGACCCGGTCGAGATGGCCCGGCTCTACGACGCCGAGGGCGCCGACGAGCTGACGTTCCTTGACATCACCGCGTCCAGCGGCAGCCGAGAGACGACGTACGACGTGGTCCGCCGTACCGCGGAGCAGGTCTTCATCCCGCTCACCGTGGGCGGCGGGGTCCGTACCGTGGACGACGTAGACCAGCTGCTCCGCGCAGGTGCAGACAAGGTCGGCGTCAACACCGCAGCCATCGCGCGGCCGGACTTCCTGCGCGAGGCGGCGGAGCGGTTCGGCGCCCAGTGCATCGTGCTGTCGGTCGACGCCCGCCGGGTGACCGGGACGACGAAGACGCCGAGCGGCTTCGAGGTCACGACGCACGGCGGCCGTACCGGCACCGGCATCGACGCCGTCGACTGGGCCCGCCGAGGTGCGGTGCTCGGGGCCGGCGAGATCCTGCTCAACTCCATGGACGCTGACGGCACCCGCGACGGCTTCGACCTCGAGCTGATCCGCAAGGTGCGCGCTGTTGTCGACGTGCCGGTCATCGCCAGCGGGGGAGCGGGTCGCGTGGAGGACTTCGCCCCCGCCGTCGCCGCAGGCGCCGACGCGGTGCTCGCGGCCAGCGTGTTCCACTTCGGCACGTTGCGGATCGGCGACGCCAAGGCCGCCCTGAGCCGGGCTGGCCTGCCCGTCCGCTGATCGACAGAGGATTTGGGTAGCCCGAACGACGCAAATCCTCTGTGGATCATGAAAACCGGGCAGCTCACAGGGGCAGCGACCGCGGCAGGCCGAACCACGGCAGGGCGGTGTTCTCGAAGCGGGTCAGGGCACTGATGTGGTCACCGGCGAGGCCGAGCACGAACAACCCGGTGCCGTGACTCGCACCCTGCGCGCCGCGTAGATAGGCGCCGAACGCCGGTTGGCCGTTGGCCCTCGTCGGTACGAGCTCGAACCGACGACCTGCTGCGAAGAGCGAGTCGAAGAACCGAGCAGCGACCTCGCGGCCCTCGTACTCGAAGGGCATCGGCGGCATTGATACGAAGACGTCGTCGGTCAGCAGGGCGATGACAGCGTCGAGGTCGGCGGCCTCGTACGCGCGCACGAACTCAGCAACGATCGCGTCCTCGACCGGGGAGCCGACGGCCGGGGGCGGCTCAGTTGCCCGTCGCCGCAGCCCGGCTCGGCCACGCTTGAGGGCGCTGTTGACCGAGTCGACGGTCGCGTCGAGCATGCCGGCGACCTCGTCCGCCCGGAACCCCAGGACGTCGCGCAGGATCACGACGGCGAGCTGACGGGGCGGCAGGACCTGGAGCGCCGTCACGAAGGCAAGCGAGATCGACTCGGTCTGTTCGTACCGAGCCTCCGGGCCGAGTGCCTCGGGCTCGAGCATGGCGTCAGGGAACGGTTGCAGCCACACGACCTCGCCAAGGCTGGTGGGCGAAGGCGGGTCGACGTGGGGCACGTCCCACTCCTTGGCCTGCCGCCGGCCACTGGAGCGCCGTGCGTTGAGGCACCGGTTGGTGGCGATGCGATAGAGCCAGGTCCGCAGCGACGAGCGACCCTCGAACCCGGCCAGCCCGAGCCAGGCAGCGAGCAGCGTCTCCTGCAGCACGTCCTCGGCGTCCTGGTAGGACCCCAGCATGCGGTAGCAGTGCACGTGTAACTCACGCCGATGCGGCTCGGTGAGCAGCCGGAACGCGTCGTTGTCCCCGCTGCGGGCGCGGGCTGTCAGGATTCCGGTCACCACCACGGCACCACCTCGCTTCTGGTCTCCCTCGTACGGACACCGGTGGGCGGCCGAACTGGGCGGCCGCGCCCAGCCCAGTTCCGAACTGTCGGGGTGTCTGCCTGGTCGTCAGCAACACCTTCGACCAAGGAGAACCTAGATGGGAAAGATCGTGGTGAGCCAGAACGTCTCCCTCGACGGAGTCGTGCAGGACCCGACGGGCGAGGAGGGCTTCCGCCGCGGCGGGTGGTTCAACGAGACGGCGGCTGGCGACCGGGAGGCATGGGCCAAGGTCGAGCTCGAGGAGGCGCTGGCCGCGCAGGCACTCCTGCTGGGCCGGCGGAGCGACGAGTGGTTCGCCGCGCGCTGGAACTCCCGTACCGGCGAGTGGGCTGACCGGCTGCGCAGCCTGCCGAAGTACGTCGTCTCCTCGACGGCCCGCGACGTGCAGTGGGGGAGCGGGACCGTCATCAGGGGCGACATCGCCAACGAGGTCGTCAGGCTCAAGTGGGAGGTGACCGGCGACATCGTCGTCTACGGCAGCTGCCGGCTCGTGCAGCTGCTGGTGGCGCACGACCTGGTCGATGAGTGGCGGCTCACCGTCTACCCCGTCGTCCTGAACGACGGCAAGCGGCTTTTCGCGGGCAGTCCTGAGCAGCAGCGGGTTCGCCTGGTCGACAGCCGGGTGCTCGGCGACGGACTGGCCCACCTCACGTACGAGCGGGTACGCGAAGCGGTGGCTTGATAGGGTGATAGATCCCGAGACGCACACAAGTTCAAGGGAGAACCGTGCCCTCATCAGGGTCGACGGCTGCCTCACCCGCGGTGATCCGGCGGGGCCTGGGGCTGCTGGCAAGATCGGTGCGCGAGGAGCCGCGGATATTCTCCGTGGCCCTCGCGGGCTCGACCCTCTATGCCCTCATGACGGTCGCGAGTGCTTACGTGCTCGGCTGGGTGACCGAGCAGGTGATCCTCCCGGCCTTCGCCAAGGGGCACACCAGCGTCGGTGCGCTCGCTTCGGCCGCCGCGCTGATCATGGGCGTCTCGGTCCTCAAGTGCGTCGGCATCGTGGGGCGCAAGGTCTCCGCCGGCATCTGGCAGTACCGCGTGATGGGCATCTACCGCCGCCGCATCACCCGGCAATACCTTCGCCTGCCGCTGGCCTGGCACCAGGAGTGGTCCACCGGCACCCTGCTCTCCAACGCCAACAGCGACGTCGAGGCGATGTGGGCCAACCTCGCGCCGTTCCCGCTCGCGCTCGGCGTGATCATCATGCTCATCGCGACGGCGGTGCTGCTGCTCTTCACCGACTGGGTGCTCGCGCTCGTCGCCTACGTGATCTTTCCCTTGGTGGGACTGCTGTTCTACGTGTACGGGCGTGTCGTGTCGCAGCGTGCGATGCGAGTCCAGGAGCTGCGTGGCGCGGTCAGCAGCACGGCCCACGACAGCTTTGACGGCGCCCTCGTGGTCAAGACGCTGGGCCGCGAGGAAGCCGAGACCGAGCGCTTCCGCGACCGCGCCTACGAGCTGCGCGACGCGGGCATCAACCTCGGTCGGCTGCGCGGTCTCTTCGATCCGGCCATCGAGGCGCTGCCCAACCTCGGGGTCCTGATCGCGCTGCTGCTGGGCTCCTACCGGCTCGAGCACGGCGACATCAACACCGGCCAGCTCGTGCGCGTCGCCTACCTGTTCACCCTGCTGGCCATGCCGATCCGGGCGATCGGCTACGTCTTCGCCGAGATGCCGCGGGCCGTGGTGGGCGCCTCACGGGTCGACCGCGTGCTCGACGCCCAGGGCGCGATGCCGTACGGGGAGGTCGCGCTCGGCGGGTCGCACGACGACGCGGTCGGGGTCTCGCTGCACGACGTCGACTACGCCTACGGTGACGCCGAGCCGGTCCTGACCGGGGTCGTCCTTGAGGTCCCGGTGGGCCGTACCATCGCCGTCGTTGGCCCCACCGGCTCCGGAAAGTCAACGCTGGCAGGCATTCTCGTCCGCCTCGTCGACCCGTCCAACGGTGCTGTGCTCTACGACGACCTCGACCTCCGCACGCTGCGCCAGGGACAGGTCAGCGCGGCGGCAGCGCTCGTACCGCAGCAGACCTTCCTCTTCAACGACACCGTCCGCGGCAACATCACCCTCGGTGGCGACTGGCCCGATGACGACGTGTGGGCCGCGTTGCGCACGTCCCAGGCAGACCGCTTTGTACGGGCCCTGCCGGACGGGCTCGACACGATGGTGGGCGAGCGCGGCACCACGCTCTCGGGCGGCCAGCGGCAGCGGCTCGCGCTAGCCCGGGCCGTTGTGCGCAGACCGCGGCTGCTGCTGCTCGACGACGCAACGTCGAGCGTCGACCCGCAGGTGGAGCAGGCGATCCTGGCCGGGCTCGCCCGTACGACCGGGTCGTCCTCCGCGACGTCGGTGCTCGTCGTCGCCTACCGAAGGGCGACCATCGCGCTGGCCGACGAGGTGATCTTCGTCGACGAGGGACGGGTGGTCGCCCGCGGCTCGCACGAGCAGCTGCTGGCCGAGGTCGACGGCTACCGCGCGCTGGTCACCGCCTACGAGCAGGCCGAGTCCGACGAGGAGCCCGCCGCGTGACGACGGTTCCGGTACGGGCCAGCTCGTGGGCAACGATGAAGCGTGGCATCGCCATGTCGCCGGAGTTCCGTCGCGGCCTGGGCCTCACCCTGTCGCTGACCCTGGTGGCGACGGCCGGGCGGGTCGTGGTGCCGATCGCGATCCAGCAGATCATCGACAAGGGCCTGCCCCCGGGTGGCAAGCCCGATCTGCCGCTCATCCGCAACGCGGTGATCGTGGCCGCTGCGGCCGTGCTGCTCACCGCGGTATCGGCGTCGTGGATGAACGTCCGGCTCTATCGCAGCACCGAGTCGGGCCTCGCGACCTTGCGGCTCAAGGCTTTTCGGCACATCCACGACCTCTCCATGCTGCATCAGGCGAGCGAGCGGCGTGGTTCGCTGGTCTCGCGGGTGACCAGCGACGTCGATCAGATCAGCACGTTCATGCAATGGGGCGGCGTGCTGCTGGTCGTCAGCGCGGCCCAGCTCGTGGTCGCGACCGTGATCATGGCCTACTACTCGTGGCAACTGACCCTGCTGGTCTACGTCTGCTTCGTGCCCCTGGTGCTGCTGGTCCGCCACCTGCAGCCGGGCATCCGCGCGGCGTACGGGCGGGTGCGCGAGCGGGTCGGCGACGTGCTCGGTGCGGTGTCCGAGTCGGTCGTGGGGGCGTCGGTCATCAAGGCCTATGGCTCCGAGGCGCGGACGGCGACCCGGGTCGACGACGCCATCGACGAGCACGTCAACGCGGCGATCAAGGCGCAGATCATGACCGCGTCAACCTTCACGACCGGCGAGCTGGTCTCGTCGCTCGCCAACGCCGCGATCGTCATCGTGGGCGTTGAGCTCGGGCTGCACGGCCAGCTCACCGCCGGCAAGCTGGTGGCGTTCCTGTTCCTGGTCACGCTGTTCGTGAGCCCCGTCCAGGCCGCGACCGAGACGCTCAACGACGCCCAGAATGCCGTCGCCGGCTGGGGTCGCGTGATCGAGATCTTGGACACGCCGACCGACGTCGCCGACCCGGGCGTCGACGGTCGCGACCTGCCCGCGGGAGCTCTGGACGTCGCCTTCGACCATGTGCACTTCGCCTACCCGGGCGGCCCCGAGGTGCTGAGCGACGTCGATCTGCGCATCGCGGCCCGCACCCGGGTGGCCATCGTGGGGGAGACGGGCTCGGGCAAGACGACGTTCGCCAAGCTGCTCACCCGGCTGATGGACCCCGTCAGCGGCGCGGTGCTGCTGGGCGGGGTGCCGCTGCGCAACGTGCGGTTCGCCTCGCTGCGGCGACGGGTGGTCATGGTGCCGCAGGACGGCTTCCTGTTCGACACGACGATCGGGGCCAACGTCCGGTACGGGCGACCAGGCGCCACCGACGCCGACCTGCTGCGGGCGTTCGACGAGCTCTCACTCACCGACTGGCTCGAAGGGCTCGACGCCGGCCTCGATACCCGGGTCGGCGAGCGTGGCGGGTCGCTGTCGGCGGGCGAGCGCCAGCTCGTGGCGCTCGCCCGGGCCTACCTCGCCGACCCCGACCTGCTGGTCCTCGACGAGGCCACGTCGGCTGTCGACCCGGCGACCGAGGTGCGACTGTCGCGGGCGTTGGAGGGGCTGACCAACGGCCGCACGACCATCACGATTGCCCATCGCCTCTCGACGGCCGAGGTCGCCGACGAGGTGATCGTGGTCGACGCCGGGCGGGTCGTGCAGCGGGGCAGCCACGCCGAGCTGGTCGCCGTACCGGGGCGTTATGCCGAGCTGCACCGCTCCTGGTCGGCCAACAAGGGCACCCCGGTCTGAACAACGCCGATCAAAGGAGTGGTACGGGCGCTGGCACGCCTCCTGGACTCCTTTGATCCGCGACGTTGGCGCAAAGGCAGCCGTTTCTGGTGGCTTTCGCGCCAACCTTCGCGACGGGCCCGGCGCTGGTACACGATGTTCGAGAACCTGAGCGACAGGCCGTCGGCATCGGCTGCGGGGGACCTCGGGTCCGGATCGCGGTATTCGCCTCGTCGCGCCGCAGCCCGTACGGGCAGAATCAACAGCATGCCTTTGTCTGAAAGCACGGTTCCGACCAGCCCCGGCCCGATCCGCCCGACCGACCTCGACCCGGCGATCGTCGCCCGGCTCAAGCGCGACGACAACGGCCTGTTCGCCGCCGTCACGCAGCAGTGGGACACCGGCGAGGTGCTCATGGTCGGCTGGATGGACGACCAGGCCCTCCACCTCACGCTGACCACGGGCCGGTGTACGTACTGGAGCCGCAGCCGCCAGGAGTACTGGGTCAAGGGCGCGACCTCGGGTCACGAGCAGTGGGTCAAGTCGGTTGCCCTCGACTGCGACGCCGACGCGGTGCTCGTCAAGGTCGACCAGATCGGCGGTGCCTGCCACACCGGCGACCGCACCTGCTTCGACGCCGACGAGCTCGAGGTCGTTGTCGGGGTGGCCCCGGTCGACGGGGAGTGAGCGCCGGGCCGGCCGCCGACGACCGCACCAGGGCGCGGCGCGAGCTCACCCTGACCGTGCTGCTGTGCGCGCTCGGCGCCCTGGTCGAGCTGCTCGCGGTGGGCCGCGCCTGGGTGACCGCAACCACATCGGTCCACGGTCACGCCTACACCGGCAACGACCTCGCCTCTGCCGTCCGCCCGCTGGCGTTCGTCGCGCTCGCCGGCACCGCAGCTCTGCTCGCCACCAAGCGCTGGGGCCGCGTCGCGGTCGGCGCTCTCCTCGTGGCGTCCGCCGTGGGCATGATCATCGCCATCGCGCACGCGAGTGACCCTTCGGTCAGCGGCACCATCCACCACCACCCCGGGTGGCGCGTCGTCGCGTTCATCGCAGCCGTCCCCGTCCTGGTGGCCGGCCTTGCCGCCGCCGCGCGGGGCAACCGCTGGTCGGTGATGTCCTCGCGGTACGACGCGCCCGGTGCCGTACGGGAGAAGGTGCAGGACCCCGACGTCGCCCTGTGGGAGGCGCTCGACCGGGGCGACGACCCGACCGGCTGACGCCTTACGGTCTGCTGACGGTGTCGCTGTTCGCGAGGCAGACCCGCCGGCAACGAGGGACGATGGACCCATGCCCGAGATCACACGCGTGCCTGTCGAGCGGCCCGCGCCGGTCGAGAAGGGCAAGCCGGTCGGTCGCCGGGTCGTGCTGGGCATGCTCGGGCTCGGCGCTCTGGGGGTCGTGGCCGGCAGCCGGTTGCAGGACTTCGAGCAGAACGTCATCGCGCCGCTGCAGAACCGGGACCCCACCGGCCTGTCCGACCTGCTGCCCGCGGGCGGCGGCTTCCGGTTCTACTCGATCACCGACAGCGAGCCCAACAAGAACGCCGAGACGTTCCGGCTCGACGTCGGCGGCCTGGTCGACCGTCCCATGACGCTCACGCTGGCCGACCTGCTGGCGATGAAGCAGACCAGCCTGGTCAAGGACTTCCAGTGCGTGACCGGCTGGCGGGTGCCGCAGGTGCACTGGTCGGGCGTGCTGCTGTCCGACCTGCTCACCGAGGTCGGGGTCCAGCCGTCGGCGCACGCCCTGACGTTCACATCCTTCGACGGCGAGTACACCGACAGCCTCACCCTCGACCAGGCGCGCCGTCCGGATGTCCTGGTCGCTACTCACATGTTGGACAAGCCGGTCACCCGCGCCCACGGCGGCCCGGTACGGCTCTACGTCGCCCCGATGTACGGCTACAAGTCGGTCAAGTGGCTCGGCGGCATCACGCTGGTGCCCAAGGTCGTCCCGGGGTTCTGGGAACAGAACGGCTACGACGTCGACGCCTGGGTCGGCCGCTCGAACGGACGTGACGATGCCGCAACGAGCTGACCAGATCCGGCGCTTCGTCCCGGCCCAGCGCTGGGTGCACCGCAGCACCGGCATCCTCATGGGCATCGTCATGGTCACCGCCGCGGTCCTCTACTTCGGCCCGCTGTCGGTGCTCGTCGGCAGGCGCGCGTTGGTCGCCCGCATCCACGTCTACTCCGGCATCGCGCTGCCGGTGCCGGTTGTCCTCGGCTACCTCGATAAGGCATTCCGCGCCGACGTCAGGGTGCTCAGCCGCTGGCAGCCGGTCGACCGCGTGTGGCTGCGGGCCAAGGACCGCCGGTCGGGGCGGCTCAACGTGGGCAAGTTCAACGCCGGCCAGAAGCTCAACGCCAGCTTTGTCTGGGGCGCGATCCTGGTGATGCTCGGCACCGGTCTGGTCATGCGCTACGCCAACGCCTGGCCCGTGCGGTGGCGCACCGGGGCGACCTTCGTGCACGACTGGCTCGCGTACGGGATCACCGCCGTGATCGCCGGCCACATCTGGTTCGCGGTACGGGACCCGCGGGCCCGCGAGGGCATGCGTACCGGCTGGGTGCCGTTGCTCTGGGCGATCCGCGAGCACAAGGACTGGGCCCAGCCGGAGTTCGACGCCTTCCTCACCCGACAGAAGGCCGAGGAGGCGCTGGGTGGCATGGAGGGTGCGGCGAGCGAGTCCAGCGACCCGGCGTAACCTCGAAAGGTGCGCGCGCTGAAGGTCCTGCTGACCCCTCGCTGGCTGGGATACACCCTGGCGGCCGTGCTGGCGATCGCTCTGTTCGTCTTCCTCGGCAAGTGGCAGTGGGACCGCGCGATGAGCGCCGACGGCACCCTGCAGAACCTCTTCTACGCCTTCAACTGGTGGATCTTCGCCGCGCTCGTCGTCTACGGCTTCGGCAAGACGCTGCACGAGGACGTGACCGACGTCGTCGACCCGAGTGACCCCGAGGTACGGGCCGAGCGGGTGGTCGCCCTGCCGGCGCTCTACCGCAAGCCGCGTGCGGCCGACCTCGACGCACCGATCGAGGACGACCCCGAGCTCGCCGCGTACAACGCCTATCTCGCCCAGCTCAACGAGCGCTCGACCAACTAGACCCCTCCCTCATCTGACTGAACGGACGGCATGCGCGTACTCAAGGACCCCCTGCTGCGCTACCGGGTCATGGCCTGGACCGTCGGCGTGGGGCTGGTGGTGCTTGTCTTCGTCGGCATCCCGCTGCAGATCTGGGCTGACAACCTGTTCGTGGTCAAGGTGGTGGGTACGGCTCACGGCTACCTCTACCTCGTCTACCTGGTCGTCGCGTTCAACCTGTCGCTGCGCCGTCGCTGGCCGGTGCGCAAGACCCTGATCGTGCTGCTGGCGGGCACGGTGCCCCTGTTGTCGTTCGTCGTCGAGCGCTGGGTCACCCGTAACGACGTCGAGACCGTGACGGCGAAAGCGGCCCTCGGTGAGGGCTGAAGGGACCTGGTGTCACAGTTTCGGAAGGCTTCTCGTTACGATCCGCCTGACCGCATAGCCACCGAGGGGACCGCCTGCGTGAACGTGCTCGAGGACACAGCGTGAACGTGTTAGCGGACATCGTGGACGGCGTGCGAGCTGACCTCGCCGTCCGTCAGGCGTCCGTCAGCCTCGACGACCTCAAGGCGCGGGCTGCCAAGCAGCCGGCGGCCCGCGACGTGATCGGGCTGCTGCGTCGGCCGGGCGTCTCGGTGATCGCAGAGGTCAAGCGCAGCAGCCCGTCCAAGGGCGCCCTTGCCACGATCAGTGACCCCGCCGCCCTCGCGCAGGACTACGAGGCCGGGGGAGCGTCGGTGATCAGCGTGCTGACCGAGGGCCGCCGCTTCGGCGGCTCGCTCGCCGACCTGGACGCGGTACGGGCAGCCGTCGACATCGCCGTCCTCCGCAAGGACTTCATCGTCACCTCGTACCAACTCTGGGAGGCCCGCGCCCACGGCGCCGACCTCGCGCTGCTGATCGTGGCCGCGCTCGAGCAGAACGCCCTGGTGTCGCTCATCGAGCGCACCGTCTCCCTCGGCATGACCCCGCTGGTCGAGGTCCACGACGAGGTCGAGGCCCGCCGCGCGGTTGAGGCCGGCGCCCGGGTGATCGGGGTCAACGCCCGCAACCTCAAGACCCTCGAGATCGACCGCAACATCTTCGGCCAGATCGCGCCGATGCTCCCGGCCGACGTCATCAAGGTCGCCGAGTCAGGGGTACGTGGCCCGCACGACCTCCTCGCGTACGCAGCCTGCGGCGCCGACGCGGTGCTGGCCGGTGAGAGCCTTGTCACGGGTCGCGACCCGCGCCAGGCCGTTGCCGAGCTGGTCACCGCAGGGTCGCACCCCGCCCACGGCGGCCATCACAGCTGATAACCGACGAGCGGGGCCAGCCCCTCGGCGACTACGCTGACCCGGTGACGATCCAAGCCCCCGTGAGCCCTGTGCCCGTCCTGCCTGACGCCTCCGGCCACTTCGGCCCGTACGGCGGCAGGTTCGTCCCGGAGGCGCTCGTCGCCTCGCTCGACGAAGTGTCCGCCGCGTTCGAGTCGGCCATGGCCGACCCCGCCTTCACCGGCGAGCTGAGCCGCCTGCTCACCACCTACGCCGGCCGGCCGTCGCCGTTGACCGATGCGACCAACCTCAGCAAGTACGCCGGTGGTGCGCGCATCCTGCTCAAGCGCGAGGACCTCAACCACACCGGCTCGCACAAGATCAACAACGTGCTCGGCCAGGCGCTGCTCACCCAGCGCATGGGCAAGACCCGGGTCATCGCCGAAACCGGCGCCGGCCAGCACGGCGTCGCCACCGCCACCGCGGCGGCCCTGCTCGGCCTCGAGTGCGTCATCTACATGGGCGAGGACGACACCGTCCGCCAGGCGCTCAACGTGGCGCGCATGCGGTTGCTCGGCGCGACCGTGGTGCCCGTCACGATCGGCAGCCGTACCCTCAAGGACGCCATCAACGAGGCGTTCCGCGACTGGGTGGCCAACCTCGAGACGACCCACTACCTGTTCGGCACCGTCGCCGGCCCGCACCCGTTCCCGGCCATGGTCCGCGACTTCCAGCGCATCATCGGCGTCGAGGCCCGCCAGCAGTGCCTCGACCTCACCGGCAAGCTGCCCAACGCTGTGACCGCCTGCGTCGGCGGCGGGTCCAACGCGATCGGCATCTTCCACCGCTTCTTCGACGACCCGACGGTCGCGTTGTACGGGTTCGAGGCCGGCGGCGACGGCGTGTCCACGGGCCGCCACGCGTCCACGATCTCGGCCGGCTCGCCGGGCGTGCTGCACGGCGCCCGTTCCTACCTGCTGCAGGACGACGACGGCCAGACCATCGAGTCGCACTCGATCTCGGCCGGCCTCGACTACCCCGGCGTCGGGCCGGAGCACGCGTGGCTCGCCGACCTCGGCCGCGCGCAGTACCGCTCCATCACCGACAGCGAGGCGATGGACGCGTTCTCGCTGCTCTGCAAGACCGAGGGCATCATCCCGGCCATCGAGTCGGCTCACGCCATCGCCGGCACGCTCGTCCTGGGCAAGGAGCTCGGCCCCGACGCGACGATCGTGGTCAACCTGTCCGGCCGCGGCGACAAGGACGTCGACACCGCCGCCCGCTGGTTCGGGCTCACGTCGGCCGCCGAGGTCGCCGCCGCCGAGCTGGTCAACGCCGCGCACGACTTCGAGGACGAGTCATGAGCCAGCTCGATGACGCGTTCGCCCGGTCCAAGGCCGAGGGCCGGGCGCTGCTCATCGGCTACCTGCCGGCCGGCTTCCCCACGTACGAGGAGGGGGTACGTGCGATCACGGCCATGGTCGAGGGCGGTGTCGACGCGGTCGAGGTGGGTCTGCCGTACTCCGACCCGATGATGGACGGGCCGGTGGTCCAGGAGGCCGTCGACCAGGCACTCAAGGCGGGCTTCCGGCTGACGGACCTGATGCGCACGGTCGAGGCGGTCGCCGCGCTCGGCGTCCCGACCCTGGTGATGTCGTACTGGAACCCGATCGAGAAGTACGGCGTCGATCGATTCGCCACTGACCTCGCCTCCGCCGGCGGCTGTGGCGTCATCACGCCCGACCTCATCCCGGACGAGGCGGGCGCCTGGCTCGCCGCGGTCGACAAGAATGTGCTCGACCCGGTGTTCCTGGCGGCGCCGTCGTCCACCGATGATCGGCTCCGGGTGGTCGCGTCGGTCAGTCGCGGCTTCATCTATGCCGCGTCGACCATGGGCATCACCGGCATTCGTGCCCAGGTGGGGGCCCGGGCCGGCGAGCTCGTCGGCCGGTTGAAGGCCGTCACCGACACCCCGATCGCGGTCGGGCTGGGCGTCAGCAACGGCAAGCAGGCGGCCGAGGTGGCGGGCTATGCCGACGGTGTGATCGTCGGCTCCGCCTTCGTACGACGGCTGCTCGACGCCTCCACCGAGCGGGCCGGCCTGCTCGAGGTGCGCGCCCTGGCCGCGGAGCTCGCCGACGGTGTGCGGAGCGGCGTACCGTCCGGGGTCAACTGATCCGAACCGATCCGGGGGGAGCGGCGTCCTAGTGGCCGATCGGGAGGAGCATCCGCCCGGCGTGACGGCTGCGCGTGCGGCTGAGCTGCGGCAAACGGAGGGAGGGACAGTGGCCTTCGACGGCGCGTCCCTCGACGCCGCACCGCCGGTCGCCGTTCACCCGGCCCCCATCGTCATCCGCACCTACCTCAGCTCGGTGCCCGACCTCCCGCCCCCGGACGAGATCAACGACGCGCTCGACAACCGCGAGCCCGACCAGGCCATCACCATCAGCCGCGGCGACAACCCGATGGCCGAGCTGTTCACCGCCCACTACGGCAAGCTCGCTGGCTGGTGCACCCGGCTCGTCGGCGACGACCAGCTGGCCCACGAGATCGCGTCCGAGGCCTTCACCCGGCTGATGACCAAGTGGCGCGGGGTCGAGGACATCCGCGGCTACCTCTACGTGACCGCGAGCAACCTGGTCAAGGACCACTGGCGCCGGCTCGAGCGAGAGAGACGCGCGCTGTCCAAGGTCGAGGTGGTCACCTCCGCCCCCGGGGCCGACGCGGCCCCGCCCCTTCGTGACGTCGTCGAGCGGCTGCCCAACCGGCACCGCGACGTCGTGCTGCTCCACTACTACGCCGACATCTCCGTGCGGGATACGGCCCGACTGCTCAAGGTCTCCGAGGGTGCGGTGAAGCGCCGGTTGTTCGAGGCGCGGGCCCTCCTTCATGAGGCCCTGGAGGGCCACCGATGACAATGACTTTGTGGGGCACCGATGACTGACCCTGTCGACCGTTTCTTCGAGCGGGAGCGCGAGGCCGTGCCTACGCTGTCACCCCCGCCTGGGCTCTTCGACGAGCTGCAGGGGGTGGCCCGCCGCAAGCGCCAGCGCAACACCACCATGGTGTCCGCGGCGGCTGCCGTCGTGCTCGCGGTCGTCGGTACGGGTGCGGTGCTCGGCGCGCAGAACCTCAACGGCTCCTCGACCAGCGCCGAGAAGCCCGCGGGCCCTACCGCAAAGGTCTCGGTGTCGGCGTCCACCACGTCCGCCGTGACCTCGACCCCCGTCGACGCATCGGTCCCCACTGACTTCACGGCTTGGTCGGTATCGTTCGTGGGCACCAACCAGGGCCCTACCCACGGGTGGGCGCTCGGCGGCTACTCCTGCGGCGGTCAGCAGTGCGTCGCTGTGCTGGAGACCACGGATGGCTTAGCTAGCTGGCACACGCTCGCCAAGCCGGCCACAGCGACCCAGTACGGGATGAGCGCTGGCCACGCGACGGTTCGGTTCCAGTCGATCAACGACGGCTGGATGGTCGGGTCGCGCGGTGTGTACGCCACGCACGACGGCGGCCGCGACTGGCACCCTGTCGCCGCGCTCCAGACCGAAGGCATCGATGCCCTCGAGGCTTGGAAGAGCCACGTCTACGCCGTGGGTGCGCAGGGGTCCGTGTTGTGGGTCAGCGACGATCCGACATCGGACACCTGGCTACCGCAGCCCGGTCTCGACCTGCCGCCGGCCGGGGTCGGCACCAAGGACAGCATCTCGCCCGAGGACCAAGGGGTCGTGTCCGTGGTGCGCTCCACCGGGACTACGACGACGGTGCGCCTCAGCACCACCTTTGGCAACAAGTGGCGGACGCTCCCGTCTCCCTGCGCTGCTGCGCCGCAGCAGTCCGCGCGGCTGTTCGTCGTGCTTGACCCCACCGTCAGCCGGTTCGTCTGCGGCAACGGTCAGGTCTGGGCCGTGTGGTTCGACGGCCGAAAGCCCAAGCGGGACCTCACGCTGCGGCTCACGTCGACGACAGGCAAGCAGATCGTTGCTGAGTCGGTGGCCCACGCAAGCCACGGCACGGTCGTCGCCTACCAGGGAGCGGGACTGCAGGAGGTTTTGGCGTCTGGCATCCCCAACACACCGACGCCGGGCGACTTCAGCTACGTCGGCATGACGACGGACAACCAAGGCATCGCGCTCGCCCCTTCCGCGACCAACGCGTACTGGATCACCACGAACGGCGCGCTGACCTGGAAGCAGAAGTCGTTTGGCTGAGGGGTGCACCGGATCGTGACCGGCGCAGGGTAGCGTCGTCGCGGTGAACTCACCGTCCCTGGTCCTCGCTTCGATCCCGAGCCCGTCGCAGGGCGTGTGGCACCTCGGACCATTCCCGGTGCGGGCGTACGCGCTGTGCATCATCCTCGGCATCATCGTGTGCCTCGCCGTCTCCGAGCGCCGGTGGGTCGCCCGCGGTGGCCTCCCGGGCACGATCGGCGAGGTCGCCACCTGGGCAGTGCCGTTCGGCTTGGTCGGCGGTCGGGTCTACCACGTCATCACCGACCCTGAGCTCTACTTCAGCCACGAGCACTGGAACCCCGTCGGCGCGCTCGAGATCTGGAACGGCGGTCTCGGCATCTGGGGCGCCGTCATCCTGGGCGGCGTGGGGGCCTGGATCGGCTGCCGTCGCCGGGGCATCAAGCTGCCGCCGCTCGCCGACGCCATCGCGCCCGGCATCGTCATCGCGCAGGCCATCGGCCGGTGGGGCAACTACTTCAACCAGGAGCTGTACGGCAAGTCGAGCAACCTGCCCTGGGCGATCCACATCACCCGCGGCGACGCCGGCAACGGCAACTTCCAGCCCACCTTCCTGTACGAGTCGCTGTGGGATCTCGGCGTCGCTGCGGTCGTGATTTGGGCGGACAAGCGCTGGAAGCTCGGCCACGGTCGGGCGTTCGCGGTCTACGTGGCCGCCTACACCGTCGGCCGTGGCTGGATCGAGTACCTCCGGGTCGACGACGTCAACCACTTCCTCGGCCTGCGGCTCAACGACTGGACCAGCCTGATCCTGTTCGTGGGCGCGGTCAGCTATCTCGTCCTCACCCGCCACCTGACGCGCGAACCGGTTGTCGACCACGCCCCGGGCGAGACGCTCGACGAGGCCGCCACCGCGTACGAGACCGGCGTGGTCACCACCCCAGACGCCGGGCCGTCAACCCCGACCGACGAGCCCGACGAGCCCGACGAGGCCGACGAGGCCGAGGTCAGCGCCAACGCCGAGCGCGAGCCGTAGCCCAAGCACGCCACACTCCCCAAGCCAGCCACTCCCGAGCCGGACCCACCCCCGCGCGCCCCCGCACCCCGCCAGATGGCACGGTGCCACGCTCAGATTGGCCCGTCACCCCGCCATGTGGCGCGGTCGTGGGCCAGCACCCCGCCAGATGGCACGGTGCCACGCTCAGATTTGCCCGTCACCCCGCCATGTGGCGCGGTCGCGGGCCAGCGCCACAGGAAACGGCTGAACAGGACATCCCGCCGCACCGTCGTTAGCCTGTGAGCCATGACCACGTCTGCCCCCGAGGTGCGCGCCGAGATCCACCACTCGCACCGGGACGTCACCGGCGGCTGGCTGCGCCCGGCCGTGTTCGGTGTCATGGACGGGCTGGTGTCCAACATCGCGCTGCTCTCCGGGGTCGCCGGCGGCCACGTGTCGACCCACACGCTGATCCTCACCGGGTTCGCCGGGCTGGCGGCCGGGTCGGTGTCGATGGCGACGGGGGAGTACGTCTCCGTCGCGTCGCAGACCGAGCTGATCCAGGCCGAGATCGCGGTCGAGCGGGCCGAGCTGCTCGAGTCGCCGGTCGCCGAGGAGGCCGAGCTCGCGGCGCTCTACCGGGCGCGCGGGCTGACCCCCGAGCTGGCCCGCGAGGTCGCCCGCCAGCTCTCCGCCGACCCCGAGCAGGTCTGGCGGGTGCACGCCCGCGAGGAGCTCGGCATCGACCCCGACGACCTGCCGTCGCCCTACCTCGCGGCCGGCTCGTCCTTCGTCGCCTTCGCGATCGGTGCTCTGGTGCCGCTGCTGCCGTACTTCTTCGGCGTGCAGACCCTGCTCTGGTCGCTCGTCCTGACCGCCGTCGCGCTCTTCGCGGCCGGCACGGCGGTGGCCCAGCTGACCACCCGTTCGTGGGTGTTCGCCGGTTCGCGCCAGCTCGCCCTGGGCGCCGTTGCGGCGGCGGTGTCGTACGGCGTGGGCCTGTTGTTCGGCTCGATCAACTAGCCACTCCAACGCCGCCGAACTCCCGCGCGCGCAAGTATGTCCATCGTGTAACCTGATCGCACATCTTGGGCCATCGTCGTCCCACACTGCGTCCCCCCACCGCACCACTTCGCAGTCGAGACGACAGGAACCAGGTCCGCATGTCTGTGCGCCCCCCAGCCCCGCCCTCGCCTCAGGGCCTGTACGACGGCCAGCACGAGCACGACGCCTGTGGCGTCGCTTTCATCGCCGACATCACCGGCCGCCAGAGTCACGACGTCGTGGCCATGGGCATCACCGCGCTCAACAACCTGGAGCACCGCGGCGCGACCGGGGCCGAGGAGAACACCGGCGACGGCGCCGGCATCCTTGTCCAGGTTCCCGACGCGTTCCTCCGCCAGGCCGTCGCGTTCGAGCTGCCCACCGCCGGCAGCTATGCCGTGGGCAACGCGTTCCTGCCGATCGACGATGAGGACGCCGACGACAAGGCCGCCGCCCAGATCGCCGACATCGCCCAGGAAGAGGGCCTCGAGGTCCTCGGCTGGCGGGACGTGCCGGTCGAGCCGTCGATCCTCGGGCCGACGGCCCTTGCCGCGATGCCGCGCATGCGCCAGCTGTTCGTCAAGGCCACGGACGAGACCGACCTGATGACCCTCGAGCGCATGGCGTTCTGCCTGCGCAAGCGGGTCCAGCACGAGGCCGGCATCTACTTCGCCAGCCTGTCGGCGCGGACCCTGACGTACAAGGGCATGCTCACGGCGCCGCAGCTCGGTGAGTTCTACGCCGACCTGCACCACCCGGCCTTCGCCAGCGCGCTCGCCCTCGTGCACAGCCGCTTCTCCACCAACACGTTCCCGAGTTGGCCGCTGGCCCACCCGTACCGCTACATCGCGCACAACGGTGAGATCAACACGGTCAAGGGCAACCGCAACTGGATGAGCGCCCGCGAGGCGCTGCTCGCCTCGACCGTGATCCCCGGCGATCTGCAGCGGCTCTACCCGATCGTCAACCCCAAGGGCAGCGACTCGACCAGCTTTGACGAGGTGCTCGAGCTGCTCCACCTCGGCGGCCGCAGCCTGCCCCACGCGGTGCTAATGATGATCCCGGAGGCATGGGAGAACCACACCGAGATGGCGCCGGAGCGCAAGGCGTTCTACCAGTTCCACGCCTCGCTCATGGAGCCGTGGGACGGTCCCGCGTGCGTCACGTTCACCGACGGCTCGGTCATCGGCGCGGTCCTCGACCGCAACGGCCTGCGCCCGGCCCGCTACTGGCTCACCGACGACAACCTCGTGGTCCTGGCCAGCGAGGTAGGCGTGCTCGACATCGAGCCGAGCAAGGTCGTACGCCGTGGCCGCCTGCAGCCCGGCCGCATGTTCCTCGTCGACCTCGAGCAGCACCGCGTGGTCGACGACGAGGAGGTCAAGGCCGACCTCGCCGCGGCCAAGCCGTACCAGGAGTGGTTGCACGCGGGCCTGGTCGACCTCGAGGCGCTGCCCGAGCGCGAGCACGTCATCTACAGCCACGACTCCGTGCTGCGTCGCCAGCAGACCTTCGGCTACACCGAGGAGGAGGTGCGCATCATCCTGTCGCCGATGGCTCGTTCCGCCGCCGAGCCGATCGGGTCGATGGGCTCCGACACACCGGTCGCCGTGCTGTCCGACCGCGCCCGGCTGCTCTACGACTACTTCAGCCAGCTGTTCGCGCAGGTCACCAACCCGCCGCTCGACGCCATCCGCGAGGAGCTCGTCACCTCGCTCGGCACCGCCACCGGCGGCGAGGGCAACCTGCTCGAGCCGACGCCGGCCAGCTGTCGTCAGGTCGTGCTGGCCTACCCCGTCCTCGACAACGACGAGCTCGCCAAGATCGTGCACATCAACGACGACGGCGACCTGCCCGGCTTCAGCGCCGTCGTCGTCCGTGGCCTCTACCCGGTGGCCGGCGGTGGCAAGGCCCTGGCCTCCGCCATCGAGCGGGTCCGCCGCGAGGTCAGCGACGCCATCGCCGCCGGCGCCCACATCGTGGTGCTGTCCGACCGCGAGTCCAACGCCGAGATGGCCCCGATCCCGTCGCTGCTGCTCACGAGCGCCGTGCACCACCATCTGGTACGGGAGAAGACGCGCACCCGGGTGGGCCTCATCGTCGAGACCGGCGACGCCCGCGAGGTGCACCACGTGGCCCTGCTCATCGGCTACGGTGCCGCGGCCGTCAACCCGTACCTCGCCATGGAGACGGTCGAGGACCTCGCCCGCGACGGGGTGCTCGGTGCGCTCGAGCCCACCAAGGCGGCCCGCAACTACGTCAAGGCGCTCAACAAGGGCGTCCTCAAAGTCATGTCCAAGATGGGCATCAGCACCATCGCGTCCTACACCGGCGCCCAGGTGTTCGAGGCGATCGGGCTCGACAAGGCCATGGTCGACGAGTACTTCCCGGGCACCACCAGCCAGCTCGGCGGTATCGCGCTCGACGTGGTCGCTGCCGAGGTCGCCATGCGCCAGCGCGTCGCCTACCCGCTGGAGGCTGCCAAGCACCGCACCCTCGAGGTCGGCGGCGAGTACCAGTGGCGCCGCGAGGGCGAGACCCACCTGTTCAACCCGGAGACGGTCTTCAAGCTGCAGCATGCCACGCGCACCCGGCAGTACGAGATCTTCAAGGACTACACCCGCGCGGTGGACGAGCAGGCGGAGAAGCTGGCCACCCTGCGCGGCTTGTTCGAGTGGGCACCCACCAAGCGCGAGCCGATCCCGATCGACGAGGTCGAGCCGGTCTCGGAGATCGTCAAGCGGTTCTCGACCGGCGCCATGTCCTACGGCTCCATCTCGCAGGAGGCTCACGAGACCCTCGCGGTCGCGATGAACCGCCTCGGTGCCAAGTCCAACACCGGTGAGGGCGGCGAGGACTCCGACCGGCTCTACGACCCGGTGCGCCGCAGTGCGGTCAAGCAGGTGGCGAGCGGCCGGTTCGGCGTCACCAGCGAGTACCTCGTCAACGCGACCGACCTGCAGATCAAGATGGCTCAGGGCGCCAAGCCCGGTGAGGGCGGCCAGCTGCCGGCGCACAAGGTCTACCCGTGGGTCGCCAAGACGCGCCATTCCACGCCCGGCGTGGGGCTCATCTCGCCGCCGCCGCACCACGACATCTACTCGATCGAGGACCTCAAGCAGCTCATCCACGACCTCAAGAACGCCAACCCGACGGCCCGCGTCCACGTCAAGCTGGTGGCCGAGGTCGGGGTCGGCACGGTCGCCGCCGGCGTTGCCAAGGCCAAGAGCGACGTGGTCCTGATCTCCGGCTACGACGGGGGTACGGGCGCCTCGCCGTTGACCTCGTTGAAGCACGCCGGCGCGCCCTGGGAGCTCGGCCTCGCCGAGACCCAGCAAACGCTGCTGCTCAACGGGCTGCGCGAACGCATCGTGGTGCAGGCCGACGGCCAGCTCAAGACCGGCCGTGACGTGCTCATCGCGGCGCTGCTCGGCGCCGAGGAGTTCGGCTTCGCCACGGCGCCGCTCGTGGTCAGCGGTTGCATCCTCATGCGGGTGTGCCACCTCGACACCTGCCCGGTCGGGGTCGCCACGCAGAACCCCGAGCTGCGCAAGAAGTTCACCGGCAAGCCGGAGTTCGTCGTCACCTTCTTCGAGTTCATCGCAGAGGAGGTGCGTGAGCACCTCGCCTCGATGGGCTACCGCTCGATCGAGGAGGTCATCGGCCACGCCGAGCTGCTCGACACCCGCAAGGCGGTCGACCACTGGAAGGCTGCCGGGCTCGACCTGACGCCGATCCTGCACGTCCCCGACCTGCCCGAAGGCGCCGTACGCCACTCGACGACCACCCAGGACCACGGTCTCGACAAGGCGCTCGACAACACCCTCATCCAGCTCTCCGAGGGCGCACTCGAGGACGGGAGGCCGGTCACCCTCGAGCTGCCCATCCGCAACGTCAACCGCACGGTCGGCACACTGCTGGGCTACGAGGTCACCCGGCGCTACGGCGGAGAAGGCTTGCCGGACAACACGATCGACGTCACGTTCACCGGCTCGGCAGGCCAGTCCTTCGGCGCGTTCCTGCCCAAGGGCATCACGTTGCGGCTCCTCGGCGACGCCAACGACTACGTCGGCAAGGGCCTGTCCGGCGGGCGCATCTCGGTGCGGCCGGCACTCGACGCTCCGCTCGTCGCCGAGGACAACCTGGTCGCCGGCAACGTGCTGCTGTACGGCGCGACGGCGGGCGAGGCCTACTTCCGCGGCATCGTGGGGGAACGGTTCTGCGTCCGCAACTCCGGTGCCACCGCGGTCGTCGAGGGGGTAGGCGACCACGGCTGCGAGTACATGACCGGTGGTCGCGTCGTCGTGCTGGGCCGTACCGGACGCAACTTTGCCGCCGGCATGTCCGGTGGCATCGCCTTCCTGCTCGACATCGACGAGCAGCGGCTCAACACCGAGATGGTGGCCCTCGAGACGATGGACGACGACGACCTGGCGTTCCTGCACCATGCCGTCGCCCAGCACTTCGCCGAGACCCAGTCGGCGGTCGCGGAGCGCCTGCTCGCCGACTGGGAGACGTCAGTGCACCGCTTCGCGAAGGTCATGCCCAGGGACTACAAGCGGGTTCTCGTCGCCATGGCGGCCGCCCGGGAAGCAGGCACTTCGGTGGACCTGGCAGTGATGGAGGCCGCACGTGGCTGACCCCACGGGATTCATGACCACGCCGCGGGAGACCCCCGTACGGCGGCCGGTCGATGTCCGTATCCGGGACTGGAAGGAGGTCTACGAGGATTTCTCTGAAGGCCACCTGACCAAGCAGGCCGGGCGCTGCATGGACTGCGGCATCCCGTTCTGCCACCAGGGCTGCCCGCTCGGCAACCTCATCCCCGAGTGGAACGACCTCGTCTGGCGCCAGGACTGGCACCAGGCCATCGAGCGGCTGCACGCGACCAACAACTTCCCGGAGTTCACCGGGCGGCTGTGCCCCGCGCCGTGCGAGTCGTCCTGCGTCCTCGGCATCAACGAGGACCCGGTCACCATCAAGCAGGTCGAGGTCGAGATCGTCGATCGGGCCTGGGACGAGGGCTGGATCACGCCGCTCGTGGCCGGACGCCAGTCCGGTCGTACCGTCGCGGTCGTCGGATCGGGCCCCGCCGGCCTCGCGGCTGCTCAGCAGCTCACCCGGGCCGGCCACACCGTCGTCGTGTACGAGCGTGCCGACCGCATCGGCGGGCTGCTCCGCTACGGCATCCCCGAGTTCAAGATGGAGAAGCGCCACCTCGACCGGCGCCTCGCCCAGATGGCCGCCGAGGGCACGCAGTTCCGTACCAGCGTCAACGTCGGCGTCGACATCACGGCCGAGGCACTGCGCAAGAAGTACGACGTCGTGGTGCTGGCCGGCGGGGCGACGATCCCCCGCGACCTGCCCGTGCCCGGCCGTGACCTCGACGGCATCCACTTCGCGATGGAGTTCCTGCCGCAGGCCAACAAGGTGCAGGAGGGCGACTCGTTCGACGACTCGCCAGCAGCCGACCTGCCGCCGCTCAACGCGCGGGACAAGCACGTCGTCATCCTCGGCGGCGGCGACACCGGCGCTGACTGCCTCGGCACCTCGATCCGCCAGGGCGCCGCATCGGTGACCCAGCTCGAGATCCTTCCGCGGCCGCCGGAGACCCGCTCCGAGACGATGCCGTGGCCGACCTACCCGCTCATCTACCGGGTGTCGAGCGCGCACGAGGAGGCGGGGGAGCGGCTGTTCGCCGTGTCCACCAAGCACTTCAACGGCGCCGAGGGCAAGGTCACCGGTCTGACGCTGAGCCAGATCCACGCGGTCGACGGCCGGTTCCAGGAGGTTCCGGACACCGAGCAGACGATCCCGTGCGACCTGGCGCTGCTGGCCATGGGCTTCACCGGACCGCAGCGCGGGGGGCTGCTTGAGGCGCTGGGCGTGGATTACGACACCCGCGGCAACGTCGCCCGTACCAAGGGATGGGCGACCAACGTGCCTGGCGTGTTCGTCGCCGGCGACATGGGGCGCGGCCAGTCGCTCATCGTGTGGGCGATCGCCGAGGGCCGGTCCTGCGCCGCCGCCGTCGACGAGTACCTCGCCGGCGAGACCGCCCTGCCGGCACCGATCCGACCGACGGACCGCCCGCTGGTGTGAGTGGCGACGGCTCGCGGTCAGGGCATCAGCGATGAAGCTCGGTGAGTGGGTCAGGCCGCAGAGGCGAAGCTTCTTGGGCGACGGCGACGGGTGAGCAACCCGGCACCGACCGCCGTCATGACGGCGGTCGTCGCGAGGAACACGATCGGGCTGCTGGCCGACACGGGCACCGGCTTGGTGGTGCACGGCGTCCCGTTGCTGGTCAGGTTCGCCGTCGCGGACACCAGGTACCAGTTGCCTGCCTGGTACTCCGCATTCGTCATCGTCAACGCGAACGCGTTGTCATGGCTGCCAGGCAGGAACGTCGTGGGCTGGCCCTGGTCTGCGGCTCCGTAGCTGATCTTGTTGTCGACCCCCGCCGGGACGCTGACGCTGGCCGAGTTGAAGCTCTGGTAGCCAAGACTGACGGTCCGCGTGGTGTCGGGGTTGGTCCAGACACAGTTGACGTAGGGCCTCAGGCTGAACGCCGGGACCGACGTGGCGGCAGAGGCGGGAGCAGCGCCCAGTGCGAGGAGCGAGATGGGCACGGCGAGGGCAGTCGTGAGCCCCGCCAGGGCACGTTTCGGTGACGCTTTCACCCCTGGTGCATCGGCACTTGCGGCCAACAGCCTGGATACGCCGATCGGCCTAGCTCTGGTGTGACCTGCACCGTATCCACGGCCTGGCTGGTCAGCGCGACTCTCGTGCGTCCTGGTGGCCGCCGCCGCCCATCACGAAGTCCTAGATCCACCGGTGCGATGGTGTTGTTGCTTGGCGGCGACTCCCCTTTGGGGCCCGCGGTAAGGAAGAGGTGGCGTTCACCGGGCCCGTCGTGGGGCAGGGGCACAGGTGTCCGAACACCCTGATCCGAAAGGACACCCATGTCGAACGAGCTGAACGGAAAAACGGTCGCGTTCCTGGTCGCTGCCGAGGGCATCGAGCAGGTCGAGCTGACCGAGCCTTGGAAGGCTGTGCAGGCTGCCGGCGGCACCCCGCGTCTGGTGTCAGCGCAGAGCGGCACCGTCCAGGCCATGAATCACATGGACAAGGGCGACACGTTCGACGTCGACGTCACGCTCGACCAAGCTGACGTCTCCGCCTTCGACGGGCTCGTCCTGCCCGGCGGCGTGGCCAACCCGGACCAGTTGCGCACCCAGCCGCAGGCCGTCGCCTTCGTCAAGGCGTTCTTCGACGCAGGCAAGCCGGTCGCCGTGATCTGCCACGGGCCGTGGACCCTGGTTGAGGCAGACGTCGTACGCGGTCGGCGCATCACCAGCTGGCCGAGTCTGCAGACGGACATCCGCAACGCGGGCGGCGAGTGGGTGGACGAGGAGGTCGTCGTCTGCACCTCCGGGCCCAACACCCTGGTGTCGAGCCGCAAGCCTGACGACCTGAAGGCGTTCACCCAGCAACTGGTGGACACGTTCTCGTGACCCTGAGCGCCAGCCGAACATGAACGATTCGTGGGACCCCGCCGCAGATGGCGGGGTCCTTCGTCCTGCAGGGCCCGTACCCGATAAACTGCGGCCGACGGCAAGCGTCCGCCAGTAGCCAGCTCGTGAAGTACGAAAGGACGGCGAAGGTCGTGTCTGAAGGCCGTCGGGTAAAGATCGTCTGCACCATGGGGCCGGCGGTGACGTCCCCGGAGAAGATGCGCGCCATCGTCGACGCCGGCATGGACGTCGCGCGGCTCAACCTCTCGCACGGCGACTACAGCGAGCACGAGGAGCGCTACAACCTCGTCCGCCAGGCCGCGGCCGAGGCCGGTCGCACCGTGGCGGTGCTGGTCGACCTGCAGGGTCCCAAGATCCGGCTCGGCCGATTCGCCGAGGGCTCGGTCATCCTCGTCGTCGGTGAGCCGTTCACCATTACCATCGACGACATCGCCGGTGACGTGCACCGCTGCTCGACGACCCACAAGGGCCTGCCCAATGACGCCAAGCCGGGCGACCGCATCCTCGTCGACGACGGCCGGCTGACCCTCGAGGTCACCTCGGTCACGCCGACCGATGTCCACACGGTGGTCATCCTCGGCGGCAAGGTCAGCAACAACAAGGGCCTCAACCTGCCGAGCGCGACCCTGAGTGTGCCCGCCATGTCCGAGAAGGACCTTGAGGACCTGCGCTGGGGGCTGCGCATCGGCGCCGACATGATCGCGGTGTCCTTCGTGCAGCGGCCCGAGGACGTCGACGCCGTCCACGCCGTGATGGACGAGCTGGGCATCCGGCTGCCGGTCATCGCCAAGATCGAGAAGCCGCAGGCTGTCGACAAGCTCGACGAGATCATCGCGGCGTTCGACGGCATCATGGTCGCCCGCGGTGACCTGGGCGTCGAGCTCCCGCTCGAGGACGTCCCGATCGTGCAGAAGCGGGCCGTCATGATGGCCCGCGAGGCCGGCAAGCCGGTCATCGTGGCCACCCAGATGCTCGAGTCGATGATCTCCGCCCCGCGGCCCACCCGGGCCGAGGCGTCCGACGTCGCCAACGCGGTGCTCGACGGCGCCGACGCGGTCATGCTCTCCGGCGAGACCAGCGTCGGTGACTACCCGATCGAGACCGTCGCGACGATGGCCCGCATCGTGGTCGCGACCGAGGAGGCGTCGATCACCCAGATCCCGCGCCTCGTCGGTCGCCCGACGACCATCGGCAACGCCATCGGCCGTGCGGCGACGCTGACCGGCCAGACGCTGGGCGCCAAGTTCCTGGTGGCGTTCTCCTCTTCGGGTGACACCGTCCGCGGTCTTGCTCGCCATCGCTGCGTGATCCCGCTGCTCGCGTTCACCCCGTACGAGAGTGTCCAGCGTCAGCTGGCCCTGGTCTGGGGCACCGAGAGCTTCACCGTCCCGATGGCCGACCACACCGACGAGATGGTGCGCCAGGTCGACAAGGCGCTGCTCTCGATCCACCGCTGCGAGCCCGGCGACCTGGTCGCCATCGTGTTCGGCAGCCCGGTCGGACGCAGCGGCATGACCAACACGTTGCGCATGCACCGCATCGGTGAAGAGGTCGAGTCGGTAGTCTGACCCCTCGCCAGGGCCTGTACCCCAACCGGCAGAGGGACGCGGCTCAAACCCGCGACAGTGTGGGTTCGAATCCCACCAGGCCCACCGCCCCGTCGAGGAGAACACGGTGACCGTTTTTTCGCCGATGGATTCCTGGATCGCCGCTGCAGGCCGCTCCGACGCGTCGCTCTCGGTCGGCCTCGACCTGCTCGATCGCTGGCAGGGCGAGGGCCGGGACGATAGTGACGAGCACGGTACGGGCGTGGGCCAGGCTCACCTGGTCGCCGTCCTGGCCGCGTTGCACGCCCTGCGGCCGGTGACCCCGGAGGCACCTGACCCATTGGTCCTCGCGGTGTGGTTCCACCACGCCGGTGCCACGGCTGCATCCGTTGCCCTGCAGGCCTTGGGTGACGGCGACCTCGCGGTCGAGGTCGAGCGGCTGGTGCGTCAGCTCGGGCTCCGCCACGCCGACCATGACGACGCCAACGGTTGCCTGCTGCACGCCGCCCACCGGGCCGCTGTCTCCGCCACACACCTGGCGGCGGTGCCACCCGTACCAGGGGACCAGTAGGCTCACCTGCGTGAGCATGAATGAGCCCGACCTGTCGACCGCCAAGACGCCCGCGCCCGGGGCGGCCCGGCGGGTCGTCCTTGCCGAGGACGAGGCGCTGATCCGCCTCGACCTCAAGGAGATGCTGCAGGAGGAGGGCTACGACGTCGTCGGCGAGGCCGGCGACGGCCAGACCGCCGTCGAGCTCGTAGAGGCGCTGCGCCCTGATCTGTGCATCTTCGACGTCAAGATGCCGATCCTCGACGGCATCAGCGCGGCCGAGAAGGTCGCCAAGGCGCGCTGGGCCCCCGTCCTGATGCTGACCGCTTTCAGCCAGCGCGAGCTGGTCGAGCGGGCGCGCGACGCCGGGGCCATGGCCTACCTGGTCAAGCCGTTCGCCAAGCACGACCTGCTGCCGGCCATCGAGATGGCGGTCAGCCGCTACGCCGAGATCGTCGCGCTCGAGGGCGAGGTGGGCGACCTGCAGGGCCGGCTCGAGGCACGCAAGCTGGTCGACCGGGCCAAGGCCGTGCTGCAGAACGAGTACGGCTTCACCGAGTCGGCGGCCTTCCGCTTCGTGCAGAAGACCTCGATGGACCGCCGCCTGACGATGCGCGGTGTGGCCGAGGCAATCCTCAGTGGGGACGTCCTTCCGGACACCTCGACGCCCGGCAAGGGCTGACCCGCGGGCATTGTGTCCCAGCTGTCCGGATCACCCATGATTTCTGATGGTCAATTGTGCTTGACCCCCTATCCGCGCGACCCGCCACTGGCTTACGCTCCGTAGCGGCGCGGTGGGGGCGCCACGGGGGGGTCAACACGGTCGACACCAGCGCTGCTGTCACCGGCTCCGGTTCATTCCTCTCCGGTGGAAGGATCTTGCATGAGCCACCCCTCCGTGACCGTGCGTGCGGCGACTGAGGCCGACCTGCCGGCCATGCTGTCGCTGTGGTTCTCCCTCCGCGCGGTGCGCCGTGACGGCGTCGCGAGTCGCGGCTGCAAGGAGCCGAGCCCGGCCGTCGTGGCCGGCGCCGAGGACCGGCTGCGCGAGGTCATCCACTCGCCGAAATGCCGCATCGTGGTCGCCGAGCACGAAGGTGATGTCGTCGGCATGGCCATGCTCTCCGACACGTTCATCGGCCAGCTGATGGAGATGCCCGCGGTCCAGCTGACCCACCTGGTGGTCGCTGAGGGCCAGCGCCGGCGGGGCGTCGGTCGAGCGCTGCTCTCCGGTGCTGTTGCCTGGGCGGAGGAGGTCGGCGCCGACGAGATCGTGGCCAGCGTGCTGCCGTCCCTGCGCGAGGCCAACCGCTTCTACGCCCGGCTCGGTTTCGCGCCGCTCGTCATGCGCCGGGTCGTCCCGGTCGCCACCCTGCGGCGCAACCTCGCCCTCACCGACCCTCGCGGCGCGCGCCCGCGGCGGCGGCGTAGCCCGCTCAGCGTCAGCGGTGGCGGCCTGGGCCTGCGTTCGCGACTTGCCTACCCGGACACGGAACAGGTCGGGCCGGTCATCGTCCTGCCCGACTAGGCCTACTGACCGGGTGGGTTGTCGCGCACGATGCAGGTCAGCCGAGCCGTGCAGACGCGGCGGTCCTGGTCGTCCGTGATGACGATCTCGTACGACGCCAGCGTGCGGCCGCGGCTCAGCACGCTGGCGACCCCGGTGATGAGGCCGGTCGTCGCCGCGCGGTGATGACTCGCGTTGAGCTCGATGCCGACCGCCGACCGACCGGGGCCGGCGTGGGCGACCGCTGCGAACGTGCCGAGCTGCTCGGCCAGGACGCAGGACGCGCCGCCGTGCAGCAGCCCGTACGGCTGGGTGTTGCCCTCGACCGGCATCGTCCCGACGACCCGGTCGGCAGAGACCTCGAGCACCCGTAGGCCCATCTTGGCGCCGAGGGCACCGAGGGGGAGCGCCGCCGGGTCTCCCGTCATGTCAATGGTCATGTCCATGCCGTCAGCGTAGGCCCACGCTGGCTCGCCGGAGTGTCGGTGCCGCCCCCTACGATGGCGGGGTGGCGAACCTGCAGATCGACGAGCTAACCGTGGCAAGCCCGACCGAGGGACCGCCCGGCCGGCTGCTCCTCCTCGACGGCCACTCGCTGGCCTACCGTGCGTTCTTCGCTCTGCCGGTGGAAAACTTCTCGACCACCACCGGCCAGCCGACCAACGCGGTGTACGGGTTCACCGCCATGCTCATCAACGTCCTGCGCGACGAGACGCCGACCCACATCGCCGTGGCGTTCGACCTGCCGACGCCGACGTTCCGGCACACCGCCTATCCCGCGTACAAGGCGACCCGCAACGAGACGCCCAACGACTTCAAGGGCCAGGTCAGCCTCATCCACGAGGTGCTCGAGGTGCTGGCCATCCCCTCGGTGTCGGTGGCCGGCTACGAGGCCGACGACGTGATCGCCACCCTCGCCACCCAGGGTGCTGCCGCGGGCATGGAGGTGCTGATCGTCACCGGTGACCGCGACGCGTTCCAGCTGGTCTCTGACCGGGTCACCGTGCTCTACACCGTTCGCGGCATCTCCGACATGGTCCGCTACACGCCCGAGCAGGTGCAGGCAAAGTACGACCTCACGCCCTCGCAGTACCCCGACTACGCCGCCCTGCGTGGCGACCCCAGCGACAACCTTCCCGGCATCCCCGGGGTGGGCGAGAAGACCGCGGCCAAGTGGGTGCGCGAGTTCGGGTCGCTCGACGGGCTGGTCGACCGGGTCGGCGAGGTCAAGGGCAAGACGGGGGACGCCCTGCGTGAGCACCTCGCCGACGTCATCCGCAACCGCACCCTGACCGAGCTGCAGCGCGACGTACCCCTCGACGTCGGGCCCCACGACCTCCACCTCGGCCAGTGGGACCGGGACAAGGTCCACCAGCTCTTCGACACGCTCCAGTTCCGGGTCCTGCGCGAGCGGCTCTACGCGACGCTCCAGTCGGTCGAGCCCGAGGCCGACCAGGGCTTCGACGTCGTCGGCGTCCGCGTCGGGGCCGACGAGCTCGCGTCCTGGCTGGACGAGCACGCCCGTACCGATGGCCGCGTCGGCATCGCCGTCACCGGCACGTGGGGCCGCGGCAGCGGGGTCCTGACCGGCGTGGCGCTCGCAGCCGCTGACGGCGCCGCGGCCTTCGTCGACCCCACGCAGCTCACCGAGTCCGACGAGCGGGCGCTGGCCGGCTGGCTCGCCGACGCCGACCGGCCCAAGGTGTTGCACGACGCCAAGGGGCCGCTGCTCGCGTTCAACGCCCATGGCTGGCAGGTCGAGGGCGTCGTGCAAGACACCGCGCTGGCGGCCTACCTCGCGCTGCCTGGCCAGCGCAGCTTTGACCTCGGCGACCTGGCGCTGCGCTACCTGCGGCGCGAGTTGCGGGCCGAGGTGACCGCCGAGGGCCAGCTGAGCTTCGACAGCGATGACGACTCGGTCGACGAGCAGGTCGCCCAGGCCGCCATGGTCAAGGCGTCCGCCGTGCTCGAGCTCGCGGAGGCGCTGGAGGCCGACCTCGAGCGCCGCGGGGGCACCCGGCTGCTGCGCGAGGTCGAGCTGCCGCTCGTCGGCGTGCTCGCCCGCATGGAGATCACCGGCATCGCTGCCGACCTCGATCATCTGGGCGCTCTCGAGTCGCGGCTCGGCGCGGGCGTCAAGGACGCCGCTGCGGCTGCCTACTCCGTGGTCGGTCGCGAGTTCAACCTGGGCTCACCCAAGCAGCTGCAGGCGATCCTGTTCGACGAGCTCAACCTGCCCAAGACCAAGAAGATCAAGACCGGCTACACCACCGACTCCGACGCGCTGCAGTGGCTGCAGGTGCAGAGCGACCACCCACTGCTCGAGCACCTGCTGCGCCACCGCGACGTCGCCCGGCTCAAGAGCATCGTCGACTCATTGATGCCCATGGTCGACATCCACGGCCGGGTCCACACCACGTTCAACCAGATGGTGGCCGCCACCGGCCGGCTCTCGTCGACCGACCCCAACCTGCAGAACATCCCGATCCGCACCGCCGAGGGGCGCGAGATCCGTCAGGCGTTCGTCGTGGGTGAGGGCTTCGAGACCCTGCTCACGGCCGACTACAGCCAGATCGAGATGCGGATCATGGCCCACCTGTCCGACGACGAGGGCCTGATGGAGGCGTTCAACTCCGGCGAGGACCTCCACACCTTCGTCGCCTCGACCGCCTTCGGCATTCCGGCCGACCAGGTCGACCCCGAGCTGCGACGCCGCATCAAGGCCATGAGCTATGGCCTTGCGTACGGACTGTCGGCGTTCGGCCTGGCTCAGCAGCTCAACATCTCGCCCGACGAGGCCAAGCTGCAGATGGAGACCTACTTCAACCGGTTCGGCGGGGTCCGCGACTACCTGCGCGACGTCGTGGACGTGGCCCGCAAGGACGGCTACACCGAGACCATCCTCGGCCGCCGGCGCTACCTGCCCGACCTGGTCAGCGACAACGGCCAGCGTCGTCAGATGGCCGAGCGCATGGCACTCAACGCCCCGATCCAGGGCTCGGCAGCCGACATCATCAAGGTCGCCATGCTGGGCGTCGACTCAGCGCTCACGAAGCGCGGGCTCCGGTCGCGACTGCTGCTCCAGGTGCACGACGAGCTGGTGCTTGAGGTGTGGCCGGGGGAGCGGGCCGAGGTCGAGGAGCTGGTCCGCGAGCAGATGGGCAACGCCTACCAGCTGGCCGTACCGCTCACGGTGTCGGTCGGCGCCGGCCGCACTTGGGACGACGCCGGCCACTAGATGTACTCGGCCATCAGGTTGGTAGCAGGCGGCTGACGGGTGGGAGTCCTGCGAGTGCGCTGTGGTTGCGTTGAGTGTTGTAGTGCTCGAGCCAGGGTGCAAGCGCGGCGGCGCGTTCCGCGTTGCTGGTGAAGGGCTGCCGGTAAGCCCACTCGGCGGCGAGGGTGCGGTTGAAGCGTTCGACTTTGCCGTTCTGCCACGGGCAGTGAGGCTTGATGAACTTGTGGCGTGCGCCGAGCGTGGCGACCGCGTCGCGAACGTCGAAGGACCGCCGGTAGCTGAGGTGGTTGTCGGTGATGACCCGTTCGATACGGGTGATCCCGTGCGCGGCGAAATAGGCGGCGGCGCGGAGCAGGAACGCGGCGCAGGTCGGACCCTTCTCGTCGGGGAGGATCTCGCAGTACGCCAGCCGGCTGTGATCGTCGACCAGGGCGTGGACGTAGTCAAAGCCAATCGGGTGGTGGCGGTCGCGGTTGCCTTTGCCGCGGCCGTGGGACTTCCACCCACCGCCGTCGGGAATCCGGCCGATCTTCTTCACGTCCATGTGCACCAGCTCGCCGGGGCGGTCACGTTCGTAGCGCACCGCGGTGGTCTTCGACGCCCGGATCACTTCCCCGGTGATCGGGTCGCAGTGCGCCAGGTACGGCACCTGGTGGCGGCGCAGGATCCGCGACACCGTCCGCGGCGACAAAGCCAGCTCAGCGGCGAGCCGGTCCTGCCCGGTGCGCAGCTCCACCCGCGCCGCGACCACCCGCGCCTCGATCTCGGGACGGGTCCGGGTAGGTGTCGAGTGGGGTCGCGACGACCGGTCCGCCAACCCGGCGTGGCCCTCGGCAGCGAACCGCTCGATCCAGGTCTTCACGCACTTGCGGGAGACGCCCATCGCTTTCGCGATGTGCGCCTGAGGCCAACCAGCCTGGTGCCGTTCAACGATCAGCAGACGACCGTGCACGGTAGTCCGGGCGCTAGCGTGGGACACGAGAACCTCCGAGTGGATGTGGGCCCTAGACAAGCCACACCCCACTCGGGGGTTCTCACACGTTCAAGCCGCCACGCTGCTACCAACGTCGTGGCCGGGTACAACTAGAGGTCCGACCGACCCCGCGCCGCTCGCTCCGTACCGGATCACTGGGAGGGTGTGGCTGCTTTGGCGGCGCGGATGCCCGCCAATTCCTCCCAGTGATCCGCAGAGGGGTTCGGATCACTGGGCGGGTGTGGCTGCTTTGGCGGCGCGCAGACCCGCCAAAAGCTCTCAGTGATCCGCAGGGGGGTTCGGATCACTGGGAGGGTGTGGCTGCTTTGGCGGCGCGGATGCCCGCCAATTCCTCCCAGTGATCGGCAGGGGGGTTCGGATCACTGGGAGGGTGTGGCTGCTCTGGCCGCGCGGATACGCGCCAAAAGCTCCCAGTGATCCGCAGGGGGTTCGGATCACTGGGAGGGTGTGGCTGCTTTGGCCGTGCGCAGACCCGCCAAAAGCTCTCAGTGATCCGCAGGGGGGTCGGTACGGGCCGTCCGGGGGCAACGGCGGGGTGGGCGGGCGGCTAGAGGCCGTCGGTGCCCATAGCCGCGTCGGCCCGCTCGAGCAGCGACTCGGGGGTGCAGTCCTCGCCCGGCCCGACGATGGCCGCCCCCACGCGGGCGACGACCTTGAACTTGCGACCCTCGGCGGCGATGGCTCCGTCCGAGACGGCACGGCCGAGCCGCTGCCGGATCGTCACGACGTCGGTGCTGGCGGCCACGACCGGGGCGAGCACGACGAAGCCGCGATCGCCGAACCGGGCGACGGTGTCGTCGGCGCGGCAGGTCGCCCGCAGCCGGTTGGCAGCCGTAGTCATGACGCTCTCCAGCGCCCGGCGGCCGTGCCGGTGCAGGATCTTCTCCACCCCGTCGACATCGACGAAGAACATCACCAGGTAGTGCGACTCCCGCTCCGGCCGCGCGATGGCGATCGTCAGCCGGTCCAGCAGCAGCGGGCGGCTGGTCAGGCCGGTGACGCCCTCCGTCGCCGGACCGGGGGTGCGCTCGACCCGCGCCTGCTGCGTGGGGGACGGCAGGGGGCGGGTCTGCGCGGGTACCTGCGGCTGCTGGTCCCGTACCGCGAGAACGTGCAGGACGACGTGCTGGCGACCCTTGGCCGAGCGGGCCAGCGAACGCCGCGTGCTGGCGACGACCGGGGTGCGCCCGGGCCGGGGGAAGGACTGGGTGCCGGTGAGCTGGTCGAGGCGGCCGGACATCAGGTCGCCCAGTGCCTGCCGGTCGCCGGCCAGATCGCCGGACATGCCGCCGTCGATCCAGCCGGCCAGGCTGCGGCCGATCAGCTGGTCCGGCGTCGTGTCGAGCAGCGAGCAGAACGCGAGGTTGACCCGCTCGAACCGATTGTCGAGGCTGATGATCGCCATGGCCGACGGGGCGTGGTCAAACACCTGACGCAGCGTCTCCTCGGCCCACTCCGCCGCCTGGCGAGCGGCGACCAGCTCGGACGCGTCGCGCATCGACACGATCGTGGTGCGGTCGTACGAGCCGAGCGCCGGCCGTACCGTGATCTCGAGCCACGCCCAGTGCCCGTCGTCGTGACGGAGCCGGCACAGCGTCGTCACCGAACCGAGTCGCGGCTCGCCGGGCACGCCCTCGAACGCGGTCTCGAGACACCGCGCATCCTCAGGGTGCACCAGGTCGGAGATGCGCCGTCCGATCAGGTCGGCGCTCGGGCGGCCGAGCACCTCGCGCGAGGTGGCGGAGGCGGTCAGGAAACGACCGTCGGCGTCGTGCAACGAGACCAGCTCGGTGGCGTAGTCGGCCAGCAGGATCGGGTCGAACGTCGCGGTCACGTTGCTCCTTTCGCCGATGAGGTGGCCCCAGGAGATTCGGCAGGACGGAGTAGTGACTGTCTGGTCCGTACGGGTGGTCGACAGCCTGAGATGCTGTTGCGTATAGTGCAAAACGTCTCTCGCTACGCAATGACCTCGCTCGCTACGCACCCAGAGGTGACCCTCGATGCTGCTCGAGTTCCCGCTGGCCGAGCTGCCCCGGGGTGAGGCGCGACGGCTGTTGACCACCCCGCCCGTCGCGGTCTTCCACACCGACGACGGCGAGCTCTACGCCATTGACGACACCTGCACCCATCAGGACGCGTCGCTCGCCGACGGCTGGCTCGAGGGCTGCGAGGTCGAGTGCCCGCTGCATGCGTCCAAGTTCGACCTGCGCACCGGCCAGGTCGACGCGCCGCCGGCCAAGCGCCCCGTCCGCACCTACGGGGTGACCGTCGTCGACGGCATCGTCCGCGTCGACCATCCCCAGCCCGCATGAGCTCTCCGACCAGCGTCGCCGTCATCGGCGGGTCGCTCGCCGGCCTGTCCGCCGCGCGCGCCCTGCGGACCCAGGGGTACGCGGGCCGTCTCACCGTCGTGAGCCAGGAGCCGCATCGCCCGTACGACCGACCGCCGCTGTCCAAGGCGTTCCTCGCCGGTACGGCGACCCGCGACGACCTCGTGCTCGAAGGGGAGGGCGAGGACCTCGACGCCGACTGGCTGCTGGGGGTGACGGCGGAGTCGCTCGATACCTCCACCCGCAGCGTCGGGCTCTCCGACGGCAGCCGGATGACCGCAGACGCGATGGTGTTGGCCACCGGCGCGGTCCCGACGATGCCGTGGCAGCCGCTCGGCGGGGTGCACGTGCTGCGCACCCTCGAGGACTGCCTCGCCCTGCGCGCCGACCTGCTGCCGGGCGCCCGCGTGGTCGTGGTCGGGGCCGGCTTCATCGGCGCTGAGGTCGCGTCGACGGCGCACGCGCTCGGCCACCAGGTCACCGTCGTCGAGGCGGCAGCCACTCCGCTCATCGGCCCGCTCGGCCCGGAGATGGGCGCGGTCATCTCGTCGCTGCATGCCGACCACGGGGTCACCCTGCTGACCGGCGTGGGTGTCTCCGAGCTCGTGGGCACCGACCGGGTCTCCGGCGTCGCGCTCTCCGACGGCCGCGTCATTGCAGCCGATGTCGTCGTGGTCGGCGTCGGCGTGCGGCCTGCGACAGGTTGGCTCTCCGGCTCGGCGCTAACCTCTCCGATGGGGGTGCTTTGCGACGCGTACGGCGCGACCGCGGTGCCCGGCGTTGTCGCGATCGGCGACTGTGCCACGTGGTTCGAGCCGCACCACGGCACCCATCACCGCCTCGAGCACTGGACCGCAGCCAGGGAGCGCGCGGACATCGCCATCGCTACGCTGCTCTCGGCGGGCCAGGATCACCGGGTGGCCCGTCCGCCGTACTTCTGGTCCGACCAGTACGGGCTCACCATCCAGATGGCCGGCCATGCCACCGGGGCCGACTCGGTACGGGTCGAGGACGGGGCCGTCGCCGACCGCGACTTCCTCGCCGTCTACCGTCGTGGGGACGTCGCCGTCGCTGTCCTCGCCATCGGCCACCGCAAGGCGTTCACCCGGTGGCGTCGCGAACTCGCCCAGTCTGCCTCGCCGTCCGTGTCCACCCTCTGAGCAGGAGCGCAACGTGTCGACGACCAGCCTTCCGGACAGTCTCATCGCGACCCTGCCAGGCCACTACTACACCGACGAAACGGTGTTCTCCCTCGAACAGGAGCGCATCTTCGAGCAGATGTGGTTCTGCGCGGCGCGGGCGTCCGACCTGCCCAAGCCGGGGTCGTTCAAGACCGTGCAGATCGGCCGCGAGAGCGTCCTCATCTCGCGCAACCGGGTCGGCGAGATCCGGGCGTTCTTCAACATCTGCCGCCACCGCGGCGCCAAGCTCTGCACCGCCGAGACCGGGGAGACCGCCCGCGCCTTCCAGTGCCCGTACCACGCCTGGACCTATGACCTCGACGGCAAGCTGATCGCAGCACCCAACCTGACGAAGATGCCGGACATCGACCGGGTCGAGTACGGGCTGGTCCACGTCGCTGTGCGCGAGTGGTTGGGTTACGTGTGGGTCTGCCTCGCCGAGGAGCCGCCGTCGTTCGAGGACACCGTGTCCCACGCGGTCATCGAGCGGCTGGGCAACATGGAGTCGATCGAGCACTACGACGTGGCCAACCTCAGCGTCGGCCGGCGCATCGTCTACGACGTGAAGGCCAACTGGAAGCTCATCGTCGAGAACTTCATGGAGTGCTACCACTGCGCAACGATCCACCCCGAGCTGACCGAGGTGCTGCCGGAGTTCGCCGACGGCTACGCGGCGCAGTACTTCGTCGGCCACGGCGCGGTCTTCGGCGAGGAGATCGAGGGCTTCACCGTCGACGGATCGCCTGGTGTCGACCGCATCCCGGGCATCACCGAGGACCAGGACCGCCGCTACTACGCCATCACCATCAAGCCGCAGGTGTTCATCAACCTGGTGCCCGACCACGTCATCTTCCACCGGATGTACCCGCTCGCGCCCGACCACACGATCGTCGAGTGCGACTGGCTCTACCTGCCGGGCGTCGTCGAGTCGGGCAAGGACGTGACGCGGTCGGTGGAGCTTTTCGACCGGGTGAACCGCCAGGACTTCGACGCCTGCGAGCGGTGCCAGCCGGCCATGAGCTCGCGCGTCTACCGGCGTGGGGGAGTGCTGGTGCCGAGCGAGCACCACATCGGGATGTTCCACGAGTGGGTGCTGGCAGCGCTGGCCGCTAGCTGAGAAAGCCCATCCGCTCGGAGATCTGGTCGACGCCGGCCTTGAGGTCATCGACGAGCCCGGCGATGCGCTCCTGGTCCAGTCGGTACGCGGGACCGGACACGCTGACCGCAGCCACGACCTCACCGGTGTGGTCGCGCACCGCGGCAGCGACGGCGTTGAGCCCGTCCTCGTACTCCTCGAAGGTCGTGGCGTAGCCGTTGCTGAGCGCCGCCTCCAGCTGCTGGTCGAGGGCACGGCGGCTGGTGAGCGTGTGCTCGGTGAACCGGGCGAGCTTGGCCGCGTCGAGCAGCTGCTTGCGGGCAGCGGGCGTCTGGTGGGCGAGCAGCACCTTGCCGCTCGACGTCGCGTGCAGCGGGGTGAGCTGGCCGGTCCAGTTCTGCGCGGCTACGGCCGCCGAGCCGACGGCCTGGTCGACGTTGACGGCGTAGTGCGAGCGGATGACGGCGAGGTTGACGGTCTCGCCGAACGCGGTCGCCAGCTCGTCGAGGACGGGACGACCTTGGCGTACCAGGTCGAGGCGGCGGGGGATCGCGCTCGCGAGACGCAGGATGCCGAAGCCCAGCTGGTACTTGCCGCGATCGGTGGCCTGCTCGACCAGGCCGCGATCCTCGAGCGCGCCGAGCAGCCTGAAGGCCGTGGACTTGTGGACGCCGATCTCCTCGGCGACCTCGCTGACGCCGGCACTTCCGCGGCGGGCCAGGATCTCCAGGACGCTGATGGCCCGGTCGACCGACTGCACGCCACCGGGCGACTCGGTCTTGTCCTGGTCGCCCTGGCTCATGGCGTGAGTATAGGTGCGGGCATCTTGTTGCGGAAGGCGAACCGCGATGCGCTCTGCGGTGCGGGTCCGCTAGGCTGTCCGAATTCCCGCAGCGCTGGAGGAACCGTGACTGCAGCCAGTAGCGAGCACTACGACTTCGTCATCGTGGGCGGCGGCTCTGCCGGGTCAGCCCTGGCCAACCGGCTCTCCGCCGATCCGGCCAACAAGGTCCTCGTCCTCGAGGCCGGCCGCGCCGACTCGCTGTGGGACGTGTTCATCCACATGCCGGCGGCGCTGCCGTTCCCGATCGGCAGCCGGTTCTACGACTGGAAGTACACCTCCGAGCCCGAGCCGCGGATGAACGACCGTCGCATCTATCACGCCCGCGGCAAGGTGCTCGGCGGCTCTTCGTCCATCAACGGCATGATCTTCCAGCGCGGCAACCCGCTCGACTACGAGCGTTGGGCGGCCGACCAGGGCATGGAGTCGTGGGACTACGCCCACTGCCTCCCGTACTTCAACCGCATGGAGAACTGCCTCGCCGCCGACCCCGACGACGAGCTGCGCGGCCACAGCGGGCCGCTCGAGCTCGAGCGCGGACCGGCGACAAACCCTTTGTTCCAAGCCTTTTTCGATGCGACGGTGCAGGCCGGCTACCCGCGGACGACGGACGTCAACGGGTTCCGGCAGGAGGGGTTCGCGCCCTTCGACCGCAACATCCGCCGCGGCCGCCGGCTCTCCGCAGCCCGCGCCTACCTGCACCCGGTGATGAACCGGCCCAACCTCGAGGTGCGCACCCGGGCGTTCGTCTCCAAGGTGCTGTTCCAGGGCAAGCGAGCCGTCGGCGTCGAGGTGATGCACGGCCGCAAGCCGGCGGAGGTCATCCGTGCCGGCAAGGTGATCCTCTGCGGAGGCGCCTTCAACACCCCCCAGCTGCTGCAGCTCTCCGGGGTCGGCAAGGCTGACGACCTGACGCCGCTGGGCATCAGCGTCGTGCACGACCTCCCGGGCGTCGGCGCCAACCTGCAGGACCACCTCGAGGTCTACATCCAGTACGCGTGCAAGCAGCCGGTCACGATGCAGCGCTACCTCAAGCACCGCTACAAGCCCATCATCGGCGCTGAGTGGCTCTTCCTGCGCAAGGGTCCCGGCGCGACCAACCACTTCGAGGGCGGTGGCTTCGTCCGCAGCAACGACGAGGTCGACTACCCCAACCTGATGTTCCACTTCCTGCCGATCGCCGTGCGCTATGACGGCTCGGCAGGCGCCGGGGCCGAGGGCTACCAGGTGCACATCGGTCCGATGTACTCCGACGCCCGCGGCTCGGTGAAGATCACCAGCACCGACCCGCGCAAGCACCCCGAGCTGCGCTTCAACTACCTGTCCACCGAGCAAGACCGGCGCGAGTGGATCGAGTCGATCCGGATCGCCCGCGCCATCCTCAATCAGCCGGCGATGGACCCGTTCAACGCGGGGGAGACCTCTCCCGGGCCGTCGGTCGAGACGGACGAGGAGATCCTCGACTGGGTACGGGCCGACGGCGAGACCGCGCTGCACCCGTCGTGCACGGCCAAGATGGGGGTGGACGCGATGGCGGTGACCGACCCGCTCACGATGGGGGTCCACGGTCTCGACGGCCTCCACGTCGTCGATGCGTCCGTGATGCCGTACGTCACCAACGGCAACATCTACGCGCCGGTGATGATGGTGGCCGAGAAGGCCGCCGACCTCATCCTCGGCAACACGCCTCTGGCCCCGTCGGCCGCTCCGTTCTACCGCTACCGGGACACCTACCCCGCCTGATCCGGTCAGCCGAGAGCGTGCAGGTACACGCCCCACGTCGGGAGGCCGTCGACCTGGTGAGGGTCGGCGAACACGGACTCGAAGGCCTCGAACCCTCCGTCGGGTGACAGCGCCGCTGCGTCAGCGTCGGTGGCCGTGCTCGACCCGTCGCTGGCCACCGACGCCTCGGACGTGACACCCGTTGCCATGTCGTGGACGAAGGCGCCGAGAGCGTCGCCGGCCACCAGCCCGTCTTCCGGGAAGGTGAAGCCGACGCGCCGGCCGTCCGCGGACAGGGAGACCGGCCGGAAGCTGGGGTCGCCCGCGGTCGGCAGCCCGGCGGTGCTGACGCTCACCCGGGTGGTGGTCCCCGACTGCACGTCGCGGAGGAAGACGTCGACGCTGGAGAGGGAGTTGTCGTCTCCGGCCACGAGGTTGTCCGCGGCGGACTCGAACGCGACGTAGCGGCCATCTGCGGACACGGCCGAACCGTACGAGTCGGCATTCGGCTGGCTGCCGGCCATGCCCTCCGAGACCCATGCCGTCGTGCCGGCGGTGAGGTTGCGAAGGAAGACCTGCTCCCAGCCGTTCGGGACGCCTGCGACCAGATTGCCTGAGTACGAGGCGAAGGCGACGCTGTTGCCGTCAGCAGAGATGGCGGGCGCCTCGCTGTTCCCGTTGCTGTCGGCGCCGGCGATGCCGACAGAGGCGAGCACCGTGGCTGCGGCGGACATGTCCCGGACGTAGACGTTGCCGACTCCGCTGATGGCAGCACCGGCGATCCGGTCGGACGGGGACACGAAGGCGACCTCGTTGCCGTCCGCCGACATGGTCGGCTCGTAGCCGTCGGCCTGGAAGCCCTGCTGATCGATCGTCACCAACGTGGTGACACCGGTCTGGAGATCGTGCCGGTAGACGTGCAGGTGGCCGTCCCACCCCAGCGTCGTCAGGTTGGTGGCGTAGGAGTCGAAGGCGACGTAACGGCCGTCGTCGGAGATGACCGGGTCATAGCTGTTGTCGTCGCCCTGCGTCCCGTCGGACGCCACGGACACCCTCGTGGTCACGCCGCTGACGAGGTCCCGTACGAAGATGTCCCGCGCGCCGTTGGTATCCCCGGCGACCAGATCGGGCGCCGCCGAGCCGAAGGCCACGAAGCGGCCGCCGCGGGAGACGGCGACTGCTTCGCCGTCGGCCACCCGCGTGTTGCTCTGCGCACTGGGCTCGAGCGCGGTGCTGACTCGGGTCGTCACTCCCGGGACGGGGACGCCGAGAATGGTCGCGGGGCTGCTCGTCACGGGTGTGGAGCTGCCCGACAGGTCTGTGGCTGTCACGGCGAACGTGTCCGTGAGTCCTGGGGTCAGCGAAAGAACGGCGGAGAGGCTGCTTGCGGGGACGGTCACGGAGGTCCCGTGGCTGGGGACCACGGTGTACGACGTCACCGGTTGGGCGCCGTTGCCCGGTGACGCGGACCACCTCACCGTGGCCTGTCCCACTGCGGTGGACCTCGCCGTGACGTGCCCTGGTGGGCCGGGGGGTGGCTCGCTGGTGGGGCTTGCCGGGACGTTGGTGGTCATGGTCTGGCCTTGGCCGGCTGCGGTGACAGCGGCCACGCCGAACCAGTAGTCGTGGCCGCTGCCGAGGGTGATGGCTGCGCCGGTCGACGTCCCGCTCACGGTGGTCACCGCTCCGGCACTGGGAGCGAGCGGCCCGTTCGGGTAGACGGTGACGACGTAGGACGTGATGGGCAGGCCACCGACGTCCAGTGGTTGCTGCCAGGCGACGAGGACTCTGCCGGCCACCCCGGTGGCGTAGACGTGCTGCGGCTGGCTCGGCGTGTGGAACGGCATCACGTACCCGAGCGCCGTGGCGGTCACCTTGGCGGGGCCCGCGGAGAGGTTCTGCAAACCGAGCCAATGCTCTCCGCTGGGCTGGACGACCTGGACCGCGTTGGTCGTGGCGCTGGGAGTCATGGCCAGTGACGCGTGCGTCGTGTACTTGCTGTGCCACGGGAAGGTGCGCAACTGCCCCTTGGCCGAGCCGGTCGCGGAGACGCTGATGACAACCGCGGCAGTGCGCGGGGGTGAGGCCTTCAGCGTCTTGTACGTGGTCGTCGCACGCGCCTTCAGGGTGACCGAGACGGCTTTGACAGCGGGGACGGGGACGAACCAGCCGGGCGCCCCACTATCGAACGCCGCTGTGGCGACGGGGTAGTAGCCCTGGGTAGTGACCGTTACCTTGACCGTGTGGCTGGAGTTGTTCAGCAGCAGTTGTGCTCCGGCGGTGACGACAGTGCTCGCGGTGACCGCGCGCCGGGCGCTGAAGATGACGGTTGCCGCCGCCGGACGACGGGTGCCCGCGGGCCACAGCGTGACGGCCCCAGCACTGGTGGCTGTCAGCGTGAGCGCCACGGTGGCAGCCGCCACAATGCCCGAGCTCGGCAGGCCGGCTAGTACGACGCCGAGCTGACGGTGCGCCCCCACCGAGTAGGTCGCCGAGTGCCGGGAGTGCAGCTGGACGTACCCAGCATCTGTGGGCAGGTCGGCGAAGCCACGACGCGTCACGGTCGCGGATGACGGGGCCACGCCGCTGATCAGGACGAGCGCGCCGGTGGTGGCGCCCACGAGCAGGCGCTGGAGGGGGGTGAGTCGCACAGTCGGATGTCCTCAGTAGTCACCGCCCCATGCGGTCCGAACGCGAGTGTGTCACGGTCGCCTGGGCACAAGGGGAGCCTCAGGTCACCGCGCTGCTGAAAGCGAGCGAGGATGTCGGGTGTGACAGGCGTCCGGCGGCAGCTCGGTGTCAGCGCGGTGGTGCTGGCGCTGGCCGCCGGCTGCGGCCCTGGTGCCGCCTCCGTTCGGTCCGGTCCGGCCGCTGCCATGCCCCGCACGTCGTCGCCGGCACCGTCGCCAGCACCATCCCGGTTGCCAGGGCCCGCGAGCCCGGCCGCAACGTCCGCCGCGGTGCCCACCGCGGACACCAGAGGCGGCACAGTGCATCCCGTACTGCTGCCGGGCTTGGTGTGGTCGCCCGCCCGGGTGCCGGCATCCGTCGTACGGGCGGCCGGTCGGCTGCGGGCGGCGGTGGTCTCCGTGGCCGACGGTACGGCGTGGCTGCCCGTCGCTCAGGCGGGTGGTCGGGCGGTGCCCATCGACGTGGCTGCCGCCTCACCGTCCCGGTACGCGGCAGCCGTACCGTCTGCCCGAGCGCTCGTGCCTGCCCTGCGTCCCGGCGGAGTCGTCCTTGCGGCGGACGAAGCCCGGCTGCGTCATCTGGCCGTGGGTGGGTTGGTGCGCTTCGCGGGTGTCACCCTTCGGGTCGTCCTGGTCGTGCCGGACGCTGTCCTCGGCGACGCCGAGATGTTCGTGACCCCAGCCGATGGCGTCCGGCTCGGGCTGCCGCCCGACCGTTACCTCCTGGTCCGGCCGCCCACGGGCTCGGGCTGGACAGCGGATGCGGTGGCGTTGCGACGCGCGGCACCAGCGGGCACGCGCGTGCGGATCGTGGCTCCGGGGCGGGCCCGGGCACTGCGCCAGGCGGACGCGGTGTTGGCGCCACTCGAGGAGAAGCTGCGGTTCGGCGAGTTCACGGCGCTGCCCCAGTCCTCGTCCGGCGGCTCGCTCAGCATCGACCCCCAGTGGCTCGCGGCCCACCTGACCACAGCCGCCGTACCCATCCTGGGGGAGGTCACCTGCAACCGGGCCTTCCTGCCTGCCCTGCGCGCGGCTCTGGCCACCGTCGTTGCCGCGGGACTGCAACGGCTGATCCACGTGGCCGACTACGGCGGCTGCTACAACGGCCGATTGATTGCCGGGCAGCCAGGCTCCCCGATCTCGCACCACGCCTATGGCTCCGCGATCGACCTCAACGTGCAGGCCAACCCCCTGGGCTCCCGACCCACCCAGGACGCGAGGCTGGTCGCGATCTTCGCGAGGTACGGGCTCACCTGGGGCGGCAGCTGGCTGGTCCCTGACGGAATGCACTTCGAGGCGCTGTGAGGCCTCAGCTCACGGCGCTTCCGAACAGGTGGCCGATCGTGTAGGTCAGTGCGAGACCGGCCGCGCCGCCGATGAGAACCCGGGTGACGGCCACGCGCGCGCTGCTGCCGCCGATGCGTGCACTGGCCGCGCCGGCGATCGCGAGGGCCGCCAGGACGGCCACGACCGTGACCGGCACCCGCCAGTGCGGAGGCGGTAGCAGGATCGCCAGCAGGGGCAGCAGTGCCCCGAGGGTGAACGACAAAGCAGACGCGGCTGCAGCCGCGGTGGGGTTGGCCAGCTCCTCGGGATCGATGTGCAGCTCGGCGTCGAGGTGGGCCGCAAGGGCGTCGTGCTCGGTGAGCTCTGCCGCCACCAGCCGCGCCGTGCTCATCGACAGCCCCTTGGCGACGTACAGCGCCGCCAGCTCGGTGAGCTCGGCCTGCGGCGCCCGCTCCAGCTCGGCCCGCTCCTGGACCAGCTGGGCGTTCTCGCTGTCGCGCTGGCTGCTCACGGAGACGTACTCGCCGAGTGCCATCGAGACGGCCCCTGCGACGAGACCGGCGAGGCCCGCGGTAAACAGCGCTCCGCGGTTGGACGTCGCACCGGCCACCCCGATCACGATGCCGGCGACGGAGACGATGCCGTCGTTGGCACCGAGAACCCCCGCGCGCAGCCAGTTCAGCTTGCCGGCGCCGACCGAGGTCGACGACTCACCGGAGTGGATAGCGCCTCCGTCGAGCGCGGCCTGGACCTGCGCCTCAGTGGGTTTGCCGGTCTGGTCCATGACACCAGTCAAACATCACCGCCCCTGGGCACACAGCGCGACCACAGCGCAGGCACACATCGAACGAAGGCTCGTCGCCGAACGTTATGGGTGAGGACGAGGATCGAGAAGCAGGAGGCCGTCATGTCGGTACGAGCACGCCGTACGGGTGCTGCGCTGGCGGTGGCTGCCGCGGGCGCGCTGTGGTGGGCTGACGGCATCGCGAGCGTCGTGCTCGGCGCGCTGCTTGCCGTCGTCATCTGGATCGAGTTGCACACGGATGCGGGCGTCGGCGGCTAGCTCTGACTTCCTTTGTCGCCTGGTACGAAGGGGTGGATCTGCACGGACGCGCAGAGGCCGACGGCGAAACGCAGCCGCACCGTAGTGACACTCCCCGGCAGCCGCACCTTGACGCCCCACGAGGTCGGACAGGCGTCATTGCCGAGGGGTGCGTCGAGGCCCTCGAGGAGTGCAGACGCGGTGTGGCCGTGTGCGAGCACCACCGAAGGCAGAGCCCCGCTCCCGGCGACTCCGCCGAGGTAGCCGGCCCGGGTGGGTGTGGCGACGATCGCCGGCACGTCGTGGGACGCCAGCAGCGTCACTGCGGGAAAGCCGGTGATCGTGCAGGCCGACGCCGAGACGTTGACGACCGTGATCACCCAGCCGGCGTGGCCGAGGCCGGCGCCGTCGCTGTGATGGTGGAGGTGGGCGAGAGCGGGAGAGCAGCTCGGGGCCCGCGACGACGCTGACGCGCTGACAGGGATGCACAGGACGGCCGCCGCGGGCAGGAGTGACGCGGCCATCGCTCGGAGTTGCGCCATGGCTCAGTGAACCACTGGTCCGGCCCGACGACGATGAGCGATGGCGACCTTCCCCGGCTTCAGCAAACCGACACCGCGTCGATGTGCCGTGACGCGACGTCGGGACGGTTCCGCGTGAGCTGGTTTCCGGTCAGCGGAAGACGACGGTGCGGTTGCCGTTGAGCAGGACTCGGTGCTCGCTGTGCCACTTCAGCGCGCGGCTCAGCACCTGCGCCTCGACGTCGCGACCGATCGCCACCAGGTCGGCCGGGTCGAGCGTGTGGTCGACCCGCGCGACGTCCTGCTCGATGATCTGGCCCTCGTCGAGCTCCGGCGTGACGTAGTGGGCGGTCGCACCGATCAGCTTGACGCCCCGCTCGTGCGCCTGGTGGTAGGGCTTGCCACCCTTGAAGCTCGGCAGGAACGAGTGGTGGATGTTCATCGCGCGGCCGGCCAGCTTGGTGCACAGGTCGTCGGACAGCACCTGCATGTACCGGGCCAGCACCACGATGTCGATGTCGTGCTCGGCGATCAGCTCGAGCAGCCGGGCCTCGGCCTCAGGCTTGGTCGCCTCGGTCACGGGGACGTGGTGGAACGGGATGTCGTACGCGGCGGCCAGTGGCGCGAGGTCGGGGTGGTTCGACACGATCGCGGGCACCTCGATGTTCAGCGAGCCCACCTTGTAGCGGTAGAGCAGGTCGTTGAGGCAGTGGTCGAACTTCGACACCATGAGCAGCGCCCGGGTCGGCGTCGTGGCGGCGTCGAGCCGCCACTCCATCCGGAACGACTGCGCCACATGGGCAAAGCTGGCTCGCAGGTCGTCGAGCGTCGTGGCCGGGCTCGCCGCTTCGAAGTGGACCCGCATGAAGAACAGCCCGGTCAGCCGGTCGTCGAACTGCTGGTTCTGCAGGATGTTGCAGGACTGCTGGACGAGGTAGCCACTGACGGCGAAGACCAGGCCGGGCGTGTCGATGCAGGACAGCGTGAGGATGAACTCGCGCTGCGGGTCACGTACAGCGGTCATGGGGTCAGTCCTTGCTGTTCTGTAGTGCGCAACAGGTCGCACGGTACGGAACCAGCATGGGCTGAGCGGGGACCTCGGTCAAGCGTCATGCGTGGTCGGGAAGGCCCAGGTAAGGAGCGTGTTACGAGCGGTCCCAAAGCCTTGACACACCCCGCCGGAGACAACAGTCTGTTGTCTTGGTCGAACCAGAGTGCACCATACGCAACGGACGCTGTGACAACCCGCAGGGCATCTTGGACACAACCTCGGAGCATGATGCTGGACTTCTACGTCTCCGGTGAGTGGCGCGCAGCCCGTGCGGGCGGCACCCGCCAGATCCGCTGCCCCGCCGACGGTCGTGACGTCGCCGTGGTTGCGGAGGGCTCGGCGGCCGACGTCGACGACGCGGTGTCAGCGGCGCGCGAGGCGTTCGACCACGGCCCCTGGCCACAGCTTCCGGCCAAGGAGCGCGGTGCCCTGCTCGCGCGGGTGGCCGACCACATCACCTCCCATCGCGACGAGTTCGCCCGGGCCGAGTCGCTCGACACCGGCAAGCGCCTCGTCGAGGCGGAGTACGACATGGACGACGTCGTGTCCTGCCTGCGCTACTACGCAGGAGTCGCCGGTACGGACGCAGGGCGGGTCATCGATACCGGCCGCACCGACGCGGTCAGCCGCATCGTCCACGAGCCCATCGGCGTCTGCGCGCTGATCACGCCGTGGAACTACCCGTTGCTGCAGGCGTCCTGGAAGGTCGCGCCGGCCCTGCTCGCCGGCAACACGTTCGTCCTCAAACCGAGCGAGCTGACCCCGTCGACCGCGATCCTGCTGATGCGCGCGCTCGAGGCGGCCGGGCTGCCGGCCGGTGTGGCCAACCTGGTGCTTGGCGACGGCCCGAGCGTCGGTGCCCCGCTCACCGGGCACGCCGACGTCGACATGGTGTCGTTCACCGGGGGACTGGTCTCCGGCAAGCGGGTCGCTCAGGCAGCCGTCGACACGGTCAAGCGGGTCGCGCTCGAGCTCGGTGGCAAGAACCCCAACGTCATCTTCGCCGACGCCGACTTCGACGCGGCCGTCGACATGGCGATGACTGCGGCGTTCCTGCACTCCGGCCAGGTCTGCTCCGCGGGAGCGCGGCTCATCGTCCAGGACGAGCTGCACGACCGGTTCGTGGACGCGCTGGTCACCCGTACCGAGCGCATCCGGCTTGGCGGTCCCTTCGACGACAAGGCCGAGACCGGCACGCTGATCTCGGCCGCCCACCGCGACAAGGTCGCCGCCTATGTCGCGACCGGGCTGGCTGAGGGCGCTGTGCTGCGCTGTGGCGGACGACGTCCGTACGAACCTGCGCTCGATGCCGGTTTCTTCTACCTGCCGACAATCCTCGACGAGTGCAACCAGACCATGTCCGTCGTCCACGACGAGGCATTCGGTCCGGTGCTCACCGTCGAGCGGTTCACCGACGAGGACGACGCCGTGCGCATCGCCAACGACACCGTCCTCGGTCTCGCTGGAGCAGTCTGGACCGCCGATGCCGGTCGCGCCCAGCGGGTCGCCGGTCGGCTGCGCCACGGGACGGTCTGGATCAACGACTACCACCCCTACGTGCCGCAGGCCGAGTGGGGCGGGTTCAAGCAGTCCGGCAACGGCCGCGAGCTGGGGCCGACCGGGCTGCGCGAGTACCAGGAGATCAAGCACATCTGGCAGAACATCGATCCCAAGCCACAGCTCTGGTTCTCGGGCTGACCCCTCCGCTGGACTGTTCCCTCGAGATCAGGAGATCGCCGTGACGGCACCAACGGAGAGGCGCGAGCAGGCGTCCGGTTCCGCCACGGCCACGGCCGTCCTGACCCCGGAGCCGGTGATCTCGGTCAAGGGGCTCTGGAAGGTCTTCGGTCCCAAGGCCTCCAGCGTGCCGACATCGCCTGAGCTGGCGGCACTTTCGCCCAAGGAGCTGCGCGCCAAGACCGGATGCGTTGCCGCCGTACGCGACCTGAGCTTTGACGTCAGCCCGGGCGAGGTCTTCGTCGTCATGGGCCTGTCCGGCTCGGGCAAGTCGACCCTCGTCCGTTGCCTCACCCGGTTGATCGAGCCGACAGCCGGCCAGGTGTTCTTCCAGGGCGAAGATGTCCTGCACTGCAACGAGAAGTCGCTGCGTGAGCTGCGCCGGCACAAGATCTCGATGGTCTTCCAGCACTTCGGTCTGCTGCCGCACCGCCGCATCGTCGACAACGTCGCCTACGGGCTGGAGATCCGCGGCGAGAAGAAGGTCGACCGGGTCGCCCGGGCCAACGAGGTCATCGACCTGGTCGGCCTGTCCGGCTACGAGCACTCCTTCCCCGACCAGCTCTCGGGCGGCATGCAGCAGCGGGTTGGCCTGGCCCGCGCCCTGGCCGGCAACCCTGACGTCCTGCTCTTCGACGAACCGTTCTCCGCGTTGGACCCGCTGATTCGCCGCGACATGCAGAACGAGGTCATCCGACTGCACCACGACCTCGGCAAGACCATGGTCTTCATCACGCACGACCTGTCCGAGGCGCTCAAGCTCGGCGACCGCATCCTCATCATGCGCGATGGCAAGCTGGTCCAGATCGGTACGGGCGCCGAGCTGGTGGGTGCGCCGGCCGACGACTACGTCCGCGACTTCGTCCGCGAGGTGCCCCGCTCGCACGTTCTCACCCTGCGCTGGATCATGCGCGTACCCGCGGCCGGCGACGACCTGAGCGGTCCCGAGCTCGGGCCCGACTGCTTGGTACGGGACGCCGTCCGTGCGGTGCTCGAGTCGACCCACCCGGTCAAGGTGGTCCAGGACGGCGAGCTGCTCGGCGTGGTGGGCGACCCGGAGATCCTGCAGATCGTGGCTGACTCGTGACCGCCGTGGCGCAGGTGGGCGGTGGAGGCAGAACGCTGGCGCTGCGGCTCAACCGGCGGGGCGCGGCAGCGCTCATCATCGTCGTCTGGATCGTGCTGTTCGCCGCGTTCCGCGGCCACAACACGCTCTCGCTCGACCCCTCGTCGCTGACGAGCGTCCACACCCACCTGAACGACCTCAACGCCAACATCGGGGCCAACCGCAACACCAACCCGCTGTTCGTCTACTTCTTCAACGAGATCCAGGTCGCCGTCAGCAACCTCACGACGTTCTTCCAGTCGCTGATCTCCACGACGTGGGGGAGCCGGCCGCTGCCGTTGCTCGGCTGGCTCGGCGTCGTCGCCATCCTCACCCTCGGCTCGTGGGCGGCGGGCAACGTCAAGGTGGCTGCCCTCACGCTGGTGGGCTTCGTCTTCGTCGGCCTGCAAGGCCTGTGGCAGCCGGCGATGGACACGCTTGCGCTGACCACCGCCGCGGTGCTGATCTCTCTCGTGATCGGCGTCCCGCTCGGCATCTGGGCCGGGGTGTCGGACCGGTTCAACGCGATCGTCACACCGTTCCTCGACTTCGCCCAGACGATGCCCACCTTCGTCTACCTGGCGCCGCTGACGCTGCTGTTCCTCATCGGCCCGGCCACCGGCGTCATCGCCACGCTGATCTATGCGATGCCGCCGACGATCCGCATCACGGCCCACGGCATCCGCTCGGTGCCGCGCGCCGCCATCGAGGCGTCGGAGTCGCTCGGGTCGACCAAGGCGCAGACGCTGCGGACGGTCATGCTCCCGCTGGCGCGGCGCACCATCGTCATCGGCATCAACCAGACCATCCTCGCCGCGCTGGCCATGGTGACCATCGCCGCCCTCGTCGCGGCTCCCGGCCTGGGCCAGACCGTGCTGACGGCGTTGGAGAGTCAGGACGTCGGCACTGCCTTCAACGCCGGTCTGGCCATCGTCATCATCGGCGTGGTCTTCGACCGGGCCACCACCGCTGCGAGCGCCCGGACCGAGGCCGCCCAGCGGGGCGGCAAGACGATCCGGACGTCGGTACGCCGCGGCATGCTCGCCGCTGCTGCGGTTGTCGCCGTGGTCTTGGCCTACCTCTCGTACACCTATGTCTGGGCGGCCACCTTCCCCGACCACCTGACCATCGGCGGCACCCGCCACAGCATTCAGCTCGGCCCGCACATCGAGTCGTGGGCGACCAGCGCGACCGACTGGGCCCAGCGTGACCTGCCGACCCTGACCAACGGGCTCAAGGACCAGGTGACCTACCACGCGATCAACCCGCTGCAGACGTTCCTCGACACCTCGCCGTGGTGGGTGACGTTCAGCGCGCTCGTACTGCTGGCGCTGGTCATCGGCGGCCGCTCGGCCGCCGTCATCGCCGCCGTCTGCCTCGGCCTCATCATCGCCACCGGCCTCTGGCAGGACAGCATGGACACGCTCGCGGCCACCCTGCTCGCGACCGTCGTGGTGATGGTGATCGGGGTCGTCGTCGGGGTGTGGATGGGCCGAGATCCTCGGGTGGACAGGGTGATCCGCCCGCTGCTCGACGCGGCGCAGGTCATGCCCGCCTTCGTCTACCTCGTGCCGTTCGTGGCGCTCTTCGCCGCCAGTCGCTTCACCGGCATCATCGCGGCTGTCGTGTACGCGGCACCGGTGGCCACCAAGATCGTGGCTGACGGCATCTGCGGCGTCTCCGAGACCACCGTCGAGGCGGCGCGCGCCGCAGGGTCCAACACCTGGCAGGTCATCACCAAGGTGCAGCTGCCGATGTCGATCCGCACGCTCGCCCTGGCAACCAACCAGGGCCTGATCTACGTGCTGGCCATGGTCGTGGTCGGCGGCCTCGTCGGCGGCGGCGCCCTGGGCTTCGCCGTGATCCAGGGCTTCGTCCAGGACAGCTACTTCGGCAAGGGCCTCGCGGCAGGGCTGGCGATCGTTCTGCTCGGCATCTTCCTCGACCGTACGACCCAGGCCGCAGCGCGGCGTGCCGACCCCGGGGCGCAGAGCCTCCGGAGCTGATTGGTCCCTCCGGTCCGGCCACGAGGCCGGACCGATTCAACCCCGCAGAGAAGGCAGACACCATGCAGCGCAGGGCAACGAAGTTGACGACTCGACCGCCGGTGGGGCGGGGCACCGTGGCGGTCGTGGCCGCCGGCGTGCTCCTGCTCACGGCTTGTGGCGGTGCCAAGGTGGGCTCCTCCGCGGCGGCACCCGCCACCTCGGCAGCGGCGGCCGCCCCGGCGACCTCCGCGGCAGTGGCAGCCGCGACGAGCGCCGCCGGGTCTGCAGCTCCCGCGGGCGCCACCTCCGCAGCGGCGACCTCTGCTGCCGCTGCGTCGACCACCTCGGCCCCAGCCAAGGCCTGTGGCACCCTCAACATCGCGGACAACCCGTGGGTCGGGTACGAGGCCGACGTTGCCGTCGTGGCCTACATCGCCAAGAACACGCTGCACTGCACGGTCAACATCAAGCACATCGTCGAGACGGTCTCGTGGGCCGGCTTCCAGACGGGTCAGGTCGATGCCATCCTCGAGAACTGGGGCCACGACGACCTCAAGGCCAAGTACATCACCGGCTCCAAGGTCGCGACCGAGCTGGGTCCGGACGGGCTGCAAGGCGTCATCGGCTGGTTCGTGCCGCCGTGGATGGCGACCAAGTACCCCGACATCACCGACTGGAAGAACCTCAACAAGTACGCCTCCCTCTTCAAGACCTCCGAGTCCGGTGGCAAGGGCGAGCTGCTCGACGGCGACCCGTCCTACGTCACCAACGACGCGGCACTGGTCAAGAACCTGAACCTCGACTACAAGGTGGTCGAGGGCGGCAGCGAGACGGCGCTGATCCAGAGCCTCCGGGCGGCGCAGGCCCAGAAGAAGCCGCTGCTGGCCTACTTCTACTCGCCGCAGTGGTTCCTCAACGAGGTGCCGCTGGTCAAGGTCAACCTGCCGAAGTACACGACCGGGTGTGACGCCGACGCGGCCAAGGTCGCGTGTGACTACCCGCTCTACACCCTGGACAAGATCGCCTCGACCAAGTTCGCGGCGTCGGGCAGCCCGGCCTTCACCCTGATCAAGAACTTCAGCTGGACCAACACCGACCAGAACAGCGTGGCCAAGGACATCGCCGTCAACAAGCTCAGTGACGACGCCGCGGCCAAGAAGTGGATCGACGCCAACCCGGCGAAGGTCGCTGCCTGGCTGAAGTAGCAGAGTCAACCCCGGGTCGCGCCCGCTGGCAGTCAGTCGGCGGGCGCGACCTCGGCCCGTACCGAGAATGCCTGGAAGGTGGTTGCCCGATGGTCGCTCCGCGCGTCGTCGTGATCGGAGCGGGTGTCGTCGGCGCCGCTGTCGTCGACGAGCTCACCGCCCGCGGGTGGGAGGACGTCACCCTTGTCGAGCAGGGCGAGCTGCCGGCGCCGGGTGGCTCGACCTCGCACGCGCCCGGCCTGGTGTTCCAAGCCAGCGGCGCCAAGGTCATGACCGAGCTGGCGCGCTACACCGTCGAGAAGCTCATGGGGCTCGAGGTCGACGGCGAGCCGTGCTTCCTGCAGGTCGGCGGGCTCGAGGTGGCGACCACGCCCGAGCGGGCGGCCGAGCTGCACCGCCGCCACGGCTGGCTGACCGCGTGGGGCGTCGAGGCGTTCGTGCTGACCCCCGAGGAGACGGTCGAGAAGTATCCACTGCTCGACCCGTCCGTCGTGCTGGGCGGGCTTTTCGTCCCCACCGACGGCATTGCCAAGGCGGTACGGGCGGTCGACGCGCAGACCCGCCGGGCCGCCTCGCGCGGTGCCACGATCCTCTCCGGCACGGAGGTGCTCGACATCACCGTGACCGACGGTCGGGTGACCGGAGTCGTCACCGACAAGGGCGAGCTGCCCGCCGACATCGTGGTCTGCTGTGCCGGCATCTGGGGCCCGGTCATCGCAGCCAAGGTCGGCATGACGCTGCCGCTGACCCCACTCGGTCACCAGCTCGCGTGGACCAAGGCGGTGCCCGCGCTGGCCAGCCGCACCGACGAGGTGACGCTGCCGATCCTGCGCCACCAGGACCACGACCTCTACTACCGCGAGCGTTTCGACCAGATCGGCGTCGGTTACTACGGTCATCGGCCGATGCCCGTACGGGCTGAGGACATCGCGCGCCTTGGTGACGCTGAGGTCATGCCGTCGGTCATGACCTTCACCGAGCCGGATTTCGAGGAGGCATGGCGGCAGACTCAGCTCTTGTTGCCTGCGACCCGCGAGGTCGAGCTCGACCAGGGCATCAACGGGCTTTTCTCCTTCACCACCGACAACATGCCGCTGATCGGCCAATCGCCTGACGTCCAAGGGTTCTGGGTCGCCGAAGCGGTCTGGGTCACCCACTCCGCAGGCGTCGGCCGGGCCATCGCCGAGCTGCTCGTCGACGGCCACTGCTCGTCGTTCGACCTGCACGAGTGCGACATCAACCGGTTCGAGCCGCACCAGCTCTCGCCGGAGTACGTCCTCGCCCGCGACTGCCAGAACTTCGTCGAGGTCTACGACATCCTGCACCCGCTCGACCCACCGGTGAACCTCCGGCCGATCCGCACCTCGCCGTTCTACGACCGGCAGACCGAGCTCGGCGGCTTCTTCCTCGAGGCCACCGGCTGGGAGCGTCCGCAGTGGTACGAGGCCAACGCGGGGCTGGTTGCGGGGCGTGAGGTGCCTGCGCTGGAGGGCTGGGCGGCGAAGTTCTGGTCGCCCATCGTGGCGGCCGAGGCCCAGGTCACCCGTGAGTCCGTGGCGATGTACGACATGACGGCGCTGAAGCGGCTCGAGGTGACCGGCCCAGGCTCCGCCGCCTTCCTGCAGACCCTCGTCACCGGCGACGTGGACAAGTCCGTGGGCTCGATCACCTACTGCCTGCTGCTCGACGTCGACGGCGGCGTCCACAGTGACGTCACGGTCGCGCGGCTGGCGCACGACCGCTACCAGGTCGGCGCCAACGGCAACCTCGACCTCGACTGGCTGTCGCGCCGACTGCCCGCCGACGGCAGCGTCCAGGTCAGGGACATCACCCCGGGCACGTGCTGCATCGGCGTGTGGGGTCCCAAGGCGCGCGACCTCGTCCAGCCGCTGACCGAGACCGACTTCTCCGCTGCCGGCTTCAAGTACTTCCGGGCCAAGCAGGCCTATCTCGGCACCGTTCCCGTGACGGCGATGCGCCTGTCGTACGTCGGAGAGCTCGGCTGGGAGCTCTACACGACCGCCGACCAGGGTGCGCGCCTGTGGGACCTGCTCTGGGAGGCCGGTCAGGAGCACGGCATCATCGCCGCCGGCCGCGGGGCATTCAGTGCGCTGCGGCTCGAGAAGGGCTACCGCTCCTTCGGCGCCGACATGACCTTCGAGCACGACCCGTACGAGGCCGGGCTCGGCTTTGCGGTCAAGCTCGACAAGGGCGACTTCCTCGGCAGGGAAGCACTTCTCAAGCGCAAGGAGAACGTCGGCCGCAAACTCACCTGCCTGACCCTCGAGGACCCGGCCGACATCGTCCTGGGCAAGGAGCCGGTGTTCAACGGACCCGACTGCGTGGGGTACGTGACCAGCGCGGCGTACGGCTACACGATCGGCCGGGGCATCGCCTACGCATGGCTGCCGGCGGAGCTGACCGAGATCGGCACCCGTGTCGAGATCGACTACTTCGGTGACCGCGTCGCGGCCGTGGTCACGGCCGAGCCGCTCGTCGACCCCGGTATGGCCCGCATCCGCGCCTGACGGAGTTCGCTGGGCCTACTCCATCGGCCGTTGGCCCAGCTGCGTGGGCTCGCGTCCGAGGAGCCACGCCGCGACGCTGGCGACGATCGGGAGGCCGAGGAGGAGCACTCCGAGGTTCAGGTAGGGAGGCCTGTCGAGGTAGCTGACGTCATGCCAGTGCCAGGCGATCAGCGCGAGGTAGGCAGTGGCGACGCCGAGCAGCGCGGCCAGCACCGCCAGCGCTCCGGCCGACGTCGCGTTCAGCGTGCGTCGGGTGGTGCTGCCGGCCCCGGCGGCTGCGAGCGTGCGCAGATCCCCGGCCGTCTCGCTCCGGATGAGGCCGACGGTCATGGCCAGCACCCCGAGCGCCGCGAGCGTGCCGGCCAAGGTCGAGTAGTCGCGCAGCCGCTGAAGGCCGTCGTCGGGTCCGGTGCGGGTCTCCACCGTGAGGCCTCGAGCTGCGGCCAGCTGGCGTGCGTCGGTGATCTCAGCTCCGGTCACCTTGTGCTTGGCTTGGATGAGCCAGGCCACCGGCTCGGCCGTGTAGCCGCGCGCCTTCATGGCCCGAGGCGTGAGGAGGGTGTTGGGCGCCGAGGAGTAGTTGGGCAGGTGGGCCGACTGCTGCACGCTGACCGGCAGGAAGTCTCCCTTGAAGCCGCCGCCCAGCTGCACCGATCCGAGATCGCGCCGGGAGCTGACGACATCGGCTCCCGGGGCGAGGTCGGCGGTTGACAGTCCGTACAGGGCAAGCACAGCGGGGGTCGCGACGTAGGGCGTGGCCACCTGGTTCCAGCCGTGGCCGCGCCCGGGTACGGTGATCGGGTGGACGAGGTTTGCCTGCGCGGCGTCCGGGGGCGCGCCTGCCGGCAGCGGCGAGGTCAGGTCGACGGCGCTGTCCAGCTCGACGCTGGCCCCGCCGCCGAGCTCCGCAGCGATGGCGTCCGTTACGGATCGGGCGCTGTTGAGCACCGCCGGGTTGGGCAGCGTCGGCTTACCCGCGGTGCTTCCGGGGCTCGCGTGGACGACGGACAGGCCGGGGCCGCTGGGTTGGTTGGGGTTGTCGAGCCAGACGATCAGCTGGTTGGCGGGCAGGTTGCCCCCGGTCAAGGTGTGGTCGTGCGCCTGTTGCGCGGCGGCGGTCACGGTGATCGTGGCGGCGATCCCGACAGCGAGGCTCGCGGCGGCAAGTGCGGCGCCCGACCGCGACTGGTAGCGGCCCAGGTCACGCAGGGCGAGGCGCATGGCGATCGGCGTGTGGCCGGCGACGTGCGCCAGCGCCTTGATGCCCACGGGGGCGAGCAGCAGCATGCCCGCCGTGATGGCGAGGATGCCGGTCACGATCCAGACCGGGTGCACCCGGTGGGAAAGGATCAACGCGCTGAAGCCGGCGGCGGCGATCACGGACCCGAGAAGGGCGAACCGGTGTGCCGGCTGCGGGGGAGCCGGCCGACCGGACAGGGCTGTGACGATGGGGAGCCTGGCCGCGGCCCGGGCCGGCCACCACGACGCGGCGATTGCCGTCAGGACAGCGAGAAGCGCGCCGGCGACGACCGCCCACCAGGGGAGTGCCAGCGGGTCGTACCGGTGGCCGACCACCCGCTCGAACGCCGGGGTCAACGCGAACCACACGGCGAGCCCGAGCGCGGCGCCCACGATGGCTCCCACCACGCCGACCGCGGAACCGTTGGCAACCAGGACTCGGCGCACCTGCCGGTCCGTACCGCCAATCGCACCGATCATGCCCAGGGCTCGCAGCCGACGATGGGCCATCACGGTGAATCCGGCTACCGAGAGCAGGCCGATGAACGTCAGTCCGATCGTGGCGAGCAGCAGGACCGCGATCGCCTGGTTGCGTCGCTGCTGCGCAGAGTTGGCATCGGACGCTGACACGCCCTGGACGGTGCCAGCCGGCGGCTGGAACGCGATCGCCTGAGCGCCGGTGGCGTCGAACAGCAGGGTGAGGCTCGACGGCGAGCCGATGGTACCGGGAGCCACCAACCCGAACGCGTCGGGCAGGTTCTTGGGGTTCTCGACGGTGCCCACGACCTGCAACGCCCGGCCGTTCGCCTCCCACGTCGATCCGAGCGTGAGGTTGAACGTCGTCGCGACCGCCGCCGTCACCGCCGCCTGGTGGGCGCCGGTCGGGTAGTGGCCGGCGGTCAGTCGCAGCATCGGTTGCCCCCAGACCCCGTGCGGATCCTGCGCGCGGAGATCCACTGGCGTCGTCGATCCCGGCACGGTGACGCTCTCGTGGGTGATGGCCTCGACCTTGCCGAACCGCTGTCGCGCGGCCGCCAGGTCCTGGACCACGCTATGAGGCCCGAGGTCGGCGATCTCTAGGCGCGCGTGCGCCGTACCGAAGATGCCCGCGTCCGTTCCCTGGACGTTGACGACCAGGCCCAGCCCCACGGTCGTCGCCGCGACGGACACCGTGAGCAGGGCCAGGACGAGCAGCTGCTGGCGCCACTCGCGGCGCAGGAGTCGCCAGGCCCAGCGTCGGATTGCCCTGCGTGCAGGCAGTCCGCCGTTGCTCGACCGTGGCTCGCTGGGGGCCGGTGGGGCCAGCGTGGCGCTCATCGCGTCGAGTCCGCGTCCAGCAGGGTCTCCGGTCCCTGCGCCGCCGCGGTCTGGTCGACGATCCGCCCGTCGCGCAGGAAGATCACCCGGTCCGCCCACGAGGCGAGCTGGGCGTCGTGGGTGACCACGACCCCTGCCACGCCACCCTGGCAGGTCTCGCGGACGAGGCGCATCACCGCCTCGCCGTTGACCGAGTCCAAAGCCCCGGACGGTTCGTCGGCGAGCAGCAGGTGTCGCTCGCCGACGATGGCGCGGGCGATGGCCACCCGTTGCCGCTCGCCTCCGGACAGGGCGTCCGGGAAGTGGTCTGCGCGCTCGGCAAGCCCGAGCCGGTCCAGTGCGGTCAGCGCTGCGTCGCGAGCCTGCCGGGCGTTCACCCCGTCCAGCTCCAGCGGCAACGAGACGTTCTCTGCCGCGGTCAGCCCGGCGAGCAGGTTGAAGTCCTGGAAGACATAACCGATCGCTCGTCTCCGCAACGCCGCACGCTGGTTGCGGGACAGCCGGGCGAGCGGTACGTCGCCGACCGTCACCGTCCCGCTGGAGGGCTCCTCCAGGCTGCCAGCGATCGTCAGCAGGGTGCTCTTGCCGGAGCCGCTGGGCCCCATCACCGCGACGAGCTCACCCGGCTCGACCGTCAGGTCCACCTCGTTCAGGGCGAACACCTGGGCAGTGCCACTGCCGTACACCCTGCTGACCTGATGCAGTTGCAAGGCGCTCATCGGGTTACCTCCGTCTCGTGCGCGGGAGTCGTGTTGGTCACTGGCACGGTCACTGTCAGCGGGAGTGGATCACTCGGGCCGGTACGGCGCAGGCGGGCATCGGCGCTGTCGAGCCAGCGGATCACCGAGTCGAGTCGGAACAGCTCGGCATCGACGACCAGGGCAAGATTGACGTCATCGGCTGATGCATCGCGCTTGGTGCGGGTCCACTCCTGCATCAGCTCGACCGTGTGCCGCCGATGTGTCTGGATCACTTCGTGCACGTCGATGCCGGGCACCCGACTCGCGACCAGGACCTTGATGACCAGCTCGTCGCGGGGCGGCGAGCTCAGGTCGGGTGGAGTGCGAAGCCAGGCAACCAGTTCCTTGCTGCCGTCGGCCGTGAGGTGGAACGACTTCTGTGCGCCCGCCTCGCCGTCGCCGTCCGACTCGATGAGGCCGTCCCGCTCGAGCCGTTGCAGGGTGGTGTAGACCTGGCCCACGTTGAGCGGCCAGACCTCGCCGGTGCGCTCCTCGAACTCGTACCGCAGCTGCAGTCCGTACTTGGGGCCCTCGCTCAGCAGGGCGAGCAACGCGTGCCGGACACTCATCGGCTGGATCCTCCGCGACGACCGTGGTTATACCGGGTATATATACCGCGTATAACTCGTCGCCGCAACCCCCCTCGCGCGGGAGTTACAGCACCGCTTGGATGGCTCGCTTGAAGTGGGCGACGTGGGCCGCTGACAGCGCTGATGCCGTGGCGGCGTCGCCGGCGATGACCGCTTCAAGCAGGGGGCGGTGCTCGCTGACGTGGCCGGCCAGGTCGGGGAGTCGATCGGTGAAGAGGCACCAGATGCGGGTGGCGAGGTTGTCGTACTGGACCAGCGTGTCCTCGAGGAACGGGTTGTGCGTCGCCGCGTAGATCGCGCGGTGGACCCTCATGTCGAGGGCCATGAGGGCGTCCGGTTGCCTGCGCTGGCGACGCAGCTCCGTCACCAGGCCGGTCAGCACCGCCCGGTCGGCGGTGGTGGCGCGGAGGGCCGCGGCTGCCGCGGCGGTCGGCTCGAGCTGTTCGCGCACCTCGGAGATGTGGCTCAGGTCGGCGATGTTGACCTCGGTCGCGAAGGTGCCGCGGCGCGGGTAGGCGACGACGAGCCGCTCCGACTCCAGCCGCTTCAACGCCTCGCGCACGGGGGTGCGGCCGAAGCCGAACGACTGTGCCAGCGCGTCATCGTTGATCGGCTCGCCGGGGCGGATCGCCAGCATGACCAGCTGGTCCCGCAGGCTTCGGTAAGCCAGTTCGGCGAAGGACAGCTGCTCGCCGGTGTCTGCCAAGACCGCCATGTTGCCTCCTGACCATCAACTGATATATTACCGCCACCACAGGCTAGCAAAAGGCGGTCCGACGTGACAGCGAGCGTTCGTCCCCTGCCCACGCCCGGCGCAGACCTTCCTGACCATCCCGCGTTCCTCTGGGACAACCCCGACCCCAAGCCGTCGTACGACGTGGTCATCGTCGGGGGAGGCGGTCACGGGCTGGCAACCGCCTACTACCTCGCCAAGAACCACGGCATCACCAACGTCGCGGTGCTCGAGAAGGGTTGGCTGGCCGGCGGCAACATGGCGCGCAACACCACGATCATCCGGTCCAACTACCTGTGGGACGAGAGTTCCGGCATCTACGAGCACTCGCTCAAGCTGTGGGAGGGGCTGGAGGAAGACCTCGGCTACCCGATCCTGTTCAGCCAGCGCGGTGTGCTCAACCTCGCCCACTCCCTGCAGGACGTACGCGACTCGGTGCGGCGGGTCAACGCCAACCGCCTCAACGGGGTCGATGCCGAGTGGGTCGACGCCGAGCAGGTCAAGAAGATCTGCCCCATCGTCAACATCTCGCCGGACGTGCGCTACCCCGTGCTCGGGGCGACCTACCAGCCACGAGCCGGCATCGCCAAGCACGACTACGTCGCCTGGGGCTACGCGCGGCGGGCCAACGAGCTGGGCGTCGACCTCATCCAGAACTGCGAGGTCACCGGCATCGACGTCGTCGACGGCAAGGTGACCGGCCTGCGGACGACCCGTGGCCCGATCCGCACCGGGCAGGTCGCCCTCGCTGCCGCCGGCCACACCTCCGTGCTCGCCGAGATGGTCGGGCTGCGGCTGCCGATCCAGAGCCACCCGCTGCAGGCGCTGGTGTCCGAGCTGCTCGAGCCGATCCACCCGACGGTCGTCATGTCCAACGCGGTCCACGTCTACGTCTCGCAGGCGCACAAGGGCGAGCTGGTCATGGGCGCCGGCATCGACTCGTTCAACGGGTACGGGCAGCGCGGCGCGTTCCACATCATCGAGCGCCAGATGTCGGCGGCTCTCGAGCTGTTCCCGGTCTTCGCCCGTGCCCACCTGCTACGCACCTGGGCCGGCATCGTCGACACCACGCCCGACGCGTCGCCCATCGTGGGCATGACGCCAGTGGACAATCTCTACGTCAACTGTGGCTGGGGGACAGGCGGTTTCAAAGCCACGCCCGGTGTGGGCTGGTGCTTCGCGCACACCATCGCCCACGACGAGCCGCACCCGTACAACGCGCCCTTCACGCTCGAGCGGTTCACCTCAGGTGCCCTTGTCGACGAGCACGGCGCTGCCGCCGTGGCCCACTAGGAGTAGACGATGCAGCTGATTCCTTGCCCCTACTGCGGTCCCCGCGAGGAGGCCGAGTTCCACTACGGCGGTCAGGCCCACATTGCCTACCCGCAGACTCCGCAGGAGCTGTCCGACTTTGAGTGGGCGCAGTACGTGTTCTTCCGCGACAACCCCAAGGGGCCGTTCGCCGAGCGCTGGCATCATGCGGCCGGCTGTCGTCGCTGGTTCCGGGCCGTGCGTGACACTGCGACCCACGAGCTCCTCGCGGTCTACCGCCAGGACCAGCCGCGGCCCGAGGTGGTCCGATGACCCGCCTCGCCAGCGGCGGCCGCATCGACCGCGCGACCGACCTGCACTTCACGTTCGACGGGGTCGACTACGTCGGACACCCCGGTGACACGTTGGCCTCGGCGCTGCTGGCCAACGGTGTCCACCGAGTCGCGGGCAGCATCAAGCTCGGCCGGCCGCGCGGCATCATGGCGGCCGGTGTCGAGGATGCCAACGCGCTGGTGCAGGTCGACGCGCCGTTCCCTGAGCCGATGGTGCTCGCCACGACTCTCGAGCTCTACGAAGGGCTCGTGGCGCATGGGCTGTCTGGCCAAGGCAGGCTCGCGGACGATCCCGATCCCGCGCGCTACGACGCCATGCACGCCCACTGCGACGTGCTCGTGGTCGGCGCCGGCCCGGCGGGTCTGACGGCTGCGCTGACGGCGGCCCGCGCGGGTGCGCGAGTCGTGCTCGTCGACGACCAGTCCGAGGCCGGTGGGTCCCTGCTGGGCATCGAGGAGGGGCACAACGATTGGGTGAGTGCTGTCGTCGCCGAGCTCAGGGCAAACCCAGAGGTACGGGTGCTGCAGCGCACCTCGGCGTTCGGCTACTACGACGACGGATTCGTGCTCGCCCTCGAGAGGCGCACCGAGACGACGACATCGCTTGCCAGGCAGCGCATCTGGCGCATCCGGGCCCAGCAGGTTATCTTCGCCACGGGTGCCCACGAGCGCCCGATCGTGTTCGCCGACAACGACCGCCCAGGCATCATGCTGGCCGGCGCGGCCCGGACCTACCTCCATCGGTACGGCGTGCTGCCCGGCCGCAATGTCGTGGTCTTCACCACCAACGACAGCGCCTACGCGGCAGCGGCTGACCTGGCCGAGGCGGGCGCTGCGGTGACGTTGGTCGATGCTCGTGACGGCAGCCTGGTCACGGGAACGACCGGTGGTGATCACATCGCTGGTGTCGAGATCACCGACACAGCAGGCAATGTCGAGGTCGTCGAATGCGACCTGCTCCTGGTTTCGGGTGGTTGGAACCCCACCGTCCACCTCTACAGCCAGGCCCGCGGCAAGCTCCGCTACGACGAGGCTGTGGGCGCGTTCCTGCCCGACATCGACCCGCGGGCAGTACGAGTCGCGGGAGCCGCGGCAGGGGTGTTCAGCCTGCAGGCGTGCCTCGCACAAGGGGTGGCGGCGTCCGTCGGCGCCCTCGCTGAACAGGGGCTGGTCGGCTCTCCTCCCGAACTGCCCGTCGCCGCCGGTGGTGCTGATGCCCGGCCGCCGCTGGTGCTGTGGGCGGTCGCGGCGGGGGACAACGCAGCCAAGTTCGTCGACCTGCAGCGCGACGCCACCGTGGCCGACGTGCTGCAGGCGACCGGTGCAGGTCTCGTCAGCGTCGAGCACGTCAAGCGCTACACGACGATCGGCACCGCCCACGACCAGGGCAAGACCTCGGGCGTGATCGCGTCAGGCATCGTCGCCGAGGCGTTGGGCGTGGACATCGCTTCCCTTGGTACGACGACGTTCCGCCCTCCGTACACCTCGGTCTCCTTTGCTGCCCTCGCCGGTCGCGACAGGGGCGACAACTTTGACCCGGTACGGGTGACCGCGCTGCACTCGTGGCACGTCGAGCACGGGGCGCTGTTCGAGAACGTCGGGCAGTGGAAGCGCCCCTGGTACTACCCGCAGGGCGACGAGGACCTCGACGCCGCGGTGCTCCGCGAGTGTGCGGCGACCCGCACCTCGGTCGGCATGATGGACGGCTCGACCCTCGGCAAGATCAACGTCCAGGGCGCCGACGCCGGTGAGCTGCTCGACCGGCTCTACACCAACCTGATGAGCACCCTCAAGGTCGGCTTCATCCGGTACGGCGCGATGTGCGGCATGGATGGCATGATCATCGACGACGGCACGGTGACGCGGGTGTCGGAGACGGAGTTCGTGCTCACGACCACGACCGGCAACGCAGCCAAGATCCTCGAGTGGATGGAGGAGTTCCTCCAGACCGAGTGGCCCGAGCTCGACGTCAGCCTCACGTCGGTGACCGAGCACTGGGTCACGATCCCGCTGGTCGGCCCGCGGTCGCGCGACGTGCTAGCAGCAGTCGCTCCCGACCTCGACGTGTCCAACGACGCGTTCGGTTTCATGACGTGGCGTGACGCGACCGTCGCCGGGGTCAGCGCCCGTGTCTGCCGCATCAGCTTCTCCGGCGAGCTCGCGTACGAGGTCAACGTGGTGGCCTGGGACGGACTCATGGTGTGGCAGGCGCTCTACGACGCCGGCCAGCCGTACGGGCTGACTCCCTATGGCACCGAGACGATGCACGTGCTGCGTGCCGAGAAGGGCTACCCGATCATCGGTCAGGACACCGACGGCGGGCAGACCCCCCAGGACCTCGGCATGGACTGGCTGGTGTCGAAGAAGAAGGTCGACTTCATCGGCAAGCGTTCGTTCGCCCGTGCGGAAAACCTGCGCCCCGACCGCAAGCAGCTGGTCGGCCTGCTGCCCGTCGACGGCGACGTGGTGCTCGCGGAGGGGGCCCAGCTCATCGCGACCGACGACGACGCCCTCCTGCCCGTGCCGATGCTCGGACATGTGACGTCCAGCTATCGCAGCGCCGCGCTCGGCCGCAGCTTTGCCCTGGCACTGCTGCGATCTGGCCGAGATCGCGTGGGGGAGACGCTCTACGCCTGGAACGAGGGCCACGTCACGGCGGTCACGGTGACCGACTCCGTGCTCTTCGACAAGGAAGGTGCGCGGCTCGATGGGTGACCGCATGAGTCCGTTGGCCGCTCACGGAGCGGTGCTGAGCTCACTGCCCTCTTCGGTCGAAGCACGCGAGCTGCCGTTCCTCACCCAGCTCAACGTCCGCCTCGATCCGACCGGCCCGGCTGGTGCGGCGGTGGCGGCGTTGCTCGGAGCCGGGCTGCCGATGTCGCCGTGCACTGCCGTCATCGCCGGCGAGTACGAGCTGCTGTGGCTCGGTCCGGACGAGTGGCTGGTCGTCGCGCCGGCGGGCCGCTCCGACGAGCTGGGCGCCTCCTTGCGGTCGGCGATCGGCGCGGAGCGCGGCGCTGTCACCGACGTCTCCGCCCAGCGCACCGCCGTGGTGCTGCGTGGCCCGGGAGCCCGTGAGCTGCTGGCCAAGGGCTGCTCGATCGACCTGCACCCGCGGGTCAGCCCGAGGGGCACCTGCGTCCAGACGCTGCTGGCCCAGACCGGTGTCACCCTGGTCGTCCACGACGACACGGCCAGCGACTTCCTGCTGCTGGTCCGGGCGTCGTTCGCGGTCTACCTCGCCGGCTGGCTCGCCGACGCCGCGGTCGAGCTGACGCGCTAGCCGCTACTTCATCGGGGGCAGGTCGGCAGCGCGGTAGTCGGCCCCGGCGTTCCACAGCAGGAACCCGTCGATGCCGTCGTCCGACGCGCCCTTCTCCTGAGCGAGCACCTCGGGCGTGCCGTAGGGGTGGCTGCCCAGCGAGAATGCCTGGAGCCACGGGACGACCTGGGCGGTGGTGCCCTTGACGTCCTTCTGGAAGTCCTTGAGCGAGCGGTTGACGATGTCGTACGGGTGCTCGACCGGGGTGTGCAGCCCGTACTCATCGCTGCCCCAGTGGGAGGGGTAGACCATCGGCGCGACGTAGTCGAGGTAGGGCGCCATCATCGTGATGTTCTGCGCGATCTCCTTGGGTCGGGTCGCGGCGATGCCGAACACCGAGGCGCCGAGGTAGGTCTTGAGCCCCGCGGCGGTGTAGGCGTCGCGCACCCGCTTGACGAAGTCGGCGACCGCCTGCTCGGGAGTGCCGGTCAGGTCGGGGATGTACATCTCGCTCAGCTTGCCGTCAGCGCGCCGGACGTAGTCGAAGAGCACGTCGTCGATGTCGGCCTTGGCCGCCTCGACGGCGAGGTCGGTGTTGTACTGCTGCACGGTTGGGCTGGCGAAGTTGGCGAACGAGAAGTCGCCGTACGACCCCTTCCACGGCTGGTGCGCCGACGTCTGCAGCACGTCGCTCTGATGGCCGTTGTTCCACGACCACTTGGCCAGCTTGCTGTCGTGGAAGACCACCTCACGACCGATGACCCGGCCGCCGGCGGCGTGGATCTGCTCGATCATGGTCTTGAGGTCGTAGTACTTGTCGATGGCACCGATCGTGGTGGCCAGCGGCACGGTGCTCGCGTAGTTGACGATGCCGGACTCGTCCTTGAGGTCGACCTCGACGGCGTTGATGCGGTGGTCCTTGAGCAGGGCCATCACGGCATCGTGCTTGGGCTTGTAGTCCCAGGCTGCGCCGGTGATGTGCACGGCTCTGGTCGGGGGTAGAGCGGCGCGCGGGCCGCTCACCGCCGAGGCGGGCGCCGAGCCGAGGACGGACGACGGGGTCGAGCCCGAGGCGGACGCTGTGGCTGTCGGAGCGGTGGCGGTGGTCGGGGCAGCGGTGGTCGCCGCGGCACTCGTCGGCGCTGCGGCCGCCGTGCTGCTCGCCGTGGGCGTGGCGTCCGTGGCCTTCGAGCCGCTGCCACCACCGCAGCCCGCGAGGGCCAGCGCGGTCGCGATCATGACGGTGAGCGGCACGGTGGTCTTGCCAAGGCGGGCGACAGGCACGGATCTCCTCGAACGGGTTGTACGGCTGTGGTGGCTGGAGCCCACACTAGAGCCGATTCGCCGCGTCGTGTGTACGCGCTGTGGACGTGACACCGCGGTGGCCGTTCGCCCGGTACGGTGGCACTTCGCTTGTCCAGCAGGCGATCCTTTACCCTGTCCTCACCAACGCTGGGACTCGCATGCCGCGCCGTACCGCCGCCTCCGCCATCGTCCGCACCGCCGCTCTTGTCGGCTCCGTCGTCCTCATGGCCTCCGCGTGCACGTCCAAGGGCTCCTCGACGGCGGCACCGCCGGCGACGTCGGTCGTGGCTGCCACGTCCGCCGCGGTCACCTCCGCAGCCGCGCCGGCGACCAGCGCCGCAGTGTCCGTGCAACCGTCCGCCTCGGTGGCGGCCACCAGCGCGCCGCCGCCCGATCCGGCGAGTGTCCACGCCAACGAGCTCGGCCGGGTGCCGGTTCTCATGTACCACCGCATCCTCGAGCACCCGACCGGTGACTACGAGCGCTCACCGGCCGACTTCGTCGCCGATCTGACCTACCTCGAGAAGAACGGGTTCGTTCCGATCACCTTGGCCGACTTCGTTGCGGGCAAGATCGACATCCCGGCAGGCAAGCACCCGGTCGTGCTGACCTTCGACGATGGCACGACCAGTCAGTTCGAGCTGGTCGGCGGCGTGCCGAAGGCCGGGACCGCCTACGCGCTGATGCAGACCTTTGCCGCCGCCCATCCCGACTTTCCGGCGATCGCGTCGTTCTACGTCAATGCCGCGCCCTTCGGCACCAAGGCGGGGGAGGACGCGCTCGCTTACCTGACGGCACACGGCAGCGAGGTCGGCGTCCACACCGTCCACCACTACCTGCTGAGCTCCAAGACCGACGCGGTCGTCCAGTCCGAGATCGCCGACAACGTCGCCATGATCCACGCGGCCGACCCGGCGCAGAAGATCACCACGATGGCGCTGCCCTTCGGCGGCCGGCCCAAGACCCATGCGCTGGCCGAGAAGGGCAGCTCCGGCGGCGTCTCGTACGACCTGGCGGGGGTGCTCGCCGTCGGCGCCAACCCGTCGCACTCGCCGTACAACGCGACCTTCGACCCGTTCTACATCCCGCGGATCCGGGCGCAGAACGTTGCCGACGCCAAGAAGGCCGACCAGCCGTACATCTCCGGCACGTGGTTGCCGCAGCTCGTGGCGGACCAGTCGACGCTCTACACCTCCGACGGCGACCCGGCCCACGTGTCGTACCCGAAGACGACGACGCTGCAGGTCGCGCCGCAGTGGAAGTCCGAGGCCCGTCCCTACTGACGCGGTGCCAGCACGAGGCGCCCGTTGCGCATGAGTGTGCCTGCCTGTTTGACCCGGCGCAGCGTCGGCACGATCTCTAGCTCGCGCACCGCGGGGAGCGCGCCGACCTTGGTCGTCACGTAGGTATAGAGCGCGGCGGCGTCCTTGCAGGTCACGACGGCCAACAGGTTGGCCGCGCCGGTGACGGCTGCAGCAAAACTGGTCTCCGGGTGTCGTGACAGCGCCTCGCCGGTGGCATGCAGCTCACCGGGCGGCACTGTCATCCACAAATAGGCGCTGGCGCGGAAGCCGAACGCGTCCGGGGCCAGGTCGAGCTCGCATCCGATGGCGCCGGTGGACAGCAGCTCGTCGAGACGGGAGGAGACCCGTGACTGTGGCCAGCCGGTCGTACGCGCGAGCTCGACCACCCCTGCCCTTCCGTCACGGCTGAGGGCGTTCAGCAGAGGCCTGTCCTCATCGCGAAGCGCAGTCGGCAAGCTCGATCCGGTACGGGGCGGAGCCTCGCCCCCCGTCAGCGCTTCGACCTGGGCGTCCGTCAACGGGTCGTCGAAGGCGAGCCACTCCGCGTCCCCCCCGATGTGCATGTACATCACCGAGTGGGCGGTGAAACTGAGCACTTGAGCGGTACGCGGCAGCCGCTGGAGCAGTACGGACGAATGATCGTCCGGGTCGCTGCGGGTCACGCACGACAACTCGCTGCCGCCGCTGGTCACGGTGACCCACGAGACGTCGTCGCGCGCTGCGATCGCCTCGGCCAGCGCGTCGGCCGCATCCGGTCGGCACACGATGCGGACGAACCAGGCCTGATCGCCACTGGCTCGGGCGTCGGTGAGCACCAGGAGGCGTATCGCGCCGTCGCTTACCAGCGAGCGGTATCGGCGGGCGACCGTCTGCTCGGACACACCCAGCACGTCGGCCATCCGGCGGAAGGAGGCCCGTCCGTCACGCTGCAAGCAGTGGATGATCTGCCGGTCAATGCGATCCATGACGGCAGATTAGCTCCTCTACGTGATTCCTGTGGAGGTATGACGCGGGATCGGCCGCACGGTTCGGTTGTTGTCGGTGGTCGGGTCCAGTCTGGACAAGCGGTTCTGGAGAAGCGCGCCCGACGGTTTCACGGTAGGAGTTGTCCCATGCGTAAGTGGTTGCCCCTTGTCACGATCTGCCTCGGTACGTTCATGCTGCTGGTCGACGTCACGATCGTGAACGTCGCCCTGCCGGACATGGCCGTCGACCTGGGGACGTCGTTCTCGTCCCTGCAGTGGGTCGTCGACGCCTATGCCCTTGCCCTTGCCGCACTGCTCATGGGCATCGGGTCGTTCTCCGACATCGTCGGCCACCGGCGCGCCTACATCGCCGGCCTTGGGCTCTTTGCCGTCTCCTCGCTTGCGTGCGGGGTGGCACCCAACGTGGGCTTCCTGATCGCGGCCCGCGCCGTGCAGGGCATCGGCGGCGCGGCCATGTTCGCCACGACGTTCGCCTTGCTCAACAGCTCCTACCAGGGCCGCGACCGCGGCACCGCCTACGGCATGTGGGGCGCCGTGGCCGGAGCGTCGGCCGCGCTCGGCCCGATCATCGGCGGCCTGCTCACCCAGGGGCTGTCCTGGCGGTGGATCTTCTTCGTCAACCTGCCGGTCAGCGTGGCCGCAATCGCCCTGTGCCTGAAGGTGCTCTCGGGCGACCGTCCCGAGGGCAAGCAGCGGGTCGACCTCCCCGGCATGGCGGCGTTCACGATCTCCGCCGGTGCCGTCACCTTCGCCGCCATCCGGTCGAGCGACGACGGCTGGGGATCGGGCCGCGTGATCGGCCTGCTGGTTCTGGCTGCCGTGGCACTCGCGGGCTTCATCGCCATCGAGCGGCGCAGCGACCACGCGCTGCTCGACCTCGGCCTGTTCAAGAGCCGGTCGTTCGTCGGCATCATGCTGGCGGCGCTGCTGATTAACTTCGCCGCGTTCTCCTACTTCGCCTACACCTCGATCTGGTTGCAGTCCCTGCTCGACCTGACCCCGATCCAGGCAGGCCTGACCGGGCTGCCGCTCTCGCTGTCCGCGTTCCTAGTGTCTGCGGTGATCGGCCGGTTCCTGCACAAGTCGGCGCCCGGCCCGATCATCGGCGGCGGCCTGATCCTCATCGGCATCGGCGGCGTGCTCTGCTTCGCCTTCGTCGGATCCGGCTCGAGCTGGCCCGCGCTGGTGGCCGGCTTCCTGGTCTCCGGTGTCGGCGTGGGGCTCGCGACGCCGACTCTCGGGTCGTCGGCGATGGCCGCGGTCATCCCGCAGCGGGGCGGCATGGCGGCCGGCGCGGTCAACACGGCGCGTCAGCTCGGCTTCGCCCTCGGCATCGCCGTCCTCGGCAGTGTCTTCACCGCCCGGGCGGCGTCCAGCCTGAGCGGCCACGGGGTCCAGGGCTCGTCCGGCTTGGCGAGCGCGCTGGCCGGCGGTCAGTCCAAGGCGATCATCGGCAAGGCGCCGGCCGCGGGTCGGGCCGACCTCGTCCGGTGGATCCACGATGCGTTCGCCTCAGGGCTCGACGCAGCCTTCCTCGTCGCGGGCATCGTCGGCCTCGTGGCCGGCGTCGCCGTACTCGTCCTGGTCCGCCCCACCAAGGGCGCGGCTCCGGCAGCGCCGCCCGCCTGGGAGAAGAAGGACGCCCCCGCCGTCGCCGCCAGCTAACCGAAGCCGCATCGACGGGGCGGTTTGGCACCCTTCGCGACCAGTGAAGGGTGCCAAACCCACCCCTCGCCGATCACTGTCGGGTTCCGTACCGCATTCCGCGCCCATGACGTACGCATCCCACCAGTGATCGCCGGCAACCCCCTCGTGATCACTGGGCCGGAAACCCCCTCCCGATCACTGGGAGGAATGTGCTGCTCTGGCGGGGCGCATTCGAGCCGCAACCTCCCAGTGATCCGCATGTTTCGTGATCACTGGGAGGAACGTGCTGCTGTGGCGGCGCGCATTCGAGCCAGTACCGCCCAGTGATCCGCACCTTTCGTGATCACTGGGAGGAACGTGCTGCTGTGGCGGGGCGCATTCGAGCCAGTGCCGCCCAGTGATCCGCACCCTTCGTGATCACTGGGAGGAACGGGCTGCTGTGGCGGGGCGCATTCGAGCCGCAACCTCCCAGTGATCCGCACCTTTCGTGATCACTGGGAGGAACGTGCTGCTGTGGCGGGGCGCATTCGAGCCAGTACCGCCCAGTGATCCGGAAGGGGGGATTCGGAAGGGGGGGTCAGGCGGGTTTCTGGGTCACGAAGATCGCGGTGCCGGGCACCATGCGGCCGCGCAGGGGAGACCACTGGCCCCAGATCCGGTCGTGGCCCGGCGGCCACTCGGGCTCGACCACGTCGAGCAGGACGAGGCCGGCCGCCACGATCTCGCGTACCCGATCGCCCATCGTGCGGTGGTGCTCGACGTAGATCTCGCGGTCGTCCTCGTCCACCTCGACGTAGGGCCGGTGGTCGAAGTAGCTCCACGTCACCTGCAGGCCGCCCGGGCCGGGGTCGTCCGGCAGGCACCAGCGCACCGGGTGGGTGACCGAGAAGACCCAACGCCCGCCCGGCCGGAGCACCCGGAAGGCCTCTGCCATGACGGCACCCGAGTCGGCGACGAAGGGCACCGCCCCGAACGCCGAGCAGACGATGTCGAATGACGCGTCGGCGAACGGGAGGGCCTCGGCGTCGGCCTGCACCAACGGCACCCGTACCGCGCGCTCCGCGTCGAGAGAACGTGCGTGGCGGAGCTGCTCGCCGGACAGGTCCAGGGCGACGGCACAGGCACCCTGGGCAAGCAGCCACCGCGAGCACTGCGCAGCCCCGGCCCCCACCTCGAGTACGTCCGCACCGCGCAGCGACGCGGGGTCGCCGAGCAGGTGCGCCTCTGCTTCGTCCAGGCCCTCGGGACACCAGATGAAGCCGTCGTCGCGGAGGAAGTCGCCGTGCTCGGCTTGGTAGTCCGACGCGGCGGAGTCCCACCAACGGCGGTTGGCCCGTACCGTGGCCTGGGCACCGACGGGGCGCCGCTCGACGCCTGCGGCCGTGAGCGTGGGGACGTGGGGTTCGTGAGTCACCTGACCAGCATCCTCGAGCGTACGAAACGCTCACCGGAGCAGATTCCGGGCGGATTGACCGTACTGATCGAATCCGCGTAGTCTTAAGGGTGCGCTGTGGGCCCGCGCTGCCTCATATGGAGCAGGCCTGCGCTCGTCAAGTCGTCAAACGGTCGTCCGTTCCCGTCCTTGTGGCGGGGGTAGTCCTCGGAAAACTCGTCCCGGCTAGCGAAACAGGACCCGCCGGCGCGCTTGGACCACGACCCCCTGTCCGGAGACACCTACTTCATGACCACGACCACCGACGCACGGCCCGAGACCACCGAGACCGCTCCCTACACCACTCCGGTCGTAGCGATCAACGACATCGGCTCGGCAGAGGACTTCCTCGCAGCTGTCGACCTCACGATCAAGTACTTCAACGATGGCGACATCGTCGAGGGCACCATCGTCAAGGTTGACCGTGACGAGGTCCTGCTCGACATCGGCTACAAGACCGAGGGTGTCATCCCCTCTCGCGAGCTCTCCATCAAGCACGACGTCGACCCCAACGAGGTCGTCAAGGTCGGCGACCAGATCGAGGCCCTGGTTCTCCAGAAGGAGGACAAGGAGGGCCGGCTCATCCTGTCCAAGAAGCGGGCGCAGTACGAGCGCGCGTGGGGCACGATCGAGAAGATCAAGGAAGAGGACGGCATCGTCGAGGGCACCGTCATCGAGGTGGTCAAGGGCGGTCTCATCCTCGACATCGGCCTCCGTGGCTTCCTCCCCGCCTCGCTGGTGGAGATGCGCCGCGTCCGTGACCTGCAGCCCTACGTCGGCCAGACCCTCGAGGCCAAGATCATCGAGCTGGACAAGAACCGCAACAACGTGGTCTTGTCCCGCCGCGCCTGGCTCGAGCAGACCCAGTCGGCCGTCCGGCAGAACTTCCTGACCACCCTGCAGAAGGGTCAGGTCCGCTCCGGCTTCGTGTCCTCGATCGTCAACTTCGGTGCGTTCGTCGACCTCGGCGGCGTCGACGGTCTCGTCCACGTCTCCGAGCTGTCCTGGAAGCACATCGACCACCCGAGCGAGGTTGTCGAGGTCGGCCAGGAGGTCACCGTCGAGGTCCTCGACGTCGACATGGACCGTGAGCGCGTCTCGCTGTCCCTCAAGGCCACGCAGGAAGACCCCTGGCAGCACTTCGCCCGCACCCACGCGGTCGGCCAGGTCGTCCCCGGCAAGGTCACCAAGCTGGTCCCGTTCGGTGCGTTCGTCCGCGTCGACGAGGGCATCGAGGGCCTGGTCCACATCTCCGAGCTGGCCGAGCGTCACGTGGAGATCCCGGAGCAGGTCGTCCAGGTCAACGACTCGATCATGGTCAAGGTCATCGACATCGACCTCGAGCGTCGTCGCATCTCGCTGTCGCTCAAGCAGGCCAACGAGGGCGGTGCTGCCGGCGGCGAGGCTGCTGGTGGCGGCTTCGACCCGAGCCTGTACGGCATGGCGGCGCAGTACGACGAGCAGGGCGCTTACATCTACCCGGAGGGCTTCGACCCCGAGACCGGCGACTGGCTGCCGGGTCACGAGGCGGCGCAGGCCGAGTGGGAGCGTCAGTACGCCGAGGCGCAGGCGCGCTACGAGGCGCACCAGAAGCAGATCGTCGAGGCGCAGGCCGCCGAGGCCGAGGCTGCGGCGACCACCTCGTACACGTCCGAGGCTCCGGTCGAGGGCACCCTGGCCAGCGACGAGCAGCTCGCCGAGCTGCGCGAGCGGCTCTCCGGCGGGGGCGACAAGGCCTAAGCTCCGCTGATCGTAGGAAGGCGCGCCCGGCTCCTCGTGAGCCGGGCGCGCTTTGCGTTGGGGTCTAGCCGAAGTCGACGTCGGCCGTTGTTACCGTGCCGGCGGTGCGCCCCGGCGCCGCTTGGTACTCCCAGTACAGGTTGGTATGGGCGATGACCTGGGCCGGCGGCGGTGCTCCGTACGCCGAGAGGTCCTCGGTGGTGTGCGCGTCGCTGACCAGCGTGGTGTCGTAGCCGCGGGTGAACGCGCCGTGCAGGGTCGAGCGGATGCAGGCGTCGGTCTGCGCGCCGGCGACGAACAGCCGCCCGACGTTGCGCGCGGCCAACACCTGCTCGAGGTTGGTCTCCTCGAAGGCGTCGCCGTACTGCTTCTGCACTGCCGGCTCGGAGTCGAGGGGCTTGAGCTCGGGCACGATCTGCCAGCTTGCGCTGCCGGGGGAGCGGTCCTCACCGGTGTCCTGCACCCAGATGACGTCGACGTCAGCGGCGCGCGCCTTGTCGACGAGCGCGCCGATGGAGGCGAGCGTGACATCGCGGTCGTGGGCGTTGCCGACGACGCCGTTCTGCACGTCGACGATCAGCAGGGCGCTGTTGGGTCGGTTGTCGAGGGTAGTCATCTCGCCTCCGTGAGCGTGGTCCGTCGCTGTCTCGTGGAACCTACCCCCGACGTCGGACAGAACGCGCGGCCGTTCCTGTCATGCTGGGCGGGTGTACTGGGTGGGCCTCACCGGAGGCATCGGCGCCGGCAAGAGCACGGTCGCCCGGCTGCTGGCCGAGCGCGGTGCGGTCGTCGTCGACGCCGATCAGCTGGCCCGGGACGCGGTCGAGCCCGGCAGCCAGGGGCTCGCGGAGGTCGTCGCGGCGTTCGGCCCCTCGGTCCTTGCCGACGGCTCCCTCGACCGGGCGGCCCTGGCCGCGATCGTGTTCGCCGACGCCGCCCAGCTGCAGCGGCTCAACGCGATCGTCCACCCGCGTGTGCAGGCCCTGACCGATGAGGTGCTTCGCTCGCTGCCCACCGACGCGATCGCGGTCAACGACATCCCGTTGCTGGTCGAGGTCGGCGCGGCCGGACGGTACGACCTGGTGGTGGTCGTGGAGGCGGACGAGGCGGTACGGGTCGCCCGGCTGGTCGCCGACCGCGGCATGACCGAGGCCGACGCCCGCGCGCGGATCGCGGCGCAGGCGACTGCCGCCGACCGCGACGCCGTGGCGGACGCCGTGATCGACAACAGCGGCCCGTACGAGGGACTCGTCGCGGACGTCGACGAGCTGTGGCGTCTCATCATGGACCGCGCGGGTCGCTGACCGGCCGCCGTCCGGCTACGGTTTCGTTGCTGCTGGCGAGGATCATGCGGATCGTTGCCGTCATAAGGGAGAAGTGCCAGGGTGTGCGCCGCCTGCGGGGTTGCGACCCACGTGCTCGAGGCCGAGGCGATGGCGTCCGCCGACCTCGAGTCCGGCCTGGCGCTGACCGCGGTCCCGCGCAAGTTCGCCGCTCTGCACAACAAGGACTGCCGCCCCTACCTCTTCGGCGCCGCCTTCGCGATGATGGCCGACAACATCGAGCACGTGATCACCTACTGGGTGCTCTGGCAGAAGTTCCACTCGCCGGCGCTCACCGGGTTCCAGGTGATCAGCCACTGGGTGCCCTTCCTGCTGCTGTCCGTCTACTTCGGTGGGCTGGCCGACCGCCACGACTGCCGGCGGGTGATCCAGGCAGCGCAGGTCCTGTTCATGCTGGTCTCCGTCGCGTGGGGCGTGCTGTTCGTGACGGGTGGGCTGCAGGTCTGGGAGGCCTGCCTGCTGCTGGTGCTGCACGGCCTTGCCGGCTCGCTGTGGACGCCGGCCGAGCAGCTGATGCTGCACGACTTCGTCGGCACCCCCGATCTGCCGAGCGCGGTGCGACTCAACGCGACGTTCCGCAGCCTGGGCATCCTGTTCGGCCCGGTCGTCGGGTCGGTGCTGCTGCTCGGGCTCGGCGCCCGCGTCGGCATCTTCACCAACGTGCTGTTCTACCTGCCTCTCACGCTGTTCCTCTTCCGCACGACGTTCACCGGCCACACCCGTCGCGGTGTCGCTCCTCGTGTACGGGTGGGCATCCGCGACTCGGTGCGTGTGCTGCGCGAGGTGGGCAACAATCACACGCTGGTGAGCATGATCGCGCTCGCGGGGCTGGGGTCCTTCTTCGTGGGCGCGTCCCTGCAGTCCGCGATGCCGATCTTCGCCCATGACCTGGGCACCGGCGGGGCGGGCACCGCGTACGGCGTCCTGCTCTTCGCCAACGGTGCCGGGGGAGTCGTCGGCGGGATCCTGCTCGAGGCCACCGGGCGGATCAGGCCGAGCGTACGCGCGGCCACCGTCAGCACCGCGGTCTACGGGGCCAGCACGCTCGCCTTCGCCGTCACCACCAGCTATCCGCTCGCCCTCGCCGCGCTGGTGATCGGCGGCGTGGCCAACCTGGCGTCGATGTCGATCGGCCAGACGATCGTCCAGCTGATGGCCCCGCCGGACCAGCGCGGCCGGGTCATCGGCGTCTACGGCATGTCAGCCAACGGTTTGCGGGCGGGCAGCGGCTTCACCGTCGGCCTGCTCGGCGCTGCGGTCGGCGTGCACTGGTCGTTGGGCCTGAGCGCTGCGTGTCTGTGCGTGGGCACGCTGATCGCCGCGTCGTACGCGCTTCGAGGTCCACGAGCCGCCGCGGTCAACGGCTGACCTCAGCCCTTGACCGCGCCTTCGTTGGCGCCCCTGATGAAGTAGCGCTGCAGCAGCGCGAAGAGCAGGGCGACCGGGATCGTCGCGAGCAGCGCGCCCGACAGCTTCAGCGGATACTGCGTCCCGGCGCCCAACGAACCGGTCACCAGGTTGCCCAGCCACAGCGGCAACGTGTAGTACTGCGAGCTCTGGACCGACACCAGCACCTGGGAGAACTCGTTCCAGCTGCCCTGGAACGACAGGATGGTCAAGGTGATGAGGGCTGGTCGGGCCATCGGCAGGACCACCGACCAGAAGAGCCGGAAGGTGCCGGCGCCGTCGATGCGTGCGGCCTCCTCGATCGTGACGGACACCGACTCGAAGAACTGCTTCATGATGAACACGCCGGCAGCGTCGGCGAGGAGCGGCAGGACCAGAGCCGGATAGGTGTCGTAGATCCCGATCTTGTTGAGTACCAGGAACTTAGGGATGAGCAGTACGACGCCGGGGACGGCCATCACGGCAAGGATGGCCCCGAAGACGACCCGTCGTCCGGGGAACCGCAGGCGCGCGAGGGCGTACCCTGCGAGCGAGTCCAGGAAGACGCGGCCGCCGGTCACGAGCACGGTGACCAGCACCGAGTTGGCGAGGGCACGCGGGAAGCCGGACGATCCGTTGGCGAGGCGACCGATGGAGTTCTTGGTCGAGATCGGGTGCGGGATCAGGCTGAGCGGGTGGGCCGCCGCGTCGGACTGCGTCTTGAACGACGTGACGATCTGCAGGAGGAACGGCACCAGGTAGACGAGGGCCAGGAACACCAGGACGGCGTAGCCGAGGAAGACGGCGAGGAACGACCTGCCGTGGCGGGCCTTGGCGGGGGCGTCGGACCGACGCACGCGGCTGCCGTGAACGGTGGCCGTCATGACGTACCACCTCCCTGAGCGGCAGCGCGGCGTGCTTGTCGCTCCCTTCGCTTGGCGCGGGCTTCGTCACGGTCCCGCATGATGAACCGTTGGAAGAGCGTGAAGATGATGATGATGGCGAACAGCACGAAGGCCATCGCGGAGCCGACGCCCCACGAATGGTCCTTGAAACCGCTGGTGTACGAGAGGTAGGCGGGGCTGAGCGTCGTCTTGTCCGGGCCGCCCTGCGTCGCCAGGTAGACCTGGTCGAAGACCTGCCAGCTGCCGATCAGGCCAAGCGTGACGACCAGGAACATGGTCGGCTTCAGCATCGGCAGCAGGACGTACCGCAGGCGCTGCCACGCACTGGCTCCGTCGAGGACGCTGGCCTCCTCGATATCGACCGAGATGTCCTGCAGCGCAGCCAGAAAGATCAACATGAAGGTGCCCGCGGTCGTCCACACCACGAGGGCGATGATGGCGCACATCGCCACGCTCGGACCGGAGAGCCACTCCCACCAGCTCAGGCTGAGAAAACCGTGGTTGGCAAGCGCCGAGGGCGGGTTGTTCGGGTCGGCGATGTGCAGGGCGCCGAGGAGGTTCTGCACGACCCCGTTGGAGTCGGCCAGCCACTCGGGACCGTGGATGCCGACCTTGGCGAGGATGGCGTTGAGGGCGCCTCCGTTGAACACGAACAGGAACACGGTCGTGATGGCGACCGAGCTGGTAACGGACGGGAAGTAGAAGGCGGAGCGGAAGAATCCCTTGCCCTTGAGCATCTTTCCGTTGACCAGCAACGCCAGGGAGAGCGCCAAGGCCGTCTGCAGGGGGACCACGAGCAGCGTGTAGTAGAAGATGTTGCGGATGCTGGTCATGAAGTCGCGCCGGGTGAGGGCGTCTTTGGTGAACAGGTCGGTGTAGTTGCGCAGCCCGACCGTGGGGATGTTGAGACGGAACGGCGTGCCGATGCCGTTCCAGTCGGTAAAGCTGACCCACAGCGCCATCAGCACCGGGACGGCGAGGAAGACCACGAGCAGGATCACGGCGGGTGAGACGAAGAACCACCCCGCAGTGCGTTCCGGTCCCCGGATGCCGGTGCCGCGCCGACGGCGACGTGCCGGGTGGTTGGTCGACGCGCCCGGCGCGGCGGCGGTGACGGTGGCCATCTACGTTCCCTTCGGGGTGACCGCCGAGCCTGCGCGGGGAGCCGGTGTACGGCTCCCCGCGGAGGCGAAGGACAGAGTTAGCTGGCGGGCGGAAGGTTCTTCTGCAGCTGGCTGAGCACGTTCTTGGGGTCGAGCGTCGCCAGCTTGGTCAGCTGGTTGTCGTAGTCAGCGAGCACCGCGGTCAGCTTGGGGGCCTTCACCGGACCGACGCCGTACGCCGCACCGTCGAGGAACACCTTGAACGTCGGGAACTGTGCGGCGTAGTCGGCGGCCGCGGACTGGATCGAGGGCATGACGCCGAAGGCCTTCGAGAACGCCAGTTGCTGGGTCTTGGCGGTCATCGCGTTGACGAAGTCAACCGCCTGCTGCTTGTGGGACGACGAGGCGGGGATGCCCCAGCAGTTCGTGAAGGCCAGCGTGCCCTTGCCCTTCGGGCCGGCCGGCAGCGGGACGACCTGGTACTTGACCGTCTTGTAGTCGCTGGCCATCGCACCGGCGATCCAGTTGCCCTCGATCGTCATGGCTGCCTTGCCCTTACCGAAGGCCTCGCCACCCCAGCCGGCACCGACCTGGGTGTTGAACTCCATCAGGCCCTTCTGCAGCAGGGACTTGGCGTAGGTCAGGCCGGCGATGTTCTCCGCGCTGTTCGCGGTCGGCGCGCCGGACTTGTCGTAGAGGTTGCCGCCCGCCTGCACAATGAACGAGTCGATGCGGTCATGGCCGGTGCTGATGACGAGCGGGACCACGCCGGGCACGGCGGCCTTGAGCTTGGTCGCCACGGCGGTCAGCTGGTCCCAGGTGGTGGGCACGTCGGCTGCCGTGAGGCCGGCCTTGGTCCACATGTCGCTGTTGATCTCGAGGGCGAGGGTGGAGAAGTCCTTGGGCGCGCAGTAGAAGGTGCCCTTGTAGGAGAAGGCCTCCTTCAGTGCGGGGTAGAAGTCGGCCGCCCCGGCGGCCTTGTCGCCGTACGCGTAGAGGGCGCCGGTGCTCGCGTAGTCGGCCAGCTTGGAGGCGTCGAGGTAGAAGACGTCCGGTGCCTTGTTGGCCGCAAACGCCTGACCGAGCTGCTGGTCCATGTTCTGGGCCGCGGTGATCGTCGCCGTGTTGCCGGACGTCGTGCCCCACGCCTTGGCCGCCGCCTGCACGGCAGCGGTCTCGGCAGCCCCGGACGAGGCGATGAGGACGCTGATCGTCGCCTTGGCACCGCCGGCGCCTGACGTGGCTGCGGCGGCCGACGTACCACCTGCGGCCGACGTACCACCTGCGGCAGAGCTGGCGCCGGCTGCCGAGGAGCCACCGGCGGCGGACGAACCGGCCGAGGCACCGCTGCTGGACCCCCCTCGACACCCGGCAGCCAGGGCCAGCGCCGCGCAGGCCATCGCCGTGGCGGCGACAGTCCGTGGGGATCTCGTCATTGAGTCTCTCCTTCTTCATTGGTGATCGGCTGCCCGACATGGACGGCTGGGCGATCGGTGGGGCTGGTCATGGGTCCGGCTCCGCTGGCCCGGACGACGAGGCGCGGCGCCAGCAGCACATGTGCCGGCTGATCCGCGGTGTCCGGCCCGGGCTCGAGCAGGTCGAGCAGCAGCCGCACGCACTCCTGGGCGGCGGCCACCAGAGGCTGGGCCAGGCTGGAGATGCCGAGTGCGGCGGCAACGGGGGTGTCGTCGAACCCGACGATCGGCACGGCGGCGCGGCTGGACGGCGAGCCGTCGACCTGGCGCAGCGCGTCGTACACCCCGAGCGCGAGTGAGTCGCTCGCGCAGACCACCGCCGTGGCCGGGTCGGAGGCGGTCAGCAGCGACGCCATGGCGACGCGGCCACTCTCGGCACCGTCCTGGTCCTGGACCAGCAGCCCGTCGGTCGGCAGGTCGGCCGCTGCCATCGCTGACTGCCAGCCGCTGCGGCGGTCGTCGCCGACGCCGGAGCCGTCGGGCCAGCCGATGAAGGCGATCCGTCGGTGGCCGGCGGCGATGAGGTTGGTGGTGGCCTCGTGGGTGCCCGCTGCTCCGTCGACGTCGACCCACGAGTGGCCGGCGGAGGTGCCCCAGGGCCGTCCGAAGGTCACGAACGGCAGGTCTCGCTCGGCAAGCCACGCGGTACGGCGGTCGCCGTGGTGGGTGCTGGTGAGCACGAAGGCGTCGAGACTCTGCGTCGCCAGGATGTCGTCGTAGGCCTCGATCTCCTGCTCGTCGCCGCCCGCGCTGAACAGCAGGACGTGATAGCCGGCACTGCCCGACGCCTCGGTCAAGCCGTGCAGGAAGCGGTCGAGCACGTAGCCGTTGACCCCGTCGCCTGCCGCGGGGAGACCCACGCCGATCAGCTGTGACCTGCTCGTGCGCAAGGAGCGCGCGGCGCGGGACGGCCGGTAGTTGGTCGCCTCGATCGCCGACTGGACCCGGGCCAGCGTGTCGGGGTGGAGCAGGTGGGGTGCGTTGAGCGCGTTGGAGACGGTCTGGCGGGAGACCCGGGCATGGGCCGCGACGGAGTCCAGCGTTGCCCGCTCGGCCACGTCGTCCTCCTTTGCCCATGTTGATCGATCAATCGGCGCTTGCACCTATTTGATCGATCCAAGTGATGTGAGAGAGTCGCTCCTTGTCGGTCGTGTTGTCAAGCCCGGAGGTTCTCGTGCTGCTGCAGCCCCTGCTCCATGAGCTGGTCACCTGCGTCTGCGCGCCGACCACGGTGCTCTCCGGGCGGGACGGGCAGATCGAGCCGTACGGGGCGCAAGGCGCCTTCCACGCAGACGTCCGGGTGCTCAGCCTCGCCCGACTGCTGGTCGACGATCGCCTGCCCGAGACGGTGGCGTCGGTGCTCGACGGCCCCTCGGCGGCGCGGTTCACCGCGCTGGTCCGGTGGCTGGGCGACCGTGGTGCCGACCCGTCCGTACGGATCGAGCGGCGACGGGTGGCCACGGCAACCGGGCTGATCGAGAGCCTCTCGGTCGTGTCGAGTGCCGGCGTTGCGGTGGACACGGTGCTCGTTCTGGACCTCGAGTCCGACTTTGCGTCGATCGACGCCATCAAGGCAGGCCGCGCGGCGCCGAGTCCGGCACTCGTCGAGGTGTTCGACGGGGTGGCGACGTGGCGGTCGACCGATGGAGTTGTGGTCAGCGTCTCCGCCGGCACGGCCACCATGACCGGCCACGCGCGGGGGGTCCGGCTGGAGTGGCCGCTCGTGCTGGCGCCCGGCGCGTCGTACGACGTGTACTGGGAGCTGGTCGTGACCGACCCGGCAGCGGTGGTCACCCGTCCGAGCGCCACGGCACCGTGGCGCCGTCCGACCGCACAAGCGGACGACCGGCGCCTCGACCAGCTGGTCGAGCAGTCGCTGGACGACCTGGAGAGCCTGCGCCTCGTCCTGCCGGGGCGACCGCACGATCAGTTCCTGGCGGCCGGATCACCGTGGTTCCTCACCCTGTTCGGGCGGGACAGCTTGTGGGCGGCGCGCATGATGCTGCCCCTCGGCACCGAGCTGGCTGCCGGGACGCTGACCGCTCTGGCCTCGCTGCAGGGGCGGCAGGACGACGACGGCACCGAGGAGTCGCCCGGCAAGATCATGCACGAGTTGCGCAGGGGCAGTTTTGGCATCGGCGAGCATCGCGCGGGCCAGGAGGTCGTCCTCCCTCCCGTCTACTACGGCACGGTTGACGCCACGGCGCTCTGGGTGATCCTGCTGCACGATGCGTGGCTCTGGGGTCTGTCGGCCGAGGTCGTCGAGGGACTGCTGCCGTCGCTCGAGGCCGCGGTCGCGTGGCTGACCGGCCCGGCGGATGCCGACGGGGACGGCTTCCTCGAGTACATCGACCGGTCGGGTCATGGCCTGGCCAACCAGGGCTGGAAGGACAGCGGCGACTCGGTACGGTTCCGCGACGGCACCCAGGCGGTCGGGCCGGTCGCCCTGGTCGAGGTGCAGGGCTACGCGTACGAGGCGGCAGGTGGGGCGGCCGCGCTGTTGACCGCTTTCGGTCGGCCGGGTGGCGATCGGCTGCTCGCGTGGCGCGACGCGCTGGCTCAGCGGTTTCGCACGGCCTTCTGGGTCGAGGACAGCGCCGGGCCATTCCCCGCGCTCGCGCTTGACGGGCGCAAGCGACCCGTGGATGCGCTGACCAGCAACGTCGGGCACCTGCTCGGCACCGGCATCCTGACCCCGGCCGAGGCGGCGACCGTCGCGCGTCGACTCCTCGCCGACGACATGGACTCCGGCTACGGATTGCGCACGATGTCCGCCCGTACCGGCGGCTTCTCCGCGCTGAGCTACCACTGTGGGTCGGTGTGGCCGCACGACACGGCGATCGTCGTCCACGGGCTGGTCCGCGAAGGGTTGGGCTCGTTTGCCGCGCCCCTCATCGACGGACTGCTTACCGCCAGCTCTACGTTCTCCGGCCGGCTGCCAGAGCTATGGGCCGGTGATGCCGCGGCCGAGATCCGCGGGCCAGTGCCCTATCCCGCCGCCTGCCGACCTCAGGCGTGGTCGGCGGCGACCGCTGTGTCCCTCGTACGGGATCTGCTGGGGCTGGCAGTCGACGTGCCCCGGGGCGTGGTCTCCGTCAACCCGCTCGCGCCGGCCCCGGCGGGGGCACTCGACATCCGTGGTCTCCAGGTGGCCGGCCAGGCTCTCGATGTCGCGACGGACGCGACGGGCCAGGTCCGGCAGCTCAGCGCGCTGCAGGACCTCCGCGTGGTTCTCCCCTGAGGGGTGAGCGTCACGCTGGACCCCGTCCACGCCTCCGTCCGCTCTCGGCGCAGGCGGTCAGAGAGAAACTGTCGGGGGGCCCACCTACAGTGGAACGGTGAGCCCAGTCACTGATCTCGAGCGCCGGTTGGCGCCCTTCACTGTCGTCTCCGACTTCGACCCGTCCGGTGACCAACCGACGGCGATCGACGACCTGGAGAAACGCATCCGCAACGGCGAGCCGAACGTCGTGCTCCTCGGCGCCACCGGCACGGGCAAGTCGGCGACGACGGCCTGGCTGGTCGAGCGGCTCCAGCGGCCGACGCTGATCATGGCGCCCAACAAGACGCTCGCCGCCCAGCTGGCCAACGAGTTCCGCGAGCTGCTCCCCAACAACGCGGTCGAGTACTTCGTCTCGTACTACGACTACTACCAGCCCGAGGCCTACGTCCCGCAGACCGACACCTACATCGAGAAGGACTCCTCGGTCAACGAGGAGGTCGAGCGGCTGCGACACTCCGCGACCATGTCGTTGCTGACCCGGCGCGACGTCGTGGTGGTCGCCTCGGTGTCCTGCATCTACGGCCTCGGCACCCCGCAGGAGTACGTCGACCGCAGCCTGCGGCTCAAGGTCGGCCAGGAGATCGAGCGCGAGGCGATCCTGCGCGCGCTCGTCGACGTGCAGTACACCCGCAACGACCTGTCCTTTACCCGTGGCACGTTCCGGGTGCGCGGCGACACGGTCGAGATCTTCCCGGTGTACGAGGAGCGGGCCATCCGCATCGAGATGTTCGGCGACGAGATCGAGCACATCTCGACGCTCCATCCCCTCACCGGCGAGGTCATCAGTGACGACGCGGGGGTACGGGTGTTTCCCGCGACCCACTACGTCGCCGGCCCCGAGCGCATGGAGCGGGCGATCGCCGGCATCGAGGCCGAGCTGGCCGACCGGCTGGCCGAGCTGGAGAAGCAGGGCAAGCTGCTCGAGGCCCAGCGTTTGCGCATGCGCACCACCTACGACATCGAGATGATGCGGCAGGTCGGCTTCTGCTCCGGCATCGAGAACTACTCGCGGCACATTGACGGCCGGGCCCAGGGCACTGCGCCGCACACCCTGCTCGACTACTTCCCCGAGGACTTCCTGCTCGTCATCGACGAGAGCCACGTGACCGTGCCGCAGATCGGCGGCATGTACGAAGGCGACATGAGCCGCAAGCGGACGCTGGTCGACCACGGCTTCCGGCTGCCCAGTGCGATGGACAACCGGCCGCTGAAGTGGGAGGAGTTCCAGCAGCGCATCGGGCAGACCGTCTACCTCTCGGCGACGCCAGGCCCGTACGAGCTGAACGAGGGCGACGGGGTGGTCGAGCAGATCATCCGCCCCACCGGGCTGATCGACCCCGAGATCGTGGTCAAGCCGACCAAGGGCCAGATCGACGACCTGGTCCACGAGATCCGGGTCCGCACCGAGAAGGACGAGCGGGTCCTGGTCACCACGCTGACCAAGAAGATGTCCGAGGACCTCACCGACTACCTCCTCGAGCTGGGCATCCGGGTGCGCTACCTGCACAGCGAGGTCGACACCCTGCGCCGCATCGAGCTGCTGCGCGAGCTGCGCCAGGGCGAGTACGACGTGCTGGTCGGCATTAACCTGCTGCGCGAAGGCCTTGACCTGCCCGAGGTGTCGCTGGTCGCGATCCTCGACGCCGACAAGGAGGGCTTCCTGCGATCGGGCACGTCGCTGATCCAGACCATCGGCCGCGCGGCCCGCAACGTCTCCGGCCAGGTCCACATGTACGCCGACACCATCACGCCTTCGATGCGCAAGGCGATCGACGAGACCGCGCGCCGGCGGGAGAAGCAGGTCGCCTACAACCTTGAGAAGGGCGTCGACCCGCAGCCGCTGCGCAAGAAGATCGCCGACATCCTCGACCAGGTCTATCGCGAGGCGGCCGAGGACGGCGAGCTGATCGGCGGCAACGGCCGCCAGCAGAGCCGCGGCAAGACTCCGGTCCCCGGCATGGCCTCAACTCGCGTCAACAGCAAGGACCGCCAGGCCTCCCACGCCAAGGCGCTGTCCGGCATGCCGCGGGCCGACCTGGCCAACCTGATCCAGCAGCTCACCGACCAGATGCACGACGCCGCCAAGGAGCTGCAGTTCGAGCTCGCCGGGCGGCTGCGCGACGAGGTCAACGATCTGAAGAAGGAGCTCCGCGGCATGACCGCGGGTGGTCTCTAAAGGGGCGGCCACGGCAGGAAACGTCCCGCTGAGCGGGACTTTTCCTGCACTGCCGGTCAGATCAGGCCGGCGAGCCGGTACAGCACCAAGGACCCGGTGACGGCGACGTTCAGGCTGGCGCCCGTCCCGACCATGGGGATCTCGACGACGACGTCCATCAGGTCAAGGACGTCGGTCTGGATGCCGGTCTGCTCGTGACCCAGCACGACGATCGTGCGGCGCCGTGCGGGCGGGAGGTCGCCGAGCGCGACCGCGTCCTCCACCAGTTCGACGCCGGCGAGCTACGAGCCACCGCATTGCTGGGCCAGCAGCCAGCGCTCCACCGGGCCGTTGACCCAGTGGACGCAGGCACGGTCCCGCAGGGTGTTGCCGCGGGCGAGCGCCTCGGGCACCCAGGGCAGCCGCGGCACCGCCATGCAGGCGCCGACAGCGTCGCAGGTGCGCAGCAGGGTGCCGAGGTTGAGTCCGTGCATCGGCCACAAGGGAGCGGCGATCAGGTGGTTCCAGCAGCCGTGGCGTCGTTGCCTGCGGGCGACCAGGTCTTGGCGGGAGCGGATCTGAGCCCCGCTCATCGGCGGGGCGGCTCGCAAGGGACATGAGAGGAGCGCTTCGCGGTGCGCCCGGACCATCGTTAGGGTGTATCGAGTGTACGGCGACGAGGCGCAACGGCGGTCATCTGCTGTGGTCACCATTGCGCCCCGACGGTGGTTGATGGTCGCCATGCCCTTCCTGCCGGTCCTGGCCCTCGGCGCGGGCGACGCCTACCTGCGGGTGGTCATTCCCTCGGCCCCCAGCCACCTGAGCCAGATGCCTGTGGTTGTCGCTCTCGTCAGCGGCCTGCTGGCGGCGATCAGCCTGCTGCTCTGGCGATCCCGTGGTCCGGACAGCGTCACTGCCGACGACTACGGCCTGCGCGTCAGCAGCCGCAGGCATGGTGACCGCGACCTGGCGTGGGCCGACCTCGAGCAGCTCGGCTGGCTCCGGCTGATGGGCAAGCGCGGGGACACCGGGCTGGTCGGCCGGCTCGTGCGTGACCCCGGGCAAGCGACCACCGGCCGGCTGATGTGGTTGTGCAACCCGGCTGGCCGGTTGCACCCGCGGGAGTGCAGGGCGCTGCAGGCCCTTGCCGAGTCGCACGGTGTGGCATGGACTACCGACTATCCGTCGGACGGCGTCGACGCCGACCTCGTCGACGACTCGTTCGTCCGCCGGCTCTGAGGCCTCGGGTCCAGACCGATCAGCGACCTGCGGATCAGGCGGCGGTGCGCCAGGCGTCGGCCAGGGCGACCAAGCTTGCGGTACGGCGGGCGCGGTCGAGGCTGGGCGTGACCGCGACGACCTCGTCGGCCTGCGCCTGCTCCTTGAGCTCGAGGAGGCGCTCGGCGACGATCTTGGGCGACCCGACGATCATGCGGCCACCGTCGCGGGGCATGTCGCGGAACGCGGACGAACGCGCGTAGTCGGTCACCTGCTCGGGCCGCAACGGCTCCCGTACCCCACGGCGCAGGTTGGCCATGGTGAGGGTCCAGGCAGCCTCGAACTCGAGCAACGCCTCGTCGTCCTCGCTGGCGAAGTTGATCACCGACAGGACGGAGTACGGCTGGTCTCCCTCGTGGCGGGGCGTGAAGTCGCGGCGATAGCCGCGTAGGGCGTCGACTGCGATCTCGGGGCTCATGTGGTGGGCGAAGGCAGCGCTCATGCCGTTGACCGCGGCGAACTTCGGGCCGTAGTCGCTGGACCCGAGGATGAACAGCTGCGGTGCCTCGTCGACGACGGGCGCGGCCACCAACGGCAGGTAGGGGTGTTCGTCGGGGAAGCCGTCCCCCAGGAAGGCGATCAGCTCGGCGACTTGCGTCGGGAACTCCGCGGCAGGGTCGACCCGCAGCCCACGGCGCAGGACATGAGCGGTCAGTGGGTCAGTGCCGGGGGCCCGGCCGAGGGCGAGGTCGACGCGGCCGGGATACATCGCCAGCAGCGTGCGGAACGTCTCCGCGACCTTGAACGCGGCGTGGTTGGGCAGCATGATGCCGGCCGCTCCGACCCGGATGGTCGACGTGCGGGCGCCGAGGTGGGCGATGAGGATCTCCGGCGCGCTCGACGCGAGGCTGCGCATGTTGTGGTGTTCGGAGACCCAGTAGCGCCGGTAGCCGGCCGCCTCGACGGCGCGCGCGATGCCGACCGCGCCCTCGATCGATGAGTGCGCGCTCTCGCCGTACTCGATGCCGACGAAGTCAAGGACGGACAGGGGCAAGGTCTCGGTCACCTCTGTCGCAAGGCGCTGCGACACGACAACATTCCGTCGGGGCGAGGCATAGGTTGGGCCGCGTCGGCGGTCTTTGTCTAGTAACGGACGCGGTGCGCGGCCAGGGGGGCGGGGGCGTGGACGACGACATCCGCGAGTTCGTCCGCGCCCGCCACAGCAGCCTGTTGCGGCGGGCCTACCTGCTGACGGGCAACCGGGAGGTGGCGGCTGACCTCGTGCAGGACGCGCTGGTCCGGTGCTGCATCGCGTGGCGCAGGCGGCCGCCGGACAACCCGGAGGCGTACGCGCTGAAGGTGATGGTCAATGCGCAGATCAGTCGCTGGCACCGGCGAAGAACGGTCGAGCTGCCGATGGCCGAGCTGCCGGACCAGGCCGGTCCCGAGGCCGCTCAGGATGAGATATGGGCGGTCCTGCAGCACGTGGCGCCGCGCCAGCGAGCGGTGCTGGTCCTGCGGTACTACGAGGGCATGACCGAGGGCGAGATCGCCGAGGTGCTCGGGGTTTCCATCGGCACGGTCCGCAGCCAGAGCGCCAAGGGACTGACCCGGCTGCGGCTGGTGCTCGACCGTGTCAACCAGGAGGAGCGGACGTGAGCGAACGCATCGAGGACGAGCTGCGCGCGTTGCTCCAGGGCCGGGCGGCGACGGTTGCCGATGTCGGTGACCCGGTGACCTCGGTGCAGACAGGGGTACGGCGTGCCGTGGCCAGGCGCCGGCTGTCGGTCGTCGTGGGTGTACCGGTGGCGGCCGCCGCTGTCGTGGTCGGAGCGAGCATCCTGCCGCACGACGCCCCGCAGCACCAGGTGCACGGCGGGTCAGGCGCCCCCAGTGCTGGCGCGGCAGCGTCGGCCACGGCGTCGACCTCGCTCTCGCTCGTTGCTCCTGCGGCAACTCTGTCAGCCGTGGTCACCCCGCCGGCGGCACCGGCCACGTCGCCCTTGTCGCCCTCGCCGACGACGTCGGTGACCGCGCAGACCCCGCAGGTGGGAGTGTTCCGGACCTACCTGGAGGACAACCCGGCTGCGCACCAGGTCGGTGTCTCCTTCGCGGGGTACGGCGGTCGCGTCTACTGCGGTCTGCAGGTGCTGGACCAGTCGGCGCACCAGGCCGATCTGGCAGCGTTCTGCCAGGAGTTCTACCTCAAGGGGACGGTGCTGACCGAGGGATCGGGCAGTTTCGTGCCCGCCCGGTTGACCTTCACCGGTGCGGGCGCGGCCACCCGGGTGAACGCCATCGCTGTCCCACGGGACGGGCATCCCTTGCTGGCGGACCTCAAGAAGTTGTTCTCACCGTTGGCCTACGGCCGCTGGTTGCGCTTCTACGACGGGGAGCTGGGCGGCCCGGGCGTCGACGAGAGTGCCGCCGAGCTGAAGGCACGGGCTGTTGCCGACGTGCAGTCGGGACGGCTGCACGCCGGAATCAACAAGTCCGGCAGCTAGCTCGAGCGCCAGCGGACCTCGCCCGCGACCATCTGCCGCGTCGGCGCCAGGCCGATCGACCGGGCTACCGTCTGCGACGCCGCATGGTCGGGATGGATGTCCGCGGTGTACGCGGTGACGCCCCACTGTGCGAGGCGCTCGACCAGCAGGGCCGCGGCTTCCTTCGCGTACCCCTGGCCTTGGAAGCCGGCGCCGATCACCCAGGCGACGGCGGCAGACTCGGCTCCGACGACCCCGCTGACGGTGGCCTGGACGAAGCCGACTGCCCGGCCGTCGGTCGTACGCCGGAGCACCCAGTTGTGCCAGTTCTCCCGGCCGTCGGGGGAGCCGGCGACCTGATGCCGGTAGCGCTTCTCGAGCTCGCTGAGCGTCGGCGGCGTGCCACCGGTGAAGCGGTAGAGGGTTGGTGCGGCGAGGACGGTGACCATCTCCGCCGCGTGGTCGACCCGCAGGGGTTCGAGCAGCAGCCGGGCTTCTGCGCACATGCCAAGCCTAGGCTTGCACCATGGACTGGAAACTCGAGCTGATCGTCATGCCGGTGACCGACGTTGACGTGGCCAAGGCGTTCTACGTCGACCGGGTGGGATTCCACTGCGACGTTGACCACTCGGCGGGGGAGCACTTCCGCATCGTGCAGCTGACTCCGCCGGGGTCGGCGTGCTCGATCACCCTGATGAAGAACCCTGACGCAGCAGGCACTCTGCGCGGTCTGCACCTCGTGGTCACCGACATCGAGGAGGCGCAGAGAACGTTAGTCGCCGGCGGCGTCGAGGCGAGCAGAGTCTTCCACTTCGGGGACGGCGGCCAGGTCGACGGGCTCGACCCGGAGCGCCGGGACTACGCGTCCTTCGTCTCGTTCACCGACCCGGACGGCAACCAGTGGATGGTGCAGGAGGTCAGCAGTCGCTGACTACTCGATGGTGGCGAGCGGCCAGCCGCCGGCGGCGAGGTGGGCCCGTACCCGCGCGACGTCCTCGTCGTTGGGCTCGACGTCGGTGACGGTCTCGATCGCGGCCTTGATCGCGGCCGCCGTGTCGAGGTCGCCGGTTGCGTTGAGCTCCTGCGCCACGAGCGAGATCTGCTCGGGCGTGAGCCGCATCCGGAGCAGCGCGAACAGCGGCTGGTAGTCGTGCTGGGGGACGCCTTCGGGGTAGCCGGCCCGGAGGAAGTCGACGACGCTCTGCAGAACGTTGGGGAGCATCCGGATCAGCCGTTCACGATGAAGTAGATGCCGTAGGCCACCGCGGCCAGCACGACCGCGAAGCAGAGGCCGGCGGCGGCGACGCGTACCGGGTTGCGGGTGACGGCGGCGGTTCCGGCGGCCACGGCTGCGTCGGTCTCATCGTAGTCCAGCGCCAGCAGCCCCACGGCGAACAGCGCGGGGAGCCCGGCACCGAGCAGCAGGCCGACCCAGAGGATGTTGCCGATGGCGTGCAGATTGATCCAGTCGCTCATGCGATGTCCTCGGGGTGGGAGGGGAGGGCTGCTGACTCAGGCATGGACGAGGCTCTTCTCGTCGGCACCGGTGGGGTAGACGCTGCCGGTCCACTGCTCGTTGACGTTGCCCGCGTGCACGGCGTTCTTGCGGGACGCGAGGTAGATGGCACCCGCGATGGCGACGAGCACCACGAACAGGATGGTGACGCCCGCGGTGCCCCCGATGAGGGAGGCCAGCCCGTACGTGCCTGCGCCGACCAGGCCCGCCATGGGCAGGGTGAAGATCCACGCGATGGCCATGCGACCGGCGACGCCCCAGCGCACCTCGGCACCCTTCTTGCCGACGCCCGTACCCAGGATCGAGCCGGTGGCGACATGCGTGGTGGAGAGCGAGTAGCCGAAGTGCGAGGCCAGCAGGATGGTGGCCGCCGACGACGACTCGGCCGCCATGCCCTGCGGCGCCTCGATCTCCACGAGGCCCTTGCCGAGGGTGCGGATGACCCGCCAGCCGCCGAGGTAGGTGCCGGCGCTGATCGCGATGGCGCACGACACGATGACCCAGGTCGGGGCCTTGGCGCCGGCGTGCAGCGAGCCGTCGGCGATGAGGGCGAGGGTGATGATGCCCATCGTCTTCTGCGCGTCGTTGGTGCCGTGGGCCAGGGAGACCAGCGACGCCGACCCGATTTGGCCGACGCGGAAGCCCCTCGTACGGGTGCCGTTGTTGACCCTGCGGGTGATGCGGTAGACGAGGAAGGTGCCGACCGCGGCGATGAAGCCGGCGATGATCGGCGAGACCACGGCCGGGATGGCCACCTTGGCCGCGACGCCGTGCCACTTGACGGCGGAGCCACCGGCGGCCGCGATGGTCGACCCGACGACGCCGCCGATCAGGGCATGGGACGAGCTCGACGGTATGCCGAGGTACCAGGTCATGAGATTCCACAGGATGCCGCCGCAGAGGCCGGCGAAGACCACGGTCAGCGTCACGGCGCCGGTGTTGACCAGCCCGCTCGCGATCGTGGCGGCGACGGTGAACGAGAGGAAGGCGCCGACCAGGTTGAGGACACCCGAGAGGGCGACCGCGACCTTCGGCGGCAGGGCCCCGGTCGCGATCGAGGTCGCCATCGCGTTGCCGGTGTCGTGAAAGCCGTTGGTGAAGTCGAAGGCCAGCGCGGTGACCACGACCAGGTCCAGGACCAGTGAGTTGCTCATGGCCGACTTTCTACCGAACGCGAGAACGCCTGCTAAGGGGTCTGGCGAACCGTTCGTCCGTTGTTCACCGAAATCACAGGTCCAGCGCTACCAGCCGCGCTCACGCCACTCGGCGAGGTGTGGCCGCTCGGCGCCGAGGGTCGTGTCGCCGCCATGGCCGGGGTAGACCCACGTCTCGTCGGGCAGCCGGTTGAAGATCTTGGCCTCGACGTCGCCGAGCAGCTGGGCGAACCGCTCCGGGTCCTTCCAGGTGTTGCCGACCCCGCCGGGAAACAGCGAGTCGCCGGTGAACAGGTGGGGCGCCCCGGCGATCTCGCCCTCGGCGTCGTATAGGAGCGCGATGCCCCCGGGGGTGTGACCGACCAGGTGGATGACCTCGACCGAGGTGGCCCCGATCGGGATGCGGGCGCCCTCGCTGACCAGCTCGTCTGCGGCCAGCGGCAACTCGTCGGCGTCGAGCGGGTGGACGACGACCGCCGCCTGGGTCACCCCGACCACCGCTTCGAGGGCCGCCCAGTGGTCGCCGTGCTGGTGGGTCGTCACGACGCGGGCGAGGTCACCGCCGCTGGTGTCGATCTCGCGGAGCAGCGCCGGCCCGTCGGCAGCCGCGTCGATCAACAGCGCTTCTCCGGTACGGGTGCAGCGGAGGAGGTAGGCGTTGTTGCCGTAGCCGCCGACGAGCAGCTTGGTGATCGACAGCCCCGCAACCTCGCGTCGTTGGATCGGGGCTTCCGGGGTGACGTCGCCGGTGTAGGCCATGGCTGCTCCTCCTGCTGACAGGTGATGACGGGTGCTGAGCGGTGCTCGGAAAGAAACTGTCGGACCCTCTCGTTATGCTCGCAGGAGGTCCGACGGGCCTGTCTTCGGGTGCTGCAAGAGGGGTGTTCTCCGGCTCATGGCTGACCGTCTGATCGTGCGCGGAGCGCGGGAGCACAACCTCAAGGACGTCTCGCTCGACCTGCCCCGCGACGCACTGATCGTCTTCACCGGGCTCTCCGGCTCGGGCAAGTCCAGCCTCGCCTTCGACACGATCTTCGCCGAGGGCCAGCGACGCTACGTCGAGAGCCTCTCGGCCTACGCCCGCCAGTTCCTCGGCCAGATGGACAAGCCCGACGTCGACTTCATCGAGGGCCTCTCGCCGGCCGTCTCGATCGACCAGAAGTCGACCAACCGCAACCCGCGGTCGACCGTCGGCACCATCACCGAGGTGTACGACTACCTGCGGCTGCTCTACGCGCGCATCGGCCACCCCCACTGCCCCGTCTGCGGTCGCGACATCGCCCGCCAGACGCCGCAGCAGATCGTCGACCGCATCCTCGAGCTGCCCGAGGGCGAGCGGTTCCAGATCCTCGCGCCGGTCATCCGGGGCCGCAAGGGTGAGTACGCCGAGCTCTTCCGCGAGCTGCAGACCAAGGGTTACGCGCGGGCCCGGGTCGACGGCACCGTCATCGCGCTGACCGACCCGCCCAAGCTGAAGAAGTACGAGAAGCACGACATCGAGGTGGTCGTCGACCGGCTCAGCGTCAAGGCGTCGGCCAAGCGCCGGCTGACCGACTCCATCGAGACTGCGCTGCTGCTCGGCGGGGGGCTCGTCACGCTCGACTTCGTCGACATGGACGAGGGAAACCCCGACCGTGAGCGCACCTACTCCGAGCACCTCGCCTGCCTCTACGACAACCTCTCGTTCGACGAGCTCGAGCCGCGTTCCTTCTCGTTCAACTCGCCGTTCGGTGCCTGCCCGGCCTGCACCGGCCTGGGCACCAAGCTCGAGGTCGACGAGGAGCTGTTGATCCCCGACCCGACGCTGGCCCTGTCCGAGGGCGCCATCGCGCCGTGGCGCGGCACCCAGTCCATGGAGTACTTCGCACGGCTGCTCGTCGCGCTCTCCGACGCGCTCGGCTTCGACGTCGCGACCCCGTGGGAGGACCTACCGGCCAAGGTGCGCAAGGCGGTCATGCACGGCCACGACACCCAGGTCCACGTCCGCTACCGCAACCGGTACGGGCGCGAGCGGTCCTACTACACCGCGTACGAGGGCGTCATCCCGTTCATCGAGCGGCGCCACGCCCAGGCCGAGAGCGACACCAGCCGGGAGCGGTTCGAGGGCTACATGCGCGAGGTGCCGTGCCCGACGTGCCACGGCGCCCGGCTCAAGCCCGAGTCGCTGTCGGTGACCCTGGGTGGGGAGTCCATCGCCGCGGTCTGCGAGCTGCCCATCGACGAGTGCTCGGCGTTCCTCAGCGCGCTGGTGCTCAGCGACCGCGAGGAGCAGATCGCCGCCCGCGTGCTCAAGGAGGTCAACGCCCGGCTGCGGTTCCTCCTCGACGTCGGCCTCGACTACCTCTCGCTCAACCGCGCGGCCGGCACGCTCGCCGGTGGCGAGGCCCAGCGCATCCGGCTGGCCACCCAGATCGGGTCCGGCCTGGTCGGCGTCCTCTACGTCCTGGACGAGCCGTCCATCGGACTGCACCAGCGTGACAACCGGCGCCTCATCGACACCCTCATCCGGCTGCGCGACCTCGGCAACACGCTGATCGTGGTCGAGCACGACGAGGACACCATCCAGCAGGCCGACTGGGTCGTCGACATCGGTCCGCGGGCGGGCGAGCACGGCGGCCAGGTGGTGCACTCGGGCAGCGTCGAGAGGCTGCTGGCCAACGAGGAGTCGCTGACCGGCGCCTATCTCTCCGGTCGCCGCTCCATCGCGGTGCCGGTCGAGCGGCGGCCGGCCCAGCCGGGTCGTGAGATCACCGTGATCGGGGCCCGCGAGCACAACCTGCGCGACGTCACGGTGTCGTTCCCGCTCCACCAGTTCGTCGCCATCACCGGGGTGTCCGGGTCGGGCAAGTCCACCCTGGTCAACGACATCCTCCACTCGGTGCTCGCCAAGGAACTCAACGGCGCACGCACGGTTCCCGGCCGCCACCGCAAGGTGACCGGGCTCGAGCTGGTCGACAAGGTGGTCGGCGTCGACCAGTCGCCGATCGGGCGCACCCCGCGGTCCAACCCGGCCACCTACACCGGGGTCTTCGACCACATGCGCAAGCTGTTCGCCGAGACGACCGAGGCCAAGGTGCGGGGCTACCTGCCCGGCCGTTTCTCGTTCAACGTCAAGGGTGGCCGCTGCGAGGCCTGCCACGGCGACGGCACGATCAAGATCGAGATGAACTTCCTGCCGGACGTCTACGTCCCGTGCGAGGTCTGCCACGGCGCGCGCTACAACCGCGAGACGCTCGAGGTGCACTTCAAGGGCAAGAGCATCGCCGAGGTGCTCGACATGCCCATCGAGGAGGCGGCCGACTTCTTCGAGGCCGTGCCCGCGATCGCGCGCCACCTGCGCACGCTCAACGACGTCGGCCTCGGCTACGTGCGACTCGGCCAGCCTGCGCCGACGCTGTCCGGCGGCGAGGCCCAGCGGGTCAAGCTCGCCTCCGAGCTGCAGAAACGGTCGACCGGCCGCACCATCTACATCCTCGACGAGCCCACGACCGGCCTCCACTTCGAGGACGTCCGCAAGCTGCTCGGCGTTCTCGGCCGCCTCGTCGACGCCGGCAACTCGGTCCTGGTCATCGAGCACAACCTCGACGTGATCAAGACCGCTGACTGGATCGTCGACATGGGCCCCGAGGGCGGTACGGGCGGCGGCACCGTCGTCGCCGAGGGCACCCCCGAGCACGTCGCGACCGTCGAGGCCAGTCACACCGGCCGGTTCCTGCGCGGGGTGCTCAAGGGCAGCAGTGCGGTCGTCGGCCAGCTGCCGGTCACCAAGGCGCCGGCGGTCAAGGCCGTCGCCAAGACCACGGCCCGCAAGGCCAGCGTCCCCCGGGACGCGGTGACCCAGGCCGCGGTCAAGCAAGCCGTGGCCAAGCAGGCAGCAGCCCAGCGAGCGGCTGCCAAGCGACCGTCGGTCCAGCAGCCGTCGGTCAAGCAGCCAGCGGTCACCAAGGCCGCCACCAAGAAGGCCGCCAGCAAGAAGGCCGCGACCAAGAAGGCAGTGGCCACGCTGCCGGCGGCCAAGACCGTCCGCGCGGTCAAGGCGGTGCCCGCCCCGGCGCCGCGTAAGTCGGCCGCCGCTGCGACACCCGTACGACGGAGGGCCGCTTCTGCCGGCGGGTGACGCCGCGGCAAGGTGAGTGGTGCATGCTGGGGTGGACAAGATCGTCGGTGCTGAACCGTGCCGTCGCTCGCCGCGTACTGGGAGACGTGACCGTGACCTCGGAGAGCACCCGCAGCTTGCCCACCCTTCCGCAGTCCCGTGACGAGTGGGCCGCCGCGTTGAGCCGGCCCGGTGTAGTCCTGCTCCCGCTGCGCCTGTTCCTGGGGCTGACCTTCACCTTCGCCGGCCTGCAGAAGCTGGCCGACCCGCACTTCTTCGACGCGGCCCGCCCGACGTCGATCCAGGGGCAGATCGCGATCTTCCGCTCGACCAGCCCGATCAGCTTTCTGCTCGGGCCGATCGCCCACCACGCGGTCCTGTTCGGCGTGGTCACGGCGATCGCCGAGATCGGTGTCGGCATCGGCACGCTCGTGGGGCTGTGGAGCCGGGCGGCCGCAGCTGTCGGCGCCGTGCTCTCGTTCTCCTTCTTCCTGACCGTGAGCTGGAAGACGCGTCCGTACTACTACGGCTCGGACATCGTCTTCACCTTCATGTGGCTGCCGTTCATCCTGGCCGGGGCCGGGGGAGTGCTGTCCCTCGACGCCTGGCGTCGTCGCCCCTCGGTGGCTGCTGCCCCGACGCGAGGAAAGCGCCAACCCGCTCCGCTCGACGAGCCGCCGCTGCTGAGCCGGCGAGCCGTGGTCGCCACCGGAGCCGTCGCCGCCGGGGGTCTGGCCCTCGCCGGCATCGACGCAGCGGTGGGCCGTGGCTTCGCCCACGATCAAGCCGCCGTGGCGGCCGACGCCAGCAAGGTCGCGACCCCGTCCTCGACCGGCGCCACCATCACCACGGCCGCGGCCGTCGACGCGGCGGGCGGCGTTGAGTTCAAGAACCCGACGACCGGCGACTCCGCCTACGTCGTGCAGACCGCGCCGGGCAAGTACGCCGCCTTCACGGCGATCTGCACTCACGCCGGCTGCACCGTCGCCTACCTCAAGAAGACGTCGCAGTTCCAGTGCCCGTGCCACGGCGGCCTGTACGACGCCAAGACCGGCAAGGTGCTCAGCGGGCCGCCGCCGGCACCCCTGCCGTCGATCGCGATCAAGAACGTCAACGGCGAGATTCAGCTCGGCACCTGAGGCTGGCGCTCAGCCTGCAGGGCTACCCTGACGACCTGTCCAAGGCGGACTCCTGGCGGTAGGCGGTGAGCGATCTCGTGGCGGTGCTGACCGAGCCGCGTCCCGCCCACACGGCCGGCTCGCAGCGGTGGCACCCCGACGAAAAGCTGGTCCTGCCGCTGCTCGCGATCGCGGCCGGTGCCCACGGCATCGTCGGCCACTCGCTGGGCGCGGCCGAGGTGCAGCAGTGGTCGACGATCTTCGTCGCGATCACGGTGCAGGCGCTGCCGTTCCTCGTCCTCGGCACGCTGGTGAGCGGCGCCGTGTCGACGATGATCAGCCCGCGACTGCTCGCCCGGTTCCTCGGCCGTCGACCCATCGTGTCCGTGCCGCTGGCCGCTCTCTGCGGCGCCGCCCTGCCCGGATGCGAGTGCGCGTCGGTCCCGGTCGCCGGCCGGCTGACTCAGCGCGGCGTGCCCGGCTCGGCGGCGCTCGCCTTCATGCTTGCCGCCCCCGCGGTCAACCCCGTGGTGCTGGTCGCGACGGCGGTGGCCTTCCCCGGCAAGCCCGAGATGGTCGCCGGCCGCTTCACCGGGTCGCTGCTGCTCGCGATCGTCATGGGCCTGATCTGGGCCAAGGTCGACGCGCGCGGAGCGCTGCTGCGGGTGCAGGGCCAGATCCCGGACGAAGGCGGAGGGGTACGGGCGCTGGCCGGCGTCGCGCGGGTCGACTTCCTGCACGCGGCGGGCTGGCTGGTCGTGGGTGCGGCGGCGGCCGCTTCGCTCCAGGTCTTCGTGCCCAAGGTCTGGCTCGACGACATCGCCTCGCACAAGCTGCTCGCCCTGCCGGTGCTCGGGCTGTTCGCCGTCGCCCTGTCGATCTGCTCCGAGGCCGACGCCTTCGTCGCTGCGAGCCTGCGTCAGTTCTCCCTGTCGGCGCGGCTGGTGTTCCTCGTCGTTGGACCGGCCATCGACCTCAAGCTGGCGGCGATGCAGTGGGGGACGTTCGGGCGGCGCTTCGCCGTACGGTTCGGCCCGCTCACCTTCGCCGTGGCCGTGCTCTGCGGGTCGCTCGCGGGCTGGTGGTGGCTGTGAACCGGCGTACCGAGTCGTTGCTCCTCGCGGCCATGGGGGTGGCCGCGCTTATCCTGTCCCTCGACGGCGACGCACTGGTGTTCGTGCGCCCGGGACTGGTGAAGTACGTCTTCGCCTCCGGCCTGGTGCTCGTGCTGCTGGCGATCGCCCCCGCCGTACGACGTCGGGGGAGTCCGGACGCGGAGCTGGCGGCCGAGGAGCAGACCGAGCACGACCACCACCACTCGCGGCGCGCGCCGTGGTTCGTGATGGCGCCGCTGCTGGTCCTGCTCGTCGTGGCGCCCGGACCGCTGGGCGCCTCCGCGGCCTCGAGCGCCGAGCGGGCCGTCGTGCCGCAGGAGGGTGCCTACCCCGCGGTCGGCGCCACGGTCGCCGGAGCCGTGCCGATGACGCTGGCGGAGTACACGTCGCGCGCGCTCGACGACCCCGACCACTCGCTGACCGGCGTCCGCGTACGGCTGACCGGGTTTGTCGCCAAGGCCAAAGACGGCGACGGCTTCCTGCTCAGCCGGTTCACCATCTTCTGCTGCGCTGCCGACGCCGAGATCCAGCAGATCCTCGTCCTGGGCAGCGCCGGCACCTTGCCCGACAACACGTGGGTGACCGTCGTCGGCACCTGGCCGCCTGGCTCGGCTCCGGCGGTCAGCACCAGCAGCACGCCGGTCGACCCGGACGACGCTCCGTTGCCGGAGCTGACGGCGACGACCGTGACGCAGGTCAAGCGCCCGCACGCGCCGTACGAGTACACCCTGCAGTACGCGGACTGAGAGGACGACGTGGCCACGATCACCATCCTCGACGACTACCAGCAGGTCGCGCTGAGCAGCGCTGACTGGTCACCGGTGGCGGCGGGCTTCACCATCGACGTGGTGGCCGACCACCTCGCCGACGACGCGCTCGTGGAGCGGCTCCGCGACAGCGAGGTCGTCGTCGCGATGCGCGAGCGCACCCCGTTCGCCTCGGGTCTGCTCGAGCGGCTGCCCGCCCTGCGGCTGCTGGTGACCACCGGCATGGCCAATGCCTCGATCGACCTCGCCGCCTGCCGCGAGCGGGGCATCATCGTCTGCGGCACCGGTGGCGCGGGCAATGCCATGCCCGAGCTGACCATCGGCATGATCATCGCGCTGACCCGCAGCTTTGCGCAGGAGGACGCCGCGGTGCGCGCCGGTCGGTGGCAGCACACCATCGGCCCAGGGCTGTCCGGGCGCACCCTCGGCGTCGTCGGCCTGGGTCGACTCGGTACGCCGGTCGCCCGGCTGGCGCAGGCGTTCGGCATGGTCGTCATCGCCTGGTCGCCTCACCTCACCCAGGAGCGCGCCGGGGAGCTGGGCGTGACGGCGGTGACGAAGGAGGAGCTGTTCGCCCGTGCCGATGTCATCACCCTCCACCTGCCGCTGTCCGACGCCAGCCGCGGACTCGTCGGAGCCACTGACCTCGCGCGGATGAAGCCGACGGCGTACCTCATCAACACGTCCCGGGGCCCCATCGTCGACGAGCAGGCCCTCGTCGCCGCCCTGACCCAGCGGCGCATCGCGGGCGCCGGGCTGGACGTCTACGACGTCGAACCGTTGCCGGTCGACCACCCGCTGCGGTCGCTGCCCAACACCCTGCTGCTGCCGCACATCGGCTACGTCACCACGGACGCCTATGCCGTGTTCTACCGCGACGCGGTCGAGGACATCGTCGCTTGGTCAGCCGGGGCTCCCGTCCGACAGCTCTGAGAAACCCGCATCGCTGCCCGGCGTTGAGGAACAAATCGAGGCTCTCCTGCGATAGGGCCCCTTTGACTGGGCATGGCCATGGAGAGCTGGCCCGTCTGCGCCTGCCCCCACGCCGAAGGGTCCGTCATGTCGAGCACCGCCGAAGAGCAGGGTCGTCAGCGCGAGGCCGCGCACGCCCGCGGGCCCAAGCACGAGCCGAACAAGTGGCTGACACTGGTCGCCGTCTGCCTCGGCACCTTCATGCTGCTCCTCGACGTCACGATCGTGAACGTCGCCCTCCCGGACATCCAGACGTCGCTCAAAGCGTCGTTCTCCGACCTGCAGTGGGTCGTCGACGCCTACGCGCTGACGTTGGCCGCGCTGCTGCTGACGGCCGGCTCGCTGGCGGACATGTACGGGCGGAAGCTGCTCTACTGCATCGGCCTGGTCGTCTTCACGGTGGCCTCGATGTTCTGCGGCTTCGCCCCTAACCACCTGTTTCTCGAGGTCAGCCGGGGAGCCCAGGGCGTGGGTGGCGCCATCATGTTCTCCGTCTCGCTGGCCCTGCTCGCGGACGCCTTCCGGGGCAAGGATCGGGGCGCCGCCTTCGGCATCTGGGGGGCCGTCACCGGCGTTGCCGTGGCCATCGGTCCGCTGCTCGGCGGTGCCCTCACCAGCGGCCTCTCCTGGCGGTGGATCTTCTTCGTCAACCTGCCGATCGGCATCGGGGCGCTTGCGATGACCGTGGTGCGGGTGCACGAGTCCAAGTCGCCGGCGGCGCACCGGCCCGACTGGCTGGGCGTGCTGACCTTCACCACCGCGCTCGCCTCGTTGATCTACGCCCTGATCGAGTCGAGCGAGCGCGGCTTCTCCTCCGGGCGGGTCGTGGGCTGCCTGATCGCGGCGGCCGTGCTGCTGGTGGCCTTCTACCTGGCGGAGCGACTGGGCAAGCACCCGATGTTCGACCTGGGCCTGTTCGCGGTGCCTACCTTCTCCGGCGGCCTGATCGCCGCCTTCGGGCTGAGCGCCTCGATCTTCTCGCTGCTGCTCTACCTGACGCTCTACCTCCAGGACACCCTGCAGTTCTCCCCGCTGGGCACCGGCCTGCGGCTGCTGATCATCTCCGGCGGCATCCTGGTCGTGGCCACCCTCTCGGGTCGCTTCTCCTCCCGCGTGCCGGTGCGCTGGCTGATCGGACCCGGTCTGCTGATCGTGGCGGTGGGCCTGCTGCTCATGCGGGGCCTCAACGCCGGCTCGCACTGGACACACCTGATCCCGGGCTTCATCGTCTCGGGCATCGGCGTCGGCCTGATCAACCCGCCGCTCGCCTCCACGGCGGTCGGCGTCGTCGAGCCGCAACGCGCGGGCATGGCCTCGGGCATCAACTCCACCTTCCGTCAGGTGGGCATCGCGACCGGCATCGCCCTGCTGGGGACCCTGTTCGCGACCCGCACCCACGACCAGATCGTCTCCCGGCTGGCCCACATCTCCGGGACGCACCCGTACGTCGGCAAGATCGCCACCGGCATCAAGTCGGGCGAGATCACCGGGGTCATCACCGCGCTGCCCGCAAACCTGCGCGGTCCGGTCGCCGTCGCAGCGCGGGGGGCCTTCACCGACGGGCTCAACCTGATCCTCCTGGTCTGTGCCGTGATCGCGGTCGTGAGCGGGGCACTGGCCCTGGTGCTGATCCGCTCGAAGGACTTCGTCCGCCAGGACGGGCCCGCCCCCGCAGCGCACTGAGTCGCCGGGCAAAGTCAGGGCGGCTACCGGCCACATCTGTCGGAGGCTTCCCGTACGCTGAAGTCGTGGCGGACCCGGCGACCTACCGACCGGCCCCGGGGTCCATCCCGGAGGCCCCGGGCGTCTACAAGTTCCGCGACGACACCGGCCGGGTGATCTATGTCGGCAAAGCCAAGAGCCTGCGCCAGCGGCTGTCGTCCTACTTCCAGGACATCGTCAACCTGCACCCGCGCACCCAGACGATGGTGCGCACCGCCTCCTCCGTCGAGTGGACCACGGTCAGCACCGAGGTCGAGGCGCTGCAGCTGGAGTACAACTGGATCAAGGAGTTCGACCCGCGGTTCAACGTCCGCTACCGCGACGACAAGAGCTATCCCAGCCTTGCCGTGACGCTGTTCGAGGACTACCCGCGGCTGCAGGTCATGCGCGGCCCCCGCCGCAAGGGCGTGCGCTACTTCGGCCCCTACGCCCACGCTTGGGCAATCCGAGAAACCCTCGATGCCCTGGTACGGGTCTTCCCCGCGCGCACGTGCAGCAACGGCGTCTTCACGAGGCAGCGACAGCTCGGCAGACCCTGCCTGCTCGGCTACATCGACAAGTGCTCCGCGCCCTGCGTCGGGCGGGTAAGCGCCGACCAGCACCGCGAGATCGTCGACGACTTCTGCTCGTTCATGGCCGGCCAGACGGCCCCCTTCATCCGCCGGCTCGAGAAGGAGATGCACGCCGCAGCAGGCGATCTCGACTTCGAGCGGGCCGCCCGCATGCGCGACGACATCAAGGCGCTCGAGCGGGCGATGGAGAAGCAGGCGGTGGTGCTGCACGACGGTGCCGACGCCGATGTGATCGCCTTCGCCGAGGACGAGCTCGAGGCGGCCGTGCAGATCTTCTACGTCCGCGACGGCCGTGTGCGTGGCCAACGCGGGTGGGTCGTCGACCGGGTCGGCGGCGAGGAGGAGTCGCTGCCTCAGCTGGTCGAGCTGTTCTTGTTGCAGATGTACGCGGATGAGGAGACGGGCAGCGGCGTACCCCGAGAGGTGCTCGTCCCCGTGCTGCCGCCCGACCCGGCTGCGCTGACCGAGCTGCTCTGCGAGCTGCGTGGCACCAACGTCGAGCTGCGGGTGCCCCAGCGCGGTGACAAGCGGGCGCTGCTCGAGACGGTGCAGCGCAACGCGCAGCAGGCGTTCCAGCTGCACAAGCTCAAGCGGGCGAGCGATCTCTCGGCGAGAAGCCTTGCGCTGCAGGAGATCCAGGATGCGCTCGGCCTCGACGAGGCGCCGCTGCGCATCGAGTGCTTCGACATCTCCAACCTGCAGGGCACCGAGGTCGTCGCCTCCATGGTCGTCTTCGAGGACGGCCTCGCCCGCAAGAGCGAGTACCGCCGGTTCGGCATCAAGGGCCTGGACGGCCAGGACGACGTGGCGTCGATGCACCAGGTCGTCCGGCGCCGGTTCAGCCGTTACCTCGAGGAGCGCGAGCAGACCGGCGAGCTGGGCCTCGCGCCCGAGGACGCCGCCGACCCGGAGCCCCAGGTCCGCAAGGGCATCGACCCCCAGACGGGTCGTCCGAAGAAGTTCGCCTACCCGCCCAACCTCGTCGTCGTCGATGGCGGTCCGCCCCAGGTCGCGGCAGCTGCCGCCGCCCTGCGCGAGCTGGGCATCGACGACGTCGCGCTGGTCGGGCTGGCCAAGCGGCTCGAGGAGCTGTGGCTGCCGGACAACCCCGACCCGGTGATTTTGCCGCGGACCAGCGAAGGTCTCTACCTGCTCCAGCGGGTACGGGACGAGGCGCACCGGTTCGCGATCACCTATCACCGCCAGCGCCGGTCGCGGACGATGACCGAGAGCGCGCTCGACGGCGTCCCCGGTTTGGGTGATGCGCGTCGCAAGGCCCTTCTGAAGCACTTCGGCTCGTTGAAGCGGCTGCGCGCGGCGTCAGCCGACGAGATCGCCGAGCTGCCGGGCTTCGGCCCCCGTACCGCTGCTGCCGTTGTCGCCGCTCTCGGCACCACCGCCGCGACACCTGCCATCGACCCCCTCACCGGCGAGATCATCGAGGACGACCCACCAGCAGGGGGAGATGCATGACGGTCCCGTCGTCCGCCGTCCAGATCGTCGTCGTGACCGGGCTCTCCGGGGCGGGGCGGAGCACCGCGGCCAAGTGCCTCGAGGACCTCGGCTGGTTCGTCGTCGACAACCTGCCGCCAGGCCTGCTGACGACCATGGCCGAGCTGGGTGGCCGCTCGGCCGGCGCTGTCTCGCAGATCGCGGCGGTCGTCGACGTACGCAGTCGCGCCTTCTCCTCCGACCTGCGCACGGCCATCGTCGACCTCGCGGCGCAGGGGGTTCGGCCGCGGGTGCTCTTCCTCGAGGCCAGCAACGACGAGCTGGTCCGCCGGTTCGAAAATGTCCGTCGGCCGCATCCGCTCATGGGAGACGGCCGACTCGTCGACGGCATCGCCCGTGAGCGCGAACAGCTGCTCGACGTCCGGGGCGAGGCCGACCTCGTGATCGACACCACCGGGCTCAACGTCCACGAGCTGCGGGCCCGCATCGTCGCCGCGTTCACCGACGACCGCGAGAGCAGCATCCTGCGCGCGACCGTCGTCTCGTTCGGCTACAAGTACGGGCTGCCGGTCGACGCCGACCTCGTCGTCGACTGCCGCTTCCTGCCCAACCCGCACTGGGTGCCCGAGCTGCGTCCACGCACCGGCCAGGATCCGGTGGTGCGCGACTACGTGCTGTCGCAGCGGGGGGCGCAGGAGTTTCTCGACCGTTACGCCGATGTTCTCGCCATCCTGATGCCGGGCTACCGGGCCGAGGGCAAGCGCTACCTGTCGTTGGCGGTCGGCTGCACCGGCGGCAAGCACCGCAGCGTCGCCATGGCCGAGCAGCTCGCCGTACGCCTCACCGACCTCGGCGTCGACGTGCAGGTCACCCATCGAGACCTGGGTCGCGAATGAGCCCGACGGTGGTGGCGCTCGGCGGTGGCCACGGTCTGTCCGCGACGCTGACCGCGCTGCGTCAGGTGACCGACCGACTCACGGCGATCGTCACCGTCGCCGACGACGGCGGGTCCAGCGGGCGGCTGCGCGACGAGTACCCCGACCTCCTGCCGCCGGGTGACCTGCGCATGGCCCTGGTCACCCTCGCCGGCGACAGCCCCGACGGCCAGCTCTGGAACGATGTCCTGCAATACCGCTTCCCCGGCGACGGGCCGCTCGGCGGCCATGCCGTGGGCAACCTGCTGATGGCCGGGCTGCTCGGCGTCCTGCACGACCCGGTCCACGCGCTCGCGGAAGCCGGCCGGCTCATCGGCAGCACCGGACGCGTCCTGCCGATGTCCACCCATCCGCTCGACATCGTCGCCCAGGTAAGGGATCCGCACTCCGCCGACGGCCAGCGCACGGTACGGGGGCAGGGCCAGGTCGCCGTCTCCACCGGGGTGATCAGGGTCGCGCTCGAGCCGGCCGACCCCCCGGCCTGCCCAGAGGCCGTCGCGGCCGTGCTGGCCGCCGACCTGGTGGTGCTCGGCCCGGGCTCGTGGTTCACCAGCGTCCTGCCCCACCTGCTGGTCCCCGAGCTCGCTGCCGCGCTGCACGCCACCACGGCTCGACGGGTGCTCGTCCTCAACATCGCGGCGGAGGCGGGGGAGACCGCTGACTTCTCGCCCCAGGCCCACCTCGAGGTGCTGAGCAGCTACGCCCCTGACCTGCGGGTCGACGTGGTGCTCGCCAACGAGGGGACGGTCGGCGACCGCGAGGGCCTGCTGCGCGGCGCGCGTACTCTGGGTGCCGAGCTCGTCCTGGCGCAGGTCGCGGTGGACGACGGGTCACCCCGCCACGACCCCGATCGACTGGCCCTGGCCTTTCGCGAGGTGCTGGACGACAGTACGGACCACGACCTCAGCAGCACCGACATCAGTAGTACGGGAGGGCATCCGGCATGGCGATGACGGCCGCGGTCAAGGACGAGCTGTCGAGGCTCGTCGTCACCAAGCCCTGTGACCGCAAGGCAGAGATGGCGTCGTTGCTCCGCTTCGCCGGCGGGCTTCACCTGGTCGCGGGGCGCGTCGTCGTCGAGGCCGAGCTCGACACCGGTGTCGTCGCCCGTCGGCTGCGCAAGGACATCGCCGAGGTGTTCGGCTACGCCAGCGACATCCACGTCGTCGCCGCGGGTGGTCTGCGCAAGGGCAGCCGGTACGTCCTGCGGGTGACCCGCGACGGCGAGGCCCTCGCCCGCCAGACCGGCCTCCTCGACGGCCGCGGCCGGCCCGTACGCGGACTGCCTCCCCAGGTGGTCGCCGGTGCGACCTGCGACGCCGCGGCTGCCTGGCGCGGGGCCTTCCTGGCCCACGGCTCGCTCACCGAGCCCGGCCGCTCCTGCTCGCTCGAGGTCACCTGTCCCGGTCCCGAGGCCGCCCTCGCCCTCGTCGGCGCCGCCCGCCGCCTCGGTGTGGCCGCCAAGGCCCGCGAGGTACGCGGCGTCGACCGGGTGGTCATCCGCGACGGCGATGCCATCGGCGCGCTGCTGACCAAGATCGGCGCCCACGAGTCCCTGCTCGCCTGGGAGGACCGCCGCATGCGCCGCGAGGTGCGGGCCACGGCCAACCGGCTGGCCAACTTCGACGACGCCAACCTGCGCCGCTCGGCACGTGCCGCGGTTGCCGCCGGCGCCCGGGTCGCCCGCGCGCTGGAGATCCTCGGCGACGGCGCTCCGGAGCACCTGATCTCGGCCGGGACACTGCGCCTCGAGCACTCCCAGGCCAGCCTCGAGGAGCTCGGTGCCCTCGCCGACCCGCCGCTGACCAAGGACGCGATCGCCGGCCGCATCCGCCGCCTGCTGGCCATGGCCGACAAGCAGGCGAGCGAGACGGGCGTACCCGGCACCGAGGCCAACCTCACCGCGGACATGCTCGCACCCTGATACCCGTACGACAGGGTCTGTCACGACCTCGGTAGGCTCACCCTGACCTAGTCGGCACCGGCACGAACCGGTGCACTCTCCACTGCATCTCTCCTTGAGGGGCCCACCGTGACCATCCGCGTAGGCATCAACGGCTTCGGCCGCATCGGCCGCAACTTCTACCGCGCCGTCGCCGCCAACCCCGGCAGCGGCATCGAGATCGTCGCCGTCAACGACCTCACCGACACCAAGACGCTCGCCCACCTGCTCAAGTACGACACGGTGCTCGGCACGTTCGGCGAGGACGTCTCCGCCACGGCCGACGGCATCCAGGTCGGCGGCAAGACCATCAAGGTGCTCTCCGAGCGCGACCCGGGCGCGCTGCCCTGGGCCGACCTCGGTGTCGACGTCGTCATCGAGTCGACCGGTCACTTCACCGACCGGGCCGGCGCTGAGAAGCACATCCTGGGCGGTGGCGCGAAGAAGGTCATCATCTCCGCCCCGGCCAAGGGCGAGGACGGCACGTTCGTCATGGGCGTCAACGACGACCAGTACGACCCGGCCACCCAGCACATCGTCAGCAACGCCTCGTGCACGACCAACTGCATCGCGCCGCTGGCCAAGGTGCTCCAGGACAGCTTCGGCATCGTCAAGGGCATGATGACGACGATCCACGCCTACACCAACGACCAGGTCATCCTCGACTTCCCGCACAAGGACCTGCGTCGCGCCCGCGCCGCCGCGCAGAACATCATCCCCACCACCACGGGTGCCGCGAAGGCGATCTCCCTGGTGCTGCCCGAGCTCAAGGGCAAGCTGGACGGCTTCGCGCTGCGCGTGCCCGTGCCGGACGGCTCCATCACCGACCTCGTCGTCGAGCTCGAGCGCGAGGTGACCAAGGAAGAGGTCAACGCCGCGTACAAGGCCGCTGCCGAGGGCCCGCTGAAGGGCTACCTCGTCTACACCGAGGACCAGATCGTCTCCTCCGACATCGTCGGCACCCCGGCGTCCTGCACCTTCGACGCCTCGCTGACCATGGTCCAGGGCAGCACGGTCAAGGTGCTCGGCTGGTACGACAACGAGTGGGGCTACTCCAACCGTCTCGTCGACCTCGCCGCGCTCGTCGGCGCCGGCCTGTAAGGAGCCTCTCCGTGCTCACTCTCGACGACCTGCTGGCCGGGGGAGTGACCGGCAAGAAGGTCTTCCTCCGGTGTGACCTCAACGTCCCGCTGGACAGATCGGATACGGCCGCCGGGCCCGTCATTACTGACGACGGCCGTATCCAGGCCAGCCTTCCCACGATCAAGGCCCTGCTCGACGGCGGCGCCAAGGTTGTGGCGTGCGCCCACCTCGGCCGACCCAAGGGCGAGGCCAACCCCGACTACTCGCTGGCTCCCGTGGCCGTTCGCCTCGGCGAGCTGCTCGGCACGTCGGTCGCCATGGCAACCGACGTGGTGGGCGAGTCGGCCGACACCCTGGCCGGCAAGCTCGCCGACGGCGAGATCCTGCTGCTCGAGAACATCCGGTACGAGGCCGCCGAGACCAGCAAGGACGACGCCGAGCGCGCCGCCCTCGCGGACAAGCTCGTCGCCCTCGGCGGGGGCTTCGACGCCTACGTCGGCGACGGCTTCGGTGCCGTTCACCGCAAGCACACGAGCGTCGTCGACGTCCCGGCCCGGTTGCCGCACTACGCCGGCACGCTCGTCGCGGCCGAGGTCGCGGTCCTGAAGAAGCTCACCACGGACACGGCCCGCCCGTACATCGTCGTGCTCGGTGGTTCCAAGGTCTCCGACAAGCTCGGGGTCATCGAGGCCCTGGTGCCCAAGGTCGACAAGCTGCTCATCGGCGGCGGCATGTGCTTCACGTTCCTCAAGGCCCAGGGCCACGAGATCGGCAAGTCGTTGCTGCAGGACGATCAGGTCGAGGTGTGCGCCGCATTCCTGCGCGACCACCCGGACACCTTCGTCCTGCCGACCGACGTCGTCGTCGCGGCCGAGTTCTCGGCCGACTCGCCGGCCACCACGGTCGGCGTCGACGCGATCCCGGCCGACCAGATTGGGCTCGACATCGGCCCCGACTCGGTCGCGCTCTTCGCGAGCGTGCTCGCCGACGCCCAGACAGTCTTCTGGAACGGTCCCATGGGCGTGTTCGAGCTGGCCCCGTTCGCCAACGGCACCCGTGAGGTGGCCCAGGCGGTCGCCGCGGTCCACGGCACCAGCGTGGTGGGTGGAGGCGACTCCGCCGCGGCCGTACGCGCGCTCGGTCTCGACGAGTCGACGTTCAGTCACATCTCGACCGGCGGCGGCGCGTCGCTGGAGTACCTCGAGGGCAAGCAGTTGCCCGGACTACTTGCCTTGGAGGCATGAGCGTGGCCCGAGAGAGCAATCGTCGTACGGGCCGGATGCCGCTGATCGCGGGCAACTGGAAGATGAACCTCAACCACCTCGAGGCCATCGCCCTGGTCCAAAAGCTGGCCTTCTCCCTCGCCGAGCCGCTCTTCGACCGGGTCGAGGTCGTCGTGGTGCCGCCGTTCACCGACCTGCGCAGCGTGCAGACGCTCGTTGACGGCGACCGGCTGCTGCTCAAGTACGGCGCCCAGGACGTCTCGGCCCACGTGTCGGGCGCGTTCACCGGCGAGATCTCGGCACCGATGCTGGCCAAGCTCGGCTGCTCGTACGTCGTCATCGGTCACTCCGAGCGCCGGCAGTACCACCACGAGAGCGACGAGCTGATCAACCACAAGGTCCGCGAGACGTTCGCCTTCGCGATGACCCCGATCGTGTGTGTCGGGGAGGGGCTGGAGATCCGCGAGAGCGGCGACCACGTCTCACACACCCTCGCCCAGCTCGACGGCGCCCTGGTCGACGTCACTGCCGAGCAGGCCCGGTCGCTGGTGGTGGCTTACGAGCCGGTCTGGGCGATCGGCACCGGCAAGGTGGCGACCCCCGACGACGCGCAAGAGGTCTGCTCGGCGATCCGGACGAGGCTCGCCGAGCTCTACTCCGGATCTCTTGCCGACGGCGTACGGATCCTCTACGGCGGATCGGTCAAGGCCGACAACGTCGGCGGCATCATGGCCGAGGCCGACGTCGACGGTGCACTCGTCGGTGGGGCGAGCATCGATGCGGACTCCTTCGCGGGGATCGTGACCGCCACCGCCGAATCTCCGTGACCTCTGGTGGGTTGCCGAAAGGTTTCCGGCATACCCGCGAGTAACAACTGTGTTACGCCTTGGTCGCAAAGCACCCCAGAACTATGACACCAGCTATCAACTGACGTAGATTCCAACGAAGTCGCAGCGAGGTCGCTGCTGACCGTCCTCGGCCGACCTGGCCCGGACGTCCTCGGGAAGGGTGCGAATGAACAGACGGCTCTCCTCCGGCGCGGTGATCGCTGTTGCAGCGTCGCTCGTGCTGTCTGCCTGCAGTGGGTCCAGCAGCTCGCCATCGGCGGCTTCGTCGACCAGCGGAGCGGCGACAGCCCCCACGTCCGCCGCCACGTCTGGCAGCACGGCTGCCACCACGGCTGCCGGCGCCAGCGCGGCTACCTCGGCACCTGCCCCTGCTGCTAGCACGACTGCTCCGGCTGCTGCACTGGCGACCGAAGACATCAACGCGGGAACCGGTGCGCCCGTCAAGGGTGGCACCCTCCACATGCTCGGCGTCGGTGACGTCGACTACATGGACCCGAACATCTCCTACTACTCCGCCGGGTACGAGGCGCTGCGGCTCTGGAGCCGTCAGCTGGTCACCTTCCCGGCGGTGCCGGGCAAGGTCACCACGACCGTTCCCGACCTGGCGACGGCGATCCCGGCCCCCGACTCGACCGGGCTCACGTACAAGATCACCATCAAGACGGGTGCCAAGTGGGACACCACACCGGCCCGTCAGGTGAGCGCCGCCGACGAGGTCCGCGGCATCAAGCGCACCTGTAACCCGGCGCAGCCATTCGGTGGCCTGCCGGACTACGAGGCTCTCATCGCCGGCATGACCACGTTCTGTGACGGCTTCGCCAAGGTCGACCCCAAGTCGGCCACCGCGATCGCTGCCTACCAGAACAAGAACGAGATCTCCGGCGTCAAGGTCGACCCGAGCAACCCGCTCACGGTCGACATCACACTCGTGCACCCGGCGTCCTACTTCGTCGACGAGCTCAGCCTCCCGGCGTTCTCGCCGTCGCCGGCCGAGTACGACAAGTACCTCCCGGCCAGCGCTGAGCTCGCCCAGGCGACGATCTCCGACGGCCCGTACAAGATCTCGAAGTACAACCCGGCGCACACCATCTCGATGGTGCGCAACCCGGCGTGGGACGCGTCCACCGACACGGTGCGCAAGGCCTATGTCGACGCCGTCGAGATCAACGAGACCGGTGACCAGGACGCCATCCAGCAGCAGCTGAAGGCCAACACGGCCAACGCCGACATGGAGTGGGACACCTTCCCGCCCGTGTCTGCGGTGCCCGGACTGATCTCCTCGAAGGACCCGAACTTCTACCTCGGCCCGACATTCTCGAGCAACCCGTACGTGATCTTCAACAACGTCTCGCCGAACAACGGCGGCGCGCTGGGCAAGGTTGCCGTGCGTAAGGCGCTCGAGGAGGCCATCAACCGCAACAACCTGATCCAGGACCTCAACGGCCCGGTCGTCTCACCGCCGCTGACCCACGTCCTGCCCGCCGGCATCGACGGGTCGACCGACATCGACCTGTACAAGAACGACCCGGCTCAGGCGAAGAAGGACCTGGCTGCCGCCGGTTACCCCAAGGGCCTGACGCTCAAGTTCCTCTACCGGTCCAAGTCGTCCGGTCAGGTCAAGAACTTCGGCACCCTGCAGCAGGACCTCAAGGCGTCGGGCATCACCCTCGTGGGTGTGCCGGTTCCCAACGCCGACTTCTACACCAAGTACCTCGAAGTTCCGACGGTCGCCAAGGGCGGCACGTGGGACCTTGCTGAGGCCGGCTGGGGTCCGGACTGGTACGGCGACGCCGCACTGTCCTTCTTCGGCCCCCTGTTCTACGGCAAGACCGCGTTCCCGCCGAACGGCAGCAACTTCGGCTTCTACGAGAACCCCGCCGCTGACGCTCTCATCAAGCAGGCCGGCGAGGAGCAGGACGCGACCAAGTCCGCTGCACTGTGGGCCCAGGCCGACAAGCAGGTCATGGAGGACGCCGCGTTCTTCCCGATCACCTCGAACAACCAGGTGACGTACCACGCATCGCACACGCACAACACCGTGTTCATCCCCGCGTACCAGCAGATCGACCCTGCCAACGTGTGGCTGAGCAAGAGCTGATCTAGGTGAGGCGGGGCCGGTGGCGCAAGCCTCCGGCCCCGCAGCATTTCCGCACGAGATTGATCCCTGATCAGGCTCGTGACGTAGACAGCATGGGGTAGCAAGTGTCCAATAGCCGGAGTGGCTGTTGGATGTCGTTGACTACACAGGTGGAGTCGTACATGCCGTTGCTCGAGGTCGACGACCTCAGTGTCTCGTTCAACACCCCCGACGGCATCGTCAAGGCGGTCCGGCACGTCTCCTTCTCGGTCGAGGCCGGCAAGACCCTCGGCATCGTGGGGGAGTCGGGGTCCGGCAAGAGCGTCTCGACGCAGACGATCATGGGTCTGACCCGGGGCGCAACCATCACTGGTCAGGCGCGGTTCGAGGGCACCGACCTGTTCTCGCTGAAGCCCAAGGCGTTGCAAGCGGTCCGCGGACCGCAGATCGCGATGATCTTCCAGGACCCGCTGTCCAGCCTGCACCCGTTCTACAAGGTGGGCTGGCAGATCGTGGAGATGATCCGCGCCCACGACAAGTCGTTCTCCAAGGCCTCGGCCCGCACCCGCGCGATCGAGCTGCTCGCCCTCGTAGGCATCCCGCAGCCGGCTCGCCGGGTCGACGACTACCCACACCAGTTCTCCGGCGGTATGCGCCAGCGCGCGATGATCGCGATGGCGATGGCGCTCAACCCCAAGCTGCTCATCGCCGACGAGCCCACCACCGCCCTCGACGTGACCGTCCAGGCCCAGGTGCTCGAGGTGATGGCCAAGCTCCAGCAGGAGTTCGGCACCGCGATCATCATGATCACCCACGACCTCGGCGTGATCGCCGACATAGCCGACAACGTGGTGGTGATGTACGCCGGCCGGACCGTCGAGAAGGCGGGTCAGGAGGAGCTCTTTTACCGCAACCATCACCCCTATACCGAAGGTCTGCTGCTCTCCCTGCCCGGCTACGGTGACGACCGCGAGCGGCTGCGGCCGATCCAGGGCCAGCCGCCCAGCCTGATCAACCTGCCCACGGGCTGCAGCTATCATCCGCGCTGCCCGTACGTCATGGATGTCTGTCTGACCCAGGAGCCCCCGCTGCGTGAGATCCCGGCCGCCGACCCCCACGTGTCGGCGTGTTGGCTGCCGACCGACCCCGCCGAGCGACTGCGTGAGCGCGAGCGGCTGATCGAGCGGACCACCGGCAGCTTCCACCGGGCCGGAGGTGCCGCGTGAGTGCCCTGCCCATGGAGTCGCCGGTCGCCCGTCCCGTGGGCGACGTGCTGGTGAGCCTGACCGACGTGGTCAAGCACTTCCCGATCAAGTCCAGTGCTCTGGGGCGCTCCGGCAAGGAGGTCGTCCACGCGGTCGACGGGGTCACCCTCGAGATCCGGCAGGGTGAGACGTTGGGGCTCGTCGGCGAGACCGGTTGCGGCAAGTCGACGCTGGCCCGCTGCGTGACCCGGCTCTTCGACATCACCTCGGGCAAGATCGAGTTCGAGGGCAACGACATCAGCAAGCTGAACCGCAAGGCGATGCGGCCGTTCCGCCGCGACATCCAGATGATCTTCCAGGACCCGTACGGGTCGCTCAACCCGCGCCGTCGCGTCGGCTCGATCATCGGCGACCCGCTGGCCATCCACGGCATCTCGAGCGGCGTGGAGCGCAAGCGGGCCGTCCAGGAGACGATGGAGCTGGTCGGGCTCAACCCCGAGCACTTCAACCGGTTCCCGGCCGAGTTCTCCGGCGGCCAGCGCCAACGCATCGGCGTCGCCCGCGCCCTCGTCCTGCGGCCCAAGCTGATCGTGTGCGACGAGCCGGTGTCCGCGCTCGACGTCTCGATCCAGGCGCAGATCATCAACCTGCTCGACGACCTGCAGGACGAGCTCGGCCTGACCTACCTGTTCATCGCCCACGACCTGTCCGTCGTCCGTCACGTGAGCGACCGGGTCGCCGTGATGTACCTCGGCCAGATCATCGAAGAGGCTCCGGGGGCTGGCCTCTACAACCGGTCACGCCATCCGTACTCGCGGGCTCTGCTCTCGGCGGTTCCGGTGCCCGACCCGGCGTCGGCGCGCACCCGCGAGCGGATCATCCTGGTCGGCGACGTGCCGTCACCGATCGACCCCCCGCACGGCTGCCGGTTCCATCCGCGCTGCCCCAAGGCCGCGCAGCAGTGCGTCGACGAGGAGCCGCAGCTCATCCCGCGGTTCAACGACCCGTCAGACCACATAGCCCGATGCCACTTCCCGGTCGCCGATGGCGAAGACCTGGCCCACGCCAAGCCCACGCTGGCGGCCGCCGAGCGCATCGTGCCGGAGCCCGGGGCGCTCGACACAGGGAGCACGACATGATGGCGGATCGCGACATGAGGAGGACGCCGTGACGCAGGGGATCAACGACGCGATCGGCGCCGGGGACTCGGGACAGATCCTCGAGGTGCTCGACCCGGGCATGCCCAACACCAAGGTCATCGAGGGGCGGAGTCCGTTCGCCCTGGCCTTCGACCGGCTGCGCCGCGACCGGGGGGCGATGATCTCGCTCTACGTCATCATCGCCATCATCGTGGTCGCCATCGCTGCGCCGATCTTCGCCGCCGTCACCGGCCACGGCGTAGACACGCAGTACCGCGGCCTCGACGCCCTGTCCCCGGCCGGCGCGCCCCACGCACCGAGCTCCACGTTCTGGTTCGGCACCGACGACCAGGGCCGTGACCTGCTGGTACGCACCGCGTACGGCGCCCGCGCTTCGCTCGAGGTCGGCATCTCGGCCACCGCCCTGACCATGATCATCGGCGTCACCATCGGCCTGTTCGCCGGTTACTACGGCGGCTGGATCGACATCCTGCTCGCCCGGCTGATCGACGTCATCCTGTCGGTGCCCTACCTGCTGCTCGCCATCGCTCTGGTCGAGGTGCTCGGCCACATCAGCCTCTGGATCGTCATCGCGATCATCGCGGCGTTCGGCTGGGCAGGCGTTGCCCGCATCATCCGAGGGCAGGTGATCTCGATCCGCGAACGCGAGTTCGTCGAAGCCGCGCGCTCGCTCGGTTCGAGCGACATGCGGATCATCTTCGTCGACATCCTGCCCAACGTCATCGCGCCCGCGATCGTGTTCAGCACGCTGCTGCTGCCGGCGTCGGTGCTCACCGAGGCCGCGCTGTCCTTCCTTGGCGTGGGCATCCCGCCGCCCACTCCCGACTGGGGTCAGATGATCTCTGACGCCCAGCAGTACTACCAGCAGGCCTGGTGGTACCTCGCGGCTCCCGGCGTGGCCCTGCTGCTCACGACGCTCGCTTTCAACATTTTCGGCGACGGCGTGCGCGACGCGTTCGACCCGCGCACCGACCGTCTCTTCGCGAAGTAGCCGGGAGACTCCGCCATGACTCGCTTCCTCATCCGCAGAGTGTTCCAGGGGCTCATCGTGATGTTCCTGGTCACGCTGATCGTCTACCTGCTGTTCTACTTGGGCGACCCGCACGACATCGCCCGCCGGCTTGCCGGTCGCCAGGCGACGCCGGACCAGGTGCAGGCCGAGTACGTCAAGCTCGGCCTGAACCGGCCGCTGTTCTCGCAGTACGGCCACTTCCTCTGGCGACTGCTCCACGGCGACCTGGGGGCCAACTTCGTCAATGGCGTCAAGGTCACGACAGTGGTCAAGGCGGCGGCCCCGATCACCCTCTCGCTCGGACTCGGCGCGTCGGTGATCTGGCTGGTGCTCGGTGTCTCCACCGGCATCTACTCCAGCATCCACCCGCGGTCGGTGGCCGACCGCACCTTCACCGCTCTGGCGCTGTTCTTCTACTCCATCCCGGTGTTCGTGCTCGGGCTGTCCCTGCTGTACCTGTTCTTCTACCAGCTCACCGTCCACGGCCACGCGTGGTTCCCGGCGTCCAACTACGTGGGGCTGACCGACGACCCGTTTCAATGGGCCCGCCACCTGATCCTGCCCTGGATCACGCTGGCGCTGATCTCGGCGGCGGCCTACACCCGGCTCAGCCGTACCTCGATGCTCGAGGTGCTGGGGGAGGACTACATACGCACGGCGCGAGCCAAGGGCCTTTCCGAGCGACGGGTCATCTTCCGTCACGCGCTGCGCTCGGCGCTGACCCCGGTCGTCACGCAGTTCGGCATCGACGTCGGCGTGGTGCTCGGTGGCGCCATCCTGACCGAGTCGGTCTTCGGTCTCCCGGGTCTCGGCTACGAGGCGGTGCACGCGATCAACGACCAGAACCTTCCGCTGATCATCGGCATCGTCATCATCGCGGCCGGGGCCGTCATCCTGGCCAACATCGTCGTCGACATGATGTACGCCGTGCTCGACCCGCGGGTGCGCCTCTAGTGGGGCCTGCAGTCGGCGATCGACTGGCTAGGATGACCGGGTGACTATCGCTCTCTCGATCATTCTGTGCATCACCAGCCTGGTGCTCATCGTGCTGATCCTGCTCCACCGTGGCAAGGGTGGCGGCCTGTCCGACATGTTCGGTGGCGGTGTGTCGTCGTCGGCGTCCGGCTCGTCCGTCGTCGAGAAGAACCTCGACCGGTTCACCATCTTCATCGGCATCGTCTGGGCAGCGTCCATCATCGCGCTCGGCCTCGAGGTCAAGAACGGCCACTAGTCGGGCCGTTTCCAAGGTCGACCCGTCCGGGCGCTGTCCGGCCGGGATTCGACTCGTACACTGAGACCGCACGCACTGTTCGCGCAGCACCGGAGCAAGGGGCACTACCGTGGCAGGTGGCAACGCCATTCGTGGCAGTCGGGTCGGAGCAGGCCCGATGGGTGAGGCGGAGCGCGGCGAGTCCGCTCCGCGGCAGCGCATTTCTTTCTGGTGCGCCAACGACCACGAGACCAAGCCGTCCTTCGCCTCGGACGCCGCGATCCCGGAGACGTGGGACTGTCCCCGCTGCGGCTACCCCGCAGGTCGTGACCAGGCCAACACGCCGGCTCCGCCCAAGACCGAGCCGTACAAGACTCACCTCGCCTACGTTCGCGAGCGGCGCACCGACGCCGACGGCGACGCGATCCTCTCCGAGGCGCTCGCCGCCCTGCGCGCCAAGGGCTGACCCACCCCCGCAGTTGTGGATCACTGGGGCGTTGTGGTCCTTTTGCGCCCGCCCAGAGCAGCCAGCGCCGCCCAGTGATCACCACCGTTGTGGATCACTGGGGCGTTGTGGTCCTTCTGCGCCCGCCCAGAGCAGCCAGCGCCGCCCAGTGATCACCACCGTTGTGGATCACTGGGGCGTTGTGGTCCTTCTGCGCCCGCCCAGAGCAGCCAGCGCCGCCCAGTGATCACCACCGTTGTGGATCACTGGGGCGTTGTGGTCCTTCTGCGCCCGCCCAGAGCAGCCAGCGCCGCCCAGTGATCACCACCGTTGTGGATCACTGGGGCGTTGTGGTCCTTCTGCGCCCGCCCAGAACAGCCAGCGCCGCCCAGTGATCGTGAACGGTGTGGATCACTGGGGCGTTGTGGTCCTTCTGCGCCCGCGGATAGCCGCCACATCAGCCCAGTGATCCGGATGGCGCGCCGGTGGGGTGCTGGCCGTTCAGCTGGTGGCGGGGGCCCGGGTCAGCAGGCTGGCGGGCGTCGCTGAGGCTGACGCCTCGTCCAGCATCCACAGGGTGAGCTCGTGGCCGTGTACCCCCGCGGCCGGCAGCTGGCGTGGGCTGGTGCCGGAGAGCCCCAGGTGTACGGCTGACGCCTTCTCAGCGCCCGCCGCGAGGAACCACACCTCGTGCGCGTGGTTCAGCGTCGGGAACGTCAGCGAGAGACGGGTCGGCGGCGGCTTGGGGCAGTTGCGCACGGCCACCACCACGTCGTGGGAGGCCGCGGCGGGGGAGTCCGGGAAGATCGACGCGACGTGGCCCTCGGGACCCATGCCCAGCATCAGCACGTCAAAGGCCGGCACCTCACCCAGCGCCGCGGCGGAGAGCTCGGCGGCGTAGCGCAAGGCTGCGGCCTCGGGGTCGTCGCCGTCGAGACCGTCAGGCGCGCCCATCGGGTGGACGCGGCCGGGGTCGAGGTCGACGTGGTCCAGCAGCGCGTCGCGGGCCTGGGTGTCGTTGCGCTCGGCATGCCCGTACGGGAGAAAGCGCTCGTCGCCCCACCACAAATCGACGGCCCGCCAGTCGATGTCGGTACGCCCGCGCCCGGCCGCCAGCGCGCGGAGGGTCGCGATGCCTACCCCGCCCCCGGTGAGGACCAGCGACGCGCAGCCCCGCTCGGCCTGGGCCTGCAGGACAGCGACCGTCAGCCGCTCGGCAGCGGCCGCCGCGACCGCTGCCGGGTCGGCGTGGACGAGGGCGACCGTCGAGCTCATGCGACCGGCGCGGCGTCGGCCTCGGCGGGCTGGGTCTCGCCCTCGGTCACTGCACCGCCGGCAAAGGCGGCCAGCGCGTCGGCGTAGGGCTCGTCGGCGTCGAGACGGCGCAGCTCCTCGGCCAGCAGCTCGCCCAGGTCGCGGATCGGGAGTGGCAGCTGGCGCTCGGTCTGTCCGGGCCGCTGCAGGGTGGCCGAACGGCCGTCGGGCCGGTCGATGCGCAGGGTGCCACTGTCGAGCTCGATGCTCACCTCGGAGATGGCCGGACCGGCCGCCGGGAGAACCTCGGCCGGGACCCCGAGCCGGCTGCCGAGCCAGGCCGCGAGCAGCCAGGCCGAGGCGATGCCGTCCTGCGCCGAGCCCACGACGACGCGGCGGGGGGTGGCCGTGACGGAGTCGAACGAGGAGGCGAGCAGGGCGCGCCACGACGTGAGGCGGGTCCACACCAGGTCGGTATCGCCGATCTGGTAGTCGATGGCCCGCTGGCGCAGGGCGGCAAGCGGGTCGGGTGCGGCGGCTGAGTCGGTGATGCGACGGCTGGCCAGGGCGCCCAGCGGGTCGAGGCCGGCGCGCTGCGGCGGCTCGCCGTACCACCAGGTCACCACCGGGGTGTCCGAGGCAAGCAGCGGGAGGACGACGGACTCGGCGTGGTTGGCCAGCCGGCCGTAGACGCGCAGGACGACGGACTCGCCCGGCCCGAGGTGTCCGCCGACGGTGACCTCGGCATCGAGCCGCGGCTCGGCGGCGTCGGGCTGGCGGCGGACGATGGTCAGCAGCCGGCAGGGGTGGGTCATCGAGGCAGCGGTGGCCGCCTCGAAGGCGATCGGTACGGAGCGCTCGTCGACGACGGCGACCAGGGTCAGTACCAGGCCGCTGGCCACGGCACCGGCCGCCCGCCGCTCAGCGGTGAGCGCCTGGACGACCTTGCCCGAGTTGGTGTCCCACAGCGTGGTCAACGGAGTTCTCCCGTGCAGTAGGGGGTGTGGGTCACGGCCGACGCCAGCTGCGGCCGTCGACAGCGAGCATCTCGTCAGCCTTGGCGGGACCCCACGTGCCGCCGGCGTACTTCTGCGGGATCGTGCTGGCCCAGTAGTCCTCGAGTGGGTCGATGACCTTCCAGCTCATCTCGACCTCCTCGTGGTTGGGGAAGAGGGTCTTGTCGCCGAGCATGACGTCGAGGATCAGCCGCTCGTAGGCCTCCGGCGACGACTCGGTGAAGGAGGCGCCGTAGGCGAAGTCCATGGCGACGTCGCGGACCTCCATCGTGGTGCCGGGCACCTTGGAGCCGAAGCGCAGTGTCACGCCCTCGTCGGGCTGGACCCGGATGACCAGCTGGTTCTTGCCGAGCTCGTCGACGTCGTTGGCCGAGAACGGTGTGTGCGGCGCCCGCTTGAAGATGACCGCGATCTCGGTCACCCGCTTGGGGAGACGCTTGCCGGTGCGCAGGTAGAACGGCACGCCGGCCCAGCGCCGGGTCTCGACGCCGACCCGGACCGCGGCATAGGTCTCGGTACGGGAGTCGGGCGGCACGTCCTTCTCGTCCGTGTAGCCGACGACCCGGTCTCCGCCGAGCCAACCCACGTCGTACTGTCCCCGTACCGCGTAGCGCTCAAGGTTGTCCGGCAGCGAGATGGCACCGAGTGCCTTGATCTTCTCGCGGCGCAGCGCCTCGGCGCCAAAGCTGACCGGCTCCTCCATCGCGACCAGGGCCAGCAGCTGGAGCAGGTGGTTCTGCAGCACGTCGCGGGCGGCGCCGGCGGAGTCGTAGAACCCGGCCCGGCCGCTGATGCCGACGTCCTCGGCCATGGTGATCTGGATCGAGTCGATGTGGTGGGAGTTCCACAAAGGCTCGAACAGCTCGTTGGCGGTCCGCAGGGCGAGGACGTTCTGGACCGTCTCCTTGCCGAGGTAGTGGTCGATGCGGAACACGTCCTGCGGCGTGAACACCTCGTCGACGAGGGAGTTGAGCGTGCGGCTCGACGGCAGGTCGTGGCCGAACGGCTTCTCGACGACGACGCGCCGCCAGCCGCCACGGACGCTGTTGTCGGCCATGCCGGTGCGCCGCATCTGCTTGAGCACCATGGGGAACATCGCCGGTGGGATGGACAGGTAGAACGCCGCGTTGCCGGCGATGCCGTGGGTCTCCTCAAGCCGGATCAGCTCGGCGGCCAGGGCATCGAACGACTCGTCGTCGTCGAAGGAGCCCGGCTGGAACCGGATGGCCTGGGCCAGCCGGTTCCACACGTCCTCGCGGAACGGGGTGCGGGCACCCTTCATGGCCGCCTCGCGCGCCAGCTCCTCGAACTCCCCGTGATCCCAGTCGCGACGGGCGAACCCGAGCAGCACGAACTCCGGCGGGAGCAGACCGCGGTTGGCGAGGTCGTAGACCGCAGGAATGAGCTTCTTGCGGGCCAGGTCTCCGGTGACCCCGAACACGACGAACGCGCACGGGTCGGGGACGCGCGGCAACCGGCGGTCCCGGGGATCGCGCAGCGGGTTGTGCGCGGCCAGCGCCTCGATCGTGGCGTCCGTCATGGTCAGGCTCCGTGGGCCGCTGGGAGGGGGGACAGGGAGGAGGGGGCGAGCAGGGTCACGCGTCCTTCTTCTCGTTCAGCTTGGCCTCGACGACCTCGATGAGCTCGGTCCAGGACTGCTCGAACTTGTCGACGCCCTCCTTCTCGAGCACGTCGACCACATCGTCGTACGAGACACCCACCGCAGCGAGCTGGTCGAGGACCGCCTGCGCGTCGACGTAGTGGCCGCGTACGGTGTCGCCCTTGAACGCGCCGTGGTCATAGACGGCTTGCAGGGTTGCCTCGGGCATGGTGTTAACGGTGTGGTCGGCCACCAGGTCGACGACGTACATCGTGTCGTCGTAGGCCGGGTCCTTGACGCCCGTCGAGGCCCACAGTGGGCGCTGCACCTTGGCGCCCGACGCCGCGAGGGAGGCCCAGCGCTCGCCGCCGAACTTGTCCTCGTAGAGCTGGTAGGCAAGCCGTGCGTTGGCGATGGCCGCCTTGCCCTTGAGCGCCTTGGCCTCGTCGGTGCCGAGCTTGTCGAGCCGCTTGTCGATCTCGGTGTCGACCCGGGAGACGAAGAACGACGCGACCGAGCCGATGGCGGCGAGGTCGTGGCCGGCGGCGCGCGCTCGCTCGAGACCGTCGAAGAACGCGTCGATGACCATGCCGTACCGCTCGAGGGAGAAGATCAGCGTCACGTTGACGCTGATGCCCTCGGCGAGCGCCTGGCTGATCGCCGGCAGGCTGCCCAACGTGGCCGGGATCTTGATGTAGAGGTTGGGCCGGTCCACCATCCACCACAGCGACCGCGCCTCGGCGATGGTCTTGTCGGCACTGCCGGAGATGCGCGGGTCGACCTCGATGGAGACGCGGCCGTCGACCGTGTCGCTCGCGTCGTACGCGGGACGCAGGACGTCGCAGCCCCAGCGGACGTCGGACGTGGTGATGAGGCGCAGTGCCTCGCCCACGTCGACCCCGCGGGTGGCGAGGTCCTCGAGCTGGGTCACGTAGGCGTCGGCCCCGCTGATCGCCTTCTGGAAGATGGACGGGTTGGTGGTGACGCCCACGACGTGGCGGTCACGGATCAGGTCGCCGAGGTTGCCCGTGCGCAGCCGCTCGCGGCTCAGGTCGTCGAGCCAGATCGCCACGCCGGCCGCGCTGAGCTGGCTGAGCGTCTCATTGTCTGCCATGTCGTGCTCCCTAGAGGTGGGGTGAGAGGTCGGTCAGTTGCCGGTCGTCGAGCCCTTGACGCCGCCGACCTTGGAGATGGAGGAGTGGACGGCCGCGACGACGCGGTCGGCGGTGAGCCCGAACTGCTCGTACAGGACACTGGCCGGGGCGCTGGCGCCGTAGTGGTCGAGACCGAGCATCTCGCCGTGGTCGCCCACGAAGTCGCGCCAGCCCATCGTGATGGCCGCCTCGATGGACGCGCGCACCTTGACGTCGGGCGGGAGCACCTGCTGGCGGTAGGACTGGTCCTGCTCGAGGAACCACTCGACGCACGGCATGGACACGACGCGGGTACGGGTGCCTTGCGCCTCCAGCAGCTCGCGGGCGGCAAGGGCGATCTCGACCTCGCTGCCCGTGGCGATGATGATCGCCTCGGGGATGCCCGACGACGCCTCGGCCAGCACGTAGCCGCCCTTGGCGACCCCCTCGGCCGACGCGTAGACCGCGCGGTCGACGATCGGAAGGTTCTGCCGGGACAGGATCAGTCCGGCGGGGCGGTCGGTGTGCTCGAGGATCGTGCGCCAGGCGACGACGGTCTCGTTGGCGTCAGCCGGCCGCACGACATCAAGGCCGACGATGGCCCGCAACGAGGCGAGGTGCTCGATCGGCTGGTGGGTCGGGCCGTCCTCGCCGAGGCCGATGGAGTCGTGGGTCCAGACATAGGTGACCGGCAGCTTCATGATCGCGGCGAGTCGGACGGCACCGCGCATGTAGTCGCTGAAGGTGAGGAACGTGCCGCCGTACGGGCGGGTGCCGCCGTGCAGCGCGATGCCGTTGAGGATCGCGCCCATGGCGTGCTCGCGGATGCCGAAGTGCAGGACCCGGCCGTAGGGGCCACCCTGGAACGCCTTGGTCTGGCGGTCGACGGGCAGGAACGACGGCTGGCCCTCCGGTGTCGTGTTGTTGCTCTCGGCGAGGTCGGCCGATCCGCCCCACAGGTCGGGCAGCACGGGTGCGATCGCGGTGAGCACCTTGCCGGACGCGGCGCGCGTGGCGATGCCCTTGGCGCTCGGCTCGAAGACCGGCAGCGCCGTCTCCCAGCCGTCGGGCAGGCGACGCTGGGACAGCCGCTGGAGCAATGCGGCGCCCTCGGGGTTGCCCGTGGTCCACGCATCAAACCCGGCCTGCCACTCGGTGTGGGCGGCCTGGCCGCGGTCGACGACCTCACGGGCGTGAGCCAGCACGTCGGCCGGGACGTCGAACGCCTTGTCAGGATCCATGCCCATGACCGTCTTGGTCGCGGCCACCTCGTCCTTGCCAAGCGCTGAGCCGTGCGCCTTGCCGGTGCCCTGCTTGTTGGGTGCGGGCCAGCCGATGATGGTGCGCAGCGCGATGAACGACGGCTTGTCGGTCACATTGCGCGCGGTGACCATCGCGTCGTAGAGGGCTGCGACGTTCTCCTCGTACGAACCGTCATCCTTGAGCCAGTCGACCTCTTGGACGTGCCAGCCGTAGGCGGCGTAGCGAGCGACAACGTCCTCGGTGAAGGCGATGTTGGTGTCGTCCTCGATCGAGATGTGGTTGTCGTCCCACAAGAGGACGAGGTTGCCCAGCTGCTGGGTGCCCGCGATGCTCGAGGCCTCGCCGCTGACGCCCTCCTCGAGGTCGCCGTCAGAGGAGAAGGCCCAGATGGTGTGGTCGAACGGGCTGGTGCCCGGCTCGGCCTCGGGGTCGAACAGGCCGCGCTCGCGGCGGGCGGCCATGGCCATGCCCACGGCCATCGCGACGCCCTGTCCGAGCGGGCCGGTGGTGGCCTCGACGCCGAGGGTGTGCCCGTGCTCGGGGTGACCTGGCGTGAGGCTGCCCCACTGGCGGAGGTGCTGGATGTCTTCGAGAGTCAGGCCGTAGCCGGACAGGTAGAGCTGGATGTAGAGCGTGAGGCTGGAGTGGCCGCAGGAGAGCACGAACCGGTCGCGTCCGACCCAGTCGGGGACCGTGGGGTCGTGCCGCAGCAGCTTCTGGAAGAGGAGGTAGGCGGCGGGTGCCAGGCTCATGGCGGTGCCGGGGTGGCCGTTGCCGGCCGTCTCGACGGCGTCCATGGCAAGGGCTCGTACGACGTTGACGGCCGCGGCGTCCGCGTCCGTCCACTCGAGTGTCTGCTTGCTGCTCACCGGGGGGTGTGCTCCTCTCGTGGGCCGGCGTCCGGGAGGGCACCAGAAGCCTGAGTCTGGCGGAAACTGCGTAAGCGGGGAGTGGAATGCAGACGAACAATGACGCAGCTGCAAGATCTCTCCAGCGGCAGCCTACCCGCGCAACACGATGAGAAGCACGGCCCCCGGCGGGTAAGTCCCAGCGCCCGGGCGTAACATTCGTCCTGCATCAGTTCCGGCAGCCAGCGACCCTCCTTCCGCCCTCCATCCCCGAGGACTCCCGACCTGTGACGACTCTCGCCTCCCCGGCTCACGAGGCCACCGGAGTGCCGTCGTCAGGCCGTGACCCGCTGACCGGCAGACGTCAGGTCCGGCCGGTCGTACGGGCTCTCGTCGCGCTGACCAAGCCGCGGATCATCGAGCTGCTCCTCGTCACGACGCTCCCCGCGATGGTCCTGGCCGAGCGCGGATGGCCGTCCTGGACGCTGGTCATCCTCACCCTCGTCGGCGGCACCCTCGCGGCCGGCAGCGCCAACACGATCAACTGCTACGTCGACCGCGACATCGACCAGAAGATGAAGCGCACGTCGCGTCGCCCGCTCGCCCAGGCCAAGACGCTGGTCAGCCCGGTGGAGGCGCTGCGGTTCGGCATCCTGCTCGGCGTCGGCGCCACCCTGCTCTTCGGCTTCGCGGTCAACTGGCCGTCTGCCCTGCTGGCCGACGGCGCGATCGCCGTCTACGTCTTCGTCTACACCCTCGGGCTCAAGCGCCGCACGCCCAACAACATCGTCATCGGCGGAGCCGCCGGCTGCTTCCCGGCCCTCATCGGCTGGTCGGCGGTGACCGGCAACGTTGGCTGGCCGGCAGTGGTGCTGTTCGGCATCATCTTCTTCTGGACGCCGCCGCACTTCTGGGCGCTCGCGATGAAGTTCAAGGACGACTACGCCGCTGCCGGCGTGCCCATGCTGCCCGTCGTCGCCGAGGCGAGCGCCGTCGCCCGTCAAATCGTCTGGTACTCCTACGCGATGGTCGCGACCTCGCTGCTGCTCGGCCCGGTCGGCCACGCCGGCTGGCTCTACTTCGGCTCGGCCGTCGTGCTCGGCGCGATCTTCCTGCGCGAGGCCCACGCCCTGCAGCGGCGCATCCTCCGGGGCGACAACGCCAAGCCGATGGTGCTGTTCCACTGGTCGATCACCTACCTGACCCTGCTGTTCGCCGCTGTGGCCATCGGCCAGTTCACCGGCTGAGCCGATGGCCGTCACGCTGTGGCTCTCCCAGGTGCCCGAGGCGGACGCCTTGCTGGCGCGCAGTCCGCTCGCCCTGCTTATTGGCATGGTTCTCGATCAGCAGATTCCCTTGGAGAAGGCGTTCACGTCTCCGTACGTGCTGACCGAGCGGCTGGGTCACGACCTCGACGCGGCTGAGCTGGCGTCGTACGACCCGGACGCCCTGGCCTTGCTCTTCTCCACTCCGCCTGCGCTGCACCGCTTCCCGGGGTCGATGGCCGGGCGGGTGCAGGCGTTGTGCGCGGCCATCGTCGACGACTACGACGGCGATGCAGCGGCGGTGTGGACCACCGTCAAGGACGGGCCTGAGCTGTTCCAACGGATCAAGGCGCTGCCGGGCTTCGGTGAGCAGAAGGCCAAGATCTTCACCGCCCTGCTGGGCAAGCAGCTCGGCGTACGGCCCAAGGGGTGGGAGACGAGCGCAGGGGTGTACGGGGCCAAGGGCTCGCTGCTGTCGGTGGCCGACATCCGCGACGCGGCCTCGCTGGCCAAGGTGCGCGCGTACAAGAAGCAGGCCAAGCTCGCCGCCGCCGAAGCCAAGGCGGCCAAGGGCTGAGGGGGCTCAGCCACCGACGCGCGCGACCCAGGCTCCGATCTCGGCCCGTCGCGACGCCCCGAGCTTGGCCAGGATGTGCTCGACGTGGGCCGAGACCGTCTTGGGTGACAGGAACAGCTCGGCGGCAATCTCCCGGTTGGTGAGGCCCCGCCCCACCAGCTGGGCGACCTCGTGCTCGCGGGCGCTCAACGGGTGCCAGGCAGCGACGCCGGTGTCGGGGGTCAGCAACCGGGTGGCGGCTGTTACCAGAGCCGCGGCTCCCACCGCGCGGGCCCGAGTCTCGACCGCGGTCGCCAGGTTGCCCGCCTCGCCATGACGCCGCAGGGCGGTGGCACAGCGGGCGAGGTCGAGCCCGGCCCAGCTGTCCTCCCAGAACCGGCTCCGTGCCTGCCATGCGTCGCGGGCGCTGACGAGGAGGGCCCGCGCGACGGTCGGGTCGCCGGCGTCGAACGCGAGGAGGCCGCGGGCGTGGGCCACCGCCGGCAGCGTGCCGGGGATCGCCCGCCGCGACAGCGCCGGCTCGACCGTGGCCAGCCACTCCGCTGCGGCGTCGCGATCGCCGCGAAGCAGCCTCGCCCGCATACCGGTGAGCACGAACGGGAACAGGTAGGCCGCGTCATCGACCTCGGCCGACAGGGCGTACCCCCGGTCGCTCAGGGCTATCGCAGCGTCCAGATCGCCGAGCAGCAAGGCATTCTCGGCGAGTCCCCACAGCGGCGGGGAGACGCGCTGCAGCTCGGCCATCGACTCGCCGAGCCCGAGCGCCTCCCGCAGCAATGCCTCGGCCTCGGGCTGCCCGAGCGCGAGGTAGCCCAGCACGTACAGCGCGGTGATCCTCGTCGTGACCCCGCCGCGCCCGTCGGCCAGCGCATGCTGGGCGGTCCCCGTCGCCGCGGCCCAGTCACCGCGCGCCCACTGCACGTGAGCCAGATGGGCGGCCATGTAGTGGTGGTGGTTCCAGAGCTCGACCTGAGCGGAGTAGGCCATGCCGTCGGCGAGCGCCCGCCCCGCTCGGTCGTACTCCACGAGTACGGAGGCGCTCGTGCCCAGCATCCGGTACGCCCTGGCGGCCTCGGCCTCGTCATGGGTGGACACCGAGCGGGCAACCGCCTGGGTGAGCATGTCCCAGCCGTCCGCCTGGCCCGCGAAGACGAGCACCGAGCCCAGGGTGGCGGCCGTGTTGAGCGCGGTCTGCTCGTCGCCGATGGCGTCGCTGAGCGACTTGCTCGCCTCGCCGTACGCGATGGCGTCGTCGAGGCGGCGATCGAGCATGTACGCCGCGGCGAGCGCACCGGTCAGCCGCGCTCGTACCGCTTCCACACCCGCATCGTCGACCCCTGCCAGCGTCTGCAGCGCGGCCTGGAGTCGCTGGACCCGCAGCACCAGCGACTCGCCGAGCAGGTGCAGCGCGGCCACCCATGCCGGCACGACGGACGCGGCCTCGACCGGTCGCCCGGCGTCGGCCCACAGCCGATGGGCGTCGCGGTACGTGGCCGCCGCCTCGGCGTTGTCGTCGACCGCGGCGGCCTCCGCGGCGAGCGCTGTCAACAACGCGGCGTGGTCACGGGCGGGGAGGTCACGCGGCCGGTTGCGCAGCGCCCGGCGCAGCAGGGCGCGCGCCTCGCGGTGGGCGGAGAGCGCCGCCGCCTCGCGCCCGGCGGCCAGCGCGTACCGGAAGGCCGGCTCCTGGGACTGGGCCAGGTCGAAGTGGGTCGAGGCGAACGCGGGGGAGTAGCCGCGTTCGACCGCTGCGAGAGCGACCCGCTCGTGCAGCTGGCGCCGTCGAGGCAGCGAGACGTCCGCGTACAACGTGTCCCTGATCAAGGCGTGGCGGAAGTCGAAGCCGGCGGGGCCGGGCTGGACGAGTGACAGCGCCTCGAGCGACCGCAGCGACGCGTCGACGGTCTCGCCGGGCTGCTCGCTGACCAGCACCAGCAGGTCAAAGTCGAACGAGCGGCCGATGACAGCGGCAGCTCCGGCGAGGTCGCGGGTCGTCTGGTCGACGTCGGCGAGCCGCTGGAGCACGGCGTCGCCGAGTGTGTCTGGCACCCGCAGCTCGTCGAGCGGCGCGGCTGCGTCGAGCCGATCGGCGGCCGCGGCTATCAGCTCCTCGACATGCAGCGGGATGCCGTCGCTGCGCTCGTGCAAGGCCGCGAGGACGTCGGCCGGCAGTCGGCGACCGATCACCGCGGAGACCACGTCGTCGGTCTCGGCGAGGGTGAGCCGGGGCAGGCGCACCTCCTCGGCCAGCCGCTGTGCCAGCAGCCGGGCCCGCCACTCCCGGATGGCCGAGCCAGGGTAGAGCTCGTCGCTGCGGAAGGCGGCCACGATCAGCGTCGCTTGACGGGCGAGTCCGGACGCGACATGGCCCAGGACCTCGAGGCTGAGCTCGTCCGCCCAGTGCAGGTCCTCGAGCACGAGAAGCAGGCGGCGGTCGGGCGCCAGGGCGGCCACCGCGTCGGTCAGGTCCTGGACGAGTAGCCGTCGGCGCCGGTGCTGGTCGCCCTCGTCGTCCGTCGGCTCGCGGAGCCGCTGGGCGAGCGCCACCCCGACGGCCTGACTGCTGCGGTCGTCGGAGCGACGCAGCTGTCCGGCCAGGTCGACCAGCAGCGCACCCGAGGCTTGGGCGTCGCCAGGAAAGGAGGTGGCCCGCACGACGGCGAACCCGCGCTCGGTCGCCAGCCGCGCCGTCTCGGCGAGCAGCCGGGTCTTGCCGATGCCGGCCTCGCCTGCAACGAGCAGCAGGTGGCCCCGCCCGGCGGCCGCCTCGTCGAGTCGACGCCGGGTCAGCGCGACGAGCTCCGGACGCCCGACCAGCACCGCTGAGGGGGCGTGGGTATCGGGCACGGCGCCAGGATAGGTCTTTTGACCGATGGAGGGCTGGGCGCCCTGGGTGACGCTGAGCAGGTCAGCTTCACCCGTGCCGATCAAGGAGACACAGATGGCGACGTACATGGATGTTCACAGCGGCTTCGTCGGCGTGACCGAGGCCCAGCTCCGGGAGGCCCACGAGGCCGACCTCGCGATCGAGGGCGAGGAGGGCGTGCACTTCGAGCGGGCCTGGCTCGACCCCGAGCTCGGCAAGGTCTTCTGCCTGTCGAGCGGCCCGTCCAAGGAGGCGGTCATGCGCGTCCACGAGCGGGCCGGCCACCCCACGACCGAGGTGTACGAGCTCCCGGTCGACATCACCTGACCGGCCCTGAAAATAGTCGCGATACATCGTTGACAACCGGTGCATCGCGATATATCGTTCACGTATCGCAGAAAGGAGAAACATCATGCGATACGACAACGAGAGCCGCCGCAGGCGGCACCACCCTGAAGGACCCGGACCAGAGTTCGGCGGACCTAGGGGACACGAAGCACAGGAGCACAACCACGACCACGGTGGCCCGCGCGGCTTCAGGGGCGAGCGCCCCGGTTTCCGCGAAGGCCGCCGTGGTGGACCGGGGGGCATGGGTGGGAGGGGCCGGGCCCAGCGCGGTGACGTGCGGGCCGCGGCCTTGATCCTGCTCAACGAGCAACCGATGCACGGCTACCAGCTGATGCAGGCCATGGCTGAGCGGACCAACGGGGTGTGGCGGCCCAGCCCGGGCGCCATCTACCCGACGATCGCTCAGCTCGAGGACGAGGGACTGGTCACGACGCTGGCTGAGGGCGGCCGCAAGCTGGTCACGCTCACCGACGCCGGCCGGGCCTACCTGGCCGACAACGCCGAAACGCTGGCTGACCCGTTCGCTGCGTTGGTTGGCACCCCCGGCCAGAGCCTCGACCTGAGGTCGGCCGTCGAAGAGGTCCACGCCGCCACCCGCGCGGTGGGCCGCACGGGCACCGAGGCCCAGGTGGCCGCGGCGTTCGCGGTGCTCGGCGAGGCACGCCGGTCGCTCTACCTCATCCTCGCCGAGGGCGCCCAGCCCGTCACGGTCGAGACCGGCCCGGTCGCGTGAGCGAGCGGGTAGGCCGCACCGCCGTCGTCCTGCGGACCGCGTGGCTCACGCCACACATGGTCCGGGTGACGCTCGGCGGGGCGGGCCTCGCCGGGTTCGGCGCGGGGGAGTTCACCGACCACTACGTCAAGCTGCTGCTCGACGAGCCCGGCTCCGACGCCCAGGTCAGGCGCACCTACACGGTGCGCCGCTGGGACGCCGAAGCAGGGGAGCTCGACATCGACTTCGTCGCCCATGGCGACGAAGGACTGGCGGGCCCCTGGGCCGCGGCCGCCAAGCCTGGCGACGAGATCTCGCTGCTCGGTCCGGGCGGCGAGTACGCGCCCGATCCCACCGCCGACTGGCACCTGTTCGTCGGCGACGCGAGTGCCCTCCCCGCGATCGCGGCCGGTCTCGAGCGGGTTCCCGCGGGCGTTCCGGCGCTCGCCTTCCTCGAGATCGAGGGTCCCGACGAGCAACAGAAGCTCGAGACCCCAGGCGATCTCACCGTGATGTGGCTTGACCGTTCAGCTGGCGAGGCCGGCCCCGAGCTGCTCGCCGACGCCGTGCGCGACGCCGACCTGCCTGAGGGCAGGGTGCACGCGTTCGTCCACGGTGAGGCGGCCTCGGTACGCGCCGTGCGCCGGCTGCTGCTGGTCGAGCTCGGCGTCCCCCGCGATGCCCTGTCGGTCTCCGGCTATTGGAAGCGCGGCCGCACCGAAGAGGGCTGGCGCGCCGACAAGTCCGACTGGAAGCGTCAGGTCCTCGAGGACGAGCTGGCATGAGGAAGGCCCGGACCAGGGTCGAGCCGATCCTGGTCCGGGCCTTCCGGCTCGGCGTGCCCGCGCGGTTTCAGCGCAGCCGCAGCCGCGCGATGCTTCCGGTGGGGTTGGGGGTCAGGGTGCCCTGACCGGACTTGCCGGCGTAGCGGCCGGTCCCCCCCGTGACGATCAGCTGCACCACCTTGTTGGCAGCGTTGGTCAGCCCGCGCGTGGTGATGGTGCCGTAACTGAGGATGAAGTCGACCTCGCACTGTTTGAGGCCGCCAGCAGAGGCGGTGATAAAGGTGCACGACGCCGCCGTACGGCCGGAGCCGCCCGCGATCACGTGGCTGCCGACGAGGAACGAATCCCCGACGGACGGGCCGGCGGGCGCGACGTCGACCGGCTGGTTGGTGTCCAGGTGGTTGGTCAGCGTGAGCACCGTGGTGCTGGCCGCCGCTGCGGTGCCGGCAACGTAGACGCTGGCGGCGATGGCAGCAGTGGCACCGGCTCCGATCAGGATGATTCTCGGCTTGCGCATGATGTGCTCCTTGGCTCGACGCGATGGGCTCGACAGGTGCACTCTCTGGCCTCGCGCCCTTCGATCGCTTCCGTGAAAACCACAGTGACGGCATGATCGACCGATGCTGGTAGGACGGCAGGCCGAGCGCTCCGCGCTGAGCGACCTGCTCGGGCACGCGGCCGCAGGGATGGCCGGGTTGGTCCAGCTGGTCGGCGAGGCCGGGGCCGGCAAGTCCACGCTCGTGACCGACGTCAGCACCCGGGCGGACGGGTTCCGATTGCTGCGCGCGTCCGGACTGGCAGCCGAACAGCCGATCCCGTACGGCGTGGCCGCGACACTGATCCGACCGCTGCGCGGATCCCTGGGCGCTCTGCCGGACCTCCACGCGCGGGCGCTGCGTGCCGTCCTGGGCCTGGAGTCAGGCCCGATTGAAGGGCAGCTTGTCCTGGGACTCGCGCTGCTCGAGCTGCTCGCTCTGGCTGCCGAGGACGCGCCGCTTCTGGTGGTGGTCGAGGATCTGCACTGGTGTGACGACGTGTCCTTACGGGCCCTCGGCTTCGCCGCCCGGCGGCTCGCCGGTGAGCGGGTGGCTGTCGTGCTGTCTACCCGCCCCGAGGGCGCAGTCCGGTGGGAGCGAGGAGTCACGCTGACTCTGCCCGGGCTGCAGGCGGATGAGGTCGACGAGCTGCTGTCGTCGTCGTTCCCCGACGTAGCGCGTCCTGTCCGGCAAGCACTCCACGTACGCACAGGAGGCAACCCGCTGGCCGTGCTCGAAGCGGCACGTGGGCTGTCGCCTGCCCGGCGACAGGGTACGGAGCCGCTGCCGGACTATCTGCCCACGTCGTCCCGGCTGCACGAGTACTTCTCAGCCCGTACCGCCGAGTGTCGCGACGACACGCGGTCCCTGCTGCTGCTCGCGGCGCTCGAGGGGCGGGGCGACCTCTCCGTGCTGGCGGTTGCTGCCACGTCGTACGGCACCACGTTGACGGCGCTCGCCCCGGCTGAGCGTGCAGGGCTGGTTGCCGTCGACGGTGGCCGCGTCGTGTTCCGTCACCCGTTGGTGGCCGCGTCCGTGGTTCACGCGGCGTCCGCCGAGCGACACCGGGCAGCGCACGCGGCGCTCGCCGTCGCCCTCGAGGCCGATGGCGACCGCGCCACCTGGCACGCGGCCGCCGCCTGTGTCCCACCCGACAACGGCGTAGCCGATCGGCTGGCTGCACTGGGGGAGCGGGCTCTGCGGTCGGCCGCGCCGGCCAGCGCAGCATCGGCGTACGAGCGGGCGGCCGGTTTGACCTCGTCCTCCGCCCTGCGGGCCGGGTGGCTGACCGCCGCCGCGGAGGCGGCGCTGATGGCAGGGGAGACCACGCGAGCGGTGGCCTTGGCCCTGGCTGTCGACCTCCACGCTCTGCCCTCGACCCAGCGAGGACGACCGTCGCTGGTGCGAGGCCGGGCGGCGATGCACATGGGACATGCGGACGAGGCCGGCCCGTTGCTGCTCGAGGCAGCGCGGGCCTTGGCTCCTCCCGCGTCCGCCGACGCCTGGTCGGAGGCCGTCGAGGCGTCGTTGCAGGCCGGCGACGTGGACTTCGGAACGCTCATCCTCGCCGAGGCGGACGCGTCGGACGTCGACACGACCGATCCCGTGGTCGGGCTGCTGGTGGCCCGGGCGCGCGCCGCCGTCTCCGCGTCAGCCGGCGGCGTGTCAGCGCTCCTCGACGACATCGGCCCGGCCCTGCAGGCCCTGGCGGAGGCGGACCGCACTGATCCCCAGCTGTGGAACGCGGTAGGGGCCGCCCGGTGCAACATCGGTGACCTGGCCGGCGGCCGTACCGCGTTCATCTCGGCCGGTCGCCATGCGCGGATGACGGGGGACCTGCCTCGGCTGGTCGATGCGCTCGCCGGGCAGGCGTTCACCGAGCATGGGCTGGGCCGGTGGAGCTCAGCCGTCGCTGCGGCGACGAGTGGTCTTGAGCTGCTGGACCGCGACATGGCCCCCTTTCAGCGGGTCGACCTGCTGCTCACGCTGGCCGACATCGAGGCCGCCCGAGGCCATGAGGACAGCTGCCGCGCCCGCTGCGCGCAGGTGCGCGGCCTCGCCAGCTCGTTGGGCCTGATCCAGGCGAGCATGCTGGTGGAGCGCCGGGAGGCCTTGCTGGACCTGAGCCTCAACCAACTGCCGGAGGCCATCGCCCGGCTCGAGAGGTTGCACGGCGAGCAGCAGGCCAGCGCAACCCGCCACCCGTATTTCTCGGCCATCCCCGATCTGGTGGAGGCCTACGTACGTTCCGGTCAGCCCGAGCGCGCCCCGGCCCTGGTCGCGGAGTTCGGCGAGTTCGCTGGGCCCGGCGCACCACCCACGGCCTACGCCCGATATCTGCGTTCGCAGGCGCTGGTGGCAGGACCGGACGGCTACGAGGCGCTGTTCGAGGAGTCGATCGCCCTCGACACCGAGACCGGCATGGACTTCTTCAAGGCCCGCACGCTGCTGTGCCTCGGCGAGCGGTTACGCAGGGACCGGCGCCGCGTTGACGCACGGCGTGTCCTCCGCGTTGCCGGCGAGATCTTCGAGCAGCTCGAGGCCGGTGGCTGGCTCAAGCGGGCGGACGCCGAGCTCGCCGCCACCGGCGAGGTCCTCGGGCCGCGTACCGCGCTTGCCAGCCAGGAGCTGACCGCGCAGGAGCTGCAGGTCGCCTTGCTCGTTGCGGCGGGAGGTCGCAACAAGGACGTGGCTGCCGAGCTGTTCCTGTCCGTGAGGACGGTGGAGTTCCACCTCAGCAAGGTGTTCCGCAAGCTCGGGGTCGAGTCGCGGACCGCCCTCGCCGCCCGGCTGCACGGAGGCTAGGCCGATGACCGCTCGCCGCCGGAGGTGAGAGTTGATGGCCCGCTCGTGCGGTCAGTACGCCACGAGGCGGCTCGTGCGCCAGCCGTGCGCTGTGCCTCGACCGTGACGCGGGGGTCGTGCTCGCGGAAGGCCCGCCACCACCGGTTGGCGTCGTCGACCAGCTCGGCGACGCTCATGGTCGAGCCGTCGGCCCGTTGGACGGCGACGGCACGGAACCGGATGAGCCCTTGCAGGAAGTAGCGCGTGAACTCCTCGTCTGCCCCCGTGATCGAGCACTCGGTAAACCAATAGAGTTGGTGCTCCGCGGGGCGCGCGTCGAGGGTTAGCATCAGGCTCGGCGCGTCGGCCCACTTCAACGTGGGGTCCTCGTCGTCGTCGATGAAGTCCCAGCCGTACATGGCGCCGGTGAGCGTCAGGGAGCCAAAGAATTCGTTCAGGGCGTCCAGCGGCCCGACCTCGGGCAGAGAGTCCACCTCGAGCAGCAGTCGGCAGACCTGCGACGCATTGTCCAAGGTGAGCCCGAACACGGTGCTCTCGTCCAGGGCGTCGCCGATGCGGTCGATGAGGTCTGTCGTCCACTGCATCGCGCCGGCATGACGGTCGCTGCGAAGGAGCGCCGCCGATTTAGCCGGGCTAGGCCCGGACGGTCACGACCTCTTCCGGTGCCGGATCGCGTGCGGTCCAGGGGCTGAGCAGCGGCCCGCGGTCACGCAACGAGTAGACCAACCAGGCCGTGAGTGCTGCGGTAGCGGTCGCGCCGACGAGGTGGACCTCGACCAGGCCGGACGGCAGCTTGGTGAAGTACTGCACGTAGCCGACGACCCCCTGAGCCAGCTCGACGGCCAGCAACCGGCGGACCGCGGTGTTGACCTGGGCTGGTGCTTTCACGGCACGGAAGACGACCACCAGGGCGACCGTGAGTCCGACCAGCAGCATCACCGCGTCGGCGTGCAGCTGGGTGATCAGCACCGGGTCGAGGCCGTTGCGCTTGGCCGTGACGTCGCCTGCATGGGGGCCGCTGCCCGTGACGACGGTGCCGAGCACGAGCACGACGCCCACCAGCGCGGCCAACCCGTACACCAGGCTCCGGAGCAGGGGGAGGACGAGCGATTGTGTGGGGTGGTCGCCCTCACCGGTCCGCCGCAGCAGCAGGGTGGCGGCGGCCACCATCACCATCGAGGCCAGGAAGTGCACCATCACGACCCACGGGTTGAGGTGGGTGAGCACGGTGATGCCGCCCAGCACCGCCTGCAGCGGGACGGCCCCGAGCAGCAGCCAGGACAGTCGGACGACGTCGCGCCGGCGCGGCGATGAGCGCATCGCTACAACGACGGTGGCCACGCCGATCGTGATCAGCACCGTGATGAGCATGCGGTTGCCCAGCTCGATCCAGTGGTGGTAAGCCGTCGGCGCGTGCGCTGTGCCCCCGGTCAGGCAGTGCGGCCAGGTCGGGCAACCGAGGCCCGAGTCGGTGAGACGCACGGCACCACCGGTGGCGACGAGCGCCATGTTGGCGACGAGCGTCGCGATGGCTGCGACGCGCATCGCCGCCGGCCCGGGGCGGTCGGCCAGTCGGGCCAGACTCCTGCCGCGCGCGGGCTCGACGGACGCTGACCTGGACATCGGTTCGATGGTACGGGGGGCTCAACCTCGGCGCAGCGCCGCCCGCTCGGTCTCGGTAGTGCTCCACGCCGCGGCGGCGGTGAGCGCGGCGCCGCACACGATGGCGTTCCACAGCGGCGCGGTGCCTGTGGAGCCGTTCTGGAAGGACAGCACGAACGCCGCGACGATCGTCCAGGCGCCGAGCCCGAAGCTGACAGACGGGGCGCGCGGCAGGGACGGCCGGACCAGCCGCGCCAGGGCGAGCGCGGCCAGCACCCCGCCGACGGCGACGTCGTTCCAACGCAGGACGCTCGAGCCCCCGGAGCCGACGACCCACGGGGAGACCGCGAGCCAGACCCCGACCAGGGCCTCTATCGCCGCGCCGGCCCGGGTGACCTCGTGGATGCGGTGGTCCTTGGCGGACGGAACGGGGGTGTCCTGGACCGGGATGAAGGCGGTGTCGGGATAGGCGGTGTTGGCCTCAGCCGGCGTCACAAGGTCAGGCACCGATGACAGCGCGGGGGACGACGGCTCGGACCGCTCGTACGACGACACCGTGCTCACGCCTGCTCCCCGTGTGAACGCACCGTGACCTCGTCGACCTGCGCGGTCGTCGAAGTCACCGTCCGATTGCTAGCCCCTTGTCCGATCTTCGCACGTCTTAAACCCAGATGTGGGCAAAGCGGCCTTCGGGCGTTACGCGGCCGGCGAGGCCTGGTCGCCTGCTCGCCGCGCCGCTTTGTGCGCGGTCGGCGAATTAGGTAACGTAGGCGTTGTGAAAACCGCCGTCGACCTCGCTGAGCTCCCCGTCCTGGGAGATCGCGTCGATGTGCGGACACGTGACCGGGTGGCCAAGGCGATCCTCGAGCACGGTCCGGTGAGCGCCGCCACGCTGGCCGAGCTGCTCGGGCTCACTCCTGCGGCCGTCCGCCGACACCTCGACTCCATGACCGCCGCCGGCCGCGTGGTCGAGGTGGCCGAGCGGCCCGTACGAGGCAAGGTGCGTGGCCGCGGGCGTCCGGCGCGACTCTTCGCGCTGTCCGAGGCGGGCCGGTCGTCCTTCCCGCACGGCTACGACGAGCTCGCCGCGTCCGCGCTGCGTTTCTTGGCCGAGACCGGGGGGGAGGCCGCGGTCGACGCGTTCGCCCACCAACGGCTGGCCGGGGTCGAGGAGCGTTACCGTTCGCTGCTGTCGGCGGCGGGCGCCGACGACAGTGCTACGCGCGTCGAGGTCCTCGTCGCCGCGCTCTCCGAGGACGGCTTCGCGGCCTCCGCCCAGGTCACCCCGTCCGGGGTCCAGATCTGCCAGCACCACTGCCCGGTCGCCCAGGTTGCGGTCGAGTTCCCCGCCCTGTGTGATGCCGAGACGGCAGTGTTCAGTCGCCTGCTCGGCACCCACGTTCAGCGCCTCGCGACCTTGGCTCACGGCGACGGCGTCTGCACCACCAACGTTCCCTGCTCCACGACCGTCTCCACCGCTGCGACTCCACTGCCTGACCCCAGCAACCCCGTCACCGGGAGGGACTCCGCATGACCACCATTCAGCCTGAGCCTGACACTCACCCCGAGCTCGAGGGGCTTGGCCGGTACGACTTCGGCTGGGCCGACGCCGACACCGCCGGCGCCACCGCGCGCCGCGGACTGTCCACCGAGGTGGTCGAGAACATCTCCGCGCTCAAGAACGAGCCCGAGTGGATGCTGAAGATGCGGCTCAAGGGCCTGGGGCTGTTCGACAAGAAGCCGATGCCCGCGTGGGGCGCCGACCTGTCCGGCATCCACTTCGACCGGATCAAGTACTTCGTCCGGTCGACCGAGAAGCAGGCCGCGACGTGGGACGACCTGCCCGCCGACATCAAGAACACCTACGACAAGCTGGGCATCCCCGAGGCCGAGAAGCAGCGTCTCGTCTCCGGTGTCGCCGCCCAGTACGAGTCCGAGGTGGTCTACCACCAGATCAACGAGGAGCTCGAGAAGCAGGGCGTCATCTTCGTCGACACCGACACCGCGCTGCGCGAGCACGAGGACCTGTTCCGCGAGTACTTCGGCACGGTGATCCCGGTCGGTGACAACAAGTTCGCCGCGCTCAACACGGCCGTGTGGTCCGGCGGCTCCTTCATCTACGTCCCGCCGGGCGTCCACGTCGAGATCCCGCTGCAGGCCTACTTCCGGATCAACACCGAAAACATGGGTCAGTTCGAGCGGACGCTGATCATCGCCGACGAGGGCTCGTACGTTCACTACGTCGAGGGCTGTACGGCGCCCATCTACTCCAGCGACTCACTGCACTCCGCGGTCGTCGAGATCATCGTCAAGAAGAACGCCCGGGTGCGCTACACGACCATCCAGAACTGGTCCAACAACGTCTACAACCTGGTCACCAAGCGGGCTACCGCCGCGGCCGGCGCGACGATGGAGTGGATCGACGGCAACCTCGGCTCCAAGGTGACGATGAAGTACCCCGCCGTGTGGCTCCTCGGTGAGCACGCCAACGGTGAGGTGCTCTCCGTCGCCTTCGCCGGCGAGGGCCAGCACCAGGACGCCGGCGCCAAGATGGTGCACAACGCGCCCAACACCTCGTCGACGATCGTGTCCAAGTCGGTCGCCCGCGGCGGCGGCCGCACGTCGTACCGCGGGCTCGTCCAGATCAATGAGGGCGCCCATGGCTCGAAGTCGACGGTGAAGTGCGACGCGCTGCTGGTCGACTCGATCAGCCGCTCCGACACCTACCCCTACGTCGATGTCCGCGAGGACGATGTGTCGATGGGCCACGAGGCCACCGTCTCGCGCATCGGCGAGGACCAGCTGTTCTACCTGATGAGCCGCGGCATGACCGACGACGAGGCCGCCGCAATGATCGTGCGCGGCTTCATCGAGCCGATCGCCCGCGAGCTGCCCATGGAGTACGCGATCGAGCTGAACCGGCTCATCGAGTTGCAGATGGAAGGGGCTGTCGGCTGATGTCGGCACCAGCTTTGGGTACGACCACCGCCGGCTCCGTCGAGGTCTCCCAGCCCGGCGCGGGCAACCGGCTCGCCGGCCCCGGCACCGGCCGTCGCTCCAGCGAGCCCGGCGACCCGCGTCCGCGCATCGCTTCGTACGACGTGGCTGCTTTTCCGGTGCCGCAGGGTCGCGAGGAGGAGTGGCGGTTCACCCCGCTCACCCGCCTCCGTGGCCTGCAGTCCGTCGAGGTCGGTGCGCGCGGCGAGGGCAAGGTCGTGGTCGAGGTCGACGCCGCCCCGGAGGTGATCGTCTCCTCGATCGAGCGCGACCACCCGCTGGTCGGGTCGGTGCTGCTGCCGACCGACCGGGTCGCTGCCTCCGCCCTCGCCGGCTTCACCGGCGGCACGCTCGTTTCCGTCCCAGCCGGTGCGGTCGCCTCGCGCCCGACGGTGCTCTCGCTGCGCGGCGAGGGCAACCACGCCATCTCGTACGGTCACCTGGTCGTCGAGGTGGGTGCTCAGGCCGAGGCCGTCGTCATCATCGACCACCAGGGAAGTGCCTGCTACGCAGGCAATCTCGAGGTCATCGTCGGTGACGGCGCCAAGCTCACCATCGTCAGTGTCCAGGACTGGGCCGACGACGCCATCCACGTCGGGTCCCACGCGCTCAAGGTCGGCCGTGACGCCACCGTGCGCTCGGTCGTGGTCACCTTCGGCGGCGACCTCGTGCGACTCACCCCCACGGTCACCTACGCCGGTCCCGGGGGCGACGCCGAGCTGCTCGGTCTCTACTTCGCCGACAGCGGCCAGCATCTCGAGCATCGCCTGCTCGTCGACCACGCGGTGCCCAACTGCCGCAGCCGGGTGACGTACAAGGGTGCTCTGCAGGGCCAGGCTGCCCACACGGTCTGGGTTGGCGATGTGGTGATCCGCGCTAAGGCGACCGGCACCGACACCTACGAGCTCAACCGCAACCTGCTGCTGACCGACGGCGCCCGCGCCGACTCGGTGCCCAACCTCGAGATCGAGACCGGCCAGGTCGTCGGCGCAGGTCACGCGTCCGCGACCGGTCGCTTCGACGAGCTGCAGCTGTTCTACCTGCAGGCCCGCGGCATCCCGGCCGACCAGGCCCGCCGCCTCGTGGTCCGCGGCTTCTTCGCCGAGGTGATCGAGAAGATCGCCGTGCCCGAGCTCGTCGACCGACTGCTGGCCAGCGTCGACGCCGAGCTGGAGCGCAACCTGGCATGAGCGACTACGTGAAGGCGTGTGCCGTCGCCGACGTGCCCGACGAGGGTGCCGTGCGGGTGATTGTGGGCGGCGTGCCGTTGGCCGTCGTGCGCAGCGACGGCGAGGTCTACGCCATCTTTGACGTCTGCTCTCACCAGGACGTGCCGCTCTCCGAGGGCGACGTCGAGGAGGGCACCATCGAGTGCTGGCTCCACGGCTCGCGCTTCGACCTCAGCACCGGACGGCCGACCAGCCTGCCCGCCACCCGCCCAGTCCCTGTCTACCCCGTGAAGATCGACGGTGACGACGTGCTCGTCGCCCTCCAGGAGTCCTGACCGATGAGCTCACTTGTTATCCGCGACCTGCACGTCTCCGTCGAGGCTGAGGGCGAGGCACTCGAGATCCTGCGCGGCGTCGACCTCACGGTCAACTCCGGCGAGATCCACGCCATCATGGGGCCGAACGGCTCCGGCAAGTCGACGCTCGCCTACGCTGTCGCCGGCCACCCCAAGTACACCGTCACCTCCGGGTCGGTCACCCTCGACGGCGAGGACGTCCTCGCGATGACCGTCGACGCCCGCGCCCGGGCCGGTCTGTTCCTCGCGATGCAGTACCCCGTCGAGGTGCCCGGTGTCTCGGTCAGCAACTTCCTCCGTACGGCGATGACGGCCACCCGCGGCGAGGCGCCCAAGCTGCGCACCTTCGTCAAGGAGGTCAACCAGACCATGGCCGACCTCAAGATGGATCCGACCTTCAAGGAGCGCTCGGTCAACGAGGGCTTCTCCGGCGGCGAGAAGAAGCGCCACGAGATCCTCCAGCTCGAGCTGCTCAAGCCCAAGTTCGCGATCCTCGACGAGACCGACTCCGGCCTCGACGTCGACGCGCTGCGCATCGTGTCCGAGGGCGTCAACCGGGTCCACGCCGGCGGCACCATGGGCACGCTGCTCATCACCCACTACACGCGGATCCTGCGCTACATCAAGCCCGGGTTCGTCCACGTGTTCGTCAACGGCCGCATCGTCGAAGAGGGCGGGCCGGAGCTGGCCGACGTCCTCGAGAACGAGGGCTACGAGCGGTTCCTGGCAGAGGCGTGATCAGGCCATGACCTCCCGGGCATTTGATGTCGAGCTGCTGCGTAAGGACTTCCCGATCCTGTCCCGGGTGGTCCATGACAATGTGCCGTTGGTCTACCTCGACAATGCGGCCACGTCACAGAAGCCGCAGGCCGTGCTCGACGCGATGGACGACTACTACGAGCGGTCCAACGCCAACGTCCACCGCGGCATCCACGTGCTCGCCGAGGAGGCGACCGCTGCGTACGAGGCGACGCGCGACAAGATCGTGGCCTTCATCAATGCGCCCGACCGGCGTGAGGTGGTCTTCACCAAGAACTCCACCGAGGCGATGAACCTCGTCGCCCGCGTGCTCGGCGATGCTCCCGCTCCGCTGGGGGTCGGCCCCGGTGACGAGGTGCTGATCACCGAGATGGAGCACCACTCCAACATCGTGCCGTGGCAGATGCTGTGCCAGCGCACGGGCGCGACCCTGCGATGGATCCCGCTCACCGACGACGGCCGCCTTGACCTGACCGACCTGGCCGGCCTGCTCAACGAGCGCACCCGCATCGTGTCGTTCGTCCATCAGTCCAACATCCTGGGTACGGTCAACCCGGTGGCCCAGATCGTCGCCCGGGCAAGGGAAGTCGGCGCGCTGACGCTGCTCGACGGCTCCCAGTCGGTGCCGCACATGGCCGTCGACGTGCAAGCGCTCGGCGTCGACTTCCTCGCCTTCACCGGCCACAAGATGCTCGGCCCCACCGGGGTCGGCGTGCTGTGGGGACGGGCCGAGCTGCTCGAGGCGCTGCCGCCGTTCATGGGCGGCGGCGAGATGATCGCCGAGGTCACCATGGCCGCCTCGACCTATGCCGACCTGCCGCACAAGTACGAGGCCGGCACCCCGATGATCGCCGAGGTCGTCGGCCTGGGCGCTGCCATCGACTACCTCACCGCCGTCGGCATGTCCGAGATCGCCGCCCACGAGGCCGAGGTCACCGCCTACGCTCTCGAGCGACTGCGCGCCGTCCCCGGCCTGCGCATCATCGGCCCGGACACCACGGTCCAGCGGGGCGGAGCGATCTCCTTCGCCCTGCCCGGCATCCACCCGCACGACGTCGGCCAGCTGCTCGACGAGCGGGGCATCGCCGTCCGCGTCGGCCACCACTGCGCCAAGCCGACCTGCGTCCGGTACGGCGTCCCGGCGACCACCCGGGCATCGTTCTCCCTCTACACGACGTTGTCCGAGATCGACGCCCTCGTCGAGGGTCTCGGTCACGTGCAGCGGTTCTTCGGAGGTGATGAGTGACAGCCACACCGGCGCTGGAGTCGATGTACCAGGAGATCATCCTGGACCACTACAAGCGACCTCACCACAAGGGCCTGCGCGACCCGTTCGACGCTGAGGTGCACCACGTCAACCCGACGTGCGGCGACGAGGTGACCATGCGGGTCAAACTCGACGGCGACGTGGTGACCGACGTCTCGTACGACGGGCAGGGTTGCTCGATCAGCCAGGCCTCGACCTCGGTCATGACCGACCTCGTCATCGGCCGCACGGTGCCTGACGCGATGGCGCTGTCCGACGAGTTCCTGCGGCTCATGCAGTCCAAGGGCCAGCTCGAGCCCGACGAGGACCTGCTCGAGGACGCCGTCGCCTTCGCCGGCGTCTCCCGCTACCCCGCACGGGTCAAGTGCGCGCTGTTGTCCTGGATGGCCTGGAAAGACGCGACCGCGCGGGCCACTGCTGTCACCGGAGAGGGTTCCTCATGACCGACACCACTGTTAGCGCCGACGCCTCCATTCCCAAGGCGCGCATCGAGGACATCGAGGAGGCCATGCGTGACGTGGTCGACCCCGAGCTCGGCATCAACGTGGTCGACCTCGGCCTGCTGTACGGCGTGACCGTTGCCGACGACCGCACGATCACCCTCGACCTGACGCTGACGTCGGCGGCCTGCCCGCTCACTGACGTCATCGAGGACCAGACCCGCGAGGCGCTCTCGCCGCTGTGCCCCGACTTCCGGATCAACTGGGTCTGGATGCCGCCGTGGGGCCCGGACAAGATCACCGACGAGGGTCGCGAGCAGCTGCGCGCCCTTGGGTTCAACGTCTGAGATGAAGCTCGGACCTCTCGAGGTCGACCCGCCGGTCGTCCTCGCGCCGATGGCCGGGGTGACCAACGCGGCGTTCCGCACGCTCTGCCGGTCGTACGGCGCCGGGCTCTATGTCTCGGAGATGGTCTCGGCGCGCGCTCTGGTCGAGGGCAACGAGTCGACCCTGCTGCGCCTCGGGTTCGGTGCCGACGAGACCGTGCGCAGCGTCCAGCTCTACGGCGTCGACCCGGTGGTCGTCGGTCTCGCGGTCTCGCAGGTGGTCGACCTCGGCGTCGACCACATCGACCTCAACATGGGTTGCCCGTCGCCCAAGGTGACTCGCCACGGTGGGGGAGCGGCCCTGCCCGTGCGCGCCGGTCTGCTCGCGCTGATCGTCCGCGCTGCTGTTGCCGCCGCCGGCACTGTGCCGGTCACGGTCAAGATGCGCATGGGGCTCGACGCCGAGACCATCACCTATCTCGATGCTGGGCGCGCGGCCGAGGCCGAGGGCGCTGCGGCGATCGCGCTGCATGCCCGTACCGCGGAGCAGCTCTACTCCGGATCGGCTGACTGGTCGGCAATCGGCGAGCTCAAGGCCGCCGTCACGTCAGTGCCGGTGCTTGGCAACGGCGACATCTGGGCCGCCGAGGACGCGGTCGAGATGATGCGGTTGACCGGCTGCGACGGCGTCGTCGTCGGGCGCGGCTGTCTTGGCAAGCCGTGGCTGTTCCGCGACCTAGTCGACGTCTTCGCCGGCCGCGTGCCTCAAGGTGCCCCGTTGCTCGGAGAGGTCGCCGACGTGATGCGGCGCCACGCCCGGCTGCTCGTCGACTACAAGGGCGACGAGCTCAAAGGGGTACGCGACTTCCGCAAGCACGTCAGCTGGTACCTCACCGGCTACCCGGTCGGCGGCGTCCGCCGCCGCGCGCTCGCCTCGTCGTCGACGCTGGCCGAGCTCGACGACCTGCTGGCACCGTTGGACCGCTCGACCCCATTGCCGGCTGGTGCAGAGCGGCTGGCCCGAGGCCACACCCAGGGGCCACGCATGGTGACGCTGCCGGACGGGTGGCGCGACTCTGCTGGCTCACTCACGCCACCCGAGGACGTCTTCGCCACCGGCGGCTGAGCGGTTGTGAAGCGGACCCTGTGCGCTCTGGCTAGTTCTTCTTCTCCGGCGTTCGTGGTTTGCGCGAGGGTGCGGCGATCGGCCGCGAAGCATCGCTCTTGAAGTAGAAGGCCAAAGTGAGGCCAAGGACACCGGCGAGCCCCGATAAGCAACTGGATAGGGCGATCGCCAGCTTTGCCGCGTCGTCCGCAGAGGCATCCTTGGTCAACAGGAGGACCAGAGGGGAGACGACAACGGCGGCCAGTAGACCCAAGTATCCCCACAACAGGATCACCGTTACGTTGTGGCGCGTGGCCTCCACAGGCGGGGGCACTCGTTCAAACTTGGTCAGGTCGACACCTTCCGAGAGGATGCCACCACGCTCCCGCTTGGGGCCGCCCCTTGGCGCTGGTGTCGCTACTTCTGCCATAGCTTGTAGGTCTCTTCCTCACCCGACACCGGGTCTGTGATCGTGATGTCCCTACCGATAGCGGCGTGAAGGAGCGAGATACCCAGGTTGATCACATAGTCGACGTCGACGTCGGCCGCCTCAGGCGGTGAAAGTCGCTCTTGCACCTTGGGCCATCTTGAGCAGCTTTCCGCTCAGCTCGGCTGGGTGTGTGTCCGCCCGGCCAAACTTGACAGGTTCGTTTAGCCCCGTCATGAAACTCCCCTCGTAGCCCACAGGTCACTTTGATCACTCTGACCACAAAGCACCGACGGCGCAAGTGGTTCGTCGGAAGATCTCCCGATCGCCTGATCATGGCGTCTGCGGGGCGTATGCCGCTCTGGAGCAGGCGAATCCCCTTTCGCCGCGACACGCTAAGAATTCAACAAGGACCGCATAAAGAGGCTAGGTCACCAGGAAACCCTTGAGACGAAGGCTTCCCTTGATCACGACGAGTCGCACTGTGTGCTGACCTGCGGCGAGACCGGTGAGGGACTTGGCGGTCGTGCGGTGGCCGTCGACATAGATCGCGACTCTTGCGGTGCCGCTGGTGGTCCAGGCCACGCCGGTGCCGGCGAAGCGCATCGTCGCGCTGGCTCCCGCCCCTGCGGTCAGCCAGGTCGCCGACATTGCCGGTGTGGAAGCAACTTTCGCGCCGCCCACCTTGACCGCGTCGATGGCGGCCGTGCCGCTGCGCACCCGCAGCGCGAGGGTGTGCGGTCCCGTGCCGAGATGGGTCAGGACGTGCGCAACCCGGCTCGTCGCCTTCGAGGCGCGACTGTTGACCATCTGCCGCACCCAGCCGTCGACCAGGACGTCGACCACGCCTTGCTTGGGTCCCGTCGGCCCGTACCAGGTGATGGTCGGGCCGGAGAACGTCATCGACTCGGTGGCACCGCGGGTCGACGCGACCTGCAGGCTGCCGCCGAAGGCCTTGGGGGAGTGGACCGTTGCCCAGCGGTACGTGATGGCGGCACTGCCTGCCGGCACGAGGGTGGGGGCGACGAAGATGGTTGTGGCGGACTGGCCGCCAATCGTGACGGTGAGCAGATAGGTCTGACCAGGCACCCAAGCGGTGCCGGGGCCGACCGTGACCGTGGTGATCGGGCCGGTGGCGCAGTTCACCAGCGCAGCGCCGTTGCGGCAGACCAGCTGGACCGGCGCCGCTTTGCCCGAGGGCTTCGCGACGAGGGTGACCGAGCCAGTGGGTAGGGACGCGACCGGCTGCGGAAGGGTGATGGTGGCCGGTGCCGTGAGCGAGCTCGGCGCGACGACGGTGATGCCGGTCGAGGTGGCAGTCGGGGTGGCATGTGAGGCGGGCGCTGCAACGGTGGGAGCGGCCGTGTGGGTGGTCGTCGGCGCCACGGATGTCGTCGGGGTTGCCGTGTGCGTAGTTGTCGGCGCCGCAGACGTGGTCGGGGTGGTGGTAGGGGTGGTGGTCGGCCCAGTCGACGCCACGGGGATGACGAGGAGCGTGGCGGACGACGCGGGGAAGGTGAGGCTCATCGAGGACGACGAAGCGACGTCGGCCTGGCGGACGATATGGCTCAGGTCGGCGACGCTGTAGCGCCACACCTGCGCCGTACCAACGGAAGTGAAGTGGTTGAGGGCCACGCTGCTGGTCAGGTCGCCGAGGCTCTTGTTGATGACGAGCACGGTCATGGCGCCGTCGGACGTGCGCTGGGCCCCGTACACGGAGAGTTTGGTCTGGTCGGCGCTGGTGGAGCTGACGTAGGTGTCGCCGAACGTCGCGCCGCTGCCGTCGTAGTTGCGGAACAGCCGGAAGGCGAAGGCGCCCGGCTGCGTGGCGGTGGGCGGTGACCAGAGGGTGGCCAGGTCGACCTGCTCGCGGCCGAAGATGCCCAAGATGTCTGCCTCGGTGAGAGCGCCGTTGAGGGCCTCGAGGCCGCCGAAGTTGTACTCGCTGATGGCCAGCTTGGTGCCGGGGTAGTTGGCGTTGACCCAGCCGTGCATCCGCGGGATGAGGTCGACCGCGGAGTTGACGTCGGTGCCGATCCAGCTGTCGTCCTTGTACGTCGGGTCCCAGAGCGTGCGCGTCTCCATGAGTCGCTGCGCCTGCAGGGCGGCGTTGCCTGCGGTCGTCAGCGAGACGGCGTCCTGCGGGTAGTAGTGCTCGTCGAAGTAGTCGAGGTCGCGTCGGCCGTGGGCTGTGTCGTACGACTTCATCTGCGCCAGGTAGTAGGCAGCGAAGTCGACGTCTCCGTGGGCCTGCCGGTCCGAGCCGTCGTTGCAGTTGTCCGCGGCGGAGTAGAAGTAGGCGCACCAGCCCCAGTCACTCGGGCCGAGTACAGAGGCGGTGGAGTCGGCGTTCTTCACCGCCGCAGCCGTCGCGGTCGAGCGGCTGACCAGCTCGTCGTAGGTGAGCGCGTTCGGGTGGATGTCGCGGTGTGTGGAGTTCCACAGCGAAGGCTCGTTGTCGAGCTCATAGAACGGGACGCCGCCGCTGGCCGCCGCGCCGTAGTGCGAGACCAGGTAGGCAACCTCAGCCTGGTCGAACGATGCGCCCTCGGCGACCGAGGTGGTCGATGGGTCGGCGCCGCTGATGTTGTTGCCGCCCATGACGCCGTTGCCGCAGTGTGGGTCCCAGTAGTCGGTGGAGTCCTGGGTCGGGAACGTCTCGGTCGGATAGCTGCAGTAGAACGGGTGCGAGGTCGGGCTGTTCTTGCTCACGTAGCCGGTCATGGGCAGCTCCCAGACCGTGCTGAGACCAGCCGACCTGTCGGCGCCGACAAAGGTCGTGGCCGGCGTCGAGCCGACGTTCTCGTAGTAGTAGTCGGACCCGGTGTTGGTCTCGCTGTTGAGGTAGTTGAAGCGGCTCGCGCTGTTGCCGCCAAACCGGTCGACGGTCACGCCGTTGGCTGCGGCTGTCGGCGTGTCAGCAAAGTTCTCGCCATAGATGTACGGGCTGATGGCGTGCCGACCGGCGGTCACGTCGACGGTCAGCGCCGGCCCAGCGTTGGCCGCCTGGGCAGTTGCACCGGGCAGTGCACTGAGGGCAGCCGCCACCACGGAGGCCGCCAACGTGACGGCGGTCGCGGTTCGTCTGCGCAAAGGCATGCGGTGACGTCGACGCCGCGCGAGTCGATCTTGACCGACCAACCGTGTGAACGGGTCAGGCCTTAGGGATGACAATCACCGTTGCCGACGAGGCCGGGAAGGTCAGGCTCATGGACGACGAGGCCTTGACGTTGGCCTGGCGCACGATCTTCTTGAGGTTGGCACCGCTGTAGCGCCACACCTGCGCCGTACCACCGGCAGCGAAGTCCTTCAGGGCCAGCTTGCTCGTGAGCTTTGTCGTGCTCTTGTTGATGACGACGACGGTGACAGCGCCGTCGGCCGACCGCTGCGCCGCGTACACCGAGAGCTTGCCCTGATTGGCGCTGGTCGACCGGACGTAGGTGTTGCCGAACGTTGCACCGTGGCCGTCGTAGTTGCGGAACAGCCGGAAGGCGAACGCGCCCGGCTGGCTGGAGGTGGGCGGCGACCACAGCGTCGCGAGGCTCACCTGCTCGCGGCCGAAGATGCCGAGCACGTCGGCCTCGGTCAGCGCGCCGTTGAGCGACTCAAGGCCGCCGAAGTTGTACTCGCTGATCGACAGCTTGGTCCCGGGATAGCTGGCCTTGACCCAGGCCCGCATGCGCGAAATCAGGTAGACCCGCTGCCCGACGTCGGTGCCGATCCAGCTCTTGTCGGTGTAGGTCGGGTCCCACAGCGTGCGCGTCGAGGCGAGCCGGTCTGCCTGCAGGACTGCGGATCCGGCCTTCCCCAGAGCCATGCCGCTTTCCTGCGGGTAGTAGTGCTCGTCGAAGTAGTCGAGCAGTCGTACGCCGTGGGCGGTCTGGTAGGCCTTCATCTGCGCGAGGTACCAGGGCGCGAAGGCAGCGTTGCCGTGCGACGCCTTGTCGGGGCCGTTGTTGCAGCCGTCGGCCGCGGAGTAGAAGTAGGCGCACCAGCCCCAGTCGCTCGGCCCGAGGACAGCAGCAGTCGGATCCGCCTTCTTGACCGCGGCTGCCGTCGCGGTCGAGCGCGTGGCGATCTCGCTGAAGGTCGTTGCCACCGGGTGGACGTCGCGGTGGGTGCTGTTCCAGAGCGTGGGCTCGTTGTCGAGTTCGTAGAACGGCACTCCGCCCTTGGCTGCCGTGCCGAACAGCTTGACGAAGTACGCCACCTCGGCCTGGTCGAACGACGGGCCAACGGCGGTCGCGGCCGTCGTCGGGTTGGCCGTGAGGTTGGTGCTGCCGCTCACCCCGTTGCCGCAGTTGGGGTCGTACGGGTCGAACGAGTTCTGGTTGCCGAAGGCCGTCTTCGGAAAGCTGCAGAGGAACGGGTGCGTGGTGGGGGAGGCCTTGGCCACATAGCCGGTCATCGGCAGCTCGAACACCGTACGGAGCTTGGCCTTGCGGTCGCTCTTGACGTACGCCGCGGCGGTCTGGTTCTTGGCGCCGAGTCCGGTGGCGATGTTCTCGAAGTAGTAGTCGGACCCGGTGTTGTAGACGTTGGTCAGGTAGTTGTAGAGGCTCACGCTGTTGCCGCCGACCCGGTCAACGGTCAGGCCCTCCGACGCCGAGGTCGAGCGGTCGGCGAAGTTGACTCCGTAGATGTTCGGGCTGATGGCGTGTCTTGCGGCGGTGACGTCGATGGTCAGAGTCGGCCCCGCAGTCGCCTGCGCTGACGACTGCAGTGGCACGATGACGAAGGAGGCGGCGGCGACAGCGGCGACGGTTGCTCGGGTAGCCCTCATCAGATCAGCCTCACTCTTCGAGCCCAGCGGGTCTCCATGGGCTGACCGTATCGCAGACAGCCGTCGTCCCCGCCGAAAAGCTTCGACGGGGACGACGACGCGCTAGGCGGCGGTGATCTGCTTGCTCGCGGGCTCAGGCGTCACGAGCGCCTGGCGCAGCGACTCGTAGATCGCGAGCCCCTGGCCAACCATGCTGGTCACCGCCTGGTTGACCCCCTCCGTGCCGTTGAGCACCGTGAGGTTGGAGCCGGCGATGCCACGGGCCGCGGCGTCGACCAGCAGCGGCAGGATCTCGATCAGCTTGTTGGCCGCGATGAGGGCCTGGTTGCCGTCGGTCAAGGCCTGCGCCCGTACGTTGATCGCCTCCGCCTCGGCGGCCGCGACTGCTCGCTGAGCGTAGGCCTCACCGTCGGCGTTGGCCTTGCGTGCATCGGCGTCTGCGTCCGCGATCTGGCGGCGGTGGTTGGCCTCAGCCTCGACGTTGAGCTTGGTCGTGTCGCGGTGCGCTTCCGCCAGTGCGCGCTGCTTGAACGCCTCAGCCTCGGTCTGCAGCTTGATCATGTCGCGGCTGGCCTCGGCGAGCGTCCGCTGCCGGTAGGCCTCGGCGTCCGCAGGCCTGCGTACCTGCGACTCGAGCTGCTTCTCGGTCAGCGCCGCGTGGCGCTCGGCAAGCGCGGTCTGCTGCTCGATGACCTCCTGCGAGGCGCGAGCCTCGGCCAGCGGTCCGGCCTGGGCCGAGCGGGCGTTGGCCTCGTGCACCTCAGCGGCGAAGCCGGCCTGCTTGAGCGCGGTGTCGCGGGTGTACTCCGCCCGTAGCGCCTCCGCCTCCTGCTCGCGCTGGGTCGCCTCCTGGTCGGCCTTGGCCGCGGCGATGCGGGCCAGGCTGGCTACCGCGGTGGCGTGCGGTGCGGCGAGGTTGTTGATGTAGCCGCTGGCGTCCTCGATCTCCTGGATCAGCATGGAGTCGACGACGATGCCGAGCTTCTCCATCTCGGAGTGGCTGCCGTCCTTGACCTCCTGCGCCAGTCGGTCGCGCTCGCGGATGATCTCCTCGACGGTCAGGCTGCCGATGATGGAGCGCAGGTGGCCCGCGAAGATGCGACCGACCAGTTCCTCCATGCGGTCCTGCTCGGCCAGGAATCGCCGGGCAGCATTGGCGATCGACGCGTTGTCGTCGCCGATCTTGAAGGCGGCCACTGCCCGGATGCGGAGCCGGATCCCTTGCGTGGTAACGCATTCCTCAGCGATCTCGGCCTCATGCAGCGACAGCGACAAGATGCGCGCCTTCTGCTTGACCGGGATCACGAGGCAGCCGTGACCGGTGACGATCCGGAACTGCGTCTGCTCGCCTGTCCGCCGTGAGCCCGAGATGAGCAGGGCCTCGTTGGGCGCGGGTACGTGCCAGAAGAACATCTGACTTCCTCTACTGGGGCGGGCATCGTTGCCCGCCATGTCCGCAGGACGCGCAACTGCGTGCCTGCCAACGCTTCGGTACGGGTACGGCGGCGGTCTCATCCGCACGGCGTCACCGTGACCGACCTCGCCGACCGGCACTCGACCACGACAACGCGTGCGTGCTTGGGGATCGGCTCGTCCGAGAAGGCGGCGAACGCCTCGTGGGCACCGCGTACCGGGAGCATGACCTCACCGGCGCGGCTCGGGGTGATGGGAACCGTCACGTGGCCGATGGTCCCGGCCAGGGACTGATCCATGTGCGCCGCCATGCGGCTCATCCTCCTGCTGCTGCCTTCGAGATCTGATGCTAGACCTGTCCGGCGGCAAATGCACGAGGTTGTTTGAAACGATACAACTATGTCTCTGCAAAGGATCTCGCCCCACTCCAACCTTTGGATCACTGGGCGGGAGTGGCGCGTATCGCGGCCGCCAGAGCCGCCACATGCGCCCAGTGATCGCCAGAATTGTGGATCACTGGGGGCCCGTGGCGCTTGTGCGGGCCCAGATAACGACCCAACCCGCCCAGTGATCCGGAGGAGGTGGTGGTGGCGGCGGTGGGGGAGTCGCGGGTCAGTAGTGGGCGGTGACCCGGCGGGCTGGGCCGTCGACGGTCAGGAGGCCGCCGTACGGGAGTACCCACTGCGGGTCGGTGTGCCCGATGTCGACGCCGAAGACGAGCATGGCGCTGGGGTTGTAGGTGGCGAACGCCGAGAGGATCGCGTCGCGCTGGTCGGCGCGGTAGGCAGCTCGCTGGTCGTACGGTACGGGGTGCTCGATGCTGCTCGCCTTGGCCCGACCCACGACGACGGCAGGAAACTGCGCAAGCAGCCCGCGCTCGCCGAAGTCCCGGAGCATGCGGGAGACCGCGACGGCGCTCGGCATCTCCTCGGACGTCTCCAGCAGCAGCACGCACCCCGCGTAGTCGTCCACCGGGCGAACCCACCGCGACACGGCGAGCGTCCAGTGCAGGATCTCGAGGTTGCCGCCCCATGTCGGTCCGGTGACCGTCACGTCCGGCTGGTGCCACGTCCACGGCGCGGCCGGCAGCCGTACCCCGGGAGTGTCGATGTTGTCGGGGTTGGTCCAGTCGACCTCGTCCTCGCTGAACTCGGCAACCTCGTGCAGCACGACCTCGTCGTGGGAGAACAGCGCGTGGCGCAGGGACCCGACGGACACCTGGTCGGTGCCTCCACCGCGGCCGAGGTGGACCATCGTCGAACCGCCGTGATAGCCGGCAATGCCGTGGTACCAAAGCCAGTTGAGCAGGTTGGTGTTGTCGCTGTAGCCGACGTACGGCTTGGGGTCGGCGCGAAAGACGGCGGGGTCAAGGTGGGGGAGGACCGTGATCTGGTCGTCACCACCGATGGTGGCGAGCACTGCGCGGATCGACAGGTCGGCCCAGGCAGCCATCAGGTCGCGGGCGCGATCGATGGCCGGCGAGCCGAGCTGGCGAGTAGTCAGGTACTCGACCGGCACGAGGCCGAGCTCGTCCCGCAGCCGCGTCATGGCGAGCTCGTGGACGTGCGGAAAGACGGCGGGAGCAGCGAACGAGGGCGAGACGACCGCGACCCGGTCGCCCGGAGCCAGCTTGCGCGGCGCGGCGAGCTGAACGGTCACAGCACCTTGCGCATCTGCTGCGTCGTGACGTGATAGCCCGCGGACGTGTAGAGCCCGATCGCTGTCGGGTTGTCGGCGAAGACGTTGAGGCCGAGGGCGCCGACCCCGTGACGACGCACCTCATCTTCGGCTGCGGCAAGCACCGCATGGCCGTACCCCTGGCCTCGACGCTCTGGTAGGACCTCGATGTCGAAGACGAAGGCGGTGTCGGGCGCACCCCTCGGGTGGGTGAGGCTCAGCCACAGCATGCCGACGTCCGCACCGGCTGCGTCGCGGGCGACCAGGAGCAGCATGCCGGACGTGCTGCGGCCGTCGGGCAGTCGATCGTCGAACTCCGCGGACGACCGGGCGAGCGCCTCCTCCGCCAGGTAGTTGCCCGCTGTCACGTGCTCCTCGGCGTACAAGCGGATCGAGTGCTCGCGCCACGTCGCGAACTCCTCGGCCGTCATGGGCTGCAGGGTCACCTCAGGCATCTGCTCTCCTCCCCGGCGTCATGCACCGCCACCGTACCGTCGCTGGGGTAGGTTGCCCCGACAACCGGAATGAGGTGCGGATGCAGCTGTTCAGGCGCCTGGGCGCCACCAGGCGCGCCCTGCTGCACCGCGGCGGCTCCACCCTCGTGGTCGCGCTCATCGCCCTGGTCGCTTCCGCCGCGGCCGCCGTCGGACCGACGTACGCCGCTGCCGCCCGCACGTCCGTCCTGCAGGACAACCTCACCGCGGCGACGCCGGCCCAGCGCGGGCTCGAGGTCGTGCAGCAGGGGGACGTGAGCGGAGACGCCGGTGCCGTCGGCCGCAGGGTCGGCGACGGGGTGCTCAACGGCGCGATCAAAGATGCGAAGGTACGGGCAGCCTTCGGCACCCCCACGGAGGCCCTCGAGGCGACAGCGGTGATCGCCGGCACCCAGGACGCCGTGCCGCTCGACTCGCGCGACGGGGTCTGCGCCCAGCTGACCCTCGCCAGCGGTCGATGCCCCGAGGGCGCCGCCGACGTCAACAAGGTCATGGCCAGCGAGAGCCTCATGGCGCTGCGCGAGTGGCACGTCGGCCAGGTCGTGGCCTTCACCGGCTGGCCGTCCCAGACCATCGTCGGCGTCTACCGGGCGCCCAAGACCGAGAGCGGTTACTGGTTCGGCCGCGAGCCGTCCTACTTCACGATCGAGTTCCCGGCCTCGATCTACTCCAAGCAGCCGCCCGCGCCGGCCGACGCGCTGTTCACCGTGCCGCAGACGATGCAGCAGTCACAGGACTCGCCGCAGGGCCTGGTGCTGCTCGACTACCCGCTCGTGCCCGGCCTGGTGACGGTCGCGGCGGCGCCCGGTCTCGGACGCGACATCGACGCGATGTCCAACGCCCCGGCGCTGCAGGCGGTCGGCGCCGTGGTGCGCACCAGCCTGCCCGGCCTCATCACCGACATCCAGAGGAGCTGGACCTTCCTCGCGGTGCCAGTGCTGCTGGCGACCGTGCAGTTGCTCGCCCTCATCTGGCTGCTGCTGTTCCTCGTCGTCACCGACACGGTCGAGGCCCGCAGCGCCGAGATCGCCCTGGCCAAGCTGCGTGGCTACGGCGGGCGTCGGCTGCTCGGCTTCGCCCTCACCGAACCGCTGACGTTGCTCATCCTGGCGCTGCCTGCTGGCGTCCTCGTCGGGTGGGGGCTGAGCGTCTGGTTCAGCCACTCGCTGCTGCGGCCCGGCACCCACGTCGGCCTTCCCGGCCCCGCGTGGGGGGCCGCCGCGCTCGCGACGCTCGGTGGCATGGCGGCGGTGGCCGTTGCTGCCCGCCGCGTGCTCACCCGCCCCATCGTCGAGCAGTGGCGCCGGGCCGGTCGCCGCGCTACTGACCGCAGCTGGGTCTTCGACTCGATCGTGCTCACCGGGGCGGTCGCCGGGCTCGTCCAGCTCAAGGCGGCCGGCGGCTTCACGTCGGTGCGACAGAGCTCGGTGGGCCTGTTGGTGCCCGGTCTGCTCGGCCTCGCCGTCGCGGTCATCTCCTCACGGCTGCTCCCGCTGGTCTGCCGTCGGCTCTTCGGGGCGACGCGCCGCCGGGGAGGTACGTCGGCCTTCCTCGCGGTCCGGTTCATCGCCCGCCGGCCAGGTGGCACCCGTACGACGATGATCCTCGCCACCGCGTTCGCCCTCGCGACGTTCGGCACGGCGGCCTGGGCCAATGGCGCCGGCAACCGCACTCTCCTCGCTCAGGTCCAGACCGGTGCGCCCGCGGTCCTCGACGTCGCACCGACGGCCACCACCAACCTTGCGGCCGTGGTCGACAAGCTCGACCCGTCCGGCACCCGCGCCACCGCGGTCGACAGCTACTTCGACGCGAGTGGCACCGACACCGTCGTGCTGGGCGTCGAGCCGGCCAGGTTCGCCGAGATTGCCTACTGGCGCACACGTTTCGCCGGCAAGACGTTGGCCGAGCTCACGGCGCAGCTCACCACCACGGTCGCTCCGGACGTGCAGCTCAACGGTGACGCCCTCCGCCTCCGCATCGACGTCGGCACTCTGCCACCGACCGGCGTCGACGTCGGCGCCCAGGTCGACGCCGTCGACGAGAGCTCGGCCATCGACGTCGACCTCGGCACCATCACCCAGACCGGTGTGCAGACCACCAAGCCGGTCGAGATCGTCGGGTGCAACCCCTGCCAGCTGCGCAATCTGTCGGTCAACTTGCCGACAAAATCGATCGCCTCCGCCTCCACGGCCGCCAGGGGCGATCTCACAGTTACCGGCATCGACGTCCGGCGCGACGGCCAGTGGCAACCAGTGACAGCCGGGCTGACGACCGCCGCCAGCTGGCGCACGTCCGGCGTACCCCCGACCGCCGGCCCCGAGGGACTGCACTGGCGGTACGCGTTCCCTGCCGGCGGCTCGGCGAGCCTGTCGGTGGCCGACCTGCCGCTGCGCGTGCCGGCGATCGTCGCCTTCCCCACCTTCAAGGGCCCGGACTCGACCATCAATGGCTTCAACGCGCAGCCTCTGCAGATCACCGCGATCGGCGTCGCTGATGCGCTGCCGAGCGTGCCCGTCGCGGGATTCGCCGTCGACCGCACCTACGCCGAGCGGGCCGCTCACGGCTATCTCGCCCTGGTCAGCCAGCAGGTCTGGACCACCAAGGCCGCCGAGCACGACATCGCGGCCGGGCTCGACAAGGCCGGCGTCAAGGTGCTCGGGGTCACGCGGGCGTCAGACCAGCAACAGCTGCTCGACCGTCAGGGTCCGGCGTTGGCCAGCGTGCTCTTCCTCGCCGACTCGATCTCCGCCGCGTCGCTGGCCGCGACGGCTGCCGTGCTTGGCCTGGTGGTGGCCGCCCGCCGTCGCCGGTACGAGTTCGCCGCGCTCTCGTCCACCGGCGTCACGCGTCGTGAGCTCTACGGCGCCCTGCTCGTCGAGCAGTCGACGGTGCTGGTCTTCGGCGCCCTGGCCGGGGTGGCGGCCGGCCTCGCCGCAGCCGTGCTGTCGCTGCAGAACGTGCCTCAGCTCGTGGTCGTCACGACGTTCCCACCGCTGTCGTACGCGCTGGACCGGCCGCTGCTCGCCGCGGCCATCGCGGCCGCGGTCGTCGTCCTGCTGGTCATCGCCGCCGTCGCCAGCCGGGTGCTGCTGGCGGGCGCCCACGCCGAGCAGCTGAGGGAGGGGGACATATGACCAGTCCGAGCGTCGTCGTGACCTGCGACAGCCTGGTCCACGTGTACGGCACTGTCGGGGCCGAGGTCGCGGCCCTGCGCGGCGTCGACCTCAGTGTCCGGTCCGGCGAGATGGTCGCGCTGCTCGGCCCGTCCGGCTCGGGCAAGTCGACCCTGCTGTGGCACCTCGCCGGGCTGCTCCGGCCCACGGCGGGAACGGTCTGGGTCAACGGCCACAACCTGGCCGCCCTCACCACCCGGCAGGCCGCGGTCTTCCGCCAGCGCGAGATCGGCGTCCTGGTGCAGAACGGCGGGAGCAACCTGCTGCCCTACCTCTCGGCAGTCGAGAACGTCGAGCTGGCGCAGCGCCCCACGCTGACCCGCGGGCTGCTGCTCAAGACCGCGTCCCGAAGGGTCGCCCAGACCCGAGCGCACGACCTGCTCCGCTCCGTCGGCATGGACGACACCGGTCACCGACCGGCCGGCCAGCTTTCCGGCGGCGAGCAGCAGCGGGTCGCCCTGGCCGTCGCGCTGGCCAACGAGCCGCCGCTGCTGCTGGCGGACGAGCCCACGAGCCAGCTCGACCCTGAGGCCGCCGTCGCCGTCGTCGACCTTTTCCGCCAGGTCAACCGCGACCTCGGCACCACGATCGTGGTCGTCACCCACGACCCCGCGGTCGGCGCAGCCCTCGGCCGTACCGTCACCATCCGCGACGGACGGGTCGGCGCCGAAGGCAGGCTGGGGTCTGACTACGTCGTCGTCGGCAAGGACGGCACGGTTCAGCTGCCGCCCGAGCTGCAGGACGCCCTGCCGCCCGGCTCACTCGCCCATGCGATCCGTACCGAGCACGGCGTCGAGCTGCGCCGCGCCGACGAGCAGGACGCCTCATGACGGTGCTTGAGGGCAAGGGCCTCCGGTACGAGCGCGCCGGGCGGGTGATCTTCCACGACGTCGACCTGCGGGTCGGGCCAGGGGAGCGGCTCGCCGTCCTCGGTCCGTCGGGGTCGGGCAAGACCAGCCTGCTCGCCGTGCTGGGCGGCCTGGCCCGGCAGGACGGCGGTGAGGTGCTCCTCGACGGGATCGCCGCCGGACCGGCGCCGCGCAAGGGACTCGCCATCGTGCTGCAGGGCTACGGCCTGGTGTCGCTGCTGACCGCCGCCGAGAACATTGAGGTCGTCCTGCGGGCGATCGGGCTCTCGGCGAGGGACGCGGGGGTCGACGCCCAGGACGCGCTCGAGCTGGTCGGGCTCGGCAAGCACGGCGACCACCTGGTGCAGGAGCTGTCGGGGGGACAGCAGCAGCGGGTCGCCGTCGCCCGGGCCCTCGCGATGCGTCCCGCCGTCCTCATCGCGGACGAGCCGACCGCCGAGCAGGACCAGGCCACCCGGGCGCTCGTGCTCGACCGGTTGCTGGCGGTGGCCGACTCGGGGGCCGCGCTGATCCTCGCCACCCATGACCCGGAGGTGGCCGAGCGCTGCACGTCGTTCGTCACTCTGGGAGGGTCAGCGTCCGCGGCCGCCGGACCCACCGCACCCGCTGGACCCTCCATCGGCGCTCCACCGGAGTGACCTCGCGCCGCAGGTCCCTGCCCGCCTGGGGGTAGCGGCGAGCGGCGTCGGCGAGCAGCTCACGGCGGTGTTCGGCGGCCAGTGCCTGCGCCATCGCGTCCGGGATGATGGTCATGGGGTCCTCCTCGAAGTGCTGTCTCTTCGAGGGTGTGACTAAGGCCCCAGGCGCGGCATGGGGCGAAAGCAGTGTCTTTCCGCGGCTCAGCCGAGCAGGCCCTCAGGGTCGCGCTGTACGGCGCGGCGGCAGTCGCCGCAGACCATCGTCGAGGCCGCGTCGGCGATGGACCCGAACGTCACCTGGGACAGCGGTCGACGCCCTGAGTCCAGCGTCAGGCCACAGGCGGTCGCCAGCGAGCCGCGCCTTGCCGCGTGCATCGGCCCGTACTCCGCGGGGCGGCCGACAGCAGCGGGCCCGTGACGCTCCACGACGGCCGCCCAGAGGACGGTGCTGGTGGTCCTGATCGCCAACCTGGTCATCCGTGACCTGCCTCTGTCGTTGCCGGGTTTCCTGCCCACGTCTCCTATCGCCATCGGGCGACCGTCGCCGTGGGCCCCGGTGCAGCAACCTGGCTGGGCCACCCGGCGCAACCCCGGCCGAGCGGCGGGACCGCCTCGTAGACTGGAGGCAATGATCACCACAACCGACGTCGAGATCCGAGCCGGCGCACGCACCCTGCTGGACGCGGTCACGTTCCGCGTCGCCGCGGGCGACAAGGTCGGGCTCGTCGGCCGCAACGGCGCCGGCAAGACCACGCTGACCAAGGTGCTCGCCGGCGAGGCCCAGCCGGCCGCGGGCACCGTCACGTCCTCCGGGGCTGTGGGCTACCTCCCGCAGGACCCCCGTACCGGCGACCTCGAGGTCATCGCCAGCAACCGCATCCTGGGCGCTCGGGGCCTCGATGTCCTGCTTGCCGAGCTGCGCGAGGCCGAGGGCGGCATGGCCAGCGCCGACGACGCCCGCCGCGACGCCGCCGTGCGCAAGTACGGCCGGGTCGAGGAGCGGTTCCACGTCCTCGGTGGCTACGCGGCCGAGTCCGAGGCGGCCTCCATCGCGTCCAGCCTGGGCCTGCCCGAACGGGTGCTCGCCCAGCCCCTCGGGACGCTCTCCGGTGGCCAGCGCCGCCGCGTCGAGCTCGCGCGGATCCTGTTCAGCGGCGCCGAGACGCTGCTGCTCGACGAGCCGACCAACCACCTCGACGCCGACTCGATCGTGTGGCTGCGCGACTTCCTCAAGCGCCACCGCGGCGGCCTGATCGTGATCAGCCACGACGTCGCCCTGCTCGAGCAGGTGGTCACCCGGGTCTTCCACCTCGACGCCAACCGGGCCGCCCTCGACCAGTACAACGTCGGCTGGAAGGCCTACCTCACCCAGCGCGAGGTCGACGAGCGCCGTCGCAAGCGCGAGCGGGCCAACGCCGAGAAGAAGGCGTCCGTCCTCACCAGCCAGGCCGACAAGATGCGCGCCAAGGCAACCAAGGCCCAGGCCGCCCACAACATGGACCGCCGGGCTCAACGGCTGCTCGCCGGGCTCGAGCAGGTGCGCCAGGTCGACCGCGTCGCCAAGCTGCGCTTCCCGGAGCCGGCCCCGTGCGGCAAGACGCCGCTCACCGCATCCGGGCTGTCCAAGTCGTACGGGTCGCTCGAGGTCTTCACCGACGTCGACCTCGCCGTCGACCGTGGCGCACGGGTCGTCATCCTCGGGCTCAACGGCGCCGGCAAGACCACGCTGCTGCGGCTGCTCGGTGGGGTCGAAGACCCCGACACCGGCGAGGTGGTCCCGGGGCACGGGCTGCGGCTGGGCTACTACGCCCAGGAGCACGACACGCTCGACACGTCCCGTACCGTGCTCGAGAACATGGCGTCGGCCTCGCCCGACTTCCCCGAGGTCGAGCTGCGCCGCGTGCTGGGCGCGTTCCTGTTCACCGGCGACACGGTGCACCAGGCGGCCGGCACGTTGTCCGGTGGCGAGAAGACCCGGCTGGCCCTGGCCACCTTGGTCGTCTCCAGCGCCAACGTGCTGCTGCTGGACGAGCCGACCAACAACCTCGACCCGGCCAGCCGCGAGGAGGTGCTGGACGCGCTGCGCACCTACGGGGGCGCGATCGTCCTCGTCACCCACGACGAGGGGGCCGTCGAGGCCCTCTCGCCGGACAAGGTCATCCTGCTCCCGGACGGCATCGAGGACCTCTGGAGCGACGAGCTCGTCGACCTCGTCGCGCTGGCCTAGCCGGACCGGCTGCCGTGATCCAATCGCCCGAGAGGGTTTCGACTCCCGGCAACTTGGAAGATCTTCTGGGTAGCCAACTCCCCACCGACCAGGTCGTCCCGACACCGGACCTGGCGGTCGCCGCGGGGGTCAGGCTCCCTGGATGGAGGCATTCGCGTGGCGGACCTGAAGAAGGGCAGCAGGGTCACCGGTTCGGAGCGGAACAGTTTGGCCGCCGACCTTCGACACAAGTACGACTCGGGCTCGAGCATCCGGTCGTTGGCAGAGAGCACCGGTCGCAGCTACGGGTTCGTGCACCGCATCCTCACCGAGTCCGGTGCGGCACTGCGCGGGCGCGGGGGCGCAACTCGCGGCAAGGCCAAGTCGGCCTGACCGACCGCGCCGTGGGTGCTGCCGGGCGCCCACGGTGAGCAGCATGGAGCTCGATTTTGCCGGGGATGAGGACGCCTGCGTAAGGGTCAACCTGAGGTTGAGGCCGCAGGCGGTGGCGGTGTGGGGTCACCTGAGCGAGTTGCAGCGGGCTCTTCCCGGCACCGTCCGGATCGTCGTCCTCCGAGGCCTGACCGACCTGGCCCCGTGTCCCGACGTGGTGGCCTTCCAGCAGGCCTGCGACTGGACCGACAGACCGGCCTTCATCTCCATCGCCGTGCTCGACTCCCACACCGTGGGTCCGGCCTTCGACCTGGCCATGGGTTGTGATCTGCGCATCGTCACCGCCGAGGCCCTTCTAGCCGCCCCCACCCTCGTGTCAACCGGGCGGCTGGCGGGCGTGCTCGGCTACGCGGCGGCCCTCGAACTGATCGGTACGGGTCGACCGATGCTGGGCAACGAAGCCTTTCAACGGGGCGTGGCCCAACGGCAGGCGCCCGCCGTCGCCCTCGAGGAGGAACTCGAGCGCCTGGTGGCGCAGCTGCTCGCGCCCAACCGAGATGACGTCCGCGAGCTCAAGGCGCTGCTCCTCGGTGCGGGTAGCCGGTCGCCGGCTGAGCAGCGGGTGGCTGAGCGCGAGGCCTTGCTGCGGCGCGAAAGTTCGCAAGACGCCGGAGCGCCGGGGGACTAACACGGTTTCGTGTCCGCTACTGTCTGCCGCAACGACACGGTCTGCAGGGAGCGCAGTTCATGCTGGAGCGGCACAAGCGACTGGCCGGCGGCCTGCTCATGGGGTTCTTCGCCGCGGCAGTGACGCTCGCCTCGTCGGGCACCGCTCTGGCGGACGGGAGCGGGACGCTCTACCCGACCAACGCCACGTGCACCACCAACGCGGCCGGCGGCTCCTGCCGCGCCAACATTGAGTGGCGCGCCAACTCCTACGGCCCACCGGCGGGCGGGGCCATCCTGCGGCGCACGTTGTTCTCACTGTTCGCCCACGCCGGCGAGGTCATCGAGACCGGTTCGTCAGCGGTCGGCGTCAGCGCGGGCGACGTGTTGATCTTCAACCCGGGAGTGGTCACCAACACGCAGGCCGTCACCCTGCCCACGATCACTCCCGGCACCAACGGCTTCACCTGCTCGTCCCAGCGGACCGCGTCCGGAGTCGCTGCCCAGGGTCAGATCACCACGCGTGCACAGGAGCTGGCCGGTCCGCAGGCGGTGACCGGCGGCGGCAACCCCACCGGCTACGTTCCGTGCAGCTACATCGCGCCGGCGACCGGCATCTACAACATTGCGATGTACGGGCCCGCGGGCGACGGCCAGACCACGGACGGCACCGTCGTCCCGAACATCAACGCTGTCGACACCTCGGCGGCGCAGGGCACGAGCGTCTCCGCGTGGGACATCACCGTCCGCGCTGACGCGACCTCGACCACCGACATCACCGGACGCCTCTTCACCTACGCTCTGGCTGCCTTCACCGCGGGCAACGGCCTGCCGCTCAACCAGCGGGTCTACGTCACGACGACCGACGGCTTCCGCTACCAGACCGACACCAACGGCCTCGACCCCAACGGCTTCCTGATGTACGGCAACCAGCGCGGCTTCCTCGACGCCGACGGCGTGACCCCGCTCGACCACGACGCGCTGGCGACGACCAACTCCGGTCAGCTCACGGCGCTTGCCGGCGGCGTCACGTTCGCCGCCCCGCAGTACCCGCTGTCGTTCACCCCGCTGTCCAACGAGACCATCGGGGCGCTCGGCATTCCGCTGACCGCCATCGCGCCCGTCATGTCCAACTTCGCCTTCTCCGGATCGATCGCCAGCAACGTCTCGTTGGTCGGGGCCGGTGGCACGTTCACCTACACCGAGAACGTGCCGGCGCAGTACGAGTTCGTCATCTCCCACGACGGCACCAACTTCGACCCCGGCAACCCGTTGAACCGGGTCCTCCGCGGTGACAAGGCGGCCGGCACCAACACGGTCGTGTGGGACGGCAAGGACAACGCGGGCAACAACTTCCCGGTCGGCACCAACTACCCGGTACGGGCCCGCTTGCACAACGGCGAGTACCACTTCCCGATGGTCGACGCGGAGAACTCCACCAAGGGTGGTCCGAGCTTCACCCTGCTCAACCCTCCCGGCGGCCAGTGCCCGTTCGGCAACGCCGCCTGCACGACGGCGTTCTACGACGACCGCGGCTATCACACGCTCGGATCGGGCGGCAGCGACGTGGGCACCCCGGGTTCGGCCCTGTGCGGCATCAACCCGCCGGCGCCCGACCACAGTGACCCGGACACCGGTTACGTCTCCACGTCCACCCAGCGGGCCTTCGGCCAGGACGCCGGCGGCAACACAAACGTCGTGTGCACCGGCTCGTTCGGCGACGTCAAGGGCCTCGACACCTGGGTCTTCTACCCGAGCACCACGCTGCTCGCGCCGCTCAGCATCGTGACCACTGCCGGCGCCGCGCCGGTCGCCAACCCTGACCACGGCACGACCCCGGTCAACACGCCGCTCGTGGTGACGCCGACAGCCGGCGTGCTGGGCAACGACTCCGGCACGGCCATCACGGTCACCGCCCACACCGACCCGGCCCACGGCACGGTCACGATCGGCACCGACGGCTCGTACACCTACACGCCGTCGCCGGGCTACACCGGCCCGGACAGCTATACCTACACGATCACCGACAACGCGGGTCGTACGGCGACCACGACCGTATCGATCACGGTGACGCCGGTGGCCAAGCCCGACTCGGCGACCACCCCCGAGGGCGTGCCGGTCACGTTGACCTCGGTGACCAACGACCTCGGCCGCGGCCTCACCATCACGGCGGTCAACCAGCCTCCGGCCGGCACCGGCACGACGACTATCGTCGGCGGGGCGATCGTTTACACCCCACCGCCCGGCTACGTCGGTACGACCACCTACACCTACACGGTCACCGACGCGGCGGGGCAGACCGCCACCGCCCTCGACACGGTCACCGTCGTGCCCGGGCCCAAGGCCAAGGACGACAAGGGATCGGGCCACGCCGGCCAAACCGTGGTCCTGCACCCGTTGAGCAACGACCACCCCAGCGACACGTCGACGTTCGACACCACCACGCTGAAGCTGACCGACCCCACCACCGGCAAGCCGGTCACCAAGGTGACGCTGCCGGGCAAGGGCACCTTCACCCTGACCAAGGGCGGGGTCGTCACTTTCGTGCCCGTGTACGGATACACCGGCACCACGCCGGCGATCGGCTACACCGTCGGCGACACCCTGGGTGGCACGACCGGCGCCACAATCGTGGTCACCATCGGCCCGGGCCCGAGCGCCGTACCGGATCACGGACATGGCCACGCCGGCGAGACGGTCACCCTCACCCCGCAGTCCAACGACACGCCCACTGCCGGGGGAGCCACGCTGATCCCGTCGTCGCTGCGCCTGCTCGACCCGGTGACAGGCAAGCCCACGACCAAGGTCACCGTCGCCGACGAGGGCACCTTCACCGTCCACTCCGACGGCACCGTGACCTTCGTCCCGGTCAAGGGATTCAGCGGTACGACCCGCAAGCTGCCGTACTCCGAGCTCGACACGTACGGGCAGCAGGCCGACTCCTACCTCACGATCACGATCGACCCGGGCCCGACCGCCATCGACGACCACGCTACGACGCCCAAGAACACGCCGGTCACGATCGATCCGCCGGCCAACGACACCCCGAGTAAGGGTGGAGCGACGTTCGTCACCGGCAGCGTCAGGCTGACAGACCCGGCGACAGGCTCGTCGGCGACCACCGTCACCGTGCCGGGCCAGGGCACCTACACCGTGGACAACGGCAAGGTCGTGTTCACCCCCGCCCCGGACTTCACCGGCACCACCACCCCGCTCGACTACTCAGTGACCGACACCTACGGCCAGACCGCGACCGCCAAGATCACGGTCGCCGTCGACGGGACCGCGTTGCCGCACACCGGGCTGGAGATCGGCTCGCTGGTGACGAGTGGCCTCGGCCTGATCGGGGTCGGTGCGCTGTTCCTGCTGCTCGTCCGACGCCGGCGACCACTGCGCTAGCCTTCCCTGGGAAGGCCTACCCCTGCCCGGGCGTTGTCACGGCCCGAGACGAGAAGAGGGGTGAGTGATGGACGCCAACACGTTGGCCGCGATGCGTTCGTTCCGTCGTGACCCCTCGGTGGGCAAGCGCAAGCTCGCCAGCGGGACGGTCCGCCGGGTGTGGGGTTTTGCCCGCCCGTACCGCAGACACCTGACGTTCTTCCTGGTCACGGTGGTCCTCGACGCGTTCGTCAGCGTCGCGACCCCGCTGCTTTTCCGTTCGCTCATCGACACCGCGTTGCCGCAGAAGCGCCTCGGGCTGGTCTACACGATCGCCCTGGTGGTTGCCGGGCTGTCGATCTTCGACGCAGGGTTGTCGCTGGGCCAGCGGTGGTACTCCGCCCGCATCGGCGAGGGTCTGATCTACGACATGCGTACCAAGGTCTACGACCACGTACAGCGCATGCCGATCGCTTTCTTCACCCGCACCCAGACCGGCGCCCTGATCAGCCGGCTCAACAACGACGTGCTCGGCGCCCAGCAGGCGTTCACCTCGACGCTGTCCGGTGTCGTGAGCAACGTGATCCTGCTGGTGACGACGGTCGTCGTGATGCTCAACCTGTCCTGGCAGATCACCTTGGTCTCTCTGGTGATGCTGCCGATCTTCGTCTTCCCGGCCAAGCGGGTCGGCGCCAAGCTGCAGGCCATCACCCGTGAGTCGTACGGACTGAACGCGTCGATGAACTCCACGATGACCGAGCGCTTCAACGTGTCAGGGGCCCTGCTGGTCAAGCTCTTCGGCCGCCCCGACGAGGAGGCGCTGTCGTTCTCGAGCCGGGCCGGGCGGGTGCGCGACATCGGCATCATCTCGGCGATGTACGGCCGCACGTTCTTCACCGCGCTCTCGCTGGTTGCCGCCCTCGCAACGGCTGTGGTCTACGGCCTCGGCGGCTGGCTGAACATCAAGCACGGCCTGTCCATCGGCACCATCGTCGCGCTTGCCGCCCTGCTGGGCCGGCTGTACGGGCCACTCACCGCGCTGTCCAACGTCCGGGTCGACGTGATGACCGCGCTGGTCAGCTTCGAGCGGGTCTTCGAGATCCTCGACCTGCCGCCGATGATCGCCGAGAAGCCCGACGCAGCAACGGTTCCGGCCGAGGCCCGTACCGTCGAGTTCCGCAACGTGCGGTTCCGCTACCCGACGGCGGCCGAGGTGTCGCTCGCGTCGCTCGAGGACGTCGCCGTGCTCGACAACGCGCCGTCGTACGACGTCCTTCATGACGTGTCGTTCGTCGCCCAGCCCGGCCAGCTGGTCGCCCTCGTCGGACCCTCGGGCGCCGGCAAGACCACGATCTCCCAGCTGCCCACCCGCATGTACGACGTGCAGGACGGCGCCGTGCTGGTGGGCGGGGTCGACGTCCGCGACGCGACGCTGCAGTCGTTGCGCGATGCCATCGGCGTGGTCACGCAGGACGCCCATCTGTTCCACGAGACCATCCGCTCCAACCTGCTCTATGCCCGCCCAGGCGCCACCGACGAGCAGCTGTTGGACGCGCTGCGGGCGGCGCAGATCATCGAGCTCATCGAGTCGTTGCCCGACGGCCTCGACACCGTGGTGGGCGACCGCGGCTACCGGCTGTCCGGTGGCGAGAAGCAGCGCATCGCCATCGCGCGGCTGCTGCTCAAGGCCCCCGGCATCGTGATCCTGGACGAGGCCACGGCCCACCTCGACAGCGAGTCCGAGGCCGCTGTCCAGCGCGCGCTCGCCACGGCCCTGGCCGGCCGTACCTCGATCGTCATCGCCCACCGGCTCTCGACCGTCCGCGAGGCCGACCAGATCCTGGTGATCGACGACGGTCGCATCGTCGAGCGCGGCACCCACGAGGAGCTGCTGGCCGCGGCGGGTCTCTACACCGAGCTCTACCGCACGCAGTTCGAGCGGCAGGCGACAGCAGAGATCGTCGAGCTGGCCTAGGGCGCGAGCCGGGCCACGGCCGCGGGGTCGAAGGGCGCTCCGGGGTCGATGCGTTCAAGGATGCTGCGACCGATCTGCTCGAGGCTGGCCACCTGCTCCTCGGTAAGACCGTCGAAGACCAGGTGGCGCACGTAGTTGACGTGTCCCGGTGCGGTCGCCACGACCTTGGCGAGGCCCTCGTCGGTCAGGACGGCGTTGATGGATCGGCCGTCAGCAGGGCCTTGTTCCCGTCGGACGTACCCCTGCCGTTCGAGCCGGGCAACGACGTGGGAGAGCCGCGAGAGCGAGCCGTTGCTGATCACGGCGAGCTGGCTCATCCGCAGGGTCTGCGTGGGGGTCTCGGAGAGCATGGCGAGCACGAGGTATTCGAAGTTGCTCAGCCCTGCAACGCGCTGCATCTGGCTGTCGAGTGCGGAAGGCAACCGGAAGAGGATGCCGGTGAGGGCGAGCCAGGCCGCACGCTCGGCAGGGTCGAGCCAGTGCGGGTCTTCAGCCTCCGGACACGTGGTCATGCATCCAGTCTAGGCCGGATCCTTGACGCTTCAACTCTTAGCGGGCGTAGCCTTCGTCGCGTCGCCGGTGCCGTCGTGCCGCGCCTTGGCGCCCTCGACGTCGCCGTAGGCGAGCAGCTCCATCGTCTCGTCGCCGAGGGTGACGTCGGTGGAGGGTCCCAACCTGGGGGCAGGAGCTTGGTGATCGACCGCGTCGTCGTCACGGGGTGAGGTGGTCATGAGCGCACCGTACTCCGGCTGGCTGAAGAACTCTTCAGGCAGACAGCACCAGATCGAGGTCAATTTCGTCTGGTCAGGCATGCGGGACCATGGCGGGGTGAGGCGGCGCGGCGGCATCGATGCCCGAGCCGACTTCGACGCGTTCGTGCTCGGCAGCTCTGGCCGGCTGCTGCGGGTCGCCCAGCTGCTCACGGGTGACCACGGCCGGGCCGAGGACCTCGTCCAGGATGCGTACGCGCGTGCCTTCCTGCGCTGGGACACGATCCGGGCCGATGACCCCTGGGCCTACGTGCGGCGGTCGGTGGTCAACGGCTACACCGACTGGTGGCGGCGCAGACCCTGGCGCGAGCAGCCGACCGAGCGGCTCCCCGAGCTCACCGGGTTGCCCGACCCGGCAGCGGGCTTTGCGCAGCGCGACGCCCTGATGCTCGCCCTCGCGCAGCTGACACGCCGCGAGCGGACAGTCGTGGTCCTGCGCTTCTACCAGGACTTGACCGAGGCGCAGATCGCCGACGCGTTGGGCGTCGCGCCCGGCACCATCAAGAGCACCAACCGTCGAGCCATGCGCAAGCTGCGCACCTCCGCCCACCTGCAGACCGAGCCCCTGAAGGGACAACCGTGATCACCGACGACGACCTGCGTGCCCTGCTCGGTGCCGACGAGGCGCCGGCAGCCCTGTCGCCCTCTGCGGTACGACAGCGAGCTCGCCGGATCCGCCGGGGCCGGCGACTGGGCGCGGCCGCGGCGGCCGCCCTCGTCGTACCCCTGGTCGCCCTGCTGACCGTCGGGCTGCCAGGGGTGGGGTCCCGGACGATCGACGGCGCCGCGGGGGATCCTCCGGCGTTCGACGGCTACGGCAACCCGTTGCAGCAGCAGCCTGATGGCAAGGTCGTCCTCGACCTCCCGCATCTCTACGCGTACACCGGGCCGGGCGACCTCTGCTGGGGGAGCGCCGCGATGACGGGGGTCGGCGGCATGTGCGTCGTGGCCCCCGCCAACGGCGCCTCCGCCAGCGGGAGCGGCACCGGGATGAGCATCGGCGACGGCGTGATCGGCTCGATCAGCGTCGTCCCCGTCGCCCGTGCGGATTTCATCTCGGGCAGCCACGTGGTGCACGCCCAGGTCGTCGGGTTCGCGAAGTACCCGAACTGGCGCACGCTGACGGCCGCCTGGGACGGCCCCGTGGAGGGGGTGCTGCTGCGCGGGTGGGACGTCTCCGGCAGGCTGGTCCTCAGTGTGGGCTGCCCGGGCGGCTGCCCGATCAGCGCCCAACCGAGCCAACCGCCCGTCACAGAGGTGCCCGCCCCTGCGGCGTCCAGCGCTCGCCCAGCGCCTGTCATCACAGCGGTGCCGGATGGCCGCGACGTCGTCGTTGACGGCGTCGAGGCGTGGCCGACGGCTGACGGGGTCTGCGTCGGCGACCAGGGCAGCACGCAGTGCGTCGCGGACGGGGACTCGGCAATCGACAACGGTTTCGCGTTGGGCAAGGACATCGCCGTCACCATCGTCGGCCAGCCTTTGGCCAGGGCGGAGTTCCTCGTCGGGACCACCTCGGTGGAGGCGACGGTGCTGGGCTACGCCAGCCACCCTCAATGGCGCGTCGTCGCGGCTAACCTCAAGATCCCTGACTCCGCAGGCAAACCCGTGCGCCTCCGTGGGTGGGACGCCGGCGGAAAGCTCGTCGTCGACACCGACCCCACGGGCTCGTACCACTAGTGGTGTGCAGGGGACGGCCGTCGATGGCCGTCCCCCGCACACCCGGGGGACTACTGCAGGGGGAACTTCTGCGACGCGGTGCCGTTGCAGGTCCAGATCCGCAGCTGCGTTCCGTTGGTGGTCGTCCCGTTCGGGTCGTCCAGGCACAGTCCGGACTGCGGGTTGAGCAGGGACCCGTTCGTCTGCAGCTGCCAGTTCTGGCCGCCGACGCCGTTGCAGTCCCAGAGCTCGACGAGCGTGCCGTTGGCCGTACCGTTGCCGTCGATGTCGAGGCACCGCCCCAACGTCTCGAGCGAACCGTTGGCGTTGTGGAACCAGTGCTGGTCCACGGCGTAGGACTGGCAGTTCCACAGGGCGACGATCGTCCCGTTGCTGCCGTTGTCGTCACCGGCCACGTCGACGCATTGGCCGCCGTTGGCATTGACGACGCCACCGCCGGTCACGGTGAACTGCTGTGCGGTAGAGCCGTTGCAGGTGTAGATCTGCAGCACCGTGCCGTTGGCCGTGTTGCCGCTGGGGTCGTCCAGGCAGAGCCCGGACTGCGGGTTGAGCAGCGAGCCGTTGGCCTGCTGCACCCACTTCTGGCCGCCGACGCCGTTGCAGTCCCAGAGCTCGACCTTGGTGCCGGCGGCTGTACCGTTGCCCACGATGTCGAGACAGCGGTTGATGGTCGACAGCGAGCCGTTCGCGTTGTGGGTCCAGTGCTGGTCCTCGGCGTAGGACTGGCAGTTCCACAACTGCACCGCGGTGCCGTTGACGCCGGTGTCGTTGGCCGTGACGTCGACGCACTGCCCGCCTGGTCCGACGATGCTGCCCGCGGGCCCGTTCGGGACGTTGGTCTCACCGGCGTAGCCGACCGAGACGACGTTGGCCTGCACGGAGCTCTCGGCGTTGTCGGTCGGGTAGCCCGCGACCATCACACCCTCGAAGAACGTGCCCATGTTGCGGTTGCTGTTGTCGCCGCCGATGCCGAGGATGATGCCGCCCTCCTGGTGCATGGGCTTGTAGCCGCTGGTGGTCGGCAGGGCGCCGTTGTACCAGGTCGACAGCCCCCCGGACTGGCTGTTGCCACCCTTGAGCGCGTAGGTCGTCTGGCCGTTGTCCTTCAGCACGGCGGTGACGAAGGCGCTGTTGTTGCCGGCGTTGGCGGTGTTGGAGCCGTTGCCGCCCTGGAACATGCCGTTCTCCATGTCCGCCTCGACCCACGGCCCCGCACCGGTGCACGGCGGGAAGAAGCAGGTGGTCGCGATGCTGACGGCATCCATGTGGCCGTTGCCGGTGTCGTAGGGCGTCGACTCCGCATTGCCGTAGTCGAAGCAGCAGTCCGAGCCGACGTGGGTGCCGGAGGCGACCATGTACGCGCCTTCGGCCGCGCCGTTGACCGCGACACCGGACGCCGCTCCGACGTAGCGGTAGCCGACCCCGGGCGAGACCCAGACGCCGTACACCTTGTGGCCGCCTGCGGTCACGGCGATCTCGCTCGCGTCGGCGCCACGGTCACCGCTGCCCGCGCCGCCGTCGGGCGCGATGGACAGGTCGTTGTGCCGGGTGGTCTGGTCGTAGATCTTGCTGATCTGACAGGTCGTGCCGTTGCAGAACGCGTCCTGCGTGCCGGCGTTGGCGTAGCCGCCCGCCGTGAGCAGGCCGATGTTGGTGGTGGCGCCGTCCGATGCGCGCTTCACCTGGTAGAGCGGTCCGTTGTACGCGGCGAACAGCGCCCGCGTCGTGCTGTGCGCCGCGACGCAGGGCGTGCCCGCGTTGGCGTAGATGTCGCACGGGAGCGTGGTTGCCGCTTGTGACGCGGCGGGGAGGGCGGCGAGCGTGCCGAGGGCCAGTGCCAGCGAGGCACCGATCGTGAGCAGTGCGCGGCGACAACGACGAAGAACCGACCGAGCGATCATCAGTGACCTCTTCTGGGAAGCTCCGAGGATGGGCCAATTACGAACAAATTCGTAACCAGATGATCGGTAACGTGCAGCAACGCACAAGGATTGTCAACGAATTGTTACAAACTGATCACATGGTCATGAATGGACAGTGCGCGAGGGGCTCGCCGCTACAGGCTGCGGAGGGCTCCGCCGTCGACCGGCAGCACGATGCCGGTGAGGTAGGACGCTGCGGGCGACAGCACGAAGGCGGCGACCCGGCCGAACTCCTCCGCGGTGCCGACCCGGCCCAGTGGAACGCCGTCGCCGTTTGCCAGGCCGGTGGCCCGGATGCGCGGCGTGTCGATGCGTCCGGGGAGCAGGCTGACCACCCGTACGCCCCGAGGACCGAGCTCGTCGGCGAGGGTCTTGGCATACATTGCCAGCCCTGGTCGCAGCCCGTTGCTGATCGCCAGGCTGGCGATGGGCGATCGTACCGACGAGGACAGTACGAAGGCGATCGCGCCACCGTCGCCCAGCCGCTCGCCGACCGCACGCGCCAGCCGCACCGCTCCGAGAAAGACCGACTCGAACGACGCCACCCACTGCTCGTCGGTGGCACCCATGGCCGTCGCCGGCGGTGGACCACCCACGCTGATGAGCGCACCGTCGAGCCGCCCGAACCGGTGGTACGCGGCATCGATCAGCGCGAGAGGTGTTGCTGCGTCGGCATTGTCGGCCACCACGCCCGCGGCCCGACCCTCGCCGCCGAGCAACTCGACGGCTGCGTCCACCGCGTCCGGCCGACGGGAGGAGACGACGACGCGCCCCCCCTCGTCGACGAGCGCCTGGGCAGAAGCAAGCCCCAGCCCACTCGTGCCGCCCGTGACCACGTAGACGTGCTGCGCAAGCCCGAGATCCATGGCCACATGATGGCACCGAGCCGGGAACCGCTGGGCCATCCGGGTGGTCTTTCGCTCCTTCGCTTCCCTGCTACTTAGCGATAGTGCTAAATTGCCGCTATGGCGGACGACGACCAGGGCAGCGTGTTCAAGGCACTCGCCGATCCGACGAGGCGCCAGATCCTGCAGGAGCTGCAGAGCGGCGAGCTCAATGCCGGCGAGATCGCCGCGCTCTTCCCGATCAGCGGTCCCTCGGTCTCACGTCACCTCGCGGTGCTGCGTCAGGCAGGGCTGGTGACCGAGCGCCGCGAGGCCAACCGCATCTACTACGCCCTCGTGCCGGAGCGCCTCGCACTGGCCGTCGGCGGCTTCCTGTCGGCTGTCTGCCCGCAGCAAATGGTCATGCGCGCCCGGCGGAAGCCGTCATGAGGGTGCAGTCCCGCATCGAGCGCCGTCTGCTGGTCAACTACCGCGCCGATCCCGAAGTGGTGGCGCCGCTACTGCCTGACGGACTGCGGCCCCTGCTGGTCGGTGGATGGGCAGTCGTCGGCATCTGCCTGATCCGGCTCGGCGAGGTGCGCCCGTACGGCCTGCCCGGCTCGGTCGGCGTCTCCAGCGAGAACGCCGCCCATCGCATCGCGGTCGAGTGGGACACCCCTGACGGCCCGCAGCCCGGCGTCTACATCCCGCGCCGGCACAGCGGCAGCACGCTGACCTTGCTGGCCGGAGGGCGCGTCTTCCCCGGGGTGCACCAGCGGGCGTCCTTCACCGTGCGGGAGTCGGACTCCCGGGTCGCCGTTCGCGTCGTCGGCGGCGGTGTGACGGTGGATGCAGAAGTGGTCGCGACCGAAAAGCTCAACGACAGCAGGCTTTTTGCCGACCTCGACGCCGCGTCGGCGTTCTTCCGTGCGGCGCCGGTCGGCCTCTCGCCGGGTCGCGACGGCAGGCTGGAGGCCGTGTCCCTGCGTGCCGACCGCTGGCAGATGGAGGCGGCGTCACCGGTACGGGTCGCGTCATCCTTCTGGGACGACGCGACCCGCTTCCCGCGGGGCAGCGTGATGCTCGACTCGGCCCTGCTGATGCGAGGCCTGCGAGCGACGTGGACTCCTACAGCAGCGAGCGCAGCACGTACTGCATGATGCCGCCGTGCTGGTAGTAGGCCCACTCGCCGGGGGTGTCGATGCGGACCCGGGCGCGGAACTCGCGGCCGTCTGCGGTGACGGTCACCTCGCGAGGCGCTGAGGCAGCGCCCTCGAGGCCGGCAACCGAGAATGTCTCCTCGCCGGTGAGGCCGAGGCTCTCCCGACTTTCCCCGTCCAGGAACTGCAACGGCAGCACGCCCATGCCGATCAGGTTGGACCGGTGGATGCGCTCGTAGGACTCGGCGATGACGACGCGGACGCCGAGCAGCGAGGTGCCCTTGGCCGCCCAGTCGCGGGACGATCCGGAGCCGTACTCCTTGCCGGCCAGGACGACCAGCGGGATGCCGGCCGCAATGTAGGCGACCGACGCGTCGTAAATCGGGACTACGGCGGACGGGTCGTCGCCGATCAGCAGCCGGGTGACGCCGCCCTCGGTGCCGGGCGCGAGCTGATTGCGCAGGCGGATGTTGGCGAACGTGCCGCGCACCATGACCTCGTCGTTGCCGCGACGCGACCCGTACGAGTTGAAGTCGGCCGGGGCGACCCCGTGGTCGGTGAGGTAGCGACCGGCGGGGGAGTCCTTCTTGATGTTTCCGGCGGGCGAGATGTGGTCGGTGGTGACCGAGTCGCCGAGCAGCAGCAGGACCCGGGCACCGGCGATGTCCTTGACCGGGGCGGGGTCTCGCTGGATGCCGTCGAAGTACGGGGGCTTGCGGACGTAGGTGGACGCGGGGTCCCAGGCGAAGACGTCGCCGGTCGGGATCTCGAGGCTCTGCCACGTCGCGTCGCCGGCGAAAACGTCGGCGTAGTCGCGCTCGAAGATGTCGGCGCGCAGGGCCTGTCCGACGACCGTCGAGACCTCGGCCGGCGAGGGCCAGATGTCGGCGAGGTAGACCGGCTTGCCGTCGGGGTCATTGCCCAGCGGGTCGTTCTGCAGGTCGACGTCCATCGAGCCGGCCAGCGCGTAGGCGACGACGAGCGGCGGTGACATCAGGTAGTTCATCTTGACGTCGGGGGAGATGCGGCCCTCGAAGTTGCGGTTGCCCGAGAGCACCGACACAGCAGCGAGATCAGCCTGGTTGATGGCCGCCGAGATCTCCGGGATGAGCGGGCCGGAGTTGCCGATGCAGGTGGTGCAGCCGTAACCCACCAGGTTGAAGCCGAGCTTGTCGAGGTAGGGCGTGAGGCCGGCGTTGTCGTAGTAGCCACTGACCACCTTGGAGCCGGGAGCAAGCGACGTCTTGACCCACGGCTTGACCGAGAGTCCGTGCTCCACAGCCTTTTTGGCCACCAGTGCGGCGGCCACCATGACGAACGGGTTGGACGTGTTGGTGCACGACGTGATGGCGGCGATGACGACGGCACCGTGGTCGACGGTGAACGACGAGCCGTTGGGCAGGGTGACCGCGGTGGGCGAGGACGGCCGGCCGATCGAGGCGGCGACCAGGTCGTGGTGCTCGTGTGGTGCGCCGTCACCGTTGCCGGAGCTGCCCACCGCGATCGGGTCGCTGGCCGGGAACGACTCGGCAGAGCCCTCGTCGACGATGCCCTCGATGCCGTCGGAGGGCATGGTCACATAGTCGCGCAGGGCCTCGCGGAAGCGCGGGCCGGCCTCGGAGAGCGACACCCGGTCCTGTGGCCGCTTGGGGCCGGCGATGGACGGGACGACCGTGGACAGGTCGAGCTCGACGGTCTGCGAGAACACCGGCTCAGCCGACGGGTCGTGCCACAGCCCCTGCTCCTTGGCGTAGGCCTCGACCAGAGCGACCTGGTCGGCGGCTCGCCCGGTGAGACGCAGGTAGGTCAGCGTCTCCTCGTCGATCGGGAAGATGGCGCACGTCGACCCGTACTCCGGGCTCATGTTGCCGATGGTGGCGCGGTTGGCCAGCGGCACGGACGAGACGCCGGGGCCGTAGAACTCGACGAACTTGCCGACCACGCCGGTCTTGCGCAGGATCTCGGTGATCGTGAGGACGAGGTCGGTGGCCGTGGCGCCCTCGGGCAGCTGGCCGGCCAGCTTGAAACCGACGACCTTGGGGATCAGCATCGAGACCGGCTGGCCGAGCATGGCCGCCTCGGCCTCGATGCCGCCGACGCCCCACCCCAGCACGCCGAGCCCGTTGATCATCGTGGTGTGCGAGTCGGTGCCGACGAGGGTGTCGGGGTAGGCCTGGAGCACGCCGCCCACCGTCCGGGTGAAGACCACGCGGGCGAGGTACTCGAGGTTGACCTGGTGGACGATGCCGGTGTCCGGCGGCACGACGCGGAAGTCGTCGAACGCGTTCTGGCCCCACCGCAGGAACTGGTAGCGCTCCTGGTTGCGCTCGAACTCGAGCTCGGCGTTGCGGGCGAAGGACTCGCGGCCGCCGAAGACGTCGACGATGACCGAGTGGTCGATGACCAGCTCGGCGGGTGCGAGCGGGTTGATCTTGGACGGGTCGCCGCCGAGGTCGGCCATCGCCTCGCGCATCGCGGCGAGGTCGACGACGCAGGGCACGCCGGTGAAGTCCTGCATGAGCACGCGGGCCGGCGTGTACTGGATCTCGGTGTCGGGCTCGGCCGCCGGGTCCCACGAGCCGAGCGCCCGGATCTGGTCGGCCGTGACGTTGGCACCGTCCTCGGTGCGCAGCAGGTTCTCGAGCAGCACCTTCAGGCTGAACGGCAGGCGGGCGGCGCCCTCCACCTTGTCGAGCCGGAAGATCTCGTACGACGTACCGCCCACCTCGAGGGTGTCGCGCGCGTCGAAGCTGTTGACGGTCATGCTCGAGCCTCCTGGGCTGATGACGTTGCGGATGCATCTTCACTCATGGCGCGGGACAGCGTGGACCCGGGTTGCCGTACGGCCGCCTCGGCGAGGTCAAGCACGGCGGGAACGTCTTCGAGCGGCATGCCCTTACCGAGGTGGAGTACGAGGCCGTCGAGCACGAGGGAGAGGAACGCGGCGAGGACCTCGACCGGCACGTCGTCGCGGACCACGCCTGCGTCGCGGCCCCGCTCGAGCCGCTCGACGGCCGCAGCCCGGACGGTGCTCAGCCGCTGCTGCCAGGCCGCGCGGAAGGCGGGGTCGGTGCGCAGCCGGCGGGAGACCTCGAGCTGGACGCCGAGCCAGCCGGAGTCGCGGGCCGGCAGCTCGCGCATCACCTGGACGAGGCCGGCGGTGGACACGACGGCCGCCATCTCCTCGGCGTCCTCGGCGGCGAGCTCGAGGAACAGCGCGTCCTTGTCGCGGAAGTGGTGGAAGATCGCTCCGCGGGACAGCCCGATCTCGCGCTCGAGCACTCGCACGGTCGCGGCCTCGTAGCCGTGGTCGGCGAAGGCGCGACGCGCGCCATCGAGGATCTGCCGGCGGGTCGCCAGCATGCGTTCCTCGCTCACCTTGGGCATGACGCGAGATTAGCAAACCGTACGTCCGTCTTGCAAGGTCTTACCCCAGGTTGATCGCGAACGCGCTGGCGTTGCCGGCCTCGATGGTGAAGAGGCCGCGCAGCGCCGACACGGGCACCGGGATCGAGCTGTCCGTCAGGGTGCCGTTGCCGAGCTCCCCGAGGTTGTTGTGTCCCCAGGCCCACGCCGTGCCATCGGCCTTGATCGCGTAGCCGCTCTGGCCGCCGCCGCCGATCGCGGTCACCGTGGCGAGACCACTGACAGCGACTGGCACGCTGCTGTTGACCACCGAGTTGTTGCCCAGGGCGCCGTACTGGTTGAAGCCCCAGTCCCAGACGGTGCCGTCGCTCCGTAGCGCCATGCCGGCGTAGAAGCCGGCGCCGATCGCGGTCACGCCCGCCAGGTTCTGTACCTGTACCGGCACCGATTGGCTGATCAGGTCGTTGTCGCCGAGCTGACCGTACGCGTTCCAGCCCCAGGCCCACACGGTGTGGTCGGACTTGAGGGCGTAGCCACCGCTGGCGCCGCCGGCGATCGCGGTGACGCCGGTCAGCACGCTGACCTGCACCGGGATGGCGCTGTTGGCCGTGCCACCGTTGCCGAGGCCACCGTTCGCGCCCTGGCCCCACGCCCAGACGGTGCCGTCCGAGCGCAGGGCGTACGTGGCGGCGCCCTCACTGGCGATGGCAGTGACTCCCGTTAGGTTGCTGGCTTGCACGGGGGCAAGGGCGTTGGTCGTGGTGCCGTTGCCGAGCTGATCGCTGCCGCCGTAGCCCCAGGACCATACGGTCCCGTCGGACTTGAGCGCCGAGCCCATGAAGATGCCGGCGGCAACGCTGGTCACGCTGGTCAGGCCGACGACTGCGACCGGCACGGTGCTGTTGTTGACCGTCCCATCCCCGAGCGCTCCGTAGGTGTTGACGCCCCACGACGCGACGGTGCCGTTGGAACGCACGGCGTAGCCGCCACTCGTGCCCTGACCGACGACCTGAACAGCATCCGTCAGCCCGGTGATCGGGGTCGGGGCACTGGTGCTGGTCGTGCTGCCGTTACCGAGCTGGCCAGAGTCGTTGGCCCCCCACGCCCACGCGGTGCCGGCCGTGCGGCTGACCGTGAGAGCCAGTGTCGCGCTGCCGGTGCGGCCGCCGGTGTCCCGTACCGTCACCACGACGGAGGAGGACGCAGCGAGAGCCGGGGTGCCGGTGAGCGCGCCGCTGGCAGCGAGCGTGAGGCCGCTCGGCAGGCCCGTCGCACTCCAGGTGTACGGGGCGGTGCCACCGCCCGCGGTCAGCGTGGCTGTGTACGGGCGCAGCGCCATCGCCGCGGGCAGCGCTACCACCGTCACCGTCGGGCCCGGGATCACGGGCACGACCACGGTGAGCGAGAACGCCTTGCTCACCCCACCTGCGATGGTCAACGAGAACGCCTTGGCCACGCGGAGCCGGTGGGCACCGAGGGGCAGCAGGGCGTGCGCGGTGAAGGTGGAGCGCGCGGTGAGCTTGGCCGACGCGACGTTCTTCCAGGTCTTGCCGATCAGCTGTTGCAGCCAGACCGAGCCCACGCCCTTGCGGGTCACGGTCCCGGTGATGGCGGCGGCGGTCCCGACCGTTGCCGTGGCCGGCGTCGTCGCGGTGACGGCAAAGGCCTTGCTGACGACGCGAAGGTGCAGGACCCCGCTGACCCCGGGCTTGGCGGAAGTGGTGCCTGCACGGGTCACCCGCAAGGTCCAGGCGCCGGTCTTCCGTGGTGCTCGCAGGGACACCAGGACCGTGCCGGTCGCCGAGACCTTCTGGTGGGACACCGTGTGCCACGCCTTCCCGACCAGCCGCTGCACCAGCACCGGCGCACCGCTCACCCGAGGCGTCACTGATCCGGTCAGGACGACCAGGGACCCGGCGAGGGCGGTCGCCGGCGTCGCGTGAACGACGACCCGGGTCACCGCAGGGACCCGTACCGCTGCTCGGGTCGGTGCGGCAGTCGCGATCAGGGAGAGGGCGGTGCAGGACACGACCGCCCAGCGCAGCAGGGTCTTCGCCATCGGAGGCTCCCGGAGATGACTGCCGGGAGCGGTCGGCCGTACAGGGGAGCCAGTCCGCCAGGTTCAGGCCCCGAGCGCACATGAGCCACGTGCGTGATGCGGACCTTACGCGCATTAGCCTGGTGCGGGTGAGCTATGACGCGTTGGCCGACCTCATCGGGCGCGGCGACGTCGCGGTGCTGACCGGCGCGGGCATCTCGACCGGGTCGGGCATCCCCGACTACCGCGGGCCGACGGGTCGCGCGCGCCCGGCAACCCCGATGACCTACCAGGTCTTCACCGGCAGTCCCGAGGCGCGGCAGCGCTACTGGGCGCGGTCGCACCTCGGCTGGCGTTTCATCACCGGGGTCAACCCCAACGCCGGCCACCGCGCGGTCGCCGCCCTGCAGGCGGAGGGCCTGCTGACCGGGCTCGTCACGCAGAACGTCGACGGTCTTCACCAGGCCGCCGGTGCGGACGACGTGGTCGAGCTGCACGGAGCGCTCGACCGGGTGATCTGCCTGCGCTGCAAGGACGTCAGCGGCCGGCTCGACCTCGACCGTCGGCTGGTCGAGGCCAACCCGGGCTGGGTACGGACGGCCACCGACATCACGTCGATCAAGCCGGACGGCGACGCCGACCTCGACGACGTCGCCGGCTTCGAGGTCGTCGACTGCGAGGTCTGCGGCGGCCTGCTCAAGCCCGACGTCGTCTTCTTCGGCGAGACCGTGCCGCGGGACCGGGTCGACCACACCTACGCCCTGGTCTCCGGCGCCACCAGCCTGCTCGTCCTCGGCAGCAGCCTCAAGGTCATGAGCGGCTACCGCTTCGTCCTGCACGCTCGCAAGCTGGGCATCCCGGTGGCGATCCTCAACCAGGGGGCGACCCGTGGTGACCCGCAGGCCGACGTACGGGTCGACGGTGAGCTGAGCGACGTGCTCACCCAGCTGGCGGATGACCTCGCGGCACCGGTCCGAGAGGGCCAATCGGGTGCATAACGGGGCCGCGCCGTAGTCGATATCTGGGGAGCAGGTCTGCCCCAGTGCGGCCGCGGGAGGGGTGTCCTGTGTCGCGACGTGGGCCGCTGCTGGGTTCCCGCGGCCTGCGCCTGGTCAAGGGCGGTGGCGTCACTGCTCTCGTCCTCGCCAGTCTGATCCTGCCGGGCAGCTACTCGGCCTTTTCCGCGACCGACCACGCCCGAGGCTCGCTGACCGCTGTGAGCTCGTTCTACGGCTCGGTCGTGCTCGGCGACGGACCGGCCGGTTACTGGCGCCTGGACGGGCCCACCGTGACCGACTCCGCGGGCAGCAGCAACGGCACCACCGTCGGCACGGTCACGACCGTCCCCGGAGAGACCCCGGACGGCGACACCGCCGTGAAGACGACGACCGCCGGCAACCTGTTGCTGCCGTGGACAGTGAGTGGGGACGCCTCGGTCGAGCTGTCCTTCATGGTCGCCGCGTCCGCGAGCACCGTCGGCAACGCCACCTACTGGCCCAGCGTCTCGCCCTTGGTCTCGACCTGGACAGGGGCGGCCGACGGCGACTTCGGGATCGGACTGGACTCCGCCGGCAACCTGGTGGCGGGCATGGGCGCGGGCGGCACCAACGTCACCATCGCCTCGTCCGGCACCAGCTACAAGGACGGCGCCTGGCACCACCTGGTCTGGACCCGCGACGTGACCACGGGCGCCATGACGCTGTACGCCGACGGGGCTGTGGTGGCGTCGGGCGCCGGCGGCACCCAGCCGCTCACGTCGCGGTCCGCGCTGAGCCTGGGCGTGTTCCCGTACTTCAGCGCCCCCGCCGGGTCGATCCCGACGCCGCTCGACATGGGCGTGGACGAGGTCGCGACCTACGCGACGGTGCTCAGCGGCGGCCAAGTGGCGGTGCACAACGCCGCGCGCACCGCGGGGTACGCGGCGGCCGTGCAGGCCGACTCACCGGTCGGCTACTGGCGCCTCGACGACAGCTCCGGCCCCTCGGCCGCGGCCACGGTCGGCGCTGCGGGCAGCTATCTCGGCAGCGTCACCTACGCCGTCCCGGGGGCCGTCACCGGCAGCACCGCCGTCCACCTCTCGCCGACCGTCGGCTACATCGCCGTGCCGCGGCTGGTGGCCAACGACTTCTCGATCGAGTTCTGGTTCAAGGACGCGGCGCCGGTCGAGGACGGCCACACCCAATGGTGGCAGGGCGCGGCGCTCGTCGACGGCGACGTGTCGGGGGTCGCCAACGACTACGGCATCAGCATCGACGGCAGCGGCCACCTGATGGCCGGCGTCGGCAACCCGGACACGACGCTCCACGCCAACGCGGCCGACTACGGCGACGGCGCCTGGCACCACGTGGTCTTCACCCGCACGATGTCGAGCGGCGCGATCGCGCTGTACGTCGACGGGGCGCTGCAGGCGTCCAACCCCGGCACGGGCAACACCGGCCCGTTGAACGCCGCGTCGATCCTCACCCTCGGCGAGTACTCCACCGGCACAGGCGGCAGTGCGGCGACGATCGACGAGCTCGCCCAGTACCCCAGCGTGCTCACGCCCGCCCAGGTCGCCGCGCACTACGCCCAGGGCAGCTAACGCCAGCCGTGCCGGCCTCGTCGTCCGTGGCCACGTACGACCAAAAACGCCGCGAGGAACAGGAACACCGGCGGGTAGCCGTGGACGATCGCGCCCACCGTGCTGACGACGAGGAACAGCGCCAGCAGCAGGAAGACCGGGTGGTACGGGGCCTGGCGGCGCACCTGCCGGCGCGGACGCTCCGGGCCCTCGAGGACCGCGACGGACGAGCCTGGCAGGTCGGCGAACAGCGGGGCGAGCTCCGCGCCCGTCTTGGCGGCGTAGACCGCGGACAGCCGCTCTTCGAGCTCGACCCGGTCCAGCCGGCCGGCCGCGTAGTGGCCGGACAGTGACTCGGCGGCGGCGTCCCGCTCGAGGTCACCGATGCGAACGTTGGCCATGACCCATACCTCCACGGACTCCGTAATCATGTAATGGCAGTCTGCGTCGCGAGATCGCGAACGGCAAGGCGTCGTCGAGAACTTGTCAGGGTCGCCGCCTAGGCTGGGCAGCGTGCCCCTCCGCCGTGTCCTCGCCTGCGCCCTCGTCGGCGCGTCCCTGCTCGGCGGCCTGACGGGCTGCAAGTACGGCGACGCGCTGTCCAAGCGCGAGGTCGTGGTGCTGTTCAAACCGGGCGCCACCCAGGCCCAGCACCGGCTGCTGCTCGCCAGCTGCAGCGACGTCGCCAACGCCATCCCCGAGCCGATGGGCACCGGCACGATGGTCTCCGAGCTGGCCAGCAACGTGCGGTTCCGGGTCGACAAGGCGAGCGACGCCGAGCTCGCCCAGCTCACCGAGTGCTTCCAGAAGCCGCAGTTCGCCAGCTTCGTGCAGAGCTACGACATCCCGGACCTCAGCCACTAGACCGATGCGACCCCGCCCGGTCATCCTCCATCTCGACCTCGACGCCTTCTTCGCCGCCGTCGAGCAGCGCGACAAGCCGTCGTTGCGCGGCAAGCCGGTCGTAGTCGGCGGCACCGGGCCGCGCGGCGTTGTCTCGACGGCCAGCTACGAGGCCCGCCGGTACGGGGTGCACAGCGCGATGTCCGGAGCGGAGGCCCGTCGCCGCTGCCCCAACGCGGCCTTCCTGCACCCGCGTTTCGGTGCGTACCGGATGGCCAGTGACGTCGTCATGTCGACCTTGCGCGAGCTATCGCCGCTCATCGAGCCTTTGTCGCTTGATGAGGCATATGTCGATCTGTCGGCAGGGGAGCACCCCGATCTGGACACCGAGGCAGTGCGCGAGATCGCCGTACGGCTGCGCCGCACCATCACCGAACGCACCGGGCTCACCGCTTCGGTGGGCGCCGGCTCGTCCAAGCTGGTCGCCAAGATCGCGTCCGACCTCGACAAGCCGGACGGCCTGCTCGTCGTACCGCCGGGCGATGAACTGACGCTGCTGCACGGGCTGCCGGTGACCCGGCTCTGGGGAGTCGGGCCTGCCACCGCCCAGCGGCTGCAGCGCCTCGGCGTCACCACCGTCGCAGAGCTGGCCGCTATCCCGGTCGACGAGCTGATCGGGGTCGTCGGGCAGTCAGTCGGCGCAGGGCTCGCCGCCCAGGCCAGGGCCGAGGACGACCGTCCGGTGGTGGCCGATCGCGAGACCAAGTCAGTGGCGTCGGAGGAGACGTTCGACACCGACGTCGCCGACGTGGCCCGGCTGCGCGACGAGCTCGACCTGATGGCCAACCGCACCGCCCGCCGGCTACGCAGCTCGGGCCACTCGGCTCGGACGGTCACCCTCAAAGTGCGGCTGCACGACTTCCGCACGCTCAACCGGTCGCTCACCCTGCCGGGCGCGACGGACGACGAGGCGGTGATCCGCCGCGTGGTCCGTCGGCTGCTCGCCGAGGTCGACGTCAGCGACGGGGTGCGGCTGCTCGGAGTTGCCTGCTCGGGCCTCTCCGACCACGTGCAGGACGAGCTGCCCGACCTGCTGGCCGACCCGGTCGTGGTCGAGCTGGTCGAAAGCGAGCCGATCCCCGACGTCGGTCCGGAGCAGGGCAGACGATGGGGCGCCGGCCTCGACGTCGTGCACACCGAGCATGGCCCGGGCTGGGTGCACGGGTCGGGCGTCGGGCGGGTGACCGTCCGGTTCGAGGGTGCCCACGACCCGCCTGGGCGGGTCCGCACCTTCTCCGTCGACGACCCAGAGCTGAGGCTTGGCGAACCTGTCCCGTTCGTCCCTTTGCTCTAGGGTGCAGGAGTGATCAATCACTCGGTGTGGGGGAACCCGGTGTGGGGGCGGCGCTGGGCGGGGCTGACCGCCCTTGCCGTGGCCATAGGTCTCGGGGTCCAGTGCTACGACACGTTGACCAGCCAGCCCGGCCACTGGCAGAACGTCGGCACCAAGCTGTTCAACATCCTCTTCTTCTTCACCGTCGAGTCCAACATCCTCGTGGTGATCACGACAGCGCTGCTCGCGTGGCGGTGGGAGCGCACCAGCACGGCGTTCGCCTCGGCCCGGATGATGGCGCTGACCGGCATCACGCTCACCGGCATCGTCTACCACGCGGTCCTCGGTGGCCTGGTCGAGCTCAGCGGGGCCGGCCTGCTGGCCGACATCCTGCTCCACACCGTCTCACCGGTGATGGTCGTGCTGGGCTGGCTGGTCTTCGGTCCACGCCGGCTGACCACGCCCACCGCTGTGCGGGTCTCGATCGCCTTCCCGCTGCTCTACCTGGTCGTCACGCTGGTGCGGGGCCCCATCGTCCACTGGTACCCGTACCCCTTCCTCGACGTCGCGACGAAGGGCTACGCGCAGGTCGCTGTGGGATCGCTGGCGGTCGCAGTGGTGTTCTTCGCCGTGGCCTTCGGGACCTCGTGGCTCGACCGCAAGCTGCCCGTCAGGGACTGAACGGGTCAACCCGGCGCAGGAAGCCGCGGACGTCGAGATGGCGGAAAAGCGACTCGCGGTGGTCGTCGCACGCGAGCCAGGTCTTCTCCCGATCGGGAGTGTGCAGGGTCGGGTTGTTCCACACCAGCGAGTGGATGGCCGGGTTGTGGCAGCCCTTGGCCGAGCAGGTCGCGGAGGGGGTCATCGGACCAGCCTTGCACGCACGGGGGTCCTGGCATGAAGAAGCGGTGCCGGGCGACCACGGGGGCAGGCACCCGGCACCGCTTCGGTCGCACTGATGTCGGGGGATCACCAGCGCGATCGAGCCTGATGCTACATGGATCGCTGTAACGTTGCGAGAGCAACGCCGCGCTGATCTGCAACAAACCTGCCTATGGCCCGCAGGCTCTCGAAGGCCCCGGACATGGCGACGGCCCTCCGGTCGGGGGTCCGGAAGGCCGTCGGTCTGTGGGGTGTGCGGTTGTTCTGTATACCGCGGGCTACCGCGCGGCGGCCAGCCGCAACGGGCGTACCGTGCGCTCGCCGGCAGGGGCCAGCATCGGCAGCAGCATCGAGATGTCCAGGCTGGTGATCTCCTGCCGCAGCGGCTCCGACATCGCGGAGAAGCCGAGGCGGGCGCCGGTGTCGACGGCCCAGGCGCCGGCAGCGAGCAGGACCGCGAGGGCCTCGTCGCTGACCGCGGTCACGCCGCCGCCGTCGATGATGATGTCGTCGCAGCCGGCCGGGCGGGTGGTGAGGAGGGCGCGGCCGAGCTGACGGGCACTGGCGCCGTCGAGGACACCGTCGAGGCGGACGAGGACGCCGTCCTCGGTGAAGATGGTGGCGACGTGCACCGCGGTGAACGGCATCGGGACCTCCGGCAGGTGGTGCTCACTGGTTCGGCGTGCTTGGTGCGACACCTACTTCATCGTCGCCGCCCCGGCGCGCACGCAGGTCCTTGCGGCCGTTCTTTGCTGGCTCCAGGCGGCTCCCCGCGACACGGCTGCCGGAGCATGGTCGCTGGGCCGAACGGCGCTGTGACAGACTCCGACCGCGACCGCCCGCGTGTGACGGAGCTGTTGTCCGACAGAAGGAGCCGTGACCACCATGGTGAGCAGGTCCGTCCTCGTGACAGGGGGAAGTCGGGGCATCGGCCTCGCCGTGGCCCGCGCGTTCGCCGCGCAGGGTGACAAGGTGGCCGTGACCTACCGCGGCAGCGCCGCCCCCGAAGGGCTCTTCGCGGTACGGATGGACGTCACCGACCCGCAGTCGGTCGACGCGGCGTTCAAGGCCGTCGAGGCCGAGCACGGCAACGTCGAGGTGCTTGTCGCCAACGCCGGCGTGACCAAGGACACGCTGCTGCTGCGCATGGACGAGGCGAGCTGGAGCGAAGTGATCGACACCAACCTCACCGGCTCCTACCGGGTCGCCAAGCGGGCGGCCAGCGGCATGCTGCGCGCGCGCAAGGGCCGGATCATCTTCATCTCGTCGGTGGTCGGCCTGTCCGGCTCGGCCGGGCAGACCAACTACGCGGCCAGCAAGTCGGGGCTGATCGGGTTCGCCCGGTCGATCGCCCGCGAACTGGGGTCGCGCAGCATCACCGCCAACGTCGTGGCCCCGGGCTTCGTCGACACCGACATGACCGCCGAGCTGTCCGACGCCCGGCGTACCGAGATCCTCGCGTCGGTCCCGCTGGGACGCTACGCCAGCCCTGAGGAGGTCGCGGCCGTCGTCACCTTCCTGGCCGGCGATGCCGCGGGCTACATCACCGGAGCCGTCATCCCCGTTGACGGCGGACTTGGAATGGGACACTGATGGCTGGACTGCTGGAGGGTAAGCGCATCCTGGTGACCGGGGTGCTGACCGACGCGTCCATCGCGTTCGGCGTCGCCAAGGTGGCGCAGGAGCAGGGCGCGACCGTCGTGCTGACGTCGTTCGGCCGGGCGATGTCGCTCACCACGCGCATCGCCGGTCGGCTGCCCCGACCTGCGGCCGTGGTCGAGCTCGACGTGACCGACGACGACCACCTGGCGTCGCTGGCGACGCGGCTCGGCGAGCACGTCGACGGGCTCGACGGGGTGCTGCACGCCATCGGTTTCGCGCCGCAGAGCTGCCTCGGCGGCGACTTCCTCGAAGCGCCGTGGTCCGACGTCGCGACCGCGGTGCACGTGTCCACCTACTCGATGGCCTCACTGACCAAGGCGACGTTGCCACTGCTGACGCCCGGCTCGTGCGTGCTCGGGCTCACCTTCGACGCGACGGTGGCCTGGCCGGCGTACGACTGGATGGGCGTGGCCAAGGCGGGACTCGAGTCCTGCTCGCGCTACCTCGCCCGTGAGGTCGGCGATCGGGGCATCCGGGTCAACCTGGTCGCCGCCGGCCCGCTGCGCACGATGGCGGCCAAGAGCATTCCGGGCTTCGCCGGCTTCGAGGAGGTCTGGGGCAGTCGCGCACCGCTCGGCTGGGACCTCGTCGACACCACCCCTGTGGCCAAGTCGTGCGTGGCGCTGATGTCCGACTGGTTCCCGGCCACGACCGGTGAGATCGTCCACGTCGACGGCGGCGTCCACGCGATGGGTGCCTAGCGTCGCCGTTCGGCCAGCGTCTCCTGGTGGGTGAGATCGACGGTACGGGCAGCGCCGGCAGCCGCGCGCGGCAACCGGACCTCGATGCTCACCCAGCCCGGCTGCGACCGGACGCTGAGCGAGCCGTGCGACACCTCGACGAGCCGGCGGACCACGTACAGACCGACGCCCGCGCCCTCGTGCGAGCGGGTGCTCGAGCTGTCCCGCTGAGTGAACGGCTCGAAGAGATCGGCCAGCATCTGCGCGTCGACGCCCTCGGCCTCATTGGCCACGGTCACCACCACGTCGTCGGCTTCGTCGGCAGCCGAGATGATCGCGTGCGACCCCGGTTGGGCGTGCACGATGGCGTTGTCGAGCAGGTTGGCCAGGATCTGGTGCAGCGCCGAACCCTCGATGCGCGCCTCGAGGCCCTCGTCGATAGCGACGACCACGCTCGGCGTGCGCTCGGCGTGCGCCTGTTCCACCAACATCGCCACCTCCAGGGCGACCGACGCGACGTCGGACACGGCCCGCTGGTCGGGTACGCGCGCCTCGGCCGCGGTGAGCATGTTCTCCAGCAGCCGGCCGAGCCGCTCGGTGTTGGAGACGACGGCGTCGAGCATCTCGTCGACGCGGTGGTCGGGCAGCCGGTTGCGGTGCTTGCGCATGGTCAGCGCCGCGCCCTGGATGGCGGTGAGCGGCGTGCGGAACTCGTGCGAGACGGTGGCCAGCAGGTCCTCGCGGGTCGCGTCCAGCTCGCGGATGCGGGCCTCGACGGTGCTGCGTCCGCGGTCGAGCTCGGCCAGTTCGTCTCGGTAGGCCCGATCACGCTCGCGCGCCCGGCTGGCGTAGGTCGAGAAGACGAGCTGGGTAGCGGTCGTGCCGAGGACGAAGACGAAGTCGACGAGGCCGTAGCGCAGCGGGTCGCGGTCGTCGGCGACCGACAGGCCCGGGTCGATGCCGGCGACGACGAGGTGCTCGCCGAGCACGAACGCGATCGCCGCCGCGCAGGTCGCCCAGTCCTCGTACACCGCGCTGATCGCCACCGCGAGCACGTAGTGGACGTGCGTGACGGGAGCGCCGTGGCTGAGCTGGACGAGGACGGCCGAGGTCGAGACCAGGCCGAGGGTCGCCGCTACCGCCCGGGTCCGCCGCCCGAGGGGGGCCAGAGCCACGACCAGCGCGAGCCCGACCGCGCCGGTACCGAGGGCTGTGCCGGTGTCGCCGCGGTGGGGGACCAGGTCGAGCCCGACGAGCACCACGAGGTGGAGCGCGAGCACGGCGCAGACCAGCCGATGACGGCGACGCCACTCGCCGACGGGCAGGCGGCCGCTCTGCGGCAGGTAACGCGACGACGCCATGGACACCAGCCTGCCCCATCGACGGCGGTCCACCTATGGCCCAACCGGGCTAAATATCCATGAACCACCCGAATGGCCCTCACCTGCATAGGCTTGCGGCATGCCCTCTCCGGTTTCCCGTGCGGTCCTGGTGACCGGTTGCTCGTCCGGCATCGGTGCGGCGAGCGCCCGACAGCTGCTGACGGCGGGCTGGACGGTCTGGGCGACCGCGCGTGACGTGTCCACGCTCGCGGACCTCGAGGCCGCCGGTGCCCGGGTGCTGAGCCTGGACGTGACCGACGAGGGCTCGCGCCGTGATGCAGTGGCCGCGGTCGTGGCTGAGCACGGCGCGGTCGGGGCGCTCGTCAACAACGCCGGCTACGGGCAGTACGGACCGGTCGAGGAGGTGCCGCTCGAGCGCTGGCGGGCGCAGTTCGAGACCAACCTGTTCGGCGTGGTCGGCCTGACCCAGCTGGTGCTGCCCGGCATGCGCGCCCAGCGGTGGGGCCGGGTGGTCAACGTGTCGTCGATGGGCGGCCGCTTCGCCCTGCCCGGCGGGGGCGCCTACCACGCGTCCAAGTTCGCGCTCGAGGGCATGTCGGATGCCCTGCGGCTCGAGGTGCGGCCCTTTGGCGTACGGGTGTCGCTCGTCGAACCCGGCCCGGTGAGCACCCCGTGGGCGCGTACGGCGATCGACACGTCGCTGCAGGCCTCCGCCGAGGAGATGGAGGGCCCGTACGGACGGTTCCGCACCGAACTCGCCGCCAACCTGACCGGCGCCTACCGCGAGAGCCGCATGTCGCTCGCTGCCTCGCCTGAGCAGGTCGGCCGGGTCGTCGCGCGGGCGGTTGCCAGCCGCCGGCCGCGGGCACGGTACGTGGTGGGCGCGGCCGGGCGGGCGATGGTCACGCTGCGTCGCCTGACCCCCGACCTGGTTTTCGACACCGTGCTCGCCAACGGATTCCCGGTCCCTCGCCCCTGACCGTCACCAGAAATTTCCGAGGAATGTTCTGGAAGGACGTGCAGTTCCTTGAAATAACAACTACTTTGGTTGACAACGCAAGTACCTCACCCCCACGAAGGAGCAGCCATGACCACCCTGACCGAGCTCGCCGGCGACTGGGACCTCGACCCCGCCCACACCGGACTGCGTTTCTCCGCCCGCCACGCCATGGTCGCGACCGTCCGCGGTGGCTTTAAGGCGTTCTCCGGCTCGCTGCACTTCGACGCCAGCGACGTCGCGAAGTCGACCGCCGAGGTTTCGATCGATGCGACCAGCATCGACACCGGCAACGACGGCCGTGACGGCCACCTCAAGTCCGGCGACTTCCTCGACGTGGAGAAGTTCCCGACCCTGACCTTCGTCACCACCAGCGTCTCGCAGGTCGACGACGACGAGTTCACCCTCGTCGGCAACCTCACCATCAAGGACGTCACCCACGAGGTGACCCTGACCGTCGAGCCGCTCGGCCTGAGCACCGACCCGTTCGGCAACGCGCGCGCCGGCTTCGAGGGCAAGGGCGAGATCCTGCGCAAGGACTGGGGCCTCGAGTGGAACGCCGCGCTCGAGACCGGCGGCGTGCTCATCAGCGACAAGGTCAAGCTCACGCTCGACGTCTCGGCCATCAAGCGCGCATAACTGGCACTATGGCCGGGTGCCTCTCACCGCAGCGCTCTCACCCGAGTCGCGCGGAGTGGCCGTGGGACTTGCACTGGACGCCGTGATCGGTGACCCCCACCGGGGTCATCCGGTCGCGGCGTTCGGCGTTGCGGCCTCGTGGCTGGAGCGGCAGATGTGGCGCGACTCGCGCGCCTGGGGGACCGCCTACTGCGCGGCCTGCGTCGTCGTGCCAGTCGCCCTCGGGGTGGTTGCGTCGAGGCTTCCTGGTCGTACGGTCCCGGCGGCGCTGGCGACCTGGGCGGTCGTCGGGGGCACCACCCTCGGGCGTGAGGCCCAGGGCATCAGCCGTGCCCTCGAGGCGGGCGACCTGGACGAGGCGCGCCGCCGGCTGCCCGCCCTGGTCGGGCGCGATCCGTCGACGCTGTCCGCCGACGAGGTGGCGCGGGCCGTCGTCGAGTCGGTCGCCGAGAACACGTCCGACGCCCTGGTCGCGCCGCTGTTCTGGGGTGCGCTGCTCGGGGTGCCGGGGCTGCTCGGCTACCGCGCGGTCAACACCCTCGACGCGATGGTCGGCCATCACTCGGTGCGGTACGAGCGGTTCGGCTGGGCGTCGGCACGCCTCGACGACGTCGCCAACTGGGCGCCGGCGCGGTTGACCGGCTGGCTGACGGTGCTGCTGGCGCCCACCGTGGGCGGGACCCGTGCCTCGGCCGCACGCGTGCTCAGGCGCGACGGCGGTCGCCATCCCAGCCCCAACGCCGGGCGGTGCGAGGCGGCGTTCGCGGGGGCACTCGACGTGACCCTCGGCGGCCGCAACGACTACGGCGGCCGGGTCGAGGAGCGTCCGCTAATGGGCTCGGGCAAGCCGGTGTCGGTCGGGGACATCTCCCGCTCGGTTCACCTGTCCACGCTGGTCGGGCGGGCGTCCGGCGTACTCGCGGTGCTGGTCCTGCTCCGTCGACGCCGGTGAGCGGGGTGCTGCTGGTCGCCGGCACGACCTCCGACGCGGGCAAGTCAGTCGTCACGGCGGGCCTGTGCCGCTGGCTGGCTCGCGAGGGGATGCGGGTCGCCCCGTTCAAGGCGCAGAACATGTCGAACAACTCCGCGGTCACCCTCGACGGGGCCGAGATCGGCCGGGCCCAGGCCATGCAGGCCGCGGCGGCGCGAGTCGAGCCCGAGGCGGCGATGAACCCGGTGCTGCTCAAACCGGGCAGCGATCGGGTCTCCCACGTGGTCGTCATGGGCCGGCCAGCGGGGGAGGTGGACGCCCTGGGCTACCGCGCGTGGAAGCCGCGACTGCTCGAGGTGGCGCTCACCGCGCTCGCCGACCTGCGGTCACGCTTCGACGTCGTCATCTGCGAGGGCGCGGGCTCGCCCACCGAGATCAACCTCCGGTCGACCGACATCGCCAACATGGGCCTCGCGGTCGCCGTCGCGATGCCGGTCGTGGTCGTCGGCGACATCGACCGCGGCGGCGTCTTTGCCTCGCTGTACGGGACGCTCGCCCTGATGCCGGCGGCGGACCAGGCGCTGGTGGCCGGCTTCATCGTCAACAAGTTCCGCGGCGACCCGGCCCTGCTCGCGCCGGGGTTGCACCAGCTGACCGCGCTGACCGGGCGGCCAGTGCTGGGCGTTCTGCCGTGGCTGAGCGGGGTGCAGGTCGATGTCGAGGACAGCCTCGGGCTCGATGTCGACCGCGGACCGGGGACGGCTCCGGTGGGCGAGGACGTGCTGCGGGTCGCGGTGGTGCGCCTGCCACGCATCTCCAACTTCACCGACATCGACGCGCTCGCGACTGAGCCGGGAGTCGTCGTGCGCATGGTCACGTCGGCTGCCGAGGTCGGTGACGCTGACCTGGTGGTGCTGCCGGGGACCCGTACGACGGTGTCCGACCTGGCGTGGCTGCGCGCACGGGGTCTGGACGTCGCGCTCGCCCGCCGGGTCTCCGCCGGACTGCCGGTTCTGGGCATCTGCGGTGGCTACCAGATGCTCGGAGCCACGATCCGGGACGAGGTCGAGTCCGCGGCCGGTCTCGTCGAGGGGCTTGGGCTGCTGCCGGTCGACACCGCCTTCGCCGCGGACAAGGTGCTCGCCCGCCCCATCGGCATCGCTGTCGCTGGCGGCGAGCCCGTCGCCGCGTACGAGATCCACCACGGGCGCATCGCGGTGTCCGGCGGCTCCCCGCTCTTCGGGCTTGCTGATGGTACGACCGAGGGCTGTCAGGTCGGCAGCGTGTGGGGCACCGTGTGGCACGGGGTCCTGGAGAACGACGGCTTCCGCAGGCGGTTCCTCACCGAGGTCGCGTCCATGGCCGGAAGGCGTTGGCTGCCAGGCGATGTAGCGTTCGCCGATGTCCGCGAGGGACGGCTGGACGCGCTCGGTGACCTGGTCGCCGACCACCTCGACCGCTCAGCCGTGATGCGGCTGATCGTCGAGGGTGCGCCAGCTCAGTTGCCCTTCGTACCACCGGGCACTTGACCCTCATGCTGGTCGAGGCTTGAGGGTGGGCGCCATGGAGGACTCACTGCTCGGCATCGGCGCGATGGCTCAGGCCAGCGGCCTGACCGTGAGCGCGCTGCGGTTCTACGACGGCGCCGGCGTGCTCGTGCCGGCGTCCGTGGACCCGTGGAACGGCTACCGGCGCTACTCGCAGGAACAGGTCGACGACGCTCGACTCGTCGCACGCCTGCGCCGGGTCGGCATGGCAGTGCCTGACCTGCGACTGGTGCTCGGCTGGCGGCAGGATGCCGTCGAGGCGCTGGCGGTGCTCGACCGTCACCTGTCCCGGCTCGAGCACGGTCTCGTCGACGCCCAACGTGAGCTCTCCATGGTCCGCACCCTCATCGACCAGAAGGAGAACACCGTGCCCACAAGCATTTCCATCCAGATCGACGCTGGCGAGCTCGCCGCCGCGCTGCACGCCGTCCGCTTTGCCGTGGGCAGCGATCCCGAGCTGCCGGCGCTGTCCGGTGTGCTGCTCGAGCTCGAGGAAGAGCTCACTCTCGTGGCCACGGACCGCTACCGGCTGGCCGTGGCGACCGTGCCCGTGACCGGTGCGACCGCGCGGGTGCAGGCTCTCGTGCCCGTCAGCCTGATCGACGCCTTGCTGCCCCTGCTCGCCGGTCAGTCGGGTGACGTCCTGGTCGTGGTCGACGACGCCGTGTCGTTCACCGTAGGAGGGTCGACTCTGCGCGGCGAGCCGGTCGACCTGCCCTACCCGGACTACCGCCGGCTCACCGACCTGCCCGCAGGCCGCCGGGTGACCGTCGACGCTGCGGGCTTGCGGACATCAGTGCTGGCATCCACGGCCCGGACGATGGTGCGTGAGCAGGACGGTGTCCCGTACGACGTGGTCGAGCTCCTCTTCGGCGACGCGGGGGTGTCCGTCGTGGGCGCCGAATCGAGCACCGGTACGGGCATCGGGGTCAACCGGGAGTTCCTGCTGGAGGCGCTGGTTGCGGGCGGTGAGGGTCAGCTGGTGCTCGAGCTGGACGGGCCGATTGCACCGCTGGCGATCCGGCCCGTGGCCCGCGAGTCGTTCTCGCTGCTCATGCCGACGCGACTGGGCTGATCGGCGGGAGCGGCCGGTCGGCGTAGGCGAGCCGCACCTGCCCGTCGTTGTCGTCGACCCGCAGGCCATAGCTGGTAAGCCCGAGCCGTGCGGCGACGTTGCGGGAGCCGACGTTGACCTCAGCGATCCAGGCGATCACCGGCACCGTGTTGTCGTACGCGTGCGCTGCCGCGATGGCGGAGGCACCGACCTCGGTGGCGTAGCCGTGGCCCCAGTGCGCGACGTCGAACCGGTAGGCGAGGTTCCACGAGCCGGTCTTGTGTCGCTGGGCCCCGCCCATGCCGAGGACCTCGCCGGTCTCGCGCAGCCGTACCGTCCAGTAGCTCAGTCCGTCGTTAGGCCAGCGTGCCTCCGCCCGGCTGATGAAGGAGGCGGTCGTCTCGATCGTCAGGTGGCGGCTGCCGGGGTCGTGCACCCAGCCGCGCGGCTCGTTGAAGATTGGCCACAGCTCATCGAGATCTCCTGGTGCCATGGGCGACAGCCGCAGTCGCTGCGTCGTCACCTTTTCGAGGCCGTTCATGGAAAGCATTCTGCCAGAGCCTCGGCCGAGCTGCCTGTGGGTAACTGTTTTCCGCGGAAAACACTTATCCACAAGCATTGTGGTCACCAAGGGAAGGCTCAGAAACTGTCCGACCACGGCTGTAGCGTTCTCTCTGCTGCGACACCTGGGAGGGTGCAATGGAGAAAACCGTTGTGGGGATTGAACTTCTGGACTTTGGTACCACTCCGATGCCTGAGCTTGAGTCGGGCATCATCAAGCTGGGTAGCGACATTGCGGCGGCCGAGGCCGTGTGGTTGTCAATGATCGCCGCCTTTGACCTGCGCGAAGGTTGGGCTGGTCACGGCGTCGTGTCCTGCGCGCACTGGCTGTCCTGGCGCTGCGGACTGGCCCTACCCGCCGCACATGAGAAAGTGCGGGTGGCGCGCGCTTTGACTCAGCTGCCCGCCACGTCGGCGTCGTTCGAGAAGGGCGAGCTGAGCTACTCCCGGGCGCGGGCGATCACCCGGGTGGCCACGCCGGAGAACGAGACAGAGCTGGTCGAGCTCGCCCGGCACACCACCGGTGCCCAGCTCGAGCGAGTGGTGCGGGCGATGAGCGGCGTGGTCAAGGCCGAAGAGGTCAAGGAGCGGTCGTTCCGCCGCCAGGTCAGCTGGCATTGGGAGGAGGACGGCTCCCTGAGGCTGACGGCTCGGCTCGACCCGGTAGAGGGAGCGGCTGTGATCAACGCCATTGAGGCGGCTCAGGCGGCGGACCCGAAGCCAGCTGCCGACGCTGCGGTCGAGGGGGCCGAACCGGCGCGGGGGCCGGAGGATGCGGAGCGGCAGGATCAGGTCGAGGCGGCTGAGGCCACTGAGGTGACGGAGCCCGTCGAGCCGCTGGAGACGATGGAGTGCCCGCAGGGGGACGCGGCCGATGCAGCAAGGGAGAGCCGGGTCGACGCTTTCGTCGCCATAGCGGAGTCGTACATCGCCTCCAGCGGCCAGTCCACCGGCGCGGACGTCTACCAGGTCGTGGTCCACCTGCGCGAGGACGGAACGGCACATCTCGACAACGGCCCGGCTGTGCCGTCGGAGACGTTCCTCCGGATCAGTTGCGACGCCACGTTCTACTGCCTGCACGAGGATCCCGACGGCAACGTCATGGACGTCGGGCGCAGGACGCGGGCGATCACGCCTCCGCTCCATCGGGGTCTACGACAACGCGACGGATCGTGCCGGTTCCCTGGCTGCGGTCGACGCCGACGGCTGCACGCGCACCACGTGCGCCACTGGGCTCGCGGCGGCCGCACGATGCTGGTCAACCTGGTCTATCTCTGCCCGAGGCATCACGTCTTGGTGCACGAGGGCGCCTTCGGCGTGACAATGACCGCCGGACAGCCGGTGTTCACCCGGCCGGACGGGTCAGTGATTCCTGAAGGCCCCGCCGAGATCAGTGCAACCAACATTCCGGCACAATGGCACCGGGCGGATGTGCTGACTACCGCGGTGGACACCCAGTGGGCTGGCGAGTCGCTCGACCTCGGCTACGTGGTGGCCGGGCTGGTGCGGGACCGGTCGAACGAGGGCCCGGCTAGAGTGAGCCGACATCATGACGGCAGCGAGGGAACCCGGTGAGAGTCCGGGGTGGTCCCGCCACTGTGACCTGTCGGCCTCAGGGCCGCGCAGGAAGCCAGGACGCTCGCACCGTCATCCGTCCTACCCGGGGCGCGGACCCCGGAGGAGGTCATGAGACATGCCCCTGTTCCTGTCCAGCGCCGACACCGACCTGCTCGCAGCGCGCGCCGCTGAGCCGCTCCTACCGGCGGACCTCGGCCCGTTGCGCGTCGCCAACCCAGTCGGGCTCGCCCCGGTTGATGTCGCCGCGCACCTCGAGGGCCTGCAGCCCGGAACGGACTTCGTCGTCGTCCGCCTGCTCGGCGGGCGGGGCGCCTGGGCCGACGGGCTCGATGCGCTCAGGGTTGCCTGCGCCGAGCGCCACCTGCCGCTGGTCGCATTGGGCGGCGAGGTCGCGCTCGACGCCGAGCTGACGGCCCTGTCGACCGTTGCGTCCGGGGTCGTGACCGAGGCAGCGGCCTATCTCACGCAGGGCGGCCCGGCCAACCTCGCGTCGCTGCTGCGCTTTCTGTCGGACACGCTGCTGCTGACCGGACACGGCTTCGACGCACCTGTCACGACTCCGGTGTACGGGGTCCACGGCGGGCGTACGCGCGAGCCTGGCCGTCCCACGGTCGGCGTCGTGTTCTACCGGGCCCACGAGCTGAGCGGCAACACCGGGTTCGTCGACGTGCTCTGCGACGCCATCGAGGCCAAGGGCGGCAATGCGCTGCCGGTGTTCGTGCCTTCGCTGCGCCCCGACTCCGACGGCCGCATCGCCGCGGTCGAGGACCACCTCGCCGGCCAGGTCGACGCCCTGGTGGTGACGGTGCTGGCGAGCGGCGGGTCCAACGCCGGCGACACGGAGACATGGGACGCCGGAGCTCTGGCGGCCCTCGACGTGCCCCTGATCCAGGGGCTGTGCCTCACCTCGAGCCGCCAGCAGTGGTCCGACTCCGATGCCGCGATCTCCCCGCTCGACGCGGCGATGCAGGTGGCGATCCCCGAGTTCGACGGACGGCTGATCTCGGTGCCGTTCTCGTTCAAGGAAGCGGGGCCGGACGGGCTCCCCGTCTACGTTGCCGACCCGGAGCGGGCATCCCGCGTGGCAGGCATCGCGACGAGGCTGGCCGCGTTGCGGCGCAAGGCCAACGCCGACAAGAAGGTCGCGCTGGTGCTGTCCTCGTACCCGACGAAGCACGCGCGCGTGGGCAACGCCGTCGGCCTCGACACCCCGGCCAGTGCGGTGGTGCTGCTCAGGGCGATGCGCGCCGCGGGCTATGACGTGGGGGACTTCCCCGAGGACTCCGACGAGCTGATCCACACCCTGATCGCCGCTGGCGGCCACGACGTGGAGTGGCTCACCGAGGAGCAACTCGCGGGCAACAAGGCGCGGGTGCCGCTGGCCACCTACCAGACATGGTTTGCAGAGTTGCCTGAGCCGCTGCGCGAGGGCATGCTGCGCACGTGGGGCGAGCCGCCCGGCGGGCTCTACGTGGACAACGGCGACATCGTCGTGGCCTGCCTGCAGTTCGGCAACGTGGTGTTGGCCATCCAGCCGCCGCGCGGCTTCGGTGAGAACCCCATCGCGATCTACCACGACCCCGCGCTCGCGCCGAGCCACCACTACCTCGCCGCCTACCGCTGGCTCGACCGCGAGTTCGGCGCCGATGCCGTGGTCCACCTCGGCAAGCACGGAACGCTGGAGTGGCTGCCCGGCAAGGGATTGGGGCTTTCGGCCGAGTGCGCTCCCGACGCCGTGCTGGGCGACCTGCCGCTGTTCTACCCGTTCATCGTCAACGACCCGGGCGAGGGTACGCAGGCCAAGCGCCGCGGTCACGCGACCATCGTCGACCACCTCGTGCCGCCGATGGCCCGCGCCGACACGTACAACGAGCTGGCCAAGCTCGAGCAGCTGCTCGATGAGCACGCCAGCGTCGCGGCCCTCGACCCGATCAAGCTGCCGGTGATCCGTGCGCAGATCTGGGAGCTCGTGACCGCCGCCCAGCTGCACCATGACCTGCACGTCGACGAGGCGCCGGCCCAGGAAGACTTCGACGAGTTCATCCTGCACATCGACGGCTACCTGTGCGAGATCAAGGACGTTCAGATCCGTGACGGGTTGCACATCCTCGGCGGCGCTCCCGAGGGTGATGCACTGGTCAACCTCGTCCTCGGCGTGCTGCGCGCCGAGCAGACCTGGGCCGGAGACGGGGGAGCGGTGCCCGGGCTGCGGCGCGCGCTGAGCCGTCTGGTCGGGCTGGACGAGAAGGCCATGCTCGCCGAGCCGGGTGCCCAGATCGCCGTACCAGCAGCGCTTTCGGCGCTAGCCGAGGGCCCGGCTCGTACAGCTGCCGACGCCATCGACCTCATCGAGTCGGTGGCCCGGCGGCTGGTCCAGTCGCTGCACGAAGCCGGCTGGGCGCCGTCCGCGGTCTTCACCGTCGTGGACGACGTGCTGGGCCAGGAGGCCAAGGAGGTCGAGCAGGTGCTCACCTTTGCTGCCACCGAGGTCGTGCCGCGGCTGGCCAAGACGACCGACGAGATCGACCACCTGCTGCACGCGCTCGAAGGCGGGTACGTGCCGGCGGGGCCGTCGGGGTCGCCGACCCGTGGGCTGGTCGGAGTCCTTCCGACCGGGCGCAACTTCTACTCGGTGGACCCCAAGGCGATCCCGTCGCGGCTCGCCTGGACCGTCGGGGTGGCGCTGGCCGAGTCGTTGATGGCGCGCTACCGCGCGGACAACGAGGGCGCGTGGCCGGCGTCCGTCGGCCTCGTGGTGTGGGGCACCTCGGCGATGCGCACCGCCGGCGACGACATCGCCGAAATCCTGTGGCTGCTGGGTTGTCGCCCGGTCTGGGACGACGCGTCGCGACGGGTGAGCGGTTTCGAGGTGGTCCCGTACGACGAGCTCGGGCGGCCTCGGGTCGACGTCACCGTGCGCATCTCTGGATTCTTCCGCGACGCGTTCCCCCACGTCGTGCAGCTGATCGACGACGCGGTCTCGGCCGTCGCGGCGCTGAGCGACGAGCCGGACGACCACAACTTCGTCGCGGCCCACGCCCGCGCCGATGCCCAGGAGCACGGTGACTGGCGGCGCGCGACCACGCGGGTCTTCGGCTCCAAGCCGGGGGCCTACGGTGCCGGGCTGCTGCCGCTCATCGACTCCCGCGACTGGCGCACCGACAAGGACCTGGCCGAGGTCTACGCGGTGTGGGGCGGCTACGCGTACGGGCGCGGGCTCGACGGCCGCGAGGCCCGTACCGACATGGAGGCGGTCTACCGCAGGGTCGCCGTCGCCGCAAAGAACCAGGACAACCGCGAGCACGACATCGTCGACAGCGACGACTACTTCCAGTACCACGGCGGCATGGTCGCAGCGGTGCGGGCCCTCACCGGCGAGAGCCCGGCGGCGTACGTCGGCGACTCGGCGACGCCCGACGCGGTCAAGACCCGTACCCTCGCCGAGGAGACCAAGCGGGTGTTCCGGGCGCGCGTCGTCAACCCGCGCTGGATCGCTGCCATGCAGCGCCATGGCTACAAAGGCGCGTTCGAGATGGCCGCGACGGTCGACTACCTGTTCGGGTACGACGCAACCGCTGGCGTGGTCGACGACTGGATGTACGAACGGCTGAGCGCGGAGTACGTGTTCGACGAGACCAACCGGGCGTTCATGGCCAAGTCCAACCCGTGGGCCCTGCGCGGCATCGCCGAACGGCTGCTCGAGGCCGCTGAGCGGGGCCTGTGGGCCGAGCCGGAGGACGAAACCCTGCAGCGACTGCGGGCGACCTACCTCGAGCTCGAGGGCGACCTCGAGGACTAGCTCACCCCGAAGACGTCCGAGCAGAGCTTGGCCTCCTTGGTGGCGTAGGCCAGCTCTGCTGCATCCGTGATCTTGAAGAACGGATCGGAGCCGGTGTAGGTGACCGTCGACTGCGGTACGTCGCCGGCCTGCACGTAGCAGGTGAACTTGGCTCCCTTCTGCGCGAACACGTTAGGCAGCGTGGCGTTGGGCACCGGGGCGTCCCACTTGGCCGTGTCGCCCACGCCGGTGAGCGGCTTGGCGTCGCTGCCGACGATGAGCTCCGAGCCAGCCTTGACGTTGTCGTCGTTGGGGTTGACGGAGAGCTTGAGGTCGGTGCCTTTCCAGCCGCACTGCAGCGGGAAGTCGACGGGGGCGCCGACAGTCGCCTTGATCAGCGCTTGGATGTCGGCGTGCGGGACCGCGTTGCAGTACTTCGTCACGTCGAGCACGGCCAGCGCCCCGCCGACGGCCGCGTTGGCCTGAGACGCCAGCGCACCCAGGTTGGACGCGGCGGGTGCCGGCGCGGTGCTGGCCGGGGTAGCAAGCAACGAGGACAGCGCCGCACCGCTCGGGACGGCCGGCAGCCCGCCGGTGCTCGCCGCGGCTGCGGAGGCTGCGGGAGTCGGCGCCGCGGAGGCTGCGGGGGTAGCCGCCGCTGGGGTGGTGGTCGTCAGGGCAGCGAGCTTGGAGCTCAGCGCGGCGATGGCGGCAGCGGCCGAAGTGTCGACCGCCGCCGGCTTGGAACCGCCCCCGCCGCCGCAGCCGCTGACCAGGGTCGCGGCGGCAACGACGGTGGCGACGAGGCTGACCGTACGAGACGAGCGGTGCATGGCGGTACCCCCGGGAGACGTGAGCGGGTGAAGTCAGCACTGAGCAGACTCCGGGGGCGTAACGCGGGGGTAATGCGGCTACCAGGGCGGCGAGCTGAGGTGCTCGTCGAGAGTGCCACCGGGCTTGCAGTCGCCGGTGCGATAGGCGTCGGGCATGTTCGGGTAGACGCTGACCCAGTAGGTGCGGGCCAGCCAGAGGGCCTGGGTCGGGGTGGCCCCGAGCAGCTCTGCTGTGGTGGCGTCGCGCTGCATCGCCGCGCAGTCGGCCAGCGCCTCGTTGGTGATCCCGTGCATGTGCATGGACTCGTGGGTCAGTACGTGCACAGCGACGATCTCGTCGAGGGACGCGTTGCCCCGGCCGCCGTTGAGGTAGGACGACAGCAAGCCGCACTGTGCGTGCTTGATCAGCGTCGAGTGTTCCGGGACGCCGTTGTCCCCCCACTTGACGTACCCCAGCTCGGGCCCGGCGTCGACCCACTCGGCCGTCCCGCTCTGGCAGTGCACGGTCGCCTTGACGCCGGCGATGACCGATGCCACGTGGCTGAGCCGGGTCTCCTCGGTGTGGTGCCGGACCACAGGGATCGCGACGAGGCCGGCCATCACCGGCAGCATCCACGCCGACCATGGCAACGCGACCTTGCGGCCGATCGCGTCGACCCGGTGCAGCCACCAGCGGCCGAGCACGGCCAGGCCACCGAGCAGCAGGGCGACGGCGATGAGCGCGAGCATGATCGTCTATCGGACGGCACACTGGTCGGCATGAGTGTCTTCGAGCTGCCAGGTCTGCCCTTCTCGGTCTCGCTGGAGGGTGACGGTGGCGGCACGGCCGTCGAGCCGGTACGGATCGCGACCGGGCCCCGTACCGACCTGTTCGTCGACCCCCGAGGCGGCGCCACCACGCTCAACGCCGCCCGCGTCCTCGGCCACCCTGGCGAGGGGGACTTCCAGCTCTCGGTACGGGTGGAGGTCGCGTTCGTCGAGACCTTCGACGCCGGCGCGCTGCTGGTGTGGGGCGACGACGCGACCTGGGCCAAGCTGCTCCTCGAGTGGTCGCCGGACCACCAGCCGACGGTCGTCTCCGTGGTCACCCGTGGCCGGTCCGACGACGCCAACGCGGTGACCGTCGCGGTCCCGTACATCTGGTTGCGGGTCTCGCGCAACGGGCAGGCGTATGCGTTCCACTCCTCGCAGGATGGGGTGACGTGGGTGTTCGTCCGGCACTTCGAGATCGGCGCGGTCGAGGGGCACCGGGTCGGGCTCGAGGTGCAGTCGCCGTTGGGTGACGGCTGCGACGCGGAGTTCACCGACCTGCGGTGGTCGGTCGAGACTCTGACCGACCTGCGCTCGGGCGTCTAGGGTCGACCGCATGCCCTCTCGTGCACAGCGCCTCGCCGTCCTGACCGCCGCGGCCTCGATGGTGGTCACGCTGTCTGCGCCGCTCGCCGTGGCAGCGACTCCCGCCGTGGTGGTCACGCCGGCGCAGGCCATGGCGATCGTCCTGTCGTACATCGTGGTCAACAACAAGGCCAACGCCACGTACGACACGGTGCTGCAGGACAAGCACGAGGAGGGCGCTGCCAGGGCTGTCGACGACGCGTTGTTCCGCATCGCCAAGAAGGTCGGCGTAGGCCCGCTTCCGGCCACGTCGGCGGTCGGGACCAAGGTCTTCGTACCGCGTCAGACGGGCTACCCCGCCGTGTTTGTCGCGCTGCTGCACCCCAAGCTCAAGGGCCAGCCGGTGTCGACGTTCACAGCGGCGTTTGTGTTCCGACGGGACAGCGCCAAGGCGACGTGGAAGGTGGCCGACGGAACGACGTTCCCCGGCGCGGGCCCGTCGCTCAAGCTCGGGGCCGACGGCTACCTGCCGACCTTGGCGCCGGCAACGCTCGCCGTCACGCCAACGGCGCTCTACCCGTCGTGGATCGCCGCGCAGAATCTTGCCGCACGGGGAGCCAAGGTCCCTGCCGTCTGGTCGAAGAACTCGATCTTCCGCAAGTACGTCGTGCTGTCGCCCACCCAGGCTGCTCATGACGTGGTCCGCGCGAGCTCGGCCCACTTCGCCCCGCTTTGCGTCGCGAGCACGGTGGGCGCGCTGTGCTTCGTCGCGACGACCACGGTGGACGACCTTGGTCTGTCGCAAGCCGAGGTCGCGGCGGGGGCCGGCTACCGGGTCGACACCGTCGACGACCAGATCGCTCTGGGCGGCATCGACCGCGGCGTCTACGTCAGCCTGCACTTCGTCAGCCAGCGCTCCGTCGCCATCACTGTCCCGCGCAAGGGCGGCAAGGGCGGCCTGCAGCTGGTCGGCTACGACAGCGAGGCGATCGCGGGTCGCGGCGCCAGGGCCTGACTCAGATCGGGATGTCGAAGAACGGCGACTCGTAGAACGGGTCGGCGTGCACCGGCACCAGCAGCGCGTCGGCCTGCTCACGGGTGATCGTCACCGAGGCCTCCTCGGCCCGGATGATCGCCGGCAGCAGCCGCACGTCGCCCGCGCTCGGGATGCCCGTGATCTCGGGGAACGACAACGCCCAGGCCACGGCGGCCGTGATCGGGGCGTCGTCGGAGAACGGCTCGTACCAGGTGGTGTAAGGACGCTCGGCGCCCTCGGCCCAGTTGCGGCGCGACACCGTCTTGATCGTCATCAGGCCCGCGTCCTGGCGCTGCACCTCGGCGACCAGCGCCCAGAAGTCGGCGGCGTAGGCCTCCATGCGGGCGAGCAGCGGGTTCCACGGCGTGAGGATCGTCGCGAACGGGAAGCGCCGCAGCCCCTCGAGGTGGGTCGCCGGGGCCTCGTGGCCGTGGCCGGTGAGTCCGACCGCGCCGACGAGGCCCTCCTCCTGGGCCCGTACCGCAGCCTTGAGCGCACCGTCGTCGGCGAACACCAGGTCGAGCTCGTCGAGGTCGCCGATGGCGTGCAGCTGGAGCAGGTCGACGTGGTCGGTCTGCAGCCGCTCGAGGGACCGGTTGATCGACGCCCACGCGGCCTCGTAGCCCCGGTCGCCGGTCTTGGTCGCGAGGAAGACCCGGTCGCGGATCGCGGGCATGATCGAGCCGAGCCGCAGCTCGGCCTCGCCATAGCTCGCGGCCACGTCGAGGTGGTTGATGCCGGCGTCGAGGGCCAGCTGCACCGAGGCGTCGGCGGTGTCCTGGGACACCTCGCCGAGCGCGGCGGCGCCGTAGATGATGACGGAGCTCTGGTGGCCGAGACGGCCGAGGCGGCGATAGCGCATGGACGCTAGAGTAGGCCACCAACACGACGGTCAAGCAGGAAGCCGGTGCAGGTCCGGCGCGGTCCCGCCACTGTGACCGGGGTCATCCCCGGCAGCCAGAGACTGCCCCGTCGTCCGTTCTACCCGGGGCGTGGACACCCCGAGGGAGGCTGGCAGCGTGCCGTCGTACCCGTTCACGGCTGTGGTGGGTCTCGACGACCTCCGGCTCGCCCTGCTGATCAACGCGGTCTCGCCCGCTGTCGGGGGAGTCCTGGTACGGGGCGAGAAGGGCACCGCCAAGTCGACCATCGTGCGCGCCCTGGCCGGCCTGCTCCCGACCGTCGACGTGGTCGCGGGCTGCCGGTTCTCCTGCGATCCCGCGGCGCCCGACCCGCTGTGCCCCGACGGTCCCCATGAGCTCGGCGCTGGTCGCGTCACCCGCGAGGCCCGCCTCGTCGAGCTGCCCGTGGGCGCCTCCGAGGACCGGGTCGCCGGCTCCCTGGACATCGAGCGCGCGCTGACCGAGGGGGTCAAGGCGTTCGAGCCCGGCCTTCTCGCGGCGGCCCACCGCGGCGTGCTCTACGTCGACGAGGTCAACCTGCTGCACGACCACCTGGTCGACCTGCTGCTCGATGCCGCCGCACTCGGCACCGCCTACGTCGAGCGCGAGGGCGTCTCCGTCCGCCACGCGTCGCGGTTCCTGCTCGTCGGCACGATGAACCCCGAGGAGGGCGAGCTGCGGCCGCAGTTGCTCGACCGGTTCGGGCTGACCGTCGAGGTGCGGGCCACCCGCGAGCCCGCCGAGCGGGCTGAGGTGGTCCGGCGCCGGCTGGCGTTCGAGGCCGACCCGGAGGCGTTTGCTGCCCGGTTCGCCGACCAGGAGCGTGAGCTCGCCGGGCACATCGCTGCTGCCCGTACGCGGCTGGCGTCGGTCACCCTCGGCGACGACGCGCTCCGCGAGATCACCACGGTCTGTGCCGCGTTCGACGTCGACGGCCTGCGCGCCGACCTGGTCACGGCGCGGGCGGCGATCGCGCTCGCCGCGTGGGCCGGCCGCGACGAGGTGACCACCGACGACGTCCGCCAGGCCGTGCTGCTCGCCCTACCGCACCGGCGCCGGCGCACCCCGTTCGAGGAGCCCGGTCTTGACGAGTCGCGGCTCGACGAGGCCCTCGAGCAGGCGCAGGAGCAGTCCCGCCAGGAGCGCGGGGACGAGCCCGAGCCCGACCCGGACGGTGACGGCCCCGACGGCGGCAGGGATGCGTCCAGCCTCGACGACTCCAGCGGCGACGAGCCGGCACCGGGCCAGGGCGGCGCGGGGGAGTCGACCGCTGCGGCGGGCGCGACCTTTCGTCCAGTGGCGCTGAAGGTCCCCGGCCGCAACCACGCATCGGGCGTCGCCGGGCGCCGCAGCAGCGCCGAGGGCAGCAACGGCCGGCTGACCGGCGACCGCACGCCCGAGGGCCGGCCGGGCTCGATCCACCTGATGGCGACGCTGCGCGCTGCGGCCCCGTACCAGATCGCCCGCGGGCGGGTCTCGCGGCTCGAGCTGCGAGGCGCCGACCTGCGCGAGGCGGTGCGCGAGGGGCGTGAGGGCAACCTGGTGCTGTTCTGCGTCGACGCGTCGGGGTCCATGGCCGCTCGGCAGCGCATGAGTGCGGTCAAGGGAGCCGTGCTGTCGTTGCTCACCGACGCCTACCAGCGCCGCGACAAGGTCGGGCTCGTCGTCTTCCGCGGTCACGAGGCGACCCTCGTGCTGCCGCCGACCTCGTCCGTCGACGCCGCCGCCCGCCGCATGACCGAGCTGCCGACCGGTGGCCGCACCCCCTTGGCTGCCGGGCTCAACCGGTGCGCCGACCTGCTGGCGGTCGAGCGGGTACGGGACCCCCGCCGTCGTCCGCTGCTGGTCGTCGTCACCGACGGCAAGGCCACCTCGGGCGGCGCCTCGCCAGTCGACGCCGCCCGGGCCGCCGCCTCACGGCTTGCCCACGCACGGGTCGCGTCCGTCGTGGTCGACGCCGACGACGGCCACGTCCGCCTAGGACTGGCCGCCGACCTCGCCGGCTATCTCGAAGCACCCTGCCTGCGCATCGCCGACCTCGCCGCGGCCCCGCTCGCGGGACTCGTACAGTCCTTCACCGGCAGGGCTGCCTGATGCCGCAGGGCAAGGTCGAGACGGTTCCGGACGACGGGCTGACGACGCGCGCACGCCGGGCCAAGCCGCGGTTGATCGTGCACACCGGCGACGGCAAGGGCAAGTCGACGGCCGCCTTCGGGCTGATGCTGCGCGGGTGGGCCCAGGACTGGCCGGTCGGTGTCTTCCAGTTCGTGAAGTCGAGCAAGTGGCGGGTCGGCGAGGAGAAGGCGGCCGAGGCGCTCGGCATCTCGTGGCACAAGATGGGCAACTCGTGGTCGTGGGTCCAGCGCGAGGAGGCCACGTCCGAGGCGCTCGCCCGGGAGGGCTGGGAAGCGGTGAAGACCGCGCTCGCCGCCGGCACGTACCAGTTGCTCATCCTCGACGAGTTCACCTACGTGATGGCCCGGGGCTGGGTGCCGGTGAGCGAGGTGCTGCAGGTGCTGGCCGACCGGCCGGGGACGCAGCACGTCGTCATCACCGGCCGCCGCTGCCCGCCCGAGATCCTCGACGCAGCCGACATCGTCACCGAGATGACCAAGATCAAGCACCCGTTCGACTCCGGCGAGAAGGGCCAACGGGGGATCGAGTGGTAGGCCTCGTGCCTCGGGTCATCATCGCCGCGCCGTCGTCCGGCAGCGGCAAGACCACCGTGGCCGTGGGCCTGATCGCGGCGCTGCGGGCGCGGGGCTCCCGGGTCGCACCGTTCAAGGTCGGGCCCGACTACATCGACCCGTCCTACCACGGCCTCGCGGCCGGTCGGCCCGGGCGCAACCTCGACGCGTTCCTCTGTGGGGCCGAACGCGTTGCGCCGCTGTTCGCCCACGGCTCCGCCGGCGCCGACATTGCCGTCGTCGAAGGCGTGATGGGCCTCTTCGACGGTCGCCGGGGCACCGATGAGGCCTCGACGGCTCACGTCGCCGCCCTGCTGGGTGCGCCGGTGATCCTGGTCGTCGACGCGCGCTCGATGTCCCGCTCCGTCGCCGCGCTAGTCCACGGCTTCGCGACCTACGATCCCCGTGTTCGTGTGGCGGGCGTCATCCTCAACATGGTCGGTTCCGACACCCACGAGCAGATGCTGCGTACATCCCTTGAGCCGCAGGGCATTCCGGTCCTCGGCGTCATCCGTCGCCACGACGACCTGACCACGCCGAGCCGCCACCTCGGGCTGGTGCCGGCGGCCGAGCGGGCGGAAGCCGCGCTCGCGACGGTGGCCGCCGCCCAGCACATCGTGGCCCGATCCGTCGACCTCGACGCTGTGGTGGCGCTCGCGGGCACGGCAGCACCGATGAACGAGCCCGCGTGGGAGCCCGCGGCAGAGGTCACCCCCCTCGGCAGCCCGGTGGTCGCCCTGGCCGGCGGCCCGGCGTTCAGCTTTGTCTACGCCGAGACCTCGGAGCTGCTCGAGGCGGCCGGCTGCGAGGTCGCGACCTTCGACCCGCTCGTCGACGAGGCGCTGCCCGACGGGGCCTCCGGGCTCTACCTCGGTGGCGGCTTTCCCGAGGAGCATGTTGCCGGACTCTCGGCCAACACCGCCCTCCTCAGCGCCGTACGCGACTTCGGCGGCGTGGTCTACGCCGAGTGTGCCGGCGCGCTCTACCTCGCCAGAACTCTTGACGGTAAGGCGATGTGCGGTCGCCTGGCGACCGATGGCGCCATGACCCCGCGGCTCACCCTCGGCTACCGCGAGGCGCTCGACGAGGCCGGAGCGACCGTACGGGCTCACGAGTTCCACCGCACGATGTTGCTGCCCGACCACGGCGAGCGGCCGGCATGGCGGCTCGACAGCCGCGACGAGGGGTGGCGCACCGACGACCTGGTCGCGTCCTACCTCCACGTCCACTGGGCCGGCCACCCCGAGCTCGCGCAGTGGTTCGCCGGGCGTGCCGCATGAGGCTCGTCGGTGTGGGTGTCGGACCCGGTGATCCTGAGCTGGTCACGGTTCGCGGAGTGCGCGAGCTGCGTGAGGCATCCGTGGTGTTCGTGCCGGTGACCGACACCGGCGAGGTCGGCCGGGCCGAAGCGACGGTGCTGACCTACGTCGATGGGGCCTCCGTTCGCCGGCTGCGCTTCGCCATCCACGACGATGACGCCCGCAACACCGCCTGGGACGTGGCCGGAGCCGAAGTAGCTGAAGCGCTGACCCTCGGCGACGTCGCCTTCGCCACCATCGGCGACCCCAACATCTACAGCACCTTCACCTACCTCGCGGCCACCGTCCACGCGCTGCTGCCACAGGTTGACGTCGTCACAGTGCCCGGCATCACGGCGATGCAGGACCTCGCCGCCCGCAGCGGCACGGTGCTGGTCGAAGGCACCGAGACGCTGGCGCTGCTTCCGTTCACCGCCGGCGCACCCGTCCTCGCCCAGGCGCTCGCGACCTTTGACACCGTCGTCGCGTACAAGGGCGGCCGTCAGCTCGATGCCGTGCTCGAGGTCGTCCGCCAGGCAGGGCGGCTCGACGACGCGGTGTACGGGGCGCGGCTCGGGCTCGACGGTGAGCAGGTCGAGGCGGCCGCCGACCACAGCGGGCCGGCGCACTACCTGTCGACGCTGCTCGTACCGGCAAAGCGTTCCGGCCGTGGCGGCAAGCTGTGACGGGGAAGGTCGTCTTCGTCGGCGCCGGCCCCGGCGCGGCTGACCTGATCACGCTGCGGGGTGCGCGGGTCATCGCCGCCGCCGACATCGTCATCTGGGCGCGCAGCCTGGTCCACGAAGACGTGCTCGCCGACGTGCGGCCCGATGCCGTCATCGTCGACTCCGCGCTGGTGCCGCTCGAGGGCATCCTGCCGTACTACGAGCAGGCGGCTGCCGAAGGGTTGCTGGTCGCCCGGGTCCACTCCGGCGACCCGGCGCTCTGGGGCGGCGTGATCGAGCAACTCGAGCGGGTACGGGCCATGGGCCTCGAGACGGAGGTAGTGCCCGGGGTCTCGGCCTTCACCGCTGTCGCGGCCATCGAACAGCTCGAGCTGACCGTGCCCGAGGTGGCCCAGTCGGTCGTGCTCACCCGGCTCGAGGGCGGCAAGACCCCGATGCCGCCGCGGGAGAAGGTCCGCGAGTTCGCTCGCCACGGCACCACAATGGCGCTGTTCCTGTCGGCCGCGCGCGGCAAGCAGCTGCAGGAGGAGCTGCTCGCCGGCGGGTACGACGGGCAGACGCCGTGCGTCGTGGCCTACCAGGCGACCTGGCCCGACGAGCTCATCGTCCGCTGCGTGCTCGACGACCTTGCCGCCACCATCAAGGAGCACAAGCTCTACCGGCACACCTTGGTGCTCATTGGTCCGGCGTTGCACGGCGCGCAGGGCACCCGGTCCCACCTCTACCACCCCGGCCACTTCCACGAGCACCGCAAGGCCGACCCGGTGGCTCGTACGGAGCTGAGGGCGCGGCGCGCAGCACGAGCGGTGCCGTCATGACCGTCACCGTCGTCGGTCTTGACGGCCGACCGTTGCCCGCCGAGCTGCTCTCCTCGGCCACCCTCGTCATGGGTGGCCGCCGACACCTCGACAGCGTTGAGATCCCACTGGCCGCAAGGGTTGTCGTCATGGGCGAGGTCTCGGCGGCCCTGGACGAGCTGATGACCCACCGTGGCCATGCCGTGGTCCTGGCGAGCGGCGACCCGGGGTTCTTTGGCATCGTCCGGCTGCTCCGCGAGCGCGGGCTGCAGCCGCGTGTCGTGCCGGCGGTCTCCTCGGTGGCTGCCGCCTTCTCCCAAGCCGGACTGTCGTGGGACGACGCCCTCGTGGTGTCAGCCCACGGCCGTCCGCTGGGCCCGGTGGCGGCTGCCTGCCGCGCCCACCCCAAGGTCGCCGTGCTCACAGCCCCCGGGTCCGGTCCGGCCGAGCTGGGAGCCGCGCTCACCGGGTCGGGCAGGCGGCTGATCGTGGCGACCGCCCTTGGTACGGCGAGCGAATCAGTCGTCGAGGTCTCGCCCGACGAGGCGGCGGCACGCAGCTGGGAGCACCCTTCGGTGGTCCTCGTCGTCGACCCTGCGGCCGTCGCCGATCGCGGCTGGATCGCCGGCGGAGAAAGGGTTCCCGACGGCTGGGCGCTGCCGGAGCGAGAGTTCGACCACCGCGACTCCATGGTGACCAAGGCCGAGGTCCGGGCTCTCGTGCTTGCCCGCCTTGCGCCCCGTACCGGTAGCACCGTCTGGGACCTCGGCAGCGGCAGCGGGTCCGTGGCCGTCGAGTGCGCGCGGTTCGGCGCGGACGTGCTCGCCGTGGAGAAGGACGCCGCTGCCTGCGAGTGCATCGCGGCCAACGCGCTCCGCCACCACGTCACGGTCGACGTGGTCCACGGCACGATGCCCGACGCGTTGCACGACCTGCGCGAGCCTGACGCGGTGTTCCTCGGCGGCGGGGGACTGGTGTCGCTCGAGGCGGCTCTCAAGGTCGGCCGACCGACCCGGGTGGTGGCCACGCTCGCGTCGCTCGAGCGGGTCGGTCCGGTGCTCGACGTGCTCGCCCACCAAGGTTTCTCGACCGGTGGCACCCAGCTTGCTGCGTCACGCATCGCTGCGCTGCCCGACGGCACCCACCGGCTCGCGGCCGAGAACCCCGTCTTCGTGCTCTGGGGTGAGCGCTCGTGATCGGCCTCGTCGCGACCACCAAGGCCGGCCGCGTCCACGCCGACCGGCTGGCCGAGCTCTGGCCCGACGCCAAGCTCTTCGCCGGCCCCGCGTCCGCCGCCCTGCCCGAGGCCTGGGCCGAGTGTGACGGCGTCGTCGCGTTCCTCTCGGTAGGTGCGACGGTCCGGCTGCTGGCGCCCCACCTCGGCGACAAGCACACTGACCCCGGCGTGGTCTGCGTCGACGAAGCCGGCCGCTGGGCGGTGGCCGTCCTCGGCGCCCACGGCGGCGGCGCCAACACCCTGGCCACGAGGGTCTCCGAGGTGCTCGGCACGACACCGGTGCTGACCACCGCCACCGATGCAGTGGGCGTGGGCGCACTCGACCAGCTCGGCCTGGTCGTCGAGGGCGACTACGCGGGAGTAACGAGAGCCATGCTCGACGGCGACGTGGTCACGCTGGCCCAAGACCAGCCGTGGCCGCTGCCCCCACTGGCCGCCAGCAGGGTCCCGTACGAGGCTCTCATCGCCCCGGGCATCGTCGTCACCGACCGGCTGATCGAGCCCGCCGACGGCATCGCGGTCGTCCGGCCCAGGTCACTGGTGCTCGGCATCGGCTCGTCCAGGGGCGCTCCGGCCGCCCAGATAGACCAGCTCATCGCCGAAGTCCTTGCTGACAACCGGCTCTCGCCAGCGAGCGTGGGCGCGGTCGCGACCGTGGACGCCAAAGCAGACGAGGTGGGGCTGCTCGAGGTCTGCGCTAGCCACGGCTGGCAGCTGTCCCCCTACCCCGCCGAGCTGCTGGCGCAGGTCACTGTCCCCAACCCGTCCGAGGTGGTCCGACGTGCTGTCGGTACGCCGAGCGTGTCCGAGGCCAGCGCGCTGGTCCACGCCGGCGCCGGGGCCACGCTGGTCGCGTACAAGAGGACCTCGCCGATGGCCACCGTTGCCGTCGCGCGACGGGCTCCGCGAGGTCGGCTCACCCTCGTCGGCCTTGGTCCGGGCGCGCGCGACCTCCTCTCGCCTCGCGCCGCAGCTGCGCTTACCAGTAGCGCTTTCATCGTCGGGCTCGACCAGTACGTCGCGCAGGTGCGTGACCTGATCAGGCCGGGCACCACGGTTCTCGAGAGCGGCCTCGGCCAGGAGGAGGAGCGGGCCCGCACGGCCGTCGACCTCGCCCGCGAGGGACACGCAGTCGCCCTGATCGGGTCGGGGGACGCCGGGGTCTACGCCATGGCCAGTCCGGCGCTGGAGATGGCCGACGACAGCTTCGACGTCGTGGGCGTGCCCGGCATCACCGCCGCGCTGGCCGCCGCCTCCCTGCTCGGCGCGCCGCTGGGCCACGACCACGCGGCGATCAGCCTGTCCGACCTGCACACGCCCTGGCCGGCCATCGAGCGTCGGGTCAGGGCGGCGGCCGAGGGTGACTTCGTCGTGACCTTCTACAACCCCCGCAGCCGCGGCCGCAACCATCAACTGACCGATGCGCTGGAGCTGCTGCGCGCTCACCGCCCGACGACCACCCCGGTCGGTCTCGTGCGGGACGCGTCGCGGCCGGCCGAGCGGGTCATCCTGACCACCCTCTCCGACGTCCGGCCGGACGACGTCGACATGCTGACCGTCGTGGTCGTCGGTTCGTCGCAGACCGTCGAGGTCGCGGGTCGCATGGTGACCCCGAGGGGCTACCGATGGTCGTGAACCCGTCCTACCCGTTGCTGCTACGCCTCGACGGCAAACAGGTACTTGTCGTCGGCGCCGGACCCGTCGCGGCCCGTCGGGCTCACGCCATGGTCGAGGCCGGAGCCGAGGTGCTTGTGGTCGCGCCCGCCATCGGTTCGGACATCCGCCGGCTCGCCGACGAGGACCGGCTGCGGGTCGAGCAACGCGCCTACAGCCCGGGCGACCTCGACGGCATCTGGCTCGTCCACGCCTGCACCGACCAACCGTCGGTCAACGCCATGGTGGCTGCCGACGCCGACGCCGACCGGGTCTTCTGCGTACGGGCCGACGACCGCGACGCGTCCGCCGCGTGGGTGCCCGCGGTGCACCGGCAGGGCGACGTGGTGGTCGCGGTCAACGCGGGCGGGGCGCCGTCGCGGGCCCGAGCCCTGCGCGACCAGATCGCCGAGGCGCTCGTCACTCGCGAGCACGGGCCGACGGCGGTGATCCCGCTCGTCGCTGTGCCCGAGCGACGAGGTTTCGTCCACCTCGTCGGCGCCGGTCCGGGTGACCCTGGGCTGCTGACCCTGCGCGCGCGCGACGTGCTCCGCGAGGCCGACGTCGTTCTGCTCGACCGGTTGGTCGACCGCGCTGTGCTCGCCCACCTGCGACCGGACGCCGAGGTCATCGATGTCGGGAAGCGCGGCTGGGCCACCAAAGCCGGCGAACAGCAGGACCAGATCGAGCGGCTGCTGGTCGAGCACGCGCGTGCCGGCAAGCGGGTGGTGCGGCTCAAGGGCGGCGACCCGTTCGTCTTCGGTCGTGGCGGCGAGGAGGCCTTGGCCTGCGCGGCCGCCGGCATCGACTTCGACGTCGTGCCCGGCATCAGCAGCGCCATCGCGGTGCCCGCCTACGCCGGCATCCCGGTGACCCATCGCGGCATCACGCACGACGTCGCCATCCTCTCCGGCCACCTCGACCCCGACGACCCGGCCTCACAGATCCGCTGGCGGGCCCACGCCGAGAGCGCCGGCACGCTGGTCGTGCTGATGGGCCTCTCGACCCTGGCTGAGCTCTGCGCGACGCTCATCCGGTACGGGCGGGCGCCGGGGACGCCGGCCGCCTCGATCGCGCGCGGCACCACGCCGGACCAGCGGGTGGTGGTGAGCGACCTCGAGCACCTCGCCGGAGCGGTCGAGGACGCCCACCTGCCTTCGCCCGCCGTAACCGTGATCGGCGATGTCGTCCGGCTGCGCGAACAGATGCACTGGTACGCCAAGGAAGCAGAGGCCCACGCGTGACCCGTACCATCCACCCGATCGAGGCCGAGAGCTACGCGATCCTGCGGTCTCGCACCGACACGACGACGTTGCCGCCCCTGACCCGGGCCGTCGTCGAGCGGGTGATCCACGCCAGCGCCGACCTCGACTACCGCGACGACCTGGTCTGCGACGAGGCGGTGCTCAAGACGGCGTACGAGGCGCTCCAGGTCGGTGTTCCCATCGTGTGCGACGTCGCCATGGTCGCGGCGGGCATCACGCGTGCGGAGGCCCGCACGTGGATCAACCATTCCGACATCGCCGCGCGGGCAGCCGATCTCGGCATCACCCGCTCGGCGGCCGCGGTGCAGGTCGCCCTCGACGACGTCGGCCCGGGCGCTGTCTGGGTCATCGGCAATGCGCCCACGGCGCTGTTCGAGCTGCTCACTCTCGCCGACGTTGCCCGCCCTGCGCTCGTGATCGGGCTGCCGGTCGGTTTTGTCGGGGCCGCGGAGTCCAAGGCGGCGCTGCGGGCCTCTGGGCTGCCAGCAGTGAGCAACGTCAGCGAGAAGGGGGGCTCGGCCGTCGCCGCCGCTGCGCTCAACGCCCTGCTCTACAGCGGGACCAGCGCGTGAAGCCCGGCCTGATCATCGTCGGCCACGGGACCAAGCACCACGACGGGGTCGCGGAGTTCAACGAGCTGGTCGAGCTGGTGGCCAAGCTGGCGGACTTCGACGTGGCGGGCGGCTTCCTCGAACTGTCCGCCCCACCGATGACCGACGCTGTGGCGGGGTTGTACGAGCAGGGTCACCGTCGGCTGGTCGCCGTACCCCTGGTGCTGGTCGGTGCTGGACACGCCAAGGGTGACGTGCCGGCTGCGCTCGCGCGCGAACGGCTGCGGCGCGAGAGGCTGTCGTTCGGTTACGGTCGCCCGCTGGGCCCCCACCCGGCGCTGCTCGAGCTGCTCGACGAGCGCATCGCCGAGGTGCTCGACGACGAAGAGCGCGCCGCGACGGCCATCGTCCTCGTCGGCCGCGGCGCCTCCGACCCCGACGCCAACGCCGATGTGGCCAAGACTGCGCGCCTGCTGCAGGAGGGTCGCGGATTCCTGACCGTCGAGACCTCGTTCGTGTCGCTGGCCGAGCCCGGAGTCCCCGCGGCCCTCGAGCGGGCCCGCCTGCTGGGCGCGCGTCGCATCGTGGTCTCGCCGTTCTTCCTGTTCTCCGGGGTGCTGCCGGACCGGGTCGTTGCCCAGGCCCACGCCTGGGCCGATGACCACCCGCAGGTCGAGGTGCGCACGGCCGGCGTGCTCGGACCGGAGGAGCGCATCGCCCGCCTCGTGCTCGAGCGGTACACCGAAGTGCTCACCGGCGATGTCAGGATGAGCTGCGACACCTGCATCTACCGCATCGCCATGCCGGGGTACGAGGCCAAGGTCGGCGCCCCGCAGGTGCCCCACGACCATCCCGACGACCCGGCCCACCATCACCATCACTGACTGCCCAAGGAAAGGACCACGCATGAGCCGCAAGGTTGTTGCTCACCTGTTCAGTTCGGTCAACGGGGTCGTGGAGAGCCCCAATCTCTGGCAGTTCGATGCCTTCGGCCCCGAGGAAGGCCAGCTGATGGGCAGCGTCATCGGTGCCGTCACGGACGTCGTCATCGGGCGAAAGCTCTGGCAGGAATGGTCCGGCTACTGGCCGAGCGCCGATGATCCGTTCGGTCAGTTCATCAACCCGGTGCGCAAGCACGTCGTCACCTCCACCCTGTCCGGCGACCTGCCGTGGAACAGCACGGTGATCGTGGGCGACCCGGTGGCCTACGTCAGGACGCTACGCGAGCAGGACGGTGGCGACATCTCGGTGGTCGGCGGCATCGACACCGTCCGAGCGCTCTTCCTGGGCGGCGTGATCGACGAGCTTATGCTGACCACCCACCCGGTGGTGACCAATGAAGGCCGCCGACTCTTCGACGACAGCGTGCCGACGACTCGGCTGTCACTGCTGCACGCGCAGCAGACGACGGCGGGCAACGCCATCCTGACCTACGCCCTGCGGTCGAGCTGACCGATGGATCGCGTCCGCTACCTGGAGCTGCTGCAGCTCGACGGAGCACGGTTGCGCGCAGCGGCGACCCGCGGGCTCGATGCCGACGTGCCGGCATGTCCCGGCTGGACGGTCGCCGACCTCGTCCGGCACACCGCCGAGGTCTACGAGCACAAGATCGCCTGCATCCAGCTCGGTGGGTCGCCTCCAGACCCTTGGCCACCTAGCTGGCCGAAGGCGGGGGAGCCGTTGGCTTGGTTCGACGACGCCCAGCACCGGCTGATGGACGTGCTCACCAGCACCGATCCGGCCGCGCCCTCCTGGACCTGGTGGCCAGCCGACCAGACAGCGGGATTCTGGACCCGACGCATGGCTCAGGAAACGGCCGTGCACCGGGCTGACGCGGAAAGTGCATCCGGTGACGTGTCCGCCATCGACACGGAGCTCGCCGTCGACGGGATCGACGAGGTGCTCACCCTGATGCTTGCTGGCGACTGGAGCGAAGAACCTCAGCCCGGACCCACGACCACTGTCGACGTCTCCGTCGGGGGTCGGTCCTGGCAGGTCACGATGGCGCCCGCCGAGGTGGTCGTCGGCCAGGTCGTCGGACAGGCCGCCGCGCGAGTGTCCGGCGACCCCTCCACGCTGCTGCTCTGGCTGTGGGGACGCGCAGCGGACTCCGCCGTCCAGGTGTCCGGCGACCAGGCTGCGGCTCGCCAGCTGCGGGAGCGACTGGCACTCGCCACGGGATAGCGGCCTGTCCAGCTCCTGGGCTGCGCGGGCGGCCGTGACGAAGCGGTTCCCCTCGCTCGGCAGGAACAAGCCCACGCAGCAGCCCTACGGGTCGAGGCGGGCGAGGACGGACTCGACGTCGGGCAGGACGTCGAGACCCGGAGGCAGCGCGGGGCGCTCGACCATGAGGACCGGCAGTGCCAGCTGACGTGAGGCGGTCAGCTTGGCCGAGGTCATTTCGCCGCCACTGTTCTTGGTTACCAGCACATCCACGCGGTGCGCCGCCATCAACGCCAGCTCGCCGGGGATGGTGTACGGGCCGCGGTCGAGCAGCAGCGTGGTCCGCGGTGGCAGCGGGTCGGGCGGCGTGGTGACGCTGCGTACCAGGTAGTCGTGGACGTCATCGGCGGCGAACAACGCCACGTCACGGCGACCTGTGGTCAGGAAGACGACACCGGCCGGCAGGTCCCGTACCGCGGCAGCGCAGTCGGCGATGGAGCCGTACGACGTCCAGCGGTCGGCCGGCTCGGCGACCCACGCCGGGCGCCGCACGACAAGTAAGGGGACCGAAACCACCGCTGTGGCCGCGTGGGCGGTGATCTCCGCGGCAAAGGGGTGCGTCGCGTCGACCACGACGTCGGGGCGCCAGGATCCGACAAGGTCGGCCAGCCCGTCAGCACCACCGAAGCCGCCGATGCGGACCTCGCCGGGAGGCAGCAGGGGAGCCTCGACCGCACCTGCCAACGACGTGAGCACCACCGCGCGACCGTCGAGGGCAACGGCGAGTGCACGAGCCTCGGCCGTCCCACCCAGGATCAGCACCCGCAGCGCCAGCAGTCCAGGGGGCACACGGAGCACAATAGCCCGATGCGCAAGCTCAGCCTGGTCGGCATCGGTGCCGGCAACCCGGAGTACGTGACCTTGCAGGCGGTCCGCGTGCTCAACGAGGTCGACGTGGTCTTCCTCGTCGACAAGGGCGACGCCAAGGCCAGTCTCGTGCAGCTGCGCGAGGAGATCTGCGCCCGCTACATCACCGACCAGGACGGCTACCGCGTTGTCGAGATCGCCGACCCGCCACGAGACCGCGCCGCCGAGCGGTACCAGGACGCGGTCGACGACTGGCGACTGCGCAGGGCGGTTCTCTTCGAGCATGCCATCGCGAGGGAGCTCACCGACGACCAGCACGGCGCGTTCCTGGTCTGGGGCGACCCGGCGCTCTACGACAGCACCCTCGGCGTCATCGACCACATCCTCGCCAGGGGCACCGTCGCCTTCGAGTACGAGGTCGTGCCCGGCATCACGAGCGTCCAGGCCCTCGCGGCGGCCCACCGCATCCCGCTGAACCGCACGGCCGAGCCGATCCACGTCACCACCGGCCGGCTGCTGAGGGACGGCCTGCCCGGCGACAACGTGGTGGTCATGCTCGACGCGGGCCTGGCCGCAGTCGAGCTCGACGACCCGGCGCTGGCGATCTATTGGGGCGCCTACCTCGGGACTCCGGACGAGGTGCTGATGTCCGGTCGGGTGGTCGACGTCGCCCGCGACATCGAGCGCACCAAGCGCGAGCTCCGCGAACGCAACGGCTGGGTGATGGACACCTACTTGGTACGACGAGAGTGACGGCGTCGTCGCGGAGTGTGCGCGACAAGAAAACACCCTGAGAATTAAGGTTTCTCGGGCAATCCACAGGGTGTGCTCCGCCGAAGGCCTGCCGTGTCACCCCCGTGCGAAACCTTCGCGCGGGGTTGGTCGGCAAAGGAGCACAGCATGGCCAGATTGCGCAACGTGCGAAGGACGACAGCGGGTGCCGCGCTGCTGTCCCTCGCAGTTGGGGTGGTTGGTCTCGCCCCCACCGCGTCGAACGCGTCGTCCCACCGAGAGGCACCGCTGATCGCCGGCGACGCCCGGGCTGACAACACCGACGTGTACGCCTTCACCAGCCCGGACAAGCCGGACACGGTGAGCCTGATCGCCAACTGGATCCCCTTCGAGGAGCCCAACGGCGGTCCGAACTTCTACCCGTTCGCGGAGAACACGCACTACATCGTGCGGATCGACAACAACGGCGACGGCATGTCGGACATCAACTACATCTGGACGTTCACCAACCACTACCGGGACGCCAAGCACCAGTTCCTGTACAACACCGGTGTCGTCAACAGCCTCACCAGCCCGAACCTGAACTTCTACCAGACCTACACGCTGCAGAAGGAGGCCGGCCCCGGCGGCCCGAAGACGATCGTCAGCAACGCGATCGTCGCGCCCTCGGACACCGGTGTCGCCTCCATGCCCAACTACGCAGCGCTGCGCAGCCAGGCCACCTACTCGCTCCCCGGTGGTGGGAAGACCTACGCAGGACAGGCGGACGATCCGTTCTTCCTCGACCTGCGCATCTTCGACCTGTTGTACGGGGCCAACCTCTCCGAGGCGGGCCACGACACGCTCAGCGGCTACAACGTCAACACGCTGGCGCTGCAGATCCCCAAGAGCGATTTGGCACTCAAGGGCAACGCCACCCGCAACCCCGTCATCGGCATCTGGTCGACGACGGCAGAGCGCTCCGTGACGCTGCAGCGCGGTGCTCGCGTGGCCACCGGCCCGTACGTCCAGGTCTCCCGCCTGGGCAACCCGCTGGTGAACGAGGCCGTCGTCCCGCTGGCCTACAAGGACGCCTTCAACTCGGTGGCGCCCAATGACGACCGGTTCATCGCGCCGGTCGTCGACGCCGTGCTCCACCCGATCGTTCCGGCTCTGATCCAGAGTGTGTACGGCATCCCGGCACCCAAGGGACCGCGGAACGACCTGGCGGAGATCTTCCTCACCGGCATCGCCAAGAACGCCCCGACGCTCGACGGGACGAAGGCGCCGATCCAGGCGGACCTCAACTCGCCGATCCTCAACAAGGACCAGGACCCGAAGACGTTCGTCCCGTCCGAGGAGCTGCGCCTCAACATGGCAGTCCCCGTCACGGCCAACCCGAACCGCCTCGGCGTGCTGGGCGGTGACCTGCAGGGCTTCCCCAACGGTCGCCGTCTCGGTGACGACGTCGTCGACATCGCCATCCAGGCGCTCGAGGGTGCTGCCGTCACCGGCATCGTCCCGGCGCTCGCGGCCGGCGACGCCGTCAACACCAACGACCACGCGTTCGGCACGACGTTCCCCTACGTCGCGCTCCCGAACACCGCGGCCGTGAACACCGCTCAGTAAGGCGCGATCCTCGGGTACGGGGCCGGGCCGGCGGCCTCGTACCAGGAGCAGTAAGCCGGTCGTGAGGGGACCATGAGAAGATCCCTCACATCGGGTGACGACGTGCTCTCATGAGAGTCGTGAAAATCCTCGTGGTTGAAGACGACGTCCGCATGGCCGGCCTGCTGCGCCGGGGCCTCACCGCTCAGGGCTGGCAGGTCGACAGTGTCGGTGAGGGCTCGACCGCCCGCGTCGCCGTGCTGTCCCAGCCGTACGACGCCGTGGTCTGCGACATCATGCTGCCGGGCCGCACGTCGGGTCTCGACCTGTGCCGCCAGGTGCGCCGGGCCGGTGTCTGGACCCCCTTCCTGATGCTGACCGCCCGTACCGCTGTCGAGGACCGGGTCGCCGGGCTCGACGCCGGTGCCGACGACTACCTCACCAAGCCGTTCGCGTTCACCGAGCTGGTCGCGCGGCTGCGCGCGCTCGTCCGCCGCGGCGAGGTGGAGCGCCCGGCCGTCCTGACCGTCGGCCCGCTGAGCCTCGACTCGGTTCGCCACGAGGTCAGCAGTGACCAGGGCATCCTCGACCTCACGGCCCGCGAGTTCGCGCTGCTGGAGTACCTCATGCGCCGCCAGGGCGAGGTCGTGACCCGCGGCGACATGCTCGACAACATCTGGGACTACGCGTACGACGGCCTGTCCAACGTGGTCGACGTCTACATCGGCTACCTGCGCCGCAAGCTGCGGGCGCACGGCCTGGAGAGCATGGTCCGGACCATCCGAGGCGTCGGCTACCGCATGGACCCGCCGGAGCAGCCCGCAGCCGTCCCGGTAGACGCTAGGGTCTGACCGTGCTGGACCGACTGCCACTGAGGCTCCGCCTGGTGGTGGCGACGCTCGTGGGCACGATCGCCTTCTCCGTCGGCTTCGGTGCCCTCGCCGTGGTCGAGATCGAGCGGCTCGAGCAGCACTCCATCACCCAGGCGCTGCAGGAGCGCATCAACGTCTTCCAGCCTGAGGTGTCGGCCGACGGCAACCTCGACACGCTGGCCGACTCACCGCGGACCAACATCGGCCAGGTGATCGGCCCGGACGGCCGGGTACGCGACCGGACGCACAGCCTCATCGGCGAGCCGGCCGTGATCGCCCTGTCCCGGGTGCTGGCCCACTCCAGCGGTGTGCAGTCCACGATCGAGCTCAACCACACGAGCGTGGTGATCCGCGCCGTGCGGATCAACCTCGCGGCCACCGCCACCAGCCCGGCGGGGTACGGCGCGCTCGTGGTCGGGCTCGACTCGGAGGGCTTCGAGTCGGCGGGCCACCAGCTGCGCGAGATCCTGCTGCTCGGCCTGTCCATCATCGTGCCGCTCGCCGGGCTCCTGGCGTGGCTGCTCGCCGGCCGCGCACTGCGCACCGTCTCCGAGCTCACGGAGGAGGCCGAGGCGGTCGGCCTGTCCGACATCGGTCGCGGCCTCGACGTGGCTGCGGGTGATCCCGAGCTGCGCCGCCTCGTCGCGGCCCTGGACCGCATGCTGGCCCGGGTGGCCGCCAGTCTCGAACGTGAGCGTCGGTTCGCCGCCGATGCGAGCCACCGGCTCCGTACGCCGCTCGCGACGCTGCGCGCCGAGGCCGAGCTGGCGCTCCTCGAAGGCGACCAGCAGTCCATGAGCGAGGCTCTGCGCCGGGTCATCGACGACGCCGACGACCTCGGCGAGCTGGTGGCCCGGCTGCTGGCCGCACACACGGCACGCCGTACTGAACCGGTCCTGGTCAGCGACGCCCTGGCGACCGCCTGCGAACGGTGGGAGCGCCAGGTCACCGCCTGCGGCTCGCGGCTCGAGGCCGACCTCGGAGGGCTGAGCGACGAGGGTCGCACTGTCGACCCGCACCTCCTGCGCACCGTGATCGATCCCCTCGTCGAGAACGGCGCCCAGCACGGCAGCGACGCCGGACTGGTGACGGTCACTGCCCTCGCTTCGGATGGCACCTTGACCATCCGGGTGTCCGACGACGGGCCGGGTGTCGACCCGACCGTGCGCGAGCGGCTTTTCCAGCCGTGGGTCACGTCGCGCGCGGAGCGGGGCGGCGCCGGTCTCGGGCTGTGGCTCTCGCAGGAGGCGGCACGGGCGGCCGGCGGCGACGTGGTGCTCGCCGGCGAGGCCAAGGGGGCGACTGCGTTCGAGGCGCGGCTGCCGCTCGCCGTGCACGAGTAGACACGAGTAGAGAGGCTCAAGAATTCAGGAAGACGGACGATAGTTCGGGAGTTATGCTTGTACCAAGCAACCAAATGGGACAGGTGAACCTCTCATGACCGACCTGGCCGAGATCATCGGCCGCGAGCTCGTCACCCTCATCCGGGGGGCCAAGGACATGCACCAGGTTCTGGTCGACCGCGACCGCCCGGTCCTCGACCCGCCCGCGTTCGCACTCCTCAGTCGCATCGGTGATCAGGGCCCGCTGCGCCTGTCCACCCTCGCCGGGGCTGTGTTCCTCGACGTCTCCACCATCAGCCGTCAGGTCCAGGACCTCGAGCAGGCCGGCTGGGTGGTGCGCGAGCGCGACCCGGACGACCGCCGCGCGTCGCTGCTCCAGCTCACCACCGCCGGACGCGCCGTCCTCGACGCAGGGTACGAGCAGCGCCGCCGGGCGTTGTCCCACCTGCTCGCCGGCTACACCGAGGCCGAGCAGCAGTCCCTCGCCGATCACCTCGCCCGTTTCAACCAGGCGGTCGCCGCCTACAGAGTCTCGTGCCAGAACACCGACCAACAGGAGTCCGCGTGAGCACTACCCAGGCCATAGTCCCCGAGGGCAAGTCGGGAGCGCTGAGCCACAAGCAGATCATGACGATCCTGACCGGGCTGTTGCTCGGCATGTTCCTGGCCGCCCTCGACCAGACCATCGTCGCGACCGCGATGCGCACCATCGCGGACAAGCTCGACGGCCTCACCGCCCAGGCCTGGGTGACGACGGCCTACCTGATCACCTCTACCGTGACCACGCCGCTCTACGGCAAGCTCTCCGACATGTACGGCCGCAAGCCGTTCTACATGTTCGCCATCTCGGTCTTCGTCATCGGCTCCATGCTCTGTGGCACCGCCCACTCCATCTACGAGCTGGCCGCCTACCGCGGGCTGCAGGGCGTCGGCGCCGGTGGCCTGATGTCGCTCGCCTTCGCCATCGTCGGCGACATCGTGCCGCCCCGTGAGCGCGGTCGTTACCAGGCCTACTTCATGGGGGTCTTCGGCTCGTCCAGCGTGCTGGGCCCGGTGCTCGGCGGCTTCCTCGCCGGTCAGTCGACCATCCTCGGCATCGCCGGCTGGCGCTGGATCTTCTACATCAACGTCCCGATCGGCATCATCGCCCTGATCGTCGTCTTCCGGGTGCTCAACCTCCCGCACACCCGCTCGCAGGCAAAGATCGACTACTGGGGCGCGGTGCTGCTGACCGTGGGCATCGTCCCGTTGCTCATCGTCGCCGAGAAGGGCAACGAGTGGGGCTGGGGATCGCCGACGTCGCTCTCGTACATCATCGGCGGCGTCGTCGCGCTGGGTCTGTTCGGCTTCGTCGAGGTCCGGCAAGGCGCCGACGCGATCCTGCCGCTGCGGTTCTTCCGCAACTCGGTGTTCAGCGTGACCAGCGCCATGGGCTTCCTCGTCGGTGCCGCGATGTTCGGCGGCCTGTCCTCGATCCCGCTCTACCTGCAGATCGTCAAGGGTGAGTCGCCGACCAAGGCGGGTCTGCTGCTGATCCCGCTGATGGTCGGCATCATCGTGGCCTCGGCGACCTCCGGCCGGATCATGATGAAGACCGGCCGCTACAAGATCTTCCCGATCATCGGCAGCATCTGCCTGCTGTCGGCGATGGCCTTGTTCTACACGCTGCAGGTCGGCACCGCGCTGTGGATCACCGGCATCTTCATGGCCATCATGGGTGCTGGCCTCGGCCTGTCGATGCAGACGCTGGTCGTCGCCGTGCAGAACGCGATGCCGCCCAAGGACATGGGGGTCGTCACCGGAGCCAACACGTTCTTCCGCTCCATGGGTGGCACGTTCGGCACCGCGGTGTTCCTGTCGATCCTGTTCAACTCGGTCGGCGGCAACATCAAGGACCGGTTCGCGACGTTGACCAAGTCCGACCCCACCGGCTACGCGGCGGCCGTGAAGACGCTCACCCCGTTGCAGGCCAAGAAGCTGCAGGGCGGTGGCAGCTCGAGCTCGCTCAACGACTCCGGTTTCATCAACGGCCTGCCGCACGTCATCAAGAACGTGTTCCTGCACGGCTTCGCCGACTCGATGCACGAGGTGTTCCTCGTCGCCGCGATCGTCTGCATCCCTATCGTGGTGCTCTCCTTCTTCATCAAGGAGGTCGCACTGCGCTCGCAGGGCGGCCTCGCCGCGGCCAACGCCGAGGCCAAGCAGGGTGGCGACGGTGCCATCGGCGCCGCAGCCGCAACCGGTGAGGACGTCACGGACGAGGCCAGCGCCAAGGCCGAGTCGGCAATCCTCTAGCGGGCGTCCAGAGCGGCGATGATGGCCTGCGTGACCTCGTCAGGGGTCCGCAGGCCATCGATGTGCACGAGGAGGCCGCGCTGCTCGTAGTAGTCGACGAGCGGCTCGGTCTCCTTGGCGAAGACGGCGAGCCGGTTGGCGATGACCTCGGCGGTGTCGTCCGCGCGGCCCTCGACCTGGGCGCGCGCGAGCAGCCGTGCGACGAGTGGTTCGGCCGCTGCGTCGAGGTAGACCGCCGTGTCGGCGGTGACGCCCGCGGCGGTGGCTCGTGCGTAGGCGGCCTCAGCCTGGCCGACCGTACGGGGAAAGCCGTCCAGCACGTAGCCGGGGCCGAGCGCTGCCTCGAGGATGCGCGGCCACGCGATGTCCGTGACCAGCTCGTCGGGGACCAGGTCGCCATTGTCGAGGTAGCCCTGGACCTGATGGCCCAGCTCGGTGCCGGCGGCGATCTCGGCGCGCAGGATGTCGCCGGTCGAGATGTGCACCCCGCCGTAGTGGGCGGCGATGCGGACCGCCTGCGTCCCCTTGCCCGAGCCGGGGGGACCGAAGATCACGATCCGCACGTGGTCCGCCTTTCGGGCCAATCGTTCTGTGGACTGCCGATCTTAGGGTGGAGTCACGCGCAGCTCGTCAGCGCCCCGCCAGCGGCCCGGACAGCCCGGCGATGATCGGTCCGAGCTGGTTGCAGATCATCCGGGCGCGGCGGATCTCGACACGGGTCCATGCGCGGTCGCTGCCGGTGTAGACCTCGAGCAGCCCGAGCGGTGTGTCACGGCACGAGACCGGCAGCATGAGCATCGAGCGATAGCCGAGCCGGGTCAGCACCGCGCGCTCGAACGGGTCGGCGTCAGGGTCGTCCCGCAGCACCTGCGCGATCTCCTGGCGCTCCATAACCCAGTGCGTCAGCGGGTAGTCGGACAGCGCGTACGAGTCGCCGGTCGCGGCCCAGCCCCTGCCGCTGACCGTGTGCAGCCGGCCGGACAGCACGTCGAGCCGCGACAGCAGCACCTGGTCGGCGTGCAGCATCTCTGCGACCGGGTGAACCACCTGGGCCAGCTCGTCGCGCGAGCTGACCGTCGTGAGCCACTGGCTCAGCCGCTCCATGCGCTGGTCGCCATCGTCGCCGCGGAAGGCCAACGAGGACGCGGTGCCCGCGAGGGCCTGGCGCATCGCCGTACGACACAGGGCTGCTGCGGCGTCGGGCACGTCGGACCAGCCATCGGCCGGCATGCCGAGCAGGTGACCCTGACCCAGCAGGACATCGAGGTCGGCGAGGGTCAGCAGCTCCTCGGCCGACTCGATGCCCTCGGCACAGATGGTGGCCCCGGTACGACGTGCGAAGCGCACGAGCGCCTCGGCGAGCGCGATCTTGGCCGGGTCGTGCTGGAGACCGGTGACCAGGGCCTTGTCCAGCTTGATGACGTCAGGCTTGATGGCGAGCATGCGCTGCAGCCCCGCGTAACCGGCACCGGTGTCGTCGACGGCAAGGCGGGCGCCCCGGGCGCGCAGCTCGGTCAGCACCTCCTGCAGCGGGCCGTCCTCGACCGGCTCCTGCTCGGTGATCTCGATCACCAGGTCGTCCAGTCGCGAAGGCAGGGCGTCCAGCACGTCGGTGCTGACCAGGGCGGACGGGCTGGCGTTGATCGAGAGGTAGCGCCCGGCCGGCCGGTGCGGCACGGCGAGGGCGGCGGTGATCGCCTTGGCCTGCAGCTGGCTGCCGAGCCCGAAGCGGCGGGCCTGCGCGAACCACACGGGCACCGTGCGAGACGTCGCTGAGCGGAACCGACTCAAGGCCTCGTAGCCGGCGATGCGTCCGGTGGCCAGCTCGACGATGGGCTGGAAGACCGGGGCGAGCGCGTCGCCACTGGCGAGGATGTCCTCGATGTCGCGGCGCGAGCGGGCCCTGCGGGCCGTCGTCTGAGCCGGCAGGTGTCGCAGGAAGGGGCCGCTGCTGGAGGCGCTGTTGGTCACGACACGTCTCCTACTGTTGATCGTTGCGGCGCGACGTTACTCCTTTTGGACCAGTGACGGCATAAGTTGTGAGGCATGGACGAGTACGCACAGGCCGCCGTCGAGGCCGCACTGGCCGCAGGGGCGCGCTATGCCGACGCGCGAGTGATGATCTCCAAGACCGAGTCGATGGCGGCCCAGAACGCCGTCGTCGAGCGGCTCTCGCAGGACGAGACGGCAGGGCTCGGGGTACGGGCCCTCGTCGGCTCCTCCTGGGGGTTCTTCGCGACGCCGACGTTGACCCGTACCTCGGTCGAGGACGCCGGGCGGCGTGCCGCCGACATCGCCCGAGCCAGCGCCATGGTCGCCGGACCCGCCCTGTCCCTGGCCGATGCCGGGGGAGCGGGGCCCAAGGTCGCGTCGTGGAGCAGCGGCTGCCTGGAGGACCCGTTGTCGGTGCCGCTGTCCGAGAAGGGCGACCTGATGGTGGCGATCACCGCCGCCATGCGCGACGCCGGCGTCCAGATCGCGCAGGCGTCGTACTCCATCTGGGACACCCGCAAGTGGTTCGTCTCCAGTGAGGGGCACCACATCGACCAGCACATCCGCGAGTGCGGCGCGTGGTCGAGTGCCACGGCGGTCGGCGACAACGAGACCCAACGACGGTCGTTCCCCGGCGTCCGCGGCCAGTACGGCACCCGCGGCTGGGAAGTGGTGCGCGAGCTCGACCTCGTCGGCAGCGCGCCGCGGCTGGCCGACGAGGCGCAGGCTCTGCTCCGCGCGCCGGTCTGCCCGAGCGGCGAGACGACGCTCATCCTCGGGGCCAACCAGATGGCGCTGCAGCTGCACGAGTCGGTCGGTCACGCGACCGAGCTCGACCGCATCCTCGGCTGGGAAGCAGCTTTTGCCGGCACCAGCTGGCTCGACCTGGCCCAGATGGGCACCCTGCGGTTCGGCTCGCCGCTGATGAACGTCATCGCCGATGCATCGCTGCCCGGCGCGCTCGGGTCGTTCGGCTTCGACGACGAGGGCACCCCGGCGCACCGCGTCGACATCGTCAAGGACGGCATCTGGGTCGGTGTCTTGTCCGGCCGCGACTCCGCCGCCCTCGCGGGCATTCCCAGCGGTGGCTGCGTCCGCGCGGACGGGTTCAACCGACTGCCGATGGTGCGCATGACCAACATCGGCCTGCTGCCAGGAGACTCCTCGACCGAGGAGATGATCGCCGACACCGACGACGGCATCTACATGGACACCAACCGGTCGTGGTCCATCGACGATCGGCGGCTCAACTTTCAGTTCGGCTGCGAGATCGCGTACGAGATCAAGAACGGCAAGAAGGGCCGCATGCTGCGCAACCCCACCTACACCGGCATCAGCCCGCGGTTCTGGGGGTCGATGGACCGGGTCGGCGGCGAGGACGAGTGGTTCGTGATGGGCACCCCCAACTGCGGCAAGGGCCAGCCGATGCAGGTCGGCCACACCGGTCATCCGACGGTGCCGGCGAGGTTCCAGAACGTTCGCGTGGGGGTGACGGGATGAGTGACCACGAGCTCGACGTGGCCGACCGCGTCGTCGCGATGTGCGACGGCTCGGCCGAGGTCACCGTCCGCACCGGCCAGCACGCGCTGACCCGCTTCGCCAACTCGTTCATCCACCAGAACGTCGCCGAGTCGGTCGCGTCGGTCTCGCTGCGACTGTCGTACGACGGGCGCACGGCCAACGCGAGCATGACCTATGACCCGAGCGCGGCCGACCTCGACGACAGCCTCCGCACCCTGGTCGCGCGCACCGCAGAGGCGGCCCGGCTGCGCCCCGTCGACCCCGAGTGGCCTGGGCTCGCCCAGCCGGCGCCGACCACGTTCGCCGGGTCGTACGACCGACGGACGGCGGAGGCGTCGCCCGGCGACCGAGCGGCGCTCGTGCGCGACTTCGTCGAGGCAGCAGGCGATCTGGAGACTGCCGGCTTCTGCGAGACTGTCGGATCGGTCGTGGCTTTCGCCAACTCAGCCGGCCAGCGGGTGACCGGTGAGACCAGCCACGCCACGCTCGACGGGGTGGCTCGCACGGCCGGCGCCGACGCGTCCGCACGGCGTACCGCGAGCTCGCTCGCCGACCTCGACGGGGTGGTCCTCGGCCGGCGGGCGGCGACCCGGGCGCTCGCCGCCGTGGGTGCCAGCGACGTCGAGCCAGGTCACTACGAGGTGGTGCTCGAGCCCAGCTGCGTCGCCGACCTGGTCTTCTTCGTGGCCTGGCAGGGCTTCAATGCCCGTGCCGTCGCCGAGGGCCGGTCCTTCGTCGCTCTGGGCGAGCAGCAGTTCGACCGCTCGATCCAGCTCTGGGACGACGCCGCCGACCGCCGTACCGTGTCCCTGCCGTTCGACGACGAGGGCACCCCCAAACAACGGCTCGACCTCGTCCGCGACGGCGTCTCGGTCGGCCTTGCCGAGGATCTGCGCACCGCCAAGGCCGGCGGCACGACGTCAACCGGCCACGGCATCGAGGGCGGCGAGTCCGAGGGAGCGTTGGCCTGCAACCTCCTGCTGGGCACCGGTTCTCACGACACCGATGAGCTGGTCTCGCACATGGAGCGCGGCCTGCTGGTCACGGACTTCTGGTACACCCGCATCCTCGACCCGCGCACCCTTGTCGTGACCGGCCTGACCCGCAACGGGGTCTTCCTGGTCGAGAACGGCAAGGTCGTGCGGCCGGTGGCCAACCTGCGGTTCACCCAGTCCTACGTCGACGCGATCGGACCCGACCGGGTGCTCGGCATCGGGTCGGTGCCCGAGATGCACCGGCAGTACATGGCGTCCTACTCCGTACCGGCGTTGCGCCTGGCATCGTGGAACTTCACTGGCGGGGCCAAGGGCTGACCCGTGCCTTCCTCCTCCCTCGACCCGCTGCGCAAGGTGGGGTTCAGCGTCTTCGGCCGGCTGCCGCGACGAGTCCGGGTGCTCGCCGTACGTGCCGGCACCCCCGGCTTCACCGTCGGCGCGCTCGTCCTATTGCAGCGCGAGGGCGACCGGGCGTCCGTCCTGCTGGTCCACCAGCGGCACACCCGGCAGTGGGCACTCCCGGGCGGTCTCCTTCGCCGGGGTGAGGGCGCGCCCGAGGGGGTGCGCCGCGAGGTGCTGGAAGAGCTCGGGCTGGTGCTCGACGGGCCCGAGACCGCTCATGCGGTCGGCGTCATCATCGATCCGCGGCCGCGTCGGGTCGACGTGCTCTTCGCGAGCACGCTGGCGGCCGACGCACCGACGCCGTCGCCGCACCACCTCGAGGTCAGCGACGTCCGCTGGTGCACCTTCGGCGACCTGCCGTCGATCACCGCCATCACCGCCCAGGTGCTCGCGGAGTACGAGGGCCTCGGGCTGTTCGGTGCCGGCTGAGCTCTGCGGGGTCGTCCTCGCCGCCGGCGCCGGCACCCGGCTGCGGCCGCTGACCGACGAGCTGCCGAAGGCCCTCTGCCCCGTGGGCAACCGGCCCTTGGTTGATCTCGCGCTGGATCGTCTGCTGTCACTGGGTTGTACGGACGTCGCGGTCAATGTCCACGCGTTTCCGTCGTTGATGAGCAGCCACCTCGAAGGTCGGGCGTTCCTGTCGTACGAGAGGCCAGTGGCCTTAGGCACGGCGGGGGCCCTGGGTGCGCTGCGACCCTGGATCGGCGGCAGGGCAACGATTGTCACCAACGCCGATGCCTATCTGGTCGGGCCGCTGGAAGAGCTGCTCTCCGGCTGGAGCGGAACGACCATCCGGCTAGGGGTCGTGACGGACGAGCTGCGCCCGGACTTCGAGGGACGGCGCTACGCGGGCGTCTGCGTCATGCCTTGGTCGGACGTGTCGGGTCTCGACGCCGTCCCTTCAGGTCTCTACGAGGTGTCGTGGGCAGCGGCGGAGCGGGCCGGTCGGCTCGAGCTGATAGACCTCGAGGGCCCGTTCGTCGACTGCGGCACGCCCACCGACTATCTTGCGGCCAACCTGCTCGCGTCGGGTGGTGAGACAGTGGTGGGGGAAGGCGCCGTACTGCTGGGCAGCGCCGAGCGATGCGTGCTGTGGCCGGGCGCCCGGGTCGAGGCGGACGAGACTCTGCGCGACGTCATCCGTACCGCGAAAGGTCTGACGGTGCAGGCATGATGGCCGACGTGCAGGAGATCACGGACGCCGCCGACCCGCGTCTTGCCGACTATCAGGACCTGACCGATGTCGCGCTGCGGCTCAAGGTCGAGCCCGCGCACGGCATGTTCATCGCCGAGGGTGAGCTGGTCATCCGGCGGGCGCTGCGGGCCGGCTACACGATGCGGTCGGCGCTGATGAGCCCGCACTGGTACGCATCGCTGGACGCGGAGATCGCGGGCGTCGGGGCCACGATGTACGTCGCCGCCGACGACGTGCTCGAGCAGGTGACCGGGTTCCACGTCCATCGCGGCGCGCTGGCGTCGTTCGCCCGCAAGCCGTTGCCCAGCGTGGCCGAGGTGCTCGCCACCGCTCACCGGGTCGCCGTGCTGGACACGGTCAACAACCCGACCAACCTCGGCGCGATCATCCGCAGCGCCGCCGGCCTCGGCATCGACGCGGTGCTGCTCGACCCACGCAGCGTCGACCACCTCTACCGCCGATCGATCAGAGTCTCGATGGGGGAGGTGTTCTCGCTACCGGTGGCCCGTCTTGAGCCGCCCTGGCCGGGTGGTCTGGGGGTGATTCGCGAGGCGGGCTTCCGCATGCTGGCGCTGACCCCGGGGGAGCACGCGACCCCGCTCGACGAGCTGACGCTGGGCCGCGACGACAAGGTCGCCCTGCTCTTCGGCGCGGAGGGTCCGGGGCTGTCGCCGCGCGTGCTGGCCTACGCCGATGCGACGGTACGCATCCCCATGGCCCACGGCGTCGACTCGCTCAACGTCGGGGCCGCAGCAGCGGTTGCCTTCTACGCCGTCGGCCGCCGCTGAGCGACGTCACGGGTTTCTTCGTCGAGAGTGGCGGCCCAGCTGGCGAGCAGGCGCAGCGCATCGGCGGTCGGCGACGCGGGTTCGGCGGTGTAGACGAGCAGGGTCAGCCCGGGGTCGGATGGCAGCTCCATCGCCTCGTACGTCAGGTCGAGGTCGCCGACGACCGGGTGGCGCAGCGCCTTGCGGCCGGTGCGGTGGAAGAGCACATTGTGCTTGGCCCAGCGGGTCCGGAAGTCCTCGCTGCGCGTCGACAGCTCGCCGATCAGGTCGGTGAGGCCCTTGTCGTACGGGTTGCGTCCCGCCTCGGCGCGGAGCACCGAAACGATGTCGTTGGCAGTGCCGTTCCAGTCGCGGTAGAACTCGTCGGCGTGCGGGTCGAGGAAGATGAACCGCGCGGTGTTGGCCGGTCGTACGGGGGAGTTGACGACGGGCGCGTAGAGGGCGCGGCCCAGGCGGTTGGTGGCCAGGACGTCCGAACGGCCGTTGCGCACCCAGGCCGGAGCGTCGGTCATCGCGTCGAGCACCCGTTGGATGCCAGGGCGCACCCGCTGGCTCGTGGGCCGGCGTCGCGCGGTCGGGCCTGCGTTGGCAGCTCGGGCGAGGTCGAAGAGGTGCGTCCGCTCGGCATCGTCAAGCTGCAGCCCCGCGGCGATGGCGTCCAGCACGCTCTCGGAGGCGCCGGTGAGGTTGCCCCGCTCGAGCCGGGTGTAGTAGTCGACGCTCACCCCGGCGAGCATGGCCGCCTCCTCGCGGCGCAGGCCAGTGACGCGGCGGTTCCGCCCGTACACCGGCAGTCCTGCCTGCTCCGGGGTAATCCGCGCCCGGCGGGTCGTGAGGAAGTCGCGGATCTGGTTGCGGTTGTCCACGTCACAACGCTAGACCCGCGGGCACCGACGAGGGAGGTTCTGCCAGTACCTGTGACGACAGACCCTGCCTGGAGGCGGAGACGTCGTGTTCTCTGGAGACACGTTGTTCACGAACGAGGAGAGGCTCCGATGTCCGACACGCCCAGCCCTGCGCAGCAGCTGATCGGCGACTTCTCGCCCAAGCTCGTCGCGCTCACCGACGATGTCCTCTTCGGTGACGTGTGGGAACGCCCCGAGCTGTCCAAGCGCGACCGCAGCCTCATCACCGTCGCCGTGCTCGTCGCCGGTGGACACACCGAGCAGCTGCCCGGTCACCTGCGTCGTGCCGTGACCAACGGCGTGACAGACACTGAGCTGATCGAGACCATCACCCACTGTGCCTTCTACGCCGGGTGGCCGCGGGCCATGTCCGCAGTCACCGTCGCCAAGTCCGTCCTCGCATCGGAGAACCCCTCATGAAGAACGCCACCCTCGGTAGCCTCAGCGTTGGCCGCATCGGCCTCGGCGCGATGGGCATGTCGACCGCGTATGTCGACCCGACCTCCGACGAGGTCGGCTCGATCCGCACCATTCACCGCGCCCTCGACCTCGGCGTCACGTTGATCGACACGGCCGAGGTGTACGGGCCGTACGTCAACGAAGAGCTGGTCGGTCGCGCCATCAAAGGACGCCGGGACGAGGTCGTGCTCGCCACGAAGTTCGGCCTGATCTCCCACACCGGCAAGGACGGCCTCGACAGCAGCCCGGCCAACATCCGCCTCGCCGTGGAAGGCTCACTGTCCCGGCTCGGCGTCGATCACATCGACCTCTACTACCAGCACCGCGTCGACCCGGGCACGCCCATCGAGGACACCGTCGGTGCGCTGGCCGAGCTGGTCGCCGAGGGCAAGATCCGGCACATCGGCCTGTCCGAGGCGGGGGCGCGCACGATCCGCCGGGCCCACGCCGTTCACCCGATCACCGCGGTGCAGTCGGAGTACTCGCTGTGGACCCGTGACCTGGAGCCGGCCGTGCTGCCAGTGCTGCGCGAGCTCGGCATCGGGCTCGTGCCGTACTCCCCGCTCGGCCGTGGCTTCCTCACCGGCGCCATCCGCTCGGTGGACGACCTGGCCGAGGGCGACTTCCGCAAGACCAACCCGCGCTTCGAGGGCGACAACTTCCAGCGCAACCTCGACAGCGCCGACGAGGTGCGGGCCATGGCCGAGGAGATCGGCGTCACCCCGGCCCAGGTCGCGCTCGCCTGGGTGCTGTCCAAGGGCGCCGACGTCGCACCGATCCCTGGCACCAAGCGGGTCAGCCGGGTCGAGGAGAACGTCGGCGCCGACGCCGTTGAGCTCACGGCCGAGCAGCTGCAGCGCCTCGACAACCTCACGCCAGCCGCGGGCGACCATCACAGCGCGGCCCAGATGACCATGATCGAAACCTGATGCGCACCACCGTGATGTACGGCGCTGGTGACGACCACGTCGAGGACAAGGGGCTGATCAAGCCCTGACCAAGGGGGTCAAACCTCGGCAAAAACTGCTAGCCTGACCGCATGAGTGCGAGGTTCGTACCGTGACGGCGTCAGCCGCCCTCGCCGCGCTCGTCCCGCTCGACGACGACGCCGAGCTGCTCTATGACCGGGCACCCTGCGGCTACCTCTCGACGACGCCGGACGGCATGATCATCAAGGTCAACCAGACCTTCCTCGGCCTCGTCGGGCTGCGCCGCGAGGACCTGGTTGGGCGCCGGTCGTTCGGGCAGCTGCTGACCGTCGGCAGCGCCATCTTCCACCAGACCCACGTCTCGCCGCTGCTGCGCGTGCACGGCGCCGCGACCGGGGTGGCGCTCGACCTGGTCCGCGACGACGGCAGCCGGCTGCCCGTCACGTTGAGCTCGGTGCTCGAGCGCGACGACTCGGGCACAGCGGTCGTCATCAGGTCCGCCGTGTTCGACGACACCGAGCGGCGATCCTACGAACGCGAGCTGGTACGAGCCGGCCGTGAGGCCGAGCAGGCCCGCGCGACGGCAACTGCGCTCGCCCAGACCCTGCAGCTGACCCTGATCCCGCCGGCCCCGCCGACGATCGAGGGCCTCGAGGTCGCCGCTGCCTACCGGCCGGCGCGGGCCGGCGACGAGGTGGGTGGCGACTTCTACGACTTCTTCGAGACGGTCACCGGCGACTGGGTGCTCGCCGTCGGCGACGTCTGCGGCAAGGGCGTGGACGCGGCGGTCGTGACTGCCCTGCTCCGCCACTCGCTGCGCAGTGTCGCTCTGCGTCCTCACCTGCTGGCCGAAGCGTTGTCCAAGGCCAACACCGAGCTGCTCCAGCACGGCGACCGGTTCGCCACGGTGGCCTTGCTCTGGCTGCGACCAGCAGCAGTCGGCTGGGACGCCACGTTGAGCCTGGGCGGCCACCCCCAGCCGTTGCTGACGCGCAACGGCACACCACCCGAGCCGTACGGCGATGCCGGCTCGCTGGTCGGTGCGGTCGACGCGGCGTCGTTCAGCGAGACGACGTTCACGCTGTTCCCGGGGGACAGCCTGCTGCTGTTCACCGACGGCGTGACCGAAGGTCGCCGAGGCCGCGAGTTCTACGGAGACGACCGGCTCGTCGAGGCGGTGACCGGTGCGGCGCGGTCGGCCGAGACGATCGTCACGGCCGTGCTGGCGGACGTCATGGCCTTCCAGGACGGCGACCCACGCGATGACATCGCCCTACTCGCCGTACGGGTGCCGTAGCGCGACTACTTGTCGTTCTTCGCCTTGTCTTTCCAGAACTTCTCGCGACCCTTGGGCCCCATGTCGTAGAGCTCCTTGCACTCGGGGCACACCGGGAACTTGTTGGGGTCGCGGCCGGGGACCCACACCTTGCCGCACAAGGCGACGGTGGGGGAGCCGGTCATGGCCGACTCCATGATCTTGTCCTTGAGGACGTAGTGGGCGAACCGCTCGTGGTCGCCACTGTCCGGGAGGTAGGCCGGGACCGTCTCCTCGATGATCCGGGTGCCGGTCTCCTGAATCGTCTCCGTCATGCCGACAAGCCTAATCCCTGCGCGCCGTCGGCGGAATGTTGCGTGTGCAACTATCGTTGCGGGCAGCAGTCGCTCACCTCAGGAGGCCCCCATGCCCGCCATCACCCCCGACGACCTGCTCGTGCTGCCGCGGATCGCCCGCTCGGCGCCCGGCACCACCCAGCGACCCGTGCTCACGACCGTTCAGGGTCGCGAGACCTTCGAGGGCGAGGGCTTCCCCGTCCGCCGGCCGTTCCCCGGCAAACTGGCGCTCAGCGTCACCGACCCGTTCCTGCTGCTCGACCAGATGGGCGCCGTCGAGTACGCGCCCGGCGAGCCCAAGGGCACCCCGTGGCACCCGCACCGCGGCTTCGAGACCGTGACCTACATCATCGACGGCGCATTCCAGCACCAGGACTCCACCGGCGGCGGCGGGCTCATCGCCGATGGCGCGACCCAGTGGATGACCGCCGGCTCGGGGCTGCTGCACATCGAGACCCCGCCGGAGCGGCTGGTCGCCAGCGGAGGGCTCTTCCACGGCGTCCAGCTCTGGGTCAACCTGCCGGCGTCGCTCAAGTGGACTCCGCCGCGCTACCAGGACATCGCGGCCTCATCGGTCTCGCTGCTCGCCAGTGAGGACGGGGGCGCTCTGGTACGGGTGATCGCCGGCAGCCTGGCCGGCCACGATGGCCCCGGCATCACGTGGACGCCGATCACCTACGCCCACGCCACGATCTCGCCCGGCGCCCAGCTCGACGTCCCGTGGAACAAGGACTTCAACGCCCTCGTGTACGTGCTCTCGGGGCGCGGCTCGGTCGGCGTCGACAAGGCCCCGGTCCGTACCGGGAGCCTGGCGGTCCTCGGCGAGGGCGACGCCCTCACCGTCGCGGCCGACCTCGAGCAGGACGCATCCAGCCCCTCGCTCGAGGTGCTGCTGCTGGGCGGCCAGCCGCTGCGCGAGCCGATCGTGCACCACGGCCCGTTCGTCATGAACAGCCACACCGAGATCGCGCAGGCAATCGACGACTTCAAGGCCGGCCGCATGGGTCAGGTGCCGGCAACCCGGGTCGGCGTCTAGCTGGTCCGCCGTTCGTCGAGCCCGGCCTCACGGACCCACAGGTCGGTGAGCCGCACGCCCAGCTGGCCGAGCAGCCGGCGGAACAGCGGTAGCGACAGACCGATCACGTTGGAGTGGTCGCCGTCGATGCTGTCGACGAACGGCCCGGCGAGGCCGTCGATCGAGAACGCACCGGCCAGCAGCAGCGGCTCGCCCGTGGCGACGTAGGCCGCGAGCTCCTCGGCGTCGGGCTGGCCGAACCGGACGAGAGTCGTGCCCACGGCCGACACCTGCGCTCCCTCGGCGGTGGAGATGACGCAGTGGCCGGTGTGCAGCAGGCCGCTGCGGCCCGCCATGGCGTGCCAGCGTGCGGTTGCCTCGGCGGCAGACGACGGCTTGCCCAGGGCCTGACCGTCGAGCTCGAGCACCGAGTCGCAGCCGACCACGAGCGCCGCAGCCCCCGCCAGGCCCTCCGCGACCGCTGCCGCCTTCAGCTGCGCCAGCTCGAGGCAGAGCTGGACCGGTGGCCCGGTCACCCCGTCCTCGTCCACCCCGCTGACGATCACCTCGGGGTCGAAGCCGGCCCCCCGCAGCACGGCGAGCCGTCCGGATGACGCTGAGGCGAGGACGAGACGTGGGGGAAGTGGCACCGGGGGATTGTCTCGGCTTGGTCAGTGTTAGCGCAAAACTTAGCCCCAATGGGCTAACGACAATTGCGCCGTTCGGCCCACACACTAGAAGCCAACCGGCTTAACCATCCCCGCAGGGAGAACGCATTGACCGCCACCAGCCTCACGACGGCCCAGGACCTGGCCGTCGTCATCCCCTCGCCACCGCGCGGTGACGTGGTCGACCTGAGGGTCGAGAGACTGCACGTCACGGTCGAATCGGTGCTGGTCGGATCCGACGCCGATGCCGCATGGGAGACCTACCGCACGTCGCTCGAGCCGCTCGCCGGCGTCGCGGCGATGAAGCAGACGCTGGCCGAGTCCGAGCTGCGCGCCGTCGTCGCCGACCCGCGGATCAAGAAGTACGTGGGGCGAGACGAGCACGGCACGGTCGTCGCGGTGCTCACGCTCACCACCGAGCTGTCCACCGAGAACATCAGTAGCCGCTTCTACCGCGAGCGCTACCCCGAGCACTACGCCGCAGGACGCCTGCACTACCTGGGCTTTCTCGTCGTACGGCCGGACGCCCAGGCCCGCGGCCTCATCATGCTGCTGGTCGCCCGCGTCACCGGCGACCTCGAGCACGAGGGCGGCGTCGTGGCATTCGACGTCTGCGGCTACAACGACGAGACGTTCGCGTTCGCACGGCTGTGCCGCCTGGTCTCTAGCCGCACCCGCCCGACCGACCTGGTGACCCTCGACGTGCAGACCTACTACGCGATGGAGGTTCCGCCGCGGGTGTGAGCCGTCAGCTCGCGATCGCGCTGGCCTGACGGCTGCGGGCCCAGGACGCCACCGCGTCGTCGGGCAGCATCGGCCGGCCGTAGAACCAGCCCTGGGCGTAGGTGCAGCCGAGGGAGCGGAGCACGTCGCGCTGCAGCTGGGTCTCGACGCCCTCGGCAACGACGGACAGGTTGAGAGCCTGCGCCATGCCCATCACCGCCCGTACGATCGCCTCGTCGTCGGCGCCGCTCCGCCCGTTGACCTCTCCGAGGCCTGAGACGAACGACCGGTCGACCTTGACGGTCCCGACCGGCAGCCGCTTGAGGTAGCCCAGCGACGAGTGGCCGGTGCCGAAGTCGTCGACGCTGATGTGGATGCCGCGGTCGCGGAGCGCGTCGAGCATCTCGATGGCCATCTCGATGTCGTCCATGAGCAGGCTCTCGGTGATCTCGATGTGGAGGCAGCGGGACGGTACGCCGTGGCGCTCCAGCGCGCCGAGCACGTCCGCGACGAAGCCGTGTTCGTGCAGCTGGCGCGAGGACACGTTGACCGCGACGAAGACCCGGTCCATCTCCAACCGGTGGTCGCGGCGCCAGACGGCGATCTGTCTGCAGGCCTCGTCGATGACGAAGGCGCCGATCGACAGGATGAGGCCGGTCTTCTCCGCGACCGGGATGAACTCGTCCGGCCGCAGCGGGTTGCCACCGTCCGGCCGCAGCCGCAGCAGCGCCTCATAGCCCCGTACCGTGCTGTCGACGAGGTCGACGATGGGCTGGTAGTGCAGCTCGAAGCCGTCCATCGCGATGGCCCGGCGCAGCCGCTGCTCGATCGCCACGTGCTCGGCGATCTCGGCGTGCATCTCCTCGACGAAGCGCACGCAGCGATCACCGCTCATCGCCTTGGCGCGGTACATCGCGGTGTCTGCGTCCCGCAGGAGCGTCTGGTCGTCGCTCTCGCGGGTGGGCTGCACGGCGGTGACGCCGGCCGACGTGGTCACGACGAGCTGTCCGGCGGAAACCTCGAAGACCTGCTCGAACGACGCCATCACCCGGGCCACCAGCAGCTCACCCTGGGGGTCGTCGAGCGGCAGTCGGCCGGCCACGATGAACTCGTCGCCACCCGTACGGACGACCAGCATGTCGGGGAGCCGGGTGAGCAGCCGGTCGGCCACGGCCACGAGCAGCTCGTCGCCGACGCCGTGTCCCCAGTTGTCGTTGACGACCTGGAAGCGGTCGAGGTCGAGCAGCACCAGGCCGACGTGCCGGTTGGCGACCGCGGCGCGCGGCAGCTCGTCGGTGAGGAACTGGGTCAGCTTGGTCCGGTTGGCCAGCCCGGTCAGGACGTCGCGCGTGGCGAGCAGCGACAGGTGCGTCTCGGACGCGGCGTGCTCGTTGACCGCCCGGACCGAGCGGCTGAAGACCGCGGAGACCAGGACCGCGATGCCGACCGCGAAGATGACCCGGTCGCGCACGAGCACCGGCGGCTGGAACAGCACGACGACTGCGGGGGAGACCACGGCCAGGGCCACCGTGACCAGCCGCCAGCGCGACATCGGCCGCACCCTGCGGGGCTGCGGGTTGGTCAGCAGCCACATCGACGGGTGCATGGCCGAGGTGGCGAAGAACCCGTAGGCGATGAGGTACGGGGTGTCGAGCAGGCGGGCGTACGGGTGGGCCAGCCCGGCGAGCTGCATCGCATAGCCGGTGTCGCCCACCAGGATCGCGCCCAAGGACACGGCGAGGAACCAGAAGGCGGGCGCACCGGAGACGTCGGTGAAGGCCAGCTGGAGCAGCACGAGCAGCAGCAGGACGTCGATCGGCGGGTAGACCGCTGAGACGACGTGCAGCAGGGCGCTGCCGGTGTGCTGCGTGAGCGTCGGCTCGATGAGGAACGCCATGGCGGCGATCGTGCCGGCGGCGCCGACGACGATGCCGTCGGTGAGCGTGGCGCGGTCCTCACTGGCACGGCGGCTGTGCAGGAGTCCGACGAGCGCGGCGCCCATCACCGCGTACCCCGGCAGGGTGAAGCTGTCCGGGAGCAGCGAGTTGAGGTGGCCGTGGGTGTCGGTGAGGCCGGCGCGCAGCACGGCGCCGACGAGGAAGAAGACGCCGCAGACCGAGATGGCGTACCACGGCCAGCGCAGCCGCGGCCGGATGCGGGTCGCGCCCACGGAGACCCCGATGATGCCGGCGAGGGCCATGACCATCAGCAGGATCGAGCGGGTGGCGTCGTCGACGACGAGGTAGGCGCCGGTCGCGGCCAGGGTCAGCCCGAAGCACCACCAGGCGAGTCTCGCCGAGGGGAGGCGGAGCTCTGCACGTTGCGTCTGCTCTGCCATTGCGGGATCACCGCCCGACCTGTTCGTGGACGCCTTCCGTGGCGACCTCCCTGACGTTGTCGGCTGTTATGGGCCCCCGCGTGAGCATCAAAGATCGTCATGGTCGGAAAGGACTAGGCCCGACCCACCCGCGTGGTCCGGCTGGGCGCGAGCCGGGCCTGGGACGATGGAGACGTGACCAAGTCTCGGCAGCCTGTCGTGGCGGGCAACCGTCGGAGCAGGCGGGCCTCGCTCATCCTGTTCAGCGAGGACCACGTCGAGGTTCGCCGCGACGTCGACCGGCCGAGCGGTCGGTGGCTGTTCCTCGAGGGCATGGAGGCGAGCTACGTCGACCTGTCGTCTGCCGAGCACCTGGAGTTCTCCTACGTCCGCCGCATCCGTGACGCGGTCGACGCCGTCTTCCCGGTACGCGACCCGGTGCGCGTGGTGCACATCGGTGGCGGTGGCGGCACGTACGCCCGCTACGTGGCGGCGACCCGTACCGAGTCGCGGTCCGAGCTGATCGAGGTCGACCCCCGCGTGGTGGACGTCGCCCGACGTCACCTCGGCCTGCAGTCGTCGCCACGGCTCAAGGTCCACCTCGGCGACGCCCGTACCCGGGTGCTGGGTCGTTCCGACAGCTCCGCGGACGTGGTGGTCGGCGACGCGTTCATCGACGGGCTGGTGCCGGCCCACCTGGCGACCACGGAGTTCGCCGCCGAGGTCGCCCGCGTCCTGGCGCCCGGCGGGCTCTACGTGCTCAACGTAGTCGACGCGCCGCCGCAGTACATCTCGCGCCGCATCGCCGCGACGCTCCTCGGCGTGTTCCCCGAGGTGGCGCTGGTCGCGTCGCACCGCGTCTTCACCGGTCGGTCGGTCGGCAACCTCGTGTTCGTGTCCTCCGCGGGGCCCGTCCCGCTGGACCGGTTGAGGCAACGGGCGGCCCGCGACGGCGAGCCCACCGACGTGGTCGGCAGCGACGAGGTGCGCTTCTACGCTGCAGGCGCGAAACCGTTCACTGACGAGTCCGTGGGCTACCCGGGGGACGCTCCGGTAGGTTAGATACATCATGGATACCGAGGCGACGGCCGCAGCCGACCGGGCCTACCACCACCTCAAGGCCCGCATCCTGAGCCGGGAGTACGCCGGCGGCTCGCTGCTGACCGAGGGCGAGGTCGCGGACGCCGTGGGGGTCTCGCGCACTCCGGTCCGCGAGGCGATGCTGCGCCTGTCGACCGAGGGCCTGCTGCGGCTCTACCCCAAGCGCGGCGCCCTCGTGGTGTCGGTGAGTGCCGACGAGGTGCGCGACATCCTCGAGGCGCGCGAGCTGCTCGAGACCCACGCCATCGAGCTGGTCCTCGAGGTGGCCGATGACGCCCTCATCAAGGAGCTGGCCGAGCGGCTCGAGGACATGCGCCGGTTTGCCACGGGCCGCGACGTCCAGGGCTTCATCCAGGCCGACCGCGACTTCCACCGGGCCATGGTCGCGGCCGGCGGCAACGAGATTCTGACCAAGCTGTACGACACGCTGCGGGACCGTCAGCTGCTCATGGGGGCCGTGCTCATGCGCGGCGCCCCGCAGCGCATCTCGGCCGCCGTGGACGAGCATGCCCTGATCCTCGCCGCGGTGCAGGCCGGCGACCGAGCGGCGCTGCGCCAGGCCGTGATGGGCCACCTGGCCACGATGTCGACCAACGTCAGCGGCCAGCGGTGAGAGCCCGGAAGGCCGGGGTGATCTGGGCGATCGGCCTGGTCGCCTACGTCGTCGCCGTCTTCAACCGCAACAGCCTCGGGGTCACCGGAGTCACTGCCCAGCAACGGTTCCATGCCAGCGCCGGCGTGCTCGCCGTCTTCAGCGTCGTTCAGATCGCGGTCTACGCGGCGCTGCAGGTGCCCGTGGGCATGGTGCTCGACCGGCTCGGGTCACGGCGCATGCTGGCGGTGGGCGGCCTGCTCATGGCGCTCGGGCAGGCCGCGCTGGCCACCAGCCACAGCGTGCCCGCCGCGATCGGCGCCCGCATCCTCGTCGGCGCGGGCGATGCCATGACGTTCAACAGCGTGCTGCGACTGGTGACCCTGTGGTTCCCGCCGCGGAAGATCCCCCTGGTCACCCAGGTCACCGGCATCGTCGGCCAGCTCGGTCAGCTGGCGGCCGCCTACCCGCTGGTCGCCCTGCTCAGCGGGGTCGGCTGGACCGGCAGCTTTGCCACTGTCGCGGTGGTCGGTCTCGTGGTGACCGTCGTCATCGCCGTCACCTTGACCGACACCCCCGCCCACCACGTGGCGCCGGCCGAGCCGCCGTCCATGGCCGACATGCGCCAGCTCCTGGTGCACGCCTGGGGTGAACCGGGTACCCAGCTGGGCCTCTGGACCCATCTGGTCACGGGCTTCTCCGGCGCGACCTTCGCCCTGCTGTGGGGGTTTCCGTTCCTGACCAAGGGCGAGGGCCGCTCCAACGCGACGGCGGGCGTGCTGCTCTCCGTGATGGTGGGCGCTGCGATCGTCGTGGGGCCGCTGCTCGGCCAGTTGGCCGCCCGTTGGCCGCTGCGGCGCTCCGCACTGGTCTTCGGCATCGTCGGCGCAACGGTCTCCTCCTGGACCGTCGTCCTGCTCTGGCCGGGCCGCGCGCCGACGTGGCTGCTGGTCCTGCTCGTGGTGTCCCTGGCGACCAACGGCCCGGGGTCGCTGGTCGGCTTCGACTACGCCCGCACGTTCAACCCGGCCGGCCGCATCGGCAGCGCCTCCGGCATCGTCAACGTCGGGGCCTTCTCCGCCACGCTGGTCACCATTCTCGGGGTCGGGCTGGTCCTCGACGCCCTGACTCCGCACGGCTCGACCGCGTACACGTTGAGCTCCTTCCGATGGGCGTTCTCGCTGCAGTATCTCGTGTGGGCAGCAGGTTTCGTGTTGTTCATCCGCGCCCGCCGGGAGGTGCGGGCCCGGCTGGCCACCGAGGGCGTCGTGCCGGACGCCCTGCCGTCAGCGCTGGTCCGGCGCATCCGCGAGCGCCACTAGGATCTCGTCGGCCACAGCGCCGGGCGTAGCCGCTGCCTCGACGACCGCGCCCGGCTCGTCGGACTGCAACGGCTCGAGGGTGGCGAGCTGGCTGCCGAGCAGCGACGGCGGCATGTAGTGGCCGGTGCGGTGCTCGAGGCGCTGTCCGATGACGTCGGCGGGCACGCTGACGTGGGCGAACCACACCGACGGATGGCCGTCGCGGAGCACGTCGCGATAGGCCCGCTTGAGTGCGGAACAGGTCACCACGGCGTTGCGGCCGGCGCGCTCCTGCTCACCGATCCAGGCAGCGAGGGCCCGCAACCAGGGCCAGCGGTCGTCGTCGGTCAGCGGGGTGCCAGCGTGCATCTTGGCCACGTTGGCCGCGGGGTGGAAGTCGTCGCCCTCGGCAAAAGCCCATCCGGTACGGGAGACCAGCTCGGCGGCCACCGTGCTCTTGCCGCAGCCCGACACGCCCATCACGACAATCGTCGTGGTCATAGGGTTCCCCTCACGCCGTCCACACCAGCGGTGCTCTCGATCGGATCGTGCCACCTCGGCCCGCCACCGTGGTCGCCGCGGTGACCAGCCGCTCGACGGCGAGGACCAACTGCTCCTCTGGCAACGTGTAAGGCAGTCGCAGGAACCGGTCATGAGTAGCGCCAAAAGTGAACCTAGGCCCGGGCGTGACCCGCACCCCATGCGCCCGCGCGGCATCGGCGATGCGCGTGCTGCTCGCGCCCGGCCCGAGGTCGACCCAGGTGACCAGCCCGCCGGACGGATGGGTGGGCTGCCAATCGGGGGCGAAGGCGGCCAGTGCGGCCAGCAGCCTCGCCCGTCTCTGGCGCAGCATGGCCTGGCGCTCGGGCAACAGCGTGGGCAGGTGGGTGACGACCTGTTCGGCGACCAGCTGCTCGAGGACCGGTGTGCTGAGGTCCTGGCTGGTGCGGCCGGTGGCGATCCGGCGCACCAGGTCGGGACTGGCCCGGATCCAGCCGATGCGCAGCCCTGCCCACACGCTCTTGCTCAACGACCCGAGCGTGATCACCCGGTCGGACCCGCCATGGCAGCCGAGCGGCCGGGGCGGGCGCGCGATCGGGTCGAGGGTCAGGTCGCGGAACGTCTCGTCGGCCAGGACCAGCGTCGCGGGCGGGAGGGCGTCCAGCAGCTCGCGACGGGCCGCGGTCGGTGCGTGGTAGCCGGTCGGGTTCTGGTGGTCGGGCGTGATGTGGGCCAGCACCGGGGGAGCGGCGGAACGACCGGGGCGTACGGCGGAGAGGTCCCAGCCGGCGGGCGATACGCCGATCGGCACGACGCGCACCCGGTGGGCGGCGGCCGCGTCGACCACGGAGGGATAGCTCGGCGACTCGATCAGCACCCGGTCCCCGGGCCTTGTCAGGGTGCGCAGCAGCAGGTCCCACGCGTGCAGCGCACCTTGGGTGACCAGGATCTGGTCGGCTGACGTGCGCAGCCCGGCGGCCGTGTGGTGGGCGGCGATGGCCGAGCGCAGGCCCGGGAGCCCCAACGGATGCAGTCCATGGCCGGCCATCAGCGCCGGCAGGTGGACGGTGGCCGCCACCACGAGGTCGGGCAGGGACGAGGGTGCCTGCAGCGCAGCGATGGTGAGGTCGAGCAGGTCTGCGTCGGCGGCTGTGTCGTCGGGCCTCGAGGACGGCGAGACGGGGATCGCCGCGCGGGTGCCGTCGCCGTGGTCGCTGACGAGGTAGCCCTCGTCGCGCAGCCGGCGGTAGGCCGCAGTGACCGTCGACCTGCTCAGGCCCAGGGCGAGGGACAGGTCACGCTCAGAGGCAACCCGCGACCCGACGACGAGCCGGCCGTCGAGGATCAGCGACCGCAGGCCGGTTGCCACCGCCTGGTTGGCCGCTCCCTGACCGAGCAGTGGCGTCAGCTGACGGGCCAGTCGGAACGCGCGTCCCTCGTCCACAGCAGTCCACCCCACCTCGTTTGGCCTGATAAAGAACAAGCCAACTGCACACGAAGCATGCCACGGTATAGGCATGCCGCACACCAGGTCAGTCCGAGGCACCCTGCTCATGGTCGGGCTGACGCTGTACGGGCTGAGCGACGCCATGTTGGTGGTCGCGGGGCTCGGCCTCGACCCGTGGGACGTGCTGCACCAAGGGCTCAGCCGCTCGGTCGGCGGCCAGGTCGGCACCTGGACCGACATCGTGGGCGTGGTCGTGCTGCTGGCGTGGATCCCGCTGCGACAACGGCCGGGCATCGGGACGATCGTCAACGTGATCGTCATCGGCATCGTGGTCAACATCTGCCTGGACGTGCTGCCCAGCCCACACGGCTGGGTGGCGCAGACCGCCGTCATGACCTCAGCCGTCGTGCTCAACGCGATCGCGACCGGCCTCTACATCGGGGCGGGTCTGGGCCCTGGTCCGCGCGACGGCCTCATGACCGGCATCGCCGCCCGGGGCCACTCGGTACGGGTTGTTCGCACCGGCATCGAGGTGACCATCCTCGCGGTGGGCTGGCTGCTCGGCGGCACGGTGGGCATCGGGACGGTCGTGTACGCGCTCGCGATCGGGCCGCTGGTGCATGTGACCCTGCCGCTGCTCAGCCTTTCAGCACCTTCTCCAGATGCTTCGCCAGCACGCTCTGCCCGACGCGGTTGGGGTGGAAGCTCTCGGGTCGCGCGGCGCCCGACGTGAGCACCAAGCCATTGAGGTAGGACTTCGCGGCCGGCCCGGCACACAGCTCGTGGCCCTTGAACAGCGCACCGTCATCGACAAAGGTGGCGAACTTCTTGCCGGCCACCTTGTCGGCGTGGGCGACGGCGGACGCGATAGTGGCGTTGAGCACATTCTCGGCCTTGCTCAGCGCCCGCGAGTCGACGGCAGCAACCGGGCAGGGCGCGGTCGCGGACGGTGTCGGCGAGAAGAGCCGGGGGTAGCCGAGGACGAGGACCCGAGCGTTGGGCGCCAGGCCGTGCACTGCCTGGTAGACCGCGGCCAGCCGGGTGCGCAGCGTCGCCGTGGACACCGCCCACGTGATCTTGCCGCCGCAGGACGACCCAAAGAACGTGTGGGCGGCCACGCAGGTGCCGACGGCGTCGGCAAAGCCCACGTCGTTGCCGCCGAGGGTCAGGGTCACCAGCTTGACGTTGCGTCCCGCGGCCTTCGCGTCGGCCAGCACCGAGATCTGCGCCGGCTCGCCGTTGAGACTGTCCGTGAGCACGTCCGCTGTGGTGGCCCCCGAACACGCAGCAAACGCCAGCTGCCACGACTTCGGGAGGGTGGCCTTCACCCGTACCGCGTAGGCGTTCTTCGAGCGGTGGCACTCGTCGGCGGCGACCGCCGTGCCGTGCAGGTAGCCGCAGGCCGCGACCGTGACCGGGGCGCACGCACCTTCGCCCGAGGAATACGAGTCGCCCAGGGCGACAAAGACCGGGGCGGGCGCTGCGGCGCTCGCGGACGGGCCGGCGAGGAGCGTGGCACCGGCAAGGACAACGGCGGTGAGTGCACGGACTGCGTACATGAGACCTCGCTCGGTAATGGCAACGGTTGTCATGACAGGTAGGCTCTGACGAATGGCTTTGCTGCTGGCGTTCGGCACGTTCTTCTCGACCTCGGCCGGGGGGTTGTTCGCGCTCCGCAACAGGGACCGCCTGCATCTCATCCTGGGGTTCAGCGCCGGCGTGATCCTCGGTGTGGTGGCGTTCGACCTGCTGCCCGAGATCGCCGACCTGTCGGCAAAGACCCACATCTCGTTCACCACCCCGATGATCGCGTTGGTCTGTGGCTTTCTCGGTTTCCACATCATCGAGAAAGGGCTGCTGCTGCACAATGCCCACGAGGGAGAGTACGGCAGTCACCACCACCCCACGGTCGGCGTCGCCTCGGCGCTCGCCCTCGCCGGGCACAGCCTGACCGACGGCGTCGCGATCGGGCTCGCCTTCCAGGTCAACCACACCGTCGGCTACTCGGTGGGCATCGCGGTGCTGGGCCACGACTTCGCCGACGGGCTCAACACCGTGTCGTTGATGCTGACCAACGGCAACGGACGCCGGCGGGCGTTGTGGCTGCTCGGGCTCGATGCGGCCACGCCCCTGCTGGGCGCCGCGCTGACGCTGCTGTTCACCGTGCCGGACCGCGGCCTGCTCATCTACCTCGGCGTCTTTGCCGGCTTCCTGCTCTACATCGGCGCGAGCGACGTGCTGCCCGAGGCACACGCCGAGCACCCGTCCAAGCTGACCCTCGTGCTCACCGTCTTCGGGGCCACGCTCATGTACGTGATCATCAAGGCCATCGGGTAGGGGACCGCCATGACCAAGGGACAGCAAGCCGTGCTCGAGGCGCTCGAGGGCACCGACGGCTTCCTCGCCGCGCAGGACATCCACGCGCGGCTCCGCGCCGGCGGCAGCCCGGTCGGCCTCACCAGTGTCTACCGGGCAGCCCAGGCCCTGCGCGACGCCGGCGAGATCGACGAGGCGCGACTGCCGAGCGGCGAACTGGGCTACCGCTTGTGCGGGACGACGAAGCACCACCACCACCTGATGTGCACCGTCTGCGGGGCGACCGTCGAGATCGAGGCCACCAGCGTCGAGCGCTGGATCGGCACCGTCGCCGCGTCCCACGGCTACACCCCGAGCGACCACACGATCGAGATTCTCGGCACCTGCCCGCTGCACTCTTGACCCTGGCGACGACGGGGTTCATGGTGGCCCCATGGCCGTTGACCGGCCTGGCGTACGCCGGGTGCCCCTGGATCTGTACGAGTGGAACGACCGCAAACGGCGCCGCTACAAGGTGATGACGTGGCTGCTGATCCTCACGCTCTTCGCCATCTTCGCCACCGTGTGCGCGACCGTTGGAGCCCCCCTCAGCAGCTGAGCCTGCCACGCAACCTCACGGGTTCGTGCGGCGTCCCAAGGTCATGACACATCAGCTGCGCTGGGCCTCGGCGCTTCTCCTGCTCCTGATCGTGGCGCTCATCGTCGGCCTGACCATCGATCCGGCATCCGGTGCTGCCGGCTCCTGTGGCGGCGGCTGACTCGGTACGAGCAGGTACGGCACCGACGCCATGAGCATCGTCCGCGGGAACGAGTCGCGCAGGCGCCACAGTCCAGCGTCGACCACGAAGTGGCCCATGACTGCGCCGAGGTAAGCCCCGTACACTGCCCGGCCGGCGAGCTGGGCGCCGTGCAGGTGCGAGGCGGCGTTGAGGGCCAGGCCGCCGATGAGGGCGACATTGAGCAGCAGGCCAAGACTCACCACGCGCGTTCGATCGTTGCGCTTGGCCAGCGCGATGAGGCCGACGATGACGAGGTACTGCCCGCCGTGCGCCACGACCAGTCCGGCCACCGCCGCGTAGGGGTTGGTAAAGACGAAGACCGGCAGGAAGAACAGCAACGACGACACGTAGACGGTCACATAACCAGCGGTTCGCCTGGTGCGACGTGCCAGCGCTGCCAGGCCCACGATGACGGACAGTGCAAACGCTGCAGCGGAGAACGGGAAGGCCCACGGAATCCGTGCATCGAGGGTCAGCTGCAGCAACCGCGGGTGGGCGGTCAGCCCGGCGATGCCAGCGGCGCCCGCGGCGATCAGAGCTCGGCGCTCCAGCAGGGAAACCGAGCCAATGCCAGCGGAGGCGCCGGCGAGGGCTGCCATCCCGAGGTTCTGCTTTTGGAAGTGGAAGAACTGCCACGCGAAGAAGCCGAGCAGCAGCCACGTGAATCGGGCTGGCGGCACTACGAGGGCGACAAGCGCCGTGCCGATCACCAGCGCTGCCGGCACCCAGACGTAGCGACCGCGATGTCGTCCGGCATATGCCCGCACCTCGGGCATCGTGAAGAACCAGCCGGTCGAGGCCACGTGGACTGAGGATGTAACGAAGAGCAGCCACTGGAGTCCGCGAGCCGGGTTGGCGTTGTCGGTCGGTGCGGAAGCGATGGTGACGGCGAACGCGCCCACCGTGCAGACCACGGTCGCCGTGAGCCACGACCGCCGACGAACGTCCATGGCGCGGAGGCTAGCCGACCTCCGGGTGGGTCGGGGTCACGGCAAAGAAAGGCAAGGCAAGGCAACAGCAGCAAAGACAGGGAGACCGGGGTTGCCTCCCAGTTTTCGCCGTTGCTCGTGCCCGGGTCCTCGCGCTTTTCACAACCGCGCTAGAGAAATTGTCGGTGCCTTGGTCTAGCGTGGGTGCGTTGCCTAGTCGCTGAAAAGTGCTTACGTACCAGGCAAAGTAGCGAAAATGACCGTGGGCAAACGGGTCAAGGCAAGGTAAAGTGGCGGGTATGGAGATGACCGCGGCACCGCACTGGGACAGCGTCCCGTGGTGGCTGGACGCGGTCCACGAAGACGACGCGTTCGACATCCCCGAGTGCTTCGACGACGCCTCCGGGATCGGTGTGCCGCCGTTGCCGGTCGGGGTGACGTTGCTCGCCGCGGAGCTCGCCGGACCGGGGGTCGAAGCGGTCGGTTTGTTGGCGTCGCTGGCCGGGCGGACGATGACCCAGGACCAGCAGCTCACCCTGGTGCAGCTGTGGCAACCGCAGCTGGCCTGGGCGACCGGTCAGGAACAAGCCGCGGTGGCTGCGCTCGCCGGCCCGGAACCGGCCACCGGCCAGCAGCGCAGGGACGACTTCGAAGCGTTCGAGCTGGCCCCCGCGCTGCACACCTCCGTCGACTACGCCGGGCAGAAGATCTTCCACGCTAGGCTGCTGTCCGGCGCGTTCGTCGCGACCGGGGATGCGTTGCGGGCCGGCACCCTGGACCCACACCGGGTCTGGGTGATGCTCGAAACCCTGACCACCCTCCCGACCGAGCTCGCCCGGCAGATCGAAGCGGAGATCCTCCCCACCGCCGCCCGGTCGACCCCGTCCCGGCTGCGCCGCGCGTTACGCAAAGCCGCCCGGAAGGTCGACCCCGAGTGGGACGCCCGGATGTTCGCGACGAAGCGCACCACCCGCCGGGTCGGGTTCCACCCGGAAGGCGACGACGGCCTCGTCCTCATGTACGCGTACTTGCCGCCGGTCGAGGCGAGGGCGATCGAGGAACACCTCAAAGCCGCCGCGAGGGTCCCGTCGCCGGACCCGGCCGACCCGCGGACCGTCGACGAGCGGGAAGCCGACGCCCTGATCACCGCCGTCCTCGGCTCGACCCCCGGCGACCCGACCACCCCGCTGGCACCGAAGGTGCTGCTGCAGGTGCTGGTGTCGCTGCCGACCCTGCTCGGCCTGCGGGAAGACACCGCCGAACTGCACGGCTACGGCGACCTCCCCCCCGAGATCGCCCGGGAGCTCGCCGGCGACGCCCGATGGCAACGCTGGGTCCACGACCCCGTCACCGGCCACCTCCTCGACCAAGGCAACACCGACTACGTCCCCAAAACCCAGCTCAGACGATTCGTCCAAGCCAGGGACCGCTACTGCCAATTCCCCGGCTCCACCCGGTCCGCCCACACCTGCGACCTCGACCACAACCAGGAATTCGAGCACGGCCAAGGCGGACACACCTCCGCCGCCAACCTCGCCGCCCTGTCCCGAACACCCCACCGCGCCAAAACCCACGCCGACCACCAGTTGACAGCCAACCCCGACGGCACCCGCACCTGGACCACCCCCCTCGGCCGCCACTACACCACCGGACCCCACGACTACCGACCCGACAGCGAACGCTAGCGACGTTCGCAGCTGTCGGCGGGGCTCATCGAGATGCTGACGTCCTACTGGTTCGACCTCGTCAGCGAACGGGATGGCGTCCGGATACGTGCCGTCAGCCGAGGCGAGCGAGCGCCAGCAGGCCGACCGCCGCGGCGAAAGTGTCGGCCGTCTGCCAGGGCGTCGGCTGCCCGTCGGGGGTCTCCGCATACTCGCCGGTTCGAACCCGGATCGCACGCAAGCCCACGCCAGCCGCACCGGCGACGTCCTTGGCCGGGCGGTCGCCGATGTGGACGGCTTCGTCGGGGGAGCAGCCGCACAGCTGCAGAGCGCGCAGGAACGGTTCGGGCGAGGGCTTGCGGGTCGCACGGCCGCCGATCTCGTCGGAGATGACGATGTGGTCGACCAGCTCGAACAGCCCGAGCGCGCGCAGCTTGGAGCGCTGGATCACCGGGTTGCCGTCCGTGATGATGGCCAGCGTCAACCCGTCGGAACGCAGCCGTACCAGGGCATCGCGTGCGCCCGGGTAGAGGTCGAGCGTCGCGGGCGCCCAGGTGGAGAACGCGGCGACGAGCGCGAACATGAACTCGGAGCCGTCGACGCCGAGCGAGTCCAGGGCACGGTCGATGATGGCGCCCTTGTCCGAGCCTTTGGCGGCGATCAAGGTCAGGGCCGGCAGCAGGTCGGGGACGCCGTACGGGACCGCGGCAGCAGCCACCGCGGCCCAGGCGCCGTCGAGCCAAGCCGACTGGGGAAAGAGCGTGTCGTCGAGATCGACGGTGACCGCGCGGAGCGGTGGACGGGACGGTTCAGCCATGGGTCAGTGCGAGCGGCAGCCGCTGGGACGGGTCGTACGACGGCTCGGTCGGCGTGATCAGCGAACGCAGCTCGTCCAACGCGGCGACGACCTGCGCACCCGTGGTGCCGTCGCCGTACGGGCAGGGCACGTCCGCGATGCGCGCGAGCTCGGACGGCGTGGTCATGCGAGCAACGGCCGCGAGCACGCGAGCCGAATCCATGCCCGTGAGCACCGTCGTCCCGGCGGCAACGCCCTCCCAGCGGGGGGTGCTGTTGCGCATGACAACGGCAGGGACGCCGAAGTAGGCCGCCTCCTCCTGGAGACCGCCGCTGTCGGTGACCGCGATGGCGCTGGTCGACAGTGCGGTGAGCAGGGAGGCATAGGGGAGCGGGTCGACGATGTCCAGGCCGTCCGTGGCGAGCAGCTCGTCCAGCCTTCCGGCGGTCACGAGGCGGTCGCGGGTGCGTGGGTGCATGGGGAAGAGCACCGGGCCGTGGGCGGTGGCGAGGCCGCGTACCAGGGAGACCAGCTCGGCGAGGCGGCCGGGCGAGTCGACGTTGGTCGCGCGGTGCGCCGTCAGCAGCACTCCGCGGCGGTCCGTCAGTGGGCGTACCGGAATGCCCATGGCGACAACGGCATCAACCACGGGGTTGCCGACGACGCGGACGATCGACGAGGGGACGGACTCGCCGGCGAGGAAGGCGGCGGCCATGGTGGTCGGCGCGAGGTGCACCGTGGCGAGGCCGACCATCATCTTGCGGTTGACCTCCTCGACGGACAGCCCGTTCTGCGAGCGCAGGCCGGCCTCGAGGTGGATGACGCCGATGCCGTAGCGGCGAGCGGCGATGGCCACCAGGGGAGCGGTGTAGGTGTCGCCCAGGACGAGCACGGCGTCGGTCGGATGTGCTGCCAGCTCGGCAAAAGCGGCCGACAGGAGCTGCCCGAGACGTTCGCCCTCGGTGCCCTGCAGGGTCCAGATGTCATCCGGTACGAGGCCCAGGCCGGCGAAGACGTCGCCGTACATGCGGGCGTCGTAGTGCTGACCGGTGGCGACGCAACGCACCTCGTGGCCGGCGGCGCGCAGGGCGTGCACGACGGGAGCGAGCTTGATGACCTCGGGCCTGGTGCCGACCGGAACGGTCAGTCGCAGCGGGCTCATCCCTCGAAGACTTCGCAGAAGTGCCGCAGCATGAGGACACCCGGACGACCGACCAGCCGGTCGGGACGCACGGTCGCGCCCATGATGGCCCGGAGGTACTCCTCGACCAGGTCGGCACCGGCAGCGAGCGAGAGCGGCAGACCGCCGGAGAACCGCGGGTTGACCTCGTGGATGACGACGGTGCCGTCGTCGGCGACGAAGCCCTGGACGTTGGCCGGACCGATCAGCCCGACAGCCTTGAGCACCTGACCGCTGAGGTGGATGACGTCCTCGTTGTCGAAGGTCTCGCCCTTGGTCGAGATGCCGGCCTTGGTCTCTAGCCGCCAGCGGGGGACACCTCCGGCGAGGGCGCCCGTCGCGTCCATGAGCATGTCGCACGTGAACTCGCGGCCAGTGACCTGCGTCTGCACGATCGGGTCCGGGCAGGCCTTGAGGGCGTCGCGCAGGTCCTTCAACGTCTTGGCGTAGAACACGTCGCGCGAGCCGCGGCCGAAGCGAGGCTTGATGACCCAGGGACCCGGGACGCCGTCGGCGGTGCCCAGACCCGTTGCGGGCGCAGAGAGCCCCGCGGCGCGCAGGCACTCGGCGAACTGCCACTTGTCCGTGCAGGTCTGCGCCGACTCGAGGGTCGGCAGCAGCATGCGGACGTGGGCCTCCTCGAGGAAGGCCTCGCCGCTGATGAGGGCGGGGTACTCCTCGGCCACCGTGCAGATCAGCGCCTGGACGTTGGCAACGGTCGCGGCGCGCACGAGGGAGGCGACGTAGGTCGGGTCGCTGAACTTGGGGACGACGGCCGACTCGTCGGCGAGGCGCAGGCCGACCGCCATCGGGTCGGCGTCGACGGCGAGGACGAAGTGACCGCGCTTGCGCAGCTCGCGGATGACGGACACGCCGGCGGGACCACCAGCGCCGGTCACGAGGACCCGTACCGGACCAAGGGCGTCAGGGTCGTCGAGCTCTTCACGACGCTGCTCGAGCGAGACCGGCATCGACAGGGCGTCGCCACCTCGCTGGTAGCGGATCGCGCGGGCCGGGTCGAGGGAGGGCGGTACGGTCGCGCCGCCGACGCCGGGGAGCAAGGGCTCGCCGACGTTCTCGGCGCGACGCAGCTCGGGGTGGGCCTCGACGAACGCGCGCGCCCAGAGCCGGAGCTCGACGAGGCGTGCGGTGGACGCCGGCTCCCACTGACGACCAGCGACAGTGCGGATGACGGCTGCCAGCACGGACGGCTCGGGCTCGCTCTGCACAAGCCGTAGCAGCAATGGTGCGCTGGTGGCGAGGCCGAGCTCTCCGGCCTGGTGGATGGCGTCGATGCGCACCGCGGCGTCCGGGCTGCGCAGTCCGGCCTTGAGCCGGCGACGTACCTCGGCCGCGCGGATGCCGCGCCAGGTGAGTGCACCGACGACGAGCAGCGCACCGACGAGCAGCAGCCAGCTCAGGGACAACGAGGTCCCGGAGCCTTTCGCCGCGAGCACGACTGATCCAGACATGTCGACAGAATCGGCGGGTTGCCCGGGTTTCTTAAGCCTTCAGAGCACGTCGCTGGTACGGGCCGCGCGGGCGATGTCCTCGGTGGCGCTCGGCAGCATCAGGTAGAGCATCAGCAGAAACCCGAACAGCGTGTACAGCAGCCCGAACATCGTGCCCAGCCAGTCGTGGAACAGCACCAGCCCACCAGGCCCGTACCTGAGGCCGGCCCAGAGCGAGCCACCGATGCGGATCACGTTGCAGCACAGGACGAACATGCCGGCAACGACGAAGGCGGAGAGCCGCTTGAGGATCGGTCCGCGCAGCACGAAGACCGCGATCGCCCCGAGGGCAAGGATGGAGACCAGGGACGAGCAGTACGGCGTGAGCACGGCCCGGAACGGGAAGTGCCCGGGGCTCAGGACCTGGAAGTTGTGGTCACCGACGATCGTCGTCTTGCTGCGCAGCACGCCGAACACCCGCAGGACGGCCGTCTCCTCGAGCGTGCGCATCGGGCTGTTCAGCAGCCGGAACCCGACGAGGGCGACGACGATGCTGGCGAACAGCGCGAACAGCACCGACCCGCGCCGCCGTGTCATGCGGCCACCGACTCGTCCTCGACCGCAGTCTCAGACTCCGCCGGGGTACGGGGCGTCAGCGCGGACCACGACGACCGCGCCGTCTTGGCCCACGTGTAGGGCCGACCCATGACGCCTTCGGCCCAGCTGCGGGCGCAGACCAGCATGAAGATGAAGAACAGCGGGGTCATCAGTCCCATCGACACCGCGGCCCGCCGAGGCGCCCGCCCGACCAGGAGCCCGACGGCCAGCTCGCAGAACGGGCCGGCGAACAGCAGCGCGGCCAGCGGGAGCATCTCGAACACGGTGATGGACGGCCCGATGCCGGCGATGCGCAGGAAGGCCGTCACCAGCGTCAGCGCGCACAGCACCGGCACGTGGTAGACGAGCAGGAACATGAGGGTCTCGAACTTCTCCGGCCAGCTGAGGTGGCGTGAGAAGAGCACCGCTCTGCGGTAGTCGCGCCAGGCCTGCTGGTGCCCGCGGGCCCAGCGGTAGCGCTGGGTGATGAACCGCCGGAGGGTGGTCGCCCCCTCCTCGGTGTCGACCGCCATGATGTCGTAGCGCACAGCGCCGCCGGAGAGCAGGATGCGCAGCGTGAGGTCGGTGTCCTCCGTCACGCTGTCCGGGTTCCACCCACCGAGGCGGCGCAGAGTGCTTGCCCGTACGGCACAGTTGGCCCCACCGTAGGCCGGCAGCTCGAACAGGGCCTGGCGGCCGTACTCGTTGACGATGTAGCCCGAGAAATAGTCGATCGCGATCGAGCGGGCCAGCCGGGCCTCGACCGAGTTGCGGATGACGCAGCGGCCCTGGACGGCGTCGACGTGCGGGTCGATGAAGTGCCGCACGAGCTTGTGGATCACGTCACGACGCGGGATGTGGTCGGCGTCGAAGATGACGATGACGTCGCCCCGCGCGATGGTGGCCGCGTAGTTCAGGGCACCGGACTTACCGCCCCCGGCGCCTGGTGGACGCCGCAGGATCGTGAAGTGCGGTTCCGAGGCCGTGAGCTGCTCGAGCAGGTCGCCCGTGCCGTCGGTCGAGCCGTCGTCGACCAGGATGATCTCGAGGCGCGACCGCGGGTAGTGCAGGGCCAGCAGACCGTGGACGAGGGAGCGGGCGACGAGCGCCTCGTTGTGGCAGCCGACCAGCAGGGAGACGTTGGGCTGGTACTCCAGGTCGACCTCGACGCGTTCGTACAGGTCCTTGCCGGCCCAGCGCACGGCGGCTGCGGCAAAAGCCACGTGGCGCAGGAAGAACAGCAGGAAAACGCCGTTGACGGCGAGGGTGGTGACGACGAGGAAGTTGCCGAGGCCGACCGAGCCGATGATGGCGACCGCGATGCCGAGCAGCACCACGAACGTCCACGGAGCACCCTGCGGCGTGTGTCCGGGCGCGCTCGGAAGCACCGCGTCGGCAGCCTCTTCAGCCGCGATCGCCGTGTCGGTGGAGCTGGGTGTCTGCAGGTGGTTCATCAGCGGTGCAGAGACGTGACCCTGGCCATAGGAACGGGATCGGCAGACTCGGCCTGCTCCATAAGGGGCGGAGCGACAGTCTTTGCGACGCTCGGGACGATGTCCCACACGAAGCGCGGCGTCTCGAACGGCTCGGCGTAGGTGATGCGGGCCCGGTTGCCCCAGTAGCGGCAGCCGGCCTCGACCGCCTCGAGGTCGACGAACTGGCACTGGGTGACCTGCGACCAGTGCGCGCGCAGCGCGTCGATCTTGCCGCTGACCGTCTCCTCGACGTCGACGAACACGTTGGGCTGGAACTTCGTCGTGGACGGGGACTGGTAGTAGAGGATCCGCGCGGTACGACGGGCAGCCGCGGCCGTCGCCAGCGAGGTCGCGACGTGGTCCTGGTGGCTGTCGTCCGGGGCGTGGACGTAGACCACGTCCGCGTGCAGGTCCCGTACCGCGGAGTCGACGATCGAGACCGACTCGCGGCCGGTCGGGATCGCCCCGTCGTCGAAGTGGCCCCAGAGCAACTGAGCGCCGATGATCCGGGACGCCTCCTTCTGCTCGCTGACCCGCGAGCGCGCGCCCTGCGGCCCGCGGTCGCCACTGGTCATCACCAGCATCGTGACCTGGTCACCCGCCGCGACGTGGCGCATGAGCGCGCCCGCGCAACCGAGCTCGATGTCGTCGGGGTGCGCCCCGACAGCCAACACGTGCATCAGACCGCCTTGGTGAGGCTGCGACGACGACGACGGGGTGAGGCGATGACGTAGGCACCGATGCCCACGATGGCCGCGGTGGCGCCCAGGTAGCCGGTCGTGCTGCCGTTGACCGAGACCGGCTTGGACGCGCACTGCGGGATGGAGCCGCTGTACGAGGTGGCGACGCCGTTGATGAACCAGTTGGGGTTGCTGTTCATCTCCGCGGCCGTCAGCGACGGTGCCCACACATTCGGGTGCGCGCCGGCCAGGAAGGTCGTGGGCTGGCCGCGGTCCTGCGGGGCCGGCGTCACGTAGTTGTTCGTGCCGACCGGGATGAGCACGGTCGTCGTACCGGTGTTGTTGTAGCCCACGGAGAAGGTGGTCGTTCCGTCGGAGTTCGGCCAGTAGCACGTGACCGTGCCGGTGACCGTGCCTGCGGCGAAGGCTGCGGCGGGCGCCAGCACGATGCCAGACGTCATAGCCAGAACCGCACCCGCCTTGAACAGTGTGGACGATCGCACGCAGTGCCTCCGGGGCATTGGGGGTCAGGGCCGGACGAGTCACTTCTCTTGAGGAGTGACTCGTGAGGTTTCGGTGTGGCCACCGAACCGCTGGAGGACCATTCAGCCGAGGATTCGCGGAGCGCTTCGTTCGGCCGAACGGGGGAGCAGCGGGAGCGACCACGCCCCGGCGCGCGCAGTCACAGGCTGTATCGGCGCCGACAGGGCCCATGCTTAGGCTGGGCCCTGTGATCACCACCACGTTCGAGGACTTCTTCCTGGGCAGTGCCGGGGCAGCGGCCGCGCTCATCGGGTTGCTGTTCGTCGCCGTCTCCATCGCGGCGGACCGGCCCAGGAGTACCACCGCCGAGACCGGCATGCAGCTGCGCGCCTCGGCCGCCCTGCTGTGCTTCGTCAACGTCATGATCACGTCGCTGCTCGCGCTGATGCCCCGGACGAACGTCGGCTACCCGGCGACCATCGTGGGCGGCATCGGCCTGCTGTTCACCCTTGCCAGCGCGACCGTGATGATCCGGTCCTGGCACGAGCGCCAGCGCGGCACGCTGTCCCTGGTCGTCGGGTTCAGCCTGCTGTTCGGCTTCGAGGTCTACTACGGCGTCGACACCCTCCGCCACCCGCACCTGACCGGTGCCATCACGGGCGTCGCGACCGTCATGGTCGCCTCGCTGTCCGTGGGGGTGTCCCGAGCATGGGAGATCGTCGGCCTGCCGGACACCGGGGTGGTCGCCTCGGTGCGGCTGATCGTCGGCCTAGGTCAAGGGCGCCACGCCGAGAAGCCGGGTGGCCCGCCGGAGACCTTGATGGGCCGAACGGATGACGCGGACTAGTCATTTGGGCCGGTTGGACACCTAGTTTCCTGTTTGCCCGTCTCATCACCCATCCATGACCTAGTGTGACGTTTCGTCACAGTCGTGGGGTCGGGAATGGGAGTCTGTTCATGCGTCGAAGTCGGTCAGTCGGTCTGTTGGTCACGGTTCTCGCGCTGGTGTTCGGTACGGGACTGCCGGCGTTCGCCAGCCACTTCCGGGCGTCGAACGACACCGTCACGTACTCCAACGGCATCCTGCACTGGACGATCAACGAGGCGTGGCGCAAGGCGAGCGGAGGCATCTTTTTTTCATCGCCGAACAGCGTGGTGGTGTCCCAGAACGGGGTAACCACCCCCGGCGTCCCGTCGTCCAACCTGGTGACGACCAACGACACCACGAGCAACCCGCTCTACGACATCGTCGTCCAGTCGGTCGACATCAACATCGGCGCGATCCTGGCGTCCCCCGGCACCTACAAGGTGTACGTCTCCAGCAGCGCCCGGGTAGCCGGCGTCGTCAACACGGGCGGCAACACGGCCTTCTCGCAGGCCTTCACCTTCACGGTCAACGCCGACCAGAGCGTCAACCTGCCGCCAGCGCCCAGCGCCCCGACGCTCTACCAGCTGATCACACTGACGCCTGGGAGCCCCCTCACGGTCGACTACCGGGCCGCCGACCCTGAGGCAGCGGCCGTGACCTACAGCCTCGTCACCAACGTGGGGAGCCCGGACTACGGCGCGACGGTTCTGCCCTGCTCGACGTTCAGCGGCGGCATCCTCTCCGTGGCCTCCACGCTCTGCACCGGCAGCGAGAACTTCACGACGGCGTACGCAGCCGGCACGTTCTACGCGGTCAAGGCGCGGGCGACGGACCCCGCCGGCAACTGGTCCGAGGTCGACACGTTGCTCCGCGTGCCCACCCTCCCGGTGCCCGCGCTCAGCGCACCTGCGATCGACCACGGCACCGCGACTTTCCCGGTCACTCTCAGCGACACGTACGTCGACACCTACGTGATGACCTGCACCAACAACGGCGACGGCACCGACGTGATCACGGTCACGACACCGGCGCAGCCGATCGTCGTGCCCGGCTTGCGCTCGGGCGCCTCGTACACCTGCTCAACGACGGGTACCAACGCCCTGGGTACGGGCACGAGCAACACCCGCACCTTCACGGTGCCCACGTTCCAGACGCAGACCATCACTTTCGCCCAGCCTGCGTCCGCCCATGTCGCTGATGGCACGGTCACGCTCGTCGCCACGTCGACCTCCGGCCTGCCGGTCACCTACACCAGCACCACCCCGGCGGTCTGCACGGTTTCGGGCAGCACGGTCACCCTGGTCGACGTCGGCACCTGCAGCATCGACGCAGATCAGGTCGGCGACTCGACGTTCCAGCTCGCGCCGACGGTGACCCAGTCGTTCACGATCCTGCCCGTGCCGCCGGCTCCGGGTGCCCTCACCATCGCGACGGTCGGGCCCGCGTCCGGCACCGTCACGATCCCGGTCCCGGACGGCGACACGGCAACCTTGCTCGACGGCTCCAACGCGCCGACCAACACCGTGACCGTGGCCGGCGTCGGCACGTACACCCTTGACCCCGCCACCGCCATCGTCACGTTCGTGCCGGTCGCGGGCTATTCAGGGGTCGCTCCGGCGCTGAACTACCAGATCACCGACGCCTCTGCGCAGAGCGCCGTCGCGACGATCGTCGTGACGGTGGCCAAGCCGGCGGCGCCGGTGGTGACGCCGGTGAGCAGCACCGGCGACGCCACCCAGACCGTCACCGTGACGGTGCCTGCTGGTGACACGGTCACGCTCGTCGACGCGGCGGGCAAGCCGGCGACCACGGTCGTCGTGCCGGGAGAGGGGACGTACGTGCTCGACACCGCCACCGGTGTCATCACGTTCACACCCGTCGCCGGCGCCACGGGTACGGCCGCCGGAGTGCACTACCGGGTGACCGACCCGTTCGGCCAGGCCTCGACGGCGACCTACGCACCGTCGCTGCCCGCGGCTGTCGCCAAGCCTCCCGTCGTGGCGCCGCCCGTCGTGGGCAAGGCGTCGGTCACCGTGCCGCCGCTGACCGTCGCCAAGACCACGGCGTCGGGGGTGCCGGTCACCTGCACCATCTCCAAGGGTTCGCAGGCCAGCTGCACCGTTGTCCTGACCGCCACCGTCAACGGCAAGAGTGTCGTCGTGGGCACGGGCAAGCGAACGGTGACGGGCACCCACCGCAGCACCGTCGTGACCGTCAAGCTGAACGGCAAGGGCAAGGTGCTCGCAGCCGCTCCCGGTGGCTTCACCGTCACCGTCAAGGCGTCGATCGTGCCCCGCGGCTCGAAGACGGCCGTCACCACCAAGCGCTCGACCCGCATCGTCAACAAGACGACGGCGCTCGTGCGGCCGGTGTTCTTCGACCTCGACAAGTCCGTCCTGCGCTCCACGGACGTGGCCTACCTCAACGGGCTGCGCCGCCACCTGGCCGGCGTCAAGAGCGTGTCGTGCAGCGGCTACACGGACAACCAGGGCAACGTTGCCTACAACCTCGCCCTGGGCAAGCAGCGGGCTTCGGCCACGTGTGCCTACCTGCTGCGTGGGCTGCACATCACGGGCCTGGTCTCGACCTACGGCCTCGACCGTCCGCACGCCAGCAACAGCGACAGCCAGGGCCAGGCGCTCAACCGCCGGGTCACCCTGGTGCTGCACTACTGAGCAGCTAGGGAGCACGTCCGCTGATGCGGCGGGACAGGTCACTCGCGGTACGGGTGACCTGCCCCGCCAGCGTGCGTCTGGCCATGGGCCCGACCTCGTCCGCCGGGAAGGTGACGGCGACACCGGCGACCGGGTGGCCGCCGTGGTCGACGACAGCGGAGGCCACCGAGGCGAACGTCGGCGTGACCGACCCGTCCTCGTACGCGTGGCCCTCGCGGCGTACCTGCTGCAGCAGCGTTCGCAGGGCTGACGGCGTCTCCGGCCCGACGCCGTGCCGCTGGACAAAGCTGTCCTTGGACGGGAACAGCGCCCGCACCTGCGGCGTCGGCAGGGCTGCCAGCATGGCCAACCCACTCGCCGTCAGCTGCGCGGGCAGGCGTACCCCGACGTCGGTCACCAGCGGCGGCCGTCCTGGCGCGCGCTCCTCGAGCACGTAGAGGACGTCGCGCCCGTGCAGGACCGCGAGGTGGGCGTTGTGGCCGGTGGCCTCGACCAGCCGGGTCAGCAGGGGGCGTCCGACGCGCTGCAGCGGTGCCTGGCGGGTGTAGGCCGAGCCGAGCTCGAAGGCCGCCACGCCCAGCCCGTACCGTCGTTCTTCGGGCAGGTGGACGACGAAACCCTCGTCGGTCAGCACCCGCAGCAGGTGGTAGACGCTGGACCTCGGGAGCGCCAGGTCACGGGCGATGGCGGCCGCGGGCTGTGGCTCGGTGTGCCGCGCGAGCAGGCGGAGGACGGCCAGGGCGTGGGTGGCTGCGGCGGCGTTGGCCATGCGCCAGTGTCTCAGATGCGAGACAGTAGATGATGATGGCCAGTGGCGTTACCGACCGTCAACCCGTGGAATAGGCCTATGCCCCCCGCCCAGACCCTCGAGACCATCACCGTCGGCATCGGCGCGCTGTCCCCCGAGGAGGTCGTCGCGGTCGCCCGCCACGGCGCGCGGGTGCAGATCGCTGCTGAGGCACTCGCCGGCATTCGGGCCAGCCGCGACCTGGTCGAGGCCCTGGCCGACGACGTCGAGCCGCACTACGGCATCTCGACCGGCTTCGGCGCCCTGGCCAACCGGCACATCCCGGTCGAGCTCCGCCAGCAGCTGCAGGCCTCGCTGGTGCGGTCGCACTCGGCCGGCACCGGCCCCGAGGTCGAGCGCGAGGTGGTGCGGGCGCTGATGCTGCTCCGCCTCTCGACGCTCGCCACCGGCCGTACCGGAGTCCGCGAGGTCACCGCCCAGACCTATGCCGCCGTGCTCAACGCCGGCATCACCCCCGTCGTTCATGAGTACGGCAGCCTCGGCTGCTCCGGCGACCTGGCCCCGCTGGCGCACTGCGCGCTCGCCGTCATGGGCGAGGGTCCGGTACGGGACGCCGCTGGCGCCGTGACGACCGCCGCGCTGGCGTTGGCCGAAGCGGGCATCGAGCCGGTCGTCCTGCGCGAGAAGGAGGGCCTGGCGCTGATCAACGGCACCGACGGCATGCTCGGCATGCTGGTGCTGGCGCTGCACGATCTGCGCATGCTGCTGGCGACCGCCGATGTCACCGCCGCGATGAGCGTCGAGGGACTGCTCGGCACCGACGCGGTCTTCGCTGCCGACCTGCAGGCCCTGCGACCGCAGCTGGGCCAGGCGGTGTCTGCCGCGACGATGCTTGCGGTGCTGGTCGGCTCGCCGATCATGGCGTCGCACCGCGGTCCGGGCTGCACGCGGGTGCAGGACGCCTACTCGCTGCGGTGCGCGCCCCAGGTCAACGGCGCTGCCCGCGACACCGTCGACTACGCCGCGCTCATCGCCTCGCGTGAGCTGGCGTCGGCGGTCGACAACCCGGTCATCACCCTCGACGGCCGGGTCGAGTCCAACGGCAACTTCCACGGGGCCCCGGTCGCCTACGTGCTCGACTTCCTCGCGATCGTGGCGGCCGATGTCGCATCGATGGCGGAGCGCCGTACCGACCGGTTCCTCGACGCCCACCGCAACGGCGGCCTGCACCCGTTCCTGGCCGACGACCCCGGCGTCGACTCGGGCTACATGATCGCGCAGTACACCCAGGCCGCGATCGTGTCCGAGCTCAAGCGGCTGGCCGCCCCCGCCAGCGTCGACTCGATCCCGAGCTCGGCGATGCAGGAGGATCACGTCTCCATGGGCTGGTCCGGTGCGCGCAAGCTGCGCCGGTCGGTGGACGGCCTGTCGCGCGTGCTGGCGATTGAGCTGCTGACCGCGGCCCGTGGCATCGAGCTGCGCTCGCCCCTGCAGCCGGCGCCCGCCACCGCTGCCGTCATCGCCTCGCTGCGCCAGACCACCTCGGGCCCCGGGCCCGACCGCATGCTGTCGCCGGAGATCGAGGCCGCGACCGTTCTTGTCCAGGCAGGCGGCGTCGTCGACGCCGTCGCGCCGTTTATCTGAGGGAGCTGACATGCAGGGTGCACGACCCGTACGCGCCGCACGTGGCACGGAGCTGACCGCCAAGTCGTGGCAGACCGAGGCGCCGATGCGCATGCTGATGAACAACCTCGACCCCGAGAACGCCGAACGTCCCGACGACCTTGTCGTCTACGGCGGCACCGGCCGGGCGGCGCGTGACTGGCGCTCGTACGACGCGATCATCCGCACCCTGACGACGCTGGAGAAGGACGAGACGCTGCTGGTGCAGAGCGGCCGCCCGGTCGGCGTGATGCAGACCCACGAGTGGGCGCCGCGGGTGCTCATCGCCAACTCCAACCTGGTGCCCGACTGGGCCAACTGGCCGGAGTTCCGCCGGCTGGAGAACCTCGGGCTCACGATGTACGGGCAGATGACCGCCGGATCCTGGATCTACATCGGCACCCAGGGCATCCTGCAGGGCACGTACGAGACCTTCGCCGCCGTCGCGGCCAAGCGGTTCAACGGCACTCTCGCCGGCACCATCACCCTGACCGCCGGCTGCGGCGGCATGGGCGGCGCGCAGCCTCTCGCTGTCACCCTCAACGCGGGCGTCTGCCTCATCGTCGACGTCGACGAGTCGCACCTGCGTCGCCGCGTCGACCACCGCTACCTCGACGAGCTGGCCCACGACCTCGACGACGCGATCGCCCGCTGCCTGTCCGCCAAGGCCGACCAGCGGCCGCTCTCGGTCGGCGTGGTCGGCAACGCGGCGGAGATCTTCCCCGAGCTGCTGCGCCGTGGCGTGCCGATCGACATCGTCACCGACCAGACCAGTGCGCACGACCCGCTGTCCTACCTGCCCGAGGGCGTCTCGGTCGAGGACGGCCCGGCGTTCGCCGAGGCCAAGCCTGAGGAGTTCACCGACCGGGCACGGGTCTCGATGGCCAAGCACGTCGAGGCCATGGTCGGCTTCATGGACGCCGGCGCCGAGGTGTTCGACTACGGCAACTCGATCCGCGACGAGGCGCGCCAGGGCGGCTTCGAGCGGGCGTTCGCCTTCCCCGGCTTCGTGCCCGCCTACATCCGGCCGCTGTTCTGCGAGGGCAAGGGCCCGTTCCGCTGGGTGGCGCTGTCGGGCGATGCTCGCGACATCCACACGACCGACAAGGCCGTGATGGACCTGTTCCCGGACAACGACCACCTGCAGCGGTGGATGCGCGCCGCCCAGGACAAGGTCGCCTTCCAGGGCCTGCCCGCCCGCATCTGCTGGCTCGGCTACGGCGAGCGCGACAAGGCGGGGGAGCGGTTCAACGAGCTCGTCGCCTCGGGCGAGGTCTCGGCCCCGATCGTCATCGGCCGTGACCACCTCGACTGCGGCTCGGTCGCCTCGCCCTACCGCGAGACCGAGTCGATGCTCGACGGCTCCGACGCGATCGCCGACTGGCCGCTCCTCAACGCAATGGTCAACGTCGCATCCGGTGCCTCGTGGGTGTCGATCCACCACGGCGGCGGTGTCGGCATCGGCCGGTCCATCCACGCCGGTCAGGTCACGGTTGCCGACGGTACGGCCCTTGCAGGTGAGAAGATCCGTCGTGTGCTGACCAACGACCCGGGCATGGGCGTCATCCGCCACGTCGACGCCGGCTACGACGACGCCATCGCGGTTGCGGCCGAGCGGGGCGTCGCCGTACCCATGCTGTCGCAGCCATGACCAGTACGGCCGAGCGGTTCGAGCAGCTCTGGGCACCGCTGCTGCCGCTCGGCCGCGACCCCGAGACGGGTGGCTACCGGCGCTATGCCTGGACCACGGCTGACGCCACCATGCGGGCGTGGTTCCGCGAGCAGGCGGCGGCGCGCGACCTGGTCTACCGGGTCGACCGCAACGGCAACCAGTGGGCGTGGTGGGGTCCGCCGGCCCCGGACTCCGTCGTCACCGGCAGCCACCTCGACAGCGTGCCGGACGGCGGCGCGTACGACGGGCCGCTCGGCGTCGTCTCGGGCTTCCTCGCCATCGACGTGATGCGCGAGCGGGGCGTCGTGCCAAGCCGGTCGATCGCCGTAGTCAACTTCGTGGACGAGGAAGGTGCCCGCTTCGGGGTCGCCTGCATCGGAAGCCGGCTGCTGAGCGGCGTCCTGTCGACCGACCAGGCGCGCTCGCTGACGGACGCGTCGGGGACGACCCTCGAGCAGGCGATGACCGCCGCGGGCATCGACGCCGGCGCCATCGGCCGCGACGAAGAGGCGCTGTCGCGCATCGGCGCTTTCGTCGAGCTGCACGTCGAGCAGGGCCGCGCGCTGGTCGACCTCGACGCCCCGATCGGGGTGGCCACGGCGATCTGGCCGCACGGCCGCTGGCGGTGCTCGTTCCGCGGCGAGGGCAACCACGCTGGCACGACGCGACTGATCGACCGGCATGACCCGATGTTGCCCTACGCAGCAACGGTTCTGGCCGCTCGCGAGATCGCGGCCGAGCTCGGCGGCGTAGCGACGTTTGGCAAGGTGCGGGTCGAGCCCAACGGCACCAACGCGATCGCCTCGGCCGTCCATGGCTGGCTCGACGCGCGGGCGGCTGACAACGAGACGGTGGCCGAGCTGGTCGCCGGCGTGACGGCTGCGGCTGCCCACTCCGCCGCTTCCCATGGCGTGCATGTCGACGTCGTCTGCGAATCGTCCACTCCCGAGGTTGCCTTCGGCGATGCCCTGCGCGACCGGCTGTCCCGGGCGCTCGGCGGCGTGCCGGCCCTCCCGACCGGCGCTGGGCACGACGCCGGCATCCTGTCCGCGCTCGTCCCCACCGCCATGCTCTTCGTCCGCAACCCCACCGGCGTCAGCCACAGCCCGACCGAGTCGGCCTCCGTCGCCGACTGCGCGGCCGGGGTCGAGGCTCTGGTCACCGTGCTGGTCGAGCTGGTGTGACCCGCTACTGGGCCGAGCACGCGTGGCTCGGCGGTGACGCCACCACCGCGGGCGTGGTCATCGAGGTCGCCGACGGCGTGATCACCGATGTCCAGCTGGGTCCGGCGCCCGAGGGTGCCGTGGTGCTCGCCGGCGTCACGCTGCCGGGCATGGCCAACGCCCACTCGCATGCCTTCCACCGCGCACTGCGGGGACGAACGCAGCGCGGCGGCGGCACGTTCTGGACCTGGCGCGAGCAGATGTACGCCGTAGCAGGCCATCTGACACCTGACACCTACTTCGCCCTGGCCCGCGCGACCTACGCGGAGATGGCGCTGGCCGGCGTCACTTGCGTCGGGGAGTTCCATTACCTCCATCACGACGTGGACGGCTCGCTGCTCGGCAACGCCATGTCGGACGCGTTGGTGGCTGCTGCTGCCGAGGCGGGCATCCGCATCACCCTCCTCGACGCCTGCTACCTCACCGGCGGGCTCGGGCAGCCGCTCGCCGGGCCGCAGCTGCGCTTCACCGACGGGTCCGCCGCCGCCTGGGCCTCGCGGGTGTCGGCCTTTGCCCCCGGCGGACTTGCGCGTGTCGGTGCGGCCATCCACTCGGTACGGGCCGTCCCGGCCGACCAGCTCGACCCTGTCGTGGCGTGGGCACGGGACCATGCGGCACCGCTGCACGTACACCTCTCCGAGCAGGTGGCCGAGAATGACGCCTGCGTGGCCGCCTATGGCATGACGCCGACCGAGCTGCTGGACAAGCACGGGGCCCTCGGTCCGCTGACCACTGCGGTGCACGCGACCCACCTCACCGCCGGTGACATCGCCTTGCTGGGCGGCTCCCGTACCACCGTCTGCATGTGCCCCACCACCGAGCGCGACCTAGCCGACGGCATCGGCCCAGCGCGTACCCTCGCCTCGGCGGGGTCACCCCTCAGCGTCGGCAGCGACAGCAACGCCGTCATCGACCTGCTCGAGGAGGCGCGCGCCATCGAGCTGGACGAACGGCTCCGGTCGCAGCGGCGGGGCCACTGGCGCGCAGCCGACCTGCTCGGGGCCGCAACGACCGACGGGCATGCGTCCCTGGGGTGGCCCGAGGTGGGCCGCATCGCACGTGGCGCTGCCGCCGACCTGGTCACCGTGACCATCGACTCGGTACGCCTCGCCGGGGCCTCGCCGCTGCTCGAGGCCACCGTCTTTGCCGCAACAGCAGGCGATGTCCGCGAGGTCATCGTGGCGGGGCGCCGGGTGGTCTCGGGTGGACGCCACCTGCTGGTCGACGACGTCCCCGCAGCCCTCGCCTCGTCGATCGCGGCCGCGACATGACCGACTTCCTCCTCGACAACATCGGCTCGCTGGTGACCAACGACGCCTTCGTCGACAGCGGGCGACTCGGGTTGCTGAACGATGCTGCGTTGCTGGTCCAGGGTGGCCGCGTGGCGTGGGCCGGGCCCCGTACCGGAGTGCCAGGCGGGTTTGCCGGACCCACGATCGACGCGGGTGGCGGCACCGTGCTGCCGGGCTTCGTCGACAGCCACGCCCACCTGGTGTTCGCCGGCGACCGGACGGCGGAGTTTGCCGCTCGCATGTCCGGCACCGCCTACTCCGCCGGGGGCATCCGTACCACCGTTGCGGCCACCCGGGCAGCGTCCGACGGCGTCCTGCGGGCCAACCTTGCCCGGCTGGTCGCCGAGGCCCGACGGTCGGGCACGACGACGATCGAGTGCAAGTCGGGCTACGGGCTGACGGTCGGCGACGAGACCCGGTCGCTGCGGCTGGCCGCCGAGGTCACGTCAGAGGTCACGTTCCTCGGGGCACATGTCGTGCCGCCGGAGTTCGCCGACCGGCCCGACGACTACGTTGCCCTCGTGGTCGGCCCCATGCTCGACGCCGTCAGCCCCGAGGCGAAGTGGATCGACGTCTTCTGCGACCGCGGCGCCTTCGACGCCGACCAGACCCGCGAGATCCTGCGGGCCGGCATCGCCGCCGGGCTGCTGCCGCGTCTCCATGCCAACCAGCTCGTCGCGGGGCCAGGGGTGCAGATTGCTGTCGAATTCGACGCGGCCTCCGCCGACCACGCGACCCACCTGACCGACGACGACCTGGCGGCGCTCGCCGGGTCCCGTACTGTTGCGACTCTCCTTCCCGGCGCGGAGTTCTCGACCCGGTCGCCATGGCCCGACGCCCGACGCCTGATCGACGCGGGCGTGACCGTCGCCCTGGCAAGCGACTGCAACCCCGGGTCGAGCTTTACGACCAGCATGCCGTTCTGCATCGCCGTGGCCGTCCGCGACATGGGCATGACGCCCGATGAAGCCGTCTGGTCAGCGACGGCGGGAGGCGCAAGGGCCCTGCGCCGCAACGACATCGGCCACCTCGGTGTCGGCGCACGTGCCGATGTCATCCTGCTCGACGCACCGTCGCCCGTACACCTGGCCTATCGTCCCGGTGTCCCCCTCGTGTCGCGGGTGTGGGTCGGTGGAGTGGCATGACTCGGCGACTGATCTGGATCGTCAACCACCGCACGCTGCTGACGGCCGAGGTGCCGATCCTGCGCGGCCTGGGCTACGAGGTCTTCGTCCCCAAAATCATCCCGGACGACCCCGGCCTGCGCAGCCTGGTCGCCACCGACGTGTACGACGCCGGGCTCGGTCTGCCGGGGGAGGTGCTCGAGACCCTCAACGCCCACAACTTCTACGAGGCCGCATGGTCGCCGCGGCTGACCGACCTGATCAACGAGCATTTCGAGGTTGTGGTCAGCCTCGTGTCGTCCTACCTCACCCCGATCGCCGAAGCGGCGGCACACTTCGACGGGACGCTCGTCGCACGCGTCTTCGGACGCGAGGACCCGCGCACGTACACCGAGCTGATGAACGGGTGGCCATCGCCGTTGCTGCCCGCCATCGCCGCCATGGGCGACCGGTTCGTCTTCGGCCAGGGTTTCGACAATCTCGCCGAGGTCGAGGCGCCCGAGCTGCGTGAGCGTGCCCACACCCTCGCCGTGCCGCTGCCCGACTCGGTCTACGAGCACACCGCCACCTGGCGGGGCGACGGTGAGCAGCTGGTCATGCTGTGTCCAGAGATCGCTGCATCGCCGTACTACCAGGCAATCTACGACGCGATGAAGGCCGACTTCGGCGACCTGCCCCACGTCATCTTCGGCCGCCAGTCGCAGCCGGTCGATGACGAGGCCGTGCTGCCCTATCTGTCGGAGGCCGAGCTGTTCGCGCTGTACGCGGCAGCGCCGGTCATGGTTTATCCGTCCAGCGAACCACGGCACGTGCACTACTCGCCGGTCGAGGCGATGATCGTCGGCACGCCGGTGCTCTACCGCCGCGGTGCCCTGCTCGACCGGCTGGCCGGCGCGACACTGCCCGGCTCCTGCGCCGATGCCGCCGACATGCGGGTGAAGGCCGAACGACTGCTGGCGGGCGATGCCGCACTGGCCGCCGACATCTGCGGCACCCAGCATGCGATCGTCGACACGTTCGCGACGGAGCTCGCCGCCCGACAGTGGGCCTCAGCACTGGAGACCACCTGATGGCGTTGCGCTTCGAGGAGCTGGCCTGGCGGGCCACGCCGATGGGCGAGATCAGCCTGCGCCGCCGGGTCGAGCCGACGCTCGGGGTGGACGTCTACGAGGTCAAGCTCGGCGACGAATACCTGATGTCCAGCCTCTTCACCGTCGCCGAGGTCGCGTTGGCCACCCTCGGGCTGGCGGCGGTCACCGGCGACGCGCTGGACGTGGTCGTGGGCGGTCTTGGGCTCGGCTACACCGCGCGGGCTGCGTTGACGGACCCTCGGGTGGCCTCGCTGCACGTCGTCGAGGCGCTGAGTGACGTGATCGACTGGCACCAGCGAGGTGTGCTGCCGATGGCCGAGAGCATGAACGCCGACCAACGCTGCCACCTGGTCGAGGGTGACTTCTTCGCCATGGTGCGCGAGGGCGGATTCGGGACGTCGGTCCCTGAGTTGCTGCATGCGATCCTGCTCGACATCGACCACACGCCTCGGTACGTGCTGCACCCCAGCCACGCCGACTTCTACTCCGTCGACGGGCTGACCCGGCTGGCCGCCCTGCTGCACCCCGGCGGGGTCTTCGCGCTCTGGTCCGACACGCCCCCGGATGACGAGTTCATGGTCACGCTGTCGACGGTCTTCGTCGGCGCGGCGGCCCACGTGGTGGACTTCGCCAACCCGCTCACCGGCGGCACGTCCAGCAACACGGTCTACGTCGCGTCGAGGTCGAACGACGGGTAAGTCATCGCCGCGCCCGGCAACTGCACAGCAAGCGATGCAGCCCGGATCCCCTGCGCAGCAGCCGAACGCAGGTCGAAGCGACTGGCCAACGCGGCGGCCATGACCCCGACGAAGGCATCGCCGGCGCCCGTGGTGTCTGCCACGGTCACCGTGGGTGCCACCAGGTGGCCGGACAGCTCGCCCTCGCGCCAGACAGCACCTGCGGCACCGAGGGTGACGACGACATTGGTGCCGGCCGAGCCCAGGTCTGGCAGGGCGGCCACAGCGTTGTCCGCGGTCAGGTGGCGTCCCAGCAGCAGGCCGGCTTCGGTCTCGTTGACCACCAGGTAGTCGACGGAGGCGAGCGTGTCCGCCGACACGGCGACGACGGGAGCGAGGTTGAGCAGCACGGGCGTGCCGAGTTGACGCGCGACAGCAACGGCGTTCTCGATCACCGCGACCGGCACCTCGCCCTGCACCACCACGATCGAGGCACGAGCTACCGCTGCCTCGTCCACGACACGGGTCAGCCCGTTAGCCCCCGGCACGACCACGATCTGGTTCTCGCCCGCCGCATCCACCGCGATGTGCGCCGTACCGCTGGCTGTGTCCGCTGCTCGTGTCACCAGCGCCGTGTCGACGCCGCGCTCGTCGAGCCAGCCGAGCAGACGCGCACCCACGGCGTCGTCCCCCACCGTGGCCAGCAGGGCGGTGCTGACTCCGGTACGCGCTGCGGCGACGGCCTGGTTGGCACCTTTGCCGCCCAACCCATAGGTCACGTCGAGACCGAGCAGCGTCTCGCCCGGCGAGGGGAACCGCTGGACCCGTACCGTGATGTCCTCGTTGACCGAACCGATCACGAGGACGGACGCGCGCAGGCTCATGGGCCCAGGCTAGTGCGCGACCCGGTCGGGCTCCTGCGTCACGACGGCGGGTCGGTCCTCGGGTCCGCCGACATAGGGATCGAACGGCGTGGGCTGGGGCGCCACGGCCTGGGCGGCGCGGCGCCTGCGCGCTGCCGCGACGAGCTGCCGACGGACACCGACAACCGACATCGCCGGCGGGAGCAGCAGCAGCAGCACGAACGCCGGCCAGACCCAGCGCTCCCGATGCAGCCAGGGAACCAGCGTCTTCAGCATCCACGAGTACAACCGGCTGTCGATGTACGGCAGCCACGGGGCGGCGGCAAGCAACACCACCGCGAACGTCAGCGCCGCGGTCAGCACCCGCGGCAGTCCCTTGCCCACGCAGAACGCGAGCAGCAGGGCTCCCGTACCGAACAGAACGAGTCCGGGCAGGCCGAACCACACCGAGTCCTGCAGCATCGCCAGGACACCGACCACCAGACCGGCCACACCGGCCAGCGCCATCCACTGGCGCTTGCCGTGGGTCTGGTCCGTTGCCACGTAGGCGGTCTGGGTGATGGAGCGGGCGGTGGCGAACGTCGGCCGCAGTGACGCGGGCGGGCTCTTCATCGACGTGGCGGCGGACGTGCCCACAGCCACCATGCGGGTGAGGGTCCGCAGGAAGAGCGGCGAGCCGACCTCCGACTCGAGCGTCTCGCTCGCGACCGGGCAGGCGGCGAGGGTGTGGGCCATCGCCGTGACCCGGGCCTGGGGGTCGGGCGTTGCCTTGGCCTCGGTGAAGGTCGCGAGCCACGACTTGGCCGGCCCCGACGGCACGCCCTCCTTGCCAGGCTCGAGGTTGGCGGCGACACAAGTGAGCTCGTCCGCCGCGATGTGCTCCTGCGGCGCCGACGCGACCCACAGGGCCAGGGCCGGCAGGCTGGTCGGGACCTCGACCGTGTCGTCACCCAGGAAGGCGAGCGACCGCTCGACCGCGGCGGGCATGGTGTCGCGACCCAGTGCCGTCAGCAGCCGCTGCTTGAACGCCACCACCCGCTGGGCCGGCTCGACCTCGTCGTTCTCGAGCACCGCGATCACGCGGCGCGGGTCGAGCAGCACGTGCACCAGCCAGCCACACCCGTCGAGTCGGCCCCACATCCAGTCGTTGGCCCGCCAGGTCGCCTTGTAGAAAGCGCCGAAGTGGTGCATCTGCAGGCCGGTCAGCTTGGACGCCGCGGTCCGGCGCTGCGGGTCGAGGAGGGTACGGGTGTCGGCGCTGACCTGGACGAGCTGCACCGGCTGCTCCACCTCGACCAGCACCGGCAGCACCGACCGGACCACGACGTGCAGGTCGAGCAGGCCAGTGGGCCACTGGTCCTCGCCCAGGTAGCGCAGGTAGGTCGAGAGCTCGGCTGCTGCGTTGGCCCGCCGCTGCTGCATCGAGCCCGCGGCCGCGGTCGGGTCGACGGCGGATGCGTTGGCCAGCAGGCTCTGCAGCAGCGGTCCCGCCGTTCCAGCGATGGTGTCGATCGCTGCCCACGCGGTCGGCAGCGTGTCCGGCACGAGCCGGTTGACGTAGTTGGTCGCGACCGTCGTGACCGCGCTGAGCAGGTCCGGCTGTTGCGACTGGCGGATCTCTGCGCCCAGACCGGTGCCGACGAGGGTGCGCAGGTCGGCCGTACGGCGCTCCTTGAGAGCCTCCTTGATCTGGGTCGCGATCGCGGCCAGGCTGCGCCGGTCGGTCTCGGTACGGGCGAGCACGTAGCCGAGCCGCAGCATGCGCAACAACGTGGCCTTGGCGCTGTCGAATGCCGACAGGCCAAGGGAAGCGGCCTGGCTCCCGTCGGGCAGCGCCGTAGGCCAGCCGGCCCTGACCTGGGCCGATGCTGCCCTCAGCATGGCCGTGTCGCGACGCGTGCCGACCAGCTGACTCCAGTCACCTGGCAGGCTGCCGATGATCGCCAGCTGGCGGGTGATCTCGCTGATCAGCGGCGTCGCGAGCCAGTCGCTCTGCCGTTGCCGGTAGTCGCGCCAGGCAGCGTCGTCGGCCAGCCGGCGGCTGCCCTTGAGGTCGGCGCCCAGGGTGGCGAGGCGCAGCCGCGTGTCGCCGACCGACCGGGTCCGGTCGTTGTGCTCGCTGATGGCGGCGAGGTCGGCGGCGATGGACTGGCTCAAGGTCGCCGCGAGGTCGTGCACCAGAGCGCCGGCCAGGCCGAGGGACTCCGTCGGGAGATCCGGCGGCGACTCCGCGAGCAGCCGGCTCGACGGCACCACATAGAGCAGGGCCCGACGCACCTCGCGGTCGGCGCCGCGGTCGAAGATCGACTGCAGCAGCGGGCCGATCGGCCGGTTGACGAGCAGGCCGCCGTCCGCCGCCCAGTGCGACCGCGTCGTGTTGCTGTACCTCGCCATGTCGGGGTGCAGGTCGTCGGAGCCGCTCTGCCCCACGGGTACGAAGGCAGGCTCGAACGCGCCAGGGAACGAGGCGCTGCTGCGGGCCGCCAGGGCCAGGGCAGCGACCGCTTCCTTGGCGGCCATCGTCTGCTCGTTGAAGTGAAACTGCCCGTGATGGTTGGCGTCCGTGATCTCCGTACCAAAGTCGTCGGTGAAGCGGTTGATCTCGGCGGAGAGCAGGGTGGTGGTGATGAAGACGTCGGTCTGCCTGGTGTCGCTGGCGGACGGCCCGTCGACCGCCTCGTTGTCCCTGCTCTGGTGCATGGCGGCGATCGCCTGGTGCAGGCCGGCGAGCAGCTTGCCGTCGCCCTGCAGCAGCGACGGCGGGTTGGGCAGCCGCGGGTCGCGGAGCAGGTCGCCGAGAGCACCCATGTCCAGCCACGTCTTGCGCAGGCCGACCAGGCTGAGCCGCTGCGAGTTGGCCAGGCCGAGCAGGGCGGCGTTGATGCCGCCGGCGCTCGTACCGGACAGGACGTCGACCGAGACCTCGACGTCCATGACGTCCAGCAGCGCCCGGTAGAGGTCGACGACCGACTGCTCCCGCGGCTGCAGGGGAGGCGCGGTGACGGCGGGCAGGCCGACGCGGGCGTCACTGGCCTGTACCAGCAGGTCGACCTCGCGTGCCACCCCGCCCATCCAGACGGCGAGGCTGACGCCGCCGGTGAAGGTCAGCGCAAGCCGCAGCTCCTGGGTCGTCAGGTTGCGCCGTACCGACGGCTCGGACGGCGGGGCGTCGGGCAGCTCCGGCTCGGCGGCGGTCGACTGCGCGGCAGGCGGTACGGGCACAGCGGACGGTACGGACATTGCGCCCTCCCCGGACGATACGCAGCAACTCGCCATCATCGACGCGTCAGCGGGGACGGCCTAGTCACACGAACGTGCGAGGCCTCAGCGTCAGGCGAAGAGCGCGGGCTGCCCGGTGGCCTCGAGCACGGACATCCACAGGTCGCCGTCGGGGTCGACCTGGTTGCGGCTACCGGTGGCGAGCGAGATGGGCAGGTGGACGAAGCGTCCGTGCCACCGGCCCACCACCATCGCCGTACGACCGGCCATCGCCGCGTGGACGGCCGCCTGGGCGAGCCGCAGGCAGAAGACCGCGTCGTACGGGTTGGCGGAGACGCTGCGGATGGCGTATCCCGGGTCGACGTAGCGCAGGTTGAGGTCGCTGCCGGCATCCTCGAAGTCCCGGACGATGCGGTCGCGCAGCAGCTGGCCGATGTCGGCGAGCTTGGTGTTGCCCGAGGCATCGCGGGCGCCGTTGCTGGCGAGCAAGTCCTGGCCGGCGCCCTCGGCGACCACGACGACCGCGTGGCCGTGGTAGTCGACCCGGCTCCGCAGGTGGGCGAGGAAGCCGTCCGGACCGTCCATGGCGAACGGCACCTCGGGCACGAGGACGAAGTTGACGTCGTGGTTGGCGAGGGCCGCATAGGCCGCGATGAAGCCGGAGTGCCGTCCCATCAGCTTGACCAGGCCGACCCCGTTGGGCGTGGAGGACGCCTCGGTGTGGGCCGCGCGGATCGACTCGGTCGCCCGGGCGAACGCGGTCTGGAAGCCAAAGCTGTGGTCGATGTACGGGATGTCGTTGTCAATGGTCTTGGGTACGCCGACCACGGAGATCGGTACTTCCCGCGCGGCCGCCGCGTCCGCGATCTTCTGGGCTCCCCGCAGCGTTCCGTCGCCGCCCACGACGAAGAGGATGGAGACGTTGAGGCGTACCAGGGTCGCAATCATCTCCTCGGGGTCCTGGTCACCGCGGGAGGTGCCGAGGATGGTGCCGCCCTGATTGTGGATGTCGGCGACCACCCACGGCGTCAGCCGCATCGGCTCGTCGCCCTTGACCAGGCCGGCGTAGCCGTTGCGGAACCCCAGGATCTCGGTGACGCCGTAGTGCTCGGAGAGCTCGAGGACGAGGCCGCGGATCACGTTGTTGAGGCCGGGGCACAAGCCGCCGCAGGTCACGATGCCGACCGTGGTGACCGCCGGGTCGAAGAAGATGCTCTCGCGGGGCCCGCCCGGCTCGAACGACGGCAGCTCGCCGACCGGCACCCCGCGGGCAACCGCCATCTCCACCGTGTCGTCGAGCAGCACGCGGTCGGTCTCGTGGACGTAGTGCGGCGAGCTCGGCCGGTCGCGGCGCAGCGTAGCGATGGGGGAGGGGATCGTCGCCTCACCCAGCTGCTGGACGTCGAGGTCGCTGCACTCGATGGCCAGTTGGTCGCCCGTACTCACCATGCCGTCAGCCTCCCGCACCCACGTTTCGGGCATGTGGCGGTGGTGTGGTCAGCGGGAAAACCGGAGCGGTTAGGGTGAGCCCATGCCTCAGGTCAACGACGAGCCCATCTGGGAGACGTGGGACAGCGTCTTCCTCAAGACGACCACCCTCGGCCACGCCATCATCCGGCGGACGCTCGACGACCCCCGGGAGCGGATCACCCGCATCGCCGTCGTCCCGCGCGGTGGTCTCTACATGGTCAACGTCCTGTCGCGGATGCTCGGCCTGAGCGGCGCCGAGGTGCTCTCGATCAGCCTCTCCAAGTACGACCGCGATCACCCCACGGAGGCAGGCGAGTTCAAGATCGGATCGCTGCCCTCGCGGGAGTCGGTCGAGGGTCAGGTGGTGCTGCTCGCCGACGAGGTCCATGACACCGGCGAGACCATGCAGAAGGCCAAGGACATGCTGCTGGACCTGGGAGCGCTTTCCGTTCGTACGGCGGCAATCCACCACAAACCTGGGCCAAATACTACGGGCACCGTGCCCGACTTCTGGGTCGTCGAGACCGACGGCTGGGTGCACTACCCGTGGGAGACGATCGACCCGGCGGGCACGCTCTACCGCGAGGCGCTCGACAAGATTCGATAGGCCGGCCAGGTCAGGACCAAAGCCTCAGTCCACCGGCTTGTCAGGCGTGGCAGAGTCGACCCATGCCCGACCAGGTCACGCCGCTGCGCATCTTCCTTCTCGACGACCACGAGGTCGTCCGACGTGGTGTGCGCGAGCTCCTCGAGTCAGAGCCCGGATGGACCGTCGTCGGCGAGGCGTCGACCGCTGCCGAGGCGTTGGCCCGGGTGCCAGCGCTACGGCCCGACGTCGCGGTGCTCGACGTCCGGCTGCCTGATGGCGACGGTGTCTCGGTCTGCCGCGAGCTGCGGTCGGCCATGCCCGAGCTGGCCTGCCTGATGCTGACGTCGTTCTCCGACGACGAGGCGCTGTTCGACGCGATCATGGCGGGCGCCGCGGGCTACGTGCTCAAGGAGATCCGCGGCTCCGACCTGCTGGGTGCGGTACGGGTGGTGGCCGGCGGCGGGTCGATGCTCGATCCCCAGGCGACCGCCCGGGTGATGGCCCGGCTGCGGACACCGCAGGTGCAGGCGGACCCGCTGGAGGCGCTGACCGAGCAGGAGCGGCGCATCCTCGAGCTGATCGGCGAGGGACTCACCAACCGGCAGATCGGCGAGCGCATGTTCCTCGCCGAGAAGACGGTCAAGAACTACGTGTCCGCCGTGCTGTCCAAGCTCGGTCTCCAGCGACGCACCCAGGTCGCGGTGCTCGCCACCGAGCTGCGCGGCAAGGACGGCCGGCCGTGACTGCGCTGACGGAGGCCGCGGGACTCCAGCTGCTGCGTGGCGGCCAGGTCGGTCGCATCGCCTACTCCGACCGGGCTCTGCCGGCGATCGTGGTCGTCTCCTACAGCGTCGTCAACGACGCGATCCTCATCCGCTGCGACGCCTCCTCCGACTGGTCGCACGCCGTCCTCAACGCCGTCGTCGCGTTCCAGGCCGACGCGATCGACGCCGACGGACTGGGCTGGAGCGTCACCTGCGTCGGGCGCACGCGCGCCGTCCCCGACTGCCCGGACGTCCTGCAGCTCGAGCCGAGTCACCTGCAGGGCTGGCGGATCAGTCCGGAAGTGGTACTCGCCAGTTGAGCTCGGTGCCGCCATCGGCACCCGGCCCCACGCGGAACACCCCGCCCAGCAGCTCGGCTCGCTCCGCGAGGTTGGACAGCCCGCTGCGGCGCCCCTGCAACGCAAATCCGCGACCGTCGTCGCGTACCACGACGACCAGCTCGTTGGCCCCGTCGGCCGAATCCTCGACCCGAACCTCGACCTCCACCCGGGAGGCTCCCGAGTGGCGCGCGGCGTTGGACAGGCCCTCCCGGAGCACCGCCACCGCGTGATCAGCCACCGCGGTCGGCACGTTGGTGTCGAGCAGGCCGCCGAGGCGCAGCGCGGGGGCGTAGCTGAGCTGCTCCGCCGCCGCATCCACCACCTCGAGCAACCGCGCGCGCAGGGTCGTGGCCGAGCCGACGGGTGTCTGCAGCGCGTAGATGGTGGAGCGGATCTCCTTGATCGTCAGGTCGAGGTCGTCAACCGCCCGGTGGACACGCTGCTGCGCCTCGCCGGGCGTGGTGGGGATGAGGCGTACGGCGCTCTCCAGCTGCATCCCGGTCGCGAAGAGTCGCTGGATCACCAGGTCGTGCAGGTCGCGGGCGATGCGGTCACGGTCCTCGAACACGACGAGTCGCTCGCCGTCGCGGCGGCGGTCGGCGACCTCGAGCACGACGGCTGCCTGGGCAGAGAAAGCAGTGAGGGTACGCAGCGCCTCGGCGCCGAAGCGCTCCCCATTGACCCTGCCCACGAGCAGGATGCCCCGCGACGCCCCGCCTGCGCTGAGTGGGGCCATCAGGCCTGCGCCGAAGGTGCGTCCACTCAGCTCGAGCCCCGGCAGCTCGCGCGGGGTGGCTGAGGCGAAGGCTTCGCTGATGCGGTGGCTGTCCAGCGGCCGCCCGGTGTGCTCCGGCGCCCCCTCACCACTTGTCGCCTCGGCGACCAGCTGGCCGTCCTTGCCCGGAAGGGCGAGGACGGCGAAGTCGGCGCCGATGACCTCGCGTGCCCCGTCGGCCACCAGACCCAGCACCTCGTCGGTCTCCGAGCCGGCGAGCAGCGCGGCGGACACCCGGGCGGTGGCCTGCAGCCACGTCTCGCGCTGCCGCGACTCGTCGTACAGCCGGGCGTTGGCGATGGCGACACCCGCGGCCGTCGCGAGGGCCGCTACGACCGCCTCGTCCTCCGCGTCAAAAGGAAGGCCGCCGCGCTTCTCGGTCAGGTAGAGGTTGCCGAACACTGTGGTCCGGACCCGGATCGGCACCCCCAGGAAAGTGTTCATCGGCGGGTGGTTCGGCGGGAACCCGTACGACACCGGATGGTCGCCGAGGCAGTCCAGTCGCAGCGGCCGGGGGTCGCGGATCAGCTCGCCGAGCAGGCCCTGTCCACGCGGGTAGGGCCCGATGGCGGCGATGCCGGCGGGGTCGATGCCGACCGTGATGAACTGGCTCAGTCCCTCCTCGTCGACGGCGATGACGCCGAGGGCCCCGTACTCCGCGTCGACGAGCGTGACGGCAGCCTCGACGATGCGCTGCAGGACCGGCTGGAGGTCGAGCTCACTGCCGATGACGAGCACGGCGTCGAGCAGTTGCTGCAGTCGCGGTGCCTGGTTCATCGCCTCGGTCATCTGCCGCCTCCGCATCGACCACCAATCTCTCATGCGCAGGACATTGGTCGGCCACCGCGGGACTAAGGACCCTGCCGCAGGACGACAAACGGGTCCAGGCTTGAGCCATGACCCTCCACGACGTCAATGCCCTGGTCCGCGCCGCCGGGCTCGCTCCCAGCCTGCACAACATGCAGCCGTGGCGCTTCGAGACCACCGACAACACGTTCCGGGTGTACGCGGACCGCCACCGCAGCGCGCCTGCCATCGATCCTGAGGGCCGATGGCTGCTCATGGGCTGTGGCGCGGCGGCCTACAACGCGGCCGTGACCGCGAGGGCATCGGGCGTCGAGTGCGCGGTCACCGTGACGGATGCGACGCAGGACCCGTACCTCGTCGCGACCCTGACGCTGGGCCGGCCGATCGTTCCCAGCGATCGCGACGTGGCCGAGGCCCGGGTGCTCTCGATGCGGCACACGATGCGCGACGTGTTCGACCCCGGTGCCGTACCGGATGATGCCGTGTCGCGGATGCGCAAGGCGACGGAGGCCCAGCACGCGTGGCTGTACGTGCTGCAGCGCGAGGAGGACATCGTCGAGCTCGCCGTGCTGACCTCGCGCGCTGAGACCGAGGAGCTGACCGAGCTGGACTACCGCGCCGAGCTCGCGGAGTGGCTCCGCCAGCCGGGTGAGCCCGCCCCGGACGGCATCCCGATCAGCGCGCTCCCCGATGCGACCGAACGTGGGTCGGACGTGCCCCTGCGCTCCTTCACCTCGCTGCCGACCCTGTCGGGTGAGCTGCCGCCGCTGGTCGAGCAGCCGTTGCTGGTCGTGATCGGCACGGACGGCGACCACCCGATCGACTGGGTCTACGCCGGCATGGCGATGCAGAGCCTCTGGTTGACCGCCACGTCGCTCGGTCTCGCGGCCTCACCGATGACGCAGGCGCTCGACCGGACAGGCTCGCGGGCCCAGCTGCGCCACCTGGTGGGCGTGGCCAACGGTCACCCGCAGATCGCGCTGCGCATCGGCTACGGAACGCCGGAGCCCACGACCGGTCGACGGCCCGTCGCGGACACCGTCGCCCGTACCCCGGTCGCTGCCGGCGGTGTCGCGTGAGCCTGGACCTCAGCACAGACCTCGACCTCGAGCGCGTCGTCGCCGACCTCGAACGACTGACCGACAGCGAGCGTGACGTCGTCGACGCCTGGTGGCGCGCGGCCAACTACCTGACCGTCGGCCAGATCTACCTGGGCGCCAACCCGCTGCTGCGTACCCCTCTCGAGGTCGCCGACATCAAGCCGCGACTGCTCGGTCACTGGGGCACGAGCCCGGGGCTGTCGTTCATCTACGCGCACATGTCGCGGCTGATTCGCCACACCGGCCAACAGGTCGTCTACCTCGCCGGCCCCGGCCATGGCGGCCCGGCGCTGGTCGCGGCCGGCTGGCTCGAGGGTCGCTACAGCGAGGTCTACCCGTCGGTTACTCAAGACACCGAGGGCATGCGCCGGCTGTTCCGCCAGTTCTCCGCGCCCGGCGGCATTCCGTCGCACGTCTCGGTCACGACCCCGGGCTCGATCCACGAGGGCGGTGAGCTCGGCTACGTGCTCGTGCACGCGTTCGGCGCCGTGATGGACAATCCCGACCTGCTCGCCCTGGCCGTCGTCGGTGACGGCGAGGCCGAGACCGGGCCGCTCGAAGGCGCGTGGAAGGGCATCAGCTTCCTCAACCCGGCCCGCGACGGTGCCGTGCTGCCCGTTCTCCACCTCAACGGGGCCAAGATCTCGGGGCCGACCGTACTCGGGCGCAAGGACCCGGATGAGGTACGGCAGCTGCTCACCGGTCACGGCTACCACGTGCTCGAGGTCACCGGGGGAGACCTGCCCGGCATGCACGACCGGTTCGCCGCCGTGCTGGCCCAGGCCTGGGGGGAGATCAAGGCCATCCAGCTCTCTGCGCGCTCCGGCGACTGGGACGGCGCGCGCCCGCACTGGCCGCTCATCGTGCTGCGTTCGCCCAAGGGCTGGACCGGCCCCGGACTCGTCGACGGCGTGCAGATGGAGGGCACCTTCCGCGCTCACCAGGTGCCGCTGTCCGGCGTCCGCGAAAATCCAGAACACCTGGCAATACTGGAGTCGTGGCTTCGCTCGTACCGCCCGGAGGAGCTCTTCACTGCCGACGGCAAACCAGCCGATCTCGTCCTCGCGGCCAACCCCGCAGGCGACCTGCGCATGAGCGCCTCGCCTCACGCCAACGGTGGGCTGCTCACCCGAGACCTCGACCTGCCCGACTTCCGCTCGTACGCGGTCGATGTGCCCGTACCGGCGGTAACTCGAGCCGAGTCGACCCGGCGGCTCGGCGAGCTGCTGCGTGACGTCTACTCGCGCAACCCGTCGTCGTTCCGGCTCTTCAGCCCCGACGAGACGAAAAGCAACCGGCTGGGCGCGGTGCTCGACGTGTCCGACCGGGCCTGGATGGAGCGCACCGACCCGGACGACGACCACTTCTCCCGCGACGGCCGGGTCATGGAGGTGCTGTCCGAGCACAACTGCCACGGCTGGCTCGAGGGCTACACGCTCACCGGCCGGCACGGCATGTTCGCGACGTACGAGGCCTTCGCGATGGTGAGCGCCTCGCAGACGATCCAGCACTCCAAGTGGCTCGAGGAGGCGGCGTCGCTGCCCTGGCGGGCACGAGTGCCGTCGCTCAACGTGCTACTGACCTCGACGGCATGGCGCAACGACCACAACGGCTTCAGCCACCAGGGTCCCGGCCTGATCCAGACCGTCCTGACAGCACGAGGATCCGTCGCCCGGGTCTACCTGCCACCGGACGCCAACTGTCTGCTGTCGGTCGCCGACCACTGCCTGCGGTCTCGGTCCTACGTCAACCTCATCGTCATCGACAAGCAGCCGCAGCTGCAGTGGTTGTCGATGGAGGAAGCCGAGAAGCACTGCGCCGTCGGCGCCGGCATCTGGGACTGGGCCGGCAATGACGACGGCACGCGAGACCCGGACGTCGTGCTGGCCTGTGCCGGCGACGTCGTGACGATGGAGACCGTCGCCGCCGCCGAGATCCTGCGCGAGCGGCTGCCGCGGTTTGCCGTACGGGTAGCCAATGTTGTCGACCTCATGGCGCTGATTCGCCGCAAGGACCACCCGCACGGCATGGACGAGACGCTCTTCCGCGAACTGTTCACCGACGACGTCGACGTGGTGTTCGCCTTCCACGGCTACCCCGGCGCGGTCCACCAGCTGGTGCACGGCCGCCCCGCGGCCGACCGGTTCCACGTCCGCGGCTTCATCGAGGAGGGCACGACGACCACGCCCTTCGACATGACGGTCAAGAACAAGGCGTCGCGGTTCCACCTGGTCATGGACGCGCTCAACAACGCCCGGCGTACACCGCAGGGCGCCAGCGAGCTCAAGGCCTGGTGCGAGCACAAGCTGGCACAGCATGCGTCCTACGTGCGCGAGCACCTGGAGGATCTGCCCGAGATCCAGAACTGGGTCCTGGGGGAGTGGGCCTACACCGACTAGAGTCTTCAACGTTTTCAACAACTTTTCTTCGTACGGGTCCTGGTGGTCGGTTTCTGTCGGTGCCCTGGTCTAGCGTTCTTGGCATGGACGAGACGGGGTTCGACGAGTGGCCGGACACGGTGCCGTGGTGGGTTGATGCGCCTACGGATGCCGAGCTCGCCGACGCGGTCCCGTATCTGGATCCGCCGTGGCGGCCGACCGTTCAGGAGACCCTGATCGAGGCCGGCCTGGCTGGTCCGGGGCCGGATGGGCAGCGCCTGCTGACCTCGCTGGTCGGGCGTGACCTGTCTCAGGATGAGTGGTTGACCGCGGTGCAGCTGTGGGAGGCGCAGGAGGCGTGGCTGGCCGGGCAGAAGTCGTTGGCGGTGGCCGGGTTCGCCGGGCCGGAGCCGGTGAGCGTGGACGGGTTCGGTGACGACGAAGCGTTGATGACCGAGCTCGCGTTGGCGACCGGGTCGTCTGAGGGGTTCGCCTACACCCAGATCCTCACCGCCCGCCTGCTCACCTCGACCCTGGTCCGCACCGGTGACCTGCTCCGCGCCGGCCGGCTGTCCCCCTACCGGGCCCGCCTCATCGTCGACGAGCTGGCCCGGCTGCACCCCGACGTCGCCCGCCGCGTGGAGGACCGGGTGCTGGGCACCGCGGCGGAGGTGCCGACCGGGCGGTTACGCGCCGACCTGACCAAGCACACCCGCCGGGTCGACCGGCAGGCGGTCAACGACCGCAAAGTCGACCAGCTGGTGAAGGCGGCGAAAGGCCGCCGGGTGGTGTTCGACCCCCGCGGTGAGGACGGCACCGGGCTGATGGGTTTGTACGCCTACCTCCCCCCGGTCGAAGCGTTGGCGGTGCAGAGCATGCTCCGTCAGGTCGCCGGCCCGCACCGGCGGGACGACGGCCGCAACCAGGACGAACGGATCGCCGACGCGCTGACCGGGATGGTGCTCGGGTTCGACCCGAACCACCCCGGCCAACCCATCACACCGAAGAAACTCGTCCAACTCCTCATCGACCTGCCGACCCTGCTCCGCCTGCGGGACCACGACGGGGAGCTCCTCGGCTACGGCCACCTCCCCGCCGAGGTGATCCGCGAGCTCACCGACAACGCCGCCTGGCAACGCCTCGTCTACGACCCCACCGACGGCCACCTGTTAGACGCCGGCACCACCATCCACGACTTCCCCCAACTCAGCACCTACCTCCACCTCCGCGACCGCTACGACCGGTTCCCCGGCGGCACCCGCCACCACGGCAACGACCTCGACCACACCCACGCCTTCAAACCCAAAACCAAGACCAAGACCGGCGACGGGAAGGACGGCGAAAGCAGGGTCGGCGACCCTGCGACGGGCACGACCGCCAAGGCAGCGGCAGGCGACAGCAAGGCGGGCACCACCAAACGCCGCAGCCGACGCGGCAAGCAGCCCGACAGCACCACCCCGACCACCACCGCCGCCGAGCCGGCGGCCGCCCGGCCACAGGCCGACCCGACGTCAGGCGAGATGGACGCAGCCACAACGATCGAACCCGGGGCCACGGTCGAAGCGGCCGCAGTAGTCGAGCCCGACGCAGTAGCCGAGTCGGCGGTAGTGGTCGCGGTCGCGGTTGACGCAGCCGTTGGCCACGACGACGCCATGGGCAATGACGCGGTCACCGGCCACACCGCGCCTCCCACATCCCCTGCCGCCTTGGACGGACCCGCTGGCACCCACGCCTGCGTCGGGACGGACACCAGTCGGCACGCCGCCCGCCGCGACGACCCTGCCGCGACCCAGTGCACACCCGAGACGACGGCCTCCCCGCCAGGGGAAGAAGAAGGCGGGCGGACCGCGGCGAACAACATGGCCGCACTGTCCCGACGCCACCACCGAGCCAAAACCTTCCTCGGCTTCCACTACCGCCACCTCGACAACGCCGTCCTCGAATGGACCACCCCCCTCGGACGGATCTACTACACCCACCCCCACGACTACCGACCCGACAGCGACACCGCCGACACCAACGGAGACAGCGACCCGCCGAGACCGGTCACCCACCGCTGAAACGCCAACCGCACGACCGGTTCTCCGGTCGTGCGGCGAGCGAGGCACCTGCATGGTACGCAGTACTACTTCGTGGGTGAGCTCCTGACGACGACCACCGGACAGGTGGCGTGGTGGACACACTGGGTACTGACCGAACCGAGCAGCATGCCGGTAAATCCGCCATGTCCTCGATTGCCCACGACCAGCAGGTCGGCGCTGTGGCTCGCCTCGAGAAGCACCGTGGACGGGTAGCCCTCGATGAATTCGGACGTCACGGAGACCTCAGCGTCAGTGACCGTGTTGACGACGTCCTGCAGCGACTTCTGGGCCGAGTCCCGTACCGACTGCACGTCGATGTAGCCGTAGCCGACGGTGGCCTGCCATGCCATGACCGCAGTGATGTCTGCGTCCGTCGCCTTGGCTTGGTCGACCGCCCACCGGAGTACGTCGATCGACTGCGGGGAGCCATCGATCCCGACGACGATGTGCTTGCGAGCGCGGGTGACGGTGTCGGACTGTGTCATGGCAGGCTCCTCGGCAGGGTTGGGGTGGGGCTAGACCGTGGTGGGAGTACGGTCGACCGCGACCCGGTCGGTCTGGCGTGACACCTTGCGCAGGTGCAGGAAGCCAAGGCCGGAGAGGACCAGCATCAGTCCCGCGCCGCTGAAGGCGACAATCGCAGCGATGAGGGCCAGCGTGCCCATGGTGTCGAAGGCGTAGGCGTTGAGCAGCAGGCCACGGAGGGTCTCACCCTTGAACACCGTCGCCACCTTGCCGGCGAGCACGGTGTCCGTCGGAGCGGCGATGGCTTCTGCGCTCAGCTGGGAGTAGGTCTTGCCGCCACCGATCGCCTTGAGGTGCACCGCGATGTAGTGGTCAGCAAATGCCTTGGCCTCGACGCCTGTCAGCAACTGCTTGCCGGCATACTTCGTGAGGTACGGCTTGATCGCGGGGTCGGCGAGACCGGGGCTACCCGCGGCGGGGAAGAAGATCTGCTGGGCCGCGAGCTGGGTCTTGACCTCGTTGTGCACGAAGGAGTGTCCGTAGGTCAGCAGTCCGCCGGCGATCAGCAGGACGGCGGCGACGACGAGGCCACCGGTGGTCAGAAGTGCATCGAGAGTTCTGCGGCGCATGGCTTCTCCTCAGTCGGGCCGGCACTCGTCCGGCGTCAGTGCTCGGCATCCGCCGGGCTCTGTCTCGAGCCTGCTCTGCGGGCGAGCCAGCGCGCAGGGCCGAAGGTCCCCTCTGCCCGCGACCTTGTCCTCCGGTGAAAAGGCCGTTGGAGAGGCAGTCTGATACTCGCGGGCGACCTCTTCCCGCGCGACGGTCAGGAGACGGAGATGCAGCCCATCGTGGTGGACGAGCAGGCAGGGGCCATCGGCAAGCGGGTGGCCGCGCGCCGCATCGGACTCGGCTACTCGCGGGCGCTCGTAGCGAGTCGCGCAGGCATGGCCGAGAGCTACCTGGAGTACGTCGAGTCGCAGGGAGGTCACCCCTCCGCCGGAGCGCTGCGTCGCCTCGCAGAGGTGCTGCACACGAGCGTCGAGCTGCTCTACGGCGAGCAGTCGATCGACCCGGAGGCGTATCTCGCCCGCGACCGCAGCACGCTCGAGGCTCCGGCTCCGTTGCGGACGACCCCCGCGGTTGTCTCGCGCCTCACGCCGGACGAGTGCCACCTGCTCATGGGATCGGTGCCGGTGGGTCGCGTGGCCTTCGTGGTCAACGGGCCGCCGCTCGTGCTCCCGGTCAACTTCACTTTGATGGGGTCGGAGATCGTGATCCGCACCGCGGCGATGGCGCCCCTTGCCGAGTTGGCCCGCGCCAGCCGCCTGGTCAGCTTTGAGGTCGACGAGATCGACGAACAGTCGCGGTTGGGGTGGAGCGTCCTCTGCCACGGTCCGGCTCGCATCTCGCCGGAGACGGGCAGCACTGACCACCACGCTGTCGACCTCGTGCAACCCTGGATCGGCGGCGATCGCCGGGCGGTCGTGGTGATCACGCCCACGACCATCACCGGACGCCGCATCGGCCTCGCCTAGCGTTGCCTCAGCCTGCGAACGACATGGCGTCGACCAGTTCGTCGACGTCAGCCCACGCAACACTGATGCGCGCATCGCCTATCCCGTAGGGGATCCAGACCCGACCGTCGTGCACGATGCCGCCGCATGAGTAGACGACGTTGGGCACGTAGCCCTCCCGCTCGTCCGCCCGCGTGGTGAGCAGCGGACGGTCGAGCCGCTTCACCACCTTGCTGGGGTCATCGAGATCAAGCAGGAAGGCACCGATGGCGTACGCGCGCATCGGGCCCACGCCATGCGTCAGCACCAGCCAACCGTGCTCGGTCTCGATGGGCGGCCCGCAGTTGCCGACCTGCAGGACCTCCCACGAGGTCGTCGGCCCGGCCAGCAGTTGCGGCTTGCCCCAGACGAATCCATCCGGCGAGGTGGCGAGGCTGGTGCTCTCACCGTCGGACCGGCACAGCGACAGATGCAGGCCCCCGACCAGCCGCGGGAACATCGCCATGCCCTTGTTGCGCGCAGCCGGGCCGGCCAGCCGGTGTGCAGCGAAGGCCCGCAGATCAGGGCTGGTCAGCAGCCGCGGAGCGATGCGCTTGCCGTCGTACGCGGTGTAGGTCGCGCGGTACTCGACCGATCCGTCGTCGCCGACGAAGCGTACGAAGCGGGCGTCCTCCATGCCGTTGCTTTCCTCGGCGGCGGAGGGCATCAGCGTCTGTTGGCTCAGCTCGATGTCGTCCGGGAAGGAGACCTCGTAGGCCGACGCCACCAGCTGGCGCAGCAGCTCGACGGTCGCCTGCACTCCTTGCCTGCCCAGCAGGTCGGGTTGGGCAGCGGCCAGCGCCGCCTGCAGGTCGAGCCCGCTGAACTGGTCGGGCAGCTCGGCCAGGATCGTGTGCGAGAGCTCGTCGACCTTGCCCTGGTCGTCGAGCACGGCGCGCAGATGCTCCCGGCGCCAGCTGGCCAAGCTGCTGGTGCCACCGAGGAGGGGCTTGCTGCGGGGCTCGAACGCCCACGCCGCACCCGGCCCGACAAGAGCGGACGCGAAGCCGATGGTGGAGATGTGGCCCTCGCCGATGGCCCGCAGGCTGACGGCAGCGCGCACCTGCCCCGTCACGGTGCCGCTCTGGTCGGGGTGCAGCACAGCGCTGGGGTTGCACAGCGCGGCTCCCTCGACGGAGTACTCCGCCGTGAAGCAGGCGCCCAGCAGCAGCCGGCGCTCGACGGACAGCTTGGCCTTGCGCGGGATGTGCGACTTGATCATGGAGGCGTTGTGCAGCAGGCCTTCTCGATAGCGAAGGTGCCGCGACGAGAAGTCAGCGAGCATCTCCTCGGTCAGGGCGACCACCTCGTCCTCCGGCAGCGCAAGGACTCTCGCGACGATGGCGCCGGCCCGCGAACGCAGCTGCGGCAGCTCTTCACCCGGCAGGAACAGCTTGGCGATCACCCGGCCGGGGTCGGGTCGCAGGTCGGCGTCTACGTGATGTGCCAGTCCGCTCATGTCTGGCCCAGCAGACGGCGCGCCTGCTGGGCCGTCGAGAGCAGGGCCAACGTCGACTCCGCCCCCTGGTTGAGGTTGACGCCGAACTGCTCGAGCCCGTCATATCCGCCACCGGTCGCCGGGTCGAACATGCGCGTGGCGCCGTCGTTGTCACCGAGGAACCAGTCCCACGCCGAGCGTACGGCGAGCAGCCACTGCCGATCGCCGGTCACGTCAAAGGCCCGGGCACACGCATCGGCCAACGAGGCCACCTCGATCGGCTGCTGGTCGAAGCGGAACGACGCGTCCCTGGGGCCACGTCCGCCGACAGGCGTGACAGACAGGTGACCGTCGAAGGTCTCGGTACGGAGCAGAAAGTCCAGCAGTACCAGGCCATGGCGCGTCGCAGTGGTCCGACGCAAAGCGGAGCCAGCCAACAGCAGCGCCTCCACCACCGCACCGTTCCCGTAGGTCAGGCGCGCCTCCGGCCACGGCCACCGCGGATCCCGCTGCAGCGGCCCGATCTTGCCGACGGCGTAGAGCAGGAGTCCGCGAGCGCCCGTGTCGTCTGGGAAGGCCAGCGCAAGCTCGCCGGCTCCGAGGGCCGCGAAAGCGGATGCCCTCAGGTGCGGCGACCGTCGACCTTGCAAGGTACGGAAGCCGCGTAGCGCCTTGGCGCGCATCTCGGCGGTCGGCGCGTGCACAGTGGCGACGCCGAGCCCCCACAGCGCCCGCCCCCACCAGTCGTCGAGACAGGCCTTGTCGGTCCAGACCCCGTCGGCGTTCATCCGGTTGTGGCAGGTGCCATCGGCTTCGATCGCGGAGAGCGTGAAGGCCAGGTAGGTCTCGCAGAGCCGCTGCAGCTCGAGATCCGGGTGCGGCTCTCGACAGACGACGACGAGCGCCCTGGCCACGTCGTCGACGCAGTAGCCGTGCTCCGGGCGGGGCGTGTCGTACAGCGCGTGCTCGAACAGGCCGTGGCCGTCCGTCAGCCGCTGGAGGTGGCCGAAGGTGGGCCAGGTGTCCACGGCACGAGCAATCACGCGGCTACACGGTTGCTGACGAGCTGCGTGGCCAGGTCCCGGTAGCGCTCGGCCACGGCAGGCCAGAGCAGCTCCGGTGCCGTCGCCGCCGCGGCCTCACTCATGCCCGCGGTCAGGTCGCGGTGCGTGAGCAGGGTCCGCAGCGCGTCAGCGATAGCCTGAGGATCCTTGTTCGGGACGATCAGACCGGCCCCAGCACTCAGCAGCTCGACCGCGTGCGGGAAGCGAGTGGCTACCACGGGCTTGAGCGCGGCGACGGCCTCGATGAGCACGCCCGACGTGACCTGGTCGGTCGAGTCGTACGGCAGCAGGACGATGTCGGCCGCGTCGACCAGGTCGTTCAGCTCGACGCGCGAGCGGTAGCGGCCGTCGAGCACGACGCTGCCCGACAGGTCGAGCTCGTCGATGCGTCGCTGCAGGCGGTCGCGATAGGCCTCGCCCTCGTGCAGCAGCACCTTGGGGTGGGTCTGCCCGGCGATCAGATAGCGCGGCGCGGGGTCGAGGTCGGTCAGCAACGCCATCGCCTCGATGGCCCACTCGACCCCCTTGCCCGGACCGATCAGTCCCCAGGTCAGGACCGTCGGAGCTCCGGTACGGAAGCGCGGCATCTGGCCGCGGTGCACGGCCGCGGCGCCGTGCGGGATCACCGTGACCTTGGACATGTCGACGTTGTAGCCCTGGGCAAGTCGCTCGCGTGCGGTGCCGGTCATGGTGACGACGGCGTCGGCGAGCACGGTCACGGCCTCGAGGATGCGGCGCTGGTTGGGCGTGGGGTCGCTCAAGACCGTGTGCAGCACGACGACGGAGGGCGCAGACAGCTCGGCGAGCAACGCCAGCACCTCGTCGCCGTCGGTACCGCCGTACACGCCGTACTCGTGCTGCACGACAACCACGTCGACGTCGTCCAGGAGGCGCGCGGCCGCAGGGATGTCGGCGGGCCGGCCGGCCACTACCTGTCCGACGACCTCACGGGCGTCACCGGACTGGGGAGTGTCGACGAGACGCAGGACGGGGGCGGTGCCGGACGGGGGCACCAGCTCGGCGTACAGAGCGTTGGTGAAGGTCGCAAGACCGCACAGGGTAGGGGGATAGCTGCTGACAAACCCGAAGCGGACCATGATTCAAAGGCCTTCCGTAGCACGCGAGCGAGGCGTTCGTGCCGCAGAGGCAGCGTGTCTACCGATCACCGCCGAGCAAGCGGGAACCTGTGACTGCGACAGAGAAACCGTGCAGAGATCGTCACCCCGAAAGGGTGATCAGGGGGTGTGAGAACCCGAGGCCCGCCCTCAGTCTACCGTCCCGCCACGCGGGCGAAGAGGTCGGCGTACTGATCGACCATGCGTTCAGCGGAAAAACGGGCCTCGACGTCTTCGCGGCAGTCACGCCTGCGCAGGCCACGCACACGGTCGACTGCGACAACTGCAGCACCGGCATCCTCGACAAGAAATCCCGTCACGCCGTCGTGCACCAGCTCAGGCAGAGAGCCGTATGGGCGCGCGATCACGGGCGTTCCGGTGGCCAGGGATTCGATCACCGACAACCCGAACGGCTCGGGAAAGTCGATCAGGTGCACGAGGGCGAGCGCGCTACCGAGGAGCCGGTCCCGATCCTGCGGCCCCACAGGCCCGACGTAGCTGATGCCGTCCCGGTCGAGGTGCGGCACGATCGCGTCACGGAAATAGGCCTCGTCCTGCACGATGCCGGCAATGACGAGCGGCAGGCCGGTTTGGTGGGCCAGCGCGATGGCGCGGTGGGTGCCCTTGTGCGGGTGGATCCGACCGAGGAACAGCAGGTAGTCGCCGGAAACATCACGGAAGGTGAAGGCCGCCGGGTCGAGACCATGGTGGATGGTGGCCTCGTAGCGCAGGTCAGGATGGCGGTCGGCGTCGCTGATCGAGACGTAGTGCCCGACGTCCTGGTACTCCCGGAAGACAGGCACGATCTTCTCCGACGAGAAGCCGTGGATCGTCGTCACCACAGGGGTTTTCACCAACCTGCTGAACGTCAGTGGCAGGAAGTCGAACTGATTCGAGAGGACGTCGAACTCGGCTGCCCGCTCGAACGCCGCCGCGATGTGCAGCCCCTCGTACACCTTGGCGTCGAGAGTGACGTCCTCCTCGTACCCCGTGGGCGCGACAGCGAGCAGCCGACCCGCGGTCTGCGAGTCGGCTGTCGCGAAGAGCGTCACCTCGTGTCCCCGCGCCGCCAGCCCCTCCGCCAGCGTCGAGGCGACCTGCTCCCACGGGCCGTACCCCCGAGGCGGGGTGCGGTGGGCAATGCTGGACAGGACGCCGATCCGCATCCTCAGACCCTAGCCCGTGACGGTGACCACCCGGCTCGTCCCGACGTCGTAGGTGCCGTACTGGCCGGAGACAAGCACGCGGTACGAGGTCCGCCCGGTCCGGGGCGCGACCACGGAGAAGGTGACGGCTCCGGTACGGGTCTCGCGGGCGTTGGCCACGGTCGTCCAACGCTTGCCGTGCAGGCGTTGCAACGAGACCACGTGTCCAGGGACCACCGGACTGACGTGCGCGGTGAACGCCGTCTTGTGCGCGAGAGACACCGAGACGGTCGGGGTGATCAGGAGCGGCTGGACGACGGCCGGTCCGGTGCCCGCGGTGAGCTCGAGGGCTATGCCGACCCCTCGCGAGTCGACGACCGGGTAGACCTCTGCGGCAAGGGACGCATCGCCCAGCAGGGTGGCGTGCCAGGTGCGGCCGCCGTTCGACGAGACGCTGTGCCAGAGCCGGTAGTCCTCGCGCGCCCCGACCCAGACCGCATGCAGCCGGCCGGACCCGTCGATCGCGAGGGCGAACCTGGAGTCGTCACCTGTGCCCGGGATCGGGAGCACGTGCGGCGCGTCGAAACCGGCGCCGTTCCAGCGTCGTACCCGTACCGGCGGGTCAAGGGTGCCGCTCTTGTCGATGACCCGCGTCATCAGGTAGGTGGCGCCGCCGCTGGTCGCCAGGGAGAGCAGGTCCTCGCCCGGGATCGACGCGGCGGCGACGGGGGTTGCCGAAGGCGATGTTTGCAGGTCGACGTTGGTGGTGTCGGCCACGGTGTTGCTGAACAGCGCCGTCTCGTGGGCGATGAGGAGGGCGCCGCCGGGCAGCACGACCGCCTTGACGCCGCCGCCATCGGGACTGATCACCGCATCCGTGGTTGCCGGCACCGAGCCATCAGCCGGAGTGACCTGCTCGTGGAGTCCGCCGAAGCCTTCCGAGAACAGCGCCAGCTGGCCCTGGTCGGCCACGGCGTAGTCGAGACCGGAAAGCGAGCCCACCGACATCGGGGCGCCGAAGGAGCGGCCGCCGTCCGTCGAGATCCACGCGCTGATCGGCAGCTGGGGCTCGGCCTGGCAGCACTCGTTGGCCACGACCTCGACCACGCCCGGGCTCGGCAGCAGCACCAACGTGCGTCCGTACGCGTTGTTGTCGCTGTGGGCCAGCGGGAGCGAGACCATCGCGCTGCACTTGCGTGAGCCCCGCGGCAGCGTGCAGCTGACCAGTGAGGCGGAGCCCGGCGCCTGCCACGCGAGATGGGCGGTGCCGGCGGCGTCGAGGGCGGCGTTGGCCGTGAAGTAGCCGGCGGTCGCGACCTTGAACGATGCGGCGAACTTCGAGGCGGCGGGTGGCGTGACAAAGCCCTTGGCCTGCGCCACACCGGTGCCCCCCGCGAGGAGCATGGTGACGCTGACCGCGACCACGGCGGGTTGGAGCGAGAGCTTCTTCATCGGGTTCCCCTTCGATCCTGTTCCTGGCTGCGGTGAGCGAGGGGAACGCTAGGGACGGCGCCGGCACCGGACATCGGTGGAACCACGCAAATGTGAGGTACGGTTCGCCGATCAGCCGGGAGGAGGACGTCGTGCGTCGCACCCGCCTCCCCATCGTCGGCCGCGACAGCGAACTCGCCGCCGTCGCTCGCTTCCTCTCCGACGCGGCCGCTGGTCCCGAGTCGTTGGTTCTCGAAGGCGCCGCCGGCATCGGCAAGACCGCCATCTGGTCCGAGGCGACGGCTGCTGCGGAGAACGACGGTCTGGTGGTACGGGCAACCCGGTGCAGCGAGTCGGAGGCGGTGTGGGCGTTCGCCGGACTCGGCGACCTGCTCGAGGGCTTGCCGGAGGACGTGCTCGCAGCGCTGCCCGACGTGCAGCAGCGCGCCCTGCATGCCGCCTTGCTCGCCTCGGACGAACCGGCCGGGGCGGGCGGCAGCCGGGTCGTCGGCGTCGCCGTGCTCGAGGTGCTGCGTGCGCTGAGCCGCACGGCGCCGTTGATCCTCGCCATCGACGACGTGCAGTGGCTCGACGCAAGCACCCGCAATGTCGTGACTTTCGCCCTGCGCCGGCTGGTCGACGAGCCGGTGCGGCTGCTGACGTCGTGTCGTACGGGTGGCCGTACGACGGCCGTCGACGCCGACCTGGGGCTGGCCGGTGAACGCCTCGTGGTCGGACCAGTGACCATCGGCGCCCTGCAGCGCATCACCCAGACCCGCCTGGGCACGACGCTCTCCCGCCCGACGCTGACCAGGCTGCACCTCGCCACGGGCGGCAACCCGATGATGTGCATGGAGATGGCCCGATCGCTGCAACGGCGCGGCGGCGACCCTGCTCCCGGCGAGCCGCTGTCAGTGCCCGCCGACCTGCGCTCACTCGTCGCCGAACGCCTGCAGGGCCTGAGCCGCGGCGCCGGCCAGCTGCTGCTGTTTGCCGCAGCCCTCGGGCAACCGACGGTGGCCGCGGTCAGCGAGGCGCTGGGCGAGGAGGTCGACGCAGCGGCGATCCTGCGCGAGGCGCTGTCCGCCGGCGTGGTCGAGGTCGACGGCGAGCGCATCCGCTTCACCCACCCGTTGATCGCGTCCGTCCCGTACGCCGACCTCACCGCCGCCGAGCGCCGCACGCTGCACACCCGGCTCGCCGCGACGGTGACCGAGCCCGAGGAGCACGCGCGGCACTCCGCCCTCGGTTCGGCCGATCCCTCAGCCGAGGTCGCCGCTGCTCTCGACGTCGCCTCACGGCACGCCCGCCACCGGGGGAGTCTCGACGCGGCGGTCGAGCTGGCCGAGCTGGCGGTCAGTCGCACACCCCCGGGGGACCCGGACGCCGTACTGCGACGGACGATCGAGGTCGCCGACTGCTACTTCCTCCTCGGCGACCCGGCCCGTGCGCGGGCCGTACTCTCCCAGGGTCTCGAGGCGGCCGAGCCTGGGCCGCTACGGGTGCCCGGTCTGCTGCTGCAGGCGACGATCGCGTCGTGGGAGCAGGGCGACGCCACCGTTGCCGCCCTGTGCGAGCACGCCCTGCTTGAGGCGGGCGATGACGCTCTGCTGCTGGCGCGCTGCCACACCACCTTCGCCGAGACCTGTCCCTCCGGCGCGGTGATAGACCTGGCGCACGCGGAGTCAGCGATCGCCCTGATGGAAGCCATGGACGAGCCGCCGCCCGTACTCCTGGCGAGCGCTCTGACCAACATGGCGTCGCACCGCTTCCGGCTCGGTCAAGGCCTCGACGTCGCCACTCTCGAACGCGCCGTTGCCTTGCAGGGCAAGGGAACTGCACCCCCCATCAGTGAACGGGCCGAGGTCTCGCTCGGCCTCTTCCTCAAGGCCGTCGACCGGTTCGACGAGTCGCGGCAGTGGCTCACGGCCATGCGTGTGTGCGCTGCGGACGAGGGCGACGAGAGCGCGCTGCCGATCGTGCTCGGCCACCTCGCGATCCTCGAGTGCTGGGCCGGTCGCTTTCCGACGGCTCTGGGGCACGCGCTCGAAGGCCGTGCGATGGTCACCCGGCTCGGCATCCGATCGCCGATGCTGGCGTCCTCGTACGCTCTCGTGCTCGGACATCAGGGTCGACTGGACGAGGCCAGATCCGTTGCGCTGCAGGACTTTGCGACGGACGAGGCACTCGGCTACGTGAGTGGTCTCGCCCTCCACCTGCGCAGCCTCGGCTTCGCCGAGCTGGCTGCGGGCGATCCGGCTGCTGCTGCCGAGCACCTGCTCAAGGCGTGGGCGATCAGCCTCGACATCGGGGTGGGGGAGCCGGGCATCATGCGCCTGCACGGCGACGCGATCGAGGCGCTGGTGACCATCGGCGATCTCGACCAGGCCCGCCGGATGACCGACGAGCTGGCCGACAGCGACGGCCGCAACGGCACTCCCTGGGCGGCCACGATGGTGCACCGTTGTCGAGGACTCATCGCCGCGGCCGAGGGCGCCATGCCTGCCGCGCTCGTCGAGCTTGAAGCCGCTCTGGTCCATCATCTCGACCTGCCGATGCCGTTCGAGGAGGCCCGGACCCGCTACCTGTTCGGCAGGCTGCTGCGCCGCACCGGCCACCGCACCGATGCCCGCCAGCAGCTCGAGCTGGCGCTCTCGTCGTTCGAGCAGCTGGGCGCCCCGGTCCAGGCGGCGCAGGCCCGTACCGAGCTCTCCGGCATCAGCGGCCGCCGCGCGCAGGACGAGGAGCTCACCGCCGTCGAGGCCCGGGTTGCTTCGCTGGTACGGGAAGGCAGAACCAACCGCGAGGTGGCCGCCGCACTGTTCGTCAGCGTCCGCACCGTCGAGAGCCACCTCGGCCGCATCTACCGCAAGCGCGGCGTCCGGTCGCGCACCGAGCTCGCGGCCATGGCGGACTAGCCGTCACAGTTGCGTAGTTCCACCGACGCGCGCCACCGCCGGTCTGCCTAGCGTCCGTCGTGTGAACCGATCAGAGCCGCTCACCACGTTCCTCGTCGAGCGCTACCTCCCGGCCGCCGACGCGCAGAACCTCGCCGACAGCGTCGGCCGGCTGGCCATGATCTGCGCCGACCTGACCGACCTCCCTGGCGAGGGACCCGCGGTCCGCTACCTGCAGTCGGTCTACCTGCCCAGCGAGGACGCCTGCTTCTGCGTCTTCGCCGCCACCTCGTCCGCAGCCGTGCTCGCGGTCAACACCGCCGCCGACTTCCCGCTCGACCGCATCACCGCGGGCGTAGCGCTGCTTGCCTCGTCGTCAGGAGACGTCTCATGAACCGCCTGCCCTTTCCGCTGGTGTCCGCGGCCGCAACGGCTGTCGTCTGCGTCGCGGTGACCGGCTGCGGCCCGACGGCCACCACGGCCAGCGCGCCCGGCTCCACGACACCAGCCGCAGTCACCTCGGCCGCGCCGGCCGCTGTCGCTGCTGTCGCTGCGACCACGGCAGCTCCCGTTCCCGCGGTGTCGTCCGCTGCCGCCGTCGCACCGTCGGCCGTCGCCACCTCTGCCTCGCCCCCGGCAGCAGCCGGTGGCCTTGGCGGCGCCGGTCCCTGTGCGCTCGTCACTGATGCGGAAGCCACCACGGCACTCGGGGCACCCGCGGGCAAGGGCACCGCCCAGGGCTCGGCCACGGAGTCGCGCTGCATCTGGGCCGACGGTGCACTCGCCGTCACCGTGTTCGCCAACGGGAAGCCGGAGTACGACCAGCTCGCCTCACGGACCGAGATCACCCACGCCACCGACACGACGTGGCACAAGCTCGACGGCCTCGGCGGCGACGGCTTCGTCAAGTACGGCGGACCGCTGGCGCTGGTGTTCTTCCTGCACGGCACCACGCTCGTCAACATCATCCTCAGCGGACCCGGCGCGACGGCCCGTCCCGACGCGGCAGTGGTTGTCGCCCGCGCTGCTGCCGGGCGACTGTGAGGAGGATACTCGAACAGGTGTTCGAGGATGTGGCATGCTGCCTCCATGGCGGGCGGCATGAACACGAGACGCGATCGGCTGTCCCTCGCCGACCGCTCGTCCATCGCTGGCACGACGGGCCCACCGCCGACCTCGCGGCACTGCTGGGTCAGCGGGCTGCCCGACTCCCCGGGTCGGTGGCCCGGGCTGCTCGTCGAGTGGCGCAGGGGAGAGGTGTGGCTCGCGCGGGTCGTGTACGCGCTCGACAGCGGCGAGCAGACGCTCGTCGTGGAGGCGTGGCTGTCCGCCGACCACCTCGATCCGGTGGTGTGAGGAACAGCCACGCCAAGCGCGCGGGTCAGAAGGTCGTGAAGACCAGCCGAGCCGTGACCCGGCCGCCAGCACGTCGTCGAAGGCCTCGTTGACCTGATCGAGCCGCCGGGTCTCGGTGATCACCGAGGGCGGCTGGCCGCGTGCAGGTGACGGTGTAGGTGGCACTGAGGCGCTTGGCAGCGTCCAGCTTGTCCTCCTGCACGTCGACGCCGATCACGGTCGCGCCGGCGATGGCGATGGCGGCATACTGCACCCCCAGGTGGCCGAGCCCGCCGACGCCGACGATGGCGACCAGGTCGCTGCTCCGGGCGCCGGAAACCTTGACCGCCTTGTACGTCGTGACGCCCGCACAGCTGAGCGGCGCGGCCTCGAGGGGGTCGATGCCCCGGGGCACGGACACGGCGAAGCGTGCGTCGGCGACGGCGAACTCACCCTCGATCTTCAACCGGGCCGCGAGCGTCCGGAGAGGGCCGAAAGTCCTTGCACACCAAGCCCTCTGTCTCTATCTGACCCACCCCTCGCGCAGCACAGTGAGTGTCGACACCACGACGAGAAGGCGGAGTGATGACAACCCTCGAGCTGGCTCCCGACGAGCAGACCCTCGATCCCTGGCGCTCGTTCACCGGGGCCTCGTGGCGCCGTGACCTCAACGTGGCGGCCTTCATCCGCGACAACGTCGTCCCGTACTGGGGCGGTGCCGACTTCCTGTGCGGCGCCACGCACCGTACCCACGACGTGTGGGGACAGGTGGCCGCCCTGCTGCCACTGGAGCGCGAGCGGGGCATCCTCGACGTCGACACAACGACACCCTCGACCATCACGAGCCACGCACCCGGATTCATCGACAAGGGTCGTGAGCTGATCGTCGGGCTGCAGACCGACGCCCCACTGCGCCGGGCGATCATGCCCAACGGCGGCCTGCGCATGGTGGAGAACGGGCTACGCGCGTACGGCTACGACCTGCACCCGTCGGTCCACGACATCTTCACGACCTACCGCAAGACCCACAACGCCGGCGTCTTCGATGCCTACACGCCGCAGATCCTGTCGGCCCGCAAGGCCGGCGTCATCACCGGCCTGCCCGACGCGTACGGCCGAGGCCGCATCATCGGCGACTACCGGCGGGTGCCGCTGTACGGGGTGCGCCGGCTCATCGCGCAGAAAGCCGAAGAGCGCGCGCAGCTCGATGCGATGCGCTCGACCCCCAGCGTCATCCGCGACCGCGAGGAGCTCGCCGAGCAGGTCCGGGCCCTCGAGGACCTGGTGACGATGGCCGCCTCGTACGGCTGCGACGTCCGCGAGCCGGCGCGGACAGGGCATGAGGCGACGCAGTGGCTCTACCTCGCCTACCTCGCCGCGATCAAGGAGCAGAACGGTGCTGCGATGTCGCTGGGCCGCACCTCGACCTTCCTGGACATCTACCTGCAGCGGGACATCGTCGCCGGCGTACTCGACGAGAAAGGCGCGCAGGAGCTGATCGACGACCTTGTCATCAAGCTGCGCCTCGTGCGTTTCCTACGCACGCCGGAGTACGACCAGCTGTTCTCCGGTGATCCCGTCTGGGTGACCGAGAGCATCGGCGGCATGGCTGCGGACGGTCGCACCCTCGTGACCCGCACGTCGTACCGCTATCTGCAGACCCTCTACAACCTCGGCCCGGCACCGGAACCCAACCTCACCGTCCTCTGGTCGCCCGAACTGCCCGCGGCCTTCAAGTCGTTCTGCGCGCAGGTGAGCATCGACACGAGCGCGATCCAGTACGAGAGCGACGAGCTGCTGCGCCCGAGGTACGGCGACGACGCCGCGATCGCCTGCTGTGTCTCGGCCATGCCGGTAGGCAAGGCGATGCAGTTCTTCGGCGCACGGGTCAATCTGGCCAAGGCGCTGCTCTACGCCATCAACGGCGGCCGTGACGAGATGTCCGGCACCACGGTGGCACCCGACCTCGAGGCGGTGACCGGGGACGTGCTCGACTACGCCGACGTCGTTGCACGCCTCGACAAAGCCCTCGGCTGGCTCGCACAGACCTACGTCGACGCGCTCAACGTCATCCACTACATGCACGACAAGTACGCGTACGAGCGGCTCGAGATGGCGCTGCACGACTACCCGGTGCACCGCACGATGGCCTGCGGCATCGCCGGCCTCTCCGTAGCGGCCGACTCGCTGAGCGCGATCCGCTATGCCACCGTGCATCCGGTACGGGACGCGTCGGGCCTCGTCGTCGACTACCTGACCGAGGGCGACTTCCCGACCTACGGCAACGACGACGACCGTGCCGACGACATCGCGCGCTGGTTGGTGAGCACCTTCATGGACAAGGTGCGCCAGCAGGCGACCTACCGGCGGGCCGAGCCGACCCAGTCAGTGCTGACCATCACGTCGAACGTCGTCTACGGAAAGCACACGGGCAACACGCCTGACGGCCGCCGTACCGGGCAGCCGTTCGCACCGGGCGCCAATCCCATGAACGGGCGCGACCACCACGGCATGGTCGCCGCGGCGCTCAGCGTGGCCAAGCTCTCGTACGACGATGCGCGGGACGGCATCTCGCTCACCACGACGATCGTGCCCGCCGGCCTCGGTCGCACCCGCGAGGAGCAGATCTCCAACCTGGTAGGCGTTCTCGACGCGTACGTCGACGCCGGCGGCTACCACATGAACGTCAACGTGCTCAACCGCGAGACCCTGCTCGACGCCATGGACCACCCGGAGAAGTACCCCAACCTGACCATCCGGGTCTCCGGCTACGCGGTCAACTTCGTCCGGCTCACCCGGGAGCAGCAGCTGGACGTGGTCAACCGCACGTTCCACGCGGGACTGTGACCCTCGAGGGGTCCGTCCACTCGTGGGACCTGTCGACCGGGGTCGACGGGCCGGGGACGCGATTCACATTGTTCCTGGCCGGCTGCACGCTGCGTTGCGTCTACTGCCAGAACCCGGACACCTGGCGGGTCGGCATGGGAAAGATGACGAGCGTCGACGACGTCATGGCCCAGATCGTCCGCTACCGCAAGGTGTTCGACCGGACCGGGGGAGGCGTGACCGTGTCCGGCGGTGAGCCCCTGCTCCAGCCGCGGTTCGTGACCGAGCTCTTCCGCCGGTGCGCGGCGCTGGGCATCAGCACCGCGCTCGACACCTCCGGCGCTCTCGGTGCCCTGGCCAGCGACGAGCTGCTCGCCGACACCTGCCTCGTGCTGCTGGACATCAAGTCGATGGACCCCGCTTCGTACCGGCGGGTCACCCGTACTGGAAGCATCGAGCCCACCCTGCGCTTCGCCAGCAGGCTGTCGGAGCAGGGCATCCCGATCTGGGTGCGGTTCGTCGTCGTGCCCGGCTACAACGACGACCCGGACAACGTCGAGGCCCTGGCTGCCTTCGTCGAAACCTTGGAAACGGTCGAGCGGGTCGACGTGATCGGCTTCCACCGGCTCGGCGTGCCGAAGTACGAGGCGCTGCACCTGCCGATCCTGCTCGAGGCGACGCCGACGCCGACCGCCGAGCAGCTGGCCGCCGTCCGCGACGTCTTCGTGGGTCACGGCCAGCGCGTCACTTGACCGGCGGTCGGCCACGTTTGGGCAGCGGCCCCGCGCGCTTGGGCATGCGACCCTCGCCCGTCAGCGCCTGACGCAGCAGCAGCTCGATGTGCGCGTTGACGCTGCGGAACTCGTCGCCCGCCCACCGAGCGAGGGCGTCGTGCACGTCGGGATCGATGCGCAGCAGCAGCTGTTTGCGCTCCTGGCTCACGTGTAGAGCGACCCGGTGTTGACGACAGGTGACGCCGGCTGATCGCCGCAGAGGACGACCATGAGGTTGCTGACCATGGCCGCCTTGCGCTCCTCGTCCAGCTCGACGATGCCACGCTCGTTGAGGCGCTGCAAGGCCATCTCGACCATGCCGACGGCACCCTCGACGATGCGGGAACGGGCCGCCACGACGGCGTTGGCCTGCTGCCGGCGCAGCATCGCCTGGGCGATCTCGGAGGCGTAGGCGAGGTGGCTGATCCGCACCTCCACAATCTCGACCCCGGCCAGAACAACCCGCTGGGCGACCTCGGCGGCCAGCTCGCCGGCCACGATGTCGGTCGAACCGCGCAGTGAGGTGCTCTCTTCATCAGCGTCGTCGTACGGGTGCGTCGTCGCGACATGACGCAGCGCGGACTCGGCCTGGACCGAGACGAAGTTGCGGTAGTCGTCCACGGCGTAGACGGCCTTCGACGTGTCGGCGACCTGCCACACGACGATGGCAGCGATCTCGACCGGGTTGCCGTCGGCGTCGTTGACCTTCAGATGGTGGGTCTCGAAGTTGCGCACCCGCACACTGATACTCCGGCGGGTGGTGAGAGGCAGCACCCACGACAGGCCGGGCCGGCGAACGGTGCCAACGTACCGCCCGAAGAACTGGATGACGCTGGTCTGCCCCGGCTGGACGATGACCAGGGACAGCAGCACCACGATGCAGGCGACGACCGGGATCACGGCGAGACCGGGAAGCGGGCTAAGCGCCACGCCGACCGACGCTCCGACGCTGAGGAGGACGACCGCGACGCCAAGGGCGCCACCGAGGTTGCGGGCGGTGCGCTCGTGGATCGTCACGCGGGCGCCTTCGTGGCCGACCGGGACCGCCTTGGGCACAACCAGCTCCTGAACCGACGTCATCGTCGTCTCCTCCCTCTAAAAGTGATATCGCATTGGTATCACTTTATTTCTGCGACCGCAACATCCCGGACATGGCCCCTAGGCGCCCGCGATGGGGCACTGTGAGCCCATGGCCCGCCAGCAGCACGCCGTACCCTTCGTCGTTGCCGCCCTCGTCGCCGCACTCGCGATCTCCGGGTGCCAGGCCTCGAGCAGCCCCGCCTCTCAGCCGTCCTCGGCCCCGACCAGCGCCCCGCCGCGCTCTGCCGCTGCCACTACGCCGTTGGTCGCCCAGACCACCGTCGCGGCGATCAAGGCCGCAGCGCGGGACCAGCACATGGTCGCGCAGGTCGCGGCGGCAACGTTGCTGCTCGCCCACGTCGCGGTAGGGGGTCGGGGCCCCAAGACCGGCTACCTGCGGACCGTGGTGTTCGGCAACGCCTGGGTCGACGTCAACGCCAACGGCTGCGGCACCCGCGACGACATCCTGACCCGCGACCTGACCAGCGTGATCAAGCGCAACAGCTGCGTGGTCGTCTCGGGGCAGGTGCACGATCCGTACACGGGCAAGACCATCTCGTTCCGCAAGGCGGACGCGAGCGCGGTGCAGATCGACCACGTCGTCCCGCTGGGCTTGGCGTGGCAGCTCGGCGCCGCGCAGTGGCCGCAGGGCAAACGCGTGACCTTCGCCAACGACCCGGCCAACCTGCTCGCCGTCGACGGGTCTGCCAACGAGTCAAAGTCCGACTCAGGCCCTGACTCGTGGCTGCCGCCCAACAAGGCCTACCGATGCACCTACGTCATCCACTTCGCCCGGGTGGCCAACCTGTACGCCTTGCGCATCACCGACTCGATGCACCAGGCCATCACCCAGCAGCTGGCCTCCTGCGTCACGGTCGTCGGCTCCCCGGCCGGGCTGAAGGCACTGCCCGCCAGCGACTGGACCCGAGCGGCAGGCATCGGCGGCGCCACGCGCGCGCCTGCTCCGCTCAACCCAGTCACGACCACGACCTCTGCCCGCCCGACGACCACGGCGCCGACCGGCGGGGATGTGTACTACGCCAACTGCGCTGCGGTCAGGGCCGCCGGCAAGGCGCCGCTGCTACGGGGACAGCCGGGATACCGCTCCGGCCTGGACCGCGACGGCGACGGCATCGCCTGCGAGTAGCGCGGTCGACCTCACACCAGTTGAGCCCCGTACGCGCCGTCGTCGCGAGTCACGGCCTGCCCGTCACTTGACCGGTGGCTTGATGAGCAGCCGAACCCCGGCTTTGCGCGCCGCCTGCGCAAGGGGCTGGTCGAGGGTGGCAAGCGGGGAGCCGAGCCGCTCCGCAAGCAGGAGGTAGGACGCGTCGTACGAGCTCAACGTGTGGCGCCGTCCGGCAGCGATGACGATCGACAGGTCGGTTGCAGAGTCGTCAAGGTCGATGGGAAGTTGCGACAGCAAGGTCAGAAAGCGGCTCGCCTGTGCCTCACTGATGCGCCCGCGTCTCTCGGCGACCAGCAGGACGTTGGCGATCTCCAGCGGCCAGATCGTGGGAACGACCGCCTGGTCGTCGCGCAAGCGGTCCAGTACGGCATCGGTCGCCTTGCTTGCCTCGTCCTCGAAGCACCAGGCCATGGCCACACTCGTGTCGATGACGAACATCTGCTAGCGACGACCTTCATCGACCATCTCGCGCACCGAGTCCCCAGCCAGTCGCACCCCTACGCGCGCCGCCCGCAAAGCCGCAATGACCGCCTCGGGCGCCACCCGCGGCATGACGGGGACGAGTCGGGCTACCTCACGACCGTGTTTGGTGATCGTCACGGTCTCGCCCCGCTCCACCTGATCGAGCAGGCGCGGCAGATGGGTCTTGGCTTCGTACGCGCCGACCGACGAGTTGTCCATGCGTTCAGACTAGTCGCAGACTAGTTGGTGTTCAATGATTGTGTTCCAGGGCATATCGCTAACCTTCCCGTTGCCCGAGCAGCGCGTCGAGCTCGGCTCGAGTAGCGGCGCCTTCCATGGGACCGAGCTTGGTGACTGCGTGGGCGCCGGCGGCGTTGGCGTACCGCAGCGCAACGGCCGGCGAGGCACCGGCGAGCCAGAGGCTCACGAAGGCGCCGCCGAAGCAGTCCCCAGCCCCGGTCGGATCGACTTCGTCGACGGTCAGCGGCGGCATGTCGGTGCGGGCGTTGCGGCTGAAGTGGCTGGAGCCCTGGTCTCCCCGTTTGACCACGATCTCGCCGATGCCTCGTGCCAGGAGCTCTTCGACGGCCTCCGGCTCGGTCGCTGCTTCGGTGAACAGGTAGATCTCCTCGCCTGACGGCAAGAAGAGATCGGTCTGGGCGAGCACCTCGTCCAATGCTGCACGCAGGCCGGGACTGTCCAGGATCTCCGGTCGCAGGTTGGGGTCAAAGCTGAGCGTCCCGCCACGGGCCTTGATCCGCGTGATGGCCTGGCGCGCCACGTCAGCGAGTCCGGGTGCAGACAGTGCCGTGCCCATCACGTGGAGGTGGTCGCAGCTGTCCATGAGCACCTCGGCGGCCGGTGTCGGGACCAGCTTGCCGGTGGCACTGTGAACGATGTTGTAGACAAACGCGCGGGAGCCGTCCGGTCGGTAGCGGACAAAGGCGGAGCCAGTCGCCTCGCCCTTGGCAATCTCGATGCCGGAGATGTCGACGCCATCGGCGGACAGCCGGTCGAGGTTGACCCGTCCGAAGTCGTCATCGCCGACGCGAGAGACGATGGCCGCCGGCGTACCCAAGCGGGCGACTTGGTCGATGAAGATGGCCGGCGCCCCTGAGGGATACGGGCCCACCAGCGGCTGGGCTTCACGGAATCCGTCGCCCTTAGTGGTGGCCACGATCTCGACCAGGATCTCTCCGACCGTGAGCACCTTCTTCGGCATGGCTCAACCCTCCGCCGTCCTGATTCTGCAGGATCATCGTCGCGCAAAGCGAAGAGCCCCTGACCCGAAGGTGCAGGTCAGAGGCTCGATCACGTGTGTCCGAGGGGGGACTTGAACCCCCACGCCCGTTAAAGGGCACTAGCACCTCAAGCTAGCGCGTCTGCCATTCCGCCACTCGGACGCGGCACGTCGAACGGGTCTCCCCGTCGGCGCTGGACAACGATACAGCATGGCAACACCCGCCCCAGCGGTTACGCCGTCACGCGTTCCGCCGGGCGGTATAGCCTCGGAACCGAGCCCGCACCCGACGCTGAGGAGCACCCCATGACCACCGCGCCGACGAGTGCGCAGGACGAGGTCGTCGACCTCTGCCGCGACCTCCTCCGCATCGACTCGTCCAACCCGACGAGCAACGAGCGCAAGGCCGCCGAGTACGTGGCGGAGAAGCTCGCCGAGGTGGGCATCGAGCCGACGATCATCGAGTCCGAGCCCGGCCGCTCCAGCGTGCTTGCCCGCATCGAGGGCGCCGACCCGAGCCGGGACGCGCTGTTGGTCCACGGCCACCTCGACGTCGTGCCGGCCGACGCGTCCGAGTGGTCGGTGCCGCCGTTCGGCGGCGAGATCGTCGACGACATGCTCTGGGGCCGCGGCGCGGTCGACATGAAGGACATGGACGCCATGATCCTTTCGGTCGTCCGCAACCTGGCCCGTACCGGCACCAAGCCCCCGCGCGACATCGTCCTGGCGTTCCTCGCCGACGAGGAGGCGGGCGGTGCCAAGGGCGCCCACTGGCTCGTCGACCACAAGCCCGAGCTGTTCGAGGGCTGCACCGAGGCGATCAGCGAGGTCGGCGGCTTCAGCGTCACCGTCGCCGAGGACCAGCGCCTCTACCTGATCCAGACCGCCGAGAAGGGCATGGCCTGGCTCAAGCTGACGGCACGAGGCAGGGCCGGCCACGGCAGCTTCATCAACGACGACAACGCGGTGACCGCGCTCGCCGAGGCCGTGACGCGCATCGGCCGCCACACCTTCCCCGTGCAGATCACCCCGACCGTGCGCCACTTCCTCGACGAGCTCTCCGACACGCTGCACGTCGAGCTCGACGCCGACGACATCGAGGACGCCGTCACCAAGCTCGGCTCGATCTCCCGGATCATCGGCGCGACCCTGCGCCACACTGCCAACCCGACCATGCTCGAGGCCAGCAACAAGGTCAACGTCATCCCTCGTACGGCCTCGGCCGGCATCGACGGGCGTTTCCTGCCGGGCCTCGAGGAGGACTTCTTCACCCAGCTCGACGAGCTGCTCGGCCCGGACATCCAGCGCGAGTTCATCCATCACGACATCGCCGTCGAGACCGCGTGGGAGGGCGCCCTCGTCGACGCCATGGGCCGGGCGATCCGGGCCGAGGACCCCAACGGCCGACCGGTCCCGTACACCCTCTCCGGCGGCACCGACGCCAAGTCGTTCAGCCAGCTCGGCATGAAGTGCTATGGGTTCTCCCCACTGCGGCTGCCGGCCGACCTCGACTTCGCCGGAATGTTCCACGGCGTCGACGAGCGGGTGCCGCTCGACTCGCTGCGCTTCGGCGCACGCGTGCTCGACCGGTTCCTCGCCGACAGCTGACCGGCTGAACCGTTCGTCGGCCCGCGCCGAATGCGGGCCATGGTGCGCCGGTGGACCGTGGGACCGCTGCTTGTCGCCCTGCTGCTGACAGCGACGCCGGCGCAGGCAAGCCCTCACCTGACGGTACGGGTGGCGCAGTCGACAGTGCGCGTCGGCGGGGTCGTGGTCGTCTCCGGGACCGCGAGCCGCGGGTCCGTCGACGTCGAGCGTCGTGTCGGCGCCCGGTGGAGGCCCATCGCGCGGGCCACCGTCGGCCGTTCCGGCGCGTACACGATGTCTCTGCGCGCCCCGGCCAACGCGATCACCTGGCAGCTGCGCACCACCCAGGGGAGGACTGCCCGCCGGATCACGGTGCACGTGGTGTCCCGCTCGTGGGTCATCACCGCTGTCACGGCACCCCCGGTCACGTCGCCGGACCGCATCGCGGTGAGTGGTTCCGTCTCGCCGAGATCATCTGGAGTCGTTTGGCTGCAGGCATTCTCGTCCGGTTCCTGGCACGACCTGGGTACCGCCAAGCTGACGTCTGCCTCGACCTACCTCGTCCACACCACGGCGCGACCAGGCATCTACACCCTGCGCGTGCGCAAGTCTGCCGGCACAACGGTCGCCGCCGGCTTCAGCCCGGCCTCGACGGTCGTTGTCCCCGTGGCCAGTCCGCCCGTGCTGCCCGAACCTCCCGCTGCCGCAGGCAATGTCGTTCAGGCCTGGGGTGACGACACCGATGGCGAGCTCGGCGACAGCATGGCCTCGGAGACCCCCGACACCACCCCGACGGCGGTCAGCGGACTCAGTGGCGTCACGGCGATCGCCGCTGGCGAGGACACCGGCTTCGCCCTCCGGTACGACGGCACCGTGTGGGCGTGGGGCGGCGCCGTGTCAGCCACAGCAGCGGCGGTCCCAGGCCTGAGCGATGTCACGGCGGTCTCCGCGTACGGCGACACCCTGCTGGCAGTGCGCTCGGACGGGACAGTGTGGACCTGGACCTGGGGCGACGGTTCCGTACCGGCCCCTGTTCCTGGCCTCTCCGGCATCACTGCGGTGGCTCAGGGTCAGGACGACAGCTATGCCCTCGCCGCCGGCGGCACGGTCTGGGCATGGGGCAACAACGACTCGGGCCAGCTCGGCAACGGCACGACCGACAACCAGCCCATCCCGGTGCAGGTGGTCGGGCTCGCCGGGGTGACGCGCATCGCCGCCGGCGCCGGTGACGCGTTCGCGCTGCGCAACGACGGCTCGGTCTGGGCGTGGGGCAGCAACACCTACGGCGGGCTGGGAAACGGCGACACCAGCGGCACCGACTCGGCAGTGCCCGTCCAGGTGCAGGGAGTGGCCGGCGCGACGGCGATCGCCGGCGGCAGCTCGGGCGGGTACGCGGTCGTCACCGGGGGAGCGGTGATGGCCTGGGGCAACGACGGCGCGGGACAGCTCGGCACCGGCGGCGACGGCCTGTTCAACCCCACGCCTGCCGCCATGGTCGGCGTCTCCGGCGCGACCGCCGTGGCGTCGCAGGGCCTGACGACGTACGTGCTGACCAGTTCGGGCAGCGTCTACGCGGCCGGCGACAACGGCGAGGGGCAGCTGGCCACCGACCTCACCGAGACCGAGGCCGACACGCCGCAGCTCGTCCCGGGAGTCAGCAACGCGATCGCGGTCGGTGCCGGGCTCAGCGCGGGCTACGTCCTGGCGACGGGCTGACCGGCCCATCGGTTTTCCGGCCGTGGTTGTGATCGACGGACCCATGCCATACGTTGCCCTTGACCCCTGCGCCTGCGGGCGTTGGGGGAGAAGACATGACCATGCATCGCATCGGATCCACGCGCGCCCGCACCCTGCGCTTCGCCGCTGTCGCCGGACTGATCTGCGGCCTGCTCGGAGCCGGAACGCCGGCGACTGCCGCCGCCAAGCCCACAGCAACCCGACTGGTCGCTCACGCAGCGCCGGCCACCGTGCACGTCAGTGCCGTGGTCGTGGTGTCGGGGACGATCACGCCCCTCGCGCCCGGTGCCGCGACCGTCCAACGGCTGGTCGGCACGACGTGGCGCACCATCGCCCACGCCAAGGTCTCGGCGCACGGCGCCTACACGGTGTCGCTGCGCGCGCCCAAGACGGCGGTCTCGTGGACGCTGCGGGTCACCCGTACGGCTAGCACGACGGCCAAGGCCGGCGTAAGCCCGACCGTGCACGTGCGCATCGTCAAGGCGCTGTACGCGGTCACGTCGTCCTCGCCCGCGGCCACACCGGTCGGCACGGCGATCGTCGTCACGGGAAGGGTGAGCCCCAAAGGCACCGGAACCGTGTGGCTGCAACGGCTGCAGGGCCGCACCTGGCTCAACCTCGCCTCGGCCACGTTGAGCAAGGCCTCCGCCTACACCGTGCGAGCCGTTCGCCCCGTGGGCAGCTATCGGCTGCGGATCGTCAAGGCCTTCTCAGCCAAGGTCGCGGCGGGCAGCAGCAAGCCCTTCTCCGTGACCGTGACGACCGGCCCCGCAGCCGCCAACGGCCCCAGCGTGACCACGACGACATTGCCGGCCGGCACCATCGGATTCCCCTACAGCGCAACGCTTCTCGCCACCGGCGGCGCTGCCCCGTACGCCTGGACCGTTCTTTCCGGGGTGCTGCCGCCCGGGCTCGCGCTGAGTGCCAGCGGGCTGATCTCCGGGACTCCCACCACCGCGGGAACGTCAGCCCTCACCGTCGCGGCCGTCGACGCAGCGACCCACGTGGGCAGCGCCGCGGTCACGATCACCGTCGCGCTGTCGCCGCTGGCCGGCAACACCGCCAAGGCCTGGGGCCTCAGCACCAGCGGAGGCCTGGGCAACGGGACCACGACACCGTCGGTCAACGTGCCCGCACCGGTCAACGGTCTCTCGGGAGACGTGTCCATCGCGGGCGGCTACCAGTCCGGCTACGCCGTGAAGTACGACGGCACCCTGTGGTCTTGGGGATTCAACGGGTCGGGCGAGCTGGGCAACGGAAGCACCGTCGACAGCGACATCCCGGTGCAGGTGACGGGTCTCACCCATGTGATTGCCGTGGCAGCCGGCCTCGAGACCGTCCTCGCGCTCACGTCGGACGGCACGGTCTGGGCCTGGGGCGATGGCAGCAACGGGGCGCTCGGCAACGGGTTGACGACCGGCAGCACGAGCACGCCCACGCAGGTGCCAGGGCTGACCAACGTGACCGCGATCGCCGAGAGCACGCGCACCGGCTATGCGCTGCACGCCAACGGGACCGTGTCAGCCTGGGGCGACAACCTGTTCGGTGGACTGGGTGACGGTACGACGAACGATCGTGCCTCGGCCGCGCTCGTGACCGGGCTCTCCGGCGCGACCGCGATCGCGGCCGGTGCCTACTCCGGCTACGCACTCGTCGCGGGCGGGACGGTCATGGCCTGGGGGCTCGGTACCAGCGGCGAGCTTGGCAACGGCCTACACACCAGCAGCGGCAGCCCGGTCGCCGTGAGCAACGTGACGGGCGCGACCGCCATCGGGGGCGGTGCCGACAGCGGCTACGCCATCGTCGCGGGTGGCCTCTGGTCATGGGGCAGCAACAACGTCGGCCAGCTGTGCGACAACACCACGGTCTACAAGCCCTCTCCCGTGCCCATCAGCACCGTCTCCGGCCTGACTGCGGTGGCGTCCAACCTCAGCACCGTGTACGCGATCGGTCCGGGTGGCACGGTGTACGCCTGCGGCGCGGGCACCCACGGCGAGCTGGGCAACGGGACGTCGGTCGAGAGTCACCTGCTGGTGCAGGTGAGCGGACTCACCAAGGTGACGGCAGTCGCCGCTGCGTACAACGCCGGCTACGCGGTCGTGGCGCCCTAGGCAGGCAGCGAGACCAGCGTGCTGCGGGCCCGGATGATCTTGCGGCGCAGGGTCACCCGCCGGCTGCCGTCGGGGTAGAGACGGGTGCGCTCAAGCTCCCAGTGGCCGTACTCCGCGTGGTCGGTGAGCAGGCGCAGCGCGGCGCCGCGCGAGGTCTCGCGCGAGATCGTCACCCGCTGGTACTCGAACTCCACCCCGCCAGTCTGCCGTCAGCCCTGCTCGCGGAGCAACCCCGAGAGCCGGGTACGCCGCGGTCGGGCACCCACCTGTGCAACGGCGCGGCTCAGCGCGGGGCCTGCGGCGTGGACGACCGAGAGATGGCGGGCTGCCCGGGTCAGCGCCGTGTAGACGAGTGGGCGGGACAGCATGCCGCCGGCCTCGGGCGGCAGCACCACGACCACGGCCGGCCACTCGGATCCCTGGGCCCGGTGGACGGTGATGGCCCAGCCGTGCCGCAGGTCGGACAGCACGCCTCCGGGGATCGACACCGGGGGTGAGCCGGCGAAGGACACGACCAGCTGGCCCTCGGTGATGGCGGTGACGACGCCGACCTCACCGTTGGCGAAGCCCTCGTCCAGGTGGTTGGCTGTGGCCACGACCCGGTCGCCGACGTCGAAGCCGCCGATGGTTCCCGTACCAGGGTTGAGCCTGGCTTTGAGCGCGGTGTTGAGCGCGGCGGTGCCGGCGGCGCCGCGGTGGACCGGGGTCACCACCTGGATGTCGTCGCCGGCGATGCCGAGGGCGCGGGGGATCGAGTCGGTGACCAGCTGCACGGTGCGATGGGCCGCGTCCTCGGAGCCGCGGGCTGGTACGACCACGACCTCGTGGGTCGGGTCGTCGACCGGCGGCAGCACACCGCCGCGCACAGCGATGGCGAGCCGGGCGATGGTGCCGCCCTCGGCCTGACGGTGGAGGGTGGTCAGCTCGGTGACCGGGAAGACGGCGGAGTCGAGGATGTCGCCCAGCACCCTGCCGGCGCCGATCGACGGCAGCTGCGCCGGGTCGCCGACGAGCATCAGCCGGGCGCCGTCGGGCACGGCCTCGATCAGGGCGGCCGCCAGCTCGGCGTCGAGCATCGACGCCTCGTCGACCACCACGATGTCGGCGTCGAGCGGCCACAGCTCGCCCCGCGCGAACTGGCCGGTCATGCCCTGAGCGCCGAGCAACCGGTGGATGGTCATGGCCGGCTCGCCGGTGAGCTCCTCGAGACGCTTGGCGGCGCGGCCGGTGGGAGCGGCGAGGGCGATGCGCTGATTGCGCACGTGGGCCAGGGCGACCACCGCGGCGACGGTGCGGCTCTTGCCTGTGCCCGGTCCGCCGGTGAGGACCGAGACGCCGTGCTGGGACAGGGCGACCACTGCGGCAGCCTGGGCCGGGTCGAGGTCGGTGACCACGGGTTTGACACCCTCAGGCTGGCAGATCGGCTCGGCCAGGGCCGTCAACCGGGCCAGCCCCTCGGCGACCGACTCCTCGGCCATCGCGTAGCGGGGGAGCGCGGCGAGCATGGTGAGCGGGGCATCTTCAGCCGAATCCTCGACGGCTGGCGCCGGGACGATGACGATCAGCGCATCGGCATCGGCCGTGGCCAGGGCGACGTCGGGGTCGGGCACGTCGAGCGCAGCCAGGGCCGAGCGCATCAGGTCGAGCGGCTCCATCGTGTGACCGTCGCGGGCCGCGCGGTGGAGCAGGTGGACGCACAGCGCCCGCCCGCGGCGGGGGTCCTGCACCAGCTGCGACATCGGCGCCGCCAGGACCCGTACCGCGAGGGCGTCTGCCTGCGGCGGCATCGCCTCGGGCACCAGTAGCACCGACCAGGGGTCGGCCTGGACGACGTCGACCGCAGCCGGACCGTAGGCCTCGACGAGGGCGGCGGCCCAGCGCGGCGGCAGACCCGCCGGGACGAGCAGCTCGACCACGGCGTAGGCGGGCGCGGCGTTGGTGAAGCTCGACGACAGCCGGTCAGCCGTCTTGGCGGTGGTGCGCGGCAGCTTGGTCAGCGACCCGGCCGTGACGTGCTCGGGGCGGGTGATGCCGATCTCGGCGAGCTGGGTGGCCCGGGTGCGGCTCATGCCGGGCCACAGACCGGAGGAGATGAAGGCGGCGAAGACGTCCGACTGACGGGTGTCGTTGACGTCGTTCGCTGGCTGGGTCACGACGCCAACCCTACGGAACCACGGCCGGGTGGCAGCGGGCGACGGGCGTCCTGTGGACAACCGCCCCGCCACTGCTCAGTCCGCCGGCGTGCCCACGATCGCCCACGGCTGGTCGTTGCGACGGGTCATCAGGACGGTCACCCGGCGCGACCCGGTGAGCTTGAGCCGCTTGCGGATGTCCTCGACGTCACCGGCAAGGCCACGCCTCCGGAGATCGACCGCCCCGACGTCCGCTGCGGTGAGCAACGCCGCTAGCCGTCGCACGTTCCAGGGCATGGAGGCCTCCACCCGCAACCATCGCCCGTACGGGGTGGGGCTCGGGCTCGCGGTGCTCAGGAACGCGATCATCGGGTCGATCTGCCACCCGTCCAGCGCCGCGGCGAGGTCGGAGACGAGACCAGCCCGGGTGACCGCCGGGCTCGGGTCGAGGACGTAGTCGCCCACGTCGGCGACCCTGGCCGGCGGCGCGTTGTCTCCGGTCATCGAGGACGTTGCTCCGGCGTCGATCACGGTCGCCCGCCGCGCCGCCGTCGCCAGGGCGGGGGACCACAGAGCGGCCTCCTTCAGCGCCGTACCCTCGGCGACGAACTCGAGCTCCCAGCCCCTGGGTACAAGCCCGTGGTCGATGCCGGGGGCCGCCTTGACCGCGACCGGCAGCCGGGCGGCGAGGTCGACGCACCACGCGAGGGACGGCGAGCCGTCGGACAGGCGATGGCCGTCGCTGCGCCGAGCCGGGTCGACGAAGGCGGCGCTCACCTCTGAGAGGTCGGCCGCCTCGGCGTCGCCGTGCCAGGTCGAGACGCGTGACCCGAGGCCGAGCACGTCGGCGTTGTGCTGGGCCAGCAGGAGATGCGTGGGGTCGCGGTCGACGGCCAGGACGTGCGGCACCACCGACGCCAGCGCCATCAGGTCGCCACCGATGCCGCAGCAGAGATCGGCGATGCTCGGGTACGGGGCGAAGCGCGCCGCCCGGTGGGCCGCAACGGCAGCGGTGGACGCCTGCTCGAGGCCGGCGCGAGTGAACAGCATCGCGTCCGCCTGGGCGAACTTGCCCCGGGCCCGCCCGCGCAGCTCCTGCTGGGTGAGCGCCGCAGCGACCAAGTCAGCAGGGAAGCTCCGGCGCAGGGTCTCGCCAGCCTTGAGGGAGTCGCCTGCCGCGGCCGCAGCCGCGAGAGCCGCCGTGCCGTCCGGGCCCAGGAGCAGCTCGACCGAGGAGGCCTCGGGCGAGCCGGCTAGCCCCACCGCGGCGCGCGCTCCGGGTAGTCGGCGTCAGGCTCGGAGACGTCGTCGAGCGCCGACCGGATCTCCTCGGGCAGCTCGACGTCCTCGGCCTCGAGCGAGCCGGCCAGCTGGGCGGGGGTGCGGGCGCCGACGATGGGCGCGACCACGCCCGGCCGATCCCGTACCCAGGCAAGGGCGACGGCGATGGGGGAGACGCCGAGCCCGTCCGCCGCCGTGAGCAAGGCGTCGACGATGCGGGCCGAGCCCTCGTCGAGGTAGGCCCGTACAAAACGCTGGTAGTCCTCGGCGGCACCCCGCGAGTCGGCCGGGATGCCCTCGCGGTACTTGCCGGTGAGGACGCCGCGGCCCAGCGGCGACCAGGGCAGCAGGCCGAGACCGAGGTCGTCGGCTGCGGCCACCACCTCGCGCTCGATGCCGCGCGCGAGCAGGGAGTACTCCATCTGGGTGGAGACGAGAGCCGCGCGACCCGGCCAGGAGGCCTGGTACGTCGCGGCTTTGGCCGTCTGCCAGCCGGAGTAGTTGGAGATGCCGACGTAGCGGACCTTGCCACTCGTGACCGCGGCGTCGAGCGCCGACAGCGTCTCGTCGAGCGGGGTGATCGGGTCCCAGGCGTGCAGCTGCCAAAGGTCGATGTAGTCGGTCTGCAACCGCTGCAACGACGTCTCGAGCGACGTCAGCAGGGTGCGGCGCGAGCAGTCCGGTCCCTCGGGCGCCGAACCGGCCTTGGTCGCGATCACCAGCGACTCACGGTCGGTCTCGGCGAGCAGCCGACCGAGGATGCGCTCAGACTCACCGCCGGTGTAGCGGGCAGCCGTGTCGACGAACGTGCCGCCGGCATCGCGGAAGTCGGCCAGCTGCAGCCCTGCGTCGACCTCGTCGGTGTCCCTGCCCCAGGTCATCGTGCCGAGCGCGAGGCGTGACACGACGAGACCGCTACGGCCGAGCTGACGCTGCTCCATGGTCCGCGAGGGTACCGGGTGGCGCGCCGTTACAATCAGTCACCTCCTCATCGCGTCCACATGCGCGGTGCGGGATCGTGACTCTGCGTACCCGATGCCCCATGATGCCCGAGCAGTAGGAGCCGCATGACCACCGCTACCGTCAGCCTGGTCCAGTCCGTGGTCCTGGGGGTGGTGGAGGGGCTCACCGAGTTCCTGCCTGTCTCGAGCACGGGCCACCTGACCATCGCCGAGAACCTGATGAACATCCAGACGGACGCCAAGTCGGTCACCGGCTTCACCGCCGTGATCCAGGTCGGCGCCATCTTCGCGGCGATCGCCTACTTCCGGCAGGACATCGTGCGCATCGTGAGCGGCTGGGGGCGCGGCCTGCGCGGCGGTGAAGCACGTCGTACGGAGGAGTCCCGGCTCGGCTGGTACATCATCGGAGCGACCATCCCCATCGGCATCGTGGGCCTGGCCGGCAAGAACATCATCAAGGACGACCTGCGCTACCTCTGGATCGTCGCGGTCGGGCTCATCGCCTGGTCCGGCGTCATGATCTACGCCGAGCGCACCGCCCGCCAGGAGCGTGGCGAAGCGGAGGCGACGTTCAAGGACGTGCTGACCATGGGGCTGTTCCAGTGCGTCGCGCTGGTCCCCGGCGTCTCGCGCTCCGGCGCCACGATCAGTGCCGGTCTCTTCCGCGGCCTCGACCGCGTCGCCGCCACCCGGCTCTCCTTCTTCCTCGGCATCCCCGCGCTGCTCGCGGCCGGCGTCTTCGAGCTTAAGGACGCGCTGAAGGCCCCCGCCGGCCCGGTCATCGTCGGCACGGTGGTCTCGTTCATCGTCGCCTACGTCGCGATCGCGTGGCTGCTCAAGTTCGTCGCCCACCACTCGATCGGCAAGTTCGTCCCGTACCGCCTGCTGGTCGGGGTGCTCGTCCTGATCGGCCTCGCGACCAACGTCCTCAGCAACACCTGACCCGGGACGTTTTCGGATCGTCACGGGCAAAGCGGTCACGCAGACTCGACGTGGCCACGGCCGCGCCTTACGGTGACCGCTAGGCGACGGGGACGGGCGAACGCAGGAGGGTCACGGGAGATGCGCAGCCGCTCTCCCCGCATGACCATGGCCGCTGTGACGGTCGGCCTTTCGCTGCTCCTCGCCGGCTGCAACGGCGGCGGCAAGCAGGCGGACAAGCCCAACCTCGGCAAGGGCAAGATCGCCGTGCTGCTGCCCGACACGGCGTCGTCGTCCCGCTGGGAGAACGACGACCGGCGCTACCTCGCCGCGGCGTTCAAGGCCGAGGGGCTGTCCGACTCCGACTTCACCATCACCAACGCGCAGGGCGACCCCGGCAACCAGCAGGACCAGGCCGAGCAGGCGATCACCAATGGCGCCTCGGTGCTGCTGCTGGTCAACCTCGACTCCGGCTCGGGCGCCGCCATCGAGGCCAACGCGGTACGCCAGGGGCTCAAGGTCATCGACTATGACCGGCTGACGCTCAACGGCGCGGCGTCCTACTACGTCAGCTTTGACAACGTGCTCGTCGGCAAGCTGCAGGGCCAGGGTCTGGTCAACTGCCTCAGCGCCGAGCACCCACCCCCCGCCAAACCGGCCATCATCGAGCTGGACGGGTCGCCGGACGACAACAACTCGGCGGAGTTCAAGCAGGGCTACGACTCGGTGCTGCAGCCGCTCTACCAGTCCGGGGCCTACGTCAGGGCGGGGGAGCAGTCGGTGCCGAAGTGGGACATCGCGCAGGCCGCAACCATCTTCGAGCAGATGCTGACCGTCGCCGGCGGCAAGGTAGACGGGGTCGCCGCCGCCAACGACAGCCTCGCCAACGCGGCGATCACCATCCTGGGTGACCGGGGGCTGCACGGCGTACCGGTCACCGGGCAGGACGCCACGATCGCCGGCCTGCAGAACATGCTGGCGGGCGACCAGTGCATGTCGGTCTACAAGCCGGTCGCGCTCGAGGCCAACGCGGCGGCCCACCTGGCGCTCGAGCTGAGGGAAGGCGTCAAGCCGACGGAGAAGACAGCGCCCATCCGCGCGGGCGACCACGACGTACCGTCGGTGCTGCTCACCCCCATCGCGGTGACCAAGGCCAACATCAAGCAAACCGTGCTGCGTGACGGGTTCCGTACCGTAGAGGAGATCTGCACAGGTCGCTACCTGGCCTTGTGCCGCGCGGACGGGCTGACATGACGGGAGCGCTCGTGAACCCAGGGGTGCCGCTCCTCCAGCTGCAGGGCGTCCGCAAGCACTTCGGTGCGGTGGAGGCGCTCAAGGGTGTCGACTTCACGGTACGGGCGGGGCTCGTCACCGCGCTCGTCGGCGACAACGGCGCGGGCAAGTCCACGCTCATCAAGTGCATCGCGGGCATCAACACGATTGACAGCGGGTCCATGGTCTGGGAGGGCCAGCTCGTCACGATCACCGACCCGTCCGACGGTGCGGCGCTCGGCATCGAGGTCGTCTACCAGGACCTCGCGCTGTGCGACAACCTTGACGTGGTCCAGAACATGTTCCTCGGCCGCGAGATCCGCTCCGGTCTGCGCCGCCTGGACGAGGAGATGATGGAGGCGCGCACCCGCGAGACCCTCGCCTCCTTGTCGGTCACCACGATCAACTCCGTGCGCCAGCAGGTCGCCGAGCTCTCGGGCGGCCAGCGCCAGTCGGTGGCCGTCGCCCGCGCCGTGATGTGGAACTCCCGTCTGGTGATCCTCGACGAACCGACCGCCGCGCTTGGTGTCGCCCAGACCAAGCAGGTGCTCACGCTCGTCCGCAAGCTGGCCGACCAGGGCATCAGCGTGGTGCTGATCTCGCACAACCTCAGCGACGTCTTCGCCGTGGCCGACCGCATCGCCGTGCTGCGGCTGGGCCGCATGGTCGCCGACGTCGACCCCGACGAGGTCACCAGCAACGAGGTCGTCCAGCTCATCACCACCGGCAGCGCGCGCAGCACCGACGAGCTCGAGGCGCCGCTGCGCCGGGGGTTCGCATGATCAACCGCTCGCTGTCCCCGGAAGCGCTCGGCGACACGCGCGCCGACCTGCCGGTCGAGCGCGCGGGGGACTGGTCAGTGCGGGCCCTGGTCGGCGCCTACCTCGGCCGGCTGCGGGGCGGCGAGGTCGGCTCGATGCCCGTGGTGGTCGGGCTGCTCGCCCTGTCGGTCTTCTTCCAGTCCCAGAACAGCCACTTCCTTACCGCAGGCAACCTGACCAACCTGCTGGTCCAGGGCGCCGGCGTCGCGATGATCGCGATGGGTGTCGTCTTCGTCCTGCTCATCGGCGAGCTCGACCTGTCGGTGGGCTACATGAGCGGGGTCGGCGGGGCGGTGCTGGCCCGTTCGGTGACCGGCTCGCACGCTCACGCGTGGTGGATCGGCATCATCCTGGCCCTGCTCGCCGGAGCCGCGATGGGTCTGGTGCAGGGCCTCCTGGTGACGTTCATCAACCTGCCGTCCTTTGTCGTGACCCTGGCCGGGCTGCTGGCGTTCAACGGCGTGGTCCTCGAAGCGGTCAACGCCGACGGTCAGATCTCGCTGCGCCAGTCGTCCCAGCTGGTCTACATCAGCAACGGCGTGCTCACCCCCGCCGAAGGCTGGCTGCTGGCGATCGCCGTCACCATCGGCTACGCCACCCTGCAGGTGCTGCGGCGCATGCGCCGTACCCGCCTCGGCCTGACGCCCCGACCGCTGGCGCTGATGCTCTGGCGCATCGCGATCGTGGCCAGCGTCGCGGTCACCCTGATCCTCGTCACCAACGCCGACCGAGGCGCACTCCGGCCCATCCGTGGGCTCCCGTTCGTCGTGGTGCTGGTGCTCCTGGCGATGGTCGTGCTCTCCTACATCGCGAGCCGCACCGCCTTCGGCCGCCACGTCTACGCGGTCGGCGGCCACGCCGAGGCAGCGCGCCGGGCCGGCATCAAGGTGCAGTCGGTACGCGTCGGCGTGTTCATGCTGTCGGGCGTGATGGCGGCCATCGGCGGCATCGTCCTGGCCTCACGGCTCCAGGTCGTCGTCGGCACACAGGGCGGCGGCCAGATCCTGCTCTACGCGATCGCCGCGGCCGTGGTGGGCGGCACCTCGCTCTTCGGCGGTCACGGCCGGGTCGTCAATGCCGTGCTCGGCGGCCTGGTCGTCGCCGCCATCGACAACGGCATGGGCCTGCTCGAGCTCAGCGCGGGCAGCAAGAGCATCTACACCGGCATCGTGCTGATCGCCGCTGTCACGGTCGACTCGCTGAGCAGGCGTGGGCGGGTGTCCAGCGGCCGTGGCTGACCAGGTGGATGCGACGGCGCGCGCTGCCTCGCGTTCGCGCGCGTCCGACGAACGGTTCCTGGCCGCTGTCCCGCGTGGCCAGGCCCGCAACCTGTCCGCCGTCCTGCGCCTGCTGCACACCGAGGGACCGATGACCCGGGCAGCGCTCACCCGCGCCCTCGACGTCAACCGCTCGACGATGCTCCACCTCGTGGGCACGCTCACCGACCGCGGCTTCGTCACCGAGATCGAGGGGCTCGGCGGGCCGGCGCGTACCGGACGACCGTCGCTGCTGGTCTCGCTCAACGTCCGTCGCGTGGTTGCTGCCGCGGCGTCGATTCGGCATGACGCCATCACGACCGCGCTCGTCGGCCTGGGCGGCGTCGTCCTCAGCCAGCACACCCGACGACTGCCGGTCGCCGCGACCGAGCCGCGCGAGGTCGCGCGCATCGTGGCGACGGCGCTGCGGGCCGAGCTGGCGAGTGCGTCGAGCGCCGAATCGCTGGTCGTCGGCATCGGTGTCGCAGTGCCGGGCAGCGTCCGTCCCAGTGACGGCGGCGTCGAGCGAGCTGCCAACCTGCTCTGGGACGACGTGCCTCTGGGGGACTGGCTGCGCGAGGACCTCGGCGAAGAGCTGCCCATCATCATCGACAACGACGCGTGCCTCGGCGCCCTCGGCGAGCACCTGCGCGGCGTCGGCCGCAACGCCGAGCACCTGGTGTACGTCCTCGGCGACATCGGCATCGGCGGCGGCGTCATCCACGACGGCCAGCTGTTGCGTGGTGCCAGCGGTTCCATGGCAGAGATCGGCCACCTGCCGCTGGCCTACCCGGGCAAGCTGTGCCGCTGCGGGGCCCGTGGCTGCTGGGAGACGTTGGTCGGTGCCGAGGCGATCCTCGAGGCGGCCGGTCGTACCGGCTCGCACCGCCACGAGGTCGCAGCCGTCGTCACGGCGGCGATGCGTGGCGACCGTACCGCTGCTGCTGCGTTGGAGGAGACCGAGGCCTGGCTGGCCGTCGGCGTGCGAGCGCTGGCGTCGCTGTACAACCCCCAGATGATCGTGTTCGCAGGCTATCTGGAGGACGTCGTCGACCATCTCGGCGACGAGCTGGCCCTCGTCGTGCGCCGCAACATGCTGCCTTCTGCGGCCGCCGTGCTCTCCATCACGACCGGGTCGCTGGGCGACAACGCCGTCCTCATCGGCGCCGCCGAGCGCACCCTGCTTCAGGCAGTCGAACAGCTCGACCTCGTCAGTTGATGTCGGAGGACCCTGGCACTCTCGAAGAGCTGCGGTCGCATCTGCACCTGGCTTTCCCGGTGCACAGCTGGGATGACCCGGAGACATCTGCGAACGGGACGGTCGTCTTCACCTGCATCGAATGCCACGCCGTCGCCGGTCCTTACGCCTCGCAGCAGCAGGGCGACGTGGCGCTCAAGGCAGAGAATGACGCAACCCTCAACAGGTTTCGCACTTACCTCGAGGCCTGGGCTGAGCGGCACCGCGACCTCGCGCCAAAGGGCACCAAGTTCTTCATGCTCGTGGGTTGCGGACCTGACCAGGGACCTGACGGTGGCCTCATCTGGCGCGAGGACGATTTCCCCCGGCGTGGAGTCTGGCGTGAGGGTGACCGAACCCAGCGCGGCCTGGCCGAGGTGGTGCTGTCACGGCAGAATTTCGCGGGCGCGCTGACCGTGTCGGCAGCCGCTCTTGAGACCCGCTTCGACGTCACTTGGGAACGCTCGTTCATCGACGAGAGCGCTTGCGACATCGCCTACGTCGAGACCAAGCACGAAGCGTTCACGTTGGTGCATTGGGACGACAGCGCGTACGTCGAGGTCCACGCCACGATCGTGGTCTCCGAGCCAGGCCTCAACCAAGGCACCGACGAGCTGAGCCGGTTTCTTGAGCTCGCCGGACTGACCTGGGACGACGTGCACTTCCCGCGACGGCCTACGACAACGCCTTGAGGTAACGGCCAGTCATCCAGCTCTGCACGAGTTTGCCTGCTGGTCCGCCGATGCGGGCCCACCAGGCGGCGGGCTTGGAGAACGCGACGACGTGCAGCTCGACGGTGTCGTCGTCCTGCCAGACCACGGTGAAGGCCTCTTCGCCGCGTTCCGGGTGACCACGCAGGGTCCCGTACGAGAAGCCCTTGCGCCTGGGCTCGTCGAAGACCTCGACCACCCGGCAGCGGAAGCCGACCTTGACCGGCCCGACGGCGAGACCCATCCAGACGATCTCGTCTGCGGTCACCGGATCGACCGAGCGGACCGTGAGGCCGGACCGGCGCTGGATCTCCCAGCCCATCAGCTCACGGCTCGCTCTGGTGAACACGTGCTCGCCGTGGCCGAGGACGGCGCTGCGGCGAACGTGGGTGTAGCCGGCGGGCAGGACCTCGTCCTGCGTCGCGCCGACGTGGAAGTAGGTGTACGGGTCGTCGTCCGAGGTGGGCACCGAACCATGCTAGGACCGAGCGGGGACTTGCGCTCTTGTCGACGCCACGATCAGGTCGGTGAGAGCCACCACGAACGGCCCGTCGATGGGCGCCTTGGTCAGCAGCAACCGGTGGTGGAGCGCGCCGAACGCCATGTCGACGACGACGGTGAGGTCGGCATCGGCCCGTACCGTCCCTTGCTTTCGCCCTGCCAGCAGGATGTCGAGGATCGCCTGACGGCGCTCGGCCAGCAGCGTCTCGCGGTACAGCCGTCCGAATTCGGGGTCCACGGCCGCCGCTTGGGTGATCTCGGAGACGGTGCGCGCCGAGTCGTGGTGCAGGGCGAAGGCGAGGTGCCCGAGGTGTGCCTTGAGGTCGGCAGCCACGTCGCCGGTCACCGTGCCGGTGATGTCGCGCGCAGTCTTCGAGCGGTAGGCGTCGAGGACGAGGTGAGCCTTGTCCGGCCACCACCGGTAGAGGGTCGCCTTGCTGACGCCGGCCCGTTCGGCCACCGACTGCATCGTCAGGCCGCGATAGCCGACGCGGTGGTTGTCCAGCAGCTCGATGGCCGCGGTCAGGACCGCCCGGGCAGCATCGGGGTTGCGCCGGCGGGTCGGCTGCCCGCTCGGTGGCACCGGCAGCACCCGTGACGAGACGGTCGGCGCAGCGGCGTTTCGTGTACGAGCCATGGCTGCCCAGCCTGTCGCACCATCAAGGACATGTCGACTGCCCGCAAGATGATCGCGCTGACCCTGGGCGCCTCGCTGTTCAGTGCCCTGTTCGTTCTGTCCTACGGCTACGCGATCCACTCGCCGCGGCCGCACGCCCTGCGCCTGGCCGTCGCGGCCTCGCCCGCCACAACCCATGCTATCCGCGACGATCTGGACAAGGCACTCCCCGGCGGCTTCTCCGTACTTGAGGTGGCCACCGAGGCCGAGGCCCGTCGCGATGTCCTCGACACCATTGCTCTCGGCGCCCTCGTGGTCTCACCGTCAGGCCCGGCAGAGCTCATCACGGCCGGCGCTGGTGGCATGTCGGCCCAGCAGACAGTCACGACCGCCCTCACGGCGGTCGCCAAGGCCGAGGGACGGACCGTGCGTTCCGTTGACGTGGCCCCGCTGCCCGTCGGCGACCGCGCCGGTCAGTCGTCCTTCGTGTACGAGATCGGTTTGCTGATCCCCGGCGTGATCGGCAGCGTCGGCTTCTACCTGCTGGGCCGCCGAGCCCGGCTCTGGGTACGGGTCGCCGCCGCGACCGGCTACGCGGTGTTCTCGTCGACGCTCGGGGTGCTCGTCCTCGATCTGGGGTTGGGCGCGCTGACCGGGTCGCCGTGGACCCTGATAGCGACAGGGTCACTCGTCGCCGCAGCGATCGTCCTCACCGTGGCCACACTGCATGCCCTGCTCGGACTGCCTGGCACCGCGGTCGCCGGTGGCGGCCTGCTGGTGGTGGGCAACGCCGTCAACGGGTCGACCGTACCCATCCCCATGCTGCCCGGCGGCTACCGGGAGATCGCGCCATGGCTTCCCAACGCCGCTGCGGTACGGGCGTTCCGGGACGACGTCTACTTCCACGGGCACGGCATGGCGCAGCCGCTACTCGCCCTGGCGTTGTGGGCTGGTGTCGCTCTGGTGATCATCGCGGCCGTTGACGTGGTGCATGCCCGCCAGCGTCGGGCCGCCCTGGTCGACCATGCCCGCATCCACGCGACCCCGCTCCTCACCCACCTCCGGTCGCGGCGACGCTTGGCGACGGCTGACGTCACGTAGGCTCGGCCCGTGACCACCGTCCTGCTGCTCCGCCACGGCCGCAGCACAGCCAACGCCGGGGGAGTGCTGGCCGGCTGGACCCCCGACGTCCACCTGCACCCCGACGGCGAGAAGCAGGCCCAGGCGCTCGCCGAGCGGCTCGCCAAAGTGCCGCTCATGGCCGTCGTCTCCAGTCCGCTCGACCGTTGCCGTGAGACGGTCGCCCCTCTTCTGTTCGAACGCGACCTCGAGCTGACGATCGACGACCGGTTCGGCGAGGTGCGCTACGGCGACTGGACGGGCGTCGAGCTGAAGAAGCTGGCCAAGGATCCGCTGTGGCCCGTCGTCCAGAGCCACCCGAGCGGCATGACGTTCCCCGGCGAGGGCGGCGAGTCCATGGCCGGCATGCAGCACCGCGCGGTCGAGGCCGTACGGGACTGGAACAAGACCCTCGGCGACGAAACGACCTACCTCGTCTGCAGCCACGGCGACGTGATCAAGGCGATCGTCGCCGACGCGCTGGGCATGCACCTCGACACCTTCCAACGCATCAACGTCGACCCGGCGTCGCTCACGGTGATCCGGTACGGCAAGGTGCGGCCGTTCGTCATCAAGGTCAACGACAACGGCGGCAACGTCGACGCGCTGATTCCGCCGAAAGCGAAGCGCACCCGTCGGAAGGCCGCCCAACAAGACGCAGTCGTGGGCGGCTCGACCGGCGCCACGTAGGGTGTCCCGGTGCCTCGACAGATCTTCTTCTACGACCCGCCGGACCGCTTCGTGGCCGGCACCGTTGGCCAGCCTGGAGAGCGCACCTTCTTCCTCCAGGCCAGCGCGCTCGGGCGGGTGACCAGCGTCGCCCTCGAGAAGACGCAGGTCGCCGTCCTGGCCGAGCGGCTCGAGGAGCTCCTCGACGAGGCGCGCCGCCGCGGTGGCGACGTGCCCACCGTCGCGCCGCACGACCTCGAGGACGTCGCGCCGCTCGACCAGCCGATCATGGAGGAGTTCCGGGTCGGCACTCTCGCTCTGGCCTGGGACGGTGACGACAACAAGGTCGTCATCGAGGCGATGGCCGTCACCGAAGGTGATCCCGAAGCCGACGACGACGATGCCGTGCTCAGCGACAGCGACGACGGGCCCGACGTCCTGCGGGTGCGGCTCGACCCTGCCGCGGCCAAAGCCTTCGCCAAGCGGGCGGCCCGCGTGGTCGCCGCCGGGCGTCCGCCGTGCCCGTTCTGCGGCCAGCCGCTCGACCCCGAGGGCCACATCTGCCCCCGCCAGAACGGGCACCGGCACTGAGCTGCCGTCAGACTGGAACCCATGCTGACTCCTGAGACCGACGACCAGGAGACCCTCGCCCTGCTCCGCGAGGGCGAGCTCGAGATCGAGGGCCGGCTGGTCGACGCGTCCAACGCGACGCTCTACTGCCAGGTCAGCGCCGGTGACGTCACCCGCACCTGCGTCTACAAGCCCATCGCGGGGGAGCGGCCGCTCTGGGACTTCCCCGACGGCACACTCGCCTACCGCGAGGTCGCCGCGTACGAGGTCAGTGCCGCCACCGGCTGGGACATTGTGCCGCCCACGGTCTTCCGTGACGGCCCGTTCGGCCCCGGCATGTGCCAGCTCTGGATCGACATCGACGAGGAGGTCGACCTGTCGGTCCTCGCCCGCAGCAACAACCCCGACCTGCGCCGCATGTCCATCTTCGACGCCGTCATCAACAACGCCGACCGCAAGGGTGGCCACCTGCTGCCCACCCCCGCCGGTCACGTGTACGGGGTCGACCACGGCGTCTGCTTCAACGTCGAGGACAAGCTGCGCACGCTGCTCTGGCGCTGGCGGGGCAAGCGGCTCCCCGGTGAGGCGGTCGCCGTTCTCGAGCAGCTGCTAGCCGGGCTGAACGGCGACCTCGGCGCCACGCTGCGGGCGCTGCTCAGCGAGACCGAGGTGGTCGCCGTCGAGCACCGGCTGCGTCGGCTGCTGTCCACCGGCGAGCACCCGCAGCCGAGTGACGACTGGCCCGCCATCCCGTGGCCGCCGTTCTAACGCCTCTCGCCGGATAGGCTCGCACCATGCAGTCCTGGACCGCCCCGGTCGTTCCCGCGCTCCCCGGCACAGGCCCCGAGCTGTCGCTCTGGGACACCGCGAGCCGCTCCATCCAGCCCACCCACCCGGGCCCTGTCGCGACGATGTACGTGTGCGGCATCACGCCGTACGACGCGACCCACCTCGGTCACGCGGCCACCTATGTCGCGTTCGACCTGGTCAACCGGGTGTGGCGCGACTCCGGCCACGACGTCCGCTACGTGCAGAACGTCACCGACGTCGACGACCCGCTGCTGGAGCGGGCGATCCGGGACGGCGTCGACTGGCGCGACCTGGCCGAGCAGCAGACCGAGCTGTTCCGCGAGGACATGACCGCGCTGCAGGTCATCCCGCCGGCGGAGTACATCGGCGCCGTCGAGGCCATCCCCGGCATCGTGGAGATGATCGAGCTGCTCCGCGACAAGGGCGCCACGTACGACGTCGACGGCGACCTCTACTTCCCGGTCTCGGCCGACCCTGAGTTCGGCCGGGTCGCCGGCCTCGACCTGCCGACGATGATGGCGCTTTCGGCCGAGCGCGGTGGCGACCCGGACCGGCCGGGCAAGAAGGACCCGCTGGACTGTCTGCTCTGGCTGCTCGAGCGCCCCGGCGACCCGTCGTGGGACTCCCCGTTCGGCAAGGGCCGCCCGGGGTGGCACGTCGAGTGCACCGCCATCGCCCTCGAGCACCTCGGCAACCAGATCGACGTGCAGGGCGGCGGCAGCGACCTCGCCTTCCCGCACCACGAGATGAGCTCGTCCGAAGCGGTCGTCGCCACCGGCGTCAGCCCGTTCGCCCACCACAACGTCCACTCGGGCATGGTCGGCTACCAGGGCGAGAAGATGTCGAAGTCCCGCGGCAACCTGGTCTTCGTCTCCACGCTGCGGGCCGAGGGCGTCGACCCCGCCGCGATCCGGCTCACCCTGCTCGCCCACCACTACCGCAGCGACTGGGAGTACGTGCCCGCCCACCTCGAGCAGGCCCTCGACCGGCTCGTCCGCTGGCAGGCGGCCACCTCCCTTCCGTCGGGTCCACCCGCGGGCCAGCTGCTCGAGAGCGTCCGGGTGCGCCTCGCCGACGACCTCGACGCGCCGGGCGCGCTGCAGCTGATCGACGCCTGGGCCGACGACGCCATCGCCACCGGCGGGGACGACGCCCAGGCTCCGGCTCTCGTACGGGACCTGGCGGGCGCTCTGCTCGGCGTTCGGCTGAGCTGACCGCCCTCCCGTGCCCACCAAGAGCGTGCGTCTGCTCAGCCTGTCCGTGCTGCTCCTCGCGGCGACGGTGGCCCTTGCCATAGCGGCGGCCAACGCCTTTGACTATGCGTCCACGACGCGCCGTTGGCCCACCGTCTACGGCAATGTCATCGCCCAGCCCCGGGGTGCCGCGGCCGTGACCTTCGCCGACGCCCAGGGTCGTTCGCACCTCATGCCGCTCAAGGCCGGCGACACCGATGACCTACCGGTCGGATCGGTCATCCGGGTCTCGTACCACGTCGCGGCCGACGGCCATACCCGCAGCGAGTTCGCTGTCCAGCCCGGCGCCCGGGCCTCGGCGTTGACCGTGCTGTCACTGCTCGCCGCTCTCGGTTCGGGCGTCGCCTGGTGGCGGGCAGCCCAGGAACGCAGCCCAGGAGCCCACCGAGTGAGGACTGTCGCATGAGCACCATCGCCGAGCTGTCCGACGCGCTGCTGCACGCGGTGCTCGCCGGCGCGCCCGTGGACGCGACCCTGCTCGGCTTCCACTCGTACGACCGGCTGCTGCCCGACCTGTCGGAGGCCGCCGAGCAGGCGCGGGTCGAGCTGCTGAACGGGCTGCTCGCCGAGCTCGACGACGCCCCGACGACGTCCGTCGACGAGGTGCTCGAGGCCGACATCCTGCGGGCCTTCGTGCTGGGCCTGCTCGACCACGAGGCCGCCCGCACCGCCGAGTTCACCGTCTCCGACTACTTCGGCACGACGGTCGGCTCACTGCTGACAGCGGCGCCGATGATCGGGCTCACCGAGCCTGCTCACGCCGAGGACTACCTGCACCGGCTGCGCGCGGTGCCCGGGCTGCTGGCGGCGGCCGCGTCCCGCGCATCGGCCGGCAGCGCCGCCGGACGCACGGCCGTCGCCCCGCTCGTCCAGCGCGCCGCCGACCAGGTCGACCGCTACCTCGCCGACCCCGACGGCGACCCGTTCCTCGCACCCGCGCCGCCGGCCGACTGGGACGGTGCCGACGCGTTCGCGGCCGAGCGCCAGCGCATCCTCGCCGACGAGGTGCGCCCGGCGATGGCGGCCTACCGCGACGCGATCCTCGCGGACGTGCTGCCGCACGCGCGCCCGTTCGACCGCCCCGGTCTGACGTGGCTGCCCGGCGGCGACGAGAGCTATGCCGCGTTGGTCCGCCTGCACACCACGACCGCCCGCACTCCCGCCGAGATCCACCAGCTCGGCCTCGACGTCATCGCGGGGCTCGCCCGGGAGTACGCCGAGGTCGGCGGCCGCCTCTACGGCACCACCGAGCCCACCGAGATCTTCCGGCGCATCCGCACCGACCCGACGCTGCCGTACCGGGACGCCGCCGAGATCCTCAGCCTCGCCGAGTCGGCGGTCCGCCGGGCCGAGGCCGCGGCGCCCAAGTGGTTCGGCCGGCTGCCGCAGCAGCAGTGCGTCGTCAAAGCCGTGCCCGACGACCAGGCGCGGCAGGCACCGGTCGCCTACTACTTCCCGCCGGCGCTCGACGGCTCGCGCGGCGGTGTCTACTTCGCCAACACCTCCGACCCCGAGCTGCGGCTGCGCCACGAGAGCGAGGCGATCGCGTTCCACGAGGCGGTGCCCGGCCACCATTTCCAGCTCAGCCTGATCCAGGAGCTGTCCCTGTCGCCGCTGCGCAAGGTCTACACCGTCACGGCCTACACCGAGGGCTGGGGCCTGTACGCCGAACGGCTCGCCCACGAGATGGGCCTCTACTCCGACGACGTGGCCCTGCTCGGCATGCTCTCGGCCGATTCGCTGCGCGCGGCCCGGCTCGTCGTCGACACCGGCATGCATGCCCTGGGCTGGAGCCGTGACCAGGCCGTCGCCTACTGCCGCGACAACACGCCGATGACCCCCGCCGACATCGAGGTCGAGATCGACCGCTACATCAGCGACCCGGGCCAGGCGTTGGCCTACATGGTCGGGCGGCTGGAGATCATGAGGGTACGGGCCCTCGCTGAGCAGCGGCTCGGCGCCCACTTCGACATCCGCGGGTTCCACGACGCCGTCCTGGCGGTCGGGGGTGCCCCGCTCGGCGTGCTCGAGCGGGTCGTCGCCACCTGGTGCGACACCGTCACCGAGTAGGCGCGCACGATCCGGCGGGCGTGGCTCTGCCCTGGAGGGCGTCGGTCGTCCCAGCGACGCTGGCGCTCCTGGCCAGCCGCACCCTGAGTCGTACGGTCAGCGCGCCTCGGCGTCGCGCAGCCGCTTGCACGTCGCGAGCAGCAGCGCCTTGGTGAGCTCAGGCTCCTCGTCGAGCAGCGGGGTAAAGTCCCACGCCGCGAGCGAGAGGGTCGTTGCGGGGCTCGTCGTGACGACGGTCGCCGAGCGGGGCTTTCCGTCGATGAGCGAGATCTCGCCGAAGTAGTCACCGGCCGCCATGTGCCGGGCCACGGTGCCGTTGACGAGCACGTCGGCGGTGCCGCCGAGCAGCAGGTGGAAGCCGATGGCGGACTGGCCCTGGGTCGCGATCTCCTTGCCGGACGCGTGCTCGACGGTGCGGGTCTTGGCGGCAACCTTGTCCAGGGCGCGCCGGCTCAGACCCGCGAACAGGTCCACGTTGCGGAGGGACTCAGCTGCTGACGCTGCCATGGGACTCCTGAGTGCATCGATGTCGGAGACCGAAGGCTATGACACCGACCCCGCCAAGGGAAACAGGCCGCGGCGACTTTCAGGACTCGTAGTCGCCGCGACGGCGCAGGTAGCGCTCGAACTCTCGGGCGATCGCCTCGCCGCTGGCCTCGGGCAGGTCGGTCTCGTCCTCGCGCTGCTCGAGTGTACGGACGTACTCCGCCACCTCGGCGTCGTCGCGGGCGAGCTCGTCGACGCCGCGCTCCCAGGCGCGCGCCTCCTCCTGCAGGTCGCCGATCGGCACCGGCAGGTCGAGCAGGTCCTCAAGCTTGCGCAGCAGCGCGAGCGTGGCCTTGGGGCAGGGCGGCTGGGCCACGTAGTGGGGGACCGCCGCCCAGAACGACACCGCGGGCCAGCCGGAGCGGGCGCAGATGTCCTGGAACACGCCCACGATGCCGGTGGGCCCCTCGTACCGCGACTGCTGGAGGTCCAGGGTGTCGGCGGTGGCAGCGTCGGACGCCGTGCCGGACACGGGTACGGGGCGGGTGTGCGGCGAGTCGGAGAGCAGGGCGCCGAGCGTGACCACCATCTCGACGCCGAGCTCCTGGGCGAGGCCCACGATCTCGTCGCAGAAGCCGCGCCAGCGCATGTTGGGCTCGAGCCCGCGGACGAGCACGACGTCACGGTCGCCGGGGAGCCGCGCGATCGAGAGCCGGGTCGTCGGCCACTCGATGCGGCGGCTGTTGTCGTCGTCGAGGCTGACCGTCGGCCGGTTGACCTGGAAGTCGTAGTAGTCCTCCGGGTCGATGGCCGCCAGCGGCGTGGCCGACCAGACGTCCTCGAGGTGCTCGACGGCAGCCGTGGCCGCGTCGCCGGCGTCGTTCCAGCCCTCGAACGCCGCGATGAGCACCGGGCGGCGCAGCGGCGGGTAGGGCAGGTCGGACGCCTCGGTCTCGTCGAACGTGCCATAGGAGTCGTCCGGCAGCGAGCTCACGGCGTCTCCTCGCGTCGGTGGTCAGCAGCGGTGCGCACCAGTCCGGCGACCAGCGCCGGCCACTGCAAGGGTACGTCGTGCAGCGCACCCGACCAGCGCATCGGGCGTGGATCGGCCATGACCTGGGCCGCGGTGGCCAGGCCGGCGACCTTGCCCTGCAGCCACTCCGTTGGCTCACCGGCCATGCTGTCGGCCGGCTCGCAGGACACCAGCCAGGCCGGGCAGCGGACCGCCTTCATGGTCGCCGCGGGATCGTCGGCGAGGATGCCGTCGAGGATCGCGAGGTGCTGCTCGAGCGGCAGTCGGGCGCGTACCCGGCCCTCCCCGGTGACGCCGAAGATCGGCAGCAGGGCGCGGGCCCGGTCGTCATCCCAGTACGGCGCCAGCGAACCTCCGCTGAGCATGGGGACGAGGTCGGCGGGGTCGAGGTCGAGCCGGGGTGGCGTCAGGCGTACCCGCAGGTCAGCGAGGTCGACCGAGTCGTCACGCAGGCCGAAACCACCGTCGATGGCCACCGCGGCGAGCACCCGCTCCGGGTGGGCCGCGGCAAGCGCCAGGGCGACGGCAGCACCCCAGGAATGGCCGACGACCACGGCACGGGAGATGCCGATCGCGTCGAGGGCGACGGCCGCGTCGCGAGCCACCGCCTCGGGGGTGAAGTCGGCCGGCCCGAGACCCTGCCCAGCGTCCACCGGCGACTCGCCGTGGCCCCGCTGGTCGAGCGCCACGACGGACAAGCCGGCCGCCACGAGGTCGGGAACGACGAGGTTCCAGAACCGGCGGGTCGACGCCAGACCGTGCAGCAGGAGCACCGGCGTCCCCTGACCCGGCCATCGGGTAGCCCGCAGGCGTACCCCGTCTCCCGGCAGGTCGACGTCGATACCACCCGCGACCGCGGGCCCGTGGTCGCGTACCGGCGCGAGAGCGGACATCCCTCGACACTAGTCATGGCCCACTAGAATCGGTGTTCCTCGACCCCGGGAGCGCTGCCCGCATGACCGCCCGACCCGCGGCCCTCGCCGCCGTGCTGTTCGACATGGACGGGCTCCTCATCGACTCCGAGCCGGTCTGGTCGATCGCCGAGGCCGAGCTCGCCGCGATGCACGGAGGCCGTTGGGGCGACGAGCTCAAGGCGCTGATCCTCGGCACGTCCATCACCGACGCGGTGCCCACGATGCTGCGCTACTTCGGGCTCGACCCGTCGCCTGCCGACATCGACGAGGCCACGACGTGGCTGCTCGACCGCATGGTCACGCTCTTCGCCACCGACCTGCCGCTGCGCCCGGGTGCCCTCGAGCTGGTCGACGCCCTGCGTGCCGCCGGGGTGCCGTTGGCTCTCGTCTCGTCGTCGTACCGGGTGCTCGTCGACGCGGCGCTGCGGACCATCGGGCCGGAGCGGTTCGACTTCACCGTCGCGGGTGACGAGGTGGCCCGTACCAAGCCCGACCCGCAGCCCTACCTGGTCGCCGCCGCTGCCCTCGGGGTCGACCCTGGTGACTGCGTGGTCTTCGAGGACGCGCCGTCAGGCATCGCCGCTGCAGAGGCGGCCGGCTGCCTCGCCATCGGCATCCCCGGCCACGCCCCACTCGTCGCCACGCCAGGGCGGCCGGTCATTGCTTCCCTCGCCGACATCGACCTGCATTGGCTGCTGCAGCTGCCCGGCGCTCTCCGACGGGCCAGCTGAGCCGTGGCAGCGCACGACATCGGCGCGCAGCTGCGGGCGCAGGTGTTCGTCCTCAAGCCGGCGAGCGTCGGCCTCAAGCCGGAGGCCGGCCCGATGTGGGGCTTCGTCATGGACGTCGCCACCTCCGACACCGAGTGGTACGCGCTGGTGGTGCTCGCCGACGGCACCACGAGCCTCTACACCAGCGGCCTCCTCGGCATCATCGGCGGCGGGGCCCACGAGACCGTGCGCGACGCCGGCCGCGTCCTGTGGGACACGGCGGCCGACCACGTCGAGGCCTTCGCGGCGACCACTGACACCGCGCTGCCGCCGCCGGGCACCACCGCGCTGCGGATGCTGACCTTTGACGGGCAGCTGGCCGTGGCGGGCACCGACCTCGGTGCCGGCAGCCATCCGGCCTCGCCGGTGTTCTTCGCCGCCCACGAGGTGCTCGGCCGACTCCGGTTGGTGACCCAGAGCGCTCACCCGTAGCATCCGCCGGTCAATGCGCGGCTGCGGGCCGCCGATGGACGTCGGGACATTGCCGCGGACGCCATCAGGGGGAGTCGTTGACCAACAATCGCCGGCGTTGGGCCGCGATGAGCTATCCCGAGCAGCCGGTGCACCTGTCTGCTGAGGCCGTCGCCCGCCGCGCCAAGGTGCGCATCGGGATCCGGGTCGCCAAGATCACGCTTCCGGTGATGCTCGCCGCGGGGTTAGCGGCAGTCGCCGGAGGCGCGGGACACGACAGCAGCAGCGACGTGACGGCGACGCCGCTCTACTCAGGCGACAAGATCGCCCTTGCCGTTCGGCTGCAGCTGCACTCGCGCGGGTTGCTGGGCAACGACGTGGCCGTCGACTGCGGCAGCAGCACTCTCGCCGTCGGGTCCGTGAGCAGCTGCAGCGAGTCCGGCGGCCAGAGCGCAGGCGCGTCGTTCGACGTGCACTTCCTCGACGCGGCGGGCCACTTCTCGTTCACGGCACCGGGTGGCAGCGTGATCAACGGCAGCCTCGTCGACTGAGCGTTGGCCAACGGAGCATTCGTCGGCTCGGCGCTACTCGTCCTCGGTGCGGTAGCCGAGGTTGGGCGAGAGCCAGCGCTCGGCCTCCTGCACGGTCCAGCCCTTGCGCTTGGCGTAGTCCTCGACCTGGTCGCGGCCCAGCTGGCCGACCACGAAGTACTGCGACTGGGGGTGGGAGAAGTACAGCCCGCTCACCGCGGCGCCCGGCCACATGGCCATGCTCTCGGTCAGCTCGATGCCGGTGTTGGCCGTCACGTCGAGCAGCTCCCAGATCGTCTGCTTCTCGGTGTGCTCGGGGCAGGCGGGGTAGCCCGGCGCGGGCCGGATGCCGTCGTACTGCTCCTTGACCAGCTGCTCGTTGGTCAGCCGCTCGTCGGGGGAGTAGCCCCAGAACTCGGTACGGACGCGTTCGTGCAGCCGCTCGGCGAACGCCTCGGCGAGGCGGTCGGCCAGCGACTCCAGCAGGATCGCGCTGTAGTCGTCGAGCGCCGCCTTGAACTCCTCGACCTTGGCCGAGCTGCCGAGTCCGGTGGTCACGGCGAACGCGCCGACATGGTCGGCCAGCCCGGTCTCCCGCGGCGCGACGAAGTCGGCCAGCGAGCGATGCGGGACGCCCTCGCGGTGCTCGGTCTGCTGGCGCACCTCGCGCAGCGTTGCCCGTACCGTGTCGCGGTTGTCGTTCGTGTAGACCTCGATGTCGTCGTGGTCGACGACGTTGGCCGGGAACAGCCCGATGACGCCCGAGGCCTTGAGCCAGCGTTCCTCGATCAACGTGTCGAGCATCGCCTGGCCGTCCTCCCACAGCTTGCGGGCAGCCTCGCCCGACGCCGGGTTGTTGAGGATGTCGGGGTAGCGACCCTTGAGCTCCCAGGCATTGAAGAACGGCTGCCAGTCGATGTACGGGCGCAGCTCGGCGAGCGGGTAGTCGTCGAAGACGCGGACGTAGGGGCCGCCATCGGCGAGCTGGCGCGGCACCGGGGGCTTGTAGTCGGACCAGTCGATCGGGGTACGGTCCTCGCGGGCGACGGCGATCGGCACGATCGTCTTCTGGTCCTGGCGGGCGCTGTAACGCTCGCGCAGCGAGTCGTAGTCGTCCTTGAGGTCGGCGAGCAGGGTGGGGCGCTGGTCGTCTGACAGGAGCGCGGCGACGACCGGCACGGACCGCGAGGCGTCCTTCACCCAGACGACGGGACCGTGGTACTTCTGGTCGACCTTGACCGCGGTGTGCGCCCGCGAGGTCGTGGCGCCGCCGATGAGCAGCGGAATGTCGAAGCCCTGCCGCTCCATCTCCGACGCCAGGTTGACCATCTCGTCCAGGGACGGCGTGATCAGGCCGGACAGCCCGATGACGTCGGCGCCGTGCTCCTTGGCCGCGTCGAGGATCTTCTGCGCAGGCACCATGACGCCGAGGTCGATGACGTCGTAGTTGTTGCACTGCAGGACGACGCCGACGATGTTCTTGCCGATGTCGTGCACATCGCCCTTGACCGTCGCCATGACGACCGTGCCGTTGCTGCGACCGACGTCGTCCGGGTGCTTGCCCGCCTCGATGAACGGCACGAGGTAGGCGACCGCCTTCTTCATCACGCGGGCCGACTTGACCACCTGCGGCAGGAACATCTTGCCCGCGCCGAACAGGTCGCCGACGACGTTCATGCCGGCCATCAGCGGGCCCTCGATGACCTCGATCGGCTGACCACCGCGCGCCTCGATGAGCGCCCGGAGCTCCTCGGTGTCGGTCTCCGCGTAGTCGTCGATGCCCTTGACCAGCGCGTAGGTGATGCGCTCGCCGACGGGCAGGTCGCGCCACTCCTCGTTGGCAGCCTCGACCTTCTTGCCATCACCGGCGAACTCCGTGGCGATCTCGAGCATGCGCTCGGTCGCGTCCGGGCGGCGGTTGAGGATGACGTCCTCGATGCGCTCGCGCAGCCGGGGGTCGACCTGGTCGTAGACCACGAGGGCGCCGGCGTTGACGATGCCCATGTCCATGCCGGCGGCAATCGCGTGGTAGAGGAAGACCGCGTGGATGGCTTCGCGCACGGCGTTGTTGCCGCGGAAGGAGAAGGAGACGTTGGAGACGCCGCCGGAGACGAGCGCGCCGGGGAGGTTCTGCTTGATCCAGCGGGTGGCCTCGATGAAGTCGAGCCCGTAGTTGGCGTGCTCCTCGATGCCCGTGGCCACCGCGAAGATGTTGGGGTCGAAGATGATGTCCTCGGCCGGAAAGCCGACCTCGTCGACCAGGATGCGGTAGGCCCGCTCACAGATCGTCTTGCGCCGCTCGAGGTTGTCGGCCTGGCCGTCCTCGTCAAACGCCATGACGACGACGGCAGCGCCGTACTTGCGGCACAGCGTGGCCTCGCGGCGGAACTTGTCCTCGCCCTCTTTCATCGAGATCGAGTTGACGATCGGCTTGCCCTGCACGCAGCGCAGCCCGGCCTCGATGACGTCGAAGCGCGACGAGTCGACCATGAGCGGCACGCGGCTGATGTCCGGCTCGCTGGCGATCAGCTTGACGAAGCGGTCCATGGCCGCGACGCCGTCGATCATGCCCTCGTCCATGTTGATGTCGATGATCTGGGCGCCGCTCTCGACCTGCTGGCGGGCCACGGTCAGGGCCGTGTTGTAGTCGCCGTCCTTGATCAGGTTGCGGAACTTCGCCGAGCCGGTGATGTTGGTGCGCTCGCCCACGTTGACGAACAACGAGGCGTCGTCGATGGTGAGCGGCTCGAGACCGGACAGCCGCAGGGCTGACGGCCGGGGAGCCGGTACGCGGGGCGTCACCCCGACGACGGTCGCCGCCATCGCCGCGATGTGGTCGGGCGTGGTGCCGCAGCAGCCGCCGAGCAGGTTGAGCAGCCCCGACTCAGCGAACTCCTGGACGATCGTCGCGGTCTGGTGCGGCGCCTCGTCGTACTCGCCGAAGTGGTTGGGCAGCCCGGCGTTGGGATAGCAGGACACGAAGCAGTCGGCGACCCGGGCGATCTCGGCCAGGTAGGGGCGCATCTCCGCCGCGCCGAGGGCGCAGTTGAGGCCGACGAGCAGCGGCTTGGCGTGGCGGACCGAGTTCCAGAACGCCTCGGTGACCTGACCCGAGAGGGTACGGCCGGAGGCATCGGTGATCGTGCCCGAGATCATCACCGGCCAGCGACGGCCGCGCTCCTCGAACAGCGTCTCCAGGGCGAAGATGGCCGCCTTGGCGTTGAGCGTGTCGAAGATCGTCTCGATGAGCAGCAGGTCGGCGCCGCCGTCGACCAAGCCGTTGGCCTGCTCCAGGTAGGCGTCGACGAGCTCGACATAGGTGACGTTGCGGGCGCCCGGGTCGTTGACCTCGGGGGAGATGGAAGCGGTGCGGTTGGTCGGGCCGAGCGCGCCGGCGACGTAGCGCGGCCTTGTCGGGTCGAGCGCTGTGACCAGGTCGGCCTGCTCACGGGCCAGCCGGGCGGAGGCGTAGTTGAGCTCGTACGCCAGGTCCTCCATGCCGTAGTCGGCCATGGAGATCTTCTGGGCGTTGAACGTGTTGGTCTCGACCAGGTCGGAGCCGGCGTCGAGGTAGGCCCGGTGGATCGCGCTGATCGCCGCGGGCTGGGTGAGGCTGAGCAGGTCGTTGTTGCCCTGCAGGTCGCGGTGCCAGTCGGCGAACCGCTCGCCGCGGTAGTCGGCCTCGCTGAAGACGTGACGCTGGATCATCGTGCCCATGGCGCCGTCCAGCACGATGATGCGCTCGTTCAGGATCTCGCTGAGAGCCGGCGTCGCATCAGGGCGGGGCTGGGGGGTGAACGCCATCAGGGCCTCCGAGTCCGGAGGCGCCCTTGTGTCGACCTGCCAGCCGAGCGTGGCGGGTTCGGAACCCGTCGCAGCGCCTCTCGACCGACGGCAATGATACCGGAACCGAGGCCGACTCCCGCGTATTTCCGGACCGGGAGGCGCCCACGCCGGTGGACGCCGCCGGGCGCGACTTCACGGCGTCTGCGATCGGGCGGCCCGGACCCGGACCTGATGTCCTTCTCAAACCGTATGTCCTGCACGCCAGGGGTGTGCAGTTCCTTGTTCTGCACGCCAGGGGTGTGCAGTTCCTTGTTCTGCACGCCTGGGGTGTGCAGAACATACGGTGTGCGGAGACGGTGAGCTTAGGGCGCGTGGGCGGCTACAGGACCTCGGTGAGGCTGCCCTTGGTGACGTCGTAGACGAACCCACGGACCGAGTCCTTGTGCGGGATCGAGGTCTCGGCGTGGATGCGGGCGATGTTCTGTCGCACGTCGGCCTCGAGGTCGGTGAACGCCTCGGCCGCCCAGGTCGGCCTGACGCCGGTCTCGGCCTCGATCGACTGCCGGAAGGCGTCGTCGGTGAAGGTGAGCATGCCGCAGTCGGTGTGGTGGATCAGGATGATCTCGGTGGTGCCGAGGAGGCGCTGGCTGATGGCGAGCGAGCGCAGCTCGTCCTGCGTGACGATGCCGCCGGCGTTGCGGATGACGTGGGCGTCGCCCTCGCTCAGGCCGAGCACGCCGTAGACGTTGAGCCGGGCGTCCATGCACGCGACGACGGCGACGTGTTTGGCGGGCGGCAAGGGCAGGTCGCCCTTGTCGAAGGACCCTGCGTAGGCCTCTGCGTTGGCGAGCAGCTCATCGGTGACGGACATGGAGACCTCTCAGTGGACCGGAAAAAGCCTTGTCAGCACATGGTCTCTCCAAACTCGGCAATGTCAACCGGAGAACCAGGGAATGGCCAGCTCAGAGCGTGAGCTTGCGGTGCCACCAGTCGAGGTGGCTCAGGTCGGCCGTCACCGTGTGGCTCGTTGTCCAGTCGCCGCTCTGCCCACCGGTGACCACGCCGAGGGTCGAGCCATGCGCAGCCTCGACCTCGACGGTGAGGGCTGCGGCCTTGGCCAGCGGCTGGGGGAGCAGCCGCAACGCGTAGTGCCCCTTGGTGACCGGAACGGTGTAGGCGAAGGTCCAGGTCGTGGTGTCACCGGGGGCGATGTCGCTCGGGAACGCCACCTGCTGGCTGCCGATCATGTGCTGGGTGGTGAAGCCGATCGGCTTGCCGTTCTCGTCGAGCGCGGTCAGCGTCGCCGCGGTGTCGGCCGACAAGCTGACCAGCAGGTGCATGCGACCGGGGTGCTGGGGGCCTTCGACATAGGGGCCGAGGCCGCTCGGGGCGTTGTTGGTCACCCGCAGGGTCTCGGTGACGTCGGCGGTGTGCTCGCCCAGGACCACGTGGACGTCGAACGAGCGCTGGGCGTAGTAATCGAGCTTGTTGCCGTACCCCGGGCTGTCGCCCAGGTTGTTGATGGTGACGAGTCCGAGGTCACGTCCGTGCGGGTCGGTGCTGCCGCTCACCCCGGCGAGGTCGAGCTCGCCCTCGGTGGCCGGGTCGGCGGCCCACAGCGCGAGGTGCCGGCCGCTGGCGGCCGTGGCGAGGGCCTTGAGCACGCTGGTGTCGGACTCGTGGGAGGCCAGCGCGGCGAACCCGCGGCTGGCGGCGTCGGCGAGCCGCGCGTGGCGGGCGTTCTGCACGGACTGGTCGAGGCTGCCGTCGCCGTAGTAGGTCACCAGCAGCGACCGGATGAGCTGGTCACCGGTCAGCGTCGAGCCGTCGGCGAGGTGGAGCGGCCCGGTCGCCGACACGATCTTGGCCATGCCGGCCACGTCGAGGAGCAGCACGGCGTCGGGCTTGGTGCCGAGGGACTGCTGGGTCAGGGCGGCGAGCACGGCAGCGGAGGACGGCACGTTGGCGTCCATGGTGGCGTTGAGCCACAGCGTGGTGTTGGCGAGGTAGGGCCCGTAGGCCGCCGCGTAGGCCGCAGGGGCCGGCACGCTGACGATGTCGGGCGGCAGCTTGGCGATGCCCTGCGAGTCGCGGAACTTGTCGATGGTGAGGTGGCCGTTGCTCGCGTGGGCCAGGGCGAACGTGCTGACCAGGCCGCCGGTGCCGCGCAGCTCGGCGTTGTTCTCGAGACCGATGTAGAGCGTCTTGGGGCCGTGACTGCCGAGCAGGTAGCCGACGGCGTCGGTGAGCGCCGCCGCGTGGGTTAGGTCGTCGCTGATGCCGCCGAGCTGGGTCTGCGCCTTGTGAACGGACGAGCCGACCACCCCGGGGGTGAGTCCGGTGCGCAGCGCGGCGAGCGCCCGGAGCGGACCCGCCGTGTCGGTCGCTCCCTGGACCAGCACCCGGTGCAGTGCGGCCAGCCGGGTCAGGTCGAGGCCGGTGCCGCCACCGCCGAGCCCGTCGGTCGCCTCCACCGCAGGGACTGCGGCCACCAGCACGGCATCGGCGGCATCCGCGATCGTCCGCTCGGCCACCACGCTTCGACCCAGGAACGGCAGGTGGGCGATGACCGCCGGGCCGAGCTGGTGCATCTGGTCGTGGGCGATGCCGGCCTTGGCAGCGTCGGCCTTGAGTCGGCGTAGCAGCTCCTGGCGGGCCGGCGGGTTGTCGCGCACCCGTTGGAGGTCGGCACGCACTGCCTCGAGCCCGCTCCGGGCACGCAACCCGGCGACGACCGCCCAGACGCCCGCCAGGACGACGAGCAGCACCAGCACACCCAGCGTGATCCATGCTCCCCGCAGCGACCTGCGGGACCGCGGCGCCGGAGGCGCCGGCTCGTCCGTGTCGTCAGGGATCAAGGTCGACGGTCTCCGCAGGTGGGGCGGGCGTCCGCGTTGCCCGCCAGGCGTCGTACGCAGCTGCCCGCTCAGGGTCGATCGGGTGGGCGGTGCATCGGGTGCCGCGGTGGTCGCACCAGTCACACAGCCGGCTCACGTTGGGCCGCCAGTCGCCCGTCTCGGTCGCCCGCTCGATGGCCTGCCAGATCGCCATCACCTTGCGCTCGAAGGAGACCAGCTCGGCCTCCTCGGGGGAGTAGCGCAGCATGGTGCGGTCGCCGAGGTAGAGCAGGCGCAGCTCGCGCGGCACGACGCCGCGGGTGCGCCACAGCACCAGGGCATAGAACTTCATCTGGAACAGTGCCTTGGCCTCGAACGTCTCGCTCGGCGCGCGACCCGTCTTGTAGTCGACGACGCGGATGAGGTCGCCCGGCGCCTCGTCGATGCGGTCGACGTAGCCGCGCAGCCGAAGCCCGCCCTCGACCACGACCTCGACGTACTGCTCCCGCGACGCCGGCTCGAGCCGGGTCGGGTCCTCGAGGGCGAAATAGCCCGCGAGCAGGTCGCGGGCACCGGACAGGAAGACCTCGGGCGTCAGGGCCTCGGGGGTCTCGAAGAGCTCGGCCAGCTCGGGGCGCTCGAGCAGCAGCGCGTCCCACGAAGGGCTGATCAGGTCGGCCGCTGCCTCGAGGGTGCGGCCGCTGGCCGGCAGGTCGAACAACCGCTCGAGGGCGGAGTGGACGACGGTGCCGCGGACGGCCGCCGGGCTGGGTCGCTCGGGCAGCTTGTCGATGACGCGGAAGCGGTAGAGCAGCGGGCACGCCATGAAGTCACTGGCTCGCGACGGCGACAGCGAGCCCACCACCGGGGGAGCCAGGTCGACGGACATGGGAACACCGTAGGTCAGCCCTGCGACGAAACGGGCCTCCCGCGCCGATCTGGGGATAACGCCTAGACTCGCCGTGTGAGCGCACCCGCGCCGCGGCGTCCTCCCGGGGTGTACGTCGGCCGGCCGTTCGGCATCCCGGTCTATTTCGATGTGACGTGGATCCTGCTTGCGGCGTACATCACCTATTCCTACGCCCCCACCTTCAGCCACAACGGCGAAACGCCCGGCGCCCGCAGCTACTCGCTCGCTTTCAGCGTGTCGCTGCTGTTCGCGGTGTCGGTCCTGCTGCACGAGCTGAGCCACTCGATCATCGCCACCCGGCTCGACCTCCCGGTACGCCGCGTCACGATCCTGTTCTTCGGCGGTGTCTCCGAGATCGGCCGTGACCCCGAGACGGCGGCCCGCACCTACCTGGTGTCGGTGGCCGGCCCGCTGATGTCGCTCGTGCTGTCGGCCATCGGGTTCGCCGTTATCGGGACCGCCGACCCGCACGGCACAGCGCGGGACCTCGTCGGCATCTTCGCCGCGCTCAACGGGCTGGTCGCGGTCGTCAACCTGCTGCCCGGCCTGCCGCTCGACGGTGGCCACGTCCTGCGCGCCGCGGTGTGGCAGATCACCGGCTCCGCCGCCAAGGGCACCCGGGTCGCGGCGCAGGTCGGACGCGGGCTGGCGGTGATCATCGTGGGTGCGGCGGTCGTGATCGCGTCCATCCCGCGGTTCGCCTCCGAGGCGAACGCCACCCTGTTGATGAGCCTCATCCTGGGTCTCTACCTGTGGAGCGGCGCCACCAACGAGCTCCGCCAGGCCTCGGTCCAGGCCCGCATCCCCGAGCTCGACCTGCGCCGGCTGGCCCGCCCCGCCATCGCCGTGACCGGGGACACGCCCTTGGCCGAGGCGGTACGACGTGCCCACGCGAGCGGGGCGCGGGCCCTCGTCGTCGCCGACCACGACGGGCGTCCCCAGGGACTCGTCGACGAGGCCAAGGTCGTCGCCACGCCACCGCAGCGCCAGCCCTGGGTCACGGCGGGTGAGCTCAGCCGGTCGCTCGTACCCGGTCTGGTCCTCGAAGCCGGCCTCACCGGTGAGCCGCTGCTGGAGGCGCTGCGCGCGACCCCCGGCCACGAGTACCTGGTCGTCGGCCCCGAGGGTCACGTGCTCGGGGTGCTGGTCGCCGCCGACCTGGTCCAGGCGTTGAAGGCGGGTCGCTAGGGTCTAGGACGTGACTCAGCCCCCCTCGTACGAGACCGTGCCCACGGGCGCCGCCCGCCGACGAGGGCCGCTGGCCGTCGGTGATCAAGTCCAGCTGACCGATCCCAAGGGCAAGCACCACACCTTCACGCTGACCTCCGGCAAGGACTTCCACACCCACCGCGGCTCGTTCAGCCACGACTCCCTGATCGGCCAGCCCGAAGGCACGGTCGTCACCACGACCAACGGTGCCGTCTACCTCGCACTGCGCCCGCTGCTGAGCGACTTCGTGCTGTCGATGCCCCGCGGCGCTGCCGTCGTCTACCCCAAGGACGCCGGCCAGATCGTGCAGATGGCCGACATCTTCCCTGGCGCCCGAGTGGTCGAGGCCGGCGTCGGGTCGGGCGCGCTGACCTGCTCGCTGCTGCGGGCGGTCGGCGACCACGGGCTGGTGTCGAGCTATGAGCGGCGGCAGGACTTCGCCGACATCGCCCGCGACAACATCGAGCGGTTCTTCGGCTCGCCGCACCCGGCGTGGCGGCTCACCGTCGGAGACCTCGCGCAGGTGATCCACGACACCGAGGCCGACCGCGTGGTGCTCGACATGCTGGCGCCGTGGGACGTGCTCGACGCGGTGGCCGGCTGCCTCGTTCCCGGGGGCGTCGTGATCGCCTACGTGGCGACCACGACCCAGCTGTCCAAGACGGTCGAGGCGATGCGTGAGCACGGCAGCTTTACCGAGCCGTCGGCCTGGGAGTCGATGGTCCGCGGCTGGCACGTCGAGGGGCTGGCCGTACGCCCGGAGCACCGCATGATCGGGCACACCGGCTTCCTGCTGACCGCGCGCCGCATGGCGCCGGGGGTGCCGCCGCCGGTGCGCAGGCGCCGCCCGGCGAAGGCGAACGCCGAGGCGTACGAGGAGAGCCTGCTTGCGGCGGAGACCGAGGAGAAGCCCGCCCCGCTCGACCCGGCTCGGCTGCCCTAGGCACGAGCGACACGCCGGACCCCGTACCGGATGTCAGTCCTGGAGCGGGCCGCCCACGATGACCCCGTCAGCGACGCGGGCGACGTGGATGCACTCACCCGGGCAGTCCTTGGCGGAGGTCAGGACGTCGAGCATCAGCTCGGCCGAGACGGGCACCCGGGCGCCCACCGAGGTGAGCAGCTCACCCTCGAGCGTCTTGACGTAGGCGAGCCCGTCGATGTCGAACTCGAAGACCTCCGGGGCGAGCTGGACGCAGAGCCCATCGCCGGTGCACAGGTCCTGATCGACCCATACCTCGACGTCCTCGGTGCTCATCGGTGCGCCCATTTCTCGACAGCGGGTCTACAGCATTGGCCTTCGCCGACGATACAAGGAGCCTGGCACCCCTGCTGATCGTGGTGGACCGGCGCATCTGAGAAACATCCGGCCCGTACCGACGGTAGGGTGCGAGATGACCGGACCGTTTCCGGGAGGGTGGTGGGCGCAATGACACGAGACGCCAACGAGGGTGCCAACGTCGACAAGGACGTGCACGACCTGACGACTCAGGTCTCGTTCCTCGAAGAAGAAGTGGGCCTGCTTCGCCGCAAGCTCGCCGACTCGCCCCGCCAGCTGCGCGCGGTCGAGGAGCGACTTGCCGAGGCTCAGGCCAGCCTGTCGCAGGTCACCGGCCAGAACGACCGACTCGCCTCCACGCTGCGCGAGGCCCGTGACCAGATCCTCGCGCTCAAGGAGGAGGTCGACCGGCTGGCTCAGCCGCCGTCCGGCTTCGGCACCATGCTCGAGGCGTACGACGACGGCACCGCCGACATCTTCACCGGCGGCCGCAAGCTGCGCGTGACCCTCAGCCCGACCATCGAGTACGAGACCCTGCGGCGTGGCCAGGAGGTCATGCTCAACGAGGCCCTCAACGTCGTGCGGGTGATGGAGTTCGAGCGCCACGGCGACGTCGTCCTGCTCAAGGAGATCCTCGAGGACGGCGACCGCGCCCTGGTCGTCGGCCACACCGACGAGGAGCGCATCGTCATGCTCGCGGCCCCGCTGCTCGACGGCGAGCGCCCGCTGCGCGCCGGCGACTCGCTGCTGGTCGAGTCCCGCTCCGGGTGGGCCTACGAGCGCATCCCCAAGTCCGAGGTCGAGGAGCTCGTCCTCGAAGAGGTTCCGGACGTCGACTACGAGGACATCGGCGGCCTCAGCGGCCAGATCGAGGCCATCCGCGACGCGGTCGAGCTGCCGTTCCTGCACAAGGACCTGTTCCTCGAGCACGAGCTGCGCCCGCCCAAGGGCATCCTGCTGTACGGGCCTCCCGGGTGCGGCAAGACGCTGATCGCCAAGGCGGTCGCCAACAGCCTCGCCAAGAAGGTCGCCCAGGTGACCGGCAAGCCCGAGGGCCGCTCGTACTTCCTCAACATCAAGGGCCCCGAGCTGCTCAACAAGTACGTCGGCGAGACCGAGCGGCAGATCCGGCTGATCTTCCAGCGGGCCCGCGAGAAGGCGTCCGAGGGCGTGCCCGTCATCGTCTTCTTCGACGAGATGGACTCGATCTTCCGCACCCGTGGGTCCGGCGTGAGCTCCGACGTCGAGACGACGATCGTGCCCCAGCTGCTGTCGGAGATCGACGGCGTCGAGGGTCTCGAGAACGTCATCGTGATCGGCGCGTCCAACCGCGAGGACATGATCGACCCGGCCATCCTGCGCCCCGGCCGGCTCGACGTGAAGATCAAGATCGAGCGCCCCGACGCCGAGGCCGCCCGCGACATCTTCTCCAAGTACCTCGTCGACACGCTGCCGCTGCACGAGGACGACCTCGCCGAGCACGGCGGCAACCGGGCCGCGACGCTCCAGGCGATGATCCAGACCACGGTCGAGCGCATGTACACCGAGTCCGAGGAGAACCGCTTCCTCGAGGTCACCTACGCCAACGGTGACAAGGAGGTCCTCTACTTCAAGGACTTCAACTCCGGCGCCATGATCCAGAACATCGTCGACCGAGCCAAGAAGATGGCGATCAAGGACTACCTCGACGTCGGCCGCAAGGGACTGCGCATGCAGCACCTGATGGCAGCCTGCGTCGACGAGTTCAAGGAGAACGAGGACCTGCCCAACACCACCAACCCGGACGACTGGGCCCGCATCTCCGGCAAGAAGGGCGAGCGGATCGTCTACATCCGCACGCTGATCTCCGGCAAGCAGGGCACCGAGGCCGGCCGCTCCATCGACACCGTCGCCAACACCGGCCAGTACCTCTAGGCCCCGCCCGGTCGGTGGAGCCTTGCGCACGCCCCGGCGTGCACAAGGCTCCACGCACCACGGCTGCCGTAACGATCCGGTGGCGGTCCCTGGTTCACAGCCGCGGAGCGGACATCCCTCACACACTCCGGGGTTAGGCTGAGGACATGACGACCAGCCGGGTCATGGGCATCGAGACCGAGTACGGCATCTCGCTGCCTGGGCAGTCGAGCGCCAACCCGATGGTCGCGTCCTCCCAGATCGTCAACGCCTACGCCTCGTACGCCGCAGGGCAGACCCACGAGCGCAGCCGCCGCGCCCGGTGGGACTTCGAGGAAGAAAACCCGCTGCGCGACGCGCGGGGCTTCGAGCTGCCCCGCGAGCAGAGCGACCACGGCGACGACGACCTCGGCCTGGCCAACGTCATCCTGACCAACGGCGCCCGGCTCTACGTCGACCACGCCCACCCGGAGTACTCCTCACCGGAGTGCACCAACCCGCTCGACGTCGTCCGCTGGGACAAGGCGGGGGAGCGGGTGATGCTCGAGGCGGCCCGCCGCGCGGCCAACCCGCCGAGCGGTGCACCCGGCACCGTCATCCACCTGTACAAGAACAACACCGACAACAAGGGCGCGTCGTACGGCACCCACGAGAACTACCTGATGGCGCGGTCCACGGCCTTCAGCGACATCGTCCGTCACCTGACCCCGTTCTTCGTCTCCCGCCAGGTCGTCACGGGTGCCGGGCGGGTCGGCATCGGCCAGGACGGTCGCGAGCACGGGTTCCAGATCAGCCAGCGGGCCGACTTCTTCGAGGTCGAGGTCGGGCTCGAGACGACGCTCAAGCGGCCCATCATCAACACGCGCGACGAGCCGCACGCCGATCCGGAGAAGTACCGCCGGCTCCACGTCATCATCGGCGACGCCAACCTCAGCGAGGTCCAGACCTACCTCAAGGTCGGCACCACGGCCCTGGTGCTCGCGATGATCGAGGACGGCTTCCTCACCGCCGACCTCGCCGTCGAGCAGCCGGTGCTGTCGCTGCGCGCGGTCTCCCACGACCCCACCCTCAAGCACCTGCTCAAGCTGCGCGACGGCCGCACCATGACCGCCGTCCAGCTGCAGATGGAGTACCTCGAGCAGGCCCGCAAGTACGTCCAGGATCGCTTCGGCAGCGACGTCGACCCGGTCACCGACGACGTCCTGGCCCGCTGGGAGTCGGTGCTGAGCCGGCTCGAGGTCGACCCCATGCTGTGCAAACGCGAGCTCGACTGGGTGGCCAAGCTGGAGATCCTCGAGGGCTACCGCAGCCGCGACGGCCTCGAATGGAAGGACGCCCGGCTCGGCCTGGTCGACCTGCAGTACAGCGACATCCGCCCGGACAAGGGCCTCTACAACCGTCTCGTCGCCAGTGGCCGGTTCGACCGCATCGTCGACGACGCGGCGATCTCCTGGGCCCAGACCGAGCCGCCCGACGACACGCGGGCCTACTTCCGCGGCCGCTGCCTCGACAAGTGGCCCGACCAGGTGGCGGCCGCGTCCTGGGACTCCGTCATCTTCGACGTCGGCCGCGAGTCGCTCATGCGGGTGCCCACGCTCGAGCCGTTGCGCGGCACCAAGGCTCACGTCGGTGCCCTGCTCGACCACTGCGAGACCGCGCTCGAGCTCGTCGAGACCATCTCCGCCGGTCGCTGAGCCGGTCAGCGCTCAGGGAGCCGGGCCCGTACGCCGATAGTGATCTCACGGCAATCGTCTCGGCTCGGGGCTAGTGTCGAGTCACAACACGAGTCATTCCTGGATGCAGGGCATTACCGAGTGGGGAGCCTGGCCATGGCCACGAAGGACACCGGGGGACAGAAGCGCGCCGCCAAGCACGAGGAGACCGAGGACGTCGTCGACGAGACGACGACCGCCTCGGACGAGGTGCAGGAGCGCCACGACAAGCTGACCGACGACGTCGACGCGCTGCTCGACGAGATCGACGGCGTGCTCGAGGAGAACGCAGAAGAGTTCGTCCGTGCCTACGTCCAGAAGGGCGGCGAGTAGCCGCCCCACCCCGGTAGGGTCAGCAGAGCAGACGTTCTTCCCGGTCACCCCTCTGGGACAAGGCGAAAGGCTGACGATGCCAGACGAGTTCGGTCGCTCCGGGCGCCTGCCCGCGGTCTTCACGACGCCGGGCGGGTCGTCGTTCAGTGACTTCATCGCCACTGCCGCGCCTCACCTGCTGCCCGGTGGCTCGAGCGCCCCGGTCGGCCAGGTGATGGACGTCCCGCACGGCACCACGATCGTCGCGGCCACCTACGACGGCGGCGTCATCATGGCAGGCGACCGCCGGGCCACCATCGGCAACGTCATCGCCCAGCGCGACATCCAGAAGGTCTTCCCGACCGACGAGTTCTCCTGCGTCGGCATCGCCGGCACCGCGGGCCTCGCCATCGAGATGGTCCGGCTGTTCCAGGTCGAGCTCGAGCACTACGAAAAGCTCGAGGGCGCCACGCTCTCCCTCGACGGCAAGGCCAACCGGCTGTCCGCGATGATCCGCAACAACCTCGCCATGGCGATGCAGGGCCTCGCCGTGGTCCCACTGTTCGCGGGGTACGACTTGCTCGCCGGCACCGGTCGCATCTTCAGCTACGACGTCACGGGCGGGCGCTACGAGCAGGACTCGTTCCACACCGTGGGCTCCGGCTCGCTGTTCGCCCGCGGCTCGTTGAAGAAGCTCTACCAGGAAGGCATGTCCCTCGAGGACACCGTCCTCGTCCTGGTCCAGGCGCTCTACGACGCGGCCGACGACGACTCCGCCACCGGCGGCCCCGACCTGACCCGCATGATCTACCCCGTCGTCCTGGCGGTCAGCGCCGAGGGCACCCGCCGGCTCTCCGACGACGAGGTCGGCGGCTACGTCGCCCGCATGATGGAGCAGCGCCACGCCAGGCCGGACGGCCCGCCCGCCTAGCGGCTCTGACCGCAGCGAGCCGACCCCACGCCCGTACGAGAAGCCGGAGGCACCGTCCGTGTCGACCCCGTTCTACGTCTCACCAGAACAGCTGATGAAGGACCGCGCCGACTTCGCCCGCAAGGGCATCGCGCGCGGACGCAGCGTCATCGTGCTGACCTACACCGACGGCATCCTGATGGTCGCCGAGAATGGCTCGACCACGCTGCACAAGGTCAGCGAGATCTATGACCGGCTCGCGTTCGCTGCGGTCGGCAAGTACAACGAGTTCGAAAATCTCCGGGTTGCCGGCGTTCGCCTCGCCGACCTGCGTGGCTACTCGTACGACCGCCGTGACGTGACCGGTCGAGCGCTCGCCAACGCCTACGCCCAGACTCTCGGCACCATCTTCACCCAGGAGTCCAAGCCGTACGAGGTCGAGATCGTGGTCGCCGAGGTGGGCGACACCGCCAGCACCGACCAGATGTACCGACTGACCTACGACGGCTCGGTGTTCGACGAGCGCACGTTCGTCGTCATGGGTGGCCTGTCCGAGCCAGTGAGCACGATCATGCGCGAGGGCTTCACCGACCACATGCCCCTCGACGACGGCTTGCGGCTGGCCGTGCGGGCGCTGTCCGAGGCCGGCCCCGACGAGGAGCGGCGCTCCCTGACGGCCAATCAGCTCGAGGTCGCGGTGCTCGACCGCACCCGGGTCGGCCGCACCTTCCGGCGACTGACTCCTGCGGTCCTGCAGGGCATCCTCGGCGACCCGGCGGAGGCCGCCCCCGCAAGCTGAGCGGGTTTCGCGGCGCCGCTTCGCGGAACGTCTCCCAAGGCCAGCGTCGACCCGGAGGAGTCCAACCCATGCCCGCTACGACGAAGAAGGGCAAGGCGCGCAAGAGCGACCTGCCCACCACTCTGCAACGCTCCGACGCGAAGGCCCAGAACACCTACGCCGAGACCCTGGCTGCCGCCGAGGCGGAGTACGGCGACGAGGCTCGCGCCCACCGGACGGCGTTCGCCTCGCTGAAGCGGACCCACGAGAAGGTCGGCGACCACTGGGAGCCCAAGGAGGGCGGCGCGCACGGCCCGTCCGACGACCGTGCGGAGAAGCGCGGCCTCAACCGCCTGCCAGGCGCCGGCGGGGTCGACGCCCGTGCCTCCAAGGCCCATCTGCTCGACCTGGCCAAGCAGCTCGACGTCCGTGGGCGGTCGCGCATGACCAAGGACCAGCTGGTCGAGGCCTTGATGCAGGCCAACAACCGGGAAACCGCCCGGGCCCGCCGGGGCTAGGCCAGCTGCTTCCAGACCGCCGCAGTGCTGGCTGTGGAAGCCTTCTGGCAGAACCACAGCCGCACCACGCTGTCGACGAAGAAATCGCCCGCCTTGCCCGTGGTCGGGTGTGTGGCCGCGGTGGACGGCAGCATCTGCGCTGCCGCAGCCCCACCGCTGAACCGCGCTCCGCGGCCTAAGGTGCCGCCCACCCCCACGACGCCGAAGCCTGCGCCGGTGGTGTTGCGCTGCTCCCCCCAGACGCCGATGCCGTGACCCTCGTTGACACCGGTCACCGTGCCGTTGATGTTGGCGGCGTTGTGCGACTGCGCGTACAGCGCCCGGCTGGTGCCTGCGTAGTCGATCGTGACCGCGTCCGAGCTCGTCGTGGCGGAGGTCGACACCGCGGCCAGCGCGTGTCCGTTGCCGGTCGCCGTGGTGCTGACGCCCGTGCCATCCGTCACGGTGGCGTCAACGCCGGTCCCGGACTCGGCCGACACGACGAGTCCTTCACCCGTCAGGAGAATCGGCACCGACTGGGGATCCAGGTTGTAGAGGATCTTGTCGACCACCTCGACGATGACGCCCTTGCCCGGCGCCTGAGCCCAGACATGCACCGCGTCATGGCCAGACGCCGCGTTCGCGGGTGGGGTGATAGCGATGAACTCTGCGGCCAAGCGGTTCTCGACCGAATGCGCCCTCAGTACCGGCCCCGAACCGGTGCTGTTGACCTCGAGCCCATCGTCGTCGGAGATTCCACTGGTCAGGCTGTCCGTGGTCAGTCCGCCGGTGACCAGAACGGCGACAGCGCTGTCCGAACCGCCGGCGATCGAGGTAGTGGCCCCCGTCGCAGTGTTGTTCTCCCCGAGCAGCACCGGATTGCCGACCGCCGCAGCGGCTGGGCCGGCGCTCAGCGCCGCGATGGCTGTGCCGACGGCGGCGACCGGAGCGGCTCGAAGCAGCGTGCGGCGGCTCAGCACGGAGGTCCGGGGCGCTGCCGGGGCGAGAGTGGACCGCATCTCCTGGAGCTCTGCGCGCAACGCCTCGAGCTGTTGGTGCAGCTCGTCGTGAGTGGCCATCGTTGGCCTTCCTTGTCGAGGCATCCGTCCCAGCGGCGGACGAGACCACAACGCTGCCACGAAGATCAACTCAGCGGAAGTACTTCGACTATGCGTACTTGCTGTGAGCCTGGACTACCACCCGTAGCTGACGGCCCCCTGCGCCTCAGGCGAGCTGCTTCCAGACTGCTGGTGTGCTCACGCTGGCGGCCTTCTGGCAGAACCACAGCCGCGCACTGCTGTCGACGAACAGGTCGCCTGCGTGGCCGGTCGTCGGGTGGGTGGCCGCCGTCGCCGGCACGAGGCGAACATTGGCCGCGCCCCCCACGAAGTGGCCGCCGCGCCCGTGGGCGCCACCGACCCCGGCGACACCGACGCCGGCGGTGGTCGGGTTCTTGTGCTCGCCCCAGACCCCGATACCCTCGCCGTCGTTGACACCCGTGATCGTGCCGTTGATGTTCGTGGCCGACGTCGACTCGGCGTACAGCGCCCGGCTCGTCCCGGCGTAGCTCACGGTCACGGCGTCCTGCGTTGCGGTGGGGTCGGTTGTCCCGGCGACGATCGCCTGGCCCGTCTGCGTGGTCGCGCTGATCGAGGTGCCGCCCTGAGTGTCGACCTCGAGTCCGACCGGGAGCACCGGCATCGGGTCCATCCACTCGACACCGTCATTGGCCTGGATCCGCAACCCCGAGCCACCGGCAGTACTCACGACGATCGCGTCCTGGGGCATCGGGTGCACCCCGACCGTGCCCGCCGTCACCGTGACGGAGGGATTCTCGTCCCATCCCGGGTTCTGTCCGGTCACCGCCAGTGTGCCGAGCGTGGAGAGGCCGTTGAGCTGCAGCGGCGACTCGAGGATGGTCAGGTCAGTGCCGGCGTTGTTGTCTACGCCGAGCAGCAGCGGATCTGGCATGGTCGTTCTCCCTTGAACGGTTCCTACGGCTGTCCCAGCGACAGCTGTTCCCTACGGAAGTCCGCGGACCGACCTGCAGGCGTGTCAGCACCCGCGTCGCGCGGGTCCGTGGAGCCGGCGGCGTCGCCGAGCAGCGTCGGTGTCAGTGCCACCTGTGCCCGCATACGCGTCAGGTCGTCCCGCACACGACGCACTGCCTGCGTCAGCCGCTTGATGCTGGCCACGTTGGTTCCTCCTCCAGACCGGACGTCACCACCGTGGTCCTGACGGCAGTCATCCAACAGAGGAGGAATACTCACCTTCTGATACCCAACCGGGGCCGTACGGGTGAATCTGGGCATTCAGCCTCAATGTCGCTGGTCCGGACGGCCGAGTCACAGTCGGCAGGACGGACGAACCAAAGGGGCGCGCATCATGAGCCGACTGGCCACTGACACGACCATCCACCGGGCGATGCGGGAGTTCGTGATCGCGCTGAACCGGGCCGAGAACGCACAGGCGAAGGGCGCCGAGGCCCACCAGCTGGGCGACCTGCACAACGCGGTACGGCTGGCGGGCGTCACCGTGGAGGCGGCCCTAGCCGCCTCCGGCTGGGCCCCTCCCGGCAGCATGATCCGGCTGCCGCAGCCCGACATCACCGCCGAGCCCAGCGCCGTCATCACCGAGACCGGCGTCACCCTCGAGTACTGATTCGCCAAATCCGGGCTGTCGTTACCGCCCGGAACCGGGGCGGTCGGCCGATCACCGGCATAGGGTAAGTCCATGGATCGTCGGATCTTCGGGCTCGAGAACGAGTACGGCGTCACGTGCACCTTCCGGGGTCAGCGGCGTCTCTCGCCGGACGAGGTCGCGCGCTACCTCTTCCGCCGCGTCGTCTCCTGGGGCCGGTCGAGCAACGTCTTCCTCAAGAACGGTGCCCGGCTCTACCTCGACGTCGGCAGCCACCCGGAGTACGCCACGCCGGAGTGCGACAGCCCGATCGACCTCGTCACGCATGACAAGGCGGGGGAGCGCATCCTCGAGGGCCTGCTCGTCGACGCCGAGCGACGGCTGCGCGAGGAAGGCATCGCCGGCGACATCTACCTGTTCAAGAACAACACCGACTCCGCAGGCAACTCGTACGGCTGCCACGAGAACTTCCTGGTCGGCCGCCACGGAGAGTTCGGCCGCCTCGCAGAGGTGCTGATCCCATTCCTCGTCACCCGACAGATCGTCTGCGGCGCAGGCAAAGTCCTGCAGACCCCGCGGGGCGCCGTCTACTGCGTCAGCCAGCGCGCCGAGCACATCTGGGAGGGCGTCTCCAGCGCCACCACGCGCAGCCGGCCCATCATCAACACGCGCGACGAGCCTCACGCCGATGCCGAGCGGTTCCGCCGACTCCACGTCATCGTCGGCGACTCCAACATGAACGAGGCGACCACCCTGCTCAAGGTGGGCTCGGCCGACCTGGTGCTGCGCATGATCGAGGCCGGCGTCGTCATGCGCGACCTCACCCTGGAAAACCCCATCCGGGCTATCCGCGAGGTGAGCCACGACATCACCGGGCGCCGCAAGGTCAAGCTGGCCAACGGCCGCGAGGCCACGGCGCTCGAGATCCAGCGCGAGTACCACACCAAGGCCGCCGACTTCCTCTCCCGCCGCGGCTCCGACCCGGTGGCCGAGCGGGTCCTCGATCTGTGGGACCGCACCCTCACCGCCATCGAGACCGGCGACCTCGACGGGGTGGCCCGCGAGATCGACTGGGTCACCAAGCTGCAGATCATCGAGCGCTACCAGGCCAAGTACGACCTGCCGCTCTCGAGCCCGCGCATCGCCCAGCTCGACCTCGCCTACCACGACGTCAACCGCGACCGCGGCCTCTACTACCTGCTCGAACGCCACGGCAAGGTCGCCCGGGTCACCCACGACCTTGCCATCTTCGAGGCAAAGTCGGTGCCGCCGCAGACCACGCGGGCCCGCCTGCGCGGCGAGTTCATCAAGCGGGCGCAGGAGAAGCGACGCGACTTCACCGTCGACTGGGTCCACCTCAAGCTCAACGACCAGGCGCAGCGCACGGTCCTGTGCAAGGACCCGTTCCGCTCCGTCGACGAGCGGGTCGAAAAGCTCATCGCGAGCATGTAGCAGCCGCGTCGCAGTACAGGGGTAAGCCCTTTGTCACCTGGGAGTTGGCTGCAGGCGTGTTGATCCACTCCGCCTGGGGGCATAGGAGGGTCATCGCTGCCGGGCGACCGTCCGGAGCTCAGACCAAGGAGACAATCGACATGGGTCCCTGGCTCGGCATCCTCATCCTCGCCGTCATCTTCGCCGTTCTCGGCTTTGCCGGCATTGCCAACTGGCTCTTCATCGTCGCCGTCGTCCTGCTCGTCGCCGGCGTCATCATGGCCATCACCGGCCGCGCCAGCCGCTTGTAGCAGCTCCCGAACTCACCCGGCCGGTACGTCGCAGAGCGCTGCGGCGTGCCGGCCGGCTGCTGCCGCGGCCACGAAGTAGGCCCTGTCCTCGACCAGTCCACGGCCCATCGTCGACAGCGAGATGCCCTGGTGCGCAGCAGATCCGAGCACCTCGTCGAGACCTGAGACGTCGACGTCAACGAGCCGGTGGCGATGGGGGAGCGTCGCGAGCTGCGACTTCACCCGTACCGCGAGATCACCGTCGAAGGTGGGCACTGCGAGGTCGGCCGGCAGCAAGGCCACCCGACCGTAGGCCGTCAGGCTGTGGTGCGAGACCCCGAGGTGGCGCTCACGACGGTCGGACTGGGAGATGCGCAGACTGCCCACCGCACGGCCGCCCAGCGTGCCGATCGCGTTAACCGCGTCTCCGCACGCAACCCCGGAAAATCCCCACCGAGTGTCCGTCCCCAGGTTGCCCGGACCCTGCGTCACGACGACGACCTCGGCGTCGAGGACATGGCGCGCGACCAGCAGCGCGCTGTGCACGCTGACCGCCTCGAGGTCGCCACCGTAGGCCTGGCCCGCCGTGACGGTCCCCACAAGCAGACCCGCGACCGAAGGCACCGTGCGGGAGTAGCGCATGGGCAGGGCGCCGCCATCGGTCATGACGTAGACGACCCGGGTTCGCGGCCGGTCTGCGGCGATCGCCAGCAGGATCGCCGGCAGTGCGGAATGCAGGTCGGCCACCACGACGGGGATGCCACCGAGGTCGTCAGCGTCGGCGAGCACGTCGTGGTGCGGAGAGCCTTGCTCGTCGGCCGAGCCGACTGCGACCTGCAGCGGGGTGTAGCGCGCCTTCATGATGTGACCGGGCAGGAGAGTGTCGTCGGGCAGGCTGGACGGGATCGCGACGACCATCGCGTGGCCGCCCGTACCCAGGGCGAGGTCGAGCGCGTTGGCGTTGAGCAGCACCTGGTCGCCAACCTCCGGCGAGCCGACGAGCGCGACATCGGCCAGGGCGGGCACGATGACTCCGTCCACCTCGACCGTCAGCTCGGCCATGCCTCTCCTACCGGGCACGAGCCGGACGGCCGAGAGCACGACACCGCTACGCCACCGGATCACCGGCTCAGGCTACCGAGCGGCTGGTGCGCGGGCTGTTAGCGTCGGACCCGACGGAAGGAGGAGCGCATGTCGGCACGCCGGACCGAACGGCTGCTCAACCTGGTGATCTGCCTTCTGTCGACCCGCCGCTACCTCAGCGCGCACCAGATCCGCGAGATGGTGCCGGGCTACGGGCCTGATGACGACGAGGCGTTCCGCCGCATGTTCGAGCGCGACAAGGAGGAGCTGCGCGACCTCGGCATCCCCCTCGAGACCGGCAGCGACAGCGTCTACGACGACGAGGTGGGTTACCGCATCGCGGCGCGCGACTACGCCTTGCCCGAGATCGCGCTGACTGCCGACGAGGCAGCGGCCGTCGGGCTGGCCGCTCGGCTGTGGGCCCAGGCGGGCCTCGCCGACGCCGCGTCCTCGGCCCTCATCAAGCTGCGCGCCGCGGGCATCGAGGCCGACCCCACCGGGCTGGGTGAGCTCGAGCCCCACGTCGAGGCCAACGAGGCGGCCTTCGAGCCGTTGCTGGCCGCCCTTCGCTCCAACCGAGCCGTGTCCTTCGACTACCGCGCGGGCCCCGCCGCCCCCGTCGTCAAGCGCGCGATGGACCCGTGGGGGGTCGTGTCGTGGCGCGGCCGGTGGTACGTCGTGGGCCACGACCACGACCGCAAGGCCACCCGCGTGTTCCGGCTGAGCCGCATCGTCGGTCCGGTACGAGCCTTCGGCACCGTCACGACGCCTCGCCCGGAAGGCGTCGACCTGCGCGGGTCCATCGCCTACTCCTACCAGCGCGAGCCGACGATCCGGACCATGGCCACCGTCTCCGTACGACCGGGCGCGGCGCACCAGCTGCGGCGGTGGGCGGCCGAGGTCACCGAGGCCGGGGATGCGTCGCGCGGCTGGGACGTCGCCACCATCGCGTACGGCGATGTCGAGTGGCTCGCCCAGGGCGTGGCCGGGCATGCCGACGACGCCGTGGTGCTCACCCCGCCCGAGCTGGTGAGCGCCGTCGTCAGCCGGCTGCGTACGGCGGCCGGCACGTGAGCGGCACGTCCGACCGGCTGCCACGGCTGCTGGCCCTCGTGCCCTACCTGCAGGCCCACCCCGGAGCGCGGGTCGAGGACGTCGCCGGCGTGTTCGGGGTGACCGAGAAGCAGCTGCGCAGCGACCTCGACCTCGTCTTCCTCTGCGGGCTGCCCGGCCACGGCCCCGGCGACCTGATCGACGTCAGCTACGAGGGCGACACCGTCAGCGTGTCCAACGCCGACACCATCGCGCGCCCGCTGCGGCTCACCGCCCAGGAGGGGCTCGCGCTGATCGTGGCCCTTCGTACCCTTGCGGAGCTGCCAGGCATCGACCGTGGGGGATCGGTCCTGCAGGCGCTGGCCAAGCTCGAGTCAGCAACCGGGGCTGCGGCCGACGACGCCGACAAGGTCGAGGTCGTCGTGGAGGGGGCCGACCAGAGCCTCGCCGTCGCCCGGGAGGCCGTGGCGGAGAAGCGCCTGGTGCACCTCACCTACCACGTGCCCGGCCGCGACGAGACCACCGAGCGTGACGTCGACCCGATGCGCGTGCTGCTCGTCGAGGGGCGCAGCTATCTCGAGGGCTGGTGCCGCCGCGCCGAGGCGGTACGGCTGTTCCGGCTCGACCGGGTCCTGGCCATCACCCTGCTCGACGCACCGTCCGAGCCGCCCGAGGAGGCACGGGAGCGCGACGTGACCGCGGGTCTCTTCCAGACCTCACCGCAGGACGTCTTGGTGACCCTCGACCTCGAGCCCGACGCCGCCTGGGTGGCCGAGTACTACCCGACGGAGCTCGTCGCCCCCAACGGGCGTGACGGGGTGCTCGCCACCTTGCGCACGGGCGACACCCAGTGGGTACGCCGGCTCGCGCTGCGGCTGGCGGGCACGCTGCGGGTCGTCGCTCCGACCTCGCTTGCCGACGAGGTCAGCGCTGACGCCACCCGGGCGCTGCAGGCGTACGCGGACAGAGCGGACCCCCACGGTTAGGCCGAAGGGACTAGCGCAAACAGCCAGTTAATGGGGCCGTGGAGCGTTCAAGGATTTCTCAGATCATGCCGAACTTCTGGCTATCGCGAACTGAACGGGGACGCGAATCCGGAAGGACGACAGCGATGACCACGATCAAGGCCTCTTGCCCCAGCTGCGGCGAGGTGGAGCTCACCTCCGCCGACATCTCGCTCATGGTCTGCAACCACGCTGCACTGTCCTACTACGCGTTCACCTGCCCCAAGTGCGTCGACGTCGTCAAGAAGCCGGCCGACGACCACGTCGTGTCTCTGCTGATGTCCGGCGGCGTCAAGGCCACCGTGTGGGAGGTGCCCGCCGAGGCGATGGAGCCCAAGGCCGGCCACCCGCTCAGCTACGACGACCTGCTCGACTTCGCCCTTCAGCTGGCCTCCATGGACCTGCTCGCCGCCGAGGCCGCCACGCCCGCGCGTCGCTAGAGGTCACAGCTCCACAACTCTTCTCAGCCTGCAGAAGGCATCACACGGGCCCTGCTCCTCACGGAGCGGGGCCCGTCTGCTGTATCGTCCCGATCATGTGGGTGTGGATCTCCATCGGCGTCGGGCTGCTGGTCGCGTTGATCATCTTCGGCGTGGCCGCGCTGCGTGCCTGGCGCCAGATCAAGGGCTTGAAGGCCTCGGTCGCCGCGGTCACGACCGAGCTGCAGTCCTACGCCGAGCGGCTCCAGGTCGCCTCGCCCGGAGATCACCGCGACTGACGCGGGCGCAGATTAGCCCCTCCGGATCCTGGCGCCGCCACGATCCGGACGTACACTGAGCGCACGTCGAGAGAGGGAAGTCAGCATGGACGGCATTTTCAGCGGGCCCCACCTCATCGTGGTCGCCATTGTGTTCGTTGCGCTCTTCGGCGCCTCCAAGCTGCCGATCTTCGCGCGGTCACTCGGCCAGTCGATGCGCATCTTCAAGTCCGAGGTGCGTGGGCTCAAGGAAGACGACCAGGCGGCAGCCGCGCCGGTCATCGCCACCGCGCCGGCCATCCAGGCTCCGGCCCCGGTCGCCTACGTCCAGCAGCCCGTGCCCGCACCGGTCGTCACCGCCCCCGCGCCCCAGGTCGTCACCGGTGCCGACGGCCAGCAGTACGTCATGACCCCGCTGACGCCCGAGCAGACCTCCACCGAGCAGCACTGACCGGCGTCTGCCGGCCTTCCCGCTGAAGTAGATGGCGTCGACCAAGCCACGTCGTAGAGCCGTGCCCGCGGCCGGGCCCGACGGGCGCATGTCGCTGGTCGACCATTTCATCGAGCTGCGCACCCGCGTCGTACGGGCCTGCGTCGCCATCGTCATCGGCATGGTGATCGGCTTCATCATCTGGCACCCGGTCTACAACGTGCTCAAGGCCCCGTACTGCGACCTGCCTGTGGGCAAGCGACACCCCTATGCCGGGGCGAGCGGCTGCTCGCTCGTCTACAGCCACCCGCTCGACGGCTTCAGCATCAAGCTCAAGGTGTCGGCGATCGTCGGCATCCTGATCTCGTCGCCGGTCTGGCTCTACCAGCTCTGGGCCTTCATCACCCCAGGCCTCAAGCGCAACGAGCGCCGATGGGCACTGTCGTTCGTCACCGCCTCCCTCGTGCTGTTTTCCGGCGGCGTGGTCGCGGCCTACCTGATGCTGTCCAAGGCCCTCGAGTTTCTGCTCGGCGCCGCCGGCGGCGGCACCACGGCGATCCTCGACATCGCGCAGTACATCGGATTCGTCACCCGGGTGATGCTGCTGTTCGGGCTGTCCTTCGAGTTCCCGCTGATCATCGTGATCCTCAACCTCGCTCACCTGGTGCGCCACGAGCGGCTGTGGTCGTGGCGGCGCATGGAGATCTTCCTGGTCACCGTGTTCGCAGCCGTGGTCACGCCGAGCACCGACCCGTACACCATGCTTGCCCTGGCCTCGCCGCTGTGGATCCTGTACGAGGTCGCCGCGCTGATCGCGATGGTGCACGACCGGCGGGTCGACGCCAAGACGGCAGCGCTCGCCGAGATCTCGCCTGACCAAGCAGGCCCCGCCCCGGCGCCTTCGGTCTTTGCCGACGCGCCCACCGTGTCCACGACGAGCGGTGGCGACGACACCGTCGAGTAGCGTGGGGGTATGAGCCTGACCGCGGCCGTTCCTGGGCCGACCGAACGCTCGGAGGCCCTCACCGAGTTCGCCTCGGCCTACGACTTCCCGCTCGACGGCTTCCAGGTCAAGGCGTGCGAGGCCCTCGAGCGCGGCGACGGGGTGCTGGTCGCGGCCCCGACCGGCGCCGGCAAGACGATCGTCGGCGAGTTCGCGGTGCATCTCGCGCTCCGGCTCGGTCAGAAGTGCTTCTACACCACACCGATCAAAGCCCTGTCCAACCAGAAGTTCGCCGACCTGACCGCCCGGTACGGCGCAGCAAACGTCGGCTTGCTCACCGGCGACAACTCGATCAACGGCGACGCGCCCGTCGTCATCATGACCACCGAGGTCCTGCGCAACATGATCTACGCCGGATCGCCGGCCCTGCGCGGTCTCGGCTACGTGGTCATGGACGAGGTGCACTACCTGTCCGACCGGTTCCGCGGTGCCGTCTGGGAAGAGGTGATCATCCACCTGCCCGAGCACGTCCGGCTGGTCTCGCTGTCTGCCACGGTGAGCAACACCGAGGAGTTCGCCGACTGGCTGGTCACCGTCCGCGGCCACACCCAGGTCGTCGTCGAGGAGCACCGGCCCGTGCCACTCTGGCAGCACGTCATGGTGGGCGACCGGCTGCACGACCTGTTCGTCGACCGCAGCGGACACCACGAGCAGGGCCACTCCGACGACGAGCCCGAGTCGCGGCTGCGGGTCAACCCCGAGCTGGTACGGCTGGCGCGTGACGAGGGACGCTTCTCCCGTACCGGACCGCGCGGTCCCAAGGGTGCGGCGCCCAAGCGACGTGCGGTGCCGAGCCGGGTCGACGTGGTCAGCACCCTCGAGCGCGCCGCCCTGCTGCCCGTCATCACCTTCATCTTCAGCCGGGCCGGCTGCCAGGGCGCGGTCGACCAGTTCCTGCGCTCCAGCGTCCGACTGATCAAGCACGAGGAGCGGGCCCTTGTCCGCGAGATCGTCGAGACGCGCACGCAGGACATCCCCGAGGAGGACCGCGCCGTCCTCGGTTACCACGACTGGCTCGAGGGGCTCGAGCGCGGCGTCGCTGCCCACCACGCCGGCATGCTGCCCGCGTTCAAGGAGGTCGTCGAGGAGCTGTTCAGCCGCGGCCTGGTCAAAGCGGTCTTCGCCACCGAGACGCTGGCGCTGGGCATCAACATGCCGGCCCGCTCGGTGGTCCTGGAAAAGCTGGTCAAGTGGAACGGCGAGGCCCACGTCGACGTGACGCCGGGGGAGTACACCCAGCTCACGGGTCGCGCCGGCCGCCGGGGCATTGATGTCGAAGGCCACGGCGTCGTCCTGTGGCAGCCCGGTCTCGACCCCGAGGCGGTGGCGGGCCTTGCCTCGACCCGCACCTACCCGCTGCGATCGAGCTTCCGGCCCTCGTACAACATGGCCGTCAACCTGGTCCGCACCGTCGGCAAGGCGCGGGCACGAGCGCTGCTCGAGTCGTCCTTCGCACAGTTCCAGGCCGACCGGTCGGTGGTCGGGCTGGCGCGTCAGGTCAGCCGCAACCAGGGCGCACTCGAGGGCTACGCCGAGGCGATGACCTGCCACCTCGGCGACTTCGAGGAGTACTTCGGCTACCGGGTCGCCATCAAGGACCGCGAGGCCCAGCTCGCTCGTGAGGGCCAGTCGATGCGGCGTGCCGCCGCGGCACAGTCCCTGGAGCGGTTGAAGACCGGTGACGTCGTACGGGTAGCGGGCGGGCGTCGCGCCGGCCTTGCCGTGGTGCTCGACCCCGGTCTCAAGGACCTCGGCCCCGACGGTTACCCGCGCCCCGTCGTGCTCACCCAGGAGCGCCAGGTCAAGCGCCTTACCACCGCCGACTTCCCGGACGAGGCGGTCGTCGTCGACAGCGTGCGCGTGCCGCGGACGTTCAACCCGCGCAACGCCCAGAGCCGGCGCGACCTGGCCGCGTCGCTGACCCGCCCAGGACCTGTGGGCACCGTCAAGGACCGGCCGCACAAGACCCGCTCGCTGGCGGCCGACGACCAGCAGCTGCTCGACCTGCGCCGCCAGATGCGCCAGCACCCCTGCCACGGTTGCGACGAGCGCGAGGAGCACGCCCGCTGGGCCGAGCGGCACGAACGCCTCCGGCGCGACACGGCGGAGATCGAGCGCAAGGTGTCCGGCCGCACCAACACCATCGCCCGCACCTTCGACCGGGTCTGCACCGTCCTCGACAAGCTGGGCTACCTCGAGGACGGAGCGGTCACGCCCGCCGGCGACCAGCTCGCTCGCGTCTACAGCGAGAGCGACCTGCTCGTCGTCGAGTGCCTGCGCTCAGGGCTGTGGGACCGGCTGACACCCGCCGAGCTCGCGGCCTGCGTCTCGGCCCTGGTGTACGAGACCCGGCGCGCCGACGAGTCCATCGCGCCACGCCTCCCAACCGCCGCGGTGCAGCACACGCTGCAGGAGATGGGGCGACGCTGGTCCGAGCTCACCGACCTCGAGGACCGGCACCGGCTGACGTTCCTGCGCGAGCCCGATGCGGGCTTTGCCTTCGTCGCCCACCGCTGGGCGTCCGGGCACCGGCTCGACGCCGTGCTCACCGAGGCCGACCTCACCGCAGGCGACTTCGTCCGCTCGATGAAGCAGCTCATGGACCTGCTCGGCCAGGTGGCTGACGTGGCCGCAGAGGACAGTCCGGTACGGGCCTCCGCCCGCGCGGCGTTGAACGGCCTGCGCCGCGGCGTGGTCGCGTACTCCTCCGTCACCTGAGCCGACCGATCGGCTCTTGGCTCGAGGTTTTCCACAGCTCGTAAAGTATTTCCCCGCCACCCTTCCCCCGCGCCGATGCTGGTCGCTGACCTCAGCGATCAGATCGGAGCGCAATGTCCAACCGTAGAAAACCCCTCGTGGCTAAGGCTTCCCGGGCTGACAAGCACCTGACGTTCCTCACGGTGACCGAGGCTGACCGGGTGCGCGAGCTCATGCGCGAGGCACTCGTCGCGCGCGGCCTCACGGTGAGGGTCAACGGTGACCACCTGCAGGTTCCCGACGGACCTACCTTGGGACTCTGGAACGTCGCGGCTCTTTGCCACGGTTCCGATCCGACGGACCTGGCCTGGCGGGCGGTGGTCGCAGCCCATGTGGACAAGGTGATGTTCGGCTACGTCGGGGGCGACCCCTTCGACGGACTCCCCAAGGACGAGCTGCTCTCGCGCGTCTACACCAAGCTCTGGCCCGACAACCTGCTGCTCGAGTTCGAGGCCCCCTCCGTGCCGTTCGTGCCCGGGCTGAGCGAGCGGCTGTGCCTCGACGTTCCCGGGGGAGCCGCCCTGATCAGCACGGACCGCGTCGAGCGGTTCGGTGGCTGGGACGAGCTGCACGCCGCGGGTCTGGCCAACCTCGAGGCGCGGCCCTTCGAGTTCATGGAGCTCGTTCCGACCCCGATAGGCGGCCACTACTGGCGGCTGACCGGCGATCTCTACACCGCCAGCAAGGCGCTGCTGCTGCCCGGTCTGCTGCCCACGCTCGAGGCCGGCGTGCCCGAGCTCGCCGATGTCGGCATGGGCTGGCTGATGTCCATGCCCAACCGCAACGAGATCTGCTGGCACATGGTGCAGGACGGGGGAGTTCTTGTCTCGCTCAATTTCATGATGGCGCACTCGGCCGAGGCGTACACCGACGCGCCAGGCCAGTTGTCGCCACACGTGTTCTGGTGGTCCGGGCACGACTACCGTCAGGTGACCTACATCGACGCGCGCAGCCAGCTGCGGATCGGCTCCGACCCCGACTTCGAGCCGCTGGTCCTCGGCCTGACCGATGCTGCCTAGAGCTGCATCCCGGAGGGCCGGAGGTGCGACCCTGGCCCCGGCGATCCCGCTGTCGCTGCTACTGGAACTGCGGGCGCAGCGGGAAGTGCGCGTTCTCACCGTCGAGGCGGACGCCGAGGATCTGGTGCAGCTCGATCTCGTCCCGCTCGAAGTTGAGCCGCGAACCGGCGAGGTAGATCTGCCAGACCTTGGCACGCGGGGCGCCGACCTCAGCGACCGCCTCGTCCCAGTTGGCCTCGAGGTTGACCCCCCAAGCAGCGCACGTCATGCCGTAGTGCTCGCGGAGGTTCTCCAGGTGGCGCACCTCGAAGCCGGCGTCCTGCATGTTGGTCGCCAGCGGCCCCGCGGCCGTGAGCTCCCCGTCGGGGAACACATAGCGGTCGATGAAGCCACCCTTGTCGATCGCCTTGTCCGTCGACTTGGGTCGGGTGATGCAGTGGTTGAGGAAGCGCCCGCCCGGCTTGACCTTCTCGTAGATCGACGAGAAGTAGGACGGCATCTGGGCCCGGCCGATGTGCTCGGCAAGGCCGATGGCGCTGACCGCGTCGAACCCGGTCTCCTCGACCTTGCGGTAGTCGAGGAACCGCACCTCGGCCAGGTCGGAGAGCCCCTCGTCCGCGATGCGCTTCTGCGCGTACTCCGCCTGCGCCTGCGACAAAGTGACGCCGAGCGCCTTGACGCCGTACTCCTTGGCGGCGTGGCGGACCATGCCGCCCCAGCCGCAGCCGACGTCGAGCAGACGCATGCCAGAGGTGAGACCGAGCTTGCGGGCGACGAGGTCGTGCTTGGCCCACTGGGCCTCCTCGAGCGTCGACTCGGCCGTGGGGTAGACGGCGCAGGTGTAGGCCATCGACGGGCCGAGCACCAGCTCGTAGAAGCGGTTGGAGACGTTGTAGTGGTGGGCGATCGCCTGCGCGTCACGCGACTGCGAGTGCAGCCGGCCCGTCATGCGGGCCTCCTCGGCCGGCCGCGGAGCACGCTTGATGGCCAGCGGACCGAGCTTGCGGGCAAGACCGATCTTGGTGCCCATGCCCATGTCCGAGATCGACAGGTTGGTGAACAGCCGCAGTACGTCGTAGATGTCACCGGTCAGCTCGAGGTCGCCCATGATGTAGGCGCGGGCAAAGCCGAGCGAGCCGGGTGCCGATGCGAGGTAGGTCACCGCTCGGGGGTTGACCACGTCGACCTTGATCTCGGCGTCAGCCGGGCCCGCCGCGCTGCCGTCGTACGCCGTGAACCGGACCGGGGCATCGCTGCCCGCGATCTCGTAGAAGACCTCTGCCACCTGTGTTGCCACGACTACCCGCCTCCAACGCATTTGGTGTACAGGTCGAGCAACCTACCGGCAGGGTCGTACCGATGCTTGACCGGCCAGTACGCGTCGGCCGGATAGCGCTGCCAGAAATCACTCTCGCTGTAGAAAGCCGTGCTGTACAAGGACTTGTGACCACCGAGGGAGTCGACGAGCGCCTCCACCTTGCGGTTGACGGCGCCGTCGGTCTCGCCCTCGGCGAGCGCGGTCGAGGACCAGAAGCCGACGTTGACGTAGAGCACGTGCGGCTTCATCGGGTAGAGCGGCCAGGTGCGGTCGCCGGCAAGGCGGACCGGGCAGACCCAGACCGGCTCGATCGCCGTGATCGCGTCGAGCTGGCGCAACATCTCGGGCAGCCGCTCGACCGGGATCTCGATGTCCTGCACGACGTTCTCGCGCTGGGGGCGACCGGCTCGCTTGTCGAGCCGCGAGCTGATCGCGAACCGGCGCTCGAGCCCAATGATCTTCCAGTAGAAGCTGCTGCGGCGGTAGCGCGCCGGCCAGACCTTGCGGGCCCACTTGTTCTGCGCGCCGAACGCCCGCGAGCACCAGAACCAGTCGGTGTCCCAGCGCCACAGGTAATCGTGGATCGTGAGGTAGTCCTCACGCCGCTGCTGGATCGAGCGGTAGAAGATCTGCTGACCGGTGTAGTCGTTGACGTAGGGCGCCTTGTCGACAAAACGACCAAGGGTGAGGTACGACTCGTCCTCGCGGAACCACACCCCGTCGACGAAGTCGACCACCTCGCCGTCGTAGGACCCGTCGCAGGCCTCGGTGAGGGCCGCCGTGAGGTCGTCGACCGAGCCGAAGGGCAAGTGACGCAGCCGGACGTACGCCTTGACCGGGACGAGGTTGATGGTGAGTCGCAGCGCGTAGCCGACCGTGCCGTAGGAGTTGGGGAACGTCGCGAACAGGTCGGCGTGCTCGTTGTCGGGCGTCGCGTGGACCACCTCTCCGGCGCCGGTGAGGATGTCGAGGTCGAGCACCGACTCGTGGGGGAGTCCCGATCGCCACGACGACGCCTCGATGCCGAGGCCGGTCACGGCGCCGCCGAGCGTGATGGTCGCGAGCTGGGGCACCACCTCGGGCATCAGCCCGTACGGCAGCGTCGCATCGACGAGGTCCTCGTACGTCGTCATGCCGCCCACGCTCGCCGTGTGGCTCTCGACGTCGACGGAGAGCACCTGGCGGAATGGCGAGGCGTCGAGCCAGACGCCGGTGTGCGGCGCCCGCGTGCGGAACAGGTTGGAGGTCTTCTTGGCCAACCGGATCTTGGTCGTGGGGTCGGACGCCGCCAGGGTGGCGATGGCCGCGGCAACGGCAGCGTCGTAGACGGCACGGCGCTCGGTGGCCTGGGGCAAACCCGCAGCGGGTGCGGCGAGGTCGGGCGACGGCTGGCTCACCCGATTGACCTCATGAACACATTCTATGGGGCGCTCACGTGCTGCCCAGAACCGTCAGCAAGCGGTTGAGCGGCGAGTCCAGCCCCCAGCGCTCCGACAGGGTGACCAGCGCGTCCGGATCGGCGGCCTGCGTCGGCAGCAGGTCGTCCAGCCCAGCGGGCACCGGCAGGTCGCGCACCACGTCCACCACCGGCCGCGCCGCGACGAGGTAGTCGCGAGCGCCGACCAGCTTGGCCCGTACCGACGGGGAGAGACCCGGCTCGGGCGGCTGGTCCAACGCCTCGAGCAGCGCGGCCACCGAGCCGTAGCGGCTGATGATGCCGGCGGCCGTCTTGTCGCCCACCCCCGGCACCCCGGGCAGGCCGTCGCTCGGATCTCCCCGGAGCAGGGCGAAGTCAGCGTACGAACGGCCAGGGATCCCGTACCGGCGGGACACCTCGGCCTCGTCGATGGCCGGCAGGTCGCGCATCCCCTTGGCGGTGTACAGCACCCGTACCGGCTGGTCGTCCCGGACCAGCTGGAACAGGTCACGGTCACCGGTGACGATGTCCACCGGTCCGTCGTGCACGGTGGCGAGCGTCCCGATCACGTCGTCGGCCTCGTGGCCCGCGACGCCGAGCTGGGCGATGCCGACGGCGGCGAGGACGGCCTGGAGTACGGGCACCTGCGGGCCGAGCGTGTCCGGCACCTCTTCGCCGCCGGCGGGTGCGACGCGATGGGCCTTGTACGACGGCACGGCAGCGACGCGGAACGACGGCCGCCAGTCGGCGTCCATGCAAGCGACCAATCGCTGCGGGTGGTACTTGCCGACGAGCATCGAGATCATGTCGAGCAGCCCGCGGACCGCGTTGACCGGCGTGCCGTCAGGCGCCACGACCGTCTCTGGCACCCCGTAGAACGCGCGGAAGTAAAGCGAGGCGGAATCGAGCAGCATCAGAGTGTCGGCCACGACGACAGACTGCCAGAGCAGGGAGCCGTCGGGGGATAGGCTCGGCGGGTGGCCGACACCTCCGCTCTCTTTCCGCCCGACCGTCTCGACAAGGCAGCGGCGGCCGCCGCTGCCCAGGGCGTCGACGCCCTGCTGCTCACGCCCGGGGCCGACCTGCGCTACCTCACCGGCTACGACGCGCTCCCGCTGGAGCGGCTGACCTGCCTGGTGCTGCCGGCCACGGGTCCCGCCACGCTGGTCGTACCCCGCCTGGAGCACCCGGCAGCCGTCGCCTCACCCGCCGGGCGGCTCGGCATCGACATCGTCGGCTGGGGCGAGACCGACGATCCGTACGCCCTGGTGGCACGCCTGGTGCACGATGCGCTGGGGGTTCACCCGGCCAGCGTGAGCCTGGGCAACCGGATGTGGGCCGAGCAGGTGCTGCGGTTCCGCGCGGTGATGCCGCTGGCGACGCAGGGACTCGCCGGCGAGGTGCTGCGCGGGTTGCGCATGCGCAAGAGCGCGGCGGAGGTCGAGGCGCTGCGTGAGGCAGCCGAGGCCATCGACCGGGTGCACGCCCGCATGGGCGAGTGGCTGCGCCCGGGCCGTACCGAGCGCGAGGTGGGCCGCGACATCGCCGACGCGATCGTCGCCGAAGGGCACAAGACCGTCAATTTCGTCATCGTCGGGTCAGGCCCCAACGGGGCCAGCCCGCACCACGACACCGGCGACCGGGTCATCGAGGCCGGCGACCCCGTGGTCGTCGACATCGGCGGAGCGCTCGAGTCCGGCTACTGCTCGGACAACACCCGCATGTACGCCGTCGGGGAGCCTCCGGCGGAGTTCCTCGCCTACTACGAGGTGCTGCTCGCCGCCCAGGTCGCGGCCTGCGACGCGGTCAAGCCGGGCGTGACCCCGGAGAGCGTCGACGCAGCAGCTCGTGACCTGATCGCCGCGGCCGGTTACGGCGACTACTTCGTCCACCGTACGGGTCATGGCATCGGGCTCGAGGAGCACGAGGAGCCGTACATCGTCGTCGGCAACACCGAGCCACTGGCTGCCGGCGACTGCTTCTCCATCGAACCGGGCATCTACCTGCCGGGCAAGCACGGCGCCCGCATCGAGGACATCGTGGTGGCGACCGAGACCGGCGTCGAGCGGCTCAACACGATCAGCCGCGAGCTCGTCGTCCTGCCTGCCTGACCCGACCGGACCGGGGTCAGGCCTCGGTGTTCTCGCCGTCGGTGTCGTAGGTCTCGGCCGCTACGCCCGCGTTGACGTCGGCGATCGCCTCGGCCAGGATCGCGCGGCGCTCCTCGCTGCCCGGCGCGGAGACGCCGTCCTCCAGGGCCGCGGCTGCCTCGTTCTCGATGCCGCTGGACTCGCTCATGGGACTTCCTCTCGATCATGGGGTGGCGCACTCCTGCCCGCCTGAGACTACGTCGATGCGCGCCGCAGTAAATGCGGGCCTTCCCTCGCGAGGACGACTAGATTCCCAAGGATGGAGGACATCGACCGGGAGATCGTGCGGCTGCTGGCGCACGACGGCCGGATGAGCTTCACCGACCTGGGCCGCGCGACGGGTCTGTCGGTGTCGGCGGTCCACCAGCGGGTTCGCCGGCTCGAGCAGCGCGGCGTGGTCGGGGGCTATGCCGCCCGCATCGACCCGGACGCGATCGGACTGCCCCTGACCGCGTTCGTCTCGATCACGCCGATCGACCCCGCGGCACCCGACGACGCCCCGGAGCGACTGCAGCACCTCGAGGCGATCGAGGCGTGCCACTCCGTTGCCGGTCGCGAAAGCTACATCCTCAAGGTACGGGTGCCCACCCCGGCCGCCTTGGAGAGCCTCCTCCAGCAGATCCGGGCAGCGGCCAATGTCTCGACCCAGACCACCATCGTGCTGAGCACCCCGTTCGAGGGTCGCCCGCCGCAGCTGTGATCACATCCCATCCTCAACCTCCACTTGAGGTTGAGGATGATGCGGATCCGTGATGTCAGCAGAACATGTGACGCGTCCAGCCGACACGCCGTGCAGCGGCGGATTTCTGCGAAATCTCTGAATATCAGGCACCGGCCCTGACCTGCGGAGATAGGCCATTGCCGCAGGTCAGCGGGGTGTTGACAGCCCCCCGGGCGTAGCCGGTAGTTTTCCCCCCGTCCACCCGGAAGACGTCCAGATGATGCGCTCTCCGCCCCTCCCGCAACGCTGGCCCACGGTGATGACCGAACCCTCACGGGGGAGCGGACCATCCCGGAGCGCCAGGGCCAGCACTGCGGCTGCGGACGGGACGGAGCCGCTGTCCGGCCGGAGGTGCGGCGAGTCCGGGAGCGGCCCGGGCGCCCTATAGACAACGGCTTCACGCTGGCAGCCGGCCGGCGTGCAGTCGGTCCGAAGGGCGACCGGGCCCGCTTCCCCGGCTACGATCAGCCGATGACCCTGACCGGGCTGGATCCTGCCCGTCGCCCGCCCCGGGGCAGCGCCGGCCCGGCCGCAGCTGACGCCCGTTCGTCCGCCATGCACGCTGGGCGACGCCCCGCGCTTGCCCGGGTCGTCCTCGCCATCGTCGCTGGCGTCACCGGGTTCCTGGCCTTTGCCCCGGTCGCCTGGTGGCCGGCGGCCTTCGTGTCGGTCGCCGGGCTCACCCTGCTCTGCCGCGGTGCCAGCCGCCGGCTCACCTACCTCGTCGGCTTCGCGTATGGGCTGGCCTTCTTCGTTCCGTTGCTGACCTGGATCCGCACCATCGGTGCCCTCGCCTGGCTGCTGCTGTCGTTGACCCAGGCGCTCGAGCTCGGGCTGCTGGCCGTTGCCCTGCGATCCGTGTCCCGGCTGCCGCTGTGGCCGCTGTGGTCGGCAGGCGTCTGGGTGCTCGAGGAGGCACTACGCGGCCGCTACCCTCTCGGCGGGTTCACCTGGGGGCGCTGGGGCTTCTCCCAAGCCAACGGCCCGCTGCTCCACCTCGCTGCCTGGGGCGGCGTGCCGCTGGTGTCCTTCGCCGTCGCCCTGAGCGGCTCCCTGCTGGCGTGGGCGGCCCTGAGCCTCCAGGTCCACCTGAGGCTCGGTGTACGCGCCCTGGTGCCCGCTCTCACCGCCGTTGCGAGTGCCGCCGTGGTCGTGGTGGCCCCGGCCGCCATCACGCTGCCCACAGCGGCCCAGAGCACCCACGGCCCGGCCACGCTCACGGCAGCGCTCATCCAGGGCAACGTCCCGCGACTCGGACTCGACCTCGACGCCCAGCGGGACGAGGTGACCAGGAACCACGTCGCCGCTACCGAAGCGCTGGCCGCGGAGGTTGCCGCGGGGCAGGTTGCCCAGCCCCAGGTGGTCATCTGGCCCGAGAACGCCACCGATGTCGACCCCAGGTCTGACCCTCAAGTAAACCTTGAGGTTCGCGCCGCGGTCAGGGCGGCGGGAGTCCCCGTCCTCGTGGGTGCCGTGCTCAACGGTCCCGGTCCCACGCACGTCTCCAACGCCGGCGTGGTGTGGGACCCGGTGACCGGACCGGGGGAGATCTACGTCAAGCGTCACCTCGTTCCCTTCGGCGAGTACATCCCGCTGCGGTCGGTGATCGGCGGGCTGATCGGCAACTTCCGGGCAATCCCGTACGACTTCGCGCCCGGCAGCGGCAGCGGCGTCCTGCAGCTAGGCCCGGCCACGATCGGCGACGTCATCTGCTACGAGGTGGCCTACGACGGCCTCGTACGCAGCAGCGTCGAGGCGGGCGCGCGGGTCCTCGTGGTCCAGACCAACAACGCGACCTACGGCCGTACCGAGAGCTCGCAGCAGCTGGCGATGACCCAGCTGCGGGCCGTCGAGCACGGGCGGGCCGTGCTGGTCGCCTCCACCAGCGGCATCAGCGCGGTGCTCGAGCCGGACGGTAGGGTTGTTGCACGCTCGAAGATCTTCACCCAGAAGGTGCTGGTCGCCCGCGTTCCGTTGCGGGACAGCCTGACCATCGCCGACCGGCTCGGTGCCGGACCCGAGCGGGTCCTGGCGCTGATCGGGCTGGCCGGCCTCATCGGCGCCGCAGTGGCGGCCGTGACGGCGCGACGCACGAGGAGGCGCACCACGTGACCGCCAGCACCGCGGACAACGCTGTCCTCGGCAAGATTCTCGTGATCGTGCCCACCTACAACGAGCGTGACAACGTCGAGATCATCGCCGGCAGGTTGCGGGCGGCCGTGCCCGACGTCGACCTGCTCATCGTCGACGACGGCAGCCCCGACGGCACGGGTGACATCGCCGACAAGCTCGCCGCCCACGACGAGCAGGTGCACGTGCTGCACCGCACGAGCAAGGCCGGCCTCGGCGCTGCCTATGTCGCGGGCTTCGGGTGGGCGCTCGAGCGCGGCTACGACGTCGCCGTCGAGATGGACGCAGACGGGTCGCATGCCCCCGAGCAGCTGCCCCGGTTGCTCGCGGCGCTGCATGACGCCGACCTGGTGCTCGGCGCACGCTGGGTCGACGGTGGCCAGGTCGACAACTGGCCGTTGAGCCGCAAGCTGCTCTCCCGCGGCGGCAACACGTACGCCCGGGTCGCCCTCGGCATCCCGATGCACGACGCGACCGGCGGCTTCCGGGCCTACCGCCGTGCGGTGCTCGAGGGCATCGACGTGAGCGACGTCGTCTCGCAGGGCTACTGCTTCCAGGTCGACCTCGCCTGGCGCGCGTGGCGCAACGGCTTCCGGGTCGTCGAGGTGCCGATCACGTTCGTCGAACGGGTGCGCGGCGAGTCCAAGATGAGCAACGCGATCGTGGCCGAGGCGCTGTGGCGGGTCACTGCCTGGGGACTCAAGTCGATCGGGTCACGCGGCCAGCGCCGAACCAACCCGCGCTCCGTCCTGGCGCAGCGCTGACATGGTCGGCCTCCTGCTGCTCCTGCTGGTCGCCGTGCCGATCCTGGAGATCTACGTCATCGTCCAGGTCGGCGAGGCCATCGGCATCTGGTGGACCGTCTTCGCCCTCATCGCCGAGACCCTCGTCGGCGGCTGGCTGGTACGCCGCGAGGGGCGGCGCGCGTGGCGCACCCTCGTGGTCCAGCTGAGCGAGGGCCAGGCCCCCACCCGTACCGCGATCGACGGGGCGGTGATCCTGGTCGGCGGACTGCTCCTGCTCGCCCCCGGCTTCCTCACCGACTTCCTGGGTTTCCTGTGCGTGCTGCCACTCACCCGCCCGCTGGTGCGCCGCGCGGTCGTCGGCTACGTCTCCCGCCGGTCAGGCGCGGTCACCGTCGCCGGCCAGGGAGGGACGGTGTACGAGCCCATGACACGACAAAACCGGCCGACCGACCCCCGAGTGATCGAGGGCCATGTGGTCGACCGGTCTGACGACGGGCAGGACAGCTGACGGGCTAGGCGCTCTTGAGACCCTGACGGTCGTGGAGCACCTGCAGACGCTCCGCCAGGACCTCTTCGAGGTCCGGCAGGGTGCGCCGCTCGAGCAGCATGTCCCAGTGGGTGCGGGCAGGCTTGATCTTCTTGGGCTCCGGCAGCTCGCCGTGGACGAGCAACGCAGGCTCACCGCACACCTTGCAGTCCCATGAACGTGGGATCTCGGCCTCGTCGGAGAACGGGACGCTGAACCGGTGGTCGTGGGGACATGCGAACTCGATGACCTGACGCGGCGCCAGCTCGGCGTTGCGGTCGGTCTCGTAGCTGACGGCGCCCAGACGGCTGCCGCGTAGCACACGCTCGGCCATGACAGGGCCTCCTTGGGCGGATCGGACGGTACGCCTGAAGAACGGTCGGCCCACGGGAAAGATTCCCGCAGGTGTTCGTCTGTGTGTTCGTCGCGGCGAGGCCGACGGTTGACTCCCCAACGGAGCAATCTCGACCCGTCTGGGGAGTACCCCGATAGTGCCATCTGGACACCCGCCGGCAGAACTGTGACTCTGCTGCAGTGCACCAACTCTCAACTATAACCCTCAAGTTTAGACTCACAGTTGGGTTCTAAGGTTGTCGGATGGACCTGCCGAGGCTGACTCAGGCCTAACCCATCCGGCTTAGGGACGGCAGTCCCGACCTACGGCAAGCGGAGGCACGATGCGTGTGGCGGGTGAGCACCTCTGGACCCGATCGGGCCTGCTCCGGGCTGCCCGGCTCCCGGCCCTCCGCGCCGTCGCCGGCACCCTGGCGCTGGCCACCGTCGTCACCGGCATCGGCACGGCGGCGGCGGGCGGCTCCGGCTCCTCAGCCGGCCTGATCACCTCCGTGACCACCGTCGCTCCCGATGTTTCCGCCGCGGCCGTGATCGTCCTCGCCCGCACCCACCTCGGTGACAAGTACGTCTACGGCGACGAAGGCCCCAAGACCTGGGACTGCTCCGGCTTCACCTCGACGCTGTGGAGCTCGGTCGGCAAGGTCACCTCCATCCCGCGTACCGCTCGCCTCCAGCAGGCCTGGGCCACTCCGGTGCCCGCGTCCCAGGTGCTGCCCGGAGACCTTTATTTCCTCGGCACCCCGGCCACCCATGTGGGCATCGTCGTCGGCGCCGGCATGGTCATCGACGCCTCGTTCTCCGCCGGCAAGGTGGTCGAGCGCCGGCTCTGGACCACCGTCAACATCACGTTCGGCCGGGTGCCCCGCCCCGGTGCCGTCCCGGTGACCGGCGCCCCGGTCACCACGGCGCCGGTCACCTCGACACCCGTGACTACCAGCGCACCGACCGTCACACCGACCACGAATCCGCCGACCTCTACACCGCCGACCGCCCCAGCATCTCCGACCACCCCACCCACCACGCCTCCCACCGCCGCGCCGACGTCCGCCCCGGCTGGCGGTCAGGGCCCGCTCGCCGGGGGTTCGACCGGCTTCGTCGCCAACGCCGAGCGGCTGGTCGGCGCCGCCTACCAGGCCGGCGGCGTGGGTCCGTCGTACGACGACGGCGCCCTCATCGCCGCGGCGTGGCACCAGGCCAACGGCGGGGTGCTTCCCCTCGACCGCAACGCCCTCGCCGCCCGCGCGACCCCGGTGAGCCGGGCCAACCTGCGCCCCGGCGACCTGCTCATCTACGGCAAGGTCAACAGTGTCTGGCACGTCGGCATCTACGTCGGCCACGACCGCATGGTCGACGCGTCACGCATCCGGGGCCGGGTCATGCTCCGGCTGCCCCTCACCTCGCCCGACCGCTGGTTCGGCCGCCTGCACTAGGTACGGGAACGGCCGCCTCCGACGTAGCGTTGACCGGAGCGACGTTCATCGGGAGAGACAGTCGTGACAGCACCGCAGGGCGAACCACCCGTTGGCCCCTCCCTTTCGGCTCCTCCCGTGCTCCCGCCGCCACCCCGCTCCTTCGAGGAGTGGCGCGAGACGCAGGGACTACCGCCGCTGGAGACGCCCGAGACCTTCGCCGCCCCGACCGGCTGGCGCGGTCAGGTGCGCAAGGTCACCGCACCTCTCGGCGCGGGGCTCGCCGCGCTGTGGAAGCTCAAGGTCTTCCTGCTGCTGGCCAAGATCAAGTTCCTCGGCGTCGCGGTCTCGATGGGCATCTCGGTCGCCGCCTATGCCTGGATCTTCGGCTGGACCTTCGCCGTCGGTTTCGTGCTGCTGATCTTCGTCCACGAGATGGGTCACGTGATCGTCCTGCGGCTGCGCGGCATCAAGGCCGGGCTGCCGGTCTTCGTCCCGTTCATGGGTGCATTCGTGTCGCTGAAGGAGCAGCCGCGCACCGTCTACGACGAGGCGCTCTCCGGCATCGCCGGACCGGCGTTCGGCACAGCAGCAGCAGCTCTGGTCTGGTGGCAGGCCGACTCCCGCGGGTCGGCGTTCCTGCTGGCCCTCGCCTACACCGGGTTCCTGCTCAACCTGTTCAACCTGCTGCCGGTGCTGCCGCTCGACGGCGGGCGCACGGCCGCGGCCCTGCACCCGGCAGTCTGGGCGGTTGGCCTGGCCGGGCTGCTGGCGCTGTTCATCTACCGGCCGACACCGATCATCCCGTTCATCCTGCTGCTCGGCGGCCGTGAGCTCTACCAGCGCTGGAAGGGCCGCGACACGGCCGACTCACGTCGCTACTACGCGATCAAACCGAGCCAGCGCGCCATCATCGGCGTCGCCTACCTGAGCCTGATCACCCTGCTGGTTTTCGCCATGAACGCGACCTACGTCCACCGAGGGTTCAGCCGCTAGGGCGTGGGGATCAGTCCGAACGTCGTGCCCGCGAGCACCAGCTGGGCCTTGCCGCCGAGCCACTGGGGCAACGCGTAGACCGCCATCGTCTCGAGCGGGCCGGAGTCGTACACCAGGAAAAGCGTGTTGTCGCGCACCGTGTAGGTGCCGCCGCCTGAGGGGTTGTCCGTCGTCGGGAGCCCGGTGTCACCGGTGACGCCGTCATCGTTGAACCGGCCAGCGGCGGTGAAGGTGATGGTCGCGCCGGTGCCGCCCAGCAGACGTTTGTACGTACCGGACAGGTGGGCGCTCGCCAACGGGTCGACGACACCATAGGTGACGCCGTTCCACACCAGCTGGCCGAGGCTGTTGGGGCGCAGCGTGACGGTGGTGCCGTCGATGTCCCAGGCGATGTCGACGACCCCGTCGTGGGCGGCATAGACCCCGGTCCGCACCGTCGGCGCCAGCGCAGCCGCACCTGCGCCCGGACCGGCGACGGGCACGACCGACGTCAGCCGGCCGTCATCGGTGAAGTCGAGCGCTGGAGTGCCGGGCAGGGTCGTGTACGAGCCGGGGGTGCTGCCCGGCTTGAGCCCGAGAAAGACCTGGGTGAACGGGCCGAGCAAGGTGGGCGGCGTGCCGGCGACGGTGACCAAGCGCGGCGCGGAGGCCGCGACGACGGCGCCACCGAAGGGCTCCGCGAGGACCCGTACCGCGAGAGTGCCGGGAGCGGCGGTCACCAGCGCATTCATGGCGAACCGGCTGTGCGCATCGAGGTGGGCCGTCGCGATGGTCACCCAGCGCGCGCCGGACTGCCGCTGCAGGGCCACCGTGCGGCCAGGGCGCACGGGCAGGAACCGGCCGCTGGTGCGCAGCACGGTGCCGCTCAGGACCCACGAGGCGGACGAGAGCGAGATCGCCGGCCGGACGGGCGCGACAGTCACGACCTTGGACAGCACCTGGCTGTGGTCACTCGCGACCACCAGGGTGCGCAGCCGTTCCGTGCCGGTCAGCGGGGCTCGGGTTCGCACGGTGTAAGCGCCCTTGGCCACCGTCTTGGTGTGGCCGATTGTCTTCCAGGACGTCCCGACGGCCTCCTGGAGGACCACGGTGCGACCCACGCGGACCGGGGTGAGCCCGCCGTGGACGGTCACCACCTCGTGGCCGAGTACGGCCTTGGGCGTGGCGCCGATGGTGAGCGTCGCCTTGGCCGGAGCCGCGGCAAGCGCAGGCGCGGCAGCCACCCCCAGGCTGAGCAGGGTCAGGACCGTCACCAGCCGCTTGCGCATGTGCCGCCTCTCGCCACCGACCCTCGAGCGGGGCCGACCGTCACCGTACCCGGGGTCAGGCGAGCTTGCGGAGCGCGAGGGCCAGGGAGCGGGCGACGTGGCGCCGGGTGATGTCCTCGGCGGCGTCCCCATCGCCGCCGGCCAGGGCCTTGGCCAGGTCGGCATGCTCGTCACACGCCAGCCGTACGTCAGCGTCGTTGTAGGCCACCGAGATGCGCCGGTTGAAGTAGAACTCGCGGTTAGCCGCCAGCAGCGCGGTGAGCGGGGCGTTGCGGGCGGCCGAGGCGACCGCGTTGTGGAAGCGGGTGTTGACGTCGACGAACCGCTCGTGGCGCGGATCGTCTCCGAGGTCGAAGCGGCTCAGCTCGACGATCTGGCGGCGCTCGTCCGGCGTTGCCCGGGCGGCCGCCAGCCTCGCCGCGTAGCCCTCGAGCGCCTCGCGCACCTCGTACAGCGCGGTGATCTCGGTGGGGGAGTGCTCGCGGACGAACCAGGCCCGCCTGCGGTTGACCACGAGGCCGTCGACGCTGAGCCGCTGGATGCTCTCGCGGATCGGGGTGCGGCTGACGGAGAGCCGTTGGGCGAGGTCGGCCTCGATCAGCCGCTCGTTGGGCCGCAGCTCACCTCGGGCGATCTCGGACCTCAGCTGGTCATAGACCTCGTGGGAGCGCATCAGCTAGGACTCGAGCTCCTCGCCGAGGTAGGCGGCCCGGATGCGGGGGTCGGCCAGCAGCTCGCTGCCGGTGCCCTCGAGGACCAGCTCCCCGGTCTGCAGCACATAGCCCCGGTTGGCGAGGGCGAGGGCCTGAGCGGCGTTCTGCTCGACGAGCAGCACCGTCACGCCGGTGTCGTTGATCTCACGGATGATCTGGAAGATCTGCTGCACGATGATCGGCGCCAGCCCCATGGACGGCTCGTCGAGCAGCAGCAGGCGCGGCTTGCCCATCAGCGCCCGGCCGATGGCGACCATCTGCTGCTCGCCGCCGGAGAGCGTGCCGGCCTGCTGGTGGAAGCGTTCGCGGAGGCGGGGGAACAGGTCGAGGACCTTGTCGATGTCGCCGCGGTCGATGGTCTTGAACCGGAACGCACCGATCTCGAGGTTTTCCTCGACGGTCATGCGCGGGAAGACGTGGCGGCCTTCGGGGACGTGGCAGATGCCCAGGCTGACCAGCTCGTGAGCCGGGATGCCGTCGATGCGCCGGCCCTCGAAGCGGATCTCACCGTGCGACGGCCGCAGCATGCCGGACACCGTCTTCTGCGTCGTCGTCTTGCCGGCACCGTTGGCTCCGAGCAGGGCCACGATCTCGCCGGCGTTGGCGTGGAACGAGATGCCCTTGAGTGCCCGGATGGCCCCGTACCGGACCTCGATGTCGTCGACCTCGATCAGCGGGGTGGTCATGAGGGTGCCTCCCCGTCCTCGTGCGTGTCGATGAGGTGCAGCTCGGGCGCGTCTTCGGCCTGCGCTGCGGCGTCGCGTTCGGAGGTGCCGAGGTAGGCGGCGATGACCGCGGGGTCGCGCTGGATGGCAGCCGGCGCCCCCTCGGCGATCTTGCCGCCGAAGTTGAGCACGATGATCCGGTGGGCCACCGACATGACGAGCTTCATGTCGTGCTCGATCAGCAGGACGCCGATGTTGCGCTCGCTGTTGATGCGCTGGATGAGCTGGGCGAGGTCGCGCTTCTCGACCGGGTTGGTGCCGGCTGCCGGCTCGTCGAGGAGCAGGACCCCAGGGTTGGTGCCGAGCGCCCGGGCGATCTCGAGCCGACGTTGCTCGCCGTACGCAAGCGAGCCGGCCAGCTCGTTGGCACGCGCCCCGAGGCCGACCTCGTCGAGCAGCTGGAACCCGGCCCGGGTCGCCTCGCGCTGCTCACGGCGCTGCCACGGGAGGCCGAGCATCGCGGAGACCGGACCGGACTTCTGCCGGGTCTCGATGGCGACCTGGACGTTCTCGAGCGCGGTCAGGGCGGGGAACAACCGGATGTTCTGGAAGGTCCGGCCGACGCCGAGATGGTTGATGACGTGGGTCTTCTGGCCGAGGACGCTCACCGGGGGGTCGCCGGGCCGGCCGGCCAGCATGATGCTGCCCTCCTGCGGCGTGTAGACCCCGGTCAACGAGTTGAACAACGACGTCTTGCCCGCGCCGTTGGGGCCGATCACGGCGAGGATCTCGCCGCGGAACATCTGCAGCGACACGTCGTTGAGGCTCGTCACCCCACCGAAGCGCAGGGTGACGTGGCTGACGTCGAAGACGACGTCGCGCGCCTCGGGCTCGGTCTGCTCGGCGACCATGTGGCTACATCCCTTCCGCGACAGGGACGGCACGGGTCTCGGCGGACGGGCTGTCGTCGAAGCCCGACAGCTCAGCCTTGCGGCGCCGAGCCGGGATGAGGCCGGCCGGGCGGAAGATCATCATCGCGAGCACCACCGCGCCGATCCACATCTGGCGGTCTGCGGGCGGCACCTGGTCCTTGAGGAACTCCGGCAGCCAGGTCAGCACCGCAGCGCCCGCGATGGCGCCGGGCAGCGAGCCCATGCCACCGAAGACCACGTAGGCCACCACGAGGATCGAGTTGTTGAGCACGAAGTTGTCGGGGTTGAAGTAGCCGATCTGGCTGGCGAAGAACACGCCGGCAACGCCCGAGGTCGACGCGCCGATGGCGAAGGCCATCAGCTTGACCCGGGTGGTGTTGACGCCGGTGGCCTGCGCCGCCACCTCGTCCTCGCGGATGGCCGCCCACGCGCGACCCAGCCGCGACCCCTCCAACCGGTAGAACAGGATGATGACGATGATGATCAGGGCTAAGAGGAGATACCAGTACTGCAGGTTGTTCTGACTCCACTGCCAGTGCAGCGGCCCGATATGGATCGACGGGTGGGTCACCGCCGGTGAGGGTCCGCGCGTCGAGTTGGTGATGTTGCCCGGGTTGTTGACCGCGGTGATGCGGATGATCTCACCGAAGCCGAGCGTGACGATGGCCAGGTAGTCGCCACGTAGTCGCAGGGTGGGCACGCCCAGCGCAATGCCGGCCACGAGACACACCGCAATGGCGAACGGGATGGCCAGCAGCGGCGTCATGTGCAGCCAGGCCGGCGGCTTGTGCGGCAGAGACCCCACCAGGTAGGCCGTGGTGTAGGAACCCAGGGCGTAGAAGGCGATGAAGCCGAGGTCGAGCAGACCGGCCCAGCCGACGACGACGTTGAGGCCGATGGCCAGCAACACGTAGACGCCGATCTCGCTGACCAGCACCTTCTGCCAGAACTCGGTCATGGTCGGCGGCAGGAAGATCGCCAGCGTCAGGCCCACCAGCAACAGGCTCTTGGACGACCGGCTGGTCGTCCGGAGCGAGAAGCCGGGCCGGTCGGAGGAGACGGCGCCCGCGGGGTTGAGCGGCGCCCGCAGGTCAGTGGCCGCCGCGAAGCTGCCCGCCGCCATGAGCGAGAACCCCATGCAGGCAAGCCATCCACCAGCACCGAGGTTCTGCCAGGGACCGGTGGCCAGGTCAGCATTGTGCTGGGCGCCCACCTTGCTGATGTCATAGAGCGTGACCAGGGTGAAGACCACGGCGACGAGCGCCAGCACGGTGGCCGCCGACGCGGCGACGAGGTGACGCACGTAGGCCGCCCCCGCGGCCAGCACGATGGCCACCACGAGCAGAGTCCAGCCCAGCCAGGAGAAGTAGGCCGACGTGAGTGCCGTCGTCGACGGGTGGCCGGTGTCGGCGAACAGCGTGCCGGTGGCATGGAAGTTGGTATCAAGCCGAAGGGGGGAGAACCACGTCGCCGACGTCATGGCGAGGATGGCCGCGACGGCACCGGCGCCGATGAGCAGGAGACCGGGCCGCCACGCCAGAGCCCTGTCGATCGACTCACGGAACAACGAGCTCTCGCTGTCGAGCGCCGAGGCCGCGCTGGCGACGGCGATCACCAGGTAGCCCAGCAAGGCGCCGAAGGCGCCGAGTGAGTGGTCCGGCGAGTGCAGTCGCCCCGTGGTGAAGGTGGCGACCTGGTGCTGGGCCACGAACGCGATGATGCCGGCGACGAGGGCGAGCCCAGAGGTGACCCAGGCGAGCAGGTTGCTCCGGCGGATGATCGACGCAGCACCGACGACCACCACGACGGCGAGCTCGGTCCAGTGCAGCCAGCCGAAGAACGTGCGCGCGATGGCCGAGAGGCTGGCGGTGTCGACGACCTTGGGCCCGACGGTGCCGAGCTTGCCGTCGCCGATCGCGTCGTCCCACTTGAGCAGCTGGTATGCGGCCACGACCGCGACCACGCCACTGGAGAGGGCAACGGCGCCGGGGTAGGTGAAGTACGGCTTGACCCGCGCCCAGTAGGTGATGAGCAGGAACATCAGCACGCCGACGCCGAGGAAGATGAGGATGCGCGGCTTGAACACGGACTCGCGGAAGGCGAGGCCGTAGTCCTCCTGCGACCCCTCCTGGGGCCCGATCATCAGCGCCAGCACGATGGAGGCGGCGAAGCAGCCGAGTGCCCGCTTGAATGCCTCGGAGGCGAGGAAGCCCCGGTTCATGCGGCACGCCCCAGGCGCTCGCCGAGCAGGCCGGTCGGCCGGAACACCAGCACCACGACCAGGACCACGAAGGCCACGACGTCGGTCCAGGCGATGCCGATGTGGGGGATCGGCGGCACGAGCGCCTCGACCAGCCCCAGCAGAAGGCCACCCATCATGGCGCCGCGGATGTTGCCGATGCCGCCGAGGACGGCCGCCGCGAAGGCTTTGGTCCCCTGGTTGAAGCCGATGGTGTTGGAGAACGAGAACGCCGTACCGAAAAGGAACCCGGCCGCACCGGCCAGAGCGCCGCCGATGACGAACGTCCGCGAGATGGTCTTGTCGATGTCGATGCCCATCAAAGCGGCGGTAGGCGCATCCTCGGCCACCGCCCGGATGCCACGCCCCAACTTGGTGCCGGCGACGAGACGGTCGAGAAACACCATCATGAGGACGGCCGAGACGATGATGACGACCTCGAAGGTCTGGATCCGCGCGGTCGAGATGTGGAACAGCTCGTGGTTCTGGTCGAAGTAGACCGGGAAGCCGTTGCCGTTGAACCGGTTGAAGAGCTTGCCGGCCAGCTGCGACAGGAAGAACGACGCGCCGATCGCGCTGATCAGGAAGGCGAGCTTGGGCGCCCCGCGTTTTCGTAGTGGTCGATAGGCGACCCGTTCGAGTGTCCACGCCACGCACGCGCCGGTCAGTGCGCCGGAGAGCAGACCGATGATGATGACGACCGGGACCTCCCAGTGGGCGGTCCCCTTCCCATCGCCGACCACCGCGTGGACCACGATGTAGCTGCCGAACGTGCCCGACATGAAGACCTCGCTGTGGGCGAAGTTCAGCAGCTGCAGGACGCCGTAGACGAGGGTGTAGCCCAGCGCGATCAGTGCGTACATCGAACCTCGGGTCAACCCGAGCAGGATGTAGGCGGGGATCTGGTGCAGGTAGCTCACGCGGGCAACCCTCCATGGGCATGCGGCAGACCGGCCATCGGAACTCGTTCGCCGTGGCGAGCGCAGGAGGCGCCCCGGATCAGGCTCGGGACGCCTCCTGCATCAGCTCGTACCGCGGGCTAGCTCTGCGACTTGATGTCGCCCAGGAGGCCGATGACGCCGGCCTTCTGGAGGTACAGGTTGATGACCTGCGCCGAGACCTCGCCATTGGGCTGGAACTTGATCTGCGTGGTGATGCCCTTGTAGTCCAGCGCGTTGACGGCGTCCCACACAGCCTTGCGGGTCGGCGAAGCACCGGCCGCCTTGATGGCGGTCAGCAGCGCGTTGGTGGCGTCGAAGGCCTCGGGTGAGTACGTCGACGGGTCGGTCTTGAACTCCGCCTTGTAGGCGGTGTTGAACGCAGCGGCCACCGGAGCAACCGTGGCGTCGAGGCAACCGCAGGAGAAGTACCAGCCGTCACCGGAGGCACCTGCTGCCGCGGTGAACTTGCTCGACTTGCCGCCGTTGCCAGTCATCGTCAGGCCCTTGTACCCAGCAGCGGTCAGCGCCTTGGCGAACTGGCCGGCCTGGGTGTCGTAGCCGCCGTAGAAGAGTGCGTCGGCGCCGGAGGCGGCGACCTTCTGCGAGATGATGCTGTAGTCGGTCGTCGCGGCGGGCACGCTGTCCCGGATCGACGCGATGGTCTTGACCTTGAGCTCGGCCTGGACGGCGTCAGCCGCACCCTTGCCGTAGTCGCTGGCGTCGTCGATCACGTAGACCTTCTTCGCCTTCTTGGCCAGCCAGTCAGCGGCTTCCTGACCTTCGAGGCTGTCCGGCGGGACGACCCGGTGGAAGGACTTGAAGCCCTGCGACGTGAGGGTCGGGTTGGTGGCCGACGGGCTGATGAGCACCAGCCCTGCCGTGTCGTACGACGGAGCAACGGCCTTCGAGGCACCCGAGAAGCTGGGCCCGATGACACCGAGGATGGCCGGGTCCTGCTGCAGCGTGGTTGCTGCGGCCGGGGCCTTGGCCGGGTCGCCGACGTCGTCGGACTTGACCAGGGTGACCTGGAAACCGTAGGTGTTGGCCTTGTTGGCCTCGTCGACGGCCAGCTGGACGGCGTTGACCTCGTTGATGCCGAGCTGGGCGTTGTCGCCGGTCAACGGGCCCTCGAAGCCGATCTTGACGGTGGCGCCGGATGCGGCTCCGGAAGTGCCGGACGAGCCACCGGCGGCCAGGCCGCCGGTTGTGGACTTGCTGCTGCTGCCACAGCCGGTGAGGGCGACGGCTCCGGCCAGGCCGAGAAGTGCCAACGTGCGGGTTGCGCTGTGCTGCATTGTGCCTCCTACAAAAGGTGGTCCCGACCGTCTTGGTCGTGGGTGACCACGTGCTCGTACGACGGACACGCCGTCCTGCATGCAAGTTGGCATACCGGAGATCGTGATAGTGCCAGCGCCGAAGAAGATCAGTCAACGCCACCACGCGCAGCGCACGAATGAGCGCCAAAGCTGTGACCTGCCCGTGATCTTCCGGCGCTGTTCCTGCGGCTTGGCTCCTGTGATGACTGCGGCACCGGCTGCCGGTGACGTTTGTCGAATCTTGCCCGTTCCTCATCTCGGCCTTGTTACAGCCATGCGGCAACTGGGCTACGACGAGGGAGGGGCTACGACGAGGGAGAGACGAGGAAGGGGGCTACGACGAGGGAGAAGGCCGGCGGGTTCAACCCGGGGAGAGCGACATTCCCCACATCGTACTTTTAGTTAGGTTCACTTATCCTTACTGCACCCCACCTCGGGGCAGCACGGCCGACGTAGTGACCGGAGCAGTACTGATGACGTTCCCGCCCCGCAGACCGACCGCCGCAACCCTCGTCCGCCTGGGCGCGTCGGCCGCCGCCCTCACCGTGCTGACGGCGTGCGGCGGCTCGTCCTCGTCCGCCGGCGCGTCCTCGTCCGCAGGCCCGTACGCCGGAGTCTCGCTCACGCTCTACAACGGCCAGCACGAGCAGACGACCAACGCGCTCGTCGCCGGCTTCGAGAAGCTGACCGGGGCCACGGTCAAGGTCCGCAGCGACGACGAGGACGTGCTCGCGCAGCAGATCGAGCAGGAAGGGTCGCACTCACCGGCCGACGCCTTCTACACCGAGAACACGCCGCCGCTGGCCCGCCTGGACGAGAAGGGCCTGCTCTCGCCGGTCGACGCCGCCACCCTGGCAGCCGTACCCAGCGCGTACAACGCGGCCGACAAGACCTGGGTCGGCGTCTCGGCCCGGGTCAGCGAGCTGGTCTACAACACGACCGCCCTGACGCCGGCCGACCTGCCGACGTCGATCCTCGACCTGGCCGACCCGAAGTGGAAGGGCAAGCTGGACATCGCTCCGTCGGAGACCGACTTCCAGCCGCTGGTCACCGCGGTCGCTGCCGACAAGGGCGACGCAGCGGCCGTCGCCTGGCTCAAAGCGCTCAAGACCAACGCCGGCAAGCACACCGACCCCGACAACGAGACACTGGTGGCCAACGTCAACAAGGGGATCACGGAGATCGGCGTCATCAACCACTACTACTGGTACCGCCTCCAGCTCGAGAACGGGGCGAGCGGCACCCACTCCGCGCTGCACCCCTTCGCCGCACACGACGACGGCTACCTGCTCGACGTCTCGGGCGCCGCGGTCATGAAGTCGAGCAAGCACCAGGCGGCCGCGCAGGCCCTGCTGTCCTACCTGGTCGGCACGGGCGGCCAGACGGTGCTCGCCGACGGTGACAGCTTCGAGTACCCCGTCGGGTCGCACGTCGCACCGAGCTCGAAGCTGCCCCCGTTCGCCGGCCTCGAGCCCAAGAGCTTCGACCTCAGCCAGATCGGTGACGGCGCCAAGGCTGTCCGGCTGCTGCAGCAGGCTGGCCTGCTCTGACCGACCAGAAGGCACCAGCGCCCGGGGAGGTCGCGTCGTCTCAGCAGACGGCGCGGCCTCGCCTTGCCCGGCGGCCGTCGGCCCTGGTCGTGGTCGGTGGGCTCATCGCGCTGGCGCTGCTGCTGCCCGAGGCCTCGCTGCTGCTGCAGGCGCGCGACGTCGGCTGGTCCGAGGTCGACCGGGTGCTGTTCCGCCGGCTGTCGCTCGACCTGCTCGGCAACACCGTCGAGCTGGCGGTCATCGTGACCACGGCAGTCGCGATCATCGGTACGGCCGCCGCCTGGTGCGTCGAGCGGACCGACCTGCCCGGCCGCCGCGTCTGGGCCGTGCTCGTCGTGCTGCCGGTGTCGATCCCAGACTTCGTCGTGGGCTACTCGTGGCACTCCATGGCGCCGTCGTTCACCGGCCTGCACGCCGCGTCGTTCGTGATGTCGCTCGACCTCTACCCGCTGGTCTACCTGCCCGTCGCCGCCGCCTTGCGCCGTACCGACCCCTCGCTCGAGGAGACGGCCCGCAGTCTCGGGCTGAGCCGCACGGCGACCTTCCGCCGGGTGGTGCTGCCGCAGATCCGGCCGGCGCTGCTCGGCGGCTGCCTCGTCGTCATGCTCGCGCTGCTGGCGGAGTTCGGCGCGTTCGAGATCCTCAGCTTCCAGACCTTCACGACGGAGATCTTCGCCGAGGCAAGGGTCGACCAGTCGGCGGCGTCGGCGCTGTCACTCCTGCTGGTCCTGCTGGGCATCGTGGTCCTGCTCGGCGAAGCCGCGTCGGCGGGGCGAGGTCGGCTCAGCCGGTCGGGACCTCAGTCACCGCGCCCTCCGGTACGCCACCGGCTCGGGCTGATGACGGTGCCGACCCTGGTCGGGCTCACGGTCCTGGTCGCGCTCGCCGTGGGCGTGCCCGTGGCGACGTTGGCCTACTGGCTGCAGCATGCCCGTACCAGCACGCTGTCGACCACGACCAGCCTGCTGTCCGCGACCCTCTCGACCGCGAAGTATGCCTGCGGCGCAGCGCTTCTCGCGACAGTCGCCGCCATGCCGGTGGCGGTGCTCTCCGCCCGCCGGCGCGGGGGAGTGGGCCGCGTCATCGAGCGAAGCACCTACCTCATCCAGTCCGTGCCCGGGGTGGTGGTGGCGCTCGCGCTGGTCTTCTTCTCCGTCCGCTACCTGCCGTCGGTCTACCAGACCGGGTGGCTGCTGGTGCTGGCCTACGCGCTGCTGTTCTTCCCGCTGGCCCTGGTCTGTGTACGCGGGTCGGTAGCGCAGACGTCGCCGCTGCTGGTCGAGATGGGCCGGTCCCTGGGCTACCGGCAGGCCACCGTCTTCCTGCGGGTGACCCTGCCGATCATCGCGCCAGGGGTGGTGGCGGCCTTCTGCCTGGTCTTCCTGTCCGCGGTGACCGAGCTGACGGCTACCCTCGTGCTCGTGCCGACCGGCGTCCACACCCTGGCCACCCAGTTCTGGGCGTACCAGACCAACACCGCCTACGCCGAGGCTGCGCCCTACGCCACCGTCATCGTCGTGCTCGCCGCCGTCCCGAGCCTGGTGCTCAGCCTGTGGTTCTCCCGTCGCCGCGGCGGCGACCCTGCCGTGGCGCTGGCCTCGTGAACGCGCTCGACGTCGAGGGCGTCCACTTCTCGTACGGAGCGACGCCGGTGCTGAGGGGCATCAGCCTGAGCGTGCCGCTGGCCTCCATCACTGCTGTGCTCGGCCCCTCGGGCAGCGGCAAGACGACGCTGCTGCGCGTCCTTGCCGGCTTCGAACGCGCCTCCGCCGGGGTCGTGCGACTGGCGGGGACGACCATCGACGGGCCCGATCTCCATCTCGCCCCGGAGCGTCGACGGCTCGGCTACGTACCCCAGGAGGGCGGGCTGTTTCCCCACCTGTCGGTGGCCGGCAACGTCGCGTTCGGGCTGCGCCGGAGGCACCGCGAGGCGCAGCGCGTGGACGACCTGCTGGCCATGGTCGGCCTCGCCGGGCTGGGCACGCGTTTTCCGCATGAGCTCTCGGGTGGGCAGCAGCAGCGGGTCGCCCTGGCACGGGCTCTTGCGCTCGAGCCGACGGTCGTTCTGCTCGACGAGCCGTTCTCCTCGCTCGACGCGGCTCTTCGGGTGAGCGTGCGGGCCGACATCGTCGGCACGCTGCGTACCGCGGGGGCCGCCGTCGTCCTGGTGACGCACGACCAGCAGGAGGCGCTGTCCGTAGCCGACCAGGTGGCGGTGCTGCGTGGCGGCACCGTCGCCCAGGTCGGGGCGCCGCGCGACATCTACGCGCGGCCGGTCGACGCAGAGATGGCCGGGTTCCTCGGCGACGCCAACCTGATCCAGGTCACCGCGCGCCAGGGCGTGGCCGACACCGCGGTGGGGCCGCTGGACGTCGCCGGCAGTGACGGCCAGGGAGTCGTGCTGCTACGGCCCGAGCAACTCAGCCTGTCGACCGATCGGAGCGTCGGGCTGCGCGCGATCGTGGTGTCGCAGACCTATCAAGGACACGACTCCCTGGTCGACGTTCGTCCCGAGCAGCCCTGGGGACCCGATCTGCTTCGGGTACGGGTGCAAGGCACGACCGCGTTCGCCCCGGGCACCGCGGTGGTGGTCAGCGCCTCCGGGCCCGTCACGTTCTGGCACGACCCGGGGGAGTAGCCGTCGCCATTTGACTACAGAGAGTAGTCAAATGCTGGCTTTCACTACCGTTAACGAACGTAACACCCGTCACATGAACCGATCGTCACTCCGTTGCGTGACCATCGTTAGGTACAGTGGGGCGGGGGATCCGCGAGACCGGACATCGATGTCGGGGCAAATCGGGCGCCATCCGCATACATGTCGACAGTCCCATCACCTGGGCTCTGCCATCGCGACGGAAACGGTTTGTTCATGGCTATGCACACGAAGCGTTGGTTCCGGTCGAGTCGTCTGGTGGTCGCAGCTGCGACCCTGGTCGCTCCCATGGCGCTGGCGCTGCCCGCGTCCGCGGCCTCGCCGACCAGCTTCCACGTCAACTTCGGCGCCCAGACGACCGCGGCCTACCCGGGCTACGTCCTCGACTACGGCCTGGCCTACACCGACGCAACCGGCATGGGCTGGGAGGCCGCCGCTGACGGCACGGCACTGTCCCTCGTCGGCAACGGGCGCGAGCGCAATCTCGCCGCGTCACCCGACAAGCGCTACGACACCCAGATGCAGATGCAGGAGACGGCTGCCTCGACCGGCGTCAAGACCCCTGGTCAGTGGGAGCACGCGATCGCCAACGGCACCTACCAGGTGACGGTCGCGGTCGGCGACGCCTCGGCCATCAACTCGGTCAACCGCATCACGGCAGAGCCCGGCTCCGCCAACGCGGTCGTCATCATCAACAACTTCACGCCGACCACGGGCAACTTCTTCTCCACGGTCACCTCCACCGTGACGGTCTCGGACGGCAAGCTCACCCTGAGCCCGACCGGCGGCACCAACACCAAGATCGACTTCGTCGACGTGGTTCCCGCGGCCGGCACCGACACCACGGCGCCGAGCGCGTCTGTCAGCCTGGCCGGCACCCTCGTCAGCGGCACCACCTACTCCGGCACGGTGACCGCCACGGTCAACGCTGCCGACGAGGTGGGCGGCTCCGGGCTCAAGACCACGACCTACACGATCGACAACGGGCCGTCCGTCAGCTACACCGCGCCGTTCCCGGTGACCGCGTCGGGCTCCCACACCATCGTGGTCACGGCCACGGACAACGCCGGCAACATCGGCACCGCCACCTCGACGTTCTCCATCGCGGTCCCGCAGGTCGACGGCACCGCACCCACGGCGACCATCGCCCTGGCCGGCACGGTCGTCAGTGGCTCGACCTACCAGGGGACGGTCACCGCGACCGTGAGCTCCGCCGACGAGGCGGGCGGCTCCGGCCTCAAGACGACCACCTACTCACTCGACAGCGGCGCGGCGACCGCCTACACGACACCCATCTCGATCACCGCGGTCGGCAGCCACACCCTGAGCGTCACCGCCACCGACAACGCCGGCAACGTGGGCAACGCGACGTCGTCGTTCACCATCCAGGCGGTCAGCTCGGGCGGCCCGACCAGCTTTCACGTCAACTTCGGAGCCCAGACGACGGCGGCCATCTCCGGCTACAGCCTCGACTACGGCCTCGCCTACACCAGCGCCACGGGCATGGGCTGGGAGGCTGCGGCCGACGGCACGCCGCTCTCGCTGGTCGGCAACGGCCGCGAGCGCAACCTCGCCGCCTCGCCGGACAAGCGGTACGACACGCTCATGCAGATGCAGGAGACCGCATCCTCGAGCGGCGTCAAGACTCCCGGCCAGTGGGAGCACGCCCTGGCCAACGGCAACTACGCCGTGACCGTGGCCGTGGGCGACGACTCCGCCATCAACTCGGTCTACCGCATCACCGCCGAGCCCGGCTCGGCCAACGCGGTGGTCATGGTCAACAACGTCGTGCCGACAGCCAGCTCCTACTTCACCACCGTGACCAAGCAGGTCACCGTCTCCGACGGCCGGCTGACCCTGAGCCCGACCGGCGGCACCAACACCAAGATCGACTTCGTCGATGTCGTGCCCGTAGGCCCGACGGTGCCGCCTACGGCGTCCATCAGCCTGTCCGGCACCCTCGTGTCACCCGGGGTCTACCAGGGCACCGTGACCGCGACGGTCACCGCGGCTGACGTGAGTGGCCCCGGCCTGAGCAGCACGACCTACACACTGGACGGCGGCACCGCGACGCCCTACACCGCTCCGTTCACGGTCACCGGCAACGCCAGCCACACGATCGTCGCCACCGCGACCGACCTCGCCGGCAACGTCGGCACGGCCACCTCCACCTTCACCATCCAGGCGCCCGCGCCCGACACCACAGCACCCACCGCGTCGATCAGCCTGGCCGGCACTGCCGTGTCGGCCGGGGTCTACCAGGGCAACGTCACCGCGACCATCACGGCTGCGGACGAGGCCGGCGGCTCCGGTCTCGCGACGACCACTTACGCCCTCGACGGCGGCTCCGACACGCCCTATACCGCGCCGTTCGCGGTCACCGGCATCGGCAGCCACACCATCTCGGTGACCGCGACCGACAACGCCAACAACACCTACACCACCACCTCGACCTTCACCATCCAGGCGACTCCTGACACGACCAAGCCGACCGCCTCCATCAGCCTGGCCGGCACCCTCTACACGCCGGGCAACTACACGGGCACCGTCACCGCCACCGTCACCTCGGCCGACGAGGTGGGCGGCTCCGGTCTCGCGACGACCACCTACGCCCTCGACGGCGGCTCCGACACGCCCTACACCGCGCCGTTCCCGATCAGCGACGTCGGCAGCCACACCATCTCGGTGACCGCGACGGACAACGCCAACAACACCTACACGACCACCTCGACCTTCACCATCGCTGCGACCGACACGACCAATCCGACCGCGAGCGTCAGCCTGGCCGGCACCGTGGTGACGCCGGGCAACTACACCGGCACCGTCACCGCGACCATCGCGCCGGCCGATGAGGTGGGCGGCTCCGGCGTTCAGTCGACCAGCTACACGCTCGACGGGGGAGCGGTCACGCCCTACACCGCGCCGTTCCCGGTCACCGGCCTCGGCAGCCACACCATCGCCGTTACGGTCACGGACAACGCCAACAACGTCGGCACCGCCACCTCGACGTTCACCATCCAGACGCCGCCGGACACCACCAAGCCGACCGCCTCGATCAGCCTCGCCGGCACTGTGGTCTCCGCCGGCGTCTACCAGGGCACCGTGACCGCGACCGTCACCTCGGCGGACGAGGTCGGCGGCTCCGGCCTGGCGTCGACGACCTACACGCTCGACGGGGGAGCGGTCACCCCGTACACCGCGCCGTTCCCGGTCACCGGCAACAGCAGCCACACGATCGTGGTCACGGCCACCGACAACGCCAACAACACGTTCACCACCACGTCGACCTTCACCATCCAGGCCGCCCCGACCGACACGACACCGCCCAAGGCCTCAATCTCCCTGGCCGGCACGCTGTTCTCGCCCGGCAACTACCAGGGCACGGTCACCGCGACCGTCACCGCCTCCGACGAAACCGGCGGCTCCGGGCTCGCGTCGACCACCTACACCCTCGACGGGGGAGCGCCGACGGCCTACACCACGCCGATCCAGGTGACGGCGCTGGGCTCGCACACCGTCAGCGTCACGGCGATCGACAACGCGACCAACTCCTTCACCACGTCGTCGACGTTCGTCATCCAGCCCAGCGGCGCCGCCAAGCTCGGCGTGGTGTCACCCGACGACGCCGTCACGGCCAACCCGTCCACACCTCGCCTGGTGTTCTCCGCCGTGCGTGGCGACGCGCTCGGCACGCCCAAGGCCTTCACCTTCACCAACACCGGCACCGGTCCGCTGCTCGTCAGCAACCTCGCCATCGGCGGCACCAACGCCAACAACTGGCGTCTCGCCACGGGCCAGGCGACCTCGGTGACGATCAACCCGGGCGCGTCCGCGCAGATCAGCATCCAGTTCGCGCCCACCGACCCGACGGGTTGCGCGAGCACCGCCAGCCCGTACGCCATCGGCGACGTCGACCGCTTTGCCACGCTGACCTACACGACCAACGACCCGGCGGTGGCGACCGGCTCCGACCTTCTGTCCGGCGTCAACTCGTGCTACGCCGGCGGCAACAGCGAGCCGGTGCTCGACCAGCTGCTGCCGATCCTCGGCTACACCACCGTCGTCGACACGCAGTACATCGACCACCGCTACATCGGCCCGCTGCGCTACCTGCAGGGCACCGATGAGATCCAGTCGCCGTACTTCACCGTCGCGACCGCCGGTCAGCCGGTGAGCGTCGTCCCGTTGGCTCACTACGGCAGCCCCAACACCGCCTCCAACTACCAGGCCACCGGCTACTACGCGGCCGGCTCGACGATGAAGGCGCCCAACTCGACCTGCAACACCGCCTGCAAGACGCTGTGGCAGTTCCCGCCGGACAGCACCGTCGCCGGCGCCACGGTCTACAACCAGGACCAAAAGCTGCTGCCGACGCCGACCGGGGTCACGACCTTCACGCCCACCGGCACGTTCGGTCTGTTCAGCGGCGACTTCTCCGACGTCAACTTCTCCGACGACGGCCTCAACACCGCCCACACGACGTCCAACGTCAACATGCCGGTGCCGCACTACCTGCACGACATGCGGGTCTTCCCGGCGTACGGGCCCGGCCACGTCGCGATCCCCAACACCTACATCGTCGGCATCGACCTGAGCCGCGTGCCGTCGTACAAGAACAACGACTTCCAGGACGTCATCCTGCTGGTCCGCAACGTCCAGCCCGCGGTCAGCCAGGCCACGGTGCTGACCGCCACCAACGACATCGTCGACCTCACCAAGGGCGGCACCGTCACCGCGACGTGTGGCGTCACCGGCTTCGACGGCGTGCTGGCCAACACCGGCGGCACGCAGTGCAACGCGGCCAACATCGGCTTCACAACCTCAGGCCTCCAGCTGACCAGCACGGCCGGCCAGCTCGCCAACAGCAACCAGCAGAATGCGCTGTACAAGACCTTCGACGCCACCCGCGGCGCGTTCACCATCGATGCACAGGTGGTCGGGCCGGTCACCCAGCTCACGACCAACTACCAGCAGATCGGCGCGTTCTTCGGCCCCGACCAGAGCAACTTCATCAAGGTCGAGGCCGAGCACAACGGCACCGGTGACCCGCACCTGACGATGTTCTACGACGTCAAGGGCGTGTCCGGGACGGTGGCGACCGTGGCGGTGCCGGCTCTCACGACGGCGACGACGCTCGACCTGATCATCAAGGGCAACACCAACGTGCCCGACCCGTTGCCCTACGGCGACACCTACGGCGTCCACGGGTTCCCGTTGGACGAGCTGACGGTCTACTACAGCATCAACGGCGCCACGCCGGTCCAGATCGGCACGACGACGGAGTTCCCGGCCGACGTCACGACGTGGTTCTCGCGGGCAGCCAAGGCCGGCATCCTCAACTCCAACACGGGGACGACGACGTCGATCACCACGACGTTCAGCAAGTTCTCGATCACCGCGCCGTAGCCGACTAGAACCGGTCGCCGCCCATGCCGGCGATCTCCGGCAGGACGAGGCCTGCCCGGGCGAGCTGACGCAGCCGCTCGGTCAGGTCCTCGGCGTTGCGGCCCGCCGTAGGGGAGCACGGGGGCAGCCCGAGGGCGGCCGCGGCCTCCTCAGCCCGGGTGTACAGCGCCAGCTCGCAGGCCCGCAGGTGGTGAGCCCGGTGCCAGTCGGCGTCGGGGCGCACCAGCCGGTCGTACTCACGGATCAGTCGCCGCAGATCAGCGGCGATCTGCTCGATGGGCAGACCGGTGGCCTTGGGCCCGCGCCGGTTGCTGCAGCGCTCGACAAGGTTCTCGACCACGTTAGCGAACGGCCTCGGGTTGAACAGCAGGGAGCCGACCACCCAGAGCATGCCGTAGGCGGCGATGACCCCGAAGATCAGCAACTCGGGCACGACGCGCTGGCCCCCTTCGCCGACGGTGGCGCGGAACTCTTGCATCGACGGTACGCCGTGGAACGGCAACTGGAAACGGCATTGCCGATCTCGTACGGCGGACTAGGCGTCCAGGTGCTGAGCGGCCTCGTCCCACCCGAGGTCGATCGGCGCCCGCTGGGGACCGTGAGCTCGAGCGTTGCGGCCCGGGGCGTGCGACTTGGCCGGCACCCCGACGGCCACCATGCCCGCCGGAACGTCCTTGGTCACGACGGCGCCGGCGCCGATGTGCGCGCCTGCTCCGAGGGTGACGCCGCCGATGACGATGGCGCCCGCAGAGACGACGACGTTGTCCTCGATGATCGGCGCGGCGAGGAACGAGTCGTAGCCGATGGTGACCTGCTGGTTGACCCAGCAGTTGGCACCGATGCTCTGGGCACCGATCGTCGTCGAGAACGCGTGCTGGAGGAACAGCCCCGGACCGATCTCGTTGGTGCGCATGAACAGGGTGGCCTCGGGCCGGTAGACGAAACCCAGCACCTTGCTCAGGACGAGGCCTACGACGCCGGCATGCGAGAGGCGGTGGTAGTAGAGGTTGCGGAACTCGTGGGTGGTCGTCGTGAGCAGCAACAACAGCGCCCGTACCCCGGACTCGTCACGACGCTTGACCTCTTGCCAGCGCTCGACGTCACGGTCGATCAGCCACCGTGCACGGGGGACCAAGGCGTAGCCGACCAGCATCGGGGCTGCTCGCACGCTGAGCACGCCTCGGACAAACTCCTTGGCACCAGACATTTCGCCTCCAGCCTCCCACAATGACAGAGCTTCCTTGACGACACGTGAGAGCACGTCGCCAGAGGCTTCCTGCGCGCAAGCGGCGGGTCTGCGCGCTTACGCCCGCGACGATGGTGCCCGCGCAAGAGGGTCGAAAACGCCCCAAAGGGTGCTCAATTCTTAGCACCCTCTCATCGATTGCCGAAGCGCAGCCCAACAACCCTTCCGTTGAGCGGAATCGCCGCTGTCGAGAGACGCACCCGTCGAAACGATCAAGCCGAGCCGACCATCGCGTACGAGAGGAAGCCGTTGTGGCGGGAGCGTTCAGCCTCGAGTGGTTGCCCGGAAGCGTGCTGCTGCAGCGCAGGACCGGCCTGCTGAGCGTCGAGGAGGCCCAGCAGTACGTCGATGCGGTCAAGCAGGAGGCCCTGTCGCCGCCGACGCCAGCCTGGGGCTGCGTCGTCGACACACGGGACACGCCGCCGCAGACCGAGGACGTGCAACGCGTCATCGGCGAGCTGATCAAGTTCGTCGTGGCGCACGGTGTCGTACGCGTCGCCATGGTCTCCAACGGCCTGGTCACCGACATGCAGCAGCGACGCGTCACCACCAGCCCCGGCATGCACGACCCGTCGACGGTGGCGTTCTTCTCCGACCTCGACGAGGCCGTCGAGGACGTCCGCAAGGCGCTGTCGGATCGCTAGCCGACAGACTCAGCGCCTGGTCTCGTACCGGGTGAGGACCACGCCCTCGTCAAACGTCCGGGTCTCCACCAGGTTGAGGTTGACCCAGCTGTCCAGGGCCGTGAAGAACGGCGTGCCGCCGCCTACCAGGACCGGGTGGGTGACGATCACGTACTCGTCGACCAGACCGGCCCGCATGGCCGCCGCGGCGAGGGTGGCGCCGCCGATGTCCATCGGACCACCGTCCCCAGCCTTGAGCCGGGCGATCTCGGTGACCGCGTCGCCCGTGACCAGGCGGGCGTTGCCGTCGACCGCGGTGGTCGTCGAGGAGAACACCACCTTGAGCATGTCCCGCCAGCGGCCGGCGAACTCGATCTCCGCCGGTGTGGCGCCGGGCCGTTGGTCGGCGGTCGGCCAGTGGGAGCTCATCGTTTCCCACAGCTTGCGGCCGTACAGCGCCAGGCCCGTCACAGCCACCCGGTCTGACCACCACTGGAACAACTCGTCGCTCGGCCCGCTCCAGCCGAGGTCGTCGCCGGCCGCGGCGATGTAGCCGTCGACGCTCAGGTTCATGCCAAAGGTGAGTGTTCGCATGGCTCCAGCCTCCTCCTCAGCGGTTCTCGCCTAGTGCCGATAACCGACATTATGTCAGTTAGTCTTCTGCGCGAGGCCACTCCTCCACGGTGAAGCCGTCCGACAGCACGCAGGACGCGAGCAGGCCCCGCTGCGCACCCAGCGAGCCGCGGTCGATCGCCACCGACGGGGCGTTCGCGAGGAACGCGATGTTGGCTGAGCGCTGCGGCGTGGTACGGGACCGGTAGACGATGCCGTGGCACCGGTCGCCGTACCAGGTGAAGATCTGATCGGTGAGCTGCTGGCAGGTGGCCCAGACGTCGGGTCCGCGACCCGTGCTGATCTGGTCATCGAGGCCCAGGACGTCGAGGTTGCGCTCCAGTCGCAGGTCGAGGACACGAAGAACACCGGTGATCTCCACCAGCCGAAGCGAGAGATCGGCGGGTGAGACGACCCGCCCGGAGGCATCGAAGCGCTCCCGCATCGCCACGCGCTCGCCGTCGCCGGCGTAGCGGACGCGGTGCAGCCCGGCAGCCGAGTCGAAGCGATAGCGGGGCGTGGGGAACGGCGTCCACTGCCATCGCTCGGGCGGTTGCCCGTCCAGCCGGAACCAGGGATGACGGTGCACGGTGAGACGGAGGCCGATCGGGCGGGTCCCGGTCAGGACTGTTCCCCGGCCGCCCTGACGTAGTGCAGGACACGGTCGACGTCGCCCTGCGCGAGCAGGTCAGCCGGCGTCGAGCCATGATCGTCGGCGATCGGCGTCAGCATGACCCGGTCGGCGGCGAGCACGCTCCGACCATGGTCGAGCAGTGCGTCGACGACCTCCCGAATGCGAGGCACGGCACCCTCCGCGCCGAACTGCCAGGACGGAAAGAAGAGCCGTCCGCCGATCTCCAACGCCAGCAGCTGCCGCTGAGACACGCGGAACGCCACCGCCTGTCGGGACACTCCCCCCAGCGCCTCCCGAACCTCGCCCGTGGTGAGCGCTCGGGCCCGGAAGGCGGTCAGGGCGCCCGCCAGCCGAGCCTCGTTGATGCGTTGCGCCAGCTCGATCGTGACGACGTCGTCAGCGTCGGGCAACGCGTCGGGGTCTGCGAGTAGCCGCAGCGTCGGGAGCACGCGATCCGGGTCGGACGCCAGTCGTCGGGTAACCGCCTGCAGCACTGTCGCAGAACTTGCCGCCACCGTGGCCTCCTTGTCACACTTGACGTTACTCCCCCACCCAGCACCGTCAAGTGTGACAAGGAAGGTAGGTGGACGCATGACGCCACGCGCCCTGCTGTTCGGTTCGGTGGCGTCGGCGTACGAGCGCTACCGGCTGGGCTACCCGGAAGTGCTGGTGGACCAGGTGCTCGCCTACGCCGGCCACCCGGTCCGCACCGCGCTGGAGATCGGCGCCGGCACCGGCAAGGCGACCCGGGCGTTCGCCGCACGCGGCATCGTGGTGACCGCGACCGACCCGGACGCCGAGATGCTGGCTGAGCTGCGCCGGCACGTGCCCGACACGGTCCACGCGGTGCGATCGTCGCTGGAGTCCCTGCGGCAGTCAGCCGCCTACGACCTGGTGTTCGCGGCCGCCTCGCTGCACTGGACCAACCCGGACCGGCGCTGGCAGAGGGTCGCAGCGATGCTGACCGCCGGGGGCACGTTCGCCTCGTTCGGCGGGCAGCTGCAGCTGCAGGACCCTGCCCTTGACGAGGCGGTAGAGGCGGCTCGCTCGCTCTACCTGCCGGAGGACGACATCCCGTCGCCCGACGGCACTCCAGCAGAAGACCCCATGCAGTGGCCGGGCAGCGAGCTGGTGAGCTCCGAGCTCTTCACCGACGTCCGGCAGTCGGCCATCGAGCAACCGGTCGTCCTGTCAGGGCTGGACTACGTCGGCTACCTGTCGACGGTGTCCGCTTATCTGCAACTGCCCGGGCCAACGCGCACGGAAGCGTTGACCAAGATCCTCGACGTGCTGCCCGACAGGCTCGAGATCGTCTCCCACCTCATGCTGCACGTTGCCCGGCGGGTCTAGCTCCACCTCCAGGATATCGCGCAGTGGGGGGCTTGCGGCAAGGGCGGGGTCGTGCCGCACAATGGCCCACCCACGAGCCTCGGAGTCGCGTAGTGCCCATACCTACCAGTGCTTTTGACCTTCCCGACCGTCTCGCAGGCAAGGACGACCCCAGACTCATCGGCAGCGACGAACAGCACTTCGCGGCCATCGCGGAGAGCCTCGACGCGTCGATTGCCGAGCTCTCCCACCGGCTCGACGAGGCACGCCGAGCACCGGGCGGCCACGGCCAAGCGGCGATGGATCGGGACATCGACATCCATCGGATGAGCGCCCGGCTGCGTACCCTCAAGCGTTTCGGCCTCGACCTCTGCCTCGGTCACATGGTCGGCGCGAACGACCCCGAACCGGTGTACGTCGGACGCCTCGGCCTCACCGATAGCACGGGTCATCGGCTGCTGGTTGACTGGCGATCCCCTGCGGCCGAGCCGTTCTTCGGCGCGACCCACGCCCACCCGATGGGGCTGGCCAGCCGCCGACGCTACCGCTGGACCCGCGGCCGGGTCAGCGACTACTGGGACGAGGTGTTCACCCCGGACGACCTGGAGCACCACGCCGCGCTCGACGACCAGTCGGCCTTCATCGCCAGCCTCGGCGGCAACCGCTCGGCCCACATGCGCGACGTGCTGAGCACCCTCCAGGCCGACCAGGACGCCATCATCCGGGCCGGGTCACGCGGCGCCCTCGTCGTCGACGGCGGTCCTGGTACGGGCAAGACGGTCGTGGCCCTGCACCGCGCTGCCTACCTGCTCTACGCCGACCCGCGTCTCGGCCACCACCGCGGCGGAGTGCTGTTCGTCGGCCCGCACCAGCCCTACCTCGCCTACGTCGCCGACGTGCTGCCCAGCCTCGGCGAGGAAGGCGTGCAGACCTGCACCCTGCGCGACCTCGTGGCCGAGGGAGCCGCGGCATCTCTCGAGACAGACCTGGAAGTGGTGCGACTGAAGGCATCGGCCGACCTGGTCCGGGCGATCGAGACGGCGGTCAGGTTCTACGAGGAGCCGCCGGCCCAAGGGATGACCGTCACGACCCACTGGTCCGACCTCTGGCTCAGCGCCGACGACTGGGCCGAGGCGTTCGGGGCGCGCGAGCCTGGCACGCCGCACAACGAGGCGCGCGACCAGGTCTGGGAGGCGCTGGTCGCGATCCTGACCGACAAGGACGACAGCGACGCCTCCCCCGACCTGCTGCGCAAGTCCCTGCTGCAGGACGACGACCTACTCGTCCGGTTCAACCGCGCGTGGCCGTTGCTCGAGGCGGTCGACCTCGTCGGTGACCTCTGGTCCGTACCCGCCTACCTACGCCGGTGCGCGCCGTGGCTGAGTCCCCCTGAAGTGCAGGCACTGCAACGGAAGGACGCCCAGGCGTGGACGCTCTCCGACCTGCCGCTGCTCGATGCCGCGCGACAGCGGCTGGGCGACCCCGAGGTCGCGCGACGACGACGCCGGCAACAGGCCGCGGCAGCCGCCGAGCGCGAGGAGATGTCGCGGGTGGTCGACCACCTGATCGCCAGCGACGACTCCGAGATGCTGGTCATGTCGATGCTACGCGGCGAGGACCTCCGGGGTGTGCTGGCAGAGACCACCGCGCCCAGCGTCGATCCTGACCTGCTCGCCGGCCCCTTCGCTCACGTCGTCGTGGACGAGGCTCAGGAGCTGACCGACGCCGAGTGGCAGATGCTGCTGCTGCGCTGTCCGTCCCGCAGCTTCACCGTGGTCGGCGACCGCGCCCAGGCCAGGCACGGGTTTGCCGAGTCGTGGCAGGAGCGGCTTGAGCGGGTCGGGCTCGACCGGGTCACCATCGCCTCCCTGACCATCAACTACCGGACGCCGACGGAGGTCATGGCGGCGGCCGAGCCGGTCATCCGGGCCGCCCTGCCGGACGCCAACGTGCCCACCTCCATCCGTACCAGCGGCGTCCCCGTGGTGCATGGATCGAGCTCCGACCTGACCTCGGTCGTCAACACCTGGCTCACCGAGCACGCCGACGGGATCGCCTGTGTCATAGGCGATCCCGTCTTCCCAGCGACTGCACGTGTCCGGTCACTGACCCCTGAGCTGGCCAAGGGCCTCGAGTTCGATCTGGTCGTCCTCATCGACCCCGCGTCGTTCGGATCGGGCGTCGAGGGGGCGGTCGACCGCTACGTGGCCATGACCCGGGCGACCCAACAGCTCGTCATCCTCACGAGCCCGCCGGCACCGACTCCTCCAGACGACGCGGTACGGGGATGACGCCGAGCGCCGCAGTCTCGGATCCCTCCAGCGCGAGGTGGGGCAGGGCCGCGTCGAGGCGCCGCGGCAGCCACCAGTTCCACCGGCCCAGCAGCAACATCACGGCCGGCACCACGGCGACGCGGATCAGGAACGCATCCACGAAGACCGCCGCTGAGAGACCGAGTCCGAACTCCCGGATCAGCCGGTTGCCGCCCAGGATGAACGAGCCGAACACCACGATCATGATGAGCGCAGCCGCCGTGATGGTCCGGCCGGTGATGGCGAGGCCACGGGTCACCGCCTCCTTGTTGTCCCCGCTGGCCCGCCACTCCTCGAGGATGCGGGAGGTCAGGAACACCTGGTAGTCCATGGACAACCCGAACAGGATGGCGAAGATGACCACCGGCATCGGCGCCTCGATCGGTCCCGGCTTGCCCGCGCCCAGCAGGTCGCCGCCCCAGCCCCAGACATAGGCCGCCGACAGCACCCCGAAGGTCGCGCCTGCGGAGAGCAGATTCATCAGCGCCGCCATCAACGGCACCACGATGCTGCGCAGCACCACGGTCAGCAGCAGGAAGGACAGCAGCACGACCACAGCGATGAACAGCGGGATCTTGTCCCCCAGAAGGGTCGAGATGTCTGCCGCGGTGGCCGTTGCTCCGCCGACGTAGGCGACAGCACCCGAGCCGCGCAGCGCTGCCGGAATGACCTGGCTGCGCAGGCGGTGCACCAAAGCGTCGGTGGCGGCGTCCTGCGGTGAACTGACCGGGTAGACCTCCAGCGCGGTGACCCGCGTTTCACCCTGCTGCACAAGGGGAGTAGGCGTCCCCACCGCAGCGACGCCAGGGTCGGCGGCGATCGCTCGTACCAGAGTCGGCACTGCGTCGGCAGTTGACGGCGACTCGACGGCGATCTGCAACGGCCCGTTGAAGCCCGGCCCGAAGCCACGCGCCAGCAGGTCGTACGCCTGGCGACTGCTGTCCGTCGGCGCCGCGTTGCCCGCGTCGGCGAAGCCCAGCCGCAGCGAGAAGAACGGGATGGCGAGCACTCCCACCACGATCAGCGCAGCGACCGCGGGCAATGCCGGGCGGCGGGCCACGAACGCGGACCAACGCCACCAGATGCCTGCCTCGGCAGGCACGGTGCCAGCGGCGAGGTCACGTCGCTGCCTGCGGCTGAGCACCCGTACCCCGAAGAAGCCCAGCAGGGCCGGCAGCAGCGTCACCGACGTGGCCATCGTGAACAGCACCCCGACGCTCGCCGCGATGCCGAGACCGCTCAGCAGGCTCACCCCGAGGGACAGCAGGCCGAGCATGGCGACACAGACGACGGAGCCGGCGAGCAGCACCGACCGGCCGGAGGTCACGACCGCGTTGACGACCGCGGACTCGACGTCCCGACCGTCCTGCAAGCCCTGGCGCATGCGGGTCACGATGAACAGCGCGTAGTCGACGCCGACCCCGAGCACGATGAGGGTCACGACCTGGCCGGACGACTCCGGGATCGCGACGAAGTGGGCCAGCAGTGCGATGGCGCTCGTCGCCGCCGGCAGTGCCAGCAGGGTCGCCACCAACGGCAGCGACGCGGCCAAGAGCGAGCCGAAGACCAGCAGCAGCACCACGAGCGCCGCGATGATGCCCAGCCCCACTCCCCCGAGACTCTGCTCGGCGGCCTTGGTCGCCGCGGCGCCCTCGACGGCGACGTCGAGCGAAGCACTGCGGTACGACCGGGCAGCCTTCACCAGAGCGGCTCCCTCGCTGACCGTGATGTGGTCGGCGGTCGCGGCGTAGGTCAGCGTGGCAAAGCCGACCGTGCCGTCGGCACTCAGCTGCGCCGCGCCTCCGGCCGCGTAGGGAGACGAGATCGCCGTCACACCAGGCAGTCTGACCAGTCGAGCGAACAGCGCGTCGGCATCCGCCCGTACCGCTGGGTCGGTCAGCTTGGCGTTGCCCTTGGTCGCCACGACGACCTGCTCGGCGTCACCCGAGGCGCCAGGTGCGTGCGACTGCAGCAGCGCCTGGGCCTTGGCCGAGTCGGTGCCGGGCAGGGAGAGCGAGTTGTCGTACGCCGTGCCGGCGGTCTGAGAGGTGAAGACCAGCATCACGACCGCGAGCAGCCAACCGGCAACGACGAGCCGACGATGACGGAAACACCAGAGAGCGAGTGTGCGCATGATGCACCTTCCAAATCTCACGTGGCCGCTCGGGTTCGTGGCGGCAACACCACCGTCGCGGCCAGCGCCCCCTCGAACCTCCGCACCGGGGATGGAGCGGGTCAGCCGAAAGGTGGAGGGCCCGGTAACCGCAGGACGGAGCCCACGAGTCGGCCAGGTCCCTACGCTGAGCCCATGGCCACCGCATTCGACCCCGTGCACCCTGTGTTGCCGCAGCGTGCCCGACTGCTCCGGTACGGCGGCGCAGTCGCCATAGGGTCGCTGGCCCTGCTCGCCAACGTCGCCGGGCGGCTCGGGACCAGCGGTCCGCTGGCGGACGCGCACCGGTCCACCGACGTGGCGGTCCTCGTGCTCGACCTGGTGATCGGCGCGGCAGCGGTGGTGCTGCTCCTCCCCCGGCGGCGTGAGTATCCGCTCGCCGTGGGCTGTGCCGCCGCAGCCCTGATGACGGTGTCTACCGCCAACCTCGGAGTCGCGATCGTCGCCGTTGCGTCGTTGGGCACGTGGCGCCGGCGCAGCTGGTCGATCGCAGCGCTGGGCTCGTACGTCGTCGCTGAGCTGGTGGTGGTCGGGTCCGGCCTGCCGATCCGTACGCCGGACGTCGGCTTCGGCTGGAACACCTGGCTGGCCATGACCATCGCGCTGTTGATCCTGGTGACGGCCCTCACCACGGGCTACTACGTCGGGGCGCGACGCGAGCTGGCGGCCACCGAACGCGACCGGGTCCTCGCCGCGGAGCGTGAGCAGGCCGCGGTTGCCGACTCCGCCCGTACCTCGGAGCGGACCCGGATCGCCCGCGAGATGCACGACGTCCTGGCCCACCGCATCTCGCTCGTCGCCCTGCACGCGGGAGCGCTCGCCTACCGCGACGACCTCACCCGGGAGGAGACAGCGGAGTCGGCCCGGACGATCCAGGCCAACGCGCAGCTCGCCCTGGCCGAGCTGCGCCAGGTGCTCGGCGTGCTGCGGGCCGAGGACGCGGGCATGGTGGAGCAGCCGCAGCCGACGCTGGCCGAGCTGCCGGCGCTGGTCGCCGACGCGCGTGAGGCGGGCGCGGTCATCACCCTGGACACGTCGGGCCTTGCGGCCAACGGCGCCGAAGGCATCCCAACCACCTTGTCCCGTACCGGATTCCGGGTCGTGCAGGAAGCCTTGACCAACGCCCGCAAGCACGCCCCCGGCGAGGTCGCGACCGTCCGGTTGTCCGGCGCCGCCGGATTCGGCCTCGAGGTCGAGGTGCGCAACGGCACCGGTCCGGCCGGCATCGACCTGCCGCCCTCCGGGGTGGGACTGGTCGGCCTGGCCGAACGCGTGGCGCTGGCCGGCGGGACACTGGAGCACGGACTGCAGCCCGACGGGTCGTTCATCCTACGAGCGAGGTTGCCATGGCAGAAGTGACGGCGACCGTCCGCGTACTCATCGTCGACGACGATCCCTTGGTACGGGCCGGCCTGCGCATGATCCTCGGCGGCACCCCCGACGTGACCGTCGTCGGCGAGGCGGCCGACGGCCAGGAGGCGCTAGCCCTCGTCGCGCGCGAGGTGCCGGACGTGGTGCTGATGGACATCCGGATGCCGCGCATGGACGGGCTCTCCGCCACCCGGCGCCTGCACGACGAGGGGTCGTCGACGCGGGTCATCGTGCTCACCACGTTCGACACCGACGAGCTGGTGCTGACCGCGTTGGGTCACGGCGCCTCCGGGTTCCTGCTCAAGGACACGCCGCCGGCCGACATCATCGACGCGATCCGGCGGGTGGCGGTGGGCCAGCCGATCCTCTCCCCCAGCGTTACCGCGCAGCTGATCGCCACCGTGACCCGACCTCGCGAGTCGCGTCAGCCCGCCGCCTCCGCCTTGCTGGGCAAGCTGACCGACCGCGAGCGTGAGGTGGCCATCGCCGTGAGCGAGGGCCTCACCAACGCCGAGATCGCCCAACGGCTCTACCTCGGCGTAGCGACGGTGAAGACGCACGTGGCGGCGCTGTTCACCAAGCTCGAGGTGACCAACCGGGTGCAGATTGCCCGCTGCGTGCACGACGCCGCAGCCGGTCGCCCCGAAAGCTGACGTCTCGTTGCACACTGTTGGCATGACGAGCGGCCCCGACCTGTCCAAGCTGGAGGCCGTGCTGCCCGACGGCGCGCTGGTCGTCGACCCCGGCACCATCGAGGGCTACCGGCGCGACTGGGCCGGGCAGGCCGACGCCGGTCGGCCGCTGGCCGTCGTCCGCGCCACCTCGACCGACGACGTCCAGCAGGTGCTGCGGTGGGCCACCAGCGAGGTGGTCCCCGTGGTGCCCCGCGGCGCGGGCACCGGTCTCTCGGGCGGGTCGACGGCTGTCGACGGCGGCATCGTCCTGTCGCTGGAACGCATGACGACCGTCACCATCGACCCGGCGATGCGGGTGGCGTTCGCCCAGCCCGGCGCGATGAACGCGGACGTCAAGCGGGCGGCCGCCGAGCACGGGCTCTGGTATCCGCCGGACCCGTCCTCGTACGAGATCTGCTCCATCGGCGGCAATGTGGCCACCAACGCGGGCGGGTTGTGCTGCGTCAAGTACGGCGTCACCAGCGACTACGTGCTGGGCATGACGGTCGTGCTGGCGGACGGCACGGCGCTGCGGCTGGGCGGACCGCGGCTCAAGGACGTGGCCGGTTACTCCCTCACCAAGCTGTTCGTCGGCAGCGAGGGCACCCTCGGCGTCATCACCGAGGTGACCCTGCGGCTGCTTCCGGCGCAGCGGCCGGCGGCCACCCTGGTCGCGAGCTTCACCTCGGTCGAGGCGGCAGCCGATGCGGTCGTGGCCATCGTCGGGCGCATCCGGCCGTCGATGCTGGAGTTCATGGACCAGACCTCGGTCAACGCGGTCGAGGACATACTGCACATGGGCCTTGACCGCGATGCCAGGGCGCTGCTGATCGCCCGGTCCGATGCCGGCGGGCTCGCCGCCGTCGAAGAGATCGCGGTGATGGAGGCCGAATGCCTCGCGTACGGGGCGACCGACGTCTTTACCACGGACGACGAGGAGGCCGGGGAGGCGTTCGCGGCCGCCCGACGTGTTGCGTTCGAGGCTCTCGGCCGCCTCGGCGAGCTGCTGTTCGAGGACGTCGGGGTGCCGCTGCCGGCGCTGCCCGCACTGGTGGACGGCATCGCGGAGATCAGCGTGGCCCGCGACGTCACGATCGCCGTCGTGGCCCACGCGGGCGACGGCAACACCCATCCGCTGATCGTGTTCGACCCCGCCGACACAGCCGCTGCGGTACGGGCCCAAGTGGCCTTCGGCGAGGTCATGGAGCTGGCCATCGGCCTCGGCGGCACGATCACCGGTGAGCACGGCGTGGGGCGACTCAAGGCGCCCTGGCTCGGCGCCTACCTGGGCCCGGACGTGATGGCGCTCAACCGGCAGATCAAGCAGGCACTCGACCCGGCCGGCATCCTCAACCCTGGGGCCGTTCTCTAGCTCGCGGGCTGCTCGACGAGCTGGGCGAGGTAGAGCGGCTCGCCGAGCTGGACCAGCAGGCTGAGCTGCGTCTCCAGGTAGTCGACGTGCGTCTCCTCGTCGGCAAGGATGGTCTCGAAAAGCTTGGCGCTGGTGATGTCCGAGACGCTGCGCATGTACTCCGCGCCGCGACGCAGCCGGTCGATCGCCTCGACCTCGACGGCCAGGTCAGCCTCGAACATCTGCTGCGGCGTCTGTCCGATGCGCAGCGGGAACAGCCGCTGGAAGTTGGGCAGCCCCTCGAGGAACAGGATGCGATCGGTCAGCACCTCGGCGTGCGTCATCTCCTCGATGGACTCCGCACGCGTGTGGGCAGCGAGCTTGACCCAGCCGAAGTTGGCCTGCATCTTCGCGTGCAGGAAGTACTGGTTGATCGCCGTGAGCTCGGCGCTCAGCTGCTCGTTGAGGAACTCGAGGACGCGTGCGTCACCTTTCATACCGGCATGCTACGCGTACGAGTGGTCGCTCACGCCGACGCTGCGACGGCGCTCCGGGATGAACGAACCGGTCAAGTCGATGCGCGGGCAGCGACGATCGGCCAGGGCTCCGGTGCGCAGCGGGCAGGTGCGCTCGAGCACCGCCTCGATGGCGGGGTGGCAGGTGCCGCAGCACGACCCGGCGTCGGTCGCCGCCGTGACCGCCTCGACGGTCTCAGCCCCGGCCAGGACGGCCATCGTCACCTCGTCCTCGGTGACTGCCTCGCAGATACAGACGTACATCCCACTCCCAGCGCCGAACCCATGCCTTCGTCGTAAGGTTAGCCTAACTTCCGGCTAGCGCCCAACGCCAGCGGCCAAACGGGTGACCTCGCCACGACAGAGCCGCTCCCGGGGGCCGCTGATACGCGCGTCGCCGATGACAGATTTGCGTAGTTCCACGGACGCGCCACCGGGCGGCCGTGTCTAGCGTCGGCCTCGTGATCTCCGGCGCCGGATCGGCGTCGAGCCCCGCGGCTGCCCGGGAAAGGCCTCTGTCATGACACCCTCCTCCTCCCGACTCCCTGGGCTGCGGCTCCGACGGCGCGCGCTCGTGGGGTCGCTCGCGGTGGCCACCGCGGCAGTGCTGGGTGCTCCCTGGGTGGCTTCGGCGGCGCCGTCGTCGGCCATCGTGATCCGCAGCTGCTACTACCCGAACGCGGCCTACCTCCGCGTCCTCACCGCCAACCACACCTGCAGGACGGGCGAAACCGCGCTCAGTTGGAACCAGACCGGGCCGACCGGGCCGCAAGGGCCCGCAGGGCCGTCCGGGACACCGGGCGTGGCGGGCCCCACAGGTCCGGCGGGGGTTGGAGCCGGTACCGGGTCCGTCAACGGTCTCTCCTGCGATGACGGCACGCCCACCGTCGGCACGATCCACACCTCGATCGACCCGTCGACCCGGGTGGTCACCCTGACCTGCGTCCCGAGCCACGTCGACACCCTGACCGTCTCTGTGACAGGCAACGGCACCGGCGCGATCACCAGCAGCCCGGTCGGCATCACGTGCGGCTCCACCACGGGCTCGTCCTGCAGCCACGACTACGTGGCCGGCACTCACGTCACTCTGACCGCAACGCCGGACCCGCGGTCACGGTTCGCCGGCTGGGGTGGCGCGTGCACCGGCACCACCACCTGCGCCGTGACGGTGGACGCCGCCCGCTCGGTGACGGCGCAGTTCGTGGCGACCATCGTCGTCCACGTCACCGTGCAGGAACCACAGATCCCGTGCGGCACAGGCCCCGACCTCACCTTCTGCGTCGGTGGCTTCTTCCCCGGCGACTCCGGCCCCCTGTCCGGATATCTCGGAGCGCACGTCATCTTCGGCGGCGATGTCGGCCGTCAGTGCGCGGACAACCCGAGCGTGTCCTCCTGGGGCGGCACGACCACCTGCGACTTCGTCACCGACGCCGGCCACTCGGTCAACATCGACGCCGCCACCGACGGCGGCGCTCCCGAGGCACCGGTCACGCCGGTCTTCGACCACTGGGACGGCTGTGACGCCACCATCACCACGCGATGCGCCGTCAACTCTGCCAGCGCTGACGTCAGCGTCACCGCCGTCTTCAGCTCATGACGACGATCGTGGCAGCCTGAGGAGGCAACCTCACCGGCGCGACGTACGTTTTCACTGTCGTGGCAACAGTCGATCCGGCTTTCGAGGACTTCGTACGGGGGCGGTCCTCGGCGTTGCTGAGAACGGCCGTGCTGCTGGTCGGCGACCTGCACCAGGCGGAAGACCTCGTCCAGGAGGCGCTGTGGCGCACCCACCGGCACTGGCGGTCTGCCGCCGCCCACCCTGACGCTTACGTGCGGCGGGTGCTGGTCAACCTCACCCACGACCGCCACCGTCGGCGTGTCCGCCGGGTCGCGGAGACGTCGCTCGATCCTGGCCAGCACGCGGTCGCCGTCGACGAGGTGACTGCGCTGCTCGCACGGGACGAGCTGGTGTCCGCACTGCGCCAACTGGCGCCGAGGCAGCGAGCGACGTTGGTCCTGCGGTTCTGGGAGGACCTCTCCATCGAGGACACCGCAGCGATCCTCGACTGCGCGCCAGGAACCGTGAAGTCCAACACCAGCAAGGGTCTCGAGCGCATCCGGACGCTGCTCGAAGCGGTTCCTGACGAGCAAGGGAGCATGTGATGCTGACGGAGCAGGAGTTCCGCGACGAGCTGCACCGACGCCTCGGCGACCGTCTCGACGACGTCCGTGCGCCGGCATCACTGGTGGACCACTTGCGCACCCGACAGGCGGGGCGCACGGCACTGCTACGCAGCAGCTCAGCGGTTGCTTCGGTCGCGGTCGTTGGCGGGATCGTTGCGGGCGCGGCGTTCTGGCAGCACCCCGGGTCGCGGCTCCCGTCGCCGCCCGCACCGGCCGCCTCGGCCGGTACCTCCTCCCGGGTCCCACTGTCGACGAGCCCGGCTCCCAACCCGTCGACCCCGGTCATCGACCTGTCCGGGGTGGCCCCGCTCGTCACCAGCGGTCCTTGCGCAGGCCTCGCGATCGCCGTCTACCGGGACGCCCCCGTCGAACATCCGCCGGTGACCGCCCTGACCTCGGCCGGGCTGGTCCTGCGGCTGGCCGGTCCCCAGTCCGTGGCGTTCAAGGCCGGTGGTCCTTGCGTCGACCGGCTGTCCTTCGTGCAACGAACCGCGACCTTCGCCAACCTCGTCGACGTGCCCTACTCCTTCCCCGACGGCGAGGGCTTCGTCGATCCTGAAGGCTCGCCGCAGAACCAGACCGGCGTCGTGCAGTTCTTCCTCGACTGCAAGGGCTTCGTCTGCTCAGGCTCGGGAGCACCGCTTGCGACGCTGACCATCCACGTCCCAGGCAGCGCACCCGGCGCGGCCTCGCTGCCCTTCGAACCCGTGCCCTCACCGTTCCCGCTTCCCCCCGGCCCGATCGTCACCATCCCGTCCGTGATCGGGATGTCGCCTGACGCTGCCATGAGGGCGTTGCAGGACGCCGGCTTGAGTGTGGGGGTCTCGAACGGGAGGGGCAGCACTGGAACCGTCACCTCGCAGGACCCGCCCGCCGGCAGCGTCGTCCCCAAAGGAAGTGGCGATGACATCCTCGTCAGTGGCGGCCAGCCCTTCACCCGACCTCCAGCCCCGTCGGCGCCCGCCGGGGTCGCGCCGCCATCCGTAGCCGCCACTGCCGCGCAACCGTCGCTGCCGTCCGACCCGACCGGAGACGTCCCCTTCATCCGCTGGCCGCAACGCGGAGAGCTGGTCAACACCACAGCCGCGCTTGACGCCGAGGCGGCCTGGGATGCGGCGAAGGGCCCGCACCACAACCTCAGGATCGTCTACGCCGGCTCGGTCGACGGCATGGTGGGTGTGATCCTCGAGGGCGACCTGCGGATGGCGCTGCTCGTCCGGGCCACGCCCGGCGCGCCGTTCACCGTCCTCGACGACCGCTTCGTCCGGCAGAACGGCGGCCTGCGCGAGCTCAGCGCCCTGGGGCGGCCGCTGCTCAAGGACGGCACGACGGCCCCGTACCAGATCGCCTTCGCCGTCGTGCACCCTGGGGACGTCGTGTCCGTGACGTCGCCGGGGCTGCAGAGGCCAGCGACGCCGTCGTACGCGGGCCTCGCGCGGGTGCCGTTGTCCGCAACGCGTGCCGACACATCGCTGCGGATCACGGGCGGCAGCACGACCGTCAACGTCCCGCTCGACCCGTCGTCAGGATGACACTGCCGACACGAGCAGGCCGATGTTGTCCGGCGACGCCTTCAGTGATCCGTCTTCGATCTGGTGGGCCAGCGCGACGATCGCCTCGTTGGCGGGACACGACCCGCCGACAGCGGCGTGGGCGCGTACCACCAGGCCGTTGATCTCGTCGACCTCGCTGTGCCTGCCTTTGAGCCAGTCCTGGTGGACGGTGGTACGGGTCGTCGGCAGGGCGAAGTGGGTGTAGACCGCGTCGATGAGAGCGTCGACCAGCCGGTCGGCGTCAGCCGCGTCGGACTCGGTGAGCCCCAGAATGGGCATCGGCCGGTAGCCGAGGGAAACGCCTGCTGCCAGGGCTTCTCGTCCGGCGGCCCGCATGAACTCGCTCATGCCGGGCAGCCGAGCGGCAGCGAACATCGGCCGGTCGACGATCGCCGCGGTGACCAGCTCGGCGCAGTTGACCACCAGCTTCATCCACTTGGCCGACGTGATGTCCGGCACCACCTCGACGGTGCCGGCCGCCCTGAGCAGGGCCGCCGCGTCGGTTGCTTTCTGTTGCGAGTGGGGCGTCAGGCCGCCGAGCGCGAACCATGACCCCTCGGGGACCGTGTGGCGCTCGACCACGCCGGGGGTGAACATCGCGGCCGACACCTCGATGACGCCGCCGGCCGCCCGGTCTGGACCCATGACGTCGGAGACCGTAGCCAGCGTCATGCCGTTCTGCAGCCCGATGACGAGGCCGTCGTCCGTGACGTACGGCTTGATCAGCTCGGTGGCCCACCGCGAGTCGTAGGCCTTGACCATGAGGAACACCAGGTCGAATTTCTCTCGCAGCGTAGCCACCTCGCACAGGTGCAGCGCCCGTACGTCGGTCTGGGTCGTCCGGTCGGGCATCTCCACCCTAAGGCCGCCGCGGCGCATGGCCTCGACGTGGTCGGGCCACTGCTCGATGAAGGTGACGTCGTGGCCGGCGCGGACCAGGTCGGCGCCGATGCCCGCACCGTTGGCGCCTGTGCCCAGCACGGCGACGTGGGGAGTCACCGCGATCGCCGTGGGTCGCGGGTGACCTCGGCCATGGCGGCCCAGTCGTGCTGGCGCAGCTCGGGGTCGGCCATCGCGGCCTCGAAGGCAGCACGCAGCAGCGGGGACGACGGCAGCTCGACGCCGGCCTCTCGGGCGATGTCCTCGGCGAGTCCGAGGTCCTTGAGCCCCAGCGGCATGGCGAACCCGGGGGGCGAGTAACGGCGCTGTGCGATGGCGTCGCCGTAGCCCTGGTGGACCACTCCCCCGAACAACGTCCCGCCGAGCAGCCCAGTGAACACCAGCGGGTCGATGCCCTGCGACTCCACGAGAGTGACGCCCTCAGCCAGTGCCTGCAACGAATGGATGATGGTGTAGTTGACCGCGATCTTCAGGACGCTGGCGGTACGGGGGCGGGGGCCGGCGTCCCAGGTGCGTGCGCCGAGGACGGCCAGGTAGTCCGCCACCTGGACGACCGCGACGGGTGGTCCCCCGGCGATGATGTTGAGCTTGCCCGCGGCGGCCACCGGCGGCCGGCCCAGCACGGGAGCCGCGACATAGAGTCCGCCGGCACCGGTCCACCGCTGCTCGAGCAGGTCGGTCATAGCCGGACTGAGCGAGGCCATGTTGACGTGGACGCGTCCAGCGGCGATGCCCATGGCGTCGACGGTAAGCACCTCGTCTGCGGCGCGATCGTCGGCCAGCATGGAGAACGAGACGTCGGCCGCGAGGGCGTCGGCCGCCGAGTCGACAGCGACCGCGCCCTCCGCCGCGAGGGCTGCTGACGCTGCGGGTGACCGGTTCCACACCCGTACCGTGTGGCCTGCCTGGACGAGGCGACCGGCCATGGCCGAGCCCATGCTGCCCAGACCGAGGAAACCGAGCTCGCTCACCACTCCACCGCGATGTACTTGCTCTCGGTGAACTCCAGCAGTCCTTCGTGGCCGCCCTCGCGACCGAGGCCGCTCTGCTTGGTGCCCCCGAAGGGAGCAGCCGGGTCGGAGACGACCGGTCGGTTGAGACCCACCATGCCGCAGTCAAGCGACTGGCTGACCCGCAGGCCCATGGCAAGATCGCCGGTGTAGACGTAGGACACGAGCCCATACTCTCCCGTGTTGGCCATGCGCACAGCGTCGGCCACGGAGTCGAACGGCACGACCGGCGCGACAGGCCCGAAGATCTCCTCGCCCAGGATGTCCGCGTCGGGCGGCACATCGCCGAGAACCGTTGGCGCGTAGAAGAACCCGCGCCCGTCAGGAGCCGTTGCGCCCGTGAGAACGCGTGCGCCCTGGTCGACCGCGCCCTGCACCAGCTCGGCGACCTTGGTACGGGCATCGTGGTTGACGAGCGGGCCGAGCTCGGTGGCCTCGTCGAGTCCCGGGCCCACGCGCAGGGCGGCCATCGCAACCGCCAGCCGCTCGGAGAACTCGCGCGCCACCGCCGCCTGGACGTAGAACCGGTTGGCGGCCGTGCACGCCTCGCCACCGTTGCGCATCTTGGCCACCATCGCACCCGCGACGGCGGCATCGAGGTCGGCGTCGGCGAGCACGAGGAAGGGTGCGTTGCCGCCGAGCTCCATCGCCGTGTTGACGACGTTCTTGGCGGCCTCGGCGAGCAGGACGCGCCCCACCTCGGTCGAGCCGGTGAACGACACCTTGCGCACCCGAGGGTCGGCCAGCGTGGCCGACGCGAGCGCACCAGAGCTGCGCGACGGCACCACGTTGACGACCCCCGCCGGCACGCCGGCCTCCTGCAGCAGGGCGGCCATCGCCAAGGCGGTGAGCGGGGTCTCGGAGGCCGGCTTGAGGATGACCGTGCAGCCCGCCGCCAGGGCGGGCGCGATCTTGCGGGTCGCCATGGCCGCGGGGAAGTTCCAGGGCGTGATGAGCAGACAGATGCCGACCGGCTGGTGCAGCACCAGGATGTTGTTGCCGCCCGCCGGCGCGCGCAGCACCGAGCCCTCCAGCCGCACCGCTTCCTCGGCGTACCAGCGGAAGAACTCCGCCGCGTAGGCAACCTCACCGCGGGAGTCGCGCAGCGCCTTGCCGTTCTCCAGCGAGATGAGGCGGGCGAGTCGCTCGGCGTCGGCGGTCATCAGCTCGTACGCCCGACGCAGCACCTCCGCCCGTACCCTAGGTGCTGTTGCGGCCCAGGCCTCCGCTGCCTTGTCCGCGGCGTCGACCGCGGCGATGGCGTCCGCCGGGGTGGCGGAAGCCACCTCACAGATCGTCTCCTCGGTCGCCGGGTCGGCGACCGCGAACGACGTGCCGTCGGAGGCGTCTCGCCACTCACCGCCGATGAAAAGCCCCGTAGGCTGCGCCGTCACTGGTGCTCCGCCGCGCCGAGCAGGGTGTCGCGTACGAACTCCAGCTCGCGGACGACGTAGTCGATGATGTCACCGGTCTTGAGGTGGTCGGGCAGGACGTCCCACGTGTAGGTCTCGATCTCCAGGTGGGTCGACTGCGGCTTGGCGGCGTGGACGAGCAACGCCTCCTGCACGCCGAACCGCGTGGTACGGAAGGGCCCGAGGTCGTCGAGGAAGACGGGGACGTGGAAGTGAGTGCGCCACTCCCGCGGACCGGGATCTGCGCGGTAGGCCGCGATCGCGTCCTCGAGGTTGAGGTAGCGGGTCAGGACTCCGTCGCGCACCTCACTGGTCTGGCTGAGGTAGATGGTGTCGGTGAACCGGCCCAGCTCGGCGATCGCCTCCTCGGTGACCTCCGGCACCCACAGCGCGGAGGCCTCCTGCAGCTTGAAGACCGGGATGCCGGCGGCCTCGAGCTTGGCCAGCGACTCGGTCATGTTCTCGAACGCGACCGACTGGTGGCAGATGTCGAAGACCACCCCGAGGTAGCGGCGGAGGGCGCCGATCGACTCTGCCAGCGGGATGTCGGCAAGCTCACTGAGCAGCTCGATGCCTGCGGCAGAGTAGACGTGGTCGGTGAACCAGGTCACCGTTTCGTCGGTGGTCTCGAGGTAGCAGAACGGCTCCGGCTCGAGGGCCAGCTTGACCCTGCGGCCGGTGCGCTGCTCGAGGTGGAACAGGTGTGCCACGACGCGCAGGGTGTTGCGGGTCAGGGTCTCGACGTAGTCAGGACCGCTCACGTTGGCGGCGAAGGCCAGCGGGGCGGACTGGATGCTCGGCTCGACGCCCTCGGCGCAGACCTCCGCGAGGATGTCGGCGATGTCCATCGTGTATCTGACACGGCGCTCGTCCGCCCAGTCGGGCTCGTACACCTGCTCTTTGACCCGCTGCCCCTTGAACGGGCCGTAGGGGAAGGCATTGACCGTATAGAGATACATGTCCTGCTGGTCAAGGAACTTCGCCAGCTCGGCCCGCTCCCCCGGGTCACCCATCAGCGTCTCAACGGAGGCGCCGGACAGCCGAAGGGAGACGCCGAAGGGGGCGTCGGGGCTGAACCGCTTCTTGACCTCCGGCAGGTAGGTGGACATGCTCTCGCGCATCTCCGCCCACGTGTCCCCTGGGTGCACGAGGGTGGAGTACGACAGGTGGCCGAGGCCGCCCTTCAGATCCATCGAGGTCCTGCTCTCATCGGTTCGACCGGTTGCGGTTGGACTGGCTGTCACGTTCCAGCGGGAGGTAGCCACCGGTCGTGTGGTAGCGACGACCGGCGACGAGCAACTCCTCTGCCGGGAACTTGGTGATGACCTCGCACCCGTCGGCGGTGACGATGATCTCCTCCTCGATGCGCGCCGCGCCCCAGCCGTCGGCAGCCGGCCAGTAGGTCTCCAGCGCGAAGACCATGCCCTCCTCGAGCGTCTCCGGGTGCTCGATCGACGTGAGCCGGCTGAAGATGGGGCGCTCCCAGATGCTGAGCCCGACGCCGTGCCCGTACTGCAGGGCGAAGGCGGCCTCTTCGTTGGCAAAGCCGAACTCCTGGGCGGTCGGCCAGACCTGGACGATGTCTGCGGTCGTCGCCCCAGGCTTGACCAGGTCGATGGCCTGGTCCATGTAGTCGCGGCAGATCCGGTAGGCGTCACGCATCGCCGTCGAGGCACTGCCGATGGCGAACGTCCGGTAGTAGCAGGTGCGGTAGCCCATGTAGCTGTGCAGGATGTCGAAGAACGCCGGGTCGCCCGGTCGCAGCAGCCGGTCGGAGAAGACGTGCGGGTGCGGCGAGCAGCGCTCGCCCGAGATGGCGTTGACCCCCTCGACGTGCTCCGAGCCGAGGTCGTAGAGCACCTTGCTGACCAGGCCCACGCACTCGTTCTCCTTGACGCCCGGGCGGAGGAACCCATAGAGCTCCTCGTATGCGGCGTCGACCATCGAGACCGCCTGGGTGAGCAGGCCGATCTCGTCGACGGTCTTGATCCGCCGCGCCTCCAGGAAGACCTGCTGCCCGTCGACGACCTCGATGCCCAGCGCCTGCAGGGCGAACATCACCGGGGGCTCGATCACGTCGACGCCCAGCGGCTCGTGCTCGAGACCGTGGTCAGCCAGCACCTGGTAAACCTTGGCGGCGAGATCCTCCGCTCGTCCGGCGGACGGCGGGATGGCACCGCGCAGAGTCGAGATGCCGGCTCTGGCGCCGTAGTGCGGGTCGCCGCCCGCCTTGCCCGAGAGCAGCTGGGCGTCGTCGAGCCACGGCGCGTACAGCTGGTGGTGCTTGGCTGCCGAACCGAAGTCCCAGACCACCGGGTCACCGCCGCGCGGCAGCACGGCGAACCGGATCATCTTGTCCATCGCCCAGGTCCCGATGTGGGTGCCGGTCATGTAGCGGATGTTGTGGAAGTCGAAGGTCAGCAGGGAGCCGATCTCCGACTGCGCCAGCGTCTTCTTGAGCCGTGTCAGTCGCTCGTCGCGCAGGCGAGGCATGCTCAGCCGGCTCTCCCAGTCGACATCCGTGACTCCGTACGTGGGGGAACCCATCACGACCTCCAGGTGTGCTGCGCCTCAAGCGCGGCGAGCGACGGGCGGGTACGCAGGTAGTCGGCGGACGCGGCCTCGCGCTCGTCCTTCAAGTAGTAGGCGACCTCGACCAGCTCGAGGGCCAGGCCGTCGGGATCGCTGAAGTAGACCCAGCGCCAGCCCGCCAACGGGCCCTCGTCGACGACGTTGACGTCGGTGTAGAAGACGACTCCCTTGGCCTCCAGCTCGGCCTTCTTGGCACGTACATCGTCGACCCGGAAGCAGATGTGCGCAGCACCCAGGTGATTATTGGGTACGGGCGCAGCGCCTGACTCGGGGCGGTTGCCGTACTCGATGAGCTCCATCGTCGAGGCCTCGCCGACCCACAGCGACACCTGGCGCAACGTCGCGTCAGGCACACCGACGCCCGCTGCCAGCTCGGGGCCGGCGAACCACGGGGTCGGCTCGTTGGCGAACGGAAGGCCGAGAACGTCGTGGTAGAAGTAGATCGAGCGGTCGAGGTCACTCACGACCAGACCTGCGTGATGGATCGCGTGCAATGTCATGTCCGCCCTCAGCTCTCGTGGCCGGCAGAACGGACCAGGACCTTGAGCTGGTCGCCACGCGGGTCGACGAGCACGTCAAAGCCCTCCGTGACGACCTTCTCCAGGTCGATCTGCGCCGTGATGGCCTTGGCCACGGGGTAGCGGCCGGCCGCGACCAGCCGGATGATGCGCGGCCAGTCGGTGATCCAGTAGCACCAGCTGCCGAACAGCGTCAGCTCTCGTTCCGACAACGCCATCGCGTCAAGGGTCGCGGGCTTGGTGTGCAGGCCGGTCTGGACGATCGACCCCCTGCGCCGGGTGTGCCTCACCGCCGTGGCCAGACCCGGCGTCGACCCCGAGCACTCGACGGTGAGGTCGACCCCGATGCCGCCGGTGAGCTCGTCGAGGAGCTCGGCGAACCCGTCGGCCGTCGGGTCGACGACGGGTCCGATGTCCATCGCGCGGGCCAGGGCCGCGCGGTTGGGGTTGGGCTCGGCGATGACCACGGTCGAGGCCCCGACACCGTTGGCATACAAGGCGGAAAGGACGCCGATCGGGCCGGCACCGGTGACCAGGACGACGTCTCCCCCGGTGATGCCGGCGCGGTCGACACCGTAGGCGGCCACACTCGCGGGCTCGATCACCGCGCCCTCGAGGTCGGAGACGCTGTCCGGCAGCTTGGCCACCTGGTACTCCTTGAGCACGGCAAACTCAGCCAGCCCACCGGTCTCGGCCGACAGCCCCGTACACGCGAAGTTGATGCACAGATGGCCTTGGCCGCGGCGGCAGTAGTGACAGCGGCCACACACGATCGCCGGCATGATCGCCACCCGGTCACCGACGCGGACGTCCTTGACGTCCGAGCCGACCTCGACGACGGTCGCGGAGAACTCGTGCCCCAACGTCTGCGGCAGGGTCGCACCCGTCAGGACATGGGGAGTAACTGGGGTGACGATGGGACCGGACGTGTACTCGTGCAGGTCTGTGCCGCAGATGCCGCAGTAGGCCACCCGTACCAGGACGTCGTCACTGGCATGGAGCTCCGGCACGGGGACGTCGACCACCCGGATGTCGTTCTTTCCGTAGTACCGCGCTGCGCGCACGACGTGCTCCTTTGCTGGCTGGAGTAAGGCCTGAGTCGGTTAGGAGAAGGAGATGCGGTTGCCGCGCACCCGGCTGTAAACCACGGCGGCCGCGACGATGAGGGCGCCTTGGAAGAAGTACTGCCAGGTCTGGCTGAGCCCGAGGAACGTCGTCGCGTTGAGGATCTGGATGATGAGGCCGGCGCCGAGCAGCGTCCCGAGGAAGGTGCCGCGCCCGCCGAGGAGGCTGGTGCCGCCGAGGACGACAGCAGTGATGCTGCTCAAGGTGTAGGTCGTGCCCTGCGCAGGGTCGCCGATGCCGAGCTGCGCCATCAGGATGATGGCGCCGAGGAAGGTGAACAGCGACGTCACCACGTAGCCGAGGATCACGGTGCGGTTGATGGCGACACCGACCCGACGGGCCGACTCCTCGTTCGAGCCGACGGCCCGCAGCCGCAGTCCCCACGCGCTCTTGCGCAGCAGGATCTCCACGACGAAGGTCGCAGCTATCAGGACCAGGAAGGCGACCGGCACGTTGAAGACCTCGTGCGTGATGGCGTCGGTGACGGTGCCGCTGATGCTGCCGCCCGGGGTGTCACGGAGCAAAAAGCTCAAGCCCTGCAGGGCGATGTACGTGGTCAGGGTCGCAGCGACCGGCGTGAACTTGCCGTACCGGACGAGGGTCCCGTTGACCGCGCCCGTTGCTGCGGCCGCTCCCGCCATGAGGGCGAGTCCGAGGATCACCGACCACCCCGACTGCCCTTCGCCGAGGAAGAACGAGCCGATCACCACGAGGAACCCGGACAGTGGGCCGACGGACAGGTCGATGCCGCCCATGAGCAGGGCCGTGGTCTGGCCCATGGCGATGAAGCCCAGTGCCGCGACCAGCAACGTCACCGAGGTGATGTTGAAGGCGGAGAGGTAGCGCGAGTTCTGCGAGTAGACGTAGGCACCCAGGGCCACCATGACCGCGGCCAGGATGACCACAGGTGCGTAGTCGCCCTGCACGAACCGCCGCAGCCGGGTCGACTGCGTTGCCGGGCGGACGCCTGCGTCCTCGCGCAGGTGGGCTGTCGATCGCACAGCGGCGCGGATGAGCCGCTCCTCCGTGATGTCGTCGCCGGTCAAGGTCTCGACGCACTGGCCGCGCGACATGACGACGACCCGGTCGCACAGGCCCTCGAGCTCCTTGGCGTCGGACGAGGCGACGACGACCGGCACCCCGCCGTCCGACACCTCGCGCAGGATGCGGTAGATCTCTGCGCGGGCGCCGACATCGACGCCCTGGGTGGGTTCGTCGGCGATGAGGATGGACGGCTTGGAGAGCAGGGCCCGGGTCAGCACGACCTTCTGCTGGTTGCCGCCGGAGAGGGCGGAGACGGGAGCGTCGAGCGACGGGGTCTTGACCGCCAGCGCCGCGACCTCGCGGTTGACCATCGCGACCTCGGTACGCCGGTCGAGCAGCGGGCCTCGCCGGAACCGGGTCAGCGACGTGACCGCGGCGTTCTCGCGCACGGACAGCGACATCATCAGACCTTCGCGATGACGGTCGGCTGGCATGAACGACGACTCGGTGAGCAGGGTCTTCGAGGTGTGGGCGCGACCGACGATCTCGACCGTGCCACGGAAGGGCGCGAGGCCGGCGAGAGACCGCAGCAGCTCGGTCTGGCCGTTGCCGACAACCCCTGCTACGCCGACGATCTCGCCTCGTACCGCCTCGATCGACACGTCGGAGAAGCCCTCGCCGGACAGGTCACGTACGACGAGGGAGACCTGGTCGGCGTCAGTGGCGGTGCGCTTGGCCGGGAACGTCGACGTGAGCTGTCGCCCGACGATCATGGCGAGCAGCTCGTCATCGGTGATCGCGTCGACCGTGGACGAGCCCCGCAGCTTGCCGTCGCGGAGCACGGTCACCGTGTCGGCGAGCAGCCGCACCTCGGCGAGCCGGTGGGTGATGTAGACCACGGCCGTGCCACGGGCAGCGGCAGCGCGTACCCGCTCGACCAGCAGGTCGACCGCGTCGCGGCCCAAGGGTGCCGTGGGTTCGTCGAGGATCAGCAGCTTGGGCTGCAGCGCCAGGGCTTTGCCGAGCTCGAAGACGTGCTTCTGGGCGATGGTGAGGCTGCTGACCCGGTCGTCGAGGTGCACCGACGAGCCGACGTCAGCGAGCAGCTGCCGCATCGACGACTCCTCGCTGCCGGCGGCGCGGAGGAACTTCGAGGGGACGGCGACGCGGATGTTCTCGGCCACCGTCATGTCCGGCAGGACGGCCGGGTGCTGGTGCACGATGGCGATGCCGATGTCGGTGGCAAGGCCCGGCGTCAGGGTCTCGATCTGCTGGCTCTCGTAGGTGATGGTGCCGGCGTCGGGCTGGGCGGCGCCCGACGCGACTCCCATCAGGGTCGACTTCCCGGCGCCGTTCTCGCCGAGCAGAGCATGGATCTGCCCCGGCCTGATCTGCAGCGAGACGTCAGTGAGGGCAGCCACGCCGGCATAGCTCTTGGAGATGCCGGACAGCTCCATGATTGGCTCGCTGAGAGCCACCGAGGTCTCGTTGGTCACCCTGGTCCTCCTTCGGCGCTGTGCGGCGCCCGTTGCGTCCCGCTGCTTGCTGAGCTGTGCCCCGTACCGCCAGGGCGGCCCCGTCCACACGATGCGTGTGGCGGGGCCGACCCGGCGGGCCGTCGCTACTTGAGGAGCTTGGCCTGGTCCGTGCCAGGCATCTCGGCCGACAGGTAGATGTCACCTGGGAGGTTGGCCTGGCAGTCGACCGGGTGCGGCACTCCGGTGACCGAGTCCTCGAACGGGGTGTTCGGGAAGGACTGGGTCGACGGCTTCTGCCCACCGGTCGCCAGGGCGACAGCCCAGTCGATCGCCAGACGCGAGTGGTCGTTCTGCGTGGAGATCGTGTAGAGCTTGAAGTCCGGGTTGGTCGCGTGGTTCTTCTGCCAGAAGCAGGAGAGCACGTTGCCGTCCGAGGTGGCGAGGGCCGGCACGGACCGGCCGCTCTTCTGGAACGCCGACAGCGCACCGACGAGCGACGGGCCGAAGTCCGACACGATCACGTCGATCTTCGGGTACTTCGCGATCGCTGCGGTCAGTACTTGCTGGCTCAGGGCCGGGTCCCAGTTGGTCACGGCGAACGGCTGGTCACCGATGAAGGTGTACTTCTTCAGCGGGTCCAGCACCTGGTGCAGACCGGCCGCCTCGCCGACGCTCTGGCTGTTGCCAGCGGGCCCACCCATGAACAGCACGTTGCCGCCGTTGGGCAGGTTCTTCGCGATCCAGTTGGCCCACAGGACACCGGCCGCCTTGACGTCGGTACCGATGAAGGCCGTGAAGTCGACGCCGGCCTTGCCGCCCGGGTCCACCCGGTACGGGATGGTGACGACGCCCGCCTTGTAGGCACTGCGCAGCGCCGGGAGGATCGCCTTGCCCGCGTCGGGGAAGACGACGATCGCCTTGACGCCCTTGGCCACCATGCCCTGGATGTCAGAGATGGCCTTCTGGGTGTTGCCCTGCCCATCGGCGTACTGGAAGCTCGTGACGCTGGGACACTTGGCAGCCTCGCCCTTGGCCGCAGCCGTGGTGACCAGACGCCAGCTGTTGCCGCCGAAGCCGTCCGTCAGGCCGAGGCTGGTCTTCTTCGGACCGCACCATGAGGGGACGCCACCGGCGGAGGTCGCCGCGGCGCTGGTCGCCACCGCAGATGCGCTGGTCGCCGTGCTCGCGCCTGCGGCCGCCGACGTCGCCGCGGCACCGGCGGAGGTCGCCACAGCAGCAGCGGTCGTGGTTGCCGCACTCGACGGGGCTGCGGCGCTCGTCGATCCGGAGGAGCTCGAGCAGGCTGACAGGAACATGGCCGCCGCACCTGCCCCGGCGAGAAGTCTCACGGGGTGAAGAGGTCGGAACATCTGACGTCCTTCCATTGAGAGGTGCATGTGGGAGGTGCAGGGTGAGGGAGCTGAGGGCATGCCGGACTGAGGTCAGGGGCCATGGACCACACCATCCGGACCTACGTGAAGGCCGCGCGTTCAGCGGAGCGACCGACGATTTTTTGCTGGAGAGCCCGCCACGGCACGGTGTACAAAGCAACCCCGACCGCCAGGGCAACGGCCTGGACGAGGGTCTGGAAGGCGAAGTTGACGCCCAGTGCGAGAACGAACTGCTGGAGCTGGATCAGGAAGACCGCGGCGATCGCCGTAGCCACGAGGTAGCCGCGGCCGCCGAGGAGTGAGGTGCCGCCGAGGACAACCGCCGCCACGGACTGCAAGAGGTAGGCGTCGCCCTGGAACGCGGTGGGCTGGGCAACGATGCCGGCGAGGAGGAAACCGCCGAGTGCGTAGAGGATCTGGGCCCACAGGTAGGCAGCCGACCGGTGCCGGTAGACCCGTAGCCCGGTGGCGAACGCGGCGGCCGGGTTGGCACCGACCGCCTCGAACCGGCGTCCGGCGACGGTCCACTTCACGGCGATCGTGACGACGGCCACGATGACGACCGCGAAGTAGACCGCATTGGGGATGCCGAGGGTGAGTCCCCCTGCGACGTTGGCCAACAGCTGGGTGGTGCGGCGAGGGGAGCCGCCGGAAACCCCCAGCACCACCGAGTACAGCAGCGCGTTCATGCCCAGCGTCGCGATGATCGGGTTGAGACCGAGCCGGCCGACGAGCAAGCCGTTGGCGATGCCGGCAACCGCGGCCACCACGAGCGCGAGCAGCAGTGCTGGCACCAGCCGCGAGTCGTGCCCGTTCGGCGTGTGTGTCGCCAGCACTACCGCCAGGGAGACGCCGCCAGGGACGGAGAGGTCGATGCCGCCCTGCTGGATCACCAGCGTCTGGCCGAGACCGACGATGGCCAGCACCGCAGCGAACGGCAGTGACCCGAGGAGCGCCCCGTGGCTCACACTCGTCGGTGCGGCCACCGCGCAGGCAACCAGCAGGACCACGAGAGCGCCGCAGACGGTGGCCAGGCCGCGCGAGGTACGGAAGCGCGTACGAAGCGGGATCTCCACGCGCTGCCTCACTCTCGACCTGCGGTCTCCCGCGGGATGGGCCGGATCACTTGCTGTTGTGTGGGACTGTATGCATCCCACGAAGTGTTTACAACAGGTTCACACGTCACAAACGGATAAAGAAAATCGCGGTGGCCGGTCAGCAGGCGTGCAGCGGTCAGCCGACGCGTGGATCGACCAGGATCTTGCCGGTCGCCTTGCCCTGCAGCAGCGGTTCGAGACCCTCTGCAACCACGTCGTCGAGCGGCACGATCCGGTCGAGCAGAAGGGAAGACAGCGGCCGCTCGGCGAGCAGTGCCAACGCTTCCGGCAGGTCCTGGTCACAGACATGGGCCACCGTCGTGCGGATATTGACCTCCCGCAAGACGATGTCGGCGAGGTTCAGCGGCTGCGGCGTCTTGTTGAGCCCGACCAGTGTCACGGTGCCGCCGCGTGCAGCAAGAGCGAACGCTCGCTCCGTCGCGCCCAGCACGCCGGACGTCTCGAAGACGACCTGAGCACCCGCGGGCAGCAGCTCACGCAGCTGCTCCCCCGAGGCATCCGGTGCGATGAGGTGGGTCTCCGTCGCGCCGACCGCATGCACGACGTCGAGCCGGCCCTGATCGATGTCCAAGGCGATCACCGGGCCGTCGTGGCCGGTCAGCGCAGCGGCGACGAACGAGCCGATCGCCCCAGCCCCCAGCAGCACGACCGTGTCACCGGGCTGCACGCCTGACCGGCGGACGCTGTGCATGCCGACGGCCAGAGGCTGCGCCAGTGCGGCGTCCTCGTCGCGGCAGCCGTCGTCGATCGCGAGGCAGATGCGGGCGGGCGCGGCGACGCGTTCGGCCATGCCACCGTGGGTGCTGAGCCCGAGCGTGTAGTAGCGCTCACAGAGGTTGGTACGCCCCGCTCGGCACCAGGCGCACTGGCCGCAGGAGACGCCGGCGCCGCACGCCACCCGGGTGCCGACCGCAAGGGTCGTGTCGCGACCCGCCGCCACGACCGTGCCGATGAACTCGTGACCGAGCACCGTGGGCCCGACGTGGCCGCTGCCCGGATGGACCTTGTGCGCGGGGACCATGAGCGGGCTCTTGCCGAACTCGGACGCGTCGGTGCCGCACAGGCCGTTGTAGATGACCTCGACGATGACGTCGTCATCAGCCATGGACGGCTCGGGGCGGTCCTCGACCCGCAGGTCGTGCGCGTCGTACAGGACGGCGGCCCTCATCGGCCCGTGTCGGACACGATGTGCACCTTGACCTGGGTGCGGTCGGAGAGCACGGCCGCCACGGCTTCGTCGGCCCGGTCGATCGGGAAGGTCTTGGTCACCAGCGGCGCGAGGTCGATACCCGTACGAGCAAGGAATCTCAGGGTCTCGGGCCACACCCCGGGCGACCCGATGATGCCGCGGATCTGCAGCTCCTTGGACTGGATCAGGCCCAGAGCGGCCGGCGCGCGCCGGCCGACGTCGATGCCGATGTAGACCAGCCGTGCCCGGAACCCTGCGACGTCGAGAGCCGATGCCATGGCCTCGGGTCGACCGCTGGCTTCGAACACCACGTCCGGCCCGCGCCCGCCGGTGAGCTCGGCCACGGCGTCGCCGAGGTCCTGTGCGGTCGGGTCGATCCAGTCGTCCGCCCCCACCCGTCCGGCCAACGTGGCCCGCGCCTCGGCGGGCTCGACGACGATCACCCGCGCGCCTTTGCCGGCCGAGGCCGCGACGACTCCGAGGCCGATCGGACCGGCGCCGAACACCAGGACGGTGTCGCTGGCGTCGACGTTGTCCGCCCGCCGGGTGGCGTAGTAGCCGCAGCTGAACGGCTCGACCAGCGCGCCCTGGGTCCAGCTCATCGAGTCGGGCAGCACGTGCAGCCACTCAGGACGAGCAACGAACAGCTCGGCGGCCGCCCCGCTGATGCTGAAGCCGAAGTGGTCCTGGCCGATGACGCACTCCCCGACGACCCGGGCGCCCGGCTTGAGCGAGGTGACGTCGCGACCGGTCGCCACGACCTCCCCGGCCCACTCGTGACCGGGGATCACGGGGTAGGCGAACGGGATGATGTAGCGGCCCTCGAGCAGCTCGATGTCCGAGTGGCACACACCGACCGACCGGGCGGCGACGAGGACCTCGTCCGGACCGATCTCGGGCACCGGAAGGTCGTTGACCTCGGCCCGGGCGTCTCCCACGAATTGCAAAGCCTTCACGGCACGCTCTCCCGATGTCGTCACTGACCGGTCTGGAGTCGAGCGGACTGTATGTTGCTGCTTTACACCGTGTCAAACGCTGTCAACAACAACCGAACCGTGTCGGGCTCAGTGCTCGTGCTCGGTGTTGCGCCCGTGCACGAACCAGATCGCCTCGACCGGCACGGTGCCCACGTTGGCGAGCCGGTGCGGCGTGCTCGAGTCGAACGAGATGGCGTCGCCCGCGCCGATGCGATAGGCCTCGAAGCCCAACGTGATCTCGAGCTCTCCGCTGATGATGTAGCCGTACTCCCACCCCATGTGCCGGGTCAGTCGCTCGTCCGGGGTCGAGCTGCCGTCGACGTCGTAGCGGACGAACATGAAGTCGACCGCGGCCTCGTGCATCGAGGAGAGCCGCTCCCAGTTGACACCTGAGTCGAGCACCAGCACCTTGCGGTCGGGCGGTCGTACGACCGGGGGCTCGGCCCGGATTGCCGCAGGGGCAGGCGCTCGGCGTCGATGGGCGACCGGAGAAGGCGTGGCCGCCTCGACCTCCGCCGCGGGCGCGGGCGTCTCTGCGGAGAACAGCTCGTCGATGGACAGGTCGAGGGCGCTGCAGATCATGTAGAGCGTGGCGACCGACGGCTGCGTCTTGCCGTTCTCCAGCTGGGAGACGAAGGACGGCGACACCCCGAGCTCGCGGGCGAACTGCCGCAGCGAGATGCCCGCAGCCATGCGACGAGCTCTCAGCCGGGCCCCGACGTTGTCAGCGGACGCCTTCCCCTTGGCCGGTCCGGTGCGCAGCGGACGCGGTGAGCCGTGCAGCGCCTCAGCACCTTCGGTCGTCACCGGCCGCCCTCTTTCTGCTCGTCCGGCAGGCCCGGAGGGTGCACCGATCCCGGACTGCCGCTGCGTGCAGTCTAACCAAACGCACACCGACGAACAGACGCCGCCACGGAAAAGTCCCGGCGGTTCTGCGGAGGCGTTCGTCTCGCGTCGCGGGAATCGGGCGCGACCGGACGCGCCATCGTTCACCCTGACTTGACACTCATGCCGCGGCGGGCCACTCTCGGGGGACTCCGCCCGGGACCCACCGTCGCGGCGCCACCACCTCCACCCGGAAGGGGCACTCCTGTGGTCGGACGCAAGGCTCTCGTCGTCGGGGTGACCGGCATCGCGGGCAACAACCTGGCCCGCCAGCTGCTCTCCTCCGGTTGGGAGGTGTACGGAGCCTCCCGCGGCGGCCGTCCGGGCGCCGACGGCGTCCACCCCGTCGCCGTCGATGTCACCGACCCCGCGTCGGCGCAGGCAGCCCTGGCCCCGCTGGACATCTCCCACGTCTTCTTCTGCACGTGGTCCCGTCAGGCGACCGAGGCGGAGAACTGCCTGGTCAACCGGAGCATGCTGGCCAACACCCTCGACGCCTTCGCCACGCCCGGTCGGCCGAGCAGCCTCGAGCACGTGGCCCTGGTCACCGGGTTGAAGCACTACCTCGGCCCGTTCGAGGCCTACGCCAAGACCCCGATGGAGACGCCGTTCCGAGAGGAGCAGGGCCGCGTCCCGTACGAGAACTTCTACTACGAGCAGGAGGACGAGCTCTTCGCGCAGGCCGAGCGACAGGGCTTCACCTGGTCGGTGCACCGTCCACACACGATGATCGGCTGGGCACTCGGCAACGTGATGAACATGGGCGTGACCCTCGCGGTCTACGGTTCCATCTGCCGCGCCACCGGTGCCCCGTTCGTCTTCCCCGGCTCACCGCAGCAGTACAACGGCGTCACGGACATCACCGACGCCCGCCTGCTCGCCCGCCATCTCGAGTGGTCGTCGACGACCCCCGCAGCGGCCAACCAGGCCTTCAACACCACCAACGGCGACGTCTTCCGCTGGCGGCAGATGTGGCGGGTCGTGGCCGAGGGCCTCGGCGTCGAGGCGGCCGACTACCCCGGCGGCCCCGATCCGCTGGAGAAGCGCATGGACCACGCACAGTCGGTGTGGGACGCGCTGGTCAAGGAGCACGACCTCGAGCCCAACGACGTCGGCCGGCTCGCGTCGTGGTGGCACACGGACAGCGACCTCGGCCGTGAGGTCGAGACGTTCGCCGACATGTCCAAGAGCCGCGGGTTGGGGTTCGTCGACCACCAGAGCTCGGCGCGCTCGTTCCTCGACCTGTTCGACACTCTGCGCGAGCAACGCATCATCCCGCCACTACCGGCCTAGGCCGCGGGAGCGAGGGGTGGTGACTCGGTACGACGCCGTGGTGGTCGGCGGCGGCATCGTCGGGCTGGCCACCGCTCGCGAGATCCTGGTGCGCCGACCGGGCAGCGCGGTGGCCGTGCTCGAGAAGGAACCACACGTCGGGCAGCACCAGACCGGGCACAGTTCGGGGGTCATCCACTCGGGCCTCTACTACGAGCCGGGCTCGCTCAAGGCCCGGCTCTGCGTCTTGGGTGCCCGCGAGCTCTACGACTTCTGCGCGGACAAGGCCGTCCCTGTCGAGCAGTGCGGCAAGGTCGTCGTGGCCACCAGCGCCTCTGAGCTGCCGGCACTGCGGCAGCTCTACGAGCGCGGCCAGGCCAACGGCGTGGCCGGGCTCCGGCTGGTCGACCCAGTCGAGCTGCTCGAGCTCGAGCCGCACACCCAAGGGCTGCAGGCGATCCACTCCCCCACGACCGGCATCGTCGACTTCACCCGCGTCGCGCAGGCGCTCGCCGACGACGTCGCTCGGCTCGGCGGTGTCGTCTCCACCGGACGGCTGGTCACGGGCCTGCGCGACGAGCCCGGTGGCTCGGTCGTCGAGACGTGGGCCGGCGAGCTGCACGCGTCGCGCGTCATCACGTGCGGAGGGCTCCAGTCCGACCGGCTGGCTCGGCTCAGCGGCAGCCCGGGCGAGCCGAGCGTCGTCCCGTTCCGCGGTGCCTACTGGCAGCTGCGCCTCGAGCGACGCCACCTCGTACGCGCACTGATCTACCCGGTGCCCGACCCAGCGCTCCCCTTCCTCGGCGTCCACCTGACCCGACGCATCAACGACGGAGCGGTGTGGCTCGGACCCAACGCGGTGCTGGCGCTGTCCCGCGAGGGCTACCGCCGCCGCGACGTCCGTCTCGCCGATCTCCGGCAGGTCCTCACGTCGCCGGCGATGCGGCGGCTGGCCGCAAGGCACTGGCGCACGGGAGTCGCCGAGGTCCTGCGCGACCTGTCCAAGAAGGCGTTCGTCGCCTCGTGCCGCCGGCTGCTTCCCGAGCTGCAGGACGACGACGTCGTTGCCGGGCCTTCCGGGGTACGGGCCCAGGCGGTCGCCGCCGACGGGTCGCTGGTCGACGACTTCGCGGTCGACGTCCAAGGCCCGCGCTATCTCCACGTGCGCAACGCCCCGTCCCCGGCGGCCACCTCCTCGCTGGCCCTGGCCAGGGTGATCGTCGACCGCTGGGAGCAGGCCCGCTAGCCGGGTCAGGTCGAGTCGCGCACCACCAGCTCGCAGTCGAGCCGGACCGGAGCCGGGTCCTCGCCCGCGATGCGCGCGAGCAGCAGACGCACCAGCTCCTGCGTCGCCAGCTCGAACGGGATCCGTACCGTGGTCAGCGCAGGCTGCGCCTCGCGGGCGAGCACCGAGTCGTCGAAGCCGGCCACGGCCACGTCGTCGGGCACCCGGCGACCGAGCCGCCGGAGCGAGACAAGCGCCCCGGTCGCCAGCAGGTCCGAGGCGACGAAGACGGCGTCGAGGCGGGGCGCCTGCTCCAGCAGGGCAATCATGGCTCGCTCCCCCTCCTGCTCGGAGTAGCCGGTGGTCATGGCTTCGTACGCGACAACGCCTGTCGCGGCGGCAGTTTCGTCGAAAGCAGAGCGAAATCCCCTGAGCCGTTCGCGTCCGCTGCCGGTGTCCTGCGGACCAGCCACGATGCCCAGGTGCCGGCGTCCGCGCTCCAGGAGGTGACGGGTCACCCTGCGTGCCGCTGACCGGTCGCGGACGGTGACGTAGGGCAGCCGCCGCCCAGCGCCGAGGGGCTGGCCGGACATGACCACCGCCGGAGCCGGATCGCCCTCGAGGACCATGGCGTAAAGCGGATCATTGCCGTGCACCGAGGTGAGGATGGCGCCGTCGAGCAGGCCGCTGCGCAGCTGGGTCACCAGTGACCGGCGGGTCCGGTCGTCGTCCGCGAGGGTCAGATAGAGGGTCTGACCATGCTCTGCCAGGCCTGCGTTGAGGCCCCGGAAGAGAGTGCTCGTCGTGGGGTCCTCGAACAGCCGCGACTGCCCCTCCGCGACGACGAGTGCCACGGCACCGGAGCGCCGCGTATTGAGGCTGCGCGCGCTGTGGCTGGCCACGTACCGCGTGCGCTCCATCGCCGCCCGCACGGCTTCGGCGGCGTCCGGGCTGACCAGCGACCCGCCGTTGAGCACACGGGACACCGTCGACCGCGACACCCCCGCCTCGGCGGCCACGTCACGGATCGTCGGCGGTCTGGACATGGCCTCATTGTGCCCGAATCCCCCGCTCTTGCTACGATGGGACCGGTCCCACTCACTTGCCCCGGAGACTCAACGTGACCTCGCCTGACGCCCTGCTGACCCGGGCTCGGGCTCCGTGGACACTGCTCCCGTCGCCGCGGCCCGGGCGTAAGCCCGCCTTCGCCGCCCTGGTGGTGGTCACGGGCGTCGGGCCGCTCGCGCTCGACACCTACCTGCCAGCGCTCCCTGCCATGCAGCGCTCCCTGCACACGGGTGCCGCCGTGGTGCAGCTGACCGTCACGATGTACATCGTCGGTCTCGCGCTCGGCCAGTTCCTCGCCGGCCCGCTGTCGGACGGGCTGGGCCGGCGTCGGCCGATGCTAGTGAGTACGGCTGGGTTCACGGTGCTGAGCGTGGTCTGCGCCACGGCCATCGACGCGCGCGTGCTGGTGGCCGCGCGGTTGCTGCACGGACTGCTTGCCGGTGCCGGTGTCGCCGTCGGCCGGGCCGTCGTCAGCGATGGGGTGCGGGGCGACGAGGTGGCGCGCAAGTTCGGCACCCTTGCGTCGGTCACCATGCTGGGACCGGTGATCGCCCCCTCGATCGGCGCAGCGATCCTGTCGTTCGGCGACTGGCGCACGGTGTTCTGGTTCGTCGCGGGGCTGGGGGTCGTGATGTTCGGTGCGGTCTGGTTCGCCGTACCGGAGACCCTGCCCGTGGCGCAACGTCACGGCAGTGGGGTCGGCGCCACAGGTCGCCGCATGGCCGACCTCTTCGGCGACTGGGCCTTCATGCAGAACGTCGTCGTGCAGTGCCTTGCCACGGCCAGCTTCTTCACCTACATCGGCGGCTCGTCGTTCGTGCTCGAGACCGTGTACGGCATCGGGCAAGGTCGGTACGCCACCGTCTTCACCGTCAACGCGGCTGCGATGATCTGCGGCAGCCTGACCTACCGGTTCCTCGTCCCCCGCTTCGGACCGGTCCTGATGCGCTCGGTCGGCCTGTGCTTCGGCATGACCGCGACGACCGGGCTCATTGTCGTGGCGTTGCTCGGTACGTCCCGCGTCCCGTCGTTGGCCGTGCCGTGGGCGCTGTTCTCGGTCCTGACCTACGGCATGGGCATGGTTGGCCCCAGCTCGATGACGCTCGCCCAGACCGCGGGCCGGCGGGCCAGGGGCACTGCCTCCGCAATGCAGGGCGGGTCGGCCTTCCTGGTGGGCGCGTGCGTCACCCCGCTGACCGGCCTGCTGGGCTACCACTCCCTGCTGCCGATGGCGACCCTGATGGTGTCTCTCATGCTGTGCGCCTTCGTCGCCGGCTTCGTGAGCTTGTCGTCCTCCCGGCGGGTGGCGACGTTCGAGTCGCTGGCTTCCTAGGACCAGCCGAGCAGGCGCGCGCCCACAGCCGCGCTCTGCAGGGCAAAGCGGTCGGTGGGGTCGTGCAGGTCGCGTCCGGTCAGCGCGACGATGCGTTGCAACCGGTAGGTCGTGGCCCGTACGGACAGGTGCAGGCGCCGCGCAGTCTCCGCCGTGGAGTCGGTGGCCAGGTGAACGACCAGTGTGTCGACGAGCGCCCGCGGGCCGCCACGGACGCCGCGTAGCGGAGCCAGCACCGACTCGACCAGCTGGGCCAGGGCGTGCGGATCCTGCAACAGCATGCGGTGGGCCGCCGTCCGGTCGGCCGTCACCGTGAGGTCGGTCAGGTCGAGTGCCGCCGCGACGGTGAGACTGTCCTGCGCCTCGAGCCAGCTGGTTCGCACACCCCCGGGCCCTGGCAGGCACCGCCCCACCCCGACCCTGACCCCGGGGCCGAACGCCGTACGACTGCGACGGTTGCCGAGCAGGCGTGCGCCGAACGCCGTCAGCTCCCCCTCGTCGGAGGCGTTCGCCGCGGCCCCCCTGTCGGGCAGGACCGCGATGAGGTCGCTCCCTTTGGCCGCGACCACTGCATCGTCGGCGCCGACGAGTGCCTGGACCTGACGCTCGAGCTGATGCGACGATGCGTCGCCAACAGCACTTCCTCGTACGACGACCACCCGGTGGTAGCCACCGAGCCGCAGCCCGAACTGCGCACCGCGCTCGACCAACGTGGCCACATCGGTCTGACCGGCCAGCAGGTCGTCCAGGAACTCCTGATGGGCGGCAGCTTCGCGACTTGCCAACGCGCGCAGCTCGCGGTCGTAGCCGGACACCAGTGCGGCCACCCCGTCGTCAGCCGCCCGGAGCGCGAACAGGGCTTGGTCGGCGACGTCGGGCCGCCGACCTGATGCCGGAGCGAGCATCTCGGGCAGCTGGGGCCACAACCGCCACACCGCCGACAGGTGAAGGTCGACGAGCGGCCCGACGGCGACGCCGGCACGAGCCGCCGCGGCTCCCCGTTCCGTTGCCTGGTCGAGATCGTCCGACGTCAGCCGCCGCGAAGAGCGTACGGCGCCCACGACCGACGTCAGGTAGTCGCCGATCATCTCGGGGTCGACGGCGCTATCCCGGCCGGCGAGCCGTGCCACCTCGGTGAGTGCCGCCGCCTCCGTACCACGTTTTGCCACCATGGCTCCAGCATCCGCCCGCTGCCGGTTTCCGGCAATGAGGGACGGTCGGTTCTGCCTAGTTCGTCCCCTGTCAAAGCCGCTGCTGCGGGACAGGCTGGAGGGGCACCATCCACCGGACCCGCCTCTCAGGAGCACATCATGTCCACACCGCCGGTCATCCAACTCCCACCGCCGCGCGACCCGTTCGACCTCGGGCCCCGCCAGCGCACTGGTCCCGGCGGCGGCGCCAACCCACGTCGCCCACGGATGGCGTTGGTGGTGGGCGGAGTCGCCCTCTTCTGGCTCTCTGCCCTTGTTCTACCGGCAGCTCGACCAGACCAACCATGGGCCCACTACGTGGGGGCGGCCCTGCTGGCGATCGTCTTCGCCGGCGGCGTGCTGGCAGCGGCCACCTGGCTGCGCGAGCGCTACCGCAACAGTCGGCGCGCGCTGCTCGTCGCTACTCCGCTGGCAGCACTAGCGGCCGGTGCCCTCGTTGCCGGTGGCGTGGCAGCCGCTGTGACCGGGCCCTCGCCCGTGCTGAGCGACGCTCTGGCGTACGCCGCCGAGCTGGGGCTGTTCGCAACCGTGGTGAGTGCGTTGCCGCTTCCGGGCAATGATGGCTCAGCGATTGCCTTCGCGGCTGTCGCCAAGCGACGCGGCGACACAGCGGCGCACGCGGCAGTCAGCCGGCTCACCCTTGCCTCCGGCTTCCTGCTGGTCGCGGGAGGTGTGGCTCTGCTGCTCACCAGCTACGTCGGGCTCGGCATCGGCGCGATGTTCATCGGGTGGCTGGGCGTGTCAGCGGGCCGTCAGGCTCGGGCACAGACGCAGGTCACGTCAGCCCTTGCCGGGCTCCGGGTCAGCGACGTCGCCGTCTCCGCCGCTCCCCTGCCCGGATGGCGCTCCCTAGATGTCGCAGCTTGGGACGTTGCTGACGCGGCTGATGGGTGGGTGTCCGCCGAGTGAGGCGTGGGGCCGGTGGTGGTTGTAGCCGTGGAGCCATTGTTGCAGCGCTTCGCTCCGGTGCTCGCTTGAGTCGAACGCCGAGGCGTAGGCCCATTCGTAGGCGAGGGTCTGGTTGAACCGTTCGGCTTTGCCGTTGGTCCAGGGGCAGTGCGGTTTGATGAACTTCTGGACGGCGCCGAGGTCGGCAACGGCGGCCTTGAATGCGGTGCTGCGCCGGTAGCAGAAGGCGTTGTCGGACATGACCCGTTGGACCGCGATGCCGTAGCCGGCGAAGAACTCCCCGGCGTGGGTGAGGAATCTGGCGCAGGTGGCGCCGGTCTCGTCGGGCAGCACCTCGACGTAGGACAGCCGGGTGTGGTCGTCGACCGCGACGTGAACGTAGTCGTAGCCGACCCGCCCGCCGGGCTTGTCCCGGGCGGCGTGGTTGACCTTGTCCTGGGCGGAGCCGCGGCCGTGGGCCCGCCACCCGCCGCCTGGGCGGATCTTCCCAAGCTTCTTCACGTCCACGTGGATCAGCTCGCCGGGGGCGTCGCGCTCGTAGCGTTGCCGCAGCGGTAACCCGGTCGGGCGGTCCAGGTCGCGGAGCCGGTTCAACCCGAGCCGGACCAGCACGTTGTGCACCCCGGAACCGCTGATCGTGATGCCTTCCTCGGCAAGCACAGCCGCGATCCGGTCCGCTCCGAGCTTGCGGTCCCGGCGCACTGCGGCGACCCGCGCGGCCACCGCCGCAGAGGTGCGCCGCGGACTGCCGTGCGGCTGGGAGGACCGGTCGACCAGGCCGTCTTCCCCGTCCTCGACCCAACGGGAGTACCACTTCGACACGCACTGGCGGCTCAGCCCGATCTCGGCTGCGACGTGCGCGATCGGGCGACCTGCGTCGACACGCTCACAGAACCGGCGGCGGCCTTCAACGGTCAGCGGGGCGTTAGCGTGGGACATGAGGACCTCTTGGTTTCGGAGCGGATGCTTGGCGGCACCCACACCTTCACTGAGAGGTCCTCACCTCGTCACGCACCACACGCCCCGTGTCACCAACCTTCGTGGATGGGACACCTAGAGGAGGCGTTGCTGCACCAGCCGTGGCCGGCTCACGTGCAGGCGCTGCCGGTGAGCGACTGGTCCGGTGAGCCCAGTGGGGTGCTCACCGCCAGGGTGGCGCAGGCCGCCATGGCCGGTGGCCGCGGTGAGACGAGGGTCGACCAGCTGGCGCTGCCGCTGGTCCTCGTACCGGTCATCGACGAGGATCGCCCGGCCGCCGACGTGCTCCCGCTGCTCTCCACGTCGGTCGCCGGGGTCGCCCTGGTGACCCGCGGACGTGATGTCGTCGGCACGGTGACGGCTGCCGATCTGGTCGCGGCCGCAGGCCTGCCGAGGCTGCGGCCGGCACCGGCGCGGGACGGCGCGTCGCTATGATCGGCGCCGTCGCGCTGGCGGTCGGTCTGCTGGCCCTGCTGGTCGCCGACCTGCTGCTCGCGCGACGGCCGTCGACCCGCCCGGTGCGCGCCGCTGCGCTGCAGTTTACGGCGTGGTCGGTGCTCGGCTTGGCGATCGCTGTGCCCGTCGCGCTGATCGCAGACGCCGACCACGCGGTGGCCTACTCCACGGTCCTCATCCTCGAAAAGACCTTGTCCATCGACAATGTCGCCGTCTTCGCGACCTTGCTGGCCGGCATGGGCGTGGCTGCCGCCGACCGTCCGCGCCGGGTCGGCCAAGGCATCGGGCTCGCGCTCGTCCTGCGCACCGGTCTGCTGCTGGCCGGGCTCGCCGTGGTCGACCGGGTGCACGCGCTTCTTCCGGTGATGGGCGTGCTGCTCGTGCTCATGGGGGCTCGCATGCTCCGCGCCAAGGAGACGACCCACCGGGCGCCGGGAGCGGGTGCGCTGAGCCGCTTCCCCACCGCGGGTCCGCTGCTGGCCCTGGCGCTCACCGACATCGTCTTCGCGGTGGACAGTGTGCCGGCCGCCCTTGCCGTGACGCGCAACCCCTACCTCGTGGTCGGCGCCACGGGCATGGCGATGCTGGGGCTGCGGCCCGCGTACACCTTGCTCGAGCACGGCCTGCGCAACCTGCGCTACCTGGGTACGGGTGTGGCGGCAGTCCTGGTCGCCCTCGGCATCGAGCTGATGATCGGTCCCTGGGTGCACGTGCCCGACGCGGTCACCCTGATTGTTGCCGTGACCCTGCTCGGCGGCTCGGCGCTACTCAGCACCGAGTCAGGGGTGCGGTGGCTGCGCACCACGGGCGCCCTCGTCGGGGGTAGTGCCCTCGTCGTCGCTGGCCTGGTCATGCTCGTCCTGCCGGGGCCGGGACTGCTCGTGCTGGCCGCGGGACTGGTGCTCCTGGGCACCGAGATCCCTTGGCTGCAGCGGCGCCTCGCCCGCGGACACGACCGGCTGCCGGAGCGGGTGCGCAAGCGCACGCCCGACCGGTTGGCTCGAGCCCTCGGGCGGCCCGCCGGCAGCTGAGCCCGGCCGCTCCGCCAGAATGGACCCATGACACGCATCGCGGTCGTCGGCGCCGGGGGTGTCGGCTCGTACTTCGCCGCCCGGGCCGCATTGGCCGGCGCCGACGTGACGCTCTGCCTGCGCCAGCCGCGGCCCGACCTGGTGCTGCGCACCGGTGGGGAAGAGCTGCGGCCCTCGGTGCGCACGGCGATCGACCCGGCCGACGTCGGACCGGTTGACTGGGTGCTGCTGGGGGTCAAGGCGCACCAGACACCCGGTGCGGCGCCCTGGCTCGCCGCCCTCGACAGGGCTGACGCGACCGTCGTGGTGATGCAGAACGGGGTACGGCTCGAAGAGCGTCTCGTTGGTCTGTGGTCGCGACCGGTCATCGCGTCGGTGGTCTACTGCGGCGTCGAGGTCGTCTCGCCCGGCGTGATCGAGCACCGCAGCTACGGCTACCTCGAGGTGCAGCGGGGCGACGATGCCGACCGGCTCGCATCGGCTTTCGGCTCAGCGCAGCAGGAGATCCGCCCTGTCGACGACCTTGTACGCGCCGGCTGGCAAAAGCTGGTCAGTAACTCCGCGGTCAACAGCATCACCGCCTTGACGGGTCGCCGGTTCGAGGTGCTCCACGATCCGCAGCTGGGCGACCTGCCGCTGCAGATCATGCGGGAGTGCGTGGCCGTGGCCCGAGCCGAGGGCGTGGCGCTCGACGACGGCTTCGCCGACTCGGTGCTGAGCAGGGTGCAGCGCCTTCCCCGCGGCCAGGGCAGCTCGATGCTGTACGACCGGCTGGCTGGCCGCGACCTGGAGCACGAGGCCCTGGTCGGCGCGGTGGTGTCGATCGGCGCCGAGCACGGCGTCGCGACGCCGGCCAGCGCGACGTTGCTGTCGTTGCTGCGCGCGGTGAGTGGTCGACCGCTGCCGAGCGGCTGAGCGTGCGACGCGGCAGAATGCCGTACAGACAAAGGAGAAATCTGTGCCAACGCCGTCACTGCCCCTGAAGAAGCTCGGCTTTCTGACGATCGGTCTCTTCGACGAGGCCGACCCGCGCCGAGGCCACGAGTCGACGCTCGAGGTCATCCAGCTCGGCGAACAGCTCGGTTTCGACAGCGCTTGGCTGCGCCACCGTCACCTGCAGTTCGGCATCTCCTCCCCCATCGCGATGCTCGCCGCTGCCTCCCAGCGCACCTCTCGCATCGAGCTCGGCACGGCCGTCACGCCGCTCGGGTGGGAGAACCCGCTGCGCTTGGCCGAGGATCTAGCGACGGTCGACCTGCTCTCGGGCGGACGCCTCAACCCGGGCATCAGCGTCGGACCGCCCATGCGCTGGGACGAGGTCAAGGGCGCGCTCTACCCCGACACGGCCGAGGCCGAGGACTTCAGCTACGAGCGGGTCGAGCGGCTGCTTCGTTTCGTACGCGGCGAGGCGGCCACCGGGTTCAGCGGGGTCGAGGGCATCGAGGTCTTCTCCGACCGCGTCCAACCGCAGTCCGCAGGCCTCGCCGAGCGACTCTGGTACGGCGGCGCGAGCGTGCGTTCGGCGCAGTGGGCCGGCGAGCACCGGATGAACTTCCTCACCAGCAGCGTGGTCAAGGCCGAGGGCCCGGGCGACCCCGCGGACTTCGCCGAGGTGCAGCTCTCGCACATCCGCACCTTCCGTGCCCATCACCCGGACGGCGAGCGGGCGCGAGTGTCGCAGGGCCTCGTCGTCATCCCCACCGACACCGCATCGCCTACCCAGAAGGCAAAGTACGCCGCATATGCGGAGAAGCGCACGCCGCGCACCTTCGCGCCGCAGGGGCCGGGGCGGCTGATGTTCGCCCGCGACATCGTCGGCTCTTCTGCCGAGATCGCCGAACAGCTCTACGCCCACGCGGCGTTCCGCGAGATCGACGAGGTGGCGTTCGCGTTGCCGTTCAGCTTTGACCACGAGGACTACGTCCAGATCCTCACCGACATGGCAACGTCCCTCGGCCCGGCGCTGGGCTGGAGCCCGGCATGACACCTGCGCCCATGGCGTGGGCCCTGCTCAGCGGGCTGACCGCGGACCAGCGAGAGGCCGCACTGGCCGTCGCTCGGCGTCGCACCTTCGCCCGCGGCGAAGTGGTCTTTCACGAGGGCGACCCCGGCGACACGATCCACTTCGTCGAGCACGGACATCTCTCGGTACGGGTCAGCACCCCCAACGGCGACACCGCCACGCTGCGCATCGTCGGCCCAGGTGAGCATTTCGGTGAGCTGGCGCTCATCGCGCTGGCTCCTCGCAGCGCCACCATCACCGCACTGGAGCCGACGCAGACCCTGACGCTGCACCGCGACCAGCTCCAGCGGCTCCGCGACGACAACCCCGAGATCGACCGGGCCATCCTCGAGACGATGGTCCACGAGGTCCGCCGGCTCTCCGGGGCCTTGCTCGAGGCGATGTACGTACCGATCGCCGAGCGACTCCCACGGCGGCTCCTCGAGCTCGCGCGCAGCTATCCGCCGGACGCCTCGGGCAGGTCGGTGATCCCGTTGACGCAGGACGACCTCGCCGGCCTCTGCGGCACGACTCGTCCCACCGTCAACCAGCTGCTCGGCAGGCTCGCCGACAAGGGCGTTGTCGAGATCGCCCGCGGCCGCATCATCATTACCGACTCGGCCGGCCTGACCACGAGGGCACGACTGCCTGACTCATAGCCGTCAAAGGTGTGACCCAGCCCCCGAAGCTGGGCCACCCGGACGCGCGATCGCCGTTGACCGCCTGTCCCCGATCTGTTCTCGACCTTCCCCCTCGGAGGGTCGAGCCCCACGACCGTGCTGACGAGACCCAGATTGCTCCATCCGGGTGACACCGTCTGTTGTCGCGCTGACACAACGAGGGTTCGCTTCACGACGCTTGTCAGGCCCGCAGCCCCGCCACGCCCACCGCCGCGAACTCGGACCACAGGTAGGCCGCGGCCTCGGCACCCTTGAGCAGCATCGAGACGCTGACCTTCTCGTTAGGCGCGTGGATCTGGTCGTCGTCGAGTCCCACTCCGAGGAACACCATGGGCGCTCCGAGTGCCTGCTGGATCAGGGCTTCTGGCCCGGAGCCGCCTTCGCGCGTGGGCAGCATCAGGTCGGCGTCGAAGGCCCGGCAGACCGCACGCCCGAGAGCCTCGTACGCCGGCGTGCCGATGGGGACCAGGCACGGGGCGACGCCCTCGCCCTCCCAGGCGACGGCGCTCTCGATGCCCGGAGGTGTGTGGTCGGCGACGAAGGCCGCGACCTGGCGCATGACGCTGGCCGGTGACTGGTTGGCGACCAGCCGGAAGGACAGTTTGACGAAGGCGTCGCTCGGCACGATGGTCTTGCCGCCATCGCCCTGGTAGCCGCCGCCGATGCCGTTGACCTCAGCGGTCGGACGCGCGCCCAGCCGCTCGAGCGTTCCGTAGCCTGTCTCACCCGCAAGGGCACGAGACTTGCTGGTAGCAAGGAATTCTGCGGCGTCGAAGGGCACCTGGGCGAACAGCGCACGCTCCTCATCGGTCAGCTCGAGCACGTCGTCGTAGAACCCTGGCACCTGTACGCGGCCGGCGTCGTCGTGCAGTGCGGCCACCAACCGCGCGACCGCCGTCGCGGGGTTGGGCACCGCGCCACCGAAGACGCCGGAGTGCAGGTCGAGGTCGGGCCCGTGGAAGGAGACCGTGCAGACAGCGAGGCCTCGCATACCGGTGACCGTGCTGGGGAGGTCGGGACCGAGCATGCCCGTGTCGGTCACCACGACGACGTCGCAGTCGAGCCGGTCGCGGTGGTCGGCCATCAGCTGGGCGAAGTGCGGCGAGCCCGACTCCTCCTCGCCCTCGATGAGGAACTTCAGGTGCACGGCAGGGGTCGTCCGCCCGGTGGCCGCGAGGTGGGCCCGTAAAGCGAGCAGGTGGAAGAGCAGCTGGCCCTTGTCGTCGGAGGCACCCCGCGCACGCAGGACATCGCCGTCGAGGGTCGGCTCGAACGGGGGCGCTGTCCACAGCTCGATCGGGTCGACCGGCTGGACGTCGTGGTGGCCATAGACGAGGACCGTCGGCGCGTCATCGTCGGCCGACCGCCACTCGGCGAAGACCGCCGGCAGCCCGGCCTCGGGCGCCCAGACCTCTGCGGTGGTGAAGCCGGTGTCGGTGAAGGCCTGAGCCAGCCAGCGGGCGCTGCGCGCGACCTCGGGATGCTGAGCCGGCACGGCGCTGATGCCGTCGATGCGCAAGAACGCGTCGAGGTCGGAGAGCAGGTCGTCACGGTGGTCGGCCACGAAGGCGCGTACGTCGGTCATGTCCTCAGGCTATCCGGCCCGACTCAGGCGCTCGCCAGCCTGATGCCGAGGATTGCCGCGACCTCCTGGGTGACCGACTCGTCGTCGGCCAGCGCCGGCTGCCCGACGCCATCGAGACTCACGTGCACCTCGTTGCACCCGCCGACCTCGATGTCGAAGAGCAGGTGGTGGCCTCCGTACGCCAGTGTGAACACCGCCTGCGCCTGCTGAGCATCGAGACAAGGTGCCGACTGGTCACGGGTCGATCCCTGCAAGTCGTTGAGGCTGGCAGCGAGGGCCTCCACCTCGGTCGCGCTGAGCTGGTTGTCCCGGTTCATCGACTCGTCGGGCTCGTTGGCGAACTGGATGCCAAGCTGCACGTCGGTGACCGCGCTGGGGATCGTCTCGACCGGGGTACGGCCGCCCACCCAGCCCACGGACGCCTCGACCTTCAGCCGTACCCGACCTCGTCCGACATCGGTCGCGAGCACCTCAACGTCCTGCGACTCGTCGAGCTGGCCCACCGGCCGGAGCCCGGCCGCGATCGTGGACAGCGGTGCCGAGGTCGCGGTCGACTGGAACGGCGGGGTCCAGGTCTCAAGCCCACCGGGCGGCCTCGCCTGCAGCGCCGCAATGATCGCGTCGGCCCGGCCGAGCAGGGTGTACCACCGCTGCTCCTGCACCAGGTTGCCGCTGGAGGTGACCGGTGAGGGTGCTTCGGTACGGACGGCGCCGGGCACGTAGACCCGGTCCAGCAGCACGCTGGCCCGCTGCCGCGCTTCCTGGACCGAGTGGGCGTCGCCGGCGAGGCTCACCCGAGTGCCCGTACCGGAGCAGCCGCTGACCGCGCACACGAGTGCGCCTGCCACGGTCGCACGAGCCCAGCCGGCCACGTGCCGAGCGTAACTCGGTCCTACGCCTCGAGCTCCTTGCGCACCTGCGGGAGCACCTGGGTGCCCAACAGCTCGATGCCTTTCATGACACGGGCATGGGGCACGCCGGCCCAGTCCATCTGCATCGCGTAGCGGTCGGCGCCGACCAGCCGGGCGACGCTGATCATGCGTTCGGCGACCTCGTCGGGGCTGCCGGCGAAGATGCTCTGCGCACCCCGCGCGGCCAGGTCGTAGTCGGCCCGGCTGGGGATCGACCAACCGCGCGCCTTGGCGCCGTACTTCATGGTCTCCATCCAGTACGGGAAGAACGCGTCCTTTGCGTCCTGCGACTTCTCGGCGATGAGGCCGATCGCTCCCATCGTCACGCTAAGGCCGGTCGTGTGGCCGGCCGACTCGCCACCCCGGCGGTAGAGGTCGACGAGGGGCGCGAACCGCTCGGGAAGGCCGCCGATCACCGCGTAGACGATCGGCAGGCCGCGGACGCCGGCCCGCAGCGACGACTCGGGGTTGCCGCCGGTCGCAACGGAGATGCGTAGGTGCTCGCCGTACGGGCGGGGCAGGATGCGAGCGTTGGTCAGCGGCGGACGGAACTGGCCGGACCAGGTGACCGACTCGGACCGGTCGATCGCGAGCAGCAGGTCGAGCTTCTCCTCGTACAACGCCTCGTAGTCCTCGAGGTCGGCGCCGAAGAGCGGGAACGACTCGATGAACGAACCGCGGCCGGCCATGAGCTCGGCCCTCCCCCGGCTCAACTGGTCGAGCGTCGTGAACTGCTGGTAGAGCCGAACCGGGTCCTCGGTGCTGAGGACCGTCACGGCCGACGACAGTCCGATGTGCTCGGTCACGCTCGCCGCCGCTGCCAGCACAGTGCCCGGGTTGGAGATCGAGTAGGTGTCGAGGTGGTGCTCGCCGAGACCGTAGAAGGACAGACCCACCTGGTCAGCAAGGGTGATGCGCTCGAGGGTGTTGGCGTAGGCGTCCGCCACCGACAGCGCCTCACCGGTGAAGGGGTCGGGGTGACGGTCGCCAAAGCTGTAGATGCCGAGATCCATATGACCGAGAACCTCACGGAGCAGCGGACTATTTCGGTACGGGCGGATCGCCCCGGTGGGCGGACGACATCCAGAGCCGTCGTACCGGTAGCCGCCCGCTTCCCGGGATGAGTTGCGAACAGGGCTAGCGGGAATCGCGCGGCGGTGGACGTCCCATCAAGGGGACCCCGCCGGGACGTCCCAGTCGGCGTTCCCCAGCTGACACGGTGAGCTTCGCGGCCCGCGGATTGCTGTGGGAGCCGACGCGCGCGGTCCTCATGAGGGGAGAGGAACTGAGCGGCGGACGTCTGGCGGAGGCGGAGAAGCGGCTTAGCTCCATGACTGTCACGATCCTCGGGGATCCCCCGATCGCCATGCGGCCACAGCCTCCGGCGTTGGTCACAGGCGGAGGTATAGCCAGCTGTCCGGCCCCCCGCCTTTCGGTCTGTCCGCCCGCCCCCCGTTTCTCGGTCCATCTCGCGTGAGAGTCTGAGCGCAACTGAGAGGGCTGGTGTGCGGTTTCGACGGCTGCTGCTCGGTCGCCGGGTCAGGAAGCCGGCGCAAGCTGCTCGCTGTCGGCTACATCATCGGGGACGACCTCGTAGGTGTACTCGCGTCCCCCGCGGGTCGATCCGGTCACTTGCCCCTTGCGGAGGGCGCCGACCTCGGTGAGTCGCCGGAGACGGTTGTTGGCATTTTGCGACGTCAGGCGCATGGCCTCGCCTAGGTCGTTCGCTCTGAACGACCGGAGCTGCAGGGCCGTGGCGAAGGTGTCGGCGAGCATCTTGTCTCCGACAAGTACGAGCTTGCCCTCGTCGAGCACGACGACTTGGCACTGCCGCCTCTCGACGCACACGACGACGGAGTAGCGGTTGTCCGGGCTTAACCCGGTGACCTTGACAGTCGTGCCGTGGGAGGAGAAGTCATGCGAGGTAAGGAATTTGCCGAGAAACTCGTCCGCGAAGCTGATGTTCATGACCTTGACGCCGGAGAAGTCGATCGTCAGGTCGACGTCTTCGCGCTCACCCAGGAGGTCATCGAGGCGGGACCGACCGTCCTGTCCGAGACTTCGGGTTGCCGGGTATTTGCCCAACTGAACGACCCTGAAGCTGGTGGGCTGGCTCATGGTTGCTCCGGTTTCATTTTTCTGATTGAACCATAGTTTCGCTCGACGCTGGCAATCTGTGAGTGAGCCACGCCCAGGTGCCGTTGGTTCGGTCTGAGCGACTCGACGGTCGCATGGTGCGGCGTGAGGGTGTGCCTGCGACTCGGACCTCGCCTGTGCCTGATCGGATTCGGAGGTCGACGCGGCCGTGGCGGCGGCCCTGGCCGATGGCGTCGCTGAGGCCGTGTCCGCGCCGGTCGTTGTCGACTCCGCTGACACCCGCCTTCAAGGCCCTGGCGATCGCCAGCTCATCCCTGTTCAGGAGCGCGTACCGGGGGTTGCGGCGCAGATGGTTCATGACCCCCATGCCGGTGTCACACACCGCGAACTCCAGTCTTGCCTCGTCCGTCGAGGTCCCTGTGTGAAGCTGAATGGCGAGGAACGCCCCCCGCTCGCTGGTCCCGTGCTCCGTGGCGTTGCTCATCAGCTCGCTGCACGCCAGGAAGGCGGCTGCACCGGCGGAGCTGCCCTGGTAGAAGTCGGTCACCAGGGCGCCCACCCGTTCGTCGAGGTCGTTGACATTCTTGTCGTTGAGCGGGGTGACCTCAAGGAGGCTGGCGCCGCGATCGGCTCTGACGTCGGGCGGCAGACGTCCCAAGATCTGCGTCCGGGGCGGCATCTGCCGCAGGACGTCCATGCGCTGAAGGTAGGCGGCCACGTCCAGGTCGGCCGGCAGCCGCAGGGTCACCGGGAACGCTGCGTCTGAAGCCCAGAAGGCCGTGGCCACGATTCCGACGAGGTCGAGCGGGCAGGCGAAGGTCAGCCTCGTGGCGTCGATGACCAGAGAGTCCGAGCCCTCCCCTGACAGGAACGCACCCTGGGTCAGCGGCTTGTCGCCGAGCAGCACCAGCTCCATCCGTGGAGTCTCCCCCAGTCGGTGGCGTGCTTCGTCAAACCGGCGCCCTGGACGTCGGGTGTCGCGACAACTACGGTTTCATGGTCTACGATGAAACCGTAGTCACCGATGGTCGTTCGGCTGTCGGTGGTTAGCCCTGCTGGTGAGCGCCCCTCGCCCGCACCTCACGGACACAGGAGCCCCAATGACCAACGCAGCTGTCCACCACGACAACCCCATCAAGATCACCGTCCGTACCCTCGCCGGGCACCACGACAAGGTCACGGTCAAGCCCGACGCCCTCGTTTCGACCGTAACTGACCACGAGGTCACGCACTTCGTCGACAAGGGCCAGCTCACTGCCGGGGACTATGCGCTCACCCTGCCCCGCCGTTCGGGGGACGCGGAGCTCGACCCGACGGCCACCCTGACGAGCGCCGGCGTCGTCGAGGACGACGTCCTTGTCCTGGTCAGTCGCAAGCCGCAGTCGGACGGCTGATGGCACTGCATCCTGCCCTGCTTGACGAGCTTCTCGACCTTGAGCTCGACCGGGCCCGGGCACGGCTGGGTGAGCGGGCCGGTGACCTGCACCGTGAGGGCCCGCATCTCCTCATGACCCTGACCGTCGCACAGCGGAGCTGGCAACTGCGTCTGGATGGGACCCGGTTCGACGCCGAACCCTACGACGTTGCCCTGGTCGACACCGACGGCGACGTTCTGCCGCTCGAGGACTGGATCCCGGGATTTGCCCACGGCATCCACACCTCGCTGCAGGTGCCGTGGGTCTGCGTCAACGGCACCCGTGCTTACTACGCCCACGAGAGCCACTTCAAGGAGCGCTGGGACCATGACCGGGCCACGCTGCGCGCCGACTCCCTGCTCCTCAAGCTCCTCGCGAAGGCAGGGCTGTGATCAGCGCGGTGAACGTTCCGGCGGTTGTCCTCGATCAAGCGCGTGCCTTCTTCGAGAACTGCGGCATCAACGGCTCCGAAGGCACGGCCATGATCAAAGCCGGCCCCGCAGGCGTCTCCCTCGTCATCCCCGACCAGACGCCGGTCCGCACGCAGCACGGCGTCTCGGTCGAAGTCACCCGAGCCGGTCAGATGAACCTTGCCCTCGCCCTCGGAAAAGACGAGCTCTACGTCTCACGCATCCACTCCCACCCCGGAGAGGCCTTCCACAGCCCAACAGACGACGCGAACCCGGCCCTCACCTATGACGGGGCTCTGTCCATCGTCGTCCCGTTCTTCGGGCTAGGCCTGCGCCGAGGCTTCGACGCCTGCGCCGTCTACCGGCTCGAAACGCAACGCTGGCGGGCCCTCTCCCCGGGACCGCAGCGCTCACGGTGGATCACCATCGTGGACCCCACGTGACGCCCGACCCGCGCCTGCGGCTCCTCGGCAGCACGACGATGACGCCAAAGGCGCAGCAGGTGCTCACGCTGCTGGACTCCACCCGGATCACCATCTGCCTCGGTCACGATGTCGGGCCGGCCTGCGACAGCGCCGCGATCGCCCTGGCCGCCCTCGCCTCACGCTTATTCGGTCACGTCGACGTCCAACCCGGCCGCGCTCTGGCCCCGAACTGGTGGGGCATCCGACACACCGACGACCTGCCGCAGGCACTCGCGGCGGTACGCGTCCACGCCACAACGCCTGCGACGACCCACCTGCGCGTCGCCGTGGGCTCCCACCCCGACGCTGACGAAGCAGACTTCGCGTTCGGACTCGGCGGCGGTGACTACACGGTGCGCCTCGCCCGTCAGCCCCAGCCCGTCGACGCCACGGTGACCCACGGCCTCGGGCTGCACGCCGCCGCGTGCCTCGCGATCAGCCAGCTGCTCACCCAGGTGCTCGAACCCGCCGGAAGCTTCGCGGGAGTCCCGCTCACCAAGCCCTACGTGATGAACCTGATCGACTACTCCCTCACCCCCGCCGGCGACACGACACCGGCCCGAGCGACAGGCACGAGGCCCAGGGATGGCCTTGACCTTGTCTTCGCCGGCATCGGCTCGGTCGGCACCAGCGCCCTGGCCCTGCTCAGCCAGGCCATCTCCCCCACACTGGCGACGGTGACGGCGAACGGGCGACCCGTCACCTCGATCGTCACCATCGACAAGGACGCCTTCGACCCGACACGCAACCCGTACCGGTACCCGGCGCTGCTCGGCGGTGAGAATGAGGCGAAGGCGCCGTTCATGGCTGAGCGGCTCCGCTTGCTCGGTCTCCCCTCACGGTCGCACCCCGGCGGTGTCGCCTCGTGGGTTCAGTCCCAAGCGGCGCCCGGGCTGGACGGGCTCCTCATCTCCAGCGTCGACACCCTGTCCGGCCGGCTCGACGTCACGGACGTCCTCGCCCGCGAAACACTCTCGATCGGTGTCGACGGCCTGGCCCTGCACGCCCAGCGCGAGCACCTCGGCGACGGCCTCGCATGCCCGTACTGCGACTACGTCTCCGCCACCGCGCCGATGAGCCAGGCGGATGTGCACGCCGAGCTCACCGGACTGACCATCCCGCGCGTCCTCGCCTTGTCCCAGCCCGACGCCACCCTCACCGCTGACGACGTCGACGCGGCGATCGCCGCTGGTAAGGTCGCGGCCGACCGGCGAGAGAGCCTCACAGGCTCTTCGCTCTCCGACCTGATCCGGCAGGCCTACGCCGAGATCGAGATGCACGGTAGCGGTCCAAACAACCAGAGCGACACGTTCACCCTGGCAGCCCCACACGTGTCCTGGTTCGCCGGCGCGCTCGCCGCCGTTGAAGTCGTCAAGGAACTCGTGGGACTGCCCACCGTTGACCGCCGCGTCGACGTTGATCTCCTGGGCCTGCCGCCAGGACTGACCCGGCGGATGCCGGCGGACTCCACCGGCCGATGCATCTGCCACGGCCGCCGGGCCCACTGGAACCAGACGCTCTACCCGACGGACTAGCCGTCGCGCCGCCTCGGCCGTTCAGTGCCCGAGGCAGCCGGCAGCCGGCCCAGCCTCGACATCCCTTGCCCGGACCGGGACGGCGAGACCGGATGCGGCAGACGGCCCCGGCGCGCGACCACCGGTCGCGCCCTCAGTGCCCAGCAGCGGACCGGTTGACTGGGACGGCTGGCGCGGACGCCGCCTATCGTGGTGGCGGCTGACCAGCGACGCGTGGAGCAACGAGGCGAGAGTGACCAAGTACCGCTTTTCCGAGGTCGAGCGCTACGCGGTGTACACCGTTCACGGCGCCAAGTGCTACATGTGCACCAAGCCGCTGGACCTCGTGGACTGCCAGGTCGACCACGTCCTGCCTGAGTCCCTGCTCGACGACCCGGAGTTATTCTCGCAGGTCCGGGCGGACCTGGGTCGCGGAGACGACTTCGAGATCAACTCCTACGCGAACTGGCTGCCGGCATGCGGGGCGTGCAACCGCACCAAGAGCGCTTACCCGTGGCCGAACTCCGGCTGGGTCCTGCAGATGCTGGAGAAGGCCACACGGAAGGCGCCGGCCGCGAGGGCCGAGGCCGCCCGGCTCGTCGACAAGCGCCAACTCGGCGCGTTGGTGAACAAGGTCATGCGGCTGAACGAGCAGGGTGCCCTCAACGCCGACGCGCTGACGATGCTGCAGCCTCTCGTGGACAACTACGCAACCCACCTGGCCGAGAACGCTGACCCTGCGGTCATGCGACTGAGCGCCACCCTGCAGGCCCCCCTCGACCAGCGGATCGTCGACGCCGGTGCTCACCAGCTCGCGGCCCAGGTCGCCGTGGTGGTCCAGGACTGGTCCAACGAGCTCCTCGACCAATGGGAGGCGCTGGCGTATGACCTGCTCGAGGTGTACCCACGGGTGCGCAGATCGCGGCTGCAGCTGATTATCGACCGCTCGAAGGGACTCTTGGCCATGGACTGGCCGACGTCGTACCCGCTGCTCGCCGCCTCGTTCGATCGCTGGCGGTGGAGTGCGGGACGTCTGGTCGAACATGTCAACGCGACGTTCGCGGCCATCGAAGGGCGACCTGACCTGCTCGAGCAGGAGCGGCTGCATAAGGCGAGCTGGGATCCGCAGGGGTATCACCAGCTGCTGGACGACTACCTCATGAACGTGGCGCTGACCTCGTGGCTCGTTGGTGACCTGACCCGCTCGACCAACTTGGTCATCGGGGCTGTCCGCAGGGAGGTCGACGCGGCCTACCGCTTCGGTGAAGGCTTCGTACTCATAGGTGTCGGCAACATCTTCGACGGTGACGTCGTCATGCGGCTCGACCCGACCGCAGTGCCCATCACCGCACGGCCGACACTTGACGACGCCCGGCAAGCCATCCTTGAGGACATGAAGAACAAGGGCCGCGAGAAGCCCGACCGGGACGCGGCACTGACGATCGAGGTGGGGGCTGGGGTGGACCACGCACGCTCCACACCGGGACGGGCACTCTGAGGCTGCGCCGCAGGAGGTCACCGCCAGTCAACGCTGACAGCCGCATCGTCCGTGCTACCAGCGCAAGTGGCACAGCACGCCGCCCCGACCAGGTGGTGCCAGTGCCTCAACCGGCAGACCCTAAGACCGGCGCGGCCCGCTCGGAGAACAGCTGCCGGTGTCGTCCCGGGCGACGATCGTCGATTGCGACGCGGGCGATGCCTGACGTGACGAGGTGCAGAATGTCGCCATGGCTTTGTTCAGGCGCCGCAGTCAGGGGGCGCCGCCCTCCGGTGGCGTGCAGAGCTTTTGGGCGTGGTGGGCACGGGAAGGCGCGGACGGCACGGCTGCTGCGTACGAGGCAGGGACGCTGGGGACCTGGGCGATCAGGCTCGGTGAGCAGGTCAGCAGCATCGACGATGCCCTGGAGTGGGAGCTTGGCCCCGGCGTAGACAGCCGACACGTCCTTGTCGTGACCGCAGCTGGAAACCCGGACCTGCGGGCGGTAGCCCGTCGGTGGCGGCGCGCTGCGCCAGCGCCTGACGCCACGTGGCAATACGCCGATGCTCGCCTGCCCTCGCTGCCCCTGACCTGGTCGCTGGAGTTCGCGGGGCACGACGTCGAGGCCGCCGCGACCTTGGTCGGCGTCACCGTGGACGCCGCCCGAGGGTCTCTCGATGCCCGGGTCTATCACCCGACGTTCGGGTCGATGAGCCAGAAGGAGCGCGAGCAGGTCAGCTACCTGCTGCTCGACAGCGCACTCGGCGAGGAAGCCGTCGAGATCTGGATCGGCGAGGTGGCCTCCGCGACCAGGCCACCGGAAGCGGGGATCACGCTACCGGCGCTTCGTGAGGCAGTCGATCAGGTGGCCGCAGCCAACACCGACGCGAACGGAGAGCACCACTGGGCGATCCTGCGCGGAACCGGCCCGAACGGCAAGGAGGTGCTGGTCTCCACGCAGGTTCCGTTACGACCCATGACCTCGCCTCACCTGGACACCTACGTCGGCATCGACCTCGCCTTCGACGATGTGCTGCCCTCCGGCATGCCAGGCGAGGCGTCTCTGGTTCGTCTGCGAGCCCTGCAGGACCACCTGGACAGCGAGCTTGACGGCAGCGGGAAGACCGTGGCGCACGAGACCAGCGACGGCTCCCGGCGGTTGCACCTCTACGTTGACAGCGCGGCTCCCGCGGTAGATCAGCTGCGCGCCTTGCTCACCGGCTGGGACCGCGACCACGCCGCACTCACGCACAAGCTCGACCCTTCCTGGCACGCCGTCAGCCACATCCTCGGCTGAAGCCCGACTACTCGAACCGGGTGCCAGCCGTCCCATTCGTCGATCGACGACCGACACACGCCGGCCGCCCGTTCACGACGCCCAAGAGTCCGTGACGTTGACTCGGACCACAGTTCCGCTCGTCGACAGTCGATACTGCTTGCATGACGGACGCATCCTCAACTGGTCTGCGCTGGGCCGCCTGGCTGTGGGTGGTCTGGGTGAGCACCACCCTGCTGGCAGCGGTCGCCGTCGCGTACATCTCCTGGGTGATCGTCGCCTTTGGTGCCGCCTGTGACAGCGGTCGGCCCGTGCCGTCCTCCGTGCGCGAGTTGCAGACGATCTTGGTCCTGGGCGGCTTGTTGTGCGCCGTGTCCTGTTTCGTGGTCGCCCGATTTAGTGGGCGGTGGTGGTGGCGGGCAGGCGTGTCGGCCGCCGTGATCGCCTCGACGCCCCTACTGATCGTCCTGACACACCTAACCTTGGCGAGCTGGAGCGGCTCTGGTCTCTGCGACATGTGACAGCCCCCCCCCCGCAGCCCCGCACCATTGGCTGCCCTGGCTAGTGATCCCGATCTCCGACGGCGTGACGCCCGGCCCTTTGTGCCGGACGAGGTTCGGCGAACGCAAATTCCTAACTTCACCTGGTTCGGTGTCAACGCCGGTCGGGGGTGAGGTGGTGGAGTATCCGGAGACGCAGGTGCGTGGGGTGGACGGAGTCGGTGGTGGATGCGGCAGAGGACGCGGAGTTCGACGCGTTCGTGCGGGCCCGTTGGCCGGCGTTCGCGCGGACCGCGTACCTGCTTTGCGCGGGTGACCTCGGCCATGCCGAGGACTTGGTGCAGACCGCGTTGGCCCGCACCCTGCGGGCGTGGCCGCGGCTGACCGACCGCGGTGACCTCGACGGCTACGTGTACCGGGTGATGGTGCGCACCCACGCCACGCAACGTCGGCGCCGCTGGCGCGGGGAGGTCCCGACCGAGCATCTGCCGGAACCGCCCGCGGCCGGCTCGGCGACGGACGCTGTCGAGGACGCGGACCAGCTCAGCCGGGCGCTGGCCGGGTTGAGCCGGCGGCAACGCGCGGCGGTGGTGCTGCGGTTCTACGACGACCACTCGGAGCAGGAGGTCGCCGACCTGCTGGGCTGCTCCCTCGGCACGGTCAAGACGCACACCTCCCGTGGCCTGGCACGGCTGCGGGAGCTGCTGGACACGGACACCGAACGGAGCCTGGGATGAACGACGAGGAGTTGCGCAGCCGGCTCACCCTGCTCGCGGAGCGGGTCCCGGGCCGCCCGGACGCCCCGGCCCGGGTGCGCGCCACCGCACGCCGGCGCCGCCGGTTCAGCGCCGCCCTCGCCGCGGGAGCCGTTGTGCTGGTCACCACTGGGGCGGTCACGCTGCCGGTGGTGCTGACCCACCGGGCGGCCCGCGTCGACAGTGTGGCCGGCCCGACGGCTGCCACCGCGCCACCGAAGGCGACGTCGGCGGCGGCGGCGACGTCCGTGGTGTCGGCCGTATGTACCCCCGCGTTGGAGCGGGCGCTGCGGCTCTACGGCAGCATTCAGCACTTCTACTCCGTCCGCACCTCCGCCGTGGTCGCCGCGTCGTTCGCGCAGAACCTGCACGTCTCCGGCGACCCGGTGCATTTCTGCCTCGCTGTGGGTGATCTGGACAAGCTGACCCCGTCGCTGCCGCCGGGCGTCCCCGACCAGATGCACTACGCACTGATGGCCGCCGGCACCGGTGCCCCGCAGCTCGTCTACACCAGCGCGGACCGCCCGCAGCAGCCGCTGCCCGGCGTCGACCCGTCCGAGGTCCTCGCCTACCAACCGCCCGCAGCAACGGCCCTACCCGCAACGACCAGCACGACGACGCCCACCCTGCCCACCCCCGGTCCGACGACCCTCGCCGCCGCTGAAACCCTCGCCCTGCACGCGGCGATCAACGCGGGGTCGGCCCGCATCGCCTGGGGGGTCGCCACCACCGCAGCGACGCTGAGGGCCGCCGGGACCAGCGTCCCCTCGACGGTGCCCGACGCGACACCCATGTTCATGATCGCGGTGCACGGGGACGCGATGACCGACGGCGGCCCGGGTACGAAACCTACCCTCGTCCACCGCTTCGGCGTCCTCTACCGCGGTGACGGCAGCAGCGACACCGCCGGCAACGCGATCTCCTTCGGTGACTACTTCACCCATCTCGAGCCCCCGACGCTACGGGTGGCCACCATGAACACCCTCGCCCAGCTGACACCGACGATCGGCAACCTCACCCAAGCCGACAGCACCCAGCTGACCGACGCCATCCCCGTCGAGGCGGCCCTCGCCGCCGCCGAGCATGCAGCGGGGTTGAAGTCCGGGGACATCCGCGCGGGCGACGTACTCGCGACGCTGGTACGAACTCAGCGACCAGACGGCCTGCACAAGATCGCATGGCTTCTGGCGATCAACAACCAGCACACCCCTGCCGTCCTGACACGAGCGAGCGAGTACCTCGTCGACGCCTCCACGGGCGAAGCGTTTGAAGCGGCGGTCCCATAACGAAGGGCGAACCTGACCGGCCACATCGTCGCTCCAACTACGGATCCCTGACCGGTGGCGGCGGGACACCCGGGGCCGGCGCCGGTACCGCGTGCCGGTCGAGGTTCGTGTAGCGGGACTCGGTCCACCGGGTGTGATCGCTTTCGGGTCTGAACCGGTAAGGCCTGTGCGGCGTCATCTTGAGCAGTCGGAGAGATCGGTGGCCCGGGTCGTGTCGTCCAGACGGTTAGCGATGATGGCCGTGGTAGCGGCGATGCTCGCTGCCTGTTCGGCCTGCGGCGCTCACTCGTCACGGGTGGCCACTCTGCGCACATCGACAACGACTCGGGCAGGCTCCGGGACGAGTACCTTGCCCTCCGTGCACGTCAGCACCACGCTCACGGCGAGCTCGGTCTCGGCCTCGTCGACGCCAGCGTTACTCCCGACGATCGCTGCGGGCGGAGCTGCCGGGACGCCGCTGACACCGGCCGGCACGACACCTAGTCCCGTGACGCCCTCGCCGGACCAGCCGACCAGCCCGTCGGAGACACCACGGGCGCCATTTCCGCTGCCGACCGACCTGCCGTTCGTCGTCGACCGCACCATCGAGGTGCCCGGCGCGGTCGGGGGCGTTATGGCCAGTCTCGAGGGGAGCATTTTCAGGCTCAGCCTGGGTCCGAAGTACAACCTGACGGTGCTGAGCCGGATCGACGCAGCCACCGGGACACCGACCGCGTCGCGTGTGCTGCCTGGCGTGTTCACCATCACGACAGGCGGCGGGTACGTCTGGGTGTCGACCAACCACGGGCGGGTGCGACCCAGCAGCGTCCTCCAGCTCGACCCGACGACGTTGGCGACGGTGCATACCGTGCTGCTCCGACACACGGCCGAGTCTCAGGCGAGTCCGGCCAACAATGGCGTGACCGACATGGCCTACGCCGGGGGGCTGCTCTGGGTTGCGTTCTCCCCTGGGGTGCGTGCTATCGACCCCGCGACCGGCGAAGTCGTCCGCAGCGTCGCTCAGGATGGGGGCTGCGCGTACGCCGTGGCCGCATCCCCGGATGGGCGGAGGTTGTGGACCGGTGGCTGCGGCAACGACTTCGGCCCGGTAGCCGTAGACTTGCGCGACGCGACGACAGGAGCCGTGCTCGCCAGCACGACCACCGTCGCGAGCCAGTTCAGCCCCACCGCGGCCGGCACGTGGATCAAGGGCGTGGGCGGCCTGCACTCGGCCTTCGGGTTCTACGCGCAGGTCGGGCACCGCCTGGAGATCACGGACCTCCACGCCGAGCGACCGAGCGGCTCCAACGGCGCCGCGCTGACTCCCGCAGCCGGTGTGCTGTGGCTGACCGACTACCGCCTGGTGCAGTGCGCCGACCTTGCCACAGGGCATGTCCGCGCCTCCTTCACAGGCGATGGGCTGCCCGCGTACGGACCGGTGGTCGACCTTCCCGGCGACGAACTGGCGATCGGAGCAGTAAGAGACGACACCGGGCAGCAGGAGGTGCTCATCGCCCACCCCAAGCCGGAGTGTCGGCGAGCCACAGCAACAGGCTGATGTAGGGCCGGCTCGCCGTGCGGCGCCCTGGACAGACCGACTGCAATCCAGGCCCCTTCCTGTAGCTGGCCCGAACGGGGATCCTCGACTGACACGGCGTGTCGTCCCGGAGCGGGACCTTGTACGGGACGGCCGCTCGCCAGCAGCCTCAGACAGTCAGCGCAGTACCGGTCGGCGTCGGGTGGCTGCGATGGTGTGACCGCAGTCCACACCGCGGCCAACACCAGGCGATGCGATGAGCGCCACGTACGTCCTGGCGAAGCTAGCGCTCATCGCCAGCCGCATCCGGGCTCGATGTGACGGCCCAGCTACCGATCGTGCTCCGGTGCACCGATTGATCAGTGGCCAGTAGTGAGGTCGCCGGGGCGGAAGGTGCCGACTGCCTTGTATAGCAGTGGGTCGTCGGCCGGCTTGTCGGCAACGGGGTAGCTCCACAGGATGGTGTCGATGGAGCCCGGTCCGACCGCGCTGCGCTCGTAGAACACCATGGTGCCCAAGGACGACGGGTAAGTGCCGGACACTGCGGCGATGTCGGTCGAGGTGTTGCGGTAGCTGACACTGCCGCCCTTGGCGACCAGGTCCGCGGCCAGCTTGGTGCGCAGCGTGGTGGCAGTGTCGTTGAGAACGTTGTTGCCGCCGAAGACCGTCAGCGTTGCGCGGCCGTCAGTGCTGTTGAAGCTTAGCCCGTCGCCGTTCTCCGGCGGTTGACCGGGGATGAACGCGGCGGGCACCTGGGTGGAGAAGCCGAACCGGGCGTTGGTGTAGGTGCGGAAACCGTTCGAGGCCGGCGTCACCGCGGTCGTGGCGGCCGGGGTGCTGCTCGCCACTGGTTGGTTCGCGGGTGCGCTGGCGGTCGGCGATGTCTGCGCTGGGCACGGTGTATGGCCGGGTGTGCCGGGCGTGGCTTCGCTGGATCGGATGAGCCACAAGCCGTCGACCTGTTCGAACCGGTAGCGCAGCGTCCAGTCGGTGCACGGCTCCCCGTCGGGGCCGAGGGAGGCGTCCTGGGTGCTGCGGAACCGCACGTCAAGAACCGGCTCGCCCTGCACGGTGGACTCGCCCACCCAGTCGAAAAGCTGGCTGCCCTTGGTGGCGTCGAAGTCCTGGCTGCTCTCCACCTTGGTTGTGAACGCGGCTACTCCCGCGGCCGGGTGGTGCTGGGGGTCGAGCTGGGCGAACGCGGAGGCGTAGTCCGACGCGTCGAGGTCGACGAAGTACTGCCAGAGCGTCAGGGAGGCTTGCTGGGCGGCGGTATAAGCGTCGAGCTGGTCGGTGCACGGCGTGGCCGCGGGTGGCGAGGATGAGGCGCTCCACTGCGTCAAGAAAGGCGCGGCGTCGACCGCCGGCACGCCTCCGTTGTTGCCCTCCGCGCGCTGATTGTCCTGGTCCTCTGGCGGGCCGCTCTCATCGAGGGCGATCACGGTGCCGTCCATGGCCAGCCAGGGGCCGCCGCTGTTGCCGTGATTGAGGGCAGCGTCGCTTAGCGCGGCGTCGCTGAGCGACAGCGCCGAAGATCCGCTTCCGACGAGCCGGTGGGTGTGGACGCCGGTGACGTGTCCGAACGTGACCTGCTCCCCGCCGCCTAGCGGGAAGCCGATGGCGGCCATGTCGGTCGCCATCCCCGGCTGGGCGCTGGACAGCTTGAACACGTGTCCGGCCAGCGGCGCCGGCAACCGTACTAGCGCCACGTCGTGGTCGTGGTCCACCCCGATGACCGTGCCGCTCATGCTGCGCTCGAGCACCGGGTCGCTGACCCGCACTAGCGGGTCGCCCTCGACCACGTGCGCGACCGTGGCGACCAGGTCGGGGGCGATGAGGAATCCAGTGCCCGTGCCGCCGCCCCCGGAGCAGCCCACTGTGTCCAGCCGTACCACTCCGGAGGAGACCTGGTCGTACACGCTGGTCCACCCGTCCGGTGCCGGCTGGGCGGTGCTGGCAGAAGGCGAGGAAGTCGGGGCGCCCGTGTACGGAGGCGGCATGCCGAGCGACGCGGTGGGGGAAGCGGGCGCGCCGACCGCCACGAGCTGGGCGGCGCTGGCCGGCGGCGCGCTTGGCGATACGGCAGCGCTCGTGCGGCTCTCGCTGGGTTTGGGCAGCGTCGAAGCGAGTCGCTGCGTTGTCGGCGCCGTCACTGCCGAGTGGCCCCCGGTACTGCACGCCGAAAGACACAGAACCACTGCCAACAACCCGGCACCTCGTCCGGCCGTCATGGCGCCACTATGCCGCAAACGCCCGCCCGTGGCGACGACCCGCTCTATTGGGCACACTGCGGTCGTCGAAGGACGTCGTGTCCCGACGCATGAAGGGTCCCGGCCACCAAGGGGGGACGGCTCCACGGCAGGATCCCGTACCGGCAAGAATCGCCGTATCAGCAAGGGATCCCCGGGTGGAACAGCGCATCGCCCGGCAGCGAGACCTTGATCTGTGCCGGCCGAACCGCGGCGTCCTTTGCGGCGGCGAAGTGTTGGTTGTGTTTTGAGGGTTGACGCCCCAGTGGTGCGCAGCGGATCTGGCGGGCAGGAGTCGCAGCCGACAGCGAAGCAGCTCGTTGCCCCGAAAGCTCCGACGTCGGCCGGCCTAGTTGTGGCAGGCCGTGATGCCGTAGGAGGCGAGCCGCGCGAGCACCTTGTTGTTCGCGGAGACGTTCTCGGCCGACAGTGTCGCCATCAGCTGGACGTTGCCGCTCCGGAAGGCGGCCACCGTCTTGTCGCCCAACGCCCGCTCGGCGGCCAAGTCTGAGTAGATCTGGTGCAGCATCACACTGTCCTGTGTCGGCGCGGGAAGTGCTTCGAGTTGCTGGACCAGGTGTCCTCCGAGGACCAGGAACTTCTCCATCGTCGTGTCCGGAGGTGCGGCGGCGCTGACTAGCGACTTTGTCTGGAGGGCGTACTTCTGGCAGATGGTCTCTGCGGCGGCGACATAGGCGGCTTTGGTCATCGGCTTCGACGGGTCAGTGCTAACAGAGGTCGAGGGCTGAACGGGCGGGGCCGCTGCGGTCGGGGGGCCGGCGGATGAGTACGGGATCCCGTCGGCGGGTCCGTCCGCAAGCATCGAGAGGCTCACCGCGGCAACCGTGCCGACGACGACAAGACCCGCAATCGCGATGCGCCAGCGAGTGGATAGCCTCTGACGCGACTCGCGCGGGTCCTCCGTAGCGACGTCCACACCATCTGGTCGACTTTCGACGCGTTCAACTTGAGGCGGGCGATCGCCGCCGACGGACGGGCCGGGGCAGCGCGATGAACCCGGCGATGATGAGGCTGTGGAACCGAAGACAATGGCCACCAACGCCAAGAGGCACCCGGCAGCAATCACCACGATGCCAGCGGCACGCAGATGGTGAGTGAAGAACTCATTCCACCCGCACGGCGTGGCCCTACCCGGCAATGGCGACTTAGGCAGCGCCGGACCAGGCGGACCGCAGAGCCAGAGCCAGAGCCAGAGCCCGAGCCCGAGCGCGACGTCCGGCGCGGCAGCCAAGGATCGCCTATGGCGAAGGTGTGGTTCGCTGGCCCTCGTCCACGGCATAGGCCGGGTCGAGACGATGCTCAGAGTCACGCCACGCCTCTGCGCCGGAAGCCCCTCGGCGGCGGGCGTCGTAGTAGGCGCGGTCTCTGCGCTTCACGGCGATACGCACCTCGCGTACGCGGCGGTCAGCAACGATGCCGCCCAGCAGCAAGACGCTGGCTGCAGTACACAGGTCCGCCGTGACGGCGTCACTGGCGCGACCGGCAATCAGTAGACACACCGCCGCCACTGAGCAACCGATGGTCCCGGCGTAACAGAGAACCCGAAGTCGCGAGCGCGTGAACATGCTGCAATCCTGCCCGCTGCGCGGTCACTCGACATGGGCTGACTGGGTCGGTCGCGCCGATCTTTGGCCCCCGGGTGCATCCCGTTCGCCGATCGCCGGCCGGGACTCCTGAGCGTCCGTTTTGCTGGCCCCGTTAGAGCAGCGAGATCGGACAAGGCAGAGCCTGTCGCCCCTGGCGGGTATGAGCGCGATGGGCCGCCACAGTGGTGGTCGTCATCGGATCAGCCAAGCCGATGGCAACGCGAGGGCGTGCAGTCCACCGACTCAAGGATGCGCGCCAGGTCCCTCGATTGAGCACCAAGTCAGCCTGTCCAGCACCGTGTCGTGATCTGGTGAGAGGTAGATGTTCGTGGGGATGTCGAAAGCCTCCCGAATGAGCTCGAAGTCGATAGGAAGCTCAAGACGACACCTCCAGCCATCCTGGTTCGCCACAAAGCCGGCATCAGCTAGGACGTTGCCGCGCCGGACAAGTGCGTCAACGAGAGGGACAAGATTCGCAAACGGCCGCGAGGAGTCGGACGAGTTTCGAGGCACGGAGATCACGCTGCGCCGCCGTTCGTTAGTCGCGTGACCAAGGCTCCAGTGACATGGTTCTCGAGGTCGCACTATGCCAAGCGTTCGTGAAGCACGGTCTCCCTACATCCTCGCAGCACAAACCCGGTGCTGCGGCCCCCACGCCCGCTGTCTGGTCGGCCCGAGCGCCACGGTGGGCTTCCCAACTCCAGTGGACGCGGCGCTGGGTAGCGGACACGGGGACGCGGCTCGGAGTCGTTCGCGCAGATCACGACCTGCTGCGTTCGAACGGCGTCCCGCTGACCGATCGCCAGTGCGACGGGTGCACATGACGCTTGTGGACAGAGTCTCCCGCGGGAGACTTCATCCACAGGCTGCGTCCGACCCCTGGCCCCGTCCGGCTCGTCGATGGACAACGAGTGGGCGCGCGGGGCGCATCGCGAAACGCCGGCGTGCTCCCGTCACGGTCCAGCGCTCCCCGTGTGCCACCGTCGCGCCGATGGTCGTCAGGCGCTGTGCTGGCCCCGCCAGTAGCGCCCTACGTTGTCCCGTTCCAGCAGGCCGTGGTCGACCAGGTAGCGGCGGAACGCGGCCACGTCGTCGACGACCTCGGAAAGCAGACCGCCTACGTCCTTCTCGGTGTAGTCGCGGCCCTCGGCGAACCGCTCGGCCAGCACCTCGAGCAGCTGTCGGCGCAGCGCTCCCTCGCGCGGAACGTCGACCAGGCGGCCGTCACGGAACAGGGCCGCGACCGCGGCCGGCCCCGGGCCGGTCGGCCCCTTGCGGGCCAGGCCGAACTCGCGAAGCGCATGGCTGTAGACAGCCGCCCTCGCGACGCACCGGCCGTCCTCGGTCAGGTCGACGAGTCCGGCCGCGACCAGCCGGTCGAGCAGCTTGCGCGGCGCATCGAGGTCCGCGAGGGGCACCCCCTCTGCAGAGCCGCAGATCCGGCCGTACACCTGCAGTCTCTGCGGGTCCGCGAGGGCCGACAGCAGTTCGGGTGCGAGCATGGGGTGCACGCTCTCACGTCGGTCCCGGCTGTTCCATGGCATTTCCACCTCTCGCGCTCTCGGAAGGCGTGAGTCGCCGCACGCAACACCGATGCCCGGCGGCAGTTGCCGTGCGATGAGTCTTCACGTGCTCACGCGTCCTCAAGAGCGACAAGATCCCCTCACAGCGATCGGAAGGCCGCCCCCCATGGCGCAGTTGATCGTCGACCTCTTCTCCACCCTCGACGGGTTCGGCACCGGCCCCGTCGGCTACTGGGGCAAGGAAGGGCCCGAGCTGGTCGCAGAGCGGGCCCGCGCTTTCGGCGACCCGGACCAGACGCTGCTTTTCGGCGCCACCACCTATCGGCTGATGCAACGGTTCCATGCGGACAGCACTGACCCGGGTTCGTCGCCACTCAACGAGGCACGGAAGATCGTGATCTCGCGTACCCTCCAGGCGCCCCTCCCCTGGAAGAACGTGACGCTCGTCGCTGGCGATGCTCTCGACGTCGTGCCGCGTCTGAAGGCGGAGTCGCCCGTTCCGCTCCGCTGCCACGGGAGCATTCGGATGAACCGCGCCCTCCTCGCGGCAGGCCTGGTCGACCGGCTCGAGGTCATGGTCTTCCCCGTCATTACGGGTCAGTCAGGCAGCAATCCCGTCCTTGCCGGTCTGCCCGACATCGACCTGGAGCTCGTCGATAACCGCACCTTCGACGGCCGCGTCCACCAGCTGGTCTACCTGCCGAAGGGCCCGTGGCTCCACTAGCTGCTGCCCTCGGTTCCTACGCCGCGGCACGCGATCGCCGCCCGGGAATACGATCCGACCATGACGGACATCGCGTGGGTCTCGTACGTCGAGGACCCCCAGGACCCCGATCCAGACCTGGACGCAGTGCCCGCGGTGGCAGCCCTCGCGGCGCGCGGCCTCTCCGCGAGCATCGTCGCCTGGACGGACCCTCAGGTCGACTGGTCGGCGTTCACCATGGTGCTGTTGCGCAGCACCTGGAACTACACCGCCCACTACGCAGCGTTCCTCCGTTGGCTGGACCACGTCGAGGGCGTCAGCACTGTCCGCAACCCACCGTCTCTTGTACGGCGCAACGCGGACAAGCGCTACCTGGCCGACCTCGAACGCGTCGGGGTGCCGATCGTTCCCACCAGCTTCGTCGACCCCACCGACCACGAGGACACCGTCGCAGCACTCGTCCGCAGCTGGCCCGTCGCCGATGGCCTCGTCGTCAAGCCGAGCGTGTCGGCCGGCGCGCGAGACACCCTGCTCACCAGGGACTTCGACGCAGCCGTCGGCCATGTCCGCAAAGTGCAGGCCAGTGGCAAGGCGGTCCTTGTGCAGCCCTACCTCCGGGCGGTTGACACCGAGGGCGAGATGGCGGTCATCGTCATCGCCGGCGAGTCGAGCCACGCCATCCGCAAGGTGCCGGCCCTCACCGAGGGCGGCCACGGAGACGCCGCCGAGGCGCTGCCGGTCAGCGACGAGCTGAGTGCCGCAGCCTTGCGGGTGCTGGACGCCGAGCCCGGTGCCCGCAATCTGCTCTACGCCCGGGTCGACCTCGTACGAGACGGTGACGTCCTGAGGCTCATGGAGCTCGAGCTGATCGAGCCGTCACTGTTCCTGATCGAGTACGTGGGCGCGGTCGACGCCTTTGCTGACGCCGTGGCTGCAGAGCTGCGCCTCACAGAGCGCTAGCTGGGTCGGGACGCGAGGGTGCGCCCCCGACGGGGTTCTAGGAACCCGGCCAGTGCGACGGGTGCACCAAGGGGTCAGACACCTGGGTACGGGCGTCACCGCGCGCGGCGTCGAGCTGGGACTGGACGAGGAACAGTGCGCCACGCAGATCAGCACCACGAAGGTCCGCACCCCTCAGGTCAGACCCGATCAGGTCGGCAGAACGCAGGTCGGCCCCGATGAGATCGGCCCCGATGAGCACGGCACCCCGCAGGCTCGCTGCCCTCAGGTCGGCTGATGCGAGCCGTGCGCCCGCCAGGTCAGAGCCGCGAAAGTCCTTGGTACGTCGAGAGACTTGGGCCCGTACCAGCTCACTCGCGCGGAGCAGGAGGGCGTTGACACGATCGCGGTGCGTGGCCACGTCGACGGCCATGATCTCGGCGGGGCTGCCCTCCGTCATGCCTACCGTGTCGTCCCATGCGTTCTGCAGCTCGGCGTGGACAGTCGCGGCGGCCGCAAAGGTCAGCGCCTCAGACACATAGCGCAGCAACTCGTGCAGCTGGCGCATCACTGGGAACACGGCGAACATCTCAGCAGCCACGTCCGGTGCACTCCGCCAGTCGCGGCCGTCGTAGGTGCCCTGTGCGACGTGCTGGCCAGCACCGAAGCAGTCGTACACAGTGCAGCCCGAAAACCCCTGCTGGCGCAGGGAAGTGTGGATGCCGCAGGCGAAGGAGACCAGGTGGCGGCAGGGGGTGCCGGCCGGCTTGTCGACGGCGAAGTCGGCTGACTTGGCGAAGGCGGGGACGACGCAGCACAAGCCGAAGCAGCGCGAGCAGTCGGCCACGAGGTCAAGGCCGGCCATGACTCAGCTCAGGTCAGTGCGTCGAACTGCTGGAGCATCAAGGCGGTGACCGAACGGCGCCACAGGTCCTGGCGAGTCGTGGTGCCGGGCTGGATGCCGCCCGTCTCCTGGATGCCGAGCAGGACGTTGTCCTTGAGCAGGAACACCGTGTTGACCCGCTCCCCCACCGGGTCGGGCCCTTCGAGCAGGTCGGTGATCGAGATCTGGTCGACCGTGCGATAGCCCTTCCACGCACCTACCGCATAGGCGGCCGTCTTGGTGCGGACGAACGGGAACGGGTTGTCGTCGTTGCTGTCGGTCGGCGCCTTCTTGGGGCAGGCCTTCTCGATCTTGAGCAGGCGAGCCGTCTCGGACTTGGCCAGCTTGACACTGTGGAACACGACCGCGGTGATCGCCCACGAGGCCGTCTTGTCGAGGGGCGTCTTCTTGCTCGCCGTCTCGTACTGCGCACCCACCAGGCTGCCCTTGAGGTCGAGCTCGGCGAGGGTCTCCGGGCACGGCACCATGGCGGCGCTGCCCGGTGTCTGCACCTTGAGGGTCAGCCGGACGGCCCCCGGGAGTGCCTGAGCCACCGGCAGCAGCCCGAACGCGGTGTCGATGTCGACCAAGGACGGGACCGCCGGCGCCGGCGCGGCGGCTTGCGCCGCAACGGGTGCGAGCGTCAGCGCCGCCGCCGTTGCTCCGACGAGAACGAGGGCAAGCGGACGGCGTACGGGCACAAAGACTCCAGACCAGATCGTTCGACGCGGTCCCCGAGGCACCGCGAGCGTGCCGAGCGTATCAACCAACCCGCGGGTGCAGGGCCGCTTACTCGCGGAAGGACACCCCGGTCTCGAGCCGGGTGAGGTGGCGCGTCGACGACGGCAGGAGGCCGAGGAGCGAGATGGCGACGGAGAGCAGACCTCCGACCACGAGCAGTCGCACAGCGCCGACCTGCTCGGCCACCGGACCGGCCAGAACGTAGCCGAGCGGCAGCAGCGCCAGCGTGCCCATCCAGTCCCAGGCCGAGACCCGCGACAGCAGCTGGGGCGGGATGCGCTCGGCCAGCGCGGTGTCCCACCAGACTGTGAACAGCCCGTAGCCCGCGCCTGCCAACGCCATCAACGCGTAGACGACGCCCACCGGAGGACCGGAGGCGTACGCGACGATGCACAGGCCCCACGGCGCCGCGAACAGCGTGCCGGCCAGCATGGGGCGCCGCGGCCGCCACTTGCTGCCGATGACCGCAGCCGCCACAGCACCGGCACCCCACGCGGCGTTGGAGATGCCGAAGACCGCCTCCGACCCGTACACGTCATGGGCCACCGTCGCGCCGACGACGAAGAACGGCGCGAGCCCGAGCAGCAGGGCGAACGAGTAGCTGCTGATCGAGGCCCACACCCACGGCCGCTCCTTGACCGCCTGCCAGCCCTCGCGGAGCTCGCCCAGCACGGTGCCCGAGGCCGCCTCGGGACCCCGCGCGCGGCCGCGTACCTGCGAGAGCAGCAACGCGGAGATCGCGAACGTGGCCGCATCGAGGGCGAAGGCCGCAGCCGCACTCACGCCCAGCACCAGGGCCGTCGCCAGCGCGGGGCTGGCGAACACGGCAATCTCGGCGCTGATGCCTACCAGGGCCTGCGCCGACTGGATCTCGTCCTCCGGCACGGTCTGCGGGATCAGCCCGCTGAAGGCCGGCCGGAAGAACGCCTCAGAGAAACCGAAGACGACCCCGATGACGACGATGTGCCAGACCCGGACGACCCCGGTCCCGATGAGGATCGCGAGCGTGGTGTGCAGCACCATCCGTACGAGGTCGGAGGCCACCATCACCGCGTGGCGGGGCAGCCGGTCGGCGATGACCCCGCCGATCAGCACGAACACCGTCATGGGCAGGGCGTAGGCGGTGAGCACGAGACCGACGTCGCTCGCGTGGTGAGTGAGCCGGGTGACGAACAGCGCCATCGCGACGAGCACCAGCTCGTCGCCGACCGTGCTCACCGACTGGCTCACCCAGAGCAGGCGGAAGTCGCGGGAGCGCAGGACGGGGAGCATCTGGCAACGCTATCCGCCCCGTCACCTGATTTGTGCCTACAGGATCAGCGTCGTGGGCATGTCGAAGCCGTTGAACTCACTCGCGTACGCGGTCGTATAGGCGCCGGTGCACGCGATCCGGACGAGGTCGCCGGTCACCAGGTCGGCGCAGACCGGCGCATCGATGAGCACCGTGTCCTCGCTGTCGCACGTCGGCCCGGTCACCGACATGGGCGCGAGCGTCGGTGCGCCGGAGTGCCCGTGCAAGCAGCTGACCGGGTAGTGCAGGCCGCGGTTGGTCTCCAACGCCTCCATCAGCCCGCCGAACGCGCCGACGTCGAGGTGCACCCACTCGGTGCCGCGGCGACGGGCCCGGCCGATGACGGTGGCGACCATGGTGCCCGCCTCCGCCGTCAGGTAGCGGCCCGGCTCAGCCGTCAGCGCCACCTCGTATGGCAGCAGCAGCGTGGCCGCGGTGATCGCCCGGCCGATCTCCGCGATGTCAGGCACGGCCAGGTCGTACGAGACCGGGAAGCCGCCGCCGAGGTCGAGCATCTGCAGCTGGATGCCCTCGCCAGCAAGGGTTCTCATGATCTCGGCACACGCAGCGATCGACCGCGTCCACGCCCTGACGTCGAGCGCCTGCGAGCCGACGTGGAAGGTCAGCCCGTACGGGACGAGTCCCAGTCCGCCGCACTGCCGCAGCAGGCTGACGGCCTCGCTCGCGGTGCAGCCGTACTTCCCGGCCAGGGGGACGACCGAGCCGTCGTTGCTCACGTCGAGCCGCAGGTAGACCTCGGCCCCCGGCGCGTACCGTGCCAGCTTGGCCAGCTCGTCATAGCTGTCGGCGGCAAACCGGCGCACTCCGTCCTGGTGCGCCTCAGCGATGTGACCCACGGGCTTGACCGGGTTGCTGTACAGCAGACCGGCCGGGTCGACCCCGAGCAGGACCAGCTCGCGCAGCTCGGCGGTCGAGGCGATCTCGAAGCCGCAGCCCTCGGCGGCCAGGCGAGCCAGCACGGCGGGCTCCGGGTTGCACTTCACGGCGTAGTGGACCGCCACCGCCGGAAGGGCGAGGCGCATCCGGCGCAGCTGCGCGGCCACCCGGTCGACATCGAGCTCGAGGTACGGGGTGCGTCGGGCCGCGGCCGCTGACTCCCACACCCGCACCGTCGGCCCGGTCAGGGTCAGCTCGGGCGTGGTCTGCAGCTGCAGGTCTGGACTCACGAACACTCCTCGTCGACGGTCGGCGCACTGACGGCAACCTCCCACGCCCGCACTAGGCCGAACGGGCGAACGCCGAGACTCCATCCGGCCTAACCATGGCGCTTAGTCCTTCTGGGTCACCGGTACGGGAGAATCAGAGCGTGCCCGACCCCCAGGAGATACCTCCCCGGCCCTACGCGGTCCTCGACATCGACGGGGTCCTGGCCGACGTTCGGCACCGGCTGCACCACCTGGAGCGGCACCCGCAGAACTGGTCAGCCTTCTTCGCTGCCGCGCCGGGCGACCCGCTGCTGCCCGAGGGAGCTGCCGTCGCAGCCCGGCTCGCGCTCGATCACGAAGTGGTCTACCTGACCGGTCGACCCGAGCGCTGCCGCGAGGACACCGTCGCCTGGCTGTCCCGCCACGACCTCCCTGAGGGCCGGCTGATCATGCGTGCCAACGAGGACCGCCGCCCAGCGCGGCAGACCAAGGTCGGCCACCTGCGCCGGCTGGGCCGGACCGGCCCCGTAGCGGTGCTCGTCGACGACGACCCGGACGTGGTCACCGCCGCGACCAAAGCCGGGGTGCCGACGCTGCTCGCGGACTGGGTTCCCCGGGCCGAAGTGCTCGCACACGCTCAAAATCGGGACGGACGGTCGTGAAATGCGTCCAATTGGTCGCACGCAACCGTCCACATTGGCTATTGTCCTGAGGGCACCTGATGCCGAAGAGTGAAATACGTCACCGGACACCTCCGGTGGCGACGAGGTTCCACCCGTACCGAGTCGACCGAAGAAGACACACGATGTGCGAGCACCGCCCCACCTGCCCCGAAGCCAGCGCCTGCGACCACGACGCCGCGCGGATCGTCGCCAGCCACCCCGAGCAGGGGTGGCACCGCCTCTGCAACGGGGTCGTCCTCTTCGACGACAGCGGCGAGCTGCTCCCCGACGGTCAGGCCCTCGCGCCACGGCGGGTCGCCCCGCCGTCGCGCACCGCGGCTTAAGACCCAGCAGCCCGATTCAGTCCTCGTAGGCCTCGAGCGGCGGGCAGCTGCACACCAGGTTGCGGTCACCGTACGCCTGGTCGATGCGCCGTACGACCGGCCAGAACTTCGACCGACGGTCCCCGCCTGACGGGTAGACCGCCTCCTCGCGCGTGTAGGCGTGGGACCACTCGCCCGCGATGGACGACGCCGTGTGAGGCGCGTGGTGCAGCGGGTTGTCGACCTTGTCCCACTCCCCCGAGCCGACCTTGTCGATCTCGGCCCGGATCGCGATGAGCGCGTCGCAGAACCGGTCGATCTCGCCGAGGTCCTCGGACTCGGTCGGCTCGATCATCAACGTGCCGGCCACCGGAAAGGACATCGTCGGGGCGTGGAACCCGTAGTCGACGAGCCGCTTGGCCACGTCGTCGACAGTGACGCCCGTGTCGCGGGTGATGCCGCGCAGGTCGACGATGCACTCGTGGGCGACCAGGCCCTCGCGACCGGTGTAGAGCACCGGGTAGTGGGCGCCGAGCCGGCGGGCGATGTAGTTGGCGTTGAGGATCGCCACCTGGGTCGCCCTGGTCAGCCCCTCGCCGCCCATCAGCCGGATGTAGGCCCACGAGATCGGCAGGATGCCGGCCGAGCCCCAGGGCGCCGACGACACCGGACCGGGTCCGGTGGCAGGACCGGCCTCGGGCGCCATGGGGTGATTCGGAAGGTAGGGCGCCAGGTGGGCGCCGACCGCGACCGGCCCGACACCCGGGCCGCCACCGCCGTGCGGGATGCAGAAGGTCTTGTGCAGGTTGAGGTGGGACACGTCGGCGCCGAACACGCCCGGCTTGGCGAGCCCGACCAGCGCGTTGAGGTTGGCGCCATCGACGTAGACCTGGCCGCCGGCCGCGTGCACCAGCCCGCAGATCTCGGTGACGGTCGCCTCGAAGACGCCGTGGGTCGACGGGTAGGTGATCATGATCGCGGCGAGGCTGTCGCGGTGCTTGTCGATCTTGGCCTTGAGGTCGGGCACGTCGACGTTGCCGTCGTCGTCACACGCGACGACCACGACCTTCATGCCGGCCATGACCGCGCTTGCCGCGTTGGTGCCGTGCGCGGACGACGGGATCAGGCAGACCGTGCGGTGCTGGTCGCCATTGGCGAGGTGCCAGCCGCGGATCGCGAGCAGCCCGGCGAGCTCACCCTGCGAACCCGCGTTGGGCTGCAAGGACACCGCGGCGTAGCCGGTGACCTCGGCCAGCCACGACTCCAGCTGGTGGATCAGCGCGAGGTGACCCTGCGCCTGGCCGATCGGCGCGAACGGGTGGATGGCCCCGAACTCCGGCCAGGTGACCGGCTCCATCTCGGTGGTGGCGTTGAGCTTCATGGTGCAGGAGCCGAGCGGGATCATGCCGCGGTCGAGCGCATAGTCGCGGTCGGACAGGGACCGCAGGTAGCGCAGCATCTGGGTCTCGGACCGGTGGGCGTGGAAGACCGGGTGGGTCAGGAACGACGACTCGCGTATGAGTGCCTCGGGCAGCGCGTAGCCGTCTGCCACCGCCGGCGTCGCGCCGAAGGCGGCCAGCACCGCAGCCACGTGGGCATCGGTCGTGACCTCGTCGCACGAGACGACCACGAGGTCGCCGTCGTGGCGCAGGTTGATGCCGGCGACACGGGCGGCCTCGACCACCTCGGCGGAGCGGCCCGGCACGCGCGCCGCGACGGTGTCGAAGAACGTGTCGGAGACCAGCTCGACGCCCGCGGCGCGCAGGCCCGCGGCGAGCTGGGTCGCCTGGTGGTGGACCTGCGCCGCGATGCCGGTGAGGCCGTCGGGGCCGTGGTAGACGGCGTACATGCTCGCCATCACCGCGAGCAGCACCTGTGCTGTGCAGATGTTGCTGGTCGCCTTCTCGCGGCGGATGTGCTGTTCGCGGGTCTGCAGCGCGAGCCGGTACGCGAGGTTGCCGTCGGCGTCGACCGAGACCCCGACGAGGCGCCCGGGCAGCGAACGCGCAAAGTCCTGGCGTACCGACATGAAGGCGGCATGCGGGCCGCCAAAGCCCATCGGCACGCCGAAGCGCTGACTCGACCCGATGGCGACGTCAGCGCCGAGCTCACCGGGCGGGGTCAGCAGGGTGAGGGCGAGCAGGTCGGTCGCCATGGCGACGACCGCGCCACGCCCGTGGGCCTCGCTGATCAGCGCGGTCCAGTCGACCACTTCGCCATGGGTCGAGGGGTACTGCACCAGCACGCCGAACAGCTCGGCGTCGGGCAGCCCCTGGGTCAGGTCGGCCTCGACCACCTCGATGCCCAGCGGCAACGCCCGCGTCCGTACGACGGCGGTGGTCTGCGGGTGCAGGCCCGAGTCGACGACGAAGACGCCGCCGCCCTTGCTCATGCGGTGGCACAGCGCCATCGCCTCGGCCGCGGCGGTGCCCTCGTCGAGCAGCGACGCGTTGGCGACCGGCAGACCGGTGAGGTCGGAGACCACGGTCTGGAAGTTGATCAGCGCCTCCAGCCGGCCCTGCGAGATCTCCGGCTGATAGGGCGTATAGGCGGTGTACCAGGACGGGTTCTCGAGCACGTTGCGCAGGATCACCGCCGGCGTGACCGTGTCGTAGTAGCCGGTCCCGATCATCGAGACCATGACGGTGTTGCGGTCGGCGAGCGCTCGCAGCTCGGCCAGGACCTCGGGCTCGGACAGACCGGCCGGGAGACCCAGCCCCTCGAGCGCGGCGATGGCCTCGGGCACAGCCGTGGCGGTGAGCTCGTTGAGCGAGCCATAACCCACCACCGCGAGCATCTTGGCGATGTCGTCCTCGGCCGGGCCGATGTGGCGGGCGGAGAACGGGACGGGGGTGCGGGCAGCTGCCAGATCAACCTTGGACACGGGGCCTCCTCGAGTGCGGCGCGGCATGCTGCTGCGCTGCGGGGGCTCCCCCTCTGTCAAGCAAGCTGCTCTTCAGAGTTGCCTGGTCCGTACGGTTCGTCGGCCTGAGAGATTCCGGGGAGGTTGCTCCTTCGGCGCCCCCCGCTGGCTGCGAGGAGGCTCTCCCGTACGGGTTTGGCGGCGACCGTTACGTTACCAGCGGCCGCGACGGTGGGCCGGACGGGACGCGCGCGGTCAGGCGCTGGTGCGCCGCCGGCGGCGGGCGAGCTCGTCGCCCTCGTGCACCTCGGTGGACGGCGCCTCGGTGTCGGCCGCGCGCTCGGCCGGCAGCACGGCGAGCGATCCCTCGACCTCGCGGACCACCCGGCCGACAGCGATGCCGAACACCCCCTGGCCGCCCTGCACCAGGTCGACCACCTCGTCGGCGCTCGTGCACTCGTAGACCGAGGCACCGTCACTCATCAGGGTGATCTGGGCGAGGTCGTTGATGCCGCGCTCGCGCAGGTGCTCGACCGCGGTGCGGATGTTCTGCAGCGAGACGCCGGTGTCGAGGAGGCGCTTGACCACCTTGAGCACGAGGATGTCGCGGAAGCCGTACAGCCGCTGGCTGCCCGAGCCGGCCGCGGGCCGCACGCTGGGCTGGACCAGCCCCGTGCGTGCCCAGTAGTCGAGCTGGCGATAGGTGATGCCGGCAGCTGAGCACGCGGTCGGACCGCGGTAGCCGACGTCGTCACCCGGCAGCGGCGGAAGGTCGTCGTCGAAAAGAAGGCCCTGGCCGCCGGAGACGGGACGCTCGAGCATCTCCGGCTCGAAACCGTCGTTGTTGTCGGCCATGCGGTGCCTCCCGGAGAGTCCCGCGGCAGGCGCTATCCCGCAGGTGTTGCAGCGGACGTTAGCACCGGGAGAACCACGCGGCTGTGATTCGGTCCCGGCGCGTCGCAACCCTCAACCTCTACCAGAGAGTGTGGGTTGTGCTCAACCCTGGTTGCCGCCGCCGAGGTCGAAGTCATCCGGGGAGATGTTGTCGAGGAACTCGCGGAACTTCTCGACCTCGGACTCCTGCTCGTCCGCGATGACGATGCCGGCCTCGTCGAGCACCGCCTCGTCAGCGAAGATCGACACGTCGGTACGGACGGCAAGCGCGATGGCGTCCGACGGCCGCGCGCTCACCCGCACCCCGTTGGAGAACAGCAGCTCGGCGAAGAAGACGCCCTCGCGCAGCTCGGTGATGTGGACGGCGGTCAGCTCGACGCCGAGTGCGGTGACGACGTCACGCATCAGGTCGTGGGTCAGCGGGCGCGGCGGCACGATGCCCTGCTGGGCGAAGGCGATGGCGGTGGCCTCGACCGCACCGATCCAGATCGGCAGATAGCGCTCGCCGCTTGCTTCCTTGAGCAGCACGATCGGCTGATTGGCCGGCAGCTCGACCCGGACCCCCACGACGCTGAGCTCGTTCACCCGGCTCCTCCTCCACCCCGGACGACCGTACACCGCCGGTCTGATCACCGACGACCGGCGGGTAGTCCTCGGTCGGGAAATCTCGACGGGACAGGCGAAGTCAGCGGCTGAGGCCCGGGCGCACGCCGGCCTTGACCAGGGTCGCGTGCAGCTTGACCGACAGCGCGGCCAGCTCGCGGACGACCTCGTCGGCGCGGGCCTTGGCCTCGGGGCCCTTCTGGCGCACCAGCGGCGAGACGACCTGCTCGAGCAGGCCCACCTCGCGGTCGGCGGCCGAGCGGAAGAGCCGCAGGTGGCGGGGCTCGATGCCGAACCGGGCCATCTCGGCGACGGTCTTGGCGATGACCAGGGCGTCACCGTCATAGTGCTGACCGCCGGGACGAGGGGCCACCAGCCCGTACTGCTCGAGCTGGTCGAGGGCGGCGGCGTCGAGGCCGGCCTCGTCCATCAGCTCGGCGCGGGAGAGCCGGATCTCACTGATGTCCTTGGCGAAGGCGTCGGCGCCGGGCAGACCCTCGGCGGAGACGAGCGCTCGCGGCACCCGCGGTCCGGTGCCGCCGGGGGCCGGCGGCTCGAGGCCGCGGTCGAGCGCCTCGAGATGGGCCTTGATGACCCGCAGCGGCAGGTAGTGGTCGCGCTGCGCGCCCAGCACGTAGCGCAGCCGGCCGAAGTCGTCGCGGGAGAACTTGCGGTAGCCCGAGGCGGTGCGCTGGGGCTCGACCAGGCCCTCGGCCTCGAGGAACCGGATCTTGGAGATCGTGACGTCCGGGAACTCCTGGCGGAGCGCCGCGAGGACCTCGCCGATGGACATGGATGCCCGGGCGGGCAGGGACGCGCTCATCAGGCCACCGGTCCGTGGTTGTCGCTGCGGTGGGCGGTCAGGAAGACCAGCCGGAACTTACCGATCTGCACCTCGTCACCACTGATCAGGGGTGCCGCGTCAATGCGCTCGCGGTTGAGGTAGGTGCCGTTGAGGGAGCCGACGTCACGGACGGTGAACCGGTTGCCCTCGCGGTGGAACTCCGCGTGGCGGCGAGACACCGTGACGTCGTCGAGGAAGATGTCGCTCTCCGGGTGACGCCCGGCCGTCGTGAGGTCCTTGTCGAGCAGGAACCGGCTGCCGGCGTTGGGCCCGCGCTTGACCACCATCAGGGCGGAGTCGCTCGGCAGGCCCTCGACCGCGATGTCGGTCACGATCTGCGGGTCTTCGGGCAGCTCGTCGGGATCAAGGGACTCGATGCCGGTGATGGAGATCGTCGAGGTGGTCTCGACGGCACGCTCGAGGGGCTCACCGGGCCGGGTCAGCGGCGCGCCGCAGCGCGCGCAGAACCGCGCTTCCTCGGCGTTCTCCTGCCCGCAGCGGGTGCAGAACACGGTCGGCATGGGGCGAGGATCTCCTGTCGCGCTGGACTTCCACCTGACGGCGAGCCCTGAGCATAGCGGCAGAACCCCCTAGGAAAATAGGGGGTGCGCGGCCCGAGTATCAACGAGAGGTTGACGTGATCGACAACCCTCAACCTGTGCTTGAGACTTACCGCTCAGGCGACGCTGGCTTCGTACTCCGCCGCCGTCATCAATGTGTCGAGGATCGCACCCGACTCGACCCGGATCTCGACGATCCAGCCCTCGCCGTACGGGTCGCTGTTGAGCAGCTCCGGCTGACGGTCGAGCGCCTCGTTGCGTGCGACGACCACCCCGGCGACCGGGGCGTAGATGTCCGAGACGCTCTTGGTCGACTCCACCTCGCCGAACGGCTGGCCGGCGGTGACCTCGGCGCCGACCTCGGGCAGCGTCACGAAGACGATGTCGCCGAGCGCCTCCTGGGCGAAGTCGGTGATGCCGATGCGGATCGTCTCGGCGTCGGCTGCCGAGGTGCTCAGGCGGGCCCACTCGTGCTCCGCGGTGTAGCGAACGTCGTCGGGGAACAAGGGGCACTCCAAGAGGCTCAGGAACGGGACGGGGCGAGCGTAACTCAGCTGCTGGCGGCCTCGACAACCGCAGCCCATGTGTCGAGCAGGACCAGGGCGCGGTCCGGGTCCCAGGCCTCGGCCCACAGGTGGGTCACCGCCTCCAACGGGTCGGGCAGGACCATGGCCCACTCGCCGTCCGGCTCGATGACGCGGACGCCGTCGGTGGTGTCGACCTCGCGGCCGTGCGCCGCTTCGACGACCGCTCGCATAACCTGCCCCTTGGTCGCCCACGGCGTCGGGACGGTCCGGCGTACCAGGCTGGCGTCGGGGATGCGGGCGTCGATCTCGGACAGGGTGAGCTTGGTACGGGCGACCAGCCCGAGCAGCCGTACGAACGCCGCCAGCCCGTCCAACGCGGAGTGGAACTCCGGGATGACGAACCCTCCCCTGCCGTCGCCGGCGAACACCACCCCCTCGTCGGTCGCCGTCGCGGTCAGCTGCTCCGGCGCCGTCGACGCCCACTCGATGTCGACGCCGTGGAACCGGGCGACCTGCTCGGCGACCCGGGTCGTCGTGACCGGTAGAGCAACCCGGCCGCCCCGGCTCTCGGCGGCGACCAGGTCGAGGAAGACCAGCAGCGCGCGGTCGTCATGCACGAGGTCTCCTCGCTCGTCGACGATCGACAGCCGCTCCCCCACGTGGTCGAACCGCACCCCGAACGACGCCTTGGACGAGGCCACCAGCTCACCGAGCCGCTCGAGGTCACGCATGTGCTCGGCGAGGGTCTCGGTGGTCGAGGTCTCGTCGAGCCGACCGTTCATCGTCAGCACGTCGACCCCGAGCCGTCCGAGGATGAGAGGAAGGACCAGCGCCGCGGTGCCGCCGGCGGTGTCGAGCACCACCTTCATGCGCGCCTCGCGGATGCCAGTGATGTCGACGCTGCTCAGCATCTCCTGGACGTACGTGTCCAAGGTGCGTGCCGGGAAGGTCAGGTCGGCGATCTCACCGGGGAACGCCCGCCGGAACTCCTGCCGGCTGAACGTCCGCTCGAGCTTGCGCTGGGCGGCGCGAGACAGGTCGGCGCCGCGCTCGTCGAGGAACACGATGTCGACCGACTGCGGGTCACCGGGCGTCGTGCGGATCATGATGCCGCCGACCGCGTCACCGGCCGCCACCTCGAACCGGGTGACCGGGGTCGGCGCCACCTCGAGGTCGCGGACGTTGATGGCGCTGGCGGTCAGGGCACTGATGGCGGCCCGCTTGAGGGTGCGCGCGGCGCGGGAGGCATCGCGGGACGTGGTCACCGTCGACCCCTTGCGCAGGCTCGTGGCATAGGCACTGGCCAGCCGTACGACGTGCTCGGGCGTGATCTCGACGTTGACGAGGCCTGAGACCCCGCGCGGCCCGAACAGCGACCGCGAGCCCCGCGACTCCCAGATCACGCTGGTGTTGACGACCGCACCGGCCTCAATGGTCTTGAACGGGTAGATCTTGACGCCCGCGGAGATGAACGCCTCCTCCTCGACGACGCACTCGTCGCCGATGATGGCGCCCTCCTCGACCCGGGCCCCGCGCATGAGGTCGGTGTTCTTGCCGATGACCGCCCCGCGCAGGTGGGTGGCCGGGCCGCAGAAGACGTTGTCGTGCAGCACCGCTCGGTGCAGGAACGCGCCGGTCTTCACGACGACGTTGCTGCCGAGCACGGTGTACTCGCGCAGCTCGGCGCCGGCCTCGACCTTGGCGTAGTCGCCCACGTAGAGCGGCCCGCGGAGGGTGGCGTCCGGGTCGACCTCGGCGCCCTCGGCGATCCACACCCCGGACGACACCTCGAAGCCATCAATCTCAACGTCTACTAGACGGTTGAGGACGTCGGCCTGCACCCGAAGATAGCTCTCGTGGGTGCCGACGTCCTCCCAGTACGCCTCGGTCACGTAGCCGTACAGCGGCGCACCGTCGGCCAGCAGCTTGGGGAACACGTCGTTCGACCAGTCGACCGACGTACCCGTGGCCACGTGGTCGAGGACCTCGGGCTCCATGATGTAGACGCCGGTGTTGACGGTGTCGGAGAAGACCTGGCCCCACGTCGGCTTCTCGAGGAAGCGCTCGATGCGCCCCTCCTCGTCGGCGATGATGATGCCGAACTCCACCGGGTCGGCCACTCGCTTGAGCGCGATGGTGACGAGGGCCTTGTTGCGGCGGTGGAACTCGATCATGTCGGTGAGGTCGATGTCGGTCAGCGCGTCGCCGCTGATGACGATGAACGGCTCGTCCTTGAGGGCGGCCTCGGCGTTCTTGACGCTGCCTGCCGTGCCGAGCGGGGTTTCCTCGGTCGCATAGCTCAGCGTCATGCCGAACTCGTCGCCGTCGCCGAAGTAGTTGCGCACCAGCGAGGCGAGGAACTGCAGGGTGACCACCGTCTCGGTCACGCCGTGCCGACGGAGCAGCCGGAGCACGTGGCCCATGATCGGCTGGTTGACCACCGGCAGCAGCGGCTTGGGCTGGTTGGCGGTCATCGGGCGCAGACGGGTGCCCTCACCCCCTGCCATCACCACCGCTCGCACTGCCACCAGCTCCCTGTCCGTTCAGGCCCAACCGCTCAGGTGAGTGTGCCCCGCTCCGTCACGCAGAAGCGGCTCCCGTCCCGGAAAGACGGCGGAGCTTGGCCGAGGTCAGGTCACGGACCTGGGCCAGGTAGAGCAGCCCCGCCCACCAGTAGAGCCCGACGCCCCAGACCGTGAAAGCCCAGCCGACGGTACGGGCCGCGGGCGAGCCCCAGCCGTGACCCGCGCCGAGCAGGATCAGCGGGAAGGCGTACAGCAGGTTGAACGTCGCGGCCTTGCCCAGGTAGTGCACCGGCAGCGGCCCGTACCCGTGCCGGCGCAGCACCGGCAGGGTGCAGGCGAGGACGACGTCACGGCCGATCAGCACCACCACGAGCCACACCGGGATCACGTCACGAATGGCGAGCGCCACCACGGTTGCCACGATGTAGAGGCGGTCGGCCGCCGGGTCGAGCAGCTGGCCGAGCCGACTGGTCTGGTTCCAGGCCCGCGCCAGCTTGCCGTCGAAGTAGTCGCTGGCGCCACTGAACATCAGCAGGATCACCGCCCAGCCGTCGGCGTGCGGGCCGAGCACCAGCCAGAGGAACACCGGGACGCCCGCCACCCGCAGCGCGCTGAGCAGGTTGGGGATGGTCCAGATCGCGTCGGAGACGGCCGGGCTGTCCTCCATGGCCGCACCTCCGTCGACGACTGCACCCAGCGTAGTCTCGCCACGTTTCCGGTCCCTACGACGTGGCCGTGAACTCCAGGCCAATGGCGTGAACAACCTGCTACGGAAGCGTTGTCGGCCCGCAGGCCCATGGGCCGCATCACCGTCGCCTTCGTGCCGCGCAACCCGTACGGAGTGCTCGACCACGACGTGACGTTGCCCGACGGTCAGGTCGTCACCAACCGGTCAAGCGCCTCCTGGAGGCCTGAACAGCGAAGGGCGCCGACCCGAGAGTCGACGCCCGTTCCTGTTCGTCACCGGTCCTGCTGGTGACACTGTCGGGATGACAGGATTTGAACCTGCGACCCCTTGACCCCCAGTCAAGTGCGCTACCAAGCTGCGCCACATCCCGATCGCTCCGGTTGCCCAGAGCGTCGCAGACTTTACCCCAGCGGCGGGACCCGAGACGAGCACGATGCTCGCCCTGTGGTCACTTCCGCTTCTCGCGCACCTTCATCGAGATCTCGATCGGGGTGCCGGGGAAGCCGAACTCCTCGCGCAGGCGGCGCTCGAGGAACCGGCGGTAGCCCGGCTCGAGGAAGCCGCTGGTGAACAGTACGAACCGCGGCGGCTTGGTGCCCGCCTGCGTGGCGAACAGGATCTTGGGCTGCTTGCCACTGCGGACCGGCGGCGGGGTGGCGGCGACGATGGAGGCGAGGAACGCGTTGAGCCGCCCTGTCGGGATGCGCTGCTCCCAGCTGGCCAGCGCCGTGCGCAGAGCCGGCGCGAGCCGGTCGACGCTGCGGCCGGTCGAGGCGGAGACGTTGACCCGCGGTGCCCAGGCCCACGGCGCCAGCTCGCGCTCGACCTCGGTCTCGAGGGTGAGCCGGCGGTCCTCGTCGACGAGGTCCCACTTGTTGAACGCCAGCACCAACGCTCGCCCGGCCTCGTTGGCCATGGTGATGACCCGCATGTCCTGGTCGGTCAGCGGCTCGCTCGCATCGAGCAGCACGACAGCGACCTCGGCGGCGTCGAGGGCCGCGCTTGTCCGGAGGCTGGCGTAGTACTCCGCGCCGGATGCCTGACGCACCCGCTTGCGCAGACCGGCGGTGTCGACGAACTTCCAGGTCTCTCCGCCGACCTCGACGAGCGAGTCGACCGGGTCGCGCGTGGTGCCCGCGACCGAGTCGACGACCGAGCGTTCCTCGTGCGAGAGCCGGTTGAGCAGGCTGGACTTGCCGACGTTGGGCCGACCCACGAGGGCGACGCGACGTGGCCCGGTCTCCGGGGCGTCGCGCTCCATCGGTGCCTCAGGCAGGGCGTCAAGGATCGCGTCGAGCAGCTCGCCCGAGCCACGCCCGTGCAACGCGCTCACCGCGAACGGCTCGCCCAGCCCCAGCGACCACAGCGATGACGCGTCGGCCTCGGTACGGGAGTCGTCGACCTTGTTGGCTGCGAGCACGGCCGGCTTCTTGGCCCGGCGGAGGACCCGGGCGACTGCCTCGTCGGTGTCGGTAGCCCCGACGGAGGCATCGACCACGAGCAGCACCGCGTCGGCCGCAGCCACCGCGTACTCGGCCTGGGCGGCCACGCGGGCCTGGAGACCAACGGCGTCGGGCTCCCACCCACCGGTGTCGACGACGATGAAGCGACGGCCACGCCAGTTAGCGTCGTACGCCACCCGGTCTCGCGTGACGCCGGGCACGTCCTCGACGACCGCCTCACGGCGCCCGAGGATGCGGTTGACGAGGGTGGACTTGCCGACGTTGGGTCTGCCGACGACGGCGAGGACCGGGAGTGACGAGACGTCGTCGAACTCCTCACCGAGGTCGAGGTCGTCGGAGGTCTCGAGACCGGTGGACTCACCCGGGGTGTCGACGGTGGTCACCGGGCTGCTCCTGTCGGGCTGTGGTGCGCGTGGTCGTCATGGGCTGAGGGAAGAGAGGTGGCGTCTGGCAGCTCGACGGTGTTCCAGAGGCCGAGCACCAGGTCGATGACCTCCTGCGCCGTGTAGGGCGTCGTGTCGATCGCATGCGCATCGTCAGCCCGCTGCAGCGGGGAGATCGTGCGCGATGAGTCGAGGCCGTCGCGACGAGCCAGCTGCTCGACCGTGCCCTCGACGGCCGCCGCGGCCGGCGCAGAACCATCGGACTGCTCGACCGCGCGACGCCGCCCTCGGGCCTCGGGGCTGGCGGTCAGCCACACCTTCAGTCGGGCGTCCGGGAAGATCACGGTGCCGATGTCGCGGCCCTCGATCACAGCCCCGCCCGAGTCGGCGATCATGGCGGCGGCAAGCTCGCGCTGGCGCCGGGAGAGAAAGGCCCGTACGGCGGGCAGCGCGGCCACGGCACTCACGGCTGACGTGACCTCAGGGCCGCGGATCGCGTCCGTGACGTCCTGTCCCGCCACCTGGACCAGGCGGGCGACCGGCGTCGTGCCCACGACCAGCGACGCGCCCTCGAGCAGTGCGCCGAGCCGCGTCGGGTCGGCGGCGACCTGGCCCGTGGGGAGGCCGGAGTCGAGCACCAGCCACGTGATCGCGCGGTACATGGCGCCGGTGTCGAGGTAGCCGAAGCCCAGTGCGGTGGCCACGCCTCGGGCGACGGTGGACTTGCCCGAGCCGGACGGCCCGTCGATGGCAACGACCATCGCCACGTTGACCGCCTGCACCACTGCACTCCTCTGACATGTCCGGGAACGACCCCCGGCGGGGCCCTCGACCTGGTGTTCACGCAGGTACGAGCGTGTGTTCGGCTCTCGTCGAGGATAGCGGGTGGTTCCTAGCCCTTTATCGACTTGACGCTAAGACGCTAAAACAGCACCTCGACTCTCTTCGCGCTCAGCGCGGCCTGTCGTCGTCCAGCCGGCCGGTGGCCGAGAACCCTCCGTCGCGCAGGACGGCGGTAGCACGCTCCACCTCGCCCGCCACGACGGTGAGCTCGACCAGGCCGAGGGGTCGGTCGGGCACGTGGTCGACCATGATGTCCTCGACGTTGACCGAGGCGTCGGCCAGCGCCCGGAGGATGTCGGCGAAACCACCCGGCTGGTCCGGCACGAACACGCTGACGTAGCCGTACGAGACCCCGGTCGCGAGGCGGCTCCAGCGCTTCTGCGGCAGCCGCCGATGGACGACGTTGCCCGCGCTGATCAGCTGCGACACAGCGCCACCGAGGGTGAGCGCCCCCTCCGTCAGCTCGACCTCGCTCGCGTGCAGGGCCCGCTCGACGACCGACAGCTCGGCGATCACCTGACGCAGCCGGGGCGCCAGCGCGGCAGCGTTCTCGACGCAGATGTCGGCCCACATGCCGGGGGGCGAGCCGGCGAGACGTGTGGTGTCGCGCAGCCCGTTGCCGGCGAGCTCGAAGAAGTCGGGATGAACGTCGGCGAGGCTTGCGGCGAGCGCGCTCGAGACGAGCTGCGGGAGGTGGGAGACCGCGGCGACAGCCTCGTCGTGATGAGCGGATGTCCACAGCTCAGGCAGCGCGCCGCAGACCTCGGCCAGTGCCACGGCGGCGGCCAGCGCTCGGCCGCTCGTTGCCGGTGTCGGTACGAGCGGCCACGGCCGGCTCCGGAACAGGTCGCCGCGTGCGTTCCACGGGCCAGCGTTCTCCCGCCCCGCCATCGGGTGCCCGCCAACAAAACTGGTCATATCTACGCCCAGCGACTCAGCCTCGAGCAAAGGACGAGACTTGACGCTGGCAACATCACTAAACGTATGAGCCATCTGTAGCCGTTGTGCCCGCTGAACCGCCGCAGCCACTGCTGACGGCGGCACACAGATGACGGCATGGTCGGCAATCGGCATACCGTCCTGCCAACGCCGACTTCCGGTGATGTGCTGCGCCCCGTCCAGTGCCGCGGCATCCGAGTCGTCGAGGACCACCTCTACCCCTGCGGCCAGCGCCGCCAGGGCGATCGATGTGCCCAGCAGGCCGGTGCCGATAATCACCAGGCTGGTCATCGGGCCGGCCACCGGCAGGACCGGGGCGGAGGCATCGGTCACTGGGCGCCGCCGGCGGCAGCAACGGTCTCCACGACCTCGTCATCACGACCAGCTGTGCGACGTGCCGACGCTCTCGTTGCTTCCTGACGAACTTTCGTCCCCACCTGGGCCGTGCCGCGCGCCGGCGGCCGCGCCCCTGCGGTGTCACTGAGCGGGTGCGCGACCCCGGCGAGGGCGGCCAGCGCGGCCTCCCGCCAGCCGCGCGCCGCACGCGCCGAGCCGACGTCGACGACGGCCGCCAAGGCCGCCCGGCTGATCGCCCGGAGCGGGCCGGCCGAGGACGGAGCAGCCACACCGGGCGCACCCTCGCCGGCAGGCGCGCGGAGTGGAACGTGCGCACCGTAGGTCGCCGTCGCCCGTCCATCGCGCGCGACGGTGGGCTCCGCGGCGGCGATGATCATGGTCTGGTCGTGGAGCGGCATGACGGCACTCTAGCGAGTAGTCGCCGCATCGACGGACCGCTAGGTCGGTGAGTCGCTGGATAGTTTCAGCACTACCACGACAAAACAGTAGGTTGTTTTAATGTTTTGTCGACTAGCTGCCAGTCTCCGCCATCCGGCCTTCGCAGTAGCCATGTCGACTTCCGCAGGCGCCAAGGAGGCTGGCTCACCACCCTTTGTCGACTTTGGGTGCCCGCTGCCCCATCAGACGTTCGTTCGCGGCCCCGCATCTTTGTCGCTAAACAGCTAAAGACGTCAGTTGCGAAACTGCTACAGCGTGACAGCGGACCCGGCTAGAGGCCGACCGCCTCGTACAGGTTGGCGATCTCCTCCGGGGTGAGCCGACGCAGGTTGCCGGTGCGCATGGTGCCGAGGTGGACCGGGCCGATGCGGGTGCGGACGAGGCGTTCGACCGGGTGGCCGACGTGCTCGAGCATCCGCCGGACGATGTGCTTGCGACCCTCGTGCAGCGTCACCTCGATCATGACCCGGCGGGAGTCGGAGCCGACGAGTCGGAAGTCGTCGACCCGGGCAAGACCGTCCTCGAGCTCCACCCCGGCCTTCAACCGGCGGCCGACGTCGCGGGCGACCGGTCCGGCCACCTCGGCCAGGTAGGTCTTCTCGACCTCGTAGGAGGGGTGCATCAACCGGTGGGCCAACTCACCGTCATTGGTCAGCAGCAGCAAACCCTCGCTGGCGGCGTCGAGCCGGCCGACATGGAAGAGCCGCTCGTTGCGCCCTTCGACGATGTCGCCGACGCAGGGCCGGCCCAGCTCGTCGGACATCGTGCTGAGCATGCCCTCCGGCTTGTTCAGGGCGAAGTAGACCTGGGTGTCGTTGGTGACGATGCGCATGCCGTCGACCTTGATCACATCGGTGGCAGGGTCGACGCGCATGCCCTGCACGCTGACCTTCTTGTCGTTCACCTGGACGCGGCCCGCCTCGATCAGGTCCTCGCACACGCGCCGGCTACCGACACCTGCCTGAGCCATGACCTTCTGCAGACGTATCCCTTGCTGGTCCATCCGTACCGACTCTCAAGTAGAGATTGAGTCCTGATCGTACTCTAGAGTCTCTAGATCAGGAAGGAGTGGCGCCAGGGGTGGCAGCTCCTCCAGGTCACGCAGTCCGAGCCGCTCCAGGAACAGCTCGGTCGTTCCGTACAGGGTCGCGCTGGACTCGGGGTCGCTGCCCCGCTCAGCGATGAGGCCACGCGAGAGCAGCGTGCGCATCACGCCGTCGACGTTGACCCCGCGCACCGCCGCCACCCGGCCACGGGTGACCGGCTGCCGATAAGCGACGACGGCCAGCGTCTCCAGCGCCGCCTGGGTCATCCGGGCGGTCTGGCCCCGCAGGACGAAACGCTCGACGAGGCCCGCACACTCCGCGCGGGTGTAGATGCGCCAGCCGCCGGCCACCTGACGCAGCTCAAAACCCCTCCCCTGCGCCTGATAGTCCAGCGCCAGGGCCTCGAGCGCGGCGACGGCCTCCTGCTGGGGGTAGCCGGTCAGCTCGGCCAGCAACAGCTCGGTCACCGGCTCGTCGGCGACGAGCAGCAGCGCCTCCAGCATCATCGGCAGCGGCAGGTCGGGCACCTCCGGCACCACCGCCTGGTCACCCGCCCGGTCGCCCGGTTCGTGGATCGGCTCGTCGATCGGCTCAGTCGACACCTCGTCGACGCCGTCGCCGGTGCTGCTGTCCGACTGGTCGTCGAGCCCGTCGTCCACGCCGTCGACCGGGGCGATCGCGGACGTCGCAGCCACCGCATCCACCGCATCGTTGTCTGTCATACGTCCTCCTCGTCCGGCTCGGCGCCGGCCTGTCCGTCGGGATCAGCGTCGGCCGGCTCGTCCCACTCGGCTCCCCAGGACGAAGGCACCGGCGTCGTCTCGTCGGTCTCGCCCCCGGTCCAGCGCACGTGCAGCTCGCCCAGGGCCGTCACCTGGTCGAAGGCCACCTGCGCCTCGCGGTAGAGCTCGAGCAGCGCCAGGAACCGGGCGACCACCTCGAGCGTGGTCTCGCAGTCCTGGCAGAGGGACCGGAACGAACCGCTGCCGAGCCGCCGCAGCCGCTCGCTGAGCAGGGCCGCGTGCTCGCGGACGCTCACCATCGGGGCGTGGATGTGGTCGATAGCGACCGTCGGCACCTCGCGCGGCGCGAAGGCCGCCGCGGCCAGGCGGGCGAACTCCTGTGGCCCGATGCCGAGCAGCACCTCGGGCAGGGCGGCAGCGAACTGCGGCTCCAGCGACACCGCCCGCGGGTAGCGCCTGGCCTGCTCGGCGAACAGGCCACTGAACAAGGCGGCCACCTGCTTGTACGCGCGGTACTGCAGGAGGCGGGCGAAGAGCAGGTCGCGGGCCTCAAGGAGGGCGAGATCCTCCTCGTCCTCGACCTCGCCGCTGGGCAGCAGACGGGCCGCCTTCAGGTCGAGCAAGGTGGCTGCGACCAGCAGGAACTCGGTCGCCGTACCCAGCTCCCAGGTCGAGCCTGCTGCCCGGATGAACGCGATGAAGTCATCGGTGACCTGGTGCAGAGCCACTTCGGTCACGTCGAGCTGGTGCTTGCTGATCAGGCTGAGCAGCAGGTCGAACGGCCCCTCGAACACGTCGAGCCGCACCTGGAAGCCGCCCGTGGCAGCGACTACCTGCGCGTCATCGCCCACAGCCGTGGGGTCGGCAGAGGTGGACGGGCCAGGGGTCGGTGGTGCGGAGCGCATCCCACGACGTTAGCGGGTCGCGCGCCGCTCAGACCTGCGTCGAGAGCACGGCGAGGCCGTGGGAGACGACGTCGGCGAGGTAGGCGAAGGGCGGCGGGAAGCCGCCGAGCCTGATCAACCCCACGATCAGGAGGACCAGCCCGATGTTGCGCTCGGCGAGCTGGTACTCCGCCTTCTGCCAGCCCAGCGACTTGGGAGTGAACAGGAACAGCAGGCGTCCTCCCTCGAGTGGCGGCAGCGGGATCAGGCTGATCACGCCGGTGATCAGCTGCAACAGCGCGATGGACAGCAGCGCCCGCTGGGCCGCCGCCTCTGCCCCACCCCCGCCGAACAGGCCGGCGAAGTCGACGAAGCTGCCGAGGTAGTTGCCGTACTCCGTGAACACCGCCTTGGCCGAGGCGTGCCCGATCCACTGGTCGAGGCCGATGAGCGCGACGAAGCCGACGACCAGGTTGGCCACGGGCCCCGCCAGCAGCAACGTGATGAGCGGTCGCTTGCGGCCGCGGAAGGAGCCCCACTCCACCGTCGGGGTCCAGCCGGACGACGCGGGCCCCAGCACGGCTGCCACCGCGGCGAACGGGTCGACGAATCCGGCGACGCCCGGGCGGTGCTGCAGCAGCCACTTAGTCTCGGGTAGGCGCGACTGCACCAGGCGCTGCGCTCCCACATGGACGCCCCAAGCCAGCAGCGCGCCGATCAAAAGATACAGAAAAGTCTCAGGGTGACCTAGAGAGTAGAGCACGCGCTCACAGCCCGCGGAGGCGGCGCAGCAGGATGCTCGACTCGCCCTTGGCGTCGAGGTCGGCCAACACGACGGCGATCGCCTCGCGCACGATGCGGCCACGGTCGACGGCCATGCCGAACTCGCCGCGCAGGGTGAGCCGGGCCTGCTCGAGGTCGATCAGCTCGTCAGCCGAGCAGTAGACCGTGATCTTCTCCTCGTGCCGCTCCCGGCCGGTGGGCCCGCGACCCGAGGACGCCGGACGGCGACGGCGGGGCGTGCGTGCGGCGGCGGGGGCCCAGTCGTCCTCACCGGCATCAGCACTCTCGCCTGCGGGCGGGGCCGCGCTGACCGGACGGCTCGGAGCGCGGTCCGCGCGCTCGCCCGCCCCGTGCAGAGGCGTGGGCTCGGTGCGCGGGGACGGGGTCGACGGCTCGGGCGTCGGCGCGAAGTCGCCGGTCACCCGGAACAACTCGGCAGCACCGGGCAGGCTCACGCGGCGAGGCACCGGGCAAGCACCTCCTTCGCAAGGTCGCGGTACGCGGTGGCACCGGTCGAGGCCGGCGCGTACGTGGTGATCGGCTCGCCCGCGACGGTGGTCTCCGGGAAGCGTACGGTGCGGTTGATCACGGTGTGGAAGACGGTGTCCCCGAAGGCGTCGACGACGCGGGCCAGCACCTCGCGCCCGTGGGTGGTGCGGGCGTCGTACATGGTGGCCAAAATACCGTCAACCTCTAGTTGAGGGTTGAGCCGTTCTCGGACTTTGTCTATCGTCTGGATGAGGAGGGCTACACCACGTAGCGCGAAGTATTCGCACTCCAACGGGATCAGCACTCCGTGGGAGGCGGTGAGCGCGTTGACGGTGAGCAGGCCGAGCGAGGGCTGGCAGTCGATCAGCACCACGTCGTAATCGTTGAGGACGGGGGCCAGCGCCCGAGCGAGCGTCTGCTCGCGGGCGACCTCCCCCACCAGCTGGACCTCGGCAGCCGACAGGTCGATGTTGCTCGGCAGCAGGTCCATGCCGGCGATGCTCGTCTTGAGCAGGATGTCGTCGACGGTGATGTCCCGCTCCATGAGCAGGTTGTAGACCGTGCGATCGAGCTGCAGCGGGTTGACCCCCAGGCCGACCGAGAGCGCGCCCTGCGGGTCGAAGTCGACGAGCAGCACCCGGCGGCCCAACTCGGCCAGGGCGGCACCGAGGTTGATGGTGGTCGTCGTCTTGCCGACGCCACCCTTCTGGTTGCACATCGCGAGGACCCGAGCAGGGCCGTGGTGCTGGAGGACGGCCGGCTCGGAGACCGGCGGCAGGACCCGTCCGGTCGGGCCCATCTCCCCCGGGACGACGACGGTCGGCTTGCGCCGCACCCTCGTGGTGGTCACGTCCTCGTCCTGCGACGACGCAGCGTCCGCCATGTGCGAGCCTCCAGTAAGCCGGTCCGACGGCAGAGGAACGGAGAATGTCGACAAGTCGTGACATCGATTGACCGCTCTGCCGATCAGTGGCTGATGCTACACGTAGCCACGGCGCTATGGCGATCTTTGGTTTCCCGCAGCCGGCCTGGCGGGCTCAGCCGAGGGCGCGCGGGTGCGCCGAGGCGTAGACCTCCCGCAATGTGTCGACGGTGACCAAGGTGTAGACCTGGGTGGTCGTGACGGACGCGTGCCCGAGCAGTTCCTGGACCACACGCACGTCGGCGCCGCCCTCGAGCAGGTGGGTGGCGAAGGAGTGCCGCAGGGTGTGCGGCGACACGTCCATGGTGAGTCCGGCGCGCACGGCAGTCGTGCGCAAAATCGTCCACGCGCTCTGCCGGGACAGCGCTCCCCCGCGAGCGTTGAGGAACAGCGTGCTGGTGCCCCGTCCACCCGAGGCGAGCGCGGGCCGGGCCCGTACCACGTAGTCCTGGACCGCCTTGACCGCCAGACTCCCGATCGGGACGAGCCGCTGCTTGCCGCCCTTGCCGGACAGCCGGACCACCCGAGCGTCCAGGTCGAGGTCGTCCGCCGCGAGGCCGACCGCCTCGGAGATGCGCGCGCCGGTGCCGTAGAGCACTTCGAGCAACGCCTTGTCCCGGAGCTGGATCGGGGTCGGGTCGACCTCCGAGCTCGCCGCGGCGAGGAGCCGCTCGACGTCGTCGACCGAGATCGCCTTGGGCAGCCGCTTGGGCGGGGTCGGCGGCCGAACGTCGGACGAGGGGTCGAGGGTGGCCAGCCCCTCGCGAACGGCGAACCGGTGCAGTCCCCGTACGGCAACGACCGCCCGCGCCGCCGACGAGGCGGCCAACGGCGGATGGTCGGCATCGCCCTGACGCAGGTCGGCGAGGAAGGCGGCGACGTCGGGCTCGGTGACGCCGGACAGGTCACCGACCCCGCGGCGAGTGAGCCCGACGACATAGCGGCGGAGATCGCGGCGGTAGGACGTCAACGTGTTGCCGGCCAGGCCACGCTCGACGGCGAGGTGGTCGAGGTAGGTCTGCACCGCCGAGGACAGCGCAACGGCGATCTCGGGCGGATCGGGTGCGTCGCCGGTCACCCGAGGTCGAGGGCCGCGCTGACGTACGCGATCTCCATCGGGATGCCACTCTTCACCACGACCCACTCACCTGGCCCTTCAGGACGACCTTGCGCCGAGTCTAGGGAGCGGGCCGCTCCGGCCACAGGGCTCCGGCGGGGCGCAGCGTGTCGAACCCTCGGGTACGGGCGGCCGCAGCGGCGAGGATGCCAGCGACCGCGAGCGGGTTGTGCAGGTCGCCGGCCAGGACCTTGCCGACCGCCTCGTCGAGCGGCACCCATGCGTAGGGCATGTCGGCCTCCTCGTGCTGGCCGACGTGGCGCTGGTCGTCGGCGACCTGGGTCACGCCGCGGGCGAGGTAGACCCGTACCGCCTCGTCGGACATGCCGGGCGTGGTGAACAGATCGATGAGCACCCGCCAGTCGGTCGCCCGATAACCGGCCTCCTCGAACAGCTCGCGGGCAGCATTCTGGTACGGGGTCTGCCCACCGGCGTCTCCGTCGAGCAGCCCGGCCGGCGGCTCCCAGAGCATGCGGCCCGGGGCGTGACGGTACTGCCGCACCAGCAGCACCCGCTCGCGGTCGTCGAGGACGATCGCCCCGACCGCGCCGGGGTGGATCACGATGTCTCGTTCGGCCAGCGCCCCGTCCGGCATGCGTACCAGATCGGTGCGCAGGTCGACGATGTGGCCGGAGAACCTCAGCGTGCTGTCCTCGATCGGGAACGCCGCGGCGGCATCGACCACCTGCGCGGACGGGAGCTCGACCGCCACCAGGTCAGCCCAGCTGCACGGGTACGGGGATCTCGGTCTCACTGTCGGTGAGGTCCCACGGCAGCCGCCCGCTCTTGTCCTCGGCGTGCTGGATCGCTGCGGCGATGAACCCCTGGAACAGCGGGTGCGGGCGGGTCGGGCGGCTCTTGAACTCCGGGTGGGCCTGGGTGCCGACGTAGAACGGGTGCACCTCGCGCGGCAGCTCGACGTACTCGACGAGACGCCCGTCCGGGGAGGTGCCCGAGAAGACGAGGCCCGCCTCCTCGAGCTGCTTGCGGTAGCCGTTGTTGACCTCGTAACGATGGCGGTGGCGCTCGTCGACCCACGGCTCGCCGTAGGCCTCGCGCACGATCGAGCCCTCGAGCAGCTTGGCCGGGTAGGAGCCGAGCCGCATGGTGCCGCCCATGTCGCGCTCGCCGGCGACGACGTCGCGCTGGTCGGACATCGTCGCGATGACCGGGTGCGGCGTCGCCGGGTCGAACTCCGCAGAGCCGGCGCCCTCGAGCCCGCCGAGGTTGCGCGCGGCCTCGATGACCATGCACTGCAGGCCGAGGCAGAGACCGAGCGTGGGGATGCCGCGCTCGCGGGCGTGGCGCAGGGCACCGAGCTTGCCCTCGATGCCGCGCACGCCGAAGCCGCCCGGGACGAGCACGCCGTCGACGCCGTCGAGGGTCATCGCCGCGCTCTCGACGGTGTCGCAGTCGTCGGAGGTCACCCAGCGGATCTCGACCCGGCAGTCGTTGCCGAAGCCGCCGGCCCGCAGCGCCTCGGTGACCGAGAGGTAGGCGTCGGGGAGGTCGACGTACTTGCCGACCAGGGCGACGGTGACGGTGCGGGCGGGCTGGTGGACGCGACGCAACAGCTCGTCCCACGCCCGCCAGTCGACGTCACGGAACGGCAGGCCCAGGCGGCGTACGACGTAGGCGTCGAGGCCCTCGGCGTGCAGCACCTTGGGGATGTCATAGATCGACGGCGCGTCGGCCGCTGAGACAACGGCCTCCTCGTCGACGTCGCACATGCCGCTGATCTTGCGCTTGAGGCTGGCCGGGATCGGCCGGTCGGAGCGGCAGACGACGGCGTCGGGCTGGATGCCGACAGTGCGCAGGGCGGCGACGGAGTGCTGGGTCGGCTTGGTCTTGAGCTCGCCCGACGGGCCGATGTACGGGACGAGGGAGACGTGCAGGAAGAAGCAGTTGGCCCGGCCCACCTCGTTGCGGACCTGGCGGATCGTCTCGAGGAACGGCAGCGACTCGATGTCACCCACGGTGCCGCCGACCTCGGTGATCACGACGTCGACGTCGTCGGAGGCCATGCGCCGGATGCGGCTCTTGATCTCATTGGTGATGTGCGGGATGACCTGGACGGTGTCACCGAGGTACTCGCCGCGGCGCTCCTTGGCGATCACCTGCGAGTAGACCTGGCCAGTGGTGACGTTGGCCGACCCGTGCAGGTCGGTGTCGAGGAAACGCTCGTAGTGGCCGACGTCGAGGTCGGTCTCAGCCCCGTCCTCGGTGACGAAGACCTCACCGTGCTGGAACGGGTTCATCGTGCCGGGGTCGACGTTGAGGTAGGGGTCGAGCTTTTGCATGGTCACCCGGAGCCCGCGGGCCTTCAGCAGGCTGCCGAGGCTCGAGGCGGTGAGCCCTTTGCCGAGGCTGGAGGCGACGCCCCCAGTGACGAAGACATGCTTGGTCGTCTGCGGCGGGGCCATACGCGCGTCTCCCGTGGTTAGGTGCGGCGAGAAAACTCGCCCGTCCACGGGAGTTCACGGTAACACGTGCGGCGGCCCTGGTGGTGGTTCGGGGGAAGTGTCGCCGGTCAGGGCGGTCATGGTCAGCAAGGTGTACGGGACGGCGAGAAGCACGGCCACGGCGGGGATCGCGACACCGGAGTCGTTGACCACCAGCCCGACCAGCGCCACGACCGACAGCGAAATGAGCCCGAAACGCAGCTCGGGGTGACGGGCGTAGGTGCGGGCCAGGCGTGGGCGGGGTCGCAGGATGAGCCAGAGCGACACGGCGATGACCAAAGGCACGGTCAAGGTCGCCGGGTTGAGGATCAGCAGGTCGACGTCGGAGTGCCATTTGCGGTCGATGATCGTCCCGGCACCGCCGTGCAGGACCTTGCCGATGAACCGGCCGAGGTGGGTCTGGTCGGCGGCGGCGCGGGAGTAGTCGGCGAGCGCGAACACGACGACCACGGCGACCGCCGAGACGCCCACCGCCAGCAGCCGCCACAGCGAGATGCGTACCCGGGCTGTGAGCAGCAGCAGGACGCCGAAGCCGGGGATCAGCGCCAGCACCCCGCCCACGTCGCTCCCCCACATCGGCGCGCCATCAACGAGCACGGCGACCACGCCGATCAGGGCGACCCCGCGCCAGCCCGGCCGCTTGATCGCGATGGTGGTGGCGAGCAGGACCGCCGACGAGGCGAGCACCCCGTACCCGACGTTGCCGACCCCGGCGAAGCGCCCAGCCACGAGCGGTGAGTAGCCGAGGGTGCTGTCCAGCTGGAGCCGGGCGCCCGTCAGCAGGTCGAGCGCCACCACCGCGAAGGTGAAACCCGCGACCAGCCCGGCGGCGACGACCCAGGAAACCTTCTCCCCCACCCGGAACGTCACGACCGCGAGCCCTCCGGCCAGCACCAACGTCGCGGCCATGATCACCAGAGTCGGCAGGGGCGCGCGATACGACGGCACCAGGTCGACGAGATAGGTCATGGCCGGGGCAGCGAGCGCGACCAGCAGCACCAGAGCCGCCAGCCGCCGACGGGCCGTGAGAGCCAGTGCGCTGCCCAGAACGACGAGCACCACGAGGAAGACGACCACCCACGGCAGCGCGGCACCGGCGGCACCGGCGGCCGTGTCCTCGTCGGCGAGGCTGGCTACCGAAGCCGCGTGTCCGCTGGTGCGCCACGGCTGTCCGTCCACGTGGCTGCTCTGCGCGACGCCGCGCAGCTCGAGAACCGTTGCCGCCACGTCGATCAGCTGCACGAAGGGCGCCCGACGCGTCGACTGGCTGCGCAGAGAACCTGTCCTGTACGGACCTCCGGCGGCGATCGCGACGTGCAGGTGGGCGCGGTCGTGGGGGTCGGTGTCGGAGAGCCCGACGACGAGGAGCACCGAACCCGCAGGACGGCTGCGGTCGACGATCGCGAGGTCTCGGTCCGCCACGGCAGCAGACGCGCGATCGGTCACGACACCCAGGCCCACCATGGTCACCGGGCAGTGGGCAAGGTCCTGCAGGCTGTCGGACGTGTAGGGGACGTGGCCGTCGCCGTCTGCGGCGCCGAGGACACCGAGCCCTATGCTCGCGACGCAGGTCGTCGGAGACAGGCTCGAGGCGACAATGCCTGGCAGTGCTGCATAGTTGAGGTCAAGGTTGCGCTGGACGATCGCCGGATAGCTGCCAATGCGGGCGCCCTGACCTTGGGGTACGATGTCGATCGCGGCAGCGCAGCCGGCCCCCAGCCCTGCCACGACCCGGTTGCCGGCACCGACAGTCAGCCACCCCTCGTCCGGGCAGGTGATCGCGTCTCCCGAGCGGATCGAAAGTGATCCGACGGACCCGGTGTGCGCGAGGCGCCACAGCGTGGGGGTGCCCGCCGCGGACACCTGGTCCCAGCGCAGTCCCGGCACGCCGACCACGACGACGGCGGGGCGAGGAGTGTCTGCGGCAGCCGTGGTCACGGAGATGCCGAGGGCGACCAGGACACCGGCCATCAAGGCGGCACAGCGGCGGATCATCGGGCCTCTCCGTAGATCGCGCGCAGCTGGACCGCGACGTCGTGGGCATCGGGCCACCGCGACGCACGGCTCAGGGCATCGCGCTCGAGGGACCGACGGTAGTCGTCATCGTCGAGCAGTCGCAGGACCGCGGAGGCGATCGCGGCCGGATTTCCCACCGGTACGAGAACGGCCGCCGACCCGACCAGTGAGGGCACCCCCCCGACCGGGGTCGCCACGAGGGCACGCCCCGCGGCCAGGGCCTCCTGCGCGACCAACGGACGCGCCTCCCACGAGCTCGGCAGGACGACAACGTCGGCAATGCTCATCAGGTCGGCAATGTCAGCCCGACGCCCGAGGAGTCGGACGTCAACCTCGAGCTGGTCTGCCTGCTGCGTAAGAGAAGCGTGCTCCGGACCGTCTCCGGCGATGAGCACGACAGGAGCCGGTTGGCGATCCTTCCAGAGAGCCGCGGCGGCGACCAGGGTGTCGAACCGCTTCTGCTCATGAAGCCGTCCGACGGCGAGGACGACGGGAGCACCTCCGAGTCCCTCGGCGGCACGGAGCGTGTCGGCGTCGGCGCTCGGCTGCTGGAGGCGTGGCGGCGCGACCGGGACGAAGCGGGCGTCGCGCGCCCCGGCCCGCCGGGCTCGTACGACGAGGTCGTCCGACGCCCCGACGGTCACATCAGCCCGTCGCGCGGCGACCCGCTCGAGCAGCACGTGCAGCAGGCGGCGCGCACCCCTGCCGAGCGGCGCGTTGTGCCAGGTCACGACGACGGTGGCACCGGAGCGACGCGCGACCAGGCACACGACGACACCCGCCTGCAAACCGTGGGCGTGGACCAGGCCATGAGCGTCGATGAGGGAGCGCAAGGCGCGACGCCAGCGCCGGTGCAGCAGGAGACCCAGGCCGACGGACAGAGGCTCGAACCCTGCGCCGGTCTGGGTGAAGGCGAACAGCTCGTCGGTCGCGGCAGGGCCGCAGACGGTGACCCGGTCGCCCGCCGCGACGCACTCGGCGGCGAGGGAGCGGACGTGGGTGCCGATGCCGCCCGTGCTGCTGCCCAGCACCAGGAGGAGATCAGTCACGACCGGGCCTCCGCCGCACGAGCAGGGCGCGCACGACGGCCGGCATCGCGACCGCCATCGAGAGAGCGAACACCACCAGCACCACGAGGCCGGCGAGCAGTCCGCCCAGCAGGGTCAGCCACAGGCCATCGGCGGTGAGCTGGTCGGCCACCAAAAATCCGGCGGCCGCACTCACCGCCCCGGCCGAACCCGTCGCGAGCAGACTGCGGGAAAGACCGTCGCGGGACGCGGCCGGCAAGGCCCAGACGAGGGCGACGCCCGCCACGGTCATGCCCACCGTGTTGCCCCACGCCAGCGCCTGCAGCCGAGACGCGTGCGACAGCACCGACGCGAGGACGAGATCGGCTGCCAGCACGGCAATCCAGCCAGACACCGTAGCTACTGCGGCCTGGCGTCCACGGCCGCAGGCATAGAGGACGCGGCCGACGTGAGCCACCAGTCCGTACCCGATGAGCCCCGGTGCGAAGGCGGCCACGGCATGGGCCAGCGTCGACGGGCTCTGCACCCCGCGCGCATGGAGCACCAGCAGGCGGGCCACCGGTCCGGCACACGCGATCAGGCCCGCGGCCGCAAGGGAGGACACCGCGAGAACGTTGCCCGTGGTCGACGAGGTGAGTCGCCCGAACAGGTCCTCGTCGCCGGCCCCGTGTGCCACCACCAAGACCGGAAAAGCACTGGTAGCCAACGGAACTGCGAGCACGGCCCAGGGCAGCAGGAAGATGGTCCAGCCGAGCTGGTAGAGCACGAGGGTGCCGGCCGGCCCGCCATAGGAGAGTCGAAGGACGACGACGAGCGACAGCTGCTGGGCCGCCAGCGCAGCGATGCCGGCCAGCGCGAGTCGGACTGCTCGGGTACGGACGCCCGGCGGGAACTCCAGCGTCGCCCGCAACGGCACTCCGGCCCGGCGCAGCGGCACCAGCAACGACAGGCTCAGCACGGCAACTCCGGCGGTGGTGCCGATCGAGAGAGTGAGCTCCTGGGCCCGGGTCAGCGTGGCGAGCGTGGGCGCGTGGGAGTGGGTCTGCACCGCATAGACCAGATAGGCCGCGGCCACGACCAGGCTGGACAGCAGTGGCGCCAGCGCAGGTCCGAGGAAACGCCGATGAGCCTGCAGCACACCGGTGAGCACGACACCCACGCCGTACAGGACGATCTGCGGCGCGAAGACGGCAAGCATGCGCGCCCCGGTCGCCACGGCCTGTGGACGGTCGCCCGCGACGTGGGCCGGGGTCAGCAGGGACATCAACGGGTGGGCCAGCACCACACCCAGCACCGAGACCGGCGCCAGCAGGACGACGGTCCACGTCAACAGCGCCGCGGTCGTGCGTAGCGTCTGCGCGCGGTCGCCCTCGTCGACGGGCCCGGCGAGCAGCGGGACGACACTGCTGGCCAGCGCGCCGCCGGCGACGGTCTCGAAGACGATGTTGGGCACCGTGTTGGCCCGGGTGTAGGTGTCACCGACATCGGTCGCGCCCACCGCCCGTACGAAGACGACGCCGCGGGCGAAGCCGGCCAGCCGCGACAGCAGCGTGACGACGGCCAGCCCGGCTGCGGCGCGGTGCACCGCTGGCCGGGCCGGGTCGGTCTCAGTCACCGCGCCCGCCGAGCTGGTCGAGCCGGCGCAGCACGGGATTGCCGGCGATGACCCGGGAAAAGCTCACCTTCTCGCTGACCGCGGTGAGTCCGGCGACGACCGCAAGGGCGGCCAGCCGCACCCGCCGGCTCCGGCCGCACATTACCGAGCCGACGGCCGCCCCCAGCGCGTTGGCCCCGGTGTCGCCCAGCATCGTGCGCTCGCCCAGATCAGCCGGGAGGGTCGCGGCCACGGTGCCGGTGGTCGTCAGAAGCAGACTCCGGTAGCGGCCGGCGGAGCCCGGAAGCAGCGCTGCGTTGGCCAGCGCCACCGCCTTGAGGGCACGGCCGGGGCGCAGGTCGAGCAGGTTGACCAGGTTGGCGCAGCCGGCGACGAGGCAGCCGTCGATGACCGTGTCGGCGCTGGCTCCGGTACGGATTGCCGCGGCGACAAGGCTTGTCGACCCGATCACGGCGATCTTGACCGTGCCGGCGCTCGCCTTGCCGCGGGCCAGCGCACCGAGGTGGCCGGTGAAACCCTTGACCGCGCGCTCGTCCTCACGGGCCGACGCCCGATCGTCGATCAGGCCGGCCACGCCTGCTCCCAGAACGGAAACGCCTGCTGCCACAAGGATGCGCTGACCACGGGAGCGGTCGAGCGTGCCTGCCACGAGCACCCCGGCGACCAGGCCGCCCACCACGGCCGGTCCGGCGGACAACGTCACGGTGGACCCACGGAAATTCTGCCGCCGCCAGCTGGGTCCCGTACCGGAGTCGAGCAGGGTGCGCAGGCCAACGGCTGCGGCAACCGCGGCTGCAGGGGCCAGCAGGTCCCGACGGGTCACGGCGCGGGCGTGGGCAGCGGCAGGTCCGAACCGCTGTCCGCACCGTAGGCACCGCTGACCCCACGCAGCTGGGCGGCCAGGGCATAGACGACCTGGACCGTGCCCTGGGGCGAGTCGGCCGAGTCGACGGTCGAGACGGCATCGGACGTCCCGCTCGCGCGTACGGCGCTGAGCAGACTGCCCTTGGCCACGTTGGACGAACCGGCGATCACGACGCCGCTGCCGGCACTGTCACCGGCGCCCACGAGGTCGATCAGCGCGTCGTCGCTCGGCGCCGGCGTCGCGCTGGGACTCGGACTCGCCTTGTCCGTCGAGCCGTCGTCGCTGATGACCAGCGCGAGGTCGGCCTGAGTGTCCTGGGCACTGATCAGATGAAGGAACTTGGCCTGGCTCAGGGCAAGGAGTGCCGCCGTGGTCTGCGGGTCGGCACTCTCCAGTGGAGTCTTGCTGAGCAGTAACGTCGCCAGCAGCTGTGCGGCTCGCTGGCCAGACGTGCCACCCGTGGGCAGCGTGACGGTGCCCGGCGCGACACTGTTGACCACGTCACCGAGGCGGGTCTGGTTGACCGGGTCGAGGTAGTCGGCGGTGATGCCGATCTGGCCGGTGACCACGCCCCCAGCGTCGGAGATGGCCTTGGTCATCTTGGTACGCAGGGACGATGGCGCGTTGGGCGCCGAGATGACGAGCACCTTGTGGCCGGTGAGCCGCCCGGCGATGAGCGGCGCCTCGACCGCGGAGATGAACGAGCCGGCTTGGGACAGGTCACCCTGGGCGGTGCTCAGCTGGTCGCGCAACGACTGCTTCTCGGCGGTGAGCGTCTTGATGTTGGAGCTGAGGTTGTGCGTGAGTACCGGGTCGAGAGTCGTTGTGCCGAGCACCAGCCCGATGGCCAACGCCAGGAAGATGCCGACGATGGAGACGATGTGGTAGCGGAAGTCGATCACCGGAACAGTCCTGACAGCCAGAAGGAGAAGGAGTGCCACTTGTCGACGAAGATGTCGCTGTAGATAGGTGTCACCGACGACAGCGCGACCGCCACGCCGAAGGTGATGAGCGTCGCCACGATGAGCAGCATCAGGGTAGGCGTGCCGATGCGGCTGCGGTAGAGCCGGCTCACCCCCTTGGCGTCGATGAGCTTGCCGCCGACGCGCAGCCGGGTGAGGAAGGTGCTCGCCATGCCGGCCCGGCCCTTGTCGAGGAACTCGACGAGGGTGGCGTGGCTGCCGACCGCAACGATCAGCTCGGCACCTTTCTCGTCCGCGAGCAGCATCGCCGCGTCCTCACTGGTGCCGGCCGCGGGGAAGACCACCGCCTCGAGACCGAGCTCCTGCAGCCGAGCCAGCCCAGGTGCGCGGCCGTCCTTGTAGGCGTGCACGACCAGCTCGGCCCCACAGAGCAGCGTCGCATCGCTGACGGAGTCCATGTCGCCGACGATGAGGTCGGGCCGAAAACCCTCGTCACGCAGGGCATCGGCTCCCCCGTCGACCCCGATGAGCACCGGTCGGTACTCCCGGATGTACGGCCGAAGCGTCTGCAGGTCCTCGCGGTAGTGGTGGCCGCGGACGACCATCAGCACCTGGCGGCCCTCGAGCTTGGTCCGGATGTCGGGCACGCCGATGCCGTCGAGCAGCAGGTCGCGCTCGCGGCGGAGGAACTCGATGGTGTTGGCGGCGAACGCCTCGATCTGAACCGACAACCCGGCCCTTGCCTCCGCCATCGCCGTCTCGATGTCCTCGACGCTGAGCAGGGTGCCCTTGACGGCGACCCGTTGGGCGTTGCCGACGTAGAGGATGCCCTCGTCGATGCGGACGCGGTCACCGTCGCGTACCGCGGTGAAGACGTCGGGGCCCACGTCGTCGAGCAGCGGAATGCCTGCGGCCACGATGATCTCAGGTCCGAGGTTGGGGTAGCGGCCGCTGATGCTTGGCGAGACGTTGACCACGGCGGCGACCCCGGCCAGGACCAACGCCTCCGCGCTGACCCGGTCGATGTCGAGGTGGTCGATGACGGCGATCTCTCCGGGTCGGAGCCGCTTGGTGAGGTTCTTGGTACGGCGGTCCAGCCGGGCGATGCCGATCACCCCGGGCAGCGGGACGGCCCGGTGGCGTCGGAGGACCGGAACCTTCACCCGACCTGCTTGGACTGGGCAGCCGTGGCCAGCAGCTCCTCGGCGTGGCCCTGGGCGAGCAGCGAGTCGTCAAGCCCGGCGAGCATGCGGGACAGCTCGCGTACCCTGTCCTGGCCTTCGAGCCGGCGGACGTCGCTGCTGGTGACCGAGCCGTCGTCGCTCTTGGAGACGAGCAGGTGCTGGTCGGCGAACGCTGCCACCTGGGGCAGGTGGGTGACGACGAGCACCTGGGCATCACGGGCGAGCCGCGCGAGGCGCCGTCCGATCTCGACGGCGGCGCGGCCGCCGACTCCGGCATCGACCTCGTCGAAGACGAACGTCGGCACCGGGTCCTGACCAGCGAGCACGACCTCGATGCCCAGCATCACGCGGGACAGCTCGCCGCCGGACGCGCCCTTGGCCAGCGGCCGGAAAGCAGCGCCCGGATGAGCAGCCAGCGCGATCTCGACCTCGTCGACGCCGTACGGGCCGAAGGCCACCCGGCGGCCGTCGAGCTCGAGACCGGCGACGTCGTCAGCACGGGTGAGGTCGACCTGGAGCCGCGCGTGGGGCATGGCCAGCTCGGCCAGCTCGGCGGCAACGGCCTGAGCGAAGCCGTCGGCGGCGACCTGGCGCGCGGCGGACAAGGTGGTCGCCTTGACCCGCAGGTCGGCCTCCAGATCGTCGACCTGACTGGTGAGCAACGCGAGCCGGTCATCGGCATTGTCGAGGGCGAGCACATCGGCACGCGCCCGGTCAGCCCAGGCCAGGACGCCGGCAACGCCCGGGCCGTACTTGCGGGTGAGGGTGGCCAGAGCGGCCTGCCGATCCTGGACGGTCGCGAGCCGTACCGGGTCGGCCTCGACGTCGTCGACGTAGGCGGCCAGGTCGCCCGCGATGTCGGCCAACAGGAATCCGGCCTCCTGGATGCGCGCGCTGAGCGACGCGAGCAGCGGGTCGTGACCGCCGACCGGCTCGAGCACCCGACGAGCCGCGGCGAGGGTCACCCCGACATCGGTCGACGCGTCGCTGCTGTCCTCATCGCCCATGAGCAAGGTGTGGGCCTGCGACGCGGCGGTGCGCAGGGCGTCGGCGTGAGACAGCCGTTCGACCTCCGAGGCCAGGGTCGCGTCCTCGCCCTCCTCGGGCACCACCGCGTCGATCTCGGCGAGCCCGAACCGCAGCAGGTCGAGCTCGCGGGCGCGGGTGTCCGCCTGGGCGGTGAGCTCATCGAGCTCACGGCGCGCTTGCACGAAGACCGTGTAGGCGGAGGCGTAGCCGGTCAAGGCGTCGGCGACCGCCTCGCCGCCGAACCGGTCGAGTGCCCGGCGCTGCGTGGAGGGCTTGAGCAACCGCTGCTGGTCGGACTGTCCGTGGACTGCGACCCAGCGCTCGGCCAGCTCGCCGAGCACCGCCGCGGGCACCGCCCGCCCACCGAGCGTTGCGCGCGACCTGCCCTCGCCCGAGACGATGCGGGTGAGGATCAGCTCTCCGTCGTCGAGATCGGCCCCGGCCTCGAGGGCCCGAGCGGCGACATCGCCGTCGGGCGGCACTCGCAGCCTGCCCTCGACCACCGCGCGGTCGGCACCCGCGCGGATCATGCCCACGTCGGGCTTGCCACCGAGCAGCAGCGCCAGACCCTGGACGACCATCGTCTTGCCGGCGCCGGTCTCGCCGGTCACGACCGTCAGACCGGGGCCGAGCTCGAGGGTGGCGTCGTCGATGACGCCCAGGCCCTGGATGCGCATCTCGACGAGCCCGTCGCGCGGCGGGGCGGTCCGGGCGGTGGGCACCTTGCGGGTCCTACTCGACATGGCCGCGCCACCCCTGCACCGGCAGGCCGAACTTGGCCACCAGTCGGTCGGTGAACGGACGGTGGTGGAGCCGTGCGAACCGTACCGGCTCCTTGCCCCGGGTGACCTCGACCCGTGTGCCGACGGAAAGGTCGATGCGGCGGCGGCCGTCGCACCACACCACGCCGTTGGGCGACTGCGGCAGCACCTCGACCGCGAGTACCGACTGAGGAGACGTGACCAGCGGACGGGCAAACAGGGCGTGGGCGCTGATCGGTACCAGCAGGAGGGCATCGACCTCGGGCCACACCACCGGACCGCCGGCCGAGAAGGCATAGGCCGTCGAGCCCGTCGGGGTAGCGAAGACCACCCCGTCGCCGGCCCACCGCGACAGCGGCCGCCCGTCGATCTCGACGACCACCTCGAGCATGCGCTCGCGGGCGTCCTTCTCGACGGCGACCTCGTTGAGCGCCCAGCCGTGCTCGCTGGTGCCGTCGGCGTTGGTGACAGCGACGTCGAGGGTCATGCGCTCCTCGACGTCGTAGCGACGGTCGACGAGCCGCTCGACCGTCGAGGTCAGCGCCTCGCGCTCGGCCTCCGCGAGGAACCCGACCTGGCCGAGGTTGACCCCGAGCAACGGGGTGCCGACCCGGCGGACCAGCTCGGCCGCGCGCAGCAGCGTGCCGTCGCCACCGAGCACCAGCACGATCTCGGCCCGGTCGATCACCCCGTCGGACGCGCTCTGGACGGCTACGCCCTCGAGGTTGAGCTGGGCCGCCTCCTCGCCCAGGACGTGCAGCGAGATGCCGGCGTCGGCGAGCTGCCGAGCGACGATCGCCGCGCTGTGCAACGCGGCCGGGCGGCCGGTGTGGGCCACCAACAGCACCTCACGGCTCATGACGGACCCTCCCGCAACGCCGTCTGCAACGCATCGTCGTCGAGCGGCCCGGCGTCGCGGCGGAGCCAGAGGAAATACTCCACGTTGCCCGACGGCCCTGGCAACGGACTTGCCGTGACTCCGGCCACCCCGAGCCCAAGGCCGGTCGAAGCTTCAGCGACACTGCGCACGGCCGAGGCCCGCAGCTCAGGCTCACGCACCACGCCGCCGGCACCGAGCTGGTCACGCCCCACCTCGAACTGCGGCTTGACCATGAGCACTAGATCGCCGTCGGACTGAGTGCAGCCGGCGAGCGCGGGGAGCACGACGCGGAGCGAGATGAAGGACAGGTCGGCCACGACGAGGTCGACCTTGCCGCCGATGTCGTCGGCGACCAGGTTGCGGACGTTGGTGCGCTCGTAGACCACGACCCGCTCGTCCTGACGCAGCCGCCAGGCGAGCTGGCCGTACCCCACGTCGACCGCGGCCACGCGCAGCGCCCCACGACGGATCAGGACATCGGTGAAGCCGCCGGTCGACGCGCCGGCATCGAGACAACGGCGACCCTCGACCACCAGTCCGTACGGGCTGAAGGCCGTGAGCGCGCCCAACAGCTTGTGCGCGCCGCGGGAGACGTAGTCGTCACCCTCGGCGAGCGGCTGCACGTGGAGGGCATCGGCACCGTCGACCTGGGTGGCCGGTTTGGTGGCACGCTGGCCAGCCACGGTGACGCGGCCCGCGTCGACCAGCTCGACGGCATGGTCGCGCGACCGCGCCATGCCGCGGCGCACGAGCTCGGCGTCGAGCCGGAGGCGCCGGCTCACCGGGTGGTGTCCCCCGGTCCGCCCGGATCGTCGGCCTCGGCGCCGGTCAGCGCGTCCTGCAGCAGCCGGTGGACGTCGTCGAACACCGTGACCTGGGCCGCAAGCGGCAGCTCGTCGAGACCCTGCAGCCGCGCGAGGGCGGCATCGACCCGCTGGTCGCCCGTGGCAGGGTCGACGGCCGCCTGCTCGGTGGCGTCGTACTCGGTCTCCGACATCGTCATCCCCTGTCCGTGCTCGTCGCGGTGACACCGTCATTGTCCCGTCCGGCGACGCGAATCAACGACTGCGGCACTCCCGCCTCGAGCAGGACAGCGCTCAGGTCATCGGGCACGACCAGCAGGTCGAGCCGCTCGCCCATGTCGGCGAGCGCCCAGCCGGCAACAACCAGGAGGCGGACGGCGTCCCACAGGTCGCCCCCGGTCGTCCCCGGCTCACGGCTGACAGCGATGTGTGTGCCGTCGGTCTCGGCACGCCAGCCCGACCGCGCCTGCGCTGGCGCGGCGGGCAGGTCAGCGAGCGGTACGGGCGACGTGGCCAGGGCCGTCAGGTCGGCTGCGAAATAGGTCGGACGCCGCTCGGGCGGGGCCGCCAGCAGGTCGGCGAGGCTGCTGACTCCGGTGAGGACCAGCAGGCTGTCCAGGCCCGCGCGCACCGCACCTTCGATGTCCGTGTCGAGCCGGTCGCCGACGCACAGCGGCCGCGTCGCACCGCTGCGGCGGACCGCCTCGTCGACGAGGGCGCGCTCGGGTTTGCCTGCGACGAGCGGCCGCTGGCCGGTGGCCGCTGCAACGGCAGCAACGAGGGTGCCGTTGCCCGGCTGCAGCCCGCGCGAGGTCGGGATGGTCGTGTCGGTATTGGTGGCGACCCAGGTGGCGCCCGCGGCGACGGCAAACGTGGCCTGCACGAGGTCCTCGTACTGGAGATCGGGCGAGAAGCCCTGGATCACGGCCTGCGGTGCGGGCACCGCGTCATAGCTGGGAACCGCGACGAGACCGACCTCTGCGACGGCGGTCCGCAGACCCACCCCGCCAACGACGAGGACCAGACCGCCCGGCCCGATCAGGTCGACCAGCATGGCGGACGCGGCCTGGGCGGAGGTGACCACCTCATCGGGCCGGGCGTCGACGCCGAGCTCGACGAGGTGATGGGCGACGGCCTCGGGTGGGCGCGACGCGTTGTTGGTCACGAACGCCAACCGCATGCCGGCCGCACGGGCCGCGCTCAAGGCCTGAGGCGCCCCGGGCACCGGGTCGGCCCCGCGGTAGACGACGCCGTCGAGGTCGAGCAGCGCCACGTCGTAGCGCGCTGCCAGCGTCAGCTGGCTCGGAGCAGAGTCGTGCGACCCGTCGTCAACGCCGGCGGGCATGGCGGCCACGCTCATCGTTTGGCGCTCAGCGCCGCCCGCGCGCCGCGCAGGGCCGTGGCGTAGTGGGTGATGTCGGGGCGCATCGCCGCCGCCAGCGCGAGGTGCTCGACGGCCTCCTGCAGCTCGCCCTCCTTGGCCGCGGCGAGCCCCATGCCGAACTGGGCGTAGTCGTCCGTGGGATTGGCCTGAATGATCATGGCGAAGCTCTCCTTCGCCTCGACATACATGCCGGCGTCGAACTGGGCACGGGCCAGGCCTTCGCGCACGCTGCGCGAGGCGGGCTCTGCCGCGCTCGCGTGGCTGAGCAGCTGAACGGCCGCCGCAGCGTTGCCTCCCTCGAGCAGCTCGACCCCACGGACGTACCAGTCGTAGACCTCGCCGACCGGCAGGACGTCCTCCGGCACCTCGTACGCGGTGGTGTCCGTGGACTCGTCCGCCGATTCCGACCAGTCGTCGTTGCCCTGTGTCACGAGCCACCTCCTCCGCCGGTCGTAGGACCGGTCCCCAAGCCACGTGACCGGCAACAGCGCCGGACAGCCCATCACGGCGAGGCCCGACGCACCCTCGTGGCCTTGGAGACCTCGATCTCGTGTCGACTGCTCGCGCCTGCCTCGCCCCGCCAGAACCTCCGTCGCAAAGCGCCGGTCACATCAACGGTGTCACCTTCGTGCCACGACTTCACAGTACGACGCAGACCGGCCCGCCAGGCAACGCAGTCGATCGTGTCGACCCCGCCTTTGCGCCCGTCGGAGCGTCCTGACCCGCCAGCGGTGGCGCCATCGCGGGAAATGATCACCCGAAACGTCGCCACCACGTCTCCGCTCGGCAGCTCACGCTCCTCCGCGGGCGCTGCCACACGCCCGACCAGCCGCACCTCGTTGACCGCCTCGATCACGCCCGCGTCTGTCATCGCACCCGCTCTCCGTGCCGGCCGCTCCCTCGAGCGGCGGTCCCACCACGGTCGTCGCGGCCCCGCTCGGCGCCAAGAGCGCTCGGCAGGCTGTGGACAACACCCCGGTCGACCCGGACCCGCTGTCCACAGCCGACGGGTCAGCCGAGCTCGGCCAATCGTTCCTGCGCGTCGGTCAGCTCGTCGTGGTCGGCCTCGGCGGCCGCGCCGAACCAGCGTCGGGCCTCCTCGGTGCGGCCGAGCTCGGCCAGCACGTCGGCGTAGGCGTAGCGCAGCCGAGCGCTCCACGGGTCGTCGACCGTGCGGTGCAGCTCAGGCACCTGCAACATGACGGCGGCCGACTCGTGCTGCCCCATGTCCCGCCGGGCTCCGGCCACCACGATGAGCAGCTCTACCCGGGTAGCAACGTCGAGGCGGGCGACCTGAGGGTCGTCCCACATCTCCAGCGCTCGCTCAGGACGCCCGAGACCGCGCTCGCAGTCAGCCATGATCGGCAGCATGTCCGCGCGGCCCGTCATGCGCCGGGCAGCACGCAGGTCGGAGAGGGCCTCCGCGAACTGGCCGTTCTGGTAACCGGTGACGCCGACCACCTCACGCACACTCGCCAGCCGGGTCGCCAGTGAGCGTGCGTAGAGGGCGTGCTGGTGGGCAACCTCGGGCTCGTCGTCCAGGTAGTAGGCGACGGCCGCCAGATGGGCACCGACCCGCTCGGACAGACCAGGCGGCAGACCGTTCAGCTCGCGCAACACGTCGTCGTCCAGGTCGGACGCATCCACCCCCGCGGGCAGCTCGGGCTCGACTGGCCGTGGCGGGCGGCGATCGAACTCGCGGGAGGCCGCAGGACGCGAGGGCCGGTCGTCACGATCACGGGCCGGACGCTCGTAGGAACTGCCAGCGGGACGAGAAGGCCGATCATCGCGATCACGCGGCGGCCGAGCCGGACGATCGTAGGAATTGCCAGCGGGACGAGCCGGCCGGTCGTCGCGATCACGAGCCGGACGCGGTCGGTCAGCGGACGACGCGGGTGGGCGCCCGGTGCCACGGGCCGCGTCATCGCGGCGGGGCCGATCGTAGGAACTGCTAGCGGGACGAGCCGGCCGGTCGTCACGATCACGAGCCGGACGCGGCCGGTCAGCGGACGACGCGGGTGGGCGCCCGGTGCCACGAGGCGCGTCATCGCGGCGGGGCCGATCGTAGGAACTGCCAGCGGGGCGAGCGGGCCGGTCGTCGCGATCACGCGGCGGACGGGCCGGACGATCGTAGGAACTGCCAGCGGGGCGAGCGGGCCGGTCGTCGCGATCACGCGGCGGACGAGCCGGGCGATCGTAGGAATTGCCAGCCGGGCGAGCTGGCCGATCATCGCGATCACGAGCCGGACGCGGCCGGTCAGCGGACGATGCGGGTGGGCGCCCGGTGCCACGAGGCGCGTCATCGCGACGCGGACGGTCGTAGGAACTGCCAGCGGGGCGAGCGGGCCGGTCATCGCGATCACGGGCTGGGCGTGGCCGGTCTGCTGAAAATGCAGACGGGCGGCTTGCACCGCGAGGCGCATCGTCACGCCGCGGGCGATCGCTGCCCGACCCCGACGGAGCGCCGCGTCCGGCCCGAGAGGGCGCTGCGCCTCGGGACGGCGCGCCTCCGCGGGTGGACGCACTCGGCGGACCGCCCCAGCTGCTTCGCCCCTCGCCGGCCGCAGCGTCACGAGCAAAGCCCGGCGCCCGTGAGCGCTCAGGACGTCCAGAGGCTGAGGGTCGTCCGGAGCCAGGCGCCGCTCCAGATCCGGTGGGCCGCGCGGGGCGACCTTCGCCCGCGGGGGTCCAGGACTTGGCTCCGCTCTTGCCCGGCTGACCGCCGCGTGCGCCACCGGCGACCGGCTTGCCTCCGCGTGCGGCCCCGCCGGAGGGCTTGCCTGCGCGCGAAGCGCTGCTGATGGGCTTGCCGGAACGCCCGACTGCCGGCTTTCCCGACTTACCGGCCGGCTTCTTGTAGTCCGACGTGGCCGGACGCTCGGGGTGGTCCTGAGCTGAACTCAACGTAGTGCCCCTCCGCCCCCAAGGGGCCGTAAAAAGCGATAAGGGCCATCCCCTGGGGAATGGCCCTTATCGAAAGAATGTCCGGCGACGTCCTACTCTCCCACACCCTACCGAGTGCAGTACCATCGGCGCTGACAGGCTTAGCTTCCGGGTTCGGAATGGGACCGGGCGTTTCCCTGTCGCTATGGCCGCCGAAACTCTATGGAGATATCAAGGTCAGAAATGACCCGTATCTCGGGAACCGCACAGTGGACGCGTAGCGTGTTTGAGGTCAAGTCCTCGGCCTATTAGTACCGGTCAGCTGCATGCGTTACCGCACTTCCACTTCCGGCCTATCAACCCGATGGTCTAGTCGGGGGCCTTACCAGGTTAACCCTGTGGGAAACCTCATCTCGAAGCGAGCTTCCCGCTTAGATGCTTTCAGCGGTTATCCCTTCCGAACGTAGCTAATCAGCGGTGCTCCTGGCGGAACAACTGACACACCAGAGGTTCGTCCGTCCCGGTCCTCTCGTACTAGGGACAGCCCTTCTCAAGTTTCCTGCGCGCGCGGCGGATAGGGACCGAACTGTCTCACGACGTTCTAAACCCAGCTCGCGTACCGCTTTAATGGGCGAACAGCCCAACCCTTGGGACCTACTCCAGCCCCAGGATGCGACGAGCCGACATCGAGGTGCCAAACCTTGCCGTCGATATGGACTCTTGGGCAAGATCAGCCTGTTATCCCCGGGGTACCTTTTATCCGTTGAGCGACGCCGCTTCCACAAGCCAGCGCCGGATCACTAGTCCCTGCTTTCGCACCTGCTCGACATGTCTGTCTCACAGTCAAGCTCCCTTGTGCACTTGCACTCGACACCTGATTGCCAACCAGGCTGAGGGAACCTTTGGGCGCCTCCGTTACATTTTGGGAGGCAACCGCCCCAGTTAAACTACCCACCAGACACTGTCCCTGATCCGGATCACGGACCTAGGTTAGACAGCCAGTACGACCAGAGTGGTATTTCAACGTTGACTCCACATGAACTGGCGTCCATGCTTCACAGTCTCCCACCTATCCTACACAAGTCGAACCGACCACCAATATCAAGCTATAGTGAAGGTCCCGGGGTCTTTCCGTCCTGCCGCGCGTAACGAGCATCTTTACTCGTACTGCAATTTCGCCGGGCCTATGGTTGAGACAGTAGGAAAGTCGTTACGCCATTCGTGCAGGTCGGAACTTACCCGACAAGGAATTTCGCTACCTTAGGATGGTTATAGTTACCACCGCCGTTTACTGGCGCTTAAGTTCTGAGCTTCGCTCGTAAGAGCTAACCCGTCCCCTTAACGTTCCAGCACCGGGCAGGCGTCAGTCCGTATACATCGTCTTGCGACTTGGCACGGACCTGTGTTTTTAGTAAACAGTCGCTTTCCCCTGGTCTCTGCGGCCAAGCATCGCTTCGGGAGCAAGTCCCTACACAATGCCAGGCCCTCCTTATCCCGAAGTTACGGAGGTATTTTGCCGAGTTCCTTAACCATAGTTCGCCCGATCACCTTGGTATTCTCTACCTGACCACCTGTGTCGGTTTGGGGTACGGGCCGCCATGACACTCACTAGAGGCTTTTCTTGACAGCATAGGATCACCTACTTCGCCTATATCGGCTCGGCATCGGGTCTCAGGCTATATGAGGTGCGGATTTGCCTACACCTCGCCCTACACCCTTACCCCGGGTCAACCGTCGCCCGGGTTAGGCTGCCTTCCTGCGTCACCCCATCGTTGGCCTAATACTGGTCGGGGTCGTCATCTCCGCCGGCCGCTCCGAAGAGCTGCTGGAATTGAGGACTTAGCACAGCCAGGTTCGGCATTGGCGCATCATAGCGGGTACGGGAATATCAACCCGTTGTCCATCGACTACGCCTGTCGGCCTCGCCTTAGGTCCCGACTTACCCTGGGCGGATTAGCCTGCCCCAGGAACCCTTGGTCATTCGGTGGAAGGGTTTCTCACCCTTCTTTCGCTACTCATGCCTGCATTCTCACTCGTGTGGCCTCCACGGCTGGGTCACCCCGCCGCTTCGCTGGCCACACGACGCTCCCCTACCCATCCAGGCGCCTGGACCCACCCGAAGGTGGGCCGAGCTATTGCCTGAATGACACAGCTTCGGCGGTGTGCTTGAGCCCCGCTACATTGTCGGCGCGGAATCACTTGACCAGTGAGCTATTACGCACTCTTTCAAGGGTGGCTGCTTCTAAGCCAACCTCCTGGTTGTCTGTGCGACTCCACATCCTTTCCCACTTAGCACACGCTTGGGGGCCTTAGCTGGTGTTCTGGGCTGTTTCCCTCTCGACAACGGAGCTTATCCCCCGCTGTCTCACTGCCGCGCTCTCACTTACCGGCATTCGGAGTTTGGCTGGTTTCGGTAAGCTTTTGGGCCCCCTAGACCATCCAGTGCTCTACCTCCGGCAAGAAACACGCGACGCTGCACCTAAATGCATTTCGGGGAGAACCAGCTATCACTGAGTTTGATTGGCCTTTCACCCCTACCCACAGCTCATCCCCTCAGTTTTCAACCTAAGTGGGTTCGGTCCTCCACGCGGTCTTACCCGCGCTTCAACCTGGCCATGGGTAGATCACTCAGCTTCGGGTCTAGAGCACGCGACTCAATACGCCCTATTCGGACTCGCTTTCGCTACGGCTTCCCCACACGGGTTAACCTCGCCACGTACCACTAACTCGCAGGCTCATTCTTCAAAAGGCACGCTGTCACGGACGCACACAAGGTGCGGAGACGCTCCAACGGCTTGTAGGCACACGGTTTCAGGTACTATTTCACTCCCCTCCCGGGGTACTTTTCACCTTTCCCTCACGGTACTTGTCCGCTATCGGTCACCAGGGAGTATTTAGGCTTAGCGGGTGGTCCCGCCAGATTCACACGGAATTTCACGGGCTCCGTGCTACTTGGGATGTCATTCGAGAGGCAAAATGTTTTCGTCTACCGGGCTGTTACCGTCTATGGCGGCCCTTTCGCATGGCCTTCGACTAACACAATGCTTTCTTACTCTCTGCTAGATCGGCAGATCTAGCTGAATGATCCCACAACCCCCGCCACGCAACGCCTGCCGGCTTTAACACGTAACGGGTTTGGCCTGTTCCGCTTTCGCTCGCCACTACTCACGGAATCGCGGTTGCTTTCTCTTCCTGAGGGTAATGAGATGTTTCACTTCCCCTCGTTCCCTCCACTCACCCTATGTGTTCAGGTGAGGGTGACAAGACATGACTCTTGCCGGGTTTCCCCATTCGGATATCCTCGGATCTCAGCTTGGTTGGCAGCTCCCCGAGGCTTTTCGCAGCCTCCCACGTCCTTCATCGGCTCCTGGTGCCAAGGCATCCACCGTGTGCCCTTATTAACTTGACCACAAAGATGCTCGCGTCCACTGTGCAGTTCTCAAGCTACGGGCGGTCCCGCTACCGAGTCGCTGCCTGCTCGCTGAGCGAGTGGTTCAGAGGGGTGGCGGTCCTGGCCTGTCCAGAAGAGCCGGCGCAGCCGGTCCTTCAGGACCCAACAGCGTGCCAAGGAATCGCAACCTGCGTTGTGCTTTCCACTCCTCACCGAAGTGAAGTTGTACTTGCGAGCGCAGGCGCTCTGCCCAACTAGTCAGTGTTCCACCCTTGAGCAACCACCTCGAGACATTCGCTCGAGTTGTGGCTCTGCACGCCAGCCACAAGTGACTGACGTGAAGGTGCTCCTTAGAAAGGAGGTGATCCAGCCGCACCTTCCGGTACGGCTACCTTGTTACGACTTCGTCCCAATCGCCGATCCCACCTTCGACAGCTCCCTCCCTTACGGGTTGGGCCACTGGCTTCGGGTGTTACCGACTTTCGTGACGTGACGGGCGGTGTGTACAAGGCCCGGGAACGTATTCACCGCAGCAATGCTGATCTGCGATTACTAGCGACTCCGACTTCATGGGGTCGAGTTGCAGACCCCAATCCGAACTGAGACCAGCTTTTTGGGATTCGCTCTACCTTGCGGTTTCGCAGCCCTTTGTACTGGCCATTGTAGCATGTGTGCAGCCCTGGACATAAGGGGCATGATGATTTGACGTCATCCCCACCTTCCTCCGAGTTGACCCCGGCAGTATCCTATGAGTCCCCGGCATTACCCGCTGGCAACATAGGACGAGGGTTGCGCTCGTTGCGGGACTTAACCCAACATCTCACGACACGAGCTGACGACAACCATGCACCACCTGTGCAGGACCCTTGCGGACCTGGCATCTCTGCCAGATTTCCCTGCATGTCAAGCCCAGGTAAGGTTCTTCGCGTTGCATCGAATTAAGCCACATGCTCCGCCGCTTGTGCGGGCCCCCGTCAATTCCTTTGAGTTTTAGCCTTGCGGCCGTACTCCCCAGGCGGGGCGCTTAATGCGTTAGCTGCGGCACGGACTGCGTGGAAGACAGCCCACACCTAGCGCCCAACGTTTACGGCGTGGACTACCAGGGTATCTAATCCTGTTTGCTCCCCACGCTTTCGCTCCTCAGCGTCAGTTACTGCCCAGAGACCCGCCTTCGCCACCGGTGTTCCTCCTGATATCTGCGCATTTCACCGCTACACCAGGAATTCCAGTCTCCCCTACAGCACTCTAGTCTGCCCGTATCGACTGCAGGCCCGAGGTTGAGCCTCGGGTTTTCACAGCCGACGTGACAAACCGCCTACGAGCTCTTTACGCCCAATAATTCCGGACAACGCTTGCGCCCTACGTATTACCGCGGCTGCTGGCACGTAGTTGGCCGGCGCTTCTTCTGCAGGTACCGTCACTTTCGCTTCGTCCCTGCTGAAAGAGGTTTACAACCCGAAGGCCGTCATCCCTCACGCGGCGTCGCTGCGTCAGGCTTTCGCCCATTGCGCAATATTCCCCACTGCTGCCTCCCGTAGGAGTCTGGGCCGTGTCTCAGTCCCAGTGTGGCCGGTCGCCCTCTCAGGCCGGCTACCCGTCGTCGCCTTGGTAGGCCATTACCCCACCAACAAGCTGATAGGCCGCGGGCCCATCCCTAGCCAATAAATCTTTCCACCTCAAAGGATGCCTAATGAGGTCGTATCCGGTATTAGCACCGGTTTCCCGGAGTTATCCCAGAGCTAGGGGCAGGTTGCCCACGTGTTACTCACCCGTTCGCCGCTCGAGTACCCCGAAGGGCCTTTCCGCTCGACTTGCATGTGTTAAGCACGCCGCCAGCGTTCGTCCTGAGCCAGGATCAAACTCTCCGTGAATGATATATAGCAACCGCCGAAGCGGGATGCTGACACAGAGCACGGACCGATTGCCTCGGTCACGCATTTGATTCTGACAAATAAGCAAACGATACTGATCGTTTGTCATTCACCAAAGGAACCGTCTGCCGTCGCCGAAATGGCCACGTCAGAACGGGGTTTTAATTTGGCACTGACTTTTGGCACGCTGTTGAGTTCTCAAGGATCGATCGCGCACCGTTTTGAGTTTCTCAACTCGCTGCGGGGCTTTTAGAACTTTACCGGATTTCCGGCTTTTGTCAAATTGACTCCGGCTGGATTTCCACCCCGCATGCTCACTCACCGGCTGCAGACATGCTGCATACGGCTGATAGGCCTTGGGGTTCCCTACGGACCGACCGTCGTGTTGTCCGGCGTTCGTTGCTCCGTGGGGCGAGGTATGACACTAGGTGGTTCGGGGGCTGGCGTCAAGTCGGGACGGAAACCTGCCCGAAACCTGACGTCCACCCTCAGGCCAGCAGCCGGACAGCCAGCCGCTTGCCCCGCTGCAGCACGCGTCCGGCGAGATCGGCCCGGGCCAGGTCGTACGTACGTGGAGCCACGGGGGCACCGTCGAGGCGCACGGCGCCCTCGTCGACCAGCCGGCGGCCCTCTCCCCGGGACGCAGCCATGCCCGTGGCCACCAGCAGCTCAGGTAGGTGGACGGGGTCGTCATCGCCGAGCACGTGCTCCGGCACGTCCGTCGGCACCTCACGGCGTCTGAACCGCTCATCGAAGTGCTCCTCAGCCCCGACCGCCGCCGAGCCGCCGTGGTAGAGCCCGACGATGGTCCGCGCGACGAACCGCTTGGCGGCGTTGGCGGCCGGTCCGCCAGCCGTGACGTCGTCACCGACTCGGGCCACTACCTCGGGCGTGAGATCGGTGCACAGCTGGGCGTACCGGACCACCAGCCCATCCGGGATCGACATGAGCTTGCCGAACTGCTCCTCGGGCGGCTCGGTGAGCGACACGTAGTTGCCCAGCGACTTGCTCATCTTCTGGACGCCGTCCAGCCCCTCCAGGAGGGGCACGGTGAGCACCAGCTGCTGGTCCTGGCCGTGGGCCCGTTGGAAGTCGCGCCCCACGAGCAGGTTGTACGTCTGGTCCGTCCCGCCGAGCTCGACGTCGGCCCGCACCGCGACGGAGTCGTACCCCTGCAGGAGCGGGTAGAGGAACTCGACCAGGGAGATCGGCTGGCCCGCGGCGTAGCGCTTGGCGAAGTCGTCGCGCTCGAGGAGGCGGGCGACGGTCAGCACGCTGGCCTCCTGCACGACCTCGGTGAGGGTCATGGGGGCGAGCCACTCGGAGTTGCGCCGGATCTCGACCTTGTCCGGGTCGAGGACGCGCATCACCTGCTCGAGGTAGGTCGTCGCGTTGGCCGCCGTCTGCTCGGCCGTCAGCATCGACCGGACGGCGGACCTGCCCGTGGGGTCGCCGACCATGCCGGTGAAGTCGCCGATGATAAGCACCGCGAGGTGGCCCAGGTCCTGGAACTGGCGCAGCTTGCGCAGGACGACGGCGTGACCGAGCGTCAGCTCGCTGCCCGAGGGGTCGATGCCGAGCTTGACCCGCAGCGGCCGGCCGACCCGCTCCGCCTCGCCGAGCCGGGGGCCCAGCGCTCCCGCGGGCAGGACCTGGGAGGCACCTGCGCTGAGCAGCTCGACCTGGCGGAGGACCGTGGCCGACAGGGGGGCATCGGCGGCAGAGGATGACGTGGACGACATGGCCCCGAGTCTCCCATGACGTCACCCGCAGGGCTCAGGCCTTTCGGCGTGGCACCGACGCGCGGTACGGGCTGACGCTGGGCTCGCCGTCGACCCAGAACCGCCACGGCCGCACGCCACCCTCCCCCGAGACGCCGACCCGGGGCCCCGTGCGCACCCGCGCATCGTCGACCGGCGTGCCGGCAGCCAGCAGCAGCGCGCCGGGTTGGGTGAGATCGACGCCGTTGAGCCGCAGATCGATGTCGAGGGCCACGGTCAGGCGCGCCGGGCCGCGGGCCAGGTCGCGGTACGGGACCGCCTCACCCCGCCGGGCCCGTACCAGGGACTCCCCCTCGACGACCTCACCGGCCCGCATGAGCACGCCGGACGAGTGCCCCGTCAAGCCCGTGACGACGTTGACGCAGTGATGCATCCCATAGGTGAAGTAGACGTAGGCGTGACCGGCCGGTCCGAACATCACGGCGTTGCGCTTCGTCTCCCCGCGGAACGCATGCGATCCGGGGTCGTCCGCCCCGGCGTAGGCCTCGACCTCCGTGAGCCGCAGGACGATCGTGCCCTCGGTCGTGGTCCGTACGAGATGCATGCCCAGCAGCGCTCGGGCCACGTCGAGGACGGGACGCTCGAACCACGGCCGGGTGAGGACGGTCACACCCGGTGGGCCGCCCACGTGCGGCGCCCGGCCAGCTCTGCTCGTACCGCAGCGAGCTGCTCCGCCACCCGAACGGGCGCGGTGCCTCCCGGTGTGGCGCGGGCCTCGAGCGCCCCCGCCACGGACAGCACGGAGCGGATGTCGGGCGTGAGGTGGGGATCGAGCGCGGCGAGGTCGGCGTCGGACACCTCGTGCAGGTCGCACCCGTGGTCGGTGCACCAGACGACGAGCCGGCCCACCGCCTCGTGGGCGTCCCGGAACACGACGCCCTGGCGAACGAGGTACTCCGCGACGTCGGTGGCGAGCGCGAAGCCCTCGGGGGCGCTCGCGGCGAGCAGGGCGACGTCGACCGCCATGGTCGCGATCATGCCGGCGGTCGCAGGCAGGACGACGAGCAGCGTGTCGACGGCGTCGAACACCGGCTCCTTGTCCTCCTGCAGGTCACGGTCGTAGGCCAGCGGCAGCCCCTTGAGGGTGACCAGCAGCCCGGTCAGGTGGCCGATCAGCCGCCCCGACTTGCCGCGGGCGAGCTCGGCCACATCGGGGTTCTTCTTCTGCGGCATGATCGACGACCCGGTCGAGAAGGCATCAGACAGCTCGACCCAGCGGAACTCGCGACTCGACCACAGCACGACCTCTTCGCCGAGACGCGACAGGTGAATGCCGATCATCGCGGCGACGAAGAGGAACTCGGCCGCGAAATCGCGGTCGCTGACCGCGTCGATGGAGTTGGCCGCGGCCTTGGCAAAGCCCAGCTCGCGCGCGGTGGCCTCAGGGTCGAGCGGCAACGTGGAGCCGGCTAGAGCACCCGCCCCCAACGGCGAGACCGAGGTACGGGCGTCCCAGTCGGCCAACCGGTCCAGGTCACGGGCAAAGCTCTGCACGTGCGCCAGCAGCTGATGGGCGAACACGATCGGCTGGGCGTGCTGCAGGTGGGTCATGCCGGGCGCGGCGGTGTGCAGGTGCTGCTCGGCCTGCCCGGTGAGCGCGTCGCAGAGGTCGATCAGCCGGTCGGCCACGTCGCGGGCAGCCTCGCGCAGGTAGAGCCGCAGGTCGGTCGCGATCTGGTCGTTGCGGCTGCGACCCGCCCGCAGCTTGCCACCGAGCGAGCCGAGCCGCTCGACCAGCCCTCGCTCGAGGGCCGTGTGGACGTCCTCGTCCTGCGGCCGGGCCACGAAAGCACCGGACAGGACGTCGACCTCCAGGGCGTCGAGCGCGTCCAGCATGCGTTCGAGCTCGTCGGCGTCGAGCAGCCCCGCCCGGTGCAGCACCCGGGCGTGGGCCCGCGAGGACCGCAGGTCGTACGGGGCGAGCCGCCAGTCGAAGTGGACCGACACACTCAACGCGGCCAGCGCCTCGGCGGGGCCACCGGCGAACCGGCCGCCCCAGAGACCGAACGAAGCCTCGGTCACTGGCCGGCCAGCTGCTGGTCCCGCCGCGACGCGATGCGGCTCGGCATGCCCCAGATCTCGACGAAGCCCTTGGCGAGGCGCTGGTCGTAGGTGTCGCCCTCGTCGTACGTCGCAAGGTTGTAGTCGTAGAGGGACGCGTCGGAGCGGCGGCCCGTGACAACGGCCCGGCCGCCGTGCAGGGTCATCCGGATGTCGCCGGAGACGTGCTCCTGGGTGGAGAGCAGGAAGGCGTCGAGGGCCCGCTTGAGCGGCGAGAACCAGAGTCCCTCGTACACCAGCTCGGTCCAGCGCTGCTCGACCGTCTTCTTGAACCGCGCGACGTCACGCTCGACCGTGAGGTTCTCGAGCTCCTGGTGGGCGGTGATGAGGGTGAGGGCGCCGGGTGCCTCGTAGATCTCGCGGCTCTTGATGCCGACGAGGCGGTCCTCGACCATGTCGAGCCGGCCGATGCCCTGGGCGCCGGCGCGGACGTTGAGCTGCTGGATCGCCTCGAGCATGGTGACCGGTCGGCCGTCGATCGCGACCGGCGCTCCGGCCTTGAACGTGATGACGACCTCGTCGGCGTCCCGGGGCGTGGCGGGGTCCTTGGTGTAGGCGTAGACGTCCTCGATGGGGGCGTTCCACGGGTCCTCGAGGAAGCCGGTCTCGACGGCGCGACCCCAGACGTTCTGGTCGATGGAGTACGGCGAGCGCTTGTTGACGTCGATCGGCAGATTGCGCTCGGCGGCGAACGCGATGGCCTTGTCGCGGGTCATGCCGGAGTCACGTACCGGCGCGAGGCAGGTGAGGTTGGGCGCGAGGCTGGCCAGGCCGACCTCGAACCGCACCTGGTCGTTGCCCTTGCCCGTGCAGCCGTGAGCCACCATGTCGGCCCCGTACGACTTGGCCACCGCGGCCATGTGCTTGACGATGACCGGTCGTGACAGCGCAGACACCAGCGGGTAGCGGCTCATGTAGAGCGCGTTGGCGTGCAGCGCAGGGAGGCAGAACTCGTCGGCGAACTCGTCCTTGGCGTCGACCACGATCGACTCGACGGCGCCGCAGTCGAGGGCGCGCTGGCGGATGACGTCCATGTCCTCGCCGCCCTGGCCGACGTCGGCGGCGACGGCGATGACCTCGGCGCCGGTCTCGGCGGCGATCCAGCCGATGGCGACGGACGTGTCGAGCCCGCCGGAGAAGGCAAGGACGACCCGCTGGGGACTGCTCATGGGATGAGGCTCCTTTTCGAAGGATCCGGTACGGCGCTGGTGGTGCAGGAAAAGGGTGGGTGGTGCGGGGCGGTGCTGGCGTCAGCCGCGGCCCTCAGCGAGGGTGATCAGCCGTTCGACCACCTCGGCGCCGACCGAGCGGCCCGGGCGCTCGCGGCAGATCAGCAACACGGTGTCGTCGCCGGCAACGGTGCCCATCACGTCGACCGGCGGTGTGCGGTCGAGCGCCGACGCCAGCAGGTGCGCTCCCCCGGGCGGAGTACGCAGGACGACCAGCTGGGCGGAGGCGTCGGCCGAGACCAGCAGCTCCTCGAGCAGCCGGGCCAGCCGGGCGTCGGGGTCGTCGTCGGCGAAGGGCTTGGGACGGGTGCCGGCGACGGGCACGGCGTAGGCCTGCGCGCCGTCGGACAGGCGCACCTTCTCAGCCCCCAGGTCCTCGAGGTCGCGGCTCAGCGTGGCCTGGGTGACGTAGACCCCCTCCTGCGAGAGCAGCTGGGCAAGCTCGCCCTGGGAGTGGACGCGATGGCCCTCGAGGATCGCGGCCACCCTCGCCTGGCGGGCGGCCTTGGTGGCCGGGATCGCCGGCTTCTCCGTCACGACGGGGATCCGGCTCATCGGGCCGGCAGCTGGTCGACCAGGAACGACAGCAGCGCCTTCTGCACGTGCAGCCGGTTCTCGGCCTGGTCCCACACCACAGAGTGCTCGCCGTCGATGACGCTGCCGGTGATCTCCTCGCCGCGGTGGGCCGGCAGGCAGTGCAGGACGAGCACGTCGTCACGCGCTGCCGACACGGCCTTGTCGTCGAGCTGGTACGGCTGGAAGACAAGCTGGCGGCTGTCGCTCTCCTCCTCCTGGCCCATCGAGGCCCAGACGTCGGTGTAGAGCACGTCGGCGCCGGTGGCGGCCTCGAGCGGGTCGTGGGTCACGACCGCCGCTCCCCCGGTCTGCTCGCCGATCTGGTTGGCCCGGCCGACGACCTGAGCGAGCGGCTCGTAGCCGGGCGGCGACGCGACGCGGACCCGCATGCCCGCGGCCGCACCGGCCAGCAGCAGCGAGTGGGACATGTTGTTGCCGTCGCCGAGGTAGGCCAAGGTAAGCCCAGCCAGTCCGCCCTTCTTCTCGCGGATCGTCAGCAGGTCGGCGAGCGCCTGGCACGGGTGGGCGTAGTCGGTGAGGGCGTTGACCACCGGCACCGTAGACGCGGATGCGAGCTGCTCGATGCGGTCCTGCGCGAACGTTCGGATGACGATGGCGGAGACGTAGCGGGACAGCACCTTGGCGGTGTCCTCGATGGTCTCGCCGCGGCCGAGCTGGGTGCTGCGGGCGTCGACGATGATCGGGTGGCCGCCGAGCTCGGCGATGCCGGCCTCGAAGGACAGCCGGGTGCGGGTGGACGGCTTCTCGAAGATGACGGCGACCGACTGGGGACCCGCGAGCGGCTTGTAGCCGAAGCGGTCCAGCTTCATCTTCGCGGCCAGGTCGAGGACGCCCTCGAGCTCGTACGGGCTGAGGTCGTCGTCGACCAGGAAGTGGCGCAGCGTCATGGCAGGAGCCCCTCTCTTTGGCAGGCATGGCGGCTGGCCGGGTCGCTCGTTCGGCAGGGGTCGACGTGGCGGGTCATGAGTGGGCCGGTCGGGCAGGGCCTCCGATGAGCTCGGCCACCTTGCGGACCAGCTCGTCAACGGCGAAGGGCTTGACGAACACCATGCCGGCGCCGAGCAGGCCTTCGAGCTCGGCGACCGCATCGACGCGGCCGGTCACCACGATGACGGGGACGCCGGACAGGACCGGGTCACTGCCCAGCTCTTCGAGGACGCGGACGCCACCGAGGTCGGGCATCATCACGTCGAGCAGGATCAGCGCGGGCGGCGAGTCGAGTGCGCTGCGCAGGCCGGCCAGCCCGTCGGAGGCGGTCGAGACCTGGTAGCCCTCGGCGGTGAGCAGCGTGTGCAGCAAACCGCGCACGCTGGGGTCGTCCTCGACCACGAGCACGGCGGGTCCGGTCATGGACCGACCCTAGCGGTGTCGAGCTGCTGCTGTGCACCCGCCAGGACGCCGGGCAACGCGTCGACGAACTCCCGGCACTCCTGCGCCGTGATCACCAATGGCGGCGCGAGCCGGATCGCGTCGGGCGCGACCGCGTTGACCAGGAAGCCCGCCGCCCGCGCGTACTGCTCCACGACCGCAGAAACGTCGTCGGTCAGCACGAGCGCCAGCCACAGGCCACGCCCGCGTACCCCTGCCAGCAGCGGGTGCTCGACGGCGGCGAGTCCCGCTGCGAACGTCGCGCCGACCTCGCGCACGTGGTCGAGCAGGCCGTCGGCCTCGATGGTGTCGAGCACGGCGAGGGCCGCGCTGACCGAGACCAGGTTGCCGCCGAAGGTCGAGCCGTGGTCGCCCCGCTGGAAGGCGGTGGCGGCTGGGCCGATGCCGATGCAGGCACCGATGGGCAGCCCTCCGCCGAGCCCCTTGGCCAGGGTGAGCATGTCCGGCAGGACGCCGTCCGCCTGGTGGGCGTACCAGTAGCCGGTGCGGCCGATGGCGCTCTGGACCTCGTCGAGCCAGAGCAGAGTGCCTGTGGCGTCGCAGATCTCGCGCGCCGCGACGAGGTAGCCCTCTGGCGGAGGGACGACGCCGGCTTCGCCCTGGGTCGTCTCGAGCAGCACGGCCACCGTGTGCTCGTCGACAGCCGCGGCCAAGGCCTGGGCGTCGCCATAGGGAACGAAGACGACATCGGTGCCGTACGGGCCGAACGGCTCGCGGATGGATGCCTTGCCAGTCAGGGAGAGTGCGCCAAGGGTGCGGCCGTGGAAGCCGTGGTCGGCGGCCACGATGCGCCTGCGGCCGATCGTCGAGCCGTGCCGCAGGACCAGCTTGAGCGCCGCCTCATTGGCCTCGGTGCCGGTGCTGCAGAAGAAGACCCGCGCCTCGGCTGCGGTGTCGAGCAGCCCGGTCAGCCGCTCGGCGAGCCGCAGCCCGGGCTCGTGCAGATAGAGGTTGCTCGTGTGGGCCAAGGTCGCGACCTGGTGGGACACCGCGTCCACCACAGCCGGGTGGGCGTGGCCGAGCGACGACACCGCGATGCCGGCGAGCAGGTCGAGATAGTCCTTGCCGTCGGCATCCCAGACCCGGCAGCCCTTGCCCTGGACGAGGGCCACCGGAGGCGTGCCGTAGTTGGGCATCATGACCCGCTGCCACCGCGCGGCGAGCTCGTCGTACGCGCTCACGGGGCGGCCTCGACGGGGACCACCATGGTGCCGACTCCCTCATCGGTCACGACCTCGAGCAGCAACGCGTGCGGCACCCGTCCATCGAGCACGTGGGCCCGCGGGACGCCACCCTCGACGGCGCGGACGCAGGCCTCCATCTTGGGGATCATGCCGGCCGAGAGCGTGGGCAGCAGCAGCCGCAGGTCGTCGGTCGTGAGCTGGCTGATCAGCTCCTCGCTGGCCGGCCAGTCGGCGTAGAGGCCCTCGACGTCGGTGAGCACGACGAGCTTTTCGGCCTCGAGCGCGACAGCGAGCGCTGCTGCTGCGGTGTCGGCGTTGAGGTTGTAGACCTGGCCGTCCTCGCCGCGGCCAATGGTCGCGACGACCGGGATGCGCTGGGCGTCGAGCAGGGCGACGACAGTGGCGGGGTCGACGTGAGAGACGTCGCCGACCTGGCCGAGGTCGACCTCCTCGCCGTCGACGACCGTGCCCCGGCGCACCGCGGTGAACAGCTGGGCGTCCTCGCCGGACAGTCCGACGGCGAACGGTCCATGGTCGTTGATCAGGTTGACCAGGTCGCCGTTGACCTGGCCGACGAGCACCATGCGGACGATCTTCATGGTCTCGGGCGGGGTCACCCGCAGGCCGCCGGCAAAGGTGCTCTCGATGCCGAGCTTGGCAAGGTGCTCGTTGATCTGCGGCCCTCCGCCGTGGACCACGACCACCCGGATGCCGACGTAGCGCAGGAACACGACGTCCTCGGCGAACGCCTTCTGCAGCGCCGGCTCGGTCATGGCGTGGCCGCCGTATTTGATAACGATGGTGGTGCCGTGGAACCGCTCGAGCCACGGCAGGGCGCCGATCAACGCCGACGCCTTGCCCAGCGCGTGATGGCTCCGCGCGGTGGCCGTCGCCGTACCGGAGGTGGTCGTCACGAGGAGTAGGCCGAGTTCTCGTGGACGTAGTCGGTGGTGAGGTCGTTGGTCCAGACCGTCGCCTGCTCGGCGCCGGCGTGCAGGTCGACGACGATCGCGATCTCGCGCAGGGTCATGTCGACGAGGTCGCGGTCGTCTCCGACGGCGCCGCCCTGGCAGACCCAGATCCCGTTGATGGCGACGTCGAGGTCGTCGGCGTCGAACGCGGCGTCGGTGGTGCCCACCGCAGCGAGCACCCGGCCCCAGTTGGGGTCCTGGCCGAACAGCGCGCACTTGAGCAAGTTGCTCCGCGCGATGGTACGGGCGACGTCGACGGCCTCGCCCTCGGTGGCCGCGCCCTGGACGGTGATGACGATGTCCTTGCTCGCGCCCTCGGCGTCGTGGATCAGCTGGAACGCGAGGTCGGAGCAGACCGAACGGAGCACCTCGGTGAACTCGTCGAGCGACGGCCGCACCCCGGACGCGCCCGACGCCAGCAGCAGCACGGTGTCGTTGGTCGACATGCAGCCGTCGGAGTCGATGCGGTCGAAGCTGGTGCGGGTCGAGGACCGCAGGGCCTTGTCGAGGTCGGCGGCATCGAGGTCGGCGTCAGTGGTGATGACGACGAGCATGGTGGCCAGCGCCGGCGCGAGCATGCCCGCGCCTTTGGCCATGCCACCGACCACGAAGCCACCGCCGCCGGCCACCGACTCCTTGGGCACCGAGTCGGTGGTCATGATGGCGAGCGCGGCGTCGGCTCCGCCCTCGGCGGAGAGACCAGCGGCCGCGGCGTCGACGCCAGGCAGCAGCTTGTCCATCGGCAGCCGGAGCCCGATCAAGCCGGTTGACGCAACCGCGACGTCGGTGGCCGAGCAGCCGACGAGGGCCGCGACCTGCTCGGCGGTGGCGTGGGTGTCCTGGAAGCCAGGCGCTCCGGTGCAGGCGTTGGCCCCGCCGGAGTTGAGGACGACCGCGTCGAGCCGACCGTCAGCCGCGACCTGGCGGCTCCAGACCACGGGGGCAGCCTGCACACGGTTGCTGGTGAAGACTGCGGCGGCCGCGTGGGACGGCCCGTCGTTGACGACGAGGGCGACGTCGGGCTTGCCGGTGGACTTGAGACCGGCGGCGACGCCGGCGGCCCGGAAGCCCCGGGCGGCAGTGACACTCACGGAGCAACTCCATTGGTGCTCAGGCCGGCGGTCTCGTCGAGGCCGAGGGCGATGTTGGCGATCTGGACGGCCTGGCCCGATGCACCGCGGGTGAGGTTGTCGATGGCGCTGACCACGATGACCCGTCCCGAGTCGATGTCGACCGTGGCCTGCAGGTGGCACGCGTTGCTGCCGAGGGTGGCGCCGGTCTGCGGCCAACGCCCCTCGGGAAGGACGTGGACGAAGGGCTCGTCGTCATAGGCGGCCGCGAGCACTGCCCGTACCGCTGCAGCGTCGACGTCACCCACCGGCTTGGCGGTGACGGTGGCGAGGATGCCCCGCGGCATGGGCGCCAGCACCGGCGTCATGGACAACGACGTGGCCCCGGAGGCCTGCTTCATCTCGGGCACGTGCTGGTGGGCGCCTGTCTTGTACGGGGTCAGCGAGCCCATCACGTCACTGGCCATGAGCGAGGCCTTGGCCGCACGACCGGCGCCGGTGGTGCCGCTGGCCGCGACCACGACGACGTCGTCGGGCTCGACGATGCCCGCGGCGATGAGCGGAGCCAGCGCGAGGATGACCGAGACCGCGTAGCAGCCGGTGGCCGCAACCCGCTTGGTCGCCCGGATCAGGTCACGCTGACCGGGCAGCTCGGGCAGCCCGTAGACCCAGGCGCCGGCGTACGGCGTGCCGTAGTACTGCTCCCAGGCGGCGGCGTCGGTGAGCCGGTGGTCGGCGCCGAGGTCGACCACGAGGGTCGACTCGGGCAGGGTCGCCGCGATCGCCGCCGACTGGCCGTGCGGGACGGCGAGGAACACCACGTCGCAGCCGGCGAGCACCCCACTGTCGAGCGTGTCGAACGTGCGCCCGGCGAGCTGGGGCAGGTGGGGGTGCAGGTCGGTCACCGGCAGGCCGGCCGAGCCCGCCGCCACCAGCCCGGTGACCTCGAGGCCGGGATGCCCGAGCAGCAGGCGCACGAGCTCACCGCCGGCGTAGCCGCTCGCCCCCACCACTCCTGCGCTGATGCCCATCGCCACGACTCCCTCACTCGGTATGCGTCATTCATACAGCCGACTGCATGATGATGCAAGGAGATTGAGGTCAGCGGAGGATCGCGCCGGTCCGCTCGAGCGCCACGGCGAGGGCTGTGTCGCGCGCGGCGTTGACCTCGTCGTCGGTGAGGGTGCGGTCTGGCGCTCGGAACTTCAACGAGAAGGCCAACGAGCGGTGACCGGCCGGCACCTGGCCGCCGACGTAGACGTCGAAGAGCGCGATGGACTCGAGCAGCGGCCCGGCACCCGAGGCGAGCGCCGCCTGCACGTCCGCGACCGGCACGGCCGTGGGCACCACGACCGCGACGTCGCGACCGGCCTCGGGGAACGTCGACAGAGCGGGCGCGGAGACCTCGGCAGTGTCGACGGCGAAGACCGACACCAGGTCGAGCTCCATGGCGGCGCTGCGCGGCGGCAGGCCGAGGGCGAGAACGGCGCGCGGGTGCAGCTCACCGGCGTAGCCGACCACCTGTCCGCCCGCGTGCAGCGACGCGCACCGACCTGGGTGGTAGGGAGCGCGCTGGTCCTTGACCACCTCGAGCGCGACCCCGGCAGCGGCCGCGACGGTGCGCGCGACCTCGATGACCTCGGCCCACGGGGGCGGCCGCCCGCTGCCCCACCAGCTGGTGGAGTCAGGGGTGCCGGGGGCGGGTGCGAGAGCCACCGCGACATGGAGTCGCTGGTCGGGGATCACCGCGTTGAGCGCCGCGAGCTGCTCGGCACTCGGCCGACTGTCGACCCCAGGCCACTCGACCACCGCCTCACCCCGCGGCGGACCGAAGACGAGACCGCTCTCGAACACCGCTGCATCGCGCGCGCCACGCCCGACGTTGCGGACCAGGGTCGTCAGCAGCCCAGGGAGCAAGGCGGTGCGCAGGTAGGGATCGTCGTCCGAGATCGGGTTGACGAGGCGCGTCGCCTGACGGAGCTCGTCGCCGGCAGCCAGACCCATCGCGTCGAGCACCGCGTCCCCCATGAAGGGGTAGGCCAACGTCTCGACGAAACCCTCGGCCGCCAGCGCCCGGCCGATGGTGCGGCGCAGGCGCTGGGTGCGGGTGAGACCGCGGCCGGCCACCAAGCGCGGCAGGACCGCCGGCACCTCGTCGTAGCCCTCGAGGCGCACGACCTCCTCGACCAGGTCGGCGGGGTGGGTGAGGTCGGGTCGCCAGCTCGGGGGCACGACCTCGAGCCAGCCGCCTTCGAGCTCGGCCACCGTGCAGCCCACGTCGGCGAGACGCCTGCGCACGACGACCTCGGCGTAGTCGCGCCCGGCCAGGCGCCCCGGGTAAGCGGGGTCGAAAGCGATGACCACGCCCGCGCCGCGATTGTCGACGTCGGTGGAGCCAGGATCGGCGGTCGCCCCGGCGAGGCGCACGAGAAGGTCGACGGCTGCCTGGGCCGCCGACGGGGCGAGGGCGTGGTCGACCCCGCGCTCGTAGCGCTTCGAAGCCTCGCTCGGCAGCTTGTGCCGACGGGCGGCGCGAGCCGTTGGCACGGCGGCGAAGTGGGCCGACTCGAGCACGATGGAGGTCGTGGTCGGCGAGCACTCGGCGCGGCGACCGCCCATGACGCCGGCCAGCGCGACCGGGCCCTTGTCGTCGCAGATGAGCAGCTCGCTGTGGGCCAGCACCCGGTCGACCCCGTCGAGGGTGGTGATGCGCTCGCCCGGTTCGGCCGCGCGCACCGTGATCGCGCCGACCAGCTGGTCACGGTCGAACGCGTGCAGGGGCTGGCCGAGGTCGAGCATGACGTGGTTGGTGACGTCGACGACGAGTGAGACCGGCCGCATGCCGGCCATGATGAGCCGGCGCTGCAGCCACATCGGTGACACGGCGGTCGGGTCGATGCCGCTGATCGTGCGGGCGGTGTAGCGATCGCAGCCGATGGTGTCGAGGACAACCACGGGATAGCCCTCGTCGTCGCCGACGGGCGCCGGCACCAGGGCGAGGTCGCGGTACGGGAGGCCGAAGGCGGTGGCGGCCTCGCGGGCCACGCCGCGTACCGAGAGGCAGTAGGAGCGGTCCGGCGTGACGGCGATGTCGAGCACCGCGTCGCGGAGCCCGAAGGCGGCGACGACGTCGTCGCCGATGACACTGTCCGGCGGCAGGACCAGGATGCCGTCGTGGTCATCGCCGAGGCCCAGCTCTCGGGCAGAGCAGATCATGCCGTCGGACACGTGACCGTAGGTCTTGCGGGCGGTGATGGGGAACGGTCCGGGCAGGACGGAGCCGGGCAGGGCCACCGCCACCTTGTCGCCGACGGCGAAGTTGCCGGCGCCGCAGACGATGCCGCGGGGCTCCGGCTCGCCGACCTCGACCTGGCACCAGCGCACGGTCTTGCCGTTCTTCTGCGGCTCGGCGTCGAAGGACAGCACCTGGCCGATGACCACCCCGGTGACATCGGCTCCGATGACCTCGACCCGCTCCACCTCGAGGCCGGCCCGGACGAGCGCCGCCCCGACCAGCTCGGGGTCGATGTCCTCGGGCAGGTCGACGTAGTCGCGCAGCCAGGACAGGGGGACGCGCATCAGGCCTCCTGGCCGTACGTGCCGAAGGCGAGCGAGAACCGGACGTCGCCCTCGATCAGGTGGCGGATGTCCTCGATGCCGTGCCGGAACATCAAGGTGCGGTCCAAGCCCATGCCGAAGGCGAAGCCGGAGTAGACCTCGGGGTCGATGCCGCAGGCGATGAGGACCCGCGGGTTGACCATGCCGCAGCCGCCGAGCTCGATCCAGCCCTCGGACGAGCAGGTGCGACACGGCTCGGCGCCCGGCTCAGCGGAGGTGCCGTGGCAGACGAAGCACTGCAGGTCCATCTCGGCCGACGGCTCGGTGAACGGGAAGTACGACGGGCGCCAACGGGTGGGCAGGCCCTCGCCGAAGATGCCCTCGACGAACGCGGTCAGCGTGCCGCGTAGGTGGGCCATCGTGATGCCCTTGTCGACGGCGAGACCCTCGACCTGGCTGAACACCGGGGTGTGGGTCGCGTCGAGCGGGTCGTTGCGGTAGGTGCGGCCGGGACACACGATGTAGACCGGCAGCTCTCGGCTGAGCAGGCTGCGCACCTGGACCGGCGAGGTGTGCGTCCGCATGACCAGGCCCGAGCCCTCGGGCCCGACGAACAGGGTGTCCTGCGCATCGCGCACGGGGTGGTCCGGCCCGATGTTGAGGGCGTCGAAGTTGAACCACTCGTGCTCGACCTCGGGGCCTTCGGCGACCTCGTAGCCCAACCCGATGAAGATGTCGGCGATGCGCTCGGAGAGGGTGGTGAGGGGGTGGCGCGCGCCGGCGCGGTGCCAGGTGACCGGCAGCGTGATGTCGACCGACTCGTCCGCGAGCGCGCGCACGTCGCGCTCGTCCTCGAGCACTGCCAACCGCACGTCGTACGCGGCGGTCAGTGCGCGCAGGGTCTCGTTGACCCGCCGGCCCGCATCGCCCTTGGCATGCGGCGGTAGCGCGGCGATCTCGCGGTTGGCGAGGCGCACCGGAGCACGGTCACCGAGGTGGGCGGTCCGGGCCGCGGCGAGGTCGTCGAGCCCGGCCGCCTCGGCGAACGCCTTCTCCCCGTCGGAGAGCGCAGCGGCCAGGGCCGACTCGCTGAGGGCGGCCACCTGCTTGGGGTCGTACGGGTCGTTCGGTCCAGACATCGCAGAAGGCTCGCAGAGATCGTGAGAGGGCGAGCCGGTCACTGGCCCAGTGCCTGAGGAGTCTAGGCAACGCCGGGGCTGGGGGCGAAGCAGATTGCCCAGCGTCAGTCGGCGTACGGGCGGCCCTCGGGCAACGTGAACCGGAATCGGGCGCCACCGCTGTCGGCGCGGCCCACCTCGATCACGCCGCCGTGGGCCTCGACGAGACCCTTGACGATGTAGAGGCCGAGGCCGGTGCTGCCCCGACGGTCGGCTCGCCAGAATCGGGTGAAGATGCGCGGCCACATCTCGACCGGCACGCCCTCGCCCTCGTCCTCGACCACGACCTGCAGGCCGTCGCCGAACGGGCTGATCGCAATGGTGACGGTGCCCCGCCCGTGGCGTACCGCGTTCTCGACGAGGTTGCCGAGCACCTGGTCGAGCTTGTCCGGGTCGCCCCAGACCTCGGGCAGCGGCTCGGGGTCGAGCACGACGAACCGGCTCTCGACCTCGCCGCTGGCCACCCGGCCCTCGACCAGCCGGCGAGCGGCGCGCGGCACGTCGACCACCTGCTTGCGCAGCTCGAGGCGGCCCGCGTCGATGCGCGAGACGTCGAGCAGCTCGCTGATCAGCCGGGTGACCCGGTCGGCGTCGGAGTTGACCGTCGCCAGCATGACCTTCTTCTGCTCGTCGGTGAACCGCTCCCACTTGGCCAGCAAGGTGGCCGTGAAGCCCTTGACACTGGTCAGCGGCGAGCGCAGCTCATGGGCGACCGTCGAGACCAGGTCGGCCCGGCTGCGCTCGTGGCGCTCGCGGGACGCGGTGTCGCGCAGGCAGACGACCAGTCGGACCATGGCGCCCTCGCGGCGGACGAACCGGGACGTCACCAACAGCTCGCGCACCCCAGCGGAGGTCAGCACGAGGCGGCGTTCGGGCTGGCCGGTGCGGGTCGACAGCCCGGCGTAGGGCTCGGTGCAGGCCCACCAGTCGCGTCCGGTCAGGTCGGTGAACGGCAGCACCTCGCGGTAGCTCAGGCCGATGGACTCGTCGACACTGCGGCCGAGCAGCCGAGCGGCAGCGGCGTTGACCACGACGACGGTCCCCGTCTCGTCGGCCACAACCACGCCATCGGGGAGCTCGTCGTACGCCGCCTTGTCCCAGACGTCGTGGGTCTCCACTTGGCCTCCCGTGGCACCGCCGGCACTTGCGTTCCCGCGGCCCTTGATCAAAAGACTACGACCTTCTGCCCGATATGTACCAAGTCGTTCGTTCTGATCGGCTCTGCGGTTCACTGCGCCCGCTGACCGTGGTGGGTCAGCGGCAGTGGCGCACTCCGCCGGCACGGCGTTGCGCCCTGGCCGAAGCGTAGAGGCACACGGCCGCAGCCGTCGCCAGGTTGAGACTTTCGGCGCGGCCGTGGATCGGGACCGTGACCACGCGGTCGGCCAGCGCCTGCAGCGACTCAGGAAGTCCCCAGGCCTCGTTGCCGAACAGCCAGGCCGTAGGGCCGGCCAGCCCGCCGCTCTCGGCCAGGTCATCGAGGTCATCGGCACCGGGAGCAGCTGCGGCCGCCAGGACGGCGAGGCCCGCCGCACGTGCGGCGGCCACGGCGTCAGCGGCGGGCACACCGGCGACGAACGGCAGGTGGAACAGGCTGCCCGCGGAGGCGCGCACGCACTTGGGGTTGTACGGGTCGACCGAGGCGTCGGCGAAGACGACGGCGTCGGCGCCCGCGGCGTCTGCTGCCCGCAGAACCGTGCCGGCGTTGCCCGGGTCCCGTACCGCGGCCAGGATCGGGACCAGCAAGGGGGACGCGGCAAACGCCGCTTCGAGCGTGACGTCTCGGAATCTCGCGACGGCCAGGATGCCCTGCGGGGTCACCGTCTGGGCCAGCGCCGTCATGACGTCGCGGCTGACCGGGGTGACCGTCAGGCCGTGGCTGCGGGCCAGGTCGGCCAGCTCGGCGGCGCGCCCGCTGAGGTCGGTGGAGCAGAACACCTCGACCACGGCGCCGGCCTCGGCGAGCGCCTCGGAAACGGCCTGCGGCCCTTCGGCCAGGAACAGCCGGTCGTTCTCGCGAAAGCTCCGCTTGGTCAACCGGCGTGCTGCCGTGACCCGCGGACTGCGGGCCGAGGACAGCACACCGGTGACCGGCGAGGCGCTGGGGCTGCTGGGCCCACGGTGCGAGCTGATGGTGCGAACCGTCAGGCTGCGGTGGGGACGTTGCTCGGCAGGGCCGCCTTGGCGACACCGACCAGGACCGTGAAGGCGGCCGGGTCGGAAACCGCGATCTCAGCGAGCTGCTTGCGGTCGAGCTCGACACCGGCGGCCTTGAGGCCCTGGATGAACCGGTTGTACGTCAGGTCGTTGGCACGAGCAGCCGCGTTGATACGGGTGATCCAGAGCTTGCGGAAGTCGCCCTTGCGCTTGCGACGGTCACGATAGGCGTAGCCCATCGAGTGGACCATCTGCTCCTTGGCCTTGCGGTACAGCCGCGAACGCTGGCCGCGGTAGCCGCTGGCCCGCTCGAGGATGACCCGGCGCTTCTTGTGCGCGTTGACTGCGCGCTTGACGCGTGCCACTGAAGTACTCCTTGCTGAAGTCGTGCGAAGAAAGGGGAAAAGGTCGGCGAGTGCGTTACAGGCCGAGAAGCCGCTTGGCCTTCTTGGCGTCGCCGGGAGACAGCTCGACGTCGGCGGCGAGGCGCCGGGTCAGCGTGGACGGCTTGTGCTCGAGCAGGTGGCGGCGGTTGGCCTGCTCACGCATGAGCTTGCCGGTGCCGGTCAGCTTGAACCGCTTCTTCGCACCGCTGTGCGTCTTCATCTTGGGCATCGCTGCCGGTCTCCTTGGTTGTCTCGTCTGCTGCTGTCCGCGTGCCCGCACCCGGCGGGGTTCGCCGGGTGCGGGGTGGTTCCGTGCTGTTCAGGTCTCGGTGCAGTTCTTGGTGGTACGGGTGGTCACTCGGCGGGAACGGTGAGCTCCTCGACGGTGACCGGGGCCACCGCGACCTCGGCGACGACCTCTCCGGTGTCGGTGTCGGCCTCGAGATCGGTGTCGAAGGGACGGTCAGCCTCAGAGGCCTGGCCGGCGTACTCGTCCTCGTCGTCCTTGAGCTTCTTGACCGGGCGGGACTTGGCGGCGAGCTCCTTGACCACGCGGTGCGGCGCCATGACCATCGTCATGTTGCGGCCGTCCTGCTTGGCGCTGGTCTCGATGAAGCCGAGCTCCTGGACGTCGCCGGCCAGTCGCTGCAGCAGCTTGTAGCCGACCTCGGGGCGGGACTGCTCACGGCCACGGAACATGATCGTGACCTTGACCTTGTCGCCTGCCTTGAGGAACCGGACGACGTGACCCTTCTTGGTCTCGTAGTCGTGCGGGTCGATCTTCGGCCGGAGCTTCATCTCCTTGATCACGGTGTGCGCCTGGTTGCGACGCGCCTCGCGGTCCTTCTGTGCTGCCTCGTACTTGAACTTGCCGTAGTCCATGAGCTTGCAGACGGGCGGTCGCTCCATGGGCGCGACCTCGACCAGGTCGAGATCAGCCTCCTGAGCCAACCTCAGGGCGTCCTCGATGCGGACGATGCCGACCTGCTCGCCGGCGGGACCCACGAGACGAACCTCGGGAACCCGGATCCGGTCGTTGATGCGGTGCTCAGCGCTGATGGTGCCTCCTCGTAACGGAAAATAGGGGTGTGCGTGACCGAGCCGGGCCCGAAAAGCAAAGAGCCCCGCACGCAGGCGGGGCTCGTCGACCGGGCGCTCACGACCCGGCCCGAGGGCTGGGGCGGAGCGCGAGGACCGGGCCAGACGCCGTGAGGCATCGGCTCGGTCGCCGGACCAAACCCGTCGGCCGCGAGGCCGCGCAGGTGGGAGACGAGATCTCCGCTTGCAGATCGGTGATGGTTCTCACCGATTGGTCACGTCAAAGACTAGCACCCGAGCGCGTGCGCGGTCAGGGCGCGAGGCGCGTGCCGTGGACGACGACGGCCGCGGCCGTGGCCGGGTCGAGAGCGGCGACGGACAACCGGTCGGCTCCGGGCAGTCCCGCCCCTGCCAGTCGACCGGCGACACGTTGGGCGACCGTGGCCAGGCCAGCCGCCTCGAGCGGCACCCGCAGGGTGACGCCGACGTCCAGGGTGGGCTCGGCGCGCAGCAGCCACGCCTCCCCCACGACCGGCTCGCGGGCTAGGGCACGGCGCAGGGCGGCCACGAGCGCCGCAGGAGCAACCGCGACTTCTACCGGTACGAGGTCCGGGCCGGCCAGGGTGCCGACGGACACCGACTCGTCGCCGGCGACGGGCACGAAACCCTCGGCGAGTGCACGCACGGACGTCGCCCCGACCACGAAGTCGTGCGTCGAGGGGTCGAGCACGATGCCCGCCCAACCCTCGTCGAGCACCGCCCGGCAGGCGTCGCGCACCGCCGAGCGCACCGGCCGGGCATCGATCTGCCACCGGCGCATGCGGTCGGCCGAGGTGAACGCGGGCAGCACCCGTCGCCCGTCCGCGAGCTCGACCGTGACGATGTCGAGCTCGGCCTCCTTCTCGGCGTGCATGCCGGTAGCCGGGGCCACCTGCTCGCTCACCACCCGGGCGCGTACGGGCAGCAGCAGCTCGCCGTCGACCAGCGCGCCGAAGACGTGTGCTGCGCCGGCCGGGGTCTTCAGCTCAGCCCACGCCGCGAGCGCGTCCCCCACCTCTCGCTCAGCCACCGGCGTCGGCCGCCCGGATCCGGCCACGCAGGTCGGCCAGGGCCTCGGCCGTCTGCACCTTGTCCATCGTCTGCAATGCCATGACCGCGAGGGACGTCCCGTCGGCGACGTCGAGCGATGCCCACGAGTCGTCGGGGCCGAGGCGGACCGCCACGACCTCCGCCCACCCCAGCCGTCGGCTGCCGACGAGGTTGCGCACGACCAGGCCGTCGGCGGAGACGGTCAGCGACGGCCGGGCCAGCAGCAGCAGCACGCCCGCGATCGGGATGCCGATGCAGGCCACCGCGATCTTGTCGCCGCCCTTGAACGGCTCGGGCAGCGCGGCGCCGAGCGCGATGGCGCCGAGGAACAGGACGGCCGCGGCGACGAACGCCGCCCGCCGGCCACGGATCGCCCGCCAGGTCCGTACCGGAGCGGTCTGGTCCGTCGGGGTCACTCGACGATCTTGGTGATGGGCAGCTCGAGGATGTCCCGCGCACCGGCGGTCTTGAGGGCGGGGATGAGGGTGTTGACGCCACGCTTGGCCACCACGGACTCGACCGCGTGGGCGTCGCCCGAGGCCAGCGCCATGACGGTCGGCGACCCCATCGAGGGGAGGACGGCCAGCACGTCGGCAAGCTTGTCGTCGGGGACGTTGAGCTTGAGCAGCACCTGGCCGCGGGCCCGGATCGCGCCCTGGAGCAGCAGCGCGATGTCGTCCATGGCGGCCCGCTTGTCAGGGTCGGCATAGCTGGCCGCGTTGGTGATCAGCTCGGTACGGGACACCAGCAGCGTCTCGATGATCTTCAGGCCGTGCTTGCGCAGGCTGGTACCGGTCTCCGTGAGGTCGACGATCGCGTCGACGATGTCCGGGACCTTGGCCTCGGTCGCGCCGTGCGACGGGATGATGCGCGCCTTGACGCCGACCTTGTCGAAGAACCGCTTGGTCATCTCGGGGAACTCGGTCGAGACGCGCACGCCGTCGGGCAGCTCGGCGCCGCTGTTGGCGGGGTGCTCCTTGGGCACGGCCAGGATGATCTGGACCGGGTTGCTGGTGGCCTTGGAGTACTCCAGCTCGCCCAGGGACACGACGTCGGAGTCGGTCTCGGTGATCCAGTCGCGGCCGGTGATGCCCACGTCGAAGAGGCCCTGCTCGACGTACTGCGGGATCTCCTGCGGGCGCAGGAACATCACCTTGTCGATGCGGGGGTCGTCAATGGAGGCGCGGTAGTCACGGTCGGAACCGCGCACGACGGAGAGGTCGGCGGCCTCGAACAGGTCGAGGGTGGCCCGCTCGAGCGAGCCCTTCGGAAGGACGAGCGACAGCACGATGTGCCTTTCGGGTGTGTGGATCAGTAAGTGGGTCGCGGGCCCGTGCCCCGGCGACGCGGCTCCCGTACGGGGCCGGGCCGCCTAGCGATGCGCCGACTCACGGTAGGCAGGCTGGGACTGGGTGTCGCCCTGACGCAGCGCGCGCAGCAGCACGGCGGTCTCGACGGCGGCCTCTGCGGCCTCGCGACCCTTGTCTTCGCTCGAGCCGGGCAGGCCAGCGCGGTCGATGGCCTGCTCGATGTCGTCGCAGGTGAGCACGCCGAACCCGACGGGGATGGCGCAGCTGACTGAGACCTGGGTGAGCCCTTCGGTCACGCCCTGGCAGACGTACTCGAAGTGGGGGGTGCCGCCGCGCAGGACCAGGCCGAGACAGATCACCGCCTGGTGGCCGGTCGCGGCGAGCGCCTTGGCGACGACCGGCAGCTCGAACGCGCCGGGGACGCGTACGACGGTCGGCTCGACGACGCCCATCTCCTCGAGCGCCCGCAGTGCACCGGCGAGGAGGGCGTCGGTGATCTCGGGGTACCACCGGGTCGCCGCCACCCCGACCCGCAGGCCGGACACGACGCGACGGTCGAGCGTCCTGCTCTGCGCAGGTCGGCCGTCTCCGCTCATCGTCAGTCCTTCGCTTGCAGGATCGGGAGGTCAGGCAGGTCGGGCAGGTCGTGCCCCATGCGATCACGCTTGGTCGTAAGGTACCGGAGGTTCTCGGCGGTCGCGTACACGGGGAGGGGCACCCGGTCGATGATCTTGAGACCGTAGCCCTCGAGCCCCGCTCGCTTGTCCGGGTTGTTGGTGAGCAGCCGCATGGTCCGTACGCCGAGGTCGTAGAGGATCTGCGCCCCTGTCCCGTAGTCGCGGCTGTCAGCCGGCAGGCCCAGCTCGAGGTTGGCGTCGATCGTGTCGGAGCCCGACTCCTGCAGCTGGTAGGCCTGCAGCTTGTGCATCAGGCCGATGCCCCGGCCCTCGTGGCCACGGACGTAGAGCACGACTCCCCTGCCCTCCTCGGCGACGGCGTGCATCGAGGCGTGCAGCTGGGGCCCGCAGTCGCACCGCCGGGACGCGAACACGTCGCCGGTCAGGCACTCCGAGTGGACCCGTACCAGGACGTCGTCGCCGTCACCGATGTCGCCCATGACGAGGGCGATGTGGTCGGCGGAGTCCCACGTGCTCTGGTAGCCCACCGCGCGGAACTCCCCGTGCGGCGTCGGCATCTTGGCCTCGGCGACCGCCGTGACCTGCGACTCGTTGCGCCGGCGGTAGGCGATGAGGTCGGCGATGGAGATGATCGAGAGGCCGTGCTCACGGGCGAACGCGGTCAGCTCGGGCAGCCGCGACATGGTGCCGTCGTCGTTGACGATCTCGCAGAGGACTCCGGCGGGGCGCAGGCCGGCCATGCGGGGCAGGTCGACCGCGGCCTCGGTGTGGCCGGCCCGCCGCAGCACTCCCCCGGCACGGGCACGCAGCGGCACCACGTGACCGGGGCGGGACAGGTCGGTGGGCTTGGTCCACGGCGACGCGAGCAGGCTGATGGTGTGGGCCCGGTCGGCCGCGCTGATGCCGGTCGCGACGCCTTCGCGGGCATCGACGGTGACCGTGTAGGCCGTACCCCGCTTGTCCTGGTTGGTGTGGAACATCGGCGGCAGGTCGAGCCGGTCGGCCTGGCTGTCCTCGATGGGGACGCAGATGAAGCCCGACGTGTAGCGGACCATGAACGCGACCAGCGCCGGCGTCGCCAGCTCGGCCGCGAAGATCAAGTCGCCTTCGTTCTCACGGTCCTCGTCGTCGACGACCACCACGGCCTTGCCGGCGGCGATGTCGGCGACGGCCTGCTCGATCGGGTCCAGCGTGCCCATCAGACGTTCCCTTGCTCAGCGGTGGTGGGGATGGGGATGAGCCCTCGGACGGCCAGCAGCCGCTCGACGTACTTGCCGATCACGTCGAACTCGAGGTTGACCGGCTCACCGACGTCGCGGTGGCCCAGGGTGGTACGGGCCAAGGTCTCCGGGATGAGCGAGACTGTGAACCAGTCGTCGCCGACCTCGACCACGGTGAGGCTGACCCCGTCGACGGTGACCGACCCCTTGTCGACAACCTGGGCGGCGTAGGCCGCCGGCATGGTGATGCGCACGACCTCCCAGTGCTCGGACGGGGTGCGCTCGGCGACCGTACCCGTGACGTCGACGTGGCCCTGGACGACGTGGCCGCCCATGCGCCCGTTGGCTGGCATCGCGCGCTCGAGGTTGACCGGCGATCCCTTGCCCAGCAGGCCAAGCGTGGTACGCCGGAGGCTCTCCAGCATCACGTCGGCAGTGAAGGTGTCGCCGTCGACGGCTGTGACGGTCAGGCAGCAGCCCGAGACGCAGATCGAGTCGCCCAGGTGGGCGTCGCTCACCACGAGCGGGCCGCGCACGGTGATGCGCGCGGCGTCCTGCTGCTGCTCGAGTGCGACGATGTCGCCGAGCTCCTCGACAATGCCGGTGAACACGTCAGCTGTCCTCTCGTACGGGCCTGGCGATGATCCGAACATCGGGGCCGATGATTTCGATGTCGTCGAAGCGAAAGCGGCGTGCGTCGGTCAAGGTCGTGACGGTCGGGTCGACGAGAGCGGGCGTGCCCGCGCCCAGGATCGTCGGCGCGAGGTAGGCGACGACCCGGTCGACCAGCCCGGCCCGCAGGAAGGCGCCGGCGAGGGTGGGGCCGCCCTCGAGAAAGAGGTGCTGGAGCCCCCGCTCGCCGAGAACCTTGAGCAGGACGCCCAGGTCGACGTGACCGTCGGTGTCGCGGGCGGCGACGAGCACCTCGGTGGCGGGCCAGGTCACGGTGCACCCGTCACCGACGACGACGAGGCAGCCGGGGCCGAGCACCCGCGCGTCCGCCGGGGTGCGCCCGTCGCTGTCGAGGACGATGCGCAGCGGCTGGGGTTGCACCGCGTCGTCGGTGCGCGCGGTGAGCAGCGGGTCGTCGGCGAGCACGGTGCCGACACCGGCCACGACGGCGTCGACCTGGCCACGCAGCCGGTGTACGTCAGCCCGTGCGGCATCCGAGGTGATCCAGCGGCTGGTGCCGTCGGCCGCGGCGGACCGGCCGTCGAGGGTGGCGGCGTACTTCCAGGTGACGAACGGGCGTCCGGTACGCGCCGCGAGCAGCCACGCCTCGTTGCCCCGCTCCGCCTCGTCGGCGAGCAGGCCGGCCTCGACGTCGACCCCAGCGGCCCGCAGCGTCGCCGCACCCCCGGCGGCCGGGGCCGACGGGTCCTCCACGGCGTAGACCACGCGGCTGACCCCTGCGGCGATGAGTGCCTGCGAGCAGGGGCCCGTACGACCGGTGTGGTTGCAGGGCTCGAGGGTGCAGACGACGGTGCCACCGCGGGCCTTGTCGCCGGCGGCGCGCAGGGCGACGACCTCGGCGTGCGGGTGACCCGGCCCCCCGGTGTGCGCGCCTTCGCCGACGACGGTCCCGGCGGAGTCGAGGACGACAGCGCCGACGACGGGGTTGCTGCCGGTGCGGCCGAGCTCGGCGGCAGCGAGCGCGAGGGCACGGCGCATCGCCTGCTGCTCGGTGGGTGTGGCCATGGTGCCCTCCGTCCCGGTCGCCGTTCGGCGGTATCCGGGCGGCGGGGCCAGGCACGGGCAGTCGGCCAGGCCGCGCAGCCGACGATCGGGCGCGCGGACAGGCGGAACGCCCGCGCGCTGCCTCCCATCCGGACTTTCACCGTCGGTCCTGGAGTTTCACCAGGTCAACCGGCCACTGGAGGTGGTCGGGTCGCGGACTGTCACCGCCGGCTCGGACTTGCACCGATCCCGGAGCGCGCGTACGTCAAGCTTGGTCGTACAACGATCATTCTGTCACGCCCCGGCGACCCGTTTCCCCTCGATGTGGATCACTGGGCGGGTTCGGCGCGAACAACCGCCGGCACAGCCGCCACCTCGCCCCAGTGATCCACAACGGGAGCCATGCGGATCACTGGGCGGGTTCGGCGCGAACAACCGCCGGCACAGCCGCCACTTCGCCCCAGTGATCCACAACGGGAGCCATGCGGATCACTGGGCGGGTTCGGCGCGAATACCCGCCTGCAGAGCCGCCACCTCGCCCCAGTGATCCACAACGGGGTGGATCACTGGGCGGGTTCGGCGCGAACGCCCGCCGGCAGAGCCGCCACTTCGCCCCAGTGATCCACAACGGGGGGCGACGAAAACGGGGGGGCGACGAAAACGGGGGGCGACGAAAAAAGGGGGCGCTACTCGACGGAGGCGGGGTCGACGCGACGGTCGACCGCGATGGCCGAGCCGGGCGTCGCCTTGGCCACGGTCTTCATCTCGGCCGCGACCGCGACGATCTCGCGGTGGTCCTCGAACCGACGACGGCCCGCCATGGCGATGCCGATGGAGACCGAGACGAGCGGGTAGCGCCGCACGATGCCCTGGCGGTCGCGTACCTCGAGGTAGCCCTGGGCGACGTCATCGGCGTCGTGCAGCGCCATCACCGACGCGTCGAAGTCGACGAGGATGCGCTCGCAGACCGGCTCGGCCTGCTCCGGGTAGGACAGCACCACGAAGTCGTCACCGCCGATGTGTCCGACGAAGGGGACCGGCCGGTCGGTGGTGCCGGCCACCCGTTGCAGCACGCTGGCGAGCAGCATGATGACGTCGTCGCCGCGCAGGAACCCGTACGCGTCGTTGAAGGCCTTGAAGTTGTCGAGGTCGACGTGGCAGACCGCGAAGTCCTCGGCGGTGGCCAGGCGCCGGGCGATCTCCTGTTCGATGCGATAGTTGCCCGGCAGCCCGGTCAGCGGCGAGACCGAGCGCATCTCGGCGTTGCGGCGCAGCGTCGAGCGGACCCTCGCCACCATCTCGAGGGTGTCGAACGGCTTGACGATGTAGTCGTCGGCGCCCGCGGTCAGCCCGACCACCTTGTCGGCCGAGCGGTCCTTGGCGGTGAGCAGGATGACCGGCATGTTGGACGTGATCGGGTCGGACCGCAGCTGACGGGTCAGCTCGACGCCGTCGACGCCGGGCATCATCACGTCGAGCAGGACGAGGTCGGGCATCGACTCCCGGATGGCCGCCATGGCCTCGACGCTGTCCCCGGCGATGCGCACGTCGAAGCCTTCGAGGCGCAGGTTGATCTCGACGAACCGGGCGATGTCGGCGTCGTCGTCGACGACGAGGACGGTGTTCACGTGGCGGCCACGGCAGCCCGGGCGGTCGCCAGCAACGACGTCACCGCAGCGGCCGGGTCGGGGCGGCCGTAGACCGCCGAGCCTGCGACGAAGACGTCGGCGCCCGCCTCCGCGCAGCGCCCGATCGTGTCCTCGTCGATGCCTCCGTCGACCTGCAGCCAGACCGCGTGGTCGCCCCCGCCGATCAGCTCACGCGTCCGCCGGATCTTGGGCAGCATGACCTCGAGGAACGACTGGCCACCGAACCCCGGCTCGACGGTCATGATGAGCACCATGTCCAGCTCGGGCAGCAGGTCGGCGTAGCCCTCGATCGCGGTCGCCGGGCGCAACGCCATGCCGGCCCGGGCGCCCGCCGCACGGATGGCCCTCGCGGTACGGATGGGTGCGGCGGCCGCCTCGATGTGGAACGTCACGCTGCCCGCACCGACCTCGGCGTACCGCGGGGCCCAGGTGTCGGGGTCGTCGATCATGAGATGGCAGTCGATCGGCAGCGCCGCGTGCTTGAGCAGCGCCTCGACGACCGGCAGGCCCAGGGTGAGGTTGGGTACGAAGTGGGCGTCCATGACGTCGACGTGGAGCCAGTCGGCGGTGCCGGCCACGACGGCAGCCTCGTCGGCGAGCCGGGCGAAGTCGGACGACAGGATGCTCGGCGACAGCTGCAGCGCCACCCTGTCCCCTCTCGCCCGCGAACCGTGTCCCGAGATTCTGACACGCTGCGCGAGCGTCAGGGCACTCGCAGCAAACAGAGGAACATCGCGTCGGTGCCGTGCCGGTGCGGCCAGAGCTGGACCGAGGGCCCGTCGCCGAGGTCGTCGACCCCCGCCAGGAGCGGGCGAACGTCGGGCTGCTCGAGCCCCGGGTGGCGCTTGAGCGCGTCGCTCACCACTGCCCGCGTCTCGGCGAGGTGCGGCGAGCAGGTCACGTAGCCGACAACGCCGCCAGGCCGTACCGAGGCGATCGCCGTGTCGAGCAGCCTGCGCTGGAGCGGCCCGAGCCCGGCGAGGTCCTCGGGGCGGCGCCGCCAGCGGGCCTCGGGCCGGCGACGCAGGGCGCCGAGCCCAGAGCAGGGGGCGTCGAGCAGCACCCGGTCGAACGCGCGGTCCCGCCAGGCGGGGGCGAGCCCGTCACCGGCGATGGCGATGGCGTTGGGGGCGTCGGCAAGCGCTCGACCGACGAGACGAGCCCGGTGCGGCGCGACCTCGTTGGCCACGAGGACGGCGCCACGCTCGGCGGCGAGCCCAGCGAGCAGACCGGCCTTACCGCCGGGTCCTGCCGCGAGGTCGAGCCACACCTCGTCCCTGCCCTCGAGCGGCGCGGTCGCCAGGACGATGGCGGCGAGCTGGCTGCCTTCGTCCTGCACCGCCGCACGGCCACGGCGCACCGGGGTGATGGCGCCCGGCTCACCGCCACCGGGGAGCCGGACCGCATAGGGAGACAGCGTGCCCACGACCGCCTCGGGACCGGCTGCAGCCAGCAGCTCGTCACGGGTGATGCGGCCGGGGCGGGCGACGAGATGGACCTGGGGTCGGTCGTTGTCTGCCTCGAGCGCTGCCTCGGCCTCGGCGAGGTCGCCACCGAGCGCGTCGGCGAAGGCGCCGACGATCCAGCGCGGGTGAGACGTCGTCACGGTCAGCCGGCCGACGGCGTCGGCAGGCGCGACCTCGACCAGCCACTCGTCGAGCGAGCGGCGGCTGACGGCACGCATCACGGCGTTGGCGAACTTGGAGCGGCCCTCGCCCGCGTGGCGCCGGACCAGATCGACGGTGGAGGAGACGGCTGCGTGCTGCGGCACCCGGGTGTGCAGCAGCTGGTAGGCCCCGAGGCGCAGCGCGTCGCGGACCTGCGGGTCGACCTCACTGATCGGCCGGCTCGAGCACGCGGCCAGGATCAGGTCGAGCTGGCCGGTCATGCGCAATGTGCCGTAGGTGAGCTCGGTAGCGAGAGCGGCGTCTCGACCATCGACCTTGCGCTCGCGCAGCAGCGTCGGCAGCACCAGGTTGGCGTACGAGTCCTTCTCGTCCACCGCCCGCAGCGTCGAGAAGGCGGCGTCGCGGGCCGGGTCGATGACCGACCGTGCACGTCGGGGACCGCCGGGCGGCCGGGGTGCTCGGGGTGCGTCGGTGGTCAAAGGAACCGCTCTCCTGGCTCGGGTCGTACGCCGCGGGCCCAGTCGGTCGCGGCCATCTCGCCCTTGCCCTCGGGCCGTACCATGCCCAGCGCGACCGGACCCGACGCGGTGCCGGCCAGCACGTGACGTCCGTCGACCCGCAGCTCGCCGGGGGCGAGCGGCTCGGCGACCGACACGCGGACCGGGCCCAGCTTGACCCGCCTGTCGCGCCAGGTGGTCCAGGCACCGGGCGCGGGGGTGGCTGCGCGGACCAGGCGGTCGACGCGGACGGCGGGCGCCGACCAGTCGACCCGTACGTCGTCGGGGTTGAGCTTGGGCGCGATTGAGACCCCGTCGGCCGGCTGAGGCACCGGCGCGAGCGACCCGTCGGCGATGCCGTCGAGGGTGCGGACCAAGAGTTCTGCGCCCGCCTCGGCGAGGCGCACCAGCAGGTCGCCCGAGGTGTCGGTCGGCCGCACCCGCTCGGTCAGCACGCCGTAGACCGGGCCGGTGTCCATGCCTGCCTCGAGCCGGAACGTCGTGGCGCCGGTGAACTCGTCGCCGGCCAGCAGGGCCCGCTGGACCGGGGCGGCGCCGCGCCAGGCCGGCAGCAGCGAGAAGTGCAGGTTGACCCACCCGTGGACCGGGATGTCGAGCACCGGCTGGGGCAGCAGCGCGCCATAGGCGACAACCGGGCAACAGGCGGGGGCGAGCGCGCGCAGCTGCTCCTGGAACTCGGGCTCGCTCGGTCGGCCGGGGGTCAGCACCGTGATGCCGGCCTCGAGGGCGCGGGCCTTGACCGGGCTGGCAACCAGGGTGCGGCCGCGTCCGGCCGGGGCGTCGGGACGGGTGATGACGGCAACGACGTCGTGCGACGAGACGAGCAGGGCGTCGAGGGAGGGCAGTGCAGCCGCCGGGGTGCCGGCGAAGACGAGACGCACGTGGTCAGCTCAACCCGTCAGCGACCGAGACCACCGGTGGCATGCGGAGACAGCCGGACGACGGGCGCCGGCTCCCCGCCCCACTCGGCCTCGCGGATCGCCTTCATGGCGAGCTTGCGCTGCTCGGTGTCGAGCCGGTCGATGAAAAGGACGCCGTCGAGGTGGTCGGTCTCGTGCTGCAGACAGCGAGCCAGCAGCTCGCTGCCCTCGATGACCACCGGGTCGCCGTACATGTTGAAGCCCTTGGCGACGACGCTCCACGCCCGCTTGGTCGGGAACGCCAGGCCGGGGAAGGACAGGCAGCCCTCCTCGCCGTCCTGCTCCTCGTCGGAGAGGTTGGTGAGCACCGGGTTGATCAGGTGGCCCAGCTCGTCGTCGATGTCGTAGGTGAACACCCGCAGCTGGACGCCGATCTGCGGCGCAGCGAGCCCGGCGCCGGGCGCCTCGATCATCGTCTCGGTGAGGTCCTTGACCAGCCGGCGCAGCTGCTTGTCGAAGTCGACGACCTCGGCAGCCGGCGTGCGGAGCACGGGATCGCCGAACAGTCGGATGGGCTTGACGGACACGAGGCTCCTCACAGGGGTTGTTCGCCAAGTCTACGGAAAAGCCCGCGCGATCGACTCAGCCGACCTCGGCCGGGTCGAGCACCACCCGCACCGTCTCACTCGCCTTGCGGGCGCTGCGGATCGACATCGCGGCCTTGAGTGCGACGGCCAGCTCGCCGCCGTGCGCCCGGGAGGCCCGGACCAGCGCGCGCTGCCGGGGTGGCTCGCCTGGCTCGACCCGCTCACGGACATCGAGCGGACCGAGCACCTCGGCCCCGGCCGGCAGCTCGGCATGGGACAGCAGGTCGGCGATCGCCTCGCCGCTGCCGGTCAGGGCGGCCATGCGCACGGCCGGCGGGAAGCCGAGCCCCTCGCGGTCGGCCAGCTCGCGTCGCGCGTGCCAGGCAGGGTCCCAGCGCAGCAGCGCCTGCACGACGGGCAGCGACGCGTCGGCCATGACCACGACCTGTCCCCCGGCAGACCCGCGTCTCGCGAGCGCGGCGGCCAGGAACCAGCGCCGCAGCGCCTCCTCGCCAGCACGCAGGTCGGGCCGGCCCAGGAGCGCCCACGCGTCGAGCAGAAGTACGGCGCCGTAGCCACCGTCGGCGACCGGCTCGGCCCCGGGCGTGGCCACGACCAGCGCCGCCTCGCCGGGCACGGACGCGAGCACGCCGTCGCGACCGGAGGTGCGGACGACGACCCCGGGGAACGCGCGCCCCAGCTCGTCGGCGGTACGGCGGGCACCCACGACGGCCGCCCGGAGCCGGTGCCGGCCGCAGACCGTGCACGTCCAGTCGACCGAGGGCCGGCCGCACCAGCCGCAGGACGGGATCGCACCCTCGGAGCCGCGCGTCAACGGCCCCTCGCAGAAGGAGCAGCGCGCCGACGCACGGCAGTCGGCGCACGCGAGGGTGGGCTGGTAGCCCCGGCGGGGCACCTGCACCAGCACCGGGAGGCCGGCGGCGAGCGCGTCGCGGGCCGCCTGCCACGCCACGGTCGGCAGGCGCGCAGCTCGGGCGCCGGGGTCGCGGCTGAGGTCGGCGTCCTCGCCCGCCGGGACGACGCGGGGGGCTGCTGCCCGTACCGCGGCTCGTGGCTGGGACAGCGGCCGCGCCCACCCCGACTGGAGCAGCAGGGCCGACTCGGCGGTCATCGCGTGGCCGCCGATGACGAGGGCTGCGCCGGTCAGGTGGGCCCGCTGGACGAGCACGTCGCGGACATGGGGATAGGGCGCCCGCGGCTCGGCGTGCAGGTCGTCACCGTCGTCCCACACCACCGCCAGACCGAGATCCGGTACGGGCGCGAAGGCGGCGGCGCGCGTGCCGACCACCACCCGGACGGTCCCCCGGGCGACCGACAGGAACCGGCGGTAGCGCTCGGTCGGGCCCAGGTCAGCGGTCAGGGCGACGTGCCGGCCCTCGCCGAGCGCCGCGGTGAGCGCCGCGTCGACCCGGGCGACGTCGCGGGCGTCGGGCACGACGACCACCGAACCGCGGCCTCCGTCGAGGGTCGCGCGCACGGCGTCGGCGATGTCGGCCGACCAATCACGACCGGCGGCAACGGTCCACACCGCGTGCGGCCCGGAACCCTGGACCAGTGCCGACCGGAACGCCGCGCCCTCGTCGTAGGCGTGCAGCGCGAGCGTGGGAGACGGCGGGTCGGGCAGCGGCACCTCTGACACCAGGGCCTTCTCGACCCGGGCATGACGCGGCGGCACTGCGAGCCGCAGGACGTCGGTCATCGTGCCGGCGTAACGGTCGGCGACGGCGCGGGCCAACCGGGCGACCTCGGGACTGAGCACCGGCTCGGGCGAGACGACCGAGGCCAACGGGCTCAGCCGACCCTCATGGCCGCTGCCGTCAGCACGCTCGAGCAGGAACCCGCTCACCAGCCGCCCGCTGAAGCGGACCTTGACCCGCACACCGGGCTGGGCGGTGCCGTCGAGCTCGGGCGGCACCGCGTAGTCGAAAAGCCGGTCGAGATGGGGCAGGGGCGAGTCGACCACGACGCGAGCCACCGGCACGTGCTGCCTCGTGGCGGTGGCGGGCTCAGCGGTCATGCAGAGTGCCTACCAGAACGGCCGGACAGAGCGCGGCTGTCATCACAGGGCAAACGCAACAGCCCCCGGGGTGACCCGGGGGCTGCGGCGGAGAAACGGACGGGTCAGAGACCCGCGGCGGTCCGGAGCGCCTCGGCGCGGTCGGTCGCCTCCCAGGTGAAGTCCAGCTCGGTACGGCCGAAGTGGCCGTAGGCGGCGGTCTGGGCGTAGACCGGGCGGAGCAGGTCGAGGTCACGGATGATCGCGGCCGGGCGGAGGTCGAAGACCGAGGCGACGGCAGCCTCGATGGCGTCGACGGACACGTGCTCGGTGCCGAACGTCTCGATGAACACACCGACCGGGTGGGCCCGACCGATCGCGTAGGCGACCTGGACCTCGCACTTGTCGGCGAGACCGGCGGCCACGACGTTCTTGGCAACCCAGCGGGTGGCGTAGGCGGCCGAGCGGTCGACCTTGGACGGGTCCTTGCCGGAGAAGGCACCGCCACCGTGACGGCCCATGCCGCCGTAGGTGTCGACGATGATCTTGCGGCCGGTGAGGCCGGTGTCGCCCATCGGGCCGCCGATCTCGAAGCGACCGGTCGGGTTGACGTAGACCTTGTAGTCGGACGTGTCGATGTCGAGCAGCGCGATCTCGGGCTCGATGACGTGCTCGATGATGTCGGGCTTGAGCAGCGTCTCGATGTCGATGTCGGCCGCGTGCTGGGTGGACAGGACGACCGTGTCGAGGCGGGTGGGCTTGCCGTCGACGTACTCGATGGTGACCTGGGTCTTGCCGTCGGGGCGCAGGTAGGGAACGGTGCCCTGCTTGCGGACCGCGGTGAGGCGACGGGCGAGGCGGTGGGCCAGCGCGATCGGCAGCGGCATCAGCTCAGGGGTCTCGTTGACCGCGAAGCCGAACATCATGCCCTGGTCGCCAGCACCCTGACGGTCGAGCTCGTCGTCGTCGGTAAGGTCGGTGCGGGTCTCCTCGGCGTTGTCGACGCCCTGGGCGATGTCGGGCGACTGGCCGTGGATCGAGAGCGAGACGCCGCAGGACGCGCCGTCGAAGCCCTTCTTGGACGAGTCGTAGCCGATCTCGAGGACCCGCTCGCGGGCGATCGACTCGATGTCGACGTAGGCGGTGGTGGTGACCTCACCGGCGACGTGGATCTGGCCGGTGGTGATGAGCGTCTCGACGGCGACCCGGCTCTTCGGGTCCTCCTTGAGCAGCGCGTCGAGGATCGAGTCGGAGATCGCGTCGGCGATCTTGTCCGGGTGACCCTCGGTGACGGATTCGGAGGTGAACAGGCGACGGGACAACGGGGCTCCTCGGCAGGGGACAAACGCGGCCGGGGTCCGGCCAGACATGAGTGCGGCAGTGCAGGCGCACTCCCGGGTTGGCCTGCAGTCTATGCCCGTCGGCGACCAAATCCGCCCGGACCACGCTCCGGGTGTGAGCCGAGTCTCACCATTCGGGCGGCTAACCGACCCATGTGGTCAGGATTGCGGCAGCAGCCGGGTGACCTGGTCCCACACGACGTGCGCCAGCCGGTCCTTGGGCCCGTAGGGGACCTCGGTCTCGGAGCCGTCGACACCGAGGATGACCGCGGCGTTGTCGGGGAGGTCGAACGCCTTGTCCTCACCGACCTCGTTGACCACCAGCAGGTCGCAACCCTTGCTGGCCAGCTTGGTGCGGCCACGGGCCAGCACGTCGTCGGTCTCGGCCGCGAAGCCGACCAGCACCGGCCCGGTCGCCGTCCCGCGCGCGGCGACGAGGTCGGCGAGCACGTCGGGGTTGCGGACGAGCGCCAGCGGCTCGGGATCGGTCGCCCCGCGCTTGATCTTGTACGCGGCGGAGCTCACCGGCCGGAAGTCGGCGACAGCGGCCGCCATCACGACCACATCGGCCTCGGCGGCCGCGGTGAGCACGGCGGTGCGCAGCTCGGCCGCGGTGGAGATGCGGACGACGGTGGCGCCGGCAGGGTCGGGCAGCGACACGTTGGCCGCGACGACGGTGACGTGGGCCCCGCGCGCGGCGGCGGCGGCGGCCAGCGCGTAGCCCTGCCGCCCCGACGAGCGGTTGCCGAGGAAGCGCACCGGGTCGAGCGGCTCGCGGGTGCCGCCGGCGGAGACCACGACGTGGCGGCCGGCGAGGTCGAGCTCGGGGTGGAGCAGCAGAGAACGCGCGGCGGCGAAGATCTCGGCCGGGTCGGGCAGCCGGCCCACGCCGGAGTCGGCGCCGGTCAGCCGGCCGGACGCCGGGGTGAGGACGACGTTGCCGCGCGCCCGCAGGGTGGCGACGTTGGCCTGGGTGGCGGGGTGGTCCCACATCTCGGAGTGCATAGCCGGCGCGAACAGCACCGGGCAGCGGGCCGTCAGCAGCGTCGCGGTCAGCAGGTCGTCGGCGCGGCCGTGGGCGGCCCGGGCGAGCAGGTCGGCGGTGGCCGGCGCGATCACGACCAGCTCGGCCTCGCGGCCGAGGCGGACGTGGGCAACCTGGTCGACGTCGGACCAGACCGTGGTGGTCACCGGCTCGCCGGACAGGGCCTCCCAGGTGGGCGCCCCGACGAAGCGCAGGGCCGCGTCGGTGGGGATCACCCGTACCCGATGGCCGCTCTCGGTCAGCAGCCGCAGCAGCTCACAGGCCTTGTATGCGGCAATGCCGCCGGCAACCCCCAGGATCACCCGGGTGCTGCCAGCGGCATCGGTCACTGCAGCTACTGGTCGATCTTCTCGGACGTGAGCAGGCCCTGGTTGATCTCGCGCATGGCGATAGAGAGCGGCTTCTCGTGGACGTGGGTCTCGACGAGCGGACCGACGTACTCGAGGAGGCCCTCGCCCAGCTGGGAGTAGTAGGCGTTGATCTGGCGAGCGCGCTTGGCGCTGTAGATCACGAGCGCGTACTTGGAGTCGGTGCGCTCGAGCAGCTCGTCGATCGGAGGGTTGGTGATGCCCTCAGGGGAAGCGATGGTTCCGGCCACAGGCTTGTGCTCCTCAGTCTAGATCTAGCAAGGCTACCAGCCGGGCCGCTGCCTCAGGCACGGATGCGTTCGTAAGGACGGCGTCGAACTCGTCGGCGGCCGCCATCTCGCGGCGGGCCTCAGCCAGCCGGCGGTCGATGACGTCCTGCGGCTCGGTGCCCCGACCGGTCAGCCGGCGGACCAGCTCGTCCCAGCTCGGCGGCGCCAGGAACACCAGCTGGGCGTCCGGCATGGCGGCCCGGACCTGGCGCGCGCCCTGCAGGTCGATCTCGAGCAGCGCAGGGAGTCCGCTGCGCAGCCTGTGCTGCACAGGCTCGCGAGGAGTGCCGTAGGCGTTGCCGGCAAAGACGGCGTGCTCGAGCAGCAGCCCGGCGTCGACCATGGCCTGGAACGCTGCCTCGTCGAGGAAGTGGTACTCGACGCCGTCGGTCTCCCCCGGCCGGGGCTTGCGGGTGGTCACCGACACCGACAGCCAGACCTCGGGGTGCTGCCGGCGGATCTCGGCGATCACGCTGCTCTTGCCGACGCCAGAGGGGCCGGAGAGCACGGTCAGCCGGGGCTGTGCACGCTCAGGACTGTCAGGCTCCATCAGCTGGGGGCGGCGAACTCGCGCTCCAGCGCCTGCCGCTGCTTGTCCCCGAGGCCGCGGACCCGGCGGGTGGGCGAGATGGCCAGCTTTTCCATCAGGCGGGCCGCCCGGACCTTGCCCACGCCGGGCATGGCCTCGAGCACGGCCGAGACCTTCATCTTGCCGACCACGTCGTCGGTCTCACCCTGGGCCAGCACCTCGGCCAGGGTGGTGCCGGACGCCTTGAGCTTGGTCTTGAGCTCGGCACGCGCCTTGCGGGCCTGCGCGGCCTTGGCCAGCGCTGCGGCTCGTTGTTCCGGTGTCAAAGGCGGAAGTGCCACGCGCGTCACCTCGGGTAGGACGGGGTCGGTCGGTCGGGAGCGCGACCCGGTTCCCCGCAGACAACAGGTTGCTCGACGGAACCTAGCGAGTCGGCCCACTGGTCGGCAACGCGGGGTGCCCGAAACGTCGCGATCCGGTGCCAAAGCCGCGTCGGCAAGCGTGCGCACTACAGATGGCGCAGTGACATCGCGATGTGGGCGGCGGCTGCCGCCGGGTCGGCCACCCCGGTGATCGGGCGGCCGATGACGAGCAGGTCGGCGCCGTCGGCCAGCGCCTGCTCCGGGGTGGCGACGCGGGCCTGGTCCTGGGTCGCCGCGCCCGCAGGCCGTACCCCGGGGGTGATGAGGGTGATGTCGGCGCCGACCTCGGCCCGGATCGCCGCCACCTCGCGCGGCGAGCAGACCAGCGCCCGGGCACCGGCGGCGACGGCCAGCACGGCGAGCCGGCGCGCGGCGTCGAGAGCCGGCCCGGCCATGCCGATGGCGGCGAGGTCGTCGTCGTCGAGCGAGGTGAGCACCGTCACGCACGCGATGGAGACGTCGGGCGCGGCCTCGACCGCGGCCCGGATCATGGCGGTGCCCCCGCCGGCGTGGACGGTGAGGTACTGCGGCTTGAGCCGGGCGACCGACTTTGCCGCAGCAGCAACGGTGTTGGGGATGTCGTGCAGCTTGAGGTCGAGGAAGAGCCCGACCTTGGCGCCGCCGCGCACCACGTCGACGACGTCGGGTCCGCCGCGGTAGAAGAGCTCCATGCCGACCTTGACGACGGTGACGTAGGGAGCGACGGCGCGGGCCCACAGCGCGGCCGTCTCGAGGTCGGGCGTGTCGAGGGCGACGGCGATCGGGGCACGTCCCGGGGCGCGACTGTTCGACGTCATCGGGACTGCTCCTGGGGCTCGGGCAGCGACGACGGCGGTCCCTTGGGAGGCGCCGGCAGCGAGCTGAGATCGCCTGGTACGTCGGTGATCTCGCTGTCGTCGCCGAGCGGGTCGGGGCCTTCATCGACGGCAAGGTGTTCGACGTCAATGGTGTGGGCCACCCCGACGACGTCAGCCAAGCGGTCGATGCCCCGCGCCTTGAGCGCGGCGGCGAGCTCGTTGTGGATGCGCGTCGGGGCGCTGGGGTCGTTGAAGACCACGGTGCCCACCGAGACCGCCGACGCACCAGCGGCGAGGAACTGCAGCGCGTCGAGGCCGGTGCGGATGCCACCCATGCCGAGGATGGGTACGTCGGGCATCGCCGCGTGGACCTGCCAGACGCAGCGCACCGCGATCGGCCGGATCGCGGGGCCGGACAGCCCGCCGGTGACGCCGGCCAGCACCGGGCGCAGGGTGGTCGTGTCGATGACCATGCCCAGCGTGGTGTTGATCATCGACAGCCCGTTGGCGCCGGCGTTGACGCAGGCTCGGGCGATGGCGACGATGTCGGTCACGTCGGGCGAGAGCTTGGCGAAGATCGGCATGTCGGGGGCGGTGTTGCGCCGGACCGCGTGGATCACCGCAGAGGCCGCGTCGGGGTCGCAGGCGAACACCTGGCCGCGGTCCTCGACGTTAGGGCAGGAGATGTTGACCTCGATCATCGAGATGCCCGTACGCAGGCGCAGCTTGCGGGCCAGGTCGACGTACTCGTCGATGCTGCTGCCCGCGATGGAGACGACCGTACGGGCGCCCTTGGTCTCGAGCCAGGCGAGGTCCTTGTCGAGGAATACGTCGATGCCCGGCCCCTGCAGCCCGATGCTGTTGAGCATGCCGCTCGGAGTCTCGGCCATGCGCGGCGTCGCGCGGCCCGACCGCGGCTTGCTCATGATCGACTTGGTCACCACCGCGCCGAGCCGGGTCAGGTCGACGAACTGGGCGAGCTCCTGACCGGCAGCCGCACACCCGGAGGCGGTGAAGACCGGGCTCGGGTAGGAGACCCCGGCGAGGACCGTGGACATGTCCACTGTGGTGGCCGTCACGACGACCGCCTCTTGTCCGTCACGCCGACGGCGACCGGCGGCTCATCGGCCACTGGCAGCGGCGGCGGGGCGCCCAGCGCGTCGGGTGGCACGGTGCCGACGTCGTCCCAGCGCACCCGGTCACCGGCAAAGACCGGCCCCTCGACGCAGGACCGGACCATGCGGGTGACACCGTCGTCGCCGATGACCGGCAGGACGCAGGTCATGCAGACCCCGATGCCGCAGGCCATCGACTCCTCGACCGCGGTCTGGCAGGGCACGCCGTAGATCTGGGCGACCCGCGAGACTGCCTTGAGCATCGCCATCGGGCCGCACGCGTAGACGACGTCGGAGGCCGTCCGCTCGAGCACCTCAGGCAGGATGTCGGAGACGCGGCCCTGCTCCCCCATCGAACCGTCATCGGTCGTGACCGCGATGCTGGCCGACATGCGCTTGGCGTCGAGGTAGCCGAACAACTTGTTCTCGGTGGCGGCGCCCATGACGAAGTCGACCCGACACCCCCTGGCGCGCAAGGCTTCGGCGAGTGAGAACAGCGGGGCCGTGCCGTAGCCGCCACCCACCAGGGTGACGTTGGCCGGCTGACGCGGCAGGGCGAACGGCCGCCCGAGCGGGCCGACCACGTCGATCGGATCGTGCTGACGCTGGCGGGACAGCCACTGGGTGCCCTTGCCGTGGACCGCGTAGACGAAGTCGACCGTGCCGCCGTAGACCCCGCGCGGCTTGGCCCCGTACACCGAGAAGGCGCGACGGAGCAGCATCGACCCGTCCTCGCCGCCGACAGCGATGGCGACGAACTGGCCCGGCCGGAAGTTCTCGGCGATGCCGGGAGCCACCACCGAGATCAGCTGGTAGGCGCCCATGGGGCGGTTGCTGAGGACCTGGCCACGAACCTGGACCGGCGGCATCAGGCGTTCTCCTCAAAAGGAAGCTGGTCGGCAGATTCGGCAGACTCGTCCATGGACCGGGCGTTGCGCAAGATCGCATGGTATTCCTGCAGCGGGGTGACCTCGATGTCGCCACGGATGAGGGCGTCGATGCCCTGCACGCAGGCGGCAAGGCCTTGGATCGTGGTCATGCACGGGATGCCGCGCGTGACCGCGGCGGTGCGGATCTCGTAGCCGTCGACCCGCACGGCGCCGCCCGAGGCGTTGGCCGTGCCCCAGGGCGTGTTGACGATGAGGTCGACCTCGCCGGCCTGGATGCGGTCGACGATGGTGGTACGGGCGCCGCCCTCGCGCTGGGAGTACTTCAGGACCACGGTCGAGGGCACCCCGTTGCGGCGCAGCACCTCGGCCGTGCCCTCGGTGGCCAGGATCTCGAAGCCCAGGTCGTGCAGCCGCTTGACCGGGAAGATCATGGCCCGCTTGTCGCGGTTGGCGATGGAGATGAAGACCCGGCCGCTCGTGGGCAGGGGCCCGTACGCGCCGGCCTGGCTCTTGGCGAACGCCGTGCCGAAGGACCGGTCGATGCCCATGACCTCGCCGGTCGACTTCATCTCCGGGCCGAGGACGGTGTCGACACCGGCGCCCTCAGGGGTACGGAACCGGTTCCACGGGAGGACCGCCTCCTTGACCGAGATGGGCGCCTCGTACGGCAGCGAGCCGCCGTCGCCATAGCGCCCGGCCGGGGGCAGCATGCCCTCGTCGCGCAGCTGCTGGATGGTCGCGCCCATCATGACCCGCGCCGCCGCCTTGGCTAGCGGCACGGCCGTGGCCTTGGAGACGAACGGCACGGTACGGGACGCGCGGGGGTTGGCCTCGAGGACGTAGAGCGTGGACTCCTTGAGCGCGTACTGGACGTTGAGCAGGCCGCGCACGCCGACCCCGCGGGCGATCTTCTCCGTCGTGTCGCGGATCTTGTTGATGTCGGCGACGCCGAGCGTGGTCGGCGGAAGCGCGCAGGCCGAGTCGCCGGAGTGGATGCCGGCCTCCTCGATGTGCTCCATGACCCCGCCGAGGTAGAGCTCGTCGCCGTCGAAGAGCGCGTCGACATCGATCTCGATGGCGTCGTCGAGGAACCGGTCGATGAGCACGGGGTGGACCATGAAGTCGCCGGCCGCGTGCTTCTCGAGGTAGCCCTTGAGCGTCTCGTCGTCGTACACGATCTCCATGCCGCGGCCGCCCAGCACGTACGACGGCCGTACCAGGATCGGGTAGGAGATCTCGTCGGCGAGCGCCTTGGCCTCCTCGTACGACGTGGCGAGACCATGCTTGGGCGCGGGCAGGCCCGCCTCGGCGAGCACCTTGCCGAACGCGCCCCGCTCCTCGGCGAGGTGGATCGCCTCCGGCGACGTGCCGACGATGGGCACCCCGGCGTCCTTGAGCCGCTGGGCGAGACCGAGCGGGGTCTGGCCGCCAAGCTGGACGATGACGCCGGCGACCGTACCGGAGCGCTGCTCGGCGTGGACGACCTCGAGCACGTCCTCGAGCGTCAGCGGCTCGAAGTAGAGGCGGTCGCTGGTGTCGTAGTCGGTCGAGACGGTCTCGGGGTTGCAGTTGACCATCACGGTCTCGTAGCCGACGTCGCGCAGCGCCATGGCCGCGTGGACGCAGGAGTAGTCGAACTCGATGCCCTGGCCGATGCGGTTGGGTCCGCTGCCGAGGATGAGGACCTTGGGCCGCTCGGTCTGGGGCTCGACCTCGTCCTCGTCGTCGTAGGACGAATAGTGGTACGGGGTCCGCGCCGCGAACTCGGCGGCGCACGTGTCGACGGTCTTGTAGACCGGGCGAAGACCTAGGCCCCAGCGGGTCTCCCGTACGAGGTCCTCGTCCACCTCGAAGATGGCGGCGAGCTGACGGTCGGAGCAGCCGGCCCGCTTGGCCTCGCGCCATTGGTCGTCGCTCAGCGCATCGAGGGTGCCTGCCGTGAGCAGCTTGGCCCGCAGCTCGACCAGGCTGAGGATCTGGTCGAGGAACCACGGGTCCACCTTGCTGGCCTCGTGGACCTCGGCGACGGTGGCGCCGAGGCGCAGGGCACGCTCGAGGTCGTAGAGCCGGCCGTCGTGAGACCACGCGGCCTGCTCGAGCGCGTCGGCGACGGTGACCCCCTCGGGGTCGGGCACGGTCCAGAATCCGGCGGCCTTGGTCTCCATCGAGCGCATCGCCTTCTGCAGCGCCTCGGTGAAGTTGCGGCCCAGCGACATGGCTTCGCCGACCGACTTCATGGTCGTGGTGAGGGTCTGGTCGGCGCCGGGGAACTTCTCGAACGCGAAACGCGGGATCTTGACGACGACGTAGTCAAGGGTCGGCTCGAACGACGCCGGGGTCTCGCGGGTGATGTCGTTGGCGACCTCGTCGAGGGTGTAGCCGATCGCCAGCTTGGCCGCGATCTTGGCGATCGGGAAGCCGGTCGCCTTGGAGGCCAGCGCGCTGGAGCGGGAGACGCGGGGGTTCATCTCGATGACGATCAGCCGGCCGGTGGCGGGCTCGACCGCGAACTGGATGTTGGAGCCGCCGGTGTCGACGCCCACCGCCCGGATGATGGCGATGCCGACGTCGCGCATGTGCTGGTACTCACGGTCGGTGAGGGTCAGCGCGGGCGCCACCGTGACGGAGTCGCCGGTGTGAACGCCCATGGGGTCGAGGTTCTCGATGGAGCAGACGACCACGACGTTGTCGGCGTGGTCGCGCATGACCTCGAGCTCGTACTCCTTCCAGCCGAGGATCGACTCCTCGAGGAGCACCTCGGTGGTCGGGCTCAGGGTCAGGCCGGTGCCGGCCATGCGGCGCAGCTCGGTCTCGTCGTGGGCGAAACCGGAGCCGGCGCCGCCCATGGTGAAGGACGGCCGGACGACCAGCGGATAGCCGAGATGGCCTGCTGCGTCGAGACAGTCGTCCATCGTGTGGCACACGTAGCTGCGGGCCGACTCGGCCCCGACGTCGGCGACGATCTGCTTGAACTTCTGCCGGTCCTCGCCGCGGTGGATCGCCTCGATGTTGGCGCCGATCAGCTCGACGCCGTACTTCTCCAGCACGCCGGCCTCGTGCAGGGCGACCGCGGTGTTGAGCGCGGTCTGGCCGCCGAGGGTCGGCAGCAGCGCGTCAGGCCGCTCGCGGGCGATGACCTTCTCGACCATCTCGAGAGTGATGGGCTCGATGTAGGTCGCGTCGGCGAACTCTGGGTCGGTCATGATCGTGGCCGGATTGGAGTTGACCAGGCTGACCCGCAGCCCCTCCTCACGCAGCACGCGGCAGGCCTGGGTGCCGGAGTAGTCGAACTCGCAGGCCTGGCCGATGACGATGGGCCCGGACCCGATGACGAGGACGGACTTCAGGTCTTGGCGGCGCGGCATTGCGTTCCTCTCGAGGGTTTCAGACGAAATCGAGCGACAGCTAACTAACTCCCACGCCGATGGCGATGATGGCGAGCAGCACAGCGACGGCCACCACGGCCGAGACGACGAGGGCCAGCCGCAGCGGCGGCTCGCCCACCTCGACGTCGGCGTTGGCCTGCTGGGCAAGGTGGTCGGGCGCGAGCTCGTCGGCCGTCACGTGCTTGTGGTGGCCGCCGGTCTCGGCGGTCTCGGTCTGCTCGTGGAAGACGCCCGCCTGCACGGCTTCCGTACGCGATGGGTCCTGGCTCACCGCTGGGCCGCCATCAGGTCGGCGAAGCGCTGGAACAGGCCGGTTGCGTCGTGCGGGCCGGGCGCGGCCTCGGGGTGGTACTGCACCGAGAAAGCCGGCGCATCAAGGCATTGCAGCCCTTCGACCGTGCCGTCGTTGAGGCCGACGTGGCTGACCTCGGCCCGGCCGAACGGGGTGTCGTGGACCACGCCGACCTCGGCGTCGACCGCGAAGCCGTGGTTGTGGCTGGTGACGTGGACCCGCCCGGTCGAGCGCTCCTGCACCGGCTGGTTGGAGCCGCGGTGCCCGAACTTCATCTTGTACGTGCCGAAGCCCAGGGCGCGGCCCAGGATCTGGTTGCCGAAACAGATGCCAAACACCGGAGCACCGGCCGAGAGCACCCCGCTCATCGTGGCGACGGCGTAGTCGGCGGTGGACGGGTCGCCCGGCCCGTTGCTGAAGAACACGCCGTCGGGGGCGAGGGCCAGCACCTCGTCGGCGGTCGAGCTCGCCGGCAGGACGTGCACCTCGCAGCCCCACTCGGACAGGTAGCGCGGCGTGGACGTCTTGATGCCGTAGTCGAGGGCCGCGACCCGGAACCTCGTCTCGCCCACCGCCTTGACCACGTACGGCTCAGGCGTGGTCACGTCGACCGCGAGGTCGGCGCCCGCCATGGATGGGCTCTCCCGTACCCGCTCGAGGAGTGCCTCGGCGCTGGTCTCGGTGCTGGACACGCCCACCCGCATCGCCCCGCGGTCGCGCAGGTGGCGGGTCAGGGCGCGGGTGTCGATGCCGCTGATGCCGACGACGCCGTACTTGTCGAGCTCGGTGTCGAGGCTGCGCTGGGACCGGTGGTTGCTCGGGACCCGGGCGGGGTCGCGTACGACGTAGCCGGCCACCCAGATGCGCGACGACTCCGGGTCGTCGTCGTTGACCCCGGTGTTGCCGATGTGCGGCGTGGTCATGACCACGACCTGCCGGTGGTACGAGGGATCGGTGAGCGTCTCCTGGTAGCCGGTCATGCCGGTGTTGAAGACCGCCTCGCCGAACGTCTCCCCCACTGCGCCGTAGGCCTCGCCGCGGAAGGTGCGCCCGTCCTCCAAAACCAGCAGAGCGGGCCGCTCTCCCCTACTCATGGGTCTTTCCCTCCAGTACGGTCGGCCGGCCGCGCAGGAACGTCGCCACCACCCGGGCCGGCAGGGTGCGTCCGGCGTAGGGCGTGTTGCGGCTGCGCGACGCCAGCTCGGCCGGGACGACGGTCCAGCGGGCCTCGGCGTCGACCAGGACCAGGTTGGCCGGCGAGCCGACGGCGATCGGGTGGCCGTGGGTGCGCAGCCGGCCGATGGACGCGGGGCGGGTCGACATGCGGTCGGCGACACCGGCCCAGTCGAGCAAACCGGTGTCGACCATCGTCTCGACGACGATGGACAGTGCGGTCTCGAGCCCCACCATGCCGAAGGCGGCGGCCGACCACTCGGTCTGCTTGTCCTCGAGCGGGTGGGGCGCGTGGTCGGTGGCGACCGCGTCGATGGTGCCGTCGGCGAGGCCCTGGCGCAGCGCCTCGACGTCGGCCTGGGTGCGCAGCGGCGGGTTGACCTTGTAGATCGGGTCGTAGGTGCGGGCCAGCTCGTCGGTGAGCAGCAGGTGGTGCGGGGTGACCTCGGCGGTGACGTCCCAGCCCTTGCCCTTGGCCCAGCGGATCAGCTCGACCGAACCGGCGGTGGAGACGTGACAGATGTGCAGCCGCGAGCCGACGTGGCCGGCGAGCAGGCAGTCGCGGGCGATGATCGCCTCCTCGGCGACCGCGGGCCAGCCGGCGAGGCCGAGCACGCCGGACAGGTCGCCTTCGTTCATCTGGGCGCCGACGGTGAGCTTGGGCTCCTGGGCGTGCTGGGCGATGACCCCGTCGAACGCCTTGACGTACTCCAGTGCCCGGCGCATCAGCACGGCGTCGGAGACGCAGTGGCCGTCGTCACTGAAAACCCTGACCCGCGCGGCAGAGTCAGCCATGGCGCCCAGCTCGGCGAGCTTGTCGCCGCCGAGCCCGACGGTGACCGCGCCGACGGGCGCGACGTCGCAGTAGCCGGCCTCGCGACCGAGCCGCCAGACCTGCTCGACAACACCGGCGGTGTCGGCGACCGGCGAGGTGTTGGCCATGGCGTGCACGGCCGTGAACCCGCCGAGCGCTGCGGCCCGCGTACCGGACTCGACCGTCTCGGCGTCCTCGCGTCCGGGCTCGCGCAGGTGGGTGTGCAGGTCGACCAGCCCGGGCAGCGCGATGAGCCCGGCTGCCTCGACGACGGTGGCGTCACCGGCCTCGAGGTCAACGCCGATCTGGGCAATGATCTCGTCCTCGACGAGGAGGTCGACCGGGTCGCCGCCGAGCGGACGGACCCCCTTGATGAGCCAGCTCACAGCGTTCCTTCCGGTGCTCCGAAGGCGGGCTCGGCGGCACCGAGCAGCAGGTAGAGCACGGCCATCCGTACGGACACGCCGTTGGTCACCTGCTCGACGATGGTGGAGCGGACCGAGTCGGCGACGTCGGCGGCGATCTCCATGCCGCGGTTCATCGGGCCGGGGTGCATCACGATGGCGTCGTCGTGCAGCGTCGCCATGCGGTTGCCGTCGAGCCCGTACCGCCGGGAGTACTCACGCTCGGTGGGGAAGAACGACGCGTTCATCCGCTCGCGCTGCACCCGCAGCATCATGACGACGTCGCTCTTGGGCAGCACGGCGTCGAGGTCGTACGAGATCGAGCAGGGCCACGACTCGACGCCGACCGGCAGCAGCGTCGGGGGCGCGACCAGCGTGGTCTCGGCGCCGAGCGTCGCCAGCAGCAGCACGTTGGACCGGGCGACCCGGCTGTGCAGGACGTCGCCGACGATGGTGACCTTGAGCCCCTCGAGGCGGCCCATGCGGCGGCGCATGGTGAAGGCGTCGAGGAGGGCCTGGGTGGGGTGCTCGTGGGTGCCGTCGCCGGCATTGACCACGCTGCCGTCGATCCAGGTGGCCAGCCGGTGCGGGGCACCGGACGCGTGGTGGCGCACGACGACCGCGTCGGCCCCCATGGCCTGCAGGGTCAGCGCGGTGTCCTTGAGGCTCTCGCCCTTGGAGACGCTGGAGCCCTTGGCCGAGAAGTTGATGACGTCGGCGGACAGCCGCTTGGCCGCGACCTCGAAGGAGAGCCGGGTGCGGGTGGAGTCCTCGTAGAACAGGTTGACGACGGTGCGCCCGCGCAGGGTCGGCAACTTCTTGATCGGCCGGGTCGCGACCTCGGCCAGCTCCTCGGCCGTGTCGAGGACCAGCAGCGCGTCGTCGCGGCTGAGATCGGCGGCGGACAGCAGATGACGTTTCACGAGGCGCTCCCGGCCTTGAGGTCGGCCTTGGACTCGGCCCGCAGCTCGTCGGTGGCCCGCCGGTTGAGGTCGCTCGGCCCGAGTAGGACCGCGTCGCGGCCGTCGATCTCCTCGAGCAGGACGCGGACGTTCTCCCGCAGGGAGGTGGGGAGGTTCTTGCCGACGTAGTCCGCCCGGATCGGCAGCTCGCGATGGCCCCGGTCGACGAGCACCGCGAGCTGGACGGCGCGGGGGCGGCCGAGGTCGGACAGCGCGTCGAGCGCGGCCCGCACCGTGCGGCCGGAGTAGAGGACGTCGTCGACGAGCACGACGACCTTGCCGTCAACCCCGCCGACCGGCAGCGCGGTGTGCTCGAGGGCGCGGGGCGAGCGCAGCCGCAGGTCGTCGCGGTACATCGTGATGTCGAGGGACCCGTACGGGACCTGGGCACCCTCGACGTCGGCCAGCCGCGCGGCGAGCCGGCGGCACAGGGTGACCCCGCGGGTGGGGATGCCGAGGAGGACGAGATCGGAGACGCCCTTGTTGCGCTCGACGATCTCGTGAGCCACCCGGGTGAGGGCACGGGCGATGTCGACGCCCTCGAGGACGGGGACGTCAGAGCGTTGTGCGGGCGTGCCTGTAGGCACCCGGACCTCCTTCCCCGCCTCTCAGGACGGGCCGTTAAAGGATGTCTAGCAGCGCCGTTGAGCGCCTGGTCGACCGTAGCAGACCGGCGGCGCGAGGGCGCCGGTGGCCACCAACCTGCCTGTCACTTCGGCGATTTCTGTGACAGCTCGTGGTTGCTATGGCAACAATGAGTGCCCATCACGCCGGTGGTTGATAACCGAGCGTGTGTCCCGAAACGGCCACGACGCTTGACCAGGCACGGCTCACGCCATACAGTCACTCTGAGTAATCGCTACCGGCTCCCTTGCGCAGCGCAGCGCCTGGACCACTTGATTACACACAGTGACGCATTGGCGACGCTGACGTGACGACGGCAGGCAGGCACCTGGAGCGATGAGCATGACCACCGAGCTCGCCAAGACCGACTACGCCAAGGCGCTGGGCGCCCGGCTGCGCGCGATCCGCACCCAGCAGGGGCTATCCCTGCACGGTGTGGAGGAGAAGTCCCGGGGCCGCTGGAAGGCGGTCGTCGTGGGCTCCTACGAGCGCGGCGACAGAGCGGTGACCGTCCAGAAGCTCGCTGAGCTGGCCGCCTTCTACGGGGTGCCCGTCTCCGAGCTGCTGCCCGAGGGTGCCGCCTCCCCCGCCGTCGAGCCTGCCCCGCGCCTCGTCCTGGACCTGGAGAAGCTCTCCCTGGTCCCGGCCGCCGACGCCGGCCTGCTCGCGCGCTACGCCCGTACCATCCAGAGCCAGCGCGGCGACTACAACGGCCGCGTGCTGTCCATCCGCCAGGAGGACCTGCGGGCGCTCGCCATCATCTACGACAGCTCGCCCTCGCAGCTCACCGACCAGCTGGTCGAGTGGGGTGTGCTCGGCGCCGACCCGGGCCGCACGATCGACCTGACCTAAGCCTCCAGGAACGTCGACGTGCGCTTTCTCCCGCGTGGCGGGAGGAAGCGCACAGTCATGTCCGGGCGGTTGTCCACAGCCGTCGACATCGCCCTCGCGCTCAGCGCCGAGAGCAGCCATGGTCGTCTCATGCCCCCTTCCTCCCTCGACCGCAAGGCCTTCGTCGAGCTGCTGCGCGACCAGGACGGGCTGATCGCGGCACGGCAGGCGCCCAGCGTCGGGCTCAGCAGCTCGGCCCTGAGCCGACGCGTCAAGTCCGGCCACCTCCGGCGCGTGCTCCCCCTGGTCTACGCCGAGGGAGTCGCCGACCTCAGCGACCGCCAGCGGGTACGGGCGGCGCTGCTGTTCGGCGGAGGCAAGGCCTGTCTGACGGGAGAAGCGGCCCTCATCTGGCGGCGTGTTCAGCATCTTCCGCGCGAGGTCTCCGCGCAGACCGTCGACATCTTGGTTCCCGCCTCGCGCCACCTGACGAACAACGAGTGGGTACGCGTCACCCGTACCGCGCGGATGCCGTTCGCCCTGCTGGTCGACGACGTGCCGACCGCGTCGATGGCGCGGGCCGTGGTCGACGCAACGCGTTGGCTGGAGTCGTACGAGTCGGCATTGGCCACCATCAGCAGCGTCATCAACGCCGGGCGCACCACCCTCGAGGACGTTCGCGCCGAGGCGGTGTTGATGTCCGTACGAGGCAGCCGGCTGGTGCGGGCCGTGCTCGCCGAGGCAAGCGCTGAGGTGCGATCCGTGGCCGAGGCAGACGCTCGCCGGCTATTCCAAGAGCATGGCCTACCCGAACCGGACGTCAACGAGCCCCTCACCGTCCAGGGCGAGACGTTCGTCCCGGACTTCCGATGGGGCTGGGTGATCGTGGAGATTGACTCGCGCGCCTGGCACCTGCTCGAGGCAGGAGCCTGGGAGCGCACCCAGGCTCGACGCGCCCGGCTGGAGGCGGCCGGCTACCGCGTCCTGCCCTACACCCCGCAGCAGATCAGGGACACGCCTCTGCTCGTCATCGCCGGCATCGTGCACGCCCTGCGGCTTCAGGCAGCGTCGTGACTGCGCGCTTCAGCCCGGCCGCCGGGACGAAGCGCACAGCCATGCTGCGGGGCCGGGTCAGCTGGCGTCTGTGGCTGCGCGGTTGTGCTCGCCAAACGGGACGAAGCGCGCAGCGACAGGCCCGGGTCAGCGCTGGAGGGTCGGCTTGAGGTCGAGGAGGCGCGAGAGCAGGCCGTTGACGAAGCGCGGCGAGTCGTCGGTGGAGAGGCTGCGGACGAGGGTCACGGCCTCGTCGATGACGACGGCGTCGGGCACCTCGTCACGCCAGAGCAGCTCGTAGATGCCGAGGCGCAGGACGTTGCGGTCGACGGCGGGCATGCGGTCGATGGTCCAGCCGACGGCGTAGGAAGAGATCAGCTCGTCGATGCGCTCGCGGTTCTCCTGGACGCCCTGGACCAGCTCGACGGCGTACTCCGGCACTGGCGGGTCGGACTGGGCCAGCCGGTCGGCGAGGGTGGTCACCGCGTCGGAGCCGCGGGAGTCGGACTCGAAGAGGACGTCGAGCGCCCGCTTGCGCGCCTTGCTGCGAGCGGGCACTAGCCCTTGACCCGACCCAGGTAGTCGCCCGTACGGGTGTCGACCTTGACCGTCTCGCCGGTGGTGATGAACAGCGGGACCGAGATCGTCGCGCCGGTCTCGAGCGTGGCCGGCTTGTTGCCGCCGGTCGAGCGGTCGCCCTGCAGGCCGGGGTCGGTCTGGGCGATCAGCAGCTCGACGGACGCGGGCAGCTCGGCGTAGAGCGGCGTCGTGCCGTGCATCGCCACGGTCGCGGTCATCGACTCGAGCAGGTAGTCACGGCTGGTGCCAACCGTCGCGCCCGGGATGGGGATCTGGTCGTAGTTCTGCACGTCCATGAAGACGTAGTCGTCGCCGTCCTGGTAGAGGTACTGCATCTCGCGCTTGTCGACGTTGGCGATCTCGACCTTGGTGCCGGCGTTGAACGTCTTGTCGACGACCTTGCCGGACAGCACGTTCTTGAGCGTCGTGCGCACGAACGCACCGCCCTTGCCCGGCTTGACGTGCTGGAACTCGACGACGTTCCAGAGCTGGCCGTCCAGGTCGAGCGTCATGCCGTTCTTGAGGTCGTTCGTGGTCGCCATCGACGTGTTCTTCCCTCGGTTCGCGGGTTTGCTGCAGTGGTCAACTCTACCGAACCGGGAACCCGCTACAGGACCAGCAGCTCGCGGGTGGTCAGCGTGAGCCGTTCGGCGGCGGCCCCGGGAGCGCGTACGACCAGGGTGTCCTCGATGCGGACGCCGCCCCGTCCCGCGAGGTAGACCCCCGGCTCGACGGTGACCACCATGCCCGTACCGAGGTCCCCAGCGCTGCGGGCGCCGATCGCCGGGCCCTCGTGGATCTCGAGGCCGACGCCGTGGCCCAGGCCGTGCAGGAAGCGCTCGCCCATGCCGCCGGCCTCGACGACGCCGCGCGACGCCCGGTCGACGTCGGCCGTGGCGACCCCGTCCTGCACCGCGTCGACGCCGACCTGTTGGGCAGCGGCGACCAGGTCGTAAACCTCGCGCTGCCACGCCGCCGGCTCGCCGAGGACGACGGTGCGGGTCATGTCCGAGTGGTAGCCGGCGACGACGGCGCCGAAGTCGAGCTTGACCAGGTCGCCTGGAGCGAAGGGCCGGTCCGTCGGGCGGTGATGGGGTACGGCGGAGTGGTCACCGCCCGCGACGATCGTGTCGAAGCTCGGGGCCTCGGACCCGTGACGACGCATGCGCGACTCGAGGTCGTACGCGAGGGTGCGTTCGGTCACGCCCGGCCGGATCGTCGCCAGCACATCGGCGAACGCGGCGTCGGCCACGGCGCACGCGGCCCGCAGGGCGGCCACCTCGGCGTCGTCCTTGACCAGCCGCAACGCCTCGACCGGACGGTCGGCCCGCGCGAGCGAGGCGCTGCCGCACGCGTGCTGCAGGTGGCGGAACCCGTCGACGGTCACCTGGTGACTCTCGTAGCCCAACCGGCCGACCCCGCGTGCGGCCGCGACGGCGGCCAGCGCCGGCCCGGTGTCACGCTCGACCAGCACCTCGAGGTCGGGGCACTCGAGGGCCGCGGACTCTGCGTACCGGGAGTCGGTCGCCAGCACCGCATCGTCGCTGCCGGTGACGACGAGCAGGCCGCCGTTGGAGCCGACGAACCCGGTCAGGTAGCGGATGTTGACGGGCGACGAGACGAGCAGCGCGTCCAGGCCCCGGTCGGACAGGAGGGTACGCAGCCGGGCGCGACGATCGCCGTACACCTGGTCCATGGCGTCCTCCCGGCTCGTCGGAACGGTCTCACCGTAGCGGAGCCACCGCGGCAAGGGGCCGCCGAACGGCGTCGGGAAGGCGCGCAGCCGTTAGGCCAAGTGGGCGACGGCGAAGACTAGTCCTAATGTCCCCCCGACTCCCGGCCGATACGGCGACGGGACCTAGGTGACGACTGATGTCACCGGGCTCCTACGCAGAGCACCTCTGCGGTTCGTCGGCCACCCGGTACGAGGAGACACGTGTCCAAGATCAAGCGCCTGCGCGCCGTCCTGACAGGGGCGGTGAGCGCGGCTGTCGCCGTGTCCATGCTGCCCGTCCTGGCGGTCACCGCCCATGCTGCTGCCGACCCGCTGGGTGGTCAGCCCGGGCCGGTGACCCTTTCGCCGACGATGGCGACGGACACCAACCTCCCGACGCCGCCGGCAGGCACCAGCCTGGACGACTTCGTGCGCCACCCGGTGCTGAGCTGGACGGCGATCACCACGCTGCCGGTCAGCACGTACCACGTGCAGATCTCGCCGAACGCGGAGTTCACCAACAACACGGTGACGCTGCCGAACGGCGGGCTCACCACGGCCACGCAGTACGACCTGCCGCAGACGCTGCCGCACGGCTCGTACTTCTGGCGGGTCCGCGGTGAGGACGCAGCCGGTCACGCCACGCTGTGGACCGGTGCCGGCGAGAACCAGCTCAACAGCACCTGGCAGTTCACCAAGACCTGGCTCGACGCGCCCACCGGACTCTCGCCGGCGTACGGCGCGATGAACGTCGTCGGCCGCACCTTCTCCTGGGACCCGATGCTGGACGCCTCCGCGTACCAGTTCGAGCTGTCGACCAACCCCGACTTCCCCACGAGCGACCCGGTCGAGACCACCTGGATCTGCGAGACCAACCACACCTCGATCACCCCGTTCATCAAGTCGCCGTTCGGCGAGGCCGTCGTTGCTGACGGCACGGTCATCGGTGGCTGCGGCGACGGCACGGTGCTGGACAAGGCACTGCAGCTGGGCGGCACCTGGTACTGGAAGGTGCGCGGCATCGACGGTACGACCGCCGCCCTGACCCCGGCGGACGGCGCGGTCAACTGCTCGTCCGACGGCTCCGACTGCAGCCTGAGCAGCGACGTCCAGCAGATCACCCTGGCCGCCCAGGTCATGACCAACCCCAGCTCGCCCTCCGTCCTCACCACTCCCGTCGGCGAGACCGCGGGCTGCGCCTACTCGCTGGTGGGCGGCCTCAACGAGCCGCTTTGCTACGACACGCCGACCCTGACGTGGAACCCGGTGGCCACGGCCAACGCGTACTACGTCGCCCTCGCGACCGACCCGGCGTTCTCGACCGACTACCACGCCTACATCTCGTTCGACAACGCCTTCACGCCGCGCGAGTCCATCTTCGACAACCAGGCCGGCAACTCCTACTACTGGTACGTCAAGGCCTGCTTCTACAACCCGGGCACCGCGCACCTCGTCTGCGGGCCGCCCGACCAGTACGACTACATCTTCCACAAGGCCAGCCCGGCGCTGCCGTCCACTCCGGCCAGCAGCAGCACGAGCACCTACGGCCACAACGGCCTGTACGTGACGACGGACAACAACCAGACGTTCGCGTCCGCCGTCCACCAGGTGCGTGGCAACCAGCTGACCTTCCACTGGGACGACCTGCTCGCCTACACCGAGCAGGCCGGCATCCAGTCCGACCAGGAGGCCCGCAACTACCGGCTGCAGTACACGACCACCGGCGACTGGCTGACGGCGACGTCGGTCGACGTCGACGGCACGCACTGGACCAAGACCGACGGTGTGCTGCCGGACGGCGGCTACTACTGGCGGGTCGCACCGATGGACGGCAGCGGCAACGTGCTGTCCTGGTCGGCCACGCAGACGCTCGCCAAGGGCACCGTTGCCCCGACCGTGAGCATCGGCGAGACCGGCTTCCTGGCCCCGACCAGCCTCGTCAACCTGGTGTTCGCCGCTCCGGTGACCGGCGTCACCGCCGCGAGCCTCGGCCTGCGCCAGGTGGGTGGCGGCAACATCCCCGGCACCCTGGTGTGGCCGAGCACCGGCCCGACCACGGCGACCTTCAAGCCGACCAACCCGCTGCTCCCCGGCGAGAAGGTCGTCCCCTGGGTCACCTCCGCGGTCGTCGACCTGGCCGGCAACGCCGCCCAGGCCAGCCCGATCAGCGCCCAGGTCGACCCGACCGTGGACAGCCTCGCCCCGACGATCACCACCACCTGGAGCAAGGTCGTCTCCGGTCACGCCAGCGGCGGCAGCTACGCCAAGGCCGCCGGCGCCCGCGACCAGATCAGCTTCAGCTTCACCGGCAGCAGCATCTCGCTGATCGGTGTCCGCACGCCGGACGGCGGCTACGCCACCCTCTCGGTCGACGGAGTGCCGCGCAAGACGGTCAACTTCTTCAGCAAGAAGACCGCCTACGGCGTCACGCTCTACTCGGGCCTGCTCAGTGAGGGCACGCACGTCGTCACCGTCACGGTGAAGGCGTCGCACCCCAAGGGCTCGACCGGCAACGCGGTCAACGTCGACGCGCTCAAGGTGGACGGCAAGCTGATGCAGCAGACCGCCGCCGACCAGATCTGGTCGCTGCACCGCTCGACGGACGCCTACAAGGGCTCGTACAACGCGGAGTCCAGCTACCTGTCGTCGTGGAAGGGCAGCAAGCCCACCCTGAGTACCACCTTCTCGGGCAGCGCGGTCCACATCGTGGGCTGCAAGTCCCCCGACGGCGGCAACCTCGCGGTCTACGTCGACGGCAAGCTCAAGGCGACCGACAGCACCTTCCAGAAGTTCACGTCCTGCAACAAGACGCTGGTCAAGATCGGCGGCCTCAGCGGCGGGAGCCACACGGTGACCATCACACCGCTCGGCACCCACGCCAAGGCCTCATCCGGCACCAAGGTCTCCGTCGACGCGATCGTCGCCGGCTGACCGGTACGCACTGACGCGCGAGGCCCGCTCCCCCTCGGGGGGCGGGCCTCGTCGTTCGTCCGGGGTTAGGGCGCGAGCTGCTCGGCGAGCGCGCGCAGCGCCAGCAGGTAGGACCGCTGGCCGAAGCCGGCGATCGTGCCGGTGACCACCGAGGAGACGACGCTGTGGTGACGGAACTCCTCGCGCGCCTGCGGGTTGGAGATGTGCACCTCGATCACCGGCACGCCGACCAGCCCCACGGCATCGTGCAGGGCGTACGAGTAGTGGCCCCACGCACCCGGGTTGAGCACGACGCCGGACGCCTCGTCGGCGGCGCGGTGCAGCAGCCGCAGCATCTCGGCCTCGTCGTCGGTCTGGGCGATGACCACGTCGATGCCCAGCTCGCCGGCGGTCGCCTCGCAGGCGGCGACAAGGTCGGCGTACGAGGCGCTGCCGTAGATCTCGGGCTCACGGGTGCCGAGGCGACCGAGGTTGGGTCCGGACAGGACGTGCACGGGCTTCACGACGACACCTCCGCGTAGGCCTGCTCGAGCAGGGAGAAGTCGGCCACCGGCTCGACGAAGGGATCGGCGAGCCCGCGCAGCAGCACGAACCGCAGCATGTCACCTCGCGCCTTCTTGTCCACCTTCATGGACGCGAGCAACGCCGGCCACGCGCTTCTCTCGTACGACACCGGCAGGCCCAGCGACGTGAGGATCGAGCGGTGACGCCGGGCGGTCACCTCGTCCAGAATGCCTGCCTGGTAGGCAATCTCGGCTGCATAGACAAGCCCGACGGAGACCGCGGCACCATGGCGCCACTCGAAGTGCTCGGCCCGCTCGATGGCGTGGGCGAGGGTGTGGCCGTAGTTGAGGATCTCGCGGAGCCCCGCCTCGCGCAGGTCGGCGCCGACCACGCGGGCCTTGACCCGTACGCTGCGCTCGACCAGCTCGCGCAGCACCGGACCGGTGGGATCGACCGCGACCGCTGGGTCGGCCTCGACCAGGTCGAGGATGGCCGGGTCGGCGATGAAGCCGGTCTTGACCACCTCGGCCATGCCGTTGGCCAGCTCGACGGCCGGGAGGGTCGCCAGCAGGTCGAGGTCGCAGAGCACGCCGGCCGGCGGGTGGAACGAGCCGACGAGGTTCTTGCCAGCGGCGACGTTGATGCCGGTCTTGCCGCCGATCGCCGCGTCGACCATGCCCAGCAGGGTCGTCGGCACCTGCACCACGCGCACGCCACGCAGCCACGTGGCGGCCACGAAGCCGGCGAGGTCGGTCGCCGCTCCCCCACCGAGGCCGATGACCGCGTCGTCGCGGGTCATCGACCGCGCACCCATCGCGTCCCAACAGGCGCCGGCGACCGCGAGCTCCTTGGCCGCCTCGCCGTCGGGCACGAGGTGGGTCTCAGCACCGAAACCGGCGTCGCTGAGCCGCGCCACCAGGTCGGCGGCCAGGTTGGTCATGACCTCCTGGTGGACCACGGTGACCCGGCACGGCCGGCCCAGGATGCCCGGGACGCGGTCGAGCAGCCCGTTGCCGACGACGACGTCGTACGGGGCGGGGCCCGTCACCGTGATCACGGTCACGGCAGCGCGGCCAGGACGTCGGCAACGACCTCGTCGACGGTGCGCCCGTCAGTGGCGACGGTCACCTTGGCGACGCTCTCGTAGACCGGCCGGCGCTGGTTGAGCATCGCCAGCAGCTGGCTGCGCGGATTGCCGAGCAGAAGCGGCCGATCGCGCGCCATGCCGACGCGAGCGGCCGCATCGGCGAGCCCGACGTCGAGGAAGACGACGACGTGGCCGGCCAGCAGCTCGCGGGTGACGGGGTCGAGCACCGCCCCCCCGCCGAGGGCCAGGACACCGTCGTGACCGGCCAGCGCGTGCGCCACCGCCTCGGCCTCCAACCGACGGAACTCGGTCTCGCCGTCGAGCAGGAAGATGTCGGACACCGAGCGGCCGGTGGACGCCACGATGTCGCTGTCGGTGTCGCGGAAGACCACTCCGAGCGAGTTGGCGACCGCACCGCCGACGGTCGTCTTGCCGGCGCCAGGCGGCCCGACCAGGACCACGACCGGTTGGGTCACCGGACCACCAACGCGGCGAGGTAGCTCTCGATGTTGCGCTTGGTCTCGGTGACCGAGTCGCCGCCGAACTTCTCGAGCAAGGCGTCGGCGAGTACGAGGGCCACCATCGCCTCGGCGACCACCCCGGCCGCGGGCACGGCACAGACGTCGCTGCGCTGGTTGATGGCCACCGCTGCCTCGCCGGTCGCGGTGTCGATGGTGCGCAGGGCGCGCGGGACGGTCGAGATCGGCTTCATGGCGGCGCGGACCCGCAGCACCTCGCCCGTGGTCATGCCGCCCTCGATGCCGCCGGCGCGGCCGGTGAGGCGGCGCACTCCGTCGCCCTCGTCGACGATCTCGTCGTGGGCGAGCGAGCCCCGGCGGCGGGCCACGTCGAACCCGTCGCCCACCTCGACGCCCTTGATCGCCTGGATGCCCATGAGCGCGCCGGCCAGCCGGCTGTCGAGCCGACGGTCCCAGTGAACGTGGCTGCCCAAGCCCGGCGGAAGGCCGTGGACCACGACCTCGACGACGCCGCCGAGGGTGTCGCCGTCCTTGCGCGCGGCGTCGATCTCCGCCACCATCGCGGCACTCGCCGCCGGGTCGAGACAGCGCACCGGGTCGGCGTCGACAGCCGCGCGATCGGCCGGCTCGGGCACGCTGCCGTACGGCGCCGTGGCCTCACCGATGCTGACGACGTGGCTCAGCAGCTCGACGCCCGCGGCCTGCCGCAGGAACGCCTGGGCGACGGCACCGAGTGCGACCCGGGCTGCGGTCTCCCGAGCGCTCGACCGCTCGAGCACCGGGCGGGCGTCGTCGAAGCCGTACTTCTGCATGCCGGCAAGGTCGGCGTGGCCAGGCCGAGGACGGGTCAGCGGAGCGTTGCGGGCCAGACCCTCGAGCTCCTCGGCTGCCACAGGGTCAGGCGACATGACGACCTGCCACTTGGGCCACTCGGTGTTGCCGACCCGGATGGCCACCGGTCCGCCCATCGTGCGGCCATGGCGGACCCCGCCGAGGAACTCGACCTCGTCGCGCTCGAAGGACATGCGGGCGCCGCGGCCGTAGCCGGCCCTCCGCCTCGCGAGCTCGTCGGCAATCTGCTCCGACGTCGTGGCGACATCGGCGGGCAGGCCCTCGAGCACCGCCACCAGAGCAGGTCCATGCGACTCACCGGCCGTCAACCACCGCAACATGCCCGAAAGTCTTTCATGTCCGCGGCAGCGTCACCGCCCGTCGTCTCACGCAACACGCCCACCAGGCACAACACGAACAAGACCCTGGTCAGCCGGGGCTGTCCAGGGCCTTGCGCGTGCTGCAGCGTTCAGCAGGTGCTAGTCGACGTAGGACTGGCCGATGTGCAGGTCGAACGTCTGGTCGCCGAGCTGGAAGGTGGCAGTGCCGTCGTCCGGCGCGATGGCGACGACCTTGAGGTTGCCGTTCGACGTGTCACCGGTCGTGAGCATGAGCGACTTTCCGGCGTACGAGACCACGACGTACGGCGTCGTGCCGTGGAACGCGATGGCCTTGAGCACGACCATGACCGCGGGGGGCGTCGTGGTCGGCGCAGCCGTGGTGGTCGGGACGACGGGGACGACACCGGTCGGCAACGTCGTCGGAAGACCGCTGACGCCCGTGGTCGGCAGGCCGACCACACTGCCGGGCGACGTGGTCGCGACGGCCGGGAGCGTGGTGCTCGTGGTCTTCGGAGCCGAGGTCGTCGGCGCGGGCGGCGGCGGGGTGATGAGGGCCTTGAACGGGTCCCGACCCACCTCGCCGTGGAACGTGCGGATCACGGCGGTGGCCTTGGCGGTCACCGCGGCCGATGCGCTGGGCGTCGCCGTGGCGGTGTGGCGGATCGTCGTCGCCAGCGGCGGCGTCGCAGTGCTGCCGCCGCCACCCCCACCGAGGAGGAGGTAGCCGCCGGCGAGGGCGACGACCGCGAGGCCGATGCCGCCACCGATGAGCACCTTCGGGTCGCGCCCGCGGGCGGGCGTCTCCTCCGGCAGCTCCGGCCCGGGCGCGGCGAAGCCGCCACCCATGAGGTTCTCGCTCATTGTCTGAACTCCTACTTCGTCGGTGCTGACGTCGTGGCGGCGGTCGGGACTGCAGCGGCCTGGGGTGTGGTCGTGTACAGCGAGAAGACCGTGGCCGCGATGGTGACCGAGAGCGTGTTCGTGTTGGGGACGAACGGGATCACCGCAAGCGCCTCCTTCTGGGCGGCCGCAGCGCTTCCAGGCACGGGCGGGACGGCCTTGACGGCGGTGGACTTGCCCGCGGTGGTCTTGCCCGTGGTGGTCTTGCCCTTGGCCGCGGACTTGGTCGTCGTCCCGCTCTTGGCGGTGGACGTCCCGGTGGAGGCCGTGTTCGTGGCGGCAGCGGCGCCCGGTGTGACCGCGCTGGCACCCTTGGCGATGGTGATGTTGCTGACCAGCAGGGCCCGCTGCATGCCTTCGAGGTTGTGGACGAACATCTCGATGTCGAAGTAGTCGCCCGAGACGGTCAGCCCCAGGGGCACCGCGTACAGGGTGCCCGCCGAGACGGGTGCAGCAGCCACGGGCGCGGCGGCCGCACCAGCGGCAGCTGACGTGGTCGTGGTCGCCGTGGCCGTGGGGGCCAGGGTCTGTACGGGCGCGACGGCAGCCGCGGCCGGTGCACCCGGCGTGATGATCTGCAGGTCGACGTTGGCCTGGGCAGCCGCCTTGGTCAGCGACTGGATGAGGCTGACCTCCGCGAGGTCCGGCGGCAGCCGGCGGGCCACGGCTTCGAGCTGGGCCTTCGCAGCCGGCAGCTCGACGAGCTCGGCCTTGAGCGCCTGGATCTTCTGCTGCAGGCCGGCGTTGGTGCTGTCCTGCGCGGTGCGCTCGTTGTTCAGGGTCGAGACGTTCGCGCGCTGTGGCGACACCAGGAGGAACCAACCTCCTGCCAGCACCACCAGGACCGCCACCAGGGCGATAGCGAGGGTCTGCTTGGTCTTGTCCATGGTCAGTGTCCCGCCGGGGTCGTCGTGGTGGGGGTGGCCGCGGTGGGTGCGACGGTGGCCGCGACCTTCGGCTTCTGCGGGTCGTCGACGGAGACCTGGACGCCGAAGGTGACGAGGCGCGTGGCGGTTCCGCTGACCGGGCTGCTGTCCTCGGCGGAGGACGTGAACACCGGGTGCGACAGACCCTTCTCGTTCGCCAGCGCGCCGAGCAGAGCGGAGACGTCGTTGTGCGTGACGGCCTTGCCCTGGATCGTGACCGAGCCGACGGCGGTGCCGTCAGCCAGCGGCGTTGCCGCCGCTCCGCCACCGGAGGCCAGCGCGAGGCTGGTGAACCAGTAGTTGCCGGCGAGCGCGACCGACATGTCCTGCAGGTAGTGCGACCAGAGAATCTCCGGGGACAGCGCGGTCGCCAGGGTCGCCTGGGCGGAGGCCACGGTGTCCTTGATCGAGGTCTGCTGGGTCAGCACTCGCTGCTGGGAGGTCAGCTGGCCGGTCTTGGCCGTCGAGGCGTTCAGCGCCGACTGCGCGCCGGCCACTCCGCTGTGCGCGTTCATGTAGAGACCGCCCACGGCGAGGAACGCCAGCACGACGGCTCCGGCAGCGCCGACCCGGTACTGCTTGAGGATCCGGGCCTCCGCGATCTCCGGCGGGAGCAGGTTGACGCGCGGCAGCGTCGGCGTACCGACGATGGTGGTCTGGGTCGTCACGAGGCCACCCCCATCGCGAGTCCCACGGGGACGGCGACGAGAGGCTCGACGTAGCCGAGCTGCTCAGAGGACAAGCCGGTCTTGCCGATGTGAAGCGTGCTCATGGGCGATCCGAATTCCACGGGGAGACGGGTGGCGAGGGAGAGGCGCGCAGCCAGACCTTCGAGCCGCGAACCACCGCCGGTGATGAGCACCCGCCGCAGTCGCACAGCACCTGCCTGCGCCATGTAGTAGTCGAGCGAGCCGCGGACCTCGTCGACGAACGACGAGGCGGTGGTCTCGATGACCCGGCCGGCAGGGTGGCCCTCGGCCGCGTTGGCGCCGAGACCCATCGACTGCTTGACCGACTCGGCGTGCTCGATCGGCACGCCCATCCGCTCGGCCACGGCCTCGGTGACGTCGCCGCCACCCATCAGCAGGATGCGGACGAAGCGCGGGACACCGCCCTGGTGGACGATGATGTTGGTGACGCTGGCACCGATGTCGACGATCGCCTCGGCCTCGCCGCCGACGCCCAGCTGGTCCACAGAGGCCAGGGCGCGCAGGACGGCGAACGGGGTCAGGTCGACCATGGTCGGGGTAAGGCCGGCCTTGGTCACCGCCCCGAGCATCGAGGTGATCATGTCCCGGGCTGCGGCCACGAGGAGCACCCGCAGGATCCGGCCGCCGTTCTCGTCGACCAGCTCCTCCAGCGGGTGGAAGTCGAGGATCGCCTGGTCGATCGGGATCGGGATGTAGTCCTGCACCTGGTAGGCCAGCGACTTCTTCAGCTCGTCGGCGGGCAGCCAGGGAAGGTCGACCTGACGGACGACCACCTTCTGGTTGGCCACACCGACGATGACCTTCTTGCTGGAGAACTTCGCATCGGCCCAGAGCTTCTTGATGGCCTCGGCGACCGACTCCTGGTCAGCCACCTCGCCATCGCGGACCGCGCCAGCGGGAAGGGCAACCTGCCCGAACCGCTGGAGGGTCGCTTCGCCCTTGCCGAACGACAGTTCAGCTGCGCGTACTCCGGAGGTCCCGATGTCGAGACCGACGGCGCTTCGTGCTGCCACTGCGGGGTCGCCTGCCTTCCTGGGTGCTGCGGGCAACCAAGCCCGCGGCTCTAGACCATTCGCACGGTCCGTGTCAGAGGAGGGCATCGGACGCGATCGGGGGCGGCTTGAGCGGGAAGCCCGAGCAGTTGTACGCCGAAGGGCCTAGACCGGGTAGGGCCGCACGTGTGACAGCCAGCCGAGTGACCGCCAAACGGGGCGATCGGCTGCTGCATCGGAAGAGTGCGGCCGCTCAGCTGCCAGAGAGCGAGAGGTACCAGTGGGCGATCGAGCCGCCCCAGAGGATGCCGACCAATGCACCCAGCAGCATGTAGGGCCCGTACGGGATCTTCGTGGCCAGCTTGCCGCGACCGCTGGCGATCAGGGTGATGCCGCCGACAGCGCCGACGAGGAAGCCGGCGAAGGCGCCCACGACGAGCGCACCCCAGCTCAGCCAGGCCAGCAACAGCCCGAGGATGCCGGAGAGCTTGACATCGCCTAGCCCCATGGCGGTCTTCCGCAGCAGGGCGGTGCCCAGGACCCGGGTGGCGAGGTAGAAGCCGAACAGCGCGGCCATGCCCTCGAGTGCCCGTACGAACGGATGCCAGTGGCCGCTGTGGACCGTGTCGGCGAGCAGGGCGGCGAGGGCGACCAGGTAGGTCGGGAACGTCAGAGTGTCGGGCAGGCGCTTGATGTCGTAGTCGATCAGCGCGAGGGCGACACCGGTGGCGGTGAAGAACAGGTAGCCGATGAGGCTGAGGTGCCAGCCGATCCGCCAGGCGACGACGACGAACAGCACACTCGTCGCCAGCTCGACGGCCGGATAGCGCGAGGAGATGGGTTCCTTGCAGTCACGGCAGCGCCGGCGAAGGACGAGCCACGAGACCACCGGCACGTTGTCGTACGGCCGCACGGGGTTCTGGCAGTGCGGACAGTGCGACGGCGGGTGGGACAGGCTCTCCCGCCGGGGAAGCCGCCACACCACGACGTTGAGGAACGAGCCGATGAGCAGCCCGAAGACCGCCACGCAGGCGAGCAGGAAACCGTTCACAGCAGCTGTCTACCTCATCGACGATGGCCGGGAAGGGGAACCGTGGAGACGGTCCCCTGTCCCGGCCATCGGGAGATCGGGCGACTTCCTTGAAGAACTGCAGGCGTGCAGGCCTACAGGCAGGCAGCGTTGGGCTTGGTGGTGGTCGGTGTGTCGTCGACCGAAGAGAGGTACCAGACAGCCGTGCTCTTGGACGAGGTGGCGGTCAGGCAGTAGGTGTCGTTCGACGTGCTGGTGGTGTACAGCGCGGCCTTGACGGTGTCGTTGCCGGACACCTTGGCGCCCTGGGCGACCAGCTTGTCTGTGGTGGGCGTCGTGTTGATGATGCCCGCATCCCCGGTGAACTGGCCGTTGTAGTCGGTCGCGTAGGACTGCTCGGCGATCGAGACGGTCTTCAGGTCGGACTTCTCCGCCGACTGGTAGCCCTTGTCACGCTGGGCCAGGAAGGACGGGATGGCGATCGCGGCGAGGATGCCGATGATCACCATGACCACGAGAAGCTCGATGAGGGTGAAGCCGGCCGAGTCCTGCGAACGGTTCTCCAGCGACTTGCGGATGCGAGCGAGCATGACACTCCTTGAAGATGATAATGGAAAGATAAGAAGACTCTCCCTACCTACTTCGGCCATGCGAACTACTCACTGAAGTCATAAAAAGAGCAGCCCCGGCTAGTCCAGAGGGACTAACCGGGGCCGCGCCTGCACGGGACAGCCTCAGGGGCAGACAGCCGGCTTGGCACGCACCGGGGTGTCGTTGTCCGAGGTGAGCCAGTACGTCGCCGTGGTCCTGCTCGGGTAGGTGGCGTAGAGGCAGTAGGAGTCGTTGGCGACGCCGCCGGCCGACTTGTAGGACGTAGCGGTGATGGTCACACCGACCGTCGTCTTCTCCCCCTGCACCGAGAGCGGGCCAGTGGTCTGGCTGGAGCTCACGACGTCGGAGGTGAAGGACCCGTTGTAGTCGGTCGCGTAGGCGTGCTCGGCGAGGGCGCTGGTCTGCAGGTCGGACTTCATGGCGGCCTGGTAACCCTTGTCCTTCTGGGCAAGGAAGGACGGGATGGCAATCGCGGCGAGAATGCCGATGATCACCATGACGACGAGGAGCTCGATGAGGGTGAACCCACCCTCGTCCTGTTTCCTGAGTTGTCGCAACGTGCTCATGTTGCTCCTTGGAGCCCGAGTCACCACGGCGAAGGCCGCCATCGTGACGGGAAGATAAAGATGACAACCCCGTGTCGGCTTGTGGGTTGCGCAACTGAATCCGCCACCGAGTGGATCTTGGCCAGAACTGACTACGGCGGAGCATGCAGCAAGGGCGGCCCTCCCGAGGGAGGACCGCCCTTGAACTAGCTGCTGAACTACAGGCAAGCCGCGTTGGGCTTGGTGGTGGTCGGCGTGTCGTCGACCGAGGAGAGGTACCAGACAGCCGTGCTCTTGGAGGAGGTGGCGGTCAGGCAGTACGTGTCGTTCGTGGTGGTGGTGGTGTAGAGCGCGGCCTTGACGGTGTCGTTACCGGACACCTTGGCACCCTGGGCGACCAGGAGGTCAGAGGTGGTCGTGGTGTTCACGATGCCGGCGTCGCCGGTGAACTGGCCGTTGTAGTCGGTCGCGTAGGACTGCTCGGCGATCGAGACGGTCTTGAGGTCGGACTTCTCAGCCGACTGGTAGCCCTTGTCACGCTGGGCGAGGAACGAGGGGATGGCGATCGCGGCGAGGATGCCGATGATGACCATGACCACGAGGAGCTCGATGAGGGTGAAGCCTTCCTCACGGTTCTCCAGCGACTTGCGGATGCGAGCGAGCATTTCTCTCCTTGAAAGATGATGATGACGTTTCGAGCGGTCCCGGATGCTCGCCCTCATACGGATCCGTGAAGATCCGACCGAGGCAGCCAGGCGGACCCCGGAGGGTTCCTTGGCTTTGCGGCCCCGCCTTACGACGGGTGTGCTCTTGTCTGGCCGAGTAGCTCGTTGACAAATGAGACTTCGACCCTGGCCGAGCGTCACTTGAGGCTTCTTCGGAACTTTCTGAGCGTTCTGAAGCAGGTTCGGCCGGTTGAATGCGCCGGCAACGCAGACGGCCCACGACCGAGGTCGTGGGCCGTCCGCCAAGCGGGCTAGCGGTCAGTTGATGAGCTTGAAGATGCTGAAGATCGGCATGTAGAGCGCGATGATCATCGAGCCGACGATGGCGCCCAGGAACCCGATCATCAGCGGCTCGATGAGGGCGGTCAGCGACTCCGTGGTCGCCTCGACCTCCTGGTCGTAGAACTCCGCGATCTTGGCCAGCATCGAGTCGAGTGCTCCGGTGTCCTCACCGACGGTCATCATCTGCACCACCATCGGCGGGAAGACGGCATGCTTCTCCAGCGGCTTGGTCAGCGACTCGCCTTGGCGGACGCTGTCCTGCACGTCGCGCACCGCGTTGGCCAGCACCATGCTGCCGGTCGTACCGGCGACGATGTCGAGGCTCTGCAGGATCGGGACACCGCTGGAGATCATGGTGCCGAGGTTGCGGGCGAACCGGGCAACGGCGATCTTCTTGAACAGGTTGCCGAAGACCGGGATCTTGAGCTTGAGCGGGTCGACGATCTGCCGGACGTCCTCGCGGTTCTTGATCTTGCTCCAGATGATGGTGCCACCGATGAGCGTCACCAGACCGATCGGGACGAGGAACTTCATCGCCCCGGAAAGGATCACCAGGAACTCCGTCGGCGCGGGCAGCTTGCCGCCGAGGTCCTTGAACATCTTGGCGAAGACGGGCACGACGAACAGCAGCATGCCGATGACCATGAGGATGGCCATGACGAAGACGACGACCGGGTAGGTCATGGCCGCCTTGACCTTGCTGCGCAGCTTGACCTCGGCCTCGTAGTTCTCCGCGATCTGCAGCAGCACGGAGTCGAGGAAACCGCCGACCTCGCCGGCGCGGCACATGTTGATCATGAGCGGCGGGAACGCCTTGGGGTGCTTGGCCATCGACACCGACAGCGAGATGCCGGTCTCGACGTCGTTGCGGACCTCGCCCAGGACTCGGCCGAGCTCAGGACTGCTGCTCTGCTCGGACAGGATGTTGAGCGCGCGCAGCAGGGACAGGCCGGAGTTGATCATCGTCGCGAACTGGCGCGACATGATCGCCAGGTCCTTGAGCTTGATCTTCTTCTTGCGGCTCAGGCCGGGGATCGTGATCTCGCCCTTGAGGCCCTTGTTGTTGACCTCGTTGATGGAGACCGGGGCGTACCCCATCTGCTTGAGCCGCGTGGCGACCGCTGCCTGGGTCTCGGCCTCGATCGAGCCGGTGACCATCTTTCCGGCGCGGTCCCGGACCTGGTACTCGAATGTCGTGGGCATGTCGTTCCCTCAGTCCTAAGCCCGGCCGCAGAGCCGCTGGAAGTCCTCGATGTGGTGCGCCTTCTCCAGACCCGTCTCGTAGGTGATCCGGTTCTGCTTCACCAGCTCGGCCAGGTGCTGGTCGAGCGTGTGCATGCCGAACTTCGCGCCGGCCTGCATGGACGAGTAGATCTGGTGGGTCTTGCCCTCGCGGATGAGGTTGCGGATGGCGGGGGTGACGACCAGGACCTCGGTCGCGACGACCCGGCCCTTGCCATCGCTGGTACGGGCGAGGGTCTGGCAGACGACACCCTGGAGGGCACCGGCGAGCTGGACCCGTACCTGCTGCTGCTGGTGCGGCGGGAACACGTCGATGACGCGGTCGATCGTCTGGGCAGCGTCTGCGGTGTGCAGCGTCGCGAAGACGAGGTGGCCGGTCTCGGCGGCGGTCAGGGCGACCCCGATCGTCTCGAGGTCACGCATCTCACCGACCAGGATGATGTCGGGGTCCTGACGCAGCACGTGCTTGAGGGCGTTCTGGAAGGAGTGCGTGTCCTCCCCCACCTCGCGCTGGTTGATCAGGCAGTTCTTGTGGGTGTGCAGGAACTCGATCGGGTCCTCGACGGTCATGATGTGGTCGTGGCGCTGGCGGTTGGCCAGGTCGACCAGGGACGCGAGGGTGGTCGACTTGCCGGAACCGGTCGGGCCCGTGACGAGGACGAAGCCACGCGGCAGCATCGCGAAGTTGGCGACCGACGGCGGGACGCCGAGGTCCTCGAGCTTCTTGATCTCGAACGGGATGAGCCGGAAGGCGGCACCGACGGCGTCGCGCTGACGGTAGATGTTGACGCGGAAGCGGGCCTTGCCCGGCACCGCGTATGCGAAGTCGAGCTCGAGGACCTCCTCGAACTTCTCCCGCTGCTTCTGGGTGAGGATCGCGTAGAGCATCCGCTGGATGACCGGCGGGGTGAGCTCGGGCTGGTCCTCCATCTGCACGAGGTGGCCGTGCTTGCGGAAGGACGGGCGGGCACCGGCCGAGAGGTGCAGGTCGGACGCACCGCTCTCGAGCAGGTGGATCAGCAGGTCGGTCAGGATCGGGCCGTCGTGCGGCTGGTCGCTCTCACCGAGGGCGGTACGCGTGGGCGCGGCGGCGTGGCTCTCCGCCGGCCTCTCGGGGGCCCGCTCCGCCGGTGCGGCGGGGGCGGGAGCTTGCGCCGGCACCGGAGCGGCGACGGGCGCGGGAGCTGCCGCGACGGGGGCCGGAGCCGCCACCACGGGAGACGGGGCGGGCAGCAGCGGGTTGGGGGCCAGACCGGGCGAGGGCGCAAGCCCTGGTACCGCGGGAGAGTAGCCCGAAGGAGGGCTGACCAGCGGCACGGCCGAAGCTGCACCGGGAGCCCACGAGGGGTCCAGCGGCGAGGCCGTGGAGACGGCGGCTCCGGGCAGGCCAGGCACGGGGGCGCTGGGTGCCGCGAGCCCAGGAACAGGCAGGCCACCACCAGGCGCGGCACCGGCCGCCAGCGAGTTGAAGTCGTCGAACGCGTTGGTCTCCACAGACCGCTCCCTTCGCACCGCACACCTGCGGCGCCGGTTCCTACGTGGCACATCGGCCTGCGCCGGTGCCGCCTTGAGGACCTGCGGTCCTTGAGCCATCCGGGTCAAGGAGCGAGGCCGGGGGTCACACCACGACGCGGAGGATCTCCTCGAACGACGTCGTGCCTTCGCTGACCTTGAGCATGCCGTCGTCGCGCAGGGTGGTCATACCGTCCGCCCGGGCCGCCCGGCCGATCGTGGCCGCTGAGGCCCGCTCGACGGCCATGCGCTCGATCTCCTCGGTCACGACCATGACCTCGTGCAGCGCGAGACGACCCTTGTAGCCGGTCTTCGAGCACGCGGAGCAGCCGATCGGCCGGTAGAGCGTCGGCAGCGGCTCCTCGGGCGTCCACGGGTAGCGGTTGGCGATCAGCGTCTCCGCCGTCGGTGTGTAGGCCTCCTTGCACTTAGTGCATAGGCGGCGGGCGAGGCGCTGGGCGAGCACGGCGTCGACCGCAGAACCGACGAGGAACGGCTCGATGTCCATCTCGACGAGGCGGGTGATGGCGCTGGGCGCGTCGTTGGTGTGCAGGGTGGAGAGCACGAGGTGACCGGTGAGGGCGGCCTCGATGGCGATCTGTGCCGTCTCGTGGTCGCGGATCTCACCGATGAGGACGACGTCGGGGTCAGACCGCAGGATCGACCGCAGCGCCGCGGCAAACGTCAGGCCCGCCTTGACGTTGACCTGTACCTGGTTGATGAGCGGGATCCGGTACTCCACCGGGTCCTCGACGGTGATGACGTTCTTCTCCGGCGTCGAGACGATGTTCAGCGTCGCGTAGAGCGTGGTCGACTTGCCGGAGCCGGTGGGGCCGGTGACCAGGATCATCCCGTACGGCTTGACGAAGCTCAGCGAGAACCGGTCGTAGTTGCTCTGGCTGAAGCCGAGGTCGGTGAGCTTGAGCATCGCGGTCGAGTTGTCCAGCACACGCATGACGACCTTCTCGCCCCACACCGTCGGCAGCGTCGCGACCCGGAGGTCGATCTTCTTGCCGTTGGCGTTGACCGACAGCCGGCCGTCCTGCGGGAGCCGCTTCTCAGCGATGTTGAGGTCGGCCATGATCTTGAGCCGGCTGATGACGCCCGACTGGATCGTCTTGGGCGAGCGCATCACCTCGTGCAGCACGCCGTCGATGCGGAACCGGACCCGCAGCTCGCGCTCGGCCGGCTCGATGTGGATGTCCGAGGCACGGTCCTGGATCGCCTGCGTGATCAGCAGGTTGACGAACTTGACGATCGGGGCGTCCTCGACGACCTCCTTGACGCTGGCCAGGTCGTCGTTGTCGTCGAGCGAGTCGAGGCCGGCGGTGATGTCGTCGAGCTCGCTGTCGGCGCGGTGGTAGCGGGCGATCGCCTGGATGACGTCGGCCCGGGTGGCGACGAGCGGCTTGACCTCGAGGCCGGTCAGCGAGCGGATGTCGTCGATGGCAAAGACGTTGGCGGGGTCGGCCATCGCGACGAGCAGACGACCGTCCTCGTACGCGATGGGCAGTGCGGTGTGGCGTCGGCAGACCGGTTCGGGCACCCGGGCCACGGCCGAGCCGTCGACGGGGAACTCGGTCAGGTCGACGAAGCGCAGGCCGATCTGCTGGGCCAGGGCAGCCACCAGCTGGCTCTCGGAGAGGATGCCGCGGTCCACCAGGACCCGGCCGAGCGAGCGGCCGAGCCGCTGGTGCTCGTCGTAGGCCTCCGTGAGCTGTTCCCGGGTGACGAAGCCACCTTCGAGCAGGATGTCGCCGAGCTGCTTCATGAGGCAGGTTCTCCAGAGACCGAAGCGGGGTGGGGAGCGGGAGCGGTGAGTCGCCAGCTGCCGGGGATGGCCTGCTGGGCAAGGACGAGCGCCGCCACAACGAGCACGACACAGGCGGTGAGAGCGGCGTACGCGCCCGGCGTCGCGGCCCGCGGAGCACGGGAAGGCGACGTGGCCGGCGACCACGCCAGGGCGAGGGCTGCCAGGACGGCGCTGAGAACCATGAGGCTGGGATAGGTCCAGTCGAAGTCGACCGCGCTGTGGACCGCCAGCAACAGCGACGCCACAGCCAACAGGGTGACCACGCCCTGGTCGACACGCCAGGCCGAGGGCAGCAGACGACGCAGCAGCCCGACCCCGACGAGGACGCAGGCCAGCAGGAAGGGGATGGCCAGCAGCAAGCCGCCGTCGGTGAGCGGCTGAAGGAAACCGCTGTGCACGAGGGCCGAGTGGACGCCGTTCGGGTCGACCACGCCGGCCTCGTGACCGAACGAGCCGAACCCGGAGCCGGTGAGCGGGTGCCGCTCGAACGACTGCAGCGCCTGACGCCAGAAGTCAAACCGGTAGCCACCGTTCTGGCTCAGCGTCTGGCCCTGCGCGCGGCTGGCCGTCGAGGCGAGGGCAGAGATGCGGTGGGCGAACAGCGGCGGCCCGGGCAGCAGCACGGTGACGAGCGTCGCGACGGCGCCGAGAACGACGATGCGCACGCCAGCGAGGAGCCGGGCCCGTAGCCCGGAGGCGCTGAGCACCGCGAGCAGGCCGGCGGCGAGCCAGCCCAGGGCCAGCAGCGCCATAGTCGCCCGGCTGGTCGAGAGCACGACGCCGGCCGTGGACAGGACGGCGGTGACGGTGCCGGCCAGACGGAGCGGACCGGTGCCGACAGCAGCCAGACCGGCGCCCAGGACGGCCGGTGCGAGCAGGAAGGCCGCGAGCTGGTTGTGCCAGTAGAACGTGCCGACCAGCTCGACCCCGGGGTCACCACCGCCGACCCACGCGATCATGGACCACGCGACCTGGGCGACGGCGGCGGCCAGCAGCAGCAGGACGAGGGCGGTACGGCGCGAGGCGGTGACGGCGTGGGCCCGAACGACGACGAACAGCACCGCCGCGTAGGCATAGGTGGCGGCCTGGCCGGCGCCGAACCAGTGGGTCGGGTCGATGAGGCAGACGAGGACGGGGGCTGCGGCCACGGCGGCGGCGAGCCCGAGCGAGCGAACGGAGAGCACCCGCCAGGGCCGTACCACTGTCAGTGCGAGGACGGCGAGACCGATGCCGACGGTCTGCACCCAGCGGTCCCTGCCGCCACTGGCGTGGGTCAGCGCGAAGGCCCACCAGAGCAGGGCGGCACCCACCCCGACGTGGGCGACGATCGCGCGGACGTCGCGCTCCCGGGCGGCTGCCGGAGAGCGCCCGTCGGCGACTGCCGGGACCGCGAGGATCGTCACCTGGCAGGCATCGGCAGGTTGCCGCGAGTGCTTGACCTCGTGCCCGCCGTTCAGCCCGCGGATGCCGGGGCCACAACGGTCAGCGACGGGTCGCGGGGCGCGTTGTTGAGCCAGCCCCCGGGGACGGCATGCGCAGCCAGCACGAGTGCGCCTGCGGCGAGGACCACGCACAGCCCTTGCCGCCACCGGACGCGCGCGCCGTCGGGGGCGGCGGTACGGGGCGCCCAGGCCATGACGAGTCCTGCGAGGACGGCGATCTCGGCCATCAGGCTGGGATAGCTCCAGTCGAAGTCGACCCCGCTGTGCACGGCGAGCAGCACCACCGCGACGGCGGCGAAGGCGACGGCGCCGTACTCCTGCCTGGCCGCAGCACGCGAGAACCGCCCGGCGACGATGAGGAGCAGGGCGCCGCAGCCGACCGCGAACGGGACGCCGAGCAAGAGCCCGCCGTCGCTGAAGGCCTGCAGGTAGCCGTTGTGCACGAACTGCGCGTGGACGTGGTTGGGGTCGAGCAGCCTGCTCTGCCGTCCGAAGGAACCGAAGCCGGCTCCGTCCAGGAGGTGTCGACGGATGATCTGCAGCGACTGGCGCCAGAAGTCGAGGCGGTAGACGCCGTTCTGGGTGACCGGCTGGCCGACCGCCCGCCCCGAGGTCGCCGACAGCGGCGCGGCGCGTTCGCTGAAGAACGGCGGCCCGGTGACGAGGTAGAGCGTCGGCGCGGTCAACGCGCCCAGCACGAGCAACCGCACCAGGACCCGAACGCGGTCGCGCGCGGTCGACGACCCGAGCAGCGCCAGCAACCCTGCCGCCACCCATCCCAGCCCGAGCAACGCCATGGTCGCCCGGCTGGTCGAGAGCACGACCCCGGCTGACCCGAGGACCGCCGCAAGGCCGGCAAGGAGGCGCAGCGGCACCGCCGCCGAGATGGCGAGCCCCAGACCGATGACCGCGGGGGCGAGCTCGAACGCGGCGAACTGGTTGTACCAGAGGAAGCGGCCGATCATCGCCGCCGACGGGCTACCGACCTTCTGCCAGTAGGCGAACGCCCAGGCGAACTGCGCCACCCCTGAGGCAAGGACGAGTCCGAGGATCCATGTGCGTCGGCGTTCGGTACGGGCGTAGGCCCGGACGGCGATCAGCAGTGCGGCGGCGTAGGCGTAGGTCGCCGCCTGGCTGCCCGCGTACCAGTGGGTCGGGGTGATCAGGCAGACGGCCACGGCACAGGCGGTCACACCGGCGGCCATCGCGAGCAGGCGCGTGGACACGAAAGCCCACGGTCGCGCCGCCGCCATCGCCACGAGGGCGACCGGGATGCCGAGGGTCAGCACCCAGCGGTCACGCCCGCCCCCGTGGTAGGTCAGGAACAGGCCCCACCAGAGCAGCGCGACAACCATCGACACGTGGCTACCGAGGGCACTCGGGTCCTGGATGCGCCGCGGCCCCTGGTCACGGCCCTCGGGTGCCTCCACTGCCACTGTCGCCGTCACGGCGAGAGCATCGGCACGCCGCCGAGACTGCTTGACCTCGGTCAGGTCGCGTGGGCACCGTGCAGCAGGTCGACGTAGGCGGACCCTACCGCCCGCCAGGAGTAGCGCACCTCGGCCAGCGCCCGGGCCTGGGTGCGCAGGGTGGCCAGCTCGTCGGTGCCGAGCGCCGCCGCCTTGGTGATGAGCGTCGCGAGCTCGATCTCGTCGGCGAAGAACCACGCGGCGGGCCCCGCGACCTCGCGGTTCTCCGGGGTGTCGAGGACAAGGCAGAGGTTGCCGGCGCCCATAGCCTCGATGAGGGCCGGGTGGGTGCCACCGACCTCGGTCGCGTGGACGTAGCAACGCGCGTTGACCTGCAACCCGCGGTAGCCATCGCCGTAGACCGGGCCCGGCAGCAGCGCGAGCGGTCCGGCGGCGGCGCGTACCTCGGCATCGAGCTCGGGCTCGTACGTCGCGGCCCCCAGGAGGACGAGGGCCAGCTCGGTGCCCGATGCCGCGTGGGCCGCCGCGACCATCACCGGGTTGTTCTCGCGTTCCCAGCGGGAGACGTAGAGCACGTACTCGTCCGGCGCGACCGTTGTCTCGGCCGGGATCGGGATGCTGCCGCGCTCGAGCAGGTCGGCCCCGTACGGGATCATCACCGAGTCGGTGTCGTGGCGCACCCGGTAGTAGGTGCGGACCTCGTCGGCGTCGGTCACGAGGACCGACGCGGTACGGACGGACAGCCACTCCCCCATGCGGTACCACGATCGGCCGGCGACGCCCCACTTGGAGCGGCGCCACTCGAGGCCGTCGACGTTGAGCAGCACCCGCCGGCCGCAGAGTCGCAGCAGCGGCACGACCGGCGCGTTGGCCGCGTTGCAGAGGACCACGTCGCGGGGTCCGCCGGTCAGCACGAGGTGGACCGCGGACACGAAGGTGTGGACGACCGTGTCGAGGTACTTGCTGCGAATGGTTGGCAGGGTCACGAGCTTGACGCCCTGCCAGGGGGACGGCACGGTCGCGTACGCCTTGCGGCAGTAGACGGTGGTCGCGATGTCCTCCCCCACGAGGTGCAGCGCCAGCCGCTCGGCGAAGGTCTCGAAGCCGCCGTAGTTGGCCGGGATGCCGCGTGTGCCGAGGATAGCGACGCCGTGCTTGGTCTGGTCACGGGGCTTGACCCGGACGGCCCGGCGCCGCGGGGTCAGCCCGGCGACGCGGAGCAGGGGCACCCCGTGCAGGACCGCGATGCTGCCGACCCGCAGGTCGAGGTCGGCGATCGAGGGCGCGATGAGCACGTCGGCGCCCAGCGCCGCAAGCCGGCCGGCGACCAGTCCCGCCTCAGGAAGGGTTCCGGGGGGCGCGATGACACCGTCGAGGCGGAGCCGTTCGACCTCGGCGACGAGCTGGTCCGCGCTGAGGTCGGCGTCGAGCTCGGCGACGATGCGGAACGGTGCGCCGGGCGCCCGGGTCAGGTCGCCGACGAGGCGCCGGCGCTCGCGGGGCGTGCCGACGACGGCGTACCGCTCGAGGGCGAGACCGAACGGTACGAGCGCACGGCGACCCCTGCGGACACCCGTACGGGTGGCCAGCGCCGCCACGAACAGGAACGACACGACGAGGGCGAGCCAGGCGCGCGAGATGTCCTGGCCGAAGGCCGTGAGGTCGATGACCCCCAGCACGACGGCGATGGCGACCGTCGCCTCGAACGCCGGCTCGAGGTTGGACGTGCCCAGCCGCAGCGCCCCTCGCCGGTAGAGGCCCGACGCGCGGGTCGCGAGCGGCCAGAGCACGCCCGTGACGATGGTCGCCGCCTCGTACCGATGGGCGAAGTGCGCCGGGAGCGGCAGCTGGCCCTCGAACCGCATCCGGTAGGCGGTGTAGCAGACGATGACAGCGGCCACCGTGTCGAGCACTGCGAGATAGAAGTCCTGACGCCGTCGCATGCGAGGGATAAGCGCCACGGCCCACACCTTAGCCAATACGGGAGCGCGTTCTCGCTACAGTTCAGGCGTGCCTGGGACCACGCTCCGCGTCGGCGTCGAAGGCGGAGTCCTGGCCCGGCCGATGCCTACAGGTGTCGACCGGTACGTGCGAAGCCTTCTCACCGAGCTGGTGAGGCAGCTGCCGTCCTGGCAGTTCGACGTCGGGGTCCTGCGCGGCGTGGGATCTCTGCCACCGGCGATCGCTGCGCCTAACGTCCGTACCGCACCCGCGCGACTGTCCGACCGGGCGTACCGGACGCTGGTCAGCCATGGTCTGCCGGCGCCGTTCGACCTGGCCACCGGCCTCGGCCGCAACGACGTCGTCGTCTTCCCCGACTTCGTGGTGTGGCCGCTGGCCCGGCGCGCGCCGGTGGTCGCCTTCGTGTACGACCTCTCGTTCGTGCGGCACGCGGAGCAGGCCGACGCGAGGCACGCGGCCTACCTCACCCGGGAGGTCGAGCGGACGATGCGTCGGGCCACCTCGGTCGTCACCATCTCGCACGCCGTTCGCGAGGAGATCCTCGAGCGGTACGACATCGCGCCCGAACGGGTCCGCTGCGTCTACCCCGCCGTCGACCGGAAGCTGTTCCGGCCGAGAGCCGAGAGCGACGTCACCGCCGCCAAGCAGCGGCTGGGCCTGCCGGAGCGGTTCCTCCTGGCGACTGGCACCCTCGAGCCGCGCAAGAACCTGGTGGCGGCGGTCGACGCCTATGACAGGCTGCCGGCCGACCTGCGGAACGACGTGGGCCTGGTGCTGGTGGGCAAGGTGGGCTGGCGGGCCGAGGCGACGATGGCCGCGGTCGAGCGGCCGCGATCGACGGGACGCGTGGTGCACCTGGGTTTCGCCTCCGACGAGGACCTGTCGCTGCTCTACTCCGGCGCCGAGGCGCTGCTGTTCCCGTCGTTCTACGAAGGCTTCGGCCTGCCCATGGTCGAGGCGATGGCGGCAGAGACGCCCGTCATCGCCGCGGACCGCCCGGTGCTGGCCGAGGTCTCCGGCGGTGCGGCCCGGCTGGTCGACGCCGACGACGCGGCTGCGTACGCGCTGGCGATCAGCCAGGTGCTGGGTGACCCGATCGAGCAGAGGCGGCTGGTCGACGCGGGACGGGCGCGGGTCGACGACTTCTCCTGGGCGGAGTCCGCGGCGACGCTTGCCGGCGTCCTGCGCGACGCGGCGGGCTGATGTCGACCTCGAGGCCACGGCTGCTGGCGCATTTCAGCGTGCTGCTCTCGGCCGATGTCGTGGTACGGGCCCTGGCGTTCGGCACGGCCCTCGTGACGACCCGCGTGCTCGGGCCGGCGGGGCTCGGTGGCGTGGCCGTGGCTCTCGCGCTGCTGTCATACGCGGGGGTCCTCGGCGACGGCGGCCTGACCACGCTTGCCCAGCTGCGGCTCGTCCGCGGCGGAGGCCGCGACGACTCCCTGGTCGCGACGACGGTGGCGGCGCAAGTGGGGCTGGCCCTGGTGCTCGCGCTGGTGCTTTCCGGCCTGGTCTGGCTGCTGCCGTTCACCGGGACAGTGCGCACCCTCACTTTGATCGGCCTCCCGCTGCTCGTGGCACAGGCGCTCAACGTCTTCTTCGTCGTGCAGGCCGACGAACGCATGACCGCGCTGGCCGGCCTGCGGGTGCTCACCCAGCTGGCCACCACCGCAATCACCCTTGCCGGGTTCGCCGCAGGGTGGCGCTCGTTCGTCGTCGTGTCGGCGCTCTGGTCCGGGCTGCTGCTCGGCGACGTGGCTGCGCTGGCCTACCTGCACGCGGCCGGTCGGCTGTCCTTTGCCCGTCCCGACCGGTCCGTGGCGCGCTCGCTGCTCGGCGGCTCGTCGCCCTACCTCGCGGCCATGGTGCTGACCCAGGTGCTGACCAACGCCGACCTCATCACCTTGGGTCTGAGCCGGCCGGCCCGCGACGCCGGCGCCTACACCGCCTCGTACCGCATCGCCGCCTCCCTGCAGATGGCGGTCGAGGTGCTGGTGACGGCGGTGTTCCCTGAGCTGGTTCGGCGATGCGCAGACGCGCCCGAGGCGGCCGCTGCTCTGGTGAACCGGTTGGTCCGGCTGTCCACGCGGCCCGGGTTCGCGCTCAGCGCGCTCATCATCGTCCTGGCCGGCCCGATCACCCAACTGTTGTACGGCTCGGCCTACGCGACAGCGGGCGGCTTGCTAGCGGTGCTGATCCTCTACGTCCCGCTCGGCTACTACAACAGCATTCTGGCCCAGACGCTCGTCGCCGCTGGCCGCCAGGTTGCCCACCTCAAGGTCATCGCCGTCACCGCGATCGTCGTGGTCGCGCTGCTCGTCCTGCTCGTACCCCGACACGGGGCGGGCGCCGCGGCGGTCATCCTGCTGGTCGGCGAGGGTGTCAGCATCGCCGGCCTGACCGTGGCGGTCCGAGGCCGCGTCGGCGGGCTGATGCTGCCCACGCTCCTGGCCCAGCTGCCGTTCCTGCTGCTGCCGCTCGGTGTCATGGAGCTGGCCGACCACGCGTGGCGCCGACCGTGGTCGGTGACCCTGCCCGCAGGCCTGGTCGCCATCGCGGTCTGCGAGTCAGGGGCACGTCGACGATTTGTCGCCGAGCTGCGGGGCCTCCCGGCCCGCGCGGGCGCCCGTGAGGCGAGTGCCCCGTGACAACGCCGCACATCGCGCTCGTCGTGCCCACCCGCAACCGGCCGCAGCTGGCCGCGCAGGCCGTCCGGTCGGTGCTGGGCCAGCTCGGCGACGCGACCGCCTGCCAACTCCTCGTCAGCGACAACTCGACCGAGCCGGCGAGCATCGCGCAGTTGGCCCGGCTGCTGGCAAGTTCCCCCGACGCGACCGTGATCCGGCCACCGACGCCGTTGCCGATGGTCGGCCACTGGCAGTTTGCGCTCGACGCGGCGCTCGCCGACCCTGCCGTCACCCACGTCGGCTTCCTCACCGACCGCATGGTGATGCGGCCCGGCGAGCTGGGTCGGCTCAGCCTCATCTGCGCGGCGCTGCCGGACCGGGTCATCACCTTCGACACCGACGCCGTGCTTGATGCCGACACCGACGTGCGGGTGCACCTCAACCCCTGGTCGGGAGACGTACGCCAGGTCGCGTCTCGCACGCTGCTCGACGCTGCGGCCCACGGCCGTCCGTCGGCCACGCTCCCCCGCATGCTCAACTCGCTGGCCCCCCGCGCGGTCCTCGACCAGGTCGCCCAACGGTACGGCACGGTGTTCGCCTCCATCGCGCCCGACTACTGCTTCGCGTACCGGTGCCTCACGGTCGTCGACAGCGTCGCCCGGTACGAGCGCTCCGCGTACGTCCATCACGCGTCGGCGATGAGCAACGGCGCCAACCAGGCCCGTGGCACCGTGAGCGATGACTCGCGCCGCTTCACCGCTGAGCTCGTCGGACCGCTCAATGCACACGCGCCGGTGCCTGAGCTACAGGGGGTCCTCAACGCCATCATGAACGAGTACTGCTTCGTCCGCGCCGACGGCAACGAGGCGACCATGCCAGCCGTCGATCAGGCCGACTATCTGGCCGCCATCGACCGTGACCTCGACAGCCTGGTCGACGAGGTCCTCCAGCGGGACCAGCGGGCCCTGCTGACCCGGCTCGGCCACCAACCGGTCCCGTTCGACGTCTGGCGGCGCGCCGAACGCGCGCGGGTCGCCCGCAAGGCCGACTGGCGCGCGGCGCGCCGCATCGTGGCGCGGCTCGCCGGTTTCCCGGCCAGCCGGACGCTGTGGGAGCGTGCAAGGGTGGCACCGCCCAGCGCCGAGTGGTTCGTGTGGTCCGATGCGGCACGGGCTCTCGAGTTCGCGGTCGACATCGGCCGGCGCCGCGAAGCCTCGGACAGCCCGGATACCCGCTTGCTCGGCTGGCACGACGTCCGCGGATAGGAAGCGGTGCGCTCCGGCGCCCAGAACGAGGGAGACCTTTGGACAGCCACTCGGCGGCAGCACCTCCACGCATGGTGATCGCCCTCCCGGTCCGCAACGCCTCGGCCGAGCTGGCTGAGGCCCTGCGCACCGCGCTCGACCAGGGCGACGACATCGAGGTGCATGTCTTCGACAACGCATCGACGGACGACACCGTCGAGGTGGCGCGCGGGCTCGTACCCTCCGACCGCGTGCACGTCGCCACGGCCAACGCTGGGGCTGTCGCCAACTTCGAACGGGCCTTCGTGGAGACCAGGAGCGAGCGGTTTCTCTGGTTGGCGCACGACGACCGCCTCGACCCCGGCTTCGTCGCTGCCGGCGAGAAGGCGCTGGACGCGAGCCCTCGAGCCTCGGTCGCCGTGCCCACCGTGCTGTTCGTCAACGGCGAGGGCGAGGTGCTCCTCCATCGACCTCCGCGCCGCGGCCTGGACAGCCGCATCCCTTACCGCCGGTTGCTGGCCTTCGCCGACCAGCTGGGGTGGATGGAGATCTACGGGATCCATCGCAGGCAACGACTACTGGCGGCGATGCCCATGCAGGACGGATACGGCTTCGACGTGCTGCTGACGTGGCGGCTGCTGCTGCGCGGTCGGTTCTGCCTGGCCCCCGACGCGGTGTTGCGCTACCGCATCCACCCGGGCAAGACCGTCGACTCCAGCACCGACGACGCCGCGGCGCCGGGGCGGCGCCAGCCGATACATCGCCCCATGGGAGGCATCTGGGGGCGACTGTGGAAGGCCTCGGGTGAACCCACGGTGCCCCGCTTGACGCGGTGGCAGGCCCGGCTGGTGCTGTTGACGTTGCCGATCCGCAGCACCGGGCGGGCACACCTACGCACCGACAAGGCCTACGTGCAGGCCAAGAAGGCGGAGCGGGCCCAGCGCCGCTGACTGTGCAGGACCAGGAGCGGGCGCCCCCCCGCTGAGGATCACTGGCCGCTGTGGCGCCAATGCCGGCCGTCAGAGCAGCCACAACCCCCCACTGATCACGATCACTGGGCCGCTTTGGCACGAATGATTGCCCGCAGAGCAGCCAGGAGGGCCCAGTGATCCGAAAGGGGGTGGTGCGGATCCCGGCCTAGGGCTGCGTGAGCGACTGCTCAGCCGCGGCCGCTCGCGGTCCTGACGGTCTCCTCGACGAGACCGGCCAACCGGTCGCCGAACGCGGCGGCGTTGTGCCGGCGCGCGACCTCGAGCCCCTCGTACGACGCGGTCGCGTAGGCAGCGTCGTCGGTGAGGCGGAGGAGAGCGTCCACCAGGCCCGTCGGGGAGTCCCCGGCGTTCCCGTAGGGATGCACCTCGGCCATCGAACCGGTGCCGGTGTGCACTGCGGGGAGCCCGACGGTCGACGCCTCGAGCAGAGGCAGGCAGAACCCCTCGTCAGAAGAGCACTGCAGCAGCACCCACGCGCCCCGGAGCCGCTCGCGGACACCGTCGTCGGTCGGTTCGGAGAAGCGTGAGACCCACTGGCCGGCCGGATCGGCAGCAGCAATCGCCGCGGCTACCTCGGGCTCGGCCCGTCCGTCAGGACCGATCACCTGGAGCGCGACGTCCTCGCCCGTGCGCTGCCGCAAGCGATGGACGACCTCGACCGCCATCGCGGTGCGCTTGTGCGGCTCGGTCGCGCCCAGCACCACCACCACCCTGCGCCCGGCCGGCCGCGTCGACCGCGGCTCGTCGTCGACCACTGAGCGGGTCGGCCACGGGGCGACCCGGAGCGCTCCGCCCACGGCCGGCCACCGGGCCCGAATCCGGCCTGCTGCGTGCTCAGACGCGGTGACGACCAGCGATGCCCGCCGGACCGAGAACCCGAAGAGCAGCCGGACGTAAAGGTTAAAGCCCCGGTCGAACAGCTCGGGATGGTCCAGTGGCATCGTGTCCTGCATGTAGAGCAGGTGCGGCAGCGGACGAGGCGCAAGCCCAACGTTGCATGGGCTGATCAGCAGGTCGATCGGCTCGGCCCGGGCCGCGCCCCAGAGATCCCAGCTCACCGAGCGGACCAGGTTGCGGACCCGCGATTCGCCGCGTTGCCAGGGCGGGTCGAGCTCGACCACGTCGTGGCCTTGGGATGTGAGCACGTCGACGATCAGCCGGGTGACGCTCGCCGTGCCGGAGTGGCCGCGCCGCAGGATGGCCGTGTTGACGCCGACGCGCACTAGAGCGCCTTCTGGTAGGCCGCGGCGACGCCGGCCGCGAACCGCTCGTCCGTGAAGGCGCCCGCCTGCGCGGCGCAGAGCCCGCCCAGCCGCGACAACTCGTCCGCGTCCTCGAGTAGCGCGATGCACGCCTCCGCGAGCAGGACCGCGCCCGCGTCGTCCGGCTTGTGCGGCCCGACGGCAGGGTGGGCGACGCTGGCCGGTTCGTCCAGGAGGACCCCGGCAGGGCCCACGACCTCACCGATCGAGGTGTTGGCGAAGGCAACCACCGGTGTGCCACAGGAGATCGCCTCCAGCGGAGGCAGCCCCTGCCCCTCGTACGCGGAGGTGTAGGCGAAGAGCTCAGCGTGGCGCAGGACAGTCGCCCAGACCCGGTCCTCGACCCGGCCGAGCCCCAGGACCGAAGGCAGTCGGTCGACACCGGCACCGGTGACGACGACCGGGACGCCCAAGGGGGCGAGCCGCTCGGCCAGGCCGACCAGCCACCCCCCGCGTTTGCGCGGGTCAGCGCTGTTGCGGTCGAGAAGTGCTGCTACGTAACGCTTTCCGACCAGCTGCTCAGGCAACGGCGCGGGGTCGAGTTCGTCGGCGACGAAGGCGGGTGCAACCGGCAACGGGGCCACGACGATGCGACCTGGATCAACGTTCAACCGCTCGGCGACGCGCTGCGCGGTGTGGTCCGACAGCGTGAGCACCGCATCGGCCCGTGCGGCCAGTCGGTAGAAGAGCGAGGCCTTCGCGCCGGTTTTGCGGTAGGCCTCGACATCGATCGGGATGATGTCGTGGATCGAGACGACGACCGGCCGCGGCGCCCACACCGGCGAGGCGTACGGCGTCGTCGCATGGAAGATGTCGAAATCGCGGTGCAGCACCCGGGCCTGACGCGGTGGCAGGGCCAGGAACTCCGCGAGCCGAGGACCGCCGCGACCGGAGGCGGACCGCTCGGTGACCGTGGCGCCCAGGGACGCGAGCGCCGCGGCGACCGCCCTGTCGTAGCGGCCGAGGCCACGCTGGCGACCACCGCCGGTCGAGACCTCGAGCAGAGCATGGACTCCGGCCAGGGCGGAGGCGGGAGCGGCCGACGACGTCACGGGCAAGATCGTACGCGGCGAGCCCGGAAATCCCTGGGAACATGGCAGAATCGGCCCATGAGCGGCGCTGATGGTCACGGGCCGCTTGCCCTGCTCGACGTGCACCACCTGGGCCTGCAGCAGACCGGCAACGAGTCGTGGGCGCGCAACGCCGTGGCAGCGCTGGAAGCGGACCAGCTGAGGCCCGCCCACTACGCGGTCACCACGCACGCCCACCTGCCGCTGTCGGTGACCCCTGACCGGCGCCACACGGTCTCGACGTCGAGCGCGCGCCGGCTGGCCCTCGACATGCCTCGCCTGCTGCGCGCGGTGCGGCCTGACGTGGTCGTCGCGCAGTACACCTTGCCCCCCGGCCGCACCCCCGGCGTCGTCGTCATCCACGACCTGTCGTTCGAGGACGACCATGCGCGGCAGTGGATCCCGCTGCCGACCCTGCTCCGCTACCGGTGGTCGATCCGCTCGTCAGCGCGGCGGGCGCGATGCGTCATCGTTGCGACGCAGTGGACCCGTCAGGACATGACCACGAGGTACGGCATCGACACCGGACGCATCGTGGTCTGCCCGATCTCGGTGGAGCCAGGGCTGGCGCGGTCGTTGGACACCGTGTGGCAGACGAGAGCCGTGTCGCCACCGGACATCGAGGCGCCTGTGGTGCTCTGCGTGGGCACCGTGCTCCCGCGCAAGAACCTCGTCGTCGTCGCCAAAGCCGTTGCCCAGCTGCGACTCCGTGGGGTGCCGGCCACGCTGCGCATCGTCGGCAAGACACCACCGGCGGGCGAGGCCGACGCGGCAGCGATGTCCGAGGTGCTCGGAAGCGCGGTCAGCTTTGCCGGCCACGTCGACGAAGCAGCGCTGATCGAGGAGTACCAGCGGGCCACCGTGCTCTGCTTTCCCTCGCGGTACGAAGGTTTCGGCGTGCCGCTGCTCGAAGCCATGACCGCGGGCGTGCCCGTCGTGAGCAGCGACGCGACCTGCCTGCCCGAGGTGGGCGGCGATGCGGCGCTCTACGCCGATCCGGACGACGTCGAGGCATGGGCGGACGCGGTCGGGTCGATCATCGCTGACGCACCGTTGCGTGAGTCCCTCGTGGCACGCGGCGCGCTGCGGACGCAGGCGTACCCCATCAGCGCGGTCGGACCAGCCCTGCGGACAGCCATCGGCATCGCGGGCGGCGCCTGAAGGTCAGCTGCGCCCGATGAGGGCGTCTGCCACGGTGTGCAGGGCCTTGGCGATCGGGTCGTCGGGGCGCAGGTCGACCACGCTGGCGTCGGTGAAGCCGAGCCGGACGGTCGACCGGCGCGGAGCCTGCGCAGGAGGCAACGGCGGACGTGGCGGCTGGGGGGCGACTCCCTGCAGGAACGCCACCGCCTGGGCGGCCAGCGGAGTCTCGGCGACCCGGATCTCGACCGGCAGGGGCAGGTCGAGCGCCGTCAGCAGCGCGGCGACCGGCGGTGGAAACGACGGCAGCACGGGCGGCGGCTGCAGCGTGTGCAGGGCCACCGGCGCCGCGGGCGAGCTCGGGGTGGCGGCGACCGCCTCCCACTCACTCGTCCAACTGGTCTCGGGCACGGGCACGGGCGCGATCGTGGCGATGGGCGCGGAGGGCGCCTGGGCCCAGACCGCGACGGGAGCGGGCACCGGAGCAACGACAGCAGGCAGTGGGACCGGCAGCGGGGGCAACGGCGGGCTCGAGGTCCAGCGCGAGGCCGGCTGGGCGGCGACGGGCGCGACCGGGGCAGGTGCGGGCTCGACAGCGGCTACGACGTCGGCGATCGACGGCGGGCTGAGGGTCCACCCGGGGTGGACGGCGACCTGTCCGGGCTGACCTGCCCGGCGGCGAGGGAGAAGAGACAACGGTGGCTCCTCCCCCGGCTAGACGTGCGCAGGCTGGACGTCGTCGAGCGTCTCGGCGACAGAGTAGAGCAGCGCGAGCAGCACAGCCTTGACCGACTCGCGGTCGGTCGCGTCGCAGGGCAGCACCGGGACGTTGTCCGACAGCTGCAGCGTCTCGCGGATGAGCGCCTCGGTGCCCGGCTCCATGCCCTCGGCCCGGTTGAGGCCGACGGCGAACGGGACGTGCGCCATGCGACGGAACGCCGCGAGGATGCCGACAGCCTCGTCGAGGCTCTCCATGCGCTGGGCGTCCAGCAGCAGGATGTAGCCGATCATGCCCTCGCCGAGGATCTCCCACATGAAGTCGAACCGGTCCTGGCCGGGCGTGCCGAACAGATAGAGGACCAGGTCCTTGTCGATGGTGATCCGGCCGAAGTCCATGGCGACCGTGGTCTCGCTCTTGCGCGCCTTGGTCTCGTCGGTGATGTCCTTCTCGGTGGACAGCACCGTGATCTCGCTGATCGTACGGATCAAGGTCGACTTGCCGGCCGCGAAGGGGCCGGTCACGACGATCTTGACGGCCTGACCGCTGGAGCGGCGCCTGGGACGCATCGTCATGTCACAACCCCCGGACGCCGGCGATGAGGCGGAGCAGCAGACTCTTGTTCACACTCGGGTCCCGCTCGATGTACGGCGAGGCCGCGGGCGCCACGGCTGTGGCGACCGCCGCACTCCCCATCGCCGCCCCCGCCGCGATCGCCGAGCCGGCGGTCATCGCGGTGACGGTGGAGGTGGGGATGTGCTCCTCGGGGTGGTCAGGGGTGCGGCGAGGCAGGAACGGCTCAGCCCGTACGGGGGTCACGTTGCGGTCCTCGGGACGCGCGGGAGTGTCCATGGCGGGCACCGCCGACAGCTGCGAGACCGCCGGTGCCTGCGGCTCGGGCGCGGCCTCGACCTGCTGCACCTGCGCCTGGACGGCAGCCACAGCAGCGCCGGACACGGCAGCGGCGAGGGACGAGGACGACGTGACCGGAGCACCTTCGAGGCGGGACAGCACCTGGTGCCGGCGGATGAGCGCGGCTGCGGAGTCGCCGTCGTCGCCGGCGCGGACCGTCAGGAGTCCGCGATCGACCATCGCAGCGAGCGAGGAGACGCAGGTGAACTCGCCACGGCCGGTCAGCGCGATCAGCTCGTGCACGCCGCGGCGGCCGTCGACCAGTCCGAGCAGCCACCACTCGTCGGCGCTGATGGACAGGTCGGCAGGAGCGCTGGCGGCGATCGCCAGCACGGAGTCGGGCGAGGGGATGGTACGGGAGACGGTCTGCCAGTAGTCGAGTCGGCGGCGCGCCTCGGTCACGACGTCGTCGACCGCGAGCGACACCCCCAGGTCGTCGGGGTTGCCCTCGTCGACGACGAAGCCGAAGTCGCCCTCAGGCCAGCGGAGCAGGTCGAAGACGGCGTCGATGGCCTGCTCGGAGACGAGGGTGTGCAGCGCGTTCTCGTCGACCGCGCCCGCCTCGGCGAGCGCCTTGGCCAGCCCGAGACCGGCGTCGTTGGCAGCCCGCTCGACGGCATGGGTCAGCGCCTCGTCACTGACATGGCCGGCACCCACCAGCCGGCGGCCGAGAGCCTGACGGCCCTGGTCGGCGCTGGCTCCGGTGACGGCTCCTGCGGCGAAGTGCACGACCCCGTGCACGTCCCCGCGGCGCAGGTGCAGCGCGCCCGTCTTCTTCGTGAAGCTCAGCAGCTGGAAGATGTCGGGGAGGCTGAAAGCGTCGAGTGTGCCTTCGAGTCTCACACCCGCTCCTTCATCTCGTTCGTCATGGTGGTTGGTCTGGTACGGACCGAGCGGGTGGTGCTAGGACCAGGGGGTCGGCTCGCCCGGCTGGGGCGACGTCGGCGCGTATGAGGTCCAGCCACTGCCGTTCTGCCCGTGCCCGTTGGCGGATGCGTGGCCGTTCTGCTGCTCCGGTGCGCCGACCGGCGCGTACGACGGAGCGGGCGCCTGCGTCGGAGCCTGAGTAGGTGTCTGGTAGAACGGCGCGGCGGGCGGCTGGTGCTGGGCCATGACGTCGTGGACGTGCTGCTGCTGAACGTGCGCGGCCTGGGCCTGCAGGGCCGCGGCGTCGTCCTCGCGGAGGACGTTGGCGACCGAGATGGCGGCGCGGCGCACCTCGTAGAGCATGAGGCCGGCCTTGGCACCGGCGGCGGCGACGGCGACGAGCACCGCCTCGTTGTCGCAGGAGACCAGGTAGACGGTGCCGGACTCGCCCTCGATGTAGACCTGCGAGAGCTCACCGCGACCGAGGCCCTCGGCAGCACGCTCACCGAGTGAGAGCAGGGCGGCGCTCATGGCGGCCACCCGGTCCTCGTTCATGCCCTCGGGCAGTGCCGAGACCATCGGCAGGCCGTCGAAGGAGACCACAGCCGCGGCCTCGATCTCGGGCGCCTGCGACAGCAGGTCGGCCACGACGCGATCGAGCCGACCGGAGCGGCTCACAGGCTCGGACATCTCGCACCACTCCTCGTCGCAGCCCTGGTGGTCCCACCAGGAGCCTCCCGATTCCCTTCGGCGGAACAGGCAGGGTGCTTAACCCCTCGCGCCATGTTCTGCCGGGGTTCTCTGCGATCAGGTCGTGTTTCAGGCGTGTTTCGTACGCGCCGCCAGGGCGGCCTCGCCGGCGGCCCGCATCGCGGCGACCGGACCGGGCCGCCCGGTCATCAGGGCGACCTGCTCCACGGCCTGCCCGACGAGCATCGGCAACCCTCCCACGACCGGCGCGCCGACCGCCTCTGCCGCCGCCGCAAGCCCGGTCGGCCACGGCGCGTAGAGCACGTCGAGCAGCGCCAGGTCACCGCGCCAGCCCGTGGCAGCGAGCGGGTCGGTGGCGCCGGCGGGAGTGGTCGCGATGACCAGGTCGGCGGCATCGAGATCACGGTACGAGCCGGGCCACGGTGCGGCGGCCACCACGAGCCCGAGATCCTGCCCGAGCGTCTGCAGCTCGCGCGCCGCTGCCTCACGACGCACGGCGACCGTGACGTGGCGCGAGCCCAGGTCGGCCAGCGCGGCCAGCACCGCGCGGGAGGTGCCGCCGCCGCCGAGCACCCAGGGCGCTGACGGCCCCTCGACCACGCCGAGCTCGGCCAGCGCGTGGCGTACCCCGGCGACGTCGGTGTTGTGGGCGGTGGTCGACCCGTCGGTGACCACGAGGGTGTTGGCCACGCCGACCTGGGTCGCTGACGCAGCGGCGTGGTCGGCCACCGCGAGGGCTTGCGCCTTGAGCGGCATGGTGAGGGAGAACCCGGCCCAGTCGCCGTCGGCCAGGAGGGACGCGAGCAGCGGTGCCAGCCCGGACTCGTCGCACTCGATGGCCTCGTAGGTCCAGTCGAGGCCGAGCGCGGCGTAGGCGGCGCGATGCAGGGCGGGCGACAGCGAGTGGGCGATCGGGTAGCCCAGAACAGCGGCGCGGGTCACTGAATGACGCCGGCCGCCTTGGCCTGGGCCTTCCAGGCGAGGAACTGCTGGTAGTTGTTGGTGAAGTTGGCGTCGCCCTGCTTGTCGACGGTGACGAAGAACGTCCAGTTGCCGTCCGAGGGGGCCAGCGCTGCCTTCAACGACTCAGCGCCTGGGGAGTCGATCGGGGTAGGCGGCAGCCCCACGTGCAGGTAGGTGTTGTACGGGCTGGCGACCTGCAGGTCGGCCTGCGACAGGTGGCCCTTGCGCTCGGGCAGGACGTAGTTGATCGTCGAGTCGAGCTGCAGCTTCATGCCCTTGGCGAGCCGGTTGTAGATGACCCGGGCGACCCGCGGGTAGTCGGCCTTGGTGCCCGCCTCCTTCTCGATGATGGAGGCGATGGTCAGCACCTCGTACGGGGTGTGGTGGACCTTGTCCTTGGAGTCCTGCAGGTCGAGCGCGAACGCCTCGTCGCTGAAGGCGGCGACCATCTGCTGCATGGCTGCGACCGCGTCGGCGCGCGGGTCGAACTGGTAGGTGAGGGGGTAGAGGAAGCCTTCGAGGTCTGTCGGCTTGGCCCAGGCCGGCAGGTCGATGGCCGCGGGGTTGCCGGCGGCCTTGGCCAGGTCGGCGGGCAGCAGCGAGGTGCCCTTGGCGATGAGCGCCAGCGACTTGGTCAGCGGCGTGCCTTCGGGCAGGGTCACCCGGGTGTGCAGCTTGCTGGTCGGCGAGAGCAGGAGCGTCACGGCCGCGGCCGCCGACATGTGCTCCTTCAGCTGGTAGTAGCCGGGAGCGACCTTGGTCAGCGTCGTCCCCTCGCCCCAGGCCTTGGTGAACGCTCCCGCGCTACGCACGACGTGGGCCTTGACCAGAGCCAGGCCGACCTGGTGCAGGGTCGACTTGTCCGTGACCTGGACGATCTCCGGCGCGGTGAGGCCGGGGCCGGTGTAGTCACGGGTCGAGCTGAAGTTGTCGACGATCTGGTTCTTGCCGATGGTGACGATGTGGACGAGCACGCCGATCAGCACGACCGTCAGGACGAGCGCAAACGCGTCGCGGATCCAGCGCTTGCGTGACCGACGGCGCCGCGGCGGCTTGGGCTCGCCCGGCTCGGGGCGCAGGGGGAACAGCCCGAGATCGAGGTCGGTCACTGTCCCTCTCCTCTGCTGGGTGTCGACGAACGCGGTCAGACGGTCTCGCCGGGCGGGGTCCCGGTAGCCCGCTCGTGGTCGAGGGCGGACTGCAGGATCACGACGGCTGCGGCCTGGTCGACCTGCTGTCGACGCTTGCGGGCACCTGCCTTAGGCGCCGAGGCGATCAGGCTGCGGGTCGCCGAGACGGTGGACAACCGCTCGTCAGCCAAGCGTACCGGCACCGGGGCGACCAGCAGGGACACGGCGCGCGCGTAGTCGCGGGCGATGGCGGCCGCGGGTCCCTCACCCCCGGACATCGACCGCGGCAGCCCGATCACCACCTCGACGGCCTCCCGTTCGGCGACCAACACGCGCAGCGCCTCGAGGTCGGTGCCGCCGCGGACGTCGCGCTTGAGCGTGGTGACGGGGCTCGCCAACGAGGCAGACCCGTCACTCGCGGCGACGCCGACGCGTACCGAACCCACGTCGACCCCGATGCGTACGCCGGGACGCATCAGCCGGCGATCTGGGCCCGCAGCGCCACCAGCGCGGCGTCGACCTGGGACGCGTCGGTGCCACCGCCCTGGGCCAGGTCGTCCTTGCCGCCACCGCCGCCGCCGAGGACGCCGGCGCCGGTCTTGACCAGCGCCCCGGCCTTGATGCCGCGCTCGCGCGCCGCGTCGTTGACCGCCACCACCAGCACCGGCCGGTCGCCGGCAACGCCGATGATCGCGACGACGCCTGGGCGGCCCTGGTCGAGCCGGCCGCGCACGTCGACCGCCAGCTTGCGGACGTCGTCGGCCGAGACCGCGCCGACGGCGTGAGCGACCACGGCGACTCCCCCGATGTCGGCCGCGCTGCGCGCGAGGTCGGGCGCCTGCGTCAGCACGGCCGCCGCCTTGAGCCGCTCCAGCTCGCGCTCAGCGTCGCGCAGCCGGGCAGTGAGCGCTGCGATGCGCTCGGGCAGCTCGTCGGCGCTGTGCAGCTTGAGCGACTCGGTGACCTGGCTGACGAGGACGTGCTCGCGGGCGAGGTAGCGGAACGCGTCGAGGCCGACGAGCGCGTCGACCCGGCGCACGCCGGCGCCGATCGAGGCCTCGCCGAGCAGCTTGACCAGGCCGAGCTGGGCCGACGACCCGGCGTGGGTGCCGCCGCAGAGCTCGCGGGCGTAGTCGCCCACCTCGACGACCCGCACCTGGTCGCCGTACTTCTCACCGAACAACGCCATCGCGCCGATGCGCCGGGCCTCGTCCTGGGTCGTGATGAACGCCCGCACCTCGAGGTCCTCGATCAGGACCGCGTTGACCTCGTCCTCGATGTCGTGCAGGACGGACGGCACGACCGCTGTCGGCGAGGCGAAGTCGAAGCGCAGCCGGCCGGGCGCGTTGTACGAGCCCGCCTGCGTGGCCGTCTCGCCGAGCGCCTTGCGCAGCGCCTGGTGCAGCAGGTGGGTCGCGGTGTGGGCGCGCGAGATCGACATGCGGCGTGCGACGTCGACCTCGGCCAGGCCCTGGTCGCCGAGCGTGACCTCGCCCTCGCGGACGACGCCGCGGTGGACGATAAGGCCGGGCACCGGCTTCTGGACGTCGACGACCTCGACCAGGGCACCGCTCGCCAGCCGGATGAAGCCGGCGTCGGCGATCTGGCCGCCCGCCTCGGCGTAGAACGGGGTGCGGTCGAGGACCAGCTCGATTTCGGAACCGGCGCCCGCCGACGACGCCTCGGCCCCGCCGACGAGCATGCCGCGCACCGTGCCCTCGGAGGTGACCTCGGTGTAGCCGGTGAACTCGGGAGCGCCCACGCCGTCGATGAGGCTGCGGTAGGCCGACACGTCGGTGCCGCCGAGCTTCTTCTCGTAGCTGTCCTGCTTGGCGGCCCGGCGCTGCTCGGACATCAGCCGCCGGAAGCCCTCCTCATCGACGGTCAGGCCGGCGTCGGCCGCCATCTCGAGGGTGAGGTCGATCGGGAAGCCGTAGGTGTCGTGCAGCTCAAAGGCGCGCGCTCCGGCGAGCACGGTCGTGCCGGCGGACGTCGCCTCGGCCGCGGCGTTCTCGAACCGCTGGGTGCCAGTACGCAGGGTCTGGTTGAACGACTCTTCCTCGGCCACGGCGACCGCGAGGATGCGGGCGGAGGTCTCGGCCAGCTCGGGGTACGAGGGCGCCATCACGTCGATCGCCTGCTGGACCAGTTCGCGCATGACCGCACCCTCGGCCCCGAGCAGCCGCGCGTTGCGGACGACGCGGCGCAGCAGCCGGCGCAGGACGTAGGAGCGTCCCTCGTTGCCAGGCGTGACCCCGTCGCCGATGAGCATCGTGGACGTGCGGGTGTGGTCGGCGATGACCCGCAGCCTTACGTCGGCCGCGTTGTCGGCGCCGTAGGTGACGCCGGTCAGCCGGCTTGCGAGGTCGAGGATCGGCCGCAGCAGGTCGGTCTCGTAGACGTTGTCGACGCCCTGCAGCAGCGTCGCCATGCGCTCGACGCCCATGCCGGTGTCGATGTTCTTGGCCGGCAGCTCGCCCGCGATGTCGAAGTCGATCTTGCTTCGCACGGCCGACAGGTCGTACTGCATGAAGACGAGGTTCCAGACCTCGAGGTAGCGGTCCTCGTCGGCGATCGGCCCGCCCTCCTTGCCCCACTCGGGCCCGCGGTCGAAGTAGATCTCCGAGCAGGGTCCGCCGGGGCCGGGAACGCCCATATGCCAGTAGTTGTCGGCCTTGTCGCGGCGCTGCACCCGCTCTGGGGGCAGGCCGACGACATCGGTCCAGAGGGCGAACGCCTCATCGTCGTCGAGGTAGACGGTCGCCCACAGCCGCTCGGGGTCGAACCCGTACCCCCCGTCGGCGACCGACGAGGTCAGCAGCTCCCACGCCATCGGGATGGCCTGGCTCTTGAAGTAGTCGCCGAAGCTGAAGTTGCCGGCCATCTGGAAAAAGGTCAGGTGGCGGGTTGTGGTGCCCACGATGTCGATGTCCGGGGTGCGCACGCACTTCTGGATGCTCGTGGCCCGCTTCCAGGGCGGGGTCTGCTCAAGCAGGAAGTACGGCTTGAACGGCACCATGCCGGCGTTGACCAGCAGCAGCGTCGGGTCGTCGGCGATCAGCGAGGCGGACGGCACGACGGCGCTCCCGCGATTCTCAAAGAACGCGAGGAAGCGACGGTTGATCTCAGCGGACTGCATCAGAGGCCTATCAGCTCGGTGCGGGTTTAGGGCTGTGCGACACCATCGTCGTCCAGACCGAGGGCTGCGCGCAGGTCGGTTTCGCGTTCGAGCATGGCGACCTGCACCTCATCGGCGAAGTCGCGCACCGCCTCGGTGAGGTCGGCGAGCCCGGAACGCACCGATCCGGCGACCCCGGAGGGACTCAGCGACTCGGCGGTCTGCTGCACCTTGCGCACGGCCAGGACGCCCACCGTGGCCCCCAGCGAGATCCAGAACAAGCGCCGCACGTCAGGCCTTCGCCTTCTTGGCCGCGCGGGCCGCCTTGGCCTCGGCCTTGAGCGCCGCCTTGACCCGCTTGTCGTCGTCCGCCGCCTTCTTGGCCCCGATCGCCTTGCGCACGCCGTAGGTGAACGCGGCCGCCTTGATCGCCGGGCCGCCCAGGGCTGCGGCGAACACGGAGGTGAGCCCCGACACGTTGGTCGTGACCTTCTCGACGTTGCCGGTGATGGCGTCGACCCGTACCAGCTGGTCGTTGACGTGGTCGACGGAGACGGTCACGCCCTGCAGCGTCGGGATCAGCTCGTCGGTGATGCGGCGCACGCTGGTCTGGGCCTCGGCGATGACGTTGCCGAGCTTGGCGGCCAACAGGTAGGCGAGCGCGAGCAGCAGCACGGCCACTGCGCTGGCGAGGATGATCCCGCTGATCTGCCATCCGGACACGGAGGATGCTCCTTCTTCACTGGCGATACGTTGGTCGTCACCGTATCGGGCCGCCGCCCCCGCGTCAGTTATGGCCCGGTCTGGGGAACATCCTGCCGGTCCCGGTGCGCAGGATGTTCCGCGGACCGGCGGACTACTCCTGGGTACGGCCGAGGGCCCGGCGGATCGCGGCCAGTGACTCGCTGTAGCCCGCCTCGCGGCCGTGCGTCGTCGGCCGGTAGTAGGTCTTGCCGGCCACCGCGTCCGGCGCGTACTGCTGGGCCGCGATGCCCGACGGGACGTCGTGGGCGTAGACATAGGACGTGCCGTGGCCGAGCTTCTTGGACCCCGCGTAGTGCGCGTCGCGCAGATGCGGGGGTACGGCGCCGGCGAGACCCGCCCGCACGTCGGCCCGGGCCTCGTTGATGCCCACGGTGACGGCGTTGGACTTGGGCGCGAGGGCCAGCGCAATCACGGCCTGGGCCAGGTTGAGCGCCGCCTCGGGCAGCCCGATCAGGTCGAGCGCCTGGGCCGCGGCAACAGCAGTGAGCAGCGCGGTCGGCTCGGCCATGCCGATGTCCTCGGAGGCCAGGATCACCAGCCGGCGCGCGATGAAGCGCGGGTCCTCTCCGGCCTCGAGCATGCGGGCGAGGTAGTGCAGCCCGGCGTCGGGGTCGCTCCCCCGGATCGATTTGATGAAGGCGCTGATGACGTCGTAGTGCTGGTCGCCGTCCCGGTCGTAGCGGACGGCCGCGCGATTGACCGCCTCCTCGAGGGTGGCCACGTCGAGGGTCGGCAACCCCATCGAGACCGCCGACGCCGCGCCCGCCTCGAGCGCGGTCAGGGCCCGGCGCGCGTCGCCGCCGGCGATCCGTACCAGGTGGTCGGTCGCCTCGACGCTGATCTCTACGCTGCCGCCGAGACCGCGCGGGTCGGCGGCAGCGCGGGCGATCAGGTCGCGGATGTCGCTCTCGGCCAGCGGCTCGAGCGTCAGCAGCAACGACCGCGACAGCAGCGGTGAGACCACCGAGAAGAACGGGTTCTCCGTGGTGGCGGCGATCAGGGTGACCCACCGGTTCTCGACGGCCGGCAGCAGCGCGTCCTGCTGGCCCTTGTTGAACCGGTGCACCTCGTCGATGAACAGCACGGTCTGCCGGCCGTACATCGAGAGCTGCTGCTTGGCGTCCTCGATGACCGCGCGCACGTCCTTGACCCCCGCGGTGACTGCGGACAGCTCGGTGAACCGCCGACCGGTCGCCGAGGACACGACGTAGGCGAGCGTCGTCTTGCCCGTACCCGGCGGTCCCCAGAGGATCAACGAGGTCGCCGCGCCACCCTCGACCAGCTGGCGCAGCGGCGCGCCGGGGCCGAGCAGGTGCTGCTGGCCGACCACCTCGTCGAGCGAGCGCGGGCGCATGCGGACGGCGAGCGGCGCCGCGGACGCGACACCACCCGTCGAGGCGAAGAGGTCGTCCTGGCTCACCGGCGATTCACGGCCCCGACTCTACGGCGACGACGAGACGAGGGCCTCCAGGGCCACGCCGTCGAGGACCGCGACGACCCGCGCCACGACGGCCTCGGGGAACGCCTCCGGAGGCCCGTACCACTCGGTCTCGAGCACTGTGACCACGACGTCGCGGTCGGGTACGCCGAGCCGGAACAGCAGGTCACGCACGGTCTCGGTCGGCAGCCGCGGGCGCTGCTGGGCGGCGAGCCGGCCGAGCAGCCTGTGGTACGCGGCGCCGGCCGGGGTTGGCGGCACAGGGGGCTCGGCCGCGGCCAAGGGACGACGCCACGGACGAAGGCGGCGCAGCGCCCGGGCGAGCAGCACCACGAGCACCGCCAGCACGACCAGGCCCAGGGCGAGCAGGCGACGGGCGGTCGCGCTGCCGGTGAGCTGCTTCCACAGCCGCTTCAGCCACGCGGTCAGCCGGTGCTTGGCCGTGGCGGGGGCGAGCCGCGAGCCGGCGGTCGGGTCGGAGTTGACCCAGCGTCCGCCGGAGTAGCCGACCTGGACCCAGGCGTGCGCGTCCTCGTTGCGGTAGACCCGGCGGTCGCCCAGCGGCTCCCCCGAACCGCCGTAGCCGGTCGCCACCCGGGTCGGGATGCCCAGCGACCTCAGCATCACGGCCTCGGCGCTCGCGAACTGCTCGCAGAAGCCGACGTGGTCGGTGAACAGGAACGCGTCGACGGCGTCGGTGCCGGCGGCCGGTACGGGCGAGTCGAGCGAGTACTTCTCGTGGGCGCGCAGGTAGCTTTCGACCGCGGCGACCTTGTCGGCGGTCGTCGTCGCGTCCGCGGTGACGGTACGGGCGAGGTCCCGTACTCGGGCGGGCAGCTCCGCCGTCAGCTGGATCCAGCGGGCGTCGCTGACCGGAGCCGGGGCGAGGCCGAGGGTCCCCTGCGTCGTGGTGCCCGGGTCGCGGTAGTTGATGGTGTACGGCTCGACCGGGTTGTCGCGGTCGACGATGGCGACCACGCCCGTGACGATGGAGAAGAGCGTGCCGGCATCAGCGTCGGCAGCCACGAGCGGGCCCGGCGAGAAGAGCACCCCCGCCGGACCGGCGGCGAGGCGGTCGACCGTGGCGATCGAGTAGCCGTCGCCATCGCGCATCGCCTGGTGCGTCGGGAGGACGACCGACCTCGCCCGTGCGGTCCCGGGGTACGAGAGGCTCCAGCCCGCGCCGGTGTAGAGGTCGACGAACCCGCCCTGCCAGAGGGTCGGTGACCCGGCCGGGACGTCGATGGTGGGCTTCGCGTCGAGGCCGCCACGCTCGAACAGGTTGAGGCCGCCATAGGCCCCGGCGATGGCGTTGCCGCGCTCTCCGGGGTCGGGCGTGCTCTGGTCGGTGCTGCCCGCGTCGCCCTCGCCGCCGTGCAGGCGGGGCGCCGGCTCGGTGGGCATGAGCAGCGCTACCGCGGCGGTCACGACGACCAGCCGCGCGACCAGCGCCCAGGGCCACGGACGCGGACCCGGGGTGACGGCCAGGACGACGTCGGGCTGGCGGTCGAGCAGCATGAGCTGCCGCACGGCCGCCCAGGCGAAGACCATCGGCACCAGGCCGACGGCGCACAGCGTCATGACGACAGCGCGGGCGTCGGCGGCCGACAGCACGAGCAACGACGCCGCGCCGGCGAGGACACCGCTGCGCAGGTCGCGGGAGTTCTGCGACGACAGTGCGAAGGCGGCCATCGCGAAGGGCGCCACGGCCAAACCGTGCAGGGGCCGCGACGCCGCACCGGCGGCGATGAGCACGGCGGCGCCGCCGAGGGCGAGGACGAGCAGCAGCGCCTGGTTGCCGGTCATGGCACTGTTCGACGGCTTGGTGGTGACGACCTGCGCCAGCGAAGAGCGGCCGAGCCAGAGGGCGAGGCCGAGCAGCGCCACGTCGAGCAGAGCCGCGCTCGGGCCGCCGGCGTCGCTCAGCGCGATGCCCGCGATGCCGCAGAGCAGCCCGGCGGCGATGGTCCGCTTGACCCGCTCGACCAGGGCCGGCCGCGGACCGACCGCCGACCCGGTCACCACGTCTCCGTCATCAGGTCCACCACCGAGTGCGGGGCGGCCGATGCCAGAAGGCGGCCCGCCAGCGACGGGTCGGCGGAGAGCACGGCGACCAGGCCGCCGCTGGCGAGGCGTACCGCACGGGTGACCATGGCCCCGTCCGCCGGACCGGCCACGTCGAGGGCGGCCAGCCAGTCCTGCACTGACTCATGACCAGGGCCGGGCAAGGGTTGTACGGGCGCGGCGACGACCACCTCGACGGGCACCGCGAGCGCGGCAGCGACCTGCACGAGTCCGGCGGCGCGGGCGACGCCCGCCTCCCAGCTGGGGCCTTGGTCACTGCTCGCGACGAGCAGGACGAGCAACCCGGCAACGGGCCGGTCGTGCTCCATGACCACGGGGGTGCCGGCACGAGCGGTCGAGCGCCAGTGGACCGATGACGTCGGGTCGCCGCTGGCGAACGTACGCAGGGCCAGCGGGTCGCCGGACCCGCGCATGCCCGAGCCGCGGCCTTCGTCACTCGGCCGGGAGAGCCGCTCGACCACGTGCGCCGGCGGCAGCACCGGCATGGGCCGTACCGCCGGCAGCATAAGCGGCTCCGCCACCGTGGACTTGACGTGCTGCGGCGCACCGATGAGCCGCTGCTGCCGCTCCCAGCCGGGCAGGACCGGGGACGGCCCGCGCCGGGCGGTGAGGGGCACGTGGTGAGTCAACTCGGCCCGTTCGCCAGGGCTCAGCTCCGGGACGGTGTACGGGCCCAGCACCGTGAGCGCTCCGGTGAGGGTGAGCTCCATGACGGGGATGGTCGAGGTCCCCCGGTTGTGCACCACGAGACCCAGTGGAAAGTCGTCGCCGACGTACCACGTGCTCACGGGTGGGCGGACAAGTGCGAGCCCCAGAACATGCGTCGCGCGGCTGAGGCTGACCAACGGCGCCATGCCGAGGGCAACAGCTGCCACCGCGACCAGGGGCAGTCGTTCGGCTTGGGCAAAATAGGCGCCGACCCCGCCGAGGAACACCAGGAAGAACGGGGTGGGAGTCCGGCGCTTGCCGCCCGGCCGGCCGAGCCTCACCGAGTGGGTACGGGCACGCGGGCGACGACCTCGGAGACGATGGCCCGGGACCGCGTGGTGTCCGGCCCGGTCCGCAGCTGCAGCCGGTGCGCGAGGACGCTGACCGCGAGGCCGCGGACGTCGTCCGGGACCACGAGGCTACGGCCGGACAGCAGCGCGCGGGCCTGGGCGACCCGCACGTACGCGAGGGCTGCCCGGGTGCTCGCGCCGAGTGCGACGTCGGGGTGGGTACGCGTCGCCTCGACGATGCGCACGGCGTACTCGAGGATTGCGTCGGCGACGTGGATCGACTGGACGGTGTCGCGCAGCCCGGCCAGCCGGTCGGCATCGGCGACCACAGACATCCGGTCGACGGTCGCGCCGGTGAGCTGCGCGCGGACGACCCGAGCGGCGGTCGCGGTGTCGAGTCGGCCGAGGCCGAGCTGCACGGCGAATCGGTCGAGCTGGCCCTCGGGCATGGGGTAGGTGCCGTACTGCTCGTGCGGGTTACGGGTGGCGATCACGACGAACGGGTCGGGCAGCACGTGCTGCACCCCGTCGATCGAGATGGTGCCCTCCTCCATCGCCTCGAGGAAGCCGGACTGGGTACGGGCCGGGATGCGGTTGATCTCGTCGACGAGCACCACGTTGCCGAAGATCGGCCCGGGGATGAACTCGAACCGGCCAAGATCCGGCCGCCACACCGATGACCCGGTGACGTCGGTGGGCAGCAGGTCGGCGGTGCCTTGGATGCGGCTGAACTTGCCACCGAGGGCCTTGGCGACAGCCTTGGCCAGCGTCGTCTTGCCAGCGCCGGGCAGATCCTCCACCAAGACGTGGCCACCGGCCAGGACGGCGCAGACCAGCGTCTCGACGACCGGCAGGTGACCGAGCAGCACCCGGTCGACGGCGGTGACCAACGCGCGGGCGGCCGCGGCGGCGGCGTCGACCCCGGTCTGCTGCGGCGGTGGCTGAAGCACAGGCTGGGCGCTCACGGATCCCCGTTCGTCGGTGCGGTCGCACACGTCCAACGAAGGGTCGGCAGCGGCGATGGGCCGCTGAAGCCGCACGCGGTGCGAGGATGGGCTCGTGCTGAGAGCGCTGGGCTCGTACTGCCACCGTCGCCACCGCGTGGTGCTGCTGGTGTGGGCGGTGCTCTTCCTGCTCGGTCTGGGCATCGGCGGCCAGGTATTCGGGCGGCTCTACAACCCCGGCGGCTCGACGTCGGTCGAGTCGGTCCAGGCCATCAACCGGCTCGATGCGGCGTCCACCAGTGGCAAGCGGCTGCTCGCGCTGGTCGACGGGCCGGCGGTCAGCGACCCGGCGACCCGGGCAGCTGTCGTCAAGGCAGCGGCCGCGGTACGGGCGTTGCCCCACGTCGCGGCGGTCTACGACGTGTACGAGACGCCAGACCCGGCGCTGCGGGCGACGGACGGCCGGGCGAGCGTCGTAGCCATCGACCTGGTGACCGGCCTGTCGGACAGCGGGGCCGACGGCGTCGCGAGCCAGGTCCGTACCGCGCTCTCGGGCATCCCGCACGCCAGGGTGCTCGTCGGCGGCAACAGCGTTGCCCGGGCGGAGGCCAACAAGCAGGTCGGCCTCGACCTCGAGCACGGCGAGCTGGTCAGCCTGCCGATCGCCGCCGTGGTGCTGGTGCTCATCTTCGGCGGTCTCGCCGCGGCCGGCATCCCGCTGGCCGCGGCACTGGTCAGCATCTCCGGCTCACTGCTCTTCCTGCTCGGCTTCACCTATCTGTTCGACGTCGACCCCAACGTCGTCAGCGTGGTCACCGTGATGGGCCTGGGTCTGGCCATCGACTACGGGCTGCTCATGGTCAGCCGCTACCGCGAGGAGGCGCGCCGGGGTCTCGACGAGCCCCAGGCACTCGCCGCGATGATGTCCACCGCAGCGCGCTCGATCCTGTTCTCGGCGCTCACCGTCGCCGCGGCGCTCAGCGGGCTGTTCGCCTTCGACGACCCGACCTACCGCTCGATGGGAGCGGGCGGGGTGTCCGTGGTGCTCGTCGCCCTGGTTGCCGCGCTCACCCTCGTGCCCGCGCTGCTCGCGGTACGACGGCCGCACTGGGTGCGGCAGCGCACGCGACCCCCGACGTCGCTGCTGGCCCGGATGAGCTCACCGGCACCCGAGCAGGGCTTCTTCTCCGCGGTGACCCGACGGTCGCAGCGCCACCCGGTGCTGGTGGTCGTCACGCTTGTCCTGCTCCTCGCGGCCACGGCCCTGCCGTTCCGCCACGCGCGGTTCCAGAACGGCGCCGCGACCTCGCTGCCGCGCGAGTTCGTGGCTCGCCAGGTCAACGAGGCCCTCAACACCCGGTTCCCCGGCAACCACACGGACCCGGTCCAGGTTGTCGGCGAGGTGGCGGCGACCGACCCACGGGTGATCGCCTACGCCGCCCACCTGCGGGCGATGCCGTCGATCTCCAGCGTCGACGTCACCGCGGTCGACGCCGGTCTCAGCGTCGTCAACGTCTACCCGCGGGACACCGGCCAGAGTCCGCACGCCCAGCGGCTGGTGCACGACCTGCGGGCGGCCCGTCCCCCGTACCCGAGTCAGGTCACGGGAACGCTCGCGTTCCTGGTCGACTTCGAGCACCAGGTCCTGGCCGGGCTGCCGTGGGCCGGCGGCCTCATCGCCCTCGCGACGTTTGTCCTGCTGTTCCTCATGACCGGTTCGCTGCTGGTGCCGGTCAAGGCCCTGGTCATGAACGTGCTGTCGCTGGGGGCGTCGTTCGGCGCGCTGGTCTGGGTCTTCCAGGAGGGCCACCTGTCGGGGCTGCTCGGCTTCGAGAAGGCCGGCGCCATCGAGGTCTGGGTGCCGGTCATCGTCTTCGTCTTCGCCTTCGGCCTGTCCATGGACTACGAGGTCTTCCTGCTGGCGCGGGTCAAGGAGCTGCACGACGCGGGCTGGGACAACGACGACGCCGTCGCCATGGGGTTGCAGAGGTCAGGGCGCATCATCACGTCCGCCGCCCTGCTGATTGTCATCGTTTTCGCCGGATTTACCGGTGGGCGCATGATCGGGATCAAGGAGCTCGGCCTCTCACTGTCCATCGCGGTGATCATCGACGCCACACTTGTACGGTGCCTACTGGTGCCCGCGACGATGACCTTGCTGGGCGAGGCCAATTGGTGGGCACCGCGGCCACTTCGCTTGCTGCACAACAGGTTTGGACTGAGCGAGTCCGATCGACTCGGCCCCGACATCACGCCTAAAACCCCTCAAACAATGGCGCAGCGAAGCATTTCTGGCATTTCCGACTCGACCGGGTGACGCTTTTCAGAAAAGTGCCTCCAGACCGGGGCAGAACCGCGCGCGGCACTTGCGCAGGGTGTGCCTCCACGCGGTAGGGTCCGCCCACCACGCAGGTCTATGGGGGGTTTGATGACGAGCACTCGCACCGTCCGCAACGCGCGCTGGATCGTCCTCGCGGTCGTTGCCGCGTTGCTCGGTCTCTGGGTGCCGGGCACTTCGGCTCATGCGGCGAGCGCCCAGATCATGGTGAGCGCCAGCGCCAGCCGTACCGCTGCGGTCCCTCTCGCGGGCACCACGCGATCCGGCAACCTCTACATCTTCACGACGCCGACAGCGGGTGTCACGAAGGTGTCGTTCTGGCTGGACGACCCCCAGCGCAGCGGCCTGCCCAAGCAGGTCGAGGCGTACGCGCCGTTCGACTTCCGCGGCGGCACCAGCGCGGCGGCGCTGCCGTGGGACAGCACGTCGGTCGCCAACGGCACCCACTCCATCACCGTCGCCGTGCTCGACAACGCCAAGGTGACGACCATCCTGACGGCGTCGTTCACCGTCTCCAACGGCACGGCGGCTGGGTACGCGCCGCAGGTCAGCACCTCGAGCAACCGCTCGGCGCCGTTCCCCGTCGCCGGCGCCGTGCTGCACGGCAGCGTCTACGTCTTCGTGCCCTCGGTCGTCGGCATCTCCAAGGTGAGCTTCTACCTCGACGACCCAGCCCGCGCCCACGCACCGCGCCACGTCGAGAACACCGGCCCGTGGGACTTCGTGAGCACCGGGGCGACCAGCGCGACGGCCCTGCCGTGGGCGACCTCTGGGGTGGCCGACGGCAGCCACGTGCTCTCGGTCGATGTGCAGGCGGGCACCGCGGTGACCCACCTCAACTCCACGTTCACCGTGCTCAACGGCACCGTCGTCACCCCGACTCCGACCCCCACGACCCCGTCGCCGACACCGACCACCCCGTCACCCACGCCGACCACGCCGTCACCCACCCCCACCACTCCTACACCGACCACCACCAGCCCGACCCCGCTGCCGAGCCTGCCGGCACCGAGCACCGCTCCGGTCGCCAGCACGGCTCCCCCGAGCGCGTCGAGTGCCCCGACCACGACGACGAGCCCGCCGACCACCCCGCCGCCAACGACGACCGCGCCGGCGCCGTTCGTCACCCACTTCACCTTCAGCTCGATCGCGCCCATGCCCATCGGTACGACGGAGGCCGACTCCGTCGTGGTCAACGGCAAGCTGTACGTCTTCGGCGGCTTCGACGTGCTGGCCCCGCGGCAGGACCCGACGTCGCGGGCCTGGGTCTACGACCCGGCGACCAACGTGTGGACCAGCCTGCCGCCGATGCCGACCCACGGCATCTCCCACGCGGGCATCGACAGCGACGGCTCGCGCTACATCTACTACGCGGGCGGCTTCAACTTCGACACGACGCTGCAGGCCCAGCTCAAGGGCAACCCGGCGGTCTGGCGCTACGACATCCAGACCATGACCTACTCGGCGATGCCGCCGCTGCCGCAGAACCGCGCCTCAGGCGGGCTCTCGTACATCCACGGGAAGATCTACTACTTCGGCGGCAGCGAGAACTACATGGTGACGCCCGACCACGGCGAGATGTGGAGCCTCGACGTGGCCAACGGCGCCACCACGTGGGTGCCGCTGGCCACCATGCCCAACCCGCGCAACCACTTCGGCTGGGTGACCATCGACGGCAAGATCTACGTGGTCGGCGGCCAGCACCAGGAGGACAGCCACACGGCACAGTCCGAGCTGGACCGCTACGACCCGGCGACCGACACGTGGACGACGCTGGCTCCGCTGCCCGCGCCGCGCTCCCACATGCTCGACTCCAGCTTCGTCATCGACGGCCACTTCATCGTGGCCACCGGGTGGACGACCCTGGCCAAGTCGGCAGCAGTCACGGCCTACGACCCGGTGACCAACACGTGGCAGTCGCTGACCGACGTGCCGGCAGCCCGGACGTCGGCGACAGGCCGGGCGATCAGCGGCGGGCGCTACATCATCTGCTGCGGCAGCGCCGGCGGGTCAACCTCCGCAGGCTGGATGGCCAACCCGGCCCCCTAGGCCTCACTGGTCCTGGGGCTCCGCGTTGATGTGCAGGGATTCCCGGTTTCGAGCCTGTCGCAAATTCGGCTGAGGTCCGGCGTCGGGTTGGTGCCAGCGGGTGGGTCGGGGCCGGCGCAGCCCCTCGCTCAGCAGGCGAGGGTGGCCTGGCGCCACTTGAGCAGGTTGTGGACGCTGGCTGCGAGGTTGATCTCGCTGGCGGCCGCGGTGATGCCTCGGCGGGAGAAACGTCTGAGCCCGGTGCGGTCTTTCAGTGAGCCGATGGTGGGTTCGACGGTTGCGCCTCGTCTTCGGTAGGCGGTGATCCCCGCTTCGGTTCGTAGCCGGTGGTCCATCGCAGCGACAGGGTCCTGGCCTGGCGGTGGAGCACCGGTTGTCGGGTGCTCCCTCGCCGCTTGCTCGGTGGCGCGGTGCTTGCCCAGGGCGATGAGCCGGTCCGGTCCGTCGGCGGTCAGGTTGGCCTCGGAGATGTAGCCGGCGTCGGCCAGGACTACCCCGATGTCGGTGTCGGTGCGCCCGGTGGCCTGCGCGAGCATCGCCGCGGCCCGCACTGCGGCGGTCATCATCGGGATGAACGTGGGGGCGTCGACCGGGCTGTTGTTCACGCAGGTCGCGAGGATCAGCTGGTCGTCGGTGACCGCGACTTGGGCGTTGAACCCTTGCACCCAGCCGTTACGGGTCGGCATCAACCGGGTGTCCGGGTCGGTGACGTTGCCCATCTGGGAACGCCTGCGCAGCTCATACGGTCTGACGCCTTGCTCGATCGCGCGGGCCAGGCGGGTTTTCACGTTGTCCAGGGTGTCCTGGGCCCGACGCACCAGAACGTGCTCATCCGGGGGCACCGGGCGTGGGCCGGCCAGCTTCTCGCCGCGTTGGGCTGCCTCCCACCGAGGGGTGACCTTCGCCCGGATCGCGGCAACCTTCGCTTCGGCGTGGCCGACGTTTTCCTGCCACTTCGCGACCCTCACCTCCAGCGGTGCGGCGTCTTCCTGCTTGTCCTTGGCGATCTGGTCCAGACATTCCCGGATCCTCGCGACCCGCGACGTCGGATCAGCCCACTGCGCCGGCAGCTCATCGCCGCGGGCGTCGCCGAGCTCGGCGTCCTCCTCGGCGTCAACTTGGGCGGCCTCCTCCAAGATCCGGGCCGCCTCAGCGCGCAACGTCTCCTCGGTCCGGTTCGCACCAGCCGAGGCGTTCCCGGCGATCTTCGTCCCGTCGATCGCGACCGAACCGAACCGGCCCAGCCCGGCCTGCGCGCACAGCACCAGCACCTGGGTGAACACCTCCGCGAAGGAGTCCTCGTGCACCGCCCGGAACCTGGCGATCGTCGAGTGGTCCGGGGCGTCGTTGCCGCAGATCACCCGGAACGCCACATCCGTGCCGCACAACCGTTCGATCTGCCGCGACGAGCGCTCCCCGTGGGCATAGGCGTAGATCAACAGGGTCAGCAGCATGGCCGGATCCAACGGGGCCCGACCCACCCCGCCGGTCTTCGACCGGGCCTTCAACGCGGTCAGGTCCAACGCCTCGACAGCGTCGATCACGAACCACACCAGATGATCTGGGCCCAACCACTCACGCATGTCCGGCGGCAACAAGAACTGCTGATCCCGCTGCGGCCGACGGAAGTCTCTTGCCATGAACGAATTTTCCTCGCCCCACCCCAACACCAGCGTGAGGCACGCCGCTCAATTAGCGACAGGCTCTTTCCGGGACTCCCTGCACACTCACGACTGGGCTGCGCGAACCGGGCCGCACTCGTGCCGACGAAACGCGGGCTCAGTCGGCCGGTCGCGCGTCGATACCGGCTTCCTTGCGCTGCTCCGGGGTGATCGGCGTCGGGGCGCCGGTCAGCGGGTCGCCACCCGAGGAGGCCTTGGGGAAGGCCATGACCTCGCGGATCGCGTCCGTGCCGGCGAGCACCGCTGCGAGCCGGTCGAGGCCGAGGGCGATGCCGCCGTGCGGCGGGGGGCCGTACTGAAAGGCCTCGAGCAGGAAGCCGAACTTGGACTGGGCCTCGTCACGCGTGAGCCCGATGGTGTCGAAGACCCGCTGCTGCATCTCGCTCTGGTGGATACGGATGGAGCCACCGCCGAGCTCGCTGCCGTTGAGGACCACGTCGTAGGCGCGAGCCAGCGCAGTGCCCGGCTGCTCGTGGAACGTCGCGCCGTCGGCCGCGGAAGGCGCGGTGAACGGGTGATGGACCGCCGTCCAGCCCTCGTCGTTGTCCCCGTACGGCTCGAACATCGGGAAGTCGGTGACCCAGAGGAAGCGCCACTGGTCCTCGGGGACGAGCCCGCGGTCCTTGGCGACAGCAACGCGCAGGGCCCCGAGCAGCTCGAGTGCCTCACGCTCCGGAGCAGCGACGAGGAAGACGAGATCGCCTGGTACGGCCCCACTCTCGGCTGCAAACGCGGCGACCTCGGCCTCGGAGAAGAACTTGACCAAGGGCGAGCGCAGCGACCCGTCGGCCTCGACGATGACGTAGGCGAGACCCTTGGCACCACGGCCCTTGGCCCAGTCGATCCAGCCGTCGAGCTGCTTGCGGGTGAGCTCGCTGCCGCCCGGCATGACGAGTCCGCCGACGTGGCCGCCGGCGCCGAGCACCGACTTGAAGACCCCGACCTCGGTCGTGGCGAACAGCCCGCACAGGTCGACCAGCTCGAGGCCGAACCGCAGGTCGGGCCGGTCGGAGCCGAAGCGGCGCATGCACTCGGCGTAGGTCATCCGCTCGAACGGACGCGGGATGTCGACGCCCCGCACCTCGGACCAGAGGGCGACGAGCAGCTCTTCGGTGAGGTCGTAGATGTCCTCCTCGGTCGGAAAGCTCAGCTCGACGTCGAGCTGGGTGAACTCAGGCGTGCGGTCGGCCCGGCTGTCCTCGTCGCGGAAGCAGCGGGCGATCTGGTAGTAGCGCTCGAGCCCCGACACCATGAGTAGCTGCTTGAACAACTGCGGCGACTGGGGCAGCGCGTACCACGAGCCCGGCTGCAGCCGCACCGGCACCAGGAAGTCGCGGGCACCCTCGGGCGTCGAACGGGTAAGGTAGGGCGTCTCGATGTCGAGGAAGTCGTGCGACTCCATGACGCGGCGCATGATCGAGGTGATCTTGGCGCGGGTACGCAGGGCGCGGGCCGGCCCCGTACGACGGAGGTCAAGGTAGCGATAGCGCCACCGCAGGCGCTCCTCGACGTTGCTGGAGATCTCGTCGTTGCCGTCGACTGGGAACGGCAGCTCGGCCGACTCGGAGAGCACGAGCAGCTCGGTGGCGACCACCTCGACCTCGCCGGTGGGCAGGTTGGGGTTGTCGCTGCCATCGGGCCGGCGGATGACGTCGCCGACGACCTTGACGCAGTACTCCGCGCGCAGGTCGTGGGCCAGCACGGCCGCGTCGCCCTCGCGGAAGACGACCTGGACGAAGCCGCTCGCGTCGCGCAGGTCGACGAACACGACGCCACCGTGGTCACGGCGACGAGCCACCCACCCGGTCAGGGTCACCGTCTCCCCCGCCTGCCCGGCTCGCAGCGTACCGGCGTCATGGGTGCGGATCACGAGTCGATCTCCTTCATCCGTTGAACGATCTCGGCTGTGAGATCGCCTAGTACTACGGCACTTTGCTCGCCGGAGACCATGTCTTTGAGCTGCGCGACGCCGGCCTCGAGGTCGCGCTCGCCGACGATGACCGACAGCAACGCGCTCGACCGGTCGGCGGCCTTCATGGCGCCCTTGAGCCCCTTGTTGCCATAGGCGAGGTCGGTACGGACCCCCGCGGCGCGCAGGTCGCCGGTCACCTTGACCAGCAAGGCTTTCGCGGCCGCCCCGATGGGCACGCAGAAGACGTCAACGGTACGGGTCTCTCCGACGGTGAGCCCCTCCTTGCCACACGCGAGCAGGGTGCGGTCGGTGCCGAGACCGAAGCCGATGCCCGAGAGTGCCTGCCCACCAAGGGAAGCCATCAAGCCGTCGTACCGTCCGCCGCCACCGATGCCCGACTGAGCGCCGAGCAGCTCGTGCACGAACTCGAACGTGGTCTTGGTGTAGTAGTCGAGCCCGCGGACCATGCGCGGCGCCTCGGTCCAGGGAACGCCGAGAGTGCGCAGGTGTTCCCGTACCTCGTCGTAGTGGGCCCGGCAGTCGTCGCAGAGGTGGTCGACCATGAGCGGGGCATCGACGAGCTGCTTCTGCACCGCCTCGCGCTTGTCGTCGAGCACCCGCAGCGGGTTGAGCTCGGCCCGGCGGCGGGTCTCGTCGTCGAGGTCGAGGCCCGCGAGGAACTCCTGGAGCAGAGCGCGGTACGGGGGGCGGCAGGTGTCGTCGCCCAGAGACGTGAGGTCGAGGCGGAACCGGGTCAGGCCGAGTCCGCGGAAGCCTGCGTCAGCGATGGCGATGACCTCGGCGTCGAGGGCCGGGTCGTCGACGCCGACCGCCTCGATGCCCACCTGCTGCAGCTGGCGATAGCGCCCGTACTGCGGACGCTCGGCGCGGAAGAACGGCCCCGCGTACCAGAGCTTGACCGGCAGCGCGCCGCGGTCCATGCCGTGCTCGATGACCGAGCGGATGACGCCGGCGGTGCCCTCAGGGCGCAGCGAGATGGACCGATCGCCGTTGTCGGTGAAGGTGTACATCTCCTTGCTCACCACGTCGGTCGACTCCCCCACGCCGCGGACGAACAGCGCAGTGTCCTCGAACACGGGCAGCTCGATGTAGCCGTAGCCGGCCCGGCGGGCAGGCGCGGCCAGCCCGTCGCGCACGGCCAGGAAGGTGGCCGACTCCGGCGGGTAGTACTCGGGCACGCCCTTGGGCGCCTGCAGGCTGCTGGCCATCAGAGCGTCACCGGCATCAGATAGGGGTTGGTCGCGCGCTCTCGGCCGATGGTCGTGGTCGGGCCGTGACCTGGCAGCACGAGGGTCCGGTCGTCGAGGGTCAGCACCTGGCGCAGCGACGTGACCATGTCGGCGTCGCTGCCGGTGGGAAGGTCGGTGCGGCCGATGGCGCCGGCGAAGAGCAGATCGCCGGAGAACAGCATCGGGGCGTCGTCGCCGGGCGCGCCGTCGAGCGTGCGGAAGGTGACCGAGCCGGCGGTGTGGCCGGGCGCCAGGTCGATGGTGAGCCGCAGACCCGCGAGCTCGAGCTCGCCACCGTCGACGATCTCGCGCACGTCGTCGGGCTCGGTCAGCCGCAGGTTGCCGATCATCGCGTTGAGCTCGGCTGACATCGCCAGGCTCGGGTCGACGAGCAGCCCGCGGTCGTCGCGGTGGACGTAGGCGGGGATGTCGTGGGCGCCGCAGACCGGCACGACCGACCACATGTGGTCGAGGTGACCGTGGGTCAGCAGGACGGCCACGGGCTTCAGCCCGTACTCGCGCACGATCTCCTCGACCCCCGCGGTGGCGTCCTCGCCCGGGTCGACGACGACGCAGTGCTCGCCCGCGGCAGGGGCGATGACGTAGCAGTTGGTCTGGAACGAGCCCGCAGGGAACGCGGCGACGAGCACGGTCGTCCCTTCGGCAGGAGTGGTACGCGAGCCCGCGCGGCACCAGCGGGCGTGTCGAGCCTACCGGCGGGCACCCGGTCACAGGTAACCAGTTCTTCAGGTTGCTCCTCTAGACTCGGGCGCGAACCGGGATCACCAGGTCAACCAGGAGGACGTCGTGGCCAGCAGCAAGGACCGCGAGCGCGAGCTCGCCCGACGGCGCTACCAGCGCCAGCTCGAGCGTCGCGCGGCCCAGCAGACCAAGACGCGCCAGCGGTTGATGATCGGATCGGTCGTGGTGGCGGTGGTCGCCATCATCGGCGTCTTCGTCGGCATCAACGCCTTCTCCGGGTCCAACAGCACCACCAACGGCGCCGCGGGAGCCGCGGCCAGTGCGAGCGCAGCCGCCGCCACCACCGCGGCCGCGAGCGGAGCGCCGTCCGCCGTTGCGACCACGGCGGCCGCTGCGGCAGCCGCCAACCCGTCGCCGACCATCTCCGGTGGGGCGCTGCTCAAGTGCACGACGCCGCCGGCCAAGCCCGCGACGCCGCAGAAGTACAGCAAGGAGCCGGCGCTCACCGTCGACACCAGGGCGACGTACACGCTGACGATGACCACCAACTGCGGGGTCATCAAGGCCGACCTGTACGCGGCGAAGGCCCCGCACACGGTCAACTCGTTCCTGTTCCTGGCGAGCAAGGGCTACTTCACCGACACCCCCTGCCACCGCCTGACGACCTCGGGCATCTACGTCCTGCAGTGCGGTGACCCGACGGGCACCGGCAGCGGCACCCCGGGCTACTCGTTCAAGGACGAGAACCTCACCGGCGCGACGTACGGCGCCGGCGTGCTGGCCATGGCCAACAGCGGCGCCAACACCAACGGCTCGCAGTTCTTCATCAACTACAAGGACAGCCAGCTCAACGCGGCCTACACCCCGTTCGGCAAGGTGACCCAGGGCCTCGACATCGTCGCGGCGATCGGTGCCAAGGGTGCGGCCGGCGGCACCGGCGACGGCGCCCCCACCCAGCCGGTCAGCATCCTGTCCTTCACCATCACCAAGTCCTGACCCGCCCGCAGGGCGGGACGTGGTCGTCGATGTGTAGGGACTCCCGAATTCGAGCCTGTCGCTAATTGAGCGGCGTGCCTCACGCTGGTGTTGGGGTGGGGCGAGGAAAATTCGTTCATGGCAAGAGACTTCCGTCGGCCGCAGCGGGATCAGCAGTTCTTGTTGCCGCCGGACATGCGTGAGTGGTTGGGCCCAGATCATCTGGTGTGGTTCGTGATCGACGCTGTCGAGGCGTTGGACCTGACCGCGTTGAAGGCCCGGTCGAAGACCGGCGGGGTGGGTCGGGCCCCGTTGGATCCGGCCATGCTGCTGACCCTGTTGATCTACGCCTATGCCCACGGGGAGCGCTCGTCGCGGCAGATCGAACGGTTGTGCGGCACGGATGTGGCGTTCCGGGTGATCTGCGGCAACGACGCCCCGGACCACTCGACGATCGCCAGGTTCCGGGCGGTGCACGAGGACTCCTTCGCGGAGGTGTTCACCCAGGTGCTGGTGCTGTGCGCGCAGGCCGGGCTGGGCCGGTTCGGTTCGGTCGCGATCGACGGGACGAAGATCGCCGGGAACGCCTCGGCTGGTGCGAACCGGACCGAGGAGACGTTGCGCGCTGAGGCGGCCCGGATCTTGGAGGAGGCCGCCCAAGTTGACGCCGAGGAGGACGCCGAGCTCGGCGACGCCCGCGGCGATGAGCTGCCGGCGCAGTGGGCTGATCCGACGTCGCGGGTCGCGAGGATCCGGGAATGTCTGGACCAGATCGCCAAGGACAAGCAGGAAGACGCCGCACCGCTGGAGGTGAGGGTCGCGAAGTGGCAGGAAAACGTCGGCCACGCCGAAGCGAAGGTTGCCGCGATCCGGGCGAAGGTCACCCCTCGGTGGGAGGCAGCCCAACGCGGCGAGAAGCTGGCCGGCCCACGCCCGGTGCCCCCGGATGAGCACGTTCTGGTGCGTCGGGCCCAGGACACCCTGGACAACGTGAAAACCCGCCTGGCCCGCGCGATCGAGCAAGGCGTCAGACCGTATGAGCTGCGCAGGCGTTCCCAGATGGGCAACGTCACCGACCCGGACACCCGGTTGATGCCGACCCGTAACGGCTGGGTGCAAGGGTTCAACGCCCAAGTCGCGGTCACCGACGACCAGCTGATCCTCGCGACCTGCGTGAACAACAGCCCGGTCGACGCCCCCACGTTCATCCCGATGATGACCGCCGCAGTGCGGGCCGCGGCGATGCTCGCGCAGGCCACCGGGCGCACCGACACCGACATCGGGGTAGTCCTGGCCGACGCCGGCTACATCTCCGAGGCCAACCTGACCGCCGACGGACCGGACCGGCTCATCGCCCTGGGCAAGCACCGCGCCACCGAGCAAGCGGCGAGGGAGCACCCGACAACCGGTGCTCCACCGCCAGGCCAGGACCCTGTCGCTGCGATGGACCACCGGCTACGAACCGAAGCGGGGATCACCGCCTACCGAAGACGAGGCGCAACCGTCGAACCCACCATCGGCTCACTGAAAGACCGCACCGGGCTCAGACGTTTCTCCCGCCGAGGCATCACCGCGGCCGCCAGCGAGATCAACCTCGCAGCCAGCGTCCACAACCTGCTCAAGTGGCGCCAGGCCACCCTCGCCTGCTGAGCGAGGGGCTGCGCCGGCCCCGACCCACCCGCTGGCACCAACCCGACGCCGGACCTCAGCCGAATTTGCGACAGGCTCATTCCGGGAGTTCCTACACATCGACGGCGCACTGGTTGAGCGCACCGGCCATGATCGCTACGCTGTGTCGCTGCGGATCTAGAGCGGGGGTGGCGTGGCGCAACCGTTCACGGACGGGGCCGGCTGGCACCCCGGGCCCATCGTGCTGCGCAGCAGCTGGCCCAGGGTGCTAGCGGCCAGCGTGAGTCACCTGCCGATCGCGCTGATGCCCGCGACGATTGCGCAGCTGCACGGACAGCCGATCTCCTCGTTCGAGCTGTGGCTGGCCGGCTTCGTGCTCCTCAGCAGCGCTCTGAGCCTGGTACTGGGACGGCGCGGACGGGTCGAGCTCGGGCCGGGGCGGCTGACCATGCGCGACGGCTTCCGTAGCCGCCACATCGCCGTGTCGGAGATTCAGGCGGTGACGCTAGAACGGGTCAATGGCAGCCGCGCGGTGACGGTATGGACGAGAAGCGGCAAGCAGCGTCGGATCGGGGCGGCCGGCCGTACCCAGGGTCTGCTCGAGGAGCACTTCGAACGCGACTGGCACCTGATCGGGCAGTGGTGGCTGGCCAACGGCGGAATGCCGGCCGAGCAGCAGTGGACGGCGCCGGCGATCGCCTCCGGCTGGACGCCGAACGGCTTTGACTGGCGGCCGCAGACCTGAAGGTGGTGAAGGCGAAGTTGCGCTCAGCGCAACAATTCCTTCAGTGTCCTACGCCGCGGGGCCCCTACAGGCGCGGACGTCAGGTGTTCTTGCCGCTGGTGACGCGGTAGCCGTCGTAGACGCCCTCGACGTTGCGCACGGCACGCAGCAGGTGGCCCAGATGCTTGGGGTCGGCCATCTCGAAGGTGAACCGCGAGACGGCAACCCGGTCGCGGGTGGTCGTGACCGACGCCGACAGGATGTTGACGTGGTGGTCGGACAGCACGCGGGTCACGTCGGAGAGCAGGCGCGTGCGGTCGAGCGCCTCGACCTGGATCGCGACGAGGAACACCGACCCTGACGACGGGGCCCACTCGACCTCGACCATGCGGTCGGGCGTCTGGGTGAGCGTGTCGACGTTGAGACAGTCACCACGGTGTACGGAGACCCCGTGGCCCCGGGTCACGAAGCCTACGATCGTGTCGCCCGGCACCGGTGTGCAACATCGGGCCAGCTTGACCCAGACATCGCTGACGTCCTTGACCACGACCCCCGGGTCGCCGGCCGGACGAGCCCTGGTCGGCTTGGTCGGTACGGCGGTCTCGGCGAGGTCCTCGACGGCGCCCTCGGCACCGCCCATCGACTGCAGCAGCCGGCCGATGACCGCCTGGGCGGACACCTGGCCCTCGCCCACCGCGGCATAGAGAGCGGAGACGTCGGGGTAGCGGAGGTCCTGCGCGAGGGTGGTCAGCGCGTCGCCGCCGAGCAGTCGCTGCAGCGGCAGGCCCTGCTTGCGCATGGCCCGGCTGATCGCGTCCTTGCCCTCCTCAATCGCGTCCTCGCGGCGCTCCTTGGCGAACCACTGCCGGATCTTGTTGCGCGCCCGCGGGCTCTGGACGAAGCCCAGCCAGTCGCGCGACGGACCGGCGGTCGTCGACTTGGAGGTGAATACCTCGATCACGTCGCCGTTCTCGAGCGCGGACTCCAGCGGCACGAGCCGGCCGTTGACCCGGGCGCCGATGCAGCGGTGGCCCACCTCGGTGTGCACCGCGTACGCGAAGTCGACCGGCGTGGCGTCGGCGGGCAGCGCGATGACGTCGCCCTTGGGCGTGAAGACGAAGACCTCTGAGGCGTGCAGGTCGAAGCGCAGCGACTCGAGGAACTCGTCGGGGTCGGCCGACTCGCGCTGCCACTCGAGCAGCTGGCGCAGCCAGGCCATGTCCTCGGCGCCGTCCTTGTCGCCACCCTTCTTGCTGCCGACCGCGGGCACCGGCTGGACGTCGTTCTCCTTGTACTTCCAGTGCGCGGCGACGCCGTACTCGGCCCGGCGGTGCATGGCGTGGGTGCGCAGCTGCATCTCGACCGGCTTGCCCTCGGGCCCGATCACGGTCGTGTGCAGCGACTGGTACATGTTGAACTTGGGCATCGCGATGTAGTCCTTGAACCGGCCCGGGATCGGCGTGTAGGCCTCCGAGCCGTGCATGACGCCGAGCGCGGCGTAGCAGTCGCGTACTGAGTCGACCAGGATGCGTACGCCGACCAGGTCGTTGATGTCGCTGAAGTCGCGACCGCGGACGATCATCTTCTGGTAGATCGAGTAGTAGTGCTTGGGCCGTCCGGTGACGACCGCCTTGATCTTGGCGGCGCGCAGGTCGGCGGACACCTTCTCGACCACGGCGGCGAGCATCGTGTCGCGGGACGGGGCCCGCTCGGCGACGAGGCGGACGATCTCCTCGTACCGCTTGGGGTAGAGCGTGGCGAACGAGAGATCCTCGAGCTCCCACTTGAGCGTGTTCATGCCCAGTCGGTGGGCCAACGGCGCGTAGATCTCGAGCGTCTCGCGAGCCTTGCGCTCCTGCTTCTCGATCTTGAGGTAGCGCAGTGTGCGCATGTTGTGCAGCCGGTCAGCCAGCTTGATGACGAGCACCCGGATGTCGCGGGCCATGGCGACGACCATCTTGCGGATCGTCTCGGCCTCTGCGCTCTCGCCGTACTTGACCTTGTCCAGCTTGGTCACGCCGTCGACCAGCGACGCGACCTCCTCGCCGAAGTCGCGCGTCACGTCGGCGAGGGTCAGCGACGTGTCCTCGACGGTGTCGTGCAGCAGCGCGGCGACGATGGTCGAGGTGGTCATGCCGAGCTCGGCCAGGATCGTGGCGACGGCGAGCGGGTGGGTGATGTAGGGGTCGCCGCTCTTGCGGAACTGCTCGCGGTGGCACTCCTCGGCGACCTCGTAGGCGCGCTGGACCACGCGAAGGTCAGCCTTGGGATGGTTGGCCTTGAGCGTGCGGAACAGCGGCTCGAGCACCGGTGGGTTGAGGGTGCGGTTGTTGTTGCCGAGGCGGGCCAACCGCGACCGCATGGTGCGGGTGCCTGCGGGCGCCAGCTCGGTGGGCGGCTCGACCGGCTCGGCCGGGGGCAGGTCGGTCACCCTCGTGCGGTGCGGACGGACCCGCTCCGTCGGTGTCTCAGCAGCCTCTGCGACCCCGGCCACGACGTCGTCCAGCACCGGCTCTGCGCCGGTGTCGACGGGTGCGGCCTCCTGGGTCACGAACGGCTCCTTACAGCGGATGCGGATCGCGGTACGTCCAGCATAACGGCGTGGACCGCCCAAGATTCCGTTCCGACCGTGACGGTTAGGCGACGGTGATGAGCGCCTTCAGGTCGAGGTCGGCGAGCCGCGCCCGGCCGCCGAGGAACGCGAGCTCGATCAGGACGGCGACGCCGACGACCACGCCGCCCGCTTGGCGGACCAGTTCAGCGGCCGCCAGAGCCGTACCACCGGTCGCCAGGACGTCGTCGACGAGCAGGACCCGGTCGCCCGGGGCGAACGCGTCGTGCTGGACCTCGAGGGTGGCGGTGCCGTACTCGAGGTCGTAGGTCGTGGCGTAGGTCGCCCCGGGCAGCTTGCCCTGCTTGCGCACGGGCACGAACCCAGCGCCCAAGGTGTACGCGACCGGCGCCGCCACGATGAAGCCGCGCGCCTCCATGCCGACGACCTTGTCGACCCGGCCTCCCGGCGCAGCGTCTCCCCCGAACGCCGCCAGCCCGTCGACCATCGCGGCGAACGCACGGTGGTCGGCCAGCAGGGGCGCGATGTCCTTGAACATCACCCCGGGCAGCGGGTAGTCGGGGACGTCGCGGATCTTGCCCGCGAGAAGGTCCGCGAGATCGGGGGTCATGCCCGGGTCAGCGACGGCGCTTCTGGCCCGGCCGGGTCGGCGACTTGCGCCGTACCGGCGGGCGGGTCGCACCGGGCGGACGCACCGCGCCGACAACGCTCGTCGGCTCGTCGCCGTCGACCGGGTCGGTCAGCACCTCGCCGTCGACGATGGTCGCGCCGGCGGTCGCCGTGCCCTCACGTGCCGCCTTGGCCTCGGAGGCCTCGCGCTGGGCGACCTTGCGGCGCAGCTGGATCATCGCCGGCTCACGTTCCTTGAGCTCGGTGAGCAGCGGGGTGGCGACGAAGATCGAGGAGTAGGCGCCCGTGGCGAGGCCGATGAAGAGCGCCAGCGACAGGTCCTTGAGCGTGCCGGCGCCGAGGAAGCCGACCCCGATGAACAGCAGGCCCGCGACGGGGAGCAGCGCGATGATCGACGTGTTGATGGAGCGAACCAGGGTCTGGTTGACGGCGAGGTTGGCCGCCTGGCTGTACGTCAACCGACTGCCTGCGCCGATGCCCGCGGTGTTCTCGCGCACCTTGTCGAACACCACGACGGTGTCGTACAGCGAATAACCCAGGATCGTCAGCAGCGCGACGACCGTGGACGGGCTGACCTCGAAGCCGACGAGGGAGTAGATGCCGGCGGTGATCAGCAGGTCGTGGATCAGCGCGACGATCGCGGCGACAGCCATCTTGGGCTGGAACCGGATCGACAGGTAGATAACGACCACGATGAGGAAGACGATCAGCGACTCGATCGCCTTCTTGGTGATCTGGTCACCCCAGGTGGCGCCGATCTGGGTCACGCTCAGGTTGCTCTGGGTGACGTGGAGCTTGGCCTTGATCGCTGCCTCGACCTTGCCCAGCTCGGACGCGGTCGGGTTGTCCGGGTTTTCCGCCAGGGCCTTGGTGGTGATGCGCAAGTTCTTGGAGGCGCCGGAGCCGATGGTCTGGACCACACTGGCGTCGCCACCGAGGCTCAGCCCGGACATGACGCTCTCGGCCTGGGAGATCGTCGCGCGGCTGCCCGTGATGGTGATCTGGGTGCCGCCCTTGAAGTCGATCGAGGGCTTGATCCCGATAAAGATCAGGGACAGCACGCTGATCAACATCACCGTGCCGGAGAGCGCGTACCACCGCTTGCGGCGACCGATGAAGTCGTACGAGATGTCACCGGCGTAGAGCCGATGGGCGACGTTGCGTGCGCCTCCGCTGCCGGCCATCGTCACGCCTCCTTCGGGGTGGGGCGGACGGCGGGGGTGCTGGCGCCGAGGACGCGTTGCTTGCCCAGGCCGGAGAACTTGCCGCCGCCGCCGTAGAGCTTGGTGCGGGCGAGCAACGAGATCAGCGGCTTGGTGAAGAAGAAGACGACGAACAGGTCGGTGATGGTGGACAAGCCGAGGGTGAAGGCAAACCCTCGGACGTTGCCGACGCTGAGCCAGTAGAGGACAGCGGCAGCCAGCAGTGAGACCGTGTCGGCCGAGATGATCGTGCGCCTGGCCCGGACCCACGCCCGCTCGGCGCCGCTGCGCAGGGTACGGCCCTCACGGACCTCGTCGCGAAGTCGTTCGAAGTAGACGACGAACGAGTCGGCGGTGATGCCGACCGCGACGATAAAACCGGCGATGCCGGCCAGCGACAGGCGGTAGCCGATCTGGTCGCCGAGGAAGGTCACCGACGCGTACGTCGTGACGGCGGAGACTGCCAGCGAGGCGATGGTGACCAGGCCGAGCCCGCGGTAGTAGAGCAACGAGTAGACCAGCACGAGGGCCAGGCCGATGCCTCCGGCGATGAGGCCGCCGCGCAGCTGGTCGGAGCCCAAGGTCGGTGAGACGTTCTGCTGCTGCAGCGTCTTCAACGAGATCGGCAGCGCGCCGAAGTTGAGGATCTGCGCCAGCGAGTCGGTGTCGGCCTGGGTGAAGGCGCTGCCCGAACCGCCGGTGATCTGGGCGGTTCCCCCGGTGATGGACGTCTGAATCGTCGGAGCCGACTCCACGACGCCGTCCAGCACGATCGCGACCTGGCTGAGCGGTGCGGCGAGCGACGTGACGGCGGTCGTGATCTTGCCGAAGTCGCTCGTGCCCTTGCCCGTGAAGTTGAGCTGGACGAGGTATCCCTGGGTGCTGTCGTACAGCGACTGGGCGCTCTTGACCTCGGTGCCGCTCATGTACTGCGGCGCCAGGATGTAGATGAAGCCGCCCGTGCGGTCGCACGCGGCGATGGGCTTGGCCGGGTCGTCGTAGCCGGCGAGCTCGGCCTTGCCCTGGTTCTTCGTCGAGCAGTCGCCGAGCAGGGTGATCTGCTTCTGGACGTCGGCCGTGATGCACGACTGCGTGGCCGTGGTGACGATCGAGGTGCAGGGCACCGTCGCCGTGGGCGACGCGGCCGCTGCCGCGCTGCTCGTGGCCGCGGGGGCGGCAGCCGTGGCCGAGCCGGACGCTGCTGCGGCTGGCGTGGTGGTCGGGGTAGCCGTGGCCGCTGCAGCCGCTGACGTGGGTGCTGCGGACGTGGTAGCCGGGGCGGACGTGGCTGCTGCCGCCGAGGTCGTGGCGGCGCGCAGGGCCTGCGACAGCACGCGACCGTTGGCGGTCGGCGACGGCTTGATGACCGCGCCTGACGTGGTCGGCGCGGCCGTGGTGGTGGGCGCGGCGCTGGTCGTCGCCGCCGCGCTCGGGGTGGCCGTACCGGTGGCTGTCGCGGTGCCCGTGGGTGTCACCGTCGGCGTTGCGGTGCCGCTGGTGGTCGCCGTGCCGCTGGTGGAGGGCGTGGCGGCGGCCGGGGTCACCGCCTGCTCGTACACGACCTGGCGGAACCGCAGCTGGGCGGTCTTGCCGATCAGCTCACTGAGCTGGTCCTTGTTGGCACCCGGGATGTCGACCTCAATGTTCTGGCCGACGAGGCTGACCTCGGCCTCGGCGACGCCGAGGCTGTTGACCCGGTTGCGGATGACGTCGACGGCCTGGTTGCGTTGGGCCGTGCTGACCGTGTGTCCCTTGAGGGCGACCGGCTGGAGGGTCGCGCTGGCGCCACCCTCGAGGTCGAGCCCGAGCTTGGGGGTCCACGCACCGCCCGCGGCCACGCCTACATAGAGCAGCGCGATGACGACGAAGCAGGCAGCGAGCCACCGCCAGGGCTGCGGTTGCCTGGAAGCCACGGACCTCTCCTTGGTTCACTCGGTGCGACGTGGTGTCGCGTGGGTAGTGCGGTCGTGCAGGCGGTGCCGAACGAGTATTGCGACTTGTCAGCTCTCGGACGAGGCGTTCGCCTGGTCCGGCACCGTGTCGGCGGGCTCTGCGGGTGTCTCGTCGTCCGGGTACTCGGGGTTGAGCGGCTCGGGCAGCACCTTGGTGACGGCAGCCTTGACGAACTTAATCACGACGCCGTCGGCGACCTCGAGGGAGAAGCTCTCGTCGTCGGAGTCGACGATCGTGGCGATGATGCCGGAGCTGGTCATCACGCGCTGGCCGACCTGGATCTGGCTGCGCAGCGTCTCGGTGCGCCGGCGCGACGCCTTGCGGCTGCGCATGAACAGCACGATGAGGATCACGAAGCCGGCCAACAGGATCAGGTTGGCCGCGCCGCTGCCGTTGGACTTGGCCGCGGGGGCCGCGACGATGAGCTGCTGGGAGGCGGACACGGTGCAGCCTTTCATCGGACGAGCAGTCGGTTGCTTGGAGTGGGGCCGGCCCGGGACAGGGGCGAACGCGCGCCAGGCGGCGCGCCCGAGTCTAGGTCAGCCGACGAGGCCCGGCAAAGAAAACGGCTCACAGGGAACGGACGGTACGCGGCGCCGGTTCCCGGGTCAGGCGGGCTCGGCGGGGCGGGCGTCGAACAACGTGGGCCCGCCGACCGCGGCCGAGATGGGCGGCGTGAGCCCCAGGTGCTGCCACGCGGCGGCGGTCGCGACCCGCCCACGCGGGGTCCTGGCGAGCATGCCCGTACGGACCAGGAAGGGCTCGCAGACCTCCTCGACGGTCTCCGGCTCCTCGGCGACCGCCACGGCGAGCGTGGAGAGGCCGACCGGTCCCCCGCCGAACTTGCGCAGCAAGGCATCGAGGACCGCGAGGTCGAGCCGGTCGAGACCCAGCTCGTCGACCTCGTAGACCGCGAGCGCGGCTCGGGCGATGGACTGACTGAGTACGCCGTCGCCGCGCACCTCGCCGAAGTCGCGCACCCGGCGCAGCAGGCGGTTGGCGATGCGGGGGGTGCCGCGCGAGCGTCCGGCGATCTCGGCCGCGCCGTCGTCGCGCAGGTCGACGCCGAGCAAGCCGGCCGACCTGCGGAGGACCTGCTCGAGCTCCTCCGGTTGGTAGAAGTCGAGGTGGGCGGTGAAGCCGAAGCGGTCGCGCAGCGGGCTGGGCAGCAGGCCTGCGCGGGTGGTGGCGCCGACCAGGGTGAACGGGGCAACCTCGAGCGGGATTGCCGTAGCACCAGGGCCTTTGCCCACGATGACGTCGACCCGGAAGTCCTCCATGGCGACGTAGAGCAGCTCTTCGGCCGGGCGCGCCATGCGGTGGATCTCGTCGAGGAAGAGGACCTCGCCCTCGCTGAGCGTCGACAGCAGCGCGGCCAGGTCGCCGGCCCGCTCGATGGCAGGGCCGCTAGTGATGCGCAGCGGGGCACCGAGCTCGGCAGCGATGATCATTGCCATCGTGGTCTTGCCCAGGCCCGGTGGTCCGGAGAGCAGGATGTGGTCGGGCGGGGTCCCCCGGCCCATCGCCCCCTGGAGCACCAGCGAGAGCTGCTCACGCACCCGGTGCTGGCCGACGAACTCGTCGAGCGTCTTGGGCCGCAGCGCGTTCTCGACCTGGCGCTCGTCGACCGCCGCGAACGGCGAGACCGGGTCGTCGTCACGCTCGAGCGCCGTGAGGTCGATGTCGGCCGTCAGGTCGTAGGAGTCGTCGGTCATGTCCGGCTCAGGGTACGCAGCGCGGCGCGGAGCAACGCGGTCGTGTCGGTCGTGTCGCCGGTCTCGGCGTCCGCCGCGACAGTCTCGACGGCCGTGTCGGCCTCGCGGGCGGAGTAGCCGAGGCCGAGTAGAGCGGCCCTGACCTGAGGCTGCCACTCGGGCGCGGGCGGGCGGTCGCCGCCCACCGCGGTGGCCGAGACGGGCAGCACCCCGAGCGCGAGCACCTTGTCCTTGAGCTCGATGACGATGCGGGCGGCGCCCTTGCGGCCGATGCCGGGCACCCGGACCAGCGCGTCGAGGTCCTCGTACGCGATCGCCTGCTTGAGCGCGGCGGGTCGCAGGACGGCGATGGCGGCCTGGGCGAGCTTGGGGCCGACCCCGGTCGCGCTCTGCAGCAGCTCGAAGCAGGCCTTCTCCTCGTCGTCGCCGAACCCGTACAGGGTCAACGAGTCCTCACGCACGACCAGGCTGGTCGACAGGCGTGCGGCATCTCCCAGCCGCAGGCCGGACAACGTCGCCGGGGTGCAGTGGACCAGCAGGCCGACGCCGCCGACCTCGACCACGGCCGCATCAAGGGTCATGCTCAGCACCCGCCCGGCGACGCTGGCGATCATCGGGCAGCCCGCGCAAGGTCGATCTTGGCCCGGGCAGCGTCGATCTTGGCCTGAGCGCCGCCGCGCCAGACGTGGCAGATGGCGAGCGCCAGCGCATCGGCGGCGTCGGCCGGCTTGGGCGGCGCGTCGAGCCGGAGCAGCCGCGTGACCATCGCGGCGACCTGCGCCTTGTCCGCCCGCCCGTTGCCGGACACCGCGGCCTTGACCTCGCTCGGCGTGTGCAGCATGACCGGGATGCCGAACCGCGCGGCGCACACGATCGCGACCGCGCCCGCCTGGGCGGTGCCCATCACGGTGCGCACGTTGTGCTGGCTGAACACCCGTTCCACCGCGACAGCCTCAGGCTGGTAACGCTCGATCCAGGCCACGATGCCGCGCTCCAGAGCGATGAGCCGCGCCCCGATGTCGTCCGTTGCGGGCGTTCGCAGGACGTCGACAGCGACCATGGTCAGCTTTCCACCCGGCACCCCGTCGACCACGCCGACCCCGAGCCGCGTCAGCCCCGGGTCGACTCCCAGCACCCGCACCGCACGCTCCCGCCTGTGAGCGAGCCTCGCCGAGGCCCACCATCGTCCGAACACCTGTTCGGAAGGCTACCCGTCACGGTCCTCCTCCCCGCCCACCGACGGCTCCCCCGGCGTGTTGCCCTCCTCGAGCGCCAGCCGGCGCCGCCGCACATCACGCCGCGAACGACCGTCGGTCGTGTAGGGAGGCAGTGGCATGCCGCCCGGCCGAGCGAAGCCGAACCACCAGTCGCCGGCGTTGCGCACCGGACGCACATCAAGGTGAGCCGGCCACGCCCGATAGCCGCGGTCACGAACATCGTCGTATTTCCGCGCTGTCAACACCTCGCCGTCCGGACCGACCGCAACGAGGCCACACCCTGCCGCGGCGAGAAGCCGAAGCACGACATCAACGCTCGGCGAGTTGCTGCGGCCCGACTCGACGTCGCCAACCACGCCCCTGCTGATCCCGGCACGCTCGGCGAGTTCCCGCTGCGACAGGTCGGCCCTGTGTCGCGCCGCGCGTAGCAACACAGCCAGCGGCAGCAAGACTGCCGGCGGCTCGTGCGGCTGTTCGGTCATGAAGCGAGACTCGCCGAGCCGACGTTCTCCGACGAGGCAATGCTCGAGGCTGTGGAGAACACACCGCGATCAACTGCACGGCTGTGCACAGCTCAGCCGGCTGGCCGGCCCGTATCGCCCCTCAAACCGTATGTTCTGCACGCCCTACGCGTGCAGCACTAGAACTGCACGTCACACCAGTGCAGCACTAGAACTGCACGTCACACCAGTGCAGCGCCAGAACTGCACGTCACACCAGTGCAGCGCCAGAACTGCACGTCACGCCGGTGCAGCGCCAGAACTGCACGTCACACCGGTGCAGCGCCAGAACTGCACGTCACACCGGTGCAGCGCCAGAACTGCACGTCACACCGGTGCAGCGCCAGAACTGCACGTCGGGGGCGTGCAGAACATACGGTTTTCCAGGGCAGCCTGCTCAGGCGCGGATTGGGTGCTGGCGGGACAGTGAGGAGCCCGTCAGCCGACGGATTCGAGGATCTCGTCGCTTACGTCGAAGTTGGCCCAGACGTTCTGGACGTCGTCGCAGTCCTCGAGGGCGTCGACGAGGCGGAGCACCTTGCGCGCTGCTTCGTCGTCCTCGATCTGGACGGTGACGCTGGGCAGCCAGGCGGTGTCGGCGCTCTCGACCGCGATGCCTGCGTGGGCGAGCGCCGCGCGCACGGCCGGCATGTCGGTCGCCTCGCTGATCACCTCGAAGGTGTCGTCGAGGTCGTTGACCTCCTCAGCGCCGGCCTCCAGCACTGCCAGCAACACGTCGTCCTCGGTCAGCTCACCCTTGTGGACCAGCACGACGCCCTTGCGGCTGAACAGGTAGGCCACCGAGCCGGGGTCGGCCAGCGACCCACCGTTGCGGCTCATCGCCGTACGGACCTCGGACGCGGCACGGTTGCGGTTGTCGGTGAGGCACTCGACGAGGATCGCCACACCGCCGGGGCCGTACCCCTCGTAGGTGATGGTCTCCCAGTCGGCGCCGCCGGCCTCGAGCCCGGCGCCGCGCTTGTGGGCGCGGTCGATGTTGTCGTTGGGGACCGACTGGCTCTTCGCCTTGGCGATTGCGTCAGCCAGGGTCGGGTTGCCGCCGATGTCACCGCCGCCGGTGCGCGCGGCGACCTCGATGTTCTTGATCAGCTTGGCGAACAGCTTGCCCCGCTTGGCGTCGACGACCGCCTTCTTGTGCTTGGTCGTCGCCCACTTGGAATGGCCGCTCATGATCGCTCCTTCACCAAACCGACAAACAATTGGTGGACCCGCTGGTCGCCCGTCAGCTCCGGGTGGAACGACGTGGCGAGCAGGGGGCCCTGACGCACGGCGACGATCCTACCGTCGGCGCGGCCCAGCACCTCGACCTCCGGACCGGCCGACTCGACCCAGGGCGCCCGGATGAACACCCCGTGCAGCGGAGGACCGGGCACCCCCACCATCGCCACCGGACCCTCGAACGAGTCCACCTGGCGGCCGAAGGCGTTGCGCCGCACGGTGATGTCCATGCCACCGATGGTCGGCTGACCCGGGATGCCGTCCTCGATGCGGTCGGCCAGCAAGATCATGCCGGCGCAGGATCCGTACACCGGAAGCCCGGTCTTGATCGCGTCACGCATCGGCTCGAGCAGCTCGAAGATCACCAGCAGCTTGCCGATGGTGGTCGACTCCCCGCCGGGGAGCACGATGCCGTCGAGCGTGGCCAGCTCCGAGGGCCTGCGCACGAGCGCCGTCACGGCACCGGCGGCCTCCAGGGCGTGCACGTGCTCGCGCACGTCGCCCTGCAGGGCGAGGACCCCGATGGTCGGGGCGCTCACCAGCCGCGCTGCGCCAGCCGGTGGTCGACCGGAAGGTCCTCCACGTTGATGCCGACCATCGCCTCGCCGAGGCCACGGGAGACCTTGGCGATGACATCGGGGTCGTCGTAGAACGTGGTGGCCTTGACGATGGCCTCGGCGCGCTGCGCCGGGTTGCCGGACTTGAAGATGCCCGAGCCGACGAACACACCGTCAGCGCCGAGCTGCATCATCATCGCCGCGTCGGCCGGGGTGGCGATGCCGCCCGCGGTGAACAGCACGACGGGAAGGCGGCCGGCCTCGGCCACCTCCTTGACCAGCTCGTACGGCGCCTGCAGGTCCTTGGCGGCAACGAACAGCTCGTCCTCGGACAGCGAGGAGAGCCGGCGGATCTCGGCCCGGATCGTGCGCATGTGCTTGGTCGCGTTGGACACGTCGCCGGTGCCGGCCTCGCCCTTGGAGCGGATCATCGCCGCGCCCTCGGTGAGCCGGCGCAGCGCCTCGCCGAGGTTGGTCGCACCGCAGACGAAGGGCACGGTGTAGTGCCACTTGTCGATGTGGTGGGCGTAGTCGGCCGGCGTCAGCACCTCGGACTCGTCGATGTAGTCGACCCCGAGCGACTGCAGCACCTGCGCCTCGACGAAGTGACCGATGCGGGCCTTGGCCATCACCGGGATCGACACCTCGGCCTGGATGCCCTCGATCATGTCGGGGTCGCTCATGCGCGACACCCCGCCCTGGGCCCGGATGTCGGCCGGCACCCGCTCGAGGGCCATGACGGCAACCGCGCCGGCGTCTTCGGCGATGCGGGCCTGCGCCGGGGTGACGACGTCCATGATCACGCCGCCCTTGAGCATCTCCGCCATGCCCCGCTTGACCCGTGCACCTCCGACCGCGTGCTCGGCCACATGCCCGTCGGAGTGAACAGGGCGGTCGGCTGCCTCAGGCTGGCTGGTCACGCGGAACCTCACAGGGAACGGTAGGACGGGTCGGCTGGGAACCCACCCATCGTACGGCGGGGCGCCAGTGATTTGCCCGTTCAGGAACCGGTCGCGGACCCGCGGTCAACAGCGACGATCATGATCCAGGTCTGGCCGGGCGACAGCTTGATGTCGTTGCCCTTGTCGTCGACGTAGTGGGTGGCGTCGGTCGAGGCGAGCCGGGTCCAGCGCTTGTGCCACATCTTGCCGTCGTGCAGGATCAGCGCCTCGCCCTTGCCGACGACCACGCTGTCCGGCGAGTTGTTGCCATCGACGTCGACGTACTGGCCGGCGTGCACGTGGACGAACTCGACGATCAGGTTGGTCGGGTGGACTGTGGTGCCGTCGTCGAGGTTCATCGGGGTCGTGCCCTGCACCATCGAGTACTTCTTCGTCGCCGGGTTGTAGGTGGCCGTCGTGCCCGCGCCGCCGCGGCCGTACGAGACGTGCAGGACGGGGAACGGACGCCCGACGTTCTGCACGCCGAAGCGCAGGCCGACGTCCGGCACGCCCTTGTCCGGGTTGGTGGCGTGGGCGACCAGCGTGTCCGGCCAGGTGTAGAAGTTGTACGCGACGGGGCGGCGGCCCTCGGTCACGTAGGCGTTGCCGCGCTCTTCCTGCGACACGGGTGCCACGTTGGCCGCGTGGACCTGGGCGAGCACGCCGGAGTTGGCGCCCGAGAAACCGAGCACGACCTTGCCGAACGGCTTGAGGATCTGCAGGTCGGTCGGTCTGGCGCTGCGGACCGGGCCGACCTCGAAGTGGGCGGGGTTGTCGAAGATCGCCATGTAGCGGGTGTCGCCGCCCTCGACGAGCTCCTGGTAGACGATGGCCGCCTTGCTCAGCCCCTTCTGCAGGGGGCGGGCGCTGACCGAGTTGTCGACCTTGATCACCACGACCGGACCCTTGGGCTTGGTCGGCCCGCCGTCGAACGGGTCGATGGACGGACCCGGCTGCTTCTTGGGCGGAGTGGTCGTCGTGGGCGCGGCGCTGGTGGCGGACGGGACGGCCGATGCGGCAGCCGATGCGCTCGCTGAGGCGGCGGCCGAGGTGGCCGCCGCAGGGGTCGTCGAGGGTGTCAACGAGGCCTTGTGCCCGCTGTGGCCGCAGGCAGCTGCCACCACGGCAGCTCCGGACAGCACAGCGGCACGACGGGTTCGGGACAGACGGCCAACACTCACGAGCAGCTCCACACGTAGACGAACAGACCTCCCGACCCTACGTGGAACTGCCCGGGTTCAGGGTTCGCGACGCGCAACTTGGGCCAGGGCGTCGGCCAGGGTGGTGTCGTCGATCTCGAAGTACGAGGGGGCAGCAGCACGCCCGGCGAGGTGCAACCAGCGCACGAGCCGCCGCCTGCGCAGTGCGAGCGTGTGGTCCACCGCACCGTTGGAGATGTTGCGCGCGAGACCGATGCGGGACGTCGCCGACGCGAGCTGGCCGAGCAGAGCGTGCACCTGCGCCGCGTACCCCGCCGGCAGGTCCGAACCCTGCTCGTCGGCGGCCCGCAGCGAGCCGCCGAGCGCGTTGACGAGCGGGCGCAGGACGCGGGTGAGGTTGTTCTCGGCGCGCTCGCGGCCCTCGACGTCGGCATCGCGAGCGGTCCGGGCCGCGGCGACGACGGGGGCGGCCAGCGCACGGTCGTCCGTCGAGCCCGACGTGCGAACCAGGTCGGCGAGCTCCTCGGCGAGCGCCGCACGCCGAACCAGCGCGGCGTCCAGGGCCGAGCGCCCTGCCTCCACCCGGACGTGCTGACGGTCGAGGCGGCCGGCGGTCCAGGTCACGTACATCGCCAGCAGCACCAGCACCACCAGGACGATCAGCAGGTTCTGCACCCGGCAGATGCTAGCCAGCCCCTGGCGAGCCCCGGAACATCATGCGCGAGATCAGGCTCTCGGTAGCGTCGTCCTCGGAGACCGTCGCCTCGGCGCCCGCGGTCACCGTCTCGTACACCTCGAGCACCCGGTGGGCCACGGACGCCCAGTCGTAGCGCCGGGCCACCACGTCTCCCCCGGCGCGCAACTGCTGCCGTCGTACGGGGTCGTCGAGCACCCGGGCGAGTCCCGCGGTGAGCGACGCGACATCACCGACCGCCGTCAGCTCACCGGCGACCCCGTCGTCGAGAACCCGGGCGAACGCGTCCAGGTCACTCGCCACGATCGGTACGCCGGCGGCCGCGGCCTCGAGCAGGATCACGCCGAAGCTCTCCTGTCCCACGTTGGGCGCGACATAGACGTCGATCGACTGGAAGAACCGCACCTTGTCCGCGTCGGACACCATGCCGAGGAAGTCGACGCGGGCGGCCAGGTCGGGCGGCAGGTCGTCCAGCACGTCCTGCGCGTCCCCCGGCCCGGCAACCAGCAGCCGCAGCTCGGGCCGCGACGGGGCGAGCGCGACGAACGCGGCGAGCAGCACCGCGAAGCCCTTGCGCGGCTCGTCGAACCGGCCGAGGAACCCCACGGTCGCGCCGTTGGGCTCGCGCCCCGGCAGGGGCGACGCCCCGCGGAAAGCCTCGACGTCCACCCCGTTGGGGATCACCACCGCGTCTCCGCCGAAGTGCTCGACGAGGGTGCGGCGCGCGGCCGATGACACCGCGATGCGGGCCCGGATCTTCTCCAGCGCCGGCGTGAGGGCGGGCGTGCCGACCCGCATCCATCGTGACCGCGGGTTGGCCGCATGGAACGTCGCCACGATCGGCCCGTCAGCGGCGTAGCAGGCGAGCAGCGACAGGCTGGGCGCCGCCGGCTCGTGCACGTGCAGGACGTCGAACTCACCCTCGCGCAGCCACCGCCTTACCCGCGCGTTGGAGATCGGCCCGAACGTCAGACGGGCCACCGACCCGTTGTAGCGCACCGGAACCGCACGCCCGGCCGGCTCGACGTAGGGCGGCAGTGGCTCGTCGTCGTCGGCGGAGGCGATGACCGAGACGTGATGGCCCTCGCGGATGAGCTCCTCGGCGAGGTCGCGGATGTGGGCCTGGACCCCGCCCGGGACGTGCCAGGTGTACGGGCACACGATGCCGACCCTCATGCCGCCTCGACCCGCTTGTCGAGGTCGGCGACCCACAGCCGCTGCAGCATGTGCCAGTCCTGCGGCGCCTCGGCGATGGCGCCGGCGAACACGTCGGCGAGGCCCTGGGTCAACGCCGAGACCTTCTCGGTACGGCGGGCATCGGCGGGCGCCCGTACCTCGTCATGGACGGTGAGCTGCCACTGGCGGGGTGCCGGGAAGGTCAACGTCACCGGCAGCAGCGCGGCACCCGTGGCCAGGGCAAGCGCCGCCGGCCCGGCGGGCATGCGCGCGGTCTCCCCGAAGAAGTCGACCTCGACCCCGCTGGTGGTGAGGTCGCGGTCAGCGAGCAGGCAGATCACGCCGCCGCCGCGCAGCCGCTCGCGCAGGATGGCGTACGGGGACTGCGCGGAACCGGTGAGCGCCAGCACCTCCATGCCGAGGGACTCGCGGAAGGCCACGAACCGGTCGAAGAGCTCGGCCGGCTCCAGCCGCTCCGCGACCGTGGTGAACGGCACCCCGTGACCGACCAGCCACGCTCCGGCCTGGTCCCAGTTGCCCATGTGCGGCAGGGCCAGGATCACGCCGCGACCTTCGGCCCGTACCGCGGAGATGGTGTCGAACCCGACCACCGTGGTGCGAGCCGCAAGATCGGCGTCGGACAGCACGGGGAGGCGGAAAAGCTCGTACCAGTAACGGAAGTAGGAGCGCATGCCCCTGCGGGACAGGGCTCGCAGACCGACCGGTCCGACGACGCGGGACAGGTTGTGCTCGAGCCGGCGAACGCCCTTGCCGTGGCGCCACCAACCGACGTCGGCGATGACCACGAACACCGCGCTGCCCAGCCGCTCCGGGGCCCGGCGCAGCGCGGCCCAGCCGAGCCGGTACGCCGCGAGCACGAGCCGCTGCTTCACGTCGTGGCAACCACGGCGAGCGCCTGCTGGCGGACGAAGGCGAGCCGTTGACCGACGGTGAACAGGGTGGCCCCGGCGAGGAACCACAGGGCCGAGATGCGGATCCAGTCCTGGTCGAGGAGGCCCGAGAAGCCGGTGCAGACCAGCATGATGATCAGCCGCTCGGACCGCTCGGCGAACCCGACGTCGCAGCGCAGGCCGAGCCCCTCGGCGCGCGCCTTGATGTAGGAGGTCAGCGAGCTGAACACCAGGCAGGCCAGCGCCACGCAGCACAGCATCAGGTTGTGGCCGCGGCCGGCGTAGAACAGCGCGATGCCGCCGAAGACCGCGGCGTCACCGAACCGGTCGAGCGTCGAGTCGAGGAACGCGCCCCACGGCCCGCTGCGATGGGTGATGCGCGCGACGGCGCCGTCGAGCATGTCGGAGAAGACGAAGGCCGTGACCACCATGGTTCCCCAGAACCACTGACCGCGCGGGAAGAAGCCCAGCGAGCCGCCCATGACGCCGAGGGTGCCGACGATGGTGATCGCGTCGGGGCTCACGCCGTGGCCGGCGAGCCAGCGGGCGACCGGGTCGACCACGCGGGCCGCCGCGGGCCGGACCTTGACGTTGAGCATCTCCTACCGATTCCTGCCGAAGGGTGGGCCGAGCAGGGTCTGCCCCCCGATCCCGCTGCTGCCACACCTTACCGGCGCGGGCGTGCTTGCCCCCGCGTGCGCCACGGGAGGACAGTCGAGGGGTGCAGCCACCAGGACAAAGAGGGCAGGCGATCGCATGAGCGACAAGCACGCGACAAGTTCGGCGCCGGTTGACCGGCCGTCGGCGATCCGCAACATCGCCCTGGTCGGCCACACCGGCGCCGGCAAGACCACCCTCGTCGAGGCCCTGCTCCACGCCGCGGGTGCCATCCCCCGCATGGGCCGGGTCGAGGACGGCACCACCGCCAGCGACCACGACGAGGCCGAGATCCGCCAGCAGCGTTCGGTCGCCCTCTCGCTGTGCTCCTTCACTTACGCCGGGGTCAAGGTCAACCTGCTCGACACCCCGGGGTACGGCGACTTCGTCGGCGAGCTGCGGGCCGGTCTGCGGGCGGCCGACGGAGCGCTGTTCGTCGTCTCCGCGGCCGACGGCATCGACGGGGCCACCCAGCAGCTCTGGGACGAGTGCGCCGACATCGGCCTGCCGCGGGCGGTCGTCATCACCCGGCTCGACTCCCCCCGCGCCGACTTCGAGCGCATGGTCGCCATCTGCCAGCGAGTGCTCGGCGACAAGCACGACGCGAGCGTGCTGCCGCTCTACCTGCCGCTCGAGTCCGACGACGGACACATCGGCGGGCTGATCGGCCTGCTGAGCCAGCGGATCATGGATTACTCCGGCGGCACCCGCGTCGAGCGCGACCCCGACGACGAGCACATCCCGCTCATCGCCGACCAGCGCGACGCGCTCATCGAGGCGATCATCGCGGAGTCCGAGGACGAGACCCTCATGGATCGTTACCTCGCCGGCGAGGACGTCGACACCAAGGTCCTCATCGACGACCTCGAGACCGCGGTCGCGCGGGGCTCGTTCTACCCGGTGCTCGCCGCGGCCGTACCGCCGCAGGTCGCCCCCGACAGCCCGCCGGTCATCGGCATGGTCGAGCTGCTCGAGGTGCTGACCAGCGCGTTCCCGTCGCCGCTCGAGCACGAGGTGCCGGCGGTCACCCGGCCTGACGGGCGTCCGCACGACCCGCTCGTCTGCGACCCCGAGGGCCCGCTGGTCGCCGAGGTGGTCAGGACCGCGAGCGACCCCTACGTCGGGCGGGTCAGCCTGGTACGGGTGTTCAGCGGCACGCTGCGTCCGGACGCGCCGGTCCACGTCTCCGGCCACACCACCGGCCACGCCGAGCACGACGTCGACGAGAAGGTCGGTCACCTCACCACGGGGTTCGGCAAGACGCTCCACCCGGTGTCGCAGTGCGTCGCCGGCGACATCGTGCTGATCGGCCGGCTGATGCGGGCGGAGACCGGCGACACGCTCTCGGCCAAGGACGACCCGCTGCTGATCCAGGCGTGGGACCTGCCCCAGTCGCTGCTGCCGATCGCGGTCGAGGCGCGGTCCAAGGCCGATGAGGACAAGCTCGCCCAGGGGCTCGCGCGCCTGGTGGCCGAAGATCCGACCGTGCGCCTCGAGCGCAGCCACGAGACCGGCCAGCAGCTGCTCTGGTGCATGGGCGAGGCCCACATCGACGTGCTGCTCGAGCGGCTCCGCCAGCGCCACGGTGTCGAGCTCGACCAGGTCCCGGTACGGGTGCCGCTGCGCGAGACGTTCGGCGCCGAGGCCAGCGGTCACGGGCGTCACGTCAAGCAGTCCGGCGGCCATGGCCAGTTCGCCGTCGTCGACCTGACGGTGCGGCCGCTCGCCGCTGGCGAGGGCTACCGGTTCGTCGACAAGACCGTCGGCGGATCCGTACCGCACCAGTTCGTGCCCAGCGTCGACAAGGGCATCCGGGCCCAGCTCGAACGCGGTCTCGTGGCCGGCTACCCCGTCGTCGACGTCGAGGTCGTCCTCACCGACGGCAAGGCGCACAGCGTCGACAGCTCAGACATGGCGTTCCAGACGGCTGCCGGTCTGGCCCTCAAGGACGCGGCTGCGCACGGGGCGCTGGTGCTGCTCGAGCCCGTGCTGTCGGTCGCGGTGGACGTCGGCGACGGCCAGCTCGGCGCGGTCATGAACGACCTGTCCACCCGGCGTGGGCGGGTCTCCGGCACCGAGCCTGATGGCGCCGGCCGCACGGTCGTCCACGCGGAGGTGCCCGAGACCGAGCTGTTGCGCTACCCGCTCGAGCTGCGCGCGCTGAGCCAGGGCACCGGGCGGTTCTCCCGTGACTACCTGCGGCACGAGCCGATGCCACCGGCGCTGGCGGGGGCCTTCCGCCAGAGTTGATGCCGCACGGGAGACCTGCCAAGGTTGACCCATGCTTTACACCGTCGGCAGGACCCGTGCTGCCCACGGTGGCAGGCGTGCCTGTGGGTGACCTCGCGGACCTGGGGCTGGTCGACGCGGTCGCCTGTGCGGCAGCCGTACGCGCCGCCTGCACAGGCTCGTGCTCGATGGAGGCGGCGGCGGCCGCCACGGTCCGGTGCCTGCGGGAGTTCTTCACCGACCCCGCGACCGGCGCCCACCAGCTGGTCCTGGCCCGCATGTTCAGCACCGAGCGCTTCGCCGACCTGCCAGGCGACCTCCGGCAGGTGGCCCGCGAGGCCATGGGCGGCGAGCCGGACGCCGAGCTGCGCTGCCTGACCCTACTCGGCAGCGACGGCGACCTGCCCGAGTGGCAGGACCGCAGGCTGTCCGCCGACCACCGCACCATCCCGTTGCCCTCGACGGAGGCCGTCCGCAAGGCACCGATGATCGCCGCGCTGGTCTCCGAGCTCGGGCTCGACCTCGAGACGGTGGTGACGGGCACGCTGCACCCGGCCGAGGACTTCGGGGTGTTCCTGGTCGAGCAGGCACCGTCCAGCCGACGGGTCCCCGACCAGCGCTTCGTGCATGACCACACCATCGCCTCGGTGATCGGCTTCGGCGCCCAGCTGCCCTCCGGGCAGGTGTTCGCCGTCGTGCTGTTCACCCGCGTACCGGTCGGCCGCGACACCGCCGACCTGTTCCGGATCATCGCCGTCAGCACCCAGCTGGCCATGCTTGAGTTCGCCGACGCCCCACTCTTCGACGGCCAGCAGCTGCGCATGGTCGACGGCGTCGAGATGACCATGGCCCGGCTCAGCGCGCTCGAGCAGCTGCTCGGCGTCCACGAGCAGACCGCAGCAGACCAGACCGGTCGGCTGGAGCACTCCGTCCGCCAGCTGCGCCGACAGGACCTGCGTCTGCGCCGCGAGGCAGAGATCATCGAGACACTGCACCGGGTGGCCCGGCTGCTCAGCGCCCAGCTCGAGCTCGAGCCGCTCGTCCAGCTCGCCACCGACGCGGTCGTCGAGGTCACCGGGGCCAAGTTCGGCGCCTTCTTCTACAACGCCAGCACCGACGGCCGCGAGGCCTACCCGCTCTACGCGATCTCCGGCGTCGACCGGGCACTGTTCGACCAGTTCCCCATGCCGCGACCGACCGCCGTCTTCGGGCCGACGTTCGTCGGGGCCGAGGTGGTCCGGTCGGACGACATCCAGGAGGACCCGCGGTACGGGCTCAACGCGCCGTTCCTCGGCATGCCCGCGGACCACCTCCCGGTGCGCAGCTATCTGGCAGTCCCGGTGGTCAGCCAGGTCGGCCGGGTCGAGGGCGTGCTGCTGCTGGGCCACCCCGACCCCGGCGTGTTCGACGACCGCGCCGAGCGGCTGGCCGCGGGCGTCGCCGCGCAGACCGCCGCGGGGCTCGACAACGCCCGGCTCTACCGGCGCGAGCGCGAGACCGCGCTGATCCTGCAGCGCCAGCTGCTGCCCGACCAGCTGCCGGACGTGCCCACCCTGGAGGTGAGCCACCGCTACATCCCCGGTGCGGCAGGGGTCGAGGTGGGCGGCGACTGGTACGACATCATCAGCGTCCGAGGTGGGCGGGCGGCGCTGGTCATCGGCGACGTGATGGGCCGAGGCGTACGGGCCGCAGCCACGATGGGCCAGCTCCGTACCGCGATCCGGGCCTTCTCCACCCTCGACCTCGAGCCGGCCGAGGTGCTCACCCACCTCAACGAGCTGGTCCTGCAGCTGACCGACGAGCAGATCGTCACCTGCGTCTACGCGCTGTTCGACCCCGCCGACGGCAGCCTGGTCCTGGCCAACGCCGGCCACCCGCCGGCGGTCGTGATCGCACCCGACGGCACGGTCAGCACCGTCCCCACGGCGCTCGACCCTCCACTCGGCGTGATCGCGACCGCGTACGGTCAGCACCAGATGCACCTCACCTACGGCGACTCGCTGCTGCTCTACACCGACGGGCTGGTGGAGAACCGCCAGCGCTCAGCCGACGAGGGGCTCACCGAGCTGTTGACGTTGCTCGAGACCGACGGCAACGGAACACGCGACCCGGAGTCGTTGCTGGACCTGCTGCTGGGCAGACTGACCCAGGGCAGTGAGCACGACGACGACGTGGCGCTGCTCCTCGTCCGCACGACCTAGGGAGCGACCACCGGTGACCGAGCGCCCGTACGACGTCGTGGTCGTAGGCGCTGGACCCAACGGTCTCGCCGCAGCGATCACTATGGCCGCGCGGGGGCTCTCGGTCTGCCTGTACGAGGCGGCGGACACCGTGGGCGGTGGCTGTCGCACCGCCGAGCTCACCCTGCCCGGCTTCGCCCACGACGTGTGCTCGACCGCCCACCCGCTGGCCGTCGGCGGTGCTTTCTTCCGCTCGCTCGACCTGGCCGCGCGGGGTGTGGTGCTGCGCCACCCGGAGATCCCGTTCGCCCACCCGCTGGACGGCGGGCGGGCCGGCGTGGTCCGCCGCTCCGTCGACGACACGGCAGCCGCGCTGGGGGCGGACGGGGCCGCGTACCGCAAGCTGTTCAGCCCGCTGGTCGAAGCGTCCGACCAGATCACCGCCGACGTCTTCGGGGGTGCGTTCCGTCAGGTGCCGCGCCATCCCTTGCCACTGGCCCGGTTCGGTCTCGCGGGCGTGGCGTCCGCCCGGTCCCTGGTCGACCGGCACTTCAACACGGCCGAGGCACGCGGGCTGTTCGCCGGGGTCGCGGCCCACTCGTTCCTGCCGCTCGACAATCGCCCGACTGCGGCGTTCGGACTGCTGCTCGGCATGCTCGCCCACTCGGTCGGCTGGCCGGTCGTCGAGGGCGGTTCGCAGGTGCTGGCCAACGCGATGGCGTCGCTGCTCATCGACCTGGGCGGCACCATCGTCACTGGGCACGAGGTGCGGTCGCTGGCCGAGCTGCCTCCAGCCCGAGCGACGCTGCTCGACGTCACCCCTGCCCAGCTGCTGCGTCTCGCCGGCAGCGCGCTGCCGGCCACGTACCGGCGCAGCCTGCGGCACTTCCGCTACGGTCCCGGCGTCTTCAAGGTCGACTTCGCGCTCTCCGGGCCGGTGCCGTGGACCAACCCGGAGGTGCGCCATGCCGGGACGGTCCACCTCGGCGGCACCTTCGAGGAGATCGCCGCGAGCGAGGCCGACGCGTCGTACGGCCGGGTGTCGGACAACCCCTACGTGCTCGCGGTGCAGGCGACCGTGGCCGACCCAACCCGGGCGCCGGCCGGTCAGCACACGCTGTGGACCTACTGCCACGTCCCCAACGGCTCCACCGCAGACCAGACGGCGGCCATCGAGGCCCAGGTCGAACGGTTCGCACCGGGCTTCCGCGACCTCGTCATCGGCAAGGCCAGCCGAGGGGCCGTGGCGTACGAGGCCTACGACGCCAATTTCGTCGGCGGGGACATCAACGGCGGTGCGCAGACCATCTGGCAGACCGGATTCCGCCCCACTCCGCGCTGGAACCCCTACAGCACAGCACTTCCCGGCGTCTACCTCTGCTCGGCGTCGACGCCGCCCGGTGGCGGTGTCCACGGCATGTGCGGCTTCAACGCCGCCCAGGCAGCGCTCACGAAGGAGTTCGGCCTGAAGCGGGAGCCACTGCGTGTCGCCTGACCCGCGGGTCGACGCTTACATCGACGCGCTTCCCCTGTGGCAGCAAGACATCTGCCGCGAGGTGCGCGGACTCGTACACGCAGCTGACGCCGCCGTCGAGGAGACGATCAAGCGGCGCGTCCAGCCGTACTTCGTCCTCGACGGCAACATCTGTGCGTTGCTCGCCACCAAGGACCACGTCAACGTTTTCCTCTACGACGGGGCGATCGTGCCTGACCCCGACGGCATCATCACCGGCGGCCACGACAACCAGACCGCGCGGACGGTCGCCGTCTTCCAGGGCCAGCGCGTGCCAGCGGAGCCTCTGCTGGCGATGTTCCGGCAGATCATCGCCAACAACCGGGCCGGCGGCTGGCGGGCGCTGAAGCCGTGAACTGGACCGCCACGGACTGCTGTGGACAACCAGGTGTGCGCCGAAGCCGTCCATCCACAGCCCCCCATCCACAGCCCATGGAGCACGAGCTATCCCTGGAAATGCTTTGCGTTGCGGGCTCCAGAGCCCGCAACGCAAAGCAGGTGGGGAGAACACCCGACCAGAGCCCTCAAAAGTGGACAACAGAGACATGCTGATCGAGGTCATGCAGGGGGACATCACCCGGGTCAGCGCCGAGGTGCTGGTGACCGCGGCCAACAGCGCGCTGGTCGGCGGCGGCGGGGTGGACGCTGGCATTCATCGAGCGGCGGGCCCGCAGCTACTGCAGGCTCTTCGCCCGCTGTCGCCGTGCCCGCCGGGCGGCGCCGTCGTCACGCCGGCGTTCGACCTCGGCCCGACCGTCCACCACGTCGTGCATGCGGTCGGCCCGCGGTGGGGCATCGACGAGCCCGCGGCGGCGCTGCTGGCCTCGGCGTACGTCGAGAGCCTCCGTCGTTGCGACGAGGTGGGGGCGACGTCTGTCGCCTTCCCGTCGATCTCGACGGGGGTCTATCGATACCCGCTCGAGGAGGCCTGCCGGGTCAGCGTCGAGGCCCTCAGGTCTGCGACGACCAAAGTCGACCGCTGCCTTCTGGTCGCCTTCGACGTCAGGACGGAGCAGTGCTGGAGGCAGGCCCTCGAGGGCTGAGCAGGTCACCCGTTCGGCCGATCAAGAAGCTGCCAGGCGCACTTATAGTCAGCCGTATCCTCCGTCCGCCCGCCTCGTTGAAGCGGCCAGAGGGTCAACGTCTTTTTCCGGGGGGACTCATGCGGGAAAGCCAGCGATGGATACGGGCTGCGGCTGCGCTCGGGGTGGCTTGCGGCCTCGTTGGAACCGGAGCCCCGGCTCTGGCAACGCCCAGGGCACCTACGACGCCACTGATCACAGCGGCAGCCTCTTCCTCGACGTCTCTAGCCGGAACAGTTGTCACGATCAGTGGGACGGCGACCGGCATCAAGGCGCGCACCGGGCTCACCCTGCTCAGCCTGCGATCGGGTCATTGGCGCACGCTCGCGCACGCGCATGTTGCCGCCTCGGGACACTATTCGCTGCAGTTCTCGACTCCCCGTGCGGCGGGACGGCTGAGCCTGCGCGTCGTCGGCACCGAAGCCGACAAGAACGTCACCGCGCGGAGTTCGGTCGTCCATGTGCAGGTCGTCCACCGCGGCTTCGCCGTCCACTCAGCGGCGTCGCACGACGTGCCGGCCAATCAGCCGATCCTCGTGGCAGGAACCGTTACCCCGGCGACCACGGGCCACGTCACCCTGGAGCGGCAGCTCAACGGGCGCTGGACTGCGCTTGCTTCGGCACCCTTGCTCCACTCGTCGTTCAACCTGGCAACTCAGCAACCGCCCGGCCAATACCTGCTGCGGGTCAGCAAGGCCATGACGAACACGTTGGCGAGCGGCTCGAGTGCGCCATTCTCCGTGACCGTTGACCAGCCCACCTTCTCGGCGCCGACACCGCCGGGGCCGGTCAGTGTGCAAACGGGAGCACTCCCCCGGGGCTCGATCCGTGCCCACTACTCGGCAACACTCACGGCGGCCGGAGGGGTCCCGCCGTACAACTGGGCGATCACGGCAGGTGCGCTACCCCCAGGCCTCGCGCTCTCCGCCGATGGATCGATCTCGGGCACTCCAACGAGGGTGGGCAGCGCGCGGCTCGACCTCACAGCCACGGACGCACAAGGTCACTTCGCCGTCAGAACCCTGTCGGTCGCTGTCGCCAACCCCGGGGGCGCCCTGCAGGTGTGGGGCAGCAACTTCTTCGGCGCCCTTGGTGACGGGATCGGAACGGCCGATCAGCTGCCTCATCAGGTGCAGGGCCTTGGTCACGTCACCCAGGTCGCGCAATACAGCGGGACGAGGTACGCGCTGACGGCAACGGGATCGGTCCTGGCATGGGGTCAGGGCGGATCAGGGCAGCTCGGGAACGGCAGCGCTGTGGACAGCGCAACACCCGTTCAAGTAACGGGTCTCACGTCCGGCGTCCTCTCGCTGGCGGCCGGCCCCTCCAACGGGTACGCCCTCAAAGCGGATGGCACCGTGTGGGCGTGGGGAACCGGCAGCGATGGCCAGCTGGGCAACGGCAGCCACGCCAACTCACTCGTCCCTGTCGAGGTACCTCACCTGTCCTCTGTGGTCGCGATAGCCGGTGAGGGCCTGGCCGCCCTTGCCCTCAGATCCGACGGAACCGTGTGGACCTGGGGTGTCCAATGGAGGTCGGATGACGGCGACGGCCGGATCTCCACAGGTCCTCACAGCCTCGTGCCCGTACGGGTCGCGGGCTTGAGCTCTGCACGCGTCACCGCAATCGCCGGCGGCGACGGCACAGGCTATGCGCTCATGGCGAACCACAGTGTCCGGGCGTGGGGCGCGGGGTGGAATGGCGAGCTGGGCAACGGCGACCCGGCGACGACCACTGTCGCAGCGATTCCGGTCACCGGGTTGACCAGCAACGTCGCGGCGATGACAGCAGGAATCGAGAACGGCTACGCGCTCAAGACTGACGGCACGGTGTGGTCGTGGGGACTGGCGCTGGACGGTGAGCTCGGCGACGGAGACGTGGGCAAGCTGATGTCTGCTGTGCCAGTGCAGGTGGTCGGCCTCGACGCTGCGGTCGCCATCAGCGCGGGCGGCCGGTCTGCGTACGCCAGGTTGACCGACGGCACCGTTCGAGGCTGGGGCAACAACGGGCAGGGACAGATGGGCAATGGCACCTCGAGCACCGACGACGCCCGCACCAACGCCTTTGCGCCCGTTGTCGTCAGCCTAAGCAATGTCGAGTCGTTGGCGGGAGACGCCGTAGCGGCCAGCGCCGACGGCAGCGTTTGGCAATGGGGCTCCGACGTCTTCGCCGAACGTGACAGGGCACGCCCAGGACCAGTTGCCGGCCTGACCGACGTCACAGCAGTGGGTGTCGGGTATGACGGAGGCGTGGCGGCCAAGACAGACGGCACGGTCTGGACATGGGGCGAGAATCTCTTCGGTCCCCGCGGCTCAGCCGCACACGACCACTTCGACAAGGCGACACCAGTGCCCGGCCTCACCGACGTCATCAACGTCGCAGCGACTAGTCAGGACTACTTCGCCATGAAGGCGGATGGCACCCTGTGGGGCTGGGGGGACAACTACTCAAGCGAGCTAGGCGTTGCCGGCTTCAACCCTCCCGCTCCCGTCAAAATCCCCGGCCTGACCGACGTGGTCGCGGTCGCGGGAAGCGTGGCGCTCAAGGCTGACGGAACCCTGTGGACTCTTGGAGCGACGAGTGTTCAGGTCGCGGGTCTGCCGCAGATCACCTCGATAGCTGCCGGCACCGCCACGGTCTTCGCCACCGCCGCTGACGGCACGGTCTGGGCTTGGGGCAGGAACACCTATGGACAGCTGGGTGACGGCTCGACGATCGACTCGCCTGCGCCGGAGAAAGTGCCCGCCCTCACCGGTGTCACTTCCATCGCCAGCGGCGACTCGAGCAGCTACGGCGTACGCGACGGCAAGGTCCTGGCGTGGGGGGACAACTTCGAAGGCGAGCTGGGGCAAGGCACAGCGAGCGTTTCCTGGTCAGCCGTTCCCGTGGTCGTGCCTGGTGTCAATGACGCCGTGGCTGTTGCCGCCGGAGGGTTCGCGGGATATGCGCTGCTCGGTTCCGGGGCAGTCATGGGCTGGGGACTCGGGGGCGCAGGTGCGCTCGGTACCAACCCCTTCCAGTTGACCGCAGCCGCGACGCTCGTCCCCGGACTCACCGGCGTAACGACGCTCAACGCGCAGAACCAGGACATCGCCGCGTTGCAGACCCCCTGACACAGTCGACACGGGGCGGCTTCGCTTAGGCGGTCGCACGAGCTGGTGGTGAGGCAGGAGCGGCACCTACCCGGCGCCGCACCAAGGCCGGCAGCAGAGCCAACGCCTCGACCGGCAGGAACGACAGCGCGGCCACGATGTGCGGCAGGAAGATGATGCTGATCGTCAGCATCGTCGCCACGTGAAAACCGATGAAGAACAGCACCCACAGGTAGCGGACCCGGTTGCTCCGGACAAAGAGGATGCCGACCGAGCTCAGCTCCATCGCGACAATGCCCCACTGGGAGATCACCAGCAGCCAGGGCACGTGCAGCAGCTGGTGGCCCAACGGGGTGCCCTTGCGCAGGATCGCCGTCACGAGGGTCGCGCTGTTGAGCCAGCCCACGCCGCCATAGCGCCATTTCGCGTACGTGCTGAGGAAGTAGGTCGCGACGACGCCGACCTGGATCGTGCGCAGGGCCCAACCGGCAGCGTCGCTGGCCTCGGTGTCCTTCCATCGGGCCCGCCCGACGGTCGGCAAGACGCACAGCGCGACCAGGAAGGCGAACCTGTCGTGGTCGACTTTGCCGTAGGAGAAGGCAATGTCCATCCACTCGAGGTAGAGCAGGGCGACCACGCTGCCGGCCAGCCGCGGCGCCCGGTTGGCCGCGGCCACGAGTGACGCGAGGAGCAGGCAGACCTCGATCAGATGTACGCCCGTGTGGGTTGGCGTCGGCAGCGGCAGGATGCGTCCGATGAGCAACGGCTGGTAGAGCGGGTGCGCCAGGTCCCCGTGTGAGGCCACCCACGGCGTGGTCAGCAGCACGTCGACGGGGATGAAGAGGTAGACGATGGTGCGCAGCCAGGCGACACGGCTCAGCGGCTGGTCGGCGAACCAGAACGCGCTCATGTCCGCCGCCATTGAGCGACGATCTTGGTGGTCTGCTCGGCCAGTGCCGCGTGGTGCAGGTGCTGGTCGAGCTGGACCACCTGCACGGCGATGTACGGGGCCTCGTCGGGGTGCAGCTCGGCGTGCGCCTGGGCCAGGGTCTGCAGCGTCGCCGGGTCCTTGATGAACCCTCCGACCTCGGCCTCGAGCTCGGCGCGGCGCAGACCGGTGCCGCGCTCGTCGACCCGGATCGCCTTACCGCTCGGCAAGACCGCCTGCAGGTAGGACGAGACGACGTCGCCGTTGGGGTCGTTGACCCCGGCATACATCCGGAACGGGCCGAACGGGAAGTCGTCGTCGCTCCCCCACACGCTCCCCGCCAGCAGCAGGCATGCGGCCACGGCGGTAGCCACTCCACGCAGCCTGCGCCCCCGAACCGTGAGCATGGCGTCAGCCCAGCTCGGTCTTGCCCACCAGTTCCAGCCGCTGCCACGACTGGACCAGCAGCTCGCGGGTCTGGTGCAGCAGCTGTGGCAACACCTTGGTCTGGCCGATCACCGGCATGAAGTTGGAGTCGCCGCCCCACCGCGGCACCACGTGCTGATGCAGGTGGGGCGCGATGCCGGCACCCGCGGCAGTGCCGAGGTTGAGGCCAACGTTGAAGCCTTGCGGTCCGCTGGTTCCCCGTACTGCCAGGAGAACTGACTTGGTCATCGCCGCGAGCTCAGCCGTCTCGTCGTCGTCCAGCTCGGTGTAGTCGGCGACGTGACGATAGGGGACGACCAGGACGTGCCCGGCGTTGTACGGGTAGAGGTTGAGCACGGCGAACACCTGGTCGCCGCGGGCGACGATCAGGCCCTCGTCATCGGGCAGCCCGGGGATGCGGCAGAACGGGCACTCGCCGTCGGCCGGCTTGGCGTCGCCACTGATGTAGGCCATGCGGTGGGGCGTCCACAACCGTTGCAGCGCATCCGGAGTGCCGACGCCCTGCTGCTCCTCCACCACGGGACCAGCACCGGCGTCGTCTGTCACAGCTCGTCCGCTGCCAGTGTCGCCGCAGCGTCCTCCGCCAGCTCGCCGACCTCGTTGAGGGCGTGGGGCTCGACCAACCGCTCCCGTACGACGGCCATGATCTCCTTGACGGCCTCGGCGATCGGGACGCCGTTCTTCTGCGTCCCGTTGCGGTAGCGGAAGGACACCGCACCGGCCGCCATGTCGTCGGCGCCGGCGATCAGCATGAACGGCACTTTCTGCTTCTGTGCCGTGCGGATCTTCTTCTGCATGCGGTCGTCGCTTGCGTCGACCTCAACCCGGATCCCTTGCTCGGCAAGGGTTTCTGCCACGCCGCGGAGGTAGTCGACGTACTCCTCGCTGACCGGGATGCCCACCACCTGCACCGGCGCGAGCCACGCCGGGAAGGCGCCGGCGTAGTGCTCGGTGAGGACAGCGAAGAACCGCTCGATGGAGCCGAACAGCGCGCGGTGGATCATCACCGGGCGGTGGCGCTCGCCGTCGCCGCCTTGGTACTCGAGCTCGAACCGCTCGGGCAGGTTGAAGTCGAGCTGGATCGTCGACATCTGCCAGGTGCGGCCGATGGCGTCGCGGGCCTGCACCGAGATCTTCGGGCCATAGAAGGCCGCGCCTCCCGGGTCGGGCACGAGGGCAAGCCCGGACTCGGCCGCCACCTCGGCCAGCGTCGCCGTCGCGGTCTCCCAGTGCTCGTCGTCGCCGACGTACTTCTCCGGGTTCTTGGTCGACAGCTCGAGATAGAAGTCGTCGAGGCCGTAGTCGCGCAGCAGGTCGAGGACGAAGGTGAGCAACTTGCGCAGCTCGCCGCGCATGTCCTCGATGGTCGTGAAGATGTGCGCGTCGTCCTGCGTCATGCCCCGGACCCGGGTCAGGCCGTGGATCACGCCCGACTTCTCGTACCGGTAGACCGTGCCGAACTCGAACATCCGCAGCGGCAGCTCGCGGTAGGAACGGCCGCGCGCCTTGTAGATGAGGATGTGCATCGGACAGTTCATCGGCTTGAGGTAGTAGTCCTGGCCGGGCTTGCGCACCTCGCCGTCCGGCCCGAGCTCGGCGTCGAGATGCATGGGCGGGAACATGCCGTCGGAGTACCAGTCGAGGTGGCCCGAGATCTCGTACAGCCGCGCCTTGGTGATGTGCGGGGTGTTGACGAACTCGTAGCCAGCCTCGACGTGCTTGGCCCGCGAGTAGTCCTCCATCACCTTGCGGATGACGCCACCCTTGGGGTGGAAGACCGCGAGACCCGAGCCCAGCTCGTCGGGGAAGGAGAACAGGTCGAGCTCGACGCCCAGCTTGCGGTGGTCACGCTTCTCGGCCTCGGCCAGCATCGCCAGGTAGTTCTTCAGAGCGTCCCGAGACTCCCACGCCGTGCCGTAGATGCGCTGCAGCTGAGGGTTCTTCTCGCTGCCCCGCCAATATGCGGCGGCCGACCGCATCAGGGTGAACGCCGGGATGTGCCGAGTCGTGGGCAGGTGCGGGCCACGGCACAGGTCGGTCCAGACCCGCTCGCCATCCACGAGGTTGTCGTACATCGTGAGCTCGGCGCCACCGACCTCGACGGACTCTTCACTCAGGGATGTGGCAGCCCCGCCACCTTTAAGTCCTATGAGCTCGAGCTTGTACGGCTGGCCCGCGAGCTCCTCGCGTGCGGCGTCATCGGTGATCGAGCGGCGGGCGAAGCGCTGGCGCGCCTTGACGATCTCCTGCATGCGCTTCTCGACGGCCTTGAGGTCGTCGGGGGTGAACGGCCGCTCGACGCCGAAGTCGTAGTAGAAGCCGTTCTCGACCGGCGGGCCGATGCCGAGCAGGGTGCCCGGGAAGAGGTCTTGTACGGCCTGGGCCATCACGTGAGCGGTCGAGTGGCGCAGGATGGCGCGGCCGTCCGGGGACTCGATGAGCACCGGCTCGATGGCGTCACCGTCCGCCAGGACGTACGCGAGGTCCTTGAGCTCTCCCCCGACCCGCGCGGCCACGACCTTGGGCGGGTTGGTGTCGGGCCAGAGGTCGAACCCGGTCGTCCCGGTCGCGACGTTCCGCTCGTCACCATCGACGAAGATGCGGAGATCGGTCACCGGAAGCCTCCAAGCACGGCACAGCACGGACACACGGACGTGGAACCGATGCTAGCGACTCGACCCGGCCGGACCGGGGTCAATAACCCCTGGCGGCGATCACGCAGGAGCTGTCGATGACCTTGCGCGCGTCGATGAGGACGGCCTTGGTCGCCGCGGGAACGGTGGCCTGGGTCGATGCCGCGGCGAACTGCGCGAGCGAGCTCTGCAGCGTGTCCCACTGCGCGCTCTGCTCGGTCGCCTTGGTCGCGTAGTGAACGGCGGTGCTGAGCTTGGCGGTGAGGTCGGCCTGGCTCAGGCCACCGCCGTTGGCGTAGGAGAACTCGTGGCAGGCGGTCAGCGCGTTGGCCTGGCCGTGGTCGGTGCCACAGCCGGCCGCGAAGGCGAGAGCCACGACGCCGACAGCCGCCGCCAGGGCCGTACGACGGGCTGACACGGGGCCGACCATCCCTTTCACCGGCGGGGGAACGTCCGGTGGGCGTAGCTGGGATTGAACCAGCGACTTCTGCCGTGTGAAGGCAGCGCTCTCCCACTGAGCTATACGCCCGAACATCACTGTGCGTGACCCGAACGGGCCATGCTGGACGTCTGAACTCTACACAATCGGCCCTAGCAACGCCCCCTCAGGTAGGCCACCATGAGTGCTGCAGAAGCACCGATCACGTCTCCACACAGGGAAGTTCAGCACTGTTCCGTGACATGCAGCCTGAGCCAGCATCGAAATCGCGCCGATACCGGGAAGAAACAACACGTTTCCGCGCCCGTCGTCCCGCCGTACCCGCCACGCCGAAACCTCGGCACTTGCCAGCCCGGACCGGGGGGTCCATCGTGGTAACCGAAGCGACCACCGCCATCGCGCAGCGTCACTCTGCCAGCGTGACGATGATCGCTTCATCGGGGAAAGCACGTGTGGGCCGAGGCCGAAGCGGGCACCCCTGCACCACGGAAGTCGGCTACACCCCATGATGGGCGTGGTCGCACCTCCGCCCAGGGCACCGTTCAAGGCGACAAACAGCACCAACTCGGAGCGCACGGAGAGGCCGCAGTGGACATGAGCGCCCGTCCCATCACCGTCTCGGCAGACCTTGATCTGCGCCTGGTCGTCCCCGGCAGCGCCTCGCTGCCGGTGCGCGCCGAAGTGCGTTATGAGCCCAACGATCCCTACGCGGTCCACATGGCGTTCCACACCGGCACCGGCGAGGTCGTCGAGTGGACGTTCGCCCGCCAGCTGCTCACCGAGGGCGTCACCCGCCCGACCGGCGAGGGCGACGTCCAGGTCTGGCCGTCGCAGGGCGCCGGCGTCGAGACTGCCTACACCGGCCTGCAGATCGTCTGCCTCGCGCTCTCGTCGCCGTCCGGACGGGCACTCTTCGAGATCCCGCTCGGCTCGATGATCGAGTTCCTCACCAAGACCTACACCGCGGTCCCCACCGGCGGCGAGAGCGACTACGTCGACGTCGACGCCGAGCTGGCCCTGCTGCTCTGGTCCGGCCCAGAGCGCTGACCCAGCGGTGGCGTGGGGGCCGCCCCTAGGGGTCGAGACGGTCGGCGGCGCGCTTGGCGAACTCCGCGGCCGCAGCCTGCGTGAGAGGCCCGGGTACGGCCGGCAGCACCACGCCGTCCACCATCCGGATCGGCTGGACGTCGCGGGTCGAGGACGCCAGGAACGCCTCGTCCGCCCGTGACAACGCCTCGACCGACAGCGTCTTCTCGCGGGCGTCGGTCCACTCCAGCAGCAGCTCGCGGGTAATCCCGGCAAGGCAGCCTGAGCTCAGCGGCGGCGTGTAGAGCAGCCCGCCGATCCCCACGAAGACGTTGCTGCCGGTGCCCTCGCACAGCTCGCCGCGGGTGTTGGCGAAGATCGCCTCGGCCGCTCCTCGCCGGTGCGCCTCGGCGAGCGCCACGACGTTGTCCGCGTACGACGTCGTCTTGGCGCCCGCGGTGGGGGCGTTCTCGTTGCGGGTCCACGGCACGACGGCCACGTCGCACGTCGCCGGCCAGACCTTGCCCGGCGCGACCGTGACCAGCACCGTAGGCCCCTCCTCGCCGCGCTCCGACCCGTACGGTGCCGGGCCCCCGGTGAGCGTGATGCGCAGCCGGGCCGGGCCCCCGGCGAGCGCCCCGCCCTCAGCGGCCAGCAGCTCGGCCACCGCCAGACGCAGGTCGTCGATCGGCGGCGGTACGAGGCCGAGCCGCTCGGCCGAGCGAGCCAACCGCTCGAGGTGACGGGTCAGCGCGAACGGCACCCCGCAGCGCAGTGCCGCCGTCTCGAAGACACCGTCGCCGACCGTCAGCCCGTGGTCGGTCACCGAGATCGCGGCGTGCTTGGTCTCGAGCAGCTGTCCGTCCAACCAGACCTTCATGCCGGTCAGCCTAGCGACGCCAGCCCCACCAGCCGTTGCGCCTTGAGCTGTGTCTCGGCCCACTCGCTCTGCGGGTCCGAACGCCACGTGATGCCCGCGCCCGTACCGAAGCGCAGCTCGTCACCCACACGCCAGAACGTGCGGATGCCCACGGCCAAGTCGCCCTCGCGGCGGTCGGCGTCGACCCAGCCGATGGCTCCGCAGTACGGACCCCGGGGCACCGGCTCGAGCTCACCGATGATCTCGAGCGCTGTCGACTTGGGCGCGCCGCTGACCGAGCCGGGCGGGGTCGTCACGGCGAGCAGGTCGGCCCAGCCGGCGCCGGGCTCGAGCCTCGAGTCGACCGTCGAGACGAGGTGGACGAGGCCGGGGTGCTGCTCGACGACGCACAGCTCCGGAACCGTGACGGTGCCGGGCAGCGTGGTCCGGGAGAGGTCGTTGCGTACCAGGTCGACGATCATCACGTTCTCGGCCCGGTCCTTGTCCGTGAGGTCAGCCTCGGTGACGCCGGTGCCCTTGATCGGCCGGCTCTCCACCCGGTCACCACGGCGGCGCAGGAACGTCTCGGGGCTCGCGGTCGCGATCTCGACGCCGGGCAGCCGGACGACTCCGGAGTAGGGTGCCGGGTTGCCCTCGGCGAGCACGGCAGCCAGCGCGGCGATGTCGTGCTCACCCTCGAGCCGCGCCGACATGACCCGGCAGAGATTGGCCTGGTAGACGTCACCCAACGCGATGCGGGCACGGATGGCCTCAACCCCCGAGGTGTACGCGGCCTCGTCCATGCTCGACGTCCACGTCGCCCGGGGCGGGCCCACCCATGGGCGACCGGCCAGCGTCGACCAGGCCGGCGCGTCGACCACCTCGGCGAACCGCGCGCAGGTGACCTCGCCCTCGAAGGTGACCACGACGGCCCAGAAGCCGGAGCCGTCCAGCGCCGCCGGATCGTGCGTCACATCGACAACCGTGTGGGCCAGCCGGCCACCCATGACCAGCAGGTCGGGCGGGGTGCTCACCGCGCCGGCTGGCCGTTGCGCACGGCGAGACCCGCGGCCACCTCGAGCAGGCAGAGGGCCGCCAGCCGGACGGTACGGCCGTCGTGGTCGAGGCTGGGGTCGACCTCGACGATGGTCGCGGCGGCGACCCGCTCATCGCACCCGGCGGCGAAGGCGACGTCGCGGACGGCGGCGGCGCTGAGTCCACCCGGGAGCGCCCGGCGGCAGCCCGGAGCGACAGCCGGGTCGGCGACCCCGAGGTCGAGGGCGACGCACACCCTGCCGCCGCCACCCCCTGCGAGGTCGAGCGCGTCAGCCATCACCGCCGGCATGCCACGCTCGGCGACCATGCGGCCGGGGAAGGTGCGGATGCCGAGCTCGCGGGCCTCGCCGACATAGCTGGCCGACTCAGCCCAGTCCGCGAGGCCGACCTGGACGATGCGTCCCGCAGTCACGCCGAGCTCGAGCAGCCATCGGGTCGTGCTGGCACTCGTCCGGCCCGGGCGCAGGTCGTACTGAGGACTCACCAGGACGACGCCGGTGGTCTCGATGGTCGCCCCACAGACGGCGTCGACGAGAGGCGGCGTCACCGAGGAGTCGCCGCCAAGACCGAGGACGACCTTGGCCGTGGTGGCGGCAGTCGACGCGGCCATGCGTACGCGCCACTCGCCCTCCTCGCCGTCCGCGTCGGGCACGTCGCCGCGGTCGAGGACCAGCACACCGCCGACACCGACCCCCCGCGAGGGCGCGTACGTGGTCAGCCCAGCGAGCGACCGACGGACGGCTGCGGGGGCGGCGTGAGCACCCGACGGGGCCACCGAGCCGGTGAACCTCGGCACGCCGACGACGACGAGATCGTGGCTGCCGGCGGGCGTCGGGGCCGCCAGCCACTCGGCCGCCGTGGGGCGACGCGGGTCGGGTGCGCGCGGGTCGGTCCGGTCGTCGAGGCTCACCCCGACATGATCCCAGGTCGTCTCAGAATGCCCTTTGCGTTTGAGGTTTCCGCTGACGGTCGGGTAGAGTCTGCAGTCGCTCGACGGCGCCTTCTGGCGGCGTTGAGACTTTGCGGACGTGGCTCAGTTGGTAGAGCATCACCTTGCCAAGGTGAGGGTCGCGGGTTCGAATCCCGTCGTCCGCTCGGATCGCGCCCTTCGCGGGGCGCAAGCTTAGGGGCCTACTCGGCCCCACGGCGGGATGGCCGAGTGGCTTAGGCAAGGGCCTGCAAAGCCCTGTACGCGGGTTCGATTCCCGCTCCCGCCTCGGGCGTTTAGCTCAGCGGGAGAGCGCTTCCCTGACACGGAAGAGGTCGCAGGTTCAATCCCTGCAACGCCCACGTAAAACCGCAGGTCAGAGGCCTAGGGACGACACCGTCGCTAGGCCTCTGACCCGTTTTCGGACAATGTCCGAATCCTTTAACTAGGGGCAACAGTAGGGGCTGAGGGAAGTTTTAGGGCTCTGACCTGCACGAACGCAGCTAGGAGCGCTTCCCTTCGTCGGAAGTAGCCGCGCCTAGACATTGCGGACCTTTCGTGTCACTTCGATCACTCAGCTCGGCGGCAGGTACATGAAGAAGCTCTGGGGCGGATAGCCCGTTCGCCGCCAGTCCTCGAAGCGATCAGTACACCGCTCACACGACGGCTGGTCCGCAGCTCCTGTCCGAATCGCCGCCCAGCCACGACGGACGATCCGCCCGCAAGCGGTCATTGGCTGTTCGGGTCGTCGGCGCCAACGTTCGGTGACCAAGTGCGCGACCGCCCCTGCCGACGGACCCGCCCACCATGCGATCTCGCCAGGCTCGGCCCATGCGGTGTCTCGGACCGGCGGCTTAGGTCGCGGGCGCGACCACGCTTCAATGTCTGCAGGGACAAACCTGATAGCGCGCCCAACACGGCGAAACGGAATATCTTCCCTCATGGTCAGGTTCCTGATCGCCTGCTCTGAGACGTTCAACCATTCGGCCACCTGTGCGGTGTTGAGCCATGAAGCGGGTGACGACTCTGGCTGGGGTGACGAGGTCATGCCTGCATGCTACTTATAGTCTGTCGACTTATAGTCATCAACCGCACACGATAGGCAGGTGCCAGGTCGCCCCCGTGAGCTGCAGGAGCGACTGTTGTTGTTTGGGACTGCGGTGCGGCGCGAACGCCAAAGGGGCGGTATGTCGCAGGAGCGTCTTGCTGAACTGGCCGGCCTTCACCGTACGTACGTCGGCGGCACCGAACGGGGCGAGCGGAACGTGACCCTAGCCAGCGCGTACGCGCTCGCAGACGCACTGAACGTGCAGCTGTCGGCGCTGCTGGCCGACAGCATCAAGACACGCCCTCATTGACCGGGCCTTGCCGGGACCTGCGAGGCGTGCATTGATGCGTTCATGATCAACGAGGCGAGTCACGGAGTCGCTCCAGTCACGTATCTCGGCCAAAGCCCCGTCCAGCTGCGGTGCTTACCTGCCAGGGCCGCTTACCTGATACGTCCGAACAGCAGGCCTGGTTACCGGCGCGCCGTCGCCGAGGCGAGCCACAGGTGGGGCGGCCTGACCGAGCCGATCCTGCCCGTGCGCCGCGGAGGCAACCTTGGAACCTGGTGGCAACAGGTCTTGAGAACAGCAAAAGTCGATGGCCTGGTGAATGTAGACGTGGACGACGCCGACGCTCAACTGGTAGCGGATCGATTCGGGCTCCCCCTTACGGCGGTTCAATACATCGACCACAATGAAGTCACTCACTTCACAGCTCACCCTTACGCTGTGTCTTCCTGGTCTTCCGAATCAAACCCTCCGGTGATCGCTAGTTTCGACAGTGATCTATGGCAACTTACTGCGGCCGGATCTGCGACAGCTGACCAATCGCGCCAGCTGCAATCGGAAGGAATATCGCTTAACAGCATGGCCGGAGAAGACATGATCGGTCGTTCACAGTTCCAAAAGACGTCACTTCTCCAGCGAGGCATGCACTCGTTCGGCGAGAGCGAAGCCCGGAACGGCCCAAGAACGGTCTCGACCATTATATGGGTAACGAAGTCGAACAGCCTTCGTGATTGTCTGGATTTTTGGAACTGGCGGGCTCTCGCGCCAACCCAGTTTGCGGAAGTACCGATGTACATCTTTCCCGTAAACGCCTTTCGTGACTGGTTGCACTTGTCGGAACAACTGCACGAAACGCTCTCTCGTCCAGATCAATTCTTTCCGGACGTTGTACTAAATAGTTGGAGCGTGGATAACGACACACTTCACCAAATCGCCTCTATGCTCAATTTGGTTCCGGGCAACGGACAGATATCAGCCGGCGGACCGTGGACTACTTCTCCGCTTCGGACGCCGCCCTTCACGTTTGAGACAGATGCAGATCTTCGGCCGCACCTGATCTTCGATAGAGTCTACGGTCTGGGAAAGACGGTCGAAGTGACCATGCAGGATGTCGGCAATACAATAGATACGCCCCATCCGTTCCCGTTCTCTGCAAGTGCCCTCACGCTAGTCAGCCTTGGCGGCCCCGCCTTTTCTCACTACCCTCGACGTGCCGCCGTGGCGGAAATGATTATTCCCAATGGTTTTTTCAAGGACGGCTCTGTCTGTTTTGCCACGTTGGCGTATTCGCGCTTAAGGATTCAAGTCAACTACCCACTCTTAGCTAGCGTTGTAACAACATTGCTAGGCCAGAATACCAAGGCACATCAACTGTCAGAGAAGGGTAAGTTGGCGAGTGCCATTATGGCTGAGACCGACATAGGCTTTCTCATGGCGGAGGGCATGGTCGACTGTATCGCCGCCCTCACCACTCCTCGATCTAGCAGCCTCCTGCGCGAACTGAGGAAGCTCCGGAACGACGGCGCACCGGACGCGGCCCTTTTGGAGATCGCTCAGAGATGGGGGAACGGCAGAGGGGTGCGACGCTTCCGAGACATCTCTCAACTAGTGAGCGCCGGCGTAGCGCAAGCGGCTTCGAATGCGGAAACACTGGTTCAGATCGGATGGGCTGAGCGAGGAGCTGAACTCAAGTGCCCGAGGTGCGGGGTTCCGTCCTTCATTCCGCTCGCCGACGCAAACGGTCGCGTACCTTGTCCAGGCTGTTCGAACGTCGCATTGCTTACCTCGACCGCCCTTGGACTTCGCATTTGCTATAGGCTCAGCACCTTTATAGACCTGGCAAGCGACCAAGGCACCATGCCGCCTCTCGCTGGAGTTGCCGCCCTCAGCAAAGCCGACGCGAGGACGACTGTGCTCGCGGGCGTGGACATTGAGCTTGCCGAAGGAGCGAGCGAGATAGACATATTCGGCGTCTACTCAGGCAGGGTTGTTGCGGGGGAGGTCAAGACCTCGGCAGCCGCCTTCGACCCTGACCAGATCAAACGTGATGTCTCTCTTTCGGCCGCAGTGGGCGCAGATATTCATTTAATGATTGCTAAACAGGGACTGCCGCGGAAGGCCATTGCGGAGGCCAGCAGGAAGTGCAAGGCTCAGGGCTTGGAGCTACTCGCGCTTTCAGGTAGAGACTTGATCTCGACTTAAGGCTGCGCGGGTACTAAAGGATTTTGACCATCGACAATCTCCTGGAGCCCCGCGTGAAGCGTACCCGTGGTAACAACAAGACTGCGCTTGTCGCCTTCTCCCGTTCGGTCGGCTTCCACGGTGGCCCTACCGCTCGGCAAGGCGAACTGGGGCCAGCACGAGCACAGGGCTGTGCGGCCAGGGCCGCAGAGCGCAAGATCATGGTGGCTCGTCCTTCAGGAAGGTTGATCGATGCCCGGTCTGCCGCCGATCATCTACCACTACACCGAATCCCAGGCTTCCGTTGGCATAGCCACATCCGGAGTGATCTGGGCTCGCCTCAACTCTGAGCTCAACGACGCCCGCGAGTTCATAGACGGTCCTGAGATCGCTCGCGCGCTTCTAAAGGGGCACTTCGAGACGCTCGATGGCTACAAGTATCGCTGGAGCCACGACGCCAGGGTCGAAGCCGCCATTGCCCTGGGCTGGACGACTCCGCCGCCAGCCTGGATCACCTCATTCAGCGCCGAAGGCAATGACCTGACCCAATGGCGGGCGTACGCGCCGACCGGCTGGGCGCTTGGCTTCGATGCATATGCGATAGAAAGGCAAGCGGCGTTGCTGCCTGGCTGGTCCTTAGTGCAGTGCGTCTACGGCGCGGAGCGGCGGCAACTGATCGACTCCGTCATAACCGGCGTACTCGATGACCCGGCAGCCCACCACTGGACCGAAGAGTTTCTCACAGAGCAGATCGTGTCAGCAGTTCGCGAAGTTGCCGGGAGGGTAAAGGACCCAAATTTTGGCACAGAACAGGAATGGCGCCTCGTCTACTCTGGCTCCGATCTTGCATCCTCCAGTTATGCGCATTTCCCGCTACCTGCCAATTGTCTGAGAGTTCTGCGGCGTGCACCTGGAGAACCTATGCACCGCCTTCCAAGCATCGAAGACCCCGTACCAGCGGCCTTCGCGGCCGGCCCGCTCGGCCCGACAGAACTTGACGTCTCCCACATCCCTTGGAGGGGGCCGCGCTAGCTCAGCGGTACGCCTTGCAGGTTGTTGCCATGCCTGACACGACACCCACGGTGCACGGTCGTTCCGATGCTTCGCGAGGGTCACACAGGGATCAGGGGAAGTATCTTCTGGCGATCCCAGCCCGGACCAGCGTTCAGGTGCGGCACGATGAGGGCTTGAGCGGTGGGGTGCTGGAGGAAGCCCTCCGTGACACCCCTCGTGAGCGCTGGCACCCCGATGGCCATGTGAACCGTGCCGCCCTCCTCCGTGACCAGGCCGAACTCGAGAAGCGTGACCTCGGGCGCCGACCCGGAGTCAGGGCGTACATCGCGTCGGCCGATGAACGTCAGCGAGGCCGTAGGAACCTGGAACAGGGTCGCCGTGGGTAGCAGCGCCGTTAGGGAGCCGTCGAGCCCGGCCACCAGCAACACATTGCCTGGCTCGGGCAGGAGCACCGGCCCGGTCGTGGGGTTGTAGACACCAAAGAGCTTTCCCTCCAGGAGGGCGCGTCCCTCGCTGACAAGTGGAAGGTCTGGAGCTGCGCTCGATTCTTTAGCACGGTTCTTGAACAACGGCATGGTCAACGCTTCCTCTCATAGGTGTCGCCCCATTTCCATCTTCGCCTCATGGGCCTGCCGGGTACGGGTCAGGCGTCGGTGAACTCTCGCCAACTCGGCATCGTCTGGCCCATGAACGTGCGCAACATGTACTCCATCCAGTCGGGCACGTCGCCGCCCATGGCATGGCCTCTGGCGTGCCGGACGGACCCGCCTGGTGCTAGGTCCTGCCGCCGCAGTCCTTGCTGACGAAGTAGATCATGTTCTTGAGGCGACCGCGACGGCCTGCTTGGCCTCGATGCAGCGGGTGCATGGGAAGCTGGCGACTGTGGCTGTCCGGGGCCCTCCCTCAGAAGCCGACCCTCACCGACAGCCGCTACCAGACACGCGCACCTGCACCTCGGCGAGGCTCGTCGGTCTCGACACCTATGTCGGAGCCCAGCGGCGGGGTCGCTCCATGCAGCCAGCCGCATGGCGGACACCTCAACGCCCTGCGCGGTCCTGGGCCGCCAACGCCGACGAGGCTCGCGGCGGCCGAGAACCAGAGGCCAGCCCCTACTTCTTCCCCGGCAGCCCCCTACTCTGCCCCAGAAAATAGGACGTAATAGGACGTAATAGACGGTAGTCTCGAATGGCAGGTCAGAGAGAACCTGCAGGTCAGACGGTTGATCGTTTGTTCTGAAGCTAGCAGAGCGCCTATCTGACACGGAAGAGGTCGCAGGTTCAATCCCTGCAACGCCCACCAGACGACAGGAGCCCCGGCCACGCGGCCGGGGCTCTTCTCGTTCCGGCGCAGGGCAGTGCAGGAAGTGTCCCGCTGGGCGGGATGGATCCTTCAGTGGCTGGCGCTGACCGGGCGACGAGGCCGGCAACCGCGACGGTCAGGCGTCGGCGAGCTCGCGCGGCACCGCGATCACGTCGACCAACGCCCCGTTGCGCCACGCGGTGATCTCGAGCCGGCGGCCGATCGCGTCCTCGACCATCAGTCGCTGCACCGCGGTGGTCGTGACGATCGGCTCGCCGTCGACGACCACCACGATGTCGCCCTGCCGCAGCCCGGCATCTGCGGCAGGGCTGCCCGGGATGACCTGCGCCACCCCGAGTCCGGTACGCCTGCCGGTGCTGGCGGCGAGCGCCGGCGGCAGCGGGGTCTGCGACCCGGCGATGCCCAGCCACGCGCGGCGTACCCGACCCCGCGTCATCAGGGTCGTGATCAGCAGCCGGGTCGTGTCGTTGATCGGAACCGCGAGCCCGAGCCCCACGCCGGCCACCGCGGTGTTGACGCCGACCATGTGGCCGTGGCTGTCGGCGAGGACTCCCCCGCTGTTGCCCGGGTTGAGCGCCGCGTCGGTCTGGATCACTTCGTCGATGACCCGGCCCGCGCCCGTCGGCAGCGACCGGCCGAGCGCTGAGACGATGCCCGCGGTCACGCTGCCCGCCAGGCCGAGCGGGTTGCCCAGCGCGACCACCAGCTGGCCCACCCGCAGCCGCGCAGCGTCGCCGAGGACCACCGGCGGCGGCACCTCACCGCGGGCACGCAGCACGGCCAGGTCGGACAGCGTGTCGCGGCCGATCACGTCGGCTACCGCCTCGCTGCCGTCGGGGAACGCCGCGATCGCCTGGTCGGCACCCTCGACCACGTGGGCGCTCGTGAGCAGGAAGCCGTCAGCGGTCAGGACGCTCGCGCTGCCGGCGCCCTCGCCCCGCGGGCCCCGTACCCGAAGACTCGCGACGCTCGGCAGCACCGTCTCGGCCACGTGGACCACCGCGGCCGAGTACGCGTCGAACGCCTCCTCGTCACCTGTCATGTGCGTCCCAACGAGCGTGTGCGACCGCGCATGCCACCGTTCGCCGACGGCTGACACCGCGACGGCGTTGACCGAGGGCGGCGAACAGGGCTACGGATGTATCAGGGACCCCTGGCCCGGCCCTCTGCAGGGAGACCCTCCACCAGGAACGGAGCTCGACGATGAGCACTCCCCCCACCATCAGCCAGGGCTCGACCGGCACCACCGTGAGCTGGGCGCAGTACCTCCTCGTCCGCCGCACCCTGAGCTATCAGGACATCGACGGCATCTTCGGCCCCAAGACCAAGACTGCGGTCGAGGAGTTCCAGAGCGGCAGCGGTCTTACCGCCGACGGCATCGTGGGGCCGCACACGTGGGCCGCACTCGGGGGCGACGGGGTCGAGCCGCCCTCGCTGCACGACGGGTCGCACGGCGCCGTCGTCCAGCGCCTCCAAGTCAGCCTCAACGAAGGGCGCGGCGAGTTCGCCCCGACGACCAACCCGGTGCTGGCGACCGACGGCTTGTACGGGCCAAAGACCGCAGCCGCGGTGCGCGGTACGCAGCAGGAGGCCGGCATCACCGCCGACGGCGTGGTCGACCTGCGCACGTGGGCGTTGCCTGTCCATGCAGCCGGCCAGGTGCTCGCTGACATCTGCGGCGTCCCAGGACCGGGCGAGAGCTGACCGCCACCGGTCGCCATCTCGGGTAGCGTCGACCGTGCCCGAGACCACCGACCGGAAGAGCCTCATGCGTCTGCACCGCCGCGTCCCCTCCGTCGTCGCCCTTGCCTGCCTGCTCGGCGTGGTCGCGACCCCGGCAACCGCGGCGGTACGGGTCCCCCCGCGGGCGGGCGCGCTCTACATCGGCACGGCCACCGAGGACGGGCGTACCGCCGGCGCCGTCAGCCTGCGCGTGGGTCCGGACGGCGCGAGCGTCGTCTCCCTGCTCGGCGGCAGCTTTCACGGCGACCTCTGCACCACGCCGTCTCCGCTGTTCGCCGGGCCTGGCGGCATCGACCCGGCCGTCGTCGCCGTGACCGCAGACGGCAAGTTCTCCGGAACCGCGGTGACCGCGACGGTCGACGGCTCGCGTGTCGCCGGGACGCTGCGGGGTGCGTTCGCCCCGACCGCTGCCACCGCGAGCGCGACGCTGACCTACTCGTACACCCCGGTTTCCGGCGCGACGGCCTGCACCGTGACGGCCACGCTGGCACTCCACCTGGCCCCCGCGACGCCGACCGGCAAGGCCACGCCGCCCCGCACCGCCGCCTCGTACCACGTCGTCACCCACCAGGGCTTCGCCGGCACCGTCGTCACGGACAAGAAGGGCAAGCGGGCCAGCCTGATCCAGGTCGCCGCCTGGGACGTCTGCCACTACGTCGACCTGCCAGCGGTGCATTTTCTCTATCCCGAGCACGTGCGGCTGTCGGCGCCTATCGCCCACGGCAGGTTCGCGGTGCACGTGCTGTCGACCGGCGGATCAGGCACCCTCGACGCCTCGGTGACCGGTGTCTTCGTCGGGGCCAAGCACCAGCTGGCTGGCGCACTTCACCTGCGCCGCAAGGGAACCGTCGACGGCAACGCCTTCAGTTGCGACACGTCACGGGTGCTGTTCAGCGCCCCTTGAGTCAGCCCACCTGCAGCGGCTGCAGCGGCAGCGCTCCGCCGGTGACGATGTCTGACACCATGCCATCGCCGGACGCGTTGCTCGCGTACACCGCGAAGGCCCGGTCGGCGGAGAACGGGACCGTCACGAGCGCTGACAGCGCCTTGCCACGAACGACCTGCTGACTGCTCGACCGCATGAACGGCCACAGTCCGTTGCCGTCTCCGAGGATCTCGCCGCCGAGCGCGTCCACCAGCACCGTCCACGAGGTGACGGCGCCGCGCGTGGTCACGCCCGGCTGCCACGCGACCCGTACATGAGTCTCGTCGACCCAGGCGACGGTGACGCCGGTGGGCTGGCCCGGGCGGGTGGGCAGCAGCCTCGTCTTGGAGCTGATCAGGAACTGGGACGTGGCGCTGTTCCAGTGCGTCTGCAGGTACGACCCCGGCTTGGGGTAGAGCGCGAAGTAGTCGTCGCCGTTGCAGTCGAGGCGGCGGTAGTCGTCGGGCCTCGCGCAGACGAGCCGCTGCTTCTGCGGACTGCCGTCGGCGTAGCACATGGCGTCGCGGCCGTCCCAGCAGTGACCGAGGCTGGTGTGGTGCGGCGCGGTCTGCTGCACAGCGCCCATGGTGTGGGTCAGCTCGTGCGCAGCGACCAGGCCGGTCCAGCACTGCGGCCAGACCATCGCGACCGCTCCCCCGACGTTGTTGACGTTGTCGGGCCCCGGGCTCGGGTCAGGACGTACCTGGCCCAGGCCGCAGTCGCCCTCGTCCTGGTCGACCAGCACGAGGTAGGACCGGTCGTCGCGCGGGCCGCCCAGGGCGGCAAGCACAGCGGCGCCGACAGCCTGGAACGCCGAGCCGCCGGTGTTGGCAGCGCGCGGAACCGTGACCTTGGCGATGGTCGGGACGCAGCCCGTCAAGGTCTTGCGGGTGACCCAGCGGATGGCCCGCTTGCCCGCGGTGGTGTGCTCGAACACCCCGTTGGCACCCGGGACGATGCGCTGCAGGATCAGCGGCTGGGCTGTCTTGGTGATGTCGGGCGCGCCCTGGACGTGCACGTACACGAGCTGCTCGCGCTTGCCGGTGACGCCGTCGCCGTTGCAGCGGGTCGGCGCCTGCCACCCGTTGAGCTCGAGCCCGCCGATGGTCTGGGCCTCGAAGTCGAGCTGCTGTGGGGCCATGGCCGGAGTCAGCGCCGGGTAGTGGTTGCCGTCCAGGCAGTAGGCCTGACCGGTGAACGACCCGGCTGCGGTGACACAGCCGATCGACATGGGGGCCGGGGTGTGGACCACTGCGGAGCCGGGCGCGAACGTCGCGACCGCCGCGGTGAGGGCGAGCAGACGACGCAGAGCGACGAACCTCACCGGACGTCGAGAATGACGGTCGGTGAGAACGAGCCGACGAGCCCCGGCTTGGAGCTGAGGATCACCCGGAACTTGGTCTTGCCCTTGACCGTGGGCTGCAGGCTGAACGAGTAGCGCCCTGTCCGGCCGACCTTGACCCCTGGCCCGGAGTGCCAGGCGTTGGCGTACCAGCGCTGCCGGAACACCGTCCGTCCCGCGGCGGCTACGGACACCTCTCCGCGCAAGACCACCTGGTGGGTGCGCGGGATCCACGGCTTGGTCAACGCCGTGGTGACGTTGACCTTGGCGTAGACGAGGAGATTGGCCGTCGTCGGCGCCCAGCCCCCGCCGCCGGCGTAGCGGACGTCGTAGCGGGTGGTCGTGCCGGACACGACTGGCACCGAGAACGACCCGGTCTGCGAGGTGATCACGGAGGTCATCGCCACGTAGTCGGTCGCGCCGGTCTGCTTGGCGAACACGACGAGCGGAGCCCCGGCGACGCCACCGAGTCCGTCAGTGCGGGCGAGGCTGCCGACCAGCGTCGCGGCGCGACCGGAGGTGACCGTCGACGTCTTGGTGGTCACGGCCAGGGCAACCGGCACGATGCCGGTGGTCGCGCCGATCGGGCTCGACGGCGCCGAGGCCGGGCTCGGCCCCACGGGCGAGATCGCCGTCACGGTGGCCGTGTAGAGGACCGACGAGCTGAGCCCCGGGATGACGGTCGCGGTCTGCGTGCCGGGCACGGTCTGGCTGATGCCACCGGGGTTGATCGTCACGCGGTACGACGTGAGTGGCCGGCCGCCGTTGTCGGACGGCACCCACGAGACGCTGAGCGCGTTGCCCGCCGGACCGGCCTGCACGGCGATGGGGGCGGCCGGCGCGACGGCGCTCAGCACGGACGGATGGGTGCCGTCGGCGAAGGCCGCCAGCGCCGCAGCGTTGCCGTTGAAGTGGCTGTTGTCGACGTTGCCGCTGACGCCCGGGACGCTCGCAGTCGACGTCCACTGCCACATCGCCCAGGTCGGCCAGCTGCCGATCAGCGGCGGGGTCGGCGTCTTCGCACCCGCGGTGTAGTCGGCGATCCAGAGCGGATAGCGGATGAAGGCGGGAGAGTTGAGCAGCGCCGTGCGCCAGAAGTAGCGGTAGGTGTAGATCATCGGCACGCGGCCGGTCTTGGCCATCAGCTCACCAAGGAACGTCTGGCCCCACGTGATGAGATCGCGTGGCGAGAGGCCGCCGCTCTCCTCGAAATCCATGATCGGGGGCAGGTCGCCGGCCTCCTGGACCGAGCCGATCGTGGCCGCGTAGAAGTCGGCCTGGGCGATGGCGGTCGAGAACGGCAGCTGCGGGCGGGCGTAGTGGTAGCTGCCTCGGATCAGCCCCTGCGCCTTCTCCGCCGCGTAGTCGACGGCGAAGAACGGGTCAGTGACGGTGACATCTTCGGTCGCCTTGGAAATCGCAAAGCTCTGCGAGCCTGGCGACTTGACCTGCGGCCAGCTGATCGGCGCCGTGACGTGCTGCCAGTGGCTGACGTCAGGCCCGCTGAGGTAGGCCGGTGCCGCGGCTCTGGCCGGCAGGGCCGGCACCAGGGTCGACAAGACGCCCGCCACGACGAGCAGCAGCAGAATCGGTCGGAAGCGGATCAGGCGGAACGGCATGCAGCAGCCTTCGGTCAGAGCGGGCGGGCCGGTGGCGGAGGGTGCCTCGAAAGACACAGGACAGGACAGATCCCAACGGTACGGAAACGGGCGGGACTTACGCGGGAGCGACTCGCCTTCCTCGCGTCACGCACGTCCCACGCTATCCACATCGACGTCGACTCGGGTCGCGTTACGCACAGGGCCCGAACTTGTCCACAGCCCCGAGACTCCCCCTGACGACGGTGCGACGCCGCCGGTAGCGTCCGCGTCCTGACCTGCCCGAGGGGGATCTGAGATGGCACAGCACGACGAGCTCACCGTGACGGTCGTAGGCCTCGAGGGTGCCCGCGCCGACCTCACCGTCACTGCCGCGCGTGGGTGCAGCGTGGGCGACGTGCTGGCCGTCTTCCGCCCGGTGGCCGAGCCTCTCGTCGGCGCGTTGAGCGGACCGTTGCTCCTCGACGGGAGGCCGCTCGACCCCGACGTCCGCTGGGTCGCCAGCGGCGTTCGCCACGGCTCGCTGCTACGACTCGTCGCCGCCCCGGACCCCTCCCCAGCGACATTCGAGGTGCGGGTCGTCGCCGGCCCCGCCGCCGGGTCGGTGCATCCGCTCGGCCCTGGAGGGCTGCTGGTCGGACGCTCCATGACGTCCGACCTCGTTCTCGACGACGACGAGGTGTCCCGACGCCACGCCGAGATCACGGTGCTGCCGTCCGGCCCCGTCGTACGCGACCTCGACTCCACCAACGGCGTTGCCGTCGAACGAGTGCAGGTCACCGGCCGGACGCCCCTGCCCATCGGCGCCCAGCTGACCATCGGCGAGTGCCGGCTCGTCGTGGCGCCGGTTCGGCACGACCACGCCGCGCTCGACGCCGGACCGGGACCGTCGCTGGTGTTCCACCGACCCCCTCGGGCGACCCCGCCGGCCGACACGACCGTCGAGGTCGCGATGCCGGTCGCCCCTGCACCGCCGCAGCGGAGCCGGCTGCCCTGGGTGGCTGTCGCCGTCCCTATCGCCATCGCCGGTGTGATGGTCGCGGTCATGCCGTCGAGCCCACAGTTCCTGCTGCTGCTGGCAATGTCACCCCTGATGGTGGTCGGCAACCTGCTGAACGACCGTCGCGGCGGACGCCGAGACCACCGGTTGGCGCAGCGCGCCTATGACAGCGCGCAGCGCCTCGCCAACGCGGCGATCGCCGCCGCCTGCGCAGCGGACGAGCAGCTACGGCGGGCCCAGGCACCCGACCCGGCCGACCTGCTCGGGCGGGCCACGCTCCCTTCGGCCCGCCTGTGGGAGCGCCGTGCGAGCGACCCGGACGCCCTGGCCCTGCGCCTCGGCGTCGCCGACCTGCCGGCGCGGGTCATCCCCCGGCCCGCGCCGGCAGCCGACCTCGAGCTGCTGTCCCGCGACGTCCCTGTGGTGGTGTCCCTCGACGAGATCGGAGTGCTGGGTGTGGCCGGAGACCGGCAGCAAACGGCGGCACTGACCCGTTGGCTGGTCGGCCAGTCGTGCGTGCTGCTCGCGCCGGGTGACCTGAGCGTCGTCGTGCTGACCACCTCCGGCGACGCCTGGTCCTGGCTGCGCTGGCTGCCACATGCACTCGGCAGCTCGTCAGCCTCGAGCCGTGTCCTGGTCGGTCTCGACCCGGAGGGCTGGGCCCGGCAGGCCGCAACTGTTTCCGAGCAGCTGGAGCGGCCGTCGGGTCGTCGGATGCTGCTCGTGCTCGACGGCTGCCGCGAGCTGCGCCAGGTGCCTGCGGTCTCGGCGCTCCTTGCGGCAGCCCCGTCGTCCCGTCTGCGGGTGCTGTGTCGCGATGCGGAGGAGCGGCTGCTGCCCCAGGAGTGCACGGCCGTCGCGACCTTCCTTGCCGGCTCAGGCAGCCGATTGCGGCTACGACTCCCCGACGGCTCGGCGGTGGACGACGTCCTCGCCGACCAGGTCGACCTCGGCTGGGCAGAGGCCGTCGGCCGCGCCCTCGCCGGGCTCGACGACGTGTCCGAGCGTGCGAGCAGCGCGGCCGCGCTGCCTCGGTCCGTGCGGCTGCTCGACCTCCTGGGCCTGCCCGCCCCCACGGCCGAGGCGGTCGCTGCCCGCTGGCGGCAGCGCCCTACGGGGACGTCCGCCGTCGTCGGCGTAGGAGCCGACGGACCTCTGTCGCTCGACCTGGCCTCCGACGGGCCCCATGCCCTGATCGCCGGCATGACCGGCGCCGGCAAGAGCGAGCTGCTCCAGACCTTGGTGGCCTCGCTCGCCGTCTCCCACGGTCCCGATGCCCTGACCTTCGTCCTCGTCGACTACAAGGGCGGCGCCGCCTTCCGTGACTGTGCCCGGCTGCCGCACACCGTGGGGCTGGTCACCGACCTCGATGGACGGCTCACCGAACGGGCGCTGGCGTCCCTGTCGGCTGAGCTGCGCCGGCGTGAGCGGATCCTTGCTGACCAGGGAGTGGCCGACCTTGAGGCCCTGCTGGCTGCGACCCACCACGAACCCACGCCCCCGCTCGCCCGGCTGGTCATCGTGATCGACGAGTTCGCGACCCTGGTCGAGGAGCTGCCGGAGTTCGTGCGAGGACTCGTGGGCATCGCGCAGCGCGGCCGATCCCTCGGCATCCACCTGGTGCTGGCCACGCAGCGCCCCGGCGGCGTGGTCTCGCCCGACATCCGGGCCAACACCAACCTGCGCATCTGCCTGAGGGTCAACCACGCGGCCGAGTCCTCCGACGTGGTCGACTCTCCCGAGGCCGCGTTGATCGACGCGGGACTGGCCGGGCGCGGACTCGTCCGCACCGGAGCGGGCGCCTTGGCCGCATTCCAAGCCGCCCGGGTAGGCGGCCCGGCGCCCTCCTCGACCCACGCTGCCGGCCCGACGACCGTGATCGCACTGCCGTTGGCTTCCCTCGGCGAGCGGGCGCCTGTCGCGCCTGCGGCGCCCTGCGAGGGCCCGAGCGACCTCTCCCTGCTGGTGGACGCTGCTTGCTCGGCCTTCGCCGCCGAAGGACGACCCGCGCCGCGGCGCCCCTGGCTCGACCCGCTGCCCGAGCTGGTTGTCGTCGACGAGGTGCCCGCCGGCCCGTACGACTTGCCGCTCGGCGTGCTCGACCTGCCCGCCGAGCAGGCTCGCCACCCCTACGGCGTCCGGCTGGGCGACCCCGGCCACCTCATGATCGTCGGCACGCCGCGTTCCGGACGCTCGTCCGCCCTGCAGACGCTGGCCGGCTCGGTCGCCAGAGACTGGTCGCCGGACGACCTGCACGTCTACGTCCTCGACTTCGGCAACCAGGCGCTGGCGCCGCTCGAGGCGTTGCCCCACTGCGGCGCCGTGGTGACGCGCGACCAGCCAGACCGCCTCGACCGGCTGCTGGTTCGGCTCTCGACAGAGCTGGAATACCGCCAACAAGTGCTGACCCAAGGCGGCTTCGCCGACCTCGCCGAGCAGCGCCTGCTCGCCCCGGACCACGAACGGCTGCCGTGGCTGGTGCTGCTGCTCGACCGCTGGGAGAGTTTCGTTGCGGCCCATCAGGAGGTCGACCTCGGCCGGCGGGTCGACGAGCTGCTGCGCCTTCTTCGCGAAGGGCCGGCGGTCGGTCTCAAGGCGGTGATCACCAGCGACCGCACGGGATTGCTGGGCCGGCTGCCCTCTGTCGTACACGAGCGCCTCGTCCTGCGGCTCGCCGACCGCAGCGAATACGCCTTGGCCGACATCCCTGCCCGCGATGCACCCAGCGCACCCCCGCCAGGTCGGGGCCTGGTGCTCGGCAAAGGCCAGGGCCGGGTTGCCCGTGAGGTCCAGATCGCCTTGCTGGCAAGCGATCCCGCTGGCCCTGCTCAGCTCGCAGCGTTGCGTGGGCTGGTCACAGCCGCTGCCCAGAAAGCACGGGTGACTCCGCCTCGGCACCGGCCGCTACGGGTCGATCCGCTGCCCTCAGCCGTGACAATGCAGGACGTTCTACGGCTGGGTCCCACCGCGGCCGAGGCAGCCGGCGTGTGGGCTCTGATCGGTGTGGGCGGCGACCAGCTGGCCCCGGTCGGCGTCGACCTCTCCGCGGACGGCCCTGGCTTCCTCGTCGTCGGTGGACCGCGCTCGGGGCGCAGCACCGCCCTGCTCACCATGACGAGCTCACTACTGCGCGCTGGCCGTCCGGTGTGCCTCGTCGCACCGCGCCGGTCTCCGTTGTCCGCGCTGGCCAGCCACCCCGGCGTCACCGGCTGTCTCGACGCCACGACCAGCGAGGAGCTGGCTCGGCAGGCGTTGCGCCGCTCCGGGGCAGCACCCGTGGTCGTCGTCGACGACGCAGAGTGGCTCACCGACACTGCGGTCGGGCTCGTGCTCGAGGACGAGCTGCGTGCCGAGCCCGGCAGCGGCGCCTACGTGGTAGCCGCGGGCACCACCGAGGATCTGCAGAGCACCTACCGTGGGTTCACGGTGGGGCTGCGGCGGTCCCGCTGCGGCCTGCTGCTCAATCCCCAGTCGAGCCTCGACGGCGAGCTCGTCGGCGCGCGACTCCCCCGCCAGCTCGGCAGTGCGGGCCGCCACGCCGGACGCGCCTTGCTCGCCGTTCGAGGCGAGCTGACCCCGGTACAGGTCGCAAGGACCTGAGGCAACGGCTGCTTGATCGCAGGGCTGGGATCAAACACCAGGCCATGGGCCGTGCGCGGCTTTCTCAGCTCACACGTGATCGGTCTGCGGCCGCCACGGCTGGTGCGTGTGCGAGAGCCACACCTCGTCGGGGTCGAGCGCACGCACCAGCCGCTGGCCTTCGGTGCGCGGGTCGTCGAGCTCGGCGAAGAAGACCGCCATGTCGCCACCGATGACGACAGGGCGCCCGGCCGTCTCCATGACGACCGCCTGCGAACCTCGCGTGTGGCCTGGCACCGGGACGAGCCGGAGCCCTGGCAGCAGCTCGAACGCGCCGTCGACGGGCACGTACTCCACACCGGGGGCGTCGACCCACTCGCGGATCGTGTAGTCGTCCTGGCTGCGCGCGTCGTCAAGCTCCTGGCGCTGGACGTAGATCGGCTTGCCGGTGAACAGGTGATTGCCGCCGCAGTGGTCGAAGTGCAGGTGGGTGTTGATGACGACGTCGATGCCGGCCAGGTCGACGTGGGCCTGCCCGCTCAGCGGAAGCAGGCGCGGATCCATGTCGGCCACCGCCGGGTGCAGCCGCGTCATGCCGGTGTCAACGAGGACACGCCCGTCAGGATGATCGATGAGGTGGACGTAGACAGGCATCCGCTCGCCGCCGGCCAGCAACTCCGCCACGAGAACCGGGGTGACGGTCACCATGCTCGCTCGCTTCCCTTGGTCTGCGCCTGCCGTTGGACACGGCCAGCAGCACTAGGACGTCGTCGTCGCACGGAAGTCATCGGGAGGGATGGCTGGCCCCAAACCCGTACTCCAGGGCGCCGGCTCGTGCGACAGCCGAGTCGCGACGATGTACGGTCGCGACGCCTAGGAGGGCGAGCGTCAGAAGCGGGGGCTGAGTGCGAAGGGCAGCGGCAACCGCCCTCACCGGGGCGCTCGTGGCTTTGGCCGCGCCCGCGATCGCGGCGTGCGGCTCCCACTCCTCATGCGTCCCCGCAGCGCTTCAGCTGTCCGGGACGACGGTCAGCGCGGGCGGCACCACCGTGCTGTCCAGTCCGGCCAGCTCGTGCCGGCTGCACGGCGTGACAGGCGCAACCTACGTGGTCACCCTTCAGACGCTTGGACGCAGCGCCCCGGCCTTGGTGGCCAGAGTCCGACCCGCGCCGGATGGATCTTTCTCCGTCACCGTTCGAGTCCCCACCACGGCGTCCCCCGGCCAGGCAGTCCTGAGCGTTGCCGGAAGCGCCTTCGACGCCTCCTGCCAGGCCCACAGCGGCAAGTGCGCCGGCTACGCCGTCGGCCTCTCCATCGCACCCTGATGAGCAGCTGCCACGGGCTCGCATTCCGGCAAGGACACCCTGCCGCCTCACCCAGCTGCCGCGCTCAATCGGAAGCAAGCCGCGCGTGCAGGTGCTCGTCGTGCCAGACGCCGTCGCCGTAGCGGTAGGCCTCGCGCAGGGTGCCCTCGAGCAGGAAACCACTCGTCGTCGCGACGGCACACGAACCGATATTGGACACCGCGTGGAACAACGACAGGCGCCGCACACCGAGCGGGCCGAAGGCCTGCGCACACGCCGTCGCCACAGCCCAACGAGCAACGCCCTGGCGGCGGGCGCGCGGGAGCACCATGTAGCCGATCTCGCCGGACCGCTGCACCGAGTCGAGGTGAAACAGAGAGAACGCACCCACGAGGCTGCCGTCGGCCGCCGCGACGGCACGGGACCAGTGAGCGGGGTCAGCGGAGTCGTTGCGCCTCGTCCACCAGCCCACGACGTCGCCGTCGACGAGCTGGCCTGCGCTCCATCGAGCGATCTCCGGGTCGGCGAAGGCCTCGGTCAGCGGCGCGGTGTCGGCCGGGGTGAAGGAGCGCGGCTGCCAGGGCCCCGCTATCGCACTCATGACGACATCATGGCGTCAGCGAGCCCGGCACAGGGGACGGACTACCAGCGCGCCCGACCGAGATCGTCAGCGACTTCCGTCAGCGGGAGCTCGTGATCGGTCGCCGATGTCAGCTGCGGAACGTCGCCGCGATGCTCTGCTCCGCCTGCGCGTAGGCCGAGCCGGCATTGGTCATCAGCTGGCTGATGCCGTCGAGCGCCTGCTTGAGGCTGAGCGCCGAGCGGTGCCACTCGTCCCAGAGTGCGTTGAACTGGGTCTGCGCCTGCCCGGCCCAGTCGCCGCCGACGAGTGGTGCGACGACGCCCTGCAGCGAGCCGAGCTGCCGGTCGATCTCGCCCGACCCGCGGGACACCTGACCCGAGAGTGCCTGCAACTGCTCAGGAGTGACCTTGATGCCTACCGCCATGGGAACCTCCCCGTCGTGGCCCACAAGGGCCCGGATGTGCTGTCCCGCGGGACGCTAGCAGCGCGACAAGCCTGCGCGCCTCGCCAACTTTGCCGCCTGTGGACAACCTCGCCGGGCGTGCCCGGATACGCTGCGCAGCAACGGTTCCGTACACCTGAGATCGGACGATGCTGATGACCGCGTGGACTCCTTCGGGCCAGCAGTGGCCCTTGCGGTACGGCGACCAGCGGGCCACCGTCGTCGAGGTCGGCGGCGGCGTCCGCGAGTACACCGTCGGCGGCCGGGCGGTGCTCGACGGCTACCCGGTCGACGCCATGTGCAGCTCCGGCCGCGGCGCCACGCTCGCGCCCTGGCCCAATCGGCTCCGCGACGGCCGCTACACCTTCGACGGCCAGAGCCAGCAGCTCGCGCTGTCCGAGCCGGCCAAGGGCAATGCCATCCACGGCCTCGTCCGCTGGCTGCCGTGGACGCTCGACGACCGCACCGACAGCAGCGTCACGGTGCGGGTCACGGTCCTTCCCCAGACCGGCTACCCGTACGGCCTGCAGCTGCGCAACGCCTACACCCTCGACGACAGCGGCCTCACGCTGACGACCACCGCGACCAACATCGGGCCCGTTGCGCTCCCGTACGGAGTGGGCTTCCACCCCTACCTGACCCTCGGCGCAGCGACGGTGGACGACGACGTGCTCACGGTCCCCGGCACCACCTGGATCGCCGTCGACGCGCGCAGCCTGCCCAACGGCGCTGCCCCGGTCGACGGCACGGAGTACGACTACCGCGCGCCGCGCAGGATCGGTGACGCGGTGCTCGACACGGCGTTCACCGACCTGGTACGCGACAACAATGGCGTCGCAGCCGTGACCCTGGGCACGGCCGACGGCACCAGCGAGATCAGCCTCTGGGCCGACGCCTCGTTCCCCTACCTGCAGGTGTTCACCGGCGACACGCTCAAGGGCGCGGACAGGCGTCGCGGTCTGGCCGTCGAGCCGATGACCTGCCCGCCTGACGCGTTCAACAGCGGCGACGGCCTGGTGCGGATCGAGCCGGGAGACGCGCACATCACCCGGTGGGGCCTGACGACGCGCGGCTTCTAGTCGGAGGCGAGGCGTCCGGCCGAGTAGTCGGAGCGCAGCGCCTTCGGCAGGTGGCGGTGGTAACGGCCGACGGTCGCAGCCAGCAGCCCGACGTGGGGCAGGACCAGCACGATGCCGCCGCGACGGGTCGGCCAACCGAGCACCGAGCCGTCGATCACCTCCGCCAGCGAAGCGGTCGGCGCATCCTCGGAGCAGCGCACCAGCACCGTGCGGCCCCCCGCCGTCACCAGCAGGTAGTCCTTGCGCATGCGGCTCTCCGGCGTGAGCCGACGCACCCGGCACGCGACGGCCGCGCCCGAGGGCGCGATGCGGGCCCCGAAGCGCCACGCCGACCACGCGTTGGCCACCGAGCCCAGCACCAGGCTGAGCAGTAACCCCATGAGCGCAGCGTCGAGGACGATCGCACCCGGATGCCCGGACGCGAAGCCGTCGGTGATGCCCGCGACCAGCAACGCAGCGAGGAGGACCAAGGCTCCGCCGCAGATCAGTCCGACGGCAGCGTGCTTGCGCATCCAGTGCCGACGGGTGGCGAGCAGAACTGTGAGCGGGGCGGAGTGGTCAGCCATGGTCTCCATCCTCGGCCAGCAAACGGCCCAAGGACATGACCCAAAACGACTATTCGGGCCGGGACCGGTGCACCGCGTCCGGGCGCTCCCCCCGCTGCCAGGCCCGTCGGGCCTCGCGGATGCGCCACTGTCCGGTGTCGTCGAGATTTTCCGATCGGGCCCACTCGAGCTCGGCCTCGCGCCGCTCCTCGAGCCGGCGGATGATCGCGTGCTCCTGGCGACGTACCTCCGCCGTGATCTCCGTCGGCCACAGCTTGTCGATCTCGGCATTGAGCTCGGCGCCGAACAGCACCGCCATGGCGGTGAAGTAAAGGAACAGCAAGGAGGCGACGACGGCGCCGAGCTGCCCGTACGCCGACGCCTTGGACACGTAGGCGTGGATGTACTCGCGGAGCCCGTAGGACATGACGACCCAGAGCACGACGGCGAGGGCAGCCCCGGGTACGTCACGACGCCACGAGGTCCGTACCGGGAGGGAGAGGTGGTAGAGCGTCGCTAGCCCGGCCATGCAGACGAGCGCGACCACCGGCCAATAGGCGATCTGCACCAATAACTTGAGCGACGGCGCGATCTTGACCAGCTGGCCAGGACCCAGCACGAGCAGCGGCAGCATGATCACGCCGCCCACGACGCCCATCAGGTAGAGGACGAACGCCAGCAGCCGGCTGCGGAGCGCACTCCGCTGGTGCCGCATGCCGTACGCGATCGTGATCGTGTTCACGAACGTGGCCGTGGCCGACGATCCGGCCCAGAGCGAGATCAGGAAGCCGATCGAGATCACGTCGGCCCGACCGCCGCCCAGCACGTTCTTGACCAGCGGCGAGATAACGGTGTTGACGACATCGGGTGCGAGCAGCCGGTTGGCGCCGCTGAGGATCTGCTTCTGGATCTCGGCCATGTTGTCGGGGCCGATCGGCCCGGCAAAGTAACCGAAGGTGCCCAGCACGGCCAAGATCAGCGGTGGCAGGCTGAGCAGCTGCCAGAACCCCGCCTCGGCCGACAGGCCCAGGATCCGGTCCGACCAGGCCTCCCGAACGGTACGGCTGAGCAGCAGTGTGACGCCGCGGGGGCTGACCGGGCGCGGGGTCGCGGCCATCGCCAGCCGGGTCTCGGACCCGGCCGGACGCATTGCCGCGTGCTCCGCCATCAGACAACCGTACGGGTTAACGGGGTGAGCCATGCGCGTTCCCGGGACTATCGCGTGGCGAGCTCGGTGAGCCTGACCACCACGTTCCACGCTCTGGCGGTCGAGCGCACCTGGAGAAACCGGTCGACGTCGGTGTATCCGGGCTTGGCCGCCGGCACCAACGAGGTGCAGACCTCCGTCGGCGTGGCGTAGAGCGACGAGCCGCCGTGATCGGCCTCGCGGAGGCGCTGCAGCAGCTCCGGCGGCGGCGCCGACGGCAGGAACGCCACGTAGCGCCGCCGGTCCTCGTCCCAGTCACTCCCTGTGTACGGGCAACGTGCGACCAGGTCGGCGAGCTCCTCACCGGTGCGAAGGATCACCGGTACGGGGAACCCGCAGGCCTCGGCGAGCGCCTCCTCGAGGGTCGTCGCCAGCGCAGCGCGGTCGGCCGTCGCGTGGCCGAGCAGGAGGTTGCCGCTCTGGATGTGCGTGATCACCTCGGTCGCTCCCACCGACGTGACGGCCGCCTTCAGGACGGCCATCGTGACGCGGTGGTGCGCACCGACGTTGATGCCGCGCAGGAGCGCTACCCAGACCGGTGCTGCCATGGCCAGCACTGTACGAGGCAGGTTAAGGCGACCCCCACCGGGGCAGGCCTGAGAGGACGACTGCCACCCTGGGGTCGCCCGCATCACCGCGTCCGGACCGAAACAGAAGGAGCCACCCATGCCGTGTTGGCCAGGGACGCCCTACCCGCTCGGCTCCACTTACGACGGCACCGGCACCAACTTCGCCGTCTTCTCCGAGGTCGCCGACAAGGTCGAGCTGTGCCTCTTCGACGAGGACGGCACCGAGACCCGCCACGACCTGCCCGAGGTCGACGCGTTCGTCTGGCACGGCTACCTGCCCAACATCGGACCGGGCCAGCGGTACGGGTTCCGCGTGCACGGCCCGTACGAGCCCGAGAACGGCCACCGTTGCAACCCGTCCAAGCTGCTGCTGGACCCGTACTCGAAGGCCGTCGACGGGTCGATCGACTGGGACGAAGCGCTGTTCAGCTATCGGTTCGCCTTCCCGGACGACCTCAACGACGACGACAGCGCGCCGCACATGATGAAGTCCGTCGTCATCAACCCGTTCTTCGACTGGGCCAGCGACCGCGCACCCAAGACGCCGTACAACGAGACCGTCATCTATGAGGCTCACGTGAAGGGCCTCACCAAGAACCACCCAGGCATCCCCGAAGAACTGCGTGGGACCTACTCCGCGATCGCCCACCCAGTCATGATCGAGCACTTCCTTAAGCTCGGCATCACCGCTGTGGAGCTGATGCCGGTGCACCAGTTCGTCAACGACCACTACCTGCAGGACAAAGGCCTCTCCAACTACTGGGGCTACAACACGATCGGTTTCCTCGCGCCGCAGAACACCTATGCGGCGTACGGCCAGACCGGCCAGCAGGTGCAGGAGTTCAAGGCGATGGTCAAGTCGCTGCACGACGCCGGCATCGAGGTGATCCTCGACGTGGTCTACAACCACACCGCCGAGGGCAACCACCAGGGCCCGACGTTGTCGATGCGCGGCATCGACAACGCTGCCTACTACCGGCTCATGGAGGACGACAAGCGCTACTACATGGACTACACCGGCACTGGAAACTCCTTGCGGGTAAGGCATCCGCACGTGCTGCAACTCATCATGGACTCGCTGCGCTACTGGGTCCTCGACATGCACGTCGACGGGTTCCGGTTCGACCTCGCGTCCACCCTCGCGCGCGAGTTCTTCGACGTCGACCGGCTGTCGGCGTTCTTCGATCTCGTCCAGCAGGATCCGGTGGTGTCGCAGGTCAAGCTGATCGCCGAGCCCTGGGACGTCGGCGAAGGCGGCTACCAGGTCGGCAACTTCCCGCCGCTGTGGACCGAGTGGAACGGAAAGTACCGCGACACCGTACGAGACTTCTGGCGTGGCGAAAGCGCTTCCTTGCCGGAGTTCGCGTCGCGGCTCACCGGCTCGAGCGACTTGTACGAGTTCAGCGGCCGCCGCCCCATCGCGTCCATCAACTTCGTCACGGCGCACGACGGATTCACGCTCAACGACCTGGTCTCGTACAACGACAAGCACAACGACGCCAACGGCGAGGACGGCAACGACGGCGAGAGCCACAACCGGTCCTGGAACTGTGGCGTCGAGGGTCCCACCCGCGACCTCGACATCATCGCGCTGCGCGAGCAGCAGAAGCGCAACTTCATCACGACAGTGCTGCTGTCACAGGGTGTCCCGATGCTTCTCCACGGCGACGAGATGGGCCGCACCCAGCTGGGCAACAACAACGTCTACGCCCAGGACAACGAGCTGGCGTGGGTCGACTGGGAGCTGGCCAAGGAGAACTGGGCACTGGTCGACTTCACCGCCAAGGTCGCCAAGTTGCGCCATGACCACCCGGTGTTCAAACGCAGGCGGTTCTTCAGCGGCACGTCGCTGCGCGGCAGCGGCGGGGTGGCCGACATCGTGTGGTTCACGCCAGGCGGCACCGAGATGTCCGACGACGACTGGGACTCCGGCTTTGCCAAGTCGTTGGCCGTGTTCCTCAACGGCAAGGCGATCCGCAGCCCCGACTCGCGCGGCGAGCCGGTCGTGGACGACTCCTTCTTGATGCTGTTCAACGCCTACGACGGCGAGGTCGGCTTCACTGCGCCACCCGAGGAATTCGGCGAGAGCTGGCTCATCGAGCTCGACACGGCAACCCCTATCGAGGACGACGAACGCACCCTCAAGCCAGGCGCCACGCTCGCCGTTGAGGGACGCTCGCTCGTCGTACTGCGGAGGCTCTTCTAGATGGTGCCCGACCACACGCCCGGTTCCGCCTACCGGCTGCAGATCCACGGTGACTTCACCCTCGACGACGCGGCTGCCCAGGTGCCCTACCTCAAGGCGCTCGGGGTGACCCACGTCTACCTGTCCCCGCTGCTGCAGGCGACACCCGGGTCGATGCACGGCTACGACGTGGTCGCGCACGACCGCATCAGCGAGCAGGCAGGCGGTCTGCCGGCGCTCGAGCGCTACTCCGCGGCGGCGCGGGCACACGGACTCGGCACCGTTCTCGACATCGTGCCCAACCACATGGCGGTACCGGTGCCGGAGTCGCTGAACCAGCCGCTCTGGCAGTTCCTGCGCGACGGTCTCGACTCCGACTACGCGTCGTGGTTCGACGTCGACCGGTCCGTCGACGAGGTGCCACTGATGCCGGTCCTCGGCCAACGACTGGGCAACGCTATCGCGGCGGGTGAGATCACGTACGACTCAGATGCCCTGGTACTGCGCTACTTTGACCACGAGTTTCCGGTCAGGCCCGGCGGCCCAGCCGACGACCTCGAGGCGCTGCTGCACCGCCAGCACTACCGGCTCGCCTCCTGGAAGGTCGGCAACGACGAGCTCAACTACCGACGGTTCTTCGACGTGACGACGCTGATCGCCGTCAAGGTCGAGGACCCTGCGGTGTTCGCCGCCACCCACGAGCTCATCGGCAAGCTCGTCGCCGAGGGCATCGTCGACGGGCTGCGGGTCGACCACCCGGACGGTCTCGCCGACCCGGGCGGCTACCTGAGCGACCTGGCCGGACTGACCGGCGGCGCCTGGGTAGTGGCCGAGAAGATCCTCGAACCAGGCGAGACGCTGCCGGCCTGGGACTGCGCCGGCACCACGGGCTACGACGCGCTGCACGAGGTGGGCGGGCTCTTCCTCGACCCGGCCGGCGAGACGCCCTTGACCTCGATCTACAGCGCCTTCTCCGGTGAGCCGTCCGGCTTCGCCGACGTGGTACGGACCGCCAAGCGCGAGATCGTCGACTCCATCCTGCTCGCCGAGATCGAGCGTCTCGTCCGCGTCCTGCGCCACCTCGGCCAACTCGACGCCCGCTGGGCCGACCACACCGACCGCCACTGGCGTACCGCGCTGCAGGCCTTGCTCGTCGAGTTCGACGTCTACCGCGCCTACGTGACTCCCGGCCAGCCGGCGCCCCAGGACTCGCTCGACCGCATCGCCGACGCCGTCACCCGGGCGTGCGCCGCCGACCCGAAGGTGACCGAGGAGATCGAGGCGCTGGGCCAACTGGTCAGCGGCGCCGCGCTCCTCGAGCCCGGACTCGACGCCGCGGTTGCGACGCTCCTGGCCGAGCTGGTCACCCGCTTCCAGCAGACAGCCGGGCCGGTCATGGCCAAGGGAGTCGAGGACACCGCGTTCTACCGCTACCACCGGCTCATCGCCCTCAACGAGGTCGGTGGCGACCCCGCGGTCTTCGGCACCTCGCTCGACGAGTTCCACGCTGCTTCCCTTGACAGGCAAGCACACTGGCCCGCGTCGATGACCACGCTGACGACCCACGACACCAAGCGCAACGAAGACGTACGGGCCCGGGTGGCGGTGCTGTCCGAGGTGCCCCACCTATGGACCGACGCGGTACGGCGCTGGTCGACCATGGCCGACCCGTACCGCTCCCCTGCCGGACCTGACCGCAACTCCGAGTACCTGCTGTGGCAGACCCTCGCGGGTGCCTGGCCGCTCACCCTCGACCGGGCCCTCACCTACATGGAGAAGGCCACCCACGAGGCCAAGCAGCGTACCGCGTGGATCGACGTCAACGAGGGCTTCGACTCCTCGATCGAGGCGTTCGTGACCGGCGTGCTCGGCGACGAGGCGCTCACCACCGACCTCGAGGCCTTCGTCGTGGACACCTTGCTGGTGCCCGGACGGATCAACGCCTTGGCCCAGCGCGTCGTCCAGCTGACGGTGCCCGGTGTGCCCGACGTCTACCAGGGCACCGACCTGTGGGATCTCTCGCTGGTCGACCCGGACAACCGCCGGCCGGTCGACTACGCGCTGCGTGCCCGGCTGCTGGCCGGTCTCGCCGACGCCCCTGTCCCCGGCATCGGCGGCCTCAACGACGAGGGCGCGGCCAAGCTGCTGGTCGTCAGCCGGGCCCTCGACCTGCGTCGCCGCCGGCCCGAGCTGTTCAGCCCCTCCGGCAGCTACGAGCCGCTCCAGGCAGAGGGTCCGGTTGCGGGCCACGTCGTGGCGTTCTGCCGGGGCGGTGCTGCCGTCACCGTCGCACCGCGGCTACCCGTGCGCCTGGGCAACGAGGGCGGCTGGGGCGACACGACGCTCGAGCTGCCCGCGGGCCGGTGGGCCGACGTGCTGACGGGGGCCTCGTACGACGGAGGCGCGCTGCGGCTCGCCGACCTCCTCGACACCTTCCCGGTAGCCCTGCTCGAGCGGCTCTGACCCGAACCAGCGCCACGCCATCGGCGTCCACGGGACATGCATCCCCTGGTACGCCGAGCGTTGGCCGCGTGCATCGTGGGCGTCGTCTGCAGCGGGGCCACGGCGTGCGGCACGCCTCATCCGGTCGCTGCCAGCCCGACTCCGAGCGCGGAGCCCTCCATCGCGCCGGCACCGAGCTCAGCCGCGACCCCGCCCGTACCAGCTCCCCCGTCCTCGCCCCCTGCCCCCACGAGCGCGCCCGCGCCCAACCCGTCCCACCGGCGACCGCCGGCCACGGCCACGGCCACGGACCCGTTCACGCCGCTCCACCTGCTCGACCGCAGACGCGCGACGCTCGTCCCGGCACCGGAGCCCGCCGTCACCGTCCCGCCACGGCCCTCTGGCGCGTACGCCCTGTCGGCCCAGCTGCTGGTGGTCGGTGCCGGTGACGGGCTCTGGCGGTCCGCCGATGCCGGGCGCACCTGGCAGCGCACCCTGCCGCTCATTGGCGAGCTCGCGGCCTACCCCATCGGGGCTGCCGGCAACGGAGTGGTCGCTGCCACCACCGTCGTCGGCCCGGGCACGACGACACTGCACGTCAGCGAGGACGGCCTCCACTGGCACGATGTGACCCCGCTGATGGCGAACGGCAGCCCGGCCGACCTCTTCAGCGAGGCCGTGCTGCTCGAGAGCACCGCGCCCGATGCCATCGGCTTCGCCTACCCGGGCATCACTGACCAGCCCGATATGGGCCGTGGGCTGCTGCGCACCGAGGACGGCGGCCGGCACTGGGGGACGATTGCCGGTACCGACGACGTCACCGGGCTGACGCAGGTGCCGGGCTCATCCACATTGTTCGCCGCTGCAGCCTCCGGCTCCGCTCCCCCGACCTGCGACGGGCACTTGATTCGCAGCGACGACAACGGCTTGCGATGGTCGACGGTGGCCAACAGCTGCACCACCCAGAATCTGTTCTCGGTCGACTTCCTCGACGCCCTCCACGGCTTCGCCGCCGGTGGCACACCGAACCACTACGGCGGTTCGCAGCTGCTGCTCGCGACCGAAGACGGTGGGCGCACGTGGCAGCAACGCTTCTCGACGGGCACTCCGGGCGGTGGCGGCGAGCAGTTCCCGGACGGATTTGCGCAGGTGCGGTTCCGTACCCTCACGGATGGTCTGGCTCTCAGCGGCGCCTGCGTCGGCGGTGCGGACGGCCCGTGCGGCGGCTCACTGTGGCGCACCACAGACGGTGGCCACTCCTGGCACGACACGGGGCTGCTCGGCGTCGACCTGTCCGCCGTCGGCGGCACCGCGACACTGACCGGTCTTGGGGCCGTAGACGCGGGCCTTTCCGTGAGCACCGACGGCGGCGCCACCTGGTCGCGTACCCTCGCCGCGGCAGACCGTACGATCTGGCAGCTGAGCCGCACCCAGGCCGGCCTGACGGCCGTCACCAACGACGGCGTCGACCTCAGCGCAGACGGGGGTCACACATGGCAGTCGCTCAGCTTGCCGGTGAAGCGCAGCCAGGACTTCGACGCCGCGGTCGCGGGGTCGCACGGCGTGGTCACGAGCCGCGGGTTTCACTTGGCGTGGCAATCTACGGCGACGTCGACTTCAGTTGCAGCGCAGGGGATTCCGACGGACTCCAGCGTCCAGATCGGTCACGTCGCCCTCGGAGCCGACGACGACAGCGGCGGCCTCGCCGTGGCGGGCAGCCAGACCACCGACCTCTGCCGTACCGACGTGTTCGGCAGCCGGGACGGTGGTCGGTCCTGGTCCACCCGCGGCGCGCTCGAGATCACGGTCGACGGGCCGATCGGGTACGACGGGCAGCTCGCCGCAGCTATCGGTGACTGCACCCCGACCGGGGCGATCGACACCACGGACATGCTTGCCGTGTCCGCCGACGGTGGCCGCACATGGTCGCTCCGCCGATCGAAGGCGGGCTACGACCTGCTTGCAGCGTCGGTCTCGGGCAATGCGGTGTGGGTGATGGGCGCCGACGCCAAAGGCAACCGTCTTGTGCTGGTGAGCCGGGACGCTGGCCTCACCTGGACGGCGAACGAGCTGGTCGGTGTGACAGCCCCCCTCATCGAGAGCGGCACCGTCGTCGCCGTTTCGGCGGACGAGGCCTTGCTGAGCGACGGCGGCAGCACCCTGTGGCGTACCACGGACAGTGGCGCCACCTGGCGCCAGGAACGGCCTTCCCTGCCCACCCACTGACGTCAGGGACCGATACGATGCTGCCGTCCGCACCTCCGGGAGCAGCCATGAAGTACGTGCTTCGGTACGAGTCCCCCGACGACCTCGACATGGGCCAGATCCGCGCCCACTTCCCTGCCCACCAAGCGCGATGGGCGTTGTTCCGTGAGCAAGGCACGCTCTTGCTCATAGGTCCGTTCGCCGACCCTCAGCAGGGAGCACTGGCCGTCTTCACGACACAGGAGTCGGCGGAGGCGTTTGCCTCGACCGACCCCTTGGTGCTCAACGGGCTCGTTGCCCACTGGACGGTCACGCCTTGGCGCGAAGCCCTGCTCGAACCGTTGTAAGCCAACAAGTTCTGGCCGTGTCGCACGAACTGCCACGGCGTGGCGTTCATGCCGATCCGCCGCATCAGCCGCGCCCTGTGGACGGAATATACCGCGATATATTCCGTCCACAGGCTGGCGCGCCTTGGTCAACTCAACAGTTCGACCAGGTCTTGCTTGAGCACCTCGCGCAGCTTGGCGAGCGCGCGGTTGGACCGCGTCCTCACCGCACCTTCCCGGATCTCCAGCAGCGACGCCACCTGCTCGACGCTGTAGTCCTCCCAGTAGCGCAGGACCAGGATCGCCCGGTCCTGCGGCCGGAGCAGGGCCAGCGCGTCGACGAGCGTGAGCCTCAGATCAGGCGACTCACCACCGGGCACCTCGGGTACGGCAGCCGTGGTCACCTCCGCCGTCCACCGATGGCGACGGTGGTCGAGAAAGCTGCGCAACAGGACCTTGCGGGCGTACGCATCCACATCCTCGGCCTGTGAGACGCGGGACCACGCCACGTACAACTTGGCGAGCGCGGTCTGGGTCAGATCGTCGGCTAGGTGCCAGTCGCGACACATCAGGTAGGCCGTGTCGCGCAGCCGGCTGGCCGAAACCCTTGCGTACGCAGTGAACTCCTCGTCCCGGCCGACCGGTGCGGTTCCTCGCCATCGCATGCTGCGCCTACCCGAACTGGTGCACGGTCGGGAACGCGGCGGCACCTGCGCTGACCAGCCCCGGGTCCATGGAAGCGTCCCAGCGGGGGTCCTCAGCCAACGCCGTGGCCTGCTCGACGGTCATGGCAAGGGGCGAGGCAGCGTTCGTCGCACCGTCCCACTCGAGGCAAGTGCTGAGGTTGACCATGATGGTCGAGCCGTCGGGGCGAATGACCGTGACGAACGTGGTCTGGATGCAGTTGTCCGCCAAACCGCCGACCTCCACGATGTCGCCGTTCGGGGCGACGGTGCAGCCGTCCTGCTCGCCGCAACCTACCGGCACGTCCGTTGTATGAGAGAGGAACACCCGCACCATCGCGGGCCCGGTCGGCGTGCTGACGTAGGACTCGACCCCCAGCGAGCCGTCATCGGCAATGCCCGGGTGGCCGGCCCCCGGTAGCAGGGTGGTGAGCAGCTGCAGCATCCCCCTGGCGGTCGCGGGCACGCCGGTGGGGAGGGCTATGGCGGGTGTGACAGGCCCGACCAGCTTCTTGTCCAGTTGGGCGAGGCGCGCGAGATCGGCGCTCGCACCCTTCCCTGCGAGCTTCTCGTCCTTGAGCGTGCCCATCAGCGACGTGATCTGCGACTGGAGGTCTGGTGTAGCCGGCGCTGCGACAGGGGTCGTGGTCCAGGGCGCGACGACCTCCGGCTTGACGGCCCTGGGCGCGACGACCTCCGGCTTGACGGCCCTGGGCGCGACGGGGACCTTGGCGGCTGGCTTAGCGGCCGTCGGCGCGGACCCCGCGGCCCCGGACACAGAAGCACTGTGACCGGGCACGGCCTGGCCGCTGAGCGCGACCACGGCGGCCACGGCCGCGACCACGGCGGTCGTACCAGCACCGGAGACGAGGCGCCGCCGCCCGCGCATGCGGCTTCCCCGCGTCACGGCCCCCTCGACCAGACCGCCCAACGCCGGTCTGTCCAGTCCTGCCATCTCGCCGTGCAACCGGTCGCGCAACTGGTCGCTCATCTGGGGTCTCCCTCGGGTCGGCCGCGGCCCCGTGGCCGCCTCTACCTCACAAGACGTAGGAAGTGGCGTCAACGTCACAGTCCGCTGTCACCTACGCCCAGGAGGTTGACAGGTCGGCTGGGTGGGGAGGGGAGTGCAGGTACGGGGGGATCCCGAACCGAAAGGACCACCCCATGCAAGGAACCGTTCCTCAACGTCGAGGACGGCTCAGCCGCCGCGTGCTGGTGCCTGCCACGGTGCTCGCCCTCGCGGCACCGCTGAGCACAACTGTTCTGTCGTCCACCGCCACCGCCGCCACTCCGGTCAGCTCGATCGACAAGAAGGTCAACGCCCTGCTGGCCAAGATGACCTTGCCGGAGAAGTTCGGTCAGCTCGAGATGGCGGGGCCCGGCGGCGCGAACGGCACACCTGGTCCGTTGCTGCTCAAGGCGGCCAAGTCAGGCACCATTGGTTCGGTCCTCGACCTGGTCGGGGTCAAGAACATCAACGCTGCCCAGCACGCGGCCATGCAGTCACGGCTGCACATCCCGTTGATCTTCAGCCTGGACGTGATCCACGGCTACCAGACGATCTTCCCGGTGCCCCTGATGGAGGCGAGCAGCTGGGACCCGACGGCCATCGCCAAGGACGAGTCGATCTCGGCCTCCGAGGCCACGGCCGACGGCATCAAGTGGACGTTCAACCCGATGGTCGACATCGCCCGCGACCCGAGATGGGGTCGCATCGTCGAAGGAGCCGGTGAGGACCCGTACCTCGGCTCCGCTGTTGCAACGGCCAAGATCCACGGCTACCAGGGCAGCAACTTCGCCGCCCCGACCAAGATGGCCGCTACGGTCAAGCACTTCGCTGCGTACGGGGCGGTCGAGGCTGGCCGTGAGTACAACGGCGTGGACATGTCCACCCAGCGGTTGTTCAACGACTACCTGCCGCCCTACAAGGCAGCGATCGACGCCGGTGCCGCCACCGTGATGAGCTCGTTCAACTCGCTCAACGGCGTGCCGGCAACGGCCAACCCCTACCTGCTCTCGACGATCCTCCGCAAGGCGTGGGACTTCCAGGGCACGGTGGTCAGTGACTACCAGGCCGTGCAGGAGCTGGTCGAGTTCGGCTACGCCAGCAACGAGCAGGACGCCGCTCGGCTCGCGCTGACCGCGGGAGTCACCATCGAGATGGGCGTGCAGGTGCCGAGCATCAACGACACCTACACCAAGTTTGGCCCCAGCCTGGTGAAGTCCGGCAAGCTGACGGTCGCGCAGGTCAACGCCGACGTGCGTCACGTGCTGCGGCTGAAGTACCTCGCGGGCATGTTCGACCACCCGTACACCAACACCGCCCGGGTGGCGACGGCCGAGCTCACACCGTCCAACCTCGCCGCAGCCCGCAAGACCGCTGCCGAGTCGATCGTGCTGCTGCGCAACCAGAACAACGCGCTGCCGCTGTCCACCACCGCTGCTTCGATCGCGGTCGTGGGACCGCTGGCTGACGACGCGACTGACCAGCTCGGCTCCAATGTGCCGATCGGGCAGCAGGCAGTAGCCGAGGCCCACACCACGACCGTGCTTCAGGGCATCAAGGCGGCAGTTCCTGGTACGGCTGTGACCTACGCCCAAGGCTGCGACGCCCTGTGCACCAGCACAACGGGCTTCGGCGCAGCGGTCACTGCAGCCAACGCTGCGGCAATGACCGTGCTCGTCGTCGGTGAGCCGGCGTCGTACACCGGAGAGGCCTCGTCACGTCAGAGCATCGACCTGCCGGGCCAGCAGCAGGCCCTCATCGAGGCCGTCGCCGCCACAGGAAAGCCGTACGTCGTCGTGCTGATGAACGGTCGACCGCTGACGGTCGACTGGCTGGCGGACAACGCACCCGGGCTGATCGAGGCCTGGCAGCCGGGAAGCGAGGGTGGCAACGCCGTCGCTGACGTTCTCTTCGGCAAGGTCAACCCCAGCGGCAAGCTGCCGGTCACCTTCCCGCGTTCGGTCGGCCAGATCCCGATCTACTACAACCACCTGGCGACGGGACGTCCGGCAGACCCGAACAACAAGTACACCTCCGTCTACCTCGACGGGCCCAACGCCCCGCTCTACCCGTTCGGGTTCGGGCTGTCCTACACCAGCTTTGCCTTCTCGCACCTGAGGTTCTCCTCGGCGGCCACCACGAGCAAGGGCACGCTGACGGTACGGGCAACCCTCACCAACACCGGCACCACCGCGGGGACCGACGTCGCGCAGCTCTACCTGCACAACCGCAACGCGACGATCCTGCAGCCGGTGCGCCAGCTCGAAGGGTTCCACCGGGTCACCCTGGCGGCCGGGCAGAGCAAGACGGTGACCTTTACCGTCACGGCGGCCAACCTGGGCTACTACGACGCCAACGGCACCTTCGTCGTCCACCCCGGAGCCTTCGACGCCTACGTCGGCGACAGCTCGCTGGCGACGCTGCACAGCACGTTCAGGCTCAAGAGCTAGCAACGGCGATTGTTTCCCGGCGGTGAATCCTCACCGCCGGGAGGCAATCGTTGCTCAGGTGTCGGCCCTATCGCGTCGATGGGCAGGTACCCCCACCCGAAGGAGAGCCCGTGTTCCGGCTCGCAGAGCAGCGCCCCGGTGTGTGCAGCGTCGGCTACGACGACGCCCGCAACGCTGTCATCATCACCTGGGTCAAGAACGACAACGACGCCTTTCAGCCCATGCTCGAGACGCAGCTGCGCCTCGTGCAGGAGCACGGCGCCAAGGTCGTGATCGTCGATACCAGCGAGGTCACCGGCACCGTCAACAGCGTCAACCAGGCGTGGCTGACCGCCGACTTCTTCCCCCGCATGTCCAGCACCGGCCTGCACAGCATGATCACCGTGCTGCCCCGCAGCGCCACCGCCGTCCTGGTCAACCGGCGCTCGTTCCGCGACCACGACCTGCCGTTCGCGATCGTCGAGACCAAGACACTCGACGAGGCGCTCGCCCTGGCCAGCGGCCTCGCCTGACCGCCGGATCCCCATAGACTCCGACCATCGCCTATGGAAGGGGTCCACGTTGACCGGCCCGCCCCCGCCACCTCCCGGCTACGGACCGCCTCCGGTCGACCCGTGGCAGGCCCATCCGCAGAACGCCTGGGGAGCTCCGACCCCGCCGGTCTACGCCGCCCCTCCGCCCTATGGGCAGTACCCGCAGGCGCCCTACCAGCAATGGCCTGCGCCTCAGGGACGACCCTCGCGCAAGGCGTTCTGGATCTTCTTCATCCTCGTCCAGCTGGGGATGCTGGCGCTCACGATCGGGGTCGCGGTCCAGGGGGCAGACAGCAGCTGTGACACCAGCATCTCGGACTGCAACAACACACAGAACGCCTGGGCCGGCATCCTGATCTTCTGGGTGATCATCGACCTCTGCTACTCGACCTACTACGGGTTCCGGCACCACCGGCGGTGACCCCGGTGCCCTTGGTACGACGGTTCATCGGGCTGGTGCTGTCCGGAAATCTGCGCGTTACCCAGTCGACCTAGCGTCGACCCATCGTGCGGCCAGCCGGAGGAGGAACGCGTGACCTCGGTGATGAGCCCGGGAACGGCTCTGCTCGTGATCGACGTCCAGGAGTGCGGCCGCCAGCCGTACGACGAAGCCGGCATCGCGCAGATGAGCGGCTATGACGAACGCGTCGGCCGCATCGCAGGACTCGTCGACGCGTTCCGCGCCGCCGGCCTGCCCGTCATCTGGTCGCAGGAGGTGCACCGGCCCGACCTCGCTGACATCGGTCGCGAGCTCGACGGTAGCGAGGGCGTCCACTGCGTCCTCGGTGCGCCCGGCACCGAGATCGTCGCCGAGCTGCAGCCCCGCCCGGACGAGCACTTCATCCAGAAGCGGCGCTACTCCGTCTTCCACGGCACCGATCTCGAGATCATCCTGCGCGGCATGGGCGTCCGTACCCTCGTCCTCGTCGGCATGCTGACCAACGTCTGCGTCCACTACACGTTCGTCGATGCCCACCAGCACGACTACGTGGTACGCGTCGTCACCGACTGCGTGAGCGGGTCCAGTGACGAGGCACATCACGCCGCGCTCGACGCGATGCGCTATCTGCAGCGCGATGCCTGGGTCGCGAGCACCGATCTCATCGGGCACACCCTGGTCACGCTATGACCCCGGCCACCACGAAGGAGCACAGCTGATGGGCCTTCTCCCCCACGCCGGCGGATGGCGACGCGACGGCATCGCCATCGGCGACGAGCCGCTGCGCGAGACGCAGGACGTGATGTGGCTGCAGGTCGGCGACGACTACGCAGACCTGCGGCTCGGCCCAGGGGCTGACTACGCGTTCGCCGGAGTCACCGTGGTCGGCGACGGCAAGGTGACCTGGACCCACGTGATCGAGACCGCGGGCGATGGCTTCGAGGACACCGGCGACGTCGTCGCGATCCCCGGCGGATTCGCCGAACGCGGGTCGTTCCGGGACGGCCGGCCCTACCTCGAGGTCTGGCGCGACGTCGACGGTCCGCTCGAGCCGGCCCGGTCGGCGCTCGCCGCCGAGGGCACGGTGCGGGTCGTCCGGCTCGGCGACCGCGCGTTGTGGGTGACGCCGGAGGGCGCGGTACGGCTGCTGCGGGACCCGGCGCGTGGTGCGTGGTCGCTCGATGCACTGGTAGGGCTGAAGCCCCAGGGCGTCGACGCCTTCCTGACCGAGGGCCGCGACTGCCCAGCGCTGTTCCTCGAGGCCCTGCAGACTGCTTGACCCGCCGAGTGCCAGGCGGGAACGGGCACCTTGGCGTGAAGTTGCGCGGGAGCGACCGCTCACCGTCCGCACTGCGCTGGGCAGGTCAGCCGAGACGTAGTCTTCGTCGATGAAGCTGCAGCACAGCTCCGGAGCGGTCCACGTCCTGGGGCTCGCCCTGCTGGCCCTCCTTGTGGTGGCGGCCGTCGTGCTGCTGGCGATCGTTGCGATGGGACTGGCCGCGCTGCTCCGGCGCCGGCGCCGCAGCTAGGTTGTCGGGTCCCTAGCCCAGAGGGCGGACCTAGCCGCATGGTCATGGTCGCAGGTCATCTGATCGTCAGCCGCGCGCGTCGTACCGACTACCGATCGCTTATCTGAGCGGTCACCCCACCGGCGGCCGGCCAGACGTCCGCAGGGTGGCGCGGCTCGACGCCGACCAGTCGTCAGGGACGTCCAGCACCGCGATCGCTGACGTCGGCATCGGCACCACACCGCCGGTCAGCACGTAGGCCAGCTCTTCGAGCCCGGGATTGTGGCCGACCAGCAGGACCGTTCTCGCCTCCGCCGGCAGCCCCCGTACAACGGTCAGCAGATCATCGACCGACGCCGCGTAGACCCGGTCGTCGATCGTGACGGACGGCGGTGGGTCGAGCTCGTCGACCACCAGGGCCCACGTCACCCGAGCGCGCACGGCGGGAGAGACCACAGCCAGGTCGAGAGCCGGGAGGTTGGTGTTGAGCCAGCGGCCCGCCACCGGCGCCTCACGGCGGCCCCGCCGAGCGAGCGGCCGGTCGATGTCGGCCTCCTCGCCGTCCCAGTCCGACTTGGCGTGGCGCAGGAGGACTAGCGTGCGGCCGCTCATCACCGCATGGCGTAGTCGACCGACGTGAACGGCCAGTCAGCCGCGAGCCACGCCACAACGGCATCATGCAGCGGCTTGTCCAGCTCGGCGCTCGCGGCCGTCACCCACGACCGCACGTCGACGTCGAAGCCCTCGCGCTTGGGCGGGTAGAGGTAGAGACAACCGATCACGCCAGCCGTCTCCGGGTCGAGAACCGTGTAGGTGAAGCCGATCCGGGCGGCAAAGTCGCGCTCGTGCTCGGCGAGGTCGGCCTCGTTCTGCTCGAGGGTGTAGTCGTCGACCGGCCAGTTGCGCCCCTCGAAACCCGGGGTCGCGTGGATGTGCGCCTGGCTGCCGTGCCACGCCGCGAAGTCCTCGACGTTGTGGGCCACGGCCAACGGCTCGAGGCGGAACCCCGATCCTTCGAGGGACAGCGGCACATCGAAGTCGTCGGGCACGATCGGGGCGGGCGGGTTGTCAGACATCGGGGTCTCCAGGGGCTGTGGGCCAGGTGGTGGCGGACAGGTCGGGCAGGGCAGTGGAGCCGACGCTGCTGGTGCGCAGACCCAGTCGTACGAGCGACTCTGCCACAGCCACGGCCGCAGCGACACCGTCGACGACCGGCACGCCGACCGCAGCCGAGACGACGGCATCGAGACCGGCCATGCCGCCGCAGCCGAGCACGATGACCTCGGCGTGGTCGTCATCGACACACCGACGCGAGGCGGCGACGATCGCCGACGTAGCCGCTGCAGGGTCGTCGTCGAGCTCACGGGTCGCCAGCCCGACGGGTCGTACCGAGGCGCAGCGCGCCATGAGTCCGGCCAGCAGCAGCCGGTCCTCCACCTGAGCCACCGACCGCTGCAACGTGGTCACCACCGAGAACGTCCGCCCCAGCATCATCGCCACATGAGCTGCACACTCGGCAATGTCGAGCACCGGCACCTCGACCAGCTCTTGCAGACCTTCTCGCCCGTGCTCACCGAAGCCGCCAATGACCACGGCGTCGTACGGGTTCGCGTACCCCCGGACGGCGTCCATGACCGCGACGGACGCGATGAGGCTCTGCACGTTGCTGTCCACCCCGGCCGCGCCGTAGGCCGGCGTCAGCCCCACCACCTCGGTGCCCGGCGCCGCCTTGGCCATGGCCGCAGCCGCCATCTCGGCCGTCGCCGCGACCGACGTGTTGACGTTGACCAGCAGGATGCGCATCAGCCCCTCCTCAGCAGATGACCGCGGGCCACGTCGTCGGCCGGCACCCCGCGCAGCCAGGTCTGCCGCGCGACCCCGGTCAGGACGATGCCTTCGTACGGGGTGGGGCGGGCGTCGGCAACGACCTGGTCCTGGTCAGGGGCGAAGACGCACAGGTCGGCATCGGCCCCCACCGCGATGCGTCCCTTGGCCGGCAGCCCGGCCAGGTCGGCGGGACCCGCACAGCACCAGCGGACCAGCTCGTCGAGGCCCAGACCCCTCGCCCGCAGGGCGGTCCACATCAGCGGCAGCCGCAGGTGAGCCGCCGCGACGCCCGGCGGTCCGGCCTCGCCCGACGGGTCGCCCGGCGAGTGGTCCGACACGACGATGTCGAGGTCTCCGCCCGCGAGGCCCCGCCAGAGTGCCTGCGCCGCAACGGTTCCCCGTACCGGAGGGCTCGTGGCGGGTTGAACCGCCGGCGGCACCAGGTAGTGCGGGCACGTCTCGGCGGTCAACCGCCCGCCACGCGACCGCGCGTCACGGATCACGCGCACCGACTCACCGTCTGACACGTGGACGATGTGCGCCCGGCCACCTGTCGCGAGCACCGCCGACGCAACGTCGCGCACGGCCGCCACCTCCGATCCCGACGCGTCCTCGGCGTGCACGAGCAAGGGCACGTCGTACGGGCCCAGCTCGACCAGCGCCGTCGCGAGATCGCCGGCGGACACCGGAGGGAACGACTCCAGCCCGGGCGACACCATGAAGGCCTTGAACCCAAGCACCCCCTCCGCCACCAGACCACCGAGCGTCCCAAGGTTGCCCGGCACGACCCCGGCCCACAACCCGACATCGGTGAAGACCCGACCGTTCATGGCCCAGCGCTTGGCCGCGAGCGCGGCGCGGTCGATCGTCACGGGCTCGCTGTCCACGGGCATGTCGACCAGCGTCGTCACCCCGCCGAGCAGCGCTGCCCGGGTCGCCGTCGCGAGGTCCTCCCACTCGCCGTGCCCGGGGTTCTGCAGGTGGACGTGGCTGTCGACGAGGCCGGGCAGCAGGACCTCGTCGTCCGAGAGCCACACCGTACGACGTGCGTCAGGCACCTCGTCCAACGCCGACACCGACACCACCCGCCCGTCGGTCACGGCCACGCAGCAAGGGCGTACCCCGGACGGCAGCACCACCCGCCGACCCACGAAGACGGTGTCGACCACGGTCAGCCGGCCAGCAGCGGACGCAGCACGTCGGCCAACGCCTCCGCCAGGGAGGCCAGGACGGCGTCCGCGCCGCCGCCGACCAGGGGCCGGGCGGCCAGCGCCGCATCGCCCAGCTCGGGCGGCACCAGGGACAGCAGCTGCGCGTCCGGCAGGCTGTTGAGCCAGCGCAGGCCCAGGCCGAACCGACCCTGCGACGTCAGCGGCCCGAACGCCCGTACCCTCGCCAGGCCGCCGTCGGGGAATGCGTCGAGCCGGAGGTGAGTGGCGGGCGAACCGGAGACCAGGAACCGGTGGCGGGTGTCGGGCTGCAAGGCCACCCGCTCGAGCAGCGGCACCCACGTCACGCCGTCGTCTGATGACCAGACCTCGCAGAAGGCCGTGGCGTTGTGGACGAAGTGCGTGGTGTCGACCTCCACCAGCCGGGGCAGGCCAGCGGCAGCCAGCCGGAGGACGACCGAGTCGTGCTTGCCATCCCGGCGACGCCGCGTCTCCCAGCCCTCCCCCATCGTCCGCGGGCGGTCCGGTCGGATCAGCGCGTCCGCCGAGGTGTAGAACGTGTCCGTCGCGGACACGACCGAGCCGCCCAGCTCCTGGCTCGCCAGGTCGACGGTGAGCCCGTCGAGCAGGCGCGGGTCGGGCACCGGCTGCCCTTCGACGCGCAGCCGGCCGATCCCGCCATCTGGCTCGATGCACAGGCGCACATGAGTCCACCGGCGTCGGTCGTCGACCAGCAGGACGTTGTGCGCGTCCGCGGCAAGTCGGGTCCGCGGGACGATGACCTGCCAGTCGCCGAGGCCGTCGGGCGCCGGGTGACCCTCGACGCCGCAGGCCTCCAGCCAGCACGTCGACGGTGCGTTGCCGGCGAACGAGGTGGTGTCGACGTCGACGCTCTGGACCACGCCCGGCGTCCCGAGCCGTACGACGGCCCAGTCGTGGCCGGGGCTGCGTCGTCGTCGGGTCTCCCAACCGTCAACGACTTCGCCCTTGTGGTCGAACACCCCGGGCGTGAACGCCACCGGCCCCGGCAGGAGCAGGAGCTCCTTCGGCCCGAAGGCGTCGTCACTCGCGGCGACAACGCCGGCGCCCAGGTGGCGTGCGGCCAGGTCGGGCACTCAGATCGCCTGCGCCGCAGCAGGAGTGCGCGCGGGGAAGCGACCGAGCAGGTCGCGGCTCAGCGTCGGCCACACCACCGGGTCGTGCCCGGGGACGAGCGGATAACCGCGCGCCGCGGCGATCGACTTGAGCCGGCGGATCTGCTCGACGGCCTCCTCGGGCGTGGCGTTGATCCGGCCGCCGATCGACACCTCGTCCTCGATGTTCTCGGTCAGGTCGGCCGCGTCGAAGGCGAACACGAAGCCGCCCCCACCCACCGACTCGTCGAGGTCGACGAGAAAGCTCTGGTGGCCCGGTGTGTGGCCGGGGGTGGAGACGGCGGTGACTCCGGGCGCGATCTCGACGTCACCGTCGGCGAGCCGCCAGTCGTGCCGCGGGTCGTCGAAGTCGATGCGGTAGATGGCGTTGCGCTCGGGCTCCGGGTGGGCCGAGAGGCCGTACTCGACCTCACGTCTCTGCGCATGGATGGGCACCCCGACGAAGTGCTTGAGGCCGCCGGCGTGGTCGACGTGCAGGTGGCTCAGCCCGACCGCCGTGACCGCGTCCAGGTCGATGCCGGAGTAGGCGAGGGCCTCCTCGAGCGGCTCGCCCTGGCCGGGCAGCACGACCGAGTAGGTGGGGTCGCCGTAGAACCTGCGACGGAGGGCCGCGTCGCGGATCAGCGCGGTGTTGAAGCCGGTGTCCAGCAACACCCAGCCACCGTCGCAGAGCAGCAAGATGCCGGGCACCGGGCAGACCACCATCTCCCCGTCGGGTGCACCCTCGACCGACACCCGCTTGGGCAGGTGCTCCCAGCCCAACGTGAGCAGGACGATCTCCCGTACACCGGATCCCTTGACAGCCATGCTCTCTCACTCTCGAACCAGATGGGTACGGGTGGGGCAGGTGGCTCGCGCCACCCGCCCCACCCGTGTCAGTCAGCAGTCCCGCCCCGACTAGCTCGCGGAGAGCGCCGCCAGGTGCAGGCTGAACGGAGCACCGATGTCGTGCGCCGCCTCCATGCCCTTGATGTCCTTCTGGGCGACCATGAAGTCCTTGCGGTAGACGATGTTGGTCCAGCAGCCGGTGGCCACGGCCTGAGCACCGATCTTGGCGTAGAGCGCATTGTCACCGGTCTTGAGCACCACGGGCAGCTCGGCCGCGATGGACGGGTCCGAGCAGTGCAGGTAGTTGAGACCGCCGTCGGCGGCGAACTCGATGTGCGCCTCCGTGTAGGCGTTGGCCGCGTCCGGCCAGAAGGAGCCGAAGTAGACGTCCGGCGCCTTGGCCAGCAGCTTGACGTCGGTGCCGATCCAGCCGAAGATCTCGGCCGTCGGGTAACCCTGCACCTTGGCGGTGATGCCGAACGCCTGCAGCTTGGCCGAGACCAGGTTGGCCAGCTGCTGGTCGTCCGGCTGCGACGTGTCGTAGCCCAGGATGATCGTCTTGTCGCTCGCCGCGGCCGTCTTGGCGATCGCGGTGATCTTCGACGGGTCGTTGGGCACGGCCTGCGTGTCACCGGGCACGAGGCCCTCGGGGTAGATGCCGGTGGCCAGGTCGCTGCGGCCGGCGAACACCGCCGCCTGCAGCGACTTGATGTCGAGCGCCGCCTGGAAGGCCTGACGGCCGGCCTGCGTCTTCATGATGCCGCGGGTCGGGTTGACGTAGACCTGCTCGGTGAGGAACGACGGAAGCGAGTAGGTCGCGATCTTGGTGTTGCTCAGGTAGGACTTGACGGCCGGCGCGTTGAGGTCGTGCAGGATCGCGTCGAGGTCACCCTTGTCGAACTGCTCCTCCTGCGTCGTGAGGTCGGAGATCACCGGCATCTCGATGGTCTGGAAGAACGGCTTCGGGCCCCACCAGCCGGCGAACGCCTTCATCTCGTAGCCTTGGCCGACAGCAGCCTTGGTCAGCGTGTACGGACCCGTGCCGATGTCATGCGTCTGCAGGTACTTCTCGTCGTTGTCCGTGCCCTTGTTGGCCGCGAGAGCGGTCGGACTCATCATCTTCGGCGAGTAGGCGCAGGCGAGGTAGTCGAGGAACGCCGAGTTGGAGTCCTTCAGCGTGATGATGACCTCGGTCGGGCTGGGTGTGGTGATCGAGGCGATGTCACTGACCATGTAGGCCGGGCCCTGGTTGACCGCCAGCCGCCGGTCGAAGGACGCCTTGACGGCCGAGGAGTCGAACGCCGTGCCGTCGTGGAACTTCACGCCCGAGCGGAGGGTGAGGTCGAAGGTCTTGTTGGCGTTGGAGACCTTCCACGCCGTCGCGAGGCCGGGAGCCAGCTCGGCCTTGGCGTCACCCAGCTTGTAGGAGAGCAGGCCCTCGTACAGGTTCTGGGTCAGCAGCAGGCCCTGGCCCGCGTAGAAGATGTCGGGGTCCGGCGGCTGGCCCGGGTCCTGCAGGAAGCTGAGGCGCAGCGTCGTCGAGTGGGTGCTCGCCGCCGTGCCGCCCGAGGTGGCGGCCGCTCCGGACGTGGCCACTGCGGCACCTCCGGAGGTGGCAGCGGCAGCGCCGGCGGACGTGGCTGCGGCGCTGGACGCGGCAGGCGTGCTGGAACCGCCTCCGCAGGCCGACGCGGTGAAGGCGATCGCCAACGGGATGGCCAGTGCGCTGACCGACCGTCTGCGGGTGAGAGACGTGCGCATGTTTCTCCTCATCAATGTCTCCGGTGGTCGGGTTCGGGCGGCGGGTCGCGAGCTCAGTCGGTCTGTTCGCGGTAGGTGCGGGCGGCGCCGTTGCCGGCCGAACGAGGATCGATGTAGTCGGGAGCGGTCAGCCCCAGACGACGCATTGCAGTCCCCGTCAGGGCTTCTCTGATACAGCGGTGTGCGAGCAGTGCGGTGATGCTGTTCCCCGAGTCGTACGGCGGGCTGACCTCGACGACGTCCATGCCCACGATCCCCACCTCAGCCGAGAGCCGGCGGACGGCGCGCAACAGCTCGCCGCTCGTCAGACCACCGGGTTCGGGTGTGCCCGTCCCCGGTGCGAACGCCGGGTCACAGGCGTCCACATCAACTGACAGGTAAAGGAAGTCGGCCTGGTCGAGGGCTTCGTCGATGGCCCGCTCGAGCACCGTGTCAAAGCCGTCCTGGCGGATCTCGGCCATGAAGTGCGTACGCATCTCGTTGTCGTCCATCCAGGTCAGGATGTCCTGGCCCGGCCAGTAGCCGCGCAGCCCGACCTGGACGAAGTTGCGCCCCGGCACCGCGCCGCTCTCGATCAGTCGCCGCATCGGCGTGCCGTGACCGGCCAGGTTGCCGCGCATGTCCGGCGCGGTGTCGGCGTGGGCGTCGAAGTGCACGATGCCGACCTTGCCGTAGCCGTAGTAGTCGGCCACCGCGGTCGCCACCGGCCACGTGATGCCGTGGTCACCGCCCATCACGAGCGGCATCGCGCCCGTACCGACGATCTCGGCGACGAACTCGCGGATCGCCTGGAACGTCTCGGTCGTGCTGCCCGGCAGGATGTCGGAGTCGCCGTAGTCGCACACCTTGAGGTGCTCGAGGGGATCGACGCGGACGTCGAGATGGGGCAACGAGACGCCGTACCCGCCGATGTAGTCGCACGATCGGATCGCCATCGGTCCGAGGTGGGTGCCCGACCGCGCGGTGACAGTGCCGTCCCAGGGGACCCCGCAGACCGCCGCGTCCATCTCCCCTGCGATGAGGTCGGCTGGAGTCAGACAGACCGGCAGCTTCATGAACGTCTGGATGCCGTGGACGCCAAGCTCGCGGTCGGTCCGGTTGACGTACATCGGCCCCGGGGTACGGGCCTGGGCGTCAGACATTGATCCTCGGATCGGCAGCGGCCTGCAGCAGGTCGACGATGGTGTTGATGAGGACGTAACCGGTGCCGAGAAGGAGGGTCACGCCGGCAATGGCGGGAAAGTCGTCGACCGGGATGCTCTGCGCGGTGTACTGGCCGAGGCCGGGCCAGGCAAAGATCTCCTCAATCACGAGCACGCCGGCGAACATCAAGCCCACTTGAAGTCCGGTCATGGACAGCGCCGGGCCGAGCGAGTTGCGCAGGACGTGCTTGCGCATCACCGCGATCTCCTTGAGCCCCTTGGCCCGTGCGGTACGGGTGTAGTCGGTGCGCAGCGTGGTTACGAGGCTCGAGCGGAGCACCCGGCCGATGGAGACTGCCGGGCCCAGCGAGATGGCGAGACCGGGCAGCAGCAGGTGCTGCAGGGCGTTGAAGAACAGGCTGATCTGGCCGTGCAGCAGGGCATCGACGGTGAGCAGGCCGGTCGGGCCCGTGGGCGCGTTCGGGTAGTCCGAGCGTCCGGTCGCGGGCAGCCACCCCAGATGCTTGTAGAAGATGATGATGCCGCCGATGGCGAGCAGGAACGACGGCGCCGACGCCCCGATGAGCAGCACCAGCTTGAACAGACCTGCACCGGGCCAGTTCAGGGTCGTCGCCACCGCCAGCAGGATCGCGAGGATCAGGGCCAGGATCAGCGAGAAGAACGTGAGCTCGAGGGTGGCCGGCAGGAACGTACCGATGTCGGTGCTCACCGAGCGCCGGGTCCGGTACGACGTACCGAGGTCGCCATGGAAGAGACCGCCGACGTAGCGGAGGTACTGCTGCGGGATCGGCTGGTCGAGGTGGAGCGCGTGCTTCTCGGCGGCGATCGCCGTCGCCGAGGCGCCCGGGCCGAGCATGGTGTGGATCGGGTCGGCCGGCGATGCCTTCTGCAGGCCGAACAGCACAGCGGTCAGGACGAGCAGGATGACGACGACGGCGCCGAGACGCTTGACGATGAGCTGCACCATGACGGTTCCTCCTGCCTATCGGTGGGACATGAGGTTGCGGACGCCGTCGCCGGCGAGGTTGGCGGCGAGCGCCAGCAGGGCCACGGCAATGCCTGGCATCACAGGGATCCACCAGTCCTGCAGCAGATAGCTCAGGTTGCGGGCGGTGTCGGCGCCGAGCTCGGGGGCAGGAGCGGAGGCCCCGAGGCCGAGGAACGACAGCCCGGCGAGCGTCAGCACGAGGTTGCCGATGTCGAGGCTCGCGGTGACCGCGGCCGAGGGGATGGCGCCGGGCAGCAGGTGGCGCAACGCGATGCGTACCGGACCGGCCCCCGCGAGCCGTGCCGCTTCGACGTGTGGTCGGGCGGCGAGGGTGCGCACCTCGCCGCGCACGATGCGGGCGTAGAACGGCCACCACACCACCGACACGGCGATGAGGGTGTGGAAGAGGCTGCTGCCCAGCGACGCGACCACGGCGATGGCGACGATGGGTGCAGGCAGCGCGAGGAAGCCGTCGGTGATGCGCATCAGCAGGTTGTCGACCCAGCCGCCCGAGGCGCCGGCGATGAGGCCGATGATGCCGCCGATGAGCAGCCCGAGGGCCACCACCGCGAGGGCAGCGAGCCAGCTCGACCGCAGGCCGTACAACGTGCGGCTCAGGATGTCGCGGCCCACCGTGTCGCTGCCGAGCAGGAAGTGGCTGCTGCCCGGCGGCAGCTCGGGGACGCCGACCGGCGCGAGCGGGTTGTGCGGGGCGAGAACCGGTGCCGCGAGGGCAATCACCGTCACCAGCACCAGCAGGCCGGCCGTCGCCAGGTCGACGCGACTGCGGGCCCGGGCGACCTTGGCCTTGCCACCGCGGACGGGGACGACGGGGGTGTAGGCCTCGGCAACAGCCATGTCAGAGCTCCCCGGGTCGGATGCAGGCGACGCGACGGGAGTCGGCGTCGATCAGGTCCACCGTGCCGAAACGCAGCCGCTCCAGCGGCACGTCCAGCGTCGGCTGCGAGCAGTCGTCGACCGAGATCGGGCAGCGCGGGTGGAACGCACAGCCGGTCGGCGGCCGCAGCGGACTCGCCGGCTCGCCCTTGAGGGCGGGCGGATCGACCCCGAAGTCGGGCACTGCGGCCAGCAAAGCCTTGGTGTACGGGTGCTTGGGGTAACGGATCACCGACTCGGCCTCGCCGATCTCGACGAACCGCCCGAGGTACATCACGGCGATGCGGTCAGCGATGACCCGCGCCACGGACAGGTCGTGGGTGACGAAGACGACCGCCATGCCGAGCTCGCGGCGCAGCTGCTGGATCAGGTTGAGGACGGTGGCGGCGAGCGACACGTCGAGCGCGCTGGTCGGCTCGTCGCAGAGCAACACCTTCGGCGGCACCACGGTCGCCCGGGCCAACGCGACCCGCTGGCGTTGCCCGCCGGAGAGCTCGCCAGTGCGGGCCTCGGCCACGGTCTCGGGGAGGCCCACCTTGAGCAGCGCGGCGAGCATCCGTTCCTTGCGCTCGGCCTTGCCCAGTCCCTCGGTGCGCAGGCGCTCGTCGAGCAGCTGGCCGACGGTCAGCCACGGCGTCAGCGAGGCGCCGGCATCCTGGAACACCATCTGCGGACGGCCACCCGGGCCGATGACCACGTCACCGCCCTCGTGGGTCTCGAGTCCGGCCAGCACCCGCAGCAGCGTCGACTTGCCCGATCCGCTCTCGCCGACGATCGCGACCGACTCGCCCGCAGCGACGTCGAGGGAGACCCGGCGCAGCGCCGACAGCTTGACCTTGGCCCCACGTCCCGCCTTGACCTTGAAGGTCTTGTCGACGTCGTTGACGTGGGCCGCCAGTGGCTCGTCCGTGGTCTCCCCGCCGGAGGCGACCAGGGTCAGCGCGGGCGCCGAGGAGACGTCGGGCGCCGCGGCGAGCTGAAGCACCTGCTCGGCCTCGGCGAGGCAGGCCCGGGCGTGCGCCGCGAAGTCACCGGCGTCAGCGGCCGTCGAGCCGTCGGTGCCGTCGGCCTGCACCAGTCGCGTCTCCGGCAGGATCGTGTGGCACGCGTCCATCACGAGCGGGCAGCGGGCCGCGTAGGCGCAGCCGTCCGGCGGGTTGGACGGGTCGGGCGCACCACCCGGCAGCGCCATCACGGGTCGCGTCCGGTCGGTCGTGAGCGAGAGCCGCGAGCGGATGAGACCGACCGTGTACGGGTGCGATGGCTCGCGCAGGATCGTCGCTGTTGGGCCCACCTCGGCGATGCGCCCGGCGTACATCACGGCCACCCGGTCGGCGACCTGGGCCGCGACGCCGAGGTCGTGGGTGATCAGCAGGACACTGCAGCCGACCTCGTCGCGCAGGCCGCGCAACAGGTTGAGCACCTGCGCCTGGACGGTGACGTCGAGCGCCGTGGTCGGCTCGTCGGCCACCAGGAGCGCGGGGTCGCCGGCGACCGCCATGGCGATCATCACCCGTTGACGCAGCCCACCGGAGAGCTCGTGCGGAAAGCTCGCCATCCGCCGCTCGGCGTCAGGGATGCCGACGGCCATGAGCAGGCGCAGCGCCTCCTTGCCCGAGCCGGCCGCCTCGGCGACCTGACGGCCGATGCGCATGGTCGGGTTGAGCGACGTCATCGGGTCCTGGAAGACCGCGCCCATGTGCTCCTTGCGCACCCGGCGCCGGGTCTCCGGGCTGGACGTAAGCATGTCCGTGCCCGCGACGGTGACCCCGCCGCTCGTACGCGGCTTGGAGGCCTCGGGCAGCAGGCCGAGCAGGGCGAGGCTCATCACACTCTTGCCCGAGCCGGACTCACCGACCAGGCCGAGGATCTCGCCAGCACGGATGTCGAGGTCGACTCCCCGGACAGCAGAGATGCTGCGGCCGCCCCGGGTGAACCCGACATGGAGGTCGCGGACGACGGCCACGGCGTCGGCCGGGGCCACCGCCACGGCGGGCGTGGACTCGCTGATCTCCGCGGGCTGCGTCACGACGCGCCACCACGGGCGGGACCTGGAGGACCTGAACAACAGCGAGACATCCGTCACCTCCGACGTACGGGTGCCGACCAGGGAGCAGCCGACGACGACTGTCTCCCGGGTTTTTGTCCCGCCGTGGAGCGGATCTGCCGGGCCTTCCGGCTGACTCGCCTGTACCTCTCGGACCAGTCCAACCGGCCTTGCGAGCCGGAGCGGAACCCTAGGTACGCCCCACCTGGGTGGGTCGAGTTCATCTCACCGTCTGCATGTGTCCCGGCATTTCCGGTCGTGTGTCGGTCGTGTGAACACTGCCCGGGCCGTATACACGCACCGTCCACCCATCCCCCGCCCCCCTTTCGGATCACTGGGCGCTTTGTGTCGGTAAGCGCTGTGCCAGAGCGACCAGACCCGCCCAGTGATCACATGACCCGACGATCACTGGGCGCCTTGTGTCGGAAAGCGCGGCGTCAGAGCCGCCAGACCCGCCCAGTGATCGCTTAGGCAGCGGAGCGCAGGTAGGCCGTGACGTCGCGGACGATGGTCGCGCGGCGATCGCGGTAGTCCTCGAGCCAGTACTCCAGGACGTGCCAGCGCTGGCCGGCCAACGTGTTGCTGCGGTGCTGGTCGAGCCAGGGGCGGTCACCCTCGCCGTGCCAAGCACCGTGGTACTCGATCCCGAGGTGCGGGCCGGGATAGGCGATGTCCACGCGAAGCTCCCTGCCGTCTTCTCCGTACGGGATGGCGTACTGCGTCTCCGGCCGCGGCAGGCCGGCGTCGATGACCAGCACCATGCGCAATCGCGACTCCATCGGGCTCTCCGCCCCGGCGTCGGCAAGATCGAGCACCCGCTCGAGGCGCAACCCGTTGGGCCACCGCCGATCCTTCTGGAACTCGGTCAGCAGGTCGGGCGTGATCAGACCTGCATGCAGGAAGGCATCTACCGCGACCACCGCCTCGACAACGTCGTAGTTCTTGGACCCCTTGCGCAGGTCGAACCCGCGCACGAGGTCGTACGCGGTCCGGAGCGGGTTGGTCACCAGGAGGCCGCCGATCTCGACCAGGTCCTCGTCCGGGAGAGGCGCTCGATGGGGCACCAGAAGACCACGACCCGACGGCGCCCAGTGCCGGTCGATCGTGATGTCCAGGGGCTCGCTGGCGTACCGACGAATGTCGATGCCGTGCAGCCACGCGGCAGCTCGCCCAGAGATGACGGCGCCCTCGGGGACAACGAGCTTGGCCGCAGCCAGGAACAGCTCGACCGAGTCGGGCGTGTCCTTCGCGACAAGGATGCCCCTGCAGACCGGTCTCCACAGCGACGACCGAAGCCGGCCTCGGGACACACCCAACTCGTGGGCGGTCGCCATCGTAAAGGGCTGTCCGGTCAGCAGCAGGGGCTCCGGTTGTGGCAGTCGCATGCACGTACTCTGAAGGCTTCTTGCGCCTCCTGCCCGCGCCGTCCCCAGGCCCCAGACCTGTCCACAGGGACGACCAGATCCTTGCGTCGCCCGGCGCCCTGTGCTGCCCCGACCGCACCTTCCGGATCACTGGGCCGAGTTGGCGGCAATAGCGCGAGCGAGAGCAGCCAGAAGCTCCCAGTGATCCGGAAGGGGGGTGATCACTGGGCGGTAGTGGCGCGTATGACGCGGGCTATTGCCGCCAACTCCTCCCAGTGATCCGGAAGGGTCGGGACGGGCTGCCGCGGGAGCCGGGTCGAGGGGCGGCATACTGACGCCATGCGCCTCCTCGTCATCGACCACCCCCTCGTCGCCCACAAGGTGACGGCGCTGCGCGACGCCCGCACGGACTCGCCGACGTTCCGACGACTCGTCGACGAGCTGGTGACACTTCTCGCGTACGAGGCCACCCGCGACATCCGTACCGAGTCCGTCGAGGTGACCACGCCCGTCGCCACGACCATCGGGGTCCGGCTCAGCCGGCCGCTCCCCCTCGTCGTCCCGGTGCTGCGCGCTGGTCTGGGCATGCTCGACGGCATGGCCCGGCTGCTGCCCAGCGCCGAGGTCGGCTTCCTCGGCATGGTCCGTAACGAGGACACCCTGCTGCCGTCGATGTACGCGTCCCGGATGCCCGACGACCTGAGCGGGCGTGAGGTGTTCGTGCTCGACCCCATGCTCGCGACCGGCGGCACCCTCGTGGCGACCGTCCAACTGATGCTCGACCGCGGGGCGTCCAAGGTCACCTGCATCACCCTGCTGTCGGCGCCCGAAGGCATCGCGGCGATGCGCGCCGCGCTGGGCGACGAGACGCCGGTCAACGTCGTGACCGCGGCGTTGGACGAGCGGCTCAACGACAAGGGCTACATCGTGCCGGGCCTCGGCGACGCCGGCGACCGGTTGTACGGCAGCGCCGGCTGAGCCCTTCGCGACGTCCGTCCGAAGCATTTGCGGCGCTTTGTGGGACGTGACACAAGACCACCGGGTGGACCTATCTGTAACAGATAGGTTTCCATCACCACCGCCCCTTCGGCTGGGTGCCTGGCGGGTCTAGTGTGTCGTGGTCGGCACCCGGATCACGACCTCGTGGCCGGGCTCTAGGGAAGGGGATCTCCGTGCGCGCACATCGTGCGGCAAGACTCGCCGCTGTGGGACTGGTCTCCGCCATGTCCATCGCAGCGTGTGGGAGCAGCTCCAGCAGTGGCTCAGCGACGACCACGTCGAGCGCCGCGGCGGCCACCAGCGCGGCAGCGGCCGCCACCAGCGCGGCAGCAGCGGCCACCAGCGCCGCCGCCTCCGCGGCAGCCCCCACCAGCGCGGCGGCGACCAGCGCAGCCGCGTCGGCCCCCGCTTCGAGCGCGGCGCCGTCCGCGACCGGGGCTCCGGTCAAGAGCAACGCCAAGGTCGGCCTGGTCTTCGACATCGGCGGCAAGGGCGACAAGTCGTTCAACGACTCCGCCGACGCCGGCCTGACCAAGGCCGTCACGGACTTCGGCATCACCATGAAGGAGCTGCAGCCCAACGCGGGTGGCACCGACCGTGAGCAGCTGCTCAAGCTGCTCGCCTCGCAGGGCTACAACCCGGTCATCGCCGTCGGCTTCTCCTTCGACGCGGCCGTGACCAAGATCGCCAAGGCCTACCCCAACACCAACTTCGCGATCATCGACGACGTCGTGCCGCTCAAGAACGTCGCCTCGCTGACCTTCAGCGCCAACGAGAGCTCCTACCTCGTCGGCGCGGCTGCGGCCCTCAAGTCCAAGACCGGCCAGGTCGGCTTCATCGGCGGCGTCGACGTGCCGCTGCTGCAGTCGTTCCAGGTCGGCTTCGACGCCGGCGCCAAGTACGTCAACCCGAAGATCGTGCTGGACGACGCCTACCTGACCGAGCCGCCGGACTTCGGTGGCTTCAACGCGCCCGACAAGGCCAAGGTCTCGGCCAAGGGCATGTACGACAAGGGTGCCGACGTCATCTTCGCCGCGGCAGGCGGTTCCGGTGCCGGGGTCTTCCTCGCAGCCAAGGCGGCCAACAAGCTGGCCATCGGCGTCGACTCCGACCAGGTCCTCACGGCCGACGCAGCGGTGAAGAGCGTCATCATCACCTCGGCGCTCAAGCGCGTCGACACCGCCGTCTACCTCTACCTCAAGGACTTCGCGTCCGGCAAGAAGGACAGTGGCGTGCAGGTCTTCGACCTCAAGAACGACGGCGTCGGCTACTCGACGACCGGCGGTCAGGTCGACGACATCAAGGCCAAGCTCGAGGCGATCAAGGCCGACATCATCAGCGGCAAGATCACGGTCCCGAACAAGAAGTAGCACGTCCAGCACGCGCACCAGCTCAGGTGGGGACCCGGAGCCGCAGATCCTTGTGGCTCCGGGTCTTTGCCTTCGGTGCCTCGATCGGCGATCCTGCCGTGTACCGGTTCGTTCACCCACCAGATTTCTTCACCCCACCCCCAGGCACGCCGACGTGCGGAGTGTGTCATGACAGTTGATCCGACGGACCCGCCGTTCGCGGTCGAGCTGGTCGGGATCACCAAGCGGTTCCCCGGCGTCGTCGCCAACCGCGACATCAACCTGGCCGTCTCCCGGGGCGAGGTCCACGCCGTCGTCGGCGAGAACGGTGCCGGCAAGTCGACGCTGATGAAGATCCTGTACGGGATGCAGCGCCCCGACGAAGGCGTGATCCTGGTCAATGGCCAGGAGGTGTCGTTCCGCTCCCCCACCGACGCCATCAACGCCGGCATCGGCATGGTGCACCAGCACTTCATGCTCGCCGACAACTTCACCGTCCTGGAGAACGTCATCCTCGGCAGCGAGCCGACGACGTTCGGCGGACGGCTCGACCGGGCCGCTGCCCGACGGCGCATCCTCGAGATCTCCGATGCCTACGGCCTTGGCGTCAAGCCGGACCGTACGGTCGAGGACCTCGGCGTCGGCGACCGCCAGCGGGTCGAGATCCTCAAGGTCCTCTACCGCGGTGCGCGCATCCTGATCCTCGACGAGCCCACCGCCGTCCTCGTACCTCAGGAGGTCGACGAGCTGTTCGCCAACCTCGCCGGGCTCCGCGCCGAGGGGCTCACGGTGCTGTTCATCTCGCACAAGCTCGACGAGGTGCTCCGAGTGGCCGACGCCATCACCGTCGTACGGGCCGGCACCACCGTCGCCCAGGTCAAGCCTGCTGACGTCACCCCGCGCGACCTCGCCCAGCTGATGGTCGGCAGCGAGCTGCCCACGCCGGAGACCCGCGAGTCCACCGTGACCGAGGAGGTGCGGCTCCGGGTCAGCGCGGTCTCCCTCGACGGCGACGAAGGCGGACGTCGGCTGCTCGACGACGTGTCCCTCGAGCTGCACAAGGGTGAGGTCGTCGGCATCGCCGGGGTCGAAGGCAACGGCCAGGCCGAGCTGGTCGAGCTGCTGATCGGCCTGCGGACGCCCACCACCGGCACGGTCAACCTCGGCCCGGACGACATCACCGACTGGCCCACCCTGCGCCGCCGCGAGGCCGGCATCGGCTACATCCCCGAGGACCGGCATCGGCAAGGCCTCCTGCTCCCCTCGCCGCTGTGGGAGAACCGCATCCTGGGTTACCAGTCACGCCGTCCCAGCGTCCGCGGGTTCTGGATCGATCGCAGGGCCTCCCGCGATGACACCCGACGCATCATTTCTGCGTACGACGTCCGTACCCCAGGCTGCGACACCCCGGCCTTCGCCCTGTCGGGTGGCAACCAGCAAAAGCTCATCGTCGGTCGCGAGATGAGCGGCGATCCCAGCGTGCTCATCGCCTCCCATCCCACCCGCGGCGTCGACGTGGGCGCCCAGGCGGCGATCTGGGAGCAGCTGCGCAACGCCCGCTCGGCCGGCCTGGCTGTCCTGCTCGTCTCCGCCGACCTCGAGGAGCTCATCGGCATGTCCGACACGCTCTACGTCATGCTCCGCGGCCGGCTGGTCGCCAAGCTCGACCCGTCGTCCGTGACCCCCGAGGCGCTCGGCTCCTACATGACCGGCGCCACCACCGCGCTATCCGTCGAAGGAGCGCAGCAGTGACCGCCCCCACCGTGCGCGTACGAGGGCCGCGCCGCCTCGACCTGTCCGGCGTCGGCTACAACGCTGCGGCCCTGGCGCTCGCCATCGGGGTGGCGGTCGTCATCGGTGGGCTGGCCGTCGAACTCAGCGGCCACTCCGCGCTGCACGCCTACAACCTCATGGTGCAGTACGCCGCGTGCAACACGGCCGGCAGCGGCGGCGACCCCTGCACCGCCGACTCCGTCATCGACATCATCAACCGGGCGATCCCCTACTACCTGTCGGCGCTCGCCGTGGCCATCGGCTTCCGCATGGCGCTGTTCAACATCGGCGTCGAGGGGCAGTACCGCCTCGCGGCCGTCATCACCGCGATCGCGGGGGTCGAGATCCACCTGCCGGCGGTCTTCCAGATCCCGTTGCTGCTGCTCATCGCCATGGCGGTCGGCGCCGTGTGGGCAGGCATCGCCGGCATCCTCAAGGTGACCCGTGGCGTTTCCGAGGTCATCTCGACCATCATGCTCAACTACATCGCGTACGGGCTGATCGCGTTCATCCTCAGCTCCTACCTCTCGGGCAACACCAGCAACAACCTCTCGAGCGCCACCCCCAACCTGCCGGCGGCGAGCCAGATGCCGGGCATGAACCGCATCTTCCACGACCTCGGCCTGCTGGCGCCGCACGACCCCGACCAGATCTCCGGCTTCCTGGTCGTCATCGCCATCATCGGCACCGCGTTCTACTTCATCGTCGAGCGGTCGCGGTTCGGCTTCGACCTGCGGGCCAGCGGCATCAACCCGTGGGCGGCCCAGGCCGGCGGCGTCTCCTCGCGCAAGATGATCCTCATCACGATGCTCATCTCCGGTGCGTTGGCCGGGCTGGTCGGGCTGCCCTACCTGCTCGGCCAGGGCTACAACTACTCCAGCGAGTTCCCGGCCAACCTCGGCTTCAACGGCATCGCCGTCGCCCTTCTCGGGCGCAACAAGCCGATCGGCATCGCGTTCGCCGCGCTGCTCTGGGGCTTCCTCGAGCGCTCCGCCCAGATCCTCGACCTCAACAACATCCCGCAAGAGATCTACGTCCTGATGCAGGGATCCATCGTCCTGGCTGTCGTGGTCGCGTACGAGATCGTCCGTCGGGCCAAGGTGCGCAGAGCCGAACGCGAGGTGGCCCGCGAGGTGCCCGAGGCCCTCGGCGGCGCAGTCGAGGTGACCGCGTGAGCACGACCCTCGAGGCGCCGGTCGCCGAGCCGCTGCGACGTCAGGGCATCCGCTCGCTCGGCGGCCGCCAGTGGCTGCTGGTGAGCCTGGCCGTCCTCGTGCTGCTCAGCTTGGTACGGGCGACCACCGGTGCCACCGACCTGACGTCGGACGGCACCATCGAAGCAGCCCTGAGCCTGTCGGTGCCACTCCTGCTCGCCGGTCTCGGCGGCCTGTTCGCCGAGCGGGTGGGCGTCGTCAACATCGGCCTCGAAGGCATGATGATCCTCGGCACCTGGTTCGGCGCCTACGGCGGCTGGCAGTGGGGGCCTTGGCGGGGCGTCCTCTTCGGCATCCTCGGCGGTGCACTCGGCGGCCTGCTGCACGCCATCGTCACCGTGACCTTCGGCGTCGACCACATCATCTCCGGCGTCTCGATCAACCTGCTCGGCGCAGGCCTGGCCCGCTACCTCTCCGGCGTCATCTTCACCGGCCACTCCGGCGGCGGCGCCACGCAGTCACCTCCGGGCAAAGGGGCGATCAGCACCTTCGACGTCCCGCTGCTCTCCGGCGGATGGGGCAGCCCCGACGTCCTCGGATCTCTGGAGAAGCACCACTGGTTCCTCGTGTCCGACGTCGCGGGCGTGCTCCGGGGCCTGACGGCCGGCGTTTCCTGGCTGACCCTGATCGCCATCGCGCTGGTCCCGGCGACCTACCTGTTCTTCTGGCGCACCAAGCTCGGCCTGCGCATGCGTTCCGTCGGCGAGAGCCCGCTGGCGGCCGAGTCACTCGGGGTGCCCGTCTACGCCATGAAGTACATCGGCGTCATCATCTCCGGCGCGCTGGCCGGTCTGGCCGGAGCCTTCCTGGTCATCGTCGGCGCCAACTACTACCAGGAGGGCCAGACCGGAGGCCGCGGCTTCATCGGCCTGGCCGCCATGATCTTCGGCAACTGGCGCCCCGGCGGGCTCGCCGCCGGAGCCGCACTCTTCGGCTACGCCGACGGTCTCCAGCTGCGCCAGAAGTCCGCCGTGCACGGCCTTCTGCTGTTCGTGGCGTTGCTCGTCGCGCTGATGGCCGTACGCGCCCTGGTGCGCCGCCAGCGGGTCCAGGCCGCCGTGTGCATCGTGGTCGCCGTGGCCTTCGCGCTGTGGTTCAGCCTGTCGTCGGTGGTGCCTCCCGGCATCGTCGGCTTCACCCCGCACATCACGACGCTGCTCGTCCTCGCCCTGGCCTCGCAACGTCTGCGACCACCCGCAGCCGACGGCGTCCCCTACCGGAAGGGTGGAGCCGGGTGACCGACACCATCGACTGGGCTCCGCTGCGCGCGGCCGCCACCGACGTGGCCCGCAACGCCTACGCCCCGTACTCCCGACTGCACGTCGGCGCAGCGGCGCTGGTCGACGACGGCCGCGTCATCACCGGCTGCAACGTCGAGAACGCCTCGTACGGACTGGGTCTGTGCGCCGAGTGCTCGCTGGTGTCGGTGCTCAACGTGACCGGGGGCGGGCGTCTCGTGGCGGTCTCGGTCGTGGCCGGCGACGGACAGTTCCTCGCCCCGTGCGGACGCTGCCGCCAGGTCCTGTACGAGTTCGGTGGTGCGGGCCTGCTGGTCGACGCCGGCGGCGAGGCCGCGCCCTACACCATGGCCGACCTGCTCCCCGTCGCCTTCGGCCCCGACGACATCGACGCACGACGCGAAGGCTGACCACCACACCATGGACATCGTCGACCTCATCCGTTCCAAGCGCACCGGCCACCGGCTGACCGATCCCGAGATCAGCTGGCTGCTCGACGCCTATGTCCGCGGATCCGTTGCGGACGAGCAGGTCTCGGCGCTGCTGATGGCCATCGTCTTCCAGGGCATGACCCGCGACGAGCTCGCCTGGTGGACCCAGTGCATGATCGACAGCGGCGAAACGCTCGACCTGTCGAAGGTCTCGCGCCCGACGGTCGACAAGCACTCCACCGGCGGTGTCGGCGACAAGGTCTCGCTGGTCCTGGCTCCGCTGATCGCCGCCTGCGGCGCGGCGATGCCCCAGCTGTCCGGCCGCGGGCTCGGCCACACCGGCGGCACCCTCGACAAGATGGAGGCCATCCCGGGTTTCCGGGTCGCGCTCTCCCCCGACGAGATGATCGAGATCCTCCAGTCCGTCGGCGCGGTCATTGCGGCCGCCGGACCGGGGCTCGTGCCGGTCGACCGCAAGATGTACGCCCTGCGCGACGTGACGGGCACCGTCGAGTCGCGCTACCTGATCGCCAGCTCGATCATGTCGAAGAAGATCGCCGAGGGGACCGCATCCCTCGTCCTCGACGTCAAGGTCGGCACCGGCGCCTTCCTGCCCGACCCTGACGAGGCCCGGGCCCTCGCCGAGCTCATGGTTTCGCTCGGTGAGGCCCACGGGGTCCGTACCACCGCGCTCCTCACCGCGATGGACACACCACTCGGTCGGGCCGCCGGCAACGCCCTCGAGGTGACCGAGTCGGTCGAGGTGCTGCAGGGCGGCGGACCTGCCGACGTACGCGAGCTCACCGTGGCCTTGGCCCGTGAGATGCTCGCGCTGGCAGGCATTTCCGCCGATCCGGCGGCTGCGCTCGACGATGGCTCGGCCTACGAGGCGTGGTGCTCGATGGTCTCCGCCCAGGGCGGCGACCCCAAGGCCGAGCTGCCGGTGGCGCCCCACGTCGACGAGGTGCTGGCCCAACGCGACGGCTTCGTCACCCGGCTCGAGGCGCGGGCAGTCGGCATCGCCGCCTGGCGTCTCGGCGCAGGTCGCTCACGCAAGGAGGACCCGGTGTCCGCGGGCGCCGGGGTCCTCTGCCTGGCCAAGGAAGGCGACTGGGTCACCGCCGGCCAGCCCGTGATGACGCTGCACGCCGACGACCAGGATCGCTTCGTACGGGCCCGCGAGGCCCTTGACGGAGCCCTGCAGATCGGCGACACCGCCCCGTCCGCGGCGCCCCTCGTCCTCGACCGCATCACCGCCAGCTGAGGACAACTCGACGCTGACACCTGTGCAGTCGCCTTCGTCGGTGGGCAGCCTGGTCGCGCGTCAGGCGTAGCCTTCCGGGACCGGTCCGAGCACCCTCATCGAATGCCGAGCGGCCATGGCCGTCAGCGCCCCGGTGTCCCATGCCGTACCCGCGGCCGCAGCGAGACCCAGCTCGTCGAAGTAGCCCACCATGGCGGCCGGTGTGTAGATGTTGAGCTTGCGACTTTGGATATCTCCCACGCGGAAGCCGTGGGTCACTCCAGCAGGGATGTGGACGAAAGCTCCGGCGCTGCAGACGAATTCGCGGTCGTCGACAAAGATCACATAGACGCCCTCGAGCACGTAGAACGCCTCTGCCGCGTCGTCGTGCGTGTGCATCGGGGGGCCGAAGCCGGCCGGCTCCGATGCCTCCAACAACGTGAAGGCCCCGCCGGTGTCGACCGCGTCTGCCTTCACCGTCATCTGGAAGGCACCCAGGTCGATGGTCCGCCCCTCACCGGGGAGATGAACGACCTCGTGACCCTGGACCAGCCCCATGTTCATCATCTCCGTCGGTGCCGCGTGACGGGAGCGTACACGGCGATGCACAGACTTCCTGCTCGCCGTTGTGCGGTCAGCCGGAGACGTGCTCACCCAGCTGGGTGGCGACGTACCGGGCAAGCTGCTCTCGCGAGGGGTGTCCCCATCCGATGCAGAACGGATGTCCAGCGGGGTCGGCGTAGATCTGATGACCCTCCTCGCTGTCGAGGTCGCTGGCCGGCTGCAGCAGGCGGGCGCCGAGAGCGATGGCCTCCTCATGCGCAGCTCGCGGGTCCTCGACGTGCAGGTCGAGGTGCACCTGTTGAGGGTTGCCGTCCGGCCACTGGGGCGGCACGTGGTTGGGCGCCAGTTGCACGCCGATCCGCCACTCGCCAGCCGCGTCGACGACCGAGTGCCAGGCATCGTCCTCGAAGACGTGACCGCCGAGGATCCCCGCCCAAAAGGCGCTCTCGGCGGGCACGTCGGCCGCGTCAAACACCACAACCTGCCGCACCATCTGCATCTTCGGAATGCTACCTAGCCTCCCGTGGATCGCACCGGTCTGGGGCCGGCTGACGCCAACGGTGGACGCGTCTCCGGGCCTCCCGCGCGTTGGCGTTGACCTGATCGTCGGTTGCTGGACACTGAGCAGGTGACGGGCCGGCGGGCCCGACGAGCCTGGGGGTTCCGTGAGCATCTCCGTCGTGCTGGACGTCGCCATCGGCCTGGCTCTTGTCTTCCTGGTCTTCAGCGTCGCCGTTTCCAAGATCAACGAGATCGTGACCACGCTGCTGAACACCCGGGGCAAGCAGCTCGAGGACGCCATCGTCGGGCTGCTCGGGAGCGGTGACCCGGCCAAGAACCTGTCCAACCACCTGATGAACGGGCCGTGGAAGAACCTGCGCGTAGCCAAAGCCGCGGCCACCGCGATCCCCAAGGTCGAGACCTCGGTCAGCACGACCTTCACCACGCGGGCCCGCAAGCTCTCGCTCCCCACCTACATCTCCGGCGACGCCTTCGCCAAGGGCGTCTTTCGGCTCAGCGGCATCCCCGTTGACGACGCGCTGCGCGGCATCGACCTGAACGGGCTCTCTGACGCAGCAAAGGCGGCGTACCAGACGGTCTCGACGACCAGGACGAAGGACAACGCGGAGGCACTCCTGCAGCTGGTGCCGGTGGGCAGTGCGCAACGTCCCAGCGTCCAGCAGCTGGTCGACGCCACGTCGGCCGACCCCGATGCTGAGGCTGCCGGCTTGCTCAAGACGCTGCCACCGGACAGTCCGCTCGGCAACAAGCTGCAGGCTCTGACGGCGGCCTACGGCAACGACCGGACCAAGATCCTGAACGGTCTGACGGCCTGGTACGACGAGACAATGGAGCGGCTGTCCGGGGCGTACAAGCGGCGGGTCCAGAAGTTCGTGATCGCGTACGCACTCATCGTCACCCTCGCCTTCAACGTGGACGCGGTCGCCATGACGTCGGCGTTGTGGCGCAACGAGCCGGCCCGGACGCTGGCGGTCGCCGAGGCGCAGAAGCAGCTGGATGCGGGCGCGCCGGCCGGTGAGGCGTCGATCAGGGCGGCAGCGGCCAAGGCGGACAGTGAGCTGAGCAGCGCCCAGAGCCTCGACCTGCCGATCGGCTGGTCGACGAGCAGGAGCAGCCTCGACGCCAAGCGCCGGCTCTGGCCGGCGGCCTCACAGTGGCCGATGAAGATCCTGGGCTGGGCGATCACCGTGCTGGCGCTGTTGTTCGGTGCGCCGTTCTGGTTCGACGCCCTGGGCAAGCTGGTCAACATGCGCGGCAGCGGACCCAAGCCGGCCTCCTCCACGACGAGTGCGACGACCGCGACCTGACCGCCTACGCTGTCACCCAGGAGCCGCCACCATCTTGGGAGACCGCAATGCTGACCGCCGCACAGCTGGAGGACTTCGACCGGGACGGCTTCCTCGTCCTCGAGGGCGCCGTCGAGTTCGACGAGTGCCTGCGACTCGTCGAGCGCGCCGAGGAGCTGGTCGAGGGCTTCGAGCCGTCGACGGTCTCGGTGTTCTCGACGACCGACCAGACCCGTACGACGGACGAGTACTTCCTGTCCTCGGGCGGCGAGGTCCGCTTCTTCTTCGAGGAGGAGGCGTTCGGCCCCGACGGCGAGCTGCGGCAGCCCAAGGAGTACTCGATCAACAAGATCGGGCACGCCGAGCACGACCTCGACCCGGTGTTCTCGGCCTTCTCGCGCCGGCCGGCTTTCAAGGAGATCGCCGAGGACCTCGGCTTCGCCGATCCGTTGCTGCTGCAGTCGATGTACATCTTCAAGCAGCCCGAGATCGGCGGCGAGGTGGTCAACCACCAGGACGCGACCTTCCTCTACACCGACCCGATCACCGTCACCGGGTTCTGGGTCGCCCTGCAGGACGCAACCCTCGAGAACGGTTGCCTGTGGGCCCTCCCCGGCGGCCACAAGACCACGCTGCGCAAGCGGTTCGCGGTCAACGACGACCGGACGACGCGCTTCGACGTGCTCGACCCGACGCCGCTGCCCGGGTCCGACGACGCGGGTATGGTGCCGCTCGAGGCCCCGGCCGGAACGCTGGTACTGCTGCACGGCCTGCTGCCCCACGCCTCCGGGCCCAACCGGTCGACCCGGTCGCGCCACGCCTACTCGGTGCACATCGTCGACGGCACTGCCGACTACCCCAAGGACAACTGGCTGCAGCGCTCGCCGGACAACCCGCTGCGCGGCTTCTGACCGCGCATGACCTCGCCCGCCGAGCTGCTGACGGCGTACGACGAACAGCTGCGCACGGACGCGGAGACACCGAGCGCGCTGGCGGTGTCGCGGCTCGGACCGCTGCGCCTCGTGACCTTCGCGGGTGGACGCGGCTTCATCACCTACCGCGACCTCGGTGGGGCGTCCGCAGAGGAGCTCCGTCGACTGGTGCCAGAGGCACTCGCCCACTACCGGTCCGACCCGCATATCGAGCGGGTCGAGTGGAAGACCCGCGCCCACGACCGGGCCCCCGGCCTGTACGAGACCCTGCTGGACAACGGTTTCGTCCCTGACGACCCGGAGTCCATCATGATCGGCGAGGCCCGGCTGCTGGCCGTCGACGTCCCCCTTCCCGACGGAGTGACCCTGCGTGCGGTGACCGAGGAGGCAGACGTCCGGGCCATGAGCGCCATGCAGGACCAGACGTTCGGCGAGGAGGTCTCCCCGGACCTCGCCGACGCGCTCCTGCGCCGGCTGGCCACCGGCGACGGCATGGAGCTGTGGGTGGCCGAGGCCGGTGACCTGGTCGTCAGCGCCGGCCGGCTGGAGCCCGTGCCCGGGACGAGCTTCGCCGGCATCTGGGGTGGCGCCACGCGTCCGGAGTGGCGCGGCAGGGGCATCTACCGCGCGTTGACCGCGGCGCGGGCCCGCTCGGCGCTCCGGTTGGGCAAGACCCTGATCAACAGCGACTCCACCGACTACTCGCGACCGATCCTGGAGCGCTCGGGCTTCGTCACGGTCTCGACGACGACGCCCTACCTCTGGGCGCGCTAGGACCTCCCCAAGGCCCAGCTCGGCCGCTCAGTCGCGCAACCCCTTAGCTGGTCAGTACGTGGTGACAGTGCCGTGCACCACGGCGATCGGGGTCGCCGTCAGGTGGGATTCGAACACGTAGGCGCTGTTGCTGGCGTTGCCGGCTCTGGCCAGGCATCGGGCGGACACCGTGGTGGGCTTGCTGAACGTGACCGTATCGCTCGCGGCCAAGGTGCCCACGTGACCGCCACTGATGTCGACCGCTCCGTCCTGGCCCAACGACGGCAGTCCGTTCACGACGTACAGGAAGGAGCACTGGTAGTCGCCTACCGTGGGGTCGACGTTGGAGACGGAGGCCGTCAGCCCCAGCTGGTAGTTGCCGGCCGGCACCGCTATCGAGTCGAACCGGTTGCCGTCCGGCAGTGGGACGACCGAGGGTGTGCCATCCGATCGGGTGCTCGCGGTGTAGATCGTGCTGAGGTAGGCGCTCGCCGGTTGTCCGCCCAGCTTGGCCGAGTCCGCTGCCTTGCCCATGGCGGAGAGAAAGGCGTCGGCATGGTGGCCGTTGAGCAGGTCGGCGTTGAGGTTGTTGATCTGCGCCGTCGTGTTGACCTGCAGGGCGGGCCAATAGGGCTTGGCGTTCAGCGCCAGCGGTACGCCCGAGGCATTGGTCAGCGTGGTGACGACGGTCGCCGTGTTGGGTTTGCCCAGCAGCAGGGCGGCACCGTTGGACGCGACAGCCGTGCCGCCGATCGCGACGAACGTGATGACGCTGCCAAGAACAACACCTGTGCGGGTGAGACGCATGACGAAAACCCCTTGAGGCCGAGCCGATGTCAGCGCCTTCCGGCGCCGCAGCCGCCCACTCCTGCGGGGGCACCCCAAGCCTCCGGCAGCACCCGGCCATCGCCATGAGTAGTGCCTACTCAAAGGCTTAGGCGAGCCCGGTGATCTCCCGCAGCGACGCCTTGATAGCGGCCAGCGCGGGCTCGGCCTGCGCACGGGCGGCGGCCACCGTCGAGGTCACCGGCACGACCACCTCGAGGTAGGCCTTGAGCTTGGGCTCGGTGCCACTGGGCCGTACAACCACGCGTCCGTAGGGGTTGTCGGCCCCGCCTAGCCAGAAGGTGACCCCGTCGGTCGGCGGCAGTCCGGTCGCGTCGGAGAGCAAGTCCACCGTACGGCCGACGGCGTGGCCGCCGAGCGCTGACGGAGCCGCCGACCGCAGGGCCGTCATGGCCGCCGTGATCTCGTCGAGCTCCGACACCCGTACCGACCACTGCGCCGTGGCGTGCAGCCCGTGGTCGTGCGCGAGCTCGTCCAGGCGATCGAGGAGCGTACGGCCCTGGGCCTTGAGGTCGGCGGCCAGCTCGGCCACGGCAAGCGCCGCGCTGATGCCGTCCTTGTCGCGCACCACGCCAGGGCCGCGGACAGCTCCGATGCAGTAGCCGAGCGCCTCCTCATACCCGAACACGAAACGGGTGCCGGGCGGGTTGGCTCGCACGATCCACTTGAAGCCGGTCAGGGTCTCGGCGTAGTGGACGCCGTGCGCTGCGGCCATGCGTCGCAGCAGGGTCGACGAGACGATGGTCGTGACGACGAGTCGGTCAGAACCGTGGGTATTCCTCAGGACATGATCGGCCAGCAGGGCGCCGATCTCGTCCCCGGTCAGCACCCGAGAGCCCACCGCGACGCAGCAGCGGTCGGCGTCGGGGTCGTTGGCGATGACGATGTCCGAGGTGGCGCCGAGGGCGACCGCGAGGTCCATCGCGCCCGGTTCCTCGGGGTTGGGAAAAGGCAAGGTCGGGAAGTCGGGATCGGGCGCGCCCTGCTCAGAAACCACTGTGGGCAAGGCAAACCCGGCTCTGCGAAACGCCGGCAGCAGCACGTCGCGACCCACCCCGTGCAGCGGCGTGTAGGCGACGCTGACCTCGCGCGCCGTCGTCAGGGACTGTCCGACCAGGGCGGCGATATAGGCGTCGACGAGGTCGTCGCCGACCACCGTCCAGCCGGGTGCGCGGGGCACGTCGGTCAGCCTGCCGACCGCGTCCATGTGGGCAGAGATCTCGGCGTCAGCCGGCGGCACGATCTGGCTGCCGTCGCCCAGGTAGACCTTGTAGCCGTTGTCGGCGGCCGGGTTGTGGCTGGCGGTGACCATCACCCCGGCCACGCACCCCAGCCGCAGGATCGCGTACGCGAGGACCGGCGTGGGCACCGGTCGCGGCAGCAGGAAGGCGTCGAGCCCGGCGCCGCGCATGACCTCGACGGTGTCGATGGCGAACATGTCCGAGTCGTGCCGGGCGTCGAACCCGACCACGACCCGTCCGCCGCCATGGGCGTTGACGTAGGCCGCAAGCCCCGCGGCCGCGCGGGTCACGGTGGCCCGGTTCATCCGGTTGGGTCCGCCGCCGAGGGCGCCGCGCAGCCCCGCCGTGCCGAACTGCAGCCGCCCGGCGAAGCGGTCGTCGAGCTCGTCCCAGTTGTGCGTCGCCATGAGCAGCGAGAGCTCGTTGCGGGTGCGCGGGTCGGGGTCGTCGGAGATCCAGTGCAGGACGGTGGTGCGGAGGTCGCTCACCCGCTCGCCACCCCGTGGGCGCCGGCCAGCAGCGCCGGCAGCTCGCTGAGGTTGGCGATCTCGAGCACGTTGTCGTGACCGGCCCACGAACCGACGTGCTCGTGGTCCCAGACCAGGTGGTACGGGACGTGCACCGCACGGGCACCGAGCTCGACGACCGGCAGGATGTCGCTGCGGACGCTGTTGCCGACCATGAGGAAGCGCTCCGGGGGGCAGCCGAGCACCCGCAGCAGCTCCGCGTACTTCACGGCGTTCTTCTCGCTGATGATCTCGACGTGGTCGAAGGCCTCGGCCAGGCCGGACTGGGCCAGCTTGCGCTCCTGGTCGAGCAGGTCGCCCTTGGTGACGAGCACGACGCGGTGACCCGCTGCGCGCAGCGCCCACACGGCCTCCGCAGCGCCTGGCAGCAGCTCGACCGGAGCGCTGAGCATGCCGCGGGCCAGGTCGAGGATCTGCTCGACCAGGGCAGCGTGCAGGTGCGGCCCGGCCAGCTGGGCAGCCGTCTCGACCGCGGACAACGCGAAGCCCTTGATGCCGTACCCGAAGAGCGCGAGGTTGCCCCGCTCGACGCGGCTGAGCGTGGCGTCGACGAGCTCCTCGTCGGCGAAGTCGGCCAGCATCGCCCGGAAGTGCGCCTGCGCCTGCTGGAAGAGGTCCTCGCAACGCCAGAGCGTGTCGTCGCCGTCCAGCCCGACGACGTCGATCGGCTGCGCCTGGTCACCCCACACAGCGCCAGTGTGTCATGGCGAGCCGCCACCAACCTGCAGTTCCGCCCGCCGCGCGTTCACCCCATGCGCGTGGCGGTGATGCCGCCGTCGACGGAGAGCGTGATGCCGTGGATCATGGCCGCCGCGTCTGACGAGAGGAAGACCACGGCGTCGGCGATGTCCGAGGGCTGCACCACAACGCCAGCAGGCGTCCGGGCCGTCATCTTATCCAGGATCGGCCGGGACGCCTCGTTGCCCGGCGTCAGCGTCGCGCCGGGTGCCACCGTGTTGACCCGCACCCCACGTGGTCCGTACTCCGCGGCCCAGGCACGCGTCAGCTGCTCGTCGGCCGCCTTGGTGGCGGAGTACATCGCGGCGAACGGCGATCCGACCCTGGCCATCCAGGAGCCGATGGTGACCACGACGCCCGAGCCGCGCGCCGCCATCGCCGGCACGAGCGAGGCGACGAGCACGTGCGGGGCGCGGATGTTGACGGCGAGCATCGCGTCGAGGTCGGAGTCCGCCAGGTCCTCGGTCAGCGTCGCCGGATAGATGCCGGCGTTGTTGACGAGGATGTCGACCTGACCCAGCAGGTCCGTCGCGGCCGAGGCGAATGCCCGCAGGTCACCGTACGAACCCTGCAGGTCGACCGCGAGGAAGTCAGCCCGGCCGCCTCCCGAACGAATCTCCGAGACCACGGCGTCGCCCCGGGTGGTGTCCCGGCCGCTGACGAGGACGTGGGCGCCCTCCGCCGCGAGCGCTCGGGCGATGGCCGCCCCGATGCCGCTGGTCGATCCGGTGACGATGGCCGTACGGCCCTGGGCGGTGTGTGTGGAGAAGGAGGTCATGCACCGTGTCTACGGGGCACCAGCCGAGCGGACCAGGGCCTGCTCAACCTGGGCATGGCAGGACCAGCCGAGGGCGGCTCGGCGCTCCTAGAGTGGGTGCATGACGAAGGACCGCGCGGCCCTCGGCGACTTCCTCCGCGCCCGCCGCGACGGACTTACCCCTGCCCAGGCCGGCATGACCGCCTTTCCCGGCGCGCGACGCGTTCCCGGGCTGCGCAAGGAGGAGCTGGCGGTGCTTGCCGGGCTCAGCCCCGACTACTACAGCCGGCTCGAGCAAGGGCGCCAGGCCAACATCTCGACAGAGGTGCTCGATGCGTTGGCACGCGCCCTGCGTCTCGACCCGGTCGAGCGGGCCCACCTGCGCGACCTCGCATCACCGACCCCCGCGCGCCGCACGAGCGAGGCTGCCCAGCACGCCGACCCCGGTCTGCTCCGGCTCATGACGGCGCTCGACCACCTGCCCGTCCTGCTGCTCGGCCACCGTGGCGAGGTGCTGGCCCGCAACGCCCTGCTCATCGCCGTGCTCGGCGTGCCGATGGAGCCGGGCACGTCGTTCGTGCGCTACCTGCTGCTCGAGCCGGGGGCGCGCGACCGCATCATCAACTGGCCCGACTTCGCCCAGGCCGCGGTCGCCGCCCTGCGCCGTGAGGCCGGCCGGCGCCCCCACGACGGCCGGCTGCACGACCTCATCAGCGAGCTCCGCGAGAGCGACGCCGACGTGGCCCGATGGTGGGACGACCATCGGGTACGGGACTATGCCTCGGTCGCCAAGCGCATCCAGCACCCCGAGGCGGGCGAGCTGCGCTTCGACATCGAGATCGTGTCGGCCCCCAACGAGCCCGATCAGCGGCTCGTCGTCTACACGGCCCAGCCCGACTCCCCCACCGCCAAGGTGCTGCCGATCCTGGCTAGCTGGGCCGTCTCAGTCGAGCGGACCTGATGGCGCGTCAACGGTTCAAGGTCGTCCCCGCGGTCTACGGCGTGCTCGTCGACGGCGACCGCATGCTGCTCATGCGCCGTTCGGGTACGGGCTACCGCGACGGGCAGCTCAGCGTCCCCGCCGGCCACCTCGACGGCGGCGAGGACGCGGTGAGCGGGCTGCTCCGCGAGCTGCGCGAGGAGATCGTCGTCGCGGCTGATCGGGCGTCGTGCCACCTCGCCGTGGTCATGCACCGCGCCCCCGAGTCGGGCGACGACGAGGAGTACCTCGACCTGTTCTTCACCGTCGGCGCGTGGTCGGGCACGCCCACCATCGGCGAGCCCGACAAGTGCAGCGAGCTGGTCTGGGTCGACCGCCACACCCTCCCTGCCGACGTGGTCGACTACGTCGGGATCGGCCTCGAAGCGATCCGCCAGGGCGACCGCTTGGTCACGCTCGGCTGGTAGGCAGCGACTCCGCGACGAGGGCCCGTACCGCGGCACTGTCCTTTGCTACCAGAGCTTTTGCGGCGAGTGACCGGCAGAGATCGACGTCGAGAGTGCGCACCTGAGCCTTGACCTGAGGCACCGCGGCGGGGGCAACGCTGAGCTCGCGGACACCCAGCCCGACCAGCAGCGGCACCGCGAGCGGGTCGGAGCCCGACTCGCCACAGACTGATACCAGGGCCCGCCCTTCGGCCGCAACGCAGGTCTGCGCGATGAGCGACAGCACACCGGGATCGAGGGCGTCATAGAGGCCGGCCACGCCAGCGTTGCCGCGCTCGGCCGCCAGCGCGTACTGCGTGAGGTCATTGGTACCGATGCTGAAGAAGTCAACGTGGGGAAGGAAAGTCGACACCTTGAGTGCCGCAGCCGGCACCTCGACCATGATGCCCACCCGCAAGTCGACGGGCAGCCCCCGCTGACCGGCGGCCTCACGCAGGAGGGCCACCGCCTGGGTCAGCTCGTCGACCCGAGACACCATGGGGAACATGACGCTGACCGGGCTGGTACGGGCGGTCAGGCAGATCGCGGTCAGTTGCTCGACGAACAATGACGGATCCTGCAACGACAACCGCAGCCCGCGCAGACCGAGGAACGGGTTGTCCTCCTTCGGCGTCGGCAGGTAGGGCAACGGCTTGTCGCCGCCGACGTCGAGGGTGCGCAGGGCGATGCGCCGACCGCCCATCGCGGCCGCGATCGCGTTGTAGATGGCGTGCTGCTCGTCGAGGGTCGGCGCCTTGTCCCTGTTGAGGAAGAGGAACTCCGTGCGTACGAGGCCACTCGAGTCGGCACCTGCTGCAAACGCGGCTGCAGCGTCGGCCGGTGACCCGATGTTTGCCCCGACCTCGATCCTCGTGCCGTCCAGGGTCACGGCTGGCCGATCAGCCTCAGCGAGATCGCGGGTACGGGTCGCAGCCTGGCGTCCGGCGAGCGCACGGAAAGCGTCAAGCACCTCGGGCGAGGGATCGACGACGACCTCACCGGTGGTCCCGTTGAGGGCGAGGATCGTGCCCTCGGCCACGTCGAGGATCGTGCGCCCGGCATTGACGACGGCAGGCACTCCCCCTGCCCTGGCGAGGATCGCGGCGTGCGAGCTGGGGCTGCCCTCGGCCAGCACGATGCCCGCGACCAGGGCCGGATCGAGCGACGCGGTCTCCGCCGGAGTCAGGTCGACCGCGACCAGCACGCCCACGCCGCTCAGCGTCGCGGAGGCAGCGCCCAGCAGAGCCCGGAGCACGTCGTCGCCGACAGCGCGCACGTCGGCCGCCCGGGCACGGAGGTAGTCGTCGGGCAGGGCGGCCCACTCCGCCTCGACACCCGACACGGCCGAGCGCCAGGCGGACACGGCCGAAAGCCCCGAGTCGACCCCGCGATGCACCTCGCCGAGCAGGTCGGGATCGCTGAGCAGCAGCAGGTGGGCGTCGAAGATCGCGGCCTCGGCCGAGCCGAGCTGACGTGCGGCCGACGTCCGTACGGCCTCGGTGTCACGCCGCACGATCTCCACCCCCTCGAGCAGCCGCCGCCGCTCGTCGTCCGGCGAAAGCACGACGTGGTCGATGTCGTCGGCCAGCGGTGGCCGGGTCAGCCGCCGCGCCGGACCGATGGCCACCCCAGGCGAGGCCGGTAGTGGCCCGGCCGTGGTGACGACCGCGGTCACAGGCGGCTCTGCCACCTCGTCGAACTGCCGTTCGGCCAGCGCCAGCACCCGCCGCACGGCCTCGCTCGCCTGCGGACCGGAAGCGGTCACCTCCACCGTGTGCCCGGCGAGCGCGCCCAGGGTCGCAACGCGACTCAGGCTCGACCCTGGTACGGGCGCGGCGCCGGTGTCGAGGTTGCGGAGCCACACGTCCGCGTCGACGGACCGCAGCTCGACGACGAGCCGCGCCGCCGGGCGGGCGTGGAGCCCGTGGACGTTGGACACGACGAACGTCCCCCGGGCTTCGGCGGCCGCCACCTGGCTCGACGGCGCCGCGTCCTCTGGCGACTCCCCAAGGCCAGAAGCCTTGCCCAGCAGGGCAGAACGCGCTTCGGCAGCAACCTGATCGCGGCTCGCCCCACCTGCGGCGGTGACTGCAGCCACCACGAGCCCCTCGACCAGTGGCGCCGCGGAGAGCAGGACCCGGTCGCGTGCCGCAGGATCGCTCAACAGGTCGAGCGCGAGCTCAGCACTGAGCACGGCGCTGCCGAGGTCCATGAGCACGACCACGCCGGCAGGGCCGTCGACCTCCTCGATCGCGTCCTTGATCGCGACTGCGTCGGTGCCGAACGTGGACTCGTCCAGGCCCGCGGCGACCGCAACCCGTACCGAGCCGTCGTGCACCATCTCCATGGCCAGCGCCACAGCTGCCCTGGCCAGCACCCGGCTGTGACTGACGACGACGAGCCCTACGGTCGCGTCAGGCACCGACGTCCGCACTGACCACGGCGGCCAGTGCGGCGACCAGCAGCGCCGTGCTGGTCGCCCCCGGGTCCTGGTGGCCGATGCTGCGCTCGCCGAGATAGCTGGCCCGTCCCTTGCGGGCCAGCAGCGGCGTGGTGGCGTCCCGGCCCGCGTCGGCGGCGGCACTCGCCTCGGCCAAGGCGGTGGCGAGCGGTTGCCCGTCGGCCAGCGCCTTGTCGAGCGCGTCGACCGACGGCGTGAGGGCGTCCACCATCGTCTTGTCGCCCAGCTCGGCCTTGCCCCGCGCCACGACCCCGTCGAGACCTGCCCGCAGGGCAACGGCGAGCTGATCTGCCGTCACCGTCTCGCTGCTGCCGAGCGAGCCGCCGACGCGCAGGAACAAGGTCCCGTACAGCGGTCCGCTCGCCCCTCCCACGGTCGACACCAGGGTCATGCCGACCTTGCTCAGCAAGGCTCCCGGGGTGGCCGGATCGGCCTCGGCGATCGCGGCCACGGCCGCCTGCAGCCCGCGGTCCATGTTGGACCCGTGGTCGGCGTCGCCGATCGCGGAGTCGAGGGCGGTCAGGGCTTCGCGCTGGCTGGCCACACTGTCGGCGAAGCCACGTACCCAGGCCGTGAAAACCGTGACGTCGAGACCGTCAGCCATCCGTCAGATCCCCCAGCGAAGGCCGGGAGTGCGGACCGGTGCATCCCACAGCGAGACCAGCTCGTCGTCCACCTTGAGCAACGTGACCGAGGTGCCGGCCATGTCGAGTGAGGTGATGTACGGGCCGACGAGCGAGCGGGCGACCGAGATGCCTTGCCCAGCAAGGATCTTGTTGACCTCGTTGTACATCAGGTAGAGCTCGATGAGCGGGGTGCCGCCAAGCCCGTTGACGAACGCGAGCACGCTGTCGCCGCGCTTGAACGGCAGATCGGAGAGGATCGGCTCGACGAGCATCGCCGCGATCTCACGGGCAGAGGCCAGTGGTACGCGCTTGCGGCCGGGCTCGCCGTGGATGCCGACGCCCAGCTCCATCTCGTTGTCACCGATCTCGAACGTCGGCTTGCCCGCGGCGGGCACCGTGCATGACGTGAGCGCGACGCCCATGCTGCGGCCGTTGGCATTGACCGTCCGGGCGATGTCGGCGACCTGGTCGAGCGAGCGGTTCTGCTCGGCGGCTGCGCCAGCGATCTTCTCCAGCAACACGGTGACGCCCACGCCGCGACGACCAGCGGTCCACGTGCTGTCCTGCACGGCCACGTCGTCGTCGGTGACCACGGAGACCACCGTCGCCCCGGTCTCGGCCGCCGCCATCTCCGCCGCCATCTCGAAGTTCATCACGTCGCCGGTGTAGTTCTTCACGATGTGCAGCACGCCGGCGCCGCCGTTGACCAGCTTGGTCGCGGCGAGCATCTGGTCGGGCACGGGCGACGTGAACACCTCGCCGGCGCAGGCCGCGTCCAGCATGCCGAGCCCGACGAACCCGCCGTGCAGAGGTTCGTGCCCGGACCCGCCGCCCGAGATGAGGCCGACCTTGCCGCTGCGCGGGCTGTCGCCGCGGTAGATGATCTTGTTGTGGTGGTCGACCAGGAGCTCAGGGTGCGCGGCCTCGATGCCCTGCAAGGCTTCGGCGACCACATCGGCGGGGTCGTTGATGAACTTCTTCATGGCGCTTCCCTTCGATCGTGCGTGAGGCGGTGGTCACACCGCCATAGCGGGACGTGAACGCTGTGTGCCTGGCTCGAGCCTCGGCGGGCGAGCGGGTCGGCCGATCATGGAACGTCCTTTCGTCGACGAAAGATCGAACCTGCGCAACACCGCTGATATGGCACTAAAGGTGACGATCACGCTACCCCCGGAGTTCCCGCGGGGATAGTGCCCGAGCAACAGCCACTACCGTGCCCAATGATGGGGACGGCCTCGGTCGCCCTGGCGAGTGCGCGCTGCCCCATCGTTGGGGCACGAAGTGGAGGAGATGGGCATGCCCTTGCACGCCGAACCGGCGACACCGCGGGACGCCCGCCAGTCCGTCCCCGAGGCGACCTACCGGGTCTCGTACTGGCGGCAGAGCGCGACCGACGACTACGCCGACCGCCCGGCCAACCTCGAGCAGGTCGACATGGCATGGGAGAGCGAGGAGTGGCTGGTCTCCGGCGGCAGCGCGTTCGAGGTGCTCGCCTGGGCCGACGACGGCTCCGAGGGCTGGCAGGTCACGGAGGTCTGCGCGGTAGTGCCGGATGCCTACGGCAGGGCGGTCGGCCTGATCCGGTTGCTCGGCTACGACCCCACGGCCGACGAAGGCTGCTAAGCGCCGGTCAGGCGAGCTGTTTCCAGGTGGCAGCGGTCGACCCCGTCGAAGCCTTCTGGCAGTACCACAGCCGAGCGGAGGCATCGACGGAGAAGTCGCCGACCTTGCCCGTGGTCGGATGCGTCGCTGCAGTGGTGGGCACCATGCGCAGGGCGGCCACTCCGCCGGTGAACTGCGCGCCGCGGCCGAGCTTGCCTCCGACTCCGACCACTCCGATGCCGCTGCCGGTGTCGTTGCGCTGTTCTCCCCACACGCCGATGCCCAGCCCTTCGTTCACGCCGGTGATCGCACCGTTGATGTTGGTCCGGTTGTGCGACTGCGCGTAGAGCGCCCGACTCGTACCGGCGTAGTCGATGGTCACCGCGTCCATGGTGGTGGCGGTGTCCGTGCTCTCGGCCGAGATGGTCGTGCCGCGGACCGACGACGCCACGATCGCCGTCCCGAGGTTGTACGCGTCGGCGAACCGCTGGTGCGCGTCGTCCGCGACAGCGGTGATCACCGCGTTGCCGTCCGCGCTTGCCACGATGGCCGCCCCCGAGGTGGGGATCTCGGTGACCCCGCCGAACACGCGAAGGGTCGTTCCGGCCATGCCGTCCAGAACGACCGCACCGCCACTGCTGATCTCGACGCCGGGCATGCTGAGCGTGATCGCGTTCAGGTCGTTGGTGAGGGTGACCGCGCCTTCCAGGAGCAACGCCGAGTCGAGCTCGGTGACGGCGTCCGCATGGTTGCTCTGACCCAGCACCAACGGCTGTCCCGTGGCCGCGGCGGCCGGTGTCGCGCTCATTGCAGTGACGACGCCACCGATCGCCGCGATCGGAGCCGCACGCAACAAGTTGCGGCGAGTCAGCACGGCGCGCCTGGGGCCCTCGGGCTCGGGCTGCACGTGGCTCCGCAGCAGCCTCATCTCCTCGCGCAGCGCATCGAGCTGTTCCTGCAGTTCATCATTGCTGGCCATGGCACCCCCACCAGGTCGTGCGACATCGCCGTCGACGTCGCTCAACCCGCATCCTGCTCCGAGCCGGGGGCATTGGGAAGACGCGCTCGGCGCACCTGCTCACTCTCGGAGTGCTCCCGCCGCTCGCGCGCGACCCGGCCGCGAGTGCCGGGCGGGTCGTCGATCTGGTGCACCAGGTCGCGCGGGTCGGCCGGCGGGAAGATCCAGCCACCGAGCTCGTAGCCTGGCGGGAGCCGCTCGCCGGCGCCCACGTCCGACGGCGCCAGCCTCGAGGCACGCCACACCCGAGCCTCCTGCGGGCGGATGTCGACCTCGGCCCACGCCACGGCCTCGTCGGCGCTGAAGCCGCACTCGATCCAGCGGACCATCGATCGCAGGTCGATCGAGGCATCGGCGAATGCACGGGCCTCCGCAGGCGACACCAGCTCGTCCGCCCGCAGCAGGGCCACCGTCTCGGCCGGCTGATAGCCCGCGTCCCGCCACTCCACAGCACGCATCAGCGGTACGGCAGCGAGCTGCACCATCGCCGCGTACCCGAACCCCGCCTCGGTCCACTCGACGACCTCCTCGTCGGGCACCCAGACCAGCCGCGTCAGCAACACGGTCTGGCGCAGGTCGACGCCCCGCCCGCGCCAGAGCCGGACCGTGTCGACGAGCGGCTTGCCGGTACCGGCGAGGACGTCGTGCCACGCCGCCACCTCGCGCTCGGTCAACCCGTCCGCGACGAGCGGCTCGAGGTCGCCGGGACCCAGCCCACGGACGACCAGCTCAGCGACCTCACCGGCCGATCGGCCCAGGGCCGTCCACTGCCGAGCCGCCTCAGCCTCCGGCCCGGTCCACCACTCGAGCAGCTGCTGCTCACTCCACGAGATCAGCTCCTGGCCGGCCCCGACCATGTCGCTGGGGAGTCCCGCGGGTCGGCCAGCGCGCCAGACCTGCATCGAGCGAAGCCAGATCAGCCGCAGCAGCACCCGCATCGGCACGCCAGGGAAGGGCGAGCGGAGCAGCCAGATGCGGCCCGTCGGCGGTGAGGGGAGACCCGCCTCGATCGCCTGCTCCTGCACCAGCTCGTCGGGTGCGGCGTGGCGGTGACGGCGCGAGGGCGCCAGCAGTGAGGTGAACCCGTCGGAGCGGTGAGACACCCGGGGCAGCCGGTCGGGCAGCCAGCACCGGAGCTCGGCCGGCCAGACCGTGGGCAGCAGCCCGTGCAAAGGGGTGGCGTCGAGGGGATACCAGCCCTCGGCCATCAGCACCTGCACCTCGGGCAGCTCGTCAGCCGCCGGCCAGGCCCAGAGCGGGTCGTCCTCAGCCACGGCCTGCGGGCCGGTCAGCGCCGCCAGCGTGGCGAGCCGGGGCGGCAGAGGCAGCTCGACATGGTCCGCCGGTGGATCGGCGAGGCCCCACGGGTCGTCCACTCCCCTACTCTGCCACGGTGGTCGGTCAGTCGCCGAGACGCAGAGCAACCGCCCGGCAGGGAGCACCGTCGGCGCCGGCCAGCCGCAGGGGCAGGACGCTCAAGAGGTAGGGGCCGGCGCCCAGATCGTCGAGGCCGCAAAGGTTCTCGACGATGACCCCACCCACCGCGGCGATCAACCGGTGCGACGCGAAACCGTCGGACGGGTGGCGGTCGAAGCGGGTCTCGTCGAGGTTGGGCGCGTCGAGCCCGAAGGTCCGTACCCCTCGATCGAGCACCTGGGCGCACGCCGCGGCGTCGAGATAGGGGTGGTCGAAGTAGGCGTCGGTGCCGCGGTGGGCCGACCAGCCGGTGTGCAGGACAAGGGCTGCGTCAGGCCCGAGATCGAGTGTTGCCAGGCGATCCCAGCCGATGACGGTACGCGGCGAAAGGCCACGGACGTCGGCGACGACCAGCCTGCGGACGAACCGCTCGAGCGGCACCTCGTCGATGCGCAGGCCGTCCTCGGCAAAGTGCCAGGGCGCGTCGACGTGAGTGCCCGTCTGCGACCCCATCGAGATGTGCTGGACGTGAAAGCCCTCCGCACCGATCGTCGTGGCAGGCGACGAGACGAACACCGGGTCGCCCGGGTAGACCTGCGTCGACGCGTCGAGCGGGATCGAGAGGTCGACTACCTCACCCACGCTTTGCCTGCAGCGCCAGCAATGCAAGGAACTCGTACGCCACGTTGGCACCGGCCAGAGCGGTCAGCTCGGCGTGGTCGTAGGCCGGCGCAACCTCCACCACGTCTCCGCCGACCAGGTGGAGTCCGTCGAGACCGCGCAGGATCATCTGCAGCTCGCGGGTGGTGAGACCACCTGGCTCAGGAGTGCCGGTGCCGGGCGCATGGGCAGGGTCGAGCACGTCGATGTCGACGGAGAGGTAGACCGGCCGGTCGCCGACGCGCTCGCGGATGCGGTCGACGGCCGCGTCGGGGCCACCGCGGGCGACCTCCATCGTGGTAATGGCGGCAAAGCCCAGCTCACGGTCGCTGTCGAGGTCGCTCTGCGCGTAGAGCGGCCCGCGGATGCCGACGTGCGCGGACGACTCCAACGCCAGCAGCCCCTCCTCGGTCGCCCGGCGGAACGGGGTGCCGTGGGTGTAGGGCGCCCCGAAGTAGGTGTCCCAGGTGTCGAGGTGGGCGTCGAAGTGCACGAGGGCGATCGGCCCGTGCTGGGCGTGCAACGCGCGCAGCAACGGCAGCGCGATGGTGTGGTCGCCGCCGAGGGTGACGATGCGGTCGGCCCGCTCGAGCAGCCGGCGGGCACCGGCCTCGATGGTCGCGACGGCCTCGAGCAGGTCGAACGGGTTGACCCCGAGGTCACCGGCATCGGCGACCTGATGGACGTCCCAGGGGTGCACGTCGAGCTGCGGGTGGAACGGCCGGAGCAGCTTGGAGCCGGCCCGCAGCGCCTGCGGGCCGAACCGCGCGCCGGGCCGGTAGGTCGTCCCGCTGTCGAAAGGCACGCCGAGGATGGCCACGGCCGCCCGGCCGACGTCGTCGAGACGGGGCAGCCGGGCGAAGGTGTCCGGACCGGCAAAGCGCGGGACTTCGAGCCCCGCCGGCGGGCCGACCGGCGGCTGGCTCACAGGTCGAGCAGGTAGCGCCGGCGTTCCCAGTCGGTGACCTGGGCGTGGTAGTCGTCCCACTCGCTGCGTCGCATCTCGGCGTACTCCTTCACGAACTGCGGTGCGAAGACCTCGTGCACCAGCGGGTCGGCCTCGAAGGCATCGATGCCTTCCAGCAGGTTACGCGGCAGCGGGACCGCATCGGTGACCCCACCGACCCAGTCGTACGTCGCGGCGCTCACCGGCTCACCCGGGTCGAGCGACTCCGCGATGCCCTCGAGCCCGGCGGCGAGCATGAGCGCTGAGGTCAGGTAGGTGTTGGCGGCCGAGTCGACGCCGCGGTTCTCAACCGCGGGACGGTTGGCCGGCAGCCGCAGCATGCAACTCCGGTTGTTGTAGCCGTACGCCGCGTACATCGGGGCCCAGGAGATCGAGCCGTCGCCGAGGCGAGGGGCGAGCCGCTTGTACGAGTTGACCGTGGGCGTCGCCAGGGCGGCGAGGGAGCGGGCGTGCTTCATGATGCCGGCGACGAAGGAGTAGGCGGTCTTGCTCCAGCCCTGGCCACTGGGGTCGTCGGCGTCACGGAAGACGTTGCGGCCCGACTCGGCCTCCTCGAGGCTCATGTTGTAGTGGTGGCCGGAGCCCCAACCGCCGGTCGTCGGCTTGGGCATGAACGTCGCGGTAAGGCCACACTGCTTGGCGATCTGCCGCGCCATCAGGCGAAAGAGCGTGATGCGGTCGGCCATCTGCAGCGCGTCGGCGTAGGCGAAGTCGAACTCGAACTGCCCGTCGCCGCCCTCGTGATCGAAGGAGAAAACCCCGAAGCCGAGCTCCTGCATCGCCGACACCATCTTGTCAAGGAACGGCAGCGCGTCCAGGGTCGACTCCATGTCGTACGCCGGCGTCGGTCGCATCGTGCCGCTCTTGGCCATGGGCACCAACGGCCCGGTGACGTCGGTCACCTCCTCGAACGCGTAGAACTCCGTCTCGACCCCGAGGTTGAACCGAAATCCTTGCGCAGCAGCCAGATTGAGCTGCTTCTTGAGGATCGAGCGGGGGCACAGCGCCCACGGCTCGCGGCCGCCCCACGACATGTCGGCGGCCATCCAGGCAAGCCGCCGGTCCCACGGCAGCACCTGCAGGGTCGAGGCGTCCGGTAGGGCCACGATCTCGTCCTCGTACGGGTTCATGGCGCCGAGGCCGCCCATGCCGCGCGGCGTGTAGCGCTCTGAGCCGGCGAGCAGGTTGGGCAGGTGGTCGATCGGCACCATCTTCGACTTGGTCCGGCCGAGCACGTCGACCCAGCCGCCGCTGACGTAGCGGACCCCATCGTCGTGCAGCTGCTGGGCCCACCGCTTGTGCTCGTCGGTGAGGGGGTTGACGGTGTCCATGGCGGTGTTCCTCCGGGTGTCTAGGCGCTGGGGTCTAGGCGAGATAGGTCGGTACGGGTGCGACGCCGAGCGGCGGTTCCTCGGTCCGGCCGCGGACCACGCGGGCGGCAACCGCATCGGCGATCAGGGCGAGCAGCGCGTGGCCCTGCTCCGGCGTGGCCTCGGAGGGTCGGCCGGTGACGCCGTTGCGGGACAGCGAGGGCGCGGTGTAGCGGAAGACCAGACCCTCGGTGCGGTCCTCGTCGTCCGCGTTGGCGACCCGGTCGAGATGAACCAGCTCGGGGGCGACCGCCATGACGAGTGACGTCTCGGCCCGGTTGGCGTGGATGTCGTCGCCGTCGGCCGTGGTCTGGCGGAACACCTCGGGATCGCAGGCCCACCAGTCGATGGCGCCGGCCCGCAGCTCGGGGTGGTGCAGCCGCAACACGTCGGTCGCGATGCCGATCGTGGCCGTGTTGCCCAGGTGGGCGTTGACGAACAGCAGCCGCCGGAGCCCGGACATGGCCGCCCAGAGCGCGTACTGCTTGAGCACCGCCGCCATCAGCTCAGGCGTCAGGCACAGGGTGCCGGGCAACGCTGTGCCATGCCCGTAGGAGACCCCGACCGGGAGCGGCGGGAGGACGAGGCAGCCGGTACGTGCCGAGGCCGCGTCGCAGATCGCCTGCGCGACGAGGGTGTCCGTCCCTGACGGCAGGTGCGGCCCGTGCTGCTCGGTCGCACCGACCGGGACGAGCCCGACCGGGTGACCTTCCCCGGTGACGAGACGCTCCTGCAGGTCGGGCCAGGTGAGGTCGGCCCAGCGGGTCACCCCGTACGACCCCATCGACCGACTCCTCCTGAGCGATTGCATACAAGACGTCGCCCGAGACTGCCTGCACCGGATGTCGGCCCGAGATCGGCGCCATTGCCCGCGGGTTAACTGCACCAACGCCCGCGGCTGACTGCGCCGGTGGTCCCAACGGGTTCCTGTCGCCTGGTCATTCGGGGTTGTTCCAGCCACGCGTGAGCGTCCGTCGCCGCGGCGCCTCACACGATCGAGGTGAGGCGCCGATAAGGGAGCTGCCGGCGCACGCCATTGCCCTCGAGGCGCGGCGACGAGGCAGCACACGCTGGACCAAAGGGGCCGAGCCACATGACCAACGAACAGCGAAGCCAATGACCGTCGCAGCCGCCGCGCAGCGCACGGACGAGGGGTTGCGGCTGGCCAGCCTGCGCCGGCTGGGCGCTCTGGAGGTCCCCGCCGAGCCGGTGTTCGACTGGCTGGCACAACTCGCCGCCACCACGCTCCACGCGCCGCTGGCGATGATCACCCTCGTCGACGAAGATCGGCTCTGGGTCCGGGCGTCCTCGCAGCCGATGCTCGCCCACTACCCCCGCGCCGGCTCGATGTGTGAGCAAGTGGTCGAGCCGGGTGGCTGGTTCGAGGTGCGCGACGCCGAAGACGACCGACGGTTCATGGGCGGCGCGATGGCAGCTGCGGGCCTCCACTCGTACAGCGGCACTCCTATCTACGGCGTCGACGGCCGTCCGGTCGGCGCCCTGTGCGTGCTCGACGACCACCCGCGGCAGCTGAGCGAGTCGGAGCGCGGGCAGCTCGAGCAGATCGCCGACCTGGTCACCGGACAGCTGCACCTCACGCAGTGGCGCGCCAAGGCCCTCGCCGAGCTCGGCGGAGACGTGCTCGCCATCGACCTGCGCCAGGGTGTGGCCGCGGGCCAGATCGTTCCGGCCTACCAGCCCGTCGTCGCCATGAGCGACCGCCGCGTCGTCGGCACCGAGGCGCTCGCCCGGTGGGAGCACCCCGTCCGCGGGCTGCTCACCCCGGCCGCGTTCCTCGACGTGGCGCAGCGGGACGGCCAGCTGCTCGACATCGACATCACCGTGATGGATCAAGCGGTACGTCAGGCGGGCCGGTGGTATCGCGATGCCAGCATCACCACGTGGCACGGCGTGTCAATCAACGTAGGCGACGAGCACCTCGCCGACCCCAACCTGGTGCGCAACATCAGCGGCGCCCTGGACACCTACAACGTGCCGGCGCGGCTGCTCACCCTCGAGCTCACCGAGACCGTCCTCGCCTCGGCGGGAGCGGACGCGGTCAGCAAGCTGACCCGGCTGCGCGAGCTGGGCGTCAAGCTCGCGATCGACGACTTCGGGATCGCCCACTCGGCGCTCAGCTACATCCACAAGTTCCCGCTGACCTGCATCAAGATCGACGTCGGCTTTGTCGCCGGCATCGGCCAGGGCCTCGGTCACGAGAAGTTCATCGACTCCATCCTGAGCCTCGCCCGCCGCCTGGAGATGGACGTCGTAGCCGAGGGCGTCGAGACCGAGGCACAGGCCGCGATCCTGCTCGGGCTGGGCTGCCCCCAGGCGCAGGGCTACCTCTACGCCGCGCCCCTGTCGGCCGACGCCATCACCTCGATGCTCAAGGGCTGACCCACCCGGGAGGGGTTGCTCGCGCCGTTGCGTGGAAGGGTTCTCTGCATGAGCGATCTTTCAGTGTGGGCACCGACGGCAGAGACGGTCGACGTCGAGACCGACGGCCAGCGGCACCCGATGCGGCACCGGCCGGGCGGGTGGTGGCGAGTGACCCTGCCGAGCCTCTCCCCAGGCGACGACTATGCGTTCGTCGTCGACGGCGGCGACCCGTTGCCCGACCCCCGCTCGGCGTGGCAGCCCGGCGGCGTACACGGACCGAGTCGTCTCGTCGACCACAGCGCCTTCGCCTGGACGGACGCGAGATGGCGGGGAGTGCCGCTCTACGGCAGCGTCGTGTACGAGCTGCACGTCGGCACGTTCAGCCCCGAGGGCACGTTCGACGGGGTCATCGAGCGGCTCGACCACCTCGTCGAGCTCGGCGTCGACCTGGTCGAGCTGCTGCCGGTCAATGCCTTCCCGGGCGAGCGCGGCTGGGGTTACGACGGGGTCTCGATCTTCGCGGTCCAGCACGCGTACGGCGGCCCCGAGGGCTTGAAGCGGCTGGTCGACGCGTGCCACGCCCGCGGCCTGGGCGTCATCATGGACGTCGTCTACAACCACTTCGGGCCGTCCGGCAACTACCTCCCGATGTACGGGCCCTACTTCACCGACAAGCACCACACGCCCTGGGGTTCGGCCGTCAACTACGACGACGCCGGGTCGGACGAGGTGCGGCGCTTCGTCCTCGACAACGCCCAGATGTGGCTGCGCGACTACCACTGCGACGGGCTGCGGCTCGACGCCGTCCACGCCATCGTCGACACGTCGGCGCTGCACCTGCTGGCCGAGCTGTCCGACGAGGTCACGGCGCTGTCAGCACAGCTTGGGCGCACGCTATTCACCATCGCCGAGAGCGACCTCAACGACCCGCGCGTCGTGAGCTCGCGCGACAACAACGGCCTCGGCATGAGCTCGCAGTGGTCCGACGACTTCCACCACGCCTTGCATGCAGCGCTCACCGGCGAGGTCACCGGCTACTACGCCGACTTCGGTGCGGTCGACGACATCGCCGCAGCGCTGACCGAGGGCTACGTGTACGGGGGCCGCCACGCCCCGGGTCGCGGCCGGCGCCACGGGGCCCCGTACCGCAGCCTGCCTGGCCACCGGCTGCTCGGCTATCTGCAGGACCACGACCAGATCGGCAACCGGGCCACCGGCGACCGCATCAGCACCCAGCTCTCGACCGGACTGCTCAAGGTCGGAGCGGCGCTGGTGCTGACGAGCCCGTTCACGCCGATGCTGTTCATGGGCGAGGAGTGGGGCGCCCGGACGCCGTGGCAGTTCTTCACCGACCACTCCGAGCCTGAGCTGGCGGAGGCGGTGCGCCAGGGGCGGCGCAAGGAGTTCGCGGCCTTCGGCTGGGACCCTGAGCAGATCCCCGACCCGCAGGACCGCGAGACCTTCGAGCGGTCACGGCTCGACTGGGCCGAGCGCGACAAGGACAGGGAGGCCGACGGCTCGGTCTTCTCGTTCTACCAGCGGCTCATCCGGCTGCGCCGCGAGCTGCCCGACCTGACCGACCCGGCGCTCGACCGCGTCTCGGTGGCGTACGACGACGCCGACCGCTGGCTTGCCGTGCGCCGCGGCCGGTTCGTGGTCCTCGCCAACCTCGCCGGGGTCGAGCAGGCGGTGCCCACCGGTGAACCTGTTGCGGACGTCGTGCTGGCCAGCGCCGAGGGGTTTTTCTTCGACGCGAGCTCGATGACGCTGCCGGCCGAGTCGATCGTCATCGCCCGGCTTGCCACGACGAGCACAATGGCCGGGTGACCGAAACTCCTTACCTGGTCGTCGATGTCGACGTGATGGACCGCAACCTGACGGCGATGGCGGCGAGTGCACGGCAGCGGGGCGTCTCGCTGCGGCCGCACGCCAAGACGCACAAGTGCCTGGAGATCGCACGACGCCAGGTCGACCTGGGCGCCGCGGGGTTGGCGGTCGCCACGATCGGCGAGGCAGAGGTCTTCGCCGACGGCGGCTTCACCGACCTGTTCATCGCCTATCCGCTCTGGGCCGCCGGCAGCAAGGCCGACCGGCTGCGCGCTCTCGCCGAACGGACCGAGCTGCGGGTCGGGGTCGACTCCGTGGAGAGCGTCGCGCTCCTCGCCGGCATGCCACTCGACGTCATGGTCGAGATCGACAGCGGCCATCACCGCACGGGGGTGCAGCCCGATGACGCGGTACGGGTGGCGTCGGCCGCGGTCGATGCTGGCCTGACCGTCGCCGGCGTCTTCACGTTCCCCGGCCACTCCTACGGCCCCGGACGCCGCGAGCAGGCCGCCGCCGACGAGTCCACCGCGCTGAGCCAGGCCGCGGCGGTCCTGGTGGGCGCGGGCATCGACGCGCCCGTACACAGTGGTGGGTCGACGCCGACCGCCGTCCTCGCCGGGTCGACCGTCACCGAGATCCGGCCGGGCATCTACCTCTTCAACGACGCCCAGCAGGTGGAGCTCGGCGTGGCCTCGTTCGCCGACGTCGCGCTCACGGCGGCGTCCACCGTCGTCAACCGCTCCGGGCGATCGGTGGTCCTCGACGCGGGCAGCAAGGTGCTCGGTGCCGACCAGCAGGTCTGGGCCACGGGTGCCGGCCGGCTGCCCGACTATGCCGACGCCCGCATCGTGCTGCTGTCCGAGCACCACGCCAAGGTGGTGTTCCCGGACGACGGTCCGATGCCTGACCTGGGCTCCGTCGTACGCGTGGCGCCCAACCATGTCTGCGCAGCCGTCAACCTGGCCGACGAGCTGGTCGTGGTCCAGGACGGCGCCACTGTCGACACGTGGCGCGTGGCGGCACGTGGCAAGAACCGCTGATGGACCTCGAGACTGCGTACGCCTACCCGCCCGGGACCGACCGCTGGGTGCGCGCCAACATGGTCGTCTCCGTCGACGGGTCAGCGTCGCTCGACCACCAGTCCGCCACCCTGTCGGGCACCGGCGACAAGAAGGTCTTCGGCCTCCTGCGGGCCCTCTGCGACGTGATCCTCGTCGGTGCGGGCACGGCGCGGATCGAGGAGTACGCGGCGGTGCGGATCGGGCCTACCAGAGCCGAGATCCGTGACAGGCATGGACTTTCGGCATCACCGCCGATCGCGGTGGTCACCCGTACCCTCGATCTCGACCTCACCAAGCCGTTGTTCACGCAGGCGGCCGCGCGCACGATCGTCGTGACCACGTCGTCCGTGCCGTCCTCTCGGCTGGCCGCGGCCCGCGAGGTGGCCGACGTCATCGTGCACGACGGCGAGATCGACCTGGCGCGACTGCTCGACCAGCTGGCCGATCGAGGGCTGCGACGGGTGCTGACCGAGGGCGGTCCGGCGCTGCTCGGCGACCTGCTCAGCGCGGGCCTGGTCGACGAGCTGTGTCTCACCATCAGTCCCACGATGGTGGGTGACCCAGGCGAGAAGCGGCTGACCGGACGGCTGCCCGAACCCCTGGCCCTCGAGCTGGTGGGCACGATCAGCGACGCGGGCTTCGTCTTCCTCCGCTACCTCGTGCGGCGCTGACCGTCACCCGTTGACGATGCGCTCGACCTGCTTGAGGTGCTGGCGTTCGTGCTTCGCGAGCCGCTCCGCGTACGACTGGACGGTCTTGGTCAGCGGGCTGCCGGCACCCGTCACGGTGGCTATGCGCACCCAGGCGTGGTCGGGCAACGGCTCGAGCAGGGCGAGCAGGTCGGCGCGCTGGGCTGCGAAGAACCGCAGCGACCGCAGGAACTCCTGCTCGCGGTAATCCGTCTCCTCGATCCACGTGGTGGGGTTGACCGCCCGGATTGTCGGCCTGTCCTCGACGAGGATCCGTCCGATGCTCTCGCCCCACACGTCGGAGCAGGAGCGCAGGTGGGCCAGGACGTCGTTGGCCGACCACTCGTCCTCGCCGGCAGCGGCGGCCAGCCGAGCGGGCTCGACGCCGGCGGTGATCGCGCCGAGACGGGTGGGGGTGGCAGCCAGCAGCTCCAGCAGTTGCTGTGGCGTCAATGTCGCTCCAGCCACGATCCGTCCTTCGGCTTACAGATCCTGCCCTAGGGCAGGCGATCGCCGGTCGGGCGGCCGTCGTCACCGTAGAGCACGAGCGGCAGCGCCGCACCGTGCGAGGCCAGCGTGCCCATGTGCCGCAAGGCGGCGGCCCGGTCGGTCCAGGGCGGGCCGACGGGCAGTCCGTCCCCGTCGATGATCACCCAGGTCGCGTGCGCAGAGTCCGTCGGGGCATGGCCGACCTGCCCCCGTACCGGACGAGTCGTGGTGTCGGTCACAGCCTCACCGCTTCCGCGTTTACTCACCATTGTTGGTCAGCTTTGCGGTGTACGCGCGGCGGCGCGCCGCAACGGCCCCATCGAGACTGAACGGAGACCTCATAGGAGTGACCTAAGAGCATCCCGCAACGCCTTCCCGCGACCGGCGCTCTGTGCAACTCTGCCAGGACCCTGACCCTGCACTCGCATCGCATGAATTGGGGAGAGATGGCGACGATTGAAGAGCTCGAGACTCAGCTGTCCGCGCTGCGCGAGGAGCTGAACGCCCTGCGTTCGACCCCGACCGCGGGATCGTCGCACGGCCGGGTCCTGTCCCGGCGCAACCTGCTGCGCGCCGCTCCTGTTGCCGCTGTTGGCGTGGGCATCGCCGCCCTGTCATCGGGTACGGCCACAGCGGCTCAGGGCGACCCGCTCCTCCTCGGGGAGAGCAACGACTCCGGCACCACCGGGACGTCTCTGAGCGGCGGAAGCGCGTCCGGGTTCACCCTCGAGCTCGATGGGCCGGGACTGCAAGCGCACGGCCTCGATGTCGGCGGACTGAACGTGACCGACGAGCAGACCGTTCTCAACGGCCCGCCGGCCGGTGGCGGGCCCGGCCTGCAGCTGAACGCGCCGGTCCAGTTCGGTGCCGAGGGCAGCAACGGGCTCGACGGGTTGGACGTTCTCGGCCAGGGCAGCGGCATCGGTATCTCGGTGAACTGGACGGACGAGACGTCGATCAATGGCCTGGAGACCCACTCCCCGGGTGCGGCGATGGCGCTGACCACCCACACCTGCGACCTGCTGAACCTCGAGACCGACGGTGGGCAGGTCACGCTCAAGGTCAACGGGACCACGACGGCTATCGATGGCGTCGACATCGGTTATGCCGGTACGAAGCGGGCCATCTATGCCGAGTCCCTCGCCAGCTCGAACATCAACGGCACCATCACCGGTGTCAACGACGGCACGCGCGGCATCGGGGTGTGGGGCGAGCAGCACAACAACTCCGGGGCGGGTGTCGGCGTGGTCGGCGTCGCGGGGACCCTGGGCCGAGGGGGCAAGTTCACCGGCGGCCAGGCCAATATCCAGCTGGCTGCCGGGGCAGCGGCGACCCACCACTGGACTGGCACCGTTGGAGACCTGATGGTCGATGCGAGCGGCCGGCTCTGGTACTGCCAGAAGTCCAACACCGCCAGCGTCGCGGCCGTCTGGAAGCAACTCGCCTGAATGCAGGTCGGCTGACAGACTCGCTCCATGGACCTGCCCGTCATGCCTCCGGTGTCGCCCATGCTCGCCAAGGCTGTCAAGGGCATGCCCACCCCTGACAGCCTGCCGACCGGGCTGCTGTACGAGCCCAAGTGGGACGGCTTCCGCTGCATCGTCTTCCGCGACGGCGACGAGGTCGAGCTGGGCAGCCGCAACGAGCGGCCGCTGACCCGCTACTTCCCCGATGTCGTCGAGGCGGTCAAGGGTCAGCTGCCCGAGCGCTGCGTGGTCGACGGCGAGATCGTCATCGTCACTCCCACCGGCCTCGACTTCGACGCCCTCCAGCTGCGACTGCACCCGGCCGAATCGCGCGTACGCAAGCTCGCCGCTGAGACACCCGCGTCGTTCGTCGCGTTCGACCTGCTGGCCATCGGCGACGAGTCGCTGATGGAAGAACCCCTGTCGGTACGGCGATCCCGCCTCGAGCAAGCGCTCAAATCGGCCGCCGCGCCGGTCTACCTCACGCCCGCGACCTACGACGTCGCCGAGGCCGAGGAGTGGTTCACCGTGTTCGAAGGTGCTGGGCTCGATGGGGTGATCGCCAAGCCGCTGGACATCACGTACCGGCCCGACGTCCGGGCGATGTTCAAGATCAAGCATGCGCGCACCGCCGACTGCGTGGTCGCGGGCTTCCGCTGGCACAAGAGCGGGCCGATCGTGGGGTCGCTGATCCTCGGTCTGTACGACGCCGACGGCAACCTGCACCACGTCGGCGTTGCGGCGTCGTTCACCATGAAGCGGCGCGCTGAGCTGGTCGACGAGCTGGCCCCGTACCGCGAGAACGCCATGGCCGGGCATCCGTGGGAGGCCTGGGGCCAGGCACACGAGGAGTCCGAGCGGATGCCGGGCGCGGCCAGCCGCTGGAACGCCGGCAAGGACCTGTCGTGGGAGCCGCTGCGGCCGGAACTCGTCGTCGAGGTGGCCTACGACCAGATGCAGGGCGACCGGTTCCGCCACGCGACCCAGTTCGTCCGCTGGCGCACCGATCGCGACCCGTCGTCCTGCCGGTACGAGCAGCTCGAGAAGCCGGTGAAGTTCGCGCTGGCTGACATCTTCAGCTAGGGGGTGTGCATAAGCGAACTCCGCGGAGTTCAGTTATCCACAGGGCCACGGGTTGCCCGGTGACTCGGGGCGGTTGCCCGGGCAAGATCTGCCGGTACGGGGACCGTCCCCGGCGTATCCATGGGGTGGTCGGTGCCCAGTACCTCGGTGATGACCGCGCCCGTCACCTCTCCCCCGCCGCCGGCCTACCCTGACCCGATCACCCTCCCCGTGTCGCCCCACGGCGACCCAACGGCGGCGCGGTTGCTCGCCGACGCCTACCGCGCGCTGGCCGCCGACCTCGACCGTGCCGGCAGTCACGTCGACGCCATCGTCGGCGACCTCGCGCTGCGCTGGCATGGCCAGGGGGCGTCGGCGTTGCGGGTTGCGCACGACACGCTCGGCCACAACGTGCGTACCGTCGCCGCTGCGTGCCGCTCTGCTGCCGACCACCTGGACGACTACGCCACGGCGTTGCACAAGGCCCAGCACCACCATGGCTGGTCGCTCGGCAAGCTGGTCGCGGTAGGCGCGATCGTGACGATCACCGCCGTCGCGGTCGTGGTGACCGTCGGCGCGGCTGCTCCGGTGGGGACGGTGGCGGCCATGGAGGTCGGCGAGGCCATCGTCGGCGCCGAGGCTGCGGCGGGAGCAGCCAGCGCGGCGGAAGCCGCGGCCACCGAGGGACTCTCCCTCGCCGGCCAGTCGATGGGCGCCCTGCGGGGACTCACGGCGGTGGCCCTGCCCCACCTCGCCCAAGGAGGCGTGTCGTCCGGGATCGACCTCGTCCTCCATCTCACCACCGGACACGGCGTGACCGGCCGCGATCTCGGCGAGTCCTTCCTTGCCGGCGCCCTCATGTCCGGCACCGCTGCCACCACGCGGTCGGCGCTGCGGGCGAGCGAGGCCTACGCCGGGGCGAGCGCCGCAGGCAAGGCCGCCCTCGACACTGCCGCCCTGACTGCCACGCTGACCGCCGACACGGCACTGGGGCAGTACGCGGCGACCGGGCGCGTCAACCCGACCGCCCTCACCGAGGACGCCTTGCTCACCGCCCTCACCGGCGGCGCCTCAACCCTCCGGCATCCCCTCGACGGCACCGGCGCCATCGCCAAGAGAGTGCCGACCGGCCAGGACATCGGCGACCTCAGCAAGGGCGCCGACCTGCGGCTGCATCAAGGCCCGGAGGCCCCGTACGGCCACACCCTCAGCAAGCACGTGGCGAAGGATGAGCAGTGGCTGCTGCAGCGGCTGGACGACGAGCCGTGGATCAAGAGCGCCAGTTCCTTTGACACGCGCGCCACTGCGGAAGCCGCCGTCAAAGCAGCAATAGAGGCAAACCCCGAGGCGGTGGAGGCGCTCCTGGCTGGTCGGAAGGCTCGCATCGAAATTCGTGTCAGCTTGCCTCACGATGCTGGCACTGTCGTGGCTCGCGACGGTACGACCCGGCCATCAAGGAAGGCGGTGATCCGCTTGCGGCGCCTCAACCGTACAGTCGTGGTGAGCACTGCATTCCTGGAGTAGACGTGGCAGATGGGCGAGACCAACTCCGCCGGGCGTTTCCCGAGGCGCTGCAGCTTTTCGGTCAGTTCGGCGAAGACTACGACTACGAGTTCGACAAGGACGAGCGGGTCGCCATTGCCGACTACATCGATGGCAACACGTTCGTGCAGCAAGGGATCAGAGAACTCGACGCCCTCCTCGAGCGTTTTCCCGACAACGACGCGATGCGCGCAGCGCTGCTCGACCTCGGCGTCAACTGGACCATGTGGGACCAAAACGACGACTGGGTGCCGTTCGTCCAACGCGTCCGCAGCTGGCTGATCGAATCACTTGCCGACCCGGACCCGCGGGCACTGTGATCATTGGGGCAGTGCAGGAAACCTCCCGCTGAGCGGGACGGATCCTGCAGTGGCCTCTCAGACAGGGCCGGCCAGGGTTCGGCGCTCTCACGGAGCGAGATGCAGGCACCCCGCGGCGGCGCCCGGAGAGACCGCGACGTAGCGTCGGAGGCATGCGCTATCAACCCCTCGGCAACTCCGGCCTGCTGGTCTCCGTCGTCGGCCTCGGCTGCAACAACTTCGGCGGGCGACTTGACCTGGCCGGCACCAAGTCCGTCATCGACGCCGCCATCGACGAGGGCATCACGCTCCTCGACACGGCTGACATCTACGGCGACCGCGGTGGCTCAGAGACGCTGATGGGCGAGGCGCTCAAGGGCAAGCGGGACAAGATCGTGCTGGCCACCAAGTGGGGTCACCAGTCGACCGACATGGGGTACGGGCATGCAGCCGGGGCCAAGGGCGGGCGCAACTACATCCGCGCTGCCGTCGAGCACTCGCTCCAGCGTCTGCAGACCGACTACATCGACCTCTACCAGCTCCACACGCCCGACCCCGTCACGCCGATCGAGGAGACGCTCGCCACGCTGACCGAGCTGGTGACCGAGGGCAAGGTCCGCTACATCGGCACGTCCAACTTCGCCGGCTGGGAGATCGCCCGCGCGGCCCACGTCGCCAAGGAGAACGGCTTCGTCCCGTTCATCTCGGCGCAGAACCACTACTCGCTGCTCGAGCGCGACCTCGAGGCCGATGTGATCCCGGCCTGCGCGGCGTACGGGCAGGGCATGTTGCCGTACTTCCCGCTGGCCAACGGGCTGCTCACCGGCAAGGTTCGCCGCGACGGCGGGGCCCCCAGCGACTCCCGGCTCGCCGGCCGGGACAGCTACCTGACTGACGACAAGTTCGACCGGGTCGAGGCGCTGGAGAAGTGGGCCGCCGAGCACGGTCGCACCCTGCTCGAGATCGCCATTGCCGGTCTTGCCGCCCAGCCGACCGTCGGCTCGGTCATCGCCGGCGCCACCAAGCCGGAGCAGGTCAGGGCCAACGCCGCGGCCGGCGAGTGGCAGCCGACCACCGACGAACTCGCCGACATCGACCGGCTCGCACCCACCCGCCGCAGCTAGCAGTACAACGCCTCACCCGGCGGGCGACCAACCCAGCGCAGGAGCGACGGTGTTGGCCAGGTCCGTCAGCAAACGGACGTTGTCAGCAAGGCCAAAGGCGGGCGGCAGGAAGAGGATCAGCTCGTCGGCAGCAGAGATGCCCACGTCGGCGAGCACCGCCTCGGCGACCGTGTCCGGATCACCGTGGTAGACGGGACTCATCAGCACCCCCGGCGGCAACGCCGCAGTCAGCGTCGGCTCCAACGCCCCCTTGGGCCGAGACGCCGCCGGACCCAAGGTGCGCCGCTCCAGGTCGTACGCCGCGTACTTCTCCTTCAGCTCCGTCGTCGTCCCCGGCAGCACCGACGCCGCGACCGCGACGGGGGGGCGGAGGCGTGCCGTGAGCCGAGACCCACGCGGCGCGGTACTCCCCGATCAACCGCGCCTGGTACTCGGCGAACGACTCGTCGGTGACCTCCTGCAGGATCGTCCCGGTGACCAGCCGCAGCCCCTGCCGGGCCGCGTTGACCGCCGAGGCGATGTGCCCCGACCCGTACCAGATCCGGTCCCGCAACCCGGGGCTGTGCGGGGTGACCCGCAGCTCGGTCCCCACCGGCGGCCCGCCGGGTGGTCGCTGCGTGGTGACCGTGTGGATGCTCTCGCCCGAGACTCCCGCCAGGAAGCGGGCCAGGCGACGTTGCCCCTCGGTACGGGCGTCAGTGTCCACCGCACCGAAGACGTCCGTCCAGATCTCCGTGCCGCTGCTCACGGCCAGCTGCAGCCGTCCGCCGGTCAGCAGGTCGGCGGTGCCGGCGGCCTCGGCCAGCAGGATTGGGTCCTGGTAGCGCATCGGGATGACCGCGCTGCCCAGGGTGATCCGGTCGGTGTGCTGGCCCACGGCGGCGAAGAACGGGATCGGCGAGGACAGGTAGTTGTCGAAGTGTCGCTGGTAGGCCCATCCACCCTGGTAGCCCAGCTCCTCCGCGACCCGGAACAGCTCGATCCCGTCTCGCAGCCCTTGCGCCGGACCGCCGGACACCTCACTGAACGACACCCGGGTGTTGAACCCCAGCCTGGTCTTCGGCCGGCGCGACTCGGACACTGCCGGGTGCTCACTCGTCAGCGTTGTCATGCGTTCCTCCAAGGGGTGATGGTCGAGGGCGGAGGCGGGGTCAGACAGCGCGCTCATCGTGCCGTGGGGCGGCTGACATCGGCCGGCGGCAGCTCGTGGTAGCGGCTGGCGTGGAACACGAGCGGCGACACGTCGTGATCTGCGTGGAGATCGTGCACCTCGAGAACGACGATGTCGTGGTCACCCGCGCGGACGACCTGGCTCACGCTCGTCTCCAGCCACCCGGTCGCGCCATCGAGCAGCACCGCGCCATCGGTCGTGGCTCTCCAGGACAGACCCGCGAATCGATCCGGCGTCTTGGCGGCCAGCTGGCGCCCCACCGCCTCCTGATCGGCGGCGAGGATGCTGATGCCGAGCCGCCGGGCGGTCTGCAACACCGACCAGGTCGAAGAAGTCACGGCGACGCAGACCGACACCAGTGCCGGATCGAGAGACACCGACGTGAACGAGTTGGCGGTCAGACCAACCGGTTCGCCATCGACCAGACCGGCGAGGGCGGTCACCCCGGTCGGGAACGCGCCGAAGACGTGGCGCAGTCGCGCCGGGTCGAACACCACGGGAACGGCTGCGACGTCGGCGGTCACTGAGCACCGAGAGCGGCTGTGTGGCCGGGAATCGCGCCGATCAGCTCACGGGTGTACGGGGTCTGGGGGTTCCGGAAGACGTCAGCCACCGGTCCCTCCTCGACGATGCGCCCCTTGCTCATCACCGAGACGGTGTGGGCGATCTGGCTCACCACGGCCAGGTCATGGGAGACGAACAGGTAGGACAGACCGAGCTCACGCTGCAGCTCGGTGAGTAGGTCGAGGATCTGGGCCTGCACCGACACGTCGAGTGCAGACACCGGCTCGTCCAGCAGCAGCAGGCTCGGTTTCAAGGCCAGTGCCCGGGCGATCGCGACCCGCTGGCGTTGACCGCCGGACAGCTCGCTGGGCAGCCGATCAAGATAGCCCCTGGGCAACCCGACCTGGTAGAGCAGCTCCTGGGCGCGCTCTGTTCGGGTGGCACCGTCCCCGATCTTGAACGACACCAGCGGCTCGACGATGCTCTGCCTGATGGTGAACTTCGGATCGAGAGCCGCGAACGGATTCTGGTGGACGATCTGCACCTGACGACGTAGCGGGCGCTGCTTGCCCCACGAGAGCCCCGAGATCTCGGTGTCATCGAGGAGCACCGATCCAGCCGTCGCGCGCTCCAGGCCCAGCGCGATCCGCAACGCGGTCGTCTTGCCTGACCCCGACTCGCCGACGAGCGCATGGGTCTGTCCACGGGGCACCCGGAACGAGACACCGGACAACGCCTGGAAGTCGTGGTGACCTCCAGTCGGCGCAGGCACCCGGAAAGTCTTGGTGACACCCGTCACCGTGAGGATCGGTGCGGGCGGGCTGTCCCGCTCGACCCGGTAGCGCGGAACAAGCACGCCGTGATGGGCCAGCCCGGGAGCGGCCGCGATCAACTGCCTGGTGTACGGCTCCCGCGGTGCGGCAAGGATCGTACGCGGGTCGCCCTTCTCGACGATGCGGCCCGTCTGCATCACCACGAGGCGATCGGCGCGGTCAGCGGCAACCGCGAGGTCGTGCGTGATAATCGCGAGCGAGATGCCGGTTTCGCGCACGAGGCCGGCGAGATGGTCGAGGATGCGCTTCTGCACGGTCGCATCAAGTGAGCTGGTCGGCTCGTCGGCAATGAGCAGGTCAGGCCGGCCCGCCAACGCGATCGCGATGAGCACGCGCTGACGCAGACCACCGGACAGCTCGTGCGGATACTGCCGCGCGCGCTGCTCGGGATCGGGCACGCCGGCCTGGTCGAGCGCCGCGATGACCTCCGCCTTGACCTCGTCACCGCTCACTCCGCGCAGCCGCACGGCTTCGCCGATCTGGCTGCCGACACGGAGCGTGGGGTTGAGGCCGACCATCGGGTCCTGCGGCACCAGGCCGATGACGGAGCCGCGCAGCCTGCGCAGCACCCGCTCGTTGGCGCCGGCCGTCTCGACGCCGTTCACGAGAACGGAACCAGAGGTGATCCGGCCATTGTCAGGCAGTAGACCGATGATGGCGTTGGCTACCGTGGTCTTGCCCGAGCCGGACTCGCCGACGATGGCGACGATCTCACCGGTCGCGATGGTCAGGTTGACGCCGATCACCGCCGGACGGACCTTGCGGTGACGGACGTACCCCACATCGAGACCAGAGATCTCGACGATGGGACGAGACAGCCCTTGGCGCGGGTGACTGGGTTCCAGCGTCGCCGTCATCGCTCGAGCTCCTGCAGGGTCTTGGAAATGTGATTGAGGGAGAAGACGAGCAGCGTGACGAAGATGCCGGGCATCAGCGAGAGCCACCAGGAGGTCACCAGGAAGTCCCGGCCCGCGGAGATCAGGGTGCCCCACTCCGACGAGGGGGGCGGAGCCCCGAAGCCGAGGAAGGATAGGGACGCGATTGCGATGATCGCGACGCCCGCGTCGAGGACGGCGAGAACAGCGACGGGACCCCACGAGTTCGGCAGGATATGGCGTACCAGTACGCGAATCCAGGACGCGCCACTGGCCCGGGCGGCCTCGACGTACGGCAGGGTCTTGACGCGCAGCACCTCGGCGCGGGTCGTCCTGGCGAAGCCGGGGATGATGCCCAGACCGACGGCGAGGGCCACGGGCAGAGTGCCATAGCCCACCGCAGTGATGATCGTCAGCGCGAACAGCAGCGACGGGATCGAGAGCAGTACGTCGACGAGACGCATGATGACCGCGTCGACCCAGCGGCCGAAGAATCCCGAGACGATGCCGAGCGTGAGGCCTGCCACCAGACCGATCGCAATCGCAGTGGCGGTGGCCTTGATGGTCAGGGCCGAGCCGTAGAGCACCCGGGTCCAGAGGTCGCGCCCGATCTCATCGGTCCCGAAGAGGTGATGGATGCTGGGCGAGCGCATCGCGTCAGTGGGATGCGTGGCGTACGGCTGGCCGTTGCTGAACCAGCCCGGCAGGAGCGCCGAGACGACCACGAAGAGCACGTAGAGCAGCGCCACGACGAAGGCCGGCTTGCGGCTGAGCTGGACGAGCGCCGCCACGAGGTTGCCGTGCCGACCGGTCTCCAGGTGGCGTGAGTCCAGGACCTCGTCGGCCGTACGCTCCAGTGGTGCCAGGGCCAGGACAGCCACGTCATCCCTGGCGGCAGAGCTGTCGACGCTCATGGGTCAGACCGCCTTCGTGTGGTGGGAGATGCGCGGGTCGAGCAGCGGATACAGCAGGTCGACGACCAGGTTGACCACGACGAACAGAGCCGCGGCGATCATGACGATGGCCAGCACGACCGGTACGTCCTGTGTGGACACGGCATCCTGGGTGAGGCTCCCGATGCCCTGTCGGCTGAACTCCGTCTCCACGACGATCGACGAGGTCACGGTGAGCCCGACGATGACGCCGAGGATCGTGAGTGCCGGGAGCGCGGCGTTGCGCAGCCCGTGCCTGAGCTGCACGGCCCCTCGCGAGAGGCCCTTCGCCCGCGCCGTGACGATGTACGGCTGCCGCATGACCTCGTCGAAGCTGCGCATGAGCACCTGGGCGAGGATCGAGCCGGTCAGCAGCGCGATGGTGACGGCCGGCATCACCAGCGACCTCCATCCCTGCTGCCCGGTGGAGGGCAGCCAGTTGAGCCGGAAGGCGAAGAACTGGATGAGGAACAGGCCGGTGAGGAACTGCGGCACCGACGCCCCGGAGGCCGGGAGCCGCGTGAGAATGAGCCGGATCCAGCGGGCGCGAACGTACGTGGCCAGGTACGCCAGCGTCGTCCCTATCAGGACAGCGACCACGCCGGCGACCAGGCTGAGCAAGAGCGTGCTGCTGATCCGGTGACCGATGACCTGTGCCACCGGGATGTCCTGCGTGATCGACGTTCCCAGATTGCCGTGGAGGAACCCGCCGAGATGGTGGAAGTACTGCACCAGCACCGGCTTGTCCAGCCCAAACTTGGCTTCGGCTAGGTGCAGCTGGGCGGGAGTCAGCGTCGTGGTGTCGACTCCCGCGGCAGCCAGCTGAAGCGCGATCGGGTTGGAGGGCAACAGGTAGAGCACGGCAAAGGCAACGGTGTAGGCGGCCCACAGGACGGCGATCGCCTGCAGGACGCGCCCGATCACGTACCGGGTCATGAGCTTTGCTCCTCGGGGTTGTTACGTGTCGTCAGAGAGCAACGGCGCTGTCACTTGGAGATCCAGATCGAGTTCGCCGACAGGAAGGCCTCGTCGGTGAAGGCGAAGCCGTGCACCTTGGTGCTCACGCCGGCGTACTGCACCCGCTCGAGCAGCGGGAAGACCAGTCCCTGGTCCACCAGGAGGTCCTGCAGCTGGCCGTAGGAGTCGGCCGCGACCGACAGGTCGGTCGTGTCGGTTGCCTTGGTGAACAGCGCCAGGATCTGCGTCGCCGCAGTGGCATCGGTCGCGGTGAGGGCACTTGCCAGAGCCGGCACGGTGGCGTATCCGGGCAGCACGATGCTGCGCAGCGCGCCAGGGTCCGCCCGGGTCAGGTAGCTGCCGTACAGGTCCCACTTGGTCGGATCCGCAAGGATCGTGAACAGCTGGGACTGCTGGACGATCGGCGTCTGAAGGTCGATCCCGGCGGCCTGGAGCTCGGACTGCCAGAGCTCGACACCCGGCGCGGCAACGCCCGCCTGCGGTGCGATCAGCGTGAGCTTCTTCCCGTCCTTGGCCCGGATGCCGTCGGAGCCCACCTTCCAGTCGGCCGCGTCGAGAGCCTTCTTGGCCCCGTCGAGGTCGAACCCGAGCTTGGCGGACTGCGACGTGAAGTACGGCGTAGTCGAGTCGAAAACGCCTGCTGCGACGGGATAGTCGGCGCCGTGGAGCGTGGTCGCGATGGTCTTCAGGTCGGTCGCCTTGTAGATCGCCTGTCGCACGGCGGGGTCGGCGAGCGGCCGGCCGGCCGTGGTGTTGGCGAAGTACGGGTAGGACACGCCGGGCAACGACCGGGTCTCGATCGTGTCGCCCTTGTCCTTGATCTGCGCGAGCTGCTGGATCGAGAACGGGTTGCGCGGCCACGCGATGTCGGTCGTGCCGTTCAGCAGGTTGCCGGTGCGGACGCTGTCGTCCTTGACGTAGTGGAAGTCGATCTCGTCAAGGTAGGCCGCACCCTGGTTGGCCTGAACCGATGAGGCCCAGGCGTAGCCGGCTCGCTTCTTGAGCACCAGTCCGACGTTGGGGGTGTACTTGCTGAGGACGAACGGGCCGGTGCCGATGAGCCCGGTGCCGAGGCAGCGCTGAGCCGGCGCGACCTTCCACGCAGACGGCGCGAGAATGGCCAGGTTGGTCGTTGCCGTCGCCTGAAGGAACGACGAGTTCGGCGCGCTGAGGTCGATCTCGACGGTGCTCGGGTCGATCACCTTCGCCCCGGCCAGGTTGGCGATGTAGGAGTCGCCGAATGCACCGGGAACGGCGGTCTTCGTGGCGAGCCAGCCGTTGACGTTCGCGAGCACGGCGGCCGCGTCAAAAGCCGTGCCGTCGCTGAAGGTCACACCGGAACGCAGCTTGAAGGTGTAGGCCTTGCCGTCGGTCGAGATGGACCAGCTCGCCGCGAGGTGCGGGATGACCTTGCCTGTGCTGGGATCCTGATCAGTCAGCGAGTCGGTGAAGTTGCGGATCTCCGAACGGTGCTCGATCCAGTACGTCTGGAACGGGTCGACACAGAGCAGGTTGACGTTGTCGGCCCAGAAGGACACGTTGAGAGTGCCCCCACTGACCGGCGTGGCCCCACCACTGCCGCTCGCCGCCGAGGATGTGGTGCTGCCAGCTGCCGACGTGCTGCTGCCCGCCGCCGAGGACTTGCTGCCGCTGGAGCAGCCGGCGACCGCCGCGAGGCTGAGTGCAGCCACCGTGGCCACCGCAGCGGACTGGCGGGAGGTTCGGCGCCGGGCGGTTGCGCCCGTGCGTCGGATTACGTTCATCTGTCTTCCTTCACTTGATTCGGTTGTGGGGCTAGAGGCCTTCCACGGGATCTCGGCCGTGCGGTCGTACTCCCCCGCGTACCGCGCGATCTCGGCCGTGACCTCCGCCAGCGCCGCATCGGACAGATCCGGTACGGGGAAGGCGTAGGACACCCTGGGCTCGACGGTGATCGTCATCGACTCGACTGCTGGGCCGGCGCGACGTCAGCCAGCACGCGCCGTCCGGCGGCGACGAGGGCGGCGTCTTCCTGTGGGGGGTGGACGCGGACACAGAGCGCGTCGCGCAGGCGCCGCTCCAGGCTGTGGTGGCGGGTGAGTCCCGGGTTGCCGAGCGCTGCGACCGCGGCCTGGGTGGCCGCGACCACTGCCCGCCCGATGGCGACCTTGATGACGGACAGCTGCGGCAGGATCGACGCATCCCCTTGCTCGAGCCGCAGCAACGAGCCGTGCAGCAGCGTCTCGGCGGTAGCGATCTGCAGGTCGATCTCACCGGCGACGGTCTGGATGCGTTCGGTCTCGGCGATCGGCTTGCCGAGCGAGGCAGGTACGCGGTTGCGGGTGAACTCGCGGAAGTCCGTACGCGCTGCGCGGGCAACGCCGACGTAGAGCGCGACGTGGGCGAATCCCCCGGGGCCGGCGGCTGCCGCGGGGTCGCGGTAGGTCCCGTCCAGCTGACGCGGGATCTCCCGGAATGCCTCGTACGGCAGCTCGACGTTGTCGTAGACGACATCGTGCGTGTTGGACGCCCGAAGTCCGAGGTGGTCCCACGTGTTCAGCCAGGTGATGCCCGGCAGGTCGTTGGGCGTCGTGATGTGGCCCACGCGGGGGCGGTCCGGGTCGCCGTCGGGCTCGACCGCCGTGACCCACACGAACTGGTAGGCCAGGGCGCGGCCGCCGGTGCCGTAGGCCTTGTGGCCTTTGAGCAGCCAGCCGTCGGAGGTGCGGGTGATCGTGGTGGCCGGGATGCCGCCGCGGGCCGGCGCTCCGAGCTCGGGCTCGGCGCGTACCGCGTTCACGAAGGTCGGCCGCTCCAGGGAACGACGCAGCACGTGGTCGTAGTGGACGTCGTACCAGCCGCCGAACGAGGCCTGCGCGGAGTGGCTCATCACCGTGTTGGCAAGGATCAGCGCCACCGAGGGGTCGCCCTCGCCGACGGCGGTGACGATGCGGGCGACATCGCGGATGCCCAAGCCAGGGCCGCCGTACTGCGTGCCGACAGTCGCCGTGCTCAGGCCGGCCCGGTGGACGACGTCGAGTCCCTTCCACGGGATGTCGCCGGTGCGGTCATACTCCGCGGCGTACTGGGCAATCTCGGCGGTGACCCCGGCGAGCCCCTCCTCGGACAGGTCCGGTACGGGAAGCTGGTAGGTGGCGGGAGAGGTGACGGTGGCGGTCATGCGGACAGCCCCGCCTTGGCTGCGGCGGCGTCGTGAGCCGCCAGGAAGTCGGGGTCTCCGTAGCCGAGGTGATCGCGCTGGAGGGTGCCGCGCTGGCCGGTGGCCGCGCGGTGGGCCAGCTCCTGGCGAACCAGCGGCAGCACGTAGCGGCCGTAGTCGACCGCGTCCGCGAGGGTGTCGTAGCCGCGGATCGAGACGAGACTCGCGCCCCGGTCGACATAGTCGAGGATCGCGGCCGCCACTGTCTCGGGCGAGCCGACCAACGCCGCCGAGGCGCCCGCGCCGCTGGTCACGGCGGTGGTCCTCGTCCACAGCGCCCGGTCGTACAGGTCTGCCTTGTCGGCAAAGGCCAGCGACCGCTGCGAGCCGACGTTCTGCGGGCCACCGGCACGCTGGAACAGCGTGGCGTGGGGGCTGGCGGCAAAGCTCGCCGCGACCTTGGCGACGTACTCGTGGGCCTTCTGCCAGGCCAGCTCGTCGGTCTCCGCCACGATCGGACGGAACGTCACCCAGATGCGCGGCAGCGTCTCCCGGCCGGCTGCCCGGGCGATGGCGTGGACCCGGTCGATCTCGCTGCGCAGGTCGTCGAGCGGCTCGCCCCAGAAGCTGAAGATGTCGCCCTTCTCGCCACCGACCTGGAAGGCCTCGTCGGACTGACCACCGATCGAGATGGGGATCAGCGAGGCGTACGGCGCGAAGCCCGGACCGAAGTCGTCGAACCGGTAGAACTCGCCGTCGTGGCTGAACGGCGCCGGGCTGATCCACGACTGACGCAGGATGTCGACGTACTCCGACGTCCGGGCGTACCGCTTGTCCTTGGGCAGATAGTCACCCTGCTTCGCCTGCTCGGCGTCGTTGCCGCCGGAGATCAGGTGGACGACCGCGCGGCCCTCGGTCAGCTGGTCGAGGGTGGCCAGCTTCTGAGCGCCCACGGTCGGGAACGTCGTGTTCGGGCGCAGCGCCACGATGGGCCGGAGGTGCTCGGTCAGCTGACCGACAGCGCTGGCGACCACGAAGGAGTCGGCACTGTTGGAGCCGTAGGGAAGCAGGGTGTAGTCGTAGCCGCCCTCCTCGAGGGAACGGACGTACTTGCGGAAGTACTTCACGTCGATGCCGCGCGTCGGGATCGGGTTGAGCTCGGTCGACGGGTTCAGGTGCGAGAGGCTGATGAACTCGACCTCAGGCGACGCCGTGGCGGGGATGGTCTGGTCGAAGGTCGGCTCGGTGGTCATGCCGTGGTCCTCTCGGAGGCAGGGGCGGACGTGGGGTGGGCATAGGCGCCGAGATGGTCGTCCTGGAGGGTGCCGCGCTTGCCGGTGGCCTCGCGGTGCGCGAGCTCCTGGCGGACGAGGGGCAGCACGTAGCGCCCGTATTCGATGAGGTCGTTGAGGTTGTCGTAGCCACGGATCGAGACCAGCGACGCCCCCAGGTCGATGTAGTCGAGGATCGCCGCGGCAACCGTCTCCGGGGTGCCGACCAGCGCGGTCGAGGCGCCGGCAGCCCCCGTGGCCGTCGCCGTCGGCGTCCACAGCGCGCGGTCGTGGACGTCCTTGCGGGCAGCGATCTCGAGCAGCCGCTGCGAGCCGACGTTCTGGGGGGACGCGCCACCGAGGTTCTTCCGCCACCAAGCGTTGGCACTCTGCGCGCTCTCGAGGATGCCGAGCGTGCGATGTGCCTTCTCCCAGGCCAGTTCCTCGGTCGCCGCGATGATCGGGCGGAACGTCACCCAGATCCGGGGCCGGTCGACGCGGCCGGCCTTGTCGGCCTCGGCGTAGACCGCGGCGATCTGGTCCCGGGTGTCCTGCAGCGGCTCGCCCCAGAGGCCGAAGATGTCGGCACGGGAGCCACCCACCTGGTACGCCTCCGCGGACGAGCCGCCGACCGACACCGGGATGGTCCCGTTGGTCGGGCGCACGACGCTGACGAAGTCCTCGAACGTGTAGAACTCGCCCTCGTGGCTGAAGGGCGTGGTGTTCGCCCAGACCTTGCGCAGGATGTCGAGGTACTCCGCGGTGCGTGCGTAGCGCTGGTCCTTGGGAAGGTAGTCACCTTCGCGCGCCTGCTCGGCGTCGCTGCCGCCGGAGATGAGGTGGACGACCGCCCGGCCACCGCCGAACTGGTCGAGCGTGGCCAGCGCCTTAGCGGCCACGGTCGGGTAGATCGTGTTCGGACGCAGGGCGATGATCGGGGCCACCCGCTCGCTGCGAGCGATGATCTGGTTGGCGATCGCGAACTGGTCCTGGAAGGCTGAGGCGTAGGCGCACAGCGTGTAGTCGAACTCCGCGTCCTCCAAGGCGTTGACGTAGCGCTTGAAGAACGCCAGGTCGATGTCGGTACGCCCGAGCCGGTTGAGCTCGTTGCTGGCGTTGACGTTGACCGCACTGATGAACTCGACCGTCATGTGGATCTCCGATTTCTCCAGGTCGGGTGGCTACGACCAGGAAGCGCAGGCAGCCACCAGGTCCGTCATGGACACGGCGGTACGCAGTGAGAGGGTGCGGTGGGGAGTAGGCACACTGCCGACAGCTGCCGGACAGGGAGCGGGCCGAACGGGCCCGCGGCTCAGCGCTACAGCGGGAGCGGGGTCAGCGACAGCGGGTCGAGCCGTGCCGCATGTAGTCGACGAACCGACGCCGCGTCAGGTGCTGCTGAGACCAGGGCGCGGCCTGAGCCGAGGCACGGCAGGGCAGCCCGAGCTGCCGAGCCGTGCTTGACGCCATCTTGATCATGTCTAGAAGAATAGTCGGGAATCGCCTTTCGTCCAACACCGATCGTCGATCACTACCGATCGCCAGAACCGATCGGTGCTGAGGGCGGCCTCAGCGGAGGTGTCTGGCGCTCGAAGGCGGCCGCCGCGCGCAGCGTCAACGGGTCCGACCAGCGTGGTCCCATCACCGACAGCCCGACCGGCAGGCCGCCCGCAAGGCCGGCCGGTACGGACGTGGCCGGCAGCCCGGCGAGGTTGGCCGGCTCGCAGCTGGTGACCCAGTCGTCGAAGAACGGGCTCACCTCCTTGCCGTCGATGTCGGACGGGTTCAGCAGACCGACAGGGAACGCGGTCAGCTGCATCGTGGGAGTCAGGAGCAGGTCGTACGTAGTGAAGAACTCCTCCCACAGCCGGGTGTACGCAGCCTTTGCGTGCATCGCGGCGAGGTACTCCGCCGCCGTCGTGTCGCGCCCGGCCTCGATCAGCTCTGCGGTCCCAGGCGACATCTGCGAGCGCCACTGCTCCAGCAGCGGGCCCTCCGACACCCAGCCCTCGGCGCAGGCGATCGTGTTCCACAACGGCGTCGAGTACGGCACCTGCGGGTAGGCCTCGACCAGCTCGCAGCCCAAGCCGCGGAAGACCTCGATCGCCGTACGGAAGACGCGCCGCACCCCCTGGTCGACGGCCAGGCCACCCATGTCCTCCGACCACGCGATGCGCAGGCCGGACAGGTCGCCGACGTTGGCCATCGCCGCGATAAACGCCGGCGGATCAACCGCCGGCCAGGTCATGTCGTCCGCCGGCGAGGCGCCCACGATGACCGACATCATCAGCGCCGCGTCCCGCACCGACGCCGCCAGCGGCCCGTCGACCGACAACGTCTTCCAGCCCGGAAATCCCGGGTCCTTCGGCACGGCCCCGAACGTCGGCTTGTGCCCGACGACGCCGCAGAACGATGCCGGGATACGGATCGACCCACCACCGTCGGTGCCTATCGCCAGTGAGGTCATGCCGGCCGCGACCGACGCAGCGGCTCCCCCGCTGGAACCGCCCGAGGTACGGCCGAGGTCCCAGGGGTTGCGCGTCGCCCCGAACAGCAGGTTGTCGGTGAAGCCGCGGTAGCAGAACTCCGGATTGTTGGTCTTACCCACGATCACCGCCCCGGCCGCCTTGAGCCGGGCGACGGCAACGTTGTCCTCCGGCGGCATGAAGTCACGCAAGGCGACCGAGCCATTGGTCGCCGGCGTTCCGGTCAGCCAGATGTGGTCCTTGACCGAGATCGGCACTCCGAGCAAGGGAAGCGTCGATCCCTGGCGTACCAGGTCATCGGCAGCGCGAGCCGACTCCATCGCCGACTCCGCGAGCACCACGGTGAAGGCGTTGATCTGACCGTCGAGCTCGGCCACCCGGGCCAGCGCCGCAGAAACAGTGTCGACCGCGGAGGTCACCCCGGTCCGGATGTCCTCCGCGGTCTGCCACGCATCCGCCATCAGAGCCCGTGTGCCGGGATGTCGACGCCCGGGTGCGGTCCACCCGGGTAGAGCGAGTCGCGCTCCAGCTCGGCGGCCTCAGCTTCGGCGATCCGAGTCTCGGCGATCACGTCGATCGACTGGGCGAAGACGTAGTAGAGGATGCCGGCCACCGGGAGGCCGATGAACAGCGAGATGTCGACGTCGTTGAGCTGGTGCCCGAGGAACCCGGTGTACCACGTGCCGATGACGAAGAACGGGGTCATGGCGCCGAAGCCGACGAGGTAGGCGACGATGCCCCGCCACCCCCAGCGTCCGTACATGCCGTCCGGGTTGAAGATCTCCGCGATCGCGTAGTGGCCCTTGCGGACGACGTAGTAGTCGACCAGGTTGACCGCGGTCCACGGGATGAAGAAGTACAGCACCAGCAACAGGAAGTTGGAGAAGTCTGCCTGGAAGTTGCCGCTGATGAACATCGCCGGCACCACCGACAGCAGGGCGGTCAGGCCCACGGTGATGACACGTATCGACGTGGTCGGCACCACCTTGCGCAGCGAGTCGATCGCGCTGATCAGGGTCAGCGAACCGCCGTACATGTTCAGCGCAGTGACGGAGGCCAGCCCGAGCACCGAGAAGATGAGCACGATGGCGCCGAAGCCGCTGAACACGTGGTCGCCGGCCTTGTTGATCGCGTCGACGCCGAGCCCGAACTCCCCCTTGCTGACCCCGGAGTACCAGGACGCGAGAGCAGCTCCCAGGCACATCAGCCAGCCACCGCCGAGAGCGGAGCCGCCGTACGTCCAGAGGAACGTGCTGCGGACACCCACCTTGGGCGGCAGGTAGCGCGAGTAGTCGGACACGTAGATGGCCCAGCTGATCTGGTAGCCGGCGACAACACCGAACTGCGCAAAGAACGGCACCGCCTTGAACCCACCGAGGTCGAAGGATCCGGACGGGTAGTGCAGCGTGAACAGAGCGATCGTGAGGATGCCGAACACCACGAGGAAGCCGGCGAAAAGCCAGCGCTCGCAGGCATGGATGAGGTCGTAGCCGACCAGCGCGATCACGACCGCGAGCACGGTGACGACGATGGTCCAGAACTTCGTCGGGCCGCCTACGGTGGTGTTGAGCGCACCGCCGGCGAGCAAGGTGTTGAAGATGTTGAAGCCGAAGTACTGGATGTAGGCGAAGAGCCACACCAGCAGCGCGCCGATATAGCCGAACTGCGGGCGGGACTGAATCATCTGCGGCAACCCGAGCTGCGGGCCCTGCGCCGAGTGGAACGCCATGAAGAACGTCCCGGTCACCACACCCGCGGCCACCGCCAGCAGCGACCAGATCAGGTTGCCGCCGGCGAAGAACGACGCCGTCCCCACGACCAGGGTGGCGATCTGCGCGTTGCTCATGAACCACAGCGGGCCCTGGCTCCAGACCTTGCCGTGCCGCTCGTTCAGCGGGACGTAGTCGATGGAGCGGACCTCCACGCCGCCGATCCGAGCCGGTCTGCTCACACCCGCGTCTACCGCCATCTGCGCATCCCATCCCTGAAGATGATCGCCCCCGATGGCGAGAACATACGCGGACGGCAGCGCTTCCGACAGCGCCGTGCCGGTCCCGTTTTCTGAGATTGGAATAAGAGCGTCAGCCCTCGGTCAGATCGGCCGGCTCCTCGACGACCACCTTGCGAGCCCGCGACGGCTGGACCCGCATCGGCTCACCCTCCATCTTGGGATACTGCGGAGGGTACGGAGCGTCTCCCACGCCCTGCTCCAGATCCCGAGAAGCCCACTCCAGCAACGGATCCAGCGAGCACACGGCGTCGTCGATGCCAGCGTGAAGGTCACCCAGCTCGGCGAACCGGCCCGGCATCGTGGCGATCGTGAAGTCGCGGGTGTCGACCTCGACGATCTCCGACCAGGTGCAGGGAGCCGAGAGCGTGGCGTCCCTCCGGGCCCGTACCGAATAGGCGCTGGCAATGGTGCGGTCGCGGGCGTTCTGGTTGAAGTCGAGGAACACCTTCTCGCCGCGTTCCTCCTTCCACCACTTGGTGGTGATGAGGTCGGGCATGCGGCGCTCGAGCTCGCGACCGAAGGCCAGCGCGGCCCGGCGCACCTCGGTGAACGACCAGCGCGGCTCGATGCGGACGTAGACGTGGATGCCGCGGTTGCCCGACGTCTTGGGCCAGCCCACCATGCCCAGCTCGTCGAGCATCTCGCGCATCACCGGGATCGCCTTCTGCGCGTCGTGAAAGTCGGTGCCCGGTTGGGGGTCGAGGTCGAGGCGCATCTCGTCCGGCCGCTCGGTGTCGGCCCGTCGTGACGGCCACGGGTGGAAGTCGATGGTGCCGGTGTTGACCAGCCAGATGATGTCCGCGAGGTGGGTCGGGCACGCAGCAGCCGCCGAGCGCCCGCTGGGGAACCGTACCGTCACGGTCTCGATCCAGTCCGGAGCGTGCTGCGGCAGCCGCTTCTGGTAGATCGGCTCGCTCTCGGCACCGTCGATGTGGCGCTTGACGTAGGTCGGTCGTTCGCGCAGGGCACGCAGGATGCCGTCGCCGACCGACAGGTAGTAGTTGACCAGGTCGAGCTTGGTCTCCCCGCGCTCCGCGAAGAACGGCTTCTGCGGGTTGGTGATCTTGACGGTGAACCCGTCGACGTCGATCTCGATGAACGGAGATGCGGCCATGGGGGCACGCTACCCGACGCACCCCAATCGCAGAACGCTGTGTCAAGCAGTGTCGTCCGGGGCAGCACACCCGTCACGCATCCCCGACGAGAGACAGGAACCATGTACCGGGTCACGCCCAGCAAGCCCGTCGCCGTGTTCGGCCTCGCGATCCGTGTCTTCGGCGCGGACGGCAGCGCGCCTCGCAGCACGGGCAGCACGGTGACCGGAGCACGCCGGTGACGACGCAGACACCTGCAACGCGCGACGGCGCCGACGACCAGGGACAGACCCAGCGCGAGCTCGACGCCATTCCGTACTCCCACAAGTGGCTTAGCACCCCGTGGCCATGGTTCAACGTCGGTTTTGCCGCCCTCATCGGGGTGGGGATCATCGCCTTCTGCGTCTTCGACCGGCACTACGGCCCGGGCGACAAGGTGCTGCTGAGCGCGCTCCTCCTGTTCATCGCCGCCCTGGACCTGATCCCGGCGGTCTGGACGTTGCGTCACCGCGAGGAGTCGCACCGCTACATCCATGCCAGCAGTCGCAACTGGTACCGCAACGGTCTGCGCCACCCCTATCTCACAATACTCGTCACCCCACTGATCGGGTTCGTGTACGGGTTCGGGCGGGGCTTGCCCCACCACGGGCACGCGAGCGTCACCAGCCGGCTGGCGATGGGCGCGATGTGCGCCGTCATCGTGGCTGCCATCGGCGTGTTCCGCGTGGTGCACGCCAAGCGCGCCCTGCGAGCGCGATGATCACAACAGCTGCCTCGCCGGTTGAGCCGCTGATCTCGGTTCATTTCGGACTTCTGGGGTATTGCTAAGACAAGGCAAAGTCGCCGCCGGAAGGAGCTCACGATGAGCAGCCTCCTGCACCACTCCCCTCTTTCCCTGTCCCCCACCACGCTGCCCCCCAGCACGGGCGACCTCACCGACGAGGAAGCCGTCTCCTACTTGCACGACGACTGGTCCCGGTTCCTCGTGACCCCGTGGCCGGTCCAGAGTCTCGTCGAAGGCGTGGTCGTGCTCAGCGTTGGCGGGTGGGCTGCCGTCGCCGTCGGGCTGCACTCCGTTCTCGCGGCCGTCGGTGTCGTCGTCGTCACGGTCCTGGTCGCGCTGCTCGTGGCGGCGCCGGGCGCGTACACAGAGACGCATCGTGACTACGCAGAGCGCTACTACGCCGCGGTTCGGGTGCACGGCGACTACGACGTGCGCGCGCACCCCTACGCGCTGCTGCTGGCCGCACCTTTCCTCTGTGCACTGGTCGGCGCGTTCGGTGGTCTGCACTCGTCCGAGGCCGCCACAACACGGGTTTCCTGGGCCATCGGCGGCGCCGTCTTCGGTCTGGTGTACGCGCTGTTGCGGATCCGCCAGGCGCGGCGCACGCCCGTCAACTGACGGAACAACCACGCTCGCACGACGTTCTTACGAACATCTGAAAAGGACGGTGAATGCATGCGTGGCTTCCGCAGCCCACGTAACCTCGAACCCATGACCTACAACGTCGAGAAGACCGAAGCACAGTGGCGTGACGAGCTCTCCCCGGACGAGTTCGCGGTCCTGCGCAAGGCCGGCACCGAGCGAGCCGGCACCGGCAAGCTGCTGTACGAGGACCGGGTCGGCGTCTACAACTGCCGCGCCTGCGGCCAGGAGCTGTTCCGTTCGCAGGCGAAGTTTGACTCGCACTGCGGCTGGCCGAGCTTCTACGAGCCGGAGGAGGGCGACAAGGTCATCCTCCGCGAGGACAACACCCACTTCATGAAGCGGGTCGAGGTGCTCTGCTCCAACTGCGGGTCCCACCTGGGTCACGTTTTTGAAGACGCGCCGCAGACCCCCACCGGCGACCGCTTCTGCATGAACTCCGTGTCGCTGACGTTCTCCCCGCTCGACGCGCCCGCCGAGGCGTAATCCGCTGCAGTACTGCAGATCTGGCGCTGCTGCGCATGATCTGCAGTACTGCGGTGTGCGTTAGGGCAGGGTGGTGAGCAGCTCGCTGACCGACTTGCGAGCGCCGGTGTAGAACGGGACCTCGATGCGCGTGTGCACCCGTGCGGTCGCGCCGCGCAGGTGACGCATCAGGTCGACGATGCGGTGCAGCTCGTCAGCCTCGAACGCGAGCATCCACTCGTAGTCCCCGAGGGCGAAGCTGGCTACCGTGTTGGCCCGCACGTCGGGGTACTCCCGCGCCATCAGCCCGTGCTCCGAGAGCATGGCTCGGCGCTCCTCGTCGGGCAGGAGATACCACTCGTACGAGCGGACGAACGGGTAGACGCAGACGTACTTGAGCGGGTCGATGCCGGCGAGGTAGGCCGGGATGTGGCCCTTGTTGAACTCCGCCGGACGGTGCAGCGCCATGGCCGACCACACCGGCTCGCAGGCCCGGCCGAGGCGGGTGCGGCGGAAGGCCGAGTAGACCTCCTGCAGCTCGTCGGACGACGGCGCGACCCACCAGAACAGGAAGTCGGCGTCGGCCCGGAACCCGGCCACGTCGTAGCACCCGCGGGTCACCACACCCTTGGCCTCGTACTGGTCGATCAGCTCCTGCACCTCGGCCCCGGCGGCCTCGCGCTGGTCGAGCTCTCCGGTCGAGACCGCCTTGAACACGGCGTACAGCACGTAGCGGATCTCGTTGTTCAGCTCGCGTGCCTTGGGGCGTTCCAGCGCGTCACTCATGTCACCCATCATCCCACCAGCGTCGGCAGCAGCATGTCGACGGCCGCCTGAGCGCTGCGGATGCAGGCCGGAATGCCAATGCCGTCGTACGCGGCGCCGCACACCGCGAGTCCCGGGTGCTCGCCGACCGCTGTCCGTACCCGTGCCACGCGCGCCCGGTGACCCACCCCGTACTGCGGCAGCCCGCCGCCCCATCGGCTGACGCGGGCGTCGACCAGCACCCGCAGAGCGCCGAACATCTCGGCCAGCTCGACCGCGCAGCTCTCCACCAGGTCATCGTCGGTGCGTTGGACGTCGGCCACGTCACCCGACCGCCCGACGGAGCAGCGGACGAACTCGAGGCCCGAGCCGGCCCCGACCGACGGCCACTTGCGGGCGAACAGCGTGACGGCCTTGACCAGGCGGCCCTCGACGGCAGGCACCAACCAGCCGCTGATCGGTGGCAGCTCGAACCCGTCCTGGGCAAAGGCCAGCGTCACGATCGCCATGCTCGCGGACGAGATCTCGGCGAGGGCCGCGGCAGCGTCAGGCGCGAACGGCTCGAGGAGCCGCGCCGTCGGAGCGGCCGGCGTCGCGATGACGACGGCGTCTGCCTCGATCACCGACTCGGCGACCGCCGGCCCCACGACGATGCGCCAGCCACCTCCCGCTCGCGGGGCGAGGCGTCGCGCCATGGTGCTCACCGCCACGTCAGCCGTCAGCGACGCCGTCAGCACCTCGGCGAACCGGCCGAGACCTCCGGGCACGGATGCAAAGACCGGGCCGTCGGACCGGGGAGCGGCGGCACGTGACGCGCGGGCGGCCTCCAGCAGGGACCGGTGGGTACGCGCGAACGGCGCCAGCTGGGGCAACGTCGCCTCGAGCGAGAGGTCGTCCGCCCGGCCCGCGTAGACACCCCCGAGCAACGGGTCCACCAGCCGGTCGACGACCTCCTGGCCGAACCGTGCCGCGACGTAGGCACCCACCGACACGTCGTCGCCGATGGGCGTCTGCGGCAGCTCGAGGTCGAGCGACAGCCGGTCGACGCCCTGAGCGGAGAGCAGGCCGGACTCGGCCACGCCGTGCAGGTCGGACGGCACCCCCATCACCGTGTCAGTCGGCATCGCGTGCAGCGAGCCCCGGCTCCACAGTGCTGCCTTGGTGGTCGCCGGGTGGACCACTTCGTCACCCAGGCCGACCGCCGTGACCAGGTCGACGGCCTCGGGCACCCGTACCAGCAAGGACTCTGCGCCCTCGTCGACCCGCACCCCCGCGATGTCCGAACCGCGCAGCTTGCCGCCGGTACGGCTGGAACCCTCGAGCAGCGTGACCTTGACCCCCGGAGCGCGCTGCCCGATCGCATGAGCCGCGGCCAATCCCGCGATGCCGCCACCGATCACCACTACATGAGTCACGACTCCAGCCTGACACGCGGCGACCGACGCCGCCCGCCCGGGATCGTGACCCATCCGTGTCCTGCCCCGATGGAACCGCCGGTGCCCGGCCCCCGTCCGATCGACAGGCGGCTCACCGGGAGCCCGGGCGAAGGACACGACCATGACAGCAGCACACGCACCCCGCTCGGTACGGTCCCGGGCGCTCACCGCTTCCATCGGCGGCATCGTCAGCATCGCCATCGCGGTCGGCGTGGCCGGCTGCACCGGCTCCAGCTCGTCGACGGCGAGCTCATCGGTCTCGGAGGCCGGGCCAGCCGTCGCCGCAGGGGTCACCTCAGCAGCAGCAGCGGCCACCTCGGCGGCAGCAGCAGCCTCAGCAGCAGCAGCGCCGGCCGCGACGCAGGCCGCCGCGGCAGCAACCTCCGGTGCGGCGGCTGCGCCAACCTCGACCGGGCCGCTCGAGGGCCGGCCGGCCTTCAACGCCGACCCCAACCCCGGCAGATCGGTGATCTACACCGCGACGGTCAACCTCGAGGTCGCCACCGCCGCGTTGGTCGCCACCCAGGCCGACCAGGCCGCCCGACTGGCCCAGGCAGCCAACGGCTTCGTGTTCTCGCGCAACCAGGCCGCGGCAGCGGCAACGCCCGCGCCGGTGCCTTCCGGACAGCCCGTACCCCCGGCCAGCGTGGCCTCGGCAGACCTGGTGATCAAGGTGCCGCCGGCGACGTACGGCAGCCTGCTCAACGAGCTGGACCAGCTCGGCAAGGACCTCGACGTCAACGAGACCTCGCAGGACGTGACCAACCAGGTCGTCGATGTCCAGGCCCGGCTCACGAGTTACCGGGCCAGCGTCGCCCGGGTGCGCATCCTGCTCTCCAAGGCCACGACGATCGGACAGATCGTCGAGGTCGAGGGTGAGCTGACCCGTCGCGAGGCTGACCTGGAGTCGATGGAGGGCCAGCTCGCGGTGCTCAAGTCGCAGACCGCTTTCGCCACGATCACCCTGCACCTGCAACAGAAGGCACCCGCGGTCAAGGTCGTGGTGCCGCCAGCACCCAAGCCGCCCAAGCCGCCGATCCACGGTTTCGTCAGCGGTCTCAAGGCTGGTGGCCGGGGCTTCGCGACCGTCGCCATTGGCATCGCCACCGTGCTCGGCGCGGTGCTGCCGTTCCTCGGGGTGCTCGTCGTCGTCGCGCTGCTCGCCTGGTGGGGTCGTCGACACTGGCTGCGTCGCTCGCACCCGCAGGCACGTACCGAGCAGGCCGCGCTGTGAGGACTCGCGTCGCGGTCGTCGCTCTCGCGCTGACCGTGACCGGCTGCGGAACGGCCGCGGCCCAGTCCTTGCCGACCCGACTCGTCGGCCACGTCGAGACGCTGCACCCGGGATCGCTGACGGCACAGGACATCAGCTCCTCGCAGACCGCGTTCGGACTCGCCCTGATGGCCAAGGTCTGCGGCGTCGGCGGCCCCAACACGCTCATCTCCCCGGCGAGCGCTGCGGACGCCCTCGGGCTGCTCGACGCGGCCGCCACGGGACCCACTGCTGCGGCTATGGCCACGCTGCTGCACCTGCCGCTATGGGGACCGGCGGTGGTCGCTGCGGTCCACGACCATCATGCCGCTCTGGCCCAACTGGGTACGGGGAAGGGCGACACGTTACGCGTCTCCAACCGGGTCTGGCCGGCGGTCGGCATCCACCCGACAACGGGCTACCTCGATGACGTGCGGACGGCCTACGATGCCCAGCTGCAGGCGCTCAACTACGCCAAGAACCCGACGAAGGCAACGGACGTCATCAACGCCCAGGTGGGCAAGGACACCGGCGGGCTTATCCCCCAGCTCTTCGATGCCCCGCTCTCCAACCTGACAAGGGCGGCGTTGACCAACGCGGTGGTGCTGAAGGCGAAGTGGCGCTCTCCTTTCGTTGACCAGCAGGCAAAGTCACCGTTCATCACCTCGAGCGGTAGCACGTCGTCCGTGCGGCAGATGGACTCCAGCGAGCCGGCTCCGTACACCTCGACCCGCGGTTGGCAGGCGACGCGGCTGCCCTACACGTCCGGCACCCTGGAGGCGGTCGCGATGCTGCCACCCGTGGGCAGCAAGGCCTGCGCCCTGCCCACAGCGGCGGAACTGACCACCCTCACGGCGGCCTCGTCGACCGCAGCCAGCGTGACCCTGCCACAGGTGCACCTCACCCAAACGCACGACCTGCTCGGCGTCCTCCAGTCGATGGGGCTGCCCGTCCACGGCACCTACCGGGCCTGAATATCGACTTGATCGACGCGGCCGTGCAGAAGGACGTCATGACCGTGGATCACCGCGGAACGGTCGCGGCTGCCGCCACCGGCATTTCGGGTAGCGCCACCGCGGCCGCGCCGCCTGTACACCACCTGACGTTCGACCGGCCGTATCTGCTGCTGCTTGAGGACACCGCGACGCATACGCCGCTGTTCCTCGCCTCCATCGGCGATCCGAGCGCGAGCTGACCTAGGCCTGGAGAGCGAGCCGTGCCGCGAGGACGACGATGAGCGTGCTCGAGACCAGCGCCGTTGCCAGTCGGCCGCGCGGGCTGCCGAGCCGGCGCCCGAGCGCCGCACCCGAGGTGACGAGCAACAGCTGCCAGCTGGCCGAGGCGGCACATGCGGCGACGACGAAGACGGTCTGGTCGGTGGCAGAGACGGGGGCACCGGACCGCACGCCTACGGCAAGGGCGACGAAGTAGACCAGCGTGCCCGGGTTGACCAGCGTCACGCCAAGCATGCGCACGAACGCGGCTCGGCGACCCGGCGAGCCGGCGTCCAGCCCAGGTGCCGCGTCCGAGACATAGCCGCGTACGGCGGCACGGGCGATGCGTCCGGCCAGGACCACCAGGACCACGGCGGAGACCCACCGCAACGGCGTGCGCACCGGCTCGATGGCCGGGGCCAGCGTCGCCCCGCCGACGACCGCAACAGTCGCGAAGATGCCGTCAGCCGTGGCGACGCCCAGGGCGGCAGCGGCCGCAACCCGCCACGAGGTACGAGAGCCCAGAGACAACAGGTAGACACCGACCGGGCCGATCGGCACCGCGATGCCATAACCAGCAAGCACTCCGGCGCCGAGCGCATCCATCACCGGCGTGGTCATGACCTGATGGTCAGCCGAGACGTCGCCACCACGCCACCCTATTCTGCCTGGTCAGCGGCCGGTGACCTCGTCGATGGCTTGGCGCAGCAGGTCGGCGTGGCCGTTGTGCCTGGCGTACTCGCCGATCATGTGGATGTAGACCATGCGCAGCGACCAGGCGTCGTCACGCGTCGGCACCAGGGCGTCGAAGGGCAGCTCGGCGGCCGCTGCGTCGGCCAGCACCCACTCCGCCTGCAACCGCTCGACCTCGAGCGCCGCGTCGGAGGCGACGCCGTCGTCGAAGTCCGTGTCCTTAGGCAGGTCGAGGGAGAACATCGGCTCGATGTCCTCGCCGGCCGCCCGGATGCGGAACCACGTCCGCTCGACCTTGGCGAGGTGACGGACCAGTCCGAGCAGGGACAACGTCGAGGACGGTAGGGGACGCAGGACAAGCTGCTCGCCGGTCAGACCGGCGCAGATGTTGAGCAGAGTCGAGCGCTGCCAGGCCAAGTAGCCCTCGAGCATCGGCCGATCCTCACCAATGACCGGCCCGTCGACCGCTGCCGGCTCAGGTGCGGTCCACGTCACGACGATGTCTCCTCGTGGACCAGGTCGACGATGCGGACCAGGACGTCGGGGTCGGTCTCGGGCAGCACTCCGTGGCCCAGGTTGAACACGTGACCCTCAGCCGCACGGCCGTCCACCAGCACCCGCCGAACCTGGGTGGCAACGGCCTCCCAGGGAGCGAAAACCACTGCTGGGTCGAGGTTTCCCTGCAAGGCCTTGCCCGCGCCGATGCGCGGCACGGCGTCGGACAGCGGCACCCGGAAGTCGACCCCGACGACGTCGGCGCCGGCCTCACCCATGAGTCCCAGCAGCTCACCGGTGCCGACGCCGAAGTGGATGCGCGGCACGCCCAGGTCTGCCAGGCCGCTCAGCACCTTGGTGCTTGCCGGCATGACGTACTCGACGTAGTCACGTGACGAGAGCACGCCCGCCCACGAGTCGAAGAGCTGCACGGCCGACGCACCTGCCGCGACCTGCACCCGCAGGAACGCGAGCGTGATGTCGGCCAGCCGGTCGAGCAGGGCGGCCCACAGCGGGTCGCCGGAGTACATCAGCGCCTTGGTCTTCTCGTGGTTCTTCGACGGGCCGCCCTCGATGAGATAGCTCGCGAGGGTGAAGGGAGCGCCGGCAAATCCGATCAACGGCGTCGCACCGAGCTCGCGTACCAATAGGCCCATCGCCTCGGTGACGAAGCCGACCTGCGCCGGGTCGAGGGGGGGCAACCGGTCGAGGTCGGCCATCCTGCGGATCGGCTGCGCCACGACCGGGCCGACGCCAGGCACGATGTCGACCCCAAAGCCGAGCGCCTTCAACGGGACCACGATGTCGCTGAAGAAGATCGCCGCGTCGACCCCGTACCGGCGGACCGGCTGCAGGGTGATCTCCGTGACGAGCGCAGGGTCCATGCACGAGTCGAGCATCGCGATGCCCTGGCGGAGCTTGCGGTACTCCGGCAGCGACCGTCCGGCCTGGCGCATGAACCACACTGGCGTGTGGGGAGCGGGCTCACGGCGGCAGGCGCGCAGGAAGGCGCTGGCGGCCAGATCGGGATGGGGGGCGAGGGCGAGCGGAGCAGTGGTCACACCGTCGATCGTGCCATGGTCGCGACGGGCGGGCAGCGGCAGCGCCCTACCCGACGGCGATCATCGGCACAGCGACGAGCAGGGCCACCACGCCGACGACCTGCACGCGCTGGAGCCGCTCGCCGTGGACCTGCCGCGCGAGCAGCACCGTCGCGGCCGGGTAGAGCGAGCCCAGGACGACGATGACACTGAAGAGGCCGATGCGTACGGCCGAGCCGTAGACCGCGTTGGCGCCCGCGTCCATCAGCCCGACGAGCCACAGCAGGCCGCCGTCCCGTACCGAGACCCGCGGCCGCTGACGCAGCGTGAGCCAGACACCAAGGAGAACCACGGAGGACGTGCTGCGCATGACCAGCAGCGTCATCAGCACCGACGAATGGGCACCCTCGCCGATGCCGACCGTCACGAAGCCGAACCCCAGCCCGGACACGAACGCCAGCAGGAGCGGCCGCCGCGACGGTGGCGGGGAGCTGTCGTCGTTCGGCCCGGAAGCGCTCGCTGCGATGGTGGCCAGAGTCGCCAGCACCAGCCCGGCCAGCGCGACCGGCGACGGCGCGCCGCCCTGGACCAGGCCGACCGCGAGTGGAACCACGACACCGGTCGCCGCCAGCGGCGCGACCACGCCCATCGTGCCGGTCGCCAGCGCCCGGTAGAAGGCGGTCACCGAGAGCAGGCCGACCGGCCCGCTGGCCAGCGCCCACGGCAGGTAGCCGGTCGGCGCGCGCCACTCCCCCGACACCAGGACGACGACGAGGAGCACCGGCACGGCCGCTGGCACCGTCAGCGAGACGACCGTCAGCGGCCGGAGGCGACGAGTGAACGTGCCGCCCAGGAAGTCGGCGGTGCCCCACATCAGGCTGGACAGCACCGCCAGGAGCTCGCTCACCGGGGACACGATAGGGAAGGCGGTGCGGCGCGCCGTCACCGCGGGCGTTGGCCGCCGACCTACCCTTGGTCCCATGACCGTCACTCACGGTGCCGGCGGTGTGGGCGGTGCTGGACCGACCGACCCCGAGCCGCCTGCGTTCACGATCGCCGTCGAGAGCCTGCGGTCGGCCGTCACGCGCCCCGAGGTGCGCCTGGTCGAGGTGCGCCCGCCGCAGCGGCTCGCGCCCTATGCGATCGCCATCTCCGGGTCGGTGCCCGTGCCCGGCAGCCCCCTCGGGGACGATGCTGACGACCTAGCGACCGGCCGGCTCGTCGTCCTGCACGACCCCGACGGCCACGAGTCCTGGAACGGCGTCACCCGGCTCGTCGCCTACGTGCGGGCCGACCTAGACCCCGAGATGGCCGGCGACCCGATGCTGGCCAGCGTCGGGTGGAGCTGGCTGCGTGAGGCCCTCGAGGGCCACGGCGCGGAGTTCACCGCCGCCGGCGGCACCGTCACCCGGGCCAGCTCGGAGAGCTTCGGCGCCCTGGCCGAGCAGCGGGCAACCGCCGAGCTCGAGGTACGGGCGTCGTGGACCCCGCGTGAGCAGGACCTGACCGCTCACCTCGCCGGGTGGTGCGACCTGCTCTGCTACGCGGCGGGGCTCCCCCCGACCACACCCGGCGTCGCCTCGCTCGCCGGCGCCCGCGTCCTGCGGCCCTAGTGCCAAAACCCTAGTGCCCAAGCCCTAGGCGCGAGCCGGCTCCGTGACCGGAGCTGTGACCGGAGCCGTGGCAGGCGCCAGCCGGCCGCCGAACGGACTGGTCTGCGACGCGGTACGGGGCAGCTGCAGGCACAGCGTGGTCGAGCCGCCCGGGGTCGACGTCACGGTCAGCGAACCGCCCGCGAGCCGCGCCCGCTCGCGCAGCAGGCCGAGCCCGACGTGGCGACCCTTGTCCGGCTTGACCAGGGCGGGGTCGAACCCGGGTCCGGCGTCGACGACCGTGGCCGTCAGCTCCTGCTCGGTCATGTCGAGCGTAGCCGTGGCGTCGTCACCGTCGGCGTGCTTGACCACGTTGAGCAGGGCCTCCTGGAAGAACCGGTAGACCGTGATGGCGCTGACCAGCGAGAGCGGGTAGGGCTGCCGCGGCCAGCTGAGCGCGACCACCAGCCCGTACCGGCTCGCCATGTCGTCACGCAGGTGGGCGACGGCCCGGGCGAGGTCGCCGTCACGCAGGGCCGGTGGGCGGGTACGGGCCATGACGGCGCGCACCTGGTCCTCGGCCTCGCCCACGTAGTCGGTGGCCCGCTCGAGCTGCATCATCGGGAACTCGGTCTGCTCGAGCACGTCGGCGAGCAGTGAGCGGGCAAGCATCAGGGACTGGGCGGCGGTGTCGTGCAGCTCGGCCGAGAGCTGGCCACGCGTGGCCTCCTCGGCCGCGACCAGGCCGGACAGCAGCTCGTACATGCCGGCGCTGGCGTTTTCCGCCGTACGACGCTGGCGCTCCGCCATCTCGTCAGAGACGCGGACCCGCACCTGCAGGGCCTCGACGGTGTGCAGCAGGTCGTCCAGCTCGAGGCTGGCGGCGAAGATGCCCAGGGTGCGCCGGGCGTCGGTGGCCGCCGACTCGGAGTCCTGGCCCGCGGGGACTGACACCGTACGGTCGTTCAGCCGGCGCAGCGAGCGTGAGATGCGGCGGGCGGCGAAGCCGGCGACCCCCGCGGGTGCCAGCCCGACCACGGCGGCGACCAGCCAGCCGTCGACCGACAGCGGCCGCCCGGCGAGCGCGAGCCCGCCGGCGACGATCAGCAGAACCAGCAGGGCCGCAAAAGCAGTGACGCCGCTCGCCATCACGGCGAGCGGCAGACCACCACGTCTCAGACCTTGCCATGTCACGGTGTGCTGTCCGCCACCTCTACCTCGAGAACACCGGTCGTCGTCCAGACATCATCGTCCGCGACGGCCGCAACGGTGGCAGGTGCGAGCTCCTGCGTGTCGAGCGCAGCCAGCTCGGGGTCGGCTGCGAGGGCGATCGCACCGAGCAGCGAGGCGACGGCGCGCTCCGCCGCGTGGAGCTCACCGACGATGTCGCCGACCGGGTCGGGGCCCTCGGGCATGGCCGCGAGGCGGCCCAGGCGGGCCGCCGACTCACGCAGCGAGACCATCGCGGGCCACGTGTTGGCACCCATGTCGCCGAGGGCACGAGCAGACTCGCTCGCCGCCTCCGCGCGCTCGATGGCTTCGTCGCGGGACTCGGTCAACTCGGCCACGCTCATCCAGCCGGCTGCCTGACGCATCAGGATGCCGGCCATCGTCTGCTCGCGACGGTCGAACGCCTGGGCTCCGGCGGGACGCCGGGCGACCAGGATGGCCATCGGTGCGGCGACATCGCCCAGGACGGTCGAGCAGTACGGGCGCCCGTCCTCGATGCCAGAGGTGACAGCACGGGACCCGAGGGCCCGAACGACCCACTCCTCGCTGAACACCTCCTGGTCGACCCGCTGACGGAGCACGTTGCGGTCGTCGCCGACGTAGCGGACCGGGCCTTCGGCGGTGACGAGCACCATCTCGGCATCGGCACCGAACAGACGGGCGGCGGCGGTGAGGACGACCCGGGCCGACGCGTCGCTGGACCGGCCGGAGACGCGCTCCTGCCCATCGGCCAGCTCGGAGAACAGTCGCGTCTCGAACGCCTGCCGGGTCTGCTGGTTGTACGAGACCCACAGCAGCGCGCAGGGGACGATGAGCGCGAGCAGCCCGTACGGGCCGTGCAGCACCAGCCACGCGGCGAGCAGCCCCATGCTGGCGTTGCCGGCCGCGCTGACGGCGCTGATCATGCCTGAGATGTTGAAGATGTCCCGGAGCCGGGTGCCCGGCGCCGTGAGCAGGATGATCATGGCGACGCACAGGTAGTTGGTGGTCCAGAACGCGGCCACGCCCAGCGCTGCCGCCAGCACCCCGCCACCGAGCGAGGTGTCCACCAGGACACCGACCGCGGCAGATGCCGCGAACTGGATGGCGTTGAACTCGAGCTTGAGCGGGCTCCGACCGCGCAGCGCCCAGCCGATGAGCACGCCCAGTGCCACGGCCGGAACGCACCAGGCGCCCGGAGCGAAGATGAACGCCGCGGAGAGCGAGACCTCGGTGAGGGCGAACAGCCAGTGCTGCTTGCCGATCTGCAGCTTCATCGAGGCGTACTCGCTGAAGGCGACCGCCACGACCATGGCGGGAGGAGCCCACCACTCGACGTGGCCCCAGCCGGTGCGGGTGACGAGGGCGACGGTGGCCGCCAGGAGGAGCGCGGACGTGACGTGCACGCGCCGATCAGTCCGGCTCATGCTGCGTCACCTCCATCGTTGCCCCAGAAGTCGCTGCCCCAGCTGCTGGCACCCCAGCCGTTGGAGCCCCAACCGTTGGAACCCCATCCGTTGCTGCCCCAACCGTTGGAACCCCACCCGTTGGAACCCCAACCGTTCGAGCCCCATCCGTTGCTGCCCCAACCGTTCGAGCCCCACCCGTTGGAACCCCAACCGTTCGAGCCCCAGCCGTTGCTGCCCCACCCGTTGGAGTTGAAGGCCAGTGCGGCGAAGGCCGCCGAGCCCCAGCCGTTGCTGCCCCAGCCGTTCGAGCCCCAGCCGTTGCTGCCCCAGCCATTCGAACCCCACCCGTTGGACTGCCAGAAGGCCGTGCCCCATCCGTTACTGGACCAACTGCTCGAAACAAATAGTCCCTCACCCAGGGCCCCCGCGTCACCAAAGCGCCAACTATCACGCGAACGGGCTAGTCGGTGAGCGACGGTGGCAAGGCCGGCACCGGTGCCCAGCGCGAAGATCGGGTTGGCCGCCACACGCAGCGACGCCTTGACCTGAGCGGTGGTGGCGTCCGGGTTGTCCGCGAGGAACAGGGCCGCCAAGCCACTGACAATAGCGGTCGCCTCACTGGTACCGGAGCCCCGGTAGAAGCCGCCGGGCTGCAGCGACGCCGGGTTGGCGGCGACGATGGCCGAGTCCCCGGGCAGCATGCCCAGGATGCCGACGCCGGGAGCGACCAAGTCGGGCTTGGTGACGCCCGCGACGATGCCGCTGCCGCTGAAGGTGGCGAGCTTGGGGAACCAGCCACGCGTGTCGGCGGCACCCACGGTGATCACCCGCGGGTCGAACCCGGGGTCGGTGAGCTGTCCAGCCACGTTGCCGGCGGACACGATGACGTTGGTCCCGAGGAAGCGCAGCGTCTCGGTGGCCAGGTTGAGCGGGTCCTGGCCGTACCCGCCGACGGCGGTCGAGGTGAGGCCGAACGAGAGGTTGGCGACCTGCTCGGTGGCGGCGTGCGCGGCGACCCAGTCGAGGCCGGTCATCATCGAGGAGAACGACGCGATGCCGTCGTCGCCGGCGACCTTGACCACGTCGACGATCGCGCCGGGCGCCACGCCGAGCGTGCGGCCCGCGCGGTTGACCGAGCCACCGCCGGCGATCAGGGAGGCCATGAACGTGCCGTGACCGTACCCGTCGTCGAACACGCCGGAGGTCTGGACGTCGCCGCCGGTCACCATGGCGGAGGTGTCGATCGCGTCGACGAGGTGGCCTGAGGCGCGGTTGAGGTAGGGGCTGTCGGAGACGCCGGTGTCGACGACCGCGACGTGGACGCCGGCACCGGCTCCGGCGCGGCCGGCGTCGTTGCCCAGGCCCTGCCAGGAGAAGACGCTCTTGCTCGTGACGGCGACGTCGTGCGACGTCGGCTTGAGCTGCCGGTCGGGGGCGACGCCCAGCACACCGGGCGCACCAGCAAGACGGCGCAGCGCGGCGGCGGAGCCGTGGACCAGCTCGCTGTGGATCGCGCTGAGAACGGCGTCGACCGTGACACCGGGCACTGTCACCGCCGCGGCGCCACGCAGCGCGACGACCGCATGACCGGAGGGCACTGCGCCCTTCAGGCTGGTCGGCAGGCCAGCGGCGTGGGCAGCGGGCGAACCCGCAACCAAGGCCGACATCAGAAGGGTCGGCGCGGTGAACGCCGACAGGACACGTGCTGCTCGTCGCTTCGAGTGCTGTACAGGCACGCGAACCTCCGCAGGTAGCGGCGCCGGAAAGTCCGGCTCCAGGTTGTTCCATCGGCAGCATGCGCTTGGAACTTTCGGGATGATCACGGTTTCCCCCGAACGGAGCAGTCAGGAAAGGACCGTCGCAGGCGACTCACAGCCACGGGAGCTGTGCACGCGGCTTAGGGATCAGCGCTCGGGGCATACCGGATGGCATGCTCTGAGGGTTGCCCGACGTCGCGGGATGGCCGACGATCAATGCTCCAGACGGAGCAACGCGAAACCGATAACGCTTCAGCCACCCAGTCCGGCGACCGACATACAGGTCACAGGCGCTGCGGCGCCAGTCACTCGTTCGGCAACAACTCTGGAGAGGCACCACAGATGGAGGAAGCGGTGACAGCGCTCGTGGAACGAGCCGGTCTCCCGACTGGTCCAGGCTCCGCCCCGGGGTTCTCGGCCATGGTGGTCGACGACCACCCCTTGGTCCGCGAGTCCATGGTCAGCCGGCTGACGGCAATGGGTGCCCGTGAGGTCATGGAGGCCGCATCGGTCGCCGAGGCCCGGGCCCGAGCCCACGCCAGTGGCCCCCGGGACCTCTGCGTGCTCGACCTCGGTCTGCCGGACGGCTCAGGTCTCGACCTGCTGGCCGACCTGCGTGCCGCAGGCTGGCCGCGCCTGGTCGTCCTCTCCGCCGCTGACGACCCGTACTCCGTGCGGGCCGCCTTCGTCGCCGGAGCCCAGGGCTACCTGCTGAAGTCCGCCTCCCCCCTCGTCGTCGCCGACGGTGTGCGCCGGGTCCTGGACGGCGGCGTCTACGCCGACCCGTCGGTGGCCTCGCTGCTCGCCGTGGGCCTGCGCGGCACCCCCGCCTCCGAGGGGGTCGAGCAGCTGTCCGGTCGTGAGCTCGAGGTCCTCCGCCTCGTCGCGGACGGCCAGTCCAACAAGCAGATCGGCGACCAGCTCGGGCTCTCCGCGCTGACCGTCAAGAGCCACCTGGCCCGCATCGCCCGCAAGCTCGGCACGGGCGACCGCGCCGAGATGGTGGCCCTCGCCATGCGCGCCGGAGTCATCCGCTAGCACCCAGCAACGACGCCCGTTGACACCCAGATCCGGCTCCGACAGACGCGACACCGCGTCCGCCGGGGCCGGATCTGCGTATTCCGACACTGTGCCGTCGTACGGTGGAAACGTGACCGACGCCCTCGCTGACACCGCTGCTGACGAGGGTGACGTCCCCGACCTGCCGGACGAGGCCGCCGGGCCCGAGCCCGAGTTGCTGCTCGCCCCCCGCGAGGGCATGCCACCGCTGATCGCCGACGACCGGGCGCTGGCTGCCCTCGCCGAGAGATTTGCCGCCGGTACGGGGCCCGTGGCCGTCGACGCCGAGCGGGCGTCGGGCTACCGCTACGGCCAGCGCGCCTACCTTGTCCAGCTGCGCCGGGCCGGCGTCGGCAGCGCCATGGTCGACCCGACCGGCTGCACCGACCTCAGCGTGCTCGGCGAGGCCCTGGCCGACGCCGAGTGGGTGCTGCACGCCGCCAGCCAGGACCTGCCGTGCCTCGAGGAGGTCGGCATGCGCCCGCAGCGCATCTTCGATACCGAGCTGGCCGGTCGGCTGGCCGGCTTCGAGCGGGTCGGTCTGGGCGCCATGGTCGAGAAGGTGCTCGGCCTGCGCCTCGAGAAGGGCCACTCCGCCGCCGACTGGTCCCGCCGCCCGCTGCCCGAGCCGTGGCTGCGCTACGCCGCGCTCGACGTCGAAGTGCTGATCGAGCTGCGGGACGCGCTCGAGGCCGACCTGGACGCCCAGGGCAAGCTCGGCTGGGCCCACGAGGAGTTCGAGGCGCTCGTCGTGGCCCCGGCCAAGGAGCCCCGTACCGACCCCTGGCGACGCACGTCCGGCATCCACCGGGTCCGCAACCGCCGCCAGCTCGCTGCCGTCCGGGCGCTGTGGGAGGTTCGCGACGACCTGGCCCGCACGCGCGACATAGCCCCCGGCCGGCTGCTGCCCGACGCCTCGATCCTGGCTGCGGTCACCGCCGCGCCGGCCGACGAGGCAGCCTTGGTCGCGGTGCCCGGGTTCGCCGGCAGGGGTGTCCGCCGCCACGCCCACGTCTTCCTCAACGCCTACCGCCAAGCCGGCAAGCTGGCCGAGACCGAGCTGCCGCTGTCGGCGATGGCCTACGACGGACCGCCGCCGGCCGCGCGCTGGGCCGACCGCGACCCCGACGCCGCCGCCCGGCTGGCCCGCGTGCGCGCCGCCCTGACCACGCTCGCCGAGAGCCACCGGCTGCCCGTGGAAAACCTGCTGACGCCCGACCTTGTCCGCCGGGTGACCTGGGAGCCGCCGAGCCCGCTCGACGCCGCCGGGGTCGCCGCGGCGCTCAGCGCGGGCGGAGCCCGGCCGTGGCAGGTCACCCTCGCCGCCGACACCATCGCGCAGGCCCTCGAAACGCCCGCCGCCCCCGACGAGCCCGCCGCCCCCGACGAGCCCGCCGCAACCTGACCCGCCCGTTGCGGATCACTGGGCGGTTCCTGCTGCTCTGGGCGCTCTCAGAGCCGCCACACCAGCCCAGAGATCACCACCACCGGTGGATCACTGGGCCCGTTGGGCGGCAATGGGCGCCCGCATTCGCGCCACGACGGCCCAGTGATCCGAAAGGTTGCGGCGGGGTGGTGGCCGGGTTGTTACTGACGAGTAATAATGGCGGCACCCCGAGCTCTGGAGGCCGCCGTGACCGCTGAGACCACCAGCCCACCTCCGGTGCGCGCCCGACGAGCGCCGCGTGACCTGAGGGAGGTGGTCTTCGTCGACGGCGTCCGCACGCCTTTCGGCAAGGCCGGCCCGACTGGGGTGTACGCGGAGACGCGGGCCGACGACCTGGTCGTCCGCACGATCCGCGAGCTGCTGCGCCGCAACCCCCAGCTGCCGCCCGAGCGCATTGGCGAGGTCGCCATCGCCGCCACCACGCAGAGCGGCGACCAGGGCATGACCATCGGGCGCAACGCGGCGCTGCTGGCGGGGCTGCCCAAGTCGGTTCCGGGGTTCGCGATCGACCGCATGTGCGCCGGAGCCATGACCGCGGTCACCACGACGGCGAGCGGCATCGCCTTCGGCGCGTACGACGTGGTGGTCGCCGGCGGCGTCGAGCACATGGGCCACCACCGGCTCGGCGAGGGCATGGACCCCAACCCGCGGTACGTCTCCGAGCGGCTGGTGGACGTGACCGCCCTCGTCATGGGTGCCACCGCGGAGAACCTGCACGACCGCTACCCCCAGCTGACCAAGGCCCGCGCCGACGCCTACGCCGTCGCCAGTCAGCACAAGTACGCCAAGGCGCTCGCCGAGGGGCGCATCCAAGGTGACCTGGTCGAGGTCGCCGTGCGCACCAAGGACTCCGGCTGGGGCCTCGCGACCGCCGACGAGCAGCCCCGCCCGGACAGCACCGTTGAGGGCCTGGCCACGCTGCGTACGCCATTCCGACCACACGGCCGCATCACCGCCGGCAACGCCGCAGGCCTCAACGACGGCGCCACCGCCTGCCTGCTGGCCGCCGAGGACGTCGCCCTCGAGCTCGGCCTCCCTATCCGCATGCGGCTCGTCGCCTACGGCTTCGCCGGGGTCGAGCCCGAGGTCATGGGCGAGGGTCCGGTGCCGTCGACCGAGCGCGCGCTGGCCATGGCCGGTCTCTCCATCCGCGACATCGGGCTGTTCGAGCTCAACGAGGCGTTCGCGGTCCAGGTGCTGACGTTCCTCGACCACTTCGGCATCGCCGACGACGACCCACGGGTCAACCCGTACGGCGGAGCCCTGGCGATCGGGCACCCGCTGGCCTCCTCCGGCGTACGCCTGATGACGCAGCTCGCGCGGGAGTTCGAAGAGCATCCCGCGGTCCGGTACGGGCTGACGGCGATGTGCGTCGGCCTCGGCATGGGCGGCACGGTCCTCTGGGAGAACCCCGCTTGGGAGGCGTCCGCATGACGGTCAGCAGCCTCCCCGACGAGCGGGTGACCCGGTCGATCGTGCGGCTCGTCGACCACCCGAGCGGGGTCCGGTTCGCCCTGATCACGCTCGACAACGGCCTCGACCACACCAAGCCCAACACCCTCGGGCCGGGCGGCCTCGCCTCACTCGCCGCGGCGCTCGACCAGGCCGACGCGATGGACGTCGACGCGGTCGCCATCACCGGCAAGCCGTTCTGGTTCCTCGCCGGAGCCGACCTCGCCATGCTCGCGGGCGCCACCGACCTCGACCAGGCCCGGCGCGGCGTCGACGCCGGCCACGCCATCTTCCGGCGCCTCGGCGATGGGCCGCGACCGACGTTCGCCTTCGTCAACGGCGCCGTGATGGGGGGCGGCGTCGAGCTGGCGCTGCACTGCTCGTACCGAACCATCTCCACCGGCGTCACCGCTCTCGCGCTGCCCGAGTGCTTCCTCGGCCTGATCCCGGCCTGGGGCGGCACCTGGCTGCTCCCCCACCTGATCGGCCCTGACGCGGCCGTCACCGTCATCGTCGAGAACCCGCTCAGCCAGAACCGCATGCTCAAGGGCCAGCAGGCGTACGGACTCGGCATCGCCGACGCGATCTTCGCCCCGGCCGACTTTCTCGAGTCGTCGCTCCGCTGGGCCGCCGACGTGGTCCGGGGATCGGTCGTCGTCGACCGGCCCGAGCCCGACACCGGCGCAGCGTGGGATCAGGCGGTGGCTCGCGGTCGGGCCATCGTCACCGCCCGCACCCGGGACGCGGCCATCGGGCCGGCGCGGGCGCTCGACCTGATCGACCAGGCCCGCTACCGGAGCCGCGACGAAGGTTTCACCGCCGAGGCGGCGATCGGCGCCGAGCTGTTCCTCAGCGACCAGCTGCGGGCCGGCCTCTACGCGTTCGACCTGGTGCAGCGGCGGGCCAAGCGACCGGTCGACGCCCCGAGCACCGCTCTGGCCCGCCCCGTCACGTCGGTCGGCGTCGTCGGCGCGGGGCTGATGGCCAGCCAGCTGGCACTGCTGATGGCCCAGCGGCTCGAGGTGCCGGTGCTGGTCACCGACGTCGACCAGGAACGGCTCGACCGCGGGCTCGGCTACATCCACGGCGAGATCGAGACGCTGCTCGCCAAAGGGCGGATCAACCGCGACCGCGCCCACCGACTGCGGGCGCTGTTCACCGGCACGCTCGACCTCGCCGACTTCGCCGACACCGACTTCGTGATCGAGGCGGTGTTCGAGGAGCTGGCGCTCAAGCAGCAGGTCTTCGGCGACCTCGAGAAGGTCGTCCGCCCCGACGCCGTGCTGGCGACCAACACCTCGTCGCTGTCCGTCACCGCGATGACGCAGGGCCTCGCCCACCCGGAACGCGTGCTCGGCTTCCACTTCTTCAACCCGGTCGCCGTCATGCCGCTGCTCGAGATCGCGCGGACCGATCGCACCGACGACGCGTCGTACGCGACCGCCTTCGCCGTGGGCAAGGCGCTCAAGAAGACCTGCATCGCGGTGCGTGATGCGCCCGGGTTCGTGGTCAACCGGCTGTTCATCCGGATGTTCAACGAGGTCACGCGGGCGGTCGACGAGGGCACACCGTACGACGTCGCCGACCACGCGCTGGACCCGCTGGGCCTGCCGATGACGCCGCTGCAGCTCATCGGCTTCACCGGACCGGCTGTCACCGACCACGTCATGACGTCGTTGCACGACGCCTTCCCGGACCGGTTCATCACCTCCGCCAACCTGGCCCGCATGGTCGAGGCCCGGCTCCCCGGCTACCACCTCGCCGACGGCTCCCTCGACCCGCGGGTGACGTCGTTGTACGCCGTGGGCGACGCGCCCTCGACCGCCGACGAGATCTTGCGGCGCGCGGTCGAGGCCATGGCGGACGAGGTGCGCCGGCTGCTCGACGAGGGGGTGGTGCGCGAGCCGCAGGAGGTCGACCTGGCCCTCATCACCGGCGGCGGCTACCCGTTCCACCTCGGCGGCATCACCCCCTACCTCGACCGTACGGGGGTCTCCGAGCGGGTCACCGGGCGCCGTTTCCTGCCCGAAGGGGTCGCGAACGGCCCCCGAATGAGCGGATAGCGGCCAGCTTCACCTGTTCGGGCTATCCAGCCGACGCCGCGTCCGGGTAAGTTCCCAGAGTGGACATTCCTTCGGCGCCCGGCCTGACTCAGGCGGAGCTCCGCGCCCTGGTGCTCGGAGCGTCGGTGCGCCACGAGATCGACTACGAGCCGACCGACGCCGGCATCCGCCTGGCCGGGGTGCCCCCGCTCGACATCTCCTGGGACGAGCTGGCGCTGGCCGCCGATGACGCCCCGGTCGGCAGCGAGCGTGGCCGGCAGCTGATGGCACGCTGGCTGACCAGCAGACGCTGGATCGCCGAGCGCAGCCTCGACGAACTCACCGAGCGGGCCCGCCCGATCGGGCTGCCGGTCGGTCACCCGCTGCACCCGGGTGAGGACTGGGTACGCGTCCACGTCCTCGGCGGTGCGCTCGACGTCGGCGTCGGCTTCGTCGGCCTGGCCGAGGGGCGCCCCGACGACGTCGTGCTCGTGCCCGAGGGGGTCCTGGCAGCGTTTGGGCTCGAGTCGGCTCGATGGTGGGCGGCTTCCTTGTCCTACCTCGAAGACATGGGTGCCATGGCGGTCGTGCGCTGGCGGCGCAACCCGCGCCACCCGTTGCGCCCCATGGGCGACTGCGACGTGGTCTCGCTGCTCGGCTCTGCCGTGCTGCGTGGGGCCCTCGCCGGCGACCAGGGCGGCATGCGTGCGATCGCGGTGCCCATGCGCAGCCGCGGCTGGCTCGACCTGCGCGGCATCGACCCGGCGTTCTCCCTCGCCGCGGCCGCTCTCACCGACCCGCTCGACCGCGGCTTCAGCCGCCCGCTCCTGCTCACCGCCGAAGAGGTCGCGCTCGTACCCGAGGGTGGTCGCCCGGCCGAGGTCGTCCTGCGCGACGGCGCGCCATCGACCGTCGACTCCCGGGATGTCCTCTACCACTGACGCCTGCCCAACCAGGCGTTCAGCATCCGGGGAAACAGGCCGATACGGCGATGTGCGCAGTGTCCGTCTCGGCGAGCTACCGCGGGAGTTTGTCGTCACGCTCCTCGTCGGTCTCCTTGGCGTGCTCGCGTTCGTCGCGGCCGCGTCGCAGGGCCTGCTGCACGGCTCGGCCTACCCGCGCGTCGCCCAGCTGATCGAGGTCCTCGCCGCGCTGGGCTGCATCGCTGCCCTGGTCACCGCGGCGAGGCGCGCGCACGGTCGTGAGCGCCGCGCGTGGTCCCTGCTGGCCGCCTGCATCACGTTCTGGTGCCTGGGCACCTCCGTCTACCTGCTGCGCGGGCTGCTGTTGGACACCTACGAAGGCAATCACCTCTCGGCCGAGGCCTTCTACGTGTGCGCCATCCCGCTCGCCTTCGCGGGCTTCTGGCACTTCCCCAGCGAAGCCGGCCCGATCTCCGGCCGGCTGCGCCCCACACTCGACGCGCTGATCGTGGCCACCTCTGGGCTGTTCGTCAGCTGGGACGTCGCCCTGCACACCATCGTCAAGCACCGGGAGCACGGCTTCGGCGGCTGGCTGAGCCTCGTCTACCCCGTGGTCGACCTCGGGCTGTGCACGTTCGGGGTGCTGATCGCCGCCCGTACGCCGGCCAACCGCCGGCACTCCATCGCCATCCTGGCCGCTGCGATGTTCTCCTTCGCCATTGCCGACTCGAGCGGGGTCACCCTCGAGGCGCTCAACCTCTACCACGTCGGCGGGCTCAGCGACGTTGGCTGGATGATCGGCCTGCTCCTGGGCGCCCTGTCAGCGCTCAGCTACGGCCACGATCGGCCGGCCCCGGTCGGGCGAGCGGCGACCAACGCGGAGTGGCGGTCGGCTCTGCTCCCGTACGCCCTGGTCGTGCCCGCCGTCGCGGTCAAGCTGCACGATGGGCTCACCCACCGGCTGCCCGACCGGGTAGGCATCGCAATCGGGATCATGATCATCCTGCTGGTCTGCGCCCGCCAGATGCTCACCGTGCGGGAGAACCTGCTGCTGGTGGCCAAGCTCACCGGCTCCGAGTCCGACCTCCGGCAGCAGGCGCTGCACGACCCGCTCACCGGGCTCGCCAACCGGCGACTGTTCCGCGAACGCCTGGAGGACTCGCTCAATCGGCTGGCCCCCGACGAGATCGCCGTCGTCTTCGTCGACCTCGACGACTTCAAGGTGGTCAACGACACGTTGGGCCATGGGACGGGCGACGACCTACTGCGCCAGGTGGCCAACCGGCTGCAGACCTGCGTACGGGGCACCGACGTCGCGGCCCGGCTCGGTGGCGACGAGTTCGCCGTGCTGCTCACCGGGGGCGGCCTCCCCGCCGCGCAGGCAGTGGCCCTGCGCCTGCACCGCGCGCTGCGTCAGCCGATCCTCTGCGGCGGCCAGCCGGTGTTCATCCAGGCCAGCGTGGGCATCGCGACGGGCAGCGACGAGGCAGTCGGGCACGACGGCTCGCAACGGCTGCTCGAGCAGGCCGACATGGCGATGTACGCGGCCAAGGACTCCGGTAAGGCGCGGGTCGAGGTCTTCGTCCCGGCGATGCGCGAGCGGCTGCTCGACCGGGCGGCGGTCAAGGACGACCTGGCCCGCGCGCTCGGGCGGGAGCAGCTCTCGCTGCACTACCAACCGATCGTCGACCTCGCGAGCGGCGCCATCGTCGGCGCCGAGGCGCTGCTGCGGTGGAACCACCCGCAGCGCGGCTTCATCCCGCCGCTCATGTTCATCCCGCTGGCCGAGGAGACCGGGCTGATCCAGCTGATCGGTCGCTGGGTGCTGGAGAACGCCTGTGCCGCCGCCGCCGCGTGGCGCGAGCAACGGCCCGGCAGCGCGTACCAGATCAACGTCAACGTCTCCGCCGGCCAGCTGATCAACACCGACCTGGTCGACGAGGTCGCCGACGTGCTGGCCCGCACCGGGCTCCCGGCAGAGCTGCTCACGGTGGAGATCACCGAAAGCGTGCTCATGGTCGACATGGAGGCGGTCGCCTCGATGCTGGGCCAGCTGCGCAGCCTCGGGGTGCGGGTGGCGATCGACGACTTCGGCACCGGCTACTCCGGCTTGTCCTACCTCGACCGGCTGCCGGTCGACGTGCTCAAGGTCGACAAGGCCTTCGTCGAGCGGGTCGACAAGGAGTCCCGGCGTCCGCCGCTGGCGGGCGCGATCGTCGGCCTGGGCGAGCTGCTCGGGCTCGACGCTGTCGCCGAGGGCATCGAAACGGCCGGCCAGCGCCAGGCCATGGTCGACCTCGGATGCAGGCACGGTCAGGGCTACCTGTTCAGCCGACCGGTCGACCTGGCGACGTTCCGGGCCATGCTGGCGCAGGAGCACCCGTCGCTCGGGGAACCGCTCGTCGTCCACGCGTCTCGCGCGCCGTACAAGCTCGGGGTCTGACCCGCTCGATCAGTCGGTACGGGCCTCGGCGGCGCTGACGTCCTGGACCAGACCTGGCTCGCGGCGGGCGACCGCCTCGACCACCCGGCGGGCCAGCACCTGGGCCGACATGCCGGCCTCGGCCAGGATCGCGTCGCGCGAGCCGTGGTCGAGGAACTCCTGGGGCAGCGCGAAGTCGCACAGCGGCACGTCGACTCCGGCATCACGCAGCAGGGTGGCCACGGCCGAGCCGCAGCCACCGGTGCGGCCGTTGTCCTCGACGGTGACGACCAGCTTGAAAGTAGCCGCCAGCCCGGGCAGCGCGGCATCGAGCGGCTTGACCCAGCGAGGATCGACGACGGTCACGCCGATGCCCTGGTCACGCACCCGCTCGGCCACCTGCAGGGCCGTCGCGGCCATGGCACCGAAACCAAGGATCAGCACGTCGGACGCACCCTCGCGGCTCAGCACGTCCATGCCGCCGACGGTGTCGATGGACGGGATGTCGGCGCCGGCCTTGGCCTTGGGGAACCGCACGGCGCTCGGCCCGTCACTGATCGCCACCGCCGCACGGAGAGACTCCCGGAGGGTACGGGCATCGCGTGGCGCCGCGATCGACATGCCAGGCACGAGCTGCAGGATCGAGAGGTCCCACATGCCGTGGTGGCTCGCGCCGTCGGGGCCGGTGACGCCGGCCCGGTCGAGCACGAACGTCACGGGCAGGCGGTGCATGCCGACGTCGAGCAGCATCTGGTCGAACGCCCGGTTGAGGAACGTCGCGTAGACCACCACGACGGGGTGGAGCCCGGCGAGGGCGAGGCCGGCGGCGGAGGTCACCGCGTGCTGCTCGGCGATGCCGACGTCGAAGACGCGGTCGGGGTGGGCGGCCGCGAACGGCGCGAGCCCGACCGGCTGGAGCATGGCGGCGGTGATGGCGACGACGTCATCGCGCTCGTCGCCGATGCGGGCCATCTCCTCGGAGAAGACACTGGTCCAGGTCGGGCCGCCGGCGTCGACCGGGGAGCCGGTGACCGGGTTGATGACATTGACCGCGTGGAAGCGGTCGGCCTCGTCGTCCTCGGCCGGGGAGTAGCCAAAACCCTTGGTAGTCAAGCAATGCACGATGACGGGGCCGCCGAAGTCGCGGGCGGCGCGGAAGGCCTGCTCGAGCGCCACTGGGTCGTGGCCGTCGATCGGTCCGACGTACTTGAGGCCGAGGTCCTCGAACATCACCTGCGGCTGGAGCAGGTCCTTGAGGCCCTTCTTGGCGCCGTGCAGGGCCTCGTACAGCGGGGGGCCGACGACGGGCGTACGGGGCAGCGAGCGCTTGACAGCGTCGAGCACCTGCTCGTAGCTCGGCTTGAGCCGAAGGCTGGCCAGGTGGGTGGCGACCCCGCCCACGGTCGGCGCGTACGACCGGCCGTTGTCGTTGACCACGATGACCAGCGAACGGTCCTTGGCGGAGGCGATGTTGTTGAGCGCCTCCCAGCACATGCCGCCGGTGAGCGCGCCGTCTCCCACGACAGCGACGACCGTGCGGTCGATCTCGCCGCGGATGGCAAAGCCCTTGGCCAGGCCGTCGGCGTAGGACAGCGCGGTGGAGGCGTGAGAGTTCTCGGAGACGTCGTGCTCGGACTCGGCGCGGCTGGGATAGCCGGACATGCCGCCGTGGCTGCGCAGGGTGTCGAAGCCGTCCTGGCGCCCGGTGAGGATCTTGTGAACGTAGGACTGGTGGCCGGTGTCCCACACCACCCGGTCGCGCGGGGAGTCGAAGGCCCGGTGGATGGCAATGGTCAGCTCGACCGCACCCAGGTTGGGGCCGAGGTGGCCGCCCGTACGCGCGACCTTGGTGACCAGGAAGTCGCGGATCTCGGCGGCCAGAGCGCCCAGCTGGTCGGCGGGCAGTCGCTTGAGGTCAGCGGGACCGGAGATGGTCTGCAGCAGGGTTGAGGGGCGTCCGGAGGGCACCACCCGCACCACCGCCACCTTTCCCTGCCTCGGCCCCACAGCGGCTCGCCCGCAGGTCAATGGTAACGGCGTTGGCGCTGCCGCACAGTCCTCGGGGTGACCCGGCCGGAGGACGACGCAGGGGCGGCCCGGCCACTTCGGCCGAACCGCCCCTCACGCACCGTTGCTGACCGGCGGTCGCTAGACCCCGGATCGCTTCCGTGAGGTGGCGTCGACGCCTGCTGCGATCAACAGGACCAGACCCGAGAAGATCTCGGTGTAGGCGGCCTTGAGCTGCATCAGGATCATGCCGTTGCTGATGACCACGACGACCAGACCACCGATCACCGCGTCGAGGATGCGACCGCGGCCACCGAAGAGGCTGCAGCCGCCGATGACAGCGGCACCCACGGCGAGCAGCAGGTCGTTGCCGCCACCGGTGGACGGCGAGACCGAGTTGGCGTTGCTCGCGTAGACGATGCCGGCGACGCCCGCCAGCGACGAGCACATGACGAAGCAGAACGTCTTGGTCAAGGGGACGTTGATGCCGGACCGGCGGGCCGCCTCGGCGTTGCCGCCGATGGCGTAGATGTGGCGGCCCAGCGGGGTGCGGACGAGCAGGAACGTCAGCGTCAGCAGCAGCCCGAGAAGGAGCAGGACGACGTCAGGCACGCCCTGGATGTTGGCGGCCTTGTTCGGGCTGCGGTTCTTGCTCAGGAAGGCCGTGGCCAGCCCGAGGATCACCGCAAGGATGAGCGACTTGAGCGCCCAGACGCCCAGGCTCGACGTACTCAGCCCGGTGCGGCGCCGCTGACTGATCCGGTAGTAGTTCAGGGCGGCGAACCCGCCAGCGACAACCAGGAACAGCAGCCAGCCCAGCCAGATCGGCAGGCTGGCGTTGTCGATGTTGTAGACGGGCTTGCTGGTGAACTGGATCGTGCCGCCCTCGCCCACCACGGCCAGCTGGACTCCCTGGAGACCGAGGAACAGGGCCAGGGTGACGACGAACGACGGGATGCCCAGCCGGGTGACGATCGTGCCGATGCAGAGGCCGATCACCGAGCCGGTCAGGACGCAGACCGCCATGCCGAGCGGCCAAGGCCACCCGTGGTTGGACATGACCACGGCCATGACGGCCGCCGCCGTACCTGCGGTGAACCCGGCCGAGAGGTCGATCTCGCCGAGCAGGAGCACGAAGATCAGCCCCATCGACAAGATCATGACCGCCGCGCCCTGAGTGATCAGGTTGGCGAAGTTGTAGGCGGAGGGGAACAGGCTGGGTCGTTCGGCAGAGAAGAAGATCACCAGGGCGATCAGGCCGAGCACCGCGGGCAGCGAGCCGATGTCGCCGCCGCGCACCTTGTCGCGGTACGCCTTCAGGGTGTCACCGAGACCCACCTGGGCCGGGAGTGCCTGGCCGGTGGTCTCGGACACTGCAGTTGCCGTCATGCGGACGCTCCTGGCTGTGACGGTGCGGTGGTGGCTGCGGAGCCGACCTCGGGGGCGAGTCCCATGTCGCCGCTGCGGCCGGCCGTGATGAGCTCGACGACCTGGTTGTTGGTGACCGTGTCGGCGCGCACCTGGGCTGCCATGCGGCCAAGGTAGAGCACCGCGACGCTGTCGGCGACCTGGAGCACGTCATTCATGTTGTGGCTGATCAGCAGGACAGCAAGGCCGCGGTCGGCGAGCCGACGTACGAGGTTGAGCACCTGTTCGGTCTGGGCGACGCCGAGAGCCGCGGTGGGCTCGTCGAGGATGACGACGCGGGAGTTCCAGAGGACGGCGCGCGCGATGGCCACCGTCTGGCGCTGACCGCCGGAGAGGCTTGCCACGCGCTGGCGGACCGACTTGACGGTGCGGACGGAGAGGCCCGCGAGCGTCTCCCCCGCCTTGCGCTCCATGGCGACCTCGTCGAGCAGACCGTGGTCGGTCTCCTCGCGCCCGAGGAACATGTTGTGGACGATGTCGAGGTTGTCGCACAGCGCGAGGTCCTGGTAGACGACCTCGATGCCGAGCGCGTTGGCCGCCTTCGGCGAGTGGACGCTGACCTCGCGACCGTCGAACTGGTAGGACCCCGAGTCGTACGGATAGATGCCCGCGAGACCCTTGATCAGCGTGCTCTTGCCGGCGCCGTTGTCGCCGACCAGCGCGGTGACCTCTCCGGCGCGCATGTCCAGGTCGACGCCACGCAGGACGTCGACGGCGCCGAAGCTCTTGTTGATGCCCCGCAACGAAAGCAACGGAGCGGTGCTGCTGGCCCCGGCTGCTGGCGCCTGTTCGGCGGCGATTGACATAGTCACCTCAGAGACTCGGAGTGGACGCCGGAAAGCCGGCGGCGTCGTGCGACGCCGCCGGCCTCCGACTGTGTCAGGCCTTGCTGTGCATGGGAAGAGCTGTGCTGACTACTTGACGCCGGCCTTGGCGCAGGCCGCGGCACCCGCGAGCTTGCAGACGTTGGCGGCCGTGGTGTAGCCGGTCTTGATGACGTCCATCACGTTGGTCGCGGTGATCGACTCAGGAGTCGCGGCCGCGAACGGCACGTCCTTCTTGAGCACGGTGTCCGTGACCTTGCTGTTGACGAGGGCCGTGGTGTCGGTCTTCTTGATCAGCGCGATGGCGAGCTTGGACGCGAGCGAGGCCTCAACGGCCGTGTCCTTGAAGACCGTCATGCACTGCTGGCCGAGCAGGATGCGGGCGAGCCCAGAGTCCTGAGCGTCCTGACCGGTGAACGGGATCTTGCCAGCGACACCCTCGGACTGCATGGCGGTGATGACACCGTCACCCATGCCGTCGTTGGCGATGATGGCGCCGTCGATCTTGCCCTTGTACTGGGTGTAGAAGGACTGCCACACCGTCTTGGCGATGTCGGGCTTCCACTGACCGGTCTGGTTGCCGGCCTTGGTGTAGGCGCCACTCGCGTACAGCGGGTCGAGGACCGAGTTGTAGCCCTGCGCGAACAGGGTGGCGTTGTTGTCCTTGGAGTCGCCGTTGATCTCGGCGACGGCGGGCTTGGTGACGCCCTTGGCCTTGAGGCAGGCCACGAGGCCCTCGCCCTGGAGCTTGCCGACCTGGACGTTGTCGAAGGACACGTAGTAGTCAGCACCGCCACCGAGGCTCAGCCGGTCGTAGTCGATGACCTTGATGCCCTGGGCGTGCGCGTCGGTGATGCACTTGGTGGCGGAGGCCACGTCGATGTCGACCTCGAGCAGGACGGTGACCTTCTCGCCGATCATCGCCTGGCAGATCTGCAGCCACTTGGACGCGTCGCCATCAGCGTTCTGGATGTCGTCGGTCAGGCCGGCGGCCTTGAACGCCTTGTCGAGCGACGGGCGGTCGTTGTTCTCCCAGCGCTTCGAGGTGACGGTGTCCGGCAGGATGACGCCGACCTTGCCAGTGGCGGTGCCAGCGCTGGACGCCGAGGCGGCGGCCGAGGTGGCCGGAGCCGTGGAGGCCACAGCGGAGGCAGCGGCCGAGGTGGCCACGGCGGCAGCCGAGGTGGCGACAGCAGCGGCCGACGTGGCGACAGCAGCGGCCGAGGTGGCGGGGGCAGCAGACGAGGCGGCCGCCTTGCTGCCGCTGCTGCTTCCACAGCCGGTCAGCGCGACGGCGGCAACAGCGCCGAGTGCCGCGAACTTCATGGCCCGGTTGGACATGAGATAGGTCTCCTTGATCGATGGCGGAGTCGACTGGTCCGACGACGGGCGCCGGTATGTTGTCCGCGTCAACATAAAAGGCGGAGGCGCTCAGGGAAAGGGCGACTCGGCAACGTTTGGATCACGGTTACGTACCGTGATCAGATCGTGATCCAACATCGCCCGCTGTGCGCGGAGATGCCCGATATGCGGCCACGCTCACGACAGCGGATCCGCGCACGCGAGAGCGCTCTCACCCACGCCTCCCCGGCACTATGTCCTGCGGGCCAACAAACCTTGGCAGCAAACCGTGGCGTGATCGGCTACAGCCGGGGCACCCAGCGCTCGCCCCGGAGTGCGGCCTCGACGAGGGCGACGGCCGCCACGGCCCGTACCAGCCGGGCCCCCTCGCGTTCGTACGCACCGACCGTCGCCTCGATCGCCTCGGGTGGCACGGCGCCCGCGAGATCAGCCCGCACGGTTGCCCGGCCGCGACGCGCGGCCTCGACGCCGACCTGGCAGTGCTCGCGGGCCAGCCGGGCCAGGATGACGGGGTGGCGGCGCAGCACGTCGTGGGCGCGGTAGTCCGGCGGGCACAGGTCGAACAGCCACGCGACTGCGCTGCGCTCCCACTCAGGGGTCGCCGGCGGACGCACCTCGTCCGGCCACCCCGGCGGCAGCGGACCACTGGCTGGTCGTGGCATGCCGTGCCTCCTCCCGTTGCCCGCCGGCACCACCCCTAGGGGTGATTTCCGGCCGCCGTCCGATCGGTAGCCTCCAGCAGGTGACCGACCAGAGGGTGGCACAGGTCCGCCACCTGCACGCGCCGATCCGCTACGTGCAGGCTCAGGCCACCCGCTCCGGCTACCGCGGTCGCGAGGTCTGGTGCGCCTCCGAGTGCGTGACGCGTGGTGGGGGTGACCCCCTCGCCTGGCCCTGCGCCACGGCGCGCATCGTCTACACGGCGGACGAGATCACCGCCGAGCGGGCCTGGCGCCGAGGCGAGTAGAACCGCGGCTACACCGGCAGGAACAGCGCCACGCACTCGACGTGGCTGGTCATAGGGAAGAGGTCGTACGCGCGGAGTTCGCGCAGCGTGTAGCCGACCTCGGCGAGAGCGGCGGTGTCGCGGGCCAGCGCCGCCGGGTCGCACGCCACGTAGCAGATCGCCCGCGGGGCCAGCCCGACGATCTCGCGGCACAGCGCTGGACCGGCACCGGTCCGGGGCGGGTCGAGCACCACCATGTCGACGGTCGCCCGTCCGCCCAGCCAGCGGTTGGTCGGGTCGGTGCCGATGCGGCCGCGGCTGACCCGCACCTGAGGCAGGTCGGCGAGGTTGTGCTCGGCGTCGAGCACGGCTTGGCGATCGCCCTCGACGGCGACCACCTGGCCGGTGGCACCCACCGCCTCAGCCAGGGCACCGGCGAACAGCCCGACGCCGCAGAACAGGTCGAGCGCCGACTCCCCCGGTGCCGGGGCGAGCTGCGCCATGACCGCGTCGACCAGGGTCTGGGCGGCCGCCGGGTGGATCTGCCAGAAGCCGCCACCGGTGACCCGCCACGAGCGTCCGGCGGCGTTCTCCGTCACCGCCCCGGGCCCGCGCAGGGTCGTCATGTGGCCCTTGTCGTCGTCACGCACGAAGCCGGCGGGCACGTTGAGGGCGATCGGGTGCAGCGGCTGGCGACGCGAGACCGGCGTGGCGGCGACCAGCCGGTCCGACGTCGTCGCGGAGGCCACCGCCTCCACAGCGCGGATGTACGGCCATGTCCGGGCCTCGACCCCGAGCTCCTCGACCCCTGGGTGGGCGATCAGGCAGCGGTCGACCGGCTGGATCGCGTGGGACCGCGCCTTGTGCAGCCCCACGGTGCCGTCACGCCGTACGGCGAACCCCACGCGCGTACGCCAGCCAAGCCCGTCGTCACTGCCAGGGACGGCATCGACGGTCACATCGAGGTCGAGCCCGGCGAGTCGTAGCAGCTGCTCGTGGACGACCGCCGCCTTGAGCTCGCGCTGGTACGGCAGCCGGGCGTGCTGCCAGTCACACCCGCCGCAGCCGCCCGGGTGGGCGTACTCGCACGGCGCCTCGACACGGTGCTCCGACGCCGTCAGCACCTCGACCGCGTCGGCCCGCAGGTAGCGCGGCCGGACCTCGGTCACGGACGCCCGTACCGTCTCCCCCGGCAGGCTGTGCCGCACGAAGACGGCCTGCCCGTCGAACCGGGCCACGCAGAAGCCGCCATGGGCGACCGGTCCGACCTCGAGCTCGAGGATGTCGCCGACCTCGGGCATCTAGGCCGAGCCGTCGGTGCTGGTCGGGACGACGGGAGGTGCCGACGTCGCCGTGACGCCCCACCGGGCACCGAGCTGGGCGGGCGGCGGCCCCTCGACCGGGTCGGGCAGCCGCGCCGACGAGTGCAGCTGCCACGGCACGCTCGTCACCATGACTCCCGGGGTGAAGAGCAACCGGGTCTTGAGCCGCAGCGCGCTCTGGTTGTGCAACAGGTGCTCCCACCAGCGCCCCACGACGTACTCCGGCAGGAAGACCGTGACCACGTCGCGCGGGCTCTCCCGGTGGACGTTGCGGACGTAGGACAGGATCGGCCGGGTGATCTCGCGGTACGGGGAGTCCAGCGACACCAGCGGGACCGGGATGCCGCGGCGCTCCCACTCCTCCTGCAGAGCCTTGGTCTCGTCCTCGTCGACCTGCACGGTCAGCGCGACCAGCGTGCTCGGCCGGGTCGCGCGGGCGTAGGCGAGCGCCCGCAGCGTCGGCTTGTGGATCTTGGACACGAGCACGATCGCGTGGTTGCGCGACGGCAGCATGTCCTCGTCCTCGCTCGGCACGAGCTCGATGGCGACGCGGTCGTAGTGGCGACGTACACCGTTCATCAGGATGAAGAAGATGATGATGGCCGTGACCGCGATCCACGCGCCGTGGGTGAACTTGGTCGCCAGCTGGACGACCAGCACGATGCCGGTGAAGCAGCCGCCGAAGCCCTGCACGATGCGCGAGCTCTTCATCTGGCGGCGCTTCTTGGGGTCGGTCTCGGTCTTGAGGTGTCGCGTCCAGTGCCGCACCATGCCCAGCTGGCTGGTGGTGAACGAGATGAAGACGCCGACGATGTAGAGCTCGATCAGCTCGGTGGTGCTCGCCTTGAAGTACCACAGCAGCAGGGCGGCGAACGTGGCCAGCAGCACGATGCCGTTGCTGTAGACGAGCCGGTCGCCGCGGGTGTGCAACTGGCGCGGCAGGTAGCGGTCGCGGGCCAGCACGGACGCCAGGACCGGGAAGCCGTTGTACGCCGTGTTGGCCGCCAGCACGAGGATCGCCGCCGTGACCGTCTGCAGGAAGTAGAACGCGAACGAGCCGCCACCGAAGACGGTGCCGCCGATCTGGGCCAGCACGGTCTGCTGGGCGTCCTTGTCCGCGGGCAGCAGGGACTGCGTCGGACCGACGTAGTGGACGTGGGTCTTGAGCGCGAGCGCCGTGATGCCGGCGAACATGGTCACTGAGATCGTGCCCATGAGCAGCAAGGTGCGGGCGGCGTTGGTCGACTTGGGCTTCTGGAACGCGGGGACGCCGTTGGCGATGGCCTCGACCCCGGTCAGCGCCGTACACCCGCTGGCGAAAGCCCGCAGCAGCAGGAAGAGCAGCGTGAGGCCGGCGACGTGCTTGAGGTTGGTGGGGTTCTGGGCGGCGCTGGGCGCGTCGTGCAGGCTGCCGTTCGCGAACTTGACGAAGCCCAGGATGATCAGCGCGAAGATGGCGGCGATGAAGGCGTAGGTGGGCAGCGCGAACGCCTTGCCCGACTCACGCACGCCGCGCAGGTTGAGCAGCGTGATGATGAGCACGAGCATGACCGCGATGAGGGTACGGGCCCCGTACAAGCTCGGCTCGGCGGAGGTGATGGCCTCGACGCCGGCCGCGACGCTCACCGCGACGGTGACGATGTAGTCGGTCAGCAGCGCAGCAGCGACGACGACTCCCGCACGCTCACCGAAGTTGGTCTGGGCGACCTCGTAGTCGCCGCCGCCGCTCGGGTAGGCGTGGACGGTCCGTCGGTACGAGAAGACGACCGCCGCCATGAGCGTGACCACGGCCACGGCGAGCCACGGGGTGTAGTGGTAGTAGGTCAGCCCGGCCAGGCTGAGCACCAGGACGATCTCCTGCGTCGCGTAGGCGACAGACGAGAGCGCGTCGCTCGAGAAGATCGGCAGGGCGATCCGGATCGGCAGCAGCGTCTCGCCGAGCTGATTGCTGGTGAGCGGGCGCCCGACGAACAGGCGCTTGGGCAGGCTGCTGATGGAGGACACGCACGCATCGTACGGCCCGGCCGATCAGCGGTCGGCGCTGACCTGGCGATGTGACCCCCGTAAGGATCGCTCGGGTGACCGCTGCTGACGGGGCCCCTCACCGGGCCGTGTAGCGTGTGCGGGCGCCACCTGCTCCTCCTTACGTCATGGCACCTGTTGCCCCGAAGGGACCGCTGTGCACGTCGTGATCATGGGCTGCGGGCGCGTGGGCTCCAGCCTCGCGCACAGCCTGGAGGACCTCGGCCACACGGTCGCCGTCATCGACCGGGACAAGACCGCGTTTCATCGCCTGGGCCCGACCTTCGGCGGAGCACAGGTGGCCGGGGTGGGGTTCGACCGGGACACGCTGATCGAGGCGGGCGTCGAGCGGGCCGGTGCCTTCGCCGCCGTCAGCAGTGGCGACAACTCCAACATCATCGCCGCCCGGGTCGCCCGCGAGACGTTCGGCGTCGAGAACGTCGTGGCCCGCATCTACGACCCCAAGCGGGTCGAGGTCTACCAGCGACTGGGCATCCCCACCGTCGGCACGGTCAAGTGGACGACCGACCACATGCTGCGCCGGCTGCTGCCCGAAGGTGCCCACGCCGAGTGGCGCGACCCGAGCGGCCACATCGCGCTGGCCGAGGTCGCGTACAACGCCGCCTGGGTCGGCCGTCGCCTGATCAAGCTCGAGGCAGCCGCCGGGGTACGAGTGGCGTTCATCCGCCGCCACGGCGACGGCACACTGCCCGGCGCCGACACCGTGCTGCAGGAGGGCGACCTGGTCTACGTCGCCGCCGAGGCCCAGCGGCTCTCCGACGTCGAGCGCATCTTTGCCAGCCAGCCCGAGGAGCACTGATGCGCGTTGCCATCGCCGGCGCCGGTAACGTCGGCCGGTCCATCGCCCGCGAGCTCATCGGCAACGGCCACGAGGTCCTGCTCATCGAGCGCGACCCCCACGCGATGAAGGTCGACAGCGTGCCCGGCGCCACCTGGATGCAGGCCGACGCGTGCGAGCTGAGCAGCCTCGACGAGGCCGGGCTCGGCTCCTGCCAGGTGACGGTGGCCGCGACCGGCGACGACAAGACCAACCTGGTGGTATCGCTGCTGGCCAAGACTGAGTTCGGCGTGCCCCGGGTCGTGGCCAAGGTCAACCACCCGAAGAACGAGTGGCTGTTCAACGAGTCGTGGGGCGTCGACGTGGCGGTCTCAGCGCCTCGCATGCTGTCGGCGCTCGTCGAGGAAGCGGTCACCGTCGGCGACGTCGTACGGCTGCTCAGCCTCCAGCACGGTCAGGCCAACATCGTCGAGCTGACCCTCGCCGACAACACGCCCTTTGTCGGGCGTCGGGTGGGCGACGTGCCGTGGCCGGAAGACGTCGCGCTGGTCGCCATCGTGCGCGACACCCGGGTGCTCGTCCCCACCAAAGACGACCCGCTCGAGGTCGGCGACGAGTTGCTGTTCGTGGCGACCGACGAGGTCGAGAGCCAGCTGGACAGCCTGCTGTCGGGGCGCACCGACCGCTGAGGCCCGTGCGGGGGGGCTCAGTGCTGGTTGGGCATCAGCTCGTAGAGCGGGTTGAACATCGTCTTGCGACCGTCAGCGGTCGTGATCAGGCCCGACGCGACGATCGCCCGGCCGGGCTCGATGCCACCGATGCGGCGCCGGCCGAGCCACACCAGCTCGACCGTGCCGGTGCCGTCCCAGAGCTGGGCTTCGAGCGAGGGAATGCCGCCGCGGGGACGCAGGGTCACCGTGCGCAGGACGCCGTGCACCGAGGCGCGCTCGCGGTTGGGGCACTGCGACACCGGCTGGGCGCCGCAGGCCACCGAGGACTTCTGCAGCTCCTCGTCGTCGAGGACGGCGGTGTCGGCGGACAGGCGGTGCAGCGCCCGGCGGAACGGACCCTCGTGACGCTTGGTCTCGACGTCACCCATGGTCGCGGTCACTACCTTTCGAGCTGCCCGACACTGTCACGGTCATCCTCAATCGTTGCCTCGTCAACGCCATGGTACGTCGTCGCACGTGGGCGTCCCTAGTGGATCTCGGTGATCTCGGGTCCTCGCTCGAACGGGTTGAGCGGATCGTCCCCGTCCTCTTCGACACCGGGCTCCCCCGACACGAGCACGTCGGTCGGCAGGCGCAGCGGCAACGGGTCGCGGGGCGCCATAGCGTCCTTGCCGCGCACCACGACGACCGACCGGAAGACGTACTCGAACGGCGCGGCCTGCACCGGATCGGTCGCCGCGGGGCCGGACATCAGCGCCCGCACGAACCAGCGCGGCCCATCGGCACCGAGGAACCGGGCCGGCTGGAGCACCGCACCTTCGGCCGGCACCTTGGCCCGCAGCTCGAGACCGAGCTCGCCCTCGATGATCTCGCCGGAGCCCCCGCTCTCCACCAACGACTCCAGGATCTCGTCGGCGATCTCGGCCCAGATGCCGGCGGTACGGGGCGCCGCGAACGCGTTGACCTGCATCGCGCTGGCGCCCGAGACGACGGTAGCGGCGATGACCTGGCCCTCGGGGCTCACGTCGACCCGCAGCTCCATACCCTCGCTGACCGGGACGAGCATGCCGCCGAGGTCGAGGCGCTCCTGGCCGTCGTCGGGCAGGTCGTCGACGTCCCACGGGCCCTGCGGCCGGCCGGGCTCGACGACGACCTCGACGATCTCGTCGTCCGCCGACTCCTGTGCCTCGAGGTCGACGGAGGTCTCGTCACCCTCGTCGCTGTCCCTGCCACGACGTCGGAACACGGTTACGCTCCTTCACTTGTCCGGGCGGACGGCGGGGTGGTGAACCCGCCCGTAGACCCGTGCCCGCCGCTGCCGCGTACCGAGTCCGGCAGCTCGTCGGTCTCGACGAACCGTACGTACTCCACGCGTTGCACGACCAGCTGGGCGATCCGATCGCCCGCAGAGAACCGTACCGGCTCGCGCGGGTCGAGGTTGATCACGATCACCTTGATCTCACCGCGGTAGCCGGCGTCGATGGTGCCGGGGGCGTTGACCAGAGCCACCCCCATGCGCGCGGCAAGGCCGGAGCGGGGATGGACAAAAGCGGCATAGCCGTACGGGATCGCCATCGCAATGCCCGTGGGCAGCACCGCCCGCTCCCCCGGACCCAGCACCACGGCCTCGGTCGTGACCAGGTCGGCGCCCGCGTCGCCCGGCAGCGCGTAGGCCGGCAGCGGCACCGACGGGTCGAGCCGGCGCACCTGGATCTCGAGCTCGGGGTACGGGTCGGTCATCGCGCGCTGCTCCGGCTCGGGTGCTCAGGGGGTACGGCGACGAACAGCGCCGCGCCCCGCAGCGCCACCGGCCCGTCCGGGCCGCCGAGGCGGGCGACCCCACGGACGTAGACCTTGCGGCGTTGGACCCCGAGGCACTCGCAGCTGAAGAACAACGTTGATCCGACCGGCACCGGCAGAGCGAAGTCAGTCTCAAGCCGGGCCGTCACCGCGGGCTTGCCGACCATCCACAGCAGGAAGCCGAAGGTCTCGTCGAAGGCGGTCGCGAGCAGACCGCCGTGCGCCATGCCGGGCGCCCCCTGGTGGTGCTCGGTCACGGTCAGCACGGCGGAGATCGTCGCACCCTCGCCCGCCGTCAGCTCCAGGCGCAGGCCGGCGGGGTTGAGGTCACCGCAACCGAAGCAGTACGCGTAGTGGGCCGGGATGCGCTCGCCCGGGGCGGGCGCGCCGGGTGCGCGTACCGCTGGTTCGACGTCGTCCGGCGGAGTGGTGGCCGAGGGTGGCCACACGGGGACCGGCGCTGCTGTCACGGGGTGCAGGCTAGCCCACCGGCGATGGGGTGCCATCCTGGCGGGGTGGGTGACGCAAGATGAGCGACGTGCACAGCGACCGGACCGCCACTGACGCGCGGCCGACCCCGCTGGTGTTCCAGGAGCGGCTGTGGGTGCCCTGGTGGTGGTGGCCGTTCGCGGCGGTGGTCATCGCGATGTTCGTCGCCGAGGTGATTCCTGGGCTGCCGGGCTCGTGGCAGATCTGGTCGGCCGTCCTCATCACCGCCGTCGTCGTGTCATGGCTGATCACGGTCGGCATCGCGCCGGTCGGCATCAGTGCCGCCGGCCTGCGCGCGGGTGCGGCGACGCTGCCCTACTCCGCGGTCGGTGCGGTGCGCATGGTCGAGCCGACGACCCGCAAGGCGCTGCTCGGACCGTCCGCCACCGACGGGGCGTTCCTGCTGACGCGGGACTGGATCCGCGGCTGCGTCTACGTCGAGGTGGTCGGCGATGACGACCCCACGCCGTACTGGCTGGTGTCGACCCGCCACCCCGAGCGGCTGATGGCGGCGCTGCGGCGGGCAGACGACGACGGCCCGACCACCTTCTAGCCCCCCTTTTCTCACCCCCGCCGTTCTGGATCACTGGGCCGTTCTCGTCGGAAAGACCCGCCACAGTGCAGCCGAGGCCGCCCAGTGATCCACTTCCTGTGCGGATCACTGGGCGGTTCTTGCTGCTCAGAACCCCGCCAGAGCAGCCATTCCGGCCCAGTGATCCGAAGGGGGGCGGCGTCGAAATGGGGGGGCGGGGTGCGGGGTGACGGCGGTGGTACGGGCGGCAGTCGCCGGCGTCAGCGGGTCGCGACGGCGCGGGCCAGCGCTGGGCCGAGGTCGCCGCGACCGGTGACGGACACCGCGGAGAGCCCCAGCCACCCCGCGAGCAGCACGAGCTCGTCGGCGAGCTCCTCAACGGTGTCGGGCGGCGCGTCGGGCTCGGACCACGCAGCCTGCACGACCAGCACGCCCGTGGCCCGGTCGGCCTTGAGGTCGACGCGGGCCACGAACCGCTCGCCGAGCAGGAACGGGAGCACGTAGTAGCCGTAGATCCGTTTAGGCGCGGGCACGTAGATCTCGATGCGGTAGCGGAAGTCGAACAGCCGCTCGAGCCGCGAGCGTTCGAAGACCATCGAGTCGAACGGCGACAGCAGCGCCCGCGCGGTGATCCGACGAGGCAAGCGGGCGCCGGGCGCCAGGTAGGCCGGCTGGGACCAACCGCGCACCGTGACCGGCGTGAGATCGCCGGCCTCGACCAGCTCGGCCAGCCGCGGCGCGGTGACCGGCCCGTTGAGCCGGAAGTAGTCGTACAGATCGGTCGCCGTCGCCACGCCCAGCGCGCGGGCCGAGATGCGGAGCAGTTCGCGCCTGGCCTCGTCCTCGGTCGGGACCGGCGCCTCAACGACAGCGGCGGGCAGCACCCGCTCGGGCAGGTCGTACCGGCGCTCGAAGTTGACCCGCTCGAAGACCGTCACGTCGCCGGTCGCGAACAGCGCCTCGAGGGCCACCTTGGCGTCGGACCACGACCACCACGCGCCCTTGCGGCTGACGGCGTCGCTCACCTCGCGGGCGGACAGCGGCCCCCGGTCGCGTACCTCCTCGAGCACGTCCTCGATGTAGCCAGGACGGTTGGCGATCAGCCCGCGCGCGCTGCCCCACGTGCCGTGGCCGCGCCGCGCTTCCATGCGCCAGCGGAACAACGGCCACAGCTGGGCGGGCAGGAACGACGCCTCGTGCGCCCAGTACTCGAACACGCGGCCCGAGCCCCACGTCAGCTGGTCGAGCCGCTCGCGCGGATAGGGCCCGAGCCGCGAGTAGGCCGGCAGGTAGTGAGCCCGCGACAGCACGTTGACCGAGTCGATCTGCAGCAGGCCGAGGCCGTCGACGACCCGCCCGAGGTGGCCACCGTCGATGCGCCCGGTCGGTCGAGGGCGGGCAAAGCCCTGCGCCGCAAGGGCGATGCGACGTGCCTGAGCCAGAGCGATCTCCTCGACCGGCACGTAACGTCCTCTCCTTCGGCCTGCACCTGCTGCCGGTCAGCATCTTGGCGCACGGCACCGACAGAATGCGACGCGACTGGCGAACGCGGCCGCACACAGGCATGCTCGACCGACGAAGGAGGTGCCAATGAGGCTCACCACGAGGTCACGGCTGGTCGCGCTGTCGGCTGCGGCTGCGCTGACCGTAGGGTGCACGACGGGCGCGTCAGCGAGCCCCGCCGTCTCCCGACACACGACCACGCCCGCCGCCGCCGCCGCTGGCACCGCGTCCGTGGTCGCCTCGGAGAGCCCCGGCTCGGCGACCGTCACCGCTACCGCTGCCACCAGCCACCCCGTCGGTTACTGGCCGACCTACCACGGCGACAACACCCGGGCCGGCGTCGACACCACCAGCCCGCCGCTCGGCAAGACGGCCGTCGCTTGGCGCAAGAACCTTGACGGCGCGGTCTATGCCTCCCCGCTCATCGTCGGCCGCAACGTCATCGTCGCGACCGAGAACGACACGGTGTACGCGCTGCGCGGTGGCCACGTCGTGTGGTCCCGTCACCTCGGCACTCCGGTACGGCGGTCGGCCCTCCCGTGCGGCAACATCGACCCGCTCGGCATCACGGGCACGCCCGCCTACGACGCGACCAGCGGCGTGCTTTACGTCGCCGCCGAACTGGCCGGACCGCTGCGCCACACGCTCTACGCGATCGACGTGGTGACGGGCAAGGTCCTCTGGCACCGCGGGCTCAACGTGGCCGGCATGGACCCGCGGGCGCAGCAGGAGCGCGGAGCCCTGACCGTGGCCAACGGCACCGTCTACGTCCCGCTCGGCGGCCTCTACGGCGACTGCAGCGACTACCACGGCTGGGTCATCGGCTACCGCACCACCGGCACCGGCCCGCTGGTCTACAAGACCAAGGACACCGAGGCCGGCATCTGGTCCGCCTCCGGCCTGGCCGTGACGCCCGACGGCCACCTGCTCGCCTCCGTGGGCAACAGCGGCCACACCAGCCAGTCGCAGGGATTCGACTACAGCGACGCGATCCTCTCGCTGAGTCCGACCCTGCACCTCGACGACTACTTCGCACCGACGACCTGGGCGGCCGACAACGCGGCCGACCTCGACCTCAGCTCGATGGGGCCGGCCTACCTTCCCGGCGGCAAGATCTTCGTCGCGGGCAAGCGCGGCATCGCCTACCTCGTCAGCGCGGCCCACCTCGGACACGTCGGCGGCCAGCTGTCCACCCTGTCCGGCTGCGCCTCGTACGGCGGGACCGCCTACTACGCGGGCGTGGTCTTCGCTCCCTGCAACGACGGCCTGGCCGCCATCAAGGTGACCGGCAACCACCTGAGCCTGCTGTGGAAGGCGCCGTCGAACATCACCGGCTCGCCCATCTACGGCGGCGGCGCGGTGTGGACGCTCGACCAGCAGGGCGGCGTGGTCTACGGCCTCAGCCGTACGACGGGCAAGGTGCTGCGCACCGTCCACGTCGGCGAGACCAGCCGCTTCGCCACCATGGCCATGCTGCACGGCTACCTGCACGTGCCCACGCTCGCCGGCGTGGTCGTCATCCGCACCGGCTGATCGGACCCCGCGAGGTTTCGGTGACGTGCCACGCGCCAGGATGACGGTGTACGCCTTCGCCCTCGCCCTCCCCCTCCGGAGCTGCCCGTGCTCGCCAAGCCGATGTGGTCCCTGCTCGGCGGTGTCTCGGCCGCCCTCGCCGGCATCGTCGCGAAGAAGGGCCTCGAGCTGACGTGGCGCAAGGCGACGGGCAAGGAGCCGCCGGCCAACCCCGAGTCACCCGAGACGACGTGGGCCGAGGCGGTCGGTTTCTCCGTGCTGTCGGGTGTCCTCATCGGGCTGGCCCGGCTGCTGGCCCGTCGCAGCGCCGCCCGCAGCTGGGTCAAGGCCACCGGCAACCTGCCGCCGGGCCTGGAGACGGTGGCCTAGAGGGCGCTCTGAGTATCAGCGCCAAGAAGTAGGTATCAAGTACTCATGCCCGGTGCTCTGCCAGACAGCAGAGTCGGCGGTGCGGCGGACGACAGTCCTCCGCTCTTCGCCCCCACCGAGGAGACACGATGAGCTACTGGTCCCTGCGCCGCGTCGCCGAGCGTGCGGCCGCCGGCCACGAGCTGGCCCGTACCGGTGACAGCACCGGCCACCTCATGGCGCCCGCAGCCCCCGCCAAGCCGACCCACGACGCGTTCGGCGTCGAGATGGTCCGCCCGGTCGTCGAGCCGCACCCCGTCACCGTCAGCCCCCGCCGCAGCCTGCGTCAGCGTGCCGCGGAGCTCGAGCAGGCAATCTGGATCGTGCCCTCGCCCGACCCGGCCGACGCCGACCCGCTGGTGCCCGGTCCGGTACGAGTCAAGGCCCGCTCACGTTGGTGAGCTGTCCGACCCGTTGACCCGAGCCTCGTGGGCATGACCCTCGATGAGCCGGTCGGCGGGGAAGGTCCGCAGGGCCCGTACCGACAGGTCCTTGGCCACGGCATCGCCCAGCTTGCGGGTCTCACGCCGGTTGACCTCGGCGCCGGCGACCGCACCGGCCAAGAACGGGGCCAGCGTCGTGACGCTGCTGCCCAGCCGCTTCATGACCCGCTTGCGCAGCTCGCGCCGCGCCGCAGCGCCGAGCAGCAGGCTTCCGGCTCCGCCCTCGAGCGCCCGGCGCCGTACCCAGGTGGTCAGCAGGTCGGTGGCCTTGGACGTGGTCGTGCCCTCGACGGGTGCGCCGTAGATCTCGTGCAGCTCGCCGAGCATGCGCAGCTCGACGGCCACCACGGCCAACGTCTCGGCCGCAAGCTGGACCGGTGTGGCCAGCAGCGCAGGAGGTGCGGCCAGCTCAGCGGCGGCGAGTGCGCCTGCAGCAGCCCCGAGCGCCGCCGTCGAGCGGGAGGCAGAGCGGATCACGGCCTCAGCGAGCGCATTGCCCTCGAGGTGGTAGGTGTCCTGCAGGGTGGCGAGGTCGCGGACGGTGACGTGGGGCGCCATCTGTTCGACCAGGTCGCTGAGCCACTGTCCGCTCAGGACGGCGCCGGCGCCGGCGGCTCGCGCGCTGGCGGCGAGGGCCTTGCTGAGCTGGGCGATCAGCCGGACGCGCCGCCCACGGTCTTCGGTGGGCGCGGGGGCGCTGAGAGCGCGCACCAGGTCGGTGACCTGCGGATCGTCCCCCGACCGTTCGGGGCTGGCGGGCTGATGACGCCCCGGACGACGCATGATCGGCATGTAAGGGTCTCCTGGGCCGCTCGACGGAATTCCTGCCGGGCGGCCTACCCCGTCACGGGGCACCTGCACGTACGAGCAGCGGTCAGGCCGCGCACTCGCGACAGACCATCTGCCCCTTGGCCTCGCTGGCGAGCTGGCTGCGGTGGTGCACCAGGAAGCAGCGCGAGCAGGTGAACTCGTCGGCCTGGCGCGGCAGCACCCGTACCGTGAGCTCTTCGCCGGACAGGTCGGCGCCCGGCAGCTCGAGGGACTCGGCGAGGTCTTCCTCGTCGACGTCCACGGTGCCGGACTGCGCCTCGGCGCGACGAGCCTTGAGCTCCTCGAGGCTGTCCTCGTTGAGGTCCTCGTCAACGCGCGGGCTGTCGTAGTCGGTAGCCATGTGGGTTTCCTCCCCTCGAGGTATCGGCGCGGTGGGTAACGCGTCGCTACCAAGTTTTGTGCCCGATGAGGCGCTGGAGTTGCGTGGGTTGCGATCAGTGTCTCGTGCCCCCTTGTGGGGGGCCCGGGCGTTGCTGCACACCTTAAGGGGTCGACGCGCCCATTGGCCGAACGGGTGCGCGTTCCCTCAGGTTCCTGTCATGGGGCAGGCTGTCGTTCTGCGCCCCCCAACCGTGCAACCCCCGGAGGCATTCCATGGCGGTCTACGCGCTCGGTGACGACGCGCCTGACATCCACCCGGCCGCGTTCGTCCACCACGACGCCGTGGTCATCGGCAAGGTGACCATCGGTGCCGACAGCACTGTATGGCCCGGAGCGGTCCTGCGTGGCGACTATGGCCGGATCAGTGTCGGGGAGCGCACGTCGATCCAGGACGGCACCGTCATCCACGCCACGGCGGAGCATGCCACCGTCATCGGCAGCCGATGCGTCGTCGGTCACCTCGCCCACCTCGAAGGGTGCACGGTCGAGGACGACTGCCTCATCGGCTCGGGCTCGGTCGTGCTGCACCGAGCCGTCATCCGCAGCGGCGCGCTGGTAGGCGCCGGCGCGGTCGTGCCCAACGGCCTCGAGGTGCCGTCCCGGGCGATGGCCCTGGGCGTCCCGGCCAAGCTGCGGCTCGACGCAGTAGGCGAGGGCGAGTTCCTCGACGCGGTCGAGCTGTACGTCGGCAACGGGCACCGCTATCGCGCGACCTTGCGCCGTCTCGACTAGCGGGGACAGCGCAAGCGCCTACCCTGGACGGGTGTCTGAGCAAGCCCCCACCCTCCGCTCCGCCCGCGAGCGCATCGACGCCGGCCGCCTCGTGGCCTGGTCGAGCGCGTGGCTCGCAGGCCTCGTCTCGTACGACGACGCGCTCGCCGCTGTCACCCGCGACCGGCTGCACCAGGTCGCCGGGCTGGCCGCCCAGCCTGACCCCGTCCCGCTGGGCTGGGCGCTGAGCGAGCTGCGGGCGACGGGGGCCGAAGCCGTCCGGCTGGTCCTGCCGGTGCCCGGCGACCTGACCGGGCTGCCCGGCCCCGAGGGTCTGCGCCGAGCCGCTCTCTCCAGCGCAGCCGCCGCGGTGGCTGCGTCCGAGAGCGCAGGACTCGCCCTGGTGCCCCGCCGTGAGGAGCACGGCAACGAGACCGAGGGCCAGACCGTCAGCATCGCCTGGACCGCGTTCGCCACCGAGCCGCTGCCGAGCCCGGTCTACCTGCCGCTGGCCGAGGCCGACCACGACCTCACGATCGCGCTGCGGGAGAGCACCGAGGCTCTCCTCACGCTCGACGTCGCGCGGTGGCGACCCGAGCTGGCCGAGGCCATCACCGACCTGCGCCGCACCGCGCGGTCGGGCAAGGACGAGGGCTCGTGGCTGCCGCCCGGCTACCCCGCGCGGGCCCGGCTGCTGCTCTCGCGCGCCGCGCAGCTCGGGCGTGTCGTCGAGCTGGCCACCGCCGACGACCCGGGCGGGTCGATCACCACGGGCGAGGTCAACGGCCGCAGGGCCGCGCTCGCGTCGCTCGAGCGCGCGGTCCGGAGGGCGAGGCTCGCCGCGTACAACTGCTTCGGGGTCGAGCCGGACTGACCTGCGATCATGGCGCCATGGCGATCGACCTCAATTGTGACCTCGGCGAGGGCTTTGGGGTCTGGCGGCTCGGTGACGACGAGGCGCTGCTCGACGTCGTGACCAGCGCCAACGTCGCGTGTGGCTTCCACGCTGGCGACCCGCAGATCATGTCCGCCGTCGTACGACGGGCCGCCGCACGCGGTGTCGCCGTCGGAGCGCAGGTGTCCTACGCCGACCTGCGCGGCTTCGGCCGTCGTGACCTCGATGTGCCGGCCGCCGAGCTGACCGCCGACGTGCTCTACCAGCTCGGCGCGCTCGATGCCCTGGCCCGCGCCGCCGGCACCCGGGTCTCGTACGTCAAGCCGCACGGCGCGCTCTACCACCGGATCACCCACGACCCGGTGCAGGCGGCGGCCGTGGTCGAAGCCCTCGTCGCCTTCGGCGGACTGCCCATGCTCACGCTGCCCGACTCCGTGGCGGGCTCGCTCGCGGCAGCCGCCGGGCTCACCGTCGTGCTGGAGGCCTACGCCGACCGCGGCTACACGGCTGCCGGTGGGCTGGTCCCGCGGTCGTCGCCCGGGGCCCTGGTGACCGAGCCGGGCGCCGTCGTGGCACGGGTGGTGCGCATGGTCACCGAAGGCGTGGTCGAAGCCGTGACCGGCGAGCTGGTGCCGGTGCGTGCCGCCAGCATCTGCGTGCACGGCGACACCCCCGGAGGCGTCGGACTCGCTCACGCCGTACGCGACGGGCTGGCGGACGCCGGGGTCGAGCTCGCCGCCTTCGCCGGATGACGCTCCGCTGCCTGCCGATGGGCGAGACCGCGCTGCTCGTCGCGTGCGGCGACCTGGCCACGGTGCGCCGGGTCGACGCGGCGCTGCGGTCGGCCGAGCTCCCCTGGGTACGCGAGACGGTGCCCGCGTACGACACGGTCCTGGTAGTCGGACTCCCTGGGTGTGGCGAGGAGCTCGACGCCCTGGCCGCGGCGCTGCCCTCGTGGGACCTCCCCAACGTCGGCTCGGTCGGCGGGCGGGAGGTGGTCATCGAGGTCGCGTACGACGGGCCGGACCTGGCCGACGTGTGTCGTCTGACCGGCCTGACGCTCGACGACCTGGTGGCGCTGCACACCGCGCCCGCCTACACCGTGGCGTTCCTCGGCTTCTCCCCCGGCTTCCCCTACCTCGTGGGGCTCGACCCGCGGCTGGCCGTGCCGCGGCTGGACACGCCTCGGGTCTCGGTACCGCCGGGCTCGGTGGGCATCGGCGGCGACCAGACTGGGGTCTACCCCACGGGCACGCCCGGCGGCTGGCGCCTCATTGGGCGGACGGACGCCGTGCTCTTCGACGCGGCACGCGACCCGGCGACGCTGCTGGTGGCCGGCGACGCGGTGCGGTTCGCGGCCCGGTGACCACGCTGCGGGTGGTGTCGCCGGGGCTGCAGACGACCGTGCAGGACCTCGGCCGGCCGGGCCATGCCCGCTCGGGCGTGCCGCTCGCCGGCGCGCTGGACCCGCTCGCCCTGGCCGCGGCCAACGCCGCGGTCGGCAACCCGGCCGGCGCCGCGGGGCTCGAGTGCGTGCTGCGCGGCCCGACGCTCGTGGGGGACGCCGCGTGGACCATCGCGGTGGCCGGCGCGGGGTGGACCCTCGGACCTCTGCCCGTTGCGAGCGGGGTCCCGTACACCGTGAGGGTCGGGCCGGGGCTGCGCTGCTGGGTGGCCGTGGCCGGCGGCATCGAGGTGCCTCCCGTGCTCGCCAGCCGCTCGACCGACACGCTCAGCGGCTTCGGCGGGCAGGTGCTCCGCGTGGACGACGTGCTGCCGCTGGGCGCCGACACCGGCCGGCGGGCCGTGGTGGCGGCGGGGCCGGCCCTACCCGACGGCGAGGTCGTGCTGAGGCTGACGGCGGGGCCGCACGCCGACCGGCTGAGGACAGCGATCGACGGCGCACGGTTCGTGGTCGGCGCGCGCAGCGACCGCACTGGCCTGCGGCTCGACGGCGACCCGCTGGCGCACGCGGGCGGAGACATCGCGACGATCGGTGTCGTGCCAGGGGCGGTGCAGTTGCCGCCGGACGGTCGCCCGATCGTGCTGCTCGGCAACTGTCAGACGACAGGCGGCTACCCGGTCGTGGGCGTGGTGTGTGCTGCCGACCTGCGGCTCGCAGTCCAGGTGCGACCGGGCTCAGCGGTCAGGCTGATGATGACGGGGATGGTGCAGGCGCGTGAGCTGAGCGCTCAGGCGGCGGACTGAGACCGGTTGGGCTGGGACGGGATCTCGCCGTCCGGCACCCACTCACTCGCACACTGGCCGCACCAGGCGGCGAGCAGGGTGCCGTGCTCGCAGGTGACTTCAGTGACGTCCGCAGTCACGGGCTCTCCCTTCAGGGCGTGCACTTGTTCTCCTTGACCGTTATCGACGTGATCCAGAATTCCTTGAGTCTGCCGTCCGGGTGGTGTCGACACGCAGCGATTCACCTGTTGGACGCGCGATGTTGACACGGCGTTGTCACTCCGGCGGGAGTCACACCGGGTGCCCAGGATCAGCGCTTGCGGCGTTTGACGAGGAACCGGAACAACGCCCACAGCAGGACCCACATGAGTCCAGTATGCCTGGATCACCGGGCGGCGCGGCTCATTAACCACAACGGTGGACAGGCGCCGGCCTGGGCCGTGCCCACGACGTCGAAGCCGTGCCGCGCGTAGAACGGGAGGGTGCGCGGGTTGGGCGTCTCGAGGTAGGCGGGAAGATGGTCGGCGTCCACCCGCTCGAGGCAGGGGGTCATCAGCCGGCTGCCCAGCCCCTGGCCCTGGTGGGCCGCGTCGACCCCCAGCCAGGGGAGGTACCAGTGCGGGTAGGACGGGTGCCGGTCGCCCAGCTGCTCGAGCGTGGCGAACATGTCGTCGTGCTTCTGCTGGGCGACCGACCCGGCCATGACCTCCACGATCGGGCCGTCGTCCGCCACGACGCCCGGCGCCAGCCACAGCGCCACCGCACTCAGATCGCCCAGCCGCCAGGCGGTGCCCTCGTCGAACGCGCGGCCCCCGAAGGCGTCCGCAAAGCGTGGGAACACCTCGGCGTACTCCGTGTCGTCCGGCCACAGCCAGCGCACCACGGGGTCGTCGGCGAAGGCCGAGCTGAGCGTGCGGAGCGCGGGCGGACGCTCATCCTGGCTGATCGCGGTCAGCTGGTCGCCCATGACCGGCATGCTAGCCCCGGGTGACCGGGCAACGAATGGCCCAGGCAAGGTCGTCTCATCCTCCGAGGAGGTGACGCCATGGACCGCCAGGACTTCGACAGCTTCGTACGGGCGCGGTCTCGCCCGCTGCTGCAGGCGGCCTGGCTGCTGACCGGCGATTGGCAGCTCGCCGAGGACCTGTTGCAGACCTCGCTGGTCAAGGTCTACCTGTCCTGGGGACGCATCCGCCGCGACGGCAACGCCGAGGCGTACGCACGGCGGGTCCTGGTGACGACGTACGTGACCGGCCGCCGCCGGCGCTGGCGCGGCGAGCTGCCCACGGCCACGCTGCCCGAGCATGCCTCTGCGCGCGACGAGTACGCCGGCGTCGACCTGAGGGATGCCGTCGTGGTGGCCCTGCACGGGCTCCCCAGACGCCAACGGGCCGTCGTCGTCCTGCGCTACTACTGCGACCTGTCCGAGCGCGAGGTCGCCGAGGCCCTCGGCTGCTCCGAGGGCACGGTCAAGAGCCAGGCCGCGAAGGGGCTCGCCGCCCTCCGCTCATCCGGCCTGGCCTCCGCCATCCACGACTCCCACCATTCACACGAGGCCCGCGAGGCCCACGACTCCCACGAGGAGCACCTGCCATGAGCCAGCTCACCGACGCCGAGATCGTCTCCGCCCTCCGCCGCGCGGTTCCTGAGCCGCCCGTGCCGCCGGACCGGGTCTCCGCCGTGCACCACCGGGCCCGCGTGCACCGTCGCAACCAGCTGTCTGCCGTGGCGCTGACCCTGGTCGCCGTGGTCGGCGCAGGCGCAGCCGTCGTGTCAGAGCGGTCCCCTTCGCACACCTACGCCGGCCTCACCGCTCCGCTGGTGCCGATGACGGGCATCCCCGTCTCGCTCTACCGTCCGTCGAGGCTGCCCACGATCTCCGCCGGGGCACCATGCCCCACCAGCGCGGCGCACACCTTCCCCGCGGGGCAGGGCTTCTCCGCCTCGTACACCGGCATCGGCGACGGCCCGCTCGCGCTGACCGGCGACGGGCAGGTCGGCGTCAACTTCGACCCGCCGGCCAACGAGAGGTACTTCAGCAACGGACAGCCTGGAACCAAGGTGATCTGGCGCCTCTCTGACTCCTACAGCGGTCCCGTCCTCATCCGAGGCGCCCGGCTCGACGGGACGGGCACCGTCAATTTCGACCGCTATCTCGGGGCAGTGGACAACGGGTCGATCCAGGGCACCCCGTTCCCGACGCTGGGCTACATCACCTCAGCCGGTACAGGCCCGACGAGTTACCCCAGCGGCCTGGCGGTCTCGTCCCCCGGCTGCTACGGCATCCAGGTCGACGGCACGAGCTTCAGCGAGGTCATCACCTTCTCGGTGACCTCCGTGCATCAGTAGGTATCAGGGCCGGCTCTGTAGTGGGTGTCGTAGACCCCAGAGGAGGCCGGCATGACCAGCACCGAGACGCGTACCACTCCACCCAACAAGCCCGTGCCGCCCTGCCCGCCCTGGTGCACGGCACGACCCGTCGTTGCCTGGGACTGGGTCGTCGTGCGGCAGGGCCGGTCAGCCTGAGGGCAGGACCAGGTTGGCGAGCTGGCGTGCGTTGAGCTGGGCGTAGTTGCGATAGCAGTTGTTCAGCAGCACGTGGGTCTCGTTGGCCTGCCCCGCCAGCTCGCGCACCTTGGGCGCCCACTCCTCGAGCTCCGCATCGGAGTAGAGGTAGCCGAAGCGCTCGTAGATGTCACGGCTGTTCCACTTGTCGCTGTGCCCGTGGAACCGTACGACCGCGAGGTCTGCGGACGTGGCCGCGACCACCGGCGGGATGGACGACGCGTAGCCCTGAGGCATGTCGACGACGACGTAGGGCAGCCCGTACGAGGTGAGGAAGTCGAGCGTCTCGCTGCGGTTGCGGTCGCTCATCCAGGTCTCGTTGCGAAACTCCACGCAGATGCGCATGCCGCGCTCGTCCGCCCGGCGCTTGCACTCGAGGATGTAGGCCTTGTTGTCGCGGCCGATCGGGAACCACTGCGGGAACTGGAACAGCAGCGCACCCAGCTTGCCCGCGGCGTCGAGGGGAACGAGGGCGGAGAGGAAGCGGTCCCAGATGTCGTCGACGACAGCCGGCTCGAAGTCCTTGACGTAGACGTTGGCCTTGGTCGTCTCAGGCCGGAGCTCCTTGTAGATGGCGGCAACCTTGGTCGGGTGCTGCGTCAGCAGGGAGAACGCCTTGACGTTGAACGTGAAGCCCGCAGGCGTGCGCTCGGCCCAGAGCTGGGAGTTGCGCTCGTTGGGCGGCGACTAGTAGGTCGCGTCGACCTCGACGAGCGGGAACTGCTCGGCGTAGAAGCCCAGCCGGTCCCCCGGCGTCTTGGCGTCCTCGGGATACCAGCCGGATGCGAGCAGCGTCTTGTCGGTCCACGACGCGGTGCCGACCTTGATCTCGCCCATGGGCTGACCGTACCGAGCCGCCCGGACAGTACGGCGATTCGTCACGATTCGGCCCACGCCGGACACGCCGGGACGAGGGCTTGTGAACATGTGAATTTCGTCCCATGATGAAGCCCCACGTCTCAGGAGGACCCCATGCAGGTGCGCGACGGGATGAGCTCATCGGTCCTGACCATCGGGCCGGACCACACGCTGCGTGAGGCGGCGCGACGCATGTCCGCGCGGCACGTCGGCGCAGCTGTGGTCCTCGATGCCGACTCCGGCATCGGCATCCTGACCGAGCGCGACGTCCTGGTCTCGATCGGGGAGGGTCAGGATCCGGACACCGAGCGGGTGGCCCATCACCTCACGGGCGACCTGGTCTTCGCAACGCCGGACTGGTCGCTCGAGGCGGCGGCCGACGCGATGGTGCGCGGCGGGTTCCGCCACCTCGTGGTGCTCGACGGCGGCGAGGTGGTGGGCATGCTCTCAGTACGCGACATCGTGCGTTGCTGGAGCCGGGCACCCGTCACGATGCCGTAAAGGCTGTCAAGGCTCGATCGCCTCCCTGTGGACGGCTCGAGCACCTGTGGACAGCCAGAGCACACGACCGCGGTACGGGTCACGATGGGCGGGTCCTGATCGCCATCACCGACCCGGAGTGCCGCCATGGAGCTGTCCGTCCGCCCCGACGACCTGGTCACGAGCGCGGCTGCCCTGCGTCGCGTCCACGACGAGTTCAGCCGCGCCTGTGACGACTTCGGATCGCTCGGCGCGCGGCTGGCTCCAGCCCTCGGGCCCCACGCCGCCGAGACCGCCCGATCAGCGGTGCAGGCGTCGGCTGCGGCGACCGGGTCAGTGCAGGATGACCTCGCGACGTTCGCCCGGGGGCTGTCGGCGGCCGCGGCCTACTACTCCGCGATCGACCGCCACGCGCTCGGCAGCGTGCGGCCATGATGCGGCTCCCGACGCGTCAGGGCATCGGCAGGGCAAGGCGTGCCGTCCACCGGCCCTCGCGAGCCTCGACCACCAGCGGCAGGCCGAACGTCGCCGACAGGAGCTGCGGGGTGAGCACCGCGGCCAGTGGCCCGGCGCCGACCACGCGACCGGCCTTGAGCAGCAACGCGTGCGTGAAGCCGACCGGGATCTCCTCGACGTGGTGAGTCACCATGATCATCGAGGGGGCCTTGGGGTCGCGCGCGAGCCGGCTCAACCGGCGCAGCAGCGCCTCGCGAGCGCCCAGGTCAAGGCCGGCCGCGGGCTCGTCGAGCAGCAGCAGCTCGGGGTCGGTCATGAGCGCGCGGGCGATCTGCACCCGCTTGCGCTCGCCCTCCGACAGCGTGCCAAACTCCCGGTCGACCAGCGCCCGGCAACCAAGCTGGTGGAGCAGACCCCGTGCCCGGTCCTCGTCATACGGCTCGTACGTCTCGTCCCCGCGCGCGAGCGACGCGTGGGCGGCGGTCATGACCACGTCGAGCACCCGTGTCGTGACAGCGAGGCGGTCGGCGACGGCGGCGCTCGCCCAGCCGATGCGGGTCTGCAGCTCGTCGAGATCTGCCTCAGCGACGTCCTCGCCCAGCAGCGTGGCCGATCCGTCCGTCGGCACGAGCACCGCGGCGACCACCTGGAGCAGCGTGGTCTTGCCCGCCCCGTTGGCCCCGATGACAGCCCACCGCTGGCCGGCCCGTACCCGCCAGAAGACGTCCTGCAGCAGCGTCGCGTCACCGCGCCGCACGCCTACTCCGCGCAGATGGACGACCTCGCCCTGCGCCGGATCCGTCATACCGTGCTCATACCGACCCATCCGTGTCCATCTGCGGGCGCCCGTGAGCGCCAGGCACCGGCGGCAAACGACCGCCCTCCGCAACCTACGACCTTGCGGCCCCCATGACCCCTACCACCGGTGCGTGTCGTGGATCGCCGCCGGGCGGGCTGGCCCGTACGGTGGGGGCACAGCCGGGACGACTCGTCCTTCGGCAGCGAGGAGGTCCAGCGTGTTCGAGCTGAGGTTCGTCTCAGTTCACGAGGACGGACACCACCTCGTGGTCAGCTCGCCCGACTTCGAGGGCGAGGCGTTCCTGCTCCCACTGACCGACGAGCTGCGTGACGCTGTGGCCGCCCCGCCCGAGGCTCCACCGCGCCCCGCACCGGCCTACGGCGAGCAGCTGACCCCGCGCGAGATCCAGACCCGCGTCCGCTCCGGCGAGAGCGCTGAGCAGATCGCCCTGGCCACCGGGCTCCCCGTCGCCCGCATCGAGCGCTTCGCCGGCCCGGTGCTGTCCGAGCGAGCCCACGTCGCCGACGAGGCGCGGGCGGCGCGGCCGGCCGGCCAGGTCGAGGACGTCAGCCGCACCCTCGCCGACATCGTCGACAGCCGGCTCGCCGAGCTCGGTGTCGGGCCCGAGACCACCGTCTGGGACAGCTGGCGTCGCGACGACGGCGTCTGGACGGTCGTGCTCGGCTACGACAGCGACGGCGACCGGCACACCGCCGAGTGGACGTGGGACCCCGCGCGCCGCCAGCTCCGCTCCTACGGTGCGGCTGCCCGCGCGCTGATGGCCCCCCCGCCGGTGGAGCCGCTCGAACCGCGGGCCGACGCCGTCCCCCAGGGCCTGCGAGTCGTCCCGGCGCGCGCCGGGCGGGTGGCGCCCCCGACGGAGCCGCCGACCGAGGCCGAGGCGGAGCAGCAGAGCATCGACGCCCACCCGGCCGGCCGCAAGAAGGTCAAGCCCGACCCGGAGCGCTCGAGCGTCCCCAGCTGGGACGACATCATGTTCGGGGTCCGCCGCCCCGACGAGGCGAACTGAGCCCCACCCGGCTCACCCGGCTCACCCGTCGGGTGGGCCTCGGACTCCTCACGACGGTCGTCTCCACGAGCGTGAGCGGTTGCGGCGGTCACGCAGCCAAGGCCAAGCCGGCAGACCCGCTGGCCCTGCTGCGCGAGGCCAAGGCGGCCATCGACGCCACCTCCGGCGTCCACTTCACCCTGGTCGGTGCCCAGGTGCCCTCCGGTGCCTCGGGCGTGACGTCGGGCGAAGGTGACGCTGGGCGCCCGGACGTGTTCCAGGGCTCCCTCGTGGTGAGCGGAGCCGGCCTGTCCGGCACGGTCAAGATCATCTCTACCGGCGGCATCGTCTACGCCAAGCTGTCGCTCCTCCCGGGCTACCACAAGATCAACCCGAAGTCGTACGGCTTCGGCGACCCCGGCACGTTCATCGACCCGGACAAGGGGCTGTCCAGCCTGCTCGCGGCCCCCACCAGCGCGACCTACGAGTCGCAGACCCGGGTCGACGGCGTCGTGCTCGACCGGGTCAAGGCCGTGCTGCCCGGCGGCCCGGTCGCGAGCCTGCTCGGCAGCGCAGACGCCAAGGCCCCCGTCACGGCCGAGCTGGGCATCGAGCCCACATCGCACCAGATCCGGTCTGTCGTGCTCACCGGACCGTTTTTCAGCGCCACCCAGCCCAGCACCTTCACCCTGACGCTGAGCAAGTACGGAGAGAGCGTCACCGTCAGTGCCCCCGGCTGACCCGGCGCACGCTGTGCAGCTGAGGCAAGGCCCCCGCCGGTTGGTCGTTGCCTGCCTGGCCGTGCTGCTCGCCGCCGCTGACACCTACGTCGTCGTGCTGGTGCTGCCCAACATCATGGCCAGCGTCGGCCTCACCACCGACCAGCTGCAGAAGGCGACCCCGATCGTCAGCGGCTTCCTGCTCGGCTACCTCGCCCTGCTGCCGCTGGTCGGACGGCTCTCCGACCTGTACGGCCGGCGGCCGGTGCTGCTGGCCTGCATGGTCGGGTTCGCCATCGGGTCCGCGGTGACCGCCGGCGCGCACGACCTGCCGGTCCTGGTCACCGGACGGTTCCTCCAAGGCCTGGGCGGCGGCGGTCTGGTGCCGGTCACGCTGGCCCTCGTCGCCGACCTTTGGCCGCCCGACAGGCGCAGCCTCCCGCTCGGCGTCGTGGGCGCGGTGCAGGAGCTCGGCAGCCTGCTCGGGCCGCTCTACGGCGCGGCCCTCGTCGCCGTCGGCGGCTGGCGCGCCATCTTCTGGGTCAACCTGGCTGCTGGACTCGTGCTGGCCGCCCTCATCCGGCCCGGCGAGGCGACCGCCCGCCGCCCCCGCGACCCGCTCAGCTGGCTGTTGCTCGCGGTCGGTGCCGCCGCGGGCCTGCTGGTGCTGGTCCGGCCCTCCGGTCTGGTCGACTCGGTGCGCTACGGAGACATCTACGTGCCGCTGGTCGGTGCCGCCGGCGTCACGGAACCGTTGGCACTGGTCGGCTGGATCGCGGTTGCGCTGCTCGTCGCACGCCTGCTGACGGCTGCTGCTCCGCTCGTCCCGTTGCGGCGACTGCCGCAGGTGTTGAGGTCCGCCGACTTCTTCGGCGCGCTGCTCTTCGCCGGCCTGCTCGGCTGCGTGATCGTGCTCTTCTCCGGCGGTGACCCGACCCGCCAGGCCGTCGCTACCCACTGGCCCTGGCTGGCCGTGGCGGCTGCTGCGCTGGCGGCCGGGCTCGTCCTGCGCGAGCGGCGGGCGACGGCACCGCTGCTCGACTCTGCGGTCCTGGGCACCCCGGTCGTCGTCGGTGCGCTCGTCACCAGCCTTGCCGTGGGCGCGGGCCTCATCGTCGCGCTGGTCGACGTGCCGCTCTTCGCGCGAGCGACGACCTTCCCGTCCTCGCAACTCGACGCAGCGCTGGTGCTCGTCCGGTTCCTCGTGGGAGTGCCGGTCGGTGCGCTGGTCGGCGGCGCGATCTGCGAGCGCGTCGGCTACCGGGCGACGGCCTCCGCGGGCATGGCGCTGGCGACGGCGTCCTTCGTCGCGATGGCCCATTGGGACTCGCACGCGCTGCCGCGCCATGGACTCGCCGCGTCCGACCTGGCGCTGGTCGCCTGCGGCCTGGGCTTCGGGCTCGCGATCGCCCCGGTCAACGCAGCAGCGCTGCGGGCGGTCCCGGCTCGCGTCCACGGCCTAACCAGTGCGCTCGTCGTCCTCTGCCGCACGGTCGGCATGCTGGTCGGCATCTCGGCACTCACCGCCATCGGCCTGCACGCGTTCTCCCACGCGCTGAGCCACCTCGGCACCCCCGACAGCATCTGCCCGCAGTCGCCGACCGACTGCCCGGTGTACGACCACGCCGCCCACCTCGCGCTGCTCCACGAGCTCCACGTGATCTTCGCCGGAGCAGCCGTGTGCACCGCCGTAGCCGCGGTCACGGCCCTCACCCTGCGCCGTCGGGCACCCGTACCGTCGTCGTGACCCTGGTCCAGGACGGGCGCGGCGGCGTCGAGGCAAAGCCGAACCGCACCGCCGGCACCACGTCGGCCAGCCGGCCGAGGTCAACGCCCTGCCACGAGCCGCTCACCAGGGCCAGTGCCCGGTTGTCGCGCGCGGCGTACCACTCGCGCCGGCCGCCCACGGCACTCCCGACGGTACGGACGCCCGGCACCAGCAGGCGGGCCGGCCGATCGATGAGCGACACCCACCACAACTGGCCCGCGAGCCGACGAGGCACCAGTCGGAGCAGCCGGCCCAGCCAGGTCGGTCGCCCTACGACGAGCGTCACGTCGAGGGCCCCGGCTACCACCCGTACCCTGCCGCTCGGCTCGAGGCTCGGCGGCTCGATCCGCACCGGCACCACGCGCACCTCGTCGAACGTGTAGGTCTGCGAGACGAACGCGGCCAGCTCGGCGGTGGGGGCTAGCAGCATGCGGTGGCCGTCGGGCAGCTCGAGCATCGCGTCCGCCACCGGCCCGAACGGTGAGTCCGGCCAGCACCCGATGACGACCCGCACCCCGCTCGTGCTGCCGACGCCGGCGATCCAGCCATCGAAACGGGAGGTCGGCCACGGCCTCATCCAACCCCGTGGCAGGGCTTCGCGCCCTATGAGAGCCGGGCGAGGAAGGCCGTGATGGCGTCGGCGACAGGTCCGGGCATCCGCTGCGGCAGCTGGTGGCCGCCGGAAACCAGCACGAGCTCGGACCGCGGCAGCGAGGCGGCCAGGCTCGCCGCACTGCGTACAGGAACGATGGTGTCGACGGGGTCGTGCACGAGCAACACCGGCAGGGTGAGCCCCCGGACGTCGTCGATGAGATCGTCCAGCTCGGCCAGCAGCGCCCGTTGCTCGACGAGGAACGTGCGCCACACCCGCCGGCGGTCGTGCCTCGCCTGGCTCCAGAGGTGCCAGTTGACGTGCTCGTCGGGCTCCAACGGTCGGTCTTGTAGCCGCTCGATGCGGCTCAACCGTGCGCGGGCGACCCAGGGAGTGAGGGACCACGCGACGAACGAGCACAGCGGCCCTACGACCGGCGCCGCCAGTACCCGGTCGACCCAGGTGACGCAGTCGGGACCGACACCCGAGACCAGCACGAGGGCGTCGACCCGCTCCGGGGCGAGGTGGGCGGCTGCCAGGGCAACGCCGGCGCCCCACGAGTGGCCGACCAGCACGGCCCTGTCGAGCGAGCGCTCGTCCATGGCCCGCAGGACGGCTTCGGCGTTGTGCCGGAAACCGCCCGCCGCGGCGGGGTTGCTGGCGTACCCCGGCCGGTCGAGGACGACCGACTCGACCCGCTCCGGGAGCCGCTCGGTGACGCCCTGCCAGTCAGACCCCGAGCCCGGCTGGCCGTGCAGCATCACGAGTACCCGGCCGCCCATACCCGCGACGCTACTGTGCCGTCAGCTGCGGATGACGTGCATGACGGCGTTGATGAGCGCGAGATGGGTGAACGCCTGCGGGAAGTTGCCCAGCATGCGCCCGGTGCGCGGGTCGATCTCCTCGGCGAAGAGCTGCAGCGGGCTCGCGTACGACAGCAGCTTTTCGCAGAGCTCGCGGGCCCGCTTCGACTCGCCGATCTCGGCCATGGCGGAGACCAGCCAGAACGAACAGATGGCGAATGCGCCCTCCTCACCGGTCATGCCGTCGTCGGTCTCCGACTCGACGTAGCGCTTGACCATGCCGTCGACCCGCAGCTCGTCCGCGATGGCCAGCACCGTGGCCCTGATCCGCTCGTCGTCGGCCGGCAGGAAGCGGAACAGCGGCAGCAGCAACGCTGACGCGTCGAGCGCCGTCGAGCCGTAGTACTGCGTGAAGACGCCCCGGTCGTCGAGCCCGTTCGCGCAGATGTCGGCGTGGATGACGTCGGCCTCGGCCCGCCAGGAGGCGGCCTGCTCGTCGTCCTCGCGCAGCTCAGCCAGCCGAGCACCGCGGTCGACCGCCACCCAGCACATCAGCTTGGACGACACGAAGTGCTTGGGTGCCCCGCGCACCTCCCAGATGCCCTGGTCAGGGTTGCGCCAGTTGGCCAGCGCGTCCTGCACCTGGCGCACCACCACGGGCCACACCTGCTCGGGCAGGTAGTCGCGGGACTTGGTGTGCAGGTAGACGGAGTCGAGGAAGGAGCCCCAGACGTCGTTCTGCTGCTGCTTGTAGGCGGCATTGCCGATGCGCACCGGCCTCGCACCCTCGTACCCGTGCAGATGGTCGAGCGTCGACTCCTCGAGGTCCCGCTCGCCCCCGACCCCGTACAGCACCTGCAGGTCGGGGTGGTCGCGGCAGACGTCGGCGATGAACGAGAAGAAGTCGTTGGCCTCGTGGTCGAAACCGAGCGTGTAGAGGCCCCAGAGCGTGAAGGTCGCATCGCGTACCCAGCTGTAGCGGTAGTCCCAGTTGCGCTCGCCGTGCGGCGTCTCGGGCAGCGAGGTCGTCGCTGCGGCGAGCAGCGCGCCGGTCGGCATGTAGGTCAGGCCCTTGAGCACCAGCGCGCTGCGCTGCAGGAAGGACCGCCACGGATGGTCCGGGAAGTTGCCGCGCGAGAGCCACTCACGCCAGTAGGCCTCGGTCCGCTGCATCGACGCATAGGCCTCCTCGTACGTCGCAGGCGGCGGGTGGTCGGCCCACGACAGGGCGACGAAAGCCGTCTCCCCCTCGTGCATCCGAGTACGTGCGCCCGCTCGCCGGCCCTCGAAGCCAAGGCGCAGGCTGGTCGTCAGGGTGAGCGTGAGGTCCCCGCCCTCGACGGTCGCCGTGGCCTGGCCGTAGCCGTCGCCGGTGTAGGTCCACTGCGCGTCGCGCCTGCCGTAGTCGAACACCGGCTCGCACTCGAGGGAGAGCTCGAGCTCGCCCTGGAGACACCGCACCACGCGGATCAGCATGTGCTGGGAGTCCCAGTCGTCGGGCGTCCGACGATGGGCGTTGTCCCGGTGCTCGGAGTGGTACCACGGCCCCATCGCGAGGAAGTCGTGCACGAGCAGCCAGCCGGTCGGCGTCTGCCAGGTGGTCTCGAGGACGTTGGTGCCCGGGATGTAGCGACGGCCGGCCGGCATGAACTGCGCCTCGGGAGCCAGCCGGAAGCTGCCGGCAGACCGGTCGAGGATGGCCCCGAAGACGCTCGGCGAGTCCGGCCGCGGCGTACACAGCCACTCCACACCCCCGCCCGGTGCCACCAGCGCATTCACGTGGCAGTCGGAGAGGAAGGCGTAGTCGGCGATCGGCGGGAACGCGCTGCCCGTTGTGGACACCGCCTCTTTGGTCAGTACGCCGGACTCCCGGCGCTGCTCGTTGGTGCTCCGCCGCACCGGGCGCAACGTGCGCCGGGGCGGCGTGTCCGGCGACCCGGCAGGGGTGCTGGACGCCTTCTTGGCAGTCGTCATGACCTCACGCTCCCCCGCCGGTCGGCCGATCATGCGACGGCGCGCTGAACGGGTGTCAGGAAAGACCCGGGCGCCTCGGATTGAGTCGTCCGGAGCGTGGGCATCCACCCCACGCAACCTCGACCGGCGGAGGCAGCATGACGGTTCGGCCCGGAACCCACAGCACCGACTGGCGCGACCTGGCGCGGTGCCGCGATCTCGATCCCGAGCTGTTCTTCCCCATCGGCAGCAGCGGGCCGGCGGTCGCACAGACCCAGCAGGCAGTACGGGTCTGCCACCAGTGCACGGTGACCGAAGCCTGCCTGACCTTCGCACTCGAGCAGCATCAGGACGCCGGGGTCTGGGGCGGGACGACCGAGGAGCAAAGGCGCAGCCTGATCAGGGTCCGCAGCCGCGAACGCGTCACCTGAACCACCCGGCGGATGGAGGGCTGGACACGGGGGCTAGTCTGCTCGCAGAAAGTCCCACGTGAAGCGCAACTGCTGTGAGACAATGCGTCCGGTCAGCCCCTTGCGGACGACCGGTAGCCCGACGATAGACTTCGTGGTCGGCCCCACGCGCAGCGAGAGGCCTCAGCAAGCCCTGGCCGGGAATCCTCCAGCGCGCTCACCCGTTGAGAAGTTCAGGATGCCACGGCGTCCGAGATTTGCCGACCCGCCCGTACCACACGCACCACCCACGCTCCCCCAGCCCCACCCCGACCGAGCTCCACCGCCCCACCAGCCCGCCCCAACCCGAAGGATTTACTGTGTCGCTTGCCAGTCCCCTGCCCACCAAGCCCGTGCCTGCCGCGGCGGTGACGATGCTTGCCGATCGGCCCCGCGACGAGGTCGCGGGCACCTCTGGTGACGAGGCAGCCGAGGCGACGGCCAAGAACACGACCAAGACCGGGTCCCGGACGAGCACCAGCAAGACCACCAGCCCGAGCGCCGCCACCACGGCGGCCGCGAAGGCGTTTTCGGACGCCACCCCCGCTGCTGACAGCAACGCGAGCGTCCACTCTGAGGAGGGAACGGCCACGACCACCACCAAGCGCCGGCCTACGGCACGACGGAGCACTCCCGAGACCACCGTCGCGGTGAGCGAGGTCGAGCCCACGGATGTCATCGCGGTCGACGCCGAGACCATCGTCGAGGCCGTCATCGAGCTCCCCGAGACTGCCGAGGTCGCTGAGACGGCCGAGACCACCGAGGCCGCCGAGGGCGACGACGAGGAGCCGGCCACCACGGGCGCCTTCGCCGAGTCCCGCGAGCCCTCCGGCACCGAGGACACCGTCCGGCTCTACCTCAAGCAGATTGGCAAGGTCGCTCTGCTCAACGCCGAGCAGGAGGTCGACCTCGCCAAGCGCATCGAGGCCGGGCTCTACGCCGCGTACAAGCTCGAGCTCGACCGCGAGGGCAGCCTCCCGAAGAAGCTCAACACCCGCGACAAGGCCGACTACGCCACGCTGGCGCTCGACGGCCAGCGCGCCAAGCGGGCCCTGCTCGAGGCCAACCTGCGCCTCGTCGTCTCGCTCGCCAAGCGCTACCAGGGCCGCGGGCTCGACCTGCTCGACCTGATCCAGGAGGGCAACCTCGGCCTGGTCCGCGCCGTCGAGAAGTTCGACTACAGCAAGGGCTTCAAGTTCTCGACGTACGCGACCTGGTGGATCCGGCAGGCGATCACCCGCGCGCTGGCCGAGCAGTCCCGCACCATCCGGCTGCCTGTCCACCTCGTCGAGCAGCTCAACAAGCTGGGCCGCCTCGAGCGCCAGTTCCTCCAGGAGCAGGGCCGTGAGGCCACCGCCGAGGAGCTCGCCGAGGGTCTCGACATCACCGTCGAGAAGGTCCTCGACATGCAGGAGCACCGCCGCGAGGCGGTCAGCCTGGAGACGCCGATCGGTGACGAGGGCGACTCTGCGCTGGGCGACTTCATCGAGGACGCCGACGCCATGGTGGCCGAGGACGCCGTGATCTTCGGCGCCATGCAGGACGAACTCCGGGCTGCGCTCGAGTCGCTCGACCCGCGTGAGGCCCAGATCGTGGCGATGCGCTACGGCCTGTACGACGGTGCGCCCAAGACGCTCGCCGAGGTTGCGCAGGTCTACGACCTCAGCCGCGAGCGCATCCGCCAGATCGAGCGGGAGGCGATGACCAAGCTGCGCCACCCCAGCCGGTCGCGCAGCCTGCGCGACTACGCGTAGTCGGCGCTCAGCACCTCCAGCTCGTACGAGAACCCCGTCAGCCCGCGAGGGCCGGCGGGGTTCTCGCTTCCCCCGTACCGGATCACTGGGCGCCTTTGGCGGCTCTGGCGCCCCGAATACCCGCCACAACCTCCCAGTGATCCACAACGGCGGCGATCACTGGGCGCCTCTGGCGGCTCTGGCGCCCCGAAAACCCGCCACCACCTCCCAGTGATCCGGTACAGGGGGCGGGGGCTCAGGGGACGTGATCACTGGTGGGATCCGTACCTCATTCGGGCCCCATGGGGTGCGCTTCCCAACAGTGATCCACAACGGCGGCGATCACTGGGCGCCCCTGGCGGCTCTGGCGACCCGAATACCCGCCACAACCTCCCAGTGATCCACAACGGAGGCGATCACTGGGCGCCTCTGGCGGCTCTGGCGCCCCGAATACCCGCCACAACCTCCCAGTGATCCGGTACGGGGGGCCGGGGGTGCGGGAGGGAGGGGTCGGGTGTCAGCCCTGGCCGTAGTCGGCGTGGGCGATGGCGGTGATGACCGCCTCGTCGTCGAAGTTCTCCGAGCCCGGGATCGTCGCGATCATGCCGACGAGGACGCCATCGCGCATGATCGTCGCCTCGAGGCCGGCGGCACCGTCCGCGTCCCAGATCGCCTCGCGGCCGTCGGGGATCACGATCCGGATGCCGTACGAGTAGACGCCGGTCGAGTAGGTGTGGGCCATGACGCGGCGCTCACGCAGCGTCGCGACCAGCTTTTCGGCCTGTTGCTCCTGCACGTGCTGCCTCCTGGGACGGGTCCGGTCGCCCCCGAGCCTAGCCAGCAAACCTGTCCGCAGACCGTGCGGCGGACCGGCTCAACCGGGACGTGGCGCCCGCCACAGCGTGGCCGCCGAGGACTTAAGCCGTCCGGACGCTCAATCCGCGCTCCGGGTGACCGATGCAGAGGGGCACGTACGTCATCGCGATGGCCGCGGAGGTCACGAATGCAACCGCAGAACCCCACGTCGTCGACGATCCTGCCTGCGGCGGGCGACAAACCGGTCAAGGCCAAGGGCAGCTCGTTCCGGCTGACGCGGCGCAAGAAGGACGCGTCCGGCGCCGCTGCCCCCGTCTCCCCCTCCTCCGCACCCACGACTCCCCCGCCGCCGCCCGCCCCCGTCGCGCCGACCCCGGTGCCGCTCGGTCGGTTCGCGCCGGTCGCGTCGGGCCCCGGCGCCGGCATGCACGAGCACACGTCCGGGCTGGAGCGCCTCGCCGTCAACGCCGCGGAGAACGGCATCGACGCGTCCATCCGCCAGGCCGAGCAGGCCGAGTGGGAGCGCCGCGAGCAGGTCGCCCGCGACGCCGAGATCGCGCGCCGCGAGGCCGAGCTGCGCAATGCGTCGATGGATGAGGCCGACCGGCTGGCCCGGCTGGCCGAGCAGCACGCCGAGCGCGCGCCGGAGCAGGAAGAGCGGGAGCGGGCCGCGCGAGTGGCAGACGCCGCCGTGCAGGAGCGGGCCGCCCGCGAGGCCGAGGAGACCGAGGCCCGGCTGCGGGCCGAGTCGCTGGACGAGGCCGAGCGGCTGACCCAGCTCGCGATGGCCCACGCCGAGCGTGAGCCCGAGCTCGCCGCTCGCGCGCAGGCCGACGCCGAGGCACAGGCGGGAGAGGCGCTGCGCGCCGCGGAGGCGGCAGAGGCCGAGGCCGCCCGGCTGCGCGAGGAGTCGATCATGGCCGCCGAGCGGCTGAGCCAGCTCGGCCAGTCGCAGCCACCCAACGAGCCGCCGGCCCCGATCGAGGCCGCGCTGCCCCCGGCAGCACCTACGGAGGCAGCACCGACGGAGGCACCGGCCGGCGCGCCCGCCGCCCGTCCGGCGCCATCGTGGAGCGCCACGCCCCAGTGGTCCACCACCGACTGATCACCCCAGCCGGCGCGCCTCGTCCTCCCAGGACGGGGACGGCGGCGCCACCCGTACCGTCGCTGACAGCACGCTGATGCCGGTCTCCGCGACCAGCACCGGGTCGAACGCCACGCCGACCACCTCGGGGTGCCGATCGGCGAGCATGCCCAGCCGCAGCAGCAGGTCCTCGAGCGCGCCCACGTCCACCGGGTCGTCGCCGCGGTGGCCGAACAGCAGGGGCGCAGCGCGTACGGAACGCACCAGGCCCGCGGCGTCGACATCGGTGAGCGGCAGGCTGCGGTAGCCCACGTCGCCCAGCAGATCGGTCGCCACCCCAGCCAGACCGAACGACACCAGCGGACCGAACGACGGGTCGTCGCTGAGCCCGACCACGGTGGCGATGCCCGCAGCCATCGGCTGGACGGCGACCGTGCGGTGACCCAGCATCGCGATGGCCGCGAACGCCGTCGCGACCGACGCGGCATCGTAGAGGTCGAGCTGGACGCTGCCCATGTCGGTGCGGTGGCGCAGCTGGGCCGCCGTGCTCTTGAGCGCAACGGGGTAGCCGACCCGGTCAGCCGCTGCCATCGCCCCCGCCGCCGTGTCGACGACCAAGGTGGGCAGGACGGTGATGCCGTACGCCTCGAGCAGCCGGGCGGTGCGGGACGTGCTCAGCTCACCACCCTCGGGGCTCTCCGCGAGGGCCCGGTCAATCACCAGCTGGGCCTGCTCGGTGTCCACCTCGAACTCGGGGAGGGCGCCGGACGGGGTCGCGCGCCACTCGGCGTACTCGACGGCTCGAGCGAGGGCCTGGACGCCGGCCTCGGGCGAGCGGTAGGACGGGACACTGCCCGGCGCGGCAACGCCAAGGAACCCGTAGAAGGTCGAGACGACGGGCTTGGTCGCGTCGAGCGTGACGTCGGCCAGCACGCCAGCGAGGTCGGGCTCAGGTTGGGTCAGACCGGGTACGAACACGGTCACCACGGCATCGACGTCGTCCCGGGCGAGCGTCGCTCCCAGCGCAGCCCGAAAGTCCTCGGCGGTGCCTTCGGCGCCGACGTCGAGCGAGGCGGTGACCTCGAGGCCGCTCGCCAGACAGGCGTCGGCGGCCAGCAGGGCGAGCGCGGCCGAGTTGCCGACGACGGCCACCTTGCGACCGGCCGGCAACGGCTGGTGCGCCAGCAGGACCGCGGTGTCGAAGAGCGCGGTCAGCGTGTCGACCCGGATGACGCCGGACTGGCGGAACAGCTCGTCGACCGCGGTGTCGTTGGTGCGGACGCCTGAGCCGGCGAGCCAAGCCGGTGGACCGGTCAGCGAGCGCGCGCCCTTGACCGCCACGACCGGCTTGCGTCGTGCCACCCGGCGAGCGATGCGGCCAAACTTACGAGGGTTGCCGAACGACTCGAGGTAGAGCAGGACCACGTCGGTGGCGGGGTCCTCCTGCCACAGCTGGAGCATGTCGTTGCCGCTCACGTCGGCCCGGTTGCCCGCGGAGACGAACGTCGAGATGCCCAGGCCGCGGGCCTCGACCTCCTCGAGGATCGCGATGCCGAGCGCACCCGCATGGCAGAAGAAGCCGACCTGGCCTCGACCGGGGGACGCCGGCGCTAGGGTCGCGTTGAGCCGGATCTCGGGGTCGGTGTTGATGACACCGAGGCAGTTGGGGCCGACGACCCGCATGCCGTTGGCCCGGGCTGCCGCCACCACCTTGCGCTGCAGCTCGAGGCCCTCGGCCCCGACCTCGGCGAAGCCGCTGGAGACGATGACGAGACCCTTGACCCCTTTGCGGGCGCAGTCCTCGACCACCTCGAGGACGCTGGACGCCGGCGTGGCCACGAGCACCAGGTCGACGTCGCCGGGGATGTCAGACACGCGGAGGTAGGCCGTGCGGCCGCCGATCTCGCCGCCCGCAGCGTTGACGGCGTACACGTCGCCCGCGAAGTCGCCAACCAGGACGTTGTCGAGGAGGCGACGGCCGATGGTGCCCCGCTCACGGCTGGCCCCGACCACGGCGACGGAACGCGGGACGAGGAGCCGCTCGACGGACCGGGCCTCGGCGCGGTGCTCGCGGGCCCGCATCACCGACTCGGAGAGCTCAGTCCGCTCGATCGGAAAGCTCAGCCGCACCACGCCGTCGCCGTACTCGCGTCGCGCGACATAGCCGGCGTCGGTGAACACCCCGACCATGCGGCGGTTGCCGGGCAGCACCTCGGCGAGAAAGCTGCCGATGCCGCGCTCGCGGGCGGCGGCGGCGAGGTGCTCGAGCAGCACCGACCCCAGCCCCCGGCCCTGGTGGGCGTCCTCGACCACGAAGGCCACCTCGGCCTCGTCGGTGCCGGGCAGCCGGTCGTAGCGGGCGACCGCGACCATGTCACCGCCCAGCTCGGCGACGATCGCCACCCGGTCGTGGTAGTCGACCGTCACGAACCGGCTGACCTCGGTCGGCGTGAGGTCGCTGCGCACGGTGAAGAAGCGTCGGTAGACGGTCTCGGCGCTCCACCGGTGGAAGAACGTGACCAGCCGGTCGGCGTCGTCGGTACGGATCGGCCGCAGATGGACCGTCCCGCCGTCGGAGAGCACGACATCGGCCTCCCAGTACGGCGGATAGCCGGGCTCGGGAACTGCCCCGGCCTGCTCCTGCTGCCCGTCCACCGTGATCACCTCGAGGAGAAGTCAACCATGCGCGGTCGTGTTCCCCCTGGCCGCTGTGGGCACCCGTGCTGGACGGCCCTCCCGACGGATGGTGGCACTACGCCATCCGAGCCATCACAAATGGCCCATCCGGGCCGTCAGCGAACCTCGGCAGGCACCGATCACTTGAGGGTCGCGACGCCCGACGGGCGTCGACAAGGTCAGGGAGCTTTCAGATGCGCGGTCCATCCAGCCGGGTACGCAGGAACCTTGCCAAGGGGATCCTTCCCCTCGGCATCATCGCCAGCGCGGGTGTCGTCTGGCAGTCCTCGTACGCTGCGTTCTCAGCGACGACGTCCAACGCGGGCAACACGCTCACCGCGGGTACCGTCAAGCTGACCGACGCGGCGAATGGCACCGCGCTGCTCAACGCGACCGGCCTCAAGCCCGGCAGCACCGGCGTCGGCTGCATCAAGCTGACCTACGGCGGCAGCCTCGCGGCAGCCACCAAGCTCTACATCGCCGGGCCCGACCTGACCACGTCCACCCCGAGCAACCTCGCGCCGTACCTCACGCTGAAGGTCGACGAGGGCACCGGCGTCGACCCGGCTTGCAGCGACTTCGTGAGCAGCGCCAACGACTACAACCCGACCAACAGCACCGCCCTGACGCTCAACACCTTTGCCTCGTCGGCCACCAACTTCGCGACCGGCGTGGGCAACTGGAGCCCCGCCGCCGCCGGCGCCACCAAGACCTACCGGTTCAGCTGGACCGTGCAGGACAACAACGCTGCGCAGGGCCTCAACGCCACGGTGAAGCTCACGTGGGAGGCACAGAACACCTGATGAGCGGACGTCGCGCGTCCGGGCCGCTGGCCTGGGCACTCCTGGTGGCCCGCACCATCGCCACGGCCCTCGTGACCGTGACCGTCGGGCTCGCCCTGTGGTCGGTCCTCCCGCGCGCCGCGGGCTGGCAGCCGTCCGTGGTGATGACCGGTTCGATGGAGCCGCGGCTCAACCCGGGTGACGTCGTGCTGTCGGCTCCCGCGAGCGCGCTGACCGTCCACCCGGGCGAGATCATCCTGGTCACCAATCCCGCGATGCCGTCGCACCAGCTCATGCACCGGTTCCTGCACTACACGCCCGCCGGTGAGCTCATCACCAAGGGCGACGCCAACGCCGACGCCGACTCCACGCCGGTCCCGCCCCGGCTGGTCCACGGCCTGCCGCGGCTACGCCTGCCGTACGTCGGGCTCGGGGTGCTCTGGCTCCGCGACCACGACTGGCGCCAGCTGACCCTCGCCGCGCTGGTCATCCTGGCCTTGTTCGGCCTGCTCAACAGCGGGCCGACGCTGGAGGACGACGGGACCGACGGGTCGACAGCAGCGCAGGGCGACTCGGTGACCCTGCCCGAGCAGCGTGAGCCGGACCAGTCGACCACTCCGGTACGGCGCCTGCCGCCCCGGGACCCGGTCACCGGACGCTTCATTCGGGCCACCGCCGGTCGATGACCTGCGGGAGGACTGCTCACCCGCACCAGCAGCACAGCACCGAGGAGGGAGCAGCAGGTGCCGCACCTGCAGGGGCGCGCCGCATGGCGCCGCCGGCTCAGCCAGTCCAGCAAGCTGCTGGCCTGCGCGCTGGCGGCTGCTTCGGCATGCCTTGCCGTGCCCGGCACCTCGTGGGCGGACAGCAGCTCCCTGACCACGGACGCTGGCGGCCTCCCGCTGGTGAGCGCCGCGCAGCTCTCCCCCGGGCACGTGCTCGAGCGGTGCATCGTCCTGACCACGCCGACCGTCTACACGTCCGCCGACCTCGCGATGTACGTCACCGTCGACGGCGACCTAGCCAACCACCTCAACGTGACCGTCGAGTCAGGCCAGGGCGGTGGGTTCTCTGACTGCACCGGGTTCGCCGGGCGCCTCGTCTACGTCGGCACGCTCGGGGGCCTGGCCTCGACCTACTCGCTGCAGCAGCCGGAGCGGGTCGGCCGCTACTCAGCCACGGTCAGCTCGGTGACGCTACGCCTGCGCTTCTCCGTGCAGGACGACAACGCAGCTCAGGGCCAGACCACGACGGCCGCGTTCTGGTGGCTGCCGATCAGCCCCGAGACGACGCCCGCTCCGCCCACGACGCCACCGGCACCTAGCGTCGCGCCGACGACCACCACCCCCGCCGCCGGCACCCCGACGACGCCACCCCCGCCGGTGCCCACCGTGACCCACCCCAGCCGGCCGACGGCGACCGCGGCTCCTGCTCCCAGCGCCACCTCGCGACCGACGCTTGCTCCGCATCCCATCCGTACGGTTTCCGACCCGCCGGCCGCCACCCTGGCGCCCCCGGTCGGGGTGCCGTTCAGCACCGGTGACGGCAAGAAGCCGACGGTGGCGCTGCCCCCCGCGGTCGGCGGCGACGGTGGCGACGACAACACCCCGGCGGGCATCCTCGGTCAGCTCGCCACCGGGCTCGGTACGGGCGTGGCGAACGTCGCCCACACCGTGTCCGTCGCCGCCGCACCCGCCCTGCGCGGCGCCGCGTACACCTCGCTGTTGATCGTCCCGCTGGTCCTGCTGTTCCTGCTCGTGCAGCGGGTCATCGACCGTCGCGACCCCAAGCTCGCCCTCGCCCCGTCGTACGGGGACCCGTTCCTCGGCTTCGCCGACCGGCACCACCCCACCCACCGTCAGGGAGACCCACCATGACCGCCCCCCGCACCGCTCAGCAGGGCCTCGTGCCCCTGGCTGACCGGTTCCGCTACCTGCAGCTGCTGCGGATGGCGATGGTGGCCCCGATCCTGCTCACGTCAGGGATCGACCCGACCGAGTCGACGCTCTCCCGTGGCTACACCTGGGCGATCTGCGCGGCCTACCTGGTCCTCACGCTGCCGACGGTCCGTGCCTGGCGCCTCGCGCGCACCTCCGCCATCAGCATCTTCGGCGGCAGCCTGCTGCTCGACGGCGTCTTCCTCGGCCTCATGACGTACGGCAGCGGCGGCCTCACCAGCCCGCTGCGCTACCTCGTACTGCTCCACGTGGTCTCCGTCACGCTCTGCGCGTCGTTCCGTACCGGGCTCAAGCTCGCCGTGTGGCACTGCATCCTCATCGGGTCGGCCTTCCAGCTGGAGACGACGCACGTCATCCACGCCGCGACCGCCTCGGACACCACCGACCTCGTCACCAACATCGTCGCCGTGCTGCTGGTCACCGCCGCCACGGCCTCGTTCGGCGCCGTCAACGAGCGCGAGCTGCGCCGCCGCAACTACGACCTGCACGCGCTGTCGGCCTTCGCCTTTGCCCTCGAGACCGTCAGCAGCCCCGAGGACGTCGCGGAGGCCCTCGTCGAGGCCGTGGTCGACAGCACCGGCTGCACTCGCATCGTCATGGCGGCCGCGCCCACCGGCGAGCTCACGGCACTGGCCGGCCACGAGGTCGCGCCGGTCCCGTCCGACCTGCTGCCCGGCGGGGACGACCTCATCGCCCAGGCCATGCGCAGTCGCAGCACCCTGCGCGTGCGCAACGTCGACGCCGACCTCGACCCCTGGCTGGCAGCAGCCCTGCCCGGCGCGACCAACCTGGTCGTCATGCCGCTCTACTCCGAGGCCGGCCCGCTCGGTGTCCTGGTCTTCGAGCACGGTACGGGCAGCAGCGCCCGCATCGAGCGCCGCGTCGTCGAGGTCGTCGAGCAGTTCGTCTCCCAGACCGCGCTGGCCCTGCAGAACGCGTGGCTGCTCGCCCAGGTGCGCGGCCTCGCGGCGACCGACTCGCTGACCGGCATCGCCAACCGCCGCACCTTCGACAGCGAGCTGGTCCGCGAGCTGTCCCGTGCCGACCGGTCCGGCTCCGCGCTGGCGCTGGTCATCGTCGACATCGACCACTTCAAGCAGCACAACGACGCGTACGGCCACCAGGAGGGCGACCGCACGCTGCAGCGCGTTGCTGCGGTCCTGCAGGAGGGCGGCCGGGCCACCGACACGGTCGCGCGCTACGGCGGCGAGGAGTTCGTCGTGCTGCTGCCCGGCAGCGACGCCGTGACCGCCCACCTCAAGGCCGAGCGCTACCGCCAGCAGATCGAGAACCTGCTCGACCACCCGGGCGTCACCGCGAGCTTCGGCGTAGCCTGCTACCCGCAGCACGGCGGGGACGGCAACGCGCTCATCGAGGCCGCCGACGGTGCGCTGTACGAGTCGAAGCGGGCGGGCCGCAACCGGGTCAGCATGGCGTGGCGACCCGTCGCCCTGCAGGGCATGGAGAGCGTTCCGGCGACCGAGGCCGGCTAGTCCCGGGGGTCCATCGGGTCGAGCCCGTGCAGCGGGAAGACCGCCCTGCGCGTGGCCAGCACAGCCGCGTCGACCGCGTCGCCGTCGCCGGGGTGCCACGCGCGATAGGCCACCGCGCCGCCCTCGCCCATGACCTGCGGCGCCTCCCGGCGGGTCCGGTCGGTCACCAGGCGGCGCCAGTCGTCGGGCGTCGGCTGCGAGGGCTCCAGCGGACGGCCTACCGCGGTGGCCACGAGGTGGGTCCACGACCGAGGCACGACGTCGACCACCTGGTAGCCGCCGCCGCCGAGACTCAGCCAGCGCCCGCCAGTCAGCTCGTGCGCCAGCTCGTGCAGCGCCTCGTACGACGCCCGCTGCCCGTTGACGCTCAGCTCGAGGTGGGCGAGCGGATCGGTGTGGTGGCTGTCGCACCCGTGCTGTGTGACCAGCATCTGCGGCCGGAATTGGCGCAGCAGGCCCGGCACGACCGCGTGGAACGCCCGCAGCCAACCGGCGTCCCCCGTGCCCGCCGGCAGCGCGACGTTGACGGCCTGGCCAGTGGCCTCTCCGCCGCCGGTCTCGTGCGGGTCGCCGGTGCCGGGGAACAGCGTGGCTCCCGACTCGTGCAGGCTGATCGTGAGCACCCGCGGGTCGTCGTAGAACGCGGTCTGCACCCCGTCGCCGTGGTGGACGTCGACGTCGACGTACGCGACCCGCTCCGCCCCCGCGTCGAGCAGGGTCGCGATGGCGATGGCGGCATCGTTGTAGACGCAGAAGCCGGAGCCGGACCCCGGCATCGCGTGGTGCAGGCCGCCGGCGACGTTGACCGCGTGCTGCACCTGGCCCGACCAGACCGCCCGCGCGGCGGCGACGCTGCCGCCGACGATGCGGGCGCTGGCCTCGTGCATGCGCGGGAAGGTCGGGGTGTCCGACGTCCCGATGCCGTAGCGCAGGCCGAGCCGGCCCAGCAGGTCCTCCGGCGCGCGGCGTACCGCGGCGACGTAGTCCCGGGTGTGGACCAGCTCGAGCGTGGCGTCGTCGGCGACCTGCGGGACGTGCAGCGAGACGCCCGGCGTGTCGAGCAGCCCGAGGTGGTGGCACAGGGCCATCGTCAGCTCGAGGCGCACCGGCTGCATCGGGTGGGACGGCCCGAAGTCGTACGCGAGCAGCGACTCGTCCCAGACCACGAGGACCGACTCGCTCACCCTGCACACCTCCACGCGGGGCGAACTGGCCCCCGCACTCGCAATGAAGGAGCAGGCTATCTATCGTTCGTGGACGGGTGCCAGCCGGTCGTGGCGGGAGCACACCCAGCCGCTGTGACGGGAGTGTTGGCATGACGCGCGACGTGCAGGAGCAGAAGGTCCTCGACGGCGTCCCGCAGGGTCTGTTCATCGGCGGCGAGTGGCGCGACGCGACCGGTGGCAGGACCTTCGAGGTCGAGGATCCGGCAACCGGCGAGGCGCTCACCACGGTCGCCGACGCTGGCACCGCCGACGCCGTTGCGGCCCTCGACGCTGCCGTTGCCGCGCAGGCCGGGTGGGCCGCGACTCCCCCGCGCGAACGCGGCGAGATCCTGCGCCGGGCGTACCAAGGGCTGGTCGACCGGGCCGACGAGCTCGCCCTGCTCATGACGCTGGAGATGGGCAAGCCGCTCGCGCAGTCCAAGGGCGAGATCCTCTACGGCGCGGAGTTCCTGCGCTGGTTCTCTGAGGAGGCCGTGCGCATCGACGGGCGCTACACCCGCGAGCCAGCCGGCAACGGGCGGCTCATGACCATGAAGCAGCCGGTCGGGCCGTGTCTGCTCATCACCCCGTGGAACTTCCCGATCGCCATGGGCACCCGCAAGATCGGCCCCGCCATAGCGGCCGGCTGCACCATGGTCGTCAAGCCGGCCCAGCAGACCCCGCTGTCGATGCTGATGCTGGCGCAGGTGCTCACCGACTCCGGGCTGCCCCGCGGCGTGCTCAACATCATCTCGACGTCGTCGGCCTCCGGCACCACCGCCCCGCTGTTCCAGGACGGCCGGCTGCGCAAGGTGTCGTTCACCGGCTCGACCCCGGTCGGCAAGAAGCTGATGGAGCAGTCGGCCGGCACGCTGCTGCGCATGTCCATGGAGCTCGGCGGCAACGCCCCGTTCCTCGTCTTCGCGGACGCCGACATCGACGCGGCCGTCGACGGCGCGATGATCGCCAAGATGCGCAACATGGGCGAGTCGTGCGTCGCGGCCAACCGGTTCCACGTCCAGGAGTCGGTGGCCGAGGAGTTCTCGCACAAGCTGGCGGCGCGCATGGCTGCGCAGACCGTCGGCCGCGGCACCGAGGCAGGCGTCGACGTCGGCCCGCTGATCGACGAGAACCAGCGCGGCAAGGTGCGCGAGCTCGTCGACGAGGCGGTGAGCAAGGGGGCGACCGTGCTGACCGGCGGGTCGGCGCCTGATCACGCCGGCTACTTCTTCACCCCGACCGTGCTGTCCGACGTGCCGGCCGGGTCGGCGCTGCTGCGCGAGGAGATCTTCGGGCCGGTGGCGCCGATCTCCACGTTCACCGACGAAGCCGCCGCGATGGCGGCTGCCAACGACTCGGAGTTCGGGCTGGTCGCCTACGTCTACACCGAGAACCTCAAGCGCGGTCTGCGGGTCGTGGAGGGCCTCGAGGTCGGCATGGTCGGCCTCAACCGCGGCCTCGTCTCCAACGCGGCGGCGCCGTTCGGTGGCGTCAAGGAGTCGGGCTTCGGCCGCGAGGGCGGCTACGAGGGCATCGCGGAGTACGTGTCGACCAAGTACGTCGCGATCGACCTGTAGCGGTCAGTCCGGCAGGTCGCCGCGCGGCCGGCGACGGGCGGCGTTGAGGGGCGCGGGCGGATCGACGACCGGCGTCCTCCGACGCCGCCGGTCGACGAACCCGCAGCTCGCCAGGGTGGTGGCGAGCTCGCCGGGGGCCGTCGCCACGACGACCTCGGCCCCGAACACCTGCCCCAGCCGTGCTGCTTCGACAAGCGGCGCGACGACTCCGGCATCGGCCATCGAGGCCAGCCCGAGGTCGACGACGATCACCGCGCTGTCGTCCCGTACGGCCCGCCGCAGTGCGCTGCGGAGCTCGGACATGGACCCTGCGGAAAGCTCTCCCACCGGCCGGACGACCGTGGTTCTCGTGCCTGGATACCGTCGCTGCTCAACCTCGAAGGCCATCTACGTCACCTGCCCCACCCCGTCCTTCCCCCCGCGCTCAAGAATCAACCGCGATTACTCCATTCGGGTGGTTTAACCGGGGTGATCGAACTCCGCGACCTCCGGCTCCGAACGCCTGACATGGCCTTCCTCCTCACGTCGGCGCGCACCTCGGACGACATGCGCATCGGCGTCCCCGCCCCGGATTTCATGCTGCCCGACACTGATGGCCGCCAGTGGCGGCTCTCCGACCAGCTGCGCCAGGGACCGGTCGTGCTGTTCTTCTACCCCAGCGCCATGACGGTGGGCTGCACCGCCGAGAGCTGCCGCTTCCGCGACCTTGGGGCAGAGTTCGCACAGCTCGATGCCCAGAGCGTGGGCATCAGCACCAGTGACGTGCCGCTCCAGCAGCAGTTCTCCGCCGCCAACCAGCTCGACTTCCCCCTGCTTGCGGACACCGACGGCGCGGTGGCCGAGCGGTACGGGGCGCGGCGCGCGTTCTCGCCGCGGCCGACCAAGCGAGCGACGTACGTCATCAGCCGCGACGGCATCGTCGTGGGCATCGTCAGCAGCGAGCTGCGCATGCGCGCCCACGCCGACCGCTCCCTGGAGATCCTGCGCCAGCTCTGACGGGGCTTGACAGCGGTCGCCCTTCGGTAATACTTAACCGTATGGTTAACCAATTGGCGGAGCCGCTGGACCTGGTGTTCCAGGCTCTTGGCGACCCCACCCGGCGCGGCATCGTCGCCCAGCTCTCCCGGGGGCCGGCATCGGTGAGCGAGCTCGCGGCGCCGTTGACCATGTCGATGCCCGCTGTCCTCGGCCACCTGCGGGTGCTCCACGACAGCGGGCTGGTCCGGTCGGCCAAGGTCGGCCGGGTCCGCACGTGCGAGCTCGACCCCTCGGCCCTGCGCGCCGCCGAACAGTGGATCACCGACCGCCGGGCCGGTTGGCAGCGCGACCTGGACCGGCTCGGCGACCTGCTCGCCGGCCCCCACCCCTGATGTCCCCCACCCCTGACGCGAGGAGCACCCCCATGACCGTCGAGCACGCCACGTTCACCGTCGAGCGCACGTACCCTGCCAGCCCGTCGCGGGTCTTCGCGGCGTTCGCCGACCCGGCCCAGAAGGCCCGCTGGTTCGGGCCCGGCGACGGGGCCCCCAACGCCAGCCTCGACTTCCGGGTGGGCGGCGTCGAGAGCATGGGCGGCGACATCGAGGGCGGGCCGTCCTTCCGGTACGACGCCGTCTACCAGGACATCGTCGAGGACCAGCGCATCGTCTACACGTACGACATGCACCTGAACGGCGAGCGCATCTCGGTCTCGGTCGCGACGATCGAGCTGGTGGCCGTGGGCGACACCACTCGGCTGGTCCTGACCGAGCAGGGCGTGTTCCTGGACGGTCTCGACCAGCCGTGGATGCGCGAGAAGGGCACCAACGACCTCATGGACAAGCTCGGCACCACCCTCGACTGAGCAGGCCGCCCGGGTGTGCGGAACATCGTGCATGCCAGGGAGCGCATGTCCCTCCGCACACGACGGCCATCCACCTCAGGCGAGGCGAATGACCCGGTCGGCGCGGTCGCGGGTCGAGGCGATCAGCTCGGCGTTGCGCTGGTCCGACCCGTACGACCGCTCGCGTGCCTCGTCGGCGCTGCGGCCGTAGCGCTCGTGCCGTGCGACCAACCAGCCGAGCCGAACCTCTTCGCTGGGCTCGACGTACCAGCACGCGTCGAGCAGCCCTCGTACGGGAGCCCAGCCGCCGTCGTCGAGGAGCAGGTAGTTGCCCTCGGTCACGACCAGGGGCACCGACGCCGGCACCGGCACCGCGGACCCGATCGACTCCTCGAGCGAGCGGTCGAACCTCGGCGCGTAGACGACGTCCTCGTCGCGCGCACGCAGGCGGCGCAGCAGATGGACGTAGCCTGCGGCGTCGAAGGTGTCGGCCGCACCCTTGCGCTGGTGGCGGTCGAGACGGGCCAGCTCGTCGTCAGCGAGGTGGAAGCCGTCCAGCCCGACCAGGATCGCGTCGGAGCCGAGGGCCGCGACCAGCGCGTCCGCGAGAGTCGACTTGCCGGCGCCCGGTGCGCCGGCGATGCCGAGCACGGCCCGCGAGCCCGACTGCAGCAGAGCCCGCGCGTCGCTCACTAGCTGCTCGAGCGTGACTTCTTCCATGAGGCCCTCTCTACCGCAGGGTGCTGACCCGGTCCAGCCGCTCACGGAGCTGAGCCTCGGTCGCCTGCGCCGCTGCCGGTCCGCCGCAGAGTCGGCGGAGCTCAGCATGGATCATGCCGTGCGGCTTGCTGGTGCGGTGATGGTGGGCCGCCACCGCGGCATTGAGCTCGCGGCGCAGCGCCGACATGCGTTGGTGCAGCGGCAGGTCGGCTGGGTCGACGGGCCCCTGGGCGAGGCGGGCGATCTTGGCCGCCTTGGCCGCCTCCCGGTCGGCCACGCGCCCAGCCGAGAGCTGCTCGGACTGGCGCTGGCGCAGCAGCACCGCCACCTGGTCCGGGGCAAGCAGCCCGGGCAGGCCGAGGAAGTCGTCCTCGTCGGCCGAGCCCGACTCGGCACCCGTACCGAACTCGGCGCCGTCGAAGAGCACCTTGTCGAACTCAGCCGACGCCTCGAGCGCCTCGAACTCCCACTCGTCGAGGTCGGCCTCGTCCTTGCCGCGCTCCGCGTCCGCGAGCAGCGCGTTTTCCTCGGCGAACGGGTCGTCCTTGAGGACGTTGCGGTCGAGCACGTGGTCGCGCTCGGCCTCGAGCGCCGCCGCCAGTTCGAGCAGCGGCGGGATGCTGGGCAGGAAGATCGACGCGGTCTCGCCGGGGCGCCGGTTGCGCACGAACCGGCCGATCGCCTGCGCGAAGTAGAGCGCAGTCGACACGCTCGTCGCGTAGACGCCGACCGCGAGCCGCGGGATGTCGACGCCCTCCGAGACCATGCGGACGGCGACCATCCACCGCTCGTCCGACCGGTTGAACTCCGCGATCTTGCGGCTCGCCTGCGGGTCGTCGGAGAGCACGACGACAGGCTTGGTCCCGGTACGGCGCTGCAGCAGCAAGGCGTAGGCACGGGCGGACGCGTGGTCAGTGGCGATCACGAGACCACCGGCGTCGGGCATGCCGCCGGCCCGCACCTGCTCGAGCCGGGTGTCGGCTGCGCCCAGGACCTGGCCGATCCACTCCCCTGCCGGGTCGAGCGCGGTACGCCACGCGTGGGCCATCAGGTCGTCGGTCATCGGCTCGCCGAGGCGGGCGCTGAGCTCGTGGCCGGCTCGGGTGCGCCAGCGCGCCTCGCCCGAGTAGGCGAGGAACATCACCGGCCGGACCACGCCGTCGCGCAGCGCATCGCCGTACCCGTAGACGTAGTCGGACGCCGAGCGCATGGCCCCATCGTCACCACGGGCGTACCCGACGAACGGGATCGGGTTGGTGTCGGAGCGGAACGGCGTGCCGGTCAGCGACAGCCGGCGGGTGGCCGGGGTGAACGCCTCGCGGATGGCGTCGCCCCAGCTCAGGGCGTCGCCACCGTGGTGGATCTCGTCGAGGACCACCAGGGTGCGCCGGGTCGTGGTGCGCATGCGGTGCAGCGCCGGATGGGCCGCGACCTGGGCGTAGGTGAGCACGACGCCGCGGAAGTCGCGGCTCGCGGCCCCGTCGGCGTTCTTGAAGTTGGGGTCGAGGGAGATGCCCGCGATGTGGGCGGCGTTGGCCCACTGGGACTTGAGGTGCTCGGTGGGCGCGACGACGGTGACCGCGTCGATCTCACCGGCGGCGATGAGATCGGCCGCGATGCGCAGGGCGAAGGTGGTCTTGCCGGCACCAGGCGTCGCCACCGCGAGGAAGTCCTGTGGACTGCGGGCGCGGTAGGCCTCCAGCGCGGCGACCTGCCACGCGCGGAGCGGCCGCGCGGCCACCGGGACAGCTCTACCGGGCCGGGCACCGAAAGGCTCGGCCCCGAGATGGACGGCGTGGGCAGGCGGGGTCAGGGGTTGCGCAGTCACGAGGCGGTGAGGATCTCTTCCGTACGAGGCGGCCGGGCGAGTAGGCAGCGTAACTTTCACCCGGCGACGCCGCGCCGAGGACGGGCAGACCCGCAGGTCGCAGCGGCGCGTCGCCGGCTCGGGTGAACCCTGGCCCGCTGCGGCCCGTACGAGGATGCTGGTCCAGACGTCAAGGCCGGGGGTGGCCAGGTGCAGGCGCAGCTGCGAGAGCATGTCGAGGTCCAGCTGATGGGCCCGCTGACGGCTGTCGTGGGCGGGGAGCGCATCGTCGGCCGGGCGCTCGGCAGCCGCAAGGCCCGTACCGTGCTGGGGCTGCTCGCGGCCATGGGCGACGTGCACGTGCCGGCGGACCGGTTGGTGGACGCCGCGTGGCCGGACCGTCCACCCACGCGGCCGGCGGCCGAGCTGGCGATCCTGGTGAGCCGCTTGCGCTCCACCCTCGGCACCGATTCGATCACCGGCGGTCGCCACGCCTACCGACTGGACCGACGGCTGGTGAGCGTCGACGTCGACGATGCGGCACGCCTGGTCGAGGAGGCGGCGAGCCGGCTGCCCGAACCCGCGCTGGCCATGGCCGCCGCCACGGGGGCGCTCGCGCTGCTCGAACGCGGGGACGTCGTCGACGACGACCCGTACGCGCCCTGGGCCGACGGGGTTCGCGACCGGGTGGCCACGCTGCGTCGGCAGGCCCGGCTGACGCTCGCCGCCGCTGCCCTGGCCACGGACGACCCCGCCACCGCTCGACGCGTCGCCGAGGTGGCCGTCGCCGCCGACCCCCTCGACGAGGAGGCCTGCCGACTGCTGATGCGCGCGGCTGCGGCTCTCGGCGAGGACCCGGTGGCGCTCGCGGCGTACGAGCAGCTGCGGCGTGCGCTCGCCGATGGACTCGGCGTCGACCCCTCCGCCACCACGCGTGAGCTGCACCTCGCGGTGCTGCAGAGCACGGTCGTGACCGAGCAGCCGCCTGCACCCCTGGCTGTCGGCTCCGGCACCACCCTCGTCGGACGCGACGGCGATCTCGCAACGCTGGCGGCCGCATGGGCCCGCGCGGCGGGTGGACGGGCCGGCATGGTGCTGGTCTGCGGCGAGCCGGGCATCGGCAAGACCACGCTCGCGTCCGAGGTCCACCGGCTGGCAGCGGGGGCGCTGGTGCTCGAGGCGCGGTGCTTCGAGGCCGAGCGGTCGCTGTTCCTGCAGCCCGTCGTCGAAGCCGTCGGCGGCTGCGTCGCCGGGCTGTCGGCGGCGATCATCAACGACGTCGTGGTCGAGCGCGCCGACGTCCTCGCCACCCTCGTGCCCGAGGTCGCCGCCGTCCGGCCGCCCGCCCACGCGTCGGGCATCGCCAGCCCCGATGCCGGCCGCCGACAGGCCTACGACGCGGTCACCGGCTTCCTGCGCAGGCTCGCTCGCCACCAGCCCCTCGTGCTGATCCTGGACGACCTGCACAACGTGGGCCTGGCCACCGTCGACCTGCTCCACTACCTGGTACGGACGCTGAACAGCGCGCCGTTGCTCATCGTGGCGACCCTGCGCTCCGACGAGGGTGCCGAGTGGATCGGGCGGCTCCGCGGCGTGTCCGAGGTGATCGACCTCGCCCCGCTCGATGACGAGGCGGTCGCGACCCTGGTCGCGGCCGTCGGGCTGCAGCGTCACCTGGCGGCCATCCTCGGCTCGACGTCGGGCCACCCGCTGTTCGTGGTCGAGACCCTCAACGCCCTGGCCACCGGTGAGACCGGCATCCCGGCGACGCTGCAGGACTCGGTGCTGACGAGCGTGGCCCGGCAGGGGCGCGAGGCGGAGTCGCTGCTGCGGGTCGCCGCCGTGCTCGGTCCCACCTTCGCCCCGGCCGACCTCGTCGCGATGACCGGCGAGTCCCTGGCCACGGTGACCCGTACCTGCGAGGACGCCCTTCGCGTGGGGCTGCTGTCGGTCTCGGAGCGGTCGTACGCGTTCCGCTACGACGTGACCCGCGACGTGCTCTACGGCACCACGCCCGACCCCAGCCGCACCGCCTACCACCTTCTCGCGGCCGACCACCTGGTCGCCCTGCCCGAGTCGGTCGCCCGCCACGCCGCGGCCGCCGGCGACCCCGAGCGGGCTGCCCGGGCATGGCTCGACGCGGGTGAGCACGCCCTCGACCGGTTCGCCGCCGCTGACGCCGAACGGCTGCTCGACCTGGCCATCGCCGCTGCCGAGGGCCTCGACCGACCGGCACTGCTGGGCCGCTGCCACCTCGCCCGCGGCCGGGCGCGCGAGGCCATGCTCGCCTGGCCCGAGGCGATCGACGACTACGACCGCACCGTCGCGCTGGCTCGGCACGCCGGTGACCAGCACCTCGAGATGATCGCCGAGTGGGAGCTCGGCGGCGACAGCCGCGCCGCCGTCGGCAGCCCGGTCGAGGAGTGCACCCGGCACATGTCCCGCGCCCGGGTGCTCGCCCACCGACTCGGCGACCAGGCCTATGAGACACGAGTACTCAGCCGGCTCGCGATCCTCGCGGCCAACGACCTCGACTTCGTACGGTCGGTCGAGCTCGGCAACGAGGCGCTGGCCCTCGGCCGCTCCTCGGGCGACGACAAGGCGCTCGCCGCCGGCCTGGACGGGGTCAAGACCGCGCGGGCCTACCTCGGGGATCCGGCGGGACTGGCCCCCGTCGTCGACGAGCTGATGCCGCTGATCCGTCAGCAGAGCGACTTCCGCAAGCTGCAGTGGACGACCTTCGAGGCGTCCTTCCTGCCGGTGGCGCGGGGCGAGTGGGCTGCCGCAGCGAGCCTGGTCGAGGAGGCGCTGGCGCTCAGCCGCAGTGGTGGCAGCACCACGTACGAAGCGTGGTTCCTGGCCTTTCTTGGACACATCGCCCGGCTGCAGGGCCGCACCGCCGACGCCCTCGTCCACGGTCGCCGCGCCCTCGACCTCAGTCTGCAGGCGGGGCCGGCCCACGCGTGGTCCCAAGCCGTGACTGCTGTGACGTACGGCACCACGCTGCTGCGTGCCGGCCGCACTGAGGAGGCCGCCGGGCTGCTGCGGGCGACGGTCGACACGGCGCCCGCGGGCCACGCCGCGGCGTACCGGGTCCGGTTCATGGCAGCGCTGGCCGAGGCCACGGGCGACCCGGCGGCGCGCGCCGAGGCCGAGCAGCTGTTCGCCACCACGACGACGCCGGACGGGTCGGCCTGGCTGCTCGGCTGGGACGCGTACGCGAGCCTGGCCCTGGCCCAGGCGGCCGCCGGCCAAGCCGACAAGGCTCTGGCCCTGGTCACACCCGTCATCGCGGTCGCCCGCGCCAACGGCTGGACCCCCGTCCTGCAGGAGGCCGACTGGCTGCTGCCGACTCTGTCGGCCTAGAGCATCTCGGCGAGCAGCCCGGCAGCGCGCGCCGCGCCGTCGGTCTCGACCGGCTGGTAACGGGGCTCGGTGCCGATGGTCGCCTTGATGAGGTCGGCGAGGGCCTCGGGCGTGGCATCGGGGTAGTCGAGCCGGATGCCGGCGCCGTACTGCGCGAGCCGGTGCGGCACGTGGACGTTCTGCTCGAAGTGGCCCTGCAGCGGGAGGTAGACGAACGGCCGGCCGAGGGCCACCAGGTCCATCGTGGTCGTCAGGCCACCCTGCACGACCGCGAGGTCGCACGCGGCGAGGTGGTCGGTGAGGTCGGGCAGGAATCCCACCACCGAGAGATCGGGGTGGCTCGGCGCCGCAAGGTCGGAGACGGCGATGCGCGGGCCGGCTACGACGACCATGCGCAGGTCGGGCACCGCCTGCTTGGCCGCCGGCCACGCCTCTATCACCCTGCGCAGCAGAGGAAGCCCCACACCGGAACCTCCGACGGTGACGATGCAGACCTGGTCCCCTGGCCGGTAGCCCAGCCGGTCCCGCAACGCCGTACGGTCCTGGACCGGCACGGCGCCCAGGACGTGGCCGGCAAAGTCGAAGTGCTGCTCGGTCCACTCCCGCACGGTCGGCAGGCCTGGGCCGAGCGGCAGGTCGACGCAGTCCTGGGGGTTGCCGACAAAGATGCTCCGGTCGCGCAGCCGCGGGTAGCGCGCCACCTGCTCGACCATCTCGGCGTTGTAGTCGGCGGTCAGCACCGCCTCGCGCGCACCCCGCTCCGGCATCGGCAGCCACCCGACGAAGTCGGTCATCCACGCGAACGGCGCCCGCTTGCGCTCCGGGTTCTCGTGCAGGAAGTAGTCGACGTCCCAGGCCTCGTCGCCTACCACCAGGTCGTACGCCTCCTCGCCGAGGAGGTCGTCGAACACCATGTAGTTGGCGATGAGGATCTCGTCCATCTCGCGGAAGGCGTGGAAGACGTCGAGGCGGTGCTCACCGGCCTCGCTCTCGATGTGGGCCGACTCGTTGGCCAGCCAGGCCGACGCAGGGTGGATGCGCTCGCCGGCACGGGTCAGCAGCTCGGTCACCGGGTGCTGGGTCAGCCAGTCGACCTGGAGCCCAGGAGCCCGTTCACGGAGCGCGCGGACGATCGCCAGGTCGCGCGCCGCGTGGCCGAGGCCGATGGCGGAGGACAGGTAGAGCACTCTGCGCGGCCGGGTGAGCGCCCGCCGCACGCGCCGCGGCGGCTCGGGCACCGGCCACACCTCGTCGAGGAACTCCTTGATGGAGGCGTTGACGAGCACCGGCTCGCTGCCCATCAGCAGGTGGCCGCCGCCGGCCACCTCGAGCAGGCGCGCATCAAGATGGTCGGCCAGTCGCTGTGACCTGTCATTGGGCGTGCACCGGTCACTGTCCCCGTACACCGCAAGAACCGGGCAGCGCACCTGCTCGAGCACGGCGATCGCGAGCTCAGGCGTGGTGAAGGCGCTCGGCGACATGCGCTCCGCCGCCCGCACCTCGACCGACGCGCCGAGTCCCCACGCCACGAAGTCGTCGAACAGCTTGCTGCGGTGCAGCTCGGGGATGATCTCGCCACCGAAGAACTCGAGGTAGTCAAGGTAGGCATGGGGGCCCTCGCGCCAGTACGCGACGTTGTCCTTGGCCCAGCCGTCGTGCGAAACGACGTCGAGCGCGCCGATGCGGTCGAACTCCCCACGCCACGGGTGTACCGGCGTCAGGTTCGGCACGTTGGCGGCCAGGCTCACGATGCCAACCACCCGCTCGGGCGCCTCGGCAGCGAGCAGGAAGGACTGCCAGACGCTGCCGCAGACCCCGACCAGTAAGGCCTTCTCGATGCCCAGCTCGTTCATCACCTGCAGGGTGTCGGCGGTCAGCTCAGCGTCCGTGTACGCCGCCGGGTCGAGCGGCCGGTCGGAGCGGCCGTTGCCGCGCGGGTCGATCGACACGACCCGGGCGTGGCGCGCGAGGTAGGGGATCTGCGCCTTCCACATGCCCGAGTGGGCCACCACGTCCACCGGCGGGAACAGCACGACGCGGTCGCCCGAGCCGTAGGACTCGTAGGCGACGGCGATGCCGTCACGGTGGATGAACCCTTGCTGGTCTGGTTCGCGTGCCTTCATTGCCATGCCTCACAGCCTGTGGGGGGACATTGCATCGCTGTTGCAACGCCACTGCAAGCGCGCGGCGGAGGGTTCGTGCCATCGCCGATCCATCAGGGCCGGCCCAGACACGGAGGAACTCCCATGGCCATCGACGAGGCCGCACTCAACACCATGCTCAACCAGTTCGTCACGGACCTCGGCGCGACCATCGCCGCCGGCGGGGTCGTGCTCGGCGACCGGCTCGGCCTCTACAAGGCGCTGGCCGAGCAGCCGGCGACCGCCGACGAGCTGGCCGGGCGCACCGGTACCACCCCGCGCTACGTGACCGAGTGGCTGCGCGGGCAGGCCGCCGGTGGCTACGTCACCTACGACGCCGCCACCGACTCCTACTCGATGTCCGAGGAGCAGGCGTTCGTCCTCGCCAACCCGGACGGCGTGGTCTTCGCCCCTGGCGCGTTCCAGCTGGCGATCGGCAGCCTGCACGCGCTGCCGGAGATCCAGCGGGCCTTCACGACTGGCGAAGGCCTCGGCTGGCACACGCACGACGAGGACGTCTTCGAGGGCACCGAGCGGTTCTTCCGCCCGGGCTACATCGGCAACCTGGTGCCGGCGTGGATCCCGTCGCTCGACGGCGTCGAGGCCAAGCTCACCGCGGGCGCCCGCGTTGCCGACGTCGGCTGCGGCCACGGCGCCTCGACGATCCTGCTCGCGCAGACCTACCCGCACTCGACGTTCACCGGTTTCGACTACCACGCCGGCTCGATCGACGAGGCGCGCAAGCGGGCCTCCGAGGCCGGCGTCGCCGACCGCGTCTCCTTCGAGGTCGCCTCGGCCCAGACGTTCCCCGGCGCGGGCTACGACCTGGTCGCGACCTTCGACTGCCTGCACGACATGGGCGACCCCGTCGGAGCGGCTCGGCACATCCGCGAGTCGCTCGCCGCCGACGGCACCTGGCTCATCGTCGAGCCGGCCGCCGCCGACACGGTCAGCGGCAACCTCAACCCGGTCGGTCGCATCTACTACAACTTCTCGCAGTTCCTGTGCGTGCCTAACGGTCTCTCCCAGCCCGGTGGCTACGCGCTCGGCGCCCAGGCCGGCGAGGCCGCGATCCGCGGCGTCGTCACCGACGGTGGCTTCACCCGGTTCCGCCGCAGCGCGGAGACCCCGTTCAACTTCGTGTACGAGGGTCGGCCGTAGCCCTTGCGTGAGCGGCGCCGCACCCCCACGGGTGCGGCGCCGCTGCCGGCCGTACCGACCTCTCATCCTGCAACGACGCATGGACGGACATCGTGAACCTGCACCCCAGCCTGCTGCACGAGCTCGGCCGGCTTCGGGCCGAGGAGCTCCGGGCCGCAGCGCAGCGACACGACCGTGCGGGCACCCGTACCGGACGGAATCATCGGTGGCGCCGGGCAAGATGGAGGACATGGCTCGACCGACTCCCCCACCGCCCCCGCCGATCACCAGCGAGAACGTCATCGACGTCGACGTCTCCGCTGAGCTGTCCGACAGCTTCCTCGAGTACGCCTACTCGGTGATCTACTCCCGCGCGCTCCCCGACGCGCGGGACGGGCTCAAGCCGGTGCACCGCCGCATCCTGTTCCAGATGGCCGAGATGGGCCTGCGACCCGACCGCGGCCACGTCAAGTGCGCCCGGGTCGTCGGCGACGTCATGGGCAAGCTGCACCCGCACGGCGACACCGCCATCTACGACGCGCTCGTCCGCATGGCCCAGCCGTTCTCGATGCGGCTGCCGCTCATCGACGGCCACGGCAACTTCGGCTCGCTCGGCAACGACGACCCGCCGGCTGCCATGCGCTACACCGAGTGTCGGCTCTCGGCCGCTGCCCGGCTGCTGACGGACTCCCTCGACGAGGACGTCGTCGACATGGTCCCCAACTACGACGGCCAGGAGACCGAGCCCGCGGTCCTGCCCGCCGCCTACCCCAACCTGCTGGTCAACGGCGGTTCGGGCATCGCGGTCGGCATGGCCACCAACATCCCGCCGCACAACCTCATCGAGGTCGTCGCCGCAGCCCGCCACCTGATCGCCAACCCGGACGCGACGCTCGACGAGCTCATGCGCTACATCCCCGGCCCCGACCTGCCCACCGGCGGCCAGATCATCGGCCTCGACGGCGTACGGGAGGCCTACGCCACCGGCCGCGGCGTCTTCCGCATCCGCTCGTCGGCCACCATCACCGACGTCACCGCCCGCCGCAAGGGCATCGTCGTGACCGAGCTGCCCTACACCGTGGGCCCAGAGAAGGTTGTCGCCAAGATCAAGGAGCTGGTCCTCGCCAAGCGGCTCGCCGGCATCGCCGACGTCAAGGACCTCACCGACCGCCACCGCGGCCTCCAGCTCGTCATCGAGGTCAAGAGCGGCTTCAACCCGCAGGCGGTGCTGGCCGAGCTCTACCGGCTGACCCCCATGGAGGAGTCGTTCGGGGTCAACGCGGTCGCGCTGGTCGACGGCCAGCCGCGCACCCTGGGACTGCTCGACCTGCTCCAGGTCTTCGTCACCCACCGGCTCGACGTCGTACGGCGCCGTTCGGAGTTCCGCCGTACCAAGGCGGCCGCGCGGGCCCACCTGCTCGAGGGTCTGCTCATCGCGCTGGCCAACATCGACGAGGTCGTCGCGATCATCCGATCGAGCGACGACGCCGAGCAGGCCCGCGTCCGGCTGATGGAGCGGTTCGAGCTCTCCGACCTGCAGGCGCGGCACATCCTCGACATGCAGCTGCGCCGGCTCACCGGCCTCGAGGTCGCCAAGATCGAGGACGAGCTGGCCGACCTGCGCGAGACCATCGCCGCGCTCGACGTCATCCTCGGCTCCGAGTCCGCCCTGCGCGAGCTGGTCTCCGACGAGCTCGCCGCGGTCTCGGACGAGTACGGCAACGCCCGGCGCACCCTGCTGCTCGAGGCCGACTCCACCGTCAGCGTCAAAGCGGTGTCGCTCGAGATCGTCGACGCGCCCTGCCACGTCCTGCTCTCGTCCACCGGCCGCATCGCCCGCACGGCGGCCGGCGGCGAGCAGCCCGAGGGTGACGCCAAGCCGATTGGCGGTGGACGGCGCGCTTCCCATGACGTCATCGTGTCGACGGCTGCCGCGACGACCCGGGGAGAGGTCGGCGTGGTGACCTCGCACGGTCGGCTGCACCGCGTCTCCGTGCTCGAGCTGCCGACGTTGCCCACCTCGGGCTGGTCGCCCAACCTGCGCGGCGGCAGCGCGGCCCGCGAGCTGGTGACCCTCGACAAGGGCGAGCACGTGCTGGCGCTCGTGTCGATGTCCCCCGACGGACCTGGCGTCGCCCTCGGTACGGCGCAGGGCGTGGTCAAGCGGGTCACTCCCGATTACCCCGCCAAGGGCGACATCTTCGAGCTGATCGGGCTCAGGCCCGGCGACTCGGTGGTGGGCGCCGTCGCGCTGACCACGGGCGACGAGGACCTCGTCATGATCACCAGCGACGCCCAGCTGCTGCGCACCCCCGCCTCGGGCGTGCGCCCCCAGGGCCGCCCCGCCGGCGGCATGGCGGGCATCAAACTCGCCCCCAAGGCCCGCGTCGTCAGCTTTGGCGCCGTGCTGCCCGACGACCCCGACGCCGTGGTCGTCACGGTCGCGGTCGACTCCAGCGCCCTCGCGGGCACCGATGTCGGCAGCGTCAAGGTGAGCGCGCTCGACGAGTTCCCGGTCAAGGGCCGGGCCACCGGTGGCGTACGCGCGCAGCGGTTCCTCAAGGGTGAGGACACGCTCTCGGTCGCATGGGTCGGCACCGGCCCCGCACTCGCGGCCGACGCCGACGGCAAGCCGGTCGACCTGCCCGGAGCGCTGGGCAAGCGGGACGGCTCCGGCACCCCGCCGCCAGCCACCGTCGCAGGGTTAGGGTTCAGCCCCTCGCTCGACTGAGCCGTCAGGCGACGGCAACCTCGGGGTCGGTACGCGCCGCGCGTCCCATCGCCTCGTCCAGCACGCGCAGCAGCCGCGGCCGCACGGCGTCGTCGCTGAACTGGCTCACGCAGCGCGCCCGGCCGGCCGCACCCAGCTGCTCGCGCAGCGCGGGGTTGTCGGCGAGGGTCGCGATAGCAGCGGCCAGCGCCGGCACGTCGTTGGGCGGCACGACCAGCCCGCAACCCTCGACCGTCTCGGCGAGGTCGGCCGTGTCGGAGGCGATCACCGGGCGGCCCATGGCCATGGCGTCGTAGGCCTTGGTCGGCATCTGACCGCGGGCGCCAGGCGTGGACTCCTGCGCGACCACGACGATGTCGGCGGCGGCGAGGAACCGGGTGAGGTCGCCGTACGGCTGCCACCCCAGGACGCGTACGTCGGGCCGCTCCGGCAGGTGGGGGTTGCCGCCGACGGTCATGAACAGCAGGTCGTCGCGGCCCAGCAGGTCGAGCGCCTCGAGCACCTTGCCCAGGCCCTTGTGCCGGCGCGGAGTGCCCATGAAGAGCAGGACGGTGGTCTCGGCGGGGATGCCGAGGGCGTCGCGTGCCTGGGCCCGGTCGACCTGGCGCGGGTCGAGGGCCTTGGTGTCGCGGGACTGCACGATGACCGTGCCGCGGTCGCCACCGTAGTGGGCCGCCAGCCAGGACGAGGTCGCGGTGACAGCGTCGGCCTCGCGCATCTTGCGCTCCATCAGGGCCGTGCGGTAGACGCTGTTCGGGCTGCGCACGTCGAGAAGGGTCTGGGCGACCCACTTGGTCTCGTCGCGGAACTTGCTGCGGAGCATCGCCATGGCGTCGTCGTAGAGGAAGCCGGTCTCCCAGTCGTCGACGTCGACCACCAGGGGCCGGTCCCAGCGGCGTCGCGCCTCGAGGGCGACCCCCAGGCTGGTCGGCCGCGGCTTGATGGCAAAGAGCAGGTCCCCGTCGACAGAGCTGGACATCTGAGCGGCCGACCCCTGGGGCACGACGCGGATGGCGACGTCGCGCTGGTGACGCAGCGGCTCCCACACCTGACCGCCCGTCGCGGGCCCCATGATCTCGACCTCGTGCTCGGTCGAGAGCATGCGCCAGAGCAGGTGGGCACGCGCCATGTTGTTCTGCGACACGTCGTGGCTGAGCAGCGAGATCTTCATCGGCACCGTCCGATTGTCGCCCCAGTGATGACTGTTCGTACATAGGTCGCCCGCTGTGAGTGACTAACCATGGTCATATTGTGCTCTTTGCGTGTTTCATTGAGGTCAACCGGGGCTGAACGGGACGCGGCGAACAAGCGGAGGCGCATCGATGAAGGTCACCGTCGTGTGTCATGACGTCTCCCAGACCTGCCTCACCCGCGCCCACCTCCTCGCCCGGCTCCTCTGCGCACGGCACGACGTCGAGATCGTAGGGACTGCGTCTGGGGCTGAGGTGTGGAAGCCACTGCGGGACGCGACGGCGGTACCGGTACGGATCCTGACGGGCGACTCCCTCGACAGCCTCGCCGCCCAGCTCGACGGCGACGTCCTGTACGCGGTGAAGCCCCGCCCCACCAGCCTCGACCTGGCCCTGGCCGCCCGGGCCCAGCGATCCCGGCCGCTCATCGTCGATGTCGACGACTGGGAGAGCGGCTTCCTCTACGACGACGTCCGCGCCATGGTGCGCAGCGGGTTCCGGCACGAGAGTCGATGGGTGCTCCGGCAGCTGCTCGATCGCGGGCCGAACAACGCCCGGCTCACGCGGCGTACCGAGCGACGCATCGGGTCGGCCGACCAGGTGACGACCTCGTCGACCTGGCTGGCCCGCCGCTACGACGGCACGGTCGTCCCGCAGGCCCGCGACCTCTCCCAGCTCAGTCCCCATCTCGTCGACCGCGAGCAGGTACGGGCCGAGCTCGGCCTGTCCCCCGACCAGGTCGTCCTGCTGTTCATGGGCCGGCCACGGCGGCACAAGGGCGTCGAGCAGGTCCTGGCGGCCATGACCGCGCTTGGCCGGCCCGACCTGGTACTCCTGACCGTCGGGGGCGACCCCGGCGTCGAGCCGCGGCCCGACCTTCGGGTCATGGGCTGGCAACCGTTCGCCGACACCGCGCGGTTCCTGGCGGCCGCCGACATGGTCGTCCTCGCGAGCGACACCGGTCCGGGCGCTCGCGGACAGATGCCGATGAAGCTCTACGACGCGATGGCCATGGGGCGCCCGGTCGTGGTGACCGACGTCTCCGACATGGCGGCGACCGTAGTGGGGTGCGGGCTCGTCGTACCCCCGGGCGACACCACTGCCCTGGCCCGAGCCATCGCGACGCTGGCCGATGACCCGGCGCTGCGCCGGCGGCTGGGCGACGCCGCGCGGAGCCGTTGCGTCGCGGAGTTCAGTGACGAGGCGGTACGACCCCAGCTGCTCGCCGTCGTGGAACGTGCCGTCGCCGGGCACGACCCGTACCCCGTGTCACGTCGTCGTCAGAAGGCCGAGCCACGGTCGGCCGCCAGCAGCGAGGTCATCGCCTCGGCTGACTGAGGCCGGGCCAGCAGGAAGCCCTGGCCCTCGTCGCAGCCGAGGCGCTGCAGGTCGGTCAGCTGGTCGGGGCTCTCGATGCCCTCGCCGACGATCGTCATGCCCAGCGCGTGGGCCATCGCCGCGACCGCCCCGACGATCGCGCGGTCGCGGTCGTCGGCACCGAGCCGCTCGACGAAGCTGCGGTCGATCTTGAGCATGTCGACGGAGAAGTGGCGTAGGTGGGTCAGTGCGGAGTAGCCGGTGCCGAAGTCGTCCAGGGCAAGCCGGACGCCCAGCGCGGAGAGCCGGGCAAAGACCGAGTCGATCTCGGCGGTCTCGGCCAGCAGGGCCGACTCGGTCATCTCGAGGCAGAGCAGCGACGGGTCCAGGTCGTGCTTGCGCAGGGTCTGCTCGACCCGGCCGACGAAGTCGGCGGCGGTGAACTCCCGCGGCGAGACGTTGACCGCCATGGTGAGCCGGTCGCCGCCGACGGCGATCCACTCGGCCAGCTGGCGGCAGGCCTCGTCCAGCACCCAGGCACCGATCGCGACGATCAGCCCCCGCTCGTCGGCGAGCGGGATGAACTCGTCCGGGTCGAGCAGGCCGCGGGTGGGGTGCTGCCAGCGGATGAGCGCCTCGACGCCGATGAGGTTCTTGTCCACCAGCGAGAACAGCGGCTGGTAGTAGAGGCACAGCTCGCCACGCTCGAGCGCGTGGCGAAGGTCGGCCTCCAACGCGTGGCGGTCCATCGCGCGGTCGCGCAGCGCGGGGTCGAAGAACTGGAACCGGCCTCGTCCGCGCTCCTTGGCCTGGTACATCGCGGAGTCGGCGTCGCGGATGAGGTCGTCGGCGAGCGCGTACGGGTCGTCGTTGACGACGATGCCCACGCTGCCGCTGAGGGTGACCTCGCGGCCGTCGACCGTCATCGGCTCCGCGAGGGCTCGGACGACGCGCTCGCTGACGACGCGGACGTCCTCGTCGAGGCGCAGCTTGTCGCAGAGGACGACGAACTCGTCGCCGCCGAAGCGGGCCACCGTGTCGGTGCGGCGCGACACGTTCTGCAGCCGGCGGGCCACCTCGACCAGCACCTTGTCGCCGGCCTCGTGGCCCATCGTGTCGTTGACGCCCTTGAAGTAGTCGAGGTCGATGAACAGGACGGCGATGCGGCCGGGCACCCGCTCGAGCCGGAGCAGGCTCTGGGTGACCCGGTCGAGCAGCAGGGCACGGTTGGCCAGGCCGGTCACCGGGTCGTGCACCGCCTGGTGGGCCAGCGCGTGCTCGGCCAGCTTGAGGTCGGTGAGGTCGCGGGTCGCGGCGAGCACGCCGATGACCTCGCCACCGTCGTCGATGTGCGGCACCAGACGTGCTTGGTACCAGCGGGTTTGGCCGTCCACGACCGAGGAGTACTCGACCTCGCCACTCTCGCCCGTCTCGAGCACCTTCCGCAGACCGGCCTCCCAGACGGTGAGGAACTCCTCGGGGTGGCCCAGCTCGCGGTTGCTCTTGCCGAACATCTCCGCGTTGGGCAGACCGGTCAGGGCCTCCGACGCCGCGTTGGCGAACCGGTGACGCAGGTCGCTGTCGTACCAGCAGATGGCGTCGGGGGACGTCTCGAGGACGGTGCGCAGCTCGGCCTCGAGCCGCTGCAGCTCGGCATGGGACGCGGCGAGCTCGTCTGACTTGCGGCGAAGGGCACGCTCGGCGAGCAGGCGGCGAGTGATGTCGCGCGAGATGCCCCAGGTGCCGATGACCCGGCCGTCGAAGTCACGCAACGGCAGCTTGCTGGTGGAGACCCAGCTGTCCGGGCGGTCCGGCCAGGTCTCGAGCTCCTCGATGTCGATCAGCGCCTCGCCGGTCTCGATGATGCGCTGCTCGTCCTCGTACGCCGTCCGGGCGTGCTCGTTGCTGAAGAACTCGAAGTCGGTCATGCCCTCGAGCTCGGCGCTGCTCTGGGCGCCGAAGAGGTTGACGAGGCCCTGACTGACCCGCAGGAACCGGCTGTGCCGGTCCTTGAAGTAGATCTCCTCGACCACGGTCGTCAGCAAGTTGTTCATGCAGATGCGGTCGAGCTCGTCGCGCGACAGTCCCTCCACCGGGGCGGCGGGCATCGACGACTCACCACCGCGCCCGGTCTGATCCGGGGCCGAACCCTCGGGCTCGGTCATGTGCTGCCCCTCCGCTGGGCTTGCTCTCCGGTAGGTCCATCGGCCGGATCGAGCATTTCTTCATCGTCGGCTGACCGGGGCAGGGGTCAGGTCGAGGCGGTCAGGTGTCGATGCGGTCGCGGTCGACCGCGTTGGACGAGTCGACGATGAACTGCCGGCGCGGCGCGACGTCGTTGCCCATGAGCAGCTCGAAGAACTCTTCGGCCGCCTCGGCGTCGCCCATGGAGATGCGGCGGAGCGTACGACGGCCGGGGTCGAGCGTGGTCTCGGCCAGCTGGTGGGCGTCCATCTCACCGAGGCCCTTGTAGCGCTGGATGGGCTGCTTGATCCGCTTGCCCTTGCGCTCGAGCTCGGCGATCTTGCGCTTCATCTCGGGGTCGGTGTAGGTGTAGATCGGCTCCTTGGTGCCGACCACCTCGATGCGGTGCAACGGCGGCACGGCGGCGAACACCCGACCGGCGTCGAGCAGCGGGCGCATGTAGCGGTAGAGCAAGGTGAGCAGCAAGCACCGGATGTGGCCGCCGTCGGCGTCGGCGTCAGCCATCAGGATCACCTTGCCGTAGCGCGCCTGCTCGAGGTCGAACGTGCGGCCCGAGCCGGCGCCGACCACCTGGATGATCGCCGCGCACTCGGCGTTCTTCAGCATGTCGGCGACGGACGCCTTCTGGACGTTGAGGATCTTGCCCCGGATCGGCAACAGCGCTTGGTACTCCGAGTTGCGGGCCAGCTTGGCGGTGCCCAGCGCCGAGTCACCCTCGACGATGATCAGCTCGGTGGAGTCGACGTCGTCGCTGCGGCAGTCGGCGAGCTTGGCCGGCAGCGCCGACCCCTCGAGCGCTGTCTTGCGACGCTGGGCCTCCTTGTGGGCCCGGGCGGCCACGCGCGTACGGGCCGCGCCGACGACCTTGTCGAGGACGGCGCGGGCCTGCGGCTTGACGCCACGGGCGGACGAGGTGAGCCACGCCTTGAGCTCTCGGCCCACGACGTCGGCGACGATCTTGGAGACCGCCGGAGTGCCGAGGACCTCCTTGGTCTGGCCCTCGAACTGCGGCTCGTTGAGCCGGACCGTGACGACCGCCGTCAGGCCCTCGAGCACGTCCTCCTTGAGCACGGAGTCGTCGGCGACCTTGAGCAGCCGCGCCGCGCGCAGCTGGTCGTTGAACGTGCGCACCATCGCCCGGTCGAAGCCCGCGACGTGGGTGCCGCCCTTGGGCGTACGGATGATGTTGACGAAGCTGACCACGGTCGGCTCGTAGCCCACGCCCCACCGCAGCGCGATGTCGACGCCGACATGACGCTCGACGTCCTGGGTGGACATGCCGCCCCGCCCGTCGAGCACGGGAACCGTCTCGGTAAAGGTGCCTTCGCCGCGCAGCCGGACGGTGTCGCACACCGCAGCATCGGGGGCGAGATAGCCCACGTAGTCGGTGACGCCGCCGTCGAACGCGAACGTCTGCTCGTCGTCGGGGTCGCCGCTGGCCCTGCCGCGCTCGTCCCGTACGACGATGGTCAGCCCCGGGACAAGGAACGCGGTCTGGCGAGCGCGGGAGTGCAGCTCGTCGAGGTCGATGGCCGCCTCGGCGATGAAGACGTGGCGGTCAGGCCAGAACCGCACCCGGGTGCCCGTCACGGCCTTGCCGATCTTCTTGCCCAGGCGCAGGCCACCGGTGGGGACGAACGGAGCGTGGGCCGCGACGCCGTCGAAGACGCCGGGAACGCCGCGCTGGAACGACATCTCGTGGACCTTGCCGTTGCGGTCGACCTCGACATCGAGGCGCGCGGAGAGCGCGTTGACCACCGAGGCACCGACGCCGTGCAGACCGCCCGAGGCGTTGTACGAACCCCCGCCGAACTTGCCTCCGGCGTGCAGCTTGGTCATGACGACCTCGAGACCGGTGAGTCCGGTCTTGGGCTCGATGTCGACCGGGATGCCGCGGCCGTCGTCGCGCACCTCGAGCGACTCGTCGGGGTGCAGCACGACCGTGATGTGCTTGCAGTGGCCGGCCAGCGCCTCGTCGACCGCGTTGTCGATGATCTCCCACACGCAGTGCTGCAGGCCGCGCGAGTCGGTCGACCCGATGTACATGCCCGGGCGCTTGCGCACGGCTTCGAGCCCCTCGAGGACGGAGAGGTCGCGGGCGGTGTAGTCAGCGGTGGCGGCGGACAAGCGGGGGGCTCCTCGGGTACGGCGGACCAAGCGTCTCCACCGTAGTCCGGGGGTGGGACCGAAGGGCCTGGGCACGCCGGACCGGTGGACGGCCGGACCGATGACTTCCCGTTCTGTCGGACGTCTCGTGTTGGGTGGCATCAGCGGGGCAGACTGGCTCGCGTGAGGGACGAGTGAGAGGCGGAGCGGCATGACGGACACGGCACTGGCGCTGGACGGCACCACGCTCGAGGCCACGCTCGAGCCCTACCGCGCCGAGCTCACCGGCTACTGCTACCGCATGCTCGGCTCGACCTTCGACGCCGACGACGCCGTGCAAGAGACGTTGGTACGGGCGTGGCAGGGGCTCGATCGGTTCGAAGGTCGCTCGGCGCTCCGGTCGTGGCTCTATCGCATCGCGACCAACGTGTGCCTCGACAGCCTGCGCGGCCGCTCCCGACGCGCGCTGCCGATGGATCTGAGCAGCCCGGCGCCCTCGACCACCCTGCCCGAGCACATGTTGCCTGACGCCGCGTGGCTCGAGCCGATCCCCGACGCCGGCCTCGCCCCCGCTGACGGCGACCCGGCCCAGCGTGCGGTGGCGCACGAGACCATCCGGCTGGCGTTCGTCGCCGCCCTCCAGCACCTGCCGCCGCGCCAGCGGGCGGTCCTGATCCTGCGCGAGGTGCTCGCGTGGCAGGCCAGCGAGGTCGCCGAGCTGCTCGAGACGACGGTGGCGTCGGTCAACAGTGCGTTGCAGCGGGCGCGGGCCACGCTTGCTGCCCGTGACCTCACCATCGACGGCGCCTCGGCCTCCACCAGCGAGCTCGACGACGACGAGCGGGCACTGCTCGCCCGCTACGTCGACGCGTTCGAGCGGTACGACATCACCAGCCTCGTCCTGCTGCTGCACGAGGACGCATCGATCTCCATGCCACCGATGTCGATGTGGCTGCGCGGCACCGACGACCTCGCCGCGTGGTACCTCGGCACCGGCAAGGGCTGCCGCGGGTCGGTCATGCTCCCCACGTCCTCCTCCACCGCCAATGGGTCACCGGTCCTCGGTCAATACCGCTCGGACGGCAACGGCGGCCACCGCGCCTGGTCGATTCAGGTCATCGAGATCGAGGCGGGCCGCATCGCCCACATCCACCACTTCCTCGACGAGCGGCTGTTCGCCCGCTTCGGCCTGCCGGCGACGCTCGACTACTGACCCTCGCCCACCAGCACACCCAGGCCGGCCATCCCCAGCAACTGTTCGAGGGCGCCGTTGGTCGTGCGCACCGTGACGAAGGCACTGCGCCTGCGTGCCGCCAGCGCGAGCCGGGCCAGGGCGTCGATGGTCGCCAGGTCGGGTTCGTCGAGCCGACCGAGGTCGACGCTGAGCCGACCGACGCCCGCACAGTCGACGAGGATGACGAGCTGCTCGCACAGACGCGGGACGGCGTGGGGCGCGAGCAGGCCGTCGACGCGCACGTCAAGCCCGCAGGTCGCGTACGACTCGGTCTCCGCAGGCTGCACCACGAGACCCTCCTCCACAGACGTCTCCCTCAAGACGGCCCGCAGCGCTCGAAATCATCGGCCACCACTCGGAACCGGGCACCGACCCGTGGCGTCTCACCACCATGACCGGACGATTGCGCAGCGGGCTGATCCTCTCGGCGTGCCTAGGGAGCCTCGTCGCGTGCCGGCCGGCGGCCGCTCAGGTCATCCACCTGGCGACGCCCGCGTCCGTGAGCACGACGCCGACCCGTACCGATGCCGAGACCGTTCCTGTCGCGACGGCGGCCGCTGACCTCCTCTACCACCCAGCTGCGGCCTCGGGCGCGCTCGTCCACGCGCCGATCTACGGCCCCACGCTGCGGCTGCTGATCGCCACGCTCAACGCCCTGCCGGTGCACCGGCACAGCGCGAAGACCTGCCCGCCGACCGGTCACGAGACAGCGCAGGTCACGGTGGACGAGGGTCCGCAGCGGCTGCAGTTCCGCGCGGCTCTCGGCGCCTGCGGCACGGTCGAGGTCACCTTCGCCGGCGCGGCGCAGCCCACGCTGGCCATGACCGACGCCCTGCGAACTGTCCTTCGCGACGCGGCCGCCCCGCCGCCGCCAGCTCCCCCTGTCGGCCTGCTGGAGCCCGCACTGCGACCGTTCGCGCACAGCCGCGGCGCAGCAGTTCGCGAGGCCGACGACGCCCTGCTCCTGACCTCCCTGCCCGAGGCCGTCCAGGACGCGAAAGCGACCACAGTCGCTCCGGACGACCTGTTCCTCGACGGCGACGGGACGCCATCCGTCATCGAGCGGGAGACCCGGTGGACCTCCGCAATGGCGCCCGCCGACCTCGTCGACTGGGTGCTGGCACGCCCTCCGGAGGGTCTTCGGGCGACCAGCTCACAGTCGGACGGCACCACCGTCACCCAGTCGTTCACCACCGCCCGCAACCCTTACGTGGCCCTGCGCTTCGTCGTGAGCCCGATCTCCGGTGGGTCTGCCGTGCGGGTCAACGCCCAGGTCTTCTGGACACCACCCAAGTCGGCGGTCGAGGTCATCCCCGCCACCGTGACCTCCGCCACACTGCGCTACACCTCCCCCGACAAGCCGAACGGACAGTCGGGTGCGACGACCGACCTCACCCTCCACGGCGCGGCCCTGGCCCGGGTGGTCCGCAACCTCGACGCCCTGCCGACCAAGACGATCGACATCGCCTCGGGCTGCGCCGCGGGGTTCGACGAGACGGCCACCGTGAGCCTCCACAACCGTGGCCAGCGGGTCCGCTTCGTCATCGATCTCGGTGCTTGCTCGCTGGTCCACGTGACCTCGGGCACGAGCACCCAGCCGGTCCTTCGCGGCAGCGAGTCCCTCGTGGCCATCATCCGCGCCCTCGTCCGCTGACCCGACGGGCGCGCCACGCCCGACCGCGGGACTGCCGGTCGTGGCCGGGAGGCGCCTATCGTGGTCCGGTGCGCAGGCAACGACGCCTGGGTGCGTACGAGGAGGTTCCGCATGTCCCCGAACGAACCGGTCAACGACGACCGGTTGCACGAGGTCACCGCCGAGGTGTGCCGCCTGGTCAGCCCCAGACTCGACCCGAGCGCCGCCAGCGCCTTCGTCCAGCTGCTCTACCGCCGCCTCGCCCCCGTCGAGCTCGGCCGGCGTGATCCCAAGGCTCTGACCGCAGCGGCGTGCTCACTGCTCGACCTCGCCGAGGTGCGCGTCGCCGGCCAGCCGCTGGTCAGAGTGACCGCCGAGGCTGCCGAGACGGTCGTTGAGATCGTCACTGACGACATGCCCTTCCTGGTCGACTCGGTGGAGATGGAGCTCGACCGGCAGCACGCCCACGTCGACCTGCTGCTGCACCCCGTCGTCACGCTGCGCCGCGACCACGACGGGCGGCTGCGCGAGGTGGCCCAAGGCAGTGCGCCGGTCGAGGGGTCGACCGTCGAGGCAGTCATGCGCATCGAGCTGGCGGGCCGCACAGCACCGGCCGCTGACGAGCTGCAGCGCGGCATCACGCAGGCGCTTACCCAGGTCCGTAGCGTCGTGCACGACTGGCAGCCGATGCGCGACCAGGTCCTCGCCGCCGCCGACGACGTGGCCCGGTGGGGGGCCGACGATCGCGAGGAGTCGGCCGCGTTCCTGCGCTGGCTGACCGATGACCACCTGACGTTCGTGGCCCTGCGCGACGTGGCGTGCGACCCCAGCCACCCCGAGGCGAGGGCCAGCGAGGTGCCCGGGTCGGGGCTCGGACTGTTCGAGGCGTTCGAGGAGCCGCGCGTCGGCGGCCTCCGCGACGACCTGCGTCTCGGTACCTCGGTGCTCCACTCGCCGGTCCACCGTCCGGACCGGCTCGAGTTCGTCGGCATCCGCCGCTTCGACGAGCATGGCGCCTGCGTCGGCGAGCGCCAGCTGCTCGGCCTGCCCACCGCCTCGGCCGAGGCCATGTCGCCGCGCGACATCCCGGTGCTGCGCCGCAAGGTCGCCGACGTCGTCACCCGCGCCGCCTTCCCGGCCAACAGCCACGACGCTAAGCAGTTGCTCGAGATCATCGAGGCCCACCCGCGCGACGAGATGCTGCGGCTGACGACCACCGAGCTGTACGACACCGCGTTGCGCGTCATGGCGCTGTACGAGCGGCCCCAGGTCGGCGTCGAGCTGAGGCGGGCGCCCACCGGCCGCTACATCTCCTGCCTGGTCTACGTTCCCGCCGACCGCTACTCCCCCGCGGTCGCCGACCGGGTCGAGGCGGTGCTACGCGAGACGCTCGGCGGCAGCGACACCGAGACGACCGTCGTCGTCAACGACTCGCCGCTCGCCCGGCTGCACGTCATCGTCACCGTCGACCCGCACCACCCGCGCGACATCGACCTCGACTCGCTGCGGGTCGTGCTCGCGGCCACCGCGCGCTCGTGGCAGGACGACCTGCACGACGCCCTCATCGCCGACCAGGGCGCTGACCGCGGCGAGGCGCTGTGGCGTCGCTACGCCGAAGCGCTCCCGGCCGGCTACGAGAGCCAGTTCCCCGCCGAGGTCGCCGCCCGGCAGGTCGCGGTGCTCGACGCGATGCCGGCCGACGAGGGGCTGGTGCTGGAGCTGCGCCGCGCCGACGAGGGCCAGACCCGCCTCACCGTGTTCCGTACCGGATCGCCGTTGCGCCTGTCCGACGTGCTGCCCGTGCTGGAGAACTGCGGCAGCAGGGTCGTCGACGAGCGCCCGTACGAAGTCGAGGTCGAAGGCGAGAGCGTCCGCTGGGTCTACGACTTCGGCCTCGCCTACGAGGTCGCCGCCGACCAGCACGACCTGGCCGAGCTGGGCCGGCGCTTTGCCGAGGCGTTCACCGCTGTCTGGCGCGGCGACGCCGAGAACGACCCGCTGAACCGGCTGGTCCTGCTCGCCGGGCTGCCGTGGCGCGAGGTCGCGGTGCTGCGGGCCCTCTACCGCTACCTGCGTCAGGCCGGCACCCCGTTCAGCCAGGACTACATGGTCGACGTGATGACCCAGCACCCCAAGATGGCCGCCCGACTGCTGCGGCTGTTCCACGCCAGGCTCCGGCCCGGCGGCACCCACGAGTCAGTCGACGCGGTCACGACCGAGATCGAGCAGGCGCTCGACCGTGTGGTGAGCCTCGACGAGGACCGCATCCTGCGGTCGCTCTTTGCCGTCGTGACAGCGGTTCTGCGCACCAACTACTACCAGCGCGACGCCGACGGGCAGCCCAAGCCCTACCTCTCGGTCAAGCTCGACCCGACCCTGGTGCCCAACCTGCCGCTTCCTCGGCCGATGTTCGAGATCTGGGTCTACTCGCCGCGCATGGAGGGGGTCCACCTGCGTGGTGGACACGTCGCACGGGGTGGCATCCGCTGGTCGGACCGTCGCGAGGACTTCCGTACCGAGATCCTCGGGCTGCTCAAGGCGCAGACGGTCAAGAACGCCGTGATCGTGCCGGTCGGCGCCAAGGGCGGCTTCGTCGTCAAACGGCCGCCTGCCGAGCGCGATGCGCTGGGCGCCGAGGTCGTCGGCTGCTACCGCTGGCTGATCCAGGGCATGCTCGACCTGACCGACAACCTCGTGCCCGACGGCGAAGGCAGGCGCACCGTCGTACGGCCTCCGGACGATGTCGTGCGCCACGACGGCGACGACCCCTACCTGGTCGTGGCCGCCGACAAGGGCACTGCCGCCTTCTCGGACATCGCCAACGGCATCTCGATCGACTACGGCTACTGGCTCGGCGACGCCTTCGCCTCGGGCGGGTCCGCCGGCTACGACCACAAGGCGATGGGCATCACCGCCCGCGGCGCCTGGGTGTCGGTGCAGCACCATTTCGCCTCACTGGCAAGAGATGTGCAGGCCGAGCCGTTCACCGTGGTAGGCGTCGGCGACATGAGCGGTGACGTCTTCGGCAACGGCATGCTGCTGTCCGAGCAGATCCGCCTGGTCGCCGCCTTCGACCACCGCCACGTCTTCCTCGACCCCACGCCCGACGCCGCACGCTCCTTCGCCGAGCGGGCCAGGCTGTTCGCGCTGCCGCGGTCGAGCTGGGACGACTACGACCGCGACCTGATCTCCGCCGGCGGCGGCGTCTTCCCCCGTACCCTCAAGACGATCCCGCTCTCCGACGAGGTACGCGCGCTGATCGGGGTCGACGCCTCCTCGCTGCCCCCGACCGAGCTGATCCACAAGCTGCTCAGCGCACCCGTCGACCTGCTGTGGAACGGCGGCATCGGCACCTACGTCAAGGCGACGGACGAGAACAACGCCGACGTCGGCGACCGGGCCAACGACGCCCTGCGAGTCAACGCCTCCGAGGTCCGCGCCCTCGTCATCGGCGAGGGCGGCAACCTGGGCCTGACCCAGCGCGCCCGCATCGAGTACGCCCTCGCGGGCGGCCACGTCAACACCGACGCCATCGACAACTCGGCCGGCGTCGACACCTCCGACCACGAGGTCAACATCAAGGTGCTGCTCGACGGGCTGACCGGGGACGCAGCCCTCGACGCCGACCAGCGGCTCGAGCTGCTGGCAGCCATGACCGACGACGTGGCCCACCTCGTGCTGCTCGACAACGAGCGGCAGAACGCCGCCTTGACCGTGGCCTCCGGCCAGGCGATCGCGATGGCGGGGGTCCACCGGCGCTACCTCGCGGCGCTGGAGCACGCGGGGCGGCTGGACCGCGAGCTCGAGCTGCTGCCCTCGGCCAAGACGCTTGATGAGCGGGTCCGCGGCGGTCAGGGGCTCACCCGCCCCGAGCTGGCCGTGCTGCTCGCCTACACCAAGATCGGGCTGTACGACGACGTGCTCGCGTCCGCGCTGCCGGACGACCCGTCGGTCGCGCGACTCCTGGCCCGCTACTTCCCCCACGCGGTGGTCGAGCGGCTGGGTTCGACGCTCGAACGACACCCCCTGCGCCGCGAGATCATCGCGAGCGGGGTGACCAACCGGCTGGTCAACGCCGCCGGGGCGACGTTCGTCTTCCGTACCCAGGAGGAGACCGGCCTGCCCGCCGACGAGATCACCCGCGCCTGGCTGGTCGCGACCGAGGCGTTCGGGCTCGACGAGCTCCGGGCCGAGATCGACGCGTTGCCCTACACCGTTCCTGAGCCGGTACGCGTCCGGATGGCGCTCGAGGCCCGCAGGCTCGCCGAGCGGGTCACCCGGTGGCTGCTGCGCCACGAGCGCCCGGGGTTCGACGTCGGCGCGACCGTTGCCGCACTGACCGAGGGCGTACGGCTGCTCGCCGACCGGCTGCCCGACCTCCTCCCGGAAGCGCCCGCGGAGCGGCTGCGCAGCGCGGCGGCCACGCTCGAGGGCCACGGGGTGCCGGCGGGGCTGGCCCTGCGGCTCGCCTCGGTCGACCTGCTCGACGCCGCGCCTGACATCGTCACGGTGGCCCGGGTCGAGAACCGCGACGTCCTCGAGGCGGGCATCGCCTACTTCGCCGTGGACGCGCTGCTCGACCTCGACTGGCTTTACCGCAGGGTCACCGAGCTGGACCGGTCCGGCCGATGGCAGGCGCTGGCCAGGGCGGCGGCCCGCGACGACCTCTACTCGGCGCACGCCGCGCTCACCGCACGGGTGCTCGTGGCGCTCACCGCACCGGTCAGCGACCCGGTCGACGCCCAGGAGCGGGTGCAGGCCTGGGCCGATCCCGAACGTCAGCCCGAGCTGGGCCGCCTTCGCGACATGCTCAGCGACATCCGGGCCAGCGGCCAGGCCGACCTCGCCGTGGTCTCGGTCGGCCTCCGCGAGCTGCGCGCCGCCTTGGGCTGAACGGGCGAGTTGTCCCGATCGCTGGACAGCACAGATCGGCCCCTCCGTGACCGATGATGGTGGGGAGGTCAGCGCCGACCTGCCTCCACAGGCCGTCGCCACGTGTTGCGGCGCGGTTACGTTCTCGTACCGTGTCGCGGTTCGCGTTCGCTGATGGCGAATCGGCCTGGCATTGTGGAACACCACGGGCGCGGGGGCGTTGTGTGGGGTATGCGTACTGGTACAGCACCGAAAAGCTTCACAGGTGGCAGGCCGCAGGACACCGACCATGACCCGGTTGGTGCCCGATGACGACGACGGAAGAGATGCCAGTGCCGACGACGACCCTCGAACCGACCGCACTGTCCGCTGCCGACCGCTGCGACCGATGCGGCGCCCAGGCCTATGTTCAGGCCGCCCTCCCCGGTGGCTCCACGCTGCTGTTCTGCAAGCACCACGGCCGTCTCTACGCAGACGCGATGAAGGCCAAGGGCTTCGACCTGCGCGGATCCATCGACTTCGCTGACGTTGAGGCCTCGGTAGCCACCGCCACCGAGGACTGACGCCGATAGTTCGTCCGGTACGGGCGCCCACCGCTTCGGCGGTTGGGCGCCCGTCCGCGTTTCCCCCTCCACACCTTTCCGGATCACTGGGGCGTTCTGGTCCCTCTGGCGGCCCGCATTCCCGCCAATTCCTCCCAGTGATCCACAGACTTGCGGATCACTGGGGCGTTCTGGTCGCTCTGGCGATCGCCATGGCCGCCATTGCCGCCCAGTGATCCACCGGGGACGAAACAGGCGCGGCGTAGCCTTTTGAGCGTGGACTTCCTGCACGGGCGCACGCCCGACTACGACCTGACCTACGACGACGTGTTCATGGTGCCGCGGCACTCGAGCGTGTCGTCCCGGCTCGACGTCGACCTGTCCACCCGGGACGGCAGCGGTACGACGATCCCGCTCGTCGCGTCCAACATGACCGCAGTCTCGGGCCGGCGCATGGCAGAGACCATCGCGCGGCGCGGCGGCCTCGCCGTGATCCCTCAGGACATCCCGGCCAAGGTGGTCGCCGAGGTCATGGCGTGGGTCAAGAGCCGCGACCAGATCCACGACACGCCGATCCGGCTCGACCCGTACGACACCGTCGGCACCGCGCTCAACCTGCTGCCCAAGCGGGCCCACGGCGCGGTGGTCGTGGTCGAGGACGAGCGTCCGGTCGGCATCGTGACCGAGGCCGACTGCGCGGGCGTCGACCGGTTCACCCAGCTGCGCGACGTGATGTCCGCCGACCTGTTCACCCTGCCGGCCGGCCTCACCCCGCGCGACGCATTCGCCCGGCTGACCGCGTCCAGCCACCGGGTCGCCCCCGTGGTCGACGCCGCGGGCCTCCTGGTCGGCATCATCACCCGTACCGGCGCGCTGCGCGCCGACCTCTACCGGCCCGCACTCGACAGCGGCGGCCGGCTCCGCATCGCCGCCGCCGTGGGCATCAACGGTGACGTCGCCGCCAAGGCCTCGGCCTTGGTCGAAGCGGGCGCCGACGTCCTGGTGCTCGACACCGCCCACGGCCACCAGGACAAGATGCTCGAGGCCCTGCGCGCGGTCGCCGCGCTGTCCCCCGGAGTGCCGATCGTGGCCGGCAACGTGGTCTCTGCCGACGGGGTACGCGACCTGGTGGCCGCGGGCGCCGACATCGTCAAGGTGGGCGTCGGGCCGGGCGCGATGTGCACCACACGGATGATGACCGGCGTCGGGCGCCCGCAGTTCTCCGCCGTACTCGAGTGCTCGGCCGCCGCCCGCGACCTCGGCGCCCACGTCTGGGCCGACGGAGGGGTACGGCACCCACGCGACGTGGCGCTGGCCCTAGCCGCCGGCGCGTCCAACGTCATGATCGGATCCTGGTTCGCCGGCACCCACGAGTCGCCCGGCGACGTCCACCGCGACGCCGACGGCCGGCTGTTCAAGGAGAGCTTCGGCATGGCCTCGGCCCGCGCCGTCGCCCAGCGCACCCGCGACGACTCAGCGTTCGACCGGGCCCGCAAGGCGCTGTTCGAGGAGGGCATCTCCACCTCGCGCATGTACCTCGACCCGGCCAGCCCTGGTGTCGAGGACCTCATCGACGCGATCATCGCCGGCGTGCGCAGCTGCGCGACCTACGCCGGCGCCCGGTCGCTGGCCGAGCTGGCCGAGCGCGCGCTGGTCGGGGTCCAGAGCGCGGCAGGCTACGCCGAGGGCCGGCCGCTGCACACCAGCTGGTAGGTCACCGCAACGCCAAAGAGCGGCCGCCCCGGGTTCACGGGTGCGACCGCTCTTTGGCGTGCGGGAGGCAGATCAGCCGGCAGCCATGGTCTCCAGCTCGGCCAGCTCCTCGGCCTCGCGTGAGACCGCGGTCGTGCGGGCCGGACTGGTCGACTTCATGCTCGCAGCCATGACCACGGCGAGTGCGATCATGATCGCCGCCGCCAGGAACGCCCGGTCCGCCGCGTGGACGAACACCTGCGCCTGACCGGCAGCCGTGGCCGCCGCGTGCTTGGCAGCGGTACGGGACGCCGTACCGAACACCGTGACCAGGACCGAGAGGCCCAGGGCCCCGCCGACCTGCTGCATCACGTTGACCAGCCCGGAGGCGGCACCGGCGTCAGCCGGGGCAACACCTGCCAGCGAGGCCATGGTCAGCGGCACGAAGGCCAGACCGTTGCCGATGCCGAACAGCATCAGACCGACGACCACATGGCCGTAGCCGCTGGTAGCGGTCAGTTGGGTCAGGATCAGCACGCCGACCGTGGAGATCGACATTCCGATGATCATCAGCGGCTTGCCGCCGAACTTGGCCAGCAGCACCCGGGCTGCCAGCTGGGAGGTGAGGAACAGCATCGCCGGCAGCGGCAGGAACGCCAGCCCGGTCTCGACCGGGTCGAAGCCGAGGACGTCCTGCAGGAACTGCGTCATGAAGAAGAACAGGCCGAACATGCCACCGACGAGGGACAGCCGAGCCAGGTAAGACAGCGACCGGTCGCGGTCGGCGAAGAGCCGCAGCGGCGTGATCGGGGTCTTGGCCCGGGTCTCGACCAGCACGAAGACGGTCAGCAGGGCGACACCGGCAACAAAGGCGGACAAGGTGCCGCTGTTGCTCCAGCCGTCGCTCGCCGCACGGACGAAGCCGTACACGACGGCCGCCATGCCGAAGACCGAGGTCAGCGCGCCGGGGTAGTCGATCGTGCCCTTACTGCGGGTGGTCTCCGGCAGCTCGCGCCGGGCCATGACCAGCAGAACGATGCCGATCGGGACGTTGACGAAGAACACCCAGCGCCAGCTGAGCCACTGCACCAGGACGCCACCGGCGACGAGCCCGACGGCCGCACCACCGATGGAGACAGCGGTGTAGAGCGCGATGGCACGGGTGCGCTCGGCACCGTCCTTGAACATCACCATGAGCAGGGCCAGGGCGGACGGCGAAGCGAACGCAGCACCGACGCCCTGGAAGGCGCGGGCTGCCAGCAGTAGGCCGCTGGTGGTGGTGAACCCACCGGCGAGCGAGCCAAGGGTGAACAGCGCGATGCCGAACAGGAACACCCGGCGTCGGCCGAACAGGTCACCGCTGCGGGCTCCGAGCAGCAGCAAACCGCCGAACGTCAGGCTGTAGGCGTTGAGGACCCACGAGAGGTCCGTACGGCTGAAGTGCAGCGCAGTCTGGATGTTGGGCAGCGCGACGTTCACGATCGTCGCGTCGAGCACCACCATGAGCTGAGCGGTGAGGATCACGGCCAGCGCGAAGGAGCGGCGCGGAGATGCGCTGCGCTCTGCTTCGCGGGTGGCGGTTGAGGGAGTTGCCATTCCAGGCCTCCTGGAGGGATGATGGGTCAAGTGGAGGGCGCCTCCGCTAACTATACGGAGGCCGCCTCCGGTTTGCAACCCCGTTCCCGTACCACTCTGTGAAGCACCGCACCTGAGAGGAGTCGCGATGAGTACGGCCACCGAGTCCAGCACCGCGGCCACCCCCCTGCCCGTCAGCAAGGCCAAGCGGGCCGACGCCCAGCGCAACCATGACGCGCTGCTCGAGGCGGCCGCTGCCGCGTTCACCGAGCACGGCCCCGACGCCTCGCTCGAGGACGTCGCCCGCCGGGCCGGGGTCGGCATCGGCACCCTTTACCGACACTTCCCGACCCGCGACGCGCTCGTCGAGGCCGCCTACCGCCGGGGGCTCGAGACGCTGTGCGACCAGGCCGATGTGCTCGCCCACGAGCTGCCGCCGGCCGAGGCCCTCGAGGCCTGGATGCTCGCGTTCGTCGGCTACGCCGCGACCAAGCGCGGGCTGGGCGCCGTCCTCAAGCTGGCCGCCAACAAGGCGGTGCTCTTCGCCGAGGTGCGCGCGCGCATCCGTACCGCCATGGACGGGCTGGTCACCTCCGCCGTGGCCTCCGGGGCCATCCGCCCCGACGCCAACGCCGCCGACCTGCTCGGAGCGGTCAGCGGCGTCTGCATGATCAGCGACCAGCCCGACTGGCAGGACCAGTCACGTCGCCTCGTCCGGCTGTTGATGGATGGGCTGCGCTACGGCGCGCCCACCCCCAGCTGACCCGAGAGTCCTTGACCTGCAGGCATTCTCGGGTCAGCCGCGGCTGATCAGGCGGCGACGACTGCCCCGCTGACGACCTTGACCGCGACCGCGGGCAGCGGCTTGGGCGCCGGACCCTGGATCACTGCACCGGTCGTCGCGTTGTACTTGCTGCCGTGGCAGGGACAGTCGAGCTCTTTGCCGTCGGAGGACGGCGCCACCGTGCAGCCCATGTGGGTGCAGATCGCACTGAATCCGACGACCGTGCCCGCGGTCGGCTGCGCGAGGATGACCGGCTTGCCGTTGTCCTTAGCGGCGATGGCTCCCCCGACCGGGATGTCGGACAGCTGGGCCAGCGGCGTCGATGAACCGGTGCTGGCGGCCGCCGCACTGGTCGCCGCCGCGCCACTGGTCGCCGCGGCTCCGCTCGTGGCCGGGGCTGCGGCAGACGTGGCCGGCGCGGCCGCGGAGGTGGCTGCAGGCGCGGCGGCGGCACCGCTGCTCTTGGATCCGCAGGCCGCGAGGGCGGCGACGCCTGCGACACCTGCACCGATCAGGACCATGCGTCGGGTGGCGCAGTGCTCAGGAAGGCACTGCTCGTGGGCGACGGCTACGGCGACGTCATCGGTGGAAGGGCTACGGGTCGTCGAGTCCACGGCGGGAACCTCCGGGGGGAGCGGGGCGACATGAGGGCATGTCCTTGTCTGTCACCACGACCGTAGACGAGGAACGGTTCAGCAACGTCGAACTTGTCCGCATTGCCCACGTGATCCGCAAGGTCCGTACCGGATCACTGGGCGCCTGTGGCGGCTAACGCGCCAACCAGAGCAACCACAACGTCCCAGTGATCCGCAACGGACGCGATCACTGGGGGGTTGGGGTCGTTGTGACGGCGGGCAGAAGGACCACAACGCCCCAGTGATCCGGTACGGGCGGAGTGGGCGGTTGCGGGGCTGGCGGGGTGGGCGTGGTCAGCCGGTGGGGGTGTCGTGCTCGCGGACCTCGGTGAACTCCGGCCGGTACGGTGCCCCCGCCGCGGTGAACATCTCCGGTGAGAGCCGCTCGACGGCCGCCCACCCGGAGTCGTACGCCCGGACCTCGAGCTCATGGGCCCCGCCTCCGCGCAGGCCGAACAGGCGCTTGGCCAGCAGCAGGTAGACCGCGATCGCGAGGTTGATGACCAGCGTCGCGATCTTGAACCAGGAGATCTTCTCCGTGAGCTCGTAGATCTCGACCGGGAGCAGCAGGATCGTCGCGAGGAACGTGAGGTACTCCGCCCACCGCTTGCCCCACCAGAGGCCCACCGCCTCGGCACCCTCTAGCAGGGCGTACACGGCCGCCGCAGCCGCCGCCTCGTACAGGTGCGCCGTGCTGATGTTGGTCAGCTTGTAGAGCTCGCCCAGGATGCCGTGCGGCTTGGTGCTGCTGCTGGTGCCCTGGAAGGCGTTGATGAGCTTGGTCACGTCGGTCTGGTAGCGCGCTCGGTTGATGGCCAGCAGCAGGATCGCGACGACGATAATGGCGAGGCCGAGGAAGTGCAGGGCGCGGTCGACGGCGATGACCCGCAGCACGTAGCGGTCGCGCAGCGGCCGGCCTCTCAGCGGCAGCTCGATCTCGTCACGGGAGGGCATGCCCGGACGATCGGGCTTCACGGGTGTGGCGATCGGCAGCCAGGCGTCGCAGCGCAGGCAGCGGTGCCAGCGGATGCCGTCCATCTCGCGGGCGAGGTGTGGGTCCTCCGGCGACAAGGCGGCAGCGCGGGTGCCGACGAGGGCGTGGCCGCCCTGGGCGCAGCCGATCAGCTCCCAGACGAAGCCGGGGCGGCGCTTGCGCTTGGGCGTGCTGCCCGGCAGGGCGGGTGCAGCGGTCTTGGTCACGGCGCGACGCTACCGCCTAGGACGAGCGCGTGTCCCCAACCCGGCTCAGCCCGCGGTCGTGTCCACCGGCGCGCGCACGTCGTCGGTGCGCTCGGCCTGCGTCGCAATGTTGCGCAGCATGCCGCCGAACACGGCGCCGTGGAACGGTGCGATGGCCCGCCAGTAGACGTGGCCCAGGAGTCCGCGCGGGTGGAAGATGGCCCGCTGATGAAAGGTGACGGTGCCGGCTGGGCCGGTGTCGGGCTCGATCGAGAGCTCGAGCCACGCGAGCCCCGGCACCTTCATCTCGGCGCGCAGCCGGAGCATGCGACCGCGGTCCATCGCCTCGACCCGCCAGAAGTCCAGCGACTCCCCCACGTAGAGTCGGCGCGGGTCGCGGCGGCCGCGGCGGAGGCCGACTCCGCCGACGAACCGGTCCATCCAGCCACGGACGGCCCACGCCAGAGGCCAGGAGTACCAGCCGTTCTCGCCGCCGATGCCTTCGATGACCGCCCACAGCTGGTCGCGGCTGGCCCGTACGACAGTCTCCCGCTCGTCGACGTAGAGCGAGCCGCCGGCCCAGTCGGGGTCGCTCGGCAACGGGTCGGACGGCGCGTCGGGCCAGGCCGCCGACGACCATCGGGTGGTGACGTCGTGGTCGCGAACCCGTTGCAGCGCAAGGCGAACCGATTCGTCGAACGGCAGCAGGCCCTCGAGCGGGTCGGCGATGTACGCGGCGATGTCGTGGTCACCGGCGACCACCTCGTTGCGCAACGATTCCACGAGCGGGCGGGCGATCGACGACGGCACGGGAGTCACCACGCCGACCCAGTGGCTGGACAGCCTCGGCGTGAGCACGGGAACCGGCACGATGATCCGCCGCGTGAGGCCGGCCACCTCGGCGTAGCGCTGCATCATGTCGCGGTAGGTCAGGACGTCGGGGCCGCCGATGTCGAACGAGCGGCTCACGTCGGAGGGCAGCTCGAGACAGGCGGCGAGGTAGAAGACCACGTCACGGATCGCGATGGGCTGCACCCGGTTGGCCACCCACTTGGGCGTGATCATGGCCGGCAGCCGCTCGGTGAGGTAGCGCAGCATCTCGAAGGAAGCCGAGCCCGAGCCGAGGATGACGGCGGCCCGCAGCTCGACGGTCGGCACGCCCGACGCCAGCAGGATCTGGCCGACCTCGGCGCGCGACTTCAAGTGGTCGGAGAGCTCCACGCCCTGGGGGATCAGCCCGCCGAGGTAGACGAGACGCTTGAGCTCGACGGCTGCCGCCGCCTTGGCGACCACCTCGGCTGCGCGGCGGTCGCGGTCGGCGAACGACTTGCCCGTGCCGAGGGCATGGACGAGGAAGTAGGCGGCGTCGACGCCCTCGAACGCCCGGCGCACGGCCGCCTCGTCGCGGATGTCGCCCTCGACCACCTCGACCTGGTCACGCCACGGGACGTCGCGCAGCCGGTCCTCGTCACGGGTAAGGCAGACCACTTGGTGGCCCTGCTCGAGCAGGACAGGGGCCAGCCGCCCTCCGATGTAGCCGGTCGCACCGGTCAGCAGCACCTTCATCACTTCACTGTGCCCCCGCGCAGGTCCGCGTGCACCTCCGGAGCTCATGCGATCATGGAGTCGATGACAGCCAGGCAGCTCGGTCAGCTCGTCGGCTCGTGCATCGTCCTCGGCGTAGGCGTGGCCTTGCTGCTGACTGCCCACCTCGGCTCCGACGGCTACTCGATGCTCGTCAACGGCCTGCACCTCACGACAGGCACAGCGTTCTGGTTGATGAACGTGACGGTCGCCGTCGTCTTCGTCGCCGCCACGTGGCTGCGCGGTCGCCGGCCGGGGTGGGGCACCCTGATCCAGCCGGTCGTGGTCGGGCTGACCGTGTCAGCGGGGGTGGCCGCGCTGTCGGAGCCCCGCCAGCTGTGGCTGCGCATCGTCTACCTCGTGGTCGCCCTGCCGGTCGTGGCAGCCGGGGTCACGGGCTACCTCGCCTCCCAGACCGGCGCTGGGCCAGCCGAGGGACTCGCCCTGACCACCCAGCCGAGGGTGCCGTTCCGCTGGAGCTATTCGGCGATCCAGGTCTTCGCCACCGTCACGGGGTGGCTGCTCGGCGCGACGTTCGGCGTCGGAACGTTCCTGGTCGCGTTCGGCATCGGCCCCGCTGTTGACGTGATGACGGCGAAAGCCCCGTGGCTGCAGTGCGATCAGGCGTCGCTCCGCGGGCGGCGCAAGGTGAACGTCTCGAACGGCGTGAGCGCGCCGTCCGGGCCGCCGACCTCGTAGTAGGTGACCGTGATCGTGGTGATGCCGCCGCGGCGGGTGCCCGGGTCGACGGTGAAGGCCGCAAACCCGTACGACTTGGCCGCATCGCGAACAGCCGACCAGGGCGCATCCTCGAGGGTGTAGGTCGGCACCAGGTGGTGGGTCGTCGGGTCGGGCGTCGCCGAGACCGCGGTGATGACACGGCACTGCGGTGGGTTGAAGAGCAGGCCGTTGGACGGCGCTGACGTGCCGCCGCCGCCGATGACCATGTGGACGGTGCCCTTGGTGGTGTCGACGACGTCGGTACGGGTGCCCGCGACCACCGGGGTGAGCGTGGCGTTGGCCTGCTGGCCGCGGATCGGGTGCGAGCGCTCGTAATGGTGCTCGTGGCCACACACGACGAGGTCGACGCCGTACTGGTCGAACAGCGGCACCCACTCCTGGCGGATGCCCAGGTCGGCGCCGTTGAACTTGTCGGCCGTGCTGATCACGACCTGGTGCATGCAGACGACGACCCAGTCGATGTCCCCGTACTGCCGCGCGGTCTTGAGCTCCTGCTCGAGCCATGCCTTCTGTGCGCCGCCGGAGTAGCCGCGGTTGTAGACGTCGCCGCCGTTCTGCAGGCACACGTCGTCGTTGCTGATGCTGATCACGCGGACCGAGCCGACGGTGAACGCGTACCAGAGGCCTTTGGTCTCGTCGGTCTGGCCGGGTGTGGCGGGGACGGAGAAGTAGGTCTGGTAGGCCCCGAAGCCGAGCGGCCCGTTGCCCAGCTCGATCTCGTGGTTGCCGGCGGCGGGCATCCACGGCCGGTTGCGGGCGCTCCGCGAGTTGTTCTCCCAGAAGTCCGACCAGGCGCGTACCCGGTCGTTGGCGAGGTTGGCGTAGCAGAGGTCGCCGTTGAACAGGTGGAACAGCGGCTGCACCCGCTCGACTCCCGCCGTGGTGTCGCCGGCGGCAGGTGAGCCGAGGTTGTCGTTGACGAACGGCAGGCTGGCCAGGGTCACCCCCGCGGGCGGCGTGAAGACCTTGCCGACCGTCGGCGTTCCCTGGTCGCCAAAGCTGGTGAACGTGAACGGCGCCCGACCGCGAGGCCCGGTGCGGAAGGTGCCCATCTCAGGGTCGGCACCCTCGTGCAGAGCTGCGTACGTGTACTCCGTGTCGGCTCTCAGACCGTTGACCCGTGCGTGGTGGGCGTAGACGACGACGCCGGACTTGGCGTCGGTGTAGCTGACGGTCTGGGCCCGGAACCGGTCGACGGTGGGGCGTCCGAGCCGCGTGACCAGCACCTGGGGAGTGCGTACCGGCTGCAGGGTGTGCCAGGACACGACCACCTCGCGGGAGGCGTCGGCCCCGAACTGCAGGTGCAGCCCGCCGACCCGCGGCGTGGTCTGCGGGTCGCCGCCGTGCACCGGCAGCTCGGCGGCCGAGGCGGAGGGTGACCCGAGTACGGGGCCTGCGGCGAGGGCCGCTCCCCCGACACCGGCAGCAGTGAGCAGCGCGCGCCGGCTGATCATCGTCGGTCGCTCGGAGAGGATGCCGATCTCGGTCACGTCGTCAGTCGTCATGGGGCGAAGTCTTGAGGACGCGGGTGGCACCGCAGCGACACCCCGGTGAACGTGCCGGGAACGATGCCCGACAAATCGGGCAGCGGGCCTTGATCCACAGTTTCGGCCGTACCTCCACGGGGACGTTGGCCGGACCACCCGCTGTCCCGAAGGAGCCCCCGTGCCTGATCCCACGACCACCAACGCCGGAGTACCGGTCGCCAGCGACGAGCATTCCCTCACGCAGGGGCCCGGTGGCGGCATCCTGCTGCAGGACGCCTACCTCATCGAGAAGATGGCGCAGTTCAATCGCGAGCGGGTGCCCGAGCGGGTGGTCCACGCCAAGGGAGCCGGTGCGTTCGGCGTCCTCGACGTGACCGAGGACGTCAGCGCCTACACCAAGGCCGACTTCCTGCAGAAGGGCAAGCAAACCCAGATGCTGGCGCGGTTCTCGACCGTGGCCGGCGAACAGGGGTCGCCCGACACCTGGCGCGACCCGCGCGGCTTCGCGTTGAAGTTCTACACCGAGCAGGGCAACCACGACATCGTCGGCAACAACACGCCGGTCTTCTTCGTCAAGGACCCGATGAAGTTCCAGGACTTCATCCGCTCGCAGAAGCGGCTGCCCGACTCAGGCCTGCGCGACAACAACATGCAGTGGGACTTCTGGACGCTGTCGCCCGAGAGCGCCCACCAGGTCACGTACCTCATGGGCGACCGCGGCATCCCGCGGTCGTTTCGGCACATGCACGGCTTCGGCTCGCACACCTTCCAGCTGATCAATGCGAAGGGTGGGCGTTGCTGGGCGAAGTTCCACTTCCTCAGCGACCAGGGCATCGAGAACTACACCCAGGCCGAGGGAGACGAGCTGGCCGGCTCGAGCCCGGACCACCACCGGCAGGACCTCTTCGGCAGCATCGCCAAGGGCGACTTCCCGTCGTGGACGATGCACCTACAGGTGATGCCCGAGGCCGACGCGGACGGCTACCGGTTCAACCCGTTCGACCTGACGAAGGTCTGGCCGCACGAGGACTACCCGCTGATCAAGGTCGGCACGATGACCCTCAACCGCAACCCTGACAACTTCTTCGCCGAGATCGAGCAGAGCTCGTTCGAGCCGTCGAACATGGTGCCCGGCATCGCCGCCAGTCCCGACAAGATGCTGCTCGGCCGGCTGTTCTCCTACTCCGACGCACATCGGTACCGCATCGGCACCAACTACGCCCAGCTGCCGGTCAACGCTCCCGTATCGCCGGTCAACAGCTACGCCAAGGACGGCGCGATGCGGTACGCGTTCAATGGCCCGGCCACCCCGGTCTACGCGCCCAACTCCTCCGGCGGACCAACGGCAGACGCAGCAACGTACGACGACGGCGCCGGATGGAACGCAGGAGGCGAGATGGTGCACGCGGCCTACACCTTGCACGTCGAGGACGACGACTGGGGACAGGCCGGCACCCTCGTCCGGCAGGTCATGGACGACGCGGCGCGCCAACGTCTCGTCTCTAACGTGTCCGGTCACCTGCTCAACGGCGTGACCGAGCCGGTGCTGGGGCGTGCCTTTGAGTACTGGACGAACATCGACGCCGAGATCGGCAAGCGCATCGAGGAGGCCGTCCGCACCCAGCAGGACGCCACGGCACCGTCGACCGGACCCGGCCCCACAGCGCCGGGCAGCGAGGCCGCCAAGACCTGACCGGTCAGAAGCCCGGGCCGGGGTAGCCGATGCTCAACGGCCCGGGCAGGTCGTCCGGTACGACGCCCGCGAGAGCGACCGGCAGGACCCGTACCGAGGAGCTGTCGTGGGTGAGGACACAGCTGGTCGGGTCGGCGTCTCCGGCGGGGTGGTAGGCGAGCACCACCGCATCGAGCGACGGCCCGGTGCTCTGGTAGAAGTCCTGCCCTGCAAGGGATCCGGTGTGCAGCAGCGGAGCAGAGCCGCTGGACTCAGCGGCAGTGAGGGTCGACTGCGCGGAGGCGTCGTAGATCGAGGGGCCAGGCGTTGCGTCGCCCATGTAGATCGGGCCGCTGCAGTTGGCGGTGAGGTAGCCAAGCCGCTGGCCCTGCAGCGACGGGAGCACCCGTCCGTCCTGCTGGTCGACCAGCCACAGCTGGTTGTTGACCAGCGTCTCGACGGCGTTGGACTCGGCGTCGCCCGGCAGGGAGGCGAAGGGCCGGCCGAGGTCGGGGCCGACCACGTTGCTGTAGGTGTCCATGAGGGACAGGGTCGGGCCGGCAGCGCCGGCATGCCCATCGGCGCCATCGGTGCCGTCGGACCCGTTGGCGCCGTTCGTGCCGTTCGTGCCGTTCGCACCGGCGGCGCCGGTTGCCCCCGCGGCTCCGGTTGCGCCTGTCGACCCCGGCGCGCCGGCGGCGCCTGTCGCACCCGGCAGTGCCGCTCCGCCGGCCCACGACAGTCGTCGCTCGCCCTTGCGGCACGCCACCTGCGCCGACGGCACAATGCGCAGGGCACCGGTCTTGACCACGTAGCACACGGCGATGGTGCTGGCAGGCGCAGCCGCGCTCGCCACCGCGTACCCGCTGAACGCTCCTGCCCCCAGCAGGCCGGTGACGAGGGCGACGGTGAGCTGGCGCTTCATGGGACCTCCTGCCGATCTCCGGACAATCAGTCGACTATCGACGCGCGCGGGCGGCTCTTGATGGCGGAGGAGGCCACAGAAACGCGCCGGCCGCCCTCCTTGATCAGGAGAGCGGCCTGAGGGTCACATGCGGTCAGGCCCGGGCGACACCGATCGGGCAGCTGACGCCGGTGCCGTGGGACGGGCAGTAGCCGTTCGGGACCTTGTGGAGGTACTGCTGGTGGTAGGCCTCGGCGAAGTAGAACGTGCCGGCCGGAGCCAGCTCGGTCTTGATCTCGCCGTAGCCGGCAGCACTCAGGTTGGGCTGGAAGGCGTCCTTCGACGCCAGGGCCTCCTGGTGCTGCTCCTCGGTGGTCCAGTAGATCGCCGAGCGGTACTGCGTGCCGATGTCGTTGCCCTGGCGGTTCTCCTGGCTCGGGTCGTGACCCTCCCAGAACGCCTTGAGCAGCGCCTCGTACGACGTCTTGGCCGGGTCGTAGACGACCTGGACGGCCTCGGTGTGCCCGGTGCGTGCCGAGCAGACCTCCTCGTACGTCGGGTTGGGCGTGTAGCCACCCATGTAGCCCGCCGCGGTGCTGTAGACACCGGGCAGCTGCCAGAACGCCTTCTCGGCGCCCCAGAAGCAGCCGAGTCCGAAGTACGCGATCTCGAGACCCGCGGGGTAGGGACCCTCGATGGGGGTGCCGAGGACGGCGTGGGTGGTGCCCACGGCGTACGGACGGTCGGCGCGGCCGGGGAGCGCGTCGCTCTGGTCGATCATGGCGGTCTTCTGTCGGCCGAACAGCATGGTCTGCCTCCGAGATTTCTTGGGGTGTACCTCAGTCAACCACGCTCAATGGGCCGATATTTCGACTGATTCTTACGTAGGGATGACGAACCCAGGGCCCTGCAACGGCGTCCTCGCGGGCATGGTGAGAAGGCCTGGACGCATGGCGGTGGTGGTCGTCGTTCTGGCCCTCGCGGGGTGCGGCGCCGCCCCCGCCGCGGCGCCCGCTCCCCCGCGTCAGACCACGGCTCCGGTACGGGTCCGGGCCGCATCCGTCGTTCACCCCACGTCGGGGGTGATCCCGTGGGTGGACGTCGTAGCGCCTGCGTACGTGCCACCGAAGCCGCTGCCCTCCAGGCCGCTGTCCCGCAAAGCGGCGCCCTGCTCGGCTGACCAGCTGAGAGTGGCTCAGATTCCGACCTCGAGCCGGTCCGAGGAAGTGGACGTCGTGCTGGCCTTCACCGACACCTCGCGGCGACCCTGCCTCCTGCTGGGCACGCCGAGGGTCACGCTGTCAGCTGGCGGCATCATGCCCACGGTGATCAGGCAACACGACACTTTCGGCACCAGCTACGACATGACACCAGGGCAGAGGACGTTGCTTGAGCTGCGCGCTGCAGTGCTGTGTCAGGACGGCCGGAACTCCTCGCGGGTGCCTGGCACGAACAGTGTCACGATCCGGATGCACGACGGAAGCATCGTCTCGCTGACTGGCGTGCGCCTGCCCAAAGCGTGTGGGGGCATCGGTGAAAGCAACTACTACCGATTCAATTTTGGGCCGAATTACCCACCCGTACCGCTCTTTGGCGCGAAGTTCTTCCTCGAGACACCTGCTGCGCCAGCCCACGCGGGCCAGCGCTACGTCTACGTCCTCGTCGTGCGCAACCCGACCACGAAGCCGATCACCATGCTGCCCTGCCCGGCGTATGGGCAGGGGTTGAACATCGGCACCAATAAAGACAACCGGAGCCTCCTGCTCAACTGCGGTGGCCGGCGCTCGCTGGCCGCAGGAGCGGTGCTGCGGTTTGCCATGCACGTGGCGATTCCGGCGGACACGCCCACGGGCACGGCCGTTCTGACGTGGGGCATCTGGGACGGTGACTACCCCGAGTTCGGACAGCGCACGATCGAGGTGGTGGGCAACGACCTCCCCTGCCACGCAGGGCAACTGACTGCCTCCGCGCCGGACGCGGCGGTGGCGTTCGACGGCACCGGACTCTACGGCGGGAAGGATGCCGGCACCTCGCTGACCGTGACAGTGACCAACACGTCGTCGACGTTGTGCACTCTGCAAGGTGCGCCCACGATCGCCATCACGGCCGCCAACTACCGAGGCCTCGAGTTGCGCTGGGGGGACGTGGGTTTCGGCCAGCACCTGCCGTCGCCCGCGCAGGTGAGGCTCCCGCCGGGAGGCTCTGCCCGTACCGTCCTGGCCTGGCACGCCAAGTGGTGCGGACCCGACCCCAATCCCGTGACCGTCACCCTGGGATTGCCCGCACGCGGCGGACTCGTGCGCTTCCAGCCCGCGCTGGAATGGACCCCGCCGGCGTGCAAAGGCTGGAACTTCCCGGACCAGGTGAGCTCGACGCAGTTCGGTTAGCTGTCCAAGGCGCGGCGAGCGTTGCCTCCGGCCGCGGCCAGCCTGGTGCGCGCGTCGTCCAACGACAGGTTGCCGAGACTGGCGACGACCGCCGCCTTGGCCTCGCCACCGGCATCGGCCAGCGCCTGCTCTGCCTGCTCGTACGGGAGTCCGGTCGCCTGGGCGACATTGCGGACGGCCCGTTGGCGCAGCTTGTCGTTGTCGACCCGCACGTCGATCATCAGGTTGCCGTAGGTGTGCCCCTGGCGCACCATGACCAGCGTCGAGAGCATGTTGAGCACCATCTTCTGGGCGGTGCCGGCCTTGAGCCGCGTCGACCCGGCGACGACCTCACCGCCCACAGGCACCTCGATCGCCACCTCGGCCAACTCGGCGAGCGGCGACTGCCGGGTGCAGGCGAGGGCCACCACGAGACAGCCGGCCTCGCGTGCAGCCGTGGCAGCTCCCAGCGCGTACGGCGTGCGACCGCTGGCACTGACCACGACCACCGCGTCTGCCGACGTCAGCCCGAGAGCCTCGAGGTCGGTGGCGCCGGCGGCTGCGTCATCTTCGTCGCCCTCGCGCGAGTCGGCCATGGCTGCCGGGCCACCCGCAAGGACCGCGACCACCTGGCCGGGCTCGGTGCCGTAGGTCGGCTCGCACTCGACCGCATCGACTACGGCGAGGCGTCCCCCGCTGCCCGCACCGACCGAGATGAACCGCCCCCCGTCGCTGAGCCGCGCCGACACGGCGTCCACGGCTGCGGCCACCTGCGGCGCTGCCTGGCGCACTGCTGCGGCAACGGTGGCGTCCTCGTCGTTCATGAGCAGCACGAGGTCGAGGGTGCCTCTCGCGTCGAGATCGGCCAGCTCCTCGCGTACGCCCTCTGTCGACAGGCCGCTCAGGTCGTCCATGTCACTCCTTCGTCCTGAAACGTTTCCGGACAGCCTAACGGCAAGTGGTCTGGACCAATCTATCGAGCACCGCTGGACAGCGCGATTGGTCTAGTCCACAATGGGCAAGTTCCCTACCGACGACCGACCAGGAGCGTGCGTGCCCATCATCTCCGCGCCACGCATGCTGGTCGAGGGCAGGCTCACCGGGCCGACGCAGCTCACCGTCGAGAACGGCATCATCACCTCCGTCGGCGAGGGCGACGCCGCCGACATCGTGCTCGGCCACGGACTCGTGACGCCCGGCCTGATCGACCTGCAGATCAATGGGTCCTACGGCGTCGACTTCGTGGACGCGGGACCCGACGAGTGGCTGACTGTCGCCTGTCGCCTTCCCGAGACGGGCGTCACGGCGTTCCAGCCGACGTTCATCACCGCACCGATCGAGCGACTGCTCGTCGGTATGAAGCAGGCGTCGGCAGCCTTCCCGCAACTGGCCGCCTCGGCCGGGTCGGCCCGGCCGCTCGGTGTCCACCTCGAGGGGCCCTTCCTCTCGCCGCACCAGGCCGGCGTCCACGACGTCACGTTCATGCACCCCGCGACCGCCTCGGACCTCGACGCCCTGCTCGCCCCCGGTGTCGTCGACGTCATCTCGATGATGACGCTCGCCCCTGAGCTGCCAGGCGCACTCGACGCGGTACGCCGCCTGCGGGCCGAGGGCATCATCGTCTCCCTCGGCCACTCCGACGCGCGCGGCAGCGAGGTTGCAGCGGCGGTCGAGGCCGGCGCCCGCATGGTGACGCATATCTTCAACGCCCAGCGGGGTCTCGGCCACCGCGAGCCAGGCGTGGCCGGGCAGGCCCTCGCCGATCCCCGCCTCACCGTCGGCCTGATCGCCGACCTGCACCACGTGGCCGCCGAGATCTGCATCGTCGTGATGCAGGCCGCCCGCGGCCGGGTGGCGCTGGTGACGGACGCGGTGGCGTCCGCCGGCATGCCGCCAGGTTCGTACGAGCTGGGCGGTCAGCAGATCAGGATCGAGCCGGGTGAAGGACTTGCCCGACGCAGTGACGGCACCATCGCCGGCTCGTCGCTGTCCCTCGACGCAGCGGTACGCAACCTGGTCGGCATCGGCGTCGCCGCCGCCGACGTGCTGGACGCGGCGACCCGGGTGCCGGCAGACGTGCTGGGCCGCACCGACCTCGGACGGCTCGCCGCAGGCGCCAAGGCCGACCTCGTCTGGTGGAGCGACGACCTGCGCCCGCTGCGGGTCTGGATCGACGGTCGGGTGGCCTACGACGGCACCTCGGTCCCCGCCTGACCTACTCCCCCGGATAGACCACGCCGACCTGACGGCGGATTTCGTCCATCGTCTCCATGATGGACAGCGTCTCCGACAGCGGCAGCAGCGCAGACTCCAGGGCGCCCTCGGAGATGCGGCGGGCGACGTCGACCCCTTGGTAGCACAGGCCTTCGTGGCCGGGGATCGGGTTGACGTCCCACGTGAGGCGGTCACCGTCACGTGAGATCAGGACCACGGGGCCCTGGTTGTAGAAGTCGCCGCTCAGCTCGATGCGCGCGTCGCTGCCGGAGATGGAGGCGATCGTCGGCGTCTTGGCCAACAGGGTCGTGTCGATGAGCGCCTGCGCCCCGGAGGGAGCCTGCAGGACGCCGGCGATGTGACCGTCGACGCCGGTGTCGGTCAGCGTACCGACGACGGTGATGGCGCTGGGCTTGCCCAGGACGAAGGACGAGAAGGAGACCGGGTAGACCCCCAGGTCGAGCAGCGCCCCGCCGGCGAGCGCCGGGTTGTACATGCGCCCCTCGGGGTTGTGCGGCATGTACTGGCCATGGTCGGCCACGACCGACGCCAGGTCGCCGAGGACGCCGTCCTCGAGCAGCTGGCGAACTACGTCGATGCGCGGCAGGTAGCGCGTCCACATCGCCTCCTGCAGGAACACGCCGGCAGCCCGGGCCGCGTCGATCACCTCACGCGCCTCCGCGGCGTTGCGGGTGAAAGCCTTCTCGACCAGCACGTGCTTGCCGGCGGCGATGGCCAGCAGCGCGTTGGCGTGGTGCTCGGAGTGCGGGGTCGCGACGTAGACCACGTCGACGTCAGGGTCGGCGACGAGCTCCTCGTACGACCCGTAGGCCGCCGCGATGCCCCACTGCGAGGCGAACGTGGCCGCCTTGTCCTTGGACCGCGAGCCGACAGCGACCACCTGCTGGCTGGTGTGCTTGCGCAAGGAGTCGACGAACCGCTCGGCGATCCAGCCGGTGGCGAGGATGCCCCAGCGCAGGCTGGGTGCGTCCTTGGGGTCGAGGGTACGGGGCACGGGCAGCGAGGTCGGGAAGGTCATGCGATCCATCCTGCCATTGGGCGAACCCCGGCGACCTCAGCGGTGTCCTTGACATCGTGAGAGCAGCTCTGGGGTGGGCGATGACAGCGCTCCTGGCCGGCTGCGCGTCCGTACCGGCAGCCCGGCCATCCACGCCTGCCCCGTTGCTGTCGGCCACCCCGTCTGCCGCCGCGTCGCTGTCCCCCACCGCCCCGCCGCCTCAGCCTTCGGCGACATCGGCTCCCGGCTGGGACGTCGCCTGGGCAGACCTGCCGGGCAGTCACTACGAGCCCACTGCGCTGCCGTCACCACCCCTCACGACCAGCGCGCCGGCATGTACGGCTGCGCAGCTCGCCCCTGCGGGGCTCTTCCACCCGGGAGACACCGAGGACAGCGGCAGCATCGTCCGCCTGCGCAACGTCTCGTCGACGCCCTGCCTGCTCTCCGGGCCGGTCCGAGCGGTCCTGCACGCGGACGGCGAGCGACCAATGAACCTCTCGAGCCATACGCCGGCCTGGAGCGACCGCACCAGCTTCGACATGCGGCCAGGCGAATGGACGCTGGTGTGGTTCAGCGCGAGCAGCGGGTGCGGCACGAGCACCAAGGCCCGCAGCGACTACACGAGCGCCGACATCGCCATCCCCGGCGGCGGCGTGGTCACCGTGCGCGGTCTTCAGCTGACCCACTACTGCGGCGGCCCGAGCGTCGGCGCGTTCTACCGGATCCACCCGGATCCGGTGTACGTGCCGGCCCCGCTGGCCGGCGCGACCTTCACCGTCGAGGCGCCGAAGACGGTGACGGCCGGGACGTCGTTCGACTTCGTCGTCGCCATCGGCAACCCCACGACCCACGCCATCACGATGGCGCCGTGCCCGAGCTACATGGACTTCCTGAGCCCGTTCGTGGACAAGACGTTCCATGAGTTGAACTGTCACGGGCGCACGACGCTGTCGGCCGGTCAGACGCTCCGGTTCCAGATGCGCCTTGCGGTGCCGGCGGCCGAGACCGACGGTCCGGAAAAGCTGGTCTGGTTGCCCGACAGCACCTATGGCTCGCCACCCGTCATCGTGACCGTCGTCGGCAGCACCGCGACACCCTCGCAGCCGAGCCCCGCCGCGAGCTGAAGTGTCAGAGGGTGTGCGTCACCTTGGACAGCCCGCGTGGGGCGTCCGGGTCGTGGCCGCGGGCGATGGCCAGGGCGCAGGCGAGGCGCTGCAGGGGCACGATCTCGAGCAGTGGTGACAGCTCCTCCGGAACGGCGCCGGGCAAGACGAACCCCATGCCGGTACGGGCTACCGCCGCGGCACTGCCGACCACGATGACGTCGGCGCCGAGCTCGATGAGCCGCGACAGGACCGGATCCATCGCCCGACCGCCCGCCCCACCGCCGACGACCGCGATCACCGGGGTGCCCCGCTGGACCATGGCCATCGGGCCGTGCAGCAGGTCGGCGCCGCTGAACGCCTGGGCGGCGACATAGCTGGTCTCCATGAGCTTGAGCGCCGCCTCGGCCACCGTCGCGTACGAGTAGCCGCGCGCGGTGAGCACGATGCGGTCGACGCCGAGGTAGCGGAGCGCCGCATCCTCCACCTCATCGTCGGCGGGCAACGACACGCAGGAGGCCACAGCACCGGGAATGCCTGCGGCGCCGGAGAAGTCGCCGCCCGTGAGGGCATCGACGAGCATCCACAGCATCATCAGCTCGGCGGTGTAGGTCTTCGTCGCGGCGACCGCGCGCTCGGGACCGGCGAGCACATCGAGGTGCAGCTGAGCCGTTCCAGCGAGGGCCGAGCGCGAGTCGTTGGTGACGGCAAGAGTGAGGGCACCACAGGCGCGGGCCGTGGTCACCGACTCGACGAGATCGGGCGAGGCGCCCGACTGGCTGATCGCCACGAACAGCACGTCACGCAGGTCGGGGGTCGCGCCGTACGCCGTCATCGACGACGGCGACGCGAGTCCGGCCGCCCAGCCCAGCCTGACCTCAGCCAGATACTTGCCGTACAGCGCGGCGTGGTCGCTGGTGCCGCGAGCTGCGAACAGCACGAACCGCGGTGCTGCAGCCCGGATGACCGACGCCACGGTACGGACGGCTTGGCCAGCCGAGTCGAGCAGCCGGGCGAGCACCTCCGGCTGCTCGGCGATCTCTGCCGTCATCAGCACGCCCGCACTCATGACGTCTGCTTGTGCGGCAACTGGTCGAGGAGGAGCAAAGCACCGTGCTCGGAGGCGTTCACGGGGTCGACGGCGCCGGTCAGGTCGACGAAGCGCGAGCGCACGGCAGCGACGTTCCAGACGCCCCCGACCATCGCGACGGGCAGAGGTCCGAGCCGGTCCCGCACCGAGGTGACCAGCAGGGCCAGGGCTTCGGCGGCCCGGGTGAACAGCTCGCGGACGCCATCAGCATCCGACCCAGCAAGCACCGGTAGGAGCGCCGCCAGCAGGCCGCGGTCGGTCGGCGAGGCGTAGACGAGCGGCTCGATCTCCTGGACGGAGTTCACCACGAAGTGTTTGCACAGCAGCGCTTCCAGCCCTGGCAGAGCGGCACCGATGCCGTCAGCCGATCGCAGCCCCATCCGCACCGCCTGGTTGCCGATCCAGTAGCCGCCGCCCTCATCCCCGAGCAGGTAGCCCAGACCGCCGACCCGGCAGGCCTGCCCGTCGGCCGAGCGACCGAACGCCGCCGATCCGGTCCCGGCGATGACGACGATGCCGGGCCCCCCGTCGAAGGCACCCAGCAGCGCGGCCTCGGCGTCATCGCCCACCGCGACCGCGGCACCAGTGGTGCGCCCGAGCTCGGCAGCGATGCGGGCCGCTTCGGCGCCGCTACGGACCCCGGCGAGCCCCAGCCCCGCCTCGGTCGCGCCGGTGGCAAGGATGAGCGCGGTCAGTCGGTCGAGCGCGTCCGGGTGCAGCAACACGTTGAGCGGACCTTCGCTCAGCCGGTCGACGACGACTCCGTCGCAGACCACCACCGCGCGGGTGCCCGTACCACCGGCGTCGACGCCGATGCGCACCACGCTCATCGGCGCTGAAGCACGCGGGCCGCCGCCTCGCCGTTGACCCGGGCCGCGCCGAAGGTCGCCACATAGCCCCGGATGCCGGCCGGGCGCAGCGAGGGAAGGCCCATCTCGACGAGTACGAGGTCGGGTCGGGCCTGGGCCAGGATGGCGACGAGCGCCTGGTGCCAGGTGATGCGGTGGAGGTCACGGACGACGACGACCAGTGGTCGGTCGGCTGCTGCGAGCAGCAGTGGGGTGGCCGACTGGTCCGTGGCCACCACGAGCTCGGTGACGGTGGGGTCGTAGCCGGACATCGGCGTACCCAAGCCCCACGGCACCACGCCGGCCGCCTCGTTGGGACGGCTCGCGAGGCGCAGCACCAGCGCACCGGATGCGACCCCGACGTCGCCCTCGACCTGCAGGGCGCGCTGCGCAGCGACGAATCCGATGGCGGGGTCGGGCAGGGCAGCGGCCGCCCGCAGCTTGTGCGACCAGCGGCCCAGTTCGTGGACCCGCTCGGCCGACGCCTCAAGCGCGTCGGCCGAGAGCCGCCCATCCTCGACGGCCGCCACGATGGAGCGGACCAGGGCCTCGACCGTGCCGTCGTCGGTTGGGCTGCCGCCGGTGCAGAGCAGGTCGGCGCCCGCGGCGAGGCACTGCACCGCCCCCTCGAGAAAGCCGATGCCATCAGCGATCGCGCCCATGTCGAGCCCGTCGGAGACGATCACGCCGGCAAAGCCCAGCTCGTCCCGCAGCAGTCCGGTGAGGATGCGACGCGACAGCGTTGCGGGCACGGAGTCGTAGGCGGGCACGATGAGGTGAGCGGTCATGATGGCGCGCGTGCCGGCCGCTATGCCGGCGCGGAACGGTGGAAGGGCCGTGCGCTCGATGGTCTCGCGATCGTCGTGGACCACGGGAAGGTCGTGGTGGGAGTCGGTCGCCGTGTTGCCGTGGCCGGGAAAGTGCTTGAGACACGCTGCTACGCCGGCACTCTGCAGCCCCTCGACAAAGGCGATCGTGTGCCGCGAGACCTCGGCCGGGTCGGCGCCGAAGGCCCGGATGCCGATGACCGGGTTGGCCGCGTCGATGTTGACGTCGACCACCGGGGCGAGGTCGAGGTCGATGCCGAACCCTGCGAGCATCGAGCCCATCGACGCCGCCACGGCGTAGGTCAGCGCAGGATCGTCCGCCGCCCCCAGGACACCGTTGCCTGGGTAGGACGACCCCGACGACACCTCGGTACGGGTGACGTCGCCACCCTCCTCGTCGAGGGACACGACGAACCCGTCCGCCTGGTCGTGCAGCTCGGCCGTGAGCGCTGCAAGTCGGCTGGCGTCGCCAACGTTGCGCCCGTACAACGTCACTCCCCCGAGCCCACCGGCAATGCGGTCATGGACCCACCGAGGCACCGTGGTGCCGTCGAAGCCGGGCAGCAGCAACGCGGCGGCCGTACGCTCGAGACTGGTCATCCCTTGACCGCCCCTGCCGTGAGTCCGGTGGCGACCCGGTGCTGGATCGCCATGAAGAAGACCACGACCGGCGCGGCGATGATGGTCGACCCGGCCATCAGCTGCGGGTAGGACGTTCCCTGGCGGTTGGTGAAGAAGGACAGCCAGACCGTCGCGGTGTAGTCCTTGTTGTCCTGCATGATCGTGACCGCGAGCAGGAAGTCGTTCCAGGCCTGGATGAAGGCGAAGATGCCGGTTGCGACGAGACCCGGCGCGATGAGCGGCAAGGTGATGCGGAAGAACGCCGAGGTGCGGGTGCACCCGTCGACGAGGGCCGCTTCCTCCAGCTCGACCGGGATGTTGATGATGAAGCCGCGCAACGTCCAGACCGTGAACGGCAGCACGAACGTGAGGTAGGCGAGGATCAGTCCGGGGATGCGGTTGGTGAGATGGGCCGTCGCGAGCACCTTGAACAGCGGGATGACCAGCCCGGCGAGCGGCACCATCTGGATCGCCACGATCATCACGATGAAGACGGCGCGGCCGCGGAAGTGGAAGCGCGAGACCGCCAGCGCCGCAAGAGATGCGAGCAGCAGCGAGGCCACCACGACCCCCACCACGACCAGGGCGCTGTTGCGCAGGCTGGAGAGGAAGAAGTCCTTGTGGATCGCCGCATCGAAGTTGTCCCAGGTCATCGGCCAGGGGAACCACTGCGGCACGTAGCTCAGCGCCTTGTTGCCCGGCTTGAGTGCCGTCGCGACCATCCAGTAGACCGGGAAGCCGATGAGCACGATGAACAGGCCGGCGACCAGGTTGTACGAGGACCGCACCGTCCTGCGCCTGCGCCGAGCCTTGACGGCGCCGGGGCGTACGGGTGTGCCGCCCGTACGAGAGGGGGTCAGGACGCTCATTCGGTCTCCCCGAGCCGGATCATCTGGCGGACGTAGAAGACGGTGACCACGAGCAGGACCGCGACCATGACGATCGAGATCGCCGCACCCAGGCCGAAGTAGCCCTGCCGGAACGCATCGGAGTAGGCGTAGACCCCCATGAGCCAGAACGCCTTGTCCGGCACGTTGTCGCCCATGATGTAGATCTGGTCGAAGACGCCGAAGTCCCAGATGATCGACAGGCTGGTGACGATGACCAGCACCGGCCGAAGGATCGGGATGGTGACCATGCGGAACACCGTCGTCGGCCCTGCGCCGTCGCACGTGGCGGCCTCGACCAGCTCCTTGGGCACCTGGGTCAGGGACGCGTACAGCGTGATCACCACGAACGGCAGAGCACCCCACACGACCACGATGCCGACGAGGATCAGCCCCGGCAGCGGTCGCGAAGGGACGAACCAGTTGTAGCTCCTGAACTGGTGCAGGCCGATCTTGTCGAGGCTGTAGTTGAGGACGCCGAACTGGTAGTCGGTCATCCACTTCCACATCTCCGTCGCGACGACGCGAGGCATCGACCAGGCGGCGATGAGGACGAAGGTGAGCAGAAGCCTTGCCCATCGGCTGATCCGCTCCATGAGCAGGGCCAGCGCCAGGCCGATCAGCACGGTGGCGACCACCACGGCCGTGGTCCAGACCACGGTGCGGACGAGCACGGTCCAGAAGAAGTTGTCGTCGAAGATCGCGCGATAGTTGGCAAGGCCGTTGTGCGGGGCGGCCTTGCCGCCGACGATCTGGGCGAAGCCGTAGTGCCGGAAGCTAATGTCGAACAGCTTCCACAGCGGGTAGCCGAGGACTGCTGCGACCACCACGACCGTCGGCAGGATGAGCAGATAGGGAACGCTGGCCCGGCGCAGCCGGCGGCGTGACGAGGTGCCGCCGGCTGCGCCGGAGGAGGGAGCCGATGGCCGGCGACCGGCGGGCCGGGGGGCCTGCGTCTCGACGGCCATCGAGCTCCTTCCGTGGTACGGGTTGCTGGTGCGGTCGCTTACTGGGAGGCGTTCAACGTGGTCGCGATGGCGGAGTCAGCAGCCGCCGCAGCGGTCGCCGGCGCCGTACCGTTCGCGATCTTGGAGAACAGGTCCTGCAGGGTGCCGCCGCTCTCCACATTGCTCCAGTTCGGCGCAATAGGCACGAACCAGGTGCGGGTCGCGGCCGTCTTGACCGCCGGGTCGGCCTTGGCGAGGGCGATCTGTGCGGTGTTGTTCGGGATCGCGCCCGCCTTGGCGATGAGGCCCATGGCGGTCGTGCCGGTGTAGGCCTTGATCCACTGCCAGGCAGCCGCCTGGTTGGCACTCTTGGACGGGACCGCCAGGTCGGAGCCGCCGACGAAGGACGGCATCACGTCGGTGGAGTCGGGCTTGGCGGCGCTGGGCATCGGGAAGACACCGAGCTGGCTGGCAAGGGCCGGGTCGCCGCCGCTCTTCTTGGGTCCGGAGACGACGCCTTCCTCCCAGCCATTGCCGTAGATCATCGCGATGTTGCCGGCGGCCATCGAGGCGTCCTGCTTGGCCTCGTCACCGTTGGGGTCAGCCTTGGAATAGGTCTTGACCAGGGTCTGCCACTTGGTCAGCGCCGCGGCCTGGGCGGCGTAGTTGGCCGTCCACTTGTCGCCGTTGGCGGTCGCGATCTGGAAGTTCGGGTCAGCGTCAGCGGCGAAGGCCGTACCGAAGTACCAGTACTTGCCGGGCACATAGAACGCGGAGAAGCCCGCGGTGCTCGCGTACGCCGCCTTGAGCTTGGCGAGATCGGCGATGAGCTCGTTGTACGTGGTCGGCGCCGCGGTGATGCCGGCCTTGGCGAACATGTCCTTGCGGTAGATCACGACGCGGGTGCCGGCGTAGTAGGGCACGCACCAGGTCTTGCCCTGGTAGACGCACGAGGTGGTGAGACCGCTGAGCCACGTGGACGAGTTGTCGAACGACGCCTTCTCGGCCGTCGCGTCGCTGAGGGCGTCGCTCGCGATCCACTTGGTGGTCTGGCTGTTGCCGAACTCCACCACGTCGGGCGCCTGGCCGCCGCTGATGGCAGCCGTCAGCTTGTCCTGGTAGGTGCCCCACGACTGGTACTGCACGTCGGCCGTGCAGCCGGGCACCGCGGTGGCGAACGACGCGTTGGCCGAGGCCACCGCGTTGGCCCAGCCGGTCTGGGCGTCGCTCATCAACCAGACGGTCAGCTTGCCGTTGGCGCACTTCGCGCCGCTGACCGCCGCACCTCCGGACGTCGGGGCGGCCGAGGCGACGGCAGCCGAGGTGGCTGCACCACCGGCCGCCGACGTGGCCGCGGCTGCCGCCGAGGTAGCCGCAGCCGCAGCTGTTGAGGTGGCCGCCGCGCTCGAGGTGCCGCTGGCGCTGGTCGAGCTGGAGCTGCTTCCACATGCGGTCGCGGTCAAGGCGACCGCGATGCCGACGGATGCTACGTATCGAGCTTTCACGCCAACTCCTCCTCGGGAGCTTTCCGGCCGGTCCCGTTTGCGCTTCGCCCGGGTGCCACGTGCCGATTGGTTTAGACCAATTGGGACACTGGCATAGACCAATGTGAGTGTCAAGCCTGGCGTGTACCAGTTACGTTACGTCTCAAAGAGAGGCGTTCGGTCGTTCCGCAGAGACCGCTCTCGTGGCACGATCACATCCGCCGGGGACGTCCCCGTACGACTGATGGAGCCAGGTGCCGTGACCGCTCTTCTCGCCGCCCCGTCGCCCGACGACGGCAGCTCTGCAGGTGCCCGCGTGCCCAAGTACTACGTGCTCAAGCGCGCCCTCATCGAGATGACCGAGCAACTCCCCCCGGGCAGCCCGGTGCCGCCGGAGCGCACCCTCGCGCTGACCTTCGACACGTCGCGCACGACCGTCCGGCAGGCCCTGCAGGAGCTGGTGATCGAAGGCCGGCTGACCCGCATCCAGGGCAAGGGCACGTTCGTCGCGCAGCCCAAGCTGGCGATGGCGTTGGAGATGACCGGCTTCACCGAGAGCGTCCGCGCCCAGGGTCTCGAGCCCGGCTCGCGCGTGCTGGAGATCGGCTACGTGCCGGCCGACGAGGAGCTCGCCGACCGGCTGCGGATCAAGGTCGGCGCCCGCGTGCTGCGCATCGAGCGGCTCCGGACCGCCGACGGGGAGCCGATGGCGATCGAGGCCACCCACCTCTCGGCCAAGCGCTTCCCCGGCCTGCGCAAGAGCTTCGAGCGGGCACCGTCGCTCTACTCGGCGCTCCAGGACGAGTACGGAGTGACCATGGCCGAGGCCATCGAGACCATCGAGACGGCGCCCTGCCCGCCGCGCGAGGCCGAGCTGCTGGGCACCGACGTCGGCCTACCACTGCTGCTGCTCTCCCGGCACAGCCTCGACGAGAACGGCGAGCCGGTGGAGTTCGCCAAGTCGATGTACCGCGGCGACCGCTACAAGTTCGTCGCCCGCCTCCAGCGCCCGCAGCACTGACCGAACGCGTCGGGGCACAGCGGCGTCTCCAGGACATGAGACGCAGACCTTGGTACGCGGCGGCACTCGCCGCCTTCACGATGGTGCTGGCCGCGACCGCCGAGGCACCAGCCGCGTTCGCCGACCTGCAGGTGCCCTCGACGTCGGCGTCCGCGGCGACCTCGGTCGTTGTGCCGTGGCGGCACATCGCCCCCCGGCCCGAGCCGACGATCCCGCTGCCGCCGCGGGTGACGGCCGTGTGTGCCGACGGCGCGGTCTCGGTCGTCAGCACTCACTCCGGCATCTGGCACGGGTGGATGGTCACTCTGACGCTGCGCGGAACCAGCGATGCCTGTCTGGTCCCGCGGATCATCGGCATCGAGGGTCGCCGCCCGGACGGAACGTGGCTACGCCTGCACGTGACAGACAACGCGGACGTGTTCAATCCTCCGCTGCGGCCCTCAGCGGGCAGGGACGGCGACGTCGACCTCAGCGTCGCGATGCCGTACTGCATGCACAAGGACGGATCGGTCTACTCCCCTGACCCACGGCGGGACGTCGACAGCGCGGAGCTCATCCTGGCCTCCGGCCAGATGATCAAGCTGCCCAGAGGAACGTTCAGCGACATCTGCGGGCTGATCTCCGACCGGTCCCGGACCCTCGGCGACCTCGACACGACGACTGTCCCGTCGATCCGGCCGCTGCCCGGGTGGGGCAACGTCCGCGCGACCGGTCCGCTGCCCTCGACGCTGGTACGGGGCACGACGGCGCGCTTCACCGTCACCCTCCGCAACGTCACGCGGACCCCGTTCTCGCTCGCCTCGTGCCCCAACTGGACGATCACATTCCTGCCGTTCGCCACCAAGGGCAAAGCGGTCTACACCGCGCGTGGCCGGCTCAACTGTGCTGAGGCCCCGGCGACGATTCCCCCGTTCGGGTCGGTCACCTTCGCCATGCGCTACCGCGTACCCCTGCACGTGCCCACCGGCGTGGCGGGCTTCAGCTGGGTGCTCGACCAGACCGCTGCGGCGACTCACTCGGACAACCCCACCACCGGCGACGCACTCGTCTCCTAAAATGAGGACATGACCGCCGACCGCAAGCCCCGGCTGCGCCCCATCTCCGCCGACACGATCGCCAACAACGTGTCGGCCGCCGAGGGCATGTCCGAGGCCGAGCTGCTGTCGCGCCTCGAGGACGCGCTCAACGCGCTGCCGCCCGAGGAACGGGCGGCCGCCGTGGTCGCGTACGGGCTCGGAGAGGGCAGCACCGGCGTCGCCGTCGAGCTCGACCTGGAGACCCAGGACGCCGAGGCCCTGGCCCGCAGCGCCCTCCAGCTGCTGCGCGCCTCCTTGGCCGACGTCGACACCGACGCCACGCACAGCGAGGCCCACCTGGCGCCACGCCGTCGCCACGGCAACGTGCGCCCGGGCGACGCGCTCGACCGGCACTGATGGCCGACCGCCCCCGGGTGATCGGCATGCTCGGCGGCATGAGCTGGGAGTCCAGCGCGGAGTACTACCGCCTGGCCAACGAGCTGGTGCGCGACCGGCTCGGCGGCCTGCACTCGGCCCGGATCGTGCTCGCATCCGTCGACTTTGCCGAGGTCGAGGCCCTGCAGGTCAGCGGCGAGTGGCAGCGCGCCGGCGAGATCCTGGCCGAGGCCGCCGCGGGACTGGAGCGCGCCGGCGCCGAGCTGCTCGTGATCTGCACCAACACGATGCACAAGGTCGCCGACCAGGTGCAGGCCGCGGTCGCGATCCCGCTGCTCCACCTCGGTGACGTGACGGCTGCGGCGGTGCGGGCCGCAGGCCTGCGTACCGTCGGGTTGCTGGCCACCGGGTTCACGATGGAGCAGACGTTCTACCGCGACCGGCTGACCGGCCACGGCCTCACCGTGCTCGTGCCGGACGCCGCCGACCGGGCGGACGTGCACCGGATCATCTACGACGAGCTCTGCCTCGGCGTCATCCGCGAGGAGTCGCGCGAGATCTATCGCCAGGCGATCGGACGGCTGGTCGCCGCGGGCGCCGAGGGCATCATCCTGGGCTGCACCGAGATCGAGCTGCTCGTCGGGGCGGCCGACTCTCCAGTGCCGGTGTTCCCGACCACCCGGCTGCACGTCGAAGCAGCGGTCGACGCCGCCCTGCGGTCCTGACCTGACTTGCCCAGAAACACGAGCGCCCCGGACCGAAGTCCGGGGCGGTCATGCACCGAACCCGCCAGGTCGCCTCGCGGCGCATAGTCGCTCTGGGCGACAAAGGTTGGGACCGGGGGCCATGGAACGAGTCGGCAAGACACCCTTCGGTGCCTACGCAGGACCGCTGTAGGGCGTCCCTGCGATTCCTTGAGAATACGCCCTTCTGGCCGTTCCTGCCGCGGCGGGTCAGCGCTGAACGGGTGAACAGGCGGGCCGCGGGCCATCAAGGGGCCGCGACCGGGCGCCGAGACCGAAAGGGTCAGTCCGGACGACCTCGGAGCGATCTGTGCCCATCCCGCTCGGCTCAGCCCTCACCAGGGTGCGGATCAGCCTCCTCACGCAGGCTGCGCTGACCGGCGCGCTCGTCGCGGGGCCGCTGTCCTCCGGCGCGTTCGCCCCGGACCGCTGGCTGCCCCTCGTCGCCGGCTCCGCTGCCGGTGCACTGGTGCTGGCCGGGTTCGTTGGCACCCGTACCCGCTCGGCGTGGACCATGACGCTCGGCTTCGAACTGCTCGCGCTGGCCGTCGGTGGCGTCGGGCTGGCCGACGGCCGCTACGTCCCGGGAGCGGCCCTGTCGCTGGTCGTGATCGCCCTGCTCGCGCTGCCGTCCGGGCGGGTCGCGTTCCCCGCCACCGTGGCCACCAAGTCCCTTCCGGTACGGCTGACGCCTCCCCCGGTCGTCGCCGCCCGGCCCGCTCCGCCCAGCGCACCGCCGGCGTTTCCTCCGCCGGGTGTGCTCGTCAACGCCAGCGTGCCGCCACCCCCGGCCCTACCGCCGCCCCCTGGCTACGCGCCGCCCCCTGGCTACGCGCCGCCGCTGGGTGGATCGATCCTGCCGGGCCGCTGACCTGCGGTTGCGCTACATCGTCGCGTCGGCGAATCCCAGGGCCACGGCCTCGTCCGCCGAGAGCCACCAGTCCTTGCGCTGCCAGCGGGTACGGATCTGACGCACCGTCATCGTCGACCGCTCGGCCAGGATCGCGAGCAGACGGCCCTCCAGCAGCGCGTGGAACGCGACCGCGTCGCCGAGGTCGCTGCTGCGGCCCTCGGCCCCGCCGGATACCTCGTGGATCAGCACGAACGCGTTGGGCCCGATGATCCGCTCGTCGGCGGCCTGGAGCAGAATGCCGCCCATGCTGGCCGCCCGCCCGAGCACCTCGATGCGCAGGTGGTGCCCCTCGTGGCGGAGCCGGAGCAGGAAGTCGTACAGCGCGAGCCCGTCGAGGACTCGTCCTCCGGGCGAGTTGAGCACCACGGTGATGGCGGCGCCCGGATCGCGGCGGGACCACGCGGCGAGGGTCTGCATCGCCGCCCGCACGCTCTCCTCGCCGACCTCGGCGTAGAACGTGTATACGAGGGTGCGGCCGGCCTCGGCGCGGGAGTCCTGGTCACGACGACGCGCCTCGTCCAGCTCGACGTCGGCCTTGGCGGCGTCGGTCACGGCCTTGCGGGTCTCGGCGGCCGCCCGCAGCAGCGCGAGGCGGTCGCGATAACGCTCGGTCCAGGCCCGTACCGCGTCGTCGTCGGCGTCGGGTGCGAGCGCCTCCAGAGCAGGCAGCAGCCGGTCAGGGTCCATCAGCGACTCGGCGGTGGGCGAGGCCTGCGGCCGTCGGCGCTGCCGCGGGATGGCGACAGTCACGATCGACTCGGGGGTGCGACGGGTGGCCATGGGGCGCCTCGCGACACGACGGGCGGGCACAAAGCCCGCGACGGCTGATCTGCCAGATGTCGGCACGATCACGGCGTCCCTGAATGGCGTACGCAGACAGGGCGGTGCAGGCGGAGTTGCGCTCAGCGCAACACTTCCATCACGACCTCTCTGGGCGGGACGGCAGACGGGCCGGGGATCAGGTCTTCTGCGTCGCCCACAGCGCGATGCCGCCGCGGAGACCGGCACTGTTGTCGACGAGTGTGACGTCGGCGGGCAGGTCGAAGGTGACCTTGGCCGAGTTGCCGCCGCCGACCCAGAGGTGGTCGAAGAAGATCAGCGCGCGCAGGGTGTCGATGGTCTTCTCGACCCGCTTGTTCCAGCGCTTGGCGCCGATGTCCTTGCGGACGGCGTCGCCGATGTACTCGTTGTAGGTGAGGTCCTTCCACAGCGGGTGCTGGGCCAGCTCGAGGTGGGGGGTGAGGACCCCGTTCTCGAAGATCGCCGTGCCGACGCCCGTACCCAGGGTGATGACGAGCTCGACACCGACACCCTTGACCACCGCGGAGCCCTGCATGTCGGCGTCGTTGGCGATCTTGGTCGGCTTGCCGAGCGCCGCGTCGAGCGCACCCGCCAGATCGAAGCGGTCCCACTCCTTGACCAGCTCGGGCACGACCTTGCTGCCGGGACCGGACTTGGTGACGAAGTGCGGCGCCGACAGCACCTTGCCGCCGCGGACGTATCCGGGGAAGCCGGCCGAGATGCGCTCGTAGCCGGACAGCTTTGCCGCGAGCGCCACGAGGTCGTCGACCATCTGCTTCGGTGACAGCGGGTAGGTCGTCTCCACCCGCTGGCGCTCCCCGACGAGGGAGCCGGACGGGTCGAGCACCGCAGCCTTGAGGCCCGTGCCGCCGATGTCGAACGACAGGGTGAGCGGGCCGGCATGCAGCTTGGGCTCTGCAACAGCGACGGTGCTGTCCTCGGTCATGTGAGCCTCTCGGTGACGGTGGGGTCTAGGTTCCAACGGCTGATGGCGGGCGCGCCGTGCTCCTCACCCAGCACGCTGACGGAGCCGGCGCCGAGCATGAGGAGGGCGCCGTCGGCCGGTGGCATACCCAGCCAGCGCGACGTGAGCACGCGGAGCAGGTGGGCGTGGGCCACGACGGCGACGTCTCCCGTGGCCAGCGCTGCACGGATCCGTACGAGCACCTCGTCCGCGCGGGCGGCGACGTCGGCGAGCTGCTCGCCCGGCGTGATGCCCGGGGAGACGTGGGCGGTCCAGATCGACCAGGCGGCGCCCTCGGTCTCGCGGATCTCGGCGGTCGTCCGCCCCTCGTACGCGCCGTAGTCCCACTCGACGAGCAGGTCGTCGGTCACGATCGGAGCCAGGCCAGCCAGTTCGGCGGTGTGCTGCGCTCGGCGCAGCGGGCTGGACAGGATGAGGGAGAACGGGTGGCCGCCGACCAGTCGCGAGGCCTGCCGCGCCTGCTCCTCGCCCTCGGGCGTCAGCGGGATGTCGGTGCGCCCGGTGTGGCGGCGCTGCACGCTCCACTCGGTCTCGCCGTGGCGGAGCAGGACGACCTCGGCCATGCGCCTCTCCTCCGGTTGGGGCTGCTGCGACCCTACCGAGCCGCTGTGCTTCACTCGCCTGCGTGACCGACGCGAGCCTTCCCCTCGTCGACCTTCAGTCGATGTCCATCTTCACCCCCCGCCGCGTGTGCCTGGTCACCGACCTGACCTGGGTCGTGCGGCCAGGCGAGCGTTGGGCGTTGCTGGGGCCCAACGGCGCGGGCAAGTCGACGACCTTGTCGGTCGTGGGCGCCACCCGCCACCCGAGCGCTGGGGTCGCCGAGGTGCTTGGACGGCGGCTCGGACGTACCGACCTCAGGGAGCTGCGCACGCACATCGGCGTCGTCGACCACGCCCTGCGCATCCCACCCGACCTCAGCGCTGTCGAGGTCGTGCTGACCGGCCTCAGCGGCACCGTGCAAACGCTGATCGAGGGCTACTCGGCCGACGACCACGCGCGGGCGCTCGAGCTGCTGACCCTGCTCGGCTGCGCTGCCCTGGTCGACCGGGGCGTGCAGACCTGGTCCCACGGCGAGAAGGCGAGGGTACGGATCGCGCGGGCCATGATCGGGCGTCCGCCCCTCCTGCTGCTGGATGAGCCGGCGAGCGGCCTCGACCTGCCGGGGCGCGAGGACCTGATGGAGGCCATCGACGGCGTGGTCGCTGCCAACCCGCTGCTCGGGCTGGTCCTCGTGACGCACCATCTCGAAGAGCTGCCGACCAGCATCGATCACGCCCTGCTGCTGCGCGACAGCCACGCGGTCGCCCAAGGTCCGGTCGACGAGGTACTGACCGACGAGCACGTGTCCAGCTGCTTCGGCCGCCCGATCTCGGTACGGCGGACCGCCGGCCGTTGGACGGCTACCGCGTAAACGGTTCGAGCAGGTGGTCGAACTGCCACGGCGTCTGCGCGATGCCCGAGCAGCTGTCGCTGCCGGCAGTGCCCACGCAGCCCGGCTGGTCGCGCTGCAACGCCCAGAAGGACAGCTCGGCGATGCCCTTGCCACTCGCCCAGTGCTCGACGAACCTCGCGTCTGCGGTGGTGAAGACCTCGGGCGGCCCGTAGTCGTCGATGCCGATCATCTCGGTGATGCCGAGCATGTGCCAGAGCTGGCTCTGGGTCTTGTACGGGTAGATGCCGTGCAGCTGCGCGATCACCGCCGTCGCCGCGGTCACCGTGTCCTTGCCCATCTCGTGCGGTGCGTCGTCGTAGTAGTCGAAGGTCATGACGTTGACGATGTCGATGCGGGCGTGGTGCGAGACCGCGCTCTGCAGGACGCTGAGGCCCTCCGGGTCGTCCAGTCCGGTCATGTTGGTGCCCAGGGTGTAGACGAACTGCACCGTCCGGTGGTGGCAGGCGGCCCACTTCTCGACCAAGGCGATCGCGGCGTTGCGCCGGTCGATGCCGGCGGGGTTGGTCATCGAGTTGTCCTCGACGTCAAAGTCGAGCCGGGTGACGCCGTACGTGGTGATGACCCGCTCGTAGTCAGCGGCGATCGTGGCCACATCGGTGCAGCTGTCGGCGATCTCCTGCCCGCCGTGGTCGGCGCTGTAGCCGCCGAAGGACGGGATCACGTCTCCCCCGGCAGCACGGATCTTCACGATGTCTGCGCCATAGGTCGACCACGCGATCGGCGTCGTCGCGTCGCCGTTCCAGTCGATGTCGCAGGAGCCGGCGACCGGGGTCTGGATGAAGGCCAGCGTGAGGTACTTCGCGCCGGACTGGGCGGACAGCGCAGCGGGGCTGTCGCCGTTGTAACCCTCGAAGTAGGGCGTGAACACATGCGCCGGCAGGGTACGGGACCAGCCTGCCGAGGCGTGGGCCGCGGCACCAGGGGCCACCAGGCCGAACGCTGCGACGGCCATGACCGCCGTCCTCGCCAGGCGTGCTCTGCTCATGTCGCGCTCCTCCGCCGGCCTGGTCTAGACCGCAGTAGTTAGGAAGAATTACTAACTACCGGGCACAGTAGGACCGGCGAGGTCAGGCCGTCAACCCCTACTGCTGGATGCGTTGGACCCGCGTCAGATAGGCCTGCAGGACGATGACCAGCGCGAGGAAGCCGCCGTTGACCGCGTCGGACGCTGCCGACCCGTAGTCGCTGAGGTAGCGGCCGATCAGGTTGGAGATGACGGCGAGCAAGAGCACGCCGGCCGCCGTACCGCTGACCGAGCCGGCTCCGCCCGCGAGCAGGGTGCCGCCGATGACGGTGGCGGCGATGGCCGTGAGCTCGAACCCCGTACCGACGGTCACGGGTCCGGCGAGGCTGCGCGAGGCGTTGAGGGCCCCGCCCGCACCGGCCAACGTCGCGGACAGGACATAGACCAGCACCTTGGTACGGGCGATGGGCACACCCATGAGCAGCGCAGCATTTTCGTTGCCGCCGATCGCGAACAGCGCCTGGCCAAACCGCGTGGCCTGCAGCAGCAGCGCCCCCAGAGCGAAGGCCACGACGAAGATCGCGATCGCCCGCCAGGTGCCCCCACCAAAGGTGAGGAAGACCGAACCCGGCTTGATCTGGTACGTGGTGTTGCCGTCCTTGGTCACGACCTGCTCGAGACCGCGGGCGATGCTCAGGCCCGCGAGCGTGACGATGAACGGTGGCATGCGGAACCGCGCGATCACCACACCCTGGACGAGGCCGAAGAACGCGCAGAACACCAGCGGGTAAAGGATTGCGGTCCAGGTGCCGTGCTGTGCGCCACGCGCGGCAAGCACCCCGCCAAGGGCGAAGACGGAGCCCACCGACAGGTCGATGCCGCCGCTGATGATGACGAAGGTCATGCCCAGCGCGAGCAGTCCGGTGAACGCCGAGCCGCTGACGATGGTCTCGAAGTTGCCCTTGGTCGCGAAGCCGAACTTGTCGTGAGAGACGGCAGAGGCCACCACCACCACGATGACCAGCATGCCAACGCCGCCGAGCTGCTGGATGGTCGCGGTGAGCCGCTCGCGGCGGCCACTGCCCTCCTCCGCCAGCTCGGTGGCCGGTCGCACTGTCGTCGGCACGCTCACCGCAGCTTCCTCTTCATCGTGGCGTAGACGGCGAGCAGGACGATGGCGCCCTGCACGATCAGCAGGTAGTCGCTCTGCACCTGTTCCTGGGTGAGGCTGGCCGTGATGAGCTGCATGAGCACCGCACCGGCGGCCGTGCCGAAGATGCGCACCTCACCGCCCTCGAGCGGCGTGCCCCCGACGACGACCGCGGTGATGGCGAACAGCTCGAAGCTCATGCCGGCCGCCGACGGTGTCGCCTGGCCCTGGTTGCCCGTGATCATCACGCCGGCGATGGCGGCCAGCACCCCGCAGAGGACGTACACCAGGATGAGCACCCGTCGTACGGGGAGTCCCGCGAGCTGGGCGGCCTCACGGTTGTCGCCGATCGCGGTCAGCGACCTCCCGAAGGTCGTGCGCCGCACGAGGAACGCCACGATCAGCGCAAGAACGACTGCCACGTAGGCCATGCGGGGTTGGCCGAGCCAGAGTCCGCCGCCGAAGCCGGTGATGAACGGATCGGTCACCGACTTGTCGGCCGAGCCGTTCATGATGACGGCCAGTCCGCGGAGCCCGATCATGATGGACAACGAGGCGATGATGGGCTGCACCCGGGCGATGGCCACCATGCTGCCGACAACGGTGCCCGAGACGGCTCCCCCGACGAGGACGAGCAGCAGCAGCAGGATGATCGCGAGGTGGTGGCTGAGGGCGATCGGCACGATGGCCGCGGCCAGGGCGATGACCGCGCCCACCGACAGGTCGATGCCCTTGGTGCCGATGACGACGGCCATGCCGAGGGCCACGACGAACGTGGGCGTCACCGCGTACAGCTGCACCCTGAGGTTGCTGACGCTGAAGAAGTTGTTGATGACAAAGGCATCCACCACCACGACGAGCACGATGGCGACCCAGACCGCATTGCTCCGCAGCCAGCGCACCGCGTGCTCACGGTCGACCGTGGGCCGGGTCATGGTCAGGGCGGCCATCAGGGCGCCTCTCCGTCCGTGGGAGTGGCCGCCAGTGCGGCGGTCAGCGTGTCCTGGTCGACGTCGTCACCGGTGAGCTCGCCGATCACCCGGCCGTCGCGCAGCACCACGATGCGGTCCGAACCCTCGATCAGCTCGTCGATCTCGGAGGAGATGAGCAGCACGCCGAGGCCCTCGCGGGCGAGCTCGTCGATGACCGCCTGCACCTCGGCCTTGGCGCCGATGTCGATGCCCCGGGTCGGCTCGTCGAGCAGTAGCACCTTGGGGTTGAGGCAGAGCAGGCGGGCCAGCAGGACCTTCTGCTGGTTGCCGCCGGAGAGCTCCCCGACCTTCTGCTCCGGGCTGGACGCCTTGATCCGCAGCCGGGTGATGAAGTACTCGACGATCTCCTTCTCCTTGGAGTCGCTGACGAGGCCGAACCGGGAGAGCCGGGGCAGGGCAGCCAGGATGATGTTCTCGCGCACCGACAGGTTGGGGATGATGCCCTGGGCCTTGCGGTCCTCAGGCAGCATCACCACGCCGGCCTTGATCGCCTTGCTGGTCGACAGGTGCTTGGCCTCCACGCCGTCGATGTCGACCGTGCCGGCGTCGAGGGCCAGCGCGCCGAAGATGGCCCGGGCCGTCTCGCTGCGACCAGCACCGAGCAGCCCCCCGAGGCCCACCACCTCGCCGCGGTGGATGTCGAAGGAGATGTCGTGCAGCTGGTGGCGACGGGTCAGGTGGTGGGCGCTGAGCACCTTCTCGGCGTCGACGTCGTGGTCGCCGGACAGGGCGGTGGCACCTTCGCGCGCAACCGATGTCATGTCGCGGCCGAGCATGAGCGACACCAGGCGCAGCCGCTCGAGGGTCTGCATCTGCTCGACGGCGACCAGCTTGCCGTCCCGCAGGACCGTGACCCGGTCGCAGATCTCGTACAGCTCGTCGAGGCGGTGACTCACGTACACGATCGCGATGCCGCTGTCCCGCAGGCGGCGTACCACCCGGAAGAGGGTCTCGACCTCGCGCCGCTCGAGCGACGAGGTCGGCTCGTCCATGATGACGACGCGGGCGTCGAGCTGCACCGCGCGGGCGATGGCCACCATCTGCTGGGCACCGAGGCCGAGCGAGCGGAGCGGGCGGCTGACGTTGACGTCGACCCCGAAGTCGCTGAGGATCGCGCGCGCCTGGGCCTTCATGGCCCCGCTACGGACGAGGCCGAGGGTGCGCGGCTCGCGGCCGAGGAACAGGTTGCGGGCCACGGAGATCAACGGGACGAGGTTGACCTCCTGGTAGATCGTGGAGATGCCGGCGGCCTGGGCCTCCAGCGGGTTGCGAAACGTGACCGGCTCACCGTGGTAACGGACCTCCCCCCCGTCGAGGTCGTACACCCCGGTCATGACCTTGATCAGCGTCGACTTGCCGGCACCGTTCTCACCGACGAGCGCATGCACCTCGCCGGGGCGCAGCGAGAAGGAGACCTGGTCCAGCGCCGTCACCCCCGGGAACCGTTTGGAGACGTCGACGACCTCCAGCACGTTGCCGGCCGGGGTCTCGGACCCTGGGTCTTCCTGCACGCTGTGGCCTCCGGGAAAGATCGGGCAGATCGGGAACGTGGCGTCGGGACCGGTGGAGACGTCGTACGAGTCTCCACCGGTCCCGGCACTGTGTGCTCTGGACGGTGCCTAGTAGACGCTGCCGTTGGTCAGAGAGGCAGCGGCGTTGGCCTTGGTGAAGTGGTGGTCGGTAATGATGGTCGTCGCCGGTGCACCCGTGGTGCCGTAGAAGTTCTTGATCGCGGCGAAGGCCAGCGGGCCGAACCGCGGGTTGGTCTCGACGTCCGCGACCGCAACGCCGCTGGCGACGTCCTGGACGAACTCACGGACGCCGTCGATGCTGACGATGCGGATGTCCGAACCGGTGGTGCCGGCCGTCTTGCCCGCCTGCTTGATGGCACTGATCGCGCCCAGGGCCATCTCGTCGTTCTCGGCGTAGACCCCGTTGATCGTCTTGGACTGCAGGAACTGTGCCATCACTTTCTGGCCGGTCGCGAGGTCGAAGTTGGCCGTCTGGTCGGCGACGATCGTGATGCCGGGGTACTTGGCCTTCATCTCGTCCTTGAAGCCGTTGGTACGGGCCAGGGCCACGTTGTTGCCCGTCGAGCCTTCGAGGATCGCGACGTTGCCCTTGCCGTTCAGCGAGGCACCCAGGTCATCGGCAGCGATCTTGGCCTGGCCGGTGAAGTTGGAGCCGATGAAGCCGACGAAGTCGGTGCATGCCGTGCCGTTGACCGTGCGGTCGATGGTCAGGACCGGGATCTTCTTGGCCTTGGCCTGGGCGATGGCCGCCGACTCCGAGGTCGAGTCCTCGGGCGCCACGATGAGGAACTGCGCACCGCGGTTGATGAGGTTCTCGATGTCGGTGTTCTCCTGCGTGCCCGATCCGTTGGCGTTGGTCTGGATCAGCTTGAAGCCGGCTGCCTTCGCCGATGCCGTGATCGACTTGGTCTCGGTCGCGCGGAACGGGTTGGACGTCGCCTCGGATTGGGCGAAGCCGATCGTGATGCTGCCCGGGTTGCTGATGTCCAGCTTGGTGACGCCGCCGGCGTAGGTCGCAGACGTGCAGCCGGTGCCGCTGGTCGAGTTGACCTGCTGGGCCGAGCCGACGGCGGCTGAGGGGGCCGCTGCCGAAGCCGCTGAGGTGGGGGCCGCGGCCGAAACCGCCGGGGCCGAGGTGGCAGCAGCTGCGGCAGCGGAGGTCGGGGCTGCCGCAGCTGCGGAGGTCGGGGCCGCTGCGGCGGCCGAGGTGGCGGCCGAGCTTGCGGCGGCCGAGCTCGAGCTGCTGCTGCCGCACGCCGTGGCCAGCAGACTGACGGCGGCAAGGACGACCGTGGTCGTCTGCATCCGCCGCGAGGTCATCGAGTTCATACGCGATCCAGCTCCTAGGACGAGGTACGCCTGATCCTGCCCGTCGCCGGAGTGGGCTCCGGTGACGACCGCCGAGGCTTCCCTCGGCGAGTGATCAGTATCGAACAGTGAGCGCCGCACTCAGTCAAGAGTGAACAGCCTTCGCTACCAAAACGTGATCTTTTTTGATCGTAAACGCTTGCAGGTCGAGCCGGCCTTGGCCGTCGACGACGATCACCTCATCAGCGGTCGGGGCCGTCGGCACCGGCGTCGAGGCCCTGCTCAGCCACGGACAGGTCACGTCCCGAGCGGGTCGGCGCCACGTGGACGACGACCCCCGACGACGTCAACGACGCCAGGATCGCCTCGTCCGCGCGGTCGTCGGTCACGAGGTGCGAGATCTGGGCGGTCGCGACGGTCTGGAACATCGTCTCGACCCCGATCTTGGTGTGGTCGGCGAGCACGACGACCTGCTGGGCAGCCTGCGCGATGGCCCGGTCGACGCTGGACGAGAGCATGTTGGGCGTGGAGAGCCCGCGCTCGGCCGTGAGCCCGTTGCCGGACAGGAACGCGAGCCGGACCCGTACCCCTTGGAGAGACTGCTCAGCCGCACCTCCCACGAGCGCAAACGTCGAGCCACGAAGGGATCCACCGGTCATGACCACGTCGATGCCAGGGGCCCGGGCGAGCACTTCACCGACCAGCAACGAGTTGGTCACGACCGTGAGGTCACGACGTTTGGCGAGATGACGGGCGAGCTCCTGGGTTGTGGTGCCGGCGCCCAGGATGATTGCGTCGCCGTCCTCGACGAGCCGTGCGGCTAGCTCGCCGATGGCGGCCTTCTGGTGCGAGGCCGTGTGCGCCTTCTGGCTGTAGGAGGGCTCGTGCGAGAGCGCACCGGGCATGGCCGCCCCGCCGCGGCGTCTGTCCAGCAGCCCCTGCTCCTCGAGCACCCGCAGATCGCGGCGTACGGTCACCACCGACGAGTCGACGGCCTCGGCCAGCGCCTTCAGCGACAACGGGCCACTGGACCGCACGAGTTCGAGGATCGCGTGCCGGCGCTCCGCTGCAAACATGGCACGACGGTACTGCACGAACGATCGTTTCTGTTGCGTCGTGACAGATCGACTGTCCATCCGAGCGTCGTTTCCACCACATTTGGCCGGGTTAGCGGCGTCGGCGCAGCGCGAACACTCCGTCGTCGACGGGGGCGCAGACCACGTTCGTTGACGCTGCGACAGCCGTTGTGTCACAGTCGGTCAAATGTGATCGTCCACCTGAGCCGCGGGCCTGGTCGGGGCGACCGGCACTCGTGCGGGAGGCGGTCCAAGGATGGTGCAAGGACCCAACGTGCGACGGACTGCCGTCACCCTGTCCGACGGCCGTCAGCTGATCTACTTCGACGAGGTGGGCGGCGGACAGCTGCACGACCGCACCCTCGCCGTCGACCAGCGGCCCCTGACGCCGTCCGGTTCGCGCTCCGAGATGCGCCGTGACGTCTTCCACGACGAGTGGATCACCGTGGCCGGACATCGCCAGAGCCGCACCCACCTGCCGCCCGCCGAGCTCTGCCCGATCTGCCCGTCGCGCCCAGGTCATGACACGGAGATCCCCGCCTCGGACTACGACGTGGTCGTGTTCGAGAACCGCTTCCCGTCCTTCGCCTCGTCGCCGGACGAACGTGGGCCGTTCGGGTCAGGGCCGTTCCTCCACGCGCCGGGCGTCGGCCGCTGCGAGGTCATCGCGTTCACCTCCGACCACAGCGCGGCGTTCTCCTCGCTCAGCCCGCGACGCGTCCGTACCGTGATCGAGACCTGGGCCAACCGCACCGCCGAGCTGTCCGGGTGCGACGACGTGGAGCAGGTCTTCTGCTTCGAGAACCGCGGCGAGGAGATCGGGGTCACGCTCAGCCACCCGCACGGTCAGGTCTACGGCTACCCGTACGTGACGCCCCGTACTGCGCAGGCGCTGAGATCGGCTGCTGCCTATGAGGAGTCGGTCGGTCGCAACCTCTACGCCGATGTGCTGGCGGCCGAGCAGGAGTCCGGTGAGCGGGTCATCGTCAGCGGCGACCACTGGACCGCCTTCGTGCCCTTCGCCGCCCGGTGGCCGATGGAGGTCCACCTCTACCTGCACCGGCAGGTGCCCGACTTGCCGGCGCTGCAGGAGGCGGAGCGCGAGGAGCTCGCCGAGGTCTACCTCGACGTGCTGCGGCGCATGGAGAGCATCTACGACAACACGCTGCCCTACATCGCGGGCTGGCACCAAGCACCGGTACGGGAGTTCCGCGAGCACGCCTACCTGCACCTCGAGGTGTTCTCGTTGCGGCGTGCGCCGGGGCGGCTGAAACACCTCGCGGGATCGGAGTCGGCGATGGGCGCCTTCGTCAACGACGTGTCACCCGAGGAGATGGCCCAGGCTCTGCGCAAGGCCTGACTCTCCAGCGGTACCAAGGCTTTTGCGGCATCCGCCAGAGGGCGTCGGCTGTGCCTGCCGACACATGGGTCTCGTGGCTCGCGACCTTGGCGCTGATCAGGTCGAGGCACGCGTCGAGCTCACCGATGGTCACGCTCACGCTGCCGCCTCACCTTGACCTCGACCGCGGTCGAGCATCTACGTTCGCCGCCATGACAGACACCCTCCGCACCGCTCAAGACGTCGTCGCCAGTATCGACCTCACCGGCACCCTGGCGCTGGTCACCGGCGGCTACTCCGGCATCGGCCTCGAGACGACGAAGGCTCTCGCGAGCCGAGGCGCCCGCGTCGTTGTGCCGGCACGACGACCCGAGGTTGCCCGTACGGCGCTAGCGGACGTCGCGGGAGCAGAGGTGGACGAGCTCGACCTCGCCGACCTGGACAGCGTGCGCGACTTCGCCGGACGGTTCCTCGCCTCGGGGCGCTGCCTCGACATGGTCATCGCCAACGCCGCCATCATGGCCTGCCCCGAGACCCGGGTCGGGGCGGGCTGGGAGGCGCAGCTGGCGACCAACCACCTGGGGCACTTCGCCCTGGTCAACCGGCTCTGGCCGGCGCTCTGCGCCGGGTCTGCCCGGGTCGTCGTGGTCGCGTCGGGCGTTTCGCACATGCACTGGGAGGACCTGCAGCTAACGCGCGGTTACGAACGGTGGGAGGCGTACACCCAGTCGAAGACAGCCAACCGGCTCTTCGCCGCAGAGCTCGACCTGCTCGGGCAGAGTGCAGGCGTGCGCGCGTTCTCGGTCTCCCCCGGGTACATCTTGACGCCGCTGCAGCGACACCTGACCCGGGCGGAGATGGTGGACGCCGGCTGGACCGACGAGGACGGCCACGCGGTCGGCGACCTCTTTCGGTCGCCCGCGCAAGGAGCGGCGACCCAGGTCTGGACAGCGACGTCTCCTGCTCTTGCCGGCCGAGGCGGGCTGCACTGCGAGGACTGCGCGATCGTCGGGCCGATCACGGTCGCCCGTACCGCAACCGATGCAGCGGAAGCGACCCGGTTGTGGCAGGTCTCCGCAGACCTGACGGGAGTCGACGCCTTCGCTGCTCGTGGGTGACCCGGCGCATCGGTCAGGATAAGAGAAGCCGCAGCGGCCACGTCTCCCCTAGTCTTCGTTCCATGGCCGGGCAGGGTGCCGCGGCCATGGGTCGAAAGGTGACAGCAGCATGCCGACGAACAGTTCCTCGACCGCGACCGATGGCTTCACCGCTGCCGAGCGGGCTGCGATGAAGCAGCGCGCCGCAGAGCTGCGGGCCGAGGGCAAGAAGGGCGCCAAGAAGGCCGACGGCCTGCAGGCGGTCCTCGACGCGATCGCCAAGATGACGCCGGACGACCGGGCCATCGCCGAGCGGGTCCACGCCACCATGACCGCGCACGCTCCCGACCTCTCGCCGAAGACGTGGTACGGGATGCCCGCGTACGCCGACGCGGCCGAAAAGGTCGTCGTCTGCTTCAAGAACTCGGGCAAGTTCAACACCCGCTACTCCACGCTCGAGTTCCAGGACGCGGCCCACCTCGACGAGGGGGACGTCTGGCCTGTGTCGTTCGCGCTGGTCACGTGGACCCCGGCAGTCGAGCGCGCGGTGGTCAAGCTGGTCCAAGCCTCCGTCGCTTAACGACGCGGCGTCACCGCGTCAGCAGACTCGGTCGCTCCTGGCGCCACGTCTGTCCAGCGTCGGTAGTCCTCAACAAGGCACCGGTGTTCATGGTCAGGAGTGCCTGAGCGCCAGACAGGGGCAGCACCTCGGGGAGCTGTGCCTCGAACCGGTTGACGGCGAGGCGAAGGAGCAGCTGTCGGGTCCAGATGTGGCCGCCGTCCGGGCTATGGGCGACGAGCACCTGGTCGGTGGGAAGTCCGTTGTTGAGGTAGCCGGTCACCCAGACCGAGTCACCGACAACCCCTGCGCTGTTGAGAAAGAAGCCACCGTCGCTGACCGCGTAGCGGGTGAAGTGCTTCCCGTCGTCGTGGGAGATCTCGACCCGTCCGGCGGTGAACACGATGGTGCGCCCGTCATAGGACACCGTGCCGTCGAAGGTGTTGGTCACGGTGGATGCGCGGGACCAGCTGCGTCCGGAATCGCTACTGATCAGCACCATAGTGTGCAGGGACTTGTCGAGAACCAGCACGACGGCCCGGGTCGGGTCCGAGCGGTTGAACGCGATCCCGCCGGGCTGGATCCCATCATTGGGTCCCGGGAAGGCCACGGTCCTCCAGGTGTGTCCGCCGTCGTCGCTACGTTGAAGGTTGGGGAAGCTGGCCCGCAGCACGACGGTCCCGGCCTGGGCCAAGCCCTGGTACGGCACGCTGGGCACTTGCGCCGGTGCCCGGTGCCACCTCCGGCCGCCGTCGCTGCTGACCGCGGTGATTCCGTTGGTGAGCGCCACCAGCTGGCCGGTTGGTCCGGTGAGCTGATGGACATGGATGTCGCCCGGCGCAACGACCCGCGACCAGCTGCGCCCGTCGTCCCTGCTGACGGACAGCCCGGGTGGAGCACCGGGTCCGCCGGCCGCGATCAGCGTCCGCCCCCAACTCGAGACCTGCAGCGCGGCGACGTGGGTGTCCCTCCAGGCCCGGCCCCCGTTGGCGGTTACCCATACCTCACCCAGACAGGGCTCGTTCTGCGGGTCGCGGGTTGCACTGCAGGCGCCGGCCAGCACCGTGCCGTCGCTGCGACTGGAGAACGACAGACGTGCGTAGCGCCCGGACGCGGCCTGCAGGTGCTGCGGGACGCGTCTCGTGGTCCAGCTGCGGCCCGCGTCAGCCGTCACGAGGAGTCCATCACCGGCGGCAAAGCCGTGGCGTCCGTCGACGAAGGACAGCGCGCTGATCCCTTCGGCGGCGCAACCGCTCAAGCCGGGCCGCCAGGTGGCGCCACTGTCGTCACTGCGCGCGAGGCTGGCCTCGCACTGGTTGTTCAGCCGCGGGTCGACTGCGGCGTACACCGTCCTGGTACCGGGTACAAAAGCGACCGCCTGCACCGCCGCATTCCGCTGATCAAGCCCCACGACGTCCTGCCAGTGGCGGCCCCCGTCGCTGCTGTGCAGCAGCGGCCCGGAGTTGAGCACGGGATCCGGGTTAATGACGAACGCCACGCCATGAGCATCGGCACCGGTGCCGTCGAAGATCACGGTCAGGTAGGCCAGGCTGTGGTTGTCCCCGAAGCCCCGCACCTCCGGCGTCACTCGATGCCAGCTGATCCCGTCAGCGCTGAAGTAGAGCTCACCGTCCGTCCGCCCGATGGGGACGTCGGACACCAGGGAGACGTCGGCCACCACGCCCGTACCGGCACGCTCGAGTCCCTCGGACGCTACCGCCGCACCAAAACGAGCCGTCCGCTGCCAGGTGCGACCGGCATCACCCGAGCGCCACAGCCCGTCGCTCGCACCCACGACGAGAACCCGCTCCGACAAGGCGAGCACGCGCACCGCACCGGGAGGCGTGCTGACCTGCGCTGCTGGCAAGGGAGTCCACGAGGAAGTGGTGACGGGGGGTGGAGCTGGCGACGCCGTGGCCGAGGTTGGCGCGGCGGACGTCGACCGGACCGCCAGAGCCCGTGACGTGCTGGCAGCTCTGGTCGTCGGGGCAACAGGCACGGCCGATGCCGACGAGCCGGCCGTCGGGATGGCGCTGCGGCACCCGCTGGTGGCAAGCAGAAGTACCCCCACGCTGACGAACGCTCGGAACGATCTCAGTGGCACCTGGTGTCCCATCGCAAACGGTGGATGCCCCCGAGGACGCCGTGGCAGGCCCGACGGTTCAGCCGTTTGCTGCCCGCACAAGGGGACATGGGCTCGGGGCCGGCGGGGTTCTGTCAGTGCTCTTCGCCATGCTCGGTAAGGGATTGGGGACGCGCCGGCTGAGGGAGGCACCACGATGGGCGACCGTGCCGGGTTCGAGGAGCTGGTCGATGCGTTCGTCGGCATGGACGGTGTCGACCCGCCCGGCAGTGGCGGTGGGTTCGGCGCCGGGGCGTTGAAGGTCGGCGGCCGCATCTTCGCGATGTGTCCTCGGGAGCAGCTGATCGTCAAGCTGCCGGCGGCCCGCGTGACGCAGCTGATCGCCGACGACATCGGCTCCGCCTTCGACGCGGGCAAGGGGCGCCCCATGCGGGAGTGGCTCACCGTGCAGGACGACGCGCGAGAGACCTGGCTGCGGCTGGCCCGGGAGGCGTACGACTTCGTGCGCGGAGGGTGAAGCGCAGGCCGTTCTAGAGGCTCAGAAGTAGGTCTCGGACCGCGGCGGGCTGGGACAGGAACGGGTGGTGGCCGGCGGCGACCTCGACGACGTTGCCGGCCCGAGCAGCGAACTCGCGCTGCAGTCGCGCAGGAGTGCCGCGGTCCTCGGCGCAGACGAGGTAGGTGGACGGGACGTCGTGCCATGCGGCGGCCGAGACCTGTTGCGCGGTCACCCCAACGCTCTGCCGGGCCAGGTGATCGAGCGCCTGCGTCTGGGTCGCCGCGTCGCAGTCCTGCAAGAACGTGTCCACGAGCAGCTCGGGTCGGACACCGAACGTCCCGGCGGCGAAGTCGACCTCGAGGAACGGAGCGGGACTGCCGTCGCCAAAGTCCGAAAGGCTCTGCCCGACCTCGGGCAGATAGCTGGAGATCAGCAGGAGATGGCGCACCGAGGCGACTCCCGAAGAGGCCTCGGCAGTCACGACGCCGCCATAGCTGTGGGCGACCACGATGGTGGGCTCGTCGCCGTCCTGCAGGACTGCCCGTACCGCGGCGACGTCCTCCGCGAGCCCAGGACCGCCGACCCCTCCCGGCACACCCGTCTCGCCACAGCTCGGTAGCGCCGGGGCGACGCTGCGCACCCCGCGCTCCTCGAGCAGCTCGGCGGTGCGGTGCCACCACCACGAGCCGTCCCGGACACAGGCTCCATGCACGAACACGACCCTCAATTGCCACCTCCGCGGCTCTCGACTCGCTCCAACGGTAGACGTATCCTCCGTTACGCGAAAAGAGGGGGCCGTGGGGAGACGACCGCAGCCGGACATCAAGGAGCGACTGCTCGACGCCTGCACCGATCACGCCCTCGCCGACGGTCTCCCGGACCGGCTCGAGCCGTTGGCCGCAGCCACGGGCACCTCGGCCCGGATGCTGATCTACCACTTCGGCAGCCGCGATGCCTTGCTCCGCGCGGTACTCGGTCGGGCGCGGCAACGCCAGCTCGACGTGTTCGGCGACCTGCTGCGGGTGCGACCCGACGAGCCGTACACCGCCACCCTGGACCGCGCCTGGACCTCGATCAGCGGTCGCGACGGGCGACCGTATCTGCGGATGTTCAGCCAGTCTGGTGGGACCGCGGTTCACCAGCTGTGGCCCGACTTCCGGCGGGCGGCGACGACCGACTGGCTCGAGCCGCTCGAGGACGGCTTGCGCAGCATCGGGCGGCCGGAGCGGGCGACCCTCGTCCTCGCGGTCATCCGCGGCCTGCTGATGGATCTCGACGCCACCGGCGACAGCAGCCGCACAGACCGGGCGTTTCGCGACTTCCTGGGCACCCTCGACCAGCAGTGAGACAGGCGCGCTGTCGTTCCGCAGCAGAATGTCACGCGGTACGGGTCCCGGTGCGTCTTGTCGGGTGGGTGGCCGCGGGGCTGCCGTTGACCTGAGGGAGATCACGATGAGCGAGCACCTGCGCGAACGGCTGCACGAAGAGATGTCCGGGCAGCAGCCACCGCCGGCCGACGGTCTCGTCGCCCGCGCGGTCGCTGGTGGGGTACGGGCCCGCAGAGCCCGCCGTACGGCGTCTGGCCTCGGCACCGTGGGCGTCGTCGGCCTGACCGTCCTCGCGATCACCTTCGGCAGCCAGATCGGCGCCGGTCCTGGCTCCACCTCGGTGAGCGGCCAGGCAGGCGCCGCGGGCCCCGCGGCCGTCAAGGTCGCCCCGAAGGCGGTCGCCAAGCCCAAGTCCGTCGTCAAGGCCAAGCCGGTCGTTGCGGCAGCCGAGGTCGCGCCCGCCACGTCCGGCACGGGAACTGTCGCCGACAAGGTGGCCGAGGCCCAGTCGTGGCACGCGGTGCAGAACGCGGCGAGCGCCGCCAACCCGCCGCAGTGGACCGCCGCCCCGTCCGGCGTGCCGGCCACGCCGCAGGGCGAGCTGCAACTGTTCAGCGAGCTGGCGACACCGTACGGCACTGCCGGCGCCTTCGCTGTCTCCTCCGACGCGGACAAGACGCACGTCCGGGCCCAACTGACGGCCGCGGGCAAGACCGGCGGGCTGCAGTTCTCGCTCGAGCACGACACCCTCGGCCAGGCAGGCGACTGCGCGCAGCCCGCTCCGAACGACATCACCTGCCACGCCAGCGCTGACGGCGGCTACGTCATCGTGGCGAACGACCACGCCGGTTGCGTCAACACGGCCGACCTGACCTTCGTGCACCCCGACGGGACCGCGGTCCACGTCTTCCTGGCCAGCTGCCTGACCGATGCCGCCAACAACCTCACGCAGGGCACTCAGACGCTGAGTGCCGCACAGGCGGAGGCGATCTTCACCAACCCCGGCTTCGACTTCACGATGAAGGCCGACGTCGTCGCCCGCGGGGCGCAGAACATCGGCAACCTGGCGACGTTCTGGTGAGGGTTCGCCGCGCAGGCCGCCCTGACGACTCCGGTCGTCAGGGCGGTGACGCCCACCGCGACTTCACCGCGTACGCCACGCAGGCCGTGCCCCGGCTGCGTACCACTGCATTCCTGATGTGCCGCGACTGGCACCTCGCTGACGACCTGACCCAGACCGCGCTGACCAAGCTGTTTGTGGCATGGCCGCGGGTCTCCAAGGCCGAGGACGTCGACGCGTACGCCCGAAAGGTCTTGCTGCGCAGCTATCTCGACCACCACCGGCGTCGTTCGGCTTCCGAGGTGGTGACCTCGACGTTCGACGAGGCAGGTGCTGCCGAGTCCACCGACCTGCGGATGACGTTGGTCGATGCGCTCCGGCTGCTCAAGCCGCAGGACCGTGCGGTGATCGTCCTTCGCTACTGGGAGGACTACAGCGTCGAGCAGGTGGCGTCACTGTTGGAGATCCGCGAAGCAACGGTACGGGCCCGCAGCATGCGGGCGCTGGCCAAGTTGCGCGAGGCGCTCGGCGAGGAGCTCGTCGAGCTGCTCGCGTAGCTAGGCGTGTACGGCTCTGCATTGCCCGCTGCTGGCGGGCAGTGCAGAGCCGTTTCGCTGTGCGCCAGCGGATGGGCGTCCCAGCCCCGGCTGCGACCGCCTGTCGAAACGATCTTGGCGCTCTTGCTGCCATGGAGCCCGAATGAGAACCGGAAGTCCAAGATCGTTTGCTTGGCAGTCCGCAGGACGACCGCGCGCCGCTGCCGTACTCAGGCGGCGACGTGGACCTGGATGCCCTTGTCGCGCAGGCTGGCGACGACCCGCGGGTCGGCGCGCGAGTCGGTGATCAGATGGGCGATCAGCTCGGGCGGCACGGTCTGGTAGGTGGAATCGATGCCGAGCTTGGTGTGGTCGGCGAGGACGACCAGCTCGTCGACGGAGGACGCGATCATGCGGTCGATGGACGACGACGGGTTGTGGCCGGTCGAGAGGCCGCGTTCGGCGGACACACCCTGGCCGGAGATGAAGGCGCGCCGCGCGTGGTGGGTGCTCATCGCCTGCTCGGTCTCAGGTCCGACGATCGCCAGCGTCTTCTGGTCGATGGACCCGCTGGTAACGACCACCTGGACGCCTGGCGACGTGGCGAGCACCCGCATCACCAGCACCGAGTTGGTGAGCACCGTGAGGCTGGCGGAGGCCGGCACCTGGCGGGCGAGCGCCTCGATCGTCGTGCCGGCGCCCAGCACCAGCGCGTCGCCGTCCTGGATCAGCTCGGCGGCCATGCAGGCCATCGCGTACTTGGCGCTGGCCTGCACGCTGTCGCGCACGGTGCCCGCCAGCCGGCGGAACGGCGCGTCGGACAGCAGGCCCGGCACCGGTGGGCTCACCACGACGGCAGAGCCGAACTCGCGCCGAATCAGCCCGCGCTTCTCGAGGACGGACAGGTCGCGGCGGGTCGTGACGTCGGAGCAATTGACTGCGGCCGCAAGATCGGTGAGCGACATCATGCCGTTGGCCCGCAGCAGAGTCAGGATCAGCTGGCGCCGCTCGGCACCGAACATGGTCGTGCGCGGCACCGTGGCGGCAGCCCCGAGGACCATCACGTCGCCGGCGTCGATGCCGCGCAGCGCCACCCCGCCGTGACGCCGCTCGACCTCACCGCGCTTGACCAGCGTCTCGAGGTCACGCCGGACGGTCACCGTGGACACGTCGAGGGTGGTGGCGAGGTCTCGTACCGAGAGAGCGCCGTTGACCCGCAGCAGCTCGAGGACCACATGGCGACGCTCGGCGCCGAACATGGCCATCGTCACCCTCCGCGGCACGCTTGCGCGACGGGCGTGACGCCCGTCCTCGCATCACTTTACCCGCAGACCTGTCCCCGTGCGGTGACGGCAACGTTTGTCCACAGAGCCCGATTTCCTCCACAGGCACGGCCTGACCGGCGGCGATGTCGGCGACGGGTGGTAGACCCTAGGCATGCCCGTTGCCCCGCTCTCCCCTGCCCCGCTCCTCGACGAGACCGCCCTGCGTGCCGAGGCCGAGGCCTTGCTGCAGTCGCTCGCCGGCCCTGGCACGTCCTTGCGTGAGGACCAATGGACCGCGGTACGGGCCCTCGTGGTCGAGCGCCGTCCGACGCTGGTCGTCCAGCGCACCGGCTGGGGCAAGTCGGCGGTCTACTTCGTCGCGACCGCGCTGCTCCGCGCCCGCGGCTCCGGGGCGACCGTCATCGTGTCGCCGCTGCTTGCCTTGATGCGCAACCAGATGGAGGCCGCAGCGCGGGCGGGCATCGTCGGGCGGACTATCAACTCCGCCAACATTGACGAGTGGGACGTCGTACGGGCCGAGGTCGCGGCGGGCGAGGTCGACGTCCTGCTCGTGAGCCCCGAGCGGCTGAACAACCCCGACTTCCGCGACACCGTGCTGCCCAGCCTGGCCGCCAGCGCCGGCCTCGTCGTCATCGACGAGGCCCACTGCGTCTCCGACTGGGGCCACGACTTCCGGCCCGACTACCGACGGATCCGCAGCCTGCTCGCCGGTCTGCCCGAGGGCACGCCGGTCCTCGCCACGACGGCGACGGCCAACGCCCGGGTCACCGCTGACGTCGCCGAGCAGCTCGGCTCGTCCGCCACTCTCGTGCTGCGCGGCAGTCTCGACCGGTCCAGCCTGCGCCTTGGCGTGCTCGAGCTGCCGTCGACGGCGCACCGCTGGGCTTGGCTGGCCGACCACCTCGACGACCTGCCGGGCTCCGGCATCGTCTACACGCTGACCGTCGCTGCCGCCGAGGAGGTGACCGGCTTTCTGCGATCGCGGGGTCACAAGGTCGCCTCCTACTCCGGCAAGACCGACGACGCCGAGCGCCAGGCCTCCGAAGCCGACCTGCTGGCCAACCGGGTCAAGGCGCTGGTCGCCACCTCCGCGCTCGGCATGGGGTTCGACAAGCCCGACCTCGGCTTCGTCATCCACCTCGGCGCTCCTCAGTCCCCCATCGCCTACTACCAACAGGTGGGCCGCGCCGGCCGCGCCGTCGACGATGCCACCGTGGTCCTGCTGCCCGGCCGTGAGGACGCCGCGATCTGGCGCTACTTTGCCTCGTTGGCCTTCCCGTCCGAAGAGCAGGTCCGCCAGGCGCTCGACGTGCTGACCGAGGCGGGACGGCCGCTGTCGACCGCGGCCCTCGAGACCAAGGTCGACCTCCGGCGCACCCGACTCGAGACGATGCTCAAGGTGCTCGACGTAGACGGCGCGGTCCGTCGCGTGCGCGGCGGCTGGACCGCCACGGGGCAGTCGTGGGCCTACGACGGTGACCGCTACGCCCGCGTCGCCGAGGCCAGAAGCCATGAACAGCAAGCAATGCGCGACTACGTGGCCACCGACGCGTGCCGCATGGCGTTCCTGCGGTCCGAGCTCGACGACCCCGAGGCGGCGCCCTGCGGCCGCTGCGACAACTGTGGTGCGCTGACCCTGTCGAGCGACGTGAGCGCCGACGCGCTGACGGCTGCGCAGGGGCGGCTCGACCAACCCGGCATCGACGTCGACCCCAGGCGCATGTGGCCAAGCGGCATGGCCGCCATCGGCGTGCCGGTCTCGGGCAAGATCCCCGCCGAGCTGCAGGCCGAGCCGGGCCGTGCGCTCGCTCGCCTCTCCGACCCCGGCTGGGGCGACCGGGTGCGCACCACCCTGGCCGCTGACGACAACCCGGTGCCGGCCGACATGGTCAAGGCGCTGGTACGGGTCCTGGCGACGTGGGGCTGGGAGCAGCGTCCCGCCGCCATCATCTCGCTCGCCTCGCGCCGACGCCCGCAGCTCGTAGCGTCGGTCGCCGCCGTGCTGGGCGAGGTCGGCCGGCTGCCCGTCATCGGTCAGGTCACCCGGCGCCGCGCCGACGACCCCGGCGGCCGCGGCAACAGCGCCCAGCGGCTGCGTTCGGTGTGGGGCTGCTTCGAGGTCGACGACGCCTTGGCCGAGGCGCTCGCCGGACTCGATGGCGCCCCTGTGCTGCTCGTCGACGACCTCGTCGACACCGGCTGGACCTTCACGGTTGTCGCCGCTCTGCTCCGCGAGCGCGGCTCGGGTCCCGTCCTGCCGCTCGCGCTGGGCCAGGACGGCTGACCTACAACGCCTGCGGGGACGACGATGACGTGAGTTGCCCGCCGCCGACTTTAGCGCCCGGAAGGGCTCGCAGTCGGTTCCACCAGAGGGAGAGGCCGATCGCAGCGGCGACCAGAAGCCCGCCCACGCCGGCAAACACATCGGCGATGTCGACCTTCTTGTGGGTGACCGTGATGTTGTGCGGCAACGCCGCGAGGGCGCCCTGCAGCTGGGCGGCGTTCTGGGCGCGGTAGTACTTGGCGCCCGTCGTGCTGGCCACCTGCATGAGCGCGCCCTCGTCGATCTCGAAGACCCGGCCGCCACCGTCGCGGCCGCCGAAGCCGCCTGCGCCTGCGAAGCCGCCCCCGAAACCACCGCCAAAACCGCCTGCGCCTGAACCGATCTGTGAGCTGTCGCAGACCACGGGCGCCGGCGTCGTGGTCCCGAAGCCGATCGTGTAGACCCGTACCCCGCGAGCGGCCGCCACCTTGGCCGCGTCCACCGGTTCTACCCCCTGAGTGTTGGCACCGTCAGTGAGCACAACGATCGCATCAGCCGCGTAGTCGCCCGCCGGCCGGGTGCCGCTGACAGTGACACCCGTCGGCGCGACGGACGGGTCGAACTCCGCGATCGCGTCGATCGAGGTCAGGATGGCCTGTCCGATAGCGGTGCCTCGTGAGGTCGTCAGCCCTTGAATCGCGTCCAGCAATTTGCCGGTGTCCTTCGTCGGCGGGACCAGCAGGCCGGCCACGCCGGCAAAGGCGACCAGACCGATGCGCGAGCCGCCGGGCTGTGCCTTGATGAACGACGAGGCGGCCTTCTCGGCGGCGGTGATGCGGTTGGGCGACACGTCGGTCGAGCACATCGAGCCCGAGACATCGAGCGCCAGCAGGATCGTCGTCGCGTTGGACGAGATTGCCTCCGTCCGCTGCGGGCGGGCAGCGCCGACGCTGAGCACCGCGACCCCGAGCAGCAGCAGAGCCGTGGGGATGCGGCGGCGCCAGAGGGTACGGCCGGGCAGTGCGGCACGCACCAGAGCCGCTGAGGTGACCCGCACGATCGTCCGACGGCGACGTCGCCGGGACCACCACGCGACCAACAGGATCAGCGGGATCGCCAGCAGCGCCAACAGGGCCCACGGCCAGGTGAACGACATCAGACGACCCTTCCCGTACGCAGCACGGTGAGGGCTGCGCCTGCGATCAGCAAAGCGATCGCCAACCCGGTGAACGCCCCGGCCAGCGGGAGGTCCTCATGGTGCGTGGTCAGTCGCAGGTTGATCGTCTTCGCCACCCCGTCGAGCTCGGACGCGTCAGACGCCGGGTGGTACGAGCCGCCGCTCGTCTTCGCGATGGCCGTCAGGGTGTCCTGGTCCAGCGCGGTATGGACGCGATAGCCGCCGACGTCGACGGTCGTGCCCGCGCTCGTACCGACGCCGACCGTCTCGACGTGCACCCCGGCCGCCTCCGCACCGTCGGCTGCAGCCTCGGTCGCATCCGTGCTGCCACGGTCCTCGCCATCGGAGAAGAGCACGACCGTGGCCGAGCCCCAGTAGCCGATGTTGGGCACTGTTCCGTCCTTGCCCAGCGCCACGGTCTTGCCGGTAATCGCCGACAGAGACGTGAGAATCGCGTCGGCGAGCGACGTCCCTCCCGTCACCCGGAGTCGCCCGATCGCAGCCTCGGCGGCGGCATGGTCGGCGCTGGGCTGGTCGGTGGTGAGCCCCCCGTTCTCGAAGGCGACGACCCCGATGTCGACGCTGCTCGGCTGGGCCTCGACAAATGAGGTTGCGGCCTTCTTCGCCGCGTCCAGGCGGGTGGGTGCGACGTCGGTCGCGCCCATGCTGTTGGAGACGTCGACGGCGACGATCACGGTGCCGGCCGCGCGGGTGACGGGGACCGAGGCTGCAGGACCGGCGACAGCAACCACCAGCACGGCCAGTCCCGCGAGGCTCAGCCCCAACCCGAGCGGCAACCCACGGCGTCCCGCCGCTCGACCGAGACCCGCCGCCGCAAGAGCGATGCGACGCCGGCGAGTGGCGGCGACCGCACCCACCGCCAAGCACAGCACAACGAGCGCGCCCAGCAGCAGCGACCAGGGAGAGTCGAACGTCACGCGCGCCTCCACCAGGTCGAGGCGACGACGTCGACGAGAGCTTCGAGCGGGTCGCGATCGGTCGTGATCCGGTGCATCGGCACGCCGGCCCGGCGCATCCGCCCGGTCAGGTCGGCGTCACGCTCGTCCACCCCGTCCTGGAGTCGAGCGCGGAACAGCGGGTCGCTCGAGTCGACGAGGAACTGCTCGCCTGTCTCCGCGTCCTCGATGAAGATGAGCCCGGCGTCCGGCAGCTCATCGTCGGCGGCATCGATCACCCGCAGCGCTGCGACGTCGTGCCGGTGCGACAGTCGCAGCAGCGGTTTGTCCCACTCCCCCGTGCCGATGAAGTCCGAGATGACGATGATCAACGACCGGCGGCGGGCCAGCGTGGTCACCGCGTCGAGCATGGCGGCGAAGTCGGTGGTGCCCGCGATGGGAGGCTGAGCCGCCGTACGGTCGAGCTCGTAGCCGATGCGCAGGGCGTGGCCGCGGCCCGTACCCGGCGGCACGATGCGTTGTGCGCCGCCGCCGTAGAGCAGTGCGCCCACCCGGTTGCCGCCACGGCTGAACAGTCGGGCCAGCACCAGCGCGAGCTCGCCCAGGACGTCCTTCTTGTCGCGGCCGGGAGTGCCCACGGTCATCGATGCCGACCGGTCGAGGACGAGCCACACGGTGAGGTCGCGGTCCTCGGTGAACTGGCGCACCTGCGGCTCGTTCAGCCGCGCGGTCGCATTCCAGTCGATGTGCCGGGCGTCATCCTCCTCGAGATAGCCGCGCAGGCCGGCAAAGTCGAGTCCCGAGCCGCGATAGGCCGTCCGGTACGCGCCCTGCACCCGTCCGTCGAGGCGTCGAATCACCCGCCACTCGAGCTGGAGCAGCAGACGGTCGGGGGCGGTGACCACGGTCAGCGGTCCTGCAAGACGATCTCGGGCATGGGCACGGCTCGCATCACCGCGGTGATGACCGTGTCCGGGCTGACGTCGTCCGCCAATGCCTCGTACGACAGCACGATGCGGTGTCGGAGAACGTCGAGGGCCAGCTCGCGCACGTCGTGCGGCAGCACGTAGTCACGCCCGCGGAGGAAGGCCAGCGCCCGTCCACCGAGCACGAGCGCGATCGACGCGCGCGGGCTGGCGCCATAGGTGACGTAGCGCTCGAGCTGGCCCAGGCCGACCGTGGCCGGCGCCCGGGTGGCGGCGACCAGGCGCACCGCGTAGTTGATGATGGCCGGGTCGACGTAGACCTGCTGCACGCTGGCCTGCATCCGTACCAGATCGGCGGTGGAGATGATCGGCGCAGGGGGCAACGGCGGGCGCACCGCCCGCTCGACGATGGCGTGCTCTTCCGGCGGGGAGGGGTAGTTGACGACCACCTTCATCATGAAGCGGTCGACCTGCGCCTCGGGCAGCGGATAGGTGCCCTCGGACTCGATCGGGTTCTGCGTTGCCATGACCAGAAAGGGATTCGGTACGGGGAACGTCTCCCGGCCGATCGTGACCTGACGCTCCTGCATGACCTCCAGCAAGGCGCTCTGCACCTTGGCCGGCGCCCGGTTGATCTCGTCTGCCAGCAGCAGGTTGCAGAAGACCGGGCCGAGCAGGGTCTCGAACTCGCCGGTGTGCTGGCGGTAGACCCGGGTGCCGGTGAGGTCGGCCGGCACTAGGTCAGGGGTGAACTGGATGCGCTGGAACTCGCCGCCGATCGCTTGCGCGAGCGACTTCACGGCCAGCGTCTTTGCCAGGCCGGGCACGCCCTCCAGCAGGATGTGGCCGCCGGCCAGGAGACCGATGGCCATGCGCTCGAGCAGCAGGTCCTGGCCGACGATGGTGCGCTTCACCTCGTACAGAACCTGCTCGAGCGGATTGGTCACACCTGCGGGACCCGTACTCGTCATGCTTCCTCCGGGTGGAAAAGGGTTTGCTGCGCTGTCATATCTGGGGGCCGCCGCCGGGACCGCCACTGGCCCCGCTGCCGCCGAGGGCAGCGCCGATCGGCACCGCGAAGGCGATGCCGGCGAAGGCGTCGTCCGCTCCGATCGGCTCGGCGATGGAGACGACGATGCCGATGACGTCGCCCTTGGCGTCAAGCAGCGGGCCGCCGGAGCTGCCGGGGTTGACGGACGCGTCGAACTGGATCAGGCCGGACTGCTTGCCGTGGTCGGTGTCCGCCGTGCGGTCGAGCCCGGACACCACGCCGGAGGAGACGCTGTACGTGAGCCCCAGCGGGTTGCCGATCGCCACCACGGGGCCGCCTACCTGGACGCCGCCGCCGATCGTCGCGGGCACGACAGTCTGCGGCAGCGTCGCCGGGGTCAAGGTCGCGATATCGGTCTTGGCGTCGGCTGAGGCGACGGTGGCGGTGGACTTTGTCCCGTCGGAGAAGACGATGCTGATGGCGCTGCCGTCGGAGATGACATGGTCGGCGGTGAGCACGGTGCCGTCATCAGCCGCGACCACGCCCGTACCCAGCGCGCCCTTGGCCGTGCGGACGACCGCGACCGACGGCCCCACCTGCTGGTAGATGTCGCTCACCGTCGGGGTCTTGCTCGCGCTCGGCGTGGGGCTGGGCGATGCGGCCGCGCCGATTGTGGGGGAATGCGATCCCGAGTCGACTGCGAACACCACCAGGACGACGACCAGAGCCACGATGATCACGCCGCACCCGGCCAGCGCACCGCGGGCGGTCCGTACCTGCTGCAGCAGGGTGAGTGCGCGCGGCTCCGCAGATGCCATGCCGCCGAACATAAGACCCGTTGCTGTGCACTTACTGGGAGCCAGCGCCATTACCCCGTCGCTACGCCTGCGGCGTTGACTCGCGCACACAGCCGGCAGTGGTGCGGCCGCCGAGCAGATTTCCCTACACTTGCCGCATGATCCCTCAGGGGTGGTACCAGGATCCGTTCGACCTGCACGAGCTCCGCTGGTTCTCCGCGGGTTGGCCGACGGACCTGGTACGGGACGGCGGGGTCGAGGCCCACGACGCCGCGCCTGCCAAGGACTACGAAGGCCCACTGCTCCCGCCGACCGATACTGCTGTCAATGGTGAGGACCTGCTGCATTCCGACGACCCGTTCACACGTCCGTACAACGCGCGTAGGGCCCGACGGGCCGTGCGGGACGACCCGTTCCTGTTTCCGTTCACCTAGCCGACAACGGTCGCCACTGCCATCAACCACGGGCGCGAACCGTCAGACGCAGCCTGTGGATGAAGTCTCCGTCGGAAGATTCTGTCCACAAGCGTCAGGTGCAGCGGTCTCAACCTCCGCGGCGCTTTGCCGTCCCGGACCAGTCGATGCGACGTGTGTAGGTGAGCACGAACAGCACCGAGCTTCCGACGAGGCCGCCGGCGAATATCCAGGTCACGATGAAGGCAGGACCCTGACGTGCGTCAGCGACGAGGCCCGACGGATCGCTGGCGTCGTAAATCACGGTCCGCACCTCGCCGACGCGGGGCTCTGGGCTCCAGTCCCAGTTGCCAACCTGAGCGGAGACCGAACGCCCGGTCCGGGTAGAGAACTGAACCGTGACGTAGGAGTCCTTGGGGATGTCGTGCACGTCGGTCACGACGGCCTCGGCGCGCAGCCCGTGGTCGCGAAGCGTCGCGGCGTCGTGGTAGGACAGCAACACGCCACCGACGCAGAATGCGAACCAGAACGTCCAGAACGCGAGGACGAAGGTGCGGCTGTTCGTCGTCTCAACAAAGCTGCCGTGGAGCCGCCTTGCGCGTGAGCCTTGCGTCACCACACCTCGAGTATGCCTGCCCGACGTCCCCCAGGGGCAGGTAACCGTGGCCGCACGATCACGTTATGGGGGTGAATTTCCTCTGGCAAGATCTGCAGATGACCCGTCCAGATGGGAGTTCCGAGATGGGCGACATTAGGGTCCCGCTCCCCTGCGCAAGCGCCCTCGACGAGGCGACGCAGATCTGTGGCAAGCCCGCATTGGGCTTCGGCGCCGGCGTCTCCGGCGCCGCTCAGCCGACGGCGACCGTGCCGCGGAGCTCACTGCCGTCGGGCGCGATCCACACTCCGCTGACGGACCCCACTCCGGGCGCTGCTTCGCCGCCGGGCTGCAGCACGCGGACCACCCGTGGCGCCGTGACGGCAGAGGCCGAGGGCAGAACGATCACGAACGGGTCGATGGAGTGGCTGTTGCTCTGGGCCTGTGCTTCGACCGTGCCCTCGATCAGGGCCGCCAGCTGGGCCAGCAGCACCGGGTCGCGCTCGCCGTCGTAGACCCAGCGGCTGCCCAGCACGCCGTGCTCGCTGGTGCCGATGAGAGCGGCCTCGGCGCCGTCCAGCGGTGCGCCCCGGTAGGTCACCGGCACCTGGTAGAACACGACCGGCTCGGACTCGCGGTCGGCCACGACCATGAACTCGATGCCGACCTCGCCCGCTGGGTCGTCGAGCCGGAAGCCGCCGGCCCGTTCGAGCACCGGCGCGCCCCCGCCGACGTACCACGGCTGGCCGGGCAGCCAGGCAGCCAGCAGCTCGAGCTTGGTCGGCGACAGAGTGGTCTTGTAGATCACGGCCATGGGGTTCCTTCAGGCGGGCGGCAGCAACAGGCCTTCACGGTAGGCGAAGGACGCCGCCTCGGTGCGGCTGGCCACCCCGAGCTTGGCCATCAGGTTGGAGACGTGGACGCTCGCCGTCTTGTCGCTGATGAACAGCGCCGCCCCGATCTGCCTGTTGGTACGGCCTTCGGCGACCAGCCGCAGCACCTCGAGCTCACGCGGCGTGAGTGCGGTCGATGGCGCGGCGGCCGCCTTGGCGGGTGCACCGTCCTTGACCGCGGCCACCAACCGGGCCCGCCGGCGGAGGTCTTCGAGCGCCCGTAACAGCGGAGCGGCGGCCAGTCTCTCGGCCGCCGCCACAGCGAGGGTCCACTGCTCGACCGCCTCGTCGCGGTTGCCCGCCTCCATCAAGGCCTCGGCCAGCCGCCACCGACCGCGCGCCGTCTCGTAGACGTCGGAGTCGTCGCCGAAGTCGAAGCCGGCGACTGCCGCGCGCCACAGCTCGACGTCGTTGTCGCCGGCCAGTCTCGCCCGCTCGGCCGTGGCCCGGGCGAACCACGCCTTGGCCTCGACCCCGGGCGTGCCGGTGCGGGCCTTGCCGCTGAGCATCGCGTGGGTGGCGGTCTCGAAGAGTCCCTCCCCCACCTCGACCGAGTCGGCCGCGGTGGCGTGGTCACCGATGGCCCGGGCAAGGACGGCGCGGTCGGCCTCGGCAGCGAGCCCGAGCGCCGCGTGGCGTACCAAAGCGATCGAGTCGTGGCCCCAGGCGTTGGACACGAGGTCCATCGCGGTGCGGTTGAGCTCGCGGGCCCGATCGGGCTGGCCGTCCCACGTGGCCTGCTGGACGGCGAGGCAGCCGGCGAGGTGGGCCAGCAGGACATCCTCGACCCAGAACGGCTGGACGCGCGCGAGCTGGCGCGCGGTGCGTGCGTCGCCCCGGGCGACCAGCAGCGTGCAGGCGAAGGTCATCACGAAGCCCGACACCACGCCGCCGACGCGCGGCATGAACGACGACAGCTGCTCGACCTCGTCCCACTGCCCCAGAGCGAACAGGCACACGTGGCGGTAGTGGCGCAGCTGGAGCCCCCAACCGCTGAGGGACAACCCGTGCCGCTCGGCGAACTCCATGCCGGTGACCGAGCGCTCGAGGGCGAGCCGCAGGTCGCCGTGGTCGAGCGGGATGATCGCGAGGTTGTGCAGGATGCGCAGCTGGACGACCGCGTCGCCGCTGCGCCCGGCCACCTGGCGCGCCTTATCCAGCAGCTCCTCGGTGAGGTCGCCGTCGCCCGACTTCTCGGCCAGCATGGCCAGCGTCGTCAGCGCGTCGGCCCACTCGGCGAGCGAGTCGCTGGCGCGGGCGCACTCGAGCGCTTCCTCGGCCACCCGCCCGGCCTCGGCGTAGTGGCCAAGGTTGAGCATGGTACGGGCGTAGCCCGCGGTCACCGCTGCACGCAACGGGGTCGGTGGCTGGGACGGCACGAGCGGCAGCGCGGCGGACGCCACCTCGATCGCCCGGTCGACCGCGTCGGTCGTCATGAGGTAGTAGTTGAGCGGCACCGAGATCTCGGCGTAGCGCAGCGGGTCGGCGATCTTGTCGACCTGGGTCAGGCTTTCCTCGGCGAGCGCGACCGCGCGGGCCGGCTCGCCGCTGGCCGAGGCTGCGGCGGCGGCGCGCAGACCGAGCCGCCAGCGCGGCTGCCCCACGAGCGACTCCGCGTCGGGCACCCGCTCCCACAGCGACAGCGCCTGCTCGAGATGGCGCAGCGCCTCGAACGGCGCCCCGAGCGACATCGCCTCAGCCGCTGCCCGGTCGAGGGCCTTGAGCGCAGCACCGAGATCGTGACCGGCGAGGCTGTGGTAGGCCAGGTCGGACGCGGACCCGCAACCCCACGGCTGGCCGGGACGGCCGAGCAGGTCGACGTAGACGCTGTGCAGCCGGGTGCGCTCGCCGGGCAGCAGGTCGCTGTAGATCGCCTCCTGGAGCAGCGCATGGCGGAACGTGTAGCCGCCCGTCGAGTCGGCGTAGAGCAGCTGACGCCCGACCGCGTCACGCAACGCCTCGTCGAGGGCCGGTGCGTCGACCCCGGCGGCCGCTGCGAGCAGGGCGTGGTTGACGGAGCGGCCGGCGACGCTGGCGACTCGTACGACGTGCTGGGCAGTGGGCGACAGCTGCTCGACCCGACCGAGGAGCACGTCGGCCAGCTCGCCGGGCACCTCGCTTGCGGCGTCAGCCGACGCGGCCAGCAGCTCCTCGGCGAAGAACGCGTTGCCCTCGGCCCGGACCAGCAGCTCGGCCAGCCGGGGCTCAGGGATCGGGGCGTCGCTCAGGTCGGCGACCAGCCGGATCATGTCGCGGTCGGGCAGCGGCGGGAGGTCGATGCGCTCGACACCCGGCACCCGCGCCAGCTCGGTGAGCACGGGTCGCAGCGCGTGGCGTCGGTGGAGGTCGTCGCTGCGATAGCTCGCGACGATGGCCACTTGCTCTTGGCGCAGGGTGCGACTGAGGAACGCGAGGAGATCGCGGCTGGAGCGGTCGGCCCAGTGGACGTCCTCGAGGACGAGGAGCACCGGCACCTGGGCCGAGAGCTGGGACAGCACCGAGAGGACCCCGCTGAACAGCGGCAGCTGCCCGCTGTCCTCGCCGGCGTCAGCACCGATCGTGCCGAGGGCGAGCAGGCGGGCCAGCGCGGGTCGCTCGCCGACGGCCTTGCTCATCGTCTCGGCGCTGAGCGGGTCGACCGACGCGGCTCGCAACGCGTCGACGAACGGCAGGTAGGGCAGACCGCCGCCCCCGCCGAGCTCGACGCACTGGCCGGTGAGGACGAGAAAGCCGCGCTCCTCGGCGACGGCGCAAAGCTCACCGAGGGTGCGGGTCTTGCCGATGCCGGCGTCGCCGCCGAGCAGCCCGACCGCAGGGCGCCCCGCCGCGGCCTCGTCGAGCAGACCGACCAGCCGGGCCAGCTCGGCCTGGCGGCCGATCAGGGGCGGGGTGGACGCACGACGGCTCATGGGTGCGATCGTCCCACCATCTACCGACAACTCAGAACGCAATACGGCGAGCCGGAGCCCTGGGTCGGGCTCCGGCTCGCCGGTGGAGGGCGCCCCGCGGGCGCCGGTCGGTCGCGCCACCGTCAGGCGGCGTCGCGGTGGCGGAGCCGGGCCAGCAGGCTCCGGCTGCGGGGTGCCAGAGCGGTGGCGCGCCGGCGGCGGTATGCGGCGATCTCGAGCTCGCGGCGGTGCTCGTCGGCGAGCAGCTCGGTCATCAGCATCGGGTTGAAGCTCATCGTGTTCTCCTTGAGTCGGCTACAGACTCAAGGTTCGGCCTAAGGCGGCAGCGCGGGCATCGGGAGAACGCTGCGTCTTCGCAGCCTCAGACCCCTTAGGCGGCAACGCCTCCCTAAGGCCTCAGCGGTGCTTCTGGCCGGCGCGCAGCAGCTCGACTCCCTGGGTGACCCGCCGGGCGCGGGTCTCGGGGCTTTTCGTTCCCTCGACCCAGAGCAGGTAGGACCGCTGGTTGGTGAACGACAGGCCGTCGAAGAACGCCCGTACCGCCGGCTCGGCGTCGAGGGCAGTGGCAAAGTCGGCGGGCACCTCGGCCTCGCGCGGCTCCTTGTCCAGGGTCAACTCGACCGTGACCTCGTCGCCGGCGCTGAGCCCCGCGGCCGTACGGTTCTCTGCGCTGAGCGGGATGCGGAACTCGTCGCCCCACGGCGAGACGGTGCTCCGATAGTGGTAGCCCGCCACGGTGACGTGCACGGCGGGCTTGCGACCGCCGCCGAGCGCGGTCACGACCTCGGGCGGTACGGGGATGCCGGTCGCCGTCTTGCCCGCTGCGAGTATCACCGCCGTGAATTGCATGCTCAGAAGTATGGACCCGATGCCACCCGGGAGGAGATCGGCCATGCCTCGCCCCCTGCTCATTGCCGTCGCCGCAGGGCTTCTCGCCACCGCGTGCGGCGCCTCCTCGGCCAAGGTCGCCGCTGCTCCGCCCTCGGCGACCCACCCGGCCACCAGCCAGGCCCCCAAGACGACGCCTGCAGCAGCTTCTGTCGCGACGACGCCCGCCGCCGCGCCGACGTCCCTCCCGACGCCCACGCAGCATCCGACCCGTACCGCCAAGCCGGTCCTTCAGGTCGGGTCGTGCAAGATCCTCACCCAGTCCGAGGCCGAGGCCCTGCTCGGACCCGTCGACCCGGTCCCGCGCATCACCGGCGACGACGCCGACACCTGCAGTCGGCTGTCCGCCGACGTCAGCGGGGGCGCCGTGCAGTTCGGCAAGGGCAACGCGTCGTACGCGGCCGGTCTCGCGGGCCTCAGCGCCTCGTTCCTGGCCGCCTTCAAGGGCCCGAACGCGGGCGGCGCCACCGGGACCGTGACCCACGAGGGCGGCCTCGGGGGCGGCGGCGTCCTGCTGACCGAGCACGACCCAGGCCGACCCACGACCTACTCGATCTACTGGCTCCAGGGCGGCCGCATCCTCAACCTCAACGTCGTCCACGCCGCGAAGGCGACCCCGGCCAAGGCATTGCACCTCGCGCATGTGCTGGCCGGCGACGCCGGCTGAGGCATCTACCCTGGACTCGTGACGACCCTGACCTATGCCCGCCGTCTGACCGCAGCCGTGGTGCTGGTGGGCGCCTCGCTCACCTCCGCGCCGACTCCCGCACACGCCACCGGCACGATGCTGGCGTTCCAGCACTCATGGACCCGCATCACTCCGGCGCTCGCGGCCAGGATGCGCTACTCGTGGCGTCCCGGCTGCCCCGTACCGCTGTCTGACCTTCGTTATGTACGGGTGTCCTTCGTCGGGTTCGACGGTGCCCGGCACACCGGCGAGATCGTGGTCAACGCAGCCGTTTTGACCGCCGTCGTAGGTGAGTTCCGGCAGCTGTACGCGATGCGGTTCCCAATCCGCCGCATGCACCTCGTCGACAACTACAAGGGCGTCGACGAGTCGTCGATGGCGGTCGACAACACCTCCTCCTTCAACTGCCGCCCGGTGGCCGGCAGCACCAGCTGGTCGATGCACGCGCTCGGCGAGGCGATCGACCTCAACCCGGTGGAAAATCCCTCCCTGCTCAACCACGACCCGCACGTCGCCGACCCGCCGCAGGGCCAGGCCTACCTCAGCCGCAGCAAGGCCCGCCCGGGCATGGTCGACACCTCCGTCAGGGCGGTGTTCTCCTCGTACGGCTGGGGTTGGGGCGGCCACTGGAGCGACCGCGACCTGATGCACTTCTCGTCCAACGGCAAGTAGCGTCGAAGTCCGGGCTGGAGCTGGGCGGCCTTACTCGATCAGCACGAGCCGGTCCAGGTGACCGCCGATATGTTGAACCACTGGTTGAGAGTGATCGCGACAGTGGTGTTGATGACGCCGTAGTGGGACACGTTGGCGGTCGGCATCCGCACGCCGTCGGTCTTGCCCACCGTGGCGACCGGCAGGCTGCCGTACCCGGCGCTGTAGATCTTCCACGAGCTGTGCCACTGGTCGAACGTGGTCGTGTACGTGGTCGAGGTGTTGAACTCGAACTGGACCTGGGCGATGCCGGCGGAATTGGGCCTGCGTATCCGAAGATTGGCAAACATGGTGCAGTCACCCACGTTCATCGGGAAGACACTCGAGACCTGGGTCTGGTTCGGTGAATCGAAATGGTCATAGCCGGCTACCGTCCCGGTGGCGGCGGAGGCGCTCGGAATGCCGATCGCCATCGTCGCTATGAACGCGAGCGGCAGTGCCCAGATGGTTTTACGCATGGTTCCCCCTACTGTCGGATTTCCTTGACCCGGATGGTCAGGTGAGACGTACCTGTGGTGCGGTCTTGCTGGTTATGGCCGGAGCTCGAGGACGACGTTGACCGGGGTCTCGGTGACCTGTCGGATCCGGCTGAAGCCGGCGTCCTCGGCCAGCTGCCGCACGACCGCGGGACCGGCCTGCGCGCCGAGCGCGACACCACCGGGCTGCGCCAGAGCGGCCGGCGTGCACTGGAAGGTGGACGCGGCGTAGTTGAGCGCGGCGAGCGGATTGGCCAGGTTGGCCACGTAGTCGTCGGCCGCGTTCGGTTCCACGACGAGGACGGCGCCGTCGGGGGCCAGTGCCTTGCGGGCGTGGGCCAGCGCGGCTGCCGGGTCGCCGAGATCGTGCAGGGTGTCCAGCAGACAGATCAGGTCGAAGCCGTCGTCCGGATAGCTGGTCGCGTCCAGTGTCTCGAAATGGATGCGGTCGCCGACGCCCAGCCGGTCAGCTCGCTGCCGGGCGACCCCGATCGAGCGGTCGTGGAAGTCGTACCCGTGGACGCTGGCCTGCGGGTAGGCGCAGGCGAGCAGGATGGCCGCGGCGCCGTGTCCGCACCCGACATCGGCGACCCGGCCGCCTGCGGCGAGCCGGTCAGCCACCCCGGGCAGAGCCGGGATCCACTCCGTAGTGAGGCTGGCGGTGTAACCGGGGCGGAAGAACCGCTCGGTGCCGTCGAAGACGGCCGGGTCCTGCTCGTGCCAGGGGATGCCGGCGCCGGTGCGGAACGCCTCGACGAGCCGGTCGATGCCAGCGAACCAGCCACGGGTGATGGTGGCCCCGCCCGCGAGAAAGGCCGGCGACGCCTCGTGCGCGAGCACCGCGGCGGCCTCGGCCGAGAGCGCGTACCGCCCGTCGTCGTCCTGGTAGGAGAGGAACCCGGCGGCGGTCTGCTGGGACAGCCACTCTCTCAGGTAGCGAGGCGCCATGCCGGTACGGGCGGCCAGCTCGTCGTGGGTGGCCGGACCGCCGTCGGCGAGTGCACGGTAGAGCCCCAGCTGGTCGCCGACCGCGACCATGGCCGTGGTGGCCGCGCCCGTCATCGCGCCGAGCAGCCGGTGCACGTTCTGCTCGATCAGTTCTGTGTTCATGGAAGACCTCCGCAACGTGGATGGATAAGGCTTGTCGCCGACGCTAGGCAGGAGCGGCCGCCCCGGCTGAGCCGAACCTGAGGCGAAACTGAGCCGCCCGACTCACCCAGACCTCAGGCAGGGCTCACCGCGGCGGCGGTGTCGTCCCGCACGGTGGTCACGTCAGCAGTGGCGGGATCGCCCAGCGCATCCACGTACCGAAGGAGCACGGCATGCCCATGCAGGTCATCACATTCACGCTGGACGGCATCGACGATGCGGCGTACCAGGCGCACGTCGAGCAGACCGCGTCCGCGTTCGCTGCGGTGCCGGGTCTGCGCGCGAAGATCTGGCTAGCCAACCAGGAGACGAACACCTACGGTGGCATCTACACGTGGGCCGACGTCGCCGCGATGAGGGCCCACCAGAGCGGCGGGCTCTTCCAGGGGCTGCAAGCCAACCCACACCTGACCGACGTGGTCGTACGGGACTTCTCGGTCCTGGCCAGGCCCACGACGGTGACCCGAGGCGGGTACTGACAGATGACGGAACGATCACCGGACCGGCGTTGAGCGGGACCCTGCGAACGGTGCTGGGTGCCCGCGCGGCCGATGTGGTCGGTCGGCAGGCAGAGCGGGCGGTGCTGCTCGAGCTGGCCGAGCGTGACCGCCCGCTGGTCGTGGCCGTGCACGGCATCGCCGGCATCGGCAAGTCCGCTCTGCTCGCCGCATTTGCCGAGGACGCGCGAGCGCACGGCATCGCCGTCGTCAGCATGGACTGCGGTGGCATCGAGCCGACCGAGCGGGGCTTCCTCGCCGCTCTCGACCGCACGATCGGGGCGCTGCGGCCCGAGAAAGCTCGCGGGACCCAGCCGATGGCCACGGTTGCCGAGGCGGCGGCCGCGCTCGCCGACTGCGGTGATCGGGTCGTGCTGGTGCTCGACACCTACGAACAGCTCCGGTTGCTGGACACCTGGCTGCGGCAGGAGCTCGTGCCGGGTCTGCGCGACAACACCAGGCTGGCGCTGGCCGGCCGCGAGCCGCCCGGCGCGGCCTGGATCACCGGCTTCGGGGACCTGCTGACCGCGGTGCCGCTCGCCAACCTCGCAGTCGCAGACGCCAGCGCGCTGCTGCGCCGCGAAGGGCTCAGCGTCGCCGACGCCCACCGGGTCACCCGCTTTACTCACGGCCACCCGCTGGCCCTGCGGCTGGCCGCCTCCGCGAGGGGCGCTCGCCCCGACCTCACCGTCCCCGACGCCGCCATCGCGACCGTCGTCACCGAGCTCGCCCGGGTCTATCTCTCCGGCCTCGACCAGCCGACCCGCGCCGTGCTCGACGCCGTCTGCACGCTGCGTCGGCCGACCTTGTCACTCCTCGGGGCCGTGCTGCCGGATGTCGACCCGCACGACGCCTACGACCTGCTGCGCCCGCTTCCGTTCGTGGAGTTCGGACCGGACGGCCTCGTCCTGCACGAGACGGTGCGCGAGGTCGTCGCAGCGTTGCTGCGAGTCAACGATCCGCCGGCCTACCGCACCCACCGGATCGCCGCCTGGCGGCAGCTGCGGCGCGAGCTGCGCACTGCCCCGCCCGCCGACCTGTGGCGCTACACCGCCGACCTGCTCTACCTCATCGAGAACCCCGCCGTGCGGGAGGCGTTCTTTCCCACTGCCAGCCAGCCGTACGCGGTCGAGCCCGCGCGGCCGGACGATGAAGCCCAGATCATCGCCATTGCCCGCGCGCATCAGCCGGCCGGGGCAGTCGAGCTGGTGCGGTCCTGGTGGGAAACGATGGCGACGGCGTTCCGCGTCTCGCGTGACTCCGACGGGTCGCCCGCGGCGTTCCAGTGCCTGTGCGAGGCGACCTCCGTACCGACCTGGCTGCTCGCCGCCGACCCCGTGGCCGCCTCGTGGCGCGAGCACCTGCGCGCCAACCCGGTGCCTCGCGGCCAGCAGGTGCTCTTCCTCCGCCACATGGTGGCCGCCGACGGCGGCGAGGTCACGACGTCGGCCAACGCCGCGCTGATCCTCGATATGAAGCGCCGCTACCTGGAGATGCGGCCCAGGCTCCGGCGCATCTACTCGGCTGCCGCAGATCCCGCCGCGGCGCTGGCCCAGCTGGCGCCACTGGGCTTCGACCGTCTCCCGAACGGCACCAGCGAGATCGACGGAACCACCTACCACGCGCTCTACAACGACTTCGGACCGTCCTCCATCGACGGCTGGCTGACCGACCTCGCCGCGCGGGAAATGCTCATCGACCACGACGCCCTGCTCGATCCCGACCGCCGACAGCTCATCCTCGACGGCGCCCGCGCCGATCTCACCAAGCTGGAATTCGATGTCCTGCAGTACTTGTACGAACACGAGGGCCGGATCGTCGGCCGGGCGGAGCTGCTGCGCGACGTCTGGGGCTACGACTGGAGCGGCGGCAGCAACGTCGTGGAGGTCGTGATCAGCGCCCTACGCCGCAAGCTCGGGGACAGCGCCGGAAGCCTGCACACGGTACGTGGCGCCGGCTACCGCTTCACCTCCCCGTCCTGAGTTCCCTGCCGCGGTCAGTGACCGGAGCAGCCTCAGGCTCCAGCGACCGGCTGTAGTGGCGGCGAGCCTTGAGCCGATTGCCGCATCGGGCCATCGAGCACCACCGCCCGGTGTTGGCCTTGCTGCGGTCGAGCAGGAACAGCCGGCACTCGTCGTTGGCACACGGACGCAGCCGGCCCGGGCTGGTCTCGTGCAGCGCTGCCCACGCGAGTGCGGCCCGCACGGCGAGCAGCCGGTACTCCGGAGCCAGCACCTCCCAGGCCAAGCCGTCCTCGGTCGCCACCGGCTCCTGCCGGACCCCCCGCAGGAGCAGTCCCACGTCGGCCACCTGCGCCTCACCGCGCACGATTGCCTGCAGCAGGTCACGTGCCGTGCGGGTCACGCGCAGCTCGATCAGTGACCCGATGCCCCCTCGATCGGCGAGCCAGGCACAGCCGGTGGAGACGTCGGCCAGGACATCGGTGGGGAGGCCCTGCTCGACCGGGGTGCTGTTGAGCAACGCGAGCAGCAGCTCCTCGTCGTCCACGACGCGCTCTCCTAACTGGCTCAATTGATTTGACAGGTTAGCACTGAGGAGGGAGGCTGAGATCCGTCACCTAACCGTTAATAGCACTTTAGGCGGTTAGTCGTACGCGCTGGCACCAGCGTCGACCGAGGAGAAAGCCATGACCACACGCATCGCCATCAACGGCTTCGGGCGCATCGGCCGCAGCGTCCTGCGCGCCTCGCTGCTCCGCGAGGACGACCTAGAGATCGTGGCCGTCAACGACCTTGCCGAGCCGGCGACCCTGGCCCACCTGCTGCGTTACGACACGGTCCTGGGCCGGCTCCCCGAGCGGGTCGAGGTGACCGACGACGGCCTGCTGGTCGGTGGCCACAAGATCAAGGCCTTTGCGGAGCGCGACCCGGCCGCCCTGCCGTGGGCCGAGCTCGGCGTCGACGTGGTCATCGAGTCGACCGGTGCCTTCACCAAGGCGGCGGCGGCCCGCAAGCACCTCGACGCAGGCGCCCGCAAGGTCGTCGTCTCGGCCCCGGCCGACGGCGATGACCTGACCATCGCGTACGGGATCAACCATCACCTCTACGACCCGGCACTGCACCACGTCGTCTCCACGGCCTCGTGCACCACCAACTGCCTGGCTCCGCTCGCCAAGGTGCTGCACGAGACGGTCGGCATCGAGAGTGGGCTGATGACGACGATCCACGCCTTCACCCAGGACCAGAACCTGCAGGACGGGCCGCACAAGGACCTACGCCGAGCCCGTGCGGCGGCCAACAACATCGTTCCGACCAGCAGCGGCGCCGCCAAGGCGATCGGCCGAGTGCTGCCCGAGCTCGACGGGTTGCTCGCCGGCTACGCCATGCGGGTTCCGGTGATCACCGGGTCCGCGACCGACCTCACGGTGACCGTGAGCCGTCCCACGACGGTCGCGGAGGTCAACGCCGCCTTCAAGACCGCGGCCGAGGGACCGCTGCGCGGCATTCTCGACTACACCGACGACCCGATCGTCTCCAGCGACATCGTCACCAACCCGGCCTCCTGCATCCTCGACGCCGGCCTGACGGCGGTTGTCGGCAACACGGTCAAGGTCATCGGGTGGTACGACAACGAGTGGGGCTTCTCCCAGCGGCTGCTCGACACTGTCGGCTTCATCGGCGCAGCCTGAGCGGAGCCCACGACGATCAGCCGGACAGCACCGCGAGCCCGAAGCCGGCGACCTTACCGCCGCCGATGGCCAGGACACCGGTGAGCCCGTTGACCTGCACGGGTACCGGACGAGCGACCTCCGTGGCGTCCCCGAGCGAGCCCCGGTAGTTGTACCCCCACGCCGAGACCGTGCCGTCGAAGCGCAGGGCATAGCCCGCTTCGTTGGTGGAGGCGGCAATGGAGGTGACGCCCGACAGCCCGATCACGGCCACTGGTGCGTGGCGATCGACGTTGGTGCCGTCGCCGAGCTGGTAGTTGCCGTTGTCGCCCCAGGACATCTCGCTGCCCCCGGCGAGCAACGCGAAGCCCGACGAGCTGCCCGCGGCGACGGCGGTGACGCCGGTTAGCCCGCTGACCTTGCCGGGGGTCGATCGGTCGGTCGTCGTCCCGTCACCGAGCTGGCCGAGGTCGTTGATCCCCCACGCCCACACGGTGCCGTCGCGCGCCAGCGCGTAGCCCTCCTCGTCGGCTCCGGCGACGGCGGCGACGGCGGGCAGGCCGGTGATGTGGACCGGCAGCGCCTGATTGCCGGTCAGGCCGACGCCCAGCTCACCGTCGCCGTTGATGCCCCAGCCCCACGCCGTCCCATCAGAACGTGCGGCGTACGCCGCGAAGAGCCCAGCCCCGAGACTCACCACCCCGGTGAGGCCACTGACCTGCACCGGCACCGCGCTGTCGAGAGTGGTCCCGTTGCCGAGCTGGCCATGGTTGTTGTAGCCCCAGGCCCACACGGTGCCGTCCGACTTCAAGGCGTACCCCGCATAGCCGCCGCCCGCGACGGCGATCACCCCGGACAGGCCAGGGATCTTGACGGGAACACTGCTGTCCGTGGTGGTGCCGTTGCCCAGCTCGCCGTACTGGTTGTAGCCCCACGCCCACACACTGCCGTCAAACGTGAGGGCGTAGCCGCCGGCGCCCCCACCGGCGACCGCAGTCACCCCGGCCAGGCCGGAGACCGGCAGCGGGATGTCCGAGTGAGTCGTCGTGCCATTGCCCAGCTCGCCGTCGGAGTTGTAACCCCACGCGCTGACGGTGTTGCCGGCAGCCGGTGAACGGGTCACCCCGAGGACGAGCGGCCGGCTGGCGGTGTGCCCGACCGCGTCGGTCACCGTGACCGTCAACGTCGACGACCCGACAGCGGTCGGTGTGCCCGTGAGCTGACCCGCAACAGAGAGGGCCAGCCCGGCCGGCAACCCACCCCCAGGCAGAGACCAGACGTAGGGCGCAACACCGCCTGCTGCGGAAAGTGCTGCTGCATAGGGCAATCCCACTACCGCGGGGGGCAAGCTGGCCGTCGTCACCGCAGGCGGTGCGGGCGCAGCCGGTACGACAGACACCGACAGCCGTGCGCTCACCCCTGCCGCTCGCACCGCTGACGAGACCTTGACCACTCGAAGGGTGTAGCGCCCCGGCGGCTGCGCCGAGCGCAGCGTGAAGGCTGACGACGAGGACATCGCGGCCTTGGCCACAGTGACCCAGGTCGCCTCGCGCAACGCTTGCAGGGCAACGGATCCGGCGGCCTTGGGCGTGACGTGGCCGGTGACAACGATGGGCTTGCCGGACACGACAGGAGAGGCCGCCGAGGCCCGTACCGAGAAGATCGCCTTGACCACGCGCACCTGGACAGCTGCGCTGGTGGCGTTGGCTGCCCTCACCCGTAGTAGCCAAACGACAGCGGCACGGCCGGCCGGCACGGTCACGGCATAGCTGCCCCTAGCGCGGGACGTGGTGTGACCGACCGTGGCCCAAGCCCGGCCGGTGTAGCGCTGCACTGCCAGCGAGACACCCTTGGTCGCCGGAGAAACCCGACCCAGCAGGGAGACTGATGCGCCGACATGCACGGTGTGGTCGGCGGCCTGCACGGTCACCCGCGCGGTCACGGCGAGCGCCGATGGTGCAGCGCTGGTCAGCAGCACCGATAGCGCAACCAGCAAGGAGACGACAGCGCTGCCCGCCCGACGGCTGGTCATGGGGCCGCCCGCCGGCCGGAGATGGCATAGCCGCCCTCGGCGTCGCTGCCCGACCCGATGGCCACGACCCGGTTCAGCCCGCTGACCTGGACCGGCAGCAACCTGTTGGTAGCCGTGCCGTCGCCGATCGAGCCGGAGATGTTGTTGCCCCACGCCCACACGGTGCCGTTGGCCCGCAGGGCGTAGGCCGTGAAGCCTCCGGCGAGGGCGGTCACCCCGGTCAGGCCCGTGACCACGACCGGCGTCGAGCTGTCGGTGGTGGTGCCGTTGCCCAGGTCGCCGTCGTTGTTTTCGCCCCAGGCCGCGACGGTGCCGTCAGCGAGCAGCGCGTACCCGGAGCTCAGGGTGGCACCGACGGCCTTCACCCCGGTGAGACCGGTGACCTGGACGGGGATCGTGCTGCTGACGGTGCCGCCGTTGCCCAGCTGGCCTCGCCCGCCAGCCCCCCACGCCCATGCGATACCGCCGACGACGGCGTAGGCCGTGCTCCCCGCTGTGGCGATCGAGGTGGCGCCCACGATGCCCGACACCTGTACGGGCGACAAGCTGTTGGTGATCGAGTTGTTGCCCAGCTCGCCGAAGGCGTTGTCGCCCCACGCCCAGACGGTGCCGTCAGAACGCAGCGCGTAGGCCGAGGCCGCTCCCGCGGTGATGGCGGTCACCCCGGTCAGGCCGTCGACCCTGACCAGGACGAGGCTGCCGGCGGTGGTGCCGTTGCCCAGCTCGCCGTCGCCGTTGTAGCCGGAGGCCCAGACGGTCCCGTCGGACCGCAGGACGTAACTGCTGGCTTGTCCTCCGGCGACGGCGGTCACGCCGGTGAGCGCGGTCAGCCGCACCGGCATGGCGCTGCTGGTCGTGGTGCCGTTGCCGTACTCTCCGTAGGCGTTGTCACCCCAGGCCCAGACACTGCCGTCGAAGCGCAGGCCGTAGCCGGTCGAGCCACCGCTGCTCATGGCCACGAGCCCGGTCAGGCCGCTGACGCCGACGGGCGAGGACCGGTCGACGGTCGTCCCATCACCCAGCTGGCCTTTGCTGTTGCTCCCCCACGCAAAGGCAGCGTTGGCGGCAACCGGGGAGGTGCTCACGGTCAGGACGAGCGGCAGGCTGCCCGTCCGGCCTCCCGCGTCGGAGACGGACACGGTCAGGGTCGTCGAACCGGCCGCGAGCGGGGTGCCGGTGATCAGCCCCGAAGAGGCGAGCGTCAACCCGGAGGCCAGCCCCCCGATCAGCGACCAGCTGAGGGGGCCCACGCCGCCGACCGCCGACAAGGTGGCCGCGTAGGGCAGACCGACCGTCGCCGCGGGCAGCGAGGTCGTCGTCACCACCGGCGGCGCGATTACCGGAGGAACGGTCACCGACACGGCGACGGTCTGGCTGATGCCGCCCGCGATCGTGGCGGTGAACGCCTTGACCACGCGCAGCCGGTACGCGCCTGCGGGCAGCGACGCGCGCACCGTGAACGTGGACGCCGCCGACAGCGTGCTGGTCGTCACGGTCGCCCACCCGGACTTGCGCAGGACCTGCAGCCGGACCGAGCCCTTGGCCTTGGGCGAGACGTGCCCCGTGACCACCATCGGTTGGCCCGCGACGACCGGAGACGGGGCGCTGGCCTGGACCACGAAGATCTTCTTGACCACGCGCACGCTCGAGACGGCGCTGCTCGCCGTGGCGGACGTGACCCGCAGCCGCCAGGCCGACGGTGTACGGCCGGTCCGCAGCACCACCGCGTACCGGCCCGCCGTGCCTGACCTCGTGCGGGCGACCGTGACCCAGCCCTTCCCGACGTCACGCTGCACCGTCAGCGACACCCCCTTGGCCGACGGCGAGACCCGGCCGCTGAGCGAGACGGAGGCGCCGACATGCACGGTGGAGGGGGCGACGACGAGCGAGAGGTGGGCCCGCGCGGCCGCTGCCGAGGATTGTCCGGCGAGCAGCAGGCACAGGGCGGCGAGCGCGGCCGTCAGGCGACGCACCACGGCGGGCAGCGGGAGCTGTGAGTGTCGTGGCACGAACACCCCCTCGTGCCGCTGGCCGCGGCTCGCGCAGTCTAAGGGCCACCTAAGAGAGCGCGCAAGGATCGTTGCAGGGGCGCGTCGGCTCAGCCGCCGAGGTAAGACATCTCCGCGCGGTGCAGCCCCTCGGTGGCCTCGCTGCGCAGCTCGGAGTAGCGGTCACTGCGACCGCGCCACACCCCGTCGAGGAACTCGCGTACGGCAGCGTCGGCGGCGCCCGACCGGAGAAGGCCCTTGACGTCCTTGCCCGCGCCCGCGAACAGGCAGGTGAACAGCTCGCCCACGGCGGTCAGCCGAGCCCGCGAGCAGGTGCCGCAGAAGGGCTCGGTGACCGAGGTGATGAAGCCGACTTCGCCTGCCCCGTCGGCAAAGCGGTAGCGGCGGGCGACCTCGCCGGCATAGTCCGGGTCGACCTGCTCGAGCGGCCAGCGTGCCTTGACCAGGTCACGCAGGTGGGCGGCGGGCACCACGTCGTCGAGGCGCCAGCCGTTGGTGTTGCCGACGTCCATGTACTCGATGAACCGGACGACGTGGCCGTTGTCCCGGGCGTAGGCGACGAGGTCGAGCACCCCGTCGTCGTTGACCCCCCGCTGCACGACGGCGTTGAGCTTGATCTCGAAGCCCACCGCCGCCGCTGCCGCGATGCCGTCCAGCACCTGCTCCAGCGGCACCACCGTGTCGGCCATGGCGGTGAACACCGCAGGGTCGACCGAGTCGAGGCTGACCGTGACGCGGTGCAGGCCGGCGTCCTTGAGCCCCTGAGCGTGCGCCGCGAGCAGCGCTCCGTTGGTGGTCATGGCGAGATCGTCGACCCCGTCAACGGCCGCCAGGTCCCGTACCAGGTGCTCGAGGTCCTTGCGCAGCAGCGGCTCGCCACCCGTCAGGCGCACCTTGCGGACGCCCAGACCGGTGGCGAGGCGCACGACGCGGGTGATCTCGTCGAAGGTCAGCAGCTCGCCGAGCGGGGCAAACGCGAAGCCTGGCCCGAAGACTTCGCGCGGCATGCAGTAGCGGCAGCGGAAGTTGCAGCGGTCGGTGACGGAGACCCGCAGGTCGTGCAGAGGTCGCCCGAGCAGGTCGCGCTCGGGTCGGGTCATGGCTCTACGGTACGGGGGTCCGTCGCCGCGTACCATTTCTGGGCGGCTTGCTCCCGAGTCGCGCACGGCAACGGAAGCAGCGGCATGACGGTGTACGACGACCTCGAGGCTGAGTTCGAGGCCTTGGCGACGGGCGATCGCATCGACCCGGCACGCATGGCGGCGGTGCTCGCGGTCTTCGCCGAGCTGGAGCAGCTGCCCGTGGACCACCCCGACGCGGTGGTGGTGCGGCGCGCGACGGCCAAGATGTACAAGGAGCACAAGAAGCGCAACCGCAAGAACGCCCGCGAGGTGGTCAAGGCCAACGACGACGCGGTGACCGCCGCCACGGCCACTGCCGCGCCCGGCCGCATCGACGACGAGACGCAGGGGCTTGCGCTCTCAACGGCGACGACCGGTGAGCTCGCCGGCACGCTGCTCAAGGCTCGCGCCTGCTACATCTGCAAGGAGCGCTACACCGCGGTCGACGCGTTCTACCACCAGCTGTGTCCCTCGTGCGCGGCGACGAACCGGCAACGGCGGGAGGCCCGTACCGACCTCACCGGGCGGCGGGCGCTGCTCACCGGCGGCCGCGCCAAGATCGGCATGTACATCGCCCTGCGGCTGCTCCGCGACGGCGCCCACACGACGATCACCACGCGGTTCCCGGCCGACGCCGCCCGGCGGTTCACCGCCATGCACGACAGCGCCCAGTGGATCGACCGGCTGCACATCGTCGGCATCGACCTGCGCGACCCGGCCCAGGTCATCGAGCTGGCCGATGCGGTCGCCGCCGCCGGCCCGCTGGACATCCTGGTCAACAACGCGGCGCAAACCGTACGGCGGTCGCCCGGGTCCTACGCCCAGCTGATCGCTGCAGAGTCTGGCCCGATGCCCGAGATCCCTGGTGGCATCACCATCCTGCAGGCCACCGACGCGCGCGAGCTGACTGCCGACGCGCTGAGCCCGCACGCGATGACGCCGCACGCCCTCACGGCGCTGGCGCTGACCGCCGGGTCGGCGTCGCTCGAGCGGGTCGCCGACAACACCGCCATCGATGCCGGTGGCCTGGTGCCCGATCTCGCGCCGATCAACTCGTGGACGCAGAACGTCGAGCAGGTCGACCCGCTCGAGCTGCTCGAGGTGCAGCTCTGCAACGTCACCGCACCCTTCCTGCTCGTGTCGCGGCTGCGTCCTTCCCTTGCTGCGTCGGCATTCCGACGCAAGTACGTCGTCAACGTCTCCGCGATGGAGGGACAGTTCGGCCGCGGCTACAAGGGTCCCGGCCACCCGCACACCAACATGGCCAAGGCCGCGCTCAACATGCTGACCCGCACCAGCGCCGGCGAGATGCTCGAGACCGACGGCATCCTCATGACGGCCGTCGACACCGGCTGGATCACCGACGAGCGCCCCCACCCGACCAAGGCCCGCCTCGCCGAGGAGGGCTTCCACGCGCCACTCGACCTGGTCGACGGTGCGGCCCGGGTCTACGACCCGATCGTGCAGGGCGAGCTGGGCAACGACCTCTACGGCTGCTTCCTCAAAGACTACGCCAAGTCGCCTTGGTGAACCCGGCTGAACCGTGGCGGCGCCGGCTCCGTTGATCACGATGACGGAGGTGGCGACGTGGCCGCGTACACGAAGAGCATCGAGATCAGTGCCCCGCCGGCTGCGGTGGCCGAGCTGCTGCTCGACCTGCCGGGCTGGCCGACCTGGACCGCATCGGTCAACGAGGTGACCCCGCTGGGCGGCGAGCCGGTCGCCCCGGGCACACGGGTGCGGGTGCGCCAGCCGCGGCTGCCGGTGGCCGTGTGGACCGTCGACGCGATCGGCGACTACCACTTCGACTGGAACTCGCACTCCCCCGGCGTGACTACCGTTGCCACGCACCGGATCCTGCCGACCAACACCGGTTGCACGGTCACGCTCTCCATCAACCAGAGCGGGCGGCTGTCCCGGTTGGCGACCCTGGTGTACGGGGGCCTCACCGAGCGCTACCTGAGCCTTGAGGCCGAGGGGCTGAAGGCGGCAGCAGAGTCCTCCCGGTGAGCCCCAGGCCGGTCAGGGGTAGCCTGGGCTTCACCGGGATCAGCCGCTGGGGCCGAACCGCTCGACCTTGATCTCGGCCGGGCCGACCCCCAGCCCGAGCAGCAGCTGGGTCGCCGCCTCGGCGAAAATCGCTGAGCCGCAGACGAAGTAGGTCGCGCCGGGCGTCAGCAAGGGCTCGAGGTCGGTCGCGGTGAGCCGGCCAGTCGGGCGTGTGCCGGCAGCGGTCGCTTCCCGGGTGATCGCCACCACGGCAGCCACCGCCGACACCTCGTCGGCGTAGGGAAGATCGGCGAAGGTACGGGCAGAGACCGCGAGCCGCAGCAACTCCAGCTGGCCCTGCTCGCGGGCGTAGCGCAGCATCGAGACGAACGGCACGACTCCCGTGCCACCACCGATGCACACCGCGGGAGTCGTTGCGTCCCAGATGAAGTAGCCGCCGATCGGGCCCCGTACCTCGAGCTCGTCCCCCGGCATCGCGATGTCGGCGAGGTAGGTCGAGACCTCGCCGTCCTCGAGCCGTTCGATGGCTAGCTCGAGCAGCTCGTCGTCGGGTGAGGACGCGATCGAGTACGAGCGCGAGGCGGTGTAGCCGTCCTCGGCGGTGAGCCGCACAATGTAGTGCTGACCGGGCACGTGACGCGGCCGGCCGGGCAGCTCGAGCCGGAGCATGGCCAGCATCGGGTTCTGGTGCACCATCTCGCGGACGATCGCGGTGCCCCAGGTGGTGTTGGTCGCGACCTCAATCACCGGAGTAGCGCTCTTCCTTCCACGGGTCGCCGTGCGAGTGGTAGCCGTTCTGCTCCCAGAACCCCAGCTGGTCGTGGTCGAGGAACGTCAGCCGGGTCACCCACTTCGCCGACTTCCAGAAATAGAGCGCGGGTACGAGCAGCCGCACCGGCCCCCCGTGCTCAGGCGTCAACGGCTTGTCCTCGTGCTCCCAGGCGACCCAGGCCTTGCCGTACTGCAGGTCCTCGAGCGGGACGTTGGTCGTGTAGCCGGTCGTCGACGTGGCGAGCACGTGGGTCGCGGTCGCGAGCGGCTGAGCCAGGTCGAGGAGGACGTCGAGGCTGACGCCGGTAAAGCTGGTCGCGAGCTTGGACCACGTCGTGACGCAGTGGATGTCGCCCTCGTACCGCGACTGCGGCAGTGCGTGCATCTCGGCCCAGGTCCAGGTCGTGGGCTTGGCGACGAGACCGTCGAGGGTCATCGTCCAGCGCTCGGGCACGAGGCGCGGGGTGGCCTCGGCCGTCAGTACCGGCCAACCGGAGCCGACGTCGTACTGACCAGGGGGCAGCCGTCCGTCGGGCTCGCTGCGGTGGCGCCCGAGAAAACCGCGGGTAGGTCCAACCATGAGGCCACGTTAACAGCGAGACGTGTCTGTGTCGTTAACCGCTCCCTGCACGCTGCCCTCGTCCGCCGGCGCCCTTCAGGATCAGGTCGACATTGGACAGGATCAGGCCATCGTCGCGCGACCAGATGCGCACGCGGTTGGTGCCCGGGCGCACCTCGGAGAGCTTGATCGGGATCCCGATCGTCTGCTGCTGCGGGTGGCCGAAGAAGGGTCGCTTCACCGTGTGGACGGCCTTGCCGTTCAACGAGTACGAGAGACTGACCGACGCGCCGTTCTCGTGCACGAAGTTGAACGTCAGCAGGGCTCCAGCCGCAGCGTTGATGCCTGACACCCGCGGGATCGTGATCGTGGCCGGCGCTGAAGGCGGCGAGAGCCAGCCCAGGTTCAGCAGAGCGGGGTAGCCCGAAGGGGTCGTCCCGGTGTCTGCCGCGTCGAAGCCCAGGTCCCGCGAGAGGACCGGTCCGTCGAAGCCCACGTTGTCCCACGTGAAGGTGTGCAGCCCCTGGAGCTTCTGGTTGCCGCCGATGTCCTTGTTGGCGTTGTAGTGAACGTCTTCCAGCCAGATCAACCCGCGGGTGATGCCGAGGTTGGCGTTGACGATGGTGGCCAGGTGGATCAGCGGTGCCGTGCGCCCGGCGTCCGTGCCGTAGACGGTGATCCTGTTCTCGGACACGTCGATCTCGAAGTGGTTGAGCTGACCCGGCTTGGTCGGCTCAATCACACAGCCGTAGGGGACGACCTTGAGGGTCGCAGGGTTCTGCGGACCCGCGTTGCCCTTGTCGCTGTCGTTCTCCCTGAAGTTGTTGACGGTAATGGCAGAGGCGACCGTGACGACGGTGTGATGGTCGTTGTGACACTGCGGACCGCAGCCGCCATCTCCCGAGCCCGACACTTTCGGGTCGTATGGGATGCAGACAGCACCCAGGCGGACGCCGAAGCCCGATCGAGGCACCGCCTGCCAGCTCGAGAAATGCACGAACGGGTCGGGCACCGGGGCGTCGCTGAGCCAGAGCTCGGGCCACGCCGTGTGCATGCCGCCCGAGTCGTCGGACACGTCGAACACGATCTTTCCCGTTCGCCCGGTGAAGTCGAAGGGCTGCTTGGGATACATCGCGAGCGACGTGACGGTCCCGTTGCCGTTCTCCTTGTTCTTGTTGGCCGGTGTGATCGACGGGTTGTCGTTGACGACATCGTTGAGCTGTCCGTGACAGACGGCGATGTCCGTCTCGATCGTCACAGCCCGCGCCGGGCAGCTTCCCGCCATCTGCAAGCGCCGTGCCCCTGCGGCGTACTGCCCCTGTCCGATGTTGTTGTAGCCGAGGGCGCGTGACACCCCCCACACCACGGCGTTCAGCTGGCCCTCGCGATCGCCCGCCGGGTTGACCGTTGGTTGGTCGAAGGTGTCGCAGAAGGCCGCCCGCGCGAGGCCACACGCGCCGACCGGCGCCGAGCCGGCGCCTGAGGCTACGGCTGGGACACCTGCAGCTCCACCCAAGCCGAGTACCCCAACGACAAGCAGCACGAGGACGTTGCCCTTCATAGCGTGCAGTGTAGGGCCGACCGCGCAGTCGCCGGCCGCGTTGCAGCTGGCCACGTCCCGGAATGGGTCCCGCTCCGGCACCACACACGCCGTCTGAGATGGGATCCTCGACTGCGACCGCTCAACGTCACTTGCGCTCCAGTCGAGAATGGAGTCGCACATACTCGGTCGGCCGCCGAACCGGCGAACGCTGAGGTGTTACCCACCGGGAGTTGGCAAGTGAGTGTGGTCAGTCGCGGAAGAGGTAGGCGCGAGCGACGAGGCACTGGCGAACGGCGAATCCCGAGGGTCCGGGAGATCGGGCAAGCGGGGAACGCCGAGGTTCAGTTGTCGATCTTCGGTGGGACGTTGATCGTCCTGTCGATCGTGGCGATGACGCGTTTCGGCGGGTGGTGGTGGCTGCTCAATGTGGCGATGCTCGCCCTAGGGTTTGTTCTGGCGGTTGTCGCACTGCGATCCATGGCAGCAGAGGGACAGCGCAGGGCTCGCTCAGAAAGCAACGGACGACTCCGCCGACCGTAGCGATCTGAGGCGGAACACCAATATTGCCGCAGTCAACGATCGGCGAGCGGGACGCCGGCACCTCAAGGAAGAGGGCGTGCCAGCAGCTCCAACAGGTAGAGGTAGGGCAGATCAGGCAAGTTGGGCTGCCGCTGACCAACCCGCCGAGCCCGTTGCGGGCGTCAAGTACGCGCGACTCGGACCACGAGCAGCTCCGGAGTCTCGCCCACCGTGTCTGAGGCGAGGATTGCGACGCCACCGCCGGACCCAATCACGGCTTCGCCGCGGAGAAAGTCGGGGCACGGGCCGGGGTTGCTCCCGTGGAAGGCGATGCACCCCTGGGTGTCGGCGGCGAGGCTCACCCCGTCCGGAAGGGCCGCGAGCCGCGGCGCTCCGGGGAAGGTGGTCACATCAGCCCCGCTGATGACGTGGATCTGGTGTGGGTTCTCGTCGGCGGCGAACACGTCGTTGCCGTTCAGTCCGACGGCTCGCGTTCCGGCGTACAGGTGAGCCGCTGTGAGATGAACCGTGGATTCCCGATGCCCATCGCTGCCGTCGAGGATTTCCACCTCCCCTTCCCAAGGCGAGTCCGTGGCCGGCAGCGTGTCGGACGTTGGCCACGACGTGCTCATGACGAGCTGGCGGCCGTTGCTCGCAAGCCCGTACGGGCCGGACGCGCGCGGTGGTATGTCGAGTGGCACCGAGGTGCTGGTGCACCCGCCGTCGGCAAACCGCAGGAGGGATCCGTTGTACTGCGTTGTCCATACGACGGAGCCGGCGGCGACGAGGAAGGTGGGGTCTATGAGGCCGGACTCTGAATCAGGGGTCCGGCATGCCATGGAGAAGTCTGACCGCCGGATGCGGATCAATCTGTCGCGGGCAGCGGACGGTGTCGCCGTGAGGCTGACCGTGAGGTAGATCGAGGTGGGCGTGACTGCGAGGGCGGCGGGTGAATCGTCCGGACCTTCTACCGACCGCGTGACACGGCCTGCCGGAAGTTCAACTTCATCCAAGGTCCAACCGCTCACGTACTCGCCATTGTGAGAGCGCGTTGTTAGCAACGCGAGGTGCGTGTTGTCGATCGCCGTTACCGCTGTCGGGAAGCGGCTGCGAACGCGGGCAGCCACATCGAGGGCTGGAGACGAACTGGCCGACTGCCGGTCTCCGGTCGTCGGCCCGTTACTCGTCGGCCCGGTGTCCCCATTCGGTACGTCCCCTGATCCGCTGACTGTCGGCACCGTTGAAGCGGTCGGCGGGATGACCGACGGGGGCGTAGACGCCGTGGCCCGCCTGAGCGTCACAGTCGGGCTGCTTGGCGCAGTCGATGACAGAGCGACTGCTGATGAAGAAACTGTGCGAGGTGACGCCCCGCCTATGGCGGACGCCACACCCGAGTGCGACTGTCCGCATGCAGCTATCGTCATGACCGCAACAGCAGCTAGCACGATCCGATCGCGACGGGCCACGGCTCTCCGATGTTCACGCCCAAGGACGCCGCTGCTGTCACCTCGGTTCGGACCGCCACGGGTGCCTCGGCGGGGGATCGATGGAAGGCGCCGCGGGCTGCGTGTCCCAGTTCCCGGCGGGCTACTGGTCTTCCCGCCAGTCGTGAACCCGCGCGCGCTTGCCCTCCATGCGGCGCAACTTGTCCTCATCGCTGCCGAGCGCCGCCAGCTCCAGCAGGTTGTCCCAGACAGCTGTGGGCAAGTGCGTCAGCTCGGTGTCGGTGCGTGATTTCCATCCTGCGATGTGCCGCAGCGCACCTGCCCAGACGGCGCCTGACGTTGGCTGAGCGTTCAGCGCAGCGAGGACAGTCTGGATCGCGAAGGTCTCCACAACCGTGCCGACGATGTCCTCGCACATTGGGATGCCTGTGCAGGCGCCGGTCCCAGCTGTGAACCATGCCAGGGCGACGCGGCATTGGTCAACGGGGTCGGGAAAAGCTCCCGCAAGGCGGCCCGAGATGCGCTCGACGAGGTTCGCGCTGCTCGACGGATTCGCCGACAGCATCTCAAGCAGCAGGTCACGGACGCAGTCCGGCGCGGCTGCCGTCCAGCCACCCTGACGGCTTGGGCCCTCGGCCTGTCGGAGCTGGCGGCGTGTCACCTCGTCGAGCGGCTTGCTGTAGCCCAGCTCGGCAAGCCAGGCGACAAGTCGCGCACCGTCGCTGAGTACTGCGTCGCCACTCCAGCCGGACCATCGCAGGCTCTGGCCATGGTGAAGGCCGACAACTGCCAGCCGTTGCCCGTCCGCGCCCAGGAATTCCAGGCTCGCGTTCCCCGCACACATGCAGACGCCGTCAGTTACCGCGGAGACCTGCAGCAGGGTGACCAGACTGGCCACTTGGGCCTGCGTGTCGATCGTGAGCACGGGGTCGTCACTCAGGATCTTGTCCCGGACCCCGCCGTTCTCGCGCGCGTAGTGCAGACAACCGGCGTCGTACACGAGGACTAGCGAGGCGATCCGGATGCGCGCCGGAAGGGCGTGAGGGTCCACGCTGCGGGTGAAGTCCATGCCTACAGCATCGCCCCCCAAGCGCCAACTCCGGGTACAAGCACGCTCAGCGGCCGATGCCTCGGGGGAACGAACCAAAGATGGCACCTGCCCGCCGAACGGCTACCAGCGAAGCCTCGCCGGCCGACGCACCAAGATCAAGAGTCGTCGCAGATGCCGATCGTTGACGCGGACGTCGAGGCACGCGGCGTGGTGTTTTGGGGTTGCTCCCCGTCGAACGACCGGGCGCCTAGTGACTCAGCTCTCGGTGATGATCCAGCCAGGGCTGACGAAACGCGAGGCAACCACGGTCAGCCGGACGCTGGGCTGCCCCGATGCCGGGCAAACTTCGCCGAGGCCGCTGGGCGTCACATCGACGTCTAGGTCGTACGGCTTGTAGTACCAGCTGGAGACGCCGAACAGCTGGTGGACGCCGCAGCCGATCGTCAGCTGACCAGGTGCAGCAGTGGTCAGACGCAGCTGCTCGCCGACTCGGGCGACGAGGGTGAAGGTGCCGTTCGCTCCTAGCCGCCGTGCGTCGAGGAGGACACCTTGGCTGCCTGAAGGCGGAAGCGCGAGGTGCGCCGGCTGCGGCGCGAACTGATACTGAGCCGGGGCGACCTGTTGGTAGACAGCGAAGGTCCCTACGGCGTGCCCGGTCGGGTGGAGGTACTGGACAGTCAGCTTGGCTCGGCGCCCGACACGCACCCCGAGCGAGGAGGACCACACGTTGGTGGGGCCGTCTGACCAGGCGGTCGCGGCGGGACCCGTGGTGTCGTTGTTGTCCGCGGTGCACCGGTTGGTCATGGCGATGCGGTCGTTGATCAGGACGCGGAAGGACAGCGCCGGGGAGGTGTCGGTTTCGGAGTTGCAGCCGCCGAACGCCTCCAGGCTCAATTCTGTCGAGGTAGGGGTGAACCAGATGCTTCTCGACCCCGTGCCCCCGCCGATCGGGACGGCCCCGAGGAGGCGGCTGCCCTCGAAGAACGCAGGGGCCTGGTCGTCGGGCTGGTCGTCGGCTACCAGCAGAGACTGACTGATTGCCCCGGTCACGACCGTTCGGACGGTTGTTGAGGAAGCCGTTGCCGGTGCGCGCGGCGCGGAGTGTGGTGCGGTGCCAGGCGTGCAGGCCGCGACCACGGCGGTCAGGCCCACCACTGCGACAGCTCGTAGAGCCCGGGTGGCCCCCAGACGGGGAAGGCGCACCGCACCAGCGGCCGTCAAACCCGACGCCATCACGAGTGCCCTCCTCCGCCGGATGCCATATCGACGCGGCCAGGACCGGTCTTGAGGTTACGACCAAGCACATCACTCGCCCGTCGGCATGAGCCGCCCGCGCGGGGTTGGTAGGTGGCGTCGTCGACTCCGTGTCCCTACGCAGGAGGTCCGGCTTCGGGTCCCCGGTCGCTGGGTGGTCCAGGACGAGGCGTTGAACGCGGTGGTCGCGGAAGGGAACGACTATCGGGACGTCCCAGTGAGGTCCCTTGGGCGGTACGTCCAGCGCCGCTCAGTTCCCGTTTGCCCTATCCGTAAGTCTTCCCGGTACCGGGGTGGCAACTGCGACGGTGATCGCCACGACATCTGGGCGCGTGGACCCGCGCCGGTTTCCATAGGCCGGCAGACCCTCGAGGGTCAGAGAGCGCGGACCCGGTTGTTGCGCGGGTTGTGCTCGAGCTCGACCAGGCCCAGGGCCTCGAGCAACGGCGGCATGTACATGCCGAACCTGCCGCGGTAGCCCTTGCGCAGCCCGTACCAGCCGCCGAGCGGGTTGTCGTCGGCGCGCGCCCAGGCCTCGAGGCTGCCGTCCTTGGCCGGCTTCTGCTCGTCGGCCGCGCCCAGGTCGACCCAGTCGCCGGCCGACGTGAGGAAGGCCACTGCGTCGTCGATCGCCCGGGCGTCGTACGACAGCTTCGTCGTGCCGACGACGCAGACGAGCGACGGCGGCGAGGTCGTGTCGTCGCGGTACATCGTGTAGGCCGACGTGCCAGGAGGAGTCGTCAGCTGCCAGGGGTCGTCCTTGGTTCCGGCCATAGCCCGATCATGTCGGCTGGGGCAGGAGAGTCAAGACCACGACGCGGTACGGGCGACAGCGGCGAGCGCGAGGATCAGCAACCAGACGGCGAGGCCGAGCCCGGCGGCCGGGTCGGCGTGCAGCACCAGCAACGCGCCGACCACGGCTCCGACCAGCATCGTGGCCACGGCGAGGATGCGCCGCACCAGCACAGCGCGGGGCGCAGTACGGATGTCCGAGGCGATGCCCGTCAGCGTCAGCGTCAGCACCGTCGTCGTCAGGTCGGGCACCTTCAGGGCCCGTACGACGGAGTTCTGAGTGCCCATCGCGACCGCGGCCGCGGCGGCGACGACGTCTCGGCTGCCGGAGTCGAGGCCAACGGCCGCGACCACCAGCGCGACGACCAGGAACCCCGTCTCGACCGCGAGCCCTGCCCGGATCAGGGCGGCGCGGGAGGGGAACCGGACGATCAGCCGACCGCCAGCTAGCGCGCCGACCACGAAGCCCGCCAGCGCAGACAGGGACGCGGCCAGCGAGAAGCCCGCGGCACCCGCAAGAGCGAAGCCCACGAAGACCACGTTGCCGGTCATGTTGGCGACGAAAACCCGGCCGAGCGACAGGATGCTGACCGCGTCGACGACCCCGGTCACGAACGTCAGCACCAGCAGCACCGCGGGCAACGGCCCATGGTCGGGGTCGGCGACGAGTCCGCGCCACGTACCGACAGGGGCCATGGCGCCGATGATGTCAGGTGCGGGTCGTGGTCCGGCGGACGAGGGTCCACGGCGGCTCGGGCACGCCGTCGGTGATGCCGAGGACCGCCAGCGTCAGTGCCCGCCCCTGCTCGTACAACGACTGCTCGATCGTCGTGAGTCCAGCCCGCGTGGCCGGCTCGGAGCCGTCCCACCCGGTGATGGACAGCGCCTCCGGTACGGGGACGCCGCGCTCCCAGGCCGCGGTGAGGGCACCCAGGGCGATCTCGTCGCTCATCGCCATGATCGCGTCGGGGGGCTCCGGGGCGTCGAGCAGTGCCGCGATGGTCTGCGCCGCCTCGGCGTGGCTGTTGCGGGCGAGCACCGCGACCCGTACCAAGTCCCACGGGATGCCGGCCTCGAGGCACCACTCGCGAGCGCCGGCCAGCCGGTGACGGGTCACCGGGTAGCCCGCATCGGTCGGGTCGGGACCGTGCAGCAGCACCGACTCCTGGTGGCGGCCGAAGGGCAGCGACAGCACCATCGGGCGCTGCGCGCCGGCGAAAGCGGCCTCGGTCACGACCTTGCCCGCGGCCCGGTCGTCCATCGAGACGTAGAGCAAGCCGGGGACGTGGGGGCCGCCGAGGATGCCGGCGGGCACGCCGGAGTGGACGACTGCATCGATGACCGGGTCGTCGTCAGGCTGGGTCCACACCAGGAACGCGTCGACCGCGGCGGACGTGATCACCTGGACCGGGTTGTCGTCGGCGACCGACAGCAGACTGATGCCGAGCCGCTGCTCGACGCAGGCCGACGCGACGCCGGCGAGGAACCGGTTGGCGGCAAGGTCGTCGAACGCGTACGTCAGCGGCTCGGTGAGCACCACCCCGATGGTGCCGAACCGGCCCTGACGCAGCGAGCGCGCCGCGGGGTTGGGGCCGGTGTAGCCGAGCTTGGCGGCCGACGCGAGGACCCGCTCGAGGGTGGCAGCCGCGACCCGCTCGGGCTGGTTGAAGGCGTAGGACACCGTCATCGGTGAGACCTGCGCGTCGCGCGCCACCTGGGCGATCGTCACTCGGTTGCCGGAAGTCATTGGACTTGCATCATGCCTTGTGTATCGTGACACATGTGACAACGATCCGCGCCCTGCCCGTGCGCACCCTTGCCGGCCTCGCCACCCTCTCCGCCGCCGCGTTCGTCGCGGTGACCACCGAGACCCTGCCCACGGGCCTGCTCCCTCAGATCAGCGCCGGCTTCCACGTCGACCAGGCCAAGGCCGGCTCGCTGATCGCGGTGTACGCGCTCGTGGTCGCGATCGGCTCGATCCCGCTGGCCATCGTCACCAACCGGCTGCCCCGCAAGGCGCTGATCCTGTGCACCCTCGCGGGCTACGTCGTGAGCAGCCTGATGGTCGTGTCCACCCACTCGTTCCGGGTGGCGATCCTGGCGCGGTTCATCGGCGGTACGTCGCACGCGCTGTTCTTCGCCGTCGGTTCGGCCTACGCCACCCGCCTGGTGCCGCCCCACCTCGTCGGCAAGTCGATCGCCGCTCTCCAGGTCGGCGGCTCCATGGCGCTGATCGCCGGCACCCCGCTCGGCACGGCGATCGGGCTGGCCGCCGGCTGGCGCAGCGCGTTCCTCGTCCTGGCCGGCGCAGCGCTGGTGCTCATGGTTGCCGCCGCCCGGCTGCTCCCGCCCGTACCGTCGTCTGAGCCGGTGTCGTGGTCCGAGGCGATCAACGGCCTGCGCGCACCCGGGCTCGGCATCATCGCCGCCATCTCCGCGGTCGCCTTCGCCGCCCACTACAGCGCGTTCACCTACATCTCGCCGCTGCTCCGCCGCGGCGGCATCGGCCAGTCTCACGTCGCGCTGGTGCTGCTGCTGTTCGGCATCGGCGGCATGGTGGGGGTCTGGATCTCCGGCGTCGCGGCCGACCGGCTGCCGCACCGGTCGATGATCGCCAGCTTTGCCGTGCTGCCCGTGGCGATGGTCCTGCTCTGCCTGTCTGCCGGCTTCCCGGTCGGCACCGTGATCGGCGCGGTCGCGTGGTCGACAGCCTTCGTCGCGACGCCGACCCTCATCACCACCGCCGCCCTCCGGGCCGGCCGCAGCCACCCCGACATGGCAGCGGCGATGGTCAACTCAGCCTGCAACATCGGCATCTCCGCCGGCGCCATCGGTGGCGGCTTCGCCCTCAACCACGCCGGGCTGGAAGGCGTCACGCTGCTCTCGGCGGCCGTCTTCGTCGGCGGCCTCGCCCTCGTGCTCGTGGCGGCGCACGCGTTCCGGCTCCCGTCCCGTACCGCGGCCCTGCCGGCCCAGCGGTCGGCCTCCGCCCAGGCGGCGTTGGTCCGAGACTAGGGCGTGTCTCCCCCGCGTCGGTCCGGCGTGGGCGACGATCGAGCGATGTCCGGCGACCGCCTCATGCGCATCCACAGCCCCGAGTTCCAGGCCATGGCCGATCGGGTCCTGCAGGTCACCCAGCTCACCTCGCGGCTCAACGTGCTGCCCTTCGAGGACGAGGCAGGCAAGGCCGCCCTGCTCGAGGCGATCCTCGGAAAGCTTGTGCCCGCGGGCGTCACGATCTACCCGCCGTTCTACACCGACCACGGGCTGCACCTCGACCTCGCCGAGCGGGTGTTCATCAACCAGGGCTGCACGTTCCTCGACTACGCAGGCATCCGGCTCGCCCAGCGGGTGATGATCGGCCCCAAGGTCACCTTCATCACCAGCGGCCACCCGGTCGACCCGGCGGAACGCAAGCTCTACCTCGCCGGTGCGCCCATCGACGTCGCGGAGAACGTGTGGATCGGCGCCGGCGCAACGATCCTGCCCGGTGTGACCATCGGGCGCGACGCCGTGATCGCGGCGGGGGCGATCGTGGCCGACGACGTGCCGGCGGCGAGCCTGGTGGCCGGGCCCAAGGCCACGGTGCGCCGACGCTGGTGACTCGGCTCAACCGACGAGACGGATGTGATCGCCGTCCTTGCGGATCACTGGGAGGTTGATGCTGCAATGCCGGCCGCCAGAGCAGCCACACTCCCCCAGTGATCGCCGTCCTTGCGGATCACTGGGAGGTTGATGCTGCAATGCCGGCCGCCAGAGCAGCCACACTCCCCCAGTGATCCGGTACGAGCGGGGTGCCGAGGTCAGCGGCTGATCCGGACCCGCTGACGCCACAGGGCTACCAGGTCCGTGGCGCCGTCGGCGCGTACCCCGTCGCTGGCCCGGTTCTGCAGGAACGTGTGCAGCTCGTTCGCCGTCCCGTGCAGCGTGAGGTCTGCGGGCGCAACTTCCCGCCGGATCTCCGGGGGACGCGCGGCAATGCTGACGTACCAAGCGGTCTCAATGTCGGTCAGCGCCACGGCGATCGACCGCGGCTCGGCGGCGAAGAGCGGCTCGTACGGCAGCAGCCCGGTGAGCAGCTCATCGATGCCATCGGCAGCGAGGCCCGCAGCCATCGGCGTCAACGACCGCCACGCAGCCAGCTCCGCGTCCATCCGGTGTACGGCCGTCTCGTGCAGCTGCCGGCGGATCCAGAAGTCGCGCGCCGAGGTGGGCGCCGGCCAGAACGTCCACCCGTCGAAGTCCGGCGCGGCCCGCAACGCCCGTACCAGACCCTCGTGCGCAGCCCCGGCCCAGTCGAGCAGCTCAGCGTCGTCCGGCGGGACGGCGCCGGCGTCAAACGCGTCCTGGTCGATCTCGGGCCCCGCAGCCTGGACCACCTCCGTCGCCCAGAGATGGACGAGGCCGATGTGCTGCAGCAGCGAGGCGACGGTCCAGCCGGGACAGGTCGGCACCGCCGCGTCGAGCCCGGCGGCTGCTGCGGCGTCGACGAGCAGCCGGCCCTCGACCTCGAGCGCGGCCAGCCTGTCCTGTGCCGTCAGCCACTCCGGATCCCATGCCGCCATCGGGTGATCCTCGCGCATCGACCCGGCAGGCGGCTAGATGCGCACGGTGACGGACTTGACCTGCAGGTACTGGCGCAGCCCCTCGAGGCCCTTCTCGCGACCGATGCCGCTGCGCTTGTAGCCGCCGAACGGCGTCTCGACGCCGCCGGCGAAGTACTCGTTGACGAAGACCTGGCCAGCCTTGATCTGCGCCGCCACCCGGTGGGCGCGGGACAGGCTGGTCGTCCAGATGCCGGCGACCAGGCCGAAGTCGGTGTCGTTGGCGATCTGTACGGCCTCGGCGTCGTCGTCGAACGGGATGACGCACAGCACCGGCCCGAAGATCTCCTCCTGGGCGATGCGCATCTGGCTCGCGACGCCCACGACGATGGTCGGCTCCACGAACCAGCCGCCGCGGAGCGCGCTGTCCGTCGGCACCTTGCCGCCGGACGCGAACGAGGTGCCCTCCTCCAGAGCCAGGTCGAGGTAGCCCCGTACCCGGCGCCACTGGTCCTCGGTGGTGAGCGGGCCCATGTCGGGGTCACGGACGCCGGGCCCGACGGTGACGCGCGCGCTCAGCGCGACCAGCCGCTGGACCACCTCGTCGTGGACACTGCGGTGGACCAGCAGGCGGCTGCCAGCCGAGCAGATCTGGCCGGCGTTGAGCGTGATCGCGCGGATCGCACCCGCAGCAGCGCTGTCGAGGTCGGCATCGGCGAACACGATGTTGGGCGACTTGCCGCCGAGCTCCAGCGTGACCGGCACGACGCGGTCGGCCGCGGCCTTCATGACCAGCTGACCGGTGGGCAGCGACCCGGTGAACGCGATCTTGTCGACCTCGGGGTGGCGTACGAGCGCGTCCCCGGTCACCTCACCCAGCCCGGTGACGACGTTGAGCACGCCGTCGGGAAGGCCGCAGCGGCTGGCGATCTCGGCCAGCCGGACGCAGGTGAGCGAGGTGTCCTCCGCCGGCTTGGCCACGATCGTGTTGCCCGCGGCCAGAGCCGGGGCGAACCCTCGCGCGGCCTGCTGCAGCGGCGCGTTCCACGGGATCACCTGGGCCGTCACCCCGTACGGCTCGAAGCGGGTGTAGGACAGGTAGTCGGGCCCCATCGGGATCGTCTCGGCCTGCAGCTTGTCGACAGCCCCGGCGTAGTACTCGAAGTAGCGCGCCGACGACTCAACGTCCGATCTGGCCTGCGATAAGGGCTTTCCGTTGTCCAGCGTCTCGGCCAGCGCGAGCGGCTCAGCCTCGGCGCGCAGGGCGGCGGCGATGCGGAACAGGACGTGGGCCCGCTGCACCGGCGTGACATCGGCCCACGAGCCTGCCGCCGAACGCGCGTCGTGGACGGCGGCGTCAACGTCCTGCGCGTTGCCTGCGGCCACCCGAGCGACCACGCTTCCGGTCGCCGGGTCGAGGCTGTCGAAGTAGTCGCCCGAGCTGGACTCGACCGCCGCGCCGTGGATGAAGTGGTGGATGACCGGCGCGTCGGACACAGCAAGGGCTCCCGAAATCGTGGTGGGCGAAGGTCAGGCCGGGGACTGCTGCGCAGCGATCTCCTCGGCCAGGATCGGCGCGCCCGTGGTGACCGCGTGAATGCCGAGCACAGAGGCGATCTCCATCACCTCGAGGATCTGCTCAGCGGTCGCCCCGAGGTCGATCGCGTTGACGATGTGCTGGCGCAGCCCCTTGACGTAGAGGTGGGTCGCCGCCGTGTCGAACGCGATGTAGACGAGCTCCTTGACCATCGGCTCGAGGGTGCCGCTCTTCCAGGGCACCGAGGAGAAGACGGTGTAGGCAGCGAACAGCTCGGGGTCGAGCTCGAGCATCTCGTCCCAGAACTCGTGCCAGTAGCCGCGGGCCTCGACGAAGGCCACCTTGACCTCCTCCTGGTACGCGGTGAGGGGTGCGGGCCCGGTACGCAGCCCCTTCTCGACGAGCACCTCGACCAGGATCGGCACGCCGATGTTCATGGCGTGGATGCCCAGCGTCGCGCAGAGCTCGAGCACCTCCATGATCTCCTGCGGCGTGGCGCCCTGGGCCAGTGCAGCCTTGACGTGCTGGCGAACCCCGGGCAGATACATGTGCGTGGCGTTGGCGTCGATCGCGATGTAGATGAGCTCTTTGGTCTTGGCGTCGAGGTGGTTCTTGCGCCACGGGACGGCAGAGAAGTCGAGGTAGGCCTTGAGGAACTCGGGGTCGAGCTCGAGGGTGGCCTGCCAGGCGTCGCTCCAGGAGCCACGCACGTCGATGAACTCCTGCTTGACGGCTTCCTGGCGTGGGGTGAGGGTCATCGTTCTGCTCCTGGTTCGATGGTTGATAGGTTGCGGGCCTTGACCCAGCGAGCGATCTCGGTGTGGTCTGCCTGTTGCGGCAGCGCTGCGGCCGCCTCGGCCCACAGACCGACAGCGTCCTCGCCCAGAGGGTCGGGACAGCCGAGCGCCTGGGCCAGCCCCACCGCGATGCGCATGTCCTTCAGCATGAGCCGCAGGGCGAAGCCTGAGTCATAGGTCTCGGTCAGCACGAATTTCGGCAGCTTGTTGAGGCTCGACGCACTCTGCCCGCTGCTGTGGTTGACCACCGACAGCATGACCTCGGGGTCGATGCCAAACCGGGCGCCCGTCTCGACCGCGGCAAGCGTCGACAGCAGGTGCGTCGCCGACATCAGGTTGTTCAACGCCTTGAGAGCATGGCCCGCCCCGATGTCACCGACGTGGGTGACCTCGCCGAGCGGAGCCAGCACGGGGGCCACCCGGTCCACGTCGGCGGTGTCTCCGCCCGCCATGATGGTGAGAGTTCCGGTACGGGCGCGGGCCACGCCACCCGACACCGGGGCATCAACGAGCACGACGGAGCGCTTGGCCAGAGTCTCGGCCAAAGCTCTGGTACGCAACGGTTCTGACGAGCTCATGTCCACCACGACCACGTCGTCGCGCAACGCAGCGAGCAGCGCCTCATCACCCATGACCTGCTCGACCACCGTGGAGTCGGGCAGCATGAGGATCACGACGTCGGCACCGACGACTGCGGCCGCGAGACTGTCGACGGCCGTGCCGCCCGCCTCGGCAAGACGGCCTCGCGCCTCCTCGCTGACGTCGTATCCGCGAACCGTGAAGCCAGCCGCGATCAGGTGCCCGGCCATCGGGGTGCCCATGTTGCCGAGCCCGACGAACGCCACCTGTGTCGTACCGGAGGGCCCTGTCACGAGCGCGCCTCGTGCTCGGCGACGATCTTCTCGGCGACCCGGAAAGCCTCCAGCGCAGCAGGAGCTCCGACGTAGGGAGCGGTCTGCAGGAGTGCCTCCTGGATCTCCGTGACGGTGGCGCCGTTGGTGAGTGCGCCGCGCACATGGACCCCGAGCTCGTGGGACCGGTTGAGCGCCGTGAGCATCACCAGGTTGAGCAGGCTGCGGGTCTTGAGCGGCAGGCCCTCGCGGGTCCAGATGGCGCCCCAGCAGGTCTCCGTCACGTACTCCTGGACCGGCCGGGAGAACTCCGTGACCTGCGCGAGGGAGCGCTCGACGTGCTCAGCTCCCAGCACCGTCTTGCGCATCTCCAACCCCGCAAGGAAAGCGGCGCTGGGCTCGGAGCTGGGGTCAGTCATCGATGCTCCTCTTGGCGGTGCTGGAAGATGGTGCGGCTTCGTACACGGACTGGTCGACCTCGGCCAACCAGCTCGTCGTGCCCAGCGAGATCGCCGTGTGCGTCAGGAACGACTCGGCCGAGGCGCCGTGCCAGTGACGCTCCCCCGGCGGGACCCACACGGTGTCGCCGGCGCCGAGCAGCACGGGCTCACCGCCTTCGCTGCACACCCAGCCGCGACCGGCGAGGACCTGAAGGATCTGTCCCCGTTCGTGGTGATGCCAGTAGGTCCGCGCACCGGGCGTGAAGAACACCGTCGCAACAGTCACGCCCTCGGGCGCCACGACCGGGTCGGCCCACACCTCACCGGTGAAGGTCGCTCCGCGGCGCTCCGACCCGGCACCGCCGTTGCCCCGGACCACGATCACGTTGCGCTCCCGTCGCCGTCATAGAGCCGGATGCCGCCGCTGACGTCGCCGATCGCGTCGACCACGGTGTTGCTGATCTCGTCGCCGTAGCCCAGCTGGAGGGCGAGACCAAAGCTCGCCATCGGGCCAGCAGCGTTGAGGCTGGCCACCCCCAGCGACCCGACGAGGTCGAGGTAGAGCGAGATGTCCTTGGCCATCAGGGCGTTGGACAGGCCACCCTTGAGGTAGTCGCCGTTGATGATCTTGGGGAAGCGGTTGAGGGTCGCGAAGTTGACGCCCGAGCTGACGTTGAGGACATCGAGCAGCACCGTGAGGTCGAGGCCGTCCTTCTTGGCCGCGACCATGACCTCCGCCGTCGCGGCGAGCGACACGGCGTTGAGGAAGTTGTTGAGGACCTTGGCGGTGTGACCCGACCCGCTCTTGCCGCAGTAGAAGATGTGGGACGCGAAGAGCTGCAGCACCGGGCGCACCTGCTCGAGCACCGCCTCGTCACCACCGACCATCAGCGTCAGCGCCGCCCTCTCGGCCGCCGCCGCACCGCCGGAGATGCCTGCGTCGAGGTACGAGACCCCGTGCGCAGCAAGGCTTGTGGCGAGGGTGCGGGTCGAGGCCGGTGACGACGTGCTGAGGTCAACCACGACCTGCCCCTCGCGCAACGAGGGCCGCAGGCCGTCCACGACCTTCTCGACGACGTGGCTGTCCGGCAACGAGAGCAGGACGACGTCGGTGCGCTCCGCAACGTCTGCAGGGCTCCCGGCGGGTTGAGCGCCCGCCACCGTGATCACGTCGGCGCGGGGGTCGTACCCCACGACGTCGTGACCCGCGTCGACGATGCAGCGCGTCATGCGGCCGCCCATGTTGCCCAGGCCGATGAAGCCGATCCTCACATCCATGTCTTCGTCTCTTCTCGTTTGCTACGTGTGGCTGTCAGGTGCCGTAGGTGACGGCATCGACCAGGTCGGGGTCCCACGCGCCGGCGCCGCCCGAGGGCCGTACCGAGTTGACGATGCTGGCGCCGCCGTCGGCCGAGAGCACCTGCCCGGTGACGTAGGAGGCGTCGTCGCTGAGCAGGAACGCGGCCACGGCAGCGATCTCCTCGGCCGTGCCTGCGCGGCGCAGCGGGGTCGTCGAAGCCCGTTGCACCATGTCGTTCTTGCCGCCGACCGCACCACTGGCGGCGGCGAAAAGGTCGGTGGGCACGATGCCCGGAGCCACGCCGTTGACGCGCACTCCCAGCGGGCCGCCGTACATCGCGGCGCCGTGGATGAGTCCGACGACGGCGTGCTTTGAGGTCTGGTACGCCAGCAGGTCGGCGCTGCCGGTCAGGCTGGCGATCGAGGCCGTCACGACGATCGAGCCGCGCGGACCCGAGACCCAGTGGCGGAAAGCGCCACGCAGGCCGAGCATGACGCCGCGCACGTTGACCCCGATGACGCGGTCCCACTCGGCGACCGTGGTGTCGGGCACGGGTTGAAAGCTGCCGAAGATGCCGGCGTTGAGGTGGTGCAGGTCGATCGCGCCAAACCGCTCGATCGCGGCGGTGAGGTAGCGCTCGACCGCTGCCTCGTCAGCGACGTCGGCCTCGACCGCGATCGACTCGGTCGGCAGCGCCGCAGCGACCTTTTCCGCTGCTGCGCCGTCGATGTCGACGACCACGACATGAGCGCCCTCGGCAGCGAGTCGCTGAGCGCTCGCCCGGCCGAGGCCATGGCCGGCGCCGGCGCCGGTGACGACCGCACACTTGCCAGCGAACCGGCCGACCTTGAGGTCACTCATGCCAGCTCACCGATCGTGGCGGCCAGGCCCTCGAGGGGGCCGCCCAGTGGCTTGTAGCGGTCGAGGACGCCGGGGTCGTGCCCGGCCACCACGTGCTGGACCTCGCCGGAGTTCCGCATCGATGTGATGAGATCGATGCCCTCGTACATCTCCACGACGTCGGCGACCGACATGAACAGCAGGTCGCTGTCGAGCTCCTCGTCGTAGTGCATGGCGTCGCTGGCGAGCAGGACGACCCCCTCGGAGGTGTTGACCTTGACGACGCTCTGGCCCGGCGTGTGGCCACCGACCCGCAGGACCTCGAGGCCCGGCGCCAGAGCCAGCCGGTCGCCAAACGGATGTACCCGGCCCTCGGCCTGAGCGGCGGCCAGCTGGCCCAGCTCGTGGTCCTCCACCGAGTGGTGGAAAAGCGTCCGCTGGGCGTGCCGCGAGGCCCAGAAGTCCAGCTCCTGCTGGTTGATGTGGATGTCGGCCGCCGTAAAGAGGTCGAGGTTGCCGATGTGGTCGTAGTGGGCGTGCGTCACGACCACGGGCAGGCGTCGCGACGTGTCGATGCCGAGGCGGGCGAACGCGTCGGCCGGTGGGACCAACGTCGTACGACGCCGCTTGTCGCCGCCCTCGGCGGAGAAGCCGGTGTCGACGACCACGGTCAGCTGGGGGCTGCGGACGACCCAGAAGTAGTAGTCCATGCCGATGGAACCGTCGGGCTGCCCGTACAACGGGTAGTTGAGGTAGACCTCGCTGCGCACGGTGGTCCGCGTGCCGTACTTCACGATGACGACTTGGTACTCACCGACTGTCACAGACGAACCTTTCCACGATGGCAGGGACGGGGAGCACTCAGCTGATCTGCGTCGCGATCCGTCCCGCGGGGCCGGCCAGGGCGGGGTACTTGTCCCGTACCCGTGCGTCGTGGCCGGGGATGATCGTGGCGCCGGTCTCCTTGGCCAGGGCGTTCATGAAGGCGAGCGCTTCCTGCATCTCGTGCAGGTCGGTGAAGGCGAAGAACGGCCACTCGTGCTCGATCTGCTCGTAGAAGTGGGCCGCGTCGACCGCCATGATGAACTGACCTGTGCGCGCGGTGATCCGGGTGACGAGCTCGCCCGGGCAGTGGCCGCCGACCGGGTAGACCGTGATGCCGGGATAGACCTGGGTCGCCGCGGAGATGAGCCGCAACCGGCCGTCCTCCAACGCCTTCTTGACCGGCTGGAGGTTGTCCACCGTGGTGAACTCGCCCTCCAGCGCGCCGGCCTCCCACTTGCCGAACCAGTAGTCGTACTCCTTCTGGCCCGAGACGATCTGCGCGTTGGTGAACAGCTGCAGGTAACCGATGTGGTCGTAGTGGAAGTGCGACGTGACGACCATCGTCACCTCGGCGGGGTCGATGCCGAGCAGCTCGAGACCCTCCGGCGTCGGCGTGACGCTGATCTCGCCGAGCCAGTCGCGCGCCGGGATGTCGTAGCCCGTGTCCAGCAGCATGATGCGGCTGCCGTCACGGATGACCCAGAAGTTGTAGTCCATGTCGAGGTTGCCGTCGGGCAGCCCGTACTGCTCGTAGTCGTTGAAGACCGAGCTCCTGGTGACCACCCGCTCGCCGTACTTGACCTGGATGACCTCCAGGCCCGCGCCACTCGACTCTGTCATCACTGCTCCTCGACATTGAAGGGACTACCTGAAACATAGGACTGTCCTGCGATCTGTGCTCCCAGAGCCCCGGGTACGGGACCCCGCTCACCCGAGGTAGGCATCGATGAGTGACCGCCCGTCGCTGCCGATGTCACTCGTGCTCCTCTCGTCCACGATCCGCCCCTCGCTGAGGACGTAGACCCGGCTGCAGACCTGCAGGGCGAGATCGACGCGCTGCTCCACGAGGAGCATGGACCTGCCCCTGTCGCGGAGGCGGGCCAACGCCTCGGCCATGTCCTGGATCGCGAGCGGGGCAAGGCCCAGGGAGGGCTCATCGAGGAGCATGACCGCCGGCTCGTTCATCATCATGCGTCCGACGGCGACCATCTGCTGCTCGCCGCCACTGAGCGCCGATGCCGGCCGTTGGCGATAGCGCTCGACGACCGGGAACAGCTCGAACACCTCGTCGAGCAGCGACTGGGTCTTGGCCGCGTCATGGCGGTGGCGCATGCCGCCGATGCGCAGGTTGTCCTCGACGCTCTGGTTGAGGAACAGGTGACGGCCTTCGGGAACGATGGCGGCATGGCCCTTGGCCATGCGGTGGGCCGGCAGGCGCGAGACGTCCAGCCCGGCCACCCGGACGTTGCCGCGGCGGTGCGGGACCAAGCCCATGATCGAGCGCAGGGCGGTGGTCTTGCCGGCTCCGTTGGGGCCGAGCAGGGCGACCGCCTCGCCGGCCTTGATCCGCAGCGTCAGGTCGTGCACGACGTCGAAGCGGCCGTAGCCGGCGTGGAGCGAGTCGATCTCGAGGGCGAGCGTGTCTGTCGTCATTGGCCGAGGTAGACCTCTCGCACTCGCGGGTCGTTGCGCACCTCGGCAGCGGTGCCGCTGCGTACCAGCTCACCCGCTGCCAGGACGGTGACGTTGTCGCAGACGTCGAAGATGAACCGCGTCTGGTGCTCGATCACGATGGTGGTGACTCCAGCGTCCCGCAGCGTACGAAGGACGGTCGCCACCTCGTCGACCTCGTCCGACGACAGCCCGGCGAGCGGCTCGTCCAGGATCAGCAACGAGGGCCCACTGACGCAGGCCGCCGCGAGCTGGGTGAGCTGCTCCACGCCGTGCGGGATGTCGGCGACCCGCGACGACTGCCATCGCGAGCTCAAGCCGACGGTACGCAAGGCACCGGCGGACGTGGCCGACATCGCCTGGGCGTCCCTGTGGGCGCTGGGGATCAGCGGCCACGCAAGGGATCGAGTGCCGAGTCGGCCAATGCGGCTGTAGAGGCCGATGCCCACGTTGGCCCGGGTGGTGAGCTCCTTGACCATCACGGCCGACTGGAACGTGCGCATGACGCCGAGGTCGGCCCGCTGCCAGACGGCGAGGTGTTCGGCCCGCTGCCCGTTGATGGTGATCGAGCCGGACTGCGGCTTGAGCAGGCCCGAGAGCAGGTTGACCATGGTGCTCTTGCCGGACCCGTTGGGACCGATCAGCCCGTGGATCGTCCCCGTCGCCACCGTCAGGTCGACCCCGTCGAGGGCGAGGACGCCACCGCCATAGCTGAACCGAATCTCCTGTGCCTGCAGGGCAACCGCGGGTCGCTCGCCTGCTGGTAGGTGCCTTGCGGCGAGCCGGTCAGGGACGGGACCTGGGTCGGCCGTCACCAGCGACGCCGGCCACCAGCGCCCGCGGGCCATGCGACCGATGCGGGCCAGCAGGCCGATGAAGCCCTCGGGCAGGAAGACGATGACCGCGACGAAGATGGCGCCGAAGAGGATCTCCTGCCAGAGCGGGTCGATCGACACGATGACCGGGAACAGGCTGATGAACGCCGCGCCGACGATCGGCCCGAGGCGCGTGTTGATGCCGCCGAGGATGACCATCACCAGGATGTTGATGGACGCGGTCGAGTCGAACTGGCCAGGCGTGATGAAGCCCTGGAACGCGAACGCCCATCCGGCGAGGCCGGCCAGGGCGGAGGACAGCGAGAAGATGAGGACCCGGGTCAGGTTGGTACGGACGCCCGAGGTGGCCGCGAACGGCTCGGAGTCGCGGATCGCCAGCAGGACGGGGTAGAACGCCGAGGCCCGGATGCTCCAGATCACCGCGACCGTCACCAGCAGGCAGGCGCTCACCGCCCAGACCAGCGCCGTACCGAGGCTCGACAGGCCGGCCGGGAACTCGGGGAACGGCGGGCTTGGCAACCCCTGGTAGCCACCGGTGATGGTGAGGTTGCTCAACAAGACGTTGACGATGATCGTGAAGATCAGGGTGGTGATGGCGAAGTAGAGCCCGCTCACCCGCAACGACAACGTGCCGACAACGAGGCCGATGAGACCGGCGGCGAGGGCGACGACCGGCAGCGCCGCGAAGATGCTCCAGCCCTCCTTGGACTGCAGGATTGTGGTGCCGTACGCACCGATCGCGAAGAGCCCCGCGTGGCCGAGGGAGTACATGCCGGTCATGCCCGCGACGAGGTCGAGGCTGAGCGCAAGCATGGCGAACGACGCGGCCACGAGCAGCAGGCCCTGGTGGTAGTTGGAGCTGTGCGCGAGCATCAGGGTGGCGACGACGTAGACGACGAGCGCACCGATCCAGGCTGCGCCTCGGCCGCGCCGATGGCCGGGCTGCTGGGGAATCGTCACCTTTACCGCGGTTGCCGCTGCCATCACGAGCCCTGTGCCGCGGGCGCCATGGGCCTCGTCGACAGCAGCCGCTTGAGCAGGGCACCGGATCGGAAGATGCCGTTGGGGGTGACGAGCAGGACGGCGATGACGACGACGAACGGGAACCAGTCGGCGGCCAGCGGGTTGATGTAGGTCGAGGCGATGGACACGAGGACGCCGAGGATGAGACCACCACCCATCGACGCGGCGGGGCGCTCGATGCCGCCGATCATCAGGGCGACGAAGCCGTAGATGCCGTAGGTGTCGCCGAGGTAGGGGTTGGCGAAGGAGATCGGCCCGACCAGCACCCCGGCGATGCCGGCCAGCAGACCGCCGAGGGCAAACGCACAAACGGCGTACCGCGTGACGTTGACGCCCATCGCCGACGCAGTGTCGGAGTCCTCGGAGATGGCCATGCCCAGCTTGCCGACGAGGGTACGGGTGCGGAAGGCCTCGATCGCGATGGTCAGGACCACGGCGACGATCACCGACAGGATCTGCTGCCAGGACAGGGCTGCCCCGAGGAACTGCACGTCCTTGCCGTTGAGCAGGGTCGGGAAGGCCAGCGACGAGGTGCCCCAGATGAGCGCCGCCGTCGAGGCAAGGATGATGGCCATGCCGAGAGTGCTGACCAGCCAGGCCAAGCTGAGCCGGTCGAAGTAGAGGACGGGCCGGACGGCGACGAAGTAGATGACGACGGCACCCAGCGCCGAGGCCAGCAGCCCCAGCGGGATGCCGAGCCAGGGCGACAGGCCGGACTGCGCGAGGCCGGCGATGATCATCACGGCGACCATCAGCAGCTGACCGGTGGCGAAGTTGATGACGCGCGTCACGTAGAAGACGACGGCAAAGCCCATGGCCACGAGGCCATAGATGGCCCCGACCGACAGACCCGTGACAACCGCTTGGAGCAGCATTCAGTCTCGATTCATGGTGTACGACGGACGTCCCGGTGACGGGTCCACCCCACCAGTGGCTGGCGGGGTGGACCCGGGCCCACTAGCTCGCCGGCTTCCAGGACTTGCTGGCGACGTCGTACTTCACGAGGGTCAGCTGGGCAGCGTTGATCGTCACGTGCTGCTGAGGCGTGAAGGTCAACGAGCCGGACAGACCGTCGTAGTTGCTGATCTTGTTCAGCTGGGTCTGGATCGACGTCGGCGAGGTGGAGTTGCCCGCCTTGATCGCCTGCGCCAGCATGAACACCGCGTCGTAGCTGAGCTCAGCGAACGGCGTGGTGTCGACGTTGAACTTCGTCTTGTACGCCGCGGCGAAGGCCTGCACGGTCGCGTTGGGCTGGTACGCCGCGGTCAGCTCGGCCGAGAGCACACCGTCGGCGTTGGCGCCGGCGAGCTTGGCGAAGGTGTCGTCCGCCGACGTCTCGTCGTTGCCCAGCACGGTGAACTTGGCACCGAGGCTGTGCGCCTGGTTGACGAAGGCGGCCTCGTCCTGCGGGGTCAGCCATACCTCGACGCAGGTCGCGCCAGACTTCTTGATGGCGTTGATCTCCGAGTCGAGGGAGTTGGTGCCGCCTGAGGACCAGTCCTCCGAGATGGCGGCGTTGATCTTCAGCGGCGTCTTGTACGCCTCCTGGATGCCGGCGAGGCCACCGAGCCCGTAGAACGTCGGGTCGTGGAGCACCGCGAGGCCCGCCGGGCAGTTCTTGTTGGCGTACTCGCCGACGATCTGGCCCCAGGCGTACGTGTTGAGGCTGTTGCTCCAGGCCCACGGCGCGGGCGGCTTGGCCGGGCCGTCCGGGTAGATGGCCGGGCCACCGTCGTCGATCGCCCCGAGGTCGGGCAGCTTCATCGAGTTGGCGAGCGTCACCGTGGTCGTGGCGGTGTCCGGTGAACCGAGCATGGCCACGGCACCCGCACTGGCGAACTTCTTGAACAGCAGCGACGACGTGGTCGCGCTCGCCGCGTCGTTGCCCCACATGAGCTTGAGCGGGCGTCCGAGCACACCGCCGGTGGCGTTGACCTTGTCGACCGCCATCTGCGTGCCGTTGATCACCGCCTGGCCGGTCGAGCCGTACGCGCCCGTCGTGCCGGCGATGGCGCCGATCACGATTGGAGCACCGGTCGGCGCCGCTGCCGAACTGGATGCGGCGGCCGTCGCTGCTGTGCCGGTGGTGGCTGCCGCTGAGGTGGCCGCCGTCCCGGACGTTGCTGCGGCTCCGGACGTTGCTGCGGCTCCGGAGGTTGCCGCGGCTCCGGAGGTCACAGCGGCTGCTGAGGTCGCTGCGGCTGCCGACGATCCGGCGGACGCGGAGGAGCTCGATCCGCTGCTGCACCCGGCGATGAGCGTGATGAGCGCCACCGGCACCGCGATCGCTTTGGTCGGACGTATGAAGATCGCCTTGTTCATGAGCCACCCTGCTCGTTCAGGCGCGAAAGTGCGCGACGGTCCCCTCGAATGGACACCCTCAGTCCGCACTGGCGTCGGACTGTCCGACAATCTAGGTCTGGTTCTGGAGTGCGTCAACGGTCGTGACCGAACTGAGACGTTCGGGTCGCCGCGCCTCGGGCGGTGGGGCGGCAATGCGACTGTGTAGGAACAAAACCGCTGCTGCACAGGCAATCCAGGCCGCAAAGGAGGCAACCCGTGGGCACGCTGACGCCAGGTCAGGTGTGCGCCAGCGCACGGGCCGCGCTCGCCGTCTTTCACCCTACCGGCAGACTGTATGACAATTGGTGGGCATGGCGTAGGATCTTCCTATGGCTACGTCCAACTCGCTCGCCTCGTCATGGACGGCCCAGCCCATGGGGCGGGTCGCGGCGCCCCTGCGCGAGCAGGTGATCAGTGCGCTTCGGCAGGCGATCCGGGACTTCGAGCTCAAGCCGGGCCAACGGCTGGTGGAGCGCGAGCTCATGGAGCAGCTGTCCGTCTCGCGCACGACCATCCGCGAGGCGTTGCGCGAGCTCGCGTCCGAGGGTCTGGTCACTGTTGTGCCTCAGCGCGGTGCGATCGTGAGCGCACCGTCGCTCGAGGAGGCGCTCGATCTGTACGAGGTCCGGGCCGGGCTCGAGTCGCTGGTGGTGACCCACTTCGTCGAGAGAGCCACCGACGCTGAGGTTGCCGCGCTGGCGGCGACGGTCGAGGACCTCTGGGCGGTGTCGCGCACGGCGACCGACATCCGAACGATCCTCAGCTCCAAGGACCAGTTCTATCGGGTGCTGATCGCGGGCGCGCGGAGCACGACGCTCCAGTCGCTGCTCGAGGGCATCCAGGCCCGAGTCCAGATGCTGCGCGCCACCTCGCTGTCCGAGGCCGGTCGTGCCCTCGAGGCGGTGGAGGAGCTACGCGCCGTGGTCCGCGCCATCGCCGACCGCAATGCCCCGCTGGCCGCCGAGCTGACCGGCAACCACGTGCGCAAGGCGTCCGAGACCGCCCTCAAGAGCCTGCGCGAGTCCGAGATCGCCAACGGCTGAGCCGCGCGTCGCTCACCACGCGATGCGCACGTTCCCTTGCCAGTCCGCCACTCTCGCGGCGTTGCCCTCCACGGCAACGCCCTCCACGGCGCGGTTCCACAGAAACGCATAGAGGTCCCCGGCCCCGCCCGATAGGGTCACGTCGGCGGGCTGCGCCTCGCGTACGGCGACGACAGGGCCAACGGTCACCCGTACCGTCCAGGCGCCTTCGGTGTCGGTCGCGACGACGGCCATGGTCCACGGATCGTCAGACCGCAGCCGACCGCTGGGCCGAGGCAGGAACGACGTGAGCAGCTCGTCGATGCCGTCGGCGGCGAGACTCGCTGGTACGGGCGACAGCGCATGGCCTGCCGCGAGCTCTGCGTCCATCCTGTGTACGGCGGTCTCGTGGAGCTGCCGGCGCATCCAGAACTCAAGCGGGCTAAGCGATCCGCGCATGAACGCCCAGCAGGCGACGTCGGGCTGGGCATCGCGCAACGTCGTCAGCAGCGCCTGGTGCCCGTCGCGGAACCAGCCGAGGAGCGCTTCGTCGGGCGGGTAGACGGTGGCCGCCTCGAAGGCGAGGTCGTCGACCGCGGGCCCCGCTGCCTCGACGACGCTTGCCGCCCAGCGGTGCACCATGCCGGTGTGGCGTACCAGCTCACGCAGCGTCCAGTCCGGGCAGCTCGGCACGACGACATCGAGCGTGGTGCGGCCGGCGGCGTCGGCCAGCAGCGCACCCTGCTCGTCCAGCGCAGCGACCATCTCCTCGGGTGTCATGGACTCAGCCTGCCATGAACCCCGTACCGCTACGCAAGGGAGATTGCGATGGCCTCGAGCTTGTCGAAGGCCTCGTTCATGCCGCCCTCCATGCCATAGCTGAGGTGGGTGTCGCGGGCTTGCTTGTTGGTGTGCCGGACCAGCAGAGTCACCGTCGTACGACCGTCCTCCTCGGTGAACGTGCACACGTTGAGCGCCGGCAGGTCGGGCATCGCCTCGAAGACCTCGGTCGTCACGAGTCGCTCGTTGGGCACTACCTCGTGATACTCGCCGTGGAAGGCCACCTCGAAGCCGGCGTTGGCCGTCATCACGTAGCGCCAGGTGCCGCCGACCCGCAGGTCGACGTCAACCACCGTGGCCACCCCGCGATCGCCGACCCACCAGCGCGCGATGTACTCCGGGGTCGTCCAGGCTCGGTAGACCAGGTGCTTCGGCGCGTCGAACACCCGGGTGATCAGGATCTCGGTATCGCTCGGCAGCGTCACCACTGCCTTGCGGCTACTCGTCGTCTCCGCCACTGTCCTGCTCCTTCGCCTTGAGCTCGGCGACCACCTCGTCCAGCAGGTCGAAGCGTCGCGTCCAGAGGGTTTCGTAGCTGAGGACCCAGTCGTGCAGCTCCTTGAGCGGCAGGGCGTTCAGCCGGTACATCCGCTGCCGCCCCACATCGCGTACGTCGACCAGACCGACCTCGCGCAGCACCCGCAGGTGCTTGGAGACCTGCGGCTGGGCCAGCCCGAGAGCGGCGACCAGGTCGTTGACCGGCCGCTCCCCCAACGCCAGGACGTCGAGCAGCTCGCGGCGACGTGGCTCTGCCACCGCGTTGAACGCGTCCGCCGTCGTCGCCGCCCTCGCCATGTCGCCCATCGTATGCCGATATCAACATACGTCAAGAGTCGGCGCGTTCGGTCATAGGGTGTGCGGGTGCAGGCATTCATCCTCTGGTGCGGGTTCTTCGGGGCGTGGCTGCTGGTCGCCGGCCCGATCTACCAGGCCGCCCTCGAACTGGGCGAAGAGCAGTTCGACCGCGAGCAGCTGCATGTCGCCCATGCGGGGTCCCCGTCGGTCTCGCCGTGGTGGTGGCTACTGCCGCCGGTCGGCTACTGGCTCCAGAAGCGGCGCGCCCAGCGAGCACGGCGCGAGATCATGGCGCAGTGGACGCCGGAACAGCTCGAAGGCTTCATCGCGCTCACCAACAAGGCCACCGGCTGGATCTTCGTCGCCGGCGGTGCCACGCTGCTCGCCACGACCGAGACTTGGAACCTGGTCGAGCACTATGCCTGGGAGACCTGGGTTTTCTGGGTGGTGACCGTCGTCATGCTCTGGCTCAGCGCGGCCAACACAGCGCTACGGCTGCGCCGACGACCGGCACGCGTCACCCACGAGTGACCAGGAGCGGCTCGGATCAGCGCGTCACGAGGCGGAATAGAGCCATGGGTCCCGGAGGTCGAAGAACTCCGGCATGCCGACCGACATCGCGTTGAGCTCCGCCATCTCGGCCTGCAGCGCAGCCGGCAGCTCCCTGCCCTCCCCGGCGCGGGCCGCTGCCTCGGAGGTGAAGTAGATGGCCATCGTCCACAGACCATCCGGCTGATCGACCTCGACTTGGCCCAGGATGTCAGGGCGGAACTCGGCCCATGCCGAGGCGCTCTGCTCCATCAGCTGACGAGCCCGCTGCGGGTCGGTGCCACGACCCTGCATGACCTGAACGAACCCAGCGTCGTCGGGGTTGCCGCGCACGTCCACGAAAGGGTCGACACAGTCGGCGAAGGTGACTTCCTTGGAGAACAGGCTCGCCGTCTGCGCCCACCAAGCGCCCTGCTCCGGGCGCTCGCTGTTCGCGCGTGCTGCCTCCGCCGACTCGAACCGTGCCAGCGCGATGAACCGCCCATCGTCCGTGACACCGCCGGTTGAGCCGAGCCATCCGGTCGCGCCGGGCGACAGCTCCCGTACCCATGTCTGCATCGCCTCGGCGAGCGGCGCGGCATCGTCGACGTAGCCTTGGATCACCTGAACGAACATCTCGACCTCCTACGGACGCACCCAATCCCCCGGGACACGGTCAAGGCCTGGTGCGACCGTACGGCGAACGAGCCGGGGAGTCGATGGCTGCGTTTGAGCAACCGACCGCCATCAGCTCTCGGCGGCAGAACCGACCGTTTCGAAGGCTTGCCACATGGCCGCGTAGCGCCCGCCGGCTGCGATCAGCTCGTCGTGCGAGCCGACTTCGGCTACGCCACCGTGGTCGAGGACCACGATGCGGTCGGCCGACCGCGCGGTCTGCAGCCGGTGGGCGATGACGACCGTGGTACGGGCCCGGGAGATCTGCTGCATCGCGGCCGCGACCCGCGCCTCGGTCGCGAGGTCGAGGTTGGACGTCGCCTCGTCGAGCAGCAGGACAGCGGGGTCGACCAGCTCCGCGCGGGCGAGAGCGATCAGCTGACGCTGCCCTGAGGACAACGACTTCCCACGCTCCGACACCTCGTGCAGGTAGCCGCCGGCGAGGCCCGCGACGAACTCGTGGGCGCCCACCGCACGCGACGCCGCCTCGACGTCGGCGTCGCTGGCGCCGGGACGGCCGTACGCAATGTTGTCCCTGATCGAGCCGGTGAACAGGAACGCCTCCTGCGGCACGTAACCGAGCTGCTGACGGTAGGCGGTGAGATCGAGGCTGCGCAGGTCGAGGCCGTCGACCAGCACCGCACCCTCGTCGGGGTCGTAGAACCGCGCGAGCAGTTTCATCACCGTCGATTTGCCGGCGCCGGTCTCGCCGACGAGCGCCACCGTCTCCCCCGCCGCGATGGTCAGCGCCACGCCGCGCAGGGCCTCCGGTGGCTTGGTCGGCGCCTCGGCTTCGAGCCGTACCGAGCGGGCGTCAGCCGGTCCCCGCCGCTGCTTGCCCGGCCGCGCCGGCACGACGGGGTAGGCGAACCGAACGTGGTCGATGGTCAGCTCGCCGCGCAGCCGGCCGGGCTCGACTGGAGCCGTATCGACCGGGGTCAGCGTCGTGAGGGTCATCAGCTCGGCGATACGCGAGACCGACACCCGGGTCTGCTGCCACGCGTCGAAGACCTGCGACAGCTGCTGGATCGGCGAGAAGAACATGTCGATGTAGAGGATGAAGGCGATGAGTGCGCCGGTGGTCAAGTGACCGTGGGCGATCAGGGCCGCGCCGGCCCCGAGCACGACGGCGTCGGCGACCGCGGACAGGAACAGCACGAACGGGAAGTAGATCGCTACCAGCCGCTGCGCCTGGAGCCGGGACTCGAGGTAGTTGCGCCCCAGGCCGTGGAAGTGTTCGATGGTCGCGGCCTCATGGACGAACGCCTGCGCCTCCCGTACCCCGGAGAGGCTTTCCTGGAAGTCGCCGTTGACGATCGCAATGCGTTCGCGGGACAGGTCGTAGAGGCGTGCGGACAGCTGACGGAAGGCGATGGTGGCGGCGGCCAGCGGGAGGATGACCAACAGGGTGAGCAGGCCGAGGTCGAGGTTGATGGTCAGCAGCGCGACGCCAACACCGACGAACGTGGCGAACGACACCAGAGCGGCAAGCAGGCCGTTAGTGATCAGGGACTCGAACTGGTCGACGTCGGTGGTCATGCGGGTCATGATGCGGCCCGACATCTCACGCTCGTAGTAGTCGAGCGAGAGCCGCTGCAGCTGGGCAAAGATGCGGATGCGCAGGGAAAGCATGATGCGCTCAGCCGTGCGGCCGGTCACGAAGGTCTCGCCGACCTGGTCGAGCAGGTCGACCAGGGTGACCACCAGGAAGACCGCCGACGCAGCCCACAGCACGCCGTACGACCCCTTGGCCACACCATCGTCGATGCCGGTCTTGACGAGTACGGGACCAGCCAGGCCGGCGAGTGCATCGAGCACCACGAGCGCGAGCCCGACCGCGAGCGGGCGGCGGAACTGGCGCAGCAACCCGCGCAGGCTGAACGACGGGTCGGCCTGCGACTCGGTTTCGACGTCGATGGTCGCCACGTCGGTGATCGGGCGGAGGGCGGCGACCCGGGCGAGCAGCTCGGGGGTCGGCGCGAGATTCATCCGCCAGCCGCCGCCTCCGCCACCAAGACCGGCACCGATGCTGGCCGCGTCAAAGGTCACGCCGCCACCGAAGCCGGTGCGCTTGACTGCGGACGGGTCCCAGGCCGCGGCGGTGGTGCCACCGGCCAGCGCCGCGAGCCGCTCGATGCTGTCGACGTGCTGGGCGGCGAGGTCGTCGTCGAGGCCGTTGAGCAGGGCGGAGTACTCAGGGCTGCGCGCGACGAGGTCGTCGTGGGTGCCCTGGTCGATGACCCGGCCGGCGTCAAGAACGATGATGCGGTCGGCAAGGTTGAGGGTCGAGAGTCGGTGCGCTACAAGGAGAGTCGTGCGTCCGGGCAGGATCTCGCGCAGCGCGTCGTGGATCTCCTCCTCGGTACGGGAGTCGACCGCACTCGTCGCGTCGTCGAGCACCAGCACTCGCGGGTCGGCGAGGATCGCGCGGGCGAGGGCGATGCGCTGGCGCTGGCCGCCGGAGAGGCTGAGCCCCCGCTCACCGACGACAGTGTCGTGGCCGCGGGGCAGCTCGAGGATGAACGTGTGGGCCGCCGCCGCCCGTGCCGCCCGCTCGACGTCGTCGTCGGAGGCATCGGGGTGGCCGTAGGCGATGTTGGCCCGTACCGAGTCGGAGAAGAGAAAGCTCTCCTCGAAGGCGTAGGCGACCTGACGGCGCAGCGAATGCAGGGACACTTCTCGCAGGTCGTGACCGTCGACGGTGACTCGCCCGGCGCTGGGGTCGTGGAAGCGTCCAACCAGCGAGGCCGCCGTTGACTTGCCACTGCCGCTGGCGCCGATGAGGGCGACCCGCTCGCCTGCCGCAATGCGCAGGTCGAAGCCGTCGAGGACGAGAGGCCCGTCAGGGTAGGCGAAGTTGACGCTTTCGAAGACGATCTCGCCGCGGAGGTCTGGCAGCGTCACTGCATCGGGTGCGTCGGCGATGGCGGGTGGCAGGTCGAGCAGCTGGAAGATGCGCTCGACGCCAGCGCGGGCCTGCTGGCCGACAGTGAGGATGCCGGCGAGCTGCCGTGCCGGCGCGGCGAACTGGCCGACGTAGGTGGAGAAGGCGAGGAAGGTGCCGATGGTGATGCGGTGGTGCAGGGCCATCCAGCCGCCGACCGCCAGGATGGCCACTTGGGCCAGCGACGGGATGGTCTCGAGCAGCGGTTGGTAGCGGGCCTGGAGACGCACCGCACGCAGCCGGGACCCGTACAACGTGCTTGCCGCGCCGACGATGCGGCCGAGCTCGCGCTGCTCTTGGCCGAAGGCCTTGACGACGCGGACACCGTTGACGTCCTCGTCGACGATCTGCGCGACGTCGCCCTCGCGCTGCTGGCCGTCCCACGTCGCGGGGAAGACGCGCTTGCGCATGTGGTAGGAGACGACGACGAGCGCGGGCACCACGATGACGCTGATGATGGCGAGCAGCGGGGCGAGCACGATCATGATGACGAGCGATGCGACCATCATGAGGACGTTGCCGCTCATGATGGGCAGCAGGCTGAGCAACCCTTGGACCAGGGCCGAGTCGGAGTTGGCGCGCGAGACCAGCTGGCCGGTGGGCATGCGGCTGAGGTTGTCGAGGTCCATGGTCTGCAGGTGGTCGTGCATCGCGTTGCGCAGGTCGTACTGCACCTCGAGCGCGACACGGCCACCGCGGTAGCGGCGGAGGTAGGCGAAACCGAAGCCGGCCAGCGCGGCGCCCAGCAACGCCAGCAGCCACGGCCACAACGGGGAGGTGCGGCTGATGATGACGCCGTCGACGATCTGCCGGGCGATCAACGGCACGAGCACCTGGAATGCGCTGCCGAGGACCGCCGCGATGATTGCGAGCGTGACGTCGGTGCGGTGGCGCATCAGGTAGCCCCAGAGGCGGCGTACCCAGCCCTGCTGCTTCATCGGCGCTCCGCCAGGAACTGGTCGACCGCAGCGTCGAGCCACACGAGCGCCTGCACGACCGCCGCGGGGTCAGGGGTACGGGCGGCCAGCCACTCGAGCCGTTGCGCCATCTCGCTCTCGACTGCCTGCAGCGTGACCCGGCCGTCATCGGTGAGGCTCAGCGCCGCGGCCCGCTGGTCGGCGTCGACCCCTGACCGGGTGAGCAGACCTCGTTGGGTCAACGAGTCGACCGTGGCGCTGATGGTCGGCTTGCCGAGAGCGAGCCGAGCGGCGATGCGGGCGGCCCGCTCCTCGCCGGAGCCGACGGAGGCGAGCACGCGGTACTGCGCGAGGCTGAGGTCGCCCGAGGTGCGCTCGAGCACTCGCGATGCTCGGGCAAGCCCGTGGAGCGCATCAACGCTGATGGCGGTAGTCACTGCGTCAGTTTAGCAAACTAGTTCGATCATCGAACTAGTCCGATGCACAGGTGGCCCCCACTCGCCACCTGCTCGACGCACAGCAGCTCGGCCAACTCTGGAGACGTTGCAGGGCATTCCCGCCCCGCCCGTCCACCAGGAGCCCACGATGAAGCGAAGCCTGACCGTCCGGACCGCCGGTGCCTTCCTGGCGTTGGGACTCGGTCTCAGCGCCTGCGCCAGCGGCTCCAGCAGCCCGAGCACGAGCAGCGTCGCGTCGACAGCAGCAGCGGCCTCGGCTGCCACGTCGAGCGGAACAGCCGCTTCAGGCGCCGTACCCTCCGGAGCCATGCCCACGGGAACGCTGCCGTCCGGTACGCGCCCGTCGGGGACGCCGCCGACGGGCACCCGACCCTCCGGAGCGCCGGCCAGCGGAGCGGCAGCGTCGGCTGCCGCTTCTAGCTGAGCAAGGCCCCACAGACCAGCACCGGTCACGCGTTCCCACCGGCACCCACTGAAACCACGTGTTGCCCGGCCGCAGGAGCACGACCGGGCAACACGTTGGATCAACTGGTCAGCTGCAGCCGCTCGTGCTTCCGCAGGACTCGCAGACGTAGCAGCTGCCGGCTGGGCGCATCTTGACCCCGCAGGTGAAGCACAGCGGAGCGTCGACGGCAGTGTTGCCGGTGATCGGCGAGGCGCCGCCGAAGTCGCCACCGGTCTGCAGCTCCGGGTCGACCCCGCTGGAGGAGGTCTCGACCAGCTTGGACTTCTCGATCGGCACGCCCTGCGACATGGCCTCGATGTCGAAGTCTTCCTCCGCCAGCGAAGGTGCCTCGTACGAGCCGGTCTGGACGGCCCGGGTGCGCTCGTCGGCGGTGTAGATGCCGTAGCTCGCCCGGGTGTCGTAGGGCAGGTAGTCGAGGGCCAGCCGACGGAAGATGTAGTCCATCATCGACTGGGCCATGCGGATGTCGGCGTCGTCGGTCATGCCTGCCGGCTCGAAGCGCATGTTGGTGAACTTCTCGACGTAGGCCTCGAGCGGCACCCCGTACTGGAGGCCGATCGAGATCGCGATCGAGAAGGCATCCATCACGCCGGCCAGGGTCGAGCCCTGCTTTCCGAGCTTGAGGAAGACCTCACCCAGACCGTCGTCGGGGTAGGAACCCGCGGTCATGTAACCCTCGGCACCCGCGACGGAGAACGACGTGGTGCGCGACGGACGCGACTTGGGCAGACGCTTGCGGACCGGGCGGTGCTCCGCAATCGCAGCGGCAGCAGCCGCGGTCTCACCGGCGGTCGCCTCAGGCTTAGCCTTGGCGTCCGACAGCGGCTGGCCGACCTTGCAGTTGTCGCGGTAGATCGCGAGCGCCTTCAGGCCGTACTTCCAGCCCTCGAAGTAGATGCGCTCGACCTCGTCGACCGTGGTGTCGGCCGGCATGTTGACGGTCTTGGAGATGGCACCGGAGATGAACGGCTGGACCGCAGCCATCATCCGGACGTGACCGATCGGGCTGATCGAGCGCTCGCCCATGGCGCAGTCGAAGACCTCGTAGTGCTCGCTCTTGAGGCCGGGGGCTCCGATGACGTGGCCGTTCTCGGCGATGAACTCGACGATCGCCTCGACCTGCTCCTCGAGGTAGCCCAACTTGCGCAGCGCCCGCGGGATCGTCTGGTTGACGATCTGCATCGAGCCGCCGCCGACGAGCTTCTTGGACTTGACGAGCGAGAAGTCCGGCTCGATGCCCGTGGTGTCGCAGTCCATCATGAAGCCGATGGTGCCGGTCGGCGCGAGGACTGAGGCCTGCGCATTGCGGTAGCCGGCCTTCTCGCCGATGGTCAGCGCACCCTGCCACGCCTTGTGGGCAGCGTGCAGGATGCGGGTGTCGTCCGCGGCGATGGAGCGTACGTCGTCGTTGGCCGCGGCGTGCTTGCGGATGACCCGCTGGTGGGCTGCGGCGTTGCGGGCGTAGCCCTCGTACGGGCCGACAACGCCTGCCAGCTCGGCAGAACGCTTGTAGGCCGTACCGGTCATCAGCGAGGTGATCGCAGCGGCAACCGCGCGGCCACCGTCGGAGTCGTACGCGTGGCCGGTCGCCATGAGCAGCGCACCGAGGTTGGCGTAGCCGATGCCGAGCTGACGGAACTTGCGCGTCGTGTCGCCGATGGCCTCGGTCGGGAAGTCGGCGAAGCTGATGGAGATGTCCATCGCGGTGATGATGATCTCGACGGCTTTGCCGAACGTGTCGGCGTCGAAGGTGTCGTCGTCGCGCAGGAACTTCAGCAGGTTGAGCGACGCGAGGTTGCAGCTGGAGTTGTCGAGGTGCATGTACTCACTGCACGGGTTGGACGCGGTGATGCGGCCCGACTCGGGGCTGGTGTGCCAGTCGTTGATGGTGCCGTCGTACTGAATGCCGGGGTCGGCACAGTCCCATGCGGCCTGGGCCAGCGAGCGGAACAGCGTCTTGGCGTCAACGGTCTCGATGACCTCGCCGGTCGAGCGGGCACGAAGGCCGAACGAGCCGCCGGTCTCGACGGCGTTCATGAACTCGTCGTTGACCCGGACCGAGTTGTTGGCGTTCTGGTACTGGACGCTGACGATGTCCTTACCGCCGAGGTCCATGTCGTAGCCGGCGTCGCGAAGGACGCGAATCTTGTCCTCCTCGCGCGCCTTGGTGGCGATGAACTCCTCGATGTCGGGGTGGTCGACGTCGAGCACCACCATCTTGGCCGCCCGCCGAGTGGCGCCGCCGGACTTGATGGTGCCGGCGGAGGCGTCGGCGCCGCGCATGAAGCTCACCGGGCCGGACGCGGTGCCGCCCGACTTGAGCAGCTCCTTGGAGGAACGGATGCGGGACAGGTTGAGACCGGCACCGGAGCCGCCCTTGAAGATCAGACCCTCCTCGCGGTACCAGTTGAGGATCGAGTCCATCGTGTCGTCGACGGCGAGGATGAAGCAGGCCGAAACCTGCTGAGGCGCAGCCGTTCCGACGTTGAACCAGACCGGCGAGTTGAAGCTGAAGATCTGGTGGACGAGCATGTAGGTGAGCTCGTGCTCGAAGATCTGCACCTCCTCCTCGCTGGAGAAGTAGGCGAAGTCGCGTCCGGCGGCGACGTACTTGCCGACGACCCGATCGACGAGCTGCTTGAGGCTCCACTCACGGGTCGCGCTGCCCACGGCGCCACGGAAGTACTTGGTCGTGACGATGTTGATCGCGTTGAGCGACCAGAAGTCGGGGAACTCGACACCGCGCTGCTCGAAGTTGATCGAGCCGTCACGCCAGTTGGTCATGACGACGTCACGACGCTCCCAGGTCAGCTCGTCGTACGGGTGGACGCCTGGGGTGGTGTAGACCCGCTCCATGCGCAGTCTCGCCTTCGAAGCAGTCTTGCTGCGGGCGCCGTTCACCGTCTCGGTCATGCGTTCGTCCTGTCTGTTGCGGTGCTCGTAAAGGTCAACGTCGTGGCACCCGGGAACCGTCCCGGAAAGCCGGTCTTACTGGAGTTTTTTGGGCCCCTTTTTAGGGCGGGCTGGCCCCCACGAAGGGCGTGTCAGAGGCTGAGTCAGGAGCGTGATCGGGCACCGCGTTGCGCAGCAACTCGATCTCGACCGCGAAGTCATCGAGGGAGGTGAACGAGCGGTAGACGGAGGCGAAGCGCAGGTAGGCGACCTCGTCGAGGCGGCGCAGCGGCTCGAGGATGGCGCGGCCGACCTCGGCGGACTCGATCTCGGCGCAGCCAGTGGCGCGCACCGCCTCCTCGACCTGCTGGGCGAGCAGCGCGAACGCGTCCTCGTCGACCGGCCGGCCCTGGCACGCCTTGCGCACGCCGCTGATCACCTTGGCCCGGCTGAACGACTCGGTGACGCCGCTGCGCTTGACCACCGCGAGCGAGGCGTTTTCGACCGTCGTGAACCGGCGGCCGCACTCCGGGCAGGAGCGGCGGCGGCGGATGGCCGCACCGTCGTCGGTCTCGCGGCTGTCAACGACCCGGGAGTCGGGGTGACGGCAGAACGGGCAGTGCACGAGAGACCTCCCCGACGGTGGGCATGAACGGCACGGCATCGCCGGTACCTTCCCTGACAGTCCCCGCTGCCAGGGACCTTCTCGCCGGTCCTCGGCAGGCCCGAAACGGGCCTTCTGTGGACACACCTGGGGAGAACCTGGGGATAGCGCGGGCTGTCGTGTGGGTAACCGGCCACAACCTGTGGACGAATCACATCCGTGTAACTACTAGATGTTGTGTGAACCGTAAGCGGCCCGACCGACGAGTGCAAGCCCTTCTGGGAATCCGCTGAAAAATGCCAGGTCACCCCGCGTGTCACCGCCGACACCCCGGCGTGTCGCTGCTCGTTCACCGACACGATGACCGGCCGACACGTGTTAGCTGCCGGGGACGACCAGGGTCTGGCCGACCTGGAGCGTGCCGTCGGAGTGGTTCATCGACATGAGCCGGTCGACAGCGACGCGGCCGTCGGTGTGGGGCATCGCGGCACGGGCCAGCGACCAGAAGGTGTCGCCGGGAGCGACGACCACGGTGTGGGTGGACGCTCTGGCCGGGCCGGACGCGGCATTGCTCAGGACGCGACCCACCGAGAACGCCACGAACAGCAGCACGATCGCGGTCGCCAGCAGCGCGAGTCGGCCGCGGCGGGTCAGCCGCAGCGAGCCTTGCGTGGACGAACGCAGGGTCGCGACGCGCTCGGACGGCGGCGGCGAAGAAGGGCGCTGGGTCGGGGCGGCGTGCGTGAGCGCCGGACGGGGCGCCCCGGGGCGGTGAACGACCACGCGGTGGGCAGCGGCCCGAGGGGATCCGTCGTACCGCGCATCGAGGTAGTGCGGCTCGACGGTGGTCGTGTCCTCACGGCTCAAGGTCTCGATCATGGTGCGCCTCCTGGTGGCTCGTCCGGTCTCATACGTCGAACGAGTGTTCGATCGAACGTCTGTACGAGTTGTACCTCGAACCACCGACAAAATCACGACACGTTCGAACAGGTGTTTGAACGTGTCGCGTCTTCGGGCTAGGTTCGAGCCACTGGATCAAGGCCCTGGCCCGGTCCGGCAACGACCTGACAGTGCTGTCCAGCCCGAGTTCGAACTACCAGTGGAGGCCTTCCGTGGCGACCGAGACCGACGCAGGCGATCCCGGGTCCGACCTGCCGGCCGGCGACGTCCGCCGCTTCCCGGACGTCGGCGCCGACGGTGGCGGACTGACGCCGCGCCAGCGCAAGGTGCTCGAGGTCATCCGTGACTCCGTCGAGCGCCGCGGCTACCCGCCGAGCATGCGCGAGATCGGCGAGCTCGTCGGGCTGACCAGCACCTCCAGCGTCGCCCACCAGCTGACCACGCTGCAGCGCAAGGGCTACCTACGCCGAGACGCCAACCGGCCGCGCGCCGTCGAGGTGCGCGACGCCGACGTCGACGAGACCACGTCCGTCGTGGGCGACTTCAGCGGTGAGCTCGACGGTGACGACGAGCTGGCCCGCCGAGCCGCGCGTCCGGCCGCCGCCTACGTCCCCGTCGTCGGCCGCATCGCCGCCGGTGGCCCGATCCTCGCCGAGCAGGCGGTCGAGGACGTCTTCCCGCTCCCCCGTCAGCTCGTCGGCGACGGCGCGCTGTTCCTGCTCAAGGTCGTTGGCGAGTCGATGATCGACGCCGCGATCGCCGACGGCGACTGGGTCGTGGTGCGCCAGCAGCCGACCGCTGACAACGGCGACATCGTGGCCGCCATGATCGACGGCGAAGCCACGGTCAAGACGTTCCGCAAGCGCGACGGCCACGTGCTGCTCATGCCGCACAACCCGGCCTTCCAGCCGATCGACGGTGACAACGCGACCATCCTGGGCCGCGTGACCGCCGTCCTCCGCAAGGTCTGAGCTACCCACGACAGCGTCTCCGCGCCTGCGTACCCAAGTGGATCACTGGGCCGAAGTGGCGGGAATCCGGGCCGCCAAAGGGACACGTTCGCCCCAGTGATCCGGACCCTTGGCGATCACTGGGCGAGTTTGGCGGCTCTCGCAGCCGCCAGAGGGACCCGTTCGCCCCAGTGATACGCAACCCTAACGATCACTGGGCCCGTTTGGCGGCTCTCGCAGCCGCCAAAGGGACACGTTCGCCCCAGTGATCCGCAACCCTGACGATCACTGGGCCGAAGTGGCGGGAATTCGGGCCGCCAGAGGGACCCGTTCGCCCCAGTGATCCGCAACCCTGACGATCACTGGGCCGAAGTGGCGCGAATCCGGGCCGCCAAAGGGACACGTTCGCCCCAGTGATCCGGACCCTTGGCGATCACTGGGCCGGTTTGGCGGCTCTCGCTGCCGCCAGAGGGACCCGTTCGCCCCAGTGATCCGCAAGGGGGGACGCGGGAGCTAGGAGCCCATCGGCTTGGCGTCCGGCGAGGCCAACGGCTCCGGTACGGGCGTCGGGCGGGCGGGGCCGGGACTGCCCGGCTGCGACATCCGGCGGAACGACAGCAGCTCGTCGAGTCCCGCCGGCGGGAGGGCCCGCGAGAACAGGAACCCCTGGCCGTAGTCGCAGCCCATCGACCGCAGCGCGGCGTACTGCGCCTGCGTCTCGATGCCCTCGGCGACCGTCGACAGGTGCATCGACTGACCGAGATGCAGGATCGTGCGGGCCAGCTCGCCCTGCTCGGACCCGTCGACCGCCACCGCCTCGACGAAGGACCGGTCGATCTTGAGGATGTCCACGGGGAAGCGGGACAGGTAGGACAACGACGAGTAGCCCGTGCCGAAGTCGTCGATCGCGAGGCGGACGCCGAGGCTCTTGAGCTGGTGCAGCAGGGCGAGGATCTCCTCGGTTCGTTCGACCAGCACGCTCTCGGTCACCTCGAGCACGAGCGCGCTCGGCGGCATGCCGCTCTCGGCCAGCACCGCCTGCACCGTGTCGACGAGCGCGGCGGACACTTGGCGGGCCGAGATGTTGACGGCGACCCGGAAGTCCTGTCCGGGAGGCGCGAAGGCCTGCCAGCGCACACCCGCACGGCACGCCTCCCGCAGCACGTACTCGCCGATCGCGGTGATCAGGCCGCCTTCCTCGGCGACCTTGATGAAGTCGTCGGGGCCGACGAGGCCCTTGGTCGGGTGGTGCCAGCGCAGTAGCGCCTCGGCGCCGACGACCACGCCACGGGCGAGCTCGACGGTCGGCTGGTAGTAGACGGCGAGCTGGCCGCGCCCGAGGGCGAGCTTGAGGTCGTTCTCCAGCTCGAGCTTCTCGACGAGCGCGTCGCGCATGCCCGACTCGAAACGCACCCAGCCACCCTCGCGCTTGGCCTTCGCCCGGTACATCGCGACATCGGCGTTGCGCAGCAGCACGTCGTCGGTCTCGGTGCCCAGCATGTTCAGGGCGATGCCGACGCTGACACCGATGGACAGCTCACGGCCGTCGAGCAGGAACGGCTGGTTGAGCGCCGCGACGACCCGCTCGGCCACCCACACAGCGGCGCGCTGGCAGTCCGGATCCTCGACCAGCACGGCGAACTCGTCGCCGCCGAGGCGAGCGACGGTGTCCGCAGGCCGTACCCCGTGCTTGAGCCGCTCGGCCACCAGCCCCAGCAGCACGTCACCGACCGCGTGGCCCTGCGTGTCGTTGACCCCCTTGAAGCCGTCGAGGTCGAGGAAGAGCACGGCGACGGTCGCCTGGGCGCGGGCCGCGCGCAGGGCGTGACCCACCCGATCCTGGAACAGCGCGCGGTTGGCCAGCCCGGTCAGCGTGTCGTGGAACGCCTGGTGGGTCAGCGCGTCCTCGAGCCGCTTGCGCTCACTGATGTCACGGGTGTTGAGCACCAGCCCGCGGATGTCCTTGTCGTCGACCAGCGACGTGACCGTGGTCTCGGTGTCGCACCAGCGCCCTTCGCGGTGCCAGAGAGCCAGCTCCATCGTGTACGTGGCCCGTGGCGTCGCGCGGGCCTCGACCATGAGCGCCTCGAGACGGGCAGCATCGGTGGGCTTCATCAGATAGCTGAACGCGCTCCCGACCAGTGTCGCCGGGTCGTGGCCGAAGACCCGGGTCATCGCGGGCGACTGGTAGCGCACGACACCCTCGGGGTCGACGACGGTCAGCACGTCGGAGGAGTTCTGCACCAGCGAGCGGAACCACTGCTCACGGGTCACCAGGGCGAGGGTGCGCTCCTCGATCCGCGCCTCCAGCGTGCGCGTCATCGTCAGGTGGTCGAACCGAGCCAGCGAGTAGCGGACCAGCAGCGACACCACCAGCCCGAGGCCGGCAAGCGAGGTGGTCGCTGAGGGGTCGTCACCCCGCAGCACCGAGACGAAGGCAGTGGCGAGGACCAGCGCGGAGGGCACGACAAGGGCAAGCACCGCCAGCACCTCGCGGCGGCGCCTGGGCCGCACCCACATCGGGTTCTGGGTGAGGAAGCTGCCCGGCCCGACGGTCGCAGCGACCCCGACACCGGCCATGGCGATGATGCTGCCGAGGTCGCGCCAGGGCGCCATGGGCGCAGCAGGGTGGTGGGAGACGGCGTGGACGAGGAAGACGACATCGCCTGCGCCACAAGCGATCGCGCCAAGCACCAGCGCCAGGACGCCCTCGAGCGGCGGCCCGCCGACGGCGCGGAGCCGGCCGACGCAGATGAGCATGGCCGACGCCAGGACCATGATCGCGACGACGTTGACGGTGACCGCCCAGGGCAGCGGGGTGTGCCAGTCCAGGCCGGGGACGAACGTGTGGGCGCCGGCGAAGTAGAGGACGGTGAAGCAGCCCACCATCGCGTCACTGCCGAGGCGCGGCCACGAGGAGTCGCTCTGCTGGGCCACCACTCCCGGGCGAGGCAGGGTGAGCAAGGCGGCCGCGAGGCAGAGCAGCCCGGCGGGGAACCACAGCAACGACGAGGCGTCCGCCCCCGCGGGCGGACCGGCCAACCGGCTGAGCCCCAGCAGCGCGACGCCACCGAGGGCGAGGCTCCAGGACACGACGCCGTCCTTGCGGTCGCGCAGCAGGCGCATCGCCGTCGCCGCCAGACCCAGGACGGCGAACAGGCCGACCAGAGGCGCCACGACGGCGTACTGGGTCGGCCCGGAACGCACGGCGACGAGGCCGGCCGCCAGCAGGGCGAGCACGGGCAGCACAGCGCGCGCGGAACCAGCCACCAGAGGGTGGCCTGGTCCGGCCTGTGACCGCGCGCCGTGCCGTGTGACCATGATCTACTTCATCGGCCTGGCGCAGTGCCGTCTGAGTAGCCGTTCTCCCGCGTGCGGGTAGGCCGTCTGGGCGCTGGCGGGCTAGGCCGTCGGAGTGACCACGAACATCGCCAGCTCGGCAGCCAGCAGCTGGCCGACGCGGGCCTTGAGCGCCGTGCCCTCGCCGGTGTGCCGCTCCTGGAGAACCTCGCCCTGGACGTGGACCCGCGACACGAGATCACCGCGGTCGTACGGGACGACCACATCGACCTCGACGCGCGGCCTCGGCAGGGCGCCCATGATGTGGTCGAGCAGCTCGGGCAACCCCCGGCCGGTCTTTGCCGAGACCAGCAGGCAGCCGGGCTCGGCGCGGATCAGCCGGTTCAGGACGATCGGGTCGGCGGCGTCGATCTTGTTGACCACGACCAGCTCGGGCAGTGACGCCGCGTCGATGTCGGCGAGCACGGCGCGCACGGCCGAGAGCTGGCTCTCCGGGTCGGGGTCCGAGCCGTCGACGACGTGCAGCACGAGGTCAGCGTGACCGACCTCCTCCAGCGTCGAGCGGAACGCCTCGACCAGCTGGTGCGGCAGGTGGCGGACGAAGCCCACCGTGTCGGTGAGGGTGTAGAGGCGGCCGTCGGGGGTCTGGGCCCGCCGTACCGTCGGGTCGAGGGTGGCGAACAGCGCGTTCTCGACGAGCACGCCCGCACCGGTGAGCCGGTTGAGCAACGAGGACTTGCCCGCGTTGGTGTAGCCGGCGATGGCCACCGACGGGACGGCGTTGCGGTCACGCTGCTGGCGCTTGACGTCGCGGGCGGTCGACATGCCGTTGATCTCGCGGCGCAACTTGGCCATGCGCGAACGGATGCGCCGACGGTCGGTCTCGATCTTGGTCTCACCGGGGCCACGCGTGCCGATGCCGCCACCGCTGCCGCCGGCGCCACCACCCTGCCGGGACAGCGACTCACCCCAGCCGCGCAGGCGGGGCAGCATATAGGTCATCTGCGCCAGCTCGACCTGGGCCTTGCCCTCCTTGCTGGTCGCGTGCTGGGCGAAGATATCGAGGATCAGGGCGGTCCGGTCGATCACCTTGACCTTAACGACCTCCTCCAGCTGGCGCAGCTGGCCGGGAGTGAGCTCGCCGTCGCAGACCACCGTGTCAGCGCCGGTCGCGACCACGACGTCGCGCAGCTCGATCGCCTTGCCGGAGCCCACGAACGTGGCCGCGTCGGGACGGTCGCGTCGCTGAATCAGGCCGTCGAGCACCACCGAACCCGCGGTCTCGGCGAGCGCCTTGAGCTCCTGCATGGAGTTCTCGGCGTCGGCGAGGGTGCCGCCGGTCCAGACGCCGACGAGCACGACCTGCTCGAGTCGCAGCTGGCGGTACTCGACCTCGGTGACGTCCTGCAGCTCGGTGGTGAGGCCGGAGACGCGGCGCAGCGCCTGGCGGTCGGAGAGGTCGAGCCCCTCGCCCTCCTGGTCGTGAAAACGCGCGTCGGCCTCGAAGTCGTCGTCGTTTCCGAGGGCGAAGTCGTCGAGCTCGATGGGGTCAGCGGGAAGGGAGCGGGTACGGGGCGTGGCGGCGTCCGCCAGGGGTTCGAATGTCATCGTCTGGTCCAACGCCTCCGGCGTCCCTGGTCATCCCGAGCATCCACTGCGCAGACACGGATCGTCGCACGCGCTGCCGGGGACGGCACCTGCATTAGATGGGCGAGCTGCCCGGCGCTCAGGCGGACTGCCCGGCTTCGAGGAGCTCGTCGGTACGGGTCACGGGCTGGGGCCCCGACCAGAGTGCGGCGTCGACGACACCCGAGGCGACGAACGCCGTGGGGCCGCTCAGGAGCAGCGTGCCGTGGCCCGACTCGCGTACCCGGACCACCCCGCCGGGCACCGTGACGCGGTAGTCGACGCTGGGGACGCCCCACCACTGGGCGGCGGCGACCGCGGCCGCACAGGCGCCGGTGCCGCAGGATCGGGTCTCGCCGACGCCGCGCTCGTGGACCCGCATCGCGATGCGCCCGGGCCCGCGGCCGAGGACGAACTCGACGTTGACCCCGGTCGGGTAGGCGCTGGACGGCTCGACCACGGGGGGCTGCAGCAGATCGCCGGCCTCAGCGAGGTCGGCGACCGGAACCACCACATGGGGGTTGCCCATGGACAGCGCTGTTCCTCGGTAGCGCCGGCCCTCCATGTGGATCCACACCGTCTCGGGGTGCATCGGGGTGCACGGGCCCATGTCGACGACCACGTCGTCGGCGGTCACCTCGACGGCACGGGGGCCGCCGCGCGTGGCGATCGTGAAGTGGCCGGCCGCAGCCAGCCCGTGATCGACCAGGTAGCGGGCGAACAGCCGGGCGCCGTTGCCGCACATCTCGGCCAGGCTGCCGTCAGCGTTGTGATAGTCCATGAACCACGGCGCCTCAGCGGCCTGCCAGGCAACCTGGTCGACGGCAGCGGTCGGCACGATGCGGATGACGCCATCGGCACCGATGCCCGCGCGGCGGTCGGTCAGCCGCTGGACAAGCTCGGGCGTGAGCACCAGCGTGTCGTCGGCGTCGGGGAGCAGGACGAAGTCGTTCTCCGTCCCGTGTCCCTTGACGAACTGCACCGGCGCCATGCGTCGATGCTAGTCGGCGTTGACGCCCCACGGGCTGGCCTGCGTGACGTCCACCGTGCTCGGTCGCCAGCCGGAGCCGCGTGTGAGCATCTGCCGGGCCCGCTCCGGTGTCTGCGGCGGACTGAACAGGTAGCCGAACGCCCGGTCACAGCCGAGGTCGACCAACCGCGCGCTCTCCGACCAGCTCTCCACCCCCTCCGCCACCACGTAGAGGTCGCGGGCGTGCGCCAGCCGGATCACCGACGCCACGATCGTGTCATCGTCCATGTCGCTGCCGACGCCCCGTACGAAGGACTGGTCGAGCTTGACCGCGTCGACCGGCAGGTCACCGAGGGTGGCGAGGGAGGAGTACCAGCTGCCGAAGTCGTCCACGGCGAGGGCGAGTCCGGCCTCGCGCAGCTCGTCGAGGATGGTTGCCACGATGGTGACGTCCTGGGCGAGGGTCTCCTCGGTGATCTCGATGCCGAGCGCGCCGCGTTCGATCCCGTACCGCTGCATCAGGCCGGCCATGCGCTCGGCGAACCCGGGCTCGGCGAGCTGGAGCCCCGCGACGTTGACCCAGAGCTGGCGCTGGGTGACGCTCGGCGGCAGCGTGCTCCAGGAGGCGACCTCACGCGCGCACGCCTCGATGACCCACCAGCCGATGAGCGGCATCAACCCGGACGCCTCGGCGACGGGCAGGAAGTCGGCCGGCAGCAGGACCCCTCGTTCGGGGTGACGCCAGCGCAGCAGCGCCTCCATGCCCACCACGCCGCCGCTGGCCAGGTCGATCTCCGGCTGGAGCTGCAGGACGAGACTGCCGTCGCTGACGGACTCTTTGAGGTCGTGCACCAGGTCGACATCGAGTTGTGTCATGGCGCTGTCCCTTCGGGGCGGCAGGCCGTGTCCCCCGTTTAGACACGGTCTGTGCCGCTGTGACGACTATGTGCCTAGCGCGCGCTCCAAGGCCAGCGTTTGCAGATGTTGGTCGACCGGCAGCCACGTGATGCCCGGGTCGCGCTTGAACCAGGACCGCTGCTTGCGGGCAAACCGGCGCGTGGTCTGGGCCGTCTCCGCCCTCGCCTGGTCCTCGGTGAGGAGGCCGGTGAACATCTTGAGCACCTGTGCGTAGCCGAGCGCGCGCCGAGCGGTGAGCCCCGCGCGCAGACCCTGCGCCTCCAGCGCGCGCACTTCCTCGACGAGTCCGAGCTGCCACATCCGGTCGGTCCGCGCCTCGATGCGCTCGTCGAGCAGGGCGTAGTCGATGTCGATGCCGATCTGCACCGCGTCGTACACCGGCCGCTCGCCCGGGAGGATCGCGACGAAGGGTGCGCCCGTCAGCTCGTACACCTCGATCGCGCGGATCGTGCGGCGCCCGTTGGTCGGCAAGATGATGGCCGCGGACGCAGGGTCGACCTGCGCGAGCTGGGCGTGCATCGCCGGCGCGCCGCGCTCGGCCAGCTCGGCCTCGAGACGCAGGCGTACCAGCGGATCGGTGTCGGGGAAGCGCAGGTCGTCGAGGACCGCCCGCACGTAGAGGCCCGAGCCTCCGACGAGCACGGGCGTCACACCTCGCGACAGCAGGTCGTCGATCGTGGCTCTGGCCATGGTCTGGTACGCGGCGACACTCGCCTCGTCGCGGATGTCCCACACGTCGAGCAGGTGGTGGGCGACGCCCTGCCGCTCCTGCGGAGCCAGCTTGGCCGTGCCGATATCCATGCCGCGGTAGAGCTGCATCGAGTCGGCGTTGACCACCTCGCCGCCGAGCTGCTGGGCCAGCCAGATGCCGAGGTCGGACTTGCCGGCCGCGGTCGGCCCGACGACGGCGACGACGCGCCCTGGGGTTCGGTGCACCTGCCCAGTCTGCCGGGGCGCGCTAAATCACGTCGGCTCCGGCGACCGGGCATGAGACGCTGAAGCCATGCAGATCAGTCAGTCGCGCAAGCTGGCCAACGTGGCGTACGACATCCGGGGCCCCGTGCTCGAGGAGGCCAAGCGCCTCGAGGAGGAGGGTCACCGGATCACCAAGCTGAACATCGGCAATCCCGCCCCGTTCGGCTTCGAGGCTCCCGACGAGATCCTGCGGGACGTCATCTTCAATTTGCCGTCGGCCCAGGGCTACAGCGACTCCAAGGGGCTGTTCCCGGCGCGCAAGGCCGTGATGCAGTACTACCAGCAGGTCAATGTGCCTGACCTCGAGATCGACGACATCTACCTGGGCAACGGCGTCTCCGAGCTGATCGTGATGGCGCTGCAGGCCCTGCTCAACGACGGCGACGAGGTCCTCGTACCCGCGCCCGACTTCCCGCTGTGGACGGCGGCCGTCGCGCTTGCCGGCGGCAAGGCCGTGCACTACCTCTGCGACGAGAGCAACGGCTGGTTCCCCGACGTCGACGACATCGAGGCCAAGGTCACCGATCGAACCAAGGCACTCGTCGTCATCAACCCGAACAACCCGACCGGGGCGGTCTACCCCAAGGACGTCCTCGCGGCGATGGTCGAGGTGGCGCGGACCCGCGGGCTGCTGCTCATGTCCGACGAGATCTACGACAAGATCCTGTACGACGACGCGGTGCACATCTGCACGGCGTCGCTCGCGCCCGACCTGCTGTGCCTGACGTTCAGCGGGCTGTCCAAGGCCTACCGCGTCGCCGGCTTCCGGTCGGGCTGGATGGCGGTGAGCGGCCCCAAGGAGCACGCTCGCTCCTACATCGAGGGCCTGAACATCCTGGCCAACCTCCGGCTGTGCGCCAATGTGCCGGCGCAGCACGCGATCCAAACCGCGCTCGGCGGCTACCAGTCGATCAAGGAGCTGATCCTGCCCGGCGGGCGACTGCTCGAGCAGCGCAACAAGACCTACGAGATGCTCAACGCGTTGCCCGGGGTGACGTGCGTCAAGCCGATGGGGTCGCTGTACGTCTTCCCTCGTCTCGACCCGGCGATGTACCCCATCGACAACGACGAGAGCTTCGTCCTGCAGCTGCTGCGACACGAGAAGATCCTGGTGGTGCAGGGAACGGGCTTCAGCTGGCCACGGACGGACCACATCCGCATCGTGACGCTGCCCCGGGTCGACGAGATCGAGCACGCGATCGACCGCATCGAGGCGTTCCTGGCGGGCTATCGCAACGGGAGCATCGACCGGGTCTGACGCTCAGGTCGGCGCGTTTGCGTGGCGGACCTGCACGAGAACTCCGCGGCCGCCGACCGCCGTACGCGTGAGAGCAGGCTACGGGTTGGCAGTTTGCGTGCAGCGGCTGCACGGAGACTCCCTGACTTAGGAGACAGCCCGGTCGTGGGCCGGCTCGAGGGCGATCGTCGAGATGAGGGCGACGACGCGGCGGAGGCGCTCGACCTCGAGGGTGTACCAGACGCCGGCCGAGCGACCGACGACGAGCGCGCGGTTGGCGTCGACCCGACCGCCGGCCAGCTGACCGCTGTCGGTGTTGCCCATCGACCAGGAGACCCTCCCCAGCGGCAGCTCGGTGAGGTCGACCTCGGGGGCGTCAGCGCTGTGCATGAGCGGCCGCGCAGTGCCGTGGCCGTGGCTGACCAGCACCGCCCACTCGGCGGCGAAGACGTCGGCCGCCATGTCGGTCAGCGTCGTGAGGGCGCGGTGCGGGCGGGCGATCGCGTGCTCGAACAGGTCGATCTCGGGGTGACTGCCAGGCGGTCGGCCGGTCGGAGCGAGCACCAGGAGGTCGACGCCGGGCTCAGCATGCAGCGCCTTCGCCATGGCGGGAGCACGTCCGGTGGGCAGGTCGAGCAGAAAATCGTCGACAGCCCGGCCTGCTTCGCGCTCGAGCACGTCGACCCGGACCACGTCGGCTCCGCTGGCCGCCATGACCCGGGCCACCTTCGCCAGCGAACCAGGACGGTCCGGCAGCGCGATCCTCACGCGGTGCAGCACTCTCGCCTCCCCACGCCGGGGCCACCCGCGGAACGCGCGGCCTCGCGCCCATCGTCGGCCCGCTGCCTTGCCGGGCGATTTCCGCCGGGCTACGGGGAGGTAACGTCACGCGGGACCGGCAGGCCCGCCGAATCGACCAGGTAACCGGAGCACGACTCGTCCGGGCGTGTCGCGGTCGGTGCCGGAGCCCCGATCGTGGGCATCCCCAGCGCCACGCCGGGTGTGGTGGGGCCGCGGCCGCCGGGCGACCCGGCCCGTGACTCCCAGGCATCGCCGGCTCGGGTGCGCCGTACGCCATGGATGATGTCGGCGACCAGGTGGTGCGGGGCCGCGTACGTGATCTGCGCGGTGACCATGTCGCCCGGACGCGGTTGCACGCCTTCGGGGGCGACGAAGTGGACCAGCCGGTTGTCCGGCGCGCGACCACTCAGCCGATGGGTCGCCTCGTCCTTGCGCCCCTCGCCGACAGAGGTCAGCACCTCGAGGGTCTGGCCGACGAACGCCCTGCTCGCGTCCCAGGAGATCTCGTCCACCAGCGCCATGAGCCGCATGTACCGCTCCTGCACCACCGGCTTGGGGACCTGGTCGGGCATGGTTGCGGCGGGGGTGCCGGGCCGGACGGAGTACTGGAACGTGAACGCGCTGGCGAAGCGGGCCTGGCGGGCCACCTCCAGCGTCTGCTCGAAGTCGGCCTCGGTCTCGCCCGGGAAGCCGACGATGATGTCGGTCGTGATCGCCGCGTCGGGCATCGCGGCCCGTACCCGCTCGATGATGCCGAGGTAGCGGTCCTGCCGGTACGAGCGGCGCATGCGGCGCAGCACGTCGTCGGAGCCGGACTGCAGCGGCATGTGCAACTGGTGCATCACCGTGGGCGTCTCGGCCATGGCCGCGATGACGTCGTCGGTGAAGTCCTTGGGGTGGGGGCTGGTGAAGCGCACCCGCTCGAGCCCGTCGACCCCGCCGACCGCCCGCAGCAGCTTGCCGAAGGCGAACCGGTCGCCGAACTCGACGCCGTAGGAGTTGACGTTCTGCCCGAGCAGGGTGACCTCGAGGACGCCCTGCGCGACGAGCGCCTCGACCTCGGCCAGCACGTCGCCCGGTCGACGGTCCTTCTCCTTGCCGCGCAGGCTCGGCACGATGCAGAACGTGCAGCTGTTGTTGCAGCCCACGCTGACCGAGACCCAGGCGGCGTAGGAGGACTCGCGACGCGCGGGCAGGTTGGACGGGAACGTCTCCAACGCCTCGAGCAGCTCGACCTGCGACTCTTGCTCGATGCGCGCGCGGTCGAGCAACGCGGGCAGCGAGCCGATGTTGTGGGTGCCGAAGACGACGTCGACCCAGGGCGCCTTGGCCACGATGGTGGCCTGGTCCTTCTGCGCCAGGCAGCCGCCGACCGCGATCTGCATCGCCGGGTTGGCTGCCTTGGCGGGCGCCAGGTGACCGAGATTGCCGTAGAGCTTGTTGTCGGCGTTCTCCCGTACCGCGCAGGTGTTGAACACCACGAGGTCGGGGGTCGCGTCACCCACGGCGGGCGCATAGCCTGCCTCGTCGAGCAGGCCAGCGATGCGCTCGGAGTCGTGGACGTTCATCTGACAGCCGTAGGTCCGGACCTCGTACGTGCGCGTGCTCACCGTAAGAGGGTACGTGTTCGCGTCACGTGGAAGCCCCCGGTCGACGAGCACGGGGCTGCTCGTCCCGCTCGTGGTCGTACTCCGCCAGGAACGCCCACCAGCCGTTGGCGTCCGCCTCCACGAGGTAGGTCGCGTCGAGGTAGTCGACCGTGACCTGGGTGCCGGGTGGCGCGTGGCCGTAGTCGTAGGCCGCGGGGTCGATCATGCCCGGTCCCTCGTCGTTGACCGACCCGCTGCTACCCGCTTGCCACTCGCCCCCACCATCACGCTCGAGCACGTCAAGGTTGGTGTCGGAGTCGGCATCGACCAGAGCGATGGCAACGTCCCCGCTTTGCGCGATGAACAGCACCCGGACGTAGCGAGGGTTCCAACCGCCCAGCCGCAGAACCGTGGCGGCGTCGAGATCCACGACTGATACCTGTTCAAGGGCGCGACGGGTCCTCACTGTTCGTGAGGACCCGTTGTCGTCGTTGGGGAGGTTGGGATGCGGTTCATCGGTGGTGTGACGCAGCAGAAGTACGTGGAGCTGACCCGTGGTCTTGACCCGTCCAAGTGTTTGGCGGTCGGGGTCGATGTTGGTAAGCGCAACGCGTTGGCGTTGATCGCGGACCACCGGGGCGAGGTCGTTGGGCCGCCGGTGGTCTTCGACTTGACGGAGCCGGGCGTTTGTCATCTCGAGGAAGCGATCGCGGCCGCGCAGGCTGCTCGCCAGGCGGGGTCGGTGCGGGTCGGGATCGAGGCCGCCGGGCACTACCACCGGCCGGTGCTGGCCCGGTTGTCGGCCACGTTCGACACAGTTGAGCTCGGGCCGGCGATGGTGAAGTCAGCGCGGGAGGCGCAGGGGTCGGCGAAGATCAAGACAGACCTGCGAGACTGCGCCGCGATCATCGACCTGGTGATCTCCGGGATGGGGTTCAGCCCGCAGCAACGGGACGCGGCGATGGTCGACCAGCTGGTCTGGGCCGGCCTACGGGCCCGGCGGGTGAAGACCAGGACCGCGTTGTCCAATCAGCTCCTGGGCACCCTGGACCTGGTCTTTCCCGGGTTGGACGGCTGCTTCGACACCCTGCTGGGCACAAGGATCGGTGCGGTGCTGCTGGAGCATTTCCTCGACCCGGAGCAGATGCTCGCCCTGGGTGCCGACGGGATGCAGGCTTTCGCGAAGTCTCATGGGGTGCTGCTGCGGGCACCGAAAGCGGCGCAGCTGGTCACGGCCGCGGCTGACGCGTTGCGACTGCCTGCGCGGGAGAGAGCCTGCCGGGCAGCGGTTCTGGCCACCGACGTGGTGCTGCTGGGCGCGGTGAACGCCGACATCACCGCGGCGGAGGCACAGCTCGCCGCCGTGCTCCCGGCCACCCCGGCCGGGGTGCTGACCAGCCTGCCCGGGATCGCGGTCGTCCGGGCATCGGCCTACGGCGCCGCGTTGGGTGACCCCTCGCGGTTCACCGGCCACGCGCAGGCCTACCGCCTCGCCGGGATGCACCCCGCCACCTACGACTCCGCCGGGACCAGCCGCGGTGGGCAGCACCTGAGCCGCCGCGGCAGCCCGGACCTGCGGGCCGCGATCGTCGAGCTCGGGAAAGGCCTCGCCCAACGCGATCCGCACTTCGCCGGCTACAAACGGCAACTCCTCGGCCGAAGGATGCCCGCGTTGAAAGCGAACATCGCGGTCGGGCACAAGGCACACCGCCTCGCGTTCGCGCTCATGCGCGCCGGCGCCGAGTACGACCCTGAGCGTTACGCCCGCTCCCTGCAATCCGGTGGGGAGCACCGACCGGGGGCGGGTGGGCCCGTCAAAACAACGACCGCGAAGCGGCTTGCCGGCGCGACGTGACCCACCCGCTTCTTCACACCGTCTCGCGGAAGGACCCGACAGGCAAGACCCCGCTGCCCCGGTGAGAAGGGCTCGATGGCGGGGGCCCGGAACGACGTCGAAACGACTACGCAGCACGACCCGACAGGGCCCTGACTGCGCCGCTAGTAAGACGCCCGGGCCCCTCCCAACGAGCGAGTGCGCCCAGTTACCAGAGCCACCCCGCGTGAGCTCGCGTCATCAGACAGCACCGCAGGAACGCCATCACCCACCGTCACCACCAGCGGCAACAGGCGCGGGCAACGCCGCGCCTCTCGAACCCATGCCGCCCGGCCCATTGACGAGAGCCCCCAGTTACTAGCGGGCGTGCTCGATGGCGCGGGACTCGCGGACGACGGTGACCCGGATCTGGCCGGGGTAGGTCAGCTCGTCCTCGATCTGCTTGGCGATGTCGCGGGCGATCACCTGGGCCTGGATGTCGTCGACCTCGTCGGGCAGCACCATGACCCGCAGCTCGCGTCCTGCCTGCATGGCGAAGACCTTCTCGACGCCGTCCTTGCTGGTCGCGATGGCTTCGAGCCGCTCGAGCCGCTTGACGTAGCTCTCGAGGCTCTCGCGCCGCGCGCCGGGGCGACCGCCGCTGATGGCGTCGGCGGCCTGGGTGAGGACGGCCTCGACCGTGCGGACCTCGACCTCGCCGTGGTGCGCCTCAATGGCGTGGACCACGTCCTCGTGCTCGCCGTAGCGCCGCGCGACCTCGGCACCGATGAGGGCGTGGCTGCCCTCGACCTCATGGGTGAGCGCCTTGCCGATGTCGTGCAGCAGCGTGCCGCGCTTGATCAGGGCCGGCGGCAGGCCGAGCTCGGCGGCCATGATGCCGGAGAGGTGGGCCGACTCGATCAGGTGCTTGAGCACGTTCTGGCCGTACGACGTGCGGTAGCGCAGCCGGCCAAGCAGGGCGATCAGGTCGGGGTGCATCTCGGTGATCCCGAGGTCGACGAGGGCGTCCTCACCGGCCCGGACGCACAGCGCGTCGACTTCGCCTCTGCTGCGCTCGTACATCTCTTCGATGCGCTGCGGGTGGATGCGCCCGTCGAGCACGAGCTTTTCGAGCACGAGGCGCGCGGTCTCGCGTCGGACCGGGTCGAAGCTGGACAGCAGTACCGCTTCGGGCGTGTCGTCGATGATCAGGTTGACACCGGTGACCTGCTCGAAGGCCCGGATGTTGCGGCCCTCGCGGCCGATGATGCGGCCCTTCATGTCGTCGCTGGGCAGGTGGACCACCGACACGACCGACTCGGCGGTCTGCTCGCTCGCCACCCGCTGGATCGCCAGGGTGACGATCTTGCGGGCTCGCTGGTCGCCGTTGTCGCGGGCCTCGGTCTCGATGTCGCGGACGATGATCGCCGCCTCGCGTTTGGCCTGGTTCTCGATGCCATGGACCAGCTCGGCCTTGGCCTCAGTCGTGGTGAGGCCGGCGACCCGCTCGAGGATCAGCCGGCGCTCAGCCTCGACGTCCTGCAGCTCGGCGCGAAGGGCCCGCAACTGGGTCTCCTGGGCGGCGAGGTCGAGCTCGCGGGCTTGGACCCGGCGGGTCTCCTCCTCGAGGTGACGACCCTGGTCATCGAGGTGGCGCGCCTGTTCGTCGAGGCGCGACTCGCGCTCGGAGATGCGCTGCTCACGACGCTCGAGATCGAGGCGCAGGGTGTGGCTCTCGTCGGCCAGCACCCGCAGCTCGTCGTCGAGCAGTCGACGGGCGTCGAGGGCGGCGTTGCTCGCAGCCACCTCGGCCTGGCGACGGATCGACTCAGCGTCGCGCTCCGCGGAGCGGCGCAGCCCTGCGGCATCGACCTCCGCGCTGCGCACCGTGGCGGCGGCTTCACCCTGGACACGAGCCCGCGCCTCGCCGATCTCGGCGATGGCAGCGGCGACATCCGGCGTCGGCACAGCGATGGGTCGAGTCGCCTCGCGGTTGCGACGCACCAGCACCACGATCGCAGCCAGCGCGAGCAGCAGAGCGACGCTGGCAACAGTGACTACCAGGGTCACGGCTTGCGACATCGGTGCTCCCGTTCCGCCGAGGCAACCGGGCCAGCCGGCCGCGCAGTGAGGCGGGAACGCGTCGGTCCGTGCGCAGCAGCGGACGGCGACTTGCAGCACCGCCCCGCCAGCCCGGACCGGTCGCTCGGCAGCGACGCGCAGGGCGCAACGCTGGCGAACAGCTGCCCGTCCGCATCGCGTCTGCAGCGCACCCACGACGCCGCGGTGACCGGACCTGCCCGGTTCACCCGACGCTGCCGATGGAGCCTGACGCAGTCCGGACGAGATCGGTCCTGGCTGGGTGGAACGTGCTGACCCTCTATGTCTGCGGCTGTCGGCGGCCACTGCGAACAGTGGACGACTCGGCACGAAGAGTTGCGTTTCCCTTCGCCTGCAGGCTAGGCGGAGGTCACAATCCGGTCAAGGAACGTCACATCCTGTCCCACCCGTCACAGAGAGCGCTGGTCCGCGGCCTCCAGCAGCTCGGCCGCCTCTGCCCCGAGGGCGTCGCGCACCACCCGAGCGGCCACGCCCCCCGAGTAGCCCTTGCGGGCCAGCATCGAGCTCAGCCGGCGCACCCGGGCCGGGGTAGGCAGCCCCGCCGTCGAGGCCAGCTTGCGCCGCACCAAGGCAGTCGCCGCGATCACCTCGTCGTCGTCGCCGACCTGGCTCAACGCGCCTTCGACCACCGTGTCGTCGACTCCGCGACGGCGCAGCTCACCCGCGAGCGCCCTGCGGGCCAGCCCCTTGCCACCGTGACGGGACGAGACCCACGCCTCGGCGAAGGCCTCGTCATCGACGAGGCCCGCGTCGGTGAGTCGGCGCAGCACCTCAGCCGCGGCCTCGTCGGGCACACCCTTGCGGCGCATGGCTTGGGCCAGCTCGCCGCCACTGCGCGGCGCCATCGTGAGCGCGCGCAGGCAGATCTCACGTCCTGCGGACACTGGGTCGGCTGCCATTGCCTCGGCGGCAGCGGCGCGACCGGCCAGCGCCTTGTCGCCGGACTCGCCCGTTGCTCGTGCTCCCGATCGGCCTGCCGAGGGCGGACGCGACCGGGACTGCCCCGTCGTCATCGCAGGACTCAGAAGTCGACCGGAGCAGGCGCGAGCGCCTCAGCGTCGAGCACCGCCCCGATGCCGAGCTTTTCCTTGATCCGCTTCTCGATCTCGTCCGCAGTGTCGGGGTTGTCCTTGAGGAACGTGCGGGCGTTCTCCTTGCCCTGGCCGAGCTGGTCGCCCTCGTAGGTGTACCAAGCGCCGGCCTTGCGCACGATGCCCTGGTCGACGCCGATGTCGATGAGCGAGCCCTCGCGGGAGATGCCCTGCCCGTACACGATGTCGAACTCGGCCTGCTTGAACGGCGGGCTCATCTTGTTCTTGACGACCTTGACCCGGGTGCGGTTGCCGACCGCCTCGGAGCCGTCCTTGAGGGTCTCGATGCGCCGGACGTCAAGCCGGATGGAGGCGTAGAACTTCAGCGCCTTGCCACCGGTCGTGGTCTCGGGCGAGCCGAACATGACGCCGATCTTTTCCCGCAGCTGGTTGATGAAGATCATCGACGTGTTGGACTGGCTCAGCGCACCAGTGATCTTGCGCAGGGCCTGGCTCATCAGCCGGGCCTGCAGGCCGACGTGGGAGTCGCCCATCTCGCCCTCGATCTCCGCACGGGGCACCAGCGCGGCGACCGAGTCGATGACGATGATGTCGAGCGCGCCGGAGCGGATCAGCATGTCGGCGATCTCGAGCGCCTGCTCACCGGTGTCGGGCTGGCTGACCAGCAGGGCGTCCGTGTCGACGCCGAGCTTGGCGGCGTAGCCCGGGTCGAGCGCGTGCTCGGCGTCGATGAACGCCGCGATGCCACCCGCCGCCTGCGCGTTGGCCACCGCGTGGAGCGCGACCGTGGTCTTGCCGGAGGACTCCGGCCCGTAGATCTCGATGATGCGCCCGCGCGGCAGACCGCCGATGCCCAGCGCGATGTCGAGCGCGATCGAGCCGGTCGGGATCACCTCGATCGGGGCGCGGGTCTCGTCGCCGAGCCGCATGACGGCACCCTTGCCGTGCGCCCTCTCGATCTGGGCGAGCGCGGTCTCGAGAGCCTTGCTGCGGTCCATCGGTGCTGCCATGAGCCACCCCATCGGGTCGGTGTCGAACGAGTTCTGCAGGTCGAAAGCGACGTTAGGGAGACCCACCGACAGAAACCAGATCAGGTTTCCGGCTGTGGATGACGACGCGTTGTCCACAGTAGGCGAACACATGTTCGAACGTCAGCAGCGACACGCCGTATCCTGCGCGCCTACCCGTGCCGGCCGTCGATCAGCGGTCGCGGGCCGGCACGTTGGCCGCGACGCACACCGCGCGCCACACGAACTTCAGGTCGTCGCCGGCCACGATCGCCTCGTGCACGGTGCGTCCGCCGAGCTCGCGCAAGACCTGGTCGCGTGCATACGAGTCCGCGTACGACGCACCGAACTGGTGCTCCATCCGGCTCCAGAACTCAGTGATGCGCACCCCTCATTATCGGGTCACCCGGCCGCTGCGCGGCGACCGGGCCGCCCAGCTCGACGAGCAAACTGTCGCACCCCCGAGTCAGACTGTTGCCGTGCCTGCGCCCACCTCCGCCCTCGAGCGGTTCTCCCCCGCCACCCGGGCGTGGTTCACGGGCGCCTTCGACCGCCCGACGCCGGCGCAGGAAGGTGCGTGGACGGCGGCGAGCGACGGCAAGGACGCCCTCGTCGTGGCCCCCACCGGCTCGGGCAAGACGCTGGCCGCGTTCCTCTGGTCGCTCGACCGTCTTGCGGTCGAGGCGATCCCCGACAACCCGCTCCACCGCTGCCGCGTCCTCTACATCTCTCCGCTGAAGGCGTTGGCCTTCGACGTCGAGCGCAACCTGCGGGCACCTCTCGCCGGCATCCGGCAGGCGGCGACGAGGCTCGGCCAACCAGTCCCGGACATCACCGTCGCCATGCGCACCGGCGACACCCCGGCCGACGAACGACGGCTGTTCGCCCGCAAGCCGCCGGACATCCTCATCACGACGCCCGAGTCGCTGTTCCTGCTGCTCACCAGCGCAGCGCGCCAGGCGCTGGCCGGCGTCGAGACAGTCATCATCGACGAGGTCCATGCGGTCGCGGCGACCAAGCGTGGCGCTCACCTCGCGTTGACCCTCGAGCGACTCGACCACCAGCTCGGGCGTCGCCCGCAACGGCTCGGTCTGTCGGCGACGGTTCGGCCCGTCGACGAGGTGGCCCGGTTCCTCGGCGGTGCCAGCGACGTCGTCGTGGTCCAGCCGCCCTCGGGCAAGGTGATCACGGTCGAGGTGGTCGTACCGGTCGAGGACATGGCCGACCCCGGTGCCACCCCGCTCGACCCCGACCAGCCGCTGACGGTGCTGCCCGGCGACCCGCTCCCCGGCAGCCAGCCCAAGCCGTCGATCTGGCCGGCGGTCGAGGAGCGCATCGTCGACCTCGTCCAGACCCACACCTCCACCATCGTGTTCGCCAACTCGCGACGCCTCGCCGAGCGCCTGACCGCGCGGCTCAACGAGATCGCCGAAGAGCGGGCCGAAGCGGCCCGACCCGTCCTTCTCGAGCCGTTGCGCCTGCCGCGCACGCCCGCCGAGCTCATGGCACAGGCCGGTTCGTCGTACGGGGCTCCCGCCCTGCTCGCGCGGGCCCACCACGGCAGCGTCTCCCGTGAGCAGCGCAAGGAGATCGAGGAAGCCCTCAAGCGCGGCGACCTGCCGGCGGTGGTCGCCACGAGCAGCCTCGAGCTGGGCATCGACATGGGCGCGGTTGACCTGGTCATCCAGGTCGAGTCGCCGCCGAGCGTGGCCAGCGGGCTGCAGCGCATCGGTCGGGCCGGCCACCAGGTCGGGGCCGCCAGCCACGGGGTGATGTTCCCCAAGTACCGCGGCGACCTGCTGCCCGCGGCGGTCGTTGCCGAGCGCATGGCGAGCGGCCAGATCGAGTCACTGCGCTACCCCCGCCTGCCGCTCGACGTGCTGGCCCAGCAGATCGTGGCCATGGTCGCGCTCGACACCTGGACCGTCGAAGACCTCGCCACCGTCGTACGGCGGGCAGCCCCGTTCGCCACGCTGCCCGACTCGGTGCTCGAGGCGACACTCGACATGCTGGCCGGCCGCTACCCCAGCGACGAGTTCGCCGAGCTGCGGCCGCGCCTGGTCTGGGACCGCGTTGCCGGCACCCTCACCGGCCGCCCTGGGGCGCAACGCCTCGCCGTCACCAGCGGCGGCACCATCCCCGATCGCGGGCTGTTCGGCGTCTTCCTCGTCGGCGAGAAGGGCTCGCGGGTCGGCGAGCTCGACGAGGAGATGGTGTACGAGTCACGGGTGGGCGACGTCTTCACTCTCGGCTCGTCCAGCTGGCGCATCGAGGACATCACCCACGACCGGGTCATCGTCACGCCGGCCCCAGGTCAGCCGGGCAAACTGCCGTTCTGGCACGGCGACAGCCTGGGCCGGCCGATCGAGCTGGGCCGCGCGATGGGCGAGTTCGTCCGTACCCTGGGCGCGTTGACACCGGGACAGGCACGCAAGCGACTCAAGGACGCCGGCCTCGACACGTGGGCCGCCGACAACCTGCTGCGCTACCTCGACGAGCAGCGTGCCGCCACGGGCCACCTGCCCGACGACCAGACCATCGTCGTCGAACGGTTCCGCGACGAGCTCGGCGACTGGCGCATCGCGCTCCACTCTCCCTACGGCGCCCAGGTGCACGCACCCTGGGCCCTCGCCATCGCCGGCCGGCTGCGCGAGCGGTACGGCGTCGACGTGCAGGCGATGCACTCCGACGACGGCATCGTCCTGCGCCTGCCCGAGACCGAAGCCGAGCCTCCCGCCGACCTCGCACTGTTCGAGCCTGACGAGGTCGAGGCGATCGTCACCGGCGAGGTGGGCGGCTCCGCGCTGTTCTCGTCCCGCTTCCGCGAGTGCGCCGGTCGCGCGTTGCTGCTGCCGCGCCGCACCCCGGGCAAGCGCACCCCGCTGTGGCAGCAGCGGCAGCGGTCGGCCCAGCTGCTCTCCGTCGCCAGCAGCTATCCGACGTTCCCGATCGTGCTCGAGACGATGCGCGAGGTGCTGCAGGACGTCTTCGACGTGCCCGGCCTCGTCACGCTGATGCGCCAGCTCGCGTCGCGCGAGGTGCGCATCCTCGAGGTCGACACGCCGCAGCCCAGCCCCTACGCCCGGTCGCTGCTCTTCGGCTACGTCGCGGCCTTCCTCTACGAGGGCGACGCGCCGCTGGCGGAGCGCCGCGCGGCCGCGCTCTCGGTCGACCCGTCACTGCTGGCCGAGCTGCTAGGTCAAGCCGAGCTGCGCGAGCTGGTCGACCCCGACGCGCTCACCGAGATCGAGGCCGAGCTGCAGCGGCTGCCGGTCGACCGCCACGCCCGCGACGTCGAGGGCACGGCCGACCTGCTGCGCATGCTCGGCGACCTGACCACCGCCGAGGCCCTGGCCCGGGGGGCCGACCCGCACTGGCTCGAGCAGCTCGAGGCAGGACGGCGAGCGGTACGGGTCCGCATCGCCGGCGAGGAGCGCTGGATCTCCATCGAGGACTCCGGCCGCGTCCGCGACGCCCTCGGCACCGCGCTGCCGGTCGGCGTGCCCGAGGCGTTCACCGAGCCGGTCGGCGACCCGGTCGGCGACCTGGTCAGCCGCTTTGCCCGCACCCACGGGCCATTCGTCGCTGCCGACGCCGCCACCCGGTTCGGCCTTGGCACGGCGGTCGTCACCGCGGCGCTGAGCCGGCTCGGCGCCCAGGGCCGGGTGGCGCACGGCGAGTTCCGGCCAGGCGGGTCCGGCACCGAGTGGTGCGACGCCGGGGTGCTGCGGGCGATCCGGCGCAGGTCTCTGGCCAAGCTGCGCAAGGAGATCGAGCCGGTGCCGCCGGTGACGCTCGGCCGGTTCGTGCCGGCCTGGCAAGGCGCGGGAGCCTCGGCGGGTCGCGGCCTCGATGCGGTGCTGCGCGCCATCGAGCAGCTCCAGGGCGCCCTCGTGCCGGCGTCCACCCTCGAGCCGCTGGTGCTCGCCTCGCGGGTCTCCGACTACTCCCCCTCGATGCTCGACGAGCTCACCGCGGCCGGCGAGGTGCTGTGGGCCGGGTCAGGCTCGTTGCCAGGCGACGACGGCTGGGTCTCCCTGGCGCTGGCCGACTCCGCGTCACTCCTGCTGCCGGCCTCGCCTGCGAGCAACGACCACACCCCGTTGCACGCCGGCGTCCTGCGTGCTCTGGGCCAAGGGCAAGCGATGTTCTTCCGAGGCGTGGCAGAGGCGGTGGGCCGTGACCCCGACCACGAGGGGCCAGCACCGGACGACGGACTGCTCGCCACCGCGATCTGGGACCTTGTCTGGTCCGGCGAGCTGACCAACGACACGCTGGCTCCGCTGCGCAGCCGGCTCGGTGCCGCGCGCCAGTCAACCCGACGTTCGTCGGGGTCGACGCGCGGCCGGCTGGGCGGCCGCGGTCGTCCGAGCATGCCGATGCGGACCAGCCCGCCGGCGATGGCCGGCCGCTGGTCGCGGCTGCCCGAGCGCGAGCCCGACCCGACCCGGCGGCTGCACGCGCTCGCCGAAGCGCTCCTCGACCGTCACGGCGTGGTGACCCGCGACGCCGTCGCCGCCGAGAGCGTGCCGGGCGGGTTCGCGGCGGTCTACCGGGTGCTCCGCGCGTTCGAGGACGCCGGACGCTGCCGGCGCGGCTACTTCGTCGAAGGGCTGGGCGCGGCGCAGTTCGCATTGCCGGGCGCCGTCGACCGGCTGCGGGCGTCGGTCCCCACCATCGCCGCCGACCCCGAGGGTGCTGGTCAGGCACCTGCGGGCCCGTCGCCGTGGGCGGTCCCCGTGCCGGGTGGCTGGCGTGAGCGCGTGCGCACGCGGGCCGACGCCGCCGAGCCGAGCCGAGCCCTGCTGCTCGCGGCCACCGACCCGGCCAACCCGTACGGCGCTGCCCTCTCCTGGCCCGACCGGGCCGACGTGGCGGGCGACGACACCATCGTCGACCTCTCCGCCGCGGACGGGATCGCGCCCAAGGTCAAGGCCGCCACCGGCCACCGACCAGGACGCAAGGCTGGCGCACTCGTGGTGCTGGTCGACGGGGCACTCACGCTGTACGTCGAGCGCGGCGGCAAGTCGCTGCTCACGTTCAGCAGCGACCCGGTCATGCTCCAGCCAGCCGTCGACACGCTGGCCCTCGCCGTTCACGACGGAGTCCTCGGCAAGCTGGCGGTTGAGCGAGCCGACGGGGCAGGGCTGCTGACCGCGGGGCCGGCCAGCCCGGTCGCCGACGCGTTGCGTCAGGCGGGGTTCCATGCGACGCCGCGCGGTCTGCGGCTGCGGTCGTGACAACGCAGCGCGCGTCCGGTGCCTGAGGGCGACACCGTCTATCTGTCGGCCCGTCGCATGCATGCGGTGCTGGCGGGGCGGACGCTCACCACCAGCGACTTCCGGGTCCCTGCACTCGCGACGACCGACCTGACCGGCCAGACCGTGCTCGCGGTGCTTTCGCGGGGCAAGCACATGCTGACCCGGTTCGACGGCGGTCTGACCCTGCACACCCACTTCCGCATGGACGGCAGTTGGCGCCAGTTCCCGGCCGGCGCGCCATGGCACGGCGGCCCCGAGTGGCAGGTCCGGGTGGTGCTGGCCAACGCCGAGTGGGTCGCGGTCGGTTACCGGATGCCGGTCGTCGACCTGGTGCCGACCACCGAGGAGCACACCCTCGTCGGCCACCTCGGACCCGATCTGCTCGGCCCCGGCTGGGACGCGGCAGAGGCGGTGCGGCGGATCGGCACCGAGCCCGACCGGTCCATCGCCGAGGCGCTGCTCGACCAACGCAACCTGGCCGGCATCGGCAACCTTTACAAGGCCGAGTCGCTGTTCCTGCGCGGGCTGCACCCATGGACCCCGGTCTCCGACGTCGCTGATGTGGAGGCACTCGTCGACCTCAACCACCGGCTGCTGATGGCCAACCGCGACCGCTGGGACCAGGTCACGACGGGCGACCTGCGCCGCGGACGCCAGCACTGGGTGTTCGAACGCGGGCGGGAGGCCTGCCGGCGCTGCGGCGCGCGCATCCAGGTCGCCGACCAGGGCGACGACCCGCTGCGGGCCCGCATCACCTACTGGTGCCCGACCTGCCAACCCGACCGGCGCTGACATCATGGGTGCCATGTCATCGGTCGATCAGGACGTCCTCATCGTCGGCGGCGGCCACAACGCCCTGGTGGCCGCGACGCTGCTGGCCCGTACCGGCCGATCGGTCCGGGTGCTGGAGCGGCAGGCAACGTGGGGCGGCGCCGCCATCTCCGGCCGCCCGTTCGACGTCGACGCCCGGCTCAGCCGCTACTCCTACCTCGTCTCACTCTTCCCGCGGGAGCTGCTGACCGAGCTCGGCATCGACCTCGAGCTGCGCCGCCGCAGCATCTCGTCGTGCACGCCCGACGGCGTCCGTGCACTCGTGGTCAGCGACGACGCCGCGGCGACCCGGCGGTCCTTCGACGAGGTGACGGGCGACAGCGGGGAGTACGACCGGTGGCTCGCGTGGCAGCAGGTGGTGCAGCGTGCGGCGACCGCCCTCGCGCCGACGCTGCTCTCGCCGCTGCCGGCGGCCGACGACGTGCGCCGCGCGATGGGCGACGAGACCTGGCAGCTGATCACGCAGGCCCCGCTCGGCCCGACGGTCCAGCAGGCGTTCACGTCCGACCTGGTACGGGGCGTCGTGCTGACCGACGCCCTCATCGGCACCTACGCCCGTACCGACGAGGCGTCGCTGCGGCAGAACCGCTGCTTCCTCTACCACGTGATCGGCAACGGCACCGGCGACTGGGACGTCCCGGTCGGCGGCATGGGCGCGCTGACGAGCCAGCTGGAGGCGGCCGCTCGCGCCGCCGGCGTGCGCCTCGAGCCTGGCGTCACGGTCACGTCCATCGACAGCGACGGGCGGACGGCCGTCGCCCGCACCGAGGGCGGGGTGACCCACTCGGCCTCAGCCCTCGTGTGCACGGCCGCCCCGTCGGTGCTGGACGAGTTGCTCGGCATCACGCCTCGCCCCACCGCCGCGGGGGCACAGATCAAGGTCAACATGATCCTCTCGCGGCTGCCCAGACTGGCCAGCGGCGTCGACCCACGGGTGGCCTTCGCCGGCACGCTGCACATCAACGAGCGCATGACCCAGCTCGACACGGCCTTCGACCAGGCGGCCCAGGCACTGCCCGACCCGTTGCCGTGCGAGGTCTACTGCCACTCGCTGACCGACCCGTCGATCCTCGGCCCTGATCTGGTACGGGCCGGGGCCCACACCCTCACGTTGTTCGGGCTGCACACGCCGACCCCGCTGTTCGCCGGCGGTCACACCTCGACCAAGGAGGCTCTCGACCACGCTCTGCGTTCGTTGCAGTCGATCCTCGCCGAACCGCTCGAGGACTGCCTGCTGCGGGCGCCGGACGGCAGCCCCTGCGTCGAGGCGCTGTCGCCCGCCGACCTGGAAGACGAGCTCGCCATGCCCGGCGGCAACATCTTCCACGGCGACCTGTCCTGGCCGTGGGCCGAGTCGGACGCCGACGTGGGCAGCTGGGGAGTCGAGACCGACCTCGCCAACGTCTTCATCGGTGGCTCGGGTGCGCGGCGCGGCGGCGCCGTCAGCGGGCTGGGCGGTCACCACGCGGCCATGGCCGTTGAGCGCCTGCTGGGGTGATCCAGTGGCGGTCGCGGAGATAGCTCCTGGATGTGCTTTGCGTTGCGGGTTCTGGCGCCCGCAACGCAGAGCGTTCTGGAGGGCTGCCGTCGAGCGCCCGAGCACAAAGGACACATGGACTTGGTGCGGCCTAGTGGAGTGGCGAGACGTCGCGCAGCGTCAGAACGAAGGCGCGGTGACGACCGCGTGGGCCAGCAAGGCGGCTCCGGCGGCGGTCTCGGCCGGAACGCCGGGAGCACCGGTGAACGTCACCAGCCAGCGCAGCAGGGTCTCGGTCACGGCGGAGTCGACGGGATTGACGGGCTCGCTGTCGCCGGGCTCAGCAGTGGCAGCCTCACCGTCACCGATGGCGACCAGCGGCACGGGCAGAGCTGCGGCGACGACCCGGGCAATCGCCGCGCGCGCGACCGGCCACGCTCCGTCGTAGCCCGGCAGCAGCAGCCGGATCAGCTCGGCGGGCTCCTCGGCGGCGACCCGGACGAGCGCAGGGTGGGCGCTGAGCGTCTCGGCGGCGTGGCGCAGGGCACGGGCAAGACCGTCCTCGCCCTGACCGGCCGCCATGGTGAGACAGTCCTCGCCCAACGCCTCGACCCCGGCCGCGATGGCCGCGGTCAGCAGGTCATTCTTGGTGCGAAAGTGGTTGTAGAGCGTTCCCTTGGCGATGCCGGCGACCGAGGCGACGTCGCCCATGGTGGCCCGGCGGACGCCGTACTTCTCGACCGCTCGACCAGTGGCCTCGAGGATGCCGACACGCGTTCGGCCCATCGCATTGCCCGCGCGGGCGCGGGTGCCGCCGACCCGTACCGGCGCGGCCGAGGCCAGCGCGCTGCTGGTCTCGGCCGTGTCGAAGGGAGTCGTGTCCTCGGAGTCGGCCTCGGGTGCCACGAGGTCAGGCTGCGTAGGTGACCGGGGACGCGAGAGTCGGCGCGGAGACCAGCTCGGCGTTCACAGCACCCACCGCAGAGACCGGGCCGGCATGAACAGGGATGCCCGGCTCGCCGCGGCGGCCGGCAGAGACGACGACGGGCTCGCGAACGGAGACCATCGCCCGCTCGACGGGCACACGGGACAGCTCGGCCAGGTCAAAGGCGTCGCTCACCTCGCGCAGCACGTCGGCGAGTCTGACGTCGAGCGCGTCGCAGATGGACGAGAGCAGCTCGGACGACGCTTCCTTCTGACCGCGCTCGACCTCGGAGAGGTAGCCCAGGGACACCCGGGCGGACGCGGAGACCTCGCGCAGCGTGCGCTTCTGACGCAGGCGAGCGTGGCGCAGCGCATCGCCGAGCAGTTGCCGAAGCAGAACCATCAGCGCTTCCCTCCCCTGCGCTCGTCGGAACCCCGCTGGGTTCCTGCTAACTACGCTACCCCCCTGCGGAGGGTAACGGGTGCCGACACCGGCTCGTGGCTGTTCGCCCATGGCGATAGCGCGGAGCCCGAGTCAGGCCTGGCCCAGTTGCTCGGCGAGCAGCGCGAGGGCCGCAACGACGCTCTGGCGGCGGATCGCGCGCCGATCCCCGTCGAGGGCGAGCTGCCGGACGACCGAGCCGCCAGGCCCCACGCACCCGAGGAAGACGGCGCCGACCGGCGATCCGTCCTGCGGCGTGGGTCCCGCGACTCCCGTCGTCGAGAGCCCCCAGTCCGTCCTCAGCAACCGGCGAACTCCCTCCGCCATTCCGGTCGCGACCCGAGGGTCAACGGCACCGACCTCGGCAATCAGGGCAGCGGGTACGCCGAGCAGCTCACCCTTGAGCTCGGTCGCGTAGGCGGTGACCCCTCCGCGAAAAACCGCGGACGCACCAGGCACATCGGTGAAGGCCGCACCGAGCAGCCCGCCGGTGAGCGACTCGGCCACCCCGACGGTCTCGCCCCGCGCGAGCAGGGTCGCCACCACACCGGCAGCGTCGAAGGTCACCGCGCGCGTCGGGCGCGAACGGCGAGGCCTGCACGTCGTACCGCGAGCGCACGGAAGACGTAGTCGCCGCCGGTCACGAGCGTCACCACGATCGCCACAGCCATCACCACGACCGCGATCTCGTGCACCCAGCCGGTCAGCGGCAGCACGTAGAGACCGAGGGACACGCCCTGCAGCAGCGTCTTGAGCTTGCCGCCGCGGCTGGCCGCCAGCACGCCATGACGGATCACCCAGAACCGCAGCATCGTGACGCCGATCTCGCGCGCCAGGATGACGACGGTCACCCACCAGGGCAGCTCGTTGACGATCGACAGCGAGATCAGCGCAGCCCCGGTGAGCGCCTTGTCGGCGATGGGGTCGGCGACCTTGCCGAAGTCGGTCACCAGGCCGCGGCGGCGGGCGATGTCGCCGTCGATGCGGTCGGTGACCGAGGCAATCGCGAAGGCGCCCCAGGCGGCGACCCGCCAGCCGTCGTTGTGCGCGCCGTCGATGAAGAAGATCGCGACGAACACCGGCACGAGCGCGATGCGGGCGATGGTCAGGTAGTTGGCGACATTGAGCACCGGCGCGCTCGGCGGGACGACCGCCACAGGGGGCGGCACGGGCGCGGAGACCGGGTCAGCCGACACGGGCGCCGACGAGCTCGACGGCCGACGCGACAAGGTCGACACCGACGGTGGACACGACCGTGGCCGTGACCAGCTCGCCCACGGTGTACGGGCGGCCGGGGCGTGGTTCGAGGGCGGTGCTGCCGTCGACCTCGGGCGCCTGGTGCTCAGCGCGCCCCTCGGCCGAGCCATCGTGGCCCAGGCTCTCGACCAGCACCTCGACCTGGGTGCCGATGCGCTCCTCGGCCCGTTGGCTGGACAGCTCCTCCACCAGCGCCCCGACTCGCGCGAGTCGCCGGGCGATGGTCGCTGCGGACACCTTGCCGTCGAGCGAGAGCGCCTCCGTGCCGTCCTCGTCGGAGTAGCCGAACACCCCGACCGCGTCGAGCCGGGCGCCGGTGAGGAACCGCTCGAGCTCCGCGACGTCGGCCTTGCGCTCGCCGGGGAACCCGACGATCACGTTGGACCGGATGCCGGCCTCGGGCGAGCGCTCGCGGATCGACGCGACCAGCTCGAGGAACCGGTCGGTGTCGCCGAACCGGCGCATCCGGCGCAGCAGTGTGGCGCTGGAGTGCTGGAAGGACAGGTCGAAGTACGGGACCACGCCGGGGGTCGACGTCATCACGTCGATGAGCGACGGCCGCATCTCCGCCGGCTGCAGATAGCTCAGCCGCACCCGGGCGACGCCGGGCACGGCCGCCAGCTCGGGCAGCACCGTCTCCAGCAGCCGCAGGTCGCCCAGGTCCTTGCCGTACGACGTGGAGTTCTCGGAGACGAGGACCAGCTCGCGCACGCCCTGCTCGGCCAGCCAGTGGGCCTCGGCAATGACGTCGGAGGGGCGCCGCGAGATGAACGAGCCGCGGAAGGACGGGATGGCGCAGAACGCGCAACGGCGGTCGCAGCCCGACGCGATCTTCAGCGGGGCGGCCGGACCCGAGCCAAGCCGCCGGCGTACGGGGCGCGGTCCTGAGGCGGGCGCCAGGCCCAGGGGTAGGTCGGGCAGGTCGGACACGGCGTGCGCCGGCGCGTGACCCGGCACCGCGCGGACGGACGATGCACGGTCTACGGGGGTGATGGGCAGCAGGGTACGGCGGTCACGCGGCGTGTGGGACGCGACCTTGCGGCCGGCGAGCACGTCCTCCAGCCGGGCGGCGATGTCGGCGTACTGGTCGAAGCCCAGCACAGCGTCGGCCTCGGGCAACGCCTCCGCGAGCTGCTCCCCGTACCGTTCGGCAAGACAGCCGACGGCGACGACCGCCTGGGGGGCAGAGGAGCCGATCTGGTGGAGGTCGGACTTGAGCTCAGCCGCGGCGAGCAGGGTGTCGACGGAGTCCTTCTTGGCCGCCTCGATGAAGCCGCAGGTGTTGACCAGCACCGCGTCGGCGTCGGCTGCGTCGTCGACGAGCAGCCACCCCTCGTCGGCCAGCCGGCCGGCGAGCTCCTCGCTGTCGGTCTCGTTGCGTGCGCAGCCGAGGGTGACGACGGCGAACCGGCGAGAAGGCAGAACGGGGGTGGACACGGGTTCAGGGTACCGGCTGCCCGGCGGCAGGGACGGCGTCAGCGGCGGGTTGTCAGCCGTGAGCGGTCTTTCCCGAGGTCGGGGTGAAGACGACGTGGCCGACCGCCTTGCCGGTCTCAGGCAGCGAGCCGATGTCGGTGCCGTTGACCACGAGGTCGACCGCGGACGGAGCCCCGACGATCAACCGGATCTGCTTGGGGTCGGCGAAGTCCTTGGTCGCGCCCTTGGCCAGGATGCCTTCGAAGAGCGTCGCGCCGGTCGAGCTGGCGACGTGGAACCAGCTGCGGTCGCCGGTGACGTTGAGCCGGAGCGTGACGCCGCTCTGGTGGGCCAACGCGACCTCGCTCGAGGGGGCCACCGGAGGCAGCGTGGCACTCGTGGTCGCCGCGGCCGCGGACGTGGCTGCAGCGGATGGGCTGGCCGCGGCCGATGCACTCGGGGTGGTCGTCACAGCCGGCGTCGTCGTGTGAACGGCGGCGTTGGGGGTCGTCGCGGAGTTCTTGCCGGAGTTCTCGTAGATGCTGAAGCCGGTCAGGCCGATGATCACGACGAGGGCTGCGGCCATCACGCTGCCCCAGCGGGCGCCCTGGGGACGGGTCTTGCGCGCGAACTCGTGCTCCTTCTCCAGCAGCTCGCCGCCGGGCAGTCCCCCGGGCAGCGGCGGCGGCGCGGCGGCGGCCTCGGGCGGCGCGAACGTCGCCAGCAGCGGCTCAGGGTCGAGGCCGACCGCGCGGGCGATCGAGCGGATGTGGCCACGGGCGTACACGGCACCGCCGCACGGCGCGAAGTCGTCGTCCTCGATGGCCCGGATCAGCGTGGCGCGGATGCGAGTGCTGGCGGCCACGTCGTCGACGCTGAGACCGTGCGCTTCACGGGCTGCAGCAAGCTCGGAACCGAGCGACACCGCTGCGCCTCCTTGCCCTGTGCATCGTCCGTGATGCCTACGGTCAGCGACCGCCGGGTGGTCTCGCCGCTGCTGTGAGTCTAGGCCGGGCGCGTGACCTGTCGAGAATCGCCCACATCCGGCGTACACGGACGAATCGTCGCCCTCACCCTCCGTGGTCGTCGGGCCACCGTTGCGAACCCACCGCTCATGTGTCGCGAGGTGGGCCGCCGGGGGCGCCGAAGCCCTCCGCCCGGCCGCCGTGCAGGATCACGCCCGGCGGCGTGGCAAGCCGGCGCAGGTAGAGCACCGAGTCATAGCGGTCGGGGCCGTCGGCGATGAACGACGGCCGCCGTCCGGTGACCTCGAACCCCATCGCCTCGTAGAGCGCCATCGCACCGTGGTTGTTGCCGCGGACGTCGAGGACGAGATTCTCCACCCCGGCGGCGGTCGCGTCGTCGATGAGGGCCGCCATGAGCGCCCGCCCGACCCCTCGGCCCCGTACCTCGGGGTGGGTCATCACCTTGCGCACCGTCGCGTTGCGGGACAGCACGAGATAGCTGAACCGCTCCCAGAACCCGAACCCCACGACCCGGTCGTCGAGGGTCATCACGCAGACCCGGGCCTTGTGGTGGCGGGCCTGGGCGATGAGGTCGTCGAACCACGCGCGGTTCTCGATCTCGTCGGGGATGCTGACCCAGCCGACCGCTCCCCCGGCAGCGACGACGGCGGCGACCAGGTCGTGGACCCCGGCGAACAGCGCGTCGTCGGACACCACCGGCCACGTCACGGTCAGCGCGGACGCCAGCGAGTCCCCGTACCCCGCAGCCATGTCGTTCATCGCGGGCTCAGCCGCCGCGGATGCCGGTGATCACGTCGTCGAGCTCATCGGGCTTGACCAGGACGTCGCGCGCCTTGGAGCCCTCGCTCGGTCCGACGATGCCCCGCGACTCCATGAGGTCCATGAGTCGGCCGGCCTTGGCGAAGCCGACCCGCAGCTTGCGCTGCAGCATCGAGGTGGACCCGAACTGCGTCGTGACGACCAGCTCGACGGCCTGGCACAGCAGGTCGAGGTCGTCGCCGATCTCCTCGTCGATGTCCCTCTTGGCCTCGGCGGCGACGAACACGTCCTGGCGGAACGCCGGCTGGGCCTGCTCCTTGGTGAAGGCGACCACCGCCTCGATCTCGGCCTCGGAGACGTAGGCGCCCTGGATCCGGATCGGCTTGCTCATGCCCATCGGCAGGAAGAGACCGTCGCCCTGGCCGATCAGCTTCTCAGCGCCCGGCTGGTCGAGGATGACCCGCGAGTCGGCCAGGGACGAGGTCGAGAACGCCAGCCGCGACGGCACGTTGGCCTTGATCAGACCGGTGACGACGTCGACCGACGGCCGCTGGGTCGCGAGCACCAGGTGGATGCCGGCGGCGCGGGCGAGCTGGGTGATGCGGACGATCGAGTCCTCGACGTCACGCGGCGCGACCATCATCAGGTCGGCGAGCTCGTCGACCACGACGATGAGATAGGGGTAGGGCGTGTAGACGCGTTCGCTGCCGGGCGGGGCGGTGATCTCGCCCGAACGCACCTTGCGGTTGAAGTCGTCGATGTGGCGTACGCCGTTGGCCGCAAGGTCCTCGTACCGGAGGTCCATCTCGCGGACGACCCACTGCAGCGCCTCGGCGGCCTTCTTGGCGTTGGTGATGATCGGGGTCACGAGGTGCGGGATGCCCTCGTAGATCGTCAGCTCGACCCGCTTGGGGTCGATCAGGATCAGCCGGACCTCGTCGGGCGTCGCGCGGGTGAGGATCGAGGTGATCAGCGAGTTGATGCAGCTCGACTTGCCGGCGCCGGTCGCGCCGGCCACCAGGATGTGCGGCATCTTGGCCAGGTTGGCGACGACGAACTTGCCCTCGACGTCCTTGCCCAACGCGACGATGCACGGGTGGTGGTCGTTCATCGCGACGCTCGAGCGCATGACGTCGCCGAGGACGACCCACTCGCGGTCGGAGTTGGGGATCTCGATGCCTACCGCAGACTTGCCGGGGATCGGGCTGAGGATGCGCACGTCGGCCGACTTGACCGCATAGGCGATGTTGCGCTGGATGCCGGTGATCTTCTCGACCTTGACGGCCGGGCCGAGCTCGACCTCGTAGCGGGTGACGGACGGGCCGCGGGAGAACCCGGTGACGGCGGCGTCGATGTCGAACTGCTCGAAGACGCCGGTCAGCGACGCGATGACGTCGTCGTTGGCCTTGCTCCGCGCCTTGCCCGGCGCGCCGGCGGAGAGCATGTCCGGCGGCGGCAGCTGGTAGCCGCTAGGCGACAACGGCAGCTGGACCCCTTTGCCGGGCGCCTTGCTGTGCGGCGGAGGGGTACGCGGCGGGGGTGGCGGCAGGACGATGGTGTCCGGGTCGACCACGCGCGGGGCGGTGAGGTCGATCACCAGCGGGGTCTCGGCGTCGAAGGGGTTGGGCTCGAGGTCTTGCATGGTTCCCACACGGCGCCGGGCCGAGCGGCGGGGCTTGCGCTCCGGCTCGTCCTCCAGCAGCGCCAACAGAGCCGGGTCGAGCTCGACCGAGTCGTCGCCGTCGAGCAGGCTGATGCCGGCGTCTGGCGAGTCGTCGTCGCCGTACTCTCCCTCGAGGTGCTCGAGCGGCGTACGGAAGAACCGGTCGCCCCAGTCGCGGACGAGGTGCGGCACGGCGTGCAGCGGGGTCGCCGTCAGCACGAGCAAGCCGAAGACCGCAAGGATCAGCAGCAAGAGGCTGGCCAGCGCGCTCGGCAGCGACAGCAGAGGCGACGAGACGAGGAACCCGAGCATGCCGCCGGCGTGCCCGACCTTGGTCACCCCGAGGGACCAGTCGGGGGCGCCGTGGCCGATGTGCACGATGCCGGTGATGCCGGCGGCGAGCATGACCCAGCCGACGGTGCGCCGACCACGGCTGGCAGGGTCGGCCTCGTGGCGCAGCAGCCGCCAGGCGAGGACGAACAGCAGGAGCGGAACGAGCACCGCGGTCGCGCCGAGCACTGCGTGGGCCGTGTCGGCGACGCCATTGGCCACCGGGGAGCTGCCGTGGAACCAGACGCCGTACCCGATCACCAGGCCAGCGGCGAGGGCCGCGAGACCGGCTCCGTCGCGACGGTGGGCCGGGTCGAGCTCGCGGGCGCCACGGCCGAGCAGGCGGGCAGCACCGCCGACACCGCGTGCCAGCAGGCTCACCGTGGCGGTCGTCAACTTCCAGAGCATGCGCCAGACGGCGCGCACCAGGCGTACGGGCAGGCCAGGCCCGGTGCGCCTGGGGCGACTAGAGCGGCGCGGGGCGGACCGGCGCGCGGGGGCCTTGCGGGGGGTCGCACGGGCCGGACGGGTGCCGGCAGAGCGCGTCGAGGCACCAGTTCGCGGGGCGGCTGTGCGGGCGGCCGGCTTGCTGGCAGGCTCGGCGGTGCGCTTGGCCGCGGGCTTGCCGCCTGCCTTGCCTTTCGCGGGCACGCCCTTGACCGGCGTCTTGCCGGAGGGTTTGCCACCACCTGAACGGGGCGCGACGGAGCCACGGGTCGCCATGATCCGACCGTACCCCGGGCGTACCTCAGGTCACTTCAGTCACAGGCCGACACGCTGATACGCGCCGCCCGGAAGCGCTTGGGGGTCTCCTGCAGCACGACGAGCCGAGGGTCGACCACGTCGAGCACCCGTTCGACCACCATCCGGCGCACCCCGACGAGCCGCGGGTCCTCAAGCACGGCGGCCAGCGCCGGCCGGTCTCCCCCGGTGACGACCGCGTCCAACCGGGCCAGCTCGGGGACGATCACCCGCACCGCGGTGTCGGCCGCCGCCTCGAAGGCCTCGCGGGCCTGCCCCTCACGCCTGCGGGCGAACCGTTGCTGCGACCACCCACCTGCGGCCGAACGCCCCTGCACGTGCCGGCTGCCGACCTTGGACACGACCAGCTCGGCGCCGACGAACACCCCTGCCGCGTAGCCGCCCTTGCGCACCAGCAGCACACCGATGACCCGGGGCCGCGTCACGTGCTCGAGCAGCCCGCGGTACGGGGCCTCCGCGCGTACCCGCATCGGCGGGAACGGGGCCTCGACGTCGGCCCGGGAGCCGTCCGCGCCCAGCAGGACGATGCCGTCGGAGGACGCCTCGACCGCGACCCCGCCGTGCTCGGCGGCGAACCGGTCGAGCCAGCGTTCGAGCCGCTCCGGCGGCACGAGCGAGGGGCCGGAGACGGTTACACCTCGACGATGGTCGGGATGATCATGGGCCGGCGGCGGAAGTTGTCGCTGACCCACTTGCCCACGACCCGGCGAACGAGCTGGGAGAGCTGGTGCGGCTCGGTGCCGCCCTCGGACGACGCGTTGAGCAGCGCCTGCTCGATGAGCGGCATGACGGCGTCGAAGATGCCGGGCTCGTCGGAGAAGCCGCGGGCCGACAGGTGGGGCGGAGCGCTGGCCTTGCCCGTGGCCGAGTCGACCACGACGACGACGCTGATGAACCCCTCGTCGCGCAGGATGCGGCGGTCCTTGAGCGACGCAGCGCCGATCTCGCCCACCGTCAGTCCGTCGACGAAGACGAATCCGGCCGGCACGCGGCCGACGATCGAGGCGACCCCGTCGACGAGGTCGACGACCATGCCGTCGTCGGCAAGCACGATGCGGTTGTCGGGCACGCCGGTCAGCTTGGCCAGCTCGGCGTGGGCCCGCAGGTGGCGCCACTCGCCGTGGACCGGCATGACGTTGCTCGGGCGGACGGCGTTAAGCAGGTAGAGCAGCTCACCGGCCGGCGCGTGGCCGGAGACGTGGACCAGCGCGTTGCTCTTGTGGATCACGATCGCCCCGATGCGGGACAACCCGTTGACTACCTTGAAGACGGCGTCCTCGTTGCCCGGGATCAGGCTGCTCGCGAGGATGACGGTGTCACCCTCCTCGATGCGGACGGGGTGGTCGCGGTTGGCCATGCGCGAGAGCGCCGACAGCGGCTCGCCCTGCGACCCGGTGGAGATCAGGCAGACCTGCTCGGGCGGCAACGCGTCGATGTCGCGCGCGTCCATGACCAGGCCGTTGGGGATGCGCAGGTAGCCGAGGTCGCGGGCGACACCCATGTTGCGGACCATCGAGCGGCCGATGAAAGCGACCTTGCGGTTGTGGGCCGCGGCGACGTCGAGGGCCTGCTGGACGCGGTGGATGTGCGAGGCGAAGCAGGCGACGATGACGCGGCGCTGGGCACGTCGTACCACGTTGTCGAGCACCGGCCCGATCTCGCGCTCGGGCGTCACGAAGCCGGGCACCTCGGCGTTGGTCGAGTCGGACATCAGCAGGTCGACGCCGTCGGCGCCGAGGCGGGCGAACCCGCCGAGGTCGGTCAGCCGGCCGTCGAGGGGCAGCTGGTCCATCTTGAAGTCGCCGGTGTGCAGGACGACGCCGGCAGCGGTACGGATCGCGACGGCGAGCGCGTCCGGGATCGAGTGGTTGACCGCGAAGAACTCGCACTCGAACGGGCCGAGGCGCTCCTTGCCACCCTCCTTGACCTCCATCGTGTACGGCTTGATGCGGTGCTCCTGCAGCTTGCTCTCGAGCAGCGCGAGGGTGAGCCGCGAACCGATCAGCGGGATGTCCGGCTTCTCGCGGAGCAGGAACGGCACAGCGCCGATGTGGTCCTCGTGGCCGTGGGTCAGGATGATCGCCTCGACGTCGTCGAGGCGGTCGCGGATGTAGCTGAAGTCGGGCAGGATCAGGTCGACGCCGGGCTGCTCGTTGTTGGGGAACAGCACCCCGCAGTCGATGATCAGCAGCTTGCCGTGGTGCTCGAGGACCGCCATGTTGCGGCCGATCTCGCCGAGCCCGCCGAGCGGGACGATGCGCAGACCGTCCTCGGGCAGTGCGGGCGGTGGCCCGAGCTCGACGAACGGCGTGCTCTTGGCCTTGGCCTGACTGGCGTTGCTCACCCGGTGGCCGTCGATCGGCTGGCGGTGGTCTGGGTCATGTCGACTCCTGAAGCTGTCATGGCGACGCGCAGAGCGGCCACCTCGTCGTCGGTGGCGTCGACCAGCGGGGCGCGCACCGGACCACCGGGCAGACCGAGCAGGGCAAGCGCCGCCTTGGTGGTGATGACGCCCTGAGTGGCGAAGATCCCTTGGTACGCCGGAAGAAGCCGCCGGTGGATGGCGAGGGCACCGGCATTGTCGCCAGCGTCGTACGCGGCGATCATCGCCTGCAGGTCGGCCGCGAAGAAGTGGCCGACCACGCTGACGAAGCCGACCGCGCCGATCGAGAGCATCGGCAGGTTGAGCGCGTCGGAGCCGCAGTAGTAGGCCAGGTCGGTGCGGGCGAGCACCCAGCTGCTGGCGGCGAGGTCGTCCTTGGCGTCCTTGACCGCGACGATGCGCTCGTGGCTCGCGAGCTTGAGGATGGTCTCGGTACGGATCGCGGTGCCGGTGCGGTGCGGGATGTCGTAGAGCATCGTCGGCAGCGCGGTCGCGTCGGCGAGCGCGGTGAAGTGGCGGACCAGCCCGGCCTGCGGTGGCTTGTTGTAGTACGGCGTGACCACGAGCAGCCCCGTCGCGCCGGCCTTCTCGGCGGAGCGCGCCAACTCGACGCTGTGCGCGGTGTCGTTCGACCCGGCTCCGGCCACCACGTGAGCCCGGCCGCCGACAGCGTCCACGACGGCCCGTACCAGACGCTGTTGCTCGTCGTCGGTGCACGTCGGCGACTCGCCGGTGGTGCCGTTGACCACGAGGCCATCGCAGCCGGAGTCGATCAGGTGGGTAGCCAGTCGCTGAGCACCGTCGACGTCGAGGCTGCCGTCGGCCAGGAACGGCGTGACCATGGCCACGAGGACCCGCCCGAACGGGGCGGAGGGGGTTGTCGCGGGCTCAGGCATGGGCACAGGCTACCGGTTCAGGCGTGGCGCGAGCAGGCGCCCAGCGCTCGACGGGAGTTCGTGAACCGAGCAGGCACGATCGCCGCAAAACCTTCTGCCGGAGCGCTCAGCCCTCGCTGACCATGGGGCTGGAGGCGACCTCGGTGCCGTCCGGCAGGCTCGCGATGGTGAAGTCGGCGAACACGTTGGGGGCGACGTCCTTGAGCGCCCGCAGGCAGGCGATGGCGCACTCGCGGATCTCGACGTCGGCGTGCTCGGTCGCCCGCATGGCGACGAAGTGGCGCCACGCCCGGTAGTTGCCGGTGACGACGATGCGGGTCTCGGTGGCGTTGGGCAGCACCGACCGGGCGGCCTGGCGAGCCTGCTTGCGGCGCAGCGTGGCGTTGCCGACCTCGGAGAAGGTCTTCTCGAGCCCCTCGAGCAGGGCGGTGTAGGCAGCGAGAGCCGCGTCGGTCGCGTCGAGGAAGAGCTTGTGCAGCTCGGGGTCCTCGGCGATGACGGCCGGCTCGACCATGGCGGCGTCGCGCTCGGGCACGTAGCGCTGCGACAGCTGCGAGTAGGAGAAGTGGCGGTGGCGGATCAGCTCGTGGGTCAGCGCGCGGGAGATGCCGCTGAGGTAGACGCTCACCGTGCCGTGCTCGAGCACCGACAGGTGGCCGACCTCGAGGATGTGCTGGAGGTAGCCGGCGTTGGTGGCCGTTGCGGGGTTGGGCTTGGTCCACGACTGGTAGCACGCGCGGCCGGCGAACTCGGCGAGCGCCTGGCCCCCGTCGGCGTCGGTCTCCCACGGCACGTCGGCCGGAGCCTCGAACTTCGTGAAAGCGATGACCTGGACCTGGAGCGGCACGATCTGGGGCACGAGCAACCTCTTGGGCGTACGAACTGCAACGGGGCCGCGGGGCCGGGGAAGGTGCGGCGCAGCGACTCTATCCGGGCGGCGCCGTGGCGTCGTGCTGACCCGCCGACCGGCTGGGCCTAGGGTGAGCACATGACCCCAACGGCCGACGTCTCCGTACGCGAGGCGACCGCGGCAGACGTCTCCGCCATCGCCGAGGTGCAGGTCCAGACCTGGCGCGAGGCGTACGGCAACATCCTGCCCCGTGACGTGCTCGACGGCCTCGATCCGGCCGTCGTCGAGGCCCGCTGGCAGGTGAGCATCGAGGGCCGGTCCGACGCCCGCTCCCACGCGCTCGTCGCCCTCGACGAAGGGCGCATGGTCGGCATCGCCGCCGTCTCCCCCGCGACCGACGAGGACGAAGACCCGACGTCGACCGCCGAGGTCGGGCCGCTGCTCGTCCTGCCGTCAGCCCAGGGCAAGGGACACGGCAGTCGGCTGCTCGCCGCCGCCATCGACGTCCTCCGGGCCGAGGGCACGGCACGCGCGGTCTGCTGGGTGTTCCAGAGCGACAGCGGTACGCAGACGTTCTACGAGACGGCCGGCTGGGCCCTCGACGGCACGGCGCGCGACCTCGACGCCGCGGGCACGCTCGTCCGCGAGGTGCGCATGCACACCGACCTCACCGAGGCCGAGCACCACCACGACCACTGACCACACTCAGCTGCCGTCGGGGTAGCCGCCGCGGTGCAGCACCATCGGGTGGTGCGGCAGCGCGCCGAACGGGTCGTGGAGCACCGCCTCCGTCTGGTACGCGTACGGCTTGCGGGCGCGCCAGCCGTCGGGGTACGGCGTGAGCCCCTCGGCGAGAGCCGACGGCCGACCGACGAGGGCCGTGACCGCGCGGTCGAGGGCGTCGACGTCGAACCGCTGCCGCCACTGGGCTTCGATGTCGGCGGCCCGTGCCTCGTACTCCTGCTTGGCCCGAGATCCCTTGCTGGTCAGACGAACCAGCTTGGGGTGACCGCTCACCTGTGCCCATCCCCCGCTCTCGAGGAAGCCGGACGCCATCGCGACCGCCTCCTTGGACACGCCGCCGAGCAGCGGGAGGGACCCGAGCGGTACGCCGTCGGCGTCCATGAGGCGGAGCACGTCGGCGCACAGGGCCAGCGAGAGCGGCGACCCCGTCTCGAACTCCCGGGTGAACGCGATGAGCACGTGGGACAGCAGGACGCTGAGGTCGGGGTCGTCGTCGGGCGCGCCAGGGAACGGGGCGCCGACGTTGTCCGCCAGGCCGTACCCGAGCACGGGCATGAAGCGCGGCAGGTCGGCAGCGAGCTGAGATGTCAGTGCCAGCAGGGCTTTTCGCAGCGCGTCGATCGTCGCGGGGCCGAGCCGCTCACGCCACCGCGACTCGACCTCACCCGCGATCGGCCGCCAGGTCTCCTGTGCCCGCAGGCCCGACCGGGTCGGCGTGACCAGCCAGTCCTTCGCCGGCGGTACGGGCCTCGGGTCAGCGGGGTCCGGCTCGACGGAGAGGTAGCCCCAGCGTTGGAGGCCGGACAGCTTGGGCACACCGCTCGGCCCGGCGAGTGCGTGCAGCGGCAGACCGTCGGGTGGCACGAGGCACAGGTAGTTGGCCCACATGACCATCGAGACCAGCCACGGCCCGACACCGTCATGGTCCAGCGACGTGCGGTGAGGCATGCGGCGCTCGAACTCGTTGTCACACTCGATGGTGAAGGCCACGAGCAGCTGGGACAGCCTGGGGAACAGCGCGGTCGCGGCCATGACACCGACTCTGCCATGGACGGCGGATGACCCGGCCTACTGCACGACGAAGAGCGCTGTCCGGTTGATCGTGCCGACGCCCGTCACCTTGGCCACGATCGTGAGGCTGTGCTCGCCCTTGCTCAGGGTGGCCGTGTTGTACGGCTTGGCCGCCGCAGTCGTACCCCCAGCAACCAGGTCGTACGGGGCCTTGGTCTCGGTGGTCAGCGCCGCCTTCTTGGCCGACGGGTCGTCGACGTAGAACGCGACGCTGGTCACCGTGCCGCTGATCTTGACGAACGGGTAGACGCTGCCCTTGAGGGTTGCGCCCGAGAACGCGATCGGTGACGAGCGGTTGGCGTTGACACTGACCTCGGCGTCGATGAGCGACGGGCTGGGCCCGGCGCCCACGGTGAACACCGCGTAGGCCGCCGTGCTCGTTCCGTTGGCGTACGCAGCCAGCGCTGTCATCGTGTGCTGTCCGACGAGCAAGGCCGTGCCGTTGAACGGGTTGGCCTTGGTCGAGGAGCCGCCGGCAAGGTCGTACGGAGCCGCGGTGTCTGTGGAGTAGGGCGTCCCGGTCCGCAGCACGTTGTCGACGAAGAAGGTGACCTTGGTGGGCGCCCCGCCGAACGTCGCGAACACGTAGGCCGACGACCCGACCGTCGCGCCGCTGAGTCCCTTGGGGCTGCCTCGGGTGGCCGAGGAACTGATGGACAGCGTGCCGCCCGCGGTCGGGGTGGCAGTCGCCGTGGGCGTCGGCGTAGCGGTCGGCGCCTTGCTGGTGGCGGTCGGTGCCGCTGTCGTCGTCGTGCTCGTCGGCGATGCGCTCGGCGTTGTCGTCGGCGGCGGGGTCGTGGAGAGGGTCGGCGCTGGCGTCGGAGTGGGTGTCGGCACTGCGGTCGTCGGTGTCGGGCTCGGGGTGGCCGGATCGGTCGTGGCGGGTGATGACGGTGGGGCGTTGGTGGGGACCGGATCAGTCGTCGGGGAGGCCGTAGAGGTGTCGGTCGGGCTGATCGAGGGTGCCGGCGCGGACGGCAGCGGCGATGCCGGTTCGGTGGTGGGAGCGCCCGACGGAGCGACCGGATCGCGGGTCACCACGACCGACGGGGCGGGCGCCGGGTCTGTGGTCGTCGCCGCGGCTGTCGTCGCAGGCGCTGCGATGGTCGTAGGGGCAGCTGCGGTCGGCGTCATCACCGGGAGGTTGTGCGGCTGTTTGAAATAGGGGTCGGCGCCCATCGCCTTGTACGCGGCCAACGAACTGGCCGACGTGTCGAAGCGCCAGTCATTCTGCTGATTGATGTCGAACCAGTCGACCGCCTGCACGTCGGGATACTGCACCTCGAGGGCATTGCGCATGTTGGTGATCCATTGACCCTTGTCGTGGCCCTTGTCCTCCCCGGCCGCGGTCTCTGCCACCACGATCGGCTTGCGCCCGGCAAAGTCGCCATAGAAAGCGGCCAGTTTGGGGGCGAACTCGGTCCAGGTCGGATAGCCGCCGGGCTTGTCCGCCCAGTTGTAGGAGTCAACGGAGGCCCAGTCGACGTAGTCGTCGCCGGGGTAGTAGTTGGTCCAGTGGTTCCAGTCGACCACGGGGTCGTCGACGGCCAGGGCCGTCCAGACCCACACCACGTTGGTCGCGCCTACAGCAGAGAAAATGTCATGCACGTGCCGCCACATGGCGACGTACTTTGCCGGCCCGTCCATCGTGCCCGGGTCGTTGTTGTGCGATCCGTCCCAGGCAAACCAGCTGCCGTTGAACTCCCAGTCGAAACGCAGGAACACCGGCGCATTCAATGACTTGAGGCTCAACGCCTGCGCCGTGATCACCGCATCCTGAGCACCATCGGTGATCTGCTGGTCGGTAACCGTTGTCGGCGAGTCCCAGGAGATCATCGGAATGATGCCTTGCGACAGCATCCACTTGACCCTGGTGCCGCCCAGTGGCGGCGTCCACCCGGGAAAGTAGTTGATGACGTCCCAGTGTCGGCCGATCTTGGCCTCGCGGGCTTGCACGTACGTCTGCCACTGGGCGTCGTTGAGGTCCGCACCATGGTTCTCTGAACTCGCTCCGAAGTAGGCGCCTGCCGTGGGCGACAGCGGCCCGGCGACCCGGTCGCTCGCACCGGCCTGGGCTGCCGCGCCCAGGGACACGGCTCCTGCCATCGAGACCAAGACCGCCGCCAGCCCGAGGCGCATGCGCAGCGAAACTCGCACCGCCGGCCCCCTTGGCTCGCCGATTTCCGTCGTCAGGTCGATATGACGCGTTGGCCATTGGGCGCACGCACGAGAGCCCCACCCACGTTGTTGGCCACCCTAACGCGATCCTTAGGCAAGACATAGCCGCTGCCAACAATTGCCTGCCGAGTCGACCGGATAAACTACATATTGGGCTATTAGTCGGCGCAGGGACTGGTGGGGCCAAAGTGAGCATCGCCCCTTGACGGGCAGCAGCACGTCACGCCGGGTCCTCGACGACCGGGACGTAGGCCAAGGCCTCGCCGTCCCATGCCCAACCACCCTCCAAAGGCTCGGCCCGGAAGAGCGATCGCAGATCTGGCCACCGGTCGAGGAAATAGCCGACGTTCTGCAGCAGGATGCTCTCGGGCGCGTCCACCTCCTCGTCGGTCTCATCGCCCACCATCGCCCGCCAGCCCGAGTCCTCGTCGTCGTCCGGCTGCTCCCGGTAGACCCACCCGGGACGCAGATCGTCCTCGTGGCTCCGTCGGCTGACAAAGATCCGCTTGCCCAGAAGCGGCCACGACTCCCTGAGGCTGATGACGTGCTCCGGACCAAACTCAACCGGGTCATCCAGAGCGATGGTCGTGATGACGGAGGGTGGGTTCGCCAGAACCCCGCGGTAGCCGCCAGCCGTGACCTCGGTGACTTCGACCCACATCCGCTCGCCCGCCGGCATGCCCTCGGCCGGCGCTACCACGGCGAAAAGCAGCTTGGCCACGTCCCCCGGCGTCAGCGACTCCCGCTCGGCGCGGGTCGGAATGAAGAAGGACCTCGGACGTAGAGCGTGCAGCGCCTCCGCGTCTTCCAACGTGAAGCCGACCGCGCGCTCGTCCATGCGCCCATTCTGACCGCCCACCGGGACAGCTGCCGAAGATCACAGACGAACGGTTGGGGAGGCGCGCGGGCCGATCGCGGGCTACCGTTGCACCAGGGCGTGAGCGAGCGTCAGGCACGCCATCGGGAACGCAGAAGACGCAGGTGGCGACATGGTTTCCTACGAGCTGACTACAGAGATCGACGCACCGGCCGCGACGGTGGTCGAGATCCTGCACAACATGAAGGGCTGGGTCGACTGGACCCGCACTGTCGTCGAGGCGACCCCGCTCGGTGACGGCGTCGTACGTCCCGGTGCCCGGGTGCGGGTCCGCCAGCCCAAGGTCCCGACGTCGGTGTGGACCGTCGACCGGGTCGACCCGACCACGTTCGAGTGGAACAACCTGCGCCTCGGGCTGAGCACGGTGGCGACCCACACGTTCGCCGACACTCCCACCGGCTGCAGCCTCACCGTGACGATCCGGCAGAGCGGACCGTTCGCCGGCATCGTGGGCCTCCTGTACGGGGGCACCATCCGGCGCTTCCTCACCACCATGAGCGCCGACATCACAATCGCGGCCCAGGCGCGCACCACGTCGGAACTGCACTCGTCGGCCACCACCGACCCGCCCAGCTGAGCCCTGCGAGCCCTCACCGCGTCAGGCAGCCACGCCGCGCTGCCCCACTGCCCCGCGCAGACCCACACACCCGATGCAGCCGACACAGCCCACACAGTCGATGCACCCGACACACGCCGCGCACCGCCGGCAGCGGGCACACGCGACGCACGCCACGCAGCTCGTCAGGCCGGCGCTGAGGACGGTCAGCAGGCTCGACAGGATCGCGACGCTGCCGGCGGTGGCCACGCTGCCGGCGACCAGGACGCTGCCGGCGGTCGCCACACTGCCTGCTACCCCGGCGCTGCCGCCCGTGGCCACGCTGCCCGCGACCGCCGCACTGCCCGCCGTCGCGATGCTGCCGGCGACCGCCACACTGCCGGCCACTGCGACGTTGCCGCGACTCCCCCGGGCCCGCCAGTGCCAGCGATCTCACGGCTGAGTGCCGGCTCGCCTGCCCGCCACCTTGCCGACGGTGCCCACGGCGGGCGCGGCATCTGCAGAGCCGGTAGCGATCGCGCGGTCCTTGAGGTTCTTGGCGGCGATGCCGGTCCACACGTCGCCGGTCAGCCCGATCAGCAGACCTGGCTCATACGCGTCGTCAGGTGTCCGCAGCGGGTTGGGCTCGATGCCCGCGACGTGCGCGCGAGGTGGCCTGTCTGCCTTCTGACGGAAAAGTCGCATGGGCTGATCGTCACACGGCCGCGGCACCGGGTCCAGCAAGGTCGGCCAGCACTGCCGGGAGTCCCACGTCGAGCATCTTCCTGCGTACGGGCCCGAGGACCAGGGTGGCCATCACGAACCCGCCGACGCCGGTGAAGCCGGTGTGCTGGTAGGTGAAGCGAGTGCCCCCGGCGTGCGGCTCGAGCCGGTACGCGACGTAGGTGGCGGCGCCCTTGTCGTCGCCGCGCCACGAGTAGCGCAGCAACGTGGGCTCGCGTACCTGGAGAACCTCGCACGCGACGATGCCGTTCCAGCCGGGCGTGGGCTTGCCGACGAATCGGAACCGGTTGCCGACGACCGGCTCGTAGCCGTCTGGCCGCCCGCCCCGACCGGTGACCGTCCAGCGGGGAACAAGCTCAGGGTCGGTGAGCGCCCGCCAGACGGTCGCGAGCGGATAGGGATAGTCGCGGGTGATGCGGATCTCGCTCATCGGCTCTCCGTCACTGCAATATTTCTAGTGACTAAAAGTTTATAGCATCAGCAAGATCTCAGCAATCCGCCCTAGGATGCAGCCATGAGCCCCCGTACCGTCGACTGGTCAGCCGAGAGGCCGACGCCGCCTGAAGGCCTCCGCGAGCGAAAGAAGCGGCTGCTGCGCCAGCAGCTCTCCGACACGGCGACCGAGCTGTTCCTGGAGCGTGGCTTCGACGCCGTGCGGGTCTCCGAGGTGGCCGCCGCGTGCGGGGTCTCGGAGAAGACCGTCTACAACTATTTCCCCACCAAGGAGTCGCTGGTCCTCGACCGGTGGGACGGCACGATGATCGCGCTGCGCAGCGGGCTGGCCGACCCGGCGGTCACCCCGGTGGAGGCCGCTGTCAAGATCCTGTCCGACGAGCTGCGCGCGCTGACGTCCTGGCTGACAGCGCAGGACGACCCGGCCACCGCGGCCCGACAGGTCCAGCAGTTTGGCGCGCTGATCAGGACCACCCCGTCACTGCGTGCCCACCAGCGCGACGTGACCGACCAGCTGATCGCCGCCGCTGCCGACGTCCTGACGGTTCGCACCCGGAGGAAGCCCGACGACCCAGAGCCGCTCATCGCTGCAACCGCACTGCTCGGGCTGTGGCAGGTGCAGGCCACCAGCCTGACCAGACACCTCGTGACACAAGCCACGCCTGCGAAGGTGGCGCGAGCCGTGACCAAGGACGTCGCTCGCGCGGCGAGCGTCCTCAACGACGGGCTGCAGTCGCTGGATCAGCCTCGACGTCGAGGCAGGCCGTCGGCGGTCACGACGTAGAAGACCGGCAGGCCGATCATCGCGACGAGCGCTGCCACGGGTGACACGAGCCCGATCACGATCGGGACCGCCGGCGAGACGATGCCCACGAAGGACCGTCTGCGCTCCCCTCGGAAGAATTCTTGGGGCACATCGCTGCTGGCGAGGTCGGGATGGTTGGCCAGGTAGCCGAAGGTGACCAGCCAGGCCACCGCCATGACCGAGCTGACCACCGCGTACAGGATGAGCGCCTGGACCCGGTCGGTGTGGGTGCCCTTGTCCATCGCAAAGGCCAGCACCGACGTGGGGTAGGGCAGCACCGACGCGGGCAGCAGCAGGGCCAGATTGCACCACAGCAGGCCGCCGTCGACCCGGGCGATGCGGTTGAACAGCGCGTGGTGGTTGAACCAGATCACGCCGATGTAGAGGAACGACGCGACGTAGGCCAGGTAGGTCGGCCACTGCGCCAGGATGTCGTGGCCGACCCTGCCCCGTGTCTCCGTCGTGTGCAGGTCAAGCACGAGCAGCGTGATGGCGATGGCGAGCACGCCGTCGCTGAAGGCCTCCACCCGGTTGCTCTCCGCGAGCCGGCGGGTCGCCGGTTGCTCGGGCGCGGTCATGTCGTCACCACGGTGCCGGGGCCTGCGTCCATAACCCGCGATCCTAGTTGCGGACGATCGGGGGCGCTGTCACTGCAATGTCCGAAAACCGCGAGTTGTCAGCCACTGCGGCGTCCACCATCGACGTATGGCCCTCACCTTCGAAGCCCTACCCGCAGCCCTGGCCGCTGGCGCCGACCGTGTCTACGTCGAGAAGGAAGGCGGCGCACCACTGCGCTGCTGTCTACGCGACAGCCGTCCCGGCGACCGCATCGCCCTCGTGTCCGTGGCGCCGCCCGGGCCCGCGGGCGCCTATCGCGAGACCGGTCCGGTCTTCCTGCACGCCGACGGCTGCACCGGCCCGGCGACCCGTGGCTACCCGGAGGAGTTCCGGGCCCGGCGTCAGGTCTTCCGCGCGTACGACGCGACCGGGTCCATCGTCGGCGGCGAGGTCGTCGAGGCGGGCACCGGCCAGGAGGCCGTGGCCGAGCGGCTCCTCGCCGACCCCGACGTCGCGTTCGTGCAGTCGCGCAACCTCGTCTACGGCTGCTTCATGTGGACGATGCGCCGCTGAAGGTCAGGCCAGGTCGAGCAGGTGCTCGAGGCCGACCGTCAGCCCCGGGCGCTCGGACACAGCGCGGACTGCGAGCAGGACGCCCGGCATGAACGAGCTGCGGTCGAGGGAGTCGTGGCGCAGGGTCAGCGTCTCGGCCTCGCCGCCGAGCAGCACCTCCTGGTGGGCGACCAGCCCGGCCAGGCGCACCGCGTGGATGCGCACCCCGTTGACCTCGGCGCCGCGGGCCTCGAAGCCGACCGTCGTGGCATCGGGCGAGGGTGCGACCCCGGCTGCGGCGCGGGCCTCGGCGATGAGCTGCGCGGTACGGGTGGCGGTGCCGCTGGGGGCGTCGATCTTCTTCGGGTGGTGGAGCTCGATGATCTCGACGGACTCGAAGTAGGGAGCAGCGATGGCAGCGAACTTCATCATGAGCACCGCCGCGATCCCGAAGTTGGGCGCGATGACCACGCCGACCTCAGGCTGGGCGTCGAGCCAGGCTCGTACGGTTGCCAGTCGATCTTGGGTGAACCCTGTCGTGCCCACGACGACGTGGAGCCCGAGGCCGATGCAGGTCTCCACGTTGTCCATGACGACGTGGGGCTGGGTGAAGTCGACGACCACGGACGCGCCGGAGGCGACCAGGTCGTCCGCCGTGTAGCCGACGTCGAACGAGCCCACCAGCGACAGGTCGGCTGCGGCCTCGACGGCGCGGCAGACCTCGGCTCCCATGCGGCCGGCGGCGCCGAGGACGGCAACCGCGAGCGGTGCATCAGCCGATGGCACCGGAGAAGTCCTTGTCGGCGAACGGGCCGATCACGGCGAGCGTCATCGGGCCGGTGAGCACGTCGGAGGCGACGGCGCGGACGTCGTCGAGCGTCACCGCGTCGATGGCGGCGAGGATCTCGTCGACCCGCATCAGGTCGCCGTGCACGAGCTCGCCCTTGCCCAGGCGGCTCATGCGACTGCCGGTGTCCTCGAGGCCGAGCACGAGCGACCCGCGCAGCTGACCCTTGCCGCGGGCCAGCTCTTCGTCGGTGATGCCCTTGTCGGCAGCGAGGCCGAGCTGTTCGCGGCAGATCGCGATGACCTCGTCGACCCGCTTGGGCTGGCAGCCGGCGTAGACGCCGTACTCGCCGGAGTCGGCGTGCTGGTTGGTGTAGCTGTAGACCGAGTAGGCCAGGCCGCGCTTCTCGCGCACCTCCTGGAACAGCCGCGAGCTCATGCCGCCGCCGAGAGCGCCGTTGAGCACGCCCATGGCAAACCGCCGCGGGTCACCGCGGTGAAGACCGGGACCGCCGAGCACCACATGGGCCTGCTCGGTCGGGCGGTCGACGATGTTGACACCGGACAACGTCGGGATGGACGCACCGTCGTGACGCGGCGGCACGAAGGTGGCGTCACCCTCGAGCATGCCCGCGGCACCAAAAGCCTTGCGTACCAGGCGAACCAGCGCGTTGTGGTCGACATTGCCGGCGGCCGCCACCACGAGGTTGCCCGGACGGTAGCGCCGCTTGTAGTAGCCGGCGATCGACGTGCGCGGGATCTCGGAGATGGACGCCACCGTGCCGAGCACCGGCCGACCGAGCGGGGTGTCGCCGTACAGCGCCGCGGCGAACGCGTCGTGGACGACGTCACCGGGGTCGTCGTCGTGCATGGCGATCTCTTCGAGGATCACGCCACGCTCGGCCTCGACGTCAGCCGTCGCGATGATCGACTGGGTCACCATGTCGCTGACCACGTCGACCGCCAGCGGCAGGTCGGCGTCGAGCACCCGGGCGTAGTAGCAGGTGTACTCCTTGGACGTGAAGGCGTTCATCTCGCCGCCGACAGCGTCCATGACCGCGGCGATCTCGAGCGCGCCGCGACGCTTGGTGCCCTTGAACAGCAGGTGCTCGAGGAAGTGGGACGACCCCGCCAGCCGCGGCGTCTCGTCGCGCGAGCCGACCCCGACCCAGATGCCGAACGCGACAGAGCGTACCGACGGGATCTGCTCGCTGATCACGCGCAGACCGCCGGGCAGCGTGGTCCGGCGGACCACCGCGGCGTCCGACGCCTTGGAGAGGGTGCGGGTGCTGCCGCGGACAAGGGCAGGGAGAGTGCCGGCTCCCGAAGAAGCCGGCACACGCGTCGTCGTCATAGACCCGAGACTAGTTGCCGCTGTCGGCGGGTGCAGCGTCTGCGCCGTCAGGCAGCACCGGGATCAGCGAGAGCTTGCCCCGCGGGTCGATCTCGGCGAGCTCGACCTGCACCTTGTCGCCGACCTTGAGGATGTCCTCGACGGTCTCGACCCGCTTGCCACCGGCGATCTTGCGGATCTGCGAGATGTGCAGCAGACCGTCCTTGCCGGGGCTGAGCGAGACGAACGCACCGAAGCTCGTGGTCTTGACCACGGTGCCCAGGAAACGCTCGCCGATCTCGGGCATCGACGGGTTGGCGATGCCGTTGATGATCGCCCGCGCAGCCTCGGCCGACGGACCGTCGATGGCACCGATGTAGATGGTGCCGTCGTCCTCGATCGTGATGTCGGCGCCCGTGTCGGCCTGAATCTGGTTGATCATCTTCCCCTTCGGGCCGATGACCTCACCGATCTTGTCTACCGGGATCTGGATCGAGATGACCCGCGGGCTGTACGGGGACATCTCGTCGGGCGCGTCGATGGCCTCGGCCATGACCTCGAGGATCGCCAGGCGAGCCTCCTTGGCCTGGGTCAGCGCACCGGCGAGGACCGCGGAGGGGATGCCGTCGAGCTTGGTGTCGAGCTGGAGCGCGGTGACGAAGTTCTTGGTGCCGGCGACCTTGAAGTCCATGTCACCGAACGCGTCCTCGGCGCCCAGGATGTCGGTCAGCGCGACGTACTCGGTCTTGCCGTCGATCGTGTCACTGATCAGGCCCATCGCGATGCCCGCAACCGGCGCCTTGAGCGGCACACCGGCGTTGAGCAGCGACATCGTGGAGGCGCAGACCGAGCCCATCGAGGTGGAGCCGTTGGAGCCGAGGGCCTCGGAGACCTGACGGATCGCGTACGGGAAGTCCTCACGCGACGGGAGCACCGGCACGAGCGCCCGCTCGGCGAGCGCGCCGTGGCCGATCTCGCGCCGCTTGGGCGAGCCGACCCGACCGGTCTCACCCGTGGAGTAGGGCGGGAAGTTGTAGTTGTGCATGTAGCGCTTGCGGTTGTCCGGCGAGAGCGTGTCGAGCTGCTGCTCCATGCGGAGCATGTTGAGCGTCGTGACACCCAGGATCTGGGTCTCGCCGCGCTCGAACAGCGCCGAGCCGTGCACCCGCGGGAGCACCTCGACCTCGGCCGACAGCGTACGGATGTCAGACAGGCCACGACCGTCGATGCGCACCTTGTCGCGCAGCACGCGCTGGCGGACCAGCTTCTTGGTCAGGGACTTGAACGCGCCGGAGATCTCCTTCTCGCGTCCCTCGAACTTCTCCGCGAGCTGGTCCTTGGCCGACGCCTTGAGCTCGTCGGTGCGGGCCTCGCGCTCCTGCTTGCCGGCGATGGTCATCGCCTCGGCGAGCTCGTTGCTGACCGCAGACTCGACCGCTGCGTACACGTCGTCCTGGTAGTCGAGGAAGCGCGGGTAGTCGGCGGTGGGCTTGGCAGCGGCGGCGGCCAGCTCGGCCTGCGCGCGGCACAACTCGGCGATGGTCGGCTTGGCGGCCTCGAGGCCCTCAGCGACGATCTCCTCGGTCGGGGCGGTGCCGCCGCCGGCGATCAGCTCGATCGTGTGGGCGGTGGCCTCGGCCTCGACCATCATGATCGCGACCTCACCGGACTCGAGCACGCGACCGGCGACGACCATGTCGAACGTGGCCCGCTTGATCTCGTCGTGGGTCGGGAACGGGATCCAGGTGCCGTCGATGAGCGCGACCCGGGTCGCGCCGATCGGGCCGGAGAACGGCAGGCCGGCGAGCTGGGTGGAAGCGCTGGCCGCGTTGATGGCGACCACGTCGTAGAGCTCGATCGGGTCGAGCGCCATGACCGTGCAGACGACCTGGATCTCGTTGCGCAGGCCCTTGGCGAAGGACGGGCGCAGCGGACGGTCGATCAGCCGGCAGGTGAGGATGGCGTCCTCGGTCGGGCGGCCCTCGCGGCGGAAGAACGAGCCGGGGATGCGGCCGACGGAGTACATGCGCTCCTCGACGTCCACCGTGAGGGGGAAGAAGTCGAGGTTTTCCTTGGGGTTCTTCGACGCCGTGGTGGCCGACAGGATCATCGTGTCGTCGTTGAGGTAGGCCACGGCCGAGCCGGCGGCCTGACGGGCCAGGCGGCCGGTCTCGAAGCGGATGGTGCGGGTGCCGAGCGGCGTCTCAATGGTCGCTGTGGCGGTGTGCGTGTCGGGACCCTCCATAGGGTCACCCTCCTGTGTGCTCAGGGGGCCTGCGCACCGACCGGGCCAGTGGACCGGTCTTCGATCGAAGCTCCCGGAGTGAGTCCGGAGGCCACTACCGAGGACCGGCGCCGAGTGCGGCCGCGGGTCGAGGTGTTCGGCCCCTCATGTGCCCGTGCGCCGAAGGTGGCGGCGGGCAGGTCGTGGGGTGGTGTCGGGGTGGTGCAACGCCGTGCGGGAGACCCGTCCACGGCAAGGGAGCGGTCCCGACGTGCGGGAACCGCTCCCAAGAGGTGCTACCGGCGCAGGCCCAGGCGCTCGATCAGCGAGCGGTAGCGGTTGATGTCCTTCTTGGCGAGGTAGCCCAGAAGGCGCCGGCGGCGGCCGACCAGCAGAAGCAGGCCGCGGCGGCTGTGGTGGTCGTGCTTGTGGAGCTTGAGGTGCTCGGTCAGATCGTTGATCCGACGAGTGAGCATGGCCACCTGCACCTCGGGGGAACCGGTGTCGGACTCGACCGTCGCGTACTCGGTCATGATCTGGGCCTTGACGTTGCTTTCGAGCGGCACTGAGTTGCTCCCATTTCGGGTGATAGGTGGTCCCGGGTCGGTGTCACCAGGACAGACGAGCACCACCGACGAGATCATCGGCGGCCTTCAGCCTATCACCGGCCAGCGGCTATCCGCGGGAGCGCTCCGACAACGGCGCATCGGGGCGCGCGATGCCCCAGGAGCCCAGGACCTTCTCGATCGCAGCGGCGCCGACCCGGTCGCCGCGGGCAGTCCGCAGCAGCAGCGCCTGCTCGAGCAGCGGCACCGCCTCGTCGCGGCGGTCGAGGCCGGCGATGACCGTGGCCAGCTCGGTCAGCACGTCGTCCTGCCGCTCCCCCACCAGCCGTTCGCGGCACAGCAGGTCGGCCTCGCGCAAGATCGTCTCGGCGTCGGCCGGCCGGTTGAGCTCGGACACGGTACGGGCGAGCACCAGCAGGTTGTCGACGAGCGCGCGGCGGTCGACGAGCTCCTCGGCGAGTGCGCACGCCTCGCGCAGCGTGATCTCGGCCTCGCGGAGCCGCCCCAGCGCGCGTTGCTCGTCACCGATGCTGGTCAGCAGGGCGAGCCGCCCGTCGCGCGTCGCGGCAGCGGCGAGGTAGCGCAGGTTGCGCTCGAGCTGGCCGACGAGCTGGCGTTGGTCGGGCATCAGGCCACCCCCACCGTGGCGGCGTCGAGCACGGCGGTGAGCAGGCCTGCCCCGAGTGAGCCCAGCGCGTCGAGCCGAGCGCCGGTGAACGCGTTGCCGACGAGGGTCACGGAGACGCCGGAGGCGGCCCACGTCACGGTCATCGCGCCCGGCCAGCCGCCGGACTGCCACGACGCGGGCCGGCCATCGGCGAGGGTCGCGGTGAAGACGCCGAGGCCACTGCCCACCCCGTCGAGCGCGGTCGGCGCCGGGTCGCGTACCAGCTGCTCGGCGAGGTCGCCGCAGACCACGTGGAGGCGGGACGGGTCGGCCAGCGCGGCACCGAGCAGGGCCAGGTCGTCGAGCGTGGAGACGAGCCCGTAGGCGGCCTCGAGGACAACCTCGGAGCCCGAGGTGACGGCGATCTCGTCGAAGTCGACGTCGTAGCCGCACACCGGCTGACGGGCCACCCGTTCGTCGAGACGGAAGGACGAGTGGCGCAGGCCGAGCGGGTCGAGCACGCGGGCTGCGACGGCCTCGGCGAGCGGCTGGGCGGTGACGTCCTCGACCAGCTGGCCGGCGAGCACGGTGTTTTCGTCGGCTGGCACGACGCGCTCGCCCCGTGGCAGGTCGGCGACGAGCGTCGGGGCGTAGAGCTCGGCAAGGCCGGGCACGCGGGAACCGGTACGGACGCCGGTCACCGTCGCGGCCTGCGGCAGCAGTCCGCTGGTGTGGGCCAGCAGGTCGCGCACGCGCACCGGGTCGTTGCCCGGCAGGGTGGCGATCCCGAGTGTGCGCAGGTGACGGCTCACCGGGTCGTCGAGTCCGACCCGGCCCTCGGCGACCAGCGACAGCACCGCGAGGGCCGTGATCGTGCGACTGAGGCCCGACGCACGGACGGCGTTGCGCCGGCCGGGACGACGACGGGTTGCGACCTCGGCGAAGCCGCCCGTCCAGCTCAGCACAGTCTCGCCGCCGACCGTGACGGCAGCCAGCAGGGCAGGCTGGCGGAGCGTCTCGCGGGCATCGGCGAGCTGGGCGTCGATCTCAGCGGTCAGGGCCGGGTCGAGCGTGCTGTGGACAATCGGCTCGCCGCCGCTGTCGGCACCGCCGCCTCTGACCGCGGGCCACGGCACGGGCACGCTGCAGCCGACCTCGGTAGGCACCCGCGCCGGACTCACTGAGGCGGACGTGATGCCGTACGGCGCGACCCTCTCGACGACCACGCGGACGACCCACAGCCTCAGGTCGTGGCTGACGATGCGCGCGGCGAGCTCGTACGGGGACACGTCGTCGAGCCGTTCGACGACCACGTCACCCAGGTCGTCGGCGAGGTCGGCGAGCGTGACGGCCAGCTGGGCGGGGGTGACCGTGGTCATGAAAGAGCCCGCGAAGGCGGCGGCGGCGGTCTCGGGCCGCAGCGGGAGCCGTCCGGCGAGCGTGTCCAGCAGCCAGCCGAGCCGTTGGCCGGCGGGCGTGGACGGGGGGACGAGTGGCGCGGCGTTCATGCGTGCCGTCGTCCTCCGTCCGGGCTCATGGACGCCGACCCTTGGGGGCGGCAGTGCCCAGGTTACCGACCGTCTGCGTCGGCTGCCCGACCGGCCAGCAGCGCGGCCGCCTGCTCGACGTCGCGAGCCATCTGCACGACGAGGTCGTCGACCGAGTCGAAGCGGACCATGCCGCGCAGCCGGTGGGCGAACTCGACCCGCACCTGCTCGTCGTATAGGTCGAGGTAGCCGTGCTCGCCCGGCCCGGCCGGCGAGCCCAGGACGAACGCCTCGACCCGCCGCTCGACCCCGTCGAAGGTCGGGTTAGTGCCCACCGAGATGGCCGCGGGCAGGCGCTGGGCCGGGTCGGCGCGGACCAGCCAGCCTGCGTAGACCCCGTCGGCAGGGACGGCGGTACGCGGCTCGAGGGCCAGGTTGGCGGTCGGGTAGCCGAGCTCGCGACCGCGGGCGTCGCCCCGTACGACCGGGCCCGAGACGCTGGGCAGGCGGCCGAGCAGGATCGCTGCGTCGTCGACGTCTCCGGCCGCGATGTAGCCGCGGATCTCGCTGCTGGAGACGGTGCGTCCCTCGACCTCGACCAGGCCCACAGCGTCGACGCTGAACCCGTACGACGGGCCGAAGGCGCGCAGGGCCTCGACGTTGCCTGCGGCACGGCGGCCGAAGCGGAAGTTGTCGCCCACCACGATCGTCTGCGCGTGCAGCGCGTCGTGCAGCACGGCGCGCACGAACTCCTCGGGCTCGACGTGGGACAGCTCGGGGGTGAAGGCCAGCACCAGCATCGCGTCGACCTCGAGGTCGGCGACGAACACCGCCTTGGCCTCGGCCGAGGTGAGCCGCAGTGGCGCCTCCTCGGGGCGGACGACCTCGGCGGGATGCGGCTCGAAGGTGAGCAGGACGGCGGGCACACCGGCTTGCCGGGCGGCGCCGACCGCACGCGAGATGATCACGCGGTGGCCCATGTGGACCCCGTCGAAGACCCCGATCGCGACGACGGACGTGCCGAGGTCTGCGGGCACCTCGGTCAGGTCAGACCACAGCTGCACGGACCCGCTCCTCCTCGATGACACTCCTGGTGACACTCCTGGTGACACGGCCGATCGTCCCGGCACGGTCTGGAACGACCCGCGGCGCAGAACTCTGCCACGTCACACGCTCCCCCCGCTGACCGCCCCCATGGTGCAAGATGCCGGACATGCACGCACTCGCCGACGCACTGGTCCACTCGCTAAGCAACGCGAGCCTGTCCAGCCTCCAGGCAGCGGTCGACAAGACGTCCCACGCCGGTGCCGTCCCCCTGGTCGTCGTGGCCATCGTGCTCTTCGTGGCCGCGTTCGTCGTGCACAAGATCATCAAGCTCGCCATCGTGGTCGTTCTCGCCGGCATCGTCGCCCTGGCCGTGGCCGGCTGGCGCGCCGGGCTCTTCGGCTGACCCTGTTCGCGCGTCATCCGACGAAGACGCAGAGCGAGCGCAGCACGTCGCCGCGGTCCTCGGCCAGCGCCAGGAGCTCGCCACCCGGACCGAAGACCCCCACCGGACCCGGCCCCAGCCCCGCGGCCGGCAGCCGGATGCCGTGGACCATGCGGCGCGCGTCATCGGCGTCGACGTCGAGCCGTGGGAACCCCAGCGCGACCGCCTCGTCGAGCGGCAGCAGGTCGAGGTGCTCGACCAGCTGCTCGAGCGTCCGGGCAACCTCCAGGGTGTACGGGCCCACCGCCGTACGCCGCAGCGCCGTGAGGTGGCCGCCGACGCCGAGGGTGGCCCCGAGGTCGCGGGCGATCGACCGGATGTAGGTGCCGCTGGTGCAGGCGATGACCACGTCGAGGTCGATGGTCGCTGCCTGGCGCCGGGTGGCGACGACGTCAAGCTGGGAGACGGTGACCGGTCGGGCGACCAGCTCGACCGTCTCACCCGCACGGGCTCGGGCGTACGACCGCTTGCCGTCGACCTTGATGGCGCTCACCTGGGGTGGCACCTGCTCGATCTCGCCCCGGAAGCCTTGCAGCGCTTGACGAATGATGTCGTCATCGAGGCCGGACGCGTCGACTGCAGCGAGCTGCTCACCTTCGGCGTCGTCGGTGTTGGTGGTCTCGCCGAGCCGGATCGTTCCCTCGTACACCTTGCTGGTCAGGGCGAGGTGACCGAGCAGCCGGGTGGCCTTGTTGATGCCGATGACGAGCACGCCGGTGGCCATCGGGTCGAGGGTGCCGGCGTGACCGACGCGGCGCGTGCCGGCGAGTCGCCGCACCCGAGCGACGACGTCGAAGGACGTCCAGCCGCTGGGCTTGTCGACGACGACCAGGCCGCTCGGGCCGTCCGGGTTGGCGGACTTCACGCGGTCAGGTGCGGGGCCGAGGCGAGCGCTGCCGTCACCCGGGCGACGGTGGTGGGCACGTCGTCGTACGAGGTGAACCCGGCCGCGAACAGATGGCCGCCGCCACCGAGCCCGACGCAGATGGCGCCGACGTCGACCTGCCCCTTGGACCGCATCGAGACCTTGATCGTGCCGTCGACGTCGCCCTTGGCCACCAGCGCGACCTCGGCCTCGCCGGCGGTGCGCACGATGTCGATCATGCCCTCGATCTGCGAGAGGTCGACGTCGTAGGTCACGAGGTCGTCCGCGGTGGTGAAGGTCCACACCAGGCCCAGACCTTGCGCCGCTGCCCGGTCGAGAGCAACCCGGCTGAGGCCCGCGCCGAGCAGCTGGACGTAGCCGAACGTGGTGGTGTCGTAGATCGCCCGCGTGAGCAGGTCGTGGCGAAGGCCGGTCTCGAGCAGGCGCGCTGCGATGCGGTGCACCTCGGGCGTGGTCGCCTTGTACTTGAACGACCCGGTGTCGGTGACCAGCCCGGCGTAGATGCCGGTGGCGATGTCGCGGTCGAGGGTGACCCCGAGCCGGTCGACGAGCTCGAGCACGAGCACGGCGGTCGCCGCGGCGGTGACCTCGACGACGTGCAGACTGCCGAAGCCGGTGTAGGACGCATGGTGGTCGACGACAAGCACGGTGCCGGCGGACGCCGCCTGCTTCTGCAGCAGCCCGAGCCGGTCGGCGCTGCTCGTGTCGAGCGTGACCAGCAGCTCGGGGGCGTCAGGCAGCTGGTCGGGCGCGACCAGCAGCCGCTGCCCGGGCAGCAGCGCCAACGACGTGGGTACGCGCAGCTCGGGCTCGCCCCAGCTGCAGAGCACCTCAGCGCCGCGGGCCTCGAGGGCGAGACCGAGCGCGAGCATCGAGCCCAGCGCGTCGCCATCCGGCCCGACGTGGCAGGCGAGCACCACCTGGCGAGCGCCCGCCAGGACCCGTACCGCGTCGTCCCACTGCGGAGGCGGGAACGCTGCGGTCACGCCTCGTCCTCGTCCGGCTCCGTCTCGTCGATCACGACCGGCTTCTTGTACGGGTCGGCTTCGCCGGCGGGCTCAGCACCCGCGCGTACCCGAACGAGCTCGGCGTCGGCCAGTCGGGCCTTCTCGAGCAGGTCCTCGATCGCCTTGCTGGTCTGCGGGATCGCGTCGGAGACGAAGGTGATGGTCGGGGTGAAGCGCACGCCGGTGCCCTTGCCGACCTCGGCGCGCACGAGCCCCGTGGCGCTGGCCAGCGCCCGCGCGGTCTCGGCCTGCTCGGCCTCGTCGCCGAGGACGGTGTAGAACAACGTCGCGTCGTGCAGGTCGCCGGAGATGCGGACGTCGGTGATGGTGACAAACCCCAGCCGCGGGTCCTTGACCTGCCGCTCGAGGGTGCCGGCGGCGATCTCCTTGATCCGGTCGGCCAGCTTGCGTGCTCTCGCCTGGTCGCTCACTCGTCCACCTCCCTACTCATCGTCCTACTCATCGTCACTGCCGATCAGCTGTTGCCGCGCCGACAACAGTTCCAGCTCCGGGCGCGCAGCAACCATGCGCTCGCACCCGTCCAACACCTCGCGGCAGTGCTCGGCCGTCGAACCCACCACGGCGACCGCGATCTCGGCCCGCCGGTGCAGGTCGAGCTGTCCGGTCTCCGCCGCGCTGACCTCGAACCGACGCTTGAGCTCCGCCACGACCGGCCGCACCACCGACCGCTTCTCCTTCAGGCTGTGCACATCACCGAGAAGCACGTCGAAGGTCAACACGCCCGCAAACACGCGACGCACCTCTCGAGAGACGACAAACGAAAAGCAAGCAAAGAGGGGGAAGCCAACGACAAGCACCCAGGACCCGCCCACCCACCTAGCCCTCCCCAGGGTCCGGGGAGGAGGTCGGCCCCCCGAACGGCGAGAGGAGCGCCAACGAAGCGGAGGCGGCTGGCCGGGTAGGCCCCTTTGAAGAGCGTAAAAAAAGTACTGTCAGCTCGAAAAGGGGCCTAGCCGGCCGGACGCCGGTGAGACTACGCCCGCGGCTTCTCCCGCAGCTCGAACGTCTCGATCACGTCATCGATCTTGATGTCGTTGTACGAACCAAGACCGATACCGCACTCGTACCCGTCCCGCACCTCGGTCGCGTCGTCCTTGAACCGCTTGAGCGACTCGATGGCGAGGTTGTCCGCGACCACGATGCCGTCGCGGATGAGCCGGGCCTTGCTGTTGCGCACGATGGTGCCGGACCGGACCAGGCAACCGGCGATGTTGCCGAACTTGCTGGACCGGAACACCTCGCGGACCTCGGCGGTGCCCAGCTGGGCCTCGACGAACTCCGGCTTGAGCATGCCCTTGAGCGCGTTTTCGACGTCCTCGATGGCCGCGTAGATCACCGAGTAGTAGCGGACGTCGACCCGCTCGCGGTCAGCCAGCTCGCGCGCCTTGCCCTCGGGCCGGACGTTGAAGCCGATGATGACCGCGTCGGAGGCCGAGGCCAGCATGACGTTGGTCTCGGTGATGGCACCGACGCCGCGGTCGATGATGCGCAGCGTGACGTCCTGGCCCACGTCGATCTTGAGCAGGGCGTCCTCGAGTGCCTCGACCGAACCCGAACCGTCTCCCTTGAGGATCAGGTTGAGCTGGTTGACCTCGCCCTCCTGGATGCGCTCGAGAACGTCCTCGAGCGTCATGCGGGAGCGCTGGCTGGCCAGCTCGGCGAACCGCTCGCGCGACTGACGCCGCTCGGCGATCTGCCGGGCCATGCGGTCCTCGGGCACGACGAGGAAGTTGTCGCCGGCACCCGGGACGCTGGTGAAGCCCAGCACCTGGACCGGACGGCTCGGGCCGGCCTCGACGAGGGCGTTGCCCTTCTCGTCGAGCATGGCCCGCACCCGGCCGTAGGCGTCGCCGGCGACGATGGAGTCACCGACGCGGAGCGTGCCGCGCTGGATCAGCACGGTCGCCACCGGACCACGGCCGCGGTCGAGGTGAGCCTCGATCGCGACACCCTCGGCGTGCTGCGTCGGGTTGGCCCGCAGGTCCAGCGAGGCGTCGGCGGTCAGCACGATGGCTTCGAGCAGCTGCTCGAGTCCGATGCGAGACTTGGCCGACACGTCGATGAACAGGGTCTCGCCGCCGTACTCCTCGGCCACCAGTCCGTACTCGGTGAGCTGCTGGCGCACCTTGCCGGGGTTGGCGTCCTCCTTGTCGACCTTGTTGACCGCCACCACGATCGGCACGTTGGCCGCCTGCGCGTGGTTGAGGGCCTCAATGGTCTGGGGCATCACGCCGTCGTCAGCTGCGACGACCAGCACCGCGATGTCCGTCACCTGGGCACCACGCGCACGCATGGCGGTGAACGCCTCGTGACCGGGTGTGTCGATGAAGGTCAGGGTGCGATCGTTGCCGTCGACCTGGGTGTGGACCTGGTAGGCACCGATGTGCTGCGTGATGCCACCGGCCTCACGCGTCTGGACGTCGGTCTCGCGGATCGCGTCGAGCAGGCGGGTCTTGCCGTGGTCGACGTGACCCATGACGGTGACCACCGGCGGACGCGCGATCAGGTCGGTGTCGTCGCCGACCGTGCCGTTGAACTCGAGGTCGAAGTCGCTGAGCAGCTCGCGCTCCTCATCCTCGGGGCTGACGACCTGGATGTCGTAGTTCAGCTCCGAGCCAAGGACCTGCAGCGTGTCCTCGTTGACCGACTGCGTGGCCGTGACCATCTCGCCCAGGCCGAACAGGATCTGGACGAGGGTGGCCGGGTTGACGCCGATCTTGTCGGCGAAGTCGGCCAGCGAGGCACCGCGAGAGAGCCGGATGACCTGACCCTGGCCGCGCTGGAGCGACACGCCACCCGGCATCGGAGCCTGGAGGTTGTCGAACTCCTGACGACGCTGCTTCTTGGACTTGCGACCCTTGGTCGGGCCACGGCCACCACGGCCGAAGGCACCCTGGGTGCCACCGCCGCGACCGCGACCGCCGGGAGCTCCGGGACGGCCACCGCCGCCAGCACCGGGACCACCGGGACCGCCACCTGCACCGGGACCACCGGGGCCGCCACCAGGGCGGGCACCGGGACCGGCGGGACGGCCGGCGAATCCACCGGGACCGCCAGGACCAGCCGGGCGGCCGGCGAAGCCACCAGGCCCGCCGGAACCGGCCGGACGACCGGGGCCACCCGGACCGGAGGGGCGACCGGGACCGCCAGGACCAGCCGGGCGACCGGGGCCGCCAGGACCGCCCGGGCCACCGGGACGCGCGGGGATCATGCCGGGGTTGGGACGAGGCATGCCGGGACGGGCACCGACGCCACCCGGACGGGGCGGCATGCCGGGGCCACTGAAGCCCTGCGCTCCCGCTGGCCGCGGGGGCATGGACGGGCCACCCGGACGCGGCGGCAAGCTCTGGGCCGGGCCGGCGGGGCCGGCCGGGGCACCCGGGCGCGGGGCGGGGCGGGCAGGCAGGGTCGGCGTGGCGCCGGCCGGGCTGCTGTACGGGTTGTTGCCCGGCCGCGGCGCACCGGCATTGGGCCGGGGCGCGGGGCGGGTCGCGGCTGCGGCCGCCTGCACGGCGGTCTCCTGGGAGAACGCGGCAGCGGGAGCGAGCCGCTCGGGCGCGACCGGCTGCGGCGCTGCGGCAGCGGGGGTCTCGACCACGGGAACGGGGGTGACGACCGGCTCGGCGACGACTGCCTTAGCGGCAGGGCCGGGCTTGGGGGCGGACGCCTTCTTGGGCGCGGCTGGGGCTTCGGCGCCACCTGCTGCGGGGAAGGCTTCCTTGAGCTTGCGTACGACGGGTGCCTCGACTGTCGAGGAGGCTGAACGGACGAACTCACCTAGCTCGGTGAGCTTGGTCATGACGACCTTGCTCTCGATACCGAGCTCCTTGGCGAGCTCATAGACCCGGACCTTGGCCACTGTGCTCCTGTCTTGGTCCGCGGTCTGGTCCGCGCGACCTGGTTGCTACTGCATGGTGATGCTCGTCGTGCTGCTAGGGGTGTGCTGGGTGGTGCTGCACGTTGGGATTGAGCCGTGCTGGCTCAGCGGAAACACTGGAGGCTCATCGCTCGTCGACCTGCTCTCATCGCTGGGGACTGGACGGTGGTGCCGTTACTGCGGGTGGTGCGCTCACTGCGGGTCGTGCTGTGCGCCGTGGGTGGCGACGTGGTCCCGTACGAGATCGTCGGGGGGCGTGCCGTCGAGCCGGAGGGCCCTCGGGAACGCCCGCCGCCGCTGTGCGAGCTCGAGACAACGCGGGTCGGGGTGCAGGTATGCCCCTCGGCCCGGCAGCCGGTGACGAGGATCGGGAGCAAGGGAGCCCTCGATCGCCACGACGCGTAGCAGGTCGGACGCCGGCGCTCGGTGACGACAGCCCACACAGGTGCGGACCGGGACCTCGCGACGACGCGGGATGAAGTCTACCGCGCCGCTCCCTCGATGGTCGGGCTCGGTGCGGGCGCACCCTCGGCGCCGGCAAGATCAACCGTGGCCGGCCCGATCGGGGCGGTGGGGCTCGTGTCGGACCGGATGTCGATGCGCCAGCCGGTGAGCCGGGCGGCGAGCCGGGCGTTCTGGCCCTCCTTGCCGATGGCGAGCGACAGCTGGTAGTCGGGGACGATGACCCGAGCCGAGCGCGCGTCGGCGTCGACGACCTGCACGGACGTCACGTTGGCCGGTGAGAGCGCGTTGCCGACCATGGTCGCCGGGTCGTCGGACCAGTCGATGATGTCGATCTTCTCGCCATGCAGCTCGTTGACGATGGCCCGCACCCGGGCACCCATGGGGCCGATGCAGGCGCCACGGGCCCGTACCCCGGGGACGAGGGACCGGACGGCGATCTTGGTACGGTGGCCCGCCTCACGCGCGACCGCCACGATCTCGACGCTGCCGTCGGCGATCTCCGGGACCTCGAGCGCGAACAGCTTGCGGACCAGATTGGGGTGGCTGCGGGACAGCGAGATCTGCGGCCCGCGGACGCCCTTGTGCACCTGGAGGACGTAGGCCTTGATCCGCTCGCCGTGCACGTAGCGCTCCCCCGGCACCTGCTCGCCCGGCGACAGCGTGGCCTCGGCCTTGCCCAGGTCGATGAAGACCATCGGCCGGTCGCTCGCGCGGTCGTGCTTGTCGTGCTGCTGGATGACGCCCGCGACGATGTCGCCCTCGGACCCGGCGTACTCCCCGTACGTCAGCTCCTGCTCGGCGTCGCGCAGCCGCTGCAGGATGACCTGCTTAGCCGTGGTCGCGGCGATGCGGCCGAAGTCGGCGGGCGTGTCGTCGTACTCCCGCGGGGTGGCGTCCTCGCTGGCCGCCTCCTCCTGGGCCCACACCGTGACGGTGCCGGTCTTGCGGTCGAGCTCGACCCGGCCGTGGGCCGCCGACCCCTCGGTGTGGTGGTACGCGGTGAGCAGGGCAGCCTCGATGGCCTCGCAGACCAGGTCGAAGGCGATGTCCTTCTCCCGCTCCAGCGCACGCAGCGTGCTCATGTCGATGTTCATGCCTTCGCCTCCTCTGCGATCAGGTCCTCTGTGTCGTCGTCGTCGTCATCATCGTCGTCGTCTTCCAGCAGGTCGTTCTCGTCCAGCTCGGGCACCCCGGGACGGTTGAACTCGACCTGCACCGCCCCCTTGCCCAGCGCGTCGAGCGGGTGGGTCACCTCGCCGGCGTCGGTGGAGAAGACGACCGCATCACCCTCGAGGCGAACCACACGGGCGGTCAGCGGGCCGGCTCCGGCCACGCTCACGGTGACCAGCCGGCCGGCCGCGCGACGCCAGTGGCGCGGCAGCGTCAGCGGGTGGTCGACGCCCGGCGAGCTGACCTCGAGGACGTAGGGCGTCGGGCCCATCACGTCAGAGGCGTCAAGGGCGTCGGACACGGTACGGGAGAGGGTCGCAACGTCGTCGAGGGTGATGCCGCCGTCAGCGTCGACGAGCACCCGTACCAGCCGGCGGTTGCCCGCGGGGGTGACGACCACGTCCTCGACGTCGTAGCCGTCGGCGGCCGCAAGCGGCTCGAGCAGGGCGTGCAGGCGGGACTTGAGGGAGCCGCTGCTCATCGGGGAGCCTCCTCAGGTCGCCTGTGCTGTTGTGGTGGTGCAGCTGCGTGCGCGGCCGGCCTTGTGCGAGGGCGCGGACCGTGGCTAGATCGCTGAACAGAGTAGCCGTTGCGCGCCCGCCGGTCACCGCCTCGCCATGAGAGGCTGTCCCCCAGCACCCGCCCCGCGGCTGCCTTGCCCGCCCGTGACCTGCCGCTTGACCCGAGGAGTCTCCGCCGATGTCCGACGCAGGGCCGACCCGCCGGGCCGTCCTGGCCACCGGAGTGGCCGCCGCCGCAGCGTTCGTGGCGGGCTGTGCTTCTCAGGCCCGAACGGGTGCGGCAGCGGCGAGTGGCTCGAGCGCCGCGCCGACCTCGGCCGCCGCTGCCACCTCAGCCGCGGCGACCACCTCTGCGGCGCCGACCACCGCGGCCGCGGCACCGTGGGCCACGGTCGTGGCGACCTCGGAGGCCAACCTGGTCGCCGCCTACACCGCGGTGATCAAGGCCCACCCCGCGCTCAAGGTCAAGCTCACGCCGCTGCTCGCCGCCCACAAGGCCCACGTCGCCTCCCTCGCGTCCTCACTCGGCGGAGCCACCGCCCACGCCGCCGCCGCGACCGACCAGGCGATCAGCCGGCTCGCCCAGGCCGAGCAGAAGGCCTCGGATGTCGCCGCCAAGCAGTGCCTCACCTGCCCGACGCAGGCGGCCGCGCTGCTCGGCTCGATCGCTGCGGCCAACGCGTCGCACATCGTCGTACTGCAGTCGATCGGAGCGCCATGACCGCGCCGACCGCCACGCCCGCCGCGATCAAGGCGCTCCAGCTGGCCCTGGCCGCCGAGCACGCAGCGATCTATGGCTACTCCGCCGCAGGGGGCCACCTCACCCTCAGCCGCCGACCGCTCGCCGTCACCGAGTTCACCGCCCACAGCACGGCGCGCGACCAGCTGGCCGGCGCGATCCGAGGGCGCGGGGCCAAGGTGCCTGCTGCCCTGGCTGCCTACGCCGTGCCCGTGCTCAAGGACGGCATCGCCGCAGCGACCTTCCTGGCCACACTCGAGGACGCGACCGCGGCCGGTTACGCGGGAGTGCTCGGCGCCACCGACGACGCCGCGCTCCGCAGGTTCGCGGTCGGCGGCCTCATCGCCTCGGCGTCCCGCGCCACCACCTGGCGCCTCGCCGCGGGCGCCACCCCGACGACGCGCCCCTTCCCCGGCATCGCCGGCACGCCGACCTGACGCGGGCTTTCTCTAGGATCCGATCATGTCCCTCGCCGACGTGCCGACCGCTGGACCCGCCGAGCCCTCGATGCAGCCGCCGCGCACCGGCGGCACTCCCCCGACGGCCGAGCACGTGCGCCTCGCCGAGGCCGACGGCAAGATCGCGCCGTGGCGACGGTTCGGCCCGTACGTCGCAGAGCGGGCCTGGGGCACGGTGCGCGAGGACTACACCGCGAGCGGCGACGCCTGGGACAACCTGACCCACGACGAGGCGCGCTCGACGGCGTACCGCTGGAACGAGGACGGCATGGCCGGCCTCTGCGACGAGGAGCAGTACCTCTGCCTCGGCCTCGCCCTGTGGAACGGCGTCGACCCGATCCTCAAGGAACGCATGTTCGGCCTGACCAACAGCGAGGGCAACCACGGCGAGGACGCCAAGGAGCAGTGGTGGTACGTCGACGCCACACCCACGTCGTCCTGGCTGTCCTGGCGCTACCACTACCCGCGCACCGCGTTCCCGTACGAGGACCTCGTGAGCACCAACGAGGAGCGCGGCCGGCTGGTACCGGAGTACGAGATCGCCGACACCGGCGTCATGGACGGGTGCTGGCAGGTGACGCTCGACGTTGCCAAGGCCGCGCCTGATGACCTGCGACTGCTCTACACCGTGACTAACACCGGCCGGGACGAGGCGACGATCCATCTGCTGCCGCAGGCGTGGTTCCGCAACACGTGGGCGTGGACCGAGGGTCATCGTCGGCCGACGATGACGGCCACGCCCGAGGGCGAGATCGCCTTGCAGCACAGCGTTCTCGGCGCGATGACGCTGTCCAGCTCGGGCTCGCCGCAGGTGCTGTTCTGCGACAACGACACCAACACCCGACTGCGTTTCGCCAAGGACGGGCCGGCGTACCCGAAGGACGGCATCAACGACCACGTGGTGTCGGGTGCGGCAACGGTCAACCTCGACCACACCGGCACCAAGGCAGCGTTCTGGCACGTGCTGACGGTGCCAGCAGGCGGCAGCGCAGAGGTACGCGTCCGGCTGGCGCCGGCGACCGCGGAGACCCCAGACGCCCTCACCACCGACTTCGACATGGTCCACGCCCAGCGACGGGCGGAGGCCGACGCCTTCTACGCGACAGTGCTTGCGCGGCTGAGCCCTGAGCACGTACCAGTGGCTCGTCAGGCCTTTGCCGGTCTGCTGTGGGGCAAGTGCTTCTACCACTACACGATCGCGCTGTGGCTCGACGGCGACCCGGCGCAGATCAAGCCGCCGCCCGGGCGGGGTGCAATCCGCAACGGCAGCTGGCGCCACCTCGACAACCGCGACGTCATCTCGATGCCCGACCCGTGGGAGTACCCCTGGTACGCCGCGTGGGACCTCGCCTTCCACGCGGTCGCGCTGGCCCACGTCGACCCCGCCTTCGCCAAGGGCCAGCTGATCCTGCTGTGCCGTGAGTGGTACATGCACCCGAGTGGCCAGCTGCCCGCGTACGAGTGGAACTTCTCCGACGTCAACCCGCCGGTGCACGCGTGGGCGGCGCTGCGGGTCTTCGAGATCGACGGGTCGCGCGACTTCGACTTCCTCGAGCGCATCTTCCACAAGCTGATGATCAACTTCACCTGGTGGGTCAACCGGGTCGACGCCGAGGGCAACAACGTCTTCGAGGGCGGCTTCCTCGGCCTCGACAACGTCGGCCCGTTCGACCGGTCCAAGCAGCCGCCGGTCGCCGGCTACCTCGAGCAGACCGACGGCACGGCGTGGATGGCGATGTATTGCCTCGACCTGCTCGACATCGCGCTGACCCTGGCCGCGCAGGACAAGACGTACGAGGACGTCGCGACCAAGTTCTTCGAGCACTTCACCCTGATCGCCACGGCCATGAACGGGATGAGCGGCGAGGGCGACGTGGGCGACAAGGGGCTGTGGGACGACACCGACGGCTTCTACTACGACGTGCTGCACCGCAGTGACGGCCAGACCCTGCCGATGCGGGTGCGCTCGGTGGTGGGGCTGGTGCCGATCGCGGCGGTCAGCGTGATCGATGACGCGCTGCTCGTGCGGCTGCCGGAGTTCACCTCGCGGCTGCACTGGTTCCTCGATCACAAGCCCGCGGTGGCAGCACAAGTGGCCCGGGTCCACACCATCGGGTCGGGGCAGCAGCACCTGTTCTCGGTGCTCTCCCCGGAGCGTCTCGTCAGGGTCCTGGAGGCGGTCCTCGACGAGGCAGAGTTCCTTTCGCCGTACGGCATCCGGTCCCTGTCCAAGCGGCACTCCGTGCCCTACGTCGCCGACCTCGGCGGCGGGGTCCACGCCGACCCGGTCAACTACGAGCCCGGCGAGTCGACGACCGGGCTCTTCGGCGGCAACTCCAACTGGCGCGGCCCGATCTGGTTCCCGCTGAACCGGCTGGTGATCGGCGGCATCGAGCGGTTCGGGCGCTACACCGGCACCGACCTGACGGTCGAGCTGCCCCGCGGCTCCGGCACGCAGGTCACGCTGTCCGAGGCTGCGGCCGAGCTCTCCCGCCGGCTGGTAGCGATGTTCGTCCCGACGGCTCCCGGCGCCCAGCCGCCTGCAGCCGGCAACGACGTCTGGCCCGAAGGACTGCTCTGGTTCCACGAGTACTTCCACGGCGAGACCGGCAAGGGTCTGGGGGCGTCGCACCAGACCGGCTGGACCTCGCTGGTCGTCGACCTACTGCTGCACCAGGCCTACCTCGAGCCAGGGAACCAGTAGGGCCAAGACCTTTCCTGGCCCAGGGTGAGCCCAGGACCGCCACGGCCTGCGGTGGGCCAGACGACCGGGAGCCGCTCGACGAGCGCTCCGGAGTCACTGCCCTTACCGTGAGTCGGGACGACCGCAAGCATGCTCAGTCGCCTCCTGACCCGCACTGAGCCGCCCGCTTGTCCGCCAGGTGAACGGGGCCCAGGCATGTCGGATCGAATACCCGAGGTCAACCGCAGTCTGCACATCGGGGAGCTCGCCTCCCTCGCCGGAGTGACCACGCGATCGGTTCGCTACTACCACGCCATCGGTGTGCTCCCGGAGCCACCGCGGGACGAGTCGGGCTATCGCAGCTATGGGTCCCATGACCTGGAGCTGCTGGCGCAGATCGTGCGGCTGCGCGCAGCCGACGTGCCGCTCACCCTGATCGTGCAGCTGCTCGCCGACGGAACGCCCAGCGACGCACGCGCTGCAGCGCTCAGCGCCGTCGCGCAGGACGTGGACACCGAGATCCAGCGCCTGCAGGCGGTGCACCACCAGCTGATGAGCCTGGTGGACAGCGGCGAGCTCAGCCTTGGCGACACGGCGCACCGCTGACCGCTGACCGCTGACCGCCAGGTCAAGCAGCCCGTCTTCGTGGTCGTCGGAACTCCCGCCCGTCGGGCGCGGTCGCTCGCCAGCCGCCACCTGTCAGCTCGTCGTCAGCGCCCGGCTCGACCCGCTGGAGAGTCCATTGGCCTTCGTGGACCAGGTGATGGTGGAACGAGCAGACCAGGGCGAGGTTGACCAGGTCAGTGGGCCCGTGCCGTGACCAGTAGCGCAGGTGGTGTGCCTGACACATGCTGGGCGGCCGGTCGCAACCGGGGAACACGCACCCGCCGTCGCGTAGGACGAGCACCCGACGCTGCACCGGGTGAGGGAACCGGCGGGTGCGTCCGTAGTTGAGCACCTCGCCGTCGGGCGCCTGCACGCAGACGTTGACATCGGCGTCGCAGCCGATGCGTTCCACGGTCTCGGCGGGGAGAAGCGCTCCGCTGCCCAGCAGGTGGGCGTCCCGTCCACCGAAAGCGCCCACCGCCGACGGCGCAAAGGCGGCGCCCACACCCGTGCCGGTCAAGGCGCCGGCGAGGTCGGCCAGACCGCGTCGCGCCATGGAGTCAGGCACTCCCTGTGCACCGGACGCTGCGAGGAGTGCCGGCTGCACGGTCAAGGTCAACCGCGGACGGTCACCGCCAGAGTCAGGCAGCTGGCCGGAACGAAGAGCAAGCTGGGTCAGCTCGTAGAGCCCATCGGCCCGGCGCTGCGGCGTGGTGCGGTTGTCTGTGGGACCGAGCGGCTTGGTCAGTGAGTCCAGAGTCGCCTTGATGGCAGCACCGGTCTCGGCCTCGAACTGGCCGTTGAGATACCAGATGCCGTTGGCCGACTCAGACAGGTGCAGGCTGCGGCTCTCGCGGGCGAAGGTGGCGTCCTTGGCGACCATGTCGTCGTCGTAGAGCGAGCGAACCCGTTTGGCCACTCGGCGCAACTCACTCGGTCGGAGAGAGCCGCCGAACTGCGCGAACGTCGGCTCGTGCTCGGCCAGGACCTCGAGAGGCATGCCTGACGCACCGGCGGCAACCGCCTCCACGTGGTCTGCGCCGATGTCACCGTCGGCAAAGGCCTTGCCCAGCAGGGGAAGCGCCTCTGCCGTGCGTCCAGAAGCCACGATCTGATGACCTTGCTGGGAATCCATGTGGGCATGAGCCCGCAGCCACGCGGCAGTCGAAGTCGCGGCCTCGACAGCGGCAAACCCTTGCCGGTCAAAGGAAACCGCGTGCCCAGCCACTCGCGACTCGAGCTGACGTGACAATCGAATCAGCTCGGCCAGCCGCTCGCCCGCCAGAACGGCCGAGCCACCCGGCGCGGGCACCACCGGAACAAGAGCGATGGCCGCAGCCAGCTCTGCAAAGTGGTCCGGCTTACCCGCGTAGCGCTCGAACATGCGTTCGAGTATATCTCAGCCATTAAGCCTCGTCGAGGTCGAAAACCCCTAAGTACCAAGCGTTGTCGCCAACCCGCAGACCTCAGCTCGGGCCCGCGGCACGACGGCGGTCGTAGAGACGGATGGCCCAGAGATAGCTGGCCAGAGCGATGCCTGCGCTCCACGCGATGGCGACGATCGCGTGGCTGCCGACCGGGCCGCCGGTGAGCAGACCCCGGACGGTCTGCGTGACGGAGGTGAACGGTTGGTACTCGGCGAACTGACGCAGCCCAGCAGGCAGTGTGTTGGTAGGGACGAAGCCGCTGCTGAGGAAAGGCAGCAGGGTCAGGAACATCGGGGTGTTGCTGGCGGTCTCGACGCTCTTGGCGGCCAGGCCGAGGGCCGTGGACAACCAGATCAGGGCGAGCGCGAAGAGCAGCAGGATGGCCGCCGTGGCGAACCATGCGAGCGGGCCGGCGCTCGTACGGAAGCCCAGGGCGACAGCGACCCCGACCACCAGGACCAGGACGATCAGCGTTTGCAGCAGGCTGCCCACGACGTGGCCAGTGAGCACGGCGGATCGGGCGATCGACATGGTGCGGAAGCGGTCGATGATGCCCTGGGTCATATCGGTGGCGACAGAGATCGCCGTGCCGAGGGCGGCGGAAGCGACGGTGATGATGAGGATGCCGGGAACCACGTAGGTGAGGTAGGCACTGCGGCCGCCGTGCGCCAGCCCGCCGCCAAGACCGTTGCCACCGAGACCGTTGCCCAGTTGGCCGCCGAAGACGTAGACGAACAGCAACAGGAACACGATCGGAAAGCCCGCCAGCATCAGCGTGAGTGAGGGGTAGCGCAGCTGGTGCCTGAGGTTGCGGCGCAGCATGGTCGCCGAGTCGGCCACGGTGTAGGTGAGCGAGGTCATCGCTGGAGCGCCTCCTCGGCAGCACGCGCGGGTTGGACGCGGGCGTGCCCGGTGACGGCGAAGAAGACGTCGTCGAGGTCGGGGGTGTGGATCGAGACGCGCTCGACCTCGATGCGGGCGGCGTCCAGCTCGTTGAGCACCTGACGCAGTGAAGCGACGCTGCAACTGGCAGGCACCTGAAGGGTCAGCTGGTCGAGGTCGGCGGCAGCATGGGGCAACAAGCCCGAGGCGGACAGCAAGGCCTGCGCTTGGGTGAAGTGGAGCTCGAGGTGTCCGCCGGGGATGCGGCTCTTGAGCTCGGCTGGCGTGCCCTCGGCGACGATGCGGCCGTTGTCGAGGACCGCCACGTGGTCGGCGAGCTGATCGGCCTCCTCGAGATATTGGGTGGTGAGCAGGATCGTGACGCCGCCCGAGACCAGCTCGCGGATGATCTGCCACATGGTGCGGCGGCTGCGCGGGTCGAGCCCTGCGGTGGGTTCGTCGAGAAAGATCACGCGCGGCGCACCGACGAGCGTCATCGCCAGATCGAGCCGACGGCGCATGCCACCCGAGTAGGTCGACAGCGGCTTGCCGGCCGCGTCGGTGAGTTCGAACTGCTCGAGCAGCTCAGCGATCCGGCGGCGGCCGGCCTCTCGGCCGAGGTGGCGGAGATCTGCCATGAGCTCCAGGTTCTCCTGCCCGGTGAGCAGGTTGTCGACAGCCGAGAACTGCCCGGTGACCCCGATCAACGCACGCACCGCCTCCGGGTCAACGGCGACGTCGTGGCCGCCGACGCTGATGTCACCGCCGTCAGCGCGTATCAAGGTCGACAGAATGCGCACCATCGTCGTCTTGCCGGCACCGTTGGGACCGAGCAGCGCGACGATCGTGCCCTCGGCCACCGCGAGGTCGACGCCGTCCAGGACGGTGTGGTCGCCGAACGACTTGCGTACGGCGTGAGCGCTGATGGCCGGCGCGGTGGGGGTGATCGTCACGACTGCCCTCTCTCAACGACGGGGTGAGTCATCGGCAGCTCACCGGCGGCGCGCAGCGCCTCGCGGTGGGCCTTCCAGTCCTGCTCCAGCTTGGGCAGCCGGTCGACGAGGAAGTCGGCGAACGCCGCCCACTCCAGCAGCACCGCACGCCGTTCCAGCGTTTCGCCGGCCAGCAGGACCAGACCTTCGCGCGCGAGCTCGCCCTGCGCGCGGTACTCCGCCATGTCGAACCCCATAGACCGCGGCCCGGTGAGGTCGATGCGGACGCGATCCATGCGCTCGCCTGCGGCGCGCGAGCGGCGGATCAGGTCGAGGTTGTCCAGGCTGTTGACCGCGCCGGCGATCGCACTGCGGCTCGCGAGCAACGCCTCGGCCAGCTCCGCGATGCTCTGCTCCGGCGGGTCGCAGATCGCGAGGTAGCCGAGGAGCCGGCCCACCATGGGCGCCATGCCGTACTGGCGGGCGTAGAGACGCCCGGCGTGGTCGGCGAAGGTGATCTCGGCGTCGGTCGGCACGCGGCAGAGCGTACACAGGCACCTGAGATAACGCAAATCTGTGTTATCTCAGGTACCGCGCGGAGGCGGGGTCAGGCGGCCGCGTGCAGGTGTCTGCGGCCCACGCCCGGAGCGACGATGGTCAACCGATAGCTCACGCCGTCGTCGTGGACGGCGAAGACATGGACGTTGTTGCCCGGCAGGTAGAGCACGAGCCGCTCGTACCGGTCGGCGAGTCGTTGCAGTGCCGCCGCCGTCGTGACCACGACCACCGGCTCGTCGTCGTCCAACGTCTCGACCTCGACGAGCCGCCAGCCGAAGCCGCTCACCGCATGGGCGAGCTCGCCGCCGCTCGAGCGCAGCAGCGGTACGAGCCCGGCGCAGACCAGGCTGAAGGCAACGGCCAGCGCCAGGAGCAGCAGTCGCAGGAGGCGCAGCAAGGGCGAACCCAACGTCACGTGGAGCCCCGCCAGGCTCAGTCGGCTCGCCGACAAGGCAGCGACCTTGACGGAGGTGGTGCTGACCGGCAGCTGTACGGGTCCACCCGACGACAAAGGAGCGGTCGCGGCGGAGAGCGGGCGCAGCTCGGTGGCGTCGAGGGTGAAGCTGTAGGTGGTGTCACCCGAGCTCACGACCGGACGACCACCGACCGTCGTGGTGGTGACGAGGTGGGCCAGCAGGGTCACGGTGGCACCGGACTGCCCGACCCCGGTCTCGGTGGAGAGCGCCTGCAGTCGCTGGGCCACGAGGTCAAGGTCGACCGAGACGTCGGCCGGGCCCGTGTCGACGCTGGCCGACGGAGCTGCCGTGAGGACCGAGCTCCAGCCGCCGGGCACAGCGAGGGTGACCCGGAGTGCCGCCGTGGTCGCCGTTGCGCCGAGCGAGGTCGAGGCCGTCACGTGGTCGAGGACCCCCAGGGTGAGCCGGTGGGCGAGGCGAAGGTAGACCGGCTGCCCGGTGTGGACCTGCCCGTCGGGGTATGTGGTACCGCGGCGGGCCGGGCCGACGTAGGTCAGGGCCGGGGTGTGCGTCACCGTCACCGTGTTGGTCACGGTCCGGGTCGCGGGCACCGTACACAGGTAGCCCGCGGCCACGCCGCACAGCACCGCGGCAGCGCCTGCGACGACTGCCCCGCTCCGGGCCAACGAGAGCCGGGCAGGCGGGATCACGGGACGGGTATGGGCGCGCCGGGCGCGGCGGGACCGCCTGCGGTGCGCCTTGGTCGAGCCCATGCCGATCACCACCGCTCCCATCAGGCCGAGTCCCCACGGCGAGTGGGCGAACGTCAGGTAGCGTCCCCCGTCCGGGATGCGGAGCCAGAGCCGGCCGAGGAGCCGGTCCCTGCTCGGATGGTCGGGATCGAGCCAGCTGTTGTTATCGCCCTTGAACACGAAATGCCCGTCGGCGTCCACAGCATGGATCCGGTGGAGGACCACGGTCTTGAGCGTGACGCTGTGGTACGCGACCACCTCGCCGACCCGGAAGTCGGACGAGTCACGCAGGATCGCCAGGTCACCTGTGTGGAATCCCGGTTCCATGCTGACGCCGTGGACCACCACGTAGGTGGTCCGGCCGCCGAGCGCGGAGGGCCAGAACAGCCAGAACACCGCCGTCACCGCCGCGACGAGGGTCGCGGAGAAGACGAGTTTCGTCGGCGTTCTCACCGTTCAACACGTCGACCGCCGTGCGGGAACCTTGAGGCGGTACGCCCCAACGCCGAATTAGCCGACGACTACCTGGGTGGACGACAACGCCGTGGTCGTCTCGGTGAAGTTCGATCCACCGTTGTCACAGGTGTAGGTGGTGACCGGGGCGACGTAGACCCCGCCGAGGCACTCCGTGGTCGGCTGGTTGTCGAAGCCGAGGTAGACGTGCATGCCCGGAAGGGTGGTGTCGTCGTGGATGACCAGCGTGACGGTGTCGATGGTCAGGCCGCTCGGGTTGAGGTTGTAGTGCACCGAGTCGATGACCGCGCCCGAGACGTTGAGGGAGCCGTAACCGGCCACCTTGTCCGGGGGCATGGTGTTGCTCGCGGCGAACGCGGAGCCGCCGGCGGCGATGACCGCGACGGCAGCAGCCGTCAGGGCGGTTCTGGTGAACTTGCGCATGACGGTGTCCCTTTGAGAGTCGGTAACCAGGCTGACCACGGGGGTCCCTTGGCTTTGCGGCCCCGCCTCGCGACGGGTGTGCCATTTTTCGCTGTCTCGGAACGTATCGGGCGTGATCTTGAAGGCTGACGGGGCCAAAGGGGTGAACGCGACCACCCGAACAACCCACCCGACAGCCATCAGGTCACGTGCTGCTGCCCGAGTCCGGCGTCGCGTGCACGGGCGACGGCGGCCGCGCGATCGCCCAGATGGAGCTTGACCAGGATCACCGCGACGTTGTTGCGCACCGTCTTTTCGGACAGGACCAGCCGATGGGCGATCTCGTGGTTGCCGTGCCCGGCCGCAACGAGGTCGAGCACCTGACGCTCGCGCGCCGTGAGCTCGGGGAACGTCTGCTCGGCGTAGCGCTGGTGCGCCTCGGTGAAGAACGCAACGATGCGCTGCGCCACGCCGCCGCCGTACACCGCCTCCCCCGCGGCTATGGCAAGGACAGCCCGGACGATGTCGTCGCGGTCGGAGTCCTTGAGCAGGTAGCCGCGCGCCCCGGCCCGCAACGCCCCGAAGACGGCCTCATCGTCCTCGTGCATGCTCAGCACGAGGACCCCGATGCCCGGATGCCGTTCGAGGATGAGGCGGGTCGCCTGCACCCCGTCCAGCCCAGGCATCGCGAGGTCGGTCAGGACGACGTCCGGCACCGTACGGTCGACCAGGGCGAGGAGCTCGTTGCCGTCCTCGGCGTCGCCCACCACCTCGACGAGCGGTGCTGCGGCCAACGCCGCACGCAGCCCGTACCGGAACATGGGGTGGTCGTCGGCGAGCACGACGCGCACGGGGGCGGTCATGTCGACCGCAGCGGGAGCAGCGCCGTGACGGTCGTGCCGCCGGCGTCACTCGAGAGCGTCAGCGTGCCGCCCAACACCTCGGCGCGGTGCCGCATCGAGGTCAGCCCCAGGCCGCCGTGCGCCTCACCCTTGCGGATGCGCGGCAGGCCACGACCGTCGTCGACCACGAGGACACGAAGGTCTCTGCCGTCGGCGTCGACGGCGATGCTGACCCGGCTGGCCGCCGCGTGCTTGACGGCGTTGGCGAGGGCCTCCTGCGTGATCCGGTAGGCAGCGGTCTCCACCTCCGCGGGCAGGTGGGGCAGGTTCTGCGCGACCGCTACGTGGACGGGGTAGGTCGCGCCGGAGACCGCCGCTTGGCGGCGCAGCGCACCGGCAAGGCCGCCGTCGGCGAGCGGCGCCGGGCGCAGGTCGTCGAGGATGCGGCGCACCTCGCCGACGGCCGACTGCACTTCTTCTCGGGTACGGGTGTTGAGCTCGCCGACGCGGGCGACGTCACCGTCGGCCAGGGCGTCCTCCATCGCCCGCAGGCTGAGTCCGACTCCCGACAACGACGGGCCGAGCCCGTCGTGCAGGTCGCGGCGCAGCCGGTTGCGCTCCAGCCGGGTGGCCGCGACGACGCGGTCGCGCTCGGCCTCGAGGGCCTCGGCCAGGTCGAGAGCGCGGACGACGACGGCGACCTGCGGGGTGAGCGCCGCGAGCAGTCTTCGCTCGCTGGTTCCGTACGTCTCCCCCGAGCTGCGGGCGGCCACGCGCAGGGTGCCGACCGGCTGACCGCTCACTTCCAGGGACAGGTCCTCACCGACCGCGGGCGTTCCCGTCGTGGCACGCACCCGCCCCGTCGGCCCGAAGATCACGGCTCCTGGTGCGTGCACCGCGTCGGTGACGCTGGTGAGGATCGAGGTCAGCAGGTCGGTCTCCTCGGTCGCGGCCACGCTCTTGCCGAGGCGGGTGACGGCACGCATCGGATCGCGGCGTTCGCCGTACACGAACCGATCCACCGCACGCTGCAGCCGTTCCCGCAGCGGGCTGAGTCCGACGGCGACCACGGCCGCCGCGATGCCACTCGTCAACGGGCGTCCGGCGAGCCCGAAGCTGGCGGCCATCGTGGCCAGGACGAGGCTGGCGATGATGGCGCCGGTGAGCGTCCCGTACACCAGGCCGCGTCGCAGGACCGCCTCGATGCCCAGCAGGTTGTAGCGGAGCGCACCCACCGCGATGGCGGTCGGCATCAGGCAGGCGACGATGACGGCGACCCACTGCGGGATCGGGGCGAGATTGATGATGAGGAACGCCGGGACAGCGACGGCGAGCAGCCAGGCGAGCTGTTGGCGCTCGGGCGCCCGCGCGTGGGCGACCCGAACCGCCGACATTACCCAGATCGAGACCGTGCCGCCGATGATGAGGGCTGCCGTGATCACGCGCAGGCCGTCGGCGAACACCGGGGACGGTGCGAGCGAAAGAGGTGACGGGCCGGGGGCGACCTCGTTGTAGCCCTCCTGACTCAGCATGTACGCCACGGCGTCGATCGCGATGCCCGCGATGGAGGCCGCGACGGGCCAGCGCCACGAGGGGCCGGGCAGCCGCCCGTCCGGGTAGAGCGCGAGCAGCACCCCGGTCAGGGGCAGCAGCTCAGGCAGCCCGATCCCGGAGGCCAACCACGCGGACCACCGCGCCAGCGGCCACCCGGACCCGCCGAGGACGACCCCGTAGCCGCCGTACAAGGTGGCGACGACGGCCAACGACTGGCAGGTGCCCAGCCCCAGCAACAGCCAGCCCAGTGCGTTGCGCGGGCGCAACCAGGCCAGGACCGCGCCGGTCAGCACCCACGCGAGCCCGAGCGCCACTCCCTCGGCGCCGACCGGCTGGTGGACAGCGGCTGCGACGGCTGGGAGCTCGGGCCGCAGGGCCAGGCGGATGGCCACGCCAGCCGAGACAGCGCTCACGACGAGCGCCGCCACGACGATGACCCTGAGCTTCACGGGCCCAGTCTGTTCCTCACCGGGTCCCGGAGATAGACCACGCAGTCCCGGACGAACCGGGCAACCTGCCCGCCCTGCGCGGGACTGCAGGCCCTGCCGCCCGGACGGTCGGGCGCCCCAGTGTCGAGCCAGGCCAGCGACCGGCTGGCGCATCACAGGTTCCAGGAGGTCCGTCATGCGACGAACATGGGCAGTCTTGTCAGTCTTCCTCCTCGGCGCGACCGCCGGGGTCGGCGGCGCCGCTGCGGCGGCATCCCCCAGCGACGAGCCAACGCAGCAGCAGGCTGAGCTGGTGGCGCGCTCGGTCCTGCCGGCAGCGACGTTCCGGGCCGGCTCCCCGCCCTCCGGCGCGTTCTTCACAGCACAGAACCGGCTCGACAGCACGGCGAACGGAGTACCGGCACCCGCCACCGGCCCGGTGTTCTCCAGCCAGCCGGTGCAGGGCATCAGCGCCACGATCCCCGCGGGCAACGGCCAGTGGTGGGGTCTGGCCGACAACGGCTACGGGACCCGCGACACCTCGGCGGACTGGCAGCTGCCGATCTACCGGCTGGCACTCGGTCTCGGCACCACAGGTGTCCCCCAGGTGCTGGAGACGGTCATCCTCAGCGACCCGCACCACTACGTGCCGTGGAAGACGGTGTGCGACCCCACCGTGGGTGCCGACCTGCCGCCGTTCACGTTCAACGCCCTCCCCGTGACCAAGCCAGCGGCGTGCGGGACCGACCCCGCGGCCCGCCTGCTCACCGGTTTCGACTTCGACCCGGAGTCGATCGAGATCGCCCAGGACGGCACGTTCTGGATCGGTGAGGAGTTCGGCCCCTTCCTGCTGCACGCCGACCGGCAGGGCCGGTTGCTCGAAGCACCCATCGCGACCCCCGGCGTGAAGTCGCCGCAGAGCCCGACGCTCGACGTCCTCCACGGTGAGCAGCCCACGGTCGCACAGAGCCGCGGCCTCGAGAGCCTGGCGATCGACCCGAGCCGCACCCACCTCTACCCGATGTTCGAGGGCGCCGTGGGCACGGACGACCCGCAGGACCTGCGCATCCTCGACTTCGACCTCCGCACCCACCGGTTCAGCAACGACGTGCGACACCTGCGGCTGGAGATGCCCGGCGCCAAGGCCAACCTGGCGTCACTGACCCTTGTCGGGGGCGCGCCCGCCTACCCGGGCGCGACGGCGCCGGTCGGCACCGGCGGCGAGTCGGCGCCCGAGCTGACGGCCGTCAACTCCCACCAGTTCCTGATGCTGGAGAGGGACGGCAACGGCGACGGGCTGGCAGCGCCACGGTTCAAGAAGGTCTTCCTGGTCGACACCCGCCGCGCCGGCAGTGACGGCTACCTCAGCAAGAAGCTGCTCATCGACCTGATGGCCGTGCCCGACCCGCTGCACCTCGGCGGCGACGGCGACTTCTTCCGCTTCCCGTTCAACACCATCGAGTCCGTCCACATCGTGAGCCCGGACACGATCCTGGTCGGCAACGACAACAACTACCCGTTCTCGACGGGGCGTTCGCGCAGCCTCACCAGCGCCCGTACCACCTTGGCACCCGACGACAACGAGTTCATCCTCGTCAAGATCGGCCAACGGCTGCACGTGGACGACCGGATCCTCACACCCTGACCCTGCACCAGCGGCCGACCGGGCACTGCCCGGTCGGCCGTGCCTAGTCTGCGGCCAGCGGGGCGTACTCGTCGTAGAGGTGACAGGCGACCTCGGCCTCGCCCGAGCGGACCAGCTCGGGGTCGACGCCGGTACGGAACCCCACCTCCGCCTCCGACGACCGCACGTCGATGCGCTCGACGCCGCGCCAGAACGGCTCGGCCGGATCGCTGGCGCGTACCCGCTCGAGCAGCTCGTTGACGTCGTCGCCGTTGTGGCCGCGACCGGCCGGGATCGTCGCGCGCGTGGCCGGACGGTCGAGCACGGTGAGGTCGCCGAGCAAGCCGCGCTCGCGCTCGAACACCTCCTCGGCCTGACCGGCCCAGCGGTCGTCCAGCAGCGTCCGCAGGTCGCGACTCTCCCAGCCGCAGGGGGCGAACGCGTGCGGGCAGCGGGGGTGGAACGAGCAGCCCAGCGGCGGGGCGGCAGCGTCGGGCACCTCGCCGCGCGGCAGGTCGCGCGGCACCTCGCGGCGCACGCCGGGGTCGGGGATCGCCTCGAGCAGAGCCCGGGTGTACGGGTGCCTCGGGTCGTCGTAGATCTGGGACGGCGGGCCGATCTCGACGATGCGGCCGAGGTACATGATGGCGATGCGGTCGCAGAAGAACTTGGCGCTCGCCAGGTCGTGGGTGATGTAGACGTAGGCCAGGTCGAGGTCGTCGCGCAGGTCGATCATCAGCTGCAGGATCTTGGCCCGTACCGACATGTCGAGCATCGAGACCGGCTCGTCGGCGACCAGCAGCGCCGGCCCCAGGATGATGGCGCGGGCGATGACCGCCCGTTGCTTCTGCCCACCCGAGAGGTCGGCCGGGAACTTGTAGAGAAAGCGCTCCACCGGGCTGAGACCGACCCGCTCAAGGGTCTCGCTGACGCGGTGCTTGATCTCGGCCTCGTCCTTGGTGACGCCGTGGATGCGCAACGGGTGGCCGATGGCGGTCAGCATGTCCATGGACGGGTTGAGCGACGCGTGCGGGTCCTGGAACACCATCTGCAAACGCCGCCGGGCAGCTCGTCTTTCGTTGCCCCGCAGGGAAACCAGGTCGTCGCCCTCGAAGCGCATGGTGCCGCCCGTGACCGGCGCCATGCCGACGATGGCGCGGCCCAGGGTCGTCTTGCCGCTGCCCGACTCACCCACGACGCCAAGCACCTCGCCGGCGTTGAGGGTGAACGAGACGCCGTCGACGGCCTTGACCGAGCCGGCGTCGCGGCCGGCAAGTCGGTCGAATACGCCGCCACGCAAGGGAAAGTGGACCTTGAGGTCGCGGACGTCGAGCAGCTCAGGCTTCGTCGGCACGGGCGATCTCCTGCCGTTCGAGGGGGACGGTGCCACCGACGCCGATCAGGTGGTCGGGCACGCGCAACCAGCAGGCGACGTCGTGGCCGAGCTCGGAGCCCACGGTCAGCGGCACGCGTTCGGCGCAGACCTTCATGGCGCTGGGGCAGCGCGGGTGGAAGCGGCAGCCGGGCGGTGGGTCGACGAGGTCGGGTGGTGCGCCGGGGATCGAGTGCAGCTCGGTGGTCGACAGCGAGATCGTCGACCGCAGCAGCTCGGCGGTGTAGGGGTGCTGCGGACCCTGGAACACCTCGGCGGCGTCACCCTGCTCGACGATCTTGCCCGCGTACATCACCGCGACCCGATCGCAGGCCTCGGCGACGATGCCGAGGTTGTGCGTGATGAGCAGGATCGCCGTGTCATAGCTGGACTTGATGTCAGCGAGGATGCGCAGGATCTGCGCCTCCACCAGCACGTCGAGCGCGGTTGTCGGCTCGTCGGCCACGACCATGGCCGGGTTGAGCACGAGCACCAGCGCGATCATGATGCGCTGGCGCATGCCGCCGGAGAACTCGTGCGGGTAGTTGTCGAAGCGGGTCGGCGGGATGCCGACCGACCCCAGCGCGTCGAGGGAACGCCTGCGCCGCTGGGCTTTCGACAGCGAGGTCTCGTGGGTCCGCAGCGTCTCGTCGAAGTGCTCGGAGATGCGCAACAGCGGGTTGAGCCGGGTCATCGGCTCCTGGAAGATGAGACCGAGCGACGGTCCGCGCAGACGTCGGAGATCGCGGATGGACGCGCCAACGAGCTCCTGGCCCTCGAACACGACCGAGCCCGCGGTCTTGGCTGCGGTGGGCAGCAGCCCCAGCACGCCACGACCCAGCGTCGACTTGCCGCAGCCGGACTCGCCGACCAGGCCGAGGGTCTCACCCCTGCGCAGGTCGAAGCTCACGCCGTCGACGGCACGCACGGCGCCGCGCGGGGTCCCGTACCAGACCTTGAGGTCGCGGACGGACAGCACCGTGTCGCTGCCGGGCGCGGTGATGCGCAGGTCAGACACCGACATGACCGCCCTCTTCCTCAGCAGTGTCGGCGATAGTCACCGGCAGCAGCCGACGCCGGCGCAGCGTCGGGTTGACCAGGTCGTTGAGGCTCTCGCCCACGAGGGTCAGCCCGGTCACGAGCAGCACGATCGCGAGACCGGGGTAGACCGAGGTCCACCAGACGCCCCCGCTGACCTCGCCGAGAGCGCGCTGCAGGTCGTAGCCCCACTCGGCGGCCTGGGTCGGCTGGACGCCGTAGCCGAGGAATCCGAGCCCGGCCAACGTGAGGAGCGCGTCGGCGGCGTTGAGGGTGGCGATGACGGGGACGTTCTGGACCACGTTGCCGAAGACGTAGCGGCCGATCACGGTACGGGGCTTGGCGCCCAGCACCTGCGCGGCCTCGACGAACGGCTCCTCGCGCACGCTGATCACGCTGTTGCGGATGACCCGGAAGTACTGCGGCACATAGATGACCGTGATGGACAGGGCCGCCGACATGACCCCGCCGAAGCCCGGCCCGAGCCAGGTGAACTTGCCGCCGAGGTAGACCGCCACCAGGATCGCGAGCAGCAGCGACGGGAAGGCGAACATCGCGTCCATGACGAGCACCAGGATGCGGTCAAGCCAGCCGCCGAAGTAGCCGGAGTAGAGGCCCAGCGGCACGCCGATCACGAGCGAGAACACCACCGCCAGCACGATGACCTCGAGCGCGGTCCGCGACCCGTAGATGATGTGCGACAGCACGTCGAAATCGAGGATGTTGGTGCCCAGCGGATGGGCCCCCGACGGATGTCCGGTCTTGGGGAACCGCGCCCCGGACGACGACTGGTACTGGTCGAAGTGGTACGGCGAGATCCACGGCGCGAACACGGCCATGACGACGAAGACCACGACGATCGCGATGCCGACGTAGAGCGTCCACTTGGGCAGACCACGAGCCTCGCGTACGGGCGCGAGCGACCGACGCAGCGTACGCAGCGGCCCCGTTCGCTCTGCCGGTACGGGCGGCGTGGCGCTGTTGCTGGTGGTGCCCTCCCACGAGCGCGGCATCAGTACCTCACCCTCGGGTCGATGAGCGCGTTGACCACGTCGATGATCAGGCTGATCACCACGACGATCAGCGCGAACACGGTGATGATGCCCTGCACGGCGGCGTAGTCACGCTCGTTGAGGTAGTGGATCAGCGCCTGCCCGATGCCCGGCCAGTTGAACGTGGTCTCGGTGAGCACGGCGCCCGACAGCAGCAGCGCCGCCTGCAGCCCGACCACCGTGACGACCGGCACGAGAGCGTTGCGGAAGGCATGGCGGACGAGGACGCCGTACTCGCTGACGCCGCGCGCCCGGGCCGCCTCGATGTAGTCGGCCTGCATGGTCTGGATCACGTTGACCCGTACCAGCCGGATGAAGACGCCGCACAGCAGCAGCCCGAGGGTCGCGCCCGGCAGGATCAGGTGGACGAGCACGTTGCGCAGGTCGTCCCAGTTGCCGTTGATGATGGCGTCGACCACGTAGATGTGGGTGTGGCTGTGGGTGATCAGGTCGAGATCCTGGAGGGTGTCGGCCTGGCCCGAGCCGGGCAGCCAACCGAGCTTGGACACGAACAGCAGCTGGAACAGGATGCCGACGTAGAACACCGGCGCGGCGTAGGTGATGATGCCGAACAGCCGGCCGAGGACGTCGCCGAGAGAGTCGCGGAAGCGGCCGATGATGAGACCGGTCGTCAGACCGATGACCAGCGCGAAGAGCAGCGCGGCGACCGAGAGCTCGAGCGTCGCGGCACCCTCGTGGGTGACGATGCTCCACACCGTGCGGTTCTCGCTGATGGAGTGGCCGAGGTTGCCGTGCAGCACCTGGTTGAGGTACTCCCCGTACTGTACGATCAGCGGTTTGTCGTAGCCGCCGGCGTGGCGCAGCGCCTTGATCTGGTCGGGGGGCAGCCGGCCGCCCTGCGCTGCCTGCACCGGGTCACCGGGAGCCACCCGCAGCAGCACGAAGACCACGGTCAGCAGGATCCACACGTTGGGGATCACCAGCAGCAGACGCGTGAGCAGGTAGCCGCGGATAGAGCCGTTGCGTTTTGCCATGGACGGGCGGGTCCTCCTCAGGTCACCCCAGACAGTACGGAAGCCGGGACAGCGCCACTCTCACGAGTGGCACCGCCCCGGCACCGAGCTCACGGTCGAGCGGGAGACGTCAGGACTTGCCGAGGTCCCAGAACCGGAAGATGTAGTCCGGCTTGAGCGTGTTGGCGAGACCGGTGATGTTGCCGTACTGCACAGCGATCTGCTCGCCCTGCCACACCGGGATGGTCGGCACGTCCTTGACCGCAAGGTCCTGGATCGCCCGGAAGTCCGCCGTGCGCTTGGCAGCGTCGGTGCTGGCCTTCTCGTCGAGCAGGAGCTTGTCGATCGCGGTGTTGACGTAGTGGTTGTTGAAGAACGGCGTGGGTCCGTAGAACTCGCCGACGTAGTCGTCCGTGTCGGGGTAGTCCGGGAACCAGCCGAGCTCGAAGATCGGGTACTTGTCGGTCGCGTAGGCCTTGGAGTAGGCGTCCCACTCGGTCGACTGCAGGTCGATCTTGAACAGGCCACTGCCGTCGAGCTCGCGCTTGATCTCGGTGTACTCGTCGCTCGAGAGCGTGCCGTAGTGGGCCGGGGTCCACCAGATCTGCGCGCTGACCGGCGTGGTCACGCCCGCCGCCTTGAGGACTGCCGCCGCCTTGGCCTTGTCGGGCGCGGTGCCGTAGGTCGTGGCGTAGTCGGTCGTGGCGCCGTCGAGACCCTTGGGGACCATCGAGTAGAGCGGCTGAACGGTGCCCTCGTAGACGTTCTTGGCGATCGAGTCACGGTCGATCAGGTAGGCCATGGCCTGGCGGATCGCCGTCTTCTGGGCCGGCGTGCCACCGGGCATCGTCTTGGTGTTGAAGACGATGTAGCGGATGGCGCCACCGGGGCCGCTGACCTCCTTGATGTTGGCCTTGGACTTGAGCTCGGCCAACGTCGTCGGGGTGAAGTTGGGGTAGGCCACGTCGACCTTGCCCGCCTCGAGGTCGAGCTTGAGTGCGCTCTCGTCGGAGTAGTAACGGATGATCAGGCCGCCGTTGGCGAGCTTGAGGCCACCCGAGTAGTTCTTGTTCGGGACGAACTCCGCCAGCTGCTTGGTCTGGTACGTCTTGAGCGCGTACGGGCCGGAGCCGATGATCGAGGCGTCCGGCTCGAGCTTGTCGGCCGGGAAGACCTTGGAGTCGACAATCGCGCCGGCAGCGGTGCCCAGGATCTGGTTCCACAGCGAGTTGCCGTCAGGGAGGGTGAAGACGACGGAGGTCGGGCTCGGCGCCGTGGTGACGACCTTGCCCAACAGGCTGGACGGCCCGTTGGGGTCGGCGATCTTGATCAGCCGGTCGAAGGAGAACTTGACGTCGGCGCTGGTCAGCGGGTCGCCGTTGGAGAACTTCAGGCCGGCCGCGAGGGTGCAGGTCCAGACCTTGAAGTCGGCCGACGAGGTGCAGCCGGTGGCCGCGTCCGGGACGAGCTTTTGGGTGGACTCATCGACCCGCAGCAGCGTCTGGTAGGTGTTGTAGATGACGTTCCAGCTGGGCAGGTCGTAGGCGCCAGCAGGGTCGTACGAGACCGGGGTGTCGGTGCTGCCCCAGATGACGACCTTGCCGGTGTTGGCGGCCGCCGCTGCGCTCGTCGCGGCCGCGCCCGAGGTGGTCGCCGCGCCGGATGTGGCCGCTGCTCCCCCACCGGTGGTGGCCGCGGCGGACGATGTCGCCGCCGAGTTGCTCTTGGAGCTGCACGCGGTCGCCAGCAGCGAAACCGCCACCAGTGCGGCGCCTGCTCTGGCCGCCGTCGTAGCTGTCCTCATCGACTCTCCCTCTTACCTTCTGGATCGTGTTGCGTCGCAGATCCTCCCGCGAGGCGCATACGGCACTGGAGACCTTACGCGGCGACGGGGGTCACCACGCAAGCCCTCCCGCCGACCTAACACCACAGAAGCGCCACCGAAAAGGACCCCGACGTTACAATCGTGCGTCGGAAACCGACCCGGTGTCCGATCACTGCGCCCTTCCGGCGCGAACGCCGCCCACCACAGCAGCCACATCCGCCCCGTGATCCACACCTCCCCCCGTCCGGGATCACTGGGAGCTTGTGGCGCGAAAGCAGCCCGCCAGAACGACCACAACGCCCCAGGGATCCGCAACAACCGCGATCACTGGGAGCTTGTGGCGCGAAAGTGAGCCGCCAGAGCAGCCACATCCGCCCAGTGATCCACACCTCCCCGCGTCCGGATCACTGGGAGCTTGTGGCACGAAAGCAGCCCGCCAGAACGACCACAACGCCCCAGTGATCCGCAACAACCGCGATCACTGGGAGCTTGTGGCGCGAAAGCAGCCCGCCAGAACGACCACAACGCCCCAGTGATCCGAAAGCTGGAGGAGCGGTCGGTCAGCGGGAGCCGGGGCTGGGCGAGCCGCAGCAGCCGAGCGCGGCCGCCAGCTCGGCGAACGCGAGACCGAGCACGGCGAGGTTCAACGGGTAGACGAAGACCGTCGGGCTCAACGCCACCAGGACGAGCGCCAGCGCGACCAACCAGTGCTGCCCGCGTCGCCTCGCGGCGGCAGCGACGACGGCTCCGGCAGTGGCGATGACCGAGAGACCGAGCAGCACGGGGGCGTCGGCTCCGGTCGCCGGTCCCTCGACGAAGGCCTCCAACGACGTGGACCAGCCCACCGCCAGCGTGGCCAGGACAACCCACCAGCCGAGCTGTACGAGGCGCGTACCGGACTGTGTCATCAGACCCCCGTCGTGGCGAGCCCCCACGTTATCGCAGCGGTGGCGCACAGCGCGTCGGAGCAGCTCTGGGTCGCGGTGGGATCATGCTGCCGACAACAGCCGCCGCCCGTGGGGGAGCGCCATGACAGTGGGTCTGCCGACAACCGGCAAGGTCGTCTATCACGCTGTTCCCCCGTCGATGACGGGCACGGTGCTGTTCCCGTTGAACCAGTTGCGACTCACCCAGCCGGAGCTGTACGACCGGCAGGTCGCCAAGTACAGCGGACGTGAACAGGTGCTGCAGTTCCGGATTCCGGGACTCGGCATCCGGTGGAACGACGCGTTGCACTGCGCACCGATCCACCCCTATTGGGTCGCGAAAGCGCGTGCGGAGGCGGGGGTGGTGACCAGCAACTTCGCTACCGAGTGCTTCCGCATCCCGCTCGAACGCTTCCGCCAGCACCCGGCGGCCTTCTTCGAGAACGCGACGTTCTGGATCAATGGCAGGCCGGGCGAGGACATGCCAGACGAGCCCCCGCCCGAGGAGTTCTCCGCCTTCGACGAGAGCCGCTACCGCGAGCTGGACGACGTGCCGGCGGCCTATCCCGCGTTTCTGGCGGAGATGGCGTCGCTGGGACGGCGTCCGCTCACTTTCCCCACGATCCCGCACGTCCTCGTGGCAGGCCCGATCGACATCACCGGCCTCGAGGTCGTCACCGCCGAGGTCGAGCCCGACCGCTAGAAGAGCACCGACGCGAACATGCCGACCTCGCGGAAGCCGACCCGCGCGTACGCCCGCCTGGCCGCGGCGTTGTAGTCGTTGACGTAGAGGCTGACGATCGGCGCGATCTGGCGGCGGGCGAGCTCGACGACGGCCGCTGTGCCCGCGGTGCCGACGCCCTTGCCGCGCTGGTTGGGGTGGACCCACACGCCCTGCACCTGGCAGGCGTCGACCGTGGCGGCGCCGATCTCTGCCTTGAACACCACGATGCCGTCCTCGATGCGGGCGAACGACCGGCCCTGGCTGATCAGCTCGGCGACCCGGGCCCGGTACAGCACTCCCCCGTCACCGGCTGCCGGCGAGACGCCAACCTCTTCGGTGAACATCGCGACGCAGGCCGGCAGGACGATGTCGAGCTCCTGCGGGCGCACCTGGCGGACGGCCGGGTCTGCCGCGACCAGCGGCGCACCCTCGATCGACATGAGCGGTTGCCGCAGCCGTACGTCGCGAGCGGGACCCCACGTCGGCTCGAGCGCGCGCCACATGACCTCGACCGCGTCGGCAGGGCCGACGATCGACGAGCAGCGCCGACCGGACCGGCGGGCCCGACCGGCGAACGCCTTGGCCGCCTCGTCATCGGCTTGTACGGGCACCAGGTTGGCTCCGGCGAAGCACAGCGAGTCGACCCGCCCGTCCACGGTGTGGCCCCAGACCTCGGCGCCGAGACGCCACGAATCGAGCCCGACGGCCGCGATGCGCGAGGCGACGAACACATTGGCCACGGGGTCGCGGTTGCAGACCGCGAGGGCCTCGGCGACGTCGCGGTCCGAGAGCACGCGTACCGGCGACGTCCTCAGCATGAGTCGACCGTAGTCGTCAGGACACAGAAACCGTGGGAGCCCCGGACGAGTCGCCGGCGTCTTCCATCTCCTCCGCCATGCGCATCGCCTCCTCGATGAGAGTCTCGACGATCATGGACTCGGGCACGGTCTTGATGACCTCACCCCGGACGAAGATCTGTCCCTTGCCGTTGCCCGACGCCACGCCGAGGTCGGCCTCGCGCGCCTCGCCCGGGCCGTTGACGACGCAGCCCATGACCGCGACCCGCAGCGGGACGGTCAGGCCCTCGAGCCCGGCCTGCACCTTCTCGGCCAACTCGTAGACGTCGACCTGGGCGCGGCCGCAGGACGGGCAGGACACGATCTCGAGCCCGCGCTGGCGCAGGTTGAGCGACTCCAGGATGGCGAGACCGACCTTGACCTCCTCGACCGGCGGCGCCGACAGCGAGACCCGGATCGTGTCGCCGATGCCCTCGGCCAGCAGGGCGCCGAACGCCACCGCCGACTTGATGGTGCCCTGGAACTGCGGGCCGGCCTCGGTGACGCCGAGGTGGAGCGGGTAGTCGCACGCCCGGGAGAGCTGGCGATAGGCCTCGACCATGATCACCGGGTCGTTGTGCTTGACCGAGATCTTGATGTCGCGGAAGTCGTGCTCCTCGAACAGGCTGGCCTCCCAGAGCGCGCTCTCGACGAGCGCCTCGGGGGTGGCCTTGCCGTACTTCTCGAGCAGTCGCTTGTCGAGGCTGCCCGCGTTGACGCCGATGCGGATCGGGGTGCCGTGGTCCTTGGCCGCCCGCGCGATCTCGCCCACCTTGTCGTCGAACGCCTTGATGTTGCCGGGGTTGACGCGTACCGCCGCGCAGCCGGCCTCGATGGCCGCGAACACGTACTTGGGCTGGAAGTGGATGTCGGCGATGACCGGGATCTGCGACTTCTTGGCAATGACCGCCAGCGCGTCGGCGTCGTCCTGGGTCGGGACGGCCACGCGCACGATCTGGCAGCCGGATGCGGTCAGCTCGGCGATCTGCTGGAGGGTCGCGTTGATGTCGGCCGTGACCGTGGTCGCCATCGACTGCACCGAGATCGGCGAGTCGCCGCCGACGGGGACCGAACCCACGTTGATCAGCCGGGTCTTGCGCCGCTGGGCCAGGCGGGCGGGCGGCAGGCTGGGCAGTCCGAGCGATACGGCGGTCATGCAGGCTTCCTCAGAACGGGTTGGCGATCGGGTTGACGATATCTGCGGCGATCAGGGTGACCGACAGACCGACGATCAGGATGAGCACCGCGTACAACGCCGGAGTGAGCTTGGCTATGTCGACCCGGCCCGGATCGGGGCGGCGGAACAGCCGGGCGAGGCGCGAGCGCACGGTCTCGAACCACAGGATCGCGATGTGGCCACCATCGAGCGGCAGCAGCGGCAGCAAGTTGAACAGGCCCACGAACAGGTTGAGCGAGGCCACGATGCCGAGCAGGGTGCCGGCCCGATCGGAGAAGGAGCCGACGGCGACCGCGTCACCGGCGATCTTGCCCACGCCCACGACGCTCGCCGGGCTGTTGTCGGCGGACCTGCCCTTGTCGAAGAGGTGACTGATCGCCGACGGCAGCTTGCCCAGGCCCTGCACGGTGTCGACGGTCGTCTGGCCGAACAAGGAGAACGACTCCGGCACCGCGGACAGCACGTTGTACGAGGTGGAGTGGATGACCGGACTGACCCCGATCTTCGGCGTGGGTTTGCCGTCCGTGCCCGTGACGACCTTGCCGTTCTTGTCGACGAGCGTCGCAGGCGTGAGGGTGAACGTCTTGAGCTGGCCGCCGCGCGTGACCACGACCGTGGCGGGCGCGACCCCCTTGCTGGCGACGGCCTTGCTGAGGTCGGCCCAGCTCTTGAGCGCCACCCCGTCGTACGAGACCAGCTGGTCGCCCGGCAGGATGCCCGCGGCCTTGGCCGGCGCCGCGCTGCCCGCGGTGCACGTGTCGGCGGTCGTCGCCTTGACGCAGGTGACCTGGTCGAGGGTGAGCGTCGCCTTGCTCGTGCCGAGGAGCAGCAGCACCGCCCAGAACAGCACCAGCGCGATGACGAAGTGCATGAACGACCCGGCGGCGAGCACGACCGTGCGCTTCCAGGCCTTCTGCTTGTAGAAGGCGCGCGGCTCGTCCTCGGGCGCCACCTCCTCGAGCGCGGTCATGCCGATGATCTTGACGAAGCCGCCCGCCGGGATCGCCTTGATGCCGTACTCGGTCTCGCCGCGCTGGAACGACCACACGGTGGGACCGAAGCCGGCGAAGAACTGGGTCGCCTTCATGCCGAAGCGCTTGGCCATGACGAAGTGGCCGGCCTCATGGATGCAGACCGACCCGATGAGGGCGACGAAGAACAGCAGCCAGCCGAGCTCGTGGATCATGCGGACAGCTCCGACGTTCGGGTGGGGACGCCCGTCGGGTCGACGGTGCCAGTGATGCCGCAGAGGACACGGGCGCGTTGCCGGGCCCAGTCCTCCGCAGAGAGAACATCGGCAACAGTGAGGGAGTTCCCAACCGTGGACTCGTGCTCGCCCACGACCTCGGCCACCGTGTCGACGATGGCGAGGAACGGCAGGGTGCCGGCGAGGAACGCCGCGACGCACTCCTCGTTGGCTGCGTTGAAGACGGCGGGGTAGGTGCCGCCGCGCGTGCCCACCTCGCGGGCGAGGACCACGGCGGGAAAAGCCTCCGCGTCGTACGGGAGGAACTCCCAGGTCGCGGCCTTGGACCAGTCGCACGGTACGGCGGCGCCCGGCACCCGCTCGGGCCACGCCATGGCCAGCGCGATGGGCAGCCGCATGTCCGGCGGCGACACCTGGGCGATCGTCGACCCGTCGGTGAACTCGACCATCGAGTGGACGACGCTCTGCGGGTGGACGACCACGTCGATGCGGTCGTACGGGATGTCGAAGAGCAGGTGGGCCTCGATGACCTCGAGGCCCTTGTTGACCAGGGTCGCGCTGTTGATCGTCACCACCGGACCCATCGACCAGGTCGGGTGGGCGAGCGCCTGCTGGGGCGTGACGTCGGTCAACGAGGCGCGGGACCGCCCGCGGAACGGACCGCCGCTGGCGGTCACCACGAGTCGGCCCACCTCGTCGGACCGCCCGCCTCGCAGGCACTGGGCCAGCGCGGAGTGCTCGGAGTCGACTGGGACGATCTGGCCGGGGCTGGCGGCGGCCTTGACCAGCGGCCCGCCGACGATCAGCGACTCCTTGTTGGCGAGCGCGAGGGTGGTGCCGGCCGCGAGGGCGGCGAGCGTGGGACCGAGCCCGACGGAGCCGGTCATGCCGTTGAGGACGAGGTCACACGACATCGACGCGAGCTCACTGGCGGCGTCGGGACCGGCGAGCACCGTGGGCACCGCGTACTGCCCCTTCTCGTAGCCCCGACGCTGCGCCTCGGCGTAGAACGCGAGCAGCAGGTCCTGGGCCGCGCTGGCCTTGGCGACGGCGACCACCTCGGCCCCGTACCGCAGCGCCTGGCTGGCCAGCAGCTCGACCCGGTCGCCGCCCGCCGCGAGGCCGACGACACGGAAGCGGTCGGGGTATCGGTCGACGAGGTCGAGGGCCTGCGTGCCGATGGAGCCGGTGGACCCGAGGAGCACGACGGAGCGCTGGGCGGGCACGGGGCGCTCCTCTCGGTACGGGCCGGCGGGGACTGGACGTCCAGTGTCCCGCGCGGTGGGCGAAACGGCCCACCTCAGCCGCTCTCACAGCGCGGCGGTATAGCCGATAGGTGTCCCAAGCGCGCACGGTGTCCGGATTCACCCGTTCGGTTGTTATACGAGGGGCCAACCGGAGCCGATCTACTAGTCACAACGGGGGATGGAGGCAGACATGGCGATCATCACAGACACCGGCGTCTCGGAAAGCCCGAGCGACTCCGGAGTCATGGAACTACTCGGCGCGGGCATTCCGCTGTCGTTGCTCATGGACCTGGTCGACGCAGAGGGCCCGCAGTCGCGGGACCTGATCGTGCACGAGGTCGGTGACGCGGGCTGGCTGGGCTGGTCCCGGGAGCACGCGCACAGCGCAGCCTGACCACGGCGGGCGCCCCTCCACACCTCCTTCCACGAGGAGGTGCGGAGGGTCCGCTCGTCGCGGGGCCTCCGGTCGCCTACCGTGGTCGCAACCGATCACGTGGGCCGTCAGGCCCAGCCAAGGGAGCCGATGCCTCATGACCGATCTCGAGCAGGTTCGTCGTCTGGTCACCGAGATCCCCGGGCCGCGCTCGCGTGAGCTGGCGGCCCGACGCAGCGCGGCGATGCCGGCCAAGATGGGCAGCACGATGCCGGTCTTCGCGGCCCGCGCCGGCGGCGGCGTCATGGTCGACGTCGACGGCAACTCCTTCATCGACTTCGGCGCCGGCATCGCGGTCGTCAACGTCGGGTCGAGCGCCCCGGGCGTGGTCGAGGCGATCCAGCGCCAGGTCGAGGACTTCACCCACACCTGCGCGATGGTGACGCCGTACGAGAGCTATGTCGCAGTGTGCGAGGCGCTCAACCGGCTGACGCCCGGCGACCACGAGAAGCGCTCGATGCTGGTCAACTCCGGTGCCGAGGCCGTCGAGAACGCCGTCAAGATAGCCCGCCACTACACCGGCCGCGACGCCGTCGTCACCTTCGAGCACGGCTTCCACGGCCGCACGCTGCTCACGATGACGCTCACTGCCAAGTCGATGCCGTACAAGCACGGGTTCGGGCCGTTCGCGCCCGAGGTCTACCGGATGCCGTTCGCCTACCCCTACCGCTGCCCCACCGGCGCCTCGTACGACGAGTGCGGCCCGAGCTGTGCCGAGGCCGCGATCAGCGCGATGACCCGCGAGCTCGGCCCCGACCAGATCGCCGCCGTCATCGTCGAACCGGTCCAGGGCGAGGGTGGGGTTATCGTTCCCGGCGCGGGCTTCCTGCCGGCCATCGTGGAGTTCTGCAACGCCAACGGCATCGTGTTCATCGCCGACGAGGTGCAGTCGGGCTTTGGTCGTACGGGCACGATGTTCGCCTGCGAGGCCGAGAGCATCGTCCCCGACCTGATCACGACGGCCAAGGGCATCGCCGGCGGGCTGCCGCTCGGCGGCGTGACCGGGCGGGCCGAGATCATGGACTCGATTCACGGCGGCGGCCTCGGCGGCACGTTCGGCGGCAACCCGATCGCCTGCGTCGCCGCACTCGCGGCCATCGACCAGCTCGAGAACGGCGGCCTGCTCGAGCGCTCGCAGGCCATCGGCGCGACCCTGATGTCGCGGCTGCGCGAGCTGGCCCAGCACCACGACGTGATCGGCGACGTCCGCGGCCGCGGCGCCATGGTAGCCATCGAGCTGGTGCGCGGCGGCGGCGACAAGACGCCGGCACCGGAGCTTGCCGGCAAGCTGCTGGCCGCGTGCCACCAGGACGGCCTGGTGCTGCTCAAGGCCGGCACCTACGACAACGTCATCCGCATCATGCCGCCGCTCGTGATCAACGACGCGCTGCTCGACGAGGGCCTGTCCGTCATCGAGAAGGCCTTCGCGTCCCTGTGACCGAGATGGAGGCCTTCGACCCGGCCGGCTTCGACCTGCTGGCGGCGTCACTGCGCGCCGACAGCGTCGACCTGCCGACGTTCCTCGAGGCGCTCGCGGTCAAGCTCGCCGACGCGCTGCCGGGCATGGTGTCGGTCAAACGGTCCGGCGGCATGTTCGCCAAGAACCACCCGGTCCAGCAGATCGAGGTGAGCCTCGACGACCGGCGCTACTCGGCGACGGTCCGTGGCGCCATGCTCGACACCTTCATCGCCCACGAGGTCCGCGGCGTGCGGCTGTCCGGCGACGCCGTACCCCTCGACGTCTGGATCACGCAGATGGGCGCCGGCCTCGACGCCTATGCCCAGCGCAGCGCGATGGGCTCCGCCGCCCTGCGCCGCCTCCTCGGCTGACACTGGCGAGCTGGCCGCGGGTGTACGTGCGGGCGCTGCACACAACCCACGACAGGGCCGGCCTTCTCGAGCGTGACCGCGTCGACCGAACGCGAGGTCTGTGTGCACTCGCTGCACGCAAACTGCCGGGTCGTGCAACCTCGCCGCCGTCGCCGTTCGTAGTAGGGGCATGACGAAAGAACAGCGCCTATGAGGAACGCCCGCGAGGACGAGTTCCGCGCCTACGTCGTCGACGCTCGTGCCCGCCTGGTACGGACGGCGACGCTGCTGACGGCGGGAGACCGGCACCTCGCGGAGGACCTGGTCCAGACCACGCTGACCCGGCTCTACCTCGCCTGGCCACGCATCCGTGCCGCGGACGGGCCCGACGGCTATGCCCGGCGCACCCTGGTCAACGCCCTGATCGACGAACGGCGACGGCCGTTCCGACGTCGGGAGACCACGCACGCGGAGGTGCCCGACCGGGCTCTCCACACCTCCGACGACGACCCCGAGTCGGCCCTGCAGGCGGCACTGGCCGACCTGCCGCCGGGCATGCGGGCCGCCGTCGTCTTCCGCCACGTGTACGACCTCAGCGTCAGCGACACCGCCGATGCCCTCGGTTGCAGCGAGGGCAACGTCAAGAGCCAGACCGCCCGGGGCCTCGAACGACTGCGGACCGCCCTCACCAGCGCCCCCACGCCCCTCACGACTCCCAGGAGCACCCGATGACCGACCTCGAGACCCTCCTCAGCAACGCCGGCCAGCATCCCGGGCCGAGCGACCCCGCCCTCGTCGACGCCGACGTGGCCCGCGGCCGCCGCGCCCTCACCCATCGCCGCATGCGCCGTACCGGCACCCGGTCGCTCCTCGTGGGCGCCCTTGCCGTCGGCAGCTTTGCCGTGGTGCAGAACCAGGGCGGCCACCCGGGCACGACCGCAGCCAAGGCCCCGACCACCGTCGTGACCAAGACGACGACCAAGACGACGAACAAGGCGACCACCGGGACGACCAAGATCGCGGCCATCAAGCTGGTCGCCTACACCGGCAGCCAGCCCGAGGGTTACACCGTCGACTCGGTGCCCAGCGGCTGGGAGATCCAGGGCGTCAACAACTACGGCCTAGTCATCGCCCCGGTGGGCTTCGGCGACACCGACGTCAGTTCCTTCGAGGGCAAGATCGTCGTGATGCTGCTGTCCCACGACGCCAAGCCTCTGACGGCCAGTGAAGGCGACCAGGTGGCAGTGGGGTCGGGCACGGGCATTGTCAGCAACTTCGACCGCAAGGACGGCCTGCAGCTCAGCTACCAGGACGCCAACGGCCACCAGGTGATGATCCAGGCGCCGCTCAGCCTGCACTGGACCGACGCCCAGCTCGGCCAGTTCGCGGCCGGGGTCCACGTCAGCCCGACGGCGGTCGCCGGCTTCGGCTGATCCGATCGCTTCCCCCATGACGGGGATGTCCAAGGTCGCCCTGGCGACCGCGGGCATCCCCATCATGGGGGCGCAGGGCGGTTAGTGGCCGATGTAGGCGTTGGCGAGGCGGCCCACGACGGACGGGCGGCGAGTGAGCGCCTCCTCGCGGTCGGCGGCCACGGCAAGCAGTCGCCCGGCGTTGACGCCGAGGTAGCGCAGCGGCTCCGGCTCCCAGCGCCGCGACTCGTGCCCCACCCACGGCAGCCGGGTCAGCTCGGTGTCCCGCCCCAGCACCAGGTCGGCGAGGGTGCGCCCGGCCAGGTTGGTCGTGCTGACCCCGTCGCCGACGTAGCCACCCGCCTCGCCGAGTCCGGTACGGGCGTCGTAGCGCACCGAGCTGAACCAGTCCCTTGGCGCCGCCAGCGGTCCACCCCACCGGTGGGTGATCGCAGCGTCGGCCACGGCCGGGAACAGCTCGACCAGCGAGCGCTGCAGCTCGGCGAAGACCGCCGGCTCCTGGTCGTAGGACGGCTTGATGCGGGACCGGAAGTGGTACGGCGCCCCGCGGCCACCGAAGGCGATGCGGTCGTCGGCCGTGCGCTGAGCGTAGATCAGCAGGTGTCGTCCGTCGGTCATCGTCTCGCGACCGTTCCAGCCGATCTCGTCCCAGAATGCCTGCGGCAGCGGCTCTGTGGCAATCATCAAGGAGTAGACGGGCAGCACCGCGCGACGTTGTCCGGGCAGTGTGGCGGTCCATGCCTCGGTGGCCCGGATGACGTGCTTGGCGTGCAGCACGCCGGAACCCGTATGCACCCGCCGGGGCCCGTACGAGAGAACCGGGCTCTTCTCGTAGATGCGGACACCCTTGCCGGTCAAGACATCGGCGAGGCCGCGGGCCAGTCGCGCCGGATGGATCGACGCGCAATGCGGCGTCCAGAGGCCACCCAGGACGCCCACCGCGCCGAGCCGTCCCCGCGCGACAGACGCGTCGAGATAGTCGACATCGCTCAAGCCCCAGGCCTTCTCGTCCTCGAGCCGGGCCTCGATGCGGGCCAGCTGCGCCGGGGTACGGGCAAGGGTGAGCGTGCCGCCCTTGCTGTAGTGGCAGTCGATCTGCTCGGCGGCGGCGACCCGGCCGATCTCGTCGACGGTGTCGTTCATCGCCCGCTGCTGGGCCACGGCGCCGTCACGCCCACCGACCGCCGCCACGCTCTTGTGCGACGCGGAGAACAGCGCGGACGCCCACCCGCCGTTGCGCCCCGAGGCACCGAACCCGGCGATCTCGGCCTCGAGCACGGCGATCGACAGCGCCGGGTCGAGCCGGTGCAGGTAGTAGGCGGTCCACAGCCCGGTGAAGCCGCCGCCGATGATGGCGACGTCGACCTCGCTGTGCCCCTCGTACGCCGCCCGTGGCTCCAACGAGCCGGGAACCGTGCCGAGCCACAGCGACGTGGCGCGGTAGTCGTCGGAGTCCAGGCTCATGCGTTGCCGGGGAAGGTCAGGTCATGACCGACCTTGGGCGCACCCCAACGGCTGGTGACGACGCGTCCGCGGGTGTAGAACCGCACCCCGTCGGTGCCGTAGACGTGGGTGTCGCCGAACAGCGAGTCCTTCCAGCCACCGAAGGGGTAGGCCGCGACAGGCACCGGGATCGAGACGTTGACCCCGACCATGCCGACCTCGACCTCGGCGGAGTAACGCCGGGCCGAGGCCCCGTCGGCGGTGAAGATGGCGGTGCCGTTGCCGTAGGGCCCGGCGTTGACGAGCTCGAGCGCCTCGTCGAGGGACCCGACGCGGACCACGGAGAGCACCGGGCCGAAGACCTCGTCGTCGTAGACCGCCATGCCGGCCTTGACCTGGTCGACGAGGCAGGGGCCGAGCCAGTTGCCCTCGGGGCTGCCCTCGACCGCGACTCCGCGACCGTCGAGCACCACGTCGGCGCCGTCAGCCATGGCGGAGTCGAGGTAGGACGCGACCCGGTCACGGTGCTCGCGGGTGATGAGCGGGCCCATGTCGGAGCCTGCGGTGGTGCCGGGACCGACCGTGAGCGAGACGGCGCGCGAGCGGATGCGCTCGACCAGGTCGTCGCCCACTCCCCCGACGGCCACGACGACCGAGACGGCCATGCAGCGTTGGCCCGCCGAGCCGAAGCCGGCGCTCACCGCGGCGTCGGCCGCCGCATCGAGGTCGGCGTCGGGCAGCACGACCATGTGGTTCTTGGCTCCGCCAAGGGCCTGGACCCGCTTGCCGTGGCGCGCCGAGGTCTCGTACACGTGACGGGCGATGGGCGTGGACCCGACGAAGCTGACCGCCCGTACATCGGGGTGGGTGAGCAGGGCGTCGACGGCCACCCGGTCACCCTGGACGACCGAGAACACGCCCGCTGGCAGACCCGCCCGCGACCACAGGTCGGCCAGGAAGAGCGCGGCGGACGGGTCCTTCTCGCTGGGCTTGAGGATGAACGCGTTGCCGCAGGCGATCGCCAGCGGGTGCATCCAGAGCGGGACCATGACGGGGAAGTTGAACGGCGTGATGCCGGCGACGACGCCGAGCGGTGCGCGGACCGAGTGGGTGTCGATGCCGGTGGACACGCCCTCGGAGTAGTCGCCCTTGAGCAGCTGGCCGAGGCCGCAGGCCAGCTCGACCACCTCGAGGCCGCGGTCGAGCTCGCCGCGGGCATCGTCGAGGGTCTTGCCGTGCTCGCGGGTGACGATGGCCGCGAGCGGGTCGCGGTTGGCCGCCAGCAGCTCACGGAACGCGAAGAGCACGGCGGTGCGCTTGGCGAGCGACACCTTGCCCCAGCTGGCGAAGGCGCGCGACGCGGAGGCCACGGCGGAGGCGACGTCGTCGTCGGAGGCGAGGGACACCTCGGCCTGCGGTGCACCGGAGGACGGCTCGATGATGGTGAGGCGTCGCTGCGACGTGCCCTCCCAGGGCGCGCCGTCGACCCAGTGGGTGATCAGCGGGAGGTCGGTCATGCCCGCTCCGCGCTGACGGCGTCGATCGACTTGACCAGGATGTCGAGGCCCTCGGCGGCCTCGTCCAAGGTGAGCGACAGCGGCGGCGCGATGCGGATGACGTTGCCGTACAGCCCGCCCTTGCCGATGAGCAGGCCTTGCGCCTTGGTCTGCTCCATCACCGCGAGCGCGGCGCTGGGGTCGGGCGTCTTGGTGCCCGGCAGGACCAGGTCGATGCCGATCATCAGCCCTTTGCCTCGCACGTCGCCGACCATCGGGTAGGCCGACGGCAGCTCGCGCAGGCCGGCCATGAGCTGCTGACCGCGGACGAGGGCGTTGGCCTGCAGGTCGTGGTCGAGGAGGTACTTGAGGTTGGCCAGGGCCCCCGCGGTCACCAGCGGGTTGCCGCCGAAGGTCGAGATCGACGCGGCGGGCAGCGAGTCCATGAGCTCGCGGCCTGCGACGACACCGCCGATCGACAAGCCGTTGCCGATGCCCTTGGCGAACGTGATCATGTCGGGCACCACGCCGTGCGCCTCGATGCCCCAGAAGTGCTCACCGGTGCGGCCCCACCCGGTCTGCACCTCGTCGGCGATGAACAGGATGCCGTACTCGTCGAGGACCGCCTTGAGCGCGCCGTAGAAGCCGTCGGGCGGCAGGGTGAAGCCGCCGACGCCCTGGATCGGCTCGGCGATGAGGCAGGCGACGTCGCCCGAGGTCATCGTGTCGATGACCTGACGCAAGTCGGCCACGCACGCCGCGATGAACTCACCCTCGGGCAGGTGCGCGTACGGACTGCGGTAGCGGTCACCGTTCTGGACGTAGTGCACCTGGAACGGGGTGTAGCTGGTCGGCGAGTAGGACCGGTTGCCGGTCACCGCCATCGCGCCGAAGCCACGGCCGTGATAGCTGTTGCGCATCGCCAGGACCTGGTTGCTCTTGCGGTACGAGGTCGCCAGCAGCAGCGCGGTCTCGGTGGCGTCGGTGCCGCTCGTACCGAAGAAGACCTTGGCGTCGGGCAGCGGGGCCAGCGCGGCGATCTGCTCGGCGAGGGCGATCTGGCCCTCGATGAGGTAGAGCGTCGAGCTGTGCAGCATCTTGCCCGCCTGCTCCTGCAGCGCGGCCACGACCTCCGGCGTGTTGTAGCCGGTCATCGTGGTGAGGATGCCGCCGAAGAAGTCGAGGTAGGTCCTCCCCTCGGCGTCGGTGACCCGCCGCCCTGATCCATCGACCAGGGCGATGGGCTCGTCGTAGAACAGGGAGACCCAGCGCGGGAGCACGGCCTGGTGACGAGCCAGGAGGTCGGCGTGGGTGACGGGGGGCAGCGAGGAATCCGGCATGAACCGAGTCTCCGCCTCTGAAGCCGTTGACTCAAGCGCTTCTGCCGTTGTTTTCCGTAGCGTTACATGGCGCAGGCCACGGAATCCGTCGTCGGCTACTGCGCGGAGCCCCGCATGACCTCGAGGAGCGCGAGCGCCAGGGCGCCGCCCGGGCGGCCGAGTGCGTCGGCGTAGTGGTTCATGATCTCGAGCTCGCGGCCGTGGTTGACCCGGCCACCACCCGCGGCGATGCGCGCGGTCTGGTTGCGGCGGCTGACCTCGAGCCGGGTCTGGACGAGGGCGATGATCTCGTCGTCGAGCGCGTCGATGCGCGCCCGCCCGGCGGCGATGACGGCTGCCGCCTCCTCCTCGGTGAGGGGTACGGGGGTCTCGGTGTCCGTCGTGCTGTTGGCCTCGGTGCTCACGTGGTGGTTCCTCTCGGGGACTGTGCTGCGGGGGCGGAGGGTGGTCCGCCCCAGGCCTGGCACCGGGGCAAAAAGAAACCCCGGGCGGCAGGCCCGGGGCGTTTGGTCACGTGATCAGAGCGTCACGAAGCCACCGGGATGCGGTAGCCATAGAAAAACTCGTTCGCGGTGGTCACGTCGACGACGATAGGCGCATCGCGGCCAGCGCGCCAGCATTTCCGGTGCGGCCGTCAGATCGTGAGACCAGTCGACCCCCTCGCTCAGCCGACCCGGCCAACCGAGTACGCGCTGGTCCAGAGGGTCTGGTACCGGACGTGGTCGCCGCTCTTGGGGGCTACCACGATCTGGTTGTTGCCGGCGTAGATGCCGACGTGGTCGACCCCGCCACCGCCGAGCCGGAAGAAGATCAGGTCACCGGGTTGCCGGTCCGCGGTGGCGATGTGTCGGACAGCCGCGTACTGGTCGCCCGACGACCGCGGCAGGCTCACGCCGACCTGGGCGAAGGCGTACTGGATGAGGCCCGAGCAGTCGAAGGTCCGCGGGCCGGCCGAGCCGAAGACGTAGGGCGCCCCGAGGTGCCGGGCCGCCTCGGCCAGCGCGCGCTGGCCGATCGAGACTGAGCCGACATGCCCGACCGGGGCACGATGAGTGGCGGCGGACGCGGCGGTCGCCGGCAGGGCCACCCCACCGAACGCGACAGCAAGGACAGCGGCCGCGGCGGTCGCCCGCGCACGCAGGACAGCAGGCATGAGCCAGTTCCTCTCGGCACGCCTGCGGGGTGAGCTGTCGGGTTCGGGCGCGAAAGGTAGCCCGGCCACGCGAACGTGGCTTCACCCCAAGGACCTGCGCTCGCAGGTCCGGTGGTCGGAGACCGGTGGGTCCCCCGCTGCCGTCCCCTGGTGGTCGATGAAGCGGCGCGGCCACGGGACGGCACTCGGCGTACGGCGCGCTGCTGCTCGCCGACGTCCGCCGGCTCGCCCGTGCTCTATCGGCACGATCGCCGGCAATCTCGAGCCCCCGGTTGCTCGGCGACTCCTGTCATGGAATCCGTATGTCCTGCACACCCCTCGTGTGCAGGACAACGAACTGCACACCAGGCGTGAGCAGGACAACGAACTGCACACCAGGCGTGAGCAGGACAAGGAACTGCACACCAGGCGTGAGCAGTTCATACGGTTTTCGGAAGGGTGCGGAGGTGGCGCTCGCCCGCTGGATCAGGAGTCGAAACCGATGCCGATCCGGTCGAGGAGCGACAGCCACGGGCCGCGCTTTCCGGTGTCGTCGGCCTTGGCGAGCGCGCGGCGGGTGAGCGCCACCGCCCCGTACCGTATGGGCTCGGGCGGGAACGGGAACGGCGCCTTGCGCACCATCTCGAGCTGGAGCAGCGGGCTGTCCGGCACCTGCAGCATGTCGCTGAGCACCTGGCCGGCGAAACGGCTCGCGCCGACGCCCAGCCCGGTGTAGCCGAGCGCGTACACCAGCCGGCCGTCGTGCTTGCTGCCGAACGTCACGGTGAAGCGGGACGTGGTGGCGATGGCGCCGCCCCAGCGGTACGGGAAGCGCAGGTCGGCGAGCGCGGGGAACATCGTAGCGAAGTTGCGCTCGAGCACCCCGTGCGTTGCGGCGTCCTGGTCGTGCTCGGCCGCGATCGGGCCGCGCCAGCGGTAGACCGCGTCGTAGCCGCCCCATAGGATGCGGTCGTCGGGCGTCAGCCGGAAGTAGTGGAAGCGGTTGCCGGAGTCGGACACCCCCTCGCGGCCGGCCCAGCCGATCAGCGCCCTCTGCTGCGGCGTCAGCGGCTCGGACACGAGGACGTAGTCGTAGACCGGCACGTAGCGCAGCCGGGCGGAGGGCAGCAGCCGCGCCGTGTGGGCGTTGGTCGCCAGCACCACGCGCCGGGCCGAGACCGTGCCCTTCCCCGTACGCACCACCATGCCGTGGGTGGGCGAGTCGCTCTCCCCGATGGCGACCACGGCGCTGTTCTCATGGATGACAACACCACGTTCGCGGGCGACCCGGGCCAGCTCGCGCACCAGCTTGGCCGGGTCGAGGATGCCGCCCCCGTCGGGCCGACGCAGCGCGCCGAGGATCTGCGGCGAGTGCAGCAGGGCCTGTGCCTGCTCGGCGTCGAGCACCTCGGCCTCGTGCCCGTACCGGCGGTAGATCTCGGCCACCTCGGCCAGTCCGGCGACCTCGTGCTCGCGGGTCGCCACCTCGAGCATGCCGACCGCCTCGAAGTCGCAGTCGACGTCGTGGTCGGCGAAGAACTTCTGCATGCCGGCGTAGTTGTCAGCCGCCAGTCGTTCGAGGGTTTCGATCTCGTCCGGGAAGTGCTTGAGCCCGTTGAGGAGGCCGTGGGTGAGTGACGGGTCGAGGAACCCGCCGTTGCGCCCAGAGGCGGCGTACCCGACGGTGTCCGCCTCGAGCACGATGATCTCGAGAGTCGGGTCGTTGTCGAGCAGCGCGTGGGCGGTCCACAGACCGGTGTAGCCGGCACCGACGATGACGACGTCAGCACGCCAGTCACGACGCAGGACCCGCCCCGGTTTGTACGGGGTCCGCTGCAGCCAGTACGAGGGCGCATCTGCCACGGGCTGCGTCGTCATGGGGCCATGCTCCAAGGAGCCGTCCGCCGAGACAAGCGGGACGCCCGCGAGGCTCGTACCGGAAAAGCGACAAACGTCGCGGAAGCCGCGCCGCGAAGGGAACACACGTAGCGGACCTCCTGGGTTAGCGTCGGCCAGGGGACCGGCGCAGGGCCGGCCCTGTACCGCGCAACGTTGCGCCCAACGAGTGGGGAAATCCTCGTGCGAATCCGCGTCACGCCGGCCGCTGTCGTCGGCACCACCGCCCTGGTCATCGCTTTGTCGGGGACGGCGGTGGCCGCTACGGGCGGCGCCTTCTCCCTCGGCCGCACCAACACGACGACGTCGAACACGATTATCAAGAACACCAAGGGCACTGCGATCGTGTTTGCCGCGAAGAAGGGCGTGGCCCCGTTCTCGGTCAACGGCGACAAGGTCAAGGTCCCGTCCCTCAACGCCGACCTGCTCGACGGCATCGACTCGGCCAAGCTGCAGCTGCGGGTCAGCGGCCAGTGCGGCAGCACCGCCATCTCCGCCATCTCGGCCACCGGCTCGGTGACCTGCATGACCGCCCACCACCTGTTCTTCACCAGCGGTACGGCAACGTTCACCGTGCCCGCGGGCGTCACGCAGGTCGAGCTGTTGGCGCGGGGCGGCGGCGGCTCCGGCGGCAACAGCGGCACCACGACCAACCTCGGGCGGGGCGGCGGCGGCGGCCAGGGCGGCGTCACGACGACCCTCGTGTCCGTCACCGCCGGCCAGCTCTACACGGTCAACGTGGGCGCCGGTGGCGCGGTGGCCACCGGCTCCGCGGCTGACGGCAACCCGGGCGGCAAGAGCACCGTCATCGTGAGCCCGTCGGCCGACGCGACGAAGTTCGACGCCGTGGCCAACGGCGGGGCGGCCGGCGGCGGTGCGACCCTGTGCAGCTCGACCGGCGGACCTGGGGGCAACGGCGGCACGGCCCCCGGGCCGACGGCGACCGGTGCTCTCGGCCTGACCGGCGCGACCGGCGTTGCCGGCACCGACGCGGGCGTCACCACCGCCTGCACCACCGGCGGCATCGGTGGCGGCGCGGGCTACGCAGGAGCCGGCGGTGACGGCGGCACCCCCGACGCCACCACGGCCGTCGCGGCCAAGCCGGGGCTCCCCGGGCTGGTCGAGGTCACCCTCCTCGACTAGCTTCGTAGGGTAATCAAACGACCACGCACAGTGCCATTCTGTGAAGAGTGGCTACTGTGCGTGGTCGTCGTTTTACTGCCCACGCTGGGCGGAGCAGCGGCTGACCACGGTCTGTTGACAATGAGCAACAGCCGGGTCGACGATCACCGGCACGGTGCCTGCGCGGCTGGCGCAGGCCTGTTGACCTGGGGGGTCCATCGCCGTGCGTCGTACATCGCTGCTTCCTGTTCTGTTGACCGGGGCACTGGTCACGGCCGGTCTCGAGGCCGGGCCTGCGGTGGGCGCCGCTTCCGCCGGCCCCCGGGTCACCGGGCTCTCCTTGGCGTCGGGCCCGCTCAAGGGCGGCGGCCACGTCGTCGTGCACGGCACGGGGTTCACCGGCGTCCGTACCGTGCTGGTCGGCAAGGCCACTGCCCACGTCCTGAAGGTAACCGCCCACCAGCTCACCATCGTCATCCCCGGACGCAAAGCCGGCCGGGTCGACGTACGGGTGATCAGCGCTGCCGGCGAGTCGACGGCGGTCAAGGCCGACCGTTTCACCTACGTCGCGCCGCCGTCGATCACCTCGATCACGCCCGCCGGCGGTCCGGCGGGCGGCACGACCCGGGTCACCGTCAAGGGCAAGGGCTTCACTCACGTCAAGGCCGTGCTCTTCGGCAAGACCAAGGGCACCAAAGTCACCGTGGCCTCGTCCACCCGGCTCCTCGTCACGGCCCCGGTTCATGCCGCGGGCGCCGTCGACCTCCGCGTCACCACCGCGTACGGGACGTCCACGTCGGTCAAGGCCGACCACTTCACCTACGTGGCACCGACGCTGTCCGGGCAGCCCGTCGTTCCGGCGCCCCCGACGCCGGCGCCGCCGACGCCGACACCTCCCGCCCCCGCGCTGGTCATCACCACCGCGTCCCTGCCCGACTACACCACGGGAACGTCGTACGGCGGGGCAACGCTGGCGGCCACCGGCGGCCGTCCCTCGTACCACTGGTCGGCGACCGGGCTCCCGCTCGGCCTCACCTTGTCGACGGCGGGCGCGCTCGGTGGCGTCAGTCACGCCGTGGCCGGCACCCGAGCAGTCCGGCTGACCGTCACAGACAGCGTCGGCACCGCGACCTCCGTGACGCTGCCGCTGAGCGTGGCCCAGCAGGCGGGGCTCCTCTACGCGTGGGGCGTCAACGTCAACGGCCAGACCGGCAACGGATCCACCAGCTCAGGCGTGACCAACAGCTGCAGCCCGGCCTATGCCCACGTCGGCGCCGTCCTGGGCGTGGCCGGAAACGCCAAGGACACCTACGCGGTGAAGTCCGACGGCACCGTCTGGGGCATCGGCGACAACACGTACGGCCAGATCGCTTTGCCGACGTCGACGACCGCGGTTACGACCCCGGTAGCGATCGACGGGCTGAGCAAGGTCACGATGGTGGCCGCCGGCTCTCTCGATGCGTTCGCCCTGACCTCCGAGGGCAACGTCTTCGCCTGGGGCGACGGCACGCTGGGCGACGGGCACCTGTCCGGTCAGAGCGGGCCGATACAGGTCGCGGGCGGCACCACCGTCGTGAGCATCGCCGCCTCGCTGTACGACACCTATGCCGTGCGCCCTGACGGAGCCGTGCTCGCCTGGGGCGAGAACACGTTCGGTGAGCTGGGCGACGCCGGCGTCGACAACTACGCCCTGGCACCCCAACTCATCCCCGGCCTGACCAACGTGGTGTCCATCGTCGCCAACCAGTACTCCATCTTCGCCCTGCACCGCGACGGGACCGTGTCGGCCTGGGGCGCCAACGCCGGCGGCTACCTGGGCGTCGGCTCGATGGCCAACATCGTCAACGCTCCGCAGACCGTCCCCGGGCTGACCGGCGTGGTCCAGCTGGCCGAGGGCGGGGCGACGACCTACGCCCTGCTGCAGAACGGCACGGTGCAGGCCTGGGGCTTCGGCGGCAGCGGAGAGCTGGGGGACGGGACGACTGCGTCGGACACGACGCCCGGACCGGTGAGCGGCATCACCAACGCCCAGGCGATCGCCGCCACCTCGGACACCGGTTACGCCGTGCTCGCTGACGGGTCGGCCGTCGCCTGGGGCGGCAACTCCACCTGCGACGTAGGCGACGGGACGCAAACCGAACGCGACACGCCTACATCGCTCAGTGGCCTGACCAACCCGCTGCTGCTGGGCAGCAACCCGCTCGGTGGCACGGCCTTCGGCGTCCGTAAGGCCAAGGTCGTGGTTCTGCCTCCGGTCGACCCGATCCCACCGCCCAAGCAGTGACTCGCCCCTACGCCCGGCTGGGGGCGGTGGCGACAGCGGGCCTCGTGGTCGCAGTCATCGCCGCTCCCGCCGGTGCGACATCTCCCTCCACACCCCACCTGACCGGCCTGTCCGCCGCCAGCGGGCCGCTGGTCGGCGGTGAACGGATCTCCCTGCACGGCAACGGTTTTGACCACGTCACCAAGGTCGTCTTCGGCGGCGCAACAGCCCACGGGGTACGGGTCACCAGCACGCACACCCTGTCCGTCGTCGTCCCCAAGCACAAAGCCGGCCGGGTCGACATCCGCATCCTCACCACCACCGGCGAATCCACAACGGTCAAAGCCGACAGGTTCACCTACATCGCCCCACCAACGATCACCACCCTCACCCCGGCCGCCGGCCCCACCACCGGCGGCACCCGCATCACCGTCAAGGGCAAGAACTTCACCCACGTCAAAGCCGTGCTCTTCGGCACGACCAAAGGCACCAAGCTCCACGTCCTCTCCGCCACCACCCTGCTCGTCACCACACCCACCCACTCCCCCGGCCTGATCGACGTCCACGTACGCACCTCCTACGGCACGTCCAAGACGGCAAAGACCGACCACTTCGCCTACGTGGCAGGGACTCTGCCCACTGGTCCGCTCCCACCCGCGCCGCCGACCCCGCCAACGGGACCCGCCGTTGCCCCGACGATCGCGACCATCAGCCTGCCCGACGCGGTGCAGGCGACGACCTACGTCGGGGCCACGCTCAGCGCCGCCTCCGGCGTACCGCCGTACCACTGGTCGGCGCACGGACTGCCCGGCGGCCTGACCCTCTCGCCGTCCGGGGTGCTCTCCGGCACGACCTGGGCCACGATCGGCGAGAAGCCGGTGCGCGTCACCCTGACCGACGCCGGTGGGCTGTCCGCGACCAGCCTCGCCTACCTCAGGGTCACCCCCAAGGCCGGCCAGCTGTACGGATGGGGGCCCAACGCAAACGCGACCCTCGGCGACGGCACTCAGACCGACTACTTCCACCCGGTCGGCGTGCCCAGCGGACTCGTGACCCTCTCGACATGCAGCGAGAAGACCAACAGTTTCATGGCCCGCAAGGACGGCAGCGTCTGGGGCTGGGGCCGCGACGACAAGGGCCAGGTGGGTGATGGCGGCACCACCGCCGTACTCAACCCCAAGTTGGTCTCCGCCGGCTTCGGTGTCGTCGCCGTCGCCTGCGCTGCCGACACGATGTACGAGCTCACCTCGGCCGGCCAGGTCTACGCGCTCGGCGTCGGCACGATGGGCGAGACCGGGGCGGGCAGCACCCTGAGCACCACCACCCCGACGCTCATCACCACCCTGGCCGGCATCGTGGCCATCGCGGCGGGCGACCACCACGCGCTGGCGTTGGAGAGCAACGGAAGCGTGGTCGCTTGGGGCGACAACACCTACGGTCAGCTGGGTGCGGGAGCCGACGTCGGCACCCTCAGCGCGAGCCCGGTGCTCGTCTCCGGGCTCACCGACATCACCGACATCGCCGCCGGCGGCTACTTCAGCTTTGCGCTGCACCGGGACGGCACCGTGTCGGGCTGGGGGGTCGACAACCCGTACGTCTACCTCGGCGACGGCACGATCTTCAACCAGTTCACGCCGGTCACCATCCCCGGCCTCGCCGACATCACGCAGGTCGCCACCAGCGGTGCCACCAGCTTTGCCGTCAAGGACGACGGCACCCTGTGGGCCTGGGGCGACAACGGCGCGGGCGAGGTCGGAGACGGCACCACCGACGTGCGCAAGACTCCCGTGCAGGCGGTGGCGTCCGGCATCGCTGCCGTCGGCACGAGCCAGGACAATGCCTTCGCGCTGACCACCACAGGCGCGGCGCTGGCGTGGGGCGCTGGAGACGGCACCGGCCAGCCCTCGGTCGACAACGTCGACGTGCCCACGGCTGCCCCGTGGCTGAGCCAGACCGTGTTCTTCGGACGGGGCCAGACCGACGGGTTCGCCGTCCGGCTCAAGGCACTGGAGGAGTAGCCCGCCATGACCACACTGCGTTGGCTCGCGGCCGCGGCCACCCTCGCCTTGGTGCTGCCCGCATCTCCGTCAGTCGCGGCGACGTCTTCGCCGGCCGTCACCTCGCTCTCCGCTGCGGCCGGACCTCTCGCCGGCGGTGAACGGATCTCCCTGCACGGCAACGGTTTTACCCACGTCACCAAGGTCGTCTTCGGCGGCGCGACAGCCCACGGGGTACGGGTCACCAGCACGCACACCCTGTCCGTCGTCGTCCCCAAGCACAAAGCCGACCGGGTCGACATCCGCGTGCTCACCACCACCGGCGAGTCCACAGCGGTCAAAGCCGACCGCTTCACCTACATCGCCCCACCTGCGATCACGTCACTCACCCCGGCCACCGGCCCCACCACCGGCGGCACCCGCATCACCGTCAAGGGCAAGAACTTCACCCACGTCAAAGCCGTGCTCTTCGGCACGACCAAAGGCACCAAGCTCCACGTCCTCTCCGCCACCACCCTGCTCGTCACCACACCCACCAACTCCCCCGGCCTGATCGACGTCCACGTACGCACCTCCTACGGCACGTCCAAGACGGCAAAGACCGACCACTTCGCCTACGTGGCGCCGGCCGTCCTGGGCCAGCCGATCGGCCCCACTCCGCCCCCACCCCCGACGACACCTCCGGTGCCGCCTCCGCCGTTGGTCATCGCGGCCGCAACGTTGCCCAACGCGGTCACCGGCCTCGCGTACGCCGGCGCGACCCTGAGCGCTTCCGGGGGCGTGCCGCCGTACCACTGGGTCGCCGTGGGCCTGCCGAACGGGCTCGCCCTCAGCACGGACGGCGTCCTCGCCGGCGGCACGTTCGCCCCCGCCGGACTCCGTCAGGTGACCGTCACCGTCACGGACAGCGCAGTTCACAGCGCCAACGCCAGCGTGCCGCTGACGGTCATCGCCAGGGCGGGCCAGCTGTATTCGTTCGGCGAGAACGACGCCGGCGAGACAGGCAACGCCACGTCGGGCGCGCCCGTCACCTCCCCCTACCTCGTCCCCGGCATGTCTACCGTGGTCTCGGTCGCAAGTGACCGGCAGAACGGCTGGGCGGCCAAGGCGGACGGCACGGTGTGGGCGTGGGGGGCCAACGCTTCGGGCCAGCTCGGCGACGGCACCACGACCGCCGAGACAAGCCCGATCCAGGTCCCGGGGCTCTCGCGGGTCGTCGCCGTCGCCGGCGGCACCCTCGCGGCCTATGCGCTGACCTCGGACGGGACCGTCTTCGCCTGGGGGCTCGGCATAGGCGGACAGCTCGGTAACGGCGATTCATCGTCCACCTCGAGGCCCGTGCAGGTGCAGGACGCGACCGACATCGTCAGCATCGCGGCCGGCAACTTCGCGGCCTACGCAGTCCGCGCCGACGGCACGGTGCTTGCCTGGGGCACCGATGAGTACGGCCAGTTGGGTGACGGCGGCACCATGGGTCACTCGACGCCGATCACCATTCCGGGGCTGTCCGGCGTTGTCAGTGTCGCCGCCGGCACGAACGATGCTTTCGCCCTGCACGCCGACGGCACGGTGTCGGCCTGGGGCCACGACGACAAGGGCCAGCTGGGGCTCTCGACGAACTTCCAGTTCGAGCAGGACACTCCCGCGCTCATCCCCGGGCTGACCGCCATCACCCAGATCGCCGCCGGCGCCGACAGCACCTACGCCGTCGGGGCCGACGGGACGGTGTGGGGGTGGGGCAACTACTTCGGGTCCGCGGGCGTTGGCGACAGCGACCCGGTCGCCACTCCCGAGCGGCTACCCGGAGTCGCGGACGCCCAAGCCGTCTCGGCCTTCGAGTACGGCGGCTTCGTCGTCCTCGCCGGAGGTGCCGTCAAGGAGTGGGGTGACGACCACTACGGCGAGCTCGGCGACGGCAACGCCGGCATCTCCAAGCTCACCGCCGTGCCAGCACCGTGGCAGACCAACACGGTGGAGATCGGCCTTGGCGCAGCCTCGATCACCAACTTTGTCATCAAGCGGGTGAAGCCGGTCATCGTACCGCCGATCAACCCGATCCCCCCGCCGGTGTCCTGAGCGCTCAGCCCAGGCCGACGAGGTCGACGACGAAGATCAGGGTCTCGCCCGGCTTGATCGCAGCGCCCGCGCCACGGGACCCGTACCCCAGGTGGGGCGGGATCTCGAGCCGCCGGCGGCCGCCGATCTTCATGCCGACGACGCCCTGGTCCCAGCCAGCGATGACCCGGCCGGCGCCCAGCGGGAAGGCGAAGGTGTCCTTGCGGTTCCAGGACGCGTCGAACTCCTCGCCCGTCGACCACGCGACACCGACGTAGTGGACCTCGGCGTGGTCGCCCGGCTTGGCCTCCTGGCCGTCACCCTCGACCAGGTCGACGATGATCAGCTCAGCCGGCGGCTCGCCATCGGGGAAGTCGATCTCGGGCTTGCTCAGGTCGGCCACGGTGCCTCCAGCAGGTTCGGTACGGTCGCGGATGACCCTACCGGCACCAGCAGGGTCAGCGCCCACCGAGCAGCGTCGGAGGCACCACGCCGCCCGCCCGGCGCAGCGCGGTGCCCCCCAGCACCTCGAGCACCACGCGGTTGGCGAGCATTGCGGTGACCTCCGCGTGGTCGTACGGCGGCGACACCTCGACCACGTCGGCACCCGCCAGTGGCAGCTCGATCGCGCAACGGCGCACCGCATCGAGCAGCTGGCGCCCGGTGAGGCCACCCGGCTCGGGCGTGCCGGTGCCCGGCGCCATGCCGGGGTCGACCACGTCGACGTCGACGGACAGGAACACCGCGTCGCAGTCGTCGGTCGCGATGGCGAACGCCTCGTCGAGGCAGGCATCGAGCCCCCGGCGCACTACCTCGGTCATCTCGTACGACCGCATGCCCGCGCCGGCCATCCAGTCCAGCGTGTCTGGCGGCGGCCAGTAGCCCCGCAGCCCGATCTGCAGGAACCGGTCGCCACGGCAGGCGCCTGACTCGATCAGTCGGCGCATCGGCTGGCCGTGGCCGAGCAGCGAGCCGAACTCCTCGTTTCCGGTGTCGGCGTGGGCGTCGAAGTGAACGACCGAGACGCGGCCGAACCCGTACTTGTGGGCCACGCCGGTGACGTCGGGCAACGCGATCGAGTGGTCGCCGCCGAGCACCATGGGGAAGATGCCCGCGGCCGCGATCGTCGTGATCGCTGCCTCGAGGTTGCCCAGCGCCTGCTCGATGTGGCCGGGCGGCATCATCACGTCGCCGGCGTCGTAGACGCGCAGGTCACGCAGGCCGTCCACGCGCAGCGCCAAGGAGGGTCGCGATCCGTCGTGGGCGCCGTAGTCGGTGGCGCGGATCGCCTGCGGGCCGAACCGCGCGCCCGCCCGGAACGACGTACCCCCATCGAAGGGGGCACCGACGATCACGACGTCGGCGTCGGCGAACGACGCCGGGTCGCCGAGGTCACACCGGTCGACGCCGAGGAAGGTGATGTCCGGGCCGAACATCGGGCCGTACCGCGTCATGGTCTGCTCCCGCTCACGCCACCCACTGTGTCACGATCCCCGGCCGCACCAACGCGCAACGGCCGGGGTGCGGGACCCCGGCCGTTGCGCGTTCGCAGTAGGGCTAGTCGATCAGCAGCTCGGCCAACTCAGGCGCCGGAGCCATGACCTCGCCGTTGAAGAACTCCTTGAACTTCGCCTTGCAGGCGTACATCAGGATCACCCCGACCAGGGCCGAGACGACGCCGATGATGAAGATGCCGCCGATGTGCCAGTGCGGGGAGAACGGCATCGTCCAGCTGGTGTAGCTCTCGACCGGGTTCCAGTCGAACCAGATGTCGTACGCGAGGAACGCGTACAGGATCGTGCCGCCGAGGACCGGGATGATGCCCTTGACCCAGAGATCGCGGGCGCTGTTGCGCAGGTCGCGCCGGAAGTACCAGGCGCAGGTGAAGCCGGTGAGCCCGTAGTAGAAGGCGATCATCCACCCCAGCGCAGCGACGGAGTCGGGGATGATGTTGCCCGCCGCGAGGAAGTTGAACGCGACGTAGAGCACGATCGAGACGCCACCCATGGCGAGGGTGGAGACGCTCGGCGTCAGGAACTTCGGGTGGATCTTTGCGAACGCCTTCGGGATCGCGCGGTAGGCGGCCATGGACAGCGAGGTACGGGCGGTCGGCAGGATCGTGGTCTGGGTCGAGGCCGCGGCCGAGGTGAGCACCATGAAGACCAGCAGCTTGGCCATGAAGTGGCCGAAGCTGGAGGTCCCGAACGCCGCCGAGCCCAGGATGCTGATCACGTCGCTGGAGTTGTCCGAGTTGGTGAGGCCGTTGCCCTTGTCGCCAACGCCGGCGAAGCCGACCACGGCGACCGCCACGAGGACGTAGATGGCGACCAGCAGGATCGTCGAGATGACCGCGGCCCGACCGGGCGTGCGCTCCCTGTCGGCGGTCTCCTCGTTGACGGAGACCGCGCTGTCCCAGCCCCAGTAGATGAACAACATCAGCAGGATCGCCTGGATGAAGTGGCTGACGCTCAGCTGGGTCGGGTCGAACCAGGAGGAGCTGATGTGGGCGGACCCGGCGGGCGGGTTGCTGCCATAGGTCTTGACCAGCGCGGTGATCGAGAAGATGACCAGCATCAGGACCTCGATGACGAGCAGGCTCTTCTGCAGCTCGGCGGAGATCTCGATGCCGATGTAGCAGATGGCCGTCATCAGGATGATCCAGATGATGCCAACGAAGAGCACCCAGCCGCTGGTCGCGTCCGCACCGATGCCCTTGGCGCCGACCAGTAGGAAGAAGTACTGACCGGCGACCTGCGCCAGGCTGGCCATGACGAGGATGTCGGCGGCGATGATGCCCCAGCCGCCGAGCCACCCGGTCTTGGGGCCAAAAGCCTTGGTAGCCCAGGTGAACGTGGTGCCGCAGTCCGGCTCGGCCCGGTTGAGCTCCTTGTAGCCGAAGGACACCAGGAAGATCGGGACGAACGCCAGGATCACGATGATGACGGTCTGCGTGCCGGCCAACAGAGCGACGAAGCCCAGGGTGGCAGCGAGGCTGTACGCGGGAGCGGTGGAGGCGACCCCGATGGCGATGCTGGAGACGAGGCCCAGGGCACCGCCTTTGAGGCCCTTGTCAAGGATCTGTCCATCCCCGAACTCGGTTACTGGCGCTTGTGTCGCCGTCATGACGTCCCTTTCGACCTGTGTGCTAACCCCGACTGGCTGTGGCGAAAAGCCTTGCTGAGCAGACTCTTGAGGCGCGGCAGCAATGACGCGGTGGAGGGTGGGTCAAGACCCGATGTAGCTCATGACGTGCTTGATCCGGGTGTAGTCCTCGAAGCCGTACATCGAGAGGTCCTTGCCGTAGCCGGAGTGCTTGAAGCCGCCGTGCGGCATCTCGGCCACGATCGGGATGTGCGTGTTGATCCAGACACACCCGAAGTCGAGCCGCTTGGCCATGCGCATCGCCCGGCCGTGGTTCTGCGTCCAGACACTGGACGCCAGACCGTACTCGACGCCGTTGGCCCACGCCAGCGCCTGGTCCTCGTCGGAGAACCGCTGGACGGTGATGACCGGGCCGAAGACCTCCTGCTGGATGATCTCGTCGGTCTGCTCGAGGTTGGCCACGACGGTGGGCGAGTAGAAGTAGCCCTGGTCGCCGACCGTGGTGCCGCCGGCGACCACCTCGGCGTGGCCGGGCAGCCGGTCGACGAACCCGCCGACCCGGGCGAGCTGGCCGGCATTGTTGAGCGGCCCGTAGTCGGCGTCGGGCAGATCCGGTCCGCCGGTCGTCGTGTTGCGTGCCTGCTCCGCGAGCGCGGCCACGAAGTCGTCGTAGACCCTCGGGCCGGCCAGCACGCGGGTGGCGGCGGTGCAGTCCTGGCCGGCGTTGAAGTAGCCGGCCATCGCAATGCCTTCGGCCGCGGCGGCGACGTCGGCGTCGTCGAAGACGATCACCGGGGCCTTGCCACCGAGCTCGAGGTGGACCCGCTTGAGGTCCTGGGCGGCCGCGATGGCGACCTCCTTGCCAGCCCGTACCGAGCCGGTGATCGAGACCATCTGCGGGATCTTGTGGCTCACCAGGGCACGGCCGGTGTCGCGGTCGCCGGTGATGACGTTGAAGACGCCGGGCGGCAGGAACTCGGCCATGATCTCGGCCATCAGCAGGGTGGACGCCGGCGTCGTGTCGGACGGCTTGAGCACGACGGTGTTGCCGGCGGCGAGGGCGGGCGCCCACTTCCAGACGGCCATCATCATCGGGTAGTTCCACGGCGTGACCTGGGCACAGACGCCGATCGGCTCGCGCCGGATGAACGACGTGTGGTCGGTCATGTACTCGCCCGCGGAGAGCCCGTTGAGGTGGCGCGCGGCGCCGGCGAAGAACCGGATCTGGTCGACCGACGGCGGCACCTCCTCGGACGCCATCAGCGCAACCGGCTTGCCGGTGTTCTCACACTCGGCCCGGACGAGGTCGTCGGCGCGGGCCTCGAAAGCGTCCGCGATCTTGAGCAGGGCAAGGCTGCGCTCGGCGGGCGTGGTCTGGCCCCAGGACTCGAAAGCGGCAGCGGCTGCGGTGCAGGCCCGGTCGACATCGACGTCGCCGGAGATGGGCGAGGTCGCGAAGACCTGGCCGGTGCTGGGGTCGCGCAGGTCGAGCGTACGGCCGTCAGCAACGTCCGTGTGCTCACCTGCCACGAAGTTCGCCAGCCGTCGCGGGTCCGCCACTGTGCCTCCGTAGGACTGTTGACTCACGCTGAGCCACTACTTGCTCGTATCTTGCTCGCACCTTGTCAGAACTCTTGGTCCACGACAAGGACGAGCATCGGATTCCGTTGTTACGGTTGAGTTTCCATGCGGATTCACTTGCAAAGGTGCGCAGGGATCGTCAGGATCGGTGGTCATGGCTACGCCTCCAGCAACCGCACCGACCCCCGTGAGCAGGCTCAGCGGGCGGACCTCACCCGGCATCGCGTCCTCGCCGACTCCCAATGCGGTCCTGCTGGACGACGTCTCCAAGGCCATCATCGAGCAGCTCCAGCAGGACGGCCGCAGGCCGTACGCGACCATCGCCAAGGCGGTCGGCCTGTCGGAGGCCGCCGTGCGCCAGCGCGTGCAGCGGCTGCTCGACGCCAAGGTCATGGAGATCGTGGCGGTGACCGACCCGACCACCCTGGGCTTCCTGCGCTGGGCCATGGTCGGCATGCGGGTCGAAGGTGACCTGCAGGTCGTCGTCGACGCGCTCTCAGCGCTGCCCGAGGTCGACTACGTGGTCATCACGGCCGGCTCCTACGACCTGTTCGCCGAGGTGGTCTGCGAGGACGACGCCCACCTGCTCCGCCTGCTCAACGACCACATCCGCTCCATCCCGCAGATCCAGCACAGCGAGACCTTCGTCTACCTGAGACTGGCCAAGCAGACCTACTCCTGGGGCACCCGATGACCACCACACCGCAAACACCTCCGCCCTCAGGCGAGCGCTCGCCGGCGCCCGACTTCGACGAGGCGCGCAACAACCACCTGCAGGAGGCCGCCCGCCGCCACCTGTGGATGCACTTCACCCGGATGTCGTCCTACGACACCCACGAGATCCCGATCATCACACGCGGCGAGGGTGCCTACGTCTGGGACTCCCGCGGCCGCCGCTACCTCGACGGGCTGTCCGGGCTCTTCGTTGTGCAGGCCGGCCACGGCCGCGGCGAGCTCGCCGACGCCGCAAGCAAGCAGGCCAACGAGCTCGCCTACTTCCCGCTGTGGAGCTACGGCCACCCGTCGGCGATCGAGCTGGCCGAGCGGCTCGCCTCCTACGCCCCGGGCGACCTCAACCGGGTCTTCTTCACCACCGGCGGCGGCGAGGCCGTCGAGAGCGCCTGGAAGCTCGCCCGCCAGTACTTCAAGGCCATCGGCGAGCCCGGCCGCTACAAGGTGATCTCGCGCGACATCGCCTACCACGGCGCCACCATGGGTGCGCTGTCGATCACCGGGCTGGCCGCGATCAAGAACGTGTTCGAGCCGCTCGTGCCCGGTTCGGTACGGGTGCCCAACACCAACTTCTACCGGGCGCCCGAGCACGGCGACGACATCAACGCCTTCAGCACCTGGGCGGCCGACGAGATCGAGCGGGCCATCCTCCGCGAGGGCCCGGAGTCCGTCTGCGCGGTGTTCGTCGAGCCCGTACAGAACTCTGGTGGTTGCTTCCCACCGCCGCCGGAGTACTTCCAGAAGGTGCGCGAGATCTGCGACAGGCACGGCGTTCTCATGGTCTCCGACGAGGTCATCTGCGCCTTCGGCCGCCTCGGCGAGTGGTTCGGGGCGACCCGGTTCGGCTACCAGCCCGACATCATCACGATGGCCAAGGGCATGAGCTCGGGCTACTCCCCCATCGGCGCGATGATCGCGTCCGACAAGTTGATGGAGCCGTTCCTCAAGGGCGACCAGACGTTCCTGCACGGCCTGACCTTCGCCGGCCACCCGGTCTCCGCGGCCGTCGCGCTCGCCAACCTCGACATCTTCGAGCGGGAGAACCTGCTGGGCCACGTCCGCGACAACCGCGACGGTTTCCGCGCGACCCTGGAGAAGCTCACCGACCTGCCGATCGTCGGCGAGGTCCGCGGCGACGGCTACTTCTACGGCATCGAGATGGTCAAGGACAAGGTCACCAAGGAGACCTTCGACGACGACGAGAGCGAGCGGTTGCTGCGCGGCTTCCTCTCCGGCGCGCTGTTCGAGGCCGGGCTGGTGTGCCGGGCCGACGACCGGGGCGACCCCGTCATCCAGCTCGCCCCGCCGCTGATCTGCGGCCAGGAGCAGTTCGACGAGATCGAGCAGATCCTGCGCTCGGTGCTCACCGAGGCCTGGGCCCGCCTCTAGCGACGACGGTGAAGGCGTTGTTGCGCTGAGCGCAACAACGCCTTCACCACCTCGGTAGTGGTCACCTGGGTGCTATGTCGTGGGCCGGATGGCTTCGCGGCGGGGGTCCACCTCAGTGCGCGCACATGAGTGTCCGCCGCGACCGGTAGTGTCAGGCCCATGTCTGGCACGCCCTCCCCCACCGCCCTGGTCGCCCTGATCGCCGCCGCCGAGTCCGTCGTCGGACGGTGGCGGGCCGATCTCGACCCCTCCGCCCGCCGCGGCATGCCCGCCCACGTGACCGTGCTCTACCCCTGGCTCCCGCTCGACGAGCTGACCCCGGCCGACGAGGCCGACCTCGCGGCGATCATCAAGGCTGTGCCGTCGTTCAACGTCTCGCTCACCGACATCCAGCGCTTCCCGCAGACCTTGTGGCTCGCGCCGTACCCGAACGACCCGTTCGTCCGGCTGACGATGGACGTCGAGCGGCGGTGGCCGGCCTACGAGCCCTACTCCGGCCGCTTCCAGAACATCGAGCCGCACCTGTCCATCGGCGACGCGGTCGACCCCGACGCGCTCGGCCACGTGGTCGCCGACGTCGCCCCGCGGCTGCCCATCGACGCCCGCATCACCGAGATCGCGCTGATGGCTCAGGACGAGGACGGCCACTGGTACCTCCGGCGGGCCTACCCCTTGGGCTGAGCCGCTCCATGGCTCCGCTTGGCGATGGCCACGCTCAGCCCGGCCGGCACGAGGCGGGTCAGGGCGACGATGATCCGCCACCGCTTGCTCGGGATGCACACGGTACGGCCGGTGGCCAGGGCGGCCAGTGAGTCGGCGGCGACCCGATCGGCGCTGAGCCAGAGAAAGCCGGGGATGCGGCGTTCGGCGTCGCTGCCCGTGCGGGCGTGGAACTCGGTGTGGGTCATGCCGGGGCACAGCGCCTGGACGGTCACCCCGTACGGCGCGACCTCGAGGGCGGCGGACCGGCTGAGCGACAGCACGTACGCCTTGCTCGCGGAGTAGCTGCCCCGCGGCACCCAGGCCGCGATCGACGACACGTTGATGACGGCGCCACCGCGTCGCGCGACCATCGCGGGCAGCGCCGCGCGGGTCAGCCGCATCACCGCGTGGGCGTTGACCTCGAACATCTCGTCCTCTGACTCCATGGTCCCGTCGAGGAAGGCCGCGCCCGCGCCGTGACCCGCGTTGTTGACCAGGAGGTCGATCGGGCGGGTCAGGTCGGCCAGCCGCTGCTCGACGCGACGCCTGGCCGTCGCGTCGGCGAGGTCTGCGACGAGCACCTCGACCTCGATGCCCTGCCGACGCCGCATGCCGGCGGCGATCTGGTCGAGCTTGTCGGCGCCGCGCGCCACCAGGACGAGGTCGTAGCCGTCGCTGCCGAGGCGCTCGGCGAACGCGCGGCCGATGCCGGTCGTCGCGCCGGTGACCAGGGCGGTGGGCACGTCAGACCGCGGTGGCCGCGAGCTGGCCGCAGGCGCCGTCGATCTCGCGCCCGCGGGTGTCCCGTACCGTCGTCGCGACCCCGTGCGACTGCAGCATGCGCACAAAGGCCCGCTCGCTCTCCGGGGTCGACGCGGTCCACTTGCTGCCGGGCGTCGGGTTGAGCGGGATCAGGTTGACGTGGACCAGCTTGTTGGCCAGCAGCCGGCCCAGCAGGTCGGCCCGCCAGGTCTGGTCGTTGATGTCCTTGATCAGGGCGTACTCGATGCTGACCCGGCGATGAGTGGTACGGGCGTAGTTCCACGCCGCGTCGAGCACCTCCTTGACCGGCCAGCGGGTGTTGACGGGCACCAGCTCGTTCCGCAGCTCGTCGTCCGGCGCGTGCAGCGAGAGCGCGAGGGTGACCTGCAGGCCCTCGTCGGCGAGCTTGAGCATCGCGGGTACGAGCCCGACCGTCGACACGGTGATCGAGCGCTGCGACAGGCCGAGGCCCTCGGGGGCCGGCGCCACCATGGTGCGGACCGCCTTGAGCAGGCGGTTGTAGTTGGCGAGCGGCTCGCCCATGCCCATGAAAACCACGTTGGAGAGGCGACCCGGTCCTCCGGGGACCGCGCCGGACGCCATCGCCGCGGCCGCGTCGCGTACCTGCTCGACGATCTCTGCCGTGGACATGTTGCGGGTCAGACCCGCCTGACCGGTGGCGCAGAACGGGCAGGCCATGCCGCACCCGGACTGGCTGGAGACGCACACCGTCGCGCGGTCGGGGTAGCGCATGAGGACCGACTCGGCGAACGCGCCGTCGAAGCCCTTCCAGAGCGTCTTGATCGTGGTGCCGTCGTCGCAGCTGAGCACCTTGATCGGGGTGAGCAGCGGCGGCAGCAGCGCCGCGGCGAGTGACTCGCGCTGCGCAGCTGGGATGTCGGTCATCGACGCGACGTCAGTGCTCAGCCGGCCGAAGTAGTGGCGGGAGAGCTGGTCGGCGCGGAACGGCTTCTCGCCGAGCTCGGCGACAGCCGCACGGCGCTCGGCGAGGGTGAGGTCGGCAAGGTGACGGGGCGGCTTGGCACGGCGCGGCTCGGCAAAACTAAGCACAGGGAGTGTGGTCATGGCCCCACCAGTCTCCCATGGCTCTGCCCGCTACGGAGACTAGTGGCCGCCGTGCGACAGCGGGACGAACTTGGTGAGCAGGAACCACGCCACCGCGGCGGTGGGCAGCAGCGAGTCGAGCCGATCCATCAGGCCGCCGTGGCCGGGCAGCAACGTGCCCATGTCCTTGATGCCGAGGTCACGCTTGACCATGGACTCGCCGAGGTCGCCAATGGTGGCGCTGCACACGACTGCGACGCCAAACAGCACGCCCTGCCACCACGCGGCGTGGAGCAGCACGGTGACGAAGATGAGGCCGCCGGCGACACACGCGGTGACCGACCCGGCAAAGCCCTCCCATGACTTCTTGGGGCTGATGGTCGGCGCCATCGGGTGCTTGCCGGCCAGCACCCCCGCCGCGTACCCCCCGATGTCGCTGCACGCCACCGTCGCGGCGAACGCGAGCACGCGGCGGGCGCCATCGCCGGGAACGGCCAGGAGGACGGCGAACGAGGCGAGGAACGGCACGTAGACCAGGGCGAACGTCGTGGCCGCCAGGTCGCGAAGGTAGCCCTTGGCCCCCTCGATCAGCCGCCAGACATAGCTCGCGACGATGGTCAGCAGGAACGCCACCACCATGTCGTCGGCCCCGTACGACCAAGCCTGCCACAGCATGATCACGGAGCCGAGCACCATCGGCGGCAGGGGCAGCCGACGCTTGGTCGTGGCCAATGCCCGGGTCAGCTCGTAGAGGCCGAAGCACACGGCGACGCCCACCACGACGACGAACCCCACGCGGAAGGCGAACAGCGGCACGAGCACGAGCGCGGCCATGCCCAGGCCGACGGCGGTGGCGACGGGCAGGTTGCGGCCGGCGCGACCGGGCGAGTGGGTACCAGGAGCACCCTCGGGTGGGGCGGGAGGATCGAGGGCGTCCATCACATGCTCAACCGCGTCGCCGGAGGTGGTCACTAGACCTCGAGCAGCTCGGCTTCCTTGTTCTTGAGGATGTCGTCGACGGTGCCGACGTAGCGGCCGGTCGTCTCCTCGAGCTCCTTCTCCGCGCGGCGCACCTCGTCCTCGCCGGCGTCGCCGTCCTTCTGCAGCTTGTCCAGCTGGTCCTTGGCGTGGCGGCGGATGTTGCGGATGGAGATGCGCGCGTCCTCAGCCTTGGTGCGGGCGACCTTGATCAGGTCGCGGCGGCGCTCCTCGGTCAGCTGCGGGAAGATGACCCGGATGATGTTGCCGTCGTTGGTCGGATTGACGCCGAGATCGCTGTCGCGGATCGCCCGCTCGATGGCCGTGAGCGCGCCCTTGTCGTACGGCGTGATGATCGCCATGCGCGGCTCGGGGACGTGGAACGACGCCAGCTGGTTGACCGGCGTGGGCGCCCCGTAGTAGTCGGCGATGATCTTGCCGAACATCGCGGGGTTGGCTCTCCCGGTACGGATGCCGCCCATGTCGTCTCGCGCGACCTGGACCGCCTTGTCCATCTTCTCCTCGCACTCGAGGAGGGTGTCGTCGATCACGCCTCTGCTCCTGTCACTTTGCTGTCTCGTACGGCGTCGGTCAGCGCAGTTCGTTGGTGACGAGCGTGCCGATCTTCTCACCACGGACGGCCCGCGCGATGTTGCCGTCCTCGAGCAGGTTGAACACGACCAGGGGCAGGTCGTTGTCCATCATCAGGCTGAACGCAGTGGCATCAGCCACCTTGAGGCCGCGCGCCAGCGCCTCGGCGTAGGTGACCTGGTCGAAGCGGACGGCGTCGGGGTTGGTCTTGGGGTCGGAGTCATAGACCCCGTCGACCTTCTTGGCCATGAGCACCGACTGGGCGCCGATCTCGAGCGCGCGCTGAGCGGCGCAGGTGTCGGTGGAGAAGAACGGTGCCCCGAGTCCGGCGCCGAAGATCACGACGCGGCCCTTCTCAAGGTGGCGGATTGCACGTCGCGGCACGTAGGGCTCGGCGACCTGACCCATCGCGATCGCGGTCTGGACCCGAGTGTCGATGCCCTGCTTCTCCAGAAAGTCCTGCAGCGCCAGGCAGTTGATCACCGTCGAGAGCATGCCCATGTAGTCGGCTCGGGGCCGGTCCATGCCGCCGGCCGACAGCGCCGACCCGCGAAACATGTTGCCACCACCCACGACGACGGCGACCTGGACGCCCGACCGGACCACCTCGGCGATCTGGCGCGCGATGTCGCGGACCGTGGCGGGGTCGATGCCCAGGCTCTGCCCGCCGGCGAACGCCTCGCCGGAGAGCTTGAGCAGGACTCGTCCCCAGTAGGCACCCTCGGGAGCATCGGGTGCGTCTGCGGAGACGAAGGAGGCCGCCTGCGCGTCGTTGTCACTCACGGCTGGCGGCCTCCTTCTCCTACTGCGCGGTCTGGTCGGGCGGTCCTGCTAGTGGCAGTCTGCCTTACGCCTGGCCGACCTCGAAACGGGCGAACCGCTTGACGGTCACGCCGGCCTCCTTGAGGACTGCGCCGACCGACTTCTTGTTGTCCTGCACGGACGGCTGGTCCAGCAGGGCAACCGTCTTGTAGAAACCGGTGACGCGGCCCTCGATGATCTTGGGCAGAGCCGCCTCGGGCTTGCCCTCCTCACGGGCGGTGGCCTCGACGACGCGTCGCTCGTTCTCGACAGCGTCGGCGGGAACGTCGTCGCGGCTGACGTAGAGCGGCGTCATGGCGGCGACCTGCATGGCCGTGGCGCGTGCGACGGCGAGGTCGTCGCCCTCGAACTCGACCAGGACACCCACGGCCGGCGGCAGGTCACTGCTGCGCTTGTGCATGTAGGCGGCGACCTGGCCGTCGAACACGACGACCCGGCCGAGCTCGAGCTTCTCGCCGATGACGGCGGCTACCGAGTCGATGTTCTCGGCGACGGTACGGCCGTCGGCGAGCGTCTGCGTGAGCAGCGTCGCCGCGTCGGCGGGCTTGCTGCCGGCGGCGTGGGCGACGATGTCGGCGGCGAGCTGCTGGAACTGCTCGTTCTTGGCCACGAAGTCGGTCTCGCAGTTGAGCTCGATCATGGCGCCCTCAGCGGCGGCGATGAGGCCGTTGCTCGCGGTGCGCTCGGAACCGCGCTTGGCCACCTTGACGGTGCCCTTGATGCGCAGGATCTCGCCAGCCTTGTCGAAGTCGCCGTCGGCCTCGACGAGCGCCTTCTTCGCGTCCATCATGCCGGCGCCGGTGGCGTCGCGGAGCCTCTTCACGTCCGCGGCGGTGATGTCAGCCATCGTGTTGCCTTTCCTTCATTCGGGTCATGCGTGGGTGCTGATCGGTCAAACACGGACCGGCCGGATCCGGAAGGTGAACGCCAGGCGCGGCACGGGGTGTTCCCGTACGACGCTCGGCGGCCTCCTCGGGGACCCGGCCGTCCGCAACGTGCGCAGGCTCAGGCCTGGGTGGTGGCTTCCTCGGCAACCGGCGCAGCCTCAGCCGCGGGGGCCTCGGCGACAGCCGGTGCCTCGGCGACAGCCGGTGCCTCAACAGCAGCCGGGGCCTCGACGACCTCGGCCGCAGCGACGGGTGCCTCGACCGTGGCGGTCTCGGCGACCGGTGCCTCAGCGGCTGGTGCTTCAGCAACCGGCGCCTCAGCGACCGGCGCCTCGACAGCGGCCGGTGCCTCAGTAGTCGCGCCCTCGAGCAGCTCGCGCTCCCAGTCGGCCAACGGCTCATCGGTCGCCAGCTCGCCGGTCGCGGGCTTGTCGTCGCCACGGGCGGCGCCGGCACGGGCCATCAGACCCTCGGCGACGGCGTCGGCGACGACCCGGGTGAGCAGGTCGACCGAACGGATCGCGTCGTCGTTGCCCGGGATCGGGTAGTCGACCTCGTCCGGGTCGCAGTTGGTGTCGAGGATCGCGACGACCGGGATGCCCAGCTTGCGGGCCTCGCCGACGGCGATGTGCTCCTTCTTCGTGTCGACGATCCACACGGCGCTCGGCACGCGGGTCATCTCGCGAAGACCGCCCAGGGTGCGGGCCAGCTTGATGCGCTCACGCGAGAGCATGAGGGCTTCCTTCTTGCTGAGCACGGTCTGGCCACCGGTCTGCTCGATCGCCTCGAGCTCCTTGAGGCGCTGCAGCCGCTTGTAGACGGTCTGGAAGTTGGTCAGCATGCCGCCGAGCCAGCGCTGGTTGACGTACGGCATGCCCACGCGGGTGGACTGGCCGGCGATCGCTTCCTGCGCCTGCTTCTTGGTGCCGATGAACAGCACCGTGCCGCCATGGGCGACGGTCTGCTTGATGAACTCGTACGCGCGGTCGATGTAGGACAGCGACTGCTGCAGATCGATGATGTAGATGCCGTTGCGCTCGGTGAAGATGAATCGCTTCATCTTGGGGTTCCACCGGCGAGTCTGGTGTCCGAAGTGGACACCCGACTCCAACAGCTCCTTCATGGTCACGACGGCCATCGTCGTACCTGTGCCTTCCTGTCGCCGGACGTGCGGCGACGCGCTCGGTTGCTGTGCCCCAGCGTTGCGGGCCACCCTGACGTCCGCTGCGGCTGCCCAGCCCTGTCGCGTGGACGGGGTGGGACCGAGTGCCTGGCCTCGAGAGGCCGACCGGAGCCGGCGTCATGGCTGAGTGCGGACGTGCGAAGTCGACGCGGGATCTTCCCGCGCCGCTGGGGACGAGTGTGGCACAGCGACGCCCACGGGTCGACCCGCTGTCCCCACCCGGCGATTCTGTCCACAACCCGCCCCCGCCCCTCGCCAGCGTGGCCCGACCGTCGCAGGGTCGTCCCATGACCTTGTCGACCCTCACCACCAGCCTGCTCACCCTCGGCCTCGCGGCCGCTCCTGCCGTTGCCACAGCGGTCGCTCCGCCGGGCGGCTGGCGCTGGCCGATCACCGGCACGCCCGTGGTCTCGCGGCCGTTCCAGCCACCGCCACACCCCTGGTCGGCCGGCCACCGGGGGGTCGACCTCGCGGCCGCTCCCGACGCCACGGTGCTCGCGGCAGGCAGCGGGGTCGTCAGCTTCGCCGGCTACCTCGCCGGGGTCGGCGTGGTCGCGGTGCGTCACCCGGGAGGGCTGCGGACCACGTACGAGCCGGTCGTTCCGGGCGTCACCGTGGGCATGGCAGTGGCTGCGGGTGATCCGATCGGACGCCTGCTTCCTGGCCACGGCGAATGCGGACCCGGGCGCTGGTGCCTGCATTGGGGGCTGCTCCGCGGATCGGTCTACCTCGACCCGCTCACCCTGGTACGTCGCGGGCCGGTGCGGCTGCTGCCGCTCTCGAGCGCTGACCTGGAGGTGGGGTTGGCCGACCGCCTCACCCCTTCACTGCAACCAACGGCTGTCGAGCGCCGGGCCGGGGCTGCAGCCCGCGGCTCGGCTACTCCCCGCCCGGAGTTACGAGCCGGAGCGACGGAGCACGGTCACCGGGTGGGGCGCGTGGCCGCCGCGACGACAGCGGCCCTGACGACGACCGCCGCGCTCGCCGGATGGCGGGCGCGGCGGAGGGGCCGTCTGGGTGTGGCGTAAATCAGTCGCGCTGGTCGGCGAGCTTGGCCCGCAGCTGCAGCACAGCCTTGGTGTGCATCTGGCAGATGCGGCTCTCGGTGACGCCCAGCACCTGGCCGATCTCGGCCAGGGTCAGACCCTCGTAGTAGTAGAGGGTGACCACGATCTTCTCGCGCTCGGGCAGCGTGTTGATGGCCCGCGCGAGGAGGTACTTGGTCTCCTCCGTCTCGAAGGCGGAGACGGGGTCCTCGGCCTTGGTGTCCTCGAGCGTGTCGACGAGGCTCAGCTTGTCGCCCCGCTCGCCGCCGACGTTGAGCAGCTCGTCGAGCGCCACGACGTTGACGAACGAGACCTGGCTGAAGATCTGGTGCAGGTCCTCGAGGTTGATGCTCAGCTCGGCGGCGACCTCGGCCTCGGTCGGGGTGCGGTGAAGCCGCGCCTCGAGTGCGGCGTAGGCCTTCTCGACCTCACGCGCCTTGTAGCGCACCGACCGCGGGATCCAGTCGATCGCCCGCAGCTCGTCGATGATCGCGCCCTTGATGCGGCTGATCGCGTAGGTCTCGAACTTGATCGCCCGGCTGATGTCGAACTTCTCGATGGCGTCGATCAGGCCAAAGATGCCGTACGACACAAGGTCGGCCTGCTCGATGTTGGGCGGCAGCCCCACGCCCACGCGCCCGGCGACGTACTTGACCAGGGGCGAGTAGTGCAGGATCAGCCGCTCACGCAGCCGCTGGTCGTTGCTGGCCTTGTACTCCGCCCACAGCTCGGCGATGGCAGCATCGATCTCGGACTTCTCTTCGTCGGTCATCTGCGATCGGGCGCGCGAAGTCACGGGCACCTGACCCAGCAGCCTCGGGACGTCCGCCGCCGGTCGCTCCCCTGCGTCGGGGGCGAGGACGCCGGAGCCCTCAGGCTCGCGGGTGGGCTCGGTCATATGTCGCCTTCAGTCGATCGACGGTCACATGGGTGTAGAGCTGGGTCGTAGCGAGACTAGCGTGACCCAACAGCTCCTGAACTGTTCTCAGATCAGCCCCTCCCTCGAGCAGGTGCGTTGCTGCCGTGTGCCGTAGCGCGTGCGGGCCGACATCCGGAGCGCCCTCTACCTTAGCCAACCGTGCGTGAACCGTCCGACGAACCGCGCGTTGGTCGATCCGCGCGCCGCGTGCACCGAGGAACACCGCGGCCCGGCTGTTTGCTCCCGCAAGCTCCGGGCGGCCCTCTTCCAGCCAGGCGGACAAGGCCCGGCCCGCCGGGATGCCGAACGGCACGGAGCGTTCCTTGGCTCCTTTGCCGAGCACCCGGATCAGCCGGCGCGGCTGGTCGAGGTCGCCGAGATCGAGGCCGACCAGCTCACCGACGCGCACGCCGGTGGCGTACAGCAGCTCAAGCATGGCGTCGTCGCGTAGTGCCAGCGGACCCTCGTCCACCGCCGGCTCGAGCAGGCGGGCCACCTCGTGCGGTCGGAGCACCGCCGGCAGCGTGCGATGCCCCTTGGCCGTGCCCAGGAGCAGCCCGGGGTCGGTCGTGGCGTAGCCCTTACGGAGCGCGAAGGCGGTGAAGACGCGTACAGCCGCCGCGCGTCGGGCCAGCGTGGTGCGTGCCTGGCCGGACGTGCGCAGCCGAGCCAGCCAGCTGCGCAGGACGCGCACGTCGAGCTCGTCGACGCCGGTCACCCCCATGCGCCCGGCGTGGTCTAGCAGGCCCGTCACGTCACCCACATAGGCCCGGACGGTGTGCACCGACAGACCACGTTCGGAACGCAGATGGCCTTCGAAGTCCTCGAGCACGACCGCACAGCGCGGAGGGATGCTCGGTGTGGCCATGTCCGGCACGGTGCGGCCTGGCGGCTCGCGGGTCAAGCACCAGGCCCGGGCGCGTCGCCGATCCGTACGGGTGGCCATCCCGGCCAGGGGTCGGAACCGTCCCAAGCCTGGGCATTCCGCAGCAGAGCCATGTCGACCACCCGGGCCCCAGCGAGGGCGCGGCGCTACATCGCAGTCGTCTCCTGGAACAGCGGCGACGGGTCCTTGGCGGAGTAACCCACGGTGAAGAAGCCGAGCACCGTGTGGTCACCGGTCGAGTAGCGGAAGGCGGTCGTGTCCTTGGGCTTGGTGTGGTCGAACGTGATGACCACGTCGTCGCGGTCAGGGTGGTTGGGGTCGTAGACCTGCACCGTGGTCACAGAGCCGTCATCGGTGTAGCCGTAGGCCAGGATCTGGTGGTTGTGCCCGAGGTCGGCCGGGTTGGCGGAGTGGATGGTGACGATGCCGAGTGGGCACGGGTGGCCGGCGTCGATGCTCGTGCGCAAGGTCGGCATCTCCTGGACGATCGTTCGGTGCGACGTGCCGTCCGGCCCGATCCACAGATCGTGGGTCGGGAGGTTCATCCACTCGTAGTACTGCGCGACGCCCGCCGGCAGGTGAAAGCTGTCGAAGAGCCGGGAGACGATGAAGTCGAACGCGGGCGAGTCGGGCTGCGGCGTGGTGGTAGAGGCCGGTGGCGCCGTCTGACCGGCGGCCCACAGGTCGGCGACGGCGAACGCCATGCCCCCGCAGAGCCCGTTGGAGGCGCTGCCGAGACCGATGGTGCCGAACGGGGTCGCCACCTTGAGGTCGGGCACGTCCGGCCAGTGGTTGACGTAGTGCAGCCCGTGCGTGCTCGGGCGGAACCCGGGGATCGCGCCCATGACGAGCCTCCTGTCGTGACGCCTCGTGGGAGCATCGCACCGGCCGACGACAGCGGGCAGTCACACAAACGTGCAGCCGCTCGCCCCTCGCGGGTCACAGCTCCGCTCGCGCGTCACGGCTCCGCCGGTGCGCCCTTGGCGCGGGCACGCACCGCCGCGCGCTCCTGCCGCGACAGCCGGTAGCCCTCCTCCGTCAGCTCGACGAAGCCCGCGCTGATCAGCTCGCCCATGCAGCGGCGCAGCGCGACCAGGTCGAGCCCCACCCGGTTGGCCAGCACCCCGGGACCCGCGGCCCGAACGGACGGGACCGCCTCGAGCACGCCCCGCAGGACAGACGGCAACGCGTCGCGGCTGCGCAGCTCGCCCTGAGGCCTCGGCGCGAGGTCGTCACCGAGGCGGCCAACCTCCTCGATGACCTCCGCTGCCGTCGTGACGAGCCGCGCACCGATGTCCTCGCGCAGCAGGATGTGGCAGCCGGCGGACATGGCGGACGTGACAAGTCCCGGCACTACCATGAGCGGGCGCCCGAGCTGCGCCGCCTTGCGGCCCGTACTCAAGGCGCCGCTGCGCACGGCACCTTCGACGACCACGGTGCCCGCAGTGGCCGCGGCAATGACCCGGTTGCGCACGAGGAACCGATGCGGCCGCGGCGACGAGCCTGGCGGCCACTCGCTGATCAGCAGGCCGCTCTCTGCGATGCGGGCAAAAAGCCTGTCATTTAGCCGGGGATAGGCCACGTCGACGCCGCAGGCCAGCACCGCGACGGTAACGCCATCGGCCGCCAGCGCGCCCCGGTGGGCCAGCGCGTCGATGCCGTAGGCGCCGCCCGACACCACCGTCCACCCGCGACCCGCCAGCCCGTAGCCGAGCTCGGAGGCGACATGGCCACCGTAGGAGGTCGCCGCCCGCGCACCCACCACCGCGACCGATCGCTCGAGCACGTCCCCCACGGGAAGGTCGCCGCGCACCCACAACGCCAGCGGCTCGGCGTCGCCGAGCACCGCCAGCCCGGTGGGCCACTCGTCGTCCTGCGGGCAGACCAGCCGGGCACCCACTGCGGCGGCCCTGGCCAGGTCACTCTCCGGGCTGGCATCGGCCACGTGCTTGCGCAGCACGGTGAGCAGCGAGGGGACGATCGCCGGTGAGGGCAGCTCGCCGAGCGACGCGGCCCACAGCGCGGCAGGACCGACCTCGCGCAGTGCCTGCCCCAGCCCGACCGTCTCCGGCTCCACGATGCGGCTCAACGCCGCCCGTGCCAGCCGGTCCGGGTCGACCGGGCCGATGGCCGTCACGCGGCCACCCTCGGGACGGCACCGCGCAGCGCGATGGCTTCGTCGAGCTGTGGCCGGTCGGGGCGGGCCACCCCTTCGAGGTCGGCCAGCGTCCAGGCGACGCGGAGAACGCGGTCGGCACCGCGCGGGCTGAGCAGGCCGCGGTCCTGCTCACGCTCGACCAGCCGTCGGCCGTCGAGCGTCGGCGGGTAGTGGCGGCGCAGCGCCACCCCGCTGACCTCCGCGTTGGTCCGCCAGCCGGTGCCCTCGAGGCGGTGGGCCGTGCGCGCCCGGGCGACGAGGACCCGCGTCGCGACGTCGGCGCTGGACTCGAGGTGGTCGCGGTCGGCATCCATCTCAGCCCGGTTCGGCGAGAGCACCTCGTGCCGAATGTCGACCCGGTCGAGCAACGGGCCGGACAGCCGCGCCGCGTAGCGGAGGCGCGCGGCCGGGCTGCAGGTGCAGTGGAGCGACAGTCCGGTAACCGGGGCGCACGGGCAGGGGTTGGCCGCCAGGACGAGCTGAAACCGCGCCGGGTAGCGCGCCGTCCCCGCCGCCCTCGCGAGCACCACCTCCCCCGACTCCAGCGGCTGCCGCAACGCATCCAGCACGCCGGACGCGAACTCGGGGGCCTCGTCGAGCAGCAAGACGCCGCGATGGGCGAGCGAGGCCGCCCCCGGCCGCGGGATGCCGCTGCCTCCCCCGACGAGCGCGGCGACGCTCGCGGTGTGGTGGGGCGCGCACAGCGGTGGTCGCGTCACCAGCGGCGAGCCCACCGGCAGGTGGCCCGCTACGGAGTGGACGGCCGTGACCTCGAGCGCGGCCTCGGGGTCGAGCGCCGGCAGCACGCCGGGGAGACGCTCGGCCAGCATCGTCTTGCCGGTGCCGGGCGGCCCGGTGAAGAGCACGTGGTGTCCGCCGGCGGCCGCGACCTCGACGACACGACGGCCTCCCGACTGGCCGAGCACGTCCGCCAGGTCGAGGGCGGGCGGCGGATCGGCGCGAGCCCCCACCGGACTCTCTGGCTGGGGCAGGTCCTTGGCCCCGTCACGCAACCAGGAGACGAGGGCCGCCAGCGACGCGACGGCATGGACGCGGAGGCCCGGCACGAGCCGCGCCTCCTCGGCGTTGGCCCGCGCGACCACAGCCCTGCCGAAGCCGGCCTTGGTCGCGGCGAGCAGCGCCGGCAGGACGCCCCGCACCGGGCGGACCCGGCCGTCGAGGGCCAGCTCTCCCAGCAGGACGATCGACCCGGCCCCCTCGAGCGACAGCGCTCCGGCGGCCTCGAGGACGGCCACCGCCATGGCCAGGTCGAACGACGAGCCCGTCTTGCGCAGCGACGCCGGGGACAGCCCCAGCGTGATCCGCCGCTGCGGCCACGCCTCGCCGCTGTTGACGATGGCCGCCTTCACCCGGTCGCGCGCCTCGTACAGCGAGGTGTCGGGCAACCCGATGATGCTCAGCCCGGGGATGCCGTTGCTGAGGTCGGCCTCGACCTCAATCACATGGCCGTCGACGCCCAGCAGCGCGACCGCGTAGGTGCGGGCGAGCGCCATCAGAGCACTCCCGCGAGGTGGTCGACGACGACCTCATCGCGCGTCCGCAGGACCGACACGACGTCAAAGCGGAGCTCGGCCCACCGCCGCGGATGGTCCATGAGCCACCGTGCGGCGAGCACCCGCAAGCGCCGCTGCTTGGCCGCCGAGACTGCCTCGGCAGGCGTCCCGAACGCCACGCCGGACCTGGTCTTGACCTCGCAAAAGACCAGCACCTCGCCGTCGAGCGCGACGATGTCGATCTCGCCCTCACGACACCGCCAATTGCGCTCGACCAGCACCAGCCCCGCCTGCTCGAGGTGCTGTGCAGCCACGTCCTCGCCGAAGCGACCCAGCGCGTCCTTGACCTTCATCGCCCACCCTCCGTCGTCACCCGTAGGAGCGACGATGCCGCCGGCGGGGGTGCCGTACGAGAGGAGATCGGGGACTGTGGACGAGATCGCGACCTGGGGACAACCCCCCAGCAGGACGAGCGGTTGTGCTACTGCGGAGCGACCTCGCCGCTGGGTGCCGACGGCCGGTGGGCGCCGGAGGCCGGCAGCTGGGGCGTGTCGGGGTTACGGTCGTCGACGCCCACTGCCTCATCGGAGGTGCCGGACGCCGGAGCCTCGCCGGCCCGCTGGTTGGAGGCCGGGGGCCGCTGGCCACCCGCACCATCCGGCTTGTTGGCCTGGGCGGCCGACTCCAGGTCGGGGGCGGCGGTCTCGTCGGTCATGGGGGCTCCTCGGTCGGGTGTGCGACCGGTCCTACCCCCCGAGCAGCGGTCGATTCCCCGGGATCTCGAACTCCGCCTTGGCCAGCTCCTCGACGTTGACGTCCTTGAACGTCAGGACGCGCACGCTCTTCACGAAGCGGGCCGGGCGGTACATGTCCCACACCCAGGCGTCGCTCATGGTGAGCTCGTAGTAGATGTCCGAGCCGGCGTTGCGCACCTCGACCTTGACGTCGTTGGCGAGGTAGAAGCGGCGCTCGGTCTCGACGACGTAGGTGAACATGCCGACCACGTCGCGGTACTCCCGGTAGAGCTGTAGCTCCATCTCGGTCTCGTACTTCTCGAGGTCCTCGGCACTCATGCCACGACCACCGTCTCGACGCCGTCCGTCACGTCCACAACCCCGTCCATCGAGCCAGTATCCCAGGTGGGCGCCACCACGCCGCGCACGTTGACGAACGAGAACCGGTGCTCGGCGCACGGCCCGTGCTCGGCGAGCGCGGCTGTGTGGGTCGGCGTGATGTAGCCCTTGTGCGTCGCAAAGTCATAGACCGGGAAGCGGTCGTGCATCGCGACCATCATCCGGTCCCTCGTCACCTTGGCCAGCACCGACGCGGCGGCGATGCACGCGGCCACCCGGTCGCCCTTCCACACCGCGAGGCCGGGGGCGGTCAAGCCGGGCACGGCGAAGCCATCGGTGAGCACATACTCCGGTACGGGGCGCAGCCCCGCGAGCGCGCGCCGCATGCCCCGGATGTTGGACTTGTGCAGCCCGACCCGGTCGACCTCCTCGGCGGGGATCACGACGACGTGGTGGGCCAGCGCCCGGTCCATCACCTCGGCGTACACCCGCTCACGCGCAGCCGGTGTCAGCAGCTTGGAGTCGGCCAGGCCTGGTACGAGTCCTCGCCGCCCCTCGGGCAGGATCACGGCGGCGACGACCAACGGGCCGGCGCACGCCCCTCGACCAGCCTCGTCGGCCCCGGCGACGGGGGCGAGCCCGTGGCGGGCCAGCGCCCGCTCGAAGCCCCAGAGACCGGCGTCGCTGCGCACGGTCGCGCCCCGCGGGAACGGGCTCACCAGCACCCCGGCGGGGTCGAGGGCCAGCAGCAGGACGTCAGGGACATGATGGGATCAGGGTACGACGCGCGTCGCTGCGGCGCGTCGACGCGCCCGCCGCCGGCGCAGCGGCAGGACAGCCATCGCCACGACCGGCACCCCGGCGAACGTCGTCGGCGTGCCCAGCGTGTGCACGTGCGAGGTCGGCCAGATCACCACGACGGCCTTGCCGATGACCTGGGAGGCGAGCACTGATCCGCCGCCCGGGTCGCTGCGATGGCGGCGGGAGTCTTCGGAGACGGCGCGATGGTCGCCCAGGACCCAGAGCATGCCGGGCTTGACCTTGATCGGGCCGAAGCAGCGCGGCGAGATGCCGTTGTCCGGGTGCGGGCAGCTGCCGGCCCAATAGCTGTCCTGGTCGATGTACGAGCTCTCGTCCAGGGCAATGCCGTTGACGGTCACCTGGCCGCGCTTGTTGCAGCACGCAACGGTGTCGCCAGGCAGCCCGATGACCCGCTTGACGTAGACCGTGCCGTCGCCGGACTCGATGCCGGCCCGTACCGCCAGGTCGTGCCACAGCCGGCCGACGGCGGAGCTCGAGGGTTTGGCGGCGCGGCCGTTCCACGTGCCCGCGCCGGAGAACACGACCACGTCACCGCGGTGGATGTCGTGCAGCTCGTACGAGAGCCGGTTGGTCAGGACGCGATCGCCGACCCGCAGCGTGTTCTCCATCGAGCTGGACGGGATGCTGTACGACTGCAGCACGAACATCTTGACCAGCAGCGACGCCAGGACCGCGAGCACGATCGTCCCCAGCGTGCCGAAACGGCGACGTCGCCGCAGCCGGCGGACATGACGGGGTGTGACCGTCGTCGGCGCGCGCCGGAGACGGGTTGCCGGGGCAACAGGGGTGGGCAACGGGGCGATCGCTGCCGCCTCGGCCAGCGCGCCCCGGCCGTGGCGGGGACGGTAGCCGTTGTCGACCTGGACCACGCGTCGTGCGGCGTGGCGGCCGGTCGACCCAGACGACACGGCCCGGCCCTGCGGCACCTTACGGCGAGCGGACCGGGTCGTGGCGTGCTCCGAGAAGTCGGGGTGGGACGTCAGCGCGAGCCGACGACCTCACGCTTCTCCTTGATCTTGGCCTTCTTGCCGCGCAGCTCGCGGAGGTAGTACAGCTTGGCGCGTCGCACGTCGCCGCGGGTCACGATCTCGATCTTCTCGATGATCGGCGTGTGCACCGGGAAGGTGCGCTCGACGCCGACGCCAAAGCTGACCTTGCGGACCGTGAAGGTCTCGCGGATGCCGTCGCCCTGGCGACGGATGGTCACGCCCTGGAAGACCTGGATGCGGGAGCGGTTGCCCTCGACGACCCGGACGTGGACCTTGAGGGTGTCGCCGGGACGGAAGTCCGGCTGGTCGCTGCGCAGTGACGCGGCGTCGAGGCTGTCCAGGATGTGCATCGTGAGTCGCTTCCTCTTGATCAGGTCGTGCGGTGGGCCGGGCGGCACGCAGAGATGGCGCGAGCCTCTGTGGTGGTAGGTGATGGTGTCGGGTCGGTCTGTGCCTGCCGGGCCGGGCGCGCCGGAGCGCGCCGGGAGTCGGCAGGTCGTGGTCGTGAGTGACCACTCTGCCACACCGAGGGCGTTGCTGACCAACGGCGGCTAGGGCTCGAGCAGGTCGGGGCGGCGATCGGAGGTACGGGCGAGCGCCTGCTCGTGCCTCCAGCGGGCGATCGCGCCGTGGTCGCCGGACATCAGGACAGGCGGCACGTCGAGCCCGCGCCAGCTCGCCGGGCGGGTGTAGACCGGGCCCTCGAGCAGGCTCGCCATGCGCCCCTCGGCGAAGGAGTCGTCGACGACCGACTCGGCATTGCCCAGCACCCCGGGCAGCAGCCGGGCGATCGCCTCGACCATGACCAGCACCGCGACCTCGCCCCCGGCGAGCACGTAGTCGCCGATGGACACCTCCTCGACGTCCATGCGCGCTGCGGCGTCCTGGGCCACGCGGGAGTCGATGCCCTCGTACCGCCCGCACGCGAAGACCAGGTGGGTACGCGCCGCGTACCGTGCCGCCGTTGTCTGGGTGAAGGGCACCCCGCTCGGCGACGGCACGACCAGCAGCGCACGGTCGCCGGTCTGCGGCACGAGCGCGTCGAGCGCCAGCCCCCACGGCTCGGGACGCATGACCATGCCCGGGCCACCGCCGTACGGGGAGTCGTCGACGGTGCGGTGGACGTCGTCGGTCCAGGTACGGAGGTCGTGGACCCCGATGTCGATGAGGCCCTTGGTCCGCGCCTTTCCCAGCAACGACGCGTCGAGTGGCGCGAGGTAGTCGGGGAAGATCGTGACCACGTCGATGCGCACTACGTCTCCGACAGCTCGAGCAGTCCCGGAGGCGGATCGACGAGCACACGGCCCGCCTCGAGGTCGACCTGGGGGACGATCGAGACCACGAACGGCACCAGGATCTCGCGGCCCTCCGGGGTACGCAGCGCCAGCAGCACCGAGGCGGGCAGGTGAACGACGTCGACCACCTCACCGATCGCCGAGCCGTCGACGTGGACCGCGGACAGGCCGACCAGCTGGTGATCGTAGAACTCGTCCGGGTCGTCGATCTCCTCGTCGTCGGAGGCGTCGACCGACAGCAGGATGCCGCGCAGGAGCTCGGCCGCGTTGCGGTCGGGAACGCCCTCGAACTGCACGAGCAGCCGGCCGTGGTGCGGCCGCGACCGCTCGACGACCAGGGTCGGCCGCTCGGGCCGGTCGGTCGTCAGGACGGCCTCGGTCGCGAACCGGCCCTCGGGGTCGTCCGTGCGGACCTCGACGGTCACTTCACCGCGGATGCCGTGCGCCTTGCCGATGCGCCCGATGACGACCTGCATGGCGCCCGCCGCTGCGTCGCTCAGCGGGCCCGGTCGGTCTCGACGAAGTCGACCCGAACGCCCTTCTCGCCCACCGCCTGGATCACCGTGCGCAGCGCGGTCGCCGTGCGACCGGCCCGCCCGATGACCTTGCCCAGGTCGTCGGGGTGGACCCGTACCTCGAGCACCTGGGGCCCGCGGCGGTCACCCCGCCGACCGGCGCGCAGGTCGACACGGACCTCGTCAGGGTGCTCGACGATGCCTCGGACGAGGTGTTCCAGCGCCTCTTCCATGAGGTGCTACTCGCTTGCGGGTGCGTCGGCGGGCAGCTCGTCCGCGACGGCAGCAACGACCTCGGGCGACGGCGTCTCGGCGGCAGCAGCCTCGAGCGCGACGGCCTCGTCGACGGTTACCTCGACCGACGGCAGCTCGGCAGCGGTCGCCACGGGAGCGTCAGCAGCCTCGGCCGCGGGGGCCTCGACGACAGCCTCAGCCTTGGGCTTGGCCGCCTTGGGCTCGGCCTTCTTCTTCGGCGTCTCGGCGTCCTTGAGGCCGGCGGCCTCGCGGGCAGCGACGTCGAAGACCATCTTGCGGTCTTCCTTGGGGGCCTTGACCAGCAGGGGCGGCGGCGCGGGCTCGCCCTTGAACTTCTGCCAGTCACCGGTCTTGCGCAGGATCGCGGCGACCGGCTCGGTCGGCTGAGCGCCGACGCCGAGCCAGTACTGCGCGCGGTCGGTGTCGACCTCGATGAAGGAGGGGTCCTCCTTGGGGTGGTACTTGCCGATCGTCTCGATCACGCGACCGTCACGCTTGGTGCGCGAGTCTGCGACGACGATGCGGTAGTACGGCGCGCGGATCTTGCCCAGGCGCATGAGTCGGATCTTGGTGGCCACGAGGGTTGGTGCTCCAGGTTCTGTTCTGCAAACGGAAGGTGAGTCGCCGCCCGCCGCGTGGGGACACGGGGTCTGCGTGCTCGAGGGGACCAACTCGGGCCGGGTAGAGGGCCGGGTACGAGTGGTACTCGTCGGACAGTATGCCAGAAACGGCCCGCCGCCCGAAACGAGCGCCCCCCATCCGTGATCACTGGGGCCTGCCGCACCGAATGCGGTCGCTCATTCCCGCCACACCGGCCCAGTGATCGCCATGCAACGTGATCACTGGGGCCTGCTGCACCGAATGCGGTCGCTCATTCCCGCCACACCCGCCCAGTGATCGCCATGCAACGTGATCACTGGGGCCTGCTGCACCGAATGCGGCCGCTCATTCCCGCCACACCCGCCCAGTGATCGCCATGCAACGTGATCACTGGGGCCTGCTGCACCGAATGCCGCCGCTCATTCCCGCCACACCCGCCCAGTGATCCGGAAACGGCGGGGTCAGCGCGGGTGGTCGGGGCGGCGCAGCGAGGACAGGTCGGGCATCTGGAACCCCGGCGGCAGCTGCGGCGCTCCCGGGGGCAGCGCAGGCGGCTGAGCCCCAGCGGCATTTTGGCGTACGGGGGCCGGCGCGCCCGGACGCCCGCTGCGCTGCGCTCCCTTGCCCTTCTTGACCGCCTTGGCCTGGCGGGCGGAGTTGCCGCCCCCCTTGCGCTTGCCCATGCCGGGCATGCCCGGGATACCGCCGGCCATCGACTTCATCATCTTGCGGGCCTCGAAGAACCGGTCGACGAGGCTGTTGACCTCGGCGACAGTCACACCCGCGCCGGCGGAGATACGCGCGCGCCGCGAGCCGTTGATGATCTTGGCATCGGCCCGTTCGGCGGGGGTCATCGACCGGATGATCGCGGTGATGCGGTCGATGTCGCCGTCGTTGACCTGGGCCAGCGCGTCCTTCATCTGCCCCATGCCGGGCAGCATGCCGAGCAGGCCGCTGATCGGGCCCATCTTGCGGATGGTCAGCATCTGGTCGAGGAAGTCCTCGAGGGTGAAGTCGCCGTCGCCCATGAGCTTGTCGGCGAGCTTTTCGCTCTGCTCCTGGTCGAAGTGCTGCTCGGCCTGCTCGATGAGGGTGAGGACGTCACCCATGCCGAGGATGCGCGAGGCCATGCGCTCGGGGTGGAAGACGTCGAAGTCGGCGAGCTTCTCCCCCGTCGACGCGAACATGATCGAGCGGCCGGTCAGCTGGGCCACCGACAGCGCGGCACCACCGCGGGCGTCGCCGTCGAGCTTGGTGAGGACGACGCCGGTGAAGCCGACGCCGTCGAGGAAGGCCTGAGCGGTGACCACGGCGTCCTGACCGACCATGGCGTCGACGACGAACAGGATCTCGTCCGGAGAGACGGCGTCGCGGATGTTGACGGCCTGGGCCATCATGTCCGCGTCGATGCCGAGGCGGCCGGCGGTGTCGACGATGACCACGTTGTGGCCCCACCGCTTGGCGTGCTCGACGCCGCGACGCGCGACGTCGACCGGGTCGCCGACACCGCTCCCCGGCTCGGGTGCGAACACGTCGACGCCGGCCTGGCCGCCGACGACCTGCAGCTGCTGGACGGCGTTGGGCCGCTGCAGGTCAGACGCGACGAGCAAGGGAGCGTGGTTGTTGGTCTTGAGCCACAGCGCGAGCTTGCCGGCGAGCGTCGTCTTGCCCGCACCCTGCAGGCCCGCGAGCATGATCACGGTCGGCGGCTGCTTGGCGAAGCGGATCAGCCGGGTGTCACCACCGAGGACGGCGATGAGCTCCTCGTTGACGATCTTGATGATCTGCTGCGCCGGGTTGAGCGCCTGTGAGACCTCGGCCCCGAGCGCCCGCTCCTTGACCGCCGCCACGAACGTCCGCACGACCGGTAGCGCCACGTCGGCCTCGAGCAGCGCGATACGGATCTCGCGCGTCGTCGCGTCGATGTCGGCCTCGGAGAGCCGACCCTTGCCACGGAGGTTCTTGAAGACCTTGTCGAGCCGGTCGGAGAGAGTGTCGAACACGGAGGCGGCCAGTCCTGGGTCGGGTGAGCGAGAACGGGTGACTTCTCGGGGTTCAGCCTAGCCTTCGGGTCAGGCCAACGCTGAGAGCACAGCATCGCGTACGGCGTCCCGTACCGCGGGGTCCTGCACCAGCTCGCCGTCGGTGCCGACCAGGTAGAACGCGTCGACGGCTTCGGCGCCCAGCGTCCCGACGCGAGCGGTACGGACGTCGAGGCCGCGGTCGGCGATCGCCTGAGCCACCCGGTAGAGCAGCCCCGGCCGGTCGTGGGCCCGCACCTCGAGCACCGTCGCGGTGTCGGACGCGTCGTCGTCGAACAGCACCTGCGGCGCGGCGACCGCACCCTTGTCGTAGGCAGAGTCGCGCTGGGCAAGGCGTTCGCCGAGCGGCAGCTGGTTTTGCAGGTTGCGGCGCAGGTCGGCCCGCAGCGCCTCCCAAGGGGGCGCCTCGCCGAACCGCGGGGTCACCGTGAAGACCGAGATCGCCGTGCCTTCAACGGCTGCAGCCGTCGCACCACGCACGTCGAGCCGGTGCAAGGCCAGCACTCCGGCGCATCGCGCGAGGTGGCCTCGGGCGTCCTCGGCGGCAATGGTGACCTCGTACGCGCCCAGCTTCTGCAGGGCCATGATGCCTACGGCCGGCAGTGGTCCAGAGGCCAACGCGAGCTGCGCTGCGGTCAGCGGCGGGGCGCTCGGCAACGGTGCCCCTCCGAGCACGGCGGCGGTACGCCCGACGAGATCCTCGACCAGGGCGGCCTTCCAGTCGCCCCAGGCGGCGGGACCGGTCGCCAGCGCGTCGGCCTCAGTAAGCGCCGCCAGCAGCATGAGGGTCTCGCGGTTGCCCACGGCCTCAGCCACGGCCCGCACCGTCGCCGGGTCGTCGAGGTCGCGCCGGGTGGCCGCGGTCGGCAGCAGCAGGTGGTGGCGCAGCAGGGTCATGATCGTGGCAACGTCGTCGGGCACGAGGCCCAGCCGCGGCGCGATGACCTCGAGCAGCACGAGCCCGGTGGTCGTGTGGTCGCCCGGCACGCCTTTGCCGATGTCGTGCAGCAGGGCGCCGAGCAGCAGCAGGTCGGGCCGGCTGACCCGGCGGGTGAAGGCCGACGCCTCGACTGCTGCCTCGACCAGGTGGCGGTCGACGGTGAACCGGTGGACCGGGTTGTGCTGCGGCTTGGAGCGCACGGCCGTCCACTCGGGAAACCACCGCTCCATCAGCCCGGCCTGGTCGAGCGACTCGATGACCGGGATGGCGGCCGGGCCCGATCCAAGCAACGCGACCAGCGCGTCGCGGGCCTCGTCAGGCCACGGCTCGGCCAGCCGTGCGGGCGCGGCGACCAGCCGCGACAGTGCGTGGGACGACAGCAAGAGCCCGGCCTGGGCGGCCGCGGCGGCAGCCCGCAACGGCAAGACCGCATCGGTGGCAGGGTCGGCGTCGCGGGCGAGACCGACCTCGCCGTCCTGCTCGAGGACACCAGCGGCGAGGGGACGCCAGGGCGCCGGCTTGCCCCGACGTCGGGAGTGGGAACCCAGCCAGCGCGCGACCCTGCGCCAGTTGTCGTCGGCGGCGAAGGCGATGGTCCTGGCCGCGGCGGACACGGCCCGCAGGAGCGCATCAGCGTCGGCCAGCCCCATCGTCTCGGCGACCGGGATCTGCTCCTGCATCATCAGCCGGTCGGTGGGCTTGCGGGCGTGACGGTGCAGCTCACCGCGCACGTCGAGCAGGAACGCGTACGCCTCCTGCACCTCGCGTCCCGGGGCGTCGACGGCCCACGAGGCCGCGCTCCCCCGCATCGACTGCACGTCGCGCAGGCCGCCGCGACCCTCCTTGAGGTCGGGCTCGAGCAGGAAGGCGATCTCGCCGAACCGCTCGGCCCGCTCACGGGCGACCTCGGCCAGCTCGGGCAGCCGACGGCGCGCGGCCGCCCGCCACCGCTGGTGCGCACGATCGCTGAGCTCGGCGCACAGCACGGGGTCGCCGGCGACGTGGCGCAGCTCGAGTAGGCCGGACGCGGCGGACAGGTTGCCGTCGGCCACGTCCAGCGCCTCGGACAGCGTGCGGACCGAGTGGTCGAGGCCGATGCCGGTGTCCCAGATGGGGTACCAGAGCCGCTCCGCGAGTGCCTTGATGTCCTTGCGCCCGCGGTGCAGCAGGACCAGGTCGAGGTCGCTGCCCACCGCGGGCTCCCGCCGGCCGTAGGCCCCGACACTCACCAGGGCCACGTCGGCCTCATGACCCAGCAGCTCTACGAGCCAGTTGTCGGTCAGCTGCGTCAGCTGCGCGCGCAGCTCGGCCCCCCGCACGTCGCTGCGGGCGAACAGCTCGGCGCGAGCCTGACGCAGGTCAGACTGCGTCGGAGCCCCTCTCACCGGTGCGGATGCGGACCAGGTCCTGGACCTCGACGGTCCAGACCTTGCCGTCCCCGATCTTGCCGGTACGCGCTGCCGTAGTGACGGCCTCCACGACGGCGGCGGCGTCCTCGTCGTCGACCACGATCTCGAGCCGAATCTTGGGCACGAAGTCGACGGAGTACTCGGCACCCCGATAGACCTCGGTGTGGCCACGCTGGCGGCCGTAGCCGCTGGCCTCGGACACAGTCAGCCCGGCCACGCCGACGGCCTCGAGGGCCACCTTGACGTCCTCGAGCTTGAACGGCTTGATGACAGCGGTCACGATCTTCATGCCGTGATCATCCCCTTACGCGCAGTGCCACCCACGGGCGGGTGTGTGTCGGGAAGTCTGCCTGAATGTTTCTGAGACGTGAACGGCCGGCCCGACGGTCACCGCGAGGGCGACTGCCGGACCGGCCGGTCGAATCACTGCCGCGAGCTAAAGGGCGTCTGCCCCGCGCTCACCGGTACGGACCCGGATCACGTCGTCGACGGGGGTGGTCCACACCTTGCCGTCGCCGATCTTGCCGGTCTGGGCCGACTTGACGAGCACGTCCACCACATCGGCGGCGTCCGCGTCCTCGACCAGGACCTCGACCCGCAGCTTCGGTACGAAGTCGACGACGTACTCCGCACCGCGGTAGACCTCGGTGTGACCACGCTGCCGGCCGAAGCCGCTGACCTCGCTGACGGTCATGCCGTGGACCCCAAAGGCCTCCAGCGCCGTCTTCACCTCGTCGAGCCGGAAGGGCTTGATGATTGCTGTCACGAGCCTCATACGTCTGCCTCCACCATGCGCTGCGTGCCAACGACTGCCGAGGTGCTGCGCAGGGAACCGGCCAGGCCGGCGCCCAGCTCGTACGCGGTCTCGGCGTGCAGGGCGGTGTCAAGGCCCTCGACTTCCTGCTCCTCGGTGACCCGAAGACCGATCGTGAACTTGATGGCGTAGGCGATGATCGCCGTCACGATGCCGCTGTAGGCGAGGGTGGCCAGGACAGCCACGGCCTGGCGGCCGAGCTGCTCGAGACCGCCGCCGTAGAACAGGCCGTCCTTCGCCAGACCCGACGCGATGACGCCCGGGTTGACGGTGTGGGTGGCCAGGAAGCCGAGCGACAGCGCGCCGATGATGCCGCCGACGAGGTGGACAGCCACCACGTCAAGGGAGTCGTCGAAGCCGAACTTGAACTTGATGCCGACACAGCTGGCGCAGATGGCGCCGGCGACGACACCGAGGAGGATCGCGCCCTCAGCGTTGACGAAGCCGCAGGCCGGGGTGATGGCCACGAGGCCCGCGACGAGGCCGGAGGCCGCACCGAGGGTGGTCGCGTGACCGTCCCGGATCTTCTCGACCACGAGCCAGCCGAGCATCGCGGCCGCGGTGGCAACGATGGAGTTGAGCATCGCGTAACCGGCAACGAGGTCTGCAGCCAGCTCGGAACCGGCGTTGAAGCCGATCCAGCCGAACCACAGGAGACCGGCGCCCAGCAGGACGAAGGGCACGTTGTGCGGCTTCATCTGCTCCTTGGGCCAACCCACCCGCTTGCCCATGATGATCGTGAGCACGAGGCCCGCGATACCGGCGTTGATGTGGACCACGGTGCCACCCGCGAAGTCGATCGCGTGCAGCTTGGCGCCGATCCAGCCGCCGCCCCACACCCAGTGGGCGACGACGGAGTAGACCAGCACGGACCACAACGACACGAAGATGCAGAACGACGCGAACTTCATGCGGTCGGCGATGGCGCCGGTGATCAGTGCCGGCGTGATCACGGCGAAGGTCAGCTGGAACGAAGCGATGACCGTGGTCGGTACACCGGCGATGAACAGCTCGGTGGTGCCGTGGCGCATCCCCCAGTACTGGGTGAGCGAACCGATCAGGCCGTGACCGCCGACATCGTGACCGAAGGCGAGGCTGAAGCCGAACAGGATCCAGATCACGCTGACGATGCCCATGCAGATGAAGTTCTGCATCAACATCGCCAGGACGTTCTTACCCCGCACCATGCCGCCGTAGAAAAAGGCGAGGCCGGGGGTCATGAGAAGCACCAGCGCGGTGGCGGAAATCATCCACGCGGTGTTGCCGGTGTCTAGCTTCATCTCACTCCTGTCAACAGGGCCGTCAGAGCAGAACGGCGACAGGACCTCGTTGTCCGCTGCCTCGTGACGAGGATCGAAGAACGGCGTTTCTCTGTGACGTCACCGATGTTTCGGGGACGTGAAATCAACGGACAACGGCAAAGCGACGCTCAAGTCCGCGAGCCCTACTCCTCAAGCAGAGCATCGACGAACGCCACCGGGTCGAAAGGCGCAAGATCATCGGGGCCTTCGCCCAGGCCGATGAGCTTGACGGGCACGCCGAGCTCACGCTGGACGGCCACCACGATGCCGCCCTTGGCGGTGCCGTCGAGCTTGGTCAGGACGATGCCCGTGAGGTCGACCACCTCGGTGAAGACCCGGGCCTGGACCATGCCGTTCTGCCCCGTCGTGGCGTCGAGGACCAGCAGGACCTCGTCGACCGGGCCGTGCTTCTCGACGACCCGCTTGACCTTGCCCAGCTCGTCCATGAGGCCCGACTTGGTGTGCAGCCGCCCTGCCGTGTCGATGAGGACGGTGTCGACGCCCTGCTCCTTGCCCACCCGTACCGCGTCGAAGGCGACAGACGCGGGGTCACCACCCTCAGGCCCTCGTACGGTGACCGCGCCGACCCGCTCACCCCACGTGGCCAGCTGGTCGGCGGCCGCCGCACGGAAGGTGTCGGCAGCACCCAGGACGACGGTACGGCCGTCGGCCACGAGCACGCGGGCCAGCTTGCCGCAGGTGGTGGTCTTGCCGGTGCCGTTGACACCGACCACGAGCACCACGGCCGGGCCGTCGGCGGAGGGAGTGGTGTGCAGCGTGCGGTCCATGTCGGTGCCGATCGCCGCCACCAGCTCCTCGCGCAGCATCTCGCGCACCTCGTCGGGCGTGCGGGTGCCCTGGATGCGGACCCGCGTGCGCAGGCTGGCCACGATCTCCTGGCTCGCACCGACGCCGAGGTCAGCGGTGATCAGCAGGTCCTCGATCTGCTCCCAGGCGTCCTCGTCGATGACGTCGCGCGACAGCAGCCCGAGCAGCCCCTTGCCCAGCGCGCTTTGCGACCGGGCGAGCCGGGCCCGCAGGCGTACCAGACGGCCCTCGGTCGGCTCGATGACGTCGAGCGTCGGGGCCTCGACCGTGGCGACCGGCTCGTCGACGCTGACCGGAGCGGTGACCGTCGGCCCGATGATCGTGACGTCGGACGGCTCGTCGTCGACAGAAGGCAACGAGGGCTTGGCGCGTGGGCTCGGCAGGGACGGCTTGCGCCGGGTCGAGACGGCGTAGCCAGCGCCCCCGACCAGGAGGACGGCGGCGGCGGCGATGAGGATGACGATGAGGATGGTCACGTGACAGTCCTAGCAGACGGGGGCGGCGCGAGCCTGTTGCGACCCATGTGATCCGACATCTCGGTACGGTCGGGGGCATGAGCGAGATCAGCGTGGGATCGCAGGGTGACCGGGAACGTTGGAAGCAGCATGCGGGGTCCTTCGGCCGGGTTGCTGCCGACTACGACGCGGCACGTCCCTCGTACCCCGCCGAGGCCGTGGGCTGGCTGGCCGGCCCGCCACCGCTCGACGTCATCGACATCGGCGCCGGCACGGGCAAGCTGACCGAGCTGCTGGTCGGCGTCGGCCACCGGGTCAGCGCGGTCGACCCCGCTGAGCCCATGCTCGCACGGCTCAACGTGCGACTGCCGATGGTGCGCACGACGGTGGGCACGGCCGAGAACGTCCCGCTGCCCGACGGGTGTGCTGACGTCATCACGTTCGCGCAGGCGTGGCACTGGGTCGACCCGGAGAAGGGCCCGGCCGAGTGCGGCCGCCTGCTGCGGCCCGGCGGACGGCTCGCGCTGGTCTGGAACGAGCGGGACGAGAGCATCGACTGGGTCCGCAAGGTCTGGGAGCCGCTGGAGAAGCACGGCCAGACCGGCACCGGGGTGCTGCCGGACGGGTGGGAGGCCGGCATCACCGACCACGGACCGTTCGAGGACCCGCAGCAGACGGTCTTCACCTACCACCAGCTCGTCGACAAGGCCCACGTGCTGCGGCTGCTCACCTCGCGCAGCGCCGTGGCCGTCATGGACGACAACACCCGCTCGCAGACGCTGGCCGAGGTGGCCCGGATCATCGACACCCACCCGGACACCCGCGACCGTGAGCAGTGGATCCTGCCGTACGAGACCCGCTGCTTCCGCTGGACGCGGAGCTGATAGATCTCGAGCCTCCTGGTGAGGCAGCGTCTGGGTGACGTTGTCGGCGGGTGGAGGTTGTTGTGGGATCACTGCTGAAGAAGGCGTTACCGGTATCGACCTTGGTGGTCGCGATCGATCCGGGGAAGGCGCAGAACCGTGTTTGGCTGACGAGGGACGACCCTGAGCTGGTCGTGGAGCCGTTCACGTTGCCGGTGCTGCGTTCCGGTTTGGAGCAGCTCGACATGCTGGTCCGCCGGCATGCCGCGGACGGGGTCGCGGTGTTCGCGATCGAGGCCACCGGTGGGCTGCACCGGGCCTGGGTCGCCGACCTCACAGCCCGCTTTCCCGGCTGCGTCAGGGTGTTCGCCCCGTCGGAGACCGCGGCGGCACGCTCGCAGCTGGGGTCGCGTCGGTTCAAGACCGATGACCGGGACTGCGCCGCGTTGACGTATCTGGCCCGCCAAGGACACGGCCGCACGGTCCCTGACAGGGATCACCAGGGGCTGCTTGACGCTGTCCGGCACCGACGCGGGCTGATCACCGAACGCAAGGTTGCGCAGCAACGCCTGCATGACCAGGTCAACGCGTTGTGCCCGGGGCTGTCCGCACCACCCGGACATGGTCGCAAGCTGGACCTTGCCGGGGTCACCGGCCAGGCGGTGCTCGACTGCCTGGTCGCGTTCCAGGGGCGGCCGGCGGCGGCCCGATCGTTGCAGGCCCGCGCCCAGGGGCGGCTCACCGACACCGATGCCCGGTTCTGGGCGGCCCGGTGGAAAGACTGTCTGCCACCTGCCGGTGACACCGCGACCGCTGCCGCCCGGCTGGGACGAGCCGTGGCCCGGTGGCGTGCCTTGAACGCCGACATTGACTTCGTCGACGCCGAGATCGAAGTGCTCCTCGCCGGCACCGAAGGCCACGTGTTGACCAGCCTGCCCGGGGTGAAAGCCTCCCGGGCAGGGGCGTTCGCCGCGTTCAGCATGCCGATCGACCGGTTCGGTGACGCCGAGCACCTTTATTCCGCGACCGGGCTGGCACCGGCGACCTACCAGTCCTCCACGATCAACCGGCGCGGCGGGATCAGCCGCCAAGGCCTGCCCGAGCACCGCGACGCCCTGATGTCGATGGCCTGGGGGATGTCGATGTACTGCGCCCCGTTCACCGAACGAGCAGAGGAGCTGCGCACCCGCGGGATGAAACCGATGCAGGTCAGGGTCGCGCTGGCCCGCCACGTCTGCCGGCTCGCCCACCGAATGATGACCACCCAAGACACCTTCGACGAGCAGCGCTACCGTGCAGGAAGGCACCAGACCGGGCGGTGACGGCGTCGGAGCTATGCCGCTCGACGGCGCAACCTAGCTTGCCGCCCGCCCGGCCTGGGGCCACCTACGGCGAAGACGAAAGCCTGCCGCACGACGGCGACTCATCAGCCTGCCGAACCGGCCCCACCGCCGACCCGAACACAACGCTCACCACCCGGCTGGAGCCCAACCCGCCCCGGCCTACATCCCCATGCCCACATGAACTTAGAGACGCTCTTGACTCGCGCCGTGAAAGCTAGGCGAGCTCGACCTCGCGCAGCCGCTGGGAGATGACGGCCGTGATGCCGTCGCCGCGCATGCTGACGCCGTAGAGCGCGTCGGCGATCTCCATCGTCCGCTTCTGGTGGGTGATGATGATCAGCTGGGACGTCGACCGCAGCTCGGAGAGCAGGTCGAGCAGCCGGCCCAGGTTGCGGTCGTCGAGCGCCGCCTCGACCTCGTCGAGGACGTAGAACGGCGAGGGCCGCGCGCGGAAGATCGCGCAGAGGAACGCCACCGCGGTCAGCGAGCGCTCGCCGCCGGAGAGCAGCGACAGCCGCTTGACCTTCTTGCCCGGAGGACGCGCCTCGATCTCGATGCCGCTGGCCAGCAGGTCGGCCGCGTCCGTGAGGACGAGCCGGCCCTGGCCACCGGGGAACAGGATCGAGAAGACCACCTCGAACTCCCGGGCGACGTCCTCGTACGCGCTGGAGAACACCTCGTGGATGCGCTCGTCGATGTCCTTGACCACGGTGAGCAGGTCACGCCGCGTTGCCTTCAGGTCCTCCAGCTGGGTCTGGAGGAACGTGTGACGCTCCTCGAGCGCCGAGAACTCCTCCAGCGCCAGCGGGTTGACCTTGCCGAGCAGAGCCAGCGCCCGGTCGGCCGTGGCGGCACGCTTCTGCTGCTCGGCCCGGTCGTAGGCGACCGTGCCGAGGTCAACGGGCTCCACGGGCTTGGGCTCCTCGCCCGGCGCGGGTGGCGGGGTCTGGTCGGTCAGCGGTACGGGCACCGCGGGCCCGTACTCAGCGACGAGCTCGTCGGGGGCGACCCCGTAGTCCTCGAGCGCCTTGGCCTCGAGCGCCTCGATGCGCAGCCGCTGCTCGGCTCGAGCGACCTCGTCGCGGTGGACGGCGCTGGTGAGCGTCTCGAGCTCGGCGGTCAGGTCGCGGTGACGACCGCGCACAGCGAGCAGCTCCCCCTCGCGCACGGTCCGCGACGTCTCGGCCTCCTGACGCTCGTCCGCGGCGGCAGCCAGGGAACGCTCGACGGCGGTGAGGGCGACAGCGACGCCCCGGGAGACAGCACCGGCGGTACGGGCCTCGCGGACGCGGCGCTCGCGGAGGTCGGCGAGCCGCTCGCGCTCGGCCCGCTCGCGAGCAGCCGCCTTGTCGAGACCATCAGCCCGGCCGGCGAGCGCTCGGGCCCGCTCCTCGGTCGTGCGCACCGCCAGGCGCGCTTCCATCTCGGCGCTGCGGGCCTGGGTGCCTGCCAACGCCAGACGGTCGCGCTCGGTCGGGTCGGCATCGTCGTCCTGAGGCTCCGACGACGCCGCGGCGAGCCGCTCCTCGAGCTCGGAGAGCCCGGCCAGGTCGCGGTCGCGGGCCTCCTCAGCGCGCACCCGGGCAGCCTGCAGCCGCTCTGCCTCGCCGGCGGCGGCACGAGCGGCGCCGCCGAGGCGGCCGAGCTGCTCGGCGAACGCGGCCATGCGGGCGTCAGAGGCGTTGAGGCCCTCGAGGGTGCTCTCGACCTGGGCCCGCAGTGCGACCCGTTCCTCGTCAGCGGCGGCCAGCGCGACGCGCAGCCGCTCGCCACGCTGGGTGACCTCGGCGAGCATCGCGTCGGCCTCGTCGACCGCGGCCTGGACCTCGAGCAGGCTGGGCGCGCCAGCAGAGCCGCCGACCGACCACTCGGCCCCGAGCAGGTCGCCGTCGCGCGTCACCGCGCGCAGCCGGGCATCGGCCTCGACCACGGCGCGTGCCTGGTCGAGATCGTCGACGAGCAGAATGCGTTCGAGCAGCCGGGCCAGCGTCGGGACCAACGCCTCGGGGGCGCGCACGCGGTCGACCAGGTAACCGGTGCCGGATGGGGGCTGGGGCCACGATGACCGGTCGACTGCCGTGACCGAGCCGACCATCAGGCCCGAGCGGCCTGCATCGTCGGCGCGGAGCAGGGCCAACGCGTCAGCGGCGGCGGAGATCGAGCCGACCGCGACAGCATCCGCGGCCACGCCCAGAGCCGCCGCCACCGCGGTCTCGGCCCCGGGATCGACGGTCAGGACAGACGACACCGAGCCGAGCAGCCCGGGCAGCCGGTCGCCGGCGGACAACAACGCGCCCGAGCCGTCCTTGCGGGCGAGCGACAGGGCCAGCGCCTCACGACGGGCCTGCAGCGCCGAACGATCACGCTCAGCCTCACGTTCGTGGGCGACCAGGTCGCGCAGACCGTCCTCGACCTCGGCGAGGCGGGCCGCAGCAGCCTCGTACGCGCTGTCGAGGTCGACCTCGCCCTCGTCCAGGCCGGCGACCTCGGCCTCGAGTGCGGCGAGCTCGCCCTCCGCCGCCTCGGCTCGCGACACCGCCTCGTCGAACCCCGCGGCGAGCCGGCCGATCTCGGCCTCGGCGGCCGATGACCGGCTGCGCAGCGCACCAACCTGGCCGGTGAGCCGGGCCAGTCCCTCGCGCCGGTCGGCTACGGCACGCGCTGCGGCAACGAGTGACTTCTCTTCGACGGCCAGCGCGGCCTCGAGGGCGACCCGCGTCGCCGTGGCCTCGGCCAGCGCCGCCTGGTCGCGGTGCAGCACCTCGGCGAGCTCGCGCTCCTGGTCGCGGACGGCCTTGGCCTCGCGCTCCATGTCCTCAGGCTCGCGCCCACCGCGGTGGGTGGTGGTCAGCTCGTCGTCACCGGACCGGCGTACGCGCTCGGCGGCCAGCGAAGCCGTACCGCGGAAGCGCTCGCGCAGGCTGGACAGGCGGTACCACGTCTCCTGGGCTCGAGCGAGCCGTGGCGCCTCGGTGGCCGAGCGCTGCTCGAGCTCGGCCTCGCGAGCCGCAACGGTGGCCAGCTCGGCCTCGACGGCCGAGCGTCGCTCGCGGATGCTGTTCTCGTCGGCGACCTCGGTGTCGAGGGCCTCACGCAGGGTGGCCAGGTCGTCGGCGAGCAGCCGCAGCCGGGCGTCGCGCAGGTCGGCCTGCACCTGCACAGCACGGCGGGCGATCTCGGCCTGGCGGCCCAGCGGCTTGAGCTGGCGGCGCAGCTCACCGGTCAGGTCGGTGACCCGGTTGAGGTTGATCTGCATCGCGTCGAGCTTGCGGAGGGCCTTCTCCTTGCGCTTGCGGTGCTTGAGGATGCCGGCGGCCTCCTCGATGAAACCGCGGCGCTCCTCGGGGCTAGCCTGCAGCACGGCGTCGAGCTGGCCCTGGCCGATGATGACGTGCAGCTCACGACCGATGCCGGAGTCGGACAGCAGCTCTTGGACGTCGAGCAGCCGGCAGGCATTGCCGTTGATGGAGTACTCGGAGCCGCCGTTGCGGAACATGATGCGGCTGATCGTCACCTCGGCGTACTCGATCGGCAGCGCGCCGTCGGAGTTGTCGATGGTGAGAACGACCTCGGCCCGGCCCAGCGGCGGGCGGCCGGCGGTGCCGGCGAAGATGACGTCTTCCATCTTGCCGCCGCGCAGCGCCTTGGCGCCCTGCTCGCCGAGGACCCAGGCGATCGCGTCGACGATATTGGACTTGCCGGAGCCGTTGGGCCCGACGACGGTGGTGATACCCGGCTCGAACCTCAACGTCGTCGCCGAGGCGAAGGACTTGAAGCCACGCAGGGTCAGGCTCTTCAGATGCACGAGATCAGTTCCCGTGTCACTGCTGGTTCCACTGTCATGCCGGACTCCCGGGCGATGGGGTCCCAGACCGACTGGGGGAAGCGCCGAAGCGGCGTCGGGGTGGTCCTGACCATAGGTGAGGACACTACCGAGTCGGCCGCGGGCGCAGCTGTCGGGACAGCGAAAGAGGGACGCAGGTTCTGCGTCCCTCTGTCTGGCGGGTGGATCAGGTCAGGGCGGGCTCAGCCGGCAGGCTGAGCAGCAGCTCGTCGCCCACGGTGACGTGCGACATGAGCGCCTCGTTGGCGGCGCGCACCTGGGCAAGCTCGGCCTCGAGCTCACGTACTCGCGCCTGGAGGCGGCGGTTGTCCGAGACGAGGCGGTAGTCGGGCGACATGCCGACGTGACCGAAAATTGCCTTGGCCATTGAGGGGTCCTCCACGTTGAGTGACCATGCGGTCGACATGCGAGTCCGGCGGGGTGGTGTTCTGGGGGTCCGTGTGGGGCAGGACGCGGGCGGCGATCGCGCTGTGCGAGGGTGCCGGGGGCGTCTCCCGGGACACGGTTTCGTTACTCCAGAGTGCCATGACCAGGCACGGAGGTCAAGCCTTACGTCACATGTCCGTAACGGTCCACAGCATTTCCTACGGTACGGGACGACGGCCCGCGCCGGTCCTGACCTCGATTACGCAGCGTAATCAGCGGCGGAACGCCTCACCGCTCCCGGAACCCGTCCAGCCCGCCCCGCGCCGGGTCCCAACGCTCGACGGCTCCCCGGATTGCTCCCGGTCTACCACCTGGAGCGTCCTGCGTCCCTGTCCGCAGCAGGGCGAGCAGTTCCTCCGCCGCCGCCCGCGGGCCCTCGGCGACCACCTCGACCCGGCCATCGGCCCGGTTGGCCGCCGAGCCGACCAGCCCGAGCTCCAGGGCCCGGGCCCGTACCCACCACCGCATGCCCACCCCCTGGACGTCGCCGGTCAGCCAGACGGTGAGCCGGGCGGCGGACTCCGCAGGTGCTGTGGAATCATGGCTGCTGTCGCTCACGGCAGAAGGCTAGCTGCTCGTCCTCTGGAGGCTCCGTTGTCCCGCCGCTCCCGCGCCCTCGCGCTCGCCGGGTTCAGCCTCACCGTGATGGCGGCCAGTGGCTGCGCTCACGCCGGGGTCACCATGCGCACCCCCGAGGCCGACAACACCCAGCTGCCCGCCAACGGCTTCGTCCGGCTCATCTACCCGCACGCCACGACGAGCGCCCCTGCCGCTGTCGTCTATCCGCAGGTGCTCAACAAGTAGGTCACGCCGGCCGCCGCGGGCGCTTCTGGTCGTACGGGCAGAAGAAGCTGGAGCGGTTCATGAACGGCTCGCGCACGATGAGCGTCCCGCAGCGGTGGCACGGCTCGCCCTCGCGGCCATAGGCGTCCAGCGACACGTCGAAGTAGCCGCTCTGGCCGTTGACGTTGACGTAGAGCCCGTCGAACGTCGTGCCCCCCGCGGCCAGCGCCTCGGTCATCACCTCGCGCACGGCGGCGAGCAGCGTCCGCACCTGGGCTGCGGTCAGGCTCGCGGTCGGGCGCAGGTAGTGCAGCTTGGCCCGCCAGAGCGCCTCGTCGGCGTACATGTTGCCGATGCCCGAGACCAACGTCTGGTCGAGCATGGCCCGCTTGATGCCGGTACGACGCGCGCGCAGCGCCTTGACGAAGGCTGCGTCGTCGAAGAGCGGGTCGAACGGGTCCCGCGCGATGTGCTCGAGCGGGTGCGGCAGCTCGGCGCCGCCCGGGTCAATCTGCATGCCGCCGAACGTGCGCTGGTCGACGAAACGCAGCTCGAGACCGCCGTCGTCGAAGGTCAGCCGGACCCGCAGGTGGGGGCCGTCCGGCGCGTCTGGCGAGAGAGCGACCAGCTGACCGCTCATGCCCAGGTGGGTGATGAGGGCGTCACCGGAGTCGAGCGGCAGCCAGAGGTACTTGCCGCGGCGTCGGGCCGCAAGCAGCGTGCGCCCGGTGAGCGCCGCGGCGAAGTCGGCGCCACCCTCGACGTGGCGCCGTACCGCGCGGTCGTGCAGCACCTGCACCGAGGCGACCCGCCGGCCCACCACGGTGTGCTCGAGCCCGCGGCGGACCGTCTCGACCTCCGGCAGCTCGGGCATCGCTCAGCCGAGCCCGACGACGGGGGGGGCCTCGTCCTCGTCGGGCTCGACCGGGGTGTCGGCCGAGGCAGCGATGCGCGCCGTGACCTCGGCCCGGATCGCGCCCCAGGCGGCCTCGGCCGCGCGCTGCTCGGCCTCCTTCTTGCTGTTGCCCTCGCCGTCGCCCCAGCTGCGCCCGGCGACCCTCGCCGTCGCTGTGAAGTGCTTCTGGTGGTCGGGGCCGCTCTCGTCGACGAGGTAGTCGGGCACGCCCAGCAGCTCGGCGGCGGTGAGCTCCTGCAGGCTGGTCTTCCAGTCGAGGCCAGCGCCCCGGGTGGCCGACTCGGCGAGCAGCGGGTCGAACAGCCGGTGCACCAGGTCGGACGCGACCTCGAGGCCGCGGTCGAGGTAGACCGCACCGATCAGCGCCTCGAGCGTGTCGGCGAGGATCGAGGACTTGTCACGGCCACCGGTCGTCTCCTCGCCCTTGCCCAGGCGCAGGTAGCTGCCGAGCCCGAGGCCCCGTGACACCCCAGCGAGGGCCTTCATGTTGACGACGGAAGCGCGCAGCTTGGCCAGCTGACCCTCGGGCAGGTCGGGATGGGTCGTGTAGAGCGCATCGGTGACGACGAGCCCGAGCACGGAGTCGCCGAGGAACTCGAGCCGCTCGTTGGTGGGCAGGCCACCGTTCTCGTACGCGTACGAGCGGTGCGTGACGGAGCGCTCGAGGATCTCGGCGCTGACCTCGACGCCGATCGCGTCCTGGAGGTCGCCGTACGCGGGCTGCGGCTGAGCACTGGCTGACACTGCGGTCGTTCCTCTCCTGCTGGTAGTCCGGTGGGTGGCGAGTCAGGTATCGAGCGTCTCGAGCGCACTCTCGTCGAGGGTCATCGTCTCGTCCGTGGGCGAATCGGGCACGCCCGGGCCGGCGAAGGCCTCGGCGACAGCGTGGTCCCACCCGCCGTGCACCGCCTCGACGGCGAGCCTGATGCAGGCGGCAACCGCGGGACCGTCGGACGCGCCGTGGCCGACGACCACCACGCCCTTGACCCCCAGCAGCAGCGCTCCGCTCACCTGGTCGGCCGGCAGCGCGAGCGGGGAGGTTGCGTCCGACGAGCGGCGGGCGAGGGCGCTGAACAGCCCGAAGGCGCCCTCGAGGCCCTTGAGCAGGACGTTGCCGGTGAACCCGTCGGTCACGACGACGTCAGCCGGGCCGCCGAGGGGCACGTCGCTGCCCTCGACGTTGCCGACGTAGTCGAGGCCGCGCGCCGAAAGGACGCTCGCCAGGTGGTCGCCCGCGCGGCGGCGAAGGGCGTCGCCCTTGCCGGGCTCGGCCCCGACCGAGAGCAGGCCGATCCGCGGGTGCTCGAGCCCGAGGCGGACCTTGGCGTAGGCGGCGCCGGCGAGGCAGTACTGCGCCATCACGGTGGCGGTCGCGTCGGTGCCGGCGCCCACGTCGAGCAGGACGACGGGGTGGGCGAGGGCCGGGACGACGACGGCCAGCGGGGGCCGGCTGACGCCGCGTACCCGGCCGAGGCTGGTGCGGGCGGCTGTGACCGTGGCCCCGGTGGCACCGATGGAGACGCACGCGTCGGCCTGGCCGTCGCGTACCAGACGGGCGGCGGCGCGGATCGTCGAGTGGCGCTTGCGACGCACCCCGTGGACCGGCTCGTCGGCCATGCCCACGACCTCGCGGGCAGCGTGGATCAGCACGGAGGAGCCGATGAGGGAGGTGGCGTGGCGCTGCGCGAGGAGCCTCGAGACCTGGTCGGGTGGGCCGACCAGGGTGAGCCGAACGGCAGGGTCATCCTCGGCCACGAGCAGTGCGCCGTCGAGCACAGCCGACGGAGCATGGTCGCCGCCGAGGAGGTCTACGGCGATCCGCACCTGTCCCGGAGCCCGGGAGGGAGGACCGCTGCGACCGGCCGCGAGGAGGGGCCTCACCCCACCATCAGACCGAGAGGACCCGGCGCTTGTTGTACGTGCCGCAGGTCGGGCACGCGGTGTGCGGCAGCTTGGGCGAACGGCAGTTGTCGCACGATGCGATCGACGGCGCCGTGGCCTTCCACTGCGAGCGACGCATACGGGTGTTGGCGCGAGACATCCGGCGCTTCGGAACCGCCACGGTTTTGCCTTCCCTCACGTCCGGACACGATGGTCCGGTCTCTTCGGTGCTGTCTTGGATGCGGTGATAGCTGGTGCGCGCAGCACAAACAGACTGCTGCGGGGAACCATGGTACGGGTCTGGGCCGATTGTGCGACATGACCCCGATCGTGCAGGCTCAGCCCTGGCCCTCGGTCGCCTCGTCGGGACCGGAGGCGAAGGCCTCGAGAGCAGCCCAGCGGGGGTCGAGCACAGGGTGGTCGTGCGGCGGGGCGCCGATGACGAGGCGCTCGCCGCAGTCGACGCACAGGCCAGGGCAGTTGACCTCGCACAGCGGCGTCAGCGGCAGCTCGACCACGATCGCGTCGCGCAGCACCGGCTCGAGGTCGAGCAGATCGCCGACCATGAACGACACCTCGTCCTCGTCGTCGACCGTCTCGCTGGTCGTGCTGTCCTCGTACGCGAACAGCTCGGCGATGTCGACCTCGATCTCGTCCTCGACCGGCTCGAGGCAGCGGCCGCACTCCCCCACCAGCGGGGCGATGACGGTGCCCGACACGAGCACGCCCTCCATCACCGACTCGAGCCGCAGGTCGAGGTGGAGCTCGGCGCCCTTGGGGACACCGATGACCTCGATGGCCATGTGGTCGGGCGCGGGCACGGTGATCTCGAGGCGACGCATCGACCCCGGCCGGCGACCCAGCTCGCGGGTGTCGAGGACGAGGGGGGCGTGCGGGTCGAGCCGACGGTGGTGCGGGCGCGGACGATCGGGGCTGGGCGACGTGGCAGGCATGATGCGTCCCAGTTTACCGTCGCGCGTCCAGGCCAACCTGCGTTAGCGAGGGGCTGGCTCGTCGAGGTCGGGCAGCGGGTCCATGTCGGCCTCGTCCATGTCATCGAGCTCATCGTGCTCGCGGCGGCCGCGCAGCTTGTCGCGACCCCGCTCGACGGCACCCAGTGTCCGGGTCAGCACGACCTCGAAGTTGGCCAGCTTGGTGTCGACATAGTCGTCGACCTCGCGTCGCATGCCGGTCGCTTCCTCACTGGCCGAGCCCACGATGCGGGCGGCCTCCACCCGTGCGTCGCGTACGACATCGGTCTCGTCGATCAGCCGGAGCCGCTCCTGCTCGGCCTCCTCGATGATGCGCTCGGCCTCGCGGCGGCCCTCGGCCACGACCTCATCACGATCCTGCAGCAGGTAGCGCGCCTGGCGGAACTCACCGGGCAGCAGCTCCTTGAGCTCGTCGAGCTGCGCGAGCAGATCGGCCCGGTTGACGACGCACGAGGCGGACATGGGCATCGCGCGGGCAGACTCCACCATGGCGACGATCTCGTCGAGCTTGACCTGAACATCCTGCGTCGGTTCCACCGCGTACGACACTCCCTGACTGCTTACCGGTGATCGGCGTCAGCCGACGTCGGGACCCTGGCCGCCCAAGCGCTGGATCAGCGCCTGGTGGACAGGGACGGGGACGAGCCCGGACACATCGCCACCGTACGTCGCGACCTCTTTGACGAGGCTTGACGAAAGGAAACTGTAGAGCGGGTTGGTCGAGAGGAACAACGTCTCGAGCCCGGCGAGCCCGTGGTTCATCTGCGCCATCTGCAGCTCGTAGTCGAAGTCACTGACCGCGCGGAGGCCCTTGATGATGACCGGGATGTCGTGCAGGCGGCAGTAGTTGACGAGCAGGCCGCTGAACGAGTCGACCACGACGTTGGGGTAGTCGACAGTGACCTCCCGGAGCAGGCTCATCCGCTCGTCGAGGTCGAACAGGCCGTGCTTGGACCGGTTGACCAGAACGCCGATGGTCACCTCGTCGTAGAGCGCGCTCGCCCGGCCGATGATGTCGAGGTGTCCGTTGGTGACGGGGTCGAACGAACCGGGGCAGATGGCGCGACGCACGGGACCTCCGGCTGGGGATGGGCTCACTCGGTCACTTCCGCGTCCGCTGCGCCCTTGTACCCGTACCAGAGCGTCGCCTCACCGTAGCGGCGTTCGCGACCCGGCTCGATGCCTGGAGGCCACAACCACGGCGTGTCCCTGCTGGAGCGCTCGACGACGACGACCGCACCCGGTGCCAGCACGTCGTGGTCTACCGCCGCCGACAGGACGGCGCGCAGGTCGTCTGCCGGCATCGCGTAGGGCGGGTCGGCGAACAGGATGTCGTACGGGAGCACCGGCGTCGCGGTGACGAACCGCCCCGCCGGCTCGGCCGAGACCTCGGCGCCGCGCAGGCCCAGGTCGTCGATGTTGCGGCGGATCACGGCGATCGCCTTGGCCGAGTCGTCAACCATCACCGCGGCGGCGGCTCCTCGGGACAGCGCCTCCAGGCCCACGGCGCCGGAGCCGGCATAGAGGTCGAGGATGCGCCGTCCCTGCCAGCCGCCGATGAGCGACTCGAGGCTGGAGAAGAGCGCCTCGCGGGCCCGGTCGGCGGTGGGGCGGGTGTCGTGGCCGGACGGCGTCGCGAGCCGGCGCCCGCGCGCCTGCCCGGCAATGATCCGCGTCACCCGCACCCCCGACCGCGCCACATGGCAAGGCGGTCAGCGTGAAAACGGCGCCCACCGTGCCATATGGCGCGGTCAGGGGCGGCTACCGCGCCACCTGGCACGGTGCTCAGCGTGAAAACGGCGCTTACCGTGCCATATGGCGCGGTGAGGGGGCCGCCGAGAACGCGGCTGGGCAGCGTCATCGTCAACCGCGCTCGAGGTACTCGGAGCGTTCCTCGTCGAGCTGCCCGGCAAGGGCGTGCGCGAGGGCCGGGTGGTCGACCAGCGTCGGGTCGGCCGCGACGATCTCCCGTGCGACGTCGCGGGCGCGCTTGATCAGCCGCTCGTGCTCCGGCTTCGTCAGCTCGAGCATGCGCAGCGAACGACGGCTGCCCGACTGCACGGCGCCCAGCACGTCGCCCTCCTTGCGGGCCTGCAGGTCGAGCCGGGCCAGCGCGAAGCCGTCGAGCGTCGATGCGACCGCGATCAGCCGCTTGCCGGCGGGGCCGTCGGGGTCGGCCGCGGCCTCGAGCAGACAGGTCCCCTGCGCGCCACCACGACCCACGCGACCGCGCAGCTGGTGCAGCTGGGACATGCCGAACCGGTCGGCATCGAGCACCACCATCACGGTCGCGTTGGGGACGTCCACTCCGACCTCGATGACGGTGGTGGCGACCAGGACGTCGACCTCGCCGCGGGCAAACGCGGTCATCACCTCGTCCTTGTCGCCGGGCAGCATGCGGCCGTGCAGAGCGGCGACGCGCAGGCCCCGCAGCTCGCCCTCGACCAGCGCGGGCAACACGTCGAGCACGGCGGCGGCTGGCGGCCGCTTACCCTGAACCAGTTCGTCGGGCTCGTCCAGCTCCTCGGCGTCCTCGTCGGACGGGCCCTCGCCGATGCGGGCGCAGACGACGTAGGCCTGCCTGCCGGCAGCCACCTCCTCACGGACCTTGGCCCACATCCGGGCGACCCACGGAGCATTGCCGCTGGGCACGACGTGGGTCTGGATGGGCGAGCGCCCGAGTGGCAGCTCGGTGAGGGCTGACTCCTCAAGGTCGCCGAACACGGTCATGGCCACGGTCCGCGGGATGGGGGTCGCGGTCATGACGAGCAGGTGCGGCGGCTGAGAACCCTTGGAACGCAGGGCATCGCGCTGATGGACGCCGAACCGGTGCTGTTCGTCGACCACCACGAGGCCCAGGTCGAAGAACTGCACCTTCTCCTCGAGCAGCGCATGGGTTCCGATGACGATGCCGGCGTCACCGGAGGCCGCCTCGAGCATCGCCTCGCGCCGGGCTGCCGTGGCCTGCGACCCGGTCAGCAGGGCGACCCGGGTGGCGTCGTCGGCACCACCCAGCCGTCCGCCGTCGGCCAACGGACCGAGCATGGCGCTGATCGAGCGGAAGTGCTGCTGCGCCAGCACCTCGGTCGGAGCCAGCAGCGCGGCCTGCCCTCCGGCGTCGACGACCGCCAGCATCGCCAACAGCGCGACCACCGTCTTGCCCGAGCCGACCTCGCCCTGCAGCAGGCGGTGCATCGGGACGGTGCCGGCGAGGTCGGCCCGCAACTCGGCGTCGATGGTCTTCTGACCAGCAGTGAGCTCAAAGGGCAGCCGGGCCCGGAACGCGTCGACCAACCCTCCGGTACGGGCGACCCGTGGCTTCGTCGGGTGCTGCTGCGCCTCGGCGCGGCGTTGAGCCAGGGCGACCTGCAGCACCATCGCCTCGTCCCACGCCAGCCGCTTCCTCGCGGCGTCGACATCCTCCTGGCTCTGCGGCTGGTGGATCTGTCGCAGGGCCTGAGCCCAGGTCAGCAGGCCGTGCTTGTCGCGCAGAGCCTGGTCCAGCGGGTCTGGCACATCGTCGAGGAACGGCAGCAGCGTCGACACCGCCTTGCCGATCGCCTTGCTGTCGATCTCCTCGGCAGCCGGGTAGACCACGACGTGCTGGGACGCCCAGGAGCTGGCCACACCCTCGGCCGCGTCCTCGTCCATGCCGTTGAGCAGCTGGTACGTGGGGTGGTCCAGCTGCCAGGTGTCCTTGAACCGCTTGACCTTGCCGCTGAACATCGCCCGGCTGCCCTTGCTGAGCTGACGGGTGTGGTAGTCGGCACGGTTGAAGAAGGCGAGATCGAGGGTGCGAGCACCGTCGGTGAGCTGGACCTTGCCGATCGTCTTGCCGGTCCTGGCGCGGAAGGTGCTCGAGCTGCGCACCTCGGCCAGGACGGTGACGTGCGTGTTCTCGAGCAGGTCGCCCAGCTTGGTGAGCTCTCCACGGTGCTGATAGCTGCGCGGGTAGTGGCGCAACAGGTCTGCGACGGTGTGGATGTCGAGCGCCTCCGCCAAGGGTGTGTACGTCTTCGGGGCCAGCGAGGCGCGCAGGGGCTCGTCCAACCAGGCCAAGCCGCTCGCTACGTCCACGGTCGCAGGGTAGCCTCCCGTACCGTCGAAGTTCCTGAACCGTCCCCCGACGGTCCCGGCGTTTGGCGGTCATCGCGTTCGCCCGTAGTCTTATGGGGTTGTCCGTACGAGGCCTGACGAGTTCCGGCCCGTACGCATCCATTTTCTGTCTTGGGAGTTTTTCCGTGTCTAGCGTGTGCGACGTCTGCGGCAAGGGTCCCGGTTTCGGCATGTCGGTGTCCCACTCCCACCGCCGCACCCGTCGGCGTTGGAACCCCAACATCCAGACCGTCCGCGCGATGGTCAACGGTGGCCGCAAGCGGCTCAACGTGTGCACCTCGTGCCTCAAGGCCGGCAAGGTCGTCCGCTAGCCCCATCTCCAGCACGACCGAGGCGTACGCGCTCCTGCGCGTACGCCTTTTCGTGTCACGGACCCCTGTGCGTCCGTCAGCCGGGTACGGGGTAGACGTCGATGCCAGCCGCCACTGCCGCCTCGCGGTAGGCCTCAGCGAGCGAGGCGACGGTCGCGTGGGCGTTGAGCCCGCTGGGGTTGGGGACGACCCACAGCTGCGCCCCGCCGAGGTCGGCGCCTTGGCGCCCGACGGTGGCCGTGCGCTGGGCGAAGGCGATGCGATAGGCGCTGACGCCCAGCACCGCGACGACCCGGGGGCGGACGCGCTTGACCCGCTCGACGAGGGCCTCGCCACCCGCGACGAGGGCAGCGGCGTCGAGCTCGTCGGCACGGGCCGTCGCGACCGGCACGAGGTTGGTGATGCCGACCCCGCGGTCGTGGAGGTGGGCCACGTCGGCAGGCAGGAACCCGGCCGAGGCGTCGATGACGTGGTCGGTGATGCCGGCACGGTAGAGCGCGGGGTAGAACCGGTTGCCCCGCCGGCCGAAGTGGCTCTGCGTGGCGACGGTCCACAGGCCGGGGTTGATGCCGACGACCAGCAGCCGCACGTCGGGGCCGAGCAGGTCGGGCAGCGTGCCGCCGCGGTAGGACAGCAGCTCCTCCCGGGTGAAGCCCACGTCAGGCCGCCGGGAAGTGGTCGTGGCCACCCGGGCCGTCGTTGACCGCGCCGTCAACGGTGACCCCCGCGCCTTCGCGTACGAGCCCCACCACCACCGGGCCGCCCGCCTCCAGCAGCGTGCCTGCGGGAAGCGTGGCGAGCAGCGGGTGGTCGTCACCCCCGGTGAGGAGCTCGTCGTCGAGGATGCCAGGCCCGCCCAGGGTCCGCAGCGCCTCCAGCTGCAGGTCGACGGCCACGCCGCTGGCCCGGGCGAGGTGGCCCGCGTCCTGCAGGAGTCCGTCGCTGACATCGAGCATCGCCGTCGCGCCCAGCGCGGCCAGCCGAGGACCCCAGCCGTACGGGGGCAGCGGCCTGCGGTGCGCGTCGACCAACGGGCCCTCGGCGATGCCCTCGACCAACAGGCGCAACCCCGCTGCGGCCCACCCCAGCCGCCCGGCCAGCACCACCAGATCGCCGGGGTGGGCCCCGGAGCGCAGGACCGGAGGGCGCCCGTCGAGCCGCCCCAGCGCCGTCACCGAGACGACGAGGGTGTTCGAGCGGGCCATGTCACCGCCGACCACGACCGCACCCGCAGCCGCGGCCTCGGCCGCAAGGCCTCTGGCCAGCTCGAGGATCCAGGCGACCGGCAGGTCGAGCGGGGCGGCGAGGGCGACCGTGAGCGCTGTGGGATGGGCCCCCATGGCCGCGATGTCCGCGAGGTTGGCGGCTGCCGCCCGTACCCCGACGTCGAACGCCGAGGACCAGTCCCGCCGGAAATGGCGGCCGTCGACCAGCACGTCGGTGCTGACCACGACCCGCCCGTCGGGGGCGGACACGACCGCGGCATCGTCGCCCGGGCCCACCAGGACGCCGTGCTCCGGGTCGGGAGCGACACCGGTCTCGGTGAGCGCGATGAGGACCCGTTCGATCAGGCCGAACTCGCCGACGTCGGTCAGCCGGGCGTTGGTCACCGCGGTGCCGCCGCCCCCCTGCACATCCATACGCGGTAGCCTGCCATGCCAACGCCGATCTCCGGTGCAGGGCGTCGAGCTTTCGGGAGGAACGCCTCGTGGTGGTCCAGGCCTACATCCTCATCCAGACCGAGGTGGGCAGAGCGGCGTCGGTGGCGGAGCAGATCGCCGGCATCCACGGCGTCACGCTTGCCGAGGACGTGACCGGGCCGTACGACGTCATCGTGCGCGCCGAGGCACCCAACGTCGACGACCTGGGCAAGCTCGTGCTGTCCCAGGTGCAGAGCGTTCCCGGCATCACCCGGACGCTCACCTGCCCCGTGGTGCACCTCTGACGGTGCCCGCTTGGAAGCCTTCGCTGACCCGGACCACGGCTGTGCTGGTGGTCGCACTCGCTGCGACAGCCTGCTCCGGGCACGCCTCCCCGCTGGCGGTCACTCCCCCGACGGCGTCCGCGTCAGTCGGCGCCTGCGCCCACCTGGCCGCAGCCCTGCCGGCGACGCTCGAGGGACGGAAACGTCGTACGACGAGCCCAGCGTCGCCTCGGGTCACGGCCTGGGGATCGCCGGCGGTCGTTGTGCGCTGCGGCGTCGCACCGGTCACGACCGACGCCGGGGACCACGTGACGGTCGGCGGCATCGGCTGGCTGACGCCGGGTCAGACCGGTGACGTGGTGGTGTGGACGACGACGGGACTCACGCCGGCCGTCGAGCTGTCCGTACCGGCAGCAGTGAACGACCAGGAAAACCTGCTGACCGACCTGGCCCCCGCGCTGGCTTCGCTCAGCCGTGTCCCTGCGCCAGCATCGACAGCGGCGACGCCAAGTGGGTCCGTCCCGACAGCGTCGTCAGCCCCGGCGGCAGCGCCTTCGTCGGGCTGACGGTCAGGTCGACCGGGATCGCGGCCAGCCGGCGGATCGACGGGACGTCGGTGAAGTCGGCGACCCAGTCGGCGACGTGTGGGCGCAGGTGATCGTTGGGGTTGACTGCGACGAAGCGCACACCGGTGGCCACTGCCGCAGCCTGGTCGGAGGGGGCGTCGCCGAAGAAGACGAGCGGTCCCTCGACCGCGGTCGCTATGCGCCGCAACGTCTCCGCCTTGCCAGCCGCGCTGGCGAACAGCGCCTCGAACGCACCGTCGATGCGGTGGCGGATCAGTTGGGTGGTGACCTCGTCCTCGGGCGCGGCGCTCAGGACGAACCGGCGACCCGGCACGGCCTCGAGGAACGCGCGCACGCCTGGCAGCAGCGGCACCGACGGCAGCCGCTGCTCGAGCAGCTCGCCGTAGCGCTCGATGACCCGCGTGACGCTGGCGTTGTCACCGCGCATGACCAGGTGACGGTGGACGAACTCGAACTTCTGCCGGCGCGGAACCCCGCGCTGGCGGGCGTTGTAGGCCTGGATGGTCTGCAGCTCGTCCTCCGAGAGGCGCCACACGTCGCGGCACGCCTCGGTGAAGGAGCGCAGCTTGACGGGCTCGCTGTCGACGAGGACACCGTCCAGGGTGAAGACAAAGGCAGGCGGCACGGGCACTTCAGACTCCCTGTCGACCCCGACGGACGGTCCTAAGCGACGAACACTACAGAAGACTATGTAATCATCGTTCCCGACGCGCCGGACCTCGTGCTGCACGCAGACGAAGATCACATTTCCAGTGGGTAAAGCGCCTCACCGCTCGGCACTATTCGTGTTATTCAGCAATAGCGGACGCCGTCGCGGGGGTGCGATTTAACCCAGAGCCGCCTTGATCCGACCGGCGCGCGCTTCGAACTGCGCGGCCGCGGGACCCCGTACCGCTGCCTCCATGAACTTCAGCGCACCCTTGAGCGAGACGGAGCCGGCCACGGTCATCGAGGTGCCGGAGCCGTCGGGCTCGAACCGGAAGTCGAGTGTCATGTCGGCCTGCCCGCCGGTGGACGACAGCACGAGCCGCGAGGGCCGGTCGAAGACGGTGATCTCGCTGTCGACCCGACCGATCGGGCTGTAGTCGCCGGTCATGCGGCTGCCCAGCCGCGACGGCCCGTCGGTGAGCACCACCACGTTGGTGAGCTCGCTGTTCCACAGCGGCTGGTTGGCCGGGTCGGCGACGAAGTCGAAGACCTCCTCCGGCGACTGCGACAGCGACTCGACCGTGACGGACTCGATCACCGAAAACTCCTTCAGTACCAGGGATTGTGGTGTACGGGGGCTTAGCGCAGCCCGCGTCGGCGGGTGAGCGCCGACGTGAGCAGTCGATCAACGAGCGTCGGGTAGTCGACCCCACTGGCGGCCCACATCCGAGGGAACATCGAGGCCGGCGTGAAGCCCGGCATGGTGTTGACCTCGTTGACGACGAGGCCGTCGGGGCCGAGGAAGAAGTCGACCCGCGCCAGCCCTTCGCAGCCGAGGGCTTCGAAGGCAGCGCACGCCATGGCTTGAACAGCCGCCGTCTCGTCGGGCGTGAGGTGGGCCGGGATGTCGAAGGAGGTGCCCTCGTCGAGGTACTTGGCCTCGAAGTCATAGAACGCATGCGTGCCGTGCACATGGATCTCGGACGGCAGACTCGCCACAGGACCGTCGGGACCTTCGAGGACCCCGCACTCGATCTCGCGACCCGACAGCATCGCCTCGACGACCACCTTGGGGTCGGCGCGGCGGGCCAGCTCGATCGCCTCGACCAGGTCGGCGGCGTCGGTGACCTTGGTGATGCCGATGCTCGAGCCCCCCCGTGCCGGCTTGACGAACAGCGGCAGGGTCAGCCGCTCCTGCAACCGCAGCAGCACCTCGCGCGGGTCCTTCTCCCACTGGCGCGGGGTGACCACCTCGTACGGACCGACCGGCAGCCCGTGCCCGAGCAGCACCAACTTCATCTGCTGCTTGTCCATGGCCGCGGCACTGGCGAACACGCCGGAGCCCACGTAGGGCAGGCCGGCCAGCTCGAGCAGCCCCTGCAGGGTGCCGTCCTCGCCGTACGGGCCGTGCAGCAGGGGGAAGACGACGTCGAGACCAGCGATGCGGTCGACGGCTCCGGCACCGAGCGGCACGAGCCCCTGCACCGTGGGGTCGCCGGCGAGCACCAGGGGCGCCAGGTCGTTGGCCAGCACGGGCAGACCGTCGGCCGTCGCCGCGAGGGCCGCCGGCTGGTCGGGAGCGAGCACCCAGCGCCCGTCCTGCGTGATGCCCAGGGCCACGACGTCGTAGCGCTCGGGGTCGAGCACAGCAAGAACGCTCGCCGCCGACACCACCGACACGGAGTGCTCGGTGCTGCGACCGCCGAACACAAGCCCGACCCGCACCCTGCTGCTGCCCACCGACTCGTGGCTCGTCACTCGCTCGTCCTCACCGGGCAGACCTTACCGTCACGCCTGGCCGTGGCGTTCGGACTTTGCCTCGCGCGACATCAGGGCTCGCACCATCGTCGCAGGAGCCATGTCCTCATGCATGACGGCGACCACGTGCTCGGTGATCGGGACCTCGACGCCGTGGTGGGTGGCGAGGTCGAGGATCGACCGGCAGGTGGTCACGCCCTCCGCGACCATGTGCAGGTCGGCCTCGATCTCGGCCAGCCGGCGCCCCTTGCCGAGCTGCTCGCCGACGGAGCGGTTGCGGCTCTGCGGCGACGAGCAGGTCGCGACCAGGTCACCCAGCCCGGCAAGCCCGGAGAACGTCTGCGGATCCGCCCCGAGAACCGCGCCCAGCCGGGCGATCTCGGCCAGCCCCCGGGTGATCAATGAGGCGGCAGCGTTGTCACCGAGCCCCATGCCCCGGGCCATGCCGACGGCGATGGCGATGACGTTCTTGACGGCGCCGCCGAGCTCGCAGCCGACGACGTCGGTCAGGGTGTACGGGCGGAAGTACGTGCTCGCGCAGGCGGACTGCAGCTCACGGGCGTTGTCCTCGTCGGTGCACGCGACAACGCTCGCCGCGGGCATCTTGAGCGCGATCTCGTGCGAGAGGTTGGGGCCGGAGACGACGAGCAGCCGGTCGTCGGCAACGCCCGTCACCTCGGCGATGACCTGCGTCATGCGCAGCGTCGTACCGAGCTCGACACCCTTCATCAGGCTGACGAGCAGGGCATCGCCGGGCAGCAGGTCGACCCAGCCCTCGAGGTTGACCCGCAAGCTCTGGGCAGGCAGGGCCATCACAACGAATCGCGCGCCAGCAAGGGCTGCTGCGGCGTCGTGCGTAGCCCGCAGAGCCGGGGGCAGCGCCACGCCTGGCAGGTAGTCGGGGTTCTCCCCCGTGGAGGTGATGGCCTCGGCCAGCTCGGGACGACGGGCCCAGAGAGTCGTCTCGTGGCCGGCGTCGGCGAGCATGGCGGCGAAGGCCGTACCCCACGAGCCCGCACCGAGGACAGCGATCCGCGTCACCCCGACACCTGTGACCCGCTCGCGGTCGACGACCACCGGGCCGAGCCCTGCGCCTGCATGTGGTCCCCTTCGTCCTTGTCCCGTCGGCCCCGCGGCGCGACCGCACCGGGACGCTTGGCGAGCATGGCGATCCTACGGTCCCGGCACCGGGCCACCACCACCGGAGCAGGCGCCGGAGTGGTGCTGGCACGATGACACGAACATGATGACGAGACGGACATGACGACGGGCAGCGACGGCCAGCGCTGGGCGGTGCTCGTGCCGCTCAAGCCATTGGTCTCCGCCAAGTCCCGGCTCGCCGTGCCTGAGGCGCTGCGGGTCGAGCTGGTGCTCGCCATGGCCTGCGACACCGTGGCTGTCGCCCTTGCGTGTCCGGTGGTCGACCTGGTGCTGGTCGTCACGGACGCCGTCGAGGGTCTCGAACCCCTGCAGCGCATGGGAGCGGGGCTCATCGTCGACCCGGCGGGTGACGGGCTCAACGCAGCCCTGAGGCACGCCGCGGGCATCGCGGCCGCGAGGGACAGCGCCTACGGGATCGCCTCGCTGGTAGCCGATGTCGCCGCCGCCACGGTCGACCAGCTGACCCGCACTCTGGCAGAGGCCGCGCAGCACGCGCGCAGCTTCGTGCCCGATGCCGCCGGGCCCGGGACAACGCTCGTCGCGGCGACGCAGTGGGGGTCGTTCCTGCCGGAGTACGGGGCGCACTCGCGGCGTCGTCACCTTGCGGCCGGCTTCGTCGAGCTGTCGCCGCCGGACATCACTGGCCTGCGCCTCGACGTGGACACGACGGCCGACCTCCAAGCGGCCGCGGCGATCGGGGCGGGTCCCCGAACCACCAAGCTGCTCAGCGCCATCGCGACCCGGATAGGGTGAACGCCGTGCAGGCAACAGTCGCAACCTGGTCCGCGGTCACCCGAGGCGGCAGCGTGCTGCTCGACGACGGCTCTGCTCTCGTCTTCGATCGCGCCGTCTTCGATGCCTCCGGCCTGCGCCTGCTGCGTTTCGGGCAACGGGTACGCATCCGGGTGGCGCCTGACGCTGCCGGGCGCCCGGCGGTCAGCGCCCTCACGATCGCCACTTTGCCGTGGCCGGACAGCCGCTGACTCCCTGACCGCACAGCACAAGAGCCGGCCGCCTCGAGAGGCGACCGGCTCTGTGCGTGGATCAGTGGATGGTTCAGGCCTTCTTGGCAGGGGCCTTCTTAGCCGGAGCGGCCTTCTTGACAGGAGCCTTGACCGGCGCCTTGGCAGGAGCCTTCTTGGCCGGGGCGGCCTTCTTGACGGGAGCCTTGACCGGCGCCGCCTTCTTGACCGGTGCAGCCTTGACCGGCGCCTTGGCAGGAGCCTTCTTGACGGCCGGGGCCTTCTTGACGGGAGCCTTGACCGGCGCCGCCTTCTTGACCGGTGCAGCCTTGACGGGAGCCTTCGCAGGCGCCTTGACGGGAGCCTTCTTGGCCGGAGCCTTCGCCGGCGACTTGGTCGCGAGCGACTTCACCGGCGCCTTGACGGGAGCCTTCACAGGCGCCTTCTTGGCCGGAGCCTTGACTGCCGCGACCTTGGCGGGAGCCTTGACTGCCACCGCCTTGGCGGGAGCAGCCTTCTTGACGGCCGGGGCCTTCTTGGCGGGGGCGACCTTAGCGGGCGGTGCCAACTTCTTGGCGCCGCTCACAGCCTCCTTGAAACCCGCTCCTGGCCGGAACTTCGGCACTGCGGTCTTCTTGATCCGCACCGGCGCACCGGTCGCGGGGTTGCGCGCCATGCGGGCGTTGCGCACCTGCTTCTCAAAGACGCCGAAGCCGGCGATAGCCACCTTCTCGCCCTTGGTGACGGCGCGGGTGATGGTGTCGACGACCGCCTCAACTGCTGCTGCGGCGGCCTTCTTGTCACCGAGACGCTCGGTGATGGCGTCGATCAGCTCGGACTTGTTCACTGTCCATCCTCCGGTTACCGCGTCGAGGCACGACGCATCGACATGATTCGATCACGCTAAGCGTGATTGTGCAGGAGAACAATGACCGACGCGCCTTTTTTCCTTGTGTCGTGGCATTTTTGGCCGTTCTGGGGCCCAGAAGGGCCCTCAAACCTCTGTCGGGCAAGGGATTAGGCCTCCACCGAGGTTCACCGAGAGGCGCAAAGAGCCCTCGGACCGGTCGGAAAACGGGCTTTTTGAGGCCTGAAAGGCTATCTGCGGCGCGCCGTGACCTCGAGGCGGACGTAGTCGACGAGGCCGTCGGGCAGCCTTTCGGCCACCTGGAGGGCCAGCTCTGCCCGCTGCTCAGGGGTTGCGGCGGCCGCGTGCTGGCCCAGGACGACGGTCTCGAGGTAGCCGAGGAGCTCGTCGTGGCGTGCGAATCCGGCCGGGGCCGGGTGCAGAGTGGCCGAGACATCGGTGAAGCCCGCGGCCTCCAGTCGCTGCTCCGTCTCGGCCGCCGTCGGGAAGTTCCACTGCTCGTCGTCCTCGAGACCGAGGTCGTCCAGCGCCGCGGAGACGGCCGCGATGTTGCCCTGTCCGCCCCACTCACCGGAGAACCGTGCACCCGGGGTCAGACTTGCTGCCAGCCAGTCGAAGACCCGCTGGTGGTCGGGCAGCCAGTGCAGCCCTGCGACCGACATGGCCGCGTCACACGGGTCAGCGAGCGGCTCGGCGTCGCGCAGGTCGAGCTGGCGCAGCTCGACCCGATCGTCGTACGCCGCCAGCCGCTCCCGTGAGGCGTCGAGCATCGTCGCGGACGCGTCAACCCCGACGATCGTCAGGCCGGGATGGGTCTCCAGCAGCAGCAGGGCATCACGGCCGGTGCCGCAGCACATGTCCAGGACGCGACGGGCGCCGGTGAGAGGGAGCCTCCGTACGACGCCCTCGCCCCATGCGAGGTGCGGCAGGGGAAGAGCGTCGTAGCGATGGGCATCCCACTCCTGCGCACGGCTCATCCGACGAGGGTACGCGGCTTCCAGCTCGGTCGCCGAGACTCGAACTCCGTGACCTCGTCGGCATGACGCAGCGTCAGGCCGATGTCGTCGAGTCCCTCCATCAGCCGCCAGCGGGTGTAGTCGTCGATCTCGAACGGGGTCACGACGTCGCCCGCCCGCACCTCCTTGAGATCGAGGTCGACCGTAACCTCGAGGCTCGGATCTGCCTCGACAGCAGCCATCAGCGCCTCGACGATCGCCTCGTCCAGCTGGACCGGCAGCAGCCCACCCTTGAGCGCGTTGCCGCGGAAGATGTCGGCAAAGCGTGGCGAGATGACCGTACGGAAGCCGTAGTTCTGCAGTGCCCACACGGCATGTTCGCGGCTGGAGCCGGTACCGAAATCGGGGCCTGCCAGCAAGATCGAGACGCCGGCGTACTGCGGCTGGTTCAGGACGAAGTCGGGATCGCTGCGCCACGCGGCGAACAGCCCGTCCTCGAACCCGCTGCGGGTGACCCGCTTGAGGTAGGACGCCGGGATGATCTGGTCGGTGTCGACGTTGCTGCGGCGCAGCGGAACAGCGCGGCCGGTGTGGGTGGTGAACGCGTCCATGTCGGTTCCCGTCAGCTTAAGGTGGAGGGAGCGGTCAGCTTGCCGGTGACAGCGGTGGCCGCCGCGACACCGGGAGACACGAGGTGGGTACGGCCGCCGGGGCCCTGCCGTCCCTCGAAGTTGCGGTTGGACGTCGAGGCGCTGCGCTCCCCCGGCGACAGCGTGTCGGGGTTCATGCCCAGGCACATCGAGCAGCCCGCCTGACGCCACTCGGCACCAGCGGCGGTGAAGATCTTGTCGAGGCCCTCGGCCTCGGCCTGCAGCCGCACCATGACCGAGCCAGGCACCACGAGAACCCTTACGTTGTCGGCGACCTTGCGGTCGCGCCAGACGTCGGCGACGACCCGCAGGTCCTCGATGCGGCCGTTGGTGCAGGATCCGATGAAGACGGTGTCGACGGCGATGTCGGTCATCGGGGTGCCTGCGGTGAGGTCCATGTAGACCAGGGCCCGCTCGGCCGCCGTACGGTCCGACGGCTCGGCGAAGTCGGTGGGGAACGGGACGTTGGCCGACAGCGGTACGCCCTGGCCGGGGTTAGTGCCCCAGGTGACGAACGGCGCGAGCTCGGCCGCGTCGATCACGACCTCCTTGTCGAACACCGCGTCGTCGTCGGTCTGCAGGGTCCGCCAGTAGGCGACGGCCTCGTCCCAGTCGGCGTCGGACGGTGCGGAGGGACGACCCTTGAGATAGGCGAACGTCGTCTCGTCAGGGGCGATCATGCCGGCCCGGGCGCCTGCCTCGATGGACATGTTGCAGACCGTCATGCGGCCCTCCATCGACAGCTGGCGTACGGCTTCGCCGCGGTACTCGATGATGTAGCCCTGTCCGCCGCCAGTGCCGATGCGGGCGATGATCGCGAGCACGAGGTCCTTGGCGGTGACCCCCAGAGGCAGCGGGCCTTCGACGGTGATCGCCATGGTCTTGGGGCGGACCAGCGGCAGGGTCTGCGTCGCGAGGACGTGCTCGACCTCGCTGGTGCCGATGCCGAACGCGAGCGCCCCGAAGGCGCCGTGGGTCGAGGTGTGCGAGTCGCCGCAGACGACGGTGACACCCGGCTGGGTGAGGCCGAGCTGGGGACCGATGACGTGGACGATGCCCTGGCTAGCGTCACCCATCGAGTGGAGGCGCACGCCGAACTCTGCGCAGTTGCGGCGCAGGGTGTCGACCTGGGTGCGCGACACCGGGTCGGCGATCGGCTGGTCGATGTCGACGGTCGGGACGTTGTGGTCCTCGGTCGCGATCGTGAGATCGGTCCGGCGGACCGGGCGACCGGCGAGACGCAGCCCGTCGAACGCCTGGGGGCTGGTGACCTCGTGGATGAGGTGCAGGTCGATGTAGAGGAGGTCGGGCTCCCCCTCGGTGCGACGGACGACGTGGTCGTCCCAGACCTTCTGCGCCAGTGTGCGCGGAGTGTGGTCGTCCAGTGTGCGGCCCATCGGTCGCCCCTTTCTGCTCGGGACTTGCATCTCAGGTGCTGAGACGGCAATATTGCGATATGGACAACTCTAGCGGCGTCGGCGTTCTTGACAAGGCTGTGCTCGTACTCACCTGTCTCGAAGGCGGTCCGACCAGCCTCGCCGGGCTGGTGGCGCGTACCGGACTCTCCCGCCCCACGGCCCACCGGCTGGCCGTCGCTCTCGAGCACCACCGCCTCGTGACCCGTGACGCGCAGGGCCGGTTCGTGCTGGGGCCGCGGCTGCGCGAGCTCGCGCTGGCCGCCCCCGGCGACCTGTTGCTGCAGGCCGCTCCCGTGGTCCTGGCCCGGCTGCGCGACATCACCGGCGAGAGCGCGCAGCTCTACCGCCGCGAGGGGACGCAGCGCCGGTGCATCGCCGCCGCCGAGCGGGCGAGTGGCCTGCGCGACACGGTGCCGGTCGGCTCGACGCTGTCCATGGGAGCCGGGTCGGCGGCGCAGATCTTGCTGGCCTGGGAGCCACGCCAGGCCTCGTCCGCCGTGCTGGAGAACGCCGCCTTCACCCCGGCCGCCCTGGCCGGGGTACGCAAGCGGGGCTGGGCCCAGAGCGTGGCCGAGCGCGAACCGGGCGTCGCCTCGGTGTCGGCGCCGGTCCACTCGGCCGACGGCACGGTGGTCGCCGCCATCTCGGTGTCCGGCCCGATCGAGCGCCTCACCCGTACCCCGGGGAAGTTGCACGCGCAGGCGGTCCTCGCGGCCGGCGCGGCACTCTCCCGGGCCCTCGCCCCCGCCTCGGTGGTCTGACCGCCCGCGCATCACCCGTCTTTCGTATGGCGGGATCGGGCCTCATGCCTCATCCTGAGTGTGTCGTACGTCTCAACCGAGCCCGGAGGGCCGCCCATGCGTCATCTGTCCGTGGTTCGCCCTGCTGCCGACGAGGCTGCGGCCGACCAGACCGTCGCCTACGTGCCGGTCAAGCTGCTGCTGGCGGCGTCCGGACGATGCTCGTGCGAGGAGTGCTGCCACGCGGCGATGGAGCCGCACAGGGCCGCACACGGAGCCGTACGACCGGCCCGCGGCACCGACCGCCAGCCGGTGCGCAACATCCACCTGCTTAGCTAGCCCCCATCCCCCGCCGCACCCCGTCTCCCGCCGCACCCCATCTCCCGCCGCACCCGTTGCGGATCGCTGGGGCACCTGGGCTGTTATCCGCGCCGCCAGAGCAGCCAAAGCGGCCCAGTGATCCAGTCGAACGCCGATCACTGGGGCACCTGGGCTGTTATCCGCGCCGCCAGAGCAGCCACAACCGCCCAGTGATCCGGGAGGACGGACGGGCAGTGGAGTGGGCCAGGAACGACGAAGCCGCAGGTCGTGACACGACCTGCGGCTTTTCGCTGTAGCCCCGACCGGATTCGAACCGGCGCTGCCGCCGTGAGAGGGCGGAGTCCTGGGCCGCTAGACAACGGGGCCATCTGTACCGGCGGAGACGCTACCAGAAGGTGGCGTGACCGCGGCGCTGGGGTACCAGGACTCGAACCTAGACTAACTGAACCAGAATCAGTTGGGCTGCCAATTACCCCATACCCCAAAGGCAAAGACCCTCGCGGGCCTCGGACATGCTACCAAGGGCGCGGAGCCCCGACCAAGTTTTCGTCGTCCTCGTGCCTTATTGTCGCCGACATGGCACCCAGACTGTCCGTCTTCCTCGCCTGCAGCCTCGACGGCTACATCGCGACGCGTGAAGGCACCCTCGACTGGCTCGACGCCGCAGTCGGCCCCGGCGAGGACTACGGGTACGAGACGTTCATGGCCGACGTGGACGCGCTCGCCATGGGACGCGGCACGTACGACTTCATCGAGTACGTCGACCCGCTGCCCTTCGGCGACCGCACACTGTTCGTTTTCACCCACCGGCCGCTGGAGCGCGCGGGCATCACACCGCTCAGCCTCACCCCCCAGGAGGCCGTCGCCGAGTGGACGGCTCAGGGCCTGCAGCACATCTACGTCGACGGCGGCGTGGTCATCAGCGCGTTCCTCGCCGCCGGGCTCATCGACGACCTCCGGCTCACCATCGTCCCGCTGCTGCTCGGCGACGGCATTCCGCTGTTTCACCCGGGTCGACCACCTGCCCAGCTCACGCTGACCGACTCGCAGACGTTCGCGAGCGGCACCGTGGTGCTGACCTACCGACGCACCTGACGCAGGGCTTACTCGGACTGCTGGGCCGCCGAGAGGCGGGCAAGCGTCCGGTCCCTGCCCAGCAGCTCGAGCGACTCGAACAGGGGCGGCGACACGCTGCGTCCGGTGATCGCCACCCGTACCGGGCCGAAGGCGTTCTTGGGCTTGCGCCCGAGCCCTTCGACCAACGCGGTACGAAGGGCAGCCTCGATCGCGGAGGCGCTCCAGTCGTCGAGCGGGTCCAGCGCGGCGACGGCGGCGGCGAGCGTCGGCTGCTGGTCGGGACCGAGCTGTCCGGCGGCGGCCGCGTCAACCTCGATAGCGTCGACGAAGAAGAAGCCGAGCATGCCCACGGACTCCTCGAGCACGACCATGCGCTCCTGGACCAGCGGCGTCGCCGCGTTGACCAGGGCGCGCTCGTCATCGCTGGGGTCGGGGCCGAGCACGCCGTGCTCGGAGAGCGTCACCAGGATGCGCTTGGCCAGGTCGGCGGAGTCGAGCCGGCGCACCCAGGCGGCGTTGATCGCCTCGCACTTCTTGAGGTCGAAGCGCGCCGGACTGGCGTTGACGTCGGCCACGTCGAACCGGCTGACCATCTCGGCCATGGAGAAGATGTCGATGTCGTCGCCGAACGACCAGCCCAACAGCGCCAGGTAGTTGACGAGGCCCTCGGGCAGGAAGCCACGCTCGCGGTAGAGCATCGCGTTGGCCTCGGGGTCGCGCTTGGACAGCTTCTTGTTGCCCTGACCCATGACGTAGGGCAGGTGGCCGAAGCGCGGCGTCGTCCCGTTGCCGACGCCGATCGCCGCGAGGGCGGCGTACAAGGCGATCTGTCGTGGGGTGGACGACAGGAGGTCCTCGCCACGCAGGACATGGGTGATCTCCATGAGCGCGTCGTCGACCGGGTTGGTCAGCGTGTAGAGCGGGTTGCCGTTGGCGCGCAGGATCGCGAAGTCGGGGACGTTGTCGGGCTGGAAGGTGATCTCGCCGCGGATCAGGTCGTCCCAGGTGAGCGGGGTGTCGGGCATGCGCAGCCGCAGCACCGACTCGCGCCCGGCGAACCCCTCGAGCTGCTCGGCCGTCAGCACGCGGCAGTGGTTGTCGTAGCCAGGAGGGCGTCCGACGGCCTTGTTGCGGGCATCGATCTCGTCGTTGGTGCAGTAGCAGGGGTAGGCCAGCCCGGCCGCCCGCAGTCGCGCCGCGACATGGACGTAGATCTCGGTCCGCTGGCTCTGCCGGTACGGGGCGTGGGGGCCGCCGATGTCGGGACCCTCGTCCCAGTCCAGGCCCAACCAGCGCAGCACGTCGAGGAGCAGGTGATAGCTCTCCTCGGAGTCGCGCGAGGTGTCGGTGTCCTCGATGCGGAAGACGAAGGTGCCACCGGTGTGCCGGGCGTAGGCCCAGTTGAACAGCGCGGTGCGGATCATGCCGACGTGCGGGAGCCCCGTCGGCGACGGGCAGAACCGGACCCGTACGGCTGAGTCAGGCACGCGCGGTGACGTGGTTGGTGAGCGCGCCGACGCCCTCGATCTCGACCGTGACCGAGTCGCCGATGACCAACGGGCCGACGCCGGCGGGCGTGCCGGTCAGGATCACGTCGCCGGGCAGCAGCGTCATGACGTGGCTGACGAACTCCACCAGCGCCGGAACGCTGTGGATCATGTCCGAGGTGCGGCCGCGCTGGCGTACCTCACCGTTGACGGTCGTCACGAGCTCGAGGTCGGCCGGGTCGACGTTGGTGGTGATCCACGGACCGATCGGGCAGAACGAGTCGTAGCCCTTGGCCCGGGCCCACTGACCGTCGGCGGACTGCTGGTCGCGTGCGGTCACGTCGTTGGCGCAGGTGTAGCCGAGGATGACGCTCGCGGCCCGGCTGGCCGGCACGTCGCGGCACAGCCGGCCGATCACGATGGCCAGCTCGCCCTCGAAGTCGACCTGGGTCGACGACGCGGGGTACTGGATCGGGTCGCCGCTGCCGATGACCGCGGTCGACGGCTTGAGGAAGATCACCGGGCTCTCTGGGGCCTCGCCGCCCATCTCGCGGGCGTGGTCGGCGTAGTTCTTGCCGACCGCCACGACCTTGCTCGGGATGACCGGCGCCAGCAGGCGGACGTCGGCGATCGGGTAGCGGTAGCCGGTGAAGGTGAACGGCCCGAACGGGTGGCCGGTGATGGGGGCGATCTCGTCACCCTCAACGGCTCCGAAGTCGACCTCGTCCTCGAAGGAGAATCTCGCGATACGCACGCCTGGACGTTACCCGGTACGGGACCCCGCGACGACGCCGTACCCGACAACACGCCTCTGCGGCCGCGCTACTGGGCGGTCCAGCCACCGTCGACGGTGAGAACGGACCCGTTGACCATGCCGGCGGCTGACGACGCGAGGTAGATGACGGCGGCGGCGACGTCAGTGGTCGTGCCCACCTTGCCGACCGGGATGCGGGCGAGGACTCCAGCGAGGAACTCCGGGTCGTCGAGCCGCTCCGCGGTGCCGGGGGTACGGATGAAGGTGGGCGCGACGCTGTTGACCGTGACCCCGTGGGCGGCCCACTCCAGGGCGAGCACGCGGGTCAGCTGGTCGACCCCGCCCTTGCTGGCGCAGTACGCCGCGTGCCGCGCGATGCCGACCTGACCTGCCTGCGAGCTGATGTTGACGATGCGCCCGTACCCCGCGGGGACCATGCGCTTTCCCGCGGCCTGGCAGGCGAAGAAGAGGCCGCGCAGGTTGACCTCCATCAGCTCGTCCCACTCCGCCTCGGTCACGGCGAGGGCGTCGTGGTTCGTGCCAAGGCCGGCGTTGTTGACCAGGATGTCGAGGCGCCCGTACTCCGCCTCGACCTCGGAGACGGCGTCCTCGATCGACCCGACGCTGCGCAGGTCCATGTCGACGGGCATCGCCTGGCCGCCCTCGTGGTGAATCTGGCGGGCGACGTCGGTCGCATCGTCGAGTGACCGGGCGGCGACGGCGACAGTTGCGCCCGCGGCGGCGAGTGCCCGCGCGAGGTCACGGCCGATGCCGCGGCTGGCCCCCGTCACCATCGCGACACGGCCGGTCAAGGAGAAGTCGGGTCGGGGCACCGGATCGGAGGTCATGCCTGGCATCCTGCCAGGGCCACGGGGCCCGCAGGCCCGCGGTCACGAGAACTCGGTGAGGGACAGGGTGTTGCCGTCGGGGTCCGTGAACCAGGCCACCTTGTCCCCACCCGGGGTCGCCCAGACCCCGTTGTCCTGTTGCGCCAAGCCGGTATGGCGGATGAAGACCACACCCGCCTCGCTCAACCGGGCGATCGTCGCGTCCATGTCGGTCACTCGCCAGCCGAGCACGGTGTAGCCAGGCGTTGCCACGTCAGGCACGACCGTCACCCGCAGCATCGTCCCGTGCGCAGCGATCACGCACGCGAAGTCGTTCTGCTCGACAACGGTGAGGTTCAGAAGACCTTCGTAGAAGGCACGGGACCGCGCTAGATCCGTTGACGCCACGAAGGCGATCAGGTCACTGGAGCCAAGCATGGGGGGGAGGCTACTCCAGCCCGACGGTTAGCCGAGGTTGTCGGCCAGCACGGTGCGGTGGGTCGGGCGGGCCAGGTCGTAGCGCTCGCGCCCTGCCTCGGTCAGTGAGGCGTAGATGCCGCGGCGGTCGTCCTCGCACATGGACCGGGAGACCAGCCCCTGGTCCTCGAGGCGACCGACGACACGGGACAACGCGCTCTGGCTCAGGTGGACAGTGCCCGACAGCTGCTGCATGCGGCAGGCGCTCTCGGGGGCGGAGGCCAGCTCCGCCAGCACCTCGAACTCGCTCACGCCCAGGTCGTGCTCAGCGAGGGCCCGCTCCAACGCGATGGTCACCCGGGCATGTTGCTCGACGAGCGCTTGCCACTGCTCCGCGAGGGCTGACTCCGACTTGGCCATGTCAAGGAGTTTACCACCGTCGGACACTATGTCTGCGTCATGTTATGCGTTTGCATCCTTTGCATGTGCATGTATTGTCGACGCATGGACCTCACCTCTTCCGCACCTGATCTCGACACTCCCCGGTGGAGCCGCGCGCTCTGGGCCACGCTCGTCGTGCTCTGCGGCGTGCTCTTCCTCGACGCGCTCGACGTGTCGATGGTCGGCATGGCCCTTCCCTCGATCCAGCACGACCTCGACCTCACGACCGGCCAGCTGCAGTGGGTCGTCTCCGGCTACGTCCTCGGCTACGGCGGGTTGCTGCTGCTGGGTGGGCGCGCCGCCGACCTGCTCGGACGGCGCAGAGTGCTGCTGGCAGCGCTGTCGGTCTTCGTGGTCGCGTCCGCCCTCGGCGGCTTCGCGACCGGATCGACGCTGCTCGTCATTGCCCGGTTCATCAAGGGTGCCAGTGCCGCCTTCACTGCCCCTGCAGCCTTCTCGATCATCACGACGACCTTCGCCGAAGGACCTGCCCGCAACCGTGCGCTGAGCATCTTCAGCACCGTCGGCGCCAGCGGCTTCTCCCTCGGCCTCGTCCTCGGCGGCCTGCTCACCGAGCTCGGCTGGCGCTGGACGTTCCTGCTGCCGGCCCCTGTGGCGCTCGGGGTCGTGCTCGCCGCACGCCACCTCGTACCCAAGGACAACCACGTTCGTCCAGCCGGCGGCTACGACCTGCCCGGCGCCGTGACAATCAGTGCCGCCATGCTCCTGCTGGTGCGCACCGTCGTGGTCGCACCGACCGACGGCTGGGGCTCGCTGTCCGTCGTCGGCGGCTTCGTGGTCGCCGCCGCTCTGACGGCAGCCTTCGTCAACATTGAGCTGCACAGCCCACATCCGCTGGTGCGCCTGGGCATCCTTCGCTCGGGCTCACTGGTACGGGCCAACCTCGCTGCCATGACGCTCTTCGGGTCCTACATCGGGTTCCAGTTCATCGGCACCCTCTACCTGCAGTCGCTGCTCGGCTGGTCGGCACTGCAGACGGCCTTCGCGTTCCTGCCGGCCGGCGTGATGGTGGCGCTCGGCTCGACCCGGATCGCGCCGCTGATCAACCGGTTCGGCACGGCGCGGTTGATCGTCGTTGCCTTCGCCTCGCTCACCGTGGGCTACGCGCTGTTCCTGCGACTCGGCAGCTCGGCCTCGTACGCCGGACTCATCCTGCCGACGATGCTGCTGCTCGGGCTCGGATTTGCCCTGGGCTTCCCCTCGCTCAACGTGCAGGCGGCCAGCGGCGTCGCCAACGAGGAGCAGGGGCTGGCCTCCGGACTGCTCAACACGTCATTCCAGATCGGCGGGGCTGTCGGCCTCGCCGTGGTGACCGCCATCGTCACCGGTCGCACCGGCTCGTCGACGGCGTCGGCCACGCTGCTCAGCGGCTACCGCGACGGCATCCTTGTCGCGACGGCCGTCGGCATCCTCGGCCTGGCCGTCGCCCTGACCGGCTTGGTACGCCGGCAGGCACCCGCGACCGACGCTCTCGAGGTGGCTGCAGTCGAGGAGCTCGTCGTCTCGTGACCCGCTGATGCTGACCGCCGGCCCCACCCGGGCCGGCGGTCAGTCGCGTGTCTCCCCCACCACCAGCCAGCGCCCGCTGCGCACCCGCCAGATGATGGCCACGAAGCGAAGCAGGATGAACGCGGACAGCCCGGCCCAGACCCCGCCGATGCCCCACCCGAAAGCCAGTGCGCACAAGGCAACCGGAATGTAGCCGAGGACGGCGCCCGCCAGGGTCGCGTTGCGCATGAAGGCGTTGTCACCGGCTCCGAACAGCACTCCGTCCAGGGCAAAGAGCACCCCGCACACCGGCATCATCGCCACCATCCACGGCCACAGCAGGTGCGCCTGGTGCTGCACGGCGCTGGACGAGGTGAACGCCAGCGGGATCACGTACCAGCCCGACCCCACCACGACGGCAAAGCTCACGCCGGCGATCAACCCGTACCGCGTCACTCTCCAGGCGGTACGCGTCGCGGCCGCAGCATCGCCACCGCCGAGGGACGCCCCGACGAGCGACTGAGCCGCGATGGCGAACGAGTCCAGCAGCAGAGCGATGAGCTCCCAGAGCTGCAAACCGATCTGGTGCGCGGCGAGCTGGGCCGAGCCCATCCGGCCGGCAACGCCGGTCGCCGTCATGTACGACGCCTGGAACGCAGCCGATCGCACGACGAGGTCGCGGCTCACGACGAGCTGGCCGCGCATTACCCGCCACTGCGGGTGGCCCGGCACATGCTCACGCCGCAGTGCCCGCACGCACAACGCGCCGGCGACGCACTGCGCGACGACGTTGGCGATCGCCGATCCCCTGATGCCGAGCCCGCCCGGATAGACCAGCAACGGTGAGGCGATGGCGGACATCACGTTGGCGGCCACGACGATGACCACCGGCGTACGGGTGTCCTGCACACCACGCAGCCAGCCGTTGCCGGCCAGGGTGAGCAGAATGCCTGGCAGTCCAAGGATCGCGATGCGCAGCCACTGCACTGCAGCCGTGAGTACGGGCCCGTCGGACCCCACGATCAGCCGGGTGACCGGCACCGCGACGAGCTCGCCGACAGCGATCGCCACAGCCCCGATCAGGACCGCGAGCCATGACGCCTGCACACCCTCGTTGACGGCGGCGTCTCTGCGGCCTGCGCCGAAGAACCGGGCGGCGCGACCCGTCGTCCCGTACTCGAGAGAGCTCCCGATCAGCCCGAGCAACGTCATGATGGTGCCCGCCGCGCCCAGCCCCGCGAGCTGGGTCTGGCCGAGGTGGCCGACCACCGCGGTGTCGACGAGCAGGAACAGCGGCTCTGCGGCGAGCACGACGAAGGCCGAGGCCGCCAGCGAGACGATTCGCCGGGCGGGGACCTCCTGGTTGGTCACGGCACTGAGCATGCACTACCGCCAAAGGAGGGCCGGGCCGCTACGCCGGTGTGCCCCCGTTGGCGCACCAGGAGGTAGGCGAGTGCCGATACGCTGGGTTGCGTGACGTCAGAGGAGGTGCCGGTCGGCGAGCAGACCTCGACCGAGGAGCTGACGTCGGCCTTGGCGGAGTCCCGCGCGACGGCCGAACGCGTTGCCAGCCGCCTGCGCCTGCTCGGCGACGTGAGCGAGCTGCTGTCATCAACGCTCGAGCAGCGGGTCGCGGTCGCCGCACTGGCGGGCCTGGTCGTTCCTCAGCTCGCCGACTGGTGCATCGTCACGGTGGCCGCCACCGACGGTCTCGAGCGCGATCTCGGCTGGGCCCATCGTGACCCCGCGTCGAACGGTGCGCTGGGCACCTACGCCCGCCAGCAGTACGAGAACATGAGCGAGCAGGCGGCGGTGTCCATCGCGCTTCGTACGGGCCAAACGGTGATCGTCCGGGAGATGCCGCCTGCGCTGCTCGATACGTGGGTGCCCGAGGCTGGCGCGCGCGCCGACCTTGGTGTCCTGGCCCCCGGGTCGGTCGCCGTCCTGCCGCTCAACGCCGGCGGCCGCACCCTCGGCGCGATGGCGCTGGTCACGCTGAAGGACCGCGGACCACAAACCGCTGGCGAGCTCGAGACCGCGCACGATGTGGCCCGTCGAGCAGGGATCGCCCTCGACAACGCCCGGTTGTACGGCCAGCAGCGCCAGCTGTCAGAGACCCTGCAGCGCTCGTTGCTCACCGAGCCGCCCGCCTCGGACCGACTGGAGATCGCGGTGCGCTACGTGCCCGCCGCTGCCGAGGCGCAGGTGGGCGGGGACTGGTACGACGCATTCCCGCAGCCCGACGGCGAGCTGATGGTGGTGATCGGCGACGTGGTGGGACACGACAGCAGGGCCGCTGCCGCCATGGGTGAGCTGCGGGGCCTGCTCCGTGGCATCGCCTACACCACCGGTGCGGGGCCCGGCACGGTGCTGACCCGGCTCGACGAAACCATCGACGGGCTGGGCATCGGCATCACCGCGACGTCGCTGGTCGCCCAAGTCGACGACAACCCTGACGGCGCCCGAGTCCACTGGTCCAACGCCGGCCACCCGCCGGGGATCATCGTCGACGGACCCAGCGTCGTGGTGCTGACGCAGGCCGAGCCGGACCTCATGCTGGGCATCGACCCCAGGACGCCTCGCGGCGAGACCACCGCTTCGCTGCCGCCGGGGGCAACCCTGCTCCTTTACACCGACGGCCTGATCGAGCGCCGCGGACTGTCGATCGACGACGGCATCGCGGAGCTCACCGCAGCCCTCGTTGACCTGGCGGACCAGCCGCTCGAGCAGCTCTGCGACCTCCTGCTCGAGCGCATGCTGCCACCCGCCGCAGCCGACGACGTGGCCCTGATTGCCGTACGGACAAGGACTTGCTAGCCGACCGGCGTCTCTCCCTGGCGAAGCAGGCCGTACGTCACGGCATCCTCGAGGGCCTGCCACGAGGCGTTGATGATGTTTTCGTCGACGCCCACGGTGTCCCACTGGCTGATGCCGTCGCTGGTCTCGACGAGCACCCGGGTCACAGCATCCGTACCGTGGCTGCCGGCCACGATGCGCACCTTGAAGTCGACCAGGTCGAGGGTCGCGAGCCCCGGGTAGAGCTGCTCCAGCGCCGACCGCAGGGCGTTGTCCAAGGCGTTGACCGGGCCGTTGCCCTCGCCGGTGGCGACGATCCGCTCGCCCTTCGCCTCGAGCTTGACGGTTGCCTCGCTGACCACAGCGCCGTCGGGTCGCCGCTCGACGATGACCCGCCAGCTCTCTAGCTCGAAGAACCGCTGCCGCTTGCCAACCACCTCGTCGCGCAGGAGGAGCTCAAAACTCGCCTCGGCCGCCTCGAACGAGAACCCAACAGACTCAAGGTCTTTCACCCGGTTGAGGACCCGAGTGACCGTGTCAGGGTCTTGGGACAGGTCGTGTCCGAGGGACTTGCCCTTGAGCTCGATGGTCGCCCGACCGGACATCTCCGAGACGAGCAGCCGCATGTCGTTGCCGACGCTCTCCGGATCGGCGTGCTGGTAGAGGTCGGGGTCGACCTTGATGGCCGACACGTGGATGCCGGCCTTGTGGGCAAAGGCGCTGAAGCCGACGTACGGGGCCTGCTGGTCGAGGGTCACGTTGGCCACCTCGCTGACGGCGTGGGCGACCCGGAACAGCTCGCGCAGTCCGCCCGACGGCAGCACCCGCCGATCCATCTTGAGCTCGAGGGCCGCGACGATGCTGAACAGGTCGGCGTTGCCGCTGCGCTCCCCGTACCCATTGGCGGTGCCCTGGACGTGCGTCGCGCCGGCCTCGATGGCGATGAGGCTGTTGGCGACCGCGCAGTTGGCATCGTTGTGGGTGTGGATGCCGACGCGTACCCCTGTGCTGACCGCATGGGCGACGACGTCGCCGAGCCTCGTGGGCAACATGCCGCCGTTGGTGTCACAGAGGGCCACGACGTCAGCCCCCGCCTCTGCAGCCACCCGCAGCACTTCGAGCGCGTACGCAGGATCGGCCGCGTAGCCGTCGAAGAAGTGCTCGGCGTCGACGAAGACTCGTAGTCCCTCGGCGCTCAGGTGCTCGACGGTGTCGCGGATCATCGCGAGGTTTTCGTCGAGGGTGGTCCGCAGCGCCTTGACGACGTGGCGGGGGTCGGACTTCGCCACCAGGGTGACGACGCGTGCTCCGGACTCGCGCAACGCAGCGACTTGGGGGTCGTCGGCGGCGCGGGCACCGGCCTTGCGGGTAGAGCCGAACGCGGCGAGCTGGGCGTGCTGCAGGTCGAGCTCGGTACGGGCGCGAGCAAAGAACTCGGTGTCCTTCGGTACGGCGCCCGGCCAGCCGCCCTCGATGAAACCGACCCCCAGCTCGTCGAGGTGACGCGCGATGACCAGCTTGTCCTGCACCGACAGGGCAAGCCCCACGCCCTGAGCACCGTCGCGCAGCGTGGTGTCGTAGACGTGGAAACCATCCGGTACGGCGAGCGGTGGGGTGGTCATCTGCTGGTGCCTCTCGGTGCTCTTGCTGATGGTTGGGCAACAAAAAAGACCCCTCGTGGGAACGAGAGGTCTGCGCGTCGGCGGTGCTAGAGGGTGTCTAGCTGGTGCCGGCGCGCTCGTCGATAATGAGCTGGGTGGTAGTCATCGCGTTGCCATAGTGACACGCGGTACGGGCCTCTGTCACCCGTACCCTGAAAATCTGGTCGTCGCCAAACGATCGTGGAGCTTCGGTTCTCATCCCAGCGTTGAGGCAACCGAAGGTCCAAGATCGTTTACTGACATCGGTCAGCCGGTGGTGACGACCAGCTGCGGCAGCTCGCCGCGCTTGTCGCTGATGCGGCGGATGGACGTGCCGGAGACGTAGAACTCCAGCGTGTGCCCGCCCCACAGCCACTCACTGGTCACCACGGAAACGCCGACGACCCCGGTCGCGCCGTCGCGCTCGGCCTCGGCCTGGAGCCGGGTCATGGCGATCTCGCGGGCGTCGTAGAAGCCCTGCGTCCACTGCGGCAGCTCGACGTTCTGGCCGACCTGGCGCATCGTCTGCATGAGCCCCTGGACGGCGATGTGGTAGACGCACGTACCCAGGACGAACGACGTGGGGCACCAGCCGACGTTGAGCAACTGGAAGAACTCCTTGACGTCGAGGTGGCTTGTGAACGGCTGCCCGTCGGGGCGGCGGTAGGCCTGGCCGGAGCCGTCGCGCCACTTGACCGCGGTGCCGATGGCGGTGAACTCCAGCGAGTCTGCACCGTGGGCGCGGTAGCCCAGCTTGACCCCGACAACCCCGTCAGCGCCGACCTTGACGGTCTCGGCGACCAGCCGCAGGATCGCGTTCATCCGGGCGGTGTACATCGCCTGCGAGAGGACGGCGTACTCCCCCGCCTGCATGCCGCGGCCGGGTTGGAACCCGATGTGGTAGACGGACACGCCCATGACGAGCTCGAGCGGTTCGAAGCCGGTGTGCTCGAGCAGGGTGAACTCGGCGACGGAGAGGTCGGAGGTGAACAGCCGGCCGGACTCGGCGAGGCGGTTCTGCGCGGTCTGATCCAGGATTTCAGCCATGCTTCGGACCCTAGTGGACGCGGAGCTTCCGCGTAACTATTCACTCGGTGTATTGCGGTGGTGTACAGTCGCGGCCATGTCGATCTCACGGGTCCTGCTCGGGCTGCTCGAGGCCGAGCCGCAGCACGGCTACGCCCTCAAGCAGGACTACGACGAGCGGTTCGGGTTGGAGCGTCCGGTGCTCTATGGCCAGGTGTACGCGACGCTCGGCCGGCTCCAGCGGGACGGCTTGGCGCGAGCGGTCGGGGTCGAGTCGGGGGGTGGCCCCGACCGCAAGCTCTACGCGATCACGTCGGCCGGTGTCACCGAGCTCGAGCAGTGGCTGTCCCAGCCCGAGCCGACCTCGGCGCCCCTGCAGAACGTGCTGTTCGCCAAGGTGGTGCTGGCGCTCATGTCCGGCCGGCCCGCCGACCAACTCCTCGACGCCCAGCGCACCGTCCACGTCGCCCGCATGCGTGAGCTGACCGCCCGACGGCACGACGCTGACATCACCGAACGGCTGGCGACCGACTTCGAGATCCATCACCTCGAGGCCGACCTCAAGTGGATCGAGACGGCCGGCTCCCGACTCGACCGGCTGCGCACCGCGGTGACCCGATGACCAACGCCCTGCTCTCCTGCAGCGCCCTGGCTGTGACCTTCGGTCGTACGGCGGCGTTGGCCGGCGTGGACCTCGAGGTGTCTGCCGCCGAGGTGGTCGCCGTGATGGGCGCGTCGGGGTCAGGCAAGTCGACCCTGCTGCATTGCCTCGCGGGCATCCTGCGGCCCGACGAGGGTGAGGTGCATTTCGCCGGCGAGCGCATCGACCACCTGTCCGAGCGCGAGCGCAGTGCCCTGCGGCGTCAGGACTTCGGCTTCGTGTTCCAGTTCGGCGAGCTGGTTCCCGAGCTCACGCTGGCCGAGAACGTCGCACTCCCGTTGCGGCTCGCGGGCCTCGGCCGTCGTACCGCGGAGCAGCGCGCTCGCGAGCTGCTGACCCGGCTCGAGGTCGCCGAGGTCGCCGACAAGCGCGCATCCGAGGTCTCGGGCGGCCAGGCCCAGCGGGTCGCTGTTGCCAGAGCCCTCGTTCATCGGCCGCGCGTCGTCTTCGCCGACGAGCCGACCGGTGCGCTCGACAGCGCCAACGGCGAGCTGGTCCTCGACGCGCTCTGCAGCCTCGCGCGCGACTTTGGCAGCGCAGTCGTCTTGGTCACGCACGAGCCACGCATCGCTGCCTTCGCCGACCGCGAGATCGTCATGCGCAACGGCGCCATCGCGGTCGGCTCCGTCGCGTGATCAGCCGGCTGCTCGTCGCACCGCTGCTCGGCCTGCGCCTGCTGCGCGGCCAGGGCCGCACCGGCGTGCTGCGCATGACGCTGATGGCGGCCGGTACGGCCCTGGGTGTCGGGATGCTGCTGCTCGCGCTGTCCGTGCCCCACGTCATCGTCGACCGCGAAGATCGCCTCGCGGCCCGTACCCCGGTCTGCATGACTGACCTGTCCGACTGCCGCATCGGTCTGCAGGCCGACGGCCAGTGGTACGGGCGGACGATCCTGCACGTCCTCGTCGACGCGCCGGCCGGCACACCCGCTCCTGCCGGCCTGGCCCGGCTGCCCCGTCCCGGAGAGGTGGTGCTGTCCCCTGCCCTGCAGCGCCTGGCCGATCGGCCCGGCAACGGCCTGCTCCGTGATCGCCTGCAGGGCAGGCGCATCGGCACCATCGGGGCGGCGGGACTGCTGCAGCCGGACGAGCTCGTCGCCTACACCGGAGTTGCCGCCGTTGTTCCGTACGGGCCGCTGCGGGCTCGCCCGGTGGTCACCGGCTACGGCCGGCCCGAGGTCATGACGACGGCCGACGGCGTCGAGACCTTCACCCACGGCAGCACGACTGAGTCCGGTCATCTCGACCTGACCGCGACCCAGACGGGCGAGATCCAGCAGCGTCGCGTCACGATCGGGGTGGTGGTGATCGTGCTGCTGGTACCCGTTCTGATCTTCCTCGGCACGTGCGCCCGGCTGTCGGCCCGCACGCGAGACCGCCGACTGGCCGCACTGCGCCTGGTCGGCATGACTCCCTGGCAGACCCGCGTGGTCAACGCGGTCGAGACCGGCATCGCGGCTGTCGCCGGAGCCGCGTTGGGACTCGTCGCCTTCGAGCTCGGCCGGGCCCCGCTGAGTCAGCTCACCGTCAACGGCTATGGCTGGTACACCAGCGATCTGACGCCCACCGGCGGTCAGATCGCGCTGCTGCTGGTCGGCTGCCCCCTGGTCGCCGTGGCCGTCGCCACTCTCGCGGTCCATCGACTGACGGGGCCGCTGACCAGCAGCCGCACCGGTACGGACCCGCGTCAGATGTCCTGGTGGCGCCTCGCCCCGCTGGTCGCGGGTGTGGCGCTCCTGTGCATCGCGCACGGTGTCAACGGCAACGCAGGGAACACGTCCCTGGAGGCGTTGGGTGGCGGGTTGCTGCTCTGCCTGGTCGGTCTGGCGTCGGCGACGCCGCTGCTCGCCCAGCTGGCGGCCAGCGGCCTGGCGCGGGTGACCGGCTCCGTCAGCGTGTTGCTGGGCGTACGGCGCCTGCAGACAGAGGCGGCAGCCGTGGGCCGCGTGGTGTCAGGCCTCGTCCTCCTCGTCTTCGTCGCCGGCTTCGCGCAGATCGTCCTGCTCGCCGTCGAACAGCAGGTCCGTCACAACACCGTCAGCCCACAGACGACGCCCCTGCGCCCGGACCTGCTCGAGGCCAGTGCACGGACGACCACCGGTGCCGCTGTCCCGAGCTCGACCTGGGCCGGCTTACCTGGCATCAAGGCGGTCGTGGCCCTGCGCCGCCTGGCACCTGCGCCTGGTCAGAGCTCAGCGGACGGCGTCGTCGTGGCGACCTGCGCCGACCTGCGCGCGATGCTGCTCACGCCGCTCGACGACTGCCACGAGGGCACGGCCTACCAGCTGGTGACACCCGGCGGATCGGCCGCGAGGGCCGCGAGCTCATCGGTGCGCGTGGTCGACGAGGCAACCCGCGCGGCCAACATGGACCCAGCCACCGGCGACCCGCTGCGCGCGACACCCGTCCTCACGGTGCCTGCCCCCGCAATGACCCTGCAGACCGCCGACGCGGCAGCGGTCGCGAGCTTCATCGGCGGCGACATCATCGTGCCACCAGGCGATCCGGCCATCAGCAGTCTGGCTCCCGCCACTCCCTGGCAGTACTACCTGCACACTGATGGTACGACGAGGGCGGCCGAGGTCGCCCGTACCGCTGCCCAGCGGGCCGACCCTGCACTCGACGTCTGGTCCGTGCGTGCTGCCCAGTTGTCCGTCGACGAATATCACTTCCCGCTGTACGAGGACCTGATCGGCTGGGCAACGGCCTTCGCCCTGGTCGTCGCGTTCGCGTCGGTCGGTGTTGCCACGGCCGACCGAGCCGTCGAGCGTCGCAGGGAGGTGTCGATGCAGACGGCGATCGGGGTGCCGGTTGCCACGATGCGGCAGGCTCAGCTGGTGCAGGTGATGGTGCCCTACCTCATCGGGATCGCCTGCGCCACGGGCCTTTCCGTCCTCGCAGGAACCGCCTACGAGCACCTGGACACGGGACTGGCCTACGGATTTCCCACCGTCGCGTTCGCCGGCACGACCGGCGTTGCCGTGGTCGGAGCGCTCGTGGTCGCGCTGAGCGTGCTGCCCTCGCTGGGACGCGCCGTCACGCCTGATGTGCTGAGGCGCGAGTAGCGGTCAGCCGAGCAGCGTCGGCAGGTTGCCCATGAGGCCGTGCAGGTCTGCCGGGAGGCCGAAGTGGAAGCCCTGCAGCAGATCGACGCCGATGCCGGCCAGGAGGGCGGCCTGCTGCTCGCTCTCGACACCCTCTGCGGTGACGACGAGGTCGAGCTCGTGCGCCATGGTCACGATGTTCTGGACCATCGTGCGGTTGCGCTCGCTCTCCACCACCTGTGCGGCAAACTCGTGGTCCATCTTGAGTGCCTGTACGGGAAGGGCGCAGAGGTAGGCGAGGGACGAGAACCCGGTGCCGAAGTCGTCAACGGCGAGTCCGACCCCGTAGGCACGCAGGGCCTGCAGCGCCTCGAGGATCTCCTCGGCGTCGTTGAGCATGACGTCCTCGGTGATCTCGAGCGTGAGCAGCCGGGCCGGGACGCCGTGCCGGCGCAGGGCCTCGCTGACGGTGTCGAGCAACCGCAGGTCGCCGACGTGCTGGGAGGACAGGTTGACCGAGACGCCGACGTTCTCGGCGCCGCTGACGTCACGTCGCCAGATGGCCGCGTCGGCGCAAGCCTTCTCGATGACCCAGTTGCCGATCTCGACGATGAGGCCCGACCGCTCGGCGACGGGCAGGAACTCGCGCGGGGCCAGCAGGCCGCGGGTGGGGTGGTCCCAGCGGACGAGAGCCTCCACCGAGTGCAGCCGGCGGGTCTTGGACGCCACCTCGGGCAGGTAGTGCAGGACGAGCTCGTCACGGGCGATGGCGCGTCGCAGGCCGGACTCGATGTCGAGCCGTGTGGAGGCAGCCTCGCGGCCCTCGGCGCTGAGGACACGGGAGCGGGACGGACCTGCGTGACGGGCCTCGAGCAGGGCCGCGCTCGCGTCGCGAACCAGCTCGGGCACGGAGCTGTCAGGGTCGGAGCAGATGGCGATGCCGATGCTCGCGACAACGGTGATCTCGGCGTCCGCGTAGCCGATCGGCGCTGCAACGGCCTCGCGCAGCTTGAGCGAGAGCAGCTGGGCAGCCGCCTCGGTCGGGGACTCGTCGCTGACCACCACGAACTGGTCGCCGCCGAACCGGGCGACGGTGTCGGTGACACCTGCGGCTTCGCGGATGCGGGAGGCGAGAGCGGCGAGGACGACGTCACCGGCGGCGTGGCCGTACGTGTCGTTGACGATCGTGAAGCGGTCGATGTCGACGACCAGGATGGAGAAGCCGGCGGACTTGCCCGCGGCAAGCCGAGCCAGCGCGCGCTCCACGCGGTCGTGGAACAGCGGACGGTTGGGCAGGCCGGTCAGTGCGTCGTGCATGGCCGCGTGGTTGAGGGCCTGGTCGGCGCGGACCAGCGCGGTGACGTCGTCGTGGATGACGAACGCGCCGCCGGTCGGTAGGCCGCGCAGCCGCACGGCGTACATCGCACCTTCGCGCTCGATCGTGCGCGGCACGTCGTACGAGGTGATGTCGCCGTCGAGGATGCGGCGCAGTCCGGCCAGCGCCTCGCGGGTCCAGCCCTCGTCGCCCCACGCGGTGAGGATCGCGGCATAGCTCGCGCCGACACCTGCGCCGACCGAGCCGGAGGCGGTACGGGCGAGGTAGCCCGCGACAGAGTCGGTCCAGCGGCGGTTGGCGGAGACCACGGTCCCGGCCCGGTTGAGCACGGCGACCGACTCGCGTAGGGCGTCGAGCACCCCGCGCTGGGTCGCATCGCGGATGGCGAGCGAGTCGATGGCCCGCTTGCGCTCCACGGCGTAGCGGATCGCGCGGCGCAGGATCTTGCTGTTGAGCTCGCCGAGGAGGACGTAGTCCTGAGCGCCTTCGTGCATCGCGAGGACGCCGAGGCTCTCGTCATGGTCATGGTCGATGACGACGACGATCGGGACCGAGGGCGACGAGGTCCGCAGGGCCCGTACCTGGTCCAGAGCGCCGGTGTCACCGGGGACGAGGGTGATGAGCGCGCACATCGGCAGCTCGCCGGCGAAGGTCGCGTCCGTGCTGTCGGCGACCTGCAGCACGCGGAACCCCTCGGGCGCGCCAGAGAGCGCGGCGCGAACCCGGTCGGCGGAGACGCCGCCATCGACGAGCAGGAGCATGGGAGCGGCCAACGAGGACGGAGCCGCCTGGTCAGCGGTCTGCGAGATGCTTGCCATGCTCGGTCTGTCTCCTGACGGCGTTCGTCCCAGGTGTGTCGTCCTGGTACCTGTCGGCAGGTCGGGGCGCCCTCGTGAGCCTCATTCGGCCCCGATTTCAGCGAGGCGCAAGGGCGAAATGCGTCGATGTGTGTCTTCCCGGGCACGGACCTCCTCCCGTCAGCGATCAGCCGGCCCGGACCTACCTAGTCCTCCACCCGGACATGGGTAATGCCCGGACAACAGATGGGCAGCGATGCCGATGGGTGCACGCCGACGGATGAACAGGATCGAGGAGTCGGCCCGAGAGACGGGCCCCACCGAAAGGGACTCCTCATGAACGTCATCGCCACCGCCCCCGCGACCGCCTCCTCGTCGACCCTCGCACCCCAGCCCAAGCGGGCCAAGCGGCTCATCATCGGCCTCGTCGGCTCTGCCGTCCTGGTCGCGGGCGCCGTCACCACAGCGGTTGTGGCCGACAACCACTCACCTGCGACGGCGCCCGGTGTCTCCCCCGCGCTCCAGCAGGCGGGGCTCGTCCGCGCTGACCGCCTCCAGGCCGGGCTGGACGCTCGTACGACCGTCGCCACCACGCCACTCCAGCAGGCCCTCGTCACCAAGCGCGACCGCCTTCAGGCCGGGCTGGACGCTCGTACGACGGCCGGTGGGACCGTCCTGACGCAGATCCACGCGGTCACCGGCGTCACCACCGCAGCCCAGCAGGCGCGGACCCGCCTCTACCAGGAGCTGCGGAACCGCTGACCGATCAGCCCGAGCCCGCCTGGCAGGGAGTGTTGGTCCATGGGCCCAACGCGCGGCGCACCTGTCGGGCAAGCCAGCGTGGACAGGGTCAAGGTCGCCCGATGCCGATAATTCTTGCTGGCGCAGTCGGGGTGTGGGGCTGGCGGCGTCAGCGGCGTGGCCCCTCGGCTCGTCCTGAAGAGCGATCACTCAGCGGGGCAGCCTCGGCCTACGCGCGGCGGCTGGTGGCAGGCTCCAAGGGTTCGGACGCATGGACCCGCCGGTTCGCTCGACCCCACGCATCGAACAGGTAACCGAGGCTCCGGACCAGTTGCATGCCCCACGACACCATCCAGAGCTGAGTGCTGAAGCCGACGATCAGGGCCGCGGGGACGCAGCCAAGCACCGCCCAGGTCAAGCCTCAACCTCGCCAACGCCGTCGCCCATGGATGGCGATACGGCCTCCACATCGACCGGGGCGGTGGTGCAGCGACCTCGGCGGGACGGGCAACTCCTCCGACGTCACGGTCCACACCCGTCCCGATGACCGATCCCTGTCTCGAAGGTCATCGCCCCGGAGCGGCGCCCTTCCAAGACGGGCCCAGCCCTACGGCAGCTAGTGACACACCGGCGTGCCGGTGGGCGCTCGAGTTCGTTACTGACACGACCTCGGCGGTGCTGGTGACGAGCGACTCCCGTTGTCGTTGGTCACGACCGAGGTCAACAAGAGGCGGTCTAGGAAGAGGAAGAAGAAGAGGGGCTTCGGAGTCGGTTGCCGGGCCATATCAGAACCAGCGACGGGTCTGCGGGTTCCAGGTCGATTCGGCTACCTGCCCGGCCAGAGCGGGGTCCGTGAAGTCGTAGAGCGTCTCGAGCAAGGCGCCGAATGAGGCTGGTAATTCCCCGCGGTCATTCTTCGTGCGCCAGGCGGCCCACTTGGGCTGCGCCACCGAGGCATACCCGACCAGGGCGGGGCCCAATGGCTCCATCGTGACCAGCCGATGGTCGGCAACAGTTCGCAGGGCATGGGTCAGGTCATGGCCGTCGACAGGGTGCTGCCCGGATAGGACGAACACGTCACCGAAGTCACGCCAGCGGGTGTTGGCTGTGCCGCGGCTGAGGGCTGTAATGATCTTCTCCGCGTGCACCATCGACATCGGGTAGCCCAGAAGCTCGATATCCGCGCCGCCGAGGATGCGCGGGACTGCCACGGTCTGCGGTGCCGGCTGGATAGGGTCCCCGACGTTGAAGTCGACGTGGAAGGCGATCTTCGCCGTGGCCAGTTGGCAGGTCATGCTAACGCGGACGCCGGAGTACTCGTCATCGTCGCGGATGACCACCGCCGTCGCCGACGCGTGGTCGTACACGAGCCCGTCAACGTCCGGGATGGCGGCGATCTCAGAAATAACGGAGCGCACCGTGAGCGTGTCGTTCGCCATGGCTTGGGCCTGCAGGTCGACATCCCGGGTGGGTCGCCGCGCGTCGAACGCGGCGAGCAGCACGCCACCCTTGAGCACCAGCGTAGTGGCGTAGGGAGATGCGGCGAGCCGCGCGAGGAACCCTTCGAGGGCGTACAAAGAGAGCAGTTCGTCAGTCGGCCGGTTGTCGATCTTCGCCTTGGCCTGCAGGTCCAGGTAGGCGCGCCCTTCTGCAGTGTCACGGCCTGGCATCACAGCAGGACCTCCAACGAACGGCGGAGCGGGGCCTCGGTTCGCGGAAACTGTGCGGCCAGGCGCAGCAGCGTGCTCGGGTGCGCACCCCGACGACCCAGCCAGCGCCGGAGTGCCTCGTTGCCGAGTTCCGGACCTTCCAGGCGACGGAGCCGGAACGCGTCCAGGATGGACCGCTCCGGGCTGTACAAGCCGATGATCACCCGATGTCCCAGCTCGATGGTCTCCCGGCCCAAATCGAAGGTGGCCGGGTCGAACCGGTGCCAGGAGATCGGCGCGTCAAGATGAGGTGGTCGCGTGCTTCGGGGCAGAGCAAGGTCGATCTGTCCCGGTATGTCGTCAATGAGGTCGTGGCGCGCCAGCGCTGAACGCAGGCAAAGTGTCGCGCGTGGCGCACGGAGCGCGGCGGCGGTCAGGTCGTAGTCGCCCGGCGGCAGGTCGGTCCGGCAGTACAACCCCCGCGCCAGTTGCTCGATCAGGTTGGCGTCGCGGAGCTGCTGCAGCGCGTAGTTGGACAGGCCAAGCCCTTGCGCTTCGGCCCAAGTGAAGGCCGCAGGCAACTGGGCCAACCACGCCTGTCGGGGCATCGTGGTGGGCACGTTGCGCACCTCCTCTCAAGTAGAACTGTACACATGAACCCGTTCATGGCAACGTTTCTTCCGATAAGACTTACCCGGCAAGCTCAACGTGTGCTGTGCCCGACCTGATGGAGCGCCGGGACGGCGGACTGGCCAGCAGAAGGACCAGGCCGCCGACCGAGAGCCCGACCGCCGAGACGAAGGTGATGCGGTAGCCGAACTCCGCCCCAAGCCCGAGCAGCGGGCTGGCGAGGATCGCGCCGCACGGGAACGTGTTGCTGTAGAGCGTCGAGGCACGTCCCGGTTGGAACGGCAACAGCTCCTGCACATAGCTGATGGCAAGACCCTGGATGACCGCGATGAAACAGGCATCGAGCAGCTGGGCCGCACCCAGCTGCCAGACCTGCCCGGCGAGAGAGGCCAACGCGTAGTAGGCGATGCCGAACAGCGGGCCGATCCGCACCAGCACCTGCAGCGGCACTCGGGTGGACAGGGCGCCAAAACCGAGCATCGCCGGGATCTCGAGGGCGGCGCACACACCCAGGACGATGCCCGCGGAGCCGACATTGGCGTGAAGCTCGTGCCGTACCAGCAGGGGGATGGCTTGGACGTTCAGCGAGATCGCGCTCTGCAGCAGGACGAGCGCAGCGAGCGTCATCCAGAGCGAACGGCGAGCGCCGGCAGAGGGCGCTGCGACATCGGTCGTCTCCTTCGTGCGTGGAGTAGCGACGGCAGGCTCGGCCAGCCAGAGCACCACCACAGCAAGGACCACGGCGTACAGCACGGCCGAGCAGACATACAGCGTGGCGAAGCCGCCCGTGGTCAGCAGCAGCGAAGCCAGCGGCGGGCCGGCCACCCACGAGAGCGAGAAGAAGGTGCGCAGGGTGTTGGTCACCATGGGTGCCGACGGGTCGTCACCGAGCACGGCCCTCGCGTACGCGAAGCCCTGCGGCATCAGCGCGCCTGCGACCGAGGTCACCGTGCAGGCCAGCACGAGGAGCAACCAGTACGAGCGCAGCACCGAGAACAGCGAGGCGCTCGTGCAGCCGGCCACGGCGCACACCATGAGCACCCGTCGGCGCGCCACCCGGCCGTCGGAGAGCCGGCCGAGCACGGTTGACACGACGATGCCCGACAGCGGCTGGGCGAGCAAGAAGACCGACAGCTCGACCGGGCCGGCGTGCACGGCGCTGGTGAGGAACAGCGAGAGGAACGGGAACGACAGCGCACCCGACAGGCCGACGGTGAGGAACACGACCGCGAGAGGCGCCAGTGCGCGCGACCGGATCTGCAGCGCTGCCCGGGTGGTGGTCGCCGTCACGGGCTCAGGCTAGCTGCTGGGCATCTGGCGGTCGCCGGCATAACGCGAAGAGCCCGCCGGGCCCACCCGACGGGCTCAGCGCACGATCCGTTAGTCGTTGACGTACTCGCACCACGAGCGGTACTGCGGCAGCTGACCGCGGACCACCTGGTGGTACATCTCGAGCAGGTGCTTGGTCACGGGGCCGGGCACGCCGGCGCCGACCGAGCGGTCGTCGACCTCGACCAGCGGCACCATCTCGGCTGCGGTGCCGGTGAACCAGGCCTCGTCCGCGAGGTAGAGGTCGGAGCGGGACAGGGTGGCCTCGACGACCTCGTACCCCTCGTCCTTGGCCATGGTCATGACCGCGTCACGCGTGATGCCGGCGAGCGCGCCATCGACCAGGGGCGGCGTGACGATCTTGCGCCCGTACACGACGAAGATGTTCTCGCCGGAGCCCTCGGAGACGGTGCCCTCGGGGGTCAGGATGATCGCCTCGTCATAACCGGCCTTGAGCGCGGCGACCTTGGCGAGCGACGAGTTGATGTACTGGCCGGTCGCCTTGCCCGCCGGCGGGATGACGTTGTGGCCGATGCGGGTCCAGCTGGAGACGGCGGCGCGGACCCCCTTGTTGGTGGCCTCCTCGCCGAGGTATGCGCCCCACGGCCAGCAGGCGATCGACGCGGCGGTGCGGCTCGGCAGCGGGTTGAGGCCCATCTCGCCGTAGCCCAGATAGAACAGCGGCCGGATGTAGCAGGACTCGATCTCGTTGCGGCGCACCAGCTCCTTGGTCGCCTCGACGAGCTGCTCGACGTTGAACGCCGGCTTCATCATGTAGATGTGCGCGCTGCGGAACAGCCGCTGGATGTGCTCGGTCAGCCGGAAGACGGCGGGACCGCGGTCGGTCGGGTAGGCGCGGATGCCCTCGAAGACGCCCCAGCCGTAGTGCAGCGAGGGGTTGAGGATGTGGATGGTCGCGTCGTCCCAGTTGACGAACTCGCCGTCCATCCAGATTTCTTTGGTGGGGGTGATCGGCATGACGTGTTCTCCTCGCGAGTAGAGGCGTGCAGTGAGTATCCCAGAGTTGGCGCGCTCCGAAGGCTGCGGAGCTCAGCCGGATACTCGTGCTGCGAGCGCGTCCCCGATCTCACTCGTCGTACGGGTCGCAGTGCCGCGCTCGGCGAGATCGGCCTCGACGGCGAGCTCGACCTGGCGGGCCGCCTTCTCGTGGCCGAGGTGCTCGAGCAGCATGGCCACCGAGAGCACGGTGGCCGTGGGGTCGGCCTTGCCCTGGCCCGCGATGTCGGGAGCGCTGCCGTGCACCGGCTCGAACATCGACGGGGCGGTGCGATCGGGGTTGACGTTGCCGCTCGCGGCAAGGCCGATGCCACCGGTGATAGCGCCGGCGAGGTCGGTGAGGATGTCGCCGAACAGGTTGTCGGTGACGATGACGTCGAACCGGCCCGGGTTTGTGACCATGAAGATCGTGGCCGCGTCGACGTGCAGGTAGTCGACCGCAACGTCGGGGAACTCCGTGGCAACGGCTGCGACGGTACGGGACCAGAGGTGCCCTGCGTGGACCAGCACGTTGTTCTTGTGCACCAGCGTGAGCGTGCGCCGCGGCCGCGCCTGCGCCCGTGCGAAGGCGTCGCGCACGACCCGCTCGACGCCGAACGCGGTGTTGACGCTGACCTCGGTCGCGATCTCTTGCGGGGTGCCGACGCGGAGCGCGCCGCCGTTGCCGACGTACGGGCCCTCGGTGCCTTCGCGGACGACGACGAAGTCGATCTCGGGGTTGCCGGCGAGCGGCGAGGCCACCCCGGGGAAGAGCTTGCTGGGGCGCAGGTTGACGTAGTGGTCGAGCTCGAAGCGCAGCTTGAGCAGCAGACCGCGCTCGAGCACGCCGGAGGGCACGCCCGGGTCGCCGACCGCACCCAGCAGCAGGACGTCCTGGCCGCGCAACTCCTCGAGCACACTGTCCGGCAAGGTCTCCCCCGTCGCGTGCCAGCGTCGGGCGCCGAGGTCGTACGCCGTGGTGTCGATCGTCAGCCCCTGCTGACCTGCGACGACATCGAGGACCTTCAGGCCCTCGGCGATGACCTCGGGACCGATGCCGTCACCGGCGATGACGCCCACCCGGACGTGCTGCTGCTCGCTCATACTTCCGACGCTACGCGCCCGTCCCAGGTTGCGGACAGACCGTCTCGCATGACGGGAACGTCGAGCGCGGCGCCGGCCGCCTCGGCGTTGGTGCCCGATGTGAGGGTCTGGCGGGATCCGCCGGGACGGAGTTGACTGAATCCTGCCGAGGTTTGTGCTGACCCCGCCGCGGCGCCGACTCCGGCGACGAGAGGGTAGGACGACCGATGAAGCCGGGCCCGCTCCCGACCCGCCGTGCCTCGACAGCGCGCGCTCGACGGTCGGACGCGACGCCGATGTTCCGCCTCGCGGTCGCGTGCCTGGTGCCGTTCGTCCGCTGGTGGGGCCGGCTCGAGGTGGTCGGCGCTGAGCTGTTGCCGCAGTCCGGTCCGGTCCTGCTGGTGGCCAACCACGACAGCGCCTGGGACCCGCTCATCATCGGCACGGCATCGGTGCGCCGCCGCCAGGTGCACGCGCTGGCCCGGGGTTCGCTGTGGCGTTGGCGTCCGCTGGGCTGGCTGATGGACCGGCTTGGCGCCATCGCGGTCTCGCACGAGCAGGGCAACGATCGCGCCGTCGACGCGGCCGTCAGCCGGCTGGAGGCAGGCGACTGCGTCGGGCTGTTCCCCGAGGGGACGGTGTCGCGGGGTCGCACGTTGCGGGCCCGCAGCGGCGCCGGGCGCATCGCGCTGGCCGCGCCCGCGGCCCCGCTGGTCTGCGCGGCGATCCACGGCGCCGTGGACATGTCGCGCTTCCCCCGCCGCCCGCACCTGCAGATCGCGTTCTTCCTGCCGGGACCGGGCGACCGCCGCCCCGGCGACACAGCGACGGAGCTGTCCACGCGACTCATGGCAGAGATCCGCGCCCTTGCGCCGCCGGCGACCGTGGTGCCTCGCCCCACGGTCGCCGGTCTCGAGCCGGCCAAGCCTCGTTGGCGCGGCTGGATGCACCTGGTGTTCTTCGAGGTCTCGCTCGTGGTGGGCACCTTGCTGATCGTCGCCGCGACGGGCGCACTCGAGACCACGGCCGTCGTCGTGTACGCCGCGAGCGTCAGCGGGTTGTTCGGGGTGAGCGCGCTCTACCACCGGGGCACGTGGGGTTCACGGCTGCACCGCCTTCTGCAACGCCTCGACCACCTGATGATCTTCGTGCTGATGGCAGGGACTGCCACCCCGTTGTTCCTGCTAGCGGTGCCCCAGCCGTTCGGGGTGGTCTGCCTGGTCCTCGTGTGGTCGATGGCGGCCGTCGCCGCGGCGATCCACCTCGCCTGGATGCAGGCACCCGACTGGGTGGTCGGGACGTCGATCACTGCGCTCGCCGTTGTCGGCGCGCTGGCCGTGCCCGATGTCTGGCAGCACGTGGGGGTGGCCGCGGGCCTGCTCTTCGTCATCGGCGGCCTGCTGTACATGCTGGGCGCCGTTTCGCTGCACCGGCACAGCCCCGACCCGTGGCCGACGATCTTCGGCTATCACGAGGTGTTCCACTCCTACGTCACCGCCGCCGCGGTCTGCCACTACGTCGCGGTCGCCCTGCTCGTCCTCTGACGCGCGACCGTCCGGGCCGGGTGGACCTTCGGGTGTGGGCGAGCCGCGGCTTGGTGCGCCGTTTCCGTGCCCACCATGCACACGAACGAATGCAGGCCCGCCGGCTTCGTCCCCATGTATCGGTAGGAAACGGGCGGCCACGCTGCCCTTTGTGTGTGGCGAGGGCACGGAAAGCCGCGCCTGACGGGCGACGCGGCCATCGAGCGCCGTCTGCCGCTCACACGTCCAGCAGTGCTCAGCCGACGGTGACCCGTACGGTCGCCTTGCTGGTGAGCCAGTCGTCGTGGGTGCCGGTGTAGCGAACGCCGATCACGTGCACGCCCCGCGTCAAGTCCGAGGTGGCGAGCGTGGCAACGCCCGACGCGATGGGCCGCTTGGCCAGCAGGACGCCGTTGTCGTAGAACCACACCGAGCCGGTCGGCAGCCCGTACGACGCCTTGGTCGAAGCGACCGTAGCCCGCACGGTGACGGACGCACCCACCCGCGTCGGCGTCACCGTCGATGTGGCCGAGGTCCTGGTCGCCAGCTTGGCGATCGGGACGATCTGCACCTGGTCGCCGGGCAGGTTGTCCGAGTGGACGAGCATCAGGCCGAGGCCGCCCTCGTCGGCGTAGTTGGACTTGCGGACCACGGTCAGCGTCGGCGAGTGGAAGCCCTTGCCCAGGTCCGCGAAGAACTGGACGCCGCCGTAGTTGGCCGCCGCCGTGCCGGTCAGGTGGGGACCCTTGACCACGCTGAGGCTGGGGTGCAGGACGTTGAACTCGGCCTTCTTACTGACGTCGGCGAGGCCGCCCTCAAGGGTCTCTGCGGCGACCCAGTAGTGGATGCCGCCACCCTTGGCCTGCTTGGACATCGAGGTCAGTGCCTTGATCGAGACGGGCAGGATCATGACCGAGCTGTCGAACTGGTTGGTGTCGACCGATCCGTCGGCGTCGTTGACCGGGAAGACCGAGTGGCCGATGACATTGCCGCTGATGGGGTTGGTCAGGACGCTGACAAAGACATCGGTGCTGGGTACGCGCGTGTTGCGCAGGATCGCGTCGGCCCGCCCGTCGCCGTTGGTGTCGATGTAGACGTCGTACTCGACGGCGGAGGCCGGCGTGCGCCATGGCCCGAAGGTCGAGATGGCGAAGTAGGCCTCGCCGGCCGCAGGGTTGGCGGCGATGCCGACGTACTTCAGGTCACCGGCGCGCTCGCTGTCCGACAGCACACAGGACCGGGTGTCTTCGCCGGTCGGGCGCGACTTGCAGACCGGCTTGCGCGGGCTGGCGAGCTGCAGCTCATAGCCGCTGACGAGGGATTGGTAGGCGCCGTTGTCCTGGCGGATGCCGGTGCCGGTGAGGGCCAGCTTGGCCGTGGTCTTGCGCCCGAACGCGAGGGTGCCCTTGGCGGCCATGGTCGACGCCGGGCGCGGGGCCGCGTACACGCTGAGCCTGAGTCGTTGGCCGAGTGCCGGTGTCAGTGTCAGCCACCCGCTCGCCTCGGTGAGATAGCTGTCGGTCAGGCCGTCGCTCGAGATGCTGTGGGCGGAGTCGAGGCTGCGGGACAGGGCAGCGACGTCGATCGCCAGGGTGACCGGCACCGTGGCCTGCCCGTGAGCGGGGACGGTGACCGAGCCCGGGATGCCATAGCTGACCCCGGCCGGGTGGGTGCCGGCGTTGGCCCAGTCGAAGCCGAGGTTGTAGAGGACCGCGGTCGGACCGTCGTTGGACACGGTGACGTGCTTGACCAGGTAGGTGTTCTTGGTGAAGGCCTGCTCGCCGAACGACACCCCCACCGACCCGGCGTTGTCTGCGCTGTAGGCCAGGACCTGGGTCGCGACCGCGGCGCCCGCGTCGATGCGGCCGCTGCCGACCCGGTCGGGCGCCTCGCGGGAGCTGTGGGCGGGGTCGCTCCACACGTCGTGCACTGCAGTGTCGACTAGGGCAGCCTTGATCTGCTCAGGGGTCCACGCAGGGTGGACCGCCTTGACGAGCGCCGCTGAGCCGGCCACGTGCGGCGAGGCCATCGAGGTGCCGGAGTCGCTCACGCCATCGTTGCCCGTACCGAAGTCGGCGCTGAAGACGGTCGAGCCGGGGCCGGTGAGGTCGGGCTTGAGATTGCCCGGGTCGGTGATGCCGCGCGAGGAGAAGTCGGCGATGACGTCGGTCAGGCTGGGGTCAGAGACCTTCTGGGTACGGTGCAAGGCGTGGGTCAGCGTGACCGCGAGGCCGTTGCCGATGGCCGGGCGCAGCGTCGTCGCGTCGGACGAGCGGATCTCGAAGGTCGGGATGCCGGCGACGCCCACGATGCCTGCGGCGAAGTTGTTCTGGTCGTCCGCGAGGACCACGCCGAGGGCGCCGGCCGACATCGCGTTGGCCGACCGCGCCGCCGATCCGCAGCGTCTGTCGGTGTCCGAGTCGGTCCACTCCAGCCACGCGATCTTGCCCGTGACCGCGGCGATCTGGGCCGCGGTAAAGCTGTCGCAGCCGTCGGCGTTGGTCGCGTCGAGCGAGGCGTTGCTGAAGCGGGCCGGGTCGGCCGGGCTGAAGGCGGGGTCCAACGTGGCGACGGTGCCGGAGACCGGAGGCTGGTTGGCCCAGTCGTACGCGTCGTTCTCCTGGCCGGCGACCGGGGCGACGAGGGCGGCCGGCGCGGTCACCTGCAGCGCGTCGTAGACCGTGACCGCATCCTGGGAGGCGGCAACCGAGATGACCCGGTTGGCACTGCCGGGCGAGCCGACGATGTCCTGCAGGTCGCCGCCGTTGCCGGCCGCCGCGACCACGGTGGTGCCGAGCAGGCTCAGCTCGTCGGACGCGATGGCGTCGGGGTCGTCGGGCGACGCGTAGTCGGTGCCCAGCGACATGTTGACGACGTCGAGGTGGTCGGAGAAGTTGCCGTCACCGTTGGGATCGGCCGCCCAGTCGAGCGCCTCGGACACGGCGTTGGTGTCGCCGGAGCAGCCGAACACCCGCAGCGCGTAGAGCTTGGCGCCAGGCGCGACCCCGGGGCCGATGCGCAGCGAGCTGAACGGCGCGGCTGAGGTGTAGGGGCCCGGGTAGGTGGCGCCAGTCGACGTGACGCCGAGTCCGGCCGCGGTGCCCGCGACGTGGGTGCCGTGGCCCTCGCAGTCGAGCGGGTTGGGGTCGGGGTGGGGCACGGCCAGGCTGCCGCTCGCGGTGTCGTCATAGGCGTCGCCGACGAAGTCCCATCCACCCGCGACCTTGGCGGACGGGTAGTCGTGGCTGGGGACGGTCAGGGTGGTCGCGTCGTCGACGGCGTGGTCGGCCTTGTAAGCCGCGACGGTGCCGGTGCCGCCGAAGTCGGCGTGGGTGTAGTCGATGCCGGTGTCGATGACGCCGATGCTGACGCCGGTGCCGATGTAGGCGCCGGCCGCGCTCTCCCACGCGGCGGGGGCGTTGATCAGCGGAACGGTACTGGCGTTGAGGAGGTACTTGGTGGGCATCCGGTGGATCGCCTTGACCCCGGGCAGCGCGGCGAGGGCCTTGAGCCGGGTGGCGTCGGTGCGGATGGCGACGCCGGAGTAGACGTTGTGCAGGGTGAACAACGCCGTGGCCTTGGTACGCGGCGCCGCGAGCTCCGCCCGTACCTCCTTGGCCACGCCATCGACGACCGCACGCTGGGCCCGTACCGCGGCAATGCCTTGCTTGGTGTTGGCCCGGATGCCCTGCTGGGCAAGGGAAAGCATGGGGCTCGTCGCGTCGAGCTCGAGCATCACGGTGACGTTGCCGTGGGTCGGCAGGCCCGCCAGCGACGCGCTGACCTTGGTGCCCGCGGGCAGCTGGTGAGCCGGTGTGAACGTCACCGCCGGCTTGGCCGCCGCCTTCGCATAGGCCGCGCTGGCCTTGGTCGCCGTCGGCTGCTCAGCGCTGGCTGCGAGCGGAAGCGCCCAGGTGGTGACAAGAGCGGTGAGTGCCAGGGCTCCGACCGACCGCAGGGCGGAACCATGGCTGTGAAACCCGCTCATCAGACCCCATCCGAGGGCGCTCGCGCCGTACGACATGCCCCCGGCAGGGGTGCCGCCCGGTGGAGCACCCCGACGGGTCCACCAGCGCCTACCTCGCACGGTGCACGTTAGCACCGGGACCTGCGTGACTTGGGCGGTTCAGGGCTTGTCGGTGCGCCGGACCACGGCGGTGCCGCCGAGCACCTTGTTGATGGCGTTGAGGAAGGCCCGGGCGCTGGCCTCGACCACGTCGGTGGACACCCCGCGGGCGTTGACCTGCTGGCCGCCGACGGCCACCGTCACGGTCACCTCGCCCAAGGCGTCGGTGCCCTCGGTCAGCGCGTCGACCTGGAACCGGACGAGGGTCGCCTGCACCCCGGCGGCCTTGGCGACGGCCAGACAAGCAGCGTCGATGAGACCGTCACCGCTGGCATCGGCCTCGCTCGTCTGGTCACCCTTGGTCAGCCGTACGGTCGCCCGGCGCTCGCTGTCAGTGCCGCCCGCGACCGCGATCCACTGGAACGACCACGCCTCGGTGGTGCTGGCGTCGGCGGAGTCCTCGGTCGCGAGAGAGACCAGGTCGGCGTCGGTGAGCGACATCTTGCGGTCGGCCATCTCCTTGAACCGGCTGAACGCCCGCTCGAGCTGCTCGTCGTTGAGGTGGATGCTGAGCCCCTCGAGCGCGCTCACGAAGGCATGGCGCCCGGAGTGCTTGCCGAGCACGATCTTGTTGCCCTCGAGCCCGATGTCCTCGGGGTTCATGATCTCGTACGTGGTGCGCTCCATGAGCACGCCGTGCTGGTGGATGCCCGACTCGTGGCTGAAGGCATTGCCGCCGATGACCGCCTTGTTGGGCTGCACGGGGTAGCCGCTGAGCAGGGACACCAGGCGCGAGGTCGACGCGATCTCGCGGGTGTTGATGCCGGTCTCGAGGCCGAGGCTCGGGTGGTGGGTGCGCAGGGCCATCACGACCTCCTCGAGCGCGGCATTGCCCGCACGCTCTCCGATGCCGTTGATGCACACCTCGACCTGGCGCACGCCGGCCCGTACCGCTGCCAGGCTGTTGGCGGTCGCGAGGCCGAGGTCGTTGTGGCAGTGGACCGACCAGGTGACCAGCTCGGAGCCAGGGATCTTGGCCCGGATGGCGTCGAGGATGTCGACGTACTCCTGCGGCAGCACGAACCCGACCGTGTCGGGCACGTTGATCGTGGTCGCGCCGTTCTCGATCGCGGCTGCGAAGACGTCGACCAGGAAGTCGAGCTCGGTACGGGTCGCATCCTCGGCGGAGAACTCGACGTCGGCGCCCAGCGACGACGCGTGCTTGACCGCGTCGACGGTCGCCTGGAGCACCTGCTCCTTGGTCATGCGCAGCTTCTTGTCGCGGTGGACCGGCGACGTCGAGATGAAGGTGTGGATGCGCGGCCGGTCGGCGTTCTTGATCGCCTCCCACGCTCGGTCGATGTCGCCCAGCCGGGTGCGGCACAGCGCGGCGATCGACGGACCCTTGACCGACTCCGCGATAGCCTGGACTCCCGCGAAGTCGCCGTCGCTCGCCGCGGGGAAGCCGGCCTCGATCACGTCAACGCCGAGCTTGGCCAGCTGGACCGCGATCTCGAGCTTCTCCCCCACCGACAGCGCGATGCCGGGCGCCTGCTCCCCGTCACGCAGCGTGGTGTCGAGGATGATCACCCGGTTGCCGTCGGCGGGCGGGCTGCTCAGGTCACTGCTCACGTCGGGTCTGCTCCTCGTACGGCGGCTGGTGGTGCTGTCCCAGTCAACACTCTCCGACCATTGCACGGCCAACGACAAGCCCATCGAGTAGGGAGACGTCATGCCCGCGTACATCCTGACCGGCACCCCGGGCTCGGGGAAGACCGCACTGCTGCGCGCCCTCGAGGTGCGCGGCCACTCGGTCGTGGAGGAAGCCGCGACCGATGTGATCGCGCTCGACCAGGCGCTGGGGGTCGCCACGCCCTGGACTGACCCGTCCTTCCTCGACCGCATCCTGGCGCTGCAGCTGCGCCGGGCGCCGTCGGCGGAGTTCGTGGACCGCTCCCCCGTGTGCACGCTGGCGCTGGCGCGCTTCCTGGGGTTCCCGCCGTCGGTCGCGTTGACGACGGCCGCGGCGGACGCTGTTGCCGCGTACTCCCCATCGGTCTTCTTTGTACGGCACCGCAGCGCGATCGAGCGGACGCCGGGCCGCCAGATCAGCCTTGCCGAAGCGCTGGACTTCGAGCGGGTCCACGAGCAGACCTACCGGGAGCTCGGCTTCACCCTCGTCGACGTGCCGGACGGCCCACTCGCGGATCGCGTCAGAGCGGTGGAGGCTGCCATGGCCGATCGTGGATGACATCGGCTCCGCCTGCCGAAGGTAGGTGAGCGGGGATGCGGACCGGGCCGCCCGTGCTGTTCATGGCCCCGAATGAGTAGGCCTCGTCCGTGGCGCGCGCAAGGAAGCGGCGGGCCATGTGCCTCAGCGCACGAGGGAGGTCCCCTCGCTGGCCCGAGGTTATTGGCGCTTGGCCCGCTTGGCGGGCAGCGTCGTGGCGTACTCGTAAGACCGGCGCACCCAGTCGGCCACGTCACCGTCGGGCAGCAGGAAGAAACCGCCCATCGGACGGCCGGGCATCGGCGTGAATGGGCTGCCGCCCTCCGCCAGCAGCTCGGCGGCATCAGCAGGCGCAAGCTTGACGAAGAGCCCGGTCGCGTGGACGCCGAAGAACATGTTGCCGCCGACCAGGCAGGTCGGGCTGCCGAAGACGAGCTTGCGGTCAGCACCCTCGACCACGTCGAGCAGCTCCTCGTACCGGGCGAGGTCTGCCGCAGAAGCCTTTGCCATCAGAGGTTCCTCCGCGATGTCGGCGTCCAGGTCTGCGCCGATGCTCGCACGGAGGGCGCGACTCGTACACCTGCCTCTGGCGCTTGTTGCTGATGCGGCTCTACGCTGCGGGCAAGGTCGTCAGGCTGTACCAGGGGGAATCATGGTCGCGTCGGTCACGCAGTGGGTTCGACCCGGTCTGCGGCGACTGGTGGCTCTCGCGGTCGTCGCCCAGCTGATCATCATTGCGCTGGCGTTTCACGTGGGCGCCAGTCGCAGCCCGTACGCCATCCACGTCGGGAGTGCCTACTACGGCACGGACGAGGTGACCATCAAGTACAACGGATGGTTTTACGGCGGCGCCATTCCCTTCCCATGGCATGACTCCGCGGGGTGGCACGACGGCGGCAAGCCGTCCTGCATGCCTCAGATGGCGGGCAGCATCGCCCATCTGCGCTTTGCCACCGTGAGCGCTGCAGACCCTGCGACGGGCAGCAAGCCGCTGGTCTGGATCGACTGCAGCGGAAGCAGTACCGCTCTGTCGTGAACGGGCGGCTTTGGTTGTCATGAGACCGTGACACTGTTCTTGTGACACGGGGAAGATGATGGTCTCTTCGCCCCCGGCCGAGGAGAGCTCGATGCGGATTTCGCGCTGGATCGCAGCCGCCACGGTCGCGGTGGTGGGGGTTGGCGTCGCACCCCTTGCCGGCGCCTCTGCTGCGAGCTCGAGCAGCCACCTCAAGCACGTGTCGGCTGCGATTGCTCCGGCGACCGTCTACATCGGTGACCGGGCGGTGGTCTCCGGCACGGTGTCCCCCAAGGTCGCCGGTGCGACCGTCGTCCTGCAGCGGTTCGAGTCCGGCCACTGGCGTGCGCTGGCCCACGTCAAGACGGTCAAGGGCGGCCGCTACTCCCTCGCGGTCCGCGCTCCAAAGAAGGCGGCCCTCTGGCCGTTGCGCGTCGTCGGCACGGGGGCCACCGGCCCGACCCTGCACCTGCGCATCAGCAAGACCGAGTTCGTCGTCCACAGCAAGGTGACTGCTGCCGTCAGCGCCGGCGCCCCGACCGTCGTCACCGGCACGGTCACCCCCAAGGCCGCGGGCCGGGTCCAGCTGCAGGCGTTGACCGCAGGCGCTTGGCAGACCGTGGCTAACGTGGCACTCGTCAAGGGCTCAGCGTTCACCTTCCGGCTGGCCGAGCCCGCCGGCACACACCGGCTGCGCGTGGTCCGACTCTTCACCGCCACGATTGCCGGCGGCATCAGCAAGGCCGCGACCGTCACCGTTGCCGCACCCGTACCAGGCGGTGGCCCCACGACACCGCCGGGCGCCCCGACGACCACGCCGCCGCCGGCCACACCCACCGTCAGCATCACCCTTGCTGGCACGACCACGGCCCTTGGCAGCTACCTCGGCTCGGTCACGGTCACCATCACAGCCGCGGCAGCGGCGGGTGTCCACGCGATCACCTACACGCTGGACGGCGGGGCGGCCACCGCCTACTCCGGACCGGTCACCGTGACGTCTGCGGCGTCGCACACCCTGATCGCCACCGCCACCGACGCCAACGGGCTGATCGCGACGGCGACGTCGTACTGGACCCAGCACGCAGCGACGACGTCACTGACCGATGACTTCACCACTGGTGGCACCGTCAGCCCGTCCTGCCTGGTCACCGGGTTCGACGGGGTGCTGCCCAACACCGGTGGCACCCAGTGCAAGGCCGCCAACATCACTTTCGTCTCAAGCGGTCTCGCCCTCACCAGCACCGCCGGGCAACTGGCCAACGGCAACCAGCAGAACGCGTTGTACAAGTCGTTCGACGCCACCAACGGCAACTTCAGCGTCACCACACGGGTGGTGAGCGGCGTCGGCCAGATCAGCACCAACTACCAGCAGATCGGTGCGTTCTTCGGCCCCGACACCACCCACTTCGTCAAGGTCGAGGCCGAGCACAACGGCGCCGGCAACCCTCATCTGACGATGTACCTGCGGGATGACAACTTCAACAACACCGTGGCCACGGTGACACCCACCGGCCTGGCCGCTGCCCACACGCTGGACCTGACAATCAAGTCCACCAACGGCCAGCTGACCGTCTACTACAGCATCAATGGGGCAGCCCTCACCCAGGTTGGCACCGCCAAGACCCCGCTCACTCCGGGCAACTGGTTCACGAGTGCGGCCAAGGCCGGCATCGAGGTGTCCAACACCGGCTCCACGACGCCGATCACCGCGACCTTCTCCTCGTTCGGCATCACCGGCCGCTGACCTCGACACGGAGGGTCGACCCCGGGCGCTCCATGATCCGCGCGTGGCGGTGGAGTTCGTGACGTGACACGTCAACGCATCCGTCTTCTTGGGTCGGAGCGGCCCCGTTGCTTTGCGACTGCGCGGATCCTCCCGGGGGCGGGGAGAAAGTGCTCAGTGATGGGCGCCGCAGGACGCGCACGCGACCCATGATTCCCGAGTCGCATCCAGTCCGCTGCTGGATGCCGCGACCGGCTGCGGGATCATGAGGGCATGACAGAACCCTCGGCGGGCAGCCCACCCTCGGCGTCAGGTCGAGTCCATGCCGTGAGTGTCGGGCGGCCGCGCCTGGTGGATGCGGGCAGGCATCGGGTCAGCACCGCGATCTGGAAGGCGCCGGTCGAGGGGCGCGTCCGCGTACGGGGAGTGAACCTCGACGGCGATGACCAGGCTGACCGGTCGGTGCACGGCGGACCCGACAAGGCCGTCTACGCCTACGCGCTCGAGGAGACGCACGTCTGGGAGGCCGAGGTGGGCCGCGAGCTCGGGCCGGCCGCGTTCGGGGAGAACCTGACGACCGAGGGCATCGACGTCTCCGGCGCCGTGGTCGGCGAGCGCTGGCGCATCGGGACGACGCTGCTCGAGATCGTTCAACCGCGGCTGCCGTGCTTCAAGCTGGCACTGCGCATGGACGACCCGGGGTTCGTCAAGCGATTCGCGCAGGCGTCACGCCCGGGTGCCTACCTGCGCATCATCGAGGAAGGCGACCTCGGCGCGGGAGACACCATCGAGGTCGAGAACCAGCCGGACCACGGCGTGACGATGCGCCTCATCTCCGACGCCATGCTGCGCGACCCCAGCCTCATTCCGCAGGTGCTCGAGGCGCCGGATCTGCTGCCCTCGCTGCGGGAGTGGATGGCGGCCAGGATCCGCTAGGCCTGACTCAGTCTCGAGGTCGGTCAGTTGATGTCGAACTCGTTGCCTTCGGGGTCCTTCATGCCGACCGCGTAGTGGTCGAGCCCCTCCTGGGAGAAGGCTCCGGTGATCGTGGCACCCAGCTCTGCCAGCCGAGCGGCCTCGGTGTCGACTCGATGCTTGCGGGTCTCGATCGGGTCTGTCCACTCGCCGCTGGCGCGGATGTCGAGGTGAAGCCGGTTCTTGACGACCTTGATGTCTGGCAGCGCATGGAACCAGATCGTCGGCCCGTGGCCAGCCGGGTCGCTGATGCGATCGGCCCCGTCCACCAGCTCGTCCTCCGCTAGCCCGAGGGCGCGGTAGTAGTCGTTCCAGGTAGCAAACCCGGTCGGCGCAGGCGCGAGCTCATAAGCCAGCGCGGCTGCCCAGAAGCGCGAAAGCAGGTCCGGGTCGGCGCAGTCGATGACCAGCTGGAAGCGAACAGGCATCAGTTTCCCTTCCGGTCAGCCGAGGCTGTCCAGGTTGACCACCATCGCCTCCTGCGTGCTGCGGGCCAGCACGACGACCGCGTCCTGCTCAGGGTCAGGGTTCTCTTCACGGTGCGGGGTGAACGCCGGCACGTACACGTAGTCCCCCGGCGCAGCGCTGAGCCGCGTCTCGCCCTCGTCACCCAGGAACACGAAGACCGGATGTCCGCTCACCACGTAGATCGCGGTCTCCGAGTCGCCGTGGTGGTGGTTGCCCGAGACGGTTGCCGGCGCCATGCGGGTCTCGCCCATCCAGAGTCCAGCGGCGCCCACCGTCGCAGCCGAGATCGCCGATGAACGCTGCATCCCCGACGTCTGGCCGGTCTCCGGTGACAGGTCGGGCGGGCCTACCAGTCGCAGCGGTTCGCTCATGCTGCCAACGCTACTTGGTCTTCGGCTGGTCAGTTCTTGCGCGGGATCGTCCAGGTGCCCTTGCCGCTGAGCGTGAGGTACTGCGCGACCGGCTTGGTGATCTCCTGGAGCATGGCCACCAGATCCCCCGAGACCGATGCGCAACTGGCGTTCGTCACGTGCAGACCCGCGTTGTACGTGCTGTGGGTGGGCGTGCCGTCGGACTCGCCGTCCAACGAGCCCTTCGACATCGGGTCGCTCGCCGAGCCGTAGACGTTGCCCTTCATACCACCGAAGAAGTTCGTCGTGATGACCTGGCCGATGACCGCGCTGCCCGGGCCCTTGACCGCTATGGTCCCGAACACGTTGGTCCCGTCCGAACGGATGGTCAGACTGCCCGTGAACGAGGCCTGGCCACTTCCATCCTGTCCCTGGCCGGAGACGTGCAGCGACTCCAGGAAGGAGCCCGAGATCGGCCCGCTGTAGGTGCCGGCCGGGATCGCGGTACCGCTGGTCGGGCAGGTCTGGCAGTAGTCCTTGAGCGACTCACCACTGACCGTCCCGGAATCGCCCGACGGGTCGCCGGTCACCGCCAGGTCGAACGGACCGCCGGTCAACGGCACCGACGGCGGCGGTTGTGCGCCGGCGGGGCACGTGCACCCGGCGGGCTTGACACACATCAGGGCGTCCTTGTTGATCGGGTAGTCGTGGCCGGACGTGTCCGAGACCCGGGCGTGGCCCGAGAAGATGAAGTGCTCGAGGTCGGCGTCGACCGGGTTGACGGTGTAGACCGCGGCGGTATAGGGCTGAGCGCTGGCGTCGGCGGTGCGCCCGGCCGGAGCGGTGAGCGTGGTCGGGTCGGGTTTGGCGGAGGTCGCTCCCGGCCCCACGATGTCCCACGCGGCCCCGCGGGAGGCGTCCCGAAAGTAGCCGGCTGCCCAGTCGCTCAGGAAATCGTCGCCCGTCGCGCCTGACGCCTCGAAGGCGGCCGGGTTGCCGCTGGCCTCCAGCACCGGGATGAGCTCGCTCCAGACATCGGTGCCCGACTCCGCCAACTGCGCCCAGAACCCCACCGCGCTGTAGGCCCGGCTGAACAGGGACTTGCCGGGTTCGGTGAGGTAGGGCGGCCAGAACTGGGAGTCCTGCTGCGCCGTCGGCACGAGCGTGGTGCCGACCCACTCGGCCTGGCCCTCGATGATCCACTGCGGGTACGAGGGGTTGTAGTAGTTGTGCAGGCCGACGATCGTCGCCTCGAAGCAGTGCCAGACCTCGTGCCGGATCATCTCCCCCAGGTCGTCGCCCGCCAGCTGGTCGCCCTGGACGGAGATCGCGACCTGGCAACGGGCGGGCGTGCCGGTGTAGGCGCCGCTCGGGGAGTAGACGCTCGTCGCCCCCTGGTAGTTGGTGCTCAGCCCGTTGACGTACGCCGTGACCGGGATGCCCAGCGGGCGGCCGACCTTGGCGGCGATCTCCTGCTCCGCCTGCTGGGCCTCCTGCGTGTAGAAGAAATTGGTCCGCTGGGCCTTGTAGCCCGACGTCTCGTACGCGGCGTCGGTCACTGTCATCGGGTGCGGCCCACCGAGTGCCTTGGGGCTCGTCTGCACCTGCGTCTGCGTCTGAGGATGCGGCAGGAGCTTGATCGCGGCGGCGCGCTGGGTGGGCGTGATGTCTGCCCAGTGGCCGACCAGCCAGCGCATCGGTCCGGTGCCGTCCTCGAGCACGCCGGCATTGCCCGGCGGAAGGCTCACGCCCGGCAGCGGGCCGAACGCCAGGGAAAACGCCTGCAAGGCTGTCGCGGTGCTCACCGACCCGTCGGCTGACACCGTGGCGAGCACCGTCTGCCACGCCGGACTAGCGGTCAACGCCGCCTGTTGGACCGCAGGCGAAGCAGCCGGGGACGAGGTTGAGGCGGCGAAAGCTCCTGGAGAAGCCGACGCAGACGTAGAACTCTTCGCCTTGGTGGCGCCGGACGACGTGCAGCCCGTGGCCACCAGGGCAACCGTCGCCACCAGAGCCGCCACCCGCCGCACGACCATCACCTCGACTCAGTCCCCTCGCGGTACGAGGCAAGACAACCGCGACCCCGTAACGTCTGGGTAATCACGTCAGGAAGGACCCTCGTGGCGATCAGCGTCTTCGACCTGTTCTCGGTGGGCATCGGCCCGTCGTCGTCGCACACCGTGGGCCCGATGCGCGCTGCCCGGACCTTCGCCCTTGGCCTGCGTGATGACGGCCTGCTCCGCACGGTCACCCGCGTGACGGTCGAGCTGTACGGGTCCCTCGGCGCCACCGGCCGTGGCCACGGCTCGGACAAGGCGGTCGTCCTGGGCCTCGAGGGCGAGACGCCGGAGCTCGTCGACACCGCCACCGTCGGCACGCGCTACGCCGCCGTACGCGAGGCGGGCGTGGTGCGGCTGCTCGGCGACCACCCCGTACACCTCGGTCCCGACGACCTGGTCCTGCACCGGCGGGCCACCCTGCCGTTCCACCCCAACGGCATGACGTTCACCGCGCGAGGCGCCCAGGACCAGGTGGTACGCGAGCGGACGTACTACTCGGTGGGCGGCGGCTTCGTCGTGGACGAGTCCGCGGCCGGGGCCGACCGGATCAAGGCCGACGACACGGTGCTGCCGTACCCGTTCACGACCGGTCTCGAGCTGTGCCGGCTCGCCGGGGAGCACCAGCTCTCGATCTCCGACGTGATGCTCGCCAACGAGACGGTGTGGCGCCCCGAGGCCGACGTGCGCTCCGGCCTGCTGACCATCTGGTCGGTCATGCAGGAGTGCATGGACGCCGGCTGCCGCCACGAGGGGCTGCTGCCGGGCGGGCTCAAGGTCCGGCGGCGCGCCCCCGAGCTCTACCGCGCGCTCACCGAGGAGACGTCCCAGCAGGATCCTCTGCGGGTCATGGACTGGGTCAACCTCTACGCGCTCGCGGTCAACGAGGAGAACGCCGCCGGCGGCCGCGTCGTCACCGCGCCGACCAACGGCGCAGCCGGCATCGTGCCTGCCGTCCTGCAGTACTACCGAACGTTCGTCGAAGGAGCGGATGACGACGGCGTCGTACGGTTCCTGCTCACTGCTGGCGCGATTGGCGTGCTGTACAAGGAGAACGCGTCGATCTCCGGCGCCGAGGTCGGCTGCCAGGGCGAGGTCGGGTCGGCCTGCTCGATGGCGGCAGGCGCGCTGTGCGAGGTGCTCGGCGGCACCCCGATGCAGGTGGAAAACGCCGCTGAGATCGGCATGGAGCACAACCTCGGCCTCACCTGCGACCCCATCGGGGGTCTCGTCCAGGTGCCGTGCATCGAGCGCAACGCCATGGGCGCGGTCAAGGCGATCAACGCGGCGCGCATCGCCCTGCGCGGCGACGGCCAACACATCGTCAGCCTCGACAAGGTCATCCGCACGATGCGGCAGACCGGCGCGGACATGAAGGCGAAGTACAAGGAGACGTCCCGCGGCGGTCTCGCCGTCAACGTCATCGAGTGCTAGGCGAGTCCTCGGTACGCGCCGATGATGGTCGCCGCTGAGGGGTTGGGTGGCGTGGCCACCCGGTCGGCCAGCTCACGGCCGAACTCCCGGAACGCACCCAACTGGGTCAGCGGGCTCACACCGTCGTCCGTGTCGTGGGTCGAGAAGTGGACGAAGGACACCCCGTCTGCGAGGCACATCACCTGGTAGTCAAGGGATGTCGGCCCCTCAGCGGCCAGCTGGTCGAAGACCCGCCGAATCAAGCCGACGTGCTCCTCGTACGCCTCCGGCTTGAGGGTGTACGTGACGACGACGCTGGCGCTCATGGCTTGCCTCTCGCAGAAGGTGGCGTTCCCGCGGGGACCCCCGAGGCCCCGCGGGAAGCGGGACTACATCGGGAGGGCCTCGTACACCTCGACACTGCCCCCGCCGACCAGCACCGGGCAACCCTTGGCGAGCGACGTCGCGTCGTCGAGGGACTCTGCGTTGATGATCGTGTAGCCACCGATGCCCGAGGCGCCGCCGGCGGACGCGCCGCCGTTGCCCAGAGTCGCCGCCGCCGGACCGAACGGGTTGCCCGGGTCGGTGACCGCGTCGCCGAGGGTGCCGAACCAGGCGCCCCAGGCCTGCATCGCCTCTGCCTGCGCCTCCGGCGTCGCCGCCATCTGGCCACCGGTGTAGAGGAAGACAAACTTTGCCATGGCTCTCTCCTTTGCCGCTCGAGGGATCGTGGGTGCGATCACCCCTACGTCGAATGGGCAGCGGCGAGATCGACAGCGGTCAGGACACGGTCTTGGCCAGGACGACGAAGACGAGGTCGGGCCGCCGCGGCAGGCCCTTGGACACGTCGCCGTACGGGAAGGGCCGCCGCTCCCCCGTGAGCCGGTAGCCGCGGCGCTCGTACCAGGCGATGAGCTCGGAACGCTGCTCGATGACCGTCATCTCCATGGTCGACGCCGACCACAGCGCGACGGCGCGTGCCTCGGCGGCCTCGAGGACGCGGCGGCCGATGCCCGACGACTGCTGGCGCGGGTCGACAGCGAACATGCCGAAGTAGGCGCCTTCGGGCCGCCGCTCGATCTCGCAGCAGGCGACGACCGCCCCCTCGGCCGTGACGGCGACGAGCACCTCGGTGGAGTCGTGGCCGAGCTTGGCCGCGACTTCGTCGACATCGATGCGCTGGCCGTCGAGCAGGTCGGCCTCGGTCGTCCACCCGGCCCGACTCGTGTCGCCACGGTAGGCGCCCTGGACGAGCGCCGTCACGGCCTCGACGTCGGCGGCGAGGGCAGGGCGGATGAGCAGGTCAGATATCGGCACCCACCGTTTCTAGCGCACGTCACGCCTCCGTGACGGTCACCACGATCTTGCCGCGGGTGTGTCCGGTCGCGGACGCCGCCTGAGCGTCGCCGGCCTTCTCCAGCGGGAACGTCTGGGTGACCGGGAGGCTGAACGCCCCGGCCTCGAAGAGCCGGACCGCCTCGGTGTAGGCCGCTACCTGGTTGGCGGAGCTGGCTGAGACCTGGGCGCCGAGGGACGGCGCGCTGAAGTCGGCGATCGAGAGCACCTTGGCCGGCTCGCCGGTGAGCTCGATGAGCTCGGCGATCACGCCGGCGCCGGCGAGGTCGAGGGCGGCGTCGACTCCCTGAGGCGCCAGAGCGCGTACCCGCTCGACCCAGCCGTCGCCGTAGGTCGTGGCCAGCGCACCGAGTGAGACCAGGTGGTCCTGGTTGCCCGCGCTCGCCGTACCGATGACGGTGACGCCGCGGCTGACCGCGAGCTGGACGACGGCTGAGCCGACCCCGCCAGCGGCGCCGCTCACGACCAACGTCTGCCCCGGCTGCACCCCGACCTGGTCGAGGATGCGGATCGCCGTCTCGACGGCCACGGGGAAGCCGGCCGCCTCCTCGAACGACAGCGCGTCCGGCTTCTTGACCCAGAACTGCAGGACCGCGTACTCGGCAAAGGTCGACGGTCCGGCTCCGAACACCGCATCGCCGACGGCAACGCCGGTCACGTCGGCGCCGACCTCGTCGACGATGCCCGAGGCCTCCAGACCCGTGCCGGCGGGGAAGGACACGGGCGCCATCTGCTGCATGGCGCCCGATCGGACCTTGGCATCCCACGGGTTGACGCCCGCCGCGTGCACGGCGATGCGCACCTGGCCGGTGTCCGCGTGAGGCTCGTCCACCTCGAAGACCTCGAGCACCTCAGGGCCGCCGTACTCCGTGAACTGGATCGCCTTCATGGGTCTGCTCCTCAGGTAGGGGTGACGGTCTGACCAACGTTGCCCGCCGTCGACTGTTCCCGGCTGGGCGTCCCACCATGTGTCCGCGCTAGCGTGCGGTGGGTGAAAGCTCTCGTGAAGCGCCGCAGCGAGCCCGGGCTGTGGCTCGAGGACGTCCCCAAGCCCGTGATCGGTCCAGGCGACGTCCTGGTACGGGTGCTGCGCACCGGCATCTGCGGCACCGACCTGCACATCCGGGCCTGGGACTCGTGGGCACAGTCCGCCGTCACGACACCGGTGATCCTCGGCCACGAGTTCGCCGGCGAGGTGGTCGAGATCGGCGCTGCCGTCACCAACGTCGACGTCGGCGACCTGGTCAGCGGCGAGGGCCACATCGTCTGCGGGCGTTGCCGCAACTGCCTCGCCGGCCGCCGCCACCTGTGCGCCAACACCGTCGGCATCGGGGTCCAGCGCGACGGTGCCTTCGCGGAGTACGTCGCCATCCCCGCCATGAACGCTTGGCGGCACACGCACGAGGTCGACCTCGACGTGGCCGCGATCTTCGACCCGTTCGGCAACGCCGTGCACACCGCACTCCAGTTCCGGGTGCTGGGCGAGGACGTGCTCATCACCGGCGCCGGCCCGATCGGCATCATGGCCGCCGCGGTCGTCCGCCACGCCGGGGCCCGCAACGTGGTCATCACCGACGTCAGCGACTACCGGCTCGCGCTCGCCCGCACGTCGGGGGTCACGCTCGCCGTGGACACCCGTACCACGTCGCTTGCCGAGGTCCAGGCCACGCTCGGCATGAAGGAGGGCTTCGACGTGGGGCTGGAGATGTCCGGCCACCCCGCGGCCCTGAGCGAGATGGTGGCCAACATGGCCCATGGTGGACGGCTCGCGCTGCTCGGCCTGCCCTCCGGCGAGGTCTCGGTCGACCTGCCGCGCGTGGTGCTCAGCATGCTGACCCTCAAGGGCGTCTACGGCCGCGAGATGTTCGAGACCTGGTACGAGATGTCGGTGCTGCTGCAGGCAGGGCTCGACATCTCCCCCGTGATCACCCACCGCATGAGCTACGCCGACTGGGCGGCCGGCTTCGACGCGGCTGCTTCAGGCCAGTGCGGCAAAGTCGTCCTCAACTGGGAGAGCCTCTGATGTACGCGGCGATGCGCACCGACCTGACCGGACGCCTCGACGAGATGCGCGAGGCGGGGCTCTACAAGCACGAGCGGGTCATCCGCTCGCCGCAGAGTCCCCACCTGCTCGTGACCGACGAGACCGTGCTCAACCTCTGCGCCAACAACTACCTCGGCCTTGCGGACCACCCCGATGTCATCGCGGCGGCCCGGGGCGCGCTCGACGACTGGGGCTTCGGCATGGCGTCCGTGCGCTTCATCTGTGGCACCCAAGCGCCGCACAAAGCCCTGGAAGCAAAGCTTTCCGCCTTCCTGGGCACCGACGACACGATCCTCTACTCGTCCTGTTTCGACGCCAACGGCGGGCTCTTCGAGACCCTTCTCGGCGCCGAGGACGCGGTCATCTCCGACGAGCTCAACCACGCGTCCATCATCGACGGCATCCGGCTCTGCAAGGCGACGCGCTATCGCTACCGCAACCGTGACATGGCCGACCTCGAGGAGCAGCTCAATGCCGCGTCCGGCGCACGCTACCGGCTGATCGCCACCGACGGCGTGTTCTCGATGGACGGCTACGTCGCACGGCTGGCCGAGATCTGTGACCTGGCTGACGCGTACGACGCCCTCGTCATGGTCGACGACTCGCACGCAGTCGGTTTCGTCGGCCCGACCGGTGCCGGCACCCCTGAGCTGCATGGAGTGCGGGACCGGGTCGACATCGTCACGGGCACCCTCGGCAAGGCGCTGGGAGGCGCCAGTGGCGGCTACACGTCGGGACGCGCCGAGATCATCGAGCTGCTGCGCCAGCGCTCGCGGCCTTACCTCTTCTCCAACTCCCTCGCGCCGTCGATCGTCGCGGCGAGCCTGAGAGTCCTTGACCTGCTGGCAGAGTCGGACGAGCTGCTGGTACGGCTGCGCGCCAACACCGCGTGGTTCCGCAACCGCCTCGGCGAGCTCGGTCTCGACGTGCTGCCGGGCGACCATCCGATCGTGCCGGTCATGTTCGGCGACGCCGTCGTGGCCGGTCGCATGGCAGAAGCCCTGCTGGCCAAGGGCATCTACGTGATTGCGTTCTCCTACCCGGTCGTGCCGATGGGCAAGGCCCGCATCCGTACGCAGGTCTCGGCCGCCCACACCCGCGACGACCTGGCCCGCGCCGCCGACGCGTTCGCGGCCGTGCGGGACGAGCTCTCGGTCTAGGCGAGACCCAAAGGCTTCTTGCCGGTGTCGTTGAGCTGGTCGACCGGGAATCGGTCGGGCCAGCTGCGCTCGTAGTGCTCCTCCGGGAAGTCGCTCGGGCTCGAGGAGCCGTCCCTGACCGGCGACCGCCACGAGGCGGTTGACCGGCTGCGCACGGCCGTCGTGCAGCGGGCGTCCCGGCTGTCGTGATCTGAACGGCGCCGGCCTGTCACCCCAGGACCTGCCGGCCTTCTCGTGCCCACCAAGCACACAAAGTCCGTCGCCAGCGCCCGGACCGTTCACACCACGAGGGCCAAGCGACGCGAGGTCCGCATCGTTGGCGTGCACCCGCAGCACGCCATTGACGAATCGTCGCCCTTCAGCAACACTTAGGCTTGTGCCTAAGTATTTGGACGAGCTGGACGCCGTGTTCCGGGCTCTCGCGGATCCGACGCGCCGGGCCGTCGTCGAACGGTTGGCGAAGTCCCCTGCCGTCGTGTCTGAGCTCGCGGAGCCGTTCTCGATGGCGTTGCCGTCGCTCATGCAGCACTTGCGCGTCCTCGAGGACGCGGGGCTCGTCAGCTCGCAGAAGCACGGACGCGTTCGTACCGTGAGCCTGCGACCCGGCGCCCTCGACGTCCTCCATCTATGGCTCGGCGAGCAGCGAACCCCTGCAGAGCATCACGCCGACCGGCTCGGCCTCCACCTCACCCGCACCCTCCCGAAGGAGACCTGACGTGACCCGCGTTCGCCTTGACCTGTTCCTCTCGCTGGACGGCTACACGTCGACGACCGGCGTCTCAGCCGAAAGCCCGATGGGTGATGACTGGGGTCGCCTCACCGAGGCCTACTGCGCGACCCGTACGTTCCGCGAGCGTGTGTTCGGCGACCTCAGCGGCACCGGCACGCGCGGGCTCGACGACTCCTACGCCGCAGCGTTCTTCGAGGGCGTCGGCGCCGAGATCATGGGCGCGACCATGTTCGGCCTGCACGCCTTCCCCGACGACCCGGAGTGGAAGGGCTGGTGGGGTGACCAACCGCCGTTCGGCAGCCCGGTCTACGTCCTCACTCACACCGCACCCCGTCCGTCGATCCCCATGCAGGGCGGAACGACGTTCCACTTCCGCAGCGGCGACATCGCGGACGTCCTCGCCGAGGCGACAGCAGCCGCCGGTGGCCTGGACGTGCGCGTCGGGGGCGGCATCGCGACCGCGCGCGCGTTCCTGCTCGCCGGCCTGGTGGACCAGTTGCACCTGATGGTCGCGCCGATCGTCCTCGGACGGGGAACTCGGTTGTGGGACGACCTGCCCGGCCTTGACCTGACCCACAAGGTGACGACGGAAGTGGCCGACAGCGGCACGACCCACATCGTCTTCACGCGATAGGACGCGCCCATGACGATCGAACGCCGCCTCGCGCGCGCCGGGTTCACGCTGACCCGCGACTACCCGGCTCCCGTCGAGCGCGTCTGGAACGCGTTCGCTGACGAGGACCAGAAGCTGCGGTGGTGGGGCGCCGGCGACGCCGTGGCGCCCGGTGAGTGGGTGTTCGACTTCCGGGTCGGTGGTCGCGACGTCGCCGAGGGGACGTTTCACGACGGTCCGGTCTCGCGGTACGAGGCCACGTACACGGACATCGTCGATCACGTCCGCATCGTGACGACGTACGACATGTGGCTCGACGGCCTTCACATGTCGACGTCGGTCGCGTCGTGGGAGTTCGAGCCGATCAACGCGGGCACGCGGTTCACGCACGTCGAGCACGGCGTCTTCTTCGACCAGTTCTGGGCCGACGGGCCAGGCCGCGAGAGAGGCACCCAGGGCCTGCTCGTGGCTCTGGGCAACTACCTCGGGTGACGGCAGCTCCCGAAGGCTAGCGACGTGCTGTCCGGGCCCCGCACGCCGTTCAGGCGGTGGCGATGCCCTTCTTCGCAGCCAGCGGGCGCAGCCGGCGGCGACGGACCAGCACGGTGCCCAGCACCGCGGCGACGGCGATCCCGCCGAAGGTCTCGTTGGCGACAACAGGCACCGGCTTGCTGGTGCAGGCGGTCATCGTGTCGACGAACGTGTAGGTGTGGCCCATGAGCGCCCAGGTCACCGGGTCGGTCTTGGAGCTCGGGGTCCAGGTCACGGTGAAGGCAGTGGTGGACGTGCCGGGCGGGAAGCTGGCGAGGTGGGACGGGTTGGCGGCCGAGCCGCTGGTCGCCGTCAGCGCGTTGTTGGTCCCGGCGACGCCGGCGGCAGCGTTGGGGATGGCCGCGTTGAGGATCGACGTGGTCGGGTTGGTGTAGCCCATCGCCATCGTCCAGGTGCCGTCGCCGTTGTTCCAGACGCACTTGGCCGTGCCGACGAGCTGTCCGCACGTCGTCCAGTCCGTCGAGGGCTGGGCAGCGGTGTCGCAGTTGACCGTGGGCGTCGCGGCCACCGCGCTCCCCGAGCTCAGGGCGAACGCCCCGACACTCAGCAATGCGACCGCACCAAGCCGGCCGGCACCGGCGGCAAGAGCAGAAGGACGACTGACACGACGGAAACTCACGCTGAGCTCAACCTCCACAACAGCGGCCACTGTGGTCGCTCTTAGTTTTTCGGAGATTGGCCTGCCCGGATTTTGCGCCGAACGGACCTACTTAAGGACCAGAGCCGTAGCCGAGTCGGACCATCACGACAGTGGCCACTCGGGCCCGGTCATGCCCGCACATGCCGATGCGGGGCCACCGTCGCCCGGCGACAGCAACCCCGGATCGAAACGAGCAGCAGGCTCAGGCCTCGTCGAGGTCGACGGCACGGGCCGAGGTGGCGCCGATCGCGGTCGCGATCTCGGTCAGCACATCGGCCGGTACGGCGGTGTCGACGGTCAGCGCCATGAGCGCGTCACCGCCCACGGTCTGACGGGCGACCATCGCGCCGGCGATGTTGACCCCGCGGGCACCGAGCACGTTGCCGAGCTTGCCGACCACGCCGGGCTCGTCGTGGTAGCGGAAGAACGCGAGGTGCTCGCTGATCGTGAGGTCGACGTCAAATCCGTCGACCTCGACCAGCTTGGCGACGTGCTTGGGTCCGGACAGCGTGCCCGAGACGGAGAACTGCTCACCCGTGGCGAGCGTCCCCCGTACCGTCAGCAGGTTGCGGTAGTCGGGGCTGTCCTCGCTCGACGTCAGGTGGACCTGGACGTTGCGCTCCTGCGCGAGCAGCGGCGCGTTGACGAAGGTGACCTGCTGCTCGACGACGTCGGTGAAGACGCCCTTGAGCGCGGAGAGCTGCAGGATCTGGACGTCGTGGACGGCGATCTCGCCGCGGACGAGCACCTCGAGCTCGGCGGGCACTGTGCCGGCGAGGGCGGTGAACACGCGGCCGAGGGTCTCCATCAGACCGAGCGCGGGGCGAACCTCTTCGGCCACGACACCGCCGGACTGGACGTTGACGGCGTCGGGCACGAACTCGCCCTGCAGGGCCAGCTTGACCGACTTGGCGACGGCGGTGCCGGCCTTGTCCTGGGCCTCGTCCGTGGACGCGCCGAGGTGGGGGGTGACGACGACGGAGTCGCCGAGCGCGAACAGCGGCGAATCGGTGCAGGGCTCGACCTCGTACACGTCGATGCCGGCGCCGCCGACGCGACCCTCCTCGATCGCCTTGGCCAGCGCGGCCTCGTCGACCAGGCCGCCGCGGGCGGCGTTGATGATGATGACCGACGGCTTGCAGAGCGCGAGCTCGCGGTCGGAGATCAGGCCCTTGGTCTCAGGCGTCTTGGGCAGGTGGATCGAGATGAAGTCGCTCTCGCGCATGAGGTCGTCGAGGGAGACCAGGCGCACGCCGAGCTGGGCCGCGCGGGCAGCGGAGATGTACGGGTCGTAGGCGATGATCGTCGTGTCGAACGCCTTGAGCCGGTGAGCGAACAGCTGGCCGATCTTGCCGAAGCCGACGACGCCGATGGTCTTCTCGTTGACCTCGACCCCGGTGTACTTCGAGCGCTTCCACGCGCCGCCCTTGAGGCTGGCGTTGGCAGCCGGGATGCGGCGGGCGGCGGCGAGCAGCAGGGCGACGGCGTGCTCGGCGGCGCTGACGATGTTGGACGTGGGCGCGTTGACGACCATGACACCGGCAGCCGTCGCGGCCTTGATGTCGACGTTGTCGAGCCCGACGCCGGCGCGGGCGATCACCTTGAGCTGGGTCGCCGCAGCGACCGCCTCGGCGTCCATCTTGGTTGCGCTGCGGATGAGGACCGCGTCGACGCCGACGAGGGCGGGGAGCAGGGCCGAGCGGTCGGCGCCGTCCACGTGACGCAGCTCGAAGTCCGACGAGAGGACATCGAGGGCGGAGGGGGCGAGCTCTTCAGCGACCAGGACGACGGGCTTGCTCAACGGAACCAGTCCTCACACAGGGAAGGGGTTTGTCGTTCCATCGTAACGACCACCTTCCGACCGGCGAGACGGGGAGTCTCGATGTACGAGCAACCCGCGTTCTGCCCTCATCGCCTCCTCATCGCCTGCGCCCCGCGGACGTCTCTGCGCCACGTTGCGCGAGCGACGGCGTGTCCCGCGGCGAGCCCTGCAATCCGCCGCGCCAGGGTCCCCGTTGCGGATCACTGGGCGCCTTTGGCGCGAATGCGCACCCACAGAGCAGCCACGACCTCCCAGTGATCCGAAGCGGGGCGGATCACTGGGAGCTTGTGGCGCGAATGCGCGCCGTCAGAGCAGCCAGAACGCCCCAGTGATCCGCGGGGTTGGTCGCGGTTCACCGGGGCGCCGGCTGGAACGGTACGGGGCTACTCCTTGTCGATCCAGGCCATCATCGGGCGCAGCTTGGCGCCGACGACCTCGATCGGGTGGGCAGCGCCCTCGGCTTCCCACTTCTTGTAGTTGGGCCGGCCGTTGTCATCCTCGGCCACCCACTCGCGGGCGAAGGTGCCGTCCTGGATCTCGCCGAGGATCTTCTTCATCTCGACCTTGGTGTCGGCGTTGATGATGCGCGGGCCGCGGCTGTAGTCGCCGTACTCCGCGGTGTCGGAGATGGACCAGCGCATCTTGGAGATGCCGCCCTCGTACATCAGGTCGACGATGAGCTTGAGCTCGTGGAGGCACTCGAAGTAGGCCACCTCGGGCTGGTAGCCGGCCTCGATGAGCGTCTCGAAGCCCGCCTGAACGAGCGCTGACGCGCCGCCGCAGAGCACGGCCTGCTCGCCGAAGAGGTCGGTCTCGGTCTCCTCGGTGAACGTCGTCTTGAGCACGCCGGCGCGGGTACCGCCGATGCCCTTGGCGTACGAGAGAGCCAGCGCGAGTGCGTTGCCGGACGCGTCCTGCTCGACCGCGACGAGGCACGGCACGCCGCGACCCTCCTGGAACTGACGGCGTACGAGGTGGCCCGGACCCTTGGGCGCAACCATGGCGACGTCGACGCCGCCCGGCGGCTTGATCAGGTCGTACCGGATGTTGAAGCCGTGACCGAAGAACAGCGCGTCGCCCGGGTTGAGGTTGGGTTCGACCGACTCGGCGTAGAGCGAGCGCTGCGCGGTGTCAGGCGCGAGGATCATGATCAGGTCGGCCCAGGCGCTGGCCTCGGCGGGCGTGAGCACCGTCAGCCCCTCGGCCTCGGCCTTGGCCTTGCTCTTGGACCCCTCGGGCAGGCCGACGCGGACGTCGACGCCGGAGTCGTGCAGGGACAGCGCGTGCGCGTGGCCCTGGCTGCCGTAACCGATGACGGCGACCTTGCGGCCCTGGATCAGGGCGAGGTCCGCGTCGGCGTCGTAGAAGATGTCAACCATGGTGAACTCGGCTGTCCTTTCGTGGATGGCAGCGCCTGCTGCGCGGCCATCATGAGGGGCCTCCCCGGTCGTCCGGGGAGCGGGGGGTAGATCAGCTCACGCGCTCGGTGGAGCGCAGGTTGCGGTCGGTCATGGAACGGGCGCCGCGGGCGATGCCGACGATGCCGGACTGCACCGACTCTTTGATGCCGTACGGCTCGAGCACCCGGATCAGCGCCTCCAGCTTTTCTGGCGCGCCGGTGGCCTCGATGGTGAGCGAGTCGGTCGCTACGTCGACGACCTTGGCGCGGAACAGCTCGACCGTCTCGAGGATCTGCGAGCGGATCGCCGGCTCCTTGCTCTCCGCCTTGACCTTGACCAGCAGCAGCTCGCGTGAGACCGCTGCGTGCAGGTCGAGCTCGACGATCTTGAGCACGTTGATCAGCTTGTTCAGCTGCTTGGTCACCTGCTCGAGCGGCAGGTCGGCGCAGTTGACCACGATGGTCATGCGGCTGACGTCGGGGTGCTCCGTCGGGCCGACCGCCAGCGAGTGGATGTTGAACCCGCGCCGCGAGAACAACGCCGCCACCCTCGCCAGGACACCCGGCTTGTTCTCCACCAGCACGCTGAGCGTGTGAATGTTGTCCGTCATGTCAGGTCCGATCCGTACGTCGGCCGCGTGTCCCGGGCGATCTGGATGCTGTCGTTGCTCTGACCCGCGGCCACCATCGGCCACACCTGGGCGTCCTGGCCGACCACGAAGTCGATGACCACGGGAGCGTCGTCGACCGCCATCGCCTTCTCGATGGTGGCGTCGAGGTCCGCGGGGTCCGAGCAGCGCAGCCCCACGCAGCCGTACGCGTCCGCCAGCTTGACGAAGTCGGGCACCGGCCGGGCACCCTGCGACAGGTTGGTGTTGCTGTAGCGCTTGCCGTAGAACAGCGTCTGCCACTGCCGCACCATGCCGAGCGAGCCGTTGTTGATGATGGCCACCTTGATCGGGATGCCCTCGATCGTGCAGGTGGCCAGCTCCTGGTTGGTCATCTGGAAGCAGCCGTCGCCGTCGATGGCCCACACCGTCGCGTCGGGCCGACCGACCTTGGCGCCCATGGCGGCAGGCACGGCGAAGCCCATGGTTCCGGCGCCGCCCGAGTTGAGCCACGTGTGCGGGTGCTCGTACTTGATGAACTGGCTGGCCCACATCTGGTGCTGGCCGACACCGGCGACGTAGAGCGCGTCGGGTCCGGCGATCTGACCGAGCCGCTCGATGACCCGCTGCGGCATGAGCGTGCCGTCGCCCGGATCGTCGTAGCCCAGCGGGTAGGCCTGCTGCCACTCGGAGACCGTGTGCCGCCAGCCCTCGTAGTCGCCGAACGAGCCCTTGTCGTTCTCGGCCCGGATGGCGGCGGTGAGGTCGCTGATGACCTCGCCCACGTCGCCCACGATCGGGACGTCGGCCGACCGGTTCTTGGAGATCTCGGCCGGGTCGATATCGGCGTGGATAACCTTGGCGTCCGGCGCGAACGACTCGAGGTTGCCGGTCACCCGGTCGTCGAAGCGGGCCCCGAGGGTGATCAGCAGGTCGGACTTCTGCAGGGCGGTCACCGCAGCGACCGTGCCGTGCATGCCCGGCATGCCGAGGTGGAGCGGGTGGCTGTCCGGGAACGCGCCGAGTGCGGTCAGCGTGGTCACGACCGGGATGCCGGTGAGCTCGGCCAACGCCAGCAGCTGCGTTGAGGCGCGGGCCTTGATGACGCCGCCGCCGACGTAGAGCACCGGCCGGCGCGACTCGCCGATCAGCCGGGCCGCCTCCTTGACCTGCTTGTGGTGCGGCTTGGTCGTCGGCTTGTAGCCGGGCAGGTCCATGGTCGGCGGCCACGCGAAGGTGGTCGCCGCCTGCAGGATGTCCTTGGGCACGTCGACGAGCACGGGGCCGGGACGACCGGTCGAGGCGATGTGGAACGCCTCCATGATGGTCCGCGGGATGTCCTCAGCCCGCTGCACCAGGAAGTTGTGCTTGGTGATCGGCATCGTGATGCCGACGATGTCGGCTTCCTGGAAGGCGTCGGTGCCGATGGCGTGGCTCGCGACCTGGCCGGTGATGGCGACGATCGGGACGGAGTCCATGTAGGCGTCGGCGATCGGCGTGACCAGGTTGGTCGCCCCGGGACCCGAGGTCGCCATGCAGACGCCGACCCGGCCGGTCGCCAGCGCGTACCCCTCGGCCGCGTGGCCGGCACCCTGCTCGTGGCGTACCAGGATGTGGCGCAGCTTGGAGTCGAAGAGCGGATCGTAGGCGGGCAGGATCGCTCCGCCGGGGATGCCGAACACGACCTCCGCCCCCGCCGCCTCGAGACTGCTGATGAGGGACTGGGCTCCGGTCACCTGCTCTGCCATGGGACGCCTTCTTTGCATCGGATTGCGTGGGGACAAACAAAAACCCCTCGGCCACGAGGGCATGCGAGGGGTGGCGCGCTGGCGGTGACGGGAGGTCAGCCAGCGCGCTCGCTAACTACGAGGCGGGTGTAGGACACGAGCAAAGACTGTCTCAGCTGCGCCGCGCTGTCAACCACGCTCCACCGAGGTCTCACGATGCGGGCGGAACCGATCAGCCCGCGACCACCACGAAGTGCAGCGTCACAGACGCCACGCCGGGGGCCGAGACCACGATGCGGTAGTGGGCGACGACCAGCTTTTCCCTCCCGGTGAGGGCGTGCAGGCTGACGTGGGACGTGCCCGCCGGTGCCGAGACGGTGTCGCGCCCGACCTGCGGGCACGTCGTCGCGTTGCACTGCTCGAGCACCAGCGTGACCTTGGCCGCGTGACTCAGCTTGTACGAGACCAGGGCGCTGCCGCCGGCGGAGGCAACGGCCGTCGACGGGTGCACGGCGACGGCGGTGAGGGTCAGCTTGGGCGCGGGCGGCGGTGACGACGAGGGCGGCGGCGTGGATGAGACCGGCGGCGTCGTGGGTGGCGCGGTCGTGGGTGGCGCGGTCGTCGGGGGCGCCGTGGTCGGCGGAACAGTCGTCGGTGCTGGTGTCGTGGGGGGCACCGTGGTCGGCGGCGCCGTCGTCGGCGTCGGGTCGGGCTGCGGCTGCGGCGTGGCGGTCACGGTCGGCGACCCGGGAGGCGTCGTCACGGGCGGCACCGACGGGGTGGCGATCCACCCGGTGGCCGACGACGTGCCGGCGCTGCCGCAGCAGTAGACGAAGCGACCCCCGCTCACGCCCTTGACCGTGGTGGAGGTGCGCGCCTCGGGCAGGTTGGGCCACGCGGTCCAGGTCTGGGCGACCGGGTCGTAGGCCAGGACGGCGGCGGAGACGTTGCTCGTGGTCCAGCCGGCCGCCACGACGAGGTCGCCGTCGAGGAAGAACGTGGAGTCCATCACGTGGCCGCGCGGCAGCGGCATCGCCGGCAGCACAGTCCAGACGTTGGTCGCCGGGTCATAGCTGTCGAGTTCGCCCTGCGCGGTGCTGCTCTTGTCGAGGTGCTGGCCGCCGACTGCGTAGATCAGGCCGTTCTGCGTGGCGAAGCCGATGTGGTTGCGCGGGTCGGGCATCGGTGCCTCGGCCACCCAGCTGGTCGCGCCGCCGGACAGGTCGAGCATCCACGTGTCGCCGGTGTCCTGGGTACGGGTGATGTTGTTGCCGCCGAAGTAGTACAGCTTGCCGCCGACGTAGCCCAGGCCACCGCCCATGCGCGGGGCCGGCAGCGACGGCAGCCGGGTGTAGGTGTTGGCGACGGTGTCGTACATGAAGGCGTCGGTGCTGCCGAACACCTGCTGGGTGGCGTTGTCGGCCGAGGCGCTGCCGCCCGCGTAGTAGACGTAGCGGACGCCGTCGGTGGCGATGCCCGAGTGGGTGATGCCGTTGACCGGCATCGTCGCGAGGGCGGTCCAGGTGTTGGCATCGGGGTCGTAGCGCCAGGCCCGGCTGGTCGGCGTGAACGTGGTCTTGGTGACGTCGAAGCCACCGAACAGGTAGAGCTGGCCGCCGACCACGATCGACTGGGCCTCGTTGGTGCCGATCGGCACCGGCTTGATCGAGGTGTAGGTGAACGCGAGGCCCGCGCCGGAGGCAGGCGAGCCGCCCCAGGGCAACAATGCGGCCACCACCGCGGACAGCGCCGCGATGACCCCCGCCCGTACCATGCCCGTCATGCCCAGCTTTGTCTTGTTGGACAAGGTCCCCACCGTATGCGTCACGGGAAGACGATGGCATCAGCGTCAAGCCCGAGTCAATCGCCCGAACAGGCCTCTTCATGGACCATTCGAGTGACGCCTGTCAGTACGCGTCGGCGTCGGCAACGGTGAGCTGGGACGGCACCACACCGTTGATCTGCGCCAGCAGCTCGGGCCCGATGATCGGGGTGCCCCCAGCGAGCAGCGGACCGATCTCGGCGGGCGGGGCGGCCTTGGCGAACAGCCAGCCTTGGGCCAAGGTCGCCCCCATGGCGGCCAGCTGCTGAGCCTGGCCCGCCTCCTCGACACCCTCGGCGATCAGCGACATGCCGAGGTCGGACGCCAGCCGGACGATGGCCCGGGTCAGCGACACGACGTCCTGGTCGTGCCCGAGGTCGGCGACGAACGACCGGTCGACCTTGACCGTGTCGACGGGCAGCACCCGCAGGTAGGACAGCGACGACCAGCCCGTACCGAAGTCGTCGACGGCGAGTCCGACGCCCATGTCGCGGAGCAGCTGAAGCTTGGCGACCGTGCGGTCGGCGTCGTCGATCAGCACGCTCTCGGTCAGCTCGATCGTCAGGTGCCTGGCCTCGAGTTGGTGGGCACGCAGCGTCGTGGCGACCGACTCAACGAGCCGCGGCGCCTGCAGCTGGCGGGCCGAGACGTTGACGGTGAGCCGCACGTCGATGCCCTGACGACGCCAGCGCGCGACCTGACGACAGGCCTGGTCGAGCACCCAGCGGCCGATCGGCACGATCAGCCCGCTTTCCTCGGCGAAGGGCACAAACTCCAACGGGCCCACCGTGCCGCGGAGCCGAGACTCCCAGCGCAGCAGAGCTTCCACGGCCACGACGCGGCCGGTGCGCATGTCGACGATGGGTTGGTACGCGACGGCCAGCTCGCCACGGTCGATGGCTCCGCGCAGTTCGCGTTCGAGCTCGACCTTGCGCAGGACGTGGGCGTACATCTCGGGCTCGAAGACCTCGACCCGGCCCTTGCCGAGCCCCTTGGCGCGGTACATCGCCAGGTCTGCATCGCGGACGAGGCTGTCCGGGTCGTCCGTGGGCTGGGCGACCGCGACGCCGATGCTCGCACTGACCGTCACCTCGGAACCGCCGAGCCGGAACGGTGACTCGAGCACGCGCAGGAGCCGATGGGCAACCTCACGCGGACCACCGAGCTCGGTGCAGGGCGGCAGCAGTACGGCGAACTCGTCGCCGCCGAGCCGCGCCACCGTGTCGTCCGGCCGGACCGCCTCGACCAGCCGGTCGGCGGCCTGTCTCAGCAGCAGGTCACCCATGGCGTGGCCGAGGCTGTCGTTGACCGCCTTGAAGCCGTCGAGGTCGATGAACAGCAGCGCTACCGGCGTCTCCTCGCCGGCCGAGGCAAGCAGCGCCTCGCCGACGCGGTCGCGCATGCGGGCCCGGTTGGCGAGACCGGTCAGCTCGTCGCTGAAGGCCAGCTCGGTCAGCCGGTGCTCGAGCAGCTTGCGCTCGCTGACGTCGCGGGTGTTGATGACAATGCCTCGTACGACAGGATTGTCGAGCCGATCAGTGAACACCGACTCGACGTAGCGCCACTCGCCGCGCGCGTCACGCACACGGTTCTCGACCACGGTCGCGCGGTGCAGGTCGACCTCCTCGCCGTCCGTCCGACCGCCCAGCGCGCCGGCGAAGCGCAGCCGGGCCTCGCTGAAGTCGAGCGGGTGCACGAGGTCGACCAGCAGCTGACCGATGAGCTCACCCTCGCGGTAGCCGAAGACCCGCTCGACGGCCGCGCTCTGCCAGACGATGCGGCCGTTGCCGTCGACCACGGTCATAACGTCGCTCGACCCCTGCACCAGCGAGCGGAACAGCTCCTCGCGGGCCGCCAGCGCCCGGCTCAGGCCGAACGTGTCGAGAACCGCAACACCCTGACGGACGAGGACAGTGCCGACCAGCAGGCAGATCAGGATGACCTCGACGAGACCGGGATGGTGGCCCGTGAGCAGGTCGACCAGAGCCGTACCGCTCGCCACGACCAGCGCCGCGTACGGCAGCAGGCTCATCGCCTTGGTGGGCAGGCGATCGGAGGGCACGTCGGCGTCGGACAGCGGCTCGACGCGTCCGCTCGCCAGCGCCACGACGAGGTAGCCGGCGAACCAGCCGGCCTCGAGCAGGTGGCCGCCGGAGTACTTGGTGTGCGCCGAACCGAGTGCGTACACCAGGTCCGTCAGGCCCAGCAGCATGATGGCGCCGACGCCGATGACCACCGGGGTCCGGGACGCGCGGGCGATCCGCCGGACGAGCAGCAGGCCCAGGCTAACCATGACGGTGTCGGTCACCGGATAGAGCATCGACACGACGGCCGACGCCGTGCCGTCCACCGCGGACCGGTTGTCCCAGATCGGCCGGAGCACCGTCACCCAGGCCACCAGCAGGATGGACGCGCTGATGAGAGCCGCGTCGAGCGCGTGGCGCGACCGCGACTCCGTGGGCCGACGCGCGCCGGGGTAGAGCAGCAGCGCGGCCAGCGTCAGCGGGATGCCCGCGACAAAGCCGACGTCCTGCACCCCGGGAGAGCCCGGCGCCACGCCCCAGATCAGCTCGTTGAGAGTCCAGAGCGACTGCCCGGCCGCCCAGCTGAACGACGCCGCCGCGAGCAGGCGCCACGACATGCGCAGCCGCCCGCTCGTACGGGACGAGGCGGCGAACGCTGCGGCGCCCCCGTACAAGGCGGACAGGGCGATCAAGGCGTCGGAGAAGGTGCGCCCGTCCTCGGTGTGGCCCCAGCCGAACAGGCACGCCAAGAGGAAGGCCGCGACCGCAGCGGCCAGGGCGGCCGGCCGTGGTCGCAGCCACCCGGAGGGCGACGCGGTGCTGGTCATCTGCCTCATGATCGACAAGGTGCTCTGCGCGGTGGTGACCCGAACGGCGCCAGGCGCGGGGCCGAACGTGTGACGACGTCGTCCCTCATGCCTTGCACCGCCCGTCAGTATCTACCTCAGCGCCCGGTTCGGATGCATCTATGCCCTCTTTGCCCCTGTCTGGCGCCCGGTGACCCTTGCGCAGAGTGGGCCGCCCGGGTTCACTGACGGCAACCGCGTGGGCTCGAGGACGAGCGAGGACCCGTGACGCCATCACCACAGGAGTACGTGCTCGGGCACAGTGCCGGAGAGCTGCGCCGGTTGGAGGTGCAGGCCGCGCTGGTTGATCCGATGACCCGCAGTTTTCTGGCCGCGGGAGGCATTGGCCCCGGCCAGCGAGTTCTCGACGTCGGCAGCGGCGGTGGCCACGTCGCCTTTGTGGCGGCGGAGTTGGTCGGGCCCAACGGCTCCGTCGTCGGCGTCGACAAGGCGCAAGGCGCCGTCGACGCGGCCAACGCCGAGGCGGCGCACCGCAGGCTGACGCAGGTGTCGTTCCGGCAGGGCGACCCGACCAGGCTTCCGGAGGACCAGCCGTTTGATGCGGTGATCGGGCGCTACGTCCTGCAGTTCCAAGCTGAGCCTGCGGCATTTCTCGCTGCCCTCCTGCCGGTGGTACGGCGCGGCGGCCCGGTGGTCTTCCACGAGCTGGACTGGGGTGGACTGCGGTCATTCCCTCCCTCCGCTCTGCACGACCAGGCCTGCCTCTGGGCCGAGGAAGCGATCCGCAGGTCCGGCGCCAAGACCGACATGGGGCGACGGCTGCGCGCGACCTTCGTCGAGGCCGGTCTGCCGGAGCCCACCCTGCGCATGGAAGCCGTGATCGGCGGCGGCGACAACAGCGTGATGCCGCTGGAGCAGGTCGCGGGCCTTGTCCAGACCCTGCTGCCGTCCATCGAACGGCTGGGCATCGCCACTGCCGACGAGGTCGGCGCCGACTCACTGCTGGCCCGGATGCGACAGGAGGCCGACGAGCTCGGCAGCGTCATCATCGGCCGGATGCAGGTGGGCTGCTGGTCGACCTGCCCTTGAATGGCGGGTACGGGCGGCCCCGGCTACGTTCGGCGGGTGAATGCTGCGAGCGCCCGTGCCTGAGGGCCACACGATCCGTCGCCTCGCCAACCTCGAGAAGCGGCTCCTCCAGGGCCGCGAGGTGGCCGTCTCGAGTCCGCAGGGGCGATTCGCCGAGGGTGCGGCCCTGCTCGACGGCCACGTGGTCAGCAAGGTCGACGCCGTGGGCAAGCACCTGCTCACCTCCTTCCGCGGAGCGCCCACGCTGCACATCCACCTTGGGCTCTACGGCAAGATGACCCACGGTACGGGCGACCCGCCGGAGCCGCGTGGTGCGCTGCGGCTGCGCCTCGTCACGGACGACGCCTGGATGGACCTGCGCGGAGCCACGGCCTGCGAGCTGATGGACCCGCCCGAGATCGCGGCGCTGTTCGCCCGGCTCGGCCCCGACCCGCTGCGTACCGACGCCGACCCGAGCCGCGCCTGGCAGCGCATCAGCCGCAGCAAGATCGCGATCGGCGCGCTGCTCATGGACCAGAAGGTGCTGGCCGGCGTCGGCAACGTCTATCGCGCCGAGCTGCTGTTCCGGCACCGGGTGGACCCGTTCCTGCCGGGGCTGCGTCTCTACGACGAGGTCTGGCAGGCCATGTGGGTCGACCTCCAGACCTTGATGCGCGCGGGGGTCCGTACCGGAAGGATCGAGACGGTGCGCGACGAGGACAGAGCCGCCGGACGCTTGCGCCGCGAGGACCGCTCCTACGTCTACCGGAGGCAGGGCCAGCCATGCCGGGTCTGCGGCACCGAGATCCGTACCGAGGTCATGGTCGGGCGCAACCTGTTCTGGTGCCCGTACTGCCAGGCGCCCGGCTCTGGCGGATGAGCCAGGTCTAGCCTGATGTCCGTGCACGGGAGGGAGACGCGGTGAGTGCGGACACGGGGACCGGGCACGTCGTCTTCCCGACGGCCGATGCCCAGGGCTATGCATCGCTGCGCCGGCGGTCGACGCCACGGGCCGAGCGCTACGCCCTCGGCCGCCAGCTGCGGGTCGACGTCCCCCGCAACCTGCTGGGCGACTGGGCTCCCCCGGCCGACCGGCCCGACGTCGTCGAGCAGATCAACCAGTCGCACGAGGGCCGCCTGGAATGGCTCATCCCGGTACGCGTCGCGCGCATGGCCGCCTCGCCGTACGGGTTCCTGCGGGGCACCGCCGTCGTCATGGCGTGGGACCTCGCGCAGCTGCCCGCGACCGGCATCACGCCGGTGATCTGCGGCGACTCCCACATGGGCAACTTCGGCTTCTACGCCTCGCCCGAGCGCGAGCTGGTCATCGACCTCAACGACTTCGACGAGGCCCACCCCGGTGGCTGGGAGTGGGACCTGCGCCGGCTCGTCGCCAGCATCTGGGTCGCCGGACGGCAGAACTCAGCGACCGAAGCCACCTGTGAGCAGGCGGTCCTGTCCTGTGTCGCGACCTACCGCGAGCACGTCCGCTGGCTGGCGGAGGAGCCGCTGCTGTCGCGCGCCTTCGAGCGGCTGGATGTCGAGCGCCTCGAGCAAGGTGCCTCAAATCCCCTGCTACGCAAGGAGATTGCCCGCGCGGCCCGCCGGGCCCGTACACGGGTCAGTGACCGGGCGCTCCCCCGTTTCACCCAGGAGCAGGACGGTGTGCGCCGCATCATCGAGGAACCGCCGCTGCTCACGCACGTCGACGACGCCGAGACCGAGCAGCTCGCCCAGGCCCTCGACGACTACCTCGCGACCCTGCCCACGCAGTGGCGCCGGGTCCTCAGCGGCTACAGCCTCGTCGACGTCGCCCACAAGGTCGTCGGCGTCGGCAGCGTCGGGCTCCGGGCCTACGTCGCACTGTGCGAGGGCAGCAGCCCCGACGACGTCATCTTCTTGCAGCTCAAGCAGGCCCGCCGGTCGGTGATCGCGCCCTACGTCCACGGCGAGTCCGCGTGGCACAAGCACCAGGGCCAGCGCGTCGTGGAGTACCAACAGGCACTGCAGACCGTCTCCGATCCCTTGCTGGGCTGGACAACCGTGGGCGAGCGCCAGTTCTACGTCCGCCAGTTCCGCAACATGAAGGGCACCATCGCGGTCGACGCTCTCGACTCCGCCGCCCTCGTGTCGTACGCCGGCATCTGCGGGCGGCTGCTTGCCAAAGGCCACGCCCGTACCAGTGGCGCGTCGATGATCGCCGGCTACGTCGGCGGGTCGGACAAGCTCGATGTAGCCCTCGCGAGGTTCGCCCGGCTCTACGCCGACCAGACCGAGCGCGACCACGCCGCGCTGGTCGCCGCCGTCGCCAACGGGTCGCTCCCCTCCGAGCCCGGCCCCGCCTAGCCCCTGCCGTCCCCGCGACGACTCGCTATGGTGGCGCGACCGACGGAGGGGTGGGTTCGTGAAGCTGGTGCTGCTGGGGGTGCGCGGGTCGACCGGCGCACCGGGCCAGGACTACGTCCGGTACGGCGGCCACACGTCCTGCGTGGCCGTGGTGCCCGATGGCGCCACCGACCCGACGCTCGTCCTCGATGCCGGCACCGGCCTGCGAGACCTCACCGGTCGGCTGTCGACACCCGCCTTCCAGGGATCGATCCTGCTCAGCCACCTGCACTGGGACCACGTGCAGGGGCTGCCGTTCTTCGCGGCGGGCGATCGCCACACCAGCGTCGTCGACCTCTACATGCCCGCCCAGCTCGGCGAGACCGGGCGGCAGCTGCTGGCCCGCACGATGTCGCCGCCTGCCTTCCCGATCGAGCCGGGCGGCCTCAACGGCGCGTGGTCGTTCAACGCCATGGAGCCGGGTGAGCGGACGATCGGCGGCTTCACCGTGGCAGCGGCCGAGCTGGCCCACAAGGGCGGCCGCACCTACGGCTACCGGGTCAGCGACGCGTCAGGGTCCATCGCCTACCTCCCCGACCACGGCCCGGTCCTCGGCATCAGCGACGACGCCCGGGCGATCATCGACCGGGTCGACGTGCTGCTGCACGACGCGCAGTTCCTCGAGTCGGAGCGTCCGGTCGCCGACGCCTACGGGCACTCGACGATCGACGACGCGATCCGGCTGGCCACCGAGGCGCAGGTCGGCCTGCTGGTCCTCTTCCATCACTCCCCGAACCGTACGGACGACCAGCTCGACGAGCTCGCGCGCACCGTCGAGGCGAGCATGCCTGTCATCATCGCGCGCCAGGGTGAGACGCTGGAAGTGCCTGCTGCTAAGCAGTTCTCGCCGTAGCCGACGGGTCGTCAGCGTCGTGCTGCGGCCTTGTGGCAAAGCGGACCTGGACCGTGTCGCTCAGGGCCCCCGAAGCCCCAGCCTCGGCGATGGCGGCCAGGAACACGTCGCCGGGGATCCGCCACAGCACGCACTCCGTCGACGAAGTGACCGTCGACGTGCGCGGCGACTCGCGGAGCAGCCCGATCTCGCCGAAGTAGTCGGGCGCCGTCAGCCGGCGTAGCAGCACCGGGCCGTCGGGGCCTCGACCGGTCACGTCGACGGCACCCGACGTCAGCACGTACAGCGCATCCGATGGAGCTCCCTCCCGTACGACGGGCACGCCCGGCTCGACGCCGACCTCGACGACCGCGTCAGCGATCTCGTACAACGTCGAACGGCTCGCGTCGCGCAGCAGCCGCAGGCCCCGCAGCACCGACAGCCGCGGATCGAGCAACGTCAGCAGGTCTGTCTCCTGCCGCCCGAACCGCGCGAGGGCGGGGTAGAGCGCGAGGCCGGCCGCGACTGGAGCCAGCGCCGAGATGACCAGAGTGGCGTGGAAGCCGGTCAACCCCAGCAGCAGCGGGGTGCTGAGTGCCCCGGCACAGGTGCCGACCAGCACCAGGGACTGCGTGGTGCTGAAGACTCGGCCGGCCATCGACGACGGCACCGAACGCTGCAGCCCCGTGATGGCCGCGGAGGTCACCAGCACGCTGCCGATGCCACGGACGACCTGCACCACGATGCCGATCGCCGCCGGCGGGTCGAGCGCGAAGATCAGCACCGGCACGGTGTAGACAGCCAGACCGACCAGAAGCAGAGGGGCGGTCTGCAAGCGGCCGGTGGCGCGGCGCAGAGGAGTGACCGCGATCAGGCCGCCGAGCCCAGTCGCCGCCAGCAGCCAGCCGTACGCGCTGGTGCCCGACAGAGAGTGGAACTGGCGACTCGCGACCACGGTCAGCACGACGATGTCGACACCGTAGACGTAGGCCGCGAGTCCGCGCGCTGCCTGGAGCGGCCAGAAGCTGCGCGCTCCGGCGGGCGAGGCATCGTCTCTTGCCTGCGGCGCAGACGATGTGCCCGTCGAACGCCGCCGGGTTGGCCGTACCGTGGCAATCAATGAGGCGCTGACCACGAACGTTGCGGCGTTGACCAGGAAGAGCGCGGGCGGCGAGAACCGTACGAGAAGGGCCGAGGCGGCCGCGGAACCGACGGCCGTCGCCACGGCCTCGGCGGCTCCGGTGAGCCGGGCCGCTCGAGCCAGCTGTGACTCCACCACAACGTCGGCGGCGAGCGAGAGCACCGACGCCGCCTGGATGCGAGCCAAAGTCGAGCTCACCGCGGCGATGACCGTCACCAGCCAGAGCGGCGCATTCTCAGCACCGGCAAGGGCAAGGGCACCCATGACCGCGGCGCAGCCGAGGTCGGCCGTCAGGGCGACAGTGCGCCGGGGCCAGCGCTCGATGAGCGAGTGCGCCAGCCAGCTGAGCACGAGCGCCGGCAGGTAGCGACCGACCGTGACGATGGCGACCCACGATGCCGAGTGGGTCCGCTCGTACGCGTAGACGGCGATGCCGACGTTGTAGCTCCAGGTGCCGAAACCGGACACCGCCACCGACCCGATGACCTGCCGCGCCGATCCGAGACCTGGTCTCCGGATGGGGCTGTCGGCAGGCATCTAGGCAGCCTAGAGGTCCACCCCTCGGTGTCCCACGGCCGCAACCCAACAACAGGTGACCCCTGGATGAACAGTCGCCGGACCGGTCATGCTGTGCGCGTGCGGATACTTGTGGCCTCGGACGTGCACTACCGGCTGGCGTCGTTGGACTGGCTGTGCGAGGTGGCCGGCGAGTACGACGCCCTGGTGCTGGCGGGCGACCTCCTCGACGTGGCCAACGTGGTGCCGGTCCACGCCCAGATCGTCGTGCTCGACACCTACCTCGCCCGGCTCTCCGCGCTGACCACCGTGCTGGCGGTGTCAGGCAACCACGACCTCGACGGGCCGGGCGAGCACGGCGAGCAGATGAGTCGGTGGCTGGCGCGCACTCACGACGGCGAGCTCTACACCGATGGCCAGTCCCTCGAGCTCGACGGGGTGCGGTTCACGCTGTGTCCCTGGTGGGACGGTCCGGTCACCCGGGCGCAGGTCGAGGCCCAGCTCAGCGCCGCTGGCGTTGACCGGCCGGCCAAGTGGGTCTGGGTCTACCACTCACCCCCGGCGGGCACCCCGCTGTGCTTCGACGGCAAGCGCACCTTTGCCGACGACGACCTCGCCGGCTGGATCGCCCAACACGCACCCGATCTGGTGCTGTGCGGCCATATTCACCAAGCACCCTGGGTCGAGGGAGGCTCGTGGTACGGGCGCCTCGGGTCGACGTGGGCGTTCAACGCGGGTCACGTCCGCACTCGCGTGCCGCCGTACATCGTCATCGACACCGCGCTCGACGTCGCCGACTGGTTCGGCTCGGGTGAGATGGGCCACCTCGACCTGACCGAGACAGCCTCACCGGAGGCGTGAGGCCCGCCGCCCGACAACGGGGTGGGTCTTGCCAATGCGGGTCGGCCGCGCCGGTCGCCTGGCAGCCGCCAGCTCCTGGCGCCACCGCCCTCGGACGCGGCCGTCCCAGGAGCGGCGCCTGACCGGCTGTCGCAGTCAACGGGCCCGTCCCGGGACGAGTTTCGGACAGGGCAATCGGGATCTGAGCGGCGCCAGACGTCCCGCTAAAGGGACCCTGTGGGACTTTCCCGCTCGACGTTCCCTTCCGCGACCACCGCGTTCAACGCCTCGTCCTGGACCACCCAGCGACCGGGGACCCGAAGCCGGACCTCCTGCGTAGGGACACGGAGTCGACGACGCCACCTACCAACCCCGCGCGGGCGGCTCATGCCGACGGGCGAGTGATGTGCTTGGTCGTAACCTCAAGACCGGTCCTGGCCGCGTCGATATGACATCCGGCGGAGGAGGGCACTCGTGATGGCGTCGGGTTTGACGGCCGCTGGTGCGGTGCGCCTTCCCCGTCTGGGGGCCACCCGGGCTCTACGAGCTGTCGCAGTGGTGGGCCTGACCGCCGTGGTCGCGGCCTGCACGCCTGGCACCGCACCACACTCCGCGCCGCGCGCACCGGCAACGGCTTCCTCAACAACCGTCCGAACGGTCGTGACCGGGGCAATCAGTCAGTCTCTGCTGGTAGCCGACGACCAGCCCGACGACCAGGCCCCTGCGTTCTTCGAGGGCAGCCGCCTCCTCGGGGCCGTCCCGATCGGCGGGGGCACGGGGTCGAGAAGCATCTGGTTCACCCCTACCTCGACAGAATTGAGCCTGGAGGCGTTCGGCGGCTGCAACTCCGAAACCGACACCTCCCCGGCGCTGTCCTTCCGCGTCCTGATCAACGACCGCATCGCCATGACCAACCGGTGCACCGCGGACAACAACGACACCACGGGTCCCGCCGCGACCGCCTGGTCAGACGGCCCCACCAACGTGTGGTCCTCCTCGCTCGGGGTGCGTGTCGGGCGCCGAGCCAAGCTGACTGTCCAGTACCTCCACCCGACCGGGCACGCCGTAGGGACCTTCGCTGTCTACCAACAGGTCGCCCCGGCTCAGTATCAGTTCGCGCCGCAGCCGGCGCACCTCGCGCTTCCGCCTTCAGGCAGCCAAGGTGTCCTCCTCGACGCACGGCGGCTAGGAGCGAACGGCACCTTCACCCTCGTCGCCCGAGTCGGCGAGCAGCTGCGTCTGACCACTGCTGCACCTGGTCAGCTGACGATCGGCTGCGGCGTCCACCAGCTGTTCGGCGTCTCCAGCTGGTACTACAAGCCGTACGACCTACACGTCGATGTGACGCCCAGCGGCCTCGGCGAAGTTTGCCCGGCATCGGGGCAGCCCAGCGTCCGGCTGACCGTGGTTGCCTCGCGTTTCGTCAGCCCTGGCTGGATCATCACCGAGAGCTGAGTCACTAGGCGCCCGGTCGTTCGACGGGGAGCAACCCCAAAACACCACGCCGCGTGCCTCGACGTCCGCGTCAACGAT